>NZ_CP170545.1:0-4800000 GCF_042695725.1 Roseateles sp. UC29_93 | reverse complement strand
GGCCGCGTTGGCGGCGACACCGGCGGCGGCACCGACAGCGGCGGCCGACGGCGCGGCCATCGCGATCGCGCCGTCCTTCGGCACCCTCAAGCACATCGACGCCGGCGATCTCCGCGTCGGTTACGTCGAGGCCGGCCCGGCCGACGGCCCGCCGGTGCTGCTGCTGCACGGCTGGCCCTACGACGTCCACACCTACGAGGGCGTCGCGCCGCTGCTCGCGGCGGCCGGTTATCGCGTGATCGTGCCCTACGCGCGCGGCTACGGCACGACGCGTTTCCTGTCCGCCGCCACGGCGCGCAACGGCCAGCAAGGCGCGCTGGCGCGCGACGCGATCGCGCTGCTGGACGCGCTGCGCATCCCGAAGGCGATCGTCGGCGGCTGCGACTGGGGCGCGCGCACGGCGGGCATCCTCGCCGCGCTCTGGCCGGAGCGCTGCCAGGCACTGGTGTCCGTCAGCGGCTACCTGCTGGTCGACCGCAAGGTCAACGAGCAGCCGCTGCCACCGGCCGCCGAGCTGCAATGGTGGTACCAGTTCTACTTCGCGACTGAACGCGGCCGGCTGGGCTACGAGAAGTACCGCGCCGAGTTCTCGAAGCTGATCTGGCAACTGGCCTCGCCGCAATGGCGCTTCGACGACGCGACCTTCGCGCGCAGCGCCGCCGCCTTCGACAACCCGGACCACGTCGCGATCGTGGTGCACAACTACCGCTGGCGCCTGGGACTGGCGGATGGCGAATCGCGCTTCGACGCGGTGGAGGCCCGCATCGGCGCGGCGCCCCAGATCACGATCCCCGCGATCACGCTGGAGGGGGACGCCAACGGCGCGCCGCATCCCGCGCCGGCCGCCTATCGCCGCAAGTTCGCCGGCAAGTACGAGCACCGCGACCTGAGCGGCGGCATCGGCCACAACCTGCCGCAGGAAGCGCCGCAGGCCTTCGCGCAGGCGATCCTGGACGTCGCGCGTCTGTGACCTTCACGCGTCTGTGAACGTCACGTGAGGGCTCCGCCGGGGCCCGCAACGAAAGCGGGGTTCCCACATGGGAACCCCGTTGCTCGAAGCCGGATGACCGTCCCTGCTCGGTCAGGTCATCCCGCGTCCGTCGATCGGTCCGTCAGGTCGGCGCTGTCCCGCTCGGAACCCACGGCGGATCGCCGTGGATCGTCGCGGCCCGTGCCGGGCATCGGGAGCGTTCAGCGACGGTACGAATGCGCCGCCTCGAGCTCCGGCGCATATCCCTGCTCACTCCAGGCGCGGTCCAGCGACCCGTCGGCGCGCGCCTGTTCCAACTCGTCCATCACCTGGGCACGCGTCTTGCCGCCCGCAGCAGGTGCGGCGAACTGCACCTGCGTGCTCGTGTCGGCGGACATCCCCACCGTGACGTCGGCATCGGCCTGGTGATTCGAGTACTGCACGTCCATGCCCTTCGCTTCGTCGAAGTCCGGCGCGTAGCTGTGTTCGCCCTGCAACTTGTCGAGGCTGCCGTCCAGGCGCGCGGCCTCGAGTTCAGCGATGACCTGGTCGCGGGACTTGGGGCCGGACACGACCTCTTCCTCGACCTGTGCGAAGGCCGGCGCGGTCAGGGCAGCCGCCAGGGCGACGGCGCCGATCGGAAGGGAGAGCTTCTTGAAGTGGTTCATGGTCAAACTCCTTGGATTGAAAGTGGTCCTGCACGCGGCATCGGTGTGTCGGAAGACGGTCGGATCCCGCTGCGTCGGCGCGCGTTTCAAACGCCTTGGATCCCACTCTATGTCCGCGACACCGACATGAGGCGGACATGCGGATGACCGTTTTGTCATCGTTGCGCAGCGCCGGCGGGCTGCTGCGCGCGCTGCGCCAGCGCGTCGACCAGTTGACCGCGATGCTGGAGCGCCAACGTCGCACGCAGGCCCAGGTGGAAGCGTTCAGCGCCAACGTCGCGCACGAGTTGCGGACCCCGCTCGCCACGCTGATCACCGGCACCGAGTTCACGATGCGCGACGCCAGCCTGCCGCCCGAGGCCAGGGATCGCCTCGGCACCCACCTCGAGGAATTGCGCCGCATGCAGGGCATCGTGGGCGACATGCTGTTCCTGTCACGGGCCTATGGGGGACACCGCGCGCGCCGGCAGCGCGTCGATAGCCTCGCGGCCCTGGCCGCGGAGGTCGCGGAGTACCACGACGCCGCCATCGAGGAGGCGGGCTTGTCGCTGCGCGTCGAGGGCGAGGCGGCCGGCGACTTCGACGCCGCGCTGCTCAAGCGCGCGCTGTCCAACCTGATCGCCAACGCGACGCGCTACGCCACCGTCGGCAGCGTGTTGCGCGTCGGCATCGAGGGCGCGCGGTCGGGTCAGGTCCGCCTGTGGGTCGCGAACCTGGGCCGGTCATTCCCGCGAAGCGGCTGCCGCGACTGTTCGACCGGTTCTATCGCGCAGGCGATGCGCAAGCCACAAACGCTGCGGACGCTTCGAACGTGTCAAGCGGAGCGAACGGAGCGAACGGCGCGAGCGGCGCGAACGGCGCGAACGGCGCGAACGGTGCCGACCGGTCCATGGCCAGCGGCGCGGCGACGGGCGACGATCACCTCGGTCTGGGCCTGTCGATCGTCGACGCGATCGCGCGCATGCACGGCGGCGCCCCCTTCGCGCGATCGGACGAACGGGAGACGCGCATCGGGTTGACGTTGAGCGGCGGCACGTCCGGGCGCGCCTACACTGCGCGCCGTTCCCAGCCCTCCCCCGCGACCTTGCCGACGTCGCCGACCTCGCCGCCATGACCGATCGCCTGCTCCACTTCGTCCAGCACCCGTTCGGCCGTCGAATCGCACGCCTGTTCAACCTGCCGCAACCGGTGCCGTTGCCGCGGCGCCAGAACGCCTGGGTCGACGAGGAACTCGCGGGTCGGTCCGTGCTTGCGATCGCGCCGGGCAGCGCGGCGCCGTTGCCGTCCCTGCTGGCCGCGATCGTCGCGCAAGGCGGCACGCCGAGCGGCGACGGTCCGGTGCGGACGCTGGTGATCGATGCGACCGGTTGCCGCGACCTCGCGGGTCTGCGCGCGCTGTTCGAGCAGGCCCAGCTGGCGCTGGGCCGGCTCGCCCCGGGCGGTCGCGCCCTGGCGCTGACCTCGGCCGGCGTCATGAGCGCGGCGGAAGCGGCCTGCCTGCACGCGGTGCAGGGCTTCGTCCGCGCGCTGGCCAAGGAAGCCGGTCGGCGCGGCGCGACGGCCAACGCCCTTGTGCTGCAGGAAGGCGCGGCGTCGATGGAATCCTTGGCGGGTGCCTTGCGATTCTTCGGCACGGATCGCTCCGCCTATGTGTCGGGGCAGGTCCTGTCCTGGCGCAAGGACGTCGAGCCGCGGATCGACGACGAGCGCGCACCGGTGGCGCTGGTCACGGGCGCGGCGGGCGGCATCGGTGCGGCCACGGCCCGGCGGCTGGCGCTCGACGGGATGCGCGTGCTGTGCGTCGACGTGCCCGCGGCGCGGCAGCCGCTCGAGGCGCTGGCGCGCGAGATCGGCGGCTCGCTGCTCGCGGCGGACCTCACGGCGCCGGGGGCTGTCGATGAATTGCTCGATGCCGTGCGGCGCCTGCACGGCGTGGACGTGTTGGTGCACAACGCGGGGATCACGCGCGACCGGACGCTGGCGCGGATGTCGCCGGCGGAGTGGGATTCGGTGATGGCGGTGAACCTGGCGGCGATCCTCGCGATCGACGCGCGGCTGGATGACACCGGACTGCTGAACGCCGGCGCGCGCGAGATCTGCCTGTCGTCGATCAGCGGCATCGCCGGCAATGCCGGGCAGACCAACTACAGCGCCTCGAAGGCCGCGCTGATCGGCTATGTGGGCGCGCGGGCGGCGACGCTCGACGAGCGTGGCGGCACGATCAACGCCGTCGCCCCGGGCTTCATCGAGACCGCGATGACGCGCCGCATGCCGCTGATGGTGCGCGAGGCCGGCCGCCGCCTGAATTCGCTCAAGCAAGGGGGCACGCCGGCGGACGTGGCGGAGGCGATCGCCTTCCTGGCGTCGCCGGGCGCGCACCCGCTCACGGGTCAGGTCTTGCGGGTCTGCGGGCAGTCGCTGCTGGGCGCGTGAGCGTCGGGAACGCCCGGCGTTCCGTCGCCCGCCAGGCACGCGGAGAACGCCCGCGAGGGGCGCTCGTCCGCGAGCACAGGCGGGACGCGATCAGATGTAGCCCATCAGCAGCAGGACGATCAGGATCAGTACGACCAGGCCCAGGCCGCCGCTGGGGCCGTAACCCCAGCTTCGGCTGTGCGGCCAGGACGGCAGCGCGCCGATCAGGAGCAGGATGAGGATGACGAGCAGGATGGTGCTGATCATGACGATCTCCGGAATGTTGTGACGTGGGTCGGGCCCGGCGAGCGGCGAAAGAGGCCGAACGCGAGCGGCATGAAGGCTCTAGGCAACCCCTGTGCCCGCCCTACGAACGCACCGCGGTTCCGCTGTGGGCGCCCCGCGTCGTTGCAAATCCTCGCCATAGCGCTGCTATGGCTCCGGTTTGCGCCTAGCGGGACACCCACAGCGGAACCGCGGCCGTGGCAGGAAATACCGCTTGGGCGCGCGGCTTGCTCACGCCATCGCGGAAATCCCGACCCGCACGCCTAGACACCACCATGACCACGCGTCGACAAGCGCCTTCAGAACGACTCCTCCTTCAGCAACTGCGCCGCTTCGGGCTGCGCGTCTGGCGGCCCGGTCAAAAAGACGTCATCGATCGCGTGCTGCGCGGACTGAACACGCTCGCAGTGATGCCAACCGGCGCCGGCAAGTCGCTGTGCTATCAGCTGCCGCAGCGCTGCTGTCGGGGCGAACGGTCGTCGTGTCCCCGCTGATCGCGCTGATGAAAGACCAGTGCGAGCGGCTCGGCGCGCTCGGCATCCGATGCGCGCAAGTGCACAGCGGCCTCGACGCGGCGGCGCTCGCAGCGCAGGAAGCGGCAGCGCTCGACGGCAGCGCGCGGGTCGTCCTGCTGACGCCGGAACGGTTGGACGACGCCGACTGGGTCGAGCGCCTCGCGCAGCGTCCGACAGACCTGCTCGTCGTCGACGAGGCGCATTGCATCTCCGAATGGGGCCATGACTTCCGCCCGGCCTTCCTGCGCGTCGGCGACGCTCGCGAGCGCCTGGGTCGGCCCGCCGTGCTCGCGCTCACGGCGACGGCGTCGGCGGAAGTCGTCGAGGACATCGCGCGGCAGCTCGACATCCCCGCCGCCGGCTGCCTCATCGGCGGCACCTACCGCTCGAACCTGCACTATCGCGTCGAGCCGCTGGCGGACGACGAGGACAAGCTCCGGCGCTTGCTGGCGCTCGTGACGGCGAAGCCCTCAAGCGGCCCCGATGGATCGGACGAGTCCCCGGTGGACGCCGACACGGCCATCGGCGCCGACGCAGAGGCAGAGGCAGAGGCGGCGTTCCAGCTGCCCGCCACCATCGTCTATACGGCCACCGTGAAGGCGGCGGAGTCGGTGCACGACGCGTTGGTCGGTGCGGGCGTCTCCTCTGCGCTGTACCACGGTCGTCTGCGCGCCGCGCAGCGCCATGAAGCGCAGGACCGGTTCATGCGCGGCGACGTGCGCGTGATGGTGGCGACGAACGCGTTCGGGCTGGGCATCGACAAACCGGATATCCGTCGCATCGTCCATTACCAGGTGCCGGCGGGGCTCGACGTCTACTACCAGGAGTCAGGCCGCGCGGGTCGCGATGGCGAGCGCGCCGACTGCACGCTGCTGTTCGTCGCCGGCGACCGCGCCGTGCAGCAGTTCTTTCTGAACGGCCGGTATCCGGTGCCGGCCGACGCGCAGGCGGTGACGGAGGCGCTGCGAACGCCTGCGCCGGACGAGGCCGGCTGGACGCTCGATGCGCTGAGGGACCGGCTCAGTCGGCCGCGCAACAAGCTCGAAGTGCTCACGGGGCTGCTGGTCCGCGAGGGATGGCTGACGGAAGACGGCGACGCTTTCCAGCTCGCCGATCCCGCGCCTGGCGATATCGCGGCACTGATGGAGGCCCTGGCCCGCTATGAAGCCAAGGCCCGGCAGGACCGCCGCCGGCTCGAGCAGATGGTGTTCTACGCGCAAAGCGGCCTGTGCCGGTGGCGCGTGATGCTGGAGGCGTTCGATGAGGCGGCGGGCTTCGACCGCTGCCACGGCTGCGACAACTGCGAGCGCATCGATGCGCACGAGCGGGCGTCTTCGACGCACGGCGCCGAATCAACGCCGGATGCACCGCCCGACGCACCGCGCGATGGGCCGCCCGTGATCGCGGCGGTGTTCCAGCCGGGCGACGCGGTGCGCGTCAAGCGCTACGGCGGCGGCGTGGTGGTCGAGGCCAGCGCGGACAGCGTCACCGTCGCGTTCGGTCAGGAGAAGCGCAGCTTCCTGCCGCAGTACGTGAAGCGTGCGAAGCCGCCGGCGGCGAAGGCGGCCTGAGCGTCGCTGCGGTCTCTCTCCGTCCCCCCAAAGCCCCCCGCATTTCCCCCATGGGTCGGCCCTCTTCATCGCCCCACTCGGGGCGATGCGCGTGCAGGCGGCTTCATGGAGCATGACGTCGTCGCGCAGAGATTCTTTGAGGCACGTCAACGGAACGCCGGATTTCTGTCGCGACACCCGCCGGCTGGCTTGCTTCGGGGCTGCATGGGCAGCAGCATGTCGACCCTCTGATCGTCAAAGCATTCGTACGGACCATGAGCGCACTGAACACCTTCACCTTCGTCCATCTTCAAGTGCCAGAAGACTTCTGCAACCTGATCGACCGCGCAGCGACCTTGACGCGGAAGAACCGTTCTGAATTCATGCTGGATGCGGTGCTTGATGCCACTGAAGCCACGATCCTCGATGCCGCCACGTTTTGCATGGGCGATGAACCCGTGAGCGACTGCGAGCAGCCCGTCCCTCATCCGCCGATCGAGGACCTCGCATTCCAGAAGCTGCTGGCGAGGGCATAGCCGTGGAGGGCCTCCCCTCTTCCCCGACTGGAACGCCGCAGCTGCTCACCGCGAGCCATTTGTGCGACCAGTTCAGCTGTGGGCGTGTGATCCTGGATCGTTGGTTGCAGCAACGAGCGTTGCCCAATCAGGCGACCGGATCCTCCAGGACATACGTCGTCACTACCGCGCATGATGAGGTGATCGGGTACTACTCGCTCGCGCCGACTGCCCTGGATGTCCCACTGGCGGCCCGACCCATTCGGCGCAATGCCCCGTCTCCGATTCCGACCTACCTGCTTGGGCGGCTTGCCGTGGACTTCTCCTGGAATGGAAGGGGGCTCGGCGCCGCCCTCGTCAGTGACGCTCTGGCACGAGTCCAGCAGGCGGGCCGGATCGCAGGCGGCAAGGCCGTGCTGGTGCATGCGATCGATCAGGCGGCAAAGAGCTTCTACTTGAAGCGGGGATTCGTGGCGTCGCCAGTTGATCCTCTTCTGGTGATGACAAGGGTGTGACGCCCGTGAAGACTGCGCGGAAGGCCCCCGCCGCATCAGACCCGATCAGCGCGCCTCCCCACCATCCTCATGAGCACCCCCGCCGTCTTCTGCATCAACGGCGTCGCCCGTTTGCTGGTCGGCGTGACCAGGCACAAGGTGCTCTGGATGTCCGCCTTCGCGAACGGCGTCGTGACCAGACGCTCAGGCCGCTCGTAGATCTGCAGCGCATCCTCGCCCAGCGCCGCATGACCGATGCCGGCGGCGACGCAGTCCAGGATCGCCGGTACGCTCGCCACCTCCCATCGCACGTCGAGCTGCACGCCCGCCATGGCCGCCGCCTGCTCCATCAGCGCGCGGAAGATGTGCCCCCCGCTGCGGCATCACCAGCGGATACCGCGACAGCTGCGACAAGGTCGGCGGCCGCGCCGGCGCCTGGTCCTTGGGGCTGACCAGGCACAGCCGCTCGCGCCGCAGCGGCAGGATCTCCAGCGCCGGCACCGGCTCGGGGTTGTAGACCAGCGCCAGGTCCGTGCGCCCGGTCAGCAGCCATTCGGTCAGGTGCACCGAAAACCCCTCCATGATCGTCAACCGTGCCTGCGGCATCTCCGCCTGGAAGGCCCGGATCAGCGCCAGGGTGTGCAGCCGCGCCAGCGTCGGCGGCATCGCGATCGTGATCTGCCCCACCGGCTCGCTGCGCCGGGCGCGCAGGTCGTCCTTGGCATGGCTGACCAGGTTGAGGATGTCCTGCCCGTGCTGCAGCAGGCGCCGCCCCGCCTCGGTCAGTTCCACGCCGCGGCCGTTGCGCAGCAGCAGCGTCTCGTGCAGCTCCGTTTCCAGCGCCCGCACCTGCCGGCTCAGCGCCGGCTGCGCCACGCCCAGCACCATCGCGGCCTTGCTGAAACTGCCGTGCTCGGCCACATGGACGAAAGTCTCCAGTTGCGTCAGGTTCATGCGGTGCATGCTCTCACGAACCGGCATGGCCCTGCATCCGTGGCATGCCGGATCGGAATATCAGCTAGTGGAAGCTAGAACTGGATCGGCAGGGCCCCCGGGACCAGAATCCGCCGCAACCCGCGAAGATCCTCCACCCGTTCCCGCGGCCCTTCTCAGCCCTGTTTCGGCCCTTCCCTCCTCCGGACCCACCCGTGATCGCACCCCTCGCCGGCATCTCCTCCATGGCCACCCGCGCCCTGCTGGCGGAGCTGTCGGCCGCGTACACCGCGGCACACGGCCTGGAGATCCGCATCGAATCGATCGGCGGCGTGGATGCCGCCCAGCGGGTCGAGTCGGGCGAATCGCTGGACCTCGTGGTGCTCGCCGACGATGCGATGGCGCGGCTGCTGGACGCCGGACGCCTGCGCGCCGGCTCGCTGCGTCCGATCGCCGACTCGCCGATGTTCATCGCGTCGCCCGAAGGCCATGCCCGGCCGGCCGTCGATACCGCCGAGACGCTGCGCCTGGCCCTGCTCGGCGCGCGGGCCATCGGCTACTCCACCGGGCCCAGCGGCCAGGCGCTGCTGAAGCTGCTGGAGCGCTGGGGACCTGCGCAACGCCCTCGCCGACCGCCTGCACCAGTCCCCCGCCGGGGTGCCCGTGGCGAAGATGGTCGCCCAGGGCGATGTCGACCTCGGCTTCCAGCAGTTGAGCGAGCTCCTGGGCCACGGCGGCCTGACGATCCTCGGTCCGATGCCGCCCGGACTCGAGATCGTCACCCGCTTCACCGCCGCCGTCGCCGCAACGTCCGCCGAACCCGCCACCGCGCAGCGCGTCGTCGACGATTTCGCCGCCCCCCGCCACGATGCGCTGCGTCGCCGGCTGGGTCTCGCCTCGCCGGGCGTCTGAGCGCCCGAAACGCGCCGCCCGCCACGCGCTCCCGCCGACGTCCCCATCCCGCCCTCCGATCCCCCAGATCCCCCGTTTCCCCAGAAGAAGGACCCCACCATGTACGAACTCGGCGTCGTCTATCGCAACATCACCCGCGCCGACCGCATCGCCGCGGACGCGCTCGGGCACTTCGGCGCGGCGACGGTCCACGAGGCGCTGGGCCGCGTCGGCCTGCTCAAGCCCTACATGCGGCCGATCCAGTCCGGCGTCGCCGTCTCCGGCACCGCCGTCACGGTGCTGCTGCAGCCGGGCGACAACTGGATGCTGCACGTCGCCGCCGAGCAGATCCGCGAGGGCGACGTCGTCGTCGCCGGCGTCACCGCCGAGTGCACGGACGGCTACTTCGGCGACCTGCTCGCGACCTCGTTCAAGGCCCGCGGCGCCCGCGCGCTGATCATCGACGGCGGCGTGCGCGACGTCCGCACGCTCAACGAGATGAGCTTCCCGGTCTGGAGCAAGTGCATCTCCGCCAAGGGCACGATCAAGGCGACGCTGGGTTCGGTGAACATCCCCGTGGTCTGCGCCGGCGCGCTGGTCCACCCGGGCGACGTCATCGTCGCGGACGACGACGGCATCGTCTGCGTGCCGGCCGCGCTGGCGCCGAAGACGTTGGACGCCGCCGCCGCCCGGGAGGCCAACGAGGGCGCCAAGCGCGAGCAATTCGCCGCCGGCGTGCTCGGCCTGGACATGTACAGGATGCGCGAGCCGCTGGCCAAGGCCGGGTTGCGATACATCGACTGAGCACCAATTTCCGCAACACCCGAAGTACCCGAGCAGCAGTTCCCATCCACCCGAGCGCCCCGCCTTGCAGAGGGCGCCGATGACAAGAGATCGACGGAGACAACGACGATGACTGCCCCCACCCTCTCGCTGGATCCCAGCACCGGAGTTCCGTACTGCCACCGCCGCTGGCCCTCACCCCTGCCCTCTCCCGCAAGCGGGAGAGGGGGCAAGACCCGCCGCACTGCCCTCGCCTCCGCCCTCGTCCGCACCGGGCAAGGCCTGACCCTCGCGGCCCTGCTCATGACTGCCGTGCTGCCGCGCCTGGCCGCCGCCCAGGCCAGCGCGCCGGGAGCGCCGGCCACGGACTGGCCGACCAAGCCCGTGCGCATCATCACGCCCTTCCCGGCCGGCGCCGGTCCGGAGACGGTGGCCCGCGTCGTCGCCGAGAAGCTCTCGAAGAAGTGGGGCAAGCCGGTGATCGTCGAGAACAAGCCCGGCGCCAACGGCTTCATCGCGATCGACGCCTTCAAGCGCGGCGCGACCGACGGCCATGACCTGATCCAGCTGGACAACGTCCACCTCGTGGTCTACCCGCACCTCTTCAAGAAGCTGCCCTACGACCCGGTCAAGGACTTCGATCCGATCGCGCCGCTGTTCAAGACCTACTTCTTCGTCGGCGTCCCGGCCAACAGCAAGTACAAGACCGTCGGCGACATCGTGGCCGACGCCAAGGCCCATCCCAACGCGCTGAACTACGGCTCCTGGTCCGTCGGCAACCCGGTGCACCTGGGCGCGGCGCAGCTGGAGGCGATGACGAAGACGCAGATGACGCACGTGGTCTACAAGGAGACGACGATGCTCTACACCGCCGTGGCCAACGGAGAGCTGAACTTCGCGCTCGGCTCGATGGCGACGGCTGGGCCGCTGCAGCGGGCCGGCAAGATCCGCTTCATCGCGGTCACCGGCCCGAAGCGGCATCCGGCCTTCCCCGACCTGCCCACCGTCAGCGAGTCCGGCGGCCCCGCCGGCTACGAGGTGACCGGCTGGACCACGATCGCCGCGCCGCGCGGCCTGCCCAAGGCCGTGCAGGAAAAGATCCAGCGCGACATCGAGGCCGCCCTGGCCGAGCCCGACATCCGCGAGCGCTACGCCACCTTCGGCTACGACGTCTTCCCGACCACGAAGGAGCAGTACCAGGCCTTCATCGCGAGCGAGTCCGCCAAGTACGCCGACCTGATCAAGCGGCTCAACATCTCGCTGGACTGACATGAGCACCGCAGTACCGCAGTCGCAGTCGCTCCGGATCGGCCTCGTCGGCTATGGCGAGGTCGGCCGGATCCTGGCCGAGGACCTGCGCGCGACCGGCGCCACGGTCAGCGCCTACGACCTGAAGCTGGAGTCGCCATCGACCGACGCCGACACGATGCGCGAGCACGCGGTCGAATTCGGCGTCGAGCTGACGAGCTCGGCCACGATGGTCGCGACGCCGGCGGACCTCGTCGTCATCGCCGTCACCGCGAGCCAGACGCTGGACGCCGCGCGTTCGACCGCCGCCGGGCTCAAGCCCGGCACCTTCGTGCTCGACATCAACTCCGCGTCGCCCAAGGCCAAGCGCGAGGCGGCGGACGCGGTGCATGCCCACGGCGGTCGCTATGTCGAAGGCGCCGTCATGACGAGCGTCCCGCCCTACCGCATCCGCGTGCCGCTGCTGCTCGGCGGCCCGCATGCGCAGGCGGCCGAGCCGCTGCTGAAGCAATTGGGCTTCACGCCCACGGTGGGCAGCGCCGGGTTCGGCATCGTCAGCGCGACCAAGATGTGCCGCAGCGTCATGATCAAGGGCCTGGAGGCCATGGTCATCGAGAGCCTCACCGCCGCCCGCCACTACGGCGTGGAGGACGCGGTGCTCGCCTCGCTGAAGGAGACCTTCCCCGGCATCGATTGGGAGAAGCAGGCCGCCTACTTCTTCCAGCGCGTGATCCAGCACGGGCGCCGCCGCAGCGAGGAAGTGCGCGAGGTCGCCGAGACGGTCCGCGATGCCGGTCTCACGCCCTGGAGCGCGGAAGGCACGGCCGAGCGCCAGGCCTGGATGGCCGACCTGGCCGAGGACGGCGTCTTCGGCCAGCGTGGCGACGCCGACTTCGGCCGCAGCCCGGACTGGCGGACCGAGGCCGACCGGCTGCTCGCGCAGCTCGCCAAACCCAAGCTTTCCTGAAGGACCCGCGATGACGCTCCCCACCTCCGGTGGCTTCGACAAGACCCCCGGCTGGCTCGACTGGTACGCCGACCCGTCGACGCCGCGATTCCAGCTGCCCGAGGGCGCCGTCGATGCGCACTGCCATGTCTTCGGCCCGGGCGGCGAGTTCCCCTACGCGCCCGAGCGCAAGTACACGCCCTGCGACGCGAGCAAGGCGCAGCTCTTCGCGTTGCGCGACCGGCTCGGCTTCAGCCGCAACGTGATCGTGCAGGCGACCTGCCACGGCGACGACAACCGCGCCATGGTCGATGCCTGCCGCGCGTCCGGCGGCCGCGCGCGCGGCGTCGCGACGGTGCGTCGCGGCATCACCGACGAGCAGCTGCAAGAGCTCCACGACGCCGGGGTGCGCGGCGTGCGCTTCAACTTCGTCAAGCGGCTGGTCGACTTCACGCCGCGCGACGAGCTGATGGAGATCGCGCAGCGCGTGAAGGCGCTGGGCTGGCATGTCGTCATCTACTTCGAGGCCCCGGACCTGCCCGAGTTGTGGGACTTCTTCAGCGCGCTGCCGACCACGGTCGTCGTCGACCACATGGGCCGGCCCGACGTGACGAAGCCGGTGGACGGGCCCGAGTTCGCGCTGTTCCTGCGCTTCCTGCGCGAGCATCCCTTCGTCTGGAGCAAGGTCACCTGCCCGGAGCGTCTGTCCGTCGCCGGCCCGCCGGCCCTGAACGGCGAGCCCGAGCCCTACCGCGACGTGATCCCGTTCGCGCGGCGCGTGGTGGAGGAGTTCCCGGACCGCGTGCTCTGGGGCACGGACTGGCCCCACCCCAACCTCAAGGACCACATGCCCGACGACGGCCTGCTGGTCGACGTGATCCCGCGCATCGCTCCCACCGCCGAGCTGCGCCAGCGCCTGCTGGTCGACAACCCGATGCGGCTCTACTGGCCCGAGGCCATCCGCTGATGGAGACCGTCATGCCGATCGACAAGCCCTACCAGGACATCCCGGGCACCACCATCTTCGACGCCGACCAGGCCCGCAAGGGCTACTGGCTCAACCAGTTCTGCATGTCGCTGATGAAGGCCGAGAACCGCGAGCGATTCAAGGCCGACGAGCGCGCCTACCTGGCCGACTGGCCGATGACGCCGGCGCAGAAGGACGCGGTGCTGGCGCGCGACCTGAACCAGTGCATCCGGCTGGGCGGCAACATCTACTTCCTGGCCAAGATCGGCGCGACCGACGGTCGCAGCTACCAGCAGATGGCCGCCGGCATGACCGGCATGAGCGAGGGCGACTACCGCGACATGATGCTGGCCGGCGGGCGCCGGCCCGACGGCACGCCGCGCGGCGGCAAGAAGGACGACGACCAATGAGCACGCATGCGCGGATCACCGCGTCCGTCTACACCTCGCACGTGCCGGCGATCGGCGTCGCGATGGACCAGGGCCGCACGCGGGACCCGTACTGGCAGCCGCTGTTCGCCGGCTACGAGCTCTCGCGCCGCTGGATGGACGCGGAACCGGCCCGACGCGATCGTGCTGGTCTACAACGACCACGCGAACGCCTTCAGCCTGGACATCATCCCGACTTTCGCGCTCGGCACCGCGGACCGCTACGAACCCGCCGACGAAGGCTGGGGACCGCGCGCGGTGCCGACGGTCCACGGCCACGGCGAGCTCGCGGCGCACCTCGCACAGAGCGTGATCCAGCAGGACTTCGACCTGACGCTGATCAACCGCATGACGGTCGACCACGGCCTGACGGTGCCGCTGTCGCTGATGTTCGGCGAGCAGCCGGCCGGCGCGCCCGGCTGGCCGGTGCCGGTGATCCCGCTGGCGGTGAACGTCGTGCAGTACCCGGTGCCTTCGGGCCGGCGCTGCCTGCAGCTCGGCCAGGCGATCCGCCGCGCCGTGGAGAGCTTCGACGCGCCGCTGAACGTGCAGGTCTGGGGCACCGGCGGCATGAGCCATCAGTTGCAGGGGCCGCGCGCCGGCCTGATCAACCGCGAGTGGGACAACGCCTGGATGGACCGCCTGATCGCCGACCCGCGCGGCCTGTCGGAGATGCCCCACCTGGACTACGTCCGCGAGGCCGGGTCCGAGGGCATCGAACTCGTGATGTGGCTGATCGCCCGCGGCGCGATGGCCGACCTCGATGGCGGCGGCGCGCCGCGCGTCGCGCACCGCTTCTATCACGTGCCCGCGTCCAACACCGCCGTGGGTCACCTGATCCTTGAGAACCCTTGAATGGAGCCCCCATGTCCGCACCGATCCGCATTGCCCTGGCCGGCGCCGGCGCCTTCGGCCAGAAGCACCTCGACGCGCTGAAGGCGATCGACGGCGTCGAGGTCGTGTCGCTGATCAGCCGCGATCTCGACAAGACCCGCGAGACCGCCGCGAAGTACGGCATCGCCCACGCGACGACCGAGCTCGACGAGGCGCTCGCGCGCGACGACGTCGACGCGGTGATCCTCTGCACGCCCACGCAGCTGCATGCGCGGCAGGCGCTGGCCTGCCTGGACGCGGGCAAGCACGTGCAGGTCGAGATCCCGCTGTGCGACGTGCTGGCCGACGGCGAGGCCGTCGTGCGCCGCCAGCGCGAGACCGGCCTGGTCGCCATGTGCGGCCCACACGCGCCGTTTCAATCCGAGCCACCAGTGGATCCGCCGCCGCATCGAGGCCGGCGAGTTCAACATCCAGCAGATGGATGTGCAGACCTATTTCTTCCGCCGCACCAACACGAACGCGCTGGGCCAGGCGCGGAGCTGGACCGACCATCTGCTGTGGCACCACGCCGCGCACACGGTGGACCTCTTCGCCTGGCAATGCGGCAGCCCCGTCGTGCGGGCGAACGCGCTGCAGGGGCCCCTCCATCCCACGCTCGGCATCGCGATGGACATGAGCCTCCAGCTGCAGGCCGCCAACGGGGCGATCTGCACGCTGTCGCTGTCCTTCAACAACGAGGGGCCGCTGGGCACCTTCTTCCGCTACATCGGCGACACCGGCACCTACCTCGCCCGCTACGACGACCTCGTCACCGGCCGCGACGAGACCGTCGACGTCAGCCACGTGGCCGTGTCGATGAACGGCATCGAGCTGCAGGACCGGGAATTCGTCGCCGCGATCCGGGAAGGCCGCGAGCCGAATGCCAGCGTGGCCCAGGTGTTGCCCTGCTACCAGGTGCTGGACGGGCTGGAGCGCCAGCTTCGCGGATGAGTCGCGGGGCGTCCGTCGCGGTTAGGATGACCGCCTCGCCCGCGTGCCTCCGATGGACCGACCGCCTCTCTACGCCCCCCGCTCCCTGACGCGACTGGCCCTGTGGCTCGCGGCGGGCAACCTCGTCATCGCCGCGGCGGTCGTGACGGCCACCTGGCTGGCCTTGCAGGCCGGACGCGACTCCGACCTCACCCGCGCCCGGGAAACCACCGAGAACCTGGCCGCCAGCCTCAGCATCGAGATCGGCGCCGAGCTCAAGCAGGTCGACAACGCGCTGTCCACGCTCGCGTTGCAGTTCCGGCGGACCACCGGCGACCCGGAGCAGGTCCGGCGCTCGGTGGAGCGCGCGCTGGCCGACCAGCGCAGCCTGCTGCCGCAGGTCGACGCGATCCGGATCACCGACGCCCGCGGCCAGGTCGTCTACGGACTGGCCGGCGAGGAAGGCGCGCTCAACGTCGGGGACCGCGACTACTTCCAGCGCGCCAGGGACGCCAAGGACGGCGGCGACGCCGATCGTCATCTCCGAACCGCTGTTCGGCCGCGTCCTGCACAAGTGGGGCATCGCCGTCTGCGCCGGCTGGAGCGCGAGGACGGCAGCTTCGCCGGCGTGGTCTACACGACGCTGTCGACGGAACATTTCATCGAGAGCTTCAAGGGCCTGACGATCGGCGCGGAAGGCGCGATCTCGCTGCGCACGCGCAGCCAGCGCCTGATCGCGCGCTACTCGGCCACGGAGCCGCACTCGATCCGCGGCGTCGGCGACGTGATCGTGTCCGAGGACCTCATGCGCAAGATCGCCGCCAACCCGCAGCAGGGCTGGTACATGACGCGGACCCGGCTCGACAACATCGAGCGCATCACCTGCTACCGCCAGGTGCGCGGTTATCCGCTGACGATCTTCACCGGCTCGAGCACGGCGGAATTCCTGGCCGCCTGGCGCGGCGAGGTCCTGCAGCAGAGCGCGCTGGCCGGCGTGGTCATCCTGACGGTGCTGGGATGTTCGGTGCTGATCTTCCTCCAGCAGCGCCGCGACCGTCGCGCCGCGATCGGGCTGCAGCAGCTGGCGCTGGAACAGGCGCTGATGCTGGACAACGACATGGTCGGCATGATGCGCCTGCGCGACCGCACCGTGGTCTGGAAGAACCGCGCGCTGGCCTCGCTGTTCGGGTACGCGCCCGGGGAGCTGAACGGTCAGACCACGCGGCCGCTCTACCTCGACGACGAGAGCTTCCGCGAGGTCGGCGACGCCGCCTACCCCGCGATCGCCGCGGGCCGGCGCTTCCGCCAGCAGCTGCGGATGCGGCGCAAGGACGGCACGCCGGTGTGGATCGACCTCAGCGGCGCGTCGGTGTCCGAGCGGGAATCGCTCTGGATGATGATCGACATCTCCGCGTTCAAGGAAAGCGAAGCCACCGCGCAGCACCTGGCCGTGCATGACGCGCTGACCGGGCTGCCCAACCGCGTGCGTTTCACCGAGCGGCTGGCGGGCGCGATGACGCTGCTGGGCGAGCGCGTGGGCCTGGTGGCGGTGTGCTGGGTGGACCTGGACGGCTTCAAGGACCTCAACGACCAGTTCGGCCACGAGGCCGGCGACGTGGTGCTGCGCGTGGTGGCGCAGCGGCTGCTGGCGGGCGTGCGCACGCACGACCTGGTCGCGCGCATGGGCGGCGACGAGTTCGCCATCCTGCTCACCGCGCTGCGCGCCGAGCACGAGGCCGGGCCGGCGCTGCGGCGCATGCTGGAGTCGGTGGCCGAGCCGATCCGGCTGCCCGACGGCGACCATGCGTCGGTCACCGCCAGCATCGGCATCGCGTTTGCCCCTCACCATGGCCGCCAGGCGGAGTCGCTGATGCGGCTCGCCGAAACGGCGATGACGACGGCCAAGCGCGCGGGCAAACGCCGCTTCGTGTCGGCCAGCAGCCTGCCGGGAATTGCCATGAACGCACCGAATTCGCCGTCCACCTCCGTCGGCCCCGACGCCCCCACGCCGGTGGACGCGATCGACACGCCGTCGGGACCCGCCCCGGAACCGGGGACCGAAGGGGCCCGGGGCAAGGAGGCCAGCGACAAGGCGGGCCCGGGCGCGACGCCAGGCACACCGCGTCCCGCACGACCCCGGTCCGCCGACCGTGCCGGATCATTCATTCGACGAATCGGTCGCCGGGGAGGAAGATCCCGGGGCCACGCTCGACGGGGAAGACAGCAGCCGGGTGCCGCCCTCGCGCAAGCCGGGGTGAGTCGTCTCGTGCGGCGACCGGGCGGACCGACGCGCAGGCCGGTGCCCCTCGCCGCTCAATCGCCTCCTCACGCTCGGCATTCGCTCTGAGGGGCACCGGCCTGCGCGTCGGTCGATGCAGCCTGCACTCATCAGATTCCGGGCCTCGGGGCCCGGTTCAGGGAGATCGTCATGTCCGAGGAAACTTCCAGTCCCCACAACAGCGAACGCCATCGCGTCAACGTGCAGGACGACTACGAGCTGCGCTACTGGGGCGAACGCTTCGGCGTGTCGCCCGAGCTGTTGCGCCATGCGGTCGATGCCGTGGGCACCAGTGCCAAGTCCGTCGAGGAGTGGCTGCAGGCGCATCGCTGATCGCCACCGTGCGAATCCCGATGCGGGGGTGTCCGCTGGGAACAGGGATTGCCGACTCGCCAGCTTGCCGATCCCGGCCAGCCAGGAGCCCCCAGCATGGATCTCGACACGGATCGATCGGACGCGGACACCGCGTCTTCCCTGCCCCCACCCGGCAGTCCCCCGTGCGACGCTGAGCGCTGCGCGATCTCGCGCCGCGGCCTGCTGATCGCCGGCGCGGGCGCGTCCGCCGCGGTGGCCGCCGGCGCGCCGCTGGAGGCCGCCGCGCAAGCACCCTCGCCCACCTCATCCGCCGGACCCAAGCCCCAGGAGAACCTCGTGGCCACCTCCCGCGTGACGCTCAACGTCAACGGCCAGCCGCAGACGCTGGTCGTCGACAACCGTACCTCGCTGCTCGACCTGCTGCGCGAGCACCTGCAGCTCACCGGCACCAAGAAGGGCTGCGACCACGGCCAATGCGGCGCCTGCACCATCCACCTCGACGGCCGACGCGTCAACGCCTGCCTGACGCTGGCGGTGATGCACGAGGGCGCCCAGGTCGTGACGATCGAGGGACTCGGCACGCCCGAGAAGATGCATCCGATGCAGACCGCCTTCGTGAAGCACGACGGTTACCAGTGCGGCTATTGCACGCCGGGGCAGATCTGCTCGGCGGTCGCCGTCCTCGACGAGATCAAGGCGGGCGCTCCCAGTCACGTCACGCCCGACCTCAACGTCCGTCCGCTGCTGTCCATCGACGAGCTGCGCGAGCGCATGAGCGGCAACCTCTGTCGCTGCGGGGCCTACTCCAACATCATCGACGCAATGGCCGAGGTGGCCGGCGTCCCTGTGCCGGGCACCGGCGAGCGGAGGTCCGCATGAAGCCGTTCACCTTCGAGCGCGCGGCCTCGCCGGTCGCCGCCGTGGCCGCCGCCGCGAAGCAGCCCGGCGCGCGTTTCATCGCCGGCGGAACCAACCTGCTCGACCTGATGAAGCTGCAGGTCGAGACCCCCACGCACCTGATCGATGTGAACGGTCTGGGCCTGGACCGCATCGAGGCGAGCGCCGACGGCGGTCTGCGCATCGGCGCGCTGGTGCGCAACAGCGACCTCGCCGCGGACGCCCGCGTGCGGCGCGACTACGGCGTGCTGTCGCGGGCGCTGCTCGCCGGCGCGTCGGGCCAGTTGCGCAATCGCGCGACGACCGCGGGCAACCTGTTGCAACGCACGCGCTGCCCCTACTTCTACGACACCGATCAGCCCTGCAACAAGCGCAAGCCGGGCAGCGGCTGCTCGGCCATCGGCGGCATGAGCCGGCCGCTGGCCGTGATCGGCGTCAGCGAGGCCTGCATCGCCTCGCATCCCAGCGACATGGCCGTCGCGATGCGGGTGCTGGATGCGACCGTCGAGACCCTGCGGCCCGACGGCCAGGCGCGCCGCATCCCGATCGCGGACTTCCATCGGCTGCCCGGCAACACGCCGCACATCGAGACCACGCTCGAGGCCGGCGAGCTGATCACCGCGGTGACGCTGCCCAAGCCGGTCGGCGGCACGCACCTGTATCACAAGGTCCGCGACCGGGCGTCGTACGCCTTCGCGCTGGTCTCGGTGGGCGCGATCGTCCAGCGCGACGGCAGCGGACGTTTCGCCGTCGGCGGCATCGCGCCCAAGCCCTGGCGGGCCGAAGCCGCGGAACGCGCCCTGCGCCAAGGCGCGACCGCCGCCGCGGGGGCGCTGCTGGCCGGCGCGACGCCCACTGCCGAGAACGCCTTCAAGTTGCCGCTGGTGGAGCGCACGCTCGCCGCGGTGCTCGCGCAAGCGAAGGTCACCTGGAGGACCGCATGAAATTCGACACCGCCGCCACCACGAACCCGATCGACCAGCTGCGCATCGTCGGCAAGCCGACCGACCGCATCGACGGACCGCGCAAGACGACCGGGACCGCGCCCTACGCGTATGAGCGTCACGACGTCGCGAAGAACGTCGCCTATGGCGTCGTCGTCGGCGCCGGCATCGCCAAGGGCCGCATCTCGACGATGGATGTCCAGGCGGCGGAGGCCGCGCCGGGCGTGCTGGCCATCGTCACCGCGTACAACGCCGGCAAGCTCGGCAAGGGCAGCATGAACACCGCCAGGCTGCTCGGCGGGCCGGAGATCGAGCACTACCACCAGGCGATCGCCGTGGTCGTCGCCGAGAGCTTCGAGCAGGCGCGCGCGGGCGCGGCGCTGATCCGCGTCGAGTATGCGCGCGAGACCGGCGCCTTCAGTCTCGCCAAGGCCAAGGACCAGGCCGAAGCCGCCGAAGGAGGCCAACGACACGCCGCCCTCGACGAAGGTCGGCGACTTCGACACCGCCTTCGCGCAGGCGGCGGTGAAGATCGACCAGACCTACACGACGCCGGACCAGTCGCACGCGATGATGGAGCCGCATGCGACGCTGGCCGTCTGGGAGGGCGACAAGCTCACGGTCTGGACGGCCAACCAGATGATCGACTGGGGCCGCGGCGATCTGGCCAAGACGCTGGGGCTGCCGCGCGACAAGGTGCGATTGATCTCGCCTTTCATCGGCGGCGGTTTCGGCGGCAAGTTGTTCCTGCGCGCGGACGTGCTGATGGCCGCGCTGGGCGCGAAGGCCAGCGGCCGGCCGGTGAAGGTGGCGCTGCAGCGGCCCTTGATGATGAACAACACGACGCATCGGCCCGCGACCATCCAGCGCCTGCGGATCGCCGCGGGGCGGGACGGGAAGATCACGGCGATCGGGCACGAGAGCTGGTCCGGCGACCTGCCCGGCGGCGGGCCGGAGACCGCCGTCGCGCAGACGCGGCTGCTCTATGCGGGCGCGAACCGGATGACCGCGATGAAGCTCGCGGAGCTGAACCTGCCCGAAGGCAACGCGATGCGCGCCCCGGGCGAGGCGCCGGGGCTGATGGCGCTGGAGATCGCGATGGACGAGCTCGCCGAGAAGCTCGGCATGGACCCGATCCAGTTCCGCGTCATCAACGACACGCAGGTCGATCCGGAGAAGCCGGAACGGCCGTTCTCGCAGCGCCGCCTGACCGAGTGCCTGCGCACGGGCGCGGAGCGCTTCGGCTGGAGCCGACGCGCCGCTCCGGGACAGCGGCGGGAAGGTCCCGGCGGACGCTGGCTGATCGGCCTCGGCGTCGCGGCGGCGTTCCGCAACAACATCGTGATGAAGTCGGCCGCGCGGGTGCGGCTGGACCGCCGCGGCATCGTCACCGTCGAGACCGACATGACCGACATCGGCACCGGCACCTACACCGTGCTGGCGCAGACGGCGGCGGAGATGATGGGGGTCGGGCTCGACCAGGTGGTGGTGCGGCTGGGCGATTCGGCGCTGCCGGTGTCGGCGGGCTCGGGCGGGCAATGGGGCGCCAACAGTTCGGCGTCGGGCGTGTACGCGGCCTGCGTCGCGTTGCGCGAGTTGGTCGCGAAGAAGGCCGGCGTCGATGCGAAGGACGCCGTCTTCGCCGACGGCCAGGTGCGTGGCGGCGGACGCAGCGTGTCGCTGGGCGAAGTCGCCGGCAACGAGGGCCTCGCCGCCGAGGACAAGATCGAGTTCGGCGACCTCGACAAGAAGTACCAGCAGTCGACCTTCGGCGGCCACTTCGTCGAGGTTGCGGTCGACGCCTTCACCGGCGAGGTCCGCGTGCGGCGCATGCTGGCCGTGTGCGCGGCGGGACGCATCCTCAACCCGAAGTCGGCGCGCAGCCAGGTCATCGGCGCGATGACCATGGGCGTCGGCGCGGCCTTGATGGAGGCGCTGCATGTCGACGAGCGGCGCGGCTTCTACGTCAACCACGACCTCGCGGGTTACGAGGTGCCGGCGCACGCCGACATCCCGCACCAGGAGGTCGTGTTCCTCGACGAGACCGATCCGCTGTCGTCGCCCCTCAAGGCCAAGGGCGTCGGGGAGCTGGGCATCTGCGGCGTCGCCGCCGCGGTGGCGAATGCGATCTACAACGCCACTGGCGTGCGCGTGCGGGACTATCCGGTCACGCTCGACAAGCTGCTCAAGGACTTGCCGAAGGTGGCTTGACGTAGGAGATCCCTGTGGCTTGGCGCAGTTGCTCAAGCCCCAGGGCCTCGAACATTTCCCGCGTCAGATCGGGCATTCGCTTCGCGTTGAGCGTGAGCCAGGAAGTGTCTTGGCGGTGCTCGATATCACGGTGAATCGGTCGGCCCATCGTATCCACGCCTTCATAGCCATTGAGCAATCCGATCAGGACCGTACGCTTCTCCTTGGGCAGGGCCCCACACAAGTGCAATACGCGCCTGCCGCCAGCGCTGTGGTGATCAACATCGCTGTCGATCATGCTCGCCCGAAACAGCATCGGCAGCGCCCGTTCCAACAGCATGGGGCTTTCGAGGAATTCTGAATACAGCGCCTCGGCAGAGGCCGTGCGTGCCGCCAGGGAACCGTTGCACTCGCTTCCGGGATCGTCGGCATTGAGCACTTGAAGAAGCCGACAGCCCCAGTCGTCGATGCGACGGCGGACCAGTTCGAAAGTCGGCATGGCACCGCCGGGAGACGCCATCGCCGCTGGCACCAAAGTCGAGCTGTAGACGTCGTTGTGCGTCGGCGGATCTCGAAGATCGAGCGCGACGGCAGGGAGCAGGAAGGCCTTGCAGAGCGCCTTGCCGGCGATGCCGTCCGCAGGCAGCGCCGAACGCTCGTCCACCAGATCGATGGCGTCGCGTGTCTTGGGGCAAAGCGGGGCCGAAGCCGCCGGAGACGGCCGATCACGATCCAGTTCCTCGTCGGAATCGTCGTAGTAAACGACCTCGACGTCGAATTGGATCTCGCCTGATTGCCAGTACATGGATGTCGTCCTTCTTGCGTTGCAGAAGGGGGCATCAGTGCCGCAGTTCACCGGTCGGTTCGCCGATGCCATCCAGCGGACACGCCCCCAGGGGTCTACATGAACGGCGTACGCGGAAATCCGCCTCCTGCACCGAACAGATTCCCGAGGTTCTGGCAGAGGCGGTCTCCCAGGCGCATCTGCATGCCCCATCCGAGCGGTCCGACGATGTCCCGCGCCGCCTGCTGCAACCGCGCCGGCCACCCCGGTCCGGCGGGTGATTCCACCGGTGCCTGTTCGGTAATCCAGGCCGGCATGGGGCGCGGCGGCATCCGCCCTTGAATGAAGTGCTGCGCCAGCTCTGCGTAATCGGGGACCTGCGCGCGCAGCTGTGCTTCCAACTGCTCCAGCCGGTGCTGCCTCGGGGACTTCATTGGCCGATATTCCGGCAACGGCTGGCCTGGCTCCGGGCAGATCCCCAGGCCCTCCAGCATGACGCGCGTCGCGTGCGTCAGCCTGTAGGGCTGCGCCTCCATGCGATGGACCTCCGAGGCGCCGAGCAGCCGGCTCAGACGCTGCTTCACCTCCGGGGCCAGCGACGCAGCGGCCTTGCAGGCCGCGACGGTGGGTCGGTCCTTCACGTCATCGCGGCTCTCGTGACTGACCCCGTACCCGTCCAGGACCAGCGCGGCGATCCAGTCCGCGCGGCAGCCGGGCTCCAGCCCCGCCAGATCGGCCGCGGCCTGACCGCCGCGCTGCCTGTCCATCAACGCGGCCTTCAACAGCTCGCCGAGCGCGCAGGATTTCAGCAGGCGTGTCGACTCGGGCTTGGCCCCGTCGTCGTTGAACAGCGCCTTCAGGTCGTCCGAATGGGCTTGCCATGTCGAACGCCTGGGAGACGCGTCGGCGCCCTCGATGTCGGCGCGCTGGGTCGACGTCCTGGAGGAGGAGGAAGGGACGATGTCTGCGGCACCTGGCGCCGCGCCGCTGGGCGTGATTCCGAACATTCGGTTGACTCCGTGGAAGATGGCGCTTCAGTCGTCCCCGAGATCCACCGGTTCATGCAGGCGAACACGCTCGACAAGCGACTGAAGGACTTGCCCAAGGTGGCGTGAACGTCGTTGCCTATCGCGACGCAAGCACTTTCAGTTCAAGCGCGTCGTACATCTGATGGGTCAGGCCTTGCATGCGACCGGCATTGAGGCGTCGCCACGAGACGACGGCATCCGCCAGTGCGCGCGGCAGGAAACCGTCTTTCCGACGTCCTTCATAGTGGTCCAGGGCGGCGGCGATCGACGGAAGATCATCGTCCTTCAACGCCTTGCACAGCGTGAGCAGTCGCCGTCCGCCCGGCGATTCATGGTCGATGCCAAACGCCAGCATGCTGCCGAAGAACGCCATCGGCAGGGCCTCCTTGAGCAACACCGGCGAATCGGACAGCCTTTGCTGAAGCGTCCGCGCGCGCTGTTCCCGGTCCTGCGTCGACCCGGGGAGCTCGGACTGGGACGAATCGGCATCGAGTTCTTCGAGGAGCCGTAATCCCCACGCGGCGGCATGGCCCTGCCGCCGCCTCACGAACTCCCGATGGTCGTCGTCGGATGCCTTCCGCAGCATGTCGGTCGTGTTGCCGTCGGGACCCAGCACCGCCGCTGCCGTGCTGAAACCGGACAGCAGCCGGTCCAGGTCGACGTCCTCGGGCGGCAGCTTCGCGATCGACGCCAAGGTGTCCAATGCCTCCGCGACCTCGCGCGAAGCGGTCATGCCTTCGGCGACCTCGTGGTCAGCGAAAAAGTGGCGAGGGATGATGAGACCCGCCTCTTCGCGGGTGGGCCGGTATTCCTCCAGGTAACGCCGGTAGGCGTCCTCGTCGGTCACCACCAGTCGTCCGGTGTCGAACTCCCGGTGCCAGCCTTCCCCCACCCAGATGTCGTCGCCTACCGCTACTTCCCACATGAAACGCTCCGGAATCAAGTTGCAAGGGCGCTTCAGTCGCGCCTGACTGATCGCAGTTCCGGGGTTCGAGCGTCGATTCGATCAGCCCTGCAGGCGCACGGTTCGCACGGTTCGCACGGTTCGCGCACAGGTAGCGCGTCAGACGGCTTCGCGCGTCGGATTCATGGCCTCGGCAAGCACGGCCGCCAGCACGTCCACGTCATAGGGCTTGGGCACCAGCGGGACGTTCGGCGCCTCCTCGATGCGCACCGGGTGGCCGCTGGCCAGCACCACCGGCAGCGTCGGCTTGAGGACCTTCAAGGTCCGCACCAGGTCCACGCCGCTGCGCGCGCCCGGCATCACGATGTCGGTCAGCACCACGTCCGCGGCGAGCCCCCCGCGCAACTGGTCCAGCGCGTGATCCGCGGTCGGCGCCGTCTTCACGGTGAAGCCGCGTTCCTCCAGCGCCTGCGCGGTCAGCTCGCGCACCGACGGCTCGTCCTCCACCAGCAGCACGGTCCCTGCGAAGCGCCGTTCCGTGCCGGGCGAGGCCGCGCGCACGACCTGACCCTCCTCCGCCTCCGTCCTGCCGTGCGAACGCGGCAGCCACAGCGTGACCTCCGTGCCCAGGCCGATCTTGCTGACGATGCCGGCCGTGCCGCCCGCCGAGTGCGCCAGCGCATAGACCTGCGCCAGCCCCAGGCCCGTGCCCTGCCCCACCGCCTTGGTGGTGAAGAAGGGTTCGAACGCGCGCTCCATCTGCTCCTGCGTCATGCCGTCGCCGGTGTCGCGCACCGCGATCGCGACGTAGTCCCCGGGCCGCAACTCGGGCGCGAGTCCCACCGGATCGCCCTCCGCCAGCACGCGCTTGCGCGCCGAGACGGTGAGGCGTCCCCGCCCGTGCATCGCGTCGCGCGCGTTCAGCGCGAGGTTCAGCACCGCCAGCTCCAGCTGGACCGGGTCCGTGCGCACGGGCCACAGGTCCTCGTCGATGTGCAGCTCGACCTCGACGGCGCTGCCCACCGCGCCGCCGGCCAGCGCCATCAGCTCGGGCAACTGGCGGCGCAGGTCGATGACCGTCTCATGCCCCACCTGCGGCCGTCCGAAGGCCAGCAACTGCCGGGTCAGTTGCGCCGCCCGGCCGGTCGCGCGCTGGCAGGCCTCCAGCGCCGTGTCGGCGCGCGGGTCCGTGCTGAGCCGGCGCGCCAGCTGCAGCCCCGTCGTCATCGTCTGCAGCAGGTTGTTGAAGTCGTGCGCGATGCCGCCGGTCAGCCGGCCCAGCGCCTCCAGCTTCTGGCTGCGCAGCGCCGCCTGCTGCGCACGGCGCGTCTGCTCGACCGCGGCGTCGATCTCCTCGCGCAGGCGCTGCTCGTTGCCCGCGCGTTCGCGGCTGGCCGTGGCCAGCGCGTGCTGGACGACGTCGATCTCGTCGATGCCGCCGGCGACCTCGGCGATCGTCGCACCGCCGCCCATACGGATGGCGTCCTTGCGCAGGCGCCGCAGCGGATCGGCGATCTCGCGGCTCACGCGCCGCGCCAGCACCAGCGCCAGCACGATGAAGGCCAGCGACAGCGACAGCATCATCGCGAACGCGGTCCAGGCACCCTTGGCGAGTTCCGCCTGGCTCAGGCCGATCAACACCACCCAGCCCGAGTCGGGCGCGCGGGCTGAAGACGGTGAAGACCGGCTCGCCGTCGAGCGTGCGCGCGTCGACGACGCCCTGGTCCCCGCGGCTCAGCGCGGCGAGCATGTTCGGACTGGCCCGCTGGCCGACGCGTTTCTCCGGGTCGCGGGTGCGCGCGATGACGACGCCGTTGCGGTCCAGCACGACCCCCAGCCAGCCTTCGGGCAGCGGCTGCTGGCGGAAGATCTGCTGCATCTCGCTGACGGGGCTGCCATAGCCCAGGTACATCGGCTGGCCCAGCACCGTCACCGGCACGCGCACGGCGAAGCTGGGCTTGCGGTCCACCGGGCCGACGTAGAGATTGGAGACGAGCAGCCGGCGCGTGGTGTCGATGCCGTCCTTGAAGCCGTTCGCCGCAGGCAAGGGCTGACCCCAGGCAATGCGGGTGTTGATCAGCTGACGGCCCTCGGCCGTCGTCAGCACGATGGTGTTGGGCGAACCGGTGACCAGCCGGGCGGCTTCGCCGTGGAACTGCTCGAGCCGGCCCTCCGCCAGGCTGGGCGAGACGCTCAGCGCCTGCAGCAGCGCGGTGCGCACGGCCATCTCGCGGTCGGCGACCAGGCTCAGCGCCTCGGCGGTCTCGGTGGCGGCGGCCACGGCCGCGCGACGTTCGGTATGGAAGACCGCCATGCCGGCGATCACCGACAGCAGCAGCGTGGGCAGCACGATCAGCCACACCATGGCGCGCAGCCTGCGGCTGACGGACCCGGCGCGCGATGCGGAGAGAGACGGGGTCCGGAGGGGCATGGTGGTCGGATTCTAGAGGGCGCGGTCCGCCGCCGTCCGCCGGCCCGGTGCGCCGCTTGCCCGCACGCCGCAGGGAGCACGCACGATGAAACTGCTGGTGATCGAAGATGAAGAGAAGCTGGGCGACTACCTGCGCGGCGGCCTGACGCAGGAGGGATTCGTCGTCGACCTGGTGCGCGACGGCGTCGACGGCCTGCATCAGGCCAGCGAGGGCCAGTACGACCTGGTGCTGCTGGACGGCGTGCTGCCGGGCATCGACGGCCTGGCCGTGCTGGCGGCGCTGCGCCAGCAGGACCACACGCGCGCGTTGCCGGTGCTGATGATGACGGCGCGCGCCGAGGTCGAGGACCGCGTCCGCGGCCTGCAGGCCGGCGCCGACGACTACCTGTGCAAACCCTTCGCGTTCTCCGAGCTGGTGGCCCGGATCCAGGCGCTGCTGCGCCGCGCGGCCGGCGCCGCGCCGGCCGAGGCCACCGTGCTGAAGCTCGCCGACCTGGAGGTCGACCTGCTGCGCCGCAAGGTCCACCGCGCGGGTCAGCGGCTGGACCTCACGCCCAAGGAATTCAGCCTGCTGACGCTGCTGCTGCGGCGCCAGGGTCAGGTCATGTCCCGGACCGA
Organism: Roseateles sp. UC29_93; assembly: GCF_042695725.1. NCBI lineage: Bacteria > Pseudomonadati > Pseudomonadota > Betaproteobacteria > Burkholderiales > Sphaerotilaceae > Roseateles > Roseateles sp. UC29_93. The sequence continues at coordinate 4,772,203 of NZ_CP170545.1, read as the reverse complement.
GCTCGCGGAGCAGGTCTGGGACATGAACTTCGACAGCGAGACCAATGTCGTCGAAGTCGCCGTGCGACGGCTGCGCGGCAAGCTCGACAAGCCCTTCGACGTCGAGCTGCTGCACACCGTGCGCGGCATGGGTTACGTGCTGGAGAGACGCGACGGGTGAGCGGCGACCGCGCTCCTGCGGCGCCAGAGCGCCAGCAGGCCGACGCCGGCCATCAGCATCGCCCAGGTCGAAGGTTCCGGCACCGGCGCGGCGAGCTGCTCGAAGGCCAGCTGCTGCATCACCCGCACCTGTGCCTCGGAGATGCCCAACTGCGCCGCCGAGGTCTCGCCCACGCCCAGGCTGCGCGGATCCAGGCCGGTGATCTTGCCGAAGATCGTCAGCGCCTCCAGGTAGCTGCCGTACATGCTGGCGTGGTAGTTGTCGCTGGCCCACAGCTTGACCTTGCCGGCGTCGATACCGTCGTAAGGGTTGGTGTCCGCGAAGCCCTGGGACATCGCGCGGTTCCAGGCCAGACCGACCGGGATCACGCCGTCGATCTTGTCGGACGCCTGGTCCGCCTGCAGGTAGCCGGTGTAGACGTCCTCGGCCATCTTGTAGATCGACTGGCCGTACCAGGCGCCGCTGGGCGGATAGGTCTGGTCCGCGCGCGACCAGGTCGCCATCAGGTTGATCTTCACACCCGCGTTCTGCGCGTGCAGCGCGTCGGCCAGCAGGCCCGAGTACTGGATCAGCTTGGCCGGATTGCCGGGCTGGGACGCGTCCAGCGTGCTGTAGCTCTGCAGCACGACCCGATCCCACGGCTTGTTGATCAGGTCCATCTTGGTGTTGTAGTGCAGGTCCAGGCCGCTGCCGCCGACCGTCTCCAGGCTGACGTCGTAACTGAGCCCGGCCTGCGCGGTGAAGGCCTTGAACAGCGCCGGGATGCCGCCGATGCCGGTGCCGTTGAGGTCGGTCACGGAGCCGGGGTTGAACTGCATCACCGACGAGCCCTGCGCGTAGGTGAAGCTGTTGCCGACGAACAGGATGCTCTCGGCCTGCGCCGCGCCGATCGACAGCGCGAGGACCATGCCCGCCAGCGGGCGGAGCGTGCGCAGAGTCCCTGGGAACCGGGTGGTGGATCGATTCATGTGTCTTCCTCGGTTGGAGTCGTGAATGCGCGCGGGTCCGATGCCCACGCGCTTCTCCGTTATAGGGAGCGGGACACCGTCCGATAGGCCCGCGACGGCGGCCCCCCTAGAACGCTGTGCGGCCAGCATCGACAACCCGGTGCGTTGGCGCACCCAGGCGGGGACAGTCCCGAGACATCGGGACCTTCCCGCCCCCCCTGCGGGAACGCCTACGCAATGGCACCAAAGACACGCTCCGATACCTCGACGGGCACGGTGATTGCCATAGTGGTCCGCTGGAACGGATGTGCAGTTCCCGGAGCCTATCGATGTCCTTGTCCCTTGCCGCAAACCCTGCCGCCACGCACCCTCGCGCGAACCTGCTGCTCGTGCAGCTGCCCGCCGAGGATCAGGCGCGCTGGTCCGCGCAGCTCGAGACTGTCGAGCTGCTGAAGGGCCGCGTGCTCTTCGAGGCCGGCACGCCCGCCACCCACGTGTATTTCCCGATCACCGCGATCGTCTCGCTGATCCACACGACCCATTCGGGCGACTCGACGCAGGTCGCGATGATCGGCTCCGAAGGCGCCGCGGGTCTGGCGGCGGCGATGGGCGGCGAATCCCCTGCCTGCCGCGCGGTGGTGCAGCGGGCCGGCCTGGCCTTCCGCATGCGGGTGCCGCTGGTTCGGGAGGAGCTGCTGCGCGCCGGCGCGTCCATGCCGCTGATGCTGCGTTATGTGCAGTCGCTGATCGCGCAGATCGCGCACACGGCGGTCTGCAACCGGCACCACTCGCTGGAACGGCAGCTGTGCCGCTGGCTGCTGCTGTGCCTGGATCGTCAGCATGGGCATTGCGAGCTGTCGGTGACGCAGGAGTCGATCTCCAGCCTGCTGGGCGTGCGCCGGGAAGGCGTCACCGAGAGCGCCCAGCGCCTCCAGGCCGCCGGCCTGATCCGTTACTCCCGCGGACATATCGCGGTGCTGGACCGGCCGGGGCTGGAAGCCCGGGCCTGCGAGTGCTACGCCCTGCTCAAGCAGGACTTCCAGCGTCTGCTGCCTCAGGACCTGGACGACGAGAACGCGGCCACCTCTGCCACCTTCGCATCCGTCGCCGTGCAGGCCTGAGGGCGCTGCATCGCTGATTCGAGCATCGCAGCGGGCGTCCCGTCGTGAACGGGCGCCCGTGGAGCGCCTGCTGGGCGCTCCGTGAGGCACGGCGAGAAGCCGGCTTGCGCCGACATCCCTGTCCGACCTGACGTTCCGGCTCGTCCGGGCACCCGCATGCCCTCGCGTTCCGGAACCGCGACCGGTCCCGAAGGACCGGCCGTCCGATCACTTCTCCGAACGGCGGCGACGCGCGATGAAGCCGACCGCGCCGAGGCCGGCCAGCAGCATCGCGTAGGTCGACGGTTCCGGCACGGCCGCGAAGTTGATCGATCCGCCGCCCTGACGGATGCGGAAGCCGCCCGCGAAGGGCTCGACCTGCGACGTCGTGTTGGAGAACGAGGTCAGCGCGATCGTGTAGGCCGGGGACGAGCTCTGGAAGCCCGGCACCAGCCAGTCGATCGTCAGCTTGGCGTTGGCCGACGGATTGAAGGTACCGTCGCCCAGCGGCGTGGTGGCCACCGTGCCCAGCACCAGGGAACCGGTGGCCAGGGCCACTTCGCCGGTCGCGGTTTCGGTCGGCGTGTTGCCGGCGAAGCCGAACGACGAGGTGCCGTTGTAGCCGTACAGCGTGTACGTCAGCGAATTCAGCGCGCCCAGGGTCGGGGTGGTGCCCGGGTTGCCTGGCGTCGTCAGCGTACCGGTACCGCTGAACTGGATGTAGAAGCCATAGTCCGAATTCAGACCGTTGGACGGCAGCGTCAGGCCGCCCAGCTGGGCCGCGCTGATCGACAGGTAGCCCGCTTCGGTGAAGGAGTTGCCGGCCCCGAAGGTGATGGTCGAATAGTTCGACACCAGCAGGTTGTCGGCCGTGAAGGCCGATCCGTTCAGTCCGGCGGTACCCGGGTCCCAGGTGAATTGCGGTAGCGCGGATGCGCTGGCGCTGACGGCGGCCAAGGCGAGAGCCAGCAGGGTACGCTGGAACGCGATGGGCTTCCGGGCGAGCAAAGGCAGGGTCATGGTGGTTGCTCCGAAAGGGAAATCCGCGAATTGCGGACACCGCAGTTCACCACCCGCCACAGAGGGAGTCTGTTCGTCCACCCACATAAAAACTGGCCCTCTTCCGCATGTACCCGGAAGGTGCTACGAACAGCCCCGGTCGTGCCTGAAAACACCCCGCATCCAGGGGGTGCTGCGGTGCAGCAAAAACACGACATCCTCGATGGCATCTGGGGAAAAAGGGCTTCGATGCGCGCGCATCCGCGTGGTCGGAGAGGCCCGCGGAGCGCCTCGACGCGGCACGAAGCGCGCGGACGCGAATTACTGCGCTCGCGCGGCGCTTTTCGGGGGGCTTGCGGCACGGGGCCGACGGGACAATCCGGCATCGCCTCCCGACGACTTCCACGAGCCCCGCACCATGTCCCACCCCGACCGCCCGTCCAGCCGCACCGCCGCCTCCGCTGCCCTCTCCTCGACCGCCGTCTCGGGCGTGGCGGGGCTGATGCTCGGGCAGATCGTCCTGGCGCTGGCGCTGCATCACGGCCGCTCCGTCGAGGGCCTGGGCTACGCGCTCGTGTTCCTGCTGGCCGGCGGCGCGTCCGTGGCCTGCTTCCTCGCGCATCGCCATCAGCAACGTCGCCCCAGGAGCGAACCCGCGCCGCTGCGTCTGTGGGTCGGCGCGCTCGCGCTGGGCGTGTTCGCGTCCATGGTCGTCGCAGGCTCGTTCTGAGCCCGTGCAGCGACGCCTCCCGGCGTCGCTGAGCTCACCCGTCGACGGTGCCTCGAGCCTGCGCCGCCTTTCGTCGACGGCACCAGTCGATGTCACTCGTCGACATCATTCGTCGACGTCTTCCTCTTCATCCGCATGCTCCGGATCGGGACCGGCCGACGGATCGTCGCCGCTGGCCAGGTCCTCCACATCGATGCTCGCGTCGATGTCGTCCGGCGTCGGCGAGCGGCTGACGCGGTCGGGCAGGATGTCGGCGGCTTCGTGATCCCTGCCCGGCGTCGCCGACGCGCGCTCCCCGGTGCCGAAGCGATCGGTGTCGCTGGAGGGGTTGGACGGCGTCGCGCCCAGCTCGTCCGGATCGTCCGCGCCGGTGCTCATCTGACGCTCGCCCGAGACGTCGCTGCCGCTGTCGGAACTGTCGCTCGGACCGAGCGAGTCCGTGCCCCGCCCCTTCGCCTGCGCGGGCGCCTGCGTTCCGCCGAGGATGCTGCTGGTGGCCATGGTGCTTCTCCTGTGAGACCCGAACGGGTCGATGCAGGAGTTCGGCAAGCCCCGAGCCCGACGTTCAGGCCGAGCGCTTCTGGTAGATGCGTTCCTTGGCCGCGATCTCGACGAACTCGCCGGCGTGCGTGGAAAAGCGCAGCGTCTCGCGCGCGCCCAGGCCGAGGAAGCCGTTGCGGCACAGGGCCTCGGTGAACAGGCCCAGCGCGCGGTCCTGCAGCGCACGGTTGAAGTAGATCAGCACGTTGCGGCAGGACACCAGCTGCACCTCGGCGAACACGCTGTCCGTGGACAGGCTGTGGTCGCTGAAGACGATGCGCTCCTTCAGCGACTTGTCCATCAGCACATGGTCGTAGGCGGCGGTGTAGTACTCCGACAGCGAGCCCCGCCCGCCCGACGCCCGGTGGTTCTCGGAGTACAGGGGCACCTGGTCCACGCGGTAGACCCCCGCCTGCGCCTGCGCGAGCGCCTCCTGGCTGATGTCGGTCGCGTAGATCAGCGTGCGGTCCAGCAGGCCTTCCTCCTTCATGAGGATGGCCATCGAGTACGCCTCCTCGCCGCCGCTGCAGCCCGCCACCCAGATCCGCAGCGACGGGAAGGTCCGCAGCACCGGCACGACCTGCTCGCGCAGCGCGCGGAAGTATTCGGGGTCGCGGAACATCTCGCTGACCTGCACGGTGAGGTCGCCCAGCACCGAGCGGAAGACTTCGGGCTCATGCAGCACGCGGCCCTGCAGCTGCGAGAGATTCGCGCAGCCGAAACGCTGCTGCGCGGCCTTCAGCCGGCGCCGCAGCGAACTGCCCGCGTAGTCGCGGAAGTCGTAGTGGTAGCGCTCGTAGATCGCTTCCAGGATCAGCCGGACCTCGAGGTCCGACTCATGCGGGCCGTGCGTCATCGTCCGCCGCTCCTCAGCGCGGCATCCACACCCGCACCAGCGAGAGCAGCTTCTCGATGTCCAGCGGCTTGGCGATGTAGTCGTTGGCGCCCGCGGCCATGCACTTCTCCTGGTCGTCCTTCATCGCCTTGGCGGTGAGCGCGATGATGGGCAGCCGGCGCAGGTCGGCGCGCGCGCGGATCTCGCGCATCGCGGTGTAGCCGTCCATCTCCGGCATCATGATGTCCATCAGCACCAGGTCCACCGGCGGCATCGCGCCCGGTCCCTGCAGCGGCGCGGAGAGCCGCTCCAGCGCCTCGCGCCCGTTGCGCGCGATGTCTACCTTCACGCCCTTGGGCTCCAGCACCGCCGACAGCGCGAAGATGTTGCGCACGTCGTCCTCGACGACCAGCACGCGCCGTCCCTCGAGCATGTTGTCGCGCGCCCGGACCTCCTTGAGCATGCGCTGGCGCTCGGGCGGCAACTGCGCTTCGACCTGGTGGAGGAACAGCGTGACCTCGTCGAGCAGCCGCTCGGGCGAGCGCGCGCCCTTGATGATGATCGAGCGCGAGTAGCGCCGCAGCTGCTGCTCCTGCTGCGGCGTCAGCGTGTGGCCGGTGTAGACGATCACCGGCGGGAAGGACACGTCGTCCTGCGCCGCCATCTGGTCGAGCAGGTCGTAGCCGCTCATGTCGGGCAGGTTCAGGTCCATCACCATGCAGTCGAAGGTCGAGCGGCGCAGCGCCTCGAGCGCCTCCGCGGCGGTGGCGACGCCCTCGATGCGGACCTCGTCGGCGGCCAGCAGGTGGCGGATGCTGTCGAGCTGGCGCGCGTCGTCCTCGACCACCAGCACCGTGCGCAGGCGCTGCGAGAACTTGGCTTCGAGCTTGTGCAGCGCGACCTCGAGTTCCTCGCGCTTGACCGGCTTGAAGGCGTAGCCGATCGCGCCGCGCTCCATCGCCTCGTGCGTGTAGTCGGCCACCGAGATCACGTGCACGGGGATGTGACGCGTCAGGGGCTCGCGCTTGAGCTGGTCCAGCACGCCCAGGCCGGAGTGGTCGGGCAGGTTCATGTCGAGCAGGATCGCGCTGGGCGCGTAGCGCTGCGCGATCGACAGGCCGTTCTCGGCCGTGTGCGCCATCAGGCAGACGAAGCCCATCTCGCGGATCAGGTCGCGCAGGATCAGGGCGAAGCGCTGGTCGTCCTCGATGATGAGGATCGCGCGGTCGCCCGGTACCCAGGACAGGCGGTCGTCGTCGAGTTGCGGCAGCCGCGGTTCCGGCGCGGCCGGCGCGGGCTCGCGCAGCAGGGACTCGGTCGTGGCCGTCGCCTCCTCCGCCGCGCTCCGGGCCGGTTGCATCGCGGGCAGCACCGCATCGAAGGCGGGCACCGCCGGCGGCGCCCTCAACGGCCCATGCTGCGGCGCCTGCGCCGGCGACAACGGACGCGGACGCTCGTCGTCGACCGGCGCCTCGTGCGCCAGCGGCAGCACCAGGCTGAAGACCGAGCCCTGCCCCGGCGTGCTCTGCAGGTGGATGTCGCCGCCCAGCAGCCGCGCCAGGTCGCGCGAGATCGACAGGCCCAGCCCCGTGCCGCCGTACTTGCGGTGGGTGCTGCCGTCGGCCTGACGGAAGGCGTCGAAGATCAGCGCCTGCTGGTGCTGGGGGATGCCGATGCCGGTGTCCTTCACCGTGAAGGCCAGCCGGCCGTCGGTGGTGGCGCCGACCTCCATGCGCACCGAGCCGCGCTCGGTGAACTTCAGCGCGTTGGACAGCAGGTTCTTGAGCACCTGGCCGATCCGCGCCTCGTCGGTCTCGATCCATTCCGGCGCGCCCGGCGCGAGCTGCAGGCCGAAGGCCAGGTTGCGCTGCGCCGCGACCGGCGCGAAGACCTGCGTCAGCTGCTGCAGCAGGCGCGGCACCGAGACGCGCTCGATCTGCATGTCGACCTTGCCGGCCTCGATCTTGGACAGGTCCAGGATGTCGTTGATCAGCATCAGCAGGTCGTTGCCGGCGGAGCTGATGGTCTGAGCGAAGCGGACCTGCTCGTCGCTCAGGTTGCCTTCCTTGTTGTCGGACAGCAGCTTGGCCAGGATCAGTGTCGAGTTCAGCGGCGTGCGCAGCTCGTGGCTCATGTTGGCCAGGAACTCGCTCTTGTACTGGTTGGAGCGCTCCAGCGCCTCGGCGCGCTCCGTCAGCAGCGCCTGCGCCTGCGTCAGTTCGGACCGCTGCAGCTCCAGCTGCCGCGCCTGTTCCTCGAGCTGGGTGTTGCTCTCCTCGAGGTCGGTCTGCTGCTTCTCCAGCCGCAGCTGCGAGTCGCGCAGCGCGTTGCCCTGTTCCTCGAGTTCCTCGTTGCTGGCGCGCAGCTCTTCCTGCTGCATCTGCAGTTCCTCGGCCTGGCGGCGGCTCTCTTCGAGCAGGGCCTCCAGCCGGCTGCGGTCCTTGGCGGCGCGCAGCGCCATCGCGATCGGCTCGGCGACGCGCGCCAGCAGTTCGCGTTCGGCCTCGCCGACGTGATGGAGGAAGCCCAGCTCGATCACGCACTGCACGCGCTTGTCCAGGCCGGCCGGCGCGATCAGCAGCTCGGTCGCATCCGCGCGACCCAGCGACGACGTGACCGGCAGATAGTCCGCCGGCAACTGGGTCACATGCACCGGTCGGCGGTCGCGCGCCGCCTGGCCCAGCAGCGTGTCGCCGCCGCGCACGACCGGCGGCGCCGCGTCCGTGCCCGTCGCCACCGGCAGCGCATAACCGCCGACGCGCAGGAAGCTGCCGTCCTCGTGCGCCACGTAGAACGCCCCGACGCGCGCATCGGTCCAGCGTGCGAGGAAGCTGGTGGCGATGTCGGCGAGCCGCTCGACGTGCGGATCGCCCTGCAGTTCGACGCCCAGTCCGGCCTGGCCGGCCTTCAGCCATGCCTCGGTCTTGGCGGCCCGGTAGCCTTGCGAACTCAGCACCGCCGCGACGGCCGTGAGCAACAGCAGCAAGGCCGAGCCGCCCCACATCACGCCGACCGTCTGCTGCACCGCGCCGTCCCACAGCGCGCGGCGTTCGGCGGCGCGGTCGCGTTCCTCGCGTTCCATCTCGCCGAGCAGCGTGCGGATGCGCTCCATCAGGATGCGGCCCCGGTCGCCCTTCACGGTCGCCACGGCGGCCACGTTGTCGCCATTGCGGCGGGCCGCGATGGTCTCTTCCATCTCGGCCAGCTTGGCCTTGAAGAGCTGCTCCGCCGCCTCCAGCCGCGCGAGCTGCGGGCGGTAGTTCTGGAAGCTCGCCCGCAGCCGCTCCGCGGCGGCGGGAATCGTCACCTGCGCCGTGTTGAAGGGCACGAGGTAAGTGTCGATGCCGGTGAGCAGGTAGCCGCGCTGACCGGTCTCGGCATCCTTCATCGCCGAGCCCAGCGTCTGGATCTGCTCCTGCACGACCAGCGTGCGCGCCATCGCGTCGGCCGAGTCGGACTGCGCCTGCTGCGAGCGCCACGAGAACCAGGCGGTGATCAGGATGGTGACCACCGCCACCGCGAAGCCGAGCATCGTCGGCAGCGGCAGCCAGTCGTGGCGGCGCACGCCGTGGGCCAGGTGGAGGTCGTTGCCCGAGTAGGCTTTGGAGGCGGCGGTGGACGTCGTGATAGTCATGGAAGCGAAAACGGGGCGGCCGGGGTGGCGCCGCATGCTAGCGCGCGCCACCCCGGCCGGCCCCAGGAGTCCTCACTGGGTCGATCGATCGATGACCGTGTCCCGCCTACTCGCGCGGCTCGCCGCGCGCGTTGACGGTCACGGTCGCTCCCGGCGGTTGCCGGGTCTGCATGTAATGGTCCTGTCCCTTGAAGCGATAGGTCACGTCCCAGTACTGGGGGTTGCCGCTGTTGGGCGAGGCCCCGCAGCGCTGCACGTTGCGCACGTCCTTGTCGCGGTTGACGTTGCTGCCGACCACCGCGCCGCCGACGGCGCCGGCCGCGGTCGTCACGGCCTGTCCCGAGCCGCCGCCGAACTGGTGGCCCAGGATGCCGCCGAGCACGCCGCCGATCACCGCGCCGCCGACGTTGGGCCGGTCGCGCACTTCCTTCTGCTCGATCCAGCAGCGCTGCTGCTCGTCGCCCATCACGGCGCGCACCGAGACGACCTGCGCCTGGTACAGGCCTTCATCGCCGCGGCGGAGGTAGGTCGGTTGCGGATCGGGGCCGTAGCGGTCGCGGCTGACGTCCTCGCCGACGCGGCGCGCCGAGCTGATCCGGTTGTCCAGGCCCATCGAGCGCAGCGACGGATAACTGCCCGGCTGCAGCACGCGGCAGCGGCCGGTGTAGCCCGGGTCCTCGCAGACCTCCCAGCGCTCGCCGCGGACCTCGATGGACGATGCGCGGTCGTCGAAGCCGATGTCCTTGAGGAAGTTGATCTGCGCGTCGGCGCCCGCGTTGCGGCCGCGGAAGTTCTCGTTCTCGTAGAACGTGATGTCGGCCATCGCGTGGCCCGCCAGCGCGTAGGCGGCGGCCGCGACGGCGGCCTTGAGCGCCAGCGTCTTCCTGGAGTTCCCGGGTGTGGAGGAGCGGTTCATGGCAGTCCCCATCGTGGTTGCTGTGATGTCACCACTGTGGGCCGGCGCGAGCGCCGGGTCTGTCGGGCCGCGCTGGGGTCGCGTGTAGGACGCCGCGCCACGCGCGTTTCGGCCTGCATGCCTGCTGCACTGCGGCATCGATGGTCCCGCTCAGCGTTCCGATTGGAGCCGCGGCAGCAGCAGCTCGAACATCGTGCCCTGCCGCGCCCGCGACACGCCGATCAGCGATCCGCCGTGCGCGCGCGCGACGCGCTCGGGTTCCTGCAGGCCGGGGCCGACCTGCGCCGAGGACATGCCCGACACCGGCTCGTTGCCGCCGAAGAGGTGGATGGAGGCCTCCGGCGCGAGCACCGTGTCGAAGCTGATGCGCAGCATCAGCGAGCGCTGCGCGCTGCCGTCGACCTGGATGCGGATCGTGCTGTCGCCGGCGTGCGTCGCCGCCTGCATCAGCAGCTGGTCCAGGGTCTGCGCCATCAGCTCGACGTCGAAGTCGCCGCTCGTGTCCCCGATGCGGTCGAAGGCGGGCGGCGCCCACATCACGGCCTGGTTGCTCTCGATGTCCAGCCGCTGCGCGGCCAGCGTCGCCAGATCGCTGCGCTCGGGCTGGACCTGCAGCAGTTCGCAGGGCCGGCGCGCCAGGCTGCCCAGGTGGTCCACCTGGCGGCCCAGCAGCGTCGCGGCGGCCTTGACCCGCTGGCCGGCCTTCTGCAGCGACGGGGATTCGGTCTGACGGATCAGCAGCTCGGCGTTGAGCATCATGACCGACAGCGGGCTGCGGATGTCGTGGCTCAGCGCGCTCAGCATCAGCGCGTTGACGCGCGCCAGCCGCTCCTGCTCGACGATGCGCTCGGCCAGCAGCTGGCGCTGGCGATGCAGGTCGGCGAAGACGGCGACCTTGCTGCGCAGCACGTGCGCGTCGACCGGCTTGTAGATGAAGTCCACCGCGCCGGCCTCGTAGCCCTTGAAGCTGCGCTGCGCCTCCTGCGAGCCGGCGGTCAGGAAGATGATCGGCACATGCCGGGTACGCTCCGTGCCCCGCATCAGCTCGGCGAGCGTGAAGCCGTCCATGCCCGGCATCTGGATGTCGAGCAGGGCCAGCATCACATCGTGCGTGAGCAGCAGTTCCAGCGCGGCGGGCCCGGAATCCGCCGTCAACACCCCCAGGCCGGAATCGGCCAGCAAGGCTTTCATCGCGAGCAGGTTTTGCGGCTTGTCGTCCACCACCAGCACGCTCATCTGATCCGCCACGTCGTTCTCCCAATCTTGGTCTTGAATGTCTGACAGCGCCATTGGGCAACCGGCATGCCCACGCCGACTTGGGAGATACCCGCCCCCAATCCTCGCCCGAGGAGGGGCGTGGGCGGATGCCGCCAAGAGTACGATCGCGCCCGCCGCGCGGTCCCCCCGCGCCGGCCCCGATTGCCTCCCCCTTCCCGATTCCCGTTCCGCCTTCCCGCATCACATGCGCCCACCCGCGCCCCGAGAGGACCCGATGAAACAGAACAGCGCCGCCGTCGAAGAACTCCTGTCCGTCCACCGCGACCAGGTCCTGGCCGAATGGCAGGCGGAGTTGGCCTCCGGCAGCGGCGGCCGCACCCTGTCCAGCGAAGGTCGCGAGACCGGCGAACTGCTGAACGCCATCCTCGGCGGCGTGCGCGCCAGCGGCGGCACGGAGAACTTCGACGATGCGGCCTGGTCCAACGTGCGCGCCGTGCTGGCCCAGCTGTCGGCCTCGCGCGCCGCGCAGGGCTCCACGGCCGCGGACACCAGCCGCTTCGTGCTCGCGCTGAAGAAGCCGCTCTTCAGCGGCGTGCAGCGCAAGTTCGCCGGCGACGCGGCGGCGCTGGGCGACGCGACCTGGGCGATCTCGACGCTGCTGGACCACATGGCGCAGTACACCGTCACGACCTACCAGCGCAGCCGCGAGGAGATCATCGGCCGCCAGCAGCAGGAGCTGCTGGAGCTGTCGACCCCGGTGGTCAAGCTGTGGGACGGCGTGCTGGCCGTGCCCATGATCGGCACGCTGGACAGCGGCCGCACGCAGCTGGTGATGGAGGCGCTGCTGCAGCGCATCGTCGAGACCGGCTCCGCGCTGGCCATCATCGACATCACCGGCGTGCCGACCGTGGACACGCTGGTCGCGCAGCATCTGCTCAAGACCGTCACCGCGATCCGGCTGATGGGCGCCGACGCGATCATCAGCGGCATCCGGCCGCAGATCGCCCAGACCATCGTGCACCTGGGCATCGACCTCGAAGGCATCACCACCAAGGCGACGCTGGCGGACGCGCTGTCGCTGGCGATGAAGCGCGCCGGGTTCGTGGTGACCAAGGGCAGGCCCGCCGGCGGCACTGGCTTCGTGGGCGCGGCATGACGACACGCATCCCGATCCTGCGCATGGGCAGGACCCTGCTGGTCACCATCCAGGTCGACCTGCAGGACCAGACCGCGCTCGCGCTGCAGGACGATCTCGCCAACAGGATCCAGGACACGGGCGCGACCGGCGTCCTCATCGACATCTCCGCGCTGGAGATCGTGGACTCCTTCATCGGCCGCATGCTGGCCGGCATCTCCAGCATCGCCAAGGTGCTGGGGGCCAATTCGGTCGTCGTCGGCATGCAGCCGGCGGTCGCGATCACGCTGGTGGAGCTGGGCCTGTCGCTGCACGGCGTGCGCACCGCGCTCAACGTCGAACGCGGCATGGCGCTGCTGCGCCAGGCCGACGAGGCCGACGCCGACCTCGAGAGCAACCTGGCGGCCGGCGATGGCGACCCGAGCGACCTCGGCGACGTCGGTGATGCCGGTCACGGCTTCGACCGGGGGCCTGGCCGGTGACGGCGTCCGACACCGCCTCGGGCTCGCTGCCCATCCGCAGCGAACCCGACATCGTCCTGTCGCGCCAGCTGGTGCGCAAGCTCACGCAGGAACTGAAGTTCTCGCTGGTCGACCAGACCAAGATGATCACGGCCGCCAGCGAGCTGTCGCGCAACACGCTGATCTACGGCGGCGGCGGCGCGATGGAATGGGCCTTCGTCCAGTCGGGCGTGCGCACGGGACTGCGACTTGCCTTTGTCGACCAGGGACCGGGCATTCCGGATCTGGAGTTGGCGATGAAGGATGGATGGACCTCGGGCAACGGCATGGGCATGGGCCTGTCCGGCAGCAAGCGGCTGGTGAACGATTTCGAGCTGGAGTCCGCACCAGGACGCGGGACGCGCGTGACGATCACGCGCTGGAAGTAGCCATGCGCGCGTATCGACGCTTCCCCATCGACGACGCGAGTCAGGTGGGCGAGGCCCGGCGTGCCGCCCAGGCGCTGGCGTCGGAGCTGGCCTTCGACGAGGAGGCCGCCGGCCGGCTTGCGCTGGCGGTGACCGAGCTCGGCACCAACCTGTTCCGCCATGTCGGGCCCGGCCGCCAGGCCGCGCTGCTGATCGGCGTGGACGAGTCCGGCCCCCTTGACGACACCGCCGGCGCCGCCGTGCAGGTGCTGTCGCTGGACCGGGGCAACGGCATGGACCTGTCTCGCTGCCTGCAGGACGGCTACAGCACCGGCGGCACGTCCGGCACCGGGCTCGGCGCGATCCGGCGCAGCGCCGACCGCTTCGGCGGCTTCTCCGCGCCGCAGCGGGGCACGGTCCTGGCGGCGCGTTTCGGGCCACGCACCGACCGGAGCCGCATCGGCGCGCCGGCCAGCTTCCCCTCCGCCTTTTCACCCGGCTTCCCCGCTGCCGCCGACACCGCCTTCGACGTCGGCGGACTGTCGCTGGCCGCCCCGGGCGAGACCGTCAGCGGCGACGCCTGGGCGCTGCGCCGCGATCGCGACCAGGATCACGACCGCTGGTCGCTCGCCGTGGCCGACGGGCTCGGTCACGGCGTCGACGCGGCGGCGGCGGCGGACAAACTGATGACGCTGCTCGCGCGCGCCGAGCCCGGTCACCTCGTCTCGCCGGCGGCGTTCCTGGAGCGCTCCCACGACAGCCTGCGCAGCACGCGGGGGTGCGGCGTCGGCGGCGCTGTCGCTCACGCCGGACGGCCCGCTGCTGTTCGCCGGCGCGGGCAACATCTCGGGCCGCCTGATCTCGGGCGTGTCCGACCGGACGCTGCTGTCCCAGCACGGCACGCTGGGTCTGCAGATCCGCCGGCTGCAGGATGTCGTCTACGATTGGCCGCCGCATGCGGTGCTGGTGCTGCACTCGGACGGGATCGTCAGCCGCTGGTCGCTGGAGGACACGCCGGGCCTGCTCCAGGCCGACCCGGCGGTGATCGCCGGCTGGATCCTGCGGGACCACCTGCGCGGCAAGGACGACGCGACCGTGGTGGTGGTCCGCCGCCGGGACCCGCGCCACCAAGGCGGCGACGATCGGAGCCCCGCGGCGCCGGTCGAACGCGCATGAGACGCCCATGAAGGACACGATGCCCACCGACGACCCCGCCGCCCTGATCGACGCGCTGGCCACCTCGCAGGCGCAGGTCGAGGCGCTGCAGGCGGAGCTCGACGAGACCAACCGTGGCGTGCTGGCGCTGTACGCGGAACTCGACACGCAGGCGCAGCAACTGCGCCAGGCCACCGAGCTCAAGAGCCGCTTCCTGGCCTACATGAGCCACGAGTTCCGCACGCCGATCTCCTCGATCCGCAGCCTGACGCGGCTGCTGCTGGACCGCGTCGACGGTCCGCTGACCGACGAGCAGGAAAAGCAGATCAACTTCATCCGCACCACCTCGGAAGAATTTGCCGACATGGTCAACGACCTGCTCGACCTGGCCAAGGTCGAGGCGGGCCGCATCGACATCTCGCCGGCCTGGTTCGAGCTGGTCGACCTCTTCGCGGCGCTGCGCGGCATGTTCAAGCCGGTGCTGGTCAATCCGGACGTGCAGCTGGTCTTCGAGGAGCCGCACGGCATCTCGCAGCTCTTCACCGACGACGCCAAGCTCTCGCAGATCCTGCGCAACTACATCTCCAACGCATTGAAGTTCACCGCGCAGGGCGAGGTGCGCGTGAGCGCCGTGACCGCCCCGGGCGCGGACGGCGGCGAGGACGAGATCACCTTCGCCGTGGCGGACACCGGCATCGGCATCGCGCCGGAGTTCCATGACGCGATCTTCCAGGACTTCACCCAGATCGGCTCGCCGATCCAGAAGCGGCTGCGCGGCACGGGCCTGGGCCTGTCGCTGAGCAAGCGGCTGGCGGAGCTGCTCGGCGGCCGCGTCGGGCTGCGCAGCGAGCCGGGCGTGGGATCGGTGTTCTCGGTGACGCTGCCGCTGCGGCTTCCCGGCGCGCCGGACGCCGGCCATGACGCGGCCAGAGCCGCCGCACCGGGAGTCGCCACGGAGGTGCCCGACGCATGAGCGAGCCGCGCGTCATCGACCGCTCCCGGCACCGGCTGCTGGTCGTCAACGACGACCCCATCGGCCGCTACACGACGGTGCGCCTGCTCAACGCGGCCGGCTTCCCGACGCTGGAAGCGGGCACCGGCGCGGACGCCCTGCGCGTCGCGGACCAGGGCCTGTCGGCCGTGGTGCTCGACATCCACCTGCCCGACATCGACGGCTTCGAGCTGTGCCGCCGGCTGCGCGCGCAGGCCAGCACCTTCCGGCTGCCGGTGATCCACCTGACCGCGGCCTACCTCACCGACGAGGACAAGGTGCGCGGCCTGGATGCCGGCGCCGACGCCTACCTCACGCACCCGGTGGAGCCGGCGGTGCTGGTCTCGACGATCCAGGCGCTGGTGCGCACGCGCGCGGCCGAGGACGCGATGCGGCGCAGCGAGACCAAGTTCCGCGCCGTCTACGCCCAGGCGCCCGGCGGCATCTGCCTGCTCAAGGCCGGCGACGGCACGGTGCTGGACGCCAATCCGGCGATGCTCGCGCTGCTCGGCCTGGGTCCGGACGAGGGTGAGTCCGTCATCGGACGGCCGCTGACGGACTTCGTCGACGCCGCCGACCTGCCCGCCGCGCGCGACTTCGTCGCCGCGCTGGGCAACGACGGCCTGCAGGCCGAGTTCTCCCTGCAATCGGGCGACGGCGCGGGCGTGCCGGTCGAATGGACCGCCTCGCCCCCGATCGAACCCGGGGTGTGCATGGCGATGGCCGCGGACATCTCGCAGCAGCAGCTGCTCGCGCTCCAGCGCCAGGAACTGCTCGACCGCGAGCGCAGCGCGCGCGGCGAGGCCGAGGCGCTGTCGCGGATGAAGGACGACCTGATCGCGGTGCTGTCGCACGAGCTGCGCACGCCGCTGAACGCGATCATGGGCTGGACGCACGTGCTGCAGCGGCACAGCCCGCCGGACCTGCTGGCGAAAGGCCTGGCGGCGATCGACCGCAACGTGTCCATCCAGGCGCGGATGATCACGGACATCCTCGACATGTCGCGCCTGAACATCGGCAAGCTGCCGTTGGCGCGCGAGCGCGTCGAGGCCGGCGAGGTGCTGCGCGCGGCGGTGGCGGTGATCCAGCACAACCTCGATGCCAGCGGGCATCGGATCGAACTCGACCTGCACGACGAGTCCACCGTCCTGCTGGCCGACAGCGGCCGGCTGCAGCAGGTGATCTGGAACCTGATGGGCAACGCGGCCAAGTTCTCGCCGCGCGGCAGCGCGATCACGCTGTCGCTGCGGGCGCGGGACGCGGGCGTGCTGGTCGAGGTGCGCGACGAGGGCCAGGGCATCGCGCCCGAGTTCCTCCCGCATGTCTTCGACCGCTTCACACAGAGCGACGCCGCGAGCAGCCGCCAGCACGGCGGGCTCGGGCTGGGCCTGGCCATCGTCAAGAGCCTGATCGAGGCGCACGGCGGCTGGGTCGACGTGCGCAGCGAGGGGCGCGGGCGCGGCGCGGCGATCCGGTTCTGGCTGCCCGGCGAGGAGACGGCGCCGACGACGCTGGAAGCCGACACCGCCTCCGGCGGGCTGAGCGCCTTCGGCGCGCTCGGCGAGGCGGGCACGGCGGACGAGACGGCGGTCCCCCTGACCGGGCTGCGCGTGCTGGTGGTCGAGGACGACGTGGACGCGGGCGCGATGCTGAAGCTGATCCTCGAGGACCGGGAGGCGCGGGTGACCGTGGTCCACGGCGCGGACGAGGCGCTGCTGGCGCTCGCCGGCAACGCGTTCGAACTGCTGATCAGCGACATCGGCCTGCCGGGCCGCGACGGCTACGAGCTGATCCGCGACATCCGCGCCCTGGAAACGCCCGGTGAACGCCTGCCGGCGATCGCGTTGACGGCCTTCTCGCGCGATCTGGATCGGAAGCAGGCGCTGCAGGCCGGCTTCGACGCGCATCTGGCCAAGCCGCTCAAGCCGCAACTGCTGATGCGGCTGGTGGAGCAGCTCGCGGCGCATTGAGCCGCTGCCGTTGCTGGAACGGGAGCACCGGTTCGGCAGAAATTTCCTGCATGCAGGAGCAGCCGATGACGAATGTCAATTCGCTGGGCAAACCTGTTCGAGGGTGGCGCATGACAAATGCGGCATGTGCAACTTCCAGGCGTTGCCGGCCGCGACCGCGGAGCCGGCTGCGTTTCCGCCATGCCATCCTTTCAGAAGCCCTCGCCAGGCACCGGGCAGATCGACCCCTATGACCACACCTCGATGGAGGTGGAGGGGTATGAAGTCACCGTCGGTCTGAATGACGGATGCGAACTGGACGAGCACCAGCTCAAGTT
The DNA here is from genome assembly GCF_042695725.1 of Roseateles sp. UC29_93. Taxonomy (NCBI): domain Bacteria; kingdom Pseudomonadati; phylum Pseudomonadota; class Betaproteobacteria; order Burkholderiales; family Sphaerotilaceae; genus Roseateles; species Roseateles sp. UC29_93. The sequence continues at coordinate 4,754,688 of NZ_CP170545.1, read as the reverse complement.
CGTCGATCGCCTCGTCGAGCGCATCGACGAGCGGGCCAAGACGACGAAGACGGCGTTCTCCGCGCATTTCGAGCCGCGCCGTCTGATCGAACGGCACCTCCTGTCGAAGGATCCCGCGTTCAGGGCCATGTGCATGCGCGGCATCGACCTGCTGCGTGTGAACCGCGACGCCGATGACGGCGCGGTCGCACTGGCTGCGCGACGCACGGCGGACGCGGCGGAGGTCTTCCTGGACTCGTCGGAGGCGCGCGACCCGCGGCTGAGGAAGTTCGGTCTCGAGGTCCGGCTCCGCGCCCGGGAGACGATGCAGGAACGCATCCAACGGGAACCGCAGCAGCGGGGCGAAGCGACCGCGATCACCGCGCGGTCCGACGCCTTCGTCCTCGTGACGCGCGAACGCGCGCGGCTGATGGCCGAGTTCCTCGGCGTGCATCGAACGCCGGACGTGCCGGGCGTCGACTTCATCCTCGACGCCCACGGCAAGGTCGCCTATGCCTTCAAGCCGATGGCGGCATCGGCGGCGGTGCAGTCGGTCTGCATGTCCAGACTTCATGCCGCCATGTTCCCGGCCTTGGGCTATCGGAAGGACGCGACGCCCTCGTCGACGGCGATGATCGTGTCGATGCCGGCACGTCCTGCTCCTCCCACCGGCGATGTCGACGATGTCGACGAAGCGCTCGGTCTGCTCATGATGCCGCCGCCAGGCTTCGAACTCTGCCTGGACTCCCCGGGCGAAGGCAGGGACGTCGGCCGCCAGCGCCTGGCCGACGCGCTGGCCCGCCCCTTGAACGACCTTGCCTTCGACCATCTGGCCCTGTCCGCGCTGTGCGCCGGGGGGCAGGGCTTGCGTCTGGACGGGGTGCTGGTCGACGAACGCGGGCGCGCCTGGGTGCTCGATCACGAACACCTGCTTGCCGATCGCCACGCGGGCCTCGACTCGACGGCCGTCGGAACCGGCCAGGGTCGCGCTTCACCCACGGAGGGGCGCATCCCGGCCGACCTGCCGATGCGCCCGGGTCGGCTTCACGCCCTCGGTCAACTCGACGTGCCCCAGCTGACCCGGCGTCTCGCCGCCACCTGGCAGGCCACCGATCGTGAGCGACGGCTGCTGGGAGAGGCGCTCGGCAAGACCAGCAAGGCCGACATCGCCGCGACGGATCGCCTGTGGCCCGACCCGGCCGCCGTGGCGCACCTGAAGGATCGCCTGGAGGTCGTGCAGCATTGGGCGGCCTCCTGCGATCGCAGCAACGACGAGTTGCTGGCCACCGAGGACGCGACGGAGGTCGAGGACCTGAGCGACGCGCTGTCCCAGCAGTCGTCGATCCGCTGGCTCCTGTCGAGAGTCGCCCGTGACGATGTGGGCAGCCGCCCGGGAGATCGCGCAGACGCGTGAACCGCAGTGCATTGCCGCGCGACAAACGGGAATGACGCCTCTGCACCCCGCGCGCGCTGCGCTCCCTGATGCTCCCCCGCTGAAGTCGCGCCCCGGGCGCCCCGAGGCGCCCTCTCCTCCGCCCCGCCAGACCTGGCTCCAGACGCGACGCCGGTTGCGGTTCGCGGTGGACGACTTGCGGCGCGCGGTGATCGAACGCTGCGAGTCGCATCCCGATCGCACGCGCCTCACCGTGGCGCTCGACGACGCGGTCGCGGACCTGGAGACGCTGATCGACGGCTTCGACGGGCCGTTGATCGAACTGCTCGAGGCCGTCGAGACCACCTCCGATCGCGAGGTCCGCGACGACGTGCTGCGCCGCGTCGGCGCCCATGTCGCCGACGGCCGCACCCGCTTCGCCACCGACGACCTGGTCGAACTGATGGACACCAACGGCTTCATCGAACTGGGCCTGCGATCGGGACTGGACGCGGCGCTCGTCGAGATCTCGCGCCAGCTGGGGAGCACGCCACCGCGCTCTCCGACGTCCGCGTCCGCGTCCTTGTCCACGCCCTCGCCCAACGCGCATTTCTCGCCCTTCAAGACCTGACCCCCATGCCTCGTCATTCCTCCATCGATTCACCGTCCCGCATCGGCACGCCGTGCGGCGGGACCGCACCGGGGACCGCGCTCCCCGACGACGGAAACGGCCTCGAATGGGACGGGAGCCACTTCTGCGAGCGCCTGCTGCAGCGATCGGCTCCGCCTGACGACGCCCTCCCGCCGGGCCCCGACCTGACGGCCGAAGAGAACCTCCGCGAGGTGTTCCCGCCGCCGCGGCTCGACGCGCTGATGGCCCGCAGCCCGGTCAGCCGGATCCTCAGGCGACCCAAGGATGCCGCCTACGTCGCGGTCCTCCAGGCGGCGAAGCAGGCCGTCCAATCCGCCACGCCAGGAGACGGCGCGCATCGGAAGGGCGCGCATCGGAAAGGCACGCCGATGTCGATCGCCGAGGTACGCCAACGCTGCCGGGACTATCTCAACGAGCGCGCCGCGACGGTGATGGCGGCCACCGCCGATGGCCGGATGGCCTCGGATCGCTTCCACAGCGACCTGCGCCGGCTCAACGAGGTGAAACTCCTCGAGGGATGTCTGGCGAAGACGCTCGGTCCCACGTCGCCCCGCCCGGCCCTCCCGGACGCTGGCGCCCCCGATTTCGACGAGCGCCTGCGGGCGCTCGCCGATGACTGGAGTCGCACGTCCGCGGTGGTTCCGGCTCCCGGACGGTCCCATGTGCTGCTGCTCTGCGATGCCGACGGGCAGCCCGGCATCGCCTTCCGTCCGACCGAAGACGATGCGTCGGTGCTGCGGGAACGGATGGCGGCCACGCTGGACGACCTGCTGCGGTCGAGCGTCGGTCTCTCGCTGGGTCTTCCGCGTCCTGTCGCGCATGAGCTGGCCGGCCGCGGCCCCGGCGTGCTCACCGCCGCCCCGGGCCCCCTCCCGCCCGCCCTGCGGATCGCGTACGAGGCCCTCCACCGCCCAGGCGCCGGCGGCGCGGCACAGCTCCAGCAGGCGGCTCGTGAAGCGATGGACGGACTGGCACCGGCCGCGCTGCAGCAGATCGCGCTGACGCGCTTGTTCACCGACAACTGGCAGGCGGGCTGGGACGGCCTGCTGGTCGACGTCGACGGCCGGTGCTGGCATCTGGACGGCGCCGAGACCTTCCCCGAGGACGACGGCATCGTCTGGCTTCTGGACGAGATTCAGGCCGGCGGCGCCCGCGCGGCGCTGTTCAGCCCCCCGCCGGTCGATCGGTCGTCGACGGCATGGGATGCGCCGCTGGACGCCGCGCTGGTCGCCAAGGTGCGTGACATCGACACGGACGACCTCACGTGGTGTCTCTGCATGACCGCCCTGCGGCCCTGGCCGGCCACCGGATCGGTGGCCCCGGAAGCCGATCATGAAGGCGCACCGCGCGCGGCGGCGATCAGCAACGCGCTGTTCCGTCCCATTGACGCCATCGACGCCGTGCAGACGCTGATCGCGGAGGAACCCTCCCTCTCGCTGCGTCAATTGCTGGCGCGTTATCCCGAGGTGCTGGATTGGTTCAGGTCGAGGCCGACCGCCTCGCGCCGACTGAGCGGGACGAATGACCGGGACGACTGACCGGGACGACTGACGGCACACACCACGGAACATCGACGACATGCGCCTCCCGTTCCTTGCGCGCCCGCGCGACCTCGACCCGTCCGCAACCGCAACCGCATCCGCCATGGGCCCCGGCGAGACCGACCCGCGGCGACACCGTGCGCTGGACAAGCCGCAAGGCCGATTCGTCGAGGCACTGCTGAGCCGGCTCGGCGTCGGCCCGGCCCGTCGACGCGCGCAGCAGCGACGGATCGACCGGGAGTTCCCGCTGCGCCACGACGCCGCGTGGCCCGCCACCGCCATCCCGGACGCGTCGTTGGCCCGGGCCGCGTCGTTGTCCCGGACCGAGGTGGCATCGCGGCAGACGGCGGCACATGCCGGCGCGATGCGCAGGCGATTCGGCGCCACGGCGGCGGACACCGGATCGAGCCAGGTCCTGCTGATCCACAACGCCGCCGGCGGTGTCGCCCACGTCGTCAAGCCGCTGGCGGCTGAATCCGACCAGAGCGGCCTGCCCGCGGGGGCGGCGGCGTTCCGCGAAGTGATGGCCGCGGCGGCGCACGCGGAGATCACCCGGCAGACGGGCTTTCGCTTCGCGGAGAACCGCGCCTGCATCGCCCGCTTCGATGACGCCCCGGCGCTGATCCAGACTGGTCTGCCCGGGCGGACCCTGGGCACTGCCGCCACCGCCGCGGCCGAGCGCGGGGCCATCGACGCGGTCCAGTACCGCCGCTGGATCGACGCGGACGGCGAGACGGCCTCGCGGATCCCCGCGCCGGAACTCCAGCGCGCCGTGCTGGCCAAGCTCATGCTGGGCGACCTCGACCTGCAGTGGGAGAACCTCTGCGTCGAGGACGACGGTCGCTGTCATGCCATCGACTTCGGTCTGGCGTTTCTCGAACCGATGGGCATGGCCGCCGTCCATCACCGCCCCGTCCGCATCAACGGCCTGCTCAGGCATCCGCTGCGAGAGACATCGCTCGCCGCCGCCGATGCGCCGCTGGATGCCGGCCTGGTCGCTCGCCTGCGGTCGATCAACGCGGACGAGCTGGAGGCGCGGCTGTTCAGCGTGCGCCGGCAGGTGCGGGACTGCCACGAGCTTCACCTGTGCGCCGCCAATCCGCGCGCCTTCCCCGATGAACTCCTGAGCCGCGACGCCGTCCGCCTGGGCGTGCGCAGCCTGCGCCTCGTGCAGCAGCTGGTCGAGGAGGATCCGACGCTGTCGCTGCGCATCCTCGTCGACCGTTATCGACAACGGCTGAGCGAACTGACCACGCCGGCGGCCCGCGCCACGGCTCGCCCTCGGGCAGACGATCGCCGACCGGCAGGTCGAGCGGACCCGCTCGCCGAGCTCCGCGCCTTCGACCGGCGGCTCTGGCCGCACGCGGCCGTCCCGCTCACCCCGTTGGCACCCTGGGCCACGCTGACACCCGGTCCGTCGGTGACGATGCCCGCCTGGGCCGTGCCCGGGCGGGATCGCCGGATCGAGGAACTTCGCCGCTGGATGGCGGAGACCGCCCAGTCCGTGGACGATCTCGACGAACACGATACGGTCCGCATCCAGGTCGTGCGCGACCGGCTGAACATGCTGACGGAAATGATCATCGCCGCCGAGTCGCGCTACAGCCGCAACGACAGTCCCACCCAGAACGAGCGCCCCGGCGCCGGCTCGTAGAACCGGCCGTTGCCGTCGTTGACGATGACGCTGCCGACGTAGCGGCGGTCGGCGGCGTTGTCGATGCGCGCGGTCAGTTCCGCACGCATCGCGCCGAAGGTCCATCCGTGGCGGGCGCGCAGGTTGAGCAGGCCGTACCCGGCCGCGGCCTCGCTGTTGATGTCGTTGGCGGCGGTGCGCTTGACACCGCGCCATTCGAGCGCGAGCTCCCCGTCGCGTGCGGCCTCGAACGGCCGCCACGCCAGTTCGGCGTAGGCGCTGCCGCCGTTGGTGCCCGCGATGCGATTGCCCGCGGCAACCGGCACGTTGGCCGTCGGACACGGCGTGCCGGTGCAGGTCAGGAAGCCGTCGCGGTAGCGCGCCTTCAGCGTGCCGAGCGCCATCTGCGCGCGCCAGCGCGGCGCGAGGTCCCAGGCGCCGGACAGTTCCACGCCGCTGCGCCGCGTGCGTCCGACGTTCTGGAAACTTGAGCGCCCGCCGCTGTTGGACAGCACACCGATCTCGTCGCGCGTGGCGACGTGGAACGCGGTGGCGTCGAGCTCGACATCACCCCCGCGCCACTTCGCCCCGATCTCCTGCTGCAGGCTCTTCTGCGGCCGCAGCGCGGTGTTGAAGCCGCCCGACCCGTCGGCGCGGTAGGCCAGTTCGTTGAGCGTCGGCGATTCGAAGCCGCGTCCCAGCGCGGCGTGCAGCAGCAGCGACGGCGCGAGCTTCCACCCGAGGCCCACCGCCGGATTCGCGTAGTCGTAGCGCAGCGATCCGGAGTCGTCGCCGTTGGCCAGGAAGCGGTCGCGGGCGGACAGCGACACGCGTCCCGCGCGCACGCCGGCGCTGGCGGTGAGCGTCGTCGTCAGCGGCAGTTCCAACTGCGCGTAGGCCTCGCGCGTGACGGCCTCGTTCTCCTCGTTGCGGCGCAGCGCGCCGGTCACGCCCAGCTGCTGCGACGCGCCGGTGCCGACGAAGTTCTCGTAGCCCTGGCGATCGTCCGTCTGGCGCTCCACGTTCACGCCGGTGACCAGCGTCGCCGGTCCGAGCCGCCACAGCAGGCGGGCGTCGACACCGTCGTAGCGGCGGCTGAAGTCCACGACCCCGCCGCCGCTGCCGGCGGGTGTCTGCGCGCCCACGGCGATGGACTGCCACTGCGTCACCGAACGCCGCCCGCCGTAGGCGGTCAGGACACTCTCGGACAAGGCGCCCGCCTCGTCGAAACGATGCCGCCAACGCGCGCCGAGCTGCGTCTGGCTCGCGTTCTTGCGGGTGTTGAACTGCTCCGCCTGCGAAGCCGTCTGGTCCGGATCCGCCGCGAACTGCGCGGCGGTCAGTCCGAGCGGATCCTGCGCGCGCTGGTCGATGTCGCTGATGAGCAGCAGCACCTGGTCGCGCGCGCCAGTCCAGGCCAGGCGCCCGTTCGGCCAGGGTGCGTCGCGCGGCGCTGTGCGGGCGCAAGCCGTCGGTCTCCATGTGCGACACGCCCCCTTGCGCTTCCCAGCCGTCGCCGAAGGGCGTGCCGGCGGTGACGCGCGCCTGGCGCAAGCCGGCGCTGCCGGCGTCGAGATCCAGTTCGGCGAAGCGCTCGCGCACCGGGGCGCTCACCAGCGCGATGACGCCGCCCGAGCTGTTGCCGTAGAGCGCCGAGAACGGCCCGCGCAGCACCTCGATGCGCGCGGCGGAGGCGAGGTCGAAGTGCGTGACCTGGCCCTGCCCGTCCGGCATCGTGGCCGGGATGCCGTCCGTGTAGAGCCGCAGTCCGCGCACCCCGAACGGCGCCCGGGCGCCGAAGCCGCGCGAGGACAGCTGCAGGTCCTGCGCGTAGTTCTGCCGGTTGTTGGCGGTGAGGCCGGGGACACGGTTGAGCGCCTCGGACAGGTTGATCATCGGCCCGGCGCCGCGCAGCGTGTCGGCGTCGATGACGGACACCGCATACGGCGCCTCGTCGAGCCGGCGCTCGGCCACGCTGCCGGACACGACCACGGTCGGCAGCGCCTGCGCGTTCGATGCCTGCGCGTTCGGTGCCCGCGCGTTCGATGCCTGCGCGTTCGGTGCCGGCGCTGGCGCCTGCTGGGCGAAGGCCGGTCCGCCCAGCAGTCCCAGGGCCGCGCTCGCGCAGGCGGTGTATCGAATCGTCTTCATCATCCTCCCAGGAATGCCTGTGTACCGCATTTCGAACAGGCAGCTGCCAGAGCAAGCGGGGTGCCAGGTGTTGTTCGTGGCAAGACGGTTCGCGGAACCACCGGTTGTCGGATGAAGACATATGGTCATGCCCGCAGCATCGATCCCACCGGGATGGCGGCCGGGCGGCCAGGAGTTCCATCGCATGCCGACCGTCTTCAAATCGATCTTCCACGTCCAGGAGACGCCCATGGCGCCCTCGGATCCGTCCACACCGCTGACCTCGGGCCAGACGAGCTTCACCAAGCGCCTGCTGGGCCGGCCCTTGCGCGCCTTCAAGAAGACACTGAAGGCGCCAAAGACCCGATTGAAGGGCGCCGCCCACAAGGTGGCCAAGGAGGTCCGAGCCCTGATCCCGCATCGACCGGCGGGCAAGCAGGCTGCGGACCCGCGGACCACACCGTCGCCCGCGTCCGCCCCCGCGTCCGTGTCCGTGTCCGCGCCTCGCGCGACCGTGGCCCCGAAACCCCTTGGTTCGCATGGAACAGGAACACTCGCCGCTCGCGCGCGCCGCGCATGTGCGCAGGCTCCGGGCCGCGGACCCCGATCTGCATCCGCCGGTGGGCTGCAGCGAGGCGCTGGTCAACGCTGGCGAGGACGCGCCGGTGTATCGACTCCTGCCGATCACCGGGGTGGAAAGCGCCAGGGACACGACCGCGCGCGCGATCAGGGCCGCGATGGCGTCGACGCTGCATCAGGCGGCGCAACAATCGACGGGCATCGACTTCTGTCTGCCCCGGGCCACGATCGACGGCTCGAGGAAGTCCCCGCGTGAGTCGCCCGTGGTGATCGTCGACGCGGTCGTCGGCGCGCCGCTGGCCGCTTCCTACGAGGAGGATCCACCGGACAGGCAGGAACTGCAGCGGGCGCTGCTCGGTCAATGGATCCTCGGGCGTCCGACACCGGACTGGAGCGATTTCGAACGCGGTCCGGACGGCGGGATCGTGGCTCGCGAGTTCACCACGCCGGAAGGGTCGTTGCGCGACATCTGCAGGGCGGCGGACAGCGGTGTGTCGAAGCTCTTCCGCACCCCCGACGGACGGCATGTGAGCCCCCTCGCCGGCCAACCGCTGGAGGGGCACCTGCGCGACGCGATCCTTCGCCTCCAGGAGCTCGACGTGCAAAAGGCGCTCGTTCACGGCAAGCGGGAACTGGAGGGCCACCTTCCCGACGACATGCTGCTCTCCCTGAAGCTGGTTCCCCAGCTGCTGGCGCCGCTTCGTGCGCTGAAACGCGCGGTGGAAGCAGCCGATCCGCGGCTGCCGCTCGAGATGCTGATGCGCGATGCCGCCAATTGCCTGGAGGACATTGAAGCGCTGGAGTTCCGGCGCTGAAGCGCTGAGGCGTTGCGGCGTTGAGGGGGCGGGCCGCCGCAGCGCTGGGGCGCCGGGCATCCCGCTTGCTGGTCCGTCCGCTGCCGCCGCCCCGTCCGGGGCGGCTCCTCGACGGAGAAGCCGATGAACAAGAAGATGCCCGCGTCCTCCCTGCCCTCGTCCCTGGCGCCCCGCGTGTCACGCCTCGTGTCGCCCCGCGCCGGTCGGATCACCCACGCCGTCGCTGTCGTCGCCGCGCTGGCCGGCCTGGCGGGTGGCGCGCGCGGGGTGCTGGCGCTCGAAGCGCAACCCGCGACCCCGCCCGGCTACGGCCCCAAACCCGTGCTGCCCGAGCCGCAGAAGTCCCTGGTGCCGACGATCAACGTCGCCAAGGCCGTCGGCTGGCCCGCGGGTGCGAAACCGCAGGCCGCGGCCGGGCTGACGGTCACGCGCTTCGCCGACAAGCTCGACCACCCGCGCTGGGTCTACGTGCTGCCCAACGGCGACGTGCTGATCGCCGAGACCAACGCCCCCGTGCGCCCGGACGACGGCAAGGGCCCGAAGGCCTGGATCACCAAGCAGTTCCAGAAGAAGGCCGGCGCCACGCCCAAGAGCGCCAACCGCATCACCCTGCTGCGCGACACCGACGGCGACGGGGTCGCGGACCAGCGCTTCGCGTTCGCGGAAGGATTGAACTCGCCGTTCGGCATGGCGCTGGTGGGCAACACCTTCTACGTCGCCAACACCGACGCGGTGGTGCGCTTCCCCTACGCGACCGGCCAGACCCGGCTCGCCGGCCAGCCGACGAAGGTCGCGGACCTGCCCGGCGGCACGATCAACCACCACTGGACCAAGAGCCTGATCGCCAACGCCGAGGGCACCAAGCTCTATGCGGGCATCGGCTCCAACAGCAACGTCGCCGAGAACGGCATCGAGAACGAACAGCGCCGCGCCGCCATCCTGGAGATCGACCTGCAGAGCGGGTCGACGCGCGTGTTCGCCTCCGGGCTGCGCAACCCCGTCGGCCTCGCGTGGGAGCCCACGAGCAAGGCGCTGTGGGTCGCCGTGAACGAGCGCGACGAGCTCGGCGACGACCTGGTGCCCGACTACATCACCTCCGTGCAGGACGGCGGCTTCTACGGCTGGCCGTACAGCTGGTACGGCAACCACGTCGACGAACGCGTCAAGCCGCAGCGGCCCGAACTCGTGGAGAAGGCGCTCGTGCCCGACTTCGCGGTGGGCGCGCACACGGCCTCGCTGGGGCTGGCCTCGGCGGACGGCAACAAGCTGACGCAGGACTTCGCGCACGGCATGTTCATCGGCCAGCACGGCTCGTGGAATCGCAAGGTGCCGGCGGGCTACAAGGTGGTGTTCGTGCCCTTCGTCGGCGCCAAGCCCAGCGGCCTGCCGGTCGACGTGGTGACCGGGTTCCTCGATGCCCAGGGGCAGGCCATGGGTCGCCCCGTCGGCGTCGCGCTCGACCGGCAGGGCGCCCTGCTGGTGGCGGACGACGTCGGCAACGTGATCTGGCGCGTCACCGCGGCCGGTGGCTCGGGTCCGCAGTCGGCGTTCCCGCCGGCGGCCGGCGCGGCCAGCGCGCCCGCCTCGCGCTGACGGGCGTCCGGTCCACGGGCGTCCGGTCCACGGGCGTCCGGTTCACGGGAACCCGGTCCGCCGGGGACTCGACACAGCCCTCGCGCCCCGCGACAACCCGATCGGGTCGGCGGCAGGCGCGAGGAGTCCCTGCGTCATGTTCAACACCCTCGGCCGCCTGTTCCGTACTTCTCCCGCCTCGCGCGCGGCGAATGACGACGCCGCGCCCTCGCCCTTCGACCATGCCCAGCGCCGCTTTGTCGAGGGCGTCCTGGATCGCGGACGGACGCCGGCCATGCCACCTGCCGCCGGCCCCCGATGGCCGTGGGTCGCCCGGATCAAGGGCAAGCCGGTTCACTTCAAGGAGGTCGAGCGCCTGCGCGCCGATTGGATGCGCCATGGCGGCAAGGACCGCGCGGACCGGCTGCGTGACCGGACACGGGCCTACCTCGAGACGACGGCCACCCTGCCGCCCACGGCCAAGCTCCAGACCAACCGCGAACTGGCGCAGGCCCTCCTGGATCGGCTGAACGGCCGGCGCGTCTTCCGTCCGCGCGCTCGTCCGGCGCCGTCGCTGCTCGCGCAGCTCGCGCAACTCCTGTGCTGTCTGCCGATCAGGCGGCGCCGTGCAGGGCACCGTCATGCCGACAGATCGCGCCGCCTCTGAACGAGGAAGTGATATGGCAATATAGTTCTATATCTTGTGGATATGGCACTTTATTTCCAATTCGCTTGACCGCAGTCTGGTAATAAAGTACCTTTTCAGAAGGAATTGGAACTTTATTGCCATGCTTACCCTCCCTGACATCGCCGGCATCCTCCGTGACACGGCCCGCCGCAACGGACTGACGCAGGCGCGCCTGGCCGACACGGCGGGCATCTCCGCCCGCACCTTGACGCATGTGCTCAGCGGTCAGGAGGACTTCCGCGTATCCACCTTGGTGGCCGTGGCCCATCAGCTGGGGCTGGAGCTGGTGCTGGTCCCCAAGGGCGCCGCGAGGGCGGTCGCGGCGGGAGATGCGGTCGGCCCGCCGGTGCGTTCCGTGGTCACGGAAGCCCTGGAAGCGCTGCACGCGCAGCGCGACGCCCGCCAGGCCGCCAAGGGCCGCCCATGAACGTCAAGGTCCTGGCCATCCATCTGGGCGCGCTGCGTCTGGGGGTGCTGTTCCAGTACGTCCTGAACGACGACTCAGTCATCAACCGGTTCGTTGCCGACGAAGACCTCATGACGCGGGCCGGCGCCGACGCGCCGACGCTGTCGCTGTCCATGCGGGCGACGACGCCCGAGGCGCAGGCCGCCCTGTGGCGCGACATCCGCTCGGTCAGTTTCAACGGCCGTCGTTCCTCGTCGGCCGGCTGGATGCTGCCGAGCTTCTTCCAGAACCTGCTGCCCGAAGGCGTGTTCCGCCATCACGTCGCGGAACTTCGCGACTGCGCGCCCGACGACCACTTCGAGATGCTCGCCGCCTGCGGCAAGGACCTGCCCGGCAACGTCCGCGCACTCCCGATCGAGCTGACCCGCGAGGAACTCGCGCGCTACGTCACGCAGGGTCAGGATGCGCTGGAGATGTCGGTCACCGCGGACCCGCTCGAGGAAGGCGTATCGCTGTCGGGCGTGCAGCCCAAGCTCGGCGTCATCCGCGACGGCGAGCGTTATGTCGGCAGGACCAAGGACCACGACACCCACATCATCGCGAAGCTGCCGGTGGTGGGCCAGCCGTTGCTGCCCGAGGTCGAGGCGCTGAGCTTGCGGCTGGCGCGCGCCGCCGGCGTGGACACCTGCGAGGCCACCCTGGAGCCACTGGAGCGCCTGGGTCTGCAGCATGGCTACGACCTCGGCGACGCGACGGCGCAGACCCGATTCCTCGCGGTGACCCGCTTCGACCGCTCACCCGCGGGACGGATCCATGTCGAGGACTTCGCGCAAGTCCTCGGCCGCGCGCCCGAGGACAAGTACGGCCGCGGGCCGGACGGCTTGCGGATCAGCTACCTCGATATCGCCGCGGTACTCATGACCGAGCCGTCGATGGGCGAGCCGGCGGTGCACGAACTGCTGCGGCGCATCGTCGTCAACGAGATGATCGGCAACGCCGACATGCACCTGAAGAACCTCGGCGTGCGCTACCTCGACGGCATCACCCCCGACGCTGTCGCCCGCCTACGACCTGGTGGCGTATGCGGCCTTCCAGCGCATCCGTGGGCATGCCCTGCACATCCTGCCGCCGACGCTGCTTCCCCGCCGCGCCGCCACGCCGGAGGTCGCGCAGGCGCCGCTCCCGCGGCAGTCGATGTCGCCCGCGCTGCTCCGGATCTTCTGCGATCGGCTGAGGATTCCCGTCAAGCCCGCCGACACGGCCATCGCGCGCTGCGTGAAGGCGGCATTCGCCGCCTGGCCCTCGATGATCGAGTCGTCGACATTGACCGCCCAGCAAAAGGCGCGGCTGCTGGCGCACTTCATGGCACATCCGCTGGTGATGTCGCTCGCGCGCCGTGCCGAGCGCGCGGCCGCACGCTCGGCAGCGGCGGCAGCGGCGGCGACAGCGCCCCCGTCGGACCCGGCAGTCGCCTGAGCTCGCGCCCGCCGACGCTCACGCGTCCTGCTGGCGCTCGTACTCCGCGCTCTCCTGGCTGAGTTCGTCGCGCCACTGGCGGTCGAGCTCGTCGCGGCGACGGCGCAGCGCGGTGGACAGCGCGCGCCAGTCCACCGACGATGCATGCGTCAGGCGCGGCAGGATGCCCTGCTCCACGTCCTGCGCGTGATGGCTGACGTAGCGGCCCAGCACGCCCACCAGGGGCGCGAATTGCGTGTCCTCCGCGCGCATGCGCCGCAGCTGCGACATCAGGATGCGCACGACCAGGTGCTCGATCTCGGCCTCGTTGATCAGGCGCCGCTCGACGGCGCCGATCTCCGGGCACCTGCGGACCGCGGGGTAGAACAGCTCTTCCTCCAGCGTCGCATGCACCGTCAGCAGCGCGCAGGTGCGGCGCACCAGCGCTTCGCAGGATTCGTGGTCCCCCAGCGCCCACAGCCGGTCGAACTGGTGGAAGGCGTGCTGCGCGCGCTGGTGGTCGTCGACCAGCAGCGCCACGACCTCGTCGCGCGCCATCAGGTCCGCGCGGAAATCGGCCTGCGGCAGGACGTGCGATCTCATGCGGGTTCCCCTTGCTCGAGCTGCTGGCGCGCGGGCGCCGCGTGGTCGTCGTGGTAGCGCTTCGGACCATCCGGATGCACGCCGGGGTCGTCGGGATGCTCATGCGGCGCCTGGTCGGGCCCGGGCGCGGGCGGCTGGGCGGGACGCCCCTCGTCCGGGCGTCGCGGCTGATCGGGCTTGGGCGAGGCCGTCATCGCCGTCCAGAGCAGTTGCCAGGGCGTCTCGAATGCCTTGTCGTTCATGGAGCGAGCCTCCTCGGCAGTAAGGTGCAGTGGGTTGGACCGATGACCGGGTTCACTTGAGTTCCGTCGAGTTCTGGCAAATGCGGTGCCGCCCCGGCTCCAAGGAGCAGCCGGACCGGGCACATGCGGGCATATCGGGGCGCCTCCACGGGTCCTCACCTGGCCGGCCGATCCGCACGGCCTTCTGCAGTGCTTGCCGACAGAACTCCCGGTCCTGCGCCCGCGCGGCGAGGAAGCGCGCCATCGGGGCGCGGAAACCGCGATGGCATCGGGCGCGCCGCTTGCAAGGGCCTGCGCAGACAAAAGGAACGCCATGCACCAGCTGCCCCTGCCCTTCGAGGCTCACACGGTTCCGCCGAACCCGCCGCATCCGAACGAGGCCCCCTTCGTTCCGCCGCCGCCGCACGGCCCCACGCCGGAACCCGGCGACGACCCGCCCGGCGTGATCGATCCGCCCATCCCCGGCGAGAACCCCGTGCCCGTGCGCGAACCGCCCTACATGCCGCCGCCGACGGCCGTGAACTGAGGCGCCGGGGGAAGCGGGGGCGCATGCCGGCCCACCCCTGGCGTGGGCGGCACGGCGATTGCCGTCCATGGGGGGTTGTTTCCCTCTGTCACAGGAGTCGCCTTTGAATGCATTGCTGCTCCCGGCGCTGCGCCGGGCATGCGCCGATGGCGTGTTGGCCAGCCTGTTCTCAGGACTGGCGCTGTTGCGCGGCAGCCGGTCCGATCATGCCCATCTGGTCGGTCGCTCCGAATACCGTGTCGGCCGCCCGCCGCTGAAGACCTCCGCCGCCGACATCGCGTTGCACGCCGCCACCGGCCTGGTGTGGGGCGCGCTCTACGACCGGCTGCGCGCGACGCGCCGCCGGCCCACCCGCGGCAACGCGGTCACCGATGCGCTGCTGCTCACGGCGGTGGCCGTCGGCGTCGACCGCGTCGTCACGCCGAGCGTGCTCACGCCCGGCGCCGACAAGCGCGCCACGGCCTCCGGCACGCGACCGCCGTCGGTGGCCAGCCTGCTGCTGGTCTACGGTGCCTTCGCGGCCGGGCTGGCGCTTGGCGGCATGCATGCGCTCAAGCGCCATCCGGCCGCTGTCGACCAGGAGATCGACGCCGATGACGGCGACGATGCGGACGACGACGACGACGACGGTTACGGGGACCTCTTCCTTGCAGACCCTGCGCCGCGTCGCGCCGGGGGTCGGGCATGAAGTCGCTGCATCTCCAGATCCGCTTCCTCGTCCCGCTGCTGATCACCCTGACCCTCGCGGCGCTGCTGGCGCTGCCGCTGCTGGACCGCATGACGCTGCGCTGGTTCTCGCGCGACCTGAGCCTGCGCGGCGCGATGGTCGCCAAGACCCTGTCCGTCGCGATCAGCGACATCGACCCGAGCGCCCAGCGCGAACGCCTGCGCAACCTGCTCGAGCGCGGCGTGCTGGACGAGCGTCTCGTCGGCATCGCGCTGTGCGCGCCCGACGGCACGCAGGTCATGAGCACCAAGGGCTTCCCGGGCTCGCTCAGCTGCAAGGAAGCCGAGGTCAGCGCCGCCCAGAAGGACCCGCGCCTGGAACTGGCCAGCGGCGCCGTCCACATCGGCGTCTTCCCGGTCAATCCGCAGCAGCCCGACGCCGAGCGGCTGGTGCTGCTGCACGACCTCAGCCTGCCCGACCGCCGCAGCCTGGACACGCGGCGCTACATGATCATCTTCATCACGGTGCTGGGCCTGGCGATCGCCGGCATCACGATGATCGTGGCGCAGCTCAGCTGGCGCGGCTGGGTCTCCGGCATGCGCGCCATCCTGCGCGGCGAGGGCCTGGTGCGGCCGCTGCTCAACACCTCCGGCTTCCGCGGCGGACCGGAGACGCCGCCGCCCGAGCTGCAACCGCTGGAGGTCGAGATCCGCCAGCACATCCGCGAGCTCGAGGACAACCTCTACCGCGAGCACGGCCCGCTGACGCCCTGGGATCCCGAGCGGCTGCGCGGCCTGCTGCGCACGCAGCTGCGCGGCGACCAGGTGATCGTGGTCTCCAACCGCGAGCCCTACATCCACCAGCGCGGTCCCGACGGCATCACCGTGAGCCGTCCCGCCAGCGGCCTGGTCACCGCGGTCGAACCGGTGATGCGCGCCTGCTCCGGCACCTGGA
Organism: Roseateles sp. UC29_93; assembly: GCF_042695725.1. Lineage (NCBI taxonomy): Bacteria > Pseudomonadati > Pseudomonadota > Betaproteobacteria > Burkholderiales > Sphaerotilaceae > Roseateles > Roseateles sp. UC29_93. The sequence goes on along the minus strand of NZ_CP170545.1, from coordinate 4,738,874 downwards.
TCGCGCACGGCAGCGGCAGCGCCGACCGCGACGTCGTCGATGCGCACGACCGCGTCGCCGTGCCGCCGGACACGCAGGACTACCTGCTGCGCCGCGTCTGGCTGAGCGAGGAAGAAGAGCGCGGCTACTACCAGGGCTTCGCCAACGAAGGCCTCTGGCCGCTGTGTCACGTGGCGCACGTGCGACCGGTCTTCCGCGAGTCGGACTGGGCGCAGTACCGCGCGGTGAACCAGCGCTTCGCCGATGCCGTCGTCGCCGAGGCGCGCGGCGACGATCCGGTGGTGCTGGTGCAGGACTACCACTTCGCGCTGCTGCCGGCCATGGTCCGCGAGAAGCTGCCCAAGGCCACCATCATCACCTTCTGGCACATCCCCTGGCCCAACCCCGAGTCCTTCGGCATCTGCCCGTGGCGACGCGAACTGCTGCAGGGCATCCTGGGCAGCACCATCCTGGGCTTCCACACGCGTTTCCACTGCAAGAACTTCACCGAGACCGTGGACCGCTACCTGGAGGCGCGCATCGAGCACGAGCACTCGACCATCAGCTACCAAGGCGAGCCGACGCTGGTGCAGAGCTACCCGATCTCGATCGCCTGGCCGACCGACGAGGAGCGTGCCGCCTGGGACTCGCCGGCCGAGGCGCGCGCGGCGATCTTCGAGCGGCTGCACCTGGCGCCCGACACGGTGCTGGCCGTCGGCGTGGACCGCTTCGACTACACCAAGGGCATCCTCGAGCGGCTGCACGCCGTCGAGCGCCTGCTGGAGAAGCATCCCGAGTGGCAGGGTCGATTCGTCCTCGTGCAGGTCGCCGCGCCCACGCGCAGCGCGCTGGAGGAGTACCGCGAGTTCCAGGACCGCATCCACCGCGTCACCGAGCGCATCAACCTGCGCTTCGGCGGCCCCGGCTACAAGCCGGTGCTGCTGCTGGCCGAGCACCACGACCATGCGGCGTTGATGACGCTGTACCGCGCGGCGCACATGTGCGTCGTGACCAGCCTGCACGACGGCATGAACCTCGTCTGCAAGGAGTTCATCGCCGCGCGCGACGACGACCAGGGCGTGCTGATCCTGAGCCGCTTCGCTGGCGCGGCGCGCGAGCTGCCCGAGGCGCTGGTGATCAATCCGTACCACGTCGAGGAGACCACCGATGCCCTGCACCGCGCGGCGCTCATGCCGCCGCAGGAGCAACGCGAACGCATGGCCAGCCTGCGCATGACGGTGCGCGAGTTCAACGTCTACCGCTGGGCCGGCCGCATGCTGACCGACGCCGGTCAATGGCGGCTGCGCGAGCGCATCACGCGTCGCGTGCAGCGGCGATCGAGAGAGGCGGGAGAGGAGGCCCTGACGCCATGATGCCGGTGCGATATCTGCTCGACGCGGAGGGCCGCGCCGCGGTCGCCCGCCTCATGACGCGACGTCCCTTGCTGGGCTTCGACTTCGACGGCACGCTCGCGCCCATCGTCATGCATCCGGACGAGGCGCGGCTGCCCGAGCCCACCGCGAAGCTGCTGGAACGACTGGTCGCGCGCGTGCCGGTCGCGGTGGTCAGCGGTCGGCAGGTGCTGGACGTGCGGCACCGGTTGGGTTTCAAGCCCACGCACATCGTCGGCAACCACGGCGCGGAGGACGAGTTCGACGGCCCCGATCCGCACGTGGTGACGACGCTCGGCACCTTCCGGGAACGCATGCTGCGCATGGAGCCGGGGCTCAACGAGGCTGGCGCGACGATCGAAGACAAGGGTGCGTCGATCGCGATCCATTACCGGATGGCGCCGAATCCTGCTGCCGCGCGCGAGGCGATTGCCGAGCTGATCGCGGATCTGCCGCCGGGCATTGCCACCGAGCCTGGCAAGCGTGTTGTCAACGTGCTGGTCGAGGGTGCCCCCGACAAGGGAGACGCGATGGCTCGGCTGACGGCGCGCTACGGCGCTGACGCGGGCTTCTACGTTGGCGACGACACCAACGACGAGCCGGCCTTCCAGCGTGCCGAGGCCGATTGGGTCACCGTGCGCGTGGGCCCGAGACTCGACCACAGCCACGCGAGGTACTACCTCAACGAGCAAGCGGAGATCGACGTCGTGCTCCGCCTGATGCTGGAGCACCTCGGTGATTCGGGAGAGGGGCGACCGGGTCCCCTTTTCGGAACTTAGGGAGGGAATTTGTCGGCCGGGGCGGCCGACAAAGGAGGGAGATGGAGAAAAGGGGACCCGGTCGCCCCGAACCGTGCACGGCCCTGGCAGTCGAGGGCTGGCGAGGATGCCAAACGGCGTCGGCACGTCCACGGCCGCTGGCCCTCACCCCTGCCCTCTCCCGCAAGCGGGAGAGGGAGCAAGAAGCGCTTGACACGGTGGCTCTCCCGCAAGCGGGAGAGGGAGCAATACCGATCAAGGTGCCGGCGACGGCGGCAGCGATGGTTTGAGCACGGGTGCCGACGGTGCGGGGATGTCTTCCACCAACGCCCGCACGCGCGGCAGCGATTGCGGGTGGGTCTTCTGCAGCCAGGCGATCAGACCTTCCCGCAACTCGCAGCGCAGGTCGAAGGCCTTGCCGGAGTCCTTGGCGCTGACGAGCACGCGGATCTGCATCGTGCGTTCCGTCGTCTCGACGACCTGGACGCCGCAGACCCGGCCGTCCCAATGCGCCGAGCCCTTGCACATGATCGTGGCCTTCTCGCGCAGCTCGTTCACCGGCAGCGTGAAGTCGACCCATAGCATGACCGTGCCGAGGATGCTCGAGCTGGTGCGTGTCCAGTTCTGGAACGGGTTCTCGATGAACCACTGCAGCGGGATGACCAGCCGGCGCTCGTCCCAGATCTTCAGCACGACATAGGTCGAGGTGATCTCCTCTACCCTGCCCCACTCGCCCTGGATGATGAGCACGTCGTCGAGCCGGATCGGCTGCGCCATCGCGATCTGAAGACCGGCCAGCAGGTTGCCGAACACCGACTTCGCCGCCAGGCCGAAGACCAGGCCGGCGATGCCCGCGGAGGCCAGCAGGCTGGCGCCGACCTGCTTCGCACGCGGGAAGGTCATCAGGATGAAGGCCAGCGCGGTCAGCATCACCGCGCCCTTGGCGACGCGCGCCAGCACCTTGGTCTGCGTCTGGATGCGGCGCGCGGCGAGGTTGTCCTCGACGTCCGCGGGGTTCATCAGCGCCACGCCGTTGGCGACGCCGGTGATCGCCCCGGCCGCCACTGCCGCGATCGCGACGATGCACAGGACGCCCAGCAGATGCTGCACGCCATTGATGCCGGGCATCGTGTCCGGCACGCCCTGCGCGGCGATCAGCAGGCCGATGACGGGCAGCGCCCATCGGGCCGGGTTGTCGCAACGCCGCACGACCGAGCTCAGCAGCGGCGAGAAGCGCGTGAGGCGCACCGCGATCGGCCGCAGGATCGCGTGCAGCAGCAGCGCGCCGGCGACGATCACCAGGGCGCCGAGCAACAGCTGACCCCAGAGCATGAGGTCGGCGTCGAGGATCGTGAAACGGGTCTTCCAGGCTTGCATGCCGGCGGGCGGGCAAGAGCCGTTCCGGCGCAGCCTGGACCAGCGTGTTGTCGGACGCTCCGGCGCGGGTGGGCCGATTGCCTCGGACAGGCATCGCAATGAACCAGGAGCTCGCCATGGCCAGCACCACCGACAACAAGACCGACCGCCCCACCGAGGGCCAGGCACCGCGCCCGCATGCTGGACAAGGCCCCGGTCTCGCCCGGACAGGTCGAGCCCGACGCGGCCCCGACGCACAACGACGACGCGCAGCTGCCGCATGAGCGCGACCAGAGTACCGGCGGCGACTCGACCGGCGGCATGGGCAGCGGCGCCGCTGGCGACAACCAGCGCACCGTCATCGGCCAGGCTCACGACGACCTGAAGCAGGGTCAGGTGGACACCGATCTGCGTTCGACGCCGGGCCTCGACGCCGAACGACGCGACCAGATGGTCAACGACGCCAGGAAGACGGCGCCGGCGAAGGGTCCTGCCCGCTGACGGACGACGGCGGCCAGGCCACCCCGAGATCGTCCATCCAGGGCATCGACAGCGGCGGCGCCGACGGCACCAGGCGCGACGGGAGCGGGCTGCCGGTCAATGACATCGGGGGCCTCGGTGTCGAAGGACGTTCCGCGTCAACCAGCCAGGATTCCGGCAAGGGGGGACGGCGCGACGATCGCAACCACCGGGATTCGAGTGCCAGGAAGGCCCGGTAGTCGTGACCGAGATTGCCCGCGGTGATGCCCGTGGCGCTCGTCGCTCCGCCTATCTTTCGCGGGAAGGCCTCCAGATCGCTCCGGATCAAGGTGGCCCATTGATCCCACACGAAGGCGCACTGGTTCCATTGCCGCTGCCAGTCGCCACTGGAAGGGTCGCTCGACCGACCGCTCGACCGACCGCTCGACTGGTCCCGATAGCGGGCCGTGGACCGACACAGCCGGTCGACCTCCGGCAGCGCGCGCGTAGTCCACGCGATCGTGACATCCCACGTCGAGACAATGGCGTGACGAAGGGTCTCCGACCCTGCATTCGTCGAGATCGTCCTGCATGGTCTGCGCACGGTACGGGCCGGCGAACCGCGCAACGAAACTGTCATTCCACATGGCCTGGGCACTCCCGCTTCTCTGGCCGTCCGCGATCGGGGCGACATCAGGCGGCATGAGTTGTGACCGGCCACGCCCGGTTCCCGCGACGCCAATGAAAACGGAGCCTCGTCGGGCTCCGTCCTTGTCTCCATCGCGCCTCGGGAAAATCGGTTCGTCAGCTGTGTTGTCTGCGGCGTTCGACCGCGTCGATGCGCAGCATCTGGCGGTACTTGGTCACCGTGCGGCGTGCCACCACCAGGCCCTGGCGGGCGAGCTGACGGGTGATCTCGGCGTCGGACAGCGGGTTGTCCGCGCGCTCGGCCTCGATGATGTCCTTGATCAGGCCGCGGATCGCGGTGCCCGAGCATGCGCTGCCGTTGCTGCTCACGATCGCGCGCGAGAAGAAGTACTTCAGCTCGTACACGCCGCTCGGCGTCGCGAGGTACTTGTTGTTGGTCACGCGCGAGACCGTCGACTCGTGGATGCCGACCTCGTCGGCAATCTCCTTGAGGCCCAGCGGCTTCATCGCCATCGCGCCGAACTCCAGGAAGTGGCGCTGGCGGCGCACGATCGCGTCGGCCACATCCAGGATGGTCGAGAAGCGCTGCTCGATGTTGCGCATCGTCCAGCGCGCCTCCTGCAGATGGGTCGCCATCTCCGCATGGCCCTGCTGGCGGTGCCGCTGGAACAGCTCGGCGTAGACCTGGTTCATCCGCACCTTCGGGATCACCGCCGGATTCAGCTGCACGCGCCACTGGCCGCGGACCTTGGTGGTCAGCACGTCCGGCACGATGTAGGCGGCCTGCGTGGTCTCGTAGCGCCAGCCCGGCCGCGGGTCGAAGCGGCGCAGCTTGAGGCACACCGTCTCGGCCTCCGCGACGCTCACGTCCAGCAGTTGCGCCAGCGAAGGAATGTCGCGCGACGCCAGCAGGTTCAAGTGCTGCGAGATGATGCGTTCAGCCAGCATGCGGCTGCGCGCGTCCTCGATCTTGGGCAGCTGCAGCAGCAGGCATTCGGCGACGCTGCGCGCGCCCACGCCCAGCGGGTCCAGCGCCTGCACGCGCTTGAGCGCGATCTGCATTTCCTCGATCGCCACCGGCGGCTGCATCTGGGCCACCGCCGCCAGTTCCTCCAGCGAGGAGCGCAGGTAGCCGTCGTCGTCGACCGACTCGGCCACGATCGTCGCCAGCACCAGATCGCGCGGCGACAGCCGCAGCACATTGAGCTGGCTGCGCAGGTGTTCGCGCAGGCAGGTCTGCGCGGCGGTCATCTCCAGCGCGCTGAGTTCGCCGTCCTCGGCGCGGCGCATCGAGCCGGAGCTCTCCGCGCGCCAGATCTCGCGGTCGTCCGGGAACGGTTCCGGCGTGTCCGACATCACCGGCGACGACGCGACCGGCACGTCGGCGTCGAGCGGCGAGGCATCGTCCGAGCCTTCGGTCACTTCGAGGAAGGGGTTGCGCCCCAGCATGTCGGTGACCATGGTGGTGAAGTCCAGCGAGGACATCTGCAGCAGCCGCACGGCGTGCTGGAGGCGAGGCGACAGCGTCTGTGTCTGCCTGTGCTCGTGCCTGAGTTCCATTGCTCCCACTTGTGACACTCCTGTCCGGTAGAGGGTGAAACTGCCTGCAACCGGTTCCGGAGGGTCCCGCCGACGAGGACGGGAACGGGTTGTAGGCAGTGCCGGCGAACCGGCCTGATGGAGCCATCAGCGCAAGGACCATGCCACCTCGCCGCGGATGTTTCATATGGCGGAGCGTCCGTCATTCGGCGTGCCCGCCCGAATGCCGCAAACGCAGCAGGCATGGGGCCTGCCGGGGATCGGGCGCACCGACGCGCAGCGAACCCGACTGCCTCACCCACCGGCCACTCAGGTTCGCCGACCGTCCACCCGCCCGTCCCAACCGTCTTTGCCCCGCAAGGCTTTCGGCACCTTTTACCGACGGCCGGACTCTGCTCGCCCCGTCGACCGCGCCGATCTACGCACGACGACTCTCCGGAAGTCCCAGAGCGGCGATGGGGCCGGAATGAGGCTGGGGGTTCGCGGAGGCGATGCCCCCTGCCTCGTGGAGCGCCCGCGCTTGGCCGACCGGGGTCCAGGAACCTCCCCAGCCCCACCACCACCGCCGTAACCGCCCTGTACCTCCCCCGAAACCCGGTGGTACCGCTCCCCCGCTGGCCCAGCCCTTGCTTCGAGAGCCTGCCCGGACCCCTCTCCCGTCATCCTTACCATCTTGCGCCCCTCCGCCCTGCCCCCGACCACGATGCGCCGCTGGGCGACGCGAGGCCTGCTCTTGATTGCGCTGGTCTTCCTGTTGAAGGAAGCGAGCGCGATCGTGCTGCCGGTGCTGGTGGCGCTGATCCTGACCTTCGTGCTCGCGCCGGCGGTGCGGACGATGCGTCACCACGGCATTCCGGAATCGGTGAGCGCCGCCATGCTGGTGACCACGGTGGTGGGCTGCACGGTGCTGAGCGTGGCGCTGCTGGCCGAGCCGGTGGCCCAGTGGTGGCAGCGTGCGCCGGTGGCGGTTTCCAAGGCCTTGAACCAGGTGGACCGGTGGCGCGCGGCGATTCCGGGATTCGGTCCGCCGGTCGAGCGTCGGACTTCGGGCCGGGCGGCGGCGCCCACGCCGCCCACGGACCCGGTGCGCGAGCGCATCGCCAGCGAGGGCGTGGCGCTGACGGCGCAGGCGCTGGGCATCGGCCTGAAGTTCCTGGTGTCCACGGCCGCGACCACGATCCTGCTCTACTTCCTGCTCGCGTCCGAGCACTGGGTGCTGTCACGCTGCATCGAGCTGCTGCCGCATCGTCCGCGTCTGCGGGCCATGGTGCTGGGCGGCCTGCGCGCGGCGCAGCGCGACATCTCGCGCTACGTGGCTTCGGTCAGCGCGATCAACATCGGCGTCGGTCTGGTCGTGTCGGGCACCATGTGGTTCGTGGACCTGCCCAACCCCGGCTTCTGGGGCGCGCTGGCGGCGATGTTCAACTTCATCCCCTACCTCGGGCCACTGATCATGTGCGGGTTGCTGCTGGCGGCGTCGCTGGCCGCCTCGCTCGGCGACGCGGGCTTCGCGGCGCTGGCCGCGCCGGTGCTGTCCTACCTCTGCATCCACGCGATCGAATCGAACTTCGTGACCCCGATGGTCATCGGCAAGCGCCTGTCGATGAATCCGCTGTCGGTGCTGCTGTCGGTGATGTTCTGGGGCTGGCTCTGGGGCGTCGCCGGCGCGGTGCTGGCCGTGCCGCTGCTGATCTGCCTGCGCAGCATCAGCCAGCGCAACCGCCAGATGCGTCCGGTCGCCGTCTACCTGCGCGGCAGCGACCGCCCCTGCACGCCGCTGAGCACGCTGCTGCGGGCCGCCGCGGCCGCAGCACGCCGCGTCCCTCGCTTCGCCGCAGATGTCGCCTCAGATGTCGCCGCAGATCTCGCCGCAGGTCCCCCCGCCCCTTGCCGATGGCGCCCCGGTCGTCCATCCGAACGCCCTTGAACAGCACCGCCCATAATCTGCCGCCTCGACGCGCCCGCCCTCGCTGGCTCGTCCTCGCCGCCGGCCTCTGGCCGTGGCGGCCCGACCGTTTCTCCGCCCGACCGCCCATGCCCCTGCCGATCCGCTCCCGCCTGCTCGTGCTCGTCCTGTCCGTGATGCTGCCCGGCATCATCGCGGCGCTGTGGGTCAGCTGGCAGACCTGGAGCGACGAGCAGGATGCCACCGTGCGCCACATGCGCGACAGCACGCGGGCCTTGTCCATGGTGGTCGACAAGGAGCTGGCCCGCCGCGCCGGCATCGCGCGGGTGCTGTCGCTGTCGCAGATCCTGGACGCGTCGCCGCAGATCCCGCCCGATGACCTGGCCATGCTGGAACTGCAGTCGCGTCGCGCGATGCAAGGCCTGTCGGGCTGGGTGGAACTGAACGCGCCCGACCGGACGCTGTTCAGCACGCGCCTGGCGCCGGGCCGCCTGCCCGAGACCTCGACGGTGCCGTCCGCGATGACCGCGGCCTCGGCGCCGCCGGCCGCGTCCCCGACCGTCGGCGCGGCCCCCGGCACGATCGCGGGCACCGCCGGCACCGCCGCAGCAGCGGCCTTGCCGCCGGACCTGCCGACCGCCGCCGCCTCACGCCCGGTGCTCGTTCGCGAAGGCGTGCCGCTGGTGGAGCAGGCCGTCATGGGCGACCTCGGTCCCGATCCGGCCACCGGCCAGCTGCGTGCGCAGATCATCCAGCCGATCGAGCGCGGCGGCCATGTCTGGCTGAACATGAGCATCGCCGTGCTGCCGCAGGAGCTGCAGCAGATCATCGATGGGCAACGGCTTCCGCCCGACTGGACCGCGACGATCATGGACGGCCGCGGCACCGTCGTGGCACGCCATCCGGGCGGCATCAGCTACGCCGGACGTCCGGGCACCGACGACCTCAAGCGCCTGATGGCCACGCGCGACGAGGCGCAGTTCGAGTCGGTCAACCTCGACGGCAAGCCCGTGCTGGGCTACTTCAGCAAGTCGCCGCAGGGCTGGACGGTGGTCACCGCGGTGCCGCGCGACGGCGGCCCGGGCGGCTTCGGCGCCCGCGCGGCGCTGCAGCCGATCGCGATCGGCGCGCTGCTGCTGGTGCTGGTCGGCATGTTCGGCGCCTTGTGGATCAGCCGGCGCATCTCCGGGCCGATCCACGCGCTCAACGAGATCGCCAACGAGCTGCGCGCCGGCGAGCCGGTGCGCGCGCGCAAGACCGGCATGGTCGAGTGCGACGAGGTCGCGCTCGCGCTCGAGGATGCGAGCGCCGCGATCCACCAGGGGCGTTACGAGCTCGAGGAGCGCGTCAACGAGGCCATCGACCGCACGCGCGAGGCCGAGCAACTGAGCTCCCGTTCCCAGCGCACGGCCGCGCTGGGCCGGCTCACCGGCGGCGTCGCGCATGACTTCAACAACCTGCTGGGCGTCATCAGCAACAGCGCCCACCTGATCCAGCGCAGCCCGCATGCCGAATCGCTGGCGATGCCGCTGGGCGCGATCATGCGGTCCGTCGACGTCGGCAGCCGCCTGACCCAGCATCTGCTGCGCGTCGCGGGCCGCCAGCCGGTCCACCCGCAGGTGGTGGACCTGCGCTCGACGCTGGGCGAGATGAAGGAACTGCTGGTCACGGTGCTGGGCAAGCGCATGCAGCTGGCCATGACGATGGCGCCGGACCTGCCGAGCGTGCGCGTCGACCCGTCGGAGCTGGAGCTCGCGCTGATCAACATCGCGCTGAACGCGCGCGACGCGACCAACGGCATGGGCGAGATCACCGTCGAGGCCGGCCGTGCGTCGCCGGGCGACGTGCAGGACCTCGCGCCCGGCGAGTACGTCGCGATCAGCGTCACCGACCGCGGTCCGGGCATCCCCGACGACCTGCTGGCGCGCGTCTTCGAGCCCTTCTTCACCACCAAGCCCGTCGGCAAGGGCACCGGCCTGGGCCTGAGCCAGGTGCTGGGCTTCTGCGTCCAGGCCGGCGGCACGGCGCGGGTGGCGAGCCAGCTCGGCGCCGGCACGACGGTGACGCTGCTGCTGCCGGCGCAGACGAGCGCGCGTCTCGTGCCCGACGCGACGCGCGTCGACGGGACCGAGCGCACGCGCGACGACGGGCGTACCAACAGCCTGGCCGGCATGCGGGTGCTGCTGGTCGAGGACAACGAGGAACTCAACCGCGTCACCGCCGGCCTGCTGCGCAGCTTCTCCTGCCAGGTGCTCAGCGCCAAGGATGCAGACGAGGCGCTGCAGCTGTTCGGCAGCGGCGCGGCCGTGGACATCGTCCTGTCGGACGTGGTGATGCCGGGCTCGATGGACGGCCAGGCGCTGGCCCGCGAGCTGCGCACGCGCCGCCCGGGACTGCCCGTCGTGCTGATCAGCGGCTACAGCGAGGCGCTGACGGCCGAGTCCTCGTTCATCGTGCTGCGCAAGCCCGCGTCGCCGTCGCAGATCCTGGAGGCGCTGCGGCGCGCGATGGGGTTGCCGACGGGTACGTGACTTGCTGATTCATGGCATCACCACTCCCCCGATCGGAAAGGACTGCCATGGACAACAAGGACGTCATCGACGAACTGAACACGCTGATCGAGACCTGCAAGGACGGCGAGTACGGATTCCTGAGCTCCGCCGAACACGTCAAGAGCGCCAGCCTGCGCGAGGTCTTCGCGCAGCGCGCGGCCGACTGCCGCCAGGCCGCCTCTGAACTGCAGCAGCTCGTGCGCCAGCACGGCGGCACGCCCGAGGACGACGGCAGCGCCGCCGGATCGCTCCACCGCGGCTGGGTCGCCGTCAAGGGCACGCTGACCGGCTACAGCGACAAGGCCATGCTCGAGGAATGCGAGCGCGGCGAGGACGCGGCCGTCGCGCGTTACCGCAAGGCGGCGCAGAAGGACCTGCCCGCCGGCGTGCTGGAAGTCGTCCAGCGCCAACTGGCCGGGACGCTGCGCAACCACGATCAGATCAAGCTGCTGCGCGACCAGGCGCGCAATGCCGAGAAGGTGTAAGGCGGTCTCGATTCCCACCAACGCAAAGCGCGCCCTCGGGCGCGCTTTTCCGTTTCATCGGGCTTCGTTCTAACGTTCTAACGCGCGGCTTCTCGTGTCTCCGCGCGGGTCTGTTCTCGAGTCTCTTCGCGCTGCTTCTTGCGGCCCTGCAGGAAGCCCGCCAGCACACCCATCAGCAGCTGCGCGACTTCGGGACCGACCTGGCCGCGCAGGCGCGTCGGCACCAGTCCCCAGAGCACGGTGAGCAACTGCAGCGTGCCGAGTTCCGGGCGTTCGGCGCCCGACTCGGCGTGAGCGCCCCGGGCTTCGCGCGGCGCCTGGAAGGCGTGGGCGCGCGGATCGTCGGCGCGCTGCCGGTCGTGCCGACGCCGCTTGCCGCGCACCAGGCGCCAGAAGATCCAGCTCGCGCCGGTGCCCAGCGCCGGCAGCAGCCAGCGGCCCGGCGTCATCACGGCCTTGCCGCGATGCTGCAATGAATCCCAGTGCAGCCGGAACTCCAGGTCGCGACGCACGACGCGGAGTTCCGCCATCTCGATGCGCAGCGTGAGTTCCTCTATCGACGCCGGTTCGCCCCCGTGATCGGGGACGTCCGGGATGCGACGGGGGTCAGGACGGTCTGGGGTGGCTGGCATCGGGGCTCGGTTCCTCGGGATCCATCGGATCGTTGAACAGCCAGTGGAACTGGCGGCGGGACGCCGGCAGCGCCAGCATCGGCGTCAGCGCCTTCATCGCGGCGACGACCCACACCAGCAGCAGCAGGTTGATGACCAGCACGCCGGCGAAGGCCCACGGCCAACTCAGCCCGAAGTGCACGGCCAACGCGACGAGCAAGGCCCACAGCGCCAGCCAGGCCGTGGCGCCGGCGATCGCGGCAACGACGCCGAGAATTGCCAGACTGACCAGACCGTGCCTGGCGCGCCGCAGCTCCAGCGCCAGCAGCAGCAGTCGCCCGGACAACATGCCGCGCGCCGCGCGGGCCATGCCCTGCAGATCGCCGAACCAGCCGGCACCGGTGGGCGGGACCCCGCCCGAAGGCGAAGGCCCGCCCGTCGGGCCTGATGCACCCGGTGCGCCCGCAGCACCCGCCGTGCCGGAGGCCCCTCGGGGCCCCTCGGACAGCGGCGGTGGTGGTGGTGGTGGCGGCGGGAACGGGGGCGGGAAGGACGGCGAGGCGTGCGGCACGTCGCTCATGAGCGCGCCGCGATCAGCGCGTCAGACGCGCGATCAGCAGGCCGACCGCCAGCGCGGTGCCGACGGCCATCAGCGGATGTTCGCGCACGTTCGAGCGCAGGCTGTCGCACCACTCGTTGCCGGTCGTGCGCAGGCGCTCGGCGCGCTCGTGCAGCAGTTCGTTCGTGTCCTCCAGGCTTTTCTGCAATTGCTGCGCCTTCGGCGCGGCGGTGGTCGCGAGGCGGTCGATCGTCGCGTGCGCCTTGTCGGCGACGCGGCTCACCAGATCGGCGGCTGCGGTGCTCGACGGCGTGGCGCTCGACGATCCCGTGCCGTTGGCCAGCTTGGCGGCATCTTCGGCCGTCGTGAACGGCACGGTCTTGTCGCTCTTCTCGTTGTTGGGCGTGGTGCTCATGGGAAGTTTCCTTTCGTGGTGCGCAGTGGCAGCAAGGGCATGGATCGGTGGAGAGCGAGATGGCAAGCGGCGTGCCTCGACGGCGCGACCGGGGGAAAGACCGGCTCAGCGCGGCAGCGGCGGCTTGGGATGCGTGTCCAGCCCGCGGTGCGGCGACTCGGACACCTGCGGTCGGCCGCCCTCGGGTTCCAGCATCTCCTCGATGATGAAGTGGCCGTAGTACTGCGCGCGCTCGGCGTGGTTGCGGCGCGCGATCTCGGCGATCTCGCGCGCCTGCGCATCGTCCCTGGCCTTGACGACGAGGAAGTGGTAGCCCCGCTCGGCCAGTTCGCCCTGGCTGCGCAGCAGGTTGATCTCCTGCCCGATCGCGGCCAGCGGACTGGCGCGTTTCAGGTCGCGTTCGACCAGCTCGATCATCTCGCGGTCGGTGATCGCATGCAGGTCGGCGTCGGCGATGCCGTGCGCACTCAGCGCCGCGCGCGCCTGGCCGGCATCGGCCGCGCCGGGAAAGCTGATCACCAGGTGATCCACCGGCTTGTACACGCCGAAACTGGTGGGGCGCTCGTCGTCATCGGGCTTGTCGGCGGCGCCGGGTCGGAGGCTGGTGGCCATGGAAGCTCCTTGAAGTGAGGCGTGAGTCTTCCCGGCAAGGCAAGCCTCATACCCATTGCAAGCAGCGCCTTTCCCGCAGGCGAACCGGAGAAAAAAGAAGGCCTACTCAACGTGTCACCGAGATTGACGGATGGATCATCGACCGGTTACACCGGACGAGCCTACTGCCTCCGGGAAGCGTCGATATCCACCCGGTGCAGGCCCGGTGCCCCCGCATGGAATCCCCAGGGTTGGGGAGACATTCAGGCACGGCGATTGCCCTCTCTCGCGACCAACCGTATTCGAACAGGGAAGGAGCGAAACGATGAACGACGGCCTTACGTCGGTGCTGTACGTCGAAGACAGCCCTCTCAATGTCATCGTGATGGAGGCGATGTTCGAGCAGCGCCGCGACCTGCGCCTGCACGTCGCCGAGGCCGGCATGCCCGCCTGGCGCCTGAGCGCGCAGCTGCAGCCGTCGCTGCTGCTGGTCGATCTCCACCTGCCCGACTGCCACGGGTCGGACCTGCTGAAGCTGCTGCGCATGCGGCGCGGTTGGGCGCAGGTGCCGGCGATCGCGGTGACGGCCGATTCCGATTTCGACGCCCTCGGCTGCGGCTTCCTCGAGCTGTGGGCCAAGCCGCTGGATGTGCGCAGGACGCTGGCCCGCCTGGCCGAACTGCTGCCGCCGCCACGCGGCTTGCGACCCGCCGATGCGATTGCCGCGCCCGCCGATGGACTGCAGACCGGCGTCATGATCGATCCGGCCGCCGACAGTGCCAGACGGGAGCCGGGCCTGATGGCCCGGCACAAACAGTCGCTGGCGCCGCGCCAGACCGACTACGGTTGGGTGCGCTGAGCGCGTCGCGGAGGCTGCCCCTGTGACCGCCTGGCTCGACGCTCCCCTCGCCACCCTCTCCCTCCACGACCTGGATTTCTCCCGCCAGCGGCCCGATGGCCCTTTGCCGGGATCGCTGCGCCCGGCGGTCTTTCTCGACAAGGACGGCACGCTGGTCGAACCCGACGACGCAGCCATCCACGATCCTTCGCGTCTGCGGCTGATGCCCGGCGCGGGCGAGGCGCTCGCGCGGCTGAGCGCCGCGGGGCTGGCGCTGGTGCTGGTCACCAACGAAAGCGGCATCGCGCGCGGCGCGTTCACCCGTGTCCAGTTCGCGCATCTGCAGGGCGCCCTGCTGCGCCGACTGAAAGACGAATTCGGCGTGGCGCTCGACGACGTTGCGGTCTGCCCGCACGCGCCCGATGCGCAGGGCCGTCCGGCCTGCCTGTGCCGCAAGCCCGCGCCCGGCATGCTGACGCGCGCGGCGCGGGCGCACGGCCTCGATCTGGGTCGCTCGTGGATGGTGGGTGACCTGCTCGACGACGTCGAGGCGGGTCATCGCGCCGGTGCCACCGGGCTGCTGCTGGACACCGGCGGCGAGACCGTCTGGCGGCGCTCCCCGCTGCGCGAGCCGGCGGGCGTCTTCAGCGACTGGCCGTCGCTGGCCGAGCACCTGCTGCGCGAGGCGGCGTCGGCCGCGACGTCGACGGCGCTGACGGACGAGGCGCTCGACGCCCCGCTGAGCCCGGCGAACGGGGCGTCGACTTCCTCGCCGAAGGCTTCACAGGTTCAGGCGCAGGCGCAGGCGTAGCGACCTCCACGCGAGGCTGCGTCCGGAGCAGCCCCATGAGCCGCCGCTCCGCGACGCTCAGGCCGGTCACCGCCGGCGGATTGCCGATCCAGCGCTGCGACGGCAAGGTCGCCAGACGGTCGGACTGCCCCCATGCCAGCACCGCCGGGTGGATGTAGGACTTGCGGCAGACCGCCACGGTGTTGCCCAGCCGTGCGGCCACCTCCTTCACCGTCTGCTTCAGTGCGTCGACCGGCGCGGTGCCGGCGCGGGCGTGGTCCGACAACAGGTCCAGCGCCAGCACGCTCGCGTGCCAGGTGCGGAAGACCTTGGCGCTGCAGGTCGGACCGCCGGCGGTGGCGAGCCAGTCGTTGACGTCGGAGGCATCGATGCGATGGGGCTCACCCGCCTCGTCCTCGTAGCCGAACAGCTCCTGCCCGGGCAGATCGCGGCAACGGCGCACGAGGGCCGCGACGCGGTCGTCGCGCACGGCAAGCTGGTGACGCACGCCGCTCTTGCCGGGGAAGCTCAACAGCAGCGCGTCGCCCTTCACCTTCACATGCCGGCACAACAAGGTACTGAGGCCGTAGGAGCCGTTGCTGCGCGCGTACTCGCGATGGCCGATGCGCATCCAGGTGCGATCGAGCAGCCGCACCAGCGCCGCGATGACCCGTTCGCGGTCGAGGCTGCGATCGACACCGTCCGGGCGCAGCCGACGCTGCACCTGCCTGCGCAGGCGGGGCAGGCGCTGGCCGAAGTCCAGCAGCAGGCTGAACTTGTTCTCGCCGCGCAGGGCCATCCAGTCGGCGTGATAGCGGTACTGCTTGCGACCGCGCGCGTCGCGCGCCGTGGCCTGGATATGGCCGTCGTCGCGAGTGCAGATCCACACGTCCTCGTAGGCGGGCGGAATCGCCAATGCGCGGATGCGCTTCAGGGTCGATGCGTCGCGCACCGGCCGCCCGGCGGCATCGACATAACGGAAGCCCTTGGCCGCGCGCTTGCGGCGCAGACCGGGTTCGCAATCGGATACCCAACGCAACGACATACGAGTCCTCCTGCCTTTCCCAAGGCAGGCCGCATGCCAGCACCGCTGGCCCTCACCCGGCCCTCTCCCGCAAGCGGGAGAGGGGATCCGAGGAAAGGCTTACTGCTCGGCCTTGTCCGCCGCCGCAGCGTCTTCGGCAGCGTATTCCTTCAAGCGGTTGTAGAGCGTCTTGAGGCTGATGCCCAGCACGGCCGCGGTCTGTTCCTTGTGGTGCTTGTAGTGCTGGAGCGTGGCCAGGATGAAGGCCTTCTCCACCTGCGCCATCGAGCTGCCGAGCGGCATCGTGATCGACGGACCGGAGGTTTCCGCCGCCGTCACGAAGGCCGGCGCCGGCGCGGCTGCCGGGACGCCCCCGCCGAGGCTGGTGACCGCCGCGGCCGACGCAGCCGTGGACTGCGGATCGGCGCCTTCGCCCTTGGGCAGCCACTGCTCGTCGACGACATCGGCCACCGCCATCACATACGCGCGCTGGACCGCGTTGCGCAGCTCGCGCACGTTGCCGGGCCAGTGGTAGGTCTGGAGCTGCGCCAGCGCCTTCGCCGTGAAGCGCTTGTTCTTGCCTTCCTTCGCCGCGATCTGGCGCAGGAAATGGTCGGCCAGCAGCGGCACGTCATCGAGGCGGTCGCGCAGCGGCGGCATCTCGATCGGGAACACGTTGAGGCGATACAGCAGGTCCTCGCGCAGCTTGCCCGCCTGCACCGCCTGCAGCAGCGGGCGGTTGGACGCGGCGATGACCCGCACGTCGGCATCGAGCGTCGTCGTCGAGCCCACGCGCATGAAGCGCCCGGTCTCGAGCACGCGCAGCAGCTTGACCTGCAGCTCCATCGGCATCTCGGTCAGCTCGTCGAGGAACAGCGTGCCGCCGCTGGCGCGTTCGAAGAAGCCCTCGTGCTGCTTGTCCGCGCCGGTGAAGGCGCCCTTCTCGTGGCCGAAGATCTCGCTCTCGATCAGGTTGGGCGAGATGGCGCCGCAGTTGACGGCCAGGAACGGCTTCTTGCGGCGGCGGCTCAGGTCATGGACCGTCTGCGCGACCAGCTCCTTGCCGGTGCCGCTCTCGCCGTTGATGAAGACCGACACGCTGGTCCCCGCCACGCGCGAGATCTGTTCGTAGATCCGCTGCATCGGCTGGGTGCGGCCCCACAGCAGCCCGAAGTGACCGGTGTTGGCCAGGTTGGCGTTCAGCTCGGAGACCTCGGCCTGCAGCGCGGCGGGCTTCATCACCCGCGACAGCACGCCCTGCAGCTGCTTGATGTTGATCGGCTTGACCAGGTAGTCGGCCGCGCCCAGGCGCAGCGCCTGGATCGAGGTGTCCAGGCTGGCGTGACCGGTGATCAGCACCACCTCGGAGTTGGCCACCAACTGAGGATCCTGGAACAGCTCCATGCCGTTGCCGTCGGGGAGTTGCAGATCCAGCAGCACCACGTCGGGCTGCTGCAGCGCAATGTGCCGCCGGGCATCGCGCAAGGTATGGGCCACCGACACGGTGAATTTCTCGCTCGCGATCAGTTCCTGCAGGGTGGCGACGGAATCGATATCGTCATCCACGATCAACGCATGGGTCACCGGTACATCCTTCGTTATGGGGGGTGGTCACTTCTTTTGAGGCGGGACTTTCGTGAACTAGGTCAACCGAACTCATCTAACTCATTCTTGCAGCAAGCGGCCCGCTTGCCAGCCCCTTGGCGATTCGATTTGAAAAATATTCCGGTGAGCGCTGGTCGATGAGCGTCCGCACGCAAACGGCATACGAACAACACGCCCCACAAAACGACACCGGCCGCGGTCCGAGAACCACGCCGGTGCCGGCAAGCGGTCTGCGGGACCGCTGAAATCGACGGGGAACTCAGGCATCCCGACGGCGGCGCTGGACCCATCCCACCAAGGCCAAGGCGACGACCAGGGTGAGGAAGTTGCGGATCTCGAACGACGCGCCGGAAGACTCGCTGTCGGCGTCGATGACGGAGGACGGGCTCGGAGACGCAGAGGTGCTCGGCGACGGCGTCTGACCCTGCGGGGCGGGACGGACACCGGCGGGAGCGTGGCGGGACGGGCCGTTCGCCGGGGCCGCGGCCTCCGGACGGACCAGCGCCGCGAGCCTGGCACCCTCCAGGAAACTGCCGGAGCTCTCCGCGTGGGCCACGGTCGCGGCCAACGTCAGCGGAATCGCCCGAGCAAGCTTGTGCAGGTGCATGAAAACCTCCTGTGATGGAAACGGGAGCGCAGTCGGGCATCCGTCCGGTCCGCGCGGTCGCCGAGCGTCCACGCGCGGCTCGCAGGAGAGGCAAGCACCGTGCCCGCACGAACGTCCTGTGACGATTTCGTTGCCGCGACATGCGGCATGCGGGCGGTCCCACGGGAGGTCAGGCGGTCAGAACAGCGCCGCACCCAATTCGAAACCGATCAGGCCGGCCAGTCCGGCCTGGAGCGTCGATCCGAAGGCACCGCATGCATCGAAGGGCGAAAACGCGCAGCGGTCCGCGAAGCTCATGCCATAAGGCGAGCAGATCGACGCAAACGGCGGGGCGTACGGGGGGTGGAACCTGGGACCGAATGAGCTGCAGCCGTAAGGATCGAAGCGCGTCCATCGGTTCGGCATGGCCCACTGATTCGGCATGGCCCATGGACCGGACGCGGCAAACGGGTCCGGCACAGACCAGGGCGACAACGATCGCTGCAATTGATGCACCTGCCGGTAGGCCTGCTTCAGCTGTTGCTGGGCCGCTCGCAGTTGCTTCTGGGCCTGCAGCAACTCGTGCCGGGCCTCGTTCTGCAGAGTCGGCTGCAGAGTGGGCTGCGTGGAGGGCTCCTGCTGTCCGGCAATCTGCCGGCGGAATCCGGCCAACAGGCGAGCCTGCTCCTTGTGCTGCTTCGCCTTCAGTTCGCTGAGGAAGGCTTTCACGTCAGGGCTGTCCTTGTCGACCGCGTCCTTGCCGTCGTCCACCTCGGCGTCATCGGGCAGCTCGGTGATCTGGATCGAGGAGGGAAACATCGACTCATCTGCGCCGCCGGGGAACGCCCGCGACGATGCCGAAGTCGATCCGAAATGGTTGTACATGGAATTCCTTTCGCTGAAGTGGCGCCGCCCCTCGATCGGGGCTCGATCAGGGCTCGATCGCGATGTGTCGCTGCCGAACCCTCAGCGGTTCAGGAAAAGTTCATCTCGCGTCGCAAGGCCTCACCGGGCAGCACGGCGGGCACCCGCGCCGCGGCGGCCACCGTCAGCGGCAGGTCGTCCGTGGCCACGACCACGCGGGCGCCGGCCGCCAGCGCGGCCAGTTCCCCGATCGACACGGTCGGCAGCAAGACGTGGCCCCGCTGCGGCATCGTCGCGCGCAGTTCGGCGAGGGCCGCTTCTTCGCCGGGCAACGCGCACAGCACGACCGCCGTGTCGTCCGCCCAGGCGTCGAGCAGCACGTCGGCCGCCGCCGCGAATGCCGCGGGCTGGCAGTGGCGCGCGCCGCCCCCGCCCGGGCACACCAGGACGTAGCGCTGACCGAAGCGCAATCCCGCTTGCTGCAAGGCGTTCCGCATCTGGTGGGTGTCCTTGGGCAGCAGCCGCAGGCGGGGACGCTCGTCGGCGGTGCGCATGCCGACGTGCGCCACCAGGGCGAGCTGACGGCGGGTGTCGTCGTCGGCGGCCGTGTCGTCCAGCAGTTCGTCGCTGAGCAGGCCATGCGCGGGCTCGCGGACATGGGCCAGCGTCAAGGGGATGCCTGCCATGCGGCACAGCAGGGCCGCCGGCAACGCGCTCTGCGACGACGGCGAGAACAGCACGGCCGCATCGAAGTGGCTGCGGCGCAGCTTGCGCACCAGGTGCATCTCGGCGTCGCCGCGCATCGTCGACGGCTCCGCGTTCAGCGCGGCAGTGCCGCTGGCAGTCCAGGGCGCGTTAAAGGTGACCACCTCGTCCACCGCCTGCAGATCCGGCCGCGAACGCCAGCGCCTCAGGCGCGGCAAGCAGCGTCGACTGCGTCCACGGCATCGTCTCGTGCACCGCCGCGAAGGACGCGGTGGAGGCCAGCACGCCCGCCACGCCGTCCAGGCGGACCAGCAGCACGCGACGCACGTTGCACCATCGGCGGTGACGCTCCTCGGCCTGCGTGTGCGCGTCGACCGGCAGCGCGTCCAGCGCGAGCACGCCCGCGTCGCCCGACTCCGGAGCGGTCGGCGGGCGGGCGCGCTGTTCGAGGGACGTCGCGATCATCCCGTCGACGTGGCAAGCGACGTGCCGGACGCAGAGCGAGGATCGGCGCGGGTTGGCGGGTGATCGCGTGCTCTCGCCGGGCGCGCGTCAGCCCGGCGCCAGCGTGCGCGTGGCCGTCTCGGCGGCCTGCTCCCGCAGGCTGTGGCGTTTGGCGAACGCCCAGCTCAGTTCGGCGCCCATCAGGAAGACCTGGGTCGAGTAGTAGACCCACAGCATCATGACCACCAGCGAGGCCGCGGCGCCGTAGGCCGAGCTCACGCCGCTGCGGCCGATGTACAGCCCGATCAGCGTCTTGCCGAGGCTGAAGAGCGCCGACGTGATCAGCGCGCCGACCCAGACGTCGCGCCAGCGCACGGGGACGTCCGGCACCCACTTGTAGATGACGGCGAACATCACCGTGATCAGCGCATAGGCGAGCGTCCCGTTCAGGATCTGCGCGAGCAGGACGAACTCGGTGCCCAGCCACGGCGTCCACCATTTGCTGATCGCGGCGAGCGCGGCGCTGGCCACCATCGAGACCATCGACAGGAAGCCCAGGCCGAGGATGAGGCCCAGCGACAGCAGACGCTTGCGCAGCAACGTGACCAGCCCCTGCCACACCGGCCCGCTGCGCACGGTGGGCGCCTTCCAGATCCGGTTGAGCGAGTTCTGCAGTTCGGCGAAGACGGAGGTCGCCCCCACCAGCAGCACGATCGTGCCGATCGCGGCGGCCCAACCACCCTCCTCCGGCCGGTTCACGCGCTTGAGCAGATCCTCGACCGCCGCGGCGCCGTCGGTCCCGAGCAGTCCGGAAAGCTGTTCCATGACCTCGCCGCGCGCGGCCTGCTCGCCGAACACCAGGCCCGCCACGCTGATGACGATCAGCAGCAGCGGCGCGATCGAGAACAGCGTGTAGTACGCGAGCGCCGCGCCCATGCTGGGCGCGTTGTCGTCGCTCCAGCTTTGCGCGGCTTCGCTGACGATGTCGATGGCTTCCTGGACGGCGTGGGGCAGCTTGGGCATGCGGGGCGGCCGCGGCGGAGCGCGGCATTGAGGGCGGCATTGAGGGCGGGAAGGATTTTCTTTGTCGAGGCAAGAGAAATTCCCGCAGGCACCGGCACGGCGATTGCCTCGAAGGTCTTATCCCAACCACCAGGAGACCCCTCATGGCAAGCACCACCATCGCCTCGGATCGCGTCGAAGGCACCAAGGTCTACAACGGCAACGGCGACAAGCTCGGCTCGATCGACAACCTCGTGATCGACAAGCGCTCGGGTCTGGTCCGTTATGCGGCGCTGGAGTTCGGCGGCTTCCTGGGCATCGGCACCGACCGGTATCCGATCCCGTGGAACATGCTGAAGTACGACACCAGCCTGGATGGCTACGTCGTGCCGCTGCGCGAAGACCAGCTTGAGAAGGCGCCGCGCTACGCGCAGACCGACCGCCCCGAGTATTCCGACGAGTACGGCCGCAAGGTCTACGACTACTACGGCGTGGCATGGATGTGACGACGAAGGTCGTCATCGAGCGTTGAAATCCAACCTGCAATGAAGAACGCCCCGGAACTCCGGGGCGTTTTCAATGGAGCGGGCGATCAGGCGGCGGTGGCGCCGTCCTCGGCCGGCCAGTCGCGGATGTAGGCCTTGAGCATGCGGTTCTCGAAGTCCTGCGCGTCGACGACCGTCTTGGCCACGTCGTAGAACGAGATCACACCCATCAGCTGCCGGCCGTTGAGCACCGGCATGTAGCGCGCGTGACGGCCGAGCATCATGCGGCGGACTTCGTCGATCTCGGTCTCGGGCGTGCAGGTCAGCGGCGCGTCGTCCATGACGCTGCGCACCAGCCGGGTCCCGACGCTGCCGCCGTTGCCGACCACCGCCTGGATGACCTCGCGGAAGGTCAGCATGCCGACCAGATCGCCGAACTCCATCACCACCAGCGACCCGATGTCGCGCTCGGCCATGGTCTCCGCGGCCTGGGCCAGCGGGGTGTCGGGAGAGACGGTGAAGAGCGTGCTGCCCTTGACGCGCAGGATGTCGGAGACTTTCATGGACGTGGGAGAAAAAGCTTGACTGGCAACATAGCACACAATGCCCGGCGCCAGACACGACTGGACACCATAACAAGCAGGAGACACCCATGTCAGGTCCATCCGACCCGGGCTTTGATACCTTGGCGCTACACGCCGGGGCCGCGCCCGACCCCACCACCGGCGCCCGCGCCGTACCGCTGCATCTGACGACCTCGTTCGTGTTCGAGAGTGCCGAGCAGGCCGCGGGCCTGTTCAACATGGAACGCAGCGGGCACGTGTACTCGCGGCTGTCGAACCCGACGACGGCCGTGCTGGAGGAACGCATCGCCGCGCTCGACGGCGGCATCGGCGGCCTGGCCACCGCCAGCGGCCAGGCGGCCCTGCACCTCGCGATCGCGACGATCGCGGCGGCCGGCGACCACATCGTGGCGTCGAGCGCGCTGTACGGCGGTTCCCACAACCTGCTGCACTACACGCTGAAGCGCTTCGGCATCGAGACGACCTTCGTGCGGCCCGGCGACCTGGACGCCTGGCGCGCGGCGATCCGACCGCAGACGAAACTGCTGCTGGGCGAGAGCCTCGGCAATCCCGGCCTCGACGTGCTGGACATCCCGTCGATCGCGCAGATCGCGCACGAGGCGCACCGGCCGCTGCTGGTCGACGCGACCTTCGCGACGCCGTATCTGCAGCAGCCGATCGCGCTGGGGGCGGACCTCGTCTACCACTCGGCCACCAAGTTCCTGTGCGGGCACGGGACCGTCGTGGGCGGACTGCTGGTCGACGGCGGGCGCTTCGACTGGGACCGTGCCCATGCGGCAAGCGGCGAGCGTCGCCGTTTCGCCGAACTCTGCGAGCCGTACGACGGCTTCCACGGCATGGTGTTCTCGGAGGAAAGCACCGTCGGCGCCTTCCTGCTGCGCGCGCGTCGCGAGGGCCTGCGCGACTTCGGCGCCTGCATGAGCCCGCACACCGCCTGGCTGATCCTGCAGGGTATCGAGACACTGCCGCTGCGGATGCAGCGCCATGTGAGCAATGCGCAGAAGATCGCGGAGTTCCTCGAGACCCAGGACATCGTCGAGCGCGTGAACTACCCCGGACTGGTTTCGCATCGCGATCACGCGCTGGCGCAGAAGCTGCTGCCCAAGGGGAGCGGCGCGGTCTTCAGCTTCGACTTGAAGGGCGGACGCGAGCCGGGCCGGCGCTTCATCGAATCGCTGCGGCTGTTCTCGCATCTGGCGAATGTCGGCGATGCCCGCTCGCTGGTCATCCATCCTGCGTCGACGACGCATTTCCGGATGGACGACGCGGCGCTCGCGGCGTCGGGCATCCGGGCCGGGACGATCCGCCTATCCATCGGACTGGAAGATCCCGACGACCTGATCGCCGATCTGAAAACCGCGTTGAAGGTGGCGTCGAAATGAGTGCGAAGAAGCTCAAGGTCCAAGGCCGGTCGGCCTATGCGTACACCGGCGGCAAGCGCTTCGACGCGACCCTGCCGTGTGTCGTGTTCATCCACGGCGCGCTGCACGACCACAGCGTGTGGACGCTGCTGGCGCGCCACTTCGCCCACCACGGCCACGGCGTGCTGGCGGTCGACCTGCCCGGGCACGGCCGCAGCGAAGGCCCCGCGCTGGGCGATGTGGAGGCGCTCGGTGACTGGATCAACGAGGTGCTCGACGCCGCCGGCGCCGGCGCGCCGGGCGCGAACGGCACGGTGTCGCTGGTCGGTCACTCGATGGGCTCGCTGATCGCGCTCGAAGCCGCGGCACGGCGCCCGGCGCGCGTGTCGCGGCTGGTGATGGTCGGCACCGCGTGGCCGATGAAGGTCTCGGACGCGCTGCTGAGCACCTCGCGCGAACGGCCGCGGGCGGCGATGGCGATGGTCAACGCGTTCTCGCACTCGACGACGGCGGGCAAGCCCTCTTATCCCGGACCGGGCGCGTGGATGCACGGCGGCAACCTGGCGCTCATGGAGCGCATGCAGGACGGCTACGGCGAGCACGGCAATCTCTTCGAGCACGACTTCCTGGTCTGCGATCGCTACCAGCGCGCGCCGGAGGCTGTCGCGCAAGTGACCGCGGCCGGCATCCGGTCGGAGATGATCCTTGGCGCGAAAGACGCGATGACGCCGCCGAAGGCGGCAAAGCAGCTGGCCGAGATGCTCGGCGCGCGCGTGCAGACCTTGCCGGCCGGGCATTCACTGATGACCGAGGCGCCGGAGGGGATGTTGAATGCATTGAAGGCGGCGCTGGTCTGAGCGCCGTACGGTGACGACCTCAGCCAAGCAGACGGCCCGCGAGGGCCGCGCCAGGAGACGACCATGAGCACCAGCCCCCTGCCCCACGCGCCCCAGGATTCGGACCCGAACGCCGACCGCGTGAAGGAGATGCGCAGCTTCGCCGAGTTCTATCCGTTCTACCTCGGCGAGCACCGCAACCGGACCTGCCGGCGGCTGCACTTCGTCGGCTCGACGCTGGGGCTGCTGTGCCTGGCTTACGCGCTGGCGACGCAGACGTGGAGCTTCGTGCTCATCGGCCTGCTGTGCGGCTACGCGTTCGCGTGGATCGGGCACTTCGGGTTCGAGAAGAACCGGCCCCGCGTCGTTCAAGCGGCCGCTGTACAGCTTCATGGGCGATTGGGTCATGTACAAGGACATCTGGATCGGGAAGATCCGGTTCTGATGGGGGGGCCGGACACCGCCTCGTTCCGGATCGTCCCAGGCACCCGAACCCACGCTGGACTTGGTTGACAAAGGACCCTTCCATTCGCCGTGTCGCGAGTGGAGGTTCAAATCGAGGTCAACCAGGACAGGCCAATGATGAAGACGACGAACGCGCACGACGGCGCGGCGCAAGGATTGAGTGCGTTTGCTGAAGTTCATGCCGCCACGGAGACAGCGGCGCAGGATGCGGCCTCTGGTACCGAGCGCTCTTTGGCCGAGTTGCCCCCGGAGTTGCTCGAAAGGATCGGCAGCCATCTCGGCGCAAAGGATCTTGTCGCACTCACCCGCACAGGTTCCAGACACATCGCCGCGTCCTTCGCCTACCAGCTGAACCAGGCGCGCACGCTCGACGCTGTGAGAAAAGCGTGCGAACGCTCCACCGACCTCGCCGTGTTGACCTCATCGATCCAGGGTTTGCGGCCCGCGCATCAGGTCGACGCCCTGCAGCAGTGGGCGACGCGCCTCCGCGAATTGCCTGCGGTGCGACGGTCCGACCGCGTCGCCGACTTTTACGCTGTCGTCGCCTCCTTGCCTCACATCGCGGACCAGCCCCCATTGGCCCTGAAGTTGAGACTGGCATGTCATGACAGCGCCTGGTCCGCGGTGGAAGCAGGAGAAAGCGAGGAGGCGGTCGCCGCCGCCTTCCAACTGTCGTCGCCTCGGGAGATGAAGCGATTGGCATGGACCGTCGCTCACAAGGAGGCAAGCGCACTCGTGGGCGCTGGCGCTTCAGTCTCCGAGACCGCCAGCGCGTTCGATCTGGACAGGATGGGCTACGACTATCTGGCGCATCGATCCGTCGACGGACCTGCCGGGGCCGCCGCGCTGGCGGGGCAACCCATTCAGGAGGTGTATCAGTCCGGCAGTTTCTTCAGTAACAAGCGCAGGGGATATCAATTTTATTTCAGTGAAGGTGCCATCCGCAGGTTGGACCAGATGGTTTTCGATGGGCCAGCCAGCCAGGCCGTCCTGGCGGGCGAGAGGGTGGTGGATGTCTTCCTCCGCCATGGCTTCAGCAGCGTCAGCTACCACTTCCGATTGCAGGAGTTGGCCTGCCAGGGTCCTGCCGGGGAGGCCGTCAAGGCGGGAGAAGATGTGGAAGCGGTCGCCAAGCGATATGGCATCAACGCCCCGAGTTGCCTCCGTCGCTGGCTACAGGAACCCGGCGAGTCGTCTTGACGACGACCTGCCTGGATTCCCTGCGCGCTGGCGTCACGCCGCGCCAGCGAGTTCTCCGATCAGTGCCTCGTAGCGCCGCAACGGTCGACCCAGCAGGGTCTCCAGGCGCTGGACGGTGCCGGCGGCCGGCGTCATGCCGTGCTGCTGGATGCGGGCCATCATCAACCGCATGTCGTAGGCCATCCAGGACGGCGCCGCGTTGGCCAGTTGGGCCTCGAAGGCCGCGAGGTCATCGCCGCCGTAGCGGATCTCACGCTGCAGCACGCGGCTCCAGGCTTCGGCGGCCGAGGCGCCCGACAGTTCCTCCGGGCCGACGACGTCGAGCACCACACGCGGCAGCGGTCCGGGCGCTGCATCACGGCGCAGCAGTTCCGCGACGGCGACATCCGCCAGATCGCGCGTGTCGATCATCGCCACACCCGCGGTGCCGATGGGCATCGGATAGACGCCGTAGCCTTCGATCACCGATTGCACCTGCTGATCGTTCTGCATGAAGTAGGCCGGGCGCAGCACCGTCACGGGCAGGTCCAGGCTCTCGATCATCCGCTCCACCGTGTGCTTGCCGGTGAAGTGCGGCACGTCGGTGAACCGGTCCGCGTGGATCACGGACAGGTAGACGATGCGCTCGATGCCGGCCTCTCGCGCCAGGCTCAGCGTCTGCAGGCCTTGCGTGACTTCGTCCGGCGTGACCGCGTTGAGCAGGAACAGCGTGCGCACGCCCGACAGCGCGTGGCGCATCGACGGGATGTCGGACATGTCGGCGACGACCTCGGTGACGCCGTCCGGCAACTGCGCCCTGCCCGACTTGCGGACCAGCGCCTTGACGGAAGCGCCTTCGCGCGCGAGACCTTGGACGACGAGGGAACCGATGGTGCCGCTGGCACCGGTGACGAGGATGCTCATGGGGGACTCCTTGTGGGGATGGTGGGTGGTGAAAGGGAACGGGAGAACGGGGTGACGGGGAATCGATCAGGCGCCGAAGTCGACGACGGCCTTGCCGTGGATGGCGCCATTGCGGTGGCGCTCGATGGCGGCGGGCAGCGCCGTGAAGGGCACGACCTCGCCGACGCGGGCCTGCAGCTCGCCCCTGGCGACCTGCTGCGCGACGTGCCCCAGCAGCGCCGCGTCGGGCTTCATGACGAACCACAGGCCTCGCAGGCCTGACGGCGTGCTGGCCAGGATCCCGGGCGACGAGGTGCCGACGACGACACCGTTGCGGGACAAGACCTGCCACGTGCGGTCGAGCACGTCGCCGCCGACGTAGTCGAGCACCAGGTCGATGTCGCGCACCACCGATTCGAAGCGCTCCGTCCGGTAGTCGATGACCTGGTCAGCGCCGAGCGCGCGGACCGCGTCGATGTCGTCGCTGGCGGCGGTCGCGATGACATGAGCGCCGGCGCGCTTCGCGAACTGGACTGCGAAGCGGCCCAGTCCACCGGCCGCGCCATGCACCAGCACGCGTTGGGACGGCCAGAGGGGGCCGGCGAAGTGCAGGCTCTGCCAGGCGGCCAGAACGGCGACGGGCAGCGACGCGGCGGTCAGGTCATCGAGCGCTTCGGGCGTCGGCGCCAGATTCGCCTCGTTCACGGCGACCAGTTCGGCGTAGGCGCCCAGAGCGCCGAGCGGCCCCATCACACGGTCGCCGACCTGGAAGCGCGACACGCCGGGGCCGACGGCCTCGACAACGCCGGCCAGCTCGATGCCAAGCACCGCCGGCAAGGCGATCGGAAAGGCGTCGCGGACGTAGCCCTCGCGCACCTTCCAGTCGAGGGCGTTGAGGCCGGCGGCCCGAACGCGCACCAGCACTTGGCCGGCCTGCGCGACCGGGGCGGCGATCGTGGACATCGTGGTGGCCTCGGCGCCGCCGTAGGCATTCAGGGTCAGGGCTTGCACGGTGGTCATGGT
The DNA here is from genome assembly GCF_042695725.1 of Roseateles sp. UC29_93. Taxonomy (NCBI): domain Bacteria; kingdom Pseudomonadati; phylum Pseudomonadota; class Betaproteobacteria; order Burkholderiales; family Sphaerotilaceae; genus Roseateles; species Roseateles sp. UC29_93. The sequence continues at coordinate 4,710,931 of NZ_CP170545.1, read as the reverse complement.
TCAGTTCCTTCCATCGGTGGGTTGCGATGGATGAACGATAGGCCGTTGCATTCGATAAACACAGACGCCAAAATCAATACTGTCTGTCTCACTGGTGGAACACATGGACCTGAACGCACTGGCGGACTTCAATCTGGTCGCGACGCATGGCGGCTTCGGGCGGGCGAGCCGTGCCAGCCGGCGCTCGAAGGCGACCCTGTCGCGTCGCGTCGCGGATCTGGAGGAGCAGCTCGGCGTGCGCCTCATCGAGCGCAGCGCGAAGGGTCTGGAGCTGACGGAAGCGGGTCAGGCTTTGCTCAGCCGGACGGAAGGTCCGATGAACGAGGTGGCCGATGCCTTCGCGTCCACGCGCGAAGGCGCGGATCAGGTGCGCGGGCAATTGCGCGTCGCCGCGCCGCTGCTGTTCTCGCAGCTCGCGATGGGACGCCTGAGTGCCGAGTTCCGCGCGCTCCACCCCGGCGTGACCGTCGAGGTCGTCGGTGAGGACCGGGTGGTGAACCTCGTCGATGAACGATTCGACGTGGCGATCCGGCCCAACCCGCGCATGGACACCGCGCTCGTGGGACGCTGCTTCGCGAAGGACCGGCTGGTGGTCGTCGCGGCGCCGTCGTTCGCGATGCCTGCATCCAGCAGGCCCATCTCAGGCAAGACGGTCTCTCGCAGATCCGCCGCAGGCAAGGCGCCTTCGGGCGAGGCAGTTTCGAGCGAAACCGTGGTGGAGGTGCCCGCGGTGGAGGTGCCCGCAGTGGAGGTGCCCGCGGTGGTCAGCGCGACCCGGGAGGGCGAGGTCTGGGAACTCGACGGCGGCGCGCTGAGGCTCGCACCAAGACCGGTGCTGCGGCTGTCGTCGATGCTGATGGTGAGAGACGCCACGCTCGCAGGCGCGGGCGTCGCGTTGCTGCCTCAATCCATCGTCTGGAGCCAGCTCACGCGCGGCGAACTCGTCCAATGGGGCGCAGTGAGCGGCAAGGAGGTCGAGCTGTGGGTGCTGCACACCTCGCGCCGGCTCGCGAGTCCCAAGGTCAAGGCGTTTGTGGACTTCATGTGCGCCAGGTATCCGGAGGGCGTGCTGACCTTGACCGGCTGAAGTCAGGGCGTCGCCATGACAGGCAACAACGCCTTCGCCGCCTCGATCCTCAGCGCCATCGGTACGGTCGCATCGTTCATCACCTGCAGCAGGAATGCGCGGGGATCGCTGAAGCCGGTGGCGAGCGCGTAAGAAGACGCTGGGCCGGAGGCGTCCGGCGTCGACGACGCGGTTGCCGGTGCCAGGTCTTGCGGGAGCGTCGGCGCGAGCTGCCCCATCGCCACCGCCCACTCCTGCGGGGTGATGCTCTTCAACGTCTTCAGCAGGTCCGCCTGCCCTTCGACGCCCGGCGGGATGTCGAGCCAGGTCGCCTCGACGAACACCGGCGCCAGGTCCGGCGCGACGAACGCGGACCATTGGCCTTCCTTGACCTCGGCCGGCACCGCCGGAGGCTCCGTCAGGCATCGGATGCGCGGCGCGGCGACGTCGCTGAGATAGCGCGACGTCAATCCGTCGAAGAACGCCCTCGCCTCGTCCGGTGAACAGCCCTGCTGCAGCGAGAACCACAGCTGATAGCTGTTCTCCCCCGCGATGGCGATGCCCGGCGCGGGCAGCGAGAGATCGAGCTGCACACCGCGCCAGACGGCGCCGAGCAGGTCCCGATCCGAGGGGCGCCCGACGTCGAGCACGAGCGCGAGCACCGATCCGTCAGGACCGGCGGCGTAGAGACGTTGGAATTCAGCGGTGAGTCGGGACACTTGGATGAACTGGACTGAAGGAATCAGCCCCGAACTCTACGTCCTTGTCCGCCTGACCGCTCAGCCTTGCGCCGACGGCGGAGCCTGCTCCGCCTGCGCCTGCAGCGACGCCAGCATGTCATCCGCCATCGCGTCCAGGTCGTAGCCGAGCTTCCAGCCCCAGTCGCGTTGCGCGACCGAGTCGTCGATGGACTGCGGCCAGCTCGCCGCGATGTTCTGGCGGAAGTCCGGCGCGTAGTCGATCTCGAAGCCCGCGATCTTCCGGCGGATGGACGCGGCGATCTGCTCCGGCGTGAAGCTCACGCCCGCCAGGTTGTAGCTGCCCCATTCGGTGATGCGCTCCGCCGGCGCTTCCATCAGCTCCAGCGTCGCGCGCAGCGCGTCGGGCATGTACATCATCGGCAGCGCCTGGTCTTCCTTCAGGAAGCAGGTGTAGCGGCCGTGCTTGAGCGCCTCGTGAAAGATCTCGACCGCGTAGTCGGTCGTGCCGCCGCCCGGGGGCGTCTTCCAGCTGATCAGGCCCGGGTAGCGCAGGCTGCGCACGTCCACGCCGTGGTTGGCGTGGTACCAGCGGCACCAGCCCTCGCCCGCCAGCTTGGAGATGCCGTAGATCGTCGTCGGGTCCATCACCGTCGTCTGCGGCGTGTCGCGCTTGGGCGTCTGCGGGCCGAAGGCCGCGATCGAGCTCGGCCAGAACACGCGCTCCAGCTTCACCGTGCGCGCCAGCTCCAGCACGTTGAGCAGGCCCTTCATGTTCAGGTCCCAGGCCCACATCGGGTGCTTCTCGCCGGTGGCCGACAGGGCCGCCGCCAGGTGGTAGACCTGCGTGATGCCGTGGCGCTTGACCACCGCCGCCAGCGCGGCCGCGTCCGTCACGTCCAGCATCTCGTGCGTCAGCTGCGGCACGCGGCCTTGCGGCGCCACGTCGCTGGTGATCACGTTGGCGTTGCCGTGGCGTTTCGCGAGCTCCACCGCCAGTTCGGAACCGATCTGGCCGTTCGCGCCGATCAACAGGATCTTCGTCGTCATGGGATCTTCTTCTAACGCTGCTTCTTACTTCACCAGGCCCAGCTCGCGGCCCGCCTGCGCGAACGCGGCCACCGCCTGCTCCAGATGCTCGCGCTCATGCACGGCGGAGATCTGCACTCTCACTCTGGCCTGCTCCTTCGGGACCACCGGGTAGAAGAAGCCGACCGCGTAGACGCCCAGCTCCAGCAGGCGCGCGCTCAGCTGCTGCGCCTTGACCGCGTCGAACAGCATCACCGGCACGATCGGATGCGTGCCCGGCTTGATCTGGAAACCGGCCTGCTGGATCGCCTCGCGGAAGTAGGTCGTGTTGGCCTCGAGCTTGTCGCGCAGCGCGGTGCTGCCTTCCAGCAGGTCCAGCACGGCGATCGATGCGCCGACGATGCTCGGCGCCACGGTGTTGGAGAACAGGTAGGGACGCGAACGCTGGCGCAGCAGCTCGATCACTTCCTTGCGGCCGGTCGTGAAACCGCCGGACGCGCCGCCCAGCGCCTTGCCCAGGGTGCCGGTGATGATGTCGACCTTGCCGAACACGCCGCGGTGTTCATGCGTGCCGCGACCGGTCTTGCCCATGAAGCCGCTGGCGTGGCACTCGTCGATCGCGAGCAGCGCGCCGAAGCGGTTGGTGATCTCGCGGATCTTGTCGAGCTGCGCGATCGTGCCGTCCATCGAGAACACGCCGTCGGTGAAGACCATGACGTGGCGGGCGCCGGCGGCGCGCGCGGCCGTCAGCTGGGCCTCCAGGTCGGCCATGTCGTTGTGCTTGTAGCGGAAGCGCTTGGCCTTGCACAGGCGGATGCCGTCGATGATGGAGGCGTGGTTCAGCTCGTCGCTGATGATCGCGTCCTGCTCGCCCAGCAGCGGCTCGAACAGACCGCCGTTGGCGTCGAAGGCGGCCGCGTACAGGATGGTGTCCTCGGTGCCGAGGAAACGCGCCAGGCGCTGCTCGAGTTCCTTGTGGATGTCCTGCGTCCCGCAGATGAAGCGCACCGACGACAGCCCGTAGCCGTGCGTGCGCAGCGCCTCATGCGCGGCTTCCACGACCTTCGGATGCGAGGACAGGCCCAGGTAGTTGTTGGCGCACAGGTTGAGCACCTCGCGACCGTCGTTCGTCCTCACGATCGCGCCCTGCGGGCCCGTGATGATGCGCTCGCTCTTGTAGAGGCCGGCGTCGCGGATGCCTTGCAGCTCGTTCTGCAGGTGGCGATAGAAGTCGTCGGTGGACGGGGGGACGATGTTGGTCATGCGGTGCTCCTGCGGCACAATCCGTTAAATCGAACGTGTTCGTTATATCGAACAGCCGTGCAGTATCAAGGAAGCACCGCAGCCGGTCAAGGCGTCGACGCTTCCCGGAACGCTACCCGAGTTCCCCCGTTTCCCTGAATGTCCCGAACGCTCGCCGCCCTTTTGCCCAAGCCGCCGATGTCCGCCACCCCTTCCGAGAAACTGGAACCACCGCGCGTCGGTGCGACCTTGCAGACGCTGCGGCAATCGCAGGGCCTGTCGCTGGACGAACTCTCGCGAAGAGCGGGCGTGTCCAAGTCGATGCTCTCGCAGATCGAGCGCAACCAGGCCGATCCCACGGTGGCCGTGGTGTGGCGGCTGGCCAATGCGCTGCGGGTGGAGTTGTCCGAGCTGCTGGGCGGCGAAAGACCCGCCGCGCCGCCGATCGAGATCGTCGCGTCGCACGGGACGCCCGGGCTGTCGAGCCCCGACGGCCTGTGCCGGCTGCGGATCCTCGGTCCCATCGACCTGGCCGGCAACTTCGAGTGGTACGAACTGACCGTGCAACCGGGCGGCGCACTGGAGTCCGCAGCGCATGAGCCGGGCTCCCGCGAGCACCTGAGCGTGCTGGGTGGCGAACTCGAGGTGACGGCCGGCGGCAGCCGCCAGATGGTCAAGACCGGCGAGACCGCGCGTTATGCGGTCGACGGCGCGCACGCGATCCGCAACCTGTCGAAGAAAGCGGCGACGGCGCTGCTGGTCGTGCTGCACGCCTGACGCAACGGGTCTGGGCTCGTCGTCAGGACGTCCAGAGCCATGGATCCACAACGTGGACCCCAGTCGTCTCGAAATGTTTGATGTTGCGAGTCGACACGGTCATGCGATTGGCCTTTGCAATCGCTGCAATGGCGCCATCGTCAAACTTCACCGGTCGTCCTTTTGCCTTTCCAAGCCCAACGATCTTGCCGAACTCTCGTGCGGCACTTTCATCGAACGGCAGGATACGACCCTCGAAGAGCGGAAGCAGCTCGCGCTCAATGAGACGCTGCAGCCCTGAGCGGCGATTCCCCTTGGGCAAGACCTCCACGCCCGCGAACAACTCGGCCACGGTGATGGTGGAAATATGAAGATCCCAAGGATCCTGAGCGTTCAACCACCCCAACACCGCCGCGCTTGGCCGCGGCTTGAGCGGTTCGGACACGACATTGGTGTCAAGCAGGATCATTCGAACTCAGCCGGCGTCACTTTCGTCGTGCGCCGTGGAAGCTTCAAACCGGGTTGCCCCATCCGCTGACCGATGCGCGCCAGCGCCGTGCCCAGCCCTTCCGCGGGAGCTGCCGCATCCTCCAGGATCTGGCGAATCTCAGCCTCAGTGCTTCGTCCATGACGCGCAGCACGACGCTTGAGCGCCTCATGGGCGACATCCGAAAGATTCCTGATCGTCACCGCTGCCATTGATATCACTCCGATGAGAGATTGCTATCAAGTCTAGCCTCAATCAGACTCGTCCCCCCACAAGACCCCTTCCCGGACGCCTTGCGAACGGCAGAATCAACCCCCTGTTACTTGACCCCTGCGTCAGCGTCGTCACAATGGGCCGCATTCGCGGAGGCGAGGGAGCGTATTGCAGTCAAGGCAGTCCACATGCAGCAACGCTCGTTTTCAGACAAGCACCCCCACATCCCCACCCCGACCCAACCGGCCACGATCGATACCGAAACCCAGGCGAAGCAGCTCCAGCTGCTGGATGGATCCGCGCGTCTGCGCGTCGCCGAGCAGAGAGCGCGCGAGCATCGCTCCACGCCCTTGATCGACAAGGCCGCGCTGCCGCTCGGCGCCACGCCGAAGTACGGCATGAAACCGACGGGCGCGACGCGACCCAAGCCGCCCTACCGGCGGGCGATCTTTTCCGTGGTGGCCCTGCTGGCGGTGATCGGCGGCGCGGCCGTCACGTGGCTGCGGTAGCGGACGCGGTCGAGGACGCCGCGGGCGTCAAGGGCGTCGCGAGCCCTGCCGCCCCGCCGGACCCGGCGGGTGAGCCGCGCCCGATCAGCACGCCCACGGTCGTCTGTTCCCAGCCGGCCTGCTCCCACAGCGCCGACAGGCCCGGCTGCCGGTCCGCCAGCAGCGTCCGGATGAGGGGCTCGGCGATCGTCGAGGACGGCTCGCAGAGCAGCACCAGGCGCTGCGCGCCCTCCTCTTCCAGGCGCCCGATCCAGTCCAGCTTCTGCAGGTGCTGGATCACAGGTTCCAGTTGCAGCGGGTCGACCGACATGCGCTGCGACAGGCCGAGCATCGACAGGCCGGACTCCCCGCCGGCGCGCGCCGCGTCGAGCTCGCCGATCACGTCCAGCGCCAGCGCCATCTGCATGCCCGGCTTGTTGCCGCGCACGCTGACGCCGCCGGCCAGGGCCGGCGCGTTGGCCGCCAGGATCGCGCCGAGCAGCACGATCGACCAGCCGACATAGATCCAGATCAGGAAGATGGGCACGGCCGCGAACGCGCCGTAGAGCGTCGAATAGGTCGGCACCTGCTTCACGTACCAGGCCAGCGCCAGCTTGGCCAGGTGGAAGGCCACGGCGACGAAGGCCGCGCCGGTCAGGGCGTGGCGCCAGCGCACGTCGGTGTTGGGCACATAGTGGAAAAGCCCCGCGATGGCGGCCCAGAGCACCAGCAGGTCCACGCTGTTGAGCAGCACCACCAGCCCGCGCGGCAGGTTGTCGACGAGGTCGCGGCCGGCCGAGACCAGCAGGCTGGTGACCGTGAGGCTGCCGCCCAGCAGCAACGGGCCCAGCGTCAGCGCCGCCCAGTACACGAGCACGCGCTGCGCGATCGGCCGCGGCCGCTGCACGCGCCAGATCTGGTTGAGCGTGCGGTCGATCGTGAGCATCAGCGACAGCGCCGTCACCGCCAGCACGATCAGGCCGACGACGCCAAGCCGGTTCGCCTTCGCCGCGAACTGCGTCAGCGACATCAGCACCGGGCGCGCGATGTTGTCGGGGATCAGCGACTTGAGGAAGTACTTCTCCAGCGCGGACTGGAAGCTGGAGAACATCGGGAACGCGGTGAACAGCGCCAGCGCGACGGTCAGCAGCGGCACCAGCGAGATCAGCGTCGTGAAGGTCAGGCTGCCGGCCGTGAGGCCCAGGCGTTCCTCGCGGAAACGCTGCACGAACAGGCGCAGCGTGCGCGCATACGGCCACGTCAACAGCTCCCGTCCGAGCTCCCGGATTCCCTCGCGCCAGCTCTGCGTCTGCGCCTGAACTTCACTGATCATGCTGGCTATGATGCCAGCCATGTCAAGCCTCGATGCCGCCCCTTCGATGAGCGCCGCGCCCGCCTCGCCGACGTCCCGCTCGGCCCCGACCGCGCGCGAACGCGGCAGCCGGCAGCTCGCGTTCTTCGCCACGCTGGCGCTGGCGCTGGTGTGCCTGGCGTGGGAGCTCTGGCTCGCGCCGACCGGGCGCGGCACGCTCGCGATCAAGGCGCTGCCGCTGCTGCTGCCGCTGCCCGGCCTGTGGCGCTACCGCATGTACACCTATCGCTGGCTCAGCCTGATGATCTGGCTCTACGTGACCGAAGGGCTGGTGCGCGGCACGTCCGAGGGCGGCGTCGGCATGGCGCTCGCGTGGGTCGAGGTCGTGTTGTCGGTGACGATCTTCGTCGCCTGCGCCGCGCAGATCCGGCAGCGGCTGGCCGAGGCGCGGCTGGCTGAAGCCCGGCCGGATGCCGCCGGGGCAGTCGACGCGTCGCGACAGGACGCCGCCGCGAAGGGCAGCGCGAAGGACGCCGCATGAGTGCCGCACTGATCGATGCGCTGCGCGCGGCGCTGGGCGAGGCGCACGTCCTGCTGCCCGCGGAGCACGATCTCTCCGGCTACGAACGCGACTGGCGCAAGCGCTATGTGGGGCGTGCGCTCGCGGTGGTGAGACCGGCGGACACGGCGCAGGTCGCCGCGGTCGTGACGCTCGCCCGCGAGCACGGCGTGGCGCTGGTGCCGCAAGGCGGCAACACCGGACTGGTCGGAGGCGGCGTTCCCGACGACTCGGGCGCGCAACTGCTGCTCAGCCTGCAGCGTCTGAACCGTGTCCGCCAGATCGATCCGTCCAACCTGACGATGACCGTCGAGGCCGGCTGCGTGCTGCAGAACGTGCAGCAGGCCGCGCGCGACGCGGGCTGGCTGTTCCCGCTGAGCCTCGCGGCCGAGGGCAGCTGCACCATCGGCGGCAACCTCGCGACCAACGCCGGGGGCACGCAGGTGCTGCGCTACGGCAACGCGCGCGAGCTGTGCCTGGGCCTGGAGGTCGTGACCGCCGACGGCACGGTCTGGGACGGGCTGTCCGGGCTGCGCAAGGACAACACCGGCTACGACCTGCGCGACCTGTTCATCGGCTCCGAGGGCACGCTGGGCGTGATCACCGCGGCGACGCTGAAGCTGCATCCGCTGCCGCGCGCGCGGATGACGGCGCTGGCCGCCTGCGACACGCTGGGCGACGCCGTGACGCTGCTGGACCTGGCGCGATCGCGCTGCGGCGCGGCGCTGACCGGTTTCGAGGTCATGAACGCGCTGTCGCTGGCGCTGGTCGGCAAGCATTTCCCGCAGCTGACGCAGCCGCTCGGTCCGCGGCCGTGGACGGTGCTGCTGGAGCTGTCGGACAGTGAAGGCGAGGACCACGCCCGCACGCAGTTCGAGGGCCTGCTCGAGGAAGCCCTGGAGCGCGGCGCGATCGACGACGCGGCGGTGGCCGAGAGCCTGTCGCAGAGCCAGGCGATGTGGCACCTGCGCGAGTCCATCCCGCTGGCGCAGAGCGAGGAAGGCCTGAACATCAAGCACGACATCGCGCTGCCGGTGTCGCGCATCCCGGCCTTCGTCGAGCGCTGCGACGCGCAGCTGGCGGAGCATTTCCCAGGCTCGCGGCTGGTGGACTTCGGCCACTTGGGCGACGGCAACCTGCACTACAACGTCCAGGCGCCGGAGGGGGTCGCGCCCGCCGACTTCCTGCGCGAGCACGAGGCCGGGGTCAACGCGCTTGTCTACGACCAGGTGACGGCGCACGGCGGCTCCATCTCCGCCGAACACGGCATCGGGCAGCTCAAGCGCGAGGAACTGGCGCAACGCAAGAGCCCGGTGGCGATGCAGCTGATGCGGCAGATCAAGCAGGCGCTGGATCCGCGCGGCCTGCTCAATCCGGGGTCGGGTGGTCTGAGCAGCGGACCCGCCAGTGCAAACGCCCGATGCACGGCATCGGGCGTCCTTGATCGGCGAGGGTCGACGGTCAGGATCGGTCAGCGGCCCCGGGGCACGTCAAGACCTGGCACCTCGCACCGGCGCACCGCCGGTCGCGACGGATCACGGCGTGCGAACAGGGCTGATCTTGCGGATCAGGTTGTTGTTCTGATCCGCCACATAGACGTTCCCGTCGCTGTCCACGGCCACGCCTTCCGGCTGACGGAATGACGAATTGGCGCCAATGCCGTTGACCGATCCGCTCGCCCCGGAGCCCGCCAGCGTCGTGACATCGCCCGCCGGAGTGATCCTGCGGATCAGGTTGTTTCCCGAATCCGCCACATAGACGTTCCCACCCCGGTCCACGGCCACGCCAGCTGGATAGTTGAATGCGGCACTGAGGCCATTGCCGTTGGCGGCGCCCGCTTGCCCCGAACCCGCCAGCGTCGTGACATCGCCTGCGGGCGTGATCTTGCGGATCAGGTGGTTAGTCGTATCCGCCACATAGACATTCCCGACACTGTCCACGCCCACGCCCACCGGCAGCGTGAACTTGGCCAACACGCCAAAGCCGTTGTCCGCGCCCTGCGCTCCGGAGCCTGCCAGCGTCGTGACATCGCCTGCGGGTGTGATCTTGCGGATCAGGTTGTTGCTCGTATCCGCCACGTAGACGTTCCCGCTACCGTCCACGCCCACGCCAAACGGAGCGCTGAAGCGCGCAGCGGCGCCATTGCCATCGGTCGCGCCACTTGCCAACGAGCCTGCCAAGGTCGTGACATCGCCTGCGGGCGTGATCTTGCGGATCAGGTTGTTGTTCGAATCCGCCACATAGACATTCCCGTTGCCGTCGACGGCCACGCCTGCTGGATTGGTGAATGTTGCATTGACACCATTGCCATTGGCCGAACCCGACGTCGCCGAGCCCGCCAGCGTCGTGACGTCGCCTGCGGTTGTGATCTTGCGGATCTGTTGGCCATCCTGCACATAGAGGACTCCCAGACGGTCCACGGTCACGCTGCCTGGCGCAGAGAACTGTGCATTGACGCCATTGCCATTGGCGGAACCATTCGCCCCTGAGCCCGCAAACGTCGTGACGTTCGCCTGCGCTGCGGTGCACACGACGGTCACGTTGCTCACCGGGGAGGTCGCGCTGCCGCTGCCGTTGGTGACGGCGCAGTTCTGCCACAGCGGTTGCGCCTTGACAGTGACGGTATAGGTTGCGCCATTGGCGACCGGCGTTGCGAAGCTGAAGGCACCGTTGCCTTGCACGCGCAGGTCTTCGCTACCGTTCTTGCTCAGAATCAAGTCGTTGCCAGCATCCAGACCCATCACGTTTCCGCCAATGGGGCGGGCAGGATCCGGAACCGGCGTGGTCGGCGTGGTCGGCGTGGTCGGTGTCGTCGGTGTCGTCGGCGTGGTCGGCGTCGTCGGTGTCGTCGGCGTGGTCGGCGTGGTCGGCGTGGTCGGCGTCGTCGGTGTCGTCGGTGTCGTCGGCGTCGTTGGCGTCGTTGGCGTCGTCGGCGTCGTTGGCGTCGTCGGCGTGGTCGGCGTGGTCGGTGTCGTCGGAGTCGTCGGAGTCGTCGGATCGGTGCCCACGGGAGGAGACGCCGGGTCAACAGGCTCGCCGCCGCCGCCGCAAGCCGCCAAGCTCACCGATAGACAGATCGACACCGCCGCTTTCACGGTATTCAGTGCCGCTCGCCGCGGCGCCTTGACTTGAATCGAATGCATCGCGTTGCTCCAAAGTTGCTAGGAGCTGCCTAAGTCTCACTGGCGCACAGAGAGTTCGCGAGACGGATGTTTTGGTTGCCAAAACTGAACAGGAAAAGTGTGAGAACTTCGGCACCGCCACCCCGCAGGCACAATCCATGCGCTTCCGCGCCCGCCTGTCCTCGATGCCCCTTCCGACGCCCCCGCCCCCTTCACGACTGATCCGTCTTCATCTGCTCGGGCTGGCCGCCGGGCATGCGCTGACCGTGCTGCTGACGCCTGCCGCGCACGCGCAGTCCGCGACGCCGTCCGAGCAGCCCCTCGCGCACCTGCAGCACACGACCTGGACGCTCAAGGACGGCATGCCGGGTCCGGTGATGGCGATCGCGCAGACCACCGACGGCTACCTGTGGCTGGGCACCGGCACCGGACTGTTCCGCTTCGATGGCGTGCGCTTCGAGCGCTTCGACGCCCTCGCCGGTGAATCGCTGCCGAGCCGGCAGGTGTTGTCGCTCTTCGCGACGAAAGACAACGCGCTGTGGGTCGGCCTGCTCGACGGCGGCGCCGCGCTGGTGCGCCAGGGCCGCGTCCTCCACGTCGATCCGGCCGGGGGGCATTTCTCCTACTCGACGCGGGCCTTCGCCGCCGAACGCGACGGCACGCTCTGGGTCGCCACCGGTCGCGCGCTGCTGAAGCGCCAGCGCGACGCCTGGATCCCCGTCGGACCGGAATCCGGCTACGTCGACGCCAGCGGCCATCCTCCGCCGACGCTCAACGTCGCGGTGGACAGCAGCAACAACATCTGGGTCGTCACCGACCGCGCCATCTTCGTGAAACCGGCAGGCGCCGTGCGCTTCACCGTCGTCGATGTGCCGGCGCTCGGCCAGTCGCAGCTCGTGATCGGCGGCGGCCGCGCCTGGGCCAACGACATGTCGCCTGCTGTCGGGGGTCTGCGGCCTCTGCCGCTGCCCGGCGAGTCGACCGACCCCGCCGCGCCACCGGTCGCCGTGCCGAAAAGCTTCTTCGTGCCCGCGTTCGACCGCAACGGCAAGCTCTGGTTCGGCGCGAAGGACGGGCTCAATCGTCTGGCGATCGAGGGCGCGGCGGCCTCCGCGCCGGCGGCGCATCAGTACCTGGGCACCGACAAGGGGCTGTCCGGCGAACTCGTGACCCGCGTCTTCCAGGACCGCGACGGCGCGATCTGGGTCGGCACCAACGGCGGGCTGGACCGCTTCCCGCGGCGCGGCGGTCGACCGCGTCGAGCTGCCCGACCGCAGCGCCAGCATCGCGATGACGGCGGACGCGCAGGGGCGCGTCTGGATCGCCTCCGGGAACTCCATCCAGCAGTTGGCGCCCGGACAATCGACGCCGGAAAAGATGCCCACCGACCCTCGGATGGAAACCTTCACCGCCGTGTTCGTCGACAGCCGGCAGCGGCTCTGGGTCGGCGGCCGCACCGGGCTGTGGCGGCAGGAAGGGACCGGCTTCGTCCAGGTGCCCACGCCCGACGGGCAGCCGTGGACCGTCCCGGTGTTCGAGATCACCGAGGACACGACTGGCGCGCTCTGGTTCAACGCGCATCGCTACGGGTTGATGCGCTACGCCGATGGGCGCGTCACGCGACTGTCCGGCAGCGAGGGGTTCCCGCTCAAGGGGCCCGACGCCATCGGCACGGACGATCGCGGCCGCGTCTGGATCGGCTACAACGACGGCAGCGTGCTGCGGCACGAGGCCGGCAAGACGACGGCGCTGTCGTCGGCCGACGGCTTGAAGGTCGGCGCGATCAAGGTCATCGCGCGGCAAGGATCGCACCTGTGGATCGGCGGCGAACGCGGCGTGCAGCTCGCGTCCGAGGCCGGCATGCCGATGCTGCGCCTGAAGGACCCCGAAGCGCTGGACGGCGTCTCCGGCATCGTCGAAACACCCGATGGCGAGCTGTGGCTCAACGGCGCGAACGGGATCACGCGGCTCACCGCCGACGAAGTCCGCCGCGCGCTGACCGCGTCCAGCGACGGCGCGCGCCCGTCGGGGCGCCGCTTCGATCTGATCGACGGTCTCTCGGGCCGCGCCGAGCAGTCGTGGCCGCTGCGCACGGCCGCGCGCACGCCGGATGGCGTGCTCTGGTTCTCGCTCAGCAATGGCGTGGTCCGCATCGATCCGGCCCGTCTGCCCCAGGGCGAGCCGGCCCCGCCGCCGGTCGAGGTGCAACGGCTCTTCGTGCACGGCGAGCCCGTGCCGGTCGGCGGCAGCGGCAGCAACGGCGGGAGCGACGGGAGCGACGGGCACGCTGGCAACGGCCCCCAACGCCTGGCCGCCGGCACGCGGGACCTGGAGATCGCCTACACCGCCATCAGCCTTGCCCAGCCCGAGCGCACGCGCTTCCGATATCGCCTGATCGGCCAGGACCGGGACTGGCAGGACGCCGGCACGCGGCGTCGCGCCTTCTATACCAACCTCGGGCCCGGGACCTACGACTTCCACGTCGAGTCCTCCCAGGACGGCGGCCCGTGGAGCGCCGCGCCCGCGACGCTGCGTTTCGAGATCGCGCCGACCTTGACCCAGAACGCATGGTTCCGCGCGGCGGCCGTGCTCGCGGGCTTCGGCGCGCTGGGGGGCCTGGCCGCGCTGCGCGGGCGTCAACGCCGCCTGCATGAACAGGACCGCCTCGCCGCCCGAGTGCAGGAGCGTGAGCGCATCGCGCGCGACCTGCACGACACGCTGCTGCAAGGCGTCTACGGACTGATCCTTCGATTCGAGGCCATCGCTCGCAGGCTGCCCGGCACCGAGCGCGCCGCGATGGAACGCGTGCTGACCGACGCCGATGCGCTGCTCGTCGAGGGCCGCGACCGGGTCACCGACCTGCGCCTGCCGCCGCCCGACACCAATCTGCTCGAGCACACGCTGGAGGCGCTGGGGCGCGAGCTCTCGCACACGCACGGCGCCGCCTTCGCGCTGACGGTCGAGGGCACGCCGAGGCCATTGGCGCCAGCGCTGGCCGCGTCGATCTGCCTGATCGCGCGCGAAGCGATCTTCAACGCGTTCCAGCACGCCCAGGCCGAGCGCATCGAGGTCACGCTCCGGTTCGACGACGCCAGCTTCGCGCTGTTCGTGCGGGACGACGGCGTCGGCGTGCCCGACGAGGTGCAGGACCGCGGCGGCCGGCCGGGCCACTGGGGCCTGTCCGGCATGCGGGAACGCGCGGAACTCGCCGGCATCGTCTACCGCCTCACGTCCCGCCCAGGCGCGGGCACGGAGGTCGAGCTGCGCGCGGCGGCCACGCAGGCGTACGCCGCGTCCGGCGATGCCGCGTCGCGCGCGCGTCCGGCGACGCCTGGTGGCGCCGCCTGCGGCGCGGCTGACCGGCCGGAAACGGAAAGGGCGCCTGGTCGAGGCGCCCTTCCCTTCACCGTCAGGCGTCGCCGGCGCTCAGCCCCGGCCCGCGCGCCTCAATCGTCGCCCGCGCCCAGCACGGCCTCGTGGTGCGCGACGGGGCGGCCGCGGTTGATCAGCCCGGCGATCAGCCACCACACGAAGATCAGCGTGGTGAGGAACCCGACGATCACCGCCAGCTCGACCAGCCGGTTGATCGCCATCGCGCCCACCTTGCCCCAGCCGTCGGCTGCCTTTGCCACGCGGGCGCGCTGCTTGTCGCGGAACATCTCGATGCTGTCGTAGAAGCTCGGCACCATCAGCAGCGTCAGGAAGGTCGACGTGATCGTGCCGCCGATGATCGCCACCGCCATCGGGCGGTAGAACTCGCCGCCTTCGCCGATGCCCACCGCCACCGGCAGCATGCCGGCGATCAGCGCGAAGGTCGTCATCAGGATCGGCCGGAAGCGCTTGCGGCCCGCGTGCATCAGCGCCTCCTCGCGCGGCACGCCGGCGGCCTCCTCCTGACGCGCCGCGTCCAGCAGCAGGATCGCGTTCTTCGCCACCAGGCCGGCCAGCATGATGATCCCGATGAAGCTCATCAGGTTCAGCGTGCCCTTGGTCAGCAGCAACGCCACCACCACGCCGATCAGCGACAGCGGCAGCGACAGCATCACGCCCATCGGCGCCGTGAAGCTGCCGAACTGCATCACCAGGATCAGGTACATCAGCCCGATGCCCGAGAACAGCGCGATGGCCATCGCGCTGAAGACCTCCTGCTGGTCCTTGGCCGCGCCCGCCAGCTCGATGCCGTAGCCGGGCGGGAAGTTGATCGCCTTGGCCAGCTTCAGCGCGTCGCTGGTGACCTCGCCGGGCGAGCGGCCGTGCGCGTTGGCCGACACCGCGATCATCCGCTTGCCGTCCGCGTGCTGGATCTTGGCCGGGCCCTTGCCCATCGTCACCGTCGCGATCTGTTCCAGCGGCACCATCACGCCGGCGCCGGTCACGGCGATCGGCAGGCGCTCGATGTTGCTGGCGTCGACGCGGTCCTCCGGCGCCAGCCGTACCGCCACGTCGCGCGTCTCGCTGCTCGGGTCGATCCAGTCGCCGACCTCCACGCCGGCGAAGGCCACCCGCAAGGAGTTGGCCGCGTCGCCCACCGAGATTCCCAGCGTGTTGGCCAGGCCGCGGTTGAGCTCGATCTGCAGCTCGTTCTGCGGATCCTGCTCCGACAGGCCCACGTCCACTGCGCCCGGCACGCGGCGCAGCTTTTCCATGTAGTCGGTCGTGATCTCCATGAGCTTGCGCGAGTCCGCGCCGGAGAAGCGGATCTGCACCGGCTTCTGCGCGCCGTTGTTCAGGTCGTCGAGCACGACGTACTCCGCCCCCACCAGCCGCGCCACCCGCGTGCGCAGGTCGGCGGCGATCTCCGCCGCGCTGCGCTTGCGCTGGGTGCTCTTGCCCAGGTCCACGTAGATGCGGCCGCCGCTGGCGTTGACGCTCTCGTTGGTGGCCACCGTCTCGGGCATCTCGCGCGCCAGCGCGGACGCGGCGCCCATCTTCAGCCGCGCGTACTCGAGGCTGGACGAGGCCGGCGTCCGGACCTCGATGGCGATGGTCCCGGAATCCGACGCCGGCAGGAAGCTCGTGCCGCCCAGCTTGACCTGCAGGAAGATCGCGAGCGCGAAGCTCAGGACCGCGAACACCGCCATCCAGCGGCGGTGATGCAGCGCCCAGGCGATCACGTGACCGTAACCGTCGGCCTGGCGGTCGAACCACTCGTTGAACGCCTGCAGCTTCTTGGAGATGCCGGTCTTGGGCGCCTCGTGATGCCCCGGGGGATCGCCCCAGAACGCCGACAGCATCGGGTCCAGCGTGAACGAGATGAACAGCGACACCAGCACCGAGGCGACCACCGTCAGCCCGAACGGCCGGAACCATTCGCCCGACACGCCCGGCATGAAGGCCACCGGGATGAACACGGCCACGATGGAGAAGGTCGTCGCCGCGACGGCCAGGCCGATCTCCGCGGTGCCCTTCAACGCGGCGGTGCGGCGGTCGGCGCCGCGCTCCATGTGGCGCACGATGTTCTCGCGCACCACGATCGCGTCGTCGATCAGCACGCCGATCGCCAGCGACAGGCCCAGCAGGCTCATGAAGTTCAGCGTGAAGCCGCACAGCCAGACCGCGATGAAGGCCGCGATCACCGAGGTCGGCAGCGACAGCGCCGTGATCATCGTCGAGCGCCAGGAGTTCAGGAACACGTAGACGACGAAGATCGTCAGGCCCGCGCCAAACACCAGCGCGTGGATCACGTTGTTCAGGCTGTCCTGCGCGTCCTGCCCGCCGTCCTGCACGACCTCGAGCTTGGTGCCCTTGGGCAAGGACTTGTCGATCTCCTCGACCAGCTTGCGGACCTCCTTGGCCACGCTCACCGTCGAGGCGTCGCGCGAGCGCGTGACCATGATGCCGACGTTCGGGTGACCGTTGCGCACCGACAGGCCGGTCTGCTCCGCGAAGCCGTCCTGCACCGTGGCCACCTGGCCCAGGCGGATCAGCTCGCTGCCGGAGCGCTTGACGACGATCTGGTTGAAGTCGGCCGGCGACTCGATGCGGCCCAGCAGCCGGATGCTCTGGTCCTCCAGCTGTCCGCGCACCTTGCCCACCGGCGCCGTCGTGTTCTGCATGCGCAGCGCGTTGACGACCTCGGTCACGGAGACGTTGAACTCGCGCAGCTTCTGCGCGTTCAGCAGCACCGACAGCTCACGCTTGAGCGAGCCGTTCACCGTCACCGTCGCCGCGCCGGGGATGGCGCGGAAGCGGTCGGCGAACTGGTCCTCGGCCATCCGCGAGATCTCGGCATGCGACTGGCTGCTGGACGACAGCGCCAGCTGCATGATCGGCTGCGCCGACGGGTCGACGCGCTGCAGCACCGGCTCGCGCATTTCCGTCGGCAGCTTGTGGCGGACCGCGGCGATCGCGTTGCGGACCTCGTCGGCCGCCTCGATCATGTTCTTGTCGAAGTTGAAGAACAGCAGCAGCTGGGCCGATCCTTCGCCCGAGGTCGAACGGACCTCGTTCACGCCGGAGATGCTCTGCAGCGACTTCTCGATGCGGTTGACGATCTCGCGCTCGGAGGTCTCCGGCGAGGCGCCCGGATAGCTGATGCTGACCACCAGCAGCGGCAGGTCGACGTCGGGCCGCTCGTTGACGCGCAGCTTGGACAGGGCCAGCAGGCCCAGGGCCATCAAGCCGATGATGATCACGATCATCGCGATCGGCTTCTTGACCGAGAAATTGGAGAGGAACATGGTTCAGGCTCCTGTGCGCATCACTGGGCCGACGCGGCCGAAGCCACCGGCAGCACCGGCAGCGGCGCGGCGGTGGCGCCCGACGTGGTCGATCCCGCGGCGGGGGCGCCGCTCGGGTTCGTCATGCCGGTCGCCGTCCTGGCGGTCCCGCTGGCGGAGACGGCCGTCTTGCCCAGCTCGACGCGCTGCCCGTCGAGCAGCGTGCTGGTCGGGCTGCGCAGGATGCGGTCCCCCTGCTTCACCCCGCTCGTGACCACGTACAAGCCCTGGCGGTCGTCCCGCGCGCCCAGGTTCACCGGGGTCTTCGCGACCTTGCCGCCCTCCACGCGCCAGACGAAGGACTTGTCGCCCTCCCGCACCAGCGCGCTGTCGGCCACCATCAGCGCCGAGATGCTGTTGGTCTGCACGCGGCCTTCGGCGTAGAGGCCGGCCACGCCGGGCTGCTGCGCGCCGGCGAAGTCGACCAGCACCTCGACCTGGCGGGTGTTGGCATTGGCGGCCTGGGCGATGCGGCGCACCTTGCCCTGGAAGTCCACCTGCGGATAACCGTTGACGCGGAAGTAGACCGTCTGCGCCAGCTTGAGTTCGGACATCCGGTCGGCGGAGACCAGGCCCTCGAAGCGCATCGACGCCGGGTCCATCACCTTGATCAGTTCCTTGCCGATCTGCGCCGAGTCGCCCGGCGAGACCTTGCGGTCGCTGACGACGCCGTCGAACGGCGCGCGCACCTCGGTGCGCTGCTGCTGCTGGCGCGCCGTGGCCACGCGGGCGCGGGCGGCGACCAGGTCGCTCTGCGCGTTGTTGCGGCGGATCTCCGCGTCTTCCATCGCCTGGATGGAGCTCATGCCCTGCGCCTGCAGCGTTTTCAGGCGCTGGTATTGGCGCTCGGCCTGTTCGAAGCTTTGCGAGGACGCACGGGCGGACTCGTCGGCGGACTGGACCGTGTCGCGGATGGCCGTGTCGTCCAGGCGCACCAGCAGGTCGCCGCGCTTCACGCGCTCGCCGTTCTCCTTGTAGACCTGCAGCACGATCGCCTGGAGCTCGGCGCGCAGGTCGGCGCGCCGCTCCGGCTGGATCGAGCCGGTGATGACCGGGCCGCTGGCATAGGCACTCACGCCCAGGGTCTGGACGTCCTCGGGCGAGACCAGCAGGCTCGGCGCGCTGGCTGCCTCGGCCGCGGGCGACGCCTTCTTGTCGGGAGAGGACTTGCCGCAACCGGCGAGCAGGGACGCAACGACAAGGGCAATCAGCGACAGACGCAGCATGAAGCGGGCTCCGGGGGAACGTGGCAGTTGGCGTGAAGAGGTGTCCTTCGTGCGAAAGCCGCAAAAAGGCGCGCTAGCTTAACTTCAATGACCCTGCATGCAGGTGGTCACGCCTCGCAGTTCATCCCAGGGAAACAGCGGTTCGTCGCGCCGACGACCGCAGGTCCGCCACTGCCGGTTTGGTTACGTGGCGTTTCATCCCACTCGGGGCCACTCAGCCTGTCCGCGCCGTCGCGCGCGCCACTTCCGCTCCTAGTGTTTGCCCCGCGTCAACACTGGGCAGGGAATTGCGCACACCTTGTGGCGAAGGCTCACCGTACACCCCACGATCTCGGGGGAAATCCCGCTCTATTGCTGAATGTTAAGAAATAGACTCCAAACGTTATTTATCCCTTTTGCCGATTCGACGTCATGCGCGCACTCTCCATCGTCCATGTGGTCTTCTCGTCTCGCATCGCCGGGGGCGAGCATCATTGCGTCGACCTGGCCAACGCCCAGGCCGCGCTGGGCCACACAGTCCACGTGATCGGACCGGCGGGATCCGCGGTGCGTCACGCGCTGGACCAGCGCGTGAGCTACCACGGCCTGCGCCTGCCCTTGCTGCGCGGCGCGCGTGTGCGCCGGTTGGCCACGAAGCTGGGCGCGGACGTGGTCCACGGCCACCTCGGCCCCGCCTGCAAGGCAGTGGCGGCGGCCAAGCACAGCGCCCGGGTCGGCACGCTGCATGTCGGGTACAAGTCGCATCACCATGCGCGGATGGACGCGCTGGTGTGCGTCAATTCGGCGCAGGTCGGTCACCTGAAGGAATTCGACGGCATGCATCGCGTCATCTACAACTGGGCCCCGGAACGCGCGCCCGGCTCCTGCGCCGCGAAGGCGCCGTCCGGCTCGCTGCGCATGGAGCTCGGCATCCCCGCCGCCGCGCCGGTGATCGGCTGCGTCGGCCGGCTGCACGCGGCCAAGGGCATGCACACGCTGATCCAGGCCTTCCAGCAGCACGCGCCAGCGAACGCTCACCTGGTGCTGATCGGCGAGGGCCCGCAGCGCGCGGAGCTCGAGGCGCTGCGCGGCAACGACAAGCGCATCCACCTGCTCGGATTCCGCTGGAACGTCGACGAGCTGCTCGGCGAGATGGACCTGTACGTGTCCTCGTCGCGCGAGGAGCAGTTCCCGCTGGCCATCCTCGAAGCCATGCGCGCCCGTCTGCCGATCGTGGCGACCGCCACGCTGGGCGCGCGCGAGATGCTGGACCCGGCGCAATCGGCCATCGTGGCGATCGACGACGCGTCGGCGATGGGTCAGGCGATCGCCGCCGCGCTCGAGCAACGGCAACGCGACCACCGTCGCCCGATCGACTACGACATGCAACGCTACGACCGCTCGACCGCCGTGCGGGCCACGCTGGGGCTCTATCAGGACGTGCTGACGCGCCAGGGCGCCCGGGAGAAAGACCTGGCTGGCCTGAGCGTGGAAGACGTTCGTGGTTAAGCGTCCGAAGTCGGACTTCTGGACCGTCGGCGTCGTTCCCGAACGCATCGATCTGCTCAGCCCGGCGCGCCTGCGCGAACTGCGGGACCAGATCGTCTGGATGCCCGAGGCCGGCGACTGGCGCTATTACGCCGATCCCTTCGCCTTGCGCGACGGCGACGCGCTGCATGTGTTCGTCGAGAACTTCGACTACCGCACCAAGCGCGCCGACCTGCAGCGACTCACGCTGGATCTGAGCAACGGCGCCTGGAGCGCGCCCAAGCCGGTGCTGCAGACGCCCTTCCACCTGTCCTACCCGTTCGTGTTCGAACACGACGGGCAGGTGTGGATGGTCCCGAATCGAGCCAGGCCGAGGAAGTCGCGCTCTACCGCGCCGTGGACGGCGCCGAGCGCTGGGAACGGTGGGAGCGGGTCTGCGCGCTGCTGCCGGGCGTGCGCGCGGTCGACGCCTCGCTGCTGCGGCACGACGGCGTCTGGTGGATGTTCTATGCGGTCATCGGCCCGGACAAGCGCGACCAGCGCGAGCTGCACGTCGCCCATGCCGAGTCGCTGCAAGGCCCGTGGACGCCGCACCGCGCGAATCCGGTGAGGTGCGCGCATGATGGCGCGCGGCCCGCCGGCACGCCCTTCGTAGGCGCGGACGGTCTTGTGACGCTGCCGGTCCAGGACAGCCGCAACGGCTACGGCGGAGCGACGCGCTGGCTGCGCTTCAACCGTCTGACGCTGGACGCCGTCGAGGTCCAGGCACTGCCGGCGACCTTCACCGGCGACCTCGCGCATCGCGACTTCGCCAGCGGCCTGCACACGATGTCCGCCTGCGGCGACGTCACGCTGATCGACGTGAAGCGCATCGACCGCTCGCGCCACCGCCAGTGGCTGGACTGGAAGCGCCGCGTGCGGCGCTGGTTCGGCAAGCGCTGAGGCGGCGCTAGTCCGCGTCGTGCATCGAGGGCGCGATGTCCTCCAAGGGTTTGCGCTCCGCGTCCACGCCGAAGCGCAGCGCGAGCAGGCCTGCCACGATCACCAGCACTGCACCGATGCCGTAGCCGATCGCGACGTTGCCGCGGTCGCCGCTCTCCACCAGCCATCCGAACAGCAGCGGTGCGACGAAGCCGCCCGCGCCGGTGCCCACGGCGTAGAAGATCGCAATGGCCATCGCGCGCATCTCGAGCGGGAAGACCTCGCTGACCGTGAGGTAGGCGGAGCTGGCCGCCGCTGACGCGAAGAAGAACACCGCCGACCAGCACAACGCCTGGGAGCGCGCGTCGAGCATGTCCGCGACGAAGGCGATGCCGGTCGCCGCGAGGCCCACGCCGGCCAGACCGTAGGTCAGCGCGATCATGCGACGGCGGCCGACCCGGTCGAACAGCGGCCCCAGCAGCAGCGGGCCCAGCACGTTGCCGAGCGCGAACGGGAAGATGTAGAGCGCCACCCGATGATCGGCGACGCCATAGAAGCGCGTGAGCACCAGCGCGTAGCTGAAGAAGATCGCGTTGTAGAAGAAGGCCTGCGCCAGCATCAGCGACAAGGCCACGCCGCTGCGGACGCGGTAGCGGCGCAGCAGCACCTGCAGCACCTCGCGCATCGTGGGCACGGCGCGGCGGTGCTCGCTCCGATCCGCCGGCAGCGGCGGCAGCGGCGGCAGCGGCCCGTGCTGCGCGGCGACCTCGGCCTCGATGGCGTCGATGATCCGGCCGGCCTCCTCGCCCCGGCCATGGCGCAGCAGCCAGCGCGGGCTCTCGGGCACGTGGCGGCGCACCAGCACCATGCCGACCGCCAGCAGCGCGCCCATCGCGAAGCCCACGCGCCAGCCCTGCACCGGGCCGAGCACGCCCGGATGCAACAGCAGCAGGCTGGAGGCGGCGCCCAGCGCGGCGCCGATCCAGAAGCTGCCGTTGATGGCGAGGTTCACCCGACCACGCACGCGGGCGGGCACGAGCTCGTCGATCGCGGAATTGATGGCGGCGTACTCGCCGCCGATGCCCAGTCCGGTGACGAAGCGGCACAGCGCGAAGAAGGTGAAGTCGGTGGAGAAGGCCGTCGCGAGCGTGGCCACGGCGTAGATCGCGAGCGTCGCGAGGAACAGCCGCTTGCGGCCGAGCCGGTCCGACATCCGGCCGAAGACCAGTGCGCCGACGATCGCCCCGGCGAGATACAGCGATCCGGACCAGCCGACCTGGACCGCGCTCAGGCCGAGGGTGTCAGGTCTTTCCAGCACGGCGCCGACCGAGCCGACCAGGGTGACTTCAAGCCCGTCAAGCACCCATGCCACGCCCAGCGCGAGCACCACGCGCCAGTGCCAGCGCGACCAGGGCAGCCGGTCAAGCCGGCGTGCGATATCGAGGGAGGCTGTCATCGACGCCAGATGCGGCAATCCGCGTTCCAAACCGGAGCCGCCGCTCCTGACCGCCCCAATCGGCGGAAACGCCGCGACCCTCAGTCAGCGCATGCCAGCGAGGCCGAAGTCAACGAGCGCGACTGGGGCCGGAAGGGTGCTTGGGGGTCCTGGAGGGATCCCCCATGCCCCCTGGAGCGCCCTCGCCCGGGCTCACGACGTCTTCTTCCAAGCTGCCGCAGCCTCTTCCCACACGTCGGGGCTGCGAGCCACGAGCAACCCCGGCTGCCGGTCGCCAGCGCGATAGGGCGTGCCGTCCAGCCGCGCCGCAAAACCGCCGGCTTCCGTGATGAAAAGCGTGCCTGGCGCATGGTCCCAGGCGAGCTTGCGCCAATACAGCGTCGCGTCGAAGGCGCCTTCGGCGAGTGCGGGGTACTCCGCGCCGGCGCAGTTGCAGTCCGGGCAGGATCTCGACGCCCTGCCAGGTCGCGACGCGGTCCTGGTGTTCCTGCGGAAGGAAGCGCGTCTTGACGACGGCCCGCTTCAGCCCGGAGCCCGGTGCCGTGTGCAGCCGTTCCGTCTCCCGCCAGGCGCCCTGCCCGCGCCGGGCGTGATGCAGCACGCCCGAGATTGGATCCAGCATCCAGGCCCCGACGGTCACGCCGTCTTCCAGCAGCGCCACCATCGACGACAGCGGTTCGCGCCCCGAGATGAAGTTGAAGGTCCCGTCCAGCGGATCGACCAGCCACACGGCGCCCTCGTCGAGCTGGTCGAGCAGCTCCGGCGTCTCCGCGCATTGCTCTTCGCCGACGACGCGCGAGCCGGGCACCAGCGCACGCAGTTCGGGGGTGAGGAAGGCCTCGACATCACGATCGACGGTCGTGACCCACTCGCCGGGGGCTTTCTCCATCACCTCCTCGTCCGCCAGATGGCGGAAACGCGGCGCGATCCAGGTGGTGGCGGCGTGGCGCAGCAGTGCGGCGACGGGGTCAGGCGTTGTCGAGGTCATCCGGGGATGCTACCCGCAGTGCCATGACCCCGGCGTGAGCCTCGGCGCGGGTCCGGGGCGGCCGCTGCACGCACGCGGTCGCCCCGGGGCCCCCTCAAGACCCGGCCCCGGGGGCCGATATCGGAGCATCGCCCGGGAATCCATCATGCACGTCGCCATCCCCTCCGCCTCCTCGGCATCGACCTCGACGGGGACCTCCTCCGCGGCCTCCGGCACCGGCCCCGACGCGCAGATCGCACGTCTGCAATCGCAACTCAAGCAGTTGCAGAAGCAGATGAAGGATCTCGCCTCGGACTCGACGATGGACGCCCAGGCGAAGGAAAAACGCCAGAAGCTGCTGCAAACCCAGATGCAGATGGTGATGGACCAGATCGCCCAGATCCAGAAACAGGCGGCGGAGGCCGCGCAAGCGAAGGCAGCGGAGCGATCCGGCCAGAGCGCCGCGCCCCAGGCCTCGACGCAGGCTCAGGACCGGGACCAGGATCGGGACGCTGATGAGGCCGGCGCGAGGCGCTCTCCCGCTCACGCGTCGCTGGGCGCCCTCCTCGACGAATACGCCTGAGCCTCCTCACGCTAGGATTCCACCCCTGAAGGGGTTCCACATGGTCACGACGATCAAACGCGAAGAGTTCTGTTTCCTGGTGGTCGACGATTTTTCGACCATGCGCCGCATCATCTCCGGGCTGCTCCGCGAGCTGGGCTTCAAGAAGATCCTCGAAGCCGAGGACGGCAAGGCCGCGCTGCGCCAGCTCGAACTCTGTGCCGAGTCGGGCGAACCGGTCCACTTCGTCCTCAGCGACGTGAACATGCCGGTGATGAACGGCTTCCAGCTCCTCGAGGCCCTGCGCGCCAAACCGGAGTCCGATCCGCTGCGCAAGGTGCCGGTCCTGCTGGTCACCGCCGAGGGCCGCAAGGAAGACATCATCCGCGCCGCCCAGCTCGGCGCGACCGGCTACATCGTCAAGCCTTTCAACAAGGACACGGTCGGCGACAAGATCCACCTGACGCTGAAGAACCGGAACATCCTGGTCGACTGAGGCACGCGCGGGGCCTGGCGCGCGCACCTGACGAGGATCCGACGCCCGTAACGCACGTAACGCACGTAACGGCTTCCAGGGAGTGCCCCGCCGCCACGCCGCGAGACACTCGCGACCCTTCGTTGCTCCCGCTCCCTCGCATGACCGACCGCAGGCAAGTCCTCGCCGCGGCGCTGGGTTCGCTGCTGATGCCGACCACCCGGTCCATCGCCGCGCCCGCGCTGCCGGATGCCACCGGGCCTTACGCCCTGCCCGGCACCTTCGTCCATCCGCTGCCCGATCCGGCCACCGGCCGCCGCTACGAGGTCTGGATCGACCTGCCGCCGAATGCACCTCCAAACACCGGTCCCCGACCGGCCGTGTTCGTGACCGATGCGCCCTATGCATTCCCGCTCGTGCGAGCGCTGCGCAACCGCGTGGGTCAACAGGGTCGCAACCTGGCCGATTTCGCTGTCGTCGGGTTGGCGGGGCCCGCGGATGAATCCGCCGTGGAGATGCGCTCGCGCGACTACACCCCGAGCGATCCCCGGACGCGGCCCGGGCGGCCCGCCGATCGCTATGGCGCGCCGCGCTACGGCGAAGGGGCGGCCTATCTCAAGTACCTGGCCGACATCGCAGTACCGGCAATCTCCGCGCGCTACCAGCTCGACCCGGCCCGCCGCGTGCTGCTCGGGCATTCCTACGGCGCGTTGTTCGCGGCGCAGGTCCTGCTCGCCAGGCCGGCGCTGTTCAGCCACTACATCCTCGGCAGTCCGTCGTTCTGGTTCGATCGTCACCTGGTGTTCGAGCAGGAAGCGGCCTACGCGAAGCAGCACACCGACCTGGCGGCCCGTGTCTTCCAGTACGTCGGCGCCTACGAGGCCGTCGCGCCGGGACCGCGCTTCAACAAGGAGAGCGACCTCGTCGCCGACGTGCGCCGGTTCGAGACACAGCTGCGCAGGCGCCGCTACAAGTCGCTGCGCATCGAGAGCCGCGTTCTGGCCGGCGAGGACCATCTCACCGTCGCGCCGGCCGGCGCGACGCTCGGCCTGCTGTGGGCGCTGCCCGGGAAAGGGCCGTACGAGGGTTGACGCGATTACCATCCTCGCCACTGAACGGAGAGGATGGCGCATGGGGGCCAAGACTTGGATGCTGGTCATCTCGGACGGCGACGCTCGCGCGGCCCTGGAAGGGCAGCCGGCGCTCGACCGCGATGCCACGCGCGCGCTGGCGGAACGGCTCTTCCCGGGAGAGTCGCTCGAACTGATCGGCGAAGGCGATCTGAGCTACACCGATCCGCCGGACCCGCTGATGTTCATCGGCTGCTTCCCCGGCGTCTCCATCATCGCGGCCAGCGAGTTTGCGGTCGACCACCCGTCGCAGCTGCCGGGCCGCTTCCTCGACATCGCCGGCAAACGCCGGATCACCTTGCACGCGATGCACAGCGTGGTGGACTGGTTCGCCTTTGCCGTCTGGGAAGACGGACGCCTGATCCGCTCCCTGAGCCTGTCCCCCGACAGCGGCATCCTGGAGGACATCGGCGAGCCGCTGCCCTTCGAGGCGCCGTACTGGGCGGAGCAGCAGCGCGTGACCAGCGACCCGGGCGAGGACGCCTACCCCCTGCCCTTCCATCCGCTGGAGCTGGGCGAAGAGGTCCTGCTCGCCCGGTTCGGATATCAGCTCGAGGGCAGTGGCGCAGCGAGCGTCGATCCGTTCTCGATCCCCTTGCTGCACTTCCAGCGCTCGGGCACGCGGCGCAAGGCGGCGACGGAAGAGACGTCCGAGCCCTCGCCCTGGTGGAAGTTCTGGTGACGGGGCTGGCCGTGGCGCACGCGACGCCCCGGCCGTGCGGCTCAGGCGCCTGAGCCGCACGGCCCGCCCAGGGCCTTCACCACGTCGTCCGGCGCCTGCACCAGTTCGATCAGCACGCCCTCCCCGCCGATGGGGAACTCGCCGCTGCTCTTCGGGTGAATGAAGCAGATGTCGTGGCCTGCCGCGCCCTTGCGGACGCCGCCCGGCGCGAAACGCACCCCGTTCGCGGTCATCCACTCCACCGCCTTGGGCAGATCGTCCACCCACAACCCGACGTGATTGAGCGGTGTCGCGTGGACCGCCGGCCGCTTCTCCGGATCCAGCGGCTGCATCAGATCGACCTCGACGCGATGCGGCCCGGCGCCGATCGCGCAGATGTCCTCGTCGACGTTCTCCTGTTCCGACACGAACGTGCCGGTGACCTCCAGCCCCAGCACGTCCACCCACAGCCGGCGCAGCGCTGCCTTGTCCGGCCCGCCGATGGCGATCTGCTGGATGCCGAGGATCCGATAAGGCTTCGTTGCGTTCATCGTCATATTGATTGGCCGTCAATAACTAATAGGGGTGTCATACCCTGGAAACTGAGCGTGACCGGCCGGCTGGAAACCCGTGAACTTATCACGCCCGACACACGCCAAGCCCGGTCGAGCCCAGGGCCCGCCCAGGGTTTCCTCAGACTTCGTTCACACTGCTTACATCGTGTTTCAGGCGCGCGCTGCAGCAATCCGTCGCTCATCGGGCCGGTCCTCGTCGTGCATCCGGACTTCAGGATCACGCCTAAGTGCCGATCACCATTGGATGTCTGGCGCGTGACAAGTGAACGATCGTTCGACAACGGCGCCGAAATCCCTTGCCTCGGCAAGCATCCCTCCCCCCGCGTTCGCGGGCTTTACGCCGCTTCTGTAACCGTGAACTGAGGCCGACTCCCGGCCCTTTTGTTCCGTTCACGTTAAGCAAGCCGCCAATAACATTTCTGGGCTAGCTCAAGTTTGTCAATCGGCGACCGAAAACCGAATGACGGCATCCGGAAGTTCGGGTGCCCGGCAACAACAAGCTGACCCAACCCCACCTCGCGCCTATGGGCGCATCCGCCCCCCATAGGTTCACGGAGTTCCAAGATGGCATCGCTGATTACCAACCTGACGACCGACCAGATCGCCGCCCTCACGTCGACGACCCTGGCGCGCCTGACCAGCGAAGACTGGGCCGCGTTCACCACCGAGCAGTTCCAGGCGCTGACGACCTCGCAGTTCGCCACGCTCGGCACCAAGGCCGTGTCGCTGTTCACGACGACCAACATCGCCGCCATCGAGACCGACGACCTGCGCGCGTTGACCACCGCCGCGGTGCAGACCTTCACCAGCGCTCAGCTGAATGCCCTGGGTTCCGACCAGTTCGGCGCGATGACGACCCGGCAGGTCGGCGCGATGACCACGCAGCAGGTCAAGAACCTGGAATCGGATGACCTGAACGCGTTGGCCTCCGACCAGATCCGTGCGCTGACCACGCAGCAGGTGGCCGCCATCTCCACCAGCCTGATGGGCAGCCTGGCCTCCGACGACCTGCAGGCCTTGAAGACCGACCAGATCAAGGCCCTGAGCTCGCAACAAGTCGCCGCCCTCTCCACCGAGGGCGTCGCCGCTCTGGCGACCAACCAGGCCGCCGCGCTGAGCAGCACGCAGACCGCCGCGCTGACCTCGGACCAGGCGGCCGCCCTCACCTCCGACGCCGTGCACGCGCTGAGCACCGCCGCCGTCAAGGCGTTGGGCACCGACCAGATCGCCGCGCTGAACTCCGACCAGGTCGCCGCGCTGACCACCGCGCAGATCGGCGCGTTGTCCACGCAGCAGATCCGCCAGCTGGCCAGCGATGAGATCGCCGCCCTGGACACCAACCAGATCCGCGCCATCACCACGCAGCAGATCGCCGCGCTGACCACCGACCAGTTGGCCGGCGTCGACAGCGCCGACGTGCAGGCGCTGACCACGGCGCAGGTCCGCGCGCTGAGCTCGGCCCAGGTCGGCGCCCTGAGCACCGACTCGATCGAGGCGATGAGCTCCGGCCAGATCGGCGCCCTGAGCTCCACCCAGGTCAAGGGCCTGACGACCGACCAGATGGCGGCCATCAGCTCCGATGACATGAAGGCGCTTTCGACCGCCACCATCCGCGCGCTGACGACCGATCAGGTCCAGGCGCTGAATTCCGACCAGGTCTCGGCGCTGACCAGCACCCAGATCGGTTCGCTGACGACCGGCCAGGTCGCCGTGCTGTCGACCGATGAACTGAACGCGCTGAGCAGCGCGCAGATCCGCGCGCTGGGCACCGCCCAGATCGCCGCGCTGTCGACCGACCAGGTCTCCGGCATGGAGTCGGCCGACGTCCAGGCCTTCACGACCGGCCAGGTCGCCGCGCTGAGCTCGGCCCAGATCGCCGCGCTGTCCACCGACGCCATCGTCGCGCTGACCTCCGGCCAGTTCGCGACTCTGACCTCCAAGCAACTGGCCGGCCTGTCGACCGACCAGATCGCCGCCATCGAGTCGCAGGACCTGCGTGCGCTGTCCTCCGCCGCGATCCGCTCGCTGACCACCGACCAGTTCGATGCGCTGCAATCCGACCAGGTCGCCGCGCTGACGACCCAACAGGTCTCCGCGCTGACCACCGGCCAGGTGCAGGCCATGTCCAGCGACGACCTGAACGCGCTGGGCTCGGCCCAGATCCGCGCGCTGGGCACCGCCCAGGTCGCCGCCCTGTCGACCGCCCAGATCTCCGCGATGGAAAGCGCCGACGTCCAGGCCCTGACCACCGGTCAGGTCCAGGCCCTGAGCTCGGGCCAGGTGGGCGCGCTGTCCACGGAAAACATCGCCGCCCTGAGCTCCGCCCAGGTCGCCGCGCTGTCGACCAAGCAGATCGCCGGTCTGACGACCGACCAGGTCGCCGCCATCGAGACCGCCGACCTGCGCGCCATGTCGACGGCCGCGATCCGCTCGCTGACCACTGACCAGTTCGACGCGCTGAACTCCGACCAGGTTGCCGCGCTGTCGACCGCCCAGGTCGCCGCGCTGACGACCGGCCAGGTCCAGGCGATGGCCAGCGATGACCTGAACGCGCTGGGCTCGGCCCAGATCCGCGCGCTGGGCACCGCCCAGGTCGCCGCCCTGTCGACCGCCCAGGTCTCCTCGATGGAAAGCGCCGACGTGCAGGCGCTGACGACGGCGCAGGTCGCCGCGCTGAGCTCGGCCCAGATCGGCGCGCTGTCGACCGACAACGTCGCCGCGCTGAGCTCGGCACAGGTCGCCGCGCTGTCGACCAAGCAGATCGCCGGTCTGACGACCGACCAGATGGCTGCGATGGAATCGCAGGATCTGCGCGCCCTGTCCACGGCCGCGATCCGGTCGCTGACCACCGACCAGTTCGATGCGCTGCATTCCGACCAGGTCGCCGCCCTGTCGACCCAGCAGGTCGCCGCCCTGACGACCGGCCAGGTCCAGGCGATGGCCAGCGATGACCTGAACGCGCTGGGCTCGGCCCAGATCCGCGCGCTGGGCACCGCCCAGGTCGCCGCCCTGTCGACCGCCCAGGTCTCCTCGATGGAAAGCGCCGACGTGCAGGCGCTGAGCTCCGGCCAGGTGCAGGTGCTGAGTTCCGACCAGGTCGGCGCCCTGTCGACCGACAACATCGTCGCCCTGACGTCCTCGCAGGTCGCCGCGCTGTCGACCAAGCAGGTCGCCGGCCTGACGACCGACCAGATGGCCGCCCTCGAGACGGGCGATCTGAAGGCGCTGGGCACCGCGGCCATCCGCGCGCTGACCACCGACCAGATCGCCGCGCTCGGCTCCGACCAGATCGCCGCGCTGACGACCGCGCAGGTCGCCGCGCTGACGACCGGCCAGATCGCCAACCTGACCTCCGACGACCTGAACGCGCTGACCAGCGCCCAGATCAAGGCGCTGTCGACCCAGCAAGTGGCCGCCCTGACGACGACGCAGATCTCCACGATGGAGAGCAACGACGTCCAGGCCCTGTCCACGCAGCAGATCGCCGCACTGAACTCCGACCAGGTCGGCGCGCTGTCGACCGAGAACATCGCCGCGCTGAGCTCGCAGCAGGTCGCCCCGCTGTCGACCAAGCAGGTCGGCGGTCTGACGACCGACCAGGTCGGCGCCATCGAGACGGTGGACGTCCGCGCGCTGTCGACCAACGCGCTGCGCGCCCTGACGACCGCGCAGATCGATGCGCTGAACTCCGACCAGATCGCCGCGCTGACGACGGCCCAGGTCGCCGCGTTGACGACCGCCCAGGTCCAGGCGCTGGCTTCCGACGACCTGAACGCGCTGGGCTCGGCCCAGATCCGCGCGCTGTCGACCGCCCAGGTCGCCGCGCTGACCACCGGCCAGGTCAACGGCATGGAATCCGCCGACGTGCAGGCCCTGACGACGGCGCAGGTCGCCGCGCTGGGTTCGGCGCAGGTCGGTGCGCTGTCGACTGAAAACGTCGCCGCGCTGACCTCCGCCCAGGTGGGCGCGCTGACGACCAAGCAGGTCGCCGGCCTGACCACCGACCAGATGGCCGCCCTGGAAACGGGTGACCTGAAGGCGCTGTCCACCGCCGCGCTGCGCGCCCTGGGCACCGACCAGATCGAGGCCCTGGGTTCCGACCAGATCGCCGCGCTGTCGACCGCCCAGGTCGCCTCGCTGACGACGGGTCAGATCAGCAACCTGACCTCCGATGACCTGAACGCCCTCACGAGCGGCCAGATCAAGGCGCTGTCGACCGCGCAGGTCGCCTCGCTGACGACCGGCCAGATCGCAACGATGACCAGCGACGACGTCGCCGCGCTGACCACCACGCAGCTGCAATCGCTGGGCTCGGCCCAGATCGGCGCGCTGAGCACGGACGCGATCGTCGCCCTGAGCTCCGCCCAGGTGGGCGCGCTGACGACCAGGCAGGTCGCCGGCCTCACCACCGACCAGATGGCCGCCATCGAGACCGGTGACCTCCGCGCGCTGAGCAGCACCGCGCTGCGCGCCCTCACCACCGATCAGCTGAACGCGCTGGGCTCCGACCAGGTCGCCGCCCTGAGCACGGTCCAGGTCTCCGCGCTGACGACCGCGCAGGTCGCCGGCCTGGCCAGCGATGACCTCAACGCGCTCAACAGCGCGCAGATCAAGGCGCTGGGCACCGCGCAAGTGGCCGCCCTGACGACCGCGCAGGTCTCGACGATGGAATCCGCCGACGTGCAGGCCCTGACCACGGCGCAGGTCGCCGCACTGGGCTCCGCCCAGGTCGGCGCGCTGAACACGGACTCGATCGTCGCGCTGACCTCGACGCAGGTCGCCGCGCTGAACAGCAAGCAGGTCGCGGGCCTGAGCACCGACCAGATGGCCGCGCTCGAATCCGGCGACCTGAAGGCGATGGCCACCAACGCCCTGCAGTCGCTGACTTCCGCCCAACTGGAGGCGCTGAACTCCGACCAGATCGCTGCCCTGTCGACCCAGCAGGTCGCCGCGCTGACGACCGGCCAGGTGAACAACCTGACCTCGGACGACCTGAACGCGCTGACCAGCGGCCAGATCAAGGCCCTGTCGACGCAGCAGATCGCCGCGCTGTCCACCGCCCAGGTCTCGACGATGGAATCGGCCGACGTGCAGGCGCTCGCCACCAACCAGGTCGCCGCGCTGAGCTCGGCCCAGGTCGGCGCGCTGAGCACCGACTCGATCGTCGCCCTGACCTCGGGCCAGGTCGCCGCGCTGACCAGCAAGCAGGTCGCCGGTCTGACGACCGACCAGATGGCCGCCCTCGAGACGGCTGACCTGCGCTCGCTGTCCTCGACCGCCCTGCGTGCGCTGACCAGCGACCAGCTGCAGGCCCTGTCGACCGATCAGGTCCAGGCGCTGTCGACCACCCAGGTCGCCGCGCTGACCACCGGTCAGGTCAGCCAGCTGGCCACGGACGACTTCGGTGCATTCACTTCCGGCCAGCTGCGCGCCCTGGGTACCGCCCAGATCGCCGCGCTCGGCACCGCCCAGCTCGACGCGCTGAACAGCGACCAGGTCGCCGCGCTGACGACCCAGCAGGTCGCCGCGCTGACGACCGGCCAGGTCAGCAACCTGTCCTCGGACGACCTGAACGCCCTCACGAGCGGTCAGATCAAGGCGCTGACGACCCAGCAGGTCGCCGCGCTGACGACCGGCCAGATCAACACGATGGAATCGGGTGACGTCGCCGCGCTGGCGACCAACCAGATCGCCGCGCTGAGCTCGTCGCAAGTCGGCGCACTGAGCACGGACGCCATCGTCGCGCTGACCTCCTCGCAGGTCGCCGCGCTGACGACCAAGCAGGTCGCCGGCCTGACGACCGACCAGATCGCCGCGATCGAGACGGGCGACCTGAAGTCCCTGTCCACCGTCGCGCTGCGTGCCCTGGGCACCGACCAGCTCGACGCGCTGGGCTCCGACCAGATCGCCGCGCTGTCGACCGTCCAGGTCGCCGCGCTGACGACCGCGCAGGTCGGCAACCTGTCCTCGGACGACCTGAACGCCCTCACGAGCGGCCAGATCAAGGCGCTGACGACCCAGCAGGTCGCCGCGCTGTCGACCGGCCAGGTCTCGACGATGACCAGCGACGACGTCGCCGCGCTCACCACCGCGCAGGTGCAGGCCCTGGGCTCGGCCCAGGTCGGCGCCCTGAGCACCGAGGCGATCGTCGCCCTGGGCTCGGCGCAGGTCGCCGCGCTGACTTCCAAGCAGGTCGCCGGTCTGACGACCGACCAGATGGCCGCGATCGAGACGGGCGACCTGAAGTCCCTGTCCACCGTCGCGCTGCGTGCCCTGGGCACCGACCAGCTCGACGCGCTGGGCTCCGACCAGATCGCCGCGCTGTCGACCGTCCAGGTCGCGTCGCTGTCGACCACTCAGATCAGCAACCTGTCCTCGGACGACCTGAACGCCCTCACGAGCGGCCAGATCAAGGCGCTGTCGACCCAGCAGGTCGCCGCCCTGACGACCGGTCAGGTCTCGACGATGACCAGCGACGACGTCGCCGCGCTGAGCTCGCAACAGGTCGCCGCGCTGAGCTCCGGCCAGGTCGGCGCGCTGAGCACCGACGCCGTGGTCGCCCTGAGCTCGGCGCAGGTCGCCGCGCTGAACAGCAAGCAGGTCGCCGGCCTGACGACGGACCAGATGGCCGCCCTGGAAACGGGTGACCTGAAGGCCCTGTCGACCAACGCCCTGCAGGCGCTGACCTCGGCCCAGCTGGAAGCGCTGGGCTCCGACCAGGTCGCCGCGCTGTCGACCCAGCAGGTCGCGGCACTGACGACCGCCCAGGTCAGCAACCTGACTTCCGACGATCTGAACGCCCTCACGAGCGGCCAGATCAAGGCCCTGACGACGCAGCAGGTCGCCGCGCTGACGACCGCCCAGGTCGCCGCGATGGAGTCCGCCGATGTGCAGGCGCTCGCCACCAACCAGGTCGCCGCGCTGAGCTCGGCCCAGGTCGGCGCGCTGAGCACCGACTCGATCGTCGCCCTGACCTCGGCACAAGTCGCCGCGCTGACCAGCAAGCAGGTCGCCGGCCTGACGACCGACCAGATGGCCGCGATCGAAAGCGGTGACCTGAAGTCGTTGTCGACGGTCGCCCTGCGCGCCCTGACCAGCGACCAGCTGCAGGCGCTGAGCTCCGACCAGGTCGAAGCGCTCACCACCACCCAGGTGGCCGCGCTGACGACCGGCCAGATCAGCCAGTTCGCCACGGACGACTTCGCCGCGCTGACCACCGGCCAGCTGCGCGCCCTGACCACGGGTCAGGTGGCGTCGCTGACCTCGGCGGAACTCGAAGCCCTCGGCTCCGACCAGATCGCCGCGCTGACGACCCAGCAGGTCGCCGCGCTGACGACCGGCCAGGTGAGCAACCTGACGTCGGACGACCTCAACGCGCTGACCAGCGCGCAGATCAAGGCGCTGAGCACCGCCCAGGTGGCCGCGCTGACGACCGCGCAGGTCTCGACGATGGAGACCGCCGACGTGGCCGCGCTGGCCACCAACCAGGTGGCCGCATTGAGCTCCGACCAGGTCGGCGCCCTGACGACCGATGCGGTCGTGGCGCTGAGCTCGCTGCAGGTCGCCGCGCTGACCAGCAAGCAGGTCGCCGGCCTGACGACGGACCAGATCGGTGCGATCGAATCCGGTGATCTGAAGGCCCTGTCCACGGTGGCGCTGCGTGCGCTGACCAGCGACCAGCTCGCGGCCCTCGGTTCCGACCAGGTCGCCTCGCTGACGACCCAGCAGGTCGCCGCGCTGACGACCGGCCAGGTGAGCAACCTCACCTCGGACGACCTGAACGCGCTGACCAGCGCCCAGGTCAAGGCACTGACGACCCAGCAGGTCGCCGCGCTGACGACCGCCCAGGTCTCGACGATGGAAAGCAACGACGTCGCCGCGCTGTCCTCGCAGCAGGTCCAGGCGTTCAGCTCGGCCCAGATCGGCGCGCTGAGCACCGACTCGGTGATCGCGCTGAGCTCCGCCCAGGTGGCCGCGCTGTCCTCGGCGCAGGTCAAGGGCCTGACGACGGACCAGATGGCCGCGATGGAAACCGCCGACCTGCGGGCACTGTCCACGGTCGCCCTGCGCGCCCTCGGCACGGATCAGCTGGAAGCGCTCGACAGCAACCAGATCGCCGCGCTGACGACGCTGCAGGTCGCCTCGCTGACGACCGCGCAGATCGCCAACCTGACCAGCGACGACCTGAACGCGCTGACCAGCGGCCAGATCCGCTCGCTGAGCAACGCCCAGCTGCAGGCCCTGACGACCGCGCAGATCTCGACGATGACGACGGACGACGTCGCCGCGTTGACCTCGACGCAGCTGCAGGCCTTCGGTTCGGCCCAGGTCGGCGCGCTGAGCACCGACGCGATCGTCGCCCTGAGCTCGTCGCAAGCCGCGGCCCTGAGCTCGACCCAGGTCGACGGCCTGACGACCGACCAGATGGCGGCCTTCGAGACCGGTGACCTGCGCAGCCTGAGCACGCTGGCGATCCGCTCGCTGGACAGCGCGCAGCTGGAAGCCCTGGGCTCCGACCAGATCGCGGCACTGAGCACGCAGCAGGTCGCCGCGCTGAGCACGCTGCAGGTGAGCCAGCTGGCCACCGACGACGTGCAGGCGCTGACCTCGCAGCAGATCGTGTCGATGAGCTCGGCCCAGTTGCACGCCTTCACCACCGACCAGGTGCAGGCGATCGACACGGGCGACCTCGCGGCCATCAGCAGCGCCAACATGGTGGCCTTCGGCTCGGCGGACTTCGAGGCCTTCACCTCGGATCAGATCCACGCCCTGACCTCGCAGCAGTGGAGCGCGGTGGGCGCCACGCAGGTGGCCGGCATCGAGACCGCCGACATCGCGTCGATCACCACCGACGGCATCCATGCGCTGAGCACGACCGCCCTGCACGCGTTCAACACCGACCAGATCGCGGCGCTGACCAGCGACCAGGTCCATGAATTCAGCACGGCGCAACTGCGCTCGCTGGGCACGGACCAGATCGCGGCCCTGTCGACCGAGGACATCGCGTCGATGACCAGCACGCACTTCGCGACGCTGACGTCCTCGCAGTTCCACGCGTTCACGACCGACCAGATCCTGGCGATGGATTCCAGCGACATCCATGCGCTGACCTCCATCCAGGTGCAGGGCCTGTCGACGGACCAGATCGTGGCGATGACGTCCGACCAGTTCATCGGCTGGGACACGCAGGACCTGGCCAGCATGAACATGCAGCAGGTGCTGGCGATGACCTCCGACCAGACGGCGGGCTTCAGCGGTGAACAGACCAACGCGCTGTTCCTGGCCTCGCCGATCGTGCTGGACCTGGACGGCAACGGCATCCAGACGGTGTCCGCGTCGCACGGCGTGAACTTCGACCTGAACGCCACCGGTCATAACGACAAGTGGGGTTGGGTCGGCGGCAACGACGGCCTGCTGGTGATGGATCGCAACGGCAACGGCTCGATCGACAGCGGTGCGGAGCTCTTCGGGGCCGGCACCACGGTCAACGGCCGCAAGGGCCTGGACGGCTTCGCCGCCCTCGCCTCGCTGGACTCGAACCATGACGGCCACGTCAACGGCAAGGACGTGGACTTCAGCAAGCTGCAGGTCTGGGTCGACGCCAACCACGACGGCAAGACCGACACGGGCGAGCTCAAGACCCTGGCGGACCTGGGCATCACCGACCTGAACCTGGGCGCCACGAAGGGCACTGAGGTCGACAACGGCAACGTCCTGGGTCTGGTGTCGAGCTTCACCAAGGCCGACGGCACGACGCACGAGATGACCGACGTGTGGTTCTCCAAGGACGGCTCGCAGCACACGGCGACCGGCGCCACGGCGGCGACGCCGCACCTGGGCGACCTGCTCGCCCAGCCGGAAGCCAACCTGCTCGGCGGCGCGACGGCCCAGACCGCGACGGCCACCACGGCGGCGACCACCGCCGCGGCGACCGACACGGTGAACCACGACGTCATGAGCGCGGCCTACAAGAAGCTGCATGAAGACGACCAGAACGGCGCTGCTCCGCTGATCTAAGCGGCAGTGCGGAACCGGGGGCCTCGCGCCCCCGGTTTGCCGTTTGCGGCCCTCGCCCACGCGATGCGTGTCGAGCGGCCGGGAACGACAGACCGCCAGGTTTCAGAAGTACTCTCCTTTCCCGCATGGCCACCTTCGACGTCGGTTCGCTCACTCCCGCGGAGATCGCAGCGCTCACCACCACGCAGCTCGCGACGCTGACGGGGTCGGAGTGGGCCTTGCTGACCGCCGAGCAGGTGGTGGCGCTGACGACGGTCCAGGTCTCCGCGCTGTCGGCCCGCCAGCTCAACTACCTCGCCTCGGGACAGCTCTCGGCGATGGAGCTGCAGGACGTCCAGGCGATCAACACCGCCGCGATCCGCACGCTGACGACGGCTTCGCTCGCGGCGCTGACCACCGACCAGATCCATGCGCTGACCACGACGCAGATCCCGGCCCTGACCGTGGACCGGCTGCGCCGCATGGACAGCGACCAGTTCACCGCGCTCGACAGCACGCAGATCGCGGCGCTGTCGTCGGTGCAGGTGCGCGGCCTGGGCAGCCAGCAGATCGACATGCTGACCACCGACGAGGTGGCCGTCTTCAGCACCGCCTCGATGCAGGTGCTGAACACGGTGCAGATCGGCGCGCTGAGCGTGGACCAGCTCAACGCCTTCGACACCGCCCAGATCGGCGCGCTGCGCGGCAACCAGACCAAGGGCCTGAGCGGCGAGCAGCTCAGCGCGCTGAGCACCGACGCGTTGCAGGCGCTGACCACGGGCGCGGTGCGCGGCCTCAGCACCGCCGCCGTGTCGCACCTCTCTTCCGACGCCGTGCAGTCGCTGGACAGCCGGCAGATCGCCGCGCTGACCAGCCAGCAGTTCCGCACGCTGAGCACCGACGCCCTCGTGGCGCTGACGACCGAGCAGGCCGGCGCGCTCAACACGCTGCAGATCAAATCGCTGAGCACCACGCAGGTCGCGGCGCTCGAGGGCGAGGACCTCGCCGCCATCGGCACCAAGGGCCTGCGCGCGCTGAACTCGCAACAGCTGGCCGCGCTGTCTTCCGACCAGGTCGACGCGCTGAGCTCGCGCCAGGTGCAGAGCCTGACCTCGACCCAGTTGATCGGCCTGGGCAGCGCTCAGCTGCCGGCCTTCAGCACCGATGAACTGCGGCTGCTGAGCAGCAGCGCGCTCGTGGGCTTGAAGCCCGAAGTGCTGGGCGCGATGAGCGCCGAGCAGCTCGGCGCGCTGAAGACGGTGCAGATCGCCATGCTGACGACGCGCCAGCTGGCCGCGTTCGACACCGACGACCTCGCCGCGCTGTCGACCGGACAGATCGCGGCGCTGAACTCCAAGCAGCTGCAGTCGCTGACGCCGGACCAGTTCCATTCGCTGACGACCGAGGACCTCGCCGCGCTCAGCAGTGCGACCTTGCGGGGGCTGACGCCGGCGCAGCTCGCGTCGCTGAGCTCGGAGCAGCTCGCCGCGCTGAGCGGCGCCCAGACCGCGTCGCTGTCGACGACGCAGCTGCGCGACCTGAGCGACGAACAGCTGTCCGCGCTCGGCACCGGCGCGATCCAGGCGCTGACGACGCGCGTGATCGCGACGCTGACCGATCACCAGCTCGACGTGCTGAACTCCGACCAGCTGCAGGCGCTGACCAGCGCGCAGATCCGCGCGCTCACCACGGCCCAGTTGTCCGCGATGACGGTGGAGGACCTGAACACGCTGACGTCGGCGCAGTTCGCCGCCTTCACGTCGGCGCAGTTCCGCGGCCTGACGACCGATCAGGTCTCGCAACTCGAGCCCGAGGACTTCGGCGCGCTGAACGCATCGGTGATCCGCTCGTTGAGCAGCGCGCAGGTGCAGGCGCTGGACATCAACCTGGTGGCCGCCTTCAGCACCTCGCAGACGGGCGCGCTCAACGCGGCCCAGATCGGCGCGCTGACTGCCGGCCAGCTGCAGGTCCTGTCTCCGCAGGCGCTGCAGGCGATCTCCACGCTGGCGATCCGCGGTCTCACCGCGGACCAGTTGGACGCCCTCGGGCCGACCGGCGTCGCCATGCTGCGCGACGGCCAACTGGCCGCGCTGA
The DNA here is from genome assembly GCF_042695725.1 of Roseateles sp. UC29_93. Lineage (NCBI taxonomy): Bacteria > Pseudomonadati > Pseudomonadota > Betaproteobacteria > Burkholderiales > Sphaerotilaceae > Roseateles > Roseateles sp. UC29_93. The sequence goes on along the minus strand of NZ_CP170545.1, from coordinate 4,671,710 downwards.
GCACGGCCCAGGTGCGCAGCCTCGACCACGACAGCTTCAACGCGCTGGGTTCGGCCCATTTCTCCGCCCTGACCTCGTTCCAGCTGGCGGCGATCTCCACCGACGAGATCGGCGCCCTGGCGCCCGAGTTGCTCGCCGGCGTCAAGCCGATCTACCTGACCGCGCTGACGACCGACCAGATCCACGTGCTGAGCCGCGAGCAGGTCGGTGCCCTCGGCAGCGCGCAGACGGCGCTGCTGGGCACCGGTCAGGTCGCCGCATTGACGCCGTCGCAGATCGACGCGCTCTCCACCGACGGCGTGCGCGGACTGAGCGTGCAGGCGCTGCAGAGCTTCACCACCGATCAGCTCAATGCCCTCGTGCCCGAACAGTTCGCGGCCATGCGCACCAACCAGGTCGCCTCGCTGACGACCACCCAGTTGTCGGCGATGGAACAGGCCGACCTGAACGCGCTGGACTCGGCGCAGTTCTCGGTGTTCTCGTCGAAACAGCTGGCGGCCTTCACGACCGACCAGATCAGTCAGCTCGAGTTCCAGGACGTCGTCGGCCTGAATACGCGGGCGCTGCTGGGACTGACCTCCGCCCAGCTCGGCGCGATGAACGTCGACAGCATCGCCTCGCTGAGCAGCGCGCAGCTGGCGGCGCTCAGCTCGAAGCAGCTGCTGGGACTGACCGCGGACCAGATCGACCACCTGAGCACCGCGCAGCTCGCGAGCCTGGGTTCGCAGGCGCTGCTGGGCCTGAGCAGCGACCAGTTCGGCTCGCTGGACCTGGACCAGATCGCCGCGCTCTCGGCCAGGCAGGTCGCGGCGTTGACGTCGCTGCAGATCGCGGCCCTGGACCCCACGGCGCTGGCGGCGCTGACGACGCTGCAGTTCGCGGCCTTGCGGTCGTCGCAGCTCGCGGCGCTCAGCGGCACGCAGATCGCCGCGCTGGAGACGCAGGACCTCGCCGTCCTGCACACCACGGCGCTGAAGGCGATGGGCTCCGACCAGATCGCGCTGTTCAACACCGATCAGATCGCGGCGCTGCGGCCGGACCAGGTCGGTTCGCTGACCTTCCAGCAGGCGGCGGCGATGCACACGGAGCAGATCCAGGCGCTCGGCACGGCACAGGTCCTGGGCCTGACGAACGTGCAGGTCCTGGCATGGACCAGCGACCAGATCGCCGCGCTGGACGCGCAGGATGTGGCGCTGCTGCCGGGCCGGGCGATCCGGGTGATGGACGCCGGCGACTTCGCGGCGCTGTCCACCGATCAGGTCCATGCGATGACCAGCACGCAGCTGGTTGAAATGACCGGCTCGCAATTGAGCGGCTTCGGCACCGAGGACTACGCGGCGCTGACCTCGACGGCCTTCCGGGCGCTGGGCACGGCGACGCTGAACGCCCTGTCCACGGACGTCTTCGCGGCCTTGGGCTCGGACCAGATCCACGGGCTGACGACGCAGACGCTGCGCGCCTTGCACACCGAGGCGATCGCGGCGATGAATTCCGACGCGATCGAGGCGCTCGACAGCCGGCAGGTCGCCGCGCTGACGACGCAGCAACTCGCGGCGATCACGTCCGAGGCCTTCGCCACGATGTCCAGCGACGACCTGACCGCGCTGAGCCGCGATCAGGCCAAGGCGCTGACGGTGGACCAGATCCATGCGATCGGCAGCGACGCGATCGTGGGCTTCGAGACCCGCGACCTGGCCGCGCTCAGCATGGACCAGGTGATGGCGTTCAGCACCGAGACCATCCATGCGATGTCCGGCGCGCAGCTGGACGCGCTGTTCCTGGCCACGCCGATCATGCTCAACCTCGACGGCCACGGCCTCGGGACGGTGTCCGCGGCGCAGGGCGTCAGCTTCGACATGAACAACACCGGCCACGCCCAGCAATGGGGATGGATGGGGCAGGGCAACGGCCTGCTGGCTCGCGACCTGAACGGCAACGGGCAGATCGACTCGGGCGGGGAACTCTTCGGCACCGGCACCGTGCTGGCCAACGGCAAGCACGCGGCCAACGGCTACGAGGCGATGCAGGCTCTGGACGCCAACGGCGACCATGCCCTCAATGCGCTCGACGCCGGCTTCAGCCAGTTGCGGATCTGGGCCGACGCCAACGGCAACGGCAAGACCGATGTGGGCGAACTCAAGTCCCTGACGGAGCTGGGCATCGTCGAGCTGGACCTGAACGCCCGGTCGACCTCGACCGTCGATCACGGCAACCTGATCGGGCTGATCTCCGGCTACAAGACCGCGGACGGCGTCACGCACCAGATGGGCGACGTCTGGTTCTCGAAGACGGCGGACGGCGGCGGGACCGCGGCGGATGCGGCCACGCCCCTGCCGGCGGCGTCGGAACTGCTCGCGTCGCCGAAGACTTCGGAGACCGCGCTGCTCTCCGAGGGGGCGTCGGGATCGACGCCGGCCGCCGTCCCGACGGGGACGGACGCGCTCGCCCATGCGGCCGTGGCGCACACGACGCTGGCCGCCCTGAAGCGCCAGGACGACGAGAACAACGGCAGCACGCCCTTGCTCTGACCGCGCTCGCGGGCGTCCCGCAATACGTCCGCCTCTCGCCCGGTTTCGCCGTTCGCGAACGAACCGCGAACGACAACCTCGGCACTGTCCCCCTCATCAGACCGCTACGCGTCGATGTAGGGCGATCCGACAGTGGTCCGGGACGTTCGGCGCGTGGTCTCGCCATGGAACACGACGATGCCGATCAGTTTCTTTGGATGGAGCCCCCGCAGCGCCACGCCTGTCGACACCGCGGCGGTGGTGGCGACGTCCGAGACTGCAGGATCGCGGCCGCCTGCGGCCGACGACCGGACCAAGCTCCTGCCCTCGTCCCGGGTTCGACCATCGGGTCTGCTTTCCCGACATCGAACCGCCGCCTCGATCCAGCGTCCTCCCGTCGACCCCGAGATCGAGCGCGCCGCCGCCCTCGCCGCCAGCGCCCATGCGCGGAGGCTGGCACGCATCGACGCGTCATCCGCCGCCGCGCTTGCGGCGCAGCGACAGGCCACGGACGAACTCACCTGCTTGCAGACCGCCACCGATGCGCAAGCGTCGGACATGATGGCCGAAGCGCTCCAGCCGCCGCCGCTTCCGCCGGGTGGCGCCGACCCGGCGCCCAAGCCGCGGTTCATGGATCGACTGCGCCGTCCGCTCGACGCGCTGCGGCTGCGCACGGCGGTGCCGCGTGTCGAGCTCGTCATCGGGCCGCTCAACCTGTCCCGCAGCAACTCGACGTCCGAGCCTTCGTTGGAAGAACGTCCCCGGATCTTCCAGGCCACGACCACCGCCAGCGAGCGCGGATTGAAGGCCGTCGATCGCCTCGTCGATGCCGCCGCCCACGGCGTGGGACAGGAACTGACGAAAGGATTGCCGCTCGCCACCGGGCAGGACGGCGTCGACAACGGCCGTCGAGCTGCAGCGCCAGCCGCCGCCGGCAGCGCGGTCGACTTCAACGCCGAGATCGAGCGGATGTTCCCTGCGGCCTCGCCATCGACGCGGCTCGCCACGATCCGGCTCGCGGCCACGCTGCTCGACCACCCGAACCCGGACCCCGGCCGGCGACCCGACGGTCACCCGCTGCGCTACGAGCAATCCCTGCTGATCGCCACGGTACTCCGCTCCGTCACCGCGGATCCGGTGCAGGCCTCGCAGGTCTACCAGCGTCTGCGCCTGGAGACGCCGCCGGCGCTGGACGACCTGTGCACCCGCGGCTCCGATGGCCCCACGCCCCCCTTGGCCGACCTGGGCACAGCCTCGCCGGCCGTCGCGCGCATGACGCACGCGGCGCGGCGCGCGCTGGCGGTGACGGCCGGCGGCTTCCAGGCGCTGCTCGACCTGCAGGGCCTCGCGCTGCCGCGGCCCGGCGATCCGCGCCGCGGCCATGCCGAGGAGGCGATCGAGTACTACCAGCTCGGACTCCATGCCGAGGAGGCCTTGCTCGCCGCGGGTCTCGACGTGGGCGGCACCCAGTCGATGGCCGACATCCGCGCCGCGCTCGACACCCACCCGCAGCGGCGCGAACTGCTCGATCCGGGCCGTCTCGGCACCGGCAACGCGCGCCGTCGTCCCCGGGGGCCGCACGAGCCGGAACATCCCGCCACGCTCGCTGCCCAGGCCTTCCTCTACGCCACGGACAATCTCCGGCGCGCACCCGGCCAGGGCGAGCAGCATCGCGACCTCAAACCGGCCTACGTCGCCTTGCGCAACGGCTTCACGACCAGCGGTCAGGGCTCGGACTTCCATCTGATGGCCAAGCGCCTGCGCAAGTTCATCACCTACATCGACCTGGCCTGCAAGACGCCCCACGGCGACCTGCCGACGGCGATGCACAAGGCCCGGCTGCCGATACGCCTGCTGCAACGACATCTGGCCGGCAAAGGCAAGTCGCCGCTGGAAACCTTGCTGAAGGCCGGCCCCATCGAGACGGCCGCCACCATCAAGACCCCGCAAGGCGAAATGGACACGCGCCAGGATGCGAAGCGCCTCCAGCACATCTTCGAAGCCGCATCGCCGGCCGAGCGGCGCGACATCCTGCGTCAGGTGATGAACGCCGTCACCCGAGGTCGCCTCGGCACCTACAGCGACAGCCGCCGTCATGGCATCGGCGTGACGGCGGGGTACGGCCTTGCGAAGATCGGCGGCCTGGGCGGGGTGGGCGTCGGCATCACGCCGGTGGTGGAGGTCGGCGCCGAGCATTCCCGCACCGCGGTGTTCAAGGCCGGCATCGCCGGGACCGGAACGCTCTACCTCGGCAGCGAACGCAAGCTGAGCGGTGCCGTCGGGGCGGGCGTGCGGGCCGGCGCGGAAGCCGGTCCGATCGCCGGTGTCTCCGCCCAGGCCATGGCCCGGATCGGCGGATCGCACCTGGTCTCGCGGGGGCTGATGATCCGCACCCGCAAGGCGGGGCGTGACCACGAGGCCCTGTCGGCCGGCCAGACCGCCGGACTCCAGTCCACCGACTGGCAGCGGATGAACGAACTCGTGATCAGTTCGATCTTCCAGATCGCCGATCGGGACAAGGCCGACCGCCCCGCCCACGGCGGCGCCATGTGGGCACAGCTGGTGGACAAGCTGGGCGACTACCGCGACATCTCGTTCGGCTGGAACGAGGGCAAGGCGGTCACGGCGGACGTGTCCGTGACCCTCGATGCGACGGCCTCCGCGACGCTGGCGCCCGGCGTCGCCGTCTCGGCCTCGGCGAGCATCAGCCTGAAGCGCACCCTGTTCGACCGCAAGCGCACGCGGGACGCGGCCGGCACGGCCCGCAGCATGCAGGCGGAGCAAGGGTCGCGCAGTGCGCTGCGCGTGGGCGCGGGTCTGGGTATGAGCAGCCCCGCGTTCACCACGCCGTCCGGCCGCAGCATCGCCGTGTTCGGACGCCATCGGGTCGGCGTCGAGACGGAGGTGGTGATCCAGTCGCAGAACGGTCTCGTGCGCCTCGTCACCGAGGGGGGCCGGCTTCGACCGGAACTCTCGAGCCGCGACCGGGAGTTCGGCGTCCGTGAAGACTTCATCCAGGCGATGAATGCCCAGCGTGCGCGATGGGTCGCCGCGCTGGACGCCCGCGGCCCCGACGGCCGGCCCCGCGGCGGAGACGAGCAGTACGACGAGTTCATGGACAGGTTGGTCAACCTGCGCGCCGCCGGCTCGCGGGTCTACCGCGAACATCAGGCGCTGACGACCGAGGCCGCGGAGGTGATCAACGCCTGCATGGACCGGCTCGCGGTGCTGCAGCGGCCCCTGCCACCGGGCGTGCCGCAGGATCCGGGCGCCCTCGATCAGGTGGAAGACCTCCAGCGCAGGATCGCCGCCCATGTGGCGAACCCCGCCCACTGGCTGCCGGCGGGCATGGACGTGGTCCAGCCGATGCAGGCCGCGGCGGCCTGGTCCGGCGGCGTGGACGCCAGCGTCACGATGCAGCCGGGCAGCGGCCACGGCGACGGCGCGGACCGGCTGCTCGGCGGCGGCCGCCTGGCCCTGGGCGGCAGCATCCGGACGGCCGTGGGCGGGAAGATCCTGCTCGCGCTGGACGTCCCCCCTCGCCCGGGCGCGACACCAGGCAACCCCGCGTCCAGCCGGCCGCACGAAGCGCGTCTGTCCGCGATCCCGGCCTTCTCCGACTCGACGATGCACGACACGATGGCCATGGCGCACTGAATCGCGCCGCCTTCCCCCACCGTGCCCCGCCGCCGGCACGGGCCTCGGGAAGCGACGACGCGAGCCCCCTCTCACCGCGAAGAGTTGACCGCTCCCTGTCCCCCTTATCCTGGCATGGCCGCGCCCACGGCGCGACACAATGGCTCAAAGATCGATGGGAAGGACGGCGCCCGCGCGGGTGCCCGACCTGAGCATCCAAAGGGGATTCCGCGTTGAAAACACTGTGCATCGAGGGCTGGCGGGGAGTGAACCACTCCATCGCGATGGTCAACCAGAACCAGATCCTGGAGATGGTGAAGGACCCGCGGTTCGAGCTGTTCCACAAGGACGCGCCCTTCTTCATGCCGCACTGGGACAAGAGCAAGCTGGACTCCGGCTTCGCGCCTGAGGAGCGGGCCATCATCGACGGCCTGCCCGATCCCGGCGATCGCGTGATGGACGTGCGCCTGCGCATCGCGTCGCCGGTGCGCCTGGGCGATGCGGTCGCCGCACGTCGCAACGCCACTTTCGTGGTCACCGAATTCGGCCTGTCGGGCAAGAGCTTCGACCCGCCCGAGATGGCGCCGTCCGCGCTGACGCAGGGTGAGGACATCGTCGTGACGCCGACCCGCTGGTCCAAGGCCCGACTGGTCGACTACGGCTTCGACGCGGACAAGGTCCTGGTCGTCCCGCACGGCTACAAGACCGACACCTTCTTCCCGATGACGCCGGAGCAGCGCCAGACCGCGCGCGCGGCGCTGGGCATGTTGCCGCACGAGACCGTCTTCACCAACGTCGGCGTCGCGACCTGGAACAAGGGCATCGACCTGCTGCTGCTGGCCTTCGCCGAGCTGCGGCTGCAAGGCCTGCCGGTGCGGCTGATCCTCAAGGACCACCAGGGCCTGTACGGCATCGGCGTGGAGCGCGTCTTCGCCGAACTCGCGGCACGCGCGCCGCAGCTGAACACGCCGCAGGTGCGGGACGGCATCTCCATCCTGTCGACCAGCCTCAACCTGCCGCAGCTGCGCTCGTTGTACGCGCTGTCCGACGCCTACGTCTCGCCCTACCGCGCCGAGGGCTTCAACCTGCCGGTGCTGGAGGCGATGGGGTGCGGCACGCACGTGATCGTCAGCGGCGGCGGCGCTACCGATGACTTCACGCCGCCCGAGCTCTGCCATCGCCTGCACAGCCGTCCCGGCACCGACGCCGATGCGCCGCAGCCGGTCGGTGCCTTCGTCGTCCCCGACCTGGAGGACCTGCGCGAAGCGATGCTGCAGGTCGTCGAGCAACGCCTGACCCCCGCCCCGCGCCGCGAGGCGGCCCGCCAGCGGCTGGAGAAGCGTTTCTCGTGGGCCACGGTGACGAAGCAGCTGCTGGACCTGATGTGACATGAGCGCGCCCTCCGCCACCCTCGGCGCCACGAAGCCGAGCATCGCCGTCGCCATCGTCGACACCGACCTGCATGTGCTGGCGCGGCAGGCGCTGCTGCACAGCATGCGGGCGATGGAGCAGCAGGGCCTGCCCTTCAGCCAGGTGCTGATCTACTCGGACAAGCCCGAGCTCTGGCCCGGCCTGCCGGTGATCCCGGTGCCGACGCTGCGCTCGATCACCGAATACAACCTGCTGATCACCCAGGAACTGGCCCGGCACCTCAGCGCGGACCATGTGCTGGTGATCCAGTACGACGGCTTCGTGCTCAACGCCGACCAGTTCTCGCCGCACTTCCTGCACTACGACTACATCGGCGCGCCCTGGCCCAACTACGAGGTCAACGAGGTCGGCAACGGCGGCTTCTCGTGGCGCTCCAAGCGGCTGGTCCACGCGGTCGCGCAGCTCGACTACCCGGATCCCACCGAGGCCGAAGACCTCTACATCTGCCGCACGATGCGCGACACGCTCGAGCGCGCCGGCTGCCGCTTCGCGCCCAAGGCGATCGCCTCGCACTTCTCGGTCGAGTTCCCGGCGGTGCCCTACCCGACCTTCGGCTTCCACGGCATCTTCCATCTGCCCAGCGTCTACCGCGAGATGCCCGACTTCCTGCTGGACCACCTCTCCGACCGCATCGTCAAGACCCGCAGCGGCTTCCTGCTGCCCGGGCTGCAGGCGGTCTCGCCGGCCGCGGCGCAGAAGCTGCAGGCGCGACTGGCGGCTCTGGGCTGAACCCGCGCGCCCCCCCGACGACGATGACGGCGACGACAACAACGATCCGAGACCTCCTGAAAGCCTCCCCATGAACGCGAAGAAGCAGATCGTCCTCCTGATCCCCCACGGCGTGCAGACCGGCGGCCCGGAGGCGTTGCACCAGCTGTCGGACTCGCTGATCCGCCAGGGGCACGACGCCCGCGTCTGGTACGTGCTGCCGACCGACCTGCCCGCGATCGACGACCTCTTCCGCCGCAACGGCCTGACGGCAGGCACGGCGCTGAAGCTGCAGCCGCGGCCGAACACCGTGGCCGACTACCAGAAGTACCAGGTGCGGCTGGCCGAGGAGATCGCGATGACGCCCGACACCTGCGTCGTCCTGGCCGAGACCTACGTGCACTGGCTGCGCTACTTCCAGCCCTGCACGCCGATGGTCTGGTGGCTGAGCATCGACAACGCCTTCGAATACCTGTCGGTCAACAAGATCAACATGAACCTGCTGCGCAGCGAGCGGGTGCTCCACACCTACCAGTCCGGTTATGCGCACGACGTGATCCGCGCGTTGGGCTGCCTGCGCACGCTGCCGCTGTCGGACTACACGCCGGCCAAGCCGACGCCCGCCGATGGCGAGCCGGTCTTCGACACCGCCGCCAAGACGGACATCGCGCTCAACGCCAACCACAAGGTCGTCTACGACGTCGGCGCGATCGCGGCGCGGCTGGAGGCGGAGAACGGCTGCAAGGTCCACCTGATCCGCGGCCTGACGCGGGCGCAGGTCTACGAGGCGCTGGGGCGCAGCCGGCTCTTCATCGACCTGGGCACCTTCCCGGGCAAGGACCGCCTGGCGCGCGAGGCGCTGATGCGCGACTGCTGCGTCTTCGCGCTGGATGTCGGCGCGGCCCGCGACTATGCGCTGCCCGACGAGTGCTACTTCAAGCCGGACCAGGTCGACCAGGTCTTCGCCGGCGCGCACGGGCTGATGCGCGACTTCCCGCTCTACCTCGAGCTCTCGCGTCCCGCCCGGCAGGCGGTACAGCGCGAGCGGATGATCTTCGAGCGCGAGGTCGCCGGCCTGGCGCACGCCTTCGGCGCCTGAGCCCGCCGGCGCTGACAGGATCGGGTTTCCACCGATCCCGTCCCGCCTCCCTCCCCGGATGTAGGTGATCGCGGCACACGCGATTCGGCCGCACGCCAATTGAGAAACGGCGGCCCAGCGCCGAAGATGAGAGCGGGACTGCAAGCACGGGTTCCGGCATCCATCAGGGGGAACACAAATGAACTTCTCAGGCCTCAAGGTCAAGACCAAGTTGTGGGCGGGATTCGGCGTCATGGCGGTCATCGTCGCCGCCGTGTCCGGCGCGGCGCTGCACTGGCTGAACCAGTCGAGCTCGCGCGTCGATGACTACCTGCAGGGCGTCGCCGCCCGCGAACGGCTGGTGATCGCCGTGCAGTCGGCCGCGAAGTCGCGCGCCATCGCGGCGCGCAACCTGGTGCTCGTGACGACGCCGCAGGACCGCGCCACCGAGCTCGACGCCGTCACCAGATCCCATGAAGCGGTGCAACGGTCGCTCGCGCAGCTGAAATCGCACCTGGCCGCCGCGCAGGACGCGACGCCCCAGGACCGGACCCTCTTCGACAAGGTCGCCGGGATCGAGGCCCAGTACGGCAAGGTCGCCCTGACGATCGTCGGCCTGGCCAACGATGGCAAGCGCGACGACGCCGTCACCAAGATGAACGCGGAATGCCGCCCGCTGCTGGCAGCGCTGCTGACGGCCACCGACGACTTCATCCGTTATGAGGACGAGCGTTCGGCCACGGAGACCCAGGCAGCGGCCGAACTCTTCGCAACCGACCGGATGATGCTGATCACCACGGCCGTGCTGTCGGCGGCGGTGGCCGGCCTGCTGGGCTGGTTGATCAGCCGCGCGGTGACGACGCCGCTGAACCGTGCGATCAAGGTGGCGCAATCGGTGGCCGACGGCGACCTGCGCGACGAGATCCAGGTCGACGGCCGCGACGAACTGAGCCAGTTGCTGACGGCGCTGAAGGCCATGAGCGGCAACCTGTCGACGATGGTCACCAACGTGCGCCAGGCCGCGGACGGCATCGCCACGGCGTCGACGCAGATCGCCAGCGGCAACCAGGACCTGTCCAGCCGCACCGAGACCCAGGCCAGCGCGCTGCAGGAGACGGCGTCCTCGATGGCGCAGATGACCGAGACGGTGCAGGTCAACGCCGAGTCCTCGCGCAAGGCGACGGGCCTGGCCGACGCCGCGGCGCAGGTCGCGGGTCAAGGCGGCGCGGTAGTGCACCGTGTCATGACGACGATGGAAGCCATTACCGGCTCCAGCAAGCGGATCAGCGACATCACCAGCGTGATCGACGGCATCGCGTTCCAGACCAACATCCTCGCGCTGAACGCGGCCGTCGAGGCGGCACGGGCCGGCGAGCAGGGCCGCGGCTTCGCGGTCGTGGCCAGCGAGGTGCGGGCGCTGGCGCAGCGCAGCGCGCAGGCGGCCAAGGAGATCAAGACGCTGATCTCGGACTCGGCCGCGACGGTCGACGCCGGCGCCGTGCAGGTGCAGGAAGCGGGTCGCACGATGGACCAGGTGCTGACGCAAGTCCGCAAGGTCACCGACCTGATGGGCGAGATCAGCGCCTCCACCGACCAGCAGACGCACGGCATCGTGCAGGTCAACGAGGCGGTGGCGGCGATCGACCGTGGCACGCAGCAGAACGCGGCGCTGGTCGAGGAGAGCGCCGCCGCGGCGGAGAGTCTGCGCCAGCAGGCGATGGCGCTGACGCAAGCGATCGCGCGGTTCAAGGTGCGCGGGATGGCGGGCGCCTGAGGGTCAGTCCCGGCCTGCCGGCCGTCGAAAAAACCGAAGTGGGAGCTGATCAGGCTCCCGTTTTCATTCCAGCCCGGCTTCAATCAGGTGCAAAAGGGCCGTCGGTGCGAACGCCGGACGCCAGCGCGGAAACCTGATGCGATCGACATTGAACCTGCTGCGATGCCCTATAGAGTCCTCGGGTGTTCAGCCAACTCGTGAGGCAGCATGAGTTCGATCGCCATGACGATGTTCCTCGACTCCGCGCCCGGGGAGCTCGTCGATCTGCCGCACGCCGGCTCCGCCCTGGAGCATCCGCTGGTCTTCGACAGCGCGGCACGCGAGATCCATCAGCTTGCCGCCGACGGCCGGGCCGAGGTCGTCGCGCAACGCGTGAGCACCGTCGGCGACGACGCGCTCATCGAGGAGTTGCGCTTCCGACGCATCACCTGACCCTTCGCCGGGCATTGCGAATAGCGCTGTGAATGGCGCCGTGAATGGCGACGTAAATGGCGCCGAGGTCGGCGGCCCTTGCGCGTGCGCGGGCGCCGACGCGTCAGGGCGAGGGCGCGGGCGCGCTCGCGGCCAGGTCTGCCTGCATCCGCGCGCGCATCTCCGCGATGCGACGCCGCTTCTCTTCGCCCTTGGCGAGCTGCTCCGGTGACACGCCCATCGCGCGGCCCTGCTCGATCTGCTGATCGAGCAGCGGCAGCTCGCGGTCGGCGGCATTGACGAAGGCGCGCTGCACCGCTTGATGCCGATCCTGCTCGCGGCGCGTGTAGGCCTGATGATCGTCAAGTTGCCACGCTGGCGTTGCCGCCTCCGCCGCCGACCTCTGGATCGGTGGCGCGCGATCGTCGCCGGCGATGCGCGTGTCCGCGAGGCTCCATGCCGCCGGGACTTCCGCGCCCGAAGAGGACGCCGGCGCCGAGGCCGACGCCACGGTCACCGTTGCGGAGAGCGCGCCGGACGTCGGCGAGCCATCCGCAGCGCGCATGGCCAGGTCCTCGCCCTCACCCGTCCGGATGGCCGCCGAGGCAGAGGCCGGCGGTGGCGCCGCGAGCGCCTGAGGCGCGGTCTCGCTGATGCCGGAGGAGCGACCGGCGGCGATCCAGGCGACCAGGGCGCCCGCGAGCGCCAATGCGACCGCCGCCGCGACCTTCAGATCGATGCGACCGCGTCGCCGGACACCTCGGGCGTCGCGTTGCCGCTGCCAGGGTTCAGTGCGCATGTCCGTGCTCCCCGCCCGCAGGCATCAGCCGTTGCGGATCGAACGGCGCATCGGGCGCCGCGATGCCCGGCGCCCACTGCAAGCCGGCGGATGCCAGCAGCTCGACCTGCCGTTGCCGCCAGCGCGCTTCCAACTTCTGCAGCGCCACGGCCTGCCGCGCCTCGTGCCGGACGGTCTCGCTGTCGGCGGGATGATGACCGCGTTTCACCGACAGCGCCTGCACCCGTTCCCAACCCTCCCCATCGGGGTGCCGTATCGGCGGCGAAGCGGGGCCCGCGGGCCACGCCTGCAACAGGTCGAGCACCCATGCGTCGATACCGGCGGTGGGCCTGGGATCACCGAGGCGCCATTCGACCGGCGCCACTCCTGGCCGCCCCCGCAGGTCCTGCCCCTGAGCATCCTCCCCGCACCCGGCAGGCACGCAGCGCAGGCGCAGCCCCTCGACGGACTCCAGGCGCTCGAAACGATCCAGATGCGCGCGGTAGTACGCGGCGATCTCCTCCGCGGTCACCGCCGCCGCCAGCGCGTCGCGAGCCGGCGCATCCCCATGCGGATCGCCCGTCAGTCCCTGCCAGCGTTGCCAGGCGAGCTTGCGTTGCCTGGCTTCGATGACCCGGCGGACGAAGTCGAGCTCGGCCTCGCTCCAGCCGCTGCTGCGATGCAACCAGGCCTCGACGAAGCGTTCCCGCAGCAACTGCCGCGCCTGGGCCCGCGCAAAGTCGAGATCGCCCGCGCGCAAGAGGCGACGGCCCTGCACGTTCTGCAACGGCCAGACATCGGCCAGCGTGATCGTGCCGGCCGGTCTGCCGCCGAACCCGCGATGGCGCAGCAGCACGAGGCGCGTCGCGCCCTCGCGCTGTGCGTCGTCCAGGTCCTCGTCCATCCGCAGGCGGTCGCCCTGCCCGCCCGACCAGAGTGCCTGCCACGCGCGCGCGTCGACCGTCGACGGCAAGGCCGGCGCCGCCGACTGCCAGTCACGCTCGATCCGCTCGGGCCAGACCTGCTGCAAGGTCGCGAGCCATTGGCGTCGCACGTCGACCTCCGGCGCGAAGGCCACCCGCCTGCTCGCGAACAGCGCCGCGTCGCCGACCTCGCGCGAGGCCGCGTCGCCCATCAGCAGATCGATCGCGAGCTGGCGCGCCAGTTCCTGCAGCGTCAGGTCCGGCTGCTCGCGACGGGCGAGCATGAGCAGCGCCTCGGTCGGACGACGCGGGATCGTGTCGCCGCCGACGCGGGCGATCCAGGACGACGCGGCATGCGCCTCGACCGTCGTCGCCGCGATGCCACCGCTCACCGGCAGCAACGGCCCGCCGAACGCGAGCGCCAGCGCGGCCACGGTCGCCGCCGTGGCGCGCGAGCCTCGCGCCTTCACAGCCGCTCGGCCGCGCGATTCAGCAGGTGGACGACCATCGCGATCGCATGGGGCACGACGACGCGCCCCACGTCGCGACGGACCGCGTGATCGGTCGTCGACAGCACCTGCCCGCCGCGGCTGTAAGAGATCTGACCGCCCTGGCGCAGCAGCGGCCGGATGTCGGCGGCGGTCGGGGCCAGCGGCGTGTAGCTGCCCAGCGCCGTGGTGACGAGCGCATCGGCGTTCAGCGTCTCGCTGTCGTAGTAGTCCTTGACCCAGGTCTCCCAGCCGGAGTGGTTGAGCGCCGACGTCGTCCAGGTGTGATGCGGCTGCAGCAGATCGGTCGTGTGCATCACGAAGCCCAGGCTCTGCACCGTGGGCCGCGCCAGGAACTGCGACCACCAGTACTGGCCGAGGTTGTCGATCGGCTGGAACGGAGCCTTCTCGAAGTCCGCGTACATCGACGCGCTCGACGAACCGCCCTGGCGGTAGTTGGCTTCGGTCAGTCCGTACGAGTTGTACTTGCTGCCGTCGCTGAACCAGCCCTTCATGCCGCCCTTGCCGTCGTCGAGGTGGTCGCCGACCAGCCACGCCGCGGCGAGGTCGTCGATGTCGCCCTTGACCGTGAGCCTGGCGTAGTTGTAGCCACCGAAGGGATTGCCGTGGACGTCCGGCCCCTGCGTGCGATTCTGGAAATGCCAGTAGGACGTGTAGTTGACGATCCCCGACCCGAGGCCCCAGACCGGCGCGAGCACGCAATCGCCGGTCACCGCGCCGCAGAGGTAGGTGTCGGCGAAGTCGTCGACGTCATACGCGCCCTGGCCCAGTTGCTCGGCGAACTGGTCGATCGTGTAGCCCGCGCGCGTCACGCCGGCCAGCAGCTTCGCGTAGTTGGTGCTGTCCGCATGCCGCTGCATGTAGCGGACCGCATCGATGGCGATGCGCTTGTGGGTGTCCTGGGCGAAGGCGTTGGCCTCGGTCTGATGGACGAGGCCCGCCGCCACGGCGGTCAGAAGCAGGATGGATCGCATCGAAGTCTCCCTGATGGTCCCGAAAACCGCGTGCTTTCCGCACGTCGACATATGGGGACGGATGTTCGGGGAAACGCATGACGATCCGGTGAAGAATTCGTGCGACGCCGGGGTTCTCCCTGTCCCCAGGCGCCGGGACGTGGACCGGGGTGCGGCCGGGGTGCGGCCGGGGATCGCGGGGTCAGGACTTGCCCGGCTTTCCCATCAGCTTGCCGACCGCCTTGCCGACCGCCTTGTCGACCGTCTTGTCGACCGTCTTGTCGACGGCCTTCGTCGGCGGCTTGATCGCCGGCCGCGCATTGCGGACCCGGTTGGCCAGGAACACCTCGCCGATGTCCAGCGTGCTCTCGTGGCCGACGTGCTGCGCGCACGTGGTCAGCCAGCCGTCGGCGGCCGCGCGGCCGAGGCCGAACAGCGTCGTCAGCAGCCGCGGATCGGTGTTGAGTTTGCTGGATGCGCCGAACTGCGCCAGCCCGCCCTCGTCGGCCACGCGGTGCAGTCGCATCTGCTTGTAGCGCGTGGGATCGACGCGCTGGTCGCGCAGCAGCCTCTGCACGAAGTGGATCGCCCGAAGCTCGGCCACCAGGCTCGCGTTGAAGGTGATCTCGTTGATGCGGTCGTCGATCTCGGCGGACGTGCGCGGGATCCCGTCGTGCTGGCGCGGGTTGATCTGGACCAGCAGCACGTCGTCCGACCCGGTGCCGTAGACCAGCGGCCACAGCGCCGGATTGCCCGAGTAGCCGCCGTCCCAGAACGGCTCGCCGTCGATGACGACCGTCTGCGCGCTGTGCGGCAGGCAGGCCGAGGCCATCAGCGCCTCGATGCTCAGGTCGTCGCCGCTGAACACGCGCGGCTGCCCGGTGCGCACCGAGGTCGCGGTGACGAACACCTTGACCGGTCCTGCGTGCACGGCGTCGATGTCGACGTGACGACGGACGATGTCCCGCAGGGGATCGAGGTTGAAGGGGTTGAGCTGATACGGGCTCCACAGCCGCAACCACGCGTCCCAGGCGGCCATCCCCGGCCACGCGCTGCGATTGAAGACCCAGGCGGGCGTCTCGAGCCGCGCGGTGTCCGTCAGGCCCTTCATCTCCCCCACGATGCCGAAACACGCGGGCACACCGGAGACGTCCTGCCAGAACCGCGACAGCGCCTGCCGCGCGCCCAGCGCACCGCCCTGTGCGAAGCCGGTCGCCATGACTGCCGCGTTCATGGCGCCTGCGCTGGTGCCGGACACGCCGTCGATGCGCAGCGAACCGTCCTCGAGCAGCCGGTCCAGCACGCCCCAGGTGAAGGCGCCGTGGGAGCCGCCGCCCTGCAGGGCGAGATCCAGGCTGGGACGGCGGTTGGACTTGGAAACAAGCGAGGACGAAGCCATGCGAACCTTTCTCGGGGTCGCATGGAATATAAGCCGCCGCGCTGGGGTCTTAGCCCTTCGAGGCCTTGGGCGGTTTCGGCTTCGACGCCCCGGGCCCGAGTCGTCCCCACCAATTGAGCACGCCGGAGCTGGCGAGGATCTTGTCGCGTCGCTGCGCGTCCGTCTCCCCCTTCTTGAGACCGCGGTTGACCAGTCCCTTCAGTGTTTTCAGTGCGGCGATGTGCTTCTTTTCCTTGTTCAACGCGGCCGTGAGCGATTGCGTCACCTGATCCTGACGTCGGCCACCCGAGGTCAGCTTGCCCGTGGTCAGGGATTCCGAGTGCTGCTGGCGCGTCTTCTTCAGATTGCCGACGGTGCGCTTCGACTGTTGCAACGCGATGTTGACGTCTGTGGACAGCGCATCGACTTGGGACTCGTTCTGCCCCGATTCCCAAAGGTGGGTCTTGCCGGGCAGCCCCGCGACGCAGGCCTGCCGATATCCTCGCTTGAACAGCTCAGCCTGAAGCGATTGCGCAAAACTCGACCCGTCGCCGAAGCCCGATCCGCTGCCGCAGCTCTCCAGGTACAGCGTGCCGGCAAAGCTCTGCTGCAGGCCGTCTTTCGCCAATCGATCCGCAATCTGGCGGACGTTCATGTGGGCCAATTCACCGATCGAGAAGGGCGTGTTTGGATCACGATCCGGTCGCCCCTTTCCATGACCGACGAGCATGATGCGCGACTGGGAAGGCAACCCGTGCAGAGGTCTTACGGCAGCGGCATGGTGTTTCAAATGCTCCGGCACGCTGAGGCAACCTAGCGTGTGCCCTCCCGCGTTGTAGCGGTCCGTCAAGCGGCCCTGCGCCGTTTTTATCTGGTTGTCATCGGGTTCCAGACAGAGGATCACCATCCCCGGGGGAATCTTGCTCAAATCCAGCACGGACGCCTGCGCCACCGGCTTGCCGCCAGACCGGGCCACGAGCAGGACCTTGTCCGCCCGCGCATCCGCCTTCAATTCCCATTGCACATCCTGCTTGCCCTGAACGTGCGGAGACTTGAGCAACGTCGCCACGGCTTTTGAGTCGATGGCGACCGGTCGATCCCAGTCATAACGCTCCAGCAGGCTCTGCCCCAACGCCGCCGCGACCTCGCCGATCAGGTGCCGCGCATCGCCGGATGCGGGCATCTGGGGCAGACGTCCAAGTTCCTCCCCTGGCTGAAAGGCGATCGGACTGTTTGCCGGCTTCAGACGACGGGACTGTGAGAAGTCCACGCCCAGGACATGCTGGCTTCCGGCGACGCTCGGACCCCGGCTGGGGTCCGTGGCCGACGCCATGGCCATGTCGTTGTCCGAAGCCGATGCCGGGTCGCCCGCCGCGCCAAGAGAAGTGAGTTTCATTGGTCATGCCGAAGTGTTCGCATGACAGGAGAGTTCGAAAACGCGCCGTTTGAGATCCGCGCTCGAACAGCGGCAGGACGCGATGCCGTGACAAGTTGCCGGAAAATGGGGCCGAGAGCGCCCTGCGCTACTTCGGCGGCGCGTCGGTCGGCAGCCAGCGCTTGTAGATCGCCTGGAACGTGCCGTCGCGCTTGAGCTCGTTGAGCTGCGACTGCCACGCGTGGATCGTCCCCATCGGCGTGCTGCGGGAGAACGCGATGTAGCCCTCGCTCGCGGCGAAGCTGAAGACTTCCTCCAGCGCGCCGCGCGCAACGCCCGCCTGCACCAGCGTCTGCGGCATCGACAGCTTCTCCGCCGCGAACAGCGGCGCCCGCCCGGCGGCCAGCATCCGCACACCCTGGATCGGATCGCTGATCTGCTGCAGGTTGTGGAAGCCGGCCGACTGGAGCTGCGTCAGCGTGTACCAGTCCCGCACGACCAGCACCCTGGCCGCCAGCTTCGCCTCGGCCAGCGAGCGCAGCCGGATGCCGCTGCCGGCCTTCGCGTAGAAGGTGCTCTGGAAGGTGACGATCGGGCCGACCCACTGGAAGAGCTTCTCGCGCTCGGGGATGCGGGCCATCGCGAACAGCGCCGCCGGCGGGCCGTCCTGCGCCTCGCGGAACGCGCGGGCCCAGGGCATGAACTCGATCGGCAGCGACTGGCCGAGCCGCTTCTGGATCGCCTGCACGATGTCGACGGAGAGCCCGCGCGGCTGGCCGGCCTCGGTGAAGTTGATCGGCGGGAATTCCTCGCTCAGCAGGCGCAGCGACGCGGACGGCGTGCCGCCGGACGACGCCGTGGCCGGAGTCGCCGAGATCGGCGTGGGCGGTGTCGACGCCGGCCCCGGCCCGAGGGCCGGAGTCGGCAGGGTGGCGCGGCCGGCGGCCTGTGCGCCGCCCAACCAGGCCAGACCCGCCAGGGTCAGATGTCGTCGATGCATCCGCGAATCAGGAAGGAAATGTCCGGTCCATGATAGGCGGCGGTAACGAAACGTCTCTTTCGCGTGGAGACGAAAGCCACGGCGGCGATGCGCATTCGTGCGCAGACGCAGCCGGGGAAAACACCGAGCCGCGCTGTCACCCGCGCGTCATGCGCGTCATGCGCGTCACGCGCTCACTTGCCGCCGCGCAACTTCGCCAGTTGGGCCTGCGTTTCGTTCCACAGGTCCATGCCCACCTGCGTCGCGACGCCCGCGTTCACGCGGGTCAGCTTGTCGCGCATGCGCGCGGTCTCGGCGGGGCTCAGTTCGTTGACGGCCATGCCCTTGGTCTTGAGCTCGGCCAGCGCCTTGGCGGCCTCGTCGCGCGTGTCCTTGCGCTCGAAGTCGCGGCTCTTCACAGCGGCCTGCTGCAGCACCGCCTGCTCGTCCTTGGACAGGCCGTCCCAGAACTTCTTCGACACCGTCACGATCCACGGGCTGTAGACGTGGTTCGTCACCGTCAGGTACTTCTGCACCTCGTAGAACTTGGCCGACAGGATGGTGTTGTACGGGTTCTCCTGGCCGTCGACCGCATTGGTCTCCAGCGCCGTGAACAGCTCCGAATACGGCAGCGGCACCGCATTCGCGCCCAGCTGCTTGAAGCTGTCCAGGAACACGGCGTTCTGCATCACGCGCAGCTTGATGCCGTTCAGGTCTTCCAGCTTGTTGACCGCATGCTTGCTGTTGGTCAGGTTGCGGAAGCCGTTCTCCCAGTAGACGAGGCCCACCAGGCCCTTGTCGGTGAGCTTGGCCTTGACCTTGTCGCCGACCGGACCGTCCAGCAGCGCGTCGGCCTCGCGGACGTTGTTGACGAGGAAAGGCGTGTCCCACAGCGCCATCTCCTTGGCGATGCCGACCAGCGTCGCGGTCGATCCGACCATCATCTCCTGCGCGCCGCCGATCAGCGCCTGCTGCATCTGCGTGTCCGGTCCGAGCGCGGCGCCGCCGATCGCGCGGATCTTCATCTTGCCGCCGGAGAGCTTGTTCACCTCGTCGGCGAAGACCTTCACCGCGCGGCCCTGGTTGCTGTTCTCCGCCAGACCGTAGCCGAAGCGGATCAGGCGCGGCTTGATGTCGGCGGCCTGCGCGGGCAGCGCGGCGGTCCACATCGCGGCGCTCAGCGCCGACGCGGCGGCCAGGATCTTGCGGCGGGTGTTCAGGCTCTTCAGGCTCATGCTTGTCTCCTTGGGGGAACGGGTCTCGACGGGAAGCTCGACGGGCTCAGCGCATCCACTTGATGGGCGCGGTCACGAGTTCGGGGAACGCGGTGAACATCGCGAGGATCAGCGCATATGTGATCAGGAACGGGTTCACGCCCTTGATGACCTGGTGCATCGACAGCCGGCCGACGCCGGCCACGACGTTGAGCACCGTGCCCACCGGCGGCGTGATCAGGCCGATGGCGCCGTTGAGCACGAACATCAGGCCGAAGTAGACCGGGTCGATGCCGGCCTTGACGGCGATGGGCAGCATCACCGGGGCGAAGATCAGGATGGTCGGCGTCAGGTCCAGCGCGGTGCCGATGACGACGAGGATCAGCATCATCAGCGCCATCAGCAGCCGTGGCGAATCGATCAGGCCGCCGAGCCAGCCGGTCAGCACGCCCGGCAGGTCCGCCAGCGTGATCATGTAGCTCGCGACCTGCGCGCCGGCGCACAGGAACATCACGATCGCCGTCGTCTTGGCCGCGCGCACCAGCACGCCGTGCAGGTCGCGCAGGCTCATCTCGCGGTGCACCGCGAAGCTGACGACCAGGGCGTAGAAGGCGGCCACCACGGCGGCCTCGGTGGGCGTGAAGATGCCCGTCTTCATGCCGCCGATGATGATCAGCGGCATCAGCAGCGCAAAGAACGCCTTGGCGGTGGCCTTGAGCCGGTCGGCCATCGGCATCGGCGTGCCCGGCGGCAGATCGATCTTGCGCAGCTGCAGCTTCCATGCGATCAGCAGGCCCAGGCCCATCACCAGGCCCGGCACGATGCCGGAGATGAAGAGCGCGGAGATCGAGGTGTTGGTCGTCACGCCGTAGATCACGAAGGGCATGGACGGCGGGATGATGGGCGCGATGATGCCGCCCGAGGCGATCAGGCCGGCGGAGGTCCCCATCGGATAACCGTGGCGTTGCATCATCGGCAGCAGGATGGTGGCGAGCGCGGCGGTGTCGGCGAGTGCGGAGCCGCTCATGCTGGCCATCAGGACGGCGGCGCCGATGGCGACGAAGCCGAGCCCGCCGCGGATGTGGCCGACCCAGGCCTGCGCCATCTCGATGATGCGCCGGCTGATGCCGCCGGCGTTCATCAGTTCGCCGGCGAGGATGAAGAACGGGACGGCCAGCAGCGGGAAGCTGTCGATGCCGGCGACGAGGTTCTGCGCCAGCAGCTGGGTGTCCCAGAAGTCGAGCGCCCAGGCCATGCCGGCGCCGGTCAGCACCAGCGCGAAGGCCATCGGGATGCCGAGGCCCATCAGCAGCAGCATGCCGACGGAGAAGACGATGAAGGCGAGTGCTTCGTTGCTCATGATCGATGCACCCTGCCCTTATTCGACGTCCGACTCATGGTCGAGATCGATCGGTTTGTTCCGGATCAACTCCCACACGGCCATGAGCGCGATCGCGCCGCAGGACAGCAGCGCCGGCAACGGCAACAGCGCGTTGGAATAGCCCAGCACGACCGAGCGGCTGTCCAGGCCGACGACGACCTGCTGCCACGCGCCCCATCCCACCAGGGCGGCCGCGGCGATGACGGCGATGCGGATCACGGCGGTGATGAAGCGCAACGCGGCGGGCTTCTTGCGCAGCGGCAGCAACAGGCTGGTGAAGGCCATGTGCTCGCCGAGCGGATAGGCGGCGGTCGCGCCGATGAAGACCATCCAGACGAAGAGCAGGCGCGAGAGTTCCTCGCTCGCGTTGATGCCGCTGCCGAAGCCGTAGCGCAGCACGACGTTGACGAACACGGCAAGCGCCATCACGGCCAGACACAGCGCCATCGCGGCTTCGCTGAGGGTCTGCAGGCGGGAGCGGCGCGCGGGGGGCCACCGAGGTGGCGGGAGCGTCCGATGCGGGCGTCGTCATGGTCCGGTCTCCTGATTGTTGTTCGGGATCAGCAGCGCGAGCGCCTGATCGACCTGTTCCGCCAGCGTCAGGGCAGCGGGCACGGTGATGACACCGGGTTCGCCGATGGGCGATTCCAAGGTGGCGAACTGGCTGTCGACCAGCGTGGTCGAGAAGAAGTGTCGGTCAGCGCGATCGGCGACGCGCTGGAGCGCCAATGCTCGATCGATGTCGATGAACACGAAACGCAGCGCCGGGCATGCACGACGCAGACGCTCGCGATACGCCCGCTTGAGCGCGGAGCAGCTGAGGACGACCGGCGACTGCTCGGCGAGCATCTGACCGAGCCGTTCCAGCCAGCCCCAGCGGTCTTCATCGGTGAGCGGCTGACCGGCTTGCATCTTGGCGATCGACGCTGGTGCGTGGTGCGCGTCGCCTTCGATGAACGTCCAGCCAAGCGATTGAGCGAGCGCCTGCCCGACGCTGGTCTTGCCGCAACCGGCAACGCCCATCACGACGATGGCGCGGGCGGCGGTCGAGGCGGCGGTGACGGTCGGTGAAGTCATTGGATAGCGCTATCCCGAAGTCTGAAAAGAGACGGCGATCGGATCAACCGGTTCGCCGTCGGGTCCTCGTCGCACAGGGAAGCAGACGGGATAGCGCTATCTTAGATGGTGCATGGGGGCACCAGATCAGGGATTACGCCAAGAATGACTGCTTGCTAAGCGCTTTCCGAAAGCTGAAGTCTTAATTGAATCGATCGCACAGCGCACCGACGGCCCATCCCACGGAGGCCGCCCAAGGAAGTCCACATAACAAGTAGCCAACGACGACGATCATCGATGGCGAATGTGGATCACTGAGTGTGGATGAAAAGAATATCGGCTCCAAGAACAAATACACCGGAAGATGCGCCACATTCCATGCATTAGCCAAAGTAATCCCGCTAAACGTTACTTGCCGATCGACAGTAAGTGATCCATCTGGAGTACTCACTAGAGCTGGCAAAAGAATTGCCAGAATCCAGAGTAAATCGATTACAACAAGCGCAACACAAACCCGCCTGGACCATCGCTTCACTCTCATCTCCTAAGGTCCTCGACCGTGATCACTAAACGCGCGCTGCGGAGCCTTCGGGTTCAACTGACGGGAAATCTGATTTTCGATACGAACGGCATCGTCATAATTTGTTCGATAGGCAACAAAATTTCCCCTCGTACTAAACCAAGTATATGCATGCCCAAGTTCATGCGCCATTAACCGAAGAGTGTCGGGATAGAAGAATTTTCCAGCCACATCTGCAAATGCGACTTTCGACGTTGGATCCACGGACACAATCACGACAGTTGATAGAACTTCTTTATCCCCCAACATCCTTCGCCAAATTGATGGCTCCTGCTGCTGAATATTCGTCCTGACCCCCGCCGACGCTTTCGGGCAACGGCCCCACATCAAAATAGTACGTAGTAGTTGTGTCGCTTGCCAAGTCCGCAAACATCTTGGCAGCAATATCCGACCGCTCACTCAGTTCCTTGATGTATTTTCGGCCCCAGCGGAGTGTTTCAGATAATTGAAGAGATACGAGAATGCGGCGCTCCTAGCACCAACCCAGAAATTCCCTCCGGTCAGGGCGCTGATCGACCCACCCACAAGCGCATTTGTCATCGTATTGGCCACCATATCCCCGACTTTTGATCCGCCGGAGAATTCCGCTCCTTCATGTGCCCAGATGGTCGACAACGCTCCGGACCACGCTCCACTGCCGCAATTTCCACCCGACGCCTTGCTCTCTGCGCAACCCCATGCAGCGTGAGCCGCCACGTTGGCGTAATAGTTTTTAAATGTGTCGCCGATTAGCGTATTGGCATATGCAGATATCCCTGCAAAAGCTCCCGCCCGAATATTCTGGTCAATCGAATTTCCTGCAAAACCAGACCACTCTGCTGCGCCAACGGCGGCGCAGACCGGAGCCAATCCATTGCAATATGCTGACAATACGCCGATTGCGATCGAGCCGATTTGATAGCCAACCTTATTGCGAGCAACGGTTCGATACGTCCAATACTGCAAGGGATCACTCATCGAGGTGAGAAAGAAATTCGAGAAAAAGCTCCCCGGCCCTAACGTCTTTCCACCGGTAAAAATGTCACTAAATTTAAAGTATCCGGTCGGATCTGTACACGTCATCGGATTACTTGAGCAATACCCGTAGCGCTGATAGTCCTGAAGATTTCCCGATGATTGAATGAACGGATCCGGCTGCAAGAACACGCCCAGATTCGGATCAAACAGCCGACCGTTCATGTGCACGATGCCGACGTCATCCAGGTGCTCATGGCCAGTAAAACCGCGATCAGTCGCGCCCGCCGCAGTGCCATTCCAGTCGACGACGATGTTCCCGAAGTCGTCGTAGCGTCCGTTGACGTACCGTCGCTTGCCGAACGGGTCGTATGCGTAGCGCGCCGTCACCGCACCAGTCTGGTCCGTCGTCGCGACGATGCTGCCCAGGTGGTCCTTGTGCCAGTACTCCAGTTTGCCCGCCAACACACTGCCCAATCCGCTCGGCTGGGTCTGTCCCGACGCCAACGTCGGCAACGCGCCTGACGTGATCAGCACCAGCGTCGACGAACCGGTCGAGATGTAGTGGCGATTCAAATCGCCGCCCGTCCCGCCGCTCTCGCGCTCGAAGCCAAGGCCGCCCTGGTTGTCCGGGTGTAGGTACCAGGTCGTGCGCGTCGCGCCGCCGACCGTCCGCGTCTCGCGGATACGAGCCGTCGACTCGTCGTACTGCCACTGATAGCGCGTGCCGTTGCCCTGCAGACCATCCTGGCCGTCGGGCAGGTTGAAGCTGGTGTAGCGGATGGCAGAGTACTTCGCGCCGCCCGCGCTCAGCAGGTTGCCCGCGTCGTCGTAGACGTAGCTGCCGCCGGTCGAGCCGAGCACCTGCTGCACCGCGTGCGGACGCACCGACGTCGGTCCTTGCGCGCCGTAGACGAAGCCCGCCGCGTCGCTCTTGGACAGCATCATCCCGAGCGCGTTGTAGGTCATCGTCACCGTGCGGCTTCCGTTGGGCACCGCGTTGGCGGCGACCGTGTACGAGGTCAGCCGGTTCAGCGCGTCGCCGTAGACGAAGGTCTCGGTGATGGGACCCGCGACGGCGTCACCGACGCCATCGATGCGTTGGGTCAGGTTGCCCTGGACGTCCCAGGTGTGGGTACGGTCGACTGCCTGCGCGTTGCCGCCCGTGCCGGCGCGAAGTGTGAACAGTTGACCTGTCACACCATCGACCTTGTGACTCTCCACGAAGCCGTTCTGCAGTTGCTCCGACTCCAGACCGCCCCAGGCAGTCTTCGCCTTCGCTTCCACAACACCGTGCCTGCCGCCAGCGAGGTGCCGCCCGCCTGCACGCCGGTGATCAGCGAGAGCTTGTTCAGGAAGCCACCGGCCGTGTAGCCGTAGCCGACCTGCAGACCCGTCGGATAGGTCTGCGTCGCCACGCGGCTGGTCGCCGCGTCGTAACTCAGCGCCGTCGCCATCGACGGCCCGCCCATCACATCGGACCGGCTTCCGATCGGACGCCCCATGCCGTCGTAGCTGTAGCGCTTGACCAGGCCGTGACTGGTCCGCATCTCGCAGAGCCGGCCCTTGCCGCAGGCCACGCTCGACGCATCGACGTCGTAGTACCAGGTGCTCGTGTACTCGGGCATCGTCCGCGAGGTCATGCGCCCCAGCACGTCGTACGCCATCGTCGTCGACGTGCCGTTCTTCAGCTGATTCGCATTGCGCTGCAACACCATCTGTCCGAGTGCGTCGAACGCATAGCTGCTCGCACCCGCGTCCGGATCGTTCATCGAGACCTTGCGGCCCGCGATGTCGTAGCCGATCGCGATGCGGTTCTGCAGCGCGTCCTTCGTCTCGATCAGGTTGCCGAAGGCGTCATGCTGATGCGCGAGCGTCGCACTCGCCGGATCGGTGATACGCACCGCCTGACCGTTGACGTTGCGCTCTTCGACCTTGCGCAGCTCGCGCCCGCCTTCCGCGACGGTGACCGTCGTGACCGTCAGGCCGTTGTATTCGAAGCGGACCTGCGCCGCAGCGCCGGAGCCGAATGCACCGAAGTTGCCGGTCGTCGTACCCTTGTCGTTGCGGACGAGGACCTCCGTCGGACGGCCCAGCCGGTCGTAGGTCGTGCGCGACGCGCCGCGCACGTCGGCCAGATCCTGCCTCGACGCTCGCAGCGCGAGGAAGTACGGCTGGCTCTCCAGTACCTTCGCACCGAACTCGTCGTAGACCGTGTCCTTGACCACCAGGCGCGCATTGGCGCCCTGCCCCGCGCCGTCGAAGCTCTCGGCGGCGGAGCGGATCTCACGACCCAGCGCGTCGCCGTAGACGCGCGAGTACGGGCCCATCTTCTGGTTCGCGTTGTTGCGCGGCTCGCTGTGCACCAGCGTCCAGGCGCCGTCCGGCTTGTCCGTCAGCGACAGCCCCGCGCATTCCGGCGAATTGCTGCTCGTGTCGACGCCCGTGCCGATCAGGCAGTAGTACGTCACCGTGCTCGTGCCGTCCGCGCGTACTTCCTTCGTCTTGCGTCCGAAGTCGTCCACTGTCCAGTTGGTCGTCAACTGGTTCGGGCCGACGGTCCGCGTGACCGCGCCGAATCGCGGGTCGTAGACGCGCGACTCCGTGTGCGTCGCCGCATTGATCAAGGTCGTCGCGAAGAGCTTGTCCGCGGCGGCCACGGCCGTGCCGTTGATCTCCGTCGAGCCACCGAAGCTCGCGCTCGACGAGCGCGTCGTGAACACCGCCGTGCCGCTCGCATTCGCGCAGTTCGCGATCTGCGTGCTGGTGCGGTTGCCCTTCTCGTCGTAGCCGTGCGTCGTCTTCGTGCATAGCTGCGGGTTGTCGGGCTCGACCGTCTCCGTGTCGACCAGACCATCGGCGCGATACGTGATCGCGCTGGTCCGGCTGTAGCTGTAGGGATCCGCGGGCGTCTGCGCCAGTACGGTGGGCGCCATCGCCGCTGTGCCCAACACCGCCATCGTCCAACGCGCCAGTCGACGCGCCACCGCTGTCTTGATCGAATGCGTCATGGCTCAGTCCTCCAGCAGCAGGTTGAGGATGACGCTCATCACCGCAGGCGGCACCGGCAGGTTCCCCGGTCTCGCCCCCTGAAGTCGCACCGGCGTTCGGCGCGGGCCCCGCGTCTGTCGGCAGGTTCGGGAGGCTGTTCGGCACCGTGTTCGTGATCGTCGATCGCGACAGCCGGCTCAGCATCCACTTGCAGCTCGTGTCCGAGCTGCATGCGGTGTTCGCGGCCTGGTAGTCGTAGTCGTTGACCACCGTCTTGGTGAAGGTCTGCGCCAGCCCTCTCGTCATCGAGCCCGTCGTGGTCGTGTCGATGCGCACCAGGTCGAAGCGGTCGTTGTAGCTGTTGCGGATGTCGATCGTCGGCATCGCCGCGCCGTTCAAGTCATTCGACACTTGCGTGCTGCGCAGCTGGAACGGCCGGCTGATCTTCGTCGTCGGATCCAGCGCGCAATGCACGCCGCTGGACACTGCGGCGTCACGTTGGGCCTGGGTCGTGTCCATGTGGCAGTAGGTGTTGACGCTTCGGCTCAGCACCGAGCCGGTCGCGTTCCACGCGCCCGTGCGGGTCTCCGACACTGCCGGCGCTCCCAGGTAGGGATTCGCGAGTACGGACTCGGTGACCGTCGTGATCCAGCCGCCGTCGGGCCCCTGAGTGGATCGCCTCACCTCTCTAAAGCCGAGACCGCCACGGCCGGCGACTTCGGCCTTCATGCCGGCATACCCATGCTCGACGACGGAAGACTTCCCAGCGACTGTGGTCTGCGACGTCAACGTCGCCGCCACCCAACCGGGCAGCGCCACATCGATGACCGGCCACACGGCGCGCTTGGCCGCGTTCCCGCGGTCACTGACGTAACGACCGTCGCTACCGGTCATCGGGACGTAGGTCACCGTCGTCGTCAAGGCGTTCCCGCCCCGCACCGTCAGCAGCAGGTCAGCGGGTCGCGGATCGGTCACGCCGAGCAGCTTGTTATCCGTGTCGTTCGCGGTCAGGTCCGGCGCATTCTTCGAGATGCGCAGCAACTCGATCACGCCGGTGCCCCGGAAGTCGCCTGGAACCAGTTCATAGCTGCCATCGCTGTGCTGCAGTTGCAGCCCGTTCGTGGTCTGCCCCAGTGAGACCGAGGTGAACTTGCCATCGCCGTTGGACATGTAGACGCGGTTGTTCGCCGGGTTGTCGTGCCAGCGCACCAGATCGTCCCTGCCGTCGCCATTCAGGTCGAGCACGAGGACGTTGAAGTTCTGGCTGACGACTTCCGAGTAGTTGGTGCTCAAGCCTTCAGGAACCGAGAAGCCGGAGACATAGCGATACGTCCCATCGCCCATGCCCGCGGCCAGCATGTTGGTGCCGCTCGTCCTGCCGGGGAACAGACAGTCCGCGCGGCCGTCGCCGTTGAAGTCCATAGGGCGCGTGCAACCCTGATCGTCCGAGGTCTTCGCGAAGTTGCCATTGCCCAGCGAACCCCAGTTCTCGTGGAGCAGCGGTGCGCCGACGAAGGCGAGATCCGCCAGACCGTCCGCATCGACGTCGCGGACGTTGTCCGAAGAACCGGTCGGGCCCGGATCCGAGTACATCGAGCGGTTGGCGATCGACGAGTCGGTCTTTTCGATGAAGCTGCCATCGGCACGTTGAAGGAAAACGCGCGTGCAGCCGTTGCATTGGATTCGCTGCTCCGGCGGCGTGACGCCGCCGAACGGGTCTTCCGGCTGAGCCTCGGCCAGCGACGTGGTGACGATGTCCAGCCGACCGTCGCCGTCGAGGTCGATAAAGTAGTACGTCGCTCCCGGCGTCCAGCCTTGCCCGGTGCGCGGGCTGTCCTCGCAGATGCCCCCACCCCCGACCAACGCGAGCAATCCGCCGTCGTACCAGGTGCCCTCGCCCGCCTTGGGACTCAGCGAGGCCACCTGGCCGCAGAAGGTCTGCGTCGTGATCTTCGACTTCAGTCGGGCGAACGGAATCGCCACACCGCTCGGCAAGGTCAACGCGCGCGGCGTGAAGTTACCGTTGCCGTCGTTGATCAGGAATTCGGCACCAGAAGCCCGGGCGCACGCCGCGCCTGCCGCATTGGTCGTGTGGTCGATCCGGACGATGTCCGCAATGCCGTCGCCATTGACGTCGGCCACCAGGGACACCGTGCAGCCATCCGGCGTCTGCAGCGGGCGCGCAGTGCCGCCGATGGCCAAGGTCCCGGCCTGGAAGCTCCCGTCGCCCTGGCTGAGCCAGAGCTTGTTCTCCGACGTCGTCTGCGACCAGCGCAGCAGGTCGGATTTCCCGTCCACGTTGAAGTCCCCGACCAGCACGCCATACTGCCCGTTGACCGACGCCAGCCGCTCGCGCTTCAGATTGAAAGGCGCGATCTCGACCCGCGCGATGTCATACCCGTCCGTGTAGGTGAAGTCAGTCCCTGGCAGGCACCGCGTGCTGCTCGGCCCGCCCGCGCATTCGACGATCTTCATCAGCCGCGAACGCCCGGTCGTCGGTCCGGCCTCTTGAGTCAACTTCAGCGTGCGCACGGGTGTCGCGCCGCTGACTTCGCCGATCGTCGGAGATGGCGCATTCACGTAGGTCGTGATCGTCTTCAGCAGGTCGACATCCACGTTCTTCACGCCGCGGTGGTAGCTCTCCGACGCATCGAGCGGGAACTTGGTCGCCGGACGCGTCTCGTACTCGAAGACCACCTTGTTGAGGCCGTACTGGATCTCGCGGATTTTCCACGTCCGGCCGTTGCCCGGCAGGTTGGACGGGTTGGAGGAGCCCCAGACGGGCGAGCCCTGCTCGTACTTGTAGTCGATGAAGTTGCCCGACACGTCGGACAGCCGGCTGACCGCCCAGACCATCGCCGTCGACCGCCCTTGCGCCAGCACCAGGGCCGACGAACCGGCCCCACCAGGAGTCGCGCCGTAGTCGAAGATCTGTCCTGCCTTGGTCCACACCCTGAAGTAGCCCGGCCCGCTGGTGGCGTCGCCCGACGTCGCCTGACCATAGGCGCGGATGCGGGCGAAGCTGTCCTTTTCGGTGCGGTACTCGCGGAAGCCCGACGGCAGCCCCGTGGCATCCCCGCCCTGCGTGGACAACGCCAGCCCCGTGGCCGGATCGACGCGGATCAGACGCTGGCCATCCAGGCAGAGCCGGTCGTCGACGCCGAAGGTCACCGGCACCAGCTTGCCGTCGAGCGCCTTGGTGCCCGGGCAGCGACTGATCGCCGACAGGCCCTGGATCGCCCAGCCTGCCCGGGTGCGCCGTTACCGCCGCTGCTGAACATCAATCCCAGCTGCGGCGCCAGCCCCGCGACGCCCGGAGGCATCGCGATCGGCTGCGAGTAGGTGGGCATGCCGTTGTCGCCGACCTCGAGCGCGGATACCGCACTCGGCAACAACGCCGTCAGCGCCGTGAGCATTGCCAGCACCCAAGGGGCGGGACGCGTCAAACGGGCAATCGTGCGGCCGCGCGGCGCGCGCCCCATCCCGCCTGCGGCGGGCCGAAGAATGGCGTTCAAAGTGATCCTCCCGACCGCGTTGCTGGCCCGGGCGGGCTCGCGGTTCATGTCGAATTGGTTTCGCGGGAGTATCGCTTCGGATTTTTCTGAGTTCCTGCATGCGCAGCCTAGGAAAAACCCGGATCCTGCGGCCATACGGGAACGCAACGCACCACGGGGTCTGCCCCGGCATCCACCGCGGGAGGACAGCGCTATCCTCCCGACCAATGAGTTCCCTGCCCTCCTCCAAGCGCCGGCGCGCCACCGGTCGCACCACGCTGCAAGACGTCGCGCTTGCCGCCGGCGTCAGCCCGATCACCGCGTCGCGCGCGCTGCGCGGCGAGCGCAGCGTGGCCGCCGAGCTGGTCGAGCGCGTCACCGCCGCCGTCGCGCAACTCGGCTATGTGCCGGATCCGGCCGCGCGCGCGCTGGCCTCGTCGCGCAGCAACCAGGTTGTTGTGCTGATCCCGTTGCTGTCGAACGCGCTGTTCGTGGACCTGCTCGACGCGGCCCAGCGCACGCTGCTGGCCGCCGGCTACCAGAGCCTCATCGGCGTCACGCACTACCACCCGGAGGAAGAGGAAGCGCTGCTGCGCACCTACCTCATGAACCGGCCCGCCGGGCTGCTGGTCACCGGCTTCGACCGCACCGACGCCTCCCGTGCCTTGCTCCAGGGCAGCGGCGTGCCCTTCGTCCATGTGATGGAGAACCGCGGGGAAACGGGCCTGCATTCGGTCGGTTTCTCCCAGCAGGCCGCCGGCCATGCGATGACGGCTGAACTGGTCCGGCGCGGCTACCGCCGGATCGCCTTCGCTGCGGCGCAGCTGGATCCGCGCACCTTGCAACGCGCCGAAGGGTATCGCGCGGCACTCGGCGCGGCGCACGATCCGGCGCTGGAGTTCATGGATGCCGCGCCCTCATCGCTGGCGCTGGGCGCGACGATGTTCGAACGCGTGCTGCGCGAAGCCCCCGACGTCGAC
This sequence comes from Roseateles sp. UC29_93, assembly GCF_042695725.1. Lineage (NCBI taxonomy): Bacteria > Pseudomonadati > Pseudomonadota > Betaproteobacteria > Burkholderiales > Sphaerotilaceae > Roseateles > Roseateles sp. UC29_93. Next base: position 4,640,620 of record NZ_CP170545.1, on the reverse strand, counting down.
GCGATCTTCTTCAACAACGACGACCTGGCTCAAGGCGCGCTCCTGCAGGCGTTGCGCCAGGGCGTGAAAGTGCCGGAGCGCGTGGCCGTCGTCGGGTTCAACGACCTGACCGGCGGCGACCAGATGCTGCCGCCGCTGAGCACCGTGAGGACGCCAGAGACGGGAGATCGGCCTGGAGGCGGCACGGATGCTCGTGGCACTGATGCGCAACGAGGCGGTGCCCGAGGTCTGCATGGACCTGGGCTTCCAACTGGTCCTGCGAGAGAGCTGCTGAGCGCCTTGTCAGACGGGTGACAGCGCCGGCCGCTCGCTCACCAGCAGATGCCTGCGAGGTGCCCAGAACGCGCTGACGCGGACGAGGCCGAACGGATGCCGGGTCTCGAACCGGATCAGCGGCAACGCCTGCCGGCCCTGACCGTCTGCCACCAGCGGCATCAGCACCTGCCGGCGCGCGCGCGATGACACATCGATCCAGCAGCTCGCCGACGGCGTCGCGGTCCTGACGAGCGATACGACGATGTCCCACCGCGAGCGGCCGGAGGGATTGATCACGTCGAGATCGAGCATCACCTCGTCCCCCGCAAAACAAGGCAGCGGCGAGCCGCAGCGCAGTTCGAGGCCCCTGAGCGTCTGCACGCCGTGCCACAGGCATCCCAGCGCGGTACCCAGCAGCAGCGCGCCGACCGTCGCCGACTCGAGCGAGTGCGCCGTCAACCCCAGCATCAGCAGCGGCATGGCGCAGGCGAGCATCGCGAAGAACAGCGGCGTGGGCACGATGTGGAGGTCGCGCAGGCGCAGGACGGCGTGATCCTGTTCTCCGGCCTTGAAATCAGCGTCGTTGGCCGCCGGGGTGGCGGCGCGCGGCGCGGAAACGCACGGCGCGAACGCCGCGCGGAACTCACGTGTCGACGAGGAGCGGCGCAGCAGCGCGATCGGCGGGTTGGGCGGCGACGTGGACACGGGAGGCGGCGGCAGAGCGCGTTGAACACGATGCCGCTAATCTGCCCGCCCGCCTTGAGAGACACCACAGCCTCAATGAGTCATCCGGCGATGTCGACCAACTCATTGGTGCAGTCTCAATCCGCGATTCCAGGCGCCGGCGTGACAGGCATCACGACCGCCTGATCCGGGCCGGACGTGTCGGGCGTCGCATCGGCATCCACCGCCGAGAACACCTTGCGGCCCCGCACCAGGTACGAATAGATCACCGGCACCACCACCAGCGTCAGGAGGGTCGACGTGATCACGCCACCGATGATCGCGCGGCCCATCGGGGCCTGGATCTCGCCGCCCTCGTTGAGCGCGATCGCCATCGGCAGCATGCCGAACACCATCGCCGCCGTCGTCATGATGATCGGCCGCATCCGGATCAGGCCCGCCTGCAGCAGCGCCTCGGGCACCGACAGGCTCTGGTCCTTGCGCAGGTGGTTGGCGAAGTCGACCAGCAGGATCGCGTTCTTCGTCACCAGGCCCATCAGCATCACCAGGCCGATCATCGAGAAGATGTTGAGCGTCGTCTTCCAGAGCAGCAACGCCACCATGACGCCGATCAAGGCCAGCGGCAACGAGGCCATGATCGCGATCGGCTGCACGAAGCTGCCGAACTGGCTGGCCAGCACGATGTAGATGAAGATCAGCGCCAGGCCCATCGCGATCAGCAGGCCGTTGAAGGCTTCGGCCTGCTGCTTGCCGTCGCCGTCGACCATGAAGCTGATGCCCGGGGGCAGTTGCGTCTCCTTGATCAGCTTCTGCACGTCGGCGTTGACGTCGCCGCCCGGGCGTCCCTGCACGCCGGCGTAGACCGCCTCGCGGCGCTGCAGGTTCTGGCGGCGGATCACCTCGGGGTTGAACACCGGCTCGATCGTCGCGACCTGCTCCAGCGAGATCGGCGAACCGTCCTTGGCGAAGGCCACCGGCAGGTTGCGCATCTGCTCGATGCTCTGGCGCTGCGCCTTGGGCAGGCGCAGCAGCACCTCGACCTGGTTGCCGTCGGGCGTGGTCCAGTAGGTGGCGATGTCGCCGTTGACATAAGCGCGCAGCGACGAGGCCACCTGCACCGCGTTCAGCCCCAACTCGCGCACCGCGTTGTCGCGCAGCTTGACCGCAAAGGCCGGCAGGCCGGGCTTGACGGTGGTGTCGACGTCGACGGCGCCCTTGATCTTCTTGACCTTCTCCGCGAAGTCCTTGGCCACCTGCGTCAGCACCTCCGGATCAGAGCCCAGGATCGTGACCCACACCGGCCGGTTGAAGCCCACGCTGACCTCGACGCCGGGGATGCGCGCAATCTCGGCGCGGATCGCGTCCTCGACCTGCGTCTGCGTGCGCTTGCGTTGCTTGCGATCGACCAGCGCGATGTCCAGGTTGGCCTGGTTGCGGCCGGTCGCCAGGCCTTCGCCGCTGCTGCCGACGACGGTCGCGACGGTCTTGATCTCCGGGAAGGTCGCGAGGATCTCCTCGACCTGCCGGACCTTGGCCTCGCCGCGCTCCAGGCTGGTCGCCACCGGCATGCGCAGCGTCAGATGGGTGAAGCCCTGGTCGATCTGCGGCTGGAACTCGCTGCCCACCGCGGGCACCAGCAGGATCGCCAGCACGAAGCTGCCGACACCCGACCACGCGACGATGCCGCGCGGCGTGATCGTCGCCATGCGCAGTCGGCGCGGCGCCGACTTCAGGCGGACGCCGTCGGGGCCGAAGGGCCTGCCGAAGGCCGGCAGCGGGAACCGGAAGCGGCGCGGCGAGAACACCCAGCGCAGCGTCTTCTCGTAGACCGTGTGCAGCACGTCCATGCCGGCATCGGTGGCGCGGATCAGGTGGCCGATGACGGGCACTTTCTTGACGTAGGTGCTGGGCGGATCGGGCCACACCGACGACAGCATCGGATCCAGCGTGAAGCTCACGAACAGCGACACCAGCACCGCGACGGCGACGGTGATGCCGAACGGATAGAAGAACTTGCCGACGATGCCGCCCATGAAGGCGACCGGCACGAACACCGCGCAGATCGCGAAGGTCGTGGCCATCACGGCCAGGCCGATCTCGTTGGTGCCGTCCTCGGCCGCGCTGTGGTGGTCCTTGCCCATGCCGACGTGGCGCACGATGTTCTCGCGCACGACGATCGCATCGTCGATCAGCAGCCCGATGCACAGGCTCAGCGCCATCATCGTCATGAAGTTCAGCGTGAAGCCGAAGGCGTAGATCGCGATGAAGCTGGAGATCACCGAGATCGGCAGCGTCAGCCCGGTGATGATGGTCGAGCGCCAGCTGTGCAGGAACAGGAACACGATGGCGATGGTCAGCAGCGCGCCCTCGATCAGGGTGTGGCGCAGGCCGTCGAGCGAGTGCTTCACGAAGTCGCTGTTGACGTAGACCAGGCGCAGCTCCATGTCCTTGGGGAGCGTTTTGCGCAGTTCCTCGACGGCGACCTTCACCGCCTCGCCGGTCTGGACGATGTTGGCGTCCTGCTGCTTGAAGATGTTGAAGGTCACGGCCGGCTGGCCGTTGATGCGGGCGATGGAATCGAGCTCGCGCTCGCGCTCGCTGAGCGTGCCCAGGTCGCCGAGCGTCAGCGCCAGGTCGCCGCGGCGCGCGACGACGACGTTCACGAACTGCTTGGGATCCTTCACCTTGCCCTCGACGCGCAGCATCGCGTCGTCGTAGCGGTTGGAGATCAGGCCCACCGGCGCGTCGGTGTTGGCCGCGTTCAGCGCGGTGGAGATCTCCGCCGGGGTGATGTTGTAGGCGCGCAGGCGCGTCGGGTCGAGGTCGATGCGGACCTCGCGCACGGCCATGCCGCCGACGTCCACCTTGGCCACGCCCTCGACGCGGCCCAGGCGCTTGGAGACGGTCAGGTCGGCCAGCATCGAGAGCTCGCGCAGCGTGCGGTTCGAGCTCATCAGCGCGGCCACGATGATCGGCTGCGCGTTCTCGCCCTGGAAGCGCTGCACCATCGGCGGCTTCACGTCACGCGGGAACTGCGCCTGCGCGATCGCGACGCGGTCGCGGATCTCCTGCATGCCGCGGTTCATGTCGGCGTTCAGCGAGAACTCGACCGAGGTCTGCACGCGGCCCTCGAAGCTGCGCGACTGCACGCGCTCCACGCCGGCGATGGTGTTGAGCGCCTCCTCGAGCGGCTTGGCCACTTCGCGCTCGACGGCCTCGGGCGAGGCGCCGGGGTACTGGATGTCGATCTGCGCGCCGGGGAAGGTGATGTCGGGCGACTGCTCGACGCCCAGCTTGGAATAGGCGACCAGCCCCAGCACGCACAGCGCGACCATGACCATGGTGGCGAAGACGGGGTTGCGGATCGAGACGCGGGTCATCCACATGGGAAGCTCCTCGGCAGAAGTTGTTCTTGTTGTTGTGCTTACTGAGCGGCGCTGCCGCTCGCGGCGGCGCTGGCTACGCTGGCGACACCCGATTTCGGCACGCGGATCTCGGCGCGCTCGCCTTCCTTGAGGTTGTCGAAGCGCGCGCCCAGCACCTGCGACTGCGGCGTCACGCCGGCGAGGATCTCGACGCGGCCCTCACGCGGATCGCGGCGGCCGGTCGTCACGATGCGGCGCACCAGCGTGCCCTTCTCGATCAGCCAGACATGCTCCTGGCCGGACACCGCGCCGATCGCCGTCACCGGCACCGTCAGGCGCGGCTTGTCGTCGGCCAGTTCCACGCGGGCGACCGCGTACTGGCCGGCGCGGAAACGCTCGCCGGGGTTGTCCAGCGACAGCGTCACCCCGATCGACCGCGTGCCGGGCTCGGCCGCCGGCGAGATGCGCGCGATGCGGGCCGTCACCGGGTCGTCGAATCCTTCGATCCTCAGCTGCACCGTCATGCCGGGCGACAGCTTGCTGACCTCGTGCATGCCGACCAGGCCGGCAAGTTCCAGCTTGGACAGGTCGACGATGGTCAGCACCGGCTGCTCGGCGGCGACCTTCTCGCCGGGCAGCGTGTGCCGCTTGGCGACGATGCCGTTGATCGGCGAGACCAGCGCGGCCTGGCGCAGCAGCACCTCGCTCGTGCCGAGCTGCGCCTTGGCGGACAGCATCTGGCCCTTCGCCGATTCGAGCTGGGCGCGGGAGTTGTCCAGCGCCGTCGGCGCGATGAAGTTCTGCGCCGCCAGGCCCTGGTTGGCCTTGTACTGGCGCTCGGACTGCTCGTACATGGCCTGCATCGCCTCGACGCTGGCGTTGCGCTCGGCGACCTTGTGGCGCAGCTCCTCCAGGTCCAGCTGGCCCAGCGACTGGCCGGCGCTCACGCGGCTGCCTTCGGCGACCGCGAGGCGGTCCAGGCTGCCCGAGGCCTTGGCGCGGACGATCACCGTGTTCGGCGCGACCAGCGGGCCGGAGAACTCGATGACACCGGGCATCGGGGCCATCGACGGCTTGACGATCTCGCCGGCCTGGAACTCCAGGGCGGGTTTGGCCTCGTCCTTCTTCGCGGCGGGAGCGCTGCCCCCGCTCGTGGCGTACACACCGGCGCCGCCCGCCAGGACCGCCACCGCCACACCACCCAACCACCATTGCTTGCGCATGATCTCCCCCATCCGTCGACACGGGATCACCCAATTGATGATCCTTGAATGCGGCGGAGTGTAGGAATCCCCAAATTGATGCGATGGCCGGACGCGACGAATTGCAGATTGCGCGTCATGGCCTGCTTTTCTCCGGGACTGAAATTGGCGCGGCCGAGGACGGATGGCGGGTCGGCCCGATGGAATGACATCGATGCGCGATGACGCGCTCTTGGAAACCGCTGAGTTTTCCTCTCTCAGCGTCGCCGTGGCGATAGCGTCAGACCGCGTGCAGCGGATCGCGCCGGGCGCAGCGCCAATGGCTCCACGCGCCGACGAGCGCGAAGAGCGAGGCGGCCCAGAAGCAGGCGGCGTACCCATGACTTTCAGCCAGCCACGCACCGCCCAGGCTGCCGAGCACGCCCGAGACGCCGTAGCCGAGCACCGCGTAGAGCGCCTGCCCGCGGCCCTGCAGACGACCCGGGAAGTAGCGTCCGATCAGGCCGATGCAGGCGGTGTGCTGCGCCGCGAAGGTGACGGCATGGCAGCACTGCAGCAGCACCATGGCGGCGAGGCTCGCGCCCAGCCACGCCGTGCCGGCCAGGCGCAGCGCCGCCAGTAGCGCGGCGGCCACCAGCCAGTGGTGCAGATGGTGATGCCGCACCCAGCGGCCCTGGAACGCGAACCAGCAGATCTCCGCCGCGACCGACACCGCCCACAGCGCCCCCACCTGCCCCTTGCCGTATCCGAGCCGGTCCAGGTAGAGGCTGTAGAACGCGTAGATCGCCGTGTGCGCGAGCACGGTGAAGAACATGCCGAGGAAGAACCAACCGACTTCGGGCCGGCGCAGCGTATCGGCGATGGAGACCGGCTCGGCCGCGTCGTGCTGGATGGCCGCGCGCTTGGGCAGGCGCCAGGCGGCGATGACCAGGGCCGAGAGTCCGACGACGATGGTCCACGGGAACACCGACATCCCCGCCCAGTCGAACCACCAGCCCCCACCGACGACGGTCACCAGGAAACCGACCGAGCCCCAGAGGCGCACGCGGCCGTATCGCTTGGGATCCATGCCGCCGCTGGCGGCGAGTTCATGCGCGATCAAGGCCTCGTTGAGCGGCGTCACGCAGGCGTTGAAGAAGTACATCAGGAAGACGACCAGCGTCAGCCCGATGACCGGCGGCACGTCCGAAGACCAGGAGGTCAGCAACAAGCCGAGCGAACTGACCCAGCAGGCGAGCGCCGCAGCGCGGATCAGTTCAACGCGCCGTCCGCTGCGATCGGCCACCAGGCCCCAGAGATAAGGCGCGAACAGCCGCGTCCAGCTCTGCATGGACACCAGCAGCCCGATCGCGACGACCGGCAGGCCGAGGGACTTGTACCAGAGCGGCGCGAACGGATTGAACAACCCGATGCTGCCGTAGTAGGCGCAGCCGAGCAGCGCGCTCGCGCGCAGCACGCGGCGGCTGTCAGTCACCGGTCATTCGCCGCTGATTCATCGCCGGGAGTCACCGGACATCCAGCGCTCTTCCGCCGCTCTTCCGCCGCTCTTCCGCCGCTCTTCCGCCGCTCATTCAGCGGTCGGACGTTGACCGGCGATGGCGGGAGTGGGGAGCTCGACGTCCGCGCACTGCGCGCGGTCCATCAGCACATGGTCGATGACGACCAGCGCCAGCATCGCCTCGGCGATCGGTGTCGCGCGGATGCCCACGCAGGGATCGTGGCGGCCGAAGGTCTCGACCGTCGTCGGCTCGCCGGCGCGGTCGATCGAGGCCTTGGGCTTGCGGATCGAGCTGGTCGGCTTGATCGCGATCGACACGCGCAGGTCCTGGCCGCTCGAGATCCCGCCCAGCACGCCGCCGGCGTTGTTGCTGGCGAAGCCCGCGGGCGTCAGCTCGTCGCCATGCTGGCTGCCGCGCTGGCGCACGCTCTCGAAGCCGGCGCCGATCTCGACGCCCTTGACCGCGTTGATGCCCATCATCGCGTAGGCGATGTCGGCGTCGAGCTTGTCGAACAGCGGCTGGCCCAGACCGGCCGGCATGCCGGTCGCCTCGACCATCAGCCGCGCGCCGACCGAGTCGCCGTCCTTGCGCAGCGCGTCCATGTAGTCCTCGAGCGCCTGGATCTGCGAGACATTGGCGGCGAAGAACGGGTTCTGGCCGACGTGTTCCCAGCCCTCGAAGGCCAGGTCGATCTCGCCGAGCGCCGTCATGCAGCCGCGGAAACCGATGCCGAGCTCCTGCTGCAGCCATTTGCGGGCGACCGCGCCGGCCGCCACCATCGGCGCCGTCAGCCGCGCCGACGACCGCCCGCCGCCGCGCGGATCGCGCAAGCCGTACTTGCGCCAGTAGGTGTAGTCGGCGTGGCCCGGGCGGAAGGTGTCGAGGATGTTGCCGTAGTCCTTGCTGCGCTGGTCCACGTTGCGGATCAGCAGGCAGATCGGCGTGCCGGTGGTCAGGCCCTCGTAGACGCCGGACAGGATCTCGACCTGGTCGGGCTCCTGGCGCTGCGTCACGTGGCGCGAGGTGCCCGGACGGCGACGGTCCAGCTCGGGCTGGATGTCCGCCACCGACAGCGCCAGTCCCGGCGGACAGCCATCGATCACGCAGCCGATGGCCGGACCGTGGCTCTCGCCGAAGTTGGTGACGCGAAACAAGCTGCCGAAAGTGCTGCCGGACATCTGGGAACCTGCCGAGGCGGGAGAAACCGAAGCCGTCGATTCTACGAGCGGCCCCTGCCCTCGCGGCTGGTCATGCGCCCCGTCTCCGACATTGCGACCTCATTAAGCAGTCAACTCAGCGCTCGGAGATGACGATGCGTCCGCGCCCGCATCGGCCAGCGTCTGCGCATCGGCGCCGGCCATGACATCCGCCATGACGACGGCCGCCACCTCGCCGCGCGCGATGCGCGCCTGCGCGTCGGGATCGCGCTCGAAGACCGCGATCGATTCGACGTGCGCCGTGTGCGGGAACATGTTGACCGCGCCCGCCTTCGTGCAGCGGTAGCCGGCCACGTGGACCAGCAGGCCCGCGTCGCGCGCGAGCGTCGACGGGGCGCAGGACACGTAGACGATGCGCTCCGGCGGCGTCCAGCCCGGCGCCAGCGACGGATCCTTGACCAGATCCGCCAGCGCCTTCACGAGCGCGAACGCGCCTTCGCGCGGCGGATCGATCAGCCAGCGGTCGGACACGCCGTCGGCGGCCAGCAGCTGCGGCGTCATCTCGAACAGGTTGCGGGCGACGAAACTCGCCTTGTGATCGAGGCCGTTGCGCGCCGCGTTCTCGCGCGAGCGCTGCACCAGCGCCTCGCTGCCTTCGATGCCCAGCACCTCGCGCGCCTGCGTGGCCAGCGGCAGCGTGAAGTTGCCCAGGCCGCAGAACCAGTCGATGACGCGCTCGCCCGACTGCACGCCCAGCAGACGCAGCGCGCGGCCGACCAGCACCGTGTTGATGTGGTGGTTGACCTGCGTGAAGTCGGTCGGCTTGAAGGGCATCAGCACGCCGAACTCCGGCAGCGTGTAGGCCAGCTCGGGTCCGCCCGCGTCGAGCAGGTGCACCGTGTCCGGCCCCTTGGGCTGCAGCCACCATTGCACGCCGTGCTCGGCCGCGAACGCGCGCAGCTTCGCGACATCGCCCGGGCTCAGCGGCTCCAGGTGGCGCAGCACCAGCGCGATGACCTGCGTGCCGTCGGTATCGCCGATGGCGAGCTCGATCTGCGGCAGCCGGTCGCGCGCGTCCATCGCGCCGACCAGCTCGCGCAGCGGCATCAGCATCGCGCTGATCTTCTCGGGCAAGACCTTGCAGACCTGCATGTCGGCGATGTAGCGGCTCTTGCGCTCATGGAAGCCGACCAGCACGTGGCCCTTCTTCGGCACGTAGCGCACCGACAGGCGCGCGCGATAGCGGTAGCCGGTGGCCGGGCCCTCGATCGGACGGAGCAGCGCCTCGGCCTTGACCTTGCCGAGGTGCCAGAGGTTGTCCTCCAGCACGCGTTGCTTGACGGCGACCTGGGCGCCCGGATGCAGGTGCTGCATCTTGCAGCCGCCGCAGGCGCCGGGATGCAGGCCGAAATGCGGGCAGACGGGACGCACGCGCTGCGAGCTCTCGCGGCGCATCGCGACCATCGCGGCCTGCTCCCACTTGTTCTTCTTGCGGCCGACGGTGACCTGGACTTCCTCGCCAGGCAAGGCGCCCTCGATGAACACCACCTTGCCTTCGCTGTTGTGGGCGACGCCCTGCGCTTCAAGGTCCAGCGAGTCGACCTTCAGCCATTCCGATACATCAGTCATGGGGGCGCATTATCCCAGCGCCGTCGGGGGGCGCCTGTCCGCGCTCAGAAGATCGAATCGCGGCTGATGCCCTGCCGCATCATGTTGCGCTTGAGCTTGGCCAGCGCCTCGATCTGGATCTGCCGGATGCGCTCACGCGTCAGGCTGAGCCGCACGGCCAGGATGTCCAGCGTCTCGGGCTCGCGGTCCGCGAGGCCGTAACGACCGGCGAGCACTTCGCGCTCGCGGTCGCTGAGCGAGGCCAGACCGCTCTTGAGCAGGTCCTCGAGTTCATGGCTCAGCCGATGTCCCGCCGGATCGACGGCCTGCTCGTCCGCGACCAGGTCCAGCATCGATTCGCCGCCCTCGCCGTTGCGGTCGACCGGAGAATCGAGCGAGCTCGGCAGCTCCGCATAGGCCAGCAGCTCGGCGATCTCGTCGACCGGCCGCCCGAGCGCCTGGGCGACGTCCTCGGCGCGCACGCCGCCTTCGCCGCCGCGCTGCGCCGCGACCGCCTCCAGCGCGCGACGCGCCTTCAGCACCTGGTTGAGCTCGCGCACGATGTGCACCGGCAGCCTCACCAGCCGCGCCTGATGCATCAGCGCGCGCTCCACCGCCTGGCGGATCCACCAGCTGGCGTAGGTCGAGAAACGGAAGCCGCGTTCGGGCTCGAACTTGCCGATCGCGTGCATCAGGCCGAGGTTGCCCTCCTCGATGAGATCGCTCATCGGCAGGCCGCGGCCCAGGTAGTTCTTGGCGATGCTGACGACCAGTCGCAGGTTGTGCTCGATCATCGCCTGCCGCGCCTCGAAGTCGCCGGCGCGCGCCTTCACGGCGGTGTCGTACTCCTCCTGCGGCGTCAGCAGCGGCGTGCGGCGGATGTCGCGCAGGTAGGCCTGCAGGGCGTTGGTGGCGTCGCCGTCGGCGGGTCCGAGATCGCCCTTGCCGGACTTGGACTTGCCCTTGCCGTCCTCGGATTCGACACTGCGCAGGACGCGGACCTCGTCGTCGTCATCGGTCGCGACTTCCGCCGCACCGGGCGCGTCAGCGTCGTCGCGCGCGGCGTGTTCGCGTTCGTCGCCGTCGTGAGGGTCGAGGCCGTCGTCATGACCGGCATCATTGCCGGCAGCCTGCGCGACATCGTGACCGTCCACCGCCAGCTCGGGCGGCAGCTTGAAGCGGCCGGGATGAACGGGTCGATCCAGGCCGTCGGGCAGAAGTCCGTCAGTCGAAGAGGCGCGATGCAAGGTCATGTTGCGGCGCCTCCTCGAGCGCCTCAGCGCGCGGGCAACAACTTGGACGGATCGATCGGCTTGCCTTGCTTGCGCACTTCGAAGTGCAGCTTCACCGAATCCGCGTCGCTGGAACCCATCTCTGCGATCTTCTGGCCCTTGCGCACCACCTGGTCCTCCTTCACCAGCAGGGTCTGGTTATGCGCGTAAGCCGTCAGATAGTTCGTGCTGTGCTTGATGATGATCATGTTGCCGTATCCGCGCAACCCCGCGCCCGCATACATCACGCGGCCATCGGCGGCGGCGAAGACCGGATCCCCGGCCTTGCCGGAGAAGGCCATGCCCTTGTTGCGGACCTCGTCGAAGCCCGCGGCCACCGCGCCGGACGCGGGCCAGCCCCAGCTGATGTCGTCGTCGTCCTTGGTGACGGCCGGCGCGGCGGGCGTCGCGGCGCCGCTGGCGGGCGAGGAGGAAGACGCGGCCGCGGCGGTCGTCGTCGCCGGAGCCGGGGACTTGCCATCCAGCGGACGCGTCTCCACCTTGGAAGTCGTCAGCGGCCGGGTCGTGGCCGCGTTCGGGTCGAGGCCCGGCGGAATCACGCGCAAGACCTGACCCACCTCGACCAGGTTGGGGTTGTCCATGCCGTTCCATCTCGCCACGTCGCGCCAGCCCTGGCCGTTGTCCATCGCGATACGGATCAGCGTGTCGCCGGGCTTGACGGTGTAGTAACCGGGCTTGCCGGCGTTCTCGGCGCCCGGCAGCGGTTTCGATTCCGGGGCGGGCGTGACCGCCGTGCCAGGAATGGCCGGCGCAGTCGCCTTGCCGACAGGACGGTCCTCCACCGGCGCGCGGTGCGGGGTGTTCTGGCAGCCCGTGAGCGCGAGCACCGCCACGGAGACCCAAAGCAGCGGGGAACGGAAGAGTTGTTGCATGCGCGAAGTTGTCATTTGGAAAGCCGAAGCGCGGAAGCCACAGTCGGGCTGGCGCGCTACAGGACGCCTGATTTTAGGGGTACGAACAGGACGGCCTCATGCAGGCTGCGCAGGAAACGCGAGCCCGCGGCGTCGCGGACATGATCGATCAGGACCAGGACTTGCCCCCGGCCGCTGGGCGCGGTCATCGGCGCCACCAGTCGGCCGCCGGGCGCGAGCTGGTCCAGCCAGGCTTGCGGGATGTCGTCGCCGCCGGCGGCGGAGATGATGCTGTCGTACGGGGCCGACGGCCGATGGCCGAGCATGCCGTCGCCGTAGACGAGCCGGATCTGGTGATGCCCCACGAGGTTGGCGCGCGCCTTGTCGTGCAGGGGCCGCAGCCGCTCGACCGACACGACCTGTTTCGACAACTGCATCAGCAGCGCCGCCTGGTAGCCGCAGCCGGTGCCGATCTCGAGCACCTTGCCCAGATGGCCGCGTTGCCGCGCCCCGGGCGCATCGAGCATCAGCGCCATCATCCGCCCGACGACGGACGGCTTGGAGATCGTCTGCCCGTGGCCGATCGGCAGGCTGGTGTCCTCGTAGGCCTGGGTGGCGAGCGCGGAGTCGACGAAGTGATGGCGATGCACCGTGGCCAGCGCCTGCAGCACGCGCTCGTCGGACAGGCCTTCGCGGCGCAGCCGCTCGACCATGCGCTGGCGCACCCCGGCCGAATCGAGGCCCAGCCCGATCGGCGTCGTCTGCCGGGCCTTGATGGCGGCGGCCTGCTGCCAATGGCCCTGCGGCTTGAGCGGCTCGCGTGCCTCGGCGGCCGCGGCCGCGCCGGGCGCGCCCGGGCGGGTCGCTCCGAGCTTGTCCAGCGACAGCGGAAAGCGCTTGGGCCGGGGCGGCAGCGAGGTCATGGACGGCCGTCGGTCTGCAGTTGCTGGCGCCAGTGGCCCAGCGTCGCGTGCTCGGTGAGGTCGACCTGCAGCGGCGTGACCGACACGGCGCCGTTGGCGGTCGCGTGGAAATCGGTGCCCTCGCCCGCTTCGCGCTCGGCGCCGGCCGGGCCGATCCAGTAGATCATCTCGCCGCGCGGGCTGCGTTGCTGGATCGTGGCCTCGCTGGCGTGGCGGCGTCCCAGGCGCGTGATGCGGCGCGGCAGCGAAGCGGCGTCGGCACGGTTCGGGATGTTGACGCTGAGCAGGAAGGGCTGACCCAGTCCGCCGGCGATGACGTCCTGGACCAGCGCGCGCGCGACGGCGGCGGCGGCATCGAGGTCGCCCCAGCCCTTCTCGACCTGCGAGAAGGCGATCGACGGCACGCCGAAGAGGTAGCCCTCGGTCGCGGCGGCGACGGTGCCCGAATAGAGCGTGTCGTCGCCCATGTTCGCGCCGTTGTTGATGCCGGACAGCACCAGGTCGGGCTTGTAGTCCAGCAGCCCGGTCAGGGCCAGGTGGACGCAGTCGGACGGCGTGCCGTTGACGTAGCGATAACCGTTGGAGGACGTGTACACCGACAGCGGCCGGTGCAGCGTGAGCGAGTTGGACGTGCCGCTGGCGTTCTGCTCCGGGGCGATGACTTCCACCGTGCCGAGCCCTTCGCAGGCACGGACCAGGGCGGCAAGACCGGGGGCCAGATAGCCGTCGTCGTTGGCGATGAGGATGCGCATGGACGGCATTGTAGGCAGGCCGTCACCCCGGTGACGCGAGGGTCCACCCGTGCTGCCTATCATGCGCCCGGCGACCCCTGGACCACCCCGCGACGATTGGCGGATCCATCAGAAAGAGGAGACGAGACATGAAGGCATGGCTGTGCGAGAACCCGGTCGGCGTCGAGGCGCTGCAGTGGAAGGAGCTGCCCTCCCCGCAGCCCGGCCCCGGCCAGCTGAAGGTGGCGATCAAGGCGGCGAGCCTGAACTTCCCCGACCTGCTCATCGTCCAGAACAAGTACCAGATGAAGCCGCCGCTGCCCTTCGTGCCGGGCACCGAGTTCGCCGGCATCGTCGAGGCGGTCGGCGACGGCGTGACCGGCTTCAAGCCGGGGGACGCGGTGGCGGCCTTCACCGGCACCGGCGGCTTCGGCACCGAGGCGCTGGTACCCGCCGCGCTGGCGCTGCCGCTGCCGCCCGGCTTCCCCTTCGAGGACGCCGCGGCCTTCATCTGCACCTATGCCACCAGCCACCATGCGCTGATCGACCGCGCCGCGCTCCAGGCCGGCGAGACGGTGCTGATCCTGGGCGCGGCGGGCGGCGTCGGCACGGCGGCGATCCAGATCGCGAAGGCGGCCGGCGCGCGGGTGATCGCGGCGGCCTCGTCGGACGAGAAATGCGCGCGTTGCCGCGAGATCGGCGCCGATGCCACGATCAACTACGCGAGCGGCTCGCTGCGTGACGAGATCAAGGCGCTGACCGAGGGCAAGGGCCCGGACGTCATCTACGACCCCGTCGGCGGCGACCTGGCCGAGGCGGCGTTCCGCTCGATCGGCTGGCGCGGGCGTTACCTGGTGGTCGGATTCGCGCAGGGCAGCATCCCGGCGCTGCCGCTGAACCTGGCGCTGCTGAAGGGGGCCTCGCTGGTCGGCGTCTTCTGGGGAGAGTTCGCGAAGCGCGAACCCAAGCGCAACGCCGCGATGATGATGACGCTGGCGCAGTGGTACGCGGCCGGCAAGATCCGCCCGGTGATCGACCAGGTCCTGCCGATGGAGGAGCTGCCCAAGGCCTTCGAGCGCATGGCCTCGCGGCAGGTGGTGGGCAAGCTGGTGGTCGTCAACGGCTGACCGTCCGTCGACCGCCTGACGATCGTCCGGCGACACCCTGTTTCACGGGGCATGCAAGCCCGGGGGGCGCTGCTAGGATGCGGCCAGCTATCGCTCCCCACACCATGGCCGTCAAAGTTCTCATCGTCGAAGACAACCCCGTCGCCCGCAGCTTCCTGTGCCGCGTGGTGCGTGAAAGCTTCAGCGACGGCATGGAGATCACCGAGGCCGGCGACCTGGAAGGCGCGCGCCGCCAGCTGGCCAAGGTGGAGGCCGAGTCGCCCGCCACGGGCTACAAGCTGATCATGATCGACCTGGAACTGCCGGACGGCAACGGCATGGAGTTCCTGGGCGAGCTCGCCGGCAAGCCGGCGGTCAAGATCGTCACGACGCTCTATTCGGACGATGACCACCTCTTCCCTGCCCTGCAGCGCGGTGCGGACGGCTACCTGCTGAAGGAAGACCGCTTCGAGGTGCTGGTGGAAGAGCTGCAGCGCATCGTGCGCGGCCAGCCGCCGCTGTCGCCGGCGATCGCGCGCCGGCTGCTGTCGCACTTCCGTCCGGGATCGACCGGCGATTCCGGTCCGATGGGACTGAACTCCGGCTTCGGCAGCCTGACGTCCACGGCCACGCCCAGCACGCGCGGCGTCACGCTGGATCCGGTGCCCGAATGGGAACGCCTGACCCCGCGCGAGAACGAGGTGCTGACCTACCTCAGCAAGGGGTTCACGATCAAGGAGATCGCGAACCTCATGGGCATCAAGTGGTTCACCGTCAACGACCACATCAAGAGCATCTACAAGAAGCTCAATGTGTCGAGCCGCGCGGAAGCCGCGGTGCTGGCGTCCAAGCAGGGCCTGGTTTAACCGCTGGACCGCTGACCATTTCGCGCTGAAGGGCCGGCCGACGCCGGCCCTTTGCATTTCCGGCCCCCTCGCATCCCGGCCCTGCGGCTGGAACGCGTTCAACCATCACCAGCGATAACCCGCCTTCGCGTAGTACTGCCGCCCGTTCGCCCCGAACGGCGAGAACTGGTTGTAGGCCAGGATGCCGCCGACGGCGTTCGGCGTGATCACTCGATCAGGATAGCGATCGGTGACGTTGTCGATGCCAGCGCTGAGCGACCAGGCGCCCTGCTCCCACCCCGCCGACAGATCGAGCAGCCACGCCGGCCCCGAAGGTCTGGTCGTTGGCCGCGTTGGACTGGCGGATGACGAAGCTGCCGTAACGGCTCGCCGCCGCGCGGCCGATCCACGGTCCCCAGCGGTGCTCGGCGCCGAGCACCTGCTTGTCCTTCGGCGACCCGATCGTGGCGCGCGCCAGCGAGACGCGGTCGATCAGCTCCAGGTTGTTGGCCGTGAGGATCGCCGGGTTGTCGTCGACATGCCGGATCGAGTTCTTGTTGTGGTTGTACGCGACCGTGTACTGCCCGCGGCCCGCGCCACCCCAATCCTGCTGCCAGGTGCTCACGACGTCCACGCCGCGCGTGCGCGTGTCCAGCGCATTGGTGAAGTAACGCCCCGCGCTGACCAGCACACCTTGCGCCGCCAGCTGATTGCGGAGCGCCGCCGGCAGCGTCAGGTTGGCCGACAGCAGGATGCGATCGTCGATGTCGATCTGGTAGACGTCGACCGTTGTCTGCCATTGCGCCAGCGGCTGCAACAGCAGGCCGAGGCTCAGGTTGCGCGACTTCTCCGCCTTCAGCGGCTTGGCGCCCAGCGCCGCCGCGGCCGCCGATTCCACCGGGAAGGTGCCGGCATCGACCAGCGCCCCGTTGATCAGGTTGGTCGACGTGGTGGCGAAGTACTGCTGCGCCAGCGACGGCGCGCGGAAGCCGGTGGACAGCGTGCCGCGCAGCGCCACGGCCGGGGACCACACGTAGCGGCCGGACAGCTTCGCGGAGGTCGCATTGCCGAAGTCGCTGTAGTGCTCGGCCCGCAGCGCGGCGGAGGCGCTGAAGGCCTTCGTCACCTGGCCTTCGAGGCTCGCGTAGGCGGCGATGTCATGGCGTGAATGCGCGCCGGCGTTGCTCGGCTGGAAGCCGGGGAAACCGGAAGCGCCGCCGCTCTGGTACGACGCCGGTTCACCGGCATCGATCTCGTAGCGCTCGCGACGGGCCTCGGCGCCGAGGGCCAAAGTCCACGGCGCGGCCAGACCGAGGTCGACCTCGCGCGACAGGTCCAGATTCAGCACCGTCTGCTGGTTGCTGAGTCGACCGGCATCGAAGCGCGTCGGGCTCGCGTTGCCGAGCGAGTAGTTGGCCGTGTTGGCCACGTCGATGTCGAAGCGGTTGCGGCCATGGTTGACGCTCGCGTCCCAGGACCATCCGGCCAACTCACCGCGCACGCCGGCGACGATGCCGGTGTCGACCGTGGTGCTGTCCTGCAACGGCAGGAAGCCCTCGGGGTACAGGCCGGCGACGTTGTTGGCGACAGCCGTCGCGCGGGTGCGCCAGAACGCGGCGGAGACCGTGTCGCGATGGCTGAGCGTGGCGACGGCATAGGCCTGCAGGCCGCCGGTCAGCGCGACCTCTGCGTTGATCACCGCGGACTGCTGATGGCTGTCCGGATCGCCGAGTCGGTTGTTGACCTGGCCGAAGCGGGGCTCGATCGCCGCGTCGCGCGTGTCGACGCCGGCGCGGTTGGTGCGTTGCTGATGGCGATTCTCGAGCGCGAAGCGCACCCATCCGTCCTGTCCGAGCGCGAAGCCGGCGCTGGCCGCCTCGGTATGGCGGAAGCCGTCGCCCGAATCGGTCTGGCCGACCTCGGCGTTGACGCTGCCGCCCTTGGCGCCCTTCTTCAGCACGATGTTGATCACGCCCGCGATCGCATCGGAGCCGTATTGCGCGGCGGCGCCGTCGCGCAGGACCTCGACGCGCTCGATCGCGGCGAACGGGATCGTGTTCAGGTCCACCGGCGCGGAGCCGCGGCCCTGCGTGCCGTTGATGTTGACCACGGCGGTGGTGTGGCGGCGCTTGCCGTCGATCAGCACGAGGGTCTGGTCGGGCGAGAGCCCGCGCAACTGGGCGGGCCGCACGGCATCGGAGGCGTCGGTCAGCGACGGACGCGGGAAGTTCAGCGACGGCAGCAACTGGCCGAGCGCGGTCGCGAGTTCGGAGGTTCCGGTGCGCTGCAGATCGGCGACGCTGAGGACATCGACGGGCGATTCGGACTCCGCGACCGTGCGATTCACGCGACGGGTGCCGGTGACGACGACCTGCTGGAGTTGATCGCCGGAGGCGGCGGCCGGCGCCGACGCCTGCTGAGTTTGAGTCTGGGCCTGGACGGCGGACGCGAGGCTGGCGATGGCGGCGAGCGCCACGGCGCTCAGCGGGATTCCGGAGATCAGCGGGCGGAAGGACGAACGAAGGGGACATGGGGGCTTTCGGGGATTCATCAGTCACGACAACCCCATAGCCTGCGGGCGTTGGCGTGCCCGGCCAACGAAGCTCCGCGCACATGCTCATGCAAACACTGAGATCGCCTTGGCTCCCGATCGATGCTCAAGCGCCGATCTCAACATCAGGCGCGAAGCCGATGATCGATCTTCTCGCGAATGGCGCAGGTGTCGTCGAGTCCAAACACCATGTCGTTCGCCACCTTCGCCAAGCGCTCGATATCAGGCTTGGTGATGTCGCCCAGATCATTGACGACCACCAGAGAGTCGAAACTCCCTGCATGTGCCTTCAGGTGCTGGAGGGTGATGGTCGTCAATCGCGCCTTGTCCGCGCCTTTGACACCGAACACGTACAACGGTGCATGAATCCCTTGAACGAAGAAGTCGATGGGATAGTTGTCGCTCTCGGGCACGTCCGGATCGACGTAGTCCCTGATCAATCGCTCACGTCCGACAACGTCGCGCAGGACCGAATTCAGGTCATCGTAAAAGGTCGATTCGACCCGCCCCCGACTCCACAGTCCCAAGTCCTCAAGTCGCGACATGCCACGCCCGAGTCGGAACAGACCGCGGGCCAGGTCATCGGCGTCGACGATGACAAACAGTTCTCCGTCGTCTTCAGCGATGCCGGACTCACGCAGTACCTGTTCATACAGCTTGCCGCGTGCGCCGCTCAGCAGTTTCGAGAGATCGTTCTCGTAGCTCAGTCGCATCAACGTGTTCGCCCGGTCGCTGATCCGCCAGCGATCGCCCTCGTGCTTCAAGTGCGCGACGAGGTGATCGCCATCCCGGCCCTCGAACGGCAGGGAGACCACAAGTTGTCCACGTCGCTCGACGACCCGTACCTCCAGGCACATCAATTTGCATAGTCGTTCTTGAATGTCCGCGACAGTCATGTTCAGTACTCCAGGTCAAACACACCCTGAACCAGCTCGCCGCCAGCGTGAGCGGTCAACGGCAGATTGGCAATGGCGCAAAGACCGGCCAGGTGGCGAGTGGCCCCGCAAAGGTCGACGTACGCATCGCATCGAATGGCGAAATGCTCCGCCTTCCTCCCCTCCGCCATGTATCGCTCGGTCGCGAAATGGACGTGGCTCAGGAAGTCAAGGCGCTCCCCCTCCAGGGGATTGCCATGCGAGTGATAGGGGCCGTTGCAACGAACCAGTGTCACCTCCTCGCCGTCCAGGTCAAGGAGACTCAATCCGCAAGAGAAGGCATCAGGATCCTCCAGGTTCTGCCGTTGATACACACGGAACTTGAACCGGCCGTCGACACTCTCCGCATCGAATGTCCTGCGCATCGACCTCTTCTGCTCAATCCATCGGGTTCGAGGGTTCCGAACCGTCTTGGGCATCTCGATCAAGGCCTTGATCGATTCGTCCGTCATCAACTTCGTCATGTGCGCCACCTTCAGCACTCTCGAGATTGATGACCAGTCTAGGCAGACTCGGAACAGGTCCATTTCAACGAGTCGGCAAGAACGCAACAGCGCGCGCCGTTGATCTGGCGGCAGCCGAAGTCGTGGTATCGCAGCTGCGTCGGCACCACCGCCAGCATCCCCAGCAACAGCACCGTCGACACCAGCGTGGCGGTCGACGACACGCCGACGTCCCCTCGATAGACAGCCGCCTCGCGCAGTAATCAACAGCGATCAGTCCGACGAGCGGGAGGACGTTGCTCGGCGTCGCGGGCATGAAGTCAATCGGCCGGGTCGAGCTTCGGCGGAGCGCCGTCCCGCTGCCATTGCTCGAACATGCGCTTGTAGCGCCGCGGCATCAGGTGGCGCAGCAGCACGGCCAGCAACAGGAGCGTGCCGAGGAGCCGGGCGCCTTCATCGTCGCGCGACAGGAGATGAAGCACGAACTTGGCAGTGAGCACTGTCCAGAGGAGTCCGACCACCGCGCCCGGTCCCGACACAAGGTAGGTCAGCGTCACCACCGCAGCGACGACACCCGCGCCGATGACCACGTCCCCAGGCTGTTGTTTCATCCGCGCCCCCATCAGCCCGCCGGCCGCCGGGTCTCGCCCCACTGCGGATTGATCAACGCGAAGGTCTCGTGGTCGCGCCATTCGCCGTCGATGAACAGGTAGCGCGGGCTGAGGCCTTCGCGCTGGAACCCGAGCCGCTCCAGCACGCGCCGGCTGCGGCGCGTTCTCCGGCCGCACCGACGCCTGCACGCGGTGCAGCGACACCGCCGGCGAGAAGGCCTCGTCGATCAGCTGCTTCAGCGCCTCCTGCATCAAACCGGCGCCGACGCAGTCCTCGTCCAAGCTGTAGCCCAGCATCGCGCTCTGGAACACGCCGCGCACCACATCCGACAGCGCGCAGACGCCGATCACGCGACCGGGCGCCTCCGCCAGCGACAGCCAGTAGCGCCAGATCGTGCCCGCGTCGAAAGCGGCTTCCTCTCGGGCCAGTCGCGCTCGCGTGACCTCCAGTTCCCAATGATTGGCCGGACGCGTCGGATCCCAGCGGGCGAAGTGCGCGAGGTTGCGCGACTGGTAGTCGACCGCGGCCTCGGCCAGCGCGGGCACGGAGGCCCGCATCAGCAGGCGCTCGGTCCGCAGCAGCTTGAGCGGTGATCCAGGACGGTAGTCGGCCGGAGAGTCGTCACGGGGAACAGGCATGGCGCAACTGTAGTCGCCCGATCCGGCCGCCTGGTGTGTCGACGTCAACGCGATCGCTCGACCGCCTGCTTCGCCGGGATCCACATCCCCAGCAAGGTCGCCGCCAGCATCGCCAACCCGCCGGTGACCGCGATGCCGCCGGCCAGCGACGCCGTCGCCACCAGCGCCGACAGCAGCGCGGGCCCGCAGGAGCCGCCCACGTCGGACAGGAAGCGCCACACCGCGAGGAAGTAGGCGCGGCCATGGCGCGGCGCGTGGTCGGCGCCCAGCGTCATGATCAAGCCCGAGCCGATGCCGTTGCCGAAACCTATCGCCGTCGCGGCGATCAGCAGCGTGGTGAAGCCGGCGGTGAGCGGCATCAGCAGCAGCGCGATGCCGATGATCGCCATCGACGGCACCGCCACCCAGCGCCGGCCCTTCAAGTCCATCACGCGGCCCGCGGGGTAGAACAGCAGCATCTCGATGCCGCCGGAGATCCCGTAGATCAGCGAGGTCACCGCCGGCGCCAGCAGCAGGTGGTCCGCCCACAGCGGGATCACCGCCTGGCGCGATGCCCGCACCGCGCTGACCAGCATCACGCCCAGGCCCAGGGTCAGGAACACCCGGCGGTGATCGGCCACGATGGACTTCAGCGACACCGGCGCCGGCGCCGCGCCCGCGGGATGCGGCGGCGCTTCCAGGTCCGGCAGCCGCGCGCCGATCGCGGCCGCGGCCAGCACGCCCGCGATGCCGACGCCGAACGCCGCCTCCAGCCCGAACGCATGCACCGCCGCCGCCGACAGGAACGGCCCGATGAACATGCCGATCCGCATCACGCCGCCCAGCGTGGACAGCGCCCGCGCCCGGTAGGCGGCGGGCACCGCCTCGGTCAGATAGCTCTGGCGCGCCAGGTTGTAGACGGCCTGCGACATGCCCACCATGAAGCAGCCGATGCCCAGCGCCAGCACGCCCGGCAGCAGCACGCACAGCGCCATGCCCAACGCGCTCCAGACGCCGGCCGCGACGATGGCCCAGCGTTCGCCCCACCGCATCGTGATCACCGACGCCGGGATGTTGTTCAGCAGCGAGCCCAGCCCGATCAGCGTCACCACGAAGGCCGCCATCGACACCGACGCCCCCAGGTCCCGCGCCATCAGCGGCACGATCGGCAGGATCGCGCCCTCGCCCAGGCCGAACAGCATCGACGGCCCGAACGCGGGAACCGCGATCCGGCGGAACGAGAACTCGGCATCAGACGTTGCGGAAGGTGTCGACATCGGCGGTCAGGCGTGGAGCAAAGGCTGGCAGGACGATAAGCGAGGTCCGTGCCAGGCGTCGACGCTCTTCGCCCGCAAGACCGTGCCCCGCGCATTCCTCGCCCGTCGCTCCCCGCCCATCGCCCGGACATCGCACCGCCCCTCACGCCCCGATGGCGCGAGACGCGTCGCCACCGTCGCTTTCATGCCGTTGCAATCGAATACCTCCAAATTGTGAAAGCGCTTTCAGAATGCGCGGCTTTTGCCTAGGATGGTGGGCGCAGGAGAGAAGTCGCAGTCCCGGACAGGCGTCGAAGAGCGCTGGCCGGACCGCGTCGATCGGTGCCTCCAGCACACCATCGAAACCTCTTGGAGACTTCATGAATCGCCTCCTCTGCTGGCTGGGCGCATGCCTGGCCTTCCTCGTGCTGAGCGTCAGCGCGCCCACCACGCAGGCGCAGTCCAATGCGAGCTTCTCGCACGGCGTCGCGTTCAACGGCAGCCAGGCCACGCTCTGGTTCAAGTCCAACGTCGCGACGACCTGGGTCGACGCGCACTACCAGTTGAACGGCGGCGCGCAGCAGAACCTGCGCATGCCCTTCAACGGCGGCGCGGCCCGCTACGAGCTGGCGCTGCCCGGCGCGGTCGCCGGCACGCGCGTGGACTACTGGTTCACGTACAACAACGGCAACCCGGCCTACGACAGCGCGCGCTTCAACGCGACCGTCACGACCGGCGGCGGCACGACCGATCCGGGCACGCCGCAGAACCCGGGCAACCCCGGCAATCCGGCCGACTGGAACGCCCGCACGACCTTCAAGATCGAGAACGCGACCAACGGCCGCTGGAGCGACGCGCAGGTCTACTGGGCCATCATCGGCAAGAGCTGGCAGACGGGCGAGTTCGTGCACGTCGACGCCGGCGGCAACCTCGTCCCGATGCGCCTGTCCGACAACACCGTGACGAAGAACGGCCGCAAGTACGCCAACTACTTCTTCCCGCTGTCGCAGACGAAGCAGATCACGATCCCGCCGGTGAACTCGGCGCGCGTGCTGATGTCGGTGGGCAGCCCGATGTTCATCGAGGTGAACACCGATGGCGCGGGCAACATCGCCTACGCCGGCGCCAACATCGAGAACTCGAGCGATCCCAACCTGGACGTCATCTTCGACTTCGGTGAATTCGCCCTGATCCCCAAGGGCCAGCCGGACCAAGGCATCTTCATCAACACGACCCGCGTGGACCACTTCGGTTTCCCGCTGAAGCTACGCCTTCAGGGCCTGGGCGGCTACGACAAGACGGTCGGCGAGCCGCTGACAGAATCGCGCGACACGCTGTTCACCAAGTTCCAGCAGGAGGTGCCGGTCGAGTTCCGCAGCCTGGCGGAGCCCAACTTCACGAACGTGCCCTACCGCACCCGCATCCTCGCGCCGGCGCACTTCACCTTCCGCCCGGGCGACGTGAACGGCGCCTACCTGGACGGCTACATCGGCGAGATGTGGAACCGCTTCAAAACGCAGGACCTGGTCTTCACGCTGGACAACCTGGGCACCTTCCGCGGCCGCGTCGACGGCAGCACCAACCGATTCGTGTTCACCGGCGGGCGCTCGAACGGCACGTACTACATCAACGGCCAGCCCAACACGGCCGAGGTCTTCCTGGGCGCGGGCAAGCTGGACGATCCGCGCAAGCCGGACGGCAGCTTCCAGGTCGACACGCCGGCCGATGCGGCCAAGTCGATCCAGCTGCAGATCCAGGCGCAGGTGTGCGCGGCGCTGAACCGCCACGTGCTGGCGACGCCGGCCGACTGGTACCGCCCGGCGGCCTTCTACCCGGCCGGCACGCGCGGCAACTGGTTCGCCAAGTTCTGGCATGACCATTCGATCAAGGGCACGGAAGGCAACGCCAACGGCTACGGTCTGGCCTACGGTTTCGCGTACGACGACGTCGGCGGCTTCAGCCCGTCGCTACACACGAATGCGCCGACGACGGTGACATACACGATCGGCTGGTAAGCCGATCCCCAAGCGCAAGACCTGTCCCCCAATCGCATTCCCAAGGCCCGCAAACAGCGGGCGCTGGTGGGGCCGGAATGGTGCTGGGGGTTCCCGGAGGGACGCCCCCTGCGCCGTGGAGTGCCCGCGCCTGGCCTCCCGAAGTGGAAGATCACTGAGCCCCAGTCGTCCCCACCGCGAGGTGCTTCGCCAGAAACCTCTCCATCCGCCCGTAGAAGTCGACGTCGGTGGACAGCTTGCGCCACCCGTGGCCTTCGCCGTCGTAGGTGACGTATTCGATCTCCTTGTGCCCGGCCTTCTCGAGCGCACGGCGGAAGTCCGTCGCGTGATCGATCGGCACGCGCCGATCGTCGATGCCATGCGCGATCAGCACCGGCGCCTTGATGTCGACCGCGCGGCGCAGCGGCGAAGTGCGGCGCAGACGCTCGGCGTCCTTCACGCGGTCGCCGATCATGGCCGTCATGCCGAAGCGCCGCGACACGTCGCTGGCATCGCTCCAGTCCAGGCTGAACAGGTAGTCGAGGTCAGTGACCCCGGCCCAGCTCACGCCGCAGCGGTACTGCCCGGGGTCCTTGATCAGGCCCATCATCGACGCGTACCCGCCGTAGCTCGCCCCCGCGATGCAGACCCGGCGCGCATCCACCCCGCCCTGCTTGACCGCCCACGCGAGCGCATCGCTGACGTCGTCGATCATCCCCTCGCCCCATTGCTTCCAACCGGCCTTGAACAGCTGCTCGCCGTAGCCCTCGCTGCCGCGGAACTCCGGCTCGATCACGATGTAGCCGCGCGAGGCGAGGAACTGCGGCAGCGCGTTCCAGCCCCACGACGTGCCGCGCACGAAAGGCCCGCCATGCACGAGCACCACGGCCGGTCTCGGGCCGTCGGCCTTGCCGCGCGGCGTCGTGACCGTCACCGGGAACTCGAGTCCGTCGCGCGCGCGGATGCGGGTCTGCTCCACCTGCGCCATGTCGGCGGCGCGGATCCACGGCCGCGACGAGCCGAACTCCCGCAGCTTCTTCGCGCGGTGGTCGTAGAGGAAGTACTCCGCCGGCTGCGTGTCCGACATCGAGGTCACCATCACGCGGCCGGTCTTGAGGCAGCGGCGGCATTCCAACGTGTTGGCGCGGCCGGGCAGCGCCTGGTCGACCGTCGTCTGCATCTCCTTGAGCGTGGCGTCGAACCAGTGCGTGGACGGCGCGTCGCTCTCGAAGTGCAGGCCGAGCAGACGCCGGCTGTCGGCGTCGAAGATCGCGGCGCCGTCGAAGTCGAACCCCTGCAGCGAGACCAGCGGCTCGGCCTCCTTCTTGAGCGTCTTGGGGTCGATGCGGTACAGCGCCTGCGTGCCCGCGGGCGACCTGGCGAGGACCAGCCGCAGATCACGGCCGTCGGACGCGAACGGCCGCACGGTCGGCGAAGCCACCCAGTCGCCTTCCTGCGCCAGCGTCCAGGCGCCGTCCGCCGTCTTGAAGTACAGCGCCTGGCGGTTCTCGTTGAGCGTCTGCAGCGCCCAGGTCTCGCCGGTGGGGTCCAGTTCCCAGTTGACGGCGAAGTCCGGCGATTTCGCCTCCAGCGTGCGGCGCTGTTGCGTCTGCACGTTCAGGCGGGCCAACTGGACCGACTTCAGGTCCCAGCGAGCGTCGTAGCGGCCATAGCCGACGACCACCTCGCCGCTGTCGTCGTCAGGCACGTCGTAGAGGAACCATTCGAACGGCAGCGCCCGCGTGATGATGCGCGAATCGATGCGGCTCTCCTGCGCGTAGCGCGTCAGGATCAGCTGCCGGCCCTCGGAGCCGTCGCGCTTCACGGTCCACAGGCCGGCGGTGTTGTAGTCGCGGCGCTTGCCGGCCTCGTCCTTGCCGGAGGTGTAGACCAGGCGATCGCTCCCGACCCAGTCGAAGTGGGCGATGTCGGAATCGGTGAAGCTCGCGACCTGCTTGATGCGGTTGCCCTGGTCCAGCTCGATCACCGCGAGCGCGCTGCGCTCGTGCTGCGCGCTGCTCACGACCAGCGCGATCGCGCGGCCGTCCGGCGAGATCTTCGGGCGCCGCATCATCGGGTCGCGGAAGAAGTCGGCGACCGAAGGCGGTTTGCCTGTCGACGTCGCCGCGGCCGCGGGCGCCGACACACTCTGCGCGCGCAGACCGGTGTGCATCACACCCAGCGCGCCGAGCACGCACAGGCTCGCCCAAGTGGCATGGCGCCACCCACGAGATTGATTCATCCCTCTCTCCCTGAATCGAAAATGTGCTTTTTGAATGGGCGCATTTTTCGTCAGGTCGACCCGCGCCGGCACCGGGTCGATCCATGAGAGAAGGCGACTCGCCGACGTGTTAAGCCTGCCTCAGCAATTGCCGCCCGACTTCAAGCTCTTCAGACACCACCGCTCCGTCCCGCTGGTCGTGTCATTGCCCCAATACGTCGGCGTGTAGTTCCAGATCGGCCCGCCCCACGGCAGGCTGGGGTTGTAGGTCATGCTGGTCACGTAGACGTAGTTGGCCGTCGTGCCCTTGAGCGTCGCCTGCATCTGCGCCTGCGTCGCGGAGTGGATCAGGAGCCAGGTCTTGACGTTGAGCGAGGTCGCCAGGTTCTGCACGTCGCCGTTGAGCCAGCTCGCGCCGTTGAGGTAGTCCGCATACGCGGCCTCGTACATCACGATGTGCTCACCGGATTGCGCCGCGCTGACGAAGCAGCCGCTCGCGCCCGGCCAGCCCGCGTTCCAGACCTTGATGCCACCCGCGCCAGAGCCCGACACCATCGAGCGCACGTTGGCCCATTTCGTCGGCGTGCCGCTGCACTTCTGCGCGTCGGTCAGCGCGGCGTCGTCGTGCGCGGCCTCGTCGAAGAAGAAGCCGTCCACGCCGCCCAGCGTGTTCTTGTAGGCGGAGAGCTCCGTCGGGATCGCGTTGTAGCGGGTCAGCTCGTCGGCGGTGTTGCGGTCGTAGCCGGTCGGCACATAGCCCAGCACCTTGCCGCCCTGCGCTCGGATGTTGGCGATGACCGCCTTCCAGTTGGTGATCTGGCTCGCGCTCAGGCCCTGCGCGCCGCTGTTGGGATTGATGACGACATAGCTGCCCGAGGGCACCTGGCCGCCGTAGGTGCTGGCGGTCTCGCCCCAGTAGGCGATCAGCCCGAAACCGGTCGGCGCCGCCGTGGCCGTGGTCGCGACACCGGCCGCCGCGCCCGCGAGCGCGACGACGGCAGAAAGTCGGGAGAACGTGTTGAAAAGCGTGGTCGGACGCGCGGTCAGCCGTGTGGCTTGCTTCATGAGATCCCCTGGTCGTGGTGAATGACCAGCGGAGTCTAGGAATCCATCGAATTCTTTCGAATATGGTTTACGCCACGTTTTTTTCTTTCCTTACAACATAAATCGAAAGTTTTATTTTCGATTTATACGAAAGCGAAAGTCATCTCGGGACCGGGCGCACCGTCCAATCACTGCGTCCAGCGTCCGCCGAGCGCCCTGAGCAGCGTCACGCGATTGGCCTGCTCGGTCTGTCGCAGCGTCACCAGCGCGCGCTTCGCCGTCGTCGCCTGGCGTTGAGCATCGAGCAGCTCCAGTTGGCTGCTGCCGCCCAGGCGGTAGCTGCGCTCGGCGAGGCGTTGCGACTGCTCGGCCGCATCGACCTGCGCCTGCTGCGCGTCGAGCCGCTCGGCGAGCTGATCGCGCACCGCCAGCGCATCCGCGACTTCGCGGAACGCGGTCTGCAAGGCGGACTCGTAGTTCGCCAGCGCTTCCTGCCGGCTGGCCTCGCTGACCTCGACCTGCGCGCGGCGTTGTCCGCCGTCGAAGATCGGCAGGTCGATCTGCGGCACGATGCTCCACACGCCGCTGCCGCTCTTGAAGAGGCCGTCCAGGTCCGGACTGCGCGTGCCGGCGCTCGCCGTCAGCGTCAGGCGCGGGAATCGCGCCGCGCGCGCCGCGCCGACGTCGAAGGCCGCCGCGCGCAAACGCTGCTCGGCCGCGCGCAGATCGGGCCGCTGCAGCAGCACGTCGGCGGGCAGACCGCCCGGCACCGCCGGCAGCACCGTGACGTCGACGCCGCCCGGCGTGGACGACGTGCCTGGCGCGGTCGGCAGGAGCCGATCCGGCAGCGGCTGGCCGACGAGCAGCTCCAGCTGCAATCGCGCCTGCGTCACCGCGCTCACGCTTTCCGCCGCGTCGCCGCGTGCGGACTCGAAGGCCGCGCGCGCCCGCGCCCGATCCAGCCCCGACGCCGCGCCGAGCGCGTACTGCCGCTCGGCCAGATCCAGCGAGCGCTGCTGGCTGTCGCGCAGCTCCTGGTCGAGGGTCAGGCGTTGCTGCGCCGCCGCCAGGCCGAGCCACGCGGTCGCGACCTCCGCGGCCAGGCTCAGCCGTGTGCTGCGCTGCGTCTCCTGCTCCGCGAGGAAGCGCGACAGCGCCGCGCCCTCGAGGCTGCCGAGGCGGTTGAACAGATCGATCTCGTAGCTTGCCAGGCCGAGGTTGACGCCGTAGGCCGTCGTCGCGCCTTCGCCGTTGATCGTGCGCTGGCGCGTGACGGAGCCACCGACGCCGATCTCGGGCAGACGATCCGCGGCGGTCACGCGGTACTGCGCCCGCACGCGTTCGACGGCGGCCGCGCTCGCGCGCAGGCTGCGGTTCTGGTCGAGCGCCGTGGCGACGACCTCGTCCAGCCGCGCATCGGCGAAGAAGCCGCGCCATTCATGCGAGGCCGCGGGTGTCGTTGCCGTGGAGGCCGCCGTCGATGACGCAGCGGCTGCGTTCGGACGGAAGTCCTCTCGCATCGGCGGACGCGGTGCGTCGGTGTTCGGCACCAGGCTGCCGCAGGCGCTCAGGCCCAGCAGCAGAGGAAGCAGGACGACCGGCTTCATGGCTTCACCTCCGACGGCTCAGCCGCATCGTCGGGTGTCGGCTTCGGCTTGTCGCGGCTGAAGCGCTGCTTCACCCACAGATAGAACAGCGGCACGAAGAAGATCCCCAGCAGCGTCGCGCTGCCCATGCCGCCGAGCACGCCGACGCCGATGGCGCGCTGCGAGCCCGAGCCCGCGCCGCTCGCGAAGGCCAGCGGCAGCACGCCCATCATGAAGGCGAGCGAGGTCATCAGGATCGGCCGCAAGCGCTGCCGGCACGCCTTCAAGGTGGCGTCGAGCACGCTCATCCCCTGCCCTCGCAAGGTCTCGGCGAACTCCACGATCAGGATCGCGTTCTTCGCGGAGAGCCCCACGGTCGTCAGCAACCCGACCTGGAAGAACACGTCGTTCTGCTGCCCGCCGAGGTGGCTGGCCGCGAGCGCGCCGATGATGCCCAGCGGCACGACCAGCATCACGCTGAAGGGCACGGACCAGCTCTCGTACAGCGCCGCCAGGCACAGGAAGATGAACAGCACCGACACGGCATAGAGCATCGGCGCCTGGTCGCCCGAGAGCCGTTCCTGGTAGCTGCGGCCCGACCATTCGAAGCCGATGCCGGGCGGCATCTCGCGCAGGATCGATTCCATCGCCTTCATCGCCGCGCCGGAGCTGACGCCCGGTGGCACGTCGGCCTGGATTTCATAGGCCGCGCTGCCGTTGTAGCGGACCAGTTGGCGCGGACCGTTCTGCCACGTCGCCGTGGCGAAGGCGTTGAACGACACCATCGTGCCGGCGGCGTTGCGCACGTACCAGTGGCGCAGCGCGTCGGGATCGGCCCGGTACGCGCCCTCGCCCTGCACCAGCACGCGCTTGACGCGGCCGCGGTCGATGAAGTCGTTGACGTAGCTGCTGCCCAGCGCGATCGACAGCGTGTCGTTGATCGTCGTCGTCGCCACGCCCAGCGTGCCGGCCTTCTGGTCGTCGATGTTGATCTGCAGCTGCGGCGTCTCGGTCAGGCTGTTGATGCGCGCGCGCGCCAGCTCGGGATGCTTGTTGGCCTCGTCGATCAGGCGCTCGCGCGCCTCGGCCAGCGCGGCGTTGCCGACGCCGCCCAGGTCCTGCAGGAACAGCTGGATGCCGGCGCTGCCGCCCAGGCCGCGCACCGTCGGCGGCTGCACGATGAAGATGTTGGCGTCGCGCACCTTCTTGCCGAGCTCGCGGCTGAAGCGCTCGGCCAGCGCCGCGGCGCCCTGCTGCTTCTCGGGGCGGTCCTTCCAGTCGGTCAGCCGGATGAAGCCCTGACCCGAGCCCTGGTCGCCGTTGGCGCCGCGCACGAGGTTGTAGAACTGCACTTCCTTCTGCTCGGCCAGGTAGGTCTCCATCGCCTGCGCCACCGCTTCCATGCGCTCGGCCGTGGCGCCCGGCGCCATGCGGACCTGCATCTGCAGGCTGCCCTGGTCCTCGTCGGGCAGGAACGAGGTCGGCAGCGTCTTGTAGAGCGCCGCCAGTCCGCCGATCAGCAGCAGGTAGACGAGGAAGCTGCGCACGCCGCGCGCCGTCAGCCAGCGCACGCGCACGACGTAGCGCTCGGTGAACTTGTCGAACTGGCGGTTGAAGCCGCCGAAGAACCAGTCCAGCTGCTTGCCGAACGGGCCGCCGTGGGCCGCGTGCTCGCCCTTGTGCACGGGCTTGAGCAGCGTCGCGCACAGCGCCGGCGACAGGCTCATCGCCACCAGCACCGACAGGATCATCGCGCTCACCACGGTGATCGAGAACTGGCGGTAGATGATGCCGGTCGAGCCGCCGAAGAAGGCCATCGGAATGAACACCGCCGACAGCACGACCGCGATGCCGACCAGCGCGCCGCTGATCTCCTTCATGCTCTCGCGGGTCGCGTCGCGGGGGCTCAGGCCCTCCTCGCGCATCAGGCGCTCGACGTTCTCGACGACGACGATCGCGTCGTCCACCAGCAGCCCGATGGCCAGCACCAGGCCGAACATCGTCAGCGAGTTGATCGAGTAACCCGCCAGCGCCAGCACGCCGAAAGTCCCCAGCAGCACCACCGGCACGGCGATCGCCGGCACCAGCGTCGCGCGCAGGTTCTGCATGAACAGGTACATGATCGCCACCACCAGCACCATCGCCTCGATCAGCGTGTGGACGACGCTCTCGATGGACACGCTGATGAACGGCGTCGTGTCGTAGGTGATGGTCGACTTCATCCCGTGCGGGAAGAAGGGTTCGAGCTCGGCCAGCTTGGCCTTCACCAGCTCCGCGGTCTTGAGCGCGTTGGCGCCGCTGGCCGGCAGGATGGCCATGCCCGCGGCCGTCTGGCCGGTGCTCTTGACGTTGGTGGTGTAGCTGTCGCGGCCCAGTTCGACGCGGGCGACGTCGCCCAGCTTCAGCGCGGAGCCGTCCGGCTGCACGCGCAGCACGATGTTGCGGAACTGCTCCGCCGTGGTGAGCTTGGCGCGCGCGGTGATGATGGCCGTCAGGCGTTGGCCTTCAGGCGCCGGCTGGGCGCCGAGCTGACCGGCCGAGACCTCGGTGTTCTGCGCCAGCAGCGCGTTGCGGATGTCGCCCGGCACCAGCGCGTAACGCTGCAGCTGCGCGGGGTCCAGCCAGATGCGCATCGCGTAGCCGGAGCCGAAGACGTTGATGTCGCCCACGCCCTCGATGCGGCTGATGATGTCGACCAGTGTGCTGGACAGGTAGTCGCCCAGGTCGGCCGAGGTCACGGCCGGGTTGTCGCTGGTCAGCATGATGACCATCAGGTTCTCGGTGCCGGCCTTGGTCACGCGCACGCCCTGCGCCTGCACCGCCTGCGGCAGCCGCGACAGCGACTGCGAGACCTTGTTCTGGACCTGCATCTGCGCCAGGTCCGGATCCGTGCCGGCGACGAAGCTCAGCACGGTGCTCGCGCCGCCGGAGGCGTTGCTGTTGGACTCGATCGAGAACAGCCCGTCGATGCCCTTGAGGTTCTGCTCGATGACCTGCGTCACCGAGTCCTCGATCGCCTTGGCGGCGGCGCCCGGATAGCTGGTGTTGATCGAGATGCGGGTGGGCGCGATGTCCGGGTAGCGCTCCAGCGGCAGGATGCGCACCGCGGCGGCGCCCGCCAGCATGATCACGATGGCGATGACCCACGCGAAGATGGGCCGGTCGATGAAGAACGAGGCCATGGTGTCAGCGCCCCGCGCCGGAGGCGGTGGTGGCCGCCGAAGCGGCCGGGCCGCCGATCTCCGCGGCGACCGCGGCCGTGGCGGACGCCGCCGGCGAAGCGGCGGTGCCGGTAGCGCCCGCCGGGCCCTGGGCCCCCGGCGCGCCCTTCTTCACCCCGGCCGGCACCGGCGTGACCGGTTGACCGGCGCGCACGCGCTGCAGGCCTTCGATGGCGAGCTTGTCGCCCGCCTTGAGGCCGCTGGCGACCAGCCACTGGTTGCCGACCGCGCGGGTCAGCACGAGCTGGCGCAGTTGCAGCTTGTTCTCCGGCCCGACGACCAACGCGGTCGCCTCGCCGGTGGGCGAGCGCGTCACGCCCTGCTGCGGCACGAGGATCACGCCGCTGTCGATGCCGGCCATCAGCTTCGCGCGGACGACCATGCCGGGCAGCAAGGTGCCGTCGGGGTTGGGGACGATCGCGCGCAGCGTCACCGCGCCGGTGCCGCGGTCCACGGTCACGCCGCTGAACTGCAGCGTGCCGCGACGGGCGTACTCGGTGCCGTCCTCGAGCATCAGCCTGACCTGGCTGCTGCCGCTGCGAGCGTCGAGCTGGCGGCGCAGCTGCAGGATCTCGGCGCTGCTCTGGACGATGTCCACATGCATCGGATCGAGCTGCTGCACCGTCGTCAGCGCCTGCGTCTGGGCGGCGGTGACCAGCGCGCCGGCGGTCACCGTGGAGACCTCGATGCGGCCGGAGATCGGCGCCGTGATGCGGGTGCGGTCCAACTGCACGCGCGCGGCGTCCAGCGCGGCACGGGCCACGGCCACGTCGGCCTGCGCCTGGCGCAGCGCGCTGGCGCTGTCGTCGGCGCTCTGGCGGCTGAGGGCGTCGGCCTTGAGCAACTCGGCGTCACGCTCGGCGCGGCTGCGGGCGACGGCCACCTGGGCCTCGGCCTTCTGCAGCGCAGCGGCGGTGCGGGCGCGCTCGGCCTCGTACGTGGCGGCGTCCAGCTGGTACAGCGGCTGGCCGGCGCGGACCAGCTTGCCTTCCTCGAAGAGCCGCTTCTGCACGATGCCGGTCACCTGCGGACGGATCTCGGCGACCTGGCTGGCCGACAGCCGGCCCGGCAGCTCCAACGACAGCGGGGCGTCCTGCGTCGTGACCACGATCACGCCGACCTCGGGCGGGGCGCGCTTGGCGGTGTCGTCCTTCTTCTCGCCGCAGCCGGCGAGCACGAGCACGGCCAGGGCGGCCAGCGCCGCGGCGATCGGGCCCAGGGTCGGGGCGCGCGGCGTGCGCGACGGCAGCAACGAGGCGGTCGACGACGTCAGGGGCGCGGATGTCAGAATCTTCTTCGGCATGGCGGGGGATGCTCGGCCATGAATGTGGAGAGACCTTGAAGATCGCGTCGGGCGCGCGGCCTCCGCCCAGAGGGCTTGCCGGCCGCACGGCGGCGGCGCCATGATCCGCTGCGTCGAGGGATTGCCATCACTTTCGGCACCCCGTCGCTCCACGCCACCCTCTCTTCGCGGTCTGT
Organism: Roseateles sp. UC29_93; assembly: GCF_042695725.1. Lineage (NCBI taxonomy): Bacteria > Pseudomonadati > Pseudomonadota > Betaproteobacteria > Burkholderiales > Sphaerotilaceae > Roseateles > Roseateles sp. UC29_93. The sequence goes on along the minus strand of NZ_CP170545.1, from coordinate 4,607,143 downwards.
TTTCCGTCCTTGCCCCGCTCCTCCGGATGAAGCTCTCGTTCACCCTCACCGCCCGGCTCTTCGCCGCCGTCTTCAGCACCGCCATGGCGGTGGCGCTGGCGATGGGCGTGTTCTCGCACATCAACCTGAACCGGGACTTCATCGGCTACCTCAACGAACAGGGCGTGAACCGGCTGGAACTGGCCCGGACCAGCGTCACCGCCGGCTATCGCGAGAACGGCAGGAGCTGGGATTTCCTGCGCCAGAAGCCGGAACTCTGGGGGCGGCTGCTGCGCCCGCTGGTGCCCGAGGCGGACATGCCCGCGGTCAAGCACGGCCCCGCCGAGCTGACGGGCGCGACGCGGCGCTTCACGCTGTTCGACGAGAACCGCGAGCGCGTGGCCGGTTATGCGGGTCCGGTGGAGCCGACCGTGGAGCGGCCGATCATCGTCGACGGCCTGACCGTCGGCTGGCTGACGCTGACCCCGATCGAATCGGTGAGCCCCGGCGCGGAGAAGCATTTCTACGACGCGCAACTGCGCTCAGCCTGGGTGGTCGGCGGCGCGGCGGTGCTGCTCGCGGGGGCGGTGGCGTACTGGATCTCGCGCCGGCTGCTGAGTCCGGTGCGACGCGTCGCCGTGGCGACGCACCGGCTGGCAGCGGGCGACTTCGAGGTCCGCGTGCCCGAGACGCGCCGCAACGACGACATCGCCGGCCTGGGCCGCGACTTCAACCAGCTCGCGCTGACCCTCCAGCGCAACGAGGCGATGCGGCGCGAGTTCCTCGCCGACGTGTCGCATGAGCTGCGCACGCCGCTGGGCGTGCTGCATGGCGAGCTGGAAGCGCTGGAGGACGGCGTGCGCAAGCTCGACGCGCAGGCGCTGCGCTCGCTGCAGGGCGAGGTCGCGATCCTGCACAAGCTCGTCGACGATCTTCATGAGCTCTCGATGGCGGACGTCGGCGCCCTCGCCTACCGCAAGTCGGAGGTCGACCTGCGCGAGCTGATCGACGTGACGGCCGGCGCCTTCGGGGAGCGGCTGCACGGCAGCGGCCTGAAGCTGCAGTTGGACCTGCCGGAACAGCCGCTGCGCGTCTTCGGCGACGAGCGCCGCCTGCGGCAACTGCTGGGCAACCTCGTCGAGAACAGCTGCCGCTACACCGACGCGGGCGGCGCGCTGAGCATCAGCGCGCGCCGCAGCGGGGAACACGCGGTGATCGACGTGCAGGACACCTCGCCCGGTGTCGGGCCGGAGCATCTGCCGCGCCTGTTCGAACGCTTCTTCCGCGTCGACGCCTCGCGCAGCCGGCGCGGCGGCGGATCGGGCCTGGGGCTGTCGATCTGCCAGCGCATCGCGGAGGCGCACGAGGGTCGCATCGAGGCGCGCCCCTCGCCGCTGGGCGGTCTCTGGATGCGTGTGGAGCTGCCGGTCCATGTCTGAGAACGGCACGGGATCGCCCCCCGGATCGGGCGCGGTATCAAGCGCGGGATCGGGCGCGGGAACGGGTGCGGTATCAGGCGCGGGATCGAGTGCGGGATCGAGCGGAGGATCGGGCGCTGGCGCGGCATCGGGTCTGGCGCCGATGCCGATGGAGCCGGGTCCGTCGCGGGTGCTGGTGGTCGAGGACGAGCCCAAGCTCGCGGCGCTGCTGGCGGACTACCTGCGCGCGGCCGGGCACGAGCCGGAGTGCGTGGCCGATGGCCGCGACGTGATCCCGGCGTGGACGGCGCGCCGGCACGACCTGATCCTGCTGGACCTGATGCTGCCGGGCATCGACGGACTGACGCTGTGCCGCAGCTTGCGCGCGATGAGCAGCGTGCCGATCCTGATGCTGACGGCGCGGGCGGACGAGTCGGACCGGCTGGCGGGCCTGGAGACCGGCGCGGACGACTACATCGCGAAGAACCCCTTCAGTCCGCGCGAGGTGATGGCGCGGGTGAAGGCGGCGCTGCGCCGCGGCCGCGCGCACGAGATGGCAACGGCCGCCGCGGTAGCTGCCTTCGCGGCGGGCAGCGAGGCGCTGTCCATCGACGAGGCCGGCTGGACCGCCAGCTGGCGCGGCGAGCCGCTGGACCTCACGCCGATCGAGTTCCGCCTGCTCCACATCCTGGCCGCGCAGCCGGGGCGCGTGTACGCGCGCACGCAGCTGCTGGACCTGCTGCACGTCGACGGCCGCGAGGTCACCGAGCGCGCGGTCGACAGCCACATCAAGAACCTGCGGCGCAAGCTGGAGCGTGCGGGCGCCGGCACGGACCGGATCCGGTCGATCTACGGGGTGGGCTACCGTTTCGAGCGGTGACAGGTCTTGCCTGGACCAATGGTCCAATCCGCACTGCGCGGTTCGAGGGCCAGCGGACTCGGCAGTCAACGAGCGACGAACCGCCGCGTTATTCGAACGAGCAATTGCTGACGACTCCGAAGCGTTCCGCAACATGACCGCAATGAGACGGTCACGGCGCTTTCGGACAGTCGATTCCCGGGAGGAACCCTGAATGAAGAAATGGATCGCCATCGGCGCGCTGGCGCTTCTGAACGCCTGCGCTTTCACGTCCTACACCCGCATGTTCGGCGGCTACGGCTACAGCGACGCGCCGCTCTCGCCGGACCGGTACCGCGTGACCTTCGCCGGTTACCAGGGCGACGTGCCGTCCAAGGCGGCCGATCAGGCCCTGCTGCGCAGCGCCGAGGTGACGCTGACGAAGGGCTACCGCTACTTCGTCGTCGTCGAGGAGCGCAACGACGTGCTGACCAGCAGCTACACCGTGCCGGCGACGCAGACGACCGAGACCACGAGCAAGGTCGAAGGCAATGAGACGAAGTCGGTCTCGACGACCACCTACAACGAGGCCAAGACGGTCACGCAGAAGCAGCCGGCGACGACGCTGACGATCCAGTGCTTCGCGGACAAGCCCGCCGGTGTCGCGCCGGAGAAGGTCTACGACGCGCAGTTCCTGTGGACGGAGATGGGACCGCGCTACGGGGTGAAACGGCCGCCCAAGGCCTGAACGCGGACGGCGGGGCGGATGGACCAAAGTCAATCTCCACCGAGAGCCATGCACAACGGCGCACGCACTTCAATACGGCCTACAAGGCATTCGAATGACGCCCCCGGCCATGGCCGGGGGCGCCAGGGCGGCCTGGCGGCACTGCTGACCCTCGCGGCCTGCGCGTCGGCGCACGCAGGTACCGCGGCTAACGCGACGCTGTGCCAGCCCGACGAAGTGGTGGCCTTCTCATGCCCGACGGCGACCAAGGTCGTGTCGCTGTGCGCGAAGCCGGAGGCCGGTCCGGGCGCCAGGACGCTGACCTACCGCTACGGCACGGCGAAGAAGGTGGAGCTCGAGTACGTCGCCTCGGCGGACAACGGCAGGAGCTTCGGCGCGACGGCCTCCCCGGCGGCGCCGGGCGCATCGGTGCACCAGCTCTGGTTCAACCGCGGCGACATCCGCTACCTGCTCACCGAATGCGTCGGCGGCAATTGCCCGTACGAGGCCGGCGTGGCGGTACTCAATCCCGACAAGGTGGTGATGAGCGCGCGCTGCGTGGCCGGCGAGACGCCGAGCCAGGCCTTCTTCGCGCGTTCGCTGATCCAGTTCGGCAACGGGATCGACGACACGCGGTCGCAGACGACGCTGATCAAGCCCGAGGACTCGGACAACAGCCTGGATCAGATCTACAAGACGGGACGCCCGCCGCAGTGAGCGCCGCTCGCGCGGGCGCCTGCGCGCCGTGTGCCGCGATACGTCGTCGGCAGCGACGTTCGCTCAGTGCCGTGCAGCGAGCCTCGCCGCCACGGCCGGCAGTCCGGCCGCCGCGGTCGTCTGCCAACGGAAATCCACCCGCGCGGCCACGTCGCCCGGCTGCGGATTGATCTCGACGATCACCGCATCCTCCGGTGCGAGCCGCACCATGCCCGCCGCCGGATAAACGACGCCGGAGGTGCCGACGATCAGCAGCAGGTCGCAGTCGGCGATTCGTTGCGCCGCCGCGTTCACGACCTCGTCGTCGAGCTGCTCGCCGAACCACACGACGCCCGGACGGATCGAGCCCTTGCCGCACACCGCGCAGGTCGTCGGCGCCAGTCGGCGTTGCGCTTCAGGCGGCGGAGCGTTCAAGGTCGCGCGTGCGCCGCAGCGGTCGCATCGTGCGGCGAAGAGACTGCCGTGCAGGTGCAAGGCGCCTTGGACGCCCGCGCGCTCATGCAGGTCGTCGACGTTCTGCGTCACGACCTGCGCGCCGAATTCGCGCTGCAAGCGAGCGACGGCGACATGGCCCGGATTCGGTGTCGCGGCCATCACATGACCGCGGCGCCATTCATACCAGCCCCAGACGGTCTCCTTGTCGCGCTGCCAGGCGTCAGGTGTTGCCAGTTGCTGGGGATCGAACTCTCCCCACAGCCCGTTGCTGCCTGAACGGAATGTCGGAATGCCGCTGTCGGCCGACATGCCGGCGCCGCTGAACACGACGATGTGCTCGAAACGGCGATTCAGCAATTGACTCAGTGCTGTGGGTAGGTCGCCCCACTCGTTCTTGTCACTCATGTTCAGAAGTCCGTCGATTTGCACTGCACGATTCCCCCGCGAGAGGGAGTTCGTCTCCCCCGAGGATTCGAGTGGGCCGCAGGGATGCGCTCGGATAATCGCATGCCTATCACCGGCTCAAGAAATTGGAGGCCAAGGCGATCGCCAAGGTTGGAGGCAGGCGCCCTTCACAACGCTCACGAAATCGAGCGGCACTTTCCAAGCAGGCCGAAAGAACTGGACCTCAGCCTGCGCGCATGGGCCGCGCGCGGTGGATTGGCCACCGCGGCCGTGTTCTACGCCGCCGGGCTCTTTTCGCTGAGCGTCTTTGTCGGCGTCTTCGAGTACTGGCGATCGGCGAGAAGCTCCTGAACCTGTTGGACAAGCTCGCCGACAAGGTGACCGCCAAGAACTGAGGCCGGACGCTCAGCCCTTCAGCGCCGCCTCGATCTTCGCCACGTCGATCTTCTTCATCTCCATCATGGCGTTGAAGGCCCGCTTGGCAGCGGCGCGGTCAGGGCTGTTCAGCGCCTCGGACAGCACGCGGGGCGTGATCTGCCACGAGATGCCCCACTTGTCCTTGCACCAGCCGCAATCGCTTTCCTGCCCGCCGTCACCGACGATCGCGCTCCACAGCCGGTCCGTCTCCGCCTGGTCATCGGTCGCGACCTGGAACGAGAAGGCCTCGCTGTGCTTGAAGGCCGGGCCGCCGTTGAGGCCGATGCAGGGAATGCCCATCACCGTGAACTCGACAACGAGCACGTCGCCCTCCACGCCGGAGGGGTAGTCGCCCGGCGCGCGGGCGATGCGGCCCACCTTGCTGTCCGGGAACGTCTTCTCGTAGAAGCGCGCGGCTTCCTCGGCATCGCGGTCGTACCAGATGCAGATCGTGTTCTTCGCTTGCATGAGGGTCTCCTTGGGGTTGGTGGGACATCCTATGCACGACGAGCGGTACGCCGCATTTTCGACACGGTCCTCCGCATGAGGGACACGTTCGCTGTGCGGCGACAGAACACACCCAGCCCGGCGGCCTCGCGCCCTCAGATGCCTCCCGCAGAGACGATGGGCCCCGTCGGCTTGCCGGTGCGGGAGCCGCCGCTCGGCTCCAAGCTGACGGCGAAGGCCTGCGTGTCGTCGAGCAGGTTGGCACGCGTCACGGTGGTCGGCACGTCGCCCGCCGCGATCAGGCCGAGCGAGCGCGGCGCGCCGGCCTTCGGGACGGCCCAGAGCTCCAGTGCGTGAGCGGCGTCGATGACCACCGGCGCCAAGGGCTTGAGCACCAGCGCCCGGCCATCCGCGGACACGCTGGCGACGAAGCCCGTCTTGACGAGCTCGACGCCCTCCGGCGTGCTGCGCAGCACCACCACGATGGGTGCCGCCTCGGGCACGGGCCGGGCCACCATCACGCCCAGCACGACCGAGGCCGCGAGGGCCACGGCACTGAGGCCTCGCCAGAAGCGCAGCGGGCCGGAGCGCCCCTGTGCGGTCGAACGCACTTCCGAAGGCGAAGGCGAAGGCGAAGGCGAAGGCGAAGGCGAGGTCGATGGTGAGGTCGATGGTGAGGTCGACGGCGATGCGGCCGTCGAGGCCACGACGGCCCCGCCCTCCGCCGCGCCGAAGAGGCGCGTCTGTATCGTCGTCCACACGCGTGGCGGCGGCTCGACCGGAGCCACCTGCCCCGCCAGCAGCTGCAGCCGCGCCGTCCACGCCGCCGTGGCCGCGGCAAGCGCGGGGTGCGCCGGCAGCAGGCGTTCGAAACGGCGGCGCGCGCCGCCTCGCAGCGTGCCCACGGCGTAGTCGGCGGCCAGCCGCTCGGCGCGTTCCGGATGTCCGTAGTCCATCAGATCACCCGGCCCATCTCGCCCAGGCGTCCGGTGGCCCGATCCAGGCAACCGCGCAGGCTCAGCAGCCCGCGCCGCACCCAGCTCTTCACCGTGCCCAGCGGCTGGCTCATGTGTTCGGCCACCTCGGAGTGGGAGAGCCCCTGGTAGTACGCCAGCGCCAGGCTGCTGCGCTGCTCGCCGCTGAGCTGCGACATGCAGCGCTCGAGCGCATGGGCACGGTTCGCATCGTCCAGCAGGTCCAGCGGGCTGGGCTGCTCGCTCGGCATGTGGTCCAGGAGGTCGCGCTCGCCGTCGCCGCCCTCGCCGCCGTCCAGCGCGCCGAAACGGCTGATGGTCGCCGGTTGCGCGGCCCGGCGCCGCAGGCTGTCGATCGCCCGGTGCCGCGCGATCGTCGTGAGCCAGGTCAGCACCCTGCCGTGCGCGACATCGAAGCTCGGCGCCTGCCGCCAGACGGTGATGTAGATCTCCTGCAGCACCTCCTCCGCATGACCGCGGTCGCGATTGATGCGCAGCACCATGCCGAACAGCGTCGCGCTGGTGGCCCGATAGAGTTCATCGAACGCGCCGCGGTCGGATGACGCCACGCGCGTCATCAGCGCCGCGAGCCGCTCGTCGCGCTCGGCATGGGCGGACGGCGCCGCATCGGCCCGCGGATCGGGACCGGAGTCGTCGGAGGAGGTGGTCATGGCCCCTTCTACGCAGGCGATGCGCATCTGGATCAAAAAGGGGATCAGAGCGGCGTCGGAATGGCTTCGGAAAGGATTCGGAACCGCGTCAGAAGCTGCGGCGCAAGGTCACGCGCAGCGTGCGGGGTTCCGCCGGATGCACGTGGCGATCGGCCACGGCGGCCACCTCGCCCGGGAGTCGGGATTCGTAGAAATACTCGATGTCGTTGACCCGGCGATCGAGCAGGTTGAACACGTCCAGCGTCACCTCCGTCTTCGTCCCGAAGCGCCGGCTCACGCGCAGATTGGTCGTCAGCGAGGCGCGGGACCGCACGCTGTCGTCTTCGATCAGCGGCGCGCTGCCGAGGTAACGCCATTGCAGGCTGGCCGACCACGGACCCAGCTCACGCACCGTCACGCCGAACGAGGCGACCTTGTCGACGGCATTGGGAATGCGCGCGCCGGCGGAGTCGGCATCCGAAAACCGCGCCCGCGTCCAGGCCAGGTCGGCATCGATCAACAGCCACGGCATCGGCACGAAACGGTTGTTCCATTCGACGCCGTGCCGCTTGCTGGGCCGGTTGGCTTCGGTCGCGCCGGCATCGCCGACATAGACCAGCTCGGAATCGAAATCGAGCCTCCACAACGCCAGAGAGCTTTGCAGCCCCGGCACGATCTCGCTGCGCACGCCCAGCTCGTAACCCTTGGCCTTGACCAGTCCCGGCACCGCGTCCACAGGATCGCCGCTGCGCGGATCGACGCGCGCCGTCACGCCGCGCGCGTCGTTGCTGTGGAAGCCGCGACCGGCGTTGAGGAAGAGCTCCGTGCGCGCCCACGGCCCGAGCACCAGCGACCACTTCGGCGACGCCAGGGTCTGCCGCGCGGAGCCCGAGTTCATCGCGTTGCCGAGGCTGTCGACGCGGAACCGCGCCTGGTCCACCCGTATGCCGACGACGGTACGCGCCCAGGGCGTGAGCTCCACGCCGAGGTCGCCGTAGACGCTCGCGAGCGTCTCCCGCACCCGATCGTCGCGCGTCGTGCCAATCGTCGTCCGCGTCTGCGTGTCGAAGAGCCCGACCCGCGCGCGGTCCTGGCGCAACTGCACGCCGACTTCACCGCGCCCCGGCAGCCCGCCCAGCGTCGTCTCCACCGCGTGGCTGGCGCTGAAGCCGTAGACCCTGCGGTCGTCCTTCTGCGCGAACTGGTCGCCCGTCTCGGGGCGCTCCATCGCGTAGGTGAAATTGGAGTAGAGCGACAGCCGGTACGCCATCGCGTACGCGGCCACCCGCGTGCTGCGGCCGCCCTCGTCGCGGGACCACTCGCCGACAGGCTGCTGCGACGCGTGCTGCCGCCGTCGCTCGGATCGATCGCATCGAAGCGGCCGAACGGCCGGCCGTCGAAGCTGCCCGCATCGATGAGACGCTGGGGCACCTGGTCGGTCGACGTCCAGTCGGCGCGGTAGTCCATCAGGCCGATGCGCCAGCGATCGCCGCCCGACGCGCCGGACAGGCTCAGCACGAGGTTGCGTCGGCTCAAGTCCTCGGGCAGCCGCCATGGACCGTCGTTGCCCATCGCCTCGACGGCGCCGAGCAGTTGCACGCCCTCCGCGACACGCGTCGATCCCGCCGCCAGCGCGCGACGGTAGCGTCCTTCGCCCAGCGTCAGGCTGACGAAGGGCGCGTCGAGCTCGCGCAGGTAGTCGATGTCCGCCGATCCCGCGGCGGCGAAGTCGCCGTTGCGGGCGAAGTACGGTCCCTTGCGGTAGTCGATGCGCTCGACCAGTTCCGGGATCAGGAAGTTGAGGTCGGCATAGCCCTGCCCGTGGGCGTGGCTCGGCATGTTGACCGGCAGCCCCATCACCGTCGTCGCGAAGTCGGTGCCGTGGTCGAGGTTGAACCCGCGCAGGAAGTACTGGTTCGCCTTCCCGTCGCCGCTGTGCTGCGTCACGATCAGGCCGGGCACGAACTCCAGCACCTCGCCGGGCCGCAGCACCAGCCGACTCTTGAGAAGGCCCGCGCGGATCGTCCCCTGCGAGGCCGCATCGCTGCTGCCGACGCCGTTGTCGTAGTGGCGTCCCTCCACCTCCACGCGTTGCAGCGCGAGGATCTGCGCGGTCGTGATGTCCGGTTCTGACGCGAGTGCAGAGACCCACGACGTCATCTGTGCGACGGCCAGCGCGGTCGTCGCCAAGTGAGATGTCTTCATGCGCCCACCCCCAGGAGCTGCAGGTCGAAGAGACGCTCGAGCAGCCACACGAACGCGATCAGCGCCACGATCACGGATCCCGCGCCCAGCACCCATCGCGGATAACCGCGCCAGCGCCGCGCGGCCCACGCCAGCGGCACCAGCACGGCGACGATCGCGAGTTGCCCCGCTTCCACGCCGAGGTTGAACAGCACCAGCGGGGCCGCCAGTTCGGACCGCGCGAGTCCCAGGTCCTTCAGCGCGCTCGCAAAGCCGAAGCCGTGCACCAGCCCGAAAGCGAAGGTGAGCCGCCAGCGCGTCTCCACGAGCACCGGCCGCAGGTTGTTCAGCGCCGCGAGCAGCACGCTCAGCGCGATCAGGCTTTCGACCCAGCGCGACGGCGGGTTGAGCACGTCGAAGACCGCCAGCGCCAGCGTGATCGAATGCGCCACCGTGAAGGCCGTGACCACGCCGAGCACGCGCCACAGGGCCGGCCGCCACGCGGTGTCGGGACGCCACTGCCCCGCCTCGCGCCGCAGCACCGCGGGCAGCAGCAGGACCACGAGGAACAGCACATGGTCCACGCCGATCCAGATGTGATGCACACCGTCGCGGAAGATGCCCGCCAGGCCCTGCGTCTGGCCGCTGTCCGCTCCGACAGCGCCGGGCTGGCTCGCCGCGGCGTCACTCCCGGCAAGGCCCGCGGCGGTCGCGCGGTCCGGTCCGAGCGGCACGGTCATGCCCGCCGTTCCCGGCGCGACCACGGCGGTCTTCGCCACCCCGCCCTGGCGCCAGACCAGCACGCCGCGATGCGTCGGGTCGGTCGCCGCGAACAGCCCATAGGACAAGGTGCCGACCGCCGGCGCCCGCCCACAGGTCCACGTCTGCACGAGCACCGCATAGCGGCCGTCGCTGTGCTGCTCCAGCTGCAGCGGCGGGAGCGGTCCGGGTCGGCAGGTGAAGCCCTGGGTGTCGCGGACCTCCAGGCGCACGCTGCGATCCACCAGCGCCTCGATGTCCGCCGCCCGCGATCGCACCTCGCCCCAACGCAGCAGGCCGTCGTCGTCGGCATCGAGGACCAGATCGCGATCCAGGTCGCGCAGGGCGATGTCGATGCGCAGCGTCGCCGTCGTGTCCGCCACGCGCAGCTGCAGGTAGGCGTCGCTGGCCTTGTGGGCCTCCACGATCGAAGCGCCCATGACGCCCCCGAGCACGACGCAGGCAGCGACGACCCATCGAAGCCACGCGCTCATCCGGGAGCCTGCCGTCCCTGCCTCGTTCATCCGAGCGCCGTTCATTCGAGCGCCGTTCATTCGAGCTCCTTCAGACGCCGGTCCTGCATCGACCGCTCGCGGATGAAGGCTCGGACCGGCTCCGCCGCGTCCGGCCGCTTCGCCGCCCGCGCGGCGCGCAGGAGCAGCACGGCATCCGCCGGCTCGCGCTGTTGAGCCCAGTTCGTCGTGGCCTCCTTCAACGCCAGCGCCGCATCGCCCTGCACGTCCAGCGCGAAGCGCGCCCGCTCCCGCGCGTGGCTGGTGTCGCCGCGCAACGCCGCCGCGTCGAAACGCTGCCGCATCTCGACCGCCGCGCGCGCGGCGCCGGCATCGCCCGACCGCTTCCAGGCGATGGCCAGGCGCAGCAGCAGCGCGTCGGGAAGTTGGTCCAATGCCTCCGGCTGACCGGTGCGCACGACGCCGGCGGCATCCTTCGGACGGCCCGCATCGAGCAGCCAATCGGCATACGCCGCACGGACATAGAGCTCGTCGTCCAGTTGCAGCGCCCGCGCGTACAGCGGCCCGGCCGTCGCGAGCCCTTGGCGCTCGGCGAGCTCGGCCCGCAGCAGCGCGATCCAGGCATGCGGCGCACCCGGCGCGCGATCGAGCGCCGACAAGCGCTGCGTCGCGGCGGCGTCCCTGCCCCTGCAGGCTGTCGAGCTCGGCCAGACAGGCGTGTCCGTGCGACAGCGCAAGGGGCGGCGCCGCCAGTCGCTCGCACCCTTGCCTGGCTTCGTCCCAACGGCCGCGCACCTGCAGGATGCCGGCGCGCGTGAGTTCCGCCTGGGCCTGGAGCGCGGTCGGCAGTCCGCGCGCGCCGAGCAGACGATCGAGTTCCTCCAGCGCCGCATCGAAGTCATGCCGCGCCTGCAGCACCGTCGCCTTGAGCAGGCGCGCCGCGGGCGGCGCGTCGCGATCGTTCCACCACGGCTGCAACCACGCCTGCGCGGTGCCGAGGTCACGGGGATCACCGTAGCGCCGGCTGCGCTCGATGGCCTCGCGCGCGGCGCGCAGCGCCAGCCCGAGGTCGTGCGGCTGCTGCGCCAGCACCCGCTGCTCGGCGCGCTGGCGCGCGCGCTCTCCCGCCGATCCGGCGCGCAGCGGCAGCCGCTCCACGACCTCGTCGTCCTGACGAGGCGTGAAGGGCTCCGCCCACACCGCCGCGGCGAGGGGGGCCACGCACGCGAGCACGAGGGCTCGCGCGGCCTTCAACTGACGGACACCGGTTCGTCGGTCTCGCTGGCGGGCGGCGTCGTCACGTTGTCGGCCGTCAGCGGCTCCGCGGTCTCGCTGCTCGACTGGGAGGTCGTCAGCGTGAACTGCGTGTAGGCCGCGGAAGACCCGAGCGCGCTGTCGGGCACCGACGTCGGGGTCGCGTCGACCGGCCCGCCGCCGTCACCATCGTCGCCGCCGCCGAAGCAGCCGGCCACCATCGCGGCGGCGGCGATCGCCGTCAGCGCGAGCGCCGGTCGACGCAGTCGCGCCACGCGGGTCCGATCGTGGCGATCGGCAGTCGGGGACGATCTCGAAGAGGATTCGCTCATGATGGTCTCCTCGTTCACTGCGTGCCGCCCAGGGGCGTGTACAGGTAGGGGAAGCCGGGCAGCAGCGGCACCACCGCCTGGTCGACCGCGTCATGCAGTTTGAACGCCGTGGCGCCCAGCGGCACCGCGGACGGCTTGCACGCCGCGCCGAAGCCCAGCGCGTCGGTGTCGCCGTTGGCCACGCACAGGCCGCCCATCACCGCCACGAGCGAGATGTCGACGATGTCGTCCTTGGGTCGGCGGCCGTTGGGGTAACCCGCGTTGTCGTTGCCTTGCGCGAGCAGGTTGCCGACGATGCCCAGCCGGTTCTGCTGCGCGAAGGGCACGGCCGCGATGGAGGTGTTCAACCGGAGCTCCTCCGACGCGACCACGTTCGCGGGCTGGTTCACGCCCTTGATGCCGGTGAGGAAGGTCGTGACCAGGTCGTTGCGCGGCAGGTTGGTCGGCGCGGTGCCCGGCAGGTTGAGCACGGTGGACAGCAGCGCCGGCAGCGTCGGATGGGTCACGTAGTTGGCGAACTGCGCGTCGTCCTTCGGCCTGGAGGCGTTGAAGCGGTCCTTGTCGGGCAGGCCGATGACGACCTCGTTGACCAGCGGCATGCCCAGGCGCGAGACCTGGACCCAGGCGCCGCCGGCCTTGTCGCTGTTCTGGTGGCCGGGCTTGGGCGCGGGATCAAGAATGCGGGCCTGGCGCATGCTGGCCGAGGTCCAGCCGCCGATCACCGGCTCGGTGCCGGCGACGAGGCAGCTCTTGTGCACCTCCAGCGCGAGCGTGGTGACGTTCTTCCCGTCCAGCGTGTTGGGCGCCGCGTTGATCTGGGCCGGATCGGTGATGACGCCGACCGGCGCGTTGACGAGGTCGAAGATCGTGCCCAGGTTGACCGCGAACGGGTCCTTGCGCTGACCGACGAAGACCTTGGCCGGCTGGCCGCAACCGGGAATCGTGACCGAGTAGATGTGCTTGGCCGCGTAGGCCGCGTAATCGGCGATCGTCTTCTTGCCGATGTTGTCGACCGGCTTGTCGAAGGACGTCCGCCGCCGCTGGCGTTGACGATGGCCGAGCGCGTGCCGGAGCGGCGGTCGCCGCGCACGACGTCCACGGTGTAGCTCTCGTTGAGGTTGAGCGTGGCGGCCTTCACGTCGGACACGGGGCCGGACTGGATCAGCGGGATCGGCACGCTCTTGTCGCCGATGGTCAGCGCGGTGCCCTTCAGGGAGTTCTTGAACCGGAACTGGAAGGTGATGTCTTCCTTGGCGTCGCCGTTGTTGTCGACGTGGATCTCGTAGAGCGCGTTCGGGTCCAGCGAGAAGTAGTTGGGGCCGCCGTACGGGTCCTGCAGCGGCAGGTAGTTGGCGATGAGCGTGACGTAGTCGGTGCGGCCGGCCTCGTAGCTCATGAACAGGTAGAAGTCGGTCGCATCCGCCTTGGGGACGGTGGTGATGAACGGCGCCTCGCGGTGGCTGGACGCGAAGGCCAGGCCGGCGCACAGCGCGCTCGCGGCGAACAGCCCGACGCGCAGGGGCGTCGATGGGAACTGGGTCATGGAAAGCTCCTCGTTGTTGAGGGAACGATGTGGTGGAGGCGGGCGCGGATCAGCGCCACCCGGGGTCCCTTTACGCGGCGGGGTGCGCGTTGGATGCGCCGTCCCCGTCCGTGTCGCGGGTTTGATGTCCACCGCTCCTCCCGGAGGGCAAGGACGCGCCCTGTCAGCCCGTCATCGCGTCAGCGATGGGCGGGGACAGGCCCTGCAGGTTTCCGATGAATCCAGAAGTCGACGGGCTGCGTACGCGTCGCGCGCGAGGCGCGCCACGCGTGCCCGGTCGTTGCCTGGGCCTGCATTCATCACCGGGGCCGAGGCCTCGGACTTTTTCGGCGCGGAGCTACCGCTTCCGCCCCGTCGCCTTTGACATCCCCTTGATCCCGCCCAGGATCAGATCGATGCCCGCGAGGAAGTCGCCGCGGTCGTCATGGTCCCGCAACTGCGCCGCTACCGATCGTGTGAACGGGTAGTCGCGCTCGTCGAGCGCGGACCACGCGTCCGCCACCTCGCCGAGGAAGTCCTCCCGATCGAGCTCGCGCGTCTGCGCGGAAAGCCGGCTCGCCGCGTTCTGTCCGCCGACGCCGAGGATGTAGTGCAGCAGCGCCGATGTCGCCGACCACTGCCGCGCAGGCGGCGCACCGAGCACCCGCACCTGCTGTCCGATGCATTCGAGCAGACGCACCGTCGGCAGCGCGCCGGCCGAGTGGAACAGCGCCGAACCGATCCACGGGTGCTCGTCCATCGCGTCGAACATGCCGAGCGCCAGCGCGCGGATCGTGTCCTCCGGCGTCTGCGCTTCCGCATGGACGGCCATCACACCGGCGATCACGGCGTCGCAGGCGGCGACGATCAGATCGCCCTTGTTCGCGATGTGCCAGTAGATCGCGCCGGGTCCGGTCGCGAGCCGCTCCGACAGCGCGCGGAACGTCAGCCCGCCCTCCCCGGCGCTGTCGAGCAGCTCGATCGACGCGTCGATGATGCGATCGCGCGAGAGGGAATCCTCGCGCCGTTGAGGCGCACGTGTCTTCTTGACCATGCCGCATCTTGACACAACTGGAACATCGCTCCATCATCATGGAACGTCATTCCACACATCGGCCTGTTCCCTCCTTGTCGGGCGATGTCACTCCAGCCTGAAGGATTCCAGATGACACGCACGATCGCGATCGTCGGCGCCGGCCTGGGCGGCCTGATGCTCGCCCGGGTACTCCACGTCCACGGCATCGCCTCGACCGTCTACGAGGCAGAAGCCTCCGCCACCGCGCGCACGCAAGGCGGCATGCTCGACATCCACGAGGACAGCGGCCAGATCGCCTTGAAGGCCGCGCGGCTGCATGACGGGTTCGTCCGTCTCATCCATCCCGGCGGACAGGCCTCGCGGGTGCTCGACAGGACCGGCGCGGTGCTGCTCGACCAACCCGACGACGGCAACGGCGGTCGGCCCGAAGTGCGCCGCGGTGAACTCCGTCGCCTATTGCTGGACTCGCTGCCGGCAGGCACGGTGCAATGGGGTCGCAAGCTGGCATCGGTCACTGCGCTCGGCGGCGGCCGGCATGCAGTGAGCTTCGCCGATGGAACCACGGCGATGACGGATCTGCTCGTCGGCGCCGATGGGGCCTGGTCGAAAGTCCGCCCCCTGCTCTCCGACGCGAAGCCCGCGTACATCGGCACGACCTTCGTCGAGACGCATCTGTCCGATGCGGATGTCCGCCATCCCGCGAGCGCGCAGGCGGTCGGCGGTGGTGCCCTCTTCGCGATGGTGCCAGGCAAGGGCCTCTTCGCTCACCGCGAGCCGGACGGCGTGCTGCACACGTATGTGGCGCTGCGCAAGCCGACGGCCTGGGTCTCCGAGATCGAAGCCGCCGAGCCCAGCGCCGCACGGCATCGCGTGGCCGCAGAGTTCGAGGGCTGGGATCTGGCGCTCACCGCGCTCATCACTGACGGCGAGACGGATCCGGTGCTGCGGCCGATCCATGCGCTGCCCTCGGATCATCGATGGGCGCGTCTCTCTGGCGTGACGCTGCTCGGCGACGCGGCACATCTGATGGCCCCGGCGGGCGATGGCGCGAATCTCGCCATGCTCGACGGCGCCGAGCTCGGTGCGTCGATCGCCGGGCATTCCGGCGATCTCGAAGCGGCGCTCGCGGCCTATGAGGAGAAGCTCTTCCCCCGCAGCGCCGCGGCGGCGGCAGGGGCGGCCGAGGTGCTCGACGCCTGCCTCGGCGACGAGGCGCCGCACAGCCTGGTGCGCTTCTTCGACCAGGCTCGGTCGGCCGCCCGGCGGTGAAGCGTCATCGGGTGATGTCGGTGTTCACCGGGACGGCCCGCTCAAGCATGGCGTGCAGCAACACATTGCAGCCCGCCGTGATGTGCTCGGGCTTGGCATCCTCGATCTCGTTGTGGCTGATGCCGTCCTTGCAGGGGATGAAGATCATGCCCGTCGGCGCGAGTCTCGACATGTAGACGGCGTCGTGCCCCGCGCCGGAGACCGTGGGCATGCTGGAATAACCGAGCTGTTCAGCGGCACGCGCCACGGCATCGATGCAGTCCTGGTGGAAGCCGATGGCCGAGTAACTCGACACCATCTCGATCTTCACCTCCACGCCGTGCTCCGAGGCCACCTGCGCGGCGAAGGACTTCACCTCCTCGACCATCTGGTCGACCAGCGCGTCCGTCGCATTGCGCAGGTCGATGCTGAACTTCACCTGGCCCGGGATCACATTGCGACTGTTCGGAAAGACCTGCACCATGCCGACCGTGCCGCGGCCGTGCGGCGGATGGCGGTGCGCGGCATTCACCACGTCCTGCATGATGCGCGTGGCGGCCAGGAGCGCATCCTTGCGCAGCGCCATCGGCGTGGGGCCGGCGTGCGCCTCCATGCCGGTGACGGTGCAGTCGAACCAGCGGATGCCCAGCACGCCCTGCACCACGCCGATGGTCTTGTCGTTGTCCTCCAGCACCGGCCCCTGCTCGATGTGGGTCTCGAAGTAGGCACCCATCGGATGGTCGCCGGGTTCCTGCTCGCCGATGTAGCCGATGCGCTCGAGCTCGCCGCGCACGGTCTTGCCTTCGATGTCGGTGGCGGCGTACGCATGGTCGAGCGTGAACGCCTTGGCGAACACGCCCGAGCCCATCATGACGGGCACGAAGCGGGAGCCTTCCTCGTTCGTCCAGAAGGCGACCTCGATCGGCGCCTCGGTCTCGATGCCGTGGTCATTGAGCGTCCGCACCACCTCCAGCCCGGCCAGCACCCCGTAGTTGCCGTCGAACTTCCCGCCCGTGGGCTGCGTGTCGATGTGACTGCCGGTCATGATGGGCGCCAGCGCGTTGTTGCGGCCCGGGCGGCGCATGAAGGCGTTGCCGATCTTGTCGATGGTGACCGTCATGCCCGCCTCTCGCGCCCAGCGGAGGACCAGGTCGCGGCCGTCCCGGTCGAGGTCGGTCAGCGTCAGGCGGCACACGCCGCCCTTGGGTGTGGCGCCGATCTTCGCGAGCGCCATCAGCGACTCCCAGAGGCGCTCGCCGTTGACGCGCAGCGCGTCCAGTCGGGTGGGTGTCTTCATGTCCATCGCAAACCCCCTTCTCATCGCACCACGGCAGTCGGCGCGAGATCCTGCGCGCGCGCCTGCACGGCCTTGAAGTTGGGGCCGAAGGGAGGGCGCTTGAGGTAGCGGCCCTTCCCCTGCTCGGCCCGCAGATCGCCGTTCGCG
The DNA here is from genome assembly GCF_042695725.1 of Roseateles sp. UC29_93. Taxonomy (NCBI): domain Bacteria; kingdom Pseudomonadati; phylum Pseudomonadota; class Betaproteobacteria; order Burkholderiales; family Sphaerotilaceae; genus Roseateles; species Roseateles sp. UC29_93. The sequence goes on along the minus strand of NZ_CP170545.1, from coordinate 4,589,884 downwards.
TAGACGAGCCGGCCCTGGGAGATCGTGTGACTCGGCACGCCGCGCACCGTGCGGCCCTCGAAGATGTTGAAGTCGTTGCGGCTGTGGTGGGTCTTGGCGGAGAGCGTCTTCGTGCCCTGCGGGTCCCAGAGCACCAGGTCGGCATCGGCGCCTTCCGCGATCACGCCCTTTTGCGGATAGAGGTTGAACAGCCTGGCGCAGTTGGTCGAGGTGATCGCGACGAATTCGCTCGGCGTGAGCCGGCCGGTGTTGACGCCCGCATCCCAGATCACGGCCATGCGCTCCTCGATGCCGCCGCAACCGTTGGGGATCCTGGCGAAGTTGTCCTTGCCCGCGGCCTTCTGCCCGGCGCAGAAGGTGCAGTGGTCCGTCGCCGTGGTGTGGAGCTGGCCGCTCTGCAGGCCGCGCCAGAGGAACTCCTGATGGATCTTGGGTCGGAACGGCGGACTCATCACATAGGCCGCGGCGGTGGCGAAATCGGGGTGCCGGTAGACGCTGTCGTCGATCAGCAGGTGACCCGCCAACACCTCGCCGTAGACGCGCTGCCCGCGCGCACGAGCGCGGGCGATGGCCTCGGCGGCCTCGATGCAGGAGACATGGACGATGTAGATCGGCACCCCGAGCACATCGGCGATCGCGATGGCGCGGTTGGCGGCTTCGCCCTCGACCATCGGCGGGCGCGAGAGCGGGTGCCCCTCGGGCCCGGTGATGCCCATCTTGGCCACCTCCTGCTGGAGCAGGTAGACGAGTTCGCCGTTCTCGGCGTGCACGGTGGGCATGGCGCCGAGCTCCAGCGCGCGGCGAAAGCTGTTCACCAGCGTCTCGTCGTCGCACATGATGGCGTTCTTGTAGGCCATGAAGTGCTTGAAGCTGTTGATGCCCTCCTCGGCCACGAGCCGGCCCATGTCGGCATGCACGCTCTCGCTCCACCAGGTGACGGCCACGTGGAAGCCATAGTCGGCGGCGGACTTCCCGGCCCATTCGCGCCATTGCCGGTAGGCCTCCATCAGCGGCTGCTGCGGATTGGGGATGACGAAGTCGATGATGCTGGTGGTGCCGCCGGCCAGGCCCGCGGCGGTGCCACTGAAGAAGTCGTCCTGCGTCACCGTGCCCATGAAGGGCAGCTGCATGTGGGTGTGCGGATCGATGCCGCCGGGCAGCAGGTACTGGCCGGCACCGTCGAGCCGCTCGCAGCCGGACGGCGCCTCGCGTGCGGCGGCGGCGCCCACGGCCGCGATGCGGCCCTCCACGCAGAGCACGTCGGCCCGGGTTTCGCAGTCGGCGTTGACCACGGTCGCGCCGTGGATGAGCAAGGCGTTGTTCATCTCGACATCTCCTCAGGCATTGGCCGGTACCGGCGTTGCGCGCGCGCCCATGACCACGCGATAGACCACCGCCGCGATCGCCATACCGACGAACCAGGCGTAGGTGTAGATCAGCTTGAAGGGCTCCGCCACGTCGCCGAACCGCGCCGGCAGCGCCGCGTTCAGGAAGCCCGGGAGATCGGGCAGGACGCCGAGCACGAAGGCCAGCAGCGCGGCCCGGTTCCAGCCCGAGCCGTAGCTGTAGCGCCCGTCCTCGCGGTACAGGTCGTCGACCTGGAGCTCGGTGCGTCGGATCAGGTAGTAGTCGACGATCAGGATGCCGGCCACGGGACCGAGCAGCGCCGAGTAGCCGATCAGCCAGGTGAAGATGTAGCCCTGCGTCGACTCGAGGATCTTCCAGGGCATCATGGCCAGCGCCAGGCCGGCGGTGATGAAGCCGCCGGTGCGGTACGAGATTCGCCGAGGCGCCAGCGCCGAGAAGTCGAAGGCCGGGCCGACGAGGTTGGCCGCGAGGTTCACGCTCACGGTGTCGATCAGCAGCACGATCAGCGCGATCAGCACGGCAGCGCCCGTCATCCGGCTGGCCAGGTCCACCGGGTCCCAGATCGCCTTGCCGAAGATGACCACCGTGGCCGAGGTCACGATCACCGCCAGCGCGGCGAGCAGGCCCATCGGCGCCGGCAGGCCGATGGCCTGGCCGACGAACTGGTCGCGCTGCGATCTGGCGAAGCGCGTGAAGTCGGGGATGTTCAGCGCCAGCGTGGCCCAGAAACCGACCATGGCCGTGAGCGAGGGCCAGAACACGGCCCAGAACTGCCCGGCCTTCCTGCCGCCCTCGACGAACTGCGAGGGCTGGTCGAGGATCGGTCCGAAGCCCCCCGCACGCTGCCACGCCCAGCCCAGCAGCACGAAGCAGATCGCGATCTTGATCGGCGCCGTGTAGGTCTCCAGCTTGCGGATCGATTCGATGCCGTGGACGATGAAGTAGAACTGCAACCCCCAGAACGCCAGGAAGCACACGAGCTGTCCGGCCGTGATGCCCAGGCCCGGCAACGGATCGGCGTCGAGCGGGCGGCCCAGGATCGTGCCGATGAGCGTGTAGATCATCATGCCGCCAAACCAGGTCTGGATCCCGTACCAGCCGCAGGCCACCAGGGCCCGCAGCAGCGCCGGCAGCCGCCCGCCGCGCGTGCCGAAGGACGCCCGGGCCAGCACCGCGTACGGGATGCCGTGCCTCGCACCCGCGTGGCCGATCAGGAGCATCGGGATCAGCACGATGAAGTTGCCGAGAAACACGGTCAGCACGGCCTGCCGCCAGGACATGCCGGCCTCGATCAGTCCCGCCGCCAGCGTGTAGGCGGGAATGCACATCACCATGCCCACCCACAGCGCGGCGAAGTGGTACCAGCGCCAGGTGCGCTGCTCCGGCCGGGTGGGCGCCAGGTCGGCGTTGGACAGCTGATCGTTGCCCGGCGTGTTCATGCGGCCCCCTGCACGGTCTCGGGCGCGCTCGCGCACTGGCTGCGCGGGTTGTTCGGGTGCGTCGTCCAGTTGGCGTAGGTACCGGTGACCGGCTGGCCGGTACGACGATCGATCTCGCCGGGCTTGAGCGCGCGCATCGTGATCGTGTCGGGCACCGGGCAGATGGAGACGCACAGGTTGCAGCCCACGCACTCCTCGTCCTTGACCTCGAAGTGGCGCCTGCCGTCCTTCGTCGCGCTGATCGCCTGGTGCGAGGTGTCTTCGCAGACCACGTGGCAGCGACCGCACTGGATGCAGCTGTCCTGGTTGATGACGGCCTTCTCCACGTGGTTGAGGTTCAGGGCGTTCCAGTCCTTCACCGTCGGCGTGGCGCGGCCCCGCAGTTCCTCCACGGATCGCATGCCGCGCGAATCGAGGTAGTTGGACAGCCCGTCGCACAGGTCCTGCACGATCTTGAAGCCGTAGACCATGGCCGCGGTGCAGACCTGCACATTGCCGGCGCCGAGGGCGATGAACTCCGCCGCGTCCCGCCAGGTGGTGATGCCGCCGATGCCGGAGATGGGCAGGCCGGCCGTCAGCGGATCGCGGGCGATCTCGGCCACCATGTTCAGCGCGATGGGCTTGACCGCCGGGCCGCAGTAGCCGCCGTGCGAGCCCCAGCCGTCGGTGCTGGGCAGCATGGCGAGCCGGTCCAGGTCCACGCCCATGATGGAGTTGATCGTGTTGATCAGGCTGACAGCATCCGCGCCACCCGCCTTGGCCGCACGCGCCGGGTGGCGCACGTCGGTGATGTTGGGCGTGAGCTTCACGATGGTGGGCAGCCGGGCGTAGTGCTTGCACCACTCGGCGATGCGCTGGATGTACTCGGGCACCTGGCCGACGGCCGCGCCCATGCCGCGCTCGCTCATGCCGTGCGGGCAGCCGAAGTTGAGCTCGATCCCGTCGGCGCCCACGTCTTCCACCATGGGCAGGATGCGCTTCCAGGCCATCTCGTCCACGGGCACCATCAGCGAGACGACCATGGCACGGTCCGGCCAGGCGCGCTTGACGCGGGCGATCTCCTCGAGGTTGGTGCGCAGCGGCCGGTCGGTGATCAGCTCGATGTTGTTCAGGCCGATGACACGGCGGTCCTGCGACATCAGCGTGGCGTAGCGCGGGCCGCTCACATTGACCACGGGCGGATCCTCGCCCAGCGTCTTCCACACCACGCCGCCCCAGCCGGCTTCGAACGCGCGGGTGACGTTGATCTCCTTGTCGGTCGGCGGCGCGGACGCCAGCCAGAACGGGTTGGGGCTCTTGATGCCCGCGAAAGTGGTGGTGAGATCAGCCACGGTGGACCTCCTGGGGGCGTGCCTGGGAACTGCCGGCCTCGTCGCGCAGCGCGGCGTCGATGGACACGGCCGCGCGCTTGCCGTGCTCGACGGCTTCCACCGTCAGATCGCGGCCGCCGTGGCGGCAATCGCCGCCGGCCCAGACCCGCGGGTGGCTGGTGCGCCCGTCGTCGTCCGTGCCGATGCGTCCGCCGACGAGCGTGATCGCGGCGCCGACGGGCTCCGCGACGAAGGTCTGGCCGATGGCCTTGAGCACCATGTCGGCGGGGAGCGTGAAGGCCTCGCCGGTCTCCACGAGCTGGCCGCCCTGCTCCGCCGTGGCGGCAAAGCGCACGCCGATGACCCGCCCGCTGTCGCCCAGCACCGCCGTGGGCTTCGCCCAATGACGCACCGTGACACCGTTGGTCTGCGCCCAACGCACCTCGACGTCGGAGGCCGAGAGCGACTCCGGCCCGCGCCGGTAGACCATCGTCACTTCTTCGGCGCCCAGCAGGCGGGCCTGCACCGCCGCGTCCACCGCCGTCATGCCGCCCCCGATGACGACGACGCGACGGCCGACCGGCACCTGCGCGGGATCGCTCTGGCGCAGCTCGGCGATGAAGTCCACCGCGGCGCGCAGGCCGTCGAGCTGCGGCTCCTCGATGCCCAGCGCGTTCACCCCCGCCAGGCCCATGCCGAGGAAGACCGCGTCGAAGCCCGCGAGCAGCTCGTCGAGCGTGAAGTCACGGCCGAGCTGCTGTCCGCAGCGCGGCTCGATGCCACCGATGGACAGCAGCCAGTCGATCTCCTGTTGCGCGAAGTCGCCCGCCGTCTTGTACGTGGCCAGGCCGTACTCGTTGAGTCCGCCCAGCTTGGGCTGGGCGTCGAAGAGCACCACCTCGTGGCCGCGTCGCGCCAGGCCGTGCGCGGAGGCCAGGCCCGCCGGGCCCGCGCCGACGACGGCCACGCGCCGGCCGGTCGCGGCGGCGCGCGTGAACAGCGGTGCACCGGGCGCCGAGAAGTGCGCATCCGTCGCGTAGCGCTGCAGGCGGCCGATCTCCACCGGCTTGTCCTCGTTCCTGTCGCGCACGCAGGCCTGCTCGCACAGGACCTCGGTCGGACAGACCCGCGCGCACAGGCCGCCCAGCGGGTTGGCCTCCAGGATGGCGCGCGCCGCGCCGCGGAGGTTGTCCTGCGCGATGCGCTGGATGAAGGTCGGGATGTCGATGCCGGTGGGACAGGCCGCGATGCAGGGCGCATCGAAGCAGTAGTAGCAGCGCTCGGCCTCGATCAGCGCCTGCACGCGCGTCAGCGCCGGGTGGGCGTCGCCGAAGTTGCGGGCGTAGGCGGCGGCATCGAGCCGTCCGGCGCGGATCCCGCCCGGAGGGCTGTCGTCCGATGTGTGTGGCGATGGCTCGTTCGTCATCTCGACCTCATCCGTTGGCGGTCAGTACGGCGGCGATATTTACTGAGAAGTAAAAAATTGACCATCGCGTAAAAACCCGATGAAGACGTCCTGGGGCGTTGCCGCCCACAATCGGTGCATGGAGAAACAGTTGCAGACACCGCCGCGCAAGGCCAGTGCGGCCCGTATCCGGAAGCAGTCGCAGATCCTGGCCGAGGCGGAGCAGCAGTTCGCGCGCTTCGGCTTCGAGGGCGTCTCGCTCGACAGCATTGCCGCGGCGCTGTCGATCAGCCGGCAGAACATGCTGTACTACTACGCGAGCAAGGAGGAGTTGTACGGTGCCGTGCTCGACAGCGTGCTGGCGTCCTGGCTCGAGAGCATGGACACCTTGGCCAGGGAGCACGAGCCCGAGTCGGCGATCAGCGCCTACATTCGCGCCAAGCTGCGCTTCTCACGCGAGCGTCCGGGCGGCTCGGCGGTCTTCACGCGCGAAGTCATGGCCGGCGCGCCCCGCTACGCCGACAAGCTCGCCAAGAGCGTCGTGCCGCATCTGCGCGCGAATGTGCGCACCTTCGAGCGCTGGGCCAAGCAGGGCCTGGTGGCGCGCGTGGACTTCACGCACCTGATGTTCCTGATCTGGTCCTCGACCCAGGCCTATGCCGACCTGGGCCCCCAGTTCGCCGTGGTGATGGGCAAGCGGCAGTTGTCGGAGGGCGACTTCGATGCCGCCCACGCCTTGATCACGAGTGTGGTGATGAAGAGCCTGCGCGGCTGATTCAGCGCATGCTGTCCGCCACGGCGTTCCGCCACGTCGTCGGCGACTTCCCCGTGACACGTTTGAATGCATTGCTGAAGGCGCTCTCGGACGCATAACCGAGCGAGCGCGCCAGCACCGCCACCGGCGTGTCCTCCTCCCTCAACGCGCGCTCCGCCAGTCGCATGCGCCAGTCCGCGAGGTAGCTCAGCGGGGCGACGCCCGCGATGTCCTTGAAGCGCACGGCGAAGGTCGTCCGCGACATCGCGCAGGCGCTCGCCAGTTCTTCGAGATGCCAGCTTCGCGCAGGGTCGCCATGCATCAGGCGCAAGGCCGGCGCGAGGCGCGGATCCGCCAGCGCGCGCAGCCACCCAGCGGGCATCGGGCCCGACGCCTCCAGATGCGCGCGCAGGATCTGGATGAACAGCAGCTGCGAGAGTTGCTCCGTCACCAGCTGCGCGCCGGGCAGCGGATGGGCCCGCTCCTCGACGAGCTGCTCCAGCACCCATCGGAACACCGTGGCCCGAGGCGAGGCCGCCCGGATGTGGATCCACGGCGGCAGGACGCCCTCGAGCAGGCGTCCGCTTGCCGGGTCGAGCAAGACATGACCCCCGAGGTGCGCGAAGTCCTCGCCGTCGCCCAAGGTGGCCGTCGAGCGGCCGGCGCCGGAGAAGAGTCCCATCGCATCGACGGGCTCGATGTCCAGGGCGCTCGCCAGCACCGACGCCCGCTTCGCCGCCAGCAGCCCCACGTCCCCGGTCTCGAAGAGGACCGCGTCGGGCTCGCCCTCGATGCGCACCCAGCAGCGGCCCTTCACGACGGCGAAGAACTTGATCTTGTCGGGCGCGGGGAAGCGGATCGCCCACTGCCCGCCGGCCCGGAAGCCGCCGGTGACCAGCGACTCGGCGCGTGTGAACTTGAGGATGTCGGAAAACGGATCAGCCTGCATTTCCGAACTATCACGCAAGTGATGCGTACGCTCAAGCATTCACAGTTCGGACGCCGCCTCCTATCGTGCCGGTCTTCGGCCTCGGGCAGCGGACTGCACCGTTCGACGAGGCCACCCCCGTGGAAGACTTGAAGAGCATGAACGACATGAGCAATTCGAACGACCTCGACGACCCGGGCCATCGGAACGATCCGAAGGACCCGCGCGGCGACCTCGTCCTGGTCACCGGCGGCGCCGGCTTCATCGCCCAGCACTGCATCCTCGCGCTGCTCGCCGGCGGCTACCGCGTGCGCACCACCCTGCGCACCGCGAAGCGAGAAGCCGAGGTCCGCGCCCATCTGCGCGTCGGTGGTGCCGATCCCGGCGATCGCCTGTCCTTCGTCGTCGCCGACCTGTCGGACGACGCCGGCTGGAGCGAGGCCGTGGCGGGATGCCGCTACGTGCTGCACGGCGCCTCACCGACGCCCTCGGGCACGTATGCGAGCGAAGAGGACTGGATCCGCCCCGCGGTGGACGGCAACCTGCGCGTGCTGCGCGCGGCGCGGGAGGCCGGCGTCCAGCGCGTCGTGCTGACCTCCGCCTTCGGCGCGATCTGCGCCGGCCACGGGCCGATGTCCCGCCCCTTCGACGAGACGGACTGGAGCGACCTCTCCGGCCAGGTCTGGCCGTATCAGAAGTCCAAGACGCTGGCTGAACGCGCCGCCTGGGACTTCATCGCGAAGGAAGGTCGCGGGCTCGAACTCTCGGCGATCAACCCGGTCGCGGTGCTGGGCCCGGCGTTGGGTCCCGACACCTCCCATTCCATCGGCCTCATCCAGCGGATGATGAACGGCCAGCCCGGCTGTCCGAAGATCAACACCGGCGTCGTCGACGTCCGCGACGTCGCCGACCTGCATCTGCGCGCGATGGTCGACCCGGCCGCGAACGGCGAGCGCTTCCTCGCCACCGCCGGCGACAGCCTGTGGATGGTCGACATCGCGCAGGTGCTCAAGCGGCGGCTCGGCGCCGCCGCGCACCGCGTGAAGACGCGGGTGCTGCCGAGCTGGCTGGTGAAGCTGATCGGGCGCGGCACGCCCGCGGGGCGCAGCGTCGCCTGGCTGCTCGACCGGAACATGAACGCCTCGGGCAACAAGGCGCGACGCGTGCTCGGCTGGCGGCCGCGGTCCAACGAGGAGGCGATCGTGGCGACCGCCGAGAGTCTCATCCGATTGGGCATGTTGCGCGACGCGAAGTAGCGCGCGCAACACCCCGCGGAACGCTCACTCGACGGTGATGCTCCGCTCCTTGATGAGCGTGGCCATGCGCTTGAGTTCGGCGTTGACGAACTTCTCCGACTCGGCCACGCCGCCGTGGAACGCGTCGCCGCCCAGCTCGGCGATCCGCGCCTTCACCTCGGGCGAGGCCAGTGCCTGCTGCACGGCCTTGGACAGCCGGTCGACGACCGGCGCGGGCGTGCCGACCGGGGCGAACAGCCCGTTCCATTCATACATCTCGAAGCCGGGCAGCCCTGCCTCGGCGCCGGTCGGCACGTCCGGCAATGCCGCGGAGCGCTTCTTCCCGCTGACCGCCAGCGGGCGCAGCTTGCCCTGCTTCACGTACTGCAGCGTCGAGGCCACGTTGCCGAAGAACACGGGGACCTGGCCGCCGATCACGTCGGTCAGCGCGGGGCCGCCGCCCTTGTACGGCACATGCATCATCTCGACCTTCGCCGACTGCTCGAACAGCACGCCGGCGATGTGCTGCGCCGAGCCGTTGCCCGATGAGGCGAAGGCCACCGCATCCGTCTTCGCCTTGGCCGCCGCCACCAGTTCGGCGGCGTTCTTCGCCGGGAACTGTGCGTTCACCAGCACAACGTTGGGGAACAGCGCCGTCACCGCGACCGTCTTGAAGGCCTTGCCCTGCTTGTAGGGCGAGTTGGGGAACAGCGTCGGCGTGACGGCATACGAGGACGCGTCGAACAGCAGCGTGTAGCCGTCGGCCGGCGCGCGCGCCACGGCGCCGGCGGCGATCTGGCCGCTGCCGCCCGGGCGGTTCTCGATGATGATGGTCTGCCCGAGCGCCTCGCCGACCTTGGGCGCGATCAGGCGCGCGATCAGGTCCGCGCCGCCGCCGGGCGGGTAGCTCACCATGAAGGTCACCGGTTTGGTCGGCCAGGCTTGCGCCGAGGCGCCGCCGGAGAAGCTGGTCAGGGCGGCCAGGGCCAGCGCCGTCAGCACGGCATGGCGTCGTTGGATCATCGTGGGTCTCCAGGGGAAAAATGAACCCGCGCTTCTCGGCGCAGGGGATCAGCGCGTCTCGGCGCTGTAGTGGAAGGCGGTGGCGTCGCCCCAGGTGGTGCGCAGCTCGATGCACTGGCCGCCGAGGTCGAAGGCCTTGCGGTCGACGCGGATCCCGGGCGCGCCCTCGGGCAGGTCCAGCAGGGCCGCGGTCGCGGCGTCCAGATGGCCGAAGGTCAGTTCATCGGCGGCCCGCGCGACCGTCACGCCGCACAGGCGGGCCAGCATCGGATAGAGCAGGTCCTCCCACTCGCGGAGCGGGAGCTCGCGCAACGCGGCGAAGCGGGCGAGCGGCAGCAGGAGGTCCTCGGCGAGCACTGGCTTCGCATCGAGCAGCCGCACCCGCTTCACGCGCAGCGCGGCGTCGCCGGTCTCCTGTCCGAGCGCCTGGGCCTCGGCGGCGCGCAGGCGCACGGTCTGGCAGCGCCGGACCTGCGCCGTGGGCGGACCGTCCGCCGGACCGCGGAACCGGAAGAAGCGCAGCAGCGACGGCCCGTTCAAGCCCTGCGTGACGAAGGTGCCCTTGCCGTGCACGCGCTGGATGATGCCCTCGGCCGCCAGCATGGCGACGGCCTGCCGGACCGTGCCGAGCGCCATGCCGAAGCGCTGCGCGAGCTCGGTCTCCGAAGGGATGGCCGCGCCCGCGGACCACTCGCCGCCGATGATGCGCTGGCGGAGGTCCTGCGCGAGCTGCGCATAGCGGCTGACGCCGGCGGTGGAGGCGAGTCCCCTGTCGGAGGCGCCCGACGGACCTGATGTGCTCGGTGTTCGCAAAGCTGCTTTCATGCAGTCCTCTATAGGACTAGAATTCGCTCATGATGCCGACGCCCCACCCCGCCGTCAACCCCACCGGCCCGAGCGAGGCCGCCGCCACGCCCGGCTCGGGCGCGGTCACCGGCCAGCCCCTCTCGGGCGTGGTCGACACGCACTTCCACGCGTTTGCGCGGACGACCGCGGGCGCGCCGGGATCGCGCTATGTGCCGGACTACGCGGCGCCGATCGAGGCCTGGGACACGGCGGTCGCGCCGAACGGCATCACGCACGGCGTGCTGGTGCAGCCGAGCTTCCTCGGCACGGACAACAGCCACCTGCTCCAGCTGCTGGCCGAGCGGCCCGCGCAGCTCCGCGGCGTGGCCGTCGTCTCGCCGGATTTCGCGGTCCACGAGCTCCGCCGCATGGACGCGCTGGGCGTCTGCGGCGTCCGGCTCAACCTGGTCGGCACCGATCACCGGATCGGCGAGGACCTGCATCCGCTGTTCGATCAGTTGGAGGCGCTGTCCTGGCATCTGCAGATCCACACGGACCACGGGCGTCTCGCGGAAGTGCTGCGCCAGCTCCCCGGGTCCTTGACGGTCGTCGTCGACCACTTCGGCAAGCCGGCGTCGCCGACCGAGTTCAGCGGCCTGGTCGCCGGACAACACGACCGGCTCTACGTGAAGCTGAGCGCGCCCTACCGCCTCGCGGCCGGGTGCGAGGCCCAGGACCTGGCGGCCCGCTGGCTGGACCGCGTGGGTCCGATGCGGCTGGTGTGGGGCAGCGACTGGCCGTGCACGGCCCATGAGCAGGCGCAGGCGACGTCCGCATCGCCACGGTGGCTCGCCGACTGGCTGGCCTCGGACACGATGAGAGAGGTCGTGCTCACCGACAACGCGCTGAGCCTGTACGGGTTCTGAGCGCCGCTTCGCGGCGGCCCTCCAGCGGCTTCCCAATCGCGCTCTCGCTTCGAGGAGCGCGCTATGAAAGCAGCGTCGAGGCCCGGTCAGCCTGGTGCGTGGCAGACCGCCTCGATGTTGTGTCCCTCCGGATCGGTCACGAAGGCCGCGTAGTAGTTCGCGTGGTACTTCGGACGCAGTCCGGGCGGGCCGTTGTCCTTGCCGCCGGCCGCCAGCGCGGCACGATGGAACGCGTCGACCTGGTCGCGGGTCTGGGCCACGAAGGCGATGTGGAGCGGCGCCGTCCGTTCCTCGGTCTGGAACAGACACAGCGATGCGTTGTTGCTGCCGCAGATCTCGATGCCGTAGGTCGGAACGCCCTCCCCGCCGATCGTCACGCCGAGCGGCGCGAGCGCCTGCAGATAGAACGCCTTGCTCGCGGCATAGTCGCGGACGCCGAATTTGACGTGGTCGAACATGAGCTCTCCTGAAAAGGGGGTGTCCATCATCGCGCCATCTGTCGGCGACCTATCGACGACTCATCGGCGGCTCATCGGCGGCTCACCGGCGCCTTTTCCGCGGCGCTTTCGCCAAGCCCGTCGGCCGGCCATCGATAGCGCCGAATGAGCCATCCGGGCCATTCCCTGGGCCATCGAGTCGCGGTTACCCTCACTGCGAGATGTCATCAATTCGCAATATTTCTTCTGTAGGACTTGCCGGCGCCGATCCCGGCGTGCTGTCCTGGTGGCGCGCCCTTCGCGCGATCGCCGTGCTCAACGTCTGCCTGTGGCTGGCGGTGCTGCAATTTGCGCCGATCGACGGCTTCCAGGCTCACTTGCACCTGGCCTTGTCCGGCGTCTACGTGCTGGTCTGCGCCTACCGCTCGCTGTTTCCGCGGGTGGACCTCGAGCGACTGGTCGTCGTGGACACCCACCTCTCCAGCATCTTCCTGGGCCGCACCGCGGCCACGATCGCGGAGATCTGCTTCGCGTTCCAACTGGGTCTGCTGGTCCACCAACTGGCCGGGCACGCCGGCATGCCGGCGGTCCAGAAGGCGGCGTGGGCGATCCCGCTGTTCATGGTGATCGCGCAGGGCTTCTGCTGGCACAGCGTGCTGACGCTGAACCACATCACGCAAGCGGTCGAGTCCTCGCTCTGGGCGGCTGGCTTCAGCTGGATGGCGATCCTGCTCGGCGTCATCGCGCTGAACAGCAGCGGCTGGGTCCACGCGGTGGCGCTCTTCGGCATCGTGGGCGCGATGGGCTTCGTCGCGTATGTGCTCAGCGTGGACGTGCCGATGTACTGCCGCCGCTACCGCGAGGGCCGCGCGCGCGGCCTCGTCTACATGCGCCTGGACGAAGGCGCGCGCGACGCCTGGCACCGCCGCGTCCCGAGCGGCAGCTGGGTCGCGTGGAAGGCCGATGCGCTGTGGCTCACGCCGTACTTCAGCTTCGGGGTGTGGGCGAGTATTGCGATGGTGTGCGTGCCGGGGGTGTGAGGTCCATCGGCACGAACAAGGTTCATCGCGAGGGGCTCTTGACCTCCCGCGCTTCTCTCGGACCTTCACCATCATTTCGGACATCTCCCGGCCCTCGTCATCGGCGCGCGCCAGCGCCCGTCCAGCGCGTCGTGCGTCGAATAGACTCCGCAGCATTGCCATCTTTCGACACCACACGCCGATGACTGGGGTTCATGGGAACGGGATTTTCCACTTCACTGCCGACGACGTGCGGCTCTCGGAGATCCGGCTGCGCGGCTCGACCTATCCCGGTAATGTCGGGGGTGTGAAATGACCCGTAAGCAGCCCGCTCCTGAGGTGGCGGACAGCCATCCCCTTCTTCGGGCCGCGGCGTTCATCGTTGCCCTGATCGGTGCTGGTGTCGCCATCTTCCTGGGCCCGTTCGCATTCACCCGCTTCTTTGGCATCACGGCGATGCTCGTCGCGGTCGTGTTCGCCCTCGGGGGCGGGATTCCAATCAGCTTGGGCGAATCGGTGGTCGGCGTGGTCAGGGGATGGAAGAAGGCCTTCGTCTGTGTTCCCCTGATCGCCGTGGGTCTCTACATCGCGGTGAATGCCGAAAAGGTGACGTGCTGGTCATCCAAGAGCAAGCATCTCTGCGCCGCCAAGAAATGAATGTGCCCACTCCTTCCCACCCCCGCACCGAATCCGACGTCCGCATCGACCTCGCCGCCGCCTATCGCCTGGCCGCGCTGGCGGGTTGGGACGACACGATCTACACGCACCTGTCCGCCGCCGTTCCCGGCGAGCCCGGCGTCTACCTGCTGAATGAATTCGGCCTCGGCTTCGACGAGGTCTGCGCCTCCAGCCTGGTGAAGGTCGACGTGCGCGGCCGCGTCGTCGACGGCACCGGCCGGCGCGTCAATCCGAGCGGCTTCGCGATCCATGGCGCCGTGCACGCCGCCCGCCCCGACGTCGAATGCGTGATCCACCTGCACGCACCGTGGGGCGTCGCGCTGGCCATGCTCCCGGGCGGACTGCAGCCGACCTCGCAATGGGCGATGCGTCTGCACGGCCGGCTCGGCCGCCACGCTTACGAAGGACTGGCGCTGGGCGCCGATGAACAAGCCCGCCTCGTCGCCAATCTCGGCGCGCTCGACGGTCTGATCCTCGAGAACCACGGCACGCTGACCGTCGGCCGCTCGGTGGCCGAGGCCTACCTGCTGATGCACATCCTCGAGCGCGCCGCGCAGGCTCAGCTGCGCGCGATGGCCGCAGCGGCCGCGACCGGCGGCCGCGTGCTGCAGGTCAGCGACGAACTAGCAAAGCTCACCCACCACCAATGGATCGGCGACGGCACCGAACGCGACGGCGACGCCGAATGGCCCGCGCTGCTGCGCCGCGTGGACCGACTGTCGCCCGGCTTCCGGAACTGAATCCCCCACACTCCCAGGAGAACACCCATGCCCACCCTCCGCGTCGAACTCTTCGAAGGCCGGACCCCGCAGCAGAAGGCCGATCTGGCCAGGGAACTCACCGAGGCCTGCGTCCGCGTGCTTGGCGGTAGCGCTGACGGCGTCGACGTCCTGTTCTTCGACGTGAAGCGTCAGGACTGGGCGACCGGCGGCGTGCTGTGGTCCGAGAAAGGCAAGTAGGCCGGGCGCGTCGTCCCTTCATGCGCAGGAGCGCCGGGCGGACTCCGGGAGGCGTCACTCCGGCTCGATCCCCGCCGCCTTGATGATCAGCCCCCACTTGCGCGTCTCCGCCTCCTGGAACACGCGCAGCTCGTCCGGCGTGCTGGCCCAGGCGTCCACGCCGGCGCCATCGAAGAAGGTCTTCGCCGGCACGCTGCGCAGCGCGGCGATCAGCAGTTCGCGCAGACGCTGCACCACCGGCGCCGGCGTCGCCGCCGGCACGTAGGCCGCGAACCAGTAACTCATGTCGTAGCCCTTGACGCCGGCCTCCTCGATCGTCGGCACCTCCGGCAGCAGCGGCGAACGCTTGGTCATCGAGAAGCCCAGCGCCCTCACCTTCCCGCCCTTGATCTGCGGCAGTCCGGTCGCCGTGTCGGTGATCATGAAGTCGACCTGCCCGCCGATCAGGTCGGTCAGCGCCGGGGGATTGCTCTTGTACGGCACGTGCAGCAGCTGCGTGTGCGAGAGCTGCTGGAACTGCTCGCCCGCGACGCGGCTCGACGCGCTCCCGCTGCCGAAACCGACCTTGCCCGGCTCGCGCTTCGCGTGCGCGATCACGTCCGCCACGGACTTGTACGGACCGTCGGCCTTGACCACCATCACCTGACCGCCCTTGCCCAGACCGGTCACCGGCGCGAAGTCCTTCACCGGGTCGTAGGGCAGCTTCCGGTACAGATGCGGATTGGCGGCCTGCGTCGTGTTGGTCGTGATCAGCACCGTGTAGCCGTCCGGCGCGGCGCGCGCGCCCTGCTGCGCCGCGAGCATGCCGCTGGCGCCGGCCTTGTTGTCGACGACGACCGCCAGCTTCGTCTGCTCCGTGACCGACTGCCCCAGCGCCCGCGCCAGTTGGTCCGTCGCGCTTGCCGGCGCAAAAGGGGACCAGGAAGGTGATCGGCCGGCTCGGGTAGCCGCCCGCGCCTGATGCCTGATGCTGGGCCTGCGTCTGGGCCTGCGCGTGACCCGGCACGCCCACCGAGCATGCAGCGGCGCACGCAGCGATCATCAGGGTCTGTCTTCGGCTGATCGGCGTCGGAAAAGTCATGGCGTCATCTCCATCATGTCGTTGTGATTCAGGACCGGTCGCCGGAGCAGCGGCAGCAAAGACTCCGGCACCTCCAGGGGCATCGCCAGCACGACGAAGGCCAGCGCCTTGCCGTGACTGTCGAGATTCAGTGCATCGTTGACGCCGCCATCCAGGATGTCGTCCAGCACGAAGTTCATCGCGTGCAGGTGCGGCAGCAGGTACCGCGTCACGCGGCTCGGCCGGCGGGACGCGAACCTGAGGGCGACGGCCTCCTCGGTGAGTTGCTCCACCAGCAGCGGGTAGAGCGCCGGGTGCCAGGCGATCACGCTGATGTTGGAGCGGTTGCCCTTGTCGCCGGTGCGGCCGTGGGCGACGAGACGGAGTTCAACGGTGCGGGGGGTCGATGCGCAGGCGCCGCGGAACATCGCCGTCGTGCGTGTCGCCAAGCGCGGGCTCTCCACGGTGCATGGGGGATCCCTCCTGGACCCCCAAGCACCATTCCGGCCCCAGCCCCCCTCGCTGCCTTCCGACGAGAGCGTCACCGTCGGGTAGGCCAGTTGTCGAGGGAACAGGCAGGAACTCAGACCCAGGCGCTGACGCAGATTCGTCCTCACGCCGCCACCGCCCGCGGGACCGCAGGTGTACAGCGCCGTGACCTCGCGCGTCAGGCGCTCGGCGGTGGCGCGCTCCGCGTGATTCGCCGCGATGCGCAGCCGCACGTCGCGCGCGTCGCCGATGTCCAGGCCAGCCAGCGCGTCGCCGCGGTCGTCGCCCAGCACGCTCGTCACGCCGATCAGATCGACCCGCAGCGGACCTTGCCGTTCCCACGCCTTCGAGCCGGGCGCGGAGCACGGTCGCGGCGAGCTGTGCCCGCGCCTCCGCCCCCGGGCCGGCGTAGGAGATCTCGCCCTCCGCCAGCCAGCCGTTGGCGAAGAACACATTCGCCTTCAGCGCCTCGGGCCGCGCGTGACCCCGCACGCCCGACAGCCGCACCGCGTCCAGACCGACACCCTGCACCTGCGCCTCGCCGATGTCCGCGACGACGTCCGGCGTCAGGTAGGCCGCGGGGTCGTGCAGCTCGTACAGCAGCTGCTCCTTGACGGTGTGCTCGTCGACGCAGCCGCCCGTGCCGTCGGCCTTGAACACCGTGCAACTGCCGTCGGCGTGGATCCGGGCGATGGGAAAGCCCACGTTCGGCAGGTCCGGCACTTCCTTGAACCCGGGATCCGCGTAGTAGCCGCCGCAGACCTGCGCGCCGCACTCCAGCAGATGACCGGCCATCGTCGCGCCGGCCAGCCGGTCCCAGTCGTAGGGCGCCCAGCCGAAGTACGCGAGCGCCGGGCCGACCGTCAACGACGGGTCCGCCACGCGGCCCGTGACGACGACATCCGCGCCCAGGCGCAGCGCTTCCGCGATCCCTTCCGCGCCGAGGTAGACATTGGCGCAGGCGATGGTGTCCTCGGCGATCGCGTGGCCCTCGCGCGCCAAGGTCTGCGTCAGCAGCGCACGTTGCTCGGGCGATTCCAGCGCGTCGCCGCCGACGACGGCGACGACCGGCGCCCGTACGCCGAGTTCGGCCGCCAGCGCCTGCACGCGGCGCGCGGCGGCAGGCGGATTCGCCGCGCCGAAGTTGCCCACGATGGGGATGCGATGGGCGAGGCAGTCCGCGAGGACCGGCAGCAGCATCTCGTCGAGCAGCGGCTCGAAGCCGCTCTCGGGATCCCGCTGCCGCGCGAGCTGCGCCAGCGCGAGCGTGCGCTCGGCCAGCGTCTCGAAGATCAGCACCGCCGGGCCGCCGAGACGGATCAGCGTGTTGACGACCGGGCGTGCCGCGTCGGTGCGATCGCCGGAGAAGCCGGCGGCGCAGCCGACCAGCAGAGAGGTGGACGGGGATGTTGAAGCGGGCGCAGCGACGGATTCCATGCCGTCGACTGTAGAGTTGACCCGCCTATAGGAGAATTTGATTGTTTGGATCAACTGATCGGAGAAGCGAATGAGTCCGTCATCGACCGTTTCGACCTATCGATCCGCAGTGGCCAACCTGTCGGCCAGGCAGCTCGCCGCCTTCGTCGCCTTGGCGGAGCTGCGCAGCTTCACGCGTGCCGCCGCGCAGTGCCACCTGTCGCAACCGGCCTTCAGCGCGTTGATCCGGTCGCTGGAGGACAGCCTGGGCGCCCGCCTCTTCGACCGCACGACCCGCGCGGTCGAGCCCACCGTCGAAGGGGCGCTGTTCCTGGACCCGGCGCGGCGCCTGCTGCAGGACATGCGGCTCGCCACCGACGACGTGCGCGACCACGTGGCGCGCCGCCGCGGCCGCGTGGCGCTGGCCGCATTGCCCGCGCTCGTGGCCGGCTGGCTGCCGCCGTACCTCGCGGCCTTCCGCAAGGAGTACCCGGGCATCGAGCTCAATCTCGCGGACGTGCTGTCGGAAAGCTGCGTGGAGCGCGTGCGCACGGGCCGCGCCGACCTGGCGCTGGCCGCCGTGCGCGCCACCGCGCCGGAGCTGTCGGTCGAGCCCTTCCTGTCCGACGATTTCTACCTGGTCTGCCGGCGGGACCATCCGATGGCGCGCCGCCGCCGGCCCCGGCTGGAGGAGTGCGCGAACCATGCGGTGATCGGCCTGGCGCGCCACAGCAGCGTACGACAGGCGCTGGACGCCGCGCGGCCCAGCAGCGTCCGGCAGGCCCTGGACGCCGCGATGCCCTTCCAGCCCCTGCGGCCGGTGCTGGAGTTCGAGCAGCTCAGCTCGGTGGCCGGCATGGTGCTCGCGGGCCACGGCGTGACGCTGGTGCCGGCGTTGACGCTGTTCCACTTCAACCACCCGGACCTGATCGCGCGCCCGATCGCCGACGAGGGCCTGCAGCGCCACATCTACCTGATCTGCCGGCGCGACCGCGCGCTGTCGGCCTCGGCGCAGGCGATGGCGGAGTCGCTGTGGCGCTGGGCCACCGAAGGACCGAAGCGGCCCGGCGTGGCGGTGCGATGCTCGCCCATCAAGGGATCGTGAACGTCTTCACGCGGACCCGCCGAGTAGGGCAACGCCTGACACTCGCAGAGGCATCCACGGTGCAGACATCGTGGCGGAGCGGTGCCAATATGCGCGAAGGACACCGCCATGAAAATTCTGCTCGCCGATCCTTCCGCCGCCTTCCGCAAGACGCTCTACGAGCGCCTGCGGGAAGTGCCCACCGCGACCGTGGTGGGCCAGGCCTCCGATGAGGACCAGGCGGTCTTCCTGGCGGCGTTGTGCGCGCCCGACCTGGTGCTGACGGAACTGGACCTCGGACGAGGCTGCGGTTTCGCGATGATGGAGCGGCTCCGCGCCGCGGGGTACGAGGGCATCGCCTACATGGTCACCTCGGCCGACGAGGCGGAATACGGCCCCCGATGCGTGGACGCCGGCATCACCGGCTTCTACGACAAGACCTACGACATGGAGCGCCTGCTCCAGGCGGTGAGCGTGCTGGCGCAGGCGCCCGTGACCTTCGGCCAATCGCGGATCAGGGCCAGCGCCGTCTGAGGCCACCGCGCAAGCCCTCCCAACAGGGGGCGGCGGCCACGAACCCACATCTTTGAGTCACTACTGTATGAAAATACAGTATCATCGAGCCATCCAACTCCCGGAGTACCGGCATGCTGCTCGACCTCAACAAACGCGGCTTCGATCGTGGAATGGTGGTGCATCTTCCCTGAACGTCACGGCCCCTTGCTGGCCGACTGGGAGCGCCGCCGGCCCGAGCATGCGGCGGAGATTGGCCGCGCCAGACGCCTGATCAAGGCGGATCCCGCGCGTCGCGCCCTGCTCGCCCGGTCGCAGGCCGAGGAACGCCAGGCAAGACCTGCCCCGAGTACCGCCCGTCGTTCGACGAGATGGCCGCCGGGGAACTGCGCGACGAGGACAGCGTCAGCGTCGCCGCCAACTGAGTCGGGGGGCGCGGTCCGTTCGCGCGGCCCTCGTTCCGCGCTTCAGCCCTTCGCCACCACCATCCGCAGCCCCGGGTCCTCGGGCTGCGCGGACAGCGTCCACCCATGCGCCTCCGCGATCTCCTGGCAGATCGCCAGGCCCAGCCCGGCGCCGTGGTCGCGACGATGCGCACCGCGCCAGAAGCGCGCGAACATCCTCGACAGCTGGAGCGGGGTCACGCCCGGCCCGCGATCGCGGACCGACAGCCGGTCGGCCTCGATCTCCACGCTCACCAGACTGCCGGCCGGCGCATGCTGGATGGCGTTCTCCAGCAGGTTCTTGAGCAGCGTGAACAGCGCAGCCCGATCCGCGTCCCACATCACCGGCGCTTGCGACTTGTCCAACTTGTCCGGCTCATGCAGCCTGCCCGGCTGGCCTGAATCTTCCGGCCGGTCCGCGGCGCCGACCACGACATCGAGCACCACGCCGCGCGCGGTCGACATCCGGGTGAGGTAATCCACGGCCTCGCGCGCCGCGCCGCCCACGTCGGTGGGCGCGAAGACGTAGTTCTGCGTCTCGCTCGCCTCGGCCAGCAACAGCAGTTGCTGCACCTGCCGCGTCATGTGTTCGACGTCCTGCAGCAGCATGTGCGGCCCCTGGCCCGTGGCCATGAGCTCCACCTGCGCGCGGATCAGCGCCAGCGGGGTCTTGAGCTCATGAGCCGCCGTGCCGAGGAACTCCTGCTGCACGCGATAGCCGCGCTCCAGGCGCTCGAGCGCGCGGTTGAAGCTCTCGACCAGCGGGACGATCTCCGTCGGCACGCGGTCGACCTGCAGCCGCCCGTGCACCGAGCGCGGCGAGATCGCCGCCGCCGAGGACGAGACCTCATGCAGCGGCTGGAGCACGCGCCGCAGCATCACGTAGGCGCAGACGCCGAAGACCAGCAGCAGCGTCGAGCCGAACAGCAGCATCCCGATGCCCATGAAGGGCAGCGCGAAGTCCAGGTGGAAGAGTTCGAAGAGCCGCGCGCTGCCGGCCAGCTGCAGGTACCAGGAGCGGCCATGGCGCACGACGACCTCGGTGGCGCCGCGCATCGGCTGGCCGGCGTACTCGAAAGCGAAGCTGCCCTGCTTGAGCTGCCGCGCGCCGGGACCGCTCGCGATCCAGAAGGCCTCCGGCGTCGACGACGCCAGCACCACGCGACCCGACGCATCCAGCAGCCGGTACGCCAGGTCGTCCTTCAGCACGCCGAACATCCAGTCGCGCTGCCGCTCCTGCTGGTTGAAGCCGACCGGGACGCCGGACGCGTCGAACTCCAGCTTCTCGGCGAGTTCCTCGGCGAACTCGGCGATGTTCTCGTCGAAGTAGAGCGGGCCGCGCAGGCTCGTCAGCCCCTTGAAGACGAGTGCGAGCGTCACGACGGTGAGCACGACCCCGGCGACGTACGCCACCATCACCTTGAAGGCGAGGCTCTTCATCCATCCGGGTTTCACGTCGAGCAGTCTCCGGCCGCCGCGCGGCGTCCCTCAGGCATCAGAAGCGGTACTGGTAACCCACGAAGAGGCGATTCTCCGTCGAACGGTCGACCAGCGGGCTGTCCTTGATGCCGCTGCCCAGCGCCGTGACGCTGAGGTCGAGGAACATCGCGTGGTGCGGGTTGAACAGGTACATCGTGCGCAGGCCCACCTCGGCATTGGTCGTCGACTTGCCCTGGTAGAACGCGCGGCCGGCGCGGACCTCGGCGGCGCGAACGCCGTAGTAGTAGTCGACGTATTTCTTGTCGACCCAATTGGCGCCCAGGCGCGGCGTCAGCATCACCTGCTGGCCGACGCGCCAGGATTTCTCCAGCGTCAGCGCGAATTTCTGGCCCTTGCTGTGGCCGGAAGCGTCGGCGGTCCATTCGCCGCCGAGCTCGAACAGGTCGGTCTTCCATTCCGCCTTCGCGCCGGCCCACAGGCCGCCCTTGCGCTCGGCCATGCCGTTGAGGATGGGGGCGTCGTCCTGCTCGTAGCCGCTCAGGTCCAGCTTGGCCACCAGGCCGAAGTCGACGCGCTGCGACGGGTTGATGGTCCAGCTCGGCAGCTTGACCGTGAGACCCGGTCCGGCGACCTTCACCCAGCGGTTCTCGTAGCTGATCATCGGCAGCGCCCGGGTCTTGCGGTCATAGCCCGTGTAGGCCTTCTGCGAGATCACCGCGCCGACGCCCAGGCCCCAGGACGAATCGCCGTCCTTGTCGCCAGGACCGCCGGGACCGCCCGCTCCCGCGGCCAGCGCGGACAGCGGTGCCGACACGCAGAGAACCGCGGCGGAAGAGAAGACGGCGCGGGTGAGCGCCCGGGGCGCATGCGAGAGGAATCGTGTCTGCGGTGCCATGAGAAGTTCCCGAGAGGGGCGGTGATTGGAGCCCGCATCCTCGTCGCCGGTGTCTTACTGACTCCTTACCGTACACCGCTTGTTTCCCTCTGAACTCCTTCTGAACTCCTTCTGAGCTCCCTCTGAGCTCCCTCTGAAGCAGGTCGGCAAGGACTGACCCCTCCTCCATCGGCGGTAAGGAGCCGGAAAGACGGGCGACGGGACAGTCGCTTCCTCTCTTCAGCCTGGTGGATGGCTTCATCGTGCGCATCGAGCACTTCGGGCGCACCAAGCGCACCAAGCGCACCGATCCCACCGACCCTACCCAGGGCGCCACCAGCGCCCAACGCGTCACACCTGTTCCATGAGCATGAGCTTCAGCACCCTCGGCCTGATGGCCGTGGCGGCGTACGTCGCCGCCTGCATCGCCTACGTCTACCGGTGGCGTGGCCGTCGCCGCTACGAGAGCTTCACGCAGTACCTGCGCAAGAGCTGGCCCCTCTTCGCGCCGCTCAACTGCCTGATGTACATGAAGACGCGGGCCTCGGCGCGCCAGCCGGTGCTGCAGGCCGACTACCTCGACGGCATCCGGCTGTTGCGCGCCAACTGGCGCGTGATCCGCGACGAGGCGCTGGCGCTCGAGGCGGCGGGCGCGTTCGAGGCCGCGAAGGCGGCGGGTTCGGCAGGCTACTACGACGTCGGTTTCCGCACCTTCTACAAGCGCGGCTGGAGCAAGTTCTACCTGAAGTGGTACGGCACGACGCACCGCTCCGCGCAGCGGCTGTGCCCGCGCACGGTGGCCCTGCTGGCGCAGGTCCCGCAGATCCGCGGGGCGATGTTCTCGATCCTGCCGGCAGGCGCGAAGCTGTCGCTGCACGCGGATCCGATGGCCTGCTCGTTCCGGTATCACCTGGGATTGCAGACGCCCAACGATCCGGCGTGTCGCATCCAGGTGGACGACGTGGACTGCGTGTGGCGGGACGGACAGGACTTCATCTTCGACGAGACCTATCCCCACAGCGCGCACAACGCGACGGATCGGCCGCGGCTGATCCTGATGTGCGATGTGGACCGCCCGATGAATGCGTTGGGGCGGGTGATCCACGCGGGCTACCGCGTGATCGCGCGCGGCACGCTGGTGGCCAACACGGCGGAGGACGAGCGCGGCGTGTTCAGCGCGCTCTTCGCGAAGCTCGCGCCGCTGCGCGAGCGTTCGCTGCGATTGAAGACGGAGCGGCAGCGCGTCTACAAGACCTTGAAGTTCCTGCTGAACTCAACGCTGCTGAGCGGGCTGATGGCGATGATCTTCGCGGTGCTGCATGTGTTGGAGGCGATCACGGCTTGAGCATCCCCCAGAGTTCAGCGCTTTGAAGTCACAGACTGTGACTTCAAACGCCGAGCACAGACAACCATCAACGCATCGGCGTCTCACGCTCCGCCGCCTCGGTCTTTGGCGCATCGACTTCGACACGCGACGCGCCCGACCGATCCGCCTCCCGCTGCGTCCGCCGCTGCAGATAGGCATCCCGTACGAAGAGGTACTTGTCGAGCGCCACATCGTCGACGACCTTCGTCACGTCGAGCAGGTTGGCGCGCCTGTCGACCATGCTGACGATGGTGAGCGCGTTGCGCGCGCCGGCATCTTCCAACTGCCCGGTCAGGCTGCCGAAACTGTTGACGGGGATGGACGCGGTGCCGCGCAGGTCGGACGGTCCGAACAGGGGCAGCACGAGGTAGGCGCCGCCGCCGACGCCCCACACGCCCAGCGTGTCGCTGAAGCCGTCGCCGTGGCGAGGCATGCCCCAGCCGGTGGCGACGTCCATGAAGCCCAGCAGGCCGACCGTCGTGTTCGTGCCGAAGCGGGCGAAGTCGGACATGCCGTCCTTGAAGCGCCCCTGCAGCAGCAGGTTGGCGCCGGACCACGGATCGCCCAAGTTGGAGAAGAAGTTGGTCACGCCACCGCGCACTGGCGTGGGCACGACCGTCTTGTAGACGGTGGCCACCGGCTTGAGCACGACCTTGTCGATGCCCTCGTTGAGGGCGAAGGTCTTGCGGTTCACGGCCTCGATGGGATCGGGGTTCTGCGGCGTGGCGCAGCCCGACAGCAGCACGCCGGAAACGATGAGGAGAGCCGGCAGTCGGCGCGACACGCCGATGGGGACGGGGAAAAGACGACATGGAAATGCTCCCGCTCCGGAAATGGAGCCGGGAGCATGGTCGGCGCGGTGGTCTTTCTGGAGACTTACCCGTCACGGCATGCCGCGCACCTGGATCGTGTTCGACCGCTCCCTGTCCAGCCGCTCGATGGCCCGGATTCCCGCTTCCATCTTCTCGCGCGCCGAAGAGTTGGCGGAATGCACCCGCATCCGCGGTGGGACGAAGCCGTGCAGCGCTACGGCCTCCTCGACCCACAGCACCACGTCGTACCCGGTCCCGCGCTCGTCGTCGCCCAGGTCGTGATCGAGGCTGACTTCCTCGACCCCGCCGGCCTTCAGCAGCGCGATGACTTCGTCCGGCCAGTACGCGCGCGTCCAGCCTTCGGGGGTGGTTCGTTCATCATCCAGATAGATTCGCATGAGATGGTCTGTCATCGTCCATTGGCGCCGTTTCTCGTTTCGACTCTCCGCTTCTCTCCAAGCTTCTTTCGCACGCGCCCCGTGCGGTAGGCAGCTGTCAGCAGTTCCTCGGCTGTCCAATGCCGCGTCAGCCAGATGCTGAGCGCTGTGCATTGGAGATGCCACGACCCCATGCCCCGGAGCGGAGGTCGATGTTCGGCAAGATGGGAGCTGGCCACCCAATACGCCAGATGCTCAGCGGGCGAAGACGGTGGGGAATCGCTCCACAAGTCGAGAACGACACCATAAGGGTTCAATGTCTGGACCACTGGCGTGCCCTCCCCGCGCGCCAGCTTCCAGACGCGTGCCTGCTCTTCGGCGCTCGCCATCACGGTGGGCCGCTCTGGGCGGCCTTCCACACCGGACAGCCCCAACGCATAGAGCAACAGGGGAGACGCGGCGATCAGAAGGACCAGCGCCAGGACGAGGGCCAGAAGAAGTCGAAAGGCTTTCCTCATGATGCTCCGCTGCCAGTCGAATCGCTGTGGGGTCAGTCGTTGTCACGCCGCATCCGGCTGCCACTGGTTGTTCCCCACGCGCTCAGAATAACGCCGCCGCCATGGGTTGCGGGGCAGGTCGTCCCAGGGTGCATGACCTGGCGCCGGACGACTGCGAACTTCCCCCGGGGAAGGATTGCGGCGCCGGTGATACCGTGGTCGAACCGCAATGCCCAGGCGCTCGACGCGCTGTCGACCTTCATGACCCGCTCGGACTGGACACCACAAGAGCGCAAGCAGGTCATGGCGACAGGATTGGCGCCGCTGATCGCTTCGGCGGCGATGGCGGGCGCCACTTGGCCGCTGGTCGGAGGCGACGCGCTCACGCTGTTCGCATTGCTCCTTCCCGTCAGCTACGCGACGCTGGTCTTCTGCCTGCTGCCGGCGATCTGGTTGCTGCGACGGTTGAAGCTGCAATCGACCCTGGCAGTCGCCCTCACTTGCGGACTCGCGGTCCTCCTGCCTGGATCGGCGATCTATGGACTCTTCCCCGCCGACTCAGGAAAATACGCCGGCGCCGTCGGCTGCATCCTGCTGTTGCTGGCCCTCCCCGCGTTGATCGCGGCTGCTGCCGGCGCATGGATCCATCGGATCAATCCGGGACATCCGGTGACCGCTCTGGCACGCCATCAACCCTGAGGCGACACCGTCCCCACCGCCTTCAACGCTGCGATCGCGCCCGCATGCGCGTTCACCAGCTCCGGCGACTGGTCGAAGCGCTCCGCGTATCGCTTCATGAATGGATCCGCGCTGTCGCGGTCCAGGCTCAGCAGCCCGCGCAGGCGCTGCGCCACCGGCAGCGGCGTCTGCGTCGCATCCGCCGCGCCGTCGATCGCTTCGTCCAGCATCGTGATCAGCCGACTCAGCGGCTCGAGCCACTTCATCTCCTCGCCGAAGGCCATGACCTGGAGGAACTCGCCCGCGCTCTGCGGACCGTGGGTCTTCTGGTAGTCGCCGCGCTCCAGCTCGACCAGCGCGCGGTGGAGGTCGAGCAGGCTTCGGCGGAGTTGGTGGCAAGCGTCGGTGGTCATGGCGTGGCAGGCAGTCGTGGGGACCACAGGGTAGCCGTTCACGCCGCGCGACGCATGCCCCATCCGG
Organism: Roseateles sp. UC29_93; assembly: GCF_042695725.1. Lineage (NCBI taxonomy): Bacteria > Pseudomonadati > Pseudomonadota > Betaproteobacteria > Burkholderiales > Sphaerotilaceae > Roseateles > Roseateles sp. UC29_93. The sequence goes on along the minus strand of NZ_CP170545.1, from coordinate 4,564,088 downwards.
GACAGACACCTCGCGCTTGCGGCGAGGCACGGCCGGTCTCGCCGTCAGCGCGGCTCGGACTTCCCTGCTCGCCGAAACGGATCGAGATGATCCTCCCCTCGCGGATCCGGATCACCGCCGGCAGGTAGCCGTCGCCACGCTCGTAGAGCCATTCGTCCGTCATCACGCAGGCGACCTGCGGCACTTGCTGCACCGGCGGCTGGCCCGGGTAGTACGGCAAGAGCGGCGGCGCGTTCGTCAGCACCCGGGCGCAGTACGAATCGGCAATGGCCGGCTGCCCGCAGGCGCGCAGCAGGAAGACTTTGGAATCGCCCTCGCGCACACCGCCATCGCTGCAGCGCAGCGACTGGGCCTGAACGGCCGCCCCGGCCGTCAGCAAGGTGCCCAGCGCCAGGACCCGGAGGGGCCGGCGGCATCGATTCGCTCTCGTCATGTCTTGCTCCCACGGCGGTCCCGATCGGGGGACAGGTCCACCTTGGAGGTGGCAACGGACGCGCCCTCCCCCTCGTTGACCGCCCGCGGACAATCCCGCTCCGCAGAGCGCGCACCGGCCTCACCGCTGACAGCGCTCGGACCCGCCGACCAGGCCCACTGGTCGGGCTGGTCCGGCCTGGTGATCAGGGCTGCTGGGCCGGCTGAACCTGCTGCGCCGCCTGCGCCGCGCGCGCCTTGTTGACGTAGCCCTTGTACGCCGGCAGCGCGATCGCCGCGATGATGCCGACAAAGAAGAACAGCGGCAGCAGGATCCCCAGGATGCGCACGCCCCAGGTGTTGGCCGGCGGCGGCGGGCCGAAGCGGTTGGCGCCCTTGCTGCCCGGCACGAAGATCCAGATCAGCGCGATCAGCGGGATGAAGACCGTCACCGTCCACCAGCCGCTCATGTCCATGTCATGGCACCGCTTGATGCCGGTGATGATCGTGAACCACAGCGCCACCGCGAACGCCGCCAGACCGAAGACGACGAACCCGGTCGAGTTCCCCAGCGCGAAGGTCAGGCCCATGGACACCGCGCCATGGATCAGCGAGGCGCCTGTCGCGTACGCCAGGTAGCGCAGCCGCCCGATGCGTCCCTTGGACGAGAAGAGATTGAGCTCTCCCGGTCCTTCGGACGCGGCCACGTCGGCCACATGCGCGCGCGGCGCGGCGTATTGATTCAAGGTCTGCTCAGTCATGGGTTTCCTCCGTCGTTGAATTGGATGCGTTGAACGCGTCGAGCGCCACTCAGAGCAACCCGGCCCGCTTGACCTCGTGGTACCGGTTGACCAGCGTGGACGCGAGCTGGCGCGGCTCGACATCGATGGACAGGCGGTCGTGGTCGACCACGCGGGCAAAGGCGTCGTGGCGGGCCTGGGACAGCAGGTGCGCGCTCGCGACCGCGACGGCGTCCTCCGGCCCCGCGATCGGCTGCCCGGCGATGCGGCCCAGCGCCGTCTCGCGCAGGCTGGCCAGCAGCACCAGGTGGCGGCGGCGCAGCAGGCGCAGCGCGGGCTGCAGTTCGGGCGAGTCCTCATCGCGGAAGTTGGTCAGCACGATGACCAGCGAGCGCCGGCGCAGCCGGTGCGACAGCGCCTCCGCCGCGGCCAGGTAGTCCGAGTGGTGGCCGCCCGGCTGCAGGTCGTGCATCTTGTTCATCAGCACGTTGAGCGTGCCCATGCCCTTGCGCGGCGCGCAGTCGCGGCTCTGGCCTTCCTCGTTGCCGAAGGTCATCGCGCCGACCTCGTCCCCTTCCGACAGCGCGACGTAGGCCAGCAGCATCAACGCGTCCAGCGCGTCGTCGAAGTGGCTGGTCTCGCCCACGCCGGCCGACTGCTCGTCCGCGCGCATGCGCCGCCCGCAATCGAGCAGGAACATCACGCACTGGTCGCGCTCGTCCTGGAACTCGCGCACCACCGGCTTGCGATGCCTCAGCGAGGCCTTCACGTCCAGGTGCCGCAGCGGATCGCCGCGCTTGTATTCGGCGAGCTGGCGGAAGTCCGTGCCCTGCCCGCGCTGGATGAAGGTCTTGATGCCGATCTGCGCCAGCCGACGATCGCCGGACAGCCAGGCGTAACGCGCCAGCGCCGCGAAATTCGGATAGACGCGCAGCTCGCTCGCTTCGCCGACGCGGTCGCGCACCTCGAAGCAACCCGCGCGGGTGCGCCACAGCAGTTGCGTGCGACCGAGCTGCGCGACGCCGCGCTGGCGCGCCGTGACGCGGAAGCTCACGCGGCTGCGGCTCTGCGCGCCGAGCACGAGCGAGCGCGGCAGACCTTCGAAATCGAAAAGCGGGTCGAGCTCGTCGAAGACCTGCATCCGCCAGGCCAGCTCGCTGGCGTTGACGAGGTCCAGCTTGAGCTCGGTCGACGCGCCGATGGCGAACGCCGCCGGCAGACGGCGCTCGACGCGCACGCCGCTGCGGCGCCACAGGCGCAGGCTGCGCCACAGGTCGACGCCGGCCGCGATCAGCAGCACCCCGAACAGTGCCCCGCCCGTCGGCGCCACCAGTGCCAGCGGCGCGCCGGCCGCCAACGCGACGGCGGCGGCCAGGGCCAGGCCGGCCAGCACCACGATGCTGGCCCGGGTGGGCAGGACGACGCGACGCATGGTGTTCATCAGAGTCGCGGCGCCTCCACGCTCTCCAGCGCGGCGGCCAGGATCTCGTCGAGATCGCGCCCTTCGATCTGGGCGTCCGGCGCCATCGTCACGCGATGACGCAGCACCGCCAGCGCCTGCTTGGCGACGTCGTCGGGCGTGACGAAGTCGCGGCCCTCGATCAACGCGACGGCCCGCGCCGCGCGGATCAGCGCCACGCTCGCGCGCGGCCCCGCGCCGAACTCCAGCCCCGGCCAATTCCGCGTCACGCGGACCACGCGCACCGCGTAGTCAATGACCTTGGCGTCCACGTGCACCAGGCTCGCCAGGCGCTGCAGCTCCAGCACCTGCACGTCGTCCAGCACCGGCTGCACCGCCTCCAGCGGCAGCTCGTGACCGGCGCGGTGTGCCGTCACCAGCTGCACGATGGCCGTCTCTTCATCATGCGTCGGGTAGCCGATGCGGATCTGCAGCAGGAAGCGGTCGAGCTGCGCCTCGGGCAACGGGTAGGTGCCCTCGGTGTCGACCGGGTTCTGCGTGGCCATCACGATGAAAGGCCGCGGCAGGGCCAGGCTCTCGCCTTCCAGCGTGGCCTGGTACTCCTGCATCACTTCCAGCAGCGCGCTCTGCGTCTTGGCCGGCGCACGGTTGATCTCGTCGGCCAGCAGCAGGTTGGTGAACACCGGACCCTTGCGCACGCGCAGTTGTCCCAGGCCCGCGCCGGTGTCGTCCAGCACGCTGTGGCCGATGACGTCCGCCGGCATCAGGTCCGGCGTGAACTGCACCCGCGCGTACTTCAGCTGCAACGCCTGCGCCAGCGTGCGCGCCAGCAGCGTCTTGCCCAGCCCAGGCACGCCCTCGACCAGCACGTGGCCGGACGCCACCACGGCGACGAGCATCTGCTCGACCGCGTCCGGCTGGCCGACCACGGCCTTGCCGACTTCGTTGCGCAGCACCTGCAGCCAGTGCGCGGCGAGCTTGAGTTCCTCGGGCTTGATCATTGCGAAGGTCTTTCGTCGTGAATGCGGTGCTGATTCGGATCGGATTCGGATCGGGCTGCGGGTTGAGCGAAGGGTTGAGCGCAGGGTCGCCGGCCGATCACTGGCGGCTGAGCAGGAGCCGCCGCGCGGTCTCGAGCAGATGCAGCCGCGCGGGCAGCTCGGCTCGAGTGCAGAACTTGGAGGACATCGCCGCGTACAGCTCGTCCCGCGCCACGCCGGTCGCGGTCGCGACGGCATGCACGCGGTCGGCCAGCGGCAGGCGGGCGTAGCCGCGCAGGGTGCGCGTCGCCGCTTCGGCGAGCGCGCGCTGCTGCGCGGCGAGCAAGGCGTCGCGGCCATGGCGATGCAGGTAGGCGCCCATGCCGCGCACCTGCTCCGAGATCGACCGCCGCAGCCGCGGCGGCGCGGCCAGGCGCGGACCGAAGCGCACCGCGGCGCGCCACAGCGCGGCGACCAGCGCCAGCCCGCCCAGCACGATCGCGATCCAGCCGCTGTGCCACAGCCAGGGCGTCAGCGCCTCGCGCTTCTCGTTCAGGTAGATCCACACCGTGGCGCCGGGGTCGGCCTGGACGGTGGCGGCCAGCAGCAGCGATGTGTCGCAACCGAAAGGCGCCTGGCCCTGGAAGAGGAACGCGCTCGTGTTGAGCACCGTCACGCTGCCGCGGCCCTGGGCCGCGCGGATCAGCTGCTGACCGTGCTCCTGCGTGAGCGTCCAGTCCGCCTGCCGGCCCGGCTTGACCTTCAGGCGCTTGCTCCAGTTGAAGCGGTGGCAGAGGTCGAGCGATTCGATCTCGCCGAAGACCGGGGGCTCGGAGACGGCCTCGTCGCGGTTCTCCTCCTCGTCGTCGTCCTTGCCGGCCTTCGCGCCGGCGGACGCCGCGTGCATCGGCGACTTCGGCCGCTGCGCCCTGGCGGCAGCCTCCGCCGCGCGCTGGCGCTTGACCTTCTCGCTGATGTCGGCCGCGAAGACAGGCACCCAGCTCTCCAGCCGCGTGTCGTCCCAGTCCGCGCCTTGCAGCAGCACCAGGTGACCGCCGCGCTCGACCCACGCGCGGATCTGCGCGCCGCGTTCCGGCACCAGGTCCCAGTCGGCCGACAGCAGCACCAGCCGCGCGCCCTCCGGCGGCATGCGGTCGAGCTGCTCGTGATGCTCCGCGTGCATACCGAGCTTGCGCATGATCTGTTCGAACGCGTAGACCGGGTTGCTGCGGGCCTCGCCAGTGGCCGGACGCGGGACGTCCTCCTCCACCCATTCGGTGTTGACCGAGAGCCACCAGCCGCTGGCGATCAGCACCAGCGCGGCGAGCAGCAGGAACAGGCGCTCGCGCGTCATGCCGCGCCCCCGTTCGACGAAACGGCGGTTCCGCCCGCGGTCGTGCCGGTCCCGCCGTTGACCGGGCCGACCGCCATGCGTGCGTCGAAGTCGGCGCACAGCGCCTCGAAGCGATCCGCCGCCAGCTCACGCTGCGCATACGCCACCGTCTGCCAGCCCGAGACCAGGCGCGACAGGAAGTCCAGCGCGGCCGGCGACACCCGCGCCGCCGCCAGGACCAGGCATTCGCGCTCGGTGCTGGCCGAGCGGATCGGCACGCCGTGCCCGTGCACCAGGCGCGACAACGCGCCGCGGTACAGCAGCGAGAGCGCGGCGCGCTGCTCGCCGCGCTGCCAGAGCGCGCGCGCGGCGGCGCCGATGTCGTCCGGCAGGCTCTCCGGGCGGATGTCCAGCGAACCCACGTGCGTCGGCGGCGCGCCCTTCAGCGCGCTGCCGCCCTCCTGCCCCTTGAGCCAGTCCCGCAGCCGCAGCAGCACCCAGACCAGCGCCGCGGCGCCGATCAGCCACAGCGCCACGCGCAGGCCCGCCGACAGGTTCTTGAACATCTCGACCCACCAGCGGAAGTCCTCGGGCTTCTCGAGCTTCTTTTCCGGCGCTTCGTCCTTGGACTTCTTGAAGCGCAGGACCTTCTTCTTTTCCTCGCCCGCCCACAGCGGATCGGCGCGGACTTCGCCTTCGGCGATCCAGACGGCCTCGGCATCGATCGCCGACGCGGCGACCTTGACCGGCACGGGCGTCACGCCGGGTCCGGCTGCCGATGCAGCGGGCGCATCGGCCGCAGGCGCTGAAGCCGCCGGCTGCGCGTGGACAGCCCCGCACGCCAGCATCACGGCGGCCAGCAGCAGGTCACGTGAACGCACGGCGGAACTCCTGCTCGATGTCCCAGGCCTCGAGGACCACGCGCCGGTTCAGGTACATGGCGAATCCCGCCGCGACGTAGAACGGCTCCAGGAACAGCACGACCAGCGCGTAGGCCGACGCGACCGCGATGTCCAACCCCATCTGACCGGCCGCGTGCGCCTCCGGATGGAAGAACCAGTCCCACACGCCGGCGTTGCGGTTCTCCGGCGCGAACCACCAGACCAGCGCGATCAGCGCGTAGCCGAGCACCGCCTCGGCGTGGGCGAAGGCGACCTGCAGCGCGGTGGCCGCGCCGCGGTTGTCGTTGAGCATCAGCTTGGCGCGCTTGCGCCGCGCGGCGCCGCGCTGGCCTTCGAGCTGCTCGATCGGCTGCGTGTAGGCGCGCCACGGCGAGAAGCGCCGCCACAGCAGCGTGCGCAGGAACTGTCCGCCGAAGACCTGCCGGCGCGCACGCCACAGGTCGCTCCAGCGTGTCGCCTCGCCGAAGACGGCGCGCGACATCACGAACAGCAGGCTGCGGTCCAGCCACGGCTTGAGCCAGAACAGGATCAGGATGGGCAGCGTGCCGCCGAGATCCACGGTGCACATCGCGAGCACCGCGACCGCCAGCAGCAGCGGCGTGAAGCAGCGCCAGATCGACGCCGCGTGCGCACGCACCAGCGCCTGCCCCAGGTCGCAGGCTTCGGTCTGGGTGCGCGGGCGCAGGACGATGGCCAGGCCGTCAACGCGCATGGGGGCGCTCCCGGTCCGTCACCCGGTCCGTCACCCGGTCCGTCTCCCGGCCCACCTCTCGACCGGTCTCTCGACCCATCAGGCCGAGCCACGCCACCACCAGCCCCCAGCACACGGCCGCCACGCCGTACTTGACGCCCGGCGCGATCCAGGCGGCGGACGACCAGAAGGCCTCGAAGGCGGCGGCGACCAGCAGCAGGAAGAAGGCCGCGTAGACGATGGGCACGGAGGCGCGCGCCGACGCGGCCAGCGCCTCGATGCGGCCGAGCCGTCCGGGCGCCAGCCAGCCCAGCCCCATGCGCAATCCCGCCGCGCCGCTCAGCACGATGCCGGTCAGCTCGAAGGCCGAATGCGTGGCCACGAAAGGCCAGAAGTTGTGGCCGAGCCCGACCCGCGTCAGGTGCCCGGCGACCGCGCCGATCATCAGCCCGTTGTAGAGCAGCACGAGGGCGCTGCCCACGCCCGCCAGGATGCCCGCGCCGAAGCAGCGGAAGCCGATGCCGACGTTGTGGAAGATGTAGACGCCGAACATGTACCAGTCGTCGCCGGCCTCGCGCAGGCGGCCGAAGGCGCGCTTGCCGTCGCCGTACATCGACTCGTACTCGCGCAGCTGGCTCGCGTCCAGCAGGCGGAGCGCGAAATCGGGACCCGACCACGCGAGCAGGAAGGCCACGACCAGCGGCAGCACGAACAGCACGGTCGCCGCCAGCACGAAGCGTCCCTGCGCGCGCGACGGCGCGGGCAGATCGACGCGCAGCAGGCGCGACAGCTGCCGCAGGCCGTAGTCCTGCCGGCGGTAGATCAGCTGGTGCGCGTCCTGCGTCAGCGCTTCGAGCCGCGCCACCAGGTGGATCGGGTAGGCGCGCGACTGCGCCAGCGCCAGGTGTTCGCAGACGCGGCGGTACTGCGACGCGAGCAACGCGCCGTCCGCACTCTTGCCCAGCTTGGCGAGTGCCAGTTCCGCGGCGAAGGCCTCCCACAGCGGGCCGTAGGTCGCCTCGAAATGCATCGGACTCATGCGCGCTTCCCCATCAACCATTGCGCGACGCCGAGCAGCCGTTCGGACGCGCTGCGTCTCTTCTCGCCGGGCTGTTCCGCCGGCAACACGGGGACGGCCAGGGACGCGAGTTCCTCGAAACGTTCCGGCGTCAGCCGCTTCGCGCGGCCGGCCCAGGCGCGGACGGCGGCCTGCTCGCGCTGGTTCAGCGGCCGTGCCGGCGCCAGGCTGGGCGCGGCGGGCGGCGCGTCATGCAGGATCACCGGCTGGGCGTACACGACGAGCGTGCCGGCGGCCAGGTCGCCCAGGCGCTTGCAATCGCGGTGGAGCAGCATCGTCACGATGCCGAAGGCGTAGGCCAGCGGCAGGAAGTCCGCGACGCGCAGCAGGTTGCGGGTGACGGACGCAGCCGGCGTGACCGGCAGACCGGTGTCCATGACCACGCGCAGGCCTGCCGCCTGCTTGCCGGGCGTGGCGCCGGAACGGCCGAGTTCGAAGGCGATCGGGTACAGCCACTCCACGAGGAACATCCCGATCAGCATCAGGCCGAAGCCCAGCCCCCCAGGCCGCCGAAGGCGCCCAGCGACATCACCAGGACCAGGTCGAGGACCAGCCGGATGAACAGGTCCAGCAGGAAGGCCATGGTTCGCGCCACCAGCCCGGCGGGCCGCAGGGACAGGACGATGCCTTCGGGGGTCTCGGCCAGCGCCAGCGTGCTCGATGCGCGGCGCGGGCACGGCGGGATGCGGGTTCAGAGCTTGATCACCTTCGTGTCGGCGATCGTGTCATGCAGGCACTTGCGCGATTCGCGGAAGATCAGCACGCAGTCGAGCAGCGCGTAGATCATCGAGGTGACGCCGTTGGCGTTCAGCACGAAGCCGATGCCGTAGCGCAGGCCGAGCAGCCGCCAGGCGTCCGGCCTGGAGCCGTCGGAGCGCACGATGCGCATCTTGAAGAGCATCTTGCCGATGGTCTGTCCGCGCTTGAGCAGGGGCCAGGCCTGAACCAGCAGGAAGGCCGCCAGCCCGAGGAACAGCGACGACAGGTTCAAGGCGGTGAGGGAGAAGTTCCGTCCACGGGTGTCGAGCACGTCCTTGACGGCCGGCACCAGGAACGCGGCCAGCATCAGGACCGCCCAGAGGATGCCGGCATCGATGAGCGCCGCGATGAGGCGGGTGCCGCGTCCGGCCAGGACCTCGCCGGATTCCTGCGCAGCCACGTCGGCCACCACGGCCTGAGGCGGCGCGAAGCGGTCTTCCGTTGACACTGACATCTTTCCCTCCCTCTCAGAATTTTGGGAGGCATTGTGTCAGTGCTGACTGGGGTGGTCGATGGGGGCATCACCAACCTGGACGCGATCCGCCACACCCTCTGGGGGGATTGCTGTCATCGGGTGATCACGCAGGGGCCGGGTCTTGCGCCGCCCTCACACGAGGACGAGTCCCAGATGGTGACTCTGGGCGTCGTAGGGCTGAAATCCCTCCTGCGACCGCGTCAGTTCCGGTCCGGTCGCACCGGCAGCCCACCGGAGGATCCATCCGCTTCCGTCACACGGCCACTCGCCCGGCGACTGGCACGGCTGCCGGCGGCGGGCTTGGCGGAGACGCCTGGCGTGGCAGTCGCTGGCGACGCGGTGTCTGCAGGTTCGACCTCCGGCGTCTGGGCCGTCGTCGGCGTGGCGGCCGGTCCGGGCGCTGCTGGCGTCACTGTCGGCGCCGGCGTCGGCACTGCGGGCCGCGACGCCGAGGCGGCGGGCGGGTTCATCGAGGCGGCCTCCAGCGGCGGGCCCACGGTCCCGGACTGGCGCCGGCTGGCGTTGGACGTGACCGGCGGTTCCGTCGTCTGCGCGATGGCAGCCGCCGCGACCAGGGTGACGCAGAACGCGGTCAGGAAGGTGCTGAAGTGCTTCATCGCCTGTCCTCCAGGGGAACGGAGTTCCGGGGTGGCGCGAGACGTCGGCGCCGGACAGACCATGCGGCAATCGGCGCTCCCGGGCAAGGGCGACGAAAAAGGCGACGAAAAAGGCGACGGCAATGGTGACGACAAAGGCGACGGCGCCTTGAAGCGGGTCAGCCCTCCGGAACCCGGTTCAACAACGGCTCCCCGCGCTCGAACGCGCTGAGGCTTTCCAGCGTCGTGGCCATGATCTGCCCGATGGCCTCGACGGTGAAGAAGGCCTGATGCCCGGTGACGATCACGTTCGGGAAGGACACCAGCCGCTGGATCACATCGTCGTGGATCACCGTCGAGGACAGGTCCTGGAAGAACAGGCTGGCCTCCTGCTCGTAGACGTCGATCGCCAGGCCGCCGAGCTGGCCCGTCTTCAGCGCCTGCGTCGCCGCCTCGGTGTCGACCAGGCCGCCGCGGCTCGTGTTCACCAGGATCGCACCGCGCTTGAGCTGCGCCAGCGAGTTCGCATCGACGATGTGACGCGTCTGTTCCGTCAGCGGGCAGTGCAGCGAGATCACGTCCGACCGGGCCATCAGCTCGGGCAACGGCACGTAGCGGCCGCCGAGTGCCTCGAACGCCGGCTTCGGGAACGCGTCGTGGCCCAGCATCGTGCAGCCGAAGCCCGCCATGATCCGCGCGAAGATCGTGCCGATCTTGCCCGTGCCGATCACCCCACCGTCTTGCCGTGCAGGTCGAAACCCATCAGGCCGTCGAGCTCGAAGTTGCCGTCCCGCGTGCGCACGCTGGCGCGGACGATCTTGCGGTTGACCGCCAGCAGCAGGCCGACGGCGAACTCGGCCACCGAGTACGGCGAGTAGTCGGTGACCCGCACGACCTCGATGCCCAGCCGGCGCGCGGCCGCCGCATCGATGTGATTGAAGCCGGTCGACCGCGTCGCCACCAGCAGCGTGCCCTGCGCCGCGAGCCGGGTCAGCACCTCGGCATCCACGGCGTCGTTGACGAACACGCACACCGCCTTGCATCCGGCGGCCAGCGCCGCCGTGTCGACGGTCAGCCGGTCCTGCACGAACACGAGCTCGTGGCCGATCTCCCGGTTCGCCTGCTGCAGCAGGGTCTGGTCGTATCGGCGGGTACTGAAGACGGCGGTTTTCATCGGGCCTGCTCCTTCCGTTCCATTGAAACATGAAGAAACGGTCGCGGAGCCGATCAGGTGAATGATGCGGGGGCGTGACGGTCTCCGTCGCGCCGGCTCGGCCAGGCCATGCCCGTCCCGTCCGGCAACGGCGTGATCGTCGGGCCAAGGGGTTGGCGTGCCATCGCAAGCGCTCCTACACTCAGCAGGCGTCCTTCGCCGGGTCACATCAGGGAGATCAACAGATGACCGAAGAGACCGCGCAGCCCGTCGTCCTTTTCGTGGATGACGAGCCGTCGATCCTGAGCGCGCTGCGTCGGCTGGTCCGACCGCAGGGCTATCGCGTGCTGCTGGCGCCGGGCGGTGCCGCCGGCCTGGAGATCCTGGCCACGGAGACCGTCGACGTGGTGGTCTCCGACATGCGCATGCCGGAGATGGATGGCGCCGAGTTCCTCGAACAGGTGCGCGAGCGCTGGCCGTCGGTCGGCCGCATCCTGCTCACCGGTTATGCCGACATCCAGGCCACGGTGGCCGCCGTGAACCGCGGCCAGATCCAGCGCCACATCGCCAAGCCCTGGGACGACCGCGAGCTGCTGCTGGCGATCGACGACGCGCTGGCGCGCCGCCGGCTCGAGGTGGAGAACCGCGCGCTGCTCCAGCTCACCAAGACCCAGAACGCGGAACTGCAGTCGCTCAATGCCGACCTCTCGCACCGCGTGCGCGCACGCACGCAGGAGCTGGAGCAGGTCAACGCCATGCTGGAGAAGTCCTTCGACCAGGTGAAGGAAACCTTCCTCCTGTCCATCCAGGTGTTCTCGGGTCTGCTGGAGTTGCGCGAAGGCGGACTGGCCGGCTACTCCCGGCAGGTCGCGGACCTGGCGCGGCGCACGGCGCGTCGCATGGGCCTGGGCCCGCGGGTCGAGGAGGACGTGCACAGCGCGGGCCTGCTGCACGAGATCGGCAAGATGGGCTTTCCGGACGCGCTGCTGCGCAAGCCGGTGTCGACGATGAACGCGGAAGAGATGGCGCGCTACCGGCGTCACACGCTCAACGGCGAGGCCGCCCTGCTCCCGCTGGGACACCTGCAGCATGTCGCGCGGCTGGTGCGCTCGCAGCACGAGCGCGTGGACGGCAAGGGCTTCCCGGACGGCCTGTCGGCGACGCGGTACCGCTGGCGGCGCAGGTCCTCAGCGTGGCCAGCGACTACTGCGCGGCGCACTCGGGCCGGATGGCCGAGCAGCACTTCTCCCCCGCCCAGGCCTTGCAACTCGTGCGCGGCGGCGCCGGCACGCGCTACGAGCCGGAAGTCGTCGAGGCCTTCGAACTGGCGCTGACCGACGAGCCGGAGGACAAGCCCCGCGATCGCCAGATCAGCCCGTCGGACGTCGAGCCGGGCATGGTGCTCGCGCGCGACCTGCTCACGCCCAAGGGCACGCTGCTGCTGGCGGCGGGGCATGTCTTCGACGGGCGGATGGTGCGACAGATCCGCGAGTTCGCCGGTCGCGAGGGCGCCCGGCTGGCGCTCTACGTCCGGTTGCCGGATGACGACGGCGCACCACGCCTGGCGGCGACCGCCGCCCAAGGAGCCTCCCATGGATGAACGCATCCTGATCGTGGATGACGAGCCCGGCATCCTGCATGCCCTGCATCGCCTGCTCCGGCATGGCCTGGCTGCCGCGGACGGCAGCCGCTACATCGTCGACGAGTGCGCCAACGGCGCGCTGGCGCTGGAACAGGCGCGGCGCCATCGCTACGCGCTGGCCATCTCCGACTACCGCATGCCGGAGATGAATGGCGTGGACTTCCTGACGGCGCTGCGCACGCTGCAGCCGGAGTGCGAGCGCATCATCCTGTCGGGCTACACCGACCTGAATGCGCTGGTCCGCGCCGTCAACGAGGCGGCCATCGCGCGTTTCATCGCCAAGCCCTGGGCCGACTTCGAGCTGCTCAGCGCGGTGCGGCAGGTGCTGCAGGTCCGCGAGCTGACGATCGAGAACCGCCGGCTGGCCGACCTCGTCCGCACGCAGCAGGGCCAGATCAGCGTGCAGGAGGCGGAGCTGCGCCGACTCGAGCGCCTGGAGCCCGGCATCACCCACGTCAACTGGGCCGAGGACGGCTCCTTCATCCTGGAAGATCCCGGAGAAGTGAAGCTATGAGCGCGCACATCGCAGCGCCCGAGGACACGGCGACCGGGCTGCCGGCCGGCTGGGCGATCGCCCTGGAAGCGGTGACGACGCCGATCCTCGTCCATGACGAGCAGTCCATCGTGCATGCCAATGCGGCCATGCTCCGACTGCTGGGCTACGACGCGCGGGCGCTGGCGGAGATGCCGTTCGACGCCTGGGCCGCGCCCGAGCAGCAGGCAGCGCTGCGGACCTACGGGCTGCAGGCCATCGGCGCGGAGGGTCCGCCGCCGGCGATCGAGATCGATGCCCTCACCGCGAGCGGCTCGACGCGGTCGCTCGAACTGAACGCGCGACCGATCGTGGTGCAGGGTCGCCGCCTGAATGTGCTCACGGTGCAGGATCTGAGCGACATCCGCCATGTGCAGACCAGCCTGCTGGATGTGGGACGCGTCCTGCACCAGATCATCGAGAACAACCCCGTGGCCAGCTTCGTGCTCGATGCCGAGCACCGGGTCACGCACTGGAATGCCGCCTGCAGCAAGCTCACCGGACGCGACCGCTTCGACATGCTGGGGCGACAGGACGCCTGGTCGGCCTTCTATGTGGAACAGCGCCCGCTGCTGGCCGACCTGATCATCGACGGCGCGATCGACGCGCACAACGGGCCGCTTTATGAGGGACGCTGCCGCCGTTCGGAGACGATCGACGACGCCTACGAGGTCGAGTCCTTCTTCCCACAGATGGACCAGGGCGGTCGCTGGCTGTTCTTCACCGCCGCGCCGCTGATGGACGCGAACGGGACCGTCATCGGCGCCATCGAGACGCTGCAGGACGTGACACAGCGTCGTCGCGCGGAAGAGGAATTGCGCCGCCATCGCGCCGAGCTGGAGGAACTGGTCAGCGAGCGCACCGCCGAACTGCTGCTGACGCACCATGAGCTGGAGGCCTTCCTGGAGAACGCTTCGGTGGGCATCGTCACCACGCTGAACCAGCGGATCGTGCGAGGCAATCGCAAGTTCAGCGAGACCTTCGAACTGGACGGCGCGTCGCCCAGCGGGATCCCGACGCGTTCCTTCTTCGTCAGCGACGAGGATTTCCAGTCGCTGGGCGCGGTCGCCTACCCGGTGCTCACGCGCGGCGAGTCCCTGCAGCACGAGATGGAGATGGTGTCCGCGCGCGGCCGGCGACTGTGGATCGAAATGATCGCGTATGTGGCCAACCCCCATGACCGCCTGGCGCAAACCTGGTGGCTGCTGCAGGACCGGAGCAAGGAGCGCCAGGTGCAGCGCGAACTGGAAGAGAACTACCGGCGCATCAAGTTGACCAACAGCCGGCTCGAAGAAGCCCAGAACCAGCTGCTGCAGTCCGAGAAGATGGCCTCGATCGGCCAGCTGGCCGCGGGCGTCGCGCACGAGATCAACAATCCGATCGGCTTCGTCAGTTCCAACATGAGCACCCTTCGGAGCTACGTGGAACCGATGTTCGAGCTGCTCGAGACGATGCAGGCGCTGACGCCCGGCGCCCTGCCCGAGTCCGTCGACCGCGCGCTGCGGGAACTGGACAAGCGCATCGATCTGGCCTTCGTGAAGGAGGACCTGCCGCAACTGCTCGACGAGAGCGACGACGGCCTGGTGCGCGTCAAGAAGATCGTGCAGGACCTGAAGGACTTCTCGCGGGTCGACCACGCGGAGTGGCAGGACGCCGACCTCAACGCCGGGCTCGACTCGACGCTCAATGTGGTCATGAACGAGGTCAAGTACAAGGCCGAGGTGAAGAAGGACTACGGCGTGCTGCCACCGGTGCGTTGCATCGCGGCGCAGTTGAACCAGGTCTTCATGAACCTGATCGTCAACGCCGCCCATGCGATCCCGCAGCGCGGCGAGATCCGCCTGCGCACGCGCGCGCAGGACGGGTGGGTGTGCGTGGAAGTGGAGGACACCGGGTGCGGCATGAGCGAAGAGGTCCGGCGCCGGATCTTCGAGCCCTTCTTCACCACCAAGCCGGTGGGCAAAGGCACCGGCCTGGGCCTGTCGCTGTCCTACTCCATCGTGCAGAAGCACGCGGGCCGGATCGAAGTGATCAGCGCTCCGGGCGAAGGGACGACCTTCCAGGTCTGGATACCGGAAACGCCCAGGGAAGACGCCACCGTGTCGTGACGATGTCCTGGCGGGACTGCCCCGCCTTCAGGTCCGCCTTCAGATACGCTTTCAGGCCGGCTCCGGTTCCCGCTCCTGCGTCAAGCGCTCGCGGATCACCGCATTGACCTCGGCGCCGTAGATCAGCGTCGTCGCGCTGATGTAGAGGAACACCAGCGTGGCGACCACGCCGGCGAAGCTGCCGTAGAGCAGCGCCAGCTTGCCCGCGCTGCGCAGCGTGTACGAGAGCGTCGCCGCCGACGCCACCCAGAGCGCCGCGCCGACGATGGCGCCGGGCAGCACGGTGCGCAGCCGCTGGCGGATGTCGGGCAGCCAGCCGTAGAGCAGCGCGTACAGCACCGTCAGCACCGGCAAGGCGACGCCGTAGCGCACGCTGTTGCGCAGCCAGAGCGTCTCGCGGCCCTTGCCGACGCTGTTCTCCAGCGCGTCCCACACATACGGCATGACGATGACGGAGCTGAAGATGGCGAGGATGCCACCGCCGACGATCAGCGTGAACAGCGTGACCTTGAGGCGCGCCCGCCAGAACGGCAGGCCCCGCTCGATGGCATAAGCGCGGTTCAGGGCGGTGCGCACCGCCTGCATGCCCGACGACGCCGTCCACAGCGTGACGAAGAGACCGATCGCCAGCAGCGCCTGGCTGCGCTGGGCCAGCACCTGGTTGACCACCGGCTGCAGCGCGCTGCGCACGAGCGGCGGCGCGTATTCCACGACGCGGCTCGCCAGCGCGGCCGCATCGCCGGGCGACCCGATGTAGGCCGCGCCCGCCGAGAGCAGCAGCAGCAACGGGAACATCGACAGCACCATCGAGAACGCCATGCTCCCCGCCTGGTTGGCGCTCTGATGCAGCACGTAGTTGCGGATGGCGAGCAGCAGGACGCCGAGGACGGGCGTGCGCACGGCAGCCCGCCGCGCCCACCGCCAGAACGCGGTCAGGCGCAGCATGCTTTGGACCGCTCAGATCGCGATGTCGGGTGGGCGGCGATACTCACGGTTTGAGGAGTTGATCGAAATTCACCGAACCATGCCGCAGAAGCTGCAGGTCTACCGGCTGCTGAAGTCTGGCGCCGTCGTGCCATTTGTCCAACTGGAGTTCCTCGGTGGCGCGACGCTGGAGCGCGATTCAGATGACGAAGGTCGCGTCACGCTCTATGACGGACTGCCCCCGTACATGAATTTCGCGGCGCCCTCGGGCTTCCTTGGCAAGCAGCTTGCCCATGAGCTTGCGCCGATGCACGACTTTCCCCAAAGCCTGTCCGAGTGGCGGGACGAGCATCGCATCACCTACTTGTTCACCCACGGTCTCAACCTCCCCGGCAACCTCGTGTTCGGCAACGCTTCCCTGCAGATGGACCTCGAGCTCCGGAAGGCAAGGCCGACACCGGTTCGAGAGAAGTCGCTCGCCTACCTGGACATGGCCTCAGCGCTGAAAGGCTCCGTCTATGGCCTTGGCGCTGGCGGCGAGCAGCCCAAGTTCCTCTGGCTCACCGAGGACGCCGGCCACGTGATCGTGAAGTTCGCCAAGCTGGGCAGCCGCATGGCGGAGCTGCTGCCGCTCGAGCACCTGGCCCTCCGATCGCTGGGCGAGGTGGGCGTGCCCGCCGCCCGCACGCAACTGCTGATCGCCGGCGACTACGTGTTCCTCGAGGTCCAGCGCTTCGATCGCGTGGGGCTCAACGGCCGCGTCGGCATGCTCTCGGCGGGCGCCGTCGATGACGAATTCTTCGGCAAGCGCGACAGCTGGTCGGAGTTCGCCGCGCGGTGCGTGGCGGCGAAGTCCCTTTCTGCCGAGGACGCCCGCCACGTGCACACCATGGCCGCCTTCAGCGAGCTGATCGGCAACGGCGATCGGCACTTCGAGAACCTCTCGCTGCTCATCGACGAGCGCGGCGAATACCAGGGCATCGCGCCCGCCTACGACATCCTGCCCATGCGATACGCTTCCATCGGCGGCGGCGTGGATCCGGATCTTCGCCCGATCGAGCCGAAGGTCGGCCCGATCGGCGCCCGGCCCGAGGTCTGGGAGCGGGCCGCCCGCGCGGCGCAACGCTTCTGGACCGCGGCCCAGACCGAGACCCTGGCCGCGCCGCTGTCGGACGAGATGAAGGCACTCGCCGCCGAGAACCTGACGGCGGTCTGGGAGTTCGTCGCCCCTCTGGTTCCCGCTCATTCGGCCGCCGCCATCGGCGGGCGATGAGCCCACGCTCAAGGCATTCATGAAAGCACCCCCGCGACTCCTATCCCTGATCGAGGAAGGCCTGATCGACACCGTCGTGCGTCAGCTGATGAGCGGCAAGGAGGCGCTGGTCTACGTGGTGCGCTGCGGCGACGAGACCCGCTGCGCCAAGATCTACAAGGAGGCCACGCAGCGCAGCTTCCGGCAGGCCGTGGACTACACCGAGAACCGCAAGACCAAGAACAGCCGGCAGGCGCGGGCGATGGCCAAGGGCACGAAGTTCGGACGCCAGGCCCAGGAGGCCGCGTGGCAGAACGCCGAGGTCGACGCGCTGTATCGTCTGGCCGGCGCCGGCGTGCGCGTGCCGCAGCCCTACAACTTCATGGACGGCGTGCTGCTGATGGAACTCGTCGTGGACG
The DNA here is from genome assembly GCF_042695725.1 of Roseateles sp. UC29_93. Lineage (NCBI taxonomy): Bacteria > Pseudomonadati > Pseudomonadota > Betaproteobacteria > Burkholderiales > Sphaerotilaceae > Roseateles > Roseateles sp. UC29_93. The sequence goes on along the minus strand of NZ_CP170545.1, from coordinate 4,546,673 downwards.
AGCACGGCGATGCGGCGCCGCGGCTCAACGACGTCATGTTCACCGCCGAGGAAGCCCGCACCCATCACCGGAGCCTGCTGGGTGAAGTGGTGCGCATGCTCGGCGCGGGCGTGGTCCACGGCGACCTGTCCGAGTTCAACATCCTGCTGGCCGGCGACGGCCCCGTGATCATCGACCTGCCGCAGGCCGTGGACGCCGCCGGCAACAACCACGCCAAGCGCATGCTGCTGCGCGACGTCAACAACCTGCGCGACTTCTTCGGCGGCTTTGCCCCGGACCTGCTGAGTACCGAATACGGGCACGAGATCTGGGCCCTGTATGAGAGCGGCAGCCTCACGCCCGACACGCCGCTGACCGGTCGTTTCAAGCATGCGGCCGGTCCCGTCGACCTCGGCGAAGTGATTCGCGAGATCGATGACGCGGCGGACGAGGAAGCCGCGCGGCGTTTGCGGATGCTCAGTTCCTGACGGCCCGGAGCGCCGCCGTGATCGCATCCCGGATCGGAAACAGGTGGTCGTTGCCGTTGAACTCCGCATCCGGGCTGTTGCCGGTATGCACGATCACGACCTTCGCCGTCGGATCCACGAAGATGTTCTGCCCGTTCGTCCCCCAGGCGAAAGAACGCCCGCCCGCCGCCTGCGGGATCCAGACGTGCAGGCCGTAGAACGGCACGTTCGCGGGCTGGGGCTTGTCCTTGCGCAACGCGGTCATCTGCGCGATCCAGGCCTGGGGCACGACCTGACGCTCGCCCACGCGGCCGAGGTTCATGATCAGCTGCCCCAGTCGGGCGTAATCCCGCAAGGTGGCGACGAACTGCCCTTGCACGCCCTCCTGCCCCGCCCGGTTCTTGATCCAGTAGGCGGGTGACTCGGCGCCCATCGGCCCCCACAGGCGCGTGGACAGGTAGTCGGTATTGCTCACGCCGGTGCGCGCGCTCAGCATCAGGCCGAGCACGGCCGTCACCGCGCCGTTGTAGTTGAAGACCTTGCCGGCCGGATCCTTGTCCTTCTTGCCCGCCAGATAGACGCGCATGTCGGTGAAGGGCTCGATCATCGGATTCGTGGTCTGGTTGTCCGAGACCTCGCCGGGCCGGAAGGAGTTCTTCAGCGCCACGCCCGAGCTCATGCGCAACAGGTCTTCGACGCTGTCGTCGGCGAAGGCACTGTCGCGGAAGTCGGGCAGCACCGTCGCGACGCGCTCGTCCAGGGACAGCCGGCCCTCGTCGATCGCGATGCCGATCAGCAGCGCGAGGACGGTCTTGGACATCGACGCGGACAGCAGCGCCGTCGACGGCTTCGCCTGCTGGAGGTAACGTTCGAACACGACCTGACCCTCGTGCATCACGAGGAATCCGGTGGTGCAGAACCTGCCGAAGTAGTCCTCGAGCGGGACGGCTGTCGCCGCGCCGCGCGGCTTGTACGCCACCGCGCCCAATGGCGTCCCCGCGGGCAAGGCCTGCGGGACGGCGGCGGCCGGCGCCTCGTTGTGGAGAAAGCGCTTCTGGGGATCGACGTAGACGCCCAGGCAGCCAGAGGCCGCCTGCGCGTGCGCGACGCCGCCCAGCGCGACGATCAGGATCGCGATCACGTGATGCAGCGCGGGGCCTCGCTGCGGTCGCCAAGGTTGAAGCTGCATCATTTGTCGCGATCGTAGCTGCCGGTGCCAATGTAGACGGACCGACTGTCGCCGTCGACGGGGAAGCTGAGCAGCCGCTCCTTGTGGCCGTCGTCGTACTCGAGCGTGATCGCGAAGCCGTCCAATTGATATCTGCCGCGGCGACTCGCGCCATCGTCCTTCGTGCGCGTGCCGCTGCTGACCCCGACCGTTCCCAGCCCCGTGCCGACGGTGCTGCTGCCCGTGCTGCTGCTGCCCTTGCCGTCGCCATGCGACGACCCCGCGACCACGGTGCCCGTGATCGCCTGCAGGCTGCCCGTGCCGGAGGTCGCGCTGAAGCTGCGCTCGAAGCGCCCGTCCTTCGTGAAGCGGATGCCGTGCGTGGCCGACGTGCCGCCGGTGATCATGCTGCCGGTGAAGCTGCGCCGGCTGAAGCTGCCGTCCAGTCGCGCATCCTTCGGCCAGGGCCGCACCGCCTCGTGGCCCTCGGGCTTCCAGTCGCCGACGGGTCGACCGTCGTCGTCCTGCGCCTGCATGGCGTAACCCTTGCCGGCGCTGCGCCAACGCCCCCCAGCGCTGCGGCTCGAGCTGGCGCGACGCGGCGACGTCGAGCTGATCGGGCGGCATCTCGGTGCGGCGGTAGACGCTGCCGTCCCGCAGCAGGAAGCGCACGTCCTCCTCCCAGCGGGTGCCGTTGATGTTGTTGGCTTCGCCGTGGATCACGACGGCCGCCAGGTCCTTGTCGCCCAGGCCCTTGCCGGGCGCGGTCGACACGCGCTGCAGCGACACCGTCTTGCGCGCCAGCGGCGTCTGCGCCAACGGCGACGGTGTCAGGCCCGACGCATCGTTGACGAGCGCGGCATCGGCGAGGTCCATCGACAAGCGGTTCAGCGAGGTGACCACACCGCGCAGCACCACCTCCTTGCCAAGCCACGATTCGGCGTTGAACTTCAGGTGGATGACCTGCTCGCCGATCCGGTCGCCCTGCTCCTGCACAAGATGGAAGTTTTCGGGACGGCTCATGTCGCGCGCCACCCGGCCCTTGACGTAGACCAGCCCGAGCTTGCGCCGGGCGGCTTCCTCGGAGATCACGAGCCAGTTGCCGCGCTGCTCCGTCAGGGCGATCACCTGGCTGGGCAGCAAGACCTGGCCCCGGGCGGGTTCGGCGGCCACGGGGAGCGGGGTGATCGGCATCACGAGATTGGCCTGCACGATCGCGCGCGTTACGGCGCCCGCCTGCGGATAGCGCGCGTCGACGTCCTTGCCGCCGCCCTGCCACTCGCGCGCAAGCGTGGCGCAGGCTTGCGGGTCGCTCAGCACGCGCTGGCGCATGGGCTCGACGAGCTTGTCCCAGGGCGCATCGCCACTGCGCCGCTGCATCATGCGGGTGAGCACCACCCGCATCGGGGCGATCTGGTAGCGCCCGCGCCAGACGACCCACGCGTCCCGCATCGGCGTGACGGAGGGGGCGCCGATCTCCTGGCACGCGTTGATCGCGGCTTCGGACATCACGTCGAAGCTCACGGCCTCGACGAGCTGACTCATGGCGGCGGCATCGGTGACCAGGCTCTTCGCGTCGGGCGCGGCCTGGGCAGGACTGGCGATCAGCGCGGCCGCACAGGCGACGGCAAAAGCGGCAGTGGCACAGGCGACGGCCAGCGCGGATCGGAGAGTCTGGAAACACATGCGATCGGATCCGGAAATTCGGAGGACCGCATCCTGCCCGCGTCCGGCGTCCCGGGCCACGGCCCGGACGGGGAAGCGTCGGTGAGGGACTTGACGCGCTGCGCGGGAACGCCTTGCCGGGCGTCCTTCGCTCACGCCGTCTGGATCGACGGCTCGCAGAGCACCGGGAAGTTCAGCGAGTTGGCGATGAAGCACTGCTCGTGCGCGTCGTGGTGCAGGCGCTGGGCGAGCTCGACATCGTCACCCGCCCGCACGGTGACGCGCGGGCGCAGGACGATCTGCGTGAAGCGCCCCTTCTCGCCTTCCACCATCGTGCCCTCGGCCTCGTCCACGTAGGCGAGCACGGCGATGCCGGCTTCGGCGCAGAGGTGGAGGTACCAGAGCTTGTGACAGGCGCTGGTGGAAGCCACCAGCAGGTCCTCGGGATTCCAGCGGGTCCTGTCCCCGAGGAAGGCCGGATCGGACGATCCCAGGATCGGCGCCTTGTCCGGCGCCTCGATCGCATGGTCGCGGCGGTAGGCCTTGTAGCCCGACGTGCCGCTGCCCTGGTTGCCGGTCCACGTCACGGTGACGTGGTAGTGGTGTTCCCGATGTCCCATGGTGGGGGGCTCCTGTTGGTCATCCCGAGTCGACAACTGTGGCGACAGGACAGAAGGATCAGCCACGTCGCGCACGGCGGGCCGATTCTCTCCGACGGCAGGAAGCCCCCTCAAGGGCGGCGAGGAACGACTCGCCGATCAGCCGCGCGCCGCCTGCCGACGCCGCCTGCCGATCAGCCCCAGCAGCGCGAGGCCGCCCAGGCTCATCGCCGCGGTCGCGGGCTCGGGGATGGGCGGCGGGACCGCGAACGGTGTCGCGGCCAGCATCACGTTGCCGGCCACCGCGATCCCTTGGTAGATGGCGACGCTGGTGTACGGCAGGTTGAGCACCGAGGCATTCAAGTCGCCCGTGCCCAGGAAGTTCTGACCGTCGCCCATGATGACGAGCTGGAAGTTGTGCTCCAACTCGATCGAGCTGTGCCGGAAATCGATCCGGTCGGCCTCATGCTGCAACGGGGCATTGCAGCTGGAGACGCCGGGGGCGAAGCAGTAGTCGTAGTCGTTGTAGACGACCACCTGCCCGTCGGTCCAGGTGACGGTGCCGAGTTCCGCGCTGCTGAAGGTGATGGTGATGCCGCTGTACAGCAGCCGTTGCCCCTCGTCGAACTGGCCCCGGATGTCCACGGCCGAACTGGCCGTGGCGAAGTCGTAGGTGATCTGCCCCGCGACCCAGCGGGTCGCTTCTGGCGGCTGGCCGCCGAAGTAGAAGGTGGAGGTCTGCGCGAACGCCTGACCGGTCGCAGCCAGGCACAGCGCGCCAACCGCCAATGCGGCCTTCGAGAGACGACAGCTCATGAGTTTCTCCGGGTGGGTGGATCTTCCCGGACCCTCGCCGATCCACGCTGTCGCCGCAATCCCTAGGTGGCCCTCGTCAGAGTGATGCAGGTGCACGTCGAAACGATGCGTCTGAGGTCACTCGTCATTCGCCGACAACCACATCTCCCTCCTGCGTTCCTGAAAGCGCCGTGAGATAGGCCAACTCCAGGCTGCGCGTGAAGGCCGGCGTGTCGAACAGTGGCGCCGAGTCGCGATTCGCTCGCAGGCGATTGCGCAGCTCGTTGAGCCTGTTGGCCTCGGTCGCGAGCGCCACCGCGGTGTCGATGTATTCGTCCCGCGTGCTCATCACCAGTTCAGGCATGCCCACGGCATGCAGCAGGCTGGACGCCATCCGGCCGGCGAAGGACTGCCCTGCCTGCGTCAGCACCGGCAGGCCCATCCACAGCGCGTCGCTGGCCGTCGTGCCGGCGTTGTACGGGAGCGTGTCGAGGAAGAGGTCCGCCGACGCCAGTCGAGCGAGATAGGTCTCGCGATCGCATCGACTCGCGAAGACCAGTCGATCCGGTGCGAGGCCAAGCTCCGCGGCATGGCTGCGGAGGTTGCGGATGGCCTCGTCCCCCTCGGCCAGCAGCCAGAGCACCGAGCCAGGCACGCGCTCGAGGATCCGCGCCCACGCCGCAAACATCGATGGCGTCAGCTTCGCCGGGTTGTTGAAGCAGCAGAACACGAACGCATCCTCGGGCAGCCCCGCAGCGGCGCGCTGCCCACCGGCCGGGGGCCTCGGGCGTTGTCGATCATTGGCCTGGTACGACGGCAGGATCAGCAGCTTCTCATCGAAGAAGCTGCGGGTCCGATCGTCGACGAGCTGCGGGTCCGCGACGACGTAGTCGTACAGCCCGGATCCCGAGGTCCCGAGATAGCCCAGATAGAGCACCTGCACCGGTGCGATCCGGCTCGCGAAGATCGCGTTGCGGGAGTTGTCGGTGTAGCCCGTCAGGTCGACGGCGACGTCGATGGACAGTTCGCGGCAGATCTGGACGATCTGCTCATCGGTCTGGTGCTGGACATCGATGAACGCATCGACGCCGGCGCGCAGCCGGCGCTGCATGGGATCGTCGCTGGCGCGGCCGTAGTGGAGGATCGCGACGTCGAAGACCTGCCGGTCATGAAGCTCCAGCACCTCCGCGATCAGGTAGGCGACGGGGTGACTGTGGAAGTCGCGAGAGACGTAGGCGATGCGGATCTTGCGCCCCGTCGGGAAGCCCAGCGCCCGCGGACCCGGCTGCGGTCGCGGCAGCGTCTGTGCCGCCCAGGTTCTCGCCGCGCGCTGCTGCAGCGCCGGATCGTCCGTCAGGTGTTGGACGATCAGCGGCTGCGCGACGGGTTCGCCCGCTTCGACGCGCGTCAAGAGTTCTTGTCGGTCCTGCGCATGGCGGCGCCAATCGAAGAGATGCATTGCGGCGTACAGCCTCAGGCCCGCCAGCCACGTCGTGTGCGGCGCCCGCTCGATCGCCGCATCGAAGTCCGCCACGGCCAGCGAGAACCTCCTGGCCCGGAGATGCAGGTTCGCGCGATTCTGAAGCGGCGCGGCGAGCTGCGGGTCCGCTTCGATCGCGTTGCCGAAGGCTTCCAGCGCGCCGTCGAGTGACCCGGCCTTGCGAAGCGCCATCCCCTTCAGGTTCTGGGCGACGGCATGACCAGGAGCGCCGCGTTCGAATCGATCGGCTTGCTGGAGGGCGGCGTCCAACTCGCCCGCAGTGATCAACTGGTCGATCAACGCCAGACGGAAGGTGTCGCGCTGGGGATCGTGCTCGATGGCGAGCTCGATGGCCATCCGCGCCGAGTCCGCGGCGCCGAGGTCCCGGTAGGCCAGACTCAGGCCGTGGAACGCCTTCGCATAGGTCGGCTGCAGGCCGACGGCCCGTTCGAACGCGTCCAGGGCCGCCTGGGGCTGACCAAGCTCCCGCAAGGTCACGCCCCAGTTGTGGAAGAGCACGGCATCCTGGCTGCCCGCCTCGGCCAGGGCGCGGTAACGCGTCGCCGCGTCCTGCCACAGGCCCCGGTCGACCAGGGCGTCGGCCGCCTCTCTCTCCCGGAGAGCCTTGGTGCCCTGATCGTCCTTGTGACCCTTGCCGCCCGCGAGCGCCTGTTGCTTCTGCTTGCTCAACGCGAGCCCCTCCCCGAAAGCTGGTGAGGGAATCTTAGAGGGGAACTCATAAGCACCTGCGCATCCCTTCGTAGGCAGCCGGCTCCGCCTCGGCGATCCTGGCGTCGACCTTTGCCGTGTGCTCTACCGAGCATCTTCAAGCCCGGGAGTCCCGCCTCCCGGGCTCTTTCTCGTCCCTGACCGACATGACCATCCGACGTCACGCCCTCTTCGTGTTCACCGGCATTGCCGCCCTGCTCTTCTCCGGCGCGAGCCGCGCCGAGGAGATCATCAGGATCGCCGTCACCAACGGCCCGCATGCGCAGATCGCCGAGGTCGCGAAGAAGGTCGCCGCTCGCGACGGTCTCACGCTCCAGATCGTCGAGTTCTCCGACTACGTGCAGCCCAACGCCGCGCTCGACGCCGGCGACGTGCAGGCCAACAGCTACCAGCACCTGCCCTTCCTGCAGTCGCAGATCCAGGCGCGCGGCTACCAGCTCAGCGCGGTCGGCGTCACGGTCACGGCGCCGCTGGGCTTCTACTCGAAACGCGTCAAGCGGCTCGATCAGCTGGCGACCGGTGCCCGCGTCGCCATCCCCGAACGATCCGACCAACAGCGGCCGCGCGCTGCAACTGCTGCACAAGGCCGGCGTCATCACGCTGAAGGCGGGCGCTGGCATCTCGGCCACGACGCTCGACATCGCCGCGAACCCGCGCAAGCTGCAGATCGTCCAGGTCGACGCCGCGCAGTTGCCGCGCACGCTGGACGATGTCGACGCCAGCGCGATCAACACCAACTACGCGGTGCAGGCCGGGCTCGTCCCGAGACGCGATGCGATCGCGATCGAGGACGCGAAGAGCCCCTACGCCAACCTCATCGCCGTGCGGACGCAGGACAAGGACCGCCCCTGGGTGCCGAAGCTGGTCCGGGCGTTCCAGTCGCCCGAGGTCCGGCAGTTCGTCGCGGAGCGTTTCGCGGACTCGCTCGTCGTCGCGTTCTGAGCCGGCTTCAGGCGGACCGCCGCAGCCGGCCATAACCCCACAGCAGCAGCGCGCCCGCGGCCAGCACCGCGACGCCGACGATCGCGCCGGCGCTGACGTACACGACGCTGGCCCACAGCACGTACGCGCTGCAGCCGACGAACACCAGCGGCAGCACCGGGTACAGCGGCACGCGGAACGGCCGCGGATGCGCCGGCGCCTTGCGGCGCAGCACCAGCACCGCCAGGCCGCTGAGCGTCATGAAGAACCAGTACACCGGCGACAGGTAGTCGACCATCGTCGAGAAGCCGCCCCGCGTCGCCGCGCCGAACGCGACCAGCGCCAGGGCCATGCCGCTGGTCGCGATCACCGCCACGGTGGGCGTGCCGCGATCCGCGTCCCAGCGCGCCAGCTGCAGCTCCGCCGCCAGATCGCGCGCCGCCGCGTAGGTCGTGCGCGGACCGGCGATCAGGATCGCGTTCATCACCGACAGCGCCGTCAGCGTCACGACACCGACCATCGCGACTTCCGCGCCGCGGCCGAACACCACCCGCATCGACTCCGCCGCCGGGGCCGCGCTCGCGGCCAGGCCGCCCAGACCGAGCACGCGCACATAGGCCCAGTTGGCGAGCAGGTAGAGCGCCGTGACCGTTCCCAACCCCAGCAGCAGCGCGCGCACGATGCCGCGGCGCGGGTCCTTCATCTCGGACGACAAGGTCGCCGCATCGCTCCAGCCGCCATAGGCAAGAAACACGAACACCATCGCCGTGCCCCACGAGACGGTCGCGGCACTCGCGGCGCCGACCGCCCCCGCGGCACCCTGCCCGGCGGACGTGGCCGGTGCCAGGCCTTGCCACTGCTGCACGCCGGCGCTCACGCCGAGCAGCAACAGCCCGCCGATGACCAGCGTCGTCAGCCCGAGCTGCGTGCCCAGCCCCACGCGCACGCCGAGCAGGTTCAGCCCCGTCAGCGCGACGATGAGCCCGCCCGCGAGCCACGCGCTCACGTGCTCACCGAGCCAGGGCGAGAGGTCGACCACCTGCGCCAGGTAGTCCCCGAACACGAAACCGAGCAAGGCCATCGAGCCCGTGTGGATCACCGCGAAGCGCGACCACGCGAACAGGAAGCCGAGCCGCGCGCCGAAGGCGCGGCGCAGGAAGTGGTAATCGCCGCCGGCGTCCGGGAAGGCCGCGGCGAGTTCCGCGAAGCACAGCCCGCCGATGAAGGACAGCACGCCGCCCAACGCCCAGGCCAGGTAGAGCTGCTCCGGCGTGGCCAGGAACTGCGCCACCATCGGCGAGGTCTTGAAGATGCCCGCGCCGACCACCATGCCGATGCACAGCGCCATCGCGTGGCGGACGTCGAGGATGCGCTGCGGCTGCGCGCCGGGCGGATCGCCGGCAGGAACGGACGGGGACATGGAGGGGAGGCTCGGACGGGGGACGCGCGATGCTACTGGCGCTCCGGCCCGCGCGGCGGACTTCGTCGTGGCGACGCGACGGCATGAGCTTATGAGGGAGTCGTCTGAAGCGGAATGCGGGTTTGCGGCGTGCGCGTCGATAGGCTGGCGGCCCGTCTGCCTGCACTTGCGCCGCGCCCAATGCTGAAGCTCTCTGCCACCGCCCTCGCCTCGCTGACCCTGCTGACGAGCGGCGTCCCCGCGTTCGCCCAATCCGACACCGCCCTCAGTCCCGCGCTCAGTCCCGTCCTCGTCACCGGCACGCGTGCCCGCGACCGGACGCTCGCGGACAGCCAGGTCCCCGTGGACGTGCTCTCGCGCGACGAGCTCCTTCGCGCCGCCGGTCCCGATGGCACGCTCGCCGCCGCGCTGCAGGCGCTGCTGCCGTCGTTCAACTTCCCGCGGCAGTCCAACTCCGGCGGCGCGGACCACGTGCGCGCGGCGCAGCTGCGCGGCCTGTCGCCGGACCAGGTGCTGGTGCTCGTCAACGGCAAGCGCCGTCACAGCTCGGCGCTCGTCAACCTCGAGTCCAAGACCGGCAAGGGCACGAACCCCGTCGACTTCAACACGATCCCGCTGGCCGCCGTGCAGCGCATCGAGGTCGTGCGCGACGGCGCCGGCGCGCAGTACGGCTCCGACGCCATCGCGGGCGTGGTCAACGTGATCCTCGACGAGCGCCGCAGCGGCGGTGAACTCGGCGCCGAGGCCGGTCTCTTCCACACGAAGTTCGAGCCCACCGGCCGCACGATCAACGACGGCCAGGCCCAGTCGGCCAGCCTGTCGCAAGGCTGGGCCATCGGCGAACGCGGCTTCCTGCGCGCCGGCCTCGAAGGCCTGCACCGCAACGCGACCAACCGCAGCGGCCTCGATCAACTGCCGCCGTGGGAGGACGCGACGCCCGACAACCTCGCCACCGTCGGCCAACGCAACTACGCCGCCGGCGAACCCGCCACGCGCCAGTGGCAGGCCTTCTTCAACGGCGCCGTGGACCTCACGCCGCAGCAGCAGGCCTACGCCTTCGGCACCTGGCAGCAGCGGCGCTCCACGGGCGCGGCGTACTACCGCTACCCGGACAGCTTCGCCAACCTCAAGAGCGTCTACCCGGACGGCTACCGGCCGCAGACCACCGGCGACAACCTCGACCTGCAGCTCGTCGCCGGTCTGCGCGGCGACTGGGCGGGGTGGGACTACGACCTGTCGCTCGACCACGGTCGCAACGACTTCGACTACGGCGTGCGGCATTCGCTGAACACCTCGCTCGGCGCGGCCAGTCCGACCGAGTTCCACCTCGGCGATTTCGGCACGCGGCTCACGACCGTCAACCTCGATCTGACGCGCGCCGTCACGATCCCCGGACTGAGCCGACCGGCCACCTTGGCGGCCGGCCTCGACGGGCGTCATGAGCGCTTCGTCACCGGCGCGGGCGACGCGGCCTCTTACGCGGTCGGCGCTTTCGACGGCCCCGCCGGCGCACAGGCCGGGCCGGGTCTTCAGCAGGGCGATGCGGCGAGCCTGTCGCGCCGCGTGATCGGCGCCTACGTCGACCTGAGCGCGTCCTTCACCCGCGACTGGCAGGCCGAAGCCGCGCTGCGCCACGATCACTACAGCGACTTCGGCAACGCCACGACGGCCAAGCTGTCCTCGCGCCTGGCGCTCGCCGGGGGCTTTGCGCTGCGCGGCGCGATCTCGACCAACTTCCGCGCGCCCTCGCTGGCGCAACGCGGCTTCAGCTTCACCGTGACCGACCGCGGCGACGGCGGCGAGCTCAGCCAGATCCGCACGCTGCCCGTCGACAACCCGATCGCGCGTTACCTCGGCGCGCAGGACCTGAAGGCGGAGCGCTCGCGCAACGCGAGCCTCGGCCTGACCTGGCAGCCCGACCGCCACTGGTCGGCGACGCTCGATGCCTACGCGATCCGCGTCAAGGACCGCGTCACGCTGTCGCAGCGGATCAGCGGCGACGGGCTGTCGCAGACGCTGGCGTCCCTCTTCGGCGTCCCGGGCATCGACGGGGTCAACTTCTTCACCAACGCGCTGGACACGCGCACGCGCGGCGCGGACCTGGTGACCGAGTGGAACGGCGCGGCACTCGACGGGGAGTTGCGGCTGTCGTGGGCCGCCTCGTTCAGCAGAACGACGGCGAGACCGCATGCCGACGCGAACGTGGGCCTGGAGGAGCTGAACACGCTGACCAACGCCGCCCCGCGCCAGCGCCACATCCTGACCGCGCAATGGCGCGGCGGCGCGTGGTCCTTGCTGAGCCGCCTGACGCGTCACGGCAGCACGACGCGCGTCTTCGACTTCGGCGACGGCTTCGTGCCCACGCAGACCTACGCGCCGGTCTGGCAGCTGGACCTGGAGGCGCAGTGGCAGGCGACCCGCGCGCTGAGCGTCAGCGTCGGCGCGGTCAACGCGACGGACCGCTACGCCAGCCGCTCGACGTCCGACATCGCATACTTCGGCAACTTCCCCTACGACGTGCTGTCGCCGGTGGGGTTCAACGGGGCGTACTACTACGCGCGGGCGAAGTGGGTGTTCTGAGCGGCAACTACAACGGCCACAGGGCATCGATAGGCCGCTCCAGCACACGCGCCGCCGCCGGATGGAACACCGCCGGATCCAGGCGCCCCGCGGCGGCCGCGCCGGCAAGCCAGCGCTCGATCGATCCGCCCTTCTCCGCCCATCGATCCTGGCGCAGCAAGCCGTACAGGCCGGCGGCGATCACGTGGATGCCGTCGTCCGATTTGCGCCAGCGATCCGCCGGATTGCGGGCCACGCCGAGCGCCTCGCTGATCAACTGGTCCAGCGCCTGGCACAGGTCCTCGTTCAGAAGACCCGGCAGCGTCGTATAGCCCCAGCGGGGATCGTGGTCGCGGACGATCTTCGTGATCAGCGGATCGCGACCGAGGGCCGCGAGCGCCGCCGTCGCGGCCGGGCCGTCCATCGGCACGGGCGGATGGAGCATCTCGTGCGCGGCGATGCGCACCGTGGTCGCGGTGTCGTAGTCGGCGGCCTGCAGGAAGGTCTGGCCTTGCACCTTGATGCCGTGCGGCTTCGAGAACTGGAGCAGCACGATCTGGATCTCCGGGTCGAAGCTCCGGCCGGTCAGCTTCTCCTGCCAGGAGATCACGTCGAAGCCGGCGAGCGCGCGCTGCACCTCGGCGATGCGCTGGTCCAGATCGTTGCCGATCCGCTCCTTGCGGAAGCCCGCGAACCCGGCGCGCTGCATCGCGCTGAAGATCGCATCGATCCGCGGCGCGGCGCGATCGAACCAGGCCCAGTCCTCCTCGCTCCAGTAGCTGCTGGCCTTGTAGCTCGGCAGGATGGCCGTCTGCCGCGACCGCAGCGCGGTCAGCAGCGTGGCGATCGTCACGTCGTTGCCGTTGGCCGAGAACAGCACCTGCAGGTTGGGACCGAGCAGGCCGAAGCCGTCCTTCGTCGCCTCGTTCCACAGCCGGGGCACGTCGCTGCGCACCACCTCGGGAAGACGCGGCGCGAAGGCGGCGGCGTCCTCGCCGTAGAAGTCCAGGTAGAGCTGCGTGCCCGACAGCGGGCCGAGGAAGGCGATCGCATCGAAGCCTTCCGAAGCGCGCACCTTCCATCGGGTGCGGCTGGCAGCTCGGGCATCGGGCCGGGCGTCGGCAGGCAGAGTGCAAAGCACGGACGCCACCGAAGCGATCAGCGGCACGGTCAGGAAGGTTCGTCGTTGCATGCCCCGATGCTAGGCAAGCGAGGCGCTCCGTTCTTGAACGGACTTAACCCACCCAGCGGGTCGGCGTCCGCCCGGTCAGCGCGACGATGGCGCGCGTCAGGTGGGCCTGGTCGGCGAAGCCGGTCTCGGCGGCGAGCGCCGCCATCGAGCCTTGCCAGCCCGGCAGCCGGCGCAGCGCCTGCAGCGTGCGCAGTTCCAGCCGGTAGCGCTTCGGACTGGTGCCGAAGGCCCGGCCGAAACCCCGGCTGAGCGACTGCGGCGCGATGCCCATGGCATCGGCCCAATCGGCGAGGCTGAGGGCCGGATCGGCTGCGAGCGCCGCGGCCAGCAAGTCCGGCCAATCGTTGAGCCGCACGGCCGAAGGGCGGAAGGTCCGGCGCAGCAGCGCGGCGGCCTCGTGCGGATCGCGCTCGGCCAGCCGGGCGATCGCGTCGGCATCGTCCACATGTCCGAACGGATCGTGGAAATCGCTCCCGAGCGCCGGCAGATTCAACACGCGGGCGCCGGCGCGGAAGAACTCGTTCTGATGCGATTCGTGCTCGCCATGGAACACGACTTGGCCGGCCTCGACACGCACCCGGCCACGATCGCCCGCCTCCACGTAGCCGCCGGCGAGCACGAGCGCGACATAGCCTTGCGCGTGGCGGTGGCGCCCCATCCGCTCGAAGGCGCGATGAACGGAGAGGGGAGCTGTCATTCGTTCAGCCTCTCGCCCGCTGTCGACTCATACAAGCCGGGGAAGTAGCGCTCCATCAGCGTCGCCGGCTTCAACGGCGACGTGAATCCGAATGGCGCGTAGAGCGCATGCGCATCGCCGGTCGCCAGCGTGAACCGCCGAAGCCCTTGGAGATCGGCGTGCGACATCACGGCTTCCATCAGTCGCTTGCTGTAGCCCTTGCCGCGATGCGCGGGCAGCACGAAGACATCGACCAGGTTCGCGAAGGTCGAGCGATCCGTGATGACGCGGGCGAAGGCCACCTGCCGTCCGTCGACGAAACCGCCGAAGCACAGCGAATGCTCGATGGATCGCTCGACGACCTGGCGCGAGATTCCCTTTGCCCACGACGACTCGTTCGCGAGGAACGCGTGGATCAGGTCGATGTCCAGGTCCGACTTGTCGGTGGTGATGTGCAAGGTGATCACGTGGCGATTCGAGATGGGAGGTGGACGGGCACCGCGATTTCAACATCATTCCTGCCTCGTGATCGCAGGCGTCGCCCCTCAGGCGGCGACTCTGGCGAGCACGGATGGCGCGCACGCCGATCCTGGGCATGATCGCGGGTCCAGCACAGAGGAGCACCCGCCCCATGGCCAAGTACCTGATCTCCTTCCCCAGCGCCGCGATGGTCGTCCCCGACGGCGAATGGGACGCCGTGGTCCGCGACTCGCATGCCGTCATCGAGGAGGCGAAGTCGGCCCGCGTCTATGTCTTCGGCGGCGGCATCGACGAGAGCGTTCCGCCCGTGCTCGTCTCGGCGGACGGCACGGTCGCCGAAGGCGGCTATCCGTGGGCGCCGACGCTCAACGGCGGATTCTGTGTCCTGGAACTGCCTTCTCGCGAAGCGGCCGTCGATTGGGCCGCGCGCATCGCCAAGGCCTGTCGCTGCCAACAGGAGCTTCGCATGTTCTTCTTCGATCCGGCGTCTTGACCCGCAGCCGCGTTTGGGCGCGGCCCCTCACGCCACCGCCAGATGCACCGCCTCCGCCAGCGCATCGACGCGGAACGGCTTCTTCAGGATGGACCTGGCGCCCAGCACCTGGCCGACCTTCTCCATGTCGGCATAGCCGGTCGCCAGGATGATGGGGATCGTGGGCCAGGCGTCCTGCACCCGGCGGATCAGTTCCCCGCCGTTCATGCCCGGCATCACGTAGTCCACGATCAGCAGGCTGGGTCGGCGCTCGCCCAGCGTGCGCAGCGCATCCGCGCCGTTGGAGACCGCCGACACCTGGTGACCCAGCAGCTCCAGGCTCTGGACGATGGAATGGCGCACCTCGTCGTCGTCCTCGACGACCAGGATGTCCTGGCGCGGCGTGACCAGGCTGGACCAGTCCGCCTCGGACTCCTCCGCCAGCGACTCCGTCGCCAGCGGGAACAGCAGGTGGACCTGCGTCCCCTGCCCCGGCGCGCTCTCGATGCTCACCTGCCCGCCGGACTGCTTCGCGAAGCCGTACACCTGCGCCAGGCCCAGGCCGGTGCCGCTGCCCATCGCCTTCGTGGTGAAGAAGGGCTCGAACACGCGCTCGATGATCGACGGCGGAATGCCGGCACCGCTGTCGGCCACCGTCACCCGCACGCAGGGCACGACCTGACCCTCGCGCTCGCATTCCGCCTCTTGCGTGGTGATGGCGATGGTGCCGCCCTCCTTCATCGCGTCGCGCGCATTGAGCGCGAGGTTGAGCACGGCCATCTCCAGCTGGTTGGGATCCAGCAGCACGATCGGCTTCGGATGCGCCAGCTCCAGGGCGATGCGCACGCGCGAACCGACCGAGGTCAGCAGCAGTTCCTGCATGCCGTTGATCGACGCGTGGATGTCGGTGGCCTGCGGCACCAGCGACTGGTTGCGGGCGAAGGACAGCAGCTGCTCGGTCAATCGCGCGCCGCGCTTCACCGTCCGCCGCGCGCCTTCGACGATCCGGCCGGCCGGCGGCGGGCAGTCCAGCCGCGCCAGCAGGTCGAGGTTGGTGCCGATGACGTGCAGCAGGTTGTTGAAGTCGTGCGCGATGCCGCCGGTCAGGTGCCCCATGGCCTCCATCTTCTGGACCTGCAGCAGCGCCGCCTGCGCCCGCTCGCGCTCGGCGATCTCGTTCATGAGCCGGTTGTTGGCCATCGAGAGCTCGCGCGTGCGACTCTCGATGCGGTCCTCGAGCTCGCGATTGAGCCGCTCCACCGCATCGTGCGCGACCGCCAGCTCCGCCAGCATCGCCCGGTTCGCATACTGCCGCGCCCGGGCGCGCACGGCCGCCTCCACGGCGGTGTGCAGCGTGTCGGGGCTCAGCGGACGCTCCAGCAGGATGACGTTGCCCATCAGGTGCAGCGAGGTCGCCGCGTTGGGCGGGCGCCGTCCGGTGCGCTTGCTGGTCAGGACGACGAAGGGGAAATCCGACCACGACGGCTGCCGGCTCAGCCACAGGTGCACCGGGCTGCCCGGCGCGATGGACAGCGCCTCCTCGGTCACGACGGCGGCGGCCGCCCCCTCGTTCAGTGCCGCCAGCAGCTGCTCCGGCGCCTGGACGGGCTGGGCCGGCGCCATGCCCGTCACCACCTCGGCGATCACCTGGGCATCCCGGCCGAACGGGGCTAGGATGATCACGCGGGATTCGAAGGCACTCGTCATTCAGCGCCGCTGCCGCTCGTCGTCGCGATCGCCGAGCAACGCGATGTCCCCGGCATAACGCGAGACGCCGGACACCACGCCCTCGAAGTCCGTCAGCGCCTCGCCGATTTCTACGCCCTGGTCGCCGAGGCGGAACTCGTGGATGGTGTTGGCGTGGCGGCTGGTGCGGCTCTTCGCCACCGAGATCGCCTTCAGCAGGTTGCCGCGCGCCTCGAAGTAGCGGAACAGCACCACGGCGTCGCTCAGGTAGCTGAGGTCGATGTCGATCCGTCCCTGGCCCAGGATGCCGTGCTGGCCCAGCACCAGGATCGTCATCACGCCGCGCTGGTTGAGGTAGGTCAGCAGCTCATGCATCTGCAGCATCAGGAACTTGCCGCCGGGCATGGCCTGGAGGTAGGCATTGAGGCTGTCGATCACCACCGTGCGGGCGCCGTCCTGCTCGACCGACTGCCGGACGCGCGCGGCGAATTCGCCCGCGGTGACTTCCGCGGGATCCAGGGCGCTGAGGAGGAAACGCCCGTCGTCGATGTCGGCCTGGAGGTCGTAACCCAGGGTCCTGGCGCGCGGCAGCAGCGTGCCCAGCCCCTCGTCGAACAGGTAGTAGGCGGCCCGCTCGCCGCGCCGCAGCGCCGCGTGGACGCAGGCGATGGCGGTGGTGGTCTTGCCGACGCCGGACGGTCCGACGAACAGCGTGTTGCTGCCGCGCGCCAGCCCGCCGCCCAGCGCGGCGTCGAAGGCCGCGTTGCCGGTGCTGACGTTCTCCGGAATGAAGGTCTTGTGGTGCTCGGCCGCGACCAGGCGCGGGAACACCTCCAGGCCGCCGGTCTTGAGGGTGAAGTCGTGCTCGCCGCTGCGAAAGCCGATGCCGCGCATCTTCGCCACGCGCAGGAAGCGTTTGTCGGCGCCGTACTCGCCCACGATCTGCTGCAGCCACACGACCCCGTGGGCGATGCTGCGCAGCTGCATGTCGCCGGTGGAGGCGCTGAGGTCGTCCAGCATCAGCACCGTGCAGTCGTGGTGGGCGAAGAAGTGCTTGAGCGCGAGCACCTGGCGCCGGTACCGCAGCGGGTCCTGCGCCAGCAGACGCATCTCCGACAGGCTGTCGAAGACCACGCGCTTCGGACGGGTCGCCTCGATCCGGGCCATCACGCCCTGGACGGTCTGGTTCAGCTCCAGCTCGGCAGGGTGGATGATGGACTGCTCCGCCTCCGGGCCCAGTTGCTCCGCGCTGACCAGCTCGAACACCTCCAGGCCGGCCTGATCGAGGTCCCAGCCGTGGGACTTGGCGACCTCCTTCAGCTCGGTGCCGGTCTCGGACAGCGTGACGTACAGACCCGATTCCCCGACGGCCAGGCCGGCGAGCAGGAAATGCATGCCGAGCGTGGTCTTACCGGTACCGGGTTCCCCCTCGAAGAGGTAGAGGTGGCCGGGGGGCAGCCCCCCTGGAGGATGTCATCGAGGCCGGAAATACCGGTGGAACAGCGTGGTGGGGGCATGAGTCGGAAGGAGCGGACGGGAGGCGGTCAGGCCTGCCCCGAGCCGCGCGAACGCCGCCTGGACAGGGTGGATCACGCGCCGCGGCAATTTCCGCTCCCGCCCGGCGCCAGCGCCGGGCACCTCACCCCTCAGGCCACGCGAAACGGCCGCTCGACCAGCGCGGCAGGCACGGTCGAGCGGGGCGTCAAGGTGCTCGCGTCGGCCGACGAGAAGGTCGATCCGATCTGGATGCGCCCCTTGCCGGCCCGCTTGGCCGCGTACATGGCCTCGTCGGCGCCGCGCAGGATCGCCGCCGTCTCGCAGGCCCCGCGGGCCAGGACGATGCCGATGCTCGCGCTCACGGTCACGCGGTGGCCGCCCGCGACCTCGATCGGCCGCTCGATCTCCGCCAGGCAGCGCTGCAGGACGGCGCGGGCCCCGCCCACCTCGCTGTTGGCGGTCAGCACGATCGCGAACTCGTCGCCGCCCAGGCGGGCCACGATGTCGTTGGCGCGCAAGGTCTGCTGCAGCCGCGCGCCGACCTCCTTGAGCACCTCGTCGCCGGCCTCGTGCCCATGGCGGTCGTTGACGGGCTTGAAGCCGTCCAGGTCCAGGTAGCAGACCGCGAGGCCCGTGTCCGCCCGCAGCGCGGTCGCCTGGGCGTCGGCGAGCTTTTCCTCGAACAGGCGACGGTTGGGCAGGCCGGTCAAGGCATCCCGGAAGGCCATGCCGTAGGCCTTCTCCTCGCTCTGCTTGAGCGCGTCGATGTCCACCAGCATCCACAGGCTTTCGTCCTCGGAGACGAGCATGCCGCTGAGATCGATCCACAGCGCGGAGCCGTCCTTCCTGCGCATCTGCACCTGGGTGCGGAAGCGTTCGCCGGCATGCAGGGCGCCGTAGCCGGCCCGGCCGATGTGGTCGAAGGTGGCCTGGTCCAGGTAGAGGTCGCGCATCGACATGCCGCGCAGTTCGCCGGCGTCGTAACCGAGGATGCGCGCCAGGGCGCGGTTGTCCCAGAGGATCACGCGCGACCGCAGGCGCACCATGCCCACCAGGTCGTTCTCCAGCATCAGCGACTGCTCGCGCGCGGTGCGGTCCGCGTCCATGCGGCCTTCGCTCTCGCGCTTGTGCCCGCGATAGAGCAGCACGGAGACGCCGCCGACCAAGGCGATCATCAGCGCCACCAGCCCCGACAGTTCGGCGGCCTGGCGGTACCAGGCCCCGAGATACTCCTCGGTGCTCAGGCCGGCGTAGATCGTGAACGGGTAGCCCGGCACGCGGTGGTAGGCGGTGATGCGTTCGACCTTGTCCAGGGCCGTCGGGGTCACGTACCAGCCGTGGCTCGCGTCGCGCTGCATGTTCTCGCGCAGGGCCTTGGAGACGTTCGCTTCGCCCAGGCCCTTGAGGGATCGGGGTTCGGACGCGGAATGCCGGGCCACCAGGAGGAAGTTGTCGTTCATGCGCATCGCCATGGCGCCGGACCGTCCGAGTTCCATGCCGGCAAAGCGTTGCGCGAAGTGGTCCGAGGTCACCTCCGTCAGCACGACGCCGTCGAAGCCGCCGTCGCCGTTGATCAGGCGCCGTGCGAGCACGATGCACCACACGCCCGCCGTGCGGCTCTTCAGCGGCTCGGACACCACGGTGGCGTCGCGCGCCCGCGCGCGCTCGAAGTACGGCCGGTCGCCCAGGTGGATGGCCGCCGTGCCTGTGCCCGCGCCCTCGTCGGCGACCACCGCACCGGTCGCATCGACCACGCGAATCGCGCTCACGTGCTGGAGCAGCTGCCGTTGCTCGGCCACCATTGCCGCCAGGACGTCCGCCCGGTCCGCCGCGCGGGGCGTCTTGGCATACCGCTCGGCCACCGTGGCCAAGGCGTTGTCGATGAGGCGCAGCTCCGCGGCCACTTCGCTGCCCATGCTCGTGGCCAGATTCTCGGCGGTCAGCTGCGCCGCGCCTTCATCGCCCTCGCGGGCGTTGTGCAGGCTCAGACCGGCCGCCACGCAGAGCATCAGTCCCAGCGCCACATTGCCCGCGGCCAGCCAGCGGCGCAGGCGGGTCAGTGACGTCGTCGCTTTCGTTCGTTGTTGCTGCACGGCAAGGCCTCCTTCGAGCGGAGCCATCGGCGGGGAATTCACGCCCTTGGTCCATGGTGGACGTTGTACGCGGGCCCCCTGGGACGCACCATCCGGGACTGGATGAAGCTCGTGTAGGGCGACGACTGACGAGGCCCGCCTGCCCCGGCAGATCGTCAGGAATGCCTCGCCTCGAGCGCGGACGGCCGGTTCGGGTTAGGGTGGAGGGATATCCGGGTAATCGCCTAGGCGCCTAGGCGCCTAAGCGCCAGAACGCCAACACCAGAACGCCGTAACAGCCATGACAGCAACGACCGCCATCACCGCCACCGACGCGCCCTCCTCCGCCATCCTCTCCATCCAGCCGCTCGGGATGCCCTGGGAGACGATCGATCCGTTCCTGTTCTGCGTCCACCATGACGACGCCTATCCGCGCGGCAACGGCCGCCACGGACCGGACGCGTCGCTGCTGGCGGGCCGGAAGATGGGCTCGGACTTCTCACGCCAGGACGGCTGGAGCATGTACCACGGCCAGCAGGTGCCCGGCTTCCCGGCGCACCCGCACCGTGGCTTCGAGACGGTGACCATCGTCCGCAAGGGCCGCATCGACCATGCCGACTCGCTGGGGGCCGGCGCGCGCTTCGGCGGCGGGGACGTCCAGTGGTTGACGGCCGGCAAGGGCATCGTCCACGCGGAGATGTTCCCGCTGCTGCACACCGACCGGCCCAACCCGCTGGAGCTGTTCCAGATCTGGCTCAACCTGCCGGCGGACAGCAAGATGGTCGAGCCGCACTTCACGATGTTCTGGTCGCAGGACATCCCGCGGCACACCTTCGTCGACGAAGCGGGACGCGCGACCGAGGTCGTGGTGATCGCGGGCGGCCTGCCGGCCGCCGTCGATGGCGACGGCCATGCCGGCGCGGCCAGGCCGCTCGCGCCGCCGCCGGACTCGTGGGGCTCTCGCCTGCATTCGGACCTGGCGATGTGGACGCTGCGCCTGGAAGCCGGTGCGACATGGACCCTGCCCGCGGCGCTGGGCGATGGCACGCGGCGCAAGCTGTACTTCTTCGCCGGCAGCCGGATGACCATCGAGGGTCAGGTCGTGCCCGTCGGTTCCGGCATCGAAGTGCGCGCGGGCGCCAGGGTCGTGCTGACCAACGGCGATGAACCGGGCGAGCTGCTGATGCTGCAAGGCCGCCCCATCGGGGAGCCGGTAGCGCAGTACGGTCCCTTCGTCATGAACACCGAGCAGGAGCTGCGCCAGGCCTTCGAGGACTACCGGCGCACCGAGTTCGGCGGCTGGCCCTGGCCCGACGCCGCGCCGGTCCACGGGGACGGCAAGGAAGAAGGCGGGGACGGCGACGACCGCTTCGCCCGGCACGCGGACGGCCGCACGGAGCGGCCGCCCGCGCAGGCGCGGGCCGACACGCTCCCCCTCAGGCCTTCAAGGTCAGACGCCAGCCGTTGAGCTTGCCGACGTCCTGCGCCTCGCGGTCGGCCACACGCAGCTTCCAGGCACCGGCCGCGGGCTGCCCGGCGAGGGCCGCCAGCGCCGGCGTGGTCGCCGACGTGTAGGTCACGGCGAGATCGTGCGAGGACCCGCCGGCGCGCGCATGCAGCGGCACCTGGGTGCCGGCCGGCGACACGAGGCTGACTTCCAGGTCGCCGACCCAGCTGTGCGAGATCTCCACGGACACCTCCACGCTCGCGAGCACGAAGGCTCGGGGATTGCTCAGCGTGCGCTCGATGCCGGCGGCCTTGCCGTCCGGGATCGCGGTCCCGGGGGATTCCTTCAGCACCACGACGTCGGGCAGCGCGGCCGCGGCGGCGAGGTCCAGCCCCCAGCGCTGCAGACGGCCGCGGTCCTGCGGCGCGAGGTCCTGCACGGTCAGCGTCCAGGCGCCGCGGCTGCTGCGTCCCCGCAGCGTGGCCAACGCAGGCAGCGTGGACTCGTCGTAGGTCAGGTCGAGGTTCTTCGCGTTGCCGCCCTGCCCCTTCGGATGCAGCTCGACCACGGCGCCCCAGGGCGTCGCGAGCGAGACGCGAAGGTCGCCCACATAGGGGTGGGCGATGGTCAGCCCGATCTTGATGGACGCCAGCGTCACGTCCTCCGGCACCTGGATCGTGCTGCGGATGCCGGCCGCGTCGTTGTCGGGAATGGCGAGGTCGGGCTGCGCGACGTGCCGCACCGCGGCCGGCGGCGTGCCGGCGCCGAAGCGGCTGCGAAAGCTCATCGTCGCCCCGGAGGCGGAGATCTGGTCGATGGTCAGGTTGGAGGCCGTGCCGTTCCACCAGCGGCTGGAGGGCGTGGTGTCGTCGGCGAAACGCGCGGCGGGTCCCTTGTACAGGTCGCCGGCGTCGCCCATCTGGTTGCGCCCGCGTTCGAGCTGGAAGAGCCCGTCGGCCTGTTCGAGCGACAGCTCGTAATGGCTGGCGGGTGTCATCTGTTCCCGGCTGTTGTCGCCGGTCTCGTCCACGTGCCAGATGGCGAGGCCGCTGTCGCGCAGCGAGCCGTCGCGCCCGCTGCGCTGGCGGTTCTCGACGAGGAAGTACTCGCGCCCGCCGCGGCTGTGGATGGCCATGTCGTTGCTGCCCGCCTTGAGCTCGACGATCCGGTCGTGTTCCAGCGGGATCACCTGGTTCGCCCAGCCCGACAGGCGCTTGAGGTAGGCGCTGATGGCGATGGGATTCTTCTCGTCGAAGTTGCCGGCGCACATCAGGCAGTACATGCCCACGCCGCTGGACTGCGCGTCCTCCTCGTCGTCGTAGAGATCGGGGTAGTCGCACAGCATGTGGCCGTTCTCGTGGCAGAAGGTGCCCAGCGTCAGTTCGCTGGTCATGGCGGTGAACTGGTAGTCCAGCGCGCCCCTGCCCGGCGCCAGCGGCACCGTCGCCTGCAACCGGTGCGCATGCGGCCACAGCCCGCGGGCCCAGTTGTTGCGCACCTCGCCGGCATAGAACACGTTCATCGCGTAGACGAAGCCCTGCGCATCGGCGGTGAGCGGGGTGAAGTCGAAGCCCGTGGCCTTGTGGTGCGCCAGCGCCTCGCCGATCAGTTCCCAGGCCCGGATCGGCATCTGGATCGACTCGTCGGTGTAGTAGGTGCGCGGATGCTTGGCGCGGTAGTACGGCGCCACCACGTTGCTGTACTTGCAGCGCCCCGCGGAGTTGTCGAGGAAGAAATCGCGCACCGAGCCCTGGTTGCCGAAGCCGTTGTAGCCGACCTGGTTGCAGAAGCGATCGACCTCGTCGCGGGGGATGGTCGCCGGCTCGTCGACGAAGTCGATCAGCAGGCACAGGCCGACGAAGTCGCCCACCGTCTGGCGCTGCGGCGGGGCCAGCAGCGGCCCGCCCGACGAGCCCAGATTGCGCAGCGAGCGCAGCTCCTGCTGGCGTTCCGCGCGGCGCTGATCGCAGCGGCGGGCCAGCGGACTGCCGGCGGCTTCACGCTGCAACGGCGACACCTGCACGAGTCCGGCGCTGCCGGTCCCGCCCGGAGCAGCGGCCAGCGCCGCCACCAGTCCCGGCGGCGGTGTCGCGACCGGCCCGTACCAGCCGGTCTGCGGGTTCAGCACCACCGGCCGGCCGTCGAGGGTCTCGAAGGTGGCGCGGAACTGGTTGCCGCTGCCGCGCACGGCCAGCGTGCTGCCGTCGGGCTGGGTCAGCGTGAAGGGACGATCCTGGAATCGGACGGACATGGCGATGACTCCCTCGGTGCGCGCAGGGGGATGAGGCAGCGATCCGAGGGAGATCAGGCGGAGATCGCGAGGGGAGCGATCAGGGATCGATCCCCCGGCGATCACCGCGGCCTGCGGGCTGCACCGAAAGAATCAGCGTAGGCAATGCATCGAGCCGTCGCATCATCCGTGTTGATGAGTCCGGGCACCGCCGTGGCGTTCCGGGCGGGGAGGCGGACGGGCGTCCCGGGCGGCGGTTAAGCTGGCGCGCAAGGAGCCAGCGATGAACGTTTCCAGGGCCTCGGCCTACGGCGAGAGTGTCGGTGCCGTCAGCTACCGTTTCGACAGCCTGCGCGAGCTGATGGCCAAGGCCACGCCGGAGCGTTCGGGCGACCGGCTCGCGGGCGTCGGCGCCGGCTCCGAGCAGGAGCGCGTCGCCGCGCAGATGGCCCTGGCCGATCTGCCGCTGAAAACCTTCCTCAACGAGGCGCTGGTCCCCTACGAGGACGACGAGGTCACCCGCCTCATCGTCGACACGCACGACGCCGCGGCCTTCCTGCAGGTCGGCCACCTGACGGTCGGCGGGCTGCGCGAGTGGCTGCTCTCGGACGCGGCCGACACCGCCGCCCTGACACGCCTGGCTCCGGGGCTCACGCCGAGATCGTGGCCGCGGTGAGCAAGATCATGCGGAACCAGGACCTGATCCTGGTGGCGAGGAAGTGCGAGGTCGTCACGCGTTTCCGCAACACGCTGGGCCTGCCGGGCCGGCTGTCCACGCGGCTGCAGCCCAACCACCCGACCGACGATGCCAGCGGCATCGCCGCCAGCGTGCTGGACGGGCTGATGTACGGCAGCGGCGACGCGGTCATCGGCATCAATCCCGCGACCGACAACGTGACCCAGGTCTCGCACCTGCTGGGCCTGCTCGCGGAGGTCATCGAGCGCTTCGAGATCCCCACCCAGAGCTGCGTGCTCACCCACGTGACCAACACGCTGCAGTGCATCGAGCGCGGCGCGCCGGTCGACCTGGTGTTCCAGTCCATCGGCGGAACGGAGGCGACCAACCGCAGCTTCGGCATCGACCTGAAGCTGCTGGGCGAGGCCCGCGCGGCGGCGCTGTCGCTGGCGCGGGGCGCCGTCTTCGACGACGGACAACGCGGCAGGCATGTCATGTACTTCGAGACCGGCCAGGGCAGCGCGCTGTCCGCCGGCGCACACCACGGCTGCGACCAGCAGACCATCGAGGCCAGGGCCTATGCGGTGGCGCGGCACTTCGAGCCGCTGCTCGTGAACACGGTGGTCGGCTTCATCGGGCCCGAGTACTTGTACGACGGCAAGCAGATCATCCGCGCGGGACTGGAGGACCACTTCTGCGCCAAGCTGCTCGGCCTGCCGATGGGCTGCGACATCTGCTACACCAACCATGCCGCGGCCGACCAGAACGACATGGACGTGCTGCTCACGCTGCTGGGCGTGGCGGGCTGCAACTTCATCATGGGCATCCCGGGCTCGGACGACGTGATGCTCAACTACCAGACCACGTCCTTCCATGACGCGCTGTATGCGCGGCGGGTGCTGGGACTGCGCCCCGCGCCGGAGTTCGAGCGCTGGCTCGAGCGCATGCGCATCGCCCGCCCCGGCGCGCCGGGTCATCTGGTGGACGGCATGTCCCCGGCCTTCGCGGCCTTGCTGCCGTCGTCGTGAGGACAGCCATGAGCGACGACACCATGAGCGATCCCGCGAGCGACAGCATCATTCCCAACCCCTGGAGCACGCTGCGCCGGCACACGCCGGCGCGCATCGGCCTGGGCCGCGCGGGCGTCAGTCAGCCCACGGCGGCGCACCTGGCGTTCCAGCTCGCCCATGCGCAGGCGCGGGACGCGGTGCATCGCGAGTTGGATCACGAGGCGCTCGCCGCCTCGTTGAGCGCGGCGGGGCTCGCGACACTCGATCTGCACAGCGCCGCCACCGATCGGGCCATGTACCTGCAGCGGCCGGATCTCGGTCGTCGGCTCGACGACAGGTCGACCGCGCTGCTGGCCGGGTGTGAGGTGGAAGGTCCGCCAGACCTGGCGCTGATCGTGGCGGACGGCCTGTCCGCGTTGGCGATCGAGCGTCATGCCCTCGCCTTCATCTCGGCGCTCAGGCCGCTGCTGGCGAACGACTGGCGCTGGGCGCCCGTGGCCATCGCTCGCCAGGCGCGCGTCGCGATCGGCGATCCGATCGGTCACGCGCTGGGGGCGAAGCTCGCCGTCGTGCTGATCGGCGAGCGCCCGGGTCTGAGTTCGCCCGACAGCATGGGCGTGTACGTCACCTGGGCGCCTCGGCCCGGCCGCGTGGACGCGGAGCGCAATTGCATCTCGAACGTGAGGCCGGAAGGTCTGGCGCCCGAGGCGGCGGCGGCGCGCCTCGCGTGGTTGCTCAACGAGGCGCGATCCCGTCAGGTGACAGGTGTTGCCTTGAAGGATGAGAGCGGCGACGCGGCGCCGGCGGTTGAGACGAGGGCGTCGTTCCGGCTGGATGGGCGCTGATGACTGCCTCGGCCGCTGGCCCTCACCCCCCGCCCTCTCCCGCAAGCGGAAGAGGGAGCCATACACCTCACGGCGAAACGAAGCTCTCCTTGCCCGCCTTCTTCTCGTCCTCGGCGATCTTCAGGTCTGCCTCGTCCACCGCGCCGTCCTTGTTGCGATCGTGCAGGGTGAACATGCGCAGGCCGGCGGCCTGGAACTCCTCCAGGCTGATGCTGCCGTTCTTGTCGGTGTCGAGCACACCGAAACGGACCTTCGCCTGACGCATCTGGCGCTGCAGTTCCTCGCGGCGCTTCTCCGGGTCGGCGATCTTGCCGATGCGCTGCATCAGCCGGCCCTCGAATTCACCGAGGTATTCGGCCTCGCTCAATTGGCCGTCGGCGTTGAAGTCGATGCGCACGAACTCGACCTCGCGGCCCAGCTTGAATTCGGCCGGCAGCACCTTGCCGTCGCCGTTGAGGTCCTGCTCGGCGATGAACGTGGTCGAGGAATGCGACGCGGCCAGCGCAGGCAGCGCGGCCAGTCCCAGCAGGGCGACGAACAGGTGACGTGGGAGGGAGGTCTTCATGGCTGGGGCTGCACTTCGATGGTCAGGGTGGCCGTGGTGCTGATCCACAGCGCGGGGTTGTCCGCCGAGGCGCGGCGCACGCGCACCTGGAGCAGGTAGAGACCCGCGGTCTTCGGCTTGAAGCTCACTTCGCCGGCGGCATTGGTGGTGAAGTCCTGCTCCGCCTGCTTGTGGCTGACGTAGTTCTGGCCGTCGGCGATGACGGTCACGGTCTCGCCGGCCAGGGGCTGGCGGCTGTCGCGCACGCGCACGATGACGGGGGCTCCGGCATAGAGGTCATAGGGCTGGGTCACCGGATAGATGCCGACGCCGTCGGTGTCGAAATCCGCCGCGCTCGGACGGCCGCGGCTGACGTAGACGTCGGCGCGGGTGATGCTCTGCACCTCGATCGGCTTGTCGTCCGGTTGCGTGTCTTCCGCGCGTTCGGCGAAATGCACCTTGCCGTCGCGCAGCACGCCCTTGGCCAGCCGGCCCTTGCGCACCCCCGACGACACGAGATAGGTGCCGTTGCCGGCGCCGAGCGGCACCTCGAGATAGGTCGCCTCCTTCAGCGCGGCCGCCGGCGTCAGCGCCAGCTTCCTGCCGTCGGGCCCGATCACGTGGAAGGCGTCGGACTTCATCGCCACGTCGGGCCGCAGGTCGCCTTCGGCGAACGAGGCTTCCACGGTCACCTGCTTGCGCTGCTCCTCGGCGCTGAAGGTATTGGGCTTGAGATAGGGCGAATGGGCCTGGGCGCCCGCGCAGAGCAGCAGCGGGGTCAGCCAGGGGCCGATCTTGTCGAGCGTGAAGAGGGACATCGCGATTCGTGCCGGGTTGAGTCGGTCGGCACTATAGATGAGAATTGATCTCAATTGAGAATCGTTGTCATCAATCGCGGAACAGGTGTCGTTCGGGGCCTGGTGCCAGGTGTTGCGTCCGGACCGAGGCGGAGGAAGCATCCTGCTGTCGCATGACTGCCCGACAATGTTCCTCAGACCCGTTCAAGGGACAGAGGAATCAACGCATGCAACACCTCGCCGACCTGGCCTTGACGGCAGGCCAGCCCCTGAAGCGCCGGAGCTTCCTTGGCGCCGCGCTCGTCGCCGCGACGCCGGCCGTCGCGCAGTCCGGGCGCGTGCCCCCGGTCGTCCCGCTGGCCCTGTCCGAGGCCGTCGATGCCACCTTCCTGACCCCGATCCTGACGGTCGTCGAACAGGCCGCCAAGCTGCGCTGGGAGCGGAGCGCCGTGCCCTTCTCCCGCCTGCTCCGGCTGGTCGAACGGGGCGAGACCATCGGTTTCGGCGTCAGCCCGACCGAAGAGCGCAGCGAGCGGCTGAGCTTCTCGGTGCCCCTCTTCCGCGGCGCGATCTGGACCGTCAGCCGGCGGGACCGCCAGCTCGATGTCCGCCATGTCGACGACCTGCGCGGTCGGGTGGTCTGCATGTCCCGCATGGCAACCTACGGCAACGCGCTGGCCAATCCCGCCGCGGATGGCCTGGACGTGCGACCGGTGGCGGGTGACCTGTCGCGTCGGCTTCGCACGCTCGAGGCCGGACACTGCGACGTGCTGCTCGTGACCAGTTTTCATGGCTCCGCCGACAGCGTCCATGCCCGGCTGCGCGCGGCGGGTGGGGAATCTGCAGACGCTGCAGGTCGGACGACAGCCGCTGTCGGCGCAAGACGTGCATTTCGCGGCGGCCAAGGACAGTCCGCTCGCGGCGTGGCTGCCCCGGATCGACTCGGCCATCGGCGCGCGCCGCAAGGAGATTCAACGCCTGGTCAACCTGGGCGACGGCTAGTCGCCGCCGGGCGCGCCGTTCACTCCAGGCCGTACTGGCCTCCGTCTGGCGCTGGCCGTCACGGGCACCGGCGTGGGCCTTCAGCGTGCTGGCGTTGATCGCTTGTGCCGCGCTGCCCCTCTTCGCGACACGCATGCCGGAAGCCGGTACTGCGCGTCATCCTGCCACTCCCCCCGGCGTCGAGCCCTCGCCCCCCATCGTTTCATGAGCGCCCCCCTCTCCTCACGCCCCAGCCCCGATCCGTCGGACCCTGCACCGGACCTCCCGCCCGGCGATCACGATGCCGGCCCGGGCGGCAACCGTCTGCTGGGTTTCCTGGCCCTGGTGGCTGTCGCCTTCGCCTTGCTGCGGCCGATCTCGCCGGGCGACTGGTTGCGCCTGATCGACTGGCAGACCCTGGGGGCGTTGACCGGCCTGCTGGCCATCACGCAAGGCGTCGAACGCAGCGGTGTGCTGCAGGGAGCCGCCCGCGCGCTGCTGGCCCGCACCGGCACGGCGCGGCAATTGGCGCTGGTGATGTGCGCGGTCGCCGCAGTGCTCGCCGCGCTGGTCACCAACGACGTGAGCCTGTTCCTGCTGGTGCCGCTGACCCGCGAGCTGGCCGCGCAGGCCAAGCTGCCCCTGGCGCGACTGGTCGCGCTGGAGGCGCTGGCGGTGAACGCCGGCTCGTCGCTGACGCCGATCGGCAACCCGCAGAACCTCTACCTCTGGCATCGCTCCGGCGAGTCCTTCGGCGGCTTCATCGCGATGATGGGACCGTCGGTGGGCGTGATGCTGGTCCTGCTGACGGCGACCATCCTCCTCACGATGCCGGGCACGCCGATCACGATCGCGCCCGCGCGGCACAAGACGGCCACCCAGCCCCGGCTGCTGACGCTGTCCGTCGTGCTGTTCGTGGGCTTCGTGCTGTCGCTGGAGCTGCACCAGTGGGTGCCCGCGCTGGCGGTGGTGGTGGCGGTCTACGCGCTCTGGTACCGGGAAGTGCTGAAGCGGCTGGACTGGGCCCTGCTCGCCACCTTCGCCCTGATGTTCGTGGACCTGCACCAGCTCGTCACCCTGCCCCAGGTGGCCGGCCTGCTGGCGCGGCTGCCGCTGGACCAGCCGCTGCCGGCCTATCTGGCGGCGATCGTGAGCTCGCAGGTGATCAGCAATGTGCCGGCCACCTTGCTGCTGGCGGACCACCTGCCGCAACCGGCCGTGCTGGCCATCGGCGTGAACGTCGGGGGCTTCGGCTTCGTGCTGGGATCGATGGCCAACCTCATCGCCCTGCGCCTGGCGCGCGTGCCGGGCGGGCTGGCGGAGTTCCATCGCATCAGCCTCCCCTTCCTGGTGGTGTGCGCGGTGCTGGTGGGGTGGCTGACGCTCTGAGCGATGGCCGCCGGTTCAGCCGACGAGGAGGCTTCAGAACCTGTCGCAGTGATCCGGCTGGGCGTTGCTCTTCGGCGTCCAGGTCTGGTACGCCGCGACCGCCGCGCCTGGATAGGCGCCCCGCTGACAAGCGATGAGCGCCTCGCGGCTTCCTTCGACGCCCCATTCGAAGAGGGTCCTGATCGGCTGCACGCGCATGGACTGGCCGGTGCCTGCGACAGGCTTTGCCGTCGGAAGCTGCGCGGCCGGAGCCGCATCGCGCGCCGCATGCGGAGGCAGCCGCAGAACGAGGGGCGCGGACGGACGCTGAGCATCGGACGGTGGCCAGGTCACCGCCCACGCGGGGATCGTGCAGATCATTGCGACCAGGACCCAGAAGGCAATGGTCAACGAGCGGCGAGTCTGACCATAGATGCGCGGATTCTGGCGCTCCAACTTGTCCTGCTCTTCCGGGGTGGCCTTCCATGCGCGCCATGCCACCAGTGGAGCGCTTGCGAGAAAGACGACGCCCGCGAGCCAGGGGATCGCGACCACCGTCCAGAAGTACACCGGACGATCCGTTGCCGTGATCAGCGTCGATCGGGTCCTGAAGCTCCCATCAGCGGCCATGCGCTGCGACATGTAGACCAGCGCGGCGCCCGCGGCCAGGATGACCACGACCAGGAGGACAGAAAGAGCGGCGAAGCGGATGCGGCGAAGGGTCATGAAGGAGCGTGCAACGGCTGCGCGGGCAGTATCCGCGAAGTCCGATCGCGCGGCGAAGCAGAAGATTGCGGCTTTGCTCTCCTCCCTCCCAATGGATCGCAGCAACTCATCCAGGGCTGGATCCCTCATGCGGGATCCTGGGGAGCCCGCATTCATTCAACCGGTGGAATCGAGTCAATGCGTCTTGCCCGGCGCGCCAGCAGCGGCAACACCAGGGCTCCCAGCCCCATCAGCGCCCAGGTGGCGGGCTCGGGGACCACGTCGGAGAATGACTGTGCGTAGCTGATCCCCTGCGAGGTCAGCGCCGAGAACCCGCTCACCAGTTGCCCGGACGAGTCCCGCACCGACAGGATGCCGCCCCACGCGGTGAACGCCTCCCCCATCCCCCAGTTGCCATAGGCGTATTGCGACTCGAGCCCCGTCGGGATGGCGGATCCATTGGCTTGCATCGCGGCGGCGAAATCGAGCTCGATCGGCCGCCCGAAGGCAAAGGTCAACGCGAAGGTATGCCTCGCGCCGTGCAGGCCGGTCACGGTGAGGTCGTCGAGCCCGGTACTGTCGGTCACGCGGGAGATCCCCGACCCGGCCGTGACGGTCGTCGGCCAGGCACCGGTCACCGCGTCGAGTCCGGTGCTGTTCACCTGCAGCGAGGTGTTCCATGTCATCTCGCTGCGCGCGAGGCCGAAAGGCGGTGTGCCGATGATGCCGCCGGCAAAGGAGGTCGAAGAGAGCTTGGCCGCAGTCACCACCTGGAACAGCATCGTGCCGACCGTGCCGTCCGCGCAGCCGCCGCAATGGATGATGAAACTGTCGGTCAACCGGGCCGACGCGCTCGATGAGGCGATGGACGCCGAGTCGTCATGCCCGATGGTGCGCGTCGTGGCGTTGGCGGACAGGAACACCAGCCCCGCGAGCGCACCGCCGCCGGCACTGCTGCTGCTCTCCGCGCCATTGAAATTCGGCCGATATTCCGCGATCTCCGCGGAGGTCAAGGTGCCGGTGGGCACGTTGTCCACCACCGATCGGGCGTCGACCGGCGCGATGAGATTCAGCGTCCGGGCTTCGCTGCGCGCCTCCCCACTGTAGGTGGCGGCCGTCGCTCCGGACCCGGTGGCGACCAGGATCATCGCGAGCAGACCCGGCACGGTGACCAAGGACCTGCGAAGCGTGAAGGCTCGAGAGACACGTGTCGCGATGCGCATGGCAGCACTCCTGACGTCCTGAGGGCTTGCGCAGGCTAGCACCGCCCTGTCGCCAGAGGTGACGGCGTCCCAGGGATGCAGGACTCGATGGGGGCTTTGGGTGCATCTCCAACTCTGCCGGATCCATCGCATGGTGACGTCACGAACCGAAGAATGCCCGCGCCCGGTATGAAACCGATGCGGTGTCGAAGCACTGTTTGCTGCGAATTCCGGGGGCTTCTGAACACCCGACTCGGTTGCTGCTACACAGGCAGTGCGGCACCGCGGACACAGGCACCAAACCGTGTCCAAGGCGCGCTGTAGGCTGGGTTCGGTCTTTCGCTGAGCGCTGATGAGCATCGGCGATCGACCCGTTTCGGTCCTACCGCCCGTGCAAATCGGGGCCCGGTAGCAGTCGTTAAGCGCTCAGCTTGAGCAGCGGCCTTGCCGAACGGGTGGCATCGATGATCTGGCCTTCGCGTGAAATGTAGCAATGGCGCTTTCTAGTACGGAAGTCCGTCTTCGTGCAGCACAGGCGGCGGGCCGAACAACGAAATCAAATCCTCGTCATAGGCTTTAAGGATCTGCGACCCTTGGTGGTAGGCGATGCCGGAGAAAGGACGAACGCACTCCGGATCTTCAAAGAAGTTCTCGATGAATCTTTGGCACTCAAATTCGGCCCTGTCATGTTCAATGTAGAACCACTCAGACCATCCCCCGCTGAAGAACTGTATTCGGGCTGGCCCGAATGCAACGTGTAGACGTCTCTCGAGCGCCCCGGCATCTACCGGACAGTCATGCGGCAGGTAAAAGGCGACTCGGAGAAACAAGAATGGGTCGCCGCAACGCAGGGTTGCAAACCGTCTCATCGGGTTGCTCTGCGTCGTCATTCCGATCTTCGCTCTCCCATAGTCTCTGCTGCTTGCCATCACGTAAAGCCAAGAGCCACGCGGCGGGAGCTGATACGCTGAACCTTCTATTTGCATCATCTTCAGATTCCACGAATCATTGCTGGTCTTCGTCCGAGTACTGACACCACCAGCCGTCGGTAAGACGCATTGACCCTGATTGTCAGGTAGCTGTAGCGGCGCTCGTCCAGGTCGTCTAAGCCGGGTATCTGGAATCAGTCTCGACCTGTCACTTCGCCGTCGCATGATCGAAGGTTGAGGGTCATCCGTCGGTCGAGCAAGAACGCCGCAGACCGGCCGCTCACCAATGTCGATAACTGGCCGATTCATGTCCTTCACGTGTTGCCTGCCAACGTCCGCTCCGGCATGCCGGACCGTGGCTGCACACGTTGCCGACATGGCGTGCAACCGGACCGAAATGCTTCGTCCGGATTGACCGACAACAAGGCTTGCTCCGCGGCCGCGGCCGCGGCGTCGTCGCCCTCCATCGCCAGTGTCTGCGCGAGATGCCAGCGCACACCGCGCATCTCGTTCTCCTGGCGCTTCACGTACCGCTTGAGCAGTTGCGTCTGTTCCCGATTGCAGTTGCCCAGCGAGCGCCAGCCCTTCTCGGTCTGGTCGAAATCCCAATAGGGCAGCTTGATCGCGATCGAACCGATCTCCTGGTACTTCTTCGGGCAGTCGATGGGGTCGTTGGCCGGCGCTGGCTGCGTGTCCTGCCGAACCGCCGACTGCGCAAAGGTGTAGGTGGCACATCCTGCGATAAGCAAGGACGCAATGGATCGGATCAGGTGTCTCATCGGCGTGGTCCAGACACTGCCGAGACGCTCAACCCGCGTCGACAGGAGTGATGCGACTAGACGGGATACGAGTACGGTTCGACCTGGAGCAATGGCCTAATTCGGAGTCGAAATCCATAGGGCGCGGCTGTCGTCTCGTCAAAGCGGCCAGTGAAGACATTGGCTGCCGCGAACTCAATGCAGGTACCTTGCTTGTCCCGTATGACGCGTGCGGCTGGGCACCCGAGCAGTTGGAGATTGAGCACCGGCTCATCCTGCTGGCCGTGGACGATCCTGAGAGACACGTCTCCTGCAAGCGGATAGACGCCGAGCTCGACCGTGATCGCATCCCGCGTGAATAGGTAGAGGTAGGACGTGCCGTACTCCCCTTCAATCGGCACGACGTCAAGCACCTCCAGAAAATCAACTGGTCCAAGCGAGCTCTGGCATGGAAGACCTTCAATGGACGGGTCACCATTCTGCGCGAAGTATGGTCATGACGATCCGAGGCATAGACTCCAGACTGAGGTCCGATGCGAGGCGATCTTCGATCGCCATCGCCTCGCTCGCTCAAGCAACCACCTTCCTCCGATCATCATCCACCGCGCGTTCCACCACGCCGAGCATCCCCAGCCCTTCGCGCAGCGACTCCTTGACCGCGTTGGCCACATGCTTGGCCGGATCACTCTCCGCGCAGTTGTCGGAGAGCATGGCCAGCATCGACGCGCCGCTCACCAGCAGTGCGCGCAGATTGGCCAGTGCCGAGCCCATCGTCAGATCCGCGCGCAGGCAGATCGCATCGGAGCCGAGTCGCGGTCCGAAGATTTGCGGCTCGGTCATGCCCCAGTCGTGCTGCAGGTGGATCAGCGTCTGCTGATCGCAGCCCGCCAACGGATGGCGCGAGCGCAGCGGCTTGTCGGACTCGTCGATGCGTGCTTGTTGGAAACTTCCCATGTCGTCGTACCCCGGTCAATGTTGGACACCACCGGCTCCGACGTTGAAGGCGACATGCCTTCGGATCGACCGGAGAGGTGGGCGAGATGTTCAACCACGACAACCACGTGAGGCCGTCCTCGCGGATAGGCCCATCTCGCCCATGAACGAATGATCAAGGGCTCGAACGTCAGTCTTGCCACTGGCGCCGAAGTTGTGGTGGGTTGAATCACCGGGGTCCATGCTCCGTCCGATCGCGGCTTCGTTCTCTGATCTATATCAAAGACTTCGGGCGGTTCGTTCCTTAGAGGGAGTGAGGGGGATGGCATCCCCCTTGAGGGTCAGGGCTTGTCAGTCAGCACCGGGGCTGGTGAAGAACGCCCCACGCCAGACTTACCCGTACTCTTCGGCAATCAACGTTGGTCGGCTCGTGGATCGGCTTTCACGATGGTTGAT
This sequence comes from Roseateles sp. UC29_93, assembly GCF_042695725.1. Classification (NCBI taxonomy): domain Bacteria; kingdom Pseudomonadati; phylum Pseudomonadota; class Betaproteobacteria; order Burkholderiales; family Sphaerotilaceae; genus Roseateles; species Roseateles sp. UC29_93. The sequence continues at coordinate 4,511,935 of NZ_CP170545.1, read as the reverse complement.
TCGCGCCTAACTGGGTTGACCGCTTCCAGCCTGATGCCTTGGCCGGATCGCAGCGGTTGCGGCCGATGGACGACGCGACTTCCGCGCACAGTCAATGGTGCTCAGCAGACATCGGACCGGCGCGGATCGCGCGATCTCAATGGCCGCTGATGGATTTGCAGCCGACATGGCGAGTTCCGAGGCGCGCTAGCGTCGCTCGAATGACCGCTGCCTTCGGTAGCGAACAGCCACCCTCGACCCTCAGCTGCCCTCCACTCAGTCTTCCGCAACGGGTATGAGGCGGCCCACAGAATCAGCCGTGGCCTCCGACCGATTCCAACGTCGACAAGAAGCCGTTACGACCTGGTTCGCAGCCAATGGTCGGCGAGTGGGGTACCTGGAAGCATTCCCGCACGTCGATAGCAGTCCTGCGGAACCGTTGGGTCAACACCGAAGTCTGCGCCAAAGATGTCATTGACAAGCCCGACAAATACGGCGGGCTGGATGTTCCAGAAATAGGCCAACGCCGTCAGCACGGTCGGAAGTAGCTCATCCACGTCCGGATAGCTGGAGCGGGCCTGCACATGTCCGGCCGGTCCGAAGACTTGCAGCTCATCTTGTCCGTCCTCTCCTCGCCAACGCATCTGCATGTGAAGCGACATGACGAGGAAGCGCACTCGGCCTTCACGAGTGAGTTCGCCATAAGGCCGTCCCGCCTGGTAGTCGCCTCCCCGATCGCTCCATGGTTCGAAGCCCGGGATCTCCGACGCATCAATCGTGCGCGCAAGCCGGGTGGGATAAAGCGGTTTCGGTTTCCTTCGCATGGTGACGTGTTCCGTGGGAGATGTCGCAGTCTATGAGGAACAGCGGGACGTTCGGCAGCGGGCGTTGTCCGCAATGACAGATGTCCACATCGAGCCAGTCGCAAGAGATGGCTTGCTCGCAACGGCGACACCGCGAGATGGGCTGCCCCTGTATACGAAACCGGTGGCGGACTCGCTGCTCGTGCTGGTACCCCGTGACCACCGCGCCGGCCAACCTTGACCATATGCGCTGGTCGTGACCGCTCCATGCTGTGGTGACCGGCGCTGCTGGTCGTGACTATGTTGCTGATCGTGCCCAGGGTCGCCGGTTTGGATGGGTGCTGCCTGCGCATCTCAGACCAGTTGCTCGCCGCGTTCGGCAGCGTGCGCAACCACGGTCTGCTCTGCAGCGGAAGCAGACATCGGGGCGACAGGTCGCGTTAGGCTTCTCGACCCCACGCACTGGAGTTTGAATGGCAAAGCTTGTGACTGGCGTCGTGTTCGCACGCATCGAGGACGAAGAGTACGAAGGCATGGCGCACATCTGGGTTCGAGATGCTGAGGACGCGTACTGGTTCTCGCTGTCTCGGGCAGTCGAGGCCGACAACATGCAGTTGATGGTGTCCGACCAACTTACGCACGAGTGTGAAGTCCTGAGCGCCAGTCTCAAGCCCACCCGCCTTTGCGTGCGCGTGGATAGCTCGGCGGCTCGGTCGCTCGACGGGCACCTGGAGTACACGATTGCGTTCCATCCCGAATCGGACAGCTTCGACGCCATCGCGGGGACTCTGGGCGTTATTTTTCGAGGCAAGGAGGGGCTGGTGCTGGCCCCCACAAACGTAGGTTCCTAGCCAGTCGCAGAAATCGAAACCTTTCGGCCATACTGACCGGCAACCGGACCTTGGGGGACAACGGATGACAACATGGATGGACTGGCGCTCTTGGACCTACATCATCGCGGGTAGCGACATGGCCACCAGCGGGCGGATTGTCGACCTCGATTTTCAGGCCGGAAAGGTTACGTACCTACGCGAAACGGGGCGCCCTTTCGATGCCAATCCGCATCCGCTCGGCAGCCATGAATATGAAGCGTATCTCTATGACACCATTGAAGCTCGCTACGAGCACCTTTGGGTAAATCCGCAGAGGTCGGCCATCCTTAGCCGCGAAGACTACGACTGCTTGGTCGTCCAGCATAAGAAACCTTCATCATTCATCGAACTGGTCGACGTGGACCCTCGTGCCTATTTTGAGGGAGATGTGCTGATTACATCTGCCTCAGGGTGCCCATCGGATCTAGCGCCGTAGCGGATGCCAGAGGCGAGCGCTTAGCAGGCGGATAAGGCGACGCTGTCGAGCAAGCGTGGGCGGAATTGACGCTAGGAAAGTCCCTCGGAGGGGCGTAGTGTTCCGCCTACTCAATGGCCGTTTCCAGCCTCAACCCGGAGTCCGCAGCGCAGCGCCAGCGGTCATTGATGCATCCAGGTGCATCGACGACGTCGCAGACCTTGGCGAGGAATGACGCGCCCCCACGGGCATTGGCGCCGACCACTCGCCGCTGCGGACAGACGGGCGCCCGCGGACGCTCGAATGAGCGGGGCCCGGGACTGGCGCGCCTATCTCGCCGCGCGACACAATCGCCACCGCTCCTGAGCGGGATGGGGCGGACAACAATCGACCAGAGGGAGGAATCGCATGGCGAAGTCTTGGTGTGTGAGGGCGTGGGCCCTGGCCGCGGCGGGGGTGACGGGCTGCGGCGGACCGCAGGCGCTGGTGACGTCCGGCCCGGCGGCGACGCTGGCCGTCGATGTGCGGGCGGCGTCGACGAGCACCAATCTCCAGGCCTGGCGGGTGTCCAGCTTCGAGGACGCCTCGTGCAAGTCCGAGCAGGACGGCGTGCTGGTGGCACGTCGGATCGCCAATTCGGGAGGCGCGCTGGAGCCTTTCAAGGTGCCGGCCGGCAAGCCGGTGACCATCGGCATCGGCTACGTCGAAGCGCGCTACATGCAGAACCGAGAGTGCAGCTTCACGTTCACCTTCACGCCGCAGGAGCAGGCGTCGTACCGCACGCGGTTCGAGGTGAACGGCGAGGTCGACAGCTGTGTCGCTCTGCTGGTCGATGCCAATGATGAACCGGTCGCCGTCAGTGCCCCGGAAATGTCCTGTGTGAAAGGGCTGATGAAACGCCTGACCAACGGCGGCGCGGGGCACCTCCAGTACAAGCTCGACACGAAGTGGACGACGCCGATCTACGTGCGATGACCGCGCCGACAAGCAGGCGATCCGTGCCCCTGACGGGCCGACCATGTTGTCGCGCGCGGTCGTGGCACCGACGAGTTCTATCTCGGCGACGGGGCGTTTGTCGGGCTTCGCGGCGGAGTCGCGACTTGGCGCTCAGTTGCTGACGGAGGTGACGTCCGCTTCCAGCCTTTGGCAGTCCTACATCGCCTAGGAAAAATGGGGGGGGCAAGCCGAGCACATCAGCAGCAGCGCGCTCTGCCGCTTCACGCCACCCTGAACGTCGCCACCGACTCCGCCAACCTCTGCGCCTGCGCTTCCAGGCTGTTGGCGGCAGCGGCGCTCTCTTCGACCAACGCCGCGTTCTGCTGCGTCACCTGATCCATCTGCGTGATGGCCTGATTGATCTGCTCGATCCCGCGGCTCTGCTCTCCGGCGGCGCCGGAGATCTCGTTGACGAGTTCGCTCACGCGGCGGATCTGCTCAACGATCTCGCGCATCGTTTCGCCCGCCGCAGCCACTTCGCGGCCACCCGACGCCACCGACACGCCTGACGTCCCGATCAACGTTTTGATCTCCCTTGCCGCACTCGCACTGCGCTGCGCCAGCGCACGCACCTCACCAGCCACCACCGCGAATCCGCGGCCGTGCTCGCCCGCCCTCGCCGCTTCGACGGCGGCATTCAACGCCAGGATGTTCGTCTGGAACGCGATCCCGTCGATCACGCCGATGATGTCCTCGATGCGCCGGCTGCTGTCCGTGATCGCATCCATCGTCGCCACCACGCGCCCGATGACCTCCCCACCGCGGCGCGCCGTCCCCGACGCCTCCTCCGCCAGCGCCGTCGCCTGACGCGCGCTGTCCGCCGCCTGGTGCACGGTCCCGGTGATCTCCTCCATCGAGCTCGCCGTCTGCTGCAGGCTGCTCGCCTGTTCCTCGGTGCGGCTCGACAGGTCCAGGTTGCCCGCCGCGATCTGGCTCGACGCCGTCGTCACCGAGTCCACGCCGCTGCGCACCTCGCGCACCAGCCCGCGCAGCCCTTCCACCATGCGCGCCAGGCTCTGCTGCAGGTCCCCCAGTTCATCGCGGCGCGTCACGCGCACGTCCGTCGTCAGGTCGCCGCCCGCCACGGCCTCCATCGCGCGACGCACGTCCGCCAGCGGCCGCGTCACCGACCGCGTCGCCAGGACGCCGAAGGCAATACCTGCCCCCACGCCGACGATCACCGCGATCCACAGCACCAACGTCGTCTCCCGCACCGCCTCCTTGGCCAGCGAGCCGGACTCCTCCATCAGCTGCTCCTGCCGCTCCACCAGCTTGCCCAGCGACCCCACGTAGGCCAGTTGCGCCGGGCGCAGTTTCTGCATCAGCACCAGCTTCGCGCCGTCCATGTCCTCCGACCCGACCTGCGCGAAGAAGGCGTCGAGCGCCTCCCCGTAGGCCTTGCGCGCGGTCAGCGATTCCTCGAGGAACGCCTTGGCCTTCGTGTCGTGGATCGTGGGGGTCAGCGCGTCATAGACCTTGGTCGCGCGCTCGCGGGACTCGCGGATCGACGTCAGCTCCACCCCGCGCTCCTGCGCCGTGTCCAGCAGCAACACGTTGCGCGCGTTGCGGGCCTGCAGGTTCAGCTCGTCGAAGATGCGGCCCACCGAGCGCACCTTCACGTACCGGTCACCGATCACCTGCCCCAGCCGGCCGTCGACCGACGTCAACCCGCCGTGCGAGGCGCCCGCCATCAGCAGCATGAGCAGCACCATCAGGCCGAACGCGACGGCCAGACGCGCGCCGATCCTGAGATTGAAAACCGAAGACATCGTGACTCCCTTGTTGTGTGTGCCCATGGGATCGGCACGTCCGGGCCGTCCCTGAGGGCGCTTCGCACCGCTTGGGCGCGGACCGCCCAGGTTGAGCCGAATTCCTTGATTCATGTCGAACAGTGCCGGGATCACTACCTCTTTCGAGAAAGGACGGGCGAGAGCGGACGGACGAGAAAGGTCAGACGCGACAACGCCGGCCACCGCGGGATGTCCTCGGCGCCCTGAAGGTCACGCAGTTGCTTATGCGTCTTTCTGCGTGGCGCGCCGGCGGGCGACATGCCAAGGTCCGGGCCATCCCGCGCCGGCGGTTGGTGTCCGGCGATCCGTTCCAAGGAGTCTCGTCATGTCCCAAGCCCTGTCCACCGCACAGCCCACCGCCGTTCCCGCGGCCGTGCCCGCCGTCCGCGAGGCCGACCATCCGATCGATCCGCTGTTCCTGGACCGCTGGTCGCCGCGCGCCTTCACCGGCGAGCCGCTGGACACCGCCACGCTGTTGCGCTTCCTCGAAGCCGCGCGCTGGGCGCCGTCCGGCTACAACGTGCAGCCGTGGCGCTTCGTCTATGCGCTGGCCGGCACGCCGGCCTGGGCCACGCTGTTCGAGACGCTCAGCATCACCAATCAGAGCTGGGCGCATCGCGCGTCGGCGCTGGTGCTGGTCGTGTCCCAGCAGCGCTGGCTGCCGCCGGGCAAGTCCGCGCTGGAACCCAACGCCACCCACGCCTTCGACGCCGGCGCCGCCTGGTCGCACCTCGCGCTGCAGGCCTCGCTGTCGGGCTGGCACGCGCACAGCATCGGCGGGTTCGACCGCGCGTTGGCCCGCAGCTCGCTCGACATCCCCGAGGACTACGCACCGCAGGTCATCGTGGCGCTGGGCCGTCGCGGCGACAAGTCCGTGCTGCCCGAAGCGCTGCAGGCGCGCGAGCAGCCCAACACGCGCCTGCCGCTCAGCGCGATCGCGGCGGAAGGCCGCTTTCCTTTCGAGTGAAGCGCGGCTGAGGCACCACCGAGGCGCCCTTGCCCTTGCCCTTGCCCGTTCCCTCGCAGGACACCGCGTTCACGCGCTCTCGCGCGCGATGACTTCGCACTGGAGCGCCGTGAGGCGCTCCGGCTGTTCGCCCGCCACCAGCTTGAGCACATGCGCCGCTGCGTGCTCGCCGATCTCGCGAGCCGGCGGGCGGATCGTGCTCAGGCTGGGCAGCAGCTTGTCGGCGAACGCGTAGTCGCCGAAGCCGAAGACCGCCACGTCGCCCGGCACCGACCAGCCTTCGCGCTGCGCCGCCAGCAGCGCGCCGCAGGCCAGGTTGTCGTTGGCGAAGAACACCGCATCCGGCCGCTGCCGCTTGCGCGCCAGCAGCGCGCGCAGCGCCTCGGCGCCCGCCTCCATCGGCGCGGGCGCAACCGGGCGGAGGGCCACCGGCTCGCCGCGATGGCCGAGCTCACGCAGCGCTTCGGCAAAGCCTTCGTGCCGCTCCTGCGCGCTGAGGTCGCCCGCCGCGCTGTTGTGCACGAACGCCAGCTTGCGATACCCGCGCGCCCACAGATGCGCTGCGGCATCGCGCCCGACCTGCCGGTGCGAAAACCCGATCTGCAGCGTCGGCCGGCGCGGCGTCAGCTCCCAGGTTTCGATGACGGGGACCTGCGTCGCCTCGATCAAGCGCTCGGTCGCGGCGCTGTGGTGCCGGCTCGTGAGCACCAGCGCGGCCGGCCGCCAGCCGAGGAAGGCGCGCACCGCGCGTTCCTCGTTCTCCTTCGAGAAGTAGCTCGACGCGAGCAGCAGTTGATACCCCGCCGCCGCCAGCCCGTCCGAGAGCGCCTCCAGCGTGTGGGCAAAGATCGGCCCGGAGATGTTGGGCACCACCATCGCCACGACGCGGCTCTGCGCCGACGCCAGTCCGCCGGCGGCCAGGTTGGGCACGTAGTCCAGCGCGTCGACGGCGGCCTTCACGCGCGCGGCCGCCTCCGCGCCGACGCGATGCGGTTCGTTGAAGAAGCGCGACACCGTGATCGCGGACACCCCCGCCGCCGCCGCCACATCCATCAGCGTGGTCCGCTGCGTGGTCTTGCGCTTACGCATCGGTGCCTCCGCCGCCTGCGTCTGCGTGGGACGCGCGCGCCGAAGAAGCACCCGCCACGACGCCGTGGCCAGAACGGAAACCGTTTAAGGAAATCATCTTTTGGTCTTTGACGCGCCTTGGCGCCGATTCGGATGATGCGAACCATGTTAGCGCTAACAGCTTGTTGGCCATCTCAATCGCTTCTGAGGAAAACGGAGAACGCCATGCGCCGCCCGACCATCGCCCCACACCGCCCCGCCCGGCGGCGCCACGACCGGCAGCACCGGATGCTCGCCGCGGCCTGCAGCCTGCTGTGCGCCATGTCGGCCGAGCAGGTGCTGGCGCAAGACACCGCGGCAGCAGCGGCATCCGAGACCGCGGCGTCCGGCGCCGCCTCCCAGGCCGGCACCGCAGTCGGCGGCGGGGCCGACGCGGCCGCGCCGAACGCCCTCCCCGCCGTGACCGTCACCGCCGCCAAGCGCAGCGAGTCGCTGCAGCGCGTCCCCGTCGCCGTGTCCGTGCTCGACGGCGAGACCTTGGAGAACGCCAATCGCAACACCCTCGGCAGCCTGGCCGCCGCGGTGCCCAGCCTGAACTTCCGCACCGGCGCGTCCAACAAGGACACCTCGCTGTTCGTGCGCGGCGTGGGCACGATCTCGACCTCGCCGGGCGTGGAGCCCACGGTCTCCACCGTCATCGACGGCGTGCCGCTCGCGCGCCCCGGCCAGAGCACGCTGGACCTGCTCGACGTGCAGCGCGTCGAAGTGCTGCGCGGCCCGCAGGGAACGCTGTTCGGAAAAAACGCGTCGGCGGGCGTGGTCAACATCGTGAGCCGCGAGCCGGCCTCGCAGCTGGAGCGCTTCATCGACCTCAGCCATTACGGCGGCGGCAACGAGACGCGGCTGCGCGGTGGCATCTCCGGCCCGCTGGCCGGCGGCGTGCGCGCCTCGCTGACGGCACTGGGCGCCCGCTACGACGGCAACGTGACCAACGTGCAGGACGGCAGCCGCGTCAACGGCTACGACAAGCGCGGCGTGCGGGCGCGCGTCGACTGGGACATCGACGCGCTCAGCAGGCTTGCGCTGACCGCCGACTACCTCAAGTCCAAGGACGACATCCCGACCGGCGTCGTGACCCGCACGCGCCTGATCGCGTATCCGTCGGGCGCGGTCACGGACTTCCCCGCCTTCGCGTCGGCGCTCGCGCCGGTCGTGGCCAGCGACGACAACCGCCGCATCAACACCAACCTCGCGACCACCGTCCACGACCGCAACCGCGGCGCCTCGCTGACCTACGAGCGCAAGCTCCCCGCCGGCCATCAGCTGACCGCCATCACCGGCTGGCGCGGCTGGGACAACACGCAGGTGCAGGACGGCGACCGCCTGGCCGCGCCCGCCGCCGGACTGCCGCAATCGCATGACCGCGGCATCGTGGACTTCGAGCAGCTGTCGCAGGAGATCCGCATCGCCTCGCCGCAGGGCTCGGCCTTCGGGCTGCCGATCGACTACGTCGCCGGGCTCTTCACGATGCACACGCGCGACAAGGAGATCTACCGCCGCGACGTGGCGCGCGTCACCGCGACCGGCACCTACGCCGACTGGGGCGAGGCGCACTACGGGACCGACAGCCACAGCACCGCGCTCTTCGGCGAGGGCCGCTGGCACCTGACCCCGGCGTGGACCGTGCTGGCCGGCGCGCGCTGGACGCAGGACCGCCTCGACTTCACGCACGAGCGCGCCCGCAGCACGCCGGATGCGCAGTTCGCCGGCGCGATCCCGGGCGTGAACGGCGCGGTGGCGCTGGGCGGCGACACGACGGCGATCGGGCGCTCCGGCCGTGTCGGCCTGCAGCATGCGGTCGACGAGGACCTCAGCACCTACCTCACCTGGTCGCGCGGCTACAAGGGACCGGCCTTCAACGTGTTCTTCAACATGCTGGCGCGCGACGCGCTGGCGCTGAAGCCCGAGACCTCCAACAGCCTCGAAGCCGGCCTGAAGTCGGAATGGCTGGACCGCCGGCTGCGGGTCAACCTGGCGGTGTTCTCCACCGACTACCGCAACTACCAGGCCAACTTCTTCGACACGGTCGACGGCACCGTGGTCACGCGGCTGATCAACGCGGGGGATGTCGCGAGCCGCGGCGCGGAACTCGATCTCGATGCGCGCGTGACGCGCGACTTCAGCGTCGCCGCGTCGGTCGCCTACGTGCATGCGCGCATCGACCGCTTCAACTGCCCCGTCGGCGCGGCCGCGAGCTGCGACGTCAACGGCAAGCCGCTGCCGTTCTCGCCGGACTGGAAGGGCACGGTCCGCGCGAGCTACCGCATCCCGCTGGCGGGAGGACGGCAACTGGAGCTGGGCAGCGACTACGCCTGGCAGAGCCGCGTGCAGTACGACATCGGCCAGTTCGCCGACACCCGGCAGGGCGCGTACGGGATCTGGAACGCGAGCATCGCGCTGCAGCAGCCCAGCCAGGGCTGGCGCGTCGCGCTGGTGGCGAAGAACCTGCTCGACAAGTCGTATGCCTCCTTCCTCGGTCGCGGGGGCAGCTACGTGAACCGCTGGGTCCCGCGCGACGACCAGCGCTACTTCGGCGTGCAGGCGCGGCATGACTTCTGAAGCGTCCCCTTCCGAGGTCTCCGAGGCTGCGGCGCGTCATCGCGGCCAGAGTCGCCGCATGCACCTCGGCGCCTTCCTGCTCGAGTCCGGCCATCACGTCGCCGCGTGGCGGCATCCCGACGTGCCGCCGCATGCCGGCGTCGATCTCGCGCTCTATCAACACCTGGCACGCGAGGCGGAGGCCGCCTGCCTGGATGCGATCTTCCTGGCCGATTCCGTGGCGACCGAGGACGGACCGGGCGCGGAGCGCCTGTCGCGGTCCTCGCGCTTCGAGCCATTGACGCTGCTGTCCGCGCTGGCGGCGGGCACCTCGCGCATCGGACTCGTCAGCACGGTGACCACGAGCTACAACGAGCCCTACACGGTCGCGCGCCAGCTGGCATCGCTGGACCACCTCAGCGGCGGTCGCGTGGGCTGGAACCTGGTCACCTCGGACAACGCGAACGAGGCCGGCAACTTCGGCCGCGACGCGCACCTCGCACACGGCGACCGGTATCGGCGCGCGCAGGAGTTCCTCGCCGTCGCCCAAGGCCTGTGGGACAGCTGGGAGGACGACGCGCTGATCGACGACCGCGATCAGGGCCTCTATTACGACCCGACGCGACGCCACGTGCTGAACCATCGCGGCGAGCACTTCCGCGTGCGCGGACCGCTGAACGTGCCGCGTTCGCCGCAAGGCCGGCCGGTGATCGTCCAGGCGGGCGCGTCCGAGCCGGGACGGCAGCTGGCCGCGGCCAGCGCGGAGCTGGTCTTCACCGCGCAGCCGACCCGGGCGCGTGCGCAGGCCTTCTACGCCGACCTGAAGTCCCGCGCGGAGGCCGCCGGCCGCCCGCGCGACGCGCTGAAGATCCTCCCCGGCGCCTATGTGCTGGTCGCGCCGACGCGTGCCGAGGCCGAGGACCGGCAGGCCGAGCTGCAATCGCTGGTTCACCGCGACACCGCGCTGGGCCTGCTGTCCCGGATGATCGGCAACATCGACCTGCGCGGCCTCGACTGGGACGCGCCGCTGCCCGAACTGCCGCTCACCGACAGCGGCCAGCGCAGCCGCCAGCAGTTGCTGACGCAGCTCGGCCACGACGGCGGCCTGACGCTCGGTCAGCTCGCGATGAAGATCGCCGGCGGTCGCGGCCACCTGTCCGCCATCGGCAGCGTGAGCGACGTGGCCGACATCCTGCAGGACTGGTTCGAGCACGACGCCGCCGACGGCTTCAACCTGATGCCGCCGCTGCTGCCGACCGGCTTCGAGGCGATCACGCGCCTGCTCGTGCCCGAGCTGCAGCGGCGCGGCCTGTTCCGCACGCGTTATGAAGGCACGACGCTGCGCGATCACCTGGGGCTGGCGCGGCCGGCTCACCCCGGTCACATCAAAGCCATCGCCAATACCCTCGTCAAGGAGTTCCCATGAAGCGCCGTACCCTGCTCGCCGCCGTGCCCCTGTTGTCGACGGGGATCGCCGTCGGCACCGGCGCACGGGCCGCGGCCGCTGGCCCTCACCCCCACCCGCTCCCGCAAGCGGGAGAGGGGAGTCCGACCGAGCGGCGCCACGACGGAGCGCTCGGTGCGCACCAGGCGCACGCTGCGTGTCGGGTTCCAGAAAGGCGGGCTGTTGCCGCTCGTGAAGGCTCGAGGGCTACTGGAGCAACGACTGGCCCCGCTCGGCTGGCAAGTCGCCTGGCTCGAGTTCCCTGCCGGCCCGCAGCTGCTGGAGGCCTTCAACGTGGACGCCGTCGACATCGGCGTCACGGGCGCGCCGCCGCCGATCTTCGCGCAGGCGGCGCGCACCGACTTCGTCTACATCGCCGCCGAGCCCGGCCAGCCGCACAGCGAAGCCATCCTGGTGAAACCCGACAGCCCGCTGCGCGGCGTCGCGGACCTGAAGGGCCGCCGCGTCGGGCTGCAGAAGGGGTCGAGTTCGCATTACCTGCTGCTGGCCTCGCTGGCCAAGGCAGGACTGCAGCTGCGCGACGTGTCGCCGGTGTTCCTCTCGCCGGCGGACGCGCGCGCGGCCTTCGAGCGCGGCGCGATCGACGCGTGGGTCGTCTGGGATCCCTACCTCACCTTCGCGCAGGCGGCGACGCAGGCGCGCGTGCTGGCCGACTTCAGCGCCCTCGCCCCCGAGTCCCCGCCGTGGAGCTTCTACGAGGCGCGCCGCGCCTTCGCCGCCGAGCATGGCGCGCTGCTGCGCGAGCAGGTGATCCCGCTGCTCGCGGAGGCCGGGGCCTGGGCCAACGAGCACCGCGAGGAGAGCGCGCGCCTCGTGGCGCCGCTCTTCGGCGTGCCGGAAGCGCAGCTGCTGCAGCTGCAGAAGCGCCTGCGCTACGGTGCGCGTCCGCTGACGGCGGCGATCGCGGCGGATCAGCAGCGTATCGCCGATGCCTTCTTCGCGCAGAAGATCATTCCAGCGAAGCTGGCGGTGAAAGAGGCGTTCTGGGGCTTGTGACCCAGCGCCGGGGCGGCGGGAGCGGTTCCGGATTTCTCACCCCCAAGCTCAGCCTTCCTCCGATGCCCTGAGCGCCGGGCCGCCCCGACGATGAGCCTTCCGCGTCCCCGTTCCGCGACGCAGGAGGCCTCATGTCACAGCGTCCGCCCCGGCGGGTGTACCGCCACGATCCGTTCCCTCGCGATCTCTCGCACGCCGTGCTGCTGGCGCTGCTCGCGCTCGTCGCGCTCTGGCTGCAGGGCTGCGCGCAGACGAAGCCGATCGCGGCACCGCCGCCGTGGCCGCTCGACGATCCGGCGCCGGTCTATGAAGTGGAGCCGCCGCGTCCGGCCGCCATGTCGAACCTCAGTGCGAACGCCGCTTCGAAAGCCACTCCAGACGTCAGCCCGACGACCGGCCTGGGCGGCGAGACCGCGCCGCCGGCGCCGTCGACCGAGCGCCTGCTCGCGCTCGCGCTGCAGGAATGGGAGCTCTGGGGTCGAGGTCGCTGGGATGCCGCCACCAACCTCACCGAGCGCCGGCTGGACGCACCGCGCCGGCAGGAAACCGAGCCCTACCTCCACACCCGCGTGCTGCTGTACTGGATCGGTGTGAAGGGCCCCGACTACCCGCTCCAGCGCACGCGCTTCGACGACGGCTCGCTGAAGCCCTGGAGCGCGGTCTTCATCTCCTGGCTGATGCGCAACGCCGGCTTCGGCGAGCGCCAGTTCGAGGCCAGCGAGCTGCACTGGCACTACATCCGCGCGGCGCTGGACGGGAGCCGTTCGGGCCTGGAGGCCCGCGACGCCGCCGTCACGCCGCCGCGACCGGGCGACGTCATCTGCGCGCCGCGCGACGCGCAGCCCGACGCACCGACCGGCTTCGCCCAATGGAGCACCCTGCCCCGCGCGCAACGCGGCCGCATCTGGACCTGGCACTGCGACCTGGTCGTGCAGGTGGACGGCGGCGAGTTGGGCGCCATCGGCGGCAACGTCAGCGAGAGCGTCAGCTGGACGCGCGCGCCGCTGGACGCCGGGGGCCGGCTGATCGCGACGCCGGACCGCGCCTGGACGGTCCTGCTGCGCCAGAAGGGAGCGCCGCCTTGAGCGCCTCCGACAACGTCAGGATGCCGCGCGACCGCCGCGCGGCAGTGCTCGGCTACTGGCAGGCGGCGGTCGGGCTGGCCACGGGCCTGAGCGTCATCGTCGGGGTGCTGATCTCGGTCACCCAGCTCGTCGCCTGGGTGGACGACAGCAAGCGCGCCAACCTGACGGAGCGGCTGCAGTCGCTGCAGCACGTCGCCCACCTGCTGGAGCGCGACGAGCGCATCCGGCTGCGCGCCCGCGCGTTCCAGCGCGAGCTGCTGCCCGAGATCGGCCCGCACGCCCAGGAGCTCATCCGCCTGGCCGGCTCGGGCGAGGACCTCTACCTGAGCCAGGACATGGAGAACTTCGCCGCCGTCCACTTCCATTACGAGCAGCTCGGCGCGCTGGTGAAGCTGGAGTACATCGAGTTCCCGCTGGTCTATGAGGTCGTCCCCTTCCCCGACGACTACATGGCGGCCGTCGACCCGCTGCGCAAGGCGCTGGCCGAGCACTGGAAAGGCATCGGGCGACCGCTGCCGGACCTGGGCGCCAACATCGATTACCTGAAGCGCTGCTACGACCTCAGCCGTGCCACGCCGCACCAGCGTCCGCACTGCCCCCGCGAATGAACGGCCTGGCCGGTCGGTCGCGAGCGCGTGCAAGGGCGTGCAAGGGCGTGCAGACGCCCGCAAGCGCCTGTTTCCGGACCTTCCGGAACCTGACGGCGCTTCCGGAAGGTTTCCGGAAGGTCGCGGAAGACGGCGCCGACTACCGTCTGCGGCACCGATCCCCCGGGGTCGGCATCCACACGACGACGCCGTCCAGGCGCACAGGGAGCTCGCATGAACCTCACCCCACACCGTCCCCGCCAGCGTGAAGAGTCCCCGCCGCCGACGCGGCCCCGTTCCACCGGCCCGACCGGCCGGCTCGCCCGCGAGCACCGGCTCGAGCGGCTGACCCGTCTGCAGATGACGCTCGCGGAAGCGCACGCCGACGCCGAACTCCGCGAGCGCGAGCGCGTCGCCCAGCTGCTGCATGACCAGGTCGGCGGCCTGATCGTCCGGCTGCGGCTGGCGTTCGGGGAGTGGCGCCAGGGCGCGACCGCCCCGGCCGGCGCGGATCCGGCGCTGGCCCAGGTCACCGCGCTGCTGGGCGAGCTGTCGCAGACGGTCCGCACGCTGACCTTCGCGCTGGCGCCGCCGGACTGGCACGGCGACCTGCCGACGGCGCTGGCCGCCATGGCGGCGGAGCTGGGCCTGCTCGGCCCGCTGGCGATCCATGTCGACGGCAGCGCGATGGCGGCCCCCGGCACTGTCGAGATCCCGGCCGCGCAACGCGCGGTCGCCTGCCGCGTGGTGCGGGAGCTCTGCCTGAATGTGCAGAAGCACGCCTCGGCGTCCCGCGTCGACATCGTGCCGACGGTCGACGCCGGATGGCTGAGCGTGCGCGTGCGCGACGACGGGCGCGGCTTCGCGACGGGCCAGGGCGACACCGAGGCGCGAGGGCTCGGCCTGAGCGGCGCGCGCGCCCAGCTGCAGGCCCTGGGCGGCGCGCTCGTGCTGCGCTCCGAGCCGGGTCGCGGCACCTGCGCGACCTTGCTGATCCCGATCGACTCCGCGTGATCACGCGGAGTGCCGAGCGATCACACGCCCTCTTCCTCGTTCCTCTTCCTCGTTCCGCTTTCACGTTCCTTTTCAGGGAGATTCCGATGACCCTCCGCATCGTCCTGGCGGACGACCACCAACTCGTGCGCGAAGGCTTGCGCGCGCTCCTGTCCCGAGACGCCGAGCTGGACGTCGTCGGGCTGGCCGAGGATGGCGCCGCCGCCGTCAAGCTCGTGCGCCATCTGCAGCCGGATCTGCTGATCACGGACATCGCGATGCCGGGCCTCAACGGCATCGAGGCCACGCGCCGCGTCCGCGCCCACCATCCGTCGGTGCAGGCGATCTGCCTGTCGATGCACGGCGATCAGCGCAGCGTGGTCACGGCGCTGCAGGCGGGGGCGTCGGGGTACGTGCTCAAGGACGCGTCGAGCGAGGAGCTGCTACGCGCGGTGCGCGACGTGGCCAGCGGCCGCATCTACCTGAGCCCGGGGCTGATGGGCGGACTGGTCGACGAGATCCGTACGCGGCACCGGCTGCCCGAGGCCGGCACGCCGATCCCGGCCGGTCCCGCGCTGACGGCGCGTGAGCGGGAGATCGTCCAGCTCTTCGCCGAGGACCTGAGCACGCAGGAGATCGCGGACCGGCTCAAGCTCAGCGCGAAGACAGTCGCGACGCATCGCGAGAACGTGACGCGCAAGCTCGGCGTGCGGGGGGTGGCGGGCATGACGCGGTATGCGCTGAGCGAAGGCCTGAGCGAGGGAGGCGTGCCATGCCGGTGATCGTCTACGACGTGCCGAACTGGGCGCTCGGGATGGGGCTGGTGCTGACCTGGGTGCTGCTGGGACTGGGGGCGCAGGCGGTGCTTCCGCGGCGGTGGCGCGAGCATGCGACCGAGGCGGATCGCAACGTCGCGCTCGCGTCGCTGGGCGTGATCGCGACGATCAACTCGCTGCTGCTGGCGTTCTCGGCGGTGTCGGTGTGGGACTCGTTCAGCGCGGCGGAGCAGGCGGTGAGCCGGGAGGCGACGGCAATGGCGCAGCTGGGCCGGTCGCTGGCGGTGTACGGGACGCCGGAGTCGACGCTCGCGCGCGAACGGCTGCGCGGCTATGGCCGGAGCGTCATCGGCAAGGAATGGGCGGCGATGCAGCACGAGCAGCCGAGTCAGCAGACGCAGGATGCGTTCGACGACGTCTACCGGTCGCTGGGCGCCCTGCGACCGGCGAGCGCGGCGGAGACCGTGCTGGTCGAGCAGATGTGGAGCCAGGTGAATGACCTGCTGATGCAGAGACGCGCCCGGCTGGAGGCCAGCGATGGCAAGGTGCCGACGACGCTGTGGGTGGTGGTGCTGGTGAGCTCGCTGCTCACCTTGGCGCCCGTCGCGGTGCTGCCCGTCACCGCGTGCAGTCGCGGGGCGATCGTGGTGCTGGCGATTGCCCTCGGATTGGTTTTCCACTTCGTCGCCGCGATGGACCGGCCATTCCTCGGCGCGGAACGCGTCACGTCAGATCCGATCGAGAACGCGCTCGCGAACATGCAGCGGTGGGATGCGAGGAGTTTGCCGGTGGCGGCGAGGTAGCGGTCTGTTGGCTCAGAGCCGCCAGCTCGACCCCCGGCACGGCGCTGTTCATCTCGTGCCGATGGCGGAACGCAGTGTTTCCGGAGACGGGACGACTCAGGCAGGCCGAGCGAGGTCCGACGCCATGGGCCACTGCTAGGATGAGCTCGCCGTTCAAAGGCGACTCTGAGGAGACCACAGTGGCACGTTCTTGCACACACCGGGACAGCATTCGAACGGTGATTCCCAGCGCGCGAGGCTGCGAGGAGTGCCTCAAGATTGGCAGCGAATGGGTGCATCTCCGCATCTGCCGCACCTGTGGGCACGTCGGATGCTGCGATGACTCGCCCCATCGGCATGCGCGAGCCCACTACACCGCGACCCAGCACCCCATCATCGAAGGCTACGACCCGCCAGAAGGATGGGGATGGTGCTTCGTCGACAAGACCATCGTGGACCTGGGAGCGGATACGACCCCGCAGGATGGACCGATTCCGAAATTCCTTTAGCTGACAACTGGCATCGCCCGCATTGCGCCAGGGCATCACTTTCCTAGCTGCGGGGACTGCAAGTGAGCTTCTGGAAAGAGGTGCAGTCGCGACCATTGCAGATCCGCTGGTCGGAGATCACGACGGTCAGGCCGTAGTTCGGCTTCGCGACTTCATTGCTCGATGGTCCCATGCCCTTCGATGCGCAAAAGGCGTCCGCAGCCGGCTTGCCGCAATTGGTCGCCCACTCCCGGCACCAATCGAGCTGGACGACGTCGCCGCTTTTGAGCTTCAGTTCAGGAGAGAAGACGGTGAGGGATCCATCCGCCGCGCGTTGCGTCGACATCTCCGAATACGCGCGCGGCGCGCGGGCGCACCTCATGTTCACGTCCGTCACGAAGCGCCCGTCGCTGGAGGTCCAGACCGACAACGAGGTGGCTAGTTCGCCCGCTGGGCACCTGCCCTTGTTTGGCTTGCCTTTGCCACGCGGCAGGTTGTTGCTTCCTCCGAAAGCGATGGCCGACCCGGTCACCGTCTGCGGCGGTGCGAGCGTGCTGCACTGCAGGGTCACCCTGTCGGCAAACGCGGCATCCCCCTGAAGCACCTTCGCGACTTCCCACGCGCTGACGGCGGAGCCCGCAGGACAGCTCTGCGTGACCGCCCCGCCGCCCTTGCCGCCAACGGGACGCCCTGCCCGCCCCTCGATGGGAAGGTGGGTCCTCTCGTTCCAGCCGGCGCATGTCGGGCCGACGGCGTCGATCCAGAGACCGGCTTTCCCGGTGAGGCCTGTGACCCACTGGTCCTTGCCGCACGCGGCGTCCTTGCCCACGGTGAGCGTGGCCCAGGCAGGGGCGGCCATGGATGCCATGGCAATTGCCAAAGCCCAAGCCTGAATGCGGATGATTGAATGAGCCATCTTGGCCTCCTCCCTGTGCCGGCGGATCGTGCACCAGCCAGCGAGGACGGACATCCCTAGTTGTGAAGCGGCGAACCGTCGAGCGGCCAAAGGAAGCGGCCCTCACGGACCGCTGAACGACCTCATCGCCCTTTCCTTCGATTCCCATTCAGGACACCTGGACTCGCCCTCTGCCACCCTCCGCAATGTTGAGGATGGCATCACTCCCCTCTGGCCCGAGATTGCCTCCGCCGCGCTGAAAGTCAAGGCGCAAGGCCCGATCACCCAGCCGCTGTCCGCGGCATCGCCAGCCGTGGAGCACGCCATGTTCAAGCTCGCCGTCGCCTCTTGTTCAAAGTTCCAGGACCAGCCGCAGCAGCCTGCCTGGGACGAGATCCGCAGCCAGAAGCCCGATGCCCTGCTGCTGCTCGGCGACGGTGCAGACCGGTCCGGATGTGTATGCCCGACATGCGCTGGGCCCCGACAAGCTCATCGACCTGATCATGCTCGACGAGCGGTTCTACCGCACGCGGCCGGCGGACGCCGGCAGCGGTCGCAATGCCATCCTGGGTGCCGAGCAATGGGCGTGGTTCGAGCACCAGGTAGAGACTTCGGACGCAACCCATCTGGTGGCGGCTTCCAGTTCCACGGTGCACACCTTCGGCGACGAAAACTGAGCAGTATCCCGGCGCGTTCCAGCGCCTCGTCGAGCTGCTGAAGAAGAAGGAGAGAAGAGCCCTGGTACTCACGGGCGACGTCCACCGCAATGCCGCGTACGACGACAGCGGCATCATCGAGCTCGTGACCTCCGCTGTGGCGCGCAATGGCATCGTCTTCGGCGCAGAGCGCCAGAACGACGCCATCCTCACTTTCGATGCGCAGGCAGTGCGGGTCGAGATGAAGAGCCTTAAGGTGGGCTGGCGGTTCGACTTCAAAATTCCGCTGCAGAAGTGGGAACTGCCGTAAGCGGAAATCCGCGATCTTCAGAATCGGAGCCCTATGCTCGGGGCATGATGAAGCGCCAGTGCATCAGATGCCACGAGACAGTTCAACCTTCGCCGCATTGACCATGTGCTTGGACGGATCGCACCTTAGGGGGTCAGGAGTTGCCAGAGACTCGACGCCCGACCGGATCCTTCCTCGACAATCCGCCCCAACCAGACAGCAGGGACTTGCTCATGATGGAATGGATCCGCTGGCATTTCAGCAAGCCGACCGCGGCTGACGTCGTTCAGCGCGTCGTCAATCGCCTGAACGATGCCGGCGCCACGCAGGTGATCTTCAAGGAAGGATCGCCCGAGGTCACTTTCACGCTCAACGGCACGCAGATGCACTCGCATCTGGTGCATCTGCTGAGTGACGTCCTCCGGGCCAAGGGCGGCCGCGCACGCGACGCCGAGGTCTACCGGTACGTGGACGGCGTCATGCTCCGCTCGATGTCCAAGGACCTTCCCGAGCACGCGGAGGACTACGCCAGCGTCCACTCCCGCCTGATCCCCCTGCTGCGCACGCACGCCGACATGGGCAAGAACGCGCTGAACGCCGCCAACAGCCTGAGCCTGGCCAAGGACGCGCCGCGCGAGGCGAACGACATGCCTTATCGCGCCCTTGTCGGCGACTACGTCGCCCTCCTCGGTCTGGACACGCCGGAGAGCACCGCCCGCGTGGCACAGGGCATGCTCGACAGATGGGGCGTCAGCTTCGACGACGCCTTCAACGACGCGCTCCAGAACCTGCGCGGGCTTCCGGAGAACGACGGCTGGCAGCAGGTCGCCCCCGGACTCTGGCAGGGCGCGTGGAACGACTCCTACGAATCGTCGCGGCTCTTCCTGCCGGATGTGATCTACCGCTCCGGCGTGGCGCATCCCGTCGTGATGGTGCCGCTGCGGCACGTGCTGTTCGCGACGGATGCCAACGACCTCGCGGGCCTGGCGCTGATGGCCGCCGCGTGCCGGCGGATGCAGCAGGAGCACACCCGCTGGCTGTCCTGCCGGCCGCTGCAGCTCGTCGACCGCGAGTGGCAACCCTTCGAGCCGCCCGAACCGCTGCGCGAGCAGTTCCAGGCGCTGATCGCGGTCGAGGACTCGGAGGACTACACCACGCAGAAAAACCTGCTGGAGCAGCAGCATGCGCAGGATCCGGCGGCCCCTTTCGTCGGCTCGATCCAGCTGCTGCAGTTCAAGGACAGCGATCGGGTGGTGAGCTACTCGGTGTGGTCGGACGGCGTGGACACGCTGCTGCCTCACACCGACCTGGTGGCCTTCGCCTCGCAGGAGAAACCGGATCAGACGGTGATCGTCGCCTGGGCGGACGCGGTACGCATCGCCGGGCATCACATGCAGCGCGTCGACGGCCTGCATCCTCCGCGTGTGCGCGTGAGCGTCTTCCCGACCGAGGATGAGCAGGCGCAGTTGAAGGCGGTGCAGGCGCTCTGAGTGCCCCGGTCCACATCCGTCGCGCGAGCGCCCCGTGCCCCGACCTGGACCGATCGGATTTGACCTGGACGACGCGCTGCCCCATTCCGTGGCGCGGCGATGCGGGCGACCGCGACTACGTGCTGCACAATTTCGAGGCGCTCAAGAAGTACTTCCTGGATGCGGCGGCGTCCTGAAGCGGCATGCTCCGCTGGATTGCCTGAAGGCGATCGGACTCGCCGACCCCAGTGCAGCTCCTCACGCAGAGATTCCCAAGACGCCATGAAAATCCCGGCAGTTCCCCTTCTACCGGCACCAGACACACCGGAATCCCAAGCCATCGTCGGATTCAAGTGGGCAGGTCGCCCAATGGGCGCTCGCCATCGGATAGGCGGCGACCCTGAGTGGATCCAGGATCCAGACGTCCCCACCTGCGCATGCACAAGGCCGATGTCTTTCTATGCCCAGATCGATTCCCTCGGCGATGCGGTCTGCATCGGAGACTGCGGGATGTTGTACGTCTTCATCTGCTGGGACTGTCTCACGACCAAGAGCGTGTTGCAGTCCTTCTAGCAGCAGAAATCACAGCTCGCGCGCCATCCGCTTCGCCAACGCCGCAATCGCCCGCTCATCGCGCCGGTAGTACGACCACCTCCCCGCCCGCTTGACGGTCACCAGACCGACGCTCGCCAGGTCGGCGAGGTACTTCGAGGTCGTCGAGAACGCCAGTCCCTGCCCTTCCTGGATCGACGACACGCAGACGCCGTCGACCAGCGGGTCGCCCTCGTCCTGCGGCGGGAAGCTCCCGGGCGTCTTGAGCTTGCGCAGGATCTCCAGGCGCTGCGCGTTGGCCAGCACTTCGAGCACGCGGAGCAGGGGCACTTCTTCGGACATGGGCGGAATCGGGCGTTTGAGCGGCCAGTGTACGGGCGGCTCGCGCGAGGGATAGCAGCGCGCGCCGGGACGCGCAAGGCCTGACCCATCACCATCGCCGGCAGGAGGGTTGAAGTTCGTCTCCTCAACATATCGACGATTTGCGATATGACAATGGCGTCGTTCCGCAGAAATCGGCGGAGCGAGACAGACCTCAACCTTTGCGAGCCCCCATGAAAGCCATTGTCCTGACCGCCTTCGGCGGCGTCGAGCACCTGCAGCTGCAGGAGATCCCCGTGCCGGACGTCGATCCCGGTGAACTCCTCGTGCGCGTCATCGCCACGTCCATCAATCCGCTGGACTATCAGATCCGCCGCGGCGACTACCCGGCGTACGTGCCCCTGCCAGCCGTCATCGGGCACGACGTGTCCGGCGTGGTCGAGCGCGTCGGCGCCGGCGTGCACGACTTCAAGCCCGGCGACGAGGTCTTCTACACACCGAAGATCTTCGGCCCCAAGGGCGGCAGCTACGCCGAGTTCAACGTCGTCCCGCAGGAGCTGGTGACGCACAAGCCGCGCAACCTGACGCACGCCGAAGCGGCGTCGACCACGCTGGTCGGCGGCACCGCCTGGGAAGCGCTGGTCTCGCGCGCCCGTCTGCAGCCTGCTGAAACCGTCCTGATCCACGGCGGCGCCGGCGGCGTCGGCTCCATCGCCATTCAGCTCGCCAAGACGATGGGCGCACGGGTGCTGACCACCTGCAGAGCCCCGCAGGCCGACTTCGTCCGCTCGCTCGGCGCGGATGAGGCGATCGACTACGAGTCCGGCGACTACGTCGACCACGTGCGTGAGCTGACGGGTGCCCGCGGCGTGAACGTCGTGCTGGACACCATCGGCGGCAGGACGCTCGAGCGTTCGCCGCAGGTCCTGGCGGATGCGGGACGCGTCGTGTCGATCGTCGACATCGCGACGCCTCAGAACCTGAATGCCGCCTGGGGCGTGAATGCGGAGTACCACTTCGTCTTCACCAGGCAGAACCGCGGCAAGCTGCTCGCGCTCAAAGACCTGCTGGAGCGCGAGCGCATCCGGCCGGTCATCGGCGCCACCTTCCCGCTGGCCCGGATCGGCGATGCGCACACGGCCCTCGAAAACGGTCGGAACGGCGATCAACCGCTCCGTGGCAAGGTCGTCATCGAGGTGGGTTGAAAATCACACTCGCAACTCCACGCTGGACGCATTGAGGAACTCGCACTTCACGTGGGCATGGGTCGCTGCATGATCCGTCACCAGCTTCATCAGCTTCTTCATGTGCTCCCGGGGTTTGCCCTCGGGCGCCACCGTGGCGTCGCAGTTGAACCAGAGTTCGTAGGGCAGGCCCGGCCTCACGGCCTCGTTGGTGTCCAGCAGCAGCTTCATCGCGTCCAGGTCCGGGTTCCCGTGCTCGCCGTTGCCGCAGAAGATGTACTTGTCCGCAAACACGCGCTGGCAGAACTCGGGGGTCACGTTGTGCTCGGCCCAGTGGTGCTGGCCCTTCAGGACGTCCACGCGCAGCTCCTGATTCGGAAGCAGCACGCCATGGTGCTCCAGGCCCGCCAGGATGTCGTCGGCATGCCCGTCGCCGGTCAGCAGCACCCGCTGGCCCGCCTCCTCGACCAGCAGCATGACGGAGGCCAGGTTCGGCGCGGTGACCGCGTTGCGGTTGCCCAGCTGCTTCAGATAGATCTCCAGCGCCGACCCCGAGTCCGTCGGCCGAGTGGCCGATCCTGGCGGCGTCTTCCTTGGCCTTGGCCCGCAAGCTCGCCACCGTGGCCTTGCTGGTGCGCAGCCAGTCGTCCCATTCGTCCCGGAGCCTCTCGACGTCCTCGGCGAAGGGGCCGACCACCCGGATGTCCATGCCGCCGACGGTCGCGTCGACGCCTGCCGGCTGGCGCACAAGGATCAGCTGACCGCCGAATTCGGCATTGAGCGGAATCGCGAGCTGGTCGGCCGCCACCCGCCGCGACACGCGGACCGCTTCGGACATGCTGTACGCCAGCTCCTGCTGGCTGGAGGCCACGCCCTGCCAGGCGTCGTCGGTCGACAACGCCATCACCTGGCTCGACTGGGCCAGCAGGTCCTCCGCGGCGTGGGCGTTCTCCTTGAGCAGCATCGAGAACGCGTTGTGCCAGATGGCATGGACCGGCGGCATCCGGGGCACCGCCGGCAACTTGGTGCTCAAGCCCTTGGCCTGGCGGTAGTCGTGGACGCGCCAGGTCATGGTGTTGTCGAGCAGCTTCAGGACGCCAGCGATGTGGTCCTGGTCGATGTGCGAGACGTAGACCAGGTCCAGATGTTTTCCGGCGGCGGCCATCTTGCCCAGGAAGGGCTGCACATGCGTCGTGAACGCGTCGGACATGCCGCCGTCGACCAGCACATGGGCGCCGCTGGCACTCGTCAGGAGCAGGCAGTCGCCCTTGTCCGACTGGAAGATCCGGATCTTCATGGCTTCGTCCTGTCCTTGCGCTTGTTGATGTTGGCGGCCTCCGCGATGCAGCCGTCGGGATTCAGACGCCCGAAGCCCGTGTCGTTGCCCCAGGCGAAGTTGCCGCCGGGCAGCGGGCGCGCCGTGCGCTGCATGATCCCGACGATCTGCGCGGAGGACAGCTTGGGCTCGACGGCCAGCATCAGCGCCGCCACCCCGCATGCGAAGGGGCTGGCCATGCTGGTGCCCGTCATCGCGACCCAGCGCTGCGCCTCGCCGGTGAAGCCCGATGCCGCGACCACCGCCGTGCCGTTGGCCACCACGTCGGGCTTGCAGCGGCCGTCGCGCGTCGGCCCCTGGCTGCTGGACACGTGGATGCGCTCGCGGACGTCGTCGAGGTTGCCGACCGCGACCACGCGCAGCGCGCAGGCCAGCGTCGAGATGGAGGAGCAGTCCACGTTGCTGCGCTCCGACAGGAACGAGGGGAAGGCCAGCGGCGCGACGACGCCGGGCTGCGGCGGCAGCACGTGCGGATCGTCGCGTTCGATCCAGCCGTCGAATCGACCGTCGCGGATGTCCTGGCCGTGCAGCCTCACGGTCCAGGTCCCTGCCGCGACGCCGATGATCGGATTGGCGACGAAGTTCGGGCTCAGGTAGATGCCGATGTAGTTGGCGCCATTGTTGGCGTGGTAGAGCTCGTTGTAGATGCTGATGAACGACCCGTCGCGCAGTTGCCGGTTCTCGACGAACTCGAGCGGTTCGATCGGGCCGATCCGCTCGCCGTCGGGCGTCCTGACGGACACCGCGAACCGGTCCTGCGGGCTCAGCCACAGTTCGAGCTCGTTCTCGGAGTAGTCCTTGCCGTCGCGCCCGGCCACGGTCCAGTCGATGTCCGTGTCCAGCCCGGTGGCCTTGATCTGCCCGCTGGTGTGGATCCGTCCCATCATCCAGCCCATGTCCTGCTCGCTCTCGGCCTTGCCCTGCCCCGCATTGCCGGCGGCGACGCACACGCAGCGTCCGTGCGTGATCAGCAGCGCGTCGATCCAGCGGTTGATGGGCGCGCTGCTGTCGTGGGCGTCGCCGTTGGTCCCCAGGCTCACGTTGATCGACACCGGCAGACCGAGCCTGTCGCCCAGCTCGAAGAGATAGTCGACCGCATGCGCCAGCCGGGTCGAGTCGTAGAACGAGCGCCGGGGATCCGCGTCCTCGTCGCCGAGCGAGACCAGCACCGCGGCAATGCGCGCCGGCACGCGCGACGCCGAGGTTGCCCGCCGCGATGCTGGCGACATGCGTGCCGTGGGACGCGGCGGCCTGCTGGGTCTGCGGCTCCAGTTCGACCGCGGGAGCCCCGACCTTCGGGGCCGCGGCGATGGCGTCGTTCATGTGCCTGCTGTCGATGACGCGGCCGTACGGCTTGGGTGCGGTGCCGTCGGGCTCGGCGCCTTGATCCCAGATCGCCTCGAACCGGGTGGTCCCGTCCTTGTTCAGGAAATCCGGGTGCGCGAAGTCGAAGCCCTGGACATCGATGATGCCGACGAGCACGCCGGCGCCGTTGCGATGCCGCTTCGCGTGATCGACCTGCCGCATGTCCGGCGACGGCGGGTTCACGACGGTCCGCTCGACGCGGTGGTCCGGGTCCTTCAGCTGCCGGCCGGCAATGATCGACCGGACACTGGTCTTGCCGGCGATGGCGGCCAGCTTGGACAACGGGATGGTGGCCGTGGCGAGCGTGCCCACGCGGCCGGTTTCCTTCAGCATGCTGGCCGGCAGCTTGTCGATCGAATCGGTGGCGATGAAGACGTTGGCCAGGATGTCCGACGGCGGCGCGGCGATGTTGCCCTTGGGAGGCACCGCGGCGGGCCTCGCCCCGTCGACGGCGCCCGCCGTGCAGGTCTGGAGCACCGCATCGACCTTCATCGACGGCGCGATCGCCAGCGAGGCGCAGGTCTCCGCGCGGACCGCGTTCACCGCGCCCTCGCCATTGGCGACCATGCGCAGCCTCGGATCGATCTTGCGCGCGCCGCTGCCCATCTGATATTGCTTCTTCGCCATGGCGGTCCCATCCCCTGCCTCGTGCAGCCCCGCATTTCAATCCTTCGCGCCCGCCGGCGCATCCGTCGGCTTGTGGACGGGCCCGCGACACGAAAGACGTCCGGAGAAGATGCGACGATGTCGAAAACCGCCCGCCCGGCTCGTCGTCAGGGAGGCACCCCTGCCGAGCCTCCTCAAGGAACTCCGATGAACTCGCTGCTGCTCGTCCCCGCTCTGCTCTTCTCCGCCGCCGCCGCGCAGGCCGCGCCCGTGACCTACGACATCGACCCGTCGCACACCTACCCCAGCTTCGAGGCCGACCACATGGGCATGTCCCACTGGCGCGGCAAGCTCAACAAGAGCGCCGGCACCATCATCTACGACAAGGCCACCGGCGCGGGCAGCGTCGACGTGAAGATGGACCTGGCCAGCATCGACTTCGGCCTGGACGCAATGAACGCCTGGGCCACCGGCGACAAGTTCTTCAACGTCGAGAAGAACCCGAGCGCCACGTTCAAGGGCCGCTTCGACGGCGCCAAGGGCGGCGTGCCGACCCAGGTGGTGGGCGAACTCACGCTGAACGGCAAGACCCGACCCTTGACGCTGACGATCCACCAGCTCAAGTGCATGCCGCACCCGATGTTCAAGCGCGACTTCTGCGGCGCCGACGCCTCGGGCAGCTTCAACCGCGAGGAGTTCGGACTGGCCGCGGGCAAGGACTACGGTTTCAAGATGGACGTGGCCCTGCGCATCCAGGTGGAAGCCGTCGCGAAGGAGTGACCTCGGGACGCCAGGCGCGGGCTGTTACCCTCCTGGCCCCGTCGAAGGCTTCTTCATGCTGCACATCTCCCCCGTCAAAATCGCCGCCGGCATCGCGGCCATCGTCCTGGCCGTGACCGGACTGTTCTACTTCTCCGAGGCTCGCCAGGGCGTGGTGAACATGTTCGCGGCCCGCAAGAAGCCACCGGCGGCGCAGACGACTCGTCAGGCCGACGCCACGGCGACCGCCTCCGGCGTGCGTGTCATCCCCATCGGCGTCGCGCCTCAGGCGAGTTCGGCCCCCGCGAGGCGCTCGTCGAGCGGCGGTTGACCCGCCCTGCCATGCGCCTGCCGCGCCGCTTCGACGACGCCCTGATGATCCCGCCCGATGCCCTCGGCGCGGTCGATGCGCCTTTGCTCTCGTCGCTGCGCGCCTGGTGCGAGAGTGGCGCCTTCCCGGTCGTCACGGAGCCGCTGCGCGCGGCCAGCATCGCGCCTCACAACGGCCTGGATGGCGTCGCGTGCGAACTCGACGGCAGCCATGAACTGGCACGCCTGGGCCGCTGGCAAGGCCTGCAATGGCGCTTGCAGATCTTGTGGCGCGAATGCGTGATGCAGCGAGGCGCTCAGCCTCACGACCCGTGGGATTGCGGTTGGTGGCGAGGGGGTCCGCTGGAGTCCGCCGGGGCGTTCCGACCGCGCCGGCCCACGTTGTTGATGGTGCGTGAATCGGACCCTGCCGTCGTTGCGGCACTGCTCGCCACCCTGCGCGCAAACAGTCCGGCTTATACGGAGCCCGTGCGTGTGCTGGTGGTATCGGCCGTGTCCGTTGACGGCATCGAGCGCCTCTAGCCACGGCCCGTGGTGCGCCTTCGCTTGAAGGATCCCGGGCCAGCGATCAAGGACCCTTGAGTCCGCCGCTCAGCAAGGCCTGCAATCGCAACGCGTCGTCAGCCGCCGCACCGGAGGCGGTGTTGTCGAAGACGCACCAGACCTGCGTGCCCGTCGGCCACCGCGAGATCTCCGATGCCTGCGCGGCGAGCCAGTCATCCTCATACCGCGACCAGTACATGCGCGGCGAGCCGTGCCAGCGGTAGTAGACCGTGGCGCCGCGGCCATCGCCCTTCTCCCCCAGCCAACCGCCCGGCGTGGCCGCACCGTCCGGTTTCGCGGGATCCGCGGCGACGCGTCCGACACGTTCCTCGATGAGCAGCCGCTCGGCGGCCGCGGTGAACCAGCTCGGGTGCCGGGGCTCGCACAGCACGGCGCCTTCGAATCCGGCGTGGATCGAACGGAAGAAGGCGCGCGCCGTCCTCGTGTCCAGGTCGAGCGACGGCGGCAGTTGCACGAGCAACGCGGCCAGCCGATCGCCCAGCCCGGCCAGCGACGCGGTGAAGGCCCGGACCTCCGCGCGAGGCACCTTCAGCCGCGCGCCGTGCGTCATCGCTTCCGGCACCTTCGCCGAGAAGCGGAAGTCCGCCGGCGTTTCGTTCGCCCAGCGCTCAAACGTCGTTGGCCGGTGGGTGCGGCTGAAGGTCGTGTTGATCTCGGCGCATTCGAGGACGCGGGCATAACGCGTCAGCTGACTGCCGTCGCCGGGGAAGGAGGACGCGACGGCCTTGGGGATGCTCCAACCGGCGGTGCCGATGCGGACGGTGACGGGCATGCGGGCGACTCCGGGACGACAGGTTCTGCCGGACCGTGGCAAGCGGCGCACCGCCCCGGCGATGGCAACCGGCATGGCCGAGCCGGCATGCGCATTGCCCATTTCCTGCTGTCGGTGTCTTTGCCGACGCGCACAACGTGGAGACCATCATGGCTCAGCAACCCAACGCGCAGAACCCGCAGCAGGCCCCGGGCGGACAAGGCCAGCAGAAGCAGCAACAACAGCAGCATCAGCAAGGCCAGCAAGGACAGAACCAGCCCGGCGGCCAGCAGCAAGGATCAGGATCGCAAGGCCAGCGGCAATCGCCGCAGCAGGGCCAGCCCGGCAGCGGCCGGCAAGGCCAGATGAACGAAGGTTCGCAGCAGCAGCAGAACCCGCAGACCTCCCGCGATCAATCCAACCGCGCCTCCAAGGACGATCAAGGCCAGGACAGCGACTCGTCGCGCGACGATCGCTGAAGGCTCGTCCTTTCGAACGGCGTCGCGGCGGCCGCTGCCGCTGCCAGCCCGCGTCACCAGCCCCGGCCCGCCGGGGCTTTTTTTCGTCCCCCGCCGCGGTCCTCCCCGGTCCTCCGCAGTCTTCCGCAGTCCTCCGCTGAATGCCGTGGACCATCGCTGGCGAGCCGCTTGCCTCGGCGGGTCATGGACCAACTGCTCAACGCGCTTCAATGGCCCGCGATGGTCGTCACGCTCATCGCCGCTTGGCTGGTCGGCGGTCGCAGCGCGCGGCGCCGGACCTGGGGCTTCTGGGTCTTCGTGCTCAGCAATCTGCTGTGGTGCGTCTGGGGCGCCTTCACACAGTCGTACGCCTTGATCGTCCTGCAGCTGGGTCTGTTCGCGATGAACCTGCGCGGCGTGCGCAAGAACAAGAAGGAGGACGAAGAAGCTGCGGCGTCGGACGATCCCGGTTAGCGGACGCGACGGCGGGCATCGCCTTTGCCAATGAACTTGCTGCGACGAGCCATGAGGGCTCGCCGCCCCAGCCATCACCGCCAGGAGAACTTCCATGCCATCCACGACGACCGCGACCACCAGCCGCAAATCGACCACCCGCCGCACGACCACCGCGCGCACGAAGACGCCGGATGCCGTGAGCCTGCTGCGCGCCGATCACAAGCTGGTCGCCGGGCTCTTTGAGCAGTTCGAGAAGTCGCGCTCCACCGCGAAGAAGAAGCAGCTCGTCGCGCAGATCTGCCTGGAGCTGACGGTGCACGCCCAGGTCGAGGAAGAGATCTTCTACCCGGAAGTCCAGGCCGCGTTGAAGGACAAGGAGCTCGTCCCCGAGGCGCGTGTCGAGCACCAGAGCATCAAGGACCTGATCGCCGCCGTCGAAGGCGTCGAGCCTGGCGGCGAGGACTATGACGCCAAGGTCAAGGTCATGAGCGAATGGGTCAAGCATCACGTCAAGGAAGAACAGAACGAGATGTTCCCGAAGGCGAAGAAGTCCGGACTGGACATGGCCGAGCTCGGCGAACGGATCCTGCAGCGCAAGCAGGAACTGATGGCGCAGGAGCAGGCCAAGCATTGATCGCGGCGCGAGGCCGGCGCCACAGGCATCCGCGTTGCCGCATCAGCATCAGCATCAACGCGGATGCAGATGCGGCAACGCGGTCGCCGCGTCTTTCCCAGGAGTATTCCGATGACGGACAAGATCGCCTTTCCGAAGCAGTCACAGCCGTGGCCGGGCCTCGCCCGCGACATGACGCCGCCGCCCGACCACGGCGAGAAGAGCTACGTGGGGCATGGCCGACTCGCCGGTCGCCGCGCCTTGATCACCGGCGGTGACAGCGGCATCGGCCGCGCGGCCGCGATCGCCTTCGCGCGCGAGGGCGCTGACGTCGCGATCAACTACCTGCCCGACGAGGAGCCCGACGCGCGCGAGGTGATCGCGCTGATCCGGGAGACCGGACGCCAGGGGATCGCGCTGCCGGGCGACCTGCGCGAGGAAGCCTTCTGCCAGCGGCTGGTGGCGGACGCGGTGCGCGAGCTCGGCGGCCTGGACATCCTCGTCAACAACGCCGCCCGGCAGCAGAGCCACGAATCGATCCTGGACATCAGCACCGAGCAGTTCGACTGGACCTTCAAGACCAACATCTACGCGCCGTTCTGGCTGTCCAAGGCGGCGATCCCGCATCTCGCGCCGGGCAGCTCGATCATCAACACGGCGTCGGTCAACTCGTACGCCCCGGGCGAGAACCTGCTGGACTACGCGTCCACCAAGGGCGCGATCCTGATCTTCACCAAGGGGCTCGCGAAGCAGCTGGCCAAGCAGGGCATCCGCGTCAACGCGGTCGCGCCGGGGCCGTTCTGGACGCCGCTGCAGGTCTGCGGCGGTCAGACGCAGGAGAAGTTGCAGAAATTCGGCACCGACACGCCGATGGGGCGGGCGGGTCAGCCCGCGGAACTGGCGGCGGTGTACGTGCTGCTGGCGTCGGCGGAGTCCGGCTACGCCACCGGGCAGGTCTACGGCGCGTCGGGCGGACGCGGCGATCCATGAAAGCGCGTTGACCATGCCATCCCGTTCCGGCGCCCGCGCGATCGACCGGAAGGTCGCGAGCGGGACGGGCATGCCGCGTTCACGCAAGGTGCTGCTGCTGGTGGACTTCATCAATCCGCTGCGCTTCGAAGGCGCCGGGGACATCGCCGACGCGGCGGTGGATGCGGCACGCGCCACCGCGCGGCTGAGGAAGCAGTTCCATGCCGACGGGTCGTGCGTCATCTACGTCAACGACAACTTCGGCCAGTGGCGGTCGGATGTGCAGACGCTGCTGCGCGAGTGCCGCAAAGCGGGCGGCGCCGCCGCCGAACTGGCACGGCTGCTGCCGCCCGCCAAGGCCGACCTGCTGATCCTCAAGCCGCGACATTCCGGCTTCTACGCGACGCCGCTGGATCTTCTCCTGGCGCAGCTGGGCGCCAAGGATCTCGTCATCACGGGTCTCGCGACGGACTATTGCGTCAAGTGCACGGCGATGGACGCGTATGTCCGCGGCTATCGCGTGGCAGTCCCCGCCGACTGCACGGCCTCCGAATCGGAGCAGCGCAAGCACGAGGCGCTCGACTGGATGAAGGACGTGCTGAAAGCGCGGATCACGGCGGTCCCACAACACGCTCGGTGAGCGGCGGTGTCAGGTCTTGCCCAGCTGCTCGTGAGGCTCAGAGATGGTCGATGACCCTCGGGGCGTCGGCCGGCACGCCGCGGATGCGCATCGGCCCCTCTCCGATCAGGTCGACCGATGCCACGCCATTGCGCTGAGCGGCAGCCACGACGGCCATGAACGCACCGTAGCGGGCCCATTTGTGCGGCACGACATGGATCGCCGGCTGCTGAGCGATGGCCCCGGCACCGATGGCGCTCATCCGGCGCTCGAGGGCCGCGCGATCGGCCAGCACCTCGCCATCCCAGGTGACGTCCCCGGCCTGGTCGATGATGACGATGTGGACTGGAGGCCCCTCCGGACCCATCACGCCCAGGCAACCGTCGCCGGGAAGATCAAAGCCGATCTCATGAAGCGACGGAGGAACCGCCGCCATCCACAGCGCCAACAAGGCGAGCAGCACGCCGCCGAGGGGCGCCGTGCTCGCGGCCATGAAGCGCATGGGCTCTGCGTGTTCGGAAAAGTGGAGCTTGCTCATTCCCGGTCCGGTCAGCGTCTCGTGCCGAGCATATCCAATGACTAGACTATCCGGATGACGACGCCGCCGTTGCGGTGTCCGTTCTGAGCCGCCTGGAGCAGGCATTTCAGCATTCCCGTCATGCCAGGATGAAGCGGCTCGTCATCATCGATTGGTAGATCGACCCCGAGGCCACCATGACCCAGACCCACACCCTCCGCGGCACCTTCGACGTGCAGATGACGCCGCTGACCCCGGCGCCTGAAGAGGCCGAGGCGAACCTCGGCCATCTGCTGCTTCGCAAGCAGTTCCACGGCGAACTCGACGCGACCGGCCTCGGCCACATGCTGGCCTTCCGCAGCGCGGAGCCAAGTTCGGCCGGCTACGTCGCCATGGAGCGCGTCGAGGGCCGGGTGGCGGGCCGCAGCGGCTCGTTCATGCTGATGCACTTCGGCGAGATGAATCGCGGCACGCCCAAGCTGATCGTCCAGGTCGTGCCCGATTCCGGCACCGGCGAACTGGTCGGCCTGAGCGGCACGCTCAGCATCGACGTGCGGGACGGCAAACACTTCTACGAATTCAGCTACTACCTCCCGGCGGAGTGAATCCGCAACCCCGAGACTTCAGTCGCCGCCCTTCTTCCGCAAACGTCCGCCTTTGCGGACCACGCCAATACGTGAGTCTCTTGGGGTCAGGACTTGCCGCCTCCCGTCCGGGAACGGCACGCCCCGTCGCCCTACACCGTCGGGACGGTCCCGCCGTCGATCAGATACTCCGACCCCGAGATCGAGCCGGCGCGCGGCGACACCAGGAAGGTGATCAGATCCGCCACCTCCTGCGGTTTGGCCGGCCTGCCCAGTGGAATGCCGCCGAGCGACTGCATGATGATCCGCTTCCCACCCTCGTAGTCCGTGCCGGCCTGGGCCGCCAGCCGCTGCGCCAGCGCCACGGCCGCTTCCGTCTCGATCCAGCCTGGCGCGACGCTCAGCACGCGGACGCCCTTGGGCGTCACCTCCTTCGACAAGGCCTTGCTGTAGGTGGACAGGGCCGCCTTGGCCGCGGCGTAGGCCGTCGTCGACTCCGGCAGCGGCAGCAGCCGCTGGATCGAGCTCACATGAACGATGACGCCCGACCCCTGCGCCAGCATGGCGGGCAGCAGCGCGCGGTCCAGCCGCACCGCGGGCATCAGGTTCTGGTTCAGCTCGCTGAACCACTGCGCATCGTCCAGCGCCGCGAAACCGCCACCGGGCGCGCTGGAACCGCCCAGCAGGTTGACCAGGATGTCGACGCCACCCCACCGCTCGAGCGCAACCTGCGCGACGCGGCTCGCGCCCTCGGCCGTCGACAGATCCGCGGCAACGTAGAACGCGCCATCCGTCGATGACGCCGGCACGGACCGCGCCGTGGTCATCACCCGTGCGCCGGCATCGAGCAGGCTCTGCACGACCGCGGCCCCCACGCCCTTGGTACCGCCCGTGACCAGCGCCCGAAGGCCGCCCAGTTGGAGATCGAAGCTCATGCGGTGATCTCCAGCTGTGCGATCAGGCCGCGCTCAAGGCGGAAGTGATACCTGAGATCGACCGGGCTGCCGGGGAAATTCCCGACCACATGGCTGCTCACGACGTGACCGCCCTCCTCCGGCGCCACGGCGAACGGCTCGCTCGTGTACGTGTACCTGGCCGCCGACTCGGCCTTCCACGCCTTGATGGCATCGCGGCCCGTGTAGGTGCGCCCCTCGTCCTTCACGACCGCCTGGGCGGTGAAGCATCGGGCAAGGCTGTCCGGGTTCTGCCTGTCGGCGGCGAAGTAGGCGGCGATGGGATCGGGAAGGATCGATTCGTTCATGACGAGACTCCTTTCAGGCTTCGAAGTCCCTAGCTTCCGTCCGATGGAGACATTAGAGAATCACCTAGAATCTGGATAGGCCATGTAGCAACGGATACAGAATGCGCGGATCGGAATTCGCCGAACTGAAGGCCTTCGTCGCGGTGGTCGAGCGGGAGAGCTTCGCCCGCGCCGCCGAGCATCTCGGCCTGTCGCCTTCGGCGCTGAGCCAGACGATCCGGCAACTGGAGGAACGGCTCGGCGCGCGGCTGCTGAACCGCACCACCCGCAGCGTGGCGCCGTCGACCAGCGGGGAGCAGCTCTACCGGCGCGTCGCCCCGCTCTTCCGGGAAATGGCCGACGCCGTCGCCGAGGCCAGCGCGGCGACCGGCCAGATGGGCGGAACGCTGCGCATCAACACGCTGGGGATGGCGGCACGAACCGTCATCGCGCCACGGCTCGGCCGGTTCCATCGTGCGCATCCGGATGTGGCGCTCGACATCGTGGTGGACGACGCGTTGAGCGACATCGTCGCCGGTCGCTTCGATGCCGGCATCCGCGTGGGCGCTCAGCTGGAGAAGGACATGGTCGCCGTGCGCCTGACCCCCGACGTGCGCATGATCGCGGTGGCGTCGCCCGACTATCTGGCAAGCCGCGGCACGCCGCAGTCACCCGCCGACCTGCACGGCCATGCCTGCATCAACTGGCGGCTGCAGCTCGACGGCCGCGTGTATCGATGGGAGTTCAAGAAGAAGGGCAAACGCGTTGAGGTCGCGGCGGAAGGCCCCCTGGTCACCAACCACTCCGACATCGGTGTGGCCGCGGCGCTGCAAGGGCTGGGCATCACCTACGCCTTCGACCGCGAGCACGTCGACGAGTGGCTCGCCCAGGGGCGTCTGGTGCAGGTCCTCGCCGACTGGACGATCACGCGGCCCGGGCTCTTCCTCTACTACTCGAACCGGCGCCATCGCCCCGCGGCGTTGAGCGCCTTCATCGACTGCCTGCTGGATCGCGACCTGACTCCGGCTTAGGCTGGCCGTTAGCGCAACGAGCTCTCGCGCCTGCCGTCAGCCGTTGCGGAAGAGGAAGCTGTAGGCGTTCAGCGCGGGCACGCCGCCCAGATGCGCGTAGAGGACGCGCGAGCCCGCCGGGAACTCGCCCTTGCGCACCTTGTCGATCATGCCGTGCATGGACTTGCCCTCATACACCGGGTCGGTCAGCATGCCTTCCTGCCGCGCGCACAGGCGGATCGCCTCCAGCGTGCCGTCGTTCGGCAGGCCGTATTCCGGTCCGCCGTAGCGGTCGTCCAGCACCACATCGCTGTCCTGGAGGGAGCGCCCCAGTTCCACGATCTCGGCGGTGTGGCGCGCGATGCGCAGGATCTGCGCGCGGGTCTTGTCGGGTCTGGCCGAGGCATCGATGCCGATGACCCGGTCGGCACGACCGTCCGCGGCGAAGCCGACCACCATGCCGGCCTGCGTGCTGCCGGTCACCGAGCAGACCACGATGTAGTCGAACCGGAAGCCCAGGGCCTGTTCCTGCTGTCGCACTTCCTCGGCGAAGCCGACGAAGCCCAGTCCGCCGAGCGCATGCTCGGAGCAGCCCGCCGGGATCGGATAAGGCTTGCCGCCGGCGCGCTTCACGTCCTCGATCGCCTGCTCCCAGCTGGGACGGATGCCGATGTCGAATCCCGCCGCGTCCAGCGTGACCTCGGCGCCCAGGATGCGGGACATCTCGATGTTGCCGACCCGGTCATAGACCGCGTCGGAATAGTTGACCCAGTTCTCCTGCACAAGCACGCAGCGCAGGCCCAGGTGCGCGGCGACCGCGGCGACCTGGCGGGTCTGGTTGGACTGGATCCCGCCGATCGACACCAGCGTGTCGTAACCGCCTGCCAGGACCTCCGGGATGAGGTACTCGAGCTTGCGCGTCTTGTTGCCGCCGAAGGCCAGGCCGCTGTTGCAGTCCTCGCGTTTCGCGTAGAGCTCGACCTTGCCGCCGAGGTGCTCGGACAGGCGCTTGAGCGGTTGGATCGGCGTGGGCCCGAAGGTCAGCGGATGACGGGGAAACTTCGACAGATTCATCTCAGGCACTCCTGATTGCGGGTCCATCGATGATAGGAACAAGCCTGAACAATGTTGCTGCAACATCACGGCCTTTCACGAGTCGATAGTTCTCCGTACAGTCGATTCAAATCACAAACCCTCTCGAAGGTCAGAATGAACGCAAGAAAAGTGCAGAGCAAGAGTGTCGTCGCCACGGATCTCTCGCCGGCCACCCTGGACAAGATCGACAAGGCGATCCTGAGGGCGCTGCAGAAGGATGCGTCGATCTCCAACGTGGCCCTCGCCGGCAAGGTCAACCTGAGTCCGCCAGCCTGCCTGAGGCGCGTGGAACGGCTCAAGGAGGCCGGCTACATCAAGGGCATCGTGGCGCTCCTCAATCCGTCCGCGCTGGATGCCGGGATGCTGGTGGTGATCGGCGTGGTGCTCGACCGCTCGACACCGGAATCGTTCGCGGCGTTCGAGAAGGCCGTGCAGAAGGTCCCCGGCTGCCAGGAATGCCATGTCGTGACCGGCGAGTTCGACTACTTCATGGTGGTCCGCGCCAAGGACAACGCCGGCTACAACCGCCTGCATGCCGAGCACCTCCTGCATCTGCCCGGCGTCCGGCAGGTGAGGTCCTTCATGGTTCTCAAGGAAGTGCTCTCCACTACCGCGATTCCGATTGCCTGAGTTCGTCTGGATCCCGTTCGGACTCCATTTGCACCTCGTTGAAGCCCGCTTGATTCCCCCTGAGGTCTTCCCTCAATGGCGCGTGGAATTAAATTTCTTCTCAGCCATCAATCCGCTAATCTTCTTAGGCGATCAAGCGTGAAGATCGCGTCAAGGCTTGTTCGAACGACGATGTTCACAACCTCATTTCGCGGCACTCCTCCTACCATTTCGTAGCCGCCAAGTCCTTCCTTTCTGATCGATGTCGCGGCCACTTCCGCGTCACAAGCCATCGGCCTTGGCCGATCAGAAAGCAATGGAACATTCGCATCCGAACCCGGTCAGCGCCGACGCTGCCGGAACGACCTACGACTTCATCATCTGCGGCGCCGGCACGGCCGGCTCCGTCGTCGCGGGTCGTCTCGCGCAGGACCCCAACGTCAAGGTGCTGCTCATCGAAGCGGGTGGCGACGACGATCTGCCGGAAGTGATGACGCCCGGCCAATGGCCGCTGAATCTCGGATCGGCGCGTGACTGGAACTTCAGCGGCGTACCCAATCCGCATCTGAACCACCGGTCGATCCCGCTCAACATGGGTCGCGTCCTGGGCGGCGGCTCCAGCATCAACGTGGGGCTCTGGGCGCGCGGCCACA
Source organism: Roseateles sp. UC29_93 (assembly GCF_042695725.1). Taxonomy (NCBI): domain Bacteria; kingdom Pseudomonadati; phylum Pseudomonadota; class Betaproteobacteria; order Burkholderiales; family Sphaerotilaceae; genus Roseateles; species Roseateles sp. UC29_93. Next base: position 4,475,375 of record NZ_CP170545.1, on the reverse strand, counting down.
AGAACGACTGGGAGGACTTCGCCGAGGAGTCCGGCAACCCCGCGTGGAACTACGAATCCGTGCTGAAGATCTACCGGCGCGTGGAGGACTACCGCGGGCCGGCCGATGCGCTGCGGCGGGGCACGGGCGGTCCCGTCCACGTCGCCGCCGTGCAGGATCCGCAGCCCATCGCCCGGGCACTGGTGGAGGCCGCGCGCGCGAGCGACATCCCCCACTTCGACAGCCCCAACGGCGCCATGATGGAAGGCCTCGGCGGCGTCGCCTTCAACGACCTCATCGTCAAGGACGGCCGCAGGCATTCCATCTACCGCGCCTACGTCCACCCCCGACGCGGCCAGTCGAACCTGACGGTGCTCACCGGCACCGTGGTGAGCCGGCTGCAGTTCTCCGGCCGCCGCGTCGTGGGCGTGGAAGCGCTGCGCCACGGCCGCATCGAGCGCTTCAACGCCGATCGCGAAGTCATCCTGTCCCTGGGCGCCGTCAACACGCCCAAGCTCCTCATGCAGTCCGGCATCGGCCCCGCGGCGGAACTGCACCGTCACGGCATTCCCCTGGTCCAGCACCTCCCCGGCGTCGGCGAGAACCACCAGGACCATGTCTCCTTCGCGGCGATCTTCGAGTATGAGGAACCGCAAGCCGTGGGCTACGGCGGATCGGAAGCCACGCTGTACTGGAGCAGCAGCAACGCCCTGCGACTGCCCGACATGTTCCATTGCCAGGTGGAGTTCCCGGTGCCGAGCGCGGAGAACGCCTCGCTCGGCGTTCCCGCCCATGGCTGGACGATGTTCGCCGGGCTGGCCCATCCGCAGAGCCGCGGCCGCATCACGCTCTCCGGACGCGAGTTCACGGACGCCCCCGTGATCGACACCGGTACCTTGTCGCACCCGGACGACCTTCGCAGCGCGATCCGGAGCATCGAACTGGTCCGCGAACTCGGCGCGAGCCCGGCCTTCAAGGGGCTTGTCAAAGGCGAGTCGCTGCCCGGCCGGATGCAGGGCGAGGCGCTGGCGCACTACCTCCGCAATGCCGCCGTGACCTACTGGCATCAGTCCTGCACGGCCAAGATGGGCCGCGACGCGATGGCGGTGGTGGACGGGCAGCTCAAGGTCTACGGCATCGACGGCCTGCGCATCGCCGATGCCTCGGTCATGCCGCACGTGACCAGCGGCAACACGATGGCCCCCTGCGTCGTCATCGGGGAGCGCGCCGTCGAGGAGCTCGTGTCGACCCACGGTCTCCGACTTCCCTGACCGGATCCCCTCGCCGGATCCTTCCACCCGAGCGGACCGTGTCGTCGGTCATCCACCGGCCGTGTTGGCCCGCATGCAGTTCCCCCACCCAAGGAGATTCATCATGAGCAGACAAGCCATCCTTTCCGCCGTCCTGGCCGTTTCCGCCACGGCCGGTCTGTCGGACCTCGCGTCCGCGCAGACGGCCCGGAGTACCTCGGACGTCAAGCCTGCCCGGAACGTGGTGCTGGTGCACGGCGCCTTCGCCGACGGGTCGGGCTGGCGCGGTGTCCACGACGACCTCACGAAGCGCGGCTACCGCGTCACCATCGTGCAGAACCCGCTGACGTCGCTGGCGGACGATGTCGCCGCCACCAGGCGCGCGCTGGCGCAGCAGGACGGCCCGACCGTGCTGGTGGGACATTCCTGGGGCGGCACCGTGATCACCGAGGCCGGCGTGGATCCCAAGGTCACGGCGCTGGTCTACGTGTCGGCCTTGTCGCCGGACGCCGGAGAAACGACGGCGCAGCAGTACACCGGCTTCGCCACGCCGCCGGAGTTCGTGCTCGACACACTGCCCGACGGTTTCGGCATCGTCCGTCCGGACAAGTTCAAGGCCGGTTTTGCCGCGGACGCCAGCGATGCGGACGCCGCCTTCCTTCGCGACAGCCAGGTGCCGATCAACATGGCCTCGTTCGGCACGAAGCTGCAGAACGCCGCCTGGCGCAGCAGGCCGAGCTGGGCGGTCATCGCGACCGACGACAAGGCCTTCGACCAGCGCATGCTGCAGTCGATGGCCAAGCGCATCGGCGCGTCCGTGACGGAGGTGAAGGCCAGTCATGCGGTGTTCATGACGCAGGCAAAGGTCGTGGCCGACGTCGTGCACCGGGCGGCGCAGCAGAGCGCGCAGGCCGCGCGCTGAACGGACGGCGCGGCGGGCGTGGTGTCTTGCGAGACCATGTTCTGCCGGCTCGACGAGCAGGGTCGGCAACTCGACGACATCGCCTCCGGGACGCCGGGTTCAAGGAGGGTCAGGATTTGCCAGCAAGATCAGACTGGGCAGCCGTCTCATCCGCTTCGCCGATGGCTGGTGGCTGGTGGCTGGTGGTTTGCGCTCGTGTTGCCAAGTCCTAGGACCGCGCTGACTTTTCGCAAACCGCCATGGCCAGTTGCTCCACCTCTTCCGCGAGCCCGGCGAATTTGGTGATCTTCTCGTAGCCGTAGCAGGGGGATCTTGCTGTCGTTCTGCGTCAGCTTGCCTGCATCGGTGGCGCGCTGGGCGAAGCGGTTGACATTGCGTGCGACGACCTCCGACAGGCGCGACTTGTCGGTCGCCTTGATGATCAGGCGGAGGCCGGTGGCGAAGTAGGTCTTGGCGTCGCCGCGCTTGATGCGGAAGACCGTCTCCCGGATGCCGGTGCGTTCGAAGACGAGCAGGAAATAACCGTTGCCCACGGTGTTGTCCGGCTGCACCGAGAGCCAGCCCTCGGAGGCGTTGGTGACGAGCGGAATCTTGGGGCCCACCGAAGGCGCGACCGGATAGACGGTCGAGAAGTAGATCAGGCAGTCCTCGATGGCCGGCGCCGCCTCGACGGGGTCGGCGTTCAGCGAGGGCAGCGTGAAGATGCGCACCTGAAAGCCCTCCTTCAGGATCGCCTGCGTGCCGACACGGGCCGAGAAGACGACGTCCTCGCCCGCGTTGACCTCCCGCGGCGAGCCTTCGTTCACGACGTCGATGGCCCGAGTGATCGTCGGGCGCGGCTCGTTGCGAAAGGCGAATTCCGGCGAGTTCGCCTCGGCCGAGGCAGCGGATTGCACGGTCGATGCGAGAACCATGGAGATCACGGCGAGCAACTTGGTCATGGAGACTCCGTTGAGTAATGTCACGGCGGCGGCGGGCTGTCGGGGCAAGGCACCTGCTTGAAGCGCTCCGCGACCACGTCCAGGCTCTGGATCTCCCGCATCGCGATCAACTCGGAAACGGGAATCTGCCAGGGCACCCATTCGTAGGTCGACGGCCCGGCGCCGCAGGGCTTGCTCTGGCTGACGTAGAGCGACAGCATCTTGTCGTCACGCCCGAGGATGATGGCCGTCAGGAGCCGGCCCGCGCTGGTGTCCTGCACGGCCGGTCGGTCTTTGAAAGAGGTCTGCGCCGGCATCTGCTCCAGCCCCGTCTTCACCTGGATCAGCGCGCTCTCGAACAGCGGCGGCTTCACCAGCTTGCCGTAGACGAAGGCCGGTGCCAGGCAGCAATACAGCGCCACCGGCGCCAGCAGCACCGCGGCTGTCGTCGTGGATGCGCCGGCCCACAGCAGGCCGACGATGGCCAGCGTCGCGATGCTGATGCCGATGACAACGAGCAACAGTCGCACCGCGTCCGTCGCGTACTGCCGGTCGCGCTCGCACTGCAGCTTCAGCTCGGGCACGACAGTGTCCTGTTGCCGGTCGCACAGCAAGAAGGAATAGAACACGACGGAGCGCTTCAGGATGGCTTGCTCCGCCTGCGTGACCTGGTCGAATCGCAGCGAGTTCTCCACCACGCGCGTGCCGCCGACGAGCAGGTTCTCCACCCGCGCCAGCGGCATTTCGACGATCAGCAGGCGGCACGCCACCAGCGCGATCAGCAAGGCGCTGAACACGACGCGGCGCCACAGCGGCGGGCGGGTGCCCCCATCCCTCAACCGCCGCAGCAGGTACAGCGCGAGGCCGGTGCCGATGGCAACCGCCAGCAGCCACAACTCGGCCGTGGAATCGGCGGAAAAGAAGCGCGGCAGGAAGACCGCCGAGGACACCGCGCGGATCACCGCGCGGATGAACTCGCCGGCCGACCAGATGTAGGCCGCCGCGCCGATGTCGCCCCGCTCCACGCCGAGCAGCGCCTGGTGGGCCGACTCGGACACGAAGCCCACCAGCGCCGCGAACGCCCCGATGGACGGGATGACCCACTTGACGATGTCCAGCGCGGACTTGCCCGGCTCTGCGGCCGGATCGTCGTGCTGCGCGACCTTCGCCGCGGCGGCACGCTCGGCGGCGCGGCGCCTCAGGACTCCGGACAACATGAGGAACCATCCCTTGCGTAGTGTGCTCAGACCCTACAGCAACAGGGCGGCCCTGGAATCCCCAGGCTTGGGGACAAGTTGCAGAGTGACGACCCGGAAGGAGCCGTCAATTGCTCCCGTTCTTGATCTCCGGATCGGCGGTGGCGACCAGCCAATCCACCTTGTCGCCGGCGGCCGGCGAGCGGAACACCAGGATCACGCCTCGCGTCTTGCCCGGCAGCACCGGGATGACCAGCGAGGTCTCCTTCGGATTTCCCGCCGCGATGAAGCTGTTGTTGAGGTTGCACGGCGAGTCCAGCGTCTTCGCCACGGCCGACATCAGGGTGAGGTCCAGCTCCTCCTTGGGCTTCTCCCCCTTTTGCGTCGTGGCGCGTTGGCTCAGCTGGAAGAAGTAGAAATCGCTGCGCATGGGCTTGTGATCGACCCGGTTCCAGCAATGGTCAAAGTAGCGGCACTCCACCAGGGTCGTTTCCACGTCGCCGTTCGGCACCGTCTGCAGGGACCACGGCACCACATAGAACTGCGCCACGCCCGGCGTGCCAGGGGTTGTTTCGGTCGTCGTGTCGTCAGTCGTTGCGAAATCAGTCATGACACAGGTTTCCTTGTCGTCGTTGGGGTTGGGGTTGAAGTGGAGGTTGAAATAGGGGTCGAAGGAAGTGCGGAAATCGTGAGCCGGTTCGGCGCGTAGCCGCCCGCGCGCAGGCGCACCGCCGCCTCGGTGTCGGCCGCCGCCTCGCCCAGGCAGCGCCGGGCCGCGAGCCAGGCTTCCAGCACAAGGCCGCCCTGCCCGGCCATCACCGCCGAGCCCAGACCGTCGCGCAGTTGCAGGCAGACGCCTCGCGAGCCGGTCGCGGCGTTGTTTCGCACTCCGTCTCGCGCTCCATCCCGCACTTCGTCTCGCGCGCCATCTCGCGCGCCGTCGCGCTGTCCGTGCGCCTCAGGAGTCGCCAGCGCCATCAGCCCGAGCCGCGCCTTCAGCTCGAGGGTCTGCCAATGCCGCGGCGCCAGCGCGAGCAGCGACTGCACCTCGTCGCCGGCCGCCGCATGCAGCCGTTGGAAGTCTTCGCGCGCGCCACCGCGCGCCGCCAGCATCGTCTCGGCGACCGCCAATCGCGCCAGCACCTCGCGGCGCATGAACTCGCGGCTCGGCTCCGCGTCGGGCCGCGCGGGCACCTGGCCGCGGAGCGCGTCCAGCGCCTCGCGCACCGCCATCCCCGCGTCCGTCTGCAGCAGCAGGAGACTGGCCTGCGCATGCAGCCGGTCCGCCGACCAGTAGCGGTTGCTGGCATCGCGGCGCTCCACATCGCGCAGGAGCTCCACCGCCGCGCTCATCACCGCGAGTCCTTCGTGGACACGGCCCATCGCCCACAACGCATCGCCGCGCCGCGCCTCCACCGTCGCCAGATCGCGCTGGCGCACGAGCGCGTCGGGCGAGCGCGCCGCCAGCGTCGCCAGCGGTTGCCGCGCCAGGTCGAACAGCGCCAGCGCCTCCACCGGATTGCCCCGGACATACGCGACCCGCCCGAGCCAGATGCGCGAGCTCGCCACCGACTCCTGCGCTTCGGCGTTCTCCGGCTTCAGCGCCAGCGTCGCCAGCTTCATCGCGAGCGCCTGCTCGAACCAGCGCTGCGCCTCGTCCCAGGCCGCGCGCCGGACCGCGATGGAGCCCAGGCTGTTCACCGCGAACGCGAGTTCGACCGGCGCGTCCGCGTCGTCGGGCAAGACCTGGCGCCAGGTCTGCGACGCCTGCCGGTAGCGCGTCATCTCCTGCGAGGCCGTGTCGAAGTCACCGGCGTCGTAGGCGATCTGGCCGAGCCAGAACGACGCGGCGCCCAATGTCTTGTAGTAGGCGGCGGGATCCTGCTGCGCGGCCAGCGACAGCGGCGCCAGCAGCCGCCGCGCCGCCTGCAGCGCATCGATCGCGATGTCGGTGCGACCCTGTCCGCGGCTGCTGTTGACCTCGCCGATCACCACAAGCGCCCGGGCGCGCTGCAGCGCGTCGGCGGGCGTCTCGCGGCCGCCCTCGGCCGGCGCCAGCAGCTTCACGCCCTGCTCGCCGATGCGGCTGAGCACGTCGAGCTGCCCCATCGGCCGCAGCTTGTCCGCCAGCTCGCCCAGCATGAAGGACGCCAGTTGCCGGCTCTGGCGCTGGCGTTCCGCCGCGACCTCGGCCTGCCGCGCATAGCCGATCGCGGCGATGCCCGCGATGCCGGCCAGCAGGAAGGCGCCCGTGCTCGCCGCGCCCAGACCCCAGCGCTGGCGGCGCAGGCGCCGCTGCGAGCGCTCGATGAAATCCCGTTCCTCGTCGCCGAACAGCTGCGGCGCCTCCGCCAGCGCGCGCGCCGCCGTCCACAGCGTCGAGCCGCGCGGCATCAGCAGCGGGCCGGCCCGGTCCGCCTCGATCCAGCGCGCGACCCACGGCCGCAGTTCGTCGCGCGCGGCCAGCGACGCGCGGTGCTGCGCGACCCACGACGTCACGCGGGGCCAGCGTCGCAGCAGCGCTTCGTGCGCGACGCGGTAGCCGCTCACGCCTGCACTTGCCCCTCCGCTCAGCCCTCCGTTGATCGCCCCGTTCGTGCCTGCGTTCAAGCCTGCGTTGCCGCCGGCCAGGTCCGCCACCAGCAGTCGCGCATCGACGAAGGCACGCACCAGCGCCTGTTCCTGCGGGTCCGTCAGCTCGGACGCGGCGATCCAGCGGCTGGTCGGCGACGCCTCCTCGCCGCCCAGCGTGACGAGCCGGGGCAGCAGCCGCGGCAACGCCTCCTGCTGGGCCGCCGGCAGCTCGCCGAGCAGCGCCTCCGCACGGCGCCCGATCGCGCCTTCCAGGCCGCCGAGGTCCTCGTAGGCCGACCACGCCAGCACGTCCCCCGGCGCGCGGTGCAGGTAGAGCTGCTGCAGCGTGTACTGCAGCAGCGGCAAGGCATCCGCCGCCTGCATCGCGTCGATGCACAGCCGGTCGTCGAGGCGGTTCAGGCCGCTCTCGTCGGCGCCGTAGCTCAGGCCCGCGGCGCGCGCCGGAAGGCGGATCATCTGCGCGATCGCGCGCGCGTCCGGCGGCGCCAGGTCCAGGTGGGCGCCGTCCTCCTTGCCGCGCATCAGCGACGGCCAGCGGGCCAGCGCGGCATAGAAGTCATTGCGGCAGATCGCCAGCACGACCATCCGCGCGCTGGTCACCAGGCGGTCGAGCATCGCGAACCACGCGCGGAGATGCCCGTCGTCGTCCTGGAAGATCGCCTCCAGCCGGTCCAGCACCAGCAGCGGCGGGGCCTGCGCGCCGCTGCGCAGCGCGCGCGTGGCGTCCAGCCCGATCTCGAGCTGCCGCAGCACCTCGCCCGGTGCCTCGCGCAGATCCGCAGCCAGCGTGTCGATGCTGTAGCCGGACAGCAGCGGCACGCCCTGGCATTCCCAGTCCAGCATCGCACCGGCCACCCCGGCCCAGGCGTCCAACCCGCCCAACGCGCCGAGGTCCACCAGCGCCGCCGCGCTGACGCGCAGCAACGGGCCGCTGGAGCCGCCCAGGCCGGTGTCCGGCGCACCGCCGACCACCGGCGCCGAGCCTGAGCCTGAGCCTGAGCCTGAGCCTGAGCCTGAGCCTGAGCCTGAGCCTGAGCCCGAGCCCGAGCCCGAGCCCGAGCCCGAGGTCGAGGTCGAAGTCGACCCCGAAGCCCCTCGCGTCAACGCCGGCACCAGGCCCGCCTGCACCAGCGAGGTCTTGCCCGAGCCGCTCGGCCCCAGCAGCACCACCAGCGGGTGGCCCGAGCGCCACTGCCGCGTCAGACGCAGGTGCAGCGCCGCGACGGCATCGTCGCGGCCGAAGAACACGCTCGCATGTGCCGCGTCGAACGGCTCCAGCCCGCGGAACGGCGACAGCCCGCGCCACCCGCCGGCGTGGCTGCGCGGCCCTTCCGCCGACAGCACGCCGATCGGCGCCACCAGGCGGTAGCCCTGCTTGCGGATGGTCTCCAGGTAACGCGGCGAGGTGGCGCTGTCGCCGAGGGCCCGGCGCAGGCCGGCCACCACCTTGTGCACCGGGTTGTCCCCGAGGGTCGTGGCCTCCGGCCAGCAGTCCTGCAGCAGCGCCTCGGCGGACACCACCTCGCCCGGATGACGGCACAGCGCGGCCAGCACCGCCATCGGACGCGGCTCCAGCGTCACGGTCTCGTCATCGCGACGCAGCCGGCGCGTGGGCACGTCGACGATCCAGTCGCCGAGCAGGAAGCTCAGCGGCTCGCACGCCTTCATCCCGCGAGCGGACGTCGCGGGCGGCGGACCCTCCTCGGTCCTCGGATCCATTGCTTCACCTCCTGAGCCCGGCCTCTTCGGACCGTGAGCGCGGAGTCTAGGAGCGGCGGCCCCGCACGTGTGCATGTCCACCCCGAAAGGGTTGACAGCTTGACAGGGGACAACGCGCGCTTGCGCCGCAACCGCGATCCGCCAGTGCGGCGGTCCGAGCCGAATCTCCGCAAACCCGGCCCTCAACATCGGCATCCATCGGATGGGACGCGAGGGCGCGCGCTCCTATCGTTCAACGCATCGACAGCCCGGTGCCTCCGCACCTCCAGCCGTTCCCCCACTCGCCCCTTCGCCACCGCTTCGCCGCCCCTTCACCCGCTCCTTCATCCGCTCCCTCACCCGCAGCCTCAACCCACCGGCCCACCATGATCGACGCCGCCCTCCTCCACATCGCCGGCCACCTGAACGCCGTGCTGCGCCGCTCGCACCAGTCGGCGGAGGACCTCGTCGCCGTGACCGCGCTGCATGAAGCGGACGGCGCCCCGGCGGCCGGCGCGGCGCATCGGCTCTGCGCCTTCCTGGTCAACCTGGAACGCGACGCCGTCCCCGGCATGCCGGCGCACACGCTGGCCAGCGGCGACCGGATGGCGCGCTCCGCCCCGCCGGTCCAGTTGAACCTGCTGGTGATGTTCGCGGCCAACTACGGCGGCAGCACCTATCCGGAGGCGCTCAAACTGGTCGCCAGCACCATCGCCTGCTTCCAGGCCACGCCAGTGCTCGATCCGCAGAACTCGCCCGGCCTGGACCCGCGCATCGACAAGCTCACGCTGAACATCGAGCCGCTCACCCTGCACGACCTGTCCACGCTGTGGGGCGTGCTGGGCGGCCGCTACGTGCCGTCGGTGCTCTACCGCGTGCGGCTCCTCACCATCGACGCCCGCAAGCCCGACGCGCAACTGCCGCCGGTGCGCACGCCGGCGGTCGGTGTCCACGGCTGAACGGGCGGGAGCACGGCATGAGTCACAGGGGCCCCTACTTCCCGTTGCTGCAGGTGGACGTCGACCACGGCTACTACGCCGACGGCCGTTGCCGCGGTCTGCGCTTCGTCCCCGCCGGATCGACCGCCGAGCGGCTGCGCCGCGCCGACGCGCTGGTGCGGGCCGACGGCGGATCGCTCCGCATCGACGGCCCGGCCGAAGCGGTCGAGCATCTGCGCGCCGATGCCGAGGACGCCGCGTTGAGCTGGTGCGTGTTCGCCACCGACGACGACTTCGCCTGCGGCACCGAGGACGCCGCCGACCGGCCACGCGAGCTGCTGTGGGTCGAGCCGGGCCGATCGGACGACGATCCCTCGGTCGTCCTCGATGCATCGCCAAGAGCGATCGACGCGCCCGAATGCCAGCCGCTGCTGACTCAGCGCGACCGTCGCCTGCCGCCCTTCGCGCTGCTGCACCTGCCGCTGGCGCATCTGCCGGCGCAAGGTCCCTCGCGCGATCCCGCGGCCTGGCCCGTGCGCCACCGCTGGCCGCTGGCGCCGCGCGCCACGGTCTGGAAGTACTGCCTGCTCGGCGACTGGACCGAGCCCGCGCTCGCCGTCGTCGACCTGGCCGGCGAGACCGATTTCACCGCGCCCGCGCTGGAGCGCCTGGACGACGGCACGCCGATGCTGGCGATCCGGTCCCGCGGCCGCGTGCCGCTGGCGCAGCGCTCGCCGCGCCGATTCCAGCTGCGCAGCCGCATCGAGGCGGGCGCAGGCAACGACAAGGTGCTGATCCGCCGCCTGCCCACGGCAGCGGCGCAACTGCTCGCCCGCGAAATGATCGACGGCCAACCGGCGATCGTCTCCGAGATCCACGTGCATCGCTAACCCGCAGAGGAGGCCGCCATGGCTATGAAGACACCCGGTGTCTATATCGTCGAGAAGAATGCTTTTCCCAATTCGGTCGTCGAGGTGGCCACCGCGGTGCCCGCCTTCGTCGGCTACACCCGCCGGGCCGAGAACGGCGGCAAGTCGCTGCTGAACAAGCCCTGGCGCATCAGCTCGATGGCGGAGTACCACACCTACTTCGGCCACGGCCCCGACCCCCACCTGACCATCGCCGAGGCGCCGCCCAACACGCGCTCCGACTTCCGCGGCGACGACAAGGACTACGCCCTGACCCAGGCCGACGGCGCCGAAGGCGGCCGCTTCCTGCTGTACCACGGCATGGTGCACTTCTTCCAGAACGGCGGCGGTCCCTGCTACATCGTCTCCGTGGGCAACTACGGCGGCCTGGTCGAGGCGCAGGCGCTCACCGACGGCATCGACACGCTGATCAAGGAGCAGGAACCGACCATGCTGGTCATCCCCGACGCGGTGCTGCTCAAGCGCGCCGACTGCGTCGCGGTCCAGCAGGCCATGCTGCAGCACTGCGGCGGCCGCATGCGCAACCGCATCGCTATCCTCGACGTCTGGAACGGCTACCTGGACCGCAAGGACCCGGGCGGCGATCCGATCGAGGGCTTCCGCAACGACCTGGGCGTCAACTTCCTGGACTTCGCCGCGGCCTACTACCCGTGGGTCAACACCACCGTCGTGCAGGACAAGGACCTGGACTACACCCGCATCGCCAACCCGGCGCTGCTGGCCCAGCTGCTGCGCAAGGAGCTGTCGCTGCCCGACGCCGTCGACCCCGCGATGCCCCCCCGCGCCGCGCAGCAGACGCAGGCCGTGGCCGACATCCTCAAGACCGACGAGGACTGGACCAAGTACGTCACCGACCTGGTCAACACCTCCACCAAGTCCGACCTCGAGAAGCAGAAGGCGCTGACGCCCGCCGCGCTCGCCGTCGCGGTGGAGACGCACAAGTCGCTGCTGCACAAGAGCCTGGTCTCGATGAGCCCGCTCTACAACACCGTGATGACCGAGGCGCGCAACCGGCTCAACCTGCTGCCGCCCTCGGCCGCGATGGCCGGCGTGTACACGATGGTCGACAACAGCCGCGGCGTCTGGAAGGCGCCCGCCAACGTCAGCCTCAACGGCGTGGTGTCGCCCGAGGTGACCATCTCGCACGAGGACCAGGAAGACCTCGACGTCACGACGCAGGGCAAGTCGATCAACGCGATCCGGTCCTTCATCGGCGAGGGCGTGCTCGTCTGGGGCGCCCGCACGCTGGACGGCAACAGCCTGGACTGGCGCTACATCAACGTGCGCCGCACGATGATCATGCTGGAGGAGTCCTGCCGGCTGGCGTCCAAGGCGATGGTGTTCGAGCCCAACGTGGCCAATACCTGGGTGACCATCAAGAGCATGATCTCGAGCTTCCTCACCGGGATCTGGAAGCGCGGCGGACTGGCCGGCGCGGTCCCCGACGACGCCTTCAGCGTCCACGTCGGCCTGGGCGAGACGATGACCGCCGAGGACATCCTCGAGGGCATCCTGCGCGTGACCGTCCTGGTCGCCATCAGCCGCCCGGCCGAGTTCATCGAGATCACCTTCCAGCAGCAGATGCAGAAGTCGTGATGCGGCGCGTCCCCGATGCCATCGGCATCGCGGGCGTCCCCGGATCTCGGCGCGGTATCGCGGCGCCATATCGCGGTGCCGTATCGCGCGCACCTTCGAATTTTCGACCTCATAACCCTCGTGGAGGCAGGCAATGGCAGACGACGGATCAGCGCAATCGGGCACGGTGTGGCCCCTCCCCAAGTTCCGTTTCGAAGTGAAGTGGGACTCGGCGGTGATGTCCTTCCAGGAGGTCTCCGGCCTGGACGTGGAAGCCCAGCCCATCGAGTACCGGCACGGGGACAGCCCCGCGTTCTCGGTGCTCAAGATGCCGGGCATGAAGAAGTACAGCGACGTCACGATGAAGAAAGGCGTCTTCAAGGGCGACAACAAGTTCTGGGACTGGTTCAACGAGATCAAGATGAACACCATCAAGCGCAAGCCGGTGACCATCAGTCTCCTGGACGAGGCCGGCAAGCCCACGATGGTCTGGACGCTGGCCAACGCCTGGCCGACCAAGATCACCAGCACCGACTTGAAGTCCACCGGCAACGAGGTGGCGATCGAGACCATCGTGATCGCGCACGAAGGCCTCGTCATCGCCAACGCCTGATGCCACCGGTCCCGCCCGCGCCGCCGCTGCCGCCCGCGGCCCGTCCGTCGGCGCGGGTGAGCCCGACGCCGGCGGCGGCGAAGCGGCCGTCCGCGGCGGCCGGCGCGGCGGGTCCGGGCACCGCGTCGGCCTCGGCCGCGCTGCGGGCGGAGATGCTCTACCCGCCGCCGGCCTTCCGCTTCGCGGTGACCTTCGGGTCGGCCGGCAGGAACAGCGACAACGCCTTCCGCGAGGTCACCGGCCTGGGGCCAGAGCTGGACACGGAGACGGTGGTCGAAGGCGGACAGAACACCTTCGTCCACCAGCTGCCCAAGCCGGCCAAGCATCCGAAGCTGGTGCTCTCGCGCGGCGTCGCGACGATGGAGTCGGGCCTGCTGCAGTGGTGCCAGGAGGTGCTGGAAGGCGGCTTCGCGCAGCCCATCGTGCCGCAGCTGCTGCACGTCTTCCTGCTCGACCAGGACGGCGGGCCGCTGCGGGTGTGGTCGGTGCGGAACGCGTATCCGGTGAAGTGGTCGGTCGAGGCCTTCCAGTCCACCCGCAACGAGGTCGCCATCGAACGCGTCGAGCTGGCCTACGCCGGATCGAGCCGCCTGGTGTGACGGCACGGCAGGACGACCACGACCGCCCCGGGATCAAGACCTGACCCCCGATCGAGAAAGACCATGAGCATCGAAGTCAGACAACTGCTGATCCGCTCGCAGGTGACGCCCGCACCGGCGCCGCCCGCGCCCGCGATCGCCCAGCGGGACCTGCAGCGGCTGCGCGAGCAGCTGCTCGCCGAATGCCGCGCCTGGCTGGCCGACCGGCTGCGCGCGCAACGGGAGCGTTGAGATGCCGGCGCCCGCCACCGCTTCGTCGTCCTCGGCTTCGTCGTCGTCCTCATCGACGTCGTCATCGTCGATGTCCGCCTCGCCGCAGCTGACCCGGCTGCTGCTGACGCGCTACAACCTCAGCAAGACCGGCACGGTCGAGCTGGACAAGGACGTCACCTTCCAGGCGCAGATCAACCCGTCCGAGTTCAGCCACAGCTTCGGCATCCGCTACGACAAGACCAAGTCGCAGGGTTCGCCGGGCGTGGAGCCGAAGTTCAGCGCCATCGACGACGAGCGGGTCAACTTCTCCATCGTGCTGGACAGCACCGGCGTGGTCCCGCCCGTGCCGGGCCAGCCGACGGACGTGAAGGGCCAGCTCGCCCAGCTCAACAAGGTCGTGTACGAGTACATCGACCTGCGCACCGAGCCGCCCTACGTCCGCGTGCTGTGGGGCACGCTGATCTTCTTCGGCCGGCTGGAGTCGCTGAAGGCGCAGTACACGCTGTTCAAGCCGGGCGGCGATCCGCTGCGCGCGAAGGTGGACCTGGCCTTCGTCGGCGCGATGAGCAAGGAGGAGGAGCGCCGCGTCACCAGCCGCGCCAGCACCTCCGACCTGACGCAGACGGTGAAGATGAAGCAAGGCGATTCGCTGGGCGCGCTCTGCGAGAAGATCTACGGCGACTCCTCCGCCTTCATGAAGGTCGCCCGCTACAACGGCCTGAACGACTTCCGCGCCATCCCGCCCGGGACGGTGCTGAAGTTCCCACCGGTGGGGAAGTGACATGCCCGGCGTCTCCCCGCTCCAGGACACCGTCGGCGTCGTCACGCTCAGCGTGCTCGTCGACGGCGAGCGCCTGCCCGAAAGCGCCGACCTCATGTCGGTGACCGTGCGCCGCGCCGCCAACACCGTGCCCAGCGCCCGGCTCGTCTTCAACGACGGCGACATGCCGGACCGCGAGTTCCCGCTCAGCGACGCGGCCCACTTCAAGCCCGGCGCCGCGCTCACCGTGCAGGCCGGCTACGGCCAGCAGGAGGAGACGATCTTCGAAGGCCTGGTCGTGCGCCACGGCCTGCGGGTCGAGGGCGACAACGACGCGCGCCTGGTCGTCGACTGCCGCGACAAGGCGGTGAAGATGACGGTGGGCCGGCGCAATGTGAACTACATCGACCAGCTCGACAGCGACATCATGAGCACGCTGGCCGGCGCGCACGGCCTGTCCGCGGACGTCGAGGCGACCACGATCACGCATCCCGAGCTGGTGCAGCACTTCTGCAGCGACTGGGACTTCCTGCTGACGCGGGCCGACGCCAACGGCATGCTGGTCCTCGTCAACGACGGCGCGCTGGCCGTCGCCGCGCCCAAGGCCGGCGGCGAAGCGGCGCTGTCAGTCACCTACGGCGTCGACCTGATCTCGTTCGAGGGCGACGTCGACGCGAGGCACCAGTACGGCAGCGCGATGGCGGTGTCCTGGGACCCCAAGGCGCAGGCCGCGCTGGAAGGCACCGCCGCCGATCCCGCGACGCTGCCGGTGCAGGGCGACCTCGACACCAGCACGCTGTCGGAGGTCATCGGCCTGGCGAGCTTCCGGCTGCAGGCCGGCGCGCCGCAGTCGCGCGACATGCTGACGCAGTGGGCCAAGGCGCAGCAGCTCAAGTCGGGCCTGGCGCGCCTGCGCGGCCACCTGAGCTTCCAGGGCAGCGCCAAGGCCAAGGTCGGCGGACTCATCGATCTGCAGGGCGTGGGCAAGCGCTTCAGCGGCACGGTCTTCATCACCGGGCTGCGCCACCACATCGAGGACGGCGCGTGGACGACCGAGGCGGACTTCGGCCTCGATCCCGACTGGTTCAGCGCGCGGCCCGACGTGCCGGCGCTGCCGGCGGCCGGCCTGCTGCCGCCCGTGCCGGGCCTGCAGGTCGGCGTGGTGATGAAGCTCGACGCCGACCCGGCCGGCGAGCAGCGCATCCAGGTCAAGGTCCCCGTGCTGCAGGCCGAGACCGAAGGCGTCTGGGCACGGCTGCTGCAGTCGCATGCGAGCAGCGGCTTCGGCGCGTTCTTCCTGCCGGAGGTCGGCGACGAGGTCGTGCTGGGCTACTTCGCCGGCGACCCCTCGCACCCGGTCATCCTGGGCAGCCTCTACAGCAGCAGCCGCACGCCGCCCTATGCGTTGGCCGCGCCCAACGACACCAAGGCCTTCGTCACGCGCTGCAAGCACAAGCTCGAGTTCGACGAGAAGGACAAGGTCATCACCGTCACCACGCCGGGCAACAACCGCATCGTGCTGAGCGACAAGGACAAGTCCATCCTGCTCGCGGACCAGAACGGCAACACGGTCGAGCTCGGTCCCTCCGGCATCGCGCTGGACAGCCCCAAGGACATCACCGTCACCGCCAAGGGCCAGATCAAGCTGGACGCCGTCGGCGCGGTATCGATCACGTCCAAGGCCGACGTGAAGACCGCCGGCATGAACGTGAACAACGAGGCGCAGATCGCCTTCTCCGCCAAGGGCAACGCCTCCGCGGAACTCTCGGCCTCGGGTCAGACCGTGGTCAAGGGCGCGATGGTCATGATCAATTGAGGAAGGACACGCCATGCCGCCCGCCGCCCGACTCACCGACCTGCATGTCTGCCCCATGGTCACGCCCGGCCTGCCGCCGATCCCGCATGTGGGCGGCCCGGTCATCGGGCCCGGCGTGCCGACGGTGCTCATCGGCTCGCTGCCCGCCGCCGTGCTGGGCGACAACGCGACCTGCGTCGGTCCGCCGGACGCGATCGTGATGGGCTCCACCACGGTGCTGATCGGCAACAAGCCGGCGGCGCGCGTCGGCGACCCCACCGCGCACGGCGGCAACATCGCGATCGGCCTGCCGACCGTGCTGATCGGCGGATGACGCGGCCGCCCGGACGCCCCTCCGACTTCCCTCCGACTCCTCCACGGACCCGCTCACGGACACCTGCACATGGACGGCGAACACGACTTCCTCGGCACCGGCTGGGCCTTCCCGCCGGCCTTCGACCGGCGCACGCGCGGCGGCGTGATGGTGTCCGGCGTGACCGACGTCGAGGAGAGCCTGCGCATCCTGCTGACCACCGCGCCGGGCGAACGCGTGATGCACCCGACCTACGGCTGCGGCCTGCGGCGCATGGTCTTCGAGACGATGAACGACAGCACGCTGACGGAGATCCGCAGCCTCATCCAGCAGGCCATCCTGTTCTTCGAGGCGCGCATCGCGCTCAACGCGATCGACATCGACACCTCCGGGCTGTACGACGGGGTGCTGCGCATCCAGCTCGACTACACGCTGCGCAGCAGCAACAGCCGCTACAACTTCGTGTTCCCGCTCT
Organism: Roseateles sp. UC29_93; assembly: GCF_042695725.1. Classification (NCBI taxonomy): domain Bacteria; kingdom Pseudomonadati; phylum Pseudomonadota; class Betaproteobacteria; order Burkholderiales; family Sphaerotilaceae; genus Roseateles; species Roseateles sp. UC29_93. The sequence continues at coordinate 4,458,605 of NZ_CP170545.1, read as the reverse complement.
ACCTGCGCGAAGGCGAGGTGCTGGGGACCGAGGACCCGGGGCGCGACGCGCCAGGGAGGATCGCCGCATGAGCACCGGCACCGAACAGCGCGAGCGCTTCCCGATGGCCCTGGCGCCGGGCTACTTCCGCCCGGACGACCTGGACTTCGAGCAGCGCGTGGAGATGACGGCGCAGCTGGCGCGCCATCTGCGCTTCATCGACCTGGACGACCACGACGCGGGCGACTGGAGCTCGCTCTTCGCCACCGATCCGACGCTGGTGATGGCGCGCATCGCTGCGGTCGATCCGTGGCCGCTGCAGCAGCGCTTCGGACGCGAGGTGGACTCGGCGCCGCTGCCGCACCTGGCGCGCCAGGTGTTGACGCTGGCGGGCTGGCTGGACCTGTGGTGGCGCGCGCTGGCCGGCATCCACGACACCGCGCCGCGCGTGCTGCGCGAGCGCATCCACCTGCTGGTCGACCAGCAGCTGGCGGCCGACCTGCGCTGGGTCGAGCGGCGCTTCCTCCAGCGCGAGGACAAGCAGGACGCGCCGGCCGCGCCGCGTCCGCCGGGACCGGTGGAGCGCGAGCTCTCGCGCATGTGGCACCGCCAGATCAGCGAGGAGCCGGCCGTCGATCCGGACGCGGAGCGCGAGGACCGCGAGCGGCTGCGCGAACGCTTCTTCGCCTTCCTCAGCGCGGTGGACGACGTGCGCCGGCTGGCGCGCGAGCTGCTGCCCGACAGCATCGCCACGGCCAACCACGAGCCCGCGGCGGCGCTGCTGGTCGCCTTCCTGAAGGTCTGCGAGACGGCGCAGCGCGAGGTCAACCGCTTCCCCGCCCGGCACACCGCGTTCTACTACCGCGACTGCCTGGGCTTCGACCTCGCGCCGTCGCGCGCCGACACCGTCTACCTGGCCTGCCAGCGCGACCTGCGCGCGCCCGGCGACGTGCACGTGCCGGCGGGCACCGCCTTCGACGCGGGCAAGGACGCGGCGGGCCGGCCGGTACGTTTCGTCAGCGAGGGTCCCTTGACCGTCACCGATGCGCGCGTGGAGACGCTGCGCACGCTGCGGCTGGAACGGGACCGGCTGATCGCGCCCGAGCGCGACCTCGACTACGTCACCCGCGCCAAGGTCGCGCAGCCGGTGGCGGACGGCCGCACCGTCTGGCCGCTGTTCGGCGCGGCCGGCGGCGCGGGGGCCGAAGATGCGCGCATCGGCCTGGCCATTGCGTCGCCGCTGCTCCTGTTGCGCGAAGGCGAGCGCGAGATCCGCGTGATCCTGCGTCAGACCTCGTCCGGCGCCGCGCCGGACCTGCGCGGCCTGCGCGACGCGGTGCTGCGCGCCAAGACCGCGGACGCCTTCCGCGATGCCTTCGGGGACCTGGTGCCGCAATGGCTGCTGGCCGGCGGCGACGCAAGACCTGGCACCACCGCGGAGGTCAACCAGGACCTGCGCCGACACCGACTGGGTCTCCATGCGCAACGCCGCGCACCGCCTGCTCGGCGAAGGCCTGCCCGCGATGTTCGATGGCTCCGGCGCGCCCAACCGCGCGCTGATCTTCGACCGGCTGCTGCAGGGCGCGTTCCGCCTGAGCCTGAGCACGGCGGCCGGCTGGTGGACCGTCGAGAGCCGCCTCGACCGCGCCGCCGGTGCCGGTCTGTCGCTGCTGATCCGGCTGCGCGCGGACGCGCCGGCCATCACCGGCTGCGATCCCGCCGTGCATGGCGCGGAATGGCCGACGCGGCTGCCGGTGCTGCAACTGGAGGTCGCGACGCAGGGGCGGCTTTATCCGTACTCGCTGCTCGCGCGGCTGCCGTTGGCGGAGGTCGACCTGCGCGTGTGCGTGCGCGGCGTGCGCGAGGTGCGGCTGGCCAACAACCTCGGCCCACTCGATCCGACCAAGGCCTTCGCGCCCTTCGGTCCGCTGCCGGGCCTGTCCTCCTACCTGGTCGTGGGCTCGCCCGAGGCGGCGCGCAAGACCCTGGACCGGCTCTCGCTGGACATCGAATGGGGCGGCCTGCCGCTCGAGCCCGGCGGCTTCGACACGCATTACGCCGGCTACGGCGGCACCGCCGGCAAGGAGCTGCGCCAAGGCCAGTTCAGCACCGAGATCGCCTGGCTGCGCGACAGCCAATGGCAGGCCTGCGCGAACCGCTCGGCCCACCAGCCGCTGTTCGCCGGCGCCAACGCGGCCGGCGAGCTGATCGCGACGCAGCACATCGAGATCGATCCCGGCTCGGTGCGCAAGCTCAGCCGCGCCACCGACGAGGACTGGTCCACGATGCCGATGCCGCGCAACGGCCTGTGCCGGCTGCAGCTCAGCGGCCCGCGCTCGGCCTTCGGCCATGCGGCCTATCCGGTCGAGCTGGCCGCGACGGTGGCCGCCAACGCGCGCACCAAGCGCCCGAGCCCGCTGCCGAATCCGCCGTACACGCCGGTGATCGAGCGCATCTCGCTGAACTACGAGGCCGCCAGCGTCATCGCGCTCGACCGCGACGACGATCCGCCCGAGGGCGTCGACGGCGAGCGGCTGTTCCACCTCCACCCCTTCGGCCTGCAGACGCTGTATTCGGCGATGTCGGGCGGTGGTCACGACCTGCTGCCGCGCCTGGGCGTCGACGGCAACCTCTACATCGGCCTGTCCTCCTGCGATCCCGGCGGCGTGCTGACGCTGCTGTTCCAGCTGCGCGAGTCGTCGGCGCGCAGCCTGCTGAACGGGTCGCGGCCGCGCGCCGTGCAATGGGCCACGCTGGCCAACGACGAGTGGCGGACGCTGGCCGCGTCGCGCGTGCTCGGCGACACGACGCACGGCTGCCTGACCTCCGGCATCGTGACGCTGGACCTGCCGCGCGACATGAGCACCGACCACACCGTGATGCCGGCCGGGCTGTACTGGCTGCGGCTGTCGGCGGCCGCGGAGTTCGATTCCTTCGCCGGTCTGGTGTCCGTGCGCACGCAGGGCGTGCGGCTGCGGCGGCAGATGCCGGGCGATACGGGGATGACGGGCGCTGCGCCGCCGCGCACCGGCAGCGCGCCGCCCGCCCCCGCCGGTGCCGCTGGTGGACGGCGCCATCGTGCGGCCGTCGGCGACGCTGCCGGGGCTGGCCTCGGTGACGCAGGTCGGACGCTCCTTCAGTCTGCAGCGCGAGGAGGACGAACGCGCCATGATCACGCGCGCCGGCGAGCGACTGCAGCACAAAGGCCGCGCGTCGCTGGGCTGGGACGTCGAGCGGCTGCTGCTCTCGCGCTTCCCCGATGTGATGAAGGCGCGCTGCCTGCCCGCGCAGGACGGCAGCGGCGGCGTGACGGCCGTGGTGATCCCGACGCTGCCGCGCAACCTGCCCGCGCTGGCCTGCGCGGCGCCGCGCTTCAACGCGGTCGAGCTGGCCCGCATGACCGCCGCGTTGACGGAGATCGGCTCGCCCTTCGCGCGCTTCCAGGTGCGCAATCCCGCCTACGACCGGCTGCAGCTGCGCGCGACGCTCGGCCTGACGCGCGGCGCGCACGAAGGCGCGACGCTGCGCCGCGTCAACGAGGCCATCGTCCACTACCTGTCGCCGTGGTTCGACGACGGCTACGGCGCGCGTTTCGACTGGCTGGTGCGCAGCGAGGACCTCGAGGCCCGGCTGCGCGCGCTGGAGGGCGTGAGCTTCGTGACGCAGCTGTCGCTGATCACCGTGGCCTGCGACGACCGCGACGTCTACACGCTGTCCGACACCGCCCGCGGGCCGCTGGACGTCCCGCCGCCGGGTCGGCCGGGCAAGGACGGCAGGGAGAGCAGAAGCGCCCAGAACGGCCAGGACGGCCAGGACGTCAGGAACGGCCATAGCGGCGGCGGCAGCAGCGGCAGCGGCCGAAACAGCGCGCCGCCGGCCACCGGCGCGGCCCATGCGCGCGCGCGGCTGCCGTGGAGCATCGCACTGCCGATGCCGCAGCACATCCTCACCGCGGTCGACCGCTTTCCGGAGACGGTGTCGCCGCGCGCCACCGGCGTGGACCGGCTGGCGGTCGGCAGCACCTTCATCATCGGTGGACCGGAGCGGCAGGACGCCGGGCCCGCCGTCGTGATCGGCAGGGGTGCGCCATGACGACCCGCAACCGCGACACGCTCAAGCAGTTCTTCCAGGAAGGTCGGCTGCCCACCAGCGACCACTTCGGCGACCTGATCGACTCGATGCTCAACATGAGCGACGAGGGCTTCCGCAAGACGCCGGAGAACGGCTTCGAGGTCTCCACGCCGGTCAGCCACGATGCGCTGATCAGCTTCTACCGCGAGCAGAGCGGCCGCGAGGCGATCTGGTCGATGGCCTACGGCGGCGACCGCGACCAGCTGCTGTTCCACCACGGCGACGCGCGCGCCGCCGGCACGCGGGACCCGGTGCTGGCGCTGGACACCGAGGGCCGCGTCGGCATCGGCACGGCGAAGCCGCGACAGGCGCTGGAGGTGGCGGGCGTGGTCGCGTCGTCGGGCCGGCTCGGCGACCTGCGCCGCGAGGACGAGGCCGGCCAGCCGCTCAAGGCCGACGGCGAGTGGCACGACCTGACCGGCGCGCTGAGCGGCTGCCAGGCGTTCGAGGTGATGGCCGGCGTCGGGCAGAAGGACGGCGGGCGCTTCGCGATGCTGCATGCGATCGCGATGAACACCTACAACCCGCTGCCGGGCTGGCTGGAGTTCCTGTCGCCGCGCAAGCGCATCCGCAGCCAGCACGCCTGGTACGGCCGCCGCTGCGACCGCATCCAGCTGCGCTGGGCGGGCGGCCACGGCCGGCGCGCGAGCTACCGGCTGCAGATCCGCACGCAGTGCGACTACGGCGAGGGCAAGGTGATCCAGGCCTCCGTGTCGCAGCTGTGGTTCGACCCCGAGATGACGGGAGGCTCGACATGAGCGCGGGCGGCGCGACGTCGCATCCCTCGGCGTTCCCGTCCGATCTGCCGGGGCCGTCCGCGCCTCCGGTCATGCCGACGACGCCGGTCAAGCTGACGCCGACGACCGACGAGGAGCGCGACGTCGGCTTCGACGGGCTGCGCGCGCGCGGCATCGCCCTGCTGCAGCAGCTCAGCGGCGGCGTATGGACCGACCACAACCTGCACGACCCCGGCATCACGATGCTGGAGCAGCTGTGCTTCGGCCTCACCGATGTCGTCTACCGCGCCGGCTTCCCGGTGGCGGACCATCTGACCGGACCCGACGGCACCATCGACTACGAAGCCCTGTCGCTGCATCCGCCGGCGGAGGTCTTCCCCTGCCGGCCGACCACGCCGGCGGACTATCGGCGTCATCTGCTCGACGCGGCGCCCGGACTCGACGACGCCACGCTGCTGGCCGAGCCTGGCACCGGCCTGTACCGGCTGCAGCTGCAGCTGACGCGCGACACGGGCGCTGCCACGAACGGCCGGGGGAACGGGTCGACGAAGGGCTCCGGAAGCAGCTCGGCCAGCGGCTCGGCCAACGGCTCCGCGTCCGGATCGTCCGGCCGCGCCGTCCTGTCGGACGAAGTCGCCGCCGAGCGCATCGCCGCGGCGCGCGCGGCCTACTTCGAGCGCCGCAACCTCGGCGAGGACCTGCATCCCGACATCGTCCGCATGCGCGACGTGCCCTGCGACCTGCATGCCGACATCGACATCGCCGGCCCACGCGACGGCGTCGACATCCTGGCCGAGGTCTACGACCGCTGCGCGCGGCACATCGCGCGCGCGGCGGTCTCGCGCACGCTGGACGAGCTGCTGCGCGAAGGCCAGTCGCTGGAGCGCATCTACACCGGGCCCGAGCTGCGCAACGGTTTCATCGAGGACGCGCCGGCACCGGAGGCGGGCTACGCGGTCGACTGGCTGTTCCTCTCGGACCTGACGACGGTGGTGCTGTCGGTGCCGGGCGTCGTCGACGCGCGCGTGGTCGCCCTGCGCGCCGAGGGCCGTGAGACGAACGCCGGCTCGGTCGAATGGCGCGGCCGGGACTGGGCGCTGTCGCTGCGCCTGCCCGACCGCGACGTGCCGCCGACGATCAGCGTGCGCCGGCGCGGCAACGTGGTGCCGGTGGCCTGGAACGACCTGCGCCGGCGGCTGGAGGACCTGCGCTCGGCCGGCCGCTCCCATCAGGCGCGCGGACGTACCGAGCAGGCCGCGCGTGCCGCCGAGCTGCTGCCGCGCGGCGTGCACCGCCGGCTCGACACCTACGTCTCGGTGCAGGACCACCTGCCCGCGATCTACGGCCTGGGGCGCTACGGCGTGCCGTCCACCGCGCCGCCGCAGCGGCAGGCGCGCGCCCGGCAGCTCAAGGCCTACCTGGTGATGCAGGAGCAGGCCATCGCGCAAGGCCTGGCCCAGCTGCAGCATCTGCGCGAGCTGTTCTCCGTCACGCCGGGCGCGCGCCAGGGCCTGTGGACGCAGATGATCGGCGCCGACGCCGTGCCGGGGCTGGACCAGCTCTACAAGGAAGCGCCGCAGGCCGTGGCCGAGGCGGTGTACCGGCCCTTCGACCGCTCGGCGCGGCGCAAGAACCGCGCGCTCGACCACCTGCTGGCGCTGCACGGCGAGACCTACACGCAGAACTCGATGCGGCAGTTCCTCGGCCACCTCAGCCCCGAGGAGTCCGAGACGCTGCTGCTGGAGAACAAGGCCACCTGGCTGCGCGACATCGTGCAGCTGACGCGCGACCGCGCGGGCGGCTTCGATCCCACCCGGCCGTCGTGGGACGTGCCGGACAACTGCGGCGGGCTGCAGCGCCGCGCGAGCCTGCTGCTGGGCTTCAAGCAGTGGCACGACCGACCGCTGACGCGCGCGCTGCGCGAGCAGCGCTTCACCCTCGTCGCCAGGCCGGGCGCCGGACATCAGCCCTGGCTGCTCGACGACCAGGACGACGCCGTGCGGCTGGCGCCGTCCGCGGGCCACGCCGTGCAGCCGTCCGACCGCGCGCAGGTGCGCGAGGACCTGCAACGCATGCCCTGGCTGCGCTTGCCGATTCCGGCGGGGCTGCTGCGCGCCGGTCAGCACAGCGCGCGTTACCGGCTGATGCCGGCCGCGGGCCGCGGCGAAGCGCGCCGCCTCATCCTCGGACCCGACGAGAACCAGCAATGGTGGCTGCTGGGCGAGTTCCCCGACGCCGCCGCCGCGCGCCGAGGCGCCGCCAGCCTGCGGCTGTTCCTGCGTCATCTGGACCAGGAGAGCGAGGGCATGCACGTCGTCGAGCACGTGCTGCTGCGGCCGCTGGCGCCAGGATGCGCTTTCGCATGCGCGCCTGGGGCTGTCGAAGGACTTCCATCAACTGCGCGTGACGGTGGTGCTGCCGGGGTGGACGCATCGCACGTCGCAACCGGCCTTCCGCCACTTCGCGGAAGAGACGCTGCGCATCAGCTGCCCCGCCCACCTGACGCTGCGCTGCGTGTGGCTGGACGCCGAGCCGATGCAGCGATTCGAGGACACCTATGCGGCCTGGCTGGAGGCGCGACTCGCGTGGGCCGGCGCCCCCGACGACGAGCGCGCGCGGACGCTGGCGGACGAGACCGCGTGCCGCGTGATCGAGCGCCTGGGGATCGACGACGCAGCGATGACCGGCAACGGCGGCGGCGCCGACCGCGGCCCACGCGGAGAGGACGACGGCCACGGGCCGATCGTGCAAGGCCATGCGTGACGCCGAACGCGCCTTGCCGCATCTGGTCGAGCGCATGACGGTCGACGCGGACTTCGGCACCGGACTGGGGCTCGGCCAGGGCGTCGGCCAGACCCTCGGCATGAGCCCGGGCGAGACGGAGGCGCGCCTGGTCACCTGCGTGCAGGGACCGTTGCTGCGCGTGATCGACGAAGTCTTCGACGAATGCTGTCCGGCCGAGGAGCACTGGCGGCTGGACGAGCTGGAGATCGACCTCGGCGAGCTGCCAGCCGCCGAGTGGGAGACCGAAGCGCCGCGCCTGCTGCGCGAGCGCCTGCGCCGCGTGCTGCAGGAACTGCGCGGCCCCGGCGCGACCAGCGCATCCGGCCGCGCGACCGGCCTGCGCGTCAGCACACGGCCGCAGGCGCGACGCGACGCGTTGCTGCATTTCCTGCGTCATGGCCGGCTGCCCTGGCAGGGACGCGGGGACGATCCGGTCAGCCTCGCCCGGGACGCGCTGCGCGAGGACGCGGGCGCGCTCGTCGCCGCGTTGCGCGCCACGCCGGACCGCGCGGCGCTGCTGCAGCGCCTGGCCGCGCAATTCGACGAGGACCTGCTGGGCACGCTGGTCCACGCCTTCATGCCCGGCGAGCCGGCGGCTGCGGCGCGACTGCTCGACATCGTCGCGCAGGCCCGCCGCAACGGCCGCTCGCCGCGCACGCAGGCGGCGCTGTGGGAATCGGTGCTGGGCCAGGCGATGGACCACGCGGTGGCGCCGCGGCCCGCCGCGTTGATGCTGTTGCGCGCGCAGCTGCTCGCGGCGCTGGATGCGGGCGCGGCGTTCTCGAGCGGCAGCGATCCGCTGCACGGCGTCGCGCACGCGTGGGCACCGCTGCTGCGCGAAGACCGCGACTGGCTACGCGCCACCTTGCAGCGCGTCGGTGAGACAGCGATCGTGCGCGAACGCCTGGTGCAGGCCCTGCCCGAACGGCTGCTGCCGCGCCTGCTCAGCCTGTGGATGGCCGAGCCCGCCGCCGAAGCCGTCGCCGCGTGGATCGCCGCCGTCGCGGCCGGCCAGGTGTCGGCCGACATGGCAGGCGACATGGCAGGCGATAGATTCAGCGACGTTGCGGCGGGGATGTCGGGGTCCCATGCGACGGGCCGGTCTCCTTCATCGAAGCACCCTGCTCCATCGACCACCGACGGCGCGACGATCGAAGCACGTCGGCGTCGGCTCTGGCAGGCGACGCTCGGCCACGCGGTGCGCCATCCGTCGTCGAGCTTCGATCCGGCCCGCTATGAGACCGAGGTCCGCGAAGACCTGGAGCGCCATGCCCCGCCCGGATCGGAGCCGCCCGCGCGCTGGTTCGACCGCGCGGTGCGCGCCGCCACGGCCGTGCTGTCGGCCGCGCTGTCCGTGTTGCGCCTGCCGTGGCGCAAGTCCTCCGCCACGTCACGCGCGACGCGGGGACAGGGAGACTCCGATGCGTCGAGGACGCCCGGCTCGTCGATCGACGTCGACGCTCATGCCGGCGCTGATGCCGATGCCCACGCGTCAAGCGCGCAGATCGCCGTCGGCAACGCGGGGCTCGTGCTGGTGTCGCCCTACCTGCCGCGGCTGTTCTCGATGCTCGGCCTCGCCGACGACCGTGCCTTCACCGGACCGGAGGCCGCCGCGCGGGCCGTGCTGCTGCTGCAGGCGCTGGCGACCGGCCATGCCGCGGCGCCCGAGCCGGAGCTCGTGCTCAACAAGCTGCTGTGCGGCGTGCCGCTGGACACGACGGTGCCGCGCCTGATCGAGCTCTCCGACGCCGAGCGCGAAGCGATCGACGGCCTGCTCGGCGCCGTGATCCAGCACTGGCGGATCCTGGGCACCACGTCGATCGACGGCCTGCGCGGCAGCTTCCTGCGCCGCGCCGGCCAGCTGGAGCGCGGCGACGACGCGTGGCAGCTGTCGGTCGAGCCGGGCCCCTTCGACATGCTGATCGATCAACTGCCCTGGGGCTACGCGACCTTGCGGCACCCGTGGATGGAAAGGGTGATTCATGTGGACTGGCGCTGACCCGTCGCCGCGCGCGACGAACAACGCGCGCGCACTGGAGGCCGAGCTGCACTGGCTGGACCGCGTGCTGCAGCTGCGCCTGGCCGGGCACTTCGGGCAGGAAGAGGTGGTCGCGCCGCCGAGGTCGGCATCGCCGCGGTTCGCAGATCGCGGCGAGCTGCCCCCGCCGCCCGCCTTGCCGCCGCCGGCGGCCGAGCCGGACAACGACCTCACGCGGCTGATCCGCGAAGGCGAGCTCGGCCCGGCGGAGCGGCTGGTGCTCGCGCTCGCGCTCGCGCCGCACCTGCGGCCGCAGCTGATGGACCTGCTCTTCGTCAGCAACCGCAACCTGGATCGCGGCTTCTGCGAGTTCGGCGGCTGGAAGGGCCGGCACCACGGCGGCTTCCTGCCGACGGTGGAGACGGCGGCCTTCCTGATCGCGGGCGAGGACCTGGCGCGCCGCTTCGCGCTGCGGCAGATGCTCGATGAGACGGCGCCGCTGCGCCGGCTCGGCATGGTGCGGCTCGCGCATGAGGCGCCGGGAGAGCCCTGGTACGGATCCGCGCTGCTGGCCGGCGCGGACACGCTGGACCTGCTGTGCACCGGCGAGGCCCGCAAGCCCGACTACAGCACGCAGTTCCCGGCCAAGCTGATCGAGACCAAGCTCGGCTGGAACGACCTCGTGCTCGATCCCGACGTGATGGACGAGGTCGAGGCGATCATCACCTGGGCCCGCCACGGCGACACGCTGATGCGGGACTGGCAGCTCGACAAGGCGCTCAAGCCGGGATACCGCTGCCTGTTCTTCGGCCCGCCGGGCACGGGCAAGACGCTGACCGCCACGCTGATCGGCGACAAGGTCGGCGCGGACGTCTACCGCATCGACCTGTCGATGGTGGTCTCCAAGTACATCGGCGAGACGGAGAAGAACCTCGCCCAGGTCTTCGACCAGGCGCAGCACCGGCGCTGGATCCTGTTCTTCGACGAGGCGGACGCGCTCTTCGGCAAGCGGACCGCGACCTCCAGCAGCAACGACCGGCACGCCAACCAGGAGGTGTCCTACCTGCTGCAACGCGTCGAGGACTTCCCCGGCACGGTGATCCTGGCGAGCAACCTCAAGGGCAACATCGACGACGCGTTCGCGCGGCGCTTCCAGTCGGCGGTGTATTTCCCCATGCCGGACGCCGAGCAGCGCCTGCGGCTGTGGGAAGGCATGGTGCGGCACACGGGGCGGCTGGACGTGGACGTGGACCTCGCGGAATTCGCCGAGCGGCATGAGCTGGCCGGCGGCGCGATCGCCAACGTGGTGCGCTTCGGCGCGATCAACGCGATGCAGGCGGGACGCGACCGCATCCTGGCCGCCGACCTGCGCCGCGGCATCGCCAAGGAACTGCGCAAGGAAGGACGCACGGTGTAGGCGCCATGGGAACACGCTCCTTCTTCCAATCGATGCGTCGGCGGTGGTCCGTCGACGAATCGGCCGATGACGCGCCCGACACCGGGCGCGTGTCGTCGCCTTGCCGTCACTGCGCCCGCGTGCGCTGGTTCGTCGGCGGCATGCTGCTCGCGGCGGCGCTGCTGGTGCTGCACGCGAGCGCGCAGTCGCCGGCGGCAGCGCCGGCGTCCTCGGCGTCCGACACGACGACCTACGTCGCGACGCCGCGTCCGTTGCCTCCTCGGCCCGAGCAGCCGATCGCCTCGGCTCCCCTGCCTGCTTCAGCCGCTTCGGCCGCGGCCTCTGCCGCGGGTCGCGATCCGATGTGGCTGGTCTACCAGACGATTCCACTGCCGTCCGGCCGGCTCGACCGCCCGTACAAGGCGCGTGATCTCGTGCGCGGCGGCAGGCCGCCCTACCGCATCGCCATCGACGGCGCGTTGCCGCCGGGCATGTTCGTCGAGGAGGACGGCGCGCTCGCCGGCACGCCGACGAAGACCGGCACGTTCCGTTTCCTGCTCACCGCGACCGACGCCTCGCGGACGAGGAACCTCGAGCAGGCGCTGTACGAGATCCGCGTCGTCGATCCCAAGCCCGCGCCGGTCGCACGGCCGGCCGCGGCGCCGGCATCGGTCCCGGCGCGCGCGCCCGCGACGGCACGGGCTCGCCCGCCCAATCCGCTGACGTCGATCACCGAGGACCAGACCAACCGCGTCGTGCCGGCCGATCCGCCGATGCCGATGACCTACGTGCTCACCGAGGCGAAGCTGGCCGAGATCTTCAAGAACGCGGAGGCCTCGGCGGGCGAGTCGCTGATGACGGCGGCCGCCGCGGGCGAAGCCGCGGCTGAGGGCGAGCCGGCGGGCCCGAAGGCGCTCGCGGTGAAGCCGCCGGTGATGGGGCCCACGCTCGACCAGTTGCGCGAGATGCTGATGCCCTTGAAGGACGTGGAACACCCGACGCGCGCGGTGTTCCAGGACTCGCTGCGGGCGCGGCAGTGCGAGTATTTCCTGCGCCACGTCAACGAACTCACGCGCGAGCTCGACAAGGACCAGATCCAGCGCTGCCCGCGCAAGGAGGATCTGGCGGAACGCGACCGCGAGCCGCCGCCGCTGCGACCGTCACCGGGGAGCGGGCGCGCGCCGGACCAGGACAACGCGATCGACGGCCGCATCGCCGCCGCGGAGCTGGAGCGCAAGCAGCAGCTGGAGAAGGAGAAACAGCAGCAGAAGCAAGAGGAGAAGGCGGCGAAGCCCGGCCAAGTGCCGACGCTGCCGCCGGGACGGCTGGCGGTGGACACCTTCCTCGACATGCTGATGCCGGCGACCTTGCGCGAGGAGATCACCGACGCGGCCGGCGTCGAGCATCCGATGACGGGCGTCAAGCCGCTGAACCTCGTCCCGGAGGATTGCGGCTGCAGCCTGCAGGCCATCGAGACCGACGTGTACGCCTTCCTGCCCTTCTGGATGCAGGGCGCGAGCGATGCGGCCATCCCGGTGCGCTTCGACAAGTTCACGCGCATGCAGTACATGGGCGCGGTCCTGCGCAACGACGGCAGCTATCAGGCGCCGCCCGGTGTCGAGAGCCCGGGGGGCGGCTTCGCGCGCCGTGTGAACCAGCACGACGTCGGCCTGGACCTGGTGCTGTACCGCCGCGACTTCCACGTGCTGATGCGGCTGGTCAAGCCGGCGCGCGACGACGTGCTGGCCAACAGCGCGGCGGCCATCGGCGCGATGCTGGACATCCGGCACAGCGACCTGCAGGGCCGGTTCGAGGCCCTGCTGCCGCCGGGCTGGCGCGAGGAGGCGCATGTCTACGACGGGCTGACGGTGTTCTTCGAGCCGACGGACGCGGAGGCGGAGGACCCGCGCTTCGAGCGCTTCTTCATCGACTACGTGCAGTCGCTGGTGACCCAGATGCAGAAGCGGGCGCCGCGGGCCTTCCAACTGAACCTGGTGATCCCGCAGCACCTGCTCGGCGAGAAGGGGACGGCATTCCGGTTCAGGAACCTGCTGGCCATCATGAAGACGGCGGAGCGCAACCGGGCGGAGGCCTCCCCCGGCGAATACAAGGAGCGCGGCGCGGCGACGGCTTCCTACAAGTCGACGCCCGACTACGTCGGCAAGAGCCCGATCACGGTGCGCATCCTGACGCCGCTGGGCATGGGGTCGGACGTGAACAAGATGCAGCTTCGCAACCGCACCGACTTCACCGACGAGCTCAGCGGGCCGGACCGCATGGCGCTGCTCGTCAGCGTGATGCCGGTGCTGGTGTACCCGGGCGGCAAGCCCGTCGACTTCGTGGGGGCCGAGAGCATGGACCGCGACCTGGTCTACATCGGCTGGTCCTTCGGCGGCGTGGCGTTCTGGCCGCTGCCGGTGTCCAGCATCGGCGCCGGCAAGACCGTGGTGGAGCTGCTGGACACGCGCTTCTGGTCCTTCCTCGACCAGGACACCCGCTTCTGCAAGATCGTCTGCCCGATGCGCATGCCGCTGCGGCTGGGACTCGAGGCGCTGCTGGTGATCGTGGGCACGACGCTGCTGCTCTACGGCTGGAACTGCCGCGTGCGGCGGATGGGTCACGTGATCCTGATGGTGCTGTGGGCGGGGGCGCTGGTGACGCTCGCGGTGGCCAGCGCGATCTTCTCCTGCGACCCGTCGCTGAATCAGCTGAGGACGGGGAACACCTTGCTGGTGGTGATCATCCTGGTGCTGATCGTGGGCGGGTTGATCGTCACGTTCAAGCCCAGGGTCGAAGCCCCCTGAGCGCCCGGAAGACACACGCAGGACACGCACCAGTCACGCACAAGCCACGCGCAAGTCACGCGCAAAGACACGCGCAAAGACACGCGCACATCGACCACGAGAGGAGCCTCCGATGAAGGACTCGACCAACGACAACAGCGCGTTCGAGCATGCGCCGGCGGCCTCGCCGGCGCAGCGGCGAGCGCTGGAGGGCGGCGACCTGTCCGCGATGCTGGACGGATCGCCGCGGCAGCTGGCGCAGCGCCGGCGCATCGATGCGGCGTTCGGGCCGGTCGCGCAGCGCGAGACCGGGCTGGAGGAGGACGAGCTGGGCACGGCGCAGGCCAAGGTCGCTCAGCGGGAGACCGGCATGCTCGATGACGAGGAGCTCGGCACGGCGCAGGCCAAGGCTGAGCCGGTGCAGCGCCAGGAGAACCGGACGGGGATGCCCGATGGATTGAAGTCCGGCATCGAATCGCTGTCCGGCACGGACCTGTCGGACGTGCGGGTGCATCGCAACTCGTCGCAGCCGGCGCAGCTGAATGCGCTCGCCTACGCGCAGGGGAACGACATCCACCTCGGCCCGGGTCAGGAGCAGCACCTCCCGCATGAGGCCTGGCACGTGGTGCAGCAGCGCGAGGGCCGCGTGCAGCCGACGATGCAGATGCAGGGTGTCGACATCAACGACGACACCGGGCTGGAGGCGGAGGCGGATCGGATGGGGGACAAGGCGATGAGCATCGGGCGGGAGGGGTGAACGGACCGCCGCGCTTCAGCGGCGGCCAGGCATTTACCCGCGCGCCGCCGGCGAGAACACCCGCAGGCGATGACCGTCAGGATCGGTCGCCGTGAAGGTGTAGCCGAAGTCCATCGCGGTCGGCGTCTGCAGGATGGGCAACCCGGAGGTCTTCCAGTCCTCGAAGCGCGCATCGACGGCGGCGGCGTCCTTGACCGCGAAGGCCAGCTCGCTGCCGCCTGCCGGCGTGGCGGCGGGTGCGACGCCCGCCGAGGCCCACAGGCCCAGCATCACGCCCGAGTCCAGCGCGAACATCGCGAAGGTGGGCGAGTTCTCGACCGGCGGCTTGCCGAGCAGGCGCTTGTAGAACGCGCTGCTCTCGGCCGGGCTGGCGACGTACAGGAGGATGAAGTTGGGGTGACTCATGACAGGTTCCTGGTTGGGTTGACGCAGCGGATGCTAGGAACCAGGTCTGTCAATTTCCGTCAGCAGCAGCGATGCCCTCGCGTTCCCGCCAGGCCTTCAGCAAGGCGGCCTTGCGCTGGGGATAGCGCTCCTCGATCAGTTCCGGACCGGTCACGCGATCGGTGCGGAAGCTGCGGATCTCCTCGCGCAGTTCGCACCAGGCCACGAGCACCTGGACGCGATCGAAATACCCCAGCGCAAAGGGCCAGACGGTGCGCTCGCTGTCCTTGCCCTTGAGGTCGCGATAGTGGATGCGCAGCTTGTGCTCGTGGCGGATCGCCCGGCGCATCAGCGACAGGACGTCTCGGTCGACGTCCGGTGGATCCGAGGGGCCCGGAAGCAGCGACGTGTTGTCCAGTTCATGGCGCATGGCTGGCGGCAGCACGGCCGCGATCTTGGCCAGTGCGTCACGCGCCGCGATGCTCAATCGCGCGTCGCTGCGACCGGCGACCCAGCGCGAACCGAGCACAAGCGCCTCGACCTCGTCGACAGAGAACATCAGCGGCGGCAGCACGAAACCTTCGCGCAGCACATACCCCAGGCCAGGCGCGCCGTCGATGCGCGCGCCTTGCGATTGCAGCGTCGCGATGTCGCGGTAGAGCGTGCGCAGGCTGATGTCCAGCGCGGTCGCCAACGCCTCGCCAGTGACGGGGTGACGGTGGCGGCGCAAGGTCTGGATCAGGTCGAGCAGGCGTGCGGAGCGGGACAAACCGATTCCTCCAGGAGTTGGCGCGAGGATAGGTGGTTTCGCCCGGGCTCCGCTCCGGCTTCACGGAGGCGGATCAGGTGAGGTGCAGACGCCAAGGCTGAGGATCCGGCAGCCGAGAGGGTTTCCGGTCCTCAGCAACGGCGAGAATTCGGACCAATGAGGCGAGCGGAACACGCAGCATGAGCTTTGAATTCGAGACGCTGAGACCTGTCATCAGCGGCGTCCTGGGTGGCGCTGCGGCAATGGTTTTCTGTGCCGCCGTTGCGCGGTGGGTCCCGACCGTGAGCAACGGAAAGAATGCGGCCACGCTGGTTCGAGAGAATCGCGTCGCCATCTTGGTCTGCAATGCGATCATCTTCTCCGGACTCCTCGTCGGCATCGGCCTCTACCAGACAGGCATCTTTGCGCACAACGACTGGCGCGGACTGGCCCTGAGCGTTGGCGGTGGGAGCGCGCTGGGTCTGTTGACCTTGCCATTGCAGGCCCTGGCGGCACGGCGCAACCCCAGAGAGGCGTATGTGGCCTACGCCATCTCCCAGCGGACGCCGATCGTTGTCCTGTACGCGATCCTGATTCTCGTCATCGTCCCTGCGGCAGTGGCATTGAGCAGCCTGCACTGAGCGCCTCGAATCAGCCACCATTCCCGCGGTCGTCGGGATGAATTCCTCCGGCGTCTTCATGTCCTCCTTCGCCGCCGTGCCGAGTGGTGATCAGGCCCAACGGGGCGTTTGACGACAGGTTTCATCCGCCCTGCCCCAGCATTCCCATCGCCGCCACGACCAGCAGCCCGACCTTGACGAGCACGTCCGCCCCGACGGCCCACTTCGTCCACTTGCTCTTCAGCAAGACCTGCCACCGCGCGTTCATGCCTGGCTCCGATCGAAGATCTCGTCCATCCATCCGACGCATTCCTTCGTCAGGCCGTGCGCTGACCGGCTGACGCCCGCCGCCCGTCCTTCGAGGCGCCACCGCTCCGTGGTATCGCTACCACGTGCTGCGCGAGATGACTCGTTTTTGCCATTTCACTTAATGCGAATCAATCTCACCTGCGTTAAAGTCCCGGCCGAAAGTCACCTCCTCCCTCTTCCGGACTACTCGATGAAGCAGCAATTCCTGATGACCGCGTGCGCCCTGGCGGCGTCCCTCGCGATCGGCGACCTGGCCTACGCCCAGGACGCCACGCTCGACAAGATCGTCGTGACCGGCAAGCGCGCGAACCGCGTCTCCAAGGGCGCGACCGGCCTGCCCATGGACGTGAAGGACACGCCGCAGACGATCAGCTCGATCGACCAGGAAGACATGGCCAACTTCGGCCTGACCGGCAGCAACGAGGCCCTGGCCCTGGCCACCGGCATCAACGTCGAACAGTACGAGACCAACCGCGCGACCTTCAACGCCCGCGGCTTCGAGATCCAGCTGACCCAGGTCGACGGCCTGGGGATGACCAACTCCTGGGGCACGGTCGTCGGCAGGGAGGACACCTTCCTGTTCGAGCGCATCGAGCTGATCCGCGGCGCCAACGGCCTGCTGACCGGCGTGGGCAACTCGTCGGGCACGATCAACTACATCCGCAAGCGTCCGAAGAACGAGGACAGCGGCGAGTTCAACGTCTCCTTCGGCTCCTACGGCAAGAAGCGCGCGGCGCTGGACTACAACAAGGTGCTGACCGAGGACGGCTCGTGGGCCGGACGCTTCGTCGTCGCGACCGAGGACAAGGACTCCTACCTGCGCGACCTCAAGGACAAGCGCACCTCGGTCTACGGCGTCGTGGACGGCCAGATCGGCACGAACGGCGTGCTGACCGTGGGCATCACCGCGGTGGACGCGAAGCAGGATTCGCCGATGTGGGGCTCGCTGACGCTGCTGCGCTCGGACGGCACGCAGGCCGACTTCCCGGTGGGCTCGTCGACCTCGCAGAAGTGGACCTACTGGAACACCAAGTCCTACAACGCCTTCGCCGAGTACACCCACCAGTTGAGCAAGAACTGGGAAGCCAAGGTCACCTACAACTACCGCCATGGCAACGAGGCGACGCGCCTGCTGTACGCCTATTCCAACAGCGGCGTGCTGAACCCGGACAACACCGGTCTGGTCGGATGGCCGTACCGCAGCCTGGGCAGCTCGGACAACAACGTGCTGGACGCCAACGTCAACGGCAAGTTCAACCTGTTCGGCCGTGAGCACTCGGTGCTGGTGGGCCTGAGCCGGTCGCACCAGGAAACCAAGACCGACACCTACGCCGTGCTGGACCACATGCTGGATCCGCTGCCGGCCTTCCCGTACGACGGCGACGCCTACACGCAGCCGCAATGGGGTCCGCGCGCGGCCGGCGAAGGCGGCGAGCAGACGCTGACGCGCCTGTACGCGGCGTCGCGCATCGCGGTGACCGATTCGCTCAAGGCCATCGTCGGGGTCAACGCGGTCAAGCTGGAACGCGCCGGCTCGACGGTCTACGGCAATCCGGCCACGGGCACGGACTATCCGGACACGAAGAAGACCAGCCCCTACTTCGGCGTGACCTACGACATCACGTCCGACGTGCTGGCCTACGCGTCGTACTCCAACATCTTCCAGAACCAGGACCAGTACGACATCAACGGCACCTACCTCGCGCCGATGAAGGGCGTGAACGGCGAAGTGGGCGTGAAGGCCGAGTGGCTGAACAAGGCGCTGCTGACCACCGCCGCCGTCTTCACGTCGAAGCAGGAAGGCCTGGCGACCTACGGCGGAATGACCTCGGGCGGCCAGTACTGGTACGTGCCGAAGGACGTCAAGTCCAAGGGCTGGGAAGTCGAGGCCACCGGCCGCATCGGCAAGGACACGAAGCTGACCGCGGGCTACACCCGCCTGATGCTGACCGGCCCGGACGGCAACGACATCTACGAATGGGTGCCGCGCCACACCTTGAACTTCCGCGTCGACACCCGCGTGCCGATGCTGCCGGCGCTGCGCGTCGGCCTGGGCGGCCGCTGGCAGTCGGAAGTCAGCAAGATCGGCAGCGCCAAGCAAGGCGCCTATGTCGTGGCCAACGCGTTCGCGTCCTACGAGCTGTCCAAGTCGGCCACGCTGCGCGCCAACGTCAACAACCTGTTCGACAAGAAGTACATCGGCGGGCTGGCCTACGGCGCGATCTACGGCGCGCCGCGCAACTACGGCGTGTCGCTGGACTACAAGCTCTGACAAGCGCCGATCGAGGCGCGGTCAACGTGCGGTCAACGCACGTTCAACGCGCTTCGAGAGCGCCCTGACGCTCCTGCACTTCAAGACCCGGGCTGAGTCCCGGGTCTTTTTTCGCCTGCCTCAGGGCCGCGGCAGGCCGCAGGCGCTCAGGAAGCGTTCGAGCGCCTCGAGGTTCGACGACGACACGATCGCGGCGATGTAGCCGTCAGGACGCACCAGCGCCCAGTCGCCGGGCTGCAACGCATAGGCGTCGCGGAAGTCGCCGTGCTCGTCCACGTAGTCGCCGCCTTCGCCCGTCTCGCCGATCGCGTGGATACGAAGACCAGCTCGCGCGGGCAGGCCCCTGCGCGAGTTCAATGAAGTCCGCGACCTGCGGTACGCCAGCAGCGTCCAGTGCGGTCCCTGGAACAGCTCGAACAGCCGCGTCCCCTGCCCCGCCGCGCCACGCAGGCGCGCATCGGGCGCGCGGTCGCCGGCCAGCGGGCCGCGCTCGCGGGCCGGCACTTCCAGCGCGAGCGAGGACTCCGGATACCCGATGTCGAGTTGATGCACCTCGCGACCGCGGCGGTTGTCGCCGCGCTTGGCCGCGTCGAGCAGCCGGGTCGAGAGCTTGAGCATGCCCTCGGCCACGGGCCTGCGCTCCTCCTCATACGTTTCCAGCAGCGCCTGCGGCGCGCCGTGCAGCACGGCGCCCAGTTTCCAGCCGAGGTTGTAGGCATCCTGCACGCTGGTGTTGAGGCCCTGACCGCCCGTCGGCGGATGGATGTGCGCCGCGTCGCCGACGAGGAACACCCGCCCCACCCGATAGCGCTCGGCCAGGCGCGCGTTCATGTTGTACGCGGAGGCCCAGGACACGGCCTCGATGCGGATGTCGTCGCGGCCCGAACGATCCTTCACCATCGCATTGAGCCCGTCGACGCCGAGGTCGACCTCGCCCTCCAGCGGGACCGGCGCCTGCAGCTGGAACAAGGCCGTCCCCGCCAGCGGACAGAGCGCGAGCTGCCGCGCCATCGATCCGTCGTTGAACTGATGCCAGGCGTCGCGCGACAGTCCGCTCAGGGTCACGTCCGCCACCACCGCGCGCACACCGAGCGTCTTGCCGGGGAAATCGATGCCCAACTGCTTGCGCACGTCACTGCGGCCGCCATCGGCGCCGACGAGGTAGCGCACACGAATCCGCTCATGGCGGATGTCCGCCCCGCCCACCATCCCGTCGGTCCCGTCGGCCTCGTCGGCCTCGTGGGTCCCGACCGCCACGCGTGCGGTGACGCCCTCTTCATCCTGCTCGAAGTCCACCAGCGCGCAGCCGTAGCGCGGCGCGTGGCCGAGTTCCGCCAGCCGCTCGCGCATCACCGCCTCGGTCAGGAACTGCGGCACCATGAGCGGCATCTGATGCGGCTCGGACGAGGTCGGCGGCGAGGTCTCGAAGCTCGTTTCGGTGAAACTGCCGTCCGCCGCATGGTGGCGCTGTGGCGGATACGGCGCGCCGGTCGCTACCAGCCGGTCGAGCAGGCCGAGGTCTTCCAGGACCTCCTGCGTGCGTGGCTGGATGCCTTTGCCGCGCGAGCCGTGGAATGGCCGGGCGGCTTGCTCGATCAGTTGAAAATCGACACCCCGACGGGCCAGGTCGATGGCGAGCGTCAACCCCGCCGCGCCGGCGCCGACGATGAGGACCTGGGTGGTAGCAGGCAAGGCGCACGGGAGGAAGGATTCGTTCATGTCGCTCCAATTGAGTGTAGTTTGCACATAACTGAAGGGATGGTATGCCGGCTCGAAAAAATGTGCAAGATCCGCACATATGTCGACCCAACTGAAGGCCTTGCACGGCGCGCTGATCCGCATCGCGAGCGTGATGAACCGCCCGCGCAACGACGAGCGCCTGATCGAGGAAGCGGGCGTGCTGCTGGACCGGGCGCTGTTCCCCTTGCTCGTGGGCATCGAGCGTTTCGGACCGATCGGCGTGGTGGACCTGTCTGATCGCGTGGGACGCGACTACACGACGGTGAGCCGCCAAGTGGCGAAGCTGGAGTCCTTGAACCTGGTCAGCCGCCAGAAGAGCGCTCAGGACAGCCGCGTCCGCGAGGCCGTCGTCACCGCCGAGGGTCAGGCGATGACCGATCGCATCGACGATGCGCGCCAGCGCATGGGCCATCAGATCTTCGGCGAGTGGAGCAAGGAAGAGCTCGACGATCTGGTGCGTCTGATGACGAAGTTCGTCGACGCGCTGGAAGGCGCGACCGACGCGCCCTGATCCCGCCACCGCCCGCCGACGACAACGCCCGCAGGACTCGCGTCGTGCGGGCGTTGCCATTCAGGCCGTCGCGGCACCTTCGCTCACGGCGGACCGCCTCCCGGCGGCCTCACCCGTGAACGACGTGTCGACTTCCGCTCAGGGAAAGTTCGTCACCGTCGGCGTGAACGAGGCATTGCAGCCGGTCTGCGCGCCGGTGTTGTTGATCACGTGCACGATGCCGCCGTTGTTGCCCAGGCAGACCGAGATCATGTTGTGGAAGCGCACGTTGCCGTTGACCGGCGCCTCGATCGCGCGATCCAGCAGGATGCCGCCATTGGTGAACACGCTGTAGACGCCCAGTCCCCAGGCCTCGTGGCTGGTGACGCTGTCCGCCACCTTGTACGAGGCCCAGCCGCGGCCGGTCGGGCTGTTCCAGCCGGCCTGGCTCTGCGGGTCGTACGGGATCTCCGATTGATAGAAGTACACGCGGCCGCCGTTGCCGTTCCAGACCACCTGGTGCTTCTGGAAGTGCTCGACGAACAGCCCGTACATGGTCACGTCGTTGCCGTTGACCCAGAGGCCGTTCTCCGACGGGTTCTGCGTCCAGCCTACGCCGGCGCCGTGGTCGGCGCGCCAGACCCAGGTGTGATCGACGATGGTGTTGTTCGCGTTCACGCTCAGCGCAATGCGGACCCTGCCCGCCGCCGCGCCGCCGACGCGGAAGAACAGGTCATGCAGCACCGTCGGGTTGGCCGCGTGGTTGGCGGCCGCGCCGTTCGGGCCGACCTCGAGCAGCACGCCCGATTCCACCGCGCCCGCGTCGAAGAACAGGCCCGAGATCGTCAACCCGTCCACGTCCGCCGTCTGCATCAGCGGCTGGCCGTTGTCCGAGCGCAGCGTCGGGAAGCCGATGCCCAGCACCACCGTGTCCGGATTGTTCACGCGCAGCGGCTGCGTCAGCACGTAGGTGCCAGGTGTGAACAGCAGGTGCTTGCCGGCCGCCAGCTGCGTGTTGATCGTGGCCGCGGTGTCGCCCGGCTTGGCGATGTGGAACTGCCCGATCGGGATCGTGCGTCCCGGCGTCGCGCCGCCGTTATTCCAGGAGATGCCGCTGCTGTTCTGGCGCAGCGCGGGCACGCGCACCGCGTAGCTGCCGTCGGTGTCGATGAAGAGGAAGGGCTTCTCGCGGACCACCGGCGTCTGCGCGATCTTGGTATAGCGCTGGCCCGCGGTCGGGAAGCTGCCCGCCGGCGCGTTGGGCACGCCGACGAAGACCATGTTCCAGTTGGAGCCCGTCCAACTGCCCCACTGGCTGTTGCGCGAGATCCATTGCTGTTGGCTGGCGGAGTTCACCTGCCCGTCCACCAGCACGTCGGAGAACCAGCCGCCGCTGGACCAGCCGCTGTTCTGGTTGAGCTTGATGTTGCCGCGCACGTGCATGCGCCGGAACGGGATCGCCTGCGAGACCGCCCACTGCATCGTGTTGTTGCCGATGCCCAGGCTGGGCGTGACCGAGAAGTTCTCGGCGCCGCGCCAGAAGTTCTGCGTCGCGTTGTCGCCGCCCAGGAAGGCGTTGGAGCGCAGGTCGCCGTTGACGTGGACCAGGTCCGGATGGCTGCCCAGGCCCAGCACCTGCGTGTAGAAGCCCACCGGGATGCGCAGGTTGTTGTAGGTGCCCGGCGTCAGCAGGATGGCGTCGCGGCGCGGGCCGAAATGATTCGGCTGCTGCGCGTTGTAGATGCCGTCGATCACGCCCTGCAGGTTGGGCGTGGTCGGGCTGACGATGTGCACGCTGGACCCGAAGTCCGGCGGCGTTCCGGTGGTGGGCGGCGTCGGAGGCGTCGTCGGCTGGTCCGCGATGACGAACTGCTCCCAGGCCTGCACCGCGTTGCGGTTGGCCACGAGCACGCCGCCGAGGTTCAGGTCGGCGCTGACGTACAGCCCGCTGGCCACCGAGCGCAGCGCCACCGTGCCGTTGGCCTGCGGCACGACGACGAATTGCTCCCACGCATCGGCGGTGCGCCGGTTGGCGATCAGGCGGCCGGTGTTGGGCGCGGCCAGGCCGATGTCGGCGGAGACGAAGTTGCCGCTGATGCGCGCCCGGAACGACACCGTGCCGTTGCCGTTGTTGACGACGTCGAACTGCTCCCAACTGTTGGCCGCGCCGGCGGTCGCCGTGAGGTATGAGGAGCCGGTCGCCGTCGCGCTGACGAAGTTGTTGTTGGCCGCCGCGCGCAGCGTGGCCGCGTCGGCGTCCTCCGCCGACAGCGTCAGCGCGGCGATCCAGCCGGCCGCCAGCAGCGCGTGCAGGGGCCACGCCCGTCCTTGATTCCATGCCATGACGAATCTCCTTCCTGAAAGTGGCGCGAGTCTAGGAAGAAGAAATACCAATCCAATACTTCGACCGTGTCCGGCTGTTTCCGATCAGCGGTCGGAAATACCCCCTCTCCCCCGCAATGACGGGGCCGGTCCGCACAAATGTTTTCAAACCTGTCAATTCTTCGCCCGAAAGAGGTAGGAGGATTCGCCACACGGTTTCCGACTTGATTCACCGTTCGTCGGATCGCCTTCACTCCCTTACACATCAAGGACTTTCGCCGCTCGTCGGCGTGAATGCACCGCTCGGGTGCCGTCGTCCCATATTCCAGCCACAGGAAAATAGGGAGTGCCGACGGCGACGTGATGTTTTGCAGTATTCGACACACTCCGACACCGCATCCGCATACTGCTTGTCACAGCGTGACTTTCCTGCTGTTCCTACATTCCGCCACTGGTTTCATGGTGGTTTTATCGCGAACAACAAGCCCGCACGCCCACCGGTGCGAGACAGCAGGAGTGATTGCACATGCGTACTGGACAAATCAAGGCGGTGGCGTTGGCCGCCGCGCTGCTGGCCGCGGGATCGCAGGCCCAGGCGGGCACGATCGTCGCGCCCTACTTCTTCACCTGGGGCTTCGGCAGCGGCGCGTACGGCATCAAGACGCTGAGCGAGGCGAAGTCCAAGGCCGGCATCGACGCCGTGACGCTGGCCTTCGGCGTGTCCGGCGGCGGCTGCACGGTCGGCGGCGGTCTGGAAACGACGATCAGCAACCCCAGCTTCCAAGCCGACATCAAGGCCTACATCAAGTCCGGCGGCCGGGTCATCCTGTCCCTGGGCGGCGCCAACGGCACCTACCTGGAATCGACCTGCTCGGTGAACGACCTGGTCGCGCAGCTGCGCCGCCTGATCGACGCGAACGGCACGCGTTCGATCGACTGGGACATCGAAGGCGGCCAGCTCGGCGACACGCGCCTGAACAACGTGCGCAACGCCGCGATCCAGCAGCTGCAGTCCATCTATCCGGACCTGTACACCTCGTTCACGCTGCCGGTCGTTCCCTACGTCAACGCCAACGACACCGGCGGCCTGCAGCGCGAGGCGGTCGAGCTGCTGCGCAGCGCCGTCAACGCCGGCGTGAAGATCAGCATCGTCAACCTGATGACGATGGACTACGGCGGCTACTACAGCAACGGCAAGCGCATGGGCGACCTGGCGGTCTCCGCCGCGACGCAGACGGTGGCGCAGCTCAAGCCGCTGTATCCCGGCAAGACCGATGCGCAGCTGTGGGCCATGATCGGCATCACGCCGATGATCGGCCAGAACGACGTGGCGTCCGAGGTCTTCACCCCGGCGGATGCCGTGACGGTGGCCAACTTCGCCAAACAGAAGGGCGTGGGCCTGCTGTCCTACTGGGCCGCGCAGCGCGACCGCGTCGGCAACGGCGCTCTCGGCGAGTACAGCCGCGCCAACACGCGCGACTTCGAGTACTGGCAGGCCTTCGCCGCGGCGAAGAGCGGCTCGCCCGCGCCTTCTCCGGCGCCGCAGCCGCCGGCGCCCGCGCCGTCGCCCACTCCTGCTCCGAGCCCGAGCCCTGCCCCGAGTCCTTCGCCCGCTCCCGCGCCAAACCCCGGCACCTGCGTGGCCTGGGCCGAAGGCAAGACCTTCACCGCCGGCCAGGTGGTCAGCTACCAGGGCAAGACCTACAAGGCGCTGGTGACGCACACCGCGTGGGTCGGCACCGGTTGGAACCCGGCCGCGACACCGTCGCTGTGGACGCCGACCTCGGCGAGCTGCAACGGCTCGCCGGCGCCTGCGCCCGCACCGACGCCCGCGCCTTCGCCGGCACCCTCGCCTTCTCCGGCCCCGTCGCCCTCGCCCGCGCCATCGCCGAGCCCCGCGCCGGCGCCCTCGCCCGGCGGCGCCCTGACGCTGCCCGAAGCGCTGAAGGCGACGCAGACGCGCCGCGTCTACGTCGGCTACTACCCGACCTGGAGCGACAACTGGTTCGACGCCACCGGCAAGTCGGCCAACGACGTCTACAAGGCCAGCAAGTTCGCGCGCACGCCGGCCACCTACACGCATGTGATGGTGTCCTTCGCGGATCCGGCCTTCTCGTGGGCGGGGCTGTCGGCCAACACCTTCTCGGGCACCGGCATCAACTTCAACGCGACGCCGCGTGACATCAAGGCCGCGATCGACGTGCTGCACCAGCGCAACCAGAAGGTCATCCTGGCCGTCGGCGGCGCGACCTACAACAACTGGGGCACGCTCGCCGCGGAAGGCGCGGCTGGCAACGGACCGACGATCAACGCGCTGGCGAAGATCCAGACGGAGCTCGGCTTCGACGGTCTCGACGTGGACTACGAGACCGACGGCGACGTGGACCGCTACGCCAACGTCATCAAGGCGCTGCGCCGCGCGGTGGACATCGCCGGCAACGGCCGCGTGCTGACGCTGGCCGGCTGGTCGACGGGCGCGGACTGCACGGCGGCGACCTCCGCCGACGCGTCCTGCGCGGGCAAGGTCTCGTTCTGGGGCGGCAACGCGGGCCGCGAGCGCGCGGTGGTGCGCAAGTTCCCGGCCGTGGCCAACATGCTCGACATGGTCAACGTGATGAGCTACGACGCGCGCTTCGAGAACTACGACGGCGTGACCGCGTACAACGACTACCGCTCGCTGTTCCCGGCCAAGACCATCGTGTCCATCGGCCTGGAGCCGGCGCCCGAGGGCTGGGCCGGCGGTCTGCTGGTGGTCAACGACGGCGACGCGCAGTGCACCGGTTCGCGCAACCTGAAGAGCCAGTACGGCGCCCCCCTCAACCAGCCGTACTCGGTGCAGCGCTATACCAACGCGGTGCTGAACGGCAGCGCGCCCCAACCGCAACGCGCGGGACGGCGCGATGCTGTGGGCCATCATCAAGACAGGGGGCGGCACCTGCGGCGCCGCGCCGCTGGCAACACCTGGCACCGTCGGCCAGAAGGTCGGCTCGACGTTCGGCCTCACAGCGGATCCGCTGCTGCAATCTTCCGAGTGGAAATAAGGAGCCTCCGTCATGAACCATCACTTTCCCGCCGCTCCGCGGCCACCGCGTGCTTCGAGTTTCCTGGCCACGCCCGCGCTGCTCGCGGTCGCCAGCGCCTGCCTGACCGCCTGCGGCGGCGGAGGCGGTGACGACGCCGGCAAGAGCGTCTTCGCGCAGTCCGCCGCTGCGGCGGCATCGGCCGCCTCCGACGCCGCCAGCGAGAACGCGCCCGACGCACGTGCCCTCGCCGCCGGCGCGGTCACCGTCGCGGCCGGCCTCTACACCATCGAGTCCGGCGAGTCCGGTCTCTGCCTGGACATCGCCGGCACCGTCGGCGCCAACGGCACGAAGCTGCAGCAGAACCGCTGTGGCACGCAGGCCTCGCAGCGCTTCGAGCTGCGCGCCGACACCGGCGGCAGCTATCGGCTGGTCAACGTCGCCAGCGGCAAGTCGCTGGACGTGACGGACGTCTCCACCGCCAACGGCGCGCTGATCCAGCAATGGGCAACGGCGCCGACGGACAACCAGCGCTTCCTGGTCGCGCCTTCCGCCGACGGCTACACGCTGAAGGCGCGCCACAGCGGCAAGTGCGTCGACGTGAAGGACCATTCGACGGCTGCCGGCGGTGCGATCCAGCAATGGGACTGCACCGGTGGCGCGAACCAGCGCTGGAAGCTGAAAGCGGTGGGCGCTCCGGCGCCCGCGCCATCGCCGGCGCCGGCTCCTTCGCCGGCTCCCGCTCCGGCACCTGCTCCCGCCCCGGCACCGGCCCCTGCGCCCGCTCCGGCACCTTCAGCCGGCCTGTCCGACCCGAAGGTCAAGGACATCGCCATGCAGATCGTCTCCAGCGCAGAGAACTCGTCACTCGACTGGAAGGCGCAGTACCGCTACATCCAGGACATCCGCGACGGCCGCGGCTACACGGCGGGCATCATCGGCTTCTGCTCCGGCACCGGCGACATGCTGGAGCTGGTCCAGTACTACAACTCGGTCAAGCCGGGCAACGTGCTCGCGAAGTACCTGAACGCGCTGCGATCGGTCAACGGCAGCGACTCGCATGCCGGCCTCGATCCCAACTTCCAGGGCGACTGGAAGACGGCCGCGAGCGACACGCTCTTCCAGCAGGCCCAGGACCACGAGCGCGACCGCGTCTACTTCAACCCCTCGGTGCAGCAGGCCAAGAACGACGGGCTGAAGGCGCTCGGCCAGTTCATCTACTACGACGCGATCGTGATGCACGGCCCGGGCAACAGCGGCGTGAGCTTCGGCGGGATCCGCAAGGCGGCGATGGCCAAGGCGAAGACGCCCGCGCAGGGCGGCAATGAGGTCACCTACCTCAACGCCTTCCTCGATGCGCGCGTGGCCGCGATGAAGACCGAAGAGGCGCACAGCGACGTCAGCCGCGTGGAGACCGCGCAGCGCGTGTGGCTCAAGGCGGGGAATCTGGACCTGAAGACACCGCTGAACTGGAAGGTGTACGGGGACAGCTACTCGATCAAATGAGCGCCATGCCCGCGTCAGCGCCGACCGACTTCGGAAGGCCAGGCGCGGGCTCTCCACGGGGCATGAGGGCTCCCTCCTGGACCCTCAAGCCCCATTCCGGCCCCACTGAGACCCGTGCACGCGGGCCTTGGCGATGAGGGGCTCAGGCCCGTCCGCGCCAGGGCACCAGGTGACGCTCGACGCGGCGCATCAGCAGATCGAAGGCCCAGGCCACGCCGCCGATGACCAGGATGCCCATCACGACGATGTCGGTGCGCAGGAAGTTGGAGGCGTTGAGCACCATCTGGCCGAGCCCGGAAGACGCGGCCACCATCTCGGCCGCGACCAGCGTGGTCCAGCCGAAACCGACCGCGATGCGCATGCCCACAAGGATCTCGGGCAACGCCGCCGGCAGCGCGACGTGGCGCAGCAGCTGCCAGCGGCTCGCGCCCATCGACAGCGCAGCCTGCAGTTGCTCCGGCGCAGCGCTGCGCATGCCGGAGCGCGCGGCCAATGCGAGCGGCGCGAAGCACGACAGGTAGATCAGCAGCACCTTCGGAATCTCGTCGATGCCGAACCAGATGATGATCAGCGGCAGATAGGCCAGCGGCGGCAGCGGGCGGTAGAACTCCAGCGGCGGATCGAGCAGCCCGCGCGCCCAACGCGACATGCCCATCGCCAGACCGATCGGGATCGCCGTCGCGCACGCCAGCACGAAGGCGCCCATCACGCGCGCCAGGCTGGCGGCCAGGTGCCGCCACAGCGGCAGGTCGTTGGCCTGGCCGGTGAGGTATTCGGCGAACTGTCGACCCACCGCCTGCGGCGACGGCAGGAACAAGGGCTTGACCCAACCCGCCGCGGTCACGAGCCACCACAGCAGCAGGAGCGCGGCGATCGTGCCGACACTGATCCATCGGGTGGAACCCTCCTCCAATCCGATGAAGCGACTGACCCGCGCGGCCGGCGCGGTCTTCGCCGGCGTCGCCGCCGCGCGCTCAGGCGGCGGCATGCCGCAGCTCCACGGGGGGGTCCTGGCGGACGCCCTGGACAGGGTCTTCACCGGGCTTGGCAGGCGCCGACAGCGGCGCGACGTGACGCCCATGCAACTGCGCGAGCACCTCCTCGCGCAACTCGATGAACTCGCGGCTGGACTTCTCCGCGCGCGCATCGCCGTGCGCGAGGAAGCGGCGCGAGAACGGCAGCGCGTCGAACTCGCGCACGATGCGGCCCGGGCCGGGGCTCATCAACACGAGCCGCGTGGCCATGAACAGCGCCTCCTCGACCGAGTGCGTGATGAAGAGCACCAGCTTGTCGGTCCGCTGCCAGACCCGCAGCAGCTGCTCCTGCACCTGCTCGCGCGTGAAGGCGTCGAGCGCACCGAGCGGCTCGTCCATCAGCAGCAGGGCCGGATCGCTGGCCAGCGCCCGCGCGATGCCCACGCGCTGCTGCATGCCGCCCGAGAGTTCCCAGATGCGGCGCGCGCCCTGCCCGGCGAGCCCGAGCAGGGAGAGGCATCGCTCGGCGGCCTCATGTCGCTCGGCCTTGCCGACACCGCGGATGCGCAGCGGCAAGGCCACGTTGTCGCGCACGTTCAGCCACGGCAGCAAGGCATGGCGCTGGAACACGACGCCACGATCGGCGCCCGGACCTTCGACCGGCTGGCCGTCGAGCAGGATCTCGCCGTCGCTCGGCGGCAGGAAGCCGGCCACGGCATGGAGCAGGCTGGTCTTGCCGCAGCCCGACGCGCCGAGCAGCACGACGAACTCGCTGCCGGCGACGCGCAGGTCCACCGGCGCAAGCGCCTGCACGGCGGCGCCGTCGGGGCCGGCGTAGCGGATCTCGAGTCCGCGCAGTTCGAGCGTCGTCATCGTTGGGCGTCGTCTTCGGCGCCTCAGCGCGCCGCCAGCGCCTTCTTCACGTACTCACCGGTGACGAAGGCGCCGTAGTCCGGCTTGAGCTCCTGCACCCGGCCCTGCTCCTTGAGGAAGGCCGCGGTGTTGGCCAGCGCCTTCGCGGCGCCGCCGCCCAGCCACTGGGGCGAGAGCTGTTCCTGCGGCGTCGGGAAGCGGTAGAGCGCGATGGCGGCGGGCACGTCCTTCGGATCGGCCTTGCTCCACTTCGCGATCGCGCGGACCTCCGGCGTGTCGGGCGTCCAGCGCGCGCCCTGGGTGCGGTACGTCGCGTCGGCGCGCGACAGCGCCTGCACCAGCGCGACGACGAAGGCCTCGTGCTTCGCCGCCCATTGCGCGTTGACGACGAGTCCGTCGAAGGTCGGATGGCCCTTGCGGCCGATGCTGCCGGAGGTCGCGATGACCTTGCCGCTGGCCTTGATGCGGGCCAGCGCCGGATCCCAGACGAAGGCGGCGTCGATGTCGCCGCGCTCCCAGGCGGCGGCGACCTCGGGCGGACGCAGGTTGACGATCTGCACGTCCTTCGGGTCGACGCCTTCCAGCTTCAGCCCCACCAGCAGCTGGTAGTGCGAGGTGCTGACGAAGGGCGTCGCGACCTTCTTGCCCTTCAGGTCCTTCCACGACTGGATGCCGCTGCCGTTGCGGGCCACGAGCGCCTCGGCGTCGGCGATGTCGTCCAGGATCCAGAACAGGCGCAGGTCCTGACCCTGGCTCGCGGCGGCGGCGATCGGACTGGAGCCGGCCTCGCCGATCTGCACGTCGCCGGAGGCCATCGCGCGGATGACGTCGCCGCCGCCGCCGAACTGCCGCCACTGGATCTTGTAGCCGGTGCTCTTCTCCAGCTCGCCGGACTCGATCAGCGTGCGCAGCGGCACCAGCATGTCCTGATAGGCGAAGGTGACCTCGCGCGTCTGCGCCCACGCGCTGGAGGACAGCGCCAACGCACCCGCCAATGCGCCGTTCAACCCGGCAGTCAACACGCGGATCCAAGATCGTTTCATCGCATTCCCTTGAAGTCGGAGAGCTCGCCCCGTCCATTTGTCTATCCGTCGATCGGTCGGTCGATCAGTCGATCGGTCGACCGGACGGACGAGCCCGTGATGCCGCAAGCGGCGCTGGCCGGGATTCTGGGCAGCGCCGCCCCAGCGCCCAAGGAAGTCGTCCGCATCTGCATATGCGGCATGCGTCCAAGCGGCACTGGCGCGACAGGCGCGCAGGTGGTTAGGCTCTCGCCTCCTACTGGAGTCCCGCCTTGCTGAAGATCCTTTCGTATGTCGTTCTCGTCGTGCTGCTGGCGCTGGTCGCGCTGGCGGCGATCGCGTGGTGGTCGCTGCGCGCGCCCGACCTGCCCGCCGAGCAGCTGGAGCGCGAGTTCCAGACACCTCATGAGCACTACGTCGAGGTCAGCCCCGGCCTGCGGCTGCACTACCGCGACGAAGGGCCGGCCGACGCGCCGGTCCTGCTGCTGCTCCACGGCTACGGCGATTCCTATGCGACCTGGGAAGGCTGGTCGCCGGTGCTGCGCGAGAAGTGGCGCGTCATCAGCCTGGACCTGCCCGGCCACGGCCTGACGGCCGCGCCGGCGGGCTTCGTGCTCGATGGCAACGCCTTCACCGCGATCGTGCTGGGCTTCGCCGACAAGATCGGGGTGAAGCGCTTCGCGGTGGCGGGCAACTCGATGGGCGGCGGCGTGGCGTGGAAGCTCGCGCTGGCGGCGCCGGAGCGCGTGCAGGCGCTGGTGCTGGTGTCCGCGGCCGGTTGGCCCAGCGATGCCACCGGCGCAAGTCCTTCACTCGCCTTCCGCCTGCTGCAATACAAGTGGGGCCGCGACCTGCTCGCCAGCATCGACAACCGTCCGCTGATCAAGCAAGGCCTGACCGCGCAGGTCCACGACAAGGCGCTCATCACCGACGCGGTGATCGACCGCTGGGCCCGCTACCAGCGCTATCCGGGCCATCGGGACATCCTGATGTCGGCCTCGCCCGCGAGTCATGCGACGGCGACCAAGGAGCTGCTCGCCACCGTGAAGGTGCCGACGCTGGTGCTGCACGGCGACTACGACCCGCTGATCCCGGTCGAGCACTCGCGCCGCTTCGCCGCGGCGATCCCTGGCGCGAAGCTGATCGTCTATCCGAACGTGGGTCACCTGCCGCAGCGGGAGATTCCGGAGCAGTCGGCGAAGGATGTGGGGGAGTTCCTCGCGGCGTGGCGGTGATTTGAGGAGACCGGTTCGGAAACACGGATTGCTCTAAGGTCGCCACCGATAAACTCTATCGCCATGCCCCCTTCGACACTCGATGCATGACGATCGCTCGCAGACTCGCCGGGATAGCGCTGGGCGTTTTTGCCGTTCGCGTTGGTGTTGCACTCGATGGCGACCGCGACGCTCCCCGCCTCTTTTTCCTGGACCGCCTTGGGCCTGGCGACTCTCGCATTGGTGTTCGCGCTCTTCAACATCTGGCTTGCGTTCGGCCGGCCGTTGTACTTGAGCTGGCGGCATCCACAGTTTGAGCATCGACACGTCTCCGGCATTCCCGTTGTCGGCAACGTGATCGCCGTCATGGCCGTCATCGTGGGCTCGGGCACCTTGGGTACATCGCTCCTCGCGCTCCTGGCCATCCTCGTCGACATCGGCGGACTGCCGTGGTTCGTGATCTTCACGTGGCGCGACCAGACGCTTTGGGAACCGCGATGAGCAGCATCACTTCAACGCGCGCGCCGTTGATCGACCCCGCCGGCCGCCCGCACATCAAGTGCCTCAAATGTCGAGCCGTCGTCGTGTGGCCCTCGGACCTGAGGGAGGAAGATGCGGCCCTGCTTGGCGCACTCGCTCAACGGGATCGCCTGGAGGCTTCGAAGCATGCCGAGATGCTGCTCGGCCTCGAACCGCGAGCGGCGAAAGCCCTGGCCCTTCATCTCGCGGTGGACAACGCCTGCCACAAGTGCGGGCGTGGGGTGCCGAAAGGCGTGTCTTTGTGTGAATGCCGCTCGGCCAACATCAACTGGTAAAGAGCGGTCCATGAATCCTGAGATGAGCGTGATGCAGCTCGACGGAGCCCGCATCACCCGGTGGACGGGCCGGGAGATGGCACTCGACGGCGGCAATGACGTGGTGACGGACGACACAGTGCGGAACTCCGGCCCAAGAGATCGATGAAGTGCAAGCTCTGCGACCGGCTGCTCGGCCAGCCCGACGATCCGCTGTCAACCGACTGCGGCGGTGACTGTTGGGGATGTGTCGGCGAGATCGAAGCCCGCATGGGCGACCCGCAATCGCTGGATAAAGTACGAGACGAGTCCGCCCGTGGTTTGCGCCCAAGCTGGACCGATCCCGACCACTGAATGTCAGCACCCCAGGACCGCATGAACCGCTTCATTCGACCCCTGTCTTCTCTCGCTTGCCACCGTCGGGTGCGATGCCTCGCGTGGAGCGTCGGATTGATCGCTGCGGTCACGGCAGTCAACGCGGCGGATCCCCCACTCGCGCCGCCCGGCGTGATGCTGCAACAGGGCGAGTGGCGCGGCTCCGTCGGCAGCTACGAGGTGCCCGCTCCGTTCGACAAGATCCCCGCCGCGCAGTGGCCGATGGACGGGTGGGTGGCGATGCGCGTCGACGCCAAGGCCGCCACGATGACGCTGACGCTGCTCCCGACGAACGAGGCGAAAACCGTGTTCAAGCCCATCCTCGCGCATCGACAGATCGCCGAGCAGCAACAGGAGATCGAGCTGGACGATCGGGGTGGCGCTTCCGACGACGGGGATCTCTACGTTCGACTTCCCGGCTCGCGACTGAAAGCGGGCGTCGTGCCGCTGCATCGGTTCAAGAACGGCACGACGCGCCTGGTGCCGGAACTTGGCCATCGCTTCCAGCTCAAACTCGCCGAACTGTCCTATGCCTTCACGCTGCAGAACGGCTTGCGGACCGCCGATGGCCGTCCGTATGGCGAGGGCACGCAGTTCACGTTGGAGATCGAAGGCCAACGGTATGAATACGATCTCGGCGGCTATGGATGGGACGTGACCATCGAGGCGCTGGGCGATTTCGACGGTGACGGTCGGCCGGACTTCCTGTTCCACCTCAACGGCCCGAACTCGTCCCATGAGGCCTTGGTGCTGTCGAGCCGGGCCCGGCCAGGAAAGAACCCGCCGACGACCTATCTGACGGCGTTCGGCTGCTGATGCTCCGTGCGCAACTCTTCTTCTTCGTGCCGCTCGCGATCGCAATGATCGGCCTGGCCTGGTTTGACATGCGCAGGTCCACGCTCCTGGCGTACGGCGCCGCTTCGATGGCCATACTGCTCGCGTCGGCCACATTGCTCTACGTCACGATGCGGGCGGTCACGCCCAACGACGGCCTGATTCACTTCCCGACGCTTGCCGCGGCGTATGCCGTTCCCTTGCTAGGCGCGTCCGTCCTCATGCGGACGCTGCTACGAGGCTGGTCCTTGCCGGGAAAGATCGCCGCGGGATTGACCCTCTCGGCTTTCTCCGGCGCGATGGCCCCGGTGCTTCTCCTGATCGCGGCATGCGCGGTGCAGGGGCAATGTTTGTGAGCAACGATCGATCGCGCATGTCCGACGACCACGTCCCCGACACCTATCGCGTCTTCGCCGAAGCGCTCGCCATCCTCGCCTCCACAGCCGAGGAGCAATGCGAATCCGTCAGCGACTTCAATGTCGCCTGGGAGCTCAAGGACGAGGTGCAAGCCGGTCAGTACCTCGTTGGAAAGGGCCATCTCGACGCCGAGCAGGAAGCCTGGATCTTGGCCCTCGTGTGCGCGCTCGACGCGGTGCCCGCGACGACGCTGCCAGCGGGCTCAGGCCGGGCGTCGAACCTCGCTGCCATGCAGCACCCGGCCTGGATTCCGCTTCGTGTCCTCGCGCGTCACGCGCTGGAGGCGTTGCCCCCAACGCTGCTCACGCCGAAGGACGCGTCGCCGCCACCAGATCGCGAACGTACTCGTCGATCGTGACGCGGCCCTTGACGGACACCTCGGGCAGATCGAGGCCATCCAGCGTGGCGCCGGTCATCCGCGCATAGGACTCCGCCGCCGCCTGCGAGAACCCCAGTCCGCGGAACGACGCCTCCCACTGCTCCCGCGGCGTGACGACCGCTCGTCGTCCCTGCCTGAACACCGCGCGCATGGCATCCGGATCGTTCACGTCCGCCAGCGCGACCTGCGCGCCGGTCCCTTCCCATCGCCACGCGTGCCCCGGGTCATGCGTCACGACGATGACGTCCTGCTCATCGCGCAGCAAGGCCTTCACCACCTCGGATCCCACATGCCCGAATGCACCCATGATGATCAACATCGTCGTGTTCCTTTCCGGCGGCCCTCCACCGTGGAGCGGCCCGATCCGATCGGGGCAAACGTGTTGCCCGGCATGAGGCCGATCCTGTCGCCGCTGTCCACACGCCCCCCTAGCTTGATCCCCGACTCCCGCGCCGCCTCCCTAGTTCCAGCGTTGCCCGCCCTGCCCTCCCCGGCGCATCTTTGCGCCCTCGCAATCACAGCCGTCGCGCTGTTCAAAGGGGAGTTCACATGGGCAGTATCGGAATCGAATGGGTGCGCCAGTACCACGGGCTGGCGTCCGACCTCACCAACACCAAGCCTCAGGCCGAGGGGTTCTACAACACGCTCAGCGCCACGCGCCGCTTTCAGTGGGGCGACGACCTCGCGTGGGACCGCGACTTCGAGCAGCAGGGCGTCGGCTCGCCGGCCTCGGGCTCCGACACGATCTGGGCCGACAACGTCGACATGGTGTTCTTCTCCGGCCACGGCTCGCCGGGCGGCTTCCACTTCGGCGTCAAGATCGACGACGCGCTCGCCCGGCCCACCGAGATCCGCTGGGGCGACCAGGACCTCGAATGGATCGCGCTGGACGCCTGCAACGTGCTGGAGGAAAGCGGCGTGTTCAGCCGCTGGGGATGGCCGGTCTTCAAGGGCCTGCATTACATCCTCGGCTTCCACACCACCACCTCCGACGAGGCCGACCGCGGCCGCATCCTCGCGCAGTACCTGAACAACGGCGAGACCGTCCGCCGCGCCTGGATCAAGGCCTGTCAGGACACCGAGGGCTCGGACACGCAATGGGCCTACCTGCGCGCCGACGCCGAAGGCACCGACACCTACAACGACCACTGGTGGGGCAAGGGCAGCGTCTCGGCGGATCCGGACAGCCCCAACGTCCTCTACTACGCCCGCGGCGCCTGCTGAGTTCAAGGAGTACGAGATGAGTGTGAAGATCCAGTTTCCCGACCTGCCGCGCGTGAACCGCGAGCTGCCCGTGTATGCGGCCCTGCCGCCCACCTGGACACCGGACAAGGTCGCCCGCCTGGCCGCGCGCTTCGACATGAAGGGCGATGTCGCCGATGCCGGCGCGTGGTACGTCTGCCGCAACGAGACCTCGGCGCTCGAGGTCTACCAGGCCAGCCACTCGCTGCGCATCGAGCGCCTGGACATCGATGCGGAAGGCCGCCACCTGGTGCTCGATCCGCCCGATCGCGAGCGCGCGCTCGAGACGGCCAAGCGCGTGATGGCGATGATCGGCGACGAATACGCACGGCCGGACGTCCACTCGGTGACCGAGCTGTCAGTGCTCCAGGCCACGCGAGACAAGCGCGAGGGCGAACGCAAGGTGGTCGGCCTGCAGGTCAACTACCGCTACGCGCTTGACGGATTGCCGCTCGTGGGACCGGGCGCCAAGGCCCAGGTCACCGTCGCGGCGGACGGGCAGATGATGCAGGCCTACCGCTTCGCCCGGGCGGTCGAGCGCATCGGCGCGCGGGCCAGCGTCGAGCCCGAGGAGGCGATGCGCCGCTTCGCCGCCAGCGAGGCGCTGGCCCGGCTGGACGAACGCGCCAGGGTGACCGTGGCCTCGGTGGAACTGGGCCTGCTCGCCATCCCGCCCACCGAAGTGCAGAGCGTGCTCGTGCCCACGTACGTGCTGCGCGGCGAGGTGAACACCGAGCAGTTGCCGCGCTACGAGTTCATCGCGTACGTGGCGGCCACCGAGCTCGGCGAGGCGGATGCCAAGCGCAAGCGCTGGCAACAGGTGCGGCCGAGTCTGTTGACGGCCTGAAAGGAAATCGCCGCCGGTGTTGCGCAGTCGATGCGCAAGCCGGCGGCGACGGAGGAGCCGAATGCCTTCAGCTCAACGGTGATCCCATCAGATCTTCATCGCCGCCGCGATGCTGTCATGCGCGGCCTTGTTCATGCGGATGTCGAAGGGCAGGAAGGTGAGCCGGTCGACGGCCGTGGCGCCGCTCGGATTCGACACGTAGTAGCTGCCGCCCAGCAGCGTGCCGTCCTTGATCAGCGCGCCGGTGTAGACGTTGCCGTTGAGCTCGAAGTAGATGCGGTACTGGACCGTCGAGCTCAGCGTCGCCGACTGCGGACGCGGATTCGTCGCCACCCAGACCGGCACGCCGTCGACGGTGCGGACCGCGCCGTTGGCCAGGACGTAGGTCGTGCCGTCGCTGTTGGACACGATGCCGGCGGTCATCGCGGCCGTCAGCGTCATGCCCGTGCGGCACGGCGTGACCGCGGCGCCGGTGGTCGCCGTCGTGCAGTCGAAGGCGTTGTAGCGGTCGCCCTTGTTGGTCTGCGCGAACTTGACGTAACTCGATCCCGCCGCATAGGTGGCCGCGGCGTTGAGCACGCCCGCGTTCGAGAAGAACGAGTTGTGGAAATGCGCGAAGTCAGCCGGTGTCGCGGCGATGGTGCCGGTCAGCGGCACGGTCACGTAGTTGCTGCGGATCTCCGAGAACGCCACCGTGGTGTTGTCCGCGGCGAGCGAGTCGACGCGCACGTCGCTGTTCACGTAGCTCACCTTGTTCGACCCTGCGGTAGCCGGCACGACGAGAACGACGCCGATTCTTGAGCACCCGCGTCGGTCCCGGCGAGGGAAGCGCCAAGGTGCTCGTGATGTTGTGAGGGGCGCTCTGCGCGTTGATCTGCGGACCGTTGGTCAACGGCGACGCTGTCAGCACGCCGAAGTCCGAGTAGGCGTAGTTCGTGACATTGATCTGCGGACCCGAGTAGTTGAGGTTCCAGTGCAGGAAGTAGCTGCCCGCGCTGGGGGCCAGGATCAGGTTCTCGAAGGCCTGCTGGTTGGCGCTCAGTTGCAGCGTCAGCTGCGCGGCCGAGCTCGTGACGCTGCCGGACGAGTTCGTCACCACGACCGTGTACTTCGCGCCGCTGTCCGCGGACGTGACGGCCGGCGTCTGGTACGACGCGGACGTGGCGCCCGCGATGGCCACGCCGTTCTTCTGCCATTGATAGCCGAGACCGCTGCCCGTGGCCACGACCGTGAACATCGTCGTGCCGTCGGTGAGCACAGTGGCGTTCATCGGCTGCGTGGCGATGACGGGCGCCGGGCCGTCGTCGGAACCGCCACCGCCGCAGGCCGCGACGATGACCGACAGGGCTGCCAATGCGGCAGCGTTCTTGCGCTTCACTGAGACCATGGGGTCCTCCTCCCGTTGAAATCGACTGCCTGGCGGTCCATCGACGGGACCGCTCCGGCGTTTTGCGGCGGCGAGTATAGGAGGCGGATATCGCCCATTCCGCGAGCCGGGCGCGCACTATTTCTCTTTGTTTTTCTCTTTGTTTTGCGTGTGTGAAGTGAGAGCCGCGTTCCTCAGCGCCGTCGCGGGCGCAGTCATCGGACGGCTGCTCGTCGACGGACGCGAGCGCGAGGTCTACTCCGACGGCAACGGCGGCCGGTACTGGGTCGATGAGGACGGTCGGCGTCGCCCGGTCCGCTGACCCGGGTCGTCAGCTACCGCGCGGGCGTCGCCAGACCGGGAAGGATCTCGAAAAGTCGCCCGTGCGCCTGGTAGTACGGAATGCCGGTCATCAGGAGCATGGGGAACAGCACAGCGGCAATGCCCCAGAAGATGATCGCGCCGAGCAGTGCCCGGCGCCATGCGTTCAGGGGCGGCGTGCCGAAGGCGCCCCCATCAGATCTTCATCGCCGCCGCGATGCTGTCATGCGCGGCCTTGTTCATGCGGATGTCGAAGGGCAGGAAGGTGAGCCGCTGGGTGACCGTGGTGCCGGCCGGATTCGACACGTAGTAGCTGTCGCCCATCAGCGCGCCGTCCTTGGTCAGTCCGCCGGTGTAGACGTTGCCGTTCAGCTCGAAGTAGACGCGGTACTGGACCGTCGAGGTCATCGTGGCCGACTGCGGACGCGGATTGGTCGCCACCCAGACCGACACGCCGTCGACCGTGCTGATGGTGCCGTTGGCCAGGCGATACGTGGTGCCGTCGCTGTTGGACGTGATGCCCGCAGTGAGCGCGGCCGTCAGCGTCGTGGCGGTGCGGCACGGCGTGATGTTGGTGCCGGTGGTCGCCGTCGTGCAGTCGAAGGCGTTGTAGCGGTCGCCCTTGTTGGTCTGGTCGAACTTGAGGTAGGCCGCGCCGGGCAGATACGTCGCGGTAGCGTCGAGCACGTTCGCGTTCGAGAAGAACGAGTTGTGGAAGTGCGCGAAGTCCGCCGGCGCCGACTTGACGAGGCCGGTCAGCGCCACGGTTTCGTAGTTGCTGCGAACCTCGGAGAACACCACGGTGACGCCGTCCGCGGCGAGCGAGTCCACGCGCACGTCGTCGCCGACGTACGACACCGTGCTCGACCTGCTCGCGACCAGCACGGCGCCGTTCTTCAGCACGCGCGTGGCGCCCGGCGTGGGCAGCGCCAGTGTGCTGGTGATGTTGTGGGGAGCGCTCTGCGGGCTGGGCTGCGGACCGCTCGTCAACGGCGACGCCGTCAGCAGGCCGAAGTCCGAATACGCGTAGCTCACGCCGGCGGTCTGCGCGCCGGAGTAGTTCAGGTTCCAGTGCAGGAAATAGCTGCCCTCGGCAGGTGCCAGGATGAAGCTTTCGAAGATCTGCTGGTTGGCGCTGAGCGTCGTCGGCACCGACGAGGCCCGGGCGACCGAGTCCGGACCGGCGTCGCCACCGCCGCCGCAGGCCGCGACGATGAGGGTCGAGATCGCCGCCAGAATGGCGGCATGCGTGCGCTTCGCTGAAATCATGGGTTCCTCCCCGTTGAAAGATCGGTCGCCGAAGTCCTCTGAACGGGACCGCTTTGGCGTGATGGGCGCGGAGTATAGGAGGGAGTCGTGCCGTGTTGATGGCAATCGCACAGCCGTCACTTCGAAATGGCCGGCAGCGACCTTCGGCGCCCGCTTGAGCGCCCGGGCCTCTACGCGGCGTCTGCCTCCGCACGTCGCCTTGAGGCCAGCGCGCGGTCCAGGTCCGG
Organism: Roseateles sp. UC29_93; assembly: GCF_042695725.1. Lineage (NCBI taxonomy): Bacteria > Pseudomonadati > Pseudomonadota > Betaproteobacteria > Burkholderiales > Sphaerotilaceae > Roseateles > Roseateles sp. UC29_93. Next base: position 4,418,495 of record NZ_CP170545.1, on the reverse strand, counting down.
CGCCGCCGCGAGCAGCGCCTGCGTGTACGCCTGCCGCGGCGCGGCGAAGACCTCGGCGGTGGCGCCCGCTTCCACCACGCGGCCTTGCTGCAGCACGATCACGCGATCCGTGACCGCGCGCACCACCGCCAGATCGTGCGTGACGAACAGCGTGGCCACGCCGCGCTCGCGGCACAGGCGCTCCAGCAGGGTCAGGACTTGCGCCCGCAGCGAGACGTCCAGCGCGGAGACCGCTTCGTCCAGCACCAGCAGGTCGGGTTCGACCATCAGCGCCCGCGCGATCGCGAGCCGCTGGCGCTGTCCGCCGGAGAACTCGTGCGGGAAGCGCCGCAGCGCATCGGCGCCCAGTCCGACCTGCTCCAGCAGATGCACGGCGCGATCGCGCGCATGTGCCTCGCTCAACGCCGGTCGCAGCAGGTGCAAGGGTTCGGCGAGCAGGCGCTCCACGCGCCAGCGCGGATCGAAGCTGCCGTAGGGATCCTGGAACACGATCTGCACGCGCCGCCGCAAGGCCGTCTCGGCGCCGGTGAATCGCTCTCCGGCCAGTCGGACCTCGCCTGACGCCGGCCGCTGCAATCCGAGCACCGTCCGCAGCAGCGTGGACTTGCCGCTGCCCGACTCGCCGACCAGGCCGACGCGCTCGCCGGGCAACACGTCGAAGCTCACATGATCGACGGCCCGCACGCGCCGGCGCGGACGGAAGAAGCTGCGGTCGGCCGCGGGGTACTCGCACACGATCGCGCGCAGCGACAGCAAGGGCACGACGGGCACGTCGCGCTCGCTGGTCTCGGCCATCGGCGTCTCACGCGGCAGTGCCGAGGTCAGCCGCGATTGCTCGACCAGCGCCCGCGTGTACGGATGACGCGGCGGATCGAGCAGTTGCCGCATCGGGCCTTGTTCCTGCACCTCGCCTTGTCGCAGCACGACCAGCCGGTCGGCCATCTCCGCGACCACGCCGAGGTCGTGCGTGATCAGCAGCAGCCCGCAGCCGTCCTCCCGCGCCAGGCGCCTGAGCAGATCGAGGATCTGCGCCTGGCTGCGGACGTCGAGCGCCGTCGTCGGCTCATCGGCGATCAGCAGGCGCGGCCGGCAGGCCACCGCGACCGCGATGGCCACGCGCTGGCGTTGACCGCCGGACAGCTCATGCGGATAGCGGCGCGCGTCCACGCCCGTCGCTTTGTCCGCTGCGACGCCTGAAGTCCGCAGACCGACGCGCTCCAGCAACCGGTCCACCTCCGCTCGCCGTTCGGCGGCATTGCCCCGACCGTGCAGCCGCAGCGCCTCCTCGATCTGCGCGCCGACGGGCATCAACGGGTTCAGCGCCGTCATCGGCTCCTGGAACACGAGTCCCACGCGAGCGCCGCGCACGCGCCGCCAACCGGCTTCGTCGAGCGCGCCCAGATCAACGCCCTCCAAGTGCAACGAGCCCCGCCGCGACAGCTCCGGCGGGAGCAGGCCCAGCAGGGCCAATGCGGTCAGCGACTTCCCGGATCCGGACTCGCCGACGAGGCCGACGATCTCGCCCGCGGCCACGTCCAGTTCCGGAACGAAGAGCAGGCGGCGCTCGCCGGCCTGCAGCGAGAGATCGCGCACGCGCAGCAGCGCCGCGCCGGGCGGGGAAAGAGTCACCGTCATGGGAAGGTCCAGTCAGATCGATTCGATCGATCCGATCCAAGTGATGCATGAGATCCGAGGGATCCGTTCGATCCATGCGATCCATGCGATCCATGCGATCCATGCGATCGGGCGGATCGCGGGTTCAGCCGCTCACGCAGCCCGTCCCCCACCAGCTGGAAAGCCAGCGCCGAGAGCGCCACCGCCAGACCGGGAAACACCGCCAGCGTCGGTGCGAGCGCCGTCAGCGTCTGGGCGTCGGCCAGCATGCGGCCCCAGCTCGGTTGCGGCGGCTGCGTGCCCAGGCCCAGGTAGGAGAGCCCCGTCTCGGCCAGCAGCCCGAGCGCGAGCTGGATGCTCAGCTGCACCAGCAGCAATCCGCCCAGGTTGGGCAGCACGTGCTCGATCGAGATGCGCCACGCGCCCTTTCCGGCCACGCGCGCGGCCAGCGTGAACTCCCGCTGCCACAGCGGCAGCGCCGCGCCGCGCGTCAGCCGCGCGAAGACGGGGATGTTGAACACGCCCACCGCCAGGATCGCGTTGATCGCGCCGGGCCCGAGCGCCGTGCTCAGCAGCACGGCCAGCAGCAGCGACGGAAACGCGAAGACGAGGTCGTTGCCGCGCATCAGCAGCTCGTCGACCACGCCGCCCCGCGCCGCCGCCCACAGGCCCAGCGGCACGCCGACGCTGGCCCCCAGCGCCACCGCGACCAGCGACACGCCCAGCGATGTCGCGCCGCCGCGCATCAGCTGCGACAACACATCGCGGCCGAGCGCATCGGTGCCCAGCCAGTGCGTCCACGACGGTCCCTGCAAGCGCGCGGGCAGATCCAGCGCGGCGGGGTCCCACGGCGTCCACCACAGCGACAGCAGCGCCAGCGCCGACAGCACGGCACTCAGGCCGAGACCGCCGATGAGCCTGCCTGGAAGATGTGGAGGACGTGAGGGACGTGACGGATGCGCGCTCATGACCGGCCTCCCGCGCGCGCCAGGCGCGGATCGGCGGCACGCCCGCTGAGATCGACGATGAAGGACAGCAGCACCACGGTCGCGACCAGCAGCAGCACCACGCTCTGCACCAGCACGAGGTCGCGCTGCGCGACCGCCTGGAACAGCAGCCGGCCGAGGCCGGGCAGGAAGAAGACGTTCTCGATGATCACGGACCCCGCCAGCAGGAAGGACAGCTGCAGACCCAGCAGCGTGAGCAGCGGCAGTGCCGCGTTGGGCAGCGCGTGGCGCCACAGCACGCGCCAGTCGCCGGCGCCCTTGGCGCGCGCGGTGCGCAGGAAATCCTCTCCGCCGAGGTCGATCAGGCTGCCGCGCAGCACGCGCGCCAGGATGGCCGCCTGCGGCAAGGCGAGCGCGATCGCCGGCAGCGTCAGCGACGCCAGTCCGGCGGACAAGCCCTGACCCCAGCCTTCGAAGCCGCCGGCGGGCACCCAGCGCAGCCCGACGGCGAAGACGAGGCTCAACAGCAGGCCCAGCCAGAAGTTCGGTACCGCGAGGCCCAACTGGCTGAGCTGGTCGATGAAGCGATCCAGGCGACTACCGGGCCGCCATGCGGCGCCGAGGCCCGCCGGTGCCGCGATCGCGACCGCCAGCAGCAGCGCGTACAGCGCCAGCGGCACGCTCAGCGGCAGGCGCTCCAGCAGCAGGCCGGACACCGGCACGCGGTAGGTGATGCTGTTGCCGAAGTCGCCGCGCAGCAGCCCGGCGACCCAGTCGAGGTAGCGACCCGGCCACGACGCGTCGAGGCCGAGCTCCCGTCGCAACTGCGCGACCGTCGCCTCGTCGGCCTGCAGCCCGAGGATCTGTCGCGCCGGATCACCCGGCGCCAGCTGCACGAGCGCGAAGACGACGAAGCTCGCCAGCACCAGGGTCAGCGCGAGGCTCACGCCGCGCGCCGCCAGCCAGCCGGGATCGCAGCGGCGACCGACCCACGCGAGCCACGCCGCCGCCAGCGCCGCGCCGACGAGCGCGAGCGCCAGGAACGACCAGCGCGCGCCCGCCGGGCCACTCGCGGCGCGCGAGCCGCTCCCGACCGACGCGCCCTGCCCGTCCACACTGGCGCCTTCGAAGAACGCGCCCGCGAGTTCCACGCCGCCGATGCCGTTGGTGCCGAGCCCGTGCAGGTCCGCGCGACGCACCAGCAGCCGAGGGTACTGGAACAGGAAGCCGTTGACCGCGTCGTCGCTGAGCCGGCGCTGGATCGCGTGGAGCCGCTCGCGCTGTTCCGCCGGATCGCTTGTCGCGTCCAGCGCGCGCAGCAGCGACTGGTAGGCCGGGCTCCGATAGCCGAAGTAGTAGCCGTCGCGGCCGTAGATGTCGTAGTCCTGCGGCTCGGCATGGACGATGACGGTGAGGTCGAAGTCGTGGCGCGTGTAGACCTGGTCCAGCCACTGCGCCCATTCGAGGTTCTGGATCTGCACCCGCAGCCCGATCGCCGCGAGTTGCGCCGCGAGGATCTCGCCGCAGCGCCGCGCGTAGGACGTCGGCGGCAGCTTCATCCGCAGCGGCGGGATCGTCGCCGGCGCGATGCCGGCCTCCGCGAGCACCGCCCGCGCACGCGCGGGGTCGAAGTTCGATGCGGCCGTCAGGTCCACGTAAGCCGCGTTGCGCGGCGGGAAGTGGCTGCCGATCGGCTCGCCGTAGCCGAACATCGCGCCCTCGATCAGCGCCTGGCGGTTGATGGCATGGGAGATCGCGCGCCGCACCGCGAGCTGGGCCAGCAGCGGGTTGCGGTGGTTGAAGGCGAGGATCGTCTCGCCCTCGCTGCTGCCGATCTCCACCGCGAAGCGCCGGTCCGCGCGGAACTGCGCCAGGTTCTCCGGCGACGGGAAGTTGGGGAACAGGTCGATGTCGCCGGCCATCAGCGCCGCATACGCCGCCGTGGGATCGGCGATGAAGCGGAAGCGCAGGCGCTCCAAGGTCGACGTCTGCGTCGATGCCGCCCCCCAGTAGTCGGCATTGCGTCGCAGCGTCACCGAGTCGCCGCGGCGCCATTGGTCGAAACGCCAAGGCCCGGTGCCGACCGGCGTCGTGCGGTTGTTGTCGGCGGTCGCGGGCGCGACCATCACCAGCGCGGCGCTCGACAGCGCGATCGGCAGGCGGCCAGAGCGCTCGCGCAGCCAGATGTCGAGCACGCGCGGACTGCTCGCGACCACACGCGTGATCGCGGCCAGCGACGTGCGCTGCGGATTGGGCGACTCCGGCGCCCTGGCGCGGTCGATCGCAAACTTCGCGACGCTCGCATCGAAGACTGTGCCGTCGTGGAAGCGCACGCCGTCGCGCAGTTGGAAGCGGTAATGCAGACCGCCGTCGAGCACGTCCCAGCTTTGTGCCAGGCGCGGCTTCGGCAACCCGTCCTCACCCAGCGTGAGCAGACCTTCGAAGAGATTGCCGTAGACCAGTTCCCCGATCGGCGCGGCGGCGCTGGAGGTGGGGTCGAGGATCGGCGGTTCCAGCTGCATCGCGATGCGGACCTCGCGATCGGCGGGCGCCGCCGCGAGCGCGCCGGAGAACGCGCCGAAGAACGCGCCGGAGAACGCGATCAGCACGCTGGCGATCATCACCTGCGCACGGCGCCGGAAGGCGGCAGTCATCCCCTCTCCCCTCGTCATGCGCGCCATCCCGATTCCGCCGTCACGCGCGCCACGCGCCGTCGTGCCTCATCCGCCAGCGTGGGCAGGTCGAGCTGTCGATAGACGTCGGCGAGCCGGCGGTTGACCGCCACCTCGTCCGGATCGACGCGGCGCCTCGACTCCAGCGCCTGCTGCGCATCGACCAGCGCGCCGGCATGCGCGGCCGCGTCGACGTGCAGCAGCGCGAAGAGATCCCGCTGCGCATGGCTGCCGCCGATGTGCACCAGGCCGGGCAGCGCCTGGCTCAACGGATGCCAGGCCCGTTCCGGCTCGCCGCGCGCATGCGCGACCAGTCCGACGGCGGCGGGCCAGACGATGTCGGACCACACGTCGCGTCGGCCTTGATCGGCCTCGCGCACGGCCGCCAGCAGCGCCTCCGCTTCGGGCCGCTGGGCACGCGCGAGGCCGTAGAGATACAGCAGCGTGAGGAACGGCTCCACCGTGTCGATGCCGCGTTCGGCGATGAAGCCGGCCAGTTCCGACCATCGATCGCCAACACCCACGCCGCACCATTCCAGGCGCGCCAGCAACTGCACCGCGCCGGCCTGATCCTGGGAGTAGCTCCGCGACACGCCCCACACCGCGCCGTCGTACAGCGCGAGCGCTTCGGCGTCGCGTCCGCGCGCGAGGTAGAACAGCGCCAGGTGCCAGGCCAGATGCGTCGACATGAACGAGTTCAAGCCGGTCCAGCCCGAGCGCCAGCCGTCGAGCAGGCGGGTGCCCTCCTCGATCCGGCCCTGGGTCAGCAGCACGTGCGCGAGCGCGTGCTGCGCCCAGGGTTCGCGCTCGTTCGCGCTGAGCGCCAGCGCGCGACGCGCCGCCGCCTCGGCCTCTTCCAGCAGGTGGCACTGCTCATACGCGAAGGCGGCCATGCCATGGGCAGAGGCGTTCTCGGCGTGCAGCGGCAGCACGCGCAGGATCGCGCGCAGCATCGCGGGCGAGTCGCCGCGGTTGAACGCGAAGTACTGCCGCAGCTTCACCACGAGCAGATCACGCGGGAAGCGCTCGATCAACGCGTCGGCTTCGCGTTGCGCGGCGGGCGCGTCGCCGTCCACCCAATGCGCCAGCAGCTGGACATGGCGCGCTTCCCGTTCCGCCGCCGCGCGCTCGTCCGGCGAGCCGCTGCCGGCGACGGGCGGCTGGTCGCGCAGCGCCCGCTCCGCGGCTTCGAGGAAGGGCCGCGCTTGCGGCGGCCCCTGCGGCGACTCCAGGAACATCCACAGCCAGCCGGCGTAGACCTGCGCCAGCACGGCATCCGGATGCGCCTGCGCGGCGGCCAGGATGCCTTCCGCGCGCGTCTCGTACGCGAGCAGACCGCCGATGAAATCGTTGATCCCCGCGCGCGCATCCGAGGACGCGGCGCGGAACGGATTTCCCAACTCGTCGTTCAGCAACATGACAGTCCTTCCCTGAGCAACTTCCGCGGCCCCGATTCGGGTGCGGAGCTAGGCGCAAACCGGAGCCATAGCAGCGCTATGGCGAGGATTTGCAACGACGCGCCGCGCCCGAATCGGGGCCGCGGCTCAGTAGTTGTAGCTCAGGGTCAGTGTCGCCGTCCTCGGCGCGCCTGCGGCAGCGACGTTCAGATCATCCTGTGTGCTCGGCCGGTTGCCGAAGAAGTTGCGCGTCAGGTCGTACTGCTTGTTGAACAGGTTCTGCACGCCGAGCTGCACCGACCACGGCGAGCTGACCGGCGCCACCTCCACCCGCGCGTTGGCGAGCCAGTAGCTCGGGATGTCGTAGGTCTTGCCGCCGTCGACGTTGAGCAGGTTCAGCCAGGACGGGTACTTCGCGTGATAGCTGTAGTCGGCGGCGACGCGCCAGTCGAAGCTGGCCGCTGTCCACGCATACGCGACGTTGCCGCCGTAGCTCACCTTCGGCAGGAACTGGTCGCGGCCCGACAGGTCGCCCAGCAGCGGCGAGTTGAAGCGGTCGAACTTCGCGCGCTTGTAGCCCAGCGCCTGCCCGATCGTCAGGCCGGCCAGCGGGCGCCATTGCAGCTCGACCTCACCGCCGTCGACCTTGGACTTGTCGATGTTGATGATCTTCCCGACCAGCGCGCCGGTGGCCGTGGTCGTCACGTCCTGGAACTGCTGGTCGCGGTAGTCGTAGTGGAACAGCGCCGTGTTGACGCGCAGGCTGCGGCTCAGGTCGGCCTTGTACCCGAGCTCGAAGGCCAGCAGCTTCTCGGGCTGGAAGGGCTCCAGCGCCAGCGTGTTGAAAGTGTTGTGCGCGGTGATGCCGCCGGACTTCACGCCGCGGCTGATCGACCCGTACAGCAGCTGTCCCGCCGCCGGCGTGTACTCCAGCGCCAGCTTGCCCGAGGTGTTGTTCTTCGACAGCGACTGCGCCGCGCCGTTGACGCCAAGGCCCGGGACGACCGGCGTCGTGTTGGTGCTGAAGTCGTCGATGGCGCGCTTCTCGTGCTCCTGACGCAGGCCGACGACCAGCTTCAGGTCGCGGCTGAGCGCCTGGTCGACCTGCCCGAACACGGCCCAGGTGCGACCGGTCTGGTCGTAGCGTGTGCGCGTGATCAGGCCGTAGTCGCGGCGGAAGTCGGTGGTCCAGTCCTCGCTGAGTTTTTCGCGCGACGCATACACGCCGCCGACCCAGTTGAAGCTGCCCGTGCCTTTCGAGGCGAGCCGCAACTCCTGGCTCAGCGTGGTGGCCTTGTCCTTCCAGAACACGTCCGAATGGTTGACCTCGGTACCGTCCCAGTCCGCGAGTTCCTTGCGGTCAAAGCGCTGGTGCGCGGTGATGCTCGTCAGCTGCGTGGCGCCCAGGTCCCAGTTCAGCGTCAGCGCGACGTTGGTGGCGCTGTTGTCCTTGTGCGGCTTCGCGTCGGCCGATTCGCCGACCAGCGCGGCGAAGTCGCTCGCGAAGCCCCAGCCGGTCGACCGGCGGCTCGTATCGGCGGCGAAGCCGTAGCTCGGCCGCGCGGTGAAGAGGTAGAGCCCCTGGACATCGGACTTGTCGACGTTGTGGTTGACGCTGAGCTTCGCGGTGAGGTCGCGGGTCACGTCCCACTCGAGCTGGCCGCGCAGCGCGCTGATGTTCTTGTCGCCGAGCTTCTCGCCGGTGGTCCGGTTGCGTTGCCAGCCGCCGTCCTGCTCGGTGGCGGCGGAAAGCCGGCCGCGCACCGTGTCGCTGAGCGCGCCGGAGACGAAGCCCTGCGCCGTCTTCGCGCCGTAGGAGCCGATGCCGATGGATCCGCCGAACTCGGTCTGCTTCGTCGGCGCCTTGGACACGAAGTTGATCGCGCCGCCGGTCGTGTTCTTGCCGTAGAGCGTGCCCTGCGGTCCGCGCAGCACCTCGACGCGCTCGAGGTCGAACAGCAGGCCCTGCGTCTGCACCGGGAAGGCGAAGGACACCTCGTCCAGATAGACGCCGACCGGCGAGGAGTTGTTGCTGCCGTAGTCCTGGAAGCCGATGCCGCGGATGCGGAACTGCGGCTGGCCGCTGCCGAAGGCGGGCTCGATCTCCAGGCTCGGCACTTCGTTCTGCAGCTTGTTGACGCTGGTGATGCCCTTGGCGCGCAGTTCGTCGCCGGACAGCACGCTCACCGCCACGCCGACCTCCTGCGCCGATTCGAAGCGCCGTTGCGCGGTCACCTCGACGCGGTCCAGCGTCGCCGTTGAAGCGGCCGTCGCAGGCGCGCCTTGCGCCATCGCCGAGGTGCCCAGCACGGCCAGCACGGCCGCGGACACCGCTTTCAATTCACTTCGAACACCCACTCGCATACCCACTCGCATACCGATCCCGATCTTCGTCATTTGTTGATCTGACCTCGGCGGGTCCCGTGCACGTCCGTGGCGGGCGCCGAAGGTGGCCGCTGTATTTCCGGGCCAGCGGCGACTTTAGGAATCGTGCGGATTCCGTGCGACGAAGGAATCGGCGCATCGATATACGCACAAGCGGCCGCCTCGGGCGCTCTGCGGCTCGTTTCCCCCTGGACTAGCGCACATCGGGACACCGCATTCGAATATCGATACGCCGAAAGGTTTCTCTGCATTTCCAGGCGCCTGAATAGAGTGAAACGTGAGCCGCAAAGCATTTTGCAGTAATCGCACATATTCACGTCTTATTAACGCCAAAGAATAATGCACACCCTAATGCACACCCATTTGAAAGCAGTTTCCCTGGCTGTCGCCACGCTGGTCGCCGGCTCGTTCGGCGCGGTCGGCAACGCCTCGGCCCAGTCCAACGCCGATGCCGCAACGGGCGGCCAGAACGCACCCGAAGCCGCTGGCCCCACCACCGCCGCCAGCACGGCCCTGTCCACCGTGACCGTGCAGGGCTCGCGAACGCGCGAGCGCTCGCTCGGCGCCGGCGCGCTCGGTGCCAGGTCTGAACTGGAGACGCCCTTCTCCACCCGCCAGGTCGATGCGGAGGACCTCGACGCCCGCCAGGTGAAGTCGCTCGGCAAGGTGTTCGCCAACGACGCATCGGTGATGTCGCTGGGCGACACCTATTCGTTCAACGCGTACTCGATCAACGTGCGCGGCATTCCGCTGGACGATTACAACGGCTACAAGATCAACGGCCTGCCGTTCTTCATGACCACCGTCGAGCTGCCGATCGAGACCTTCGAGTCGGTGCAACTGCTCAAGGGCTCGTCCGGTTTCATGTACGGCTTCGGCGCGCCGGGCGGGATCATCAACTTCGTCAGCAAGAAGCCGACCGACAAGCCGCTGCTGAGCTTCGACGTGGGCTATCGCTCCGACGGCGTCTTCAGCGAGCACGTCGACGCGGGCGGCCGCGTCGGCGCCGACGATCGCTACGGCTACCGCCTGAACCTCACGCACGAACAGGGCGAGACCTACAACGGCGCGCATGTGCAGCGCAACTCGGGCTCGGTGTCGGTGGACACGCGGCTCACCTCGTCGCTGACCTGGACCGCGGACGCGATCTACCAATCGCGACGCGTCCAGGGCGGCGTGCAGGACTTCTTCCTGGACGACTTCGTCGGCACGCAGATCCCGAAGGCGCCCAGCGGCCGCAAGGACCTGAACGCGCACGACACGACCTTCTTCAACTCCAACGTGTTCTTCGTGTCCACGGGCCTGCAGTGGAAGATCGATCCCACCTGGACCGCGAAGCTGGACGTCAGCCGCAGCCAGGACCGCCGCCGCTACTCGGGCCAATGGATGGGCCTGCTCAACGAGGCCGGCGACTACACGGTCTACCTGAACAAGGCGCAAGGCGCGGCGACCTACGAGCAGGCGCAGGCGCTGATCGAAGGCAGCTTCTCGACGGCCGGCCTCCAGCACCAAGTCACGGCGGGTCTCGCGTGGCAGGGCTTGAACAAGCAGACGGTGCCCAAGTCGCTGTACACGCCGATCGGCGATGAGAACCTCTACCAGCCCATCACGCCGCTGCCGTGGAACGGCAGCTACGACGACTCGCTGCAGTATCACAACTACCACTCGGCGCAGAAGGCCGTCTTCGCCAGCGACACGGTGGGGTTCTCAGACCAGTGGTCGGTGCTGCTGGGGCTGCGCTACTCGGACTACGACCAGACTTCGTACAACACCGCGGGCGCGGTGACCAACCAGTACAGGAAGACGCCGGTCACGCCGACGGTGGCGGTGATGTTCCGTCCGCGCGCGGACACGCTGGTGTACGCGAGCTATGTGGAGGCGCTCGAGCAAGGCAGCACGGTGGGCACGACCTACGCGAACGCCGACGAGGTGCTCGCGCCGCTGAAGAGCAAGCAGTACGAGGTTGGCGCCAAGCACGACGGCCGCGGCTGGGGCGTGACGGGCGCGCTGTTCGAGATCGACCGCGGCGCGGAATACGCGAACGCGCAGAACTACTACGTCTCCAACGGCCAGGTGCGGCTGCGCGGAGCGGAACTCAACGGCTACGTCAACGTGGACACGGGCACGCGCCTGACCGCCAGCGCCGCGTACACGACCGGCACCTATCGCCGGACCGATCCGAGCCTGGAGGGCAACCGGTTGGAAGGCATTCCGAAGTGGCAGGCGTCAGTGGGGGTGACGCAGAAGGTGCCAGGCGTTGAGGGCCTGAGCGCCAACGCCGAGGTGCATTACTTCGACGGCCTCACCGCGGACGCCAACAACAAGTACCGGCTGCCGAGCTACTCGCTGGTCAACCTGGGCGTGAGCTACCAGACGAACGTTGCGCATCACCCGGTGACGCTGCGCGCGGGCGTGGACAACGTGTTCAACCGCAACTACTGGGGGTTCCTGGCGTCAGGCTACACGTTCGTGGGAGCGCCGCGGACGCTGGGGGTGAACGCGAAGATCGAGCTTTGAGGTCGGTTCTTGCGTGAGGCTGCTGGCCCTCACCCCTGCCCTCTCCCGCAAGCGGGAGAGGGAGTCGGCAACGCCACGACGAATTCCGTCAGTCCCTCCGTGGACTCGACGCCCCACGGTCGTTCGGTGTTGACCCGCATCAGCGCCCGCCCGCTGTCGTCGGTCCATTCGGCAACGACTTCGCAATCGATGGAGCCCGGGCGCGGGTAACTGCTCGTCGACAGAAGGGCTTCCGTCGTGACGACGGGCATCTTCTCGATGAAGACGTGGGACTTCCCGAATGCGTCGACCAGCACGCACTCGACAAAGCCCGGGAAGTGTTCGTCAACGAACCGCGAGATCTGGATGGGGACGCTGGAGCGCATGGTCGCTCATCGTATCCAGGGAACCGCGAGGCACCCGTGCCACTCCCTATGTTCGCTACCGAACATTTCCCGATACGATCGCCGGACAAGAACGAGGGGTCGGGATGCGAGTCACGCACGGGCTGGCGGCGGTGGTCATGGCGGCGATCGCGGTATGGAATGCGCAGGTGGGGTGGGAACTCCAGCCGTCGCAGCCGGAAGAGGCATTGGGCAACTTCCTGGGGTCGGCGCTGCTGCTCGCCTGCAGCGCCGCGCTGGCCTGGCACGGTCGGGCCAAGCCCCGCGCGCGAACGCCGGACAACAAGTCCTGCTGACGCGTGTCGCGGTCAGACCAGCGTGATGGTCGGCCGCACGTCCAGCCGCTGCTTCAGCAGCCCCGCCTGCAGATAGAAATCCGCGCTGCGCTGCTGGTCCGCGAGCACCTGTTCGTCGAGCGCGATCCAGCGCGTGGCGCGGCGCTCGAACTGCAGGCGCGCGGCCTCGACAGGGATGCCGATGATGCGCGCCAGCGTCGCGGAGAACTCCGGCACGTGCTGGTAGGACCAGGCCTGCGCGCGCTTCACGCGTTGGGCCAGGTCCGCCAGCGCTTCGCGCTTGGTCGCCAGCGCCTTGTCGGTCGCCGCCAGGAAGCTCAGCCCCGACCACTGCCCTCGCCCGCTCACCAGCACACGTGCGTGGCCGGCCGTTTCCGCCAGCGCGGTGTACGGCTCCCACGTCGCCCATGCGTCGAGCGAGCCTTGCGTCAATGCGAGCTTGGCCTCCGCCGGCGGCAGGAAGCGGACTTGCGCGTCGTCCGGCTTCAAGCCCGCCGATGCCAGGGCCTTCAGCGCGATGAAGTGCCCGATCGAGCCGCGGTTCGTCCCGATCGACTTGCCCTTGAGGTCCGCAGCCGTCTTGAACGGCGAGTCCGGCCGCACCAGTACCGCCGTGCCGTAGGCATCGGAGCGGTTCACGGCGAAGGCCTTGATGCGCGTGCCGGCGGCGATCGCGAACAGCAGCGGCGCATCGCCGATCGGTCCGAAGTCGACGGCCTCCGCGTTGAGCGCCTCGGCCAGCGGCGCGGCGGCGGGGAACTCGCTCCATTGGATGTCGTAGGGAAGTTGGCGCAGCTCATCCGCCGCTTCCAGCAGCGCGCGCAGGTTGCCCTTCTGGTCGCCGGCCTTCACCACGACACGGCCCTGCGCACGCACGGAGCGCACGTACGGGATGGCGGCCAGAGCCGCCAGCGCGGCCCCGCCGGTGAGCGCTCGACGGCGCGAGAAGTCGTTGGAATGGGAACTCATGCGGTCCTCGAATCGGAGAGGGAAGAGCGGGTCGGGTTCAAGCGGCTTGCCGCTGCGCCAGCCGCTGCTCGACCAACGCCCGCGTGCGCGGGATCAACTCGCGGCCGTAGTCGATCGCGTCTTCCAGCGGATCGAAGCCGCGGATCAGGAAAGTCGTGACGCCGAGGTCGTAGTAGTCGAGCAGCGCCTCGGCCACCTGCTCCGGCGTGCCGACCAGCGCGGTGCTGTTGTGGCGCGCGCCGGTCTCGCGCGCGATCTCGGTCCACAGCCGCTTGTCGACGCGGCTGCCCTTCTCCGCCGCCGCCAGCAGGCGTCGCGCGCCCTCGCTCTGCTGCGGGCCGCCGCGGCTGTAGCCCGCGGCGACGCGCAGCCGGCGCGTGTCCTCCAGGATGCGCTCGGCGCGCGCCCAGGCGGCCTCTTCGGTGTCCGCGAGGATCGGTCGGAAGGAGACCGAGAACCCGATGCTGCGCCCATGCCGCGCCGCCTCCGCGCGCACGCGCCGCGTCAGCTCGGCGGTCTGCTCCAGCGATTCGCCCACAGCGCGTAGACGTCCGCATGCTTGCCGGCCACCGGCAACGCCGCGTCGGACGCGCCGCCGAAGAACACCGGGATGTGCGGCTGCTGGCGCGGCTTGACCTCGCTGAAGCCGCCGTCGAAACGGTAGTGCGTGCCCTCGTGATCGAAGGGCTGGTCGCTGGTCCAGAGCTGCCGCAGCAACCCGACGTATTCGTCGGTCCGCTCGTAACGCTGGTCGTGGTCGAGGTAGTCGCCATCGCGGCGCTGCTCGGCATCCGAGCCGCCGGAGATCACATGCACCGCCAGCCGTCCGCCGGTGAACTGGTCCAGTGTCGCCAGTTCCCGCGCCGCGAGCGTCGGAGCGACGAAGCCGGGCCGGTGCGCCAGCAGGAAGCCGATGCGCGAGGTGTGCGCCGCCGCGTGGGCAATCGTCAACTGCGCGCTCGGTCCGGTGGAATGGTGCGGCACCAGGATCCGGTCGAAGCCGGCCGCCTCGTGCGCCTGGGCGAAGGCGGTGACGTAGTCCGGATCGACGACCGGGCCGCTGGCCGGGTGGATCTCGGAGGTCTTCTGCGACTGGATCATGCCGATGAATTGGATGCTCATGCTGGTGGCCTCTGCGTGGGTCGGACAGGACCGAAACGTAGAGACCGGTGCGGTTCTCCGCAAAGAACGAATCCGACTTTCCATGCTCGGAATGCAGGATTCACAGAGGTCAGGGCCTTGTCCACACTGGGTCCGGCACATGAGGGGAATCGACATGCCAGAGCTCGAGGTCGAGGCGCGCGAGGCCGCGTCGGCGAAGTCCGCCGTGCCGGCGCCACTGGCCCGCTTCATCGATCGCACCGGGGATCTGCTCGATCAGGGCCTGCGCGAGCCGGAGCTGCTGACGTCGCTGCGCCCGTTGCTCGCCGAGCTCGTCGCGCGCGACGACTGGCTGCCGCCAACCCACGCCCGGCCAGGCGCCGATCGCTACCGCCAGTACCCGCTGCACGTCGACCCGCAGGGGCGCTTCTCCATCGTGTCCTTCGTCTGGGGACCGGGCCAGGCCACGCCGATCCACGATCACACCGTGTGGGGCCTGATCGGCATGCTGCGCGGCGCGGAGGACTCGCAGGGCTACCGCTTCACCGGCCCGCACGAGCTGGTGCCGGACGGCCCGCCGGTGCGCTTGTCACCGGGTCAGGTCGAGGCCGTCTCGCCGCGCCTGGGCGACATCCACCGCGTGCACAACGCGATCGAGGGTCAGGTCTCGATCAGCATCCACGTCTATGGCGCCGACATCGGCCGCATCGAGCGGTCGACCTACGACGCCGATGGCACGCCGCATCGATTCGTGTCGGGGTACTCGGCCTTGACCTGAGGGGCGCCGAGGGGCGGCGGATGACTGCCGCGTCCGCTGGCCCTCACCCCCACCCTCTCCCGCAAGCGGGCGAGGGAGCGCCCTCTCGATGAAGCAAAACTACATCGAGCCTCGTCCGGCGGCCCTGGCGGGACGCCCAAACCCTGTCTCCCGCCTGCCTCCTGCCTGTCCCATGAACCATCGACATGTAATCCGACTTCGGGATTCCACCGTCTTGTGATGTAGTTTTACTTCCTTAGCATCCAGCCACCTTTGAGGAGGGCTGGACATGCAGGCATGGGCTGACGGTTGGTCGCGCACGGCGCGACGGGTGGTGGGCGCCTTGACGATCGGCCTGTGCGGGCTGCTGTCGGCGTGCGGCGGCGGCGAGGCAGGGCTCGCTCAGCAGAAGGCGGCCGGCACCGGCGCGGCGGTGGTCGATGAGAACGGCGTCGCGTTGATCGCGGGCGTTCCCGAGTCACCCACCTCGTCGCGTGCGCGGGCGGCCGCGGTGGCAACACCTGACACCCCGGCGACCTCGCTGCGCGTCCACTACCGGCGCGCCGACGGCAACCACGCCGGCTGGCAGATCCACACCTGGGGCGCCGCGCAGGGGCCCAACTGGAATGAAGGCTGGAACGCCGCGGGCAGCGACGACTTCGGCGTCTACTACGACGTGCCCTTGGCCGCCACGAGCGGCACCGTCGGCTTCCTCTTCCACAACGGCGACAACAAAGACAACGGCGGCGCCGACCAGAGCCTGGTGCTGCAGGCCGGCGCCAACGAGGTCTGGCGCCTGCAGGGCGACAGCACCAACTACCCGAGCAATCCGCTGCTGCTGGCCACGCCCGACATCACGACGCTGCGGGTCCACTACAAGCGCTTCGACGGCGCCTACAGCGCCTGGGGCCTGCACCTGTGGAACGGCAGCGGCCTCAACGCGGCGGCGCTGCCCGGCGGCGTCACCATCGACAACTGGAACCAGCCCGTCGCCTTCAGCGCCATGCCGGCTTACTCGGCCGGCAGCGACGAGATCGTCTTCGACATCCCGGTGCTCAATCCCCAAGGCGACGCGAGCCGCAAGGGACTCGAATTCATCGTCCACGGCATGCCGCCGAACGAGAACGACAAGGACGGCCGCGACAACAACATCCGCGTCGAGTTCTCCGCGCTGACGATCCAGAACCAGGTCGGTCATGTGTGGCTGGTGGAACGCGATGCGACGGTCTACACCGCGACGCCGGACCTGCGCCAGGTGTCGAGCACCGACGCGCGCGCCGTGTGGCTCAACAGGACGCTCGTGAAATGGCCGCGCATCAGCGCCTCGGGCACCGTGCGCCTGTACCACTCGGCGACGGACAGATCAGCGTCGCCGCCAACGCGCCGGTGAGCGGCGCCGACGGCTTCATCACGCTCGATGCCTTCACCGGCACCGTGCCGCCGGCCGATGCGCAACGCTTCAAGTACGTGGCGAGCGGTGCGGTCTTCGCGGTCCGCCAGGCCGATGTCGCGCCGGCTGCCGTCGCTGCATCAGCGCCAGCTCGTGCTCGTGCAGGAGGACGCCGACGGCCGCGTCCAGAACGCGACCGCCGCGCAGATCGCCGGCGCGCTGGACGATCTCTACGCGGCCGCCGCCGACGTGCCGGACCTCGGCGCCGTCGTGGCCAACGGCTCGACCAGCTTCAAGCTGTGGGCGCCGACCGCGCAAGACGTGGCCCTGGTGCTGACGACGCCGATCGCCGGCTCGACGCTCACGCGCACCACCACCGAGCCCATGACGCGCGACGCCGCGACCGGCGTCTGGCGCCTCACCAAGGCGGGCAGCCTGCAGGGCGCCACCTATCGCTACCAGGTGCAGGTCTTCGTGAAGGGGGTGGGACTGGTGCGCAACCTGGTCGCCGATCCCTACTCGCTGGGCGTGACGCTCGGCGGCCAGCAGAGCGTGGTGATGGACCTGCAGTCCGCGTCGACCAAACCCGCGGGCTGGGACGCCGGCGCGCCGCCGGCCACGGTCTCCGCGCCGTCGGACCTGAGCATCTACGAGCTGCACGTCCGCGACTTCTCGATCAACGACGCCAGCGTGCCCGCCGCCCGGCGCGGCAAGTACCTGGCCTTCGCCGAGAGCGGCTCCAACGGCATGCGCCACCTGAGCGCCCTCGCCGCCGCGGGGCTGACCGATGTGCACCTGCTGCCGGTGTTCGACTTCGCCACCGTCAACGAGAAGGGCTGCGTCACGCCCTCGCCCGCCGGCGCGCCGGACGGCGAGACGCAGCAGGCCGCCGTCGCCGCCACGGCCGGCACCGACTGCTTCAACTGGGGCTACGACCCGCAGCACTTCTCGACGCCGGAGGGCAGCTACGCGAGCAACGCGAACGATCCGCTCGCGCGCGTCGTCGAGTTCCGCCGCATGGTGCAGGCGCTCAACGCCGCCGGCCTGCGCGTGGGCATGGACCTCGTCTACAACCACACCACCTCGTCGGGGCAGAACGCCACCTCGGTGCTCGACAAGGTCGTGCCCAACTACTACTTCCGCTACAACGCGGCCGGCGGCATCGAGCGCTCGACCTGCTGCGAGAACACGGCTTCCGAGAACCTGATGATGGCCAAGCTGATGATCGATTCGGCGGTCACGTGGACGCGGGACTACCGCATCAGCTCGCTGCGTTTCGACATCATGGGCCACCACCCGCGCGCGGTCATGGAGGCGTTGAAGGCGCGCGTGAAGCAGGCCGCCGGTCGCGAGGTGCAGATCGTCGGCGAGGGCTGGAACTTCGGCGAAGTTGCCAACGGCGCGCGCTTCGTGCAGGCGGAGATGCTGTCGCTGAACGGCTCGGGCATCGGCAGCTTCAACCCGCTGATCCGCGACGCGGTGCGCGGCGGCGGCTGCTGCGATTCGGGCGAGGCGCTGCTCGCCAGCCAGGGTTACGTGAACGGCTTCTTCTACGACGGCAACGGCCACAACGGCGGCCAGACCCGGGGGGAACTGATGTGGCAGGCGGACCGCATCCGTGCGGCGCTGGCGGGCTCGATCCGCAGCTTCCAGATGCAGACGAGCTGGGACGCCACGCTGCGGCTGGAGCAGATCGACGTCGGCGGCATTCCGGCGGGCTGGGTGCTGGAGCCGGGCGAGGTCGTCAACTACGTGGAGAACCACGACAACCTGACGCTGTTCGACAACAACGCGTTCCGGCTGCCGGTCGGCACGAGCCGCGAGGACCGCGCGCGCGTGCAGATCCTCGCCAGCGCGATCAACGCATTCAGCCAGGGCGTGGCGTACTTCCACGCGGGCACGGACACGCTGCGCAGCAAGTCGCTGGACCGGAACAGCTACGACAGCGGTGACTGGTTCAACCGCCTGGACTGGACCTACACGGACAACAACTTCGGCGTCGGCCTGCCGCCATCGCGCGACAACGCGGACAACTGGCCGTATGCGAAGCCGCTGCTGGCGAACCCGCTGATCAAGCCGGCCGCGGCGGACATCGCATGGACGCGCGACGTCTTCCGCGACCTGCTGCGCATCCGCAAGAGCTCGACGCTGCTGCGGCTGCGCACGGCCGAGGACATCAAGGCGCGGCTCACGTTCCTGAACACGGGCTCGTCGCAGGAGGCGACGGTGCTGGTCGGCAAGCTCGATGGCATGGGCTATCCCGGCGCCAACTTCGACGAGCTGGTCTACCTGATCAACGTCGACAAGACGGCCAAGGAACTGACGCTGCCGGCGCTCGCGGGACATGCGCTGGCGCTGCATCCGGTCCACACGGCGCCTACGGCCGCCGATTCGCGTGCCCGCCAGGCCAGCTTCGACCGGACCACCGGCCGCTTCAACGTGCCGGCGCGCACGGCGGTCGTGTTCGTGGTCCCCTCCTCCGCTTCCCACTGAAAGCCGACGTCATGAAGACACTTCAACACCTGGTCGCTGCGTCCGTCGTGGCTGCTTCCGCGCTGCTGGGTCTCGCCAGCGCACCCGCGCAGGCGACGCCCGTCGTCATCGACGTCGGCGGCGCGCAAAGCATCAACCTGCAGGGCGAAGCCGGCAACACGGTCTGGTTCATCGATGTGGGGGCGAACGCGGTGCTGAATTCGCTGTCCTGGTCGCTCGATCTGAACGCCTTCGCGCCGAGCGTGCTGTCGGAGATGCAGGTGAGCTTCGGCGGGTCGAGCGGATTGGACCTGCTCACGTTCGCGCCCGGCGGCGCGGACTTCGCGAGCGGCACCGGCAGCTACAGCGGCTCGCTCGACCTGAGCCCGTTCGGGCTGGGCGTCGGCGCGGATGGCCTGCTGCGCCTCGAGTTCAGCGAGGCGTACAAGGACTTCGCGCTCGACGTCGCGGAAGGCGAATGGCTGCGAGGCAGCCTCACGTTCGACGTGACGGCGTCGGCGGTGCCGGAGCCGGCGACCGCGGCGCTGGTGCTGCTGGGGTTGGGGGTCATCGGCCTCCGGACGCGCCGCGCCCACGCGCACGCGCGGACCGCGCGTCGGTGAGTCGTCGGCTGAGGGCCTGTCGGCCCTCCCGCCCTCACTGCACCTTCACCGGACTCAACAACACCTCCACGCGCCGGTTCATCTGCCTGCCGGCCGCCGTCTCATTGGAGGCCACGGGCTGCGCGGATCCGTAGGAACGCGTGCTGAGTTGATCGTTGCGGACGCCCTGGCGGACCAGCGCGTTCAGCACCGCTTCCGCGCGCCGTTCCGACAGCGCGAGGTTGGACGCCTTGGAGCCGACGTTGTCCGTGTGCCCTTCGACGACGGCACCGCGCGTCGGATCGTGCTTGAGGTAGTCGACGAGCTTTCCCATGCTGCGTCCTCCCTCGGCGCTCAAGGTCGATCGGCCGGTCTCGAACAGCGTGTCGCCCAGCGTGAGCACCATGCCGCGATCGGTACGGACCGCATGCAGGTCGGTCAGCTGGGTTTCCAGCTCCCTCACCCGCACCTCCTTGTTCGCGAG
Organism: Roseateles sp. UC29_93; assembly: GCF_042695725.1. Taxonomy (NCBI): domain Bacteria; kingdom Pseudomonadati; phylum Pseudomonadota; class Betaproteobacteria; order Burkholderiales; family Sphaerotilaceae; genus Roseateles; species Roseateles sp. UC29_93. The sequence goes on along the minus strand of NZ_CP170545.1, from coordinate 4,398,509 downwards.
CTCCGATTGATCGCGCGACATCTGCGTGTTCGCCGCGTTCAGCGCGACGTCCTGCCGGACGTTGTCGCGTCGCGATTGGGCCAGCTGTCGCTGGGCCGTCTCGGCTTCCTGCGTGCGCAGCATCAGGCGCTTCTGATCACGCTCGGCGGCGATGCGGTCCACCTGCGCCTGCGCGGCGCGGGACGTCGCGGCCTCCTGCGCGATGACGACGCGCTGCTGCGCGACGTAGGCCAGGTGGTCGACGTCCGCGTTGTCGGCGCCGGCCTTCGCCGCGGCGTCCGCCTGGGTCAACGCCGCGTCGGCGCGCATCAGCTCGTTCGGGGCGAGGCTGGCGACCTGCGGGTCGGCGCGCACCGCGTCATGGCGCGCGTGCGCACGGTCCAGGGACGCATGGCGATCGGGCAAGGCGCCGCATGCCGCCAGCGATGCGGCCAGGGTCGACACGAGCAGGAGATGGAGCGGGGTCAAGGCATTCATGGGGAGTCCTTCAATTCGATGGGGGCGGATCAACGCGGCGTGCGGCGGGCCGCCTCTTCGTCCAGGGCGCGCGCGGCGGCCTGCGATTCGGCCGAGGCCTGCTGCGAGCGCGCGGACTGCGCATGCGCCACCGCGGCCTGCGCGTCGACCTGGGCCTCGTCGGCCAGCCTGCGGGCGCCGACGTAGTCCTTGGCCGTCTGGGCGGCGCGCGCCGCGCTGAGCTTGCCGACGGCCAGCTGCAGTTGCGCGCCGGCAAGCCGCGCGGTGTCCGGCGTGTTGGCGCCCTGGACGGCCGCTTCGGCGACCGCCAGTTGGGCGACGGGATCCGGCGTGGTGGCGCAGGCGCCAAGCACCAGCGCAGCGAAGGTGATGAGCGTCAACGCGGCATGCCGCGTCAGCGAATGGGGGATAGTCATGGGGGTGCCTCCAAGGGCAGTGAGCACCCAGCATGGGGCGCGCGACACGGCGCGTCTGTCCGGCGCCGTACGTAGCGGCCCGAATGGCCTGCACGCCGAGGACTGGCGCCGAGGCCTGCGCCGAGACCTGGCGCAGAAGCCAGGCGCAAAAGACACAACCCCGTGAGCGACCGCCAGGACTTCAGTCGAAGCGCCTGACGTCGAGCGCCTGGCCGATCGACCAGATCACGGCGTGGCGTGCGCTCTCGTCGTCGGCCTTGCACACGCAGCCCGTCATCTCGAAGACCTTCGGGGCCATGTGGAAGGTCGCGATCCAGGTCAGGAAGCTGTCCCTCGCGATGACGTCGGCGCAGACCTTGACGGATCGGCCCGTGTCTTCAAACGTGTGCTGGAAGTCGACCATCAGTGACTGGCTCATCGTCCGTTCCCCCGCAGCGCCTGGCTGACGCGAGGTCTGGGAGGCCCAGGTGCGCGTGCGGTCAGTGGCGATCATTGAAGCACGGATGCCTGGGCAGGCATTGCCATTCTTTTCTGCCCGGGACGGAGACGGATTCGCCTCCGGCGCCGCGTCCCGGCTCGGAGCAGGCAGGGACATCGCGGGGACCTCCAGCGTGCGGCAGCCCACAGACCCCGCGGCGCCGCGACCTCAAGCTGCGGGTGTCCCCTCGATCCCATCGCCGGAGTCCCGCTCATGAACGCCCTGCTGATCCTGTCGGTCGCGCCCCTCGCCGTCCTGGGCGCCGTGCTCATCGCCTACGGCTCGTTCGGCTGGGGCATGTCGCTCTGGCTGGTCGCCATCTCGCTGAGCCAGGTGAGCTTCCTGGCCGACGCGTGGGCCGAATACAAGCGCCAGGACGCCACCGCGCTGTCCCTGTACGCGGCCTTCATGACCTGCATCCGCCGCATCGCGTGAGGAGCGCGCCATGACACCGATGACACCGATGGCCCCCATGAACGATGCGATCCTCGTGCCGATCGACGGCAGCCGGGCCGCCGACGCCAGCCTCGCCTACTCGCTCGGCCTGGCCGTCGCGCTGAAGGCCCGCGTCGTGCTGCTGCACGTGATCGATGCGGAGCCGCTCTTCCTGCAGACCGCCGACGACTTCAACGAGCATCGCCGCACGCTCCGCGCCTACGGGGAAGAACTGCTCGGGAAGGCCGCCGTGGCCGTCCAGGACTGCGGACTGCAGGTGTCGTACTTCCTGCACGAGACCGTCGAGTCCCATGCCGCGGCGATCATCGTCGCGCAAGCGGTAGCCCAGCATTGCGGTCTCATCGTGCTGGGCACGCATGGCCGTCGCCCGTTGAGCAGGCTGCCGCTGGGCCGCGACGCCGAACTCGTGCTGCGCGACAGCGCCGTGCCGGTGCTGTTCGTCCGCTCGCCGGTCCCCGAGGACACCCGGGCCTCCCGACACGGCGAGGCCTCGTCCGACCGGAGGCCCCTCACCGCCTGACGCCGATGCCGGCGGCACTTGATCCCCTGGCATCGCCGTTAGTGGCGTAGCATCGCAGTCGACTGAAAGACAAGCCGCAGTGCCCGATCGGGACAAGCGGCGTTCCCCCTGACCACCCCCGGTCCGGCTCATCCCCTCTCGAAAGCGCCGATGTGACCCAGCAGGCCTACCCCATCGTGGGCATCGGCACCTCCGCTGGTGGTCTGGATGCCCTGAGCGAACTGCTCTCCCTGCTGCCTGCGGACGCAGGCATGGCGCTGCTCGTCGTGCAACACCTCGATCGCTCGCATCCGAGCCTGCTGACGGAGATCCTCGCCCAGCGCACGCCGCTCGCCGTGGAGGAAGCGACGGACGGCCAGCTCGTCGAGGAGAACCACGTCTACGTCATCCCGCCCGACACCAGCATGTCGGTGGCCCACGGCCGCCTGGTGCTCCGCCCCCGCGGCGAGACCCTGGGCCCGCCCATGCCGATCGACGACATGCTGGATTCGCTGGCCAAGGACCAGGGCAGCAAGGCCATCGGCGTCATCCTCTCCGGCAGCGGCACCGACGGCGCCATCGGCATGCAGGCGATCAAGGGCTGCGGCGGCATCGGCTTCGCGCAGGACGACGATTCGGCGCGGTACACGAGCATGCCGCGCGCCGCGGTGGAACTGGGCGGCGTCGACCGCACGCTCCCGCCCGCGCAGATCGCCGCCGCGCTGCTGCGGCTGGTGCGCAACCCCTTCCTCGACGTGCAGGCGCTCGATGCCGACGACCGCGGCGGCTCGCACGACGGCGCCCACATGGACCGCGTGTTCCGCCGGCTGCACGCCGTCTGCCACATCGACTTCACCCACTACAAGCGCGGCACCGTCGAGCGGCGCCTGGGCCGTCGCCTGGCGCTCCACGGGCTCGAGCACCTGGCGGCCTACCTGCCGGTCCTCGAATCGGACCCCGAGGAAGCGCATGCGCTGTGCCACGACCTGCTGATCCGCTACACCGAATTCTTCCGGGACCCCGAGTCCTTCGTCGCGCTGTCGGACACCGCGCTGCCCCGGCTGCTGAAGCATGTGGACCCCGCGTTGCCGCTGCGCATCTGGGTGCCCGGCTGCGCGACCGGCGAGGAGGTCTATTCCATCGCCATCTGCGTGCTGGAGCACCTGGCCGAACACGCGCCGCACCGGCAGGTGCAGCTCTTCGGCACCGACGTCAGCGAGGAGTCGCTCGCCATCGCGCGCAACGGCCGCTACATCGAGAACATCGCCCGCAACGTCACCGCCGAGCGCCTGGCCCGCTTCTTCATCCAGGACGGCGATCACTACCGCGTCTCCAAGAGCCTGCGCGACTGCTGCACCTTCGCGCGCCAGAACGTCGCCTACGACCCGCCCTTCTCCCGCATCGACCTGATCAGCTGCCGCAACCTGCTGATCTACCTCGACCCGACGCTGCAGAAGCGCATCATGCCGGCCTTCCATTTCGCGCTGCAGCGCGAAGGCATGCTGATGCTGGGCCTGTCGGAAACGGTCGGCGCCTACTCCGAACTCTTCAGCGCGCTGGAGGGCAAACGCACCCGGCTCTACCTGAAGAAGGCCGTGCCGCATCGGGTCCTGGCCGCGATGGGCCAGCCGGTGCGACCCGCGATGACGGCGGTGCCGAGCCCGCGCCGCAACGGCACGTCCCTGCCGCCGGACCGGGACACGCTGCGGCGGGAGATCGACCGGATCTCGATGGCGCGCTTCACGCCGCCGTGCGTGCTCTGCGACGACGACCTCAACGTGCTCGAATTCCGCGGCGAGACCGGCGCCTTCCTCGCCCTGCCCGCGGGGGCGCCGACGCAGCAGCTGCAGCGCCTGGCGCGGCCGGGCGTGTTCATCGCCGTCAGCGAGGCGCTGCGCCAGGCCCGCACCGAGGCCTCGCCCGTGCGCCGCACCGGACTGCGCGTCGAGACCGGCCCGGGCCAGTTGCGCGACGCCGCGATCGAGGTCGTGCCGCTGTACCCCGGCGAGACGGGGCCGCGCTGGTTCCTGGTGTTCTTCCTCCTGTCCGACACGCCCCTGCCGCTGCCGGACACCGTCGTCCGGACGGGGCTGACGCAGACCGTCAAGGCGGCGGTGCTGGCACGGCTGGCGGGCGGTTCCGCGCGCCGCAACGACGTGGACCGCGGCGAGATCCGGCGCCTGACCGACGAACTGCGCGCGACCCGCGAGCAGACCCGCGTGATGCTCGAGGAACACGATCGCGCCATGGAGTCGCTCAAGGCGCTGGAAGAGGAGACGCAGTCGAGCAACGAGGAGCTCCAGAGCACCAACGAGGAACTGGAGACCGCCAAGGAGGAGCTCCAGTCCCTGAACGAGGAGCTGTCCACGACCAACGACGAGCTGCGCTTCCGCAACCGCGAGCTCAAGGTCCTGCATGACGAGGTGACGCAGGGGCGCGACTTCGCCGACGCGATCATCGAGACAATGTCCAGCCGCTGCTGGTGCTGACGACGGACCTGCGCGTCACGCGCGCCAACCAGGCCTTCTACGCCGCCTACGAGACCAGTCCGCGCGAGACCCTCCAGCACGTGCTGTACGAACTGGGCGACGGTCAATGGAACATCCCCGCGCTGCGCGAACTGCTCGAGACCCTGGTCCCGCGGCACACGCGGGTGCGCGACTACGAGCTCACCGCGGTCTTCCCCCACATCGGGGCGCGCACGGTCAAGCTCAACGCGGCCCGCGTGGCCTGGCCGGACCGCACCCTGATCCTGCTGACGATCGACGACGTCACGACCAAGCACCGCGCCTTCGACCGGCTGACGCAGGCGGACCGGCAGAAGGACGAGTTCCTGGCGATGCTGGCGCACGAGCTGCGCAACCCGATGGCCGCCATGACCAACGCGATGCACCTGTGGCGGCATGAAGGCGCCGACGACGCGACGCGGCACAAGGCGGTCGCGACCATCGAGCGGCAGCTGCGCAATCAGGTCCGCATGGTGGACGACCTGCTGGATGTCTCGCGCATCAGCCGCGGCATGGTGTCGCTGCACATGGAGCGCCTGGACCTGTCGCAGATCGTGCGGCAGGCGCATGACGCGCTGCGCCAGCCCATCGAGGCGCGTCGCCACGAGCTCACCGTGACCCTGCCCCCCGGACCGGTCTTCGTCGACGGCGACGCGGTGCGGCTGGAGCAGATCGTGGCCAACCTGATCGGCAACTCGATCAAGTACACCCCGGCCGGCGGCGTCATCCACGTGTCGCTGCAGCGCGGCGAGCAGGAAGCCGTGCTGACCGTGACCGACAACGGCATCGGCATGACCGAGGCGTTCCAGGCCGAGCTCTTCACCGTGTTCGTCCAGGCCGACCGCTCGGCGGGCCAGAACATGGGCGGGCTGGGCATCGGGCTGGCGGTCGTGCGCCGGCTCGTCGAGCTGCACGGCGGCCAGGTGAGCGCCTTCAGCGCGGGCCTGACCCAGGGCAGCCGCTTCGTCGTGAGACTGCCGTACCGCGAGGAGGCCGCAAACTTGCCCGATGCGCGACCGCAGCCGCCGGCCGAGCCCGTCGCAAAGTCGCCGCGCCGGGTGCTGGTGGTCGACGACAACGCCGACGCGAGCCAGAGCACGGCGGCCTTGCTGACGCTCGCCGGGCACGACGTGCAGATCGCCGACGACGGACCGTCCGCGCTGGCGCAGATGCGGGACTTCCGTCCGGACGCCGTGGTGCTCGACATCGGTCTGCCGGGCATGAACGGCTACGAGGTCTGCCGCCAGTTGCGCGAGATGCCCGGCCACGAGGACACGCTGGTGATCGCGGTCAGCGGCTACGGCCAGCTGGACGACGTCGATCGGGGCCGGAGGCCGGCGTCACGCATTACCTCACCAAGCCCGCGGATCCCGATGAGATCGCGCATCTGCTCGGGCAGCATGCGCAGGCGCAGGCATAGGCGCAGGTAGTTGCAGGCGTAGGCGTCGGCCCGGGCCATCGCAGGCAGTTGCGGGCGTCGTCGCCGGCGTGGAAGGCCCGGGTACGCCCCTTGCTGAAGGGAGATCGATCCGAGCCGCTTCTGCTGGGTAGACCGTGGGGTCACTGGTGTCCGCCCCTCGCCTCCTTCCATCGTGCGCAGTTCCGGCCGGCGATGGCTGCCCGCCTGCCGCCCGTTCCCTGGAGCCTCGCCATGATCGACACCGCCGCGACGACCTCGTCGTTCCCCTTGCCACGCGCGTCCGACGACCGCCCCTCCCCACCGGCCTCCGCGGCTGAAACCGCCGACACGCCGTCGCTGGCCGGCCAGGTCGCCCTGATCACCGGCGGCAGCCGGGGCCTCGGCGCGGCGATCGCGCAGGTGCTCGGCGAATCGGGCATGCGCGTCGTGCTGGCCGATCTCGACGTGGAGCGCGCCCGCAACCGCGCCGCGGTCCTCGCGGAACTCGACATCCAGGCCGTGCCCCTGGCGCTGGACGTGTCCGACCCGCGGCAGTGCGAGCAGGCGGTCGCGGACACGGTGCGGGACCTGGGCCGGCTCGACGTGCTGATCAACAACGCCGCGATCGACGTCACCGCGCCCTTGTCCGAACTCAGCGTCGAAGACTGGCAGCGCGTGCTCGCCACCAACCTGTCCGGGCCGCTGCTGATGGCCAAGTTCGCCTCCGCGCGGATGTTCGGACAGCCGCGCGGCGGTCACATCGTCAACATCGCCTCGACGGCGTCCAAGCGCGCCTGGCCCAATGCCAGCGCCTATCACGCGACCAAGTGGGGCCTGCTGGGCCTGTCTCACGCGCTGCATGCGGAGCTGCGGGACCGGAACGTGCGCGTCTCGGCGATCGTCGCCGGCGGCATGAAGACGCCCTTCCTGCTCGACCGCTTCCCCGACATCGACGTGGCCACGCTGCAGGACCCGATCAACGTCGCGCGCGCGGTGCGCTGGGTGCTGACGCAGCCCGCCGGCACCGTCATCCCCGAAGTGACGGTGCTGCCGATGCGCGAAAGCTCCTGGCCATGAGCCTGCCCCTCGATCCGCTCGGCATGCTGCCGGTCCAGGACCTGGACCTGGCCGCGCCGGCCGCGGAGCGCGCCCGCGGTGCGCCGCTGCGGCCCTGCCTGTTCATCGACAAGGACGGCACGCTCATCGAGAACGTGCCTTACAACGTCGATCCCCGGCAACTGCGCTTCATGCCGGGCGTGGGCGCGGCGCTCGCGCGGCTGCAGGCGGCCGGACTGGCGCTGGTGATCGTCACCAACCAGAGCGGCATCGCGCGCGGCCATTTCTCGCGCGCGCAATTTGCGCAATTGCAGGAGGTGCTGCTGCAACGTCTGCGCGACGAGGCCGGCGTCGCCATCGACGATCTCATGCTCTGCCCCCACGAACCCGATGCCCAGGGCCGTCCCGCCTGCCTGTGCCGCAAGCCCGCGCCGGGCATGCTGATCGGCGCGGCGCGCCGGCTGAACCTGGACCTGACGCGCTCGTGGATGGTGGGCGATACGCTCGACGACGTCGAGGCCGGCCACCGGGCCGGCGCGGGCGGCCTGCTGTTCGACAGCGGCGGGGAAACCGTCTGGCGCCGCTCGCCGCTGCGCGAGCCGGACGCCGTCTTCACCGACTGGGACGCGCTGGCGGCACACCTGCTGGCGCGGATCGGCGATTCATGGCAAGGGAGCTCCTCATGCTCGACAAGTGGAACAGCGCGCTGAAGGTCCTGCCGCCCGAGCGGCTGCGGGAAACGGTCTCGCGGGTCGCGCGCCCGCTGGTGTTCACCAACGGCGTGTTCGACATCCTCCACGCCGGCCACGTCGCCTACCTGGAAGCCGCCAGCGCGCAGGGCAGCAGCCTGGTCGTCGCGCTCAACAGCGACCGCTCGGCGCGCGGCCTCGGCAAATCGGACCATGCCGGCGATCGGCCCTTCCACACGCTGGCCGACCGGGCGCGCGTCGTGGCGGCGCTGGCCTGCGTGTCCTGGGTGACCTGGTTCGACGAAGCGACGCCGGCCCTGCTGCTGCAGGCGCTGCGGCCGGAGGTCTACGTCAAGGGTGGCGACTACCGCATCGAGGATCTGCCGGAAACCCCGCTGGTGCGCAGCTGGGGCGGCCGCGTGACGATCGGCCCGCTGCTGCCGGGGCATTCGAGCACCGGCCTGATCGAACATCTGCAGGCGACGGCGCGATGATCCCCGAGCTGGCGCGGCCCGAGGTCCTGATCGTCGGCGACTGCATGCTGGACGTGTACCTCGAAGGTGCCGTGGAGCGCATCTCCCCCGAGGCGCCGGTGCCCGTGCTGCGGCTGCATCGCCAGACGCAGCGGGCCGGCGGCGCGGCCAACGTCGCGCTCAACCTGGCGCAGCTGCGCTGCCCGTGCACGCTCACCGGCCTGGTCGGCGCGGACAACGCGGGCGCCTGCCTGATCGCGCTGCTGGACCAGCCGGGCATCACGCAGCACTTCGTGCGCAGTCCCGGCGTCGACACGACGCAGAAGATGCGCATGGTCAGCCGGCGCCAGCAGCTGCTGCGCATGGACGTCGAGTCCGCGCCGCCCGCCGACGCCGTCGACGAACTGACCCGGCTGGCCGGCACGCTGGCCGAACGCCACCGCTGGATCGTGCTGTCCGATTACGCCAAGGGCGCGCTGCGCGACGCGGGCGTGCTGATCGAGCGCTGCCGCGGGACATCGCGCCAGGTGCTCGTCGATCCCAAGCGCCGGGACCTGGCGGCCTACGCCGGGGCCTGGCTGATCAAGCCCAACCTGGCCGAACTGCACGAGGTGCTCGGCGACTGGCCGGACGAGGCCCAGCTCGGCGACCGCGTCGCCTCGCTGCTGGCGCGGCTCGACATCGAGCACCTGCTGCTGACGCGCGGCGACGACGGCATGAGCCTGTACTCGCGCGGCCGCGGCGGCCTGCACATCGCGGCCCATACCCGCGAGGTCTACGACGTCAGCGGCGCCGGCGACACCGTGCTGGCCGCGCTGACCTGCTTCCTCGCCCGCGGCGAGACGCTGGAGGACGCCGTGCGCGCCGCCAACCAGGCGGCGGGTCTCGTCGTCGGCAAGTTCGGGACGGCCTCGGTCACCTTGGACGAACTCGGAGTGCCTGCATGAAAGCCCTGTCCTTCCCCGCGCCGTTCCGGGCGCCCTACTCGACCACGCCGGTGCTGCCGGCCGCGCGGGGCCGGCGCGCGTCGCCGCGACCACCGCCCGGTCCGTCGCCGGCGACGGCCCTCTTCGACGAAGGCCTGCGGGACCACCGCGCGCTGTTCGACCGCCTCGACGCGATGTGGCCGGCCATCGCCGACGCGGCGATCCTGATGACCGAGACCTTGCGCGCCGGACGCAAGCTGCTGCTCATGGGCAACGGCGGATCGGCCGCCGACTGCCAGCATCTGGCCGCGGAGTTCGTCGGCCGCTTCCACGCGGAACGCGCGCCGCTGGCCGCGCTGGCCTTGACGACCGACAGCTCCGCGCTGACCGCGATCGGCAACGATTACGGCTTCGCCGAGGTGTTCGCGCGGCAGATCGCGGGCCTCGGCGTCGCGGGCGACTGCGTCATCGCGATCTCCACCTCGGGCAACTCCACGAACGTGCTGCGGGGACTGACGCAGGCCAGGCAGCTCGGCATGAGCACCATCGGCCTGAGCGGACGCGACGGCGGCGCGATGAACGCGCTGTGCGACCTCTGCGTGGTCGTGCCGCACGGCGACACCGCCCGCATCCAGGAGGCGCACATCTTCATCGGGCACAGCTGGTGTGCGCTGGTGGAGCAGGCGCTCGCCACGCCGTCGTGAGCGGCCCGCCGGAGGACATCGCGTCGCCGTTCCGGTCGTTCTGGATGGGCGGCTACGAGGGCGCCGATCACGTCAACGCACGCGGCGACGCGCTCGACATGGTGCGCGTCACCGGCCACGACCGCCAGCTGCGCGGCGACTACGCCGCGGCCCGCGGCCTCGGCCTGCGCTGCGTGCGCGAGAGCGTCGGCTGGCGCCTGAGCGAACGCGAGCCCGGCCGCTGGGACTTCTCACGCGCCTGCGAGATGGCACGCACCGCGCGGCGCGAAGGCCTGCAGGTGCTGTGGACGCTGATGCACTACGGGGTCCCGCCCGACCTCTCGCTGCGCGACGACCGCCTGATCCCGCGCTTCGCGCGATTCGCGGCCGAGGCGGCGCGCGCGCTGAGGCCGCTGTGCCCCGCGCCGCGCATCTACACGCCGGTCAACGAGATCAGCTTCCTCGCCTGGGCGGCGTCCGCGACCAACGGCATGGGACCGGCCGGCGTGCTGGGCGACGCCGGTCAGGAGGACACGGGCGTGAGCGGCTTCGAGATGAAGCGCCGGCTCGCGCATGCCGCGCTCGCCGGCATGGCCGCCATCCGAGAGGTCGACCCCGAGGCGCGCTTCCTCCACATCGAGCCGGTCGTGCACGTCGTGCCGGCGGAGGACACGGACGAGCTGCGCGCGCTTGCCGATCGCATCGCGTCCTACCAATGGCAGTCGCTGGACATGCTCTCGGGCCGCCTCTCGCCGGAGATCGGCGGGCATCCCGACGCGCTCGATCTCATCGGCCTCAACCACTACCACAGCAGCCAGTGGGAAGTGCCGACCGAGCGGCGGCTCGCCTGGCATCTGCAGGATCCGCGGCGCATGCCGCTGTCGGAGATGCTGCGGCTCGTGTTCGAGCGCTACGGCAGGCCGATGGTCGTCGCCGAGACCGGCCACTTCGGACGCGGCCGCGCGGACTGGCTCGAGGACATCGCGGCGGAGGCCCGACGCGCTTCGGCACTCGGCCTGCCTCTGCTGGGCGTGTGCTTCTATCCGCTGCTCGACCGGCCGGACTGGAACGAGCCGGAACGCTGGCACCGCAGCGGGGTGTGGCATGCGACGCGCGACGCGCGCGGCGAGGTCCACGGCCGGCGCGTGGTGCATCGATACGCGCGCGCGTTGGCGGCGCTGAGTCGTCAATGAGGGCGTCGTTCGCTCCGGTCCGGCGTCGCTGGTGTCGACCGACCCTGGCACGCCGCCTGCCCTGATGGCCCGTGTTCATCATGGCGAGGATCCATGCATCCATTCGATCTCGACTACGTCGGCCAGCTCGCTGCCCGGGCAGTGACGCCCAAGGGCCGGCAGGCCGCCGTGGCCTCCCGACGCGCGGCGGCGCGCATCGCTGCCCTGCGGGTCTCCGCTGACCCCTATCAGCGCGTGCTGGGCGCGGGGAGCGTCGACGGACTCGGCCAACCAGCCGACCCGGCGAAGACGGGTCGCATCCTCAAGGCCGCCAACCTGTAGCACGGCGCCGCAGCGGCGCCTCGCCGCTACGCCACCGTCTGACGTCGAACCCCGAGCACCGCGCGGAAGTGCTCGATCGTCCGTGTCAACCCGTCCTCCAGGCTGACCTCCGGCTGCCACCCCAGCTCGGTCCGCGCGAGGTCGATGTCCGGGCAGCGGCGCCGCGGATCGTCCTCGGGCAGCGGCATGAACACGAGCGGCGACCGGCTGCCGGTCAGGCGCAGGACCATCTCGGCCAGGGCCAGCATCGTGTGCTCGCCGGGATTGCCGACGTTGATCGGGCCGATGTGCGGGCCGTCCATCATGCGGATCAGCGCGCGCACCGTGTCGTCGACGAAGCAGAAGCTGCGCGTCTGCCCGCCGTCGCCGTAGACCGTCAGCGCCTCGCCCTGCAAGGCCTGCACGATGAAGTTGCTGACCACGCGGCCGTCGCCCGGCCGCAGCCGCGGGCCGTAGGTGTTGAAGATCCGGGCCAGGCGCACGTCGACGCCCTGCTCGCGGTGGTAGGCCATCAGCATCGCCTCCGCGCAGCGCTTGCCCTCGTCGTAGCAGGAGCGCACGCCGTTCGGATTGACGTTGCCCCAGTAGTCCTCGCGCTGCGGATGACGCTCGGCGTCGCCGTAGACCTCGCTGGTCGAGGTCTGCAGCAGTCGCGCGCCGCTGGCCTGCGCCATCGTCGCCAGCCGCCACACGCCGAGCACGCTGCTGAGCACCGTGTCCACCGGCGCCGTCTGGTAATACGCCGGGCTCGCCGGACAGGCCAGGTTGAAGATCCAGTCCGCGCCGGCCATCTCGGGCGTCACTTCCTGGCAGATGTCGCGGCGCTGGAAGGTGAAGCCGCGGTGTCCGAGCAGGTGCTCCAGATGGTCGGCGTCGCCGGTGCTGAGGTTGTCCACGCCCATCACGCGGTCGCCGCGCCGCAGCAGCGCCTCGCACAGGTGGCTGCCGACGAAGCCGGCGGCGCCGGTGACGAGCACGGTGTGAGCGGAGCGGCGGGACTCGGCCGGCAACGTGTCGGCACTCTCGGATGTGGATGCGGATGCGCCCTGCGCGGAGTCGTTCATGTGCTCACCTCGTGCAAGGTCTGCATCCAGTCCGCGACGAAGCGGTCGATGTTGAAGCGCTCGCGGGCCAGCGCGCGGGCCGCGTTGTCCCCATTCCCGCGCCAGTCCGGGATCGCGCAGCAGGCGCCGCATGGCGTCCTCGAGCACGTCCGGCCGGTTGTCGAGGAAGCCGCTCTCGCCGCTGCGGATCACCGTGCTCAGCTCGGTGGTCGCCAGGCCGATCACCGGCTGCCCGACCAGCATCGCCTCGATCAGCGCGAGGCCCAGGCTGGTGTAGCGCGCCGGATGGAAGAAGAAGCGATGCGAGGCCATCCACGCCGGCAGCGCCAGCGGCGACGCCTCGCCCTGCCCGCCCGGCATCTCCTCGCTGCCCATGCCCACCAGCGCCAGCGGCAGGCGCCCGCCCAGTTCCCGATACAGGTCGGCGCCGAGGCGTCGGCCGCGTCGGCCAGATGGTTCACGACCACCAATCCCTTTTCGACCTCGCCCGTCCAGGTCTGCCGGGTCAGCGGCTGCACGCCGTGTTCGATCACGCGCGACGGCGTGTCGCCCGCGTCCCACATCAGCGCATTGAAGTGGGTGCAATGGACCAGCAGCGCGCCCCGGTCCTGCACCCAGTGCCGGGTGTCGGTCGGATGCTGCTGCGGCGGATCGTGCTCCAGGTAGATGCGTGGCAGGCGCTGCTGCGCCGCGTCGAGCCAGCGCTCGCGGTCCTCGTCCCATCCCGCGCGGTGCTGGTAGAGCACGACGTCGAAGGGCATGCGGGCGATCTCGGCGATCGGCGCCTCGTGGACGTTGTCGCCCCACGGCAGCGCGCCCACGCGGCCGGCACGCCCCGGCGCTTGGCCCGGCGCTTGGCCCGGCGTTTGGCCCGGCGTGCGCCCCGGATCGGTCACCAGGTAGAAGTCATGCGGAACCTGCGTGAGGTTGAAGAGGTAGTTGCCGTGGACATGCCACGTCAGGATGCGCAAGCGTCGGGGCATGGTGGCCCTCCTTGATCGTTGGTCCGGTGGCGAGGCGCGGCTGCCGCAGCAGGTCCTCGATCGCGACGAGCACCTCGGCCACGGTCAGTGCCTCGGCACAGGGATGGCCGTAGGGACAGTCGGACAACGCGCAGGGCCGGCATGGCGCCGGCTTGGACAGCACGCGGTGCAGCACGTGATCGACGGGCGTCCAGCGCTCGGCATCGCCGCCGCAGGAAGTCACGACGCTGGGCACGCGCAGCGCCGCCGCGACGTGCGACACGCCGGTGTCGTTGCAGACCAGCAGCCGCGCGCCGCGCAGCAGCGCGCCGAAGGCCCACAGCGAGGTCTGGCCGGCGAGGTTGACGCAGGGCACGTGGAACGCCGCGAGCCGTGATGCGAGCGTCGCCACCAGCGGACCTTCGTCGGCGGTGCCGGTCAGCACGACCGTGTGGCCGGCTTCATGCAAGGCCCAGCCGACGGCGGCGAAGCGCGCGACCGGCCAGCGCCGCGACGGGAGCTGCGCGCCGGCGTGGAGGCAGACATAGGAGGCGACCTCGTCCCGACCGGGCCAGGCCTGGCGCAGGTGCTGCTCGTCGTCGTCGCGCAGCGGGAACGACAAGTGCTCGCTCGTCGGCGGAAGGCCGAGATGGCGGCACAGCGACAGCAGCCGCTGTGTCTCGTGACCGACCTCGGGCCAGGGGAAGAAGCGCGCGGCATCCCGCGCCGGCACCCAGGCCTGAGGGCCGTGGAAGCCGGCGTTGCAACGCGCGCCGAGCAGCGCGAGGAAGGGATTGGTCCGCTCGCCGCTGCCGTGCAGCTGGATCGCGAGATCCCAGTTGCCGCCCTGCATCGCCGCGAGGAAGGCCGGCAGCTCGCGCAGGTCCGGCGGGTGCTCGGGCAGGCCCGGCCAGCCGGGGAACGGGATCCACTCGTCGATGCAGTCCAGGCGCGAGGCGTACTCGCGCGCCGCGGGCAGGCCTATCAAGGCGATATGCGCATGCGGCCACGCCTCGCGCAGCGTGCGCAACGCGGGGACCGCACAGATCAGATCGCCCAAGACTAGGGCGCGCAGCACGAGGACACGCAGGATGGGCGCTTCGATGACCGGTTCAATGACCGCGTCGACGGCCGCGGCGGCCGCGTCGGTCGACACTTCCATCGACCGTTCGATCGGGGACGTGATGGCGGCGGTCATCACAGGAACGGCGTCCGGAAATGCCAGGCGCCGCGCAGGCGCCAGTACACCGACAGGAACGGGATGGCAGCCGACGTGCACAGCATCTCCACCACGTGCGCGGGCGAACGCGACGTGTGCAGCAGGCGCCGCGCGGCGATGCGCAGCATCAGCAGCAGCGCGACGGTCATGGGCAGCGCCGCCGCGCCGATGCGCCCCGACCCCGCCAGCACGGCCGCGGCCAGCGTCAGCGCCACGATCGCGTAGTAGTCCCACGGCGGCACGCGGCGGATGCGGCGGCGGTACAGCGCGGGATGCTTGCGATACAGCAGCGCGTCGAAGAAGACGTTGCGCTGCTGGCGCAGCGACACGCCCCATCGCTCCGGCCGGACCGGATGCCACACCAGCGCGCGCGTCGCGTGCCCCACCGGCCCCAGGCGTTCGAGTCGGAACTGCAGGTCCGAGTCCTCGCGCCACGGGCGCCGGAAGCGTTCGTCGAAGCCGTCGATCGCCACCAGCGCGGCGCGCCGGACGAAGGCGTTGGCGGTGACGAACTCGGCGGTCTCCAGGCCGCGGGTCATCAGCTCATGGTCGGTCGGCGCGCGATGCACGCCGCGCCGGCGGCGCGAGGTCGGCGGCACCCGGACGCGGCCCGACGCGGCGACCCAGTCGGGATGCCGCGCCATCGCGGTGAGGCCCAGCCGCAGCCAGCCGGTCTCCGGCCGCGTGTCGTCGTCGGTGAAGGCGACGATGGGCGCGGTGGCCGCGCGCCAGCCGGCGTTGCGCGCCACGGCCGGCCCCTTCCCCCGGACGGGACACAGGTAGCGGATGAGCGGCGCGCCTTCGAGCGCGGCGATCGCCTGCACCCGGTCGCGGCAACGGCTGTCGTGCCCGTCGTCGACGACGATGATCTCGAAGCGCTCGCGCGCCAGGGTCTGCGCCAGCAAGGCCAGCAGGCAGCGCTCCAGCAACTGGGGCCGCCCATAGGTCGGGATCACGACGGAGACGTCCAGCCCGCGCCCGCTCATGCCACGGCTCCCATCGCCGGCAGCAGCAGCGCGCCGGCCGCCTCGGCGATCTCGCCGGGCGCGATGCCACGCAGGCAGGCGTGGTGCAGTTCCGGGCAGACGCTCTGCTGGCAGTTGCGACAGGGCACGTCGTGGCTCAGCACCCGCGAGGCCACCTGCCACGGCGTGTGCTGCGGATTCGTCAGCGCGTACAGGTCCACTACCGGTGTTCCCAGCGCCGCGGCGAGGTGCACCGGGCCGCTGTTGTTCGCGACCAGCAAGCGCGCATCCGCGATCAGCGCGGCCAGTTCGCCGATGCAGGCGGACGTCGCCACCACGATGGCGGGACCGCGCATCGCGCGCCGCATCTCGGCGAGCAGTGCCACCTCGCCGGGTCCCGCGCACAGGACGGCCACGGTGCGGCCGGTGCGGTCCTCGCGGACGATCCGGTCCGCGGCCTCGCCCAGCCGGTCCGCCGGATAGCGGCGCGACGGGGCGCTCGCGCCCGGATGGAACAGCACATAGGGCCGCCCGTCCGCGAGACCTGCCCCGCGCAAGGTCGCGCGGACCGCCCTGCGATCGCGCGCGACCAGCGCGAAGCGCAGGCGCTCGTCCTGCGTGCGGCAGCCCACGCGGGCCACCAGGTCCAGCTGGCGTCGCACCTCATGGCGCATGCCTGGTCCGATGCGGTCCGGATCGGCCACCTCGTCGCTGAGCAGGCCATAGGCGCGCTCGCGCGCATGTCCGAGCACGAGCGGGATGCCGGCCAGCCGGCACAGCGTCGCCGCCGGGAACACGCTCTGCGTGCACACCGTGAAGATGATCGCGGCGTCCGGGCGCTCCCGGTCGCCGCCGTCGGCGCCGGACAGGCGTCGCACCAGTTGCCGCTCGGTCCAGCCGCGCGGGGTCTCGCCGCGGTCCGCCGCCGCCGCGCCGGCCTTGGTCCATGGCGCGTCGAAGCCGATGACCTCGTCGACCATCGGCAGATGCGGCGCCAGCGCCACCGTCGACGGCGCGGCCAGCAGGGTCAGGTGAGCGCCGGGCAGCGACTCCCGCACCGCGGCGATGGCGGGCGTCGTCATCAGCACGTCGCCCAGGTTGTCCAGCCGGATCAGCAGCACGCGGCGCGCCGCGCGCCAGCGATGGGCGCGGCGCTCGTCAGTCCTTTCGGCCTCGAGCGTCATCCCTTCGCCTCCACGACGGACGACCCGGCGCCGACCGGCACACGTGCCGCCGCGAGGCGGTGGACGCCCTGCGCCTGCCGCGGCGCCCGCCGCGCGGCCAGCCCGCCGTAGACCGCGGCGAGCTTCGCGGCGACGCTGTCCCAGGTGAACTCCCGCTGCGCCCGCTGCAGCCCGGCGCGGCCCATCAGGCGGCCGAGCTCCGGCTGGCGGCGCAGGTCGTCCAGGCGCAGCGCGAGGATCGCCGGATCCTGCGCCGGCACCAGGAAGCCGGTCAGCCCGTCGACGACGCTGTGCTGGATGCCGCCCACCGCCGCGCCGATCACCGGCGTCGCGCAGGCCATGCTCTCCAGCGGCGTGATGCCGAAGGGCTCGTACCACGGCGTCGTCACGAAGACATCGGCGGCGCGGTAGTAGTCGCGCAACTGGTCGCGGTCGCGGCGCCCGACAAAGGTCACGCGCGCTTCCACGCCGCAGTCCTGCGCGACGCGGCGCAGCCGGCCGATCTCGGGCGTGCGGGCCTCGTCCGGCAACGTCGACTCGCCGCCGACGATCAGCAGCCGCCACGGCACCCCCGACGGCAGGCGCGCGACGGCGCGGATCACGTTGTCGACGCCCTTGCGCGGCACCAGCCGGCCGAGCTGCAGCACGATGAACTCGTCCCCCGCCAGGTGCAGCTTGCGTCGCGCCTCGGCGCGGTCCCCGGGGCCGAACTCGTCCAGGTCGACGCCGCAAGGCACCTGCGCGATCCGATCGGGCGGCGCGCGCGCAATGGCGGATCAGATCGTCGGCATCCTGCGGGCACTCCGCGATGACGCAATCGGCCTCTTCGGCGATGCGGCGCTCGATCGCGATGCGCTCCTGCGGGAAGCGGTCCGACTCCTTCTGATGCAGGCGCCGCACGGCGCCCAGCGCGTGGAAGGTCTGCACCAGCGGCACGCCGAGCATGCGACGCAGCCGCAGGCCCACGAGTCCCGACATGAAGAAGTTGGCGTGCATCACGTCATGGCGCACGCTGCCGCGCATCAGCCGCAGCGCGGCGGCGCCGAAGGCGCGCATGTGCGGCAGCAGCTGCTCCTTGGGCACGAAGGCGGCCGGGCCGGCATCGATGTGGAACACGCGCACGCCGGGCCGCATGTCGACGGCGGTCGGCAGCGCGCGCTGGTCGCGCCGCGTCAGGACGTCGACGTGATGCCCGCGCCGCGCCAATGCCGCGGCGACATGCGCCACGTAGACGTTCTGGCCGCCGGCGTCCACCCCGCCCTGCTGGGCCAGCGGGGAGGCGTGTTCGCTGATCAGCGCGACTCTCAAAGGTGCTTCCATGATGGACGGCTCCAGGGGTGGGGATTCGAAGAAGGTTCAGCGCTTGCGCGCCGGTGCCGTGACGCGCGTGGCGCGGGCGACTTCCAGCGCGCTGCCCGGTCGCGTGATGTGCCGCATGCGATCGCCGAGCGCGTCGAGGTGCCGGTCGAGCCGGTGGTGGCGGACCATGCGGGCCCGCGCCTGTTCGCCCATGCGCTGGCGCAACTCGGGCTGCGTCAGCATCTGGTGGATGCGGCCGGCCAGGTCCTCGGCGTCGCGCGGCGCGACCAGCCAACCGGTGCCGCCGTGCTCGACGATCTCGGGCACGCCGCCGACGCGGGTCGCCACGACCGGCAGCCCGCTGGCCATGCCCTCCATCAGCGCCAGCGGCATCGCCTCGGAATGGGAGCTGGACACCAGCAGGTCGAGGTCGTGATAGATGGGCCGCACATCGTCGACGCCGCCGACGATGTGCACATGCGAGGCCAGGCCCTGCCGCTCGATGGCCTCGCGCAGCCCGGACTTCATCGGCCCCTCGCCGACGAGGGCGAAGTGCGCGTCGGGCAGCGTCTGCCGCAGGATCGCCGCCGCGCGCACGAAGACGTCCGGCGCCTTCTCGGGCGACAGGCGGCCGACGAGCCCGGCGAGCATCACCTGCCCCTCCAGCCCGAGCGAGGCGCGCAAGCCCTTGACCGGCCGCGCGCCGGGCCCGGAAGGCGTCGACATCGACGCCGTTGGGGTCCAGGCTCAGGCGGCCGCGCTCCACGCCGAGACCGAGCGCGTGGTAGTAGCTCTGGCGGCAGACCACGCTGAGGAAGCTGCCGGTGGCGCGATGCACTTCGAGGTCGGACAGTCCCGCCTGTCGCGCGTGGATGGTCGCCATCACCGGCACGCCGCCGAGCCGGCCCGCGAGTCCCGCCAGCACATGCGCGTTGGGCAGGTGGGCATGCAGCAGGTCGACGCGCTCCGCGGCGATCAGGCTGGCCACCATCTGGATGGCGGACCACGGCGGATCGTCGGGCATCGCGACGATGACGACGGTCGCGCCGGCCTGGCGCAGCCGCTCCGCGAAGGCGCCCTCCGACGGGCACAGCGCGGTGAAGCGGAAACCGCCCTCGCGGCCCAGGTGGGCGACCAGGCGCTCCACGCAACGCTCCATGCCGCCGACGATGTCGTTGCCGACAACCTCCAGCACATGCAGCGGCGCCTGCGTGCTCGGCACCGGGTGCAGCGAGGCGTGGCCGTCCTCGATCAAGGCGGCGACGGCGTGGGGGGAAGCGATGTCCATGATGGGTCTTGGTGGGTGACGGGGGATCGGGCCTTGACGGTCAGCAGCACACGGGCCGCCAGCGCCGGGCGCCGGCGTCGAGGCGTTCGAGGCCTTCCGACGCGCGGGACACGAGGGAAGCGAAGGACGCGCGCGGCACGGCAGAGGCGACGGCGCCGATGGACGCGCCAGTCGGGACAGGGTCGACGGATGCGGACGAATGGGCGGGATCGACGCTGTGAGCACTGGGGAGGGGATCCGCGGGACGTTCAGACTGGTCGAGTCCCAGCCATGCGGCCGCGGTGCCACGCCAGATCTGCTGGCGATCGTTCTCGCCCAGCGCCAGCTGGTCCATGAGGTCCGAGACCCACTGCCTGCGCTCGCGCAGCTCGGCGCCGGAACAGGGCAGGAAGCAGTCGCTGCCGAACTGCAGCGAGCCCGCGCCGAGCACCGCCAGCATCCGCGACAGCACCTCGAGCCGGTACGGCGGCGGCGGGCCGAAAGAGATGTCCAGCCGGAACTGCGCCTGCGCGTGCGGCACGCCGTGGATGCGGTCGATCAGCGCGACGGCCAGGGCCTCGTCGGTCCACGGCCAGCCCATGTGGGCCAGCGCGACCCGCGTGCGGGGATGGTCGCGCAGCGCCTCGAAGTAGGTCGGCCGGCAGAAGCGGCCGGACCGCCCGTCGATGAAGATGCCGCTGTGGAACAGCAGCGGCAGCGCGAGCTCGTCGGCGACGGCGAAGACCGGCTGCACGCGCTCCTCATGCGGATACCAGCCGGTCGGCACCATCTTCGCGCCGCGCAGGCCGAGGTCCTCGATCGCATGCCGCAGGTCCGCCGGCGCGTCTGGATCGCGCGGATCGACCACGGCCAGGCCGATCAGCCGGTCCGGGTGATCGCGGACCAGGCGGGACAGGTGGGCATTGCCGCGTCGCAGCGAGGCGGCATCGTCGAGCGAATACCCATCGCCGAGGAACGGCGCCAGCAGCACGCCGACGTCGATACCCGCCTCGTCCAGCGTATGCAGCACGTCGTCCGTCGTCTCGCGGCCGGTGCAATGGAGATGGGCGTCGATGATCATGATCAGGCGGCCCGTAGCGCGGTTGCGGTTGCGGTTGCGGGCGCCGCTGCCGGCACGGTCGGGACCGGCGCGGTCGCCGCGGGCGCACTCGGCCGGGCGGCGGCGGGGAGCTCGGCCAGCCAGCCCCGCACGCGATCGGCGGCCACGTCCCAGGTGCCCGCCGCCACGACGGCGGCCGCGGCCTTCCGCCAGCTCGCACGCATCTGGGGCGATTCGTACAGCACCGCATCGCAGGCGGCGATGAAGCCCGCCGCGTCGCGCCCGATGCGGACCGCGCCGCCGTACAGGCTGATCACGTCGCGGATCGCGGTGCTGACGACGGGCTTGCCCCCGGCCAGGTATTCCAGCGTCTTCGTCGGACTGATGAAACGCGTCGACTCGTTGAGCGCGAACGGCATCAGGCACAGGTCCCAGCCGGCCAGCAGGTGCGGCAGCTGCGCGTAGCTCTGCATGCCCAGCCAGCGCAGGTTGGGACGGCGCGGCAGCGAGGCCTCGTCGATCTTGACGACCGGGCCGACCATGACGATCTGCCAGTCGGGACGCGCGTCCGCGAGGGCCGCCACCAGCTCGAGGTCCATCCGTTCGTCGATGACGCCGAAGTAGCCGAGCCGCGGGTGCGCCAGGTCGCCTTGCAGCTCGTTCGCCCGCGCGGCCAGGATATCGGTCTCGGTCTCGGTCTCGGTCTCGGTCTCGGTCTCGATCTCGCCTTCATCCTCGCCTCCGCCCATTGCTGGCGTCGTCGGCGCGAAGTGGGCCGGATCGACCGCGCTGGGCAGGCAGTGCAGGTTCGGATGCAGGCCCTCGCGTGCCTCGTACAGCGACGGACCGCCGCACAGCACCAGGTCGGCCGACGCCATCAGCGCGCGTTCGCGCTGGCGCAGCTGCGCGGGGGCATAGCGGAAGGCGGACAGCTCGTCCATGCAGTCGTAGATCAGCGCCCTCGGGCCCAGGCTGGCGATCAGCGGCAGGGCCATCGGCGTGTACAGCCACACCAGCGGATCGACGACGTCGCGCCGGGCGAGCTCGCGCTCCAGCAGCGGCAGCAGCGCGGGCAGCTGGGCGTCGTCGAAGCCGGGCGCGGCGACCGGCGTGAAGGGCACCAGCACCTCCACCTCCGCGCCTCGCACGCCTTCCCACCTCGACGCGATGCGCGGGGGCGCGGTCGCATCGAGGATGGGCTCCTCGATGAAGATCACGCGACGGTCGGCCGTCAGGCGGGACATCAGATGCTGCGGACGCTGGAACACGAAGTTCCATCGCAGGTGCGAGAACACGATCAAGGGTGACATTGGGATTCCCGTTGGCGCGCTTGGCGCTGCGCCTGGGTGAAGGACGTGGCGGGCCGGGGCACCGACCACGGGGGCAAGGTCCCTCCTCGTTGTCCGGCGGCCCCGTCTGGATGTGGGGGGACGCCACGGAGGGCTTGTGAACAACGGTTTGGCAAGAGCGGGGCCCATGCCCGGTCATGCCTCGCGATGCCGTCGGCTCGATGACCTGCGGCGAGCACCGGTTCTCAGAGAAGCGCTGACCCGTTCGATGCGTCGGCGACCTGCTCGCCTCCCGTGCCGGCATGCCGCGCCGACGCGACGCGATGCAGGTCGGATCGGCCGTCGACATGCCCATCCGGAAATCGTCGATCGGCTCGAATTACCGATTCCATCGGGGTTCTCGGTCATCTGAACCGACTTCCCCGGGCATCCGTCTTGCGAAGGACCAGGACGATGGACACCCCCGTTGCCAGTTCGTCCGCTTCCCCCAGCTCCTCCGGTTCGCCCAGTCGCCGCGCCCTGCTCGGTCTGGGGCGGGCCTTGTGGCGGTGGCGTGCGCGCACGCTGCTGGCCGTGCTGCTGCTGGTGCTGTCCAAGCTGGCGGCGGTGGGCGTGCCGGCGATGCTCAAGGCGATCGTCGATCACCTGACGCCGTTGCAGCCGACGCAGCCGACGTCGTCCATGTCGTCGTCCGGCACCGCCGCGCAGGGCCTGGTCATCGGCCTCTCCGTCCCGGTGGCCCTGCTGATCGGCTACGCGCTGCTGCGCTACGCGAGCACCCTGTTCACCGAGTTGCGCGACCTCGCGTTCGCGCGCGTCGGCAAGCAGGTCGTCGGCAGCTTCTCCGAACGCGCCTTCGCGCACCTGCTGGCGATGAGCCCGCGTTTCCATGCCGAACGCAACACCGGTGCGCTGATCCGCGAGGTCGAGCGCGGCACCGATGGCTTGGGCTATCTGCTCGGTGCCGGTGTGTTCACGGTCGTGCCGACGGCGGTGGAATTCGCCGCGGTGCTGCTGATCATCCTGGCCAGCTTCGGCGTGCCGTACGTGCTCGTCATCGGCGCGAGCATGCTCGCGTACGGTGCATGGACCACCACCATGACCCGCACGCGCGTGGCCCGGCAGCGCGTGATGAACGCGCATGACTCCCAGGCGCACGGACTGCTCGTCGACACCCTGCTGAACTACGAGGCGGTGAAGACGCATGGCCGCGAGGCCAGCGAGCGCGACCGCTACGCCGGCGTGCTCTCGCGCTGGATCGACGGCAGCGTGCGCAGCCAGAGGACGCTGTCGCTGCTGCACCTGGGCCAGGCCGCGATCATCGCCGTCGGCGTGGGCGCGGTGATGCTGATGGCCGGGCGCGACACGGTGGCCGGCCGCATGAGCATCGGCGACCTGGTCATGGTCAACGCCTATCTGATCCAGGTCTTCCTGCCGTTGAACACGCTGGGCTTCGTGTTCCGCGAGACGCGCGACGCGCTGCTCAACACGGAGACGCTGTTCGCGCTGCTCGACCGCGAGCCCGACATCCGCGACGCGCCCGATGCCCGGCCGCTGGCGGGCGCGGACACGACGGTGCGCTTCGACGGCATCGACTTCGGCTACGACCGCCAGCGGCGCATCCTGCACGGCCTGACGCTGGAGATTCCCCATGGGCACACCTATGCCGTCGTGGGCAGCAGCGGCTCCGGCAAGTCGACGCTGGCGCGGCTGCTGATGCGCCTGTACGACCCGGACGGCGGCGAGGTCAGCATCGGCGGCCAGCCGCTCAAGGGCCTGACGCAACGCAGCCTGCGCGAGGCCATCGGCGTCGTCCCGCAGGATCCCGTGCTGTTCAACGACACCATCGCCTACAACATCGGCTATGGCCGTCCGGACGCCCGCGAGGACGAGATCGTCGCCGCCGCGCAGGCCGCACAGGCCGACGAATTCATCGCCCTGCTGCCCGACGGCTACGCCACCCGCGTCGGCGAGCGCGGCGCGCGGCTGTCCGGCGGCGAGAAGCAGCGCATCGCGATCGCGCGGGCCTTCCTGAAGAATCCGCCCATCGTGGTGCTGGACGAGGCGACCTCGGCGCTGGACTCCAAGGCCGAGCGCGCCATCCAGGGCGCGCTGGCGCGCGTGGCCCGGGACCGGACCTCGCTGATCATTGCCCACCGGCTGTCCACCGTCGTCGACGCCGACCAGATCATCGTGATGGACCGCGGCGAGATCGCCGAGCGCGGACGTCACGAGGAGCTGCTGGCCCATCGCGGGCTCTACGCGCAGCTGTGGGAGCTGCAGCGCCAGCAGCAGCAGGCGCAGACGCTGGAGCGCCGCATCGCCCACCACCCCGTCAACCTGGCGGGCCTGCTGGTGCTGAGCCTGGACGCGCTGCGCGAGACGCTGGCCGAGGCCGACATCGATCTCTACACCGACATCGACCTGGACGTCGCCAGCGTCCATGGCGACGCGAGCCGCCTGGCGCGCATCGTGCAGCTGATGTGCCTGCTCGCGCTGCACGGCGCCAGCCGCGGCCGCATGGAAGGCCGGCTGGCACGCGAGGAACGCGCGAGCCGGCTGACCGTCGGCGTCCAGGGCCGGCTCGATGCGGGCACCACGCCGCCGGACACGCTGGAGCTGCGCACGCTGATCAACGAGGCCGGCGGCCACCTCGCCATCGAGCGCGACGCGGCCGGTGGGGAGCAGCGGTACGAACTCGAGCTGCCCCTGCCCGCGCTGGCCGACGCGCCGCTGTCGCGCGAGGCGCTGCGCGCCTCTCCCGAGGCCGTGGTGGAGGCCGCGCTGGCGGCCGAGACGACGGCGATCGAG
Organism: Roseateles sp. UC29_93; assembly: GCF_042695725.1. Lineage (NCBI taxonomy): Bacteria > Pseudomonadati > Pseudomonadota > Betaproteobacteria > Burkholderiales > Sphaerotilaceae > Roseateles > Roseateles sp. UC29_93. Next base: position 4,373,816 of record NZ_CP170545.1, on the reverse strand, counting down.
ACGGGCTTCGGGCTGTCGCCGCATCCGCTGGCCGGGCTGCAGGTGATGTGCGTGGACGACGACGAGGACGCGCTGGAATCGCTGGGCCTGCTGCTCGAACTCGAAGGCGCGCGCACGGAGCGCATCAGCAGCGGGCACGAGGCCCTGCGCCGGCTCAACGAACGCGACCCCAGCGCCTGGCCGCAGGCGCTGGTGTGCGACATCGCCCTCGGGCACGAGGACGGCCATGCCGTCGTGCGCGGCATCCGGGTGCTGGAAGCCCGTCGGGAGGTGCCGCTCGGGCGGCGCCTGCCGGCCATCGCGCTGACCGGCATGGCGCAGCCGGAGGACCGCCTGCGCGCGCTGGTGGCCGGCTTCCAGCGCCACATGGCCAAGCCGGTCATGCCGCAGGAGTTGATCCGCGCGCTGCACGACATGGCGCTCGTGCCCAGTTGACGAACACTGCGAGGAACTCATGAAACCCCACCCGCCGCCGGCCGTCCCCGCCGCCTCGACCCCGCGCGTCCTGACCCTGGGCATCAACGCCAGCTTCCACGACTCCGCCGCCGCGCTGATGCGGGACGGCGAGGTCATCGCCGCCGTCGAGGAAGAACGCTTCACCCGGATCAAGCACGGCAAGCGTCCCCTGCCCTTCACCGCCTGGGAGCTGCCCTGGCATGCGATCGACGACTGCCTGAAGCAGGCCGGCGCGACGCTGGCCGAGGTGACGGACGTGGCCTACAGCTTCGATCCGCAGCGCTTCATCGGCGACCGCGCGCCGGAGGGCAGGTTCACGCTGCCGCTGCAACCGTCGGACGCCGCGGCCGGGAACGCGTCGAAGCACGCGTCAGGCCACGCCTGGGAGAACCCCTGGGACCCGCTGTTCGCGGCCTACGTGCTGAGCGCGCCGCGACTGCTGACGGACGGCGTGCCGCATCACCTGCGGCGGCGCTTCGCCGGCGTGCGTCACGCCGACGCGCCGTACCGCTGGCATTTTCGTGCCGCATCACCTGTGCCATCAGGCGAGCGCCTTCCTCGCAGCGCCGTTCTCGCGCTGCGCCGTCATGACGCTGGACGGCCGGGGCGAGCGGGCCACCACCGCCTACGGCCGCTATCGCGACGGCCGCTACGAATCGCTGGGCGAGGTGCAGGTGCCGCATTCGCTCGGCCTGATGTATGAGCGGGTCACGACCTACCTCGGCTTCCTGCATTCGAGCGACGAGTACAAGGTGATGGCGATGGCGGCGATGGGCCAGCCGCGCCACATCGACGTGCTGCGCCAGCACCTGGTCGTCGATGCCGACGGTCAGTACCGCCACCTGCCGCTGGACCTGGTGGCGCGGTTCGGTCCGGCGCGCGTGCCGGGCTCGACGATGGACCAGCGCTACCTGGACCTGGCCGCCTCCGTGCAACTGGTGCTGGAGGAGACCGTGCTGCGCCTGGCCACCTGGCTGCGCGAGCGCACCGGCGAGGACCAGCTGGCGATGGCGGGCGGCGTCGCGCTCAACTGCGTGATGAACGCGAAGCTGCGCGACGCCGGCATCTTCCGGCGCCGTGTGGGTGCAGCCCGCGGCAGGCGATGGGGGGTACCGCGCTGGGCGCGGCGCTGTGGGTGGATGCGCGGGCGCGGCGCGGGCTCGATGCGGACGTCGGCACCAGCAGCGACAGCAGCGACAGCAGCGACAGCGGCATCTTCGCGCTCGGTCCGCGCCGCTGGCAGATGGACCATGCCTACCTCGGTCCGGCCTTCGACGACGAGCACATCGAGGGCCTGCTCCAGTGGGCGCAGCTGCGCTACCGGCGCGTCGACGATGTGGCGACGGAGACCGCGGCGTTGCTGGCGCAGAACAAGATCGTCGCGTGGTTCCAGGGCCGGATGGAATTCGGCCCGCGGGCGCTCGGCGCGCGCTCGCTGCTGGCCTCGCCGGTGGATCCGGCGATGCAGGCCCGGCTCAACGACCTGAAGGACCGCGAAGACTTCCGTCCGGTCGCGCCGTCGGTGAACCACGAGGACCTTGCGGACTGGTTCGAGCCGCCGGACGCCAACGGCGGCGCGTCGCCGTTCATGCTCTTCGTCTACGGCGTGCGGCCGGGACAGGCCGCGCGCATCCCGTCCGCGCTGCACACCGACCGCACGGCCCGCGTGCAGACGGTGCATGCGGACACGAACCCGCTGTTCCATCGCCTGCTGACGGCGGTCGGTGCCGCGACCGGCGTGCCGGTGCTGGTCAACACCTCCTTCAACGTGCGCGGCGAGCCCATCGTCGGCACGCCGAAGGCCGCCATCGAAGCCTTCTTCAGCACGCCGATCGATGCGCTGGCGATCGGGTCGTTCATCCTCGAGAAGTTCCCGGGAGCAGAGCCATGACGCTGCATCGCACCGAACACGGCGCCTGGTCGCCCACCGACGTCGACCTGGTGCTGGCACTGCTCACGGTGCACGAATGCCAGTACGGCATCGCCTTCCTGGATCCGGCGGGCACGATCACCGGCTGGACCGAGGGCGCGCACGCGGTCACCGGCTTCACGGCGGACGAGGTCATCGGACAGGCGTTCGCCATCCTGTTCGTCCCCGAGGACGTCGCGCACGGTCAGGATCTCCACGAGCTGAATGCGGCGCGGACCCTCGGCGCCGCCGAGGACGAGCGCTGGCACATGCGCAAGGACGGCTCGCGCTTCTGGGCCAGCGGGCTCACGCTGCCGATGCACGACGGCGAACGCTTCCACGGCTTCGCGAAGCTGTTCCGCGATGCCACCCACCTGCAGCTGCGGACCTTGCGGCTGGAGAACGAGGCGCAGCGCCTCACGGGCGAGCGGCAGGAGCATGACGTCTTCCTCGCCACCATCGCGCATGAACTGCGCAACCCGCTGCATCCGATGCGGCTGGCCACGCGGCTGCTGTCGCCGCCCACGGAACCGGTGCGGCAGGATCAGGCCGTGAAGATCCTGACGCGACAGCTCGCGCTCATGGACCGGCTGGTGGAGGACCTGATCGACATGACGCGCGCCGGCCAGGGCAAGATGACGCTCGTCTACGAACGCGTGGACCTGCAGCGGCTGCTTCAGGACACGATCGACGCCAGCCGGGACATTGCCGAGACGGGCGGCGTCACCCTGATCGGCGTGCTGCCGCCGATGCCGGTCGTCGTGGAAGTGGATCCGGGCCGCTTCCAGCAGGTCGTGATGAACCTGCTGAACAACGCCATCAAGTTCACGCCGCGAGACGGTCAGGTGTCGGTGCTGCTGAACGTGGATCAGTCGCACCTCGTGCTGAAGGTGCAGGACACCGGGCGCGGCATCGGGCCGGAACTGCAGCCGCGCATCTTCGACATGTTCACGCAGGCCGACGGCGCGACGACGCATCGCGGCGACGGACTGGGCATCGGACTGGCGCTGGTCAAGGAGATCGTGTCGCTGCACCACGGCACCGTGGAGGCGAAGAGCGAAGGCGTCGGCCAGGGCAGCGAGTTCCTCGTGCGGATGCCGCTGGAGAAGCCGACGTCTTTCGACGTGTCGGAGCATCCCGTCGCGGCGCCGCCCTCGTGACGGGATGCGGAGAGGGAGCCAGAAGGCGGGTGCACTGCCACGGCCGCTGGCCCTCACCCCTGCCCTCTCCCGCAAGCGGGAGAGGGAGCGACACGGTCATCTCAGTGCGTTCTCACTCCCTCTCCCGCTTGCGGGAGAGGGTGGGGGTGAGGGCCAACGGCGCAGGCAGTCAGAAAGCCCTTCTCACAGGGCCTCAAGACGCACGCATCAGACCTTTGGCGGGTCGGATTCGCGCTCGAAGTGGCGGTGCGTCGCCAGGCCCTCGATGAGCGCCTTGGCGCCGGCAGCCGCGGAGTCGCTGGTGATGAGCCCCGGCGTCATGACGTCCGGCTCCAGGGCCGGTCCGAGACCCGCCGCGCGCAGCAGCGAGACACCCGCGCCCAGCGCCAGGATCGGCTTGCAATGCCGGAACTGGTCGCGGATGAACTCGTAGACGTGGGCGTCCCGGCCGAGGGCGCGGATCGCTTCCTCGCCATCCGGCACGACGAGTGCGTCGAACAGGAAGCCGGATTCGTTCTCCAGCGACACGTCCGCTTCCACGGCAACGCCGTCGGCCGTCTGCACGGGTCCGATGCGCGGCGCCGCGAAGCGCGGCACGGCCCCCTTCGCGAACAGCGCGGCATGGACGTCGGTGACGCCCTGGCCGTTGACGCCGTCCGCGACGAGGATCACCACCTTGCGCCCCGCGATCGAGCCGTCGCCCGGACGCGCCATCAGCGACAGCGCCGGCGACACGCGCACTTCGGGTTCGGGCGCCTGCTCGATGGCCAGCGGCATCGCCGGCGGCAGCGGCATGTTCAGGCCCTCGGCGATCTTGGCCGCGAGTGCTTCCGACGCGTTCCGCAGCGAGGCCAGCATGCGCTCGCGGATCGCGGGCACCGTGACCTTGCTCAGCTCGAAGCGGAAGGCCGCCGCGATGTGGGCCTGCTCCGCCGGCGACTGGCTGTCGAAGAAGAGCCTGGCCTGGTTGTAATGCTCGGCGAAGAGCTCCGGCTTGGCGCGCACCTTGGCCTGCTCGTCCGATCCGCGCTGGCGCGCGGCGACGGACGTGAAGCCCTGCGCCGCGCCCGCCTGGAACGGACAGCCGCCCGCGAGCGAGTTGGGCTCGTAGGACACGCGGCCGCGCGGGATCGCCTGCCGATGGGCACCGTCGCGCTGGTTGTTGTGGACTTGCGCGACCGGCGCGTTGATCGGGATCTCGTGGAAGTTGGGCCCGCCCAGCCGCGTGATCTGCGTGTCCACGTAGGAGTGGATGCGCCCCGCCAGCAGCGGGTCGTTGCTGAAGTCGATGCCGGGAATGATGTGGGCCGTGCAGAACGCGACCTGCTCCGTCTCGGCGAAGAAGTTGTCGGGGTTGCGGTTCAGCACCATGCGGCCGACCGGACGCACCGGCACCAGCTCTTCGGGGATGAGCTTGGTCGCGTCGAGGATGTCGAAGCTGAACTGGTCCGCCTGTTCCTCGGTGAAGACCTGCACGCCGAGCTCGTACTCGGGGAAGGCGCCCGCTTCGATGCGTTCCCACAGGTCGCGGCGATGGAAGTCCGGATCGGCGCCTGAGATCTTCACCGCCTCGTCCCAGACCAGCGAGTGCGTGCCGGCCTTGGGCGTCCAGTGGAATTTGACGAAGACGCTGTCGCCGGCCTCGTTGACCAGGCGGAAGGTGTGCACGCCGAAGCCCTGCATCGTGGCGTAGGAACGCGGGATGCCGCGGTCGCTCATCACCCACATCAGCATGTGCGTCGACTCCGGCATCAGCGACACGAAGTCCCAGAAGGTGTCATGCGCGCTGGCAGCCTGCGGCATCTGGTGATGCGGCTCCGGCTTCACCGCGTGGACCAGGTCGGGGAACTTCATCGCGTCCTGGATGAAGAACACCGGGATGTTGTTGCCGACCAGGTCCCAGTTGCCTTCGTCGGTATAGAACTTGACGGCGAAGCCACGGACGTCGCGTGCCGTGTCCTTGCTGCCGCGTTCGCCCTGCACCGTCGAGAAGCGGACGAAGACCGGCGTCTGCTTGCCGGCTTCCTTGAAGGGCGCGGCCTTGGTGAGGTCGGTCAGCGCGTCGTAGCACTCGAAGAAGCCGTGGGCCGCGGAGCCGCGCGCATGCACGATGCGCTCGGGGATGCGCTCATGGTCGAAGTGGGTGATCTTCTCGCGGAGGATGAAGTCCTCCAGCAGGGCCGGGCCACGCGGGCCGGCCTTCAGCGAGTTCTGGTTGTCGGCGATGCGCACGCCCTGATTGGTCGTGAGCATCTGGCCGGACGAATCGACGCGCACGCGGTCGAGCGGCGCGATGGCGGCGTTGCGGCCCTCGGGCGCCTGCGTGCCGACCTTGTCGTTGGTCTGGCGTTCGGACAGCGTGCTGCCCAGCGGCACGCGCGACGGCGGCGTGGCGGTGGCGCCGGCCTGCGGGCGCACGCCCTGGTCAAAGCCGTGCTCGCCGGCCTTGTTGGCGTTGAACGGAAAGGCCGCGGCGAGCTGGCCGGTCTCGACGGCCTTCTGCAGCGCGACATCGCCGCCGTCATCGGACGGCGCGGTCGACGGACCGCTGTCGGTGTTGCGGGCGGCGGCCTTCGGGCCGGCATTACCTGGGGCGTTGCTGGCCGCTCCCTTGCGGGAGGGAGCAGCGGGCGGAGTGGGTGATTTAGGCATGGTCGTCCTCTTGGTTCTTCGGAAAGCTCGACGGTATGCGGCAGAAACCGTTCCTGCCGAGCGCGTCGAGACCGGCAGCGCCGGTCGGTGTCATGCCTGTGGGCGACAGCCTCACGAGGCGGCTTCTTCCTCGAACTCGACGAGGAGTTCCGCCTTGCGGGCGCTCAACTCGTCGCCGAGCGCGTCGAGGTCGAGGTCGGACTGCTGCACCTTCGGGAACAGCTCCTTCTCTTCTTCCTTGACGTGGTGGGCGATGTACTCGCCGAGCACCTTGACCTTGGCGTCGTAGAGCTCGTCGGCGGCGGAGCCTTCGGCGATCTGCGCGATCAGCTCCTTGGCGCTGGCGTGTTCGACCTCGGCCTCGTCCAGCAGGTCGTCGCCTTCATCGTCCTCGAGCGAGTCGCGCGCGGCGGGATAGAAGATCTCTTCCTCGATGGTCGCGTGGATGGTCAGCTTGGCGCAGATGTCCTGGGCGAGCTGCTCGCGCAGATCGTCCTCGCCATCGTCGTCGACCAGCTTCTGGTAGGCCTTGAACAGCGCCTGCACTTCCTTGTGGTCATCGGTCAGCAGCTTGATCGCGTCGACCCCGCCGTCGGCGTCGCGGGTCGCGGCCTTGGGCTTGTCGGCCCCCTGGGTCGATGTCTTGGCGGAAGACGCCGAGGACTTGGCGGGGCCGGTCTTTGCGGGAGTCTTGCTGGCGGTCTTGGTGGTGCTTGCGGGCATGGAAATTCCTTGGCTGGGAAGCCCGTCGGGCTTGCCTGGCGTGAGTGGATGGGAGGGGAAGGCGATGAGGCGCGGGCCTCTGAGCGTCCGGAGAGTCCGGTGCCCTCCCATACGCAAGATCGAGGCCGTTCCCCGTGTTCATCGTGTAAAGACGCGATGCGCTTGGCGTCATGCCTCGCGTCGTCAACCCTTGCCTGTGCAACGACATCGCGACCGATCGCGAGGTCCGCGCGCAATCGGTAATCGGCACCGATACCAGGAAACCGCAGAGAGAACTTCCCGGGTCGACGCTCGCCGGATGGGCCGCGCTCATAGGCAAACGGGCCGGGCACGCCGGCGCGGACGGGCGGGGGCCTGGTATGCCATGTCCGGGCATGCGGGCCACATCCGGTCCTCTCAACCCTCAGGAATCACGATGAACAGCACCACTTCCCAAGACCGCCTGGTCACCGGCCTCTTCCCCGATCGCGCCAGCGCGGAGTCCGCGTACGGCTCGGTCAGCGAGCGCGGCTACGACCCGAAGGACATCGACCTGGTCATGTCCGACGACACCCGCCAGCGCCACTTCAGCGACAAGAGCGTGGAGACCGAACTCGGCAACAAGGCCGCTGAAGGCGCGGGCATCGGCGGCGCCATCGGTGGCACCGTGGGCGCGATCGCCGCCGCGGTCGCCGCGGTCGGGACCAGCCTGGTGCTGCCGGGCCTGGGCCTGGTGATCGCGGGTCCGCTCGCGGCGGCTGCCGCGGGCGCGGGCGCCGGCGCGGCGGGCGGCGGCCTGATCGGCGCGCTGATCGGCTGGAGCATGCCGGAGGAACGCGTCAAGCAATACGAGGAAGGCGTGCGCAACGGCGGCATCCTGATGGGCCTGCGCGCGAAGAACGACGAGGACGCGGAGCACTTCGAACGCAGCTGGACCGCCGCCAACGGCCAGCACGTGGCGCGGTGATGCGTCGCGCCCGCCTCGCCTTCTCTGCCGCCTCGGCGGCCTTTGCAGGGTTCGCCCGCTGTCCCTGCGTCAAGAAAGAACCTTGATGAATCCCGACTTTCAACGAATGATGGCGCGCGCCGCGCAGCAGACGCGCGGCGGCGACCTCATGGCGGCCACGCGTTCCATCCAGGACGCGCTGGCCGGCACGGTCGAGGCGGCGGCTGAGGCCGAGGCAGCGACGCAGGACCGCGACGTCATCGATGTCGACGCGCGCGTGATCGAGGATCACCCCATCGGCATCGGCGCCACGGAGAGCCTGCGGTCGCGGTCCACGACTCGTGAACATCACGAGCCGCCTCGCGAAGCCCGGGCGCCGGTGATGGACGAGGAGCGCTTCCTCGCCGCCACCTACGCGCGCGGCCGCGCCTCCATCGACTACAAGCTCTACGTGCCGCCCGGCGATCCGTCGGTGCCGCGTCCCTTGCTGTTGATGCTGCATGGCTGCACGCAGAACCCGGACGACTTCGCCATCGGGACCCGCATGAACGAGGTCGCCAGGCGCAACAGCTGGCTGGTGCTCTATCCGGAGCAGTCCACCAAGCTCAACCCGCAGGGCTGCTGGAACTGGTTCAAGACCAGCCACCAGGAGCGCGGTCGCGGCGAGCCGGCGCTGCTCGCGGCGCTGACGCATCACGTCATGGCCCACCACCGCGTCGATGCGCGGCGGGTGCACGTGGCGGGCCTGTCCGCCGGCGGCGCGATGGCCGCCGTGCTGGGGCAGACCTATCCGGAGCTGTTCGCCTCGGTCGGCGTGCATTCGGGACTGCCCAGCGGCGCGGTCGCCAGTGCGCCTGAAGCGCTCGCGATGATGCGGACCGGCCAGGACACGCGGAGCACCGCGCGCATGACCACCTCGCCGCCGCGACCGATCCCGACCATCGTCTTCCACGGCACGCGGGACATGACGGTCCACCCGCTCAACGGCGAGCACGTCTACGCCGATGCGATCACGGGCCTCACGGGCACGGAGCGCGTCGAGCACGGCCGCGAAGGCGGACGGGCCTACACGCGCAAGACCACCGTCGCCACGGATGGACGCGCGCTCGCCGAGCTCTGGCTCATCGACGGCGCCGGCCATGCCTGGTCCGGCGGCGACCGGCGCGGCTCGCATGCCGACTGGCAAGGCCCGGACGCGGCCGGCCAGATGATCTGTTTCTTCTCCGCGCATCCGCGCACCGGCGACGCGTGATCGCGGCGGACCGTCGGCGTCGGGTCGTCCCCGCGCGCCCGGTCCCGCGGCGTCCGCCCGTTCGCCTGCCCTTCCCCCCCTCCCCTTTCCTCCCCCCACTTTCTGGAGCGCCACCATGGCCAACATCTCAAACCTGTCCGACCTGTACATCGACGAACTGAAAGACCTCTGGTCCGCCAACGACCAGATGGCACGCGCCCTCAAGGCCATCGCGCCGCGCGCCACGAACGAGAAGCTGACGCAGATGCTCGAGGACGCGCAGGCCGGCATCGCCGACCACACCGACCTCCTGAAGGCGCTGATCGCCAATCAGGGCGAGGACGTGTCGAAGGAGCACTGCAAGGGCATGGAGGGCCTGGTGAAGGAGGCGCTCAAGCACACCGTGGAGGACGCGCCGGAACAGGGCCCGGTGCTGGACGCCGCGATCATTGCGCAGTACCAGCGCATGACGCATTACGGCATCACCGGCTTCGGCACGGTGGCGGCGTTCGCGAACGCGCTGCAGCTGGATGACGACAGCCGCCAGCTGAAGGATGCCGTCGACGACATGTACGACGCGGACGAGCTGATGTCGGAGCTCGCCGAAGCGGCCGTGAACCGCGAAGCCGCCGAGGAGTGACGCGTCGCGCGACGGCGGCGCTCAGCGCCGGCCGTCGTGCCAGTCCGTCAGCGTGCGGGTCGTCAGCCCGTGCAGCAGGATCGACAAGGCCACCGTCCACAGCGTCACGCTGACCAGCGTCGTCCCGACCTCGTCGGGGACGCCGGGGATGCCGTGGTGGAGCACGAACAGCAGGTAGTACACCGAGCCCACGCCGCGGATACCGAACCAGCCCAGCATCAGGTGCTCCCGGCGCGTGAGGCGCTCGCCCACCGTGGCCACGAGCGCGGACGCCGGGCGCAGCACCAGCAGGCTCAGCAGGGCCATGCCCAGCACCGACGGCGACAGCGGCGCGTAGGGCAGCATCGCGCCCACCATCAGCACGAGCCCCATCTCCGCGACCTCTTCGACCTGATCGTTGAAGCGGCCGACGGAGTCCTTCATCGTCGCGCTCGCATGGTGCGAGTGCGTCTCCAACGATTCATGCGGATGTCCCGCGACGTCCTCGGGACGGCCCAGCGGGGCTTCGCGCGGCGCAGGCTGCTCCGAGACCCGCCCGAAGGCGATGCCCGCAGCCAGCACGGCCAGGAAGCCCGACGCGTCGATCGAGAGCGCCGCGCCGTAGGCGACGCCGATCAGGCCGAGACCGAGGAAGGCGTCGAACCCGACGGCCTGCTGATAGCGGCTGCGCAGGAACACCACGCACCAGCCGACGGCCGCGCCCAGCGTCGCGCCGAGCACCGCACCGGTCACCGGGGTCCAGAGCAGGTCCACGGCGATCCATTGCAGCCAGTCGACGCCGGTCGTCGAACCGCCCGCCAACAGCGCGAGGCCGAGCAGGACGAAGGGCAGCGCGGCGCCATCGTTGAGTCCGCCTTCCGCGGCGAGGCTGAAGCCGATGCGCTCCGGGTCCTCGCCCGCGTCGGTATGCACGCCGGACGCCAGCACGGGATCGGTGGGCGCCAGGATCGCGCCCAGCAGCACCGCGGCGCCCAGCGGCAGATCCAGCAACGCGACGCCGACCAGGGCGGTCAGTCCCACCATGGCGGCCAGCGAGAAGAAGGCCAGGCGCAGCGGCAGGCGCCATCGGCGATCGAGCAAGGGGACGCCCAGCCGCAGCCCGACGGCGAACAGCGAAATCATCAGCCCCAGTTCCGCCAGGCGCATGAGCAGGCCCGCGTGCTCGAAGGGATCGGGCCGGAGGATGTCCAGCACCTGCGGCCCGAGCATCCAACCGACGCCCAGATAAATGATGGCGCTGGTGAGCTGCATGCGGCCGAGCAGCGTCCCGACCAGGACCATGCCGAGCAGCAGCACGCCCAGGACCAGCATCCACGCGGGAAGCTCACTCGACGGTCTCCCGTTGCGGACCGCCGGCGCTCAGGCGGCGAGCGGCGGCTCGATCCAGTACCGGTCGCGGCCGTGACCGCGATGCAGCTGGGATTCGTACTCGCGGTCGATCGAGGCGATGTCCTGGAACGGCGGGCTGGCGCGGATGGCCGCGCGATCGACGGACAGGCGGAGCTGTTTCGCCTCGATGTCGATCGCCTCGATCCAGCGCACGCCGATCAGCACGCGATGGCCGCCCGGCCACCACGCGGCGGTGTCGACCAGCAGATAGCGCAGGGTCCAGTCCACGTCGTCGTAGACCAGGTCCACCACGCGGCCGATGCCGAGGCCGCCCGAGGACAGTTCGCAATCCAGCAGCGCGGTCTCGATCAGGAGCGGGACGTCCGCCGCCGGCGGCACCGGCTGCCCGTAGTGGAGCAACGCGCTCCGCGCCTGCTGCACCGAGATGTCCTGCAGCGGATGCAGCGTCGGGCTGGTCCTGACCGTGCGCCGGCTGACATCCATGTGCATGCTGCCGCGCTCGATCGGCTGCAGCAGCAGGGACGGCAGGATCAGCACCCAGCGGCCGAACAGCCAGGGGCTGGACTCCAGCACCAGGAAGTGGATGCGCCAGTCCACCGTGTCGAACAGCGCCAGGCGCACATGCCCGATGTCGCCGTCGTTGCCGGTCACCTTGCAGCGCTGGAGCAGGCTCAGGCTGTTCAATCGGCCGCGGCAGGACGCGGTCATCTACCGCCGGCCGACGCGCGACGGCGCCACCGGGGGGGTCACGGGACCGGGCAACTCGGGCGACGGCGTGGGCGGCCTCGCCTGCTTGGGCTTCTTCGCTTCCTTGTTGCCGTGTTGACGTTTGGACATGGGTGCTCCTGGACGGATGAGGGATTGAGCCTGGAGCCTGCGCCGATCCGCCCGCCGGGGTCGGTGCGCCACCGTACCCATCCGGCGGGTCGGCCGCGGGCGCCCTCGCGCGCCCTCGCCGGCTGGCGCTCCGGACCCGCGCCCTATACTCGATCAACGGCCTTACGCCGCAAGGATGCGCTGATGGTGAGCATGGAGTTGGCGCGCGAGAACCGGCTCCTCGCCGCGCTGTCGGATGAAGAGCTGTCCCGGTGGCTGCCGGACCTGGAAGTGGTGGACGCCCCGCTCGGGCAGGTGCTCTATGAATCGGGCGGGCAGTTGTCGCATGTCTACTTCCCCACGACCTGCATCGTGTCCCTGCTCTACGTGCTCGAGGACGGCGGCTCGGCCGAGATCTCCGTCGTGGGCTACGAGGGCGTGCTGGGGGTGTCGCTCTTCATGGGCGGCCAGACCACGCCGAGCCGCGGGGTGGTGCAGAGCGCCGGCCAGTTGCTGCGGCTGCGGTCCGATCTGATGCTGTCGGAGTTCAACCGGGCCGGCAAGGTGATGCAGCTGCTGCTGCGCTACACGCAGGCGCTGCTGACGCAGATGTCGCAGACGGCGGTGTGCAACCGCCATCATTCGCTGGACCAGCAGCTCTGCCGCTGGCTGCTGCTGAGCCTGGACCGGCTCCGCGGCGACGACCTCGTCATGACCCAGGAGCTGATCGCCAACATGCTGGGCGTGCGCCGCGAAGGCGTGACGGAAGCGGCGGGCAACCTGCAGGACGCGGGCCTCATCAGCTATCGACGCGGCCACATCACGGTGCTCGACCGTCCGGGGCTGGAGCTGCGCACCTGCGAGTGCTACGCGGTCGTCAAGAACGAATACAACCGGCTGCTGCAGGCGCCGCTCGTCCGGGGGATCTGAGCAAATCCGGGGGATGTTCGCCGCCGTACAGACTCGGCGGCGAATGGGACTCAAGGTGAGGTGTCTTCGCTTCAGGAACCTCGATGTCCTTGCTCCAGGAATCCACCTCGCCTCGCGTCTTCGGCGTGGAGGCGGGCCACGCGCCCTGCGCCTCCCTCGACGATCCCGACGAGATGGCCCGGCGCCTGGTGGCCGCGCTGCCATCGGCCTTTCTCACCCGCCCGGGCGCCTGGCGGCCCTTTGTCGCGGAGCTGCTGGCGGTGGATCCGTCGGACACGCCCATGGTGACGCTGGGCGATGGCCGGCAGCAATGGCTGCTGGATCAGGGCGCCGCGGTGCTGTCGCAGCATTGGACGCGCTACGAGCAGGGCCTGAAGCCCGGCGCCTTGGGCGTGCACGTCGCGGAGCAGAAGCGCAGCGACATCCTGGCGCTCGTCGCGCATGAGCTGCGGGATCCGCTGGCGGCGATCGGCTCCGCCTTGAAGGTGCTCCAGCTCAGGGCGAATGCCCAGGACGCCGCGGAACGCGCCATCATCGAGCGGCAATTGGGCACCTGCCTGCGCGTGGTGGGCGACCTGCTGGATCAATCGCTGGTCTCGCGCAACACCTTGACGGTCCATCGCCTGCCGATCCCGGTGCGCGGCTTCCTGTCGACCGCGCTGGAGGCCACCGCGCCCGGACGCGAGACGAAGCGGCACCGGCTGATGGCCTTCCTCCCGGAGGTGTCCGTGCAGGTGCGCGGGGACAGCACGCGCTTGTCGCAGGTCGTCGGGAATCTGCTCTCGAACGCCACGCGGTACACGCCCGAGGACGGCTGCATCGAACTGTGGACGGCGCAGGACGCCGGCCAGTGCGTGGTGCATGTGAAGGACAACGGCCAAGGCATCGGCGTCGAGCAGATCTCGCGCATCTTCGAACCGTATGTGCAGGGCCATCGCCCGCCCGGCGCGGTGTATCGCGGACTGGGCCTCGGACTGGCCCTGGCCCGGGCGATCGTGGAGCTGCACGACGGCTCGCTCAAGGTCTTCAGCGCGGGCGCGGGTCGGGGCAGCGAGTTCTGCCTCACGCTGCCGATCTGGGAGCCGCCGCCAGCACGGTGATGGCGACTCGGTCGGGACAGGTGCGATCCCGTCCGATCCATTTCCGAAGCGCGAAGCAGCAAGCTGGAAGTACCAAACAAAACGCCCGCAGGACTTGCGTCTTGCGGGCGTTCTTTATTCGGTGGGGTGGCTGATGGGACTCGAACCCACGACGACCAGAATCACAATCTGGGACTCTACCAACTGAGCTACAGCCACCACTGGAGAAGCCTTAGATTATGGCCAAAATTCTCCTCTGTGGGAAGCACTTTCTGCGATTCTTCTGCAAATAGCTTGAATCGCGCGAGTGCCGCCCTTTTTCCTTTGTCGCCGCGCGCTCAGTTCGCCGGCGCCGAGGCGGCCGTCGCCTTCAGCACCGCCGGCTTGATCGCCGCCTTGTACTCGGCCTTGAGCACGTTGTAGTAGCTGGCCATCTCGACCGCGCTCCAGGCACGCGCGTACTGCTCCGCCGCCCGCTTCGCGTCGATCAGCGCCGGATCGCGCGGCAGGATCTTGTCGATCTTCACGACGAGGTAGTCGCCGTTGCCCGCATCCGCGCCGACGTAGGCCGGCAGCTTGGACGCATCCGCGCGCAGGACCTGGTCCAGCGCCTTCTGCGGCAGCACGCCCGGCTTGGCGCGCGACACGGTCACCGCGTCGCCCAGACCCTTGGCATCGCCGCTCTTCTTCAGCTCGGCCAGACGGGCCTCGCCGGCCTTCTTCGCGGCTTGCGCGGCGTTGTCCTGCACCCAGGCCATCGTCAGCAGCGGCTTGACCTCCGCCAGCGGCGGCACGCGCGCCGGCTTGTAGGCGACGACGCGCGCCGACACCAGCTGGTTGCCGCCCGCCTCGATGGCGGCCGTGTTGTGCTTGTCCTTCAGCGAGTCCGCAGCGAACACCGCCTCCAGCAGCTTCGGCGAAGCCAGGACACCGGTCGCGTCCGGCGCGGCCTTGCGTTGCACGGTCGCCTTCTGGATCGGCAGCTTGAACTTGTCGGCCGCCGGCTTCAGCGAGTCCGCATCGCTGTACACCGCGTCGGTGAAGCTGTCCGCCTGCTCGGTGAAGCGCTTCTGCGCCAGCTCGCGGCGCAGATCGGCTTCGATGCCGGCCTTGACCGTCTCGAACGGACGCAGCTGACCGCCGCGCACGTCCGTCAGCATGATGATGTGATAACCGAAGTCGGACTGGACCACGTTGCTGATCTCGCCCTTCTTCAGCGCGTAGACCGCGTCCTCGAAAGGCTTGACCATCGCGCCCTTGCCGAAGAAGTCCAGGTCGCCGCCGTTCGGGGCCGAGCCCGGATCCTCGGAGTTCTTCTTCGCGAGTTCGGCGAAGCCGGCCGGGTTCTTGCGCGCCTCGGCCAGCAGCTCGTCGGCCTTGGCCTTCGCCTTGGCCTTGTCCGCCGCCGACATGTCGGCGCCGGCCTTGATCAGGATGTGGCTCGCGCGGCGTTCCTGGTCCGTCGTGAAGCGCGGCTCGTTGGCCTTGTAGTACTTCTCCACGTCCTCCGGATTGATCGTCACGCCGGCCTGCAGCGCGCCGACGTCCAGCACGACGTACTCGATGTCCGCGCTTTCCGGCAGCTGAAACTTCGCGGCGACCTTCGGGTCCTTGTAGTAGGACTCGAGGTCCGCGTCCTTGGGCGTCAGCGTCGCGGCGAAGTCCTTCGCGGCGAAGGTCTGGAACTGCAGTTCACGCTGCTGCAGCAGCGCGTCGAAGGCCAGGCCGGCGCTCGACTGCGTGGGCAGCGCGCTCTGCGCGATCGGGGCCAGCACGCCGTTGATCTGCAGGTTCTGGCGCACGCTCTGCAACAGGCCGTCGACCGTCATGCCCTGCTGCGCGGCGATGCGCTTGGCCGTTTCCACGTCGCGCAGCGGCGCGAGCTGCGGATCCGTGCGGATCAGCTCGAGCAACTGGTCGTTGCTGATGGTGCGATGCTCGTCGGCCGCCTTGGCGGCCAGCACACGTTCGCGCAGCAGGTTCTCGAGCACGTCCTTGCGCACTTCCGGCGAATCGAAGACCTTCGGGTCCATCGTCGGCGCTTCCATGCGCATGCGTTCGACCTGCTTCTTCTGCGCGTCGTCCCAGTCGGCCTGCGTGATCTTGTGGCCGTCGACGGACGCGACCGCCGCGTTGCCGCCTTCCATGAAGCGGCTGTAGCCCTCCAGGCCGACCAGCACGAAGGACGGCACGATCAGGATCAGCAGCAGGAACTGCAACAACCGCGTGTGCTTGCGTACGAAATCAAACATCAACAACCTCAGGTCATTTCACATACGACAAAGGCGAACCGGGGTTCGCCTTTGGGCCGCGGCATTCTAGTCCACGGATGACGTGGACAGGCCTCGGTTTTCTGGTGGGCGCTGACGGGCTCGAACCGCCGACAATCTCCGTGTAAGGGAGGTGCTCTACCAACTGAGCTAAGCGCCCGGAATCTGTTCAGTTCACGGCGTCCTTGAGGGCCTTGCCCGGACGGAATTTCGGCACCTTGGCCGACTTGATCTTGATCGCCTCGTTCGTGCGCGGATTGCGGCCGGTGCGCGCCGCTCTTTTCGTGACGCTGAAGGTGCCGAAGCCCACCAGCGACACGGTGCCGTTCTTCTTGAGCGTGGTCTTCACACCGCCGATTACGGCTTCCAGTGCGCGCCCCGCGGCCGCCTTGGAAATGTCCGCCTGCTTGGCGATGTGCTCGATCAATTCGGACTTGTTCACGAAGGTACCCCCTCATTGGTTTGCCAGGCCGCCCGAACGGCGCGGGAAGCGGATTCTAGACGCATTGCCCTCGGGCTCAGACAAGGGGGAAGTCCCGATACAAGGGGGGCGCCCGACAGTCGCCCAGGGGACAGCGCCCCGCTTGAAACGCCGCATTCGAACGCACTCGTCACACGCTGTTTCATCGCTCCCCGCGAACGGGGGATCGTCCGGAAACTTGGACTGGCATCGACCGGGACAGATGAGGCCCGATGAGGTCCGATGAGGCACGACGGGGGATGAGTGCGGATGGCGCGGCCGCTGAGCCGCGCGCTCAGCGCGCCTTGGCCCGGATCTCGGGCAGCGCCTTCTGCAGGTAGTAGACCATCGACCAGATGGTCAGCACCGCGGCCAGGTAGATCAGCCAGGTGCCCCAGATCCGCGTGTTGATCACGTCGAACAGCTTGCCGTCGAACAGCAGGAAGGGGATGGCCACCATCTGGACCGTCGTCTTGAGCTTGCCCAGCACGTGCACCGCCACCGAGCGCGAGGCGCCGATCTGCGCCATCCACTCGCGCAGCGCGGAGATCGCGATCTCTCGCCCGACGATGACCAGCGCCACCAGCGCGTCCACGCGCTGCTGCTCCAGCAGCACCAGCAAGGCGGCGCAGACCAGGAACTTGTCGGCCACCGGATCGAGGAACGCGCCGAAGGACGAAGTCTGGTTGAGCCTGCGCGCCAGGTAGCCGTCCGCCCAGTCCGTCAGCGCCACCGTGATGAACAGGACCGTGGCCAGCAGGTTTTGATGGGCGGGCGACATCTGCAGGTGGAACACCCCGACGATCAGCGGGATGGCCACGATGCGGGCCCAGGTCAGCAGGGTTGGCAGCGTCCAGAACATGGGCGGCATTGTGCCCAGGTTTCACGGCGCGAAACCGTCGGCCGCTTCTTAATCGTCGAGCCTCAATCGTCCAGCGTTCGCGGCTTGAAGCGCCGGTCGTCGTCGAAGAGGAAGACCTCGACGAACTTCCAGGGCTTGGGCAGCCGGCTCACGTCGCCGAACGGCGCGGCGCGGCGCACCGCCGCGATGGCGACCTCGATCGTGTCCTCGGCCTGGGTCGGCTTGCGCAGCACGCGGATGTGCTTGATGGATCCGTCGTGGTTGAGTTCGACCTCCAGCACGGGAATGGCCAGCAGCTCCGGCGGCACCTCGCCCATGTAGGTGCCGTCGGGGTTGGCGGCGACCATGCGCTGCGCGGCTTGGCGGCGCAGGTCCTCATGCGTGCTGACCGCATGCGGTGCCGGCAGCGGCAGGCCGCGGCGCACGGCCGGCGAGGTCGGCACCGGCCCGGCGGGCGCGATGGGGGTCGCGGCCGGTTCGCGCGGCGCGTCCTGTACCGGAGGACGCACCGGCTGACGTTGCGTCGGCGAGCCGCATGCGGCCAGCGACAGCGCGAGCACCAGCTTGCCGCTCCAGCGTGCGACGTGTCGCAGGCTCACCGGGGTCATCTGATCGATCGTTGTCATGTCTGTTCCCAACAAGCCGCGCGCCGTTCAATGCAGCGCGCGATAGATTTCTTCCGCCAGCTCGCGCGAGATGCCCTTGACGCTGCAGAGCTCCTCGACGCTGGCGCCGGCCACGCCACGCACGCCGCCGAAACGCTGCAGCAACTGCGCGCGCTTCTTCGGCCCGACGCCGGGCACGTCCTCCAGGCGCGAACCGCCGGTGCGGATCGACGCGCGCTTGGCCCGCATGCCGGTGATGGCGAAGCGGTGAGCCTCGTCGCGGATCTGGGCCACGAGCATCAACGCCGCCGAGTCGCGCCCGAGGTACACCTTCTCGCGCCCGTCGGCGAAGACGAGTTCCTCGAGGCCGACCTTGCGCCCCTCGCCCTTTTCAACGCCGACGATGAGGCTCAGGTCGACACCGAGTTCCTCGAAGACCTCGCGCGCCATCGACACCTGCCCCTTGCCACCGTCCACCAGCACCAGGTCCGGCATGCGACCGGTGCCATTCTGGGCGGCCTCGGCCATCTTGCTGTAACGGCGTGTCAGGACCTGGCGCATCGCCGCGTAGTCGTCGCCGCCGGTGATGCCTTCGATGTTGAAGCGCCGGTACTGGGCGCTCTGCATCTGGTGGCCCTCGAAGACGACGCACGAGGCCTGCGTCGCCTCGCCGGCCGTGTGGCTGATGTCGAAGCACTCGATGCGGAACTTGTCGAGCTCGGTGACGCTGAGGTCCAGCGCCTCGATCAGTGCCCGCGTGCGCGCCTGCTGGGAGCCCTCTTCCGACAGCAGCCGCGCCAGCGCGATCTCCGCGCCCTTGACGCACATCTCCTGCCAGATGCGGCGCTGGCCGCGCGGCTGGGCCTGCGTCGTGACGCGGTAACCGGCCTGCGCGCTGAGCGCCTCGGCCAGCGCCGGATCGACCGCCTCCGACAGCACCAGCAGCGACGGCACCGCCATCTCGAGGTAGTGCTGCGCGATGAAGGCTTCCAGCACCAGCCGCTCGGGGCTCGCGGGCTCGACGCGGATGCGGCCGTCCTCGCCTTCGACCGGCGTCAGTTCGTCGTCGTCCAGCAGCTGGACGGCGGTCGCGTCGTCGACGTGTTTCGGGAAATACGCGCGGTCGCCCAGGTGCCGCCCGCCGCGCACCATCGCCAGGTTCACGCAGGCCCGTCCGCCCTGCAGCTTCACCGCGAGGATGTCGACGTCGCGGTCGCGGCCGGTCGCGCTGTTCTCGTCGACGGCCTGCTGCTGCAGGACCTTCGACAACGCGGTGATCTGGTTGCGGATGCCCGCCGCCTGCTCGTACTCGAAGCGCTCGGCGTGCGTCATCATCTGCGCCTGCAGCGCGTCCATCACCTCCTGCGTCTCGCCGAGCAGGAATCGCTCCGCGTTGCTGACGTTGCGGCGGTAGTCGTCGTTCTGCCCTTCGGGCACGCAGGGCGCGGTGCAGCGATGGATCTGATGCAGCAGGCAGGGCCGGCTGCGGTTGTTGAAGACGGTGTCCTCGCAGGTCCGCAGCTGGAAGACCTTCTGGATCAGCTGGATCGACTCCTTCACCGCCCAGGCGCTGGGGAACGGGCCGAAGTAGCGATGGCGCCGGTCCACCGCGCCGCGGTAGTAGCTGATGCGCGGCCAGGCGTGGCCGGACAGGCGCATGTAGGGGTAGCTCTTGTCGTCGCGGAACAGGATGTTGAACCGCGGATTGAGCGCCTTGATCAGGTTGTTCTCGAGCAGCAGCGCCTCGGCCTCGGTGCGCACCACCGTGGTCTCCAGCCGCGCGATGCGCGCGATCATCATGCCGATGCGCGTGCCGCCGTGGTCCTTCTGGAAATAGCTCGAGACGCGGCGCTTGAGGTTCTTCGCCTTGCCGACGTAGAGCACGTGGTCCTGCGCGTCGAAGTAGCGGTAGACGCCGGGCAGCGCCGGCAGCGCCAGCACCTCGGCCAGCAGGCGGTCGCGCCCTTCGCGCGCGGCGCGCTCCATGTCGGCGACGCGGCGCGACTCGGCGGCCTCGATCGCTGCGGACTGGGCGTTCCACTCGTCGGCGTGCGAGGCGGCAGGCGCAGCGGCTGCGGGGAAGGATCGGGGGATCGGCTCCGGCACTTCGCTGGCGCCGGCGGGGGTCGTGCTCATGGGGGGCGATTGTGCCGCCTGATAATTCTTCGATGCCCGACAGCCCCGCCGAATCCTCTTCCGCCGCACAGACTCCTGACAAGCCGACGTGGGACATCTTCTGCCGCGTCATCGACAATTACGGGGATCTCGGCGTGTGCCTGCGTCTGGCGCGCGATCTCGCGCAACGCGGCGCGCAGGCGCGTCTGTGGAGCGACGACCTCTCGCCGCTGGCCTGGATGCAGCCGGAGCCGGTCGAGGGACTGTCCTGCCGGCCCTGGGCCGACAGCGCGCGCGCCGAGCCGGGCGATGTCGTCGTCGAGACCTTCGGCTGCGAGCTGCCGGAGGCGTTCGTCGCGGCGATGGCCGCACGGCCGGTGACGCCGGCGTGGATCAACCTCGAGTACCTCAGCGCGGAAAGCTACGTCGAGCGCAGCCACGGATTGAGGTCGCCGCAGTTCTCCGGCCCCGGCGCCGGCCTGGAGAAGCGCTTCTTCTACCCGGGCTTCAACGAGCGCACCGGCGGACTGCTGCGCGAGCCCGGCCTCATCGAGGCGGCGACCTCGCATCACGGCGACGCCTGGCTCGCAACGCGCGGCTGGGGGCGCCAACCCGGCGAAAGGGTGTTGAGCCTGTTCGCGTATCCGCGGGCGCCACTGGCCGAGTTCCTGGAAGCGCTGGGCCCGGGCTGGCTGCTCCTCCTCTGCCCCGGTGCGCCGCAGGCGGAAGCGCCGCCGCTGCTGCGAACGGGGCAGCGCGCGATCGCCCTGCCCCACCTCAGCCAGGCCGACTACGACCGGCTGCTGTGGTCATGCGACCTCAACCTCGTGCGCGGCGAGGACTCCTTCGTCCGCGCGCAATGGGCCGGCCAACCCATGCTCTGGCAGATCTATTTCCAGGACGACGGCGCCCATGGGCCGAAGCTGGAGGCCTTTCTCGCGCAGTCGCTGGCCGGCGCCCCCGAGGCGCTGCGCACGAACTGGAGCGCCCTCTCCCGCGCCTGGAACGGCCTGGCGCCGTGGACATCGCAGGCCGCCGACGCGCTCCGCGAACTGACCGCCGCCACGGCGCACGCCCGGGCCTGGCGTGCGGAACTGGGCGGGCAACTGGATCTGAGCTCACGGCTCCAGGCCTTCGCCGGGCTGTCGAGTGGCGCGTGAGGGGCCTTTCGGGCTAGAATGCGCGGCTTTTCCGCGTTCTGACTGCGCGGCTCCTCGAACAGCTCCAGGCGATGGCCACGGGCTGCGGGATCCGATACGGAACGCCTCACACCGCCGGAACAGTTCGGATCTCCAAGCATCCAGATGACTGTGCCCGGACCCAATCTCCCGGAATCATCATGAAGATCGCTCAAGAAATTCGCGCCGGCAACGTGATCATGCACGGCAAGGACCCCATGGTCGTGCTGAAGACCGAGTACAGCCGCGGTGGCCGCAATGCCGCCACCGTGCGCATGAAGCTGAAGAGCCTGCTGAACAACTCGGGCACCGAAGTCGTCTTCAAGGCCGACGACAAGATGGACCAGATCATCCTGGAGAAGAAGGAGTGCACCTACACGTACTTCGCCGATCCGATGTATGTGTTCATGGACACCGAGTACAACCAGTTCGAGGTGGAAGCCGAGAACATGGGCGACGCCATCAACTACCTGCAGGACAGCATGGAAGTGGAAGTGGTGTTCTACGACGGCAAGGCCATCTCGGTGGAACTGCCGACCAGCGTCGTGCGTGAAGTGACCTGGACCGAGCCGGCCGTCAAGGGCGACACCTCGGGCAAGGTCCTGAAGCCCGCCAAGATCGCCACCGGTTTCGAGATCCCCGTGCCCATCTTCGTGGCGCAAGGCGACAACATCGAAATCGACACGCGTACGCACGAGTACCGCAAGCGCGTCTGAGACGCCTGCACCGTGCCCGGGCCCAGCGGCCCGGCACCAACCAAAAAGCAGCCCGAGGGCTGCTTTTTTGCTTTCCGGGATCCGGCCTCAAGCGGCGGCGTGACGCTGCTTGCTTTTCTTCGGCTTGGCGTTCGCGACCTTCTTCGAGCCCGACTTGCCCGACGAGGCATGCTGCGTCGGCTTCTTCTTCGCGCCGGACTTCTTGGCGGCGGCGTGCTTGCCGCCCTGCTTCGCGGTCTTGCCGGTGGCCTTGTGCTTGCCGCCGGCCTTGGCCGGCTTGGCTGCGGGCGACGCCGGCGCGGCCATGTCGGCGTGCGCGGCCGCGATCGGCGCCGTGGCGGGAGGCGCCGGTTGCGGCTGGGCTTGCGCCTGCGCGAGCGTGGTCAGCAGTGCGGTGCCCAGGACGGCGATCAACGACTTCATGTGGATTTCCTTCTTCGGGACGCGCCGACCGGGGCCGGCGCTCGTGATGATGAGGGGAGTCTAGCGGGCGGCCGGTGAAGGCCGCGTCAAACGAACTCGCCCTGACGTAACCATTTCGTGGCGACCCACTTCTCGCCCTCGACGACCGGCGCGCCGCCATGCAGCGTCAGCGTCGCGGGATCGGGCCGGTCGTAGCTGAAGAAGACCGCGTTGCCCTTCTGCGCCATCACGTCGAGCTTGATGTCGGGGAACACCGTCGCGCCGCCGCGCGGCGGCGTGTTCAGGTACATCACGATCGTCGCGACCCGCTGGCCGCCGCGCTCCAGGATCGCCTTGCTGCTGGCGTGGCGCGGGTCGAAGTAGTCGTAGTGCGGCTGGTATTCGGCGCCGGCGCGGTAGCGCAGCACCTGCAGGCCCTCGCCGTTGCGGACCGGCCAGTTCAGCAGCGTCGCGATGCGGCGCTCGATGCGGGCGACGACCTCGTTCTCGCCGCGCTCGAAGAACATGCCCTCGCTGGTGCGGGCCGAGTTGACCTCGCTGCCTTCGCGCTGCGCCGCGACCGTCTCCGATCGCGCCAGACGCTGGCCGGCGTTCGTGACGATCGCGTCGCACTCCTGCTCCGACAGCAGGTTTCCGAACACGATCACCCGCGGCCGCTGCAGCGCCATCAGGATCTCGACGCGATGGCCGTCGGGCAGCAGCACGCTGCGCTGCTCGCCCAGGTCGGGCTCCGGCAGGGAGCCGGCTTCGATCGCGGGCTCCGGGATCTCGGGCAGCGTCAACGGCGCCTCGAAGGGTCGATGCTCGGCCAGCGCCTGCTGCGCCAAGTCGGACTGCCAGCCGCTGGTCAGCATGGCCTGGTACAGCGCTTCGCGGGTGATGCCGTTGCGCAGCTGCGCGGCCACCCATTCGCGCAACTCCGGCGTGAGGTATTGCGAGTTACTCATATCCGCGACGGTATCAAACTGATCGGTGTCTGCCTGTATCCCGGTGTGCCCGACAAGGGGCGCCGCTTACGCTTCGCTGCGCATTCGTCGTCGAGCACCCGGCCACGACGCTGAGCCATGACGCTGGGCCATGACGATCGGCCATGACTCTGCCATCACTCGACGATACGACGGCGGAAGACCAGCCGCTCCGGCTCGCTCGCGTCGGGCGCATAGGCGTAGCCGTCGACGGCGAAGTCCTGCAATCCGGCCGGCGTGCCGATGCGATGCTGGATCGCATACCGCGCCATCAGGCCGCGCGCGCGCTTGGCGAAGAAGCTGATGATCTTGTAGCGGCCATTCTTCCAGTCTTCGAACTGGCATTCGATGACGCGCGGCTTCAGCACCTTGCGGGCGGCGGCCTTGAAGTACTCCTGCGACGCCAGGTTCACGATCACTGGCGACTGCAACTGCGCGCTCTGGGCGTTCAGGTGCTCGGCGATCGTGTCGCCCCAGTAGGCGTAGAGATTGCCGCCCTTGTCGTTCTTCAGCGCCGTGCCCATCTCGAGACGGTAGGGCTGAAGCCGGTCCAGCGGCCGCAGCACGCCGTAAAGGCCGGACAGGATGGCCAGATGGCGCTGCGCCCACTGCAGGTCGTCCAGCGACAGGGTCGATGCCTGCAGTCCGTCGTACACGTCGCCATTGAAAGCGAGCACGGCCGGCTTGCTGTTCCTGTCGGTGAAGCGTGTCGACCATGCGTGGTAGCGGGCGACGTTCAAGCTTGCGAGGGCTTCGGAGATGTCCATCAGCCCGCCGATGTCAGAGGTGGAGCGGGTCTTGAGGATCTCGATCAGTTCGGCCGATTGCGGCACGAATTGGGGACGACTGGCCAGCGCGGCGACGGCGTCGGGTGTCGGAGTGTCGTAGTCCAGGGACTTCGCGGGTGAGATCACGAAAAGCATGGCCCGGATTGTCGCGCGTCCACGACGCAAGACCTGTCACCATCCCTCCTGATGGACGAAAGCCGCCCGAAGGCGGCTTGAGCGGTGTCACTGCGGCGGAGGATCACCCGGGGCCGGCGGAGTGGCCGAGCCCTGGACTGACTGGGGCGCCGTCTGTTCGAGCAAAGCGAACCGCAGGTGAGCGGCGCGAGTTGGCGCCCAGCGAGGCCGCTCCGCCGGCCCCGGGTGATCTTCCGCCGGCGCTCGGTCGCGATTACTTCGCGAGCAGCGTGTTGATCGCCGTGATGTCCTCAGGCCGCAACTGCCCCGACGCCTGACGCAGCTTGAGGCTGTTCACCAGCACGTCATAGCGCGCCTTGGCCAGGTCGCGCTGCGTCGTGTACAGCTGCGTCTGCGCATTGAGCACATCGAGGTTGACGCGCACGCCGACCTTGTAGCCCAACTGCGTCGCTTCCAACGCCAGTTTCGAGGACGACTCGGCCGCCTCATACGCCTTCACCTGCGCCTGCAGCGACTGCACGCCGAAGAACGCGCGCTTGGTGCTCTCCTCGACGCTGCGGCGGGCGAAGTTGAGGTCGTTGCGGGATTTCTCCTCCAGCGACATCGTTTCCTTGATGCGGTTGGTGATCTGCCCACCGGTGTACACGGGCAGGTTCACCGACACGCCCAGCGAGCCCTGCTTGGTGTTGCCGGTGTAGCTGACGCCCTCGCCGGTCTGGCGCTGCACGCCCAGCGAGGCGTTCAGGTCGACGGTCGGCCAACGGGCGCCCTGGGCGCGCTCGATCTCGATCCTGGCGATGTCCAGGCCCAACTGGGCCTTGCGGATGGCCGGATGGGCGCCCTCGGCCTGACTGACCCAGGGCTCCACCGACGATGGCGCCACCGGCGGCAACGCCACCGGCACGGCCAACGGGCGCGGCTCGACGCCGACGCGACCCACCAGCTGGTCCAGCGTCACGCGCTTGACGCGCAGGTCGTTGTCGGCGGCGAGTTCCTGCGCGGTCGCCAGGTCATAACGGGCCTGCGCTTCGCGGGTGTCGGTGATGGTGGCGGTGCCGACCTCGAAGTTGCGCTTGGCCGAGGCGAGCTGCTCCGCGATCGCGGCCTTGTTGGCGCTGGAGGTCGAGAGCGTGTCCTTGGCGGCCAGCACGTCGAAGTAGGCCTGCGCCACGCGGACGATCAGATCCTGCTCCGCCGTCTCCAGGTCGGACTGGGCGACGTCGACGCCCAGGCGGGCCTGCTCGATGCTGCCGGCGTTCGGACGGTTGAAGATCGCGTACTTCGCGCTCAGTCCGGCGTTGCTGACCGTGTTGCCCTGCCAACCGGAATTGACCGTGCCGCCCTGGCCGTTGGAGATAGCCGGCAGGTCCACCTCGTTGCGCGTCGCGCCCACGCCCAGGCCCACGCTGGGACGTGCCAGCGCCTGCGCCTGGCCGTAGCGGTACTGCGCCGAATCCGCCACCGCGCGCGCGGCGAGGAAGGTCGCGTCGTAGGCACGGGCCGCGTCGTACAGCTCTTGCAGGCTCTGCGCCTGGGCCGCGCCGGCCGCGAAGGCGAGCGCCGCGGCCAGGAGCGTGACCCGCGGCAGGCGGGAGATCGGAGACGGACGGCGTTCAGCGGCCATGAGGCATCCTCGTGTCGATGTGATGTTCTTCGGATCGATCCAACTGCGGACCGGCCGCGGACAGGCCGCGACCGGGATTCAGTACCTCGGCACCGCCGGATCGATCGCCTCCGATCCGGCCCCGGTGCCGCGGGCGAGGTTATAGATCACCTCCCCCGCCTCTCTCGAAAGAAATGCGACGACTTGCAGTCTTCGCACCCCCTGACGGCAATTACGCGCGACGGGCTGCAAGCGCCGACTGCAGCGTCCTCAGAACGTGAAGTGCGAGCCCGTGTCGAAACCGTCCAGTCGTTGCACCACCGTCTCGAACAGGTTTTTCGTCGCGAACTCGCGCTCGCCGGTGCGGGTGATGATGCGCGCGGTCATCGCGGGCTCTTCCCCGACGATCACGCCCATGCGACCGCCGACCTTGAGCTGGTCCAGCAGCACCTGCGGCACCTGCGCCACCGAGCCCGACAGCAGGATCACGTCGAAAGGCGCCTCGCCGGGCAGGCCCTTGGCGCCGTCGCCCTCGACCACCGTCACGTTCAGCACGCCGTTGCGGCGCAGCGCGTCGCGGGCGGCGCCGACCAGTTGCGGGTCCTGCTCGACGCTGAAGACCTGCTGCGCCTTGTGGCCCAGCAGCGCGGCCAGGTAGCCGGCGCCGGTGCCGATCTCCAGCACCTTCTCGTGGCGCTCGATCTGCAGCTCCTGCATCCACCGGGCCTCGACCCGCGGGGGCAGCATCTTGCGGCCATGGGCCAGCGGCAGCTCGACGTCGGTGAACGCCACGTTGCGGTAGGCGGCCGGCACGAAGTCCTCGCGCTTGACCACCGCCAGCAGGGCCAGCACCGAGGTGTCCAGCACATCCCAGGGGCGGATCTGCTGTTCGATCATGTTGAAGCGGGCTTGTTCGAAATTCATGTTCAGTCCTCTGGCGCCGCACGGCGCGCCAATGCGGTCGGGAATGCGGGCGGTATTCTAGGCGGCCGGCCGGGGCGTGGCCGGATCGATGGGGCGGTGCGGGCGGTTGAGGAGTCCCTCGAACATCAATTCGAGCTGCAGCTTCAGCACCGTCTCGGGTTCGGGCTTGTGATCGTGCACCACGCCCGCCGCGCCGATCGAATGCTGATGCAGCACCAGATGCAGCACCGGACCGATCAGCACCATCACGCAGGCATCGGGGTCCACGTCACGGAACTCGCCCGAGGCGACGCCCCGCCGGACGACCTCGGCCAGCAGCGCGCAGCTGGGCTCGATGACCTCGTCGTTGTAGAACGCGGCCAGCTGCGGGAAGTTGCCGGCCTCGCTCATCATGATCTTGTGGATGCCGCCCGCGGGGGTCAGCCCCATGCGCTCCCACCAGCTCCACAGCATCCAGGTCAGCAGCTCCGCCATCGACCCCTGGTGCTTGCCCAGTTCCGAGACGCCTTCGGCGATCTTGGTGCCGATGGCCTCGCGCACCACCGCCTTGAAGAGCTCTTCCTTCGAGGGGTAGTACAGGTACAGCGTCCCCTTGGATACCCCCGCCTTGGCGGCGACCTCCTCCGAACGGGTGGCGGCGAAGCCCTTCTCGACGAACAGCGACAGCGCGGCCTCGAGCAGCTCCTGCGGCCGCGCCTCCTTCCGCCGCTGTCGGGGGGACGACGGCGCCGGGGCGGCGGGCTTGGCGGGGGCGCGAGGCATGGTGGACGGCGGGGGACTAACTGACTAACCGGTCAGTAATGTAGCGGCCGGCTTTCGGGCCGGTCAAGCGCCCTCCCCGCAGGGCGCCCTTTTGAAGGGACTGCGGAAGGCACTGCGAACCTTCACGCCCCCCTCACGCGAGACCGCCCATCCGGGTGCTGCACCGCCGCAAACCCGGTTCGAGCCACGGCTATGATCCCCGCCGACCCGCCTCCACCCCGAGCGAGGCGGCATTCTGGAGTCGTAGTTTGGACACTGTGCTGCTGATCAAGGCCGCGATCATGGGGATCGTCGAAGGCCTGACCGAATTCCTGCCGATCTCGTCGACCGGTCACCTGATCCTGACGGGCGCGCTGCTCGGCGGCTTCGAGGACGCCCGGGGCAAGGTGTTCGACATCGCGATCCAGACCGGGGCGATCCTGGCGGTGATCATCGTGTACTGGCAGCGCCTGCGCGAGACGGCCGCCGGTCTGGGCAGCGACGTCCGCGCCCGGCGCTTCGTGCTGAACGTGGCGATCGGTTTCCTGCCGGCGGTCATCCTGGGCCTGCTGTTCGGCAAGGTGATCAAGGAACACCTGTTCACCCCCATCGTGGTGGCGAGCACCTTCATCATCGGCGGCTTCATCATCCTGTGGGCCGAACGCCGACAGCAGTCCGCCGTGCGCATCCAGGACGTCGACCAGATGTCGCCGATGGACGCGCTGAAGGTCGGTCTGGTGCAGTGCCTGGCGATGGTGCCGGGAACCAGCCGTTCCGGCGCGACCATCATCGGCGGCATGCTGCTGGGCCTGTCGCGCAAGGCGGCGACCGATTTCAGCTTCTTCCTGGCGATCCCGACGCTGATCGGCGCCGGCCTGTACAGCCTGTACAAGGAGCGCTCGGTGCTGTCGACCGGCGACATCCCGCTGTTCGCGGTGGGGCTGTTCTTCTCCTTCGTCAGCGCCTGGATCTGCGTGCGCTGGCTGCTGAAGTACATCGCCAGCCACAGCTTCGTGCCCTTCGCGTGGTACCGGATCGCCTTCGGCATCGTGGTGCTCGTCACCGCCTACACGGGCGTCATCGTCTGGGCTGAATGAGGCTCCCCCTGCCGGCTTCGCCGCCCCTCCCCAAGGGGGCGCGCCCGTGAGCCTGGCAGCGCCAGATCTCCGGCTCCGCTTGAAAAGTCGGCCACCGCCGGGGCCTCCGCCGGAGGCCCGGCGATTTCATCCGGCGGCAGCTAAAATTGGCCCCATGACCATCACGATCAAGACCGGCGCCGACATCGACGCCATGCGCATCGCCGGCCGACTGGCGTCCGAGGTGCTGGACATGCTGACCCCGCACGTCAAGCCGGGCGTCACGACCGACCACCTCGACAAGCTGGCCCACGACTACATCGTGAACGTGCAGCAGGGCATCCCCGCACCGCTGAACTACCAGCCGCCCGGCTACACGCCCTACCCGAAGTCGATCTGCACCTCGATCAACCATCAGGTCTGCCACGGCATCCCCAACGACCGTCCGCTGAAGAACGGCGACATCGTCAACATCGACGTCACCGTCATCAAGGACGGCTGGCACGGCGACACGAGCCGGATGTTCGTCGTCGGCGAGGGCTCGATCGCGGCCAAGCGGCTGTGCAGCTTCACCTACGAGGCCATGTGGAAGGGCATCCAGAAGGTCAAGCCGGGCGCCAGACTGGGCGACATCGGCCATTCGATCCAGACCTTCGCGGAGAACGCCGGTTTCAGCGTCGTGCGCGAGTTCTGCGGCCACGGCATCGGCCAGAAGTTCCACGAAGAGCCGCAGGTGCTGCACTACGGCCGCCCCGGCACGCTCGAGGAACTGGTGCCCGGCATGGTCTTCACCATCGAGCCGATGATCAACGCCGGCCGGCGCGAGATCCGCGAGATGGGCGACGGCTGGACCATCGTCACCAAGGACCGTTCGCTGTCGGCGCAGTGGGAGCACACGGTGCTGGTCACCGAGACCGGCTTCGAGATCCTCACGCAGTCGGCCGGCACGCCGCCGCCGCCGGCCTTCGTCCAGCCCCAGGCCGTTCCGGCCTGATCCGCGCAGGTCGCCCATGAACGCCAGGACGCCCGGCGAGGTCGGCGTTTCTTCAGACGTCGCGTCGAGCGTTCCGTCGAACGTTCCGTCCGCCGCCCTGTCGGTCGCCGAACTGCGCCAGCACTTCAAGAGCGGCAAGCAGCTGCTGCTGGACGATTTCGCGGCCGCCAAGGCCAGCGTGTCCGCGGCAGCGCGCCTGATGCGGCTGCTGGCCAAACACGTCGACGGCACGCTGCAGGCCTTGTGGACGCAATCGGGCATCGCCGCGGCGGCGCCTGAAGCCGCCCTGGTCGCGGTCGGCGGCTACGGACGCGGCGAGCTGTTCCCACATTCGGACGTCGACGTCCTGCTGCTGCTGCCCGACACCTTGCCGGACGGCGTCACATCGGACCAGCCTGGTCCGCTCAAGCACGCGATCGAGGCCTTCATCACCGCCTGCTGGGACATCGGGCTGGAGATCGGCTCCTCGGTGCGCTCGGTCAAGGAATGCCTGGACGAGGCCGCGGGCGACGTCACGATCCAGACCGCGCTGCTGGAGTCCCGCTGGCTGGCGGGCGCCCGGCCGCTGGTCAAGCGCTTCGACCTGGCCTTCCGCGCGGCCGTCGATCCGCGCGCGTTCATGCGCGCCAAGACGCTGGAGATGCGCCAGCGCCACACCAAGTACGAAGAGACGCCCTACGCGCTCGAACCCAACATCAAGGAAAGCCCCGGCGGTCTGCGCGACCTGCAGGTGCTGATCTGGATCGCGCGAGGGGCCGGACTGGGCAAGACCTGGCCCCAGCTGGCCGCCAAAGGCCTGATCACGCCCTTCGAGGCGCGGCAGCTCCAGCGCAATGAGGGCGTGCTCAAGAGCATCCGCTGCCAGTTGCACCTGGCGGCGAAGCGGCGCGAAGACCGGCTGGTCTTCGACCTCCAGACCTCGGTGGCGGAACGCTTCGGCTACGAGTCGACGCGCTCGCTGCGGGCTTCCGAGAAGCTGATGCGCCGCTACTACTGGGCGGCCAAGGCGGTCACCCAGCTGAACCAGATCACGCTGCTGAACCTGGAAGAACAGATCAACGGCACCCTCGGCAAGGAGCTGCGGCCGGTGGACGAGCGCTTCCTGGAGCGCAGCGGCATGCTGGAGATCGCGAGCGACGATCTCTACGAGCGCGAGCCGCACGCGATCCTCGAGACCTTCCTGATCTACCAGCAGACGCCCGGCATCAAGGGGCTGTCGGCCAAGACGCTGCGCGCGCTCTACAACGCGCGCGGACAGATGAACAGCGCGTTCCGGCGCGATCCGGCCAACCGCGCGACGTTCATGCGCATCCTGGAGGAGCCGCAGGGCCAGACGCACGCCTTCCGGCTGATGAACCAGACCTCGGTGCTGGGGCGCTACCTGTGGGTGTTCCGCCGCATCGTCGGGCAGATGCAGCACGACCTGTTCCACGTCTACACGGTGGACCAGCACATCCTGATGGTGCTGCGCAACATCCGACGCTTCTTCATCCCCGAGCACACGCACGAGTACCCGTTCTGCTCGCAGCTGGCGGCGCAGTTCGACCGGCCGTCGGCGCTCTATGTCGCGGCGCTGTTCCACGACATCGCCAAGGGTCGCGGCGGGGATCATTCCGACCTCGGCGCGGCCGAGGCCAAACGCTTCTGCCGCGCGCACGGGTTGCCGAAGGCGGACGCGGCGCTGGTCGTGTTCCTCGTCGAGCACCACCTGACGATGTCGCGCGTCGCGCAGAAGGAGGACCTGTCGGATCCCGAGGTCATCCAGCACTTCGCCCGGCTCGTCAAGGACGAGCGCACGCTGACGGCGCTCTATCTGCTGACCGTGGCCGACATCCGGGGAACTGGACCCAAGGTCTGGAACGCGTGGAAGGGCAAGCTGCTCGAGGACCTCTACCGGCTGACGCTGCGCGCGCTGGGCGGTGCGAAGCTGAACATGGCCGCCGAGATCGAGGCACGCAAGCAGGAGGCGCGGCAGGAGCTGGCGCTCAAGGCGCAGTTGCCGGGCACCGAGGACGCGTTGTGGAAGACGCTGGACCTGAGCTACTTCGCGCGTCATGACGCGCCCGACCTCGCCTGGCACGCGCGGGCGCTGTGGCGCCATGTCGAGAGCACCGTGCCCGTGGTCCACGCGCGGCCGTCACCGGTCGGCGAAGGCCTGCAGGTGCTGGTCTACGCGAAGGACCAGCAGGACCTGTTCGCACGGATCTGCGGCTACTTCGACGGCGCCGGCTTCAACATCCTCGACGCCAAGGTCCACACGACACGCAGCGGTTATGCGCTGGACACCTTCCAGGTGATCGCGCCCGAGCTCGATCTGCACCACCGCGACCTGACCGCGCTGGTCGAGTCCAAGCTCGGCCAGGCGCTGGTCGCCCCGGGGCCGCTGCCCGAGCCCCGCAAGGGTCGGCTCTCGCGGCGCGTGAAGAGCTTCCCCTTCACCCCGCGCATCGCGCTGCGGCCCGATGAACGCGCGCAACGCTGGCTCCTGTCCGTCAGCGCCACCGACCGCGCGGGTCTGCTGTACGCCATCGCCCGCGTGCTGGCGCGGCATGGCATCAACCTGCAGCTCGCCAAGGTCTCGACCCTCGGCGAGCGCGTCGAAGACACGTTCCTGCTCGACGGCGCGGCTCTGCAGCAGAACAGGATGCAGCTGCAGATCGAAACGGAATTGCTGGACGCGCTCGCGGTGCAGTGAGGCGATGAGCCAGTACCACGTGATCCCGTCGGCCGAGGCCTTCGCCCGGCTCGACGAGTTCAGCAGCGTGATCGACGTGCGGTCGCCCGGGGAGTTCGAGGAAGACCACCTGCCCGGCGCCCTGAACTGGCCCGTGCTCGACAACGACGAGCGGCGCGTCGTCGGCACGCTCTACCGGCAGGATCCGCTGGAAGCGCGCAAGCTCGGCGCGGCGATCGTCGCGCGCAACATCGCCAACCATCTCGATGCCAACCGGCCGCTGATGCGCAAGCATTGGCGGCCGCTGGTCTACTGCTGGCGCGGCGGCCAGCGGTCCGGCGCGATGAACTGGTTCCTGAACCAGATCGGGTTCAAGTCGCTGCAACTGGTGGGGGGCTACAAGGCTTTTCGCGGCGAGGTGATCAAGACCTTGGCGGAGCAGCCGGCGAGATTCGACTTCGTCGTGCTGTGCGGGCGGACGGGATCGGGCAAGACGCGGCTGCTGCAGGCGCTTGCTGCCGGCGGCGAGCAGGTGCTGGACCTGGAGGCCATCGCGCGCCATCGCGGCTCGGTGCTGGGCGGCCTGCCCGATCAGCCGCAGCCCAGCCAGAAGGCCTTCGATACGGCGTTGTGGCAGACGATGGTGAAGCTCGATCCGTCACGGCCGGTGTTCGTCGAAAGCGAGAGCCGCAAGATCGGCGGGGTGCAGTTGCCCGAACCGCTTCATCTGCGATTGAGGCAGCACGGGCGCTGCGTCTGGATCGACATGGCCGACCCAGGGCGGGTGCAACTGCTGCTGGAAGACTACGCCCACTTCAAGGCGGATCCGCAGGCGTTCAACTCGCTGATCGGAGGGTTGGTCGCGCTGCGCGGCCGGGACCGCGTGGGGCGGTGGCAAGCCATGGCACTCAGCGGACAGTGGGCGGAAGTCTTCGGGGAGCTCATGCGGGATCACTACGACCCCGGATATGAACGATCGCTCACCAACCACTTTCCGCAACTCGCCAATGCGCCGCGGGTCACCATGCTCGACGGTAGCGGGGGGGAAACCGGCAAGGCCGCTCAAGAAGTCATCGCGTTGGCTCGCGGGTGAAATCAGGCTTGCTCACCGCGTGAGAGCCCGCCGGGTCTCGGCCCGGCTGCCGAGTCCCTTTGTCAGCCGACAAAGGAACCGAAAACGGCTCTGACGACGCTCATATGCGCTCGCTGTGTGGCAGTCGTCGCTCTCACGCTAACGCTCGCGAGACTCCTCCAACGATGCCCTCAAACGACCACCACCGGAGTCCTCGCACCACCTCTCTCTACAGGCTTGCTCGCTTCGCTCGTCGCGCCAGCCACTCAACGCGGTCCGCGTCCGCCTTGCACGCTCGCCCCTAGCGGGGTCTCGCAACGTCTCACCGTTCGGGAGCCCACGTTCGGCAGCTCACGTTCGACTGTCTGGTTCAGAGGTCGTCCAGGTTTCGGCGTTTCGGCGGCCGCTCGTGTCCGCGTATCGTGGTCCAGTACTCGTCCCAGACATCGGCATCGACCGCGGGTCGCTGGTGAGTCGCATAGAGACTGTCCTGTCCATCCTTGCGCGGACCGGAGATCCAGTAGATGTCGCCCGTTTCCACGTCGAAGTAATTCGACTTGAAGCCTTGGCCCTTCTGACTCTGGAAGGACCTGCCGTCGTAGTACAGCGTCGCGCCCGTCTTCGAGAACGTGACGCGACCAATGCGTGCTGGCCCAGTGAGTCCACCACTCTTCGACTCGATGTACATGATCCGTTGCTTCATGACGCCTCCCCGCTGACGCCATCGGAGCGTCACCAGCCAGTCTCGCACCCTCGATGGCGGATGCCATTCATCACACCACGACTCGACGGCAACGACCACGGCAGTGGCAGCGGCAGCGGCAGCGGCAACGGCAACGGCAACGGCAACGGCAACGGCCACCGCCACGATAACGACAACGACAGAGGACCGCTTCGCTGCGAGACCCCGCTAGGGGCGAGCGTGCAAGGCGGACGCGGACCGCGTTGAGTGGCTGGCGCGACGAGCGAAGCGAGCAAGCCTGTAGAGAGAGGCGGTGCGAGGACTCCGGTGGTGGCCGTTCGAGGGCATCGTTGGAGGAGTCTCGCGAGCGTAGCGTGAGAGCGACGACGGCCACACAGCGAGCGCATATGAGCGTCGTCAGAGCCGTTTTGGTTCCTTTGTCGGCTGACAAAGGGACTCGGCAGCCGGGCCGAGACCCGGCGGGGTGCAGGGAGCAGAAAGTTCAGCCGACCGGCCGATCAAGAATCAGCCGATCAGCCGATCGGCCGATCCCCTCACCCGATCAAACAGCCAGCAATTCCACTTCAAACAGCAGCGTTGCATGCGGCGGAATCACACCGCCGGCGCCGTAAGCGCCGTAGCCCAGTTCCGACGGAATGACGAGGAAGCGGGTCCCCCCGACCTTCATCCCTTGGACGCCTTCATCCCAGCCCTTGATGACTTCCCCAGCGCCCAGGTGGAAGCGGAACGGATCCCGCCGATCCTTGGAGGAATCGAACTTGCGGCCTCGCTGCCCGTCCTTGTAGAGCCACCCGGTGTAGTGGACGGTGACGCGCTTGCCGGCTTCGGCGACGGCGCCTTCGCCTTCCTTGACGTCTTCGAACTGGAGTCCGCTGGCGGTGGTCGCCAGCTTGTTCAGTTCGATGGCTTCCACGCCGCCGGACACGCCGAGCAGCTCCACCTCGAACATCAGCGTCGCGTTGGGCGGGATCACACCGCCGGCGCCCCGCGCGCCATACCCGAGCTGCGGCGGGATGACGAGCACGCGCGTGCCGCCGACCTGCATGCCCTGGACGCCTTCATCCCAGCCCTTGATGACCATGCCGCCGTCGAGTTCGAACTCGAACGGTTCACCGCGGTCCTTGCTGGAGTCGAACTTGGTGCCCTTCTCGCCGTCCTTGAAGAGCCAGCCGGTGTAGTGCACTTTCACGTCCTGGCCGGCGCGGGCGGTCGCGCCGGTACCGGCGGTGGTGTCGTCGTATTGCAGGCCGCTGTCGGTCGTCTTCATCGAAGGTTCCTTGAAAGGGAAAGGGGGACGCTGGTTCGCGTCCCGAAACGCAAAGGCGTGATCATGCCAGCCGCCGAAGGTCCTTACACCGGGCGCTGCCGTACATGCCACGCCGCCACGGCGCGGGCGAGCCACTCGGACACCGTCCGCGCCTCCAGCGCCGGCAACCCGAGTCGAGCGCCGGCGCGCCGCAATCCGGCAAGCGGGTCGCCCAGGTCCAGGGCCTGGGCGCCGTTCTGCTTGGAGAGCTTCTCGCCGTTCTCGCCGAGCACCAGCGGCGTGTGCAGATAGCGGGGCTGGGGCAGGCCGAGCAATTCCTGCAGCCGGATCTGCCGGGGCGTGTTGTCGGCGAGGTCCTCGCCGCGGACGACGTCGGTGATGCCCTGCCAGCCGTCATCGACGACGACTGCCAGCTGATACGCCCAGAGCCCGTCCGCGCGCTGGAGGACGAAGTCGCCGACCTCGTCGGTCAGGTCCTGGGACTGCCCGCCGAGGCGGCGGTCCCGCCAGTCGATGCGCAGAGGCGCCTCGCCATCGACGGTCGACGTGCTCCGAAGCCGCCACGCCCGCGCGGGCTTGCCGTGCAGTCCATGCCGGCAGGTGCCCGGATAGACGAGTTCCCCATGCCGCTCCCGCTGGCCGCCCAGGGCGGCGATCGCTTCAGCGATGTCCTTGCGCGAGCATCCGCACGGGTAGGCCCAGCCCGCGGCGATCAGCCGATCCAACGCAGCCTGGTAGGCCGCATCGCGCTTCGACTGCCAGATCGGCGGCTCGTCCGGCAGCAGCCGGACCTGGGCGAGCTGCGACAGCACCACGGCATCGGTACCCGCCGGACACCGCGGCCGGTCGACGTCCTCGATCCGGATCAGCCACCGCCCGCCATGCGCCCGGGCATCCAGCCAGCTCGCCAATGCCGCGACCAGCGAGCCCTCATGCAAGGGCCCCGTGGGCGACGGCGCGAACCGGCCGACGTAGCCGCGGCCCGCCGCCCGGTCCGCCGCTCGGTCCGCCAGCATCACAGCAGCAGGCCCTCGTGCTGCTCGATCAGCGAGCGCCGCGTCGTCTCGCTCCGGAGCCGGTCCAGCCACCAGGCCAGCGCCTTGGCCGGGCGATGGCCGTTGCGCCACGCGTAGTGCATGGGCGAGATGCGCTTGCCCTGGAAGGTCTCCTTCTGGACCAGCCGCCCCGCGTCCACGTGCCGCCGCACCATCGGCGTCGGCAGCGAACCCACGCCCAGGCCGCGCAGCAGCGCCTCGAGCTTGATCGCCATCGACGGCACGGTCAGCACCTCCTGCCCGGGCACCACGCCGACGGTCATCGGCGCGAGGCTGCGCGCCGTGTCCGCCACGGCGACGATGCGATGCCGCGCGATCTCGGCCGAGGTCAGCACCCCCTCGAACCCCGCCAGGGGGTGATGCGGCGCGACGCAGAACACCATCTCCATCGGCCCGAGCACCTCGCAGACGACCGAGCTGCCCGGCGGCTGCGCGCTGGTGCCGATCGCCAGATCCGCCTGGCCGGAGATCAGCGCCTCCCAGGTCCCCGACAGCACCTCGGTGCGCAGCTTCAGACGCGTCGGCGGCGGCTTGCCGTCCTCGGCCTGGAGATAGAAGGCCTCCATCAGGTCGAAGATCGCGCGCCGCGCGATCGCATCGTCGAAGGCGATGGTGAGTTCGCTCTCCCATCCGGTGGCGACGCGCTTGACGCGGTTCGCCACCGCATCCATCTCCTGCAGCAGCCGGCGACCTTCGGTCAGCAGCTCGTGCCCGGCCGCCGTCAGCACCGCCTGGCGCGAACTGCGGTCGAAGAGCAGCACGTCCAGCGCGTCCTCGAGCTGCCTCACCGAGTAGGTCAGCGCCGACGGCACCTTGCCCATCTCCCGCGCCGCCGCGGCGAAGCTGCCACTGCGCGCGATGCTGTCCATCATCGCCAGCGCTTCCGGCGTCAGCACCCGTCGTTTGTCTTGTTGAGCCATTCCTTCATCTTATTTGAATGCTGGCTTCAAGCCCCCTCCCCCTCGGCAGAGGCCTGCTTCCCTACAGTGAGTCCATCGCCAACCAGCAGGCCCTCTCCACCACACCGGGGGGCCACACAAGGAGCATCGACATGCGTGAAGTCATCAAGTCCTCGGATCGCGGCTACGCCGACCACGGCTGGCTCAAGAGCTTCCACAGCTTCTCGTTCGCGGACTATCACAACCCGCGCCGGATGGGCTTCGGCCCGCTGCGCGTCATCAACGAGGACCGCATCGCCGGCGGCACCGGCTTCGGCACGCACGGCCACCGCGACATGGAGATCATCAGCTACGTGCTCAGCGGCGAGCTGGCGCACCAGGACAGCATGGGCAACGGCACGCCCGGCGGCGCCAACGCGGGCGTGATCCGTCCCGGCGACGTGCAGCGGATGAGCGCCGGCACCGGCGTGCGGCACAGCGAGTTCAACCACTCGAAGGACGGCCAGACCCACTTCCTGCAGATCTGGATCATGCCGGACCGCCAGGGCGTGACGCCGGGCTACGAGCAGAAGCACTTCGCCGACGCCGACAAGCGCGGCAAGCTGCGGCTGGTCGCTTCGCCGGACGGCGCGCAGGACTCGGTGTCCATCCACCAGGATGCGCGCTTGTACGCCGGACTGTTCAACGGCGATGAACGCGCCGAGCTGCCGCTGGCCGCGGACCGCATCGCCTACGTGCACGTCGTGCGCGGGCAGGCGACCGTGAACGGCGAAGCGCTGGGCGCCGGCGACGCGCTCCAGCTGGCCAAGGAGGCGGGCGTGACGGTCGAAGCCGGCCAGGACGCCGAGGTGCTGGTGTTCGACCTGCCGGTCTGAGCCCGGCGGGCGGGTGTGAACCTGCCCGCCCGGGCCCGGCACTTCGTCGCTTCACTCCGAGAGGCGGACCCGTCGCATGCCGCGGCGGGCCGCCGACGGATGGAGATTGCGGATGAAGCCCGGCGCCCTGACCTTCCCGATGCCACCCCTCACGGCTGATCCCGTCGGTGCGGCCCTCCCGGCCGCCTTGCCGTCGCTGATCCGCCAGTTGACGGGCCTCGCCGACTGGCCCGAGGACCACGGCATCCGCGTCCGCCAGCGCGGGCAGTACGCGCCGCTGGTGTACGCCCGGGTCGCCACGTCCAGGCACGTGGTCGAGATCCTGTTCGATCCCTCGACCGGCCACTACGAGTGCACCAACTGCCAGACGATCGACTTCATGCTGCCGACGTCGATACCGGACGAAGCGCAAGGCAGCTTCGTCGTCGCGGTGATCCGCGGGCTGAGCGCCGCGGCGGCGACGGCCCTTCTGAACGCCGCCATCGCGCTGCTCGAGCCGTGCTGGCCCCACTGGGCCGCGCTGGCCGATGCCGGCGGCATCGCGCTCGACGACGCGGGTTCCGCGGTCCTGCCCGACGCCGTGCGCCGCAAGCGCGCCGCCTGAACGCCGACTGAGCGCGGCCTTGGCGCTGGCCCTGGCACCGCGCTCTGGGAGCGCATCCGTGAAGCGCCCCTTGGCGCTCGCAGGGCGCCTCTACACTCGCGCGATGCAATCGCTTCGACAACTGCTGGCCGCGCTGCCGCTGCTCGATTGGGCCTCGCTGGGCCTGTTCTTCCTGGCCTGGATCGGCTATGCCCAGTTCTCCAAGCGCCATGCGGACGGGCGCGGCTCGCTGCTGGCCATCACCAACCGCGTGCGGCGCCAGTGGATGCTGCAGCTGACCTACCGCGAGATGCGGGTGCTGGACGGCGCGGTCAGTCAGGCGCTGCTGTCGAGCCCGTCCTTCTTCGCCTCCACGACCATCCTGATCATCGGCGGCCTGCTGGCCGCGCTGGGTGCGAGCGAGCAGACCAGCGCCCTGGTGCTGGGGCTGCCGTTCGCGGTCAAGACGAGCACGCTGGTCTTCGACATCAAGCTCGCGCTGCTGACCGGCATCTTCGTATACGCCTTCTTCCGCTTCACCTGGAGCATGCGGCAGTACACCTTCGGCGCGCTGCTGGTGGCGTCCGCGCCGGAGGCGGGCCAGTTCGCGCAACTGGGGCCGGATGCGCGGGAGGAATTCGCCGACCGCGCCGGCGCGGTCGTCGGCATGGCGGCCGAGGCCTTCAACGACGGCTTGCGCGGCTACTACCTCGCGTTCCCCGTCGTGGCCTGGTTCTTCTCGCCCTGGGCGCTGGCCCTGTCCACGGCCGGCGTGCTCTACGTGCTGTACCAGCGCGAGTTCAGATCGGAAGTGCTCGAGAAGCTCCGCTAAAACGGGCTCTGTGCAGCTGATCAGGTCCACGAAGCACGCGGCCCCGATTTGGGATGCACCGCTAGGCGCAAACCGCAGCCATAGCCCAGCTATGGCGAGGATTTGCAACGACGCGGTGCGCCCAAAGCGGGGCTGCGGGCTTAGTGGACGACGCGTCCGAAGCTGAACTCGCCGGGCTCTCCGGCGGGTGAGGTCTCGACGCTCACCGGGATCACGTCCTTCGGACCGAAGCGGCCCTGCAGGATCAGCTTGGACAGCGGGTTCTCGATCCGCTGCTGGATCGCGCGCTTGAGCGGCCGCGCCCCGAAGACCGGATCGAAGCCGACCTTGGCCAACTCGGCGAGCGCCTCCTCGCTGACGTCGAGCTTCATCTCCAGCTTGTCGAGCCGCTGCTCGAGCTGACGCAGCTGGATCCGCGCGATCGACTTGATGTGGTCCGCGCCCAGCGCATGGAAGATCACGGTCTCGTCGATGCGGTTGAGGAACTCGGGCCGGAAATGCGCCTTGACCTCGCCCCACACCGCGTCGCGGATCACCTCGTCGGGCTCGCCCTGCAAGGCCATGATGTGCTGCGAGCCCAGGTTGGACGTCATCACGATCACGCAGTTCTTGAAGTCGACCGTGCGGCCCTGGCCGTCGGTCAGGCGGCCGTCGTCCAGCACCTGCAGCAGCACGTTGAACACGTCCGGATGCGCCTTCTCGACCTCGTCGAGCAGCAGCACGCTGTAGGGCTTGCGGCGCACGGCCTCGGTCAGGTATCCGCCCTCGTCATAGCCGACATAGCCCGGAGGCGCGCCGATCAGGCGGCTCACGGAGTGCTTCTCCATGAACTCGCTCATGTCGATGCGGATCATGTGGTCCTCGCTGTCGAACAGGAAACCCGCCAGCGCCTTGCACAGCTCGGTCTTGCCGACGCCGGTCGGGCCGAGGAACAGGAAGCTGCCCAGCGGCTTGTCCGGATCGGACAGCCCCGCGCGCGAGCGCCGGATCGCGTCAGCGACCGCGACGATCGCCTCGTCCTGGCCGACGACGCGCTCATGCAGCTTCTCTTCCATCTGCAGCAGCTTGTCGCGCTCGCCCTGCATCAGCTTGGCCACGGGGATGCCGGTGGCGCGGGCGACCACCTCGGCGATCTCCTCGGCGCCGACCATCGTGCGCAGCAGTTGCGGCTGGCTCTTGTCCTTGGCCTTGCCCATCTCCTTGGCCTGCGCCTCGTTCAGGCGCTTCTCCAGGTCGGGCAGCTTGCCGTACTGCAGCTCGGCGACCTTGTTGAAGTCGCCCTTGCGCTTGAGTTCCTCGATCTGGAACTTGATGCGGTCGATCTCTTCCTTGACATGCGCGGAGCCCTGGGCCTGCGCCTTCTCGGTGGTCCAGATCTCTTCCAGGTCGTTGTACTCGCGCTGGAGCTTGAGCAGCTCTTCCTCGATCAGCGAGAAGCGGCGCTGGGAGCCCTCGTCGGTCTCCTTGCGCACGGCCTCGCGCTCGATCTTGAGCTGGATCATGCGGCGGTCGAGCCGGTCCATCGCCTCGGGCTTGGAGTCGATCTCGATCTTGATCTTGGCCGCGGCCTCGTCGATCAGGTCGATGGCCTTGTCGGGCAGGAAGCGGTCGGTGATGTAGCGATGCGAGAGCTCGGCCGCGGCAACGATGGCCGGGTCGGTGATCTCGACGCCGTGGTGGACCTCGTACTTCTCCTGCAGGCCGCGCAGGATGGCGATGGTGGCCTCGACGGTGGGCTCGTCGACCAACACCTTCTGGAAGCGGCGCTCCAGGGCGGCGTCCTTCTCGACGTACTTGCGGTATTCGTCGAGCGTGGTCGCGCCGATGCAGTGCAGCTCGCCGCGCGCCAGCGCGGGCTTGAGCATGTTGCCGGCGTCCATGGCGCCCTCGGCCTTGCCGGCGCCGACCATGGTGTGGATCTCGTCGATGAACAGGATGATGCGGCCTTCATCGGCGGCGACTTCCTTGAGCACCGACTTCAGGCGTTCCTCGAATTCGCCGCGGAACTTGGCGCCCGCGAGCAGGCCGGCCATGTCCAGCGACAACACCCGCTTGCCCTTCAGGCTTTCCGGCACTTCCTCGTTGACGATGCGCTGCGCCAGGCCTTCGACGATGGCGGTCTTGCCGACGCCGGGTTCGCCGATCAGCACGGGGTTGTTCTTCGTGCGGCGCTGCAGCACCTGGATCGCGCGGCGGATCTCGTCGTCGCGGCCGATCACCGGGTCGAGCTTGCCGGCGCGGGCGCGCTCGGTCAGGTCCAGGGTGTACTTCTTCAGCGCCTCGCGCTGGCCTTCGGATTCCTGGCTGTCGACCTTCTGGCCGCCGCGCACGGCTTCGACCGCCGTCTCCAGCGCCTTGCGGGTCAGGCCGTGGCCGCGCACGATGCCGGCCAGGTCGCTCTTGGCGTCGGCCAGGGACAGCAGGAACATCTCGCTGGCGATGAAGTGGTCGCCGCGCTTGGAGGCTTCCTTCTCCGCGTTCTGGAGCAGACCGATCAGGTCGCGGCTGGGCTGGACCTGCTGGCCCTCGCCCTGCACCTGCGGCAGGCCGCCGAGGATGCCGTCCAGCGCGCTCTTGAGCGCCGGGACCTTCACGCCGGCGCGCTCCAGCAGCGCCTTCGGGCCCTCGTCCTGGGCCAGCATCGCGGCCAGCACGTGGACGGGTTCGATGTAGGGGTTCTCGCGCGTCACCGCCAGGCTTTGGGCCTCGGCCAGCGCTTCCTGAAACTTCGTGGTGAGCTTGTCGACTCGCATGGGAAATAACCTCCGTTGCGACCGAAGTGGGGAGTGTGACCCCTATTTTCAAGAGGAGGCTCCGGCAAGAGACGCGCCCAAGATTTTATCGTTTCGCTCCCACCCCATCCCCGCCCTCCAAGCGGGCGGGGCGCAGCCACCCCACCCCCCGCCCGCCCCCACGGGGCGGGAGCCATTCACTTCATGCGAGGGATTGGGTCAGCATCTGCATGACCTTGAGCCCGGCCGCCGCGGCGGCCAGGGATCCCACCACGTGGGCGGCGGAGTGCGAGAGCGCCATCAGGAACTCGCCGCGCTGCAGCAGCGACAGCGATTCGCCGGAGAAGGACGAGAAGGTCGTGAGGCCGCCGAGGAAGCCGGTGACCAGCAGCAGCTTGAGCATGTCGTTGGGATAGCGCCCGAACCACTCCAGCGCCATGCCGATGAGGAAGCCCCCGACGATGTTGACGGCCAGTGTGCCGAGCGGAAAACCCTGCCACTTCGTGTTGAGCATCAACCCCGCGCCCCAGCGCGCGAGCGCGCCGCCCGACGCTCCGACGGACACCGCCGCCACTTGCATCCAGCTCATCGACCGTTCCCCTCCACGTTGATGCCCCACCGCGCAAGTGCCTCGTCGTCGGCGACGCGCGCGTCCACCCAGCGGGCGCCGTCCGGTCCGTGTTCCTTCTTCCAGAACGGCGCCTGCGTCTTCAAGTAATCCATCAGGAACTCGCAGGCCTGGAACGCCTGGCCGCGGTGGCGCGAGCTCACGAGCACCAGCACGATCTGGTCACGCGGCTGCAGCGCCCCGACGCGGTGGATGACCCGTGCGCCGCGGATGTCGAAGCGCCGAAAGGCCTCGTCGATCATGGCCTCGATCGCGGCCTCGGTCATGCCGGGATAGTGCTCGAGCTCCATCAGCGAGACGGGCGTGCCGTCCGCGCCATCGCGCACCGTGCCGACGAAGCTCACCACCGCGCCGACGCCGCCGTCCTCGGCGCGCAGCGCCAGCGTCTCGGCGCTGAGGTCGAAGTCGGCGGTCTGGACGATGGCGCGCGGCGGGCGCGGGAACTGCAAGTTCATTCCGGG
This sequence comes from Roseateles sp. UC29_93, assembly GCF_042695725.1. Classification (NCBI taxonomy): domain Bacteria; kingdom Pseudomonadati; phylum Pseudomonadota; class Betaproteobacteria; order Burkholderiales; family Sphaerotilaceae; genus Roseateles; species Roseateles sp. UC29_93. The sequence continues at coordinate 4,330,309 of NZ_CP170545.1, read as the reverse complement.
ATTGTGGCATTGCGCCCTCACGGCCTCGGGCGCTGCGTCGACCGCGCCTGACGTCCGCAGGCCCGCTCGCCCACCGATTCAAGTGGGCGTCGCCATCGACATCAGTGGGTGGACGATTGGATTGCACTTGTACGAGCCATTTCGCATGAAACCAACAGCTCTCAAGATCTGCCGTTCCAGTCTTCAAGGAAGCCTCATGTCGATCTCACCGCAACTGGACGCCATCCACCGACTGATCATCGAATGCCATCGCAAGTATTTCGACGAAAGCCCCTCCCCCAACAAGCTGCAGAAGCTCTGCTACTACGCCCAGGGCTACAGCTTGGCGGAGGGTCGCGCACTGTTTCCGGAGGACTTCGAGGCGCGTCAGAACGGCCCCACCATCGCGGAGCTTCACGCCAAGTATGGGAGTCTTCAATGGCACCCGATCGATGCGCAGTGGCACACGCCGCTGGAAGACGCTCCGGGTTATCAGACCGTGAGAGAAGTCGTTGCCGCCTTTGGCCGGTTCGACGGGGCAGCCTTGTCGAACATGACCCACAACGAGGCTCCCTGGCTCGATGCGCGCAATGGCCTGCCGGAAAACATGGGCAGCCGCGAACTCATCAGCAAGGACGCCATGCGGAAGTACTTCCTCACGCAGCTCCCCGAAGATGAACGATAGCTTCCCTCGATTCGATCGAGCCGCCACCTACAAACAGAAGCCGCCGCTCCTGCGCGTGTCATTCGAGTTCATTGACTGGGAGACAGACCTGTTCTTCCTGCATGGATTCGACGCCGAGTTCTACGTGCGCCTATTCACTTGCCTTCAGACCATCCAGACCTGCACGGTTGAGCAGATGTCGAAGCGGCATATTCCCGGCCTCGGGTGCAAAGCGATCTTCAAGACGGACACTGGCAGCCGCGACGCATTTCCACGACGTATCGTTGCCCGCATCGCCACGATGCTGAGCAGGGAACAGGGTTCCCTGGACCCTGAACAGGACGCGCTCCACATCGTTCAACAGGCCTTTGAGGTCAGCATGGGCAAGAACCAGGGGCGCCTGCACGGGTTCCTATGGAATACAGCATTCAACTTGGTCTGGTTCGATCCGGCGCACAACCTCTATCCCGGCAACCAACGGATTCGCGGCCCTCGCGATGTGATGCAGATCAAGACCGGCTCTCACGAACAATTGCTCCGCCTAAAGGATGAGAACGCGGCCCTGGTCACCGAGAACGATCGTCTGGCGCGAGAGTTCGAGGAACTCCTGTCTGTCTGGGCCGAGAAGTGATGCTGGCCCAGGCTCTTGATGCATTCTTGAGACACGAGGGCCGGGTCTTGCCCCGACCTTGATGCGCGGCTCCCTACGCTGGAGACCTCGCAACAACGGCGCGCACGCCGCGCCCCTTCGCATGAGACCGGTGTTGATCCTTCAGCACGAACCCGCGCAAGGTCCGGGCTACCTGCTCCAGTGCCTGCGCGCGCACGACGTGCCGGTGCATCTGCTGCGGCCCGACCTGGGCGACACCCTGCCGCGGACCGCAGGCGCGTTCAGCGGCCTGGTGCTGCTGGGCAGCGATCACGGCGTCAACGACGGCACGCCCTGGATCCGCGCGGAGCAGGCCCTGCTGATCGACGCGCTGCGGCATAGCCGGCCGATCCTGGGCCACTGCTTCGGCGCACAGCAGCTGGCGCGCGCGATGGGCGCCGGCGTGGCCCGCAATCCGCGGCCCGACATCGGCTGGCGCGAGCTGTGGATCACGCCCGCCGCGCGCGCGGACTGTTCGGCGGCGAGGATCGCCTGCTCAGCTTCAACTGGCACTACGACAGCTTCCAGATCCCGGCGGGCGCGACACGGACGCTGTTCGGCTCGAACTGTCTGAACAAGGGGTTCTCGCTGGGCCCGCACATCGGACTCCAGAGCCACCTGGAAGTGACCGAGCAAAGCCTGCGCGACTGGTGCGCGCAGGGACGCGAAGAGCTGAGCCGCGGACGCGGCGTGACGGTGCAGAGCGAGGCCGAGATCCTGGCCGCCCTGCCCGAGCGCCTCGCGCGCCTGCGCGGCGCGGCGACGAGCGTCTATCGACACTGGATCGGACAACTGGAGCGGCCACCCGTCTTCGGTCGCGCACGCGCCGCCTGATCCTGACCGGTCTTCTTCGCATGGCGGTCGAGTACCTGCCCCCCTCCCCTGTGGCATCCGACCGGCCTGATCGGAATTGATTACTCCGACGGGGCAGCGGTCGAATCAACGTCGATGGATTTCCACTGACCCCGTGCGCCGCCGCCCATGAGTGACGCACGCGTGTCATCAACCAGCAGGAAATCATCAATGAAAACCAGCCGCACCACCGACTACAGCTCCCTGTCCGACTACCAGGACATGGCCCCTTACCAGCAGGCCGAAAGCGACTGTCGGACACCGTGGGAGCAACGGGGGGCAGCCGGGTTGCCGTCCAACCAGGTGCCCGGCGAGCAAGGCCGAGTCGCCAACGGGCAGAACGACCCGATGCGACTGGAAAAGGCGCCAGCCACCCACCTGCCGTCGGGCCTCGCCGCGCTGCCTGCAGGCAACGGCGTTCTTCCCAGCATCTCCAACCGCGCGTCCGGCGCGTATGCCGCGCCCACGCCGAGCATGGATCGTCCCGCGACCTTGCGGCCGGCACGGACCCCGCGAGTTGACGAAGCGCGTCGCCATGGGGACGTCTTCGAGGGCACTGCCCTGCGAAATACGGGGCGACTCGGCGTCGTTGGCGATGTCGGTCGCGGCAACGGGCCGGAGCTCCCCGCTCGCCGATATCGCCAGAGTGAGATCGATTGAACCGGCGGCCGGGCGGCACCGTCTACTGCGGGTGATCGCCTCCGGGAAACCCCGCCCTGAGTCCTCCCCCATCCGACCGATGCGCGCGCCCCCGGGCACCCCCTAAGGTGTCCGCAGGAGCGCGCCGCGCTCCGGCCCGCCGCGGCGACGCGGCTCAGCAGGGAGCACACATGTTCGGTCTGACCCTCCTTGGCGCTGTCCACACGGCGTTCGCACTGGTGGCCCTGGTGGCCGGCTACGCATTGATCTTCCGGACCGGCCGCATCGAGGGCCAGTCCACGCTCGGTCGCACCTACCTCTGGTGCACCGTCATCACCTGCCTGACGGCGTTCGGCATCTTCCGTCATGGCGGCTTCAACATCGCCCACGTGCTGGCGATCGTCACGTTGGTCACCTTGGCCGTCGCCGTCGCGGCGCATCGCACGCGCTTCCTCGGCGGCCTCTCGCCGTATGCGGAGACGCTGGGCTACAGCTTCACGCTGTTCTGCCACATGATCCCCGGCCTGAACGAGACCTTCACCCGCGTGCCGGTCGGCGCCCCGCTGTTCACCGGCCCCGACGACCCGGCGCTGCAGAAGGCGATCGGGGTCGTGTTCCTGCTCTTCGTGATCCTGATGGCCGTGCAGGCCTGGCGCATCCGCAAGGGCCCCTCGGCGGGACGGCAGCCGCATCCCGCCTGATCCGATCCGGATCACCTCCCGGCCCGGACCGCTGAAGATCACGTCGGGCAGCGTCGGCGCGAATCGACGAGTTGACGCAAGGACGAGTTGCCGAATTGGCGGAGGGTCCGATGGACGAATGGACGCGTCGGCTGGACGATCGGATGCGTCCTGAACGGTGACGGGCGTGGCGGGCACGGATACTGCGCCCGTCCTCACCTCCTCGCGCGCCCGTCGCGCGTCATTCCGATGTCCACGCCCAAGACCGTCCTTGCCGTCCGCCATCTGGCTTTCGAAGACCTCGGCCTGCTGCAGCCCGTGCTGGCCGAGCGCGGCTTCGATCGCTTCCTCACGCGGGACGCAGGTGTCGATGATCTGCGCGACGTGGACCTCGATGCGGTCGATCTGCTGGTCGTGCTCGGCGGCCCGATCGGCGCATACGACGACGCGCTGTATCCGTATCTGAACGACGAGATCGCGCTCATCCGCCGACGCCTCGATTCGCGGCGGCCGCTGCTCGGGATCTGCCTCGGCGCGCAACTGATGGCGCGGGCGCTGGGCGCCGACGTGCGGCCGATGCCGCATGGCCGCAAGGAGATCGGCTTCGCGCCGCTGACGCTCACCGGGTCCGGCCGCGACTCCGCGCTCGCGCCGCTCGCGAGTGCTGCGAGCGGTGCGAGCGGCGTGGTCGACCAACCCGTGCTGCACTGGCATGGCGACCAGTTCGAGATCCCGGCAGGCGCGACGAGCCTGGCCACCACGCCGCTGTGTCCGAACCAGGCCTTCGCGATCGAGGGCTTCGCGCTCGCGCTGCAGTTCCATCTGGAAAGCGATCCCGCACGCCTGGAGCAATGGCTGATCGGCCACGCCGGCGAGCTCGCGCAGGCGCGCGTGCCGCTGGACGCGCTGCGGCGCGACGCCGCCACGCATGGCACGGGTTTGCGCGCCGCGCTCGGCGCGGTCGTCGACCGCTGGATGGCGGACTGGCCTCAGTCCGCCGGGCAGTAACGCACCACATGCGCCTCCGTCGGCACCGGCAGTTCCCACTTCCGCAGCATGCCCTGCAGCGCGCTGTTGGAGAGCGACGTATCCCGCCGGTCATTGCGACGCAACAGCTCCGCGCGTGGCCGCTCAAGGTAGACGATCTCCACCTCCGCGCCGTACGCGAAGAGCAGATCCAGCGTCTTGTCGCGCATCTGCTGGCTGAGGTGGGTCGCGTTCCATACGAACGGCGCCCGGGCGCGCAGCAGCGACTTCGCCTTGTCCACGGCCGCGTGCGCGACCTTGCCTTCGTTCTGCCCGTGCCGCAGGCCGAGTTCCGAGCGGGCGTCGTCGAAGGACACCATCGGCAGGCCGCGCCGGTGCGCCGCGATCCACGTGTCCTTGCCTGACGCAGGCAAACCGCACATCACCGTGACGCGAGCGCCGGACTCCTGGAACAGCGCGTACTCGGGGTGCACGTCCGCACCGCGGAAGTAGCTGACTCGCGTGTGCGCGTTCACGAACGCGCGCGGCCGTCCGTAGCAGCCCTCCTCCCGCGCCAACTCCCGGAACAGTTCGATGTGATCGAGCACCCGGTCGCGGTCCTGGCAGACGCGACCGCGCATGTCGGCTTCGGCCAGCGCGGCCAGCAGCGGCAGGCTCAGCCGGCACGACAGCTCGCGCACGATGAACTCCGGCGACAGACCGCGCTTCGAATCGGCCAGCGCGAAGAACGGCACCTGGTGCACGGCGATCAGGCGGCAGACCGCCTCGCGCTGCTCGAACGGCATGCCCGCGTCCCACAGCAGCACGCGCGCATCGATCGCGCCGATGCGCGAATGGCCCGGCTGGCCGATGGCGCCCGTCTCCGGATCGATCACGGTCGTCGCATGCTTGGACATGTCGTGCAACAGCGCGGCCAGGAACAGCACCTCCTGGTCGGCGCGGCTCGCGGCCTGGTAGTCAGGCAAGGCGAGCAGTTCCTCGATCACCATCATCGTGTGCGTCCAGACGTCGCCCTCGGCGTGATGGCGCGGATCCTGCGGCGTGGTCTTCGCGAGTTCCAGCACCGGGAACGCAGCCAGACAGGCCGCGAAGTCCGGAGACCGGCCCGCTTCAGGCACCAGGGCCTGGATGTCTTTCCATTGAATGTTCATGCTTCTCTCCTCCGTCCCGTTCAGGGACATCGGCGTTCGTACTCGTTGCGCGAGGCGGCTTTCATCGCCGCCATGGCCTTCAGCGCGGACAACGACGTGATCGTCTCCAACCCGAGATCGCCCCACGTCACCGTCGGCCGTTCGGCGAAGAGATCCGCCCCCGGCGCCAGCGCGTTCGGCAAGATCGGTCGCCGGGCATGGTGGGTCTCGCTGTCAAGGATCGTCTGCGTGAAGGACGGCCTCACCAGCTTGAAGCGACCGAGCACCTGTTCGTCGTCCTCGATCTTCAGGTAGAGGCCTTCGGACTGGTCGCACTTGTCGGTCTGCTTCCAGCACAGATCGAGCGGCAGCGATTCGCGCCGCGTCGCGGCCTCGAACGCGTTGCGCCAGTCCGGCGACTTCGCCAGCGAGCGCATCACCAGCTTCCACAACAGTTTCGGATCGGTCGGCATCGGTCCCGCATACAGCACGGGCACCGACAAGACCGGCGATCCGGCGAGCAGCGCATGACGGCGCGGCGTCGACAGGAAACGCGACGTGGCGCGGTCGTAGACGTCGAACTCGTTGAAGTAATGCGGCAGCCGGTCGTACCAGACGCTGTGCTTGGCGTAGGCCCATTCGCCGTACAGGACGTAGCGGTCCTCGAGGCGCTCGATCAGCCGGTGCTCGTGCGCGAGCGCCCAGATCTTCATCGGGTTGAACTGGCGTTCGCCGAATCCGCCGATGAGGTAGTGGCCGCGCGACTGCAGCAGCAGATCGCCGCCGTCGCTGAACGAGATGCCGGCGTTGGCGCCGTCGAGTTTTTCTTCGATGACGACCTGGCAGCCGTCGAGCGCCGCGAGCGGCATCTGGTCATGGGCGGAGTCGCCCGCCTGCAGGCGGCTGCCCGCGAGGTGCGCCGTGCGTGGATAGCGCAGCAGCGGCAGGGATTGCAAATGCATCGGGTCCGTCACCCGCCGCGTTGTTGGCGCGCGCGGGTCCTGGTGGGGTCAGGAAACCGACGGACGTGTCGCGGGCGCGGTCGAGTCGCTGCCGCTCCGCAGGAGCGGGCAGAGTCGCTGGGGGAAGTCGCGGGAGGTTTCGTGCCCCGCCGGCCTCATGGCAGGCGTCGGGGGCGTCAGGAACCGGTGCCGCAGCCTTCGCGGGCGCAGACGGCGCCGACACGATGCTGCAGAGATGCAGTCGTCGGCAATCAGCAGTGGATGGACGTACGGATCTTCATGGGGCACCTCCTGGACAGTGAAGAGGTTGGAACGCGCGCGGACGGAGCCGTCCGGCGTGGGCGCGATTCTTCAACGCGGGGTTCGTCGCGTCAACCCGCGCCAAACAGCAATGACGCATGGATCCGACACAGGAATCGGGGGCACGGGCCACTCGGGCGGCCTTGGTCGGAAACGGGAACACAGCGACGCAGTGTCATCACGACGTGATGGTCCGATCCTTCTTCTTACCATCGGCCGTCAGCACGTGCTCCTGGATCTGACCGCTGGAGAACGTCGTGCGCAACAGCAGCAGGTTCGGCGCGCTTGCAATGCCGGCACTGAACGCGGGGGCGGGCAGCCCCCAGGCGGGGCTCTCGCGCGTCCGGATCCGCTTGTCGTCGTGCATCCACTTATCCATCTTCCTCGCGAACTGCTCCGGGTACTCCGGCGCCGGACAGGCGATGTTGGCCCAAGGGTCGCAGATGTAGAGGTGCTTCGGCCAATCGACCAATGGTCGCGTGATGAAACGCTGATCCAAGGTGCCGACCACGGCCGCCAGATGATCGACGCTGAAGTGGACTCTCGATGTCTGCACACCGGGGAATCGCTCCCCAATCAGGTCCTGGGCCGCCCAAGCCAATCGCTCGCAGTTGCTGACGTCATTGGTCCACACGTCCACCGAACGTCGGGCGTTGAGTCGGGTGTCTGATTGCAGACCCGGGGTCAGGTGGCGGATTCCTGGAAATGCCGGATCTCGCCGATCGTTGACCGACCATTTGTTCGTCGACTTTCTCTCTACATACCGTCGATTGTGCAGCGCCAGCCGGACGTCCTCCAACGCCTCGGATGCTGCCAATCGGTTGATATCCGCCTGTGAGTTGTCATCGCCATCCGCGACCTCGCGGGGAACACCCGCCGGTTCACCTGCGTCGACCCGTCGCAAGGTATTCCAGGCCCTCGAGGCGCCATGCGTCCGCAATCGACTGGCCTTCTCCGCATCGGCAGCCGATCCCATGAGAGGGAGAGCAGGCGGCCATGCATCGCAAGCGAGCCCCGCGTCAGATCGGAACGACTGCAACATCCGCCAGTCTTCGTCGGCATCCCGCCGGTCTTTGCCGATATCGTGAGACAGCTCTCGCGAAGTGAATGGGTTCCAGGGCGGGAGCATGCTGACCAGTCGCGAGTGTCGGGAGAGACTCAGTCGCCGTCGGCAGACAACGGTTCCGCGAGCGCCGGCAACACCTCGCGGCCGAGCTCCTCGATGACCTCGCGCGCCGGCCGCCCTCGCCCAAGGTTGAACAGCACATGGGCCACGCCCATCGCGTGCAGGCGCCGCAGATAGCCGATCAGCGCGTGGCGTCCGGTGCGCAGGCCGAGCTCGAGCGGCTCCGGGGCCAGATCCGGATCGGCGAGCAGCTCCAGCTGCACCGACTGCACGAACGGCTTGGCGCCGACACCCTTCTGCTCCAGCGCGCGCTGCCACAGCTCGATGCGGCCTTCCTGCCGCGCTTCCTCGCGGTGATAGGTGGCCCACGCATCCGCATGCGTCGCCGTCCATTGCAGCGACTGCCGCGCCGAGCCCACGACGATCATCGGGATCCGTTGCGCCGGCGCGGGCAGCACCTCGAAACCACCGGTCGCGGCGACCACCGCCGCGCGTTCATCGGCGTCGGGCGACAGCGCCGCGCGCACGATGGCCCAACGACTGCGGAAGCTCTCCGCGCGCTGGTCCAGGTCCTCGCCGAAGGCCGCGAACTCCGCGGGCCGGTCGCCCGACCCCATGCCGAGGATGAAGCGTCCGCCGCTGAGCCGGTCCAGCGACAGCGCGGCCTTCGCCACATGCAGCGGATGCCGCAGCGGCAGCACGATCGCCGCGGCGCCGACGGCGATGTCGCGCGTCGCGCCGGCCAGCGCGGCCAGCCAGAGGAAGGGATCGTCGAGCGCGCTCGCCGTGTTGTCGCTGCCTTGCGGCACCATCAGCGGGACGTCCCGCGTCCACAGCGCCGCGAAGCCGAGCCGGTCCGCGAGCGCGGCCAGCGCGATCGCCTCGCCGACATCGGCCATCCGGTCGGGGCTGGCGTCGACGGGCGTCATCAGCCCGACCGTGAGCCGGCCGGGCCGAAAGACGCGAGCATGCGCGCGGTTGAACGGAAAGGAGAACGGGGAAGAGTTCATTCGATCCATGGCATCGTCGCTGTTGCGGAGATCGCCAGCGCCATCGCCTCAGATGCCAGTATCTCGCTCCTGTGAGCTGCCACTGCTCTGCAGCAGCACGTTCCTGAACTGCCCGTTCCGATGGGTGAGGCGCGCAAGCACCTGCGGGGCCTGGTTCACGATGTCGAGCCACGCCTTGTCATTCGCAGGGTGCCAATCGCTCCCCTCACGGATCAGCTTCCTGCCCGCTGCCCATTGCTCCATCTTTTCGGTGAAAAAGCGGGGGTAGTCGCAGGCGCGGCAGTTGAGATTGGCCCAGGGGTCGCAGACCTGGAGATGCGGCGGCCAGGTCGCCATGGGGCGGGACGCTGTCTCCGCGTCGAGGGCTCCGATCACGGCCAGGGAATGCGCTCCCGCGAGCATGACGAGGCTGGTCGGGAGCTCGGGATGGCGATGCGCCAACACGTCTTGTGCAGCGATCGCCAGCTCGGTGCAGTTGTGGGTGGTGGCCTGCCAGACGCTGGCCGAGTGAGCCACGGCGGCGACCGGCGAGTAGCCGAAGCTGGTGGCTCCCGAATAGCACTCCCTCGGAAAGATCGGCGGCGCCTCCCCCGACCTCATCTTGTTGTCCGACTTGAGCGCTCCGAATCTGCGGTTGTAGAGCGCAAGATGCACCTGTCGCAGCGCTTCCGCGCTGGCCGACTCTGCCGCCTTCGCATCTTGCGCGCGGGCGCCGTACGTCCTCAAAGGGCCGGCGGGCTGGCCTTGCAGGATCTGGGCATGACTCCGCTGGGCGCGTCCGGCGAACTGCCTTCGCAATCGCTCGGCGATCGCAGCATCATGGGTGGCGCGGACCTTGAAAGGCAGACCGGCGTAAGCGACGTCCACCGCGGCGACATCTGCGGCGGGCGCACGATCCACCGGTTCGCCGACGCGGTGCCCGACGACCTCGAGAGATGAAAATGGAATGCGCATGGGATCTCCTGCAATGGAGATCCCGTAGTCGAACGACACCCGCCGCAGTTCGCTCCACGGATGGTGTTCGAGCGCTCACGCGCTCGATCCGTTCACTTGGTCTTCTGCTGCACCACCTTGACGTAGTCCGCCTGCAGCTTGGTCATGAAGTCGGTGGTGACGCGGAACTGCTGCTCGTGGAAATCGATCAGCTTCTGGAACTGGTCGGCGGCGACGTCGAAGGGCGGGCCGCCTGCGCGCATCGATTCCAGGATGGCCTTCTGCGATGAGAGCACGGTGCTCCACGCGACGTAGTTCTGTTCGAACGCCTTCTTCGACTGCTCGAAGAAGGTCTTGGCGAGTTCAACCTGAGCCTGTTGGATCATGAGATGTCTCCTTGTTGAGCGGAGCCGACCGGAAGGGTCGGTCCAGCGCCCCGATGCGGGCGTGCGGCCAATGCTACAGGCGACGCGCGCTTCGTGCGCGGGCATGTGGTTTGCGCCGCTCAGGGCATCAGGCGATACCCGACCCCGGTCTCCGTCAGCAGGTGCTTCGGACTCGCCGGTTCCGCCTCGAGCTTCTGACGCAGGTTGCCCATGTAGACGCGCAGGTAGTGGTTCTGCTCCACCTGCGACGGCCCCCACACCGCCTTCAGCAGCTGGCGGTGCGTCAGCACCTTGCCGGCGTTGCCGATCAGGTGGCTGAGCAGGCGGTACTCGATCGGCGTGAGGTGCACGTCCTCGGCGGCGCGGCGCACACGGCGCGCGGCCAGGTCGATCTCGACGTCGCCGAAGCGGAAGACCGGGTCCTGCTGCTCGCCGGACCGCGCCTGGCTGCGCCGCAGCGCGACGCGCACGCGCGCCATCAGCTCGCCGACGCCGAAGGGCTTGCTCAGGTAGTCGTCGGCGCCGTGGTCGAGGGCCGCGATCTTGTCGTCCTCGGCGCCGCGCGCCGACAGCACGATCACCGGCACCGCCGACCACGCGCGCAGGTCGCGCAGGAAGTCCTGGCCGTCGCCGTCCGGCAGGCCCAGGTCGAGGATGACCAGATCCGGCCGCCGCGTCCCCGCGTCGATCAGGCCCTGGCGCAAGGTGCCGGTCTCGTGCACGGACCAGCCCTCGCCCTCCAGGGCCAGGCGCACGAAGCGGCGGATGTTCGGTTCGTCTTCGACGATCAGCGCCACGGGGACGACGCTCAGCGGCGACTCGCTCACGATTGACTCACGGTTGGAGTTCCCTGTCTTCCTCGAACGCCGGCAGCGCCGGCGGCTCGCCCAGCGGCAGCGCCAGACTGAAACGCGCCCCGCCCTGCGGCGTCGCGCGCTCCGCCCAGATGCGGCCGCCGTGGGCCTGCATGATGGCACGGCAGATCGCCAGCCCCAGCCCCACGCCGGGCAGGTGCGACTCGCTGTGGCCGCGCGTGAATTTCTCGAACAGCGCCTCTTCGCGCCCGGGCGGCAGGCCGGGGCCGTTGTCCTCGACGGACAGGCGCATCTCGCCCCGGCCGGCGACGACGTCGCCGTCGACGTTCAAGCCGCTCGACCGGTGCGAGCCGCTCAAGACGCTCAAGTCGCCCGCATCGCCCGCGCCGTGCGTGCGCGCGATCACGCGGATCTCGCTGCCCGGCGGCGTGTACTTCGCGGCGTTCTCCAGCAGGTTGGCCAGCACGCGCTCGATGAGCACCGCGTCCAGTTCCACCAGCGGCAGCGTCGCCGGCACGTCCAGCACCACGCGATGCCGCGCCAGCGCCGTGCCCATCAGCTGCAGGCTGCTGCCGATGACTTCGTCCACCGGCTGCCACTGCCGGTTGAGCTTGAGCGCGCCGCTCTGCAGCCGGGCCATGTCCAGCAGGTTGTGCACCATCGCGTTGATGCGCAGCGACTGCTGCTCGATCGCCTGCGCGGTCTCGGCCGCGCCGGGGTCCAGATCGCGCTTGGCCAGCGTCTCGGCCAGCCCCTGCAGGGCGGCCAGCGGCGTGCGCAGGTCATGCGACAGCGCCGACAGCAGCGAGTTGCGCAGCCGCTCCGATTCGATCTGCAGCAGCGCCTGCTGCGCGACCTCGACGTAGTGCACGCGCTCCAGCGCCTGCCCCGCGATGCGCGCGGCCGTCTCCAGCTGCGCGCGGCGCTCCGGCAGCATCAGCGTCTGCGCGTCGCCGGGGCGCAGCGCGAGCACGCCGCGCGTGCGCATCGGCGCGCGCAGCGGCAGATAGAACCATTGGCTGCCCGGCAGCGTGTCCGTGCCCAGGCCCGCCGCCTGCTCGTGATCCAGCGCCCAGCGCGCGGTCCCGGCATCGGAGCGATCGCCGACGGCCAGGGTCTCCTCCGTCGGCGACGGCTGCAGGCGGTCGTCGTCGTCGAGCACATGCAGCAGCGCCCGTCCGCCGAACTGCAACGCGAGCTGCTGCTCCGCCGTCGCGACGACCTGCTCGGTCTGCAGCGCGCCGGCGAGTTCGCGGGTCAGCTCGAACAGGCCGCGCGCCCTCGCCTCGCGCTCCGACGACACGCGCGCCTCATAGCGCAGTCCCGCCGTCAGCTGGCCGGTGATCAGGCCGACCGCCAGCATCACGACGAAGGTGATCACGTATTGCACGTCGCTGACCGCCAGGCTCAGCCGCGGGGCGACGAAGAGGAAGTCGAACAGCGCGACGCTGAGGAAGCTGGCCAGCACGGCCGGTCCGCGCCCCCAGCGCATGGCGACGCCCACCACGCCGAGCAGGAACAGCATGACGATGTTGTCGTTGGCGATGCGGTGCGACAGCGGCCAGCAGACCGCGGCCACGCCGACGCAGGCCAGCGTCGCCCAGACGTAGCGCCGCGGCGCGGCGCCGAAGGTCGGGCCGGGGTCGTCCTCGTTGCTGCGCTGCGTCGCCGACGCGCCGACCTGGATCAGGTCCAGCTCCGGCGCCGCGCGCCCGAGGTGCGCCGCCAGGTCGCGGCTGCCCCAGCGCCGCGGCGAGGGCGCGCCCCGCCCCATCAGCAGCTTGGACAGGTTGTGCTCGCGTGCGTACTCGGCCAGCGCCTGTGCGGGATCCTGCGCGGCCAGCACCGCCGTCGTGGCGCCGAGGTCCTGCGCCAGCCGCACCGCGCGCAGGGACCGCTCGCGGCGCGCGTCGGGCAGGCGGTGCAGCGCCGGCGTCTCGACGTAGACCGCATGCCAGCTCACCGCCAGCTGCTGCGCGAGCTGCGCGGCGCTGCGCACGACCGATTCGGCCTCGTCGCCGGGCCCGATCGCGCAGAGGATCGCGGCCTCGGTCTTCCACACCGGCGCGATGCGCTCGTTGCTGCGCCAGGCCTGCACGTCGTCCTCGACGCGGTCGGCCGTGCGGCGCAGCGCGAGCTCGCGCAGCGCCATCAGGTTGCCCTTGCGGAAGAAGTGCTGGCCGGCGCGCTCCGCCTGCGCGCCCTGGTAGACCTTGCCGGCCTTCAGCCGCGCGAGCAGTTCGTCGGCCGGCGTGTCGACCAGCACGACCTCGTCGGCCCGGTCGAAGAAGGTGTCGGGCAGCGTCTCCTGCACCCGCACGCCGGTGATGCCGCCGACGACGTCGTTGAGGCTCTCCAGGTGCTGGACGTTGACCGTCGTGTAGACGCTGATGCCGCTGGCGAGCAGTTCCTCGACGTCCTGCCAGCGCTTCGGATGCCGCGATCCGGCGACGTTGGAATGCGCCAGCTCGTCGACCAGTATCAGCGCGTCCGGCTGGTCCTTCAGACGCGCCAGCGCGCCGTCGAGGTCGAACTCCGGCAGCGCGCGGCCGCGGTGGTCGACCTGCCGCATCGGCAGTCGCGGCAGGCCGTCGAGCAGCGCGGCGGTGTCGGCCCGGCCGTGCGTCTCGACGACGCCGATCAGCGGCGCGCGGCCCTGGTCCGCCAGGTGCCGCGCCGCCTGCAGCATCGCGAAGGTCTTGCCCACGCCCGCCGAGGCGCCGAAGTAGATCCGCAGGCGGCCGCGCGCCTCGGACTGCTCCTGCCGCTGGAGGTGGGCCAGCAGCGCGTCGGGGTCGGGTCGGTCGTCGGTGGGGCTGCGCATGGAAGGTGATTGTCGTGTCAGGGCGCCGCGGACGGCGTGTCATCGGTTCGTCGTGGCGACAGGCGTGCGGCCAGCGCCGCCAGAGGAGGGAGGACCTGTTCCCGCCGCCTCGTCGCCAAGGCGGCGACCATGTCGGCGTATGCCTGCGACGCGGCGTCGTTGGCGGCGCGGACCGCCTCGTCGTCGTCCCCGGCGGCGTCGATCACGGCGTCGAACCGGGCCTGCGCCTCGGACAGCAGGCGAGCCTCGTGCGCGCGATGTCCCGACTCGCGGTCCAGCACCTTCGACAGGTGGTCGCCGACCAGTCCGCCCGGCACCAGGCAGTCGTGCGAGGTGGCGAAGCCGCTCTCGATCTCCGCGTCGATCAAGGCGTCGGCCTGCCGGTCGCGTCGTCGCGTCACCTCGTCATCACGCCACCGGTCGCCGGCGATGCCCAGGTGCGCATAGATCGGCGTGTCGCCGACGTCGGCGGCCTCGGCCGGCGCATGCCCCAGTCGCGTTCCCAGGCGGGTCCGCACGGCCTGCCGGAGCAGCATCGCCTCCTCGAGGGTCTCGTTGAAGTCGCCGTGCGTCTCCACCACCCACTGATCGGCGCGCAACCCGCAGGCGAAACGCAGCGCGATCTCGACCGCCGCGGCGGTGTCGCTTGCCTCCCCGGCGTCGTTCAGCAGGGCCATCTGATGCAGAACCCGCAGGTACGCGTCCGCGCAGCCGCCGTCCTGCGAGCGGATCATCGCCTCGCATTGCGACGCGAAGGCCCCGTCGTCCAGTACGCGCAGGAGCACCGGACCGACGCGCGCACGCAGCGCGGCCCTCTCGTCGCGCTCCGTCGCCCCCCGGTGCCACCGGATGAGCCGCACCAGCCAGGACAGGAAGTGCGGCCTATCGGTCAGTTGACCGCGTTGCCTGCCCGTCCAGATCAGGCTCGGCGTCAGCCGGATGATTTCGTCCAGCATCCGGCCCCGTACCGACAGCACATCCAGGTCGCGGACCAGTTCCGGATCGTCGCCGCGAGGAAACTCGCCGCCGCCGAACAACAGTCGGGACAGTCGGGGGAAGTCGCTCACCAGCCCCGCGACCACGCGCCGTCGCCAGGCGTCCCGGGGCCATCCCTCGCCCGCCGAGTCGATGTCCAGCGAGTCCGCTTCCGGCCATCGCAGGGCTGCCGGCGCGCGCTCCGCCTCCAGGTGCGCGCCGCTGAACCGGATGCCGAAGGAGAACCGCTCGGCCAGGACACGGTTGACCTCGCCGGGATCGAACACGGCCTCTCCCCGGTAGTCCAGCGTCAATCCCAGCGCCTCGCCACGTGAGCGGGCGATGTCCGCGATCAAGGCCGCCGGTGGCGCATCGAGGTCGGCCACCCAGGCGTTGCCGCGCAGCAGTCCCGCCGTCGGCAAGGACTGGCACGCGCCGTGATGCGCCTGGCCGGCCAGATGGACATACCAGCGTTCCCGCCGCAGGGCGTCCCCGGGACGGGGCCTCGTCCATCCACCGGCGAAGTGCCGCCAGGGGCCGCCTCGAGCTGCCGGGCATCGCTTCTGGCAGCAGGCCTCCAGGGGGCCGCAGCACCATGCGCAGGCCCAGCAGGCGGACCAGATGGAGCGCGTCGCTCACCACGTCCTCCTCCTCCCGGGACAGGAACACGAGATCCTCGAAGACGGGGTCAGGACTCAACACCTGCACGGCGGCATCGCGGAGCGCCTGCAGGGCGGGAGTCAGCGCCGCGGCCGGCACGGCTTTCAGGCATCGGGACATGGCGGCGGCCTCGGCGCGGTCCAGCCACCGCGGTCGCCTCGGGGGAGAAGAGCGTCTCGCTGGTGTACGCGCCGACGTCCGTGGCGCGGGACAGCCCGTCGATCATGCCGGCCACCTCGTCCTGCACGTCCAAGGGGCAGGTGCTCCTCGGGAGGGCGAAGGGCGCCCTTCGCAGTTCGGCGGCGATCGCCTCCATGGCCGCGAGCCGATCCGCGGGGGTCCCTGGCGCCTGCGCGACGAGCCCGCATCGCAGGGCGACCTGACTGTCGTCGACGATGGCGGACAGCAGCCTCTCGATGCGCTGAGCGAGCGCGGGCTTGACCGGCGCCGTGCCGCTCAGCGCCACGACGTCCCGGGCCAGCCGGTCGAACACCCGCGGACGCCCGCAGGACCCCAGCACGTCCGGTCGATCCACGACATCGCGAAGGGATCGTCCCAGGACCTTGCAGAGGCGCTGGAACTTGCCGACGCCGTCGTGGCGACCCGGAGTGCTCAGCACCCATCGACCGTCCTCCTCACGACGGGCATGGTCCATCAGCGCCGGCACCACCAGGTGGCTGTCCTTCGGCAACACGATCTCCATCAGGTTCGGGCAATGCTGCCGATAGGCGGGCAGCCATCGCCAGTCCTGGACGTCCGGACATCCGGCGAACTCCAGGCGTCGTGTCCAGGCCGCCGTTGTCGCGGGCAGCCGCCCGGACAGCGTGTCCAGTGCGGCGGTGCCCAGTTGCCAGGCTTGGCCAGCCGGAGAGATTCGATCGTTCTCCGGGGCGTTGGGGTGGCGATGGCGGATGAAGGTGGAGAGCCAATCGTCCGCCGAGTCGTCCGCTGAATCGTCCGCCGGGTCGTTCGCCATGTTGCCGGTCGTGTTGCCGGTCGTGTTGCCCGTCCTGTTGCCGGTCGTGGCGGCGGTCGACCCCAAAGGCTGGATGAGGGCCGGCCGCTCCAGTTGGAGCGTCGACTGCCACGCCAGTCCCGCTTCGAGCCGGGGCCTCTTTGCGGGGACCGGACCGGAAGATCCCGCTGACGTCCGCGGCGAGGCGTCGACCATCCAGGGGGACAAGGGGTTGTTGGACATCGGATGCACGCGGAGTCTCCTGCTGAGCGATCGAGGTGATCGACGCAGGGTCAGTGGCCGGATCGACGCAGCGGCATGCATCAGATCGCGGGCGGCAAGGTGTCGGTGGGTCGGGTGGCCGACAGGCGGTCCTTCAGCGTCCGGATGGCGCCGTCGAGATGCTGTCGACGCCGGGCCTGCAGCGCGGCGCTCAGGCCGTCCAGGTCCCGCGTCATGGCATCGTCGGCGGCCTGCTGGGCCACGGCATCGTCGCCGGCCTGCGCGGACGCGTGCTCATAGCGCGCCCGCGCCTCCGCGCGGAGCCCTTCCTCCAGCGCGGCATTGCCGATCTCCTGATCCAGACGCCTCGTCAACAGGTCGCCGATCAGGCCGTCGGGGTCCAGGCAATCGAAGGACGTGGCGAAGCCGCTGGCGATTTCCGCCTCGATGATCGCGTCGGCCCGCCGCGATCGCGCCGCGCGCCCGGAGGCGTCGTTCCACCGGGCGCCCTCCCTGCCCAGATGGCCGAAGCTCACGTCCTCCAGCACCTGGACATCGTCGCCAAGCCGGTCGCGCAGGCGCTGCGCGACGGCCACACGCAGCAGCAGCGCGTCCTCCAGGTTCTCGTGGTACTCGGGGTCGGCCGCCTGGGCCGCGCCGTCGGCGCGCAGCATGCAGGCCAGCTGGAAGGCGGCCAGCACGGCCGTGTGGGCATCGCCGGTCAGGCCGCCATTGCTCAACACGACCAGTCGATACAGCGAGCGGCGATAGGCATCGACGCATCCCCCGTCCTGCTGGAGGATCTGGTCCGCGCCACGCGCCGCGAAGGCCTCGTCCTCGATGACGCGGAGCACCACGGGCGCGACCAGTGCCGCCAGGGGTGGTCCGGCGTTCGACCTGTCCGACAGCGCATAGAGCCCGTGCAACCAGTCCCGGAATGCCGCTTGCGTCCTCAGACGATTGCGTTGCCGGCCATTCCACAGGACGCCGGGGAGTCGCCCGCCGATGTCGTCCACCCGCTTGTCCCACGCGGCCCGGTCGAAGGTGACGGGCGTGTCCATCACCACGGTGACGTCCTGGGTCGGACAGCAGAACTGACACGCGACCGCGTTCGGAAGATCGGCGGCCACGGCCTGCCTGATCGCTTGAATGTAGAGAAGGCGGTCCGGGCAGGTGAATTCCTGCTCCGTCAGGTGGATCTCCACCCGTTCCGCATCCTCCCAGCGCAAGCGCTCCGGGATGCGGTCGCCCACGAGACGCGCGCGCCGGATCCCCAACCCGAAGGCGAAGCGCTCCGCCAGCACGCGATTCACCGCATCGGCACTCGTCACGGGCTCTCCCAGCCAGTGCAGATCCAGCCAGAGCGCCCGCCCCCAGAAGGTCGCGATGGCGGCGATGGGCGGGCTCGGCGGCGCATCCAGATCCGGCTCGCCCGGCTTGCCACGCAGCAGGCCGGGCACCGGTGTCCGCTCCCGCGTGTGCCAATGCGTCTGGCTGAGGATGTGCCAATGCCACCGCTCGCGGCGGAGGCCGTCGATGCCGGTCGCGCCGGCCACCCAGTCCGTCAACGCCGCCAGCGCCGCGCGCACTTCTGGAGGAAGCGCCTCCAGCCTGGCGCGTTCGAGCCAGGGATTTCCGATCACGCGGCACTCGGGCTGGAGGGCCAGATGGAGGGCGTCGATCAGGACATCCTCCTCCGCGAAGGAGAGGAACACGGTGTCGGCGAAGGCCCTGTCCGCCTGCAGGATCCGCAACGCGCAGTCGCGAACGAAACGCATCGTCGCCGTCATGACCGACGCGGGCACGCGATTCAGGAACTCCACGGCTGTCCAGCGCTCCGTGGCGGTCAGCGATGTCGGACGCGACGCTTCGTCGCTGCCGATCCGGCCATGGGCCGCGCGCCCGCGCGGACGGGCATGCGTCGCGTTCATGCGGACGATCAAGCCGACGGCGGCATGCGAACTCCCGAACGACAGTCCCTCGACGCGCGGAGATGGCAGCGTGACCAGCGGCGCGCGCTGCAGTTCGGCGACCATCTCCTCCATCGCCGCCAGACGGTCCGGGGGTGTCCGCTGCTCCTTCGCGATCAGCGCGCAATGGATGGCGATCTGATCGTCATCGACGATGGCGCGCACCAACGCGGCGATCCGATCGCCCAAGGCGGGATCGGGTGGCGCCGCGGCGCGGATCGCCTCGACATCGCGCGCCAGACGCTCGAACAGCGGAGGGCGCCCCATCGCGCCGAGGACTTGCGGCCGTCGCACCGAATCGCCCAGCGTGCGGCGCAGCGCGGCGCAGAGCAGGTCATGACCGCCCACGCCGTCCTCGCGCCTGGCGATGCGCAGCAGCCAGCGACCGTCCGGTGTCCGGTCGCCGTGCGTGCGCAGATCGGGCACCACCCGCTCGCTGCCGCCGGGCAGCACGATCTCCACCAGGTTCGGGCAACGTTGCACATACGCGGGCAGCCATCGCCAGTCCTGCGCATCGGGCATCTCCGCGAACACCAGGCGGCGTGTCCAGGCGGCCTGCTCGACGGGCACGCGGGCGTGAAGCGCCGCCTGCCCTTCCGTGGACAGGTCCCAGCGCGCCCCGTCCGCCCGGATGCGGACCGCCTCGTCGCCGGATCGCGAGTCCGGATCGACGCACAGCGCGGGTCGTTCGAGCATCAACGCATGAGGCGGCCCCAAGGTCGAGCCGAACACCTCCACGGCCCCTGGGCGCGCACCGGAGAGGAACGGCCCGCGCCTCGACGGCAGGTCGCCGGCCGTCTCTTCGAACGAGCGCCCCTGCGGGTTGTGATGCGGGCCGTCATGCGGACTGTCGCAAAAGCTGTCGTCCGAGCTGCTGAACGAACTGTTGAACGAGCGGTCGAACGAGCTGTTGAAGGAACTGGGGTTCATGCCACGGGGCTCGCGAGTCGATCCATCGCGCATCAGTGTGCGAATGCCCCGCGGCGTTGCGCGAGTCGCGTCAGAAGGTCCTGGACACGCTCAGCACGACGCCCGTGTCGCCCAGCCGCTTCGCGCGCTGCGCGGACGAGTCGCCGGCCTGGTACAGCGCCTTGTCGGCGTCGGTGCCGACGACGGCCAGGCTGAGCGTCAGGCCGCCGAGGTCCTTCATCTCCTTGCTCACGGACAGCTTCCAGTCGGTGTAGGACAGGTCGCCGTACTTGCGCACCCACAGGTGGCCGAGGTGAACGCCGGCGTTGACCCCCTGCCCCAGCTCGAAGCCGTAGTTGAGGTCCAGGTAGGCCGTGCCCTTGGACGAGCCCTTGGCCGGCAGTGCGTTGAAGTAGGCGTAGCCGGCGGTCTCGCTGTCCAGGCCGAAGTAGTCGGTCGCGGCGACCGACAGCTTGGCGGAGAACGTGCCCGCCGTGACGGCGGCATAGACGTCGACGTTGTCGTACTTGTTCGAGGTCGGCTGGCCGGGCGCGGCGTTCAGGCGCGCGCCGGGATAGACGTAGGCCAGCGCGCCGACGTCCAGCGTGACGGCCTCGGTCACCGGCAGCTTGTAGCCGCCGTAGAGGTCCCACTCCATGCCGGCACCGTTGTTGTAGCTGTTGCCCGAGACGTTGGACGCCCAGGTGCCCAGGTACAGGCCGCTGCTGTGGCTGTAGTCGAAGCCGGCCTGCACGGCCGGGCGCTTCCAGGTCTGGCTGATGCCGCGGAAGCGGTAGTCGCTGACGAAGGCCACGTTGCCGGTGAAGGTGTGCTCGGGCGCCGGCGCGGGCGCGGCCGCCGGGGCTTCGCCTTCGGCGCGCGCGGCGGCGTGCAGGAAGCAGGACGAGATCAGGAACAGCGAGAGAAGACGAGTTTTCATGAAGTTCAATGAGCGGGTTGCGCCTTGTCGAGCGCGAGGTTGAGCTTGAGCACGTTGACGCGCGGTTCGCCGAGGACGGCGAGGTCGCGGGCCTCGGTGTTGGCCTGGATCAGGCGCTGCACGGCCTCGATCGGCAGGCCGCGTTCGCGGGCCACGCGGGCGGCCTGGTATCGCGCCGCGGCCATGCTGATGTGCGGATCCAGGCCGCTGGCCGAGGCGCTGACCAGGTCGACCGGCACCGGCGCGGTGTTGCCCGGATCGGCGGCCTTGAGCGCCGAGAGACGACCCTTCACGGCATCGACCAGCGCCGGGTTCGTGGGGCCCTGGTTGGAGCCGCTGGAGCCGGTGGCGTTGTTGGCCATCGGACCGGTGGCCGACGGACGGCCCCAGAAGTAGCGCGGCGACGAGAAGTTCTGGCCGATCAGCTCGGAGCCGACCACCTTGCCGTCGTGCAGGATGAGGCTGCCCTCGGCCTGGAACGGGAACATCGTCTTGGCGACGCCGGTCACCAGGGCCGGATACAGCAGGCCGGTGACGGCGCTCAGCAGCACGAAGCCGACGAGCGCGGGGCGCAGCATGCGCAACGGCGAATGGGAGGTCGACGCCGAGGTCGACGTTGAAGCCGACGAAGCGGTGGATTGCGCGGTTGTCATGATGGAGTCCTCCGCGTCACACGAGGTGGAGCGCGACCAGCAGCAGGTCGATCGCCTTGATGCCGACGAACGGCACGATCAGGCCGCCCAGGCCGTAGATCCACAGGTTGCGGCGCAGGAGCGCGGCCGCGCCGATGGGCCGGTACGCGACGCCCTTGAGCGCCAGCGGGATGAGCGCGACGATGATCAGCGCGTTGAAGATGACGGCCGACAGGATCGCGGACGCCGGGCTGTGCAGGCCCATCACGTTGAGCGCGGCCAGCTGCGGATACACGCCCAGGAACATCGCCGGGATGATGGCGAAGTACTTGGCCACGTCGTTGGCGATGGAGAAGGTCGTCAGCGAGCCGCGCGTCATCAGCAGCTGCTTGCCGGTCTCGACGATCTCCAGCAGCTTGGTCGGATTCGAATCGAGGTCGACCATGTTGCCGGCCTCCTTCGCGGCCTGCGTGCCGCTGGCCATCGCCACCGCCACGTCGGCCTGCGCCAGCGCGGGGGCGTCGTTGGTGCCGTCGCCGGTCATCGCGACCAGGCGGCCTTCGGCCTGGTAGTCGCGGATCAGCTTGAGCTTGGCCTCGGGCGTCGCCTCGGCGAGGAAGTCGTCGACGCCCGCCTCGGCCGCGATCGCCGCGGCGGTGAGGCGGTTGTCGCCGGTGATCATCACCGTGCGGATGCCCATCTTGCGCAGCTGCGCGAAGCGCTCCTTGATGCCGCCCTTGACGATGTCCTTGAGCTCGACCACGCCCAGCACGCGGGCCTGGCCCTCGTTCAGGTCGGCCACGACCAGCGGCGTGCTGCCGCGGCGCGCGACTTCCTCGGCCACCGCGGTGACCTGCGCCGGCATCTGGCCGCCGTGCTGCTCGACGAAGCGGCGGATCGCCTCCACCGCACCCTTGCGCAGCTGGCGCTTGGGCGCCGCGGGATCGCCGAAGTCGACGCCGCTCATGCGGGTCTGCGCGGTGAACGGGACGAAGTGCGCCTGCAGCGTCGCCAGCTCGCGCTCGCGCAGGTTGAAGCGCTGCTTGGCCAGCACGACGATGGAGCGGCCTTCCGGCGTCTCGTCGGCCAGCGAAGCGAGCTGCGCCGCGTCGGCCAGCAGCTGCTCCTGCAGCGTCGGCGCCGGCACGAAGGCGCTGGCCTGGCGGTTGCCCAGCGTGATCGTGCCGGTCTTGTCGAGCATCAGCACGTCGACGTCGCCGGCGGCCTCGACCGCACGCCCGGAGGTGGCGATCACGTTGGCCTGCATCAGCCGGCTCATGCCGGCCACGCCGATCGCGGACAGCAAGCCGCCGATGGTCGTCGGGATCAGGCAGACGAGGAGTGAGACCAGCGCAGTGATGGACACGACGGTGCCGGCGCCGGCCGCTTCCACGCTGAACAGCGAGTACGGCAGCAGCGTCACGGTGACCACGAGGAACACCAGCGTCAGCGCGACCAGCAGGATGGTCAGCGCGATCTCGTTGGGCGTCTTCTGGCGCTTGGCGCTCTCCACCATCGCGATCATGCGGTCGAGGAAGGCCTCGCCCGGGTTGACGGCGATGCGCACGACGACCCAGTCCGACAGCACGCGCGTGCCGCCGGTGACGGCGGAGAAGTCGCCGCCGGATTCGCGGATCACCGGCGCGGATTCGCCGGTGATGGCGCTCTCGTCGACCGAGGCGACGCCTTCGATGACCTCGCCGTCCAGCGGCACCAGGTCGCCGGCCTCGACGAGCACGACGTGGCCCTTGCGCAGCTCCTCGGACGGCACCGGATGCCAGGACGAGCCATGGCGCGGGGTCTCGAGCTTCTTCGCCCAGGTCTTGGCCTTCAAGCCGCGCAGCGACGCGGCCTGCGCCTTGGAGCGGCCTTCGGCCAGCGCCTCGGCGAAGTTGGCGAACAGCACGGTGAACCACAGCCACAGTGCGATCGCGAGCATGAAGCCGGGGCCTTCGGCGCCGGCCAGCTCGGGCTTGGCGAAGCTCGCCAGCCACAGGCCGGTGGTGAGGATGCTGCCGGCGTAGACGACGAACATCACCGGGTTGCGCAGCTGCACCGACGGCGCGAGCTTGACGAACGAATCGCGGATCGCCGGCTTCACCAGCGCGGGGTCCCACATGCCGGTCCTGGCGTTGGGGCGCGGGGGCTGCGGGTCCTGTCCTTGCGGGCCGGAAGATCCTTGCGGACCTTGCGGTCCCGTGGAGACCTTGGCGCCGCCGAGGACCTCGGTGCGTGCCGAGGCAGGCACCGAGGTATGAAGGGTCTTGAGTTGATTGGTCATGACGGGCTCCGAAGGCTTACTTCCAGAGCATCAGGTGCTCGACGACGGGACCCAGCGCGAGCGCGGGCACGTAGTTCAGCAGGCCGACCAGGAGGACGGTGCCGATGAGCAGGACGACGAACAGCGGACCGTGGGTGGGCAGCGTGCCCTCGCCGACGGGGATGCGCTTCTTGGCGGCCAGGCTGCCGGCGATGGCCAGCACCGGGACGATGACCAGGAAGCGGCCGAGCCACATCGCGATGCCGAGCAGCGTGTTGTAGAACGGCGTGTTGGCGGACAGGCCGGCGAAGGCGCTGCCGTTGTTGTTGGCCGCGGAGGTGAAGGCGTAGAGGATCTCGCTGAAGCCGTGCACGCCAGGGTTGGCGATGCCGGCCTTGCCATCCGCGGCGAGGACCGCGATGGCCGTGCCCGCGAGCACGACGATCGGCGTCACCAGGATGGCGACGGCGCTCATCTTCATCTCGAAGGGCTCGATCTTCTTGCCGAGGTACTCGGGCGTGCGGCCGATCATCAGGCCGGCGATGAAGACGGCCAGGATCGCGAAGACCAGCATGCCGTACAGGCCGGTGCCGACGCCGCCGAAGACGACCTCGCCGAGCTGCATCATCACCAGCGGCACGGCGCCGCCGATGGGGGTGAAGCTGTCGTGCATCGCGTTGACCGCGCCGCAGGAGGCGGCGGTGGTCACGACGGCGAACAGCGAGCTGGCCGAGATGCCGAAGCGCGTTTCCTTGCCTTCCATGTTGCCGCCGGCCTGGAGCTCGGTGGCCTGGATGTCGACGCCCTGCGCGGCGACCAGCGGGTTGCCGGCCTGCTCGGCGGGGGTGGCGACCAGCACGCCGGCGACGAACAGGACGCTCATCGCGGCGAGGATCGCGGCGCCCTGCCGGCGGTCGCCGACCAGTTGGCCGAAGCTCAGGCACAGCGCGGCCGGGATCACGAAGATCGCGACGATCTGCAGCAGGTTGGTGAACGGGGTCGGGTTCTCGTACGGATGCGCGGAGTTGGCGTTGAAGAAGCCGCCGCCGTTGGTGCCCAGCATCTTGATGGCTTCCTGCGACGCGACCGGGCCCATCGCGAGCGACTGCTCCTGCGTGTGCTGGTTCTCCATCACGGGCTCGCCCTTGGCATCCTTCAGCGGCTGGCCGTCGGCGCCGAGCTTGGGCGTCTGGTAGTCCTGCGCTTCGACCGTCTGCACGGTCTTGTAGCCGTCGAAGTTCTGGATCACGCCCTGCTGGACGAAGACGACGGCGATCACGATGGACAGCGGCAGCAGCAGCCACAGCGTGCAGCGCGTGATGTCGGCCCAGAAGTTGCCCACGTGGCCGCTCAGGCGCGAAGCGAAGCCGCGGATCAGCGCGAACACGACCGCGATGCCGGTGGCGGCGGACAGGAAGTTCTGCACCGTCAGCGCGAGCATCTGCGTGAGGTAGCTCATCGTCGACTCACCGCCGTAGCCCTGCCAGTTGGTGTTGGCGACGAAGCTGATGGCGGTGTTGAAGGACGAGTCCGGGCTGATGGCGCCCATCCCCTGCGGGTTGAACGGCAGCACGCCCTGCAGGCGCTGCAGCGCGTAGACGACGATCACGCCGATGAAGTTGAAGATCAGCAGCGCGATGGCGTACTGCTTCCAGCCCATGCCTTCTTCCGGCTTGACGCCGGCGAGGCGGAAGATCGGGCGCTCGATCGCGGCGATCCAGCCGGGCATCTGCCCTTTGGTGAGTGCGGTGATCCAGCGGGCCAGCGGCCACGCGAGCAGCAGCGTGACGGCGAGGTAGAGGGCCAGGTTGGCCCACGCGAGGTTCGTCATGTCAGAACTCCTCCGCCCGCCACAAGGCGACCAGGAGATAGACGAACAGACCGGCGGAGATCAGCCCGGTCAACCAGTAGAGCGCGCTCATGGCTTGGCCTCCAGGCGATGGCTGGCCACGGCCAGGCCCACCGCCACGAGGAACAGCACGACGCTCAATCCGAGAAAGAGTGCATCCATTTTTTTGGGGTCCCATGCCCCCTCCATGAGGGCGTGATGGGATGGATGAACTCTAGGAACGGCGGCCTCAAGGGCCTGTAGAAGCTGGAGGCCGGGGTATCAAGATTGCATAAAGACCACCCGCTGTTGCCCGTTGCCGCCCGCCGGCGGCGCGTCAATACCCCGCCCGAGGGGACATGTTTCAAGATGAAGCGGATGTGACGTTGTCCACACCTGAACGGGAAAATCCGGGGTTGCGGTTATTGCATAGCGAATCCGTCAGCGTCGTCACCGAAGATCCTGGCCTTTCCAAAAGCGCCAGGAAGTCAGCCCCATGAACCGCCGCCACCTGCTTCAGAACTTCGCCGCCCTCGCCGGCGCCGGCAGCCTGCCTGCCTTCGCCGACAACTCGCGCATCGTGCTGGGCCAGTCCGCGCCCTTCAGCGGCCCGGCGAAGGAACTGGGCGAGCAGTTCAAGGAAGGTGCGATGCTGGTCTTCGACCAAGTCAACCAGCGCGGCGGCGTGAACGGCAAGCGCATCGAGCTGCGCAGCATGGACGACGGCTACGAGCCGGAGCGCTGCGCCGCCAACACGCGGCGCCTGATCGAGGACGGCGTCAACGCGCTGTTCGGCTACGTGGGCACGCCCACGACGCTGGCGGCGGTGCCGCTGCTGACGGCGGCCAAGATCCCGCTGGTGGCGCCGTTCACCGGCGCGGAGGCATTGCGCACGCCGTTCAACCGCTTCCTGTTCCACATCCGCGCGTCGTACAACGACGAGGCGGCGGAGATCGTCAAGCAGCTGACCTCGGTGGGCATCACGCGCGTGGCGGTCTTCTACCAGAACGACGCCTACGGCCAGGCCGGCCTGGCGGCGGTGACGACGGCGCTCAAGCAGCACAACCTGGCCCCGGTGTCGCAAGGCACGGTGGAGCGCAACTCCGTGGACGTGGCCGCGTCGCTGACGGCGGTGATGGCGGGCAAGCCCGAGTGCATCGTGCAGGTGGCGGCCTACAAGTCCTGCGCGGCCTTCATCCGGGGCGCGCGCAAGGCCGGCTTCCTGGGCAACTTCTACAACTTCTCGTTCGTCGGCGCGCAGGCGCTGGCGTCGGAGCTGGGCAAGGACGCGCGCGGCGTCGTGGTGTCACAGGTCGTGCCCTTCCCGTTCTCGGGCCTGACGCCGATCGCCGGCGAATACCTGCAGCGCGCCAAGGCCGCGAAGGTGGACGTGAGCTACACCGGCATGGAAGGCTTCGTCGCCGCCAAGACGATGGTGGAAGGCCTCAAGCGCGCCGGGAACGACCCGACGCCGGCCAACATCATCACCGGCCTGGAAGCACAGAGCCAGCTCGACCTGGGCGGCTTCTTCATCAGCTTCTCGGGCCAACGCCACGCCGGATCGCGGTATGTGGACATGACCATCCTGACGGATGACGGGAAGGTGCGGCGCTGAAAGCGCTGATCAGGCGCTGAGCCAAAACCTGTTCCCCATCCAAGACTAGCAAATCTCTGCGAAAAGGAGGCGAGTACTGAGTTTCTATGCGGACAAGCCAGGAACTGAGTACCTCTAGCCAACGACCTCCACGACCGCCGGAACGCATCTGGCCTGCCCTGGGATAGGGCAGCCGATTTAAGCGCACGGCTATGCCCGCAGGCGTCGAAGATTGGTGGATCAACATCAGTCTTCCCGGTCAGAACTTAAAGTCTTCGCGCGAAGCGGAAAGCACTCAGAGCATCCCGCGACAAGGGTTCGGCAAAGACCTGCCCCCTCGCGAGGATTGGTCGAAAACTAGTGTTCCTGCGCAAAGGCGCCACCAAAGCCCACTCGGACACGAGGTAGCGAGCTCTACCCTTCCGTTGGCGTCCTACTCACGCTTCCAGCTCCGAAGACTCTCGACTAGGGCGCACGTTCGTATTCTCTCGGTCGCTCACGGTGGCCTGTCCAATCAATGGACCATGAGCATTCCAAAAATTCGCGAGCGCCCCGCCATGGCGGCGATCGCGGTGACGATGCATCTGGGCGGGTCGCTGCTGCTGGCCGCGGCGGGGATCGTGACGGTGGGGCTCGTCAAGGGGGTGAGGAACGGTTCGTCGGCGGCGAGACCCAAACGCTCACGTGGCATGTGATCCGCCTGTCAACGCACTGAGGCGCGGATTGCGCGGAGACGAAACGTCTTCGAACGGTATGCTCCTGCGCACCACCACTGGCGTCCAGACCATGTCTGATTCCGCGACTCCCTCCACTGCAAGTCCTTCATTGGGCGACCTGTTGCGCAGCGGCTGGCTCGCCGACATCCAGTCCGCCATCGATGCGGGTGCGGACGTGGTCGGATATCGTGACCAGTATGGTTACGACGCGATGCAGACGGTGGTGTTTGGACGCGGCCCGGCGCGCGATGTCGAGCTGCCCGACCTCATTCGTCTGCTGGCATCACACGGTGTTCCTCTCGATGCCCAGTCGTCGCACGGCGAATCGGCCTCAGCGTCCTGTCGCGGAAATGCCGTTTCGACGCGATTCGAGTCCTGCTGGAGCTTGGAGCGCCGGAGGGCCTGCTGGTCTGGTCGCCGCTGTTCCGCGAAGTCGCTTACGGAACAGTCGAGGCTGTTCGAACACGCGCGGAGTCCTGTCCGAATGAGCTGGAGGCGAAAGACCGCTGGTCGCGAACCGCCTATGTGCTTGCCCTTGCGCTCGGGCGACTCGACGTGGCCGAAGTGCTGCTTGATGCAGGAGCAGACAGCCAGCCCACCGATCACGTCGGCCGTCCTCCGATCTTTCATGCCGTGATGTCCGGGCGGACGGAAGTCGTCCGTTGGCTGCTTGAGCGTGGCGAGACGAAGGTGGATGCGACGGACGACGGTGGCAGCACCCCGCTCGTGGACGCGGTGGAAACGGACGATCACGCGATGGTGGAGCTGCTGCTGTCTGCCGGCGCCGATCCGGACCACGAGCAAGTCGGCTTTCCGGCTCTAGGCTGTGTCGAATCCCGCACGATGGCGATTCGCCTGCTGGAGGCTGGCGCCGATCCCTCTGCGTTGCGCCAAGAGCAACAGCGACTGTTCCTGGAGGCGACCATCGGCGCTGAACGAGATCCGTTCGAAGGGCTCGCCCTTGTCGACTTCGAGCGCGATCGCACACGCCGTTTCGGCGAGTGCAATGCGCAGCCCATGCAAGTTCCGCTGTGGCTTGCCATGGTGCGCTCGGGGTTGACCGGATACCAGGCCGCCAATCAATTTGGCGCAGAGGCGTGCGACCGCGCCCGCCCGGTCTGGTGCGCCGATCGCATGGGGTCAGTCGCTCACGCTCCTGCCGGACGGCCGAGTGGTCCAGATCGCTGGCGAACACGAGGATGGATACGATCCCGACTTCTGCATCTACAACGATGTCTTCGTCCATCATCCCGATGGTCGACTGCAGATCTTCGGGTACCCGAATCGCTGTTCCCGCCTACCGACTTCCACACGGCGACCCTAGTGGGTGATCGCATCATCGTGATCGGCTCACTGGGCTATCCGAGCGCCCGCGCGCATGGTGCGACACAAGTGTTCTCACTGAACATCCGCGACTGGCACATGGAACGCCTCACGATTGCAGGCGAAGGTCCGGGCTGGATTCACAAGCACCGCGCAGCGCTCAGCTCAGATCGAGACATCGTCGTGACCGGTGGCCAGGTGGTTACGAAGGTCGGGGACGAGGAAAGCGCGACCCTCAACACCCGACCCTTCACCCTCGACCTGGACGCGTTGCGTTGGCGCTGACGTCTGGTACGGAATCGCGCCGCTTCCGTTCGGCGTTCCCGTCAGAAGTTCAGATCCAGCCCGAGCCACTTGCCGACGCCGAAGGTCAGGACCAACAGGACCACGGCCAGCACCAGGAAGATGCCGACCAGCTTGGCGCACGCGAGGAGCACCGCGCGCTGCTTTTCCGCGCCGTTCTTCTTGCCCTGGTCGTAGTGCCACTTGACGGCGTAGAACATGCCGATGCACAGCACGGTAGCCTTGAAGGCGATGAAGAGTGTAGGGACCCATTCCATGATGGTGTGACTGTGCGCCCGCCCGTCCGATAAATACAGATTCAGATTCCTGTAAGAACACCGGATCAGATGGGCGACTGAGAGGGAAATCACAGTGGCCGGGAGGCAGCCGATACAGTGCGGTCGTTCCACGCGACAGACCATATCAGCACCCCACCTCATGAAGCGCTACGAAGTCCTGGCCGATGACCTGGCGGCATCCATCGCCGCGGGGCAGCTGCGACCCGGAGACCGCCTGCCCTCGGTCCGCCAAGCGAGCAAGGACCGCGGTGTCAGCCCCTCCACCGTCTTCGAGGCCTACTACCTGCTGGAGGCCCGCGGCCTGATCGAAGCGCGGCCGCGGTCCGGCTACTTCGTCAGTCAGGCGGCGATCCCGCACCCTGAGCCCCACGCGTCGGATCCGCTGGCCGAGGAGCGAAGCATCGAGGTGTCGGAGCTGGTGTTCCAGGTGCTCGGGCTGTCGCGCAACCGGGCCGTGGTGCCGCTGGGCTCGGCGTTTCCGAGCCCGACCTTGTTCCCCCTGGACAAGCTGGCCCTGGCGCTTGGCAAGGCCGCGCGCGGGCTGGACCCGTGGCGCACGGTCGAGGACCTGTCGCCGGGCAGCGCCGAACTGCGGCGCCAGATCGGCCTGCGCTACCTGGGCGCAGGGTGCAAGGTCGACGCGGACGAGATCGTCGTGACCAACGGCGCGATGGAGGCCCTGAACCTGTGCCTGGAAGCGGTCACGAAGCCGGGAGACCTCGTCGCCATCGAGTCGCCGACCTTCTATGGCGCCTTGCAGGCGCTGGAGCGCCGCGGGCTCAAGGCGGTCGAAGTCGCCACCCATGCGCGCACCGGCGTCGACGTGGCGGCGCTGGCGGCCGTCCTCGATCGCCACCCCGTCAAGGCGTGCTGGCTGATGCCGAATTTCCAGAACCCGTTGGGCAGCCTGATGCCCGATGCCGCCAAGGCGGCGCTGGTGGCGCTGCTCGCCGAGCGCGAGATTCCCCTCATCGAGGATGACGTCTACGGCGAGTTGTATTTCGGTTCACGCCCCAGGCCCGCCAAGGGCTGGGACAAGACCGGCCTGGTGCTGCACTGCAGTTCGTTCTCGAAGTCGCTGGCGCCCGGATTCCGCGTCGGCTGGGCGGCCGCGGGCCGGTTCGCCCGGGATGTCAGCCGTCGCAAGCTCATGAGTTCATTGGCCACCCCCGTGCCGATGCAGGAGGGCTTGAGCGAGTACCTCAGTCGTGGCGGCTACGACCGGCACCTGCGGCAGCTCCGGCAAGCGCTCGTCACGAACCGTCAAGCCATGCTGAGGACCATCGCCAAGTGTTTTCCTCCAGGCACCCGCGTCACGCAACCGGAGGGCGGCTACTGCGTCTGGGTCGAGTTGCCCGCCGAGATCGACGCGCTGGAACTGCACCGGGTCGCCCTGTCTCATGACATCAGCATCGCGCCGGGGCATCTGTTCTCGGCCGACCACCGTTTCACGCACCACCTGAGGCTCAACTTCGGGCATCCGGACAATGCGCAGGTCGAGGGCGCGCTCAGGACCTTGGGCCAGATTGCCAAGGCGCTCGTGCGCTAGCGCTTCTCCTGCCGGACGAGGACGTTCGACAGGCATGCGTGCCGGGAGAGAATCCCGGCCCATGACCGACGCCCAATACACGACCCTGCCGCAGTGGCCCGAACGCCTACCCGGCCAGCGGCGCCAGCGCCACGCTGAAGCTCCACAACGAGGACTTCATCGTCACCGAACTGCCGCTGCAGTTGCCCTCCGGCGAGGGCGAGCACATCTGGCTGGACATCGAGAAGAACGGTGCCAACACCGCCTTCATCGCCCTGCAACTGGCCGATGCCACCGGCGTGCAGGAAAGGGACGTGGGTTATGCCGGCCTCAAGGACCGCTACGCCATCACCCGTCAGTGGTTCAGCATCTATCTGCCGAAGGGCGAGACGCCAGACCTGACCCTGCTTCAGCACCCGGAATTCAAGGTGCTGAGCCAGACCCGCCACGTGAAGAAGCTGCGCCCGGGCGATCTGCAGGGCAACCGCTTCCGCATCGTGCTGCGTGACGTGACCGGCGACCGCGACGCCATCGAGACCAATCTCAAGTCCGTGGCGGCGCATGGCGTGCCCAACTACTTCGGCGCTCAGCGTTTCGGCCACGACGGCGGCAACGTCGAGCAGGGCCGGGCCATGCTGGCGCGCGAGATCCGCGTGCGCAACCCGAAGAAGAAAGGCATCTACCTGTCGGCGGTGCGCTCCTTCGTCTTCAATGAGGTGCTGGCGCTGCGCATCCGGCAGGGACTCTGGGGCAAAACCCTGCCCGGCGACGTGATGGACGAGGCGGGCCGGCCCACCGGACCGCTCTGGGGACGCGGCCGCGTGAGCACCACCGATGAAGCCCAGGCGCTCGAGAACGGCGTGGCGCAGCCTCACGCCACCTTGTGCGACGGCATGGAACACGCGGGGCTGGATCAGGAGCGCCGCTCCCTGGTGGCGAGCCCGGTGGACATGACATGGGAATGGCCGCAAGCCGATCAACTGGTGCTCACGTTCTCCTTGCCCGCGGGGAACTACGCCACGTCCGTCCTGAACGAAATCCTCCGCACCACGGAGCCTGAGCGGCATACGGAGAACGAGCCTGCGGCTGCCGTTGAGTAGCGAAACTACGGGCAGAAACAACTCATCAGTCTCTTTACCAGGGGCAAACGGCGCGACTTGGTAGTTTTCCTACGGAATTCTGGCGAGAGCGTGTCTAAAGTCGAGCCACCTTCCGACCTCGGAAAGCCGGCCATGGCATGCAGTCGAATGGCCCGAACCAGCCGCCCCGCGACGAGGGCGGCGGCCTATCAATACCGGAGACAACATGCCCCAGCTGCCCTTCTCGAGCCGCAGGCTCGCCCACGCCCTGACAGCCGCCGCCAGCGTCGCGCTTGCCGCCTTCGCCAACCCCGCGCAGGCGCTCAATCCGAACGCCACGTCGGTGCAGATGTTCGAATGGGCCTGGCCTGACATCGCCACCGAATGCACGCAATGGCTGGGTCCCAAGGGGTTCGGCGGCGTGCAGCTCTCGCCGCCGGGCGCGTCCAAGAACGCCAACGGCTGGTGGGGCGTGTACCAGCCCGTCAACTACGCCAACCTCACCAGCCGCATGGGCACGCCCGCGCAGCTGCAGAGCATGATCAACGCCTGCCACGCAGCCGGCGTGCGCGTCTATGCCGACATCGTCGTCAATCAGATGGCCGATGGCAGCGGCACGGCCACCGACGGATCGACGTGGAACGCCGCGACGCTGAGCTACCCCTTCTTCAGCGCCAGCGACTTCCACGCCAACTGCACCATCAACGACGCCGACTACAACTCGCCGGCCGGCCGCAGCAACGTGCAGAACTGCCGCCTCGGCGGCCTGCCCGACCTGGCGACCGAGAGCAGCTACGTGCAGGGCCAGATCGTCAACTACCTGAAGGCCCTGCTGGCGCTGGGCGTCGACGGCTTCCGCATCGACGCGGCCAAGCACATGCCGGCCGGTGCCTGGACGTCCATCATGAGCGCCGTGAAGACGACCTACCCCACGACGCTGCAGGGCGAGAACATCTGGGTCACGCAGGAGATCATCAACGACGGCGAGGTGGACCGGCCCAGCTACTTCCCCATCGGCACGATCAACGAGTTCCAGTTCCCGTACGCGATGCGCGACGTGTTCCGGGGCAACAACGGCAACACCCTGTCCAGCATCCCCGGCATCATGGGCACGTGGGGCAACTGGGGCGGCAGCTGGGGCTTCATCCAGCCGCAGAACGCCACGGTCTTCGTCACCAACTGGGACACCGAGCGCAACGGCAGTTCACTGAACATCAACAACGCCGCCAGCAACGACGCCGCCAACCAGCGCTACACGCTGGCCAACATCTTCATGCTGGCCCAGGGCTATGCCGAGGCGCAGCTGTACTCCGGCTTCAAGTTCAGCAACACCGACGCCGACCGCCCCACGACCAGCCCCTACAGCGGCGGCGTGCCGCAGATCAACGTGGTGTGGGACTTCGCCCACCGCTGGACGCCGCTGGCCAACATGGTGGGCTTCCGCAATGCCAGCATCGGGCAGGCGCAGCAGAACTGGATCGTCGGCGACAACGGCAACCAGGTCGCCTTCAGCCGCGGCAACGTCGGCTTCGTCGCGCTGAACAACAGCGGCAGCGCCTGGACCCGAGGCTTCGCCACCGGCCTGCCCGCCGGCACGTACTGCAACGTCATCAACGGCACCAAGAACGCCGCCGGCACCGGCTGCACGGCCGACTCGGTGACCGTGGACGGCAGCGGCAACGCCAGTTTCACGGTGCCGGCCAACACCAGCGGCAGCACGCCCGCGGTGGCGATCTACACGGGCCAGAAGATCAGCGGTGGTGGTGGCACCGGCAACTGCGCCGTGACCTTCACCATCGCCAACGCCAACACGGTGGTCGGCCAGAACCTGCGCGTGGTGGGCAACGTGACCGGCCTGGGCGCCTGGGCGCCGGGCTCGGGTTTCGCGCTGACCATCCAGGGCTCGGGCGCCAACGTGCCGTGGGCGGGGACCGTCAACCTGCCCGCCGGCACGGCGATCCAATACAAGTACGTGAAGTGGAACGGCTCGACCGCCGTCTGGGAAAGCAACCAGACCACCGGCAGCGGCAACCGCGAGTTCACGAGCTGCGCGAGTGGCTCCCAGGCCCGTTCTGACGGAAACTTCAAGTTCTGAGTCCGCTCGAAGGTTCCAGACAGTGAGGTCCCATGGCAGCAAGAAGTCAACGGGCGCCATGGGCGCACTGGCCAGCCGCGGCGCTGGCGCTCGTTGCCCTCCATGGCAGCGCCCAACCAGCGGCGGGCACGTCCTACCGCGGCATGGCCGAGGCCTCGGCGGCGGTCATGCTCGACGAGCGTCACTTCGCAGTGGCCGAGGACGAGTGCAACACCTTGCTCGTCTATGCGCGCGGCCAGTCCCAGCCGATCGGCTCCGGACTCGACCTTGCCGAGTTCCTGAAGACCGGGGACAAGGCCTCCGACATCGAGGGCGGCGCCATCATCGGCGACATCGTCTACTGGATCTCGTCGCACAGCCTGCCGAAGTCCGGCAAGCCTCGCGACTGGCGCAAGCAGTTCTTCGCCACCCGGGTCGCCAAGGTCGACGGCACACCGTCCCTGGTCGCGCACCTGCACCCGTACACCGGCCTGCTCGACGCCATGATCCGGTCTCCCGAGTTGAGCGAGCTTCAACTCGCCGCCGCAGCGAAGGAACTGCCCGAACAGCCCGGCGGCCTCAACATCGAAGGGCTCGCGACCTGGAAGGGCGACGGCCTTCTGATCGGGTTCCGGAACCCGCTGGTCAAAGGGAAGGCGCCCCTCGTGCCGCTGAGGAACCCCGCTGAATTGATCAAGGGAGAGGGCATCCCGGCCAAGTTCGAGAGGCCCATTCTTGTCGACCTCGGTGGCCGAGGCATCCGCAGCATCGACAAGGTGGGCAACACCTACCTGATCGTCGGCGGGCCGGTCGCAGACACAGGCAGCTTCGCCCTGTTCCGCTGGTCAGGCGATCCCGGCAAGCGGCCCGAGAGGGTGCTCAAGTTGCCTGCAGGCTACTTCCCCGAGGCCCTCCTCCCGGTCCCTGGATCCAAGCAGGTCGACCTACTCAGCGATGACGGATCAAAGCAGCCCGAGGCCACCTGTGGTTCAACCGACAAGGCGAAGCAGCAGTTCCGCACGCTGCGCGTCGCGGTGCCGTAGCCAACGAGGCTGGGGCACCGCTGATCCTCTGCGCCGCAGCGCGATCACAATGGCTGCGTTGTCCGCTCTACCGTTCCTTTCCCATGCTCAACTGGCAGCTCGACGATCCCACCGAGACCGCGGCGGCGAACAGGTACACCTTCTACAAGCCGTCGCCGGAAGTCCTCGCCAAGGTCGCGGTCGGCGAGGTCGTGAAGCTGATCTTCCGAGGTCGTGGCGACGACGCTGACGACGTCCACGTCGAGCGCATGTGGGTCCTGGTCGACGCTGTCCACCCTGGCGCACGCTTCGATGGCCGCTTGGACAACGAGCCCCGCCACATCAGGGGTCTCCAGGCTGGCGATCCGGTGAGCTTCGAGGCGCGGCACATCATCAATACCGAGCACCGCGATCCCCACGACTTCACCGCCAGGTTCATCAAGCGCGCCTTCGTGACGAACCGGATTCTTCATGACGGCCAGGCGATCTGCTTCCTCTATCGAGAGTCACCGGACGAAGACCAGGACAGCGGCTGGCGGTTCACGGCCGGCGACGAGACGGACGAGTACATGGAGGACACCGGCAACATCGGCTACGTGTCCCTGGGCGCCGTGCTGTCGAGGGACGATTCGGTCCTTCACCTTCTGGACGAGCCGGCGGGCTCGGCGTTCAAGCGTGATGAAGCATCGGGGCTTTTCGTTCCGGATTCGCGAGGCTGAGCCTTTGACCCACGCGAGGTGAACTC
Source organism: Roseateles sp. UC29_93 (assembly GCF_042695725.1). Lineage (NCBI taxonomy): Bacteria > Pseudomonadati > Pseudomonadota > Betaproteobacteria > Burkholderiales > Sphaerotilaceae > Roseateles > Roseateles sp. UC29_93. The sequence continues at coordinate 4,294,360 of NZ_CP170545.1, read as the reverse complement.
CCCTCACCTCGCGGCCTCCGGAACTCGCTCTCAAGACGCGACCTTCCTCCGATCCTCATCCACCGCGCGCTCCACCACGCCGAGCATTCCCAGGCCCTCGCGCAGCGACTCCTTCACTGCGTTGGCCACGTGCTTGGCCGGATCGCCCTCCGCGCAGTTGTCGGAGAGCATGGACAGCATCGACGCGCCGCTCACCAGCAGTGCGCGCAGGTTGGCCAGCGCCGAGCCCATCGTCAGATCCGCGCGCAGGCAGATCGCATCGGAGCCGAGTCGCGGGCCGAAAATCTGCGGCTCGGTCATGCCCCAGTCGTGTTGCAGGTGAATCAGCGTCTGCTGATCGCAGCCCGCGAGCGGAAGGCGCTGGCGCATCGGCTTGTCGGACTCGTCGATGCGTGCTTGTTGGAAACTTCCCATGTCGTCGTACCCCGGTCAATGTTGGACACCACCGGCTCCGACGTTGAAGGCGACATGCCTTCGGATCGACCGGAGAGGTGGGCGAGATGTCAAAAGCACGGCAATGACGTGATGGCCGTCCTCGCGGAGTGGCCCATCTCGCCCATGATCGAGAGATCAGGGACGCGGACACCGATCGCAGGATCGGTGCCGGAATTGCACGGCGCTTTTGAAACACCGGAGTCCATGCTGCGTCCGATCGGGACTTCGATCTCTGATCTATGTCAAAGACTTCTGGCGGTTCGTTCCATAGAGGGAATTGGGGGGACGGGCTCCTACCTTTGAGGGTCAGGACTTGTCAGTGAGGTCTGGAGGCCCACGCAACTCGTCTCAGGTTGACGTCCCCGCGGTCTCGCCGGTGCGCACTCTGAGAATCTCGTCATCCACATTCATCGCCGCATGAGCTGATACGTCCATGGTCACTAAACTTCGGCTTGCGAGCGCCTGCCCCGGGTGGCAGGCGAAACGCGACGTTCAACCGGCCGCCGCGGCCATCTCGCCGCCTGGGGTTTTCATGTCCGATGACAGCGACATCGTGCACCGAAGGGTGCGGAACCAAGTGATGTTCTGGCTCCAGAGGATCGTCGATATCAGGCGCGACCCAACGCCTGTCGACCTCAACGAGGTGATCAACCAGTGGTACGACTGGAACGTCGAGGAGTTGTCCGACGTCCAACTCTATGGCGAGCCGGCTTACACGGCCAAGGAAGCGCTGGCTGCAGGTGAGGTCCGAGAAGCGGTCGAGCGGTTCTGCGCCGCTACGCCTCAAACGATCCAGGATTCAGAGGCAGCCTTCGGCTTGCGGGAGTGGCAACACCTCGAAGCCGCGGCGACCCACGCCTTGGACGTGATGCGTGTTCGCGGGGTATCGCCCGAGTGAGGCCACGAGCGTGTGCAGGCCCGATCCGCGGGAGCGATGGTCCTGTTCATCGGAGAACAGGTGCTTGACCGAGGTAGGCAGAAGCAAACAGTTGCTCATCCAAAGCGGTGCGACTCGTGTGACCTTCGACCGCGAGGTCCGCCCCCGGCCTGCTGAGCGCTCACCACTATCATTCGCCTCCTCGATTCCCCCGATCCATGCGCCTCGATCGTTTCTTCACCTGGATATGCACTGCCGTGTTTGCCGGCACTGGCGTGGTCTATGGCGTCGCCCTGCTGCTTCTGCTTGTGGACGGGCGCATGGTCGAGTTCAGCAAGCTGTCCACAGGACGCTCATATACCTGGGCCGACTCGCCAGGGATGCTGATCGTCAACACGCTGGCGCACGCCACCCTCCTGAGCGTCCTGTTCCTGTTGGCGAGAATAATCTGGCGGACACAGCCGGACGTCCATGCACGCAGGCGACGACCGTCCCACGCGATGACAGGGCGCCAGTGGGCAGCACTGTCCTTCATGGCGTTCACGCTCATCGCGACCTGCGTCGTCGCGAAGCTTGGCCTGCCAACGGGCGCGATGCGTCGCCCCGCCCTCCTGGTCATCTGGCTGCTCTGGTTGGGGACTTGTACGCTGGGGCCTCTCTGGGCGCTGATGACCGGTCAGATCCGCACCGAATCGGAACGCATCGTGCGGCGATCCGACGATCCAAAAGACTTCTGGCGTCGCTGGATCAAGATCGCCGCCTGTTTCGCGTTGGTGCTGGGTATCGCCACCGTGGTGTGCTGGAGCAAGTGGTAAGCGCTTGGGACCACGTCTCAGGACGCCCCTCACATGCTCGCCAGCACGATCATCAGGCTGTAGATCAGGATCGATCCTCCGGCGATGAAGAGCAGCGCCACCGTGCGCCACGCCGCGGCGCCTATGCCGAGCGCGTAGGTGCCGCGCAACTGCGCGAACATGTGCAGCGGCGGCACCACCGTCGCGAGCAGGACCGCCACGCCCGCGAACCCGAAGTACCCGCAGATCGCCACCGCGCTCATCAGCAACGCCATCGCCGACAACGAATAGAGCGAGAACACGGCATGGTCGAACATGCCGAAGCGGCGTCGAGTCACCAGCAGCAGCCACAGGAACGGCAGCGAGATCGGCATCAGCAGGAATGCGAACTTGGCCGCCGCGCCCTTGATCTTGTAGAGCGCGAGTTCCTTGTTCTCCAGCGCATGCTTGAGCTTGCGCTCGAAGACCGGCATCCCTGACGTGCCTTCGATCTGCAGCATCGGCCCTTGCGCCTGGCTCAGCGCGCGGTCGATCCGGCCTTCGATGCCGGGCGCGGACAGCCACGGCAGATAACGCGCGAGCGAGGCTCGGACCTGCTGCGCGGCGGCACGCGCGGCCTCGGGATCCTTCGCGGCCTGCTGAGGGTCCAGGAACAGCTGCGCCTGCTCGATCCCGGCGACCTCCTCCCGTTGCTCGGCAATGGCCGACTCGACGCGGCGGCGCGACGTGTCCCCTGCCGGCAGTGCGGCGAGTTGCGCTTCCAGCTCGCCCAGCTTCGCGCGGCTGGCCTCCAGTGTCTGGTTCAGCTTGGCCATCTGTTCCGGGTTCAGGTTGCCCCCCAACGTCACGGTCGGGCTGGTCAGTGAGAACACGAGGAACATCAGGAAGAGCAGGAACAGCAGCAGCGCCAGCGGCGAGACGTAACGGACGCGTCGGCCGTCGATGTACTCCCGGGTCAGCTTGCCCGGCCTCAGCAGCAGCATCGGCACGGTCCGCCAGGCCTTGGTCTCGAAATGAAGAATGCCGTGCAGGAACTCCTCCGCCAGATGCGCCAGCGAGCGGTGGACATGAGCCGCCTGGCCGCAGCGGTGGCAGAACGCGCCTTGCAGCGGCGCGGTGCAGTTGGCGCAGGCCCCGTGCGCATGCCTGGAGGCATCGGCCTCGGCTCCGGCGCCGCTGCCGCCAGCGATCTCCTGAGCAACGGCGGCTCCCACCAGCATCTCGCCGGCCGCCTCGACTTGGATACTCATGACTCCCTACCCCGACGAGCGCCGCGACGCGCGGCTACGGCGCGGAGTATCTCCTCCGCTCCCCGTCCCGAAGGGTCGGCAAAACCCGCCGTCGACGGCCCCCAGAGCCCTGGCCGCCCTCGCTGCCCGGCGGCCCGCGTCGCGACTAGCCAAGAGTCATTTGCGCCCACCCCGCCGAGCGGGCAACATGGGCCGCTCGCCGCCGGACTTCTCCGCGGCGCCCTGCAGGGAGCTTCACATGGCACGTGCCGTCGTTCCTGGTCCGATCGGGTTGGACGTCGCTCGACTGATGTCCGATCCGGGCACGAAGTGGATTGGCGACTCGCCCCGCCCCGGGCCGATCGGCCTGGACGCGTCCGCGGGCGACAACTGGCTGCTCGTGGCTGCGGACTTCACGCCACCGGCCAACGCCCCGTACGTGCCCGCGCCGCAGAAGCCCCTCGCCACGCCCGATGGCGCCGCCCGCGGGCTCACCACCGGCGAGATCGCGATGGCGCGCCTGCTCTTCAAGGACGCGCTCGACTACACCGCCATCAAGGTCCACAAGGACGAGTACCTGCCCTTCGGCCTGCAGCCCGACGACACCGCCATGACGCCCAATGGCGAGATGTACTTCAACAAGAGCTACTTCAAGGAAGACTTCTCCCAAGGCGAAGACGGCGACAAGCACTGGTTCATGCACGAGATGGTCCATGTGTGGCAACACCAGCTCGGCTATTGGGTGCGCCTGCGCGGCGCGATCCGGATCGGCCTGTCCTACCAGTACGAGTTGAAGTCCGGGCAGAGCCTGGGCGACTACAACATGGAAGCCCAGGGGGACCTGCTCGCCGACTACTTCGCGCTCAAGCACCTGGGTTCGTCAGATGCCATGAGCCAGAAGCAATACGCCAAGAGCCTGCCCCTTTTCGAAGAGGTGCTCCAGACCTTCATCGCCAATCCTGCCGACAAGGCCAACCTGCCCTGAGCCCATGACGTCCATGAAGTCGATGAAACCGCTGAAGCCGCTTCTGCTGCTCGCGCTGTCCGCCTGGATCTGCTCGGCCTGCGCCACGTCCCGCCGCGGTGAGGCCGAGGTCCGGATGGAAGGCGGAAAGCCCTGCTTCACGCTCACAGCCAAGGAAGCGAAGCGCGATCCCGGCGTGAGACTGCAGACGGTGGTCGTCTCCGATGCCTCTTCCAAGCCGGTGGCCAAGGTGTGGTCGTTGAGCGTGGATCCAGCGCAGGGCGCACCGATGTCGAACGCCAGTTGCATCGCCTATGGCCAGGTGCCGCCCGGCGCGGAGACCAACACGCCGCCGGCCCCCTTGCAGCCCGACCGCGTCTATCTGGTCTATCTGAACGGCCGCCCGTCGGATCCGTCCGATCCGACGCATGGCTACGGCACCAAGTTCTGCCTCGCCGCCGACGGCGCGCAAGGCCAGCGGCTGGTCCCGCTGAAACCCGGCTCCCGCGAGTGGATCGACGAGGTTTGCCGCTGAGGCTTCGGAGAGCAGCTTTGCTGCATGACTGCCGAGAGCCCGCGCGCTTGGCGCGCCCCTCACCCCCGACCCTCTCCCGCAAGCGGGAGAGGGAGCAAGAGGCGCAGCATGAGTTCTCAGCGCATCACCTTCGCCAGGTGACTCGCCATCATCCCCGCCGCGATGCGCGCGACCTCCTTGGGCTTCAGGCTCTCGTCGAAGAGCATCTCCACCGTCGCGTAGATCAGCTCCACGACGATGCGGCTCGCGAGCTTGAGTTCCGCGCGCTTCGCCCCCGGCAAGGCCTTCACCAGCAACCGCGTCTGCGCCTCGGTCACCGCCGCGTGCGAGGTCAGCCGCACCTCCTGCAGTGCGGGCACGGCCCGCATCGCCCGCATGATCCACACGCCCGCCGGGGTGTCGCGCGTCGCCGCGTAGGTGTCCAGCAGCAGCCCCGCCAGCGCCTCTTCCAGCGCCGGCACGCCGCGCTGGACCACCTCCACCGACATCCACTTCGCCACGCATTCGTTCTGGCGCTGCATCAGGCGCTGCCCAAGCTCGAACAGCAGCGCGTACTTGTTCGGGAAGTAGCGGTACAGCGCCGGCGGCGACAGCCCCGCCCGCATGCAGACCAGGTTGGTGGAGAGCCGCTCCACCCCCACCTCGATCAAGGTCTGCGCCGCCGCCTCCAGGATGCGCTCATAGGTCTCCGTGGCGCGCTGCTGCGCGGGCAGCTTCTTGGCGGCGAGCGTCGGCGCCGTCACGGCATCCGGCGTGGACTCGGTGTCCGTCTCGGTGTCGGGCCCGAGCGCGATCGCCGACCCCACCGGGAGGGCTGAAGCCGGAGCAGGTTCGGAGGTCTTGCGGCGCGAAGCAGGCATGGGCATGGGCGGGTGTGGGCTCTGCGGGATTGTTCCAGGGTTGGCGAGCACCCCGGAACGATAGCCATGACTATAAGATCTCCAGCCATCTTCCAACGTATGGTTTGCGCCGAGATGAGCACACTCCCCTTCACGACTCCGGCCGCGGCTTCGACCAGCACCCGTGGCGCGCAGACGCTGGCGATCGTCGTCGGCTCGGTGGCGCTGCTGATGCTCGGCCTGCAGCCGCTGCTGCTGGGCGCGCTGCTGGAAGCCGGCCATGTCACCCTGGAGGGCGTCGGCCTCGTGGCCATGGGAGAGATCGTGGCCCTGGGCCTCGGCGTCCTGATCGGCGATCTGGCGCTGCCGGTGCGGTCGCTGCGCGTCATCACCGTCATCGCCGCGTTGTCCGCCGCGGCGCTGGACCTCATGACCATGCGGGTCGCGGGCGATCTGGCGGTGGGACTGGTCCGCGCCGGCGCCGGTCTCACCGAAGGCCTCATGGTCTGGAGCACGACCGCCGTCATCGTGAGGGCCGCCGTGCCCGAGCGGCTGGCCGGGCTCTTCTTCGTCGTGCAGACGCTGGCGCAATCCCTGCTCGGCCTCGCGTTGGCGCATCTCGTGATTCCCTCGCACGGATGGCCGGGCGGCTTCGCGGTGCTCGGCGGGCTCTGCGGTCTCGCCGCCCTGCTCGCCCTGCTGTTCGCGCGGCCGCTCGGCCCGCTCACGCCCACGGTGAGCCAGGTCGGCATCGGCATGACCTGGACCCGGCCGCGCATCGGCACGCTGCTGGTCGTCTTCCTGCAGCTCGCCACGCTCGGCGCGCTGTGGGCCTATGCCGAGCCGCTCGGCACCCGCGCCGGCTTCTCCGCGCTGGCCGTCCAGACGCTCATCGCCGCAGGGCTCGGCATGCAGGTGGTCGGCGGCAGCGCCGGCACCTGGCTCGTGCGGCGTCTGCCGGTGCGTCCCGTGCTGCTGGGATGCGCCGTCGTGCTCGGGCTCTGCGCCCTCGGCATCGCGCGAACCGGGCCGGGCGGCACTGCCGTCTTCGCCGCGCTGTGCGGCCTGTTCACCTTCACCTGGCTGTTCATGCTGCCCTTCCAGATGGCGCTCGCCTTCCGCGTCGACGGCAGCGGACGCGTCGCGTCCCTGGTGCCCGCCGCCCAGCTCTTCGGCAGCGCATTCGGGCCGCTCATGGCCTCGCTGGTCGTCACCGGCGACGAGGTCGCCCCCGTGCCCTTCGTGGCGGCGGGCTTCGCGGCGCTGGCGATCCTGGCGCTGCCGCTGACGCGCGCGCCCGCCCGGCCTTTGGCGGATTGATCGAAAAGGCTTCAGCACTGCCACCGCCGCTGGCCCTCACCCCCGCCCTCTCCCGCAAGCGGGAGAGGGAGTCCGACCGGCTCGACCCGCGGCGCTGGCTCCTCTTGCCCCCTCTCCCGCTTGCGGGAGAGGGTGGGGGTGAGGGCCAGCAGCCTGCGCAGTCAGCAAGAAGGCTTCAGCTCTGCCACAGCGACCGACGACCGCAGTCCGCCAGGGTTTCTCCGCAAATCAAATTCGATAGTCATCGCTATACCATAGCCATCACTATCCAAATGACGAGAGGGCGAACCCCTCCGGAGAGGACGCGATGGCAGCTCGACCAGCCCTTTCTCGACGAAGCTTCCCTGGGATCCGGCCCTGGCCCGCCACGGGAATCGTGATCGCGACGCTGTGCGCCGCGCTGATCCCCGGCCTGTCGATGGCCGCCGGCCCGGACGACGCCAAGGGCCGATGGCTGAGCGCCGATGGAGGCGCGGTCATCGAGTTCAAGCCCTGCGACGACAAGCCGGCCGCGCTGTGCGGCCGCATCGTCTGGGACAAGGACGCGGGCAAGGCCAACGACACCTGCGGCATCCAGATCGCGCAGCTGGACCGCTACGAAAACGAGGCCTGGCGCGACGGCTGGGTCTACGACCCGCGCGACAAGAAGAAATACAAGGGCGCGCTGCGCGTGAAGAGCGGCGACCTCTACATCCGCGCCTACATCGGGACCGAGATCCTCGGCCAGACCGAGCAGATGAAGCGCGTGGCGGAGCTGCCCGGCTCGCCCGTCTGCAAATCTTGAACACCAGAACGAGGAGACCCGAGATGACCCGCACGACCTCCGCCTTCCTGCTCGCCGCCGCTTTCGGCGCGCTCTGCCCCTTGACCGCCCGCGCCGACGAGACCGGCACCGCCACGATGGGCGTCGAGACCGAAGTGAAGCTGCTCTCCGACCTGCGCAACCGCGGCGTGTCGGATTCCGGCCGCAAGCCGTCGCTGCAGCTGGGCGTGCAGCTCGCGCACGAGTCCGGGATCATCGGCCTCGCGCAACTCTCCACGGTCAGCAAGAAGGCCTTCACCGACGGCGACGGCGTCAACCTGCTGCTCGGCACCGGCTACCGCTTCGGCGATCCGGACGGCTGGCACTTCGGCGTGGGCCTGGCCAAGGAGTTCTTCCCCGGCGCGAAGTTCGACGCGCCGCACGGCATCGACATGGAAGCCGGCGTGCCGGTGGACTTCCGCCGCACGCGCTACGACACCGCCTACGCCGTGCTGGAGATCGGCTGGGGCAGGCTCGAAGGGCGCGTCCTCAACGTGCTCTCGCGCACCTACCGCGGCGCGGACACCGGCGGCGTCTGCGGCCAGATCCTCGTCGCCGCCGTCGATCCCACGCCGGCGCTCGAGTGCTATGCGCGCGGGGACCACAACTCGCGCGGCAGCCTGCTCTACGACCTCACCTACCGCCATCCGCTCACACCCACCACCACGCTGAACCTGCACGCGGGCACGCAGAAGATCCGCCACTTCAAGGAGGCGGACTTCAGCGACTACTCGATCGGCATCACCCATCAGCGCTGGGGCCTCAACTTCACCGCCGAATGGGTTGCCACCAGCACGCATCGGCCCGAACTCTTCATGATCCCCGACGGCGACGGTTGGAAGCGCCAGGACAACAACACGCTGGTCGTCTCCGTGTCGCGCAAGTTCTGATGACATCGTCGGTCCCTTCGTTCCCCTCGTTCACCTCGCCGAACTCGCCGCTCGTGCTGGCGGTGGACCTCGGCACCAGCGGCTGCAAATGCGCACTGGTGAGCCTGGACGGCGAGGTGCTGGCCTGGGCCTTCCGTCCCGTTGCGCTGGTGGTCGACGGCGCGCGGGCCGAACAGGATCCGGAAGCCTGGTGGCGGGCCTTGCTCGAGGCCGCCGGTGAGGTGCTTGCGCCCGACGCGGCGCGGCGGCGGCGCGTGACGGCGGTGTGCTGCTCCACGCAGACCGAGGTCACCGTCTGCCTGGGCCACGACGGCCGCGCGATCGGTCCGGCCTTCAGCTGGCTGGACGCGCGCGGCGCCGCCGCGATCAAGCGTCGCCTGCGCGGGCGCTGGCTCAACATCGAGGGCTACGCGCCGCACAAGCTCTGGCGCTGGCTGCGGCTCACCGGCGGCGCGCCGTCGCTCAGCGGGCGCGATGCCGCCGGCCACATGGCCTTCATCCGCGATGAGATGCCCGCCGTTCACGACGCCACGCGCTGCTTCCTCAATGCGCTCGACTACCTGAACTACCGTCTCTGCGGACGGCTCTGCGCGACGCAGGATTCCATCCTCACCAGCTGGGTCACGGACAACCGCGATCCCTCACGCGTCCGCTACGACGACCGGCTGATCCGCGGCCTGGGACTCGACGCCGGCAAGCTGCCGCCGATCGTGCGGTCCACCGACGTGCTGGGCCCGCTGCTCCCCGACGTCGCCGCGGCGCTGGGACTCTCCGCGTCCACGCCGGTCGTGGCCGGCGCCGTCGACACCTCCGCCGTCGCGGTCGGCGCCGCGGTGTCGGACTTCGAGACCCACCTGTACCTGGGCACCTCGTCGTGGCTGGGCGCGCACGTGCCGGAGATGCGGACCGACGTCCGCCACAAGATCGCCGCGGTGCCCTGCGCGGTCGACGATCGCTATCTCGCGCTCGCGCTGCAGTCGACGGCCGGCGCCAACCTGTCCTTCCTGCGCGACCGCATCCTGTACCACCCCGACGAGCTGGCCTCCGACGAGGAACACCCCGCCGTCTACGAGCTGCTGGACAAGATCGCGGCGCGCGTGCCGCCGGGGTCGCGCGGGCTGATCTACACGCCGTGGCTCTTCGGCGAGCGCACGCCGGTCGACGATCCGCTGCTGCGGGCGGGTCTGATCAACCTCTCTCTGGAACATTCGCGGGAGGACATCTTCCGCGCCTTCCTGGAGGGCGTCGCGCTGAACACGCGCTGGATGATGGAGCCCTTCGCGCGGCTGCTGGGGCGCTCGCCCGGCACGATCGCGGCGGTGGGCGGCGGCGCGCAGAGCGACGTCTGGTGCCAGATCTTCGCGGACGTCACCGGCCAGCCGATCCGGCAGCTCGAGCATCCGATCCAGGCCAACGCGATCGGCGCGACCTTCCTCGCCGGCATCGGCACCGGCGCGCTGCGCTTCGGCGATCTGGCGACGCTGCGCCGCACGCGCCGCCTCTATGAGCCGGCCACCGCGCTGAGCCGGCTTTACGGCGACAAGTTCGAAGCCTTCAAGGAAGTCCGCATGCGCCTGGCGCCGCTGTACCACCGGATCAACCGGGTCCCCGAGACGGACGCGGCGGCAGGCGTCAGGACCGCCCCGGCGACAGGAGCCGCGACATGAAACACGAGGTCGAGCGCCGGCACGTGGTGGACCTCTGCCTGCGCCTGTCCGAGCGCGGCTACTTCGCCGGCACGGGCGGCAACCTGATGCTGCGCATCGATGACGAGCTCGTCGCCGTCACGCCGTCGGCCACGGACTACCTCGTCATGCGGCCCGAGGACGTCTGCGTGCTGCGGCTGTCGGACCTGGCCGTGGTCGACGACGCGCGCACGACCGCGCGCATTGACGCGAGCACTGACGCGAGCACTGACGCGAGCACTGACGCGAGCATCGATGCGAGGAGCAGCGCCCGCAAGCCCTCCGTCGAGACCGCCCTCCATGCCCGCGTGCTGCGCGCCAGACCGGACGTCGGCTGCAGCATCCACACGCACCAGCCGCTGGCGAGCGCCTGCGCGCTGATCGGCCAGCCGCTGGTCGTGCCGGAAGCGTTGCGGCGCTGGCTCGGCGAGGAGGTGCCGGTCGTCGGTTATGCGCCGTCCGGCACCGCCTGGCTGGCGGGCAAGCTCGCCAAGGCCGTCAGCCCGGATCGACAGGTCTACCTGCTGCGCAACCATGGCATCCTGTGCTGCGCCGCGGACAGCCCCACCGCGCTCGAAGCCGTCGAGCGCCTCGAGACGCTCGCCCGCGACCTGCTGGCGGCGCGCATCGACGAACGCGCCCACCGCGAGCCCGCCCTCCGAGGCAGGCTCGCCCCGGTGCGCGATCTGCTGCTTCATCTCAAGGGACCGTGATGTCTACGCTTGCCTCCGCCCCCACCTCGCCCGCAGACCCCACCTCGCCCACCGCCGCCGGCATCGCCGCGCCCGCGCAAGGCGGGGGACATGCCGCTTCGCCATCCGGCGCCCTGCCGCCGGACGCGCCCGCCGTGCCCACCTGGCCGGACACGCACGCGCTCTACGAGCGCTTTGCGGCGCTCGTGAACCAGCCGATGCGGCCGATCCGGCCGGACGCGATGCCCAAGGTCCTGCGCTGGTTCGACGATCACTGCGCCGGGTCGAAGCGCCTGGCGGAGCAGGCCGCCGCCGTGATCCCGGGCGGCGTGCAGCACAACCTCGCCTTCAACCACCCGTTCCCGCTGGCGATCACGCGCGCCGAGGGCGCGCACCTCACCGACATCGACGGCAATCGCTACATCGACTTCCTGCAGGCCGGCGGCCCGACGCTGCTCGGCAGCAATCCGCCGGCGGTGCGCGCGGCGGTGCACGCGCTGCTCGACGACTGCGGCCCGGTCACCGGCCTGCTGCACGAGTACGAGGTCAAGCTGGCCGAGCTCGTCTGCCGCCACATGCCCGGCGTGGAGATGCTGCGCATGCTGGGCTCCGGCACCGAGGCGGTGATGGGCGCGGTGCGGCTGGCCCGCACCTTCACCCGGCGTCAGCGCGTCATCAAGATCGGCGGCGCGTATCACGGCTGGAGCGACCAGCTCGTCTACGGCATGCGGCTGCCGAAGACAGGCCGCATGGAAGCGATCGGCATCCCGCGCGGCGCCACGGCGCACACGCAGGAGTGCCTGCCCAACGATCCCGAGGCGCTGCGCCGGCTGCTGCGCTGGAACCGCCTGCGCGGCGGCACGGCGGCGGTGCTGCTGGAGCCGTTCGGGCCGGAGAGCGGCACGCGGCCCGTGCACCGCGAGTTCAATGCGCAGGTCCGCGCGCTCTGCGACGAGTTCGGGGCGCTGCTGATCTTCGACGAGGTGGTGACCGGCTTCCGCGCCGGCATGGGCGGCGCGCAGGCCTACTTCGGCGTGACGCCCGACCTGACGGTGCTGGGCAAGTGCCTGACCGGCGGCTACCCGATGGCGGGCGCGATCGGAGGGAAGCGGGAGATCATGATGTCGCTCGTCGGCGGGATCGGGACGACCTCGCGGCGCGCCTTCGTCGGCGGGACCTTGTCGGCGAATCCGCTCAGCTGCGTGGCGGGCTATCACTCGCTCCTGGAGGTGGAGCGCACCAACGCGCCGGCCGTGGCCGGTCGGGCCGGCGAGCGCCTGCGCAGGGGACTGGAGGAGATCATCCAGCGGCGCGGTCTGCCATATGTGGCCTACAACCTCGGCTCCATCGTGCATCTGCAGACCTCGGGCGTGCTGCTGCTCGACACGAGCAGCCTGTGGAAGCTCATCAAGGTCAAGGACGAGGCCAAGCGTCGCAAGCACATGATGGAGGAGATGGGTGCGGCGTTCACCGCGCACGGCTTGATCTCGGTCGCGGGCAGCCGTCTCTACACGAGCCTGGCCGACACCGACGAGGTCATCGACGACGCGCTGAACCGCTTCGACGACGTGATGGCGCTGGTATGAGCGACGACGCGCTCCGCGATGCGTGGCTCAGCCTCCGGCAGCGGCTGCTGGCGCGCGGACTCATGCCGGACGCCGCGGACAGTCTCTCGCTGCGCGATCCCGCGAACGGCCAGTTGGGATGGGGAACGGCCACGGACGCCTCGATGCGGACGATGCCGCTCGCGCCGGCCGAGGGCCGCGGCACGGGCGCGCTGGCGCTTCATCGAACGGTCTACGCCGCTCGGCCCGACGTCTGCGCGGTGCTCGTCGGCGGAGGCCCGTTCTGCCGGCAGATGGCGGCCTTCGGCGGATCGATGCCGCCGGTCTTCGACGAACAGATCCGACAACTCGGCCACATGGCGCGGCCCACCGACGACCTGTCGCAACTGCCGGCCGCGCTGGCCGATGGCGGCAACGTGGCGCTGCATGCGGGTCAGGTCTTGCTGCTGGGGATGACGCCGTCGCGGCTCGCGCTCAACGCGGAGCTCTTCGAGAAATGCGCGAAGGCCTGGATCCCGGCGACGGCCAGCGGCGCCAAGCTGCGCACGCTGCCGTGGCTGGTGCGACACGTCGCGAACGGCCGCCTGATGAAGGAAGAGGCGCGCGCCCGCGAGCAGGTGCGGCTGGGGAATCCGCCGGCGGAGACTAGTGGCTACTGACCTTCCCCAGGATCGTCACGGCTGCGCCCTCCGGATGACGATGTCGAGGCGCGCTCTGCGCGCCGGTCGCTCCGTCGCGCCGCTCCGTGCGGGCAACGCTCAAAGCCAAACGCTTGCGGCGGGTTTCCACGGACGCGAGGCGGGCGGCGGCCCGACAGACTGGCGATCCCTTCCCAACGGGCGCCGCCAGTGACTGCCAACGACCGCCTCCCCGGCGACTCGTCACGACGAGCGCCGGCGCTTGTCCCCCAGGAGTTCTTCGCCGCCGACGCGGCCGGTATCCCGCTGCGCGCGATCTTCGGCATCGCGGGGGAAGCCGCCGACGGCGTGTCGACGGACCGCGCCCTGCTCATCGCGCAGGCCTGCCTCAGCGGCTGGCTGCGCCACGCCCATTTCGGCGATCTGGAGCTCGTGCCGTCGGCGGAAGAGTTCACCCGCATCGAGACGCGGCGCCGGCTCGTCTTCTTCGAGGTGGCCGCTGTGCTCGCGCGGGTGGAAGCGGCGCAAGGGCGATTGGCCTGACAGGGCCATTCTTCGGCCTTGCGTCCACGGCCATCACTGGCACCCTGATGCCCATCAGATCGCATGGCGTGAGGTAGATTCCTTCGACTTCAGCGGACCCGGACATGAAGGAACAGATACCACCGTCAGAAGAGGATCGGCAGCTCGGCAACTTGGTCAAGGCTGCACTGGCTCTGGTCCTCATGGTGCTCATCATGTTCTGGTGGTGGAACTATCCGCTTCCCAGCGGCAAGCGGCCCGACCTCTTCGGTTTCGTCCAGTTCTTCGGGCGCGAGTTGCTGTTCGTCATCCCGCTGATCCTGGTGGCGGTGATCCTTGCCGTGGTCGCAGCTTGGCGCATCTGCGCCCGAGGATTGAAACGATGGGGTCGAGCTCGAAGCGACTAGGACGAGCCCCATCCAGCCGCCTTACGCGTCGGTTCACCGGCGCCATCCGCAGGCCGTGACACGCCTTGCCGATTCAACGGACGATTCGATTACAACGCTGCAAGCGCTCTTCCCTCACGGGCAACGAGCATCCAAACCCGCAGAGCATCGGATCAAGGCGCCCCATGAAGATGTACATCCTCATACGAGACGACATTCCCCTCGGATTCGCGATGGTCGCGGCCGCGCATGCCTCCCTGGCGGGATACCTCAAGTTCCGTGACACCCCCGAGGTGGCCCGCTGGCTGGATCCAGGCCCGTTCTTCAAGGCGGTCTGCAAGGTGAGCGCCAAGGAGTTTGAACAGGCCAAGCAGGTCGAGGACCATGTCGTCCTCACCGAATCAGCGCTCGGTCATCAAGAAGTCGCGATCGCCTTCAAGCCGCGCGAAGAGTGGCCGAAGATGTTCCGCTTCCTGCGGCTCTATCGCGACGCGCCGGCCCACGGCAGTGATCCAAGCCAGAGTCCCTGATGAACAAGTCCAAGCCGCCGCTCTATCGCAAGGAGAACACGACCGCGCACACGATGCGCAGCCGGCATCGGGCTCGCGATTTCGGTGATGCGCGGAACACCAAGGCGGAGCAGACATCCGAAGCCAATCGCCGCCCCATGCATGGCAAGAAGCAGCGTGGCCGCGACTACACGCCGCTCTATCGGTTCCTGCTGTCCAAGGTGGGCCAACCCTGGTCGGCCGTCCATTCGGAGGCCATCGGAAAGACTCGATCGCGCCGATCCGATCTTCTGGATGGTCGCGTTGCGCGAGGAAGATCGGGAGGACTATGTCTGCACCGGCGAATCGACCTACTTCAGCGGCCTCTACGTCGATGACGACGGTGTCCTGCGCATCGTGAATCCCGAGTTCGGTCCGTCCACGCTGGCGCCGACCTGCCGCTGCTGCACGCACACGTTCAACGGCGTTCCGTTCACGAAGCAATACCGCTATCTGGGCGAGTGAACACCGCCCGCTTACCCCTTTCTGGGTAGCTCCGCCGCGCAGTCGTTTCACCCTTCGCATCTCATTACCCACCGTCACATCCCTCAGGATTTCAGGTTCGTAAAGTCGCCTCGCCCTCATCAGCGGAGCTTCACGAACATGATCGGACTGGACACTTCCAAGCGCCACGCACACTCGCCACAAGCGACCTTGGCCCGACGTTTCCGATGGACGCTCACGCCCATCCTGCTGGCCGCGTTGACGGCCTGTGGCGGTGGCGAGGGACTCGACCCGCGCGTCGCCGCACAGGACGCGGCGCCCGCGCCCGACGCGCAGGACGACGGCGATCGCGCCACGATCCAGGCCAAGGCCCCCGCGAAGTTCCGGCACCCGGGCATCTTCATGAGCCAGGCGCGGTTGGACACGTTCAAGGCCTCGGCCAACTCCCCGTCCGGAAGCGGCATCAAGACGGGTTATGCCGTGGTCCTCGCCGACTCGCGCAGCAACTACACGTATGCGCATCAGGCCCTGACCACCGTGGAGGTCGTCGGCAGCGCCCGCGGTCCGCAGGAATCGCGCTTCAAGAACGATGCGATGGCCGCCTACCTCAACACCCTGCGATGGGTGAAGACCAACGACGTGCGCCATCGCGACAAGGCCGTCGCCATCCTCAACGACTGGGCCACGACCTTCCGCGGCTTCACCGTCGCCTCCGGCACCAACGCCGCGCAGGTCCAGCTGGAAGCGGCGTGGATGCTGCCGGTATGGATCAGCGCGGCCGAGATCCTGCGGCATCACGGCGGCGGCCTGGGCAACTGGCCGGCCGCCGAAGTCACGCGCTTCAACGGCTTCGTTGACCGCCTCTACACCGAGACCGCCAAGGCGCAATCGCGCGTCAACAACTGGGCCGTCTCGGCCGCGCTCGGCATGATGGCCACCGGCGTCTTCCAGGACAACCCGACACGCTATGCCGCGGGGCTGACGCGGCTGATCGAGATGATCCCGGTGTCGATCTACGGCAACGGCGAGATCAACGAGCTGAAGGCCCGCGACTGCTGGCACCCGCAGTACAACCTGATCGGCATCGCGCAAGCCGCCGAGATGGCCGCGAACCAGGGCGACAACTCGGTCTGGATGCACAAGCCCAATGCCAAGGACGCGCTCCCGCGCCTGGCCATGGGCCTGGAGTACATGGCCAGGTCGCTGAACAACGGATCGGGCGTGCGCGACTGCCGCAGCTATCACACCGAATCGGGCTACACCGAACTGGCGCTCAACGGCTACGTCAGCCGCGGCGTCGCCATCCCCAACTTCCAGTCGTACGTGCGCTCGCACGGCCCCGACCAGGGCGGGTTCGAGTTCCTCGGCTGGACCACCGCCACCCACGGCACCGACACCAGCGGGGCCACGCCGCCACCGCCGCCGCCTGCGCCCGCCCCTTCTCCTGCGCCGTCCCCAGCGCCGTCTCCTGCTCCGGCTCCCTCTCCAGCGCCCTCACCGGCCCCGGCACCGTCGCCCGCACCGGCCCCTTCGCCCGCGCCCGCGCCGAGTTGCCCCGCATGGAGCGAAGGCAAGACCTTCAACGTCGGCACCGTCGTCAGCTACCAGGGCAAGACCTACAAGGCCCTGGTCACGCACACCGCGTGGGCCGGCGCCGGCTGGAACCCGGCCTCGACGCCGACCCTATGGACGCCGACGGCGGCCGGTTGCGGAACCTCGAGGTAGGTCGGACGGCGTCGCTCCATCCGCACAAACCTCCCCCCTCAGGGTGACCAAGGTCGCCCCGCCGCTGAGGGATACTCCCTCGCGACGGTCGACTTGGACCGTGCCTTTCGTGGAGCAGCGCCATGGGCCTGATGGACTTCATCAAGAAACAGTTCATTGACATCATCCAGTGGACGGAGGACGACAACGGCGTCCTCGCGGTCCGCTACCCGATGCAGGACTTCGAGATCCAGTACGGCGCCTCCCTCACCGTCCGCGAGTCGCAGATGGCCGTCTTCGTCAACGAAGGCAAGGTCGCCGACGTGTTCGGCCCCGGCATGTACAAGCTGACCACGCAGACGCTGCCGGTCCTCACCTACCTCAAGAACTGGGACAAGCTCTTCGAGTCCCCCTTCAAGAGCGACGTCTACTTCTTCTCCACCCGCCAGCAGGTGGACCAGCGCTGGGGCACCACCCAGCCCGTCACCATCCGCGACAAGGACTTCGGTGCCGTGCGCCTGCGCGCGTTCGGCAACTACTCGTATCGCATCGTCGATCCGAAGAAGTTCCACACCGAGATCTCCGGCACCCGCGAGCGCTACACCGTCACCGAGCTCGACGGCCAGCTCCGCGGCCTGATGCTGCAGCACATCTCCGACGCGGTCGCCCAGTCCGGCATCCCCTTCCTGGACCTCGCCGCGAACCAGGTCGAGTTCGCGAAGGCGCTGATGGAAGCCACCGCGCCGTCCTTCGACGCGCTCGGCCTCAAGCTCGAGATGGTCACCCTGCAGAACGTCTCCCTGCCCGAGGAGCTGCAGAAGATCCTCGACCAGAAGATCGGCATGGGCATGATCGGCCAGAACATGGGCCAGTTCATGCAGTACCAGACCGCGCAGGCCATCCCCAAGCTCGCCGAAGGCGTGGGCTCGGGCGGCGGCGGCATCGCGGGCGATGCGATGGGCCTGGGCGCCGGGCTGGCGCTCGGCCAGACCATGGCGCAACAGCTGCAGCAGGGCCTGACCGGCGCCAACCAGGCGGCCGCTCAAGCCGCCGCTCCCGTGCAGCCGCAACCCGTCAGCGCCAGCGCCGACGAGGTGCTCCTGCTGCTGGAAAAACTCGGCGACCTCAAGGCCAAGGGCATCCTCACCGACGAGGAGTTCGCGACCAAGAAGGCCGAGCTGCTCAAGAAGCTCAGCTGACGCCACCCGGCGCGTCTCGTTCCGGGTCCTGATTGGCTACCGCTTCCCCCCAGCGCCGCTGGCAGGCGCACTGCCCGAACTGCGGGGCGCCGGTCGAGTTCGCCTCGGCCGCGTCCGCCAGCGCGGTCTGCAGCTATTGCCGCTCCACGCTGCTGCGTGAGGGCGACGCGCTGCGCAAGATCGGCACCAGTTCGGAACTGTTCGAGGACTACTCGCCGCTGCAGCTCGGCGCCGCCGGGCGCTACGCGGGCGCGGGCTTCGTCGTGGCCGGCCGGCTGCAGATGGCCTATGCCGACGGCAGCTGGAACGAGTGGCACATCCTCTTCGACGCCAGCGCCGACCAGCCGCCCCGCAGCGGCTGGCTGGCCGAGGACAACGGCAGCTTCGTCATCAGCTTCGAGGCGCCGCTGCAGGAGCGCGCGCCCGATCCCGCCACGCTGCGGCCCGGCGGGCTGCAGATGCTGGCCGGCACGGCGTGGCAGGTCGCGTCCATCGTCGATGCGACGCTGGCCGCCGCCGAAGGCGAACTGCCGCACCCGCCGCAGCTCGCGAAGAGCTACCCCGTCGTCGACCTGCGCAACACCGCCGATGAGGTCGCGACACTCGAGTACGGCGATCCGGCCCAGCCCACCTGGTCGATCGGACGCGCGGTCCAGCTCGCCGATCTCGCGCTGACCGGTCTGCGCCAGGAAAGCGGTGCCACGCTGCAATCCAAGGCGCTGCCCTGCCCCAACTGCGGCGCGGCGCTCGAACCGAAACTCGGCACGACGCAGTCCATCGTCTGCGGCCAGTGCAAGTCCGTCGTCGATGTTTCGACAGGCGCCGGCGCCGACCTGGCCGCCTATCGCCAGAACACCGGCGGCGAGCCGCAGATCCCGCTCGGCACGACCGGCATGCTCGCCATCGAGGGCGGCACGCCCAAGCCCTGGCAGGTCGTCGGTTACCTGGAGCGCTGCGACCTCCCCGAGTCCAGCGAGGACGAACAGACCTTCTGGCGCGAGTACCTGCTGTTCAGCCGCATGGAGGGCTTCGCCTTCCTCGTCGACACCGAGGACGGCTGGAGCGTCGTGCGCCCGATCACCGGCGCGCCGTCGAACGCGGGAGCGAAATCCGTCCGCTACAAGGACAAGGACTTCAAGCACAAGTGGACCTACACCGCGAAGGTCACCTATGTGCTCGGCGAGTTCTACTGGCGCGTCAAGCGCGAGGAACGCGCCCTCGTCCGCGACTACGAATGGCGCAACGGCACCCGGCTGGAGCTGCTCAGCAGCGAGCAGGCCGGCAACGAGGTCACCTGGAGCCACGGCCGCGCCGTGGACGCCGCCGAGGTGCGCCGCTTCTCCGCGCTGCCCGAGGACAAGATGCCGGCGCTGCGCCGCGACGTGACGTCGGGCATGGACCAGGGCAAGCTGCTGCGCAACATCATCATCGGGATCTTCATCATCGCGGTGCTGTTCGCGATGCTGCGCGCCTGCAGCAAGGATGATTGCGACCGCTACAAGGACACCTACGGCGAGACCAGCGCCGAGTACCAGCAGTGCAAGCGCAGCAGCCGCGGCTCCGGCGTGGGCTACGTGGGCTCCAGCGGCGGCTCGTACGGCGGTTACAGCAGCGGCGGCGGCGGCCACAAGTAGTCACCAGTCTCACCCAGAGTCACCACGACGACGACGGCAATCGCGGAGACACTCCGGCAGCTCGGATCTCCGCCCGCCGTTCCCCACCGACTTCACGTCCGACATCAGGACCGATCAGGAGAACGACATGGAAGGTTTCGAATGGCTCAAGCCCGCGATCGTGCTGGGCTCCATCCTGTACGCCCTCATCGGCGTGCTGGTGTTCTGGATCAGCTTCGTCGTCATCGACAAGCTGACCCCGTACAAGCTGTGGGAAGAGATCGTCGAGCACAAGAACATGGCCCTGGCCGTCGTGGTCGCGGCGATGTGCATCTCCATCGGCCAGATCGTCGCCGCGGCGATACACGGTTGAACTGAACAGACCTTCATGCGCTCCTTCGTCCGATCCGTTGCCCGCTCCGCCGCCCCGCGCGCGTCGACTGTGTCGACCGCGCTGGCCGCGCTCGCCGTCCTGGTGGCGGCGGCCGCCGGTCCCGCGTCCCGCGCAGCAGCAGACCTACAAGCCGCCCCCGCTGCCGAAGCCGTCCGGCATCGCGCCCAAGGGCGACTTCACGAAGGACCTGCAGCGCGCGCGGCCAGAGGCGGACCCGGGCCAGGCCGCCGGCAATGAAGGCTCCGACGAGGCCTTCCGCGCCAAGGCCGAGGCCGACGCGATCCGCAAGGCCAACGCGGCGGGCCGGCACGACCTCATCAAGCGCACCGGCTCGCGGCTGGTGCTGCCCACCGTGTCGGGCCGGCCGGAGATCTTCGACAGCGTCTGGCCCAACGCCAGCGGTCACAGCGAGGCCGCCTACGAGGACTACCGCTTCGACGGCCTGTCGCCGGATCGCGAGTTCTTCGTCGTGCGCGCGACCTACTACGAGAGCAGCGACGTCATCTGGGTCTCGCGCCAGGACGGCGAGCGCTACCGGCTGCGCGCCACGCCCAAGCCCTCGCCGGACGGCAGCCTGCTCGCGGTCGTCAGCGCCTCCGAGCTGATGGACTTCAACGGCATCCTGATCTGGGAGCGCGCCTCGAGCCGACTGGTCGAGAAGTTCCGCCACGAACCCGGCGAGCGCTACGCGCTCTACCGCTTCATGCGCTGGAAGGACAACCGGACCATCGAGCTCGAACGGACCACGCAGGGTGATCCCCTCACCTGCCGCGACGCGATGGAGGAGACGCTGGTCGTGCTCACCCGCGAGGGCGACAACTGGTCGCTCAAGGACGTCACGGCGCCGCGCTGCAAGCGCTGACCTGCCCGTTCGGGGGGGCCGACCTCACGACCTGACCCCGCCCGGGGGCAGGTCTTGTCACCATGCGTAACGTGTGTGGGCCAGCGCACGGAGGCCCTTTTAGACTGCGGCGCCTGGTCACTCCGTCCCCCCGTTCCGCCCGCGCCCGCGCCTTCGTCCGATGTTGTCCGCCTCGCCCGCCGTTCCGGCTGCCCTGCCAGCCGTTCTCCCGGCCGCCGCTTCCGCCATGGTTCCCGCCGTCCGCGTCGGCCGCGCGTTTCGTGCCGCCATCGCAGTCGCGCTGATGCTCACGGGCGTCGCCGCCGAAGCCTCCTCCAACGCCTGGCCCGCACCGCCCCGCCCCGTCGGTTCGGTGGGACTCGCGCCTCGCGGCATGCTGTTCGCGCCCTCGACCGCGACCGCTGGCGGAGTCGTCGCCGAGGAAGGCTCCGACGAACAGTTCCGCGCCCAGGCCGAGGCCGAGGTGCTACGCCGGCTCGGCGTGGCGGCACGCCGCGATGACCTGCGCCTGTGGCTGCCCGTCGTCAAGGGCCGCCCGGTGGTCCTCGACAGCCAGCGATCGGATCCCGCCGATCCGGCACTGCCTTCCGTGGACTTCCGCCTCGACGGCCTGTCGCCCGACGGCCAGTTCTACGTCGTGCGCGCGACGCTGCCGGCCGGCAGTGAACTGCTGTGGATCTCCCGCGCCGACGGCACGCGTTACGAGATGCATGGCAACGTCAACCCGTCGCCGGACGGTCGCTTCCTGGTGGTGACGCACGCGTCGCCGGGCCAGGAGTTCAACGGCGTGGTCCTCTGGAGCCGGCGAGGACGGCCGCCTCGTCGAGCGCTACCGCTTCCAGCCCACGCCGGAGCAGACCGCGATCAGCTTCCGCTTCATGCGCTGGCGCGACGCGGACACCGTCGAGCTGGCGCAGTTCGCCGAAGTCGATGCGACGACCTGCGACCTCGGCACGCTCAGTTCCACCGCGCTGCTGTCCCGCAAGGGCGAGCGCTGGATCCTGCGCAGCGCCAGCGGCCAACGCTGCGATCGATGAAGCGCTGAAGTACAGAGCCACTGAGCCACTGAAGCCCGATGGGAGCGGCAACGCGCGGAGCGTGACCCGCGTTGGCGCGGCATCGCCTTATCACGTTCTTCAAGCCTGTCCTGACACCCGATCACCCGGGAATTGCATCCGATGTGACGCCCGGTAATCGAACTTGTAACAGCATCGGGCGCGGACCTAGGATTTCTCCATCCTCCCTCCAGGTCCGACCATGAACCGACAAGAACAAGCTTCCCAAACCGCCTGCTCCGGCGCCATCGCTACCGTGACCGCTTCGCGCCCCTCCCTGGCCAAGCGCGCGATCGCGTCCACGCTGATCGCCTCCTGCACGCTGATGGCGCTGCCGATGCACGCGAGCGCGCAGGTCGTGCCGACCGACGCGCTGGTGCAGCCCGCCGCGCCCACCGGCACCGCCGCCGACAGCCGCGTCCGCGTCAACGCCTTCTTCGCCCGCGAGGATGTGCGTCAGGCCATGGTCAAGGAAGGCGTCGATGCCGCCGCCGCGCAGGCGCGCGTGGACGCGATGTCCGACGACGAGATCCGCGCGCTCGACGGCCGCATCGCCGAAGCCCCCGCCGGCGGCGAGGTGCTGGGCCTGATCTTCACCGTGTTCGTGATCCTGCTGATCACCGACATCCTGGGCTTCACCAAGGTCTTCCCGTTCACGCGATCGATCCGCTGAGGTCTTCATGTCGATCATGCGGCCCGTCCGGCTCGTCCGCTCCGCGCGGACTTCCCGCTCGCTGATTCCGCTGGCCGCGCCGATGCTGGCGCTGGCGCTGCTGCTGGGCGGCTGCGCGAGCACGCCGCCGCAGCTGCAAGCGCTGGAACGGCAATGGCCCGCCGACCTGCCGGCGCGCGTGGACCTGTCCGCGAAGACGCCGTTCATCGCGCAGGACGACTACGAATGCGGCCCGGCCGCGCTCGCGATGCTGCTGCGCACGGCGGGCAAGTCCACGACGGTCGAGCAGTTGAAGCCGCAGGTCTTCCTGCCGGGCCGCAAGGGCTCGCTGCAGACGGAGATGCTGGTCGCGACGCGCCGCCAGGGCTTGCCGGCCTATGTGCTGCCGCCGCGGCTGGACGCGCTGCTGGCCGAGGTCGCCGCCGGGCATCCGGTGATCGTGTTCCAGAACCTGTCGCTGGACGTCGCGCCGGTGTGGCATTACGCCGTCGCCGTCGGCTACGACAAGCAGCGCCGGACGATCCTGCTGCACAGCGGCAAGACCGCGCGGCAGGAGATCGAGCTGCCGGTCTTCGAGCGGACCTGGGCGCGTGGCGACTACTGGGCGATGACGACGCTCCCGCCCGACCTGCTGCCGGCCTCGCTGGACGGTGCGGGAACCGGCGCCGCGCTGGCGGCGCTTGAACGTCTGGACGCGCCGGCCGCGCGCAAGGGCTACACGGCCGCGCTGACGCGCTGGCCCGGCGAGCCCGTGCTGCTGCTGGGCGCCGGCAACACCGCCTACGCGGCCAAGGACCGCCGCACTGCCGCCCGGCACTATGCGCGGCTCACGGACGTGCGGCCCGACCTGCCCGAAGGCTGGAACAACCTGGCGCAGGTGCTGATGGAACAGGGTGAGCGCTACAAGGCCTCGCTCGCGATCGAGCGCGCGGTCGCGCTCGGCGGCCCGCGCCTGGAGCAGTACAAGGCGCTGCAGAAGAAGATCACCGCGGGCATGTGACGGCACTGCGGCCTTGCGCGCCGGCGCCGTGAGGCCTGGCCGCGCGATGTAGCGCGCGCCGCTTGGCCTGGGACGCTCATCGAGCGCCGAAGAACATGCCAAGCCGAGCAACGCGGCCCTGATTCAGGGCCTGAAATCGATCGTCCGCTGCGCGGCCTCCAAGGCCGCGTCGGCCGCATAGCTCCAGGTGTCGAAACTGCGTTCGAGCTCGTGCCAGTAGCCGTTGAGTTCCGGCTTGCCGCCGTTCGCGGCGTGCGCGGCGATCACCAGGTAACGGGCCCGGAACGGCGGTGCCTCGCCGACGACTTCGCGGACGAACCAGCGTCCGTTGTGACTCTCGACGCCCCCGACGGCGTCGGTGTGGTCTGGCTTGGCTGACATGAGGACTCCTTTTGCGTTGTGATCGCGGTGTGATCAGGATCGCGCCCCGCTGACAAGCAGGTTGCACCTTCACGCCTGGGCAAGTTTCCCTCCAACCGTCGCCCGGCGCCACGCGCGCCGACGGTGTTTTACCCCCGCATTACAAGGGAGGCCGGCAAGCGCCCGGCCGGGCGCTCCGCGAAGCAACTTCCACGCCGGAAGTGTCGGGATTGATTACACCCGCTGACCCCTGCTCCGGGGACAACCGGCGCAAGTGCTTGAGGCACCGGGAATTCGCACCCAATGGCTTGGATGTTGCTTTAGCCTCCCGTTTCCGTGGCCTCCCGCCAACGACCACAAGAACGACCGTCCGAGAGAGAACCCCCGATGAAGCGCTCGACCCTCCTTCCCCTCTCCGCGCCACCCTGGCCGCGACCCTGCTGTGCGCGACCGCCGCGGCCGCGCAGGCCTCGGTGCTGATCCTCGGTGCGCCCGTGCAGGCGGGCAGCCTGACCGATGTGCAGTCGAAGATCGCCGCCACCGGCGTGGTCAGCGGCGTGGTCGACGTCTTCAACGTCGCCACGGGCACCCCCACGCTCGCCATGCTGACGGCCTACGACGCCGTGCTGGTCTACAACGAAAGCGCCACCGTGCCCTTCGCCAGCGCCCTGCAGCTGGGCAACGTGCTGGCGGACTACGTGGACCTCGGCGGCGGCGTCGTGGAAGCCGGCCTGTCGCACGCGACCTCCGGATTCAAGGGCATGCAAGGCCGCTTCGTCTCCGCCAACTACGACGTCTTCAACACCAGCAACAACCAGAACTCCTGCGGCGGCCTGGGCCAGGTGGTCCGGTCCGACAGCCCGCTGATGCGCGACATCACCAGCTTCAACGGCGGCGCGTCCGCGCTGTGCTACCGCCTCACGGCCAAGGCCGGCACCGAGATCGTCGCCGACTGGAGCAACGGACAGGCGCTGGCCGGCTACCGCATGGACCACAAGGGCGTGGTCGTCGGGCTGAACATGTTCCCCACCTCCAGCGACGTGTCGCCCGGCGGCTGGGTCCCGTCGAGCGACGGCGCGCTGCTGATGGCCAATTCGCTGGCCTTCGCCGCGGGTGAGCTGCCGGAGCCGGGTTCGCTGGCGCTGCTGGGCATCGCCGCCCTGGCGGCGGGCCTCGCGGGCCGTCGCCGGACCCGCGCGATCAAGGCCGCGGCCACGGTCTGAACGGAGCCCGACCCTGAGGGATACTGCGGCGCATGTCCACGCCGCCGACCTTCAGCTTCCCCGTCCCGCCCCCCGACCTGGTGATCACCGAGGACGAGCGCGCCGCGCTGTACTTCCTCCCCCAATCGCCCGGCGGCATGCCGGTCAGCGAGGAGATGCAGCAGCGGCTGCAGGACAAGGGCCTGGCGACGGCCATCCGCGAGGACGGCCGCCGTTGGCTCACCGAGCTCGGCGACCGCGCGCGGCTGGGCAAGATCTGACCCCGCCGACGAAGCGGCGCGGCCTCGGTCGATCCGGCCACATCAGCGTGCGCCGGCGCCCGGCCGGACCGGGTCTGCGGTCCTCAACGCCGCTCGTACTGGGTCTTGCCGAAGAGCACTTCGCGCGCCTTGTCGTCGACCAGCGGACGGCGCTTCTCGGCCAGCACCTCGACGGCGCGGACCACCGCGGGCCGCTTCGCGATCTCGTCGAACCAGCCCTTCAGGTGCGGGTGGTCCGCCATCTCCACGCCCTGGTTCTTCGCGCCGCGCAGCCACGGGAAGATCGCCATGTCGGCAATGCCGTACGCCGGCCCCGCGATGTACTTGCTGCGCGCCAGCCGCCGGTCGATCACGCCGTAGAGGCGTTTGGCCTCGTTGGTGTAGCGGTCGATGGCGTACTCGATCTTCTCGGGGGCGTACATGCGGAAGTGATGCGTCTGGCCCAGCATCGGTCCGACGCCGCCCATCTGGAACATCAGCCACTGCAGCGCCTCGTAGCGGCCGCGCGTGTCCGGCGGCAGGAACTGCCCCGTCTTGCCGGCGAGGTACAGCAGGATCGCGCCGGACTCGAACAGCGAGATCGGCTGCCCGTCCGGCCCGTCGGGATCGACGATCGCGGGGATCTTGTTGTTGGGGCTGATGGCGAGGAATTTCGCATCGAACTGGTCGCCGGCGCCGATGTCCACGGGAATCACCCGGTAAGGCAGGCGGCACTCTTCCAGCATGATGTGCACCTTGTGGCCATTGGGCGTGGGCCATGAATACACTTCGATCATCAAGCGTTCTCCGTTCGGGCGCGAAG
Organism: Roseateles sp. UC29_93; assembly: GCF_042695725.1. Classification (NCBI taxonomy): domain Bacteria; kingdom Pseudomonadati; phylum Pseudomonadota; class Betaproteobacteria; order Burkholderiales; family Sphaerotilaceae; genus Roseateles; species Roseateles sp. UC29_93. Next base: position 4,268,050 of record NZ_CP170545.1, on the reverse strand, counting down.
CCCTGTTCGTCCACATGTCGATCGACCACTCCGTCGACGCTTCAATGCACGGACCCCGGGCCCCACGCGCATCGTCCCGCCTCATGGTAATCAAACAAATCAAACAGTGGTTCGCCGCCCGTGCCAACGCGGCCCGGTGGCGTCCCTTGAGCGAGTGGGCCTCGGAACGCGGCGGCCAGTTGCGCCACGCCCGCGACGGGCGCGGTTTCGTCATCGACCTGCCCCGCACGCTGCCCGGCCTGACCCGCATCGAGTGGGGGCCCTCGCAGCGCAGCTACATCGACGGCTTCGAGCTGCGCATGCGCTGCGAGCTCAAGATCAATCCGGACATGCAGATGATGCTCATCGAGCGCAAGCTGATGGAGCGTCTGGAGAGCAGCGTCTTCGAGGCCTACACCGACACGCTGCGCACGCGCGTGGACACGGACACGCCCGAGGAGATGCGCTGGCTGGTGATGTTCCCGAAGCACTCGCAGATGGAGTCCAAGCTCGTGCGGCAACGCTTCGGCGCGGTGGGCATCAACCGCGAGCTGGTCATGGCCTGGCTCGACAAGGACCTGTCCGAGCGGCTGGCCCAGGCGACGCAGGACATCCTCGTGGAGGGACGTCCGTTCGTGCTGCTGAGCCTGCGCGGCAACGTCTATCTGCGCACGTCGATGGCGGAGCCGGCGATGGCGGAGCTCCAGGCGCTGACGCGCGTGCTGGAGGCCGCGGCGCTGAGCGCGCAGGCGGTGCATCAGCGTCTGGGCGACGGCGGACCGTGGCCGACGACGACGTCGGTGGCCTGGCACAGCCGGCCGTCCGAAGGGGATTACGGCTCGCCGGCCTGAGCTGGCGTACTTCCACCGCAGCTCGCCCTCACCCCTGCCCTCTCCCGCAAGCGGGAGAGGGAGAGCACTAGGAGAAGAGGTCGGCCGCGCCGGCCACCGCCTCGGTGCAATCGATCAACCGGCCATGCCCCGTGATGAAGGCGCAGCGCACCGGCTCGCCGGGCTGCAGCGCCATCACGGCCTCGCGGTAGCGCCACAGCTGCTGGATGTACTCGGGATTGCGCTGCGGCGCCGGGTGGAGCTTGTAGTCGAGCACCCACCACGTGCGCACGCCCGCGCCGTCGCGGCGGCTGACGAGCCGGTCCAGCCGCATGTCGTGGCCGTTCCAGCTGAGCGGCACCTCGTTGCCGTGCCAGTCGAGCGCGGCGGCATCGAAGAACGGCGCGCAGTCCCCGCTGCCGAGGATCGCCCGCACGCTGCGCTCGAGGCGCTCCGTGCGGCGCGCGTCAAGGCCGTACATCTGCGCCGCGGCCGCCGATCAGCCGGTCCAGCGCATGCGCGCCGCCCTGCGGCCCGCTGTGCCATTCGAGCACGCGATGCAGCGCCTCGCCGAGGGCGGCGCTGTCGTCGACCTCGTCGGGACTCTGGCCGACGTCCGCGCCGGCGTTCGCCACCTCCGCCGGCAGCGGCTCGACCCGCGGCAGCACCTTGAGACGCGCGACGTCCTCGTCCGGCACGCGCAGGCCATCCGCGACCTCCGGCACCGCCATCGCCTCGGCCTGCGGCTGCACCCGCGTCCACCACGTCCCCGATGAGCTCTGACGCTTCGCCGGCGTGCGGCTGAGCAGCAGCCGGTGCCGCGCGCGCGTCATCGCGACATACAGCGCGTTGAGCTCCTCGCGCTGGCGCTGGTCCTTCTCGTCGTCGAGCAGGGCCTGCAACGACGGCGGCGGCTTCGCCTCCGACACGAGGAAGGCCACCGTCCGCGGCACGGCCTCCTGCACCGGCCAGGAGATCGCCAGCGCCATGCTCTCCGAGCGCGCCGGGCCGGCCTCCGCATCCATCAGGATCACGACCTTCGCCTCCAGCCCCTTGGCGCCGTGCACCGTCAGCAGTTGCACGGCATCGGGCTCGGCGGGGGCCGCCAGCTTCAGCGCGCGGCTCTTCAGCGCGCGGACGAAGCCATACAGGCCGGCGTACCGGCCACCATCCAGCTCCAGGGCCAGCGCGAGCAGCGCCTCCACCGCATGCAGCCGCGCGCGGCGCTCGCTGGCCGGCACGGCAGCCGCCAGGCGCGCCATCAGGTCGCCCTCATGGACGATCGCGTCGAGCAGATCGTGCGGGCTGCGCAGCACCGCCGTCGACGCCCAGCGCGACAGCAACCCCTGCGCGCGGCGTAGTGGCTCGCTCAGGGCCTCAGGATCGGCTTGGAGGAGCGTCTCCCACCAGGAGCGGGTCGTCGGACCTTCCTGCTGCGGCGCCTCCGGACGTGGGTCCGCAGGCGGGAGATCGCCCACCTGCTCCGGCTCAGCGGGCCCTCCACGGGGCATGGGGGATCCCTCCAGGACCCCCAAGCCCCATGCCGGTCCTGCAGCACCCGCTGCCTGCGTTGGTTCTCTGTCCGCGGGAGGCTGCTCCTGCTGCTCCTGCTGCTCCTGCTGCTCCTGTTCCGCCTGCTCCGCTTGCTGCTCCTGCTGCTCCTGCTGCTCTTGACCGAGCCACTTCACGGAACGTGATTCGGCGGCGAGCCACAGCAGGTCCGCCTCGCTCGCACCGAACAGCGGACTGCGCAGCGCGTGCGCCAGCGACAGCTGATGGCCGCTCGACGCCAAGGCATCCAGCAGCGCCAGCAGATCGCGCACGTCCGGCGCGTCGAGCAGCGCCATGTCCTCCGGCGCCGCATGCGCGATCCCCTGGCCCTTGAGGATCTGCGCGAGCACGCGCAGGCCCTCGCGCTTGCGCGCCAGCACGAAGATCTCGCCCGGCTGCACCTCGCGCTTGGCCAGCAGATCACCGATGCAGGCGGCAATCCGCCCGGCCTCGGCTTCGCGGCGATGCAGCTCCGGCTCGCGCCGCGCTTCGGTCAGACTCGGGCGCCAGGTGCCCTCCTCCCGCGTCGTTTCGGTCGCTTCGTCATCGGAGGTCTGGTCGCCGGCGATGAAGAAGACACCGTCCAGCGGATCGCCACTGCCCGACTCCGTGGTGTGCGGGCGGAAACCGCTGTACTGCTGCGCCAGGCTCGCCGATTCGAAGACGGCGTTCACCGCCGCCAGCACCGGGACCGAGTTGCGCCGCGTGTGGTCGCACGCGAGCAGCACGCCGTCCAGGCCTTCGCGCACGAAATCGCGCGCCGCCGCGAAGACGCGGGGCTCGGCGCGGCGGAAGCGGTAGATGCTCTGCTTCGGGTCGCCGACGATGAAGACCGACGGCGGGCGCTGTCCGCTGGCGCCGCCGCCCGCGCCGACATAGCCGGACAGCCATGCGTGCAGCGCGTGCCATTGCAGCGGGCTGGTGTCCTGGAATTCGTCGATCAGCAGGTGCCGGACCTGGCTGTCGAGCCGCTCCTGCACCCAGCCCGACAGGTCCGCATCCCCGAGCAGGGCCAGCGCGCCGTGCTCCAGGTCGTTCATGTCGACGATGCCGCGCTCGCGCTTGAGGCGGTCGAACGCATCCAGCAGCGTCAAGGCCAGCGCGCACATCTGCTGGTGCCACAGGCGCGCGCGGTCCTGCTCGATGGCGAGCAGCAGCCGCTGGAGACGGTCCATCGCCGCCGACAACGTGGGTGAGTCGCCGAGGTTCTTGCGCGGCGCGCCCTCCGCCGTGAACAGCGCCTGGCGCACGCCGGCGAGCGCCTCCTCGTCAGGCAGCTGCAGCGCCTGCTCGAGCGCGGTCGCGCATTTCTTCGGCGTGACCTTGGTCGACTGGCCGAGCTCGATCGCGAGCGCCTGCAACTCGGCGCGCAGGGGCGCGAAGGCCTCGATCGGCGCGGCGAATGCGGCGAGCTCGGGCACGACCTCGGCCGCCGTCGGCATGCTGTCCATCAGGCGGCCGTGCGCGTGGGCGAGGCGCAGTTCCACCCGCTTCTCGAAGGCCGACGTCAGCCAGTCCAGCAGCTTGTTGCGGCCGTGGATCAGGCTCAGGTCGCGGTAGATCGTCAGCAGCGCGTCGTCCTCGAGCACCGCGGCGTGGAAACGCTGCCAGAGCTCGGGCATCAGGTCGCTTTCGTCCTCCAGCAGCTGGAGTTCCGGCGACAGGCCCTGCGCGCGCAGCAGTTCCAGCGGCGCGGCGCGCAGCAGCTGCGAGAACCAGGCGTGGAAGGTGCGGATCTCCACCGGCCGCGCGTCCTGCAGCAGCCGTTGCTGCAGCGTGGCCAGGCGCGGCGCGAGTTCAACGGCCTGCGCCTGCGGCAGCCCGCGCTGGCGCAGGGCGAGCACGCGACCCGCGTCGTCGCAGTGGGCGAACTCGTGCAGCCATTCGTTCAGGCGCGCGCGCATCTCGCCGGCGGCCTTGCGGGTGAAGGTGATCGCGACGATGTCCTGCGGTCGCGCGCCGTCCAGCAGCGCGCGCAGGATGCGCGAGACCAGCATCCAGGTCTTGCCCGCGCCGGCGCAGGCTTCGACGACGACGCTGCGCGCCGGGTCGCAGGCCAGTTCGTAGAAGCGCTCGCGCGCGACCGGCGCACCGTCGAGCGTGTAGGCGGCCGCGCCGAGCGGATCCGCCGTGGCGGCGTTCGACGTGGCGGCGTTCGTCATCGGCGCGTTCATCGGGGCATTCGTCGGGGCGGTCACGGCGCGGCTCCATCCCGATCGTCGCGACGGCACAGGCCGCGCATCTCGCAGTAGGCACAGGCGACGCCCTCGCCCAATGCCGGCAGCGGATCGCCGGCGTGGATGGCCATCAGGTCCCGGCGCAAGCCGTCCAGCATCACGGCCGCCGTCTCTTCGACGTGGTCGTGCTCGATCTCCGCGATGCCCTTGGCGTCGTCCAGGGCCAGGTATTGCGCACGCAGCGGGCCGAGGTCGTGCAACTGGCCGACTCCCATGAGCACGGCGTAGACGGCGAGCTGTGTGTCTTCGAGCGGATTGGCGACCTTGTCCTTCAACCCCTTCACGCTACCGGTCTTGTAGTCGACGAGCAGCCGGCCATCGGGCGCGTCGTCGATCCGGTCGATGCGTCCGAGCAGCGCGAGTTCCGCGAGCGCAGGCTCGATCTCCGCCCAGGGACGCACGCGGCGGTCGACCTCGCCGCGTTCGAAGCGCTGGCCCTCGGCCTCGCGCTCCGCGAGCCAGCCGAGGTAGGCCGGCACGAAACGCGCGAAGCTCGCCGAGTACGGCAGGAACTCCGCCGGCGCCAGGCCCAGCTCGCGCATCTGGTCCTGCGCGGCGCGCTGCAGGCGGGCGTCGTCGTCGAGATGGGGATCGCGGCGCTCCGCGCGCTCGGTGTGGAACTGGTGCAGCACCGCGTGCAGCCAGGTGCCGTAGTCGCGCTTGTCGGCCTGGACATCGAGCTCGCCCGCTTCGCGCAGGCCCAGCAGCACGCGGGCGAAGAACTGGTACGGGCATTGGCGCAGCGACTCCACCGCGCTCGCGCTCAGCGCGGCAGGCAGCCGACCTTCCGCCTGCGCGGCGGCGCGGTCGACCTGCGCGGCCGGCACGGTCGCGTCGAGGCGCGGATCGTGCCAATGCGGCAGCACGTGGCCGGCCGCCTGCAGTGCGAGGTCGAGCCGGTCCAGCAAGGGGCTCGCCGCCAGCGGCTCGCTGCCGAGATGCCCGCGACGCAGCAGCGTGACCGCCGGCGCGCGCAGCAGCTGCGCGAACTGCCAGGCCAGCGCATGACGCTTGCCTTCGACGGTCGGCAGGCCGAGCTCGCGCGCGAACGTGTCGCCGATCAGCACCGGCCCCGGCGGCACCGGCCCCAGCGTCGCGGCGTCCGCGCCCGGCAGCACGATGGCGCCGAACGGGCGCAGCATCGTCCGCGCCAGCGGCGTGATCATGATCTGTAGACCACCTTCGAGCGGCGGCTTGTATTCGCCGGCCTCGAGCGTCTGCGACACCCAGTCGACGAACTCGGAGGCGGTCAGCTGCGCGCCTCGCAGGACCGCTTCGTGGCCGGAACCCGGCCAGGGCGTCTTGCTCAGCCACAGGGCTTCCAACACCTGCGGACCGCCGGCGGGCTGGCGCTTGAGCTGCTCGTCGGCACCGAGCTGCTGGAGCGTCTGCCCCAGCGCGGCAATCCAGGCGTCGAGCGCCTGCGCGCCGCGCAGTTGCAGCGGCACCAGCGCCTCGCGCGCGGCCTCCAGAGCCGCTCGCTGCCCGGAGGGAGACGATCGGCGCGCACCGCCTGCGGCGTGGACCAGCCACGCTTGCGGCAGTGCGCCTCCAGCGCGCTCAGCGAGGCACTGCCGCCGCGCTCGCGCAGCGACGAGGCCAGCGGTGTCTTCAACCAGGCGAGCCAATCGTCGACGGTCGCCTCGCGGCGCGCGGCGCGCAGCATCGCCATCAGCTGGGCGGCCGGCGCGGTCGTCGCGAGGGTCCAGCCGGTCTCGTCCTGGATGCCCCAGGCCCTGGCGCTCCAGCAGCGCGCGCACGCGCCGCAGCAGCACGCGGTCCTGCGCGATCAGCGCGACCGGCGCGCGGCCCGCCTGCAGGTGATCGAGCACCGACGCGGCGCTGCATTGCGCCAGGTCCTCGAAGTCGTCGCACACGGCCTGTTCGATGCGCCCGACCGGCGCGCCGCCGTCGAACGCGGCGTCCAGCGGCAGATCGGCGTTCAGGCGCAGGCAGGGAACGCCGCCAGCCTCCGCGCTCGCGAGCAGCGCCTGCGCGAGCGGATCCGGCCCGCCGCACTGCAGGTGCAGCCAGGCGCTCGGACGCAGCGTGAAAAGCGCGTCGGTGGCCGGCGCGCGGGGGGTCGGCCGCGGCCCATTCGAGCGCCACCGCCAGCAGCGCGCGCTCCAGGTGCCCGACGCCGCTCTGCAGCGCCAGCGCCGCCCGGCCTTGTTCCCAGAACTCATGGCGATGCACCGGATCGCGCAGCGCGGCGGCCCGCGCCAGCGCATGCGCGGCTTCGACCAGCCGCTGCACCGCGGCGTCATAGGCACGGGGATCTTCCTTGCGCAGCGCCTCGGCCCAGCTCTGGCCGCGCATCAGGGCGCGGGCGGCCAGCGCATCGATCGCGGCGTCGCCGGTCAACTGGTCCGCCTGGGGCAGCGCGCTCGGCCCCAGCGCCGACGCGAGGCTGTGCGTCGTCTCGATGCGGGGCTGCCAGCGCGACAGCTTCATCCAGGCGCGCCGCGCCGGTGCCAGATGTTGCGCGAAGGGCAGCAACAGCACGGCGTCCCGCGCGGACAGCCCGTGGGCCTCCAGCCATTCGGCCGCGCGGCGTGCGACGCCATCCCAGATCGCGGCGCTGGTGTGGGCCGGCGACAACGGAAAGTCGGCCAGCGACTGCGGAAAGTCGACCGGCGACTGGGGAAAGCCGACCGGCGGCGGAGACGTCATCGAGGGCGGCGGCGTGGTCGACAAGGCGGTGGGACTGGCGGTGACGATGGTGGCGGTGGCGGCAGGCAACAGCGGCAATGGCGGCAACGGCGGCAACGGCGGCGGGCCCGGAGGCGCCGCCGAAGATTCCGCGCATCGCGACGATAGTGAAAACCAGGCGCCCGGCGACTTGAGATCCGCCCGCGCACCTGCATGTCGGATGAGCGCCTACTCGGGCCGAGGTTTCCGGGCTTGTGTGAGAATCGTCTCACCCTGCAACCCTGGGGCCCCCGAGGCGGTACACATTGTCGCCCGGCTGGCCGCCCGTCCGTGGCATCCGCCCGGCAGGGACATCACGCAAGGACCATTCCCATGAGCAGCGAACAGATCAAACACATCTCCGACGCCTCGTTCGACAGCGACGTCATCCAGTCCGACAAACCCGTGCTGGTCGACTACTGGGCCGAGTGGTGCGGCCCCTGCAAGATGATCGCCCCCATCCTGGACGAAGTCGCCAAGGACTACGGCGACCGCCTGCAGATCGCCAAGCTGAACGTCGACGACAACCGCGAAGTGCCCGCCAAGTTCGGCATCCGCGGCATCCCGACCCTGATGCTGTTCAAGGGCGGCCAGCTCGCCGCGACCAAGGTCGGCGCGTTGTCCAAGGCCCAGTTGACGTCCTTCCTCGACGCCAACCTATAATGATTCCATTCGTCGGGGCCCAAGCGGTCCTGGCGAACAACTTGCCACCACGCCCTCCCGGGCCCAACGGCGTCTTCCGGACGCCGTCGATCTTCCGGGTGAGCGCGTGGACTCGGCGCCCAAGTCTCCACGCTTTCCTCAAGTCCGCCGCAACGCGGATGCGCGTCCCTTGGGCTCGCCGTTGTTTGTGTCTCTGGCCTTGGCAGGCCCTGGACGACAGACCGGGTCAAACCCCCCATGCATCTTTCTGAACTGAAGGCGCTTCACGTCTCCGCCCTGATCCAGATGGGCGAAGAGCTGGAGATCGACAACGTCGCCCGCCTGCGCAAGCAGGAGCTGATGTTCGCGATCATGAAAAAGCGCGCCAAGGCCGGCGAGCAGGTGTTCGGCGACGGCGTGCTGGAAGTCCTTCCAGACGGCTTCGGCTTCCTGCGCTCGCCCGAGGCCAGCTACATGGCCTCGACGGACGACATCTACCTGTCGCCCAGCCAGATCCGCCGCTTCAACCTGCACACCGGCGACATGGTCGAAGGCGAAGTGCGCGTGCCCAAGGACGGCGAGCGCTACTTCGCGCTGGTCAAGGTGGACCGCGTCAACGGCCTGACGCCGGAGGAGTCCAAGCACAAGATCATGTTCGAGAACTTGACGCCGCTCTTCCCGAAGGAGCAGTTCAAGCTCGAACGCGACATCCGCGGCGACGACAACATCACCAGCCGGATCATCGACCTGATCGCCCCGCTGGGCAAAGGCCAGCGCGCGCTGCTCGTCGCCCCGCCCAAGTCGGGCAAGACGATGATGATGCAGCATCTGGCGCACTCGATCGCGGCCAACTATCCCGACGCCCACCTGATGGTGCTGCTGGTGGACGAACGCCCCGAGGAAGTGACCGAGATGCAGCGCACCGTGCGCGGCGAGGTCATCAGCTCCACCTTCGACGAACCGGCCGCGCGCCACGTGCAGGTCGCGGAAATGGTCATCGAGCGCGCCAAGCGCCTGGTGGAACTGCGCAAGGACGTGATCATCCTGCTGGACTCGATCACCCGCCTGGCCCGCGCCTACAACAACGTGCTGCCCAGCTCCGGCAAGGTGCTGACCGGTGGGGTGGACGCGAACGCGCTGCAGCGCCCCAAGCGCTTCTTCGGCGCCGCGCGCAACATCGAGGAAGGCGGCTCGCTGACCATCATCGGCACCGCGCTGGTGGACACCGGCTCCAAGATGGACGAGGTGATCTACGAAGAGTTCAAGGGCACCGGCAATTGCGAAATCCATCTGGACCGTCGCATGGCCGAGAAGCGCGTCTATCCGTCGATCCTGCTGAACAAGTCGGGCACCCGCCGCGAGGAGCTGCTGCTCAAGCCCGAGATCCTCCAGAAGGCCTGGATCCTGCGCAAGCTGCTGTATCCGATGGACGAGATCGAGGCGATGGAGTTCATCCTCGACAAGATGAAGTCCTCGAAGAACAACCACGATTTCTTCGACATGATGAGACGCGGGGGCTGATTCAGCCCGGTCTCCGGACTTCACGGAAGCCGCCCCTGGGCGGCTTCTCTCATTTCAGCTATACTCCGCGTTTTTCCGCTGTCGACAAGTGCGCTGCAAGGGGCAGTGTGGCTGGCGGCACTGCAGCGAGGATTTTCAAATGGCCAAAGAAGGCATTCACCCCAACTATCGCGACGTGGTCTTCCTGGACCAGTCCAATGGTTCCCAGTTCGTGATCCGCTCGACGGTGCAGACGAAGGAATCGATCAAGCTGGACGACGGCCGCGAACTGCCGCTGGTCAAGCTGGAAACCTCCAGCGAATCCCACCCGTTCTACACGGGCACCCAGAAGAGCGTCGACAGCCTGGGCGGTCGCGTCGAGAAGTTCCGCAACAAGTTTGCGAACCTGCGCAGAAGGCCTGAGCGGCCCTCCCCGACCGGATCTGATCCGGTCACCGCAAAAAGGCAGCCCCACCGGCTGCCTTTTTTCATGGCCGCTCCGGAGCCCGCCTCCGCCATGCCGGACTGAGGGGCGCGATACGTCGTCGCGTCCCGGGACATGGCTTCGCCCGCCTTTACCGCAGGGTGTCAGGAGACTCGTCCTGAGCCCGGCGAAGCTGCGGCATGATGCGCACCGGCATCCACAACGACAACGAGACAGACGCGCATGAATCTGCCCACCCCGGCCGTCGTGGCCGAGCGCAGCACGCACCCGATCCCGCGCTGGGCCCTGCTGCTGCTGTGCGCCGCCTACGTGCTGCCCGGCCTGTTCGGCCGCGATCCCTGGCGCAATGCCGACCTCACCGCCTTCGGCTTCATCGCCAGCATCGCGCAAGGCCACGCCCCGTGGCTGCAGCCCGCGATCGCCGGCCTGCCCGCGGATGGCGGCCTCCTGCCGTACTGGGTCGGCGCGCTCGGCGTCAAGTTGCTGCCCTTCCTCGATCCCCTCCGTCGCGGCGCGCATCCCCTTCGGACTGATGCTGGCCGCCGTGCTGGCGCTGGCCTGGTACAGCTGCCTGCACCTGGCGCGCACCGAGGCCGCGCAACCGGTGGCCTTCGCCTTCGGCGGCGAGGCCCACGCGGTCGACTACGCCCGCGCCATGGCCGACGGCTGCCTGCTCGCGCTGATCGCCAGCCTGGGACTGCTGCGCCTGGGGCACGAGATCACGCCGGAGATCCTCCAGCTGCTCGGCATCACGCTGTTCGTCTACAGCCTTGCGGCGCTGCCCTTCCGGGCCTGGAAGGCCCGCACGGCGATGCTCGTGGCGCTGCCGGTGCTCGCCACCAGCGGCGCGCCCGTCGTCGCGCTGGCGCTGGCCGTCGGCGCCCTGTGGCTGTGCTTCCGTTCCACCTACGAGGACGCCCGCAAGTTCCTGCCCTGGATCCTCGCCGCGATGGTGCTGGCCGCGCTGGTCGCATGGCCGATGCACGGCTGGGCCTGGCGCGTGAAGGCCAGCGAACGCAGCGTGCTGGACTGGTTGCGGCTCCTGGGCTGGTTCTGCTGGCCGGCCTGGCCGCTGGCGGCCTGGTCGCTGTGGCGCTGGCGCGCCCACCTCATGCGCCGCCACCTGTCGGTGCCGCTGCTGGCCTCGCTGGTGCCCTTGCTGACCAGCCTGCTGATGGGGGCCGACGACCGCGCGATGCTGCTCGCACTGCCGCCGCTCGCGGTGCTGGCCAGCTTCGCGCTGCCGACCTTCCAGCGCAGCGCGAGTGCCCTCCTCGACTGGTTCTCGGTCTTCTTCTTCACCGTCGGCGCCATCTTCCTGTGGCTGTACTACATGGCCCTGCAGATCGGCTGGCCGGCGAAGCTCCTTGCCAACGTCCGCAAGCTGGCGCAGGGCTACGAGCCGCAGTTCAGCCTGCTCACCTTCGTGGTGGCCGTGCTGGGCACGCTGGCTTGGCTGTGGCTGGTGCGCTGGCGCACTGCGCGGCACCGTCACGCGCTCTGGAAGAGCCTCGCGCTGCCGGCTGGCGGCGTGGCGCTGGCCTGGCTGCTGGCGATGACACTGGGACTGCACACGCTGAACTACGCGCGCAGCAACAAGCCGCTGATCGACCGCATCGCCGCGCATGTGCCGGCGAACGTCGAGTGCATCGCCGCCCCCGGCCTCCCGACCCATGCCTTGGCGGCCCTGGAGTTCCAAGGCCACTGGAAGGTCGACGCGACACAGGGCCTCGACCGCACGACCTGCCCCCTTGCGATCACCGTGCAGGCGGAGAGCACCCCGATGCCGCCAAGCGGCTGGCGCGTACTCGGCGTGGTCCGCCGCCCGACCGACCGTTTCGGCACCTACCTGGTCATGCAGAAGGATCGCTGATCAGCGCCCCTCCCGCGCAGTCCTCGATCCAACATCGAGCCATCCCTCGGTCCCAGACCGTGAAAGTCCTCGGTGGTTCGGGGACGGGGATGCATGGGGTTTGGACGCTTGCCGTCCGGGCCCCATGCATCCGCGGCCAAGCGCGCCGACCTCCCGAAAGCAGAATGGCTCCGAGCGGAGCCATTCTTTCGTGGACGCTCAAAGGCGACCTCAGAGATCGTCGCCCCCCGCCAGTGCGGCCGGCGCCGCTTCATCGCCCATGGCCGACGCATCGACGAGACGCACACGCGCCGCCGGGAACAGCAACCTGAACCTGGAGCCCTTCCCGGGCTCGCTCTCGATGCGCAGCTCACCGCCATGGCGCTGCACGACGTGCTTGACGATCGACAGTCCCAGACCGGTGCCGCCGGTGTCCCGCGAGCGGCTCCCATCGACGCGATAGAAGCGCTCGGTCAGTCGCGGCAAGTGCTCGCGCGCGATGCCGGGTCCGTTGTCGATGACCGAGATCTCGCCGCCGTTGTCCGGCAGCCATCGCCACTGCAGTTCGATGCGCCCCCCCTCGGGGGTGTAGCGCACCGCGTTGCTCACCAGGTTCGCGATCGCGCTGAGGATTTCCGTTTCGACGCCCGCGAGCTCGACGCCCGTATGACGTTCGCAGACGAGCTCATGCCGCCCGTTCGACAGCGCCTGCGCGTCCGCGCCGACGCGCTGCAACAGCGGATCCAGCGAGATCCAGTGATCCGCGCCCGGCCGCGGACTGCCCTCGAGTTGCGCCAGCGTCAGCAGGTCGCCGACCAGCGTCTGCATCCGCGTCGTCTGCTGCTGCATCAGATGCAGCACCCGCCTACGCTCGGCCTCGGTCAACTGCAGGCTGGCCATCGTCTCGATGAAGCCCGCCAGCACCGTCAGCGGCGTGCGGATCTCATGCGAGACATTCGCGACGAAATCGCGCCGCATCGCTTCATTGCGTTCGCGGTCGGTGACGTCCAGCGACAGGACCAGTTTGCGCGACTCCCCGCCGACGCCGTAATCGCGGACCAGCACCTGCAGCGTCGACTTCGCGCGGGTGTTGGTCAGTGTCAGCGGCTGCTGGAAGTTGCCGTTCTGCAGATAGGACACGAAGGCCGGATAACGGACCAGGTTGGTGATGCGCTGCAGCTTGTCGCGTTGCGGATCCAGCGAGAAATGATCGCCCGCCACGACGTTGCACCACTGGATGTGGTCCTGCCCATCGAGCAGGATCACGCCGTTGGGCGAAGCCTCGATCGCGAGCAGGAACTGCTCGAGCTGCTGGCGTTCGCGCTCATAACGGCGCTCGCGGTCGCGCAGGCCGCGCTCGACGCGGTAGGCCATCTCGCCCCACAGGCCGCCGAGGCGCGGCGCATCGTCGTCCTGATCGCCGCGCAGCCAGTGCACGAGCCGGTGCGCCCGGGCCGCGTCCCAGACCGCCATCAGGATGACGGCCGTCGCCGCGGCCAGCGCCGCGGCCAGATGCGGCATCCCTGTCCACTCGCCCAACCAGTACCCCAGGCCGCCCGCGACGCTGGTGCCCAGCACCAGCATCAGGACGCGAGAGAACATCCATGCCATGGATGCGCCCTCAGGCCGACAGGGCGCTGCTGCTCTGCTGGGTCAGCCGGTAGCCGGCGCCACGGACCGTTTCGATCATGCGCGCGCAACTGACCTTCTCGAGCGCCTCGCGCAGGCGCTTGACGTGGACGTCCACGGTGCGTTCCTCGATGAACACATGGTCGCCCCAGACACGGTCCAGCAGCTGCGAGCGGCTGTGCACGCGCTCCGGATGCGTCATGAAGAAGTGCAGCAGGCGGAACTCGGTCGGACCGAGCTTCACCTCGACGCCTTCGCGGCTGACGCGGCGCGTGCCGGGATCGAGCACCAGACCGCCGACCTCGACGGCCGTGTCCAGCGCTTCGGGCGCCTTGCGGCGCAGCACCGCGCGGATGCGCGCCAGCAGTTCGTTCGTCGAGAACGGCTTGGTCAGGTAGTCGTCCGCGCCGGCGTCCAGGCCCGACACCTTGTCGACCTCTTCCGCGCGCGCCGTCAGCAGAATGATGGGCAGCTCGCGGGTGCGGGTGGCGCCGCGCCATTGACGCGCCAGCGCCAGGCCCGTCTGGCCCGGCAGCATCCAGTCGAGCACGACCAGATCGGGCAGCACGCGGTCCACTTCCAGCTGGGCCTGTTCGGCATTGCCGGCCAATGTGACCTCGTAACCGGCGTGGCGCAGGTTGATGGAGATCAGCTCGGCGATGGCGGATTCGTCCTCGACGACCAGGATGCGACTCATGCGGGGTAACTCCTCTTATTGGGTCCCGCCGGCGTGCCCGTAGCGGGCGGGCCGGACGGGTGATCGCTTGTCGGTGCTCAGCGCACCATGTTCTCGACGGCGTCCGGCGAGTTGTGGCGGACGTCGGTGCCCTTGACCACGTAGATGATGACTTCGGCCAGGTTCTTGGCGTGATCGCCGACGCGCTCGATCGCCTTGGCGACGAACACCAGGTCGATCGACGACGAGATGGTGCGCGGGTCTTCCATCATGTAGGTGATGAGCTTGCGCATCAGGCCGTCGAACTCCTTGTCGATCTGGTCGTCGGCCTTCAGCACTTCCAGCGCGCGATCGACGTCCAGGCGCGCGAACGCGTCCAGCGCCTTGCGCAGCTGCGCGGTGGCCAGCTCCGCCTCGTACGAGAGGTCCGACATCGGCAGGCGCAGCCGGCTCGACACGCCGGTGTTGATCAGGCGCTGCACGGTGCGGGCGATGCGGGCCGCCTCGTCGCCGACGCGCTCGAGGTTGGCGATCGTCTTGGACACGGCGATCAGCAGGCGCAGGTCGCGCGCGGTCGGCTGGCGGCGGGCGATGATCGTCGACAGGTCGCGATCGATCTCGATCTCCATCGTGTTGACGATCTCTTCCTGCTTGAGCACGTGGCTGGCGATGTCGCCGCTGAAGCTGCCCAGCGCCTCGACGGCCTGCGCCACCTGCGATTCGACCAGGCCGCCCATCTCGAGGACGCGCGTGGAGATGCCGCTCAGCTCGGCGTCGAATTGGGTAGAGAGATGCTTGTCGGTCATGGTGTGTGCTCCCTGTTGATCAGCCGAAACGACCCGTGATGTAGTCTTCGGTGTCCTTGCGCTTGGGCTTCATGAAGAGCTCCGCGGTCGGTCCGAATTCGATCAGGTCGCCCAGGTACATGTAGGCCGTGTAGTCCGAGCAGCGCGCCGCCTGCTGCATGTTGTGGGTCACGATCGCGACCGTGTAGTCGTGCTTGAGCTCGTGGATCAGCTCCTCGATCTTGCCGGTCGAGATCGGGTCCAGCGCCGAGCACGGCTCGTCCAGCAGCAGGACTTCCGGCTTGATCGCGATGCCGCGCGCGATGCACAGGCGCTGCTGCTGGCCGCCCGACAGGCCGGAACCGCTCTGGTTCAGCTTGTCCTTGACCTCGTTCCACAGCGCGGCCTTCTTCAGCGCCCATTCGACGCGCTCGTCCATCTCGACGCGCGACAGCGTCTCGAACAGCCGCACGCCGAAGGCGATGTTGTCGTAGATCGACATCGGGAACGGCGTCGGCTTCTGGAACACCATGCCGACCTTGGCGCGGATCAGCGACACGTCTTCCTTGCTGGTGAGGATGTCCTCGCCGTCCAGCAGGATCTGGCCTTCGGCGCGCTGTTCCGGATAGAGCTGGAACATCCGGTTCAGCGTGCGCAGCAGCGTGGACTTGCCGCAGCCCGACGGGCCGATGAACGCGGTCACCTTGTTCTCGGGGATGTCCAGGTTGATGTTCTTCAGCGCGTGGAAGCTGCCGTAGTAGAAGTTCAGGTTCTTCACCGAGAGCTTCGCCTTCTCGGTCACCGGCATGTCGACTTTGACGTCCATGTTGTTTCTCGATTCGTTGGATTCGTGGACCGGGTTCGGATCAATGCTTCTGCTTGAAGGCGAAGCGCGCGAGGATGTTCAGGAGCAGCACGCCGATGGTGATGATGAACACCGCCGCCCAGGCCAGTTTCTGCCAGTTCTGGTACGGGCTCATGGCGAAGTCGAAGATCACCTTCGGCAGGTTGGCCATCGGACCCGACAGGTTGGTCGACCAGAAGCGGTTGTTGAACGCCGTCAGCAGCAGCGGCGCGGTCTCGCCGGAGACGCGGGCCAGGGCCAGCAGCACGCCGGTCAGGACACCGGCGCGGGCGGCCTTCAGCGTCACCGTCATGATGACCTTCCACTTCGGCGTGCCGAGCGCATAGGCGGCCTCGCGCAACGCGCTCGGCACCAGGTTCAGCATGTTCTCCGTTGTGCGGATCACCACCGGGATCACGATCAGCGCCAGCGCCATCACGCCGGCCCAGCCCGAGAAGCCCTTGAACCGCAGCACGATCAGGCTGTACACGAACAGGCCGATCACGATCGACGGGGCCGACAGCAGGATGTCGTTGATGAAGCGCACGCAGCTGCCCAGCCAGGTCTTCTGGCCGTACTCGGCCAGGTAGACCCCCGCCAGCACCCCGATGGGCGTGCCCACGAGGGTGGCCAGGGCCACCATCAGCGCGGATCCGAAGATCGCGTTGGCCAGGCCGCCGTCGTCGGTGTTCGGCGGCGGCGTCATCTGGGTGAAGGTGGCCCAGTTCAGGCCGCCGATGCCCTGCGTGATGGTTTCGAAGAGGATCCAGATCAGCCAGACCAGGCCCATCGACATCGCCGCGAGCGACAGCGTCAGCGCGATGATGTTGACCCGGCGGCGCTTGTGGTACATCGCCATGCGGTCGGCGGTGGTGGCGCTCATGTGCGGGCTCCTTCGTTCTTCTTGAGCTTGTTGAGCAGGACCTTGGAGAACGCCAGCACCACGAAGGTGATGAAGAACAGGACCAGGGCCAGGTACAGCAGCGAGGCCTGATGCAGGCTGCCGGGACCGGATTCGCCGAATTCGTTGGCCAGCACCGAGGTGATCGTGTTGGCGGCCTCGAACAGCGACAGCGAGCTCAGCTGGTTCATGTTGCCGATCACGAAGGTGACCGCCATGGTCTCGCCCAGCGCGCGACCCAGGCCCAGCATGATGCCGCCGATCACACCGGTCTTGGTGTACGGCAGCACGACTTTCCAGACCACCTCCCAGGTGGTGGAGCCCAGGCCATAGGCGGACTCCTTGAGCATCGCGGGGGTGACCTCGAAGACGTCACGCATCACCGAGGCGATGAACGGGATGATCATGATGGCCAGGATGATGCCGGCCGAGAGGATGCCCAGACCCACCGGCGGGCCCGAGACCAGTCCGCCCAGGACCGGCACGCCGCCGAGCAGGCTCTGCAGCGGCGCCTGGACGTAGGTGGCCAGCAGCGGGCCGAACACGAACAGGCCCCACATGCCGTAGACGATGGACGGCACGGCGGCCAGCAGCTCGATCGCGATGCCCAGCGGGCGGCGCAGCCAGCCCGGGGCCAGTTCCGTCAGGAACAGCGCGATGCCGAAGCTGACCGGGACGGCGATCAGCAGCGCGATGAACGAGGTCATCAGCGTGCCGTAGATCATCACGAGTCCGCCGAACTTCTCCTGCACCGGATCCCAGTCCGTGGACACGAGGAAGCCCAGGCCGAACTGCTTGATCGCGGGCGCGGCGCCCACCAGCAGCGAGCCGATGATGCCGACCAGCAGCGCCAGCGTGACCCAGGCCGCGGCATGCGTCAGCAGCGAGAACACGGTGTCGGCCCAGGGAGCGACGCGGCGGCGCTGCGGCGGACGTCCGTCCGGCTTGGCGCGCTCCTGGCCTCGATCGAGGGAATTGGCTGGAAGTATTGCGGCCACGGGGCCTCCGCTGAAATGTTTGGAATCTGGCGCGCCGCCCGCCTCCTCCGGCCGGTCCGACGCGTCCGTCACGATGTCTCTGTCGAGATCTTCTTCTGGCGCCCTTGCACCTTCGCGCCTCAACTCGTCTTGAACGAAAGCCCGGTGTCCCGCAACAGGAGCACCGGGCTGCTTCGTCAGACGACGATCACTTGAAGCTGACCGCCTTGCCGGCGGTGTCCTTCACCTGGCCGGTCCATTGCTTGCGGACCAGGTCCTTCACGGCCGCCGGCAGGGGGACGTAATCCAGTTCGTCGGCGATCTTGTCGCCCTGGGTGTAGGCCCAGTCGAAGAACTTCAGCGACGCGGCGGCCTGGGCCGGCTTGTCCTGGGCGGCGTGCATCAGGATGAAGGTGGCGCCGGTGATGGGCCAGCTGTCCTTGCCGGCCTGCTCGGTCAGCACCTGGTAGAACGACTGCTCCCACTTGGCACCGGCCGCGGCCGCCTTGAAGGCGTCGTCGCTCGGGCTGACGAAGGCGCCGCTGGCGTTCTTCAGCAGCACGTAGGTCATCTTGTTCTGCTTGGCGTAGGCGTATTCGACGTAGCCGATCGAGTTCGGCAGGCGCGTCACGAAGGCCGACACGCCTTCGTTGCCCTTGCCGCCCGCGCCGGTGGGCCAGTTCACGGCCGTGCCTTCACCGACCTTGTCCTTCCAATCGGCGTTGACCTTGGACAGGTAGTTCGTGAACAGGAAGCTGGTGCCCGAACCGTCGGCGCGGCGGACCACGGCGATGGCGGCGTCCGGCAGCGCGACGCCCGAGTTCAGGGCGGCGATGGCCGGGTCATTCCACTTCGTGACCTTGCCCAGGTAGATGTCGCCCAGGACCTTGCCGTCCAGCTTGAGCTGGCCCGCGGCGATGCCCTTGACGTTGATCACCGGCACCACGCCGCCGATCACGGTGGGGAACTGGACCAGGCCGTCCTTGGCCAGTTGGTCGTCCTTCAGGGGGGCGTCGGACGCGCCGAAGTCGACGGTCTTGGCCTGGATCTGCTTGATGCCGGCGCCGGAACCGACCGATTGATAGTTGATGCGGACGCCGGTGGCCTTGTTGTAGGCATCAGCCCACTTCGCGTACACGGGGGCCGGGAACGAAGCACCCGCACCGGTCACCTCTTGAGCATGGGCCGCGGAGAACATCGCGGCGCACGCGGCGAACAGCAGGCCAGCACGCAGTTGATTCATGATCATTCAGTCCTATCGCTTGGGTTGGTTGGCGAACGGAGCGGATGCTATGACCTCAATGTGACACATCCGTGACGCCACCCAGGATCCGGAAAAATGTCGTTACGTACAGCGCCCAGAGGAGAAACGGCACTTCGGCGGTCGTCGATCGATCATTGTCATATTCGATTCACCCCGCTGTCATCTTCGATCTCTAGCCTTCGGGACGTGCGGGAAAACCCTCCGGACCTCATGACGGCGCCACGGCGACGGGGATGAGGCGAAAGGATCTGCCCGCCCCGCTCCCGAAGAAGTCGCGCTCGACGCGACCCGACCAATGCAAATTGGGCCGCCGACGCTCCCGCGCCGGCGGCCCTTCTTTTTGCTGGAGGTGGAGGGGTCAGCCGCCGCGGATGGCGTCCGCCAGGCGTTCGGCACAGCGCTGCGCCAGGTCGGCGTCGCTGGCCTCGACCATGACCCGCAGCAGCGGTTCGGTGCCCGACTTGCGGATCAAGACCCGCCCCCGGTCGCCCAGCTCGGCCGTGACTTCGGCTTCGACGCGGGCCAGCGCAGGGTTGCTCTTCCAGTCCTGGTGGTCCGCCTGCAGGCGGACATTGATCAGCGTCTGCGGGAACAGCGTCACACCGTCCAGCAGGTCCGCCAGGCGGCGGCCACTGCGGCAGACCGCTTCGAGGACCAGCAGGCTGCTCACGATGCCGTCGCCGGTCGTGTGCCGATCCAGCGACAGCAGATGACCCGAGCCCTCCCCGCCCAGTTGCCAGCCGCGGGCGGCCAGTTCCTCCAGCACGTAGCGATCGCCGACCTTGGCGCGGACGAATTCGACGTCCCGCTGGCGCAAGGCCAGTTCGACCGCCATGTTCGTCATCAGCGTGCCGACCGCGCCGGGAACCCGCTCACCGCGAGCCAGGCGGTCCGCGACCATCACATAGAGCAGCTCGTCACCGTTGTAGAGCCGCCCTTCGCCGTCGACCATCTGCAGGCGGTCGGCATCGCCGTCAAGCGCGATGCCGTAATCGGCCTGGTGCTCCTTGACCGCGGCGACCAGCGCCTGCGGTGCCGTGGCGCCCACCTTGTCGTTGATGTTGTAGCCGTCGGGCTTGTTGCCGATCGTGATGATCTCGGCCCCGAGCTCATGGAACACCGACGGCGCCACCTGGTAAGCCGCGCCGTGCGCCGCGTCGATCACCAGCTTCATGCCGCGCAGGCTGAGGTCGCTGCTGAAGCTGGCCTTGCAGAACTCGATGTAGCGGCCTTGTGCGTCGTCCAGGCGGCGGGCACGCCCCAGGCTGGCGGAATCGACCCAGACCGGCGGCTCGTCCAGCACGGCCTCGACGTCCAGCTCCCAGGCGTCAGGCAGCTTCTCGCCCTTGGACGAGAAGAACTTGATGCCGTTGTCCGCGAACGGGTTGTGCGATGCCGAGATCACCACGCCCAGGTGCTGGCGCAACGCACGGGTGAGGTAGGCGACGCCGGGCGTCGGCAGCGGGCCGGTCAGCAGCACGTTGACGCCAGCGGACGCGAAGCCGGCTTCCAGCGCGGGACTCGAGCATGTAGCCGGAGATGCGGGTGTCCTTGCCGATCAGCACGCTGGGCTTGGCATAACTGCGCTTGAGCACGCGACCCACCGCATGGCCCAGCCTCAACATGAAGTCAGGGGTGATGGGGGTGCGGCCCACGGTTCCGCGAATACCGTCGGTTCCGAAATACTTCCGGCTCATTGAGGCGATCTCCTGCGACTTCTCGATCTTGAATCCGCGGATTGTCGCCGATGCCGAGGTGGTCGCTGCTCGCCCACCTTGGGGCACCCGATCGGGGGAGCGCTGGAGCGCTCGACGGTCCTGCCTGGACGGAGGTCAGCCCTGCGATGCGCCGAAGGCTTGCCAGACCTTGAGCGCGTCGACGGTCGGCCCGACGTCGTGCACGCGTACCACGCGCGCGCCCAGGGCCACCGATGCCAGCGCCGCACCGACGCTGGCCGGCATGCGTTCATCGACGGCCTTGCCGGTCACGGCCCCGAGCGTCGACTTGCGCGACCAGCCGATCAGCAGTGGTCGTCCCAGCGCAAGCAACTCGCGCTGACGCCGCTGCAGTTCAAGGTTCTGATCCACGGTCTTGGCGAAGCCGTAACCCGGATCCAGCGTGATCCGTTCGGCCGCCACGCCGATATCGACCAGATGCCGCATCCGCTCGCGCAGGAAATCGGCCACCTCGAGGACAACATCGTCGTACTCGGTCAGCTGCTGCATGCCTGCGGGCTGGCCCCGCATGTGCATCAGACATATGCCGGCGCTGCCGTGCTCGGCCAGCAGCCTGTCGGCGCCTTCGTCGCGCAGGGCCTGCACGTCGTTGATGATGTCGACGCCCAGGTCCAGCGCACGGCGCATCACCTCGGTCTTGCAGGTGTCGACCGACACCGGGACGCCGAAGTTCAGCGCGGCACGCAGCACTGGCTCCAGTCGTTTCCACTCCTCGTCGGCATCGAGTCGCGGCGCCCCCGGGCGCGTCGATTCGCCGCCCAGATCGAGGATGTCGACGCCCTCGCCGAGCAGCCGCTCACAGAAATTGATCGCGCTCAGCGCGTCGGCATGTTGCCCGCCGTCCGAGAAGGAATCGGGCGTCACGTTGACGATGCCCATCACCAACGGCCGCTCTGCCAAATCGAGGTCGAAGCGCGTGGTCTGCCAGATCGAGGGAGAAGTCATGGACGGCTGAGTGTCGAGGGCGCGGCCGCGCGCTCGATTGCGCCAGGGACTGCCTCGCCAGACGGCAAGTATGACGCAAGCCCGGAAGCGCCTGTGCTTCAGGTCGGGGTAGATCGCAAAAGCAGAAGGGCCGGTCGCGAGACCGGCCCTTCGGGGATCCATCAGGAATCAGAGACCCTTGCAGGTCATCTGACGCCCTGTCGATCAGGCGGCTGCCGGAGCGCTGCCCGTGGTGACCGCCGGGGTACCACCGCTGTCCGGCTTGTTGGCCGGCGGCGTCCAGTCTTTCGGCGGACGCGGCGGACGGCCTTCCATGATGTCGTTGATCTGGTCGGCGTCGATGGTTTCCCATTCGAGCAGCGCCGTCGCCATCGCGTGCATCTTGTCCTTGTTGCCTTCAATCAGGTCGCGGGCAATCGTGTACTGCTCGTCGATGATCTTGCGGATCTCCTGATCGACCTTGCGCATCGTCTCTTCCGACATGTTGGTCGTCTTCGTGACCGAACGGCCCAGGAAGACTTCCCCTTCGTTGTCGGCGTAGACCATCGGGCCCAGCTCGTCGGTCATGCCGTAGCGGGTGACCATGTCGCGGGCGATGGCCGTGGCGCGTTCGAAGTCGTTGCTGGCGCCGGTCGTCATCTGGTTCATGAAGACTTCTTCAGCAATCCGGCCGCCGAACAGCACGGAGATCGTCGACAGCATGCGGTCCTTGTCCATGCTGTAGCGGTCGCCTTCGGGCAACTGCATCGTCACGCCCAGCGCGCGACCACGCGGGATCACCGTCACCTTGTGCACCGGATCCGTCTTGGGCAGCAGGCGCGCCACCAGTGCATGGCCGGCTTCGTGGTACGCGGTGTTCTTGCGCTCTTCCTCGGGCATGACCATGGACTTCCGCTCGGGGCCCATCATGATCTTGTCCTTGGCCTTCTCGAAGTCCTGCATGTCGACCACGCGGCCATTGCGGCGGGCAGCGAACAATGCAGCCTCGTTGACGAGGTTGGCCAGATCGGCACCGGAGAAGCCCGGGGTGCCACGCGCCAGGATGTCAGCGCGCACGTCCTGGCCGACCGGGACCTTGCGCATGTGCACGTTCAAGATCTGCTCGCGGCCGCGCACATCGGGCAGCGTCACGTAGACCTGACGGTCGAAACGTCCTGGACGCAGCAGTGCCGGATCCAGGATGTCCGGACGGTTGGTCGCGGCCATCACGATGACGCCGAGGTTGGTGTCGAAGCCGTCCATCTCGACCAGCATCTGGTTGAGGGTCTGCTCGCGCTCGTCGTTGCCGCCGCCCAGGCCGGCACCGCGATGGCGACCGACCGCATCGATTTCATCGACGAAGATGATGCAAGGCGCACTCTTCTTGGCCTGCTCGAACATGTCGCGGACACGGGCCGCGCCCACGCCGACGAACATCTCGACGAAGTCGGAACCGGAGATCGTGAAGAACGGGACCTTCGCCTCGCCGGCGATGGCCTTGGCCAGCAGCGTCTTGCCGGTCCCCGGAGGGCCGACCAGCAGCACGCCGCGCGGGATCCGGCCACCGAGCTTCTGGAATTTCTGCGGGTCCTTCAGGAAGTCGACCAGCTCCTTGACCTCTTCCTTGGCCTCGTCGCATCCGGCGACGTCGGCGAAGGTCGTGGTGTTGTTGGCCTCGTCGAGCATGCGCGCCTTCGACTTGCCGAAGCTGAACGCGCCCCCCTTGCCGCCGCCCTGCATCTGGCGCATGAAGTACACCCACACGGCAATCAGCAGGAGCATCGGGCCCCAGCTGAGCAGGATGTTCATCAGCACCGAGGGCTCTTCCCGCGGCTTCGCGTCGAACTTGACGCCGTTGTTGATCAGGTCACCGATCAGGCCGCGATCCATGAACGGGGCGGTCGTGCGCAGCTTGTTGCCGTCACTGGTCGTCGCCTGGATCTCGGTGCCGGCGGGGGTCTCCTGCAGGATGACCTGCTTGACGCGCTTGGCACGGACCTCTTCGAGGAACTCCGAGTAAACGGTCTGGGTACCCTGGGTTGCGCTGCGATCGAACTGCTTGAAGACAGTGAACAGCACCAAGGCGATCACCATCCATACAGCCACCTTCGAGAACCACTGATTGTTCACCGCGACTCCTTTGTCATTCCATCACCGCACGCCCACCGATACAGCCTCGGGCAGCGGACTTTCACGGCATATGGGGCGGATTCTAGGCCAGTCAAGTCCCCAGACCTGATTGGCATTCCCATACACGACGATAGATATTGCCACGGGCAACGCCGACCAACCGCTCGAAGCGCCCCCGACTTTGACGCCTCATCGCGCTTTCAGTCGCATCCAGCCGCTTTCCGGCTCATCCTGGCGTTTGTCTCCTGCCTTTTCGGCAGGGTCCACACACCCATTTCAAGCCGTTTCAGACCTTCTTCAATCCGATGCCGACCAGGAAATTCTCGGCCGATCTTTCCCGGGAGGCCTTGGGCTTGGCGGTCTTCACCCGCTTGAACTGCGCACGGAAGGCATGCACGAGCTGGTCATAACCGCTGCCGTGGAACACCTTGGCAACGAGCGCACCTTCGGGCTTCAGGTGTTGTTGGGAAAAGTCCAGCGCCAGTTCGATCAGATGCTCCATGCGCGCCGCGTCGGTGCTTTCGATGCCGGACAGGTTGGGCGCCATGTCCGAGACCACAAGATCCACCTTCTTTCCGTCGAGCATCGCCTCGAGCTGGGCCAAGACCTCGTCCTCGCGGAAATCGCCCTGGAGGAACTCCACGCCTTCGATCGGCTCGCACTCCAGGAGGTCCAGCGCGATGATGCGGCCGTTCAGCTCACCCACCGCGGCGCCGCCGGCGCCCGCCTCCTTGGGCGCGAAACGGCGGCGCAGGTACTGACTCCACGCGCCTGGCGATGCGCCGAGATCGACCACCACCTGCCCGGGGCGGATCAGCTGGAATTCCTCGTCGATTTCCTTGAGCTTGTAGGCCGCGCGCGAGCGGTAGCCCTCTTTCTGGGCCAATTTGACGTAGGGATCGTTGACGTGGTTGTTCAACCACGCCTTGTTCACCTTCTTGCTTTTGGTATCGACTTTCATTGCACGGATAATAAGCAGATGCCTGCTATTCAATTGACCCCTGCCCAGCGCAAGGAAAAACGCGCCGACGCTCATCACCTCGACCCCGTGGTGATGATAGGCGGCGATGGCCTGACGGCCGCCGTCACCAAGGAGGTCGACAACGCGCTGAAGGCCCACGGCCTGATCAAGGTGCGCGTCATGTCGGACGACCGCGACGGTCGCGAAGCCATCCTCGCCACGCTGGCCGAGGAACTCGACGCCGCGCCCATCCAGCACATCGGCAAGCTGCTCGTCCTGTGGCGCCCGATGCCCGAGAAGGAAAAGGCCGCCGCCAAGGAAGACGCCCGTTCGGCCCCCAAGGTCGTCAAGATCGTGAAGTTCTCGAAAAGCGGCAACAACCGTCCGCAGATCAAGAAGGTCACCGTCCTGGGCAACCAGCGCGTCACCCAGGGCGGTGAGGTCAAGCGCGCCAAGAAACCGCGCCAGACCAGCGTCAAGAAGTCCAGCCAGGGCTGATGCCCGAGACGGCGCCAGGGCGCCAACGACAAGACGGCCCACGGGCCGTCTTTCTCTTTGTCCTCGCCGTTCGAGTCTGAGTGCTCAGCGGGACGTCGCCCCGTTCACCCGCCAGGCCAGCACCAGGACCGCGAGGGTTCTCACCCCGAAGAGAACCAGCGACACCGCGTGCAACTGCAGGAAGGTCCAGCTCCCCTGCCCTTGCCGCGCAGCCTCCATCAGCGGCTGCAACGCATAGAAGCCGGCGGCGGTGCATCCGATGGCCACCAGGGGCAGCCAGAAATCCGGGCTCATCGCCGACCCGCGGACAGCGCCGTCGCGGTGCAGTCGCCGCTCCATGAGGATCAGCAATACGCCAGCGGCGAGCGCCACTCGGGCATCCATCTCGAACAGCCGTGCGACGTACTTGCCGGCCACGGCCCGCTCGAGGGTCGCGAACGCGTTCGGGGCCGCGAGCAAGGCGACCGTCAGCAGTTCGCCGGCCCACAGCGCGGCGAGCAGCGCGCGGATCCGCAGCAGCATGGCTCAGCGCTTCAGATGTAGCGGACGTCGACGATCTCGTAGCGCTTGATGCCGCCGGGCGCCACCACTTCCGCGACGTCGCCGGCTTCCTTGCCGATCAGTGCGCGCGCGATCGGGGAGCTGATCGAGATCAGGCCCTGCTTCAGGTCGGCTTCGTCGTCGCCGACGATCTGGTAGGTGACCTCGTTGCCGGACTCTTCCTCTTCAAGGTCGACCGTGGTGCCGAACACCACCTTGCCGCCGGCATTCACCGACGACGGATCGATCACCTGCGCCGACGACAGCTTGCCTTCGATCTCCAGGATGCGGCCTTCGATGAAGCCCTGCTTGTCCTTGGCGGCTTCGTACTCGGCGTTTTCCGACAGGTCGCCCTGCGCACGGGCTTCCGAGATGGCGTTGATCACGGCATGCCGCTCGACCGTCTTCAGCCGATGCAGTTCTTCCTTGAGCTTCTCAGCGCCGCGCTTGGTCAGTGGGATCGTCGTGGCCATGTCTCTAGAACCTTGAATAACAAAACAAACCGCCGCTGCCGCTCAGGATCGCTGAGCAGCGGCGGCGGAATGGGATGAGGCAGTTTAATGCAGTTCGGCGTGCAGTTCCTGCAGCGATTGCACCAGCAGGCCGTCCTTGTGCTTCATGCCTTCGACGGCGGCCTCGCAGCCAGCCATCGTCGTGTAATAGGTCACCCGGTTGGCCAGCGCCGCCTGACGGATGTGGCGGCTGTCGGCAATCGCCGTGCGCGTCCGTCGACGGTCGTGAACACCAGCTGGATGTCCCCGCCCTTGATCATGTCGACGATGTGCGGGCGGCCGTCCTTGACCTTGTTGACCACGCGCACCGGAACGCCCGCCGCCTCGATCGCGGCCGCCGTGCCCTTGGTGGCCACCACGCCGAAGCCCAGCGCCGCCAGATCACGCGCCAATGCGACGGCACGATCCTTGTCGTTGTTCTTGACGGTGATCAGGACGTTGCCCTGGCGCGGCAGGCGCGAGCCCGCGCCCAGCTGGCTCTTCAGCATCGCTTCGCCGAAGGTCCGGCCGGCGCCCATGACTTCGCCGGTCGACCGCATTTCCGGGCTGAGGATCGGGTCCACGCCGGGGAACTTGTTGAACGGGAAGACGGCTTCCTTGACGCTGAAGTACGGCGGCTGGATCTCGACCGGCGGCTTGCCGCCGGCGGCCTTCTGGTCCTTGAGCTTGACACCGGCCATGCAGCGCGCGGCGATCTTGGCCAGCGGCTGGCTGGTCGCCTTGGACACGAACGGCACCGTGCGGGACGCGCGCGGGTTCACTTCGAGCACGTAGACCGTGTTCTCGGACAAGCCCTTGGTCACGTCGCCCTGGATCGCGAACTGCACGTTCATCAAGCCGACGACCTTCAACGCCTTGGCCATCTCCGCGGTCTGGCGGCGCAGCTCGTCCTGCAGCTCCTTGGACAGCGTGTACGGCGGCAGCGAGCAGGCCGAGTCGCCCGAGTGGATGCCGGCCGCCTCAATGTGCTCCATGATGCCGCCCATCATCGTGTCGGTGCCGTCGCAGATGCAGTCGACGTCGACCTCGACTGCGTCCTCGAGGAAGCGGTCCAGCAGCACCGGCGACTTCTCGCTGACGCGCACGGCCTCGCGCATGTAGCGCTCGAGGTCCTTGTCGCCGTGGACGATCTCCATCGCGCGGCCGCCCAGCACGTAGCTCGGGCGCACGACGAGCGGATAGCCGATCTCGTTGGCCAGCGCGACGGCCTGGTCTTCGTTGCGCGCCGTGCGGTTGGGCGGCTGCTTCAGGCCCAGCTCATGCAGCAGCTTCTGGAAGCGCTCGCGGTCCTCGGCCATGTCGATCGAGTCCGGCGAGGTGCCGATGATCGGCACGCCGTTGGCCTCGAGGTCCAGCGCCAGCTTCAGCGGCGTCTGGCCGCCGTACTGCACGATCACGCCGACCGGCTTTTCCTTGGCCACGATCTCCAGCACGTCCTCGAGCGTCACCGGCTCGAAGTACAGACGGTCCGAGGTGTCGTAGTCGGTCGAGACGGTCTCCGGATTGCAGTTGACCATGATGGTCTCGTAGCCGTCCTCGCGCATCGCGAGGGCCGCATGGACGCAGCAGTAGTCGAACTCGATGCCCTGGCCGATGCGGTTCGGACCGCCGCCCAGCACCATGATCTTCTTCTTGTCGGTCGGGTTGGCCTCGCACTCCTCGTCGTACGTGGAGTACATGTAGGCCGTCTGCGTCGCGAACTCCGCGGCACAGGTGTCGACGCGCTTGTAGACCGGGCGCACGTTCAGCGCGTGACGCGTCTTGCGCACCTCGTGCTGGTTCGTACCCAGCAGCTTGGCCAGGCGCTTGTCCGAGAAGCCCTTCTTCTTCAGCAGGCGCAGCTCGTCGACGCTCAGCGAAGCCAGCGTGCGGCCGGCCAGCGACAGCTCGATCTTGATCAACTGCTCGATCTGGGCGAGGAACCACGGATCGATCTTCGTTTCCTCGAAGACCTCGTCCAGCGTCATGCCGATGCGGAAGGCGTCGCCCAGGAACAGGATGCGCGACGGACCGGGCTCACCGATCTCCTGCACGATCTCCTCGCGGTCGGTGCTGATCTCGGACAGGCCGTCGATGCCGGTCTCCAGGCCGCGCAGCGCCTTCTGGAACGATTCCTGGAAGTTGCGGCCCATGGCCATCACTTCGCCGACCGACTTCATCTGCGTCGTCAGACGCGAGTCGGCCATCGGGAACTTCTCGAAGGCGAAACGCGGGATCTTGGTGACGACGTAGTCGATGCTCGGCTCGAACGAGGCCGGCGTGATGCCGCCGGTGATGTCGTTCTTGAGCTCGTCGAGCGTGTAGCCGACGGCCAGCTTCGCGGCGATCTTGGCGATCGGGAAGCCCGTGGCCTTCGAGGCCAGCGCCGACGAGCGCGACACGCGCGGGTTCATCTCGATCACGACCATGCGGCCGTCGACCGGGTTGATCGAGAACTGCACGTTGGAGCCGCCGGTGTCGACGCCGATCTCGCGCAGGATCGCGATCGAGGCGTTGCGCAGCAGTTGGTATTCCTTGTCGGTCAGCGTCTGCGCCGGGGCCACCGTGATCGAGTCACCGGTGTGGATGCCCATCGGATCCAGGTTCTCGATCGAGCACACGATGATGCAGTTGTCCGCCTTGTCGCGGACCACTTCCATCTCGTATTCCTTCCAGCCGATCAGCGACTCCTCGATGAGCAGCTCGTTCGTCGGCGAGAGGTCGAGGCCGCGCTTGCAGATCTCCTCGAACTCCTCCGGGTTGTAGGCGATGCCGCCACCGGTGCCGCCCAGCGTGAAGCTGGGACGGATCACCATCGGGAAGCCGTCGCCGCCGATCTCGGCATGGATGCGCTTCTGCACCGACCAGGCCTCTTCCAGCGAATGCGCGATGCCCGAGCGGGCCGACCCCAGCCCGATCTTGGTCATCGCGTCCTTGAATTTCAGACGGTCCTCGGCTTTCTCGATCGCATGCTCGTTGGCACCGATCATCTCGACCTTGTACTTGTCCAGCACGCCGTGCTTGTGCAGGTCGAGCGCGCAGTTCAGCGCGGTCTGGCCGCCCATCGTCGGCAGGATCGCGTCGGGGCGCTCCTTGGCGATGATCTTCTCGACCACCTGCCAGGTGATCGGCTCGATGTAGGTGACGTCCGCGGTGTCCGGGTCCGTCATGATCGTCGCCGGGTTGCTGTTCACCAGGATGACCTTGTAGCCCTCCTCGCGCAACGCCTTGCAGGCCTGGGCGCCCGAGTAGTCGAACTCGCAGGCCTGACCGATGATGATCGGGCCGGCGCCGATGATGAGGATGCTTTTGATATCAGAACGCTTGGGCATGAGTCGTCTCCCTCTTCATCAGGCCTTGGACATCAGACCGATGAAGCGGTCGAACAGATACGAAATGTCGTGCGGGCCGGGGCTCGCTTCCGGATGACCCTGGAAGCAGAACGCGGGCTTGTCGGTGCGGGCCAGGCCCTGGAGCGTGCCGTCGAACAGGCTGACGTGCGTCGCGCGCAGGTTGGACGGCAGCGTGTCGGGATCGACCGCGAAACCGTGGTTCTGGCTGGTGATGCTGACGCGGCCGTTGTCGAGGTCCTTCACCGGATGGTTCGCGCCGTGGTGGCCGAACTTCATCTTGAAGGTCTTCGCGCCCGAGGCCAGCGCCATGATCTGGTGGCCCAGGCAGATGCCGAAGGTCGGGATGCCGGCCTCGATCAGCTGCGCGGTGGCCTTGATCGCGTAGTCGCAAGGCTCCGGATCGCCGGGGCCGTTGGACAGGAACACGCCGTCCGGCTCGAGGTCGAAGACCTCCGAGGCCGGCGTCTGCGCCGGCACCACGGTGATGCGGCAGCCGCGCGAGGCCAGCATGCGCAGGATGTTGCTCTTGACGCCGAAATCGTAGGCGACGACGTGGAACTTCGGGGGCGGTCTGCTCGCCGTAGCCCTTGCCGAGCGTCCACTCGGTCTCGGTCCAGGTTTCGCGTTCAGTGCGGCTGACGACCTTCGCCAGGTCCAGGCCCGCCATGCTCGGCGCGCCCTTGGCCAGCGAGACGGCTTCGTCGATGTGCGCCTGCGTGATCTGTTCGCCGGCGCCCAGCGCCAGGATGCAACCATTCTGGGCGCCCTTCTCGCGCAGCACGCGCGTCAGGCGGCGCGTGTCCAGGTCGGCGATGGCGACGGTGCCCTCGTCCTTCAGGTACTGGCGCAGCGTGCGGCCCTTGCGGAAGTTCGAGTCGAGGACCGGCGCCTCCTTGATGATCAGGCCAGCGGCAAAGATCTTCGACGCCTCGACGTCCTCGTCATTGACGCCATAGTTGCCGATGTGCGGATACGTCAGCGTGACGATCTGGCGGCAATAGCTGGGGTCGGTGAGGATTTCTTGGTAGCCGGTGAGCGCGGTGTTGAACACCACCTCACCAACGGTCCGGCCGGCGGCACCGAGCGCGGAACCCTTGAAGACCGTGCCGTCTGCCAGGGCAAGAATCGCGGGGGAGCGGAAAGCAGATCGGGCAGCACGGGAAACTCCGTTGTTGTGCGCGCGCCCGGCTCTGCTTCAGGGCCCTGGATTCGCCGCCGGCACGCGCCATGGACGGCTGGCGCGCGGGTGCGACCGGGTCTCCTGTGAGGGAGTCGATCCGTGTGGGATCCGATGCGATCGGGGGTGAAGTGTGCGGGACGCGGTAGGTTGCGGGTAAACCTGACGAGTATAACCCGTCGGGTATTCACGGAGAAGATTTGCGCAAACGGGTCATCGGGGGCGCACGTTTTGGGGGTCCTTGACTGCGACCTTTGAGCGCTTGGCCGCGAGGCCATGGGGCCTTGGCGGCAAGCGCCAAAACCCCAAGGCCTCCCGTCCCTGAACCATCCAGCACTTCCACGGTCTGGGACCGAGGACTACCCCGGATGGGGACTGAGCACTTTGTGACTCAACCCAGGGCGGCGATGCCGGCCTTGGCGACCTGCGCGTCCTCGTTGGACTTCACGCCGCTGACGCCGACAGCGCCGACGCAGAAGCCGTCGACGATCACCGGCACGCCGCCCTCGAGCATCCCTTCCAGCGGCACGCTGAGGAAGGCGTTGCGACCGTTGTTGACGATGTCCTCATAGACCTTGGATTCGCGGCGTCCGAGCGCGGCCGTCTTGGCCTTCGCGGGGGCGATCACGGCCGACGTGGCGGCAGCGTTGTCCAGGCGTTGCAGCCACAGCAGATGACCACCGTCGTCGACGATCGCGATGGTCACGGGCCAGTTGTTCTTGACGGCTTCAGCTTCCGCGGCGGCGGCGATGCGCTTGACGTCGTCCAGGGTCAGGAAGGGCTTCTGTTTCATCTGCGGCCTCGTCGGGGTCATTGAAGGAAAGACGATCACTTTAACGAAGCCTTAAGACCCATGCCTACAATCGACAGCAACTCTCACTTCATGGGGCGCACGCACATGAACGACCGCATCATCGACCTCAACCCCGGCGGCTTCGGCTCGTCGCTGTCCGCCGACCGCCAGCGCGTGCTGCGCAACACCTACGCGCTGCTGGCGCTCTCGCTGATCCCGACCGTGCTCGGCGCCTGGATCGGCGTGAGCACCGGATTGCTCGCCGCCATGGGCAACGGCGCGAGCATGATCCTGTTCTTCGTCGGCGCGTTCGGCCTGATGTTCCTGGTCGAGAAGACCAAGAACTCCGCCGCCGGCGTCGCCTCGCTGCTGGCCTTCACGTTCTTCATGGGCCTGATGCTGTCGCGCCTGCTGGCCGCGATCCTGGGCTTCAAGAACGGCGGCACGCTGATCATGACGGCCTTCGGCGGCACCGCGGGGATCTTCTTCGCGATGGCGTCGCTGGCGACCGTGGTCAAGCGCGACCTCTCGGGCCTGCAGAAGTTCCTGTTCGTGGGCGCCGTGATCGCGATGATCGCCGGCATCGCCAACGTCTTCCTGCAATCCACCGGCGTGCATCTGGCACTGCTGGTCGCCGTGCTTGGCATCTTCTCGGCCTTCATGCTGGTCGACGTCAAGCGCGTCATCGACGGCGGCGAGACCAACTACATCAGCGCGACGCTGAACATCTACCTGGACCTGTACAACGTGTTCACCGCGCTGCTGCAGTTGCTGGGCATCGTCGGCGGCGATCGCGACTGATCGTCTCCTCGCCGCACGCAAAAACGCCTCGGAATCTCCGAGGCGTTTTTCATTGCGCAGCGCCGCCCGCTCGTGCGTGACGCCGTCCCGACTCAGTGCCCGGGCTTGCCCTGCGCCTTGTCCAGTTCCGGCTGCGAGTTCGATGCGTTCGGCGCATCGCTTGCGTCGCCGGCCCCCGCAGCGACGTCGTCCGGTCGGTGCGTCACGACCGGCTTGATCGCGCCGGTGCCGATGAAGCGCGCGTACTCGCTGCGAGGCATGAGGGCACTCAGGCGCGAGTCGCCCTCCTCCCAGCCCAGCGTCACGTCGTGCTCGTTGATTTCGACCTGCACGGCGCCGGGACGGATGGCCATCATCGGACCGTCACCGGTCCGGTAGGTCACTTCGCCGCAGATGAAGGCGGACTGACTCAGCGGCTGGTCTTCACTGGCCAGACGTTCGACGGAAGGATCGACCGTGGAAGCGTCGGCGGGATGCTCGGGCGGCAGGGGTGGTCGGGCGCTCATGGCAGGTCCTCCTGGAAGTCGTCCCGCGGCAGTTCGTCGAGCCATTGCCACATACGCACCGCCAACGCGGTAGCCGTACACGTGGCCAATGTCATCAGCATGAGCATGTTGTCGTCCATGGTGACCTCGAACCGGAGCGGGATCAGGTTGCGATGAAGGCATCGTCGTCGTCACCGGAGCGCCAGCGAAGCGGCGGCCACCGCGACGCGCTGTAGGCGCTGTCCCACAGCCATCGCAGTGCCGTGCAGGACTGCAAAACTGTGTGAAGTTCCGGGCGAACTTCGACCGCACCGTCAACGTCATCCGACGCACTTCCGTTGTGCCCACATGCTGTAGGACGACGTCGGACACGGACCACCTCCGCGCACCGACACCACGCACCGTGCTGCGCTTATGGGAAGCGAACGCCCCAGCGCCGATAGTGAAAGCAAAGGCACTCAGCAGGAGAACCCAAATGAACCTCCAGATCGCCGCCGACGCCGCTGCGTCGCAATTCGAGATCCGGTTTGAATCCATCTTCGACGCTGGCCGCGGGATGTCTTTCCCGTGCGATCCGCAAGGTCACGTCGATCTGGACAGCCTGCCCGC
Organism: Roseateles sp. UC29_93; assembly: GCF_042695725.1. Lineage (NCBI taxonomy): Bacteria > Pseudomonadati > Pseudomonadota > Betaproteobacteria > Burkholderiales > Sphaerotilaceae > Roseateles > Roseateles sp. UC29_93. Next base: position 4,234,749 of record NZ_CP170545.1, on the reverse strand, counting down.
CCGCGCTCGCAACAACTACCTGTTCGCCCGCGCCATGGTTGGCAAGGATTACCTTCCGCCGGCCGTGCGCGGTCGCAACAGCCACTGACGACCTGACGGCATCCGGCCCCAGGCCTGCGCTCAAGGCGGGCCTGGCGTTTGCCACCCCCTCCACTGCATCCTCCCTGTTGCCGCGTCGCACCCTCCGGGTCGGCGCGGCTTTTCTTTGTAGGCGTGATGACAGTCAGCGCGTGACGGCCGGGGTCGCTTCCTCGAAGCGGTCGACCGTGCGCAGCGGCTTGAACAGCGCCGCCCAGGCCGCCACGACGCCCAGCGTGCAGACGGCCCCCGTCACCGCCGCGGGCACCGCGCCCAGCGCGGCCGCGGCGCTCCCGGCGCGGAACTCCCCCAACTCGTTCGACGAGCCGATGAAGAGCATGTTTACCGCGTTGACGCGGCCCCGCATTTCGTCGGGGGTGGAGAACTGCACCAGCGCGCCGCGGATGTAGACGCTGACCATGTCCGCCGCGCCGGCAATCGCCAGCGCCCCGAAGGACAGCCAGAAGGTGGTCGACAACGAGAACACCAGGTTGGCCAGGCCGAACACCGCCACCGCCGCGAACATCACTTTCCCGACATGCCGGTTGAACGGCCGCAGGCTGAGATAAAGACCGGCGGTGACTTCGCCCACGGCCATGGCGCTGCGCAGCGCGCCCAGTCCTTCCGGGCCGGCATGCAGGACTTCGTGGGCGTAGATCGGCAGCAGCGCGACGACGCCGCCCAGCAACACCGCGAACAGGTCCAGCGAGATCGTGCCGAGGATGATGGGCCGCGAGCGGATGAAGTGGATCCCGGCGCCGAAGCGCTGCCAGATGTTGCCGCCCGCAGGCGAAGGCGGCGCGGCAAAGCGCACCGGCACGGCGCCGACCAGCAGCGCGGTGCCCAGCGCGAAACAGGCCAGACAGACGAGATAGGTCAGGCCGGAGCCACCGAATCCGTACAGGATCCCGCCCAGGAACGGACCGCCGATGCTGGCCACGCGCAGCAGCATGCTGTTGGCGGCGATCGCCTGCGCCAGCTGTTCGCGCGGGACGATCTGCGGCAACAGGCTCTGCAACGCGGGACCGGAGAAGGCCCGCGCGCAGCCGAACAGCACCAGCACGGCATAGATCCCGGTCACGCCCGCGTGGCCATGGCCGGACAGCCACCACAGCGCCAGGCTGCAACTCGCGCTCACGGCCCAGCTGATCGCCAGGATCGGCTTGCGGCTGAAACGGTCGATCAGGTCACCGGCCGGCAGCAGGAGCAGCAGCATCGGGATGAACTGCGCCAGGCCCACATACGCCAGCGCCAACGGCTCGCGGGTCAGGTCGTACACCTGCCAGGCGACGACCACCGCCTGGATCTGCCCGGCGAATACCGCCGCGAGGCGGCAGATCAGGAACGCCGTGAAGCCGGGATGACGGAAGACGCTGGTCTTGGGGACCGGCGCGGCGCCGGAGGAGGGGAAGACGGGGAGGCTGGAGCGGTCACGGCACGAGGTGTTCAAGGCCTTCTTGGGCGGGCGCCGGCCAGTTTAGCGAGGCGACACCGGCGCTTGGGCGCAAAGCGATGTCACAAGTGCGACGGCTGCGCCGTCTTGTGGATACCTACCCTTCACTTCCTCAACACGGAGACTTCCATGAGCCAACGTCTGAACTACATGCAGCAGTCGCCCGCCGCCTTCAAGAAGCTGGTGGAGCTGTCCATGGCCCTGAAGGAGGGCGGACTCGAGCACGCCCTGCAATATCTGGTCGAGATCCGCGCCTCGCAGCTCAACGGCTGCGCCTTCTGCCTGGACATGCACGTCAAGCAGGCGGTCATCGGCGGGGAGCGCCCGCTGCGCCTGCACCACGTCGCGATCTGGCGCGAGTCGCCGCTGTTCTCCAGCCGCGAACGTGCCGCGCTGCTCTGGACCGAGACGCTCACGCGCATCCCCGAGTCCGGCGTGTCCGACGCGGTCTATGCCGAAGTCCGCGAGCAGTTCAACGAGAAGGAACTGTCCGACCTCACCTGGCTGGTGTCCTCGATCAACGCCTGGAACCGCCTCAACGTCGCGTTCCAGAGCATTCCCGGCTCGCAGGACAAGGCCTTCGGACTGGACAAGGCCGGGCTCGCCTGACCTTGCCCCGCCCCGGGCTGACCCCAAGAAAACGGCGCCCCTCGGGGCGCCGTTGCAGTGGTGTCGACAGGGGGATCCGGGCAATGTTCGAGTTCTGGGCCCGGATCCGCCGGTGCAACGTCAGGCGCGAACGACCTCGGGTCGACGGCGCCCCCCGCCGGGGTGGAATTGCTCCGCCGATCAACGCTGGGCGTAACGCGCCTTGGCCGAGTTCACGCACACGTCCTTGGCATCGCCGGACAGCGTGTTGCACTTCTCGGCGGCCAGCTTGTAGTCCGCCTTCACGCGGGTTTCCTCCGCGTCATCGACGGCCGCGGCCACCTTCTTGTTCATCTTGAGTTCGGCCTTGGCCTTCTCGTACGAGGTCTTGGCTTCGCGCTGGCACACGTCCTTGGCCTCGCCCGAGCGGTCGTCGCAGCGCTCCTTGGCCACGTCGTAGCGGGCCTCATAACGCGCCTCGATCAGCTTGGCCTCGTCCTTGGCGTTGCCGCTGTAGTTGTACTCGAGCTGGGCCAGCGCCACGTCCTCGCGGCCCTTGGCCTCCTTCACGCAGATGTCCTTGGCGTTGCCCGACAGCTGATCACAGCCGTCCTTGTCGACCTTGTAGGTCTTCTTGATGTCGTCCTTGGCGCCGTCGTAGACCGACTTCGAGAAGTTGGCGGCTTGCGCCATGCCGGCGCACAGGCTCAGGGCGGCGGTGATCAGTGCGGTGGTTGCGTGCTTGTTCATGGTCATCCTTTGCTTGTTGTTGGGAGAGGCAGTGAATCGGCGGCGGTCGGATCCGGCACCGTCACTTTCGAAGCAGGCTCATCACGAAGGTCACGACGGCCATGATCACGAAGACGAAGAAAAGGATCTTCGCGATGCTCGCGGCGCCGGCGGCGATGCCGCCGAAGCCGAACAGCGCGGCGATCAAGGCAATGACGAAAAAGACGACGGCGTAGTGCAGCATCTCGGTTCTCCTGCGCGGCACCGTGCCGCGATGGAATGAACTTTAGGGACTGGCCCGTCCGCCAGAGGCAGTCCCGCACCGCGACCCAGCGTCGGAGCCGCAACCGATGCGCTGTAGGAGAGGACCTACCGACCCGCCAAGGTCCCACGCAGCGGGACCGAAGACCGGATGTCGACGACTGGCACCACGCGGCATCAAGGTGACGCCGACGAAGGCCTCAATGAAGCAGCAGCGAGGCCGCAACGAAAAAGCCGGCTCGCGCCGGCTTTCGTGGAGGGTGGACGAGGCGCGCGAAGGCGGCCGTCTCACCAGATCTTCTGGAAGGTCACGCCGACGCGCCCGCCCCGCGGACGGAAGGTCAGCGACGACTGCCCGCTCAGTTCCATCTTGAAGCCCTTGCGAAGGTCCGCATACGGCTTGCGGCTGTTGAACGCCAGGCCGACGCGCACCTGACGCTGATCGCGGTTGTTGAGTCCCGGCACGTTCAGATCATCGATCTGGGCGCGCTGTGCGTCGATCAGTGGCGTCTGCACGAAGGCGTGGGATCGTGGCCCGGTCGGCATCGCCAGTCCGACGAGCACGCCGGCGTCGCCGGCCGCGCCGGGGCGCAGGTTCTGGTAGGGCGTCGCATACAACCCGCCGCCGAACGCGGCGCCTCGCTGCTCCACACCGACGCCCAGCCGGAGCCCGCTGCCGGACAAGGGCCTGGCCCACAACATCGTCTGCGTGGCCTGCGGCGCACGGCCATACCAGCCGGCGGCGCCCGGGGACTGGTTGGCGGTCGCCAACGGCTCGGCGGCACTCTGCGTCACCGTGTAGCGGGAGCCGGACGAGGTGTCGCGCAAGGCTTGCTGGCGCGTCCGTTCCGACAGGCTGCGGCCCGACAGCTCGACATGATCATCGAGCGAACTCGGCGTCGCGGTGACGGCGGGTGCCGCCTGGACGACGGAGGCCAGCGACAGGGTCACCGGCATCAGCGCCGCGCGAAGGACATTTCGGGGGCAGAAGGCGTTCATGACTCAACTCCCGTTCTTGCAGACAACTTAGGACGCGGGTTGCGACAGGAAAATCTCGATCCGACGATTGGCGGCCCGCCCGGCCTCAGTGGCGTTGCTGGCCACCGGCTGTCGTCCGCCACGGCCCTCCACCAGCAACCGGCCGCGCCGGACGCCGTGATGGACCAGGTACTCACGCACGGCCTCGGCGCGGTCCAGCGACAGCGGGCCGTTGACCGCGTCACCCGCCGAGCTGTCGGTGTGGCCGACGATGGTCACGCGGACGCTGTCGTCCAGGTTGCGGCTGACCTCGTCGAGCACCGGGCGCAGCGCCGGCTTGAGTTCGGAACGGCCGATGTCGAAGGAGACATCGGCGGGCACGCTCAGCTTGAGCTGGTTGTCCGGCGTACGGGCAACACTGATGCCCGCACCGGCGCCTGCCTGGACCAGCGCCTGGCGACGCTCTTCCATCCGGGACGACCAGAGGTTGCCGCCAAGGACGGCGGGCGCCGTACCCGGGGTGGCGCCGGTCGTGGCGCCGGGGACGTTGCCGTCCGTGCGGCCGTCCATCGAGGCGCAGCCGCCCAGGCCCAGCAGCATGCCGACCGCCAGGACCGGCAAGCCGGCCATCGCCGTCAGCCGCCAGCGGCTCTCGACGGAAACGCGCGAAGCGTTGGCGACGTGGATGGCGAGGACTCGGGGGCGGCGCATGACAGTCTCCAGGAGGGCTGTGGGGCTTGGTCACACGATAAATGGACCTTGCTGAGTGTCATGCTAGGGAGATCGCGGGGCGTCGGGTGTAGTCGGCTGTCGGAAGCGGAAGTCAGACAGGGCTGACAACGCGTCGGCAGACGATTCCTTGCCCCGGCAGGGATCAGGCGCTCAGCGCGATGCCGTCGGACGGCTCATCGTCCAGCGGCAGCAGGTCCGCTTCGGAGAGTTCGGCGGCGTCGACTTCCTCGTCGAAGGCGGCCTGGTCGGCGGCGCCGCGATGCGCGATCAGCGGCTTGTCCAGCGGGCGGTAGACGCGGCTGCGCAGACGGGACAGACGCTCGGAGGCGGCCACTTCGTGGGCGACGCGCTCGGGATCCAGCAGCATCGCGAACGGGTTGGCGGCGAAGTCTTGGGTCGTGGTCTGCATGTCGGTCTCCAGGGGGATTCAGTTGATTCCGAGGGCCAGCTTGCGAGGGCCTGAGGGCGGCGCCGACACCGTGTCGGCATGGAATGAACTGTAGGGACCGACCCGCGCCGCCAACAGTGGGCGGCGGGCCAAACCGCGTGTCAGACGGATTCCTAGGGGGTTGCCAGCAGCCGCCTCACGGCGACGTGCGCGGGCGTGACGGATGCCGCGCCCGGGCCAGCTTGTCGAGCCTGTCGGCCATCTCGTCCTGGCCGGCGCGGCGGGCGAAGTCGGCGGCCGTCATCTTGTGGTCGTTGCTCAGCGTGACGTCGGCGCCGGCGGCGATCAGCACCTCGGCGCCGCTGAGGCCGCCGTAGCCGGCCGCCATCATCAGCGGGGTCGTCCCGTTGTCCGACCGGGCGTCGATGTCGGCGCCCTGCTCCACCAGCCAGCGCACGAGATGCTCGTTCGGTCCGGCGGCCGCGTAATGCAGCGCCGACCAGCCGGGCTCGTTGACCAGCGCGCCGCGTTTCACGAGTTCCTTGGCCCACGCCAGCTGGCCCTTGAGCGCCGCCAGCATCAGCGGCGTCTCGCCAGCCTGGTTGATCGCGCTGACGTCGGTGCCGGGGCTCTTCAGCAGGGCTTCGAAGGCCTTGCCGGACTCCTCGCGGATCGCCACGTGCAGGGCCGTGTTGCCCTGCTTGTCGCGGACGTTGGGATCGACTCCTTCCAGCAGCAGCTTCATCACCGTGCTGGCGTGGTCGTTGCGGGCGGCGACATGCAATTCGGGCGACGTCGAGCTGTCCGACGACGACGACGCCTGCGACGGCGATCCGAAGCGCCCCTGCGCCAGGACCGTCGCCCCCGGCGCCGCGGCCAGCATCAGGCCTACCAGGGCAGCGCCCACGGCGGACGACACGCCCATGCTCGACGTCTTCCGGAGCGAACCGGCCGCCATCTCAGGCGGCCTCCGGCAGCTGGAACAGCCGCCGCGTGTTCGCCGTGCACTGCGCCGCCAAGGTCTCCACCGGCACGCCGCGGACCTCGGCGATCAGCTTGGCCACGTGCGGCACATAGGCCGGCTGGTTCAGCTTGCCGCGGTACGGCACGGGCGCCAGATAGGGGCTGTCGGTCTCGATCAGGATCCGGTCGGCGGGGACGATCTTCGCGACCTCCCGCAGGTCCGCCGCGTTCTTGAAGGTCACGATCCCGGAGAACGAGATGTGGAAGCCCAGGTCCAGCGCCGCCTTCGCCACGTCCATGGTCTCGGTGAAGCAGTGCACGACGCCGCCGGGCTGGCCGGCGTCCTCCTCGCGCATCAGTCGCAGCGTGTCCTCGGCGGCCGAGCGGGTGTGGATCACCAACGGCTTGCCGGTGCGCTTCGCGGCGCGGATATGGTGGCGGAAGCGCTCGCGCTGCCACTCCATCTCCTCGACGGTCCGGCCGTTGAGGCGGTAGTAGTCCAGTCCGGTTTCGCCGATGGCGACGACCTTCGGATGCGCGGCGCCGTCGACCAGTTCGTCGACGCTGGGCTCATGGACCTCGTCGCTGTCCGGATGGACGCCGACGGTCGCGAACAGCTGCCGGTGCGCGTCCGCGATGGCACGGACCTCGGGGAACTCCTCCATCGTCGTGCAGATGCAGACGGCCTGCGTCACCTGGGCCGCGTCCATCGCGGCGAGCAGGTCGGGGAGTTGGGACTTGAGCTCGGGAAAGCTCAGGTGGCAATGGGAATCGATGTACATGGGAACAACTCCGCCGGGCTCGTGGCCGGGCGCTGAAGCGGCGCCGACGCCGCGGCGGGACGGCCACGGTGCCGCCGGTCTGCGGGGATCAGATCGTCTGCGTCGGCTTGGCCGAGGAGATCGCCGTGCCCAGCAGTTCCTCGATCTTGAGCTTGATCACGCGGGTCTTCTCGTCGCCGGGGAAGCGCACGCCGACGCCCTGCGTGCGGCCGCCCGACGCGTTGGCCGGCGTCAGCCAGGCGACCTTGCCCGCGACCGGATAGCGGTTGGGATCCTCGGGCAGTGTCATCAGCAGGTAGATGTCCTCGCCCAGCTTGTAGTCGCGCGTGGTCGGCACGAAGACGCCGCCTTCCGAGAAGATCGGGATGTAGGCCGCGTAGAGGGCGCCCTTCTCCTTGAACACCAGCTGGATCACGCTGGGTCGGGCACCGCCGGCGGGAGCCGGGACGGGGGCGGACGCGGGCGGCGTGGTGCTCATGGGTTTCAGGCTGAGTTCGCTCATGGCGCCAAGTCTACTCGCGGCGCCCCGGGGTCAGACTTGGTTACCGCGCTGATCAGCGTGCCGGCCGCATCGCCTGTTGCCCCTGGGCCACCAGCGACTCCATCAGCAGCCCGGCGTTGAGCGGGTGGTCCGCGTGCCGCGCCGCCTGCTGCAGCGTCCGGGCCCACTGGTCCAGCGCGCCGCGCACCGCCGGCAGCTTGGGCAGCGCACCGCGCGGGAAGTAGGCCGGCCCGGCGCCGTGGGCGATGCGCATCAGGTCGTGCACCAGGCGCTGCATCGCGGCGATCGCCCGCGGCACCGGCCAGTCGGTCAGCGCCACGGCCTCGCCCTTGGCGATGCGGCGCGGCAGCTCCAGCCAGGTCCTGGCGGCGATGCCCTCCTCGCTCCACTGCAGCGCCTCCTGCGGACGGCCACCGGTGGCGTCCAGCAGCACGCCGGGCTGGTCGACGCCCTGCCCGCTCAGCCAGGCCAGCGCGGCCTCGCGGCCGGGCAGCGCCATCTGCAGCGGCTGGCAGCGGCTGCGGATCGTCGGCAGCAACTGCTGCGGCGCGGCGCTCGCCAGGACGAAGCGCAGCAGCCCCGCCGGCTCCTCCAGCGTCTTCAGCAGCGCATTGGCGGCGATGGTGTTCAGCGCCTCCGCGGGATAGACGACGACCACCTTGGCCTTGCCCCGTGCCGCGCTGACCTGCGCGAAGGACAGCATCTGGCGGACGGCCTCGATCTTGATCTCGCGGCTGGGCTTGGTCTTGCTGGCCTTGGCCGAGGAGGCGCCGTCCCCCTCGGCGTCCATCGCGCCGAAGCCCAGGGGCTCGCGCAAGGCCTCGGGCAGCAGCACCTGGAAGTCGGGATGCGAGCGCGAGCGCAGCAGGTGGCAGCTCGGGCAGCGGCCGCAGCCGGGCTGGTCGGTGGAGGTGCGTGCCTCGCAGAGCCAGGCCTGCGCCAGCAGCAGCGCCAGGTCGAACTGGCCGACACCGGCCGGCCCCTGCAGCAGCAGCGCATGGCTGCGGCCTTGTGTGAGCGCCTGATGCAGCGGCTCGGCCAGCCAGGGCAGCGGCAACTGGCCGCCTTCGGCCAAGGCCGCGGCGCCGTCGGCCGTGACGGAGGAATCGGTCACCATCCCCGGCGCTCCAGTTCCGCGCGGATCTGGTCCGCGACGCCTGCAATGGTGTCGCCCGCATCGATGCGCACGATGCGGCCCCGTGCCGCCTCGGCGCGACGCTGATAACCGGCCCGCACGCGGGCGAAGAAGTCGAGATCCAGCTGCTCCAGCCGGTCCGCGTCGCGGGCCTGCGCCCGACGCTGCGCCGCCACGGCGGGGTCCACGTCGAACCAGAAGGTCAGGTCCGGCTGGCGCCCCTGCTGCACCCACTGTTCCAGCGTCGCCAGCACCTGGACGTCCATGCCGCGGCCGCCGCCCTGGTAGGCGAAGCTCGCGTCGGTGAAGCGGTCGCACAGCACCGTCTGGCCCAGCGCCAGCGCCGGCGCGATGACGCGCTGCACATGGTCGCGCCGCGCGGCGAAGACCAGCAAGGCCTCGGTCAGCCCGTCCATGTCCTGGTGCAGGAACAGGCCCCGCAACGACTCGGCCAGCGGCGTGCCGCCGGGCTCGCGGGTCTGGACCAGTTCGGCGCCGCGTTGGCGCAGGTGCTGCGCGACGGACTCGATGTGGGTGGACTTGCCCGCCCCGTCGATGCCTTCGAAGGTGATGAAACGACCGCTCACGCGTGGTGCTCTCTCGGAACCCGGATGGGAAAAAAGCGGAAAAAGCGAAGCGCGGTCGCTTCAGCGGCCGCGCTGGTACTTGTTGACCGCGCGATTATGCGCGGCCAGGTCCTCGCTGAACTGGCTGGTGCCGTCCCCGCGCGATACGAAGTACAGCGCCTTGGACGGCGTCGGATGCAGCGTGGCCTGCAGCGCGGCCAGGCCCGGCATCGCGATCGGCGTCGGCGGCAGGCCGCCGCGGGTGTAGGTGTTGAACGGCGTGTCGGTCTGCAGGTGGCTCTTGCGCAGGTTGCCGTCGAAGTCCGCCCCCAGGCCGTAGATCACCGTCGGATCGGTCTGCAGCGGCATGCCGGCCTTGAGCCGGTTGACGAACACCGCCGCGACCAGGCCGCGATCCGCGGCGGCGCCGGTTTCCTTCTCGACGATGGAGGCCAGGATCAGCGCCTCGTCCGCGCTCTTGAGCGGCAGGCCGTCGCCGCGGCCGGCCCAGGCGCTCTCCAGCCGTTTCTGCATCAGCGCATGGGCGCGCTTGAGCACCGTCAGGTCGCTGACGCCCAGGCTGTAGGCGTAGGTGTCCGGGAAGAAGCGCCCCTCGGGCGCCTGCCCGGGCGCGCCGATCGCCGCCATGATCTGCTCGTCCGTCATCGTCGCGGTGGTCTGCTTCAAGGCCGGCGCGGCCGCGATCGCGGCGCGCAGCTGGCGGAAGTTCCAGCCTTCGATCAGGCGCAGCTGTTCCAGCACCTGGTCACCGCGCACCATCTTGTCGAGCAGCTCGCGCGGCGTGATGCCGGCATGGATCTCGTAGCTGCCGGCGCGGATCTTCCTCGCCTGGCCCGAATACCGGAACCACGCGTACAGGAAGCGCGGATCGGTCTGCACGCCGGCCGCGACCCAGGCCTGCGCGACCTGCTGCGGCGGCGTGCCCGGTTCGATGGAGAGTTCGATGCCCGGCTTCTCCAGCGCCAGCGGCGCCTGCAGCCACCACCAGAGCGCGCCCGCGCCGCCGCCGACCAGCACCACGCCCGCCACCAGGACGGACAGCAGCCAGCGCCCGATCCGGCCCGACTGCTTCTTCGTTTTTCTCGCGGTGCCGCGAGATCTGTTTTTCGCGCGTGACAAGACCCGACGCCCTTCGTGAAATGCGGGGGCTGATGATAATCGGCCCATGATCGAAGACCTCCACCACGCTCCGCCGCCCGTGCCGTCCTCGGCGCTGGGCGCCGTCCGGCTTGCCGACTGGGGCGTGATCCGCGCCCAGGGCGAGGAAGCCGCCAAGTTCCTGCACACGCAGCTGACGCAAGACCTGGCCCTTCAGACCGGCGCGCAGGCGCGGCTGGCGGGCTTCTGCTCGGCCAAGGGCCGCCTGCTGGCGACGATGCTGGCGGTCAAGCCCGACGACCAGACCGTGCTGCTGGCGCTGCCCGCCGAGGTGCTGCCGGCGACGGTGAAGCGGCTGTCGATGTTCGTGCTGCGCGCCAAGTGCAAGCTGAGCGACGACAGCGCGGCCTGGGCCGTGTGGGGCTTGTCCGGCGCGCAGGCGCGCGACTGGCTGGCGGGGGCCGCAGCGGGCGCCGCCCCGGCGACGGTCTGGTCCGTGGGCCGCGTCGCCCTGGCCGACGGCCGCGAGGCGCTGGCCACGCGCCTGCCCGACGACGGCCTGACGCCGCGCTTCCTGCTGTTGCAGCCCGCCGACGCGCCGGCGCCGGCGCTGCCTGTCATCGATCCCGAGGAATGGCAAGGCCTGGACGTGACCGCCGGGCTGGCCTGGATCCGCCAGGGGACGGTGGAACAGTTCGTGCCCCAGATGCTCAACCTGGAACTGCTGGGCGGCGTGAACTTCCAGAAGGGCTGCTATCCGGGCCAGGAAGTCGTGGCGCGCAGCCAGTACCGCGGCACGATCAAGCGACGGACCCACCTGTTCGCGCTGGAAGGCAGCGATGCCGACGCCACGCCCGGCCAGGAGATCTTCCACAGCGCCGATCCGGAGCAGCCCGCCGGCATGGTCGCCGGCTTCGGCCGCCAGGAAGGCCGCCCGCTGCTGCTGGCGGAAGTGAAGCTCGCCGCGCTCGAGTCCGGCAGCTTGCATCTGGGCAGCGCGCAAGGCGCTGTCCTTACCCCGCGTCCCCTGCCTTACGTTATCGGAGAACCTGAATGAATGCATCGCCGCCGACGCGCGCCGCCGCGCCTCCCCGCCCTCCTGTTCCGCGCTCGACCGCGCCGGTCGAGCTCTACGTCTACTACCGCGTCCATGCGGACCAGCTGACGGCCGCGCTGGCCGCCTTCGAACAGGCGCGTGAGGCGCAGCCGGTGCGGCTGCTCCAGCGCCATGACAACGATCCGGTCTTCCAGACCTGGATGGAGATCTACGGCCCCGAGCTGCCCGACGCGGCGGACGCGGAACGCCGGATCGCCGCCGCCCTGGGCGCGTTCGCGCAGGGCCCCCGTCACCGCGAGGCCTTCGCCGCCGTCGCCGGTCCGGGAGCGGCGCACTGATGGAACACAACGTCTCCCTGATCTCGACGCTGGCGGCGGGCTTCGGCCTGGCGCTGATCCTGGGTTTCATCGCGGAGCGGCTGAAGCTGCCGGCGCTCGTGGGCTACCTGCTGGCGGGCATCGCGATCGGCCCGGCCACGCCGGGCTTTGTCGCCGATGTCGGCATCGCCGCGCAGCTGTCCGAGATCGGCGTGATGCTGCTGATGTTCGGCGTCGGGCTGCACTTCTCGCTGAAGGACCTGATGGCGGTCAAGCGCATCGCGCTGCCGGGCGCGGTCGTGCAGATGGCCGCCGCCACGGCGCTGGGCATGGGCCTGGCGATGTGGTGGGGCTGGCCGGCGGGTCAGGCGCTGGTCTTCGGCCTGACGCTGTCCTGCGCCAGCACGGTGGTGCTGCTAAAGGCGCTGGAGTCGCGCGGCTCGCTCGAATCCATGAACGGCCGCATCGCGGTCGGCTGGCTGGTGGTCGAGGACCTGGCCACGGTGCTGATCCTGGTGCTGCTGCCGCCGCTGTCCACGGTGCTGGGCGGCAACGCCGCGCCCGGCGCCTCCGCCGACGCGCCGCTGTGGCGCACGATCGCCGAGACGCTCGCGCAAATGGCCGCGTTCGTCGTGCTGATGCTGGTCGTCGGGCGGCGCGTGCTGCCGTGGATGCTGTGGCAGGTGGCGCGGACCGGCTCGCGCGAGCTGTTCACGCTGATGGTCATCGCCGTGGCGATCGGCATCGCCTACGGCGCGTCGGAGTTGTTCCACGTGTCCTTCGCGCTGGGCGCGTTCTTCGCCGGCACGGTGATGCGCGAGTCCGAATACAGCCACCGCGCCGCGCAGGAATCGCTGCCGCTGCGGGACTCGTTCTCGGTGCTGTTCTTCGTGTCGGTGGGGATGCTGTTCGACCCGATGACCCTGGTCGACCAGCCGCTGCACCTGCTGGGCGTCGTCGCGATCGTGATGCTGGGCAAGGCGATCGCGGCGGCGGCGCTGGTCATCGTGTTCCGCTATCCGCTGAACACGGCGATGACGGTGTCGGCCAGCCTGGCGCAGATCGGCGAGTTCAGCTTCATCCTCGCCGGCCTGGGCGTGCAGCTGGGGCTGTTGCCAAAGGCCGGGATGAACCTGGTGCTGGCGGCGGCGCTGATCTCGATCGCGCTGAACCCGGTGATGTTCGCGATGATCCAGCCGCTGCAGCGCTGGGTGCTGGCGCGCTCGTCCTTCGCGCGCGAGCTCGAGGCGCGGGACGACCCCTACGCCGAGCTGCCGCAGACGACCGAGCGTCAATACCTGGAGGGTCAGGTCGTGCTGGTCGGCTACGGTCGCGTGGGGCGGCGCATCGCCGACGCGCTGACGGAGCGCGGCATCCCCTTCGTCGTCGCGGACCAGGGCCGCGAGACCGTCGAGGCGCTGCGCAAGCGCGGCATGGCGGCGGTCAGCGGCGACGCGAGCGAACCGATGGTGCTGGTCCAGGCCCACATCGCCAACGCGGCGATGCTGGTGGTGGCGGTGCCCGATTCGATGAAGGCGCGGCAGATGGCCGACACGGCGCGACAGCTGAACCCGGGCATCGAGATCGTGCTGCGCACCCACGGCGAGGAGGAATCCGAACTGCTGCGCCGCGAGCAGCTCGGCACCGTGTTCTACGGCGAGGAGGAACTCGCCAAGGGCATGAGCCGGCACGTGCTGCAGCGCTTCAACGCGGACATCCCGGAGGGCTTGTCGCCCGTGGCGGCGCCGGCGCATTGAGCGCCCGGGCGCCCGGCCGCCCAGCAATCGCCGCTTTACATCGCCCGCTTAGCGTCGCCGCCCATGATCGAACCGACCCGTCCTCGCCCGCGCGCCCTCGCCCGCTCCCTGACCCTCGCGGGTGTTGCCCTGCTCGGCGCGGCGCTGCTGCTCGCCGGTTGCGGCGGCGGGCCGCCGAAGGCGCGCATCGAGGAACAGCAGCAGCAACGCGAGTTCGCTTCCCGCGGCTACGCGCCGCAGGGCGAGCCGGTGACGATGCAACCGATCCTGTGGCGGATCCGCGGCGACGACGTGCGCGTGAGCCTGACGATGCCGGCCAGCATGGGCGCGACGGCGGGGACCACGCCCCGCCCGGTCGTCGTGTACCTGCCCGGCCTGGGCGAGTCCGACACCGCCGGCATCCGCTGGCGCCGCGCCTGGGCGGCGGCCGGTTATGCGGTGCTCTCGCTGCAGGCGCTGGACGACGACGCGACGGCCTGGTCATCGGAGCTGGCGCGCTCGGCGGAGTTCACCGAACTGGGTCGGCGTCACTACGCCGATGCGCAGATGCGCAAGCGGCTGGCGCGGCTGGACGAGCTGCTTGCCGAGGCGCAGCGGCTGGGCCGGCAGGGCCAAGGCCAGGGCGATCCGCCGTGGCGCTCGCTGGACTGGTCGAAAACGGTCGTTGCAGGGTATGAACTCGGCGCGCAGACCGCGATGGCGGTGGCGGGCGAGCGGCAATCCGACGGCTCGGTGCTGGCGCTGAAGACGGTGCAGCCGGTGGCCGCGATCGTGATCAGCCCGCAGGTGTTCGCTTCACCGGACGCGGCGCGGTATCGCGACATCTCGATCCCGGTGCTCGGCCTGACGGGGCCGGACGACAGCGATGTGCTCGGCCTGGTGCGGGACGTGCAGTGGCGCCAGGCGCCGTTCGCCGCGATGCCGGCGGGACGAGGCTGGCTCCTCAGCGCGAACGAGGTCCGCCATGCGGCGCTCGGCGGCAACGAGCCTCGGCCCGAGGACACCGAGCGCGAGCAGAAACGCATCCGCGCCGCCGAGGAGCAGGCGCAGTCGCAGCCCCAGGGCCGCCGAGGCGGTGGCGGCCGCGGCGGACGCGGCCAGGAAGGACCGACGCGCATGGCGCCGGTCCCGGCTGTGCCCGACTACCGGCAGTTGCACGAGCAGCAGCTCGGCATGACGGCGGCCCAGCAGGTCAGCGTGGCTTTCCTGGACCAGCAACTCAAACAGTCGGAAGCGGCTCGCGCGTGGCTGGCCGGACCTGTCGACACCTGGCTGGGCGCCCTCGGCAGCCTCAGACGTTCACAGGACGGTGCTCGAGGGCATCGGCATTGAAAGCGGAACGTCAGGTGCCAGGAAAAAGCTGTCCTGGCTGACATTGCCGTCCTGGTCCCTCTGGCGGACCTCCGCGGGCCCGACGACGACTTTGCCCTCGACAAGCATTTTCCAACGACCGACGCCGTCGACGCGGTAATCGAGAACGCCGCCCTCTTCGAGGTTGGCAGGGATCAGGATGTCGTCGTCCCCACTGAGCTTGAACTGTGGCGCCTCCGGCGGCGCGGTCTTGTGAGCGACAAGAAGCTGCTGGTTGGCGGACAGATCGGAGGCCTGGCTCGGATTTCCCGCGCGGTCGACCTGGCGCACTTCGACCGGCCCCAGGATGCTTTCGCCAAAACGGGCGGTCGTCCATTCGCCGCCCCCTTTCCCTCGGTACTGGAAGTGGCTGTCGTGTTCGCGATTGGTGGCCAGCATCGTTTCGTGGCCCCATTCGGTGGGCCGGCTGAGAAACTCCGGCGCAGGCGGAGGCGTGGTGTCCAGCCAGACGGACACCAAGCGAGCTTCCTGGCTGATGTTGTCCGCGCTGTCATACAGTTTGACCCGGATGGTCTGTCCCCCTTCCCGGAACGCCCCTTCCGGAATGAGCTCGCCGCTGCCTTCGACGCCATCGTCTCCCGAGATATCCCTGTGGGTATGGGGATCGGACTGCCAGACACGAAAACGGGCGCCCGGCTCGATACCGCAGATTCGAACGAGCGGCTGATTGGTCAACACATAGTTCTCCCGCCACCCCTCCGGCGTTGCGTCGAACACCAGCCCGCGATCGTGGACGACGGTCAGATAATTCGGCTCGTCGTTGCCTCTGTCCACTTTGAACGCCAAGCTCGCCTCCGACCGGGGACGGCCATCCGGATCCAGGGTTCGCACGTCCACCTGCTTCGCACCATCCCCCGGGAAATCCGCGTCGCTGATGAGGTCCCTCTCCCCGAGAGGACGCCATTCCCCGGCATCGATCCGGTATTGCGCCTGCTGCCCATGTTCTGAATCGACCCCTTCGACCCACACGGTGGCATTGCGGGTGATGAGATCGGACCTCTGCTCCTCGGTGACGCCGGTGTCGTTCAACAGGCGGAGTCGAAGGGGGGCAAGGCTCTCGGCATGGGTCTCCTCCCGATCCGGGAGCGACGCCGGATCAGACCTCGCTGCACCGATCGTCAGGATCTGATTGACCCCAAGCCGAGCGGACTCCAGGCTCGAATTCCCCGCGAGGTCGACTTGCCGGACCTCCATCGGTCCTGTCAGCACGCCCTCCCGCACGCGCTGCCAGTCCGAATGCTCGTCCCGACGATGCTCCAGATGCGCATGTCGCTCGAGATTGTCGAGCTGGAACTGTTCGACGCCCAGGGCCTCGCCAATGGACGACCACTGCGGGGCCGGTGGCGGCGTCGTGTCCAACCAAAGGCCTTGCAACTTGAGGGACGCGCCGTTGTAGGCTCCCGAGTTGCCTGCCCGATCGGTGACGCCCACGACGAAAAGTTGCGGGCCTTCCTTGAAAAAGCGCTCCGTGAGCATGCTGTCCTGGCCCTCGGCTGATTCCCCGGCAACCTGATGCGTGCCCTTCGCTGTGTACTGATGGGCTGCCCACATGGCCCCGTCCTCCAATCCGAGCAGCTTTACCTGCGCGTCTTTCGTGAGCCAAAAGCTGCCATCGGGTTCCGGATCACCGGCCTCGTTCACCCTTCCCATTGGATGCATGACTTGATGGGTAAGCGGCACTGGCCCCGTCGTGTCCAGCTCGAAGTGGAGGCTATCCGCTGACAAGGGACCTCCGTGCGAATCGAAAGACCGGACGTCGACCCGCTTCACGCCATCGCCCTGAAACTGCGCTTCGTGAATGACGTGGTCATCCCCAAGCAGCATCCAGGGCCCCTCATCAATGCGGTACTCGACCTTGTCGTGGTCCTCGGTCACGCCGTCAACCCTCACTGTGGCATCGGAGGTGACGAAGTCCTTCCTTTGCGAATCGGTCAAGCCCGTGTCGTTCTGCAGGCTCAGTCGGAGAAGGCCCGCGACCTCGATCGGCGTCGGGCTGTCGTCGCGCTCATCGAATTCGTCGCTCTCGTGGCTCTCCTCCCCCTCGTCTCTGCCCGCCTCATCCACATCCACCTGCTCGTGCTCGTGCTCGTGCTCGCGCTCGGCTGCTGGCACGGGTGCGTGAACTTGCTCGGGCTTGCGATCGGACTCGGATTCGGCGTCGGACGCAGCTGCGGACTCGGATGGTGGAAGCACTGTCGGAGGCGTGAGCTCAAGCTCTGGCGCGATCGTCGGAACCGGTGACGCGTCGACGTCCGCCCTGGCATCCACCGCCGCCTCGGGCACTCGCTCGTGAACGGGCACAAGCCGAGCGTTCAACGGCATCGACTCATCGGCGATCATCGGTTTCGGAATGGTCAGCATCGTCGGCACTCGCGACGGCGGCGGCTGGAACACCGCCGTCCTCGCGCCGCCTGTCCCCGACATCGCCCCCAATGCCGCGAAGGCAGTCATGACGCCTGCCGCCGCCACGACGACCGAGTGCTGCCCCTCCTCATCGACAGCGACCGGCACGTCCTGCCTGTCCACGTCGCCCGCCTGGTCCCGTGGCGGCGTCTCGTGCTTATGCTCGTGCGCTTGTCCATCCTCCTGCTCTTGCGCCTGCTCGCCATCCTTGCGTCGCTGCTTCACTGCCTTTGCCGTCATCCGGTATCTCCACGAATCAAACCCGGCAGTATCGAAACGGTGCCGTCTGGTGGCACTCGTCGAGGATTGCCTGAATCCGCCGCCGGCCGGTTCCGTCTTGGCGCGCGGCGCCAGATTTCAGTCATCCAAGTTCTCGAACACGCCATTTCTGTCTTGACAGAAATTTCTGTCAAGCTACAGTCCAGTGCATGGAACTCACCGACACCGCCCGCCGCTTCGTCCTGCACTGGGGCGAGATGGGCAGCGCCTGGGGCGTCAACCGCACCGTGGCGCAGATCCACGCCCTGCTCTACTTCCACGGCCGGCCGCTCAACGCGGAGGAACTGGCCGAGACGCTGTCGGTCGCCCGCTCCAACGTCAGCACCAGCCTCAAGGAACTGCAGAGCTGGAACCTGATCCGCGTGACCCACGTGCTCGGGGATCGCCGCGACTATTTCGAGACGACGGCGGACGTCTGGGAACTGCTCCGCACCATCGTCCGCGAGCGCAAGCACCGCGAGTTCGATCCCACCGTGCGCATGCTGGCCGAGCTCGTCGCCGACGAAGATTTCCAGAACGAATCCCCCGACGCCCAGGACCGCGTGCGCGAGTGCTTGCGCCTGATGCAGACGCTGGGCGCCTGGTCAGAGGAAATGATGCGGCTCTCGCCGTCGACGCTGGAGAAGGTGCTCAAGCTCGGCGCGAGCGTGCAGCGCTTCGTGCGCGGGGACGGGTCCTGACCCGCCCCTTTTTTGAACACGAATTTCTGTCTCTACTGAAATATCAAACAAGACCACAAACCGGAGAACACCATGCGAGTTTTCCCCGCGGCCCCCACCACCGGCCCCGATCCGTCGATCTATCCGCTGACCCTCTACTTCGACGGCGCCTGCCCCATCTGCAGCGGCGAGATGCACAACCTGATGCTGCGCAACACCGCCGGCCTGCTGCGCTTCGTAGACATCTCCGAGCCAGGCTTCTCGGCGTTTCCGCCGGGCACGGACATGCCCTCGCTGATGGACCTGATGCACGGTCTGCGCGCCGATGGCCAACTCGCGATCGGTGCCGAGGCGATCGGGCTCGCCTACCGCGGCGCGCAGCTCGGATGGATCGCGCGGATCATGGACCTGCCCGTGCTGCGGACCGTGTGCGACCGCGCCTATCCGGTCGTCGCCCGCAACCGCTACCGGATTCCCCGGCCGATCGTGCGCATGGTCTTCGAGACCGGCCTGCGCCGCGCGGCGGAACGCCGAGCCGGACGCGCCGCGTGCCGCGACGACGCCTGCGAATACCACCCCCCACCCGCATCCGCATCATGTGCGGCGCGACGACACCGGAGACGCGTCATGAACCCGACATCCATCCGATCGGTCCTGGTCTGCGGCGCCAGCGGCTTCGTCGGTCGCCGCATCGTGCGCACGCTGCGCGAGGCGGGCTTGGCCGTCACCGAGGGGAACTCCCGCACGCAGGACTTCCAGCAAGACCTGACCCCCGACCTCTGGGTGCCGCGCGTCACCGGCTTCGATGCCGTCGTCAACGCGGTCGGCCTGCTGCGCGACACGCCGCGCCGCCAGCTCGAACCGGTCCATCACCGGGCGCCCGCGGCGCTGTTCGAGGCTTGTGCCCGTGCGGGCGTGATGCGCGTGATCCAGATCTCCGCGAACGGCGTGGCACACAGCCCCACGCGTTACGCGACGACCAAGCGCGCCGCGGACGAGGTGCTGCTGCGCCTGCGCGCCGAGGGCCGGCTCGACGGCATCGTGCTGCGCCCGAGCATCGTCTACGGCCGCGGCGGCGCGAGCGCCGCGCTGTTCATGAACCTGGCCCGACTGCCGGTGCTGGTGCTGCCGCGCGCGGCCGTCCAGGCCCAGGTCCAACCCGTCGCCGTGCCCGACGTCGCGCAGGCGGTGCTGCGGCTGCTGCAGGACGGCGGGCCGGAGATCGTGACCGCCGTCGGCCCGCGGGCGCTGAGTCTGGCGGCCTTCATCGGCGAACTCCGGCGCCAGCGCGGACAGCAGCCGGCGCGCGTGATCCCGCTGCCTGACGCTCCCAGCCGCTGGAGCGCCCGGCTGGGCGACCACGTCAGCAGCCAGCCGTGGAGCAGCGAGAGCCTGGCCCTGCTGGAGCAGGACAACATCGGCGACGCCGTCGCGTTCGAGCGCGTGCTCGGCCGGCCGGCGGTCCCCGTCGAACGATTCGTGGAGGCCGCATGGGCATCGGACTTGTGAACTTCCGGCATCGCCGCACGCGCGTCGTCGCGCGGGCGGGGCTGATCGCGCTGTGGCTCGCCACCGGCGCGGCCAGCCTGATCGAGCTCGACGGCCGCAGCCGCGACCTGATGGTCGCCGCGCAGACGCCCGAGGCCTGGATCGCGCCGGTCATCGTGGCGGGCGCGCTGGTGGACCTGCTGATCGGCGCGGCGATGTGGCGCTGGCATCGCCGCTGGGTGTACCGCCTGGCGGGCGGGATGATGCTGCTGATGACGGCGGTGGCCACGGTGATCCTGCCCACGTTGTGGCTGGACCCGCTGGGCTGCCTGACCAAGAACCTGCCAATAGCGATCCTGCTGCTGATCCTCGACGAGGACGCGCCGGCCTGACGGTACCGGACATCTCGAAGAACAAGAATCCTGGAGGAAAGAAGATGAACACCTACCTCGTGATCAAGTGGCTGCACATCGTGTCGAGCGTGCTGCTGGCGGGCACCGGCTTCGGCTCGGCCTTCTACCTGTTCTTCGCGAACCGCAGCGGCTCGCTGGCGGCGCAGGCCGTGGTGGCGCGGCTGGTCAAGCGCGCGGACCTCTGGTTCACGACGCCGGCGGTGATCGTGCAGCCGCTCACCGGCGTGTGGCTGGCGATGACCGCCGGCTGGTCGCTGGACACGCCGTGGCTGGCGCTGTCCATCGTGCTGTACCTGCTCGCGGGCGCCTGCTGGCTGCCGGTGGTGTGGCTGCAGATCCGGCTGTCGCGGATGGCCGACGCGGCGCTCGCCAGCGGCCAGCCGCTGCCGGCCCTGTACTGGCGCTATGCCCGCTGGTGGGAAGGCCTGGGCTACCCGGCCTTCATCGCGGTGCTCGTCGTCTTCTACCTGATGGTGAACAAGCCGGCGCTGTGGGGCTGAGCGGCCCGGCGCGCCCGGTCAGCCGGGCGCTTGCGGGACGAGACCTACTCAACGATCAAGGTGTAGCTGACCGCCTGCGACATGCGCGGCAACGCGCCGCCGAAGTTCAGCGTGTGCCGGCCGCGTGCGAGCGGCTTCAGCATCACGTAGTAGCCGTTCGACGCCGACGGGAAGAGCCGCGCGCCGCTGGGATGTCGCGCCCAGGCGTTGAAGCACTCCGGGCTGGCCTGCCGATGGCGCCGCAGGTTGTCGTAGCGCACGCCGTCGAGTTCCAGCACCAGCATCTCGGCGCCCTCGGTGATGCGCTCGGCGTCGCGCGTGACCTGTGCGCAGCTCGGCATGCCGGTACGCGTCGGCGTGAAGACGTAGTTGATCAGCGGGAAGAACAGGTACTTGTCGGCCGGTACCCGGCAGGTGCGCACGGTGCGGGCCGTGCCGTAGGTGCCGGCGAGGAAGAACACGTCCCCCGACTGGCGGTTGCCGCACTGGACGCCGGTGCGATCGGCGACGGGACTGAGGTCGTCCTCGAAGGACAAGGCCCATTCCCACCAGCGGCGCGACCACTCGCCCTGCGTCACCCAGCCGACCTGCTCATCGGGGCCGAGCAGCGGCGAGGCCGGCGCCGCCGCGGATGCGGGGATCGCCGCGGCCTTCACCTCGTCGGCCTGCGCGTGACCGCCGACCGCCATCATCCAACCCGTCGCGACGGCCAGCAGCGCCGTCTTCCCTCGTGCGTTCATCGTTCCGATCTCCCTTGAAACGGGGCGCATTCTCGCCGTGACGGACGACCGCCCGGCATGACCTCCGCCACAATCCCGCCCCATGAGCTTCGAACCCACCGCGCTGCTGGACATGTCCAGCCCCGAGGCCAAGCGCGCCTCGTATGACACGCTGGTCGCCCAGACCCAGGCCCTGCTGCATGGCGAGCGCGACTGGCTCGCCAACCTGGCGCAGTTCTCCGCGCTGGTCTTCAACGCCGTCCCGACGTTGAACTGGGCCGGCTTCTACCTCGTCAACGCGACGAACGACCAGGAGCTCGTGCTCGGCCCGTTCCAGGGCAAGGTCGCCTGCGTGCGCATCGCCTTCAGCCGCGGCGTCTGCGGTGCCTGCGCGCGGACGCGCGAGGTCCAGCTCGTCGAGGACGTGCACGCCTTCCCCGGCCACATCGCCTGCGACGCGGCCTCGCGTTCGGAACTGGTGCTGCCCATCGTCGCCGGCGGGAAACTGCGCGGGGTCTTCGACCTCGACAGCCCCGAGCCCGCCCGCTTCGACGCGATCGACGCCGACGGCTTCCAGCGCGCGATCGCCGTGCTGGTCGACGGCACCGACTGGGCCTGACCCCGATGCGCACGCGCTCGACGCGCCCCCCGGTCCTGGCGCTGGGGCTGGCGGCCCTGTCCGTCCTGTCGATGCCGCTGTCCGCCGCGGAGCTCAAGCTCCGCGTGCTGGAGACCAGCGACATCCACATGAACCTGCTGAACTACGACTACTACCAGGACCGCCCGGCCCAGGAGTTCGGCCTGGCCAAGACGATCACGCTGATCCACCGCGCCCGCGCCGAGGCGCCCAACAGCCTGCTGTTCGACAACGGCGACCTGCTGCAGGGCAATCCGCTGGGCGACGTCGTCGCGCGTGTGAAGCCGCTGAAGGCCGGGGACATCCATCCCGCCTACAAGATCCTGAACCTGCTGGACGTCGACGCCGGCAACCTCGGCAACCACGAGTTCAACTACGGCCTGCCCTTCCTGCGCCAGGCCATCGCCGGCGCCAGCTTCCCCTACCTGAACGCCAACGTGATGGAGGCCGACGGCCGTCGTCATGCGTTCACGCCCAGCGTGATGCTCGAGCGCACGATGCGCGACGAGGCCGGCCAGGACCACGCGCTGAAGATCGGCGTCGTCGGCGTCACACCGCCGCAGATCCTGGAGTGGGACCGCCAGAACCTCGCCGGCAAAGTACGGGTGCGCGACATGGTCGACGCCGCCGCCGAGCAGGTGACGGACCTGCGCCGACGTGGCGCGGACCTGATCGTCGTCATCGCCCACACCGGCATCGACAAGACCGAGCTGCCCAAGCTGTCCGAGAACATGGCCGCCCAGCTCGCCCGCGTGAAGGGCGTGGACGCGCTGTTGCTGGGTCATGCGCATACCGAGTTCCCCGGCCCCGGCTTCGCCGGCTACCCGGGCGTGGACCTCGCGAAGGGTCAGCTCTACGGCACGCCCGCCGTGATGCCGGGCCGCTGGGGCGATCACCTCGGCATCGTCGACCTGACGCTGAAGCAGACGGACAGCAAGGACGCCAGGGGCGGCAAGAGCGGCAAGCGGTGGCAGGTCGTGGACAGCCAGTCCAGCCTGCGCCCGATCTTCGACCGCGCCACGCGCAAGCCGCTCGTCGACGCCGACCCGATGCCCGCGGTCGTGATCGCCGGCGAGCATCAGGCGACGCTCGACTACGTCCGCAGCCAGGTCGCGATGGCGGATCAGCCCATCCAGAGCTACTTCTCGCAGGTGCTCGACGGCACCGCCGTGCGGCTGGTCGCGCAGGCGCAGCTGGCTTACGCGCTGAAGGCGGTCCAGGGTACGGCGCTGGAAAAGCTGCCGATGCTGAGCGCCGCCGCGCCCTTCAAGTCCGGTGGCCGCCAGGGCTGGACGCAGTACACCGACATTCCCGCCGGGCCGGTCGCGATCAAGCATGTGGCCGACCTCTACGTCTACCCGAACACGATCAAGGTCGTGAAGCTCAGCGGCGCCCAGGTGCGCGACTGGCTGGAGATGTCCGCCGGCCAGTTCCGCCGCATCGATCCGCAGGGGCCGGCGCGGCAGGACCTCGTGGACACGAGCTACCCGAGCTTCAACTTCGACATGATGCTGGGTCAGGACGGCGCCTTGCGCTACGAGCTCGACGTGACGCAGCCGGCGCGTTTCGACAAGGACGGCAAGCGGCTCGGTGACGGACAGCGCGTCGTGAACCTGACCTGGCGCGGCCAGCCGCTGGATGAACGCGCGGACTTCCTCGTCGTCACGAACAACTACCGCGCCTATGGCGGCGGCCACTTCCCGGCGCTGGCGGCGGACAAGGTCGTCGTCGACGCGCCGGACGAGACGCGCGAGGCCCTGGCCCACTTCCTCGCGGCGCAGCCGTCGCTGAGCGCGGCGGTCGCGGCGTCGTCCTGGCGCATCCGGCCGGTCCCGGGCGTGGCGATGCAGTTCGTGTCCGGCAACGGGGCCGCGGCGCACCTGAAGGACACGCCCCAGGTGACCCGGGTCAAGGACAACGGCGACGGTTCGTCGCTGTTCGAGCTGAAGCCATGAGCTGAGGCATGCGCTGAGGCCATGCGCTGAAGCCCTGGCCGGGCGAAGGCAGCCGCCTCCGCCGCGTTCCGGAAACGACAACGGCCGCTCGAAGCGGCCGTTTGTCATTGAGGCGGGGAAGTCTCTGCCGGGACGCTCAGACGTGGATGTCGAGCAGCGCGCCCTCGGCCCGGATCTGCGTCTGCAGCACCCGCAGGTTGCCGACGAAGGCGTAGGTCGCCGACTTCTGCTCGACGATGTCGGCCGCGAGGTCGGCGCCGGGTTCCGGCAGCTTCTCGACCTTGGTCGTGACGCCGTTGCCGTCCTCGGCCGTCTGGGCCTCGATCCGCTCGCGGCGGTAGCCCGGCGTGGCGGCGTTGGCGACGTTGTTCGCGGACGCGCGCAGGCGCTCGTTGGCGGCGGACATGCCGGACAAGGCGGTCGACAGGCTGACGTTGGACATGGCGTTCTTCCCAGGATCCCGGTCTCAAGCGACCAGGCATCCCGCCGTCATCGGCACTTTCCAGCCGATCTTTAGAAAAGAAATGGGTTTCCGGCTCATTTTTCTGGATCGGATCCGTCCGGGTTTCCGCTGAAAACGACGCCGAATGCGCCATCGGAGGGCAATTCGATCGCCAAACGCCCGTCTGACCTACCCCGGATGGGGTGTTTGCAGCGCCTTACGTGCCGGCCGCATCGGACAGAGGCCTGGTCTCCAGATAATGCGAAACATTCTTATCTGCGAACTCTTCTCATCGCCATGCCGTCTGCCGCTTTCCGACCCACCCTTGCGCCGCTGGCGCTCGCCCTGACCGCCGCGTTGCATGGTGGCGCGTTCGCCCAGTCGACGCCGCAAGCCCCTGAAACCGCGGCGTCTTCCGCAGCTTCAACAGCTGCCACGACGCAATTGCAGAAGGTGGTCGTCGAAGCGAGCGCGGACGCCTCGCGCGGCGGCCTGATCAAGTCCTATGCCGGCGGCCAGGTGGCGCGCGGCGGCCGGGTCGGCCTGCTCGGCAACCAGGACTTCATGAACACGCCGTTCAGCACGACGGCCTACACCAACGAACTGATCCAGAACACGCAGGCGCACAGCGTGGGCGACGTGCTGCTCAACGACCCCGGCGTGCGCGTCGCGCGGGGCTTCGGCAACTTCCAGGAGAGCTACTTCATCCGCGGCTTCATCCTGAACTCCGACAGCGTCGCCTACAACGGGCTGTACGGCCTGCTGCCGCGCCAGTACATCTCGGCCGAGCTCTTCGAGCGCGTCGAGGTGCTGCGCGGCGCCTCGGCCTTCCTCAACGGCGCGACGCCCAACAGCGACGCCATCGGCGGTTCGATCAACCTGCTGCCCAAGCGCGCGCCCAGCCTGCCGCTGACGCAGATGACGGTCGGCACGGCCAGCGGCGGGCAGACCATCCTGGCCGTCGACGTGGCTCGGCGCTTCGGCCCGGACAACGCCACCGGCGTGCGCGTCAACCTGGCCTCGCGCGCCGGCGACACCAGCGTGGACAAGGAAAGCGTCAACCTGGGCATGGCCTCCATCGGTCTGGACTGGCGCGCCCGCGACGTGCGCCTGTCCGCCGACGTCGGCTACCAGGACCACAAGCTCAAGCGCACCCGCACCAACGTCACGCTGGGCGCGACCGCCACCGCGGTGCCCAAGGCGCCCGACAGCGATTCCAACTGGGCGCAGCCATGGACCTACTCCAACGAGCGCGACCTGTTCGGCACGCTGCGCGGCGAGGTCGACCTGGACCGCTGGCTCGGCGAGGGATGGACCGCGTGGTTCGCCGCCGGCGCGCGCAGCAGCGACGAAGCCAATTCGCTGGCCAACCTCACCCTGACCAACAGCACGACCGGTGCGGGTACCACTTCCCGCTTCGACAACACGCGCGAGGACCGCGTCCGCACCGGCGAGGTCGGCGTGCGGGGCCTGCTGACCACGGGGCCGGTGAAGCATGAGCTGGTGGCCTCGGTGAGTGCCTTCCGGCTGGACAAGCGCGCCGCCTTCGGCGTGTCCACGACGAGCACGCAAGTGCGGCTGATCCCGACGAATCTGTACGACGGTGGCGCGGCGCCGCTGCCGACGCTGCTCTCCGTCAGCAACCAGTTGGACGACCCGGCGACGACCGGCATGACGCGCCTGCGCAGCGCGGCGCTCGCGGACACGCTGGTGATGCTCGACGACACCCTGCGCCTGACGCTGGGCCTGCGCCACCAGTCCATGGACATCCGCAGCTATGCGTACAACACCGGCGCGCCGGCGGTGCCGTACGACCTCAGCCGCACCAGCCCGATGGCGGGCGTCGTGTTCAAGCTCGGCAAGTCGCTGTCGGCCTACGCCGACTACATCGAGGGGCTGACGCAGGGCGACACGGCCGGCGTGTCGACCGGCCCATCGCTGCAGGGCACGATGCTGCCGCCCTATCAATCGAAGCAGAAGGAAGTCGGCCTGAAGTTCGATGGCGGCCGCATCGGCGGCGGCGTCGCCTTCTTCTCGACGGCCAAGCCGCGGTCCGTGGTAGTCACGAACGTGAGCTTCACCGCCGAGGGGGAGGACCGTCACCAGGGCATCGAGTTGACCGCCTTCGGCGAACCCATGCCCGGCCTGAAGCTGCTGGGCGGGTTGACCTGGCTGGATGCCGAGCAGAAGCGCACCGGCGTCGCGACGACCGACGGCAAGCGCGTGATCGGCGTGCCGCGCGCGATGCTGAACCTGGGCACCGAGTGGAACGTGCCCGGCGCGCAGGGCCTGTCGCTGGATGCGCGGGTGGTCGCCACCAGCAGCATGTACGCCAATGCGACCAACACCTTGAGCGTGCCGGGCTGGGGTCGCGTGGACGTCGGCGCGCGGTATGCGATGGACGTCCGCGGCCACCTGGTCACGCTGCGGGCCCGCGTCGACAACGTGGCGGACCGCAACTACTGGGCGTCCTCGGGCGGCTTCCCGGGCAGCGGCTATCTGGTGCTGGGCACGCCGCGCACGGTCAGCGTGAACGCCTCGTTCGAGTACTGAGCCAGGACGCCCCCACGCAGGCCACGAGCCCTCTCACGAGGGCAGAGACGCCACTGGGCCCGGAACAGGGCGTGAGGGTCCTGGAGGGAGCCCTCATGCCCTGTGATGGGCCGCGCCTGGCGTTGCGAAGTCCGGGGGCCTCCAGCGACGAGCGAGCCTCAAGCCCCCGCCAGTTCCTCGTAGCTCCCGCTCGAGATGAACACCCGGACCGAATCCCCGCCGGCCGCCTTGGCTTCGGCGCAGGCCAACTGCCCGGCGCCGAGCACCGCATCCACGGTATCGAGCGACGGCTGCAGCTGCACCACGCCCAGGCTGGCCTTCACACGCGCCCGGTGCAGGCCCCAGCGCAGGCGATAGCCGGCGATGGACGAGCGGATCTTCTCCGCGACGATCTGGGCGTAATGCTGGTCGCAGTCCGGCAGGAGCACGACGAAGTGGTCGTTCTCCAGCCGCGCGACGGTGTCGGAGGCCCGCACCTTCGTGATCAGCATCTGCCCGAGCCCGTACAGGAAATGGTCGGCGACTTCCGCCCCCATGCCTTGCAGGATCTCGCTGAACTTGTCGATGTCGACGAACAGCACCGACACCGGCTCATGCCGGCGGCTGCCGACGTGTTCGGCCAGGCGGCGTTCCATCTCGCGGCGGTTGGAGAGTTCGGTGACCTCGTCGTGCTTGGCGGACCAGGTCGGCTGCAACCGCTGCTGGCGGGCGGCGGTGACGTCGTCGAGGATCCACATCGCCTCGCCCGCCGGCTGTTCCCAGTGCACGGGCGTCGCCTGCAGCCGGCCCCAGAAGCGCGAGCCATCGCGGCGGACGAATTCCACTTCCTCGTCCAGCGGCCGTCCCGCGCCGAAGGCGGTGCCGATGCGGGCCTGCAGCGCCTGGTGCGCCGAATCCGACACGACCGACGCGCGCTGGTCGGTGCCTGTCAGGTCGGTCTCGTCGCCGTGGCCGAACAGGTGGTTGAAGTGCTCGCTGACCACCTCGAAGCGGCCGGCGGCCACGAAGGCCACGGCCAGCGGCGCCCGCACCATCATCGCCCGCATGCGGGCGGCGATCGGGTCGGCGGCGTCGTGTTGGGATTGCATGTCGTCTCCTGGCGTTTGACGAAGGTGTACCCGTTTTACCCGGTCCTGGAAACCCCGGAAGGCCCCCGTTCCAGTGCCGCGGCGGTGCCGCCGCGGTGTGCCGTCGAGGTGCCGCCGCCCTGAGGCGGCCCCGGTTTGGGATGCACCGTCAGGCGCAAACCACAGCCATCGCCCTGCTATGGCGAGGATTTGCAACGACACGGGGCGCCCGAAAGCGGGGTTGCCTCAGGGCGGCGGCGGGGCGATCTGTTCGGCCCAGTCGTACAGGGCGGAGAGGATTTCGCCCGCGCGCTCGTCCTCCGACTCTTCGGCTGCCTGGGCCAGCGTGTCGATGCGTTCAAAGAAGGCTTCCAGCGTCTGTGCCCCACCTTCGCCCAGGTGCAGCCGGGTGGCCCGGTGGTGTTCCCATCGGGCCTGCTCGTCCGCGGTCAGGCTGTCCGGGAAGTTGCGCGCGCGGTAGCGGAACAGGATCTCTTCCAGCCGGGCGTCCTCGAAGGCGACCTTGCCCTGCGCCACGCGGTCGGCCAGCGCCTCGGGAGACAGCCCGCGCAGGCGTTCCAGCGAACGGCGGTCGTCGTTCGAGACGAAGCCGCCATACAGGTCCTCGTCGACGTCGACAGCGCCCTCACCGGCCGGGCGCTGGAACACCTGCGGCCACAGCCGCGCGAGCTCCCCGCCACGCGTCGCCAGCGTCTGCGCATGCGCATGCGCCTGCCCCTGCGCGAGGTCCAGGCCCCAGCGGGCGGCCATCTCGGGCGACAGGATCTTCATCGACGAGATCACGATCGGCGACTTGTTGACGTGGATCGTCTTGATCGGCAGCCGCGTCACGCCCTCGGGCAACAGCTCCTGCTTCGTGTACATCCGCAACCGGATCGCCTCGGCGTCCAGCGCCAGCAGCTCGGCCGGATCGCTGCCCAGGTCCCAGACGATCAGCTCGTTCTTGTTGGTCGGATGCGGCGCCAGCGGCCAGACCAGCGCGATGCAGCCGCGCTCCGTGCCGTACATGCCCGACACGTGGAGGAAGGGCCGGTTCGTGCCGATCTCGGCCCAGACGGCGTCCTTGCGGCGCAGCTTCAGGCAGAAGTCCCACAGCCGGGGCTGCTTCTGCTTGATCAGGCGGGCCAGCGCGATCGTGGCGCGCACGTCGGACAGCGCATCGTGCGCCGCCTCGTGGGCCAGGCCGTTGGCGGCGGTCAGGTGCTCCAGCTTGAAGGACGGGCGGCCGTCCTCGTGCTTCGGCCACTCGATGCCTTCCGGGCGCAGCGCGTAGGCGCAGCGCACGACGTCCAGCAGGTCCCAGCGGCCGCAGTCGTTCTGCCATTCACGACCGTAGGGATCGATCAGGTTGCGCCAGAACAGGAAGCGCGTGACCTCGTCGTCGAAGCGGATCGTGTTGTAGCCCAGGCCGACGGTCCCCGGGCGCGACAGCTCGGCGTGGATGTCGGCGGCGAAGCGGTGTTCGGCCAGGCCCTGCTCGGCGCAGGTCTGCGGGAGGATGCCGGTCAGCAGGCAGGACTCCGGATCGGGCAGCGAGTCCGTCGGCGGCTGGCAGTAGACCATCAGCGGATCGCCGATCTCGTTCAGGTCCGCATCGGTGCGGATACCGGCGAACTGCGCCGGCCGGTCGCGGCGCGGCACGCGTCCGAAGGTCTCGTAGTCGTGCCAGTAGAAAGTCATCTCATGCATGGGGCGGGACGATACCTCAGCGGGGCGGCGATGCCGGGCATCGGGGCGGGCATCCGGGCGGGCATCCGGGCGGGCGAAGGGAGGCGCCACAGGGCGCGCAACGGGCGTGCGTACCGCGCCTGGAAAGGACGCCGCTCCGCTTCGCGGATACTGCGGCGCGATTGCCCCATGACAACCCGGACCCCGATGCCGCTCAGCCACCTGCTCCTGTGCCTGTCGATTGCCGCCACGCTGCTGCCGGTGCGCGCGCCCTGGCCCTGGCTGTCCCTGCTGATCATGGCGGTCACCGCCGGGCTGGTGAACGGGCAGCTCACGGTCGCCGCGATGGTGCCGGTGGCCGCCCTGGCGTCGCTCGCCTGGATGGCGATCGAGGCCCGCCACCGCCCACGCCGCGAGGCCACGCTGATGCTGCTGATGCTGGTGATCGGCCTCGCGCTGGCGCTGCACCTGCTGCCCGGGTTCCTGAATCCGACCTACCTCGCGACCACCTCCGACGCCCGGCCGCCGTCGCTCAAGTACCTGAACTTCGACAAGGGCGTCGCCGGCATGCTGATGCTGGCGGTGCTGGCCTCGCAGCAGCGCAGGCGGTCGGAAGGCGTCGCGCTGGCGCCTTCGCCCGGCCTGCCCGGCCTGCCGGGCTGGGCGCTCGGGGCGGTCGTCGCCGCAACGCTCGCCCTGCCCTGGTTGCTGGCGGTGGTCGGCGGCCTCGGCCGGCCGACGCTGCGCTGGCCGGACAACGCCGGCCTGTACCTGGCCGCCAACCTGTTCCTGACCTGCGTGGCCGAGGAGGCCGCCTTCCGCGGCGTCATCCAGGGCCTGCTGGCGCGCCGCCTCGGCACCGACCTGCGCACGATGAACGGCTGGCTGCCGGTGCTGCTGGCCGCCCTGCTGTTCGGCCTGGCCCATGCGGCGGGCGGCACCGCCTACGTGGCGCTGGCGATGCTGGCCGGACTGGGCTACGGCCTGGCCTACACGCTGAGCGGCCGCATCGAGCTCGCCATCCTGCTGCACTTCGCGCTCAACGCGCTGGTCTTCCTGACCTTGAACCTCGGGCACGGTTGATGCCCTGCCCGCCGATTCCCATCAATGTGAGTCGGCCGTGTGTCTTCTGTGTACGGATTGTTGCCGTGCGAAGCGATGCCGGGACAACCCCGGATGTCTGACGATAATCCGCCGACCTGAACTCGTGCGCCCCGCATGCAGCAGATCGCTCAATTCGCTCGCACCGTCGCCCGCTCCCTGGCCGGTTTCTTCCTGGCGCTCTGGCGCCGTACCGCGCCGATCCGGGACTCGCTGCGTGAACTGCCCACGTGGAAGCGCATCGCCGTCTGGTCCGGTGCCGGCGTGCTCGCCCTGGCGCTGCTGGTCACCGGCGCGGGCCGCGGTGGTCTGGCCGGGCCTGCCCGACCTGGACCGTCTGACCGACTACAACCCCAAGCAGCCCTTGCGCGTCTACACCGAGGACGGCCAGCTGCTGGCCGAGTTCGGCGCGGAACGGCGCAGCTACCTGCCGCTGGACAAGATCCCCAAGCAGATGCAGCAGGCGCTGCTCGCGGTGGAGGACGCCAACTTCTACGACCACCAGGGCGTGTCCTTCACCGGCATCTTCCGGGCGGCGATCGCCAACCTGTTCTCGTCGCGCAGCCAGGGCGCGTCGACGATCACGCAGCAGCTTGCGCGTGACCTGTACCTGACGAAGAAGAAGCTCTACACCCGCAAGTTCGTCGAGATCCTGCTGGCCTTCAAGATCGAGAGCCAGCTGTCCAAGGACAAGATCCTCGAGGTCTACATGAACCAGATCTATCTGGGTCAGCGGGCCTACGGCTTCGAGGCGGCGGCGCAGGCCTACTTCGGCAAGTCGCTCAAGGACCTGTCGACCGCGGAGACGGCGATGCTGGCGGGCCTGCCGCAGAACCCGTACTACGCGAACCCGATCATGAACCTGCCCCGCGCGCAGCGCCGCCAGGCGGTGGTGCTGCAGCGGATGGTGGACGTCGGGATGATCACGCCGGAGCAGGCGCAGCACGCGCGCGACGAGCCGGTCAAGCTGCGCACCGCGCAGGACCAGCGCCTGCCCTACGGCCAGTACGCGGCGGAGATGGTCCGCCAGGTGGTGCACGCGCAATACGGCGACGAGGCCTACAGCCGCGGCCTGCGCGTGACAACGACGCTGCGCATGGACGACCAGGTCGCCGCATACAAGGCGCTGCGCCGCACGCTGATGGACTATGAACGCCGCAAGGCCTGGCGCGGTCCGGAAGGCGACGTCGACCTGCCCGACGGCATGGACGCGCAGGACCAGGACGCCGCGATCGCGCAGGCGCTCAACGAGCACCAGGACAACGACGACCTGCGCGCCGCGGTCGTCACGCAGGTCGCGAACAACAAGCTCCAGGCGAGCCTCTCCGACGGCGACGACATCGAGATCAAGGGCGAAGGCCTGCGCTCGGTGCAGTCGGCCCTCTCCGCCAAGGCCAAGCCCGACCTGCGCATCCAGCGAGGCTCCATCATCCGCGTGCTGCGCGGCGCGCCGACCAAGGAGTTCCCCAAGGGCGCGTGGGCGGTGACGCAGTCGCCGGAGGCCGAGGGCGCGCTGGTGTCGGTCGAGCCCGACAGCGGCAAGATCCTGGCGCTGGTGGGCGGCTTCGACTTCAACCGCAACCAGTTCAACCACGCGACACAGGCATGGCGGCAGCCGGGCTCGAGCTTCAAGCCCTTCATCTACTCCGGCGCGATGGAAGTCGGCGCGAGCCCCGCGACGCTGGTGGACGACGCGCCGATCTCGGTCGGCGACTGGAATCCGCGCAACTCCGACGGCAATTTCGACGGCCCGATGACGCTGCGCCAGGCGCTGGCCAAGTCCAAGAACATGGTCACGATCCGGGTGCTGGAACAGCTCACGCCGGCGCGCGGGCGCGCCTGGGCCGCGAAGTTCGGCGTCGACCTCGAGAAGCAGCCGGAGAACCTGACGCTGGCGCTGGGTTCGGGCTCGGTGACGCCGCTGCAGATGGCGAGCGCCTATTCGGTCTTCGCGAATGGCGGCTACCTGCTCAAGCCGCTGCTGGTGACGAAGATCGTGGATTCGCAGAACCAGGTGCTGTTCCAGGCGGAGCCGGAGAAACTCACCGACGACCGCCGCGCCATCAGCGAGCGCAACGCGTTCATCACCGGCTCGCTGCTGCGCGAGGTGGCGATCCGCGGCACGGCCTACAAGGCGAGCGCCTCGCTCAAGCGCTACGACCTCTACGGCAAGACCGGCACGACGAACGACGCGGTGGATGCGTGGTTCGCGGGCTTCCAGCGCCGCGTGGCGACGGTGGTCTGGATCGGCTACGACCAGCCGCGCAGCCTGGGGGCGGGCGAATCCGGCGGCGGCATCGCGCTGCCGGCGTGGATCGACTACATGCAGGTCGCGCTGAAGGACATCAAGCCCTCCGAGATCGAGCCGCCGAAGGACGGCGGCCTGGTGCAGGAGGAAGGCCCGTTCGGTCCCGACTGGGTCTTCAGCGAGTATGCGGGCGACGCGGGTCTGAAGACGATCGGGCCGATGCCGCCGCCGCTGCCGGCGTCGGACGCGGCCTCGGGGCCTGCGACGGGCGCCTCGGGCGTGCCGCCGTCCTGGTGGATGGGCGGCGATCGCAGCGGCGGACAGTGACCGGATCGATCGCTGCGGCCACTGAGGCCGCCGGGGCCACTCAGGTCACCACGACGGCCGTGACGGCCATGGCGCCAAGGACCGCGAACTGACGCGGAGGGAGTTTGCGATGAAGGACGGTACCTTTTCCGGAGGCGGGCTGGCGGGTCTCCTCTTCACCACGCTCGCCGCGCTTGCCGCGTTCGCGGGACCTGCCCGCGCGGCGGATGCCGACGACGCCATCGAGCCGGATCAGCCCGGCATCGTCGAATCGAGCAGCACCGTCGGCAAGGGCCGCGCGCTGCTGGAGACCGGCCTGGGCTACCAACGCGACAAGAGCGACGGCGTGCGCAGCCGGCTGTGGTCGACGCCGACGCTGCTGCGTTTCGGTTTTGCCGAGGACTGGGAGTTCCGCGTCGAGACCGACGGCTACCAGCGCCTGCGCGCGTCCGACGGCAGCGGCACCGCCAAGGTGAGCGGCTGGGCCGACACGGCGCTCGGCGTGAAGTGGCACGTGCAGGACGGCGACGCCGAGCGCAGCAAGCCGGGGCTCGCGTGGCTGTTCAACGTGGACATGGACAGCGGCTCGTCCGCGTTCCGGGGTCAGGGCTTGCGCCCGTCGCTGCGGCTGACGTCGGAATGGGACCTGCCGCATGACTGGTCGGCCGGCCTCATCGGCGGGCTGTACCGCGACAGTCGCGACGACGGCAAGCACTTCGTCGGCGGCATCCTCGGCGCGTCGCTGGGCTGGCCGATCGCGGAGGCGTGGAAGGGCTACGTCGAAGTCGCGGGCGACCAGCTCGCGTCCAACCGCAACGGCGGGCGGAGCATCTCGGCGGGCACCGGCGTCACCTGGCTGGTCGACCGGAAGCTCCAGCTGGACGCGTCGATCAACCGTGGTCTGACGAAGCAGACGGCGGACTGGGTGCTGGGCGTCGGTGTGTCGATCGGGTTCTGATCGTCCCGTTAGCCACGGGCTATTTCATGTGAGCCACGGGCTCATTCCCGTCGACGCCGAGATGACGTACAAAGCCGGCTGTCCTGACAGCATCGCCTGACTCCCATGCGCCTCGTTCTCCGAATCGCCGCCCTGTCGCTGGTGATCAGCGCCCTGCCCTCGGCGTGGGCCGATCCCGCGAGCGGCACCTTCACCGCCTCGCGCGCCTGCGACGCCTTCCAGTCCTTCAGGAAGAGCACCAACCCCGACGGCGCGAAGCTGTCGCCGGGCACGGGCTACACGATCCTGGAGTCGCACAACGCGGGCTGGACGCGGGTGCAGGTGCCCGGCGCGCGGCCACCGGAGCGCTGGGTGCAGAACGACTGCGGCGCGGCCGCGGGCGGTGCCGCCCCGTCGACATCGACCGCGACATCACCCGGTGCCCGCGCGCCGTCGGGCGACACCGCCGCGGCGAACTCCGGTCAGGGCATGTGCAAGACGCCGGATCAATACGACAGCTTCGTGCTGGCGATGTCGTGGCAGCCCGGCTTCTGCGAATGGACGGCGGGCGGGCGGCGCGGCAAGCCCGAGTGCGAGGCGATGGAAGACGGCAAGCTCAAGGTGACCAACCTGACGCTGCACGGCCTGTGGCCCAACCGGCAGCAATGCGGGATCAGCTACGGGGACTGCAGCAATGCGCCGATGAACCTCTCGAAGGAGACGGTGTCGTACATCGGACCGTGGATGCCGAACTTCCTCTACGAGAAGGGCTTCGGCGAGCACGAGTGGCGCAAGCACGGCACCTGCCAGACGACGCTGAATCCGGACGCGTACTTCCGCCGGGCGGTGGACCTGGTGAAGCAGTTCAACGATTCGGGCGTGGGCAAGTACATCCGTCAGAACATCGGCGGAGCGATCTCGCGCAACACCTTCTACGAGAAGCTGAAGGCGGAGACCGGCAGCGACGCCTACCGCGACAGCGTGAAGCTGATGTGCTCGGGGCAGTACCTCACCGAGATCCAGGTGAAGCTGCCGAGGGACTACAAGGCCGGCGGAACACTGAAGGAGCTGCTGGGCGATCAGCCGAGCGGCAGCGGCGGCGGGACCTGCCGCAGGGATGAGATCCGGATCGAGGCGAGCGGGCGCTGAACGCGGCGAAGCCCTACTGCAACGCGATGAACGCTGCTTGTATGCTCCACGTCCAATAAAACGATCCAGGGAGTGAGGCATGGCCGCGGCCATCGAACCGTCGTCCGCGACGGCCATCCGGCGTTGGGAAAGCGTCCGTCGACAGCTGGGCGAGCGCCTGTCCAGGAACCTGCTGGAAGAAGTCTCCCGGGAGGACCTGATCGCGACCCGGCGCCTTCGCGTGCGGGTGTCCGGTCGCCTCGCCCTGGCCTATCTGCTGGCCTTGCTGGTGCACGGCGCCGGACTCGGCGCAGGCGTGGCGGGCGTGATGCTGCTGGCGGGTGCCTGGAACAACCTCTTCATCCCGCTCGGCGGTGTGGCGCTCGTGCTGTTGTGCATCGCCGCCCGTCCCCGCCTCCCTCAGGCCCCCGACCACCTTCTTTCGCGCGAGCGCTTTCCCGCGCTCCATGCGTTGAGCGACCGGATCGCGGCTGCGCTGGGCGCGCGACCGGTCGACGGCATCGGCGTCTGCGCGGACTTCAACGCCAACTACCGCGTCGCCGGCTGGCGGCGGGAGCGCTACGTCGAGATCGGCAGCCCGCTGATGGCGATCCTGACGCCGGCCGAGCAGGTGGCCCTCCTCGCCCATGAGTTGTCGCACGGCGTGAACGGCGATCCGTTGCGCGGCCAGTTCCTCGGCCATGCGGTCGACACGCTGGCGGCCTGGGGGACGGCGGCAAGACCGCTCGCCATCGGTCAGCTCGGACAGGGCATGGCGGCCGGGCCGATCGTGTCGCTGGTCGGGCTGCCGTTCGAACTCTTGATGCTCACCGTCTCCGAGCTGCTGTTCGCGGCGGCCCGCGGCATGCTCTGGCTGGTGATGCGGGAATCGCAGCGCGCCGAGTACCTGGCCGACCTGCTGGCGGCAACGGTCGCCGGCTCGGCGGCGATGCGCGGCGTCCTGGAGAAGACCTATCTGGACGAGGTCGTCGATGCTGCTGTCCGCGTGCATGCGCTGACCACGCCGCACGACGCGATCGAGCCGGCGGTGCGAGGCGCCGCCGCGGCGGTCGGCGCCGCCGAACTCGATGCGCATCGCGCGGCGTCCCGGTCTGAGTCCTGGCGGACGGACGCGAGTCATCCACCGACCGCGATGCGGGTCGATCAGTTGCTCCGGCGGGAGGATCTGCCGCCCACGGTGGCATTGCTTCCTGCCGACGAGCAGGCGCTGGCTGAAGAAGTCAGTCGCCTCCTGCAGATGTCGCAAACCACACTCGTCGGGCGCAAGCTCGAAGCGATCTACGGATGAGCCAACGCTTGAGGGCCTGACATGCCCACCATCCTCACCCACGCCATCATCCCCGTCGCCGCGCGACTGGGCCTGGGCAAGCCGCTCGTCTCCAACCGCCTGTTGATGGCCGGCATCGCCGCCTCGGTGATCCCGGACCTCGACGTCATCGCCTTCCGCATCGGCATCCCGTACGCGGATGCGTTCGGGCATCGAGGGGCTTCGCATTCTCTGGTCTTCGCGTTGCTGATGGGACTGATCGCATTCCTGTCGGCGCGGGCACTGCGGGCGCCGCGCTGGTGGGCTTTCGTCTTCGTCGCTCTGTCCGGCCTGTCCCACGGCCTGCTGGACATGCTCACCGACGGCGGCCACGGCGTCGCGCTGTGGTGGCCGTTCTCAGAGGAACGCGTCTTCTTCTCCGCGCAGGTCATCGAGGTGTCGCCGCTGAGCTTGAAGCGCGTGCTCAGCGGGCGGGGCTGGGAGGTGCTGCAGTCGGAGCTGGTGTGGGTGTGGTTGCCAGCGTTGGCTGCGGCCATCGGGATCGCGGTCGGAGTGGCCGCATGGCGCCGTCGGCGCGTTTGACCCGGCCTGATCGGGTCTGATCGGATCGGCACCAAACCTGATCGCCGCCGCACCGGCGGCGTGAGGCTCTCCCGCTAGGATCGATTCATCCCTTCACGAGGAATCGATTTGAAGCCGAGCACGATCCACGCCCCCGACGGGTCCGCGCTGGCCCGCGAGCTGCACATCCGCCCCGGCGTCGGTGTCGCGGCTCACGTGCTGCAAGGGCGCGGCCTGCAGATCCTGCGGATGCGCGTCGATCTGCCCGCACTGATCCTCGTCGATCGCGGCATCAAGACCGTCAAGCCGGCACGCGGGGCCAGCGTGCGTGCGCAGCCCCGGCAGGCCATCCTGCTGAGCGGCAACCAGACCGTCGACTTCACCAACCTCGTCGCCGAGGGAACGCAGTACGAAGCGCGT
Source organism: Roseateles sp. UC29_93 (assembly GCF_042695725.1). NCBI lineage: Bacteria > Pseudomonadati > Pseudomonadota > Betaproteobacteria > Burkholderiales > Sphaerotilaceae > Roseateles > Roseateles sp. UC29_93. Next base: position 4,197,180 of record NZ_CP170545.1, on the reverse strand, counting down.
TGGCTGCTCTTCGACGCCCAATTGCTGGACGACGCGTACTACGCGGCTCGCGTCGCTCAGCACGAGCGAAGGGGCACACCGCCCTCCCCGGTGCGCTTGCTGTCGAAGGTGCGGCCCGGCCTGTCCGACGCCTTCGAGCGCGCCACGCAAGCACTGGCACCTGACCCTGCGTTGCCCGATGCCATCGCCCGTCAGCGCGTGCTGGAGGTGATGCATTGGTTGTTGGAGGACGGAGTCGTGCTGCGATCCGCGCCCGTCGATGCCAGTGTCTCCATCAGCGTGCGCGCGTTGATCGCCGGCCGGTTGGATCACGGCTGGACAGCCTCCCGCGTCGCCGACGCGCTGGCGATGTCCGAAGCAACGCTGCGGCGCCGACTGGCCGCTGAAGGCGCATCGATGACAGCCTTGATCGTCGACGCCCGCATGGCCTCCGCGCTGACTTTGCTCCAGGCGACCACACAGCCCGTGTCTGAGATCGCCCGTTCCGTGGGCTACGAGTCGCCCTCCCGCTTCGCCGTGCGCTTCCGTGAACGCTTCGGCTTCGCGCCCACTTCCGTCCGCGGGCACGAGCGCGCGGATTGACGCGGCGCTCGGTCGACGACCTCGACGACCCGAGCGCCTTCAACGACTTCGACAACTTCGACTGAACGACATGCTCACCCTCCACCACCTCGGCCATTCCCAGTCGGAACGCATCCTGTGGCTCTGCGAAGAGCTCGGCATTCCCTACGAGCTCAAGCGCTATACGCGCGATGCGGTGACGCGCTTGTCGCCACCCGAGCTCAAGGCGCTGCATCCGCTCGGCGCCGCGCCGCTGATCGAGGACGGCGACCTGCTGCTGGCCGAATCGGCGGCGATCGTCGAGTACCTGATCGCGAGGCACGGCGATGGCCGTTTGAAGCCCGGCGCCGATCATCCGGACTTCGCACCGTTCCTGTACTGGTTCCACTTCGCCAACGGCAATCTGCAGCCGGTGCTGCTGCGACGAATGACGCTGGGGCGCGCGTTGCCGGCGAATCATCCGGTCCTGGAGGCAACGCAGGAGCGGCTCGACAAGGTGCTGGCGCTCGTTGAAGAACGACTCGGCCAAGCGCCCTACTTCGCCGGCGCCGAGTTCACGGCGGCCGACATCATGAGCGTCTTCTCGCTCACGACGATGCGGCTGTTCATGCCGGTCGATCTGGCGCCGTATCCGAACATCCGGGCGTATCTGCAGCGCATTGGCGAACGGCCGGCCTATCGACGGGCCATGGCGAAGGGCGATCCTGACCTGAAGCCACTGCTGACCTGACCACGCCGCCAGGCAACGGTCTACCTCGAATGGGACCTTCAGCCTTGGCAGGTTCCCGCCGATGTCATGGCAGGACCTCCGCCTTTGCGACGAGGGACGAGGCTTTCGCCTCTTCAACCGCGACCATGAACATCTCCCTCACCTCGACCCTGAGCGCCTTCAAGCCGTCTGCAGACAGCGGGCCGGCAAGACCTGGCACCGCGCCCAAGGGCGCCGCCGCCGCGTTGCTCGAAACCGGCCTCCAGGCGCAACTGATCAACAAGGACACGACGATCCCGCAAGCGGTCAAGGATGAGAAGCTGAAGGCGCTGTCGCCCAAGGCGCAGCAGGCGCTCGCTCTGGCGCAGGCCGAAACGGAGGCGGCCAGCAAGAGCGACCTGGTCGATTCGACGGCAGGTGCGGCGGACCCGGCGACGGGGACCGAAGTCGACGGGGCCTTGGCGGAGGGATCCGCGGACGACGCCACGTCCGATGGCACCGCTGCGCCCGTGACCTACGACGGTGCGGTCGGCAAGGCGCCGCAGGAGGCGCCGGACCAGGCCAAGGGCGTCCTGGTGGACGTTCAGGCCTGACCCCCGGAAGCTCAGCGCTTCTTGACGATCACGCTCCCCACCGAGTACCCCGCCCCGAACGAGCAGATCACCCCCAGGTCGCCCTGCTTGAGGTTGGCGCGATGCTCGTGGAACGCGATCACCGAGCCGGCCGACGCCGTGTTCGCATACGTGTCCAGGATCAGCGGCGCGATCTCCGCGCCGGCTTCGCCGCCGACCAGCTTCTTGATCACCAGCTGGTTCATGCCCAGATTGGCCTGGTGCAGCCAGTAGCGGCTCACGTCATTGGGCTGGATGTGCAGCGCGGCCAGGTGGTTCTCGATGTGCGCCGCGGCGATCGGCACCACTTCCTTGAAGACCTTGCGGCCCTCCTGGCGAAAGGTCTTGTCCCGACCGTTGGGATCGCTGTCCTCGGCCTTGTTCATGAAGCCGAAGTTGTTGCGGATGTTGTTGGAGAACTGCGTCGCCAGCTTCGTGCCCAGGATCTCCCACTGCTCAGGCGCGGTCGCCAGATCGGCGCGCTCGACGACGATCGCCGTGCACACGTCGCCGAAGATGAAGTGGCAGTCGCGGTCCTTCCATTCCAGATGCGCGGAGGTGATCTCCGGATTCACGATCAGCACGCACTTCGACGCGCCCGAGCGCACCGCGTTGTACGCCTGCTCCAGCGCGAAGGTCGCCGACGAGCACGCCACGTTCATGTCGAAGCCGTAGCCGCCCGCGCCCAGCGCCTGCTGGATCTCCACCGCCATCGCCGGATAGGCGCGCTGCATGTTCGCCGCCGAGCAGAACACCGCGTCCACGTCCTCGGGCTTCCTGCCCGCGGCCGCCAGCGCCTTGCGCGACGCGTCGACCGCGATCTCCGCCATCAGCGACAGCTGGTCGTCCGCCCGCTCCTCGAAACGCGGGTACATGCGCGTCGGGTCCAGCACGCCTTCCTTCTCGATCACGTAGCGCTGCTTGATGCCCGAGGCCTTCTCGATGAACTCCACGTTCGAGTGCACCAGCGCCTCGCGCGTGCCGGCGGCGATGGCCTCGGCGTGCTCGGCGTTCTGCAGGTCCACGTAGCGGTTGAACGAGTCCACCAGCTCGGCGTTGGTGATGACGTGCGGGGGCTGGTAGAGACCGGTGCCGCTGATGACGACGGAATGCATGTGGCTTGTCTTCTGATGTCGCCCGTTGCAGGGCCAAGGGGGCGAAGTTTAGCGAACTGCGCCCAAAAGCCCCCGATCGATGCATGCTGCACCGCAGCGCGGCGCGGACTTCCCGCAGCACGCGTAGAATGGGTCACCGGGCCCAAATTTTGGGACTCGGTTTTTTTGGCCGGGTCCCAAGTCAAGCGCTCGCAGCCCAGGGCGTGCACTGCATCAACGCAGCCCGACTTTGCGACTTTGGACCATGGAAATCTTTGACTACGACAACATCCTGCTGCTGCCGCGCAAGTGCCGCGTGAACAGCCGCAGCGAGTGCGACACCTCCATCGAGTTCGGCCCCCGCCGCTTCAAGCTGCCGGCGGTGCCTGCGAACATGAAGACGGTCGTCGACGAGTCCATCACCGAATGGCTGGCCGCCAACGGCTACTTCTACGTGATGCACCGCTTCGACCTCGATGCGATCGCCTTCGCCCGCACGATGCGCGACAAGGGCCTGCTGGTCTCGATCAGCGCCGGCGTGAAGGAGGCGGACTACGCCCTCATCGACCGCCTGGCCGCCGAGGGTCTCGGCGCCGACTACATCACCATCGACATCGCCCACGGCCACGCCGATGCCGTGCAGCGCATGATCGGCCACATCAAGCACAAGCTGCCCGACACCTTCGTCATCGCCGGCAACGTCGGCACGCCCGAGGGCGTCATCGACCTCGAGAACTGGGGCGCCGACGCGACCAAGGTCGGCATCGGTCCGGGCAAGGTCTGCATCACGCGCTTGAAGACCGGTTTCGGCACCGGCGGCTGGCAGCTCTCGGCGCTGAAGTGGTGTGCCCGTGTCGCGACCAAACCGATCATTGCCGACGGCGGCATCCGCCATCACGGCGACATTGCCAAGAGCGTGCGTTTCGGTGCTGCGATGGTGATGATCGGCTCGCTCTTCGCGGGTCATGAGGAGTCGCCGGGCAACACCGTCGAGGTCGACGGCAAGCGCTACAAGGAGTACTACGGCTCCGCGTCCGACTTCAACAAGGGCGAGTACAAGCACGTCGAGGGCAAGCGCATCCTTGAGCCCGTGAAGGGCCACCTCGCCGACACGCTGCGCGAGATGGAAGAGGACCTCCAGAGCTCCATCTCCTATGCCGGCGGCCGCAGCCTCGGCGATCTGCGCAAGGTGAACTACGTGGTCCTCGGCGGAGAAAACGCCGGCGAACACCTGTTCATGTAAGGACAAGGCCCGCAGTCCACCCGCATGCCCCAGGCCCGCGGGCAGCGAGTGCTGGTGGGGCCGGAATGATGCGAGGGGTTCCCGGAGGGATGCCCCTCGCGTCGTGGAGTGCCCGCGCCAGACGACTCGAAGTCGAGGGGCCTCCCGTTATGATGCGCCCCGTTGGTGCTCGCGCCCGGCCTTCCGCCGGCGCAGTTCAACGGGAATCAGGAGGGGCCGCACCCGCGCGGTCGTGGCCCCAACCTGAGCTGCCCCCGCAACGGTAAGCGGAAGGCGCGCCTCTTCTGAAAGCTGAGAGCGCGCGGCTCGTGTCTGAAAACCACTGGACGGTCGTCCGGGAAGGCAACACGGGTTCATTCTTCCGACAGCCCGGATACCGGCCAACAGGCGGATCGTCGCCGTCCCTCCAGGGGGATGGTGCGTCCATTCCGCATGCGGCCGCGGGGAAGCGGCCGTCTGCCGCTGCTCATCCGATTCCGACATGCAACCCTCTTCTCCCCGCGCCGCGTTGCGCGCCGTCGCCCGTGCTTCCGCGACCGCGCTGGTCGCCCTGCCCGCCCTGTCCATCGTCTCGACGGGCGCCTTCGCGCAGTCTTCCCTCGATCCCGTCGTCGTCATCGGCACCCGCGAGCCGCAGGCGCTGAGCAAGAGCGTGGCCGACGTCGTCCTGATCGACCGCGACACCCTGCGCGACAGCGGCGCCGCCAGCGTCGAAGAGGTCCTGCGCCGCTACGCCGGCCTGCAGGTCCTGCAGAACGGCGGTCCCGGACAGACCGCCGGCTACCTGCTGCGCGGCACCAACACCAACAGCACCATCGTGATGATCGATGGTCTGCGCGTCGGCTCCGCGACGCTGGGCCAGGCGGCCTTCGAGTCGATGAGCCTCGACCAGATCGAGCGCATCGAGGTGCTGCGCGGTCCCGCCTCGGGCCTGTACGGCTCGGACGCGGTCGGCGGCGTGATCCAGATCTTCACGAAGCGGGGTCAAGGCCCGCTGAACATCACCGCCGGCGTCGCCGTCGGCGAGTACGACTCGCGCAAGGCGGACTTCGCGCTCAGCGGCGCGCAGGCCGGCTTCGACTACGCGGCCAGCATCGGTCGCGAGACCAGCGACGGCGTGTCGTCGATCCGCCCGAACGACATCAACGGCTACTACAACCCCGACCGCGACGGCTTCCGCCGCACGTCGGCCACGGCGCGGCTGGGCTTCACGCCGGCCGAGGGGCATCGCATCGGCGTCAGTGCCTCGCAGAACAAGCTCAACGCGCAGTACGACAGCGCCAATTTCAATCCGCCGGACTTCCTGCCGGATGCGTCGCCGGACTTCCGCAACCGGCTGACGACCCGCGTGGTCAGTGCCGATTACCGCGGCACGCTGTCGCCGATCTGGACGACGACCGTGCTGGCGACGCACGGCATCGACGACTCGCGCTCCGGCGCGCCGGATCCCGTGCCGTTCAAGACGACCCGTGATCAGGCCACCTGGCAGAACGCCCTGCGCCTGGCGCCGGACCAGCAATTGCTGCTCGCCTACGAGCATCTGTCGGAGAAGGCCGAAGGCGTGGTGACGGATGCGCTCAAGCGCAACAACAACGCCTACATCGCCGGCTACACGGGCCAGTTCGGCGCGACCTCGCTGCAGGCCAACCTGCGCCGCGACGACAACTCCGCCTACGGCGGCTTCACGACCGGCACGCTGGGCGCGAGCTACGCGATCACCGAGACCCTCAAGGTGCGCGCCCTCGCCGGCACCAGCTTCCGCGCGCCGACCTTCAACGACCTGTACTTCCCGTTCTATGGTCGTCCCGGACATCCAGCCCGAACGCGGTCGCAGCATCGAACTCGGCGTGAACTGGCGCTCCGGCGCGAGCAGCGCCTCAGCCACGATGTACCGCAACAAGGTCCGCGACCTGATCGTCTACAACCCCGATCCCACCGGCACCGAATGCCCGACGGGCTTCTTCGGCTGCGCGGACAACATCGGTCGCGCCAAGCTGCAGGGCGCGACGCTGTCCGGCGCGCATCGCTTCGGCAACCTGAGCCTGACCGCGACGGTCGACTTCCTCGACGCGCGCAATGTGGAGACCGGCGCGCGCCTGCCGCGTCGCGCGGCGCATCAGGAGAGCGTCTCCGCCGACTACGACACCGGCGTGTGGAGCGTCGGGGCTTCGCTGACGGAAGTCGGCGCGCGGCCCGATGTCGGCGCGCAACTCGGCGCCTACGCGGTGACGGACCTGCGCGCGACCTGGCGCTTCCTGCCGCAGTGGCGCCTGGAGGCCAAGGTCCTCAACGTCGCCGATCGCGACGTGCAGCCGGTCTACTCGTACCAGGGTCTGGGCCGTCAGGCCTGGGTCGGGGTGCGGTATGACATGAAGGGCTTCTGAGCCGCTCGAAGCTGCATGAGGTCGCAGGAGGCCGCGCGACGGATCGCTCGCGCGGCCCTTCAATCGCACCCTGCTTGACTGGTAGCGATGTCACTGCGGCATCCATCACGGCGCCTCCCCCCGACGCGGGGGACGCATTCGCGCGGAAGCCACGCGCGCGCCCTTTAGCATCCCGCCCCTTCAGCAACAAACGCGACAAGTCGGGGAGTGAGTGATGGCGCGGATTTCGAAGTCCTGGGGACGCGGCGTGATGGCCGTTCTGGCGGCGTTGGCCGTCGCGGGGCTGCTCAACGGTTGCGGGGGCGGCGGCGACGATGACTGCGAGGTCACCGGCGAACGCGCCGACGTCTACTTCACGCCCAGCGTGCCGCTCACCGGCCAGGTGGCGCAGGACGCGCTGACCTACAAGCTGAACCAGCGCAATACCTGGACGCTCCAGGCGCGCGGTATGACGCAGGCCTGTCTCAAAGGCTTGAAGGTGGAGGTGCGCGATCCGCAGTTCGGGCTGCCGGCCGGCTTCACGTTGAACGAGACGACAGGCACGATCGAGAGTCCGGTCATGACGCGCCCCATCGAGGGCACGTGTTTCCTCAACGTGACCAATGCCAACGGCACGACGACGCAGCACAGCGCAGCCTCGATCAACCGGGTCTGCCCGGCGGACTACAAGTTGATGGAACGCGTGACCGCGGTGATCGTCACTTCGGACCGATACAACCAATCGACGCGCGTCGTGACGGCCGTGGCTTTCCAGCCGGCGCCGTAAGGCGCGGATCCTGCGTCAGGCTGCCGGGCGCGCGGCGGTGCATTCGATCTCGACGCGCGCGCCCAGCGCCAGCCCGTTGCAACCGAACGCGCTGCGCGCCGGCAGCGGCCGGTCGCCGAAGAACGCGCGGTAGACCTCGTTGAAGACGCCCCACTCCGCCATGTCGGCGAGCATCACCGTGCAGCGCATCAGGTGCTCGACGCCGAGGCCCTGCGCCTGGAGCGCGGTCTCGATGTTGCGCAGCGTCTGGAGCGCCTCGGCGCGGATGCCGCCTTCCACCAGCTCCAGCGTGCCGGGCTTGTTGCCCAGCTGACCCGACAGGAACACGAACGGCCCGAAGGCCGTGCCCTCGGGGAACGGGACGCTGGCGGGGAGGACGAGGCCGCTGTTGAAGCGGTGGATGGTGTCGTGGGTCGTGCTCATCGAAGGCTCCTCATTTCGTCATCCCCATCGCCGCTTCCAGCTGGGCCGGATCAAACACCCGCCCCGCCTTGATCGTCTTCACCACCTGCCGCAGCGCGGCGATGTCCTTCAGCGGATCGCCGTCCAGCAGCACCATGTCCGCCTGCTTGCCCGCCGCGATCTCGCCGCGTTGCCCCGCGACGCCCAGCACCTGCGCCGGCGTCAGCGTCGCCAGGCGCAGCACTTCCGCGTTGGGGATGCCGGCGCGCACGTAGAGCTCCAGCTCGCGGTGCAGCGTGTAGCCCGCGAACGCATCCGTGCCCGGCATCAGCGTCACGCCGCTGTCGTGCAGCCGCTTGACCAGCTGCAGCAGCCGCGGCAGCGCCTGCCGGTACGCCTCCTCCTTGCCCGGCGGCACCGCCACCGCGCCGGACAGCAGCCGCCGCCGCACGGTCGGCGGGAAGCGCTCGGCCATGCCCTTCAGCGCCGCGGGCGGCTCGCCCGGCGCGCCCGAGTACAAGCCCTCCAGGATCGCCACCGTCGGGTCGAGCACCGTGTGACGACGCCGCAGCTCCGCGATGAATCCCGTCACCGGCGCGCTGTCGAGGTCCAGCTGCAGCAGCTTCTCCGCCATCACCGTGTAGCGGTCCTTGCCGCGCGTGTCGGCGACCTCGGGGAAGAAATTCAGCACGATGAAGTTCAGGTGCTGGATCTCGTCCGCGCCAGCGTCGATGAACTGCCCCGCCCGCATGAACGCGGGCACGTGGCCGCTGACGCGCAGGCCGCGCGCATGCGCCATGTCGGCGATGGGGCGCACCAGCTCCGGCTTGAAGGACGAATAGATCTTGATCTGCTCGTAGCCGCGATCGGCGTACCAGTCGACCGCCTTGCGCGCCTGCTCGACGGTCTCGACGCGCACGTCGGTCGGACCGGCCAGCGGTCCCACGCCTTCGACGATGCCGGCCTTCACCACGCGCGGACCGAGCTCGGTCCCGGCATCGAAGCGCTTCACGCGCTCGATCAGCGGGACGTTGTCGTTGGCCATGTCGCGCGCGCTGGTCACGCCGGCGATCAGGTCGAAGACACCGTCCGTGCCGGAGAAGTGCTGGTGCACGTCCCACAGCCCCGGCATCAGGAATCGGCCAGCGGCCTCGATGACCTCCGTGCCCGCCGGCGCCGGGGAAGCATCGTCGGGCTCGACGCGCACGATGAAGCCGCCGCGGATCAGCACCCGCATGTCTTCCCGCGCCGTCAGGTCGCGCGGCTCGAACAGCCGCGCATGGCGGATCAGCAGGTCGCCCTGCGGCACATGCGTCATCCGCTTCGCCAGGTCCGCGGACCAGCGCTTGTCCGCGTCGCGCTGCGCCGCGGAGAGCCGCGCCAGCGCCGGCACGTCGCGCGCCTCCAGCACCTCGAACCAGTCGTCGATCACGGCGGCAGTCTGCAGGCGCTCGTCCAGCCACACCGCCACCGGCGTGAAGTCGATGCCCGAAATCAGATGCAAGGTCAGCCGACGTCCGCCCGCCGCGATCGTCGGTCCCTTCGCGAGCGTCGCCTCGCCCGCCGGCAGCAGGGCCAGGCGTTGCCCCGGCGCCTTCAGCAGCGCGCGCGCGAGCACGCCGGTGAACTCCGGCGGGGCGTTGGCGGGCAGGTAGAAGGCGCCCGCTTCCGGCCACGCCGCGCCGCCCTGCTCCACGCGGTTCTTCCACGACGCCTTGCCGTCCGCGCGGTCGAAGCGCTCGGTGAGCGGAACCTTCCAGTAGTCATTGCCTTCGGCCTCGTAGCGCAGCGGCAGGCCGCGCGCATCGAGCGTCCAGCGCGCGCGGAGCTGATCGCCGCGGCCGCGCTCGCTGAAGGCGTAGTCGACCAGCACCTCGTCGCCCTGCCGGCTGAGCGCCTGCCGGCCGACGGTCATGCCGTGGATCTGGACCTGCGACAGCTGCGCCTTCGCGCCCGGCAGCACCTGCGGCGCAGGCAACGCGGCCTGGGCGGCATGAGCATCGGCGGCCGTCGGCGCCCAATTGCGCTCGTGATCGTCGTGCGCGCGGGCGGCCGGCGCCCAGAGCACCGCACACAAGGCCGCACCCAGCGCGGCCCGCGTCGCGGCATGCATGGCGGTCAGCCGGCACTTCGTCGTTCTTGTCATTCCCAGGTCTCCGTCATCAGCCGGCGGAAGTTGCCGTGCAGAATCTTCTCGATGCGCGCCGCGCGGTGTCCCCGCGCCGACAGCAGCCGCGCCAGCTGCTGGTACTGGTCCGGCCCGCACAGGTCCGGCAGGAACAGCCCCACGTCCGCCGTCTCGCCCGGCGCGCCGATGCCCAGGCTGCGGCGTAGCGCGATCTCGTCCTCGAGGTGCTTGCGGTAGGCGGCCATGTCGTCGTAGTGCGTGCTGCCGCCGTCGGAGCCGAGGCCCACGTGGTCCTCGCCGCAGACGTCGATCGCATGCTCCAGATGCGCGATCAGGTCTTCCGCATGCGGCTGCCCGCTCATCCGCAGGTAAGGCATGAAGTACAGCCCGACCACCCCACCCCGCTCGGCGAGCAGCCGCAGCTCGGTGTCGCTCTTGTTGCGCGGATGATCGGCGATCGCGCGGCAGCCGGTGTGCGTGATCGCCACCGGCTGGTGCGCCCGCCGCAGCGTGTCCAGGCAGGTGCGCTCGCTGCTGTGGCTCAGGTCGACCAGCACCCGCCGCTGCTGCAGGCGCTCGACCACCTCGGCGCCAAAGGCGCTCAGGCCGTCGTCGTCCTGCACCGTCGCGCCGCAGCCCACCGCGTTGCGGCCGTTGTAGGTCAGCTGGATCACCCGCACGCCCAGGTCGGCGAAGTGGTCCACGGCCGCCACGTCGGTGCCCAGCATCTCGGTGTTCTGGAAACCGTAGATCACGCCGATGCGGCCGTCCCGGCGCGCCGCGGCGAGGTCCTCGCCCGTGCCCACCTTCAGCAACTGCGGATGCGCCGCGATGAACGCGTCCCAGCCGGCGATGTCGCGCTCCGTGGCAGAGCGCGCATCGTCACTGCCTGCGACATGACCCAGCGTGACGTTGACCGCATAGAGCCCCGACGCCAACGCGTCGTCCAGCGAGCGCGCATCGACGTTCTGCGCGCTGCTGGCATAGGCCATCGCGCGACGATCGCCGGAAGCCGGCTGCAGATGCGGGAGCAATGGCCGGTTTGGGTTGTCCAGGACACCGAGGGCGTTCAGGACGGGCAGCAAAGAGGGTTTCATGCGTGCGCGGACACCATGTTCTTTGAGGGATGATCGCGGCTACAGCCCCGCGATCTCCAGATCCCCGGACGGGATCGCCGACAACTCTAGAAGATTATTCTAATCATGCCCACGAAGACCGCCAAGGCCGTCGCGAGGACCGAGCAAGTACTGAAGGCCGCCTATCCGGAGGACCGCGCCGAGACCAAGCGGCTGATCCTGGCGCAGGCCTTGTCGGCCTTCAACGCCCGCGGCATCGAGGCCACGACGATCGACGACCTGCGCGCGGCCAGCGGCCAGAGTGTGGGCACGATCTATCACCACTTCAAGAACAAGGAAGGCGTGGTCGCGGCGCTGCTGTTCGCGGCGGTGGACGACCAGAGCCGCGCCATCTCGGCGCGGATCGGCGGGCTGGAGGACAGCCATGCGGTGGTTGACGCCCTGATCACCGCCTATGTGGACTGGATCACCGAGCATGCGGAGCTGGCGCGTTTCTACTTCATCGCCCGCGAAGTGGTCGCGGGCGGGCCGTTCGGCGACGACCTCCGGGTGCGGATCGCGGCGCGATACGCGCCGATCGACGCGTGTTTCGCGCGCGACGTGAAGTACGGGCGCGTGATGCCGCTGCCGGAGGAACTGATCCCGGCGCTCGTGCTGGGCGCGGCGGAGTGGTACAGCCGCTCGTGGCTGGCGGGGCGCCGGCTGGCGAGCCCGGCGGACCGGGGGGCGATCCTGGCCGAAGCCGCCTGGCGGTCGATCGCGCGGCACATCTGAATTCCACATCGGCAGCCGTGTCCGCCAGGTGTGCGGCGCCTGCTCGCCGGGAAGCGCCTGGGGTCAGGTATTGAGCCGGCGCAGTGCTTCCAGGAACCGCCCCGCGGCGATATCCGACGGCCAAGGTTCCCACGGCGTCCCACCGTACGCGGCATGCAAGGGATCCGCGTCCAGCACCGGGTGGGTGATGCCCAGCACCTCACGCACTTCGAGCTCGGACCAGCCCGTGCAGCGCACGGCTTCGGTCGCGGCGGCGGTGCTGTCGGCGCGCTTGTGCGTGGCGTGCGTGTCGGGCGTCCACGCGGGCAGTTGATATCGGACGGCGATCGCCGCCATCAACCGGTCGCCGACAACGCGGAAGGGCTCGCCCAGCACGCGCTTGAGCGGCGAGATGCAATCGAACCCGAGGAAGCCCTCCTCCGCGTCGTGCAGGAGCTCCGCGCGCTGCAGCGCGGGCGACAAGGGTTCGCCGCCCTCCTCAGCCCATGACCGGCGCAGCGCGAGCACCAGCAGCGAATGCTGCGCGACCGACAGCGGCCAGGGCCAGACGGACTCGCCGCCCCACCGGTAGGTGCGCGCCAGGCGCAGCGCGAGGTCCTCGTCGGTCCAGGCGTCGGGGGACGGATTGATCAGGTCGAGCGCCGCCCCGGAGGGCAGGCGGATCCAGGCGCGGGGGCTGTCGGTCATGCGATCGACTGTAGCGAGCGCCGCGGCGCGCCCTGTCAGCAGGGCTCAGTCCATCTGCTCGCGCAGGGCCTTGGCCTTGGCGCGGTAGAACTTCGCCGAGGCGGCGTTGCCGGCCTTCTCGAAGCGGTCCGCGACCGACGTGGCGGCCTTCGCGGCCTCGTCGAAGGCCTGGATGAACACCTGGCGGTCGTCGCTGGGGACGAGCTTGCCCTGCTCGAAGCGGCCGGCCATGTAGCCCTGGTCGGGGATGTCAACGACGCCCAGCGCCATTTCGCCCTTGGCCACGCGGCCGAGGAACATGCGCTTCACGGCGGCGCCCTGCTGCTCCTTGAGCACGCCCAGGCCGTCGGCCCGGTCGGCGGCGCAGGCGCCGTCCCAGCGCGCCGATCCCGCGGCCCAGCCGTCGGGCAGCGTGGCCACGTTGCAGGCGGCCAGCGTGGGCTGGCAGGCGGCGGTCATCACCAGGCCCGACAGGGCCAGCAGGCGGAAGGCGGAGATCAGGCGGAGCTTCATGACGACAAGTATCCATGCGGCGACGCGCACCGGTGGGCGCGCGTCGCGGAGATTGAAACAACGGGTGTCGCGGCGGGCGGCACCCCCGATGCTCGGGACCGACGCTCGGGGCCAGCGACCGCGGTCGCCGGCCGGCAGATCAGGCGAGGTGGCTCAGACCAGGCGCGGCGCCCACTGCGCGACCAGCGAGCGGCTGGCCTCGAAGTGCATCGCGTCCTCGGTGCGGAACGCGGCGCCCCAATACCAGCCGTGGCGATTGAAGATCGGCGCGATCAGCGTCAGGCCGACCTGCACCTTGCTGTCGCCGCGGCGGTCCAGGACGCCGTTGAGGGTCAGGTCGATCGCCGTGCCCCACGAGTGGTTGGAGATGCCGGTCGTCGAGCCGCGGATGTTGCGGCAGCAGAGCATGCCGGCGGTGCCCAGCGCGGCGTAGACGGCGGGCTGCTCCTTGCGGATGTCTTCCATCACGGCGGCCAGGCTGTCGACGGCCAGGTCCAGGCCGGTGGCCTTGAACGGGCCCACCGACTTCGACACGATGTGCTTCTTCAGCTTCTCGTTGGTCAGCGGCTGGCAGTCCTGCGAGTACGAGTGACGCGGCTGGCCCAGCGCCTGGACCATGTAGGACGAGGACACGGCCACCAGGCCGGGGTTCATCGTGTGCGCGTCGGGCCGCGGCACGAGCGTGGTCAGCAGGGCGCGGGCGCTGCCGGCGTCGCCGCTGGCGGCGACATGCTGGGGCGTCGCGGCGGAGGTGCTGCCGGCGCTGGTGGTCGACGCCGCCGTGGCGGTGTGCGTGGGCGTGGCCGTGGAGGTGGGGCGAGCGGCGGTGACCGGGCGGGCGGCGGCGGCCGGCGCGACGCGCGCGGCCGGCGTGGCGGCGTGCGTGCTCGCGGACTCGGCGGGCGCGCTCAGGCGCTTGAAGGTGCGGCCGTTGGGGTCGACGCGCCCGTCGGGCTTGCTCATGAAGCCGCGCTGGAAGCGCAGGATGCCGTCGACCGTCAGCGGGCCGCACAGGCCGTCGACGCGACCGCGATAGAGATGACGGGCCGTCAGCAGACGCTGGACGGATTCGACGTCGGCCTTGCGATTCTTGCCGGCGGCGCCGACGGAGTCGATGAGATGAGCTTGCACGCGGGAATCCCCTTGCTGTCTGATGTCGGATGGCAGATGCATTCTGGGCATCGACCTGCGGCGGCGACATTGACCAAGGTCACGCCGACGGGCTCGCGTCCCTTTCAGCTGTGACGGACGGTAACGCGGAGCGCCCAGCGCCCCCCGGTCAAGCCCCCGGGGCGGCGACGACGAGCTCGCAGAAGCGCGCCATGTCGACGTTGCCCCCGCTGATGACGATGCCGACGCGCAGGCCTTTCAACTGATCCTTCATCGCCTTCGCGGCGGCGAAACCCAGGCAGCCGGTCGGCTCGACCAGCATCTTCATCCGCGACGCGAAAAAGCCCATCGCGTCGACCAGTTCCGCGTCGGTCGCGGTGAGGACGTCGTCGACGTGCTGGCGGATCAGCGCGAAGGTGATATCGCCCAGGTGGGGCGTCTGCGCGCCGTCGGCGATGGTGCGGGGCGTGTCGATGGCGACGATGGCGCCGCTGCGGAACGACTGCTGGCCGTCGTTGCCCGCCTCGGGTTCGACGCCGTACAGCGTCGCCTTCGGCGAGAGCGCGCGCGTCGACAGTGCCGTGCCCGACAGCAGGCCGCCGCCGCCCAGCGGCGCGAAGACGGTGTCGAGCGCGCCGACCTCGTCGAACAGCTCCTTCGCGGCGGTGCCCTGCCCCGTCAGCACGTCGGGGTGGTCGAACGGCGGGATCAGGGTCAGGCCGTGCTTCTCGGCCAGGTCGCGGCCGATCTGCTGGCGGTCCTCGGTGTAGCGGTCATAAAGGACGACGTTGCCGCCGTAGCCGCGCGTGGCGGCGATCTTGGCCGCGGGCGCGTCCTTGGGCATGACGATGGTCGCCGGCATCCCGAGGATCCGCGCGGACAGCGCGATCGCCTGCGCATGGTTGCCCGACGAGAACGTCACCACGCCGAAGCGGCGCTGTTCCGGCGTGAAGCGCGACAGCGCGTTGAACGCGCCGCGGAACTTGAAGGCGCCCATGCGCTGGAAGTTCTCGCACTTGAAGAACACCTGCGCGCCGAGCAGCTCGTCGACGGTGCGCGAGGTCAGCACCGGCGTGCGATGCGTCTGACCGTCGATGCGGCGGGCGGCGGCCTCGACGTCGGCGTAGGTCGGGGAGCGCCACGGGCGTGGCGGCGGTGGGGGACGTGGCGGTCATCTCTGCTCCTGCACGAAGGGCCGGGCCATCATGCCGCAGGGCTGTATCGGAACAGCGTCGGGCCGGCCATTCAGGCCTGCCAGACCCCGTACCCGGCCTCGCGCAGGCCGATGGCGAGCTCCACCTCCATCTCCCGCGCGGCCTCGTAGGGCATGGGGTTGTAGACCTCGTACAGCTGCGGCAGCAGGCGCAGGCCGTAGTCGAAGACGAAGCGGTTGGACTGGATGCCGGCCTTGTGCTTGTCGAAGCGCAGGTCGGGATCGAGCCCCGTCATGCCGACGTAGACGAAGGGCATGCCGAGGCGGTAGTCCGGATTCGACTTGCGGAAGCGCGGCTCGTTCCAGACCTGGTCGGCGAGCTCGACGACGTAGACGTAGTGGTGATGGCGCTTCTCGCGCGGCGCCTTGGCGGCGGGCTTCGTCGCGCGTTTGACTGCCCGTTTGGCAGCCGGTTTCGCAGCCGGTTTCGCAGTCGGCTTGGCTGTGGTTTTGGCAGCAGGCTTCGCGGCGGTCTTCTTCGACGCCGCGACAATGGCCTTCTTCTTCCGCTGCCCGCCCTCGCCCGCCATGCCGCTGTCCCCTTACCTCGATACCGCCCCGGTGCTCGCCGAGCGCGTCTTCGTCCATGGATCCGCCCAGGTGATCGGCGACGTGACCCTCGGTCCCGACAGCTCGGTCTGGTGCAACACGGTGCTGCGGGGCGACGTGAACCGCATTGTGATCGGCACCGGCACCAACGTGCAGGACCTGACGATGGGGCACGTCTCGCACAAGAACCCGAAGAAGCCGGAAGGCTCGCCGCTGATCATCGGGGACCACGTGACGGTCGGTCACTCCGTCATCCTGCACGGCTGCCGCATCGGCAACGAATGCCTGATCGGCATGGGCAGCATCGTGATGGACGACGTCGTCATCGAAGACCGCGTGATGCTGGGCGCCGGCAGCCTGGTGTCGCCGGGCAAGGTGCTCAAGAGCGGCCACCTCTACATCGGCCGACCGGCGATGCCCGTGCGCGAACTGACCGCCGACGAGATCGCCTACCTGAAGTACTCCGCCGAGCATTACATCCGGGTGAAGGACAACTACCTGGGCGCTTGAGGCCTGGCCCTGGCCGGGCCTCAGCGCCTCACGGGATCACCAACTGCTCCGGCATGAGCTTGCCCAGATGGCTGCAGGTCGGCGCCTGTCCCGGATCGATCTTTCCGGGATCGACGCCCTCGCCTTCCGCGAGGCGGGTCATCGCGCCGCACATGTGGGGGTAATGCATCGAGGCCACGCTGTCCCGACGGTGCACGGCGCGGTATTGCTGGAGGAACGCCGTCGCACCCGGCGAGGCCGCCGCCAACTCGTTGAGGTAGCGCTTGTACGGCTCGACGATGGGCTGCTCGGCCTTGTACTCGGTCCACATGCGGAACGCGCCGATCGCCGCAACCGCGAAGACCGCGAACCCGATCAGGATGCCCCACTCGCGCCAGAATGATTTCTTGATGACTGCTTCGGTCATGCGTCCTCCCTGTGTCGACAGCGGCGGATTTTTGACCCGCCGGAACACTGCCGCATGGCCCCCGCCGACCAGACCTCGCTCTTCGATCTCGACCCGCCCGCCGACGCGTTGCCCGAGGGCATGACGTATCGCTCGGGCTTCCTGTCGTCGGAGAAGGAAGAAACGTTGATCGAGCTGATCCGCTCGCTGCCGCTGGAGGCTGCGCAGTACAAGGCGTACACCGCGCGGCGCCGCGTCATCAGCTACGGCGGCAGCTTCGACTACGACACCAACCGGCTGCGCCCGGCACAGGCGCTCATCGAGGAACTGGAGCCACTGCGGCAGCGCGTCGCGGAATGGGCAGGTATTGCGCCGGAGGCGCTCGTGCACGCGCTGGTGGCCGAGTACTCGCCCGGCACGCCGCTGGGCTGGCATCGCGACGTGCCGGACTTCGAGGAGGTCTTCGGCGTCTCGCTGGGCGCGGCCGCGACGCTGCGCTTCCGCCCCTACCCGCCCGATGCGCCCAAGCGCGCCGACGTCATCAAGGTGAGCGTCGAGCCGCGATCGATCTACGCGCTGCGAGGACCGTCGCGATGGGCGTGGCAGCACAGCGTCGCGCCGGTGGAACGGCTGCGCTGGTCGATCACGTTCCGGACGGCGCGACGGGATCGATGAAGGCGCTCATCCGCTGATCGCACGACGACGGGCCGCTCGGCATCCTCGCGCTTGACCGCGTTCGCGCGGCGCCACTACGATGACAACCGCTACGCAGCCATCACCCTGGCACCGGGCCGTAAGCGTTTACGTCAGCCAACGCGCAACCCCACTGGCATTCCGACGCCTCAGCGTCGTGCCGGCTTGCGCATAGGCATTTCATGACCACGCACACCACCACGGTCCGTTCCACGCTCAACCACCTGAGCTTCCCCTCCCACGACGTTCCCGCGACCGCCGCGTTCTTCGAGCATTTCCTCGGCTTCGCCGTGCTCTCGATGGGCAGCAGCCGCGTCGTGAAGAAGGACGCCCTCGACATCGTCATCGAGGACGCCCGCGATCGCGACATCCATTGGCCCGGCAACTTCCACATCGGGGTCGAGGTCTCGACGCTGACGGATCTCCAGCGCATCCACGCCGACATGCTCGGCGCGGGCGTGCCGATGGAGACCGAGCTGATCTCGCATGCGCGCGGCTCGCGCTTCTTCTGCTGGATGCCGGGGCGCCTGATGCTCGAGGTCAACACCCGCGAGGACGCGGCGCCGGAGTTCCGCAGGACCTTCGCGAGTCAGCAGGCCTGAAGACCGACGGCTGACCGCTGACAACGGCTGACAGCTGAAGCACCGAGCCGGCGGCCTCAAGCCGCCGGCTTGGCCTTCTTCGGCTTGGCGGCCGCGTCGTTCAGCGCCGCGGCCGCCTTGAACAGCGCCTTCAACGCCGTCTCATCGATCTTCTCGCCCTTGCGGACGTCGATGGCGCGGCGCGCGTTGCCGTCGAGGCTCGAGTTGAAGAGCTTGCCCGGATCCGCCAGCTTCGCGCCCTTCGCGAAGGTCATCTTCACGACCTCCTTGTAGGTCTCGCCGGTGCAGATCTGGCCGTTGTGCTCGAACACCGGCGTGCCACGCCATTTCCACGTCTCCTCGACACCCGGCACCGCCTCCTTCATGAGCTGGCGCAGCCGCGCGAGCAACTCGCCGCGCCAGTCGCCGAGCTCCGCGATGCGGGCATCGATCATCTTGGAAGCGTCCACGCCAGGCACGTTGTCGTCGCTGGGCGCGGCGCTCCTGAAGGTGCTCTTGGCGACCGGCGTGACCGCCTTCTTCGCCACGTACTTCGCGGCGTGCCTGGCGGCGCCGGTCAAGGGCTTCTTCTTCGGATCGGTGGTGCTGGGCATTCGAGTCTCCGGGGTCAGTTCTTGAGCTGCTGGATACGGATCATGTTGCCCGCCGGGTCGCGCACGCCGAAGTCGCGCACGCCGTAGGGCTGGTCGGTGGGTTCCTGCACGATCTCCGCGTCCCGCGACTGCAGGCGCTGGAAGGTCGCGTCCAGGTCCTTCGCGCCCAGCAGCAGCATCGCGTAGGTGCCCTTGGCCATCATCTCGGCGACGGTGCGCTTCTCCTCGTCGGTGAGGCCGGGCGTGGCGTTGGGCGGGAACAGGACGATGGACGTGTCCGGCTTGCCCTTCGGCCCGATCGTGATCCAGCGGTTGCCGCCGAAGGCGACGTCCTTGCGGATCTCGAAGTCCAGACCGTCGCGGTAGAAGGCCAGCGACTCCTCGGCGTCCGCGTGCGGCAGGAAGGTCGAATGAATGGTGATGTCCATGCGTGTCTCCAGATGGGTGGTGTCAGAGAGGTCGGCGGCCGTCGCCGCCGGGGTCCGGACCCTTGGAAGGCAGTCTAGGGGGACGTCTTCTCCGGCGCTTCTCGATTCCTGATCGGACGCGTCACCTGTTTGGCGACGCAGGACGGCAGGCCTTCGGCCTCGGCCGCCGAGTCGCGGCGGTAGACGCTCGGCGGCATGCCGACCAGCTCGGTGAAGCGCGTGCTGAAGGTGCCCAGCGACGAGCAGCCGACCTCGAAGCAGACTTCGGTGACGCTGAGGTCGCCGCGGCGCAGCAGCGCCATCGCGCGCTCGATGCGGCGGGTCATCAGGTAGGCGTAGACCGATTCGCCGTAGGCCAGCCGGAACTGCCGGCTGAGGTGCCCGGACGACATGCCGATGCCCAACGCGAGCGCCTCGACGTCCAGCGGCTGGGCGTACTCGCGGTCGATGCGGTCACGCACGCGCCGCAGGCGCGCGAGGTCGCGCAGGCGGGTGCTGGCGGCGTCGGGCGTGGCTGCGACCTCAGGGGCGACGGTGGGCATGCCGGCATCCTAGCGGTGAGATCCGCCCAGGGTTTTCCCTCAACGATCCTAGGGGGTGCCTCCCCCGGATGCATACAAGGCACTCCGACGGTGCGCTTCCTAGACTGGGCTGGCCCGGTGCATCTCGCACCGCGGCACCTCATCAAGGGAGACACCATGACTCAGCCAGCTTCGCTGCGGACCGCCTGGCGGACCGCAGCCTTGTGCGCCGCCTTCGCCACCTTCGCGGCCGGCAGCGCCTCGGCCCAGATCGGTCCCGACCCCACCTCCGCCAGCCTGAACGCCACCTCGGGATCCTTCGCGGTCGCGACCAGCAACGTGACGCTCGCACGCGGCTTCGGCGGCGGCACCATCTACTACCCCACCACCGCCGGCCGTTACGGCGTGGTCGCCATCAGCCCCGGCTTCACCGCCACCGAATCCAGCATCGCCTGGCTCGGCCGCCGCCTGGCCACTCACGGCCTGGTGGTGATCACGATCAACACCAACACGACGCTGGACCAGCCCGCCAGTCGCGCCACGCAGTTGATGGCGGCGCTCAACCACGTGGTCAACAGCGCCAGCAGCACCGTGAGAAGCCGCGTGGACAGCACGCGGCTGGCCGTGGCCGGCCACTCGATGGGCGGCGGCGGCGCGTTGATCGCGGCCGAGGACAACCCGACGCTGAAGGCCGCGCTGCCGCTGACGCCGTGGAACCTCAGCACCAGCTTCACCCAGGTGCGGGTGCCGACACTCATCGTCGGCGCCGACGGCGACACGGTGGCCTCGGTGGCCGTGCATGCGCGGCCCTTCTACGCCAGCCTGCCGGCCACGACCTTCAAGGCCTATGCGGAGCTCAACGGCGCCACCCACTTCACGCCCAACAGCACCAACACGCCGATCGGCCGCTACGGCGTGACCTGGATGAAGCGCTTCGTGGACGCGGACACGCGCTACTCGCCGTTCCTGTGCGGCGCGCCGCACACGGCCTACGCGACCGCGCTGATCTTCGACCGCTACAACCAGAACTGCCCCTACTGAGCCCGATGGAGGACGCCATGTCGCACATGTCCGATCGCCAACGGGGCCGGCGCGTCGCGCTGGCCCTCGCCGCCGGCCTCGGCGCCGTGGCCCTCCTCGCCTGGCTGGCCGCCGGCGCTCACGCGCCGGCGGTCGTCGAGGACCCGAAGACGGCATTCCCCTGGTCCCGCTCGACCGCCGCTTCCGAGGCCGTCGGCACGCCGACAGCGTCGGCCCGAGTTCCGGTCGACGCGGGCGCCGCGGGCGCCGCGGTCCCATTGCCCGCAGCGGTGCCAGGTCTTGATGGGAAGCCGCAACGCGTGTTCCGTACCGATGCACGGGGGCGGCTGGTCGTCGACCAGCCGATGCGCCTGCGCGCCGAATCGATGCTGGCGCTCAACGAAGGCGATGCGCTGGCCGCCCGCATGGACGCCGAGCTCGCCGGCCTGCCGGCGCCGGCCGCCGCGCGCGCCCGCGAGCTGGTGGCGCAGTTCGAGGCCTACCAGACCGCCCAGGCCGCCGCGTTCCCGCCGGGCCAGGCGCCGCTGGTGCCCGAAGAGGGACTGGCGCAACTGCGGACGATGCAGGCGCTGCGAGCCGCCCACTTCGGCGCGGAAGCGGCCCAGCAGATGTTCGCGCAGGACGACGCCGTCGCGCGTCGCATCCTGGAGCTCATGCGCGAGGACACCTCGACAGCGCGCAGCATGGAGGAGAAGGCCATGCGCGCGCAGGTCCGCTATGACCAGGAGCGCGGCGCGGTTCAGCCTTGACGCGGCGGCGTCGCAGGACGCAGCATGCCGCCATGATGTCTGGCAACTTCGTCGGCCCTCGCCTGGGCCTGTTGGGCGACAGCTTCATCTACGCGAGCGGCGCCGTGCGCTCGCGGGTGCGGCGGCACTCGGTGACGCTGGCCTGCGCGCTGACGCCGCAACCGCTGAGCGTCAGCGTCGACGGCCAGCACTGGCAAGGCCGTCTGGTGGCGGTGCGTCCGTTTGCATCGCGCGCCATCGACTCCGGCGGGCAGCCGGTCGTGCTGATCGACCTCGAGCCGTCCCACCCGCGCTACAACACCTTCAGCCGCTGGCCGGATCGCGCGCCGGTGCGGGTGCTGGATGACCAGCACTTCGCGGGCCTGCTGGACTGCGCCGCCGCTTTTGCCCGCGATGCCTTGAGCGGACGGCGGCTGCGAGCGTCGGTGCAGATGCTGGTGGGCAGCGTGGCGGACAGCGTCGCGCCGCATCGGCCGCTCGATCCGCGCGTGGCGCAGATGATGGCGGGCCTCCGGCTCGACCCCGCACAGGATCTGGCCGCGCTCGGCGCGCCGGTCGGCATGACCGCCGCGCAGGCGTCGCGCGGCTTCCTGCGATCGCTGGGCATCTCCGCGCGGCAATACGCGCTGGCGGTGAAGATCCAGCGCGCAGCGATGTTCTTCGGCAGCGGACGCGCCCTGACCGCCATCGCGCAGGCGTCGGGATTCACCGATTCCGCCCACCTGGCGAAGGTGTGGATGCGCTGCTATGGCGACTGCCCGTCGCGCTACTTCGCGGAGCACCGCAGCACGCAGGACGGTCGCGTGGACCATGCCTGGCGGCAGCAGGTCAGCCTGGCGCAGGGCTTGAGCGGCGCTTGAGCGGCGCTTGAGCGAGGCTCGATCCGGAGCGCTTCGGCCCTGGCTTCAGCCTCGGCCTCGGCGCTCCGAAGCCGTTACTTCGCTGCCGCCGGGAAGGCCGGCAGCTTGCCGATGTCGCGCGGGTCGTGCTGGATGATGACCGTCGCCTTGAGGTTCTTCTCGATCTGCTTGACGCGCTGGATCGAGGCGAGCGTCTGCGCGCGATCGTCGTTGAAGCCGGGCACGCCGTCGTGCTCGTAGTTCTCGTGGAAGTGGACGGAATCGCCGCTGAGGATCACCGGCCCCATCTCCTTGAGGCGGACCAGCAGGATGCTGTGCCCCGGCGTGTGGCCCGGTGCGCGCAGGACCATGACGGTGCCGTCGCCGAAGACGTCCTTGTCCGCGCTCAGCGGCTCGACCTTGCGCTTCTCGGCGATCCACTCGGCGAAGCCTTTGGCGTTCGCGCCGGCCATCGGCGGCGTCGCGTTGATGGCTTCCCAATCGGCCTTGCCGATCAGCAGCGTCGCGTTCTTGAACAGGCTCACCTGACCGGTGTGATCGGCGTGGAAGTGGCTGATGCCCACGTACTTCACGTCGGCCGGATCGACCTTGATCTGCTTGAGCAGATCCCCCAGCGGCTTGTTGGTCGCGTTGGGCGCGGAGCCCGGCAGGTAGCCGGTGTCCCAGACCATCACGTCCGAGCCGTGCCGGATGACGTAGCAGCTGAAGGTGAAGGGCTTGCTCGTCTCGGTGTAGGCGAAGGTATCGCTGAAGCGCCGAGGGTCGTTGGTCCCGTTGCCGCAATCGAGCCGCGTCAACGTGACCTCCTGAGCCGCCGCAGACAGGGAAGTCAGGGCCAAGAGTGCGCCCGCGGTGAGCGCCATCCAGAAGCGTGTGGTCATGTCGTCTCCTTGATCGCGGCGATGATAGCCACGAAGCAGCCCGGCGTGTGCCGGGTCAGTCACGGACGAGTCGATCCGTCAGCCAGTCACACCGGGAAGCGGACAGGGTCCGGCGCTTTTGAGCGACGTCGCCACAGACCATCCCATCAACCCGTCCGGCGCCTTGACCTGCACTGCGCCCGCGTCACAGGTCCGTCGTCCGATCACCACCAGGTCCGTCTCGCGGGCGATCATCCGGGGCACGGCGCCAGGATGGCCGGAGGCCACCGCCGCCGCGTCCTGCTCGGTGCTGAAGACGGAGACGGCATCCGCCGTCAGCATCGAGTCCTCCTCGGGCTGCACTGTCTGGCAAGCAGACAGGCCGAAGAGGATCGCGATGGCCGTTGCGCATCGGGCAACATTGAATCGGTGAAAGTGCTGCACGCCTTGATTCCCTGAAGGTTCTTTTCGCGGCAGGATTATTGAGCCGCGGGCGGCATGGCCGTCAATCCACCAGACGGTCGGCAGCCCCCGCTCAGAACAACGCGCGCGCCAAGGCCTGCGAGTAGCCCGCCTGGACCCCGGCGCCCGAGGGGCTTGCGGTGGCCTCCGGCGCCGTCGGTGGCTCGATGCCGCGTCCGGGCATCGCTGGCGCAGCCCCTCGGTCTGGCCAGGCATCGGTCGCCGCCGTCATGGCGCACCGCAGCTCCAGCCCCGGCCCCGGCATCCGCCGATGCGCGCTCAGCCGCCAGCCGTGCGCCGCCGCGATCTCGGTGCAGATCGACAGCCCCAGGCCGGCCCCCTGCTCTCGCCGGTCGGCACCGCGCCAGAAGCGCTCGAAGATGCGCGGCAGGTCCCGCTCGGCCACGCCTTTGCCCTGGTCCGCGACCGCGAAGCCGTCCGGCCCCGCCATCAGCGTGACCACGCCTTCGCGCGGGCTGTGCTGGATCGCATTCTCCAGCAGGTTCTTCAGCAGCGTGAACAGCGCCCCGCGATCCGCCCGCCAGAAGCGCAGCGACGGGTTCACGTGCAGGCCCAGGGTCACGTCGTGCCTCGCGGCCACGCGCTCCATGAACTCGAAGACCTCACGCAGTGCCGGCGTCGGATCGATCGCCTCGACGCGGTAGTTGCGCTGCTCGCTGGCCTCCGCCAGCAGCAGCAGTTGCTGCACCTGCCGCGCGACGCGGTCGATGTCGTCCAGCACCTGATCGCGCCACGCGCCGGGCTCGACCAGCTCCACCTGGGCGCGGATCAGCGCCAGCGGCGTCTTCAGCTCGTGCGCGGCATTCGACAGAAATTCCTGCTGCGTCCTGAAGCCGCCCTGCAGGCGGTCCAACGCCGCGTTGAAGGCCTCGATCAACGGGCGCAATTCCCGCGGCTGACCCGCCGCCGGCAGCCGGTCGGCCAGCGTGCGCGGTTCGATGCGACGTGCGGCGCTGGAGGCTTCGCGCACCGGTTGCAAGGCCTGCCGCAGCGCCACGTGGATCGTGATCAGGAACACCAGCACGAAGGTCGCGCCCAGGGCGATCACCCCCTGCCGGAACACGTCGAAACCGATCGACTTCCGCATCAGCAGCACCAGACGATCGGTGACGGCGAACTGGATGTACCAGCGGCGCCCGGCATGGTCGTAGGGCACGGTGGCCGCATGCATCGCCACGCCGTTGCGGTGGAAGGTGAAGGACTGGCGTCGCGGCTCGAAGGGCTTCCAGTCCGGTGCGAACGTGGTCTTCAATCCGTCGGGGGCATACGCGACCCGGCCCTCGCGGTCGGCCACGCGCAACATGACCTCGTTGCGCAGGCTGTCGAAGACCCAGGGCTCGATCGCCTTCTCGTTGATGCCGACCGGCCAGCCCTGCGCATCGAAGCGCAGATTGCGCGCCAGTGCATCACCGTTGTCCTCGATCTGGTCACGCAGCACCCAGCGCGTGAAGGGCTCCCACAGCACCATGGACGCCACGCCCACCAGTACCGCGCTGAGCACCATGCTGGCCCCCAGCACCGCCAGCACGCGGTTGCGCAGGCTATTCGGCCACCGCATCTTGAAGCGCATACCCGTGGTTCCTGAGATTGACGATGCGCAGCGCCGAGCCGAGGGAATTCAGCTTCTTGCGCAGGCGATGCAGCGCGACGTCGAGCGCATTCGGCGTCACCGCCTCGGACAGGCCCCAGGCCGCCGCCTCCAGCGCCGCGCGCCGCACCGTGCGCCCCTGCTGCTGCACCAGCGCGATCGCGATCTGCAGCTCCGCCGGCGCCAGCGTCACGGAGACCTCGCCGCGCACCAGCAGCGCCTCCTCGATGACGACCTCGATGTCGCCGAAGACGGCGCGCGACGGCCGTACCGCCACGGACCGGCGCATCAGCGCCCGCACGCGAGCCACGAGCTCCTCCATCGGGAAGGGCTTGGCGAGGTAGTCATCGGCGCCGGATTCGAGTCCGTCGATGCGGTCGTGCAACGCGTCGCGCGCCGTGAGCATCAGGCAGGGCGTGCCCTGGTGCGCGGCGCGCAGGCGCTTGACCAGCGACAGGCCGTCGCCGTCCGGCAGGCCCCGGTCGATGACCAGCGCCGCGTAGCCGACGTCGCGATGCGCGACCCAGGCGGCTTCCATCGCGTGGAAGACATCGGTCGGAATGCCGGCGGCCTGCAGGGCCTGACGGATCAGGCCGGCCAGCCGGACGTGGTCCTCGACCAGGGCGATTCGGTTCATGGGCAGCGGGGGCGGAAGTGCGGATGTTAAGGGCGCATCCTCCGTTCCCCCGACTTACCCGCGGCTTACCGGGCGTCGTCCTCCACCGGCTCGTGGTACTGCACCACCGGCACGCCGTCGCGGATCGCCTGCTCGTAGACGCCGAGCATGCCCAGCGCCTCGCGCAGGTCGTCGCGGATGGCGGCGGTGGCCACGACCGCCTCGTCGTCGTTGCACAGCGCGCCCTCCTCCTCGTCGTCGCGCTTGAGGCGGCAGACCAGCTCGGCGATGACCGCGGCATGCTCGATGCGCTCGCGCAGCGTCTTCATCGCCACGCCGACCGTGATGTCGCGGCGCGGCACGCAGTACTCGACGTTGCCGGGCGCGAAGCGGCTCAGCGTCGGGTACATGCGCGATTGATAGAGGAAGGCTTCGAACTCCTCGCCGTTCAGGCGCAGCAGCGGTCGCAGTTCCATCAGGCGGCGCTGCATGAACAGCGTCTTCGGGCGACGGGGAGCCGCAGCGGCGGCGGACGCCGGTGGCGGCGCGGGCGGCGCAGGCGGCATGCCGCCGCCGGCGCCCGCATCGAGGGACATCGCGTCGAGCGCCCTCGCGGCGAGCTCGGCGCCGGGATCGTCGTCGAGCTCGTCATCGAGGCTGGCGTGGAAGCCGGCCGGGACACGGAAGCGGGCCGAGGCGGCCGAGGCGGCCGAAGAGAAGGAAAGGTTGGAAGCGCCGCAAGGGCTGGCTTGAGAAGAGGAAGACGAGGACATCGGGGACATGGACCACTCCAGTCAGATCGGATCAATTCATAAACATCACCTTCGTCGGGATGACATGGACCGCGCCTGACGACGCGGGAGAGGGATCTTCCTGCGACACCCGCAAGACCTGGCACGAAAAGATCAATGAAATCGATTCAATGAAATCGTTGGCATCGGCGCCACACGGGTTCTCGCAGGAGGACCGACCTGTCTCGGTAGGCGAATCGCCGGATCCCACTCGCATGAGTGGGTGAGCACGAGTGGGTGAGCCCGCCGCTCAGGGGAATCTCACCACCGCCTCGAAGCCCGGCTGCGCGTTGCGCAGCTCCAGCCGGCTGCCGTGCGCCTCGGCAACCAGCCGGCACAGCGACAGGCCCAGACCCACGCCGCCCTCGCTGCGCGCCCGCGCCTCGTCGGGCGGAAGAACGGCTGGCCGAGCTGCGGCAGCGCCTCCGCCGGCACGCCCGGCCCGTGATCGCGCACGGTGAGCGTCGCGCCGTCGCCATCACGTTCGACGCTCACCATCACCGGCCCGACGTCCGGGTCGTTGTGCCGCAGGGCGTTGTGGACGAGATTTCTCAGCAGCAGTTGCACCCGCATGCGATCGAGCTTCAGCACGGGCAGGTCACGGTCGACGCGCAGCGCGACGCCCGGCTGGGCCCGCTCCCGCGCCAGCGCGCCGAGGTCGCAATCGCTGACCTGCAGCGCACGGTGGCCGCTGCCCAGGCGCTCGCTCTCCAGCAGCGCCGAGATCAGCTCGCGCATCTGGCCCAGCTCGTCCAGCAACGCCGCTTTCGAAGCGCCCTCGTCGACCAGCTCCGCATGCAGCCGCGCCCGCGTCAGCGGGCTTCTCAGCTCGTGGCTGATCGCCAGCAGCAGCGCGCGCTTGCCGTCGAGCATCGCCTGGATGTCCTCGGCCATCTGGTTGAAGCGGTGCGCGAGGTCGCCGATCTCGTCGCGGTGGTAGATCGGGACGCGATGCGCGAGGTCGCCCCGCCCGAACGCTTCCGCCCCCGCCGCCAGCTCGCGCAGCGGCCCCACCAGGTGGCGGATGCCGCCGTAGGCAAGACCTGTCACCAGCAGCAGCAGCGGGATCGCCCAGAGCAGGCCGTACTCGACCTGCATCGACGCCCACAGGATGCCGATCCCGGCACAGGCCAGCACGACGAAGATCGCGATCAGCCGCGCGCCCAGCGAATGCTTGAAATGCGCATGATGCCGATGCCAGCGCTGGTGCCAGCGGTTGCGCGCCCGCATGTGCCAGCGCCAGCCGCGCTCGCGCGGGAACGGGATGCCCTTGGCCTCCATCTCCGCCCAGCGGCGCATCTTCTCCAGCTTGTGCAGGCGCCGGACCTGCCGTTCCCGGCGACGCCAGTCGTCGCGCCGCCGCTCATGGTGGCGGGGATCGTTCCAGTGATCGTAGGGATGGCGCGGATCGTTCATGCGCCCTCCTCGCCCGCGGCCGGCAACGCGAAGCAGTAGCCCGCGTTGCGCAGCGTCTTGAGCGCCTCCAGCGGTTCGAGCTTGCGGCGCATCCGGCTCACCAGGATGTCGACCGCCCGGGTGAAGATGTCAGCCTCCTGGCCGCGCAGCTGGTTCAGGATCTCGTCACGCGAGAACACGCGCCCGGGTTCCCGCGCCAGCATCACGAGCAGTTCGTACTCGGTGCTCGTCAGCTCGACGGGGCCACTGGCCACGGTGACCTGTCGGCGCGCGGTATCGATGTCCAGGCCCACGAAGCGCAATGTCGTCGCGGCCGGCGCCGCCGCCGCCGCCGCGGGGGACAGTCGCGTGCGACGCAGGATCGTCTGCAGCCGCGCCGCGAGTTCCCGCGGCTCGAAGGGCTTGGACAAATAATCGTCCGCGCCCAGCTCCAGGCCGACCACGCGGTCGGTCAGGTCGCCGCGCGCGGTCAGCATCAGGATGGGGATCTCGCGCCACGGCTCCGTCCCGCCGCGCACGCGCTTGCAGAACGCGAAGCCGTCCATCTCCGGCAGCATGCCGTCCAGGATCAGCGCGTCGAAGCGCTCCTCGGCCAGGCGCGCGAGCGCGGCGCTCGGCCGCGTCACGGCGCTCAGCGCGAAGTCGAAGCGCGCCAGGTAGCTCGCCAGCGGCGCGGCCAGCGCCTCGTCGTCGTCAATCAGCAGCAATCGATGCATCGTGGCGTCCATTGTGGCCGTGCCGGACCAGCGTGATCGCCCGCTCGGGACAGGCCTTGACGCAATGGCCGCAGGCGCGGCACACGTCGGCGTTCGGCGTGAACGCCTGCTGCCAGCCGTGCGCGTAGCCGCGCAGCTTGCCGAACAGGTTCAGTTCCTTGCGCCGTTCCACCGGCAAGGTGCCGACCGAGAAGACACCGTAGGGGCAGACCTCGACGCAATCGCCCTTGCCTTCGCAGCGGTTGCGGTCGATGACCGGCCGCAGCAGCCCGGGGGGCTGCCGGCAGTCGCGGCTGTCCATCAGAGGCTCCGGTCGTCGGCGGCGTCGCGCGGGTCCGGACGGTCCCGACCGTCGCGGCCATCGCGTCCCTCGCGTCCGTCACGGCCCTCTCCCCGCCCCGCCCGGCGACGCAGCCGGCGCAGCAGGAAGCGCAGCATCTGCTGCTGGTCGAAGTCCAGGGCGTCGAAGAAGTCGCCGGAGGCCGCGACCAGCGCCGGACCGGTCGCGCGCAGCGCTTCGATCTGGCCGTCGAAGAGCTCCTGCGCCTCGTCGCGACGGAAGTTCTCGGTCTCGACGAGGCGGGCGACCTCCGGGCCGCGCGCCAGCGCCCTGACCGCGCGCCGCGCCGCGGCGAGATGGCTGATCAGCCGCTCCAGCAGTTCGGCCTGGCTGTCGCTCAGGTCCAGAAAGGCGCGGGTCCGGGCTTGCAGCCTCTCGCCGCGGCCGGCGTGGTGGGCATCGGATCCCAGGCCCCCGCCGAAGCCGCCCCACCCATGACCGCCGTGGTGACCATGGCGACCGTGGTGGCCGTGGCGACCGTGTCCGCGTCCATGTCCACCGCCATGCCCACCGCCATGCCCGTATCCAAGACCGCCCCACCCCCAGGGGAAGCCGCCGAAACCGCCGAAGCGGTACCAGGGGCCGGTGACGGGCAGCGGGCCGTAGTAGCCATCGTCACACACAGGGCCGACAGGACTGAAACGACCATCGTGGTCGAAGTGAGCGTGCTGACGTTCATGGTGGTGGCTCCAGCGTCGAAACAGATGCATGTTGCAATTCCTCGGTAAAGCCCGGGTGTCCGGGCGGTGAATCCATGTCGCCATGATTCCCATGCCCCCTCGCCAGGGCATCTCACCGCGGTATCGCTGTTTTTCGTTTTGTATCGCCGTTGCCCTGTCCGAGGGAATGCCTCCAAGGGGGAACTGGGCGAAACGCAGCCGCAAACGGCGTCCCTGCTGACACGACGCGTCAGGGTGTCCGGATTCGACATCCGCTACCCGGCGGAAGCGCACCCCTCTCTGGGGTGTCCCCCGTCTGCGGCCCCTCGGCCAGAGGCTTCGTGCGGTCCTGGCGCCCTACAATCGTCGGCTCACCTTGTCCCTCGCCCAGATGACACCGCCTCACGGCGGAGCGCCCCCATGACCGAACTCGCCAAGTCCTTCGAACCCGCGTCCCTGGAAGCCCACTGGGGCCCGCTGTGGGAGTCCAAGGGCCTTTATGAGCCGACGCTCGATCCGGCCAAGCCGTCGTTCAGCATCCAGCTGCCCCCGCCGAACGTGACGGGCACGCTGCACATGGGCCACGCGTTCAACCAGACCATCATGGACTCGCTGACGCGCTACCACCGCATGCGCGGCCACAACACGCTGTGGGTCCCCGGCACCGACCACGCCGGCATCGCCACGCAGATCGTCGTGGAGCGCCAGCTGCAGGGCCAGGGCCAGAACCGCCACGACCTGGGCCGCAAGAACTTCGTCGCCCGGGTCTGGGAGTGGAAGCAGCAGTCCGGCTCCACCATCACGCAGCAGATGCGCCGCATGGGCGACTCGGTGTCCTGGGGCCACGAGTACTTCACGATGGACGAGAAGCTCTCGCCCGTCGTCGTCGACACCTTCGTCAAGCTCTTCGACGAGGGCCTGATCTACCGCGGCAAGCGCCTCGTGAGCTGGGACCCGATCCTGAAGTCCGCCGTCTCCGACCTCGAGGTCGAGAGCGAGGAGGAAGACGGCTCGCTGTGGCACATCCGCTATCCGATGGCCGAGGGCGATGAGTCGCTGGTCGTCGCGACCACGCGTCCCGAGACCATGCTGGGCGACACCGCCGTCATGGTCCATCCGGAGGACGAGCGCTACAAGCACCTGATCGGCCGCCAGGTGAAGCTGCCCATCACGGGCCGCCTGGTGCCGGTCATTGCCGACGAGTACGTCGACAAGGAATTCGGGACCGGCGTCGTCAAGGTCACGCCGGCGCACGACACCAACGACTACCAGGTCGGCCAGCGTCACCAGCTGCCGATGCTGACGATCTTCACGCTGGATGCGACCGTCGTGGACACGATGGACGAGATCCCGGCCGAGTACCGCGGCCTGGACCGCTTCGCCGCGCGCAAGCTGATCGTCAAGGCGCTCGAGGACCAGGGCCTGCTGGTCGAGGTCAAGAAGCACAAGCTGATGGTGCCGCGCTGCACCCGCACCGGCCAGATCGTCGAGCCGATGCTGACGGACCAGTGGTTCGTCGCCACCCGCAAGCCGGGCAAGGACGGCAAGTCCATCGCGCAGAAGGCGATCGACGTCGTCGCCAGCGGCGAGGTGAAGTTCGTTCCCGAGAACTGGGTCAACACCTACAACCAGTGGATGAACAACATCCAGGACTGGTGCATCTCGCGCCAGCTGTGGTGGGGCCATCAGATCCCCGCCTGGTACGGCAGCAACGGCGAGGTCTTCGTCGCCCATGACGAGGCCGAAGCCCAGGCCAAGGCCACGGCGGCCGGCTACACCGGCCCGCTGACGCGCGACGAGGACGTGCTGGACACCTGGTACTCGTCGGCGCTGGTGCCCTTCTCGACGCTGGGCTGGCCGGCGAAGACGCTGGAGCAGGACCTCTTCCTGCCGTCGTCGGTGCTGGTGACCGGCTACGACATCATCTTCTTCTGGGTCGCCCGGATGATCATGATGACGACGCACTTCACCGGCCAGGTGCCCTTCAAGCACGTCTACATCCACGGCCTGGTGCTCGACGCGCAGGGCAAGAAGATGAGCAAGTCCGAGGGCAACGTGCTCGACCCGGTCGACCTGATCGACGGCATCGAGCTGGCCCCGCTGCTGGACAAGCGCACGCAGGGCCTGCGCAAGCCCGAGACCGCGCCCAAGGTCCGCAAGGCCACGGAGAAGGAGTTCCCCGAAGGCATCCCCGGCTACGGCGCCGATGCGCTGCGCTTCACCTTCGCGGCGATGGCGACGCTGGGTCGCAGCGTCAACTTCGACAGCAAGCGCTGCGAGGGCTACCGGAACTTCTGCAACAAGCTGTGGAACGCCACGCGCTTCGTGCTGATGAACACGCAAGGCCAGGACTGCGGCCTGGTGGAGCACACGAAGGAACAATGCGCCCCCGGCGGCAGCGCCCACGGCTACCTGCAGTTCTCGCAGGCCGACCGCTGGATCGTCAGCGAGCTGCAGAAGGTCGAACAGGCCGTCGCGCAAGGCTTCGCGGACTACCGCCTGGACCAGGTCGCCAACGCGATCTATTCGTTCGTGTGGGACGAGTACTGCGACTGGTACCTGGAGCTGGCCAAGGTCCAGCTGCAGACTGCGCAGGCCGAAGGCAACGACGGCGCGCAGCGCGCCACGCGCCGCACGCTGATCCGGGTGCTGGAGACCATCCTGCGCCTGCTGCACCCGATCGCGCCGTTCATCACCGAGGAACTCTGGCAGACCGTCGCCCCGATCGCGGGCCGCAAGTCCACCGAGTACCTGGTCACGGCCGCCTACCCCGTCGCCCAGCCGGAGCGCATCGATCCGCAGGCCGTGGCCTGGGTCGAGCAATTGAAGTCGGTCGTCGGCACCTGCCGCAGCCTGCGCAGCGAGATGGGCCTGAGCCCGTCCGACCGCGTGCCGCTGCTGGCCGGCGGCGACCTGTCCTTCCTGCGCGAGGCGGCGCCCGCGCTGAAGGTGCTGGCCAAGCTGCAGAGCGTCGAGCTGATCGAGGACGAGACCGCCTTCAACGCGCAGAGCGCGATGTCGCCGGTCCTGGTGCACGGCACGGCGCGTCTGGCGCTGAAGGTGGAGATCGACGTCGAGGCCGAGCGCGCCCGCATCGCCAAGGAAACCGCCCGTCTGGAAGGCGAGATCACCAAGGCCAAGGCCAAGCTGGACAACGAAGGCTTCGTGGCGCGCGCGCCGGCGGCCGTCGTGGAGCAGGAACGTCAGCGCATCGCCGACTTCAGCGCCACCGTGGCTCGGCTAAAAGATCAGGCAGCGCGCCTGGGTGGGTCGGCCTGAACTCAGGCTGGACGGCGGGCGTGGCCAGGATCTCAGAGATCCGCCGCGCCACGCTCCACGCGGCGCGCATGCGTGACTCGCGCGTCGTCGCCGAGATCCGCGGCGTGACCTGCAATCCGGGCACGCCATGCAAGGGACGCCCGGCTTCCATGAGGCCGGGCTCCATCAGATCCAGCCAGGCCGCCAGCAGCCGGCCGCCTTGCAGCGCGTCGGCCAGCGCCTGTTCATCGAACAGCGCCGAGTGCGAGGTCGACACCAGTACCTGCGACGGCTTGCAGAAGTTCAGCACCCGCTCGCCGATCAGGCCGCGGTAGCGCGGGAAGTAGGCCAGCTGCACGCTGACCGCGTCGGCGGCCTGCATCAACTCGCGCAAGCCGTAGGGCTCGATGCCCCACTGACCCCAGAGCGGGTCGGCATGGTGCAGGCTGGGGTCATAACCGATCACGCGCGCACCAAAGGCCGGCAGCAGCGTCGCCAGTTGGCGCGCCGACGGCGTGAGGCCGACCAGGCCGACCGTGGCGCAACCCAGCTCGCGTCCCACCCAGTTGCCATCCGCCCCTTGCACGGGGACGCGGCGCAGCAGCGCCAGCAGCGCGCCGATGACGAACTCGGCTTCCGCCGATGCCGCCGCGGTCGGCGCACGCACGACCTCGATGTTGGCGGCGCGGCAGGCTTCGAGATCGATGTTCTCCGCGCCGGCGCCGATGCGGCCCACGGCACGCAGGCGAGGCGCGCGCCGGACCATCTCCGCATCCAGCGCGATCGAGGCGGGCAAGAAAATTGCCTGGGCCTGCGCAACATGCTCTCTCAAGGCGTGCGGCGCCTCCGCCAGATCGGGTGCGGCCTGGATGACGTGGCGCTCCGCCAGCCATTCCAGGACGTCAGCCTCCAGCGGTTCCAGGACTAGCACTGCCATGAGCGGTTTGGAGAGGTTTGTTTGATTTTCTTTCAGCTGCGCCGTGCAAGAATGCCGGCGCAATTACCGTCGGAGTGTACGTAAATGGCCCTCATCAACAAGGCAATCTTCCCGGTTGCCGGACTCGGCACACGCTTTCTGCCCGCCACGAAGGCGCAGCCCAAAGAGATGCTGCCGGTGGTCGACAAGCCGCTGATCCAGTACGCGGTGGAGGAAGCCTACGCGGCGGGCATCCGTCAGATGATCTTCGTGAACGGCCGTAACAAGCGTGCCATTCCGGATCACTTCGACACCGCCTTCGAACTCGAGACCGAACTGGAAGCCGCCGGCAAGAAGGAACTGCTGGCGATGGTCCATTCGATCAAGCCGGACGACATGGAGTGCATCTACATCCGCCAGCCCAAGGCCCTGGGCCTGGGCCATGCGGTGCTGTGCGCGCAATGCGTCGTCGTCAACGAGCCCTTCGCCGTGCTGCTGGCCGACGACCTGATGGTCGGCAAGCCGCCGGTGCTCAAGCAGATGGTGGACCAGTTCGCCGAATGGCAGGCGTCCATCCTGGCGGTCCAAGAAGTGCCGCCCGAGCACACCAAGCGCTACGGCATCGTGGCCGGCGCGGCGATCAGCGACCGCCTGATGGATCTCACCCACATGGTCGAGAAGCCCGCCCCCGAGGACGCGCCGTCGCGCCTGGGCGTGGCCGGCCGCTACATCCTGACGCCGGGCGTGTTCCGCGAGATCGCGACCCAGCCGCGCGGTGTCGGCGGCGAGATCCAGCTGACCGACGGCATCGCCGCGCTGATGCGCCGCGAGAAGGTCTTCGCCTTCCGTTATGAAGGCAAGCGCTACGACTGCGGCAGCAAGGAAGGCTTCCTGCAGGCCAACGTCGAACTGGCGCTGGCGCACCCGGAACTGGGCGCCAGCTTCCGCGAGTACCTCAAGGCCCTGGAAATCTGACCGCGCTGAACTTCTGACGGCAGGACTTCCCGTCACTGCCGCGTCATGAAGCACGAAGGCCACGCATCGCGTGGCCTTCTTCGTTTCCGGGGATGTCTTCGACTCAGCGTCGTTTGAGCACGTGGATGTATTCGTCGCCCGCCGAGCTCTGCTCGACCAACTCGTTGCCGGTCTGTCGCGCGAAGGCCTGGAAGTCGCGCGTCGAGCCGGGATCCGTCGCGACGACCTTCAGCAGCTGGCCGCTTTCCATCTCCGCCAGGGCCTTCTTGGCCTTGAGGATGGGCAGCGGGCAGTTCAGGCCGCGGGTGTCGAGTTCCTTGTGAATGTCCATGAGAGCGTCCTTGCCGCCGATGACCGGGGGCGATGAAGCGGATTCTAGTCAGCCCCCTCAGCCGCGAGGCGCCATCCACTTCGGTTCGATGCCGCGCCCGCGCAGCCAGTCCGCCAGCGCCTGGCCGGTACCGGCGGGCCAGCACTCGAGCTGCCCCGGCGGCGTCAGCGTGTACTCAACCAGTTCCGGCGACAGCGTGACCTCGCCGCGCGCCGGCACGTGGTACGCGATGATGACCTGGTTCTTCTTCTGGAAGTCGTAGACGCCGATCAGCGTCGCGCCCAGCGCTTCCAGCGAGGTCTCTTCCAGCACCTCGCGCCGGATGCCCTCTTCCGGCGACTCGCCGGCTTCCATGAACCCGGTGATCAGGCCGAAGAACGGTCCCGGCCACGCCGCGTTGCGCGCGAGCAAGACCTGGCCCTCGCGGTCGACGCATTCGACGACGGCGGCCAGCACCGGCGTCGGGTTGTTCCAGTGGGTGAAGTCGCAGTTCGGGCAACGCAGCCGGGTCTTCGGGCCGCCGTCTTCCGGCAGCTCGATCCATGCCAGTTCACTGGCGCATTGCGGGCAGAAGCGGAAGCTCATGAGGCGTGGGCGCGGTGGCGCCTGCGTGTCGCGATGCGGCCATCATCCCTGATTGGCCGCGCGCCGTCAGGCCGGGAAGACGCCCGTCGACAGATATCGATCACCCCGGTCGCAGACCACGAAGACGATCGTCGCGTTCGAGACCTGGCGCGCGATCTGCATCGCGACCCAGCAGGCGCCGGCGGCCGAGATGCCCCCGAACAGGCCTTCCTCGCGCGCCAGGCGGCGGGCCATGTCCTCGGCGTCGGACTGGCCGACCAGCACCAGCTCGTCCACGGTCTCAGGCCGGTAGATCTTGGGCAGATACGCGGCCGGCCACTTGCGGATGCCGGGAATGCGCGAGCCCTCGGCCGGTTGCGCGCCGACGATGCGCACCTCCGGGTTCTTCTCCTTCAGGAAACGCGACACGCCGGTGATCGTGCCGGTCGTGCCCATCGCGCTGACGAAGTGCGTGATGCGCCCGCCGGTGTCGCGCCAGATCTCGGGCCCGGTAGTTTCGTAGTGGATTCGCGGGTTGTCGTTGTTGGCGAACTGGTCGAGCACCCGGCCCTTCCCGTCGCGCTGCATCTGTTCGGCCAGATCGCGGGCGTATTCCATGCCGCCGGAACGCGGCGTCAGGATCAGCTCGGCCCCGAAGGCCTTCATCGTCTGGGCGCGTTCGACCGAGAGGTCCTCCGGCATGATCAGCACCATGCGGTAGCCCCGGATCGCGGCGGCCATCGCCAGCGCGATGCCGGTGTTGCCGGACGTCGCCTCGATCAGCGTGTCGCCGGGCTTGATCTCGCCGCGCTCCTCGGCGCGCCGGATCATGCTGATGGCGGGGCGGTCCTTGACCGAGCCCGCCGGGTTGTTCCCTTCGAGCTTGGCCAGCAGCACGTTGCCGCGCGCCGCCAGTTCGGGCCCCAGCATGCGTTGCAGCCGAACCAGCGGCGTGTTGCCGATGACGTCTTCCAGGGTCGGATAGCTCGTGGGGTCGAAGGCGCTTGCATCACTCATAAGCATGCATTCTCTCAGTGGAGGCGTGTTCCTGCGTGGCATAATGTCTTTCTCATTTCGCGGCTCACCGTTGCCTCCACGGCAACGCTTCCGAACCCCGAAACAGATCATGCAGGCCACCCCCGGTGGCTTCGCACGCAGAAAGTTGCCGTGACGCCCGGATGGCGAAATCGGTAGACGCAGGGGACTCAAAATCCCCCCGCCGCAAGGTGTGCCGGTTCGAGTCCGGCTCCGGGCACCACCCTCCAGGTGGTCAGGTCTTGGCAACTCCTCTTCCGCAACTCATCCTCCAATCGTTCCGCGTTTTTCGGCAGGCCGTTCCGCATGTCAAGCCGCGCCACGGACGTCCTGGCCGCCTCTGTCAGGTTCCCGTCATCCCGCTGAAGGGAAAGCCGTGCGCGGCCCGGGTCGGGTCTTGCGCATGCCCGGGCTACACTGGTCCGAACGCATTGGCTTGACCTCATGTCCATTGCGCCTTCCCAACGCGCCGTCCGCGGTGCCTTCTGAAGACGCCTGCCCCATGCCCTTCATTCCTCCGGTGACCAAGGCCTTCATGCTGATCTGCGTGGGCCTGTTCTGTCTCCCGATCGTCATCACGCCGCTGGCGTCGATGAATGTCGGGATGGAGCTGTGGCCGCTGAATTCCGGCAGATTCGAGTTCTGGCAGCCGATCACCTACGCCTTCCTGCATGGCAGCGTCGCCCATCTGTTCTTCAACATGTTCGGGCTCTGGATGTTCGGCTCCGAGCTGGAGACGGTGTGGGGCGGCAAGCGCTACGCGCAACTGCTGGTGGCCAGCGCGCTGACCGCCGCCGCGGCGCAACTGGTGTTCACGCTGCTGATGGGATCGCTCGCGCCCACCGTCGGCGCGTCCGGGGCGCTGTTCGGCCTGCTGCTGTCCTACGGGCTGCTGTTCCCCGACCGGGTCATCATGCCGCTGTTCCCGCCGATCCCGATGAAGGCCAAGTACTTCGTCGCCATCTTCGGCGCGCTCGAACTGTTCCTGGGCATCACCGGCGGCAGCGGCATCGCGCACTTCGCGCACCTGGGCGGCATGCTCGGCGCCTGGCTGATGATCAACTACTGGCGCGGCAGCCGCCGGCGCTGAGCCGCCCTCGCCCTCGGCCCTTCCCTTCAGTCGTCGCGCCCTCTTCAGTCCTCGACGGCGAGCAGCCCCTCGCGCGGCGTCGGGTAGCGCAGCCGCAGGCGCAGCTCGCGCTTGAGGCGACGGTTGTCCATCCGGCGCGATTCGTTCATGAAGCTCATCTGCATCGGCGAGAACACGCCGGGGGCGTCGGTCCGCGTGACGCGGGACGGCGGCGGCAGGCCGCACACGGTGGCGGCCAGCTCGAAGTAGTCGCCCATCAGCAGCTCGCTGTCGTCGCTCGCGTGCAGGATCCGCTGCGGCGGGCCGCGCATCAGCGCCAGCACGCAGGCGCGCGCCAGGTCGTCGGCCTGGATGTGGTTGGTGTAGACATCGTCCTCGCGCGCCAGCACCGGCAGCCCCTTGCCGAGGCGCTCGCGCGGATGCCCGCCGTCGCGGTTGAACGCGTAGATGCCGGGCACGCGCAGGATCGTCACCGGCGCGCCCGTCGCGCGGCCCCACTGGCGCAACTGGTCCTCGGCATCGACCCGGCGCCAGGCGCGGTCATTGGACGGATTGGGGCGGCGCGTCTCGTCGATGCGCGCGCCCCCGCAATCGCCGTAGACCCCGCTCGTGCTCGCGTAGACCAGATGCGCCGGTGCCGCCGAGCGCGACAGCGCCTGCAACAGCCGCCGGGTGCGCTCGTCGGTCCGCCCCTGCGCGGCCGGCGGCGCCAGATGCAGCACGCGATCCGCGAGCCCCGCGAGCCGCCCCAGCGTCGCGGCGTCGTCGAGGTTGCCGATCAGCGGGATCGCGCCGGCGGTGCGCAGTTCATCGACCCGCGCGGCGCTGCTCGTCAACGCCATCACCGTCCAGCGCCCGGCCAGTTGCCGCAGCACACGCATCCCGACATCGCCGCATCCGACGATCAGCAGACGGCTGCGGCGGCCGCGGCGGTGGACGGAGGGCGAGGCGGGATTGGCACCGGACATGGCGGGTCGAAGCGGGGCTGGGGCAAAATGGCGGGCCAGTTTAGATCGCCTTCATGGCTCGAACGGCTCGCGCCCCGGTCTGCGGACCGCGCGGGCCGTGTCGCTTCCGCCCTCTCCTCTTACGACATCGCGCGGCCCCGTGCCGCGCCGACTCCGCATCATGAGCTTCCAGGTCACCGTCCTGCCCGCCGGCCGCAACTTCACCGTCGACGACGACGAAACCGTGCTGGCCGCGGCCATCCGCCAGGGCATCGGCCTGCCCTACGGCTGCAAGGACGGCGCCTGCGGTTCCTGCAAGAGCCGGCTGATGGAGGGTCAGGTCGTGCACGGCGAGCACCAGACCAAGGCGCTGTCGCCGGAAGAAGAAGCCGCCGGCCTGATCCTGACCTGCTGCGCCAAGCCGCAGACGGACTGCACCGTCGAGGCCCGCACCGTGCCCGGCGCCGGCGAGTTCCCGGTGCTGAAGCTGCCCAGCCGCGTGATCACCGTGGAGAAGCCGGCCGGCGACGTCGCCGTGGTCAGGCTCCAGCTGCCGGCCACGCAGAACCTGCAGTACCGGGCCGGCCAGTACGTCGAATTCATCCTGCGCGACGGCGCGCGACGCAGCTACTCGATGGCCAACGCGCCGAGCCGCCTCGGCACGCCGCCGGCGATCGAGCTGCACATCCGCCACATGCCCGGCGGCAAGTTCACCGACCACGTCTTCGGCGCGCTCAAGGAGAAGGACATCCTGCGCATGGAAGGCCCGTTCGGCAGCTTCTTCCTGCGCGAGGACAGCGACAAGCCGATCGTGCTGCTCGCCTCGGGCACGGGCTTCGCGCCGATCAAGGCGATCCTGGAGCGCATCCAGGACGAGGGCATCACCCGGCCCGTGACGCTGTACTGGGGCTGCCGGTCCCAGGTCGACCTCTACCTGCACGACTGGGCCGTGGCGACCGCCGCCGCGATGCCGACCTTCACCTACGTGCCGGTGCTGTCCGAGCCGAAGGCCGAGGACGGCTGGACCGGCCGCACCGGCTTCGTCCACCAGGTCCTGATGGCCGACCTGCCCGACCTGTCGAAGCACCAGGTCTATGCGTGCGGCGCGCCGGTGATGGTGGAGTCCGCGCAGC
This sequence comes from Roseateles sp. UC29_93, assembly GCF_042695725.1. Taxonomy (NCBI): domain Bacteria; kingdom Pseudomonadati; phylum Pseudomonadota; class Betaproteobacteria; order Burkholderiales; family Sphaerotilaceae; genus Roseateles; species Roseateles sp. UC29_93. Next base: position 4,157,260 of record NZ_CP170545.1, on the reverse strand, counting down.
GCGACTTCGTCGCGTCCTGCGGCCTGCCCGCCGAAGAGTTCTACGCCGACGCGTTCACGTCCGAATTGGATAAACACGCGGGCTGATCCGGTCCACGTAGCGCCCCGGCAATCCCGCGTTCACGGCGTGACATGTGCCATCCCGGGCGCGACGCTCCATACTTTCGCGCATGAAGCATTTCCCGCCGCCGTACTCCAGCGCCGCGCAGTTCGAACATCAACTGCAGAACCTCGGCCACACCGTCATCGCGCCCGAGAGCCTGACGCACTGGCTGCACTGCCAGGCCGGGGATCTGCGCGCGCTGCAGACCTACTGGAACGACCTGCCCCCGGACGCCTACCTGCGCGACGGCGGCCGCTACCGGTTCCGGCGGCATGCGAGCTTCGTCGTGGACTCGCAGGCCGAGCCGTCGGTGCGTCTGGCGCCGCATCGCGCGCATTGGCAGCCGGTGGACTACAACGCGCTGCACGGCGGCATCGAACGCTGGTTCGAGCCGATGGATCCCGCCGCCGTCGACCTGCCGATCTGGCCGCGGCTGCTGCTGGGACTGGCCTCGGTCGCGGACCGGCTCAAGGGCGCGCGGCCCTGGTTCATCGAGGCGCACCAGTTCCGCATCGACACGGCGGGCGGCATCGGCCGGCCCACGCCCGAGGGCGCGCACCGCGACGGCGTGGACCTGGTGGCGGTGTTCATGCTGGCGCGCCACGGCATCAAGGGCGGCGAGTCGCGCGTCTTCGAAGCGGATGGCCCGCGCGGCCAGCGCTTCACGATGATGGAGCCGTGGACGCTGCTGCTGCTCGACGACGAACGCGTCATCCACGAGACCACGCCTATCCAGCCGATCGATCCCGCGCATGCCGGCCATCGTGACACGCTGGTCGTGACGCTGCGCGCGGACGCGTTCATGGGGCGCTGACGAGCGGCACGCCCGGGTCGGGCAGTTCGGCGAAGAAGGTCGAGCCGTTGCCCGGCGAGCTCATCACCCCGACGCTGCCGCCCTGGGCCTCGACGATGCGCTTGCTCAGCGCCAGACCCAGGCCGGTTCCCCGATAGCGGCGGCGTTCTTCCGAGGGCAACTGCGTGAACTCGGTGAACAGCCGGGGCAGATGCTCGGCCGCGATGCCCAGGCCGGTGTCGCAGACTTCCACCCGGAAGCCGTGTGCCCCGGTGCGCCGGCCGCGCACGACGATCTCGCCGTTCGCCGGCGTGAACTTCCAGGCGTTGGACAGGTAGTTGTAGAGCACCTGACGCAAGCGCAGCGGATCGGTCCAGACGCTCCCCAGTCCGTCATCGATCTCCATCCGCACCGTCATCGCCTTGTCGGTGAAGCTGCCCGCCACCACGTCGACCACTTCGCGCGCCAGTTCGGCGACAGGGGTCGCTTCCGGATGCAGGTCGATCCCGCCGGCCTCGATGCGCGCCATGTCGAGGATGTCGTTGATCAACGCCAGCAGATGGCGGCCGCTGGCCAGGATGTGTCCGCCGTAGCGCTGCACCGCCGGGCTGTCCGGGCCGGCGGCGCCGTCGGTCAGCAACTGGGAGAAGCCGATGATCGCGTTCAGCGGCGTGCGCAACTCGTGCGACATGTTGGCCAGCACCCGACCCTTCTGCCGGCTGACTTCCAGGATGCGCTTGTTCTCCAGCTCCAGCTCCGCGCTGCGCAGCCGCAGCGCCTGCGAGCGCATCCGCTCGCGACCCTCGCGGGCGCGGACGATCGCGTAGTCGATGGCCCTCAGCAGCGAGCGCGGGCGCACGTCCTGCTTGGACAGATAGTCCTGCGCGCCGGCCGTCATGCAGGACAGCGCGAGCTGGTCGTCCTCCATGCCCGTGAGCACGACGATCGGCGTGTCGCGCGCCTGCGCCCGCACGGCCTTCACGCAGTCGATGCCTTCCCCATCGGGCAGGCGCAGGTCCAGCAGGATGGCCGACATGCGCTGCTGCTGCAGCGCGCGCACGGCCTCGTCCAGCCGCGCGGCCCGCAGCACCGGACGGGGCGGCACCGTGCCGCCCTCGGCCAGCAGGTCGGTGATCAGGTCGGCGTCGCCGTCGTTGTCCTCCACCAGCAGGATCGGCCAGGGCGCGCGTCGAGGCTCGAGGGCCAGGTCGTCGGGCAAGGCGCTCATGGCAGTTTCACCACGGTGAACCAGAAGCCCTCGATCGCCTGCACGATGGACTGGAACGCCACCAGCCCCACCGGCTTGGTCACGTAGCAGTTGGCCCCCAGCTGGTAGCTCCTGACGATGTCGTGCTCGGCGTCGGACGAGGTCAGCACCACCACCGGGATCTCCCGCAGGCCGGGCTCCTGCTTGATGCGCGCCAGCACCTCGCGGCCGGTCACCTTGGGCAGGTTCAGATCGAGCAGGATGAGGTCGGGCGGCATCGCCGCCTCGAATGGCGGCTGGCGCAGCAGCCGCGCCAGCGCCTGCGCGCCGTCGACGGCCACCGCGATGTCCAGCATCAGCTTGCCCTGCTCCAGGGTCTCGATCACCAGATCGGCGTCGCCGGGGTTGTCCTCGACCAGGAGCACGCTCAGCGGCCGGCTCACGAGAGCTGCTCCGGTTGGGCCGCGGGCAGCGTGAAGGACACGACACTGCCGCGCCCCGGCTCCGAGTCGATCCGGATCGTGCCGCCATGCCGTTCCACGATGCGCTTGGCGATCGCCAGGCCGATGCCGCTGCCGTCGTATCGCCCCTGCTCGTGCAGCCGCTGGAACATCTGGAAGACGCGCTCCGCGTACTGCATGTCGATGCCGATGCCGTTGTCGCCGACCCGGAACCGCCAGCGCGGGCCCTCGCGCTGGGCCTCGACGCGCACGCGCGGCGCCGCCTCCGAGCGGAACTTGATGGCATTGCTCACCAGGTTCTGCAGCAGCTGATGCAACTGGACCTCGTCGGCCAGCACGAGCGGCAGCGGCCCGGCGTCGACGGTGCCGCCGGACTCTCTCAGCAGGCGCTGCAGGCCGTGCGTCACCGCGGCGAGCACCTCGTCCGCCGCGACCGGCGCCAGCGGCTTGCCCTGCGATCCCACCCGCGAGTAGGCCAGCAGATCCGCCACCAGCCGCTGCATGCGGCGCGCCCCGTCGGAGGCGTAACGGATGTACTTGTCGGCCCGCTCATCCAACTGGCCCGCATAGCGCTGCGCCAGGAGCTCGGTGTAGTTGGCGACCATGCGCAGCGGCTCCTGCAGATCGTGCGAGGCGACGTAGGCGAACTGCTCCAGGTCCGCATTGCTGCGCCGGAGCTCGTCCTCGTAACGTTCCCGCGCGCTCTTGCGCTCGGTGATGTCGATGATGGAGGCGAGCGTGCACAGGCCCTCGGCGGTCTCGATCGGACTCAGGCCGATCTCGATCGGCACCTCCTCGCCGCCCTTGCGCCGGCCGAAGAGGTCCCGCCCCGCGCCCATGGGCCGCGTTTCCGGCTGCGCGAAGAACTGCGCGACGTGACGCGGGTGGTCGCCATGGAAGCGGTTGGGGATCAACAGCTCCACCGAGGCGTCGAGCAACTCGTCGCGGGCGTAGCCGAAGAGCTCCTCGGCCTTGCGGTTGACCAGCCGGATCCGGCGCTGGCGATCCACGAGCACGATGGCGCTCGGGATCGCCTCCACGATCGACCGGTACCGGTCGTCGCTGCGATCAGTTGACATGCGGAGCCTCCCTGACGATTGGATTCGTCTTGTGTCCTTCTCCGATGGATAGGTGTAACACGTCGTTGCTCGTGCGCCAATCGCCCGACATGGGGACCTCGGGGTGCTGCGGCGCGGGCGCGACAGGGCGGCTTAAACTCCGGGGCCGGTGCGCCACAAGCGCAGCGGACCCCGCCGGATCGCCGCGATCCGGTCTTCTTCAAGCATCACAAGTGCAGGTTCCCATGAACGCCATCACCGACATCGCCCGCGCGCTCGCCGCCGGCTCGACCGACGCCATCCCCTCCTCCCTCTTCGGCCTGCCCGACCAGGCTCCGCACGAACGCGTGCTGCTGGCCGCCGATCCGGTGACCGGTCTCAAGGCCATCCTGGCGGTGCACAGCACCGCGCGCGGCCCGGCCTTCGGCGGCTGCCGCTTCTGGAGCTACGACAACGAACTGGCCGCACTGAACGACGCGCTGCGCCTGTCGCAGGGCATGAGCCTGAAGAACGCGCTGGCCAACCTGCCCTTCGGCGGCGGCAAGGCCGTGATCATCAAGCCGCAGGGCGACTTCGACCGCGCCGCGCTGTTCGCGGCCTTCGGTCGCGCGGTGCAGTCGCTGGACGGCGCCTACATCACCGCCGAGGACGTCGGCACCACCACCGCCGACATGCTGGGCATGATGGCGCACACGCAGTACGTCTCGGGCATCCCGCGCGACGGCGCCTTCGGCGGCGACCCCAGCCCCAAGACCGCGTACGGCGTGTTCGTGTCCATCGACGAAGGCGTCAAGCGCGTGCTGCGCCGAGAGTCGCTCGAGGGTGTGCGCGTCGCCCTGCAAGGCCTGGGCGCGGTGGGCTGGCACCTGGCCGAATACCTGCACCGCGCCGGCGCGAAGCTGGTCGTCGCCGACGTGAACGCCGAGAAGGTCGCGCGCGCGCAGACCGAGCTGGGCGCGAAGGCCGTCGGCATCCATGAGATCCTGGCCGCCGACGTCGACGTGGTCGCGCCGTGCGCGCTGGGCGCGACGCTGAACGCGCAGTCCATCCCCGCGCTGCAGGCCGCGCTGATCGCCGGCGCCGCCAACAACCAGCTCGCGACCGCCGCCGACGGCGACGCGCTGCAGGCCCGCGGCATCACCTACCTGCCGGACTACCTGGTGAACGCCGGCGGCATCATCAGCGTCGCGCGCGAGTTCCGCAACGAAGGCGAAGAGAACGCCGTGATGGCCGAGGTCGGCCAGATCCGCGGCCGCGTCGCCGAGCTGCTGGACCGCATCCGCGTCAGCGGCCAGACGCCGGCCCGCGAGGCGGACGCCTGGGCGCGTTCGCTGCTGGTCAAGCCGGCCTGACGACACGGGAGCCGCCGCGCTCCTCGATGACAACGGCGCCTTCAGGGCGCCGTTTTTTCGTCTGCCTCCACCACCGTCCGAGGCTGTCCCAACGATGGCTCACGCAATCCGCGTGCCCGCCGCGCACACCCCGTTACATCAGACCGTGTGCCTGATTTCAGCGATCCGGTTGCCTCCCGTCCCCGCCAGGGACTTCATCTCCCCACGCCGGGCTGCCGGTCGCGCACAAGCCCGATGGCATCGACGTATACCGCCGCCTGAGTTCCGCGCAGCCCGTTGCGGAGCCGAACCCAGGAGACCGTCATGACGACGTCCATGAAGTGCTTGAAGTCCATGAAGTCCTTGCCCCTCGCGGCGCTGGCGATCGCGGCCGCGAGCCTTGCGATGCCCGCCGTCGCGCACGACATCGTCTACACCGCGCCGCTGAGCGGCGCGGCCGAGTTCCCGTCGAACGCCTCCGCCGGCACCGGGCTGGCGCGGGTGACCTTCAACGACGACGACTTCACGATGCGCGTGCAGGTCAGCTTCGCCGGGCTGACCGGCACGACGACGGCGGCGCACATCCACTGCTGCACGGCGGTGGCGGGCGCCGGCAACGCGGGCGTCGCGACGACGACGCCGACCTTCCCGAACTTCCCGCTCGGCGTGAGCTCCGGGAGCTACGACCAGACTTTCGACCTGACGCAGACCAGCAGCTGGAACGCGGCCTTCATCAACGCCAACGGCGGCACGATCGCGGGCGCCTTCGCGGCGCTGTCGACGGGGCTGGCGGGCGGCAGTGCCTACCTCAACGTGCACTCGACCTTCGCGCCGGGCGGCGAGATCCGCGGCTTCCTGACTGCGAGCGCGGTGCCCGAGCCGTCGAGCTACGCGCTGATGGTTGCCGGCCTGCTGACGGTCGGCGGACTGGCGCGGCGACGCGCGCGCCGGTCCTGACCCTCCCCCCCCCAGTCACCGCTGTCATCCCTCGACACACGTCGGGGACACGCTGAGCGTTCGAACCCCGCCCGCCCTCTGTATGCTCGCCCCACAGGAAAGTCCCGCATGATTCCCCCGTGCTGACGCGGCTCCGATTTGGGATGCAGCGCTAGGCGCAAACCGGAGCCATAGCGGGGCTATGGCGAGGATTTGCAACGACGCGGTGCGCCCAAAGCGGCGCCGCGGCAGCACGGGGGAGGGGCAGGGAGATGGTGATCGAGAGGTTCTGGTTACGCTGGCCCGCGGCGGTGCTTGTCTTCGTCGCCGCGACCTGGCTCAACCTGTTCCTCCAGCCCGCGCTCAACAGCCGCGAGCCGCTGCTGCCCTACTTCCCGTCGCTGGTGATCGTCGGGCTGGTCTGCGGCCTCGCCCCGGCGCTGACCTTCCTGGTGGCGGCCAGCCTGGCGATCCTCTACTTCTGGATCGAGCCGGTCGGGCAGATGTTCCCGGTCAACTCGTTCGCGGACGCGGCGATGGTCGTGCTGTTCCTGCTGACCGGCTCGCTGGTCGCGACGGTCTCGGCGTGGGCGGGCCGGCTGATGCAGAAGGAGCGCAACAGCCGGCGCCGTCTCAACCTCGCGCTGGCGGCGGGCCGCATGATCACCTGGGACTGGGACGCGGTCACCGGATTCGCCACCACCGGCGGCGGCGCGAAGCAGCTGTTCGGGCGCAACTGGGCGTCGATGGACGACATGCTGGCCGGCATGTCCGCGCAGGACGCCACGCGCTTCCGCGACCGCTACCGCTACGCGACGGAGAGCGGCGGCCGCTTCAGCCTGGCCTGCCCGATCACCCGCGCGGACAACGACGAGGTCGTGTGGACGCAGTTCGACGGCTACGTGAGCCTGGACGCGAAGGGCCGCGCGGTGCATGCCTACGGGGTCGCGGTCGACGTCACCTCGCAGCAGGAGGCGCTGCGCGCGAGCCAGGCGGCCGAGGAGCGCTTCCACCTCGCGCTGCAGAGCGGCAAGGTGATGGCATGGGAATGCGACGTCCAGGGCCGCTACACCTGGGCCTTCAACACGCCGATGGGCTTCACGCGCGAGGCGCTGATCGGCGCGGAGGTCGGCAGCCTGGTCGGCGAGCCGGAGTTCGCCGGCATCGTCCGCGAGGCGGTGATCACAGGCCAGGCGATGAACCTGGCGCAGCGCACGACGCACGGCGGCAGGACCTACCAGCTGCTGACCTCGCTGCGGCCGATCACGGCGCACGACGGGCAGGTGCAGCGGGTGATCGGCGCGACGGTCGACGTGACCGAGCTGTCCGCCGCGCAGGAGGAACTGCGCCGCGAGAGCGAACGCAAGGACTCGTTCCTCGCGACGCTGGCGCATGAGCTGCGCAACCCGATGGCGCCGATCCGCTACGCGGTGGCGATGCTGCGGCAGTCGTCGTCCGACGACACGCGCGCGCAGGCCACGGATATCATCGCGCGGCAGTCGGCGCACATGGCGCGGCTGCTCGACGACCTGCTGGACATGAGCCGCATCACGCGCAACGTGGTGGAGCTCAAGCGACAGGTCATCGACCTGCGCACGGTGGTGAGGCAGGCGCTGGAGGCGATCGAGCCGCTGTACAGCGAGATGAAGCACCGCGTCACGCTGTCGCTGCCGCCGACGCCGGTGCCGGTCGACGGCGATCCGACGCGGCTGCAGCAGGTGCTGGGCAACCTGCTGGACAACGCGGCCAAGTACAGCCCGGAGCCGGGCGAGGTGCACGTGCACGTGGCGGTGGTCGCGGACCGGGCGCAGATCACGGTGACGGACCGGGGCGTGGGCATCGCGCCGGCGATGCAGCCGCGGGTCTTCGAGCTCTTCACGCGGATCGACGCGCGCGGGGCGGCGCCGTCGGGGCTGGGCATCGGCCTGGCCGTGTCGAAGCAGCTCGTGCAGCTGCACAACGGCACGATCACCGCGGCGAGCGAGGGCCTGGGGCACGGCAGCCGCTTCACGGTCACCCTGCCGCTGGCGGACAACGGGCAGACCCCGCACGCGAACGAGCCCGGGGCCGGCGGCGACGGGACACGCCCGACGGCGACGCAGGCGCAGACCCTGGTCCTGGTCGTCGACGACAACGTGGACGCGGCCAACACGCTGGCCGAGGTCCTGCGCGGCGTCGGTTATCGCGCGACGGTCGCGTACAGCGGCGAGGAGGCGCTGGCGGTGTTCGAGGACACGCAGCCGCGCGTGGTGCTGCTGGACATCGGGCTGCCGGGGCTCTCCGGGACGGACGTCGCGCGGCGGCTGAGAGCGACGCGCGGCGCCGAGCCGCTCGCGCTGATCGCGATCACCGGCTGGGGCCAGCGCTCCGATCGCGACGCCACGGCGGCCGCGGGCTTCGACGCCCACCTGGTGAAGCCCGTGGAGTTCAACGAGCTGGAGCAGGTGATGCAGGAGCTGCTGGACGCCAGCCACTGACCGGCCGACCGCTCAAGCCAGCAGCGCCGCCCCGATCACCAGTCCCACGACGCCCATCAGCAGCAGCGGCAGATAGAGCCCCGCCAGCAGCCCGCCACGCCAGATCCCGCCCCACCAGCTCGTGCCGTAGACGACCCGCAGCGCGATCACGCCATGCAGCAGCACCAGCGCGACGATGACCGTCGCCAGCGCGGGCATCACGAGCGCCAGCAGATAGGCGACGAACCAGCAGGCATGCAGGTGCAGCGCGAAGACGAAGTGCTCCGCATACTTCATCCGCCGTCGCAGGAACATCAGCGCCAGCAGGCCGGCAAAGACCGGCTGCATCAGCAGCATCGCGTAGGGGGCGAGCTTGTCCATGCGCTTCTGCACCTGCGCGACGGAGCCGCCGGCCAGACGCTCGCCGACGTGGTCGAGGCGGCGCTCCCACCAGCTGCAGGTGCTGCCCGGGCTGGAGCAACTGCCTTGACGCGCCTGCGCCATGGCCTGTTCGTCGCGCTTGACCGTGAGCATGTGATCGCCCGGCAGCAGATGCACGGCGATGAAGAACACGAAGCTCAGGCTCAGGTACAGGCGCAGTGGCTGGACATAGCGCCGGCGCCGGCCGATGAAGTACTCGCGCGTCAGACGCCCCGGCAGGAACAGCATCGCCCACAAGGTCCGCCACAACGGCCCTTCGAGCGCGACGTAGTGGCCGACGAACTCATGGATGAACTCCCGCATCGAGGCCGCATGCAGATGCGCCTCCTGACCGCAATGGGGACAGAAGTGCCCGCCCGGCTGGAGCGACAGGTCACAGTTGTGGCAGGTCGCGGCGCCGGGGGTCGGGTGGCGGGCCGGAGAGAGAGGCGTCATTGCAGGCGGCTCCGAAGTCGTCGTGGACGCGCCGGCTGCTCACTCCCTGCCGGCGGCGCGGGCACGATGATAGGTCGGGCGCCCGGGCACGCCGGGCCGGGTTCCCCGGCACCGCGGCGCTGGCATGCCGGTTGCCTGTTGTCGGCGAGGGCCTCAGGAGGAGGCCGCCAGCACAACAGGAGATCGTCATGACCCATCGCCACCTGGCCGCCGCCGTCCTCGGCGCTGCCGCCCTGCTGACCGGCCTCGGTGCCGCGGCCCAGTCCGTCGGCAAGGCCTCGGACCCCGAGCGGGACGTCGGCCGCGCCGCGCCGGGGCAGGACAACTCCTACTTCAACGTGACGGCGAAGAACCGCATCCCCGCGCCGCTGCTGCCGCTCAAGAAGGGCCAGTGCGTGATCTGGTATCCCGAGAAGGGCATCGCGGAACACACCGGACCGATGCCGTGCTCGCCGCTGCCCAAGGTGGCACCGGGCGGCTGGCTGATCGCGCCGTCCAAGGACCCGGTGATCCTCGAGGCGGCGGTCTATCACGCGGAGAACCCCGGCGTCGTCATCGCCCGCGGGTCCTTCGACGCGCGCACGCGCTACCTCGTGCGCACGCTGGATCCGGACAGCAAGATGGACGTGGAAAAGGGCCAGAAGGGCCAGCAGGGCCAGCAGGGCCAGAAGGGACGCTGAACGCCTCCGCGTCTTCGCACTCCCGATCCGTCAGGGCAGCACCTTCACCTTGATGTTGCGGAAGTGCGCCTCGCTCTCCGGATCGTGGCCCTGCAGCGCGAAGGTGCCGCTGGCCAGGTAGCGCTTCTCCAGGCCCTTCTTGCGGACGAGGGGCGCCTCTTCGGTGTAGTCGGCCGTCTTCTCGCTGTTGACGAAGGTCGTGACGTGCTTGCCTTCGACGCGCACGGTCAGCGTGAACCACTGGTGGTCCGGCGACACGACCTTCAGGTAGTCCTGCACGCCCCACAGGCCGCCGGTGCGGCTGGGGTCGCTGTGGGAGTTGTTGACCTGCACCTCGTAGCCCAGCTCGGGCCAGCCCACCTCCTGCCACCTGGTGTGGAAGTAGACGCCGGAGTTGGCCTTGGGGAAGGTCATCACGTCGACCTTCAGCTCGAAGTTCCTGAAGTCGTGCTGCTGCACCGGCCCCATGTAGAACAGGTGCGAACGCGGGCCGCGGACGACGATGGCGCCGTCCTTCACGCTGAAGGAGCCGGGCTGGTCGCTGGCGCGCCAGTGGTCCAGGCTCTTGCCGTCGAACAGCAGTTGCCAGCCGGCGGCGGTCTCTTCGGCGGTGAGCGTGTTGGGCATGTCGGCGGCGTGGACAGTGGCGGACAGGGTGAAGGCGGCAGCAGCCGCGGCGACAACGGGGGCAATGCGCATCAGGCGACTCCAACGATCTGCAGGACCTTGAGGGGCGGGCCGTCGAAGGTGACGGAGGGGATGTTGCCGACGAAGCCGACGTCCTTCATGCCGTCGGGCGTCGTGTAGAAGCCGCCGGCGGTCAGGTCGCGGAAACGCTTGAAGAAGCGCGCGGCGGTGGCGAACCCGGGCTTGGCGGTCTCGGTCCAGCAGATGTCGTCGGCGATCTGCGATTGCTGGGCGACGTCGAGTTGGTCGAAGCGCTTGCCGCCGAAGCGCTTGTGGCTCTCGGCCTCCAGCCAGTCCAGGCCATTCACGATGACGGGCTTGTCCTTGGCCTGGTTGGGATACGGCGCGCTGACCCATTCGTCGATGAAGCGGTGCACCTGCAATTGCGCGGCGCTGGGCGACTGGTCGTCGGCCGGGATGATGAGGCCGCACAGCGCCTGCGCGGTGCGGTTCTGCGCGGCGCTGAAAGTCAACGGCCACAGCTCGCCGGCCTGGTAGCTCTTCGTCAGCGTGGGGTCGGTGCCGTAGCCCTCGGGCTTGCCGCCGATGCCCGCCTTGCCGCTTTTGCCGCTTTTGCCGCTTTTGCCGCCTTTGCCGCCTTTGGTGGCGGGCGTGGCACCGGCCGACACGTCGACGCTGAGCGCCGCGGCGGCGGCCAGCATCCATTGCAGGGTCGTTCTGCGGTCCATGCTCAGAGCTCCTTCTTGCGGAAGCGGTCGACGATGTGGTCGGCCTGGCGCCAGGCCAGCGCCATGATGGTCAGCGTGGGGTTCTTGTCGGCGTTGGAGGCGAAAGGCGCACCGTCGGACAGGAACAGGTTGGGCACGTCCCAGGTCTGGCCCCAGCCGTTGGTGACGGAGGTCCTGGCGTCCGCGCCCATGATGGCGCCGCCGACCTCGTGGATGATCGAGCCGCCGGGCGCGATGGCCTTGCGGCCGTCCAGCTCGGGACCGCCGTCGAGCACCCGGCCGCCCATGGCCGCGATGATCTCGGCGAAGGTCTTCTGCATGTGGGCGGCCTGGCGGGTTTCGTGCTCGGCCCACTGCCAGTGGAAACGCGGCACGGGAATGCCGAAGCGGTCTTTCGTCGTCGGGTCGATCTCGCAGAACGAGTGCTCGTTGGGGATCATCTCGCCGCGCCCAGAGAGGTACACGAACGAGCCGAAGGTGCGGCGCACGTCCTGCTTGAACGTCGCGCCGTAGCTGCCCTTCGTCAGCCACTCCAGGTTCGCGCCGGTGCTGGCGCCGGGCATTCGGCGGCCGGTGCCCAGCTCGATGTGATAACCGCGGGGGAAACCCAGGCCCTTCTCGGCCCAGCCCTTGCCCTGCTGGCCGTACAGCCACCAGGGGGCGTACATGTGCGAGCCCCCTGCCCCGTCTTCGTTGTGCGGGGGCAGGTTCTCCAGCAGCGGCACCTGACCGGACAGGTCGCTGCCGACGGTGTCCATCACGTACTTGCCGACCTTGCCGCTGCTGTTGGCCAGGCCCTGCGGGTAGGCGCTGGTCTTGCTGTTGAGCAGGATGCGCACCGACTCGCAGGCACTGGCGGACAGCACGACGGCGCGGCCCCTGGCCTCGATGTGCTTGCCGGTCTTGCGATCGACGAAGCGCACGCCGCTGGCCTTGCCGTCCTTGGTGGTCACCTCGTAGACCATGGCGTCGCACAGCACGTCGAGATTGCCGCTGGCGAGCGCCGGCGGCAGATGCACCGCAGGGCTCTGGTAGGTCGCGCCGATGGAGCAGCCGCGCGAGCACGGCGTGGCCCAGAAGCAGGCGGCGCGCTCGCGCATGGACTGCGCGACCAGCGCCTGCGCGCGCGGGTTGCCGGGATGCAGCAGCGCGGGGAGGCGGGTGTCGTCGAGCTTCGCGGTCAGCACCGCGCGGTGGATGGGCACCACCGGGATGCCGAGCTTGCCGGCGCGCTGGGCGATGAGGCGTTCACCCACGCGCGCGGCGGGCGCGGGCAGCAGGCAGCCGTCGGGCGAATCGGGCGTGTTCTCCAGGCCCTCGTTGCTGCCGTAGATGCCCACCAGCATCTCGACCTTGTCGTAGTACGGGGCCAGGTCTTCATAGCCGATCGGCCAGTCGAAGCCCAGGCCGTCGCGGCTGTGCGGCTTGAAGTCGTAGGGCCCGTTGCGCAGCGAGATGCGGCCCCAATGATTCGTGCGGCCGCCCAGCATGCGGGCGCGCCACCAGTCGAAGCGCTGCTCCTCGTTGTCGGAGGCCTGCGTGTAGGGTTCGCCCGGCACCTGCCAGCCGCCGTCCACGGTCGCGTCGTAGAAGCCGAAGGGCTTGTCCGGCGTGCCCGCGCCGCGCAGCGGGGCGTCGTGCGAGGCCTGGAACATCGGCGTCTCGGTGCGGAAGTCGTAGTACCGGCCGGCTTCCAGCATCAGCACCTTCACGCCCTCGAGGGCCAGCGTGTAGGCCGTCTGGCCGCCGCCGGCACCCGAGCCGACGACGATGACGTCGTAGTCGCGCGCCATGTTGCGCGTCGTCACAAAACCCATGCGCCCCTCCTGAACAGGTCGGCGGAGTGTGCCACCGGCTCCCGCGTGCCTGGCGGCCGCCCATCGTGGCCGTGCGTCCTACGCGCGCCTGCGTTCCAGGCCGACGTCGCCGCCGGGCACGGGGACCTAGGCTCTGCCTATGGGATTCCACCGACTCCTCGGGCGCCTGGCGATGACGCCCTTCTCCAAGGCCTTGCCCGCGATGGGCGACACGGAACGTGCCGCGCTCGAAGCCGGCACGGTGGGCTTCGAGGGCCAGCTCTTCGCCGGCCAGCCCGATTTCGATGTGCTGATCGCGCGAGGTCCCAATCGCCTCACCGACGAGGAGCGTCGTTTCCTCGATCACGAGGTGCGCACGCTCATCGGCATGCTCGACGACCACGCCATCGACACGGCCGGCGACCTGCCGCCCGAGGCGTGGCGGTACCTGCGCGAGCACCGCTTCTTCGGGATGATCATTCCCAAGGAATACGGCGGCCTGGGCTTCGGCCACTACGCGCATGCCGAGGTCGTGACCCGCATCGCCACCGTCAACACCGCCTGCGCGGTGACGGTGATGGTGCCCAATTCGCTGGGCCCGGCCGAACTGCTGCTGCGCTACGGCACGCCGGCCCAGCAGCAGCACTACCTGCCGCGCCTGGCCGATGGCCGCGAACTGCCCTGCTTCGGCCTCACCTCGCCGTACGCGGGGTCGGACGCCGCCTCCATCCCCGACCGCGGCGTACTCACCGAGCGCGTCATCGACGGCCGCTCGGTGCGTGGCTTCAGCGTGCGCTTCGACAAGCGCTACATCACGCTCGCGCCGGTGGCCAGCGTGGTGGGCCTCGCCTTCCAGGCGATCGATCCCTCGCGGCCCGAAGGTCAGCAGGAACTCGGCATCACCTGCGCGCTGCTGCCCGTGCCCACGCCCGGCATGGAGATCGGTCACCGCCACCGTCCGATGGACTCGGCCTTCATGAACGGCCCCATCCGTGGCGAGGACGTCTTCGTGCCCATGGACTGGGTGATCGGCGGCGAGGAACGTGTCGGCCAGGGCTGGCGCATGCTGATGGAATGCCTGGCCGCCGGCCGCGCCATCTCGCTGCCGGCGCTGGGCGCGGCGATGCAGCAGACGGCGCTGTTCGTGGTCAACGGCTACGGCCAGGTGCGCGAGCAGTTCGGCCTGCCCATCGGACGATTCCACGCGATCGCGGGCATCACCGCGCAGATGGCCGCGCGGCTCTACGCCACCGATGCCGCGCGACGCTACACCGCCGCGGCGCTCGATGCCGGCGAGCAGCCCAGCGTCGCCAGCGCCATCCTCAAGGTGCAGCTCACCGAGGCGGGACGCCGCGCGGTCAACGACGGCATGGACGTGCTCGGCGGCAAGGGCATCATCTCCGGGCCGCGCAACCTGCTGGGCGTGGCCTACCGCCATGCGCCCATCGCGATCACGGTGGAAGGCGCCAACCTGCTGTCGCGGGCGCTGATCATCTTCGGTCAGGGCGCGACGCGCTGCCATCCCTTCGTGCTGGAAGAGATGTCGGCCGTGCAGGCCAAGGACGAGGAGCGACTCGGCCGCGCGCTCGCGGGCCATGTCGGCCATGTGATGCGCAACCTCTGGCGCAGCCTGGCGCACACGCCGCTGCGCGGGAAGCCGCCGGTCGACCTGCGCGCCGAGGCGACGCTCATCGCCTCGCTGTCCGCCCGCTACGCGCTTACCGCCGACCTCGCCATGGGTCTGCTGGGGGGCAAGCTCAAGCGCATGGAGCTGTTGTCGGCGCGCCTGGGCGACGTGCTCGCCGCGCTCTACCTCGCGGCCGCCTGCGTGTGGCGCTACCAGGTCGAGAACGACCCGGCGACGCTGCCGGTGGCGCGCGCGGCGATCCGTCTGCAGCTGTACGAGGCCGCGACGCTGCTGCGCGAGCTTTACGCCAACCTGCCCTCGCGCTTGCTGCGCGCGGTGGCGCCGATGCTGCTGCACGGCACCGGCCACCTCGCCCCGTTGCGCGACCGCGAGGCCATCGCGCTGGCCGACGCGCTGCGCACGCAGCCGGAGCTGGTGCGCCGTCTGTGCCCCGACGTCTCGCGTCCGAAGCACGGCGGCCTGCTCGACCTGATGAGCGCGCTGGATGCGGCCCGCAAGCTGGGCGACGAGGTGCCCGAGCTCAACAAGGCGCTGCGCCGCTCCGGTTCGCTGGAAGAGGTGGCGCGTGGCTCACGCGATCCCGACGCGGCGCTGGCCTATCTGCGAGCCGCGGAGCAAGTGATTGCCGTGGATGAGGACGAGCCCCGAAGCGCTGGGGACGTTGAACGGATTCAGCCGCGTCTACGCGTCTCGGCCGGATAGAGTCCGCGCGACATCACTGCATTGCTGCATCAAGTCGGTCGGTCCGGCTCCGCGCTAGTACATTCGCGATTCAAGGCGCCGAACACCCGGCCCGCGCATCGCCTCCCAGCCCGCGCATCACCGAGCCGCTGCAATGCCAAAGCTCAATACCGCTCTCTGGACCGACCATCCCGGCGTCGTCAATCGCTTCTCCGGACAGAATGATGGTCCCTATGCCGAGCTTGTCCTCGGTGACCAGGCCGGCCTGACGCAGTTCGGCGCGCGGCTCGAACGCCTCCCGGCGGGTTCTCGTTCCTCGCATCGACACTGGCACGAAACGGAAGATGAATTCGTGTACGTGCTCTCCGGCGAGCTGGTGCTCATCGAGAACGAAGAGTCCGTTCTGCATGCCGGAGAGGCCGCCGCCTGGGCCGCGGGGTCGCCTGTGGCTCACTGCCTGGAGAATCGAACCACCTCCGAGGCCGTGTACCTCGTTGTGGGCACCCGGGCATTGACAGGGACCGTCCACTACCCGGACCACGACGTGGTCCTGCATCACGACGGTAGCGGACGCCGTTTCACCAGAAGCGATGGCTCCCCCATCGAGCGTGAGTAGGCGCCAGCCGGAGTTCCAGCCCCGGAGGTACGCCCCGCGATTGGCCGCTCAGCTACATCGTCGAGAGCACCGGCACGGCACCAGCGCGGTCACGGTCTGAATCGGGCCTGCGCCTTGCGGCGCCTTCGCAACGGATCGCACCGTCGGCCTAGGAACCGATCTGATTCTTCACCTCCGGAATGCCGCGATCGCGCCGTGGGCCGCGCCAGACGCGGCGTTGGCAATCATCATGGCCACGGCGCCGCGATGGCGCAGTCCGGGAGGTCACGATGTCGCGCTTGAGTCTCTGGGTTCTGATCGTGCTGGCGACGCTGTGCTGGGCAGTGTCGGGCGGCGTCCGACGTGCGTTGCCGCCGCAGCGCGTCGTCATCCAGGCGGGGCCGCCCGGTGGATCGTTCGACAACCATGCCCACCGCTACGCCGAGCATCTGCGCGCGCATGGCCTGCAGGCCGAGGTGCGCAACCAGAACGACAGCCTGCGCATCATCGACAAGCTCGACACGTCCAGCACCGGCGTGCACATCGGCTTCACCGCGCAGCGCGTCGATGCGGCGCGGCATCCGCAGGTCCTGTCGGCGGGCGTGGTCGAACTGCAGCCGCTGTTCCTGTTCCTGCGCCGCGAAGGGTCGGAACCGGCCACGCTGGCCGGCCTGAAGGGCCGCCGACTGGTCATGCCGCTCGAGGGGAGCGCGACCGCGCAAGCCGCCCACGATGTGCTGGCGCGCTACGGCGTCAGCGCGGCCAATGCCACCTTCTCATTCCGGCAGATGAGCGAGGCCGTCGACGCGCTGCAGCGCGGCGAGCACGAGGCCGGCTTCTTCATGCTGGCGCCCGACAACGCGCTGGTGCGCAAGCTCGCGGTCGATCCGGGGCTGCAGATGTTCTCGCTGAGCGACAGCCGGGGCATCGCCCGCAACCTGGACTACCTGAAGCCCGCGACGCTGGTGCGCGGCGCCTTCGATCTGCAGGGGCCGCTGCCGCCGCGCGACGTGTCGCTGGTGGGCGCGACGGTCAACGTCGTCGTCCGCGAGGACCTCCATCCCGCCGTGCTCTATGCGCTGCTGCAGGCGATGAACGAGGTGCACAAGGGCCAGACGCTGGTGTCCGATCCGGGCGACTACCCGCGCCAGACCGGCGCGGCATTGCCGGTGCATCCGCTGGCGCTGGAATGGGCCAAAAGCGGCACGCCCTGGCTGTACGAGCATCTTCCCGCGGCGGTGGCCGGCGTCGTCGATGCCTATTGGGGACCGGTGCTGGTCCTGGTGGCGGTGGTGTCGGCCTTCGGCACGCTCACCTCGCTGACCGGCTTCATCGAGGCCGCGTTGCTCGGCATCGCGCTGCGGTGGCTGGGCTGGCTGCAGCGGCGTGTCGATCGCGGCGGACGCCCCGGCTGGGGAGGACGGATGCTGTTCCGGATGGTCGAGCCGGTGATCCTGCGCCAGGGCCAGGAGCAGATCGCGCGCGATCGGCTGGAGCGTTTGCGGCCGCACATGTCGGCGGGCTGAGCCCGGGCGAGCACCCTTCAGCGGCGCCTAGCCGGAGCGGCGCTCCACCCCCCGTTGCGCGGCCAGGATCGCCGCGTCCACCGCCTGGCGAAGCGCGACGAAGACCAGCACCACGCCCCCGATCAGGCACAGCCGGTCGGCGGCCTGGGGCAGTTGCTCCAGCGCGCGCAGCGTCACGGCGGTCGCTTCCTTGACGCCGACGGCGGCGCCGAAGCCGCTGGACAGCACCATGACGAAATAGGCCCGGGCCAGCCCCATCAGGAACAGCGGCACGCCGCCACGCGCGCCGGCCCGCCAGTCCAGAACGGCCACCCGCAGGTTGTCCGCCACGTAGGCGGCGGCATAGGCCGACAACGACCACGCCACCGCGCCGCCCGGCGACATCGCCCAGCGGGCGGGCAGCGCATGCAGCAGCACATGCATGACGACGAAGGCCGGCGCCGCCCGCAGCAGTGCGACCACGGTGCCGGCCCCGCTCGCGCTCAGCCGCCGCCACGTCGATGGCTCGCCGTGGGTCTCGGGCAGGCGCAACGCGCCGAGCGCCAGCCCCGCCGGCAGCCCGATCGCGAGCGCCTCCAGGGCGAGCGACAGGTTCGTGCCGAGCGCGCGCACGAAGGTCGGCGCGAAGACCGACAGGACCTGAAGCAGCGAAGCGTCCGGCGCGCTCATTGCGGCGCCTGTGTCGGTCGCGGCGCGGTTGGCGCCGCTTGCAGCCGCGACTCCACGCGGTGGAGCAGCGCCACGACGAGCGACACCAGCGCCATGTAGAAGACCAGCAGCAGCGCGAAGGTCGTCGTCGACCGGGAGGAAAAGGACGCGATGTCGGTCTGCGCCGCGAGCAGCTCCGGCACACCGATCAGCGATGCCACCGGCGTGCCGCGCGTGGCGTTGACCGCGAAGGCCGCGATCTGCGCCCTCGCCCGCAGCGCCGCGGCGCGCAGGCCGGCGCTGCGGCCTTCATCGCGCAGGGCCCGCCGGGCCTCGGCCACCGCCTGCCCGGCGTTGCTGCCGTTGAACAGGCCCAGCACGACGACCGCCACCAGCGAGGCCGTCGCCGGCGTGGACTGGCCGGCGCCGCTGAGCAGCAGGCCGGCGACGGTCATCATCAACACCATCGGCGTGGACTGGGTGGTCAGCAGCACGCCGCGCAAAGGCCAGCGCAGCGCGCGCGAGCGTGCCGTCAGACCGGCGCCGAAGCCCAGCGCCAGCAGCACCGTCGACAGCACCGCCCCGACGACCAGCGCGACCGAGTAGCCGATGCCCTCCAGGAAGAGGCGCAGCGCGACCCGCGTCTTGAGCATGGCCAGCGTCACCTCCAGCCGCCAGTGCTCCTGCAGCCAATCCTCCAGCCGTTCGACGGCGTCGGCAATCGGCGTCGGGGCCAGGTGGTTGTCGCGCGGCGGGTCGAGACAAGGCGCCGGCTCGAGCGCCGCGGGCGCATCGCAGGGAGGCGACGACCATCGCCGTCGCTGTGCTTCCAGCCAGTCCTCCGGGACGTCGTGTTCATGCGCCAGGCGCAGCAGGGTTCCGTCGGCGTGCAACTGGCGGAGTTCGCGAGCCAGCAGCGATGCCAGCGGCGCGCCGTCGCGGCGCACGACCACGCCCCACGGCAGCGGCGCGAAGGACAGCTTCACCTCGTAGCTCGCCGGCAGCAAGGGCAACAGCAGACTGTCGTCATGCGCGGCCAGCGGACAGGTGCCCGCCTGCAACTGCTCCACCAGCGCGCGCGCTGTGCCGAAGAGCATCAGTCGCGCGCCGTTGACCGCCAGCTCGGCATTGGTTGAATTGCCGATGGTCACGCAGACCGTGCGCCCCGCCAGTGCCGACAGCGTCCGCAGCTCGGGCGGCCCGGTGCTGCGCAGTCCCACGACAACGGTATGCGATTCGTAGTAGTGCGGCCGCACGAACAGCGCCTGGCCGTCGCGCTGCGAGGTATGGCCGGTGGTGGCGATCAGCAGGTCGACGCGCCCGTCGCCCAGGGTCACCATCCGGTTCGCGGCGTCGACCTCCACGAAGCGCACGCCGACGCCCAGCCGCGCCGCCAGCAGTCGCGCCAGCGCGGGTTCAAAGCCCTGCGGCCCGTCCGCCGTCGACTGGCTGAACGGCGGGTAGAACGCGCGCACGCCGATGCGGATCTCGCCGCGGCAGCGCACGCGCGCCAGCGTGTCGGGAGCGGCCTCGCAATGGACGGCGGACGGGAGGTCGCGGGCGTCGGGGGTGTCCGGGGTGTCGGGCGCCGCCTGTGCCGCCCCGCCGCTCAGCGCCAGGACGAGGCACGGGAGCGTCAGCCGCCAGTCACGCGCACGGGTCGACCAAGGCATGCCGGATCTCGACGACATGGAAGTCGCAGAACACGTAGGGGCCGACGACATGGAATGCCCGGCCCAGGTGGCTCTCCAGCCAGCGCGGAGGCAGCAGGCGCACCTTCCAGGCCGGGACCGGCGCCGACACGGTCTGCGCGACGTCCAGGCGCAGGCCCTGGACCGACAGGCGCCGAGTGGTCTCCTCCAGTCCGACAAAGCTGCTGTGAGTGAGGACGGCCACGCCCGCCGGCGCCAGGTGGTCGCCAAGGCCGTCGAGGAAGCGGTCCAGCACCTCGCGGCCCTCCCGGCCGCCGTCGCTCCAGCTGCGCAGCCGGGCGCCGTCGGTGCAGTCGTCCTGCAGGGGCAACTGGGGCGGGTCGAAGGCGATCAGGTCGAAGCGCTCCCCGCGCAGCGGCTCCCACAGGTCGCCGTGATGCACGGTGGCATGGGGGATGCGCTGCGCCCGCAGCAGCGCGCGGGCATGGTCGACGGCCTCGGGCTCGATGTCGACGCCGACCAACTCGCGCGCGCCGGCCGCCGCCAGCGCTGCCAGCACGACGCCGCTGCCGGTGCCCATTTCCAGCGCGCGGCCGCTGAAGGGCCCGATCAGCCGCAACTGCCGCAGCAACGCGGCGGTGTACTCGGACGGACGAAAGGGGTTCTCTTCGGGCATGGGTGTCGACTCCGTCGGGACACCTGATGCTGTGACCGGTCGCCGGTGGCGGATATCGGCGATTCGCTGAGATCGGGGGTGGGAAAGGCGTGATCCACGAGCCACCGGAGGAGACGTTGCCCGCGGCGCTCCATCATGGCTGCCACCGAGCACGGCGACTGCAGGCGGTCGACGTGACGGCGCACGGCCTGACCCCATGCAATGGCCCTGAGCCCGCTGGGCATTCCCGGGCATGACAGGATGAGGGGGCCAATTCCGGTGAACAACAGGATGCCGTCATGCCCTTGGTTCGAATCGACATGCAGCGCCAGTCCGACCCCAGCTATCCCCGCCAGGTGGGAGCCGCGGTCTACGAGGCCATGCGCCACACGATCAATGTCCCGGACAAGGACAACTTCCAGATCCTGACCGAGCACGACGAGACGCACTTCGTCTTCGACCCCGGCTATCTGGACATCCCACGCTCGAGCCGGCTGATCTACATCCAGATCACGCTGAACGAGGGACGGACGCTGGATCAGAAGCGCGCGCTGTACAAGACGATCGTCGAGCGCCTGGCACCGCTGGACGTCCGGCCGGAGGATGTCTTCATCAACCTGGTCGAGGTCAAGCGCGAGAACTGGTCGTTCGGCAATGGGGTGGCGCAGTACGCCAATCCGTGACGGGGCGAAGGATCGGGCTCGGCCTGACGCTGACGGCTGCTTTGCAGGGCGGATTCAACCGGTGGATGCAACACATAGGTTGAACATCTCTGCCGGGGTCTGATAGCCGCGCGTCTTGCGCGGCCGCTCGTTCAATTGTCGGGCAATGGCGTCGAGCTCAAGCTGCGTGTACTCGGAAAGGTCCATGCCCTTTGGAAAGTACTGCCTGAGCAGACCGTTGACGTTCTCGTTGCTGCCGCGCTGCCACGGGCTCCGCGGGTCGCAGAAGTAGACCTGGATCACCGTCTTCTGCGTATGGTGGCGGGATCGCCGCATTCCCCGAGTGCGCCTCAGGTGCTCCAGCAGCTCCTTCTTCAATGCGCCGCGCGCTTGAACAAATAGGCTGCGATAGATGGTCTCGTGAGACACGTGGAGGTTCTCGTCCTGCGGGTAGGTTTGCTTGGCGACCGGTTGAATCCGCCTCTGCGGACGTGGTCAATGCCAACAGGCAGGGGGCAATACCCCCCAGCACCAGCAGGCAGTTGCCCGTGAATCGATTGCCCTCGCTCAGACGATCGGATCAATGGGAGACGCAGGCGTCCCGCGAGCCTCAATGGCCTTGCCGGCCAGGAGGCACAGATCCTCCCTGTAGTGACTGGCGAGAATCTGCACGCCGACGGGTACCGGGCCGACAAGGTCGGTGGAGATAGCAAGCCCGGGCAGGCCAAGCGCCGGCGGCGCTCTCATGGGAAGTTGAGCTCGCCATACGCGTTCGAATCCCGCCTGTCCCTGTAGATCGAGTCCGTCCTGGAAAGGCAATTCGCCAGAGACCGGCAGTAACAGTACCGGATACTCGGTGAAGAACCGCCGCCAAGCCCGTTGCACGGTGGTGCGCAACACCAACGCGCGGCTGACGACATCGCCAGGCAGCGCCTCGGCCATGCCCCTGACCGCATCGACCACGGCGAGTGCGGCTGTATCGCCGTCGCGGCGAGCGGCATCGACGAGGTTGGCGAAGCCGTCGCCCAGCCACAGTTGCATCTGCACGTCAGCCGCCTCTCGCATGAGCGGCACATCGTCGATCTCCGTCACGGTCCACCCGGCGTCAGAGAGGCGTCGTGCCGCGTCCAGCAGGGCCGCCTCGACGTGCTCGTCTATCTCCATGCCCCCGGGGCGAAGACACATCGCCGCAACCAGTGGCGTCTCGGGCCCCTCGAGGGGCACCGGCACCCACCAGGGATCCCGCAGATCGGGCGCCGCCATGGCCGCGAGGCCGATCCGGAGGTCGTCGATCGTTCGGGCCATCAGTCCCGTGGACGACATCATCTGCGGGCCAATGGGGCGCTCAGGAGAGGAGGCGTTGTAGGCGGGAACCCGCCCGAGCGTGGGCCGCAAACCATGGATGCCGCAGGCGTAGGCCGGATAGCGCAGCGATCCGCCGATGTCCGTACCTACGGCGAGGTGTCCGATGCCGGCGGTGACGGCGGCGGCACCACCGCCCGACGAGCCGCCAGGGGTCAGCGCGGAACCGCGCGGATTGCGGGTAGCGCCGTCGAGCGAATTGCTCGTGAACCAGCGCAGCGCGAAGGTCGGCGCGTTGCTACGTCCAGGAGCACCGCGCCTGCACGTACCAGGTTCTCGACCGCGGGACTGTTCACCTTGGCGACGAAGTCCTTCTGAAGGTGGGTCCCGTTCGTCGTGGGGAAGCCCGCCATGTCGACATTGATCTTGACCGTCACAGGAACGCCGGCCAATGGCCCCACGTCCTCGCCGCGTCCGATCCTGCGATCCAACTCATCTGACTGCGCGAGCACCTGTTCGGGTCGATGCGCCACCACCGCGTTGATCCGCGGATTGACCTCGTCCAGTCTCTTCAGTGCATCCACCGCAGCTTCCCGAGCGGAGACCTTGCGCAGCCGCACCAGCTGCGCAAGCTCGGTCGCGGGAAGCCGCCAGAGTTCAGACGATGCCCGCGTGATTCGCGCAGCGTCCCAGGCTGCATCCGTGGGCGCGCTTTCAACATCTCTTTTCATTTCACTCCCGCAGTTCAGCGCCACAGGTTCGAGCGTGCGAGCTCGATGACTTCGTCAGCGCGGCCATTCATCACGGCCCGAAGCATGTAGAGCGAAAAGCCCTTGGCCATCTCAAGCGTGATGGCGGGAGGCATCGCAAGCTCGCTTCGGTTCACGACCGCATCGACAAGGACAGGCCCGTCATGTGCCAACGCTTGCGCGATGCCTCGGTCCACCTCGTCGGGATGCTCGAGCCGGATTCCGCGCACGCCGACGGACTCCGCCATTGCTGCAAAGGACGGGTTCTTCAGTTCCGTACCGACGTTGAGCGTGCCGGTCGACTTCTGCTCCAGCTCGATGAATCCCAGGGCCGAATTGTTGAAGACCACCACCTTCACCGGCAGTCCCAACTGGGCGAGGCTCAGGAAGTCACCCATCAGCATCGTGAACCCGCCATCGCCTGAAAGCGAGATCACCTGTCTGCCAGGAAATGCGGCTTGCGCGCCGATCGCGTGTGGCATCGCGTTCGCCATCGACCCGTGCCAGAACGAGCCGATCAATCGGCGCTTGCCGTTCATGGCGAGATATCGAGAGGCCCACACGGTCGGCAGGCCGACGTCGCAGGTGAAGACCGCATCGTCGGCGGCCTGGTCGCTGAGCGCCTTGGCAATCTGCTGTGGATGGATGCCCCGTCGACCAGGCGCCGCGAGATCGTCGAGACCCTTGCGAGTCTTCCGGTAATGCTCGCGCGCCTGCGTCAGGTGGGCGGCGTCTGGATTCTGCTGAAGCAGCGGCAGCAAGGCCTCCAGCGTCGCTCGGACGTCTCCCACGATTCCGAGGTCGACCGGTGCACGACGTCCAATGTGCTCCGCTCTGATGTCGACCTGGGCGATGCGCACACCCGCCTCGCGGGGGTAGAACTGCCGGTAGGGGAAATCGGTCCCCAGCATCAGCAGGACATCGCAATCGAGCATGGCGTAGTAGCCCGACGAGAAGCCGATCAAGCCCGTCATGCCGACGTCGTAGGGGTTGTCCCACTCGACGTGTTCCTTGCCCCGGAGCGCATGCACCACGGGCGCGTTCAATCGCTCGCAGACAGAGATCAGTTGATCGTGGGCACCCTGGCATCCGGAGCCGCACAGCACCGTGATCCGCCGACCGCTGTTCAACATCTCCGCGAGCTTGACCAACTCGTCTCCGGCGGGCGTCACCAAGGGCGCCGCCGGCAGCAGGCTCGACGTCCTCGCCGTGGGTGCCTCGGTGGCCGGAAGAAGCGCGACATTGCCCGGGATCGTCACGACAGAGCCCCCCGCTTGCTCACTGCCTCGCGTATCGCGATCTCCAGGGTCCGAGGCATCTGCTCGGGGTCGGAGACCAATTCGCAGTAGTGGCTGCACTCCTGGAAGAGTGTCTGGGGGTGAGTCTCCTGGAAATAGCCTGTGCCGATTTCCGGTGAAGGAATATGAGCTGCGATGGCAAGCACTGGCACGCCTGAGCGATGGCAATCGAACAGTCCATTGATCAGATGCAGGTTGCCCGGCCCGCAGCTTCCGGCACAAACGGCGAGCGATCCCGTCAGGTGTGCTTCCGCCCCGGCGGCAAAGGCGGCAACCTCCTCGTGCCTGACGGGCACCCATTCGATGTCGCCTCGACGGCGTACGGCTTCGGTCAACCCGTTCAGGCTGTCCCCGACGACGCCGAAGATGCGCTTGACGCCAGCAGCCCGAAGGGTGTCCACGAACTGATCTGCAACGGTTCTTGTCATGGTGTATTCGTCTTGAACTGGATCTGGCGCCTCACAGCGCGACGACGCACTCGACCTCGACCAGCGCCCCGCCAGCGAGTGCCGCCACGCCGACCGTGCCGCGTGCGGGGTAAGGCTTCTGGAAGTACTCCGCCATGACGCTGTTGAGGAGCGCGGAATGGGCAAGGTCGGTCAGGTAGACATTGACCTTCACGACGCCGTCGAACGTCGCGCCGGCTGCCGTGACGACCGCGCGGAGGTTCTCGAAAACCTGCCGGATCTGCGACTCGGGATTGCCGTCGACCATCCTGTTGGTCCGCGGATCCAATGGGAGTTGGCCTGATAGCCAGATGGTGCTGCCAGCTCGAACAGCTTGGGAGTAGATGCCGATGGCAGTCGGTGCATCGGATGTCGATACGGGTTGCTTGTGCATTGGGTGTCCTTTGATTGCTCCGACGTGGAGACAGATGGGGTGCTGAAAGGGTTCTGCAGACGAGTCGGCAGGCCGGCGATCAACGAACGAGGTGTCGGGATCAGCGCTGGCGGCGCGAGCGCCATGCCAGCAGTCCCGCCTGGATGACGAAGAATCCACCGCCTCCGGTCGCATAGACCGACAGCACGGCCAGGGACGGCATGGGCCCCGTGGCCTGGATGCAGTACGCGATGCCGACGAGAAAGGACAGGCCACCGGAGATGAGCATCGGCCACTGTTGACCGAGTTCCTGGCCACGCCTGCGAATGCCCAGCGCGAACTGCGCCGCACCGGCGATGGCCGCCCAGACGCCGAAGACGGCGAGCACGGCGGCGGGGCCGTAGGCTGACGCGGAGCCAGTGGCGATCGCCGCAAGAGTGCTCAGAGCCGCATTGAAGGCGGTGATGCGGCGCTCCGCGTCGCGCTTCAGCGCGCGGTAGTCGACCAGCGATGAGACTGCGTCGATCAGCGGATAGCTCACGAGCAATGCCGTCGCCGCGGGGCCCGAGGTCGCGTGTGCCGGGGCGAAGGCGGCTGCCCACAACAGCGCGAGCAAGCCGCGGCACAGGTAGAGCGTC
Organism: Roseateles sp. UC29_93; assembly: GCF_042695725.1. NCBI lineage: Bacteria > Pseudomonadati > Pseudomonadota > Betaproteobacteria > Burkholderiales > Sphaerotilaceae > Roseateles > Roseateles sp. UC29_93. The sequence goes on along the minus strand of NZ_CP170545.1, from coordinate 4,131,315 downwards.
GACAGAGATGCGCGATTCGCAGGCGAACTGGGCATTGAGATCGCGTCAGTGGATGGGTTCGTGCGGATCATGGTTGCTCTTCAGAGGAGTTGACGCATGACATCAGGTTCGACACGGCATCACCATCGGAGGTAGGTTTATCCAACCCCTACCAAGGTTTGAGCACGAGCGGCGCTCGGCTCAGCGGCCCGGTCAGAATCCGCCAGAGTTCTGTTGATCCAGCCTGCCAGTTCGACGATGAACCTGAGGCCCTTGAACTGCAGGATCAGGCAGGGATCATGTCCGACGCGTTGCTGGCATCCCCGTTCTCGCAGGCTTGGGCTCGATCTCACAGGGCCTCGATACTTGCGTCTGCCTGAAGTGCGAGCTGACCGTCACCTGCCGACACTGAACGGCTGCACACAGCCTGGAGCCGTGACGGCATCGCAGCGGGTGCAGCCGTTGAGAGCAATGGACGCCGATGTCAGCAACCTGCCGCAAGGAGTCATCGACAAGCGGCAGCTTTCGGGGCATCTGCAGATGACGGTGCGTCACCGGTGACCTGATACCGCTGCAGGGCCTTGCACACCGTCATGCCGATATCGAAGCAATCGGAAGTTGAACTGAGGTAACCCCATTGCCACCGCCGGGGGTGCTGTAGGCATTGGCTGTGGGGCGCCGCGCTTTGCCACGCGGCCCGTTCGAGACTCGCGCCCGAAGCGGGTGCCCTGCGGCTACGGCGCATCGGCGGGAGGACATCAGCAATCCTGAAGCGCGTTGTCCGCAATCTGCCGATGGCTGCAATGGGCTCGCAAGGCCACGCTGGCTGCATGAAACATGCAGACAAGGCAGCCGCCCGCCAGATCCCCTCCGAGCCCGCCGCGACTGCGGGTGCGCGGTCCCAGGCTGCAGACGCCTCCTCAGGAGGGTTCGAGCCCGGTGCACGCGCCTCGGTGCAGCGGGCTTTGATCGACGGCATCCACCACGGGCCGCGCATGGCCCTGCAGCGCCGGCAGCTCAGCCATCTGCTCGGCGAACGGCGTGTGTCCCCCTGGGTGCCGAGCGCCCAGTTGAAGGAGCTTCCCGATGATTCGGTCGGCTCGCTCAAAGACATGCCGGTGAAAGGCGAAAAGGAGATCACTGCGGAAGGGCTGCAAAGGAGGCTGATCGACAAGCTCAAGGAAGTGGGACAAGTTGGCTTCGGCTACCGGCTGGTCTCGCTCAGCTATCGAGCGGGCGAATTCGAGAAGGACGAGCGCACGACCCACGACGAAGAACACGGCATGAAGCCCTGGCCGGCCGACATCGACGACAACCTGGGAGACATCAAGCTGCTGGTTCATTCGACTCTTCAGGCCGCCGGGCAACTGGCGTACCTCGATAAGAATTCAGAAGAGATCGGCAAGACCCACGAGGTGATCGTCGACGTGGACTGGTACCGCGAACGCACGCAGAGCGACGTCGGCTTCCACAAGGACAGCCGCGGCACCACGCTGTTCGTGAACCTCACCTACGACAACGCCTTGAAGATGCAAGGCGCCTCCACCAAGCCCGACCTCGAAGGGCAGGCCAAGCTCGAAGAGGGGCTGCCCGACGAGGTGCAGAAAGACCTGAAGGCTCGACGCCTGGGCTATGCGCAAAAGGGCCTCGCCTCGGGGGACATCAAGGAAGAAGAAGTCGACCCGTATGCGCGCATCAGCTTCAGCGACCCGAGTGTCTGGCACAGCACGCCCCTGCTCGGGCACCGGATCGAGCATGAGGCCCCACCCACGGACGACGTTGAAACGGTAGAGAAGTACCTGGGCCGAGCTGGCCACGCCCCGCACTTCTACCGCGGCATCGTCGAGTACTACAAGGTCAACTACGAGCCCCAGCGCATCTTTCGACTTCTTCAGAGACAAGAAGGGAAGCAAGGCTCAGGTCACCGTGGAGTCTTGGGATGTACTGGCGCCCGAGCTGAGCAAGCTCGGCTACGCCTTTCGGGAGCTGTACGGTTGGCGCGACCGCTACCCAAGCCCATTGAGCTTCTGGAAGGCGCTCCCGGGCACGGGCAGCATTGACAAGTACAACAAACACGGCATCTCGGACAAGATCGCCCCGCAGAACGGCCCCGAGCTGACTGAAGCCGTCAAGGCCAAGCGAAGGCCGCTGAGCGTCAAGCTCAATGAAAGCCCTCTGCTTCAGAACGGTCTGAACGAAGAAGCGAAACGCCCCCGCACCTTCATCCGGACCTGGGTTCGCCTGATCAAGATCTGATTCGCGCCAGCAGCATCACCACCACTCAGGCAAGGTCGAGCTCCGGGTAACGACGGAAGGTGCCCTGCTCGTTGAACGCAATGCGCCGCTCGCTGCGCAGATAGGCCGTCATCCGTGCTTGCTCGGCCACCCGCTCGTGCAGCTCGACGATGCGCGGCGTGCGCGCCAGGGTGCGCTCGGCCGCCTGGAGGAACGCGTACCTCAGACCCTCGATCAGCTGAAACAGCGAGCGCGCGCTACGCCTCAATCCCCCTTAGTGCTGCCCGCCGACGTGTGCCCTGCGCTGCGGGGCCTCCTACGGGTGACTGTGGGCGTGTCTGACCGGCAGCTTCAGGGCGGCGACATCAGGACAGTGGATGTCGGCTCAGGGTGGCGGAGTCAGCCGGCGGCCGCTGTGCGGAGGACCGCAACCAGCCTGAAGCCGCGGCGGCATTGCTGCGCTGGGGATCATTGATGCAGCCCAGTCCATCGATGACGTCATCTCAGACCTTGGCGAGGAAGGCCGCTGCGTCACCTGCTTCGCACTTCCAGTCTGCGAAGACCCCGACCAGGTTGCATTCCACGCAGCGGCAAGCAATGTAGTACCAGCGCACGTCATGCGTGCCTTCGTACACGGAGACGCCGGACACCAGCTCGAACACCTCGTTCTCGCACACGCACTCGTGCGCCTCAGGCGAGGCTTCTTCAACGTAGTCCTCACTGTCGCCCGTCAGGTGTTCCTGCCCGCAGTCAGTGCAGGTGCGGATTGCCACACCGGCCTCTTCATCAGTCTGCAGCGCGAAGGTCCGGCATCCGCAATCGCATTTGGACGAGGCGAACCTGACGGCCTCATGGCGATTCGCAACGCTGTAGCTGCGCAGTTCGGCTTGGGTGTCGCCGGACGTGGTCCCGTACCAGAACTCGCCCTTCTTCGTCAGTGCCATTGATGCTGCTCCATTCCTCAAGATGGGCTTCCCGGCAGGCCTGACGCCGGGCTCGCCCCGTACGTCCGGATTCTGCCTTGGGGTCCGGTGCATCATCGTGAAAGGCTTGGGTCGCGGTGGTCGCCGACAGGAACTGCGGACATCCAAGGCAGCCTGTTCGGATGTCTATCGAACCTTGAACATGGCAACAAGCCCCACCAGGCGCTCGGATTGGGCGCGCAGACTCTCTGCGGCTGCGGCGCTCTGTTCGACCAGTGCGGCGTTCTGCTGTGTGGTCCGGTCCATCTGCCCGATGGCTTCGCCCACCTGGGCGACACCTTGGCTCTGCTGAAGCGATGCGGCACTGATCTCGGCCATGATGTCCGTGACCCGCTGGATCGAGGTGACGATTTCCTGCATCTTCTGTCCGGCCGTATCCACCTGCGATGTTCCCCGCTCAACGCGTTCGGAACTGGTGGCGATGAGCGTCTTGATTTCTCTTGCGGCGGTAGCGCTTCGCTGGGCCAATGTACGAACTTCCTGCGCCACGACCGCAAAACCCTTGCCATGCTCTCCGGCGCGCGCGGCCTCGACCGCGGCGTTCAGCGCGAGGATGTTTGTCTGGAAGGCGATGCCGTCGATGACTCCAACGATGTCGCCAATCCGCTGCGATGACTCGTTGATATCGCGCATGGTCGCCACGACCTCGGAGACGGATTGACCTCCCAGCTTTGCGACCTCCGAAGCGCTGCTTGCAAGCTGGTTGGCCTGCATGGCGTTGTCCGAGTTCTGGCGCACCGTCGCGCCGAGCTGTTCCATCGAGGAGGCGGTCTCCTCCAGCGCGGACGCCTGTTGTTCCGTGCGGCTGCTCAGGTCGGAGTTGCCCTGTGCGATCTGCGCGGAAGCCGTGGCCACGCCATGGGCGTTCTCGAGGACTGAGGAAACGACGCCGCTGAGCTTTCCCTGCATCTGCCTGAGCACCGCAAGAACGCTCCGTTCATCGCTTGCGCCGAGTTGGATGTCAGTCGTGAGGTCCCCGTCGGCAACCTTCCTTGCCAGTGATACCGCAACCTCCGGGTCGCCGCCGATCTGGCCGAGCACGTTGCGGACGATGGCCGTGGACAGGATGGCGCCGATCACGACCGCAAGGGCCATGAGACTCCACGACGCGCCCTTGGCAAAGCTGTAGGTGGCCGACGCCTGGTGCGCGGCGGCCGCCGCGCTCGCGTTGTTGATGTCGACCAAGCGACCGATCGCCGCGACCCAGGCTTCGAAAGTGGGCTTGGACGTGGTGAGGTGCGCTTCTCGCGCCTGGGAGAACGAGTCTTCCCCGGCGCGAGATAGCGCCAGCACCGCATCCATGGACTTGAAGAAGGTGTCTCGAAGCTTTTGATAGTCGGCGAACCCTTGCGCTTCCTCGCCGGGAGCGACGAGGGGCTTGTAGTCCTCTTCCTGCTTGGCGAGCGCTGCTCGCAGGCTTGCGATTCGCGCATCCGCTGCCTTGATCTCAGGCTCGTTCTTGCTGAGCACGTGCTCCGCCTCGGCGCGTCGGAGCTGATTGGCGGTTGCGCGTATGTTGGCCAGCGAAGTGACGCTGGGCAACTGTTCACTCGCGATGTCGTTGGCGACCGCGTTCACTTGAGCCAGCTGCACCAGGCCAAATGCGCCCATGAGGACGACCAACCCCACCAGTGCGACGAACGAGTAATTGAGCTTCGACTTGAGCGTCATGGCTGCGTCCTTCTCGCGCCGCCCTGCGCAATGGCGTCCACGACCTGGCGGCGACAAGGAAGTGGAGCGGAAAACCCGTCGGATGCCGGCACCGTTGCTCGGTCGAGTCGCGTCGTGAAGCTTGCGCTGGAGACATGGGATCCTTCGAACGCTGATGTCTCGCGGCAATCGCGTCCCGGCCAGTGCGACGGTCTGGATCGTTGCGTGATGGATAGAACGGGCAAGATCGATGCCCTGTCCGCGCCGACCCTCGGCCAACGTTTCGAATCGGTCAGGCCACCTTGGGTGGCGCGACTTGGCGGCGATGTCCACGTAGCGCATGGCGGTGCCCCTGACCTGCGTTGGCGGAATGCTGCGCAGGAAGGACTCAAGGCCCTGGCGGTTGGCCAGTCCGGTCAGCGCGTCCCGCCACCTGCGAGATGTCGCGCATGACCGATGAGTAACGAACGACCTCCCCTGACGCATCGCTGTGAGCCAGAACCATATGGTTGACGGGGATGACGCCTGACGCAACGACCACGGACGTCTCGCCGATCCACACGCCTCGGGCAAGCACCTCCGGGATGATCTCGGCTCTGTATCGCCTGGTGGTCTCGGGCGTATTGAAGTCCAGGAAGCTGTACTTCGAGACGTCGGCGTCGATGGCAATGTCCACGGCCCTGCGCACGGCAGGATTCATGTAGGTCACGCGTCCATCTCGATCTGCCTGGACAACGTAGTCCGGCGTGGCGTCAAAGATCTGAGTCAGTACACGCAGCGATTCTTCTGCGGCTTTGCGCTCGGTGATGTCGACGCCAATGGTGAAGATGCCCTGCACTTCGCCCGCGCCGTTGAGATCGGGGATGAGCTGGCTCTCCGTGTGAACGAGCTTTCCATCCACCCTCTCCGTCTGCTCGAACCGCTGACGAATGCCCTTGAGCGCCGCATCGAGATGAGCAGTGCCGGCCTCGTTCCCTTTGTGCCCCAACAGTTCGACGCGAGTCCGGCCCAGGACCATCTCCCGCGCAGCCCGCAGACGCTCGCAGTTGGCGCGGTTGGAAAATTGGTAACGCCCTTGCGGGTCAAGATATCCGATACGAACAGGCAAGTTGTCGGTGATGCTGCGCATGAACTGCTCGTTGGCCGCGATCCTTTCCTCCAGCCGCTTGTGTTCGGTGATGTCCTGGACGGCGCCCACGACCCGAATCGCGGAGCCGTTCGCATCGAACTCGGTGTCGCCAATGGCGCGCACCCAACGTGCCTCGCCATCGCCGGTGACGAAGGGAAGTTCGAGTGCCCAGCGTTCTCCAGTCTCCACACCCCGCTTGAAGGCGGCCTGCAGGGTCTTCAGCGCTTCGTAAGAATAGAACTTCGCGACACTCTGGGCCGTCGGGTTCAAACGCGTCGTCGACCCCATGAATCTGCCTGGCGACCGGTGACCACGTGATGCGCTCGGCGACCAGGTCGACGACCCACGCTCCTACGGACGCCAGTTCTCCAGTGCGCTGCAGCAACGATGTCGTGGAGCGGACCTCGGCTTCGGCCCTCGCTTGCGCGGCGCGCTGCGCGCTGAGGTCTCTCAGAAACGCGGTTGCTCCCATGCCGCCATTCATGCTCATGGGTGCCACGTACAGCTCCACGGGAATTCTGCTGCCGTCCTTGCGAAGGGCGTCCACCTCGAAACGCCGACCCAGCACAGGTCCATGACCGGTCAGTTGCAAGCGCGAGAGGCCTCGTACATGGGCGGACCGATGTTCGGGCGGGATGATGAGTTCGTGCAACGGCTGTCTGATGGCTTCGGCGTAGCTCCATCCAAAAGTCTCCTGGGCGCGTCGGCTCCAGTCGGAGACGAGCCCCTTGGGGTCTATCGTCACGAACGCATCGGGCGCGTTCGCGAGAAGGTTGTCGAAGCGCACGCCCGCCTGCGGCAAGTCCGGTGGTTGAGCTGGGATGACCTGCTCAGCCGAGACCTCCTCGCTACGGGAGCGTAGGGTGTGCGTGGCGTCCCATCGTCGGCGGGTTTCCGCCGAGGCACTTTGAGTTCCCACAATGAGTTCATCGTTGGTCAGAGAGCCGACGGTGACCTGAAAGGTGCTCGACCTTGGATGGTCCACAGCGAAGAGCTGACTGCCGCAGCAACCGCAGAAGCGCCGCAATCCCTCGCGGGAGTGCCACGAGGTCGCATTTCCGTTGATGCGCAAGGACGCTTCATCGACCGCGACCCACGCAATGCCTGCGCCACCAGACGCGTGGCGGCAGGTATCGCAGTAGCACACGCAGGCCGTCGTGCTCAGCGCGTGCGCCGCGAACTCGACGCGACCGCAAGCGCATCTACCGTGGAGTACAGCAGGCTTGTCAAGCATCGGAAGATTTCCCAGAAGCTCAGTCGACCACAAGGCCGGTGTCCGATCAATGGCGTCCGTGGCGATGCGTCTTCGATCATCTGATCCGCTGGAGCCGGGTCGTCTGAAAACTGCTTCAGGAACGTCTCCAGATGGCAAGGGCGGCAAATTCCTTGCCTGCTGGCCGGGGCGCCTGCGGCTGGACCGAGGATTGGTCATCTTCCCGGGGCGGAAAGAAGATCCAGGACGAAACGCGCAGCGTCCTTGCGCGACGCTTCGAAGGCTGCGGCGTTGCGCCCGACATGCGCACCTCTCGTGACGCAGCTGCTGTAGAACGCCGCGACGTCCGCGGGCGGGATGGTGGCACCGGTGCGCAGGGCCGTCACGGTCCAGCTGGGTATGTCGGTCCGCACGACACCGCAGGCGTACCCGCTGGTGGCGTTCGGGAGCCATCGCACCGGAAGCAGGCTGTCCCAGGCATGGTGGGCGCCGTCGTAACGGATGCTCTTCACCGGTGTTCCCAGGGCCGCGTACTCGGCAGCCAAGGCTTCGCACGGCTCTGGATGGGTGTAGTCGTCCGCTGCGCCGACGAGATTGAGCAGCGGGGCCAGCGTCACGTCCTGCGAGGTGTAGACCTGCAAACAGCCCGCGTACGCAGCGATGTGGAAGGCGAATGACTCCCCGCCTTTGACGGCGGCTCGAAGGAACGGCCGCTGAGCGGTTTGAAACGCCACCGTCCCACCGCGCGAAAACCCCATGATGCCGATGCGCGTGGCGTCGATCCGGGGATCGTGAGCCAACAGTTGCAGCGCCGCGAACGAATCCATGAGGTTCGCAGCAGCAGGCACTGATGTCTGGTCCGCGGCGGTCGATGACACGCCGGCGGGGGCCAAAGCTGTCGACGACAAACGTGGCGACACCCATGTCATTGAAGAGATTCACCCACTGGGCGAGGCTCGGCGTGACCCCGTCGCTGCCATGAGCGAGCACGACGGCCGGGATCGGGCCGTTCGCGCCGGCCGGCAAGCTGAGGTCTCCCCAGACCTCCGTGACGGGCCACCGGTCTCTCCTCTCCCGCGCGACGTCGTGCAAGGTGGCCGGCGTGGCGCTCTTGAACGGGATGCGGATCGCATCGGCGGCCGCGGCACACAGGGTTCCCACCGCCAGGAGGCTGGCCAAGAAGACGTGTGCAAATCTGCTTATCGACATACCCGGATCATGCTTCGTCTCCGAGGCTGGCTTGTCGCGCAAATTCAGGTCAGCGAATCCTGCCGTCCGCCAAACTCGGGGATCGACTTCGGTAGCCACCGCGCTGCTGCGCGCCGCATGTGAGGGGCTGAAGGCGCAGGGACGGAGGACTGGGACCGTCAGGACGATCGATGATCGCGAAGCCTTCGCGCGCGATCTCTTCGATGACCGGATCCGGCGCGATCTCCATGTGGCAGAAGCGGCACTCCTCGCTCTGTTGCTGGACGTTCTGCTGCAGCGACACGATCAGTGGTCCCCACGCAGAACTTCGACCGATTCCGCAGATCACGAATTGACGGTCGAGTATCAAAACCATGACGGAACTTTGCATCGAATGTGACTCGATTGTCTTGACGATCAAGAGTGGATCGACGGCGGCAGCCAGCGCGTCCATCGCGAAACGGGGGCCGCGGGCCAGCAATCCGTAGCCGCCAGCCAGGTGCCTTCGCAGTTGCTCGGGTGGACCGTTCAGATACGTCGCTGGATCGCGCCAATGCCCGAACTCCTTTGTGAGCATGGCGTGGGCCAGATAGAACACCTCTTCCGGCGATGTCGGCGCAGAGGAAAAGAATATCTGCGACTGCGGTCCGTGATGGTCGGCCAGCAGCACGTGTTCCTTGAACTGATCCATCGATCTGAAGCAGCCCGCAGTGACATTGAATTCCTTGGGCCGCAGGCACTTGAGTTCGACGCGTTGCGTTTCTTCAGGCAGAACGAAACTGTCGTACTCGATGTGCAGGCGAAGGTCGCCCGACTCGTCCAATGACACCGAGCTCACGCAGGCATCAAGGTCTTCATACACGGTATCGATGAGCGTCTGCAGATCCATGCCCGCAAGCCTAGCCCAAAGCCCACGCTCCACCGTCGGCTGAGGACGCAAGTCTCAAGAAGAAGCGCTCGACTCGCCCTGCGCCACCATCCCCTGCCGCCATTCCCTCGGCGACTTTCCCACCCGCTGCGTGAAGACGCGCGACAGCGCCGAAGCGTTCGCGTAGCCGAGCTGGTCGGCGATCTGCTTGATCGAGCGACCCAGTCGCAGTTGCTCCTGCGCGAGGCTCAGCCGCCAATCGGCGAGGTACGCCGCCGGCGCCTGCCCCACCAGCTCGCGGAAGCGCGCCGCGAACGCGCTGCGCGACATGCCCGCGCGCGCCGCCATGCGCTCCAGCGACCACGGCTCGCCCGGCGCCTCGTGCACCGCCGCCAGCGCGAGCGCGACGCGCGGATCCGACAGGCCCGTCACCAGTCCCGGCTGCACGCCCGCCTCCGCCGGGTGGTCGATGAGCCAGCGCAGCAGCTGGATCAGCACGACCTCGAACAGCCGGTCCGCCAGCACGCGCTGACCGCAGCGCAGCCGCTCGGTCTCCGCGAACAGCAGCTGCAAGGACATCTCCAGCCCCTCCACGCGCGCCAGCGGCAGCAGCACCAGCGGCGGCAGCGCGCGCACCAGCGGATTGAGCGGGCCGCCGTCGAACTCCAGCTCCGCGCAGGTGAAGTCGGACCCCTCGCGCGGCGGGTTGCGGAACTCGTGCGCGACCGGTCGCGGATAGAAGAGCAGCGAGGGCTCGTCCACGCGCAGCTTGCGCGGCAGACCGGCGCTGGCCGGGTGGCGGAGCTCCATCTCGCCGCGCTTCATCACATGCAGGAAGCCCCGGCCCGGCAGCGGATCGAACGGGTTGACCCCGCACAGCGGCCCGACGTGGAACAGCCGCGCACGCACGCGAAAGTGCTCCAGCAGCGAGGACAGCCGGTCGATCGGCGGGAGCGACGCCGTCGATGCGGGGGGCGCCTTGGTGGTCGCTATGGGGGACGCACCGGCAGAGGACGCGGACTTGGCAGCCATGGACGTTTGGATGCGTTTGATGGACGAAACGCGGCCAATGGTACTCCTGCGAGGACCACACTGACGTCCAGCAGCCAACACCAGACGCTGCCTGACACAGCCCCCGTCATCCACCATCGAAAGGAATCATCATGTCCACCACGTCCCGCGTCGCCCTCGTCGATCCCAAGCAAGCCCAAGGCGACGCCAAGGTCGCGCTCGATCAGATCCAGGCCGCCTTCGGCGCCACGCCGGCGATGTTCCGCGCCGTGGCCAACTCGCCCGCCGCGATCAAGAGCCTGTGGGGCAGCTTCGGCGCCCTGGGCGGCGGCGTGATCCCCGCGAAGCTGGGCGAGCAGATCGCCGTCGCCATCGCCGATCGCAACGCCTGCGAGTACTGCCTGGCCGCGCACACCGCGCTCGGCCGCAAGGCGGGCGCCAGCGCCGATGAGATGGCCGCCGCGCAGATGGGCGAGTCCGCCGATCCGAAGATCGCCGCCGCGCTGCGCTTCGCGCTGAAGGTCGTCAGCGACCGCGCCCAGGTCGACGACGCCGACGTGCAGTCGCTGCGCGACGTCGGCTTCGACGACGGCGCCATCGTCGAGATCCTGGCGCACGTCGCGCTGAACCTGTTCACCAACTATGTGAACGTCGCCTTCGCGGTGCCGGTCGACTTCCCGTCGGTGAAGCTGCGCCGCGCTTGAGTCCGCACGGCGGCTCGACGTGGCACATCCCTTGCACTCACGCGGGGCATGTCCACGTCGACCGCCCTGCCCGCTTCCGCCGATGCCGTCGATCAAGCCTCGCCGGACGAGGCCGCGCGCCGGCTCGCCTTGCTGCTGGCCAGCACCGGCGAGGGCATCTTCGGCATCGACATGGACGGCCGATGCACCTTCGTGAATCGCGCCGCCTGCGACACGCTGGGCTGGCGCACCGACGAGGTGCTCGGGCGCAACATGCATGCGCTGATCCACCACTCGCATGGCGACGGCAGCGACTACCGCGAGTGCGACTGCCCGATCTTCAACGCCTTCCGCCGCGGCGATCCCTGCCGCATCGACGACGAGGTGCTCTGGCGCGCCGACGGCAGCGCCTTCCCGGCCGAGTACTCGAGCTACCCGCTCTTCGAGCACGGGCAGGTCCAGGGCGCCGTGGTCACCTTCGTCGACATCTCCAAGCGCAAGCACGCGGAAGAGCTGCTGCGCGCCAGCCACGATCAGCTCGAGCGCCGCGTCGCCGAGCGGACCTCGCAGCTGCGCGAGCTCGCGCATCACCTCGAGGCCGTCCGCGAGACCGAACGCAAGCGCATCGCGCGCGAGATCCACGATGAACTCGGCTCGCTGCTGGTCGCGCTGAAGATGGACGTCAACTGGCTGGAGCGCCGCGTCGGCGACGAAGGCCAGCGCGCCGCGATGGTGGCGAAGTGCCACCGCATGGGCGGCCTCGTCGACACGGCCGTCGATGCCGTGGGCCGCATCATCACGGACCTGCGCCCGAGCATCCTCGACCACCAGGGCCTGTGGGCCGCGCTGGAATGGCAGGCGCAGGAGTTCCAGCTCGCCGGCAGCGACGAGCGCGAGGTGCGCTTTCGCATCTTCGTCGCCGCCGATGTCGCTCCGCCCGAAGGCGGCCTGGCGATCGCGGTGTTCCGGATCTTCCAGGAGGTGCTGTCCAACGTCGCGCGCCACGCGCAGGCGTCGCGCGTCGACATCCGGATCGACGTCGACGCGCCGCCGCAGCCGGTGCTCTACCTCCAGGTCAGCGACGACGGCATCGGCGCGCCGGACGAGGCACTCAACGACGCGCGCAGCTACGGCGTGCTCGGCATGCGCGAGCGCGCGGCGCAGTTCGGCGGCCTGCTCGGCATCGCCAGCGCGCCCGGGCGCGGCACGACGGTGCGGCTGGTCATGCCCCTGGAAGGCGCGCCGTTGGAAGAGATGCGGCGCCACGAGCCGGGGACGGAAGCGCCACGGCGCGAAGGAGAGCCGTCATGACGATCCGCGTGCTGATCTGCGACGACCACCGCATCGTGCGCGAAGGCATCAAGCAGATCCTCGCCGAGGCCAGCGACCTGCGAGTGATGGGCGAGGCCGCCAACGGACCGGAGGCGATCCAGCAGGTCCGCGCGGGAGCGGCGGCCGGCTCGGGCCCCGACGTCGTGCTGCTGGACATCGCCATGCCGCAGCGCGACGGGCTCGACATCCTCAAGGCGCTCCGGAGCGAGTTCCCCAAGCTGCCGGTGCTGATGCTCTCGACCTATCCGGACCGGCAGTACGCGGTGCGCAGCCTCAAGCTGGGCGCGGCGGGTTACCTCAACAAGAGCGCGGACAGCGAGCAGATGATCGATGCCGTGCGCACCGTCGCCCGGGGCCGCCGCTTCATCACGCCCAGCGTCGCCGAGCATCTGGCCGCTGCCATCGGCGACGGCTTCGCCGCGGACGACACGGTGCCGTTGCATGAGGTGCTCTCGCACCGCGAGCACCAGGTCTTCCAGATGCTGGTCGCCGGACGCAGCGTCGGCGAGATCGCGGAGCAGCTGGTGCTGTCCTCCAACACCGTGTCGACCTACCGCGCCCGCATCCTCGAGAAGACCGGCGTGCGCAACGATGTGGAGCTGACGCTCTTCGCCGTCCGGCGCGAGCTGCTGGCGCCGTAGCGGGACCGCCCGATCACGTCGACGGCGGCGCCGTGCGTTTTCGCTCACCCACTGTGCAGTGATCGCGGCTCCCGCCTCCGGGGAGCCCTCGATAGCATGCCGCGACACTGACCACAGAGGGCCGACATGGCATCCGACAAGCAGCAAGCGATCCACGTTCAAGTGGTGTTCGACATCATCTGTCCCTGGTGTTTCATCGGGAAGCGGCACCTGGACAAGGCACTGAACGTCCTGCAGGACCAGGGCGTCGCGGTCCAGGTCGAATGGCTGCCCTTCCAGCTCAATCCGACGCTGCCCAAGGCGGGCATGGATCGCAAGACTTTCCGCAGCGCGCGTTTCGGCAGCTGGGAGGCCGCCGTCGCGATGGACAGCCGCGCGATGGCCGCCGGCAGTGCCGTGGGCGCGGTCTTCCGGTACGACCTGCAGACGCGCACGTCCCACACGCTGGCCGGGCACCTGCTGGTCCGCCAGGCGCTTGTCGAGGGCGGACCCGCTCTGCAGACGCGCGTCGTCGAGGCGCTGTTCGTCGCCTACTTCAGCGAGGGGCAGGACATCGGCAACGACGCCGTGCTCGAGAAGATCGCGGCGGCCTCCGGCATGGCGCCGGGTGCCGTGACGCGGTCACTGTCGCGGCTGTCCGAAGTGGAAGCCGACGAACGACGTGCTCGCAGCCAGGGCCTGAACGCGGTCCCCGGGCTGATCATCAACGGCCGCCCGGTGACCAGCGGCGCGCACGACGCGCTCGCGTATGTGCGGATGATCCTGTCGGCGGCCGAGGACGGCTCGCCCGCGGTCGTGTAGTTCCAGCCCTACATCAGAACCACGGCGCGCACGATGCCGTGATCCGTCGCGCTTTCCTAGAGTGGATGCATCCGTCCACCGACCTGGAAAGCAGCGATGAGCGACCTCCGCCACGACCCTTACGACGCCGATCGCCCGCTGCTGATGCGCTGCGCCTGCGGACGCCATGGCAGCGAGGCGGAGCATGTCCGCGAGCTGGACCGCGACCGCGCTGTGGCGACGCTGCGCCAACGCGCCGACGCGATGGACACGACCGACATCGAGGCCGAGTCCAACCAGTTCGTCGAGGCCGCGCTGGTGAAGGCGCTGTTCCCGCAGGACGCGCTGCGACGCCGCTTCCTGCGCGCGGTCGGTCGCGGCAGCGCGATGGCCGCGATCGGCAGCGTGCTGCCCATCGCGCCGCTGCAGGCGATGGCGCAGGAGCGCGGCGCGCTGGAGAAGAAGGACCTGAAGATCGGCTTCATCCCGATCACCTGCGCGACGCCGCTGATCATGGCGCACCCGCTGGGCTTCTACAGCAAGCAGGGACTGAACGTCGAGGTCGTGAAGACCGCAGGCTGGGCGCTGATCCGCGACAAGATGATCAACAAGGAGTACGACGCCACGCACTTCCTCAGCCCGATGCCGCTGGCGATCAGCCTGGGCCTGGGCGCGACGGCCACGCCGATGAACGTGGCGACGATCCAGAACACCAACGGCCAGGCGATCACGCTGGCGATGAAGCACAAGGACAAGCGCGACCCGAAGTCGTGGAAAGGCTTCAAGTTCGCCGTGCCCTTCGAGTACTCGATGCACAACTTCCTGCTGCGCTACTACGTGGCGGAGGCGGGCCTCGATCCCGACCGCGACATCCAGATCCGCGTCGTGCCGCCGCCGGAGATGGTGGCCAACCTGCGCGCCGGCAACATCGACGGCTTCCTCGGCCCGGATCCGTTCAACCAGCGCGCCGTGTTCGAGGAGGTCGGCTTCATCCACATCCTCTCCAAGGAACTGTGGAACGGCCATCCCTGCTGCGCCTTCGGCACCAGCACCGAGTTCATCCAGAAGAACCCCAACACCTTCGCCGCGCTGTACCGCGCGGTGCTGACCTCGGCCGCGATGGCGCGGGAGGCGCGCAACCGCGAGCTCATCGCCAAGGTCATCGCACCGCAGGCCTACCTGAACCAGCCGGAGACGGTCATCGCGCAGGTGCTGACCGGCAAGTTCGCCGACGGCCTGGGCAACGTGCGGGTCGTGCCGGACCGCGCCGACTTCGACCCCATCCCCTGGCAGAGCATGGCCGTGTGGATGCTCACGCAGATGAAGCGCTGGGGCTATCTGAAGGGCGACGTGAACTACAAGCAGATCGCGGAGAAGGTCTTCCTGCTCACCGACGCGAGGAAGCAGATGAAGGCGCTCGACCAGGCCGTGCCGGACGGCGCGTATCCGAAGTTCAGCGTCATGGGCAAGACCTTCGACCCCGCGCAGCCCGATGCCTACGTGGCCGGCTTCGCGATCAAGCGCGCCTGAGCGGGAGCTGCGATGACTTCGCTGAACGCGCGCGCCGCCCTGCTCTCGCTGCTGATGCTCGGGTTGGTGCTGGGCATCTGGCACCTGGCGACGATGGGCACGGGGACCACCTCGTCCGCGGCGTCCACCGCGGGCCCGGCGATGACGGCCGAGCAGATCGAATACGCCAGGCTGATGGGCAAGCCCGTGCCCGCCGACGCGGGCGGCAGCGGCGCCTCGCCCGCGGCGGCCAAGAGCGGCTTCCCGACGCTCGCGCAGATGGGCGCGACCGTCGTCCATCACCTCGCCGATCCGTTCTACGACAAAGGCCCCAACGACAAGGGCATCGGCCTGCAGCTGGCGTACTCGCTGGGGCGGGTGGCGCTGGGCTATCTGCTCGCGGCCCTCGTCGCGATCCCGCTGGGCTTCGCGATCGGGATGAGTCCGCTGGTCCACCGCGCGCTCGATCCCTTCATCCAGGTGCTCAAGCCGATCTCGCCGCTGGCGTGGATGCCGTTGGCGCTCTACACGATCAAGGATTCGGCCGCGAGCGGCATCTTCGTGATCTTCATCTGCAGCGTCTGGCCGATGCTGATCAACACGGCCTTCGGCGTCGCCGGCGTGCGCAAGGAGTGGCTCAACGTCGCGCGCACGCTGGAGGTCCGGCCGCTGCGCCGCGCCTTCGAGGTCATCCTGCCCGCGGCCGCGCCCACCATCCTCACAGGCATGCGCATCAGCATGGGCATCGCCTGGCTGGTGATCGTCGCGGCGGAGATGCTGGTCGGCGGCACCGGCATCGGCTACTTCGTCTGGAACGAGTGGAACAACCTCAGCCTGCCCAACGTGATCTTCGCGATCCTCGTGATCGGCCTCGTGGGCATGGCGCTGGACGGGCTCTTCGCCCGCGCGCAGAAGGCGGTGACGTATGCGGATTGATCCGCTGGAACAAGGCGCGGCGGCGGCGGTCGATGCGGCGCCGGTGCTGGTGCGTGTCGAAGGCCTGGCCAAGCGCTACGGCGACACCACCATCTTCGAGGACGTGGACTTCACGCTGCGCCAGGGCGAGTTCGTCTGCATCGTCGGCCACAGCGGCTGTGGCAAGACGACGATCCTGAACACGCTCGCCGGACTGGAGCAGGCCAGCGAGGGCCACGTGATCGTCGACGGTCGCGAGGTCGCCGGCCCCGGCCTCGATCGCGGCGTCGTCTTCCAGGGCCATGCGTTGATGCCCTGGCTGACGGTGCGGCAGAACATCGCCTTCGCGGTCCGCAGCAAGTGGCCGGACTGGTCGAAGACGCAGGTCGACGAGCAGGTCCGCAAGTACGTCGCCCTGGTCAGCCTGACGCCGGCGCTCGACAAGAAGCCGAGCCAGCTCTCCGGCGGCATGAAGCAGCGCGTGGGCATCGCACGGGCCTTCGCGATCGAGCCGCGGATGCTGCTGCTCGACGAGCCCTTCGGCGCGCTGGATGCGCTGACGCGCGGCACGATCCAGGACGAGCTGCTCAAGATCTGCGCCGCGACGCGGCAGACGGTCTTCATGATCACGCACGACGTCGACGAGGCCATCCTGCTGGCCGACCGCGTGATGCTGATGTCGAACGGCCCGCACGCGCGGGTCGCGGAGATCGTCGTCAACACGATGCCCCGCTCGCGCCAGCGCGCCACGCTGCATCACGACCCGCAGTACTACCCGATGCGCAACCACCTGATGGATTTCCTGGTGGAGCGCAGCCATCCCGTCACCCCTCCAAGGAGCATCCCATGAGCCGACTCGACGTCACCGAAAAGATCATCGCCACCAAGGTGGCCAAGGGCCTGAAGTGGTCCGACGTGGCCGAGGCCGTCGGCCTGAGCAAGGAATGGGTCACGGCCGGCTGCCTGGGCCAGATGACCTTCGACGACGCGCAGGCCGCGACGCTGGCGGGCCTCTTCGATCTCACCGAGGCGGAGACGCAGTGGCTCAAGGTCGTGCCCTACAAAGGCAGCCTGCCGACGTCGGTCCCGACCGATCCGCTGATCTACCGCTTCTACGAGCTGATCAGCGTCTACGGCACGACCTTCAAGGAGCTGATCCACGAGGAGTTCGGCGACGGCATCATGAGCGCGATCGACTTCCGCATGGACCTGCAGCGCGAGCCCGACCCGAAGGGCGACCGCGTCAGCATCGTGATGAGCGGGAAGTTCCTGCCGTACAAGACGTATTGACGAACCGAGCCTCTGCTCGAAAGCCTGCGGCATAGAATGCCGCGCATGCATGCAACGCGGACTTCGACCAGGCGCTGGGCATGGCTCGTGAGTCTCACGATCCTGCTCGCGGCGATGCTGCCGTCGCTGTCGCATGCGATGCTGGTCCATCAGGGCGCGACCTTCGCGGAGATCTGTTCCGCCACCGGCGCCAGGCTCGTGGTGATCGACGCCGCCGGCAACGTCGATCCGGGTCGCGACGGCTCGACGCTGATGAAGACGTCGATGGACTGCCCGTATTGCGCCATCCACCATGGCGCGCCTGATCTGCCGCCCGCCACGCTGCAGTGGACACCGCCCGACGCGTTGAAGTTCGAGCGTCCGCGCCTGTTCCTCGTCGCGCCGCGCCCGCTCTTCGCGTGGGCGCCTTCGCTCGCTCGCGGACCTCCCGCCGTCGCCTGATCGCCGCCTTGCGGCCGATGCGCACTTCGCTCCGTCCCGGACGCGAATCACTCCACGACTGATCTGTCGCCTTCGCTCGCGCGAATGCGCCTCTGCGCCTCTGCGCCTCTGCGCTCATGCGCTCATGCGCTCATGCGCTCATGCGCGGCAAGGTCGGTCCACGCCATTTCGATCATGCGACTCCCTTCCCTCGCGCTCCGCGCGCGTTCCCCTCATGGCGATCCCGTCGCCGAGCCCGACGCGCGTCGTCGCGCCTTGACGATCGCCGCCTGCCTGCTGCCGTTGGCGGCGTGCAAGCCCTCTCCGACCTTCCACGGCATTGATCTCTCGCTGGTGAGCTACGCGAGCGATTTCGCGCTGCAAGGCGCGGACGGCCGCCCGTATCGGCTGGCCGACTTCCGCGGCAAGGTCGTGATGATGTTCTTCGGCTTCACGCAGTGCCCCGACGTCTGCCCGACCGCGCTGGCGCGCGCGGCGGCGGTGCATCAGATACTCGGCGCGGACGCCGCGGACTTCCAGGTCCTCTTCGTCACCATCGACCCCGAGCGCGACACCGCGCCGGTGCTGGCGGCCTACACCGCCGCGTTCCATCCGAGCTTCCTCGGGCTCTCCAGCGACCTCGCCGGGACCGCCGCCGTCGCCAAGGAGTTCAAGGTCTATTACGGCAAGGTGCCCACGGGTGCCAGCTACACGATGGACCACTCGACCTTGAGCACCGTGTTCGACCGCAAGGGCAAGGCGCGCCTGGCCATCAAGCACGAGATGAGCGCCGCCGACCTCGCCGAGGACGTGCGCCAACTGCTCAACGCCTGACCCTCCAAATCCCAACACACCCATTCCGGAGAACCGACATGACTTTCAAGATCCACTCGCTGCTGCTCGTCGCGGGCTCGCTGCTCGCTTCCATCGCCCATGCCCAGGTGAAGATCGACGACGCCTGGGTGCGCGCCACCGTGCCGCAGCAGAAGGCCACCGGCGCCTTCATGAAGCTGACGGCGACGAAGGACACGAAGCTCATTGGCGTCACCACGCCATTGACGCCCAAGGCCGAGGTGCATGAGATGGCGATGCAGGACAACGTGATGCGCATGCGCCAGGTCCCGGCGATCGAGCTGCCGGCGGGCAAGACGATCGAGCTCAAGCCCGGCGGGTATCACGTGATGTTCCTGGACCTGCCCGCACAGGTGAAGGCGGGCGACCAGGTGCCGCTGACGCTGATCTTCGAGGACCGCGGCGGTGTCCGACAGACCGTCGAGGTGAAGGCGCCGGTGCGCGCGCTCAATGGGGCGATGCCGGCGAAGGATGACAAGGGCGGTGGTCACGGCGACCACGCGCATTGAGCGGGATCGTTCCGACCCGGCGCATCGTCTGCCCCAACTCGGGACCCCGCGTTCGGTTGGGGCGGTGATCCATGGGCGGACATCCTCCATGTTGTGGATGTGTCGGAGAGATCGCGCGGGTAGAAGCGAAGTCCTATCGCTGCTGAATCGCTTCCGCGACGAGCAGCAAACCACTCGCGCTTCGCATCCAACGCCTCAGGCGGCTGAAAGCCCTCGTCGCCCAACAGCTGCGTGATCGCCGCTTCGTCCATCGGCACGACGGCGAATGAATGTGTCCATTCGTCGTCGCCCATCGTGTACTTGAGGGTCATGTTTACCTTCAGGCCTTGCTCATCGGGCGTGCGATCGACGTGGATCACGTCAATGGCCTCATCGTCGTCCCCGGCCACGCGTCCCAACATCACCGTCCGCAACCAGTGGGCACTCTGGCATTTGAGGATGACGGCGCCACCGGGCGCGACGTGGCGCGCAGCTGCGGCGACGAAGCCCCGCCGCACTGCGGCGTCCGCGTGATTGATGAGTCCGCTCGGGATCAGCACGACGTCGAAACGCTCCGGAAGCGCCAGCGCCACGATGTCCGCGTGGACTTTTCGCACCTGCCCGGAGACGTGGGCCAGCATCTCTTCCGAGTTGTCGACACCGGTCACCTTGCAGCCGAATTCAAGCAGCCGATGCGTCAGCAATCCTGTGCCGCACCCCAGCTCCAGTACCGTTGTGCCGGGGGGCAGAAGCGGCCGCAAGTGCTCGATCTCGCCAGCGTAGCGCGCCCGGCGGTAGAGCTCCACCGAGCAACCATCCCTGGTTCGAGCACCGGGGCCGGTACCACCGAAGTCGACGTTCATTCCGACCGTTTCCATGGCGACGCCGTCGACCGTGAACCAGCGCGCCATCGTGGGATAGGCGCCCATGACAAACCAGGATTCGACTTGCAGAGCGCCCCCGCACAAAGGGTGCCTCAGGTTGACCACCTGATTGATGGCCACGTCCAGACGGCGCACTGACGGAGAGCCACATGTCAAGCATTGCCCGGTGGCTGTCCGCCGAGTCAGATGTCTCCTCAGGAAATCGAACTCCGCGTCGGGGATGTCGAGCAGTTCGTCCTCCACATTCGGCAAGGCCGGACGGTCGGGCATCGCGCGAAGGCGGGCCGCTACTTCGAACTCCCGGACATTTGGAATGCGTTCGATCCAGGCTGGCCGCTCGCAGCGGAAACACCACACGCGATCGGTGAGCATGCGGCCATATTCGCCATAGACATTGGCGTCGGCCGCGGCCTTGCCGGGCGGGAGATACAGCAGTGTCTCGTTGGGGAACGCAAACCGCTCCTCGCATTCGAGACAGGACACGGTGCTGTAGGCCATGTTGGTCATGGGAATCCTCAGGAAGGATCCCGCACTTTACCGATCGCGCGCTGCGGTCGACGTCGCTGGGCGGCTCAGTCCGCCATCCACGCGCTGTTGGACAGCGTGCAGAGCTCCCCGACGAGGCGTTCGAAGTCGCAGGCCTTGTCGTAGAAGCCGTCCGCGCCGCAGGACAGGACGCGCGGCTCGTAGGCCGAGCGGTCTTCCGAACTCAGCACCAGGATGCGGCCGCGGAAGCGCGCCGCGCGCAGGCGTTCGATCACGCCCAGGCCGGAGCCGCCGTCGATGCTCAGGTCCACCAGCACCACGTCCGGCGCGCTCAGTGCAATCGTGCTGATCGCGGCGTTCTCGCTGGAGGCCTGGCTCACCACGGTGATGGACGCCTCGGACTCCAGGCGCGACACCATCAGGCGTCGGAGCAGCGCGTTGTCCTCGATCAGTGCAACCTTCATGTCTTGTCTCCCTGTGTGACTCCATGATGGTTGATGCCCGGATCTTTTTCGAGACTGACCGGCCCCCAGCCAGGGTGGGCCCGCTGGCCGACAGGAAGTCAGGCGAAGGACTACACGGCGACGGGTTTCGCTCACGCCGCGCCGGGGCTCAGCGCCTGCGCTTCCGAGGCTGGCGCCGCTGATGCACGATCAACGCGACGAACACCACGCCCGCCGCGACGCTGGTGTGGCCGCTGTAGCTGACGAGGCCCAGGCCCCAGCCTTGTTCGGTCACGACGAGCGCGAGGCTTGCCAGCAGCAGTGCCCAGCCGGCGGTGCGCAGCGCGCGGGACTTCGCCGCGGGCAGCTCGCGGCCCAGGACGTCGCACTGCGCGCGGTCCGTCGCCATCGCGAGCGCCGCGAAGGCGGCCACGCAGATCAACAGGCTGAGGAGGTGCATCACCGCGCGCCCTCCCCGCCGGATCGCAGCGCCAAGCCGACCTCTCCGGAAGACGAGGCCGACGACGCGGCCAGCGGCGCCCGCGAGGCCTGGGCATGCGGCCTGTCCTTGGCGACCGGCCACCCCTTCCACGCGCGAGGGGCGTGGCGCCCCGTGCGGATCGCCAGGTACGCCAGCACCGCCGCGAACGCCCAGCACATCAGCTCCACGCCCGCGAAGGTCCAGTCGCCCTGCGCGACGCTGCGCCACAGCGGGCGGTCCGTCGTCAGCGCGTTGCCCACCGGCAGCAGCGCCAGCGACACCGCGCCCAGCCACAGCAGTTCGATCCAGGCGCGCTTCGCCGGCCGGACCAGCGCGTGCAGCAGCGTCACCGCCCACACGATGAAGACCACGTGCACCTCCCACTCGGCGCGCTTCTCCAGCCCCGTGGGCAACAGCCGGTTGGCCCACAACATGCCGCTCATCGCCAGCGGCAGGCCTGCGATGGCGGCGATGTTCAGCCGCTCCACGACGCGGAAGCCGAAGTACGGCTTGTCCGGGTCAGGCAGCTTCTGGCGGCGCTTGACGGTCCACATCACCAGCCCGCTGCCGACCATCGCCGTGCCGGCCAGGCTGACGATGAAGTACAGCCAGCGGGTCGCGTCATCGCCGAAGCGCCCGAGGTGCAATCCGTACAGCACGCCGCGGGTCTCCGCCGCCGCGCCCACGCCGTTCTTCTCCTCGACCAGTCGTCCGGAGACGCCGTCGAACAGCAGGTACTGCGGACTCATCGAGACCCGTCCGCCCTCGCCGCGCGTGATCGCCACGCGCGCCACGGCATCGCCCGGATTCACCGCGGTGACCCGCGCCACGCTGCCCGGTCCCCAGCGGCGCTCGGCCTCACGCACCATCGCCTCGATCGAGGCCAGCGGGGCCGCCTCGCCCGAGGGCTTGGCCGGCTGGAGGAACGCGTTCATCTCCGAGGTCAGCTGCTGCTTCATCGCCGGCGAGTTGATGCCGGCCTGCTCGCCCCACGGCATGTACAGCGTCATCAGCGTCACCAGGCCGGTGTACGTGATCATCAGGTGGAAGGGCAGCCCGAACACCGACAGCGCGTTGTGCGCGTCCAGCCACGAGCGCTGGCCCTTGCCCCAGCGGAAGGTGAAGAAGTCGGTGAAGATCTTCTTGTGCGTGATCACGCCGCTGACGATCGCCACCAGCATGAACATCGCCGCCAGTCCCGCGAGCCAGCGGCCCCACACCACCGGCATGTAGTGGAACTGGAAGTGGAAGCGGTAGAAGAACTCGCCGCCCAGCGTCTCACGCGCGCTGACCTTCTCCCCCGTCTGCGGATCGAAGTTCGCGTCCTTGAATGCGCGCTTGACGCCGTCCTTCGGCGGCACGCGCCAGAAGGCGTTGGCCACGCTGTGGCGATCGTCGGTCAGGCGCAGGCTCCACTGCGTGGTGCCCGGGGCCAGCGTCTCGAGCTCCCTGGCGATGCGGCCGGCGACGACGGCCGGCTCGGGCGTCACGGCCTGATGCGCGATCTCCGGCCGCATCCATTGCGACAGCTCCTCCTTGAAGTAGCTGACGGTCCCGGTGAGGAACATCGCGAACAGGAACCAGCCCAGCAGCAGGCCGGTCCAGATGTGCAGGTCCGACATCGTCTGCCGGATGCCGCGCGGCTGCGGCGCGGCCGAGGGGGCTTGGACGTCGACGCTCATGGCAAGGCGGCGGGTTCGACCGCGGTCCAGACGGACCACGCGAGAGGCAGCAGGAGCAGCGCGGCGACGATCAGCCCGACCCAGGCCCGTGTGGCGCTACGCACCGCGAAGACCCAGACGACCGCGCCGGCGTAGACGGCGAAGCTGCCGAGCATGCCGCCAATGACCGCCTGGATGCGGTTCACCGGCAGCGCGAGCACCGCGACGCTGACCAGCGCCGCCAGCGCGTAACCGCCGCCGATCGCCGCGGCGATGCGCGAGATCAGCGGTACTGCGCCCCGCAGGCGTGAGACCGGGAAAGACATGGACGACGGGTTTTGTTGCAAATGAGAATTCTTCTCATCATAGAGCCGCTTCATGGAAGGGTCCATGAATGTCCGGTGCGATTGCTGGAGCTTCAGCCCCCAGCGCCCTGCGCGCGTGGGGACGGGCGATTGTTGCGGGCCTCACAACAACCCATTCGCGCCTGAGCCATTTATGCGATTCGGCCCCGCGCCTAACCTTCAGTCATCGGCAAACGACGCCGGCCCAAGACCTCAGATACCCCGATCCCACGCTCTCTCAAAGGAAACCATCATGACCGCCAAGACCCTGATCGCTACCGCCCTGATCGCCCTGTCCGCCGACGCCGTGCCGGCCTTCGCGCAGAGCTACAGCCACCTCGACCCCATCACGCAGAGCCAGAAGAGCCGCGCTGAAGTGCTGGCGGATCTGGAGATCTATCGCGAGTCCGGCCTGGCCGCCGTGGACCGCACCGAAGACTCGTCGCTGGAACTGAATCAGCGTGCCAAGGCGGAAGCTCGCTACGCCGAGCTGAAGGCCTCGCCGAAGTACGCGGCGCTGGTGCAGCGCTTCGCGGCGAAGGAAGCCAAGGGCTCCACGACCGAAGGCGTCTCCGCCCGCTGAGCGATCCCCTCGCCCTCCCCGGCCACCAGCGCCGGCAGGACTTCGATCCTGTCGGCGTCTTCGTTTGGGAGGGGCGATACGGCGTGTGAAGCGCGACGGCTTGTCCGCCTGGCATGCATCTCACACCGCCGCCGCGCAGCTTCGTCGCGCAGCGCTCGAAAGACGGCGCGCCACTGACGACACTGACTCCATCGACACAGCCAACCCCTTCAGGAGATCGACATGAACGCCACCCGCCTCGCCATCACTTCCGCCACCAGCACCACCGTCAAGGCCGTCGCCTTCGGTGCCATCGCGGCGTTGGCCCTCGGCCTGGGAATCGCTCATGCACAAGGACAACGCGAAATGCGTGCCTCGATCGTCACGCTGGATCCGGTGGTCATCACCGTGAAGCGCGAGCAGCTGCCCACGGTCTACATCACTGGCCGTCGCAGCGCCGACGCGGTCGACACGCAAGTCGCCTCGGCCGAGTGAACGCCTGAGGCTGCGCTGTTTCGGTGGAGCGATCCACGGACTGACGACCTTCGGTTCGCTCCCACGCAAGACGCCCGGCTCATGCCGGGCGTCTTGCTTTGTGCCGAGCACGACGAGCAGCCCCTGTGAATCGCGCGTATCGAAGGACGGTCGATTGTTGCGAGCCTCACAACGAGGCATTGCGGCGCAGCCCGTTTATCCGAACGGGGCCCGCGCCTAACCTTCAGTCATCGGCAAACGACGCCGGCCCAAGACCCCAGACACCCCGATCCAACGCGCTCGCAAAGGAAACCATCATGACCGCCAAGACCCTGATCGCTACCGCCCTGATCGCCCTGTCCGCCGCCGCCGTGCCGGCCTTCGCGCAGAGCTACAGCCACCTCGATCCGATCACGCAGAGCCAGAAGAGCCGCGCCGAAGTGCTGGCCGATCTGGAGATCTATCGTGAGTCCGGCCTGGCTGCCGCGGACCGCACGGAAGACTTCACGCTGAACGCGAGCCAACGCGCCAAGGCAGAAGCCCGCTACGCTGAACTGAAGGCCTCGCCGAAGTACGCGGCGCTGGTGCAACGCTTCGCGGCGAAGGAAGCCAAGGGCTCGACGACCGAAGGCGTCTCCGCCCGCTGAGCGCCGCTCGCCTCCCCGGCCATGGACGCCGGCAGGACTTCGGTCCTGCCGGCGTCTTGGCTTTGTGAGCTCAACGGTTCATCCGCCTCGCCGGCGGTCCACGCTGCCGCGTTGCAGTCAGGCGTGAGCCCGGCGAAAGACCCAGTCACCCTCGTCATAGGTCAGCAAGTCCGGAGCCGTGGCCGGATCGACCCGCTCGTAGCCGCATGCGGTTAGCAGCCGGCCGCTTCGCAGGTTGACCGGCAGCGTCGTGGCCCAGCATCGCGCATCGGGGCACACGCGCGACAACTCGTCATGGAGCCAGCTCAATCCCTCCTTGGCGTAGCCGTGGCCCCAGTACGCCGGTGCCAGCAGAAAGGCCACCTCTGCGATGCCGGCGTGCACCGTCGCCTCCAGCCGCCCGATCAGTTGATGACTTCCGCGCAGTCGCACGGCGTAGTTGAGCCACCGCTCCGAAGCTCGATGGGCGGGAGGCCCGGCCAACGCCCTCCGCAGACCCAGCGCGGCCTCTGCCGCGCCTGACGGCAGGCCGCCGATGTGCTCGTAGACGCGTTCGTCCCAGAGCAGATTCGCCAGCGCATCGACATCGGCGTCGACGAGCGGAGACAGGGTGAGTCGGGCAGTCTGCATGGATCAAAGGCTCTCGGGCGTCGACGGTGGCCAGGATTATTGCGGCCCTCACAACGGGGCATTGCGGCGCCGCCCGTTTATCCGGACGAGGCCCACGCCTAACCTTCAGTCATCGGCAAACGACGCCGGCCCAAGACCTCAGACACCCCGATCCACTGCTCTCTCAAAGGACCTCATCATGACCGCCAAGACCCTGATCGCCACCGCCCTGATCGCCCTGTCCGCCGCCGCCGTGCCGGCCTTCGCGCAGAGCTACAGCCACCTCGATCCGATCACGCAGAGCCAGAAGAGCCGTGCCGAAGTGCTGGCCGACCTGGAGATCTATCGCGAGTCCGGCCTGGCCGCCGCGGAACGCACGGAAGACTTCACGCTGAACGCAGCCCAGCGCGCCAAGGCAGAGGCCCGCTACGCCGAGCTGAAGGCCTCGCCGAAGTACGCGGCGCTGGTGCAGCGCTTCGCGGCGAAGGAAGCCAAGGGTTCGACGACCGAAGGCGTCTCCGCCCGCTGAGTGATCCCCTCGCCCTCCCCGGCCACAAGCGCCGGCAGGACTTCGGTCCCGCCGGCGTCTTCGTCTGGGAGGGGCGAAACGGCGTGTGAACCGCTACGGCTTGTCCGCTTGGCATGCATCTCACACCGCCGCCGCGCAGCTTCGTCGCTGAGCGCTCGAAACGAAGGGGCTCGATGACGACACTGACTCCATCGACACAGCCAACGCCCCCAAGGAGATCGACATGAATACCGCCCACCGCCTCGCCATCACTTCCGCCACCAGCACCACCGTCAAGGCTGTCGCCTTCGGTGCCATCGCGGCGCTGGCCCTCGGCTTGGGTATCGCTCATGCACAAGGCCAACGCGAGATGCGCGCCTCGATCGTCACGCTGGACCCGGTGGTCGTCACCGTGAAGCGCGAGCAGTTGCCCACGGTGTACGTGACCGGCCGCCGCAGCACGGCTGTCGACCAGGACAACTCGGCCGAATGAACGCTTCAGCTTGCGCTGTGTCGGTGGAGCGATCCACGGACTGACGGCCTTCGGTTCGCTCCCACGCAAGACGCCCGGCTCATGCCGGGCGTCTTGCTTTGTGCCGAGCACGTCGAGCAGCCCCTGTGAATCGCGCGTATCGAAGGACGGTCGATTGTTGCGAGCCTCACAACGAGGCATTGCGACGCAGCCCGTTTATCCGGACGAGTCCCACGCCTAACCTTCAGTCATCGGCAAACGACGCCGGCCAAAGACTCTCAGACACCCCGATCCACCGCTCTCTCAAAGGAACCCATCATGACCGCCAAGACCCTGATCGCCACCGCCCTGATCGCCCTGTCCGCCGCCGCCCTGCCGGCCTTCGCGCAGAGCTACAGCCACCTCGATCCGATCACGCAGAGCCAGAAGAGCCGCGCCGAAGTGCTGGCCGACCTGGAGATCTATCGCGAGTCCGGCCTGGCCGCCGTCGACCGCACCGAGGACTTCAGCCTGAACGCCGGTCAACGCGCCAAGGCGCAAGCCCGCTACGCGGAGATGAAGGCGTCGCCGACGTACGCCGCGCTGGTGCAGCGCTATGCGGCCAAGGAAGCCAAGGGCGTTGCGACCGAAGGCATTGCCGCCCGCTAAGACTGCCCCTCGGGCTTGGAGCCCGAAGCGACCAACGCCGACAGGACCTTCATCCTGTCGGCGTTGTCATTTGGGCCGGGAGAAAGATCCGTCGTCAGTGATGACCGGCGCGTGCCGCCGCATTGCGCTTGCGCGTCGCCGCAGCCTTCTTCGCGGACGCGGAGCGCTCCGCAGCCGTGCGGCTCGCCGCAGCCTTGCCGCCCAGGTGTCCGCCCTTGCGGGCGGGCGCGTGGTCCTCAGGCTGACCTCGACCGGAGCCGGACTTCTTGCCGCCCCCCGTTTCCGCGTTGACCGTGGCCCACGCGCGCCGTTCCGCTTCATCCTTGGGCACACCGCGGTGCTCATAGCCGCTCTCGATGTGCTCGGCCTGTCGCTTCTGCTTGTCCGTGTAGGACGACTTGTCGCCTCTGGGCATGGGGACCTCCGATCGTCGTTCGATGCTGGAAATCCGGCAGACCGCCTTCGCGATCCGCCGGCCTCAATGTGGCCTCATTACGGCCTCACTTCATGCGCACCTCGCCGGTCTCGGCCAGGCCGGTGGGCGGCTTGCCGGTCACGGCCGCCTTCGCCATCGCATAAAGCTGCGTCAGCTTGGACGCCTTCACGTCCCAGTAGCTGGCGTGGCTGATGCGCACGCGCACCACCGCCAGGTCGGGATCGTCGATGCCCTGGGTGAACCAGGCCTCCGCCGCCTTGCTCCAGAGCTCCTGGCGCTTGGCGCGGTCCTCGCTGAGCTCCGCCGTGCCGGACACCGAGACGTAGGTGTCGTCGTCCCGATCGGCGAAGCCGACGTTCACTTGCGGCGACGCGACGATGTCGCTGAAGGGCTCGCCGCTGCGGGACATGAAGAACCACAGCGACTCGCCCTCGTCGAGCGCCTTGTTCTGCAGCGTCATCGGGCGCGAGTGCAGATGCCCGTTCGCATGGTGCGTCGTGAACAGGCCGACCTTGATGTCCTTGATGAGGTCCCAGAGCTTCTCGCGTCGCTCGGTGTCGGAGAGGGGTTTGTCGGTCATGGGGACTCCTGTGAAAGGTGGAAAGGTTTCCCTCCTTCGCAGCAAGTCCCGCTCCCGGCCCGCCGAACCGCTCGGGCGCAGGCGCGAATCGCACGGGCATCACATCGGTCGAGCGCTTCATGGCGGCTCGGGAGTGGAACCCGTCATCGGCATCGGCATCGGCAAGGGCCATGTCCGTCCCGGTGGGCATCCTGCTTGCTGATCGGTGCCATCGACCGATACTTCGCCCCCGCCGTCCCAGCGCGCGTCGCGCTGATCACCCGAGGTTCCGTCTTGGCCAAACGCCCTACCGCTCGCCCACCGTCCTCTTCGTCGTCCACGCCCGGGTCCAAGCAGACGTTCGCGTCCGCGTCCGCGCCCGTCGCGGCGCCCGATGCCGTGCGCGAACGCCCCGGACGCGCCGCCTTCGTCCAGGTCCGCGGCGCGCGCGAGCACAACCTCAAGAACGTCGACGTGGACGTGCCGCGCGACGCGCTCGTGGTGTTCAGCGGCGTGTCGGGTTCCGGCAAGTCCTCCCTCGCCTTCGGCACGATCTACGCGGAGGCGCAGCGTCGTTACTTCGAATCGGTCGCGCCGTACGCGCGCCGGCTGATCGATCAGGTCGGCGTGCCCGCCGTCGATTCGATCGACGGCCTGCCGCCCGCCGTGGCGCTGCAGCAGCAGCGCGGCACGCCGAGCGCGCGCTCGTCCGTGGGCAGCGTGACCGGGCTGTCGTCGCTGCTGCGGATGCTGTACTCGCGCGCCGGCCGTTACCCCGCGAAGCAGCCGATGCTGTACGCGGAGGACTTCTCGCCCAACACGCCGCAGGGCGCCTGCCCGCATTGCCACGGGCTGGGCCGCGTGTACGAGGTCACCGAGGCCTCGATGGTCCCCGACGACACGCTCACCATCCGCGACCGCGCCGTCGCCGCCTGGCCGCCGGCCTGGCACGGCCAGAACCTGCGCGACATCCTGGTCACGCTGGGCATCGACGTCGACAAGCCCTGGCGCGAACTGCCGCGCAAGACGCGCGACTGGATCCTGTTCACCGACGAGCAGCCCACCGTGCCCGTCTACGCCGGCTTCACGCCCGCAGAGACCAAAGACGCGCTGCGCCGCAAGATGGAGCCCAGCTACCAGGGCACCTTCAGCAGCGCGCGGCGCTACGTGATGCACACCTTTGCGACCACGCAGAGCGCGCTGATGAAGCGCCGCGTGTCGCGCTACCTGATCGGCGGCGCCTGCCCGGTCTGCGACGGCAAGCGGCTCAAGCGCGAGGCGCTGTCGGTGACCTTCGGCGGGCTCGACATCGGCGCGCTGTCGCAGTTCCCGCTGGCGCAGCTGGCGGAGCACCTCGGCGATGCCGCGACGGACGGCCTCAGCGAGGAGAAGCGCCTCGCGGCGCGGCGCCTGGTCGACGACGTGCTGATGCGGCTGCGTCCGCTGCTCACGCTGGGACTGGGCCATCTGTCGCTGGAGCGCGCGACGCCCTCCGTCTCGCCCGGCGAGCTCCAGCGGCTGCGGCTGGCCACGCAGATCTGCTCCAACCTCTTCGGCGTCGTCTACGTGCTCGACGAACCGTCCGCGGGCCTGCATCCGGCCGACAACGAATCGCTGCTCGCCTCGCTGCGATCGCTGAAGGCGGCGGGCAACTCGGTCTATGTCGTCGAGCATGACCTCACCCTGATGCGCGCCGCGGACTGGATCGTCGATGTCGGGCCCGCGGCCGGTGAACTCGGCGGCCGCGTGCTGTACAGCGGCCCCCCGGAGGGACTGCGCGGCATAGCGGAGTCACGCACCGCCGCCTACCTGTTCCCCGAGTCCTTCCCCCGACGCGCCGGCCCACGGCGGCTCCGAGCACTCCATCGGACCCGCCGGCGCGGCGAGCAGTCCCGACCGGCGGCCCGCTCGCCGCGCACCGACGGACTGGCTGCGGCTCGAAGGCATCACGCAGAACAACCTCGTCGACGTGGACGCCGCGTTCCCGCTCGGCGTGTTCACCGCGGTGACCGGCGTGTCGGGTTCCGGCAAGTCATCGCTGGTGAGCCGCGCGCTGGTGGACCTGGTCGGCGCGCACCTGGGCCATGAACCCGCGGCTGTCGAGGACGACGAGGACGCTGAGCTCAGCGCCGACGTGCAAGCGGCCACCGGCGGACGGATCGCCGGCGGCGCCGAGGCGATCCGCCGGCTGGTGCAGGTCGACCAGAAGCCGATCGGCCGCACGCCGCGCTCCAACCTCGCGACCTACACGGGGCTGTTCGACCACGTGCGCAAGCTCTTCGCCGCGACACCGGCCGCGCGCGCCCGCAAGTTCGATGCGGGTCGTTTCTCCTTCAACGTCGCCAAGGGCCGCTGCGAGACCTGCGAGGGCGAAGGCTTCGTCAGCGTGGAGCTGCTGTTCATGCCCAGCGTCTTCGCGCCCTGCCCCGCCTGCCACGGCGCCCGATACAACGAGGCGACGCTGAAGATCCGCTACCGCGACCGCAGCATCGCGGACGTGCTCGGCATGACTGTCGACACGGCCTTCGAGTTCTTCGCGGAGGAACCGGCGCTGGCACGGCCGCTGGGGCTGCTGAAGGGCATCGGCCTGGGTTACCTGCGGCTCGGCCAGCCGGCGACCGAGCTGTCCGGCGGCGAGGCGCAGCGCATCAAGCTCGTCACCGAGCTGCAGCGCACGCAACGCGGCCACACGCTGTACGTGCTGGACGAGCCCACCACCGGCCTCCATCCGTCCGACGTCGACAAGCTGATGGTCCAGTTGCGCGACCTGGTCGAGGCCGGCCACACGGTGGTCGTCGTCGAGCACGAGATGCGCGTCGTCGCCGCGGCGGACTGGGTCATCGACCTCGGCCCCGGGGCCGGCGGCGATGGCGCGCGCGTGGTCGCGGCGGGGACGCCGGACGAGGTGGCCGCCAGCACGGACTCGCGCACGGCGCCGCATCTGAAGGCGGCGATCGACGGCAACACCCGAGGCTGATCAACCGAGGCTGATCAGTGGCTGATCAGCGGCTCGGCTGGAAGCCTTCGGGATCGAGCGCGAAGCGCCAGGCGCTCGAGCGCTGCAGCGCTTCCTTCAGTTCACGCGAGCTCGGCCGCACCAGCGCCGACAGCTCCTCGCTGAAGAACTCGCAGCCCAGCGCATGGGCGACGTCGCAGACGACCTCGATGAAGTGGTCGGTCTCGCTGGCGCAGGCGTCCAGCCGGGCGTGCAGCTCATAGCGACCGTCGGGGTCAGAGACCATGTCGATGCAGTTGCCCGCCTCGTTGCCGAAGTAGCGCCAGCCTTCGAGCATCGGCGTGCTCGGCCCGACGCGCGAGGCGAGGTAGTGCATGACGTCGGTGCGCGAGGACGGCAACCACGAGGCCGCCGCGCCGCCTTGCGAAAAGGCGAGATCGAATTGCCAGACTGACATGACGGGGGACATGAGTCCGAGGAATCTCGATGCTACGCCCCGGTCCTCGGCGTTGTCATGCTGCGCCGCGGCAATGCCCCGCCGCGCTCGTGCCTGGTCGGCGGCGTGGAATGGCGGCATCGAATATGGCGGCACGGTGTCGAACGGACGCTGCCGCCGCTTCATTGCTGCCGTGTGCCCTGCCGGGGATGGGCAAGCGGCTTGCCGACGAGGAACACGCCCACCCGCCGGAGCCTCACCGAATGACCGCCACCGTCAGCGACCAGATCCTCGATCGACTCCACGGCTGGGGCATCCGTCGCGTCTTCGGCTACCCCGGCGACGGCATCAACGGCCTGATGGGCGCCTTCGGGCGGCGCAAGGACGACATGAGCTTCGTGCAGGTCCGCCACGAAGAACTCGCCGCGTTCATGGCGACCGCGCACGCCAAGTTCACCGGCGAGGTCGGCGTCTGCATGGCCACCTCGGGGCCGGGCGCGATCCACCTGCTCAACGGCCTGTACGACGCCAAGGCCGATCACATGCCGGTGGTCGCGCTGGTCGGGCAGAGCGCGCGCTCCGCGCTCGGCGGCGATTACCAGCAGGAGGTCGACCTGCACAGCCTGTTCAAGGACGTCGCGCACGAGTTCGTCCACACGGCGATGGCGCCCGCGCAGGTGCGCCACCTGATCGACCGCGCGGTGCGCATCGCGCGGGACCAGCGCACCGTGACCTGCGTGATCCTGCCGCACGATCTGCAGGAACTGGACGCCGTGACCGAACCGCCGCGCGCGCATGACACGATCCACACCGGCATCGGCTGGACCGCGTCGCCCGGCGCGCCCGGCGACGCGCAACTGCGCGCCGCGGCGGACATCCTCAATGCGGGCAAGCGCGTGGCGATCCTGGCCGGCGCCGGCGCGCTGCACGCGGGCGATGCGCTCATCCAGGTCGCGGAGCGCCTGGGCGCGGGCATCGCCAAGGCGCTGCTGGGCAAGATGGCCGTCTCCGACGAGTTGCCCTTCGTGACGGGCTCGATCGGCCTGCTCGGCACCAAGCCCAGCTGGACGATGATGAACGAGTGCGACACGCTGCTGATGGTGGGATCGCACTTCCCGTATTCGGAGTTCCTGCCCAAGGAAGGCCAGGCGCGCGGCGTGCAGATCGACATCGACGGCCGACGCGTCTCGACGCGATACCCCATGGAGGCGAACCTGGTCGGCGACAGCCGGATCACGCTCGAGGCGCTCCTGCCGTACCTGAGACCCAATCCGGACCCGTCCTGGCGGCATCGCATCGAGTCCGACGTCCGCGACTGGTGGAAGGTCCTCGAGGCGCGCGCGATGACCGATGCCAAGCCGCTGAATCCGCAGCGCGTGTTCTGGGAGCTGTCGCCCCGCCTGCCGGACGATGTGATCCTGACCTGCGACTCCGGCACGTCCGCAGGCTGGTACGCGCGCGACCTGAAGGCGCGCCCCGGGATGATGGGCTCGGTCTCCGGCGGGCTGGCGACGATGGGCTGCGCCGTGCCCTATGCGCTGGCGGCCAAGCTGGCGCACCGGGGGCGGCCGGTGATCGCGCTGCTCGGCGACGGCGCGATGCAGATGATTGGCATCAATGCGCTGATCACGATCGCGCATCGTTGGCGCGACTGGTCGGACCCGCGCCTCGTCGTGATGGTGCTCAACAACGGCGACCTCAACATGGTGACCTGGGAGCAGCGCGTCACGGCCGGGGATCCCAAGTTCGAGGCCTCGCAGACGCTGCCCGCGTTCCCGTATGCCGAGTACGCCCGCATGCTGGGTCTCGAGGGCCTGCGCATCGACCGGCCCGAGGACGTCGCGCCCGCCTGGGACCGCGCGCTCCGCGCCGACCGGCCGATGCTGCTGGAGATGGTCGTCGATCCGGACGTCCCGCCGCTGCCGCCGCACGTCGAGCCCCGGCAGATGCTGCAGTACGCCAGGGCGCTGCTGCTCGGCGATCCCGACGCGCGCGGCGTCATCGCGGCCACGCTGCGCGAACTGTGGGCGTCCGTCACGAAGAAATCCTGAGCCTCCGGCTCCCAACGCAGCACAACCCCGGCACCCGTCAGGAGGTCCCATGGACATCGCCGAACACCCGCCCCTGCACACCGGCGCGGACGCCCTGCCCGCGCCGATGCGGCCCGAGCCGATCCGGCTCACGATCAACGGACGCACTCACGCGCTCGCGGTCGAGCCATGGACGACGCTGCTCGACCTGCTGCGCGAGCAGCTCGACCTCACCGGCACGAAGAAGGGCTGCGACCACGGCCAATGCGGCGCGTGCACGGTGCTCGTGGACGGCGCGCGCATGAACAGCTGCCTGCTGCTCGCCGTGAGCCTCGACGGCCAGGCCATCACGACGGTCGAGGGCCTGCCCGGTCTTGTGACCGCAGCAACGGCAACGGCAACGGCAACGGCAACGGCAACGGCCACGAACGCGGCCATGGCCGCAACCACGAACACGGGTCAAGACCCCACGGCCACCGACCCGGATGTCCTGCATCCGCTGCAGCAATCGTTCATCGACTGCGACGCGCTGCAGTGCGGTTACTGCACGCCAGGACAACTGTGCTCGGCGGCGGGGTTGCTGAACGAGCCCCCGCCCCGTCAACCGGCATGAGCTGCGCGAGCGGCTCAGCGGCAACCTCTGCCGTTGCGGGGCCTATCCGCAGATCGTCGACGCGGTCGCGCGCATCGTGCTGCGATCGGACAGCGCCGTGCCCGCCGTCTGCGCGGCGGCGGCGTCGATGGTGGCCTCCGCCGCCGACACCGGCGAGGTGCGCGAATGAACCGCTTCGACTATCACCGCGCCACGTCCGCGGACGAGGCCCTCCACCAGTTCGCCGGCCTGGCCGCCGGTCTGGCCACCGGTGCGGTCGGTGACGCTGCCGAGACGCCCCTCGCCGAAGCGGCCATCGGGCCGCGCGACCTCGGGACCTCCGGCGCCGCCGAGGCGCGCGCGCCGCGCTACCTTGCCGGCGGCACCAACCTCGTCGACCTGATGAAGGAAGGCGTGATGGCGCCGGTGCGGCTCGTCGACATCGGCCGGCTGGGCGTCGGCGACCTGCGCGAGATCCGCGAGATCCGCGACACCGGCAACGGCGCCGTGCACCTCGGCGCGCTGGCGACGAACGCGGCGACCGCCTACCACCCGCTGGTCGCCGAGCGCCTGCCGCTGCTGCGTTCGGCCATCCTGGCCGGCGCCTCGCCGCAGATCCGCAACCGCGCGACCAACGGCGGCAACCTGCTGCAGCGCACCCGCTGCCTCTACTTCTACGACATCGGCGTGCCCTGCAACAAGCGCATCCCCGGCAGCGGCTGCCCGGCGGCGACGGGACTGGCGCGGCAGCACGCGATCCTCGGGGCCAGCGCGCACTGCGTAGCGACGCATCCGTCGGACCTCTGCGTCGCGCTGGCCGCGTTGGACGCGGAGGTCCATGTCATCGGCACCGCGGGCCGACGGGTGATCCCGTTCGGCGAGTTCCACCGGCTGCCCGGCGATCGACCGGACCTCGACACCACACTGGCTCCGGGCGAGCTCATCACCCATCTGGTCGTGCCGCCCAACAGCCTGCAGGCGCACAGCTGCTATCTGAAGCTGCGCGAGCGCGCGTCCTACGCGTTCGCGCTGGTCTCGGTGGCCGCCGGCTTCGAACTCGACGACACGGGGTTGATCGTCGACGCACGGGTCGCCCTGGGCGGCGTCGCCCACAAGCCGTGGCGGAACCCGGATGCCGAACGGCTGCTGGTCGGCGAGCGGCCCTCGCCGCAGCTCTTCAGCGCCTGCGCGGCGGCGCTGCTGAAGGACGCCACCCCCTGCGGCGGTCCCGCGCTGCCCGAATCGACGCCCGGCAACGCCTTCAAGATCCCGCTGGCGCGACAGGCCGTCGTGCGCGCGCTGGAGATGGCGCTGGCGGGCATCCCCACCAATACCGGCGAAGACGCCTTTCGCGCGCTCGGCGCGCGAGAGGACCGCGCCCCGACCGCGGAGGCTCCATGAGCTCACTGCCCGTTTCCAGTTCGTCCGATGCGGCGAACGCGTCCAACGCGTCCAATGCCTCCGACGCCGCCGATGCCTTCGACCTTCCCGCCGGCGCCGGCACGACGACCGGTGATGAACGCCGTCGACTGCGCGAGACGCAGCAGCCCATGGCCCCCGCCGGCACCGGCGCGGTCGCGATCGGCACGCCGCTGCCGCGCATCGACGCGCTGGCAAAGGTCACCGGCGCGGCGAAGTACGCCGCGGAGCATTCGGGCACCGGGCTGCTGATCGGCGTCGTCGTCAACACGCCGGTCGCGCGCGGCCGCATCGTGTCCATCGACGCGAGCGCCGCGCTGGCGCTGCCCGGCGTCGTGGACGTGCTGACCCACCTCCACCGGCCCAAGATGCGATCGATGGACCTGTTCTACAAGGACATGACCGCACCGGGAGGCTCGCCGTTCAAGCCGCTGCACGACGACGAAGTCCACTACAGCGGCCAGCCGGTGGCGCTGGTGGTGGCGACCACGCTGGAGCTGGCGCGCTACGCGGCGATGCTGGTCCGCGTGGAGGTCGAGGTCGTGCCGCACGACACGCATCTGCTGGACAACCGTTCGCGCGCCCGCGAACCGTCGCGGCTGAAGGTCGGCTTCTCGCCGCCGCCGAAGCCGCGCGGCGATGCGGAGGCCGCGTGGCACGCGGCCGCGTTCTCGACCGACGGCGAGTACTACGCCGGCGTCGAGCACCACAACCCGATGGAGATGCACGCCACGACGGTGCTGATTGATCCCGACGGTCACCTGACCATCCACGACAAGACGCAGGGATCGCAGAACTCGCGCTGGGTCGTGTCGCGCGCCTTCGGGCTGCCGGCGCGCCGGGTGACGGTGAAGAACGCCTTCGTCGGCGGCGCCTTCGGCTCGGGCCTGCGGCCGCAGTACAACCTGCTGCTCGCGACGATGGCGGCGCTGCAGCTGAAGCAGTCGGTGCGGGTCGTGCTGACGCGCCAGCAGATGTTCACCTTCGGCCATCGGCCCGAGACCTGGCAGCGCGTGCGGCTGGCCGCGGACGCGAACGGCCGGCTGACGGCCGTGATGCACGAGGCCATCGCGGAGACCTCGCGCCGCGAGGACTATGTGGAGGTCGTCGTCAACTGGTCCGGCCAGCTCTACGCCTGCGACAACGTGCGGCTGGACTACCGGGTCGTCCCGCTCGACCAGTACAGCCCGATCGACATGCGCGCGCCCGGCGCCGCGCACGGCGTCCATGCGCTGGAGGTCGCGATGGACGAACTCGCCCATGCCCGCGGGCATCGATCCGCTCGAGCTGCGGCTGCGCAACTACGCCGAGCGGGACGAGGCCAACGACCTGCCCTATTCGACGAAGGCGCTGCGCCAGTGCTACGAGCAGGCCGCGCGCCGCTTCGGCTGGGAGCGACGGCCCGCCGCGCCGCGCTCGATGCGGCAGGGCCATGAGTTCGTCGGCTGGGGCATGGCGACGGGGACCTGGGATGCGATGCAGATGTTCGCGCGGGCGCGGGCGACGCTCGATGAGGACGGTCGTCTCGTCGTCGAGAGCGCCGCGACCGACATCGGCACCGGGACCTACACGACGATGGCGCAGATCGCGGCGGCGGAGATGGGCCTGCCGCTGGAGCGGGTCACGTTCCGGCTCGGTGACTCGACGCTGCCGGTCGCGCCGATCGAGGGTGGTTCGGCGCACGTCGCGACGGTGGGCTCAGCCGTGCAAGGCGTCTGCGAGAAACTGCGCAAGACGCTGTGGAAACGGGCGAAGCAACACGCGCCGGGCTTCGATGGAGCGCGCTTTTCCGATGTGGTCTGCCGCGGCGGCCAGCTCCATCGATCCGACACCGGCGCGGCGGTGCCGCTGTCGCAGCTGCTGCGCGAGGAGGCCGGCGGGCCGCTCGACGAGAAGTACCTGATGCTGCCCAACGTACTGAAGCAGCGGAAGTACATCCGGGCGGTGCACTCGGCGGTCTTCGTCGAGGTGCGCGTCGACGAGCGTCTGGGCACGGTGCGCGTGACGCGGGTCGTCAGCGCGGTCGCGGCGGGGCGGATCATCAATCCGGTGACGGCGCGCAGCCAGATCATCGGCGGCGTCGTGTGGGGCATCGGCCAGGCGCTGCATGAGGAGACGCTGAGCGATCACGCGCTCGGCCGCTTCATGAACCACAGCCTGGCCGAGTACCACATCGCCTGCAACGCCGACGTGCCCGACATCGACGTGCTCTTCGTCGAGGAGGACGACCGCGTGGTCAGCAGCCTCGGCGCCAAGGGCGTCGGCGAGATCGGCCTCGTCGGCGTCGCCGCGGCGATCAGCAACGCGATCTTCCACGCCACCGGCAAGCGCCTGCGCAGCACGCCGATGACGCCGGACAAGGTCGCCGACCTGCGGACATGAGGAGAGCCACGGCGTCGGTCATCGCGAGGCCCATGAGGCCAGCGGGGCTGGTGGCCTGCGGGGTCAGTGACCAGTGGCGCTGTGGCGCCTGTGGACCGTGAGGCGTCTGGGTCCTACCGCGACGCGTGCGAGTCTCACGAAACTCACGAGGTCTGCGGGGACACGCACAGCCCTTGCATGAAGGAGGCGAAGCCTTCCGGCGCGCGGCCGGCGCGGCGGGCGCTCGTCAGCACGCGCACGGTGTTGGTCCATGCGATGCGGGCGCCCTGCGCGACGAGCCGGTGCACCAGCGCCACGTCCTCGCGACTGGTCAGCGGCGGAAAGCCGCCGGCGCGCTGATAGGCGTTCGAGCACACGCCGAGGTTGGCGCCGTGGATGTGGCGATGCCCCTCGGCATCGAGGTAGCCGGCTTCGTAGGCGCGCCGCTCCTCGCTGGAATAGCCGCTCCAGTCGTCGACCTCCACGACGCCGCAGACCGCCTCGCTGCGCAGCGCGAGCTGCCGCGCGAGCCAGCACGGCGCGACCGTCGAATCGGCGTCGGTGAAGGCGAGCCAGCGCGCGCCGCGCTGGATCAGCGCCTGGGCGCCGGCCGCGCGCGCGATGCCGACGTTGCGCGCCTCGATCGCGAGGCAGTCGATGCCGAGCGCGTGGACCACCGCCTCCGTCGCGTCGCGGCACGCATCGAGCACCACGAGGATCCGGACCTCCTCCGCGCCCAGGTCCTCATGCGCCGCGGCGATCTTCAGCGCCCTCAGCGCGCGGCCGATGAGCGCCTGCTCGTCATGCGCGGGGACCACGATGCCGATCATGGTCTCAAGCCCTCGCGCTGCGCCACCGAGCGCACGTCGTCGCTCCAGACCTCGACGAGGAAGTCCGCCTCGTCGTGCCGCAGCAGCCGTGTCATGCCGTGGCGCTCGCGCAGCAGCAGGTCGATGCGGCGGTGCACCTCGTCGCCCAGGCGCAGGTAGTCGCCCTCCTGGTGCCGCCAATGGCTCGCCAGCAGCGTGCCGCCCGTCTCCAGGCTCGCGGCGGCGCGGCGGATCAACGCGTCGAGACCGCCCTCCTCCAGGTAGTAGCCGATCTCGCTCAGCACGATCAAGTCGAAGCGGCCGACCGGCCAGTCGGCCGGCATGGTCGCGCGCGTGACGTCGACATGGACCAGGGACGCCAGCCGTTCCTTCGCATGCGCCACGGCCGTCTCGCTGCCGTCGGTCGACAGCAGGCGGTCGCATCGCGTGGCCAGCGCGGCACTCAGCTCGCCGTTGGCGCAGCCGGGCTCGAAGCCGCGCGCGTAGCGTTCCCGCGGCAGGCAGGCCAGCACCATCGCACGCTTGCGTTGTTCGTACCACCGGGTTCGATAGCCCCAGGGATCGGCGCTGTCGGTGAACAGCGCTTCGAAATGACGCGCCAACGCCGCCGGAGCACCGCTGGCATCGTCCTTCATTGAGGCGCCTCGGGCGCGAGCACGAATTCGAAGGGGCGCAGCAGGCGGTTCACCGCTTCGGCGAAGAGCACCGGCGGGTGGTCCCCGTCGTCGAGCAGCTGGCTGCGATGCGCGGCCAGCGCGGTGCGCTTGTCCCGCAGCGAACGCGCGTTGAGCGGCAGGCGCCGCATCCGGTGCCAGGGCACCGCGGCGTCGCCGGGACGGGCCCAGTGCCAGGCCCAGATGGGGATCTCCACCAGCGAGGCGCCCGTCAGCAGCGTGGCGCGCGCGCAGGCGCGGCCGGTGGCCTCATGGTCCGGGTGGCCGTCGAATCGCCACGAGGTGAGGACGACATCGTCCGGCCGCAGACGGCGGCACAACTCGAGCACCAGGTCGTCCTCCTGCTCGGCGATGCGCCCGTCCGGCACGCCGAGCGCATGCACGGGGACGTGCAGTCCCAGACGGCGCAGGCCGGAGGCACGCTCGTAGCGGCGCTGCACGGCCAGGCGCTGCGGCGTCCAGCGCGGCGAGCCCGGATGACTGGCTTCGCCATCCGTCACGGCCACCAGTTCGACCGGCGGCGCCGGCGCGCGATCGGGCGGCAGGCCGGCGCGGTGGCGCGTCACCAGCAGCGACAGCAAGCCGCCGCAGCTCAGGACCTCGTCATCGGGATGCGGCGCGACGACGACGGCGCGGCGGCCTTCGGGCACCAGTTCGTCGAGCGAGGTCAGCGGCGCGCCCCACAGCGGCTGCCATTGGCGCCAGGCCCATTCGGGCGTCCCTTCGCCGTCGATGCGGCGGTCGGACGGTGACCGCAGCGGCGACTCGCCGGAGGCGAGGTCGGCGGGCATGCCCTCGTTCACGGTCTGGAACGGGCGTCGGTGCATCAGAGCGTCCATGGCGGGGTGTCTTCCTTGAGGTTGTCGGCCCCCAGGGCGGCCAGATCGCGGTCGCCGTGGCATTGCCGGATGAACACTGGCAAATCGGCTGCCAGCCTCCCGAAATGAGGGTCAAGGCACAGCGGACCGGCGCCCATGGCGCGCGTGGCGGCGCGCAGGACCTGCTGGGCGCAGTCGTCGGCGGCCGCCCGCGTGCGCAGCGCCCAGATGCGGGCGTTGGCGGTCGGATGGCGGTCGATCCAGGCGGCGGCCTCGCGGAGCAGGGCGGCGTTGGCGCTGAGCAGGCGGTCCACCTCGCCCAGCGCCAGGCTGCGGTGCCAGCCGGGGTCGGGGCTTGTGTTCGCTTGCGCACGGAGAGCGTCTGCCACCGCACACGCGGCCCCGTGCCAGCAGGCCGCGATGCCGATGCCGCCGTGCCAGAAGCCGGGGCGCGACAGGTAAAAACCGGCGTCGCCGATCAGGCGTGCGGGAGCGGCTTCAAAGTTCACCGTGGCGCTCGCCGTGGCGGCCATGCCGACGGCGTGCCAGGCGGCGTCGTCGATGTGCACGCCGGGGTGATGCAGATCGACATCCGCGAGCCAGGGACCGGCTCCCTGCTCGTCCCACACGGTCAGCAACGCACGGTCGAGCCTCTCGGCGCCGGAGCACCAGGACTTGTTGCCGTGGAGGACGATCCCGCCCGCGGCCACGCGGCGGAACACCACCCGCGCCTGCGGCGGTTCGGCGGCCCACAGGCCGTAGCTGGCGCGGGCGTGCGGCGCGGCGCCGGCCTCCGCGAGCGTGGCGTGGGCATCGGTGTGGCCCTCGAAGAGCTTGACCAGCGACAGATCCTGCGCGGCGACGCGGGCGAGCGCGCGCCAGCGGTCGAGCGTGCGGCCGCCGCCGGGCAGCGGCAGTGCGTCGCGGCCGTCGTCGATCAGTTCGCGCAGTTGTCGGGCCAGTGCGGCCCGGTGGATGCCGTCTCGATGCGCATCGCTCTCCATCAATGGCGTCTCCTTGTGGGAAGACGCATGGCAGGCAGGATGCCGTTCTGCGTACGTCAGCGGCGACGACGGGCCTCGTCGACCGCGATCCAGGTCCTCAGTGGTTGTCCCGCGGCACGAAGGCCCCGCGCCTGCCGACGAGGAAATCCAGATCCACGCCCTGATCCGCCTGCAGCACGTGGTCCACGTACAGGCGCCAGTAGCCGCTGGCGAGCGGCGGCGGCGGCGCCTGCCAGGCCGCCAGGCGCGTCGCCAGCTCCGCGTCGCTGATGTGCAGCTGCAGACGCCGCTCCGGCACGTTCAGCTCGACGATGTCGCCGTTGCGCACGACCGCCAGCGGCCCGCCCGCCGCGGCCTCCGGCGCGGTGTGCAGCACGATCGTGCCGTAGGCCGTGCCGCTCATGCGCGCGTCGCTGATGCGGACCATGTCGGTGATGCCCTTGCGCAGCACCTTGGGCGGCAAGGGCATGTTGCCGACCTCGGCCATGCCGGGATAGCCCTTGGGGCCGCAATTCTTCAGGACCATCACGCAGGTCTCGTCGATGTCGAGGTCCTCGTCGTCGATGCGCCGGTGAAAGTCCTCGATGTCCTCGAACACCACCGCGCGGCCCTTGTGCACGAGCAGGCCGGGCGTCGCCGCGCTCGGCTTGATCACCGCGCCCCGCGGCGCGAGGTTGCCACGCAGCACGGCAATGCCCGCCTTCTCCTTGAACGGCGCGGCGAGCGGCCGGATCACCTCCGCGTTGAAGTTCTCGGCGTCGGCGATGTTCTCGCCCACGCTCAGACCGCTCGCGGTCATCGCGCCCAGGTGCAGGTGCTGCGCGATCTCCTTCATCACCACCGGGAGCCCGCCGGCATAGCAGAAGTCTTCCATCAGGAACCTGCCGGACGGCTGG
Source organism: Roseateles sp. UC29_93 (assembly GCF_042695725.1). NCBI lineage: Bacteria > Pseudomonadati > Pseudomonadota > Betaproteobacteria > Burkholderiales > Sphaerotilaceae > Roseateles > Roseateles sp. UC29_93. The sequence continues at coordinate 4,088,919 of NZ_CP170545.1, read as the reverse complement.
AGATCCACGAGACACGGCAAGTCGCTCCCGAGCCGGTCGAAGTCCTCGATGTCCAGCGCCACGCCCATGCGCCGGGCGATCGCGATCAGGTGGATCACCGCGTTGGTGGAACCGCCGATCGCGGCGAGCGTCCTGATCGCGTTCTCGAAGGCTTCGCGCGTCAGGAGGGTCGACAGCCGCTGGTCGTCGTGCACCATCTGCACGATGCGCCGCCCGGCGTTGCGCGCCAGCAGGTTGCGCCGGCCGTCCACGGCCGGGTACGCCGCATTGCCCGGCAACCCGAGGCCCAGGGCCTCGACCATGCACGCCATCGTGCTTGCCGTGCCCATCGACATGCAATGGCCGTGGCTGCGGTGCATGCAGCTCTCGGCGTCGAGGAAATCCGCGAGCTTGAGCGTGCCGGCGCGCACCTGTTCGCTCATGCGCCACACGCCGGTACCCGAACCGAGTTCCTGGCCGCGCCACTTGCCGTTGAGCATCGGCCCCCCGCTGACGCCGATGGTCGGCAGGTCGACGCTGGCCGCGCCCATCACCAGCGACGGCGTCGTCTTGTCGCAGCCCATCAGCAGCACGACGCCGTCGATCGGGTTGCCGCGGATGCTCTCCTCGACATCCATCGACGCCAGGTTGCGGTACAGCATCGCGGTCGGGCGCATCAGCGTCTCGCCCAGCGACATCACCGGGAACTCGAGCGGAAAGCCGCCCGCCTCGTACACGCCGATCTTGACCTGCTCGGCCAGTGTGCGGAAGTGCGAGTTGCAGGGCGTGAGCTCGCTGAAGGTGTTGCAGATGCCGATCACCGGCCGGCCGTCGAACTGGTCGTGCGGCGCGCCCGATCCCTTGAGCCAACTGCGGTAGGCGAAGCCGTCGCGGTCCTGGCGTCCGAACCATTGCTGGCTGCGGAGCGCGGCGGGTTTCTTCTTGGGAGTCTGGTTCATTTCCACCCCGGTTAACCCGGATCGGCGCCCGGGACTGGCATCAGTATTATGGTATGACGATTGAACGTCAACCTGTCGTGTCATTCCGAGGAATCACCCATGCCCGCCGCCATTCCGCTGCTCACTGCCGCCAGACTGTCGTCCTTGCTCGTGCCGAAACTCGACGCCGCCTTTGCGGTGCACGATCGCCTGCACGAGACCGACCCCACCGCGTTCGCGGCCGTCGCACCGACGATCCGCGCGATCGCCGCCAACGGCGAGTCCAAGATCCCCGCCGAGCTGATCGCCCAGTTGCCCAGACTCGAAATCATCTCGGTGATGGGGGTCGGCTACGACGGCGTCGACGTTGCGGCGGCAAGGGCGCGCGGCGCGGTCGTCACGCACACGCCCGACGTGTTGAACGACGACGTCGCCGACCTCGCGATCGGGTTGATGCTGTCGGCCGCTCGCCAGTTGCCCGCGGCCGACCGCCATGTGCGCAGCGGCCAATGGGCGGCGAGCGGGCCGATGCCGCTGGGCCGCAAGATGTCGGGCGCGCGGCTCGGGCTGGTCGGCATGGGGCGCATCGGACAGGCCATCGCGCACCGTGCCGCGGCGTTCGGCATGTCGATCGCGTACACCTCGCGCAGCCCGCGGGCGGGGGTCACGCACCGCTACCTCGCCGACCCCGTGGCGCTGGCCGCCGAGAGCGACTTTCTCGTTGTCATCACGCCGGGCGGCGCCGCGACGCGCCACCTGATCAACGCCGAGGTGCTGGCCGCGCTGGGCGACAAGGGCATTCTGATCAACGTGGCGCGCGGCTCGGTCGTCGATGAAGCGGCGCTGATCGATGCGCTGGAGCGCGGCGTGATCGGCGGCGCCGGGCTCGACGTGTTCGAGCGCGAGCCGGACGTGTCCGAGCGCCTGCGCGCGATCCCGCACGTGGTGCTCTCGCCGCACATCGGCAGCGCCACCACCCAGACACGCCAGGCGATGGCCGACCTCGTGGTCGCCAACCTGCAGGCGCGCCTCGGCGGCAGGCCGCCGATCTCGCCGGTGCCGGAATGTCAACCATGAGCGGGATGCTGACCATCGACGCGACGCGGCTGCTCAGTGCCGTGCGGCTGATCGTCGCCGGCTTCGGCAGCAGCGACGACGAGATCGACGCGGTCGCCACCCACCTCGTCGACGCCAATCTGACCGGTCACGACTCCCACGGCATCGGCATCCTGCCGCGTTACGCCGGGGCGTACCAGGAATCCGGCCTCAACCCCAACGCCCATGTGCGCACGCTGCTCGACACCGGCGCGATGCTGCGGCTCGACGGCGGGGCCGGTTTCGGCCAGGTGATCGGACGCGAGGCGATGGCGCTGGGCATCGCACGGGCCAGGCAATGCGGCTGCTGCATCGTGGCGCTCGGCAACTCGCACCACCTGGGTCGCATCGGCGCCTGGGCGGAGCTGGCGGCCGAGGCGGGCCTGGTGTCGCTCCACTTCGTCAACGTGATCTCGCGCTGCATCGTCGCGCCGTTCGGTGGCAGCGACGCGCGTTTCGGCACCAACCCGTTCGCCGCCGGCGTGCCGATGCCGGGCCGCCCGCCGATGATCCTCGACTTCGCGACCAGCCTGCTGGCGCAGGGCAAGACCCGCGTCGCGCACAACAAGGGCGAGCTGCTCGAGCCGGGCATCCTGATCGACGACATCGGACGGCCCACGCGCGATCCGCGCTACTCGGTGATCGAGCCCTTCGGCGCGATCCTCCCCTTCGGCGCGCACAAGGGCTACGGCCTGGCGATGCTGTGCGAGCTGCTCGGCGGCGCGCTTGCCGCGGGCCTCGCGCAGCACGGCGACGACACCGGCCAGCGGCGCGTGCTCAACGGCATGCTCTCGGTGCTGGTCGACCCGGCGGCGCTCGGCGACCGCGCGGCCTTCGAGCGCGAGGTGCTGGCGTTCACCGACTGGGCGCTCGCGTCGCCGCCGCGTGAAGGCGTCGACAAGATCCGGCTGGCCGGCGAGCCCGAACGCGAATCGCGCGTGCGCCGGCTGCGCGACGGCGTACCGGTCGATGCGACGACGTGGGGGCAGATCCTCGAGAGCGCACGCCAGCTCGGGGTCGATCCCCGGGCGGTCGCGCGGGCGGCCGGCACCGCCTGAGGCGGTCCGATCGGCGCCGCCATCCGGGTATTTCCCGGCAGTCCGATTCAGCCAATCATCATACGATACTACTAGACCTCGACAGATTGGGCCCTTCCACAGGAGACAAGCACATGCAGCTCAGAACATGGATGACGGTCGCGCTCGCCGGCGCCTGCCTCGTTGCCACCGGTCCGGTCTTCGCGCAGGAAAAGCTCACCGTCTGGTGGGTCAAGGGCTTCTACAAGGCCGAGGACGACGCTCTCTTCGCCGCGATCAGGAAATTCGAGGAGAAGCACAGGGACATCAAGGTCGAGTTGTCGCTGTACCCGCTGCACGACATGATCCCCAAGATCGTGTCCGCACTCGACTCCGGCAACCCGCCGGACGTGTCCTATGGCGACCTCTTCGACCTGCAGGTCACGGGCAAGTGGGCCTTCGACGGCAAGCTCGAGGACATCAGCAGCGTGATCGACCCGATCCGCGCGCGCTTCGCGCCGAACACGGTCGAGACCACGTTCCTGTACAACGACCAGGAGAGGAAGCGCGCGTACTACGCGTTCCCGATCAAGCAGCAGACGATGCACATCGAGTTCTGGGTCGACATGCTCGCCGAAGCAGGCTTCAAGGAGTCGGACATCCCGACCGTCTGGAAGGACTTCTGGAGCTTCTGGTGCGACAGGGTCCAACCCGCGTACCGCGCCAAGACCGGTTCGCGCGTGTTCGGCATCGGCATGCCGCTGGGCGTGGATTCGAGCGACTCGTTCTACTCGTTCCTGACCTTCATGGACGCCTACAACGTCAAGCTCGTCAACGACAGCGGCAAGCTGCTGATCGACGACCCGACCGTGCGCCAGGGGCTGATCCGCGCGATGACCGACTACACCCAGGTCTACAGCAAGGGATGCTCGCCGCCGTCGAGCACGAGCTGGAAGGACCCGGACAACAACGTCGCGTTCCACAACAGGACGACCGTGATGACGCACAACGCGACGATCTCGATCGCCGCCAAGTGGCTGGACGACATGAACAACGCCATGCTCAGCGACGAGCAGCGCGCCACGGCGAAGAAGAACTACACGCAGCGGATCCGCACCGCGGGGTTCCCCGCCAAGCCCGACGGCTCGAAGATGGTGTACCGCGCGGCGGTGAAGACCGGCGTGGTGTTCAAGGAGGCAAAGAACAAGGCCGCGGCCAAGCAGTTCGTCGCCTTCCTGCTCGAAGAGCAGAACCTGACGCCCTATGTCGAAGGCGCGCTGGGCCGCTGGTTCCCGGTCACCAGGACGGCGCAGCAGAGCGCATTCTGGAAGGCCGACGCCCATCGCCAATCGGTCCACGATCAGTTCATGGCCGGCACGGTCACGTTCGAGTTCACGAAGAACTACAAGTTCACGGTGCTGAACAACGAGAACGTCTGGGCCAAGGCGATGAACCGCGTCCTCAACGAGAAGGTGCCGGTCGACCAGGCCGTCGACGAGATGATCGCGCGCATCAAGGTGGTCGCGACGCCGACCGCGGCGCCGATCGCGGCGGTGGCGGCGCCGAGATGAGCGCCGATGTGAGCGCCGAGATGAGTGCCGAGATGAGTGCCGATGTGAGCGCCCCGATGAGTGCCGATCCGGCCGGCGCGGGCACGCGCCCGGGACGAACGCCAGACCGCTGGCAGTTCTGGGGGCGCATGCTCGTGCTGCCCTACCTCCTGGTCTTCGTGGTCTTCGTGCTCTATCCGCTGGGCTACGGGATGTGGCTGGCGCGCCATCCGTCCAGCTACGAAAAGCTCTTCGACGATCCGATCTTCCTGCGCAGCCTGCTCAACACGCTGGTGTTCCTGATCGTCGCGATCAACATCAAGATGGTGGTGGCGATGATGCTCTCGGGCTTCTTCGTGACCGAGCGCTGGTGGATCCGGATCCTGTCGCTGGTCTTCATCCTGCCCTGGGCGCTGCCGTCGATCCCGACGATCCTGTCGGTGCGCTTCATGCTCAACCCCGAGTGGGGCGTGATCAACACGCTGATCTTCCAGCTCACCGGGCGGGACGGCCCGAACTGGCTGAACCACCCGCCGCTGGCGCTCGGTTTCTCGATGCTCATGCATATCTGGAAGTCGCTGCCGTTCTGGACCCTGATCCTGATCGCCGGGCGTCTGGCCATCCCTTCCGAGCAGTACGAGGCCGCGTCGGTCGACGGCGCGACCCGCTGGCAGAAGTTCCGCTTCATCACCTGGCCGTCGATGCGCACGCTCTACGTGACCTCGCTGATCCTGTCGATGATCTGGACGCTGGGCGACTTCAACAGCGTCTACCTGCTGACCGGCGGCGGCCCGGCCGACATGACGCATGTCCTGGCGACCCTGGGCATCCGCTACCTGCGGCTCGACCAGATCGATCTGTCGATGGCGTCGATCGTCGTGGCGCTGCCGCTCGTGCTGCCGCTCGTCTGCATCATGATGAAGAGGTTGTCCAAATGAGCGGCGGGAAGCTGAACTGGACGACGGTGACCACCGAAGCGAAGCTGCTGCTGATCGGCATCCCGGTGCTGCTGTGGACGATCATCCCGGTCTACCACCTCGTGCTGTTCGCGATCTCGCCCAAGGACGAGGGCACGACCGGCAAGCTGTGGCCCGATCACCCGACGCTCAAGAACTTCGAGAACGTGTTCGGACAGAAGCACTTCTACCTCGACCACTTCTGGCTGCAGCTGGGCAACTCGGTGCTGATCGCGGTGGCGGTCGCGGCGATCACGCTGTTCGTCGCCACCTCGGCCGCGTTCGCGATCAGCCGGCTCAAGGTGCGCGGCGGGCGGACGGTGATGAACCTCGCCCTCTTCACCTACTTCATCCCGGCCGCGTTCCTCGCGGTGCCGATGTACAAGACCATGGGCAACTACGGGCTGCTAAACAGCCAGTGGTCGCTGATCCTCGCGATGGTGACGATCGCCTCGCCCTACTGCATCTGGGTGCTCAAGCAGGCGTCGGACAAGCTGCCCCCGGAGCTCGACGAAGCCGCGCGCATGGACGGCGCCTCGCCGCTGCAGCTGTTCCGCCTGGTCTACCTGCCGCTGATGGTGCCCTCGCTGGTCGCGGTCGGCACGTACGCGCTGCTGCTGGCGTGGAACGAATATCTGTACGCCTTCCTGCTGCTGTCCAACGACAGGAGCGTGACGCTGGCGGTCACGCTCGGCAACTTTCTCTCCGCCGACGATTCGCCGTGGGAGCTGCTGATGGCCACCGGCCTGATCTATGCGCTGCCGCCGGCGGCGATCTACTACGCCTTCAAGCGCTACATGGTGAGCGGCCTGACGGCCGGCGCCGTGAAGAGCTGAAGCGCCGCCGACAACCACAGAGCGACGAGGGGACGAGACATGGCCACGGTGGGGTTTCACAAGATCGAGAAGACCTACGGCAACAAGGTCAAGGTGCTGCACGACGTCAGCGTCGACATCGCCGAGGGCGAGTTCGTCGTGCTGGTCGGTCCGTCGGGCTGCGGCAAGTCGACGCTGCTGCGCATGCTCGCGGGCCTGGAGGACATCACCGGCGGCGAGATCACGATCGACGGCAAGGTCGTCAACGATCTCGAGTCGAAGGACCGCGACATCGCGATGGTGTTCCAGAGCTACGCGCTGTACCCGCACATGACGGTCGGGGAGAACATGGCGTTTAGCCTGAAACTGCGCAAGGCCGATGCGGCGCTCATCCACGAGCGGGTCGCCCGGGCCGCGAAGATCCTCAACCTCGACACCCTGCTCGACCGCCACCCGCGCGAGCTCTCCGGCGGCCAGCGTCAGCGCGTCGCGATGGGGCGCGCGATCGTGCGCGACCCGAAGGTCTTCCTGTTCGACGAGCCGCTGTCCAACCTCGACGCCAAGCTGCGCGTCGCGATGCGCGCCGAGATCAAGGCACTGCACCAGCGGCTCAGGACCACCACCGTCTACGTCACGCACGACCAGATCGAGGCGATGACGATGGCAGACCGCATCGTCGTGATGCACGACGGCATCATCGAGCAGATCGGCACGCCGCTCGATCTGTACGACCGGCCCGACAACCTGTTCGTCGCGCAATTCATCGGCTCGCCGGCGATGAACGTTCTCCCCGGCACGCTGCGCGGCAGCGGCGGCGCCACCGAGGTCCTGGCGGCCGGCACGCGGTGGCCGGTGCCGCCGCAGATCGGCGGCAGCGACGGGCAGGCCGTGCACTACGGCATCCGCCCGGGCGACATCCATCTGGCGTCCGAGGGCTCGGGCATTGCGGCGAAGGTCATCGTCGTCGAGGCCACTGGCGCCGAGACCGAGCTGCTGCTGCAGGTCGGCGACGCGCAAGTCATCGCCGTGATCCACGGCCGCACCGCCGCACGGCCCGACGACACGCTCCACCTCGCCATCGACGTGGACAAGGCGCATGTGTTCGACTCGGCCAGCGGCCATCGCCTGGGCTGAGCTCGCCGTCACATCCGCACCGCGCCCGGCCTGCGCGGTACCGTGGTCTACACTGCGGACAAGGGGGTCGTGAAGAGCAGACCAAAGGCTTGCCGGTCGCGACGGCAGCGTGATCACCACGCTCTGAACACACATTCGCGATGATCAAGAACGTACACGGCGGCACCGTCGATCTGCTCGGCGAGGCGATCGTCACGGGCCGCTATCCCGTCGGGAGCTCGCTGCCACCCGAACCGCTGCTGTGCGAAGAGCTCGGCGTGAGCCGTACGGTGATCCGCGAGGCGGTCAAGTCGCTGATTGCCAAGGGCCTGCTGGTGACCGGCCCGAAGGTCGGCACGCGGGTGCTCAACGAGGACCTGTGGAACTGGTTCGACCCCGACGTCGTGAGGTGGCAGTCCCGCGCCGGACTGTCGCGCGATTTCCTGCGTGATCTGCAGGAGCTGCGCCGCCTCGTCGAGCCGGTCGCGGTACGCCTGGCCGCAGAGCGCGCCACGGAGGAAGACATTGCCGAGATCGAGTCGGCCTACGCCGGCATGGTGCGGTCGGTGGAGGAAGGCGGCGACTACGTCACCCACGACCTGCGCTTTCACCATGGCCTGCTGCGCGCCTGCCACAACCGCATGGTCGCGCAGATGAGCAAGGCGCTGGACGCATTGCTGCGCACCAGCTTCGAGATCTCGAACCTGCGCCCGGACGGGCCGGCGTCGTCGCTGCCGCTGCACCGCGCGGTGCTCGACGCGGTGATCGCGCGTTCGCCGCAGAAAGCCGAGCGCGCGATCGTCCTGCTGATCGACGGCGCGAACGAGGACATCGACGCAGTGCTGAACTCGCGCCGGAAGCTGCCGCAGCTGGGCCTGCCGGCGCCGCGGGTGAAGGCGCGGTCGGGCAAGACGGTGGCGCGTTAGGCGCAACGCGGCGCCGCGTTGCCCTCGCTGCACGGCAGCCTCGTGCTGAGCCCGCGCGGCGGCGTGATGGCGTGATGGCGTGCCACTGCTGCCGCCCTCGCCGCCCAAAATGAAAAGGGCCCGGACGAAACGTCCGGGCCCTTTCAGGAAGATGGTGGAGCCGGCGGGAATTGAACCCGCGTGCAACGCTGCTTTGGCAGGCTCCTGAACTCGTCGGTGCGAAATCGGTGCGATTCGCTCACAGCGATCAAGCGGTCCGAATCTGGTCAATTAATCGATCAGCACCTTGAACGCCGCAGGGCACCCGTAGGCCACGGCCAAATTCGCAATCCGCTGCCCCATCCATGGCCCCAACTTCCGCTGCAGACTGGTTGCCGTCCTTGGCCGCTGGTATGCAAGGGTCAACAACGTGCCGTTGCGGATCGCTGCCGCTCGCCCGACTCGTCGGCCCTAGCCCTATTCGATTCTTGAAGCCTGCGTCCACAAGTCATCTTTGGACGTTGTCATCTGGCTCATGATTGCCCGGACGCGCCCACCGAAACTTCTATCGGGGATATACAGTGCCTCGAAAGCTCCCTTCACTTTGCTGCAGAAGCCCTCCTTTACCAGCAGTGCAATGACCTTCTCGCAGACTCGCTTGGTGGTCGAGTCACCATAACCTTTGTACATGCTTGACTCACGCCGTCCCGATCCAGGTTGGAGAAATAGTTTCCTCAGACTCGATAATAGGAAAGTCTGCGCCACTGACAGACCGGCTTCGCGAATAGCAACCAATGTTTTGAGATTCTGAAAGTCTTCTATCAGACAATCAACAATCCAAGCGGGCAAATGCTCCGACGAGGCAACTCCTGACATTCTTGTAATAACAGACTCGGAAATCTTGATGCCGACTGGCTCCGCATCAGTCAAGTCTAATGAATCAAATGATGAATCCCGAATGCTCACATTCCGAACTTTCGAGTCGCCGAGTTCAACGTGACAGAACTTGCCGCCCTCGAACACCAATCCACCAAGGTCAATGTCACCCTCATTCAATCGGAACAACGCTGCAAGAAAGTCAGAAACAATTATCTTGTTTTTCCTATCTACATTTCGCTGCACAAATGACGAAGCCATTCCGATTTGCCTGTTTGCCGTCAGTCGAGTAGCGATGTAGAACGCTCCAAAGTCCTCTACAGGATTCTTCCAATCAGAATCCAGCCAGTCTCCATCAACATGCCCAAGCAAGCTGATTGAATCTTCAGCCTTTAATCCATCGAGTATGAAGCTGTCGACGAACTGCCTATCGAGGCTCTCCGCACCGATTCTTCCCAACCCAGGGAGGCGCTGCAAGATTATCGCTGACTCATCTGTGGGAGGCCTACCAGTCGTCTCTTCAAAAGCATCGTTGATCTGCTTGATTGAGATAGGCCCGAGCGCCGTCTGAGTGGTTCTAGAAAGCCTTCCGATTTTCGTGTACAGCTCCCTGATAATGGCCTGATCTAGGATGGCATTAATATTAGCCTCTCGCTCACAGAACGTATCAATGAGAAGATTCCAGAAATCAATTTGCCCTGAGGCCGTCTTGATTATTGGATCAAATACTTGTGCATCAATATCCCTGATAATGCTCGCTATAAGGGGCTTCTTTGGCATCCAAGCGGGAAATTCGGGGGACTCTCGTCCTATCATTTCTGCAAACTGAGCTGCAGAAAGTTCTTGGTTGCATCGCAGGAAGAGCGGATTCTTCTTGTCCAATCCCAAACAAGTAAGCAACTCAGCATCATTGTTGAAGTAGTGCTCTCTACCGGTCACCAAGACACCGCCACGCGCCTTGTCAATGAGGTCTTTCACACCAACCAGCGACTGTCTTCTAATTGCGACGAGCTTCGTCGGATCATCACTCCAGGTTTGGGCGCCAATCTCATCAAACCCGTCAAGCAGATAGATCGCAGACGGAGAATACGAAATCTTGAGCGCATCGGGAACCTGGTTCTCCAACCCAATATCAGTGAAATGGCGTGTAATAATCTCAGACGCCCGCTTCAACCCCCAGTTATCTCTGAGATTTATCGCGACGGTGTGGCGGTAATGCACTTTCTGCTGCAATTGGAGCAACTCGAAAAGTTCTTTAACGCAACGGCTCTTGCCCGCGCCATAGTCTCCAATTAATACAACTGTCCTATTGTTGAGGAGTTCCTGCGCAATTCTTTCTGTACTAAACGGAGTTCCCGCCTCGTCGAAATAATTAACTTTGATGTACTTCGTTTGATCCGGCTGTCCAGAATAGATATCAACAGCCGACCCAAATGGCTTCGTCTGGCGAACGGTGCTATACGTCAGCGTTCCAAAGAGATAGTTCAGGAACTGCAGAATCGACTGCACATCAACGAAATTCGCCTTGCCCGACTCAATCAATGACTCGGTCGGTTCATCAAGCGTTATGAAATAGCATCTCGGAAATATTCCTTTCCCGAAGAAATGCGGCCGGAGGCTGTTGAACTTCGCGAGGTCAGTTCTCAGCTTCTCTAACTTGTTTTCCTTGCTAATTTCAATAAGGACGACGCTTCCGTTTTGTAGATCGATTACGCAGTCACACTTGACGCCAGCAATGGTCTCCGCTCTCGCTCGGGCGCCGAACTTTGCCTCTGCACCGGCCCGCACGATTGCTTCCAGGTCCTGCCAAGTGACTTTTGCGGACGGTCTCGCAACGCCTCCGTCGCCTTCACTGGTCTTCAGCTTCTCGCCAGTCGAGTCGGCATCGGTCGCCACATACGAAGGTTTCAACAGGACTGGCTTAATAGCGCCCGCGGGCGCGGGTGCTGCCTTTTTGGCCCCAGTTGTCTTCTTGACACCTATGGTGAGCCTGGGCTTCGGCTTCGACGTCGAGTCATTCATCCGCTGTCCTTGTGGTGCAAAGGCCTTATTCGCGCACACCCTCACGTCGCGAGGTACAGAGGGCGGTCACGCGGAGAATAGAGCATGTTCGCGGGTCACGACACGCCGGGAGCAGACGCGTTCCAAATCACTTGCGGGCAAAGCTTATCGAGGCACGCAGCCACCGCGACGCCACTCCTCAAGCGAGTCTGTTGGTTAGCTCGAAACTTGAGACACAGCTTTCCGACCAGCTACCAACGGTGTTCGTCTGGCTGCTCTGAGTGCATCGCTGCCGTATGGACACCTTCTGCGGCCGTCACCAATGTCTGCAGAGCGGGCTGCCGCCTTAGACCAGTTCGGCGAGCTGCTCGATGAACTTCATCGATTCCGTGGTCGCACTAGGCGGTCGGACCCGCGTTTTCTCGCCGCTCACCGGCCAGGCCCAGAGCACCTGCGTGTAGCTCGTGCGCTTCTTGCGCAGCCAGGTGTCCTCGACCCCACCAACTAGGATTCCTCGGGTCTCGATTCGCAGTACGCGCGCATCGAAGAGTTCCACGGACCATCCACATTCGCCCAACTCGGGCATCAGCGTACACACCCATAGGCCCCGCTCGTCCCGGCCCTGATAGAAGCTCTGGTTGAAGTTCAGATGCCCCATCAGCGGTGTCTGAGCTCGCAGCTCCGCCGGCGTCAACTTGACGCCTTGAAACCGGAGGCGGAGCGCGTGGACCAACATGGCAAATACTGTATTTACATACAGTATATCCAGCGGATGCACAGTGCAGTGAACACAGCCTCGACGAGCTGGACGTCGGCGTGATCTCGAGCACGCCAGCGACGAGATCTACTTCACCGCGGCGAGCAGATCGTCTGTTGCGATCGCGTCGGCCTGGTCGAAGAACTCGGCGGTCGCGGGACGGATCAGATCTCGCGCCTGGTCGACGGATCCGGACAACCAGGTCGACCAGTCCGCCGGCTCGAGGTGGACCACAGCGCGCTTGTCCTGCTGATCTATCGGGAGCTTCGAATCGGGCTTGTGCAGTCGACCAAGCAGCGGGTGCCCATCGCAGTTGCAGGTCAGCATGGTGTACGACGGCACGATCTCGCCGGTCCCCGGGTCGGTCCAGTGGTTCCAGATGCCAGCCAACATCCATGGCTGGCCGTCAGCTCGCTTGAGCTGCCACCACACGTTGCGCCCTGTCTCCCAGTTCGGCTCCTGGTACCAGCTCGCGGGGATCAGACAGCGGCGCCCTTCTCCCCACGCCGCTCGGAAGGTAGGGCTCGTCGCCACGGTCTCCAATCGCGCGTTGTTCGTGCTCCTCGGCCTGGCCGCGCCCGGCTTCTTCCCCGGGATCGCCTTCGGCTGGATCATGTCCTTGCGCGCAGGCGCGCCTGGTCGGATCAGGCCCCACTGGCCCACTTCGCCAACGAGCTCGCCGTCGACGTCGGCGCGAAGGAAGAGTCCAGGATCGAACGGCCCAACGAAGGGCTTCGCCAGGTCGTCAGGAAGCCAGACCGTCGCCAGGTGGCGGCGGATGAAGACCTCCAGATCGGTCTTCGGCGACATGCGGTACAGATTGCACATAGGTCACGCATCCGCCGGCGGCGCTGCAGCGTCGTTGCAGTCCGCATTACCCTCGAGGGACATAGCCGCGATCGCGTCGAGCGCCGCGCTCCTGGCCAGGTCGGGCAGCGCGTGCTCGCCGGCGAGCGGCACACGCGTGACCTGGTCGGGATCCTCGGCGATCCCCATCACAAGGACCGCGACAAAGGTCCCCTGCTCGGTCTTCTCGACCTCGACATCAGCCCAAAAATTCTCAGCGTCCATGAGACGACTGTAGGGGCCGCCGGCGGCTCGTGGAAGCCGCTTCTCCAAAATCGTAACGGTGTAGGGAACTCCCTAATCTTCCTAACCAGCAGTGGCGACGTGCCGAAATCACTATGCAAATCAACAGCTTAGTAAAACACATCAACCCTAACCTTTTTCTAACCTCAACCTAATCAGATTAGGAAGTTGGACCTTAACTTTCGTGTGGAAATTTATCCTTTTAAATCAATCACTTACGGAACTATTAGGTTTGTGGTTAGGTCTGATTAGGTTCACACCCTAATCCGAAAATTGCATACAGGACAACGACTTACCTCGCTTTTTCAGGGGTGGTTAGGAAGGTTAGGGAGTTCCCGAGCTGCTTCCCTGAAGGCCACCGAGAGACGCGTGGTGGGCGCCGTCGCGTGGATCTCTGCCGCCCACGGCTCGGGCCGGCGTCGACCGCAAAACTCCGGCAGAACCCGTCACCGCGACTACGGGCATCTGGACCGCGCCGGGCCGCACTGCGCCTGGCGCGGCGCCCATCCGGCAGTGCCGTCGAAAGCGCCCCATTTAGCGCGCGGGCGGGGCGGGGTCCCGAGCGCGCGCCGGCGGGTTACATCGGTTGCAACTGCCCTGAGCTTCTTGCCCGCGCGCCGAGGGCCTTTCCTTGTGTGACTGCATCGGGTGGCCGAGCCTCGTGGGATGACTGGCCGTGGTATCTCCAGACCTGCGCCGACTGTGACACCCTACGCCCTCGAGAGCCTCAGGACATGGGACTCGGCGCCAGAGGACGACTCGAGACTCCGTCAGCACTGCTCTGGATGGATCGCGGCACATCTCCCGACACACCGCCTCTCCCCTTGGTTGCCAGTCGGTTGCCGAGAGGTCGCCGAGCGGTTTCATTCCCGTTGCCGCTTTGGCCCGAATTCCGCCGGAAACGGTGGCGTGGGATGGGAGCCGTAAGGCTAAAGCCCGAGGCATCGACCAACGACTCCGGTTCGCTTGACGGGACGTGCTACGGCAGAGGGTTAACCCGAGTGAGAATTCTAAGCCGCGCTGGCAACGTCCGAGTGTTAGCAGGCCGTCGCTCGACTTGCTGACAGCGACCCAATAGCTATGTTTTCAGGGGAACAAATTGCTTCGAAAAATTCTTATCTCTGCATTTATTTTCGCCGGCTTTCAGCATGCGGCTGTTGCCGACGGTTGGGTCGGCGTCTTCAATCCCACAGGTCCATATGTGGCAGGAATTGACAATTATCACTTTCGCGTTTTTGGCGTCCCAGCAAGCGCGGCATGCGCGGGCGGGTTTGCCTATGTTAGCGGCAACGATCCGGCGCTAAAATCATATGTATCTGTATTAATGATGGCCATCACTCTGGGCCGAACCGTGAACGTCAATGTCACCAAAGATGGCGGGAGCTGGTGCCGAATTATTGAAGTTCACGCTGGTTAGAATGAAGCATCATCTACGCCAAATCTTGTAAACGCGCACGCCATGAATAAGCAAGCACTGATTCTCGCCAAGTTAATTACAAACTTCCTGATTCTTGCGCTTTTCGCAATAGCTCAGCCTGGCTGGACGCAGTCAAACGCGCCTTTGCTAAAACAAGTGTCCCCCAGCGCCAAGGAATGGAGTAAATCTCTAGAGAATTCGTTGGCAAGCAGGAAGATGAATGCACCTGGAGGCAGATCAATTGCAGTTGCGGTAAACGCGAGCCGCTTAGAGGAAACGCAGGTCAATATAGACTTACCAAATGGGACGTCAATTTCCGTACCAAACGGCGTACTCAGGCGATTACCAACACATGTAGCTTGGACGGGACAGACCAACAACAATGATATTTTCGCCAGCTTTATTCTTTCCGACGGAAAGTTGACTGGCAACGTGAGAGTCAAAGGTGTCGACTATCGAATCGAACCTACGGCCGATAGAGGCGTATCAATCGTTTCCGAAATGCCCAGGGCATCTGAGAAACGCGATGATCCCCCAACACCACCGACTCCCCCTCCCGTTCTTCAAAAAATGGAGGAGGAATATCAACGAAGCAAGGGCAAGACACCGCAAGGGCCCGCCGATGTTGACGCCAGTCTCAGCAAACCCATTCAGCTAGCTGCGACAGCAAGCATTGCTACTATAGACATCATGGTAGTAACGTCCCCAACTGCGCGCATTCTTTATGGTGGCGAGCAAGGTTTGACCACAGGAATCAACAACCATATTTCAAACACAAATAGAATATTATCCAATAGCGGAATCGCCGCAGAATTACGACTAGTGGAAATATTTCCATTACTAACCTTTTACGAAGATTCCAACGCGAAACTGGATGTAGCACTTAAAGACTACTCCAGCCGTAGGGATGTCATTGAAAGGCGAAACTTTGTAGGTGCAGATATCGTTGTCCTCATGGCCGGAACCAATGTCACTGCCTGTGGCATTGCATATGCCCCACCAAATCAGGCCACTGCCTATGCGGTAGTGGCGGTCGACATTATCAATTGCCCCGAAAGCAAGTTTTCCTTTGCACACGAGGTCGGCCACCTAATCGGCGGCGATCACAACATTACTGACGCATACGTCAAATCGGGATCTGCGCACGGATGGCCCGACGCCAACGATCAACAGATCTTTGTGAGTGGAAACCCGCCCTTGACAGAGGTCAATTGCTCATACACCGTCATGGCATATTCGACGTTTATGAGCCAGTCCTGTTTAACGCCAACGAGAATCCCATACTTTTCATCCCCGTCGAGGTTTCTTTCCACGCAAGTCAGGGGCGTGAGATACGCAGCTGGGTCTGCCATAGCAAACAACACAGCCGCCTTAATCAGCAATGTCGCAGCCGTTTCCGCCTACCGTGGATCGGGTTCGAACGGAAATCAAACTTCAGAATACATAAAAAGAGTATCAAAACTCTTGCAAGACATTATCAACGACTAGCAATCGATTCAATTAGAAATACCTTTCCGAGAAAGCATAATTCAGCTTTCAGCTTCCCCGCCACTAATCGCCGAGTGGCTCCATCTCATAGCGGACGAAATCTAATATTTCTTCTCCAACCCAATCGTTGAGCGCTCGGAATCGCGCCTGTAGTGGCTCGATCTCATTCCGCGCAAACACCTGTGCCGCCGGGAGTACGGCACCAAAGCCGCCCGTGTTGCTGGGCACGATGCCGAGCAGTTGAGGCGGGATCCGATCAGCCGCAAGAACGTCGTCACGGCTCACGTTCTTGATGTTGAAGAACTCATCCTTTGCCGCGACCTCGCTGACGGGAATGAGTTGCACGCCATCCTTCTTGCCGTTCGGTGAGTACAAGAAGAGATTGCGAAAATTCCCCGGCCCCTTGCTGTCCTTCAGCGCTTGGCGGATCGCGTCGATGTCCTCCTGCTGCTGCGCGGGATCACTGATATACATGATGAAGCCGGCGTGGCTGCCGTTGTTGTAGTACCGGCGCCGGAACAGCGTCGCCGATTCGTTCAGCCAAGCTGCCTGCAGCGAGCTGAGGTACTCGGGTAGGCCATACACCTCCTGGTTGATGTCGGCCTCGCGCATGTGGAACACGGAGCCCTTCTGAAACTCGTGCTCGTCGCCCCACCGCCGCACGAAGTGGTAGGTCTCCAGGTCCTCACCGCGGCGCACGTACTTCGCGAGCGCATGCCGCAGCTCGAGCCCCCGCCCCGTGAGCGATCGAGGACGCTCCAGGTAGGCATTGCCGAAGATCAAGAAGTCCAGCACCAGCGCACCGAAGGTCTCCGCGCTCAGCAGCTTGTGCGGCTTGAACGTCGACACCAGGACGTTGCGCTTGAAGTAGATGCTGCTGCTGTGGTGGGTGCTTGCCCGGAAGCTCTTGGCAAGCCCCTCCCAGCTTACCGGCGGCTCGTACCACTTCCCCACCAGGCCGCACTCCAGGTAGTCGAGTAGGTCCCGGTGATCCATCACCGGCACCGGCTCGCCAAAGGTGAACGCCTCGACGCGAGGCTCGCGTCGCCCCTGAGGCGCATTCGCTCCAATCGTTTCCATCACGAGATCTCCATGATGCTGCGGCTCTGCAGCGTGAAGCCCTCCAGGGGCTCGTTGTCCAATGCGTGCATGCAGGCCCAGGCCAAGTCTGCATGCCCTGTCTCTTCGCTGCGGCCCGCGTCGTAGGTGACGCTGCGACCGCTTGCCGTGAGGGTGCGGCGGATGGCAAGAAACGCGTGCGCCAGGTCGACCCAGCCCGCGTCGAATTCCATACGGCCCTTCGCAATCACGCTCTTGGCCTTGAGCACCAAGCGCGTCTTCGTCTCCAGCGAGTAGTTGATCGCCTTCACCGCTGGGAAGAACTTCTGCACGATCTGATAGACCCCCTGCCCTAGGCCCGTGGTGTCGATCCCGATGTGCTGCACGTTGAAGCGCTCGGTGATCTTGCGGATCGACTCAGCCTGGGCCTCGAAGTCCATGCCCTTGAACTGGTGACGCTCGAGGACGCGGAACTTCCCGCGAGGGGTGGCCGGTGGCGCCACGACGACGCACCCGGCGGTGTCGCCGGTGTGGGACGGGTCGTAGCCGACCCAGACGGGCCGGTGACCGAAGGGCCGAAGCGAGAACGGCTTGACGTCGTCCCATGCCTCCCAGCTATCGACCATGCAGCGCTGCAGCTCCGGCAGCGGGAACACCGAGTAGGTGTCGTCGATGAACCCGCACATCAGCAGGTTCTCGAACTCCTCAGGCGTGTACTCGAGGCGCAGCTCGTCGATGTCGAACAGGTCGCAGCCGCTGTTGGCGGCATCGATGATGTTGACTATGTTGCGCCAGACCTTGTCCTCGCCCGTGAAGCCGCCGCCGGCCAGGCGATCGTGGCTGAGGTCGAACGGCAAGCGGTCGTTCTTGGGGCGACGCTTGTTGAACTTGTCGCCGCTCCAGTACTGGTAGGCCTCGTGCTGAATCGAGCTGGGCGTGCTGAAGTAGGTCTTGCGCCACTGCTTGTGCATCGCCATGCCCGAGGCGACCTTATTCAGCTCCTCGAAGCGGTGGGTCCAGAAGAACTCGTCGAAGTAGAAGTTCCCGTGGTAGCCCTGGGCCGTGCGCGCGTTGGTGCCGAGGAAGTAGATGTGCGCGCCGTTGGACAGCACGATCGGATCGCCGGCCAGCTCGACGCCGCAGGACTCCGCGGCGAACTGGAGGATGTACTGCTTGAAGATGTGCGCCTGAGCCTTGCTCGCAGACAGGAAGACCTGGTTGCGCCCGGTCTCGATCGCGTCCATCAAGGCCTCACGCGCGAAGTACCAAGTGGCGCCGATCTGGCGCGACTTCAGGATCATGCGCGTGCGCTGATGGCCGTTCCGCAGCCAGACCCTCTGGTAGCCGAAGAGCGAGTCCTTGAAGGCGGACTGCACCTTCTCGATGGCCTCCT
Organism: Roseateles sp. UC29_93; assembly: GCF_042695725.1. NCBI lineage: Bacteria > Pseudomonadati > Pseudomonadota > Betaproteobacteria > Burkholderiales > Sphaerotilaceae > Roseateles > Roseateles sp. UC29_93. The sequence goes on along the minus strand of NZ_CP170545.1, from coordinate 4,070,472 downwards.
CGTGGAAGTGGTTGCGCTCGGGCTTCTTCTCGGCCCTTCGTTGCGGCGCTCGATGTTGGGGTTGAGGTCTGACTCCTTGCCCGTCTTCTCGTACTTGCGCACGCGCGCCAGGCGCTCGACCTGACGGCCCAGCAGATCGATCTCCTTGAAGTCGCCTCCGGTTTTCTGGTCTTTCGCGATCAGCTGCACCAGGCGCGTCTCCAGCGCCCCCTCGACACGTTCGATGGGCTGCGCCTTGTCCCAGGCCTCGGCGTCCTTCCAGCCCTGCACGGTGGAGCGCGGCTCCTCGATCCACTCGGCGATCGACGACACGCGCCACCCCTGCCAGTAGAGGTGCCGCGCGGTGCGGCGCTTGTCTGCGTTGGTGCCCTCGGCCGGCTTCTCGCGCACGGTCGGGTGGGCTTCGTCGGCTTGCGAAGTCATGGGCAGCGAGGGTATGGGCGCGCGCGCGCATACGCGATGGATAGGGGCCTCTGGGCGGCGTTACCGGTCGCCGACAGACCCGTATCGCGTTGAAAGCCCCGCCCCCAGCGAAGACGATGACGACACCAGCAACCTGCCCTGTCCGTCACGCTCATCATGACCATCAAGTCCCGCAAGTTCCGCGTCGCCACCGAAGGCGCCACGACCGACGGCCGCACCATCCAGCGCGAGTGGCTCGTGCAGGCGGCGAAGAACTACAACCCCAAGACCTACGCCGCGCGCGTGAACATGGAACACCTGCGCAGCGTGTACCCCGACAGCACGTTCCGCGCCTATGGCGACATCCTGTCGGCGGAGACGAGGGAGGAAGACGGCAAGCTGCGCCTGTACGCCGAGATCGCGCCCCTGCCCGAGCTGGTCACGTTGACCAAGGCTGGTCAGAAGCTGTTCACCAGCATCGAGATCAATCCGAAGTTCGCCGACACGGGCGAGGCCTACCTGGTGGGCGTCGCGGTCACGGACAACCCGGCGAGCCTCGGTACCGACATGCTGAGCTTCGCGCAGCAGAACCCCAAGGCAAGCCCCTTCGCGGCCCGCAAGACGCACCCGGACGCGCTGTTCACTGAGGCCGTGGAGACCGAGCTGGTTTTCGAGGACGAGTCCACCAGCGAGGACACGAAGAAGTTCGGCGAGCGGCTGCGCAGCCTGGTCAAGACGTTCACGACGAAGGGCAAGAGCGACGACGCCCGCTTCGGGGAGGTCGTCGACGCGCTCGAGCAGATCGGTGAACACCTGACCGACCAGGCCGAGGCCTTCGCCGGCCAGAAGCGCCGCGCCGACGACGCCGAGAAGGCCTTCAAGACCCTGAAGGCCGAGTTCGATCAGATCAAGGCGACCGTCGACCGGTTCGACACCACCCCGGCGCCGGGCTACACGCAGCGCCCGCCGGCCACTGGCAGCAACCCCAACGCCGGCGCGCAGACCGACTGCTGATCAGCCGCCACCACCCCGAATCGCAACTAGGACCCTCATGCGCAACGACACCCGTATCGCCTTCAACTCCTACCTGGCGCGCGTCGCCGCCCTCAGCTCGGTCGCCAGCGCGGCGCACTCGTTCGCCGTGGCCCCGTCCGTCCAGCAGACGCTGGAGAAGAAGATCCAGGACACCTCCGACTTCCTCAAGCGCGTCAACATCATCGGCGTGGCCGAGATGCAGGGCGAGAAGCTTGGCCTGGGCATTTCCGGCCCGGTGGCGAGCCGCACCAACACCACCCAGAAGGACCGCCAGACGCGCGACCTGACAGGCGTCGACGCGCGCAGCTACAAGTGCGAGAAGACCAACTTCGACACGCACGTCGGCTACGCCAAGCTGGACGCCTGGGCCAAGTTCCCGGAGTTCCAGAACATGATCCGCGACCTGATCGTGCAGCGCCAGGCGCTGGACCGGATCATGATCGGGTTCAACGGCACCTCGGTCGCGGCGGATACCGACCCGGTCGCCAACCCGCTGCTGCAGGACGTCAACATCGGCTGGCTCGAACACATGCGTGTCGATGCACCGGCCCGCGTCATGGGCAAGGACGCACCCATCAAGATCGGTGGCGACCAGGACGCCGACTACGAGAACCTGGACGCCGCCGTCTACGACGCTCGGCAGCTGCTGGATCCGTGGTTCCAGGAGGATCCGGGCCTGGTCGCCATCCTGGGTCGGGACCTGATGCACGACAAGCTGTTCCCCATCGTGAACAGCGACAAGGCGCCCACCGAGATCCTGGCTGCGGACGTCGTGCTGTCGCAGAGGCGCGTGGGCGGCCTGCCGGCGGCGACGGTGCCTTCTTCCCGGCCAATGCCCTCCTGATCACGCGCTTCGACAACCTGTCGATCTACTGGCAGGAGAGCGCCCGGCGCCGCCGGCTGGAGGACAACCCCAAGCGCGATCGCATCGAGAACTACGAATCCTCCAACGACGCCTTTGTGGTCGAGGACCACGGCCTGGCGGCGCTGCTGGAGAACATCCAGCTCGAGGAGGTGGGCGCGTGAGCACGCGCATGAGCCCTGCCCGGGCGCACCGTGCCCGCGTGCTGGCCGCGCAGGCCTTCGCCTCGTCGCCCGCCGGCGGCGAAGTCGTCGGCGAGGCCTACGAGCTGATGCAGGCCCAGCTCGTGGAGCACCGCCGGCAGCTCAAGGGCATCCAGTCGCTGGAACGGAAGATCGAGGCCAAACGCGCGTTCCTTCCCGTCTATAAGGACTGGGTCCAAGCGGCGGTCGAGGAAGGCCGCGGCGCGCAGGACCAGGTGCTCATGACGGTCCTGGTCTGGCTCATCGACGTCGGCCAAATCGGCGACGCGCTCTACGTCGCCCGTTACGCCGTTGAGCACGGTCTGTCCATGCCCGACCAGTACGACCGCAACCTGCCGACGGTGCTGCTCGACGAGATCGGCGGCGCGGCACTCGCCGGCAAGCTGACCGTGGCCGAGTGCATCGAATACATGCAGACGGTGCTCGACCTCACGCAGGATGCCGACACGCCCGATCAGGCGCGGGCCAAGGTCCACAAGGCGCTGGGCTACGCGTACATGGGCCGCTCGGGCGCCAGCGAGGTCGACGTGGGCACCGTCCCCGTCGACGCCGCCAAGCTCGCCCTGCAGCACTGCCGCCGCGCCCTGGAGCTGTTCGACCAGGTCGGCGTCAAGAAAGACATTGAGCGCCTGGAACGCCGGCTGAAAACCGCCGGCGAGCTGAGCGCCTGACCGCTTCCGGACCCCGGAACCCCGGCGGCTCGGGCTGATCGCCAAGGACCTCGGTCTCGACGCGTGACGCCCGACCACCGCCGACCTTATTCGTCCTCCCCTGTCATGAGCTTCCTCGGTACCCCGCCCCTGCCCGCAGCCGTCGACGAGCCCTCGCTGAAGAACGACGGCTGGTTCCCCGACGTGGACCTGGTGCATCTGCGCGCCGCTTGCCGGTTCGACGGCACGGTGACGTCCGAGCGACTGCGCGAGGCGACGTTGGGGGGCGATCGCCAGCGTCAACGCCGAGCTGGCCGGGTTCAAGGAAGCGCAGACCTTTGCCGGCTACACCGGCCTGCCCGAAGTCCCGGCGCCCACGCTGGACGGCGAGAGCGTGCAGCTGCAGCGCTACCGCCGCGCCGTCTATGCGACGGTGCAGGCCGACCTGATCGAGCTGTACCGGGACTTCGACACCACGGGCGCGGGCGACAAGGCCGCTGAGAAGCTCGAGCTGCGCGTCGACGGCCTGCGGCGTGATCGCCGCTGGGCGATCTCGGCCATCCATGGCCGGCGCCAGACGACGGTGGAATTGATCTGATGCGCGTGCGCACGCTCCAGGGCGACACGGTCGACGCGCTGTGCTGGCGCCACCTCGGGCGCACGGAGGGCGTCGTCGCCCAGACGCTGCTTCTCAACCCTGGCCTGGCCGACCACGGCCCGGTGCTCCCGGTCGGCTTGCTCGTCGACCTCCCCATTCCACAACCCAGCACCCGTCCCATGGTGCAGCTCTGGACCTGACCGTGACCATCAAGCAGGAGTTCAAGGACATCGCCGTGCAGGCCATCGTCGCGACGCCGACCAGCGCCTGGGCGCTCATCACCTCGCTCACCCTGGCGCAGTGGATCGCACTGATCCTGGGCGTTCTGCAGGCCGCCTACTTGCTGCGCAAGTGGTGGCGCGAGGAAACCGAATGGGGCCGCCGCATGCGCAGCCTCACGGGCCGCCCGGTCAGCACGCGCGCCGTCGAGGTGGAATCGTGAGCCGTGCCCGCATCGCGATCGGGGCGCTCACGCTCAGCGCTGTGGCCCTGGTGAACCTGGCGGTCAGCGAGAACTATGCCGAGGTCGCCACGGTGCCCGTGAAGGGCGACGTCCCGACGAACGGCTTCGGCAGCACCAGGCAGCTCGACGGCACGCCGGTGAAGCTCGGCGATCGCACGACGCCCGTCGAGGCCTTGCAGCGCTCGCTGGCCTACATGCAGACGGCGGAGGCCGGCTTTCGGCGCTGCGTCGACGTGCCGCTGCACCAGGCGGAGTTCGATGTGTACCTGGACTTCGCCTACCAGTACGGCATGCCTACGCTGTGCGCCTCGCCGATCGTGGAGAACCTGCGCGCCCTGCGCTACGACCAGGCCTGCGATGCGCTGCTGCAGTACCGGTTCATGACGTCGTCGACACCGCACGACGGCTGGGAGGTCACGCGACGAGACGCCGCCGGCCGGCCGACTCGTTGGCGGTTCGACTGCGCCACGCCCGGGAACCGGACTTGCGCTGGAGTGTGGACGCGCCAGCAGCGCCGGCACCAACAGTGCATGGCGGCCCAATGAAGCGCCTCTACGGCGCGGGCCTGCTCCTCGTGGCCACGCTCCTGGCATTCTGGCTGGGCTCGCTGCAGGGCCAGGCCCTGGGCGGCGCCCGGGAGCAGCTCGCCGCCGAGCTGCGCGAGCGCCAGGTCTCCGCCCAACACATCGCCGCCATGCAAGCCGCCAACGCGCGCTACCGCCGCAGCGAGGCCGAGCTGCTGGTCCGCTCCGCCGCCGCCACCGAATCCCTGAAACGGACGCTGATCGATGAGAAAAAGCAACACGACCGCCTGGTGGCTGACCTGCGCGCTGGCGCTGTCCGGCTGTCAGTCCCTATCGTCGCCACCACCGGTGCGGCTTGTGGCGCCGGCCTGGCCGGAGATCGCGCCGCTGCCGCCGGAGATGGGCACGAAACGCGAGCCGAACTTGCGCCTGCGGCTGCTGAAGATCTTGCAGCCATCGCCGCCGACGGCAATGCCGCCATCGTCCAGCTCAACGCCTGCATCGACCGCTACAACGACGTCCGCCAGCACCTGAACGCGCTGCGCGACGGGATCACCCATGCTCAAGCCCAATAGCCTGCGCGATCACCTCTCCAGGGCCGTCCCGGCGCTCAAGCGCGACCCCGACAAGCTCAGCCTGTTCGTGAAGGAGGGCAAACTGGTGAGCACCGCCGCCGGGATGCTGTCCTTCGAGTACCGCTACACGCTCAACCTGGTCCTGCTGGATTACGCGGAGCACGCGGACGCGGTCATGGTGCCGCTGCTGGCCTGGCTGCGCATCCACCAGTCCGAGATCGCCGAGAACGCAGAGCTGCGGGAGAAGGCGCTGCGCTTCGAGGTGGAGTTCCTCAACGCCAAGACCGTGGACCTCTCCATCGAGGTCGACCTCACCGAGCGTGTGCTGGTCAAGCCGCGCGAGGGGACGACAGGCTTTGACGTCAGGCACGTCGGCGAGCCCGCGCATGTCGGCGCGATGCCCGTCGGCGAACGCTGGGAGTTCTTCCTCGGCGATGAGCTGCTCGCGAGCTGGGACTACCTGGCATGACCGAGGATCTTCGCGCCCTGGACGACTGGCTGGTGCCGCTGCTGGCCAACGTCAGCCCGTCGGCACGCCGGCGCCTGGCGCGCGACCTGGCGCCGAGATTTGCGCCGCCAACAGCAGCAGCGCATCGCCGCTCAGCTGAACCCAGATGGCTCGCGATTCGAGGCGCGCAAGGCCACGCTGCGCGATCGCAAGGGCAAGATCCGGCGAGGTGCCATGTTCGCGAAGATCAGAACAGCGGCCCACCTCCGCATCGAGGCCTCGCCCGACGAGGCGAGCGTCGGCTTCGCTGGTCGCGTGGCGCGGATCGCATCGGTGCACCAGCTCGGTTTGCGCGATCGCGTCCGCCCAGACGGTCCCGGAAGTGCAGTACGCGGCGCGCCGACTGTTGGGGCTGACCTCCACCGACCGTGAAGGAATCCGCGATCGGATCCTGCGCATGCTGGCTTCTGATCGGCCCTGAGGGGCATTAAGAGCGCGTTAAGCGGAGCGCGCGGAACTTCCCAGAATGGCGCCCGCGCAGTACGTCCCATCGTCAACCGCCCCAGAGCGGCCCCTTGGGAAGTCGCGCGCCATTCGGCCCGATCTCAGGGCAGTTCATGCGTGCACTGACTTCGAGCCATCAGCTAGAGGAAAGCAGTATGGACATCCAAAGAAAAACGTCAGGGAACGGCATTCGTCAGATCGGTGCCGCAGTGAATCAACCGGTCGCGGAGATCGCCTTGGCGATCAGCTTGGCCGACGACGGTATCGCCGCTCTTCTTGAGCTGCTTGACGCAGCGCCAGGTCATATCTCCGCAGCAAGCGTTGCAGCACTCCTGCGACCTCACTCGACTGCCTTGCAACGAGCGAGTGCGGCGCTGCTCGACAACGTGTAGTCCGCCCGGGGGCTTGCTCACTGCGGGCAGACCCCGCAGCACGTGCCTCGCGCGAGGCATGTCGGCAAGATGAGCGGCATGGATTCTCCGGACATCAGCGATGTCATCCGCCGCCTCGAAAACCTCCTGCGCGCCGGCACCATCGAGCAGGTCGACCACGAGGCAGCGCTCGTCCGCGTTCGCACGGGCGGACTGCTGTCGTCCTGGGTTCGCGCATTCGCGCGCCGCGCCGGCGTCGTCCGCGAATGGAGCCCGCCGTCGGTCGGTGAGCAGTGCCTGCTCTTCTCGCCAGGCGGTGACCTTGCCAATGGCTTTGCGCTCGTCGGCCTCTACAGCGACGACCACCCCGCCAACGACAACCGGGCCAACACCGAAGCAACGCTGTACCCCGACGGAACGCTCCTCGAGTACGACCATTCCGCGCATCGCCACCTGGTCAAGTGCGTCGGCGACATCGTGGCGATCGCCGAGGGCAACATCACCAGCACGGCCAGCGGCGACCTGACGCTGAAGGCGGAAGGCGGCGTCGCTGCCTCCGCCGGCGGCTCCATGACGATCAAGGCCGCCCAGTCCATCGTCATCGAGGCCGGCGCCAGCATCACGCTCAAGGTCGGCGCCGCGTCGCTCACAATCGGCCCCGCCGGCGTGAAGGGATCGCCCGACATCGTCGTCGAGAACATCAGCCTGACCCAGCACAGTCACGACAAGGTGCGGACAGGCGAGGACCGCTCCGGGATGCCCGTCGCATGAATGGCCTGAACCAACGAACGGGCCGCGCGATCGACGGTGTCGATCACCTGCGCCAGAGCGTGGCGGACATCCTCACCACGCCCATCGGCAGCCGCATCGCGCGGCGCACGTACGGGAGCCTGCTGCCCGAGCTGGTCGATCAACCGGACAACGGCGCCACCCGCGTGCGCATCTTCGCGGCGACCGCCGGCGCGCTCATGCGCTGGGAGCCACGCCTCAAGGTCAGCCGGATCCGCCTGTCGCACGGCGATCGCCCCGGCCAGGTCGTTGTCGAGCTGGAGGGCGTCTACCAGCCGCTGCAGGGCCAGCGACAGGCCCTCGCGCTTGTGCTCCCGCTTCAACTTAGGGCCGCCCTGTGATCGACCTCGCCCAACTACCCGCCCCCGCCATCGTCGAGGCCCTGGACTTCGAGACGCTGCTGGCCGCGCGCAAGAGCGCCTTCCTCGAGCTGATGCCCGATGACCAGCGCGCCGACCTGGCGCAGGTCCTCAGCCTCGAGTCCGAGCCCCTGACCAAGCTCCTCGAGGAGAACGTCTACCGAGAGCTGCTCTGGCGGCAGCGCGTCAACGAAGCCGCCAAGGCCTCGCTGCTGGCTTACGCCCAGAAGACGGACCTGGACAACCGCGCCGCCGACTACGGCATCACGCGGCTGCTGCTGTCGCCGGCGGACCCCGATGCCGTTCCGCCCATCGAGGCGGTGTACGAGAGCGACGATCGGCTTCGCTACCGCTGCCAGATGGCGCTGGAGGGCCTGACCGTTGCCGGAAGCCGCGGCGCGTACCACTTCCACGCCCTGTCGGCCCACGCGCAGATCTCCGACGCCTCGATCGACTCGCCCACCTTCGAGGCGGTCGACGTCGGCGCCGAAGTCCGAGCGATGCTGCCCGCCGGCGCCATCGTTCTGACCTGCAGCTACGCCGCCGGCCTGGTCGACCCGCTGCCCGGTGACGTGACCGTGGCGGTGCTGGCGACGTCGACCGCCACCATCCCCGTCGATGAGCTCGTGGGCACGACCCAGGCGGCGCTGTCGGCGGACGAAGTGCGACCGCTGACGGACCGCCCCCCGCGTGCTCAGCGGCGTGCCGTCCGACTACCTGGTCAACGCCGTGCTGGAGTTCGACGACGGCCCGGACCACACCGTGGTGCTCGCCAACGCCAACCAGCGTCTGCAGGACGCGATCGCGGCAGGTCGCAAGCTCGGCGGCCTGATGCCCCGATCGGTGCTGTTCGCGGCCCTGCAAGCGCCCGGCGTGCGCCGCGTCCTGCTCGACCAGCCGCCAGTCGACGTCGTCTGCGATCTGCGCCACTACCCGAACTGCACCGGCGTGACCGTTACGCCTGCCCAGGCATGACCCTCGGCACGATCCCCTCGCTGCTGCCGCCCTCCGCGACACGCCTGGAGCGCGCTGCCGCAGCGGTCTCGGCGCCAGCCATTGATGCGGCCCCACTGCGCACCCTCGGCGACTCCAGCAGGATCCCGGCGGCATTCCTTCCCTGGCTCGCTTGGGGCTCGTCCACGGATGGCTGGCAAGAGGCCCTCACGGAGCAGGCCAGGCGCGCGCTCGTGCGCGACTCCGTGGCGATCCACCAGCGCAAGGGCACCGCCGGCGCGATCCGGCGGGTGCTGGACGCGATCGGCGCCTCGATCGACCTAGCGGAGTGGCAGCAGACCGGCGGCGCGCCCTACACGTTCACGCTCACCGTCTGGGCCGGCAACAACCCGACCGCCGGCGATGACGGCCTGATCAACCTCGAGCTGTACGCCCGGATCCGCCGCATGGTCGACGCGGTGAAGAACGAGCGCAGCCATTACCAGCTCAACGTCGGCGCCAGGTTCGACGGTGGCGTGCGCTTCGGCTCGGCGGTGACCACCACCGCGATCGCGCGCGCCGCCGTCGACGCCCTGCCGGTGCAGCCCTCGCCCATGTCCCAACCCCTGCGCGTCGCGACCGCTGCACGGGTCGTGTCCATCGTTCGCGCAAGCATGGAGTCTTGATGACCACCCTCGTGACCACCACCCTGGAGGTCGGCCTGGCGGCGCTACTGCTGCTGACCGGCGACGGTCTCTCCGGGAAGATCTCTCAAATCGCCCTGGGCGATGCGGCTTACACGCCAGTGCAGAGCCAGCTCGGCCTCCGCAGCGAGCGAGCCCGGTTCCCCATCGCTGGCGGCAAGGTCGTCGGGCCGCGCCAGTTCCACGTCGCCGCGAAGGCAGACGGCCCGAGCGAGTTCTGGGTCCGAGAGGTGGGCTTCGTGCTCAGCGACGGCACCTTCCTCGCCGTCTGGAGCGACCCGCAAAAGCCCCTGGCCTACAAGGCCGCCGGCACCGACCTGCTGCTGGGCTTTGACCTGGCGCTGTCCGGCATCCCTGCCGGCTCGATCGTCATCGAGGCGAGCGGCGACCTCAATCTGTCGATGGCCGGCGAGTTCGCCACGCTGGCAAGGTCCGTCGTCGACCTTCAGCGCATCACCCTGAAACCCTACCTCTCCGGAGCCCTGAAATGAGTTTGGAACAGCAAGTCGCCGACCTGGTCACCTCGACCGGCGCCCTCACGACCGAGGTCGTCAACAAGATCGGGAAGATCGACGCGGCGGTCGCCGCGGCGACCGCTGACCTGAAGTTGAAGGCGTCCCTGCGCACCGCAGCCTTCAAGAACCGCATCATCAACGGCGACATGCGCATCGACCAGCGCAAGGCCGGCGCCGTCCAGGCGGCGCTGAGCTTCACGGGCGGCGTCTCCGTCTTCGCGGCAGATCGCTTCCGTTCGAACTGGAGCCAGATGCCCACCGGGATCGTGAGCTTCCAGCAGGTCTACGGCGACGCGCCCTCGGGCTTCAGCCACTCGATCAAGGTCGCCGTCACCACCGCCGAGGCGCCCGCCGCCGACAAGATCGGGACGATGACCACGCTGATCGAGGCGTCCAACGTCACGGACTTCGCGTTCGGGACGGATGACGCGGTGCCGACCTGCCTCACCTTCTGGGTCAAATCGACGGTCCCTGGCACCTACACGGTGGCACTGTCCTCCGGCCCCACGGCCACCGACACCCAGTACCTCGCGAACTACACGGTCAACGCCGCGAACACGTGGGAGCGCAAGGTCATCGCCCTGCCGGCACCCAAGACCGGCACCTGGCAGCGCGCGGGCACGGGTGTCGGTGTTCGCCTCGACTGGAACCTCGGCAGCGGCGCGAACTTCATCAGCAACAACAAGAACGTCTGGGCAGTCGGACGGGCATTCCGCACCCCAGGCGACGTCAACCTCATCGAGCAGATCAGCACCTGGCAGCTCAGCGGCTGCCAGTTCGAGAAGGGCAACGAAGACACGCCGTTCGAGTTCCGGCCGATCACGACGGAGCTGGCGCTGTGTCAGCGCTACTACTACCAGACGGACGCATTCGAGACGATCGCCCAATCTGACCAGAGCGGCGCTGGCGCCTACGGCGTTTCGCCGAACAACAACTGGTGCTTCTCCATGACGCCGACGCCGCCGGTGGTCATGCGTGCCAACCCGACTGTGATCGTGAAGTCCGCGACGGGCGGTCGAGCCCCTGGCACCGTTTCCGACTGGACTGGCGGCGCGAACGTGACCTTCACCAGCGCCAGCGCGCCCGCGCACGGCACCCCTCGCATGATCGGCCTCAACCTCTTCACCGCCGGTCGCGCCTACGCCTTCGATTACTCCCTCAACGCGGAACTCTGACCATGTACACGATCCTCAAGCACCCCGACGACAGCATCGAGTCCATCAAGCGCGAGACGGACGGCGCCTTCATTCCTGCCGATGAGAACAACGGCGATTACCAGGCCTTCCAGACCTGGTGCGCCGAGGGCAATGAGCCCGAGGTGGTCGAGTTGTGAGCATCGCCACGCTCATCCCCCATGACAAAGCGCTGCATGCCTTTGCCGGCGTCGTGCTGTTCGCGATCGCGCGCGGGGTCGTGCTGGTCCTTGGTGCCGCCGCCGTCGAGGCCGCGATCGCGGCCTGCGCGGTCGTGGTTATCGCTGCATGCGCCAAGGAAGCCTACGACCTCCACCATCGCGCCAAACACACGCCCGACCTGGTCGACGCCGCAGCGACCGTCATCGGGGGCCTGATCGCCCTCGCGTGCGGCACCGGCGGCCTCTAGTCCATCCCGTTCCCAGCAGTAGTCGGGCGCCCTCGCGGCGCCCGTTTTCCTTCCGATGTATCAACCCTCCCCCATCGTTCCGTGGCTCGGCGGCAAGCGTCGCCTGGCAGACCGCCTGATCCCCCTCTTCCCGCAGCACGACTGCTACGTCGAGGCCTTCTGCGGCGGGGCCGCGCTCTACTTCCTCCGGCCGATGCCAGCGAAGACCGAGGTCCTCAACGACATCAACGGCGAGCTGGTAAACCTCTACCGGGTCGTCCAGCACCACCTCGAGGAGTTCGTCCGCCAGTTCAAATGGGCCCTCTCCAGCCGCGAAGTCTTCAAGTGGCAGCAGCTCACGCGCCCGGAGACGCTCACCGACATCCAGCGCGCCGCACGGTTCTACTACTTGCAGCACCATGCCTTCGGAGGCCGTGTCGCGGGTCAGAGCTTTGGCACCGCGACGACTGCGCCGGCCATCAACCTCTGTCGCATCGAGGAGCAGCTCAGCGCGGCCCATCTGCGCCTGGCCGGGACGTACATCGAGAACTTGCCCTGGCTCGACGTGATGCAGCGGTATGACCGCGCTCACACCTTCATTTATGCGGATCCTCCGTATTGGGAGACCGAGGGCTACGGTACCGACTGGACTTTCGACAACTACGAGCGTATGGCCGAGCTCATGCGCAGCGCGAAGGGCAGAGTCATGGTCAGCATTAACGACCATCCCGAAATCCGGCGCTGTTTCGAAGGCTTCTGGATGGAAGGGCTGGAGATCCGGTATTCCGTGGGAAATGGCCGCGCTGTGGAGCAGCGCCCCACAGCTGGCGAGTTGGTCATAACGAACTGGGATGCGTCAACTGCGGGTGGTCTCTTCTGAACGTCTGCCTGGATGAAAGAGGAACAGCCGCCAGCCAACGTTCCGACGAAGGCGCCGTTCGGACTATGCTTCGCAGTCGTTGTAGTCGCCTTCAATCGAATGTCGAGGCAATCTATGGGAATCAAGAACTGCGCTCGCGGCAAGCTCCTTAAATCAACACGATCACCACTTCATGCCGTCTGTTGCACCCTGCTGGCGAGCACGCTCCTCCACTCGCCAGCTTGGGCCGATGTCATTCGTCCAGAGGGTCCGCGGTGGGTCTCCGTCAAGGTGGCGTCTTGCTCAGCCGTCACGTTCGAAGCACCAAAACCGAAGCACCATAACTTCGTCAGAGGCGAAAAATTTCGCACAGCCTTGATCACGGGAACTGTCGAAGACGAAGGGCTTCTCGTCCTGAGGCGGGAATCGGTGCCGGATAAACAAGGTCAAAGCGTCGTCACGCCATCACGCGGAGCGTCCGTTGCGTTCGTCCTTAGAGATTGGAGTGCGGAGATCTGCGACACGCTACCGGGGACTGTGGAGCGCCTCGAGTACAACTACGACTGCGACACGTTGCCCCGCAGGGGTGCCTGCATACCGCCGTTCCCGTTGGTCACGATAAGCAAGCGCTACAAGATCACCGAGGGCGCATGCGGTCGCCTGATCTTTCGCCAGAAGCTGGGCGCTGACTTCCAGGCAGCACTGCAACGCGTTAGCGAGTCCATGATGTCCTCCCAGCGGACGAACTGCGACGCTAAGCGCGGCCCTTGCCGCATAGAGACTAAGCAAATTCGGGCAGAAGGTATTGCGGAACGTCTGGAGGCGATCGGTGTGATAGACCGTAATGGAGTTTCGTCCGGATCTATTTCAACAGTCATCAGCTCTTCGGGCGATCTGTACTCGATTCAATCGTGTCCCGATTAGCAGCGATCGCGCTTTTTTCTGCATTTCATCCTGTGTGACTAGCGTGCATCACGGGTAGAAGGGCCACCGCTTTGAGCACAGCCGTCGCCATCCCGGCAAGTAGATTTTTGACAAGGGGTTTGCACACTTCCGATAGACCCCACATCAAGTGACTTCGTGCGAGGCCACGCGCACATTGGCGGCTCCTTCTCGGAGCCGCCAGCACGTCAGGGTTTCGTCCCGGTGCGGGCTCCCCCCTTCTTCCCAAGGAGCCCCATGGCAATCGACTCCTATCACCACGGCGTACGCGTCATCGAGATCAACGAGGGCGTCCGTCCGATCCGATCCATCTCCACCGCCATCATCGGTCTCGTGGCCACTGGCCCCGACGCTGACGCGGCGACGTTCCCGCTGGACAAGCCCGCGCTGGTCACCAACGTCAACTCCGCCATCGGCAAGGCAGGCACGAAGGGCACGCTCGCCGCGGCCCTCGACGCCATCAGCCAGCAGACCTCGCCCATCATCGTCGTCGTGCGCGTCGCCGACGGCGTCGGCGAGACCGCTGAAGCGAAGGCCGCTGACCAGGTCAGCAAGATCATCGGCACGACGCTGCCCTCCGGCCAGTACACGGGCATGAAGGCGCTGCTCGCGGCTCAGACCCAGCTCGGCGTGAAGCCGCGCATCCTCGGCGTCCCCGAGTACGACTCCGAGGAGGTGACGACCGCGCTGGTCGCGATCGCGCAGAAGCTGCGCGCCTTCGCCTACGCCAGCACCGCCGGCGCCGAGACGATCGCCGAGGCGATCACCTACAGGGACAACTTCGGAGCGCGCGAGCTGATGCTGCTGCACCCCGAGTTCACGCGCTGGGACACCACGACCAACGCGACGGTGAGCATGTCGCCGGTGGCCTACGCCCTGGGCCTGCGCGCCAAGATCGACCAAGAGGTCGGCTGGCACAAGACGCTGTCCAACCTGCCGATCAACGGTGTGACCGGCTTGTCGCGCGACATCTACTGGGACCTGCAGGAGTCCGCGACCGACGCCGGCCTGCTCAACGAGAACGAGGTCACCGCGCTCATCAACGCCCAGGGCTATCGCTTCTGGGGTTCGCGCACCTGCAGCGATGACCCGCTGTTCGCCTTCGAGAGCGCCACGCGCACCGCGCAGGTCCTGGCCGACTCGATCGCCGAGGCGCACTTCTGGGCCGTGGACAAGCCGCTGCACCCGTCGCTGGTCAAGGACATCCTCGAAGGCGTGAACGCCAAGTTCCGCGAGCTGAAGAACTTCGGCTACATCCTCGATGGCAAGGCCTGGTACGACGAGGAGGCCAATTCCTCCTCCTCGCTCAAGTCCGGCAAGCTGATCATCGACTACGACTACACGCCGATCCCGCCGGTGGAAGACCTCACCTTCCGCCAGCGCATCACGGACAAGTACTTCGCGGACTTCGCCGCGCGCGTCAACGCCTGACGCCACCTCGCTGCCGGCGGACGCCGGCGGCGCCCTCCTCTTCCCCTGCAGATCTAAGCCATGGCCCTGCCTCGCAGACTCAAGAACTTCATCCTCTTCAACGACGGCGTCCGCTACATGGGCGAGATCCCGGAAGTGAACCTGCCCAAACTCAGCCGCAAGACCGAGGACTATCGCGGCGGCGGCATGAACGGCCCCATCAAGCTCGACGGCGGAATGGAAGGCATGGAGATGGAATGGACCGCCGCGGGCTACCTGCGCGAGGTCTTCACTCAGTTCGGCACGCTGAAGGTCGACGGCGTGCTGCTGCGCTTCAACGGTGCCATGCAGGCTGACGACATGGAGCGCCCCCAGACGCTGGAGGTCGTCGTCCGTGGCCGCCACACCGAGATCGACCCAGGCAAGGCCAAGGCCGGCGAAAACACCGAGGTCAAGATCAAGACGGCCCTGAGCTACTACAAGCTCACGCTCGACGGCGAGCTGCTCATCGAGATCGACTTCGTCAACATGATCGAGAACATCGGCGGGATCGACCGCCTGGCCGAAGTCCGCGCTGCCCTGTCCATCTGATTCCCTGACCGACCATGACCACCACCACCGTCACCCTCGACCAACCCATCAAGCGCGGCAGCCAGGATATCTCCGAGGTCGAGCTGCGCAAGCCCACCGCCGGCGAGCTGCGCGGCGTGTCCCTCTTCGACCTGGTGCGCATGGACGTCGGCGCGGCACAGACCGTCCTGCCGCGCATCACCGTGCCTCCGCTGACGCGTCCTGAGATCGACGGGCTCGACCCGGCTGACCTGTTCCAGCTCTCGGCGGAGATCGCGGCTTTTTTGTCTCCGAAAGCCGCGAAGGCGCTGGACTACCAGACCGCGTAGAGGACGCGATGGCGGACCTCGCCATCGTCTTCCACTGGGCGCCGTCCGACTTGGACGGCCTCTCGATCCCCGAGCTGATGGACTGGCGAGAGCGCGCGCGGTCCCGGCATGAACCGTCCGAGTGAGCCGCCATGGCAATGAGCGACCTGCGCCTGCAGGTGATCCTTCATGCAATCGACCGCGCCACGGCGCCACTGCAGCGCATCAAGACCGGCAGCACTGCAACCGCCAAGGCGCTGCGCGAGACGCGCGAGCGCCTGAAGGAGCTGGGCACCCAACAGAAGGCGATCGGCGAGTTCCGCGAAATGCGGACCGGCCTGGACGCCACCAGCGCCAAGCTCGAGAACGCCCGGGAGAAGGCCGCCCGGCTGGCCCGAGAACTCAGCCAGGCAGGTCCGCCGACCAAGGCCATGACGGGCCAGCTCGCCGCAGCGCGCCAGGTCGCCCGCGACCTGGCCGATCAACATCAGCGCCAGAGCGTGCAGCTTCAGGCCGTGCGCGACCGGCTCAGCGCCGCTGGCATCAGCACCCGGGACCTCGCCACGCATGAGCGAGATCTGCGCTCGAGCATCGCGTCGACCACCGAGAACATCGAACGGCAGACGGCGGCGCTGCGCGAGCTGGCCGAGCGCCAGCGCCGCAGCGCCGCCGCCGGCGCGGCGCTGTCCAAAGCTCAGGCCCTGCAGGGCAAGCTCACCGGCGCCGGCGTCGCCATGGGCGCAACGGGGGCCGCGATCGGTGCCCCGATCGCGATCGCCGTGCGGGACTTCGCCTCCTTCGAGGACCACATGCTGGGCATCGCGCGCCAGGTGCAAGGCGCACGCGATGACGCCGGAAGGCTCACGCCCATCTACGCCGCAGTCCGGCAGCAGATCCGCGAGCTCGGCCGGGAGATCCCGCTGGCGACCAACGAGATCGCCGACATGGTCACCGCCGGCGCGCGGATGGAGGTGGGGACCGAGCAGCTCAAGGACTTCACGCGCACGGCGGCGATGATGGCGACGGCGTTCGACGCCGTGCCTGGCGAGATCGCCGAGCAGATGGGCAAGGTCGCCAAGAACTTCAAGATTCCTATCCTGCAGATCGAAGGCCTGGCCGACTCGATCAACTACCTCGACGACAACGCGATCTCCAAGGGCGACGAGATCATCAACGTCCTGAACCGGATCTCGGGCGTGGTCTCAACGGTCAAGATGAGCGCGCAGGACGCCGCCGCGTTGTCCTCCACGCTGCTGACGCTGGGCGAGCGCCCGGAGACCGCAGCGACGGCCATCAACGCCATCACGCAGAAGCTGGCCGCCGCCACCAAGGGGACGAAGATGTTCCAGGCCGCCGTCGACGAGATCGGCCTCAAGAGCAAGGACATCCAGCAGGGCATGGCGACCGACGCGTCGGCCACCTTCGACAAGGTCATCGCGGGCATCCGCAAGCTGCCAGAGAGCCAGCGCGTCGGGGTCATGGTAGAACTGGTCGGACTGGAGCATTCCGACACGCTGGCGAAGCTGGTCGACAAGCCCGAGGAGCTGGCGCGCCAGCGCGAACTCGCGAGCGGCACCGCGGCGAAGGGCTCCATGCGGCGGGAGGCTGACGCCCGCAACCAGACGACGTCGGCGCAGTGGGTTATGGCGAAGAACCGGGCCTTCGAACTGACGACGACGCTCGGAGAGGCCTTGAAGCCAGCCCTGGTCGACATCATGACCACGCTGGGGGTCATGGCCTCCAAGCTGGCGGCATTCGCCGCTGCGCACCCTGGCCTGGTCAGCTTCATCCTGAAGGCCGCCGCAGCGCTGTCCGTGCTCCTAGTCGTCGGCGGCACGGTCACGGTCGCCCTCGCCTCGTTGATCGGACCCTTCGCGCTACTTCGCTACGGCATGGCGATGCTGAGCTTCAGCGGCGTGAGCGTCGTCTCCGTGATCGGGCGCATCGGCAGCGCGCTGCGCATCGCCGGCCAGGCGGTCCTCTGGATCGGGCGCGCGCTGATGACCACGCCCATCGGCCTCGCGATCACCGCGATCGCGCTGGCGGCCTTCCTGCTCATCCGCTACTGGGAGCCCATCAAGGCGTTCTTCGGCGGTATCTGGACCAACATCCGCGAGGCGTTCGCCGGCGGCATCGGCGGCGTCTCCGCGCTGCTGCTGAACTGGTCGCCGCTGGGGCTCCTGTACCAGGCATTCGCCGGCGTCATGCGCTGGTTCGGCTTCGACCTGCCGCAGAAGTTCAGCGAGTTCGGCGCGAACATCCTCCGAGGCCTGGCCAGCGGCATCACGAGCCGCCTGGCGATGGTGCGAGACGCCATCAGCGGCGCCGCAGACGGCGCGATCGGCTGGTTCAAGGAGAAGCTGGGCATCCGCAGCCCGAGCCGTGTCTTCATCGACGCCGGCGAGGAGATCTCCAACGGCGCCGCCGCCGGCGTCGCAAACCGGCAGGACAGCGTCCGGCGTGCGGTCATGGCGATGGCCGTCGGCGCCACGGTTGCCATCCCTGCGGCTGCGATGAACGTCGCGCCTGGCGCGGGCCCGTTGTCTGCCGCGCCATCCGTCCAGATGGACCGGAGGGTTCCGCTGTCCGCGCCGGCCGCAGCGGCGCCGATGTCTGCCGGCGACAAGTACGAGATCCACATCCACGCCGCGCCCGGCATGGACGAGCGCGCGATCGCGCGCGCCGTCGCAGCCGAACTGGACCGGCGCGAACGATCCAAGCTGGCGGCGCGCCGCTCCAGCCTCAGCGACATCAGCTAAGGGGACCGCACCATGATGATGGGCTACGGCCAATTCGTCTTCAGCCTGCCAACGCTCGCCTATCAGGACCTGCAACGCCAGTCGGCCTGGCGCCATCCCAGCAACAGCCGCGTGGGCGCGCGTCCTGCCCGCCAGTTCCTCGGCCCGGGCGAGGACACGATCAACCTGTCCGGGATCGTGGCGCCGGAATTCGCCGGCGACATCGCGAGCCTGGACCAGTTGCGCGAGATGGCGGACTCGGGCCGCGCCTGGCCGCTCGTGTCCGGCAACGGTGAGGTCATCGGCGCTTTCGTCATCGAGAGCCTGAACGAGACACGCACCGCCTTCATGGCGGACGGCAGCGCCCGACGCATCGAGTTCCAGATCCTGCTGACACGCGTCGACGAGGACGACGGCGCCGAGCTGGGCGTGGACGAGGCCACGGCCAGTGACGCCACGCCAACGGATACGGAAGGCAGCGAGTGACCCGCAGCAGCTATCCGGCGCCGGACTACCGCCTGGTCGTCGACGGCACGGACATCACCGTGAAGATCAACCCTCGACTGATCAGCCTCAGCCTGACCGAGTGCCGGGGTGGCGAGGCCGACCAGCTCGACCTGGTGCTCGACGACACCGACGGCAGACTCGCGATCCCTACAAAGAAGGCCACGATCTCCCTGCAGTTGGGGTGGGCCGGCCAGGCGCTGGTCGACAAGGGCACGTTCGTAGTCGACGAGGTCGAGCACAGTGGCGCCCCGGACCAGCTCCAGATCCGGGCCCGCAGTGCGGACATGGCGCAGACGATCAAGGTCCGCGTCGAGAAGAGCTGGCACCAGCACACCCTCGGCACGATCGTCGGATCGATCGCGGCAAAGCACGGCCTCACGCCTCGTATCGACAAGCGACTGGCAGCCACCGTGGTCGATCACATCGATCAGACCAACGAGAGCGACCTCAACTTCATCTCACGCCTGGCGAAGCGCTACGACGCCGTGTCGACCGTCAAGAAGGGGGCGCTGATCTTCGTGCCCATCAATGGCACGCGCGACAGCCGGGGCCAGGCCTTGAGCCCGCAGTCCATCTCGCGCGACGCCGGCGACAGCCATCGCTTTCACTCCGCCGAACGAGAGGTCTACAGCGGCGTGCGAGCGTACTGGCACGACGCGAAGCGGGCAAAACGTCGCGGTGTCCTGGTGGGCCTCAGCGGCAACGCGAAGCGGCTGCGGGACACATACGCCAACCAGGCCGATGCGCTCGCAGGCGCGAAGGCCGAATGGCAGCGGATCCAACGTGGCGCTGCGACGTTGGAACTGACACTGGCGCGCGGTCGGCCCGAGTTGGGACCTCAGACTCCGGTGACCGTGGCCGGCTTCAAGCCGGTCATCGACGCCGTGTCCTGGTTGGCCGTGAAGACCACGCACAGCCTAGGCGATGGCGGTTTGACGACTCGGATCGAGCTGGAGACCAGTGCCACCGCCGACGGGTCCTACCGAGTGGAGGATGGCGATGCAGCAAGCAGCTAGCGGGGAAGCGCTCGGCGGCTTACAAGCCCGCTCGGCGAGGTCGTCATTCGACCTCCTGCCCCAGTGCCCTGACCACTCGAAGCGCAACCTGGCGGTCCTGCAACGACAGGCCTGCAAAGTCGCTGATAAGCCTGAGTTGATCTGGCGTCAGCTTCGCGGCGTCGAACTGGGCACGCTCCCCCGTCAGCAAATACACGACGTCGACGCCATGGGGGATGAGCTTCATGAGGTAGTCCGCATCGGGGCTGCGCTCGCCCTTCTCATAGTTGATCTGCGTCGACTTCGTGACGCTTCCCAGCGCTCCGAAATCGATCTGATTCAGACCCACCCTGATGCGCTCCTCGCGCAAACGATCCCCAAAGGTAGCCAAACGACCTCCAAATTCATTGACTAGGTCGAAATATTTCGACCATAATTTTGTGCATCCACTTGCATCGCGAGGATACACACCGTTTCCTCAGAAGCCCGTAAGGACCTATGCCCAAAACTGCAACGAAACGAGTGCCCGAAAAGAAGACTCGAGCCCCGACCGGCGTGCTGACGCGCAGCCCGGTTTCGTTGCGGCTGTACGAGGACGAGTTGAAGCGCCTGAAGGCCGGCGCGCACAAGGAACAGCGTACCGACGCTGCCTTCGCCCGGCTGCTCGTGCTCTTCGCCCTGAAGGCCTTCGAGGCCGGCAAGTCCATTTCTTGAATTCCTCTCTCCCTTCTGTTCATCGGTCCTGTTCTGTCATTTCGAAGGCACCCATGTATCCAGACCCGAAGCGCGTCCGCGACAACCGCATCACCCTGCGACTGGACGACTACGAGTACGCATTGATCGAAGCACTTGCGAACTACCAGGGCGATCAGCCGAGCACGATGGTTCGCGAGCTGGTGCTGCGCGAGGCTCAGCAAGTGCTGGCAGGCAGCGCCAGTGTCGAGACGGGCGCGGCCTGATGCCAGGCCTTCTGAAGCGCATCAACGTCTGACGAAAAGCTACCCATGCCCGAGCTGCAGATCGCCATCAACGAAGCCGACCGCGACGTGCTTGAACGCGTCCGTCTGCAGCAAGGGCTCGACACGGTGGAGCAAGCAGCCGAGTGGCTGCTGAAGAGCAGGCTGCGCCGTTCCGTGCGCAGCATCACGGGCCGAGGGAGAGCCCTGTATCTAGTGCCGAGGGGGGCACGCAAATGAGAGTGACGATCAAGTGTCCGCACTGCTCTTCCCGCGCCCGCGCAGTGAAGAGTCGCGAGATGACGGTGACGATGCGTGAGGTGACCTACCAGTGCACGAACGTGCTTTGCGGCCACACCTACGTCGCCGGCCTGGAGGTCATGCGCACGCTGTCACCCAGCGCGATGCCCAACCCTCAGGTCAACATCCCCCTCAGCCCGCATGTCGAGCGGCGCCTGCTCAGCGTGCAACTCGACGTTGCTCCGGTGTCGCCTGTCCGTGAGCTGGACGCGCCGGCGCGGAACCTGGATCTCTTCGAAGGCGCCGCACACGGCCCCTGATCCACGCGCGCCCGGGTAGGTAGCCCTACCCCTGATCCCCACGAATTCATGCCTAGCGATGCCTGTTTGGAGGCAACGCGGGCAGCGCTCACCCCAAAAGGTCTTTCCGCATGAACACCGCCAAGAGACAGACGCTCTTTTCCCGTGCCGTCGTCGACGCATCCAACGCCTTCAACGCGCGCTGCAGCGAACTGCGCGGCATGCGCCAAAGCCTCGACCTCCTGGACGTTGACCTGCCTGAGTTGGAGAAGCGGCGCATCGCGCCACAGCCAGGTCAGATCACCTGGCTGCCCAACAAAGGATCTCTCGCTCTGCACATGGCCTGCAAGGACGACGCAAACCTGCTGTATCGCGAACTGCTGGTCCTTGGCTACGCCGAGTGCGTTCGTCAAGACTTCGTCGGGGGACTGAGCTTCGTCGATCTGCAGAAAGGTTCCCTGCGCCTCAACGTCGCCGTCCACACCGATAAGGACGCCGCGTGAACGCCGAGCTGGAGAAACGCCTCGACGAGCTGCGTGGCGACGTACTACGTGAGCTGGACGAGTTCCAGTTCCAAGCGCGACCAGGCGGCTGGCTGCGCAAGGGCGTGTGCCCGTCCTGCAAGAAGAAGGAGCTGTACGTCAAAGAGGACCGGCCCTGGATCGTTCGCTGCGGGCGCCTTAACAACTGCGGCTTCGAAGCGCATGTCAAAGATCTGTATCCATTCCTCTTCGAGGACTGGAGCAAGCGCGCCGAGCCGCTGAAGGCCACGAACCCGAACGCCGCTGCGGACATGTACCTGGCGCAGGCCCGCGGCTTCGACCTCACGTTCATCAAGGGCTGGTACACGGAAGAGACCCACTTCGACCGCCAGGCCGACAACTGCAAGGGCGCCGGGAGCGCGACCGTGCGCTTCGTCGTCGGCACGGGCCACTGGGAACGTTTGATCGACCGCACGGCCCGCTTCGGCAAGAAGAAGGCCATGTTCAAGCCAGGCATGAGCTATCACGGCACCTGGTGGTGCCCGCCCAACTTTGTGCCGGAGGAGTCCGGCGAGCTGTGGCTGGTTGAGGGCATCTTCGACGCGATCGCTCTGGGTCATCACGGCATCAACGCCGTGGCGCTGCTGAGCTGCAACAACTACCCCGAGCGCGCGCTCGAGGAGCTGCGCAATGCCGTCGCGGTCGCGGGCCATCCCGAGGTGCGGCTGGTCTGGGCGCTGGACTCCGACAAGGCCGGCCAGGGCTACACCGCGAAGTGGGTCGACAAGGCCCGCCAGGCGGGCTGGCAGTGCTACGCCGCACAGATCGAGCAGCCCCAGCGTGGGAAGGTCGACTGGAACGACCTTCATCTGCGCGACCGCCTGGCGGTGAAGGACATCGTGGAGTACCGTCACCTCGGCGCCCTCCTCATCGCGCAGACCGCCGCCGAGAAGGCTCTGCTGATCTATCGCCACTTCGGCGGACAGAAGACCGAGTTCGACGTCTCGTTCCGCAAGCGGCTCTACTGGTTCAAGCTGGACCTGGAGTCCTTCGACCGCGCCTCGCGGTCCCTGGAGGACGGCAACGACGGAAGGCTGAGCGATGACGAGATCCGCGAAGAGGCGCTGAAGAAGTCCCACAGCATCCGCCCGATCGCCAACTGCCTGCCCTCACCGCTGTACTACCAGCGCAACGCGCTCACGGACGAGAGCTGGTACTACTTCCGGGTCGACTTCCCGCACGACGCGCCGGCGGTGAAGAACACCTTCACCAGCTCGCATCTCAGCGCGGCGGCGGAGTTCAAGAAGCGGCTGCTGCATCTTGCGCCTGGCGCCGTCTTCACCGGCACCAGCCAGATGCTCGAGCGGATGATGGAGCGCCAGCTCTACAACATCCAGCGCGTCGAGACGATCGACTACATCGGCTACTCGCGGGAGCACGGCGCCTTCGTCTTGGGCGACACCGCCGTCAAGGACGGTCGGCTGCACGAGATCAACGCCGAGGATTTCTTCGACATGGGCAACCTGTCGCTGAAGTCGCTCAACCAGTCCGTCCAGCTCACGATCAACCGCGACCTGGCCGACTACAACGCCGACTGGCTGGGCCTGCTCTGGAACTGCTTCGGCGCCAAGGGCCTGGCCGCCCTCACCTTCTGGCTGGGCGCCCTGTTCGCCGAGCAGATTCGCGCCGCGCAGAAGTCGTTCCCGTTCCTGGAGATCGTCGGCGAGGCCGGCGCCGGCAAGTCCACGCTGATCGAGTTCCTGTGGAAGCTGTGCGGCCGGCGCGATTACGAAGGTTTCGACCCGAGCAAGTCTTCGCTGGCTGCGCGCGCCCGGAACTTCGCGCAGGTGAGCAACCTCCCTGTCGTGCTGATCGAGTCCGACCGAGAGCGCCTGGGCAGCGAGAAGGGCCCGCACGTGAAGTCCTTCGACTGGGATGAGCTGAAGACCGCCTTCAATGGCCGCTCCGTGCGAGCGCGCGGCATGGCGACCGGCGGCAACGAGACGTATGAGCCGCCCTTCCGGGGCGCGATCGTCATCAGCCAGAACAACGAGGTCAACGCCAGTGACCCGATCCTGCAGCGGATCGTCCACCTGACCTTCGACAAGTCACGCCAGACGCCGAAGACCCGCCAGGACGCGACTGCGCTGGAAGGCATGCCTGTCGAGGAAGTCAGCGGCTTCATCCTGCTGGCAGCGCAGCGCGAGGAGCAGATCCTGACGACGCTCGCGGTCAACACGCCTAAGCACGAAGCTGCCCTACTGGATCACCCCCAGGTGCGCAGCACCCGTATCGCCAAGAACCACGCGCAGCTACTCGCACTGTCCGACGCACTGCTGCATGTCGTGCCGCTGAGCGAGGAGCAGCACCAGGCGCTGCAGGAGCAGATCGTGGTCATGGCGACGGAACGCCAGCAGGCGATCAACAGCGACCACCCGCTGGTGCAGGAGTTCTGGGAGGCCTACGAGTACCTGGACGGCGGCAGCGCGCCGCTGAACCACTCGCGCAAGCCAGACGAAGAGATCGCGATCAACCTGAACCACTTCATCCAGGTCGCTCGCGAGCGCAATCAGCAGGTGCCGTCGATCGGCGACCTGAAGAAAGTGCTGAAGACCAGCCGCCTGCACCGCTTCAAGGACATCAAGAACGTCAACAGCGCCATCCGAGGCCAGCTCGATGAGCAACGCGACGTCCGCTCTGTCGCCGTGCATTGCTGGACCTTTGAGCGCAACAAGGCCGCCAGGGCTTGAAAGGGCGGGAGAGATGCAGAGCAACAGAACCAATCGCGTGCGCCGCTATCGCGCTCGCTATCTGCTGGCCTCAGGCCAGCGTGGACGCCTGGTCATCGTCACGAGCTGCGGTTGCAACGCTGCTGAAATCGCCGCCCGCCTGCTGGGGGACGACTTGTTGCGCCTGAGCGTGCGTCCCGCCGCCTGAGGTCGCCATGGTCAAACCCCAGCTCAATAAGCCTTACACGCCGTGGCACGCCACGGACGTCCGCCAGTCCTTCGAGCTCGAGCGCCGCCGGATCGCGACCGAGCAGTCGGATCGTCTGAACCGGACCTTCGGCGCGGCCCTGGCCTTCGCCCTGGTCGACACAGCGCGGGCAACGGCGCCGGACAGCGCAAAGGGAGCCCAGCAATGAGCCTCGCGTTCATCTCGCACGCAGATCTCCGCGAAGACCAGCTCCAAGCCGCCTGGACCCGGATGCGCCCCGGGCGCGACCATTGGCCGACCAAGTTCAACGCGGCCATGCAGGACGCACTGATCTCGCGAGTCCTGCGAATCGCAGCCGGAGCCGAGGCGAGGAGGGCCGCCAACGCGGCGAGAAGGCCTGCCAAGGCTCAAACGGAGGTGCGCCAGCCCAACCCCACCCAGATCCGAGCGGCGCTGCTCTTGGACCGCAAACGCGCCGCCGCGGCTGACCGCGACGACTGAAGGACCACCCATGAACGAGAAGTCCCTCGACGACTGGATGGCGAGCAACCCGCCCGCCAAACGCGGCCCGCTCGCACCGTACAGGAAGGCGATGCAGCGCCTTTACGAGGCTGGCTATACGCATGAAGCGATCCGCACCTGGTTGGCCGCTCAAGGCATCCAGGTGTCCCGCCAGGCCGTGACCAAGGCCCTGGCATCCGAACCGGCGTCCACGCCGGCGACCAACCGGCAACCGCGCGGCGACCAGCCGCAGAGGCACACGCAAGGAGAGGCAACCGCCACGCAGCCATGGAAGACATCGACGAACCCAAGCGCCAACCCACGACCCGTGCCCGACGCAACCCTCAAGGACCGCGCCCAGGCAGTGGGCGACGAGTACCTCAACAAGATCCACAACCCGCTGGTGACGCGCCTGCTGTCCAGCAAGACCAATCGAAAGCCCTGACCAACATGAAAAACGTCGTCCTGCTCTCCTACTCCGGCAACGCTGGCAAGACCACCTTGGCCCGCAACCTCTTCGCGCCGCGCATCCCTGGCGCGCTGCTGGCCTCGGTGGAGAGCATCAACGCTGACGGCAAGGAAGACGTCACCCTGCGCGGTCGCCAGTTCACCGAGCTGCTCGACGTCGTCGCGATCAGCGACAACGGCGTCGTCGTCGACGTCGGCGCGAGCAACGTCGAGGACTGGCTGCAGCGTCTGGCCCAGACCCGGCGATCGCACCAACTTTTCGACGCCTTCGTGGTGCCGGTGATGCCGGGCGCCAAGCAGATCCGCGACGCGATCGCCACCATCGACGCGCTGTCGCAGATCGGCGTGCCCTCCGAGAAGGTGAAGGTCATCCTGAACGGCCTCGAAGCGACGGAGACCGCCTCGACGGCCTTCGCCCCGCTGCTGGCCTACCTGGCGGACACGAAGCGTGGGAGCGTGGTGCCGGGCCACATCAGCGACAGCGAGGTCTATGGCCGCCTGGCCGCTTCGGGCCAGACGATCGCCGAGGTGGTGATGCAGGACTTCGGCCAGCTCGAGCTGGCGCGCAAGACCGCGAAGTCGCCTGAGGAGCGGCTGGCCGTCGTGCGCGCGATCGCCACGCTGGGCATGGCCGAGTCCGCTCAGGATGAGCTGGACGGGCTCTGGGCCGGCCTGGCGCAGGCGTAAGGGACCAGAGGGAGAGAACGTGTCCAAGAACAACAAGCGCCGCGCTCCCTCGCGCGGCAATCCGATGAACAACCCGGTTGCACATGCCGTTGCGCGCAACACCATGCGTTGCCATGTCCGCAGCGTCGGGATCGAGCTGTTCCTTACCCAAGACGGCGACCAGGCGAAGGGGCTTCTGTCGCACTTGGTCTGGATCGTCGGAATGGGCGCCGAGATCTCGCTGCAGGCGATGAAGGGCAGCCCGACTGCTCGCCATCAACACTCGGTCCTGCGCAACGTGCTCCACCTCGCGGTCAACGACTGTCGTTGGCGTGCCGACCTGGCGGAGTCGATCTGGGCCGCGGTGCAGGAAGCCAGCGATCTGCTGATGACACACCCATCGGCGGCGCTCGAAGCTCAAGGCCGCGCCGACTTCTTAGCCGAGCGCGTGCGTGTGGGCGCTGCTCGCATGGATGACGTCGCTGGCGCCGAGGTCTACCGGAGGGCCGCGCATTGAACGCCTTCGATCCCAACTACGTGGGCCGTCTTGCAAGCGCAGCGTCGTCACCCCTTGGCCGCCAGGCCGCCATGGCCTCACGGAAGGCGAGCGCGCGGGTGGAGGCGATGCGGGCGTCGGATGACCCCTATCAACGAGCGCTCGCCTCGGGCGCCATTCCTGGCCAGGGTCTACGGGAGGACCATGCGAAGACCGGCCGCATCTTGAAGGCATCGAAGCTATGACGACTTCAGCGACAACGAGCAGCGCGTACGTGAGCCCGCTGCGCTGGATCAAGCTCGACCAGTACTGCACGTTGAGTGGCGACACCCGCGATGCCGTGCACGCGAGGCGAAGAAAGGGTCAGTGGCACGACGGCATGCAATGCCGCGTCGGCCCTGACGGCAATCTGTGGATCAACCCGGAGGAGGTGAACAAGTGGGTGGAAAGCAGCCAACGATAGGCCGCAGCGCCACGGGCGCGACCGGTGACAAGAAACGTGGACTGGTCTTCCCGGTCGGCGTGACGCTCCGCAAGCTGGCTCAAGGCGATCGGCTGCAAATCGCCTTCACGATCCACGGGGTCGAGTGCCGCGAACTGCTGGAGCCGCAACTGATCACCCAGACGGCGGTGAACAAGGCGGGGGGCCTTCGGGCGGAAATCACCAGGCGCATCTCGATTGAAACGTTCGTGTACAGCGACTACTTTCCCAAGAGCCGCCGCGCTGCACAGTTCGATCGGGGCGGACGTCAGATCCTCATGGACAAGCTGCTCACGGCCCAGCTCGAGACCTACGAGCTGCAGGTCAAGAACGGCACGCTCTCGCCGAGCACCTACGAGGGTTACCGCAAGGCGCTCACCGGTGAGCGTATGAAGTTCTGGCGGCCCTTGTCACTCACCGAGGCCTCGGCGCCAAGCTGTCTGCGCGAGTGGGTCACGGGATTGGGGTTGACCGCGAAGGCCGCCCGCAACCTCCTCACGCCGCTACGCTCGGTCTTCGAGGACGCGCTCAATGGCGAACTCATCGAGTCCAATCCGTTCGACAGAGTCGCCCTGAGCAAACTCCTGCGCCAGACGACCAAGCCGAGCGAGTATGAAGTCGATCCCTTCGACGCGTCGGAGCGATCGACCGTTCTGAAGCACGCTCGATCCGACGAGGCCCCCCTGGTTCGCTTCTGGTTCAATTCCGGTCTGCGCCCCGGCGAGCTGATCGCGCTGCGATGGTCCAAGGTCGACTGGGCGGCGAGCACGGCTCGCATCGACACCAACTGGGTCGTCAGAACCGAGAAGGCGCCCAAGACCGCAGCAGGAATCCGCGACCTGGATCTCAATGGCGAGGCGATCGCCGCGCTCCTCGAGCAGAAGGCCTTCTCGTTCGAAGCTGGCGACCATGTGTTCCTGAATCCACGATCGGGCGCGGCTTGGGAATCGGATGCTCAGATCCGGAAGACGCTGTGGGAGCCGCTGCTTCGACGCGCCGCCGTCCGATACCGCGCGCCCTATCAGGCACGACACACCTACGCCAGCGCGATGCTGACAGCGGGTCAGAACCCGTGGTACGTGGCCCAACAGCTCGGCCATGTGGACGTCGAGATGGTGTTTCGGATCTACGGGAAGTTCATCGCCGCCGACTATCAGCGCCCCAGACTCGAGGGAAAGGGATCGCCAACGGGCGAATGAACATTGGGGGCTGCGGCCCCCTTCTCTTGACCACAGTCCATCAACCGCGTATCGGCCAAACGCTGTAAGCGTTTCCATGTTGGCGAACGAATTTGTTCGCGTAGCATTTCCCCCGTGCAAAAAGCAGCGCGCCCCACGATCCTGCTCCTGGATGACTTCCCGGATTCGTCGGAAGCCGTCGCGACGTGGCTTGCAATTGAAGGGTGGCGCCCGCTGATGACGTCCACCGTCGAGGAAGCCCTTGCGATCCTTGCTCAAGAGCAGATCGACGCATTGGTGATGGAGCCCCATTTGCGCAGCGGCAGTGCGATGGAAGTCGCAGAGGCGGCCCGCAAGAGCCCATTCGGCTGCCCCCTCTTGGTCGCCATGACTACGGTTGGCCGCACTGGAGATGACACCGCATACGAGCCGACGCTCTTCGACTTCAGCCTGGTCAAGCCGACCGCGATGGAGCTGCTCAGCCAGGTTCTCGCCGTGCGTCGGCGCAGATAGCGAATTCGAGCTTACCTGTCCGGCATGTCGGTTGCTCCCACCGGTTATGGAACCAACCCTGAAGCATGCGTTGAGTGCCTGGTTTGAGGCGGAAGCCCGGACTCGTGGGATCGAACGCGACCTTACCCGCGCAATCATTCAACTCAATTTTCAGGGAGCCGAAGCTCAATCTCGCCGCCTCACCGAAGCGCGAAACTTTGCAGCTGAGATGCTGAGCACGACACTCCAGTTGATGCGCAGCGATTGATCCGCCCAACCACCGGTGACCGCGTCGGTGGCATCCGCCAGCGAGGGCGTTCAGACGCACACACCTCGGAAGGTGACGAAGTCAGAGGTCGGGAGCGCCTGCAACCTCCCGGCTGGGCGACGATCGAAGGGACATCGGTGCGATTTTCGGTGCGAAATCGGTGCGAACCGAACGCCAACCATCGCCAATTTCCGATGTTTTGACGAGCCCAGCGCCTCTGTCGTTCATTGGCGCTGGGTGTCTGAAATGGTGGAGCCGGCGGGAATTGAACCCGCGTCCGCAAGCCTTCATCGGGCAGTTCTACATGCTTAGCTCTCTGATTTGGTTCTCACCTATCCGGTCGCGCAGGAGCACGCTACCGGACGGGCCAGCACCCTAAATCTCGCCGTCACCCAAGGTGCACGAATGACAGCCAGCCAATGTGTATAACCTCTCTGTGTCAGGACTTGCGTCCCGTCACCCGGCCCATTGGCCAACCGGTGAGAGGTCCGCGGGGTTTAAGCCGCGAGAGCGTACGTTTGATCGTTCGCAGTTGGTTTGTTCCAGATGGATTTACGAGGTGCCTGGCCCTCGGCATGCCCTACTCCAAATCCGTACCCACGTCGAAACCAGGTCGGCCCCAGAGAGAGAAGTCTCATATTATGCCTGCCGCCCCAGACTTCAAGAGCCCGATCTCGACAAGTTCATCAAAGAGTCTTTCAAAGACGCTTCTGAAGTTCGACAGGCGTGTGTCGCCGAGCCAATCGGCGCGCCCTCAGCGCGACGCCCGGAGCCACTCGATCAGTTGCGCCGGCGTGTCCAGCACCACGTCCGCACCCCAGGCCTCGATGGGCTCGCCATCGCCCAGGTAGCCCCAACGCACCGCCACCGTCTGCATGCCCGCCGCGCGACCCGCCAGGATGTCCCGCGCATCGTCACCGACGTAGATGCATTCCTGCGGCGCAACGCCGGCACGTCTGGCCGCTTCGAGCAGCGGCTCGGGGTGCGGTTTGCTGTGCGGCGTCGTGTCGCCGCAGATGACCGCCGCGGCTTGCGCCTCCCAACCCAACCCTCGCGTCAACGGCAACGCGAAACGCTCGGACTTGTTGGTCACGATGCCCCAGCTCAGGCCGTCGTCCGACAGCGACTGCAGCATCGCGGCGACGCCGTCGAACGGAAAGGTCGCGCGCAGCAGGCGCTGCTCATATCGATCGAAGAATTCGTCGCGCAGCGCGGGGAACGACATCTCCATCGGGGACACGCCGAACGCCACGCCCATCATGCCGCGCGCACCTGCGCCGACCATCGGACGCAGTCGCTCGAACGGCACTTCGGGCAGGCCGCGCGCGATCAGCATCTCGTTCGTCGCGCCCGCCAGATCAGGCGCGCTGTCCACCAGCGTGCCGTCGAGATCGAACAGCACCGTCCGGATGGTCGTGCGCGCCGGCATGCCGACCGGCGAGTTCAGCATCACCGTGCTCATGCGGGACGGCGGCAGGCCAGCAGGTAGTTCACGTCGGTATCCGCATTCAGCGCATACCGCTGCGTGAGCGGATTGAAGGTCAGCCCCTTGGCGCCCTGCACTTCCAGGCCGGCATCGCGGCACATCTGCGCCAGCTCCGACGGACGGATGAAGCGCGCGTACTCGTGCGTGCCGGCGGGCAGCATGCGGAGCACGTACTCGGCGCCGACGATCGCAAAGAGAAAGGACTTCGCGTTGCGGTTCAAGGTCGACAGGAAGACCCAGCCGCCCGGCTTCACCAGCTGCCCCAGCGCGGTCACGACCGACGCGGGATCCGGCACGTGCTCCAGCATTTCCATGCAGGTCACGACATCGAAGGAGGCCGGGCGTTGGGCCGCCAGGTCCTCGACCGCAATCTCCTGGTAGGCGACGTTCTCCGTGCCGGCCTCCATCGCGTGCAACTCGGCCACGCGCAGCGACTTCGTCGCCAGGTCGATGCCCAGGACGTTCGCTCCCTTGCGCGCCATCGCATCGGCCAGGATGCCGCCGCCGCAGCCGACGTCGAGCGCCGTCTTGCCTTGCAGGCCGCACAACCCGTCGATCCAGTTCAATCTCAATGGATTGATCTGGTGCAGCGGCTTGAATTCACTTTCGGTATCCCACCAGCGGTGGGCCAGCTCGCTGAACTTCTCGAGCTCTTTTGCATCGACATTCGCCATGGGCGCAATGGTAGCCGAGCAGCGCGGCGCCACTGCCCGACATCGCGCAGATTGCCGACGCCATGCACCCTCCCGGGCACACCCACGACATGACGCCGTAATGAAAAAACCCCGCGAGCCTGACGGCTGGCGGGGTTTGTCGAGAGGCGACCGAAGTCGCCCTCGGACCGTTTACTTGACGGCGCGGGTACCGACCACTTCGATTTCGACGCGGCGGTTCTTGGCGCGGCCTTCCGCGGTCTTGTTGTCGGCGATGGGCTGCTTCTTGCCCTTGCCTTCGGTGTAGACGCGGTTCTTTTCCAGACCCTTCGACACCAGGTAGGACTTGACCGATTCAGCACGCTGAACCGACAGCTTCTGGTTGTAGGCGTCAGAGCCGATGCCGTCGGTGTGGCCGACAGCAATGATCACTTCCAGGTTGATGCCACCGGTCTTGGAGACCAGGTCATCCAGCTTGGCCTTGGCTTCCGGCTTCAGCGTCGACTTGTCGAAGTCGAAGAAGGCGTCAGCGGCGTAGGTGACCTTTTCGCTGGTCGGTGCCACCGGGACCGGCACCGGCGCCGGAGCGGACGGCGCCGCGGCAGGAGCCGGAGCGGGCGCTGCGGCCGGAGCCTGAGCGACCACCGGCTTCAGCGCGCCGTCGCAGTCCTTGGCAGCGGTAGCCGGGGTCCAGAAAGCATCGCGCCAGCACAGCTCGTTGGTGCCGTTCTTCCAAACGGTGCCATCCGTTGCGCGCCAGTTATCCACGGTTTGGGCCATAGCGCCCGAGGTGGCGACGGCGGCGACAGCGAAGAGCGCTGCCACGCGGTTCAATTTCTTCATGATTCTCCTCTCAAGGAAAGCCGCAGTTGCCCTGCGAAACGTCCAATGTCGGAACTAAAACCTCAGGAGTCTCCCCGACCAAGGGTTTCTCCTAGGGACGAACCGATTGTGCCATAGGGCAACAGGACGTCTGCATTCTCACGGCAGTGGCGACTTCCGTTCATGAACCTGTTGCAGAAGCACGACAAGCGGGCGCAATTAGAATCATCGTCTTCCGATCTCTCCAGAGGCCGTGCACTTCCGTGCGCGGCACACGCGCATGACCCAGTTCGCCAAGGAAACCCTGCCGATCAGCCTCGAGGAGGAGATGCGCCGCTCCTACCTCGACTACGCGATGAGCGTGATCGTCGGCCGCGCGCTGCCCGACGCCCGCGACGGCCTCAAACCGGTGCACCGGCGCGTGCTCTTCGCGATGCACGAGCTGAACAACGACTGGAACCGGCCCTACAAGAAGTCGGCCCGTATCGTCGGCGACGTCATCGGTAAGTACCACCCGCACGGCGACAGCGCCGTGTACGACACCATCGTGCGGCTGGCGCAGGACTTCTCGCTGCGCCACATGCTGGTGGACGGCCAGGGCAATTTCGGCTCGATCGACGGCGACAACGCCGCCGCCATGCGATACACCGAAATCCGGCTGTCGAAAATCGCCCATGAAATGCTGGCCGATATCGACAAGGAAACCGTCGATTACGGTCCGAACTACGATGGCAGCGAGAAAGAACCGCTGGTATTGCCGGCCCGCCTGCCGAATCTGCTGATCAACGGTTCGTCCGGTATTGCGGTCGGCATGGCGACGAATATCCCGCCGCACAACCTCAACGAGGCCGTCGACGCCTGCCTGCATGCGCTGAAGAACCCGGACTGCTCGATCGACGAGCTGATGGAGATCATCCCGGCGCCGGACTTCCCGACCTCCGGGATCATCTACGGCCTGAGCGGCGTGCGCGAGGGCTACCGCACCGGCCGCGGCAAGGTGGTGATGCGCGCGAAGGTGCACTTCGAGGACATCGACCGCGGCCAGCGCCAGGCGATCATCGTCGACGAGATCCCCTACCAGGTGAACAAGAAGACCCTGCTCGAGCGCATCGCCGAGCTGGTCCAGGAAAAGAAGATCGAGGGCATCAGCCACATCCAGGACGAGTCCGACAAGGACGGATGCGCGTGGTGATCGAGCTCAAGCGCGGCGAGGTCCCGGAAGTCGTCCTGAACAACCTGTACAAGCAGACGCAGCTGCAGGACAGCTTCGGCATGAACATGGTGGCGCTGATCGACGGTCAGCCCAAGCTGTGCAACCTGAAGGACCTGATCACGGTCTTCCTGGAGCACCGCCGCGAGGTCGTCACCCGCCGCACCGTCTTCGAACTGCGCAAGGCCCGCGAGCGCGGCCACGTGCTGGAAGGCCTGGCCGTCGCGCTGGCCAACATCGACGACTTCATCGAGATCATCAAGCGCAGCCCCAGCCCGCCGGTCGCCAAGACCGAGCTGATGGCCCGCGCCTGGGACTCGTCGCTGGTGCGCGAGATGCTGTCCCGCGCCGAGGGCGAGACCGCCGGCGGCCGCAACGCCTACCGTCCTGAGGGCCTGCCCGCGCAGTACGGCATGCAGGAGGACGGCCTGTACAAGCTGTCCGACGACCAGGCCGGCGAGATCCTGCAGATGCGCCTGCAACGCCTGACCGGGCTGGAGCAGGACAAGATCGTCGGCGAGTACCGCGACGTGATGGCCCAGATCGCCGACCTGCTCGACATCCTGGCCACGCCCGCCCGCGTGACGACGATCATCGGCGACGAGCTGGCCTCGGTCCGCCAGGAATTCGGCCAGACCAAGCTGGGCGCGCGCCGCAGCGTGATCGAGCACAACGCGCAGGAACTCGGCACCGAGGACCTGATCACGCCGACCGACATGGTGGTGACGCTCTCCCACACCGGCTACATCAAGAGCCAGGCGCTGAGCGAGTACCGCGCGCAACGCCGCGGCGGCCGCGGCAAGCAGGCCACCGCCACGAAGGACGACGACTGGATCGACCAGCTCTTCATCGCCAACACGCACGACTGGATGCTGTGCTTCAGCAACCGCGGCCGCGTGTACTGGCTCAAGGTCTGGGAAGTGCCGCAAGGCTCCCGCAACGCGCGCGGCAAGCCGATCGTCAACATGTTCCCGCTGCAGCCGGAAGAGAAGATCAACGTCATCCTGCCGCTGACCGGCGAGTTCCGCACCTTCCCCGAAGACCACTTCATCTTCTTCGCCACCGCGCTGGGCACGGTCAAGAAGACCTCGCTGAAGGACTTCAGCAACCCGCGCAAGGCCGGCATCATCTCCGTCGACCTGGACGAGGGCGACTACCTGATCGGCGCCGCGCTGACCGACGGCCAGCATGACGTGATGCTGTTCTCCGACGGCGGCAAGGCGGTGCGCTTCGACGAGGACGACGTCCGCCCGATGGGCCGTCAGGCCCGCGGCGTGCGCGGCATGATGCTTGAGCCCGACCAGCGCCTGATCGCCATGCTGGTGGCCGAGGACGAGACGCAGAGCGTGCTGACCGCGACCGAGAACGGGTACGGCAAGCGCACCAACATCGCGGAATACACGCGTCATGGCCGCGGCACGAAGGGCATGATCGCGATCCAGCAGAGCGAGCGCAACGGCAAGGTCGTGGCCGCCACGCTGGTCCGCCCCGAGGACGAGATCATGCTGATCACGGACACCGGCGTGCTGGTGCGCACGCGGGTTGCCGAGATCCGCGAACTGGGCCGTGCCACGCAGGGCGTGACCCTGATCTCGTTGGACGAGGGCGCGAAGCTCTCGGGCCTGCAGCGCATCGTGGAAAACGATGCGGTTGAATCGACAGAATCGACCGATGCGGACGCCACCGGCGCCGACGGTTCCGATGCCGGCGACGCCACGGGCGACGCAGGCGACTCCACCCCCGACGTGAAGGAATGACCTTGTTGCTGAAGTCCATCCAAGCCGGCGCCATCGCCGCCTCGCTGCTGGCGAGCCCCGTCGTCTTCGCGCAGAAGGCTGACAGCCCGCAGTCCAAGAAGGACGTCATCGCGAAGGTCCTGGAAATCCAGCGGCCCGCGATCGAGGCGCTGACCATGGGCGTGCTGAGCCGTCCGGTCAATGAACTCGCCGCCAAGGCCGCGCCCGCACTGCGCAACGTGCCGGAAGCCAAGCGCGAAGCCACCGCCAAGCAGATCGACGCCGACCTGCGCAAGTTCCTCGAAGACAACGCCAAGCCGCTGGTCGACAAGGGCATCAAGCTGGCCCCGTCGACGATGGGCGTCGCGCTGGACGAGAAGTTCACCGAGGACGAACTCAAGCAGCTGCTGGCCTGGCTGCAATCCCCGGTGAGCAAGAAATTCGCCGAGTCCTCGCAGGAACTGCAGAGCCTCTACACGAAGAAGCTGATCGACGACAACGGCAAGCAGCTCGACGAGAAGTTCACCGCGCTGCAGCAGAACATCGCCAAGCAGCTCGGCCTGGAAGCCGGTCCGCCGCCCTCGGGCGCGGCCTCGGCACCGAAGCTGAACACCAACAAGCCCGCGACGACACCGAAGAAGTAATCGGGCATCGCCCTCCGACGAGGGGCCCGCCCCTCGTCGGACCGCTCGATCGCATCCCGATCGCGCCGTCATCGCCACTGACATCCGCGTCCTCCCTCCGCGCCTCCATGCAAGCTGTCCGCCCGTTCAACTTCTCCGCCGGTCCCGCCGCCCTCCCTCAAGAGGTCCTGAGCCTGGTCGCCGAGGAGATGCTCGACTGGCACGGCTCCGGCATGAGCGTCATGGAGATGAGCCATCGCGGCCGCGAATTCCTCTCGATCTACGAAGCCGCCGAGGCCGATCTGCGCGAGCTGCTGCAGGTCCCGGCGAACTTCCGCATCCTGTTCATGCAGGGCGGCGGCCTGGGCGAGAACGCCATCCTGCCGCTGAACCTGTCGCGCGGCGGCGCGGTCGACGTCGTCGTCACCGGCTCGTGGTCGAAGAAGAGCGCCGGCGAAGCCAGGCGCTATGCCGACGTGAAGATCGCCGCGAACGCCGCCGAACTGGACGCCGCCGGCGGTCGTTACCTCGATATCCCCGATCCGTCGACCTGGCAACTGCGCAAGGACGCCGCCTACGTCCACGTCTGCACCAACGAGACGATCGACGGCATCGAATTCCAGGCCTTGCCCGACCTCCGCGCGCTGGGCTGCGACGCGCCGCTGGCGATCGACTTCTCGTCGCACGTGGCCTCGCGCCCGGTCGACTGGTCCAAGGTCGGCATCGCCTTCGCCGGCGCGCAGAAGAACATCGGCCCGGCCGGCCTGACGCTGGTCATCGTCCGCGAGGACCTGCTGGGCCATGCGCTGCCGATCTGCCCGTCCGCGTTCGACTACAAGATCGTGGCCGAGGCCGAGTCGATGTACAACACGCCGCCGACCTTCGGCATCTACGTCGCCGGTCTGGTCTTCCAATGGCTCAAGCGCTTCGAGTACGGCGGCAAGACCGGCCTCGCGGCGATCGAGCAGCGCAACATCGACAAGGCCGCCCTGCTCTATCAGGCACTGGACGGCTCTTCGCTGTATGAAAACCGCGTGGCGGCGCGTTGCCGCTCGCGGATGAACGTTCCGTTCTTCCTCCGCGACGAGCGTCTGAACGACGCCTTCCTGGCCGGCGCCAGGGAACGCGGACTGCTGCAACTCAAAGGCCACAAGTCGGTGGGCGGCATGCGGGCATCGATCTACAACGCGATGCCGCTGGAGGGCGTTCAAGCCCTGGTAAGCCACCTCAAGGATTTCGAGACCCGACATGGCTGACACGCCGACCCCTTCCACGCCGCCTGAGCCGCTCGAGCCGGCCGGCCCCCCCGTGCCTCCGGCGCCGGTGGCCGACCCGGAACTGCTCGCGCTGCGCGACCAGATCGACGCGCTCGACTCGCAGCTGCTGACGCTGCTGAACCAGCGCGCCCATGTCGCCGAACAGGTCGGCGAGATCAAGCGCCGCGACGGCACGCCCTTCTTCCGCCCCGACCGCGTCGCGCAGGTCATCGCCAAGATCAGGGGCGCCAATCCCGGCCCGCTCAAGGGCGAGCACGTCGCCGCGATCTGGCGCGAGATCATGTCCGCCTGCCTGGCGCTGGAGTCGCCGCAGCGCGTCGCCGTGCTGGGGCCGTTCGGCACCTTCTGCGAGCAGGCCGCGATCGAGTACTTCGGCGGCGCCGCCGACCTCATCTACTGCAACAGCTTCGACGAGGTCTTCCACGCGACCGCCTCCGGCAGCGCGCAGTACGGCGTCGTCGGCGTCGAGAACATGACCGAGGGCGTGGTGACGCGCTCGCTCGACCTGTTCCTGCACACGCCCACGCACGTGGTCGGCGAGGTCAGCCTGCTGATCCGCCACAACCTGCTGCGCAAGGAGAACACGCTGCAGGGCGTGGAAGCCGTGCTGGCCCACCCCCAGGCGCTGGCGCAGTGCCAGAACTGGCTGTCCAAGCACCTGCCCAACGCCGAGCGCCGCGCCGTCTCCAGCAACGCCGAAGGCGCCCGCCTGGCCGCCGAAAACCCGGCCTACGCCGCGATCGCCAGCGAGCGCGCGGCGACGCTCTTCGGCCTGCACATCACCGCGCACGCGGTGCAGGACGAGGCGTACAACCGGACCCGTTTCGCCGTGATCTGCCTGCCGCAGACCATGGCCACCCCCCCGGCCACGGGGCGGGACTGCACCAGCCTCATCGTCTCCGTGGCGAACCGCCCCGGCGCGATGCATGATCTGCTGGTTCCTTTGAAGAAGCATGGCGTGTCGATGACACGCCTGGAATCGCGCCCGGCCCGCACCGGTCAGTGGGAGTACTACTTCTACATCGACCTGGACGGTCATCCGTCGCAGCCGCATGTCGCGGCCGCACTGGCGGAGTTGCGGGAGCTGTGCGCGTTCTACAAGGTCATCGGCGCCTACCCGCTGAAGTCCTGACGCTGACGCCCTGAGCGAAAGAGGTTTCTCGCGATGTACAACCAACTCGGCGTGATCGGTTGCGGCCTGATGGGCGGATCGTTTGCGCTGGCCATGAAGAAAGCCGGCCTCGTGCGCCGCGTGGTCGGCTACAGCAAGAGCCCGTCCACGACCGAGACCGCCCGTCGCATGGGCGTGATCGACATCGCCGCGGAATCGGCGCTGCTGGCCGTGTCCGGCTCGGACATCGTGCTGATCGCCGTGCCGGTGGCGGCCACCGAGTCGACGCTCAAGGCGATCCGCCATCTGGTGCGCGCCGATGTGCTGCTGATGGACGTGGGCTCGACCAAGAGCGACGTGGTCGACGCGGCCAAGCGCGCGCTGGGCAAGCAGTTCTCCAGCTTCGTGCCCGCGCACCCGATCGCCGGCAAGGAGAGCGCCGGCGTGCAGCATGCCGACGCGGCGCTGTACCAGGGTCGCCAGGTCATCCTGACGCCGCTGGAACAGACCAAGCCGGAGATGGTGCAGAAGGCGACGGACCTCTGGTCGGCGCTGGGCTGCCAGGTGCTCAAGATGGCGCCGCACCACCACGACGAGGCTTTCGCCGCGGTCAGCCACCTGCCGCACCTGCTGGCCTACGCGTACTTCAGCTCGGTGCAGAAGCAGCCGTCGGGCCGCGACTTCCTCAGCCTGGCCGGCTCCGGCTTCCGCGACTTCACCCGCATCGCCGCCAGCGATCCGACCATCTGGCGCGACATCCTGATGGCCAACAAGCAGGACCTGCTGACGCAGTCGCAACGCTTCCGCGAAGTGCTGGACCAGATGGAACAGGCCATCCGCGAGGGCGATCCCCACGCGCTGGAGGCGATGATCCGCCAGGCCTCCGAGGGTCGCGCGCAGTGGCAGCTCGGCGCACCCGCGCCGTCCTCGTCGAAGTCCAAGTAAACCTCCTTCTCCTCTCCGCCGGCACGTCGCGCGTGCCGCGACAGCGCCATGTACAAGATCCCCTTCCTGGACCTGCCCCCGCTGCGCGGTGCCGCGGGCACCGTGTCGCTGCCCGGCTCCAAGAGCATCTCGAACCGCGTGCTGCTGCTGGCCGGCCTGTCCGACGGCGTGACGCGCGTCCACGATCTGCTGGATTCGGACGACACGAAGGTCATGCTCGCCGCGTTGCGCGAGCTCGGCTGCCGGCTCGAGACCGGCGCCGACGGCGTGCTGTCGGTGACCGGCATCGGCGGGACGCTGCGCACGAAGGAGGCCAAGCTCTTCCTCGGCAACGCCGGCACCGCCATGCGACCGCTGACGGCGGCGCTGGCGCTGCTGGCCGCGACGCAGGGCGGCACGTTCGAGCTCTCCGGCGTGCCCCGCATGCATGAGCGTCCGATCGGCGACCTCGTCGATGCGCTGCGCGCCTTGGGCTGCCCGATCGACTGCCTTGGCCAGGAAGGGTATCCGCCGCTGCGCCTGAACGGCCCGGCCACGCTGACGCTCGACGCGCCGGTGCGCGTGCGCGGCGACGTGTCCAGCCAGTTCCTCACCGCCCTGCTGCTGGCGCTGCCGCTCGTGGCCGCGAACGACGTCGTCATCGAGGTCACCGGCGAGCTGATCTCCAAGCCCTACGTCCACATCACGCTTGAACTGCTGGCGCGCTTCGGCGTGCAGGTCCGCCGTGACGAGGACTGGCAGCGCTTCGTCATTCCCGCCGGCAGCCGCTACCGCTCACCGGGCGAAGTGCACGTCGAGGGTGACGCGTCCTCGGCGTCCTACTTCGTCGCGCTCGGCGCGATCGCGGCGACCGATGCGCCGCTGCGCATCGAGGGCGTCGGCTCCACCTCGGTACAAGGCGACGTCCGCTTCGTCGAGGCCGCCCAGGCGATGGGCGCGCGCGTCGAGATCGGTCCGAACTGGCTCGAGGTCCGTCGCGGCGCCTGGCCGCCGAAGGCCCTGGACCTCGACTGCAACCACATCCCCGACGCCGCGATGACGCTGGCCGTGATGGCGCTCTACGCCGACGGCCCGACGACGCTGCGCAACATCGCTTCCTGGCGCGTCAAGGAGACGGACCGCATCGCCGCGATGGTCGCCGAACTGGGCAAGCTCGGCGCGCAGGTGGAGGAAGGTCCCGACTGGTTGCGGGTCCACCCGTTGAAGGCCTGGAAGCCGGCGGCCATCCACACCTACGACGATCACCGCGTGGCGATGTGTTTCTCGCTGGCCGCGTTCAACGGGCTGCAGGATGATCGACAGGGCGCGGCCGTGCCGGTTCGCATCCTCGATCCGCAATGCGTCGCCAAGACCTTCCCGGACTACTTCGAGACGCTGTTCGGCGTCGTCCGCGCGAACGTCGAGGACATCCCCGTCATCACCATCGACGGTCCGACCGCCTCCGGCAAGGGCACGCTGACGGACGAGGTCGCCCAGGCCCTGGGCTACGACGTGCTCGACTCGGGCGCGCTGTACCGGGTGACCGGATTGGCGGCGTCGCGCAGGGGCATCTCGCTGGACGACGGCGAGGCCGTGGCGGCCATCGTCCCGACGCTGGACCTGAAGTTCGAATCCGGCCGCGTGCTGCTCGACGACGAGGACGTCTCCGGCGATCTGCGCCAGGAGGCGACCGGCCTGATGGCGTCGCAGGTCGGCGCCCACCCGGCGGTGCGCCGCGCGCTGCATCAGTTGCAACTCGACTTCCGCCGCCTGCCCGGGCTGGTTGCCGACGGACGCGACATGGGCACCGCGATCTTCCCCGCCGCGGCGTTGAAAGTCTTCCTGACCGCGAGTGCGGCCACGCGGGCCGAGCGGCGCTACAAGCAATTGATTTCCAAGGGCATTTCGGCTAATATCGAAAGCTTGCGCGCTGATCTTGAAGCGCGGGACGCACGCGACAAGGGTCGCAGCGCCTCCCCGCTGCAGGCCGCCGCGGACGCGATCGAACTGGACAACTCGCAGCAGACCATCGGGGAATCCCGTGATCTGGTGCTGAGCTGGTGGAACGAACGGCGTCCGTTCAAGGCCTGACCCTCACCGGCAGGGTCGAGCGCAATCAGGAGCGTCACCCCTCCCTCCGGACGTCAGTCCACTGGGGGTGATGCGTTCTACAACCTAACCCGCAAGTCCGCTTGCAACACACGCCCACGCACCTCTCGGATCAGGCTGCCTGAGTCACTTGTCAGTGCTCAAGCCGCCGGACGCTCTGTGCCTGGCAAGGAAATCTCACATGTCCCAAATGGAATCTTTCGCCGCCCTGTTCGAGGAATCGCTGCAGAAGGCCAACATGCGCACCGGCGAGGTCATCTCGGCCGAAGTGGTCCGCATCGAGCACAACTTCGTGGTGGTGAATGCCGGCCTGAAGTCTGAAGCCTACGTGCCGGTCGAAGAATTCAAGAACGACCAGGGCGAAGTCGAAGTCCAAGTCGGCGATTTCATCTCGGTGGCGATCGACGCCATCGAAAACGGCTACGGCGACACCATCCTGTCGCGCGACAAGGCCAAGCGTCTGGCCTCGTGGCTGTCGCTGGAGAACGCGCTGGAATCCGGCGAGTTCGTGACCGGCACCGTCTCCGGCAAGGTCAAGGGCGGCCTGACCGTCCTGGTCAACGGCATCCGCGCCTTCCTGCCCGGTTCGCTGCTCGACACCCGCCCGGTGAAGGACATGAGCCCGTTCGAGGGCAAGACCATGGAGTTCAAGGTCATCAAGCTGGACCGCAAGCGCAACAACGTTGTGCTGTCGCGTCGCGCGGTGGTCGAGGCTTCGATGGGTGAAGAGCGCGCCAAGCTGCTCGAGACGCTGACCGAAGGCGCCATCGTCAATGGCGTGGTCAAGAACATCACCGAATACGGTGCGTTCGTGGACCTGGGCGGCATCGACGGCCTGCTGCACATCACCGACATGGCCTGGCGCCGTGTCCGTCACCCGAGCGAAGTGGTGACGGTCGGTCAGGAACTGACCGCCAAGGTCCTGAAGTTCGACGCCGAGAAGAACCGCGTCTCGCTGGGTCTGAAGCAGCTGGGCGACGATCCGTGGTTCGGCGTGTCGCGCCGCTACCCGGCCAACACCCGCCTGTTCGGCAAGGTCACGAACATCGCCGACTACGGCGCGTTCGTCGAGATCGAACCCGGCATCGAAGGCCTGGTGCACGTCTCCGAAATGGACTGGACCAACAAGAACGTGGCGCCCTCCAAGGTCGTCTCGCTGGGCGACGAAGTGGAAGTCATGGTCCTGGAGATCGACGAAGACAAGCGTCGCATCTCGCTGGGCATGAAGCAGTGCCGCGCCAACCCGTGGGAAGAGTTCGCCGAGAACGTCAAGCGCGGCGACCGCGTCAAGGGCCCGATCAAGTCGATCACCGACTTCGGCGTGTTCGTGGGCCTGGCCCAGGGCATCGACGGCCTGGTGCACCTGTCCGACCTGTCGTGGAACGAGCCGGGTGAAACCGCCGTCCGCAACTACAAGAAGGGCCAGGAAGTCGACGCCATCGTTCTGGCCGTGGACGTCGAGCGTGAGCGCATCTCGCTGGGCATCAAGCAGCTGGACGGCGACCCGTTCACGACCTTCGTCTCGGTCAACGACCGCGGCATGATCGTGACCGGCAAGGTCAAGACCGTCGACGCCCGTGGCGCCGAGATCGACCTGGGCGAGGAAGTCACCGGCTACCTGCGTGCTTCGGAAATCGGCCGCGACCGCGTGGAAGATGCCCGCAACGTGCTGAAGGAAGGCGACGAAGTCTCCGCCGTGATCGTCAACGTCGACCGCAAGTCGCGCAGCATCCAGCTGTCGATCAAGGCCAAGGAC
Organism: Roseateles sp. UC29_93; assembly: GCF_042695725.1. NCBI lineage: Bacteria > Pseudomonadati > Pseudomonadota > Betaproteobacteria > Burkholderiales > Sphaerotilaceae > Roseateles > Roseateles sp. UC29_93. Next base: position 4,027,456 of record NZ_CP170545.1, on the reverse strand, counting down.
AGCGCCGACGAACAGCAAGCCATGCAGCGTCTGTCGCAGAACAACGAGCGTGAGAACGCCGGCACGACCAGCCTGGGCGCCCTGCTGCGCGCCAAGCTGGACAACCAGAACAACGGCTGATCTTCTTGAACGCCGGGCGTGGCGCGCAAGCGTCGCGCCCGGTCTCAAGAGAATCCCTTGTTCTGGCTGGAGGCGGGCTGAGTTAGCCTGTTTCCCAGACGCCAAATCGACGCACAAGCGCTTCGACAGGCTCGCTCCGCAGCGAGCCTGTTTTTCTTCAGATGCCGACGACCATGACCCGATCCGACCTGGTGGCCCACTTGTCCGAGCGCTTCGGCCAGCTCACGCAACGAGACACCGAGTTCGCGGTCAAGACCATCCTGGACGCGATGTCCGACGCGCTGGCCCGCGGCCACCGCATCGAGATCCGCGGATTCGGGAGCTTCTCGATCAACCGCCGTCCGCCGCGCATGGGTCGCAATCCACGCAGCGGCGAGCAGGTGCTGATCCCCGAGAAGCTGGTGCCTCACTTCAAGCCGGGCAAGGCCCTGCGCGAAGCCGTCGACGCGCAACTGCCCGTCACGGACGACGACCAGCAGGCCGCCTGAGCACCTCACCGCTCGAACAGAAGCGCCGCGTTCCGCGGCGCTTTTTTTTCGAACGATGCACCGGCAGGCGCCCACTGATTTGCATCATCCAACCTCCAGTGCCGGACTCGTCGGCCCGGGCTCATGCTGCAACTCCTGAAGACGGTCTTCGACTCGCCCCCGAGCGCCTCCAACACTGCCGATTTCCTGAAGAAATCGCAGCCGCTTCACCGCGACCTCGAGCGACATCGGGAGGTCGGCGAGGCGCTGTACCGCGAACTCGACCACCTGCAGTTCCAAGGAACGAGGGAGCGCCAGGTCACACCGGGGGGCCATGACGCCACGGCGCCGCCGGTGTGCGAGTCGACGCTGCTGAAGCCGGACTTCGAGATGCCCGGAGGGTGCATCCATCTTCATGCCAATCTGCTGCCGGCGGACCGCCTCATCCTCATGAGACCCCCCGGGTTCGCGGAGGCCGTGGCCTGGGCCGACGCCTGCATCAGCAACCGGGTTTCCTGCCTGGTCGACCTGGACGCGCCAGAGAAGCGGCAGGGGCATTGCATGAATCGCGGCACAACCACGTGGGGCGCGGCTCGTTATCGTGTGGATTTCGAGCGGGCAGCCAACGCGAATCCGACCTCGGGAAGCCACGCGGAGGCGAACTTCGAGGTGTCGTTGCTGCGCGCCGGTCAGGACGCCAACACGGCGCGCACGCAGCGGGTTCGACGACTGCAGGCGGCGCCCATGGATCCCCATGACCCCCTCACCCCCCAGCGGATGCTGGATCTCGTGAAGGCGATTGATGATGAAGCTCAGGGCGACGGCGAGGCCGTCGCTTTCCAGTGCGCGGACGATCACGCCTCCGCCCTGATGGCCGTGGCCTTGTCTGCCTACCGCCGTCTGAAGCGGGGGGATGAACCCAGCATCGACGATCTCAACGACTTTGTTTTCAACAAGTGCGCGGAGGTGCGGGCCTACCGCAACGTCGACATTTTCGAATCGCTTCACCTCACGACGCTGGTTGCGTTCAACCATCTCGCACTGGCGCAGACAAGGCGGGGCCCACCGACAGCCGCCCGGCGCGCGTCCGGCGACGCCTCTGCGCTGCGCGAGGATCCGGCCTCGGCGAGCGCGGTCAGTGGCGAAGTCTCGCAGACACCGGCGCAGACCAAGCTTCAGGCCATTCGCGCGGACATCACCACACTGTCGGTCGATGCCATCGTCAATGCCGCCAAGCCCTCTTTGCTGGGCGGAGGGGGTGTCGATCGCGCCATCCACCAGGCAGCTGGAAAGGATCTGCTCAAAGCCTGCAAGCCGCTGGGCGGCTGCGACACCGGCGACGCCAAGGTCACCCGCGCCTTCCTCCTTCCGGCGCTGTATGTCGTGCACACCGTGGGACCGAAATGGCAGAACGGCCACCGTGACGAGGCCAGTCTGCTCGCCAGTTGCTACCGCCGCTCCCTGGAAGAGGCGTCCAGGAAAGGCGCTCGCAGCGTGGCCTTCCCGTGCATCAGCACAGGCTCGTACGGATTCCCTGCGCCGGAAGCCGCCCAGATCGCGGTGCGCACGGTGACCGACTTCCTGACCAGATCCACGTCGATCAAGGAGGTGATCTTCTGCTGCTCCTCCGACAGGCATCTCGAACTCTACTTGCAGGAACTGGACAAGCTGCCAGCGTGACCTTGCAGGCCGGCCCGTCGATGACCCGTCAGGCACGCGCGGCACGGAGATTTCAAGCGCCGCCTGATCCAGGCCCCGGTTAGGAACGCTCGGTCGATCGATCGTTGGCCGAATGTATGCAGGGGTTAACTCGCCCTGCCATCGGTCATGGCGTACTCCGCACGCGCCTAGAATCGCCCCCCATGCGAATCCTGGTCTGGCTCTTCCGAGCATTCCTGTTCTTCTGTCTCTTCGCCTTCGCGCTGAACAACAGCCAGGAGGTCGTCGTGCACTGGTTCTTCGGCCAGTCCTGGCGCGCTCCGCTGGTGATCGTGGTGCTGCTCACCTTCGGGATGGGCTGCGCCTTCGGCGTGCTGGCGATGGTCCCGGCCTGGTGGCGCCACAAGCGCGCCGCCGCGCGATCGCTCCCTCCGGCGGACGACCTGCCGCCCCCTTCGGCGACCGCGACCGCCAACGACCCCAAGATCCCCGATGGAATTTGATCTCAGCTGGCTGCTGATCGGCGTGCCCCTGGTCTTCGGACTGGGCTGGCTCGCGTCCAAGCTGGACGCACGCCAATGGAAGCGCGAACAGCGCGACGCCCCGCGCGCCTACTTCAAAGGCCTGAACCTGCTGCTGAACGAGCAGCAGGACAAGGCCATCGACGCCTTCATCGAAGCGGTGCAGGCCGACCCCGACACCTCCGAGCTGCACTTCGCGCTGGGCAACCTGTTCCGCCGCCGCGGCGAATACGAGCGCGCCGTGCGCGTGCACCAGCATCTGCTGTCGCGCGGCGACCTGCCGAAGTCCGAGCGCGATCGCGCGCAGTACGCGCTGGCGCAGGATTTCTTCAAGGCCGGGCTGTTCGACCGCGCGGAGTCCGCCTACGAGGCGCTCAAGGGCACGGCCTTCGACCACGAGGCCGCGCTGGCGCTCCTGTCGCTGTACGAGCGCTCGCGCGAGTGGGCGAAGGCGGCCGAAGTCTCCGAGCAGCTCGAGGCGGCCGGCACCGGCAGCTTCGCGAGCCGCATCGCCAACTACTGGTGCGAACTGGCGCTGGAAGCCCAGGCCCGTCAGGACGAGCCGCAGGCGCGCCGCTGGCTGGACCAGGCCCGCGAACGTGCGCCGCAATCGGCGCGGGCCTATGTGCTGCTCGGCCAGATGCTGGCACGCCAGGGCGACCAGGCCGGTGCGATGGGCCTCTACGGCGATCTGCTGCGAGCCAACCCCGACGCCTTCAACCTCGTCGCGCGCGACTACGCGCAGGCCGCTCAGGCCACCGGCACGGCGCCCCAGGCGCTGGCGCTGATCGAGGCCCAGTACCGCCGCCATCCGAGCATGGCGCTGCTGCAGGCCATCGCGCTGCTGGAGCCCGCGCCCGACGCGCAGCGCCGCCGCCTGACCGAGCACCTGCGCGTCGAGCCGGCCCTGTCGGCTGCGACGCAGCTGCTGCAGCAGAGCCAGACGCGCCAGCAGCCGCTCAACGACGACGAGGCCCAACTGGTCGGCACCGCGCTGCAACGCGCCGTGCGGCCGCTGCAGCGCTACCGCTGCGCCGCGTGCGGCTTCGAGTCGCAGCACTATTTCTGGCAATGCCCGGGCTGCCTCAGCTGGGACAGTTATCCGCCCCGCCACGTCGAAGAGCTCTGACACCGATGACCACCCCGATGAGCTCCGCTCCGGCCCCGGCCGCCCACACGCCGGCCACTGCACCGGCCGGCACCCCGGCAACACCTGTCCCCGCGTCCGGCGACCGCGTCATCCTGTGCATGAAGTGGGGCACGAAGTACGGCCCCGAGTACGTCAACCGCCTGTACGCGATGGTGCGCCGGCACCTGCGCGGCGACTTCCGCTTCGTCTGCCTGACCGACCGCGGCGAAGGCGTGCGTGCCGAGGTCGAATGCCTGCCGATCCCGCCGCTGGACCTGCCGCCCGGCAGCCCGGAGCGCGGCTGGACCAAGCTGACGACCTTCAGCGACGACCTCGTGCAGAAGTACGGCCTGCGCGGCACGGCCCTGTTCCTCGACCTGGACGTGGTGATCGTCGACGACATCACACCCTTCTTCGAGGAGCCCGGCGAGTTCCTCATCATCCATGACTGGAAGCGCCCCTGGCGCATCACGGGCAACTCCTCGGTCTACCGCTTCACGCTGGGCGCGCACCCGGAGGTGCTGGTCAAGTTCCGGCGCGAGTTCGACGCGGTCCGCCGGCAGTTCCGCAACGAGCAGGCCTACCTGTCCGACGAGATGCATCGCAAGGGCCTGCTGAAGTACTGGGACGACCGCTGGTGCGCGAGCTTCAAGTACCACAGCATCCCGCGCTGGCCGATGAACTACTTCCAGGCGCCCTTCATCCCCGACGGCGCGCGGATCCTGATCTTCCACGGCGTCATGAACCCGCCCGATGCACTGGCCGGCCGCAGCAACGGCAACTGGCGCCGTCCGAAACCTGCGCCGTGGATCGCCGATCACTGGCACGAGTGAGCCACGCACCATGAACGGCCCCCTTCCGTCCACACCGTCACCCGACCGGCAGGCCCAGGACACTGCGAGCCCGGTCGGTGGGGGCGACGCCCTGGCTGTCCGTGCTCATTCCCGTGCACAACGTCAAGGACTACCTGCGCGAGTGCCTGGACTCCGTCCTCTCGCAGGCGGATGCCGGCGTCGAGGTGCTGATGGTGGACGACTGCTCCACCGACGGGTCCGACGAGCTCGTGCGCACGCTGGTCGCGGCGCACGCCGACGGCCCGGTGCGCGTGCGGGGCCTTTTCCACGGGCAGAACCAGGGACTCTCCGGCGCACGCAACACCATGCTGCAGGAGGCCCGCGGCGAGTACGTGTGGTTCCTCGACTCCGACGACTACCTGATGCCGGGCGCGATCCCGCGGCTGAGACAGGTGGTCCAGGGGCACGCGCCGGCGCTGGTGCTGTGCGACTTCTTCATGTTGCGCGAGCGGATGAAGCTCAAGCACCGCCTGCGCGGCGAACTGCATCGGCGCACCTTCGCCGGTCCGGAACGCCAGCTGCTGCGCGATCCGTCGCTGCTGATCCGTGGCCTGTTCGAGGCGGGCCAGATGCACAGCTGGTCCAAGATCGCACGGCGCAGCGTCTGGGGCGAACAGGTGCGCTTCCCGGTCGGCCGCTACTTCGAGGACATGGCGACCACGCCCTTGCTGGCGCTGCTCGCCGAGAGCTCGTGGTACGAGCCGGAAGTGTGGGTGGCCTACCGCCAGCGGGCCGGTTCCATCCTGAGCACGCCCAACATGACCAAGGCGGAGCACCTGGCCCATGCGCTCGCGAACCTGCGCGACGCGGCGCTCGGAGCGCCGCTGGACGATGCGGCGCGTTTCGCCTGGGCGCACTTCGCGGCGCGCAACTTCATCGGCGCCTCGCGCATGGCCGACAAGGCGCAACCCGAAGGTTGTGCGGGGATGGTGGCGATGTTCCGCCAGGCCTTCGAGGAAGCATCGCCGATCCCGCTGCGCGAACTGGATCGCGCCTACAAGCGCCGGGGCTGGTTCATCCGTGCGATGCGCCTGCGCTACTGGCTGCGTCGCGCCGAGGACCAGCGCAGCGCCGCCACGGCCTGAGGCGGGCGATCACGCCACCGCGTGGCCGGACGAAACCGGCCTACGCCGCCCTTCCACCTCAGAGCGCCAGCAGCATGTCCTCGTAGCGCCGCATCATGAGGTCGACGCCGTGCTCCTCGATTGCCCGCGCACGCGCCGCGGCGCCGAGCCGTCCGGCCAGCGGCGGATCGCGCAGCAGCCGCTCCAGCGCGTCGGCCAGCGCCGCCGGATCCGCCTCCGGCACGAGCAGGCCGGTGCGCCCGTCCTCGATCACGCCTTCGACGCCGGGCACCAGCGACGCCACGCAGGCGCAGCCCGCCGCCATCGCCTCCAGCAGGGCCAGCGGCATCCCTTCCCAATGCGTCGACAGCACGAAGATCTGCTGACTCATCAGCAGGCCCGGAATGTCGCCGTGATGCCCCAGGAAGCGCACCTGGTCGCCCAAGCCGAGTTGCCGGGTCAGGCGCTCGGTGGCGCGCCGGTAGGCCTCCTTGCCGCCGCCGGCCAGGTGCAGCACCGGCCGCAGGCCGCGCTCGCGCAGCAACGCCAGCGCGCGGATCAGCGTCTGCGGATCCTTCTGTCGCGCAAAGCGCGCCGACATCACGATGCCGGGCTCGCGGCGCTCGGCCGGACGGCCGTCGGCGGCGGCGAAGCGATCGAGCCGGATGCCGTTCGGAATCGCCGTGGTCTTCTCTTCCGGCATGCCCAGGTCGACCAGGCGTCTTCGAACGCCCTCCGACACGCCGACCAGCCGCGCGCTGACCTCGCTCAGCCGACGCGCCTGCGCGCGCTTGCAGCGCGTGTAGCGCTCACGCGAGTTGTGCTCGACCTGCACCAGCACCGGCACGCCGGCCAGGCGCCCGGCGCGACGGCCCAGCAGGTGTTCGGGAAAGCCATGCGCCATCAGCACGTCGGGGTGCAACTGCTCGCAGAGGCGGCGCAGCGCCCAGATCGTCGCCAGGTGCGCCCAGCCGGGCACGACGTACACGGGCAGGCCCTGCTCGCGCAGCGCCTGGATGCGGGCCAGCTTGGTGGCGTTCTCGGTGCGCATCTTGCGGCGCAGGACCAGGATGGGCGCGATGCGCTCGCTCTTCAGCTGCGCCAGGCACAGATCGACCGCCACCTGCGTGGCGCCGGAGAAGCCGCCGGTCACGAAGTGCAGCACGCGGCGGCGCTCGGGCGCCGCCGGGCCGCTCGGGGAAATCTCAGACATCGCGGCAGTGTATGCGGGGCACGTTCGGTTACCGGCGAGGAACGCCGCGGGCACGACGGCTGCCGAAGACGGTCGACTGGGCGCTGAGAAGCCCCGCTAAAGCTGGGTTGTTCCGGAGGATCGCGGCCGCAGCGGAGATCACAATCCGAACGAATTGAATGCAGGAGACAGCCCACCGGGCTCGACCATGAAGACTGATTACCTGATCGTCGGCGCCGGCTTTGCCGGCTCGGTCTGCGCGCGCGTGCTGGCGGATGCCGGCAAGACCGTCCACCTGATCGACAAGCGCCCCCACATCGGCGGCAACGCCTACGACGAGCGCGACGCCCACGGCGTGCTGATCCATCCGTACGGGCCGCACATCTTCCACACGAACGCGAAGAAGGTCTTCGAGTTCCTGTCCCGCTTCACCACCTGGCGTTTTTACGAGCATCGCGTGCTGGCCAAGGTCGGCGAGCAACTGGTGCCCATCCCCATCAACCGCACGACGATCAACACGCTCTACGGCCTGTCGTTGACGGAGGACGAGGTGCAGGGCTACCTCGAGACGGTGCGCGAGCCGCGCGACCCGATCCAGACCAGCGAGGACGTGGTGCTGAACAGTGTCGGCCGCGACCTGTGCGACAAGTTCTTCCGCGGCTACACGCGCAAGCAATGGGGACTGGACCTGTCGCAGCTGTCGGCCGGCGTCGCGGCGCGCATCCCGACGCGCAGCAACGACGACGACCGCTACTTCAGCGACACCTTCCAGTTCATGCCGGCGGACGGCTACACGGCGATGTTCGAGCGGCTGCTCGACCATCCAGGCATCACCGTCCGCACCGGCGTCGATTTCCAGGAGGTCCGCGGCGATTTCCCCGGCGTGCACATCATCTACACCGGCCCGATCGACGCCTACTTCGGCCACTGCCACGGCGCCCTGCCCTACCGCAGCCTGCGCTTCGACCACGAGCACCTGCCGACGACCGCGCAGGTCCAGCAGGTGGGCACGGTCAACTACCCGAACGACCATGAGTACACCCGCATCACCGAGTTCAAGCACCTGACCGGCGAGACGCATGCGGGCACGTCCATCGTGCGCGAGTACCCGCAGGCCGAGGGCGATCCGTACTACCCGGTGCCACGGCCCGAGAACGAGGCGCTCTTCAAGAAGTACGCCGAGATGGGCGAGCAGGCCCAGGGCGTCACCTTCGTCGGCCGGCTGGCGCAATACCGCTACTACAACATGGACCAGATCGTGGCCGCCGCGCTGAAGACGGCCCAGGACCTGCTGGAGACGCCGCCAACATAATGGCGGGATGAGCGTTTATTCCGAAGACCGGACGCCGCCCGCGATCCGGCGACCCGTCGTGCTGGTGTCCTGGGACGGCACGAGCGAACCGCTGAGCCTGGTCCACCTGGACGCCTCGCCCGAGTTCGACTGGATCCTGTTCGACTACACCGGCCGGCAAGCCGCCGGTGCGCGCCTGCTGCGCGGTCAGCCGACGACCGTGCTCGCGGCGAAGACCGAGTGCAAGGGCGAGATCTTCAAGCACCTGTCCGATCACCTCGCCGCCACGGCGGCGGATGCCGGCGCCGGTCCCTGGCCGGAGTACGTCGGCGTGATCGACGACGACATCCTGCTGTCGGTCAGCCAGCTCAACACCGCGCTGCACCTGGGGCGCGTCGAGCGCCTGGACGTGTTCTCGCCCTCGTTGAGCCACGACAGCCCGTACTCCCACCAGTGGATGCGGCACCAGCCCAACCGCATCTACCGCGAGGTGGACTGGGTCGAGGTGATGATGCCCTTCTACCGCGGCGACCTGTTCATGGCGGCGCGCGCGTACTACCAGGACAACGTCTCGTCCTGGGGGCTGGACCGCTTCCTGATCCCGACGCTGCAACAGCTGCGCGGCCAGACCCGCACGGCGCTGCTGGACGCGGTGATGGCCAGTCACCGCCGCCCGGTGACCAGCGGCGGCAAGGTCTATCGCAACGGCCGCACCGCGTGGCAGGAACGCCAGATCCTGCGCCAGGCCAGCATGGACCTGATTGCCCGGGAAGCGCCCGGGCTGGTGAACGGCGCGTGGTACCGCCGCACGTTCGTCGAGCGGGAAACGCCCAACAAGTGGATCCGCTGGAAGCGGCGCGCCGCGCGCGTCGTGACGGCCTGGCTCGACGAATCGAGCTGAGCCGCGACTCCGGCACAATCGCCGCTTCCTCCCATCGATCCCCTGGCCGGGGCCGGCGCATCGCGTCCGGCGCCGACCTGCGCCATGACCGACCAAGCCTCCGCCAAAGACAACGAATCGCTCGGCCCCACCGCGAGCCGCCTGTGGCGCTTCATGAAGCCGCACCGCTGGGGGCTGCTGCTGTCGGTGGTCTCCTTCGTGCTGGTGGCGCTGACCGAACCGCTGATCCCGCAACTGCTGGGCTTCGCGCTCGGCGAGGGCTTCCAGGGAAAGAGCGCCGCGGCGACCACGCTGCCCGGTGGCGCGGCCGTGCCGAGCATGCACGTCCAGTACAGCTTCCCGATCTGGATGGTCCCGATCGTGCTGATCGGCCTGTTCGCCCTGCGCGGCCTGTTCAGCTTCTGCGGCCAGTACATGCTGAACTGGACGATCTCGCGCACCGTCATGGATCTGCGCGCGGCGCTGCTGCAGGTGCTGCTGCGCGCCGACGCCCGCGTCTACACGAGCCTGCAGCCGGCCACCGCGGTGACCAAGGTCGTCAACGACCCGCAGCATGTCGTGACGCTGATCGCCGGCGCGCTGGTCACCATCCTGCGCGACGGCCTGCCGGCGCTGGCGCTGATGGGCTACCTGTTCTTCATCAACTGGAAGCTGACGCTGCTGTCGCTGATCACGGTGCCGGGGCTGGCCTTCGTGGTGCGAAAGGTCAACAAGCGGGTCCGGCGCATGGGCACCTGGGCCTATGACGCGCAGCTGCGGCTGGTTTCCGTCGTCGAGGACGTCACCCGCGCCTGGCGCGTGGTGCGCAGCTTCGACGCGGCCGATTACGAAACGCGGCGCTTCGCCGACCGGGCGCGCGAGGTGCAGCGCAGCTCGCTGAAGACGGCGGCGTCCAATGCGATGGCGCAGCCGCTCTCGCAGCTGATGGCGAGCATCGGCATCTCGCTCATCGTGAGCCTGGCGCTCTACCAGTCGCGGGTGAACGGCACCGGCGTGGGCGACTTCGCGGCCTTCGTCGCGGCGCTGCTGCTGATGAGCTCGCGGCTGCGGCATCTGAGCGACGTGATGCAGCCCATCACGAACGCCCTCGTCGTCGCGCGCGGCTGCATCGGTCTGCTGGACACGCCGGCCGAGCCCGACACCGGCACGCGCGAGCTGAGCGACGTGCGCGGCGACATCGCCCTGCAGCAGGTCACGCTGCGCTATCCCGGCGCGAACCGCGACGCGCTGGCCGCGCTGGACCTGAACATCCCGGCCGGCAGGACGACGGCACTGGTGGGCAGCTCGGGCGCGGGCAAGAGCTCGGTGGTCAACCTGCTGCTGGGCTTCGAGCGTCCGGACAGTGGCCGCATCCTGCTGGACGGCGTCTCGATCGATGAATTGACGAAGGCCAACCTGCGGCGCCAGTTCGCGGTGGTGTCCCAGGACATCGTGCTGTTCGACGCCTCGGTGGCGGACAACATCGCCTACGGCCAGATACGCGACGACGCGAAACTGGAACAGGCGTTGCGGGCCGCGGCCTTGTGGGACTTCGCGCAATCGCTACCCGAAGGCCTGGACACGACCGTCGGTGCCAACGGCAGCAAGCTGTCCGGCGGTCAGCGCCAGCGTCTGGCGATCGCGCGCGCGCTGTACAAGGACGCGCCGGTGTGGATCTTCGACGAGGCGACCTCGGCGCTGGACACCGAGAGCGAGCGCGCCGTGCAGCAGGCGCTGGAGCAATGGCAGGGTCGCAAGACGCTGATCGTCATCGCGCACCGCCTGTCGACGATCCGGCGGGCCGACTGCATCCAGGTCATGGCCGACGGCCAGGTCGTCGAGTCCGGCGACCACGACGAGCTGGTGGCCAGGGACGGCGTCTACGCCGGCATGGTGAAGGTCCAGCACTGAGCGTCGCCCACCGCGCCTCGGACCTGTCCTCGGTCCGAGCCCGTCTTGTCAACGCTGACACAAAGACGATAAGCCCCCGACAAGGCCGATCGATCCAATGCGGAGCATCCCCTTCAGGAGCTCCGCATGCAGCCACACCGCCACACCCCGCACGAATCCGGCCACGGCCACGACCATGATCAAGGCCTCGCGCACGACCTTGCCGTGCTCCAGCAGCGCCGCCGCGCGCTGGGCCTGCTGGCGGGTGTCGCCGGCCTCGGCGGCCTGACCTTGCTCGGCTGCGGTGGTGGCGGCGCGGACGCCGGCACGAGCACCGTGGGTACGGGTTCCACGGGATCGACCGGCTCCACGGGATCGACCGCGAGCTGCTCGGTGATCCCCGAGGAAACCGCGGGCCCCTATCCCGGCGACGGTTCCAACAGCAACGGCAGCGGGATCACCAACGCGCTGGCGCTCAGCGGCATCGTGCGCAGCGACATCCGCACCAGCATCGGCACCGCGAGCGGTACCGCCGGCGGCGTGCCGCTGACCCTCACGCTGAAGCTGGTGAACGCGAGCAGCAGCTGCGCGGACCTGTCCGGCTACGCGATCTACCTGTGGCACTGCGACCGGGAGGGCCGCTACTCCCTCTACAGCGCCAGCGTCGTCAACGAGAACTACCTGCGCGGCGTGCAGAGCACCGGCAGCGACGGCACGGTCACCTTCACGACCATCTTCCCCGGCTGCTACGACGGCCGCATGCCCCACATGCACTTCGAGGTCTACCGCAGCGCCGACGTCGCGACCTCGTACGCCAACAAGATCAAGACCTCGCAGATCGCGTTCCCGACGGCGGTCTGCACGACGGTCTACAGCACCGCCTCGGGCTACAGCAGCAGCCTGACGAATTTCAACCGCATCACCTTCGCCTCCGACAACGTCTTCAGCGACGGCTACACGACCCAACTGGCCACGCTCACCGGCGACGTCGCGAGCGGCTACGCCGCGACGCTGACGGTGGGCATCGCCGCCTGATCCGGACGCCCATGCCGCGCTTCATCCCGACGACCCGTGCCGGCGCCGCGGACCCCGGTGTATCGTCCGAGGCTGGCCCCGGCATGCCGCCGGTGGCGCCGGTGGAGGTGCGCATGACGCGGTGTCTGGTGGTCGACGACGATGCGGAGATCCGCCGGTCGCTCGACGAGTATCTGCAGAAGTTCAGCGTCGCGGTGAGCACCGCCGGCGACGGCCGCGAGATGCGCCGCCTGATGGCGACGCAGGTCTTCGACGTCGTCGTGCTGGACCTGATGCTGCCCGACGAGAACGGGCTGACGCTGTGCCAGTGGATCCAGCAGCACCACCCGTCGGTGCCGGTGATCATGCTGACGGCGCACGGCGATCCGATCAGCCGCGTGCTCGGCCTGGAGATGGGCGCCGACGACTACCTGGCCAAGCCCTTCGAGCCCCGCGAGCTGGTGGCCCGCATCCACGCGATCCGGCGCCGCGCGCGTCGCGGTGAACACGAAGCGCAGACGCGCCGAGAGTTCCGTTTCGAGGGCTGGGCCTTCGACCGGCTGCTGCGGCAGCTGGTCTCGCCGCAGGAGGTGGTGGTGCCGTTGTCGAGCGCCGAATTCCGCATGCTGAGCGCGCTCGTCGAGCGGCCCGGACGCGTGCTCAGCCGCGAGCAGCTGATCGAGCTGACACGCGCCCCCGGCGTCGAGGTCAACGATCGCAGCGTGGACCTGACGATTTCGCGGCTGCGGCAGAAGCTCGGCGACTCGCCCAAGGAGCCGCGCCTGATCCGCACGATGCGCGGCGAAGGCTACCTCTTCGACGCCCAGGTGCAGACTTGAGCGCTCCGGATCCCGGGACGGACCGCATGACGGACCGAATGACGCATCGCCTGAAGCGGCGGGCCGTCGTGATCCGCGACGGATTCGCGCGGGCCTTCGGCGACACGCTCGCACGGCGGATCTTTCTCCTGCTGTGGGTCACGCTGGTGGTCGCGCAGGCGCTGGCGATCGGCGTCGTGACCTGGACGCGCGGCGATCCCTATGCCCTGCGCATGCACGGCGTGCCGTCGCTGCCGCCGATGCCGGCACTCGTGCGCGGGCCTCAGGTGCCCGGACCCGGACCAATACCCGGACCAATACCCGGAACCGAACCCGGGCCTGGCCCGGGACCGGGACCGGGACCGCAAGGCATGGGCGCCGACCCCGAATTGCGCGACGAGCCGCCCCTCCCGGGCGACATGCCGATGCCACCGCGCGAGGGCTTCCGCGGCTTTCCGCCGCCCTCGCAGACGCAGGGCGCGCAGCCCCCAGGACCGCAGCCGCAGTGGCGAGGCCCGTTCCGCGCGCTGACCGCCTGGGAACTGACGCTCGACTACGGCATCCGCCTGCTCGTCACCGGCCTGGCGGCCTGGATCGCCTCGCGCTGGCTGTCGCGCCCGATGCGCGATCTCGTGCGGGCGTCGCAGGAACTGGGGCAATCGCTGCACAAGCAGGACCGGCTGCCGCTGCTCGACGAGCAGCGCGGCACCCTGGAGGTCCGCGAGAGCGCGCAGGTCTTCAACGCGATGGCGCGCCAGCTGCGGCGGCAGTTCAACGAGCGCGGGCTGATGGTGGCGGCGATCTCCCACGACCTGCGCACGCCGCTGACGCGGCTGCGCATGCGGCTGGAGACGCTGGACATCGAGGAGATCCAGCGCCAGCGTTCCGTCGAGGACATCCGCGAGATGAATGCGCTGGTGGACGCGGTGATGGAGCTGTTCCGCGGCGACGGGCCGGGCGCGGCGGAGCCACTGGTCGACGTCGACCTCGGCGCTTTGGCGCAGGCGCTGACCGACGACCTGATCGAGCAGGCGATGCCGGTGCGCTTCGAAGACGACAGCGCGTCGCCTGACGATGAGTCGATGAACGGCGCGCCGGTGCTCGCCAAAGGCCAGCCGATGGCGCTGCGGCGCGTGCTGGGCAACCTCGTGGGCAACGCGGTGCGCTACGGCGGCAGCGCGGAGGTCCGCGTCGGCCGGGACGCGCAAGGCGCCTGGCTGCGCGTGACCGATCCGGGCCCCGGCATTCCGGAGGACAAGCTGGAAGCGGTGTTCGAGCCGTTCTACCGTCTGGAGGACTCGCGCAACCGTCACACCGGCGGCGCGGGACTGGGGCTCTACATCGCGCGGGAGCTGACGCTGAGGCAGCGGGGATCGCTGACCTTGTCGAATCGCCCGGAAGGCGGGCTCATGGCGGAACTCCGCCTGACGACCTGAGACGTCACCGTCCCTTGCAAAGATCCATCTCCTCCGGCCCCATTCGGCATGGCGTGGTGCGGTGCAGTGAGATGCGGGTGCGGATGCGGATGTGGGCTCGATTCAGGCCCCGATTCAGGTCTCGATTCAGGCCCCCGATGAGGCCACCAGGCGGGGCGGTCCGGGGGGATTGGGCGGGACCTGCAGCGCGAAGCCGCCGGCGCGCTTGCGCATCGCCGCGGGGTCCATCTGCGGCGCCTGCGCGGGCCAGTCGAAGAACCGCTGGATCTCGACGCGGCGGGCGAGCGTGTCCGACATGCCGAGCGTGATGAGCTCGTTCGTGTACTCGGGTTCGAAGAGCAGGTAGCTGACCAGCGCCGAGCCGCTGGCGGTGGCGCCCTCGCCCGACACGCCGACGCTGCGCAACAGCGCGCGGATCGGCGGCGGCAGCGCGCCCTGGTGCTCGGCGGCAAGGCTGTCCAGCGGCCGGCTCGGCGCGATCACGAGGGCCTCGATCGGCTTGAGCGGCGTGTTGCGCAGCGCCTCTTCCGGCAGCAGCGCGAGCGTGCTGTTGATGCGCTTGAGGCGCTCGATGTCGACGGCCAGCGCGTCCAGGAAGATGTTGGACAGCGCGTGGCCGGCGATCTGCGCCAGGCTGGGATGTCCGGTGGGCGTCGGCCCGTGCTGGCCCTCGCCGCCGGCCTCGTGCATGCGGCCGGCGCCGATGACGAGGACCTTCTCCGCGCCCAGGTGCACGGCCGGCGAGATCGGCGCGGTCTGGCGCATCGAGCCGTCGCCGAACCATTCGACCTCGCCGCCGAGTTCCAGCGGCTCGGCGGGGAAGATGAAGGGGATGGCGGACGAGGCGACCAGATGCTCGATCGAGAGCTTCGGGATGCGGGTGGCGATGCGTTGCGTGCGGACCCAGGGATCGCGCTGCTGGTGCGTCTGATAGAAGGTGACGTGGTGGCCGGACGTGTAGCTGGAGCCCGTCACCGCGAGCGCGTCGATGTAGCCCTTGGCGAGCATCTCGTCGAGGCGGTCGAACTTGATCCACTGGTCCAGCAGGGCGCGCAGCGGGGTGTTGTTCAGCAGGCTGCGCGGGCGGGTGCGGCGCCAGCGGTTCAGCGCCCAGCCGAGCGAGAGCATGCTGAGCCACTTCGCGCCGGAGCGGATCACGCCGAAGGAATCGGCGGCGTAGACCTGGTTGACGTGGATGTTCTGCCAGATGTACATGAGGCCGTCGACGGCGGAGCAGAAGTCGTCGGCCTGGCAGGCGAGCGTGGCGGCATTGATGGCGCCGGCGGAGGTGCCGGAGATCACCTGGAAGGGGTTGTCGCCGGTGGTGCAGGCGTCGCGGCGCAGCTGCGCGATGGCGGCCAGCACGCCGACCTGGTAGGCCGCGCGTGCGCCTCCTCCGGTAAGGATCAGGCCGGTCCGGGGCTTGGCATCCTGCATGGGGGCAGCTTACGCCTGACGCCCCCGGCGTGGGGTGGCGTCAGTACCCGTCAAATGGGGGATAGGCGAGTGACCCGAGCCACAGTGGCCCACCGGCGACGGAGGTCAACGCCCCCGCGGACGCCGGCGTGACGTCGTGCCTGCCGGTGCCTCTGCGTCCAGCCAGGTTGGCGTCTGGAACGGCAGTTCGTCTTCCTGGAAACCGGCAGCGATCACCTGCTCGGTCCACAGAGCCGGCGCTTGGCGACGGGCGGACGCGATGTACTCGCGCGCCTCGTCCTCGACATAGCCATATTCCGTGCAGGCGTCGATCAGGTTGAAGACCGCGGCGGACGCCGCGTGCGTTCGAGAGCGGGAGATGTCCATGGACTGCGTGCCCGAAAAGCCCATGCCATAGGGCGCGATGTCGAACGCTGGAGAAAGAGTCCAGCCCGTTCCGTCGAACAGGAAGCCCGTGTTGCGTGGGTGATCGTCACCGTTGCCCAGGATCGCGTTCATCACGATGCGACGGAACAGTTCGCGCTTTCCCGCCAGCACCGTGTCGCTGTCGGCGCGCCCCCGCCACCGCTGCAGCTCATGCGCGAGAGCCAGATACGAACGCTCCCGACTTCCTCGCACCTGTTTGTCCAGGCCCAGCACGGTATGTGCGCTGGCGAAGAGACGCCGCGTCACTCGCCGCTGCGCATCCACATGGCGATCGAAACGTCGGACGAGGATCACTTCGCGTTGCTCGACCCGCTTGAACTGCACTTCGGCCGCATTCACGCCGAGTTCTGCCGCCACTTTCATCGCCACGAATTCGCGAAGCGGTGAGTGGGGTCGATCTCCTCGGTCTTGCAGCTTGGCCAGCCACTGCTGCCCCTCATGCAGCACCGTGAGCTTGGGACGTTCACCGCCGGCGCTCGTGCCGACGATGCCTTTCACTTCGCGCACGGCATCGCTGGCTGGCCGCGTGTCCGGCACATCAGCGAGGATCTGGAGCAGATCCTGAGAGGGTGGACAGTGGAACTCCTGCTTTCGCGACACGTCGTCGCAGACGGCAATGGCCCCGACCGAATCGCCTTCAGACTCTTCCAGCACGGCCATGTGATCTTCGACGCGGACCTGCCGCACATGCGCCAGCAGATCCAGCCCATAGCCTTCTGGCTTGGCATCGCGAATCACACCGAAGAGTCCGTCCTGTCTGGTTTCCCTGATCGGCCGAGCGCGTGAGCTCAAGGCGAGGTGTGCCAGATCCAGAGCGACGCCATGCGCGTCCAGATAGGCTTGCCGATACTCAAAGATGCCGACGCCGTCCTTCAACGAGAACACGCCGCATTCGACCGGGTCCGGGCTGTGAGGAAGCCAGACCCACACGGGTTTGGCGTCAGCGCTCATGGGGTCCTCCGTTTGGGCGTACGAACGCGCAGCGGCACGGCGTCGGCCATCAATGCGGATAGTTCCTTGTCAGATCCCAGGTTGGACAGGGTATCGAACGTCCCTTCCAATCCAAGCCCCCAAAGCACCATCAATACGGAGCCGATCTGAACGGTGGGGGCACCGGTCTCGATCGCCACCAGCGTGCTGAGGCCGATACCCGCTCGGGCCGCCAGATCCGGCCGCGTCAACCGCCGAGCACGGCGGGCAAGCGAAATCCGTTCGCCGAGAGCGGCGAGCGAGTCTTCGACGATGAACGGGAAGGTTTTAAGACTCATGGAACAATTGTTATAGCTCAAAAAAACTGCCATAACAACTGTTATCCAAGAGCCGCTCCTTCCTTCACCCGCCCGCGTCGTACACGATCTCCGCCGGCTTGAGCTGCTCCAGCGCCTCGTCGCTGGGCCAGAACTTGCCGGCGCCGCCCAGGCCCAGTTCCGCGACCGCGCCGTTGCGCTTGATCGGGATGCGCAGCTCCAGCCCCTGGCTGAGCACGCCCTGCTCCGTCTCCACGCGCTTGGCCGGCCAGCTCCTGACCAGCTCCAGCACCGTCGACGCCGGCAGGTTCGGCGCCGTGCGCAGGTAGCGCCCGAAACGCGCCCGCGCCGCCGCCAGGCTGAACACCTGCTGCACGTTCATCCGCAGCCCGCCGGAGAAGCGGTCGTTCTGCACCTTGCCCACCGCGATGATCAGCTCGTCCTCGGCCAGCAGCTCCTTGTTGGCGTTGAGCATCTCCTCGTTGGCCACCGCCTCGATCGCATGGGTCTTGTCGTCGATCTTGAAGATCGCCACCCGACCGCGCGAGCCGTTGATCACCCGCATGTCCGACACGATGCCCGCCACCGTCGTCGGCTCGCGGCTGTCCTGCAGGTCGACGATGCGGCGCTTGACCATCCGGCGCAGCTCCGTCTCCGCCTGGTCGAACAGGTGCCCCGACAGGTAGAAGCCGATCGCCGTCTTCTCCAGGCTCAGGCGCTCCTTGATGCCCCACTCGGGGACGTCGACGAAGTCCGGCTCCGCCGTCGACGAGCCGTGCCCGCCGTCGAAGTCGAACAGCCCGCCCTGGTTGACGTTCTGCGCCAGGTTGTCGGCGTAGGTGTAGCCCAGCGCGACGCTGGCCAGCAGCCGCGCGCGGCTCGGGTGCAGCGCGTCGAAGGCGCCGGCCTTGATCAGCGCCTCCACGACGCGCTTGTTGACCGCCTTGCGGTCGACGCGCGCGCAGAAGTCGAAGAAGCTGGTGAACGGACCGCCTTCCGTGCGGGCGCGCACGATCGCCTCGATCGCGCCCGCGCCCGTGCCCTTGATCGCGCCGAGGCTGTAGTTGATCTTGCGCGCACGCGGCCTGGTGCCGGCCTTGCCTTCCTTGGCCACCGACTTCGACGTGCCCTCGTCCGCGGCCATCGGCTCGAAGCGGCCGACGCCCAGGTTGATGTTGGGCGGCTCGAACTCGATGCCGAACAGCTTGGCATCGTTCATCAACACCTTGAGCTTGTCGGTGTCGTCCGATTCGATGGTCATGTTCGCGGCGAAGAACTCCGCCGTGAAATGCACCTTCAGCCAGCCCGTGTGATAAGCGAGGAGCGAGTACGCGGCCGCGTGCGACTTGTTGAAGCCGTAGCCCGCGAACTTCTCCATCAGGTCGAAGACCTCGTCGGCCTTGTCCTGGCCGATGCCCTTTTCCGCGGCGCCCTTGCGGAACAGGTCGCGGTGCATGGCCATCTCTTCGGCCTTCTTCTTGCCCATCGCGCGGCGCAGCATGTCCGCGCCGCCGAGCGAGTAGCCGCCCAGCACCTGGGCGGTCTGCATCACCTGCTCCTGGTAGACCATGATCCCGTAGGTCTCGGACAGCACCGGCTCCACCAGCGGATGCGGGTACTCGACCACCTCCTTGCCGTGCTTGCGCGCGACGAAGCTCGGGATCAGGTCCATCGGGCCCGGCCGGTACAGCGCGTTCAGCGCGATCAGGTCTTCCAGGCGCGACGGCTTCGCGTCCTTGAGCATGCGCTGCATGCCGCTCGATTCGAACTGGAACACCGACTCCGTCAGGCCGTCGGAGAACAGCTTGTAGGTCCGCTTGTCGTCGAGCGGGATGGTCTCGAACGCGAAGTCCTTGTGCTCGGGATACCGGTCGACGATGAAGTTCTTGGCCAGCTCGAGGATGGTCAGCGTCGCCAGACCCAGGAAGTCGAACTTGACCAGGCCGATGGCCTCGACGTCGTCCTTGTCGTACTGGCTGACCGCCGAGGTCGAGCCCGGCTGCTGGTACTGCGGGCAGAAGTCGGTGATCTTGCCCGGCGCGATCAGCACGCCGCCGGCATGCATGCCGATCGAGCGCACCGTGCCCTCGACGCGCGCCGCCATCTCCAGCAGGCCGGCGACTTCCTCGTCCTGCGCCTCGCGTTCCTCGATCTCCGGCGACTCGTGGCGCGCGTAGACCATCTTGGCCTTGTCCGGATCGAAGTCCGGCGGCAGCTTGGCCAGCGTCACCGTCTTGCCCGGAGGCGCCGGCACCAGCTTGGCGATCGAGTCCACATGGCCGAAGCCCATGCCCAGCACGCGGCCGATGTCGCGCAGCGCGCCCTTGGCCGCCATCGTGCCGAAGGTCGCGATCTGGCTCACCGCCGGGCGGCCGTACTTGTCCTTGACGTACTCGATGACGCGGTCGCGGTTGCCCTGGCAGAAGTCGATGTCGAAGTCGGGCATCGAGACCCGTTCCGGGTTCAGGAAGCGCTCGAACAGCAGGTTGTACTGCAGCGGGTCCAGGTCGGTGATCAGCAGCACGTAGGCGACCAGCGAGCCCGCGCCCGAGCCCCGGCCCGGGCCCACCGGGCAGCCGTTGTTCTTCGCCCAGCGGATGAAGTCACCCACGATGAGGAAGTAGCCGGGGAAGCCCATCTTGATGATGGTCTCGAGCTCGAACTCCAGCCGGTCCACATAGCGCTGGCGCACCGCCTCGCGTTTGGCCGGATCGGGGTAGAGGAGCTGCAGCCGATCCTCCAGCCCCTCGTGCGAGAGCATGCGGAAGTACTGCTCCATCGGCATCGGCGTGCCGTCGGCCTGGATCGGCGTGGGGAAGTTCGGCAGCTGCGGCTTGCCCAGCACCAGCGTCAGGCTGCAGCGCTTGGCGATCTCCACCGTGTTGGCGATGGCGCTGGGGATGTCGGCGAAGAGCGCCTCCATCTCGGCCTGGCTCTTGAAGTGCTGGCTGGGCAGGAAGCGCTTGACCCGCTTCGGGTTGGCCAGCGTCTCGCCGTCGGCCACGCAGACGCGGGCCTCGTGCGCCTCGAAGTCCTCTTCGCCCAGGAACTGGATCGGGTGCGTCGCCACCACCGGCAGACCCGCCTTGGCGGCCAGCGGCACAAGCTGGCGCAGCAGCGCCTCCTGGCCCGGCAGGCCGGCGCGTTGCAGCTCGATGTAGAAGCGGTTCGGATAGATCGCGGCGAGGCGTTGCGCCACGTCCAGCGCGCGAGCCTCGTCGCCGGCGATCAGCGCCTGGCCGATCGGGCCGAACTGCATGCCGCCCAGGCAGATCAGGCCGGCGTTGAGCTCCTGCATCCACTCCAGTTTCAGCAGCGCCTGGTTGCGCTGCACGTTCTGGATCCAGGCCCGCGACAGCAGCTCGCTCAGGTTGAGGTAGCCCTGGATGTCCTGCACCAGCAGCAGCACCCGCGACGGCGGACGGTCGACCGCTTCGGGCTCCAGCCAGGCCTCCACGCCGAGGATGGGCTTCACGCCCTTCTTGCGGCAGGCGTTGTAGAACTTCACCCCGCCGAACATGTTCGCGAGGTCGGTCAGGCCCAAGGCGACCTGGCCGTCCTTGGCGGCCGCGGCGGCGGCGTCATCGATGCGCAGCGTGCCGTCGACGACGGAGAACTCGGTGTGGGTGCGGAGGTGAACGAAAGCCATTGCGCGATTGTAAGAAGGCTATGCTCGCCCCCCATCGAACACTCTCGCGGAGCGCCCGGATGACGATGAGCATGACGACGATGAAGGCCCTTCCCCTGATGGCGGCCCTGGCGCTGTGCGCCCCGCTGCCGTCCCACGCGGCCGAGCCCGCGGCAAAGGCCGCCAAGCCCGCCGCGGCATCGACGGCGACGTCAACGGCGGCATCCACCGCGGCGGCGAAGAAGCCCGCGCAGCCGCCGCGCAGCAGCGCCGACATCCTCGCCACCGCGCCCGCCTCCGTCTGGCGCGATGTCGATCCGGACAACCTGCTGGTGATGGCACTGCCGCAGGGTCAGGTCTTCATCGAGCTGGCGCCGCGCTTCGCACCGGCGCACGTCGACAACATCCGCGCGCTGGCTCGCGGCGGCTACTACGACGGACTGGCGATCGTCCGCGTGCAGGACAACTTCGTCACCCAATGGGGCGACCCCAACGCGGACGACGAGGACACCGGTCTCAAGGGCAAGGGCAAGCCCTTCCCGGCGGGGGCCAAGTCCCATCTTCCGGCGGAGTTCTCGATCCCCCTGAAGGGCGTGCCGATGACGCTGCTGCCGGATGTCGAGGGCTGGGCGCCGCGCGCCGGGCAGGTGGACGGGTTCCCGGCCGCCGCGGATCCGAAGACCGGCCAGGCCTGGCTGGCGCATTGCTACGGCACCGTCGGCGCGGGTCGCGGCAACGCGAAGGACTCCAGCACCGGCGCCGAGCTCTACGCGGTGATCGGACACGCGCCGCGCGGGCTGGACCTCAACATCACGGTGGTCGGTCGCGTGCTCAAGGGCATGGAGTTCCTGTCGGCACTGCCGCGCGGTGGCGCGGCGATGGGCTTCTACGACAAGCCCGAGCAGCGGCTGGGCATCGAGCGCGTCTCGCTCGCCTCCGCGCTGCCGGCCGAGCAGCGCCCTGCCCTGCAGGTCCTGCGCACCGACACGCCCACCTGGACCGAACTGCTGAACGCGCGCCGCAACCGCGGCGGCTGGTCGTCCACAGTCCCGGCTACACGGACCTGTGCAGCGCCGCCGTGCCGGTGCGCATCAAGCCCGTGCCCGCGCCCGATGTGAAGCTCAACGAACCCAAGTCCCCCGAAGCCAAGCGATGAGAAACCGGCGTGGAGCGCCGGCAAGGTCAGCGAGCGCCTGTGGGGCCGGAATGATGCTGGAGGTTCGCGGACGCGAGGCCTCCTGCATCGTGGAGTGCCCGCGCCACGCAACCCGCAGGCTCTCTTCGCACCCCGCCTACAATCTTCTGTTTTCCTGACCCTGCGCGGCCACTGGCCGCCGCAACGGCATGAACACTGCTGTCCCGACCGATTCCGACTTCAAGACTGTCCTCAACATCTCCTGCTACCAGTTCGTCGCCATCGACGCGCCGGAGGTACTGCGGGACACGTTGCACGAGCGCGCCCAGGCGCTGGGCCTGAAGGGCACGGTGCTGATCGCCGAGGAGGGGATCAACCTCTTCCTCGCCGGCGCGCCGGACGCGGTGAAGGCCTGGGTGAACGCCTTGCGTGAGGACCGGCGCTTCGCCGCGCTGGCGCCCAAGGAGAGCTGGAGCGACGAGGTCCCGTTCCGCAAGCTGCTGGTGAAGGTGAAGCCGGAGATCATCCGGATGAACCACCCGACGATCCGCCCGGACCAGGCGCCCCGCGCGCCCGCGCTGCCCGCAGCCACGCTGCGGCGCTGGCTGGACCAGGGCCATGACGACGAGGGACGGCCGGTGGTCACGCTGGACACGCGCAACGGCTTCGAGGTCGACGTGGGCGCCTTCGACGGCGCGATCGACTGGCGCATCACGAAGTTCAGCGAGTTCCCCGACGCCTTCCAGGCCCATCGCGCGGAGCTCGCCGGCAAGACCGTCGTCAGCTACTGCACCGGCGGCATCCGCTGCGAAAAGGCCGCGCTCTACCTCGAGCAGGAGGCCGGCCGCCACGGCCTCGACGCGAAGGTCTACCAGCTCGAGGGCGGCATCCTCAAGTACTTCGAGGAAGTCGGCAACGCGCATTACCACGGCGACTGCTTCGTGTTCGACGAGCGCCGCGCGGTCGACCCCGAACTGGCGCCCTCGCCCGACTCCGTCGTCGAATGATCGAGCGCATGACCGAGCGTCCCACCGTCGGCGCCCGGCTGATGAAGCTGCTGGGGTTCGCCGTGCTGGCGACGGCCCTGCTCGCGATGGCCTTCCGCGCGCCGGAACGGCCGTTGGAAGGGCTGGTCGCCCGCTGGGCGCCGCCGCCGTCGGACTTCCTCGAACTGAAGCTGCCCGGCGGGCAGGTCCAGCTGGTCCACTTCCGCGACGAGGGCCCGAAGACCGACACCACGCCCGTCGTGCTGCTGCACGGCACCGCCGCGAGCCTGCACACCTGGGAGGGCTGGGTGAAGTCGCTCAGCGCAACGCGCCGCGTGATCACGCTCGACCTGCCGGGCTTCGGCCTCACCGGCCCTTCCGTCCTAGGCGATTACAGCGACGATGCCTATGACTCGTTCCTGTTGTCGTTCTTCCGACAGTTGCAGATTGACCGCATGGTCCTCGGCGGCAATTCGATGGGCGGCGGATTGGCCTGGTTGTATGCGGCACGGCATCCCGGACAGGTCGCGGCGCTGGTGCTCGTCGACGCCGGCGGGCTCGATGTCCGCAGCGAAGCGGTGCCCGCGGGGTTCCGCGTGCCCGACTCGCGCGTGCTGCACTGGCTGGCCGGCGTGTTCCTGCCACGGCCGCTGGTGGACCGCAGCCTGCGCGAGGTCTACGGCGATCCGACCCAGGTTTCCGCGGCGCTGGTGGATCGTTACTTCGAACTGACGCTGCGCGAAGGCAACCGCGAGGCGCTGGCGCAACGACTGGCACAGCGCGCGCCCGGCCGGTACGCCGATCTGCTGCCGCGCATCCAGGTCCCGACCCTGATCCTGTGGGGCGGCAAGGACCGCCTCATCCCGCCCGCGGCGGCCGAGCGCTTCCATCAGGCCATCGCGCACAGCACCGTGCAGGTCTTCCCCGAATTAGGGCATGTCCCCCAGGAGGAGGACCCCGCGTCCACCGTCCAGGCCGTTCACACGTTTTTGCACTCTCCTTAACCCTGATGGCCGCCGCACGTGCGGCATTGCAACAATGCCCCCCAGTCCGGACGACCTCCTCACGAGGCGGGCTCGAACCGCCCGAGGTCGTCACCGGATGTCCATTCCACGCGTTTCCACGCTTTCCTGCTCATCACAAGGAGCCCACATGCAACGACGACAACTGATCGCCCGCGCCGCCCTGGCGGCCTGCGCCCTGCTGGCCACCGCCGGCGCCGCGCACGCCCAGGCCCCTGAATGGAAGAAGATCCGCATCGGCGTCGAGGGCGCCTACCCCCCGTTCTCCGAAGTCGGCGCGGACGGCAAGCTCAAGGGCTTCGAGATCGACCTGGCCCTCGCGCTGTGCGCCGAGATCAAGGCCGAGTGCACGCTGGTGCAGCAGGACTTCGACGGCCTGATCCCCGCGCTGCAGTCGCGCAAGGTGGACGCGATCATCGCGTCGGTGTCGATCACCGACGAGCGCAAGAAGGTCATCGCCTTCTCCAACCCGTACTACAACACCCCGGCCCGCTTCACCGCCAAGGCCGACGCGAAGTTCGACTTCTCGCCCGCCGGCCTGAAGGGCAAGAAGATCGGCGTGCAGCGCGCGACCATCCATGAGAAGTTTGCCGCCGACACCTTCAAGCAGAGCGAGATCGTCCGCTACGCGACGCAGGACCAGGCCTTCCTGGACCTGAAGTCGGGCCGCGTGGACCTGACGCTGGCCGACCTGGTGGCCGCCGACATGGGCTTCCTGAAGACGCCGGCCGGCAAGGGCTACGCGTTCGTGGGCCCGAGCTACGACGACGTCAAGTACTTCGGCACCGGCAGCGGCGTGGGCCTGCGCAAGGCGGACGAGAAGACGCTGGGCAAGAAGTTCAACGACGCCATCGCCGCGGTGAAGGCCAACGGCACCTTCAAAAAGCTCAACGACAAGTACTTCGAGTACGACATCTCGGGCAAGACGGGCAAGTGATCCCACCGGAGGCGCCGCGCTCGCGGTGCCTCCGCCCCTGTGCGTTGTGGCCCGGCACCGCCGGGCCTCTTCCCTTCAGAACGAACAAGGTCCGTCGAATGTTCCTGCACGGTTATCTGCCCAGCCTGCTCGAGGGCGCCGTATTGACCCTGGGCGTGGCCCTCAGCTCGATGGCGCTGGCCATGGTGCTGGGGCTGATCGGCGCGATGGCCAAGCTGTCGAAGTCCCGCGTCGCCAAGGGCGTCGCCACCGTCTACACGACACTGATCCGCGGCGTGCCCGACCTGGTGCTGGTGCTGCTGATCTTCTTCGGCGGACAGGTCGCGGTGAACGCCATCGCGCTGTCGCTGGGGCATGAGGACCCCGTCGACATCAACCCCTTCGTCGCCGGCGTGGTGACGATCGCGTTCATCTTCGGCGCCTACCTGACCGAGGCCTTCCGCGGCGCCTTCCTGGCGATCCCGCCGGGGCAGCGCGAGGCGGGCCTGGCCTTCGGCATGAGCCCCGCGCAGGTCGCGTGGCGCATCACGCTGCCGCAGATGTTCCGGCATGCGCTGCCGGGCCTGTCCAACAACTGGCTGGTGCTGATCAAGAGCACGGCCATCGTCTCGGTCATCGGGCTGCACGACCTGATGATGCGCGGCTCGCAGGCCGCCGCCGGCACGCGCGAGCCCTTCGTCTTCTATCTCGCCGTGGCGCTGATCTACCTGCTCTTCACGTCCGTGTCCGAGCTGGTCTTCGACCAGCTGCAGAAGCGCCTGTCCATCGGTGTGCGTCGCCACTCGCTGTAATCACGATTCCCCATGAACCTGGACGCCATCGTCGAGAACCTCCCGCGCTACCTCGAGGGCGCGCTCATCACCTTCGAGCTGCTGTCCATCTCGCTGCTCATCGGCCTGGTCCTGGCCATCCCGCTCGGCGTGCTGCGCACGCTGCCGATCCAATGGCTGTCGCGCACGGTCTGGGCCTACACCTACGTCTTCCGCGGCACGCCGATGCTGGTGCAGCTCTTCCTCATCTACTACGGGCTGGGCCAGTTCGAGTGGATGCAGCAGAGCGCACTGTGGCCGTTGTTCAGCTCGGCCTGGTTCTGCGCCTGCCTGACCTTCGTGCTGAACACCGCCGCGTACACGACGGAGATCGTCGCCGGCTCGATCCGCTCGCTGCCGCACGGCGAGGTCGAAGCCGCCAAGGCCCTGGGCATGAGCCGCTGGGTGATGCTGCGCCGCATCGTCGTGCCGCACGCGCTGCGCCGCGCGCTGCCCGCCTACAGCAACGAGGTCATCTTCATGCTGCACGGCACCGCGCTGGCCAGCCTCGTCACGATCATGGACGTCACCGGCGTCGCCCGCGACGTCAACGCCACCTACTACATCCCGTTCGAGGCCTTCATCACCGCCGCGATCTTCTACTTCACGATGACGCTGGTGCTGGTCGGTCTCTTCCACCAGGCCGAGAAGCGCTGGCTCAAACCACTGATGCCCCGCTGACGCCCCACTGATACCCAGCTGACACGGCAGTGCCCCGCTGACACGGCAGTGCCGCCGCCCCGAACGGAACACATCCCATGCAACTCCGACAACACCCGCTTCCGAGCCCGACGCCGGGCACGCAGCGCGAGCTCGTCTCGCTGCACTACGGCCAGCCCGGCCAGGGCCAGAAGGTCTACATCCAGGCCTCGCTGCATGCGGACGAGCTGCCGGGCATGCTCACCGCCTGGCACCTGCGCCGCCACTTCGATGCGCTGGAGGCCGCGGGCCGCCTGCGTGGGGAGATCATCCTCGTGCCGATGGCCAATCCGATCGGCCTGTCGCAATGGTGGCTGCAGACGCACCTGGGCCGCTTCGAAGGCCTGTCCGGCGAGAACTTCAACCGCCACTACCCGGAGCACATCGAGGCCGCCGCGCGACACGCCGAGCCGCGCCTGGGCGCCGATCCGGCGCGCAACGTGGCCGTGCTGCGCGCCGCGCTGAAGACCGAAGTCCAGGCGTCGCCCGCGGACACCGAACTCAAGGCGCTGCGCAAGACGCTGATGCTGATGGCCTGCGACGCGGACGTGGTGCTGGACCTGCACTGCGACGCGCAGGCGGTGATGCACCTCTACACCGAGACGCCATGCTGGCCGCAATGCGAGCCGCTGGCCGCCTACCTGGGCGCCGGCGTGACGCTGCTGGCGACGGACTCCGGCGACAACCCCTTCGACGAGGCCTGCTCGCAGGTCTGGTGGAAGTGGGCGAAGCAGTTCGGCGACCGCTTCCCGATCCCGCAGGCCTGCCTGTCGGTGACGGTCGAACTTCGCGGCCAGCAGGACGTGCACCACGACCTGGCCGCGAAGGACGCGCAGGCGATCGTGGACTTCCTGACCCATCGCGGCGTGATCGCTTCCGACGCTCCGGACGGCGCGACGCCTCCGGTGCCCGCGCCGGTCGGCGATGCGCGCCCGCTGGCGGGATCGATCCCGGTCCCCTCGCCGGTCGGCGGCGTGCTGACCTTCCTGCGCGAGGTCGGTGAGACGGTGAAGGCCGGCGACGTGATCGCGCAGGTCATCGATCCGATCAGCGGATCGGTGACCGACCTGAAGAGCCCCACCGACGGGCTGCTGTTTGCACGCGACACGCTGCGCCTGGTCACGGCCGGGGCGCGTGTCGCGAAAGTCGCGGGGCGCGAAGCGACCCGCACCGGAAAACTCCTGGGAGCCCGTTGATGTCCGCGGCCAGTCTTGTTGTCGACAACCTCCATAAACGCTACGGCGATCGTGAAGTGCTCAAGGGCGTGTCCCTGGCCGCGAAGCCGGGCGACGTCATCACGCTGATCGGATCCAGCGGCTCGGGCAAGAGCACCTTCCTGCGCTGCCTGAACCTGCTGGAGCAGCCCTTCGAAGGCACGCTGAAGCTGGGCACCGAAGAACTCAAGCTCGTGCGCGACCGCGACGGCAGCCTGAAGTCCGCCGACGCGGCGCAGTTGCAGCGCTGGCGCGCGCGGCTGGCGATGGTGTTCCAGAACTTCAACCTCTGGGGTCACCGCACGGTGCTGCAGAACGTCATCGAGGCGCCGATCCACGTGCTGAAGCAGCCGCGCGCGCAGGCCATCGAGAAGGCCGAGGCGCTGCTGGCGCGCGTGGGCGTGTCGCACCGCAAGGACGTCTATCCGGCGCAGCTGTCGGGCGGCGAGGCGCAGCGCGTGGCGATCGCGCGCGCGCTGGCGGTGGAGCCGGAGGTGATGCTCTTCGACGAGCCGACCTCGGCCCTGGATCCGGAACTGGTGGGCGAAGTGCTGAAGGTGATGCGCGATCTGGCGGCGGAAGGTCGGACGATGATCGTCGTCACGCACGAGATGGGTTTCGCGCGCGAGGTGTCGTCGCACACGATGTTCCTGCACCAGGGGCGCGTCGAGGAACAGGGCAACCCGCGCGAGGTGCTGGCAAAGCCGCAGAGCGAGCGCTTGAAGGCGTTCCTGAGCGGCGGGCTCAAGTAGGCCTCGCGCACGCCATCAGCAGAAGGCCCGGGCATGCCCGGGCCTTCGCGCATCTCGACGAGCTCATTGAAGCTCCGCTGGCAGAAAGATGGCATGGACGCCGCGCTCCCGGACCAGATGCAGCAGACGGAGCGCGGGCCCCTGCGGGCGGCCCAGGCCCTGCTCCCACCGTCGCAGTTGTCGCGACGTCGTGTTGATCAGATCCGCAAACACGGCCAGTTCCAACTGGTCCCGCTCGCGGATGGCGCGCACTTCCTCCGGCTCCAGCGGCATCGGCGCGGGCATGCAGACGATCTCGCAGGACCGACGACGCTCATCGCTGATCAGTCCGTGAGCGTGCCACAAGCGGCCTTCCGCAAGTACGCGCTCAACGATGGCGGACTTCCTTTTCCTCATCACACATCACCTCCTTCAGGTGGCCATGGCCGACGACCGCGGCCAACTCCTTCTGCGACAGGCCTGTGAGCCAGGCGCCCTCCTCTCGCAACGCGCGGAGTGCTTTCGGCTCGATGTTGTCCAGTCGGTTCTTTGCATAGCCATCCACGAAGAACCACCGTCCCGCGGGATGCCTCGCGACGATCACGCGATAGCCCTCGCGTTTCCCAGCACCGAATCGTCCGATCCGCTTCTTGAAAAGTCCACTACCGAGATTTGCATCGATCAAGCCACTTTCCATTTCAGCCACGGCGCGGCACAGGTCGCTGTCTTGCCAGCGCCTGCTTGCGCATCCAGCGTTGAAAGCCTTCGACCAGATAGACAGCCCCCGTCACGTGGACCTCCTCGCATCATTGCGACAGGCGTCAGTGCCAAGTCTTGCCGTCTGAGGTCTCGTCCTGAAGTCGGCCCTCTGATGGGGGGCACACCCCGCAGACGCGCAAAGAAAAGCCGCGCAGAGGCGCGGCTTTCGTGGGATCGAGGGGCCGATGGATCAGCCGTAGACCGACTTCTCCGGCCGTCGCGCCAGCACCGCGATCGGGGGCGCCCAGCGTTCGCCGCGGGGCTTCTTGCTCGTGACCAGCGTGATCTCCGACGGCTCGAAGACCTCGACGTTGTGTGTGATCGGCGTCGTCAGCAGGTACTGCGCCCGCGTGCTCTTCAGGAAGTGGCCGACCAGCTGGATGTTGCGCACGTCCAGGTGGGCGAAGGGCTCGTCGATGAAGACGAAGCCGCCGGGCGCGTCGTCGTCCTTCATCAGGCCCACCAGCAGGATCAGGCTCTTGAGCACCTGCTGCCCGCCCGAGGCCTCGCCGTCGTTCATGCCCACCTCGCCCTTGCCGTCGAAGTTGAACTTCACGTGCAGCCCGGCCTGCGCCAGCACCGTGTCGTCGTTGTCCAGGTGCGGCAGCTCGGCCTGCGCATGCACGCCGGCGAGCTCGCCCAGCTCCTGCACGTTCTTCTTGTAGCGCCGCACCGTCGCGCGCAGCACGTCGATGTAGCGCTCGCGCGCGTTGAACGCGGCGATGCGCGCCATCTCGTTGCTCGCGCGGCGGTCGTCGAGCTGCGTGGTCTGCTCCAGCACCGCCATCTGCATCCGCGCATGGCGTTCCTGCACGCCGGCATCGGTTTCCCACACGCCGGTATCCAGCTCCTGCTGCACATGGCGCGACGCGATCTCCGCCTGCTTGGCGTTCTCGAATTCATCGCGCAAGGCGTTCAGGCGCATCGGGTGCACCCAGATCGCGGGGAACTTCGCCCGGGCCTCGCGCGACGCCTTCGCCGTCGCGATCAGGTCGTCGCGCCGGGACGCCCAGTCGCGCTCGGCGCGCGACACGTTGTCCTCGCTGGCCTTCAGGCTGGCCTGCGCGGCTTCGTAGTCGCGCTCGGTGCGCGTCGCCGCGGCCACCGTGCGGTCGTGCTCCTGGTCGAGCGCGCCCATGCGCGTCGCCGCCTCGATCCGCGACTGGCGCAGGCCGGGCAGGCGCGCACGCGCCTCGGCGAATTCCTCGGAGCGCTCCACGAGCTCCTGCGCCGCCTTGTGGCCTTGCGCCGCGCGTTGCGCGTCCTTGAGCTGGCGCTCGATCTCGAGCTGCTCCTTGGCGAGCTTGGACAGCTCCAGGTCGTAGCGCGTCAGTTCCTTGTCCAGCGAGGC
Organism: Roseateles sp. UC29_93; assembly: GCF_042695725.1. NCBI lineage: Bacteria > Pseudomonadati > Pseudomonadota > Betaproteobacteria > Burkholderiales > Sphaerotilaceae > Roseateles > Roseateles sp. UC29_93. The sequence continues at coordinate 3,996,740 of NZ_CP170545.1, read as the reverse complement.
CCGACGCGTGTCCAGCGCGGAGTCGCCGAACTGGTACTCGCGCGGCTCGACCCACAGGCTACGGCCGCCGCGGCCGTCGCGGTAGTAGGCCTCCGGCGTGATCCACTCGCCGCCGGACTGCGCGCCCTTGTCGGTGTCCGCGACGCAGCGGATCGACGCCAGCTGCCGCAGCAGCCAGCCAGGCGCCTTCGCGTTGAACTTGAGCACGGACAACAGGCTGTCCTTCGGGCTCACCGTCGGCGCGAACTCGCCGTCGGCGACGACGTAGTGCCGGTAGCGCTCGCGCGACGCGAGGCGGTAGGCCTGGCCCTCGTCGCTCGCATGCGCGAGCACCACGACCCAGCGCGAGGGCCGCAGGAAGCCTTCGGCGGCGGCGCGCCACTGGTCGTCGGCGATGTCGATCGCGTCGGCCAGCACGTGGTGCGCGATGCCGGCCTCGTCCAGCGCCTTGCGGAAACGCGTGACCTCGACCGGCGGCGGCGGGAGCCGCTGCCCGGTCAGTTCGTCCATCGCCGCCTGCGCCTTGCGCTGCTGGTCGTTCTGGCGCGTGAAGCTCTCGCGCAGCTGGTGCTGGCGCGTGCCGAGCTCCTCCAGCTTCGCCGTCAGCGCCGCGCCGTCGGTCTCGACGGCGGCAAGCGCCTTCAGGTCCTCCTCGCGCTTGGCGAGCTGCTCCATCGGCCGCTCGCCGTCACGCGCCGCCTCGAAGGCCTGGCGCGCTTCCTTGCGCTGCTGCTCCAGGTCGGCCAGCTTGTCCTTGGCCGCCTCCTGCGCCTTGAACAGCGCCAGCAGATGCGCGCGCTTGTCGCTGATGCCGCGCTCGTCGGAGCGGGCGAAGAGGCGCTGACGATGCAGCTCGCGCAGCTGCTGCGCGGTGCGCTGGCGCTGCTCGCTCCACTGCATCACGGGCACGACCTCGGTCGCGAGCCGCTCGCGCTCCTTCAGCCGCAGCTGGTACTGCTGGTAGCTGTTGACGCGGTTGGCCAGGTCCGACAACTGCGCCTGGGCATGCGACAGCTCATGCGTCGACTGGTCGACTTCCTTGAGCAGCTGCTGCTGGTGGTTGCGCGCGAGCTCGTAGCGGTCCAGCACTTCCTGGTCGCCGAAGACCTCGAACACCAGTCGCAGCAGCTCCTTGGACGACAGCTCGCAGAGGCGGTCCGTCTGGCCCTGCTCCAGCGCGAGCACGCGGCCGATCGCGCGCGTCAGCCCGGCGGCCTCCAGGCGCTTCTTCCAGGCCTCGATGCCCAGCCAGTCCTTGTCGGCGCGGGTGTCGAGCTCCTCGATCTCCTGCACGCCGTCGACCAGCGTGTAGCGGCGCACCCAGTCGCCGCCCTGGCGCGAGATGCGGCAGGCCAGCGTCACCTGGTCCGAGTACAGCAGCGAGCTCGCGAACGGGCGGCTGCTGTTCTGGCGGTTGCGCGGCCGGTTGTCCACCAGCGCGCGCAGCCAGGCGTGCTCGGCGTTGGCGTGGCGGGCGTAGGTCTTGTAGGTCCGGCCGCCGGAGCACTCCAGCCCCAGCAGCGTCCGCATCGCGTCGAGCAGCGTCGTCTTGCCCGAGCCGTTCGGCCCGGCGATGGTGATGATGTTGCCGTCCAGCGGCATCGAGACGCGGCGGCAGTAGTCCCAGTGCAGCAGTTCCAGGGATTGCAGGTGAAACATCAGGCGTCGCTCAGATCGGATTCTTCGTTGTGGCGGGCGGCCAGGATGGCGGTGAGCATCGGGCCGGACTCGGCGTCCGTGCTGCGCGCGAGCACGTCGGCCAGCGCGCCGTCCAGGATGCGCGGGGCCAGCGTGTCGTAGTCGAGCAGCAGGTCCAACAGCGGGCCTTCGCAGATGTCCTCGCCCTTGCGGGTGATGAAGCCCTGGCGCTCGAGCAGCTTGAGGTTGGAATCGAGCCGCATCTTCTTGCCCAGCTGGTTGCCGAAGTCGGCCAGCAGGCTGCGATAGGAGAGCGTCGGCGCGCTGCTCGCGGCGCTGGGCAGCGGCTTGTCCTTGGAGAACATCTCGCCCTGCCCTTCGGCGGCCTCCTCGGCGCGCGAGAGCTGGCGCTGGCGCTTGGGCAGCACGATCAGCGCCCACACGACCACCAGCAGCGCAACGCCGTCGCGCGGCAGGTCGAGGTTGTTGTTGGACGCCAGGCCGGTCTCGCCGAACACGGCGACCTCGGCCGGGCGCAGCATCGCCAGCGTGATGTGGTCCGCGTAGACGTTGTCCACGACGCGCAGGCCGACGGCGGCGACGCGCTCGTTGACCGCGCGCCAGAGTTCCTGGTCGATCAGCGCGCGGCGCACCAGCGGCTGGTTCCGCGGCAGCCAGCGGCGCGCCAGCAGTTGAGCCGCCAGTTGGGCGGCGTCGTCGAGTTGATTGCTCATGCCTGGGAAGCCTGGGAGGCCTGGGAAGGGGTGTCGGCATCGACGTCGACCGCACTCCGCGCGTCCGGAGACGGCGTCGTGTCGGCGATCGATGCGGGGGAATCGGGCGTCGCCACGGCCGTGTCGGCGGCGGCATCGGGGGTCAGGGCTTGCGCGCCCGCGTCCGAGGACGTGTCGGCGGCCCCGGCGGCGGCCTTGCGGCGGCCGCGCCTGGGCGCGGGCGGCTCGGGCGGGCGCCACTTGGGTTCGGGTTCAGGCTCGACGGGCGGCTCGACCTCGGTCGAGTGCAGCACGCCCTGGCTCATCCAGCGGACGTGCTCGTCGTCGATCTCGCCCTGCTGCGCGGACCAGCGCACACGCCACGGCTGGCGCGCCATGTCGCCGGTCGCGCCGGCCAGATGCTGTGCCTGCACGTCGCCGAGCAGCGGCAGCAGCTGCGCGCGGTAGGCCGCGCGCGCATAGCTGCCGCCGAGCACCGCCGGCCGCAGGTCGTTCATCTGCACGCTGTCGCCGGTCCACAGGCCCAGCAGCGCCTGCAGCTGGTTCATCTCGGGCGGCAGACTCATGACGGCGAGCTCGCCCTGCGGCGCGGCCAGGCCGGTCGGCAGCGGCTCCGGTGTCGGCGGCACCGGGCGGTCGCGTTCGAACTCGGCCTCGCAGCCGTCCAGCAGTTCATGCTGCGCGACGAAGACCGGATGGACGGGCCGCGACAGCGCGCCCAGCGCGAGGTTCTCGAGGAACGGGACCTCCTGCAGCCAGCGCCGCACATCGGTCGTCGTGATGCCGGTGGAGCCGAGCGTGACGCGCTGGCGGTCGGCCTGCTGCAGCGCGCGGTTGAACTGGCTCGCCATCGCGAGCAGCCGCGCCTGCGCCAGGCCCAGCTCGCGCGCAAGCCGCTCGAGCCGCGCGTTCCCGTCGTCCTCCGCCTGGCGGATGATCGCGGACAGCGCCTCGCTGGCCCGCTCGACCAGCTTGAGCGCGCGCTCGAAGCGCATGCGCGCGCGGCGCAGGTGGAACTCGGAACCGGACGCGATCGCGTCGGCGAATTCGTTGTAGAGCCGCGAGAGCTGCGCCAGCAGATGCTGCAGCTGCGCCGGCTCCAGCGTGCCGAGCTGCTGCGCGCCGGCCACGTTGGCCAGCAGGCCGGCCAGGTCGCCGTCCTCGTCCGCGGCCTGCCCCTGCGTCAGCGGCGACACCATCGCCATCAGCTGCTGCGCGAGCGGCGTCACGCCGTACTGCTGGTTGGACGCGTCCCAGGCCAGCAACTGCGCGTCGCGCAGGCGCTTGAGCACGAGCTCCAGCGCCTCGTCGCGCAGCACGTGGAAGTGGCGGTTCAGGTCGTCGCGCGAGAGCCGCGAATGCGGCAGGCTCATCAGCTCGATGAACACCCAGACGCGCAGCCGCACCAGCGTGGCCGGGCCGTGAAACAGCGCGCGCTGCGCGCCCAGCAGGGCCTCGTTGCGTTCCAGCTGCCACCACAGGAGCGAATCCTGCGGGAGCTGACCTTCGCGGAAATGGTCTTCGAAAGAGGGTTCGGGGAGATCGTCGCGCAGCACGTCGTCCACGCCTCCCGGGGTCACTGTCATAGGGGCGGATTATGGCGCCCCCGGACCGCCCGTCCCTGCGGGACGTTCGGTCCCGCCCCCCGAGGGGGCGCGGGCCGGCTTGGGGCGGCCCGGCGCTCGGCCCGCCATCGCCCCTCCACCCATCACACGGGTGTCAGGGACCTGCGCATCAGGGTTGCCCCGGAGCCGAAGCTGGCGAGTTTCTCGGTCAGCGCGGCGCTCAGCGGCGCCTCGGCGTCGGAGAAACCGTGGCGCTCCCAGTAGGCGCGCGAGCCCTGCACCGCCACCAGCGCGACCTGCGTCAGGCCCATGTCCTGGGCGCGATGCACCACCTGCTGCACCAGCTTGTGGCCCAGGCGCTTCGCGCGACCCGCCGGCGAGACCGCGAGGTCGTGCAGGTACAGCGTGCGCGGGGCGCGCGCGGGCGTGATCGACGGCGCGTCGAGCGCCGGCAGCTGTCCATCGTCGACCGGCAGGCTGACGACGTAGGCCAGCGGCTCGCCGGCCTCGACGGCCAGGTAGGAACAGTGGAGATGGCGCGCCGCGTTCAGCTTGGCCTCGAAGGCCTCGGCGCTTTCCAGGAACTCGGGCCCGTAGCACTGGGCCTGCAACGCGAGCACGTGCGGGACGTCCTCGGTGCCAATCACTTTCAACTGCAGCATCAAACGAATGAGCCGGCCGATCGCGCGTTCCAGTGGTCGGAGATCCCCGAAAAGAACGGCGTCAGCAGCGGCGTAAAAAGACAGACGAAGGCCAGGATGTTGAGCGCGACGCTCAACCAGAACACCCGCCGGAAAGCCGGCTTGGCGCTCTTGTGCCGCAGCAAGTGCTGTGCCAGCAACGCGCCGGGCCAGCCGCACAGCAGCGCGAGCACATGCAGCGTCGATTCCTTGACGCGCCATTGGCCCAGTCGCGCCGCGCGCTTGTCCAGCGCGTAGACGATGAAGGTCGCGAAGCTCATCGCGACGTAGACGCCCCACAAGCCGCGCGGCAACGGCCACGCCAGGTGCGTCAACAGCACCAGCGAGGCAAAGCCTGGCACCAGCCACAGCGAGGCACCGGTGTCGGCCGAGGTCTTGGGGGAGGAAGCAGCGGAAGCACCGCGCGCGGACGGCGCGGGCCTGGATCGCGCGCCAGCGCGGGCCGCGTCGGCAGAGCCGGACGACGGACCACGCCGGGGCGCGGGGCCGGCGGGCGCCGGCTTGGGCTCGAGGCTCCGGACCTTCAGCGCGCGGGGCTTGCCCTGCGCATCGGATCCAGGCTCGTAGTCGACGCGTTCGCCGACGAAGGGTCGGCGGGGGCGCATGCCGAAGGCACTGATGTGCGCGAAGCGTTTCGGCCCGCCGTCGGACGGCGCGATGAAGCCGTAGCCCTTCGCGTCGTCCCACTGGACGATCCGACCCTCGACGCGCATCCCTCAGCGCCCCTCGTCAGCCGAGCCGTGAGGCTCAGAACTTGCGCGGACCCTTGCGCGGCACGAAACCACCGCGCTCGCCGCGGTCGTCGCCACCTTGCGGACGCGGGCCCTTGCTGAACGCCGGCTTGGCCGGACGACCTTCGAAGCGGTTGTCGTCGCCCTTGTTGAAGGCCGGACGCTCGGCGCGCGGTGCGTAGCGGTCGTTGTTCTCGGCCGAACGGTCGAAGCGCGGGTCCGGACGACGCTGGTCGAAACCACCGCCGTTGCCGCCTTCGCGCGGGCCGCCGAAGTCACGCTGCGGACGGTCGCCATAGCTGCGCGGCGCGCCGCCGAAGCCTTGACCGCCTTGCGGACGATCACCGAAACGCGGACGGTCGCCTTGCGGACGATCGCCGAACGGGCGGTCACCTTGCGGGCGCTCGTTGCGGTGCTCGAAGCGTTGGCCGCCACCGAAACCACCGGGGCCACCCTGACCGCCTTCACGACGCTCGCCGAACGGCGGACGGCCTTGGCCTTCCGGACGCTCGAAGCGCGCGCTGTTGTCGAAGCGGTTGTCGCCGCCACGATAGCCACCGCCTTGCGGACGGTTGCCGCCGAAGCCGCCACGGTTGCCACCGTAGCCGCCGCGATTGCCGCCGAAACCGCCACGGTCGCCGCCGCGATCACCGCGGTCGAAACCCGGGCGCGCCGGGTAGATCTTCGGATCTTCGTTACGCGGCTCCAGGCCCTCGATGCGCGAGACCGGGATCTGTTGCGTCGTGAACTGCTGGATGCGCTTGATCATCGAGATGTCACCACGCTCGGCCAGCGTCACCGCGAGGCCGGAGCGGCCGGCGCGGCCGGTGCGGCCGATGCGGTGGACATAGTCCTCCGCCTTCATCGGCAGGCCGAAGTTGATGACGTGCGAGATCGTCGGCACGTCGATGCCGCGGGCGGCCACGTCGGTGGCGACCAGCACGCGCAGGTCGCGACGGCGCAGCGCCATCAGCGTGCGGGTGCGCTTGCCCTGCGGCATGCCGCCGTGCAGCGCGGCGACGCGGTGGCCGATGGCCTCCAGCTGTTCGGCCAGCCACTCGGTGTCCTGCTGGGTGCTGGTGAACACCACGGCCTGGTCGACGTCGCGCAGGCCCAGGATGTGTTCCAGCAGCTTGCGCTTGTGCTGGCCGTTGTCGGCCCAGTGCAGGCGCTGCTCGATGTTCTCGTGCGAGTCGGTGTGGCCCGAGACGTCGATGCGCTGCGGATCCTTCATCAGCTGCGAGGCCAGGCGGCCGGTGTTGCCGGCAAAGGTCGCGCTGTACATCAGCGTCTGGCGTTCGGCCGGGATCTGCTGGGCGACGAAGTTGATGTCGTCGATGAAGCCCATGTCCAGCATGCGGTCGGCTTCGTCGAGGACGAACATCGTCACGTTGTCCAGCTTGCAGCGGCCGCTGTTGATGTGGTCCAGCAGACGGCCCGGGGTGGCGATCAGGACGTCCAGCGGACCGCTCAGCGCGCGCAGCTGCTGCGCGTAGGGCATGCCGCCCAGCACGGTGGCGACGCGCAGGCCCTGGATGTGGCGGCCGTAGGTCATCGCGGACTTGGCGACCTGCATCGCCAGTTCACGGGTCGGAGCCAGCACGAGCACGCGCGGGCCGACGGTCCGGGTCTTGTTGTTGGTGGCGGCGCGTTCGGCGCGGGCGGTCAGCACCTGCTGCAGCGCGGGCAGGATGAACGAGGCGGTCTTGCCCGAACCGGTGCGCGACGAGACCATCAGGTCCTTGCCGTCGAGCGCCGGCGGGATCGCCTGCGCCTGCACTTCGGTGGTGTTCTCGTAGCCGGAATCCTTGACGGCGCGCAGCAGCGCGTCGTGCAGGCCCAGGGCCGAGAACGGCGTGCCGGTGGTCTCGGCGTCGGCGCCGAGTTCGCCGGCCTCGATCACCTGCTCGAGTCCGCTGTCCAGCGCCTCGTTCGTGTCCAGGGTGTCGGCGGCGGTGTTCTTGTCGTGGTCGAAACTCATTTGTCTTTGCAATCCAAAGGTGCACAGCCGGGCCGACGCCGTCGAAACGGAGTCCGCGCCGGAGCGCCTGGTCGCCGCGCAAGATCGATGTGATCGCGGCAGAACCGTGATGTCGCTGGGAGAAAGCTCGCGTCGATCACCAGGAAAGAAAGACACATGCGCGGCGCGATTGCAGAGCAACCGCCGTGGTCGGCATGAAGGGCCTGGTGAGGCGCCGGGGAACAGTCAAAGCGACGGCATCGCCGCCGACCGAACCCGAGGGCATGCAGTGCGCGCTCCCCGTGGCGGGAAACAGCTTCGGCGGAGAGCCGGAGCCTGCGTGGGAGTCCATTCGGATGCCCGACGCAGCGGTCTGCAAGAGGTCAGAGGAGACGTACGAAGCACCGCCAGAAGCGGTGAAGCCCACGACTATAACAGCGTTCGGGGTTTTCACCTAGCGCATCATTGCGACGGGCTTTGGAGCGGCCTCATGGTGACGCCATGAGGCCGCTCAGGGCCTCACAGCCCTTCCAGCAGCTTCGGCAGCACGGCCATCAGCGCGTCGAGCTGATCGCCCGCCAGCCAGGCGGGGCTGGCATCCAGCCAGTCGGGGAAGGCGACGCCGTCGCGCTGCGCGCGCAGCACGGCCGCGTCGAGGGAGTCCTCGATCAGCAGCAGCGCCGACGGCACGCCGCAGGCGTCCTCACCGCAGGCCGCCTGGATGCGGCGCGCCAGCACGGCAGGCTGCCAGGGCAGGTCCGCGTGGACGATCGCGACGCGGTCGCCAGCGAGCGCACCCTCGTCCAGGCTGCCGAGCGCGTCATCGCTGGCCAGCAGCACGCCGGCCTCGGCGCCGCGCCAGGCCGACAGCGCCGCCTCGCGGACGTCGGTCGCATCACCGGCGCGCAGGCGCTGCGGCGGCAGGCGGCGCAACTGGGGCGACATCGAGAGGCTGTCGAGCAGCGTCTCCGAGCGCGCGCAGATCACCAAGCGCGCGGCGGCCGGCACGGCGGCGGCCTGGATCCATTCGCGGCGCAACGCAAGCACGGCCTCGGCCTTGGCCGCCAGCGCCTGGCGCGAGGCCGGCGGCAGCAGCGCGAGCGCCTCCAGCAACTGCTGCTGCTCGGCGCTCGACAGGAAGCGCAGCGCGGTCCAGCGCTCGACCAGTTGACGCAGTTGCTTCAGCGGCGCGGCCGGCAGGCTGGCGCCTGTGGATCCCGCCCCATCCAGCCACAGCGGTGTCAGCAACGCCGCGGGCAATTGCTCGTCCAGCTCGCGCTTGCGACGCGACAGCAACACTGGCTCCAGCGCGTCGCGCCTGACCTTCTTGCCGGCGTCGTCCGGCAGCACCCGCAGATCGGACAGCGGGCCGCGACGCATGTCGTCGAGCCAGTCGACCCACTCGCCCAGACGCGCGTCGCCCAGCGGCTCCTCGTGCGCGATCAGCAGCAACTGGGCGGCCGGCAGCGCGCGCAGCGCGGCCAGACGATCCGCGCCCATCAACTCGATGCCGTCGACGATCAGCAACGCGGCCTGCGGCTTCGCGGGCGGCGCGGCGGCCACCGTCACCGACTTCGCGTCGTCGCCGAGCCAGCGCTTCAGGTCGCGCTGCCAGGCGGCATGCGCGGACTCCGGCGCGATGACGACGGCGGGCGTCACGCCGAACAGCGTCGCCCACAGCTGGATCGCGGCGATGGCGGCGCCGCGCTGGCCCAGCCCGAGGTCGTCGGAGATCAACGCACGCCCCGCGCAGACGGCAAACAGCGCGGCCTCCCACGCATGCGTCGGCAGCTCGTCGCGCAGCAGCGCGCGCATCGCGGCACCGTCGGCCATCAAGGTTTCGAGGCGCTGCACCCGCGCCTGCGCATCCCGTCCGCAGGCCAGTTGCGGCCACACCGGCGCATCGACGCGCAGCACGACGCCCAGCGCGCGGGCATCGCTCAGCACCTGCTGCAGCCACGCGTGGCCGCCCTCGGCACGACGGCGTTGTTGAACGTCCAGGCCCGCCTGCTCGCGCAATCGTTGCGGCACCTCGCGGCCGCAGACCCACTGAAGCTCGCGCTCGTCGCCAGGCACGAGCCAGACCTCGGCCTCGCGCGCCGGCCAGCCGGCATCGAGCGCCGCGTGCTGATCCGCGTCGAATAGCGACAGCAGCTGGCCGCCGTGCTCGCACGCGCCTTGATCCCGATAGCCAGCGCAATCGCAGCGCCAGGTGTGGCGACCCAGCAGGCGCAGGCGGAACGTACCGCCGGTCTCGCCGTCGCGCAGTTCGTAGTCGCCGAACACGCCGTCGTCCTCGCGGGCGCCGAGCGTGAAGCGTGGCGGCTCCGCCGGAACTTCCTCGACGGCGGCCTCGGCCTTGGGCTTGCGGCGCCCCTTGCGGGCGGGGGCGGACTGGGCAACGGCATCGTCGGCGGCAACGGACTCGGCCGGCGGTGCTGGCGCCTCGGCGACCGCCATAACTTCGACGGCCTCCAGCATGACCGCGACGGCGGGCTCCTCGACCGCCGCGGTCTTCGGTGCGGCACCGCGCTTGCGCGGCGGCCGCTTCGGTGCTGGCGCATCGGCGTCGACGACGGCCTCCGCCACCATCACGACCGGCGTTTCAGCGGCTTCTGCCGTCGCCACGGGAGCGACCTCAGACAACGCCGCCGGTGCAGCAGCTTCAATCGCCTTGGCGCGGGCAGGCCGCTTGCGTGCGGGCTTGAGCGCTTCGCTCGCCGGGGTCGGCACCGCCTCGGCCACCGCTTCGGGCGCGAGCTCGATCACCGTGTCCACGGCGGCGTCGATCGCAACCGGCGCGGCCGCTTCATTGACCGCTCGGGTCTTGCGCGCCGCGGGGCGGCGTCGTTGGGAAGTCGTCGTCATGAGGATCCTCGTGCCGCAGCCGCACTTCACGCCAGCCGCGGACACCGTTGAAGATGGCGAGCGCATGCGCCCGCCGCAGATCGTCCAGGGTCAGCCGCGCCTCGCGCAGCCGGCCCTGTTCCAGCAGTTCCTCGCGCAGCGTGCCGGGCAGCAGGCCGGCCGCGGCGCGCGGCGTCAGCCACGGCCCGTCCGGCGCCTGTTGCAGCGCGAGGTTGGTCAGGCAGCCCTCCGTGAGCTCGCCATCCCGGTTGAACAGCAGCACGTCGAAGCAGTCCGCCGGCTTGGCGTCCAGGAAGACCTGGTACACCTCGCGACGCGTCGTCTTGTGCTGGATGAATTCCGCCCCCGCACCGCGCGTGTCGATCGGCGTCCGGGCCAGCGCCACCATGAGTGGCTCGCCCTTGTCCGTCGGTGCCGCCGGGGCCATCGGTGCCGGCAGGGCCTGCACCGTGTCATTGAATGTGCCGTCGCGGGCCAGCGTCAGACGGACGCGCCACGCGCCACGCGGATGGCGCCGCGCGATGTCGACGAGGCACGCCTTCGCCGCGTCCGCCGACCACGCCAGCCCGAAATGCCGCGCCGTGCGCTGCATCCGCGCCACGTGCCGGCCGGCACGGGCGAACTCGCCGTCGTCGAGCCGCATCGTTTCCAGGGCCTCGATGGGCGCCTGGGCACGCGCCAGGAAGCGCGCCTTGGCGCGCCACTCGTCGATCTCGTCCCCCGGCCGCGAGTCCAGCGTGATGCCGCTGCCCACGCCGCAGCGCAGCGCACGCCCCGTCTGCTCGACGGTGCGGATCGGCACGTTGAAGGTCACGGCCCCGCCCGGCTGCAGCAGACCGAGCGCGCCGCAGTACCAGCCGCGGGGGCCGGGCTCCAGTTCGTCGATGACCTCCATCGCCCGCTTCTTCGGCGCGCCGGTGATCGAGCCGCAGGGGAACAGCGCGGTCATGACCTCGTCCAGCGCGAGGCCCGAGCGCGTGACCGCGCCGATCGTCGACGTCATCTGCCAGACCGTCGGCAGCGCGTGCAGCTCGAACAGGCGCGGCACACGCACCGAGCCCGGCACCGCCACGCGCGACAGGTCGTTGCGCAGCAGGTCGACGATCATGAGGTTCTCGGCGCGTTCCTTGGCGCTGGTGCGCAGGTAGGCCTGCGCGGCCTCGTCGCCGGCGCGGTCGCGGCCGCGCGGCGCCGTGCCCTTCATCGGCTGCGCCGACAGCAGCCAGGTGTGGCTGGCCTGCGGCGTCTCGGGCAGCGGACGCCAGTCGAAGAAGAGTTCCGGCGAGACGCTCGCCACGGCACCGCCGTCGCCTTCAGTACCGGCGCCGGTCCCGGTCCCGGTCCGCAGGAACATCGAGAACCCGCCCGGCTGCGACGCATGCAGCGCGAAGAAATGGGCGACCTCGTCGAAGCCGTCGAGCGCCTCGGCGCTCAGCCGCGCCGTGAGGTTGACCTGGTAGCAGTCGCCCTCGCGGATGTACTCGCGGATGCGCTCGACCTGCGCCTGCTCATCGGTCTCGGCCTGCGTGTCGCGCCACGCCGTCATCGGATGCGCGCGGGATGCGCCAGCCGCCGCCAGGTCTTCCGGCCACGGCGCCGGCGCTTCATGCCAGACGTGGAATTCCGCCAGCGGCGCCTCGCCCGCCGGCCGCGTGCGCAGCACCGCGTCGAGCGCGCCCGCCGCCTCATAGCGCAGGCCGCCCAGCACCCACGCCCCGGCGCGCGACGCGGCATGCGCCAGCCGCAGCACGGCGCGCAGGCGATCGGGATCGCGCGCGATCAGGCGCTCCGACGGCGGCGCGAAGAAGGCGCCACGCAGGCGTTCGCCGTCCTCGCGCGCCAGCGGATGACGCGGAAAGTCGAAGGCCGCCCACAGGTCCTGAGGGCGGCGCGGGGTGTCCATCGTGTCTCAGTCGCGCGGGGGCGCGTTCCTCGTCAACAGCGGGAGGGGGACGGAAGCGGGAGCGGCGGGCACGCCTGAAGCCGGACTCAATCCAGCTTCAGGAAATGCTCGCGGTAGTGGAGCAGTTCGTCGATGGATTCGTGGATGTCGGCCAGGGCCGTGTGCTTCTGGGCCTTCTCGAAGCCCTCCATCGCGGCGGGCTTCCAGCGGCGGGCGAGCTCCTTGAGCGTCGACACGTCCAGGTTGCGGTAGTGGAAGAAGTCTTCCAGCTTGGGCATGTAGTTGGCCAGGAAGCGGCGGTCCTGGCAGATCGAGTTGCCGCACATCGGCGACTTGCCGGCCGGGATGTAGGCCTTCAGGAAATCGATGACCTGCTGCTCGGCGTCGGCCTCGGCGATCGTCGATGCCTTGACGCGGTCGATCAGGCCGCTCTTGCCGTGCGTGCCCTTGTTCCAGGCGTCCATGCCGTCCAGCATCGCGTCGGACTGGTGGATCGCGAAGACCGGGCCTTCGACGCGCACCGTCAGCTGGGCGTCGGTGACGACGACGGCGATCTCGATGATGCGGTCCTTGTCCGGATACAGGCCGGTCATCTCCAGGTCGATCCAGATCAGGTTCTGGTCGTTGAGCGGCAGCACGGGATTGGCGCCGGCGCCAGCGGCGGGGGCGACGGTGGTGTCGGTGGTCATGGGGTTCTTGTCCTTCAGGTTGGGCGCGATTGTCGCCGAGTCGGGCCCCTCTACACTTGCGTCCATGCAGATCTCTCCCGCGGCGCTCGCCGCCGCTCCGTCGCCCTCGGCGCTGAGCCACTCCCCGCTGATGCTGACCGCGGCCTTCGTCGCCGCGGTGATGCTGTCCTTCCTGGTCAAGCTCTGGCTGTCCTCGCGCCAGATGCGCCATGTGGCGCGGCATCGCGGCGCAGTCCCTTCCGCGTTCGTCGGGACGGTGCCTCTGTCGGCCCATCAGAAGGCGGCCGACTACACCGTCGCCCGCGGCCGCTTCGGCACGCTGCACCTGGCCTGGGACACCGCACTGCTGGTCGGATGGACGCTGCTGGGCGGGCTGGACCTGCTCAACCAGTGGATGCTGTCGTGGCGCCCCGAGCTCGGCGACATGGGCTACCAGCTCGGCCTGCTGGCCGCGTTCGCCATGCTGTCCGGCGTGCTGGACCTGCCCTGGTCGATCTACAACACCTTCCGGCTGGAAGAACGCTTCGGCTTCAACCGCACGACGCTCAAGCTGTTCCTCGTCGACGGGGTGAAGGGACTGGCGGTTGGCGCGCTGCTGGGCCTGCCGATCGCGGCGCTGATCCTGTGGCTGATGGCCAAGGCCGGCAGCGGCTGGTGGCTGTGGGCCTGGGGCGCGTGGATGGGCTTCAACCTGTTGATGCTGGTGATCTACCCCACCGTCATCGCGCCGCTGTTCAACAAGTTCCAGCCGCTGGAGGACGCCGTGCTGCGCGAGCGCGTCCAGACGCTGATGCAACGCTGCGGCTTCGCGGCCAAGGGCCTGTTCGTGATGGACGGCAGCCGGCGCTCGGCGCACGGCAATGCGTATTTCACCGGTCTGGGCGCGGCCAAGCGCGTCGTCTTCTTCGACACGCTGCTGGAACGCCTGAACCCGCCGGAGGTCGAGGCTGTGCTCGCGCACGAACTGGGTCATTTCAAGCGCCGCCACGTGCCGCAGCGCATGGTGCTGATGTTCGCGTTGAGCCTGGCCGGCTTCGCGCTGCTGGGCTGGCTCAGCACGCAGGCGGGCTTCTACCTGGGCCTGGGTGTGCGGCCCAGCCTGGAAGCGCCCAACGACGCGCTGGCGCTGCTGCTGATCATGCTGGCGCTGCCGCCGTTCGCGTTCTTCCTGACGCCGCTGATGTCGCTGTGGTCGCGCAAGCACGAGTTCGAGGCGGACGCCTACGCCTGCGCGCAGGCCAGCGGCACCGATCTGTCGAACGCGCTGCTGAAGCTGCATGAGGACAACGCCGGCACGCTGACGCCGGACCCGGTGTTCGCGCGCTTCTACTACTCGCATCCGCCGGCCAGTGAGCGGCTGGCGGCGATCGCGTCGCTCGTGACGCCATCGATGCCCGCCACGCCGACGGGACAACCCGCATGAGCACGAGCACGGGCAAGGACGTCCAGACCGGCCTGGTGGTGCGAGGGCACGGCCGGCATTACGTCGTCGAGGACACCGACGGCCAGCGCATCCACTGCCTGACGCGCGGCAAGAAGAGCGATTGCGTCGTCGGCGACCGCGTGCGCTGGCAGCGCAGCAGCGATCACGAGGGCGTCATCGAGAAGGTCGACCCGCGCCGCAACCTGCTGTTCCGCCAGGACGAGTGGAAGACCAAGAGCTTCGCGGCCAACCTGGACCGGCTGCTGATCCTGGTGGCGGTGGACCCTCAGTTCTCGGAGTCGCAGCTCACCCGCGCGCTGATCGCGGCGCGCAGCGCCGGCATCACCGCCGACATCGTGCTGAACAAGACCGACCTGCCCGGCGCGGACGCGGCGCGCGAGCGCCTCGCCCCATATAAGGCGATGGGCCAGCGCGTGCTGGAGCTCAGTTTCAAGGGCCGGCCGGACGAGGCGAGCGACACGCTGCGACCGCTGCTGCACGGCCAGGCGACGCTGGTGCTGGGCCCCAGCGGCACCGGCAAGAGCACACTGATCAACCTGCTGGTGCCGGATGCGAAGGCGCAGGTGGGCGAGATCTCGCAGGCGCTGAACTCGGGCCGCCACACGACGACCACGACGCAGTGGTACTGGATGGACGCGGCACGAGAGGCCGCACTGCTTGACTCGCCGGGCTTCCAGGAATTCGGACTCCGGCAGATCACGGCCCCGGACCTGGCGAGCTACATGCCCGATTTCCAGCCGTATCTGGGCGAGTGCCGCTTCCACAACTGCAGCCACCGGCACGAGCCGGGCTGCGCGGTGCTGGTTGCCGTCGAGGCGGGAAAGATCAGCCCCTCGCGCTACCGCATCTACGACGAGCTCTGGGACGAGCTCAGCGCACCGCCGAAGTATTGAGCGGGGCGACGCAGTCAGCGTTCCAGTCGGGGATCGCTGTTCGGGACTTCGCGGACTTCCGCGTCGATCACTTCGCCCTGCGGCGCACGGCTGCCGTTCATTCCGTTCATCGCACCTGGTCGGAACGCCTGCGAACGGAACTGCGCCGCGCGGCGGAACGTGGCCGTGTGCAGCGTCGGCTTGCGGCCGCGGATCAGGCTCCACAGCAGCACGACGCCGAAGATCACCAGCCCGGCGGCGAGCACCACCAGGAACAGCACGATGGAAGCCACCGCCAGCACGAGGCGGGCGGCGATCGAGAAAAGCGTGGAGAGAGCGTTCATCGTTCCTTCAGATCGGGGCGATCGCGCGGATTCAAGTCCGCGGGGCCATCACGCCCCGGATCCCCCAAAAATCATCCTCGACCAATGTAGGGCATCTTGGTGGCCATGACCGTCAGGAACGGCACGTTGGCCGACAGCGGCAATTCCGCCATGTAGAGCAGCGCGCTGGCGGCATGCGCGACGTCCATCCGCGGTTCGACCATCGTGCCGCCGTGCGCCTGCGGCACGCCGTGCACGAAGCGCTCGGTCAGGTCGGTCTCGGCGTTGCCGATGTCGAGCTGGCCCGCGGCGATGTCATGTTTGCGGCCGTCCAACGCCAGCGTCTTCGTCAGGCCGGTGATGGCATGTTTGGTCGAGGTGTAGGCGATCGACCCCGGCCGCGGCGCATGCGCCGAGATCGAGCCGTTGTTGACGATGCGTCCGCCGCGCGGCGACTGCCGCTTCATCAGCCCGAAGGCGGCGCGGGCGCACAGGAAGCTGCCGGTCAGGTTGATGTCGACGACGGCGCGCCAGGTCTCGATGCTGAGCTCGTCGATGTCCGACGCGGGCGCGCCGCGACCGGCGTTGTTGAACAGGAAATCGAGCCGGCCCCAGCGGCGTTCGATGGCGTCGAAGGCGGCGGCGACCTGTGCCTCGTCGGCGACGTCGGTGGGCAGCACGAGCGCGCGCTCCGGGGCGAACGCGGCGGTCTCGCGCAGCATCTCGTCGCGGCGGCCCAGCAGCGCCACCTGCCAGCCGGCCTGCATCAGCGCCTGCGCGGCGGCGCGGCCGATGCCCGACCCGGCGCCGGTCACGGCGGCGAATCGCAGCTTGGAGGGCGTCGCTGCGGCGAGCGGGACGACCTCGGGCGAGGGGGTCACGTCGGCAGCGACGGAATCGAGGGCGGCGTGGGCAGAGTCCATCCCCCCATCATAGGGAGCACGGGGGAAATCGGCTGACGCGACGCTGAAGCGGCGGCGCGCTCTGCGCCCGCCATCGCCCTTGGGGTCGCCCCCTGCATCGCGCCTTGGAGCGGAGCCGGCCACGACAGGCGGATGCCGGACAGGACGTCGTGTTCGCTCATCGCGCGGCCACCTGTTCGCCGTCCATCGGACGATCCGCGCGGCGGGACGTGACGACGACCGTCGGCAGCGTCCGCACGTCGCCGGCAGCGCGCAGCGCGGCCAGTGTCTGGGTCGACTTGCCGTTGATGACCACCGTGGGCAGTCGCTGCGGCTCTTCGGCGCGGCTGGGCAGCGCCAGCAGCAGGCCCGCGGCGATGCCGGTCGCGACGCCGATCAGCGCGGCGACGCGCTTGACGTTCGTGAATCGGTCGTAGCAGCGAATGGTGTTCATCTCGTCCTCCGGGGCCGCGGGTTGCTCTTGCGGCATGGGACGAATGATTACCTGGGTTAACCCCTAGCGAAAGTCGGCTGCGACCAACCCGTGCCAGCCGGCGATGAACTGCGGCAGGGCGCGATGAATGACACCCGTCGGAAGGGTTTACCCCATGAACTAGGGGCCCCTTCCGGGGCCCCTCGTCAGTCGGATGACCGCCTGATATCCGACTGATATCCACGCGGTATCCGCGTGATGTCAGCGCACGCGCATCAGGCGGGGATCAGTCCCCTGCCCTTCAACATCGGCTCCACGCGCGCATCGCGGCCACGGAAGGCACGATAGGTCGCGCCTGGTTCGCGGCTGTTGCCGACCGACAGGATGTTGGCCAGTACCGATTGCGCGGTCGCCGCGTCGAACGGATCGCCGGCTTCGACGAAGGCCTCGAAGGCGTCGCAGTCCAGCACTTCCGCCCACAGGTAGACGTAGTAGCCGGACGCGTAATAGCTGCCCGAGAACAGGTGCTGGAAGTGCGTCAACCGGTGGTTCATGCCGATCGCCGGCGGCAGGCCCAGGCGTTCCAGCGTCTCGCGCTCGAAGGCGACCGGATCCGGCGCGTCGGCCTGTTCCCGCCCGTGGAGCGCGAGGTCCACCAGCGCCGACGCGCAGTAGCGCACCGTCTCGTAGCCCTGGTTGAAGGTCGCGGCCGCCTTCAGACGGTCGAGCAGCGCATCGGGCAGCGGCTCGCCGGTCTTGTAGTGCCGCGCGTGCCGCTTGAGCACCTCGGGCTCGGCCATCCAGTGCTCCATCAGCTGCGACGGCAGCTCGACGAAGTCGCGCAGCACCTGCGTGCCGGACAGGCGCTCGAACTCGACGTCCGACAGCAGGCCGTGCAAGCCATGGCCGAACTCGTGGAACAGCGTGCGCACGTCGTCGAAGGACAGCAGCGTCGGTTCGCCCGGCGCGCCCTTCGCGAAGTTGTTGTTGTTCAGGATGATGGGCAGCGCGTCGATGCCGTTGCGGGCCTGCCATCGGAGCGCGTTCATCCAGGCGCCGCTGCGCTTGGTCGGACGCGCGAAGTTGTCCTGGACGAAGATCCCGCGCAGCGAGCCGTCCGGCCGCTGCACCTCGTAGACCTTCACGTCCGGGTGGTAGCCGGCGACCTGCGGCTGCGCGACGAAGCGCAGGCCGTAGAGCCGCGAGGCGCAGTCGAACATCGCCTGCACCATCGCGTCCAGCGGGAAGTAGGGCTTGACCTCGGCCTCGTCGAGCTGGAAGCGCTGCTGGCGGACCTTCTCCGCGTACCAGCGCCAGTCCCAGGCCTCGATCGTCAGGTCGTGGCCGAGTTGCGCACGGACCTCGTCGAGCATCGCCCGCTCGCGCGCGGCGGCTGCCTTGGCCGGCTCCCAGACCTGGTCCAGCAGGCCTTGAACAGCGGACTGCCGGCCGGCCATCGTGTCGGCGAGCGCATAGTCCGCGAAGCTGCGGTGACCGTGCAGCGCGGCCTGCTCATGGCGCAGCGCGAGGAGCTCCCGCACCAGCGCTCGGTTGTCGGTCTCGCCGGGAATCTCGCCGCGGCCAACCCAGGCGCGCCAGGCCTGCTCGCGCAGGTCCCGGCGTTCGCTGAAGGTCAGGAAGGGCACGATCAGCGAGCGCGACAGCGTCACGACGTGCACGCCCGCTTCCGCCTGCCCGCGTTCCAGCGCGGCCTGCCGCGCGGCGGCGCGGACGAAGTCCGGCAGCCCGGCCAGTTCGGCCTCGCCGCGCAGCACCAGCTGGTAGCCGCTTTCGTCGGCGAGCACGTTCTGCGCGAAGCGGGTGTTGAGTTCGGCCTGCCGCTCCATGATCGCGGCGTAACGCGCGCGCGCCTCTCCCTGCAGGCGGGCGCCGGCGCGGACGAAGTCCAGGTGCACGCGTTCGAGCAGCCGCAGCGACTCGGCCGGCAGGCCCAGCGACGCGCGCTGTTCATGCAGCCGCTCGACGCGCTCGAACAGCGCCGCGTTCAGGTAGATCGCGTTCGTGTGCGCCGCCAGCGGCGCGGCCATGCGGCGTTGCACGGCCTGCAGCTCGGGCGAACTGGCCGAGGCGCTCAGCGTCGAGAACAGATGTTCCAGCGCCGTCAGCGCGCGGCCCGCGCGATCAAGCGCGGCCAGCGTGTTGTCGAAGTCCGGCGCGGCCGGATTCGTGGCGATCGCGTCGAGCTCGGCGCGGTGCGCGGCGAGCGCGGCGTCGAAGGCGGGTTCGACGTGTTCGGCGCGGATCGCGTCGAACGGGGGCAGCCCGTACGGGCCGGTCCAGGCGGACAGCAGCGGATTGGTGCTCATCGGGTCTGCCCCTTCCTCATCACTTCTTGTTCTGTTCCTTCTTGATCGCGATCTCGTCGGCCTCGTCGTACGAACGGTTGCCGCACTTGAACTTCCAGTCGTTGCGCTTGTCGTTCAGATCCTCGACGGCCTCGTTGAAGTCGTCGGCGAGCTTCTGGTGCGCCTCGACGCGGACGTTGAAGGCCTTGTTGCCTTCGACGCGGTCGTTGCGGGCCTTGTTGAAGGCGTCGATCTTCGGCTGCAGCGCGTTCGCGCGGGCCTGGTACTCCTCCTGCTTGGCCTTCAGTTCCGCCTTCTCCATCTTGGCGGCGCCGGCCTCGATCTCCGCGCCGAACGCCTTGACGCCGTCGATCTCGGCCTTCAGGGCCGTGCTCTGCGCCTGCATGTCGGCCTCGAACTTGTCGGAGTCGGCCTTGGCGGCGCGCAGCTCGTCGCGCTCCTTCAGGACCTCGGCCTTCTTCTTGTCGAGTTCCGCGGCGGTGGCTTCGTTCTGCTGATTGGTGTTCATGCAGGTGCGCAGCTCGTCGCGCGTCATCAGCTTGCCCTTGCCACCCTTGGTGGTCGTGGCCGCGGCCGGAGCGGCGGACGTGGCGGGCTTGGCGGCGGGCTTGGCCGGCGCGCTCGTCTGGCCGCTCGTCTGGGCGGAGGCCAGACCGCAGGCCAGCAATGCCGCGACGGCGAGGGAGGTGCGAAGAGTGTTCATGTCGTCTCTCAAGTCATTGCGCCGGATGGGCGCTGTCTCGTCGGTACGGACCGTCCGGCTCGCGACCGGTCCGCTGTGCGGGTCGGCATGATGCCACGACCCGGATAATGCGCCGCTTCAGATCGTTTCCGGCCCGCGTGCAGCCCGCACGGCAGGCTGTCCACCCCGCACACGACCGCCTCGGGCGGCACCCCACCATGGCGCTCAAGGCCACCATCCACAAAGCCCAGCTGCAGCTCTCCGACATGGACCGCCATGTCTACGGCGAGCACTCCCTGACCGTCGCCCGCCACCCGTCGGAAACCGACGAGCGGATGATGCTGCGCATCCTCGCGTACGCGCTGAACGTGCCGGCCGACGACCTGCACGGCAAGCTGGAGTTCAGCAAGGGCCTGTCCGACGTCGACGAACCGCCGCTGTGGCAGCTCGACCTGACCGGCCAGGTCGTCCACTGGATCGAACTCGGCCAGCCCGACGAACGCCGCCTGCGCCAGGCGCATGGCCGGGCGGACCGCGTCACCGTCATCGGCTACGCGTCCAGCACGCCCGTGTGGTGGGCCGGCATCCAGAACAAGCTGCAGCGCACGCCCAAGCTGGCCGTGTGGCAGATTCCGGCGGAGCAGGCCCAGGCGCTGGCCGCACTCGCCGAGCGCGGCATGCAGTGGCAGGTCAGCATCCAGGATGGAACGGCGTACGTCAGCACCGAGAAGGGCGCGGTGGAGATCACGCCGCAATTGCTGAAGGAACGCGAGGAGTAAGACCTGGAGTAAGGTGAGGTGCGCAGACCCCAGCCCTCACCCCTGCCCTCCCCCTGCCCTCTCCCGCAGGCGGGAAAGGGAGTTGCCCGGGGAGTTGCTTGATCAGGAGACCGTTGTGTCGCAATCCGTGCCTTCCGCTTCCGCCGAACCCACGGCCTCCATCGACCCCGTCGCGGCCCACGCCGGCGGGGACGATCCGTTCCTGTGGCTCGAAGCGCTCGAGGGCGACGAGGGCGAACGCGCGCTGCAATGGGTGCGCGAGCGTAACGAGACCACCCTCGCCGCGCTGAAGGCGGAGCCCGAGTTCGAACCGGTGCGCGAGGAGCTGCTGCAGATCCTCAACGCCCGCGACCGCATCCCGCACGTCGCGCGGCGCGGCGACTGGTTCTACAACCTGTGGCAGGACGAGGCCCATCCGCGCGGCCTGTGGCGGCGCTGCACGCTGGAGGAATACCAGCTCGCCGAACCGCCCTGGCGCCTGGTGCTGGACCTGGACGCGCTGGGTCGCGACGAGGGCCGCAGCTGGGTCTTCCACGGCGCGACGGCGCTGGCGCCCGAGTACCGGCGCTGCCTGGTGTCGCTGTCCGACGGTGGCGCCGACGCACACGAGCTGCGCGAATTCGACCTGGAGACGCTGCGCTTCATTGCGCCGACCGACGGCGGTTTCTTCGTGCCCGAAGCCAAGAGCGACGTCGAATGGCTGGACGCCGACACGTTGCTGGTCGGCAGCGATTTCGGGCCGGACTCGCTGACCGAGTCGGGTTATCCGCGGCAGGTCCGGCGCTGGGCGCGCGGTACGCCGCTCGAAGCCGCGCCGGTGATCTTCGAAGGCGAGAAGGCGGACGTCTCCGTCTCCGCGTCGGTCGACCGCACGCCGGGCTTCGAGCGTGTCGTCTTCAGCCGCGCGCTGGACTTCTACAACGAAGCGCGCTTCCTCTGGAAGGACGGCGCCTTTGTCCCGATCGACCTGCCCAGCGACATGAGCGTCCACCTGGAAGGTCCATGGATGCTGCTGCGTCCGCGCACCGACTGGGCCATCCCGCACGGGCCGACCTATCCGTCGGGCTCGCTGCTGCTGATGGAGGAAGCCTCGTTCTGGAAGAACGAGCGGCACGACAAGCACATCCGGGTGATGTTCTCGCCGACGGCGGGGCGCTCGCTCGAGGACTACACGCTGACGCGCCACCACCTGCTGATCAACGTCAGCGAGCACGTCGCGAGCCGGCTCGAGGAATGGGACCTCTCGCACCGGCCGCCGACGCTGCGCCAGGTCAAGGCGCCCTTCCCCGGCACGCTGAGCGTGCAGAGCCTGCACGACCCGGAGCTGCTGGAGGACGCGCTCGGCGACCGCTACCTGCTGCACTACTGCGATTTCCTCACGCCCGACGTCGTCTGCCTGGCGCAGGCCGGCGTCGACACGCGCGAGACGCTGAAGCAGCGCGGCGCGCAGTTCGACGCCCACGGCATGACGGTCGAGCAACGCTTCGCCACCAGCGCCGACGGAGAGACGGTGCCCTACTTCGTCATCGGCAAGCGCGGCCGCAGCGCGCAGGCGCAACAGGAGACGCCGACGCTGCTCTACGGCTACGGCGGCTTCGAGGTCTCGCTGCAGCCGTGGTACTCGGGCGGCAACGGCCGGGCGTGGCTCGCGCGTGGTGGGCAACTGGTGGTCGCCAACATCCGCGGCGGCGGCGAGTACGGTCCGCGCTGGCACCAGGCGGCGACGCTCGAGCACAAGCAGCGCAGCTTCGACGACTTCATCGCCGTGGCCGAGGACCTGATCGCCCACCGCCTGACGCGGCCTGAACGGCTGGGCATCATGGGTGGCAGCAACGGCGGGCTGCTGGTCGGGGCCTGCATGGTGCAGCGGCCGGAGCTGTTCGGCGCGGTGGTGTGCCAGGTGCCGCTGCTCGACATGAAGCGGTATCACCTGCTGCTGGCGGGCGCCTCCTGGATGGCCGAGTACGGCGACCCCGACGACCCCGACGACTGGGCGCACATCGCCGCATACAGCCCGTACCAGCAGCTCAAGCCGGGCGTCACGTATCCGAGGGCGCTGTTCGCCACCTCGACGCGCGACGACCGCGTGCATCCCGGCCATGCGAGGAAAATGGCGGCTCGCATGCTGGCCTTGGGCCAGGCGTGCTTCTATTACGAAAACATCGAGGGCGGCCACGGCGGCGCTGCGGACAACCAGCAGCGGGCGCTGTTGCAAGCCCTCGAGTTCGCCTACCTGTGGCGGCAACTCGGCAGGGAGTCCCCTCGTGGAGACGTATCTTGAATCTGGTCATCCAGCATCATCCCGACGCGAGATGCTTTCTTGCGCAGCCGCAACCCGGACTGCAATGCCGGCTCGACTATGAGCGCCACGGCGAACAGCTGATCATCACCCACACCGGCGTGCCGGCGCAGTTGAGCGGGCAAGGCCTCGCCGCCGCGCTGGTGGAGGCCGCCGCGCGCTGGCTGGCGGAGTTCCCGCTGCAGCTGGTGCCGGGCTGCAGCTACGTGCGGCACTGGCTGCTGCGACATCCGCGCTGGCAACGGCTGCTGACGCCGGCACCGGCGCAGCGCGTGCTCAACGAATGGTTCGGCCTGCCCGGCAGCGAGCAGGACGGCCAGGTCCAGATGAAGTGGTTCAAGAAGGATGCGGCCTTCGACGCGGCGCTGCGCGAGCGCTTCGGACCCGTCATCGAGCAGGCGCTGCGCGGCGGCCTGCGCGAATGGGACTCCACGGCCTGGGGCGCGCTGGCGCGAATCCTGGTGCTGGACCAATTCACGCGCAACGTCCACCGCGACACGCCGACGTCCTTCGCTGGTGACGCGCTGGCGCTGGAGGCCGCGCTGACGTTGCTGCCGCGCGCGCAGGACCTCGGCACGCTGGAGCGCTGGTTCGTTGCGATGCCACTGGAGCACGCCGAGGACCTCGCGATGCAGGACCGCAGCGTCGCGATCTTCGAGGCGCTGGCTGCCGAGGACGAGCGCCTGAAGGACGCGCTGGACTACGCGCGCAGGCACCGCGACGTCATCGTCCGTTTCGGTCGTTTCCCGCATCGCAACGAGATCCTCGCCCGCGAGAGCACCCCTGAGGAGACTGAGTTCCTGCAACAGCCCGGTTCGCGATTCTGACTGCCCTCGGGCAGGGCCGGGGCAAGCGACGAAGTCGTGCCGTCAAGACTGACCAGGCGCGTTCTGTCTGACCGCAGCGAGCCGAAGGTGAGCGAAGGGAGTTGAGCGCCCGAGGCACGACGGGAGTCGCCTGCCCCGGCCCTGCCCGAGGGCAGTCGGCGAGGTGCTCTTACGTCGGTTCCTTCTCCTGCAGCAGCCGCCACATGACCTTCCCCGACCCCGACTTGGGCAGCGCGTCGACGAACTCCACGATGCGAGGCGCCTTGTAGGCTGCCATGTGTTCGTGGGCCCAATCGATGATGTCCTTGTCGGTGGTCTTGCCCTTGGCCTCGGCGCGCAGCACGACGACGGCCTTCACCGTCTCGCCGCGATAAGCGTCCTTGGCCGCGATGATGCAGGCTTCCTGCACGGCAGGATGGCGGTACAGCAGCATCTCCACCTCCGACGGCCAGACCTTGTAGCCGCTGGCGTTGATCATCCGCTTGAGCCGGTCGGTGATGAAGAAGTAGCCCTCCTCGTCCATGCGTCCGAGGTCGCCGGTGCGGAAGAAGCGCTTGCCGTCGAGCTCGACGAAGGCTGCGTCGGTCGCTTCCGGTTGCCGCCAGTAGCCCTGGAACACCATCGGGCCGTGCGTGATGATCTCGCCCACCTCGCCGACCGGCAGTTCCTCGAGCGTCGTCGGATCCACGATGCGCGAATCGACGCCGAAGATCGGGATGCCCAGGCACTGCAGCTTCGCGCGCTCGGGCGGATTGCCGTGGCTGGGCGCGGCGGTCTCGGTCAGGCCGTAGCCTTCGGCGAAGGTCAGGCCGAACTCTTCCTGCAGCCGTTCCGCCACGGCCTTGGGCATCGCCGCGCCGCCGCCGCTCAGGTAGCGCAGGCTCCGCAGGTCGAAGGACTTGTAGTTGGGGCTGGCGAACAGGTCGATGATCATCGTCGGGATGCAGGTCCAGTGCGTGACCTGG
Organism: Roseateles sp. UC29_93; assembly: GCF_042695725.1. Classification (NCBI taxonomy): domain Bacteria; kingdom Pseudomonadati; phylum Pseudomonadota; class Betaproteobacteria; order Burkholderiales; family Sphaerotilaceae; genus Roseateles; species Roseateles sp. UC29_93. Next base: position 3,972,098 of record NZ_CP170545.1, on the reverse strand, counting down.
TAGCGCGAGATCAGCCGCCCGCAGAGCTCGCGGTCCCAGCGCGGCATGATCACGAGCGTCATGCCGATGAACACGGGGCCCAGCACCCCGTAGAGCGTGCCGGTGATGTGGAACATCGGCACCACCGCCAGTCCCACCGATTCCGCGCTGGCATAGCCCCACTGGCAGCCGCCGCAGCTGTTGGCCATCAGTGTCGCGTTCGTGTGCACGCAGCCCTTGGGCAGACCGGTGGTGCCCGACGTGTAGGGCAGCATCGCGAGATCGTCGGGCCCCGCGGTGTGCGGCCCCGGCACGAGGCCGGCGGCGATCGCCTCACGCCAGTCGGTCGCGCCCGGCGGCAGCTCGTGCACGGCGGTCAACCAGGCGCGCATCGCCTCGGGCGCATCGCAGGCGGGATCGGGGCCGGCGGGCGGCAGCATCTGCCAGTACTGCGTCACCAGCACCGCGCGCGGACGCTGCGACACCGGCAGGGTTTCCGCGGCTTTCGCGACGATGCCGGCGAGCTCGCCGCTGCAGATCACGACCTTGGTCTCGGGGTCGGTCAGGTAATGGCCGAACTCGTCCTGGCGGTTCATCGGATTGACCGGCACCACGACCGCATCGGCGCGGTTGATCGCATAGAACGCGATCAGGTACTGCGGGCAGTTCTGCAGGAACAGCGCGACGCGGTCGCCCTTGCCCACGCCCTGCGCCCGCAACCAGCCGGCGAGCGCCTCGGCCTGGCGGCGCATCTCGCGGAAGCTCAGCGTCGCACCGAGGAACTGCGTCGCCGCCTTGTCTGGATAACGGTTCGCGGCGACCTCGAGGTTGAACCACAGCGAGGTCCGCGGAATCGCCAGCCGCCGCGGCAACCTGGCCGGCCAATGGCTGTACTGCACGTCGGCGTTCTCGGGACGGGGGGTGACCACGCGCGTCATCGATCTGTCTCCTGTCTTTGTTTGGACCGATCTTCAGTCGGTCTCACGACCCACCTTGTCACGGCAGCGACAACCCCCGATGGAGCGCGAGGACAGCGAGCGCCGATGGGGCCGGAATGGCGCTGGGGGTTCCCGGAGGGATGCCCCCTGCGCCGTGGAGTGCCCGCGCCTGGCCCACCGCAGTCCAAGCGCCCAGCCCGCGCGTTCCACGCCCACGTGTGGCGTAAACCAGACTGCATCCCCGCCATTGGGGTGGTCCCGTAGATGCTCCGCCCGGGCGCCGCGCGTAGCATGCGGGCTTTCACCAATGTCCCGTACGGCATCCGCTTCCGATCCGGCAGCGTCGATGCGAGGCCGGGTCGTGCCTCCGTCCATGCTGATCGCGCGCCGTTCCACCCTGCTGGGGCTGTTGACCTGTGTCCTGGGATCCACCGACGCATCAACGGCGTGGGCGCTCCCCGCCGCGCCGCCGCTGGACCTGCCCGCCGGTCCGGTCGTGCTGACCGTCGGCGGCGCGCTGCGCAACGCCAACCGCGACGGCCGTGCCGCCTTCGACATGGCCATGCTCGAAAAGCTGCCGCAGGTCAGCTTCAGCACACAGACCCCCTGGTACCCGAGCCCGCGCAAGTTCACCGGCCCGCTGCTGCGCGACGTGCTCGCCGCCGCCGGCGCGCAGGGCCGCACGATCGAAGCCCGCGCGCTCAACGACTACCGCGTCAGCATTCCCGTCGACGACAGCGCGCGCTACGACGTGATCGTCGCGCGGCTGATCGACGACAAGCCCATGGCCGTGCGCGACAAGGGCCCGCTGTTCCTGATCTACCCGTTCGACCGCGCGCCCGAACTGCGCAGCAGCATCTTCTACGGTCGCTCGGCGTGGCAGCTCACCCACCTGGAGCTGCGCTGAGCATGACACGCGACGCCGCCCGCCTCGTGAGCGCCAAGGCCAACGCCAAGCGCCGCTGGCGCATCGCCGTCTCCGCGATGGGCCTGCTGCTGGTGCTGGCGCTCGCGGGCGTCGCCTGGCTGCAGGCGCGCCAGTACGAGGCGCTCAACGGCACGCGGCGCTACCAGGACGACTACCTCGTCTGGAGCCTGTTCCAGTTCGAGACCGAATACCTGAAGCTGCGCCTGGCGCTCGAGCAGGCCGCCGGGCCCAGCGTGGCGGTCGATCCCGACCAGGTCGCGCAACGCTACGAGATCTTCGTCAGCCGCCTGAACCTGGTGGAGAGCGAACACGCCGCGCTCGTGCTGGCGCATCACCCGGACTACCAGCGCACGCTCGCGCGCACGCAGGACTTCGTGCGCTGGGCCGACGCGCTGCCGCTCAACGGCGCGCTGATCCGCGAGCATCCGGAGCGCATCGTCGCGATCATCGACCGGCTGGAGCCGCTGGCCGATCCCATCCGTGACCTGTCGCTGACCTCGACCCACCACGTCGCCGAGGACGTCACCCGGCGCAACGACATCGTGCGCAACCAGAGCCGCGTGAGCCTGGGCCTGACGGCGGCGCTGTCGGCGATGACGCTGCTGTTCGCGGCCGTCATCTACCGCCAGTTCCGCGGGCTGGAGCGCTACGGCGACAAGCAGAAGGCGCTGGCCGCCCGGCTCACCGACGCGCAGCGCGAGGCCGACGCGGCCAACCACGCCAAGACGGTGTTCCTTGCCAACATGAGCCACGAGCTGCGCACGCCGCTGCAGGGGCTGCTGGGCATGCTGGGGTTGATCAAGGAGGCGCCGTTGACGTCCGCGCAGCAGGAGCAGTTGAAGGCCGCGAACGACTGCGCGCGCCATCTGCTGGCGGTCCTGGGCGACATCCTGGACGTGACGCGCATGGAAGCCGGCGGCCTGTCGATCGCGCCGGAGCCGCTGCAGCCGGGCGCGCTGATGAAGGAACTCGAGGCGCTGAGCCGGCCGCAGGCGGCGGCCAAGGGCCTGTCGCTGCATTTCGGCGTCGACGACGACGTGCCCGGCTGGTTGCTGGCCGATCCGACGCGGCTGCGCCAGATCCTGCTGAACCTGCTCAGCAACGCGCTGAAGTTCTGCGACCGCGGTCAGGTCGGCTGCCAGATGCGGTGCGGTGTGGGCGCGTTGGGCGAGGACCTGCTGATGGTCGAAGTCAGCGACACCGGGCCCGGCATCGACGCGCAGACGCAGGCGCGGCTGTTCCAGCGCTTCAGCCAGGGCGACGCAAGCACCTCGCGGCGTCACGGCGGCGCGGGGCTGGGGCTGGAGATCTCGCGCCGGCTGGCGCGTGCGATGGGCGGCGACATCCACGTGCAGAGCGCGGTCGGCCAAGGCGCCCGCTTCACGCTCGCACTGCCGCTGCGCGCCGGTGCGGAGCTGCCACCGGGGCGCATCGTGCCAGGTGTTGCGGAGGCCTCGAATGCGGCCAACGCCTACCCTGGGGCGCAGGACGCGGCGGCCGCCGCCCAGCCGGTCACCGGCCTGCGCGTGCTGGTCAGCGAGGACAACCCGACCAACCGCATCGTCATCGAGGCGATGCTGGAGCGGCTCGGCCATCATCCGACCCTGTGCGAGAACGGCTTGCAGGCGCTGCATGCGTTGCGTCAGCAACCGTTCGACATCGTGCTGATGGACCTGCACACGCCGCAGATGGACGGTTTCGAGGCGACCCGGCTGATACGCGAACTGCCGGCGCCGCGCGGCCGGCTGCCGATCATCGCGTTCTCGGCGGACGCGTTCGAGGAGTCGCGCCGGAAGGCCGACGAGGCCGGCATCAGCGCCTTCCTCGCCAAGCCGGTCGAGCTGGAGACCCTGCGCGCGTGCCTGCAGACGCTGGCGCCGTCGCGGGCGAGACCTGAAGCTGCCTGAAACGGCTTGGAAGCGGCATGAAAGTGGCTTGAAAGTGGCCCGGCCGCGCCGACGGCACGGCGGGCCGTCTTCGCCGAAGCCCACGAGCCTTCTCTTATAGTCCCTCTCCACCACGGAGAGCCCCGCCCATGTACCTGTCCCGGATCGCGCTGACCAACGTGCGCTCGATGGCGTCGCTGGCGATCGACTTCGGCGCCGGTCCGGACGCGCCGGCCGGCACGAACCGGCGCTGGACGCTCCTGCTCGGTGAGAACGGCTGCGGCAAGAGCACCGTGCTGCGTGCGATCGGCCTGCTGCTGGCGGGCAGCGAGGCCCTGCCCGAGCTGCTCGGCGACACCGACAGCTGGATCCGCAATGGCGCGCGGCAGTGCCGCATCGCCGGCACGCTGGTGACGGCCAAGGGTGACCCGCGCGAGATCGTGCTGGAGCTGCATCGCGGCGACGGCCTGCGCGAGATCTTCGAGCGCAACGCGCAGACGCTGGAAGCGCTGGACGCGGCGATCCGCCATGCCGACCGCAACTACTTCGTGCTGGGCTACGGCGTCTCCCGCCGCCCGCCGGAGGGCGGCAAGCGCTCGAGCGGTCCGCTGGACGATTCGGCGCGCTCGTCGCGGGCACGCGCGCTGGCCTCGATGTTCTCGCCGGACGCGTCGCTGGTGTCGCTGCAGCGCTGGGCCATGGACCTCGACTACCGGCGCGGCGATGCGGCGCTGGCGCCGATCCGCGCGGCACTCAACCAGTTGATGCGGGGCATGAACTTCTCGCGCATCGACAAGGAGTCGGGCCAGTTGATGTTCAAGACGGTCGACGGCGAAGTGCCGTTGAACCAGCTGTCCGACGGCTACCAGAACATGGCGGCATGGTGCGGCGACCTGCTCTTCCGCATCACCGAAGCCTTCCCTGATCGCAAGGATCCGCTGGCCACGCGCGGCGTGCTGCTGATCGACGAGCTCGACCTGCACCTGCACCCGGTGTGGCGGCGGCAACTGGTGGACTTCCTGTCGACCCTGCTGCCGCATTTCCAGTTCATCGCGACGACGCACTCGGCGCTGACCGCGCAGCAGAGCGGTGAAGGCGAGCTCTTCGTCATCCGACGCGAAGGACCGAAGCAGCGGCCGACGCTGGTGCCTTTCGTCGGCGAGCCGCGGCTCATGATGCTGCACCAGCTGCTGATGAGCCCGATGTTCGGGTTGGAGTCGATGGACTCGGTGGCGGTGGAAACCGCGCGGAACACGGCGCGCAAGCTGCACACGAAAACGAAGACGCAAGGCAAGGCGCTGACCTCGCGCGAGCGCACGCAGCTGCAGCGCAGCGCCGAGGTGCTTCGCGTCGCGCCCGAATGGGACGCGGTGCCCGATTACGCGCGGCAGCAGTCCGCGCTGCTGAAGGAACTCAAGACGACGATCGCGAAGCAGGCGGCGAAGTCCGCGCCCGCCACGAAGGCCGCGGCCGGCAAGCCCGTCGCGAAGAAGTCCTCTGGCACCGCAGCCGATCGGAAGCCGGCCAAGCCGGCACCGGCACCGGCGCTGTCGCCGACCAAGCTGAGGGCGGCGGTGAAGCGGGTGGAGCGCTCGAAGTGATCCGACTGCGGCGCGGCCGCGACGCCGCGAGCCTGGGCGCATTCACCGGCGCCAAGCTGCAGCAGCGGCTGCTTAAGCTCGAGGGCTACTTCTACGAGGACGGCGGCCGGGTCGACTTCAAGCCCAAGGCGCGCCAGATCTGGTCGACCGCGAAGCCCGCGCTCAAGCTCGATTCGGCTGGCAAGTGCGCGTACTGCGAGGCCGACACGGCCGTGGTCGCGCATGGGGACGTCGAGCACTTCAGGCCGAAGGACCTGTACTGGTGGCTCGCCTACTGCGTCGACAACTACACCTTCAGCTGCCAGGTCTGCAACCAGGTCTACAAGGGCAACAGCTTTCCGGTCACCGGCGCGCGATTGAAGCCACCACGCATGCCGGCCGCACAGCCCGTCGACGCGGCCAAGGCGGCGGCGCTCGCCGCGAGCTTCTGCCTCGATCCGGCCGGCGCCACGGACGCATCGCTGAAGCGCTTCTTCGCGGGCGAGCAGCCGCATCTTCCGGATCCTTACCTCGTCGATCCCGAGAAGCTGCTGTCGTGGAACGCGATCGAAGAGACCAAGGAGGTCTGGCTCATCGCGCGAGGACGTTCAGCGAAAGCCAAGGCCGCGGCGAAGGCGGCCGACGAGGTGCTCGGCCTCAACCGCACGGAGCTGCTGCGCCTGCGCTGGAATCACTACGACCTGCTGCGCACGCTGGCGCTCGCGTTCCAGGAGATGGAGCCGACGTCACCGAACGCGGCGAAGGTCCTCGCCGGCATCCGCCGCCGCGCCGACGGCGATCAGCCGTTCGCGGCGATGACGCGGCATTTTCTGCGGACGTGGGGATTGCTCTCCTGATCCCCCAAAGGTCTGCACCCTTCAACCCCTCTTCGGAGGGCGGCTTTCCGACTAGCGGCTCGCGCCGATTCGGCAGACATTGGACGCATTCCCTTCGTCCCATATCAGGAGCCACCCGATGAGCAGTCTCATGTCCAATGAGTTCATGGGGTCAGGCGTTGCCGGAGATCCTCGCATGACGTCGCCACATCACCTGACTCTACCTGTCGAGGCCATTGACCGCGCCTCGGTGCCGACCCACGATCGCGGCCTTGCCGTCAGGGTGGCGGTCCTGGAGACCAACGTGCATGGATTGAAGAACGAAGTCAGCGAGTTGAAGAGTGAGTTTCGCGAGTTCCGAAAGGAGATGCGCGCCGACATCTCGGCGATCCGCACCCACGACTTCCGGTTGTTGTTCGGCGCGCTCATCACTGTCGCGCTGAGCCTCGTCGCCGTCATGGCCAAAGGCTTCCACTGGATCTGATCAGACGACCACCGGCTCCGGTTCCAGCCGGATACCGAAGCGGCCGTAGACGCTTTCCTGGATCGCCCGCGCCAGCGTGACGACCTCGGCACCGCGGGCCTCGCCGCGATTCACCAGCACCAACGCCTGCTTCTCGTACACCGCCGCGCCGCCGACGCTCTTGCCCTTCCATCCGCAGGCATCGATCAGCCAGCCCGCGGCCAGCTTGAAGCTGCCGTCAGGCATCGGGTAATGCACGATGTGCGGGTCGCGCGCAATGATGTCGCGGCACTGCTCCGCGCTGACCACCGGGTTCTTGAAGAAGCTGCCGCGTTGCCGATGCGCGCCGGGTCCGGCAACTTGGCCCGCCGGATCTCGCAGATCCACTCGAACACCTGGCGCGCGTCGGGCGCCGTGATGCCGGTCTCGGCCATCTTGCGTTCGATGTCCAGGTAGCCCAGTTGCGGCTGCCACGGCTTGGGACAGCGCAGGCGCACCTTGGTGATCACGCTCTTGCCCGCGAGGCCGCCGTAGCCGGTCTGCTTGAACACGCTGTCGCGGTAGCCGAAGCGGCACACCGCCGCGGGCAGGGTCACGCGGCGCCCCGTCGTCAGGTCGACGACGTCCACGTTCTCCAGCCGGTCCTTCAGCTCGACGCCGTAGGCACCGATGTTCTGCACCGGCGCGGCCCCGACGGTCCCGGGGATCAGCGCCATGTTCTCCAGCCCCGGCACGCCCTGCGCCAGCGACCCAGCCACCACCTCGTGCCAGGGCACGCCGGCGCCGGCCTCGACGATCCAGCAGTCGTCGCGCTCCTCGACGCTCAGGCCCATGATCTCTATCTTGAGCACGACCGCATCGACATCCCGCGTCAGCACAAGGTTCGACCCGCCGCCCAGGACGAACTTCGGCGCGCGGCCCAGTTCCGGGTGGTCGACGACGCGGCGGACGTCCAGTTCCTCGCGGATGCGCACCAGCCGGCGCGCCGTCGCGGGCAGGCCGAAGGTGTTGTAGGGCTTGAGGTTGACGTCGTGCTCGATGACGACGCCCTCGCGGCGCTCGGTCGAGGGGGGATGGCGGGAGACTGCATGGCTAGAATTCTCGCCCATATCCCCAAGGATCCCCCCGGAGGACGGCCCCCGACGACCGGTCGCCGCCCTCCCCCTCTGAAAGAGCCGTACACATGCCCAGCTTTGACACCGTCCTCGAACCCGACATGGTGAAGGTCCGCAACAGCGTGGACGCCAGCGCCAAGGAAATCGCGACCCGCTTCGACTTCAAGGGCACCAGCGCCGCCATCGAGTGGAAGGACAAGGAAAAGGAAGTCCACGCCACCGGCGACGCCGAGTTCCAGCTCGAGCAGATCGAGGCCGTGCTCTATTCGAAGCTGACCAAGCAGGGCGTCGTGCTCGGCTTCGTCGACAAGCAGGACAAGATCGAGAAGCTCGGCGGCGACCGCGTCAAGCAGGTCTACAAGATCAAGAACGGCCTGGAGGCGCCCGAGGCCAAGAAGGTCGTCGCCGCGATCAAGGAAAGCAAGCTCAAGGTGCAGGCCCAGATCGAGGGCGACATCGTGCGCATCACCGGCAAGTCGCTGGACGACCTGCAGGGCGCGCAGGCCGCGCTGCGCAAGGCACTCCCCGATCTGCCGCTGAGCTTCGACAACTACCGCAAGTGATCTTCGGCGAGGACCGGGCGCCTGTCGGGCGCCGGTCCCGCTCCGCCACGCGGGCGCCCTGCCCGCATGCGCGCCGCGACGGCATCCGCCGCGCAACAGAACAACATCCCCGGGGGACGACATGAGCACTCTTCGCAAGCCTGGCTGGCGACGTCCCGCCGCTGCGGCGTTGACGGCGGCGCTGCTGGCGCTGTGCGCTCCGGCGGCGCAGGCGGACAGCGCCAAGGCCGCACGCTATTACGAGGACGCGCTCAAGCGCTTCGAACGCCAGGACCTCGACGGCGCCGTCATCCAGCTCAAGAACGCGCTGCAGCAGGACGCCCGGATGCTGGCGGTGCATGTGCTGCTGGGCAAGGCGCTGCTGATGCGCGGCGAGGCCGCGGCCGCCGAGATCGAGTTCAACGAGGCGCTGTCGCAAGGCATCAACCGCGCCGAAGTGGCCGTGCCGCTGGCGCAGGCGCTGGTCGCGCAGGGCAAGCAGCCCGAAGTGTTCAAGCAGCCGGCGCTGGTCCCCGACGGCCTGCCCGACAACATCCGCAAGCCGCTGCTGCTGGTGCGCGCAGCGGCGGCCTCGGACCTCGGCGACCCGACGCGGGCGCAGGCCCAGATCGACCTGGCGCGCGCCATTCCTCCGGACAACGCCGACACCTGGCTGGCCGAGGTGCCGCTGCGCCTGCGCGCGCGCCAGTTCGACCAGGCCACCGCCGCCGCCGACCAGGCGCTGCGGCTGGCACCGGGCCACAGCGAGGCGCTCTACCAGCGCGCCACCGTGCCGCATGTGCAGGGCAAGCTCGATGAAGCGCTCAAGGGCTACGAACGCGCGATCGCGGCCGATCCGCGCCACCTCGAAGCGCAACTGGCGCGCGGCGGCCTGCTGATCGACCTGAACCGCGACGCGGAAGCGCTGGCGCAGGTCCAGTCCGCGTTGAAGCTGGTCCCCAGCGAGCCCCGCGCCCTCTACCTGAGCGCCGTGCTCGCCGAGCGCCGCAACGACGCCGCTGCGGCCAAGGCCGCGCTGAAGGCCGTCACCAACGAGCTGGATCCGGTGCCGATCGAGTTCATCCGCTTCCGCCCCCAGGCACTGATGCTCAACGGTCTGGCCCATTTCGGCCTGGGCGAGATGGAGAAGGCCAAGCCCTACCTCGAGTACGCCCAGCGCCAGACGCCCGAACAGCCCGCTGTCCAAGCTGCTGGCGCAGGTCTATGTGGCGGAGCCCAACCTCGACCGCGCCGGCGAGGTGCTGGAGTCCTACCTCAAGGCCTACCCCGGCGACGGCCAGGCGCTCGTGATGATGGCCACGCTGCAGATGGCACAGGGCCGCCATGCACGCGCCGCCACGCTGATGCAGGAGGCGCTGAAGTCCCGTGACGCGCCGGAGTTCCGCACCGCGCTCGGCCTGTCGCTGCTGCGCGGCGGCCAGTCCGGCGATGCGGTCGGCGAGCTGGAGAAGGCCTTCCAGCGTGACCCGCGCCAGGTCTACGCGGGCATGGCGCTGGTCTCGCTCTACCTGCGCGGCGGGCAGACGGCCAAGGCGGTCGGCATCGCGGACAAGCTGGTCAAGCAGGACCCGAACAACCCCACGGCGTGGATCCAGCTCGGCGTGGCGCGCCGGGCGGCCAACAACGCGGCCGGCGCGCGCGAGGCCTATCAGAAGGCCAGTCAGCTCGACCCCGGCCTGGTCGAGGCGCAGCTCGGGCTGGTGCGCGTCGACATCACCGAGCGCCAGTTCGACGCGGCCCAGACGCGGTTGACGGCCTTGCTGAAGACGGACGAGAAGAACGCCGAGGCGCTCTACGAGATGGCGCTGCTGAGCGAGGCCCGCGGCCAGACGGCCGAGGTGCAGCGCTGGCTGTCCAAGGCCACCGACGTGAGCACCTCGCGCAACACGCGGGCGGACCAGGCCCTGGTCGCCTGGCTGCTGAAGCAGGAGCAGCCGGGACCGGCACTGGAAGCGGCCCGCAAGTTGCTCGGCAAGGCGCCCGACGATCCGCAGACGCTGATCACCTACGCCCGGGCGCAGCTCGCGAACCGCGACGTCAAGGGCGCCACGGCGACGCTGACCAGCGCGGCGCGGCGGTCGGGATTCGGCGCGGATCCGCTCGCGCAAATCGCCGGGCTGCAACTGGATGCGCGTGACCTGGTCGGCGCCGCCTACAGCCTGGACAAGGCGCTGCAGGCCGCGCCGCAGCATGTCGGCGCCCTGGCCCTGTCCTCGACGGTTGCGATGCAGCAGGGCAATCTGGCGCTGGCCGAGAAGCAGGCGAAGCAGGTGGTCCAGCTGCGGCCGCAGATGGCGCTCGGATATTCGCTGCTGGCGGACGTCGCGCAGGCTCGCAAGCAGCCCGCCCAGGCGCTGGAAGCGCTGCGCAAGGCCCATGAGATCCAGCCCACCAGCGGCAGCCTGCTGGCGCTGATGCGGGCCTTGAGCCGGCAGGACGCGGGCGGCAAGGCCGCTCAGGACCTGGCCGAACGCTGGCTGAAGACGCATCCGGCCGACCTCGCGGCCTGGAAGGCGCTGGGCGACGCCCAGGCACGCGCCGGGGCGTTCCCGGCGGCCCGGCGCAGCTACGAGGCTGCGCTGAGGCTCAGGCCCAATGATGTCGAGACGCTGAACAACCTGGCGAGCACGATGATCCGCCAGGGCGAGGCGGCGGCTGCTGCGGCGATGGCCGAGAAGGCCCTGGCGCTGGACCCGCGCAATCCGTCCGTCATCGACACCGCCGGCTGGGCCTACCACCTGGCCGGCAACGGCGAGCGCGCGCTGCCCCTGCTGCGCGATGCGCGCCTGCGGGAGCCCAACAGCCCGGACATCCGCTATCACCTCGCTGCGGCGCTGGCCAAGGCGGGGCGCAAGACCGAAGCGCGCGAGGAACTGGATGCCGCGCTGCGCAGCACCGCGTTCGACAGTCACAAGGAGGCGCTGGCCTTGAGCCAGACCCTGCGCTGAGGGCGGAAAGCCCCTCTGGTGAGGGGTTCCTGCGCTTGTCGGAAGAACTTACAGTCCCGTTCCAGAAGCGGACACATCCAACGGCAAGTGCTTGTGCCGCAAGGCATTCAAGATGTTGGCCCGGGCCTTGCTAAATGAAGGTCGAACGAATCTGACACTCCGATCACGTCGGGGCACCGAGGGGAAACCATGCAAAAAGTTCAACAACGACTGATCGGAATGGCTGCCGTGGCGCTTGCGTCGCTGCTGCCGTTCAGCGCGCATGCGCTTTCCACCTGGACCGCGGGCTCTTGCGTCAGCAACTGCAGCGAGACCGGCGACGCGGCGCCCAACGTCAGCTACGCCGCCTACTCGGCCGTGATCAACCAAACCAGCGGCGGCGCGTATTCCAGCACTGGCGGTTTCGCGCAGAGCACGTTGGCGTACTACAGCGGCAGCGGTTTTGGCGTCACGGCGCCGGGCGGTGACTCGCAGTCGCCCAACCATGCGTTGGACAATTTCGGCTACCAAGACCTGATCCTGTTGAAGTTCGACTCCGCCGTGAACCTGACCCAGCTGAAGCTGGGCTGGTGGCAATACGACAGCGACATCACCGTGCTGGCCTACACCGGCAACACGAGTGGCGGCGACGCCGCGAGCACCATCGCAGGCAAGACGGCAGCGAACCTGAAGTCGGCCAACGGCTGGTCGCTGGTGAACAGCTATGCGGATGTCGGCAGTGCCAATTCGCTCAACCTGAACACGAGCCTCACCTCCAGCTGGTGGATCATCACCGCCTACAACTCGCAGTTGGGCGGCGCGGCGACGGGCAACGACGGCAGCACCAGCGGGCTGACCCGTGGCACGGGCACCACCAGCTACAACGGCTACGACTTCGTCAAGCTGTTCTCCGTCTCGGGCAACAAGGCGCCCGGCGGCGGCAGCAACAACGGCAACGTCCCGGAACCGGCCTCGCTGGCTCTGGCCTCCGTCGCCCTGCTCGGCCTGGTCGGCGTGCGCCGCCGCAAGCAATCTCAAAGCTGAGCCTCCCTGCTCCGCGAAAGGCGACCCGATGGGTCGCCTTTCTTTTTGCCGAAGCACAACCCACCCGAACCCCAAAGAGAAACGCCCGATGCAAATGCACCGGGCGTTTTCATCTCACATCGTCCTCGGTCGCAAAACCGTTGAAGGACGGTGATGGTGGGGGGCGGTGAGGCGTGAGGTTTTGGCGCTTGCCGCCAAGGCCTCATGCCTCGGCGACCAATGCCCGGACCTCCGCAGTCCAAGCGCCCCCGAAGATCAGCTCCGCAGCGCGCGCTTGCGCTCGTTTTCCGACAGGTGGCGCTTACGCAGCCGCACCGACTTCGGCGTGATTTCCACCAGCTCGTCGTCCTCGATGAATTCAACGCCGTATTCCAGCGTCAGGTCGATCGGCGGCGTCACCTTGATGGCGTCTTCCTTGCCGCTGACGCGGAAGTTGGTCAGCTGCTTGGTGCGGGTCGCGTTGACGATCAGGTCGTTGTCGCGGTTGTGGATGCCGACGATCATGCCTTCGTAGACCGGATCGTTCGGCTTCACGAACATGCGGCCGCGGTCGTCGAGCTTGCCCAGCGCATAGGTGAAGATTTCACCCGCGTCCATCGAGATCAGCACGCCGTTCTTGCGACCGGCGATGTCGCCCTTGTGGGGTTCGTAGCCGTCGAAGATGTTGGAGATCAGGCCCGAGCCGCGCGTCAGGTTCAGGAACTCGTTCGAGAAGCCGATCAGGCCGCGGGCGGGGATGCGGTACTCGAGGCGCACGCGGCCACGGCCGTCCGGCTCCATGTTGACCAGTTCGCCCTTGCGCTCGCCCAGCGCCTGCATGACGCCGCCCTGATGGGTTTCTTCCACGTCGGCAGTGACCAGCTCGATCGGCTCGCACTTCACGCCGTCGATGTCCTGGAACACCACGCGCGGCTTCGACACCGCCAGCTCGTAGCCTTCGCGGCGCATGTTTTCCAGCAGGATGGTCAGGTGCAGTTCGCCGCGGCCCATCACTTCGAAGATGCCATCTTCGTCGGTCTCGCTCACGCGCAGCGCGACGTTGGCTTGCAGTTCCTTCTGCAGGCGGTCCCAGATCTGGCGGCTGGTGACGAACTTGCCTTCACGGCCCGCCAGCGGCGAGGTGTTGACGCAGAAGTTCATCGTCAGCGTCGGCTCGTCGACCTTGAGCATCGGCAGCGGGGCCGGGTTGCTCGGGCTGGTGACGGTCACGCCGATACCGATCTCTTCGATGCCGTTGATCAGCACGATGTCGCCGGGACCCGCCTCGGTGGCCTGCACGCGGTCCAGCCCCTGGAAGGTCAGCACCTGGTTGATGCGGCCCTTGGTGGCCTTGCCGTCCGGACCTTCCATGACGACCACGTCCATCGACGGCTTGATCGTGCCCTGGCTGATGCGGCCCACGCCGATGCGGCCGACGAAGGTCGAGAAGTCCAGCGCGGAGATCTGCAGCTGCAGCGGCGCATCCGGATCACCCTTCTGCGCCGGCACGTGCTTGAGCACGGTGTTGAACAGGGCGGACATGTCCTCGCCCCACTTCTCGCCCGGCGCGCCCTCTTCCAGCGACGACCAGCCGTTGATGCCCGAGGCGTACACGACCGGGAAGTCCAGCTGTTCGTCGGTGGCGCCGAGCTTGTCGAACAGGTCGAACGCGGCGTTGATGACGGCGTCCGGCTTGGCGCCCGGCTTGTCGACCTTGTTCACGACGACGATGGGCTTGAGGCCCAGCGCCAGCGCCTTCTTGGTCACGAAGCGCGTCTGCGGCATCGGGCCTTCCTGCGCGTCGATCAGCAGCACCACGCCGTCGACCATCGACAGCGCGCGCTCGACTTCACCGCCGAAGTCCGCGTGTCCCGGGGTGTCGACGATGTTGATGTGCGTGCCTTCCCAGCTGACCGCGCAGTTCTTCGCCAGGATGGTGATGCCGCGCTCGCGTTCGATGGCGTTGTTGTCCATCACGGTGTCGACGACCTTCTCGTGCTCGGCGAAGGTGCCGCTCTGGCGAAGGAGCTGGTCCACCATGGTGGTCTTGCCATGGTCGACGTGGGCGATGATGGCGATGTTGCGGATTTGCTTGCTCATGGGGCGGCTTTCGCTAGGGGCTTTCTCTGGATTCGGAGGAAGTCGGGGAACTCGGGATGTCTCGGATCTTTTAGGCGATGCGGGCTCAGGCGGCCTGCATCAGCATGGAAGCGATTTCGGTCGGGCTCAGCAGCCGGTCGGCGATCAGCTCGCCGCCGGCCACGTGGGCGCTGCCCAGGAAGGCGCGCGGCGCCTGGCCGTACACCCGCACCTGCGGCATGTCCGTCAGCGTCACGCGTCGGCGCATGCCGGACAGGAAACGGCCGGCCTCGTCGTTGCTCAGCTCGACCTCGGGCCATTCGCCCAGCAGGCTGTCCGGCGCGGTCAGCAGCGACAGGCGGGCATCTTCGTCCAGCGCCTCGATCTGTTCCAGCGTCACCGCCCGTTCGATCGACACCGGACCGCTCGCCGTCCGGCGCAGGCCGGCCAGGTGCGCGCCGCAGCCCAGCTTGGCGCCGATGTCCTCGCCCAGCGTGCGGATGTAGGTGCCCTTGGTGCAGCGCACGTCGATCACGAGCAGCAGCTCGGCAGGTTGCCAGTCGACGATGTCCAGCGCATGAATGGTCACATTGCGCGGCTGCCGTTCGACGGTCACGCCTTCGCGGGCGAGCTCGTACAGCGCGCGACCCTGATGCTTGAGCGCCGAATACATCGGCGGCAGTTGCGAGATTGCGCCGCGGAAACTTTCGCAGGCGGCGCGGATCGCGTCGAGGTCCAGCGACTTCGCGACCTCGTCGCGCTGCTCGAGGATCTCGCCCTCGCCGTCGCCGGTCGTGGTCGTGATGCCCAGGCGCAAGGTGGCGCGGTAGCCCTTGTCGGCCTCCAGCGAGACCTGGCTGAACTTGGTCGCCGCGCCGAAGGTCAGCGGCAGCAGCCCGGTCGCCAGCGGATCCAGCGTGCCGGTATGACCGGCCTTCTCGGCGCGCAGCAGGCGCTTGACCTTCTGCAATGCGTCATTGCTGGTCAGGCCAATCGGCTTGTCCAGCATCAGCACCGCCATGCACGGCGCGCTTCACGATCTTGGGGCGGGGGGCTACTGCGCTCATCACAACGCGGCGGCCCTCTCGGGACGCCGTCTTTCTGGCTCGGAGGACCTCAGTCCTCGGTGGTCTCGTCGTCCTTGGCTCGGGACAGGTTCGCTTTGCTGATCAGCGCGCTCATCTCGGCGGCGCGCTCGATCGTGCGGTCGAAATGGAAATGCAGGCTCGGCACGGTGTGGATCTGCAGCCGCTTGAACAGGCCGTTGCGCAGGAATCCCGCCGCCTCGTTCAGCGCCGCGCCGGTCGCTTCCGGATCGCCGACCAGCAGCGAGAAGTAGACCTTCGCGTGCGCGTAGTCGGGCGTGACCTCCACCGCGTTGATCGTCACCATGCCGACGCGCGGGTCCTTGAGGTCCCGGATCAGCTCGGCCAGGTCGCGCTGGATCTGGTCCGCCACGCGCAGACCGCGGTTGGGGATAGATCGCTTGTGACGCATGGCTCTTTCCTCACTCTCTCAAACAACAAAGCCCGGCGGTGCGAACCGCCGGGCATGAAGCTGCGGCAGGCTGGTTTATAGCGTGCGCGCCACTTCCTTGATTTCGAAGACTTCCAGCTGGTCGCCTTCCTTGATATCGCTGTAGTTCTTCAGCTTGATACCGCACTCGAAGCCTTCGCGGACTTCCTTGACGTCGTCCTTCAGGCGCTTGAGCGACTCGATCTCGCCGGTGTAGACCACGACGTTGTCGCGCAGCAGACGGAAGCGCGCGTTGCGCGTCACGTGACCGCTGGTGATCATCGAACCGGCGATGGTGCCGATCTTGGTCGCCACGAACACGGTGCGGATCTCGGCGGTACCGATGATCTCCTCGCGCTGCTCCGGCGCCAGCATGCCAGCCATCGCCGCCTTCACCTCATCCACGGCGTCGTAGATGATGTTGTAGTAGCGCAGGTCGACGTCGTTGTGCTCGGCCACCTTGCGCGCGCCGGCATCGGCACGCACGTTGAAGCCGATCACGACGGCCTTGGAGGCGATCGCCAGGTTGATGTCGGACTCGCTGATGGCACCCACCGCGGCGTGCACGATCTGCACCTTGACCTCGTCGGTCGACAGCTTGAGCAGCGAGGAGGCCAGCGCTTCCTGCGAACCCTGCACGTCGGCCTTGATGATCAGCGGCAGCGTCTGCACGTCGCCGGCCGTCATGTCGGCGAACATGTTCTCCAGCTTGGCGGCCTGCTGGCGGGCCAGCTTGACGTCGCGGTACTTGCCGGCGCGGAAGGTCGCGATTTCACGGGCGCGGCGTTCGTCGCCCAGCACCATGAACTCGTCACCGGCGCGCGGGACTTCCGTCAGACCCTGGATCTCGACCGGGATCGACGGACCGGCTTCGGCGGCAGCCTTGCCGTCCTCGTCCAGCATGGCGCGGACGCGACCGTAGGTCGAACCGGCCAGCACCACGTCGCCACGCTTGAGCGTGCCCGACTGCACCAGCACCGTCGCGACCGGGCCGCGGCCCTTGTCCAGCTTGGCTTCGATGACCAGACCCTTGGCCATCGAATCCTTCGCGGCCTTCAGTTCCAGCACTTCGGCCTGCAGCAGCACCTGCTCCAGCAGATCGTCGATGCCCTGGCCGGTCTTGGCCGACACCGGGACGAACGGCGACTCGCCGCCGAACTCTTCCGGCACGACCTGCTCGGCCACCAGCTCGCTCTTCACGCGCTCGGCGTTGGCATCGGGCTTGTCGATCTTGTTCATCGCGACCACGATCGGCACACCGGCCGCCTTCGCGTGGTGGATGGCTTCCTTGGTCTGCGGCATCACGCCGTCATCGGCGGCCACGACCAGGATGACGATGTCCGTCGCCTGGGCACCGCGGGCGCGCATGGCCGTGAAGGCCTCGTGACCCGGGGTGTCGAGGAAGGTGATCATGCCGCGCGGCGTGTCGACGTGATAAGCGCCGATGTGCTGCGTGATGCCGCCGGCTTCGCCCGCCGCCACGCGGGCGCGGCGGATGCTGTCCAGCAGCGAGGTCTTGCCGTGGTCGACGTGACCCATGACGGTGACGACCGGCGCACGGGGCAGCAGCTCGTGCTGGCCTTCGGCGGCGGCGCCCTCTTCCTCGAGGAACGCGTCCGGATCGTCCAGCTTGGCCGCGAAGGCCTTGTGGCCCATTTCCTCGACCAGGATCATGGCCGTCTCTTGGTCCAGCTGCTGGTTGATGGTGACCATCTGACCCAGCTTCATCAGCTGCTTGATGACCTCGGAGGCCTTCACCGACATCTTGTGCGCCAGATCGGCTACCGAGATGGTTTCGGGGACGTGGACTTCCTGGGTCACCGGCTCGTTCGGAGCCTGGAAATTGGACTGCGAGGCGCCGCGATCGTCGCGACCGCCACGGCGGCCCGACGGACCGCCACGGCCCGGCGCGCGCCAACCCGTGCCGCCGCCAGGACGGGCCGGACCATCGGTGCGGCCGCCACCCGGCTTACCGGCGACGCCACGCTTCTTGGCGTCATCGGCCCAGCTGGACGACAGCTTCTCGGACTTGACCGACTTCTTGTCGCCGGGCTTCGCGCCCGCGGCGGCCGTCGTGCCGGCGGCGCCAGGAGCACCGCCCGGCTTCTTGTGGATCGTGCCCTTGATGCCGGCAGCCGGCGTGGCTTCGGGCTTGGGCTCTTCCTTCTTCGCG
Source organism: Roseateles sp. UC29_93 (assembly GCF_042695725.1). NCBI lineage: Bacteria > Pseudomonadati > Pseudomonadota > Betaproteobacteria > Burkholderiales > Sphaerotilaceae > Roseateles > Roseateles sp. UC29_93. Next base: position 3,954,093 of record NZ_CP170545.1, on the reverse strand, counting down.
ACCAGCACCTTCTTGGGTGCATTCATCATCGCGCGGATGGCGGCAGCCTCGGCTTCGGCGGCCTTGCGGCGGCGCTCCAGCTCGACCTGGCGCGCCTTCTCGTCGGCGGCGACGTCGGCGGCCTTCACCACGCGCAGCACGGGCTTCGCGGGTTCGACCGGAGCCGGTGCCGGAGCAGCGGCCACGGGAGCCGGCGCCGGTGCGGGCGCGGCAGCAGCCGCGGCCTTCTCGGCCGCCTTGTCGGCGGCCTTCTCGGCCTTGGACTTGGCGGCGTCGGCGATCTTGCGCGCTTCGGCGTCGGCGGCGGCCTTGGCCGCGGCTTCGGCGGCGGCCTGTTCAGCCGCTTCGCGCGCGGCGCGCTCTTCCTCGCGACGCTTCTCTTCGGCTTCGCGCGCGGCGCGCTCGGCGTCCTCGCGCTCACGCACCTTGCGGGCGAGTTCTTCTTCCTGCTGGCGAAGCGCCTCGGCCTGCGCCTGCACTTCTTCCTCGCGGCGCTTCAGCTCGGCTTCCTCGGCGGCGGCGGCGGTGGCGTCATCGACACCGTCCTCGCGCTTGACGAAGACGCGCTTCTTGCGCACCTCGACCTGGATCGTGCGAGCCTTGCCCGAGGCATCGGCCTGCTTGATCTCGCTGGTCGACTTGCGGGTCAGCGTGATCTTCTTGCGCTCGGCGCCGCCGGCGGTCCCGTGCGCGGTGCGCAGGTGATCCAGCAGACGTTCCTTGTCGCTTTCGTTCAAGGTGTCCTCGGCGGACGCCTTCTTGACGCCCGCAGCTTGGAGCTGCTCCAGCAACGTGGTCGCAGGCCTGTTGAGCTCTGCGGCCAGCTGGGCGACGGTGGTCACGGCCATTGTTGAAATCCTTAAATCTTGTGTGGGGCGGAGCGGTCTGGTTTCGCTTGAAGTCGCTTCAGAGCGTGTCTGCTCGGGCGTTATGCGTTGAACCAGTGCTCGCGCGCCTTCATGATCAAAGCGCGTGCCGCTGCCTCGTCCAGGGACGAAATCTCGACCAATTCGTCAACGGCCAGGTCTGCCAGGTCGTCACGGGTATGGATGTCGCCGGCCGCCAGCTTGGCGATCAGCTCGGGGGTCACGCCGTCCAGGTCGCGCAGGTCCTGGGAGACCTCCTCGACCTTTTCCTCGCGGGCGATTTCCATCGTCAGCAGGGCGTCCTTGGCGCGGGTGCGCAGCTCGTTGACGGTCTCTTCGTCGAAGGACTCGATCTCGAGCATCTCCTGCATCGGGACGTAGGCGACTTCTTCCAGCGAGGCGAACCCTTCGGCGATCAGGATGTCGGCGACTTCCTCATCCACGTCCAGCTTCTCGACGAACAGCTTGCGCACCCCGTCGGATTCCTCGGCCTGCTTGGCCGCGGATTCCTCGGCGGTCATGATGTTGATCTTCCAGCCGGTCAGCTCCGAGGCCAGACGCACGTTCTGGCCGCCGCGACCGATCGCGATCGCGAGGTTCTCCTCGTCGACGACGACGTCCATCGCGTGGCGCTCCTCGTCCACGACGATCGACTGCACGTTCGCCGGCGCCAGCGCGCCGATCACGAACTGCGCCGGATCCTCCGACCACAGCACGATGTCCACGCGTTCGCCGGCCAGCTCGTTGGTCACGCCGTTGACGCGAGAACCGCGCACGCCGACGCAGGTACCGATCGGGTCGACGCGCTTGTCGTACGAGACGACGGCGATCTTGGCGCGGCTGCCGGCATCGCGGGCGGCGTTCTTGATCTCGAGCAGGCCCTGCTCGATCTCCGGCACTTCCTGCGCGAAGAGTTCCTTCATGAACTCGCCGGAGGAGCGCGACAGCATGATCTGCGGACCGCGCTGCGTCGGGTCGATGCCCAGGATCACCGCGCGGACGCGGTCGCCGGTGCGCAGGTTTTCCTTCGGGATCATCTCGTTGCGCTTGAGGCGGCCCTCGACGCGGCCGGACTCGGCAATGATGTCGCCCTTGTCCAGGCGCTTGACCGTGCCGACGAAGATGCGCTCGCCGCGCGACATGAAGTCGTTCAGCAGCTGCTCGCGTTCGGCGTCGCGGATCTTCTGCAGGATGACCTGCTTGGCGGCCTGGGCACCGATGCGGCCGATCGGCACGGACTCGACGCCTTCCTCGATGTGGTCGTCGACTTCGATGTCGGCGATCTGCTCCTGCGCTTCGAACAGCAGGATCTCGGAATCGGGGTTCTGCAGGCCGGCCTCGTTGGGCACGACGTGCCAACGGCGGAAGGTCTCATACTCGCCGGTGTCGCGGTCGATGGCCACGCGGATGTCGACCTCGCCGCCATACAACTTCTTGGTGGCCGAAGCCAGCGCCGCCTCAACGGCGCCGAACACCACATCGCGCTCCACGCTCTTCTCGCGCGAGATGGCGTCCACCAGCATCAACAGTTCGCGGTTCATTGATCGAGACCTCCGTCAACCTTGTCATCCGTCTGCCGGGACTTGGCATTGCTCTTCTTCTTCGACGCCTTGGGCTTCGCAGCCGCTCCGTCAGCAGATTCCGATCCGGGCGCCAAGCCCGTGTTCTTTTCGCCGCGTCATCCGCGGCAGCGCCGCCCGCCGGCTTCGGCGGGCGACCCTTGAAAACGATCTCCGGCACCAGCTTGGCCGAGCGCACTTCGTCCAGCGCGAAGTCCAGCACCTGCTCGGTCTTGCCGTCCATGAAGATCACGCGCCAGGCGGTGTTCTGCGCCAGCGCGTTCCAGTCGTCCTGCGCCACGCCTTCGGCCGCGACCAGGACACCCCGGTACTTCTTGCGACCCTGGAAAGCCTCGCGCAATGTGATTTCCACTTCGTGACCGCGGAACCGGGCGTAGTCGCCGGCATTGTTCAGCGGACGGTCCAGGCCGGGGGTCGACACTTCCAGGCGCGTGTAGTCGACTTCCTCGACTTCCATCACGTAGCGCAACTGGCGCGTGACGCGCTCGCAGTCCTCGACGTTGACCGGCTGCTCCGGCTCCTGACCGTTCACGAGCGCCTTGTCGATGTACACGCGCAGCAAGCCCCCGGCGCTGCGTTCGCAGCCCACCACCTCGTAACCGAGTCCGGTCACGGTTTTTTCAACAACGGCTTGCCAGCTCAAATTCATCGACGAAAGTATTTGCCCTGTGACAGGCACGTAGGTACAGCCAAAAAAAATGGGCTGGATGAATCCGCCCACCGTTCACTTTTTCAGCGAAGCTAGAAGTGTACTATGCAAACAGCGTGCCGACAAGGCTGCGTCATCCTTCACGGCATGACGTGCGAGAATCCCTGCCTTCCTTGAATCTATGAATACCAGGAGCAGACATGGGATTTCTCGCCGGCAAGCGACTGCTGATCACGGGCGTGCTGTCCAACCGTTCGATCGCCTACGGCATCGCCAAGGCCTGCCACCGCGAGGGCGCTGAACTGGCCTTCAGCTACCAGGGCGAGCGCTTCAAGGATCGCATCACCGAATTCGCCGCCGAATTCGACTCCAAACTGGTGTTCGACTGCGACGTGAGCGACGACGCCCAGATCGATCGCCTGTTCGCGGACCTCGGTCAGCACTGGCCGGAATTCGACGGCTTCGTCCATTCGATCGGATTCGCGCCGCGCGAGGCGATCGCCGGTGAATTCCTGGACGGCATGACGCGCGAGAACTTCCGCATCGCGCACGACATTTCGGCGTACAGCTTCCCGGCGATGGCCAAGGCCGCCCAGCCGCGCCTGCGCGCGGGCTCGGCACTGCTGACGCTGTCCTATCTGGGGGCGGACCGCTTCGTTCCCAACTACAACACGATGGGCCTGGCCAAGGCCTCGCTGGAAGCCAGCGTGCGCTACCTCGCCTACGGTCTGGGCGGCAAGGGCATCCGCGTGAACGGCATCTCCGCCGGTCCGATCAAGACGCTGGCCGCCTCGGGCATCAAGGACTTCGGCAAGCTGCTCAAGCAGTTCGCCGACAGCGCCGCCATCAAGCGCAACGTCACGATCGAGGACGTCGGCAACACGGCCGCCTTCCTGCTGTCGGACCTGGCGGGCGGGATCAGCTCGGAGATCGTCTACGTGGACGGCGGGTTCAGCCACGGGGCGATGGCCGGCACGGAGTGAATCTCCCAACCCCATGAAAACAGGCCCCGAGGGGCCTGTTTCTTTTGGGATTACTTCTTGGTGTCGATCACGCAGTCCACGTAGTAGCGCGTCACGCCGTCCTCTCCCTTTTCCGCCACCAGTCCGTGGACGTCGGTGGCGAAGCCCGGGAACTTGGCGTTGAAGTCTCTGGTGAACTTCAGGTAGTCCACGATCCGCTTGTTGAAGCGCTCGCCCGGGATCAGCAGCGGGATGCCCGGGGGATACGGCGTCAGCAATGCGGTGGTGACACGACCTTCCAGCTTGTCGATCTCGACGCGCTCCGTCTTGCGATGCGCGATGTGCGCATACGCATCCGACGGCTTCATCGCCGGCTCCAGCTCGGACAGGTAGACCTCGGTCGTCAGGCGCGCGATGTCACCCGACGCATAGGCCTCGTGCACGCTCTGGCTCAAATCGCGCAGGCCCATGCGCTCATAGCGCGGGAACGCCGCCACGAAGTCCGGCAGGATGCGCCAGATCGGCGCGTTGCGGTCGTAGTCGTCCTTGAACTGCTGCAGCGCGGTCAGCAGCGTGTTCCAGCGGCCCTTGGTGATGCCGATGGTGAACATGATGAAGAACGAGTACAGCCCCGTCTTCTCCACCACCACGCCGTGCTCGGCCAGGAACTTGGTGACGATGCTGGCCGGGATGCCGGTCTTGGCGAACTTGCCGCTCATGTCCAGCCCCGGCGTGATGACCGTGGACTTGATCGGATCCAGCATGTTGAAGCCGGCCTCGATCGGCCCGAAGCCGTGCCACTTCTCGTTGGCCTTGAGCATCCAGTCGGCCGCCTTGCCGATGCCGTCGTTGGCGAGCTTGTCCGGCCCCCAGACCTTGAACCACCAGTCCTTGCCGTAGTCCTTCTCGACCTTGCGCATCGCGCGGCGGAAGTCCAGCGCCTCGCTGATGGATTCCTCCACCAGAGCCGTGCCGCCCGGGGGCTCCATCATCGCGGCCGCGACGTCGCAGCTGGCGATGATCGAGTACTGCGGGCTGGTCGAGGTGTGCATCAGGTACGCCTCGTTGAACAGGTGCTTGTCCAGCTTCACGTTCTGCGAGTCCTGCACCAGCACCTGCGAGGCCTGCGAGATGCCCGCCAGCAGCTTGTGCGTCGACTGCGTGGCGTAGACCATCGCGGTCTTCGGACGCGGACGGTGCTTGCCCATCGCGTGGTACGAGCCGTAGAAGTTGTGGAACGCCGCGTGCGGCAGCCACGCCTCGTCGAAGTGCAGCGTGTCGATCCAGCCGTCCAGCTTCGACTTGATGGTCTCGGTGTTGTAGAGCACGCCGTCGTAGGTGCTCTGCGTCAGCGTCATGATCCGCGGCTTGGCCTTCTTCGCGTCCACGCCCTTGAGCAGCGGATTCTTGGCGATCTTCTTGCGGATGGTCTCGGGCGAGAACTCGCTCTCCGGGATCGGGCCGATGATGCCGTAGTGGTTGCGCGTGGGCGTCATGAAGACCGGCACCGCGCCGGTCATGATGATGCTGTGCAGGATGGACTTGTGGCAGTTGCGGTCCACGACCACGATGTCGCCCGGCGCCACCGTGTGGTGCCAGACCATCTTGTTGGACGTCGACGTGCCGTTGGTGACGAAGAAGCAGTGGTCCGCATTGAAGATGCGGGCGGCGTTCTTCTCGCTCTCGGCGACCGGGCCGGTGTGGTCCAGCAGCTGGCCGAGTTCCTCGACGGCATTGCACACGTCGGCGCGCAGCATGTTCTCGCCGAAGAACTGGTGGAACATCTGTCCGACCGGGCTCTTCAGGAAGGCCACGCCGCCGGAGTGCCCCGGGCAGTGCCACGAGTACGAGCCATCCTGCGCGTAGGCCATCAGCGCCTTGAAGAACGGCGGCGCCAGACCGTCGAGGTAGCTCCTCGATTCACGGATGATGTGACGCGCCACGAATTCCGGCGTGTCCTCGAACATGTGGATGAAGCCATGCAGTTCACGCAGCACGTCGTTGGGCAGATGCTGCGAGGTCCGCGTCTCGCCGTACACGTAGATGGGGATGTCCGCATTCTTGAAGCGGATCTCCTGGATGAACTTGCGCAGGTTCAGGACGGCCGGGTCGAGTTCCGCGCCGTCGCCGTTGCCGGAGAACTCCTCGTCGTCGATCGACAGGATGAAGGCGCTGGCGCGGCTCTGCTGCTGCGCGAACTGGCTCAGGTCGCCGTAGCTCGTGACGCCCAGGACTTCGAAGCCCTCTTTCTGTATGGCCTCCGCGAGCGCGCGGATGCCCAAACCCGAGGTGTTCTCGGAGCGATAGTCCTCGTCGATGATGACGATGGGAAAGCGGAAACGCGGCGTCATGGAAGCCTCCGGATCGGGGCAGGTCAAACAAGAAAGGCGCGAAGTGTAGGGCTAGAGCCGTGTCACGCAAGTGTTGATCGGGGGTTGTCGCAGAAACAGAACGGCCATGCCGCCGACCGCCTGCCGACGACCTGCCGACGGGCCGTCGATCACCCCTCGCCCACTGGCCGACGGCCCGGAAAAGCAGGAGGCAAGCCCCCTTTGGAGCGCCCTGGCAAGCACCGGCCCGGGGCGTACACTGACCCGACTCGAAGGACCGGGCGAATCACGGATCGCCCGGCAATCAGCTAGGAGGAATCGATGGACTGGAGTCTCGCCACCTGGTGGTGGGTGATCTGCGGCGTACTGGTGGCGGCGGAGCTCGCGACCGGCACGACGTTCTATCTCTTGATGCTGGCGCTGGGCGCCGCCGCGGCGGCATTGACCGCCCATGTCGGCGGACCGTTCTCGGCGCAGCTGGTCCTCGCCGCGCTGATCGGCGGCGGCGCGGTGACCTGGTGGCATCTGCGCCTGCGTCGCCATCCAAGACTGCCGGCTGCAGAGAACCCCAACGTGAACCTCGACATCGGCCAGAGCCTGGAGGTCGCGCACTGGCGCGCTGACGGCACCGCCGAGGTCCGGTATCGCGGCGCCGCCTGGCAGGCCCGCTTCGTCGGCACCGGCACCCCGGCCATCGGGCGCCATGTCATCCGCGCGGTCGAGGGCAGCTGCCTGCTCGTCGAAGCCGGCTGATCCGCCGCCCCCTCCGTTTCAATTCCCTTCCCGAGAGAGAACCCCGCTCATGGAAATCATCGCCCTGGTCATCTTGATCGTCGCCATCGTCTTCGTCATCCAGTCGGTGAAGGTGGTCCCCCCAGCAGAACGCCTGGGTCGTGGAACGCCTGGGCAAGTACCACGGCACGCTGACGCCCGGCCTGAACATCCTGGTGCCTTTCGTGGACCGGCTGGCCTACAAGCACTCGCTCAAGGAGATCCCGCTGGACGTGCCCAGCCAGGTCTGCATCACGCGGGACAACACCCAGCTGACGGTGGACGGCATCCTGTACTTCCAGGTCACCGACGCGATGCGGGCCAGCTACGGCTCGAGCAACTACATCATCGCGATCACGCAGCTGGCGCAGACGACGCTGCGCTCGGTGATCGGCCGCATGGAACTGGACCGGACCTTCGAGGAACGCGACGTGATCAACAGCTCCGTCGTGCAGGCGCTCGACGAGGCCGCGCTGAACTGGGGCGTGAAGGTGCTGCGCTACGAGATCAAGGACCTGACGCCGCCGGCGGAGATCCTGCGCTCGATGCAGGCGCAGATCACCGCGGAGCGCGAAAAGCGCGCGCTGATCGCGGCCTCGGAAGGCCGCCGCCAGGAGCAGATCAACATCGCCACCGGCGAGCGCGAGGCGGCGATCGCGCGTTCCGAGGGCGAGAAGCAGGCCGAGATCAACAAGGCTCAGGGCGAGGCCGCCGCCATCCTGTCGGTGGCGGAGGCGAGCGCCGAGGCGATCCGCAAGGTCGCCGCGGCGATCCAGCAGCCGGGCGGCAGCGACGCGGTGCAGCTGAAGGTCGCGGAGAAGGCGGTCGAGGCCTTCTCGCAACTGGCCCAGAAGAACAACACGATGATCGTGCCGGCCAACATGAGCGAGGTCTCGGGCCTGATCGGCACCGCGATGGCGCTGATCAAGAGCGACAAGGTGATCCAGCCGGGCCGCTGAGGACTCGACCCCCCTCCTCCGCCCTGAGCGCGAACGCTCTGCAAGCTGCGCCGGAAGTTGCTCGGCAACTCACACCCGCAAGTTTGATTCGGGGCCAAAAATCTGCGCTATGATGGCGGGCTTCGGAGAGATGGATGAGCGGTTTAAGTCGCACGCCTGGAAAGCGTGTGTAGGTTAATAGCCTACCGAGGGTTCGAATCCCTCTCTCTCCGCCAGACATCCAGTACAACGGGCCTCGAGTGATCGAGGCCCGTTTGCTTTTCAGGGCGCAATGTCGGGCGTCACTGAGGGCGTCACTTCGGGCACTGTCCCGGTCGGCTTCCGGTGCGATCTATCATCCCGCCCCATGCTGACCTTCGAACAATTCTTCGGTTTCCTGCTCGCCGCCACGTTGATCACCGCATCGCCCGGCCCCGACAACCTGATGGTGCTGGGCATGGGCGTGTCGAAGGGCCGCCGACACGGCATGGCCTTCGGCCTGGGCTGTGCGCTGGGTTGCCTGAGCCACACGGTGCTGGCGGCGATCGGCGTCAGCGCATTGATCGCGGCGTCGCCGGTGGCCTTCACCGCGCTGAAGGTCTGCGGCGGGCTGTACCTGATCTGGCTCGGCATCAAGGCGCTGCGCAGCCGCGGCGGCGCGACGGTCGGCGATGCGTCGCAGGTGGAGGACTCGCTCTCGCGCCTGTTCTTCAAGGGCGTTTTCGCCAACGCGATCAACCCGAAGGTCGTGCTGTTCTTCCTGTCCTTCCTGCCGCAGTTCGTCGTGCCGGCGCAGGGCCACGTGGCGGCGCAGACGGCCTTGCTCGGCCTGACCTTCACGCTGCAGGCGGCGGTGCTGTTCGGCCTGCTCGGCTACTTCGCCGGCGCGATCGGCCAATGGCTGCAGCGCAAGCCGCGCGCGGGGCTGTGGCTGGATCGCGTCGCCGGCGCCGTGTTCGTCGCGTTGGGCCTGCGGCTCATCGTGGCGCGCTGAGCGCGCCTGCAGACCCAACGGGGAAAGCGACACCAGGCAGCCTGGCGCCGCACCTGAAGCTGCTGACGTCCAGCGGCCTGCCCCAGCCTGAGCCGGGGCTGGCCCTTCATGCCGAGGCCAACGGCAGCGCGTGCCCGTCCCCCTGCGCCAGCACCGGCGCGTCGTACAAAGCGCGGATCGCGTCGCGCCCCACCGCCACCGTGCTCAGGATGCGTCCGTCGGCGCCCACCCACAGCGCGCTCGGCGTGGCGATCACGCCGAAGAGCTGGTTGATGTCCTGACCCGACTGCAGCACCACGCGATCCGGCGCGAGGTTGTTGAAGGTCGTGCGGTTCGACTCCGCGCTGCCGCTGCTGATGGTCAGCCAGTGCACAGGCTCGCCGTCCTGACGGCGCCAGGACGCCATCTCCTTCATGACCTCGTGGCACGGCGCGCACTGCGGTCCGACGAAGACCAGCAGCTGCGACCCCGACTGCGCGACGTAGTCCGCCAGCGTGCGCGTGTTCCCCGCCACCGTTGGCGCGGCGAAGGCCGGCGCCGCCTGACCGACATGCAGCACCTGGTTGGACACCAGCGTCTCCAGGCTGGGCACGCCGCCCGCGGGTTCGATGCCCAGCGACTGCAGCCGCAGCTCCAGGTGGTCGATCTTCAGCAGCAGTCGACCCTGCTGGCGCGCCAAATGCAGCACCAGCCAACCCAGCAATCCCACCGCCAGCACCAGCACCGTCGAGAGCAAGACCTGACCCCGTCCGCCGGAGACCAGCGTGCCGGTCAACGATGCCGCGCCCTCGCCCGCCAGCGCGCTGGACAGCAACCAGGCCGCCAACGCCACCAGCAGGCCGTTGCGGACCACGCTGGCCCACGAGATCGGCTGCGAGCGCGTCTGTCCGAAGCAGTTGCACGAGGGCTTGTTGCCCTGCGCCAGCTGCACCGCCATCGCCGCGGCGAAGACGGCCAGCAGGCCGGCGGCCGATGCGATGCCCAGGGCCGGCGCCCACGGCAGCACCACCAGCAGCGCGACCGCGAATTCCAGCAGCGGCAGCAGCCAGGCGCCCGAGCGCGCCAGCGCCGCGGGCGCGCCGAAGCTGCGCAGCGCCTGCGCGGTCGCGTCCGGCTCCGAGAGCTTGGACCACGCCGCGAGCGCGAACACGCCCGCCAGGAACCAACCCCCCAACACGATCAGGATGTCCACGATACGTCTCCCTTCCCGTTCCGTTTGTCCGGTGTCGCCACCAATGGTTGCGCCCGGCCGAGAGGCCGGGCGACATGACAGCGCGCTGCGTTATTTCGCCCGCATTTCTTCCGAGCCGGATGCCGGACCCGCCGTCGTCATGCCGAAGCTGGGCACCGATGCCGAGCGGCTCGCCAGACTCGATCCCACGACGAAGCAAGGCCGGATGCAGATCGGCGTCGATCCGCAGCAGGTCACGCTCACGCAGGCCCATCCCGACGGGCAACCGGCGGACGACGAGCAGGTCGGCAATCCCGCGCACGACTGCGGCAGGTGGCAGAAGCCGCGGCCCTCGATGGTCTGGAAGCAGACGCAGCCCGGGTCCTGGCAACTCGGCAACGCGCCGCAGGTGCCGCCGGGGCAGGTCGGGCAAGGCTGCGTGCCGCAGCAATCGCAACCGGCTTGCTGCGCGGCGGTGAAGGCATCGCCGCCCGCGTTGTTGACCGCCTGGTAATAGGCTCCCGCAGCCGCCTTGCAGGCGCCGCGCTTGATCTTGTTGCTGTCCACCGTGATCGGTCCGACCTGCACCAGGTTGACCGGGTAGGCCGCATCGCAGGAGCCCGTCATGCAGCTGTAGAAGGTGTTGTCGCAACCGGCCTTGGCCTGGTTGCACTCGCCGTAGCAGCAATCGTGGCCGTTGCAGCAGCCCAGGAAGCTCGCCGCGCCGTATTGCGACGGGAACTGCGTGCCGCCCGCCGCGCCGCAGCCGTTGGGCGTGCAGCTGTAGCCGGGATGCGCGACCCGGTTGGGACAGGCCGCGAGATCCGCCACCGGATGCTTGTTGGCGATGGCGCCGCTGGGCAGGCAGCACTGCAGCGCCGGGTCGTAGAGCTGGCGACCGCACAGGCAGTCCGCCGCCGCCTGAGCCGGTCGCGGCAGCAGACCGCCAGCCAGCGTCGAGAACATCCCCAGCACCGACACCTTCAGCACGTCGCGGCGCGAGCCCTGGCTGCCCAGCGAGCGGGTGAAGTTGTCGAAGGCGTTGTCGGCCAGGTGTCCCTGGAGATCGATGGCGTCATCCGAGCGCAAGGCGGGCGAGTCGCTGGCGGAGAAACCGCCCATGCCGCGCCGCAAGAGCGCGGCGACGCGTTGCCCGAAACCGAAGGTGCGTTCTGTCATGGATCACTCCTTGCCGGCGCGGCTTAGGCCCGCGACGGCGTCAGCGTGTAGTCGGCGGCCACCTTGCCGGCGTCGTCGGCCGCGTGGTTCCAGGCGACCAGGCTCGCGCCGGTCGATTCGGAGCTCGTGCGCGGGCTCATCAGCTGGAAACCGGACAACGACGCCCCGGGCGCCACGTGATTCGGATACGGCGGCAGCAGGTCGGAGGCGACCCAGGTCACGTAGGTCATGCCGTCGGTGTCCGCTTCCCATCCCGCCGGCGTGCCCGTCACCGTCACCGGCGCGTTGACCGTCAACGACAGCGTCGCGATGCGCTGCGGGCTGCCCGCCGACTCGTTGTTGGTCAGCGTGTAGCTCCAGTAGTTGGGCGTGGTCGTGACCGCGAGCGAGGCGCGCAGTTCGTCGGCCGGGAAGCTCCCCGCGGCCGGCACCCGCACGTAGCGGCTGACCGTCAGGCCGTAGGCCACCCCGGCGACCAGGTAGGACCCGCGCACCGTCAGCAACAGGTTGGCGTTGTCGGCCAACCCCGCATCGGAGAAGCGGCCGGCGAAGGTTGTCGACGACGACGCCCCGAGCGTGCCCAGCACGATGGGCGCGTTGGGCGGACTCTGCCGCGTGGCGCTGCCGTAGGTGATGCTGGTGATCTGCACGCCCTGGAGCGCCGACTCACCGATGTTCATCAACGGGATGTTCAACCTCACCTGACCGGCGAAGCGCTGGATGAATGGCGCGCCGAGGGTCACGCGCGCGGAGACGACTGTGGCCATGCCTGCCCCTTGTGATGTCTCGAAGAGAGTCGATGTGGACCCGTCGTGCCCGACCGCGACCGCCTGATGCCCGAGGGCCGGTCCGCTGCTGGAGACGGGAGAGGAAACCGGCCGGCGGCGCGATCCGCCGGCCATCCGTTTTCAGGTGCCGGCGGGCAGCGTCGCGGTCGGCGCCGACGGGCCCGACGCGCGGCTGGCGCGTCGGACGACCAGCGGCGCGAGCGCGATCAGCGCCAGCGCGAGCGTGCCGGGTTCCGGCACCTCGCTCGCCGCCGCGGCGCGCACCGTCACCGCCACGGACACCTCGTCGGCGAAGTTGCCGTTGATGTCCTGCAGCAGGATGAAGAGGTTGAAGTTCAGGTCCGCGAGGATGTCGGGCAGCGTCGCGATCATCAGCAAATCCAGCACCGGACTGATGGTGCGGTCCGGGATCAGCACCTCGGGATCGCCCAGCAGCGGCGTGACGTCGACATACGGGAACGGATAGCCGCTGAGGGAGAGGAAGAAGTCGGTGGTCAGCAGCGGACCGCCGCTGACGTTGGTGATCTGGCCGGTGATCACGAAGTTGTCACCGGCATCCAGCACCACCGAGGTCTGGGTCGTCGTGAGCGTGATCGGCGCGGCGGCGGCGGGCGCCGCGGACAGGCCCAGCAGGCCGGCCGCGGAGGCCGCCATCAGGAGCCCTTTCGCCAACAAGCCAGCACAGGCGTATCGACTTCTCTGGAACCAGGCTGTCGCGAGCATGATCACCCTCCCGTGCGCCGATGGCGCCCCTGTTGCGATGCGATTGCTGCGAAGTCTAGGAGGCGACCCGCGGCCCGCGCACCCCCTACTCCTTAAGCGGGGACAGCCCCCCTCATTTGAGGCAGCCTGCCGGAAAGGTCCGTGTTCATCGGGGTTGCAAGACATCCCCGCGCCTCTGTAGCCCTGCATCGTCCCCCTCGCCGGGTGGGTGTCCCGCCCCGGCACGACGGGGCCGGGCGAGGGACACACGCGACCACCACCCCGGTGACAGGCAAGGGACAGTCGGGGTTTGCGGACGGGACAAGCCAGGGACAAAGCAGGGACAGACGTGGTCTTCCCGCGCGCTTGACATCGCGCTCGAATTCATGCCTTGGCATGGGTATGTGGATGGCCAGCCGCGGCACCCGGACCGAATGCTTGCGCAGGCATGGGGCTTGCCAAGCTGAAACGTCCGGTTTCAGACCGCTTCATCCACTTGCAGAGAGGTTCCCACCATGAACAGCCCAGTCGGCCCGCTCAGCCCGATCGTCCAGGTCGGTCCGGTCGGCACCGCCGTCCCGCACATCAACGACCAGGCCAAAGCGCTGCAGCGCCACCTGATGCAGTGCGCGAAGGCCCGAGGGCGATGGTTCGGCGTCGCATTGTTCGCCGAACGTGCACGGGGGCTGGTGCTGCCCCGGCTGGCCACGACGGCCGCCCTCAGCGCCATCACCTTCGGCCTGTTTGCCCACTGGCTATGACCGAAGTCCGGAGCGCGAACGACCCACATCGACCTCCGGCGCCCCCGTCGGAGGGACCGTCGGACCGCTCCTCCGAGCCGGGGACGGACCCCTCCCCGGAAATTGCGGAAGAACTTGCGCTGCTCGACCCGGCACTCGGCACGATCGAGCCGCCGGTCCGGGCCGTGCTGTTCGGTCTGGCGCGCTTCGAGCAGCACGGGCGCAGCCTCGCGCAGGCGCAGGCGGTCCAGGGCACGGCCGGCGCCGGCCAGTTCTTCCCGCGTCTCGACGACAACGTCGCGATGCTGCAGCAGGCGCGGCGCCTGATCGAGAAGCGCCATCGCGACTTCCGCCACCTCGGCGCCGCCGGCAAATGGCTGCTGGACAACGCCGCGCTGATCGACGAACAAACCCATCAGGTGCGGCGCGGCCTGCCGCGCGGTTTCTTCCGGCTGCTGCCGCGACTGCGCGACGAACCGCTGGCCGGCCTGCCCCGCATCTACGGCATCGCCTGGGCCTGGGTCGCGCACACCGACGGCGGCTTCGACACCGAGCTGCTGGCCGCCTACCTGCGTGCGTACCAGGAGGAACGCGCGCTCTCGCTGGCCGAGCTGTGGGCGCTGCCGACGACGCTGCGCGTCGTGCTGGTCGAGAACCTGCGCCGGCTGGCCGAGCGTTTCGCGACGCTGCAGGCGGCGCGCGACGTCGTCCATCACTGGTACGACGGCCGCCCCGCGGAGACCGGCATCGAGGCGATCACGCGGCTGGAGCCGCGCATGAAAGAACGCGGCGTGCTCGAAGCGTTCTGGCTCCAGGTCGATCATCGCCTCGAGGAATTGCCGCAGCCGCTGATGGGCGAACTGGCCGCCTGGCTCAGCACGCGCCTGCCCGCGCCCGCGCAAGCGCTCGCGCGGCAACAGGACGAATCGATCCGCGACCTGCAGAGCATCCGCAATGCCATCACCGCGCTGCGGCGCATCGACCAGACGGACTGGCGCCGGCTGATCCAGACCGTCAGTCCCGTCATGCAGACGTTGGGCCGTTCGCCGGTGTTCGCCGCCGAGGCGCCCGACACGCAGGACATGACGCTGCACGAGATCGAAGCGCTCGCGCGCAAGTGCGACAAAAGCGAACTCGACATCGCCCGGCAGTTGCTGGAACTGACGCAGCGCGCCAGCCCGCCGGAGGACGGCGAGCCCGACCGCCGCAGCGCGCCGGTCTACTGGTGGCGCGGCGCCGGCCGGCCCACGCTGCTGGCGGCGCTGGGCCTGCAGGAGCGCCGCTGGCCGCCGCACGACACGGCGCCCGGCCAACGCTGGGCGGCGGTGGCCTACCTCGGCGGTCTCGCGCTGCTGGGCCTGCTCGGCCTGTACTGGCTGATGAGCCAGGCCCATCCCGGCGCGGCGACCTGGCTGCTGTGGACCGCCGCCGTGCTGGCCGCAGGACCGATCAGCGAAGCCGTCGTGGCCTTGACCAACCGCTGGGTCAGCGAGCTCGCCCGCCCCGCGCGCCTGCCGCGGCTGGACTTCTCCGCCGGCCTGCCCGACGCGGAACGCACGCTGGTCGTGATGCCGGTGCTGCTGCCCAACGAGGACGCCATCGCGCCCTTGATCGCGCAGCTGGAGCAGCACCACCTCGCCAATCCCGAGCGCCTGGTGCAGTTCGCGCTGCTCAGCGATCACGCCGATGCCTATGAGGAACACCAGCCCGGCGACACGATGATCGTCGTCACCGCGGCGGACGCGATCTCGGCGCTCAACGAGCGCCACGGCCCGCTGGCTGACGGACAGCCGCGTTTCCTGCTGCTGCACCGCCAGCGCGAGTGGTCCGCGACCGAGCGCCGCTGGATCGGCTGGGAACGCAAGCGCGGCAAGATCGAGCTGCTGCTGCGCACGCTGGCGACCTCCGCGGGGACGTCGCCCTTCGTCGACTTCGGCCCGATGTCGCGGCCCGCCGACGGCGTGCGCCACCTGATCACGCTGGACGCGGACACCGACATGCCGCCGGGCCGCCTGCGCGCGCTGGTCGGCACCGCCGCCCACCCGATGAACCGTCCCCGCGTGGACGCCGATCGGCGTCGCGTCGTCGAGGGCTACGCCATCCTGCAACCGCGCGTGCTCGCGCCCATGCCCGACGACAAGGAGAGCACACCGTACCACCGCCTGTTCGTCGGCCAGTTCGGCATCGACCCGTACAGCGCGGTCAGCTCGGAGATCTTCCAGGACCTGTTCGGTGAAGGCAGTTTCACCGGCAAGGGCCTGCTCGACGTGCGGGCCTGCCATGCGGTGCTCGATGCGCGGCTGCCCGAGGGTCAGGTGTTGAGCCACGACCTGCTGGAAGGCAGCATCGCGCGCTGCGCCGGCATCTCCGACATCACGCTGGTCGAGGACTCGCCGATGCACGCGGACGTCGCGCATGCGCGGCTGCATCGGTGGACACGCGGCGACTGGCAGCTGCTGCCCTTCATCGCGCGCGCGGGCCGCTACGGCATCGCGCCGATCAACCGCTGGAAACTGATCGACAACCTGCGCCGCTCGCTGGTCGCGCCCATGTCGCTCGGCTTGATGCTGCTGGTGCTGGGCACCGAGGTGCTGCCCTTCTGGCTGACGCTGGCGGTGGTCGCCGGCGCTTTCGCGGTCGGGCCGCTGGTGGGCGCGCTGGCCGGGCTGGTGCCCAGCCGCGACGGCCTGGCGCGGCGGCACTTCTACCGCGAGACCGCGCTCGACCTGCGCCGTGCGCTGGGCCTCGCGGCCTGGCATGTCGCGCTGCTGCTGCACCTGTCGCTGCTGTACCTCGACGCGATCGGCCGGGCCCTGTGGCGGCAGACCGTGTCGGGACGCCGGCTGCTCGAATGGACGACGGCCGCGGCCGCGCAGGCCGCCGCGCGGCGCGAGCTGCCGGCCCTGGTCCGTCAGCATCTGCGCGTGCCCATCGCGGCCGCGGTGCTCGGCGGCGTGCTGGCCGCCGCCGCCCTGTCCGGCGCGCCGGTCGAGGGCACGGCGGCGGTCGTGCTGCTGATGGTCTGGGCGCTCTCGCCGCTGTGGATCTGGTGGGCCAGCGCGCCGCGGGCGCCGCTGCTGAACCGGGAGGCCGAGCTCGATCCGCAGGGCCGCGACTACCTCTGGCAGCTCGCGCGCGACACCTGGCGCTTCTACGACACGCACGTCGGCGCGGCCGACAACCACCTGCCGCCGGACAACGTGCAGCTGACGCCGCACCTGCTCATCGCGCACCGCACCTCGCCGACCAACATCGGCCTCTACCTGCTGGCCGTGGCCTGCGCACGCGAGATGGGCTTCATCGGCGTCGTGACGATGTCGGAGCGGCTGTCGGCGACGCTGGACACGCTCGAGCGCCTGCCCCGCTGGCACGGCCATTTCTACAACTGGTACGACACGGAGTCGCTGGTCGTGCTGGCGCCGGGCTACGTGTCGGCGGTCGACAGCGGCAACTGCTCGGCGCACCTGCTGACGGTGGCGCGAGCCTGCGAGCTGGCGGCGGAGATGACGCCGGACCAGCTCGCCGCGGCCCCGCGCGAGGCGTTGATGAAGACGCTGCACCGGCTGCGCGTGATGCAGCCGCCGCTGGCCAATGACGGCGTGCTGGGCGCGGGCGCCTCGCTGGTGGCCGCGTTGATCGATCCCGAGAACGCCGGCGCCGGCGCCGAGGAACAGCAGGCCGTGCTGCGCGTGCAGGTCGCGGCGGCGCGCGCGGAGCTCGACGGCCTCGCCACCGCCGAGCACTACGAGGCGACGGCGGCGCATTGGCTGCTGCGCGACCTGATCGCGCAGCTGGAGTCGTTCTGGCGCGATCACGGCGCGGGCCTCGCCGAATCGCGGCAGCGCCTGCGCGAGCTCGCCCAGCGCGCGCGGCGCCTCGGCCTGGAGGCCGACTACCGCCCGCTGTTCGATCCCCGAGCGGCGCCTGCTGCGCATCGGCTGGCGCGGCGACGCGCAGCAGCTGGACGACAACCACTACGACCTGCTCGCCAGCGAGGCCCGGCTCACCAGCCTGATCGCGATCGCCAAGGGCGATCTGCCGCCGGAGCACTGGCGCTCGCTGGGGCGGCCGTTCTTCTCGCGCGAAGCGGCCGGCGACTCGCTGGGGCTGAAGTCCTGGACGGGCTCGATGTTCGAGTACCTCATGCCCTCGCTGGTGCTGCGCGAGCCGGCCAACAGCGCGCTGGGCCGCGCCATCCGCACGGCGGTGGCCGAGCAGCGCTTCGAGGCCCGCGGCAAGGGCACGCCGTGGGGCATCTCGGAATCGGCGATCGCCGGACAGGACCACACCCTCGCCTACCAGTACGGCCCGCAGGGCGTGCAGACGCTGGCGCTGGCGCGGCTGGCCGTCGACGAGCGCGTGCTGGCGCCGTATGCGGCCGTGATGGCCGCGATCGTGGCGCCGGTGCGCGTCGTGTCCAACCTGCAGGCCTTCGAACGGCTGGGCGCGCGCGGCGCGTTCGGCTTCATCGAGGCCGTCGACTACACGCCGCAGCGGCAGACCGCCGGCGCGGGATTCACGCTGGTGCAGACCTACATGGCCCACCATCAGGCGATGGGATTCGTCGCGCTGACCAACCTGCTGGCCGACGACGCGCCGCGCCGCTGGCTGATGAGCGATCCGCACGTGAAGGCCGTCGCCACGCTGCTGCACGAGCGCGCACCGCGCGAAGTCGCGCCGCTGTCGACGGCGGTCGTGGATCCGACGCTGCGCACGCGCCAGGTACGCAAGACGCGCATGGTGCGCGAGAGCGAGCCGCTGAGCGAGACGCTGCCGCTGACGCACATGCTGACCAACGGGCGCTATTCGGTGGTGCTGCGCAGTCATGGCGGCGGCTACAGCAACTGGGACGGCGTCGCGGTCACGCGCTGGCGCGACGACCTGCTGCGCGACCAGCACGGCAGCTTCACGATGCTGCGCCGCGCCGGCGAGGACGACTGGTTCAGCAACACCGCCCGCCCGACGCCCGATCCGCGCGCCCGTTATGCGGCCCGCATGCAGGCCGAGCGCGTGATCTTCGAGGCCGGCTGGCCGGACCTGCACAGCTGCACCACGGTGTGGGTGAGTCCCGAGGACGACTGCGAACTGCGCCAGGTCGAGCTCACGAACCGCGGCACGACGCCGCTGTCGATGGACCTGGTGTCCTCCTTCGAGGCCACGCTCGCGCCGCAGCGCGGCGACGAGGCGCACCCGGCCTTCTCCAACCTGTTCATCCAGGCCCGCTGGGACGAGGCGGAACACGCGCTGCACCTGCGTCGCCGGCCGCGGCTGTTCGACGAAGCGGCGATGCGCGCGGTGTTCTTCCTGGCCGGCGTCGACGGCGGCGCAGCCTGCGGCAAGGCCGCGCGCCGCGACGACGTCCGCGCGGCCGACAGCCGCGACAGCCGCGACAGCCGCGAAGCGCGTGACGCTGGCGGGCGTGACGGCCTCGACATCGGTGCCGACGGCTACACGGTGCGCGAGGTGTTGCCGATCGCCGATCGCGGGCGCTGGCTGGGTCGCTACGGCAGCACGACGCGGCCCGTCGGCGATGCGCGGCCGGAGTTCGTCGACGACGAGGCCGACGTGACCGCCGCCGGCGAACCGGGCCGGCTGCTCGACACCGGCCTGGATCCGATCGCCGGCCTGCGCGTCGGGCTGGAGATCGCGCCAGGCGCCACCGTGCGGCTGACCTTTTGCACGGCGGCCTCGCGCGATGGCGACCTGTTGCGCGCGCTGGTCGACAAGTACCGGCAGGCGGCGCACGTGGAGCGCTCCGCCTCGATGTCGCACACGATGGGCGGCATCCGGCTGCGCGAACTGCAGTTCGACACGGCCACCTGGGGCGCGCTGCTGCAGCTCAACACGCTGGTCACCGGCCAGGCGGTGCGTGAGCCCGCGCATGTCCGCGAACCGCGCGGCCGCTGCGACCGGCGCGCGCTGTACCGCTTCGGCATCTCCGGGGACCGGCCGATCCTGATGGTCACGGTCACCGGCGAGGAAGGCATCGACCTGATCCGCGCGCTGAAGAAGGCGCTGCGCATGTGGACCACGCACGCGGTGGGCGTCGACCTCGTCGTGCTCAACGAGGAACCTTCGTCGTACAACGCGCCGGTGCAGCAGGCACTGCAGGCCTTGCAGGCGCGGCTCCAGGGCCAGGCGCAGGGCAAGCCGGGCCACCTCTGCTCGGCGCTGCATGTGCTGCGCGAAGGCGACCTGCACCCCGACGAGCGCTTCACGCTGCAGACGCTCACGCGCCTGCGGCTGCAGGCCGATGGCCGCTCGCTCTCCCAGCAGCTCGAGCGCTGGATCGAGGACACCGCGCCGGCGAACGACTCGGCGCTTTTGCCGGTGGCGCATGCGCTGGCCGAGCGGCCAAGACCGGAAGCCACGCCGCGGCCGCCGGAAGGCCGCTTCGACCCGGAACACGGCGGCTTCTCCTTCGAGGTGTCGCCGGACCGTCATCCGTCCAAGCCCTGGGTCAACGTGCTCGCGAACCGCGACTTCGGCTGCCAGGTCACCGAGATCGCGGCGGGCTACACCTGGGCCGGCAACAGCCGGATGCACCAGGTCACGCCGTGGTCCAACGATCCGCTGATCGATCCGCCCGGCGAGTGGCTGCTGCTCCACGACCTGGACAACGACCGCGTTTGGCCGCTGGGCCGGCAACTGCGCCGCGAGGCGCCGCTGTCGATCGAGCACGGCATCGGCTACTCGCGCAGCCGGCAGCGGCTGGGCGATCTCCAGGTGGACCTGTGCTGGTGCGTGGACCGCGACGCCTCGGTGAAGCAGGTGCAGGTGCGCATCGATTCCGGGGCTCGATCACGCCGCCGACTGCGGCTCGTGGCGCTGGCCGAGTGGCAACTCGGCAGCGCGCGCGGCGAGCGCCTGTCGGTGACGACGCACAACGACTGGCTGACGGTCGGTGAACTCGGCGCCGGACTGCCGCAGCCGGAACGCGCGCTCGCGTTGCAGGCGACGCAGCTCGACCACCTCGGCGGATTCGGCGACGCGACGGCGGCGCTGTGCATCCGCGCGCGACAACCGACCGACGGCGGGATTGCGCGCGGCGGTGCCGATGCCGGCACGACTCGCGTGCGACTCGACCAGCAGGACTGGACCTGCGATCGCCGGGAGTTCTTCGACAGCGCCGGCCGCATGGTGCTGCCCAAGGCGCTGGGCCGTCGCAGCGGCGGCGGGCTCGACGCCTGCGCGGCGCTGGCCGCCCGCCTCGAACTCGACGGCACGCAGCCCGCGGAACTGACTGTCCTGCTGGGTCACGCCCCGACGCCGGAGGCCGCGCACGCGCTGATGGAAGCGGCCTGGAGGCTCGATCCGGCCACCCGGCTGGACCGTCAGCGGCGGCAATGGCCGGAGCTGCTGGGCGGCCTGCAAGTGTCGACGCCGGATCCGCGCTTCGACGCGCTGACCAACCACTGGCTGCCGTACCAGACGCTGGTCTGCCGCATGTGGGCGCGAGCCGGCTTCTACCAGGCGGGCGGTGCCTTCGGTTACCGCGACCAGTTGCAGGACGCGATGGCGCTGACGGACGTCGCGCCGCAACTGCTGGCCGACCAGATCCGCCGCAGCGCGGCGCGGCAGTTCCCCGAGGGCGACGTGCAGCACTGGTGGCACGAACCCGGCGGCGCGGGCGTGCGGACGCATTTCTCGGACGACCGGCTGTGGCTGCCGTACGCGCTGGCGCACTACCTGGTCCGGACCGGCGACCTGACGCTGCTGGAGGACGCGGTGCCCTTCCTCAACGGGCAGCAGGTGCCCGAGGGCGCCGAGGACATCTACGAGAGTCCCCGCACCGATGGTCCCATGGCCACGGTCTACGAGCACGCGGCCCGCGCGATCGACCGCAGCCTGGGCAGCGGGCAGCACGGCCTGCCGCTGTTCGGCACCGGCGACTGGAACGACGGCATGAACCGCGTCGGCCACGAGGGCAAGGGCGAATCGGTGTGGATGGCCTGGTTCCTGGCGCAGGTGATCGAGGACTTCGCGCCGGTCGCGACCGCGCGCGGCGAGCATGAACGCGTGCAGCGCTGGAAGGCGGCGCGCGACGGCTGGGTGGCGGCGCTGGACGGTCCCGGCTGGGACGGCCAGTGGTACCGGCGCGGCTTCTTCGACGACGGCTCGCCGCTGGGCTCGTCGGAGAACGCGGAGTGCAAGATCGACCTGATCGCGCAGAGCTGGGCGGTGCTGACCTCGGCGGCCGATCCGGCGCATGCGCGGCAGGCGATGTCGAGCGCCTGCGCGCACCTGCTCGATCCGGTGGCGAAGCTGGCGCGGCTGCTGCATCCGCCGCTGGCGATGGCGCAGCCGAGCGCGGGCTACATCCAGTCCTATGCGCCGGGCGTGCGCGAAAACGGCGGCCAGTACAACCACGCGGCGGTGTGGGCGCTGATGGCGCTGGCGCGGCTGGGGCAGCGCGACACGATGTGGCAGGTCTACACCGGGCTGAGCCCCGCGCACCGATGGGCCGATCCGCGGCTGGGACCAATCTACGCGATCGAGCCCTACGTGATGGCCGGCGACATCTACTCGCACGCGCCCTGGGTCGGCCGCGGCGGCTGGAGCTGGTACAGCGGCTCGGCGGGGTGGCTGCTGCGGGCGTCGCTGGAGTCGATCTGCGGCGTCGTCGTCGAGCAGGGCCGGCTGCGCGTCACCGCCTGCCTGCCGGTGCACTGGGACCAGGCGGAGGTGCGCATCCGCCACCAGGACCGCTGGCTGCGCGTGATCGTCTGCGCCAACGAGACGGCCTGCCGCGCCGCGCAGACGCGCGAGCCCGGCGCCCGGCGCGAGAACGCGGGGGAATCGATCGAGCTGTCCTCGCTGTCGCCGGACCAGACGCTGGTGGTCGTCAGCGTGCCGGAGATGGTGCGCTTGCCCGAGGCACCGGAGCTGCGCACGACAGGACGTTGAGGCGCAAGAGGGCTCCAGCTTTTCCACCGCTGCTGGCCCTCACCCCTTCCCTCTCCCGCAAGCGGGAGAGGGATTCCCACGGAGAGGGGGAGCCAGCAGAGAGAGTGGCACCAGAGAGGGATTCCACTGACCGGAGCGCCTCAGGCGGTACGGCCAGAATGGCACGATGTCCTTCGAACCCCTGTCGCCGAACCTGCAGGACCGCTTCGTCGCGGACCTGCTGACCAACCCGAACAACCGCGCGATCCTGGCGCGCTGGGAGGCGCTCGCGCTGCCCGACGGCTGGCTGGTCGCCGGCTGCCTGTTCCAGACCGTCTGGAACCTGCGGGACGACAGGCCGCCGACGGCGGACATCAAGGACTACGACCTCTTCTACTTCGATCCGGACGACCTGAGCGCCGAGGCCGAGCGTCGCGTCCAGGCCCGCGTGGATGCGGTGCTGGGGGATCTCGGCATCACGACCGAGGTCGCGAACCAGGCGCGCGTGCACCTCTGGTACGAAGCGGATTTCGGCGAACCCTATGAGCCGCTGCGCAGTTCGCGCGACGGCATCGAACGCTTCCTGGTGCCGTCGACCTGCGTGGGCGTGCGACCCGGCGAGGTCTACGCGCCGTATGGCCTGGAAGGGCTGTATCGGGGCGTGCTCGCGATGAATCCGCTGGTGCCGCACCGCCAGCTCTTCGAGGGCAAGGCCGCGTCGTACCAGCGGCGCTGGCCGTGGCTGACGATCAAGTTGCCGGCATAGGCACTGGTCCCGGTTGGGCCAATTGCGCCAGCCGCTGATGGTCCTCCAGATCGTCGGCGCTGAAGCCGAGCACTTCCGGCGCCCTCGCCTCGCCTCGCCTCGCCGCAGGATGCCCAACCCTGCATGTCGGCCCTGCAATTCCATGTCCGGAAACGGCGCGACCGTCGCGGCTCGCGTCCCTATCGTGGGTACATCCACCACTCGGACGGCCACCGCGCCGCGCTCACATGGATTTCCGCATCCTGGGTCTCGACCCTGCCCCGTTCCGCCCGATGTTCAGCATGACCGACGCGACGTTGCGCGAGCACGGCGTGCTGCGCGTGCGCATCGACAGCCCGCGCTCGGCGCCGGACCGGGTCACGCTGGACGACGCCGCGCCCGGCGAAACGGTGCTGCTGCTCAACTACGTCTACCTGGACGTCGACACGCCGTACCGCGGCACGCATGCGATCTACATTCGCGAGGCCGACGCCGAGCGCTTCGATCGCGTCAACGAGGTGCCGAAGGCGCTGCGCGGCCGGATGCTGTCGGTCCGGGCGTTCGACACGGCGGGGATGATGGTCGACGCGGACCTCGTCGACGGCGACCAGGTCGAACCCCTCATCGAGCGGCTCTTTGCCCACCCCGAGACCACTTACCTCCAGGTGCATTTCGCAAAGCGGGGGTGCTACGCGGCGCGGGTGGAGCGGTCCACCTGACCCGACATCCAGCGCGCGAGCAAAGTATCGAATTCGATGCTTTCCCCGCGCGATGTATCGAATTCAATGCACGGCCTCCGCCAATGCGTCGAACCCGGCCTTCTTCACCGCCTCATCGATCGTCGGCATCAGCTTGCGCGCGGCCTCCAGGTCCTGACGGCCCTTCTCCGCCTCGTTGAGCTTGAGCTGCGCCAGGCCGCGGCCGTACAGCGGCCAGGCCCAGGATCTCAGCTCGATCGTCTTGTCGAAAGCCTTTTTCGCCCGGGACGCGTCGCCCAGGCGCAGGTAGGTCCAGCCCAGGCTGTCGCGGTACGCCGGCGTGTCGCCGTCCAGGTCGACCGCTTCCTTGCAGTCGTCCAGCCCCTGCGCCACGTCGACGTTCATCCGCGCCCGCAACCAGCAGCGGCCGTTGTAGGCCTCGGCCAGTCGCAGGTCGTTCGGGTGGCTCTTGATCCAGAGCTCGTACTGCCTGAGCGCGTCGGGCACCTGGTTGAAGCGGGCGTGGAATTCCGCCATCGTGACGCGCAGGTTCGACGCCGTCGGCAGTGCCGCATCGAGCGCCGCCAGATCCGCTTTCGCGCCATCCCGGTCGCCGGCGCCCACGCGCAGCGGCACGCGGCGCAGGCGCGCCTCGGCCAGCGAGGGGTCCAGCGTCAGCGCCGTGTCCAGGTCCGCCAGCGCCAGCTTGGGTTGCTTCATCGCCTGGTGCACGCGCGAACGCGCGTCGAAACAGCTCGCGACCTCGGGCTTGAGTTCACACGCGCGATTCAGGTCCTCCAGCGCCCGCTTCGGATCGCCGGCCGTCAGCGCCGCCGCACCGCGCCGCAGCAAGCCGTCGGCATCGTCAGCAGCGATTTCCTCCGCCTTCGCGGCGTATCGCTGGTCGTACTGGGTCGCATCGGCGCGCCCCTGCGCGAAGATCGGCCCACCGTTCCAGGTCGCGTACACCTTGCCCTGCAACCGCGACACATAAACCCGGTGCGACAGGAAGTAGTCCAGCCCCAGCAGCATCCCGTGGTCATAGGTGTCCACGTCGTTGATCGGCAGCCGGTTCCGGGTGATCTTCTCGCCGGCCAGTTCGAAGGTCTCGACGTCGGCGATCCAGCGCTCCGCATAGCCGCTGCCGATCCCGCTGGTCCGGCCGAAGGGCTTCATGTCTTCCTGCTTGATCCCGGCCCGCCGCGCCGCCTTCAACGACAGCGACGTTCCCGGCGCCCCCGTGTCCATCAGCGCCGTCACGCGCTCCCCGTTGATCTTGGTGAGGACGCGCACCGCCGTGTCGTTGCGGCGGCCGTTGTTCTCGATGGGCGCCTCGATCACCGGCGCGTCGCCGGCCCAGTAGGCGAGGTTCACCTTCTCGCAATCGCCCTTGGGAAAGACCAGGCGCAGCATGCCGTGCGCGAGGTCGTATTCGGTGTCCGCCGCGGACAGGAAGTTGCGGCCCAGGATGCCCATGATCCCGGCGTTGAGCTCGTTGCCGCCGACGAAGAAGTCCACCCGCTTGAGCGTCGCCAGCTGCAGCCCGACCTCGTCCACCGTCGTGACCCGCAGCGACTCGACCGAGCCGGCCTGTCCGTTGATGGTGAAGTTGGGCGGCGGGCGACGCAGCTTCAGGTTGAGCTGCGCCGCCGTGGCCGCGCTCATCATGCTGTAGAAGGCGCCGCTGTCGACCAGCATGGGCACCTCGACCCCGTTGAGCTGCACGGTGGCGACCGGCCGGTGCTCGACCAGCCGCACCGGGATGTTCATCGTCTCGATGCTGCACCGGGCCTTGCCCGGTTCGTCCGCGGCGGCGGCCCCCGTGGCCGCGAGGATCAGCGCCAGCAACGGCGCAAGTCGGCGTGCGTTCAATGTTCCCTCCCTGGGTTCAGGAGGCTGACGATACCCGTCCCGAGCGCCGGAAACGCTCCTTCCGAAGGGGGTGTCGACGTCCGCGCCACACGATGGCGGCGGGGCAAACGCGTTCTCAACGACTTCTCAACGCGGCCTTATTGCCCGGCCGCCGCCGGCTTCAGCGTCTCGGCCCACAACGCCGCCGCGCGGGCCGTGCCGTCCACCGTGAAGTGGCACCCGTTGCGCAGCGGCAGGCTGAGCGTGTCCGTGTCCGGCCCCGCGCGGAAGCCGCTGTCGGGAATGGCGAGCAGCTCGCGCACGGCCTCGCGCACCTGGCCGCCGTCGTGCGGCGGGCAATAGGTCGAACGCGCGATCCACCACGGCGCGTCGATGCCCCGCAGGGCCACGCCGGCGCGCAGCGCCGCCAGTGCGTCGCGGTAGTCGGCCATCGCCGTGCGGTCGCGTGCATCGACTTCGCCCTGCTGCCACAGCACCGCGGCCACCGGCCAACGCGTGCCCTTGATGCGGTCCATCTGCGTCTGCCAGTAGCTGCGCAGCGCGCTGTTCGGCTCGGTCCATTCGGCGATGGAACTGCCGTCCACGGCCACCACCGCCCACACGATCGGATGGCCCTTCCATCGCCCGCCCAGGGCCTGATTCACCGCCGGCCAGATGCTGCCGCCGGTGCCGGTCGCGCCCGGCACCGGTGAACTCGCCAGTCCGCAGCCACCCAGATGCAGCACCGGCATCGGCGGCACCGGTGCGGCGGCCGGCGGGATCGGGTCGGCGTGATTCGCGGCGTTGGACTGCCCCATCACCACGATCACCACGGGCTCCTCGTTCTTGAACACCGTGCCGCAGTCGGGTGCCGTCACCGGCATGTCGTGGATCGCGGCGATCCGTGCCGCGAGATCGTCGGCGGGCGTCGAGGGCTTGCCGTTGCGCAGCATCGCCACGCCCGCCGCGATCATGCCGCCGCAGGACAGCAGCGCCACGGCGCCGATCGCCAGCGGGATCAGGGAATTCTTCCGTTCTTCGGTCATCAGGAGCGTCGTGCTGAGGAGAGTGAACGCGCATTGTCTCCGCATGCCTCGCTTCGAGCTTGGGGGCGCCGGTGCCCCTCGAAGCGAATGCCGAGCGTGAGGAGGCGATTGAGCGGAGAGGGGTACCGGCGCCCCCAAGCGGGCGGGGTGCGACGTGCGCAGTGCGCCTCAGCCCCCGGCGGGTGCGGGTGTCGACGTCTGCCGCCGCGCGCGATAGCGGTCGCGGATCCAGCGCATCCCAGGCTGTTCCACCAACGTCGTCAGCCCATGGGCGAGGGCCATCGACAGGGCCATCGTCAGCGCGATGGCGAGGTGCACCTCGACGCCCCAGGACTCGAGCCGCCGCAACACCGACCAGCCGATGTTCTCGTGCAGCAGGTACAGCGTGTACGAGATCGCCCCCAGCCACAGCAGCACCCGATGCTCCAGCCAGATCCAGCGCCCGCGCGCCGCGCCGAACAGCACCGCGTAGAACACCGCCGCGAGTGCCGCGAGGCCCCAGTCCTCGACCAGCCCGATCACGAGGATCGCCGCCGCCGCCAGGGCCCAGTCCCAGGCGGACCCGGCGCCCCTGCGACTCAAGCGGTAGACCGTCACGCCGAGCGCGAACCAGCAGATGTAGGGCAGCAGCAGCCATCGCTGCCCGACCCAGGGCAGGTCGACGCCCCAGAAGGTCTTGGCCGCCGCATAGACCAGCCGCAGCGCCAGACACGCGAAGAGGAAGTTCCGCAGGCCCGCCGCGCCGCCGAAGCGGAAGCTCAGCAGCGCCCAGCCGTAGAAGAGCAGCTCCACTTCCAGCGTCCAGTACACGCCGTCGACATGCGCCACGCCGAAGAAGCCCTGCACCATCGTCACGTTGACCAGCAGCACGTCCCAGCCCACGGTCTTGCCGGGCAGGCCGATCGCGTGGGTCAGCGCGAAGGTCAGCAGGATCGCGCCCCAGTACGCCGGATATAGCCGGCTGAAACGCGAGACGACGAAGTTCATCGGCCGCGCGGTGCGCTCCAGCGTCATGAAGATGACGAAGCCGCTGATCATGAAGAACAGGTTGACGCCCAGGTACCCGTACGGGAACGAGACCACCGGCGCCTGCGCGTGACCGAAGAGCTGGTCATAGCGCGTCGTGTAGTGGAACAGCACCACCGCCAGCGCCGCGATGCCACGCAGGGCATCGAGCTGCGCCAGGCGTGGAGCGGAACTCACACCAGGACCTCGGCCGCGCCGGGATGGCTCAGGAAGCCTTGCGGGCTCGCCGTGATGCCGTAGGCACCGGACTGGAAGACGACCACCAGATCCCCCGGCTCGGCGTGCGCCAGTGTCATGCGCTCGCCCAGCAGGTCCAACGGCGTGCACAGCGGCCCGACCACGGACACGCCCGGCTCGGCCTCGCCGCCGACGCGGTTGCCGATGGCGACCGGATAGTTCTTGCGGATCACCTGGCCGAAGTTGCCCGAGGCCGCCAGGTGGTGATGCAGGCCGCCATCGGTGACGAGAAAGACCTGACCCCGCGAGACCTTGCGGTCCACGACGCGGCACACGTAGACACCGGCCTCGCCGACCAGGTAGCGGCCGAGCTCGACGACCAGCTTCGCCTGCGGCAGCTCGACCGCGGCCCGCTCGATCAGCGCCGCGAGGTTGGCGCCGATGGTCGTCAGGTCCAGGCGCTGCTCGCCGGGGAAGTACGGGATGCCGAAGCCGCCGCCGAGGTTCAGCACCTTCACCGGCGCCGGTGCATCCTTCGCCAGCCGCAGCGCGAGCTCGAAGCTCTTGAGCTGCGCCTCGACGATCGCCTCCGGCTTCAGGTTCTGCGAGCCGGCAAAGAGATGGAAGCCTTCGAAACCGAGGCCCGCCTCGCCGATGCGCGCGAGCAGTTCCGGCACCAACTCGGCGTCGACGCCGAACTGCTTCGGACCGCCGCCCATCTTCATGCCCGAGGACTTCAGCTCGAAGTCCGGGTTCACGCGCACGGCGACGCGCGCCGCGTAGCCGGTCTCCGCGCACAGCGTGCGCAGCAGCTCGACCTCGCGGAACGATTCCAGGTTGATCAGGATGCCGGCAGCCAGCGCCTGCTTCAGTTCCAGCGCGCTCTTGCCGGGACCGGCGAAACTGATCTCGCGCGGGTCGGCGCCGGCGTCCAGCGCGACCTGCAGCTCGCCGGCCGAGGCGACGTCGATGCCGTCCACCAGCGTCGCGAGGTGCGCGACCAGCGCCGGCATCGGGTTGGCCTTCATCGCGAAGTGCAACTCCAGCTTCGCGGGCATCGCGGCGCGGAGCTCCTCGACGCGACGCGTCAGCAGCGCGCGGTCATACGCGTAGAACGGCGTGCGGCCCACGCGGTCCGCGAGCCGCGTCAGCGGCTGGCCGCCGATCTGAAGCACGCCGTCGCGCGCGACGAACTGGTCCATCGTCGCGTGTTGCGGCGCGGCCTTGGCAGGCGCGGCGGGAGAGGTCTTGTCGTCGTTGTTCACGGCAGTCGTCACGAGGTTCTCACTGGGCTTCCTGCTTCGCCACCCATTCGGTGCTCAGCAGCTTGCGATCGATCTTGCCGTTGGGGTTGCGCGGCAGCGGGCCGGTCTTCTGCTCGACGCCGGCGGGAATCATGTAGGCCGGCATGCGCGCCTTGCACAGCGCCAGCAGCGCGGCGCTGTCGAGGGTGTCGGCACCGGCCGGCGGCGTCGCGATCACCTGGATCGTCTGGCCCAGCGTCGCGTGGTCCACGCCGAAGGCCACGCATTCGCCCACCAGTTGCGTCGCGTACAGGATCTCCTCGACCTCGGTCGGGCTGACGCGGTAGCCGGAGGTCTTGATCATCTCGTCGCGCCGGCCGATGAAGTACAGGAAGCCTTCGGCGTCCATGCGCACGTTGTCGCCGGAGAAGACGGCGTACTCCGGCAGTTGCAGTCCGGCCTCGCGGCCCGCCGCGCCGGGCGGCAGCAGCTTGTAGCGCTCCGCCGTCTTCTCGGCGTCGTTCCAGTAGCCCATCCCGACCAGCGCGCCGCGGTGCACCAGTTCGCCGGGCTCGTCCGGCGCGCAGGGCGAGCCGTCCTCGCGCAGCACCAGGATCTCGGCGTTCGGGATCGCCTTGCCGATCGAATCGGGCCGGCGGTCGACCTCCTCCGGCGGCAGGTAGGTCGAGCGGAAGGCCTCGGTCAGGCCGTACATCAGGAAGGGCTGCGCCGACGGCGCGCGCTGGCGCAGCAGGTTCAGCGTCTCGCGCGGCATGCGCCCGCCGGTGTTGGCGAAGTAGCGCAGCTGCTGGTCGATCGCCGCCGGCCACTCCAGCTGTGCGAGCTGGATGTACAGCGGCGGCACGGCTGTCAGGCCGGTGATGCGGTCGCGCTCCAGCGCCTTGAGCACGTCGCGCGGCATCAGGTAGTTCAGCAGCGACACCGACGCGCCCGCGTGGAAGGCCGTCGTCAGCTGGCTGAAGCCGGCGTCGAAGGACAGCGGCAGCGCGGCCAGCAGGCGATCCTCGGGTCGGTTGCGGAGGTAGCTCGCGACGCTCTTCGCCCCGGCCACCATGTTGCGGTGCGACAGCACCACGCCCTTGGGCCGGCCGGTCGATCCGGAGGTGTAGAGGATGGCCACCATGTCGGTGTCGATGACGCGATGCGCGGTCTGCGCCGGTGCGTCCAGCAGGTCGCTGTAGCGGACCCCGCCGTCCGGCGACGCATCGGACGCCGCCGCAGACGACGCCGCAGACGACGCATTCGGCGCGGGATCGACCACGACGACATGCCGCACCGACGGGCATTCGGCCAGCACCGTCCGCAGCGACGAGAAGCGGTCGCGCGAGGTGATCAGCACGCGCACGTCGCAGTCGCGCACGATGAAGCCGACCTGCTCCGGCTTGAGGATGGGGTTGACCGGCACGAACACGCCGCCCGCGGCCGGCGCCGCGAAACTGGCCACCACCGTCTCCAGCCGCTTGTCGAGGTAGATGCCGACACGCTCGGCCCGTTGCAGGCCCAGCGACAGCAGTCCGTTGGCCAGCGCGCGGACCTGCGCGGCGAGTCCGGCGTAGTCCAGCGCGCGGGCGCCGTCGCGCAGCGCCGGGGCCGCCGGATCGCGCTCGGCGCTGTGCCAGATCAGGTGCGGAAGCAGGTGGCTGTCGGTGGCGGCGGTCATGAAAAAAGTATCTCACGCGGTCCCCTGGCAATCCCGCACGAAGCCCGCCGGATCCCCTTGGGATGAGGGGGCGCCCCGGGGGTTCCCCCCAGAGGGCGACAGTTAAGATCCTCCCCGACCATGAACAGCCAACAACACCTGCTCGCCATCCTCGACGACGTCCTCAGCCTGGAAGGCCGGGCGAAGGACTTCACCGTCGACACCGCGCTGCTGGGCGCGATCCCGGAGCTCGACTCCATGGCGGTCGTCAGCCTGATCACCGCGCTCGAGGAACAGTTCGGCATCGTCGTCGACGACGACGAGATCGACGGCGCCACCTTCGCCACCGTCGGCGCGCTGCTCGACTTCGTGAACGGCAAGCTCGCCGCCTGACGGGCGCCGCGACCGCCGCGCCACCTGCCCATGGCCGCCGCCACCACGCCGCCCACCCCATCCACGCCGTTCTTCCTGGATGACGGCGCGGGCGGACAGCGGCTGTGCGTCCACTACCCCGCGACCGGCGCCGCGCGCGGCCAGATCCTGCTCCTGCCGCCCTTCGCGGAGGAGATGAACAAGTCCCGCCGCATGATCGCCCTCGCCGCGCGCGCGTTCGCCGCCGCCGGCTTCGAGGTGCTGACGATCGACCTGCTCGGCTGCGGCGACAGCAGCGGCGACTTCGGCGACGCCAGTTGGTCGCACTGGCAGGACGATGTGCGGCTGGCGGTCGACTGGCTGGATGCACGCGCCTTGCCCGGTCCCCCCGGTCCCGACGGCGTGAAGCCGCCGCTGTGGCTGTGGGGCCTGCGCGCCGGCGCGCTGCTGGCGCCCGCGGCCTTCGACGCGTTGGCCGATCGGCCGCTGCATCTGCTGCTCTGGCAGCCGCTGGCGGCCGGCAAGCTCCAGCTCCAACAATTCATGCGCCTGCGCGTCGCGGCCGACCTCATCGGTGGCCAGGCCAAGGGCGCTGTCCAGGCGATGCGCGACCAGCTCGCGCGTGGCGAGCCGGTCGAGATCGCGGCTACCTGCTCGCGCCCGCGCTGGCCGAAGGCCTCGATCCGCCCAGTTGAAGCCGTCGGCGCGTGTGCGCCGCGTCGCGTGGCTGGAGCTCTCGCCGCGCGAAGACGCGACGCTCACGCCCGCCGCGGCGATGGCCGTCGACGCCTGGACCGCGCAAGGCGCCGAGGTGCGCGCCGCCGTCTGCCAGGGCCCGTCGTTCTGGGCGGCCACCGAGATCGAGGAAGCGCCGCGCCTGATCGAAGCCAGCCTCGCCGCGCTGAGCGCCGACGCGGACTTCGCGACTCGCCCGGTCGAGGCGGTGCCCGCATGAACGCGACCGCCGCACCCGCCCATCGCGACAGCGTGCTGCGCATCGACTGCGACGGCCAGGCGCTCGTCGGACTGCTGAGCGAGCCCGTCGTCGCGATCTCCGCCGCGTCGAACGCCGCATCCGCTTCAGCGTCCGCGTCGATGAACGCGGCCGCTCCCGACACCGGCGTGCTGCTGATCGTCGGCGGCCCGCAGTACCGCGTGGGCAGCCATCGCCAGTTCACGCTGCTCGGCCGCGCGCTGGCCGGCGCCGGCGTGCCCTGCCTGCGGCTGGACCACCGCGGCATGGGCGACGCGCAAGGCGAGCAACGCGACTTCGAACAGCTCGACGCCGACATCGCCGCCGCCATCGATGCCTGGCAGCGCGAACACCCGTCGCTGAAGCGCGTGGTGCTCTGGGGCCTGTGCGACGCCGCCTCCGCCGCCCTGCTCTACGTGCATCGCCGTCGCGACCCGCGTGTCGCCGGGCTGTGCCTGGCCAATCCCTGGGTCCGCACCGCGACCAGCCTGGCCCGCGCGCAGGTCAAGCACTACTACCTGGACCGCCTGCGCCAGCCGGCGTTCTGGCGCAAGCTGCTGAGCGGCCGCGTGGGCCTGGGCGCCGTGCGCGAGTTGCTGGGCAAGCTCGCGCAGAGCCGCGCGCCGGCACACGCCGCCGGCTCGTCGAGCGCGACAAGTCTGGTCGACACCCGCCACTACACCGAGCAGATGGCCGACGGCCTGCGCGCGTTCGGCGGCCCGGTGCTGCTGATCCTCTCGGGCGACGATGTCTGCGCCAATGAATTCCTGGACCGTTGCCGCGACGGCGGCCCCGCCTGGCAGGGCCTGCTGACCCGCCCCGGCCTGCGCCGCGAGGACCTGCCCGACGCGGACCACACCTTCTCGACCGCCGCCTGGCGCGCCCACGTCGAACGGCTGACCGCCGCCTTCGTGCGCGGCGTGCCCGCCGCCGCCTGACCGCCTGACCGGTACACCCGGCCCCACCGGAGCCCCGCCATGTCCGTCCCTGCTACCCCCGGCGCCCCTCGTGCCCCCCGTGCCCCTGGCGCTTCTCAAGCGCCTCGCGCCCGCTGGCGCACCCTCGTGCTGGCGCTGGCCGGCGTCGTTGCCGCCCACGCCGCCGTCGCGCAGGGCACGGGCTGCGGCGGACTGGCCAACAACTACGGCCCGTACGACTACCGCCAGTACAAGGACGCGCCCGAGATCGACCCGGTGACCAGGCAGATGTCGCCGCTGCAGATGGTCGAGGGCGCCCACTTCATCGACACCTGCGAGGCGCTGGTCAAGTGCAAGCGCGGCACCATCGGCAGCGACATCGACTACACGCTGCGCGCCTTCCCCAACCACCATCGCGCGCTGGTCGCGATGATGCTCTACGGCGATCGCACCAAGCGCGACCAGCCGCCGGACGCGTTGTTCACCGTCGACTGCTACTTCAAGCGCGCGCTGGCCTGGAAGTCGGACGACGTCATCGTGCGCCTGATCTACGCCGGCTACCTGAACGGCAAGGGCAAGCCCGCGCCCGCCAAGGAACAGCTGGAAGCGGCGTCCAAGCTGACCGGCGACAACGCCTTCTCGGTCTACAACGTGGGCATGGTCGCGCTGGACCTCAACCAGGTCGACCTGGCGGTCGAGTCCGCCCGCAAGGCCTACGGCGCCGGCATGACGCACCCGGTGCTGCGCCAGCGGCTGATGGCGATCAATCGCTGGCCCACGGACATCGTGCTGCCCGGCGAAGCGGCCTTCGCGCCGGAGTCCTCGCCCGCATCATCACCGGCGGCCGCGGCCGCGGCGTCCGCCGCGTCGGCGCCAGAGTCCGCCGCGCCGGCCACCGCCCGCTGACCGGGAGGCCGCCGACTTGAGCCCGCCGCCCACCATGCTCGCGCCGCGACTGCCTGTCATCGGCTGGCGCACCTTCGCCGGCGCCGCGCACATCGACCAGCACAGCCTGCTCGACCATCCGCGCCACCTGTCGACCACCAGCGGCCGCGCGGCGATCCTGCTGGCCCTGGAATGCCTGGACGTCGGTCCCGGCGACCTGGTGCTGCTGCCGACCTACCACTGCCCGACGATGGTCTCGCCGGTGAAGACGCTCGGCGCCGACGCCGCCTTCTATCCGATCGACGAGCACGGCGCGCCGCGACTGGACTGGCTCTCGGCCCACGTGCCGCCCGCCACCAAGGCGCTGCTGGTGCCGCATTACTTCGGGCTGCCGCAGCCGATGGAAGCGGTCCGCGCCTGGTGCGACGCGCGCGGCATCGCGCTGATCGAGGACTGCGCGCACGCGATGTTCGGTCGCGCCGGCACGCGGCCGATCGGCTCCTGGGGCGACGTCGCCATCGCCAGCCTGACCAAGTTCTTCCCGACCCCCGAGGGCGGCATCCTCGCGCTCAACCGCGCCGACCTGACGATGCCGGCGCTGACGCCGGCCTCGCGGATCGACCAGGTCAAGGCCGGCTCCGACATCCTCCACATGGGCGCCGCGCACGACCGGCTGACCGGCCTGAACCGGCTGATCCGCGGCGCGTTCGCGCTCAAGAGCGCCCTGCGCCATCTGGTGAAGGGCCGGCCGGGCGGCGCGGACGCGACGCCGAGCCGCCATGGCGAACTCGACGAGGCCGAGGAGATCGACGCCAACATGGCGCTGATCGACCTGCCGCTCTCGCACCGCGCGTTGACGCGCGCCAGCGGATGGATCTCGCGGCGCGTGCCGCGGCGTCGCATCGTCGAGGCGCGCCGGCACCACTACGCGTTCTTCACCGAAGCCTTCCTGCGGCGCGAGGGCGTGTATCCGCTGCTGCCGACGCTGCCGGCGGACTGCGCGCCCTACGTCTTCCCGCTGTGGGTGCGCACGCCCGATCCGGGCTATGCCGAGATGCGCAAGCTCGGCGTGCCGGTGTCGCGCTGGGACCGGCTCTGGCCCGGCGTGCCGGCGCTGCCCGGCGACGCCGGCAAGTCGTGGTCGCACCACGTGCTGCAGCTCGCCTGCCACCAGGACCTCAGCGACGCCGACCTGCGCCGCATCGTCGAGCAGGTCGAGCGCCTCTTCATCGCGCCCGCGCGCTGAGAGCCAGGCAATGCGGCGCGTGCTCATGGTCTCCTTCCAGTTCCCGCCGATGGCGGGGACCAGCGGCGTGCAGCGCGCGTTGCGCTTCGCGCAGCAGCTGCCCGCGTCGGGCTGGACACCGAGCGTGCTGACCGCGCATCCCCGCGTGCATGCGCAGACCGGCACCGACCTTGTCGAGGAGATCCCGGCCGACCTGATCGTGCGCCGCGCCTTCGCGCTGGACGCCGCGCGGCACCTGTCGATCGCGGGCCGTTATCCCGGTTTCCTGGCGCGCCCGGACCGTTGGCACAGCTGGCTGCTCGGCGCCGTGCCGGCCGGTCTGAAGCTGATCCGCGAGACCCGCCCCGACGCGATCTGGAGCACCTATCCGATCCCGACCGCGCATCTGGTCGGTGACTGGCTGTCCCGCCTCAGCGGCCTGCCCTGGGTCGCCGACTTCCGCGATCCGATGGCCCACGACGGGTATCCCGCCGACCCGGTGCTGTGGCAGCGCTTCGCGGCGGTCGAGCGCAAGGTCTTCGCGCGCGCGCACACGATTCACCTTCACGACACCGGGTGCTGCGCGCCTTTATGCGAAGCGCTTCCCCGCCGCCGCCGACCGCATCCGCGTGATCGAGAACGGCTACAGCGAGGACGCGTTCCGGCAGGCTGAACAGACAGTGGGCGTGGGCGTGGGCGTGGGCGTGAGCGTGGGCGGCACCGGCCCGCGCGTGCTGCTGCACAGCGGCGTCGTCTATCCCGACTGGCGCAGTCCGGTGCGGCTGTTCGAGGCGCTGGCCGCCGCGAAAGCCGCGGGCCGCATCGATGCCTCGCGCCTGAAGTTGCGCCTGCGCGCGACCGCGCACGACGACTTCGTCCGCGAGCTCGCGCAGCGCCTGGACGTGGCCGATCTGGTCGAACTCGCGCCCCCAATCCCCTATGCCGACGCGCTCGCCGAGATGCTGCGCGCCGACGGCCTGCTGCTGCTGCAGTCGAACGACTGCAACGACCAGATCCCCGCCAAGGCCTACGAATACCTGCGCGCGCGCCGGCCGGTGCTGACGCTGGCCGATCCGGCCGGCGACACCGCGCAGCTGATGCGCCGCGCCGGCCTGCCGCACAACGCGGCGCTGGAAGACGGTCCCGGCGTGGCCGCCGTGCTCGACCGCTTCCTCGACGACCTGTTCCACGGCCATGCCGCGCTGCCCGCGGCGCCGGCCATCGCCGCAGCCTCGCGCGAGTCCCGCAGCGGCGAACTCGCCCGCGTGCTCGACGAGGCCTGCGCCCCCCAGATGCCTACCGCCGAGGCCCGCCCATGACCCCGACGACACCGACTTCCCCGACTGCCTCGACGGCCACTGCCGCCCTGCGCTGGACCCTGATCCCGCTGCCGCAGCCCGACGCGGCGGCCGCCTTCGCGCCGCATGCCGCCGCATGGGACGCGCTACAGGCGCGCGTTGCGGGCCTGCCGTTCCTGGAGAGCGCCTTCCTCGCGCCGCTGCTGAGCGTCTTCGGCACCGGCCGCGAACGGCTGGCGCTGCTCGGCGATCCGAAGGCCCCGCGGGCCGCGGCGATCGTGACGCCGGCCGGCACCGCGCAATGGACCACCTTCCAGCCCTCGCAGCTGCCGCTGGGCGCCTGGTTGAGCGCCGCCGGCGAAGCCCTCGAGCCCTTGGCGGACGGCCTGCTGCGCGCGCTGCCGCTGCCCGCGCTCGCGCTGGGCCTGACGCAGATCGACAGCCTGTTCCACCCTCGCCCCGCCGACGGCACGCGCTGGCGCGGACAGGACTACATCGAAACCGCCTGGGTCGACCTGACCGGCGATTTCGCGACCTACTGGGAAGCGCGCGGCAAGAACCTGCGACAGAACCTGAAGAAGCAGCAGAAGAAGCTGGATACGGCGGGCACCATCACGCGACTGGAGTGCCTGACGCGGCCCGAGGACGTGGCCCCCGCGTTGGCCCACTATGGCCGGCTCGAGGCCAGCGGCTGGAAGGGTTCCGAAGGCACGGCGATCGCGCCGGGGCATCCGCAGTACGAGTTCTATCGCGCGATGCTGGAAGCCTTCGCGCGCGCCGGCCGGGTCCGGCTCTACCAGTACTGGTTCGACGACGCCGTCGTCGCGATGGACCTGTGCATCGAGTCGGGCGGCAAGATCGTGATCCTCAAGACCGCCTACGACGAGGCGCACAAGGCCGTGTCGCCGTCGACGCTGATGCGCCAGCTGCAGTTCCAGCAGCTGTTCGACGCGGCCGCGGCCGGCGGTCCGATCCGCCGCATCGAGTTCTACGGCAAGGTCATGGAGTGGCACACGCGCTGGACCGCCGACGCGCGTCCGGTCTATCACGCCACGCTGTACCGCTGGGGCTGGGTGCCGGCGCTCAAGCGCCTGCTGCATCGCGGCGGCGCCGAACCCGGCGCTGATGCGACGCAGGAGAGTGCGGCCAAGACGTCGGAGGCGGCTTCGGCAGGAATGCCTGAGGCGGCTTCTGCGGCAATGCCGGAGGCGGCTTCAGCAGCAACGCCCGCTACGGCGATGGCATCGACATCGCCGACGCCTCCCCCGGCGCGCGCGGAGTCCGCGTCGTGAAGGCCGGTTCATGAGCAAGACCCCGTCCGTGCGTGGCGCGCTGGCCTGGTCCTTCGGCGAGCGCTACCTGAGCCTGCTGATCACCGTGCCGACCACGATGATCCTGGCGCGGCTGCTGACGCCGACGCAGGTGGGCGTCTATTCGCTGTGCGCGGTGGTCACGAACCTGGCGTCCATCCTGCGCGACTTCGGCGTCAGCGAGTACCTCATCCAGGAGCGCGAGCTCGACCGCGAGAAGCTGCGCAGCGCCTTCACCATCACGCTGCTGATGGCCTGGAGCATCGCGCTGGTGATCCTGGGCGGCCGCTTCCTGCTGGCCGACTGGTACCACGAGCCGCTGCTGGCGGACCTGCTGCTGGTGCTGAGCCTCAACTTCGTGATGCTGCCGCTGGCGTCGCCCTCCTTCGCGCTGCTCAACCGCGAGATGGCCTTCCACCAGGTCTTCCTCGTGCAGGTCAGCGCCAACGCCGCCAACTCGGCCACCAGCATCGCGCTGGCCTGGAGCGGCCATGGCGCGATGAGCCTGGCCTGGGGCCCGGTGGTCGGCATCGCCGTGCAGGTGGCGATCCTCGTCTGGCTGCGGCCGCGCGACGCGCTGCTGATGCCGCGTCTGCGTGGCGCGGGCCGGCAGTTGCGCTTCGGCGCGATGTTCACCGGCTCGCGGCTGGTGGAATCGGGCTCGCGCAACGGCCATGAACTGATCATCGGCAAGGTCTTCGGCTTCACCTCGCTGGGGCTGTTCAGCCGCGCGACGGGGCTGATCGACCTGCTCGGGCAGACGGTGAGCTCGGCCATCCTGCGCGTCGCGACGCCCGCGCTGGCGGCGGACCACCGCGCCGGACACAGCCTGGTCGGACCGTACGCGAAGGGCACGGCCATCTTCACCGGCATCGCCTGGCCCTTCATGGGCGGCGTGGCGCTGATGTCGGGCGACATCATCGCGCTGCTGTTCGGCCCGCAATGGCACGAGGCCGCGCCGCTGGCCACGCTGCTCGCGCTGGCCGGCCTGCCCTACGCGCTGACGATGCTGGCGCCCAACGCGCTGGCGGCCACCGGCCAGATCCGCCGCCGGCTGTCGGTGGCGCTCTGGTACGGACCGACGCACCTGGCCTGCGTCGGGCTGGCCGCGTTCTGGAACCTGCACGCGGTGGCGGCGGTGTTCGTCATCGGCAACCTGGTGCAGGTCGCGATGTACACGCGCCACCTGACCGAAGTGCTGAAGGCCACGCCGCGCGAGCTGTTCGCGCCCAGCTGGGTCAGCGTGCAACTGACCTTGGGCTGCTGTGCCGGCCTCGGGCTGGCGCAACTGGCCAGCCATGAGTTGAGCCTGCCGTTGATCCCGCGCATCGTCCTGTGCGTCGTCGCCGGCGCCGGTGCGTGGCTGGCCTGCGCCGCGCTGCTGCGGCATCCGGCGATGACCGAGGTCCGTCGCGCCCTGACCCATCTGCGGAGCCGCCATGCCTGAGCTGACACCGTCCCTGGCCGTGCCCGCCACCGCCGCGCCGATCCGCCCCGGCGAGGCGCTGCGCTGGGCGATGTTCCGCGCGCTGGAGCGCCTCAGCGACCTGCGCGGCAACAACACGCTGGGCGCGTTCTCGGTGACGCCGGCCGACGCGTCGGGTCCGGCGCTGTGGTTCTACGTGACGACGATCGGCGAGCTCAACGCGGTCGCGCCGATGATCGAGTGGCTGATCGCGCAGCGGCCCGACCTGCGTCCGGTGCTGATCACCGAGCATCCGCACTACCGCGACGCCTACCTGGCCCGGCTGCCGCAGGCGGTGGTCTGCACCAGCCGCGGCCACAGCGCCGATGCGCGCCGGCTCGCCCGCCTGCTGCCGCCGGCGATGCTGGCCGTGGCGGAGATCCCCTGCCTGCCGTCGGAGGCGCCCTGCCGCTTCTCCTATGCCTTCCTGCGCGAGGCGCGCCGCCACAACGCGGCCACGCTGATGCTCAACGGCTGGCTCTACCACTACGAACCGCCGGCGCGGCTGGACCAGATGGAGCGCCGGCTGCTGGAGCGCGACTTCCTGAACGCCTTCGACGTGCTGTGCGTGCAGGACGCCGAGACCGCGCGGCAGCTCGAGGCGCGCGGCGCGCCGCGCGAGCGGCTGCAGGTGACGGGCAACATGAAGTTCGACGCGATGCGCCGCGCCGACTGGGGCGTCGAGCAGGCCACGCGCAGCCCGCGACTGCTCGGCCATCTGCTCGCGTCGGCCCGGCCCATCGTGGTCGGCGGCTGCGTCACCGAGCTCGCCGAGCAGCATCAGGTGCTGGCCGCCTTCGAACGGCTGCGGCGCACGCATCCCGACGCGCTGCTGATCCTGGCGCCGCGGCATCCGGAGAACCTGGAGCGCATGGGCGAGTTGCTGGGCCAGCTCGGCGAGGCGGGACTGCGGGTCACGCGGCGCTCGCAGATCGAGGACGCGCCGCTCGCGGCCGACGTGCAATGCCTGGTGCTGGACACCGTCGGCGAGCTGCGGGACTTCTACGCGGCGGCGAGCGTCGCGCATGTGGGCGTGGACCACAACGTGCTGGAGCCGCTGGGGCTGAACAAGCCGCTGACGATCCGCGGCGGCTGGGACACGACCTACCCGTCCTATCCGGTCTACCGCCTGCTGCGCGATCGCGGCGTGCTGCACGAGTGCGACGACGCGGCCTCGATGTGCGACTACTGGCTGGCCGCGATCGAACGCGCGCCGCGCATCGCCGACGACCTGCAGCGCACCGAGGACGCGCTGGCGTCGATGCGGGGCTCGGTGGCCCGGCACCAGGCCGCGTGCGCGGCCCGGATCGGGCGCTGAGCGGCCGGTGCAGCCTGGTCCGCCGGACCGATGGATCCACTCAAGCGTTCTGCTTCAACGCGTCGCGCGTCGCTTCCAGCAGCGCGCGGCCGTTCAGCGCGTCGGGCTCGAGGTGGTTGCCCTCGGCCCATTCGTTCCAGGCGTTGATGAACACGACCTGACGCTGCGGCGGCTGGTGCTTGCGCGTCCACGCGAGCGCGGCCTCAAGCCAGCGGCGATACCGCTGCGGCGTGTTGTTCATGAGAATCGTCGCGCCCCCCGAGGAGCGCCGCGCGCTGTTGTCGAAGCCGGGACTGACGCAGCGCAGGAACGGATAGTCCGGCGCCGGTTTGGCCAGCACGCCGTCGACCATCCGGTCGTAGTCGAAGAAGTTGTGCTGGCCGTAGGCCTTGGGCAGCAGGCCCAGCGCCATCGCCAGGCGCGACTTCCAGCCGGTGAAGTGCTTGCCGCCCAGGCGCCGCCAGTCCGGTGCGAACTCGATCGACAGGTCCAGCCCGACCTCGCGCGGATCGGCGCCGGAGCCGGTGCCGCTCCATTCGAACTGGGCCAGCGTCAGCTCGCCGACACCCTCCTCGCGCGCGATGCGGCGCCACGTCGCCAGCGTGCGCCGCGGATCGGGCAGGTGGTCGACCTTGTAGACGATGAACAGCGGCTTGCCGTCGATGCGGATGTAGCGCGGATCACGGAAGTGCGGCAGCAGCGTGCGGATGTGCGCCTCGTCGTCCTCGTCCGAGTAGCGCTGCTCGATCAGCATCTCCCGGTCCTTGCCGTTCCAGGGCGCGGGTCCAGTTCTCGTTGGCCCAGGCCAGGCAGTAGGGGAAGTCGGGCTCGCCGCTGGCGCGGATCTCCTCGATCGGGCGCTCCATCAGGCGCTCGCCGGTGAACCAGTAGTGGTAGTAGCAGAAGCCGCCGATGCCGTGCTCGCGGGCCAGCTCGGCCTGCGCGGCGCGCGCCTCGGGCAGGCGCAGGTCGTAGAACCCGAGCTCGCCCGGCAGGCGCGGCTGGTAGTGGCCCTTGTACAGCGGCTTGGCCTTGGCGACGTTGCGCCACTCGGTGAAGCCCTTGCCCCACCAGGCGTCGTTCTGACGGAACGGATGGAACTGCGGCAGCACGATGGCGATCGCGAGCGGGTTCTCCGCGGAGGAGGCCGGCGTCGACGACGCGTGCGCGTCCGCGTGGTCCGCCACATAGTCCGGCGTGGCGAGGGAATCGGGCGTCATGCGGTTCATCGGGAAACGAGGGCTTGGAGCGCCTCGCGCCATTGGGCGGCGATGGCACGCGTGGAGTAGTCGCGCTCGATGGCGGGCATCGCGGCACGCGCGCGGGCGGCCAGCGGCGCCGGATCGGCGATGTGGTCGGCCAGGTGGTCCCAGTCGTCCAGCGCGCAGTGCGCGCGCCACGGCTGGTAATCGGGCAAGGGGTCGGCCATCACCGGCACGCCCTGGGCGAGCGCCAGCAGCATGCGGTTGTTGCTCTTGGCCATCGTGAAGGCGGTCATGCGGGTGGGCAGCAGCACCAGGTCCTGCTCGCCGAGCAGCGACAGGAAATGCAGCCGGTCCCAGGGCCGGTAGCGATGCGCAAAGGCGGCGCGGCCGAGCAGCTCGCGATAGCGTTGCTCGGAGTTGCTGACCACCGTCAGCCGCAGCGGCTGACGCCGCGAGGCGGCCTCCAGCAGCGGCAGCAGCGGCTCGAGCTCGGCCATGCCGCCGGTCGCGTAGGCGCTGCCGTGATTGCCGAACCACACCAGTTGACGGGCGACACGGCGCTGCGCGCGGTGCTCGCGCAACTCGCGCCAGGCGCGCCACTGACCGCGCCAGCGGCCGGGATGCATGCGGTGCGGCCAGGATTCGAAGTCGCGCGCGGCGGCGGGCGTCTCGACCGGATCGCCGACGACCCGCACCGGCGCGGCGGCGCGCAGGTCGGCGGGCAGCTCCGCCTCCAGCAAGGGCTTCAGGCCCGGCGACGACACGGTGAACAACGCGAACAGCGGCAGCGCCTCGCGGTAGGCGGTCAGCAGCTCGGCCCGGGCGGGGTCGCCGGACTCGTTCAGGAAGTAGTTGTCGAAGCTGTCCAGCACCAGCCGGACGCCGCGTTCACGGGCCTGGGCCAGACGCCGGGTCCGGTCGCGCAGCGCGGCCGGCGAGCCGGCATCGAGCAGCCATTTCGCCTGGACCACCAGCACGCCGTCAGCGGGCAGCGGTTGCGTGTCCGGCGCCGGATCCAGCACGCGCGAGACCAGACCCGAGCGGCGCAATTCGCGGCTCGGCATCAGGCAGCGCAGGCGCACGCCGGCGTAGGCCGGGTTCAGCGCGTGAGGCATCCAGTGAATCTGCAAACCGGCTCCAGCGCCCGCCTCCGGCGGCGGGCAGGCCGCGATTGTGCGGCATGGTCGGAAGCCTCCCCCCGAAGCGCGGCCCTCCAAGTGGGTGGGGTCGGGGACGGGTGCGCCAACGCATTTCCACGCCAGAATCCGCCGGGGGAATTCCACGCCGCGTGGACGCCCCTTCCCTTGCCTCCTGGCCGCTTCGCCGGTCCGTACACAACGATGACGACGAGCACCGCCACCTTCCTTTCCACTGGTCAACCGGTGCTGCCCGGTCTCTCCGCCGACGTCCCGGCCGCGCAACGCGACGCCGCGTGGCAGACCCTGCTGTCGGCGACCGATCCGGCGCCGGCGCTGGCGCAGGTCGGCGGACGCTTCTCGGTGGCATGGCGGCAGCCCGGCGGGCGCACGCTGCTGGCGACGGACCGCTTCGGCATCGAGCCGCTGTGCTACCGCATCGTCGGGCACGACCTGCAGTTCGCGACCCGCGCGGACGACCTGGCCGGCGACGACGTCGACCTCGACCCGCAGGCGCTGTTCGACTACCTCTACTTCCACGTCATCCCGTCGCCGGGGACGGTGTTCCGCAACATCTTCCGGCTGCCGCCGGGGCACGTCGCGATCTTCGAGCGCGGCGAGCTGCGCGTGACGCCGTACTGGACGCCGACCTTCCGCGCCGATCCGTCGCCCCGGCTCGAGGACCTGAAGGTCGAGTTCAAGGAGATCCTGCAGCGCTCCGTGCAACGGGCGATGCACGCGCCGGACGCGGCCTGCTTCCTGAGCGGCGGCACGGACAGCTCCACGGTCGCAGGGATGTTGAGCCGCGTGGCGGGGCGGCCGGCGGACACCTACTCGATCGGCTTCGAAGCCGAGGGCTACGACGAGATGGCCTTCGCGCGCATCGCGGCCAAGCACTTCGGCTGCCGGCATCACGAGTACTACGTGACGCCGAAGGACCTGGTCGACGGGATCGCCAAGGTCGCGACGCATTACGACCAGCCCTTCGGCAACAGCTCGGCGCTGCCGGCCTACTACTGCGCGCGCCGGGCCCACGACAACGGCGTGCGGCACCTGCTGGCCGGCGATGGCGGGGACGAGCTCTTCGGCGGCAACACGCGCTATGCGAAGCAGACGGTGTTCTCCTGGTACGGCAACGTGCCGGGTCCGCTGCGCGACTTCGTGCTGCAGCCCGTGTTCGGCTCGCCGATCGGCAAGCTGCCGCTGCTGAAGAAGGGCGCCAGCTACATCGACCAGGCGCGGGTGCCGATGCCCGACCGGCTGCAGAGCTACAACCTGCTGACGCGGCTGGGCATGGCCGACGTGCTGGAGACGGACTTCCTGCGCCGCGTGGATCCCCTGGGACCGCAGAAGCAGCAGCGCCAGGTGTGGGGCGGGCTGAAGACCGGCAAGCTGGTGGACCGGATGCTGGCCTTCGACTGGCGCTACACGCTGGCGGACACCGACCTGCCCAAGGTCGTGGGCACGACGCGGCTGGCGGGGACCTCGGTCGGTTTCCCGATGCTGGACGACGAACTGCTGGCCTTCTCCGAGCGGCTGCCGGCGGACTACAAGCTCAAGGGGCTGCAGCTGCGCTGGTTCTTCAAGGAGGCGCTGCGCGGCTTCCTGCCCGACGAGATCATCGTCAAGAAGAAGCAGGGCTTCGGCCTGCCCTTCGGCGTCTGGGCCACGCGCGACGCCAACCTGCGCGCGCTGGCGGAGGACTCGCTCGGCAGCCTGGCCACGCGCGGCATCGTCCGCCCGCAGTTCATCCGGAGCCTGCTCAAGGATCGGCTGCCGGAACACCCCGGGTACTACGGCGAGATGGTGTGGATCCTGATGATGCTGGAGCAGTGGCT
Organism: Roseateles sp. UC29_93; assembly: GCF_042695725.1. Lineage (NCBI taxonomy): Bacteria > Pseudomonadati > Pseudomonadota > Betaproteobacteria > Burkholderiales > Sphaerotilaceae > Roseateles > Roseateles sp. UC29_93. The sequence continues at coordinate 3,909,148 of NZ_CP170545.1, read as the reverse complement.
GCGGGGGCGGCGGCCGAATTACCGGGTTTGAGCGCGCTTCAGGAGAGCAGCGCGGGCGCGGTCAGAGCGGGTCTTTCGGCAGGGACTCGCCACATGGACGCCTCCCTCCGACTTACGCGGCTTCGGCAGTCTGCCCTTCGAGGAGCGGGCTCGTCGGTGCCGGCGCGACGATGACGGGATCTCGCTCCAGCAACCAAGTCGCAAACTGCATTTCTTCCAGTACGTAGGGCCCATCCCCTCGCCACATCAACTTGGCATTGCAGAGTCGGTCCAACGCCATCCTGATGGTGGCGTCGGAGACTTCCGGCCGACTCCCTTCTTCAAGTACCGCCAGCATCGTGTTCAGCCGTCGCTTTGCAGGCGGGAAGAACGGCGCGAACTTCTCACCGTCTTCGGCAAGCAGGCGCAAGACAACTTGCTCGATCGGTTCCAGCGCTTGAAGTCGGATGAATAGCTGACGCTTCTCGACCTGGATCTGACCGCGTGCGAAGCGAATCAACGTGTCGTCATCCGTTCCCCCTGCGCCGGGACCTGCCGTCACGACACTCCTACAGAGTTTGTGGAAGTCCGCCGGTCGGCGCAGGCAGATATCGAAGGCCTGAGCCATGACCGCCAGCGAGGGTTGGAACGCCGGTCCGTGCAACGCACGCTCCCAGCGGAGATAGGCCTCTTCGCCCAATGTCGGCATCGTTTCCATGTTCGCGCCGAGAAAGGCCTGGTGCTTATCCAGCACGAGTCCGACGATCTTTTCATGATGCGAGCCCGTGGCGAGCAAGCGGAACTTCAGCTTGTCACAGCCGTTCAAGTGATCGCGCGCTGACTTGAGCATGTAGAGCACATCGCGGCCCAGACTTGTCGACTGCGTCTGCTGAACTTCATCAATGATGAGCACGACCGTCTGCTTGGCCAGATCGGACAGGCGCTCCAGCGACTCGCAGAGCGATGGTTCACGCACGCCCCGCTCACCTTTGAGTTCCCATTCGAAACCCGGCACCTTCAGACGCGAGAGGCTGAGGCGATCGAACATGCGTCGAGCCTGATCTTCATGTGACTTCACGGCCTGGTTGATCAACTCGACGATCACCGTTCCAGGATCCTCGCTCCGTCGCCTCCAGAGATCCGCATAGAGCACCAGCGCACCATGCTCGCGCTCGAGCGCAGGTGTGAGGTCGCGTTGGATGAAAGTGGACTTTCCCGTACGACGAGGCGCCGTGAGGAAAAGTCCGGATGCATGGTCGTGGGACATCAACGCGGACGCCATCCGGCTGGCCAGTTCCGGACGACGAAAGATCGCCGGATCCGACAAGACGTCGAAACGGGGGTCGGGACGAGAGACACCGCGAAAGCGGTCAAGCACACGATCAATCAGTTGCAGCATGGATCACCTCCAGACCACAAATTCTTAGCCCGTCCGAACACGTCGAAATTCAACGGGGCCGGCGAAACGGGGTCAGTCGTTGCGCCGCGCCCACGAACTGGCGGGAATCTTTTGGGGGTGTTTGTCCACAGACAACCGAAGTTCCATTCCTAGAACTTTTGCGTTCGGCAATCGACGATCCGCAGCGGCACACGGAGGTGCCGAGCGTGCTCAGACCACCGCTGCCGGTCCGCCCATGCGCGCGTTGCGCATCATCCGCGCGGCAAACATCGCGGTGGAGTTCCCCCACGGCGTGTAGCGCGGCAGCTGGAACAGATCGGCGCCCGGCAGCGCCACGCCAGGCGCGGTGCTGACCGCCGCCTCGAAGCCGAGATCCCGCAGCATCGCCGCGTGACCCGCGTCGTAATCGCGCGCCGGCCGTCCGTTCGGGTACGCGAAGCTGCGCACCGGCCGGCCCAACAGCGCCGCGAGGTGGTCGCGTCCCGCCTGCACCTGCTCGCGCGCGCCGTCGGGCGACAAGGTCGTCAGCACCGTGTGGTCCACCGTGTGACCGCCGATCTCGTGGCCCGCGTCGGCCAGATGCTTCAGTTGCGCGTCAGTGAGCATCAGGTCGTCCGGCATCGGACCGACCGGCTGCGCCGCCAGCATCCGGCGGAGTTGCGCCTCGCGCTCGTCCGGCGCCAGGTACTTCAGCTGCACCTGCAGCGCGGACACGGCCTTCAGACGTTCCTCGGTCGTCGCGACCGGATGCACGCCCATCCCGACCGCCGACAGGTCCAGCACCGGTCCCGGCACCAGACGCAGGAACTCGACCACCGTGTCGCTGAACATGCGGCCGCCGTTCAGGTAGCCGGTCGCGATGAACACCGTCGCGCGCGCGCCGTGCCGCGCCAGGATCGGATGTGCCACCGTCCAGTTGTCCGCATAGCCGTCGTCGAAGGTGATGCACGCCGCGCGCTTCGGCAGGCGCCCCTCGCGCAGCGCGAGCGCCGCGTCGCTCACCGTCATCAGCGTGAAGTGCCGTGCCAGGAAGGACACCTGCGCCTCGAAACGCGCCGCGTCGATCTCGCCCGGCCGCATCGCGTCCGGCGCGGGCAGCACGCGGTGGTAGATCAGGATGCTCAGCGCGGGCTCGCCGCGCGGCCAGCCGAGCAGGCTCAGCGACGCCAGCATCAGGTGCCTCCCCAGTACGGCGAGTGCACGTCCCGCGGCGCCTGCCCCGCCGCGACGGCGGCCTGCTTGCGCCCCGCCACCTCCGCGACGACGACGCGGTTCACCACCACCACGATCAGCACGAGGTAGTAAGGCAGGTCGAAGTACACCAGGCTCAGGAACGCCCCGCCGGTCGCGTAGCCGATCAGCCCGACCTGGCACATTGCCGACAGGTCCCGCGCCCACTGCAGCTCGGGCAGGTCCTTGGCGGTCCGGATGGTCGCGCTCGCCAGCCGCCAGGTCGTGGCGAAGATGCCGACGAAAATCGCCAGGCCCAGGAAACCGTGCTCCCCCATCGCCTGGAAGTAGATGCTGTGCGCCGTCAGCGGCACGGACGGATCGGGCGCGTACTTCGCGAACACCGCCGGCCCCGCGACCGTGAAGCCGCCGCCGAACGGGAACAGGTCGATCGCCAGCCGCCAGGCCATCTGCCACGCATTGATCCGCCCCATCGCCGACGAGTCCTGGTCGTAGGTCTTGATGGTCTCCATCCGGCTGGTCCAGCTCTCCGGCATGAAGACGAAGATCAGCGGCAGCGCCACCAGCACCACCAGGGCCAACGGCAGCTTGTTGCGGCTCTTCATCCACATGAAGAACGACATCGTCACGATCGCGAGGAAGGCGCCGCGTGACTGCGACCCCACCGCGGACGCCATGCACAGCAGCATGGCCGCGGTGGCCAGGTGGCGTTGCCAGCGCTTGGTGGCCTGCAGCTGCAGGTAGCGGATCAGCGGCACCGTCATGATGGTCGCGAGCGCCAGCGAGTTGTTGTCCTCGATGAACGAGCCCTCCGGCCCCCACACCCGCGCGGAGCCGCCGGACAGCACCGTGAACACGCCACCCTTGATGCCGTAGTAGCCGATCGAGATCACCAGCACCAGCACCAGCCAGTCCAGGTCGCGCCGCCGCTTCACCACCAGCAGCGACACCAGCACCATCAGCAGCACCTTGAACGCGCGCGACCAGAAGTGCATCTCCTTGTCCGGGTAGAACGAGAACAGCAGCGGCGACACGCCGATCCACAGGATCCAGATCGACAGCAGGATGGTCACCGCATTGACGGGGAACTTCACCAGCTTGTCGCGGTGCACCATCAGGCTCGCGAACAGCGCCAGCGCGATCACCATCGACCACGGCGCGTCGTGCGCAAAGCCGTAGGCCAGGCGGTGCGGGTTGATCACCCCCATCCACACCCAGCCCAGCACGCCCCACATCGGGTCCTTGAAGGTCTTGTAGATCAGGGCCAGGAACAGGCCCAGCATCAGCAGGTCACGCATGGCGCAGCTCCGGCGACCGCCGCGCGGCCAGGATGCGGTGGAACAGGTCGAGCTGGCCCTGCGTCGTCGCGTCCCAGCTGAAACGCTCGGCGTAGCGCCGCGTCGCCGCGCGGTCGCGGGGCGACGCGCGCAGGCGGCGCACGGCCTCGGCCACGCCGGACGCGGTGCGTTCGGGCATCAGCTCGCCCGCTTCGGGGCTGGCCACGACCTCGGGCGTGCCCCACACATTGGACGCCGCCACCGGCGTGCCGCAGGCCATCGCCTCCAGCAGCACGTTGGCCCAGCCCTCGCGGCTCGACGCCAGCACCAGCGCGTCGACGCCGGCATAGACCTCGCGCAGCCGCGCCTGCGGCAGCGCGCCGAGGAATCGCACGCGCGACGTCACGCCCAGCGACTCGGCCAGGCGGCGCAACGCGCCCTCCTCCGGACCGGCGCCGGCGATCAGCAGATCGACGTCGGGCAGTTCAGCGAGGGCGCCGATGACCAGCTCATGGCCCTTGCGCTCGATCAGGTGACCGACCGAGGCCAGCGTGAAGCGCCCGGCCGCCAGGCCCAGTGCGGCGCGGGCCTCGTCGCGGCCGGCGGGATGGAAGAGCGTCAGGTCCACGCCGTTGCGCAGCGCGGTCACCTTCGCGGCGTCCGCGCCCAGCGCGACCAGCTCGTCCTCGAGCGCCTCGCACACGGTGATCATCGCGTCGGCCTGCGCCGCCGCGCGCAGGATCAGCTTGCGCGGGAAGGCGTGCTGCGGGATCAGGTTGATGTCGGTGCCGCGCGCGGTGATCACCACCGGCTTGTTCAGCGCCCGCGCCACCATCACCGCGGCGACGCCGTCGGGGATAGAAGTAGTGCGCGTCGATCAGGTCGAAGTCGTAGCCCGTCGCCTGCAGTTGCCGCGCCGCGCGCAGGAAGGTCCAGGCCAGCGTGTACGGCGCGCTGCTCATGCCGACCTTGGGCAGCCGCACGAAGCGCGGATGCGTGATGTCCAGGCCGTGCCGCGATTCGCGCGCCGGCGTCGCGGCGAACTTGCCGTACTCGCCGAAGCGCTCGCCCTTGAGCGGGAACCACGGCACCGGCGCGATGACGCGGGATTCAGCCTGACCTGACGCGACCAGGTGACGCAGCCGGGTCTCCACGAAGATGCCGTGGCTGGGCATCACCGCGCTCGGGTACAGCGTCGAGAAGGTCAGCAGCTTCAGCATGGCTCAGGCCTTCGCGTCCTCGGCACCGGACGTCGCCGCGGATGCGGCCTCGACGGCAGGCGTGATGGCGGGCGAGACGGCGGGCGTGACGGCGCGCGGGGCAATGGCCGCGTGAGCGGCCTGCTGCGCCTCGCGAGCGCCCTGCCCGCTCTTCAATGCCCGGCCCAGCGCCACGACGCGCGCGGCGTTGCCGTGCCAGGTCAGCTGCAGTCGACCAATCGTGGCACGCGCGCCTTCGCCCAGACGTCGGCGCAGCGCCTCGTCCGACGCCAGCCGCGCCAGCAGCGCCTCCAGCGCGCCGGCCTGCGCCGGATCGAAGAGCAAGGCGTTGAGGTCGTCGTCCAGCACTTCCTCGATGTTGGGCTGGTTCGGCGCGACGATGGCCTTGCCCAGCGCCAGGTATTCGAAGAGCTTGAGCGGCGACGCGTAGGCGACCACCGCCGGCTGCAGCGCGATGTCGAAGGCGGCCACGTAGGCGGGTACCGCGTCGCGCGAGACGACGCCGGTGAAGCGCACGCGCTCGCCGAGCTTCAGCTCGCCGGCCAGCGCCTCGAGGTCAGCCCGCGCCGGCCCGTCGCCGACCAGCAGCAGCCGCGCATTGGCGGGCGCCGCGTCCGTCGCCATCCAGCGGATCACGCGGTCCATGCCGTGCCAGTCGCGCACGAAGCCGGTGAATCCCAGCACCAGCGCGCCGTCCCAGCCGAGCGTGCGCTTGGCCGCCTCGGACGACGGCGCCGCGTCGAAGTGTTCCTCGTTGATGCCGTTCGGGATCACGACCAGCCGCTCCTGCGGCACGCCGCGCGCGCCGACCATCGCGCCGAGCACCTGGGTCACCGGCAGCACCGCGTCAGCGCCGCGCCAGACGGTGTCCTCGGCCCAGCGCGCGATGCGCGGCAGGGCCAGGCCGCCGAACTTCGCGCGCTCGTCGACCAGCGGCGCGTTCACCTCGAGCAGCAGCGGCACGCGCAGGCGCCGCTTGAGCATCAGCCCGCTGAGCAGGAAGAGGTTGTAGCGCTCGTAGATCAGGTCGGGCTGGAAGTCCCGGGCCGCCGCCGCGAGTCGCCGGTACGCCACCAGCGAGTACGCCAGCTCCAGCAGTTCGTAGACGAACTTGGGCAGCTTCGCGCGCAGGCGATGCACCCAGCCGGTGTCGTCGCCCATCTTCGCCTTGTCCTCGGGCGCCGACTCGCCGCCGGGCGCGACCACGCGCACCTCGTGGCCGAGCGCGCGCAGCGAGCCGATCATCTCCTCGATGTGGACCGCCTGGCCGTCCTTGGACGCGGTGCGATGGTGGTAGAGGATCTTCACGCCGCCTCGCGCATCGAGGTCGCGCCCATCACGTTGCGCAGGAACGCGTCGTACATCAGCAGCGTCCACAGCGGCGTGCTGTGATCGCGGCTGCCGTTCTCATGCTGCTCGACCATCTGGCCCACGGTCTTCAGGTCGAACATGCCGGAATCCGCGAGCGGCCCGCCCAGCAGCGAGTTCCGCACGCGCTGGCGCAGCGGTCCGCGGAACCAGCGCGACAGCGGCACGGCGAAGCCCATCTTGGGCCGGTACAGCACGTCGTTGGGCAGGTGCGGCTCGAGCGTCTTCTTGAACAGGTACTTGCCCTCGCCGCCGCGCAGCTTCAGGTGGGACGGCAGCGTCGCCAGCCACTCGACCAGCGGGTGGTCCATCAGCGGCTCGCGCACTTCCAGCGAATGCGCCATCGACGCGCGGTCGACCTTGGTGTTGATGTCGCCGACCAGGTAGGTGTGCGTGTCGATGTACTGGATCAGCGCCAGCGGATCGTCCGTGTTGGCGCGTTCGGCGTGCTGCAGGAACAGGTCGCGCGCGTTGTAGCCGCCGAGTTCCGACTTGAAGCGCGCGCTGTACAGCGGCATGCGCTCGTTGTCGCGGATCACGGACATCGTGTGGAAGTAGGCCTCCACCGAGTTGCGCGCCAGCGCCTGGAAGGTCGTCTTCGCGCGGAACACGCGCGGCGCCCAGTCCGCCTTCGGATAGAGCCGGCCCAGCGTGCCGAACAGCGGCTTGCGCAGCCCCAGCGGCAGGCTGGCGCGCATGCGCTCTTCCATCATGTGCAGCTTGTAGCGGCGGTAGCCGCCGAAGCTCTCGTCGCCGCCGTCGCCCGACAGCGCCACCGTCACGTGCTTGCGCGCGAGCTGGCAGACGCGGTAGGTCGGGATCGCGGAGCTGTCGGCATAAGGCTCGTCGTAGAGCCGCGCCAGCGTGTCGATCAGGTCGAAGTCGTCGCTCTGGACGGTCTCGACGTGGTGCTCGGTCTGGTAGCGGTCCGCCACCCTCTGCGCGAATTCGGACTCGTTGTACTGCGGGTCGTCGAACGCGATCGAGCAGGTCTTCACCGGCCCGTTGGTCTCGCCGGCCATCATCGCCACGACCGCGCTCGAGTCCACGCCGCCCGAGAGGAAGGCGCCCAGCGGCACTTCGGCGATCAGGCGCAGCTTGACCGACTCGCGCAGGCGGCGGGTCAGTTCTTCCTGCGCCTGGACCTCGTCGATCTTGCTGTCGGTCGTGAAGCTGACGTCCCAGTAGCGGCGCGGCTGGCCCAGCGGCTCGCCGCGCCGGATCACCAGCGTGTGCGCCGGCGGCAGCTTCAGCGCCTGGCGGAAGATGGTGCGCGGCTCGGCGACGTAGCCCAGCGCGAAGTACTCCTCCACCGCCTGCGGGACGATGTCGCGCTTCATGCCCGGATGCGCGAGCAGCGCCTTCAGCTCGGAGCCGAAGACCAGCGTGCCGTCGTCCAGCAGCCCGTAGAACATCGGCTTCACGCCGAGCCGGTCGCGCGCCATGAAGAGCTGGTCGCGCGCCTTGTCCCAGATCACGAACGCGAACATGCCGCGCAGCTTCTGCACGCAGGCCTCGCCCCAGGCGGACCAGGCGTGCACGATGGCCTCGGTGTCGCTCTTCGTCTGGAACTGGTAGCCCAGCGCGGTGAGCTCGTCGGTCAGTTGCTGGTAGTTGTAGATCTCGCCGTTGAAGACGATGCCCACCGAATGGTCCGCGTTGAACAGCGGCTGCTGGCCCGTCGCGATGTCGATGATGGACAGCCGGCGGTGGCCGAAGGCCAGCCCGGGCTGCAGGTGGATCGAGCCTTCGTCGGGGCCGCGGTGGTGCAGCGAGTCGTTGATGCGATGCATCAGCGCGCCATCGAAGTCGCGCCGCCCCCGGGTATCGAAAAGTCCGCTGATTCCGCACATGGTCGTACCCCGTGTCAGTTCTTGTGGCTGGCGGCATTGTGGCCGCGCAGCGTGTCATACAGGCCCTGGTACCGAGCGACCATGGCACGCATGCTGAAATCCTGCTCGACCCGCGCGCGGCCGGCCTCGCCCATCGCCATCGCACCTTCGGGATCGCGCGCCAGGCGCAGCAGCGCCGCGGCCATCGCCGCGGGATCCGCCGCGGGCACCAGCAGCCCGCTGACGTCGCGCGTCACCAGGTCCGCATTGCCGCCGACCTCGGTCGCGACCACCGGCAGCCCGCTGGCCATCGCCTCGAGGATGGTGTTGGAGATGCCCTCCGCCAGCGACGGCAGCGCGAAGACGTGCAGACCGCGCATCACCGCCGGCACGTCGGTGCGTTCGCCGGGGAGCCAGGCGAGCTCGCTCAGGCCGGCCTCGTCGAGCAAGACCTGGCACTGCGCCCGCAGCGGACCGTCGCCGATCAGCACCAGCCGCGCGCGCGCGCGCAGGTCCGGCGCCTGGCCGATCAGCGCGATGAAGGCGCGCGTCAGCATCAGCTGGTCCTTCACCGGCGCCATGCGGCCGACGGTGCCGATCAGCCAGTGCGCGGCGGGATCGAAGGGGCAGCCCGGGATGGCCTCGACCTGCTGGCGCTGGAAGCGCAGGGTGTCGACGCCGTTGACGAACTGGCTCACGCGCGCCGGCGGCACGCCGACCGGACCGGTCAGGTAGTCGCCGAGGTCGCGCGAGAGCGCGATGTAGTGCGAGACGAAGGGCTTGTAGAAGCGCCGCACGCGCTGGTAGGCGCGGTTGCGGCCGTCGAGGTCGCCGACGTCGCGGCCGTGCTCGCCGTGGATGCGCACCGGTACGCGCGCGGCCCAGGCCGGCAGCTGGACTTCCAGCGCCGCCAGGTTGCGGCTGTGCACGATGGCCGGCTTGAGCGCGCGGAACAGCCGGTAGAGCTTGGGATAGAGCCAGAAGCCCTGCCCCGGCGGCTTGTCCAGGGCGAAGCACTCGACGTCGTCGCGCTGCAGCCGCTTGCGGAAATCGGTGACTTCGGTGAGGGCGACGATCGCGTGCCGGTAGCGGTCGGCCGGCATGTGGTTGATCAGGTTCACCACGCCGTTCTCGAGACCGCCGGTGTCGAAGCGGTACATCACGTGCAGCACCAGCGGCCGCTCGTCCGCGGCCGCGAGCGCGCGCTCGACGCTCAGGCCGGCGCTCATGTCGGCGCCCCTGGCGACGAGGGCGTCAATGTCGTTGGCGTCGTTGGCGTCGTCGAAGGCGCGCCCCGTGCGCCGCCGTCGCGCACGCGGCGGAGTTCGCCATCGATCGTGCCCCAGTGCTGACGCAGGAAGAGATCCAGCCGCTGCGGCGCCAGCTCGTCAGCCTCGGTATAGACGAGTACCAGCGCCGCGTCGTCGCCGCGGCCCTGGAGCCGCTCCAGCGCGCCGCGCACGCGCGCCTGCCAGGCACTCGTCATCGGCCGGCCGTTGATCCAGTACACGTGCCACACCAGCATCCGTGGCGCGGTCACCGCGTCCAGCGACGAGGCGCGCACCTGTGTGGTCAGCACGGGAACCGGCGCCGCCGAGACGCCGGTGACCGGCGAGAACGCGGCCTGGCCGCGGCCGGTGACGGCCCAGTGCTTGTCCTCGGCGGCCACGACGGCGTTGCTGGAACTGACCAGCTTGCGTTCGTAGTCCTGATCGCGGAAGTACTGCAGGTGCAGCCCGACACGCGGCTTCGCGGCGCCGACCTGGGCCGGGCCGGTGAACTCCTGGTGCAGCGCGGCGTTGGCGCCTTCGAAGTCCGGCACCCAGGCGTCGGACGGGACGGTCTGGTCCGACCAGCCCGGCTCCGCGGACACCGCGGGCAGCGCGGCGATCGGGGCCGAGTGCCCCTGGCGCAGCAGCACGCCGGCGGTGATCGGCAGCGCGATGGCGAGCAGCACGGCGACGGTCGCCAGCCAGGCCGCACCGGTCGCGGCCGGCGCGACATCGCGCGGCGGCGGCACCAGCGGCAGCTCGGGCTGCGCCCAGCGTGCGCCGATGAGGAACATCGCCAGCATCACGATGCCGAAGAACAGCCAGCCGTAGATCAGGTGGTCGACGCCGACCGCCAGCGTGTTGCCCGACAGATGGCCGATCATCACGATCAGGTAGGCCCGGGCCCAGTTCGCCACCAGCGGCAGCGCCAGCGCGAAGGCGATGAAGCCCAGCCGACGGCGGTTCGAGTGGTAGCTGATGTAGGCGTACAGCGTGCCCACCATCGCCGATGCGATCAGGTAGCGCACGCCGGAGCAGGCCTCGACGACCGACCACTGGCCGCTCGGAATGATGAACTGCAGGCCTTCCTGGTAGACCGGCAGGCCGCTGAGCCGCAATGCGACGACGGTGAACTTGGCGGTCCAGTCCATCAGCTGCGGCAACAGGAACTCGCCGACCGGCACGCAGAAGAACAGGAAGCCGAGCGGGAAGACCATCTCGCGCGCGATGCGCCAGCCCAGCACCGCCGGCACCAGCAGCACGAGCATGGCGACGAGCGTGAACTGCGTGACCGCGTTGATCGCGGCGAAGTCGGCGAACAGCCAGACCGCGCCGAGCGCCACCAGCGGCAGCGCCAGCCACGGCACCGGCCGCGGCGTCAGCGGCGCGACCATCCCGCGGCGGCGCCAGGCCAGCCACAGCACGATCGGCGGCACCAGGAAGGCATGCGTGAAGGTGCCGGACCGCCACCAGATCGTGACCATGCCCAGCGCCGTCTGCCGGTACAGCAGCAGCAACGCGACGACGAGCAGCACCAGCACCGCCAGCGGGCGGCGCCAGGCATCGGGGACACCGCGCTGCTGAAGCGCCGACGGCGTGGTGGCGCTCATTGCTGCCCCTCGTCTGCGGCAAGCCGCAGCCGGTCCCCGAGGGGACGCTGAGCTTGCTTGGGGCGGCCCTGCGCGCGCGCAGTGTTGCCCCCTCGTCTGCGGCAAGCCGCAGCCGGTCCCCGCGGGGACGCTGAGCTTGCTTGGGGCGGCCCTGCGCGCGCTCATGCCGCTTGTCCTTGCGGCAGATACCCGTCCAGCTTGGCCAGGTGCGCCTGCCAGCTGAACTGGCGCAGGACGCGTTCGCGCGCCTGCTGGCCGATCGCCTGCGCGCGGGTGGGTGCGCTGAGCAGCGCGTGGACCAGTTCGAGGTAGTCGGCGGCGCTGTCGGCCGAGAGCAGGTCCTGGCCGGCGAGCACGCCGTCGGCGCCCAGCGCCTCGACGCAACTGCGCGCCGCCACGACGGGCCGGCCCACGGCCATCGCCTCGAGGATCTTGTTCTGCACGCCGCGCGCCAGGCGCAGCGGCGCGACGACAGCCGCCGCATGCTGCAGGTAGGGCCGCACATCGGGCACCGTGCCGGTCACGCGCACCGCGTCGCCCGCCAGCGCCAGCACCGCGGGCGTCGGCGCGCGGCCGACGATGGTGAAGCGCAACGTCGGCCAGCGTTGGCGCAGCTGCGGCAACACCTCGGCCGCGAACCACTGCACCGCATCGACGTTGGGCCAGTAGTCCATCGCGCCGGTGAAGACCAGCGGCAGCTCGTCCGCCGCGAAGGGATTCGCCTGCTGCGGCAGCGGGGCGAAGTAGCCGCTGTCGACGCCGTTGCCCAGCGCCTCGACCGGCGCGCCGGTCGCGGACAGGCGCTGGAACAGCGCCTTCTCGCCCTCGGTGACGAAGAACGAGCAGCGGGCCTGTTCCGCGACGCGGCGCTCGTAGGCCAGCAGTTCGCGGCCCTCGCGCCGGTACAGCCACGACATCGGCCAGCGGTTGGCCTTGGCGTAGTCGGTCCACTTGGCCGAGTCCACGTCGACGAAGTCGATCAGCATCGGCACCGGGCCGGCGACGGCCCGCAGCTGCTCGGCGTACTGCGCCATCGTCGACGAGAACACGACGATCGCGTCGAAGCGCTGCGTCTTGGCGATCTGCGCGATCCAGTCACGCATCGCGCGGTGGCGGTAGTACGGCAGGCTCAGCGCCTCGCCGGTCGCCAGGCCGCGCAGGCTGGCCACACGCGCCAGCAGCGGGTTGAGGTCGGCGGCGAAGAGCTGCTCGCACTGCGCCTGCAGCGCGGGCACGTGGGCCCAGTCCTCGGCGTCGTCGACGAAGGTGCCCAGCCAGACCTTGTGATGCGCGGTCAGGTGCTTGAGCAGGTGGTACGAGCGCAGCTTGTCGCCCTTGTTGGGCGGGTACGGCAGCCGGTGGACCAGGTAGAGGATGTTGGCCATGCGTCGTCCTCAGCCCAGGCTGCGCACGATGTGCGGACCGAGCCAGTTGGCGACGGCGATCGGCAGCTTGCGCCAGGCCTTGATCATGAGCTGGTACTTGGCGTTGCTGGGGTTGTTCTGCGGCACGCTGTCACGCCGGTACAGGCAGTACTCGTAATGCAGCGGCGTCGGCTCGAAGCCCCAGTTCTTCTTGAACGAATAGCTGCCGGTGCCCTGCTTGCTGCGGCCGTAGTCGAAGACCTTGAGCCCGCGGGCGCAGGCGCGACGCATCAGCTCCCAGTACTTGAAGTCGTTGGCGGCCAGGTCGCGCGCGGCGACCGCATCGCCGGCGTAGTACGGCAGCACCTCGTCGCGGAAGTAGAAGCTCAGCACGCCGGACAGCGGCTGGCCCTGCGGGCTGCTGACGATCAGCACCTCGGCGGCGTCGCCGAACTCGTCCAGCAGCGCCTGGAAGTAGCGCTTGGGCATCGCGGGCGTGCCGTGGCGATGGACGTTGTCCGCGTAGAGCGCGAAGAAACGCGACACGTCGCGGTCGATCTCCGCCTTCAATTCGTTCTTGATGCCCTTGCGGACCATGGCGCGCTGCTTGCGCGGGATGGCCAGCATGTTGGCCTCCTCGTCCTCGAGGATCTCCTTGCGGAAGGTCACGTAGAGGTCCTGGTGCGGCCAGTCCTCGTGACGGCGCTGGACGTTGCGGAACTCCAGGTGGTCCGGGTCCAAGGTCTTGCACAGGCTTTGCGCCCGCTGTTCGAGATGGTCGGCCGCCTCGGCACTGTCCGCGGCCACGCCGCCGTAGACGGCGAAGGGCAGGCTCACCAGCGCATGGCCGAACAGGCGGCTCTTGACCTGGGCCAACGGCAGCACGCCTTCGATGCGGCCGTCGCGCTCGGCGTACAGGAAGAAGCACCGGTGCTTGAACTGACGGCTGATGATGCGTTGCCAGCCGGACAGGTGAAAGAAGGTGGCGGAGGCGCAACCACGGACGAACTCGTCCCAGCGCCGCGCGGTCGCGCTGTCCGCGATGTCGAGTTGACGGACCTCGAGCTGGCCCGCCGCGGCCGCGCCGACGGCGGTCGGCGCGGCCACGTCCGTGGCGACGCCCGGGATCGACGGTGCTGCCGCGCTCATGCCGCCAGCCGGTCCGTGCCGGCCTGAGGCAGGAAGATCTCGTCCATCCGCGCCCAGGCGAAGTCGCCCAGCAGTTGCTCGATGCGCGACTCGGTGCGGCCGATGTTGACGTAATGGCGGAAGCGCGTCTTCGCGTCGATGCCGGGGATGCGTGGCTGTTCCGGATCGATCTCCCACGGGTGGAAGTAGAAGACCGCGCTGCGGCCTTCGATGCGGTTGAAGCGCTCGATCATCCAGCGCGACACGCCGTAGGGCAGCAGCCGGAACCAGCCGCCGCCGCTGCTCGGATAGTTCTTGCCGCGCCAGCGCAGCGTCGTCACCGGCACTTCGATCAGGCCCGGGCGCACCTCGTAGGCGAAGCGCGGCGAATCGGGCATGCCGTAGTGGTCGTGTTCGATGGGATAGACGCTGGAGCTGTAGCGGTAGCCGCATTCGGCCAGCACGTCGAAGGCCCAGAGGTTGTCCTTGCCGATCGAGAAGCTGGGCGCGCGATAGCCCTTGACCTCGACGCCGCCCAGGTCCTCGAGCAGCGCCTTGGCGTCGCCGACGTCCTTCAGGAAGGCGGCGCGGTCCAGGTCGCTGGCGCGCTCGTGGCCGAAGCCGTGGCTCGCCAGTTCATGCCCGCGAGCGACGATCTCGCGCACGATCTGCGGATAACGCTGCGCGATCCAGCCCAGCGTGAAGAAGGTGGCCTTGAAGCTCTTGGCGTCCAGCAGATCGAGGATGCGCGCGATGTTGCGCTCGACGCGGCACTCGCGCGCGTCCCACTCGCCACGGGCGATGTAGGGCGCGAAGGCGGAGACCTGGAAGTAGTCCTCGACGTCGATGCTCATCGCGTTGCGGATCTTGTTCATCGCATCGCTCCCACGAGTTTCTGCAGCAGCGCCAGCGTCTGCTGGTTGATCCGTTCCAGGCGCATCAGGCTGTCCTCGATGCGCTGCAGGCGCGTCTCCTGGCCGTCCAGGTTCAGGCCCGCGAGTCCGTCGGCCAAAGCGCCGAGTTCTCCGTTCAGCCCGCCGCCGGCCACGCGCGAACGCAGCCGCGTCAGGTCCAGGTCGACCGCGAGGTCGCCCTCGGACGCATGGCCGTTGATCTCGGACCCATGTACCGCCGGCGCCGGCGCGGACGCCGACTCGGCGGACAGGTCCTGCACGACCTCTTCCACGTCGGCCGCGGTCAGGTGCGGGTTCTCGTGCATGAAGCCCAGCAGCAGCAACCGGTCGCACAAGGTGTTGATGCGGCGCGGAATGCCGTGGCTGGCGCGGTGCAGCGCGGTGAAGGCGTCGGCGTCGAAGCTGGGCTTGTCGGCGGCGCCGGCGCACTTGAGCCGGTGCTCGATGTAGCGCTGCGTGTCTTCCTCGTCGAGCGGACCGATGTGGCAGCTCGCCGCGATGCGCTGGCGGAACTGCTCCATCTCGGGCCGCTGCAGGATGCCGCGGAACTCCGGCTGCCCGACCAGGAAGGTCTGCACCAGCGACTGGTTGCCGAACTGGAAGTTGGACAGCATGCGCAGTTCCTCGACCGCGCGCGCGGTGAGGTTCTGCGCCTCGTCGACGATCAGCAGGCAGCGCTTGCCGCGGCTGGCCTCGCTGACGAAGAAGGCCTCCAGCGCCATCAGCACTTCGCTCTTGGGCAGGTCCTTGACCCGCACGCCGAAGGCGGCGCCGACCAGGCGCAGCGTGTCCTCGGCGTCCAGCTGCGTCGTGACGATGTTGCCGATGACGACGTTGCTGCGGTTCAGGCTGTCCAGCAGCCCGCGCACCAGCGTCGTCTTGCCGGCGCCGATCTCGCCGGTGATGACGATGAAGCCGTCACTGCGCAGCACCCCGTAGTCGAGGTAGGCCTTGGCGCGGCGATGCTGCTTGCTGCCGAAGTAGAAGCTGGGGTCGGGACTGAGCTGGAACGGCTTGCTGGCCAGCCCGTAGAAGGCCTCGTACATGTCGGTGACTGCTTAAAAGCGCTGGGTCAGCGATGCGTAGATCGCGTGTTCCTGATAGCTGGTGGCGAACAGGCTGGTGTCGTCGAACTTGGTCTGACGCAGGCCGAAGGCCGCGTCGGTGCGCGGGCCCAGCCGGTAGGTGGCGTTGGCGGTCAGCGTGCGCATGTCGTTGCCGCCCACGCCGCCGTCACCGCGCGAGTTCTGCCGCGAGTAGCTGACGTTGGCGTTGGCCAGCGGAGTGAGCCGATAGCCCACCGACACCGTCGCGCCGCGCTGGCGCACGCGGTCCGTCAGCGACAGGTCGCCGCTGCCCACGCCCAGCGGCGAGTTGATGAGGCGGCGGCTGTTGTTGTCATTGCCGCTGAGCGTGACCGTCATGCGCGGTCCGGTCCAGATCAGCGACAGGTCGCTGCGACGCTGCAGCGACGCGGTGTTGCTCAGGAAGCCGGCGCCGCTGAACGAATTCGGGTCCAGGCCCAGCGCGGCCAGCAGCCCGCGGACGAAGGCGTCGCGCTTGACCGGGTCGGGCTCCAGGCTGCCGAACTGCAGATCCAGCAGCTGGTAGTTGGTCGCCTGGGTCGGCGTCTCGCCGGTGCTGACGCTCTGGCTGCTGTTGGCCCGCACCGAGAACTGCGCCATGCGGTGCTCGAAGCTCAGGTTGTGGCTGTTGCCGTAGCTGTGGTGCTGCCAGTCGGCGGCGAACTTGGTCCGCGGGCCCGGCGACCAGCGCAGGTTGGCGCCGTAGACGGAGGTCGTCTCGGGTCCGAAGTAGTCGCTGCGCTCGCGACCGCCGGTGAGGCCGACGCCCCAGTCGACGTCGGGCACCCAGTTCAGCGACGCGATCACGCTGGTGGTGCGGTAGTCGATGCCGGTCTGCTCGAAGTGCATGCGCGACGTCGACGTGTTCAGACCCCAGTTGAGTTCGCGGCCGGCGGGACCGAACAGGTTCAGCGACAACGCGCCTTCCTTGCTGTTGCCGCTGCCGCCGGCGGCACCGGTGCCGCCCTCGCTGGAATCGCGCATCTGGCCCATCGCCCTCAGCTCGAAGCCCGCGAAGCTGCCCAGCCGGCCGCGCCAGTACGGCGAGACCTGCAGCGTGCGCGTCTCCGTGCGATTGGGGTTGTCCAGCGTGCCGTCCGGCGACTGCTGTCCGAAGGCCGAGACCGTCTGCTGGCTGATGTTGCCGGTGACGTCGACGAACAGCGCCGACTGCACCAGCTCCGCCGTGACGCGGGTGCTCAGCTGGTTCTGCAGCCGCGCGTCGCGGTCGCTCTTCGTGTAGACGATGCCGTCGAGCGTGTAGTCGAAGCTGCCGCGGATCGCGCCGGTGGTGCTGGAGATGGTCAGACCGGGCGACACCGTCGTGATGAACGCGCGATCGCGCGAGTTGTCGGGCGACAGCGCCAGGTTGTCGGTCCAGGTCTCGGAGACGCTGACGCGCGGCGTGAACGCGATGCCCTTGCGCGAGCCCGCGGCGCTGGTGCCGTCATCCTGGGCGGCGGCCGGCGTCTGCGCCAGGGCCGCGGCCAGGCCCATCGCCGCCAGACAGGCGACACGGACCGGAGACTGCGGCCGGCGGCGGAGGTCGTTGGCCCGCGTCATCGTGTCAGGCCCGATCCGGGCCGGCGGCGGGATGCGGCGCGGCATCCGGCGCATGGCCCTGCCCATCCGCGCTGCCGTACCCATAACCGTAGCCGTAGCCATAGCCGTACCCATAGCCGTAGCCGCTGCTGCGCTTGTTGCTGGCCTGGTTGAGCAGCAGCATCTTCAGCGGGCAGTGCTCGATCGCGGCGACCGCCTGCTGCACAGCGCTCTGCGGCGTGCGCTCGGCCTGCACGACGATGACGATCTGGCCCATGTGCGTGGCCAGCACCCGGGACTCGGTGGTCAGCAGCAGCGGCGGGCTGTCGAAGATGATGATCCGGTCCGGATAGCGCTTGGCCATGTCGTCCAGCAGCGCGGTCATCGCATCGCTGGCCAGCAGTTCCGTGGCGCGCGCATGCGGGCGGCCGCTGGGCAGCAGCGTCAGCTTGTCGACGTTGGTCTTGAGCAGGACGCTGGCCATGTCGGCCTCCTTCTCCAGCACGTCGAGCAGGCCGGGGCCGGGCGGCAGGCCCAGCATGCGCAGCATCGACGGGCGGGCGACGTCGGCGTCGACCAGCATCACGGTGGAGTCGAACTCGGCCGCGATCGACATGGCCAGGTTCAGCGAGGTGAAGCTCTTGCCCTCGCCGGGCAGCGCGCTGGTCACCATGATCAGGTTGGCGTGATTGAGCGACGAGGCGCCCTTGTTCATCGCGTTGCGGATCAGCGGGCGCTTGATGTTGCGGTACTGGTCCGCCATCACGGTGCGCGGCGCGTTCGGCGTCAGGAAGCCCTGGGCGGCGAGCGCCTCGAGGTCCAGGTCGACGCGCTTGGAGGTCGCGTCGCCAGGGGCGCGGATCACCGCCGGCGCGGCAGCCGGCAGCACTGCCGGTGCGACCGCGGGCGCCACGTGAGGCGCCGGCGGCGCGGTCGCGGGCACGGTCGCCGGTGCGGCCGCCGTGGCCAGGCCGACGTCGACGCCGGCCTGCTTCAGTTGTTCCAGCCGCGCGGCGGCTTGTTCGATCAGGCTCGTCATGCGAAAGCTCCCCTCACCCGGCCTGGCGGCTGATCCAGATGGCCATGCCGATCAGGCCGACCGCGTACAGGCTGACCAGGCTGCCCGACGCGACACCGAAACGCAGCAGGTCCACCTTCTGGCGACGCCGGTCCTCGCGCGTCTCCTGGCGCGACACGGCGCCCAGGATCGGCAGCTCCAGGCGGTGGCGCAGCTCGTTGAGGTCGTGGAAGACCGGACGGATCTGGCTGGCGGCGAAGGCCGTGACCAGGCCGGCCAGCGCCGCCACCACCAGACCGGCGGCCAGCAGCATCAGGCGGTTCGGCGACACCGGCTTGGGCGACGCGCGCGGCGGGTCGATGATGCGGAAATCGGCGACGCCCGAGGTGTTGTCCAGGTCGGTCGACAGCGAGGCCGACTCGCGGCGCTCGACCATCTCCTGGTAGTTCTTCTTGATGATGTCGTAGTCGCGGTTCAGCTGCGAGAACTCCGCCTCCAGTTGGGGCGCCAGCTTGATCGAGCCTTGCGCGGAGGCGTAGCGCGAGCCGTACTCGTCGACGCGGGCGCGGATCTGCGCGACCTCGACTTCCTTGGCCGCCAGGATGCGGGCCAGCTCCTGGTTGGCCAGGCTGTCGTTGGGGCCGCCGGTCGGCACCGGATTGGCCAGCGCGGCCTTCTGCAGGTCGGCGACTTCCTTGCGGCGCTGCTCTTCCAGATCGCGGATCTGGCGCTTGACGTTGACGATGTCCGGGTGCGCGTCGGTGTAGCGCTGCTGCAGCTGGTCCAGGTTGCGCTTGAGCTCGACGATGCGGTTGTCCAGCTCGGGCGTCGCGAACTTCTGCGCGCTCTCCTGCATCAGGCTCTGCAGGCTGGTGCCGGGCTGGCTGCGCTTGCGCTCGGCCTCGATCTGCTGGCGCGCGGCGTCGCGGGCGTTGACGGCCTCGCGCAGTTGCAGGCGGGCGGCCTCGAGCTGGTTGCTGGCCTCGGCCAGGCGCGCGGCGGCATCCTTGCCGTCGGCCTGCGTCAGCTGCAGGTTGCGCAGGCGGAATTCCTTGCGGCGCGCCTCGGCCTCCTCCAGCTTGGTCTCGTAGGTCTTGATCTGCTCGTTCAGGAAGGTCGCTGCGGTCGTGCTGTCCTTGCGGTTGGCCCCCAGGCTGGACTCCATGAAGATCGACAGCAGCGAGGCCACGACCTTCTTCGACGTCTCCGGCGACGAATCGCGGTAGGACAGCAGGTACAGGTTGTTGGCCGAGTTGCCGGCGGTCTGGATCGACAGGTTGCGGGTGACGCGGTCGATGAGCGCTTCCTGGTCGGACTTGCTGGTGGCCTTCAGGTCGAGATCGGCCATGCGCACCAGCTTCTCGACGTTGGGCCGGCTGATCAGCGTGCGGCTGAGCATGTTGACCTGCTGCTCGGTGTTGGACAGCACGGCCATGCCGGACATCAGCGGCTTGAGGATCGACTGCGTATCGACGTAGACGCGCGCGCTGGCCTCGTAGCGGTCGGGCACCACGAACACGACGACGGCCGCGGCGATGGCGGCCAGCCACGACGCGATCAGGCCCGGCCAGCGGTAGCGCCACATCCGCTTGAACACGGCCATCAGTTGCGCGATGAGGGAATCCATGCGGCGATCTCGGTTGCACCGGCGGGAGCGCCGGCGGGGCCCGGTTCGGGGCGGGCCGATACTGCGGGAAATGCGGGAAACGATCCGGGGCACGTCCCCTGGCCGACCCCGGCGACCCGGAGGGCCGCGCGCGCGGCCGTCCGGGCGACGGTCAGAAGAAGCTCTGCGGAATGATCAGGATGTCGCCGGGACGCATCTCGACGTTGGCGGACACGTCGCCGCGACGGATCAGGTCCTTGAGGCGCACGGAGTACTGCTTGTTGCCCTCGGCGGTCCGCAGGATGGAGGCGGAGTTGCCGGCGGCGAAGTCGGTCAGGCCGCCAACGGCGATCATCACGTCCAGCAGCGTCATCTTCTGCTTGTAGGGCAGGAACATCGGCTTGGCGGCTTCGCCGACGACGCGGATCTGCTCGCTGTACGGGCCGACGAAGCTGGTCACGATCACGGTCACCACCGGATCGCGCACGTACTTGCCGAGCTGCTTCTCGATGTCGCGGGCGACCTCGACCGAGTTCTTGCCCTGCACCTGCAGCTCGTCGATCAGCGGGGCGGCGATCTTGCCGTCGGGCCGGACCGGCACCGTCAGCGACAGCTCCGGGTTGCGCCACACGATGATGTTGAGCTGGTCGCCGGCACCGACGACGTAGCTGTAGTCCGCCTGCGAGGCGGCGACCGGCGCGGGCGGCAGGTTGCCGGTGGTCGAGCAGCCGGCGAGCGCCGCGGCGGCGGCCAGCAACGCGGCGTGTGCCGCCTTGACGGAAGCGATCTTCAATCCAGTGTTCTTCACCATGTCCACCCCTCTGGAAGCTGACCGGATTGCACCTCAGCGCGCACGGGTGTGGAACCCCCTGGACTGAGGGCGATCCCTCCCTGACGTGAGCGATTTCCGTGCTAGCGGATCCGCCCCGGGGAACCGTCCGGATACACCCCCGAAACAACTCGGCGTGAAGCCGCCTCGAAATCCCCGCGGAAAACCTCATGACAGCGTCATGGAAAACCC
Organism: Roseateles sp. UC29_93; assembly: GCF_042695725.1. Classification (NCBI taxonomy): domain Bacteria; kingdom Pseudomonadati; phylum Pseudomonadota; class Betaproteobacteria; order Burkholderiales; family Sphaerotilaceae; genus Roseateles; species Roseateles sp. UC29_93. The sequence continues at coordinate 3,888,323 of NZ_CP170545.1, read as the reverse complement.
GCAAGCGGGAAGCGTCAGTCGCTATTTCCCGCGCAGCACCGGCTTGATCAGCGCAATCAGCAGGCGCTGCAGCGGATGGGCATTTCCCCAGGGCCGCCAGGTGTGCTTGAGCCGGCCGCGATAGGCGTCGAAATGCATGCCCCACGGCGCGGCGCGCAAAGCGCCGCGATTCAGCAGCAGCTTCAGCACGCTGGTGCCCATCAGCCCCGCGCACAACTCGCAGGCCATGCCGGTGGAGGGCCCGCGCTTCTCCTTGAAATTCACCGCCTCGGGCGCGACCAGATACTGGCGGCTGAGCATCGCCGGCGATACCCCGGCGATGAAGCGCGCATATTGATCCTCATGGTCGCGGCCTTCGACCTGGAAATAGTCCTCGAAACTCATCCCGGTCGGGCTGAAGTACAGGAACGCGGTGCCCATGCCCAGAGGCGCGGCGGTCATCGCGGGAATGCCCAGCTCGCGACAGCGGCGGAAAACCTTGCGGCGCACCTCGAGGACGAAGAAGTCCAGGCTGTCGACATACACGTCGACCCCTTTCAGGAACTCGTCGAGGTTGGCGTCGGTGACGCCCTCGCGGAAAAGACGGATGTCGCTTTCCGGATTGATGTCGCGGGCCATTTCCGCGACCACGTCGATCTTGGGGCGGCCCATCGACGACATGAATGCCGCCGCCTGGCGATTCATGTTGTGGACGTCGAACTCATCGAAGTCGGCGATATTGAAATTGGCGATCCCCAGGCGCGACAGCGCCAGCACATGCGCACCGCCGACGCCGCCCAATCCAGCCACCGCCACGCGCGCCCGGCGCAAACGCTGCTGTTCGTCCTTCGTGACCCAACCGATATTGCGCGAGAACGCGCGGTCGTAATCGAAGACGAAACCGGAAGGAGTGTCTCGCGTCATGGGGTCTCCCTTTATTCGAATCGCGCCGCCGCCGGACCACGCGAAATCGGTTCGCACAGCGCAGGCGAGGAGTATGCGCTCGCGCCATGACGGCAAAACGCTGAAAAGCATCCGCGCCAGCCCTCGGGCAACGGACGCCCGGCGGCCCCTCCCCCCCCTCGACACCCCCCCCGATATGCGGGCCAGACCGCTGTCGAAAAATTTGACAGGACCCGTCGAAGATTCCCGCATCAGAATGTTAAGTCATTGATTTAAAACGATGAAAGTTCGCTGGCACGGTTGTCGCTTTGATGTCCGCCAAGAAGCCGGCACGTGCCGCTTCCTAACGTGCTTCTGGCAAGACGCATCCTCAAGGAGAGACACATGTTCAAGCAAGCAAAGCTCGCACTGGCAGCGATGACGCTGGCAGCCGCGACGTTGCCGGCGATGGCAGCACCGCTGTACATCAACACCGGGCAGGACTTCAATCCCGAGCCCAACGGCTCGACCAAGACCACGGTGTTCGACCAGCTGGGTTACAGCGGCACCCTGGCGACCTCGATCTATCTGGGCTCGCCGGCCACCCCCGGCACCACGGTGATCGACACCAACATCCCGTCGGTGATGAATTCGTACGGCTTCTCGGCCGGCACGCACACCACGCTGTCGGGCGGCTCCGCTTCGTTCAACTACCCGAACGCGCCGGCGCAGACCAACATCGATTCGCTGAACAACCCGGTCAACCCGACCGACCTGAACGGCTTCGTCGGCGGCGTGGGCTTCCCGGCCTACGGCTTCGGCAACGTCGGCGGCCTGGGCGGCGCGTGGGGCCTGACCTACTCGTACCAGATCGTCGGTACGACCGTGGACTCCACCGGCGACGGCGTGTCGGACTACGTGTCCTACACCAGCGGCGTCTTCAGCGTGTTCTATCAGAGCGCTGCGACGGATCCGAACAACGGCAAGGAAGTTCTGCGCCTGATCGTCACGGGTTCGGACATCCAGCTGACCAACCTGAATGTCAAGGGCTATGTCGACTACAGCTACGCTGGCGGCGACACCTTCATCCAGAACTTCTTCAACTCCGGCGAAGGCCTGGGCTCGCTGTACAGCAACTGGCTGAACAACAGCATCTCGGTGAGCTGGGTGCTCGACACCAACGTCGATCCCCCGATCCCGACCCCGGACCAACTGTGGAACTCCGGCGGCGGCCTGATCCGTCAGTCGACCCTGGACGGCTCGCTGGTCATCAACGTGCCGGAACCTGGCACGCTGGCCCTGGTCGGCCTGGCCCTGGCGGGCGTGGGCTTCGCCCAACGCCGCCGCGCCCTGCGCAAGTAATCAGCCTCGGCTGAATGCGAAAGCCGCCCCTCGGGGCGGCTTTTCCGTTTCCGATTCTCTTTCCTGCTCAACGCAGCGGCGTCACCACGCCGCGCCCTTGCGACCAGATGATCGCCACGACCTGCTGCGCGTCGTAGAGCGCGTTCACGTGCGCGATGCGGTTCGAGTAGTAGTCGCCCTCCGCCGCCATCACATCGAACAGCGAGCGCTTGCCGAGCTGCTGCCACTGCTGCAGCGTGAAGCCGCGGACGCGCTCGCTGCTGCGCAGGATGTCGACCAGCCGACGCGAACGGTCGAGCGACGAGGACGCGGCCTCGTACATCTCCTGCACGCGATAGCGCTTGGCCTCGATCGTCTCGTCACGCTGCAGCGAGGCCGCCTGCGCACGTCGCCGCGCCGAGGTCAGCGCCGAGTCGGCGCCCGGCTGCACGATCGGGATGTTGACCGTGACGCCGCCGATCCAGTCGGTCTGCCGCGCCTGGCCGATCGTCGAATTCCCGCTGACCAGCAGGCTCACGCTGGGCTGCTGCCCGGCGCGCACCGATTCCGCGTAGCTGCGCTGCGCCTGAGCCTGCGCCGCGGCCGCCGACACGTCGGGCGACACCATCACGTCGGCCAGCATCTCGTTGAGATCGGGCAGGCGTGCCAGCACCGGAACTCATGGCCGCGCCGCGCGGCAGATCGTCGCCGACGAAGCGCTTCAGCCTCACCTCGGTCTGACGCAGTGCCGAGGTCGTCTGCTCATACGACAGGTCGGCCTGCTGCAGGCTCTTCTGCGCCTGCACGAGTTCGCTGGCGCGGCCTCGGTCGGCCTTGGTGATGATCTCCAGGGCCTCGACCAGGCAGGACATCTTGCGCACGTACTGGCTGTAGACCTGCGCCTGCAATTGATAGCGCCCGCGGTCCAGCGCCAGCGACACGGTCTGGAGGGCGACCTGCTCCTCGGCGCTCGACTGGCCGTAGCGCGCGGCCTCGAGCAGCTGCGAGCGCCACTCGGTGAGCTTGGTGATGCGGCCGGAGTCGTAGATCGGCGCGGTCACGCTCAACGAGCCGCGCCCCTGGAGGCCGCTGGAGTTGTCGATCGAGCCGTTGCCCGGCACGACGGTGCCGGTGTGGCCGGCCGTGATGCCCATCGTCACCGTCGGCAGTCGCTGCGACTTGGCTTCCTCGAAGTCGGCCTCGGCCGCCAGCGTGAGTAGCCGGGTCGCGCCCAGCGCCTTGCTGCGGTTGAGCGAGCGGTTGACGAGGTCCTGCAACTGGGCGCGCGGATCGGAGTCGCCGACATCCAGCAGCGCCGTGTCCTTGGCGGACAGCTGCGCAGGCGGCAGCGTGCGCTCGTCCGAGCAGCGGCTGGGCGGCGGATCCTGCGCCCAGGCGGACGCGCTGAACGCGCAGAGCGCCGTCAGGACGACGGTCGCGCCGGCGCTCAGTCGGAAGGAGGAGATCGAGGCGCGCCGCAGGCTGCGGCGACGGGTGGTGTCGGTCATGGTCACGCGTACTGCAAGCAATTTCCCATGCCTCTACTGGACCATTCCAGCGGGAAATCGAAGCGCCGATAAGCGGCGCGCAACCGGACTGTTTCAGCCCTGACTCAGCGCTCTCGCAGCGCTTCCTTGGACTTCAGCATCGGCCGCAGCAGATAGCTCAGGACCGAGCGCTCGCCGGTGCGAATGTCCACCATCGCCGTCATGCCGGGGATGACCGGCAGCGGCTCGCCCTTGGCGCGCAGCGTGTTGCGCTCGGCCGTGATGAGCACGCGGTAGTAGGTGCCTTCGTTGTTCTTCTCGGTCTCGCCGAGCGCGTCGGGGCTGACGTACTCGATCTTGCCGTGCAGGCCGCCGTTGACGTTGAAGTCGTAGCCGTTGAGCTTGACGATGGCCGTCTGCCCGACCTGGATGTAGCCGATGTCCTTGGGCTTGATGCGCGCCTCGATCAGGATGCGCGGGCCGATCGGCACGATCTCCATGATCGGCGTGCCGGACGTGACGACGCCGCCCACCGTGTTCATCTTGATGTTCTTGACCAGGCCCTTGACCGGCGACTTCAGCACCGAGCGCGTGACCGCGTCACGGCGCACGACGAGCTGTTCGTCCAGCTGCGCGAGGTCGGTCTGCGCCTTCGACAGTTCGGAACTCGAGTCCTGGCGGAAGCGGCTGATGCGCTCGTTGCGCTGCTGCTGCAGCTCGTTGACCTGGCGGGTGACGCGCATCACCTCGACGTTGGACATCAGGCCCTTGGACGCCATGTCCTGCGCCATCTTCTGCTCGGTGGCGAGCAGCCCGATGCTGCGGTTGATGCTGGCGGTCGCCTCCTCGAGGACGCGGCGGCGGGTGTCGAAGACCTCGGTCTCGCTGTCGACCAGGCGCTGCACGCCCTTGACCTCGTCGGGGAACTTCAGCGGCACGCCCAGCGCCTCGGCGCGCAGGCGGGAGACCTGCGCCATCAGACCCAGACGCTTGGCCTGGCTCTCGTTCTCGGCGGCCTCGGCGCGGGTCGGATCAAGTTCGGCCAAGGCCTCGCCAGCCTCGACTTCCTCGCCTTCATGGACCAGCAGCTTGCCCAGCGTGCCGGACTCCAGGCTGGCGATCACCTGCTCCTTGCCGTCGGGCACGATGCGCGCGTCGCTGCGGGTGACCTCGTCGACCGTCGCGATCGACGACCAGGCCAGCCCCACCAGCAGCACCGCCGCCATCAGGTAGAGCGCCCAGACGGCGCGCGGCAGCGGCTCGTCGATCAGCGCCGACTGGACGCTGCCGACGAACAGGCCTTCTTCGCGGCTGAGGGTGCGGGACTGCGACATGGGGGCGGACTTCTTCAGATCGGACGTCGGACGGCCATCACACCGACGCGGCGCGGTTCACCGCCTGCGCGGCCGGATGGACGTGAACGGGTGCGGCTTGCGGCTGCTGGCCCGGTTGCGGTTGCTGCTGCTGCGGCTGGCCGGGCGGGCGGGCGCCGGAGAGCGCCGCCAGGACCTGGTCGCGCGGACCGTCCATGACGAGGCGACCGGTATCGACGACAACGATGCGCGACACGAGTTCCAGCACCGCCGGACGGTGCGTGACCATGATCAGCGTGCAGTCGCCGGCGGCGTCGCGCAGCTGACGGAGGAAGGCGATCTCGGACTGCGCGTCCATCGAACTGGTCGGCTCGTCCATCAGCAGGATCTGCGGTTTGGTGACGAGACTGCGCGCCAGCGCCACCAGCTGGCGCTGGCCGCCGGACAGCAGCGAGCCCATCTCGCCCACCGGCAGGTCCCAGCCCATCGGATGACCGGCGACGACACGGTCCAGGCCGGTGAGCTTGGCGACCTCGACGAGCCGCTGCGCATCGACGTGGCGGCCCATCAGGACGTTGTCGCGCAACGTGCCGTGGAACAGCCGCGGCTCCTGCGACACGAAACCGACCTTGCTGCGGAATTCCGCTGGGTCGACCTGGCGCAGGTCGATGCCGTCGATCTCGACGTGGCCCTCGGTCGGCTGATAGAGGCCGGCCAGCATGCGCAGCACCGTCGACTTGCCGCTGCCGATGCGGCCCAGGATCGCGAGTCGCTCGCCGGGTTGCACGCGCATCGTGACGTTGCGCAGCACCTTGGGCGACTGCGCGTCGCCTTGCGCCGGGTACGAGAAGCCGATGTCGTTCAGGCCGATGCGGCCGGTGATCTGGTTCAGCGGGACGTAGTTGCGGGTGGAGTCGCGCTCCACCGGCGCGCTCATCACCGAGTTCAGCGACAGCATCGCCGCGCGGGCGCCCTGGTACCGGGTCGCCAGGCTCACGAGGCTGTTCAGCGGCACCGTGGCGCGGCCGGCGAACATGACCGCGCCGATCAGCGCACCGGCGCTGATGACGCTCTCGTTGATCAGGTAGACGCCCCAGACCAGCATCACGAGGTTGATCGCCTGCTGCATGGTCATCGAGATGTTCATGCTCCAGCTCGCCATCGTGCGGGCCTTGAGCGCGGACTCGGCGACGATGGCGGTGCTGTGCTCGTAACGGCGCAGGAAGCGGCCTTCGGCACCGGTGGTCTTGAGGTCCTCAAGGCCTTCCAGCGCCTCGACCAGCGTGCCGTGCAGGTCGGCCGCCTCGGTCATGTTGGTGCGCATTGCACGGCGCAGGTAGCCCTGGATGCCGAAGCTCATCAGCAGCATCAGCGGGATCGCCGCCATCAGCACCCAGCCCAGCGGGCCGCCGATGATGAAGGTCATCGCGACGAAGAGCACCACGAACGGCAGGTCCGTCAGCACCGACATCGTGGCCGAGGTGAAGAAGTCGCGGACGACTTCCACCTGCGCCAAATAATGCGCGTAGGAGCCGGCCGATGCGGGGCGGTGCTCCATCCGCACGCCCAGCGTCTGGCGGAACAGCTTGGCGCCGACGATCAGGTCGGTCTTGCGGCCGGCGAGGTCGATCAGGTGAGCCCGCAGCTGGCGCGCGAAGAGGTCGAAGACCAGCGCCAGGCCGGCGCCGACGGCCAGCGTCCACAGCGTGACGAAGGCCTGGTGCGGGATGACCTTGTCGTAGATGACCGAGGTCACCAGGCCCGACACCATCATCAGCACGTTGCTCAGCAGCGCGGCGAGCATCGCCGACCGGTAGTACGGGATGAAGCGTTTCAGCGTGCCGAACAGCCAGTGCGAATCGGCCTGCAGCAGCGGGGTGTCGTCTTTCGCGCCGGCGATCGGCTTGGCCTGCGAGACCTCCTGGGGAGCGATCGCGAGGATGAAGCCGCTGTACTCCTGGTCCAGCTCGGAGGCCGGGGCGACGCAGCTGGCGGCCTCGGGGCCGGGGAACACGACCTCGTAGCGGACCGCGCCCGAACCGTCGTCGTCCAGGCGACGCACCAGCACGCAGGCGTCGCCGCCGTTGAGCAGCAGCACCGCGGGCAGCAGCAGCTGGTTGATTTCCTCGATGCCCTTGCGGAGCAGGCCGGCGTTGTAGCCGGCTTCGCGCATCAGGCGGATGGCCTGATCGGGGCTGAGCGCGCCTTCGACGGGCGCGCCGGCACGCAGCGATTCGACCGACCGGGCACGGCCATGATGCTGCGTCAGCCAGGACAGGCACTGCAGCAGCGGATCGACGGCCGGCTGCTGCGCCAGGTCCGCGAGCGGGTCGTGCGGCGCGTCCGGGATGCCGGGCGCACGCTGACCATCTTCCGCGGCCAGGCGCAGGCCGGGGCCGCGGGCGCGCTGGTCACCGTCGAAGAAGGGGTCGTGCGGCCGGTTCATTGATCAAATCTTTTCAGTTTCAGCCTCGATGCGCGAGGGCCAATTGCTCGAATTCGCGCTCGATGTCACGAACGATCGCCGGCATGTCGAAAAGTGCGCTGTTGCGCCCTTCGTCCCGCAGGTAGCGCTTGTAGGACTTCGCACGGCCAGGATTGAGGCCGATCTGGATGGCGCGCTGGACGTATTCCTCGACCGAGAAGGTGATCAGGTCCGGCAGGCCCACCGCCGTCAGCAGGCTGCCGCACATGCGGGAGATGTAGCTGCGGCCGGAGCGGGTCAGGATCGGGGTGCCCATCCACAGGCAGTCGCTGGCGGTCGTGCCGGCGTTGTACGGGAAGGTGTCCAGCACCAGGTCCGGCAGCTGGAAGCGCGCCAGGTAGTCGGGCGGCGCCACGCGCGGGGCGAAGATCAGCCGCGATGGATCGACGCCCGCGGACTCGGCCTCGCGCCGCAGGTTGGCCTTGGCCCACTCGTTGTCCGCCAGCAGCCACAGCACCGAGTTCGGCACGCCCTGCAGGATGCGCATCCAGGCGCCGAACACCTCGGCGTTCATCTTGTGGTTGTTGTTGAACGAGCAGAAGACGAAGGCGTCCTCGGGCAGCTCGTACTGGGCGCGCGTGGGGGTCGCCCCGATCTCGCGCTTGCGGTCGCTGACCTGGTAGCAATGTGGCAGGTAAATGGGCTTTTCGCTGCAGTACGGCAGGTATTCGGCCGGCATCGTGAAGCGATCCGCCAGGATCCAGTCCACGCCGGGCAGCAGCGAGGTCGCCGGCAGGCCCAGGTAGCTGACCTGCACCGGCGCCGGCCGATGGGCCAGGATGTTGGGGCGCGCACCGCTGGTCAGGCCCTGCAGGTCGACCAGCACGTCGATCCCCGCCTGCGCGATCAGCTTGGCGGCGGTGGCATCGTCCATCGCGTTCAGGCGCCAGACCTTGTCCATGGACATCAGGATCCGCTTGCGCAGCGCGGTGCCGTCGTCGCGGCTCCAGTCGAAGGCATGGATCTCGAACTTCTCGCGGTCGTGCAGTTCGTACAGCTCGGCGGTCAGCAGGCCGACAGCGTGCATGCAGAGGTCGCCGGACAGGTAGCCGATCTTGAGCTTCCCCTGCTGGCGCGCGGCCACGGAAACAGGATGGCGCCAGAGAGCCTCCTTCTGCTTCGTCACCTTCTCGTGGACGAAGCGCTGCGCGGCGCCCATCTGCAGGGCGGGATCGTCGGTGGCGCTCAGCGTCGCCAGCAATGAGGTCGCAATGAGCAGCTTGTTGTGCGTAACTTCCCCGAACGGCTCGTAAACCGGCCACTTGCACTGCTTCTGGCGGATGTGCACGTAATGCTGCATCACGTCCGTCTGCTCGGGGTTGAGCGTGAGGCTGCGCACCATCAACGCTTCCGATTCGTCGTAGCGACGCTGCACTTCGAGCAGCCGGGCTGCGTTGTTCAGGGCGTGCGTGCGCAGGCCGGTCTGGTCGGCACCGAGGGCCTCCATCGGGCCGGCGCCTTCGTACACCTCGCGCCAGGCGCCGAGGGCCTCGTCGACACGCCCGAGGTGCTCCAGCTGATGACCGAGATTCAGACGGGCCTGGGCGAAGGTCGGGCTGATCGCCAGCGCCTGGCGATAGACCTGCTCGGCGCGTTCGTGCTGCTGGATGTTGCCCAGCACGGTGCCCCAGTTGTACAGCGCCACCAGACGCGCGGCGGGCGGCTGGCCCTCCTGCGCGAGCCACGTCTCATAGAGATGGGCGGCGGCATCGCCAAGATTCTGGCCCTGGAAGAAATTGCCGCGGTCCATCAGCTCCGGCAGCGGGAGCGAGCCCTCGCGGGCACGGGTCAGCAACTGCTCCCATTCCTGGGCCAGCGGGGCGGGAACGCTCAAGTTCGGCATGCTGGGGTGGGCGATGTCCATGTGATCGGGCTTTCGGGGCACGGTGGAGCGATCCGGCGGGCACGGCCGGACGTGCCGGCTCGGGCCCATGGGCCGCCTGTACGGGATTGTGTCCGTGCGTTCCCGGAAGCATCCCGGCAAATGGACGGTGCCGACCACCCATTTCTCCGCCTGGGATCTCCGCCCTGGGCGCGCCGCGGACACCGGCGACCCGCCCATTCAGCCCTTTATCGGCCGCCGGAGTGAGAACTTGAGCACGATTTGAGGCCCCCGTCACCGCCTTATTCGAGCTTCTTGTTACATGGCCGACTTCCACAATCGTCTCGCGATCCGGGCACTCAGAAGTCCGGACGCCGCGCGATAGAGCAAGCCCGCAAAGGGACGTCGAGGGACGCGCGTCCGATCAACCAGGACAAGAAGAACGCAGCCTATGAAAGCGATGCCGAGTCTGTCCCGTTGGGATGAGATCGTCGAAGCGGCGGAAGCGGTGGATTCCGTGGCGCCGGACGATTTCGAGACGCGGGCGGTGGAGACCCAAACCTGGACAGAACCGGCGGTCCGCCCCGGCGGTGCCGGCGGCGCGGCGATGAACGATGCGCCGACGCGGCGGCGCAACGGCGATTCCATCTTCCAGAGCCTGATGCGGCTGTGGCCCGGCGAAGGTCGCCGGCCCCAGGCCAGCGCCCGGGCGATGGCCCGGCTGCGCACAGCCTTCCGCGCCAGCGTCACCGACCTCGCCGACGATGCCGATGTCGACACGCAGGAGCGCGTGCGCGCCCTGCTCCGGCACATCGTCCATGCCCGCCATCCGCAGGACCTGTGGCACCTGCGGACGGCGATCTACACGGAAGTGGCCCGGTGCGTCGACCAGGCGGAAGCCGAGGCGCGCCTGATCGCACTCAACCGGCAGCTCGAGCAGGGGAAGGGCCTGCTGCGACGCCTGCTCGGCTGATTACTTCGGCTGACCCAGGAAATCCATCTTGCCCAGCGGCACGCCGGCGTGGCGCAGCAGCGCGTACAGCGTGGTGGCGTGGAAGAAGAAGTTGGGCAGGTTGAAGAAGCGGGTGAAGTCCTGCCCCTGGAACTGCAGCGGCTCCTTGTCGCGGCGCGGCACGCTGACCGCACGGGTCTCGGAGCCGTTGATCTGCTCGGCACTGACCGACTTGATGAAGTCGCGCGTCTTCTGGATGCGCTGGATCAGCTCTTCCAGCGAGGCTTCGCTGTCGGGCCAGCTCGGCACCTCGACGCCGGCCAGACGCGCGACGCCGCTCTTCGCCGCATCGCTGGCGATCTGGACCTGGCGCGGCAGCGGGAGCATGTCGGGCGCCAGGCGCAGCGTCAGGTAGACCGATTCGTCGAAGCCCTTGGCCAGGGCGTGATCGCGCGCGGTGCGGATCCAGGTCTGCATGTTGCTCAGCATGCGGTCGAACACCGGGACGGTGGCGGCGTACATGTCCATGGGAGTCTCCTTGTCTGGGATGGGGGGATGCGATGCGGGCGCGATGCTAGTGCCTGTTCCGATCTGTTGCACGACGCTCGCCCAATGGCCTTGGGGCGACCGTTTCAGGCGAGTAGGATCGGAGCCCGCACGCCTATGAACATCATCATCCTCGACGCCAATACTCTCCTATGAAAATCCTGCAACTTTCCAATAACACATACTGAAACTCATACTGGACCGTGACGTCAAATGCTGGATAAATACACAGCATGACACTCACGACGCAACCGAATTGGCAGGATCCACGGCCCTGCTGGCACTGCCACTGGTTCGGCTACCTGATGGCCGAGAACCCACACGGCCAATGCCAGAAGCCGACCAACGTCCCGATGATCACGAGGCCGGCCCAAGGCTGCGCGTTCTGGCGGCGTGAGCCGGGCGTTGATGACGGCGGTGCTCCCGCTCCGCTGCATCCTGACGATCCAGCACGACGGGGGTTCGACCGCGAGCGCGAACGGCTGGTCAAGATCACCGCCCTGGGCGAGCGAGCGAATCTGAAAGGGATGAACCTGTATCCCGAGTGCATCGATCGGACTGGGATCCTGGTCCTTGGCAACCACCTACTGCGGGGTGATGACGCAGCGCAAGCCGACGCAGCAATCGAGCGTCTCGGCGTGAACGCGGCGATCCGTGCCGGGAGGCTCTGACTCAATCGCCCCAGCGCACCGAGCCGCGGAACAACGGCGGAGGTAGTCCTTTTCGGCGCGGCGACATCGGCTTGTAGCTGATGCAGCGGAAAGTGCCGGCCCGGCGTTTGACCATCACGCTGAAGTGCGGGAACGGCCCCCAACGGCTGGACCTGACCGCGAAGTGGCAGACGTGCCTGCGGCGCAGTCGCCACCACGCTCGAACCGCCCAGATGAAGCAGTTCGAGCGCATGGCGTCAGCGGGCCAGGTCCCGGATCGTGTCGTCCTTCGTCTTGTTCGCCCGCGTGGTGCCGAACTCGAAGCTGAAGACCTGATCCACCCATCCCAGCGCCCGACCCATCACCAACGTAACCGTCGCCTTGACGAAGTCGTTGGCGTTCGAACTCCAGACGGTGACGGTCAGACAGATCAGCACCAGCAGCACGGCCACCGCGACGAGCAATGAGGCCCGGTAGTTCCGGATCCCGGCCTGCGCCAGCGCCACGTCGCGCGCCCGCGCATTCTGTGTATCGGCCAGGAACAGCCGCTCCAGCTCGGTATCGTTCTCCATCACCCGCTGCTGGAACTGGATCTGCAGGGCCTTGTCCGCTTGCAGGGCCTCCAGCATCTTCTCCGGATCGCCGGACAGGCCCGTGACCTGGCCGGCGATGTCGACGACCTTTTGCGCGCCGGCCGCCGCGTTGTCGCTGCCGGTGATCCATTTCACGATCTTCGGCGCGAACTGCGCCAGGCCCATGGCCAGGGTGATGGGGTCCATGTCAGTTGTCCTCCGCGGCGTACCGCAAGTTGGCAGCGACCCGGCGAATCCACCCCCTGCCGAAGACATCGAAGGTCGAGAGCTTCGTGTAGAACTCCTGGCGCTCGGCGTTGAAGAGCAGTACCAGGTCGGCGGTGTCGGCGCGCCCGATGGCGGCCAGCGTCATGGGGCCGATGTGGCCATCGTCGGCCACCTTGGCGGCGCGCTGCATCCAGCGCACGGCGTTCTCGACCCCGTGATTCACCGCGGCGTCCAGCGCCTGGAACACGAACGCGCGCGGCAGCTTGTCGCCCTGCACGCGGTTCCAGAAGTCGGCGCGGTAGATCTCGATCGCCTGCGGCCGGGTCAGGTTCTTGATGTCGACGCCGGGGTAGCTGCGCTTGGCGATGCCGAACTTCGTTTCGCCGCCAGGGTCTTCCGGATGGTTGACGTAGCCGCCCTCATGCCCCAGAACGCGATCGATGAGCGTGTCGAAGAGGCTCATTCATCCAACTCCATGTCCTTGCTCTCGACAGGCGCACGACCGGCCCATCGCTTGAGTTTCAAGCCCCACGCCGTTTCCTCACGCCACCACTTGCGCAGCAGGTAAAGGATCTGAAGGATGAAGAGCAGGCCCGGGAGCACGACCGACGTCCAGTTGATGTTCTTCAGGAGGTCGGTCGACCACGCCATCACGCCGCCGGCCGGCACTGTCTTCGTCGCCAGTTCAACGACGATGTCCTTGGCTTCTTGCCGCATCAGGACACCTTCACGATCGAGGCCCGCGCGATCGAGACCTTCGCGCCGCCCGCGCCGCTGAACTGCGCGAACCAGTTCATCGTGATGCTGGTCAAGGCTGTGGCGTTTGCAGGCAGACGCACCGGCGGCGTCTTGAGGTGCATCTCGTACGACGCGCTGCCGGTTCCAGGCAGCGTGAGGCTCACGGGGTGCATGGACCGCGAGCGCGTCGGCGAAGCTGGAGAACCTCCGGTGTAGACCAGCACGACTTCGCACGACACCGAGATCAGGTTTGTCGCGTTCTCCACCTTGACTGCACACTCACCTTGCACTGCAGTACCGGCGCCAAGCTGCGCGAAGGTCACACCGCTGACAGGAAGTGCGAGCTGGAACTGATCGCCAGCCGCGGCGGCGGTGCAGTCCAATACCTGGGCATTGCCGATCGAAGTCACGCCGTCGCCGATAGGGTCTGCGAATGCCGGCGCGGCGACCACGGATGCGACCACGCTGCCCGTACCCGCGCTGCGGGAAACGGTCGCCGTCGCGAGCTTGGTGCCGGACACACCGGTTCCAGACGCCGCGTCAGTTGTGCCCTGGAATAGGCCATCGGAGGCGGACAGGAAATTGAGCGACCGCGTATCGCGCTGAAAGCAGTCGTTGCGGCTCGACACCAGAGTTCTGGAGGGAGTGATGAAGGGGCGAAGCTGACGAACCACCTCCAGTGCCTGGAGGAAGGCACCGGCCGTCGCCCAGTGAGTGGTGTCGACGTACAGCGACGCCTTGCCGTACCCCTGCTGGACTGTCGGATCCACCAACGCGGCGAATCCATCAATGAAGAAGACGCCCTTTCGCACGGCCGCCGCTGCCTTGAGTGCGCGGTTGAGCCGGATCACCAGCGTGTTCTCTGGCGTCCCCTCACCCGAAGAAGTCTGCTTGGGCGAGATAGACAGGTACACCACCCGCGCGCCGCTCGACAGAAACCGATCCCACGCCGCAGTGAGGTTCGCCAGCGTTGTCGCATACGCCAGGTCAAGGTCACCGCCATAGACAGTCGACTGCAGCGTCACGTCATTGCGCCCGCCATCCATCAGAACCCACTTGACGCCCGCGGCGAGGAGGTCGTTCTGACGAGCAAGGATCTGGCCGCTGTACTCGCCGGAGACGCCGCCCGCAAATCGGATGTCCCATGGCTGCCCCAGCAGCGCGTTGGCGATGGTGAAGACGCCGCGAGGATTGAATGCGCCCTGCGGCTGGGCAGATGGATCGCCGTAGATCGGCGCGTCAGTCGTGGGGGCGCAGTACTCCAGCGCCTCAAGCGAGTCGCCGTAGAGGCCGGCAGCCCGCTCACTGGGAGATCCGGCCCCGCCGATCGTTACCTCCGACGCGCCGCCGTAGATCTTCTGGATCGCCTGGTCGATCTGAAGCGGGACGAGGCGCCCCGGCGCACTGGCCGCATCAGGATCAATGGCCCGCCCCTCGCCGACTCGTTCCTGCCCGAACTGGTCCGGGACGGTGTAGGTGCTACCGCGAACGGCAGTGCTGGTATCGGGGAGCCGGAAGCTATCGAGGGCTGTGATCCGCATGGCATTGGTCCGTGAGTGCAACTGCACGCACGATGCCGACCACGCGCACCAAAACTAGGGCAAAAACTGGCGCGGCCTCAAATCCCGAATGGTCACTCGCAGAGCTTGGGATGCTCCACACAACGTGGATCGCGGGCATCCACGTGCTCATCTTCGTCATTACCTCCGCCACCACAGGCGGCAAGGCAGACGCACATTGCTATGAGGAACAAGCGCTTCATGGGGTCTCCAGGTTGCAGATCCTTGAGGCTAGAGATCGTTCGATAGCGCGGCCACCTCAATCGGCGGGAGGAATGCGATCAGCGCGGTCAGGAAGCCACAGGGGCGAAAGGCCAAGAGACTGCGCGCGGGAAGCCCGGCTGCTGAGGTACATCGCGCAGGGCTTGCCAGTAGTCGCGCCACTCCTGCGGAACTGGTTGTCCGAAGTCCGTCGCGCGCTCGCGCACCCAACTGGTCGATCGCATCAGCGCGTCGCGCTTCTCTCGAACCATTTCCGCAAGAAGTTCATCGTCAGGGCCGGGCGGCGTGTACGGCAGCACGTCCATGGTCGTCGGGTCAAAGCGCTGCGTGTAGGGATCGATGGGCACGCGCGTGGCGCCGAAGCCAGGCGGGGTGTTCGCCGCCGCGGCGGCCTCGTGCGGCAGCAGCATCGATCCCAGCGAGCAGACGCCGGTCGTGAGGTTGTAGAACCACCACTCCTCACTCGGAATGCAGTCCGGCGGAGGTGTCGTCTCCGCGTCCACAACCTGATCGACGTTCGTCACTTCCGCATCGCTCATCGCTTGATCACCTCAATTGCCATCTGAGACAGGTACGCGCGCGGAGTGCTGCCACTCGTAACCACGCGCTGCCCTTGGAGCTTGAACGTGTAGGTCACGCCGGCCGTCGCCGTCACGCTGGTGTTGGCGCCACTTCGACCCTGGTAGAACGTCCCGGTAACGGCGGTCTCCGGCACGCAGCTCGCGATCAAGTTATCCCCTCCCCGCCAGCGGAATAGGCCCACCGCATGCGAGCGCCGTTGTCGAAGTTGATGTTGCAGTCCACTAGAGCCGCGAACTTCAACGTGGCATTGACTGGCGGCGTGACGGAGAAAGTCCGCAGGTCGTGGAAAGCGCCGTCATCAGCTACCGAAGGCCCACCCAGATCGATGTTGTCCTGGTAGACCTCCGTCGCCGCCTGGTTCACAAGCTCACCGGTGCCGACGCTGCCGGTGCCGACATACGGTTGCCAAACACCACCGACGTACTGGAACGCCTTCCCGGTGCTGCTGTTGATCCAGATCGCGCCATTTACCGGCGACGTCGGCAGTGTCGACTGGTAATAGACGTTGTTCGTCGTCGCGTCATTCGAACCAAGATAGCCGTAGTCATACACGGAGCGAGCCCCGGCACGATCACCACTTACGATGAATGCACCGTTCGACAACTGAAAGGTTGATTCGCACCAACCGCCAGGGTCATCGGCATATTCACCACCATAGTTTTCGAACCCATTCCCCTCTCCACATCCGGTCACGGCAATGAGGGTGTAGGCGCCATGGGCGTGGATCCTCCGTTCGAAGATCGCCGAGCTGGCGCCGTTCGCCTTCATCGCGGCCACCAGGGCTGGGGTCAGGTGGTTTGTGTAGGGCTCATCGTCGGCGAAGGCGACAAGGACCATGTTCCGATACGTCGCGCTGGTCGCAATCGTCGTCAAGTCAGCTGCCATGGCGTTCGCATTTGCGGAGCTAGCGTATACGTCATAGGCGGCATTGAACTGCAGCACACCCGCACGGTCGTAAACCTGGGCCCGATATGACCTCGCAGCAGATGCGCCGGGCATTTGAGTTCCCGTGTCTCCGTCGTAGATCCCGGATCCGAAGCCTGATGGCGCGTCAGTCGTGACGGACCACAGCCCACGCGACCGCACAACGAAAGTCTTCGGGCGATTCGCCACCCCGACCCAGTCGGCAGTCGTACCCAGCGCCGCGATGACGTCCGGCACCCAGGCCGAGCTGAGCATCGTGGCGCTGAGAATCCCGGGTGGCGATCCAGGCGCGCCGGTGTCGGGGCCTCCCGTCTGGATCAGGCCAATGACGTAGTGCGCCGCCGTCGGCGTGAACGCCACCCACCCGCTGTTGTTGTCATATTGCCAGCCACCGTTCACCTTGCGGGCCATTGCCCATGGCCGAAAGTCTGGGATGGTCGTGCTGAAGCCCAGACCCGCGCGGTCCCAGACAATGAATGCCGACACAGGCCCCTGACCAGTGACCAGGCTACCCTTGGGTACGTTCACCGACTCGCCATTGAGAAGAATCGTTCCGTTGATGTCGGCGGGCGCGCCCGCAGCATCACGGCCATGGATATAGGCTTCGCTGTAGTTCGTGGTGCCGGCGAAGTCGTTGACGTTGATCTTGATCGCGAGCGTTGAGCTGGGGCCGCCGACGTTGTCAGGTGTCACGGTGAAATCGACGGTGGACGCAGTCCCGACGTTGTTGCTGGTGTCGACATCACGCGCTCGGATGCGAAGCGCCCCAATCACCGGGTTGTTCCAGGTCGCACCCGACCTGTCGGCGACCGCCTGGATCAGGTTGTACGAAGCCCCTCCGTTGGTGCTGTACTCGTAGATCGTGTCGGCCCAGTCCGCTTCCGTCGTGGGCGTTCGGGTGAGCACCAGGGCGCCGAGCACACGAGTCGCGGCGAGACCGGTCACCGCTGCCGGCGGCTGCGACTTGCCGAGCACCTGGTGAATCTTCACCAAGCCCCACTTGCCGCCCACCAGCTTGTTGCGGAACCGGACGGTGAAGCCGTAGATGCGACCGTCCTCCAGACCAGTGAGGTAGACCTGCGTATCGATGCCCGGCACCGTCGCGACCTGCCAGTCCTCCGGCACCTTGTCGAGCGTGCCGTAGCGGATATCCACGGCGCCACCGTTCTGAACCGCTTCGTCAGCCGCCTGAGTCCACGAAACAAGAACACGCGAGACGACAGTCCCGTCGGACTGGACGAAGAGGTGCGACGTTCCGCTCTGGATGACGAGCCCCGTGACCGCCGGAACGATGAACGGGCTGGGCAACGAGGAGTTGGGCAGCGCGTCGTCGCGCTTGAACTCCGCGTCCGGATCGAAGATCTCCGCGTTGGTGGCCTTCATGCTCAGGAAGCAGCAGGACTTCTCGAAGTCCAACTCCCACCCGATGCATCGCATCGGCTCATTCGAGAGACCGATCTCGGGAATGTTCACCGTCCAGTTCTGTCCGACTTTCACTTGCAGACCACGCAGGTTGCAGGGCAACGTGTAGGTCTTGGCCGCCCGAGCATCCTTGAGCATGACGCTCGCGACGTGCGCGGCATGATCCGAGTCCGTGACGCCCTCGAACGGCATCTCCTCGGGATACTCCTCGCCGTCAACCGCGATGTACGCATCCGCCGCAACACGCGGAATCGGCGCGATGATGTACCGATTTGCAGCGTTGGCGATGCTCGGAGTGATCACGTTGACCAGGTCTGCCCGTGCGGCGTCCTTGACGATGTCGATGGACGCTTTATCGCTCAACCAGTCTCCAGTGATCGTGCCCACCGGAAGCGAGTAGGCGCCTGCTCGGATGGATAGCAGGCCGCCCGGCCAAGCGAAGTCCCCAGCCATGGATTCACAGATCGCGGAAAGCGTTTCCAGCGGGTTGGCCTCGGTGCTGCACACGATGCCGCACGTGTACATTGGCCGGTTCGTGATCACCTCTTCACCGTCGCCATTCACGCTCTTGAAGGCGTGTACGACATCGCAGGCATTCGCTGCGGCAATGAAGTCCCCCGCGACCAGGTCCGAAGGGTCGCATCCGCCACCGTTCGCATACAGCGACCAGTCGCGTGCGATGAGGGCGTTGTTCTCGCTCCAGGCCGTGACGCCAGTTCGCGGGTCGAAGATCCTCGCGCCACGGAAGACCGCCGTGATCGGGTTGGGAACTCCGTTGGGGAATGCATCCTGGTCGTACGCCAATTCCACCAACAGGCAGGCCATGCCGGCGAACCGATGGGCACCTGGAACGATCAGGTCCGGGAAGCGTGTGGCGAGGGCAGCGGACAGATCCTGACCGCTGCCGCCGTTGTATACGGTCACCACTGCCCGAGACTTCGCCTCCGAGACTTGGTAGACCACCCGCCGCGGATTCACCTCGGAGCCGGGCGGGAAGGTAACGACGGCCCCCGCCACGGTCACGGAGATCTGTTCATCCCCGTCGGAGGTCTCCGCCATCGCCCACACCGACCCCGCGATGGGAATGTCTGGCAGCGCAACACTCGTGACACCAATTCCAACAGGCTGTGTGAAGGTGTTGGAGACGTCCACTCGCCATGGCTCGGTCACCACCTGGCCTAACCCGTCGAGGGTCAATTCGGTGTCCACGAACATCACCGTCTCGACCCCATCGATCTCGTGCCCACAAAGGGCGATGACGAGCGTGTAGAACTGCTTCTTGTCTCCCCACGTCGCCTTGAACACGATGCCATCGACGTTCCGCACACGCCCATAGCAACGCGTGCGCGGCTGGTCGACTGTGGCCGTCATGACCAGGCGGTCCTGCAGTGCCGCGTTGTATGCGTCGCGCCCCTTCCGGCGCGCCCTGCTCGCCTGATACTGGCTGATGCCGTAGGCCACGGTCACCAGGATGAACGACGCGAGCGTGATTGCCCCCGCGTAGAGCGCAATAGCAGCAATGATGACCGGCGGCATTAGAAGCACCTCCAGGCCATGACCGCCACATTGATGCCGAGGCGCTCCAATCCATTCAGGCCGGGCGCCAGCCACACGGCGCCGCCGCACAGCGCGAACGATTCCCTGCCATCGATCTCGATTAGTCCGACATCACCCACCTGTGCCTGCATCGGATGGATCTCCATGCCGAACCGACTTGCGCCAATGGTTCGCATGCCGCCGAGCTTCTTCACCACGCGAGCCGCCCCGCGCTCGTTCTTGTATCCCCGCACATCGGAGGCCGGGTCGTGGCCGGATATTTCCTTGATGGCGTCGCACACGAACAGCGCGCAGTCATGGTCGCCCCAGGCAAAGGGCGCCCTCTCGCGCGACTGAACGAAGGCGGCGATGCGGCTCTGCCAATCGCGAAAACGCTGCACGGTCACCGCTTGAACCATTCGCGACTCGGCCACGTGTCTTCCTTCTGACTCTGATCAATGAGGTATTCGAGGCACCGATCGCCGGGGTACAGCCTGCGCTGATCGGCGTCTGTATAGCGCAAGGGTTTGGGTCTCGCGTACGAGACCGCGCGGTGCTCGGCTGTCGCTGCGATCGAAGCCGTCTCGGGCCCGTAGCTCACCGGCATCTGATCGAGCTGCCCCCCCCACAGGGGAAGCATCTGTACGAGGGCCATCGTGTCGGGATGCATGATCCCCATGTACATGTTCACGCGCTTGCCCCTGATTTCCGTCGACAGCGCGAGCCCGAGGTATTCGTTGGGCACCGCAGGCAGCGAGAACTGCAGCTTCTCCGCTTGACTGGAGCCCTCGGCGACGGCCTTGATCTGGAGTTGACTGACGCCCAGCCACGTGTGGCCGCCGAAGTCGATCGGCACCTCGGCATTAGAGAGGTACAACGGCACGTCCAGCAGCATCTCCAGGAAGACGGCCGCACCCAGTCGGTTGCCAAGTAGGGCGATAGCCTCTGGGGTCAGGTCACGCCCGCTCACGCGTACACCTCATCCAGCTCGTGAGAGAACGCGTCCATGACGCCGGGCGCATAGGACACGCTACTGGCGTCCGCGGGAATGATGAAGAGTGCTGTAGGCCGATCCCACAGGACCGCGGTTCCCGCCGCCGCCGCCTGGCGCACCCGATGAACCGTCTCAACGGTGAGCACGCCGCCTGAGGGCTGAGCGGACTTGAACGCTTGGTGCAGTTGGTTCCCGACCTTGAAGAAGTCGCCGGCCTCAAGGGTGCCGGTGGTAGCGATGGCGATCTGCCGATCACCGCGCGCGATGGCAGCGTTGAGCGTCGGTGAGCCGCGCATCGTTCCGCGAGGCACCGGGCGCACGAAGTTGTACACGCGCAGCCGCTCGACGCCGCCGACCATGCGTGCGAAGAACGCCTCGGCAGGGCCGCCATCGTTCTTCAATCGAGCGGGATAGGTCACGCTGACCTGCCACCGCTCGGCGGGAAACTCGATGGCCTCCACAGATCCGGTCGTGGGGCTGCGCGACTGGATACCGCGCTTCTTGCTCGTCCACACCATGGACTGAGGCTTGAGCCAAGTCGGATGGTCTTCCGTCGCCATCAGTCGTCACCCCAGAGCTTGTTCTTGCGCTGCTGGCGCGCCTGCCCTTCCGACAGGATCTCCTCCTTGATGCGGGGAATGAGCGACATCAGCTCGTTGCGCGTCACGCCTGCGGCGATGTTGAACACGATCGTCGGGGCCGCCTGCTGTGCTCCGGCCGCGGCGACGCCAAGCTTTCCGTCGGGACCGCGATGCAGCGGCATCACGGCCTCCGGGCCGGCTTCACCCATCACGCCGAGTTGGCCGCCGCCGAAGCTGAAAGCCGTCGGAGAATTGAAGACGCCGCCAGCGGCGAACGCGGTGATCACACCGTTGGGATCGAAGGCATTCCCCTTGGCGCTTGGCGACGCCCCGCCGAAGTACTGACCGAGGTAGCTGAGCCCCTGACCGAAGAGTCCACCGACGCTGCCGGTCTTGTCATAGTCTCCGAAGAGGGTCTTGCCGAGCTGCGCGGAGAGCGCCTGAGCCGCCATCTTCTTGATGAGATTGCCCCACGAATTCAGGATGCCGTTGAAGTGGCCGTCGAGGACCTGCTCAAGGTTCTCTCCCAGCTCGCTCTGAATCGTTCGAGCTGCCTGCTTGGCGAACTCTCCCATCTCGCTTAGCTCCTTGCCTGCCACCTCCTTGATGCCGGCAATGCTCTTGACGATTCGCTCCAATTCCTCTTTCGTGTAGTTGAAGTTTCCGCTGGCGATCTGCGACTCCAGAAGGTTAGTCAGCTTGATCTTCCGAGCCTCTTCGGCGCGACCCGAAAACTCCTCCAACTGTTCCGTCAAGGATTTGAGTTCAGCCGCCCGTTCTTTCTCGATTCGAATGTTGTCTTCGGTGATCGCCTGGTCCTGCTTTGCGACAGTCACCTTTTTTGCCATCTCCAGCACCAACTCTCGGACCTGCTCGATCTCGCCAGTGGTGCCAAGGCTCTTTAAGAAGAGTCGCGCCTGCTCGACCGCTGTCAGCTCCTGTTCCGTGGTGAGTTGGCTTTGCAGTTGCTGCACGTAGCCCGCAAGAGCCTGGGAAGCTCCGTCGATCTCTTCGCGCTTCGGAGTCGGTGTCTTGGCCGGGAGCACGCCAACCGACGGTTTTGCCTTGCCGCGGCCCTCGTTCGAATAGTCCTCACCGCTTACCCCGGCGGCGAACCTCTTGTATTCGGTGTCTGCTTCACGGAACTTGGCCTTCGCGACCTCAAGCTCCGTCGTTATTTTTTCGATCTCGGCGGCAACTTTCTCCGGCTTGCCGAAGAATCCGATTCCGCCAGCTTGATCTGCCTTCAGCCTCTTGAGGTAGGTGTCGAGCTTGACGACCTCGCTTGCCACACCAGCCAACTCGCGCTTCTTGTCGAATGACTCGCCGAAGCCGAGGGCGTCCAAAATGCTGCCGCCAACCCCGCGCTTGTTCACGCGATCGAACAGCGCATTGAGCTGCGGAAGCACTTCGCTCCCGATCGTGCGCGCAAGCCGCTGACTGTTTGCATCCAGTGCCGACAGCTGCTTGTTGAAGTCCTCGGCCGCCTTGGCTTGTTCATCCGTGACCGTGGCGTTCTTCTTGCCCTTCTCCGCCAGGTCATTCAGGAACGGCGCCACTTCACGCAGCGATCTCCCAAACAGCTCTTGCGTCACTCGTGCCTTGTTCCCATCGTCCGAGAATGTCGCCAGCGCACGCGCAACCTTCTCCAGAGCGTCAGCGGGATCGAGCGCACGAAGCTCCTTCGCGCTGAGTCCGATCGCCTGCAGGACCTTGGCCTTGTCGCTGCCAGGGTCTGCCTCGCCTAGAACTTGGTTCAGCTTGACCAAGCTGGTTGTCACCGTCTCCAACGATCCGCCGGTTCGAACCGCTGTGTCTTGCAGCGCACTGATGTTCTCAATGGTCGAGCCAGTGATGTCCTTTACGTCGTTCAGCGCATCAATGCTTTGTGCCGTCGACTTGATGAAAGCCGTGAACGTGGTGGCTGCAAACGCGCTGCCAAAGAGCGGACCCAGGCGCGCGAAGGCTGCGTTGAGCGACTCGCCCTTTTGACTCACCTGTCCGAGCGAGTTCTGAACACCCTCCAGGACTTTGCGGGCGCGGTCTTCAGCCGTTACTACGATTTTTGCTTCGTTGGCCATCTCGAATCACCTGCATCAGTTCGATCACCAGGGTCCAGTCGTCGACCGCGTAGAGCGATCCGTACGTGGGCCAGGAGGTGGGGGCCCAGCCAGCGCACCAGTTCCAGCAATGAAGGGCTTGCTCGCCGTGCCGGCACAGCGGCTCCGCGTCGCCTATGACGTCCGCAAACTCCGAGCCGCCGCCCGACTGCGCATCTGCTTGGGCTTCGCTCCATGCGATGCGCTCACGGATTTTTTTTCCGCCGTCTCCTCCACGCGGCGACGCTCTGCCATCCTGGCGACGAGCAGGTCCTGCCACCGATCCGTCCACTGCGGCTGGGCGTCGAGCAGGATCTGCACTGCCAGCGGTTCGTGGTCGACAAGCGTGTCGTCAGCCACGTCAGGGACGAGGTGGCGCACCACCACGCCAGACCAGGCCACCACGGCGGCCAGCAGCAGCGTGCGCTGAGCATCCAGCAGCTTCGCTTCCGGCGTGCTGGCGGTGCTCTGCAGCAGTGCCACGCGCACCTCATGTCGCGTGGGAATCCGGATGGTCACCGTGACGCCTTCGTGGGTGTCGCTGAACTCTCGCGAAGCACGCGCGATTCGTTGAATCTGATCGAGATCCATGGCGATCAGCTCGCGTAGCGGGTCGACCGGGCCGCGTTGTTGAAGTCCACGTCCACCGTCAGTGGCGCGTTGGGCTGCATGTCCGGCGTTTCCTGCACGGAGAAGTAGCCGTTGCTGAACTGCTTGGAGTTGTTCGGGTAGACCACGCGCAGTCCCGTCGCGAGGCTCGAATCCGCCGCGGCGACCGCCGGCGCATACCAGGCCAGGTTCGGGTCGTCGAAGATCGTCAGCGTGAGCGACGAGGCCCCACGGACGGTGGGCTTTTGCTTGCGCACGTTGTCGTCCATCGTTGTGGTGTCGGCGAACTCCAGCGCACCCTTCTGAGTTGCCACGCCTTGCACCTGAGTGAAGGGGGTCCACGCGGTGATGCGCCGGATGCTTCCGATGCCGCTGCCGGCCGGGAACTTCGTGACGTCCTGCGTGTCGATTTTCTCGAACGTGATGTCGTTCGTCGCGACGGTCTTCACGCGCACAAGGCGCTCGGACAGCAGACCCCAGCCGCTGGTCACTTCCAGGATGTCGCCCACGACCACCGCATGGCCGGCGGCAAGCGTGGCGACCGCCTCGGCGGCGTTGGAGATGGCCGTCATGTTGACGGACGGGCCGTACGTGGTCGCGATCGCGAACTGCGACCTGGTGGAAAGAGTGATGGTCATGGTCAGATCCTCCGGAGGTTCAAAGCAGGGTTTCGGGCTCGCTGGCCCGCACGTGATAGGTGGCGCGAACAGTGATCACGACGACGCCGCAGTCGGTCCCGCCCTCCTGGACGAGATCCCGATCGATGCCCTGAAGCGTCAGGTGGTAGAGCAGCGGCGCCTGGAAGACGGCAGCCAGGCCCTGGGCGGTCAGCGCATGCAGTTCGTCGTCCAGGTTGTCGACGGACTTCACGTACCCGCGCAGGTACACCGTGAGCTGGTGCTGATTGAGGACGTCATCGTCGACGGACGCCATCTCCACGTCTTCAGGGCCGGCCAGGACGTTCCACGCCGGCAGGTCCTGTTCGCTGATGGGCCAAGCCCGCGAGTTGAAGACCCGGTCGGCGGTGAGTGGCAAGCCGAGCAAACAATCGACTTGATGCGCGATGACTTGTGCAGCGGCCAGCATGGTCACGCCCTCGCGAGTTCGAGGCGCTTCTCCGCCCCATCGTCGAGCGGCACGACGGCTCGGACCTTGTATGCGACGGCACCGACCATGACGCTGTCTCCATCACGGGCTGCCGGCCACGTCGACGCCGAAACGCGCAAGGCAGGATCGGAGAGGATCAGTCCATCCACGATCGATCCGGGCGCATCGAAGAATCCGCGCGCGGGCTGCGCGGCACCGCCCGCGGCTGCGCTCAAGGCGCAGTCCACCGCACCAGGGCCCGCATAGGCCACGGCGAGGTCTTGGGCGATGAAGTCCGGCAGCACGGCGTTGCCCTTACTGCGGCGCTTCTTCCGCGCTCTTGGCGGCGACCTTGTCGGCCTTGGCTTTCTCCGTGCGAGCCTTCGCGGCGGCGTCGATCAGCTCCTTTTCCGCCGTGCGTTGGCCCTTGTACGGGTCGTCGGTCTTGGCCGTGTACAGCGCCTTCTGCGCGTCCACGAGCTTGCGCGCCGTGTCCTTGTCGACGTCGGGCGTCGTCCCCTGCTCCAGGAGCTGAGGGCCCAGCTCCGGTTCGGTCGAGTGCGGGATGAACGTGGGTTCGATGATCAGGACTTTCATGGGATTGGGCTCAAGGTTTCGTTTCGGGCCCGCTGCCTCGCAGAGATCGAGGCAGCGGGGAGGCGACGCTCGGGGTCAGGTCGTCAGCGCATCCACCATGGCGGAGAAGCTGGCGGCCCGGCGGACGGCGATGTCCAGGTCCTGCAGGGCGACGACGCGACGCGTGCCGGCCGTGGCGCCGGTGTAGGGATCCAGGATCAGGTCGATGCCGGACCACAGGCCGATCAACAGGTCGGCCCAGTTGCCGTAGGCCAGCGCCGAGCAGACGCCCGAGCTGGTGCCCTTGGTCAGGTTGCTGGGCACGTTGTTGGTCACGCCCGCGCGATAGCCGTTGAGCTCGTTGCCGGTCCACAGCGGGAGGCCGTTCGTGCCGGTGAACTGCTGCGTCTTCTTCAGCTTGCCCCGCACCTTCGTGTTGGTCACGTAGCCCAGCGACCCGACGTCGGCATTGACGTTGGCGACCGCGCTCTCCAGATCCACGATGTGGTCCAGCGTCGGAGCAGCGCCGTTCGTGCCGCCCACCACCGCACCGATGCCGGCGGTGTTCAGCACGCCGGTGGGCTGACCGCCAGAGCCCGAACCGGCGATGCCGACGCGGTCGACTTCGACGGCGATGCCGTTGACCAAGTCCATGCGAACCAGCATCTCAATGTCGATGCTCGACTGCAGCAGCAGGCGCCGGCTGTAGTCGGTGAACATGCCCACCGTCTTGGGCGTCATTGCCACCTGGCCAAACGTGGCTTGGCTCTCGGTGACCGGGTTGCCTTCCGTGACCCAGAAGGTAGAGGCGCCGCCGGTCTGGCTGGGGATCGCGATGTTGCCGTTGAGGTCGGTCATGACCCGCGCACCCATGGAACCCAGCACGAGCCGGTTGCGCAGCAGCGTGATGAAGTCGCTCGACAGAAGATCGGTCGCCACCAGGTTGCCGCCGGCAGTGGGAGTGCCGACGGTCAGGTCGCGCAGCATCTGCGCCAGCGCCTGGCGCGCAGCATCCTGCGCATTGGAAGTGCCCATCGGAGCGCGCAGCACGTCCACCGGGATGGTGTAGCCACCGGCACGCTCCTTCGCGGACGGCATGGTGTCCTCGATCGGACGCAGCTTGCGAGCCGCATTGCTGGCATCGATCTCGAACGCCGCGCCCTCGATCAAGCTGCGGTCCTGGTGACCGTAGGCCAGCGCGAGCATCAGCTTGCGCACGCTGAACTTGGCGAGATCGCTCCTGGACATGCCGATCTCGGCGGACTCCGCCGGGCGCAGCTTGCGCGCCTCCTGTAGCTTGTCGAGCACGGTCTGCCGGAATGCGTCCAGCGACGTGCCGTTGTCGACGGCAGCGCGGGCGAGTTCGGCCATGCCGTGCTGCTCGCCCAGGGCGTTGATGCCCCGCGAGCGCTCACGCTCGGCGGTCTGCGCCGCCGATTCGATGGCTTGAATGTTGACGGGGGGCTGCGCCTGGGTACGGTTGGCGGCAGGCGGTTGGGTTTCCAGTTCGTCCACAGGTTTCTCCTTGGCTTGAGGGACGGGGGGGCGCTCGCCTGCCGCGCGGCCCACGCCGACCGTGGGATCGGCGGGCACCGCGACGAGCGAGATTTCGTAGGGCATCCACGAGGTGATGCGGTAGGTATCGATGCCGGTCTTCGTGTCGCGCTTCTCCAGCACGGCTTCGTTGATCCGATAGCCGACGGACACGAGTCGGCGGATGCCGTCCTGGACGTCCTGCCAGATCTCTTCAGCGCGCGTGCTGCGCCCGAACCGCACGACCGCGCGTCCACGACGGTCTGCATCGATCGACGCGGATTCCACGACGCCCACCTGATCGTCCGAGCGATGTCCGACGAGTAGTGCCGCGCCATCGCGCAGACGGCTCATGTCCACCGCGCCGGAGCTGTGGTCGAGGATCTCGATGCCGAACCAGCGCTCGTAGGGAAGTTCGGAACTGAATGCCAACTCACACGTGCGCTCTTCAGCGTTGATGGACTCGCGTACGAAACTCGCAACGCGTGGCACCAACTCGCGATTGAGATCGGCGGCGGACAGGGTCTTGGTGTCGACTTCGGTCATAGAGCGTTCTCCACGGATCGGGCTGCGACCACGCGCAGCGCGCGGGCAGGCTTCGTTTCGTCTTCGTCGTCCTCAGCGGCCGGCGGCGCGGTAGAGGCAGACGGCTCAAGGGCGCCGAGCAGTTCGTTCTCGCGCTCGATCTCCAGCACCAGGTCGTCGAGGCTTTCACCCTCGCGAGCGAGGACGCGCGTGCGGCTGGTCGTCTTGTTTCGCAGACGCAGGTCATCCGCCTGCGCCTCCTTGAGGGGGTCGATCGCTGGCCAACGGCGAGGCTGGCGCTGCAACGATTCGGTGTAGTCAGCCAACTTGGCCGGGTTCAGCCCGTACAGCAGCGGCTCGGCGACCATGGCCATGCGCAGCCAGCGCGCGTCGACGCGTTCATGCAGGTGCTCGACAAGCCACGCCTGCAGCTCCTTCCACACCTCGCGCTCTTCGAAGATGCCCACCCGAGCGGAGCTGTAGTTCACCGACTCCAGGTCGTTTCCGAAGGTCGTGTAGCTCACCCCCAGGCCCGAGGCCGCGCCACGCAGCACCACCTTGGCGAACTCGCCATGGCTCACATGCGGGTAGTCGCTCTTGAACTGGACGAAGTCGTACCCGTTCGGGATCGTGTCGAACTGGCCCTCCTGCGTTGGCGCATACGCCGCCGATCCCTCGCCGTCCTTTTCGGTCTCCGCAAACCCGGGCGGCGGAGCGCCGTCCATGGACTTGAAGAAGCCGGCGCGCTTAGCCGCATTGCGCGATGCCGCCAGCGCCGACCGTTCGAAATCGCCGAGCTGATACAGGCGCTCCAACGCACTGTTCATCCACGGAATGCCGCGAATCTGATTCGACTGCTCGGGGATGAAGCCGTGGATGATCTCGTCAGCCGGGACACGCGAGTGGCGCCCATAGCCGTAGCCGTCCGGAGAGCCCGCGGGGTCGCGCTTGATGTGGTACGCGAGGATCCTGCCGTCGGAATCCATTTCCACACCCATGCGGATGCGGGCGCCGCCGGCCAGGTCGATATGCAGATCCATATCCAGCAGCGCGGGATCGATGACCTGCACCTGGTAACGATGCGGTCCGGCTCCTTCGACATGCCGCAGAAGGAACTCACCGTCGACGACGAGGTGCCCCAGGCAAAGCCGCTCGATATCGCGCCAGGAGTACTTCCCTGTGACGTCGCAGACGCCGATCTTGGCCCACCGCGCCCGTGCCTTTTCGATGGCCTCGTTGACGCTGTTGTGCAGCCCACCACCAGGCTTGCCGAACTGCGCCTGGAACATCACCCCGTTAGGGCCCAGGATGTTGGTGTGGCACTGGCGCACGAAGCGGCGCGCGTGGTCGAGGTTGACCGATGCCGCCCGGCTGCGACCGCGAGCCTTCATCAGGCCCGCGGCGATGTACACATTCAGGTGCTCTGGCGCGCCCTGCCACTGCGTGGTGATGTGCGATTCCAGGGATGCCTGCAGGTGCCGGATCGTGCCGCTCGCCTGCACACGCGCGAGCCGATGGGCATTGAATGCCGACTGACGCGCCTCGCCCTTGGTGACCAGGCCGATCGCGCCGAGGATGCGGTTGAGCGTGCCCATCACATCCTCACCAGCACGCGCCCGCCAAGTCCGTTCCCGGCGGCGAGTTCTTCGGAACGGACCTCGCGCTTGAGCTGCTCGATCGCGCCAATGAGGTCGGCCACGCTCTGGAACGTGAAGGACCGCGTTCCGACCGTGTAGCTCTGCAGCAGCGCACTGCCGCCGCTCACGTGGTCAAGGTAGGCTTTCTGCAGCGCATCCAGCGCCTGGCGCGCGGGCGTGCGCAGGTCCAGGGCCGTGGTCCCGCCAGCAGCGGGGTCCGGCTTGAGCGACAACACCCCCAATGGCGAACTCTGCCGTTCCGCGCCCTTGGTGAACACCGCGACGAGGGAGTAGCTGCCAACCGCCCAGCCGGCCGTCGTGGCGGCTGGAACCGTGAACTCCCAACCGTCGCCGTTGGCGGTCCCTGCAACGCCGAGGTTCTGGCCGCCACCGATGACGCGCAGCGTGGCACCCCAACCCTCGTCGGCGCTGAAGAGGCTGTCACCCAGCGACGCGCTGAGCGTGTCGCCTGCGTTCAGGCTGGTGGGGATCGTGGCGGCGGGGAACATGGCCCGGACTTTGAAATCCGGGAGCACCAGAAATAGGGCAAAAAATGGTGCGGCCTGCTATTTTCTTTTTACCTATGTGTTTGCCGCGTCCTTGGCCCTGCGCCGTCGGCTCTCCGCCAGCATGCGTCTGACGGTGGTTTTGCTGAGGCCGGTCCGTTGCACCATCTGCTCAACGGTCAGGTTGGCGGGCAACAGCTCGACGGCGACGAGCGCCTCAAGCATCGGAAGTCGCTGAATGTAATGCCGGGCGCCTCCGAGGATCCGTCTGGCCCGCAGTTCCGCCTCAGCCATCGCGTCATCGAAGGACGGATCGTTGGCAACGCCCGCGCGCTCCATACTTTCGCGTACGGTGGAGAGGATGATGGTGAGGGTATCGGCGGACTCAGACATCAGCGGCGGCGGCGTTGCGCGATCAACGTCTTGAAGTGCGTCTGGGCCGTGGCTGGCGCCGGAACATCAGCACGAGGCTCCGCCGCTGGCGCTGGCTCCGGGGACGCGACGACTTGCTGCTCTTGATGCGGCTCATCGTTCGCCGGATCCGCGCCGATGTGCCCGAACAGGTCTTGCCCAAGAGGCTCAAGGACAGAGCGCAGCTTGGCCCACTGAGGCTCTTTCCATGCCTGGACGCGGACGGCGGGTTGGTAGGCGGCGGCGATGCAGTACACCGCCGTGTCCAGGGCTTCGTTGCGAGGCTGCGTCTTCACCCAACGGCGCTTGTTGGGGTCCCAGATCTCTGCCGTGAGCTGGCTGTAGTACGACTCGTCCAGCCCGCTCGGGAAGTGGATCAGCCGCTCATGCGCAAGTCGCTCGCGGTCGGCGGCGAGCCGGGCGAAGAGCATGTGCTTGGCGGTGTCCACGCCGACGCTGTAGATCTCCGCACCCTTCTTGATGACCTTGCCGTGCCAGGTGAAGTCCACCGGATTGCTGCGACCAATGATTGGTCGGTTGGGCGTGCTCGCCCCCTTGATCGCAATCGCACGGCCGCGGCGGGTACGCACGAAGTTCAGAACGTCGTCGGTCAGGAAGCCGCTGTCGACCGCGTAGCAGTGCACCCGCATGCTTTGCCCGGCGCTGTTGACGAAGGTCTGGGCCATGTAGTCGTCGATCTTTTTCCATTCCTCCGGGCGGGTCGGATCGGCCGGGATCTCGACGTAGTCCACGGGCCACGCCTGGCTGTTGGCGCCAAAGCCCCAGACCTGCACGGCGAAGTAGCGCTTCTGCACATCCACGCCGCCCGTGAGGAGAAGGCAACCGGGCGGGATGTCTCGGACCTTGTGCGGCTCGGCGCGCTGACGCAGCTCCTCCGCATCGAGCTTTTCGTTTGGGTCGTCGAAGCATTCACCCAGCAGCGTGTTGACGAAGGTCTTCACTTTCTCCGGAATCCGCTTGATCGTCTCCCACTTCGTGGCCATCTCCACCCACGACAGCCCCAGCCCGATCGGCGTGTACAGCGCGTTGATGTGAAATCCTGCCACCTTGGCACCGGGCAAGCCGGCGATCCAGACACCGCGTTCCAGCATGTCCGTCTTTGCGTGCTCCGGGATGGGTTGATCGCACGCCTCGCAACGGTACAACGCCTGGTCCGGTTCCCCGTCGGGCCACTGCAGCCGCTCCCACTTCAAGACCTGCAGGTGCTGGCAATGCGGGCACGGCACGTGATACCGGCGCATGTCCGACGCGAGCCACTCCTTGTAGATCGCCGAAAGGCTCTTGATCGTCGGCGTGCTGATCAGCCCGATCTTGCGACGTGGGAACGTTCGTGTACGAGCCTCCACCAGCTCAATCGGATCGCCTTCGCCGTCCAGATCCTTCGGGTAGGCGTCGACCTCGTCCAACAGCAGCTTCGCCACCGGCATGCTGCGCAAGGATGCAGCGCTGTTGGCACCGCTGATGACCAGCACGCCCCCAGGCCATTCCTTCGTCAGCGTGGTGTTGCCGCTGTCACGACTGCGGCTCGGCGCAATCTTCTGTCGCAGGCTGTGGCAGTCCTCGATCATGGCGGCCAGGCGCTGCTTGCTGAAGCGCTCGGCGAGATCGATCGTCGGTTGCACCAGCATCACCGGCTGCTTCATGGTGTCGACGGCATGGCCGACCGCGTTGAGCAACACCTCCGTACCACCGGTCTGCGCCGACTTGATGAAGACCACGCGCTGCGTTGGCGAGCTGGGCGACAGCTCGCGCATGAGCTCCCTCAGAAACGGAATCCGATCGGTGCGCCACTGCCCTGGCTCGCTAGCGCCCTTCGTCGGCAGGCGACGATGCTTGTCGGCCCATTCGTCAACGTCCATCTTCGGTGCTGGCCGCAGGCCCGCCGCGAAGGCTCCCATCCCCCCGGCGTAGCCGTCCGAGACTCGGTACATGACGGGCCCTCGGCGCAGCAGCATCAGGCAGCCTCCGGCATCTCATCTCCGCGCAGCCGGCCCACGTCGGCGGCCATGCGCTCCAGCGCCTTCACCACGTCCTCGCGGACCGTGAGCAACTCTTGGGACAGCAGCCGGTGACAGTCAATCGCGCTTGACTGCGCGGCCAAGCGTTCGGACAGCTTGTCTGGCACGCGCTCCAAGGCCGCGCCCAGCGCCGCCGCGACGTCCGTCAGTGCCTGGAGGAAGCCGTCAGCCTCCAGCAGACGCCCGGCCATCTGGGCGGCCTGCATCTCGGCCTTGTCCGCCTCCGCCTTCGCACGACGGGCATCGTCGCGCTTCATTTCCTTCCACAACTCGTCGTCAACGCGCTGACGCTTCCCATCCCCTTCAGGCGTCGGCATCGCCATCACGGAAGCCGCGGGCGGCGTGGGTGCGGTAACGCCGGCCAAGCCCGCAGCCTTGGCCGCGCGGCTCGTCGTGTACCACTGGGCATCCGCCAAGTCAGGATGGATGAGGCCATTGACGACGGTGATCTTGCCCGCG
Organism: Roseateles sp. UC29_93; assembly: GCF_042695725.1. Lineage (NCBI taxonomy): Bacteria > Pseudomonadati > Pseudomonadota > Betaproteobacteria > Burkholderiales > Sphaerotilaceae > Roseateles > Roseateles sp. UC29_93. Next base: position 3,856,028 of record NZ_CP170545.1, on the reverse strand, counting down.
CTGACCGCCTTGCTGATGGCGGCCTCGCTGACGTTGCGCATGCGGGCGTACTCAGCCGGCTTAACCATCCCACCACCAGACTTAACGATGTCCTTAACCATCCGCCCGTCCTGTGCCTAGAGAAATCTCGCGCCGTTTCGCGCCGTATAGCCTTGACCCTGGGAAGGACCCATGGCCGCCCTGACCTGGTGCAGGCCCGAGGCCCTGCCCTCACCCACGGCTGAACCTCGCAGTCGCCAGCGCGATGCCGCGCTGCACCTCGACGTCGAGGATCTCGGCGACGCGCTTGAGCAGACGGCGGTTGACGGTCTGCGTGTTGAACATCTGAGGCAGATCAATCGTCTCGACAGCCTTGATCGGCAGGCGTGCTTGGCCCTCTCGGATGAAGACCGTGCGCCCTCGGTTGCCGATGAACGCGCCCTCAATGACCTTGCGCGGTCCGGTCTTCTTGATCTTCACGGACACGCCACCACCAACAGCCACGGTGCGCGTGCGCCATCCCTGAGGCGTGGAGAAGCGGACCTGCTTGCGCTCGCGGCCCGGTGCAGCCTTGGCACCGAACAGCATGACGTTGCGTGAGCTGCGCCCACCGCGCCGACCGAATGCCTCCAGCGATCCCTGCAGCACGAACCCACCAGCTTTGCGCGAGATGCTTGTGACCTTGAGCTGGGCCCTGGCCTCGTTGGACTTGATGGCGAACTCTGACGTGATCGCTCGGGCGGCTTCCGTCTTGGCCCGCTGCAGTGTCCGGTTGATGCCAAGGCGCGTTCCCTCACGCTCGATGTCGCTCATCAACGTCCCGATGGAGCGGGTGACGCTGCTGAAATCCGTCGAGATCTTCAGCATCCCTTTTCCTCCTTCCCCGTTTCACCTGTTACGACCCCTGTTTCGCGTAAATGTGTTGTGGTTACGTGAGTTACGCGGTTACGCGTGGTCGCGCATACATGAATGCATGTTTGAAGCGTCTCACGCATGCGCACACGCACATACGTAGAAGGTGCGCGTAACCGCGTAACTCGCGTAACCACGCGGGTTTGCGGCGTAACGGGCAACGAAACAGGCGAAACACGGCTCATGAATCTTCCCCGTCCGCAGCACGCAGGAAGTTGCGAACGACCGTCTGGAACGAGTCGATCGAGCTACCGGCCCACTCCCCCTCTGTCGTTCCCTCAGGAGGTCGACAGCCTCGCGGGATCCAGCAGCGCATGGCCTTCCTGGGGGAACTGGGGCCGGCGCGGGTCTGGATCACCTTGTAGTCGAAGAGTGGTGCCTGGCGCACGCCATCCGCGCTCACCTCAATGCGCTCATCGACGAACTTGCGCGCCTGCTGAGTGAAGTCGGCCTGCTTGGGCGGGTATCGCTCGCCGTTCTGATGCGCCCACCGCTGGAATGCTTGATAGAGCTGCTCAACGCCACACACCCGCATGGGTAGGGGAAGGAAGCCCGAGATCCACTCGTGCATGAAGCGCTCGGCGGGCTTGAACCCTAACTCGATGAGTGTCTGCTTGGCCGTGGTCAATGGTGGCTTCGTGTGCTCGCCGAAGTCCTGCAGATCGAGGTTGATCAGGAAGTGCAGGAACTTGGCTGCGCCGCCCGCGTCGAGGAACTCGCTCACCCGCTGGTAAAGGTCGCCCAGATGCTTCGTCGGCGTATAGATTACGCAGTATCGCCGGTCGCCGTCCTCCAATGCTAGCGGCTGAGCCTCGTTGGACAGGAACACCAAGTTCGCGTGATTACTCTCCCAGCGTGTGTCCTGGTGCATCGCACGGATGGGGATCTTTGTCTTCTGCGTGACGATCCACTTCAAGCGATTCTTGGCGTGGTACATCTCCTGTCGGCTGACGACCTCGTCGCCTACGATGAGAAGGCGCCTCGACAACCACGTGTTGTACTTGTCCTCGATTTCGGTCTGTCCGACCATGACGCCATACTCGCCGTACAGGTCGCGGAGCACGTCGAAGAACAGGTTCTTGCCGGTGCCTTGCGACCCGTGGAAGACCAACGCCGTGTCGAGCTTCGCGCCCGGCCGCTGCAGCGGGAGTGCACACCATCGCAGCACCCAGTCCGCGATTTCCTCGGGCCCAAGACCAGGCGCGTCACTGGTGCTGCACAGGTAGTGCAGCAGCTCAATCATGACGGCGCAGTCCCCTTCCTCCGGCTCCGTCGGGAGCCCATCGAAGAGGTTGATGTAGTCGGGCCCGAGATTCTGCCCCGGCTCAAAGACCAGGTTATCCACGTGCACCATGCGGCGCCGCTCCTTGTCGGCCAGCCACACCTTGACGGTATCGCTGCCGAAGGCCAGTCGGAGTGCGTTGATCTTGACGATGGAACGCGTTTCCTCGTCCCACACCGTGTCGGTGGGGTAGATCAGTACGAAGCTTTTGAACAGGCGATTAATCGAGCCCCAATCCAGCTTCTTCTTCGGGCGCGCACCCTTCCCCCCAGTCGCGGGTGAACCGCCGCTGGAGGAAGGAGGCGGATCTCCGCCAGCGGCGCCGCCGCGTAGTGGGACGACATTCTCTGCTCCCTGGTCATTCATGGGTTTTGCTCCAAGAGCCCCAATGCCCGGAGCACAGGCATTAGTTGCTCAGTGACGACCGCAAGCCCTTCGCGGACGTGCAGGTCATTGAAGTCGGTGTCCTTGTCGCCGCGGCTTCTTCGATCGAAGGCCGGTGAGACAACGTGGACACGGTCGTACTTGCGCGAGAGCTTGAGCGCCTTGATGCGCCCAACGTTCTCGAGCTGCTTGGTCTGGAAGTTCCTCGTGCGCCAGTCGTCGTCGGCACAGATCAGCACGCGTGCCGACTGGAAGAGGTCGAGCAGGATAGGAACGACGTGCTCCAGGTTCCCCGCGTTGAGCGCCACATACACCGGCACCAGCCGTGATGTGGCCATTCGAATGGACAGCCCCGTGGCGTAGCCCTCGCACACCGCAAGGACTCGTACATCCGGGGGAACGGGACCAAGGCGGCAGGCCGCCCCTGTCGGATCGAAGCCCTTGCTGAATGTCTTGTCTGGGAGTTCGGCGCCGGAGTGCTTATCCGTCCGCTTCTCGCCGAAGATTCTCTGCACACCTCTAAAGGCGTCCGCACGCGGTCGGTCGTATCGAATCAGCGGCACGACGATTGATCCGTCGTCGAGAAACCGGCATGCCTCGGGCTCGACGCGTTTGCGAGTCAGGTAGGCGCTTTGGCCCTGCGTCGCCGCTTCAGCCCACAGCTCGGCTCCACGTGCTGCCGCACGCCTGGCGTCCTTCTCCCGCTCCCGGATTCCTCGCTGCTTGGCAGCTTCGCGCTCGGCCTTGAGCCGGCGCCACTCCGCCTCGCTCAATGGCTTCCAGTCCACCTCGACCTTGGCGTAGTCGCCCGTCTTGTAGCTGCCGAACGAACCGACGATGTAGTTGCCGCCCGCGTCAGGCTGGAACGAGTGCAGGCGATACCAGAACTTACCTTTCAGCCCACACGTCTTTCGCTTCGGCAAGTCGATCTGCAGCGGGAGGTCTTTCCGCGCGTTGAACTCGATGCCGAATGCTTCCATTTGGTGGATCACTGAGCGGTAGTTGTCGTGCATCCGGTCAGGCGACGGCCTTGAGGGAAGCCCGCTCAGTCTGGCGGCGATCGTGCTCCTGCCGGGCCCAACTAAGCATGCGCTGGATGGCCCTCAGAGCCTCATTACCCTCTTTCTCCAGCCGTGCGAGCGCGGCATCGTTGATGCCTGCGTTAGCGTCCGCCGTGAACTCGGTCATCAGCTCGCTGAATTCCCGGATCGCCGAAACGGCCAGACTGGCCGCGGGGGCATCCATGTCGGACGAGGAATCAGGCAGGCGCACGTACACGCCGCCGCACTGGTGCGCCAACGCCGCTACTGCGTCGTCCCAAGGCGGAACGCCGGCCGCGCGGAGTTGGTCGAGCAGGCTGAACAGCTCATCGTCGAAGCCGATTCGGTTCTTCGGATTTTGACGATCGAGCTTCTGATACATGGTCTCGGTGCTGACGTCTCGCACAATGGCCAACGCTTTAACACCGCCCGGATACATGCGCGCCGCTGCGTAGAGCGCGTCCTGCGGGTGCACTGGGTCTAGACGCTTGGTCATTTGATTTCTCCAGTCGGATTGAGGATTACGAACCACCGACGAGTTCCGACACTGCGGCTATGAGCAGCCACAACCACTCCAATCGACGACTCTTGATGATTTGCGTGTTTGCGTTGCGCGCGGGCTATGCGACGAGCCGTCGTACCGAGCGATCCACATCGCTCACGTTGCGCTCTTGCTCAGCAAGCTGGCGGCGGTACAGCGCCGCTTGCACGCGATCGCGAATGGCCGGTGTTAGCGGGTCCGGCCACAGCCGTACTGCTGACTCCGAAATTCCAATGTCGATCGCCGCCCTTGCCACACCACCCAGCAGCCCAATGCCTTCTGCCTTCTTCATGGCGGCAGTATAAGCATGCTTAGGTTCAACATACAAGCATGCTCATATCGACCGCAAGCAGACTTGCTTCCTATGTTTGGAGAACGTCTGCAAGTGGCGCTAAAGCACGCGCACAAGAGTCGCGCCTGGTTGGCGCAGAAGCTTGGGGTGTCCGAGTCCGCCATCGGATTGGTGATCAATGGGCAGACCAAAGCCCTCACGGCTGCGAATGCAGTCAAGGCAGCGGCGCTCCTCGACGTAAGTGCGCTGTGGCTTGCTGCCGGCGAAGGCGAGATGGCAGCCGTATCTCCGACGACCTGGCGCGACGTCGCGCGCAGTCTCGCGACGGCGATGGACGCCGCCGAGCGCGGTCAACGTTATGGGCTTTTCGTCAACGAAGTGGACAAGCTGGTCGAGCGAGCCAACCTGAACATCAAATCCGGGTCGGTTCCGGAACAACAGCACTAGGCACCGTCGTGATCCAGATCAACGATCCAGTCCGCTGCGTTATCTTTGCACCAGGGGTAGAGGTCGGACCCCGTTGGGCGCGCGCACTCAGAGTTGCGGCTGGTACCTGTGTCTTTTTCGCAGGGTTCGCGGCTGCGATTTGGTTTAGGACATGAAAGCACCGGTGATCCGCGCATCAATATGTAACCTGGCCCGAAGAATTGGGGTCCAAGGAGGAATATTGATGTCCGACGATTACAAGGAGGCAGCTCAAAGGCTGCTCGACCGCATGCGTATGTCCAGCGCCCGTGCCCTCAACGAACAGCCACGCCCCCAGCGTGCTTCACCCCCAGTGGTCATCAATCGACCACACCAATGTGTAATTGTCATCGGCGGGACTCTCCCCCCCAATCTTCCCGCGGACTGGATTGCTCAGGCAATGAATACACCGCCGACGGGGCCGGAAGCTCCCAACGCAACCCCTTGACTTCAAAGGTGTAGATCCGAAGACCCGCCCTAAAGAGCGGCAGCTCCACGCGAACGCGCTTCGCGGCAAGTAGCTCTTCAAGCACGAATCGCTCTCCACCAAGGAAGAGCACATCCGACGAGCCATCCTCTGCGGGCCTCGCCGAAACCGTTAGCGGCGGCAACTTGTCGTCGAAGCGCATTTTCACGTCGCATCGTTGCGGGCACCAGAACTGGCCCCGCCTGATCGTGATCATCACGGTCGTCTCTCCGCCCTCGGCGCGCTGCAACACCAAGGTCGCAGGGTCAGCCGCTACGGTCGACTCGACGCCCGCCCGCCTCATCCTAGAGCCGTCTATCGGATCCTCCCAAGCTTGGTAGCGCCAAGCCGCGTGGACCTGCGCCGTTGAGACGAGTAGAGCCCCGCAGAAAACAATCTTCTTCATCCATCCCTCCGCGTTGGGGAAAGGATCTCGCGAGTCGACACAAGTATGCTTGCATAACAACCACAAGCATGCTTATACTGCCTTCACATCACCACGGAGGCCCCATGTCGACCGACACCATCACTCTCGCGAGCCTGCCCGCCCTGGGCGCTGAATGGCCCGCTGACCCCGAATCCGTTTCCATTGGCCGCTACTTCGGCGTGACGACGTCACCCGATGGCGGCCTGTTCGCGCTCGTCCTGCTGAATGCCCAACCCGGCCAGGAGCTGACCTGGGCCGAGGCAATGGCCTGGGCGGAAGGCGTCGGCGGCGAGCTGCCCAACCGCGTCGAGAGCGCCCTGCTCTACGCCAATGCCAAGGACCGGTTCGAGCGCGACTGGTACTGGACTCGCGAGCAGTACTCGGCCCTCTACGCCTGGTACCAGAGCTTCGACGATGGCTACCAGTACAACGGCGGCAAGGGCTACGAGTACCGGGCTCGCGCCGTCCGCAGATTCAAGCTCATTGCTTGAGTCCTTCAATCCTTCGCACATGACCTGACCCCTGCCGCGCGCAGCGCGGTCGCGCCGAATTTTCGGGAGGACTTCATGAAGGCAATCCACCTCTCTCTGCGCCTGTCTGACGGCTCGCGCCGGATGATGCAGATGCTGGCCGACAGCACTGGTGCCGCGTTGGCACTCGCGCAAGCCACGTACGGCGATGCGCTTCGTGGAGGCAGCGCACGCGCGCTGCGAGCCCCGGGCATCGTCGGCACCGTCGCCAACGGCCGGGCCGCCGCCAACGACGAACACTTCGCCGAGGTGATGTCGTGAGCGCCGGGGAGAACCTCGCCCGAGACCTTGCGATCGCGCTCGGCCTCGACACGAAGGACCTCGCCGAGGCGACGATCCGCCTGCGGCCCAACGCGTTGCCGACGGTGATCGCCACCTACTACGTGCGCCAGCGTGAAAGCATCGTCGGCGACGACGGCAGCATCACCACCCGGGTGGCGAAGCTGAAGCTAGTGGCAACGCCGGCAGAGGGGGATGCATCGTGAGCCGGCCCAATCGCATTCCGCGTCTGCCGGTGTCGCATGGCGCGTCGTGGCTATCGCACGTGTTCACCGAGCCCCACGAGGTCCGCACCCACACGAGCGCGATTGCCCGGGCGATCGAGTGGGTCAGGCGCGCCTGGCTGCTCCATCGTCATCACCGGCTGGCCGCCGACGCGCGCAGCCTGGATGCGGGGCTGCGTCAGGACGAGCAAGCCGTGTCGTACATGCGCTCCATGCGTCGATCCGCCGACCCGATCCTGCTGAGCCGGATCACACACGAACGCGCCGAGCTGGGTCGCGTTCGGGCTCAGCTCACCCTCGTCGAGCACCGCCTCGCTGCCATCGGCGTGCGTGTGGCTGCCAACGACCCTCAGTTCCACCGCATCGCCTGAGGCCGCCATGAGAAGCCCCGTCACCCTCATCGGGCGCCTGCTCTCGCCCGCCCAGAGCCGGTGCCGTCCCCGCGGCGTCGCCGGTGTGACTGAGCCCGAGTGGATCGTCTTCGCGATCGTGGACGTCGCAGGCGTCACGACGGAGGCGGAGTTCTCACTCGGATTCGGGCCGAGCGCCGCTGTCGCAGCCGGCAGCAAGGCCCGCAACCTCGTCGTTCGGTCGATGGTCCGCATCGAAGCGAACGGCATGCGCATCAAGCACCGTGGCCGCGATGGCAGCGAATTGCTGCTGCGCGAAGTGACTGCCCTGGAGCCGCTCGTTCCGCCCCGTCGGTACGACGAGCCCCATCAACAGGAGGAATCCGCATGACTGCCAACCACACACGCGCCAAGCAGCGCATCTTCCTGATCGGCCTGGCCGGTCACGCCTATGCGGGCAAGGACACGGCCGCCGGCATGCTGGCCGATCTGGCACGTCCCTACATGGATGTGACCGTTCGGGCGTTCGCGTTTCCGATGCGCGAGATGCTCAGCGCCATCATTCCTCACAGCTACATGCACGAGCCGGCGAAGAAGGAACTGCCGGTGCCGGGCATCGGCGCAAGCTACCGCGAGCTGGCGCAGACGCTCGGCACGGACTGGGGCCGTCGGCATTTCGGCGACATCTGGGTCCGCATCATGGAGCAGGCCATCTTCGCCGATGAGAGCCAGTTCGGCCGCCTTGGCCGGCACCACTTGGTGCTCATCCCTGACGTGCGTTTCGTCAGCGAGTCCACGTGGATTCACCAGCACGGTGGCCACGTGATCCGACTGCAGCGCGCCGAGGCCGCGAACACCCGAAGCCACGTGAGTGAGCGCGAGTGGCTCGACCTGGCCGCCGATGCCGAGATCAACAACGACGGCACGTTGGGTGCGCTGCGACAAAAGCTCGTGGGCGCGTTGCTCGACTTTTCCATCATCCAACAGGTCCAAGCCGACCAGGTCCACGCGGCCTGACGCCGTCACGAAGGGAGTACACCATGCCCAGCAACGGCCCAAACAAGCGCGACCGGATCCCCAACGCCGCGTCGAACCGGATGAACTTTCTCATCGCCCTCTGGGAGCTGGGCGGCGACTCACCAGCCACGAGCGTCACCTTCGAAGAGGTGCGGGTGCACATGGGCATCGAGGCCGGAACGAACTTCTCCCCGAAATTCGTTCAGCACGCCAAGCAGGGCGGCCTGGTCGCGACCATGTTGGCGAGCCACAAGGCGCGCGCATACCTCACCGAAGACGGCGTCGAAACACTCAAGCTGCTACACAAGCTGGGGCGCGTCTCCCTCGAACGCCTGCCGCACCAGCCTGCCACGATCGACCGCAGCACGAAGGTCGCCGGGCCGGTGGAACCGTTCGTATGGCCGCTGCAGGCCAACGGCGTGCGGAGCTGCTGCCACGGATACGTGGCCGGCGGCGCGGCCAGTCTGCCGGCCATTGAGCGCGCGGACGGACTGACTTATCGCCAACACCCCAGCCGTCGCGGCGACGAGCTGGTGTATCCGGACGGCCGCGTCGAGCCGATGCCAGCAGAAGGCCCGTGGCCCGCCGTAGGACCGAAGCGCCTGCGCGCCTGGGACCTCGAACAGGTCGCCGCCGCCGAGACGGCCCGCAAGGCCGCCTGATCCGCCACCACCCCTTTCCACGCGGCTGAAGCGCTGCCGCGACACCCTTCATCCGCCTGGAGATTCCGACATGGCAAAGAACAGCATTGACGCCTACGGCGCCAAAGGCAAGTCCAACGTGCTCGCCTTCGACCCCGACGACCTGGTGCTCGTCACCGATCCGAAGCACTACCTGTATGACGAACGGGTCCACCTCCCGCTGAAGGAGGCGATGGTCCTCAACATCATGGCCCTCGGCGTTGGGCAGCCCATCGTGGTGACCAAGTGCCCGGAGACAGGCAAGACGCTGGTGGTCGCGGGCCGGCAGCGGGTGAAGCACGCCCGAGAGGCCAACAAGCGCCTGCGCGAGCGCGGCGAGATGCTCATCCAGGTGCCCGCCATTCCGCGCCGCAGCGACACCGTGGTGCTGGGCGGCCTCATGGTGGCCGAGAACGAGATGCGCGAGGACGACACACCGCTGGGTCGCGCCCGCAAGATGGTCCGGCTCATGGACCAGGGCATCTCGGAGACGCAAGTCGCCATCTTCTTCGGCTGCAACGCCAAGACGGTCAAGCAGACGCTGTCGCTGCTTGAGTGCGTGCCCGAGGTCCGCGCCGCTGTGGAGGCAGGCACGGTCAACGCGACCGCTGCCTACCAGCTCGCCAAGCTCACGCCGGCCGAGCAGCGCGTCAAGGTGGCCGAACTGAAGCAGGCCGGCGCCGGAGTCACCGGCCACGCCAAGGCCCGCGCGCAACGTGCCGTGATGGGCAACCCCAAGCCCAAGCTGCGCACGCGCAAGGAAATCGTTTCTGAGCGCGACGCATCCACGGGCGAGCGGCGCGCCGCACTCGAATGGGTGCTCAACGGCCTGGACGAGCCCGTGCGTGACACGCGCACGCAGGAGATGTTCCGGGACGACGACGGCAACAACCCGGACGGCGGCGTCGAGCCGTGGCCATTCCCCAAGGGCGGCTGAGCAAGCCTGCCCATCCGTTTCCCATCGCCGGGACACCGGCACCTTCGTTCACAACCAGGAGCAAATCCATGAACGCTGCGATCCAGATCACGAGCGACACGCTCGTCCCCACCGAGCCCGGCACGCCCTTCGAAGGCGGCTTCTACGTCGGCAAGTTCCGCATCGGCGACGAACACTTCGCGCTGATCATCGCCCCCAAGGACGTCGGCGAGCCGGCCAACGACTTGGCCTGGGGAAAGTACGGCACGGAGATCTCGGGCGCCGACTCGTTCAACGACGGCCGCGCCAACACGGAAGCGATGCTCGCCGCGGAACTCCCGCTCGCGACCTGGATCAAGGGGCTGGTGATCAATGGCTTCAGCGACTGGTACATCCCCAGCCGCGACGAGCTGGAACTGATCTATCGGCATCTCAAGCCGGTCGAAGGCGAGAACTACACCTATCGCAACGGCGAGAACCCCAGCGCCCTGCCGCCGACGCATGCCTACACGCTGGCGCTTCCCGGACAGACGCACTCCGCCGAATTCAAGGACGGTGGCTCGCAGGCGATGGAGGAGCGCTGGTACTGGTCCAGCACGCAGTACTCGGCCCACACCGCCTGGGGCCAGAGCTTCGACGTTGGCAGCCAGGTCAGCGTCGGCAAGGACGGCGAGGGCCGGGCTCGCGCCGTCCGCAGATTCAAGCTCAGTGCTTGAGTCCTTCACCACTTCAACCACGCATTGATTGCCCCGCGCGCAGCGCGGGCCGGTCGAATTTTCGGAGGACCGCATGAGCAAGAAGATCTCTCAACCCATCGTCGCAATGCCGCAGGGCTGGTTCCCGCGCATCGGCGACATCTGGCCCGGCCAGGGCATCTATGCCGGCATCGTGCGCGGCGAACCGGGGCTTCCCGACTACCACCTCTTCGTCTCAGCCGACGTCGCGACGGACAAGGAACGCGTGGCGTTCGGTGGCTACGGCAAGGAGTCTCCCGCGCTGAGCACGTTCGATGGCGCGAGGAACACACATGTCCTCGTCGAGAGCCCGGACAGCTACCCCGCCGCCGAATGGGCCGCGAGCCTCGACGTCGACGGGCACAAGGACTGGTATCTGCCGAGCCGCCGCGAGTTGCGTCTGCTGTGGATCAACGTCCCCGAGCTGTTCAAGACGAACGCGTGGTACTGGTCCAGCACGCAGTTCTCGGCCCACTACGCCTGGAACCAGAGCTTCGACGATGGCTACCAGGACGGCGGCGACAAGGACTTCGAGTACCGGGCTCGCGCCGTCCGCAGATTCCTCATTCAGTGATTCAGTCCTTCACCACCCAATGACTTGAGCCCGGCGCGCAGCGCCGGTCGCGCGAAAAATGGCCCTGCATAAGGATCTCCCCGTCTACAAGCTGGCATACGACCTGCTGAGCCTTGCCACCGATCTCGTGCGCAACCTGCCGCGCGACGTCAAGGCCAGCGTCGGAAGCCGGCTCCGGGATGAGTGCCTGGAGGTGCTAGTCCTCGTCGCTCGCGCCAATGCCGCGCTCGACAAGACGCCCCACCTCACCAAGCTGCTGGAGCACCTGCAAGTCGCTGAGCTGCTGCTGCGCCTGGCGCATGACAAACAGTTCATCAGCCACAAGCAGTACGCGCGCTCGGTGGAGGTCACCGACTCGGTCGGCGCACAAGTCGGTGGGTGGAAGAAGGCCATGGCCGCACGGTCATTCACCCCGATTGCTGCCGACCCGCAGCAGGTCGGTTTGTTCAACGCAGCGCCGCCTGTTGTCTGAGGGGCACGCCTCTCAGGCCCGTGCGACTTTTCTTGAATCTGGTCGTGCCGCTGGCCGGTAAAGCCACCGATATGCGCATCACGGGAACCAGCGGACTTGTTCCGCCCTGCCCGGCGCAGCGATGCCGCTGAAGCGAGAGCCTCGGCAGCACCGCGTGGATTGCACGACACGACGCAGTACTCGGCCCACAACGCCTGGAACCAGAGCTTCGACGATGGCAACCAGAACAACGACGACAAGGACAACGAGAACCGGGCTCGCGCCGTCCGCAGACCAAGACGCTGCACCTACTCTTGAGGAACTCGTGGTGGCATACATGGACTGCCGCAGACACAAGCGCAATACCGCGAGTGCCCTCGCATTCGAAGGGGACCGTGAGCGCCAGCTCGTGCGTCTCCATCGCGAGTTGGTCGACGACAGCTATCGGCCCGGCCGCTCGATCTGCTCCGTGGTGACGCGCCCGAAGCCCCGCGAGGTTTGGGCGGCGGACTTCCGCGACCGCATCGTCCACCACCTTCTGTACAACCGCATCGCCGACCGGTTCCATGCACGCTTCATCGCGGATAGCTGCGCATGCATCCCGGGCCGGGGCACGCTCTACGCTGCGAGCCGCCTGGCGCAGCACGTCCGCAGCGCGACAGAGAACTGGCAGTACCACGCGCACTACCTGAAGTGCGACCTCGCCAACTTCTTTGTCGCCATCGACAAGGTCGTCTTGCGTGGTGAGCTCCACCGACACATCGAGCCTGGATGGTGGCGCGACTTGGCCGATCTGATCCTGCTGCACGACCCGCGCAGCGATGTGTTGATGCACAGTCCTCAGGCGCTGATGCGGGTCGTTCCGCCGCACAAGAGCCTGTTCAACGCGCCGGCCCATTGCGGCTTGCCCATCGGCAATCTCAGCAGCCAATTCTTCGCCAACGTGTATCTCAACGCGCTGGACCAGCACGTCAAACACGATCTGCGGATCAAGCACTACGTGCGCTACGTTGACGACTTCGTCCTGATCCACCGCGACCCTGCCGTTCTCCGCCAGGCGCACGATGACATCGGGCTGTGGCTGCCGGCCACGCTTCACGCCAGTCTCAATCCTCGCAAGACCATCATTCAGCCGGTCAGCCGCGGCATCGACTTCGTCGGCAACGTGATCAAGCCCTGGTCACAAACGACGCGCCGCCGCTCGGTCAGGGCTGCTCTCCGGCGCATCGAAGCTGCACCTGCGGAAGAACTGGGCACGCTGGGGAATAGCTACTTCGGCTTGCTGCGTCAGGCGCCGAAGAGCCACATGGACCGAGTCCGCCTTGCCAATGCGCTTCGTAAGCGCGGCAAGGCCATCGTCGCTGACCTAACGAAGACGGTTGGCGTCAGTCAATAAATGGGAGTCCCCCTGTGAAAGAGCGACCAATCCTATTCAGCGCGCCGATGGTGCGCGCCCTGCTCGCCGGCACGAAGACACAGACGCGCCGCATCGTGAAGCCGACACCTGTTGCCGACTCGCGCTGGGCCGGCGGCTTCTACCTGGAAGGCAAGAAGAGTGGCCCGCGCGCGATCGCTGTCGAGGCACCTCACATCGCCACGGCCTGCCCCTACGGCGCGCCCGGCGACCGCCTGTGGGTACGCGAGACCTGGGCGCACAGCATCCACGCGATGGCCGCCAAAAGCGACGAGGACGGGCCATTTGTCTACGCGGCCACCCATCGAGTCGAACAGCGCCTCGGCGAAAAGTGGAAGCCAAGCATCCACATGCCGCGCTACGCCTGCCGCCTGATGTTGGAGATCACCGACGTTCGCGTCGAGCGGCTGATGTCGATCAGCGAGGAAGACGCGCGAGCCGAAGGAATCGACTTCGATCCCGGAGAGGGTGGCGTCTTCTGGGTCCCTGGCCCCGGACCTGGATGCGCATCCGACACCGCCGCCGGTTCTTTCCGCCGGCTCTGGGAGTCCATCAACGGCGATGGCTCTTGGAACGCCAACCCTTTCGTCTGGGTCGTCGAATTCAAGCGCAATGGAGCCTGACATGACCACCTACACCATCACTGGCGAGCAACTCGCCACCGTCCTGACCGCGCAGAAGCAGTTTCTGGATCACGGCGACTCCCAGGCGGCATCGCTGCTGGACTGGGCGGTGACGGCTGAGCCGGCGACGTTCGAAAACGCAATTCGTCCTGCCATCAAGTGGCTGAACGACAACTGCAATCCGCACGCTGCCGTGATCGTCACCAACACGGATGCCGAGCTTATGACGGGCGATCTTTACTTCAAGACCGAGGACTACCTGAAGGACTGACATGACCGACAAGAACGCACAGGAGCAGGCGCTGGAAGCGCTGAACCAGATCGAGCAGTACAGCGGCGCTTTTGTGATGTCGAAGCGCCCACAGCTCGCCGTCATCCGCGCCGCCCTCGAATCCGCCGCACCATCTGCGGCAGAGCCGGTGGGGCTGCCGGAGGGGTTCATGCTCATCTCGCAGCAGCAGGTCGTCGCGCTTGAGCAGGCAGAAATCGGCATGCGAGCCATCGCAGTAAAGCAGCGTCAGATGGGCGACGTGATCGAACCGGTGCGCACGATCAACGATGCAGCCAAGATCGCGAAGGTGGCGACTGATCGCGTCTACAACGTGATCCATTGCCTCGACCTCAACGCCGCCCCGCCCGCCCCTTCGGCGACCTCTGCCGCCCACGTAGGCGATACCGGCTTTGAGGGCTGGTTGAGCGGGCACCAGATCAGCGACGTGTCAGGCGCCAAGCTCCCGCTGTACCACAAGCAGGATCTGCGTGACGCCTATTGGGCCGGCTACCGCGAACGCGCCACCCTCCCCGCCGTCCAGCCCGAAGCAGAGACGAGCGCGGAGAAGGCGCCCCCATTCGCTCATGACTCGCGATGCAACTACATAGCCAACACGGGCCGCGTCTGCCGCAAATGCCATCGAGTCCATGACGGCAAGGATGCCATGGGCGCTCCAGTGGAGCCATCCGCCCAAGCGCGCCGTGAGGCCGAGGCGGAAGCCGAGATCAACGCAGAGCAGGGGCCGCTGCTGGTCGCGGCTCGCGAAATGGTTGCAGGGTCGACGCCGCTGAAAGAATGCCACGAGGGGTATGTTGTCCCGGCAGAGCTTTGGCTCGCCCTTCAAGGCGAGGTGATGGAATGCCTCAGGAGGCAGGCTTGTACAGCTTTCGCCGCCCAGGCCGATGCGCCGGTGGCTGAGCCTGTGGCGCCCGAGTACGACGTCCGCAAGATCCTGATCGACGTCGTCCCCGGCGTGGATGGCATGGGCCACGAGGTCTATGCCGAGTCCGTGACCGACGTTGAGGAATTGCTCACGAAGCTGAGCGTTCAAGTAGAAGACCTCCGGGCCGCCCGCCCTCCCGCGCCAGAAGAGGGCAAGGATGCGGCCTCCTGGGCTGAGTACGTCGCTGGGATGGTGGTCGCCTACCTAGGCGGAGGAGTAGATGACGAGCGCATCAAGCCGATCGCCGGGATCATCAGCCAGCGCCTTAGGGCTCTGGCCCCGAAGGGGGTGGCGTGATCCCATACGTCGGACTCCCCATTACCCCCGCGCCAGTGGCGGTGGCCGCCGTTGAGTGGGGCCATGCTTTCGTCAGCTTCGCTCATCCGGAACAACTGGACCTAGCCGTCGAGGTCTGCCAGTCGATCGCGTTGGACAACGGCGCGTTCAGCGCGTGGACGAAGGGCAAGCCGGTCACGGACTGGAGCCCATACTACGAATGGGTTGCCGCTCTGCATCGTGACCCGGTCTTCGACTTCGCGGTGATTCCCGACGTGATCGACGGCGACGAAGAGGCGAACGACGCCCTGCTGGCCGAGTGGCCGTGGCGCGATCGAGCGCCGTGGATTGGGGCGCCAGTCTGGCATCTGCACGAGAGCCTCGAACGACTGGAGCGCTTGGCGCTGCGCTACCCGCGCGTTTGCCTTGGCAGCTCCGGCCAGTTCGCCAAGATCGGTACCAGCGCGTGGTGGAACCGCATGGCCGAGGCCTTCAACGTCATCTGCGACCGCGAAGGCCGGCCGGTCTGCAAGGTGCACGGCCTGCGGATGCTGGACCCGGAGGTCTTCACGCGGTTTCCGTTCGCCAGCGCCGACAGCACCAACATCGGACGCAACGTCGGTATCGACTCGAACTGGAGGCACGCCTACCCGCTTCCAGACAAGGAATGGCGAGCCCGCGCGATGCGCGCGCGCCTGGAGCCGAACCAAAGCCCTCGCCGCTGGGTGCGGCAACCGATTACCCAATCTCTTCTGGAGGCCGCATGAAACTTCGTCAATCGACCAGCGCCGCGCTGTCCCAGGGAGGCGGAGCATGAGCGCCGTCCTCAGCCCCTGCGGCCTCTACCGGTACCGCCTGGAGCGCACCGTCGCGATGACGGGACCAGTCTACGCGTTCTTCGGGATCAACCCGAGCACCGCTGACGCCAGCCTCGATGACGCGACAGTGCGCAAGTGGATCGGCTTCACCAAGGTGTGGGGAGGAAGCCGGTTCGTCGTCGGCAACGTCTGGCCGCTCCGGTCCACGGACGTCCGCGCGCTCTCCAGGGCGACGCGATGGCTCGACATCGGACGCGAAAACCAGCGCCACATCCTGGCGATGGCCGCCGAGGCCGAAATTCTCGTTCCCTGCTGGGGTGACCGTGGCAAGGTTCCGCGCGTGATGCACAACGAGCTGGACGAGTTGCTCGCGCTGCTTCGTGGCACGGGCAAGCCGGTCATGCACTTCGGCCTGACGAAGGGCGGCGATCCGAAGCACCCGCTCATGCTGGGCTACGACACACCCCTCACACCGTGGAGCACCAATGCCAGCTGATCCGCAACAACTCACCCCGTCTGAGCGCAAGCAGATCGAAGAGATCCTGACACGGCGCTCGAACGAAATCGCGACCTTCTCCATGGAGTACCAGCGAGACAAGGGGCATTACGGCAGCGTCGAGTTCGCGCTGAGCCGTGAGATCCAGCGCCTGCGCCGCTTGGCCGAGCGCGTGAACCCGCCGGAGACTGAAGAGGAGACCGACCATGGATGACCAGCCGAGGAAGGGAACGCGCGGGCGTCGCGCCAACTCGATCACCACGACACCCATCTTCGTCGATCGAGTTACTGCCGCCGCCGCGTTGGCGCTGAGCGTGAGCACCTTCGAGCGCGAGGTGACTTTGGGCAACCTGCCCAAGCCGCGAAAGCTCTCCGGCGCCCGCGTCGGCTGGCTGTGGTCCGAGCTGCTCGAAGCGGCGGCGGCACTGCCGGTGTCCGACCTGCTGCCACCGGAGAACACCGGGGCGCCTAAGCCGCGGCGTCGCCAGGCAGCGAATGATCCGGCGCCGCCAGTTCGGCAAGCTGGGTAGCCCATCGGCTCAGCCAGAGGACTCGCTCGGCGTCGTACTGGTAAAGGTTGTAGTCGCCGGCCACGCCGGGCAGAACGTGACCGAGGATCGCCTCGCCCACCTCGTGCGGGCACCCCATGGCCGCCAGCCGCGTTCGGCCCGTACGACGCAGGTCGTGGGGCGACCAATGCGAGACCTGCAGCCGGCGCCGAACGTGATCCGGCCTGCTGCGGCTGTACGGCTGCATGTAGTGGACCTTGCTCTGCATATAGGCCTGCGTCTGGCCTTTGATCTCGCCGTCGCGCGATCGGCTCCAAAACAGCCACGGGATCTCCGCCGGAACGCCGGTCAGAAGCGTTTCCACGATCGCGCGTGCGCGCCCCAGTAGCGGCACCCGAAGGTCGAAGGCGTCGTCCACGTTGCGCCCCTTCATCTCGGACTTCGGGATGGTCCACCACCAACCAGTCGCCTCCTGTGTGATCTGGTGGCGCTGCATCTGGCAGATCTCCGCGCCGCGGGTGCAGGTCCACAGCTGCATCTCGAGGAACCGTGAGACCTGGGGACTGAACAGCGCGAGGTCCTCGGTCAGTAGGATCCTGAGTTCAGCCAGGCTCAGCACGCGCTTGCCGGTGCCCTTGCGCTTCCCGTCTCTCATGGCCCCCTTGCTGCGGAACTTGTGCGAGGTCTTCTCACTCCACCAGTTCGGGAGGTTCTCCGGCACCCTGCCGGCCTCCATCGCGTAGCGCCATGCCGCCGCCATTTCGGTCTTCACCGATTTCGCCAGGACCGGCGTCGAGATCCTTTCCTCGATGAACTGAAACACGAACGCCCGGTTCACGTCGGCCGCGCGCGTGGCGCCATAAACGACCATGGCCTTCCGCAGGCGCTGGGCGATGACGCCAGCACCGCGCGGCTCTCGATGGACAGAGAGGTAGCCGGTCGCGTAGTCCTCAACCATCTGGGAGAGCGTGTACGCCTCGGCAGCCACCTTTGCTGGCCGCGCTCTGGTCGTGGCGCGCTCTACCTTTCGCGCCTCAACAGGGTCCGTGCCACTGTCCCGCAGGCCGCGCAACTCCTGCCAACGAGTAGCTGCCTGCACTGGCTGAAGATCTGGCCAATACCCAATTTTGATCTGCTTCAGGGACCCGTCGTGCGGGCTGCGATACCGATAGGTCCAGGTCTTACGCGTCTGAGAGGCAATGAGCCGCAGTCCTGGACAACCCTGTATAACAATGTGCTTTCCAGGCGCCAGGGCCTTTGCCGCGCGGGCGTCGAAGAACATACCTACACCTCTGAGTTGGAGGCGCGTAGTTTCAGTGAAAACCTACACCAAAGCTACACCACCAAGTCAAGTGAGATGGTGTGCATTGAAGTTCGTTGATGACGCCGAGCGACGGCATAGATGGTTGATTTCCTATACCAATCAACGCATTAAGGTCAGTCTGCTAGCTAAATCAAGGGGTTATGAAAGGTCGAATTGAGTTGAATATAATCATCCTCGACGACTACCAGGACGCCGTGCGCAAGCTGCCTTGCGCCGCCAAGCTGGACGCGCTGAACGCCAAGGTCTTCACCAACACCGTCAAGGGCATCGGGCAGCTGTCGGTCCGGCTGCGCGACGCCGAAGTGCTGGTGACGATCCGCGAACGCACCCACTTCCCTCGCCAACTGCTGGAGAAGCTGCCCAAGCTGAAGCTGATCTCGCAGACCGGCCGCGTCGGCAAGCACATCGACGTCGACGCCTGCACGCGGCTGGGCATCGCGGTGGCGGAAGGCGGCGGTTCACCGATCGCCCCCGCGGAGCTGACCTGGGCGCTGATCATGGCCGCGATGCGGCGGCTGCCGCAGTACATCTCCACGCTCAAGCACGGCGTGTGGCAGCAGTCGGGCCTGAAGTCCGGCTCGATGCCGCCGAACTTCGGCCTGGGCATGGTGCTGCGCGGCAAGACACTGGGCATCTGGGGCTACGGCAAGATCGGCCAGCTGATCGCCGGCTACGGCAAGGCCTTCGGCATGCAGGTGCTGGTCTGGGGCAGCGAGGCCTCGCGGCTGCGCGCGCAGGCCGACGGTCACCAGGCCGCGGACAGCCGCGAAGCCTTCTTCGAACAGGCGGACGTACTGACGCTGCACCTGCGGCTGTCGGACGAAACCACCGGCATCGTGAGCACCGAAGACCTGGCGCGGATGAAACCGACCTCGCTGTTCGTGAACACCTCGCGCGCGGAACTGGTCGCCGACGGCGCGCTGGTCTCCGGGCTGAACCGCGGACGACCCGGCATGGCCGCGGTCGACGTGTTCGAGTCCGAACCGATCCTGCAAGGCCACCCGCTGCTCAGGCTCGAGAACGCCGTGTGCACGCCGCACATCGGCTACGTCGAGCAGGACAGCTACCAGATGTACTTCGACGCGGCGTTCGACAACGTCCTGAACTACATGGCCGGCAAGCCGACCAACATCGTCAATCCGGATGTGCTGAAGGGGCACCGGTGAGCGCGGGGCCCTCCTCCACGCCGCCACCGTCCCCTGAAGGCGCCGAGCCAGGCGCTGCTGCCTTCACGCCCGAACCCGCGCTCGCGCAACCCGAATCCCTCTCCCAGCTGTTCTGGGCCTTCACCTGGCTGGCGCTGCAGGGCTTCGGCGGCGTGCTGGCCGTGGCGCAGCGGGAACTGGTCGAGCGCCTGAACTGGATGACGCGCGAGGAGTTCGTCGAGACGCTCGCCGTCGCGCAGGTGCTGCCGGGGCCGAACATCGTGAACATCTCGCTGATGATCGGCGACCGCTTCTTCGGCCTGCGCGGTGCGATGGTCGCGCTGGCGGGAATGATGCTCTTCCCGGCCGTGATCGTGCTGATCCTGGCGGCCCTGTCCACGACCTGGCTGGCCTCGCCGCGCATGACCGGCGCGCTGCGCGGCATGGGGGCGGTGTCGGCCGGACTGATCCTGGCCACGGGCTTCAAGCTGCTGCCCTCGCTGAGGAAGAACCCGATCGGTCTGATGCCCGGACTGGCGCTCGCCGCGCTGGTCTTCGGCGCGACGGTCTGGCTCAAGCTGCCCTTGTTCTGGATCGTGCTGAGCGTCGGCGGACTGGGCATGTCGCTGGCGCTGATCGCACTCAAACGTAGCCGCGCGGGAGTGCGCACGTGAGCGTCGGCGCGCAGGTCAGTCCCCATGTCGTCGCGCACGTCGGCTGGACGCAGATGCTCGTCGGTACGCTGAGCTGGCCCGAACTCGGCGCGCTGATGCTGCACTTCCTGATGCTGTCGCTGCTGTCGATCGGCGGTGCGATCACGACGGCGCCGGACATGCATCGCTACCTGGTGGATGAGCGGCACTGGCTGACGGACCAGAGCTTCACGAGTTCGATCGCCCTGGCGCAGGCGGCGCCGGGTCCGAACATCCTGTTCGTCGCGGTGCTCGGCTTCAACGTGTCAGGACTGCTGGGTGCGGCGGCGGCGATGGCCGGCATCCTGCTGCCGTCGACGACGCTGGTGGTCGCGGCCACGCGCTGGGCGCGCAACAACCGCGAGCACCTGGGCGTACGCGCCTTCACCGTCGGCATGGCGCCGCTGACATTGGGCCTGATGATCGCAACGGGCTGGCTGCTGGCCGCGCCCTACCTGGTGGAGCCCGACCACCGATGGGCCACGCTGGCCATGATCGTCGCGACCGTGGTCCTCACGATGCGGACCAAGATCGGCATCGTGTGGTTGGTGCTTGCGGGTGGCGTGCTGGGAGCACTCGGGGTGGTCTAGCGGCTGCAGTTCTGCCGCGGGCGCGGACGTAACAGTCCGGCCAGCACGCCTCGAATACGATGGACCGATCCCCCATCGGCAAAGACCCAGCCCATGCGACGCCTCGGCATCACGATCACGCTCCCCCTTGCGGCCACCACTCATGCGGATGCCCAGGACTGCGAGCGACTCTGCAACGCGCAGGCCCGGCCCCTGCCCGCTCAGGACGGCAAGCCATGACCCCGATCCAGCAATGGCATGCCACCCGCAGCCTGCGCCTGCTGGTGCAGACGGTGCGCGACATGCTGGTCTCGATGGGGCCGTTGCTGCTGCTCGGCGGCGGCCTGCTGGTCGCGGCCTACTGGTGGCTGGATCCGCAGCCGCCGCGCCAGGTGCGCCTGGCCACCGGCCCGGCCGGCAGTGCCTACGCCGGCTTCGGGGAGGGATATGCGAAGGCGCTGGCGCGCGAGCGCATCCAGGTGGCGCTGATCGCCAGCGAAGGCGCGCAGGACGATCTGGCCCATCTGCGCGCGGGCACGGCCGATGTGGGCTTCGTCCGCGGCGGCATGGCCGATCCGGTGGCCGATACCGAGGCCGGCATCGTCTCGCTGGGCAGCCTGTTCTACGAGCCGATCTGGATCTTCTATCGCCGCGATCTCGGCATCGCGCGCCGCCAGCCCGGCGGCAAACTGCAGCACCTGACCCAGCTGCGCGGCCTGCGGGTCAATGTGGACCAGGACGGCAGCGGTGTCCCGCAGATCGTCGAGAAGCTGCTGGCGCTGAACCAGCTGAAGCCGACCGATCTGCAGCTGTCCAATCTGGCGCCCGACGACGCCGGCGCGGCGCTGCGCCAGGGCCGGCTGGACGCCGCGGTGCTGATCTCGGCGCCGCAGTCCGGCCTGATCCGCGCGCTGCTGCGCGACCCGGCCATGGCGCTGATGGCCTTCGAGCAGAACGAGGCCTATTCGCGCCACCTGCCCTTCCTCTCCACCGTCACGCTACCGCGCGGCGTGGTGGACCTGGCGGCCGATCTGCCGCCGCACGACGTGCCGCTGCTGGCCACCACCACCGCACTGCTGGCGCGCGAGCAGACGCACCCTGCCCTGCGCCAGCTGTTCGCGCAGGCGGCCCTGGGCCAGCACAGCGGGGCCGGCTGGTTCAACGGCGCGCGCGACTTCCCCAACACCCGCACCAGCGAGTTGCCGGTCAGCGCCGAGGGCGACCGCGCGATCAACGGCACGCCGCCGGCCTGGGCGCGCTACCTGCCCTTCTGGGCCGGCAATCTGCTGGAACGCATGTGGCTGGTGGTCGGCGGCCTGCTGGTGCTGATGCTGCCGCTGTCGCGCGTGGTGCCGCCGCTCTACACCTTCCGCGTGCGCTCGCGCGTCTTCCGCTGGTATGCGCGGCTGCGCGAGGTGGAAGCCAAGCTGGAAACCGGCACCGGCGAGCGCGAGGCTTTGCTCGACGAGCTGGACGAGCTGGACCGCGTCACACACCGCATTGCGGTGCCGCTGTCCTATGCCGAAGAGCTCTACGCGCTGCGCAACAACATCTATGCGGTGCGCAAGCGCCTGTTGGCGCAGTGGTCCCGGCCGACAGACGGACCGACCGAGGGACCGACCGAGGGACCGACCGAGGCACCGATCGACTGATCAACGACCGGTCGTATCGATCATCCCTTCGCCGGGCAAGGACCTCAGACGTCCTTCGTCCCGAAGATCTTGTCCCCGGCGTCGCCGAGGCCCGGGATGATGTAGCCGTTCTCGTTGAGGTGCGAGTCGATCGCCGCGGTCCAGCAGCGGATGTCCGGATGCGCCTTGTTCATGAGCGCCACTGACTGACTGTTCGGAGCTTCACCAGTTCGATCAGCTGGCGCAGGCCGCGTCGGGTCTGAACATCCTGTTCGTCGTGGTGCTGGGGTTCAACGTGTCGGACCTGCTGGGCGCGGCCGCGCCGATGGTCGGCATCCTGCTGCCGTCGACGCATGGCGGCCACACGCTGGGCTCGCAACAACCGCGAGCACGTGGGCCTCGCGCGTTCACGGTCGGCATCGCGTCGCAGAGGTCGGGGCCGATGATCGCAACGGGCTGGCTCCTGGCCGCACTGGCGATGATCGTCGCGACTGTGATGCTCACGATACGGACCAAGATCGGGATCGTGTGGATGGTCCTGGCGAGTGGCGTACTGGGGGCACTCGGGGTCGTCTAGTTTGGTGTTTTATCCTGAGGTGACGTAGTGCCGCGCTGCCGGCGGTAGAGCGCGCCCGGCCGCCGCTCGGCGCAGGCGCCACAATGACGCAACTCGACATCTGGACAAACTTGATGCTCTATGACGTCTTCATCTGCCACGCTTCGGAGGACAAGGACAGCTTCGTGCGTCCTCTGGCGGAGGCTCTTCGGAAGGAGCGGGTAGAGGTCTGGTACGACGAGTTCTCTTTGCGGCTCGGAGACAGCATCCGGCAGTCAATCGATAGGGGCCTTCGACAGAGTCGCTTTGGCGTTGTTGTCCTTAGCCCGTCATTCTTCGAGAAGAGCTGGACTCAGTACGAGCTCGATGGGCTCAACGAGCGGCAGCTACAGGGACGGGACCGAACTCGTCGAACACTCGGTCAAGAAGCGTGTTGAAGGCCTTGGGATACTTCGCGAGCTCCTCCGGAGTGTTCAGGATCCGAGTGTCCAGATAATCGCCATGAACCTTGATGACTGTGCACGCCGTGTGAACTAGTGGCATCGCGCCGGCAATCTGGTCTGATGTGCTGAGCACCGTGGGCTGGATGCCTTCGTCTTGTAGGGCTACCTCAAGCAGCCGGTCGAAGTTCGTCGTGATGACGACGCGGACATAGCCCATCTTGACCAGTCGAGCGATGGCGCGGTGCGCTTTCGTCGGTTGCTTTGCGCCTTCCTCTCGTTCCGCCTCGGTAGGCTCGAAGTAAGGCCGCAGCAGCTGCTGACGCTCTGCCGGAGTCTTTGCGACCGCATCCAGCAGAACTGAGTAGTCGGGCTCTCGGCCGGCGAAGCCGCGGTACCAAGCAGCCGGGTCAGGTTCGCAGTCAGCCTTCTGAATTGCTGCGGCCTTGCGCACGAGCTCGATGGTCACTTCCCAACCGGTCGGAATCCGGGCCGCACGGGAGATGCCTGACCCAACCAGAATCGCGTACACGCCCTTGTTCGCGTGCATCGAAAACGCGAGCGAATTGATGGGATCAATCAAGATGCCCTCCCTGGACCGAGCTCTTTTGCGCAGGAAATGCTACCTGCAGTCGGCGTTGGCTTCAGAGCTTCACCGCGACTAGCTAGTTCACTGAGATCGAACTTGGAAAGCGGGCTGTCCCACGTTCTCAACCGCGCGCGTCCTGTCCCTAGGAATCAATTGGCTCATACGACACAACGCTCATCCCGAGCGTGCCTCGATAGCCCATGTCGGTCAGTCCGGTCACCTGCGCTACTGCGGTTCGAACTGACGCCGCCTCCTCCGTTTCAGCGGGCATCGGCGCGTGCCAGAACGACTTGGCGCTGAAACCGCCGCTGCCGTTCAGCAGCACCAGCGAGCGCAGACCGGTCGTGACCAGGGACACTCGGCACATCAGGGAGCGACCAACACCGGCTGAATGCGACTCGACGGCGGCAAAGTCTGACAGCGCATAGCGGCGCTGCTTTGCGGAGAGCCCGAACCGAGGCAGGCGCTCGATCAGCACCAGATCGCGCGCCCGATCGATGGTCGTGACGGAGATGCGCGCATGGATGAAATCCAGCGCTGCGCCCATCAGGGCCAGCGACGGAAACAACAGGAACCAGAGCGCCTTCAGACTGGTGTCGTAGAGGCTGAACTTCCAAAACATCCAGCTCAAGGCGGTCGTGAAGGCGAGCACCCACAGCCACATCGTCGACGGCGTGGGCCGGATGACGACGGTGGTGTCAGTGACTTCTAGGAAACGAGACATGAACGCGATGGGAGACCCCGCCGCTCATCCAGTGAGCAAGAACCTCAGACGTCCTTCGTCCCGAAGATCTTGTCCCCGGCGTCGCCGAGGCCCGGGATGATGTAGCCGTTCTCGTTGAGGTGCGAGTCGATCGCCGCGGTCCAGCAGCGGATGTCCGGATGCGCCTTGTTCAGCGCCGCCACGCCTTCCGGCGCCGCGACCAGCACCAGCGCGCGGATGTCCTTGCAGCCGCGCTGCTTGAGCAGGTCGACCGTTGCGATCATCGACCCGGCCGTCGCCAGCATCGGATCCACGATCAGCGCGGTGCGCTCGTCCAGCTTGCCGACGAACTTCTCGAAGTAGTTCACCGGCTGCAGCGTCTCATGGTCGCGCGCCAGGCCGACCACGCTCACCTTGGCGTTGGGCATCATGTCCAGCACGCCGTCCAGCATGCCCAGGCCCGCGCGCAGGATCGGCACCACCGTCACCTTGCGGCCCGCGATCTGGTCGATCTCGACCCGGCCGCACCAGCCCTCGATCGTCGTCTTCTCGAGCGGGAAGTCCGCCGTCGCCTCGTAGGCCAGCAGCCGCGCGACCTCGCCGGTCAGTTCGCGGAACTTCTTGGTGGACATGTCGCCCTCCCGCATCAGGCCGATCTTGTGCTTGACGAGGGGATGCTTGACTTCGATGACTGGCATGGCGCTACCGGGATGCGGAGTGTGGAACGGCGCCTCGTGGGCGCCGGAATGGACGCGATTATCTCGCGTCGGGTGCTCAGGCCTTCTTCTGACGTTGGCGCAGCGCCTCGTACAGGCACACGCCGGCGGCCACGGAGACATTCAGGCTTTCCACCGCGCCCTGCATCGGGATGCGCACGAGCTCGTCGCAGGTCTTCGCGGTCAGCTGGCGCATGCCGTCGCCTTCGGCGCCCAGCACCAGCGCCACCGGACCCGTCAGGTCCAGGTCGTACAGCGTCTTCTCCGCCTGGTCCGAGGTGCCGATCACCCAGATGTCGCGTTCCTTGAGCTCATTGAGCGAACGCGCCAGGTTGGTCACCATCAGGTAGGGCACGGTCTCCGCGGCGCCGCTGGCGACCTTGGCCACCGTCGCGTTCAGTCCCACCGCATGGTCCTTGGGCGCGACCACCGCGTGGGCGCCGGCACCGTCGGCCACGCGCAGGCAGGCGCCGAGGTTGTGCGGATCGGTGACGCCGTCCAGCACCAGCACCAGCGGCGGTCCCTCGACCTGCTCCAGCACCTCATCCAGCGAATGCGACTGCGCCACCGCCTTCACCCGCGCCACGACGCCCTGGTGGCGGTGCGTGCCGCACAGCGCCTTCAACCGGTCGTCGTCGCTCTCGACGAGCTTCGCGCCCGCCGCCTCGGCCTTCTCGAGGAAGCCCCGCATGCGCTGATCCTTGCGGGTGGCGTCGAACAGGATCTCCTGCACCGAGGCGGGCGCGGTCTTCAGCCGCACGGTGACGGCGTGGAAGCCGAACAGGATCTGGGTCTTGGAAGGAGAAGAAGGGGAGGAGCTCATGGGCGCGATTGTCGCGCACCCGTCACGGCCTGCCTGACAGCCAGCCCAGCGTGCGCGCCGCCGCCAGCAGGCCGATCATGACCGGCTGGTGGAGCATGTAGTACGACAGCGACCACCGCCCCATCACCGACAGCGGACGCGCCGCCGGCAGCACCGGACGCTGCATCCAGGTCCGCACCGCCTCGACGCGCATCAGCGCGCAGCCCCACAGCATCGGGCCGAGCCACGGCAGCAGCGGGACGTAGTCCTCGGTCAGCGGCTTGCGCGTGACCAGGCCGAGCCAGTTGGTGGTGCGGGTGTCGAAGAAGGGATGCGCGACGAAGAACGGCAGCGCGATCGCGACCGCGCCCAGCAGCCACAACGCCGCGGTAGGCAGTCTCGAGAAGCCGAAGCGCACCAGGATCAGCATCAGCGCCATGCCGTGCAGCACGCCGAAGCTGATGAAGGAGCGCGGGAACATCCACCACGACCCGATCGACACCAGCAGCGCGCAGGCCATGACCTGGCCCCAGCGGCGCCAGAAGCGGTAGGCCGTCTGGCCCTGCGCCAGCGCCACCGCCTGGCCCATGCCGGCGCACAGCAGGAACAGGCTGACGATGCCGCTGCGTTGCCAGGTCCAGAACGGATCGCGGTAGAAGTCCTCCACCACGATCTTGTAGTAGCTCAGGTCGAAGCAGAAGTGGAAGACGGTCATCCAGACCATGGCCAGGCCCCGCAGCGCATCGAGACGGTCGAAGCGCGGGGTCGTCGGGAAGTCGCGCGCCACGGCGTCCAGGCCGGGGTCAGGCGTTGCGGTCGGGAAGCGGGCCGGCGGATTCATCGGGGAAACAGTCTACATAAGCCGCCGGACCGCGCGATGACGCCCGTCCGGCAATCGACCGCCGACTCCAGGGCACCCCCCGCATCCGGGTGGTTCCCTCCCCTCGATCGGCCAGTCGGGGCCGCTGTTTCCCCCCGTCCGCCGCATTGAGCCGGAGCGACGCGGCATCGACGATCGCTTCTTCGACTCCCGCGGCCCGTCTCCTCTCCCCCTTCCTCATTCCCCTCTTCCCTCCTCCCCGACTCCCCATGCGCCCTTCACCCCCCTCGCTGTTCACCGTGCTCAGCCTGTCCGTCCTGGTCACCGCCTGCGGCGGCGGCAAGGGCGACAAGAGCCCGGACATCGTCGCGCCCGCCTGCACGGTGCTGCGCGTCACGCCCGAAGCCTCCGTCACGGCCGGGTTCATCGATCCGTCGGTGACCCTCGACTACACCGCCGCCACCGCGGGCGCGTGCGACGACTTCAAGCTGGTCGACAAGACCCAGGCGACGGTTCCGACCACCGTCGTCGCGTCCAGCGAATGGGCGAACCCGAATGGGGGGGTCGCCGGCTCGCGCACGATCGAGCCGCGACAGACGCTGCAGCCGGACACGGCCTACGGGCTCCAGCTGAACGGCAAGGCCGTGTCCGTCTTCAGCATCGGCCAGCAACGCCGTGGGGCCCTGGACGGCGAGGTCGCGGACCTCCCGGTGGAGTTCGGCGGCCTGACGGGCTCGTCGCGGATCGCCCGTTCGCAGATCAACGATCTGATCAGCGTCCTGGTGGAGGACTACGCCAGGGGCAACCCCGTGACCGCCGCGGTGCTCAAGCCGCTCCTGCGCCACGAACTGCCTCACATCGCCTCGCCGAACGCCGCCTTCGACGCTCAGGTCAAGCGGGTGCGTTATCGAAGCATCGACGCGTCCGGCGCGCCCATCACGCTCAGCGGCCTGCTGGTCTATCCCGTGCCGTCGGCAGGCGGGCCGCCGGTCGACTACAACGGCCGGCCCGTGGTGATCGGGCAGCGCGGTGCCGAATCCAACGAGTCCGACGCCCCCTCATCGGGCAGGAACGCCATGGTCCTGATCGGCCTGGGCGCGGCGGGCAAGGGCCACATCTACTTCACCCCCGACCTGATCGGCAAGGGCGACACGGCGGCCTCGCCGCAGGCCTTCCTGATCGCCGCGGACACGGCCGCGCACACCGTGGACATGCTCAGCGCCGTCAACGAGTACTTCATGCAGGTCCACCGCGCGCAGCCCGGGAAGGACCTGCGCATGATCGGTCCGTCGCAGGGGGCGTTCTCCGCCATGGCCTCGATCCCGCACCTGGCGCGCCAGACGACGATCCGGCTGGTGTCGACCGGCGACGGTCCCTTCGAGATCCGCCGGACGCTGGATTCGTCCCTGCGAGCGGCCGCCGGAGAACCGCGCGACGAGTATTCGGACAAGGCCGATCTGAGCCGCATCCCGGACTACCTGGGTCGCACGCTGGCGGCACTGCGCGACTACCAGCACCTGTCTTACGACCCCAAGACGGTCTTTGGCGCCGATGGCCAGGTGCTGCCGGCCTTCCTCGCCGACTACCGGGCCGGGAAGCTCAGCGGCCTGACGCCGCATCTCCTGTTGAACAGCCTGGCGTCCGGTTCGCAGCGCTACGACCTGCCCCTGGCCGAGTTCAGGATGTTCCACAACAGCAAGGACTCCCTGATCCCGGCGCGCAACACCGAGGACATGATCGCGCGATTGAAGACCGAGGGTCAGCGCGTCGCCAGCGTCGAGCGGGGCGACTGTCGCGAAGACTCGCTGCTCGTGAAGACGCTGCTCGAGTTCAGCCACAGCAAGTCGCTGCCGCACACGATCTGCCTGCCGTTCCAGATCGACGATTTCATCGGCCGCCTGCCGTCCTCCTGAGCGGCCCCGTCGGGCGTCGAGCGTCAGGTCCCGTCAGGGCGACAGCAACTGACGCACGCGCTGCCGGTGCATGCCGCGCAGCGCCGGCAGCAGCGCGCCGACGTCGCTGTACTCGGCGCCGGACAGCGCGCCCGCCAACGCGCCGGCGAGCGCGCCAGCCTGCTCCGGCGCCATCGACGGCGCCGGCCGCGCGGCCGACTCGAGCTGCTCATGCAGGCGGGCCCGCGCCTGCGCGACCTTGGGCTGCGCCTGCAGCAACTGTCCCAGCGCCTGGCGCTGGCCGGTCGCTTCCTTCAGGTCCCAGCGCTGCGGCTGCAGCGCGTCCGGTGCCGGCTCCAGCAGCGCGCGCACCGGCTGGCCGCTGGGGAAGCGCTTGCCTTCGCCGCGCAGGGTCAGGCCGTCGCGCAACGCGGGCCACTGCGACTCGGTCACGCTGAACACGATCTCCGTGCCCTGTGCCTGCACCGACAGCCCCGCCGGCGACAACGCCTTGGTCAGCGCCTGCAACTGCTGCTGCGTGCCCTCGCCGTCCAGCGACACGGCAATCACCGTCGCCTTGCCCGGCGCGCCGCTCTCCTGCGGCTGGCCCGGCAGCTGGAGTCTCAGCGTCTCCTTGCCCCCTTGCTGCAGCACGGCCAGATCCAGGCCGCGCAACTTGAAGCGCTGGCGCGCCGCGCCGTCCTCGGGCGCGGCCTGCAATTCGGCATCGACGCGCCCGCCGGCCTCGCGGCTGCGCTGCGACCAGAGCTGACGCAACTGGTCGACCTGCCCGCCCAGCGTCGCCGACGGGGGGGTCTGGCGCGCCAGCGTCTCGCTGAGACCGCCCTTGAGCTGCTGCATCGCCGCGGCCAGCCGATCGAGGTAGTCCAGCCCCTGCTGGAGTTTGCCGAGCTGAAGTTGGGCGCCCGGTTCGCGTGCGGGTGAAGCGCCGTCGCCCGCGCGCAGCGGCGCGGCGGCGACATCGATGAGGACGGGCTTCTCTCCGGCCGGCGCGCTCAGCGCGGGCCGCGTGCCCGGCGCATCGAGGGGCGCGGACCGTGCCGCGGCAACGCCGGCACCGCTCGTCGCCAAGGCGGGCGCGGTCGGCAACGCCGCCATGCGAGCGCCATCGGCGGACCGCGACGCGCGATCCCCGCCGAAGACCGGCGCGGTGAGCGCGTCAGATCGCATCGAACAGGCTCAGCTGGCTGACCTTCGCATAGGCCTTCTGCGTCGCCTGCAGCGCCAGCGTGTAGCTGTTGAGGCGCGTGGCGGCCTCGCCGTAGTCGATCTGGCCGAGGTCCAGCGCGGTCTGCCGGTTGGCCAGGCTGACCGACGCATGGTTCGTGTCGATCGTGTCCAGGATGTTCTGCCGTCCGCCGAGCTGGCCGATCTTGCCCGCCACGTCGCCCAGCGTCTGGTCGAGCGCGGCGATCATCGCGGTCACGTCCGCGTGCACGCCTTCGGCGGTGACACCCGGCGTGGCCAGCTGGCCGCCCCAGCGTGTTGAGCTGGCGCAGGAAGGCGCCCATGCCCTCGAGCGACACGTTGCCGCCGATGGCCATGTTGTCCGCCACGGCGACCTGCTGCGTCTGCGAGTTGCCCAGGAAGTTGTAGCCCGCGTCGACGGTCGGCTGGTCGCTGGCCGTGCCGGAGAACAGGTAGCGGCCTTCCGCGTTCTTGCTGTTGGCCAGGAAGAGCAGGCTGTCGTGCAGCGTCTTCACCGAGCCCGACATCGCGTTCAGGTCGTCGCCGGTGTTGCCCGCGTCGGCCGCCCAGACCAGCAGGTCGCGCGTCGCCTGCAGGTCCTCGCGGATGCTGTCCAGCGACACCTCGCTGGTCTTGAGCCGGCTCTGCAGCGCGCCGATGTTGTCGCGGTACTGGTCGAGCGAGGCCTCCTCGCGCGACAGCCGCGCCAGGCGCAGCGCCGCGATGCTGTCGTCGGACGGCTTGAGCACGCGCTGGCCCGACGCCATCTGCTGCATCACGTGCGTCAGGCCCTCGTTGGCGGCCTGCAGCGCGCTGTTCATCGTCGTGTGGTACTGGTTGCTGGCGATGCGCATGGCGGCTTCTCCGGAAATCGACGATCTGAACGGGGACTGAGGGGAATGGACGACGCCGGGCTCAGCCCAGCATCTGCAGCGTGCTGTCGAACAGCTGGTTCGCCACCGCCACGACCTTCATGTTGGCCTGGTACATCTGCTGGTACTGCATGAGGTTGATGGCTTCCTCGTCGGTGTTGACGCCGGCGCTGGACTTCCAGTCCTCCTCGGACTGGTCGCGCACCGTCGTCGCGGTCTTCTGCGAGCCCTGGTTCAGCGAGCTCGCCACGCCCAGCTTGCCCACCAGCTGCGTGAACACGTCGCCGGTGATGATCTGCGTCGTGCCGGCGGCGTTGCCGGCCGCATCGAAGGTGGTGATGGTCATCGGCCGGTTCTTCAGGCCGATCAGCGCGGTCAGGTTGCCGCTGTCGCCGCTGACCGTGGCGCTGCTGGAGAACGCCAGCTGCGCCGCGGTGATGCCGGTCATCTTGAGCGTGCCGCCGCTGGTGTCGAACAGCGGCGCGCCCGGCGTGGCGGCCGGCGGGGCGAAGCCCAGCGCCAGCTGCGCGTTGAACGCGTTGCCGATGCCTAGCGCGAGCTCCGAGATCGTCGTGCGCATCGGTCCCAGCACCTGCTTCTGCAGATCGGCCAGGCCGCCGAGCTGACCGCCCTGCCCCACGTCCGACAAGGTGAACGAGGTGTTGGCGAACTGGATCTTCAGCGCGCCCGGGCCGGACGTGGACATCACCGCCGCGTCCGCGCCGACGACCAGCGGCTGGCCGCCCTTGAGCGACACGCTCTTGGCGCCGTCGGGCGTGTCGACGACCTGCAGGCCGACCAGCGCGGACAGCGCCTTGATCTTCTCGTCGCGGGCGTCCTGCAGCCCGGCGTCGTTCATGCCGGTGGCGCGGCCGCCGGCGATCTGCTTGTTCAGCAGCGCGATGTCCTGCGTCAGCGCGTTGACCTGGTTGACCACGCCGTCGCGCTGCGTCGCGATCGCCGTCTGCTGGTTGGCGAACAGCTGCTGCAGGCTGTCGAAGCGCTTGACCAGGCCGTCGGCGGCGGTCAGCACGGCCTCGCGCAGCGGGCCGGATTCCGGCTGGACGCTGGCCGCGTTCAGCGCGGCGAAGAACTGGTCGATGCCGTTGTTGATGTTGGCCGTGTCGTCGGACATGACCTGCTCGAGCTGGGTCATGTAGGACTGCCCGGCGCTGTACTGGCCGAGCTGGCTGGTCGCCTGCCACAGCTGCACGTTCTTGAAGCTGTCGGCGAAGCGCAGCAGCTTGGACACCTGCACGCCGGCCCCGCCCTGCGGCGTCTGCAGCGAGCCCAGCAGCACGCCGGTGCGGGTGTAGCCCGGCGTCATCGCGTTGGCGACGTTCTGGCTGGTGGTGCCCAGCGCGGCCTGGGCGGCCTGCGCGCCGGTGAGGCCGTTGAGGAGGATGCTCATGGGGTCGAGGTTCCTGAGGATGCGGGGGCGCCCGCGGGGAAGTCCGCAGGGGTCTTCCCTCCGGAAGGCGACGCGCCGGCGCCGGAACTTAAGCCCGCTGCGGGAAGGACCTGCTTGAGCATCAGGTCGGCGATGCCGAAGGCGCGCTGCTGGGCGAGCGCGTCGGCGACCATCCCGTCGGCCAGGTCCAGCATGTCCTGGTTGGCGCGCTTGTGTTCGACGCTGTCGTCGTCGGCCAGCGCGCGCGTGCCGGCGCGCATCTGGCTGATCATCTGCTTGATGAAGAAAGCTTCGAACTTGACGGCGGCGTCGGTGGCCTGCGCCTTGATGCGCGCATCGGGATCCTTGGCGCCGTCCAGCGCGGCGACCGACGGCATCGGAGAGGAAGTCGGGAAGTCGCTCATCAGATCACCTGCAGCTCGCCCTCGATCGCGCCGGCCTGATCGAGCGCCTGAAGGATCGCCATCAGGTCGTCCGGATTCGCGCCGATGCTGTTGACCATGTCGACGATCGCCTGCAGCGAGGTGCCCGCCGGCCAGCGGAACATCCGGCCGTCGCCCTGGTCCACGCGCAGCTGCGACTGCGGCACCGTCTGCGTGCGGCCCTGGCTGAACGCGTTGGGCTGGCTGACCTGCGGGCTCTCGCTGATGACGACCTTCAGCGAGCCGTGCGACACCGCCGCCGGGCGCACCTTGACGCCGTCGGCGATGACGACGGTGCCGGTGCGGGAATTGAAGATCACGCGCGGCAGCGCCGGCGCGGCGTCGATGGACAAGCCCTGCAGCTGCGCGACGAAGGCCACGCGCTGCGTCGATTCCATCGGGGCGCGCACCGACACGCTGGTCCCGTCGCGCGTCGACGCCGTGCCGCTGCCGAAGCGCTGGTTCAGCGCGTCGACGATCTGCGTCGCGGTCTGAAAGGCGGGGCGCTTGAGGTTCAGCACCACGTCCGGCCGGGAGTCGAAGTCGCTCGCGATCTCGCGCTCGATCGACGCGCCGTTGGGCACGCGGCCGGTCGTCGGCGTGTTCACCGTCACGCTGGAGCCGCTCTGCCCCTGCGCGTTCAGGCCGGTCACGACCAGGTTGCCTTGCGCCAGCGCATAGACCTCGCCGTCGGCGGCGTGCAGCTCGGTCAGCAGCAGCGTGCCGCCGCGCAGGCTCTTCGCATCGCCCAGCGAGGACACGGTGATGTCGATGGACTGCCCGCGGCGATAGCCCGACGGGAAACTCGCGCTCACCATCACGGCCGCCGCGTTGCGCGACTTGGCCTCGGTCTTCTCGGGCAGCTTCACGCCGAACTGCTTCAGCAGGTTGGCCACCGACTGGCCGGCGAACTTCACCTGCGTGCTGTCGCCGCTGCCGTTCAGCCCGACGACCAGGCCGTAGCCCAGCAGCTGGTTCTCGCGCACGCCCTCGATGTCGACGAGCTGGCGCAGCGGCTGCGCCGCGAAGGTCGGCATCGCCGCGCCCAGGCCGAGCACGAGGCCGAGGACCAGGCCGAAGGACAGGGAGAGCAGGCGCTTCTTCATGGAGGTCTCGCGATGGACGGACATCTGACCGGATCTCAGATCGGATTCCACGGGCTGTTGAACCAGCGCGTGAACCAGCCGGGCGTGGCGGCATCGGCCAGGACGCCCCGGCCGCTGTAGGCGATGCGGGCGTTGGCCACGCGCTGCGAGGACACGCGGTTCTCGCTGTCCACATCCGCCGGACGGACGTAGCCGGCCACGCGCATCAGCTCCTCGCCCTGGTTCAGCGTCAGGCTCTTCTCGCCGTGCACGCGCAGCAGGCCGTTGGAGGTCACCTCCTGCACGACCACGGTGATCGCGCCCTGCAGCGTGTTCTGCTGCGTGCTGCTGCCGCTGCCGTTGAAGTCGCGCCCCGCGTTGATGCCGTACGAGCGCTGCTTGCCGTTCAGGTCCAGGCCGAAGCTGCCGCCGCTGGTCTTGCCGCTCTGCGTGTTGGCGCTCTTGCTGGCCTGCGTCGCTTCTTCGAGCACGATGGTCAGCACGTCGCCGGAGCGGAAGGCACGCGTGTCGGCAATCAGGCTGGCGCTGCGGCCCGCGGCGAACACGCCGCCCCCCGACGGCCGGACCGTCTCCGCGATCGGCAGCGGCAGGCCGCCGGGATCGGCGCTCGGCAGTTCCGGCGGCGCGATGATCGCGCAGCCGCCCAGGCTCGCCGCGAGGATCGCGGCAGCAGCGAGTGGAAGAAGACGGGCAGCAGCGTTCATCGACGTCTCCTCAGCGTGCGGCCTGCGCCAGCACCTGCAGCATGTTGTCGGCGGCGGAGAGCACCTTGGTGTTCATCTCGTAGGTGCGCTGCGCCGCGATCATGTCGACCATCTCCTCGACGACCTGGACGTTCGAGCCTTCCAGCGCGCCCTGCTTGAGCTTGCCCAGGCCGTTCTCGCCCGGCACCCCCTCGGTCGGCGCGCCGCTGGCGCCGGTCTCCTGGTACAGGTTGCCGCCCAGCGCCAGCAGGCCGGCCGGGTTGACGAACTGCGTCAGGCGCAGCTGCCCGATCTCCTGCGGCGCGGCGTTGTCGGCGACGGTGATCGACACGACGCCGTTCTCGCCGATCGTCAGCGACTTGGCGTTGACGGGGATGGTGATCTCCGGCTGCAGGCGCTGGCCCTGCGCCGTCGTCAGCCGGCCTTCCGGGCTGACGTTGAGCTGGCCGGCGCGCGTGTAGGCCGGCCGGCCGTTCGGTCCCTCGACCTGCAGGAAGCCGTTGCCGACGATGGCCACGTCCATGCTCTGGCCGGTCGTCTGCAGGTTGCCGTTGGTGAACACCTTCTGCGTGCCCACCATGCGCGTGCCGTTGCCCAGCTGCACGCCGGTCGGCGCGGCGGTGCCATCCTCGGCCTGCGCGCCGGGCTGGCGCTCGACCTGGTAGAAAAGGTCCTCGAACATCACCCGGTCGCGCTTGAAGCCGACCGTGTTGACGTTGGCCAGGTTGTTGGCGATCGCTTGCAGCTTGGCGTCCTGCGCCTGCACGCCGGTCTTGCTGATCCACATGGCGGGGTTCATCGGGGGCTCCTTGGGGAAATGCGGGAATGTCGGGGGAACGGGATCGAGGTCGAGGTCGAGGTCGAGGTCGAGGCCGAGGTCGAGGTCGAGTGAACGGACGGCCGCGTCACTCGCGGACCAGCCGGTTGCCGGTATCGGCCATGCCGTCGGCGGCCTTGTAGAGGCGCATCTGCAGCTCGAAGTCGCGGGCCAGGTTCATCGTGGCGACCATCTCCTCGACGGCCGAGACGTTGCTCGATTCGAGCTTGCCCTTGGCGACCTGCACGGCCGGATCGGCGGCCGGCGTGCTGCCGTCGCGCGTCACCAGCAGGCCGGCCTCGTTCTTGGTCAGCTGCGAGAACGGCGGCTTGACGAGCTTGAGGCGGTCCACCGTCTGCAGCTCGGGCTGGCCGTTGGCCAGGACCGAGATCGTGCCGTCGGCCTGTACTTCGAGCCTGTCGTGCGGCGGCAGCACGATCGGACCGCCCTCGCCCAGCACCGCGTGACGGCCCAGGCGCAGCGTGCCGTCGGCGTCGACGGTGAAGTTGCCGCTGCGGGTGTAGGCCTCGCGGCCCGCCGGTCCGTCCTGCGCCACGGCGAACAGGCCCTCGCCCTCGACCGCCAGGTCGAGATCGCGGCCCGTGTCGCGCTGGCTGCCGGCGCGCGCGCGTGACGACGTCCGAACGCGCCTGCGCCAGGTGCCGCGCGTCGTAGCCGTAGCCCTTCACCTGCGCGGCGCCGGCCTGCTCGAGGTTGGCGCGGAAGCCGGCCGTCTCCATGTTGGCCAGGTTGTTGGCATGCACGGCCTGCGCGCGCTGGATGCGCTCGGCGCCGCTCATGACGGTGTAGATCAGGGCGTCCATCGGGGGCTCGCTTCAGTCCGGGTGGTCGGGAAGAACTCGCGGAGAACTCGCGGAGAACTCGCGTCAGACGGCCTGCATCAGCGCCTGCATCATCTCGTTCTCGGTCGAGATGAGCTTGGTGTTGGCCTGGTAGTTGCGCTGCGCGCTCATCAGGCTGACGAGCTCGCCGGTCACGTCGACGTTGGACTGCTCGATCGCGCCGGCGCTGAGCTTGGACGCCGTGCCCGCGCCCGGGCGCGAGTACAGCGCCACGCCGCTGTCGATGGTCGACGTCCAGCTCGTGTCGCTCATCGGCTTGAGCGCGCGTCTCGTTGGCGAAGGTGGCCAGCGCGATGGTGCCGACGGTCTGCTTCTCGCCGTTGCTGTAGTTGGCCACCAGCGAGCCGTCCTCCGACAGGCTGGTGCCGGTCAGCGTGCCGGCGGCATAGCCGTTGGACTCGTTGGTGCGGGTCGTCGTGTCGCCGGCGTATTGCGTGGTGGTGGTGTAGTCGATGCGCATGGCGATCGGCGCGGCGCCGTTGGCCGGCGCGGCGTTCAACGTCACGGCGGGCACGGCGGTGAGCTGGCCCAGTGCGTCGAAGTTCATCGTCGCGCCGACGCCGGCCGGGGCCGCGCCGTCGAAGCTGTAGTACGCGTTGACGGCGCCGACGCCGGTCTTCACGAAGTACTGCGTCACGCTGTGCTTGGTGCCCAGCGAGTCGTACACGACCGAGGTCACCGAGCTGTTGTAGCTGCGCGAGTCGTCCTTGTCGAAGGGCGCGAGCGCGGGCACGGTCCAGTCGGCGCTGAGGTTGCCGTTGTAGGTCAGCACGTCGCTGGCCTGCGCCGGGATCGTGCCGGCGTTGACGCGCAGGTCGCCGAAGGCACCCAGGCCGGCACCCGGCACCGGCCGGCCGTTGGCGTCCAGCACCGCGGCGTAGCCCTGCGCCTTGCGGCCCAGGCTGTCGATGACGTTGCCGTCCTTGTCGACGTCGAACAGGCCCACGCGGGTGAACACGGTCTGGCCGTCGTCGCCCTTGACCGCGAAGAAGCCGCGGCCCTGGATCATCGCGTCCATGCCGCGTCCGGTGTTGAACAGGCCGCCGCCGGTCTGGATGCTTTGCGAGATCGAGCCCACTTCCACGCCGGTGGGCGCGCTGTCGGCGTACATGGACGAGAAGTTGCTGCGGCTGGACTTGAAGCCGTAGGTGCCGGAGTTGGCGATGTTGTTGCTGATGGTCTCCAGGCTGGCGTTGACCGCGTTGATGCCCGAACGTGCGATTTCGAAACTCATGGGGGCCTCCGAAGGCGTTGGATGCTGGGAACTGGGGAAGACTCTGAAGAACCTGGGAAGGACGCGCCCGTCAGGACGCGGCGCGGCCCTTGAACTGGGTGATGGCCTGGCTGGTGACCTCGCCGACGCCGGCGAGCTGCAGCATCACGCTGCCGTCGGCGGACAGGCGCACGCCGTCCAGGCGGGCGACGGTCTCCAGGCTCACCTCGCGCTTGTCCTTGGCCTCGAACTTCAGGCTGTACTGGCCGTCGCGCAGGCCCAGCTTGGCCGGGTCCAGCGTGTAGCCGTGCTCGCCCTTGCCGAGCGAGCCGAGATCGATGCGCTGCTCGGTGCCGTCGCCGGCCGTCACCACCAGCGTGTTGGCGGGGCTGCTCGAATCCAGCGTGTAGCGCAGCTCGACCGGATCGCCCTGCAGCTGCACCTGCGAGACGGTGGCCTGCAGCGTCGAGCCGACCTGCGCGCCCAGCGTCATCAGCTGCAGGCTCGCCAGCATGCTGGCGTTGGTCTGGCCCTGCGAGGTGAGCTTCTGCATCGATTCGACCTGGCTCAACTGCGTGAGCTGGCTGACGAATTGCGACGGGTCCTGGGGCGACAGCGGGTCCTGGTTCTTGATCTGCGCGACGAGCAGCGTGGTGAACAGGTTGCTCAGGCCGCCGCTGTCGCCGTTGCCGGCGATCGCGCTGGACGACGAAGTGCCGTTGCCGCTCGAGT
The DNA here is from genome assembly GCF_042695725.1 of Roseateles sp. UC29_93. Lineage (NCBI taxonomy): Bacteria > Pseudomonadati > Pseudomonadota > Betaproteobacteria > Burkholderiales > Sphaerotilaceae > Roseateles > Roseateles sp. UC29_93. The sequence goes on along the minus strand of NZ_CP170545.1, from coordinate 3,817,907 downwards.
TGTTGTTGACGGAAGTGGTCATGTCGGTGCTCCGTGGAGGATCGGGGTCAGGTCTTGATCAGGGTCGGTTCAGGCATGGATCAGCCTTCGCCGAGGCGCAGCAGCGACTGCTGCATCGACTTCACGCGCGACAGCACCTCGACGTTGGTCTCGAAGGCGCGCGAGGCGGACAACATGTCGGTCATCTCGGCCACCGGGTTGACGTTGGGGTAGAAGACCTCGCCGTTCTCGTTGGCCAGCGGGTTCTCGGGCTCGTAGGCCTTGCGCAGCGGCTCCTGGCTCTCGACGACGTCCAGCACCTGCACGCGCGTGCCGGCGAGTTGCTGGTCGCCCAGCCCTTCGCGCGCGGCGAGCGCGGCGAACACCGGCTTGCGGGCGTGGTACGTGGCGGTCTCGCTGCCGGCGGCCGACTGCGCGTTGGCCAGGTTGCTGGCGATCGTGTTCAGGCGCACCGTCTGCGCGGACATCGCCGAACCGGCGATCTGGCTGATCTGCTTGAAGGACATGACAGCTCCCGTTTTGTCGCTCATTGACCGCTGATGGCCTTGGCCACGCCCTTGAGCTTCATGTTCACGAAGCTCAGGCTGGTCTGGAAATCGAGCGCGTTCTGCGCGAAGGCGGCCTGCTCCACGCCGAGCTCGACGGTGTTGCCGTCCTGCGCCGGGTGGTACGGGACGCGGTACTTCATGTCCTGGTCGCCGGTGTCGAGCGCGAGCTCGCCGTTGAACCCGTCGCCCGATCCGTCGCCGGAACCCAGTGCGCTGCGCAAGGACGCGGCAAAATCAATGTCGCGCGCCTGAAACCCCGGCGTGCTGACGTTGGCGATGTTGGAGGCCAGGACCTTGGTCCGCTCCGCGCGCAGACGCAGCGCGTCGTCATGCACCCCGGCCGCCTTGCTGAAATCGATGCTCATGCGCGACTCCCTCTTTCCGTTCGTTTCCGAATCCGTTGCTGTCTGTCGTCCGCTGTCGATCGCTCTGGCGATCTCAGCGCTGTCCTGGCCGTTGGCCGGCCTTGCCGCCACGCTCGACGAGCAGGTGCTGGACACCGCCCGTACCGCCTTGCTCGACCAGGCGCAGCAGGCCGGCCTGATCTCGCCCGAACTGCAGCTTCAGCAGCCCGCGCCGCGTCCGCGTCCGGCCTGCCCGGCCGGCTGGGACGTCGCGCTGCAGGACAGCCGCAGCCTGATGCGCCTGCGCCTGGTGGCCCGCTGCACCGACGACGCCGCCCGCGTGCCGCCGCAGGACTTCCTGCTGCGCGCGACGCTGAGCGCCGAGGTGCTCGTCGTCACGCAGGGCGTGGCCAGCGGTCAGCCGGTCAGCGACGATCAACTCCAGCTGCAGCGCCGCGACATCAGCCAGACGCCCGACGCGCTGTCCACGCTGGAGCCCGGCTTCGCCGCACGCACCACACTGCGCCCGGGCCAGCTGCTGCAGAAGCGTCTGCTGGCCGCGGCCATCGTGGTCAAGCGCGGCGACGCCGTGCGCATCCAGGCCAGCCGCGGCGGCGTCAGCGTCGAAGGCGCCGGCGAGGCGCTCGACAGCGGCGCGCGCCAGGGCCTGATCCGCGTGCGCAACAGCGCCAGCGGCCGCGTGATCCAGGCCCGCGTGCTGGACGCCGGACTGGTCGAGCCCGCCGAACTGCGCTGAGTCGATCGCCGCGAAGACCGGCTTCATTTCGCAACTCCAGCCGCGCGCGCGGCGGCGCCCGTCGAGGTCGATTTCTGAGCGGTGTCGAGTTGCGTCGTCACGCGCGCCGCCACCTGCGTGAGCTTCTCCGCATACGCCGGATCGGTGGCGTAGCCCCCGCGCTGCAGCGCGACACCGTAGGCGCGTGCATCGGCGCCGGCGTTGAGGGCGCCCTGATAACGCGGGCTCGTGCCGACCAGCCGGGCCAGATCGTCGAAGGACTGCGACGGCGACGCATAGGCACGGAACGCCTCGCTGCGCGCGACGGGCGCGCCGCCCTCGACCTCCGTCGTCATCGCCTGCGCGACGGCACCCTGCCAGCCGGTGGCCTTGATGCCGAAGTAGTTGTGGCTGCTCGAGCCATCCGCCGCGCGGATCGGCGAGCGGCCCCAGCCCGTTTCCAGCGCGGCCTGCGCGGTCAGCACCTCGGGCGCGACGCCCAGCTTCGCGCCGGCGCCGCGCGCCAGCGGCAGCACCTCGTCGATGAAGGCCTGGCGCTGCGCGTCGCCGACGGCGTCGTCCGCCGAACCACCGGTGCCGGGCGCCGAATCCATGCCGGCCACCGAGAGCACCCGCGCGCGGCCCCACGCGCCTTCCGGGCTCAGGCCACGCGCGGCGCCGCCATCGGCACCGCCGTCACCCTGCTCGATGTAGCGGACCACATCACGGTGCAGTTCATTGAACAGCGCGTCGAAGCGCGGCGTGCCGAAGGCGCCCGCGCCGGCAGTGCTCGTGGCGCCAATCGGGCTGACCGCGCCCACCCCACCGATGGCACCCGCGCTGGCGGCGCGCGCCGGCGCGACTTGAGCGCTCGCCAGCGACGGAAACTCGCCCGCGCGGAGCTCAACGTTCCGCATAGATGTGCTCCTCGCGGCCCAGCAGTTGCTGCATCAGCGCCTGCTGCTCGCCGATCAGTTGCGCGTTGCGCAGGTTCATCGCCTTGCACTCCGCCAGCGCGCGTTCGATCGCGCGGCGCAGCGCGGCGATCGGCTCGGCCGTCGCGGCCGGCAGGCGCTCCAGCAGCGCGCGCAGGCTGGGCTGCGCCGCGCGGCCGAGCAGGCCGACCAGCAGCTCGCGGCGACGCGCGCGTTGCGCCTCCATCTCCGCGGCCTGCGCGAGGATCTCCGCGGACAGCGCCGCCATCGCCTCGGCCTCGTGCCGCAGCGCGGCGTGGAACTGGCGGTCCAGCAGCTCGCGCAAGGTCTCGTAGCCGCGCAGGTCCTGCGAGAGTCCGTCGACGAGCTGCTGCAGCATCACCGCGGCGGTGCTGTCGGCGCGGCGCGCCGTGCGGGTCAGCGTCGCGGTCACGCGCGGCCTCCGTGATAACGCTGGATGAGCTGCGACAGCCGGTTCGCGTCGAACTTGATCTCGCCCTTGGCCAGCGCGTCGCGCAGCGCGGCGACCTTCACCTCGTCGACTTCCGGCATCGCGGCGAGCGTCGCCTGCGCGGGCTTGAGGACCTCGCTCGCCAGCTCGCCGGCGAGCATCGCGGGACCGGACGACGGGCCGGCGCCGAGCGCGCGGTCGGTCGACTCGACGGACGCCGACGACGTCGTGCCGGCGGCGGGATTCAACGGGTTGGTGCCAGTGATCTTCATTCGTTCACCCTTGGATCTGGTGCGCATGCGGCCTCCGTCAGCGGGAGGCCGCCGGCTGCGGCTTCATCAACGCGCCGCGAACCTGCTCGGCGGCATCGCCGTCGCGCGCCGGGTCGCGCAGCCCGGCCGGGCCGAACATCCCGGCGATCGCCTGCGCCTGCTTGGCGGTCAGCAGCATCAGCTCGATGCGGCGGTTGGCCGCCGCGGTCGGCGCCAGCGGGTCCAGCGGCGCGGCGTCGGCCATGCCGGTGACCTGCAGCACGCTGGACTCGGGCATGCCGCCGACCAGCAGTTCCTGGCGGGCCGCCATCGCGCGATGGCTGGACAGCGCCCAGTTGGTGAAGGCGCCCGGCCCCTTGTCCTGATAGGCCGTCGCATCGGTGTGACCGACGATCAGCAACTGGTTGCGGATCTCCGCCAGCAGCGGGCCCAGCTTGCGCAGCAGCGCGCGCAGCGGCGCGGCCGGCTGCGCGCTGCCGCGCTCGAACATGCCGCTGGCCTCGGTGTCGTGCAACTGCAGCCGCAGACCCTGCGGCGTGACGGCGCTGCGCAGATGGCCCTCCAGCCCTCTTCCTTGGCCAGCGCGGCGATGCGACGCGCGAGCGCCTGCAACTGCTCCGGCGAATCCAGGCTGGGCCGACCCATGCGCGAATCCGTCGAGCCGTGCTGCGGATCGCCGGGGCTGGGCTCCTCGCTGCGCGCGGGCACCGGATGGCGCTCGATCATGCTGCCGCGCGAGCCGGCGGCCAGCGAGTTCGTCAGCCCCTGCCCGTCCTCGATCAGGTTGGCGCCCGCGTTCTGCAGCACGACCTGCATGCGCTCGGCGTTGCGCGAGGCCAGCAGCCACAGCACCAGGAACAGGCACAGCAGCGCCAGGCAGAAGTCGGCGAACGCGACCTTCCACGCGCCGCCGTGGCCTTCGTCGTCGGCACGGCGCGAGACGCGCTTCACCACGGTCGGGTGGTGATCGCGCGCGCCCTTGCCGCCAGCACCTGCCAGGCCGCCGGGACCGATGGACACGACCTCAGGCTGCACGGCGCTCTCCTTCTCCCGCCGGGCGATCGCCCGCGCGGCGGCGCGGCGTGGCGGCCGGCTCATCGCCGTTGAGGGCGTCGATCCAGCTTTCGAGCAGCGCGAAGCTGGGCTTGATGTTGAGCTGCACCAGACGGCGTCCGGCGTCGATCGCCAGCAGCGGCGGCTTGCCCGACACATGCGTCACCAGCACGACCTTGACGGACTCCAGCGACGCCAGCTCCTCATGCACCAGCTGCTTCATCATGTTGGACAGCGGGTCCATCACGCCGTAGCAGAAGAAGATGCCGATGAAGGTCCCGACCATCGCGGCGGCGACCATCACGGCGATCTCGCCGGTGCCCGCGCCTTCGGCGACGTGGTTCATCGCCATCACGATGCCCAGCACCGCGGCCAGGATGCCGAAGCCGGGCATCGCCTCGGCGATCTTGTGCAGCGACTTGGACGGCTGCATCAGCTCGTCGTGGATGGCCTCGAGCTCCTGCTCCAGCACGCCCTCGAGCTCATGCGCGTTGATCTTGCCCATCGCCATCAGGCGGAAGTTGTCGACGATGAAGTGCAGCAGCTTGCGGTTGTCGAGGATCAGCGGATAACGCTGGAACAGCGCGCTCTCGTGCGGCGCCTCGACGTGCGCGTCCAGCGCCTTCAGGCCGCCGGCGGCCGTCTGCAGCAGCTCGTACATCAGCAGCAGCAGCTGGCGCTGGAACTCCTGGCCGTGGTCGCTGCGGCGCACCAGCTTGCGCAGTTGCAGCAGCATCTCCGACAGCACGTGGCGCGGGTTGCCCAGCACGATCGCGCCCACGCCGGCGCCGACGATGATCAGCAGCTCCACCGGCTGCCAGATGACCTTGAACTGGCCGCCGTGCAGCATGAAGCCGCCGAAGACGCAGCCCAGGACGATCCCGATTCCGATGAGTGCCTGCATGTCCGTTCCTTTTTCCTGTTCCGCCGGTCTTCAGACTTGCTGCAGAAAGGCGCGCATCTTGGCGAGCGCGGCCTTGTTGATCTGGGAGACGCGCGCCTCGGTGAGATCGAGCACGGCGGCGATCTCCTTGAGGCTGGCGTCGAATTCGTAATAGAGCTGGATCACCCGCTGCTCGCGCTCGTTGAGCGCCGTCAGCGCCTGCGCGATCGAGCGCGTGACCATCAGCTGCGCTTCCGGGTTGCGATGCTCGCTGGGCATCTGCGCCAGTTCCTCGACCAGTTCGTCGAAGCTGGCCATCTCCTCGGCCACCTCGGCCTGGAGGAAGTCCTGGTACTGCTGCGGCGTGAGCTTCAGGTGGCGCAGGATCTCGGCCTCGGCCGGCTCGCGGCCGAGTTGCCGGGTGAGCGCGCGCAGCGCATCGCGCTGCTTGTGGCTGTCCTGGCGCACGGTGCGCGGGACGCCAGTCCTGGCGGCGCAGCTCGTCCAGGATCGCGCCGCGCACCCGCAGCGCGGCGAAGGCGCCGAAACCGCCGTCCGGTTGTCCGTAGCGGCGCAGCGCCTCCAGCAGGCCCATCAGGCCGATCTGCTCCATGTCCTCGCGGTCCATCACCGCGCTGGCCTGCGCCGACAGCTGCCGCACCACGCGCTTGACCAGCGGCGCGTACTCGCGCAGCGCGCGCTGCTCGAGCTCGGCGCTTTGCGCGGCGCTGAGGCCCGCCGTCGCGACGGCGCCCCATTCGGCGTAGGCATGCTGCACGGTGCTCTGTCCCGGTGGTGCTGGTGGTTCTGGTCGTGCTGGTGATCGCGCGCGGACGGGACCGTCACTCGATGATCAGCTTGCCGATCAGCGCCTCGGCGAACGGCGCGTCGCGCCGGTCCGCCGCATAGCTCTCGGCATAGGCCTGGTTGAGCAGCTGCGCGAACTGCTCGACGCTCATCGCCTGCGCGCTCTCGACCGTGTGCGTGGACAGCGCCTTCACCGCCACCGTGCGCAGCAGCGGCAGGTGGTCCTTGGTGCGCTTTTCCTGCTCGGGCAAGGTCTTGAAGACGATGTCCACCGCCATGTAGTGCGACACCGCCGAGCCGTTCGGGCCGCGCAGCATCACCAGCACCTTGTCCAGCGTCACGTACTTGTAGTCGGGCGCCGGCTTGCCGTCGTCCTTGGGATCCTTGGCGTCCTTGCCGCCATGCGCGGCGTCGGCGCCGGCGGCGGTCGCCGCCGTCTTGATGCCGTCGGCCTTCAGCCACCACACGGCGGCGCCGGCACCACCGGCGGCCAGCAGCGCGACGACGGCGATCACGCCGATCAACTTGGTCCTGTTCTTCATCGCGTGGTCCTCGTGTTGCCGACCGTGATGCCGCCCGTGAAGCCCATGGCGCCCACACCGACCGCCCCCGCGGCGTTGCCCGCCAACGCGTCCGCGAAGCCGAAGGCGGCGGAAGCGCCCGACGTGCCGTGGTCGTCGTCCTGCAGCGCGCGACCGGGCTGGCGTTGCGCATCGCGTTGCTGACCGCCCGATTGCGGCTGGCCGCCCGCGGCGGCGCCGTCGCGACCACGGCCGTCGCCGGCCGCCTGCGCGCCCGAGGCGACCTGCACCGACACATCGCCGGAGTGGCGCTGCACCAGTTCATGGCGCAGCGGCTCGGCGATCTGGCGCAGTTGCTGGCGCACGTCGTCATTGCTGGCGGAGAGCTGCACCTGCAGCGCGCCGCCTTGCTGGCGGATGTCGATCTCGATGCGGCCCAGCTGCGGCGGCTCCAAATGGAGGCGAGCACTGTCCGCGCGCTGCGCGATCTGCAGTTGCAGCCGGTCGCCCAGCGCCTGCATCAGCGGCTGCTGCCAGGCCTCGCGCGAGGCGGGCAGCGTGAGCGTCGAGGACACCGAGGCTCCGACGTCGGTGCCGCCCGACATCGCGCCCGGCGTCATCGCCGTCATCAGGTCGGCGCTCCAGCGCTGCAGCCCTTGCCAGGCGCCGGCGTCGGTCGCGCCCGCCGGCACCGCGACGTCCGCGCCTTGCATCGCGAGCAGACGCGCCGCGTCGGTCGTCAGTGCCGATGGCAGGGGCGTCGCGTCTTGCGAGGCCCGCGAAGACGGCGAGGCCGGCGAGTTCGACGCCGCACCGGCCAGGTTTCCCGACGCGCCGGCCGCATCGCGCGCCACCGGGGCCGGCGGCATCACCACGGGGATCAGCGTCGGCATCAGCATCGCCATCAGCGGCGCGCTCGCGGGCAGCGCAGCGTCATCCTGCGCGGCGGAGGCCTCACCATCGGTGCCGTCGCCCGCCGGCCCGCGCCCCCCCTGCCGACGACGCCGATCGCGTCCTGGCCCGCGGTGCCTGCCGGGCCGCGACCCAGCAGTTCATCAAGGGCCTGCATCAGCGCGGCGTCGAGCACGTCGACGTTCCCATCGGCGCTGCCGCCCGGCGCGTCAGCCCCCTGGACCTGCGCCGTGTCACGCTCCCCCGCGGGTGCCATCAGCGGCGCGAAGGGCAGCACCACGGCCGGCGCGGCAGTCCCGTCCGCCGTGCCCGCACGGTCCGCCTTGCCGCCCGCCGCGTTGCCAGAAGGAAGTCCCGGCGCCGTCGCGGCGGACGGCGAGGCGGCGGCGTTGGCCGCGGCGGCCATCGGAGTCATCGTCATCGTCATGCTCTGCGCCTCCGTGCCCCAGTCGGCGGACTCCGCATACGCGGACCACCCCGCGCTGCTGCCGCATCTGTTCCAGCGTCTGCCCGATGCGCTCGAGCTCGCGCTGGCATTCGCCGCTGATCCTGCTGATGGCAGCCGGCGCAGCCGCCGCAGCGCGGCGCGCTCGCCGGGCGTCAGCGCCGCGGCGTCGAGGCCGCCCAGCAGCTGGCCAGTTCCGCGTCGCCGCGGGCCAGCGCGGTCCAGTTGCGTTGGGCACAGGCGTCGCGCAGGCGCTCGCCGAGCATCTGCAGGCGCGCGGTGATCGGCACCGGCGGAGGGTCTGGGGCATCGCCATGTCCTCCTCACCCGTGGCGGGCGAGCACGCCCTGCCAGCCGCCGCGGATCTGCGCGAGCAGGCCGCGGACCTCGTCGACCAGCGCGACGTCCAGCTCGACCCCGGCGCGGTACAGCCGCTCCGCGCAGTAGTCGTAGAGCCGCGCCAGGCTGGCCACGACCTCCCCGCCCGTGTCCAGGTCCAGCGCGCTGGACAGCCCGTTGATGATGGCGACGCACTTGTCCAGGCTGGCGGCCTTGAGCTCGAAGCGCCGCGCCTCGATGTGGGCGCGGGCGCGGGCGAGCTCGTCCAGCAGGCCGTCCATCAGCACCAGCACCAGCTGGAGCGGCGAGGCCTGCGCGGTCTGCGCCTGCAGATGGACGGACTGGTAGCTCTGGTAGGCGTCGTAGCTCATGGGGTCGTCGTGGGCGTGTCGTCGAGGAGGTGCGCGGCGCTCAGGCCGCGACGGCGTCGAACAGGCTGCCCGTGCCACCCAGTTGCGTCTGCAGGTTCTGCAGCTGCGTGAACTGTTGGAGGTAGCGCGTGTACGCCTGGTTGTATTGCTGGTCCAGACGCAGCTGGCGGTCGCTGATGCTCTTCTGCTGCGACTGGATCGTGGTCTGGCGCTGCTTGATCTGGCCGTTGGCACTGTTGGTCCAGGTGTCGGCGAGCTTGTCCATCGCGCCGAGCAGGCCCGACGAGTTGGACAGCGCGGTCGAGCCCAGCACCTTGTCCAGCGCGTCGGGCGTGGCCGACAGCGCCTTGCCCAGCTTGGCGCTGTCGAGCGTGGCGCTGCCGTCGCGGCCGATGGATACGCCCAATGTGCGCAGGTTGGCGCCGCCGTAGTCGTTGCGCAGCACGTTGCCGATGCGGTCGCGCAGCGCGCGCACGCCGGCGTCGCTGGCGAAGGCGCCGTTGGCCGTGCCTTCCTTGCCGACGACGGTCAGGTCGTCGAGCGCCTTCTCCAGCGTGTTGTACGCGTCGACGAAGCTCTGCAGCTTGGCGCTGGTGGCCGTGTCGTCGCGCGCGACGGTCAGCGTCACCGGCGACTCGCCGGTGGCCTGCGCCTTCTTCAGCGTGATGGACGCGCCCTGGATCGCGGTGACCGTGTTGCTGGCCTGCTGCAGCCGCACGCCGGTGCCCTGCGCGCCCAGCCAGACGACGGCGTCCTGCGCGCCGACCAGCTCCTTGCGCTTGCTCGTGTCGTCCAGCGCGGTCTTCAACGGGCCGGACAGGCCCGAGGTGTCGATCGTCAGCTTGCCGCCCGCGCCGCTGACCCCGGAGGTCAGCACCAGCTGCGTCGCGCCGCCGACGGTCACGACCATCGCGGTGGCGTTGCCGCTGGCCGCGGTGTTGATCGCACGAGCGATCTCGGTCTGCGACAACGTGCCGTCGCCGTCGCCGTCGGCACTGGCGAGGTCGACGTTGAAGCTGGTGCCGTTGGCCAGTTGCACGGACATGCTGCCCGGGCCGGCCGGCACCGCCGGCAGATCCTGGAAGGCGACCTGGTTGGTCGTCGCGAGCTGCTCGACGAACAGCGGCGTGCTGGTCGGCTGCGCCCCGGACGCGGCGGTCGCGGTCATGACCGCGCTGTCGCTGGGCGTGGCGCTGTACTGCGTGACCGACTGGCCGGGCTTGGACGACAAGGCGGCCAGCGCCGTCTTGAACGCGCTCAGCGCGCTCTGCAGCTTGGTCAGTCCGCTGGACGCGGTCTGCGCGGCCTTGGTCTGGGCGTCCAGCAGCGTCTGCGCCGGCTGCGTGTACGCGGTGGCCAGGCTGGTGGCCGTCGAGGTCGGATCGAAACTAGTCGCCATGGCGGGCTCCTCCACAAGGTCCGGGGTTGAGACTTCCCTGGTGGTAGGCGACCGGCAGCGGCCGGAACTTAAGCGGCGCGCGGTCAGCCACGGTTCCCCCGATCGTTGAGGCGGGTCATCGGACCCGAGCCGCCCCAGGAACCGAGGGCGCCGAAGGCGCTCAAGCCGCCGTAGGCGCTCAAGCCGCCGTAGGCGCTATCGTTCTGGGCGCTCTGCGACGCGATCTCGTCCTGCCCCTTCTGGTCGCGGCGGGCCTGCTCGGTGCGGACGCGCGCGTCGGCGCGGTCGACCAGTTGACGCAAGGTCTCCTGCTTGCGGGCGGCGGCCAGCGTGTCGGCGCGGGCCAGCTCCAGCTCGGCCTGGCGGCGCGCCAGCTCGGCGCGCTGCTGGTCGGCCCAGCCGCGCATCGCCTGCTTGTAGGCGGCGCTGTTCTGCGCCAGGCCGGGCAGCGCGACGCCGCTCAGCGTCGCCTGCGCGCCGAGCGCGTCCAGCCGGTCGACCGTGCCCTGCACCCGCTGGCACAGCTGCTGCTGCGCGACCAGCTTCGCCTGCTGACGATCGAGCTGGAGCTGCTGCAGCTCGGCCAGCTTGCCGAGGCTGCGACGCAGCGAATCCTGGCTGCCGCTCATGCGAGCACCTCCATCAGTTGGGCTTGCGTGGAAACGCAGCGGCGCGCCCTCGTGGGTGCCCTGGTGGAGAAAGGCCTCGATGCGCGGCCACAGCGCGACGGCGCGGTCGGTGGCCGGGTCGGCGCCGGGCACGTAGGCGCCCAGCGGCATCAACTCGCGGACCTGCTCGAAGCGGGCCATCAGCTGCTTGATCTCGCGTGCGGCCTGCTGCTGGCCGCGATCGGCGACCAGCGCCATGCAGCGGCTGATCGACTGCGCGACGTCGATGGCGGGGTAATGCCCGCGCTCGGCCAGCGCGCGCGTCAGCACGATGTGGCCGTCCAGGATCGCGCGGGCCGTGTCGACGACCGGGTCCTGCTGGTCGTCGCCCTCGGCGAGGACCGTGTAGATCGCGCTCATGCTGCCGTCGCCCTCGCCGTTGCCGGCGCTCTCGACGAGCTCCGGCAGCAGGCTGAAGACCGACGGCGGATACCCGCGCGTGGCCGGCGGCTCGCCCAGCGCCAGCGCGACTTCGCGGCGCGCCATCGCGATATCGCGTCAGCGAATCGACCAGCAGCAGCACGTGCTGGCCCTGGTCGCGGTAGTGGGCGGCGATGCTGTGGCACAGCTCGGTGGCGCGCAGGCGCATCAGCGGCGACTCGTCGGCCGGCGCCACGACGACGACCGCGCGCGCCAGGCCCTCGGCGCCGAGGGACAGGTCGATGAACTCGCGCACCTCGCGGCCGCGTTCGCCGATCAGGCCGACGACGACGACGTCGGCGACCGTGTTGCGCGTGATCAGGCCCAGCAGCACGCTCTTGCCGACGCCGGAGCCGGCCATCAGGCCGACGCGCTGACCGCGGCCCAGCGTCAGCAGGCCGTTGATGGCGCGCACGCCGACGTCGAGCGGCTCGTGCACCGGCTTCTTGCGCAGCGGATTGACCTTGGGCGGCACCATCTGCAGCGGCAGGTCGCCGCCGAGACGGCCGCGGCCGTCGATGGGCTCGCCCAGGCCGTTGACGATGCGGCCCAGCCACTGCGGACCGATCATCAGCGACGAGCGCTCCGGCGCCGGCAGCACGCGCGCGCCGGCGGCCAGGCCGTCGGGTTTCTTGAAGGGCATCAGGTAGGCGACCTGGTCGCGGAAGCCCACGACCTGCGCCGCCAGCCAGCCGTCGGGCGCATGCTCGCTCGCGCCTTCGAGCCGCTGTTCGATCAGGCAGCGCTGACCGGTGCGCAGCGTGCAGCCGCTCGCCTCGAGCAGCAGGCCCGAGGCGCCGACCAGACGGCCGGTGGGGGTCGACACCGGCACGTCGCCAAGCTCGACGCGACGCAGCGCGTTGCTGATCATCGGGCGCCCTCCCCGGCCGCGCCGAGCGCATCGAGCTCGCCGGCCGCCGTGTGCGAATGCGAGGGCGCGGAACCGCCGTCGGACCCGTGGCCATCGATCGTGGTCTCGGGCATCAACTGACCCCGCACCTGATCCATGCAGGCCGCCAGGCGCTGGCGGCAGCCGGCATCGGCCTCGCGACCGCCGGCGATGACGCGGCACTCGCCCGGGTCCAGCGAGGCGTCGGCATGCAGCGTCCACTCGTGCACGCGTTCGGGACCCAGCTCCAGCAGCCGCTGGCGATCCTCGGGATTCAGGAAGACCTCGACGCCGTCGCGCGCCGGCGGCATCGCCGACAGCGTCTCGTCGACCAGCGCCATCAGCTGCGTCGGCCGCAGCGTCAACTCGGCACGGATGACCTGGCGCGCGACGCGCTCCACCAGCTCGACGACCTCGCGCCGCATCGCGGACTGGTAGTCCTGCTGCAGCTGGCAGAGGTGGGTGAGCAGCGTGTCGACCGCGGCCACGGGGCTGACCAGCAGCGCCCGCGCGTCCTCGCGGCCGGCGGCCAGTCCTTCGGCATGGCCGGCCGCCTCGGCGGCGCTGCGCGCCTCGTCGATGCCGGTCTGCAGGCCGCTCGCATAGCCTTCCTCGTAGCCCTTGGCCAGGCCTTCCTGGAAGCCCTGCGCCAGGCTGGCCTGCAGCTGCGCGCCGGACTGCCCGTCGAGCAGCGAGGATGCGCGGCCGACCTGGGCCAGCGGCGGGAAGCGATGCGGGCGCAGCGTCTTCATTCGACGACGTCCTCGGCGAACAGCTGGACCTGGATCTCGCCGACGTCCACCAGCGCCTTGACCTGCGCCATGATCTCGGCGCGCGCCTGCTCGACGCGGCTCATCGGCATCGGACCGCCGCGGCGCATCAGGTCCTCGAAGCTCTGCGCCTGGCGGCGCGGCATCGCGGCCAGCAGCGCATCGCGCACCGGCGGCTCGGCGCCCTTGAGCGCGACGGCCCACAGCTCCAGCGGCACTTCCTCGATGAGGCGCGTCAGCGTCGCCTCGCTCTGGCGCGAGAGCATGAAGAACTCGTACATCGACGACTCGATCTCGCCGACCACGCCCGGGTCGTGCGCGCGCAGCAGCTCCACCATCTGCTGGCGCTGGCCGGGCATGCGGTTGAGGATCTCGGCGACCTGCTTGACGCCTTCGACGGTCGCGCCCTGCTGGCCCAGGCCGGAGAGGCAGCGCTCGACCAGTTCCTCGAGCTCGACCAGCAATTCGGCGTCGACCTCCGACAGGCGCGCCATCTGCAGCAGCACGCGGTCGCGGCCGCCGGCCGGTCCTTCGGGCAGCGCGGCGACGACGTCGCCGGCCAGCGCGCTCGGCAGGAAGGCCAGGAAGACCGCCTGCATGCGCTGGTGCTCATGGCTGATCTGCTCGGCCAGCCACTTCGGCGAGGCCCATTGCAGGCGCTGCATCTTGGGCCGGATCGCGTCGCCGTAGATGCTGTTGAGCACGCTGGCCGCGATCTGCCCGCCCAGCGCGAGGTCCAGCGATCGCTTCAGGTAGGTGCGCGACGCGCCGTGCACGCCGCTCTGTTCGCGATAGTCGTCGAAGAAGGTCTGCAGCGAGGTGCGCACCCAGTCGACCTTGATGCCCGACAGCCGCGACATCACCTGCGTGACGTCCAGCAGCTCGTCGCGCGACAGGCAGCGCAGCACCGCGGCCGCGGGCTCCTCGCCCATGCTCAGCAGCACGATGGCGGCACGCTCGACCGGGCTCAGCGACGATGCGCTGCCGGGGCGGAATGAAATCACTCGCTTCGGCCATTTTTCTTCTGCACCCATTGCTTGACGACTTCCGCCACCCGCTCCGGCTCCTTGGCCGCGAGCACCTTCAGGTGGTCCACCAGCACGTCCACCGGGGAGCCCGGCGGCGGCAGTTCGTAGTTCTCGAGGAGCGGCGTCACCGCCGAGCCGGACTGCCCGGCACCGGCCGAAGCGCCCATGCCGGCGCCCATGCCGGCACCGATCGGGCCGCCCAGCGCCGGAACGCCCTCGCCCGCCGGCGCCATCGCCGGCTGAGCGCTCAGGCCGGCGGCGCCGGACAGCGGCTCCAGCGGCGTGATCCCGGGACCGTCGGCGCGGCGATCGGCGCGGCCGTCGTTGCCACGTTCCTTGCGACGCGCACCGCCCATGCCCAGCGCGTGCTGGCCCATGCGCAGCAGCGGACGCGCCAGCAGCAGGTAGCCGAGCAGCGCGGCCAACGCGTACGCGCCCCAGCCGCCAAACTCGACGATCGTGTCGCGCTGCTGGTACCAGGGCTCGACGACCGGCGGCGCCGGGAAGGCGAGCGTGGAGACGCTCAGCTTGTCGCCCCGCTGCGTATCGATGCCCAGGCCGCCGTTGAGCAGGCGCTCGACCTTCTGCAGGTCGGCCGGCGTCCAGTCCTTCGCGCCGCCCGGCGCGGCGGCGGTGTTGAGCAGCACGGCCACGCTCAGGCGCTCCAGCCGGCCGCGACTCTTCTTCACCTGCGTGATCGAGCGGTCATAGGCGTACTGGCGCGTGGAGGCGTTCTTGCGCGCGGTGTTGCTGTTGGCGTTCGCGCCGTTGGGATCCTCGCCCTGCGCCGCGGACGCGGCGGCCGCCGCCAGCGCGGCCGGCGGACGGTTGCTCAGCGAGCCCGGCACGCCCAGCGCGATGCGCTCGCGGTCCTGCTCCTCGCGCATCGCCTCGTTGGTCAGCTTGGGCGAGTCGCCGTACTGCTCGCGGGTTTCCTGGATGCGATCGTTGTTGACGTCGGCGGTGACGCTCAGGCGATAGTTCTGCTCGCCCAGCACCGGGGCCAGCAGTTCATGCACGTTGCGGCGGATGTCGTCCTGGATGCGGCGCTGCGCCTCGTTGCCCTGCGCGCCGCCGTCGAAGCCTTCACTCAGGTCGACGCGCGCCGACAGCAGGTTGCCTTGCTGGTCGACCAGGCTGACCCGCGACGGATCGAGGTTGGCCACCGAGCCCGCGACCAGGTTGATCGCCGCGGCGATCTGCTCGTGGTTGAGCGAACGGCCCGGCTTGAGCGTCAGCACGACCGAGGCCGAGCTCTTCTGCCCGTCGTTGAGCACGAAGGAGCTGCTCTTGGCGACGGACAGATGCACGCGCGCGCCCTCGACGGCGTCGAGCGCCATCATGCTCTGGGCGAGCTCGCCCTCGAGGCCGCGGCGGAAGCGGATGTCCTGCACGAACTGGCTCACGCCCAGCGGATCGTTCTGGTCCATCAGCTCCAGGCCGGCCGGCAGCTTGGCCACGACGCCCTTGGCGGCGAGCAGCATGCGCGCGCGACCCAGGTCCGCATCGGGCACCAGCACCTGGCCGCTCTCGGGATGCAGGCGGTAGGCGATGTGTTCGGCGTCGAGCACCGACAGCACGTCGGCGGTCGGCACGTGCTCGCGCTGGCCGAAGACCGGCTTGTAGCCGGCCTGGTCGCGCCACAGCAGCATCAGCACGAGCGCGGTGACGACGGCGGCCAGGATCAGCAGCGGCGCGGCCGACCGGAGCAGGGGCAAGCCGGCGCCAGGGGCGGGCGCGGCCCTGTTGAAGCCGCCCAGCGCCTGGCCGAGGCGGCGGCGCCACGCCGGCATGCCGCTGTCGCCGGCGGTGCCGGTCGCGTTCTGAAGGGTCTGCAGCTCGTTCATCTTGTGCGTCCCGCAGGCCTCAGAGCTGCATCTTGATCAGCTCGTCCACGGCGCCGACGACCTTGTTGCGGACCTGCATCAGCATCGAGAACGACAGGCTGGCTTCCTGGCTGGCGAGCATCGCGCCGACCAGGTCGTCGCTCTCCCCGCGCTCGACCGCTTCCATGCGCGCCGCGGCGGCCTGGTCGCGGTCGTCCACGCGCCGCAGCATCTGCTCGAAACCCGGTGTGGACAGGTTATCGCCGGCACCTTGTGACAGCGCCTGGGCGTCCTGCTGCAGCCGCACGCTGTCCTGTTTCAGCAGGGATTCCATCGTCGATTGACCGATGGCCGCATTGAGCGTCAAAGCCGACATACCTTTGCTCCGGGCAAAAAGGGGCCTTGCCACGCCGGACGGCGCGGGTTTTCCCGTGACCATTCATTCACCTCATCCGCCCATTCCTTCTGGTTAATGGCGCGGTTTTGGCATCGATATCTTTCAATCTCCGGGCTGGAGATTCATGACGGATGGAATGTCGCTCTTCTTCTTGTCATCGCGTTGGCTGCGCGTATTTTTGTTGCGACATTTCCTCGATATTTACAGACCGTTTCATTCACGGAAATTCGGACGAAGAAACCCCCTCGCGCCGGATTGGCCGCGATATCGATTCTGCAAATTTCCGGGGAATCTCCGGGGAATATCCGGAACCCATGCGGCGGCGGACCGCATTCGGCCGGTCGACGCTGGCGGAAGCCATCCGACAGTGCCGTCGCGGGCCGGGTCAGGGAATGAAAAGGTGTCTGTGAATGACCATGTCCGTCCTCTCTCTGCAAGACGGGCGCACCTCGGCGAGAGGGCAGGCAGGGTCACAACAGGCCCGGGTGGGGCCTGGCAGGCGAGCGCCTGTGAACCACGCGTCACGCGGCTCGCAGACTCAGGTCTGGCAACCCCGCTATCGTGATCCGGCGCCTGGCTGAAAGAGTTTCAGCTGGCGCCCGACGGTAGACCGGAGGCTTTGCGACCCCGGCTTTCGCTCGGGTGTGCCCTGATGTGTCCGGACTGTAGTCAATGTGAGCGTGCGCAACAAGAACCCTTTTTGCACCGCACCAAAACAGCGTTCGCCGGTGTGACGGATGTCACGAACCGGCGCCGATACTCCCAGGATGGTGATCCGCTACTCGCGCATTTGCCTCGAAATAAGTCGGTTTTGTTTCGGGATTGATAAATATGAAAAATGCAATCCACCCTGCGCTCGTCGGGATATTAACGACCGGACCGGCGAGCGACTTAAACGCGCAGCTTCCGCGATGTGCGATTCGCGATCGGCGGTTTGTGATTTATTCCCCGCATGTTCCGAACCAGCAGTTCCAATGCTGGCCGAAATCACCATCGATTCCTAGAATTCGCTGGTTATGGCGTGAAATGCATTGGCCGACCGATGGTTGTCCCGACTGTTGTCGTACAACAGTTTCATTCAGAACGCCTCCCTTCTTCTCTGGAACCACGGATGAACCAGCCACGCTCCGCCCAGCCGCACCGGCCCGCCGCGCTCGATCCGCGCAGCCTGGGCCGCCCCGTGCATCTGCTGCCGCAGGTGGCGCAGCGCCTGCGCGAGGCGCTGCAGCGCCTGCTCGTGCAGCCGTGGAATCGCCGCTATCACAGCCGCCATGAACTGCACGCGCTGACGCTGCGGCCGCTGGACGGCGCGGGGCTCCAGGTCGGCGACGTCGGCGACCTCGGCGAAGCCGGCCCGGCGGGGGACTCGCCCCCGCTGGCTGCGCACCACGGGGCCGTCGGGCCTGCTGGCCTGCCGCATCGACCGGCCGCTGGTGCTGGCGCTGATGGCCAAGCGGCTCGGCCTGGGCGCGGACACCGCGCTGGCCACCGCCGACACGCCGCCCACCGCAACCGAGGACCGCCTGCTGCACCTGCTCGCCGGCCAGTTCGCCGGGCTGTGCGTGCACTGGTTGGCGCAGGCCTCCCGTCCCGATGGCGGCGCCACGCAAGACCTGACCCCCGCCAGCGATCTGCCGCCGCTGCAGGGCGGCGCCCTGCCCGCCTTCGGCCCCGACGGCTGGGAGTTGATCGCCTCGCTGCGCGACGGCGACCAGGAGGCCTCGATCTCGCTCGCCCTGGCCGGCGCCTATCTGTTGCCGCTGCTGCGTCAACTGTCCGCGCAGCACCGTCCGTCGCGGCCCCCGGCGCAGCAGCAGCCGCTGGACCGCCGCCTGGCGCTGACCGTGCAGGCGCGCCTGCTGGAGCGCGAACTGGACCTCGGCAGCGTGCTGGACCTGCGTCCGGGCGCGCTGATCCCGATCCGGCTGACCGATGCGACCGTGATGGTCGAGGGCTCGGCGCTGATGAGCGCGGCCGTGGCCGAACACCAGGGCAAGTTGTGCCTGACCTCTTTCCAAGACCTGGAGTGATTGATGATGAGCGATACCGATCTGATCGCCGGCCTGCTCGACGAACCGATGGCGGAGGACGCCCGTGTGGTCGAGAGCCGACCGGCCGGCCGCGACCTGCCCGCGCTGATGCGCAAGATCCCGGTGACGCTGACGCTGGAGGTCGGCGAGGCGCGCCTGTCGCTGCACGACCTGGCGCAGTTGCAGGCCGACAGCGTCGTCGAGCTCGACACGCTGGCCGGCGCGCCGTTGGTGATCAAGGTGAACGGCACGCCGATCGGGCATGCCGAGGTCGTCGTCAGCGGCGACAGCCACGCGCTGCGCGTGCTCGACATCGACGGGCTGGACCTGGACCGGCTGGGTTCATGAGGACTGCACGCGCGATCGCCTTGGGCGCGGGCGCGATCACGCTCGCGTCGATCGCGGCCGACCCGGCGATGGCGGCGATCCGCATCGCCGGTGCCGGCGCGGGGGGCGGCGACTTCACGCTGAAGACGCAGGTGCTGGTCATCATGACGCTGCTCGGGCTGCTGCCCGTGCTGGTGCTGATGATGACGAGCTTCACGCGCTTCGTGATCGTGCTGTCGCTGCTGCGCCAGGCGCTGGGCCTGCAGCAGGGCCTGCCGAACCGGCTGGTGACCGGCATCGCGCTGATCCTGACGATCCTGGTGATGCGCCCGATCGGCGCGCAGATCTACGAGCAGGCGATGGTGCCCTACGACAGCGACAGGATCACGCTGATGCAGGCGCTGTCCATCGCGGAGAAGCCGATCTCGCGCTTCATGCTGGCGCAGACCGGCAAGAGCGCGCTGGCGCAGATCGCGCAGCTGTCGGGCGAGACGAACGTGGCCAAGCCCGAGGACCACAGCTTCGCGGTGAAGCTCGCCGCCTTCACGCTGTCCGAGCTGAAGACCGCCTTCCAGATCGGCTGCATGCTGTTCATCCCCTTCCTGGTGATCGACCTGGTGGTGTCCTCGGTGCTGATGGCGATGGGGATGATGATGCTGTCGCCGCTGGTGATCTCGCTGCCGCTCAAGCTGCTGCTGTTCGTGCTGGTCGACGGCTGGACGCTGACGGTGAACACGCTGGTGTCGAGCGTGCGCGGGGTGGCGGGATGACGCCCGAGATCGCCGCCGACCTGATCGGCGAGAGCCTGCACCTGACGATGCTGCTGGTGCTGGTGCTGATCCTGCCGGGGCTGGTGACGGGCCTGATCGTGGCGCTGTTCCAGGCCGCGACGCAGATCAACGAGCAGACGCTGGCCTTCCTGCCGCGGCTGCTGGTGACGCTGCTGGTACTCGGGCTGGCGGGCCGCTGGATGGTGGGCCTGCTGATGGACTACTGCGTCTCGATCTTCGAGCGCGCGGCGCAACTGGCCTCGTAGCCGGACGCGCCGTCGCACTCTGAGCCGCACTCGTCGCCGCACTTGCAGGGAAAGCGCGCCGTGGACATCGACTTCAGCCAGCTCACCGCCTGGCTCAGCGCGCTGTGGTGGCCGTTCTGCCGCATCCTGGCGATGCTGGCCGCGGCGCCGACGATGGGCGACGCCGGCATGCCGATGTCCGCGCGCGTGCTGCTGTCGCTGGTGCTGGCGGTGGTGATGATGCCGGTCGCGCAGTCGACGGCGGTGCACATCCCGGTCTTCTCGATGCAGGGCGTGCTGGCCGCCGCCGAGCAGGCCGTCCTCGGCCTGGCCATGGGCCTGACCTTCCACCTGGCGATCGCCGTGATCGGGGTGCTGGGCTTCCTGCTGTCGTCGCAGCTGGGCCTGGCGATGGCGGTGATGAACGATCCGATCAACGGCAGCTCCTCGGACGTCGTCGGCGCGCTGCTCAACATCCTGTGCGTGCTCGCCTTCTTCGGCATGGACGGCCATCTGCTGTTCACCGCGGTGCTGGGAGAGAGCTTCCGCGCCTGGCCGCTGGGCGCCGGGCTCTCGCTGCTGACGCTGCAGAACCTGGCCTACAACCTGGCGTGGGTGTTCTCCGCGGCGCTGCTGCTGGCGCTGCCGGTGGTGGCGGCGACGCTGGTCGTGCAGCTGGGCATGGGCTTCCTGAACCGCGTGGCGCCGGCGCTCAATCTGTTCTCTCTGGGCTACTCGCTGGTCACGCTCTTCGGGCTGTTCATGCTGACGCAGATGCTGGCGCACGTGCCGGCGCACTACCTGCGCATGACGCAACAGCTGCTGCGGATGCTGGAGCAAGGCATGCGCGGCGTGCCCGAGGTGGCGGGACTGATCGGACCTGGAGGCGTTCATGGCTGAGTCCGACACCGCCGACAAGACCGAGAAGGCCTCCGAGCAGAAGCTGCGCAAGGCGCGCGAGCAGGGCCAGGTCGCGCGGAGCAAGGACATCGGCGCGGCGATCGGCCTGCTGGCCGGCTTGAAGCTGTTGATGATGATCGCGCCGTCCTACCTCGAGGACTTCGCGCGGCTGTTCCGGCTGGCGCTCGCGCCGCTGGACGGCAACGATGCGCTGCAGGGATTGGACGCGCTCTGGGGCGAGGCGGCGCATGAGTCGCTGTGGCTGCTGGCGAAGATGCTGATGCCGCTGCTGGCCTTGCCGGCGGCGGTGATCCTCGCGACGCAGCTCGGCGGCGGCATCGTGTTCTCGCCGTCGCAGTGGGCGCCGAAGTTCTCGAAGCTGAATCCGCTGGGCAACCTCGGCCGGCTCTTCAGCGCCAAGCATTACACCGAGCTCGCCGCGACGCTGATGAAGACCGGCGGCGTGCTGGCCGTGCTGTACTGGGTGACCACGGCCTACGCGGCGCAGTACGTGCAGTTGCAGGCGCTGAGCCTGCCGCTGGCGCTAGCGCGCGCGGCCTCGCTGGTGATGGACGGCCTGCTGACGCTGGCGGCGGTGCTCGCCTTCTATGCGCTGGTGGACGTGCCCTTGCAGCGCCTGCTGTTCCTGCGCAACCAGCGCATGAGCAAGCAGGAGGTCAAGGAGGAATACAAGCAGAACGAAGGCCGGCCCGAGGTGCGCCAGCGCATCCGGCAGCTGCAGCAGCAACTGGCCCGGCGCAGCGTGCGCAAGTCCGTGCCCGAGGCCGACGTCGTCATCGTCAACCCGTCGCACTACGCGGTCGCGCTGCGCTACGACAGCACCAAGGCGGAGGCGCCCTACGTCGTCGCCAAAAGGCGTCGACGAGATGGCGCTCTACATCCGCTCCCTCGCGCGCGAGCACCGCGTGCAGCTGCTGGAGCTGCCGCCGCTGGCGCGCGCGCTCTACAACAGCGCGCAGGTGCAGCAGCAGATTCCCGCGTCGCTGTACCAGGCGGTCGCGCAGGTGCTCAGCTACGTGATGCAGCTGAAGGCCTTCCACGCGGGTCGCCGTCCGACCGAACCGAGCCTGGCGGGCGACCTGCCGGTGCCGCGTCATCTCTCCGATCCGGAGTCCGAATGAAGTCCTCCCCGCCCTCCTCTTCTGCATCGTCCGCCGGGCCCGCCCGCTTCGGCCGTTTCGGCCGCCTCGGCCAGCAACTGCGCGACCTGCGCGTGGCGGCGCCGCTGTTCCTGCTGGCCATCCTGGCGATGGTGATCCTGCCGCTGCCGCCGGTGCTGCTGGACGTGCTGTTCACGTTCAACATCGTGCTGTCGCTGGTGGTGATCCTGGTCAGCGTGAACAGCAGGCGGCCGCTGGACTTCTCGATCTTCCCCAGCGTGATCCTGGCGACGACGCTGATGCGGCTGTCGCTGAACGTCGCGTCCACGCGCGTGGTGCTGCTGCACGGCCACGAGGGCACGCACGCGGCGGGCAAGGTGATCGAGGCCTTCGGCAACGTCGTCATCGGCGGCAACTTCATCGTCGGCCTGGTGGTGTTCGTGATCCTGATGGTGGTGAACTTCATCGTCGTCACCAAGGGCGCGGAGCGGATCTCGGAGGTGTCGGCGCGTTTCACGCTGGACGCGCTGCCCGGCAAGCAGATGGCGATCGACGCCGACCTCAACGCCGGCCTGATCAACCAGGAGCAGGCGCAGAAGCGGCGGCAGGAGGTCGGCACCGAGGCCGACTTCTACGGCGCGATGGACGGTGCGAGCAAGTTCGTGCGCGGCGACGCGATCGCGTCGATCCTGATCCTGCTGATCAACCTGGTGGGGGGTGTCGCGATCGGCGCGCTGATGCACGGCCTGTCGCTGGGCGAGGCGATCCGCCAGTACGGCCTGCTGACGATCGGCGACGGCCTGGTCGCGCAGATCCCGGCGTTGCTGCTGTCGGCCGCGGCCGCGATCATCGTGACGCGGGTCAGCGACTCGGGCGAGTTCGAGCAGCAGGTCAGCGACCAGATGCTGGCGTCGCCGCAGGTGCTGTACAGCGCGGCGGGCGTGATGGGCGTGCTGGCGCTGATCCCCGGCATGCCGTGGCTGGCGTTCGGTGCGTTCGCGGTGGCGCTGGCCTATGCGGCGTGGCGGATGGGGGGACCGGTCGCGCGACCGCATCCAGCCGGCGGCGCCGGTGGAGAGCGCGCTGGTCGCCGGCACACCGCCGGAGATCGACTGGCGCGCGCTGCCCGTGGTGGAAGCGGTGTCGGTGAGCCTGGGCTACAAGCTGGTCGGGCTGATCGATCCGGCGCAGGGCGCGCCGCTGCAGGCGCGGGTGCGCGGGATGCGGCAGTCGCTGAGCGAGTCGCTGGGCGTGCTGCTGCCGACGCTGTCGGTGCGGGACGATCTCTCGCTGAAGCCGAGCCAGTACGCGATCTCGCTGAGCGGCGCGGTGGTGGCGCAGGCGGAGGTCTATCCGGACCGCCTGATGGCGATCGCGTCGGGCCAGGTGTGGGGCGACGTGGACGGCATCCCGGGTTTCGATCCGGCGTACGCGATGCCGATCACGTGGATCGACACCGAACACAAGGCGCACGCGCTGGGGCTCGGTTACCAGGTGGTGGACGTGGCGAGCGTGGTCGCGACGCACGTGTCGAAGGTGCTGCGCGAGCAGTTGCCGGAGCTGCTGAAGTTCGACGACATCGCGGCGCTGATGGAGCGCCTGAACGCGATCGCGCCCAAGCTCGGCGGTGCGCTGGACAAGGCGTACACGCACGCGCAGCTGCTGAAGGTGATGCGCCTGCTGCTGGCCGAGGGCGTGGCGGTGAAGGACATCCAGAGCATCGCGTCGACGCTGGTCGAGAACGCGGAGGCGACGAAGGATCCGGTGCTGCTGGCGGCGGAGGTGCGCTGCGCGCTGAAGCGGCAGATCGTCTGGCAGCTGCAGGGGCCGCAGGGCGCGCTGGGTGCGCTGAAGGTGTTCAACCTCGGCAGCGATCTGGAGAACCACCTCTTGAACGCGCTGAACCAGGCGCGCGCGGGCGGCGCGAAGGTGCAGCTGGACAGCTACCCGGTGGATCCGCAGCTGCTGTCGCAGCTGCAGCAGCACATGCCTGGGGCGCGGGACCAGATGAAGTCGCTCGGCGCGCCGCCGGCGCTGCTCGTCATGCCGCAGGTGCGACCGCTGCTGGCGCGATACGCCCGGCTCTTCGCGCCCGGGCTGGCGGTGCTGTCGTACAACGAGGTGCCGGATCAGAAGGAGATTGCGGTGGTGGGGACGCTGGGGTGAGTGTTAGACGCCCCTGCGTCTGCCGATGATCTCTGAGTCATCAGGTCTTTCCGGACGGGTGATCCTTACCCATTGCGGCCGCCTTCTCGCGCTCAATCTTCTCCAGCATCTTCCGGAACTTGTCCTCGATCTCCGGATCGATATCACCGAACTCTCGAAATCCGTGCTTCTCCGCCGACAGACGAAGAGCTTCCTCGGTCGACATCGGTCGACACACACGTGCAGCAATCTCCCAGGGTTTCATGACGTCACCTCAATGTTTCGCTTCGTCGCATATCGATGGAAGTGGTCCCAGCTCCGCGAAGATTCTTTCAACTGGAACTCCAAGTGGATCGAGCGCCCAAAGCTTAGCCAGAATTCCTGACCTGCATCGGTACGCATCAGCTCAATCAAGTCCATGCAGTCCCGACAGCAATCCGGCAAAGCTGGATGCTGCAACAAGTCCGCAGGCAGCGGCGCGTTGAATCCCATGCTAGCCCACGCGTAGTAGCCAACCATGGCCATGGGCCCAGTCATCGAACTCGAATCTCCTACCGCGTTGACAACCACCTTCGTGAAGTGTGAAAGCCGCTTCGCCTCGTGCAGTTCGATCGCCACGCTTCGCGTGCCGATGCCTTGGCGTCGAAATTTCGACCGCAGGACGAAGGCCGCATTTTCAATCTCGAAGACGTATCCGCCATCGATCGCCTGACTGACACGTCGAACCAGCGGCTCACACAGCAGATCCTGATTGGTGACCCGCAGCTCAATCTGTCCATCAGAGTTCGGTACAACGTCGAGATGACTTCCCTTCGGCGCGCCAGACAGCCGAATCAATTCTTCGTCCGAGTACCACCCGTGCAACTCGCGCGCACGAGTGACCCGAACCATCGACACATCGAACCACTTCTTCGTGATCTCATCCATCCGCACTGCTCCAGCACAACAACAGGACGGAAAGTCTGGAGCCGCTGGTTCCTCGCAAAAACGAACGGACGCGTTTTGACGCGCGTCCTTTGACCAAACACGGATGACAACCCACCTTCGGGTGTGTCTCTCCCGGGCCTCCGCCATCCAGCTTTCGCCCCTTGAAACCTCGAAAGACTTTTTCCAACGGTCGCCCGCGAAGCACTCTGTTGCGTGGCGCAACGGCCGTCGCGGCTTCCGCAGAAATACATTGGCAACAAACCCGCCAATGAGCCGCCTCCATGCAGAAGCAACACCTCCTCCGCCGTCCGTTCACGGGCATGAGCCCGATCGCCGCGGCGTTCTCGCTGGCGATCCTCACGGCCTGCGGAGGCGGATCGGGGTCGAGCGAGGCCTCGCCGCCGCCGGTGGCAACCACTCCGCCACCGACTGGGGCCAGCTCGCCGACTACGCCGGAAACGCCGTCCACACCGACGACACCAACAACGCCGACTACGCCAACTACGCCGACGACTCCGCCGAATCCGGAAACGCCGACCACCACGCCGACACCTGCTCCCGTGCCTCCTGCCGGGACGGACGAGCCCCAGACGGCCGCCACCTTCACCGCCACCGACACCGAGCTCCCCAACCCCGAGCGCGGCTTCTACCGCTGGACCTGGGCCAACCTCGACACCTTCACCCGCGCCGACGCCGATGACGCCTACAAGGCCGGCTATCGCCTGCTCTTTTCCAAGCTGGACCTGTCGGCCTATCGCGGTTCAGACCTGACCCCGGCGCTGCTCGCTCAAGTGGAGACGGCGCTCGGCCATGCGCGCGCCGCCGGCGTCAAGCTCGTGATCCGCGTGGTCTACAACTATCCGGAATCGGAAGTCGACTACCAGAACGCCAAGGACGCGCCGCTGTCACGCGTGCTCGCCCACATCACGCAGTTCAAGCCGGTCCTGCAGCGCAACGCCGACGTCATCGCGTTCATGCAGGCGGGCTTCATCGGCGCGTGGGGCGAGTGGCACACCTCCTCCAACAACCTGACCGCCCCGGCCAGCCGCAATCAGATCCGCGATGCGCTGCTCGCAGCGCTGCCGGCAAGCCGCTTCATCCAGCTGCGTTATCCGCCGTATGTGATGGACGGGACGCCGACGCTGCCGCCCTTGAGCGCCGTGCTGACCGGCGGTCTGCGTGTCGGCGTTCACAACGACTGCTTCCTCGCCAGCAAGACCGACGTCGGCACCTACGACGAGGACACGGCCACCGCTGCGAAGCAGCGCGACTACGTCGACCGGTTGGGCGACCTCGCGCCCTTCGGCGGCGAGACCTGCAACCCGGCCGACGAAGCCGGCGCCGTGCCGCGCAGCCAATGTGCCGACATCCTCGCCGAGGGCGCCCGCTACAACCTGACCTACCTCAACGACGAGTACTACCGCACCGCCTTCCACGACAAATGGGTGCAAGGCGGCTGCATGGCCGAGGTGAGACGGAAGATGGGTTATCGACTGGCGCTGGTGAAGGCCTCGCACGCGGCGTCGGTCACACGGGGTCAGGCCTTGAGTGTGCGTCTGGACCTGCGCAACGACGGATGGGCGCGCGTGTTCAATCCGCGCGGCGTGCAGCTCGTGCTCAAGAACGCCGCGAACGGCGAGGTGCGCTGCATCGATGCGTCGGGCGCCGACCCGCGCACGTGGCTGCCCGGCGGCGTCGAACAAGCCGCGACGCTCACCGCGTCCGTGCCGGCCGACCTGCCGCTTGGCCGCTATCAGGTCAGCGTGGCGCTGCCGGACGGCGACGCCCGTCTGAGCGGTGATGCGCGCTTCGCCATCCGCTGGGCGAATGCAGACAACGCCGCCTCGGGTCAGCGCTGGGATACGACGCTGGGCGCCTTCTCGCTTGGCACCGTCGTCGACGTGAAGTGACGCGCTCGTCTCCCTCTCCCGCTTGCGGGCGAGGATCTTCGATCAGCGCGCAGCCACCGCCACCGCGTGCAGCCGACCGATGGCCGTCACCCGCTGCAGTCGCTTCAAGGCCTGATGGGCTGACGGCCCGTCGCCGTCGTCGTATTCCAGCGTGGCGGCCAAGGCGTCGCGCAGTCGCGCGATGTCATTCGCAGCAGCGGCCCGTCGGAACCAGACGCTGAAGCACAGCGAGGACAGCGCCGCCTGCTCGCGCTCCTCCAGCGCGAGGAAAGCCCGTTGCCAACGCGGCACGAGCGGCCTCGGCGGCAGGCGCCGCAACAGGTCGCCATCGAGCCGATGCCGCATGTTCAGGGCCTGCTCCGCCATCAGCGGCTCCGCGGGCGGCTCCCTGCCCGCCTGCAGCGCGACAGCGCACAGCATGCCCATCACGAGGTTCGCGTGATACGAGGTGCGCTGCACGACGTCCTCATGCGCGAGGCCGTGTCCAGTCGCCGCCATCCATCGCGCATGGTCCGGCCCGGGCAGGAAACCCTGCGCGTCCTGCGCGCTCGCCAGCACGTCGAAGGCGAAGACCGCCACCGGGCTCCAGGGCTGCTGCAGCATCGGCCAGGTCCACAGCAACTCCGCCGCGAGGTCGAAGTTGTCCGCGTCGAGTGCCGCGGCCAGTCCCGCCTCCGCCTCGGCGAGGATCTCCTCCACCGGTCGCGGCAGGTGCACCGGACGCCGCCCCATGTCGGAGGCATACATCACCACGTGCGTGAACATGTAGAGGTCCAGCGTCGAGCACCCCAGCACGTCGAGCGGCCAGGCGATGCAGGTGCTCATCAGCAGCTCTTCATCGATGGGCTCGACGTCGACGCGACCGCGCCGGATCTGATCGAGCCACGCGCATTCGAGCTGGTGATTCGGCAGCCGCTCCGGCCCGCAGGCCTCGTTGCCATCGAGGATGTCGCCGAGCAGGCGATCGAACGCCTCGTCCGGATACCCCGCGTCGCCCAAGAACAGATGCGCCGACGCGTGCTCCAGCGCGCAACCCGCGTCGTTGCACAGGCGCTCCCGCACCCTCGCCCCGCGCGCCTGCGCCACGAGCTGCACCGCGAGCAGGCGCGCCTCGACATCGAGCGTCTCGTCCTCCCCGCGCAAGGGCGCCGTCGTGCGCAGCAGCATGGCGGCCTCGCCGACGACCTTGCCCAGCACGAGCGCGGCCGGCGCCTCCGTGCCGCCTTTGGCGAGGACCTCCTCCTCCGCGGCCACGGCCGCCTTCAAGGTTCTCCGGGCCAGGCGCACCGCGAGGTGCACGCGGCCCAGCAGGTCGTCCCGACGCCGGGTCGCGACCGACCGCCTGCCAACCATCGGCCGGACACTGGGCATCGAGACGACCGCGCTCATGGCGTCACTCGCGCAGTTGAGGGACGTTGCGCAGGATGTCCAGTTCCGGTCCCGGCCAGCCGCAGTTCCAGATGGCGTGGCGGTTGATGATGGTCACCAGCGGTTCGCCCTGCAGCAGGGCGCGCTCGCCGAACTTGGCGAAGGTCGCGCTGACCGCGTCGATGTTGATGGCCTTGCTCTCGACGAGCGCTTCGATGACTTGCTGCTGGAATGCGGTTCTCGCTTCGGTTCTCATGGCTGACTCCTTGGTAATGCCGTGAAGAGGCCTGCGTACGGCCTCGGCGCATCGGGAACAAAGCGGACTGCTTCCCCTCGATCGCCTACCGGTTGTAGATGCCGCTCCGGCGACCCACTACCCCTAGCTCTCCCCCCTCTGAAGTGGTCCCTCCAATGGGCGCCCGCGAATGAGCGCCCCCCATTGGGGGACATCAGAAGCACCGCCGCATCGATTCCGGCGACTGCCCGCCATCGCCAAACCTGCTCGATGTCGGCCCCATGTCCTGCGCGAAGAATGATTAGGTGATTACCCGCAGTTGTACGACCTCCCTCTTGAACCGTGAGGTCGTGCTCGCTACCATCCGGCTCACGCTGGTACCGGTACCAATTCAGGTGCGATGAAGGGTCCAGCGCTGTTGTAGCCACGGAGACAAGCCCCCTCATGACCTCGCCCCAAGCCCTCAAAGAGACGATTTCCCACGGCCTGCTGTCGTTCCCGCTGACCGACTTCGACGCCCAGTTGAACTTCGCGCCCAAGCCCTACGCCGAGCGCCTGGAATGGCTGATGCCTTACGGCGCCACCGCCCTGTTCGCCGCCGGCGGCACCGGCGAGTTCTTCTCGCTCGAGCCCAAGGAATACAGCGACGTCATCCGCGTCGCCGTCGAGACCTGCAAGGGCCGCATGCCCATCATCGCCGGCGCCGGCGGCCCCACCCGCGTCGCCATCCAGTACGCGCAGGAAGCCGAACGCCTCGGCGCCCAGGGCATCCTGCTGCTGCCGCACTACCTGACCGAAGCCTCGCAGGAAGGCCTCGTCGCCCACGTCCAGGCCGTGTGCCGCAGCGTCAAGTTCGGCGTCATCGTCTACAACCGCGGCGCCTGCCGCCTGACGCCCGAGTCGCTGCTCAAGCTCGCCGACACCTGCCCCAACCTGATCGGCTTCAAGGACGGCTTCGGCGACATCGAGTCCTTCGTCTCCATCCGCCAGACCCTCGGCGACCGCTTCAGCTACCTGGGCGGCCTGCCCACCGCCGAGGTCTTCGCCGGCGCCTACCGCGCCATGGGCTGCCCGGTGTATTCGTCCGCCGTCTTCAACTTCATCCCGAAGACCGCCATCGACTTCTACAACGCCCACGCCGCCGGCGACACCGCCACGACGGACCGCCTGATCAAGGAGTTCTTCCTGCCCTACATCGCCCTGCGCAACAAGGGCCACGGCTACGCGGTCTCCATCGTCAAGGCCGGCGCGACCCTGGTCGGCCACACCGCCGGTCCGGTGCGTCCGCCGCTGTCGGACCTCAAGCCCGCCGAAGTCGACGAGCTGGGCGCACTGATCTCCAAGCTCGGCCCGCAGTAAGCCCCGCGGCGCGCACCGACGCTGTGTCGGCGCGCGCCCAGGATCCCGACGCGAGCGCAGTCCAAGAAAGAGCAGTCCGCATGTTCAAGAACCTCATCAACGGCGAGTGGGTCGACGGCCCCCGCGCCTCCCGCAACATCAATCCGAGCGACACGCGCGACGTGGTCGGCGAATACGCCCAGGCCGACGTGACGCAGACCCGCGCCGCCATCGCCGCCGCGCGCAACGCCTTCGGCAAGTGGAGCCTGGCCACGCCGCAGCAGCGCTTCGACGTGCTGGACGCGGCCGGCGCCGAGATCCTCGCGCGCCGCGCCGAACTCGGCGACCTCCTCGCCCGCGAGGAAGGCAAGACGCTGCCCGAAGCGATCGGCGAAGTCGTGCGCGCCGGCAACATCTTCAAGTTCTTCGCCGGCGAGGCGCTGCGCGTCGGCGGCGAGGTCGTGCCCTCCGTGCGACCCGGCGTCGGCGTCGAGGTGACGCGCGAGCCCATCGGCGTCGTCGGCCTGATCACGCCGTGGAACTTCCCCATCGCGATCCCCGCGTGGAAGATCGCGCCCGCCCTCGCCTTCGGCAACAGCGTCGTGCTCAAGCCGGCCGACCTGGTGCCCGGCTCGGCCTGGTCCATCGCCGACATCCTCAAGCGCGCGGGTCTGCCCGACGGCGTCTTCAACCTCGTCATGGGCCGCGGCTCCGAGGTCGGCGCCGAACTGCTGGAGAACACCGGCGTCGACGCCATCAGCTTCACCGGCAGCGTCGCCACCGGCCAGCGCGTCGCGGCGGCCTGCGTCGCGCGCGGCGCCAAGTTCCAGCTGGAGATGGGCGGCAAGAATCCGTTCGTCGTGCTGGACGACGCGGACCTCGACGTCGCCGTCGCGGCCGCGATCAACAGCGGTTTCTTCTCGACCGGCCAGCGTTGCACCGCGTCCTCGCGCCTGATCGTGACCGAAGGCATTCACGACCGCTTCGTCGCCGCGATGGTCGAGCGCATGAAGACACTGAAGGTCGACGACGCCCGCAAGGCCGGCACCGACATCGGTCCCGTCGTCGACGAGCGCCAGCTCGCGCAGGACCTCGAGTACATCGCCATCGCCAAGGCGGAAGGCGCGACGCTCGCCGCCGGCGGCCAAGCGCAGGCCAGCAGCAGCGCGGGCGCGCCCGGCTTCTACCTGACGCCGGCGCTGTTCACCGAGACCGCGCCGTCTATGCGCATCAACCGCGAAGAGGTCTTCGGCCCGGTGGTCAGCGTGATCAAGGCCAGGAACTACGACGAAGCGCTGCACCTGGCCAACGACACGCCGTTCGGCCTGGCCACCGGCATCGCGACGACCTCGCTGAAACACGCGACGCACTTCAAGCGTCACGCGCAGGCCGGCATGGTGATGGTCAACCTGCCGACGGCGGGCGTCGACTATCACGTGCCCTTCGGCGGTCGCAAGTCGTCGAGCTACGGCCCGCGCGAACAGGGCCGCTACGCCGCCGAGTTCTACACGACGGTGAAGACGGCCTACACGCAAGCCTGAGTACTCCCCTGATTCCAAGCCCGACCCCGGGCTTTTCCGACAGGCAAGCCGGCGCAGACCGGCCCTCGATACGATCCGGAGACAACATGCAGTTATCCCTCTCCTCCTCGGCCACGACCGGCATCGGCCGCGCGCGCTTCGGCGTGCTGGCGATGATCTTCGCCGTGACCGTCCTGAACTACGCGGACCGCGCCACGGTCGGCGTCGCCGGCCCCGTCCTGTCCAAGGAACTGGGCATCGACGCGGTCCAGATGGGCTTCATCTTCTCGGCCTTCAGCTGGTCCTACGTGCTGGGTCAACTGCCCGGCGGCTGGCTGCTCGACAAGTTCGGCGCCAAGCAGGTCTACGCCTGGAGCATCCTGCTCTGGTCGCTGTTCACCATGCTGCAGGGCAGCGTGCACCACATGGGCATGGACGCGATGCTGTTCGGCCTGCCGCTGGCGGTGTCGGCGCTGTTCCTGATGCGGCTGATGGTCGGCCTGGCCGAGTCGCCCTCCTTCCCCGCCAACGGCCGCATGGTCGCCGCCTGGTTCCCGGTGAAGGAACGCGGCACGGCGTCGGCGATCTTCAACTCCGCGCAGTACTTCGCCACCGTGCTGTTCGCGCCGATCATGGCGTGGATCGTGCACGCGATCGGCTGGTCCGAGGTCTTCTACTTCATGGGCGCGCTGGGCATCGTGATGAGCGTGGTGTGGATGCGCACGATGCACAACAGTCCCGCCGACCACCCGACCATCACGGCCGCGGAGCGCGAGCACATCGAGTCCGGCGGCGCGCTGCTGTCCGGCGGCGGCAAGGCCAAGACCGCGTCGGGACCCAAGCTCGGCTACCTGAAGCAACTGCTGGGCAACCGCATGCTGATGGGCGTCTACATCGCGCAGTACTGCGTGAACGTGCTGACCTATTTCTTCCTGACCTGGTTCCCGATCTACCTGGTCAAGGAGCGCGGCATGTCGCTGCTGAACGCCGGCATCGTCGCGGCGCTGCCCGCGATCTGCGGCTTCGCCGGCGGCGTGCTGGGCGGCGTGATCTCGGACTGGCTGCTGCGCCGCGGCCATTCGCTGACCTTTGCCCGCAAGCTGCCGATCGTGGTCGGCATGCTGCTGTCGACGTCGATGATCGCGTGCAACTACGTGGGCATCGAGGCCGTCGTCGTCGGCATCATGGCGCTGGCCTTCTTCGGCAAGGGCCTGGGCGCGCTGGGCTGGGCGGTGGTGTCGGACACTTCGCCCAAGGAGATCGCCGGCCTGTCGGGCGCGCTGTTCAACACCTTCGGCAATGTCGCCGGCATCGTGACGCCGATCGTGATCGGCTACATCGTGCAGACGACGAAGTCGTTCAACGGCGCGCTGGTGTTCGTCGGCGCGCATGCGCTGATCGCGGTGGCAAGCTATCTGCTCATCGTCGGCGAGATCAAGCGCGTCGAATTGAAGCCCGTCTGAACGTCCGGACGCGAGGGCGCCGAGCACCGCGCCCTCGCCCTTTCCCCATTTCCCCAGGTTGAATCGACCCAGGACACCGCCATGATCACCTCCCCGCTGACCATCCAGATCCACGAGGCCGACAACGTCGCCATCGTGGCCAACGACGGCGGACTGCCCGAGGGCACGGTGCTGGCCTCCGGGCTGGTGCTGCGCAACCACGTGCCGCAGGGCCACAAGGTCGCGCTGGTCGACCTGCCCGCCGACGCGGCGGTGCTGCGCTACAACGTGCCGATCGGCTACGCGCTGCAGGACATCCCGGCCGGCAGCTGGGTGCACGAGCGCCTGCTGCGCATGCCGCCGGCGCGTGAACTCGAGGGCCTGCCGATGGCCACGGTGAAGGCGCCCGCGCAGGCGCCGCTCGAGGGCTACACCTTCCAGGGCTACCGCAACGCGGACGGCTCGGTGGGCACGCGCAACATCCTGGCGATCACGCAGACGGTGCAATGCGTGTCGGGGGTGGTCGAGTTCGCGGTGGACCGCATCAAGCGTGAGCTGCTGCCGAAGTACCCGAATGTCGACGACGTCGTCGGCCTGGAGCACACCTACGGCTGCGGCGTCGCCATCGATGCGCCGGACGCGGTGATCCCGATCCGCACGGTGCGCAACATCAGCCTCAACCCGAACTTCGGCGGCGAGGTGATGGTCGTCAGCCTCGGCTGCGAGAAGCTGCAGCCCGAGCGGTTGATGCCGCCGGGCGTGATCCCGATCGCGGATCAGCGCGGCGAGTCCGCGACTCCCGAGGCGCTCGACGTCGTCTGCCTGCAGGATGCGAAGCACGTCGGCTTCATGTCGATGATCGATTCGGTGATGACGCAGGCGACCGTCCATCTGGAGCGCCTCAACCAGCGTCGCCGCGAGACGGTGCCGGCGTCGGAGCTGGTGGTCGGCGTGCAGTGCGGCGGCAGCGATGCGTTCTCCGGCGTGACCGCGAATCCGACGGTGGGCTTCTGCGCCGACCTGCTGGTGCGCGCGGGCGCGACGGTGATGTTCAGCGAGAACACCGAGGTCCGCGACGGCATCGCGCAGCTGACCTCGCGCGCGAGCACGCCGGAGGTGGCCGAGGCGATGGTGCGCGAGATGGCCTGGTACGACGCGTATCTGGAGCGCGGCAGCGTCGACCGCAGCGCCAACACGACGCCGGGCAACAAGAAGGGCGGGCTGTCCAACATCGTCGAGAAGGCGATGGGCTCGATCGTGAAGAGCGGCAGCTCGGCGATCTCGGGCGTGCTGTCGCCGGGCAACAAGCTGACGCGCGAGCAGCGCGGGCTGATCTACGCGGCCACGCCGGCCAGCGACTTCATCTGCGGCACGCTGCAGCTGGCCGCGGGCATGAACCTGCACGTCTTCACGACGGGCCGCGGCACGCCCTACGGCCTGGCGGAATGCCCGGTGATCAAGGTCGCGACGCGCAGCGACCTGGCGCGCCGCTGGCACGACCTGATGGACATCAACGCCGGCCAGATCGCCGATGGCGAGAAGTCCATCCAGGAAATGGGCTGGGAGATGTTCCGGCTGATGCTCGATGTGGCCTCAGGCCGCAAGACCTGGGCGGAACATCACAAGCTGCACAACGCGCTGGTGCTGTTCAATCCGGCGCCGGTGACTTGAGGTGGGTTCTCCCTCTCTTGCTTGCGGGAGAGGCTCGGGCGAGGGTCGACTCAGGGCACCGTCGTTACCTGCCTGAACGACACCGCCAGGATCTCCGCCAACTGGTCCAGCAGCTGTCCCGTGTCATCGTCCGGCAGCGGCTCATGCGCCGCGGCCTCCGCGCGGCTCAACGCGAGCAGCGCATGGAACGGCGTGCAGCCCAGCGCGCCGATCGGTTGATGCTCACCCAGGGAGCGATCCTGATACGGCGTGAACGGCCGCACCGTCAGGTCCACCATCGTGCCCAGCATCCGCTGCACGTTGCCGCGGTGATCGCGCTGCACCACCCGGCCACGCGACAGCACGCTGCGGTAGCCGGAGCCGTTGCTGCGCAGGCGGAAGCGCTGCTCGTAGGTGTCGGTGAAGCCGTCGAAGTGCGCCCGCAAGGACAGCATCATCGGCTCGAGGTCCTCGGGATGGACGCGACAGCGCCAGAACGCCGTGCTGTCGGGCTGGTCCGGATGCGGAAAGCCCAGGTGCTCCTTCCAGCGCGGCGAGTAATGCACCAGTTCCAGCGGCGGGTTCAAGTCCCAGACGCCGAAGGCGCCCTGCTCGACCGCCGTCCGCCAGTTCCTGACTTCGTCATGACGGATCCCCATGACGAGGCATCTTGCGCGCCGACCGGAGGCCGGTCAACGCACGTTCCCCCTCAAGGCGGGTAACGCTGCCGGCGCGCCACACCGCCCAGGCCAGCCTTGACAGCCCATCGGTCTATCCGAGCGCCGTCACCAGTTCGGCCGCCGCCGTCAGCAAGGTCGCGTCAGAACGCATCGGCGGCGACGGATCCACCGGCACCCACAGGGGCTGCCTGCGCCAGCCCAGGCGGCGCAGACGGAAGCCCGCCCGCACCAGCGCCGCGACCACGCGCGGCAACTCGCCGCGCAGCGCCGTCAGCACGTGCTCGTGCTCGGCCAGGACCGTCAGCGCCAGCGCCGCGCGCGTGCCCTGGAGCTGCAGGCCGACCGCCTCTCCGCGCCAGCGCAGCAGGAGACTCAGCGCGGGCTCCTCGCCGGGCGCGGATGCGGCAGGCGCATGCAGCGCGTCGTCATGGCGGGCCGACGATCCGGTGCCGGCAGGCCGCGCTGGCGGGTCGCCAGGGTCCCGGCCCTCTCGCCGGATCCAATAGGGAATCGGCAGCAGCCACAGCGGCTCACCGCCCGGTCCCACGGGCACCTGGCCGTGCGCCAGCGCCAGGGTCCAGGCCGACACCAATCCGGCCGGCGTGCGCGCCGGCGGGGTCTCGACGATCGCGGTCAAGAGCTGCCGCCGCCATTGCGCCAGGTCCACCCGCAAGGCGGACAGCTGCCCCCAGGCGCTGGGGATTGCACCATCGCCACGCACCCCGGCAGGCCCGGCGTGGGGGGACCTGCACCGACGTTGGCGGGATCCCGCCGGCGCTCGATCACTTCGAGCTCCATCCGCGGCACCACCGCCCGCACGCGCAGCAGCACCTGGTCGCCCGGCAGCAGGTCGTCCAACGGCGGCTCGATCAGCGTCATGATCTCGCCGCTGTCGAGCGACTCCAGCCGCCATCCAGATCCGCCACCGTTGCGGTCGCCGCCGCCGGACAGACGCAGCACCGCGCCGGGCGTCAGTCCGCCGACATCGCGCAGCGACGCCTGCAGCCGCCCGACGGCGCCGATGCCGCTCACGCCGCCGACCGCGCCGGCATTCGATGTCGATCCCGCCATGTGCCCCCGCCTCGTGCGGCCGTTCCGGCTGCCGTTGAAAAAGGAAAGGGCCGGACGTTGCCGTCCAGCCCTCGCGTCGATGTCGTCGGGCGCGCCGCGCGGCGCGCCCCGCGGTCATCAGCCCAGCAGCGACATGACCAGGCCGGACATGCTGTTGCTCTGCTTGAGCATCGCCGTGCCCGACTGCATCAGCATCTGCTTGGTCGTCATCGTCGACGACTCGGCCGCGTAGTCCGTGTCCATGATCCGGCCCTTGGCGGCGGCCGTGTTGGTGCTCATGTTCTGCAGGTTGTTGTAGACGTGGTCCAGGCGGTTGGCCGCGGCGCCGAAGGAGGCGCGCAGTTCACCGACCTTGTCGATCGCGCCGCCGATGGTGGTCAGCAGCGTGTTCGTCGTGGCCGACAGTTCCGTGCCGGCAGCCGGCGTGGCGTTGTACTGGGTCGAGACGGTGCCCAGCGCGGTCGTCAGCGCGGTCAGCTGCGTGCTGACGTCCACCGACATCGATTCGCCGGCCGAGGCGCCGATCTGGAAGCTCATCGCAGCCGACATCTTGCCCAGCGTGCCGTCGATGGTCGTGCCGTCCGAGAACAGCTGCGTGCCGCCGAAGGACGTGTTCTTGACGATGTTGGTCAGCTCGGTGCCGAGCGCGTCGTACTCGCCCTGCATTGCAGTCTTGTCGGTCGCGGTCGAGGAGGCCGAGAAGGCTTCCGTGGCCAGGTCCTTCATGCGCAGCAGGATGTTGCTGACTTCGTTCAGCGCGCCTTCACCGGTCTGCAGCATCGAGATGCCGTTCTGCGTGTTGCGCTGGGCCACGGCCATGCCGCGGGTCTGGGCATCCAGACGCGTGGCGATCTGCAGGCCGGCGGCATCGTCCATCGCGGAGTTGACGCGGAAGCCGGTCCCCAGACGGGTCATCGACGTGGCCAGGCTCTTCTGCGTCGAGCTCAGCGAGTTCTGGGTCGACAGGGCCGAGGCATTGGTGTGCAGGCTCAACATGGTGTTCGCTCCTTGAGAGTGTGGGCAAGCGCGGGGGCGCTTCGTTGATCGAAGGGCTTGAGCTGCCCTCCCACTCACAGGACGACCGGTCGGCGGGGCGACTTAAATGCGGTCCGAAAAAAACTTCGGCAGGCCAAGCGCGGGCACCTGGTCGAGCTCCGGGAAAACTTCGGGAGGCCTGGCGCGGGCACTCCACGGTGCAGGGGGCGCCCCTCCAGGGACCCCCAGCACCATTCCGGCCCCACAAGCGCACGTTGACCTCGGGCCTTGGGAATGCGGTCAGCGGGCGTCGTACATGTAGCGGCGCGTCAACGGCACGGGGGCCGGGCCGCCATCACGCTTGCTCGCCAGGATCTGGTACAGGCCCAGCTCGCCGGTCTCGAACTCCAGCGCCGATGCCGCCATGTAGAGACGCCAGATCCGGTAGTGCGCTTCGTCCACGTACTGGAGCGCCTGGTCGTGGCCCTCCTCCAGCTTCGCGACCCAGGCACGCAGCGTCTTCGCGTAGTGCATGCGCAGGGCCTCGACGTCGTGGAGCTCGAACTGCTCCTGCTCCATCACCCGCATCACGTTGCTCGCCCGGTCCAGCTCGCCATCGGGGAACACATAGCGGTTGATGAACTTCGACGACAAGGCCTGCCCCCACCCCTCCTCCTCATGGGTGATGCCATGGTTGAGGAAGAGGCCCGCCGGCCTGAGCAGCCGGTTCACACTCGCGAAATAGGTCGGCAGGTTCTTCAGCCCGACATGCTCGAACATGCCGACGCTGGAGATCTTGTCGAACTGTCCCGTCATGTCGCGGTAATCGCACAGGCGGACCTCCACCTGCCCCTGCAGCCCGGCCGCGGCGATGCGCTCCTGGGCCAGCGCCAGCTGGCGTTCCGACAGCGTGATGCCCGTGGCCTTCACGCCGTAATGTCGCGCCGCATGCATCACCAGCGCGCCCCAGCCGCAACCGATGTCCAGCAGTTCCTCGCCGGGCTGCAGCCGCAGCTTGCGGCAGATGTGATCCAGCTTGGACCACTGGGCCTGGGCCAGCGCCGTGTCGTCGGTCTCGTAGTAGGCGCAGGAATAGACCATCGCCGGATCCAGCCACAACGCATAGAAGTCGTTGGACAGGTCGTAATGGAAGGCGATCGCCGCCTTGTTCTCGGCGCGCGTGTGGCGGCGCACACCGCCCGAACGCAGCTCGGCGTCGGTCGCGGGCGGCGGCGGGGCCAGCAGCCGCACGGCCAGGCGCAGGCGGTCGCTCCAGGAAAGCGTCAGGTCCGGCAGGTGGTCCTTGAGCTGGAGCGCGGCGAAGAAATCGCCTTCGACGTCGATCTGGCTGGTGAAGTAGGCCTCGGCGAACCGCAAGGGGTCGCGGCCGAGCAGCAGGCGCCGCAGCGCGGTGGGGTCGTTCAGCACCAGCGTGAACTCGGCCGGCTGCTGCGCCTGCCGGCCCAGCCGCGTCGACCAGTGCCCGAGTCGCAGCCCCATGCTGCCGGGGTAGGCGGAAAACAGACGCTGCAGCAGCGTCAGCCCCGCCGGCGGCAGCGGCGGCGCGCCGGCGACCTCCGGGATCACCTCGGCCGCGCGGGGGGCGGCGCTGGCGGTGGGCGACAACAGTTCCTGATCCATGGATTCCTCGTCCGGAAAGCTACGAAAGAATGTTGGTCGGAAGCGCCCCGGGGTC
The DNA here is from genome assembly GCF_042695725.1 of Roseateles sp. UC29_93. NCBI lineage: Bacteria > Pseudomonadati > Pseudomonadota > Betaproteobacteria > Burkholderiales > Sphaerotilaceae > Roseateles > Roseateles sp. UC29_93. The sequence continues at coordinate 3,779,543 of NZ_CP170545.1, read as the reverse complement.
AGTTCTTGTCGGCCAGGGTGCCGGCGGCCTGGAAGTCCCCGGCGATGTTAGCCAATGCCTCACCCCCCGCCCGGACTGGGGACATTGATGCAAGCCGCATGCCCGCTCCCCTCCGGCGGGGGCCTCGCGAGGGGTCGTTGCGCCCTCGCACAAGCTCGCCCGAAGGAGTCATCACAAGCCCGCCGCCCGAGGCCACAATCAGCCCCGATATCCCATCCCCATCCGACCGAAGAGAAACCGTCCCGCCTCCTCGACGGCCAGGAGCGCGCCAGGACCCCCAAGCCAAGGAGTCAGCCATGCCCCATGCATTCGCCAACACCGTCGCCAGCTTCAAGACCGCGTCCGGCAAGAGCGGCAAGTACTACTCGCTGCCCAAGCTGGCCGAGCGCTTCCCCAACGTGAACCAGCTGCCGGTCTCGATCCGGCTGGTGCTCGAATCGGTGCTGCGCAACTGCGACGGCAAGCGCGTGACCGCGGAGCATGTCGAGCAGCTCGCCAACTGGCAGCCCAACGCGCCCCGCAACGAGGAGATCCCCTTCGTCGTCGCCCGCGTGGTGCTGCAGGACTTCACCGGCGTGCCCCTGCTGGCCGACCTGGCCGCGATGCGCAACGTCGCCAAGGCCCAGGGCAAGGATCCCAAGACGATCGAGCCGCTGGTGCCGGTCGACCTGGTCGTCGACCACTCGATCATGATCGACCACTTCGGCAGCCCGAAGGCGCTGGACCTGAACATGAAGCTGGAGTTCGAGCGCAACCGCGAGCGCTACGAGTTCATGAAGTGGGGCATGCAGGCCTTCGACACCTTCGGCGTCGTGCCGCCCGGCTTCGGCATCGTCCACCAGGTCAACCTCGAGTACCTGGCCCGCGGCGTGCACAAGACCGGCAGCGGCGCGGACACCGTCTACTACCCCGACACGCTGGTCGGCACCGACAGCCACACGACGATGATCAACGGCGTCGGCGTGGTGGGCTGGGGCGTCGGCGGCATCGAGGCCGAGGCCGGCATGCTCGGCCAGCCGGTCTACTTCCTGACGCCGGACGTCGTCGGCTTCGAGCTGTCGGGCCGCCTGCGCGAGGGCGTCACCGCCACCGACCTGGTGCTGACCGTGACCGAGATCCTGCGCAAGGCCAAGGTCGTGGGCAAGTTCGTCGAGTTCTTCGGCGAGGGCACCGCCTCGCTGACCGTCCCGGACCGCGCCACCATCGGCAACATGGCGCCCGAGTACGGCGCGACGATGGGCTTCTTCCCCGTCGACGAGCGCACCATCGACTACTTCAAGGGCACCGGCCGCACGGCCGACGAGATCGAGGCCTTCGAGAGCTACTTCCGCGCGCAGGGCCTGTTCGGCGTCCCCAAGGCGGGCGACATCCGCTTCAGCCAGGTGGTCTCGCTGGACCTGGGCACCGTGGTGCCGTCGCTGGCCGGCCCGAAGCGCCCGCAGGACCGCATCGTCATCACCGACCTGGCCAAGACCTTCGCCTCGCTGTTCACCAAGCCGGTCGCGGAGAACGGGTTCAACCAACCCGTCGACAAGCTGCCGAAGTCCTTCCCGCTCGGCGGCACGCAGAAGGGGCTGGACATCTTCAACGGCGACGTGCTGATCGCCGCGATCACGTCCTGTACCAACACGTCCAACCCGAGCGTGATGCTCGCCGCCGGCCTGCTGGCCAAGAAGGCGGTCGAGGCGGGCCTGAAGGTCCAGCCGCACATCAAGACTTCGCTGGCGCCGGGCTCGCGCATCGTCACCGAATACCTGCAGAACGCCGGCCTGCTGCCCTACCTGGAGAAGCTGGGCTTCTCCGTGGCCGCCTACGGCTGCACGACCTGCATCGGCAACGCCGGCGATCTGACGCCCGAGATCAACGAGGCGATCACCGGCAACGACCTCGTCTGCGCCGCGGTGCTGTCGGGCAACCGCAACTTCGAGGCCCGCATCCACCCCAACATCAAGGCCAACTTCCTGGCCAGCCCGCCGCTGGTGGTCGCATATGCCATCGCCGGCAACGTGACGCGCGACCTGATGACCGAGCCGGTCGGTCTGGGCACGGGCGGCAAGCCGGTCTACCTGGGCGACATCTGGCCGACCAGCGACGAGATCCATGCGCTGCTCAAGCTGGCGCTCAACCCCGACGCCTTCCGGTCCAACTACGGCAAGGTCAAGTCGGAGCCCGGCAAGCTGTGGGAGAAGATCAAGGGCAGCACCGGCCAGGTCTACGGCTGGCCCAAGAGCACCTACATCGCGCAGCCGCCCTTCTTCGGCAAGTTCACGCAGATCCCCGAGGCACAGGAAGTCGGCGTCAAGGGCGCGCGGATCATGGCGCTGTTCGGCGACTCCATCACCACCGACCACATCTCCCCGGCCGGCTCGATCAAGGAGGTCTCGCCCGCCGGCGCCTACCTCAAGGCGCAGGGCGTGCTCAAGGCCGACTTCAACAGCTACGGCTCGCGCCGCGGCAACCATGAAGTCATGATGCGCGGCACCTTCGCCAACGTCCGGATCAAGAACCTGATGATCCCGGCCAAGCTCGACGGCGCGCGCGAGGAAGGCGGCCTGACGCTGTTCCAGCCGGGCGGCGAGAAGATGTTCATCTACGACGCCGCGATGCGCTACATCGCCGCCGGCACGCCGACGGTGATCTTCGCCGGCGAGGAATACGGCACCGGCTCCAGCCGCGACTGGGCGGCCAAGGGGACGCAGCTGCTGGGCATCGGCGCGGTCGTGGCCAAGAGCTTCGAGCGCATCCACCGCTCCAACCTGGTCGGCATGGGCGTGCTGCCGCTGCAGTTCCGCCCGGGCGACTCCTGGGAATCGCTGGGACTGAAGGGCGACGAGGTCATCGACATCCAGCTCGGCGACGAGATCAAGCCGCAGTCCGAGGCGACGCTGGTGATCCGTGCGGCCGACGGCGTCGCGCCGGAGCGCCGCGTCCCGCTGATCCTGCGCATCGACACGCCGATCGAGGTCGAGTACTACCGCCACGGCGGCATCCTGCCCTACGTGCTGCGCCAACTGCTGGCCGCGTGATCGGGCGACTGCGGAACCCATCGATCCGCCACTGAAAAGAACGGCGGGGCCGCTGTCGACCATGTCGAAAGCGGGGCCCGCCGAACGTCATGAGGGTGAGACGCGCCATTCGTTCAATGGTTCGTCCACCCTCTTTCATTTTCAGGACTGCATCAGGAGACCGACATGCGATTCATGGTCATCGTCAAGGCGGACGAGCACAGCGAAGCGGGCGAGATGCCCAGCACCGAACTGCTTGCCGCGATGGGCGCGTACAACGAGGAGCTGGTGAAGGCCGGCGTGATGCTGGCCGGCGAAGGGCTGCATCCGACAAGCAAGGGCGCGCGGGTGCGTTTCTCCGGGAAGGCACGCCAGGTCATCGACGGTCCCTTCGCAGAAACGAAGGAGCTGATCGCCGGCTACTGGATCTGGCAATGCGCCTCGTTGCAGGAGGCCATCGAGTGGGTCAAGAAGTGCCCCAACCCGCAGATGACCGAGTCCGACATCGAGATCCGCCAGATCTTCGAAGCCGAGGATTTCGGCGACGCCTTCACGCCTGAACTGCGCGAGCAGGAAGAGCGCCTGCGCGCCGACATCCAGAAGCAATAGAGGCAAAAGCAAAGCCCCACCCCGCTCGCCACGGCCCCAAAAACGGGGCCGTCAGCCGCTGCAGGTGGGGCCGGAATGCTGCTGGGGGTTCCCGGAGGGACGCCCCCTGCTGCGTGGAGAGCCCGCGCTTGGCGTAGCGCAGTTGGCCGGTCTCCCGACCCCCCCGCACTCCCTCAACGCATCACTTCGTCGTCGGCGGCGTCGTGGTGGTTGCGGGCTTCTTCGCCGCCGGCTTGGCGGCCGGCTTCGGTGCCGCCTTCGCGGGCGTGGCGGCCTGGTCGACTTCCTTGGACGCCGCGGTCGAACCGCCCTGCACGCCCAGGCGGCCGCCGGTCCCCAGCCCGCCCTTGACCTGCTGCGCCTTGTAGTTGCGCAGCGCCTTGACCATCTGGTTGTACGAGTCCGCGAACGCGGTCACGATGACCTTGCCCTGCGGCGTCTTGCCGTAGGCGCCGCCGGCGATCGCCGCATTGCCGAAGAAGCTCGCGCCGCCGAAGCCGAAGTCGAAGTTCTTGGCCGTGCCTTCCGCGGCGGAGATCTGCACGCCGGAGCGGTTGTCCACCAGCAGCAGCGTCGTGGACGCCTCGTTGGTGCTGACGTTGGCCGCCACCGCGGTGAGCAGGCCGATCGCGCCGGTCCCGATGCCGCCGCCACCGCCGCCGGTCTTGCCGGAGAACTGGATCTCGGGGCTCATCGTGTAGTCGGCGGCGACCATCTGGCCCTGGCCGAAGTTGCTGCCCGAGCGGACTTCGCCGGATTGCATCAGCGCGCGCTCACGTTCCATGTTGGCGAAGGCGCGGCCGCGTTCCACGATCACGAAGCAGTTGGACTGCTGGACCATCAGGCGCAGCACCGGCGTGGTCGAACCCAGCTGGCGGTCGCGCAGCTGCGACCACCACGGGGCGTTGGTGTCTTCGAAGATGGCCAGCGTGCCCAGCGTCTCGTCGCAATGCTCGAGCTTGCTGTTCTGGTTCTCGGCGGTCGCGCCGCCGGCGGCGCCGGAGACGGTGCCCTTGTTCTCGCCCATCGTCGGCGCGGTAGCCAGGCAACCGGCCAGCAGCAGCGGGGACAGCATCAGGGCGGACTTCAGCACGAGGCTGGACGAGGAGACGAGAGGGGAAGTGGCAAGCATGGAATCCTCCAGGTTTTCTAACGACGTCCGGGACGACGTCTCACAACGAGCAACAAGAACGAGCGACAACAAGCAACAGCGAGCGACTGCTGGCGACGACAAGGACGCGGGCAACGGACGCAATGCCCCGCCCGGACCCGACCGGACGGAGCCGGGAACTCAGGGATCAATCGAGGGGCGTGGCCGGCGCGACGCCGTAATAGCCGCCGACCGGCTGGCCGTGCGGATTGCCGATCCAGATGCTGGTACCGAACACGTCGCTGCACCCGCCCCAGGCGATCTCGAACGCGCGCGCCTCTTCATTGCGGGTCTGGGTGTAGACCGACACGGTGCTGTCCGAGGGGCCGATCGTGTAGCAGACCCGCGCCCACACCGGACGCGGCGAGGACGAGACCACCGAGGCCGCGCCTTCGGCGTTGCCGTCGGAGGCCTTGGCCATCCATTTCGTGCCGCGGGACGGGCCCGGGTTGTAGCTGAACACGTAAGGCACCTGGGCAAGCGCCGCGATCGAGGCGGCAAGCAATCCGGCAACCATCAGGCCTCTGGCCAACATTCGTTTCCCCTAACGCGTGTGTACCGAAATCCAACGATTTCAAAGGAATGTCGCGGATTGTTAGGCGCCTCCCGGCGAAAAAGCGAGGCCCCCATCGTGGTGGTACGGGCGCCTCCCACGTTGATGGGATGGCGGATTGCGCAATCCGCCACGCCCGCGTTCCACACGTCGCACGGCCTGCTGTCGACGCACACCGCACGGCAAGGCCTGCCCCCGGCAAAGCGAGCAACGGCGCGGCTTGGCGGGGAGCGTCGCGAGGGCCGATGGACACGGGAAAAGTCGGCGGAGCCCCTCCCGGGGGCCGCGGTCCGCGCGCGGCCGGAGGGGGCCGCGGGGACTTCCGTTCAGTCGACGCGCGGGCGCTCCGCGCCGCGCGCATGACTTAGGTCATCTGGTGTTGTAGGGATGGCGAATGCGGGGACATCGACTATGCGTCGACCTCGCGATGGCGAGCCCGCCGACCGTGCCGCCGACCGCGCGGGCTATGCGTCGAGGTCCAGGCCCCGCTCCTGCGCGAACAGCTTCAGCGCCGGCATCAGCGCGCCGATCTTCTCGGCGACGGCGTCCCGGACGGTATCCACCATCACCTGCGTCTGGCGCTCGATCTCGATGTGCAGCGGCGCGCCCTCGCCCTTGTCGGCGAAGGTGGTCATGCGCAGCGTCTCGGGGATGAGCCAGACCTCGAACCAGCCCGAGCCGTCGGCGTTGCGGCCGGCCTCGGCCACCGTCAGGCTGGCGCCGTTCACCGCGATGTAGCCCTTGGCGAAGATGTAGCGCATCCACGGCGCCGGCACGGCGATGCGGATCACGTGGTTGTTGGCGGGGCGGCGGATCGACTCGACCTTCGCCATGAAATCGACGTGGCCCGACAGCGGGTGGCCGCCGATCTCGGCGCCCTCCTTGGCGGCGCGCTCGACGTTGAGCCGGCCGCCGACGCCGAGTTGCCCCAGCGCCGTGAGGTTCAGGCTCTGGAGCATCACGTCGAAGTCGGCCTCGTGATCGCCCTTCAGGGCGGTGACGGTCAGGCAGACCCCGTCGCAGGCGACGGACGCGCCGATCTCCAGGTCCTGGCAGAAGCCCTCGGGGAAGTCGAGCGTGAAGCTGCGCAGGCCTTCCCTGTCAGTGATGGCGGCGACCTGCGCGATGCCTTGGACGATACCGGTGAACATGGCGGGCCTCCGATCAGCGTTTCGCCGTTTTCGCCGTTTTCGCCGTCTTCGCCGCTTCAGCAGCGTGCGACGCGAACAGCTCGGGCGAGAAGCCCAGGCTCAGCCGGCCGTCGTTCCATTCGACGACCGGGCGCTTGATCACGCTCGGCTGCTCGACCATCAGCGCGGCGGCGCTGGTCGCATCCGTCACGCCGGCCTTGGCGCCGTCATCCAGCTTGCGCCAGGTGGTCCCGGCGCGGTTCAGCACCTTGTCCCAGCCGAGCTCGGCCATCCACTGCGGCAGCTTCGCCGCGGGCACGCCCTGCTTCTTGTAGTCGTGGAACTGGTAAGCGAGGCCCTGCTCGTCGAGCCAGGCGCGGGCGCGCTTGACGGTGTCGCAGTTGGGGATGCCGTAGAGGGTGATCATGGGAACGAGGGGGGCGCCGACGGGCGTGGAACGAAGGCGGCACGCTACCATGAAGCGGATGATCCCCTGGCTCGACGATGACTCTCTGGACTTCCCGCCGACCCGCCGCGCGCTGGGGCCGCGCAGCGACGCTCCGGGGCTGCTCGCGGCCGGCGGCGACCTGAGGCCCGCCCGCCTGCGCGCGGCCTACGCCCGGGGGATCTTCCCCTGGTATGGGGAAGGCCAGCCCATCCTGTGGTGGACCACCGACCCGCGCATGGTCCTGCGGACGGAGGATTTCAAGCTCTCGCGCTCGCTGCGCAAGACGGTGGCGAAGTTCATCCGCACGCCGGGCTGCGAGATCCGCGTCGACCACGCCGCCGAGACCGTGCTCAAGGCCTGCGCCAGCACCTCGCGCAACGGCCAGGACGGCACCTGGATCGTGCCGGAGATGCAGCAGGCCTACCTGCAGCTGGCGCGCGAAGGCACGGTGCATTCGGTCGAGACCTGGATGGACGGCGAACTGGTCGGCGGCCTGTATGGCGTCAACCTTGGCCGGATGTTCTTCGGCGAATCGATGTTCATGCGCAGGACCGACGCGTCCAAGATCGCCCTCGCGGCGCTGATCTGCCTGTGCCGGGAATTCGACATCCCCTGGATCGACTGCCAGCAGCAGACGGCGCATCTCGCCTCGCTGGGCGCGGCGCCGGTCACCCGCGATGCGTTCGAGGCGCACCTCGCCGCGCACGCCGGCCTGCCTGCGCCCGGGGATTGGTCCTATCATCCGCGCCTGTGGGCCCACCTGGGCCTGAGCGACTCTTTGAGCGACTCCCAGAACGACCCGCCCTGAGCCACCAAGCCCCCGAGCCCCAGAGCCCGTGACGCACCCCAAGGAACTCCCGCTGGCCGAGCTGCAGTTCTACGCGACTGCGCCCTACCCCTGCAGCTACCTCAGCGACCGCCAGGCGCGCTCGCAGGTCGCCACGCCGAGCCATCTGATCCACGCCGACGCGTATTCGAGCCTGGTCGCCGCCGGCTTCCGGCGCAGCGGCATGTTCACTTACCGTCCCTACTGCGACGGCTGCAAGGCCTGCGTGCCGATGCGCATCCCGGTGGCGGACTTCCAGCCCAACCGCAGCCAGCGCCGCGCCTGGACGCAGCACCAGGCGCTGCAGGCCCGCGTCATGCGGCTGGGCTACAGCGACGAGCACTACCAGCTCTACCTGCGCTACCAGGCCGGCCGTCACAGCGGCGGCGGCATGGACCACGACAGCGTCGACCAGTACACGCAGTTCCTGCTGCAGAGCCGGGTGAACTCGCGGCTGGTGGAGTTCCGCGAGCCCGATGGCGCGCTGAAGATGGTCTCCATCCTCGACATCCTGGGTGACGGGCTGTCGGCGGTCTACACCTTCTACGAGCCCGAGCCCAACGTCAGCTACGGCACCTACAACGTGCTGTGGCAGCTGCGTCAGACCCGCGACCTGAGCCTGCCCCACCTCTACCTGGGCTACTGGATCGCGCAGAGCGACAAGATGGCCTACAAGGCCCGCTTCCTGCCGCACGAGTTGCTGCGCGACGGGTTGTGGTCGCGCGTCGAGCGCTGAGTTCCGACGCTATCGCGCCTCCTCGGCGCGTCCCCCTTTGCCTCCCTAGCAGCCGGTCGGGAGACCGCGCGTGGCAAGAATTGGTCCCACACTGGTTTTTCCTGTCGACCTCTCCGGTCGTACCGGTTTTCCCTTTGATTTGCCTGAATTGACGTCCATACACGTTCTTGACGACACCATTACGACACGTTACGCAGGTCTTGAGGGTTAACCTGAATGATGCAGACGTTAGTGGTATCTACATTGCATACCACTATGAGATCAGCAGCGGTATTGGTCTCCTAGACGCCGCGGTTGCAAACCGCACGCCGTCCGCCGGGATCAGCCCGCGGACCGCACGTCGACAAGCCAGGGAGTGACTGCCATGTCTGCACGCGCCTTTCTTCGTACCGCCGACCGCGCCGCCGGACCCGTTCCGGCCGCGGCGCCGCTGATCCGCCCCGCCGCCCCCGAGTGGCCGGCCTGACAGCCGCCTGAGGCCGGTCCCCGGCGGCCGGGCCCGAGCGGCCGCCGCCTTCGCCGGTTGAACCGACCGGCGCTTTTTCTTCCGAGCCCTGACCGTTTCCGCCGCGCTGCGTCCGCAGTCGCCCGGCGCGGCGGCGCTCATCCCTGCAGTTCGCGAAGACGACCACAAGACGTCCGCAAGACGTCCATAACGACCACCCGTCAGGAGCCCCCCCGATGAGACAACGTCCCTGCGCCCGTCCCCACCCGATGCTGCCGTGGCTGATGCCGATGGTGCTGGCCGTCGCCAGCACCTCGGCGATGGCCTACGACTGCACCGGCGTCGCCGATTGGAATGCCGCCACCGCGTACAGCGGCAATGCGATCGTCAAGCAGAGCAGCACCGCCTACCAGGCCAAGTGGTGGACGCAGAACAACCCGCCGGCGACGAACTCCGGGCAATGGGATGTGTGGAAGGTGCTGGGCGCCTGCGAGGGCGGCGGCGGCGGCACGAACAAGCCGCCGACGGTGGCGTTGAGCGCGCCGACCGCGGGCACCTCGCCGACCGCCGGTGACACCGTGACGCTGGCCGCGACGGCCGGGGACAGCGACGGCACCGTCGCCAAGGTCGGCTTCTACGTCAACGGCGCGCTGGTCGCCGAGGACACCACCGCGCCGTTCAGCGTGAGCTGGACCGCGCGTGCCGGCGTGGCCGACATCACCGCCCGCGCCACCGACGACAAGGGCGCGACCACCGACACCGCCGCGCTGCGCATCACCGTGCAAGGCCAGGTCACCGGCGACGAGCGCTGCCGCCCCGAGGGCCTCGCCACCACCGCCGGCACGGCGCCCGCCTACTGCAAGGTCTACGACGACCAGGGCCGCGAGAAGATGGGCGCGGACAAGCCGCGCCGCATCATCGGCTACTTCACCAGCTGGCGCACCGGCAAGACCGGTCAGCCCGCGTTCCTGGCGCACCAGATCCCGTGGGGTCAGGTCACGCACATCAACTACGCGTTCGCGCATGTGGACGCGGCCAACAAGCTTTCCGTCGGCAACACCGCCGACGCGACCAACCCCGCCACCGGCCTCACCTGGCCCGGCATCGCGGGCGCGGAGATGGACCCGGCCTATGCGTACAAGGGCCACTTCAACCTGCTCAACAAGTTCAAGAAGCAGTACCCCAACGTCAAGACGCTGATCTCGGTCGGCGGCTGGGCCGAGACGGGGCGGCTTCTACACGATGACGACGAACGCGGACGGCTCGACCAACACGGCCGGCATCAACGCGTTCGCGGATTCGGCGGTGGCCTTCCTGCGGCAGTACGGGTTCGACGGCGTCGACATCGACTACGAGTACCCGACCAGCATGAACAACGCCGGCAACCCGGTGGACTTCGCCATCAGCAACGCGCGGCGCGGCGCGCTGATGAAGAACTACGTCGTGCTGATGCGCACGCTGCGCGCGAAGCTCGACGCGGCCAGCCAGTCCGATCAGCGCCATTACCTGCTCACGATCGCGGCGCCTTCCTCCGCCTACCTGCTGCGCGGGATGGAGGCCTTCCAGGTCACGCAGTACCTGGACTACGTGAACATCATGAGCTACGACCTGCACGGGGCGTGGAATCAATTCGTCGGTCCCAACGCGGCGCTGTATGACGACGGCAAGGACGGCGAGCTCACCGCGTGGAGCTACTACACCGCCACGCAGTACGCGCGCATCGGCTACCTCAACACCGACTGGGCCTACCACTACTTCCGCGGCGCGATGCCGGCCGGCCGCATCAACATCGGCGTGCCGTACTACACCCGCGGCTGGCAGGGCGTGACCGGCGGCACCAACGGCCTGTGGGGCCAGGCGGCCCTGCCCGACCAGAGCAAGTGCCCCGCCGGCACCGGCGGCGGCACCGTGCAGAAGTGCGGCAACGGCGCCGTCGGCATCGACAACCTCTGGCACGACCTCGACGTCTCCAGCAAGGAAGTGCCCGCCGGCTCCAACCCGATGTGGCATGCGATGAACCTCGCGTCGGGCCGCCCGGGCAGCTACCTCGCCGCCTACGGCCTGAACCCGGCCACGAACCCGGCCGACCAGCTGACCGGCACCTACGTCCGCAACTACGACGCGACGCTGGTGGCGCCGTGGCTGTGGAACGCGCAGAAGAAGGTCTTCATCAGCACCGAGGACGAGCAGTCGCTCGGCGTGAAGGCGCAGTACGTGGCCGATCGCGGCATCGGCGGCGTGATGTTCTGGGAGTTCGCCGGCGATTACGCCTTCGACACGGCACGCAACGAGTACTTCATCGGCAACACGCTGACGAGCGCGCTCTACAACAAGCTGAAGACGGCACCGGCCTACGGCAACCGCCTCAGCTCGGCGGCGCTGCCGGCGGAGACGCTGGACATCGCGTACGCGCTCGGCGGCTTCGCACTCGGCGACAGCAACTACCCGATCACGCCCAAGCTCACGCTGACCAACAACAGCACGACGACGCTGCCCGGCGGCACGGAGTTCCAGTTCGACGTCCCCACCGCGATCCCGTCGACGGTGACGGACCAGAGCGGATTCGGCCTCACGGTGATCAGCAACGGCTCGAACCCCGCGGGCAACAACATCGGCGGGCTGAAGAACGACTTCCACCGCGCCAGCTTCAAGCTGCCGTCGTGGCAAAGCCTGACCCCCGGCGCCAGCGTGACGCTGACGATCAATTACTTCCTGCCGTCGACGATGCCCAGCAACTGGACCGTCACCGTGAACGGCCGCAGCTATGCGCTGGCGCAGGAAGCGCGCCGCGGCGCGGTGCCTGCCGCAGCACCGGCGGCGGCGGCGGCGAAGACCTCCGCCAAGACTTCGGCCACGCGATGAACGACATCGGCGCCGGCCTCCCGGACCTCCCCACCACCACCCTTTGACCCACAGGAGATCGACATGAAGAGACAGATGGTCCGCCTCGGCGGCATCGCCCTGGCCGCCGCGATGGCCGCCGGCACCGCGCACGCCTACGACTGCACCAACGTGCCCGAATGGTCGGCGTCCGGCATCTACACCGGCACCTCCAACAGCTTCGCCAAGCAGAACAACATCGCCTACCAGGCCAAGTGGTGGACGCAGAACGAAGCGCCCGCCACCCACTCCGGCCAGTGGGACGTGTGGAAGTCGCTGGGCGCCTGCACCGGCGGCGGCACCGACACCACGCCGCCGACCGTGCCCTCGGGCCTGACCTCCAGCGGCATCACCAGCAGCAGCATCACGCTGAGCTGGGGCGCGTCCACCGACGCCGGCAGCGGCGTCAACAACTACGAGCTGCTGCGCGGCGGCTCCCTGATCGCGTCGCCCACGGCGACCAGCTACACCGACTCCGGCCTGTCGGCGGGGACCTCGTACAGCTACCAGGTCCGCGCGAAGGACAAGGCGGGCAATGTCTCCGGCCTCAGCAGCACGCTGTTGACCAGCACCGCCAGCAACGGCACCTGCGCCGCGGCGCCGGCCACGCCCTCGGGCCTGAGCTCGCCGTCCAAGACGGCCACCAGCGTCAACCTGGCCTGGAACGCCGTCGCCGCGGGCCCGAACTGCACGGTGCAGTACCGCGTCAACCAGGGTTCGACGCAGGTCGCGCAGGGCGCGGCCACCAGCGCCAGCGTCACCAACCTGACGGCCAACACGAACTACACCTTCACGGTCTCGGCCTTCAACCAGGCCGGCTCGTCGCAGCCGTCGGCGCCGATCACGGTGAAGACCGACACGCAGACCGCCGGCGACAAGGTGCTGCTCGGCTACTTCGCGCAGTGGGGCATCTACGGCCGCAACTACCACGTCAAGAACATCGACACGAGCGGCTCGGCGGCCAACCTGACGCACATCAACTACGCGTTCGGCAACGTCCGCAACAACGTCTGCGAAGTCGGCAAGATCATCCCGAGCAACGAGTCCACCGGGGAAGGCGGCGACGCCTTCGCCGACTACGGCAAGTCCTACGGCGCCGACCTCAGCGTCGACGGCGTGGCCGACACCTGGGACCAGCCGCTGCGCGGCAGCTGGAACCAGCTCAAGAAGCTCAAGGCCAAGTATCCGAAGATCAAGGTGCTGATCTCGCTGGGCGGCTGGACCTGGTCGCGCGGCTTCTCGAGCGCGGCGCGTCCGGAGAACCGGGTCAACTTCGTCAAGAGCTGCGTGGACGCCTACATCAAGGGCAACGTGCCGGTGACGGACGGCGCGGGCGGCCCGGGCGCGGCGGCCGGCGTGTTCGACGGCATCGACCTCGACTGGGAGTACCCGAACGCCTGCGGCCTGGCCTGCGGCACGGCCGAGGATCGCGCCAACTTCACCGGCCTGCTGGCCGAGTTCCGCAAGCAGCTGGACGCGGTGCGTCCGGGCCTGCTGCTGTCGATCGCGTCGGGCGCGGGCGTGGACAAGGTGCGGGCCTATGACCCGGACCAGATCCATCCGTACCTGAACTTCATCAACGTGATGACGTACGACTTCCACGGCGGCTGGGACACGATCACCGGGTTCCACTCGGCGCTGTACGCGCCGGCCAACGATCCGTCGACCGGTGACGTGAAGAAGTACAACACCAACGACGCGATGCAGGCCTTCCTGGACAAGGGCGTCCCGGCCTCGAAGCTGAACGTCGGCATCGGCTTCTACGGCCGCGGCTGGACCAACGTCCCCAACGTCAACAACGGCCTGTACCAGAGCGGCACGCCGGCCCCCGGCACCTACGAGGCGGGCAACGAGGACTACAAGGTCCTGAAGAACCTGCAGGGCTACACCAGCCGGATCGACGACGTCAGCAAGGCGCAGTGGATCTACAACGGCTCGACCTTCTGGAGCTTCGACACGCCCGCCACGATCGCCATCAAGATGGCCTACGTGAAGTCCAGGGGCTTCGGCGGCGCGTTCTTCTGGGAGTTCTCGGGGACGATCCGACGGCCTCGCTGTCCAAGGCGATGGGCGCGGGCCTGAAGTAAGGCCTGGAGCCCTCCGGAGCGGCCCCGGCCGCTCCCCCCGACAGGGCGCCAAGAGCCCCCCGCGCGGTCCTCCGCGCGGGGGCTTTTTTCATCCTGCCTCCCCCCGGGCGTGCTGCGGTTCCCCCTCCTGCGGCCCTCCTGCGCTCCATCCTGCCAGCGCGTGGCAGCTACCCCCAGGATCGCGATTGAATACTGTACGTTCATCCAGTATTCTCATCCTTCCCATTCAGCAGCCGAGCCACCGAGGAACCCGTCATGCGTCGCTACGAAGTCATCCTGGAACGAGTCATGGTCCCCTATCACCAGCGCGAGCTGGCGTGCGTCATCGCCATGCAGGTGCTGGACGCCCGCCTGGGCGGACCGGCGGGCGTGGTGGACGCGTTCAACGCCGCGCGTGCGGTGACGGGCGGGGACACGCGGTGGTCCATCCCGGAAGCCGCGTCCCGCGCGGACGTCGCCGCGGTGAAGCGCTGGCGCCGCGCCACGGAAGCGGCGCTGGATGCCATCGAGCAGGGCTTCGCGCACGTGTTCGTGGGCATGTCGGCGCAGGAGATCGAGCTCGCCCGCGCGGACGAGTCCCTCAGCATCGTCCCGCACCTGATGGAGGTGCCGGCCCGCCTGCTGGCCGAGGCCCGCGTCGGACTGCCGTGGTCGGCGACGGCCGCGGTGGTCGTCAGCGCCGCGGCCCAGGCCGCGATGGTGCCGCCGGCCTCGATGCTGACGCACATGCCGACCCTGGCGCACGCGGCGATGATGGCCCACTGAAGCGCCGCGAGCCGCAAGGCCCGCGCCGGGAACGCCCACAGCGCAGAGAGCGCCGAAAGCGCCAAGCGCTTCAGGAGCTCGGCGCAGGTTCCGCCAGTTCCGAGATCTCGATGAGGTTGAGGTCGGGATCCCGCAGGTAGACCGAGCGGATCTTTCCCGTCGCGCCGGTGCGCATCACCGGCCCTTCGATGATGGCCACCTGCAGCGCGTTCAAGCGTTCGATGACCTGATCCAGCGGGATCGATGCGATGAAGCAGAGGTCCAGCGCGCCCGGCACCGGCGTGTGCGCCTTGGGCTCGAACTCCCGGCCCTTCACATGCAGGTTGATCTTCTGCTGGCCGAAGAGGAGGGCCTGGCGCGTGACCGGCGGCGTGCCGCCGACGAAGCGCTCCAGCCGCATGCCCAGCACCTCGGTATAGAAGCGGATGCAGTCCGCCTCATGGGCGGTCGTGAGGACCAGGTGGTCGAGGTGATCGATCAAGGCAGACTCTCGTCAGGCGACAACGCCGGGATTCTGCCTGCCTTCCTCAACTGGCGCGGAACACCAGCTCCTTGATCCGCGCCAGCCGCGGCGCCACCACGGGCACCGTCAGCATCGTCGACCCGACGGCCATCAGCAGCAGCGCGGTGAAGGTCTCGCTGGTGATGATCTGCTTGTCCAGCAGCACGTTGGCAAAGATGATCATGATCAGCGCCTTGGTCTGCAGCAGCCAGCCGATGATGCCGGCCTCGCCCGGCGCCCATCGCAGGATGCGCCCCGCCACGTGCGTGCCCAGCAGCTTGCCGCTGACCGACGCCGCCAGCAGCAGCGCCGCCGCCGCGAACACCGCGCCGCCCTCCAGTCCCCACTGCGTGCGCAGGCCCGTGCTGAGGAAGAAGACCGGCATGATCACCAGCAGCACGTGATGGCGCAGCGCGTCCATCTGCGCCTGGTCGAACCATTCGGCATCCATCACGACACCGGCCAGGAACGCCCCGACCATGTAGTGCAGCCCCGACCAGTCCGCGCCGAACGCGATCACCGCCAGCCAGATCAGCCCCACGTACCAGCGGTCCCGCGCGGGGATGGCGCGCATCAGGCGCCGGAACAGCACGGTCGCGATGGCGAATGCCGCCAGGAACAACACCTGCTTGCCGACCCGCGACCAGTCCATCAGGATGATCGCGAGCACGGCCCAGATCAGGATGTCGTCCAGGCTGGCGTAACGGAGGATGCGCTGCCCGATCGGCTGGCGCAGGATCTCGAGTTTCTCCATCAGCAGGATGAGGATGGGCAGGGCCGTCACCGCGCACGCCATGCCGACGCCGACGATGAACTGCCAGGTCTGCGCCTGCGCGCCCATCCACTGCGATCCCATGCCCAGCAGCACCACCGCGGCTGCCGAGCCGAAGGCCATCGGCACGCCCAGCGCCAGGCCGGCGGTGATGCCGCTCTCGACGCGATGCGCCCAGGCCTTCTTCAGGTCGAGCTCGATGCCGGCGATCCACACGAACAGCATCACCGCCCACCAGGCCACGCCGTTGAGCGACTGCACGACCGACGGGTTGAAGACGAACTGGTAGTACTCGGGAAAGGCCCGGCCGAGCACGCCCGGGCCGAGCAGGATGCCGGTGATGATCTGCACCACGACCAACGGCGCGAAGTAGTCCGTGCCCCCCAGTCGCCACACCAGGTAGGGGACGGTGAAGATGATCGCCATGGCGATCAGGAAGATCTCGGTCGTGCTCATCGGCGGCTCCTCTGCGCTGTCCGCCGCCCGGTGCGCCACAGCGCCCAGGCAATCGATGACAACGTTGTCTCTCGGGAATTGGATTGTGAGGGTCAAGCCCCCGCAATCACCGCCCTCGCTTTCCCTAGGCTCTCATGAAAGCGGTTTCAGAGGATTTCACTCCGGCAGCCCGGCGCCGGCAATAGGGGCTCTCCCGCTGGTCGCGGCGATCAGGCCGAGCACGCGGCCCGGCTCGGCGCCGACCATGTCCCAGGTGAAGCGCCATTCCCAGTTGCCGCCGAGGGTGCCGGGGATGTTCATGCGATGGGCGCTGTCCAGGCCCAGCACATCCTGCAGCGGATAGACCGCCACGTTGGCCACCGAATTCGCGCAGGCGCGGATCATGGCCCAGTGGATGTCGTGGTCGCCGCAGGCCAGGTAGGCGGCGACGTAGGCGCGTTCGTGGGCACTGGCCTGGTTCCACCAGCCGCGCACCGTGTCGTTGTCGTGCGTGCCGGTGTAGCAGACGGCCGCGCGCGGCCAGTTGTGCGGCAGGAACTCGTGCCCGCCGTCGCCGCCGAAACCGAACTGGAGGATCTTCATCCCGGGATAGGCCAGCGCGTCGCGCAGCTCATGCACGTCGGGCGTGATGAATCCCAGGTCCTCGGCCACGATGGGCAGTTGGCCCAGCGACTTCGCGATCGCGTCGAACAGCGCCTTGCCCGGACCGGTCTTCCAGACACCGCGCGTGGCGTCGGGGCTGTCGGCGGGGATCTCGTAGTAGGCCGCGAAGCCGCGGAAGTGGTCGATGCGGAACACGTCCGCCGAGCTCAGCATGCGCTTGACGCGCGCGGTCCACCACGCGAAGTGCTCGTGGGCCATCTTGTCCCAGCGGTACATCGGATTGCCCCAGCGCTGACCGGTCGCGGCCATCGCGTCCGGCGGCACGCCGGCGACGACGGTGGGCTGGAAGTGCTCGTCGAACTCGTACAGGTCGGGACGGGCCCAGCAATCGGCGCTGTCGTGGGCGACGAAAATCGGCAGGTCGCCCATGATGTGGACGCCGCGTTCATTCGCGTAGGCCTTCAGCGCGCCGACCTGGACGTCGAAGCACCATTGCACGAACTGCCAGAACGCGACCTCGTCCGCGTACTGCTCGCGGGCGGCCACGAGCGCGCGCGGCTCGCGCGCGGCCAGGTCGCGCGGCCAGTCCCACCAGCCCTGCCCGTCGCGTCGCGAGCGGATCGCCATGAACAGCGCGTAGTCCTGCAGCCAGTCGCGCTGCGACACGCACCAGAGTTCATAGGCGGCGCGGTCGGTGGCGGCGCCCGTCGTGAAGAAGCCTTGCGCGGCGGCGCGCAGCTGCTGCTCGCGCCACGGCAGCACGCGGCCGTAATCGACGCGTGCCGCATCGAAGCCGCCTTCGGGCGGCACCGGCTGTGCAAGCCAGCCCTTGGCCACCAGCGGCTCCAGGGCCACCAGCCACGGATTGCCGGCGAAGGCCGACACGCCCTGATAGGGACTCTCGCCCGGGCCGATCGGGGTGCTGGGCAGCCACTGCCAGATCGACTGGCCGGCCGACTGCAACCAGTCGACGAAGTGGTAGGCCCCGGGCCCGAAGTCGCCGGCGCCGTTCGGGCCGGGCAGCGATGTGACGTGCAGCAGCACGCCGGATTGGCGCTTGTGGAGGTCGATCGTCATGGTGTCGCTCTGAGGGGTTCTGCGGAATTCTCGATGCACAGCAGCAGGCTGCGCGCGGGCGCCGTGAGCGCGGTGAAGGCATCGTCGCCCAAGGGTGCGGCCGTGAGTTCGCCGCTGCTGTCCAGCAGCAGGCGCCACGCGCCGGCAGACACGATCGCGCCGGCTGCATGGGCCGCATGGGCTGCATGGGCCGCGGCGGCCGGCAGCGTGAAGCGGCGGGGCGTCGCCGAGGGATTGGCGATCAGCAGCAGGCGCTCGCGGCCATCGCTCAGCAGGGCGGCGAGCGCCGGCGCTTCGTCATCGCGCCAGTCCGGATCGCGCATCGCATGTCCATCGGGATGGAACCAGCGCAACGCCGGGCGGTCGATCGCGCCTGTGCCTGTGTACGGTGCGGCCTCGGCCTCATCGGCCTTATCGGTCTCATCGGCCTGCGGCACGGCAAACCAGCGCGCGTGATGAAGCAAGGGGTACGTGCGGCGCAGCCGCGCGAGCTCAGCGGTGAACGCGATCAGCGCCTCGTCGGCGTTCGGCCAGTCCAGCCAGCCGATCTCGTTGTCCTGGCAGTACGCGTTGTTGTTGCCGCCCTGCCCGTTGCCGAACTCGTCGCCCGAGTACAGCATCGGCGTGCCCTGCGACAGCAGCAGCGTCGCGAGCATCGCGCGCCGGGCGCGTTCACGGGCCTCGCGGATGTGGGGATCGTCGGTCGGCCCTTCCACGCCGAAGTTGCCGCACAGCTCGCCGTCGCGGCCGTCGCGGTTGTCTTCGCCGTTGGCCTGGTTGTGCTTGCGGCTGTAGCTGACGAGGTCGTTCAGCGTGTAGCCGTCGTGCACCGCCAGGAAGTTGATCGAGGCCAGCGGCGAACGTGCCGCCCGCTCGCCGCCCTGCCCTTGCGGATGGAACACATCGCCCGACGCGCTGAAGCGCCGCGCGAATTCGGCGCGGCCGATCATCGTGCCGTCCGGCCCGTGGCCGAGCCAGAAGCCGCGCGCCGCATCGCGGAACTTGTCGTTCCATTCCATGAAGCGGCCCGGGAATCGTCCGAGCTGATAACCGTCCGGCCCGACGTCCCAGGGCTCGGCGATCAGGTGCACCTGGGAGAGCAGCGGATCCTGCCGCAGCGCCGTGTAGAACGACGCCTGCGGATCGTGCCCCGCCGCCGTGCGGCCCAGCACCGGCGCGAGGTCGAAGCGGAAGCCGTCCACGCCCATCTCGCCGACCCAGAAGCGCAGCGAGTCCAGCACGAGCTGCGCGACGCGCGGGTGCTCCACGTTGACGGTGTTGCCGCAGGCGGTCAGGTTCTCCATCCGCGAGGGATCGTCGGCCTGCAGCCGGTAGTAGCTCTTCTGGTCGAGCCCGCGCAGCGACAGCGTCGGGCCCCACTCATTGCCCTCGGGCGTGTGGTTGTAGACGACGTCGAGCACGACTTCCAGCCCGGCCTCGTGCAGCGCCCGGACCATCCCGCGGAACTCGGCGGCGACGGCGGTCGGGTCGTGACGCACGGCGGCGGAGGCCAGCCGCGGATCGGGCGCGAAGAAGCCCAGCGTGTTGTAGCCCCAGTAGTTGCGCAGGCCGGTGCCGAAGAGGTGCGGCTCGTCGACGGCGAACTGCACCGGCAGCAGCGACAGCGTGGTCACGCCGAGTCGCTTGAAGTGCGCGATCGCCACCGGATGCGCGAGCGCGGCATAGCTGCCTCGCAGCGCCTGCGGGATCTGCGGATGGCGCATCGAGAAGCCCTTCACATGGACCTCGTACAGCACCACCTCGCGCGGCGCATGACGCGGCGCATTGGCGCGCGGACTCGAGCCGGCGGGCGGCGCGGCGACACGCGCCTTCAGCGCGGTCGCGCCGTTGTCGCGCTCGTCCAGCGCGAGCGGGCCGTCCGGATGGCCGAAGGGATAACCGTGGTCCTCGGGCAGGTTGCGGAACTCGCCGACGATCTCGCGCGCGTAGGGATCCAGCAGCAGCTTGCCGGCGTTGAAGCGGTGCCCCTCGCGCGGCGCGTGCGGGCCGTGCGCGCGCAGGCCGTAGAGTTGGCCCGCCCGCGCGCCGGGCAGGAAGCCGGTCCACACGCCGTCGACCGGCTCGTCCAGCGCATACCGTTTCAGCTCGACAGTCCCGGTCTCGTCATAGAGGCACAGGTCGACGCCCGTCGCGTGGGCCGAGAACACCGCGACGTTGACGCCCCCGTCGCGGACGGTGGCGCCCAGCGGCTCATGGCGGCCCGCTGACAAGGCCTCTGGGAAGACGGTCATCATGGTTCGAAGTATCTCTCAGGCGTTCACAGGAATGTAGTTTCACTACATCGGGTAATCCCGAATTCAATCGCAAGCTGTTGATTTAATGAGATTCATCGATTCAACGCGGGGCGAGTCCGCGTTGTGAATTGCTGGTCTGGCATGTATATTCTCTACAAACAAGGAGACACCCCGTGGCGGATGTGAAGCTGCAAGCCGTGGCCAAGGCCTATGGCGAGACCAAGATCCTGCATGGCATCGACCTGGAGATCCGGGACGGTGAATTCATGGTCTTCGTCGGTCCGTCGGGCTGCGGCAAGTCGACGCTGCTGCGCACCATCGCGGGCCTGGAGGACATCACCGGCGGCGAGCTGCGCATCGGCGGCCGGCTGGTCAACGACGTGCCGCCGGCCGAGCGCGGCATCGCGATGGTGTTCCAGAGCTACGCGCTCTACCCCCACATGAACCTGTACGACAACATGGCGTTCGGGTTGAAGCTGGCGAAGGTGCCCAAGGACGAGATCGACCGCGCGGTGCGCTACGCCGCGCGCGATCCTGCACATCGAGCACCTGCTGGAGCGCAAGCCCAAGGACCTGTCCGGCGGGCAGCGCCAGCGCGTGGCCATCGGCCGCGCGATCGTGCGCAAGCCCGAGGTCTTCCTCTTCGACGAGCCGCTGTCCAACCTCGACGCCGCGCTGCGCGTGCGCATGCGCTACGAGTTCGCGAAGCTGCACGAGGACCTGAAGACCACGATGGTCTACGTCACCCACGACCAGGTCGAGGCGATGACGCTGGCGGACCGCATCGTCGTGCTGAGCGCCGGCACCATCGAGCAGGTCGGCACGCCGCTGGAACTCTACGAGCATCCGGACAACCTCTTCGTGGCCGGTTTCATCGGCAGCCCGAAGATGAACTTCATCGAGGCCGAGGTGGTGAGCGCCGGCGCCGACCACGCGACGCTGCGGCTCGGCGACGGCGCGACGATCCGCACGCGCGTCGACGCGTCGCGCGCGAAGGCCGGCGACAAGGTCACGCTGGGCCTGCGACCGGAACACTTCGAGGTCGGCGGCGACGCCAACCTGATCGCCAGCACGGTGACCTTCGTCGAATCGCTGGGCGGCGTGACGCATGCGTACTGCGCCTATCCGGGCGTCGAGGACGCGCTGACCTGCGAATTCGACGGCAGGACGCGCGTGCGCGCCGGCGACACCCTGCAGCTGCACCTGCCGCCGGACCTCTGCTATCTCTTCGACGCGCAGGGCCTGGCGTTCAAGCGGCTCGGAGCGCCGGCATGACGCGTTCCGTGAAGAGCGCGACCGCGCGCTCGGCGCTGGCACGCGGCGCATTTGCAGCGGTGGCCGCCATCGCGCTGCTTGGCGGCTGCGAGAAGGTCGCCGCGCAGACCGCACCGAAGCTGCTGGTCTGGATCAATGGCGACAAAGCCTACAACGGGCTGCAGAAGGTCGGTGACGCCTTCGAGCGCGAGTCCGGCGTGAAGGTCGTCGTCGAGCACCCGGTCGACGCGCCCGAGAAATACACGCAGGCCGCGGGCGCCGGCAAGGGGCCGGACGTCTTCTGCTGGCCGCACGACCGCGTGGGCGAATGGGCCAAGGCCGGGCTGCTGACGCCGGTCCAGCCGCGCAAGGCGCTGCAGGATGAGGTGGAGCCCGCCGCGTGGCAGGCTTTCCGCTACCAGGGCCGCCTGTGGGGCTACCCGATCGCGATCGAGACGACCGGCCTGATCTACAACAAGGCACTGGTGAGCAAGCCGCCCGCGACCTGGGATGAACTGATCGCCGTCGACAAGCAGCTGCGCCAGCGCGGCAAGCACGCGATCCTGTGGGACTACAACAAGAGCTTCTTCACCTGGCCGATGTTCGCGGGCGCCGGCGGCGTCATCTTCGGACGTGATGCGCAAGGCGACTTCGATGCGCGCCAGGTCAAGGTCAACAACGACGGTGCGCTGGCCGCGGGCCAAATGCTGGAGCGACTGATCACCGAGGGCGTGATGCCGCGCGGCGCGCGTTACTCCGAGATGGAATCGGGCTTCGCGCGCGGCGAGGTCGCGATGATGATCTCCGGTCCCTGGGCCTGGGAGAACGCACGCAAGGCCGGCATCGACATCGGCGTCGCGCCGATCCCGGCGGTGGTGGCGGGCAAGCCGTCCAAGCCCTTCGTCGGGGTGCTGGGCTGCATGATCTCGGCGCCGTCGAAGAACAAGGACCTCGCGCGCGAGTTCATCGAGCACCACCTGATGCGCCCCGCCTCGCTGAAGGTCCTCGACGCCGACGTGCCGATCGGCGTGCCGGCCAACAAGGCCTTCTACCAGCAGCTGTCGGTGAACCCGCTGATCCGCGCGAGCATGGAGAACGCGCGCGCCGGCGAGGCCATTCCCAACATCCCCGAGGTGGGACGCTTCTGGACCGCGATGGACGCGGCGCTGGAGGCGATCACCAACGGCCTGCAAAGCCCCAAGGACGCGCTGGACGGCGCGTCGGGCCGGATGCTGCTGAAGCAATGAACGCCACGACCGCATCGACTCCGGCACCGTCAGGCGCCCTGTCCAGTTCCAGGGCCGCCGCCCTGCCCGGCTCGCCGCTGTCCGAGGCCTACACGCGCCAGGCGCCCGGCGCGCTCGACCGGATCACCCAGGCGCTGTACTGGCCGACGATGGCCGTGATCGCGCTGGCGGCGCTGTACCTCGTCTTCATGCTGTACGCGGCCGGGCTGACGAGCTGGGCGCTGGGCGTGCTGCTGCTCTTCGGCACGGGCTTCGCGGTTTATCTGTCGAAGGCCGGCTTCGCCTACCGCTACCTCTTCCCGGCGTGGCCGGGATGCTGCTGTTCATCGCGTTCCCGCTCGCCTACACGACGCAGATCGGCTTCACCAACTACTCGTCGGCCCACCTGCTGAGCCAGGAACGCGTGCGCGAGTTCCTGCTCGACCAGCACGACACGGCGCTCGAGGCCGTGCGCGACTACAGCGTGCACGGCGCCGGCAGCGACTTCCGCGTGGTGCTGCGCGACCCGTCGAACGGCACGGCGCAATTCGTCTCTCCGCCGCTGGCGCTGCGTCAGGGCACGAAGCCGGTCGACGTCGCGATGCAGGCGACCGGACCCGCGGACGCGACGCTGGGCACCGCGCTCACGCTGAAGGAACTGGTCGAGCACCGCCAGGCGCTGGCGCAACTGCGGCTGCGGCTGCCCGGCGAAAGCGGCGGCACGGCGGCCACCGGCGGCGCGGGCGACGCCTCGACGCTGCGCTACCTCGGCCTGCGCGAGTTCGGCCCGATCCGCCCCCACTTCGAGGAGCAGTCCGACGGCAGCTTGAAGCGTGTCGCCGACGGCGCCCTCTTCCGCCCGGACGCGACCACCGGCTACTACGAAGGCCAGGGCGCGGCGGCGGGCACGCACCTGGCGCCCGGCTACAAGGTCATGGTCGGCGCGCAGAACTACAAGCGCATGCTGTTCGACGCGGAGTTCCGCGGTCCCTTCCTGTCGATCTTCGGCTGGACGGTGGTGTTCTCGCTGCTGACGGTGGTCTTCGCGACGGCGATCGGCATGATGCTGGCGGTGCTGCTGAACTGGGAGGACCTGCGCTACCGCACGACCTACCGCACGCTGCTGTTCCTGCCCTACGCGGTGCCGGGCTTCATCTCGATCCTCGTGTTCAAGGGCCTGTTCAACCAGAACTTCGGCGAGATCAACGCGATCCTGGACGCGCTCTTCGGCGTGCGGCCGGCGTGGTTCGCGGACCCGTCGCTGGCGCGGACGATGCTGCTGATCGTCAACGTGTGGCTGGGTTATCCGTACGTGATGATCCTGTGCACGGGGCTGCTGAAGGCGATCCCCTCGGACCTGTACGAGGCCTCGGCGCTCGCGGGCGCGGGGCCGCTGACCAACTTCTTCAAGATCACGGCGCCGCTGATCATCAAGCCGCTGTCGCCGCTGCTGGTCTCGGCCTTTGCCTTCAACTTCAACAACTTCGTGCTGATCGCGCTGCTGACCGACGGGCGGCCGGATTACCTGTCCACCAAGATCCCCGCGGGGCAGACCGACATCCTGGTCAGCTACACGTACCGCATCGCCTTCCGCGATTCGGGCACGGACTTCGGCCTGGCCGCGGCCATCTCGACGCTGATCTTCGTGCTGGTCGCGGGGATGTCGCTGCTCAACCTGCGCCTGATGCGCAACGCCAACCGCTGACGCGGCCGAAGGACAAGGACACGACATGGCCATCGTTCGAGGCAAACAGGCGCGCTGGCGCGTCATCGCGGCGCATGTGCTGCTGTGGGTGTTCCTGGCGATCACGCTGTTCCCGCTGCTGGCGGTGGTGTCGATCTCGCTGCGGCCGGGCAACTTCGCCACCGGCAGCCTGATCCCGACGACGATCAGCCTGGAGCACTGGCAGCTGGCGCTGGGCATTCCGTACCAGGCGGCGGACGGCTCGCTGGTGCAGCCGCCCTTCCCGGTGCTGACCTGGCTGTGGAACTCGATCAAGGTGGCGACGATCTCGGCGGTGCTGATCGTGGCGATCTCGACGACGGCGGCCTACGGTTTCGCGCGGCTGAAGTTCCCGTTCAAGGCCAGCATCCTGAACAGCATGCTGCTGCTGCAGATGTTCCCGGCGGTGCTGGCGCTGGTGGCGATCTACGCGATCTTCGAGACCATCGGCACCTTCGTGCCGTGGCTGGGCATCGAGACGCACGCGGGCGTGATCGTCGCCTACCTGGGCGGCGTGGCAACGCACATCTGGACGATCAAGGGCTACTTCGAGACCATCCCCGTGGAGATCGAGGAGAACGCCAAGGTCGACGGCGCGTCGCACTGGCAGGCGTTCCGGCTGGTGCTGCTGCCGATGGCGGTGCCGATCCTGATGGTGGTGTTCGTGCTGGCCTTCATCGGCTGCATCATCGAGTACCCGGTGGCGTCGGTGCTGCTGCGCGAGGAATCGAACCTCACGCTGGCGGTCGGGTCGAAGTACTTCCTGCACGACCAGCGCTTCCTGTGGGGCGACTTCGCGGCCGCGGCGGTCCTGTCGGGACTGCCGATCACGGCGGTGTTCCTGCTGGCGCAGCGGTGGATCGTGTCGGGGCTGACGGCGGGTGGGGTGAAGGGCTGAGAAGCCTGCGCGTCACCGTGGCACCAAGCGCTACGCACGTGCTGAGAACGCAACCTTGGTGACCTCGCCGCTTGCTCGGCATGTTCACCATTCCAGACATTTCCGGCCCATCTTGTCCAGAATGGTGAACATCCAACCGGACTCTGGCGAATCGCGCGGGAGCTAACCCGCCCTGCGCGGGGTCAGGTTTTGCCGTCACCTCGCGGTGATTCACTTGCGTCGCGGATCTCGCTCGTTGGGTACTTTGAGCGTGTCTGCGCTCACCGTGTGAAAGCCTGTCGCCAACGCCTCATAGTCCGGGCAATCCTCGGATTCACCGCGGAGCAGCGCTTCGTTTCGATACCGGCATTCCAGGCGCCTGCTCGCCCCCTCTTCCTCCCGCGCCTGCATTCGCGCCAACTTTCCGGCCTGGAAGCGCAGGACGAAGATGATCTGCCCCTGCTCGTCCCAGACCATCTGACAACCGGAGTAGGCGGAGCCCAGCGTCTTGGGATAGATGAACAGATACGCGCCGTGACTCATGTTCACGGCGGCGTCCGTGGGTACCTGCACCATCGAACAATTGGCCGCCTGGCCTGAAGGGATCTCCCGCTCGGCGGGAAGACCCGATTGCTGCCCATAGGCCGAAAGCAACGGGGCCACGCCGAACACGATGCCGATGAGGGCGCGGCGCGGCGACGGGCTCATGGGCTGATGCACGAGCCTCGCGCGAGGGCTTTCCTCAGGACCAGATAGCTCGTGCATGCCGCGGCGATCGACATACCCTGACCTACGCCGCCAAGTAGCGCGCTCGCCATGCTGATTCGCCGGAGGGATTTCAACGCTTCGCCCGTCCCTTCTTGGTCTCCATCAACGCCGCCACGATGGCAGGTGGCGCCGATACATCCTTGGCGCACAGGACGGCATCCGAACCCCAGTCATTCTTGATTCGTGGATCTGCGCCGTGCTGAATCAAGACTTTGATCACTTCCGGATTGCGCCCGCCAATCGCATTGAACAGCACAGTGTTTCCGTGATCGCCTAGCGCATTCACATCGGCGCCATGATCCAAAAGGACGGCCACCGGCTCCAGCTCTCCCCATGAACACACCGTATGGAGCGGCGTGTCGTTCAAGAAGTTTCGCTGCGACAGGTCCTGAATCTCTTCGCCCGCCCATGCGCCTGTCTTGCTGCATCGGAGAAGCACTTCAGCCAAGGTCATTAGTTCTCGCACTTGCAAAAGTTCTTGATGGCATCGGCGGCATTCTTCAGTCGATTCTTCACATTCGCCAACGCCCTGTCATGAGGTGCCTTGCTCTCTTCAGTACCCCAGCGGTCCTCCCAGTCCTGGCGCTTGCGCTGACAGCTGCGCGCTTGTCGATACGCCCAGCGTGCTTCTTCGCAGGGCGTTAGGTTCGGCGGAGGGGACGATCACAAGTTCGATGGTAGTTTTCATTGTCGATTTGTTTCTGCTTACGCTCGTAATCCCATTCGACCACGGCATCTGAAATCTTTCCCAGATACGGTTGAATGTATGGATTGGCGACATTGCCGATTTCCCATCCGATCCAACCCGACAAGGCCAGGCCAGCCGCAGACGCAGCCGGCACCGCCAATGCTGGAAGAGCCGGCATTGGAGCAAACGGCACTGGAACGGCCACCTTCCCGTTCGGATCAACGAGTTGGGTCGGCTGGTTCTCCACATAGGAGTAGGTATTCGCGCCCCCCGTGAGCCCGATCGGATCGCTCTGCGCATAGCGTCCCGTCGTCCCGTCATAGTCCCGGAAGTAGTTGTAGCTCAGCCCCGACTCCTTGTCGAAATACTGACCGGGGAAGCGCAGGTTGACGACGAGGTTCTCGAGCGAGTTGGGGATCGTCTCCGCTGCCGTGGTGCCGAAGGGCTCCGCAATCCAGCGCCAGCGGACGTCGCCGGCAGCATTCACGATCACGCGCGGCGTATTGAGGTGGTCCGAGTACGCGTAGTAGACCCGTGGCTCCGTCGTCGTCGAGTTGGTCAACACCGCGATCAGCGTGTTGCCCAGCCACACGAACTCCTGCAACGCACCGCCTGAGCTGTTGTATTCCCCGAGCAGTTGCCCGTTCTGGTCGTAGACGTAGTGCGGGCGGGACGTGCCCGTCACCTTGCGCACGCGCTGTCCGCCGGCGTCGTAGTTGTAGGTCGTCGTGACGCCCGCGCTCGTGAGCGAGGCCAGCCGGTTGTCGAGCCCGTACGTGGTCGTGTAGCCCAGCCCCGTGTCGCTCAGCGTGTTGCCTGCGGCGTCGTAGCCGAAGCTGCGCGTCGGGTTGTCGATGCCGGTGAGCCGGTTGCTCGTCGTCTCCGTGGCATAGCTCCGCGCCGCGCCGTTGAGCGTGACCGCGGTGCGGTTGCCATTGGCGTCGTAGCCGATGTTCCAGGCGTTGGCCGGGGTGACGATGCCTGTCAGCCGGCCGAGCTCGTCATAGCCGAAGCTCTGGTTCATCGCCTGCGCTTCCGCCGTCACCTCGCCGGTCGTCGCGTCCAGGTGCGTGTAGCTGACGATGCGATCCGCTGCGTCGTAGGTGATGTCGCGCACCACCCCGTTCAGCGGATAACGCACGAGCCGACCGTAGGTGTCGAAGACCCGTTCGTAGCTCTTCGTTGCGCTGTTCAGGTGGAACAGCCACGCCCGTGCCGGGCCGAAGGGCTCCCATTGGACCTGGCTGATCAGCGGCTTGGCAGCGCTGCTCGCGTCCTTGGCCAGGCTCAGTCCGGTAGGTTGGCCATGGTCGTAGCTGATCGTCAGCACACGACCCGAGGGATACGTGATGCTGGTGATGTTGCCGGCGCCGTCGTAGCCGTAGCGCGTGGTACTGACGACCGTGCTGACCGCCTGGGTCACCGTGGTCACCCGGCCCAGTGCGTCGTAGGCGTACTTGGTCGAACCACCGGGGAAGCTGGCGGTCGTGAGGCGGCCGATGCCGTTGGTGAAGGTGCCGCCAGTCTCGTCGTAGGTCCAGCCGTAGCTCACGCTGGCCTGGCCCGCCTTGGAATAGACAGCCGTCTTGAGGCGGTCCAGGTTGTCGTAGGTGTAGGTCGCCAGCACGCCGCGGCTGTCGGTGCGAGTCAGCAGGTTGCCCACCGCGTCGTAGGTGCTGTTGGCCGTGCCGGTGTCCGGGCTGACGAGCTGGTTGAGATCACCCAGGCCGTTGCGCTGGTAGCTCGTGATGAGGTTGCGCGGATCGGTGACCTGCTTGAGCTGATCGATGCCGTCGTAGCCGAGCTGCGTCACGCCATTGCGCGCATCCGTGCTCGTCTTGACCCGGTCCAGCGGGTCGTACGCGTTGGTGGTCGCGAAGCCGAAGCCGCTCACGCCCTTGGCCTTGATGACCTTGGTCGGATTGCCCTTGGCGTCGTACTCGTAGTCGGTGACCGGTGCGGGTGACACGGGCGGAGGCGGCAGCGTCGCGGCATGCGCGTTGAGCCCGATCGCGCCGATGAATGCAGCCACGATGGGCGCGAGTGTGCACCGGCACTTCACGTGCCTCTTGATCACGTTCATGGCTTACTCCCTCCCCGTCGTCTGTTGTGCACGACCCAGCGCATCGAACGCGCGGCTCATCGTCCGCTTGAGCGCTCCTTGCGGATCCTTGGCGACCTCGTTGGTCCGATTGCCGCTCTGGTCGAGCGTGTATTCGATTCGGTTGCCCTGCGTGTCAGAGGCGGCGACAAGCCGATGCGCGTCGTCGTACTCGTAGTTCACGGCACTGCCGTCGGGCTGAGACGATTTCTTGAGCAGACCGGTGGGCCAGTATTCGTAGCTGGTCGTCGAGCCTGCAGTCGTCACCGACGTCAGCCGCTGGCGCAGGTCATAGGCGTAAGTCGTCGTGCTCGTGTTGGCATCGACAAGCTCGAGCGGCTTGCCATAGGCGTCGTAGCGCGTGAAGGTCGTGAGATGCCCTGCGGCGTTCTTCGAGGATTTCAAATCGCCCTTCGTGTGATCGCCCGTCGTGTCGGCGTAGTACTCGTTGGTGACGACCACCCGGTTGAGCGGATCAGTCTCGATCAAGACCTGACCCGTGGCGTTGTAGGTCCAGCTCGTCGCGCGTGCCGGAACTCCCGATTGGAGCGTCGCGTTGAAGCCGAGCGCTCCTGTCTCGTCAGTCGTCGCCTGCTCGACGCGCTTGCACAGCACGACGATGGGCTTGTTGTCCGGCAGCTTCGCATCCGCGGGCGCGCAGCTGGCCACGGCATTGCCGTTGAACGGATCCTGCTGGCCATTGAAGACCAAGGTCGTGATGCGACGGGGTTCCGCCGTCTTGCTCGCCAGACGCCAGTCTGGATGCCATTGCGACGAGACCTTCCGCGCACCGGCCGGTACCGTGCCGGCAAGTACCGCCGCGCAGGTGATCGAGGCGCTCAGTCCCTCGACGCGAACGGTCTCCACATTGCGCGAGAGGTCGAAGCTCGAGCAGCTCCGGTTGCCGTTGGGATCGTCGTACTGGACCACGTTCTGGTTCTGGTCGAGGACGCGCCGCTCGGTCGACGGCGTGCCACCGGCGCTGGCGCCTCGCGTCTTCGCGCTCCATTTGACGCTGCCGTAGGCGCCGCTGGCCTCGAGTGCCTCGATGTCGCCGTTCGGGTAGGTCACGCGGACATCGCGCGGCAGATCGAGGTAATGGTCCCGCCAGAGCTTCTGATTTGTGTTGTCGTAATACGTGGCGACGTTCCACTTTGGCGGCGTTCCCCAGTTGACGGCAAAGGCGTCGAGGCCCTGGGCCCGGGCCGTCGAGACCGCACGCCCCTCGGCGTCGTAGCCGTAGGTGCCGGCGCGCGCCTGGTTCTCGTCCAGGTAGCCTGTCAATGCCCAGGCATGCGCCGGGTCTTCATACAGGAAGGTCTTCGAGACGCCATCCGCGAAGCTCACGCCGGACAACCGGGCCTGCGCGTCGTAGGTGAACTGGACATCGGTCCCCGGTCCCTGGATCCGCGACAGACGGAATCCGCCATCCGCCAGCTTGATGTACTTGAGTTGATGGGCGCGCCCCGTCTGATCGGTCAGCGTGACAGGCAAGCCATCTGCATCCGGGTTGTCTCCGATGACCTGCGCGCCGCCGCTGCGGATCACGTCGATCGTGGATCCTGACGGCGTCGAGAGGCGCGTGAGCCGGCCGATGGCGTCGTAACGCTCGATGGTCATGGCGTCCGCGTCGTAGTACAGGTAGCCCCCGGTCACCACCGTCAGGCGATCATTGAGCGCGGGCGACGCCGGTGCAAACGTCGAGCCGGTCGATTGGAAGCTGGTCCAGTTGCCGTCGCCGCGCAGGACGTTGATGAGCTTCGCAGGTTGGCTCATGTCCTTGTGCACATCGGTGAAGAGGCGGCGCTCGAAGCTGGGTTTCCAGTCGTCCCCCAGCAGCGTGGAATCAGTCCGCATGAAAGGCTGGACGCCGCTTGCATACGGGACGCGGCGCGACGAATTGAAGGTCACCTTCAACGGTAGCCAGGACAGGCGGCCGAGTTCGATCGGCTGCAGCTTGGCTCCCGTCAGCGCGACGATGGGATTGCCGTGGCAGGTGTCGCAGTGGGTCTGGAAGTAGCGGTCCGTGATCGGCAGGCAGGCATTTTTTTCCGGGACGTAGAGCCCTTCGCTGCAAGCGCACTCGCCGCTCTCCGCTTCGTAGTGGCCGTTCGCCACCTTGCTGCACGATTTCGAGAATTGGGCGACAAAGTCCTTGGTGTACTCCTGCTGCGCGCCCTCGCAGACCGGCTGCCCATCCTTGATGGAGTAGCTG
The DNA here is from genome assembly GCF_042695725.1 of Roseateles sp. UC29_93. Lineage (NCBI taxonomy): Bacteria > Pseudomonadati > Pseudomonadota > Betaproteobacteria > Burkholderiales > Sphaerotilaceae > Roseateles > Roseateles sp. UC29_93. The sequence continues at coordinate 3,748,392 of NZ_CP170545.1, read as the reverse complement.
GCGTAATACTTCTGGCTGGCGTGCGTGTAGCAGGCAGCCGACGCCGAGGACCAGCTCGGACTGATCTTGCAGCTCCCGGCGGAATAGACGATGGGCGAGCGACAGATGCCGGGCGACGGACATGACGAATTCGCAAAGGCGACGACGCGCGCCTGCATGGCATACGGTTCGCTGGGACGCCCGCTCCGGCCGATCACATGGAAGTAGCCGAAGTTCTGTGGATTCGGCGTGATGCCGTCACCAGTTCCGCCAGTGCACGGTGACGCCGGCAGAAAGCCCGCGGACCCGGATCGTTGGGCGGCGACCAGTCGACCGGAAAGGTGCGCTCATAGGCATGCGCCACCGATGCGCCCAGCAGCAGCGAAGCGATCAGCAAGACAACGGCCAGGCAGGAACGGACCCAGCTCCGCGAAGCATCCGGCAATGAAGACATCAAGGACTCCCTCAGATGAAAACACATCTAGATCAGGAATCCCTGCATGCCTGGATGGCCGCACTGGTTCGCCCTGCCCGGCGCGGCATCTGAATGCGCCGCGTCCGGACAGTTCCTCCCTGATCGAACGGCGCCGATTCTGCCTCGCAGGGTCAGGCGTTGCCACCACCGCCAAAGAGGGAAGCGGGCCGCGCCGTCGACCCGGAAGCCCCATTCCAAGGCGTTTCCGCACCGACAAGCCTCGTGCGAGCTACAACTCGTTTCACCTGTGTGTACGGCTTCACCAAACTTTGCGAAACACGCCAGGCCTTGCCACGCCAGGGCCCTCACGCGGCCTTGACGTCGAGTGACACGGATCCGTCATGCGTGATTTCTAGAGTGCGCGGCGTTTCGAACAGCCTCCTCCCCGAGGCCCACGAACACAGCCACCGCCACCACTCCAGGACTCCCATGCGACACAGCAAATCCACCGCGCTGAACGCCTCGCTCACCCTCGTTGCCGCCGCCATCCTGGCGGCCTGCGGCTCCGACAACGACACCCAGTCGCCGAGCGTCACGATCAACGGCGTCGTCACCGCCACCAGCTTCACCGCCGGCAGCGCGACCGATCCCAAGATCGACCCCGCCTACTACGTCGGCGCCAAGGTCTGCGTCGACACCAACGGCAACGGCGTCTGCGACACCGCCGAGAACCCCGTCGTCACCGACGCCAAGGGCCACTTCTCGCTGACCCTGCCGGCCAACGCCGCGCTGATCGCCGACATCGGCACCGATGCCACGCTGTCCACCACCAGCGCCAAGGTCGCGAGCCGCGACGTGCTGCGCGCGTCGCTGGACCAGGTCATCGAGCAGGCCGGCAACGTCGTCATCAGCCCGCTGTCGTCGGAAGTGCAGCGCCTCGTCGAGGCCAACGGCACCAGCTACGCGACCGAGAAGCAGACCGTCGCCACGCGCATCGGCGTGTCGCTGGCCAATGTGCTGGCCGACGCGAGCACCGTCACCGGCGCCGACCAGGTCGCCCTGCTGGCCGAGTCCAAGGCCCTGGACAACCGCTTCACCTACGCGATCACCAAGCTCGACCGCGGCGACCTGTACCCCGACGCGCTGGCCGCGCCCGGCGGCGATCCGCGACTGGCCGGCGCCGCCAACGTGAGCGTCGCCACCGCGCCCACCGGCACGGACGCCCGCACGAAGATCACCTTCGCCCAATCGCAGCAGGCCGCGTTCGCGCTCGAAGGCGTGCCGCGCTACGACCACATCTTCATCGTGATGCTGGAGAACAAGGCCACGCTGTCGATCAAGGGCTCGCCGTGGGCGCCCAAGATCAACGCGCTGCTCGCCAGCGGCAACCAGCTGACCAGCTACTACGCCACCGGCAACCCGTCCGAGCCGAACTACACGGCCCTCGGCGGTGCCGACGACTTCGGCATCACCGACGACAGCCAGTGGAACTGCGATGCCACCGGCGCCAATGCGGTCCAGGACCTGCCGCTGCCCGACAAGACCCAGCCGGGCCTGGCGAGCTCGCCATTCGCGGCCAGCTGCACGCAGACCGCCGCGGTCAACCACAACATCGTCGGCAAGCCCAACCTGTTCAACGCGATCACGGCCGCCGGCATGACCTGGCGCACCTACAGCGAGTCGATGAACCCGGGCCAGGACTTCCGCACCGACTCCGTCGCCGACGCCGCCGTCACGGCCGCCGACAACGTCTACGCGCCGGGCACGATCAACGGCAACACCGCCGCCGTCGGCACCGCCGGCCTGACGCTGCCGATGCCCGCCGGCCTGTACAAGACCAAGCACCATCCGGGCATGGCCTACCAGAACGTCCGCAGCGCGCCGGAGTTCAAGTACAGCAACCGCACCATGGGCGGCGGCCAGTGGGACGCCAACCTCAAGAGCAGCAGCGCCTACGCCATGCCGGCCAACTACGACGTCGACCAGCTCGGCACCGACCTGGCCAGCGGCAAGGTCGGCACGCTGAACTTCCTGGTGCCCGACCAGTGCGACGACATGCACGGCATCAGCGTCATCGGCAAGCTGGCCAACGGCAGCACCGCCACGGCCAGCGACTGCGGCAGCGTCGCCAACAACGTGGCGCAGAGCTCGGCGGCCAACATCATCACGCGCGGCGACAACTACGTCGACGCGCTGGTGAAGAAGATCCAGGCCTCGCCGCTGTGGAAGAACCCGGCCAAGCGCGTCGCCATCGTGCTGATGTTCGACGAAGGCAGTGCCACCTCGGGCTTCAACTCCTGCTGCGGCTGGAACGTGTCCAACAGCGCGGTGGCCAAACCGGTGGTCGTCGATCCCAAGACCGGCGCGGTCACGGTCGACGCCAGCGTCAACAACTACACCAAGGGCAACCGCGGCCACGGCCAGAGCATCTTCGGCATCCTGACCAACCAGGCCGATGCGCCCAAGGGCGTGTCCGACGGCGATGCCTACAGCCACTTCTCGTTCGTGCGCACGCTGCAGGACATGTTCCAACTGGCCGACCCGGCGGTGGATGCGTCGTACATGAACCGCTCGAAGTACACCGAGAAGTTCATCGCGGCCAACATCCTCAACCTGCCGGAGTACGCCGGCAGCGCCGACACCCACTTCGACTCGGTGCGCGCGATCAACCATGCGTGGAAGGCCCCGGCCAACTACACGCAGAAGCAGTCGTCCGACGTGAACACGGCCGCGCAGATCGGCGCCGACGCGGTCCAGACCAACGTCTGGGCGTTGAAGAAGTGATCGCCGTCCTCCGCGCCGGCGCGGTCTTCGGACTCGGCCTGCTGCTCGCCGGCTGCGGCCCGTCGGGCAGCGCCGACACCGGGAGCGCCGCGTCCGGCGCGGAGGCGGCCTCCTCCGCCGGCACCGCGCTGAATCCGGTCACGCCGCTGAGCCCCATCGCGCAGGTCGGTCAGAAGATGTTCTTCGACGCGACGCTGTCGGGCTCCGGCCGCATGGCCTGCGCGACCTGCCACGATCCGAAGAATGCCTACGGCCCGCCGAACGATCTGTCGGTGCAGCTCGGCGGTCCAGATCTGAAGCGCGCCGGCTTGCGCGCCGTGCCGTCGCTGCGCTACAAGGACGCGACGCCGCCCTACGCGGACCTGCTCGACAACCCCGACGGCGTCAGCGTTCCGGGCCCCGGCGGCGGCTTCGCCTGGGACGGCCGTGCGGCGACGCTCGCCGAGCAGGCGGGCCTGCCGCTGCTGGACCCGAACGAGATGGCCAACGCCAGCGCCGCCGACGTCGTCAAGAAGCTGCAGGCCGGCCCCTACGCCGAGCAGTTCCGGCAAGCCTTCGGCGCGCGGATCTTCGAGGACGCGGACCAGGCCTTCGCCGCCGCCGGCAAGGCGCTGCAGGCCTTCCAGCTGGAGGACGTCAGCTTCCATCCGTACTCGAGCAAGTTCGACCTCTACATCGGCAACAAGATCGGCGGCGTGCTGACCGCGGCCGAGGCGCGCGGCCTGAAGGTCTTCGCCGACCCGAACGGCGGGAACTGCGCGTCCTGCCACTACCAGGGCGCCGGCCTGAACGGCAGCACGGCGATCTTCACGGACTTCTCCTACGAGGCGATCGGCGTCCCGCGCAACGCGGCCATCCCGGCGAACGCGGACCCGGCCTACGCCGACATCGGCCTGTGCGGCCCGCTGCGCACGGACCACGCGCCGGTGAAGGGCAACACCTTCTGCGGCATGTTCAAGTCGCCGACGCTGCGCAACGTGGCGACGCGCGGCAGCTTCTTCCACAACGGCATCTTCCATTCGCTGGAGCAGACGATCCGCTTCTACAACACGCGCGACACGATGCCCGAGCTCTGGTATCCGACGGTGGGCGGGACGCCCAAGGCGACGCCGGATCCCGACTTCCCGACCTACGGCCTGATCACCACGCAGTACGTCGGCGGCAAGGTGCGCAAGTTCGACGATCTGCCTCCGCAGTTCGTCGGCAACATCGACTCGCAGATGCCGCTGGACGGCCGCGCGGCGCACAGCAAGCCGCCGATGTCGGAGCAGGACATCGCCGACCTGCTCTGCTTCCTGAACACGCTCAACGACAAGGACACCCAGCCGGCGAAAGCGCCCGCGCCGGGAGCCTGCACGTCGTGATGATCTCTTCCGATTTCTCCATGTCCATCTTCCGCATGTCGTCCGCTTCCACTCCTCATCGCGCCGTGCGCGCCGCCGGCGTCGTCGTCGCCGTGCTCGCGCTGTCCGCGCTGAGCGCCTGCTCGCGGTCCGGCGAACCGTCGGCCTCGACAGCATCGGCTGAGCCGACCGCGGATCACTTCGTCGCCGGCATGAAGGACTACCTCGCCAAGCGCGGCGACCTGTGCCTGGCCAAGAACGAGTGGCCCATCGACCTGACCCAGCGCGAGATCGACGCCGGCGCGCGCAACGCGCTGCAGATGCCCGTGCTGGAGCGGCTGGGGCTGGCGAGCTCGACGGTGGCCGAGGTCGACGTGAAGGACGACAACGAGGTGTCGCGCCACATGAAGGTCCGCCGCTACGCGCTGACCGAGACCGGCAAGCAGTTCTACCTGACGCGCGAGCAGCCGCGGCCCGACGGCGGCAAGGAGACGCGCGGCGACTTCTGCGCGGCCAAGCTGAGTCTGGACAAGGTCGTGCATTGGGAGCTCGGCGGCGAGGGCAAGGACCGGCACGCGATCGTCAGCTACACCTACCAGGTCAAGGCTGCGCCGTGGACCGGCGATGCCGAGCTGCAGAAGGTGTTCCCCGTCGTGGCGCAGGTGATCCGCGGCGCGGGCAGCGCGCAGCTGCAGGAGACGTTCAAGAAGACGGAGACCGGTTGGGTCGCCGTGGACCTGCTCTGAGCGGCGCGCCGTCATGACGACCGTCGTGCGCTTTCCTCCCGCGCTGGGCGACTGGGTCCGCCAGCATCTGGACAACGGCGTGGCGCCTGGCGAGCTGCGAGGCGCGCTGCAGGAGCGCAACATCGCGGCCGAGGCGGCGCAGGCGATCGTCGAGGCGTTCGTGCGTGCGCGCCGCGGAGAGCGCGCGATGCCGGTGGACCAGGTCGAGCTGTCGCCCCAGCCGATGCCGACGGGCATGTCGACAGGGACGCCGACGGGAATGCCGATGGCATCGGCCCTCGACGGCGCACCGCCTTACCGGTACGAGACGCCGCGCTTTCGACCTGGTAGTCGATCGCGACGGACGACCGCCTTGTGCGCGTGGCCGCGCGTGCGGAGCGACCGATGCTGGCGGTGCTCAACGGCGTCTTCAGCGCCGATGAATGCGAGGAAGTCATCGCCTTGGCGCGAGGCCGTCTGCGGCCATCGACGCTCGTCGATCCGCGCACGGGGCGCGACGTCGTGAGCGGCTTGCGAAGCAGCCTTGGGATGTTCTTCCGCCCGGCCGAGACGCCGCTGATCGCGCGCCTGGATCGGCGCATCGCGGAGATCATGAACCTGCCGGTGTCACACGGCGAAGGTCTGCAGATCCTGCACTACCCCGAAGGCGCCGGCAGCGCGCCGCACTATGACTTCCTGGTGCCGTCGAACCCCGCCAACCAGGCGTCGATCGCGCGCAGCGGGCAGCGCGTGAGCACCTTGGTCACTTACCTCAACGACGTACCCGCCGGCGGCGAGACGGTGTTCCCTGCAGCGGGCTGGGCGGTCTCGCCGCAGCGCGGCAACGCCGTCTACTTCGAGTACGCCAACTCACACGGCGAACTGGACCACGCCTCGCTGCACGCCAGCAGCGCCGTCACGCGCAGCGAGAAGTGGGTGGCGACGAAGTGGATGCGGGAGCGGGTGTTCGTCAGTGCGTGAGGCAGTCTCACCAACTCAAGTTGACGCCTTCTTCCATTGCATCCAGGCCGACCATCCACTGGCCATCAGGCAAAGCACCAGCAGTAATCCTGCCACCCAGCCAATGCCATCGATGAGGCCAATCACCCTCAAGCTGACGACGATCTGTAGCAGCAGGACATCCCCGAAGCCATGGCAAACATCCGCCGCTGGCGCCCCATTCGCGGCAAGGCCGAAAGGCCAAGCAGGCCCCCTTGGAAGACGAAAAGCAGGAATGTGACTGAATAAAACCAAGCACGTTATGCCTGCAGAGCTTCATCCACCAGAAGGTGATAAACGCTGACAAAGCGTGTCTCCACCTCGGATTCGGAGGTTTCCGCACCCTCGACGATAAGCACCTCATCAGCTCCTTGCCGTTGCACCACATCCCAGTCTTCGCTGTGACCGATGGAGAGGAACCCGTCAAGGTATTCCGATGCTCGGATCCCTGCTGCAGAGAGTTCAAAGCCTCCGCGCGGCGTCTTCAACGTGTCATATCGCGAAAAGAATTCACTTGTAATCGGACCGAGGTTTACGGAAAGAGGCCGGGCCTCGCCCGCAGGAGTGGCGATCAGCTTCTCGCCCCTGGCGATAAGGTCAAGAACCATGGAACGAGCTTCCTCGATCGACATGGTTTCAACATCTGGTTTGGATTGCCTTGACATAAGGATCTGCGTCGTTCTCCGTGACCGTTTAGCTATGGCGATGCAATATGCGGCGACCGCCAATACAGCAAAAACAGCGAACCAAACCATAGCGCCCTCATTCCGGACAGCTGCAGGCGTCAGCAAAATCCCTTGCTGCTCGGATGCCCGTCGTCCCGGGATTGACAAAGACACCCCATCCATTCTCCAGTCCGCGCATCCATCGATGGGCAGCGGAATGACTGGCGCTGTCGGCAAACCAGCGCAGGTTCCAGGCGCCACTGTTCAGGGCCGCTGGCAAGCCTCCGGTCGGGAACATCGTAGGGATTCCGCCTGGGTGACCAAACAGGGGGTTGGAGTGATGCACAAATCCGCCCTCTAGGTTTCTGCCTTCACGGAAGGAATTGATAAACGGACGTGCCCCTCGCCTTGCAGCCTCGCGAGATGCGTTCTTGGCAACCGCCTTTAGCCCCGCTGACACACCCATGGTACCGACTTCAAAGACCAGGTCTGCGAGTTCGCCGTTGCGATAGGCAGAACTGCATTTGTTCACGCTGCCAATATTAAGACCGTTGCGCGCAGACATCGTCAGTCCGAAAGACAATGAATCCCCAAAGCCAGCAGAGAAGTCCACAAGGCCTTGCGATGGCGACCAGCCTCCTGTCGCCCAATGGACGCCGCCCCATACATCATCCATTCCGAACAGTCCATACGGATCGTAATAACTAAGCGCGTTGCCATTGACGTATCCGTATGTCGTCATTCCCCCCGCCCGCCAAGCCGATAAGGTCACTTTGGACGTATCGCCCGACGCTTGAGTCATAGTCTCTGAATCGGTTGTAGCTCAGCCCCGACTCCTTGTCGAAGTACTGGCCGGGGAAGCGCAGGTTGACGACGAGGTTCTCGAGCGAGTTGGGAATCGTCTCCGCCGCCGTGTTGCCGAAGGGCTCGGCGATCCAGCGCCAGCGCACGTCGCCCGCCGAGTTCACGATCACGCGCGGCGTGTTGAGGTGATCCGAGTACGCGTAGTAGACCCGCGGCTCCGTCGTGGTCGAGTTCGTCAGCACCGCGATCAGCGTGTCGCCGAGCCACACGAACTCCTGCAGCGCGCCGCCTGAGCTGTTGTATTCCCCCGAGCAGTTGCCCGTTCTGGTCGTAGACGTAGTGCGGGCGGGACGTGCCCGTCACCTTGCGCACGCGCTGCCCGCCGGCGTCGTAGTTGTAGGTCGTCGTGACGCCCGCGCTCGTGAGCGAGGCCAAGCGGTTGTCGAGCCCGTACGTGGTCGTGTAGCCCAGCCCGGTGTCGCTCAGCGTGTTGCCTGCGGCGTCGTAGCCGAAACTGCGCACCGGGTTGTCGATGCCGGTGAGCCGGTTGCTCGTCGTCTCGGTGGCATAGCTCCGCGCCGCGCCGTTGAGCGTGACCGCGGTGCGGTTGCCGTTGGCGTCGTAGCCGATGTTCCAGGCGTTGGCCGGGGTGACGATGCCCGTCAGCCGGCCGAGCTCGTCATAGCCGAAGCTCTGGTTCATCGCCTGCGCTTCCGCCGTCACCTCGCCGGTCGTCGCGTCCAGGTGCGTGTAGCTGACGATGCGATCCGCTGCGTCGTAGGTGATGTCGCGCACCACCCCGTTCAGCGGGTAACGCACGAGCCGACCGTAGGTGTCGAAGACCCGTTCGTAGCTCTTCGTTGCGCTGTTCAGGTGGAACAGCCACGCCCGTGCCGGACCGAAGGGCTCCCATTGGATCTGGCTGATCAGCGGCTTGGCGGCGCTGCTCGCGTCCTTGGCCAGGCTCAGTCCGGTAGGTTGGCCATGGTCGTAGCTGATCGTCAGCACACGACCCGAGGGATACGTGATGCTGGTGATGTTGCCGGCGCCGTCGTAGCCGTAGCGCGTGGTACTGACGACCGTGCTGACCGCCTGGGTCACCGTGGTCACCCGGCCCAGTGCGTCGTAGGCGTACTTGGTCGAACCACCGGGGAAGCTGGCGGTCGTGAGGCGGCCGATGCCGTTGGTGAAGGTGCCGCCAGTCTCGTCGTAGGTCCAGCCGTAGCTCACGCTGGCCTGGCCCGCCTTGGAATAGACAGCCGTCTTGAGGCGGTCCAGGTTGTCGTAGGTGTAGGTCGCCAGCACGCCGCGGCTGTCGGTGCGAGTCAGCAGGTTGCCAACCGCGTCGTAGGTGCTGTTGGCCGTGCCGGTGTCCGGGCTGACGAGCTGGTTGAGATCACCCAGGCCGTTGCGCTGGTAGCTTGTGATGAGGTTGCGCGGATCGGTGACCTGCTTGAGCTGATCGAGGCCGTCGTAGCCGAGCCTGGTCACGCCGTTGCGGGCGTCGGTGCTGTCCTTGACGCGGTCAAGCGGGTCATAGGTGTTGGACGACGTGAATCCGAACCCCGACACGCCCTTGGCCTTGATGACCTTGGTCGGATTGCCCTTGGCGTCGTACTCGTAGTCGGTGACCGGTGCGGGTGACACCGGCGGGGGCGGCAGCGTCGCGGCATGCGCGCCGAACCCGATCAATCCGATGAGCGCAGCCACGATGGGCGCGACATTGCTCCGGCACTTCGAGTGCCTGTTGAATCCATTCATGGCTTACTCCCTGCCCGTCGTCTGTTGTGCACGACCCAGCGCATCGAACGCACGGCTCATCGTCCGCTTGAGCGTTCCCTGCGGGTCCTTGGCGTCTTCCTTGGTCCGCTTGCCTTCCGCATCCAGCGTGTACTCGACGCGGTTGCCTTGCCAGTCCGCCACGGCGGTCAGCCGTCGTGCATCGTCGTACTCGTAATTCACGGCGCTGCCGTCGGCTTGCAAGGTGCGCTTGAGTTCACCAGTGGGCCAATAGTCGAACGTCGTGGTCGCACCGGCCGTTGTCACCGTCTTGACCCGCTGGCGAGCGTCGTAGGTGTAGGTCGTGCTGGCCGCATTCGCATCGACGATCTCAAGCGGCTGCCCGTACGCGTTGTAGCGAAGGAAGCTGGTCTTGTGACCGGCCGCGTTGGTCGTCGACTTCAGATCGTTCTTCGTGTAGTCGGCGGTCGTCGTCGCGTAGTACTCGTTGGTGACCGTCGTCGTGCCCAGGGGGCCCTTCTCGGTCAACACCTGACCCGTCGGGTTGTAGGTCCAGCTCCACGTGCGCGCGGCAACATCGGCCTGCAGCGTCGCGTTGAAGCCCTGCTCACCCGTCGCGTCAGTCGTCGCCTGCTCGACGCGCTTGCACAGCAGGACCAAGCGGCTGCCATCTGGCAGCGTCGTGCCGGAGGCCTCGCAATTCGCGATGGCATTGCCGTTGAACGGATCGGGTCGGCCGTTGTAGACCAGCGTCGTGATGCGAGCCGGCTCTGCGGTCTTCGTTGCAAGACGCCACACCGGGTGCCACTGCGTGCTCACCTTGCGCGAGCCGGCAGGCAGCGCACGGACAACACCGCCGAACAATCGGCCGACGCACTCAGGCCCTCGACCCGCGTCGACTCCAGGCTGCGCACGGCCTCGTAACTCATGCAGCTGCGATTGCCGTTGTAGTCGTCTAGCCGGATGACATTGCTACGGCTGTCGAATTGCCGACTGGTCGTCGCGACGGGCGATCCCGCGCCCGACTGCTGGGTCTTGCTTGACCACTGCACCGCATCCAGCGTGGAGGTCGCGACGATGGATTCAGCTCGACCGTTCGGATACGTCACCACCGCGCCGCTCGCGGGCAACAGCTGGTGCATTCTGGCGATCTTGCCGGTGGACGGGTCGTAGACCTCGGTCCAGAACCACTTCGCCGGTTGCGCCCAGGTGACCGTGTAAGCATCGAGCCCACCCGCGCGCGCCGTGGAGATGGCCCGGCCTTGTGCGTCGTAGCCATAGGTGCCCGCGCGCACGGCGCTCTCGTTCCGGTAGCCCGTCAGCGCCCAAGGGGACACCGGGTCCTCGTAGAGCAACTGTGTCGACGTCGTGTCGCTGTTGACGATTTCGGTCGGCTGCGGGCTGACGGCGGGATAACGCAACTCCGTGACGCCGTTGGCCGGATCGATGACCTGCGACAGCACCGGGGCGCCGTTGGCATCAGGTCGCGAGTACCTCAGCTTCACGACGCGCCCGTCCTGGTCGGTCAACTCGATCGGCAGTCCCGGTTGCGGAGCAATCGTCGGCGCCGTGTTGCTGTCGCTGCGCACGATCGACAGCGTCTTGCCGCTGATCTGCGTCTGCGATTGCAGAACGCCATTGAAGTCGTAAACCTCCAGCACGCCCGCTGCGGTATCGCGATAGAACCAGCCGCCGAAGGGCTTGGCCCAGATCGCATCGCTCGACTGCGGCTGCATCGACGAGAACACGGACACGTTCCATTTGAAGATCGCCGAGAAGCCGTCGCCCCGCGAGGCTGTCATCCGCTCGAACATGACGTCCGGGTTGCTGCGCGCCACGCGCTTGTCGAGGTTGGTGGTCCAGGCGCCGCCCAGCGTGGTGGGATCCGCTGCCGCCAGCGAAGGGGGCAGATCGGGATCGTAAGGAATCTTGCGGATCGAGTTGAAGGTGGCCCGCATGCCATACCAGGGCTGCCATCCGAGCGGGAACTGCTGCACTTTGGCCCCGATCGCTGGGTAGATCGGATTGCCGACGCAGGTGTCGCACTTCGGAATCGACAGCACATCCTTGGTTTCGACGCACCGCCCTTGTTCGGGGACGAACAGTCGCCCTTGGCCGCAGTAGCACTGGCGTGTGTCAGCGTCGAACAGGCCGTAGGAGTCAATGGCTTGGCAGTGCTTTCCTGTGCCCAACGCGTAGCTGGTCAAATCAACGTCGCTCTGATGAGCACCGCAACCTCCGCTCACGACCTCCCAGCTTTTCAGCGTGACGGCATAAGGGCACACGACGGAGCCGGCGCTGGAGCCCGTGCCGGTCACCGAGCAGGCACCGGTTGAACGCCAGTTGCTCAACTCCTGGCACGCCCCCACGCCGTTTCCACGGCCCACGCAAGAACCGTTGGCAAAGGCGATCAGTTGATCGCGCATCCGCTCGGGAAAGTCGTATCCCAAATCGTTGCCCGGCTGAAAGCGGATGGACTGTGTGTCCACGCCTGCACCGTCGCAACGGGAGGGGGTCAGATAGGCCGAGGCTACAAGCCAGGGGTTGGTCGTGATCCACTTGTCGTAAGCCGCCGCCGGCCCCGACAACCCGAGCCACAACAGCACGACAGCGCCGAAGGCGGACCAGATTCGGCGCCACGGCGAGGTGTTTGAACGAAGAGAACCGGACATGGCGCGAGCGCTCCCTGAAAGCCACCAGGAAGCCGCGCGCACCCCCATGGTCCGCGCTACGTCGCACTGTCCGCAGGCGTCTGATGCGCCCGGTACCGGCCAGTTCCTCCCTGACAAACGGCGTGGATTCTGCCGCAATCGTGCGCGCCGCACCAGGACCTCCAAGGAGGGATGACAGGTGTCAGCACGCCTTCATGGGGTCATGACTTGCGCGCCACCCGCAGCCGCCGCATCACCGGCTCATTCAGCTGCTTCGCCAGCGCATTCCACTTCGCGCTGACCTTGTCGATCTTCGCCAGCAGCGGCTGCGCGGTCGCGTCGTCGCCGCGGCCCAGCGCCCAGATCGCGTATTCCGCCCAGGCTTCGACGCTGCCGAAGCGCTCGGAGGCGGATTCGAATCGGCGCGCGCCTCCACGGTGCGGTCCAGCGCCGCCAGCGATCGCGCCGTCAGCAGCGACACCGCCTCGGCGCGGAAGTCGGCCTTCTCGGCGCGCATCGATGCCAGGTGTTCCAGCGCCTGAGCCGCCTGTCCGGCCGCGAGGAAGGCGCGAGCCGCGCCGAGCCGGATCTCCAGATCCTTCGCGAACGGGCCGCGCAGGCACGCCTGGAACTGCTCGGCGGACTGCGCCGCTTCGCCGGCTTCCAACAGCGCGGTGGCCAGGCGCATCTGGTTCTGCGCGGTCGGCGTCTCGTCGAAGGCGATGCGCGCCTCGCGCAGTTCCCGACCCGGATCCATTGCGCGGCCGGCCGCGCGCACGGCGCGCTTGGCGCTGCGCTCGACCCGCGAGTGCGGCACCACGAAAACCAGCAGGTAGACAAGGCTGCCCAGCAGCGGGAAAGAGAACAGGATGATCAGCCAGTACAGCTGTCCCCCGTTGCGCACGACGTGAACGGCGCAGAACAGCGCCAGCAGAATGTGAACACCCAATCCGACGAATGGCATCGCCTTTTCCTCCCGAGTTCGATCGCCTTGTTGGCTTTTTTGCGACCGCGGATTCTGCACTCGGGAGATGAAGGCGCCAAGACGGCAGAAGGTAACTGTTCAGCGTCCTCTTCAGCGTCTTCTTCAGCGCTTGGGCGGTCGCGCGCGATCGTCCCGGCTGTCGCGGTCCTGCTGCTCGTGATGGGCTCGATCGACCTCGCCATCACCTTCCGGGCCCTTCTGGCCCGTCTCGCCGACGCGGTGGTCCTCGTCGTCGTGCTCGAGCCCGCCGTAGAGGCCGGGCGGGAAGTCTCGGGGAGAGCGCGGTGTGTTCATGCGGTCCTCCTGAAGTGGTCGTCCGATCTTAGCCATCGGGTCGTCGCCCTGATGGCGACTCAGAATCGTCCGTCTCAGCAGTGCTCCCAGAAGCGCTCATTCCACGGTCGGAGATCCAGCTCGCTGGTCCATGCAGACTTCGGCTGTCGATGGAGGAACAACAGCGTCTCCGCAATGTGGTGCGGCTCCGATTGTGGATGGGTACGTCGCTCGCCTTCCTGGATGTCGGCGTCGATCATCACGTGAGCCACGTGAACGCCTCGCGGCCACATCTCGCGGGCGAGCACCTGCGCGAGACCGCGCTGTCCGAATTTTCCGGCGACAAGATTCAGGTGCCCTGCCCGCCCGATGACCGACGACGTCGAACCGACCAGCAGCAGCGTGCCCCGCCCCGCCTCGGCCATCGCCCGGCATGCCAGGCGAGAGACCAGGAAGGCGCCGAAGCAGTTGTGGCGCAGGCCCTCTTCGAAGGCGGGCACTTCGATGTCGTCGATCGTGCCGGGACCGAAGCTCTGCAGTGCGTAGATCACCAACGATGGCGCGCCGAAGTCGCGCTCGAATCGCGCGAAGGCTTTGTCGACGGAGGTCTCCAGCGTCACGTCGCAAGCATAGGCGTGATGTCGACGACCGCCTCCCGGCAATCGATCCAGCAGCCCCTGCAGGCGCCCAGCGTTGCGCGACACGACGCCAAGCCGGAAGCCCTCGCCATCCAGTCGCTCCATGAGCGCTTCGCCCAATCCAGGCCCGACCCCGAACAGCAGCGCGCTGGGCGGCGACAGCGGCTCGGCAGGACGCTCAGCCTGTCGCTCGACAGGCGCGACCGGTTCCCGGACTGCGCCGGCATCGAAGGCCGCCCGGCCAGTTCTCCTCGTCCTCGATCGGACCAGCCGTGTCGACCGCCCCCATTGGAAGGTCAACATGAGCGGCCCCATGGCCACCCTGCGCTGAATCTTCAGCGCCCTCCAGATCGTCGTGAGCATGATTTTTTTCGCTCCATCCCTGACCACCTCAGCCTAGCGAAGCGACCTGACGTGCGCCACGCCTAATCAAGGGGAAGTCGATGCGCCGACACGAACGACCGAGCATTGAAATGCCAGAAGCGCAAAGCGAAAACGACAAAGGCGCCTCGCGGGCGCCTTCGGTTCGGGATCGAGGAACGGAACGTCGGCTCAGTGCACCAGGCCGATCCATTCTCCGCGGCGCTGGTAGGCGTCGAACAGTTCTTGCGCGGCCGCCTGCAGCCGCGCGTCGCCGCGGGCATGCGCGGTGTTCAGGCGCTCCAGCGCGTAGAGGCGGTCGTACAGCATGCGCGTCGGTTGCAGGGTCAGGCCGTGTCCGGCCATCAGGTCCTGCAGTGCGAAGAGCTCGTCCATGCTGGCCGTGCCGGCCACCGTCAGGCCGAGATCCGGCACCAGTCCCCAGGGAGCCTGGGCGGTTTCGGGCATCAGGTGCGGCGGGATGGTGGTGTGCATGGCGGCCTCGGAACGATTCATGTCGGCGTGGGAAGGATCATGAATCGGGCCGAAAAAACTTGAGCGGGAAAAGCGGGGTCTTTCCCGGTCAGTTCATCGGATCACCCGTCGGAGCGATCCTTCGAAGCGACCGTCGGACCCATCGCCCCCTCGCACGGCTTCCGCCAGCCGCCGGGCACCGCTCAGGTCCGCGGCTTGGCGATGAAGCCCGACAGGTCGGTGCACCAGACGGCCGCCGGCACGTCGAGCTCGTTGAGCGCCAGCACGTCGATCCGAGCGTCGGTCAGCATCTTGGCCGAGGCCGTGTTGAGGCCGATCTGGTGGTCCTTCTTCTCCAGGTAGACCACCCGCTGGATGCCCACCTGGATGATGGACTGCACGCAGCGCGGGCACGGGTACTGCGTCGTGTAGATGGTGCTGCCGGTCAGCGGCAGCACGACGCAGTTGAGGATCGCGTTGACCTCCGCATGCACGATGTAGCTGTGGCGCGAGTTGGCCGGATCGGCGTCATCGTCGGACCAGTAGGCGGGGTCGTTGTCGTCGCAGCCGCGCGGCAGGCCGTTGTAGCCCACCCCGACGATCTTGTAGTCCGCGCTGGCGATGCAGGCGCCGTTGCGCTTGCGGCTGTCCTTGGAACGGGCGCTGGCCAGCAGGGCCACACCCATGAACATCGAATGCCAGTCGATCAGCGGTTGGTTGTCCATGACGGGAGCGGGAACGCGGAGGTCCAGGAAGGCGGAGAAGTGTAGTGGAGCGGTCGGGGCGCCGTGGCACGCGGGACGTCGACCCGGCGAAGCCATCGCGGAGCGGGCGAACCGCCGCGTCGGTTTTCTACAAGACCCGGCCGCGGCCTTGTCCGACAGTGAGGCCATTCCCACCCCGCCAAGGAGCCGCCATGAACACCGCCATCCATTCGTTCCGGATCGAGATCGCCGACTCGCAGATCGACGACCTTCGCGCCCGCCTCGCCGCCACGCGCTGGCCGCAGCCGGTCGTGCGCGATTTCAGCCACGGCCAGGCCGTGTCGCTGGTGCGCGAACTGGCCGACTACTGGCGCGACGGCTTCGACTGGCGCGCTCAGGAAGCGCGCCTGAACGCGCTGCCGCAATTCACGACGGAGATCGACGGCCAGACCCTCCACTTCATCCACGTGAAGTCGCCGGAAGCGGAAGCCTTCCCGCTGATCCTGACGCACGGCTGGCCGAGCTCCCCGGCCGAGTACCTGGACCTCATCGGTCCGCTGACGGACCCGCGCGGCCACGGCCGCGACGATGCGCCGGCCTTCGACCTGGTCATCCCGTCGGTGCCGGGCATGGGCTTGTCGTCGCCACTGGCGGCTGCGGGCTGGGATGCCGCCCGCACCGCGGCCGCCTGGGACACCTTGATGAAGCGCCTCGGCTACGAGCGCTACGGCGCGCAGGGGGGCGACGTCGGCGCGCTGGTCGCTCGGGAGATGGGCATCCTCGCGCCGGAAGGTTTGGCTGGCGTCCACGTCCAGCAGATCTTCGCGTTCCCCGCCGGCACGCCCGACGAAATGCAAGGCCTGACCCCGTTCGAGATGGCGGGGTTCGAGCGCCTGAACTACTTCAGGAAGTACGCCGGTTATGTCGACATCCAGTCCAAGCGGCCGGGCACCCTCGCCTTCGGCCTGGTGGATTCGCCGGCGGCGCTGCTGGCCTGGAACGCCGAGCTGTTCTTCGGCTTCGAAGGAGAACGCGCCGCCGAGGTCGACCGCGACCGCTTCCTCACCCACCTGTCGCTCTACTGGTTCACCGGCACCGGCGGGCAGGCGGCCGAGATGTACTTCGCCAACGCCGCCAGCGGCGCGGGCTCTCGCGACCTGCCCAATCACACGCCGACCGCCGTGGCCGTGTTCCCCGATGACTTCCGCTCGGTCCGAAGCTTCGCGGCGCGCTCGCATACCCGGCTGCTACAGTGGACCGAGATGCCACGCGGCGGTCACTTCGCCAACGAAACGGACCCGCAACTGGTCGTGGACGACCTGCGCCGATTCTTCGGCGCGCTGCGGGCGCAAGCGTCCCGAACACCCCGAGAGGGTCTGGATGGAAGGACCGATCGCTGAGGAGGAGCGTCCGGCGGATTCGCCCCTGGTGGCGAAGGTCCGCCGTGTCCGGCATCTCGCGGACAACCATGAGACCGCCTTGCCCGACGGTTCGTGGGACCTGCTGTTCGTGCGCCGCGGCGACGGTCCGGTGATGGTGATCCAGACCGGCCAGATCACCGCTCCGCTCACGATCGACAACCGCGCGGGCGACGAGATCCTCAGCATCGCCTTCAAGACCGATGTCTACATGCCGCGCCTGCCCGGGCGGCTGATGGTCGGCCAGGGCGTGGTCTGCCCGGTCGACCGGGAGGGTCGCTTCCACCTCGGCGACGAGCGCTTCGAGATCCCCCGCTTCGACAACGCCGAGCAGCTCGTGGCGGCGCTGGCGCGCCAGGGCGTGCTGGAGCGGGATCCGGTCGTCCTGCGGGCGCTGCAGGGCGCGCGGCAACGGCTCGACGAACGCAGCATCCAGCGGCACTTCGCGGAGGTGGCGGGGCTCGGTCTCAAGACGCTGCAGCAGATCGCGCGGGCCCACCAGGCCGCGGAGCTGCTTCGCCAGGGGTGGACCGCGTCGCAGGTCGCTGCCGAGCTCGGCTTCTCCGATCAGGCGCACATGAGCCACTCGCTGAAGCGGCTGCTCGGGAAGACGCCGCGAGAGATCGCGCAAGGACCGTTGCCAGCGGTACGTTGAATGCGCCCATCCACTTCGGGATGTTGCATTTCCTAGGTACTTGCGGACTTGTACATGGCGTTTCCAACACGCGCGCCCATCGAGCGCCTCGGCAGCGCGGCATGGCGCTGCGCTGCGCTGATGGACAAGCCTGCGGGCTACTTGGCGACCAGCACACCCCTGTTCGCCAACGCATCCGCGCGCTCGTTGCCCGGATCGCCGGCGTGGCCCTTGACCCAGCGCCACTCGACCGTGTGCAGCTTGCGCAGCGCCTCCAGGCGCTGCCACAGGTCGGCGTTCTTCACCGGCTTGCCGTCCGCCGTCTTCCAGCCGCGGCGCTGCCAGCCCGAGATCCACTCGGTCATGCCCTTGCGGACGTACTCGCTGTCCGTGTAGATCACGATGTTGCAGCTGCGCTTGAGCGAGGTCAGCGCCTCGATCACCGCCGTCAGCTCCATGCGGTTGTTCGTCGTGTTGCGCTCGCCGCCGAACAGTTCCTTCTCGTGGTCGCCGCTCTTGAGCCACGCGCCCCAGCCGCCCGGGCCCGGGTTGCCCTTGCAGGCGCCGTCGGTGTAGATGACGACGGGCGGCTTGGCGATCTTCGGCGCGGCGGGAGCGGGATCAGGAGAAGCGGAGGTATCGGTCATGAAGGAGTCGGAAAGGAACTGGAACGTCGAAGTCAGGTCGGGATCACGCGCCCGACAGCCGGGATGGCGTGAGGATCAATCGACCTCGGCATCGTCGCGATGATGATGGTGATGGTGGACCGCCGCGACCGCCGGAGCGGTCTTGGCGGCGCGCTTCTTGCCGCGCGCCAGGCCGATCAGCCGCATGCCGTGCACGCGCTTGACCGCGATCACGCCATACAGCGCGCCAAGCACCGTCCACCACTTGCCACCGGGCTTCTCGATCCACTGCCAGCGCGCGAGCCACGCATCGCTGAGCAGCGGCGGCCGGTAGCAACCGAACTGCGCGCGTTCGACGTCGAAGGACAGCAGCCGCAGCCAGTCGCGCAAGCGCCAGTAGCCGAGGTACTCGCGCTCCTCCGGCAGGTAGAGCCGCGGCGGGCGGCCCAGCATGCGGCCGTTGACGCGGGCGAGATTCTGCCTCACCGCCCACAGGCTGGCGGGGTTCATGCCGAGGATCACGACGCGCCCCTCGGGACGCAGCACGCGCTCCACCTCGCGCAGGCAACGGTGCGGGTCGGCCGCCTGTTCCAGCGTGTGCGGCAGCAGCACCAGGTCCAGGCTGTTGGACTCGAACGGCAGCGCATCGAATTCGCAATAGACCGCCGCGCGGCCCGCGCCGTTCAGGCCCGGGGCGAGTTCGGCCTGCGGCTCGGGCTGGTACTCCAGCGGATGGACGCTCAGTCCCTGCCGCGGCGGGCCGGCGACGCCGTCCTCGAAGGGCCGGTGGTTCAGCGCCAGCCAGCGGTTGGTCATGCGGTTGGTCCGCAGGCCGTGCAGTTGCGGGAAGCCGAGCTGCAGCGCGTGATACCCGAACCAGTCGATGACGGCGGCATCGATGAAGCGCTGTTCCCACGCGAGCAGGTAGCGCCCGGCAGGCGTGCGCAACCAGTGCGCGAACTCCGCCGCGGCGGTGTCCGGCCGGAAGTGCGCCTCTACAATCGGCGGCTTCTCGTCGCTGTCGTCGTCCTGGCCCGGAGTCTTCATCGCTGGGACCTGATCCCCTTGCCTGCATGAACCTGGTCGCCGTTCCCGCCTTCACAGACAACTATCTCTGGCTGCTGCATGACGGCCGGTCGGCGCTCGTGGTCGACCCGGGCGACGCCGCACCGGTGAAGGAGGCGCTGCGCTCGCTGGGACTGGACCTGCAGGGCATTCTAGTGACCCATCACCATGCCGATCATGTCGGCGGCCTGCGCGAGTTGATGCCCTTGCTGGCCGAAGGCGCAAGGATCTGGGGGGCCCGCTGGCGAAAGCATGCCAGTGCCCGTCGAACCGTTGAGCGAAGGCGACCGCTTCAAGGTCCTCGGCCAGGCTGTCGACGTGCTCGACGTCCCCGGTCACACCGCCGGTCACATCGCTTTCGTGTTGAAGCAGCCCACCGATGGCGGCGCGCCGATCCTGTTCTGCGGCGACACGCTGTTCTCCGCCGGCTGCGGCCGGCTCTTCGAGGGCACGCCCGCGCAGATGCACGAGTCGCTGTCCAAGCTCGCGGCGCTCCCCGGGGAAACCCGCGTTTGCTGTGCGCACGAGTACACCTTGTCGAATCTGCGTTTTGCTCGCACAGTCGAGCCCCAGAACGAGGCGGTCGCGCGCCACGAGGCCTGGTGTCTGGCCCAGCGCGAGCAGTCGCTGCCCACCCTGCCCTCCACCATCGCCGTGGAGCTCCAGATCAACCCCTTCCTGCGCTGCGACCACGCCGCCGTCCGCGAGGCCGCCCAGCGCCGCGATCCGCGCGTCACCTCGCAGCCGGTCTCGGTCCTGGCCGGACTGCGTCAATGGAAGAATGAATTTCGCTGAGCCTCCGATGCATCGACACCTGACCCCGCCCCGCACGACCGCCCGTTCCCACCGCGCCGCGACCGGCGCGGACGCCGCCTCCCCCCTTCCGCCCACAGCACCGCGAAACGTCCCGCGCTGACGCTGATCGCCGCGCTGCTGCCGCTGGTGCTGGCCGCCTGCGCGACGAACGCGCCGCGGGCCGACAACCAGGAAGCCCAGGCGGTCGCGCAGCAGACGATGCAGGCGGTCGAGTCCGCGGCCTCCGCCGTCCCGTCGCCGGCCACGCCGGTGGCGCGCGTCGCCACCGCGCCGGAAGAGAAGCTGGACGTGCTGCTCGAGGACAACCTGAACCCCGGCGAGAAGGTCGACCTCGACGCCCCGAAGACGCACGTCGACCTGTGGGCGCGGATGCGCGCCGGCATGGCGATGCCCGAACTCGACAACGACCTGGTCCGCAAGGCCGAGGACTGGTACAGCAGCCGGCCCGACTACGTCGCGCGCATGACCGGCCGCGGCAGCCTCTACCTCTATCACGTGGTCGAGGAAGTCCAGAAGCGCGGCATGCCGATGGAGCTGGCGCTGCTGCCCTTCGTCGAGAGCGCGTTCCGCAACGACGCGCAGTCCAGCGCGAAGGCCGTCGGCATGTGGCAATTCATGCCCGCCACGGGTCGTGACTTCGACCTGAAGCAGAACATCTTCCGCGACGACCGCCGCGACGTGCTGGCCTCGACCAAGGCGGCACTGGACTACCTGCAGCGCCTGAACAAGCTGTTCGACGGCGACTGGCAGCTGGCGCTGGCCGCCTACAACTGGGGCCAGGGCAACGTCAGCAAGGCAGTCGCGCGCAACCAGAAGGCCGGCCTGCCGATCGACTACGACAGCCTGCGCATGCCCGACGAGACGCGCTACTACCTGCCCAAGCTGCAGGCGGTGAAGAACATCGTGATGCGCCCCGAGGCCTACGGCCTGGAGCTGCCGGCGGTGGCGAACCATCCGTACTTCCTGTCGGTCAACATCGACCGCGACATGGACGTCACGCGCGCCGCGCAGCTGGCCGAACTGGACGAGGAGACCTTCCGCCAGTTCAACCCGTCGATGAACAAGCCGGTGATCCTGGCGGCCAGCAGCGGCCAGCTGCTGCTGCCCTACGACAACGCCAGCACCTTCGTCGCCAACCTCGAGAAGCACCGCGGCCCGCTGGCGTCGTGGACGGCCTGGGTCGTGCCGAAGACGATGAAGCCGGCGGATGCCGCGAAGCAGGTCGGCATGAGCGAGACCGGCCTGCGCGAGATCAACCGCATCCCGGCGCGGATGCTGGTGACCAAGGGCTCGACGCTGCTGGTGCCGCGCACCGCGTCGCGCGACCAGGACGTGTCCGAGCACCTGGCCGACAACGCCCGCATCGGCTTCGCGCCCGACGTGCCGCCGATGCGCCGCGTCACGCTCAAGGCCAACAAGGGCGACACGGTGGCCAGCATCGCGCGCCGCTACCGCCTGGGCACGACGCAGCTGGCGCAGTGGAACCGCGTCAGCACCAAGGCCACTTTCAAGCCGGGCCAGCAGGTCGTCGCCTACGTGCGTGAAGGCCAGCAGCTCGCCGCGGCGGAAGCGTCGTCCGCGCCGACGAAGTCCTCGTCGAGCAAGACGATGAAGTCGGCGAAGGTCACCAAGGTCGCGTCGAGCGCGGCCAACAAGCCGGCCAAGGCCGGCGCGAAGACCCGCAGCGCCAAGGTCGCCGCCAGCGATGGCAAGGGCGCTCGCACCGTGGCGACGAAGACGGCCCTGCGCTGATCCACGGCGCGCGCCAGGAGAAGAACGGGCGCTCGATCGAGCGCCCGTCGTTCATCGGGAATCGCCGGTCACCGCAACTGCGCCAGCAGGTCCTCCGCGCCCTTGTCGATGCCGACCCGGGCCGCGTCGAGCCTGCCGAAGGTGGCACCCAGGTTCCACGCGTTGGGGTACTGCTTGGTGACGTAGGCCCCAAGCAACTCCTGCGTCGAGGCATCCAGGATCTCCACCGCGTACGAGATCGAGCCGGTGAACGCGCCTTCCTTGCCGCGAACCGCCTGCACCGCGTTGTACGGTCCGCCCGCCAGGTCGAACCGGGTGAAGGTGCTGACGACCCGCGTGGTCGTCTTCGCGCCGGTCAAGGTCAGGCGCACGAGCAGCGTGCCGACGTCGGGAACGGTCGTCAGCCTGAACCGCTGCTTCAACTCCGCGGCGAAGACCCGCCGCATCTCACCCGCCAGCACGGCCTTGTCGTCGTCCGAGATGTCCTCGAACTGATGGTCGGCGCCTCGATACACGATCACCGGGTCCACGATGACCGAGCCGTACTGCCCCCAGTCCACGGTCCTGGGCAGGCGGTAAGGCACATGTCCGCTGTCGTCGGCAGGGTTGGGACGGAGCTCGGGCGTGGACGCCAGGCCGGCATAGGGATAGGGCTGCGGGCTGGCGCAGCCGGTCGACACCGCGGCCACGACGGCCAGCAGGATCAGGCGGCGCAGGGGCAGGCCACGCAGGAAGAGCCCGCGCGGGACGAGGCGGCAAGTGGGAAAACGGGTCATCGGATCACCTTCAAGAATGGGTGGGGGCACACAGTCCGTGTCGTTCGGAGACGTGTCAGCGACGCGCGCCGCGCCGCCTCGGCCGCTTGCGCGGCAACAGCAGCAGCAGCCACAACCCCAGAAGGTCGATCAGGTGCAGGAAGTAGCTCAGCATCGGGCGCTCCAATACAATACGGTACGGATCCGTACGGTATTGAAGCGGCCGTTATGGTGTCAAGTTAAATGTACAGATCCGTACTGTTTTGGAGATCAACGATGCGAGTGAGGACCCAGGCAAGACGGGAATCCATCATCGAAGCCGCTGTCGAGCTCTTCGAGGAAGCGGGGTACGAAGGGACGTCGATGAGCGAACTGGCGCGGCGGCTCGGCGGATCGAAGGCCACGCTCTACGGCTATTTCCCGTCCAAGGAGGAGCTGTTCGTCGCCGTGGTGGAAGCCTTCGCCACGGCGCATCTGGCGGAAGCCACGGCGATCGTCGAGGCGGCGATCGACGGCGGCCCGGCGCTCGCGCCGCTACTGACGAAGGCGGGCACCTGCGTGCTGCAGGTGATGCTCAACGACCGTCGCGCGATCCTGGTCTACCGGATGGTGATGGCGGAAGCAGGCCGATCGGACCTGGGTCCCCTGTTCCACCGCGCGGGTCCCCAGCAGCTTGTCGACGCCCTGACCCGGCTGTTCGCCGAGGCCATGCAGCGCGGCGTCATCCGCAAACTGGATCCGACGATCACGGCGATGCAGTTCATGTCGCTGCTGACCGCGGAGACGGGGCAGCGCTTGTATGAGAGAAGCCCGCGCCAGATGTCGCGCGCCGAGATCGAGCAGCGCGCGATGCGCGCCGTCGACATGTTCCTGGGCGGCGCGAAGCCACGGGACGAAGCTCGCCCCGAGCGCTGAATCGCATCGTCAGGCGAAGGTCGGGCGAAGGTCGGGCGAGGGTCAGCCTAAGTCAGGCGAAGAACAGCGCCACGCTGAGCGCCGTGCCGACCGCCCAGGCGAGGCTGCGCAGGCTCGGCTGGTCGGCGATGTAGAGCGCGACATACACGACGCGCGTGACCACGAAAGCGATCGCCAGCAGGTCGATGCGCGACTGCGCGTGCTGCATCTGCTGCGCGGCCAGCACGCCGGCGATGAACAGCGGCAGCGATTCGAAGCTGTTGGCCTGCGCCGCGTTCGCGCGGGCCTGCCAGCCGCCCTGCCGCGTCAGCCAGCCACGCGGGTCGTGATTGTCGAAGCCGCCGTCGCGGCGGCGCTTGCCGAAGCCCTTGGACTTGGCCAGCGCGGCGCACAGCACCGGCATCAGGCACGCGACGATCAGACAGTAGTTGGCGATGGTCATGGGGTATCCCTCACCGGGTCGGGAGGCGGTGCGTCGACGGTCCGCATCAGGGGGTCGCGCCGGAGCTGATGCGTCAGGTGGACCGGCGATCCACCAGCGCATGCGCGATGGTGCCGAGGTCGACGTACTCGAGCTCGCTGCCCACCGGCACGCCGCGCGCCAGCCGTGTGCTGCGCAGGCCGCGCGCGCGGGAGCGCCTCGGCCAGCACATGCGCGGTCGCCTCGCCTTCGGCGGTGAAGCTGGTGGCGAGGATCACCTCCTCCACCTGCCCGTCGGCCGCGCGCTCCAGCAGTTGATCGACGCCGATCTCGCGCGTGGACACGCCATCCAGCGGACTGATCCGGCCCTGCAGCACGAAGTAGTAGCCGAAGTAGGAGGCGGTGCGCTCCATCGCGGCCTGGTCGGCCGGCGACTCGACCACGCACAGCAGCCGCGCGTCGCGCTGCCGGTCCGAGCAGATCGGGCACAGCGGCGCTTCGCTGAAGGTGTGGCACCGCTCGCAATGCCGCACGTTGGTCGCCGCGGACTGCAGCGCGCGGGCCAGCGCGTCGGCGCCGGCGCGGTCGTGCTGCAGCAGGTGGTAGGCCATGCGTTGGGCCGACTTCTGGCCCACGCCGGGCAGGCGCCGCAGGGCCTCGATCAATTGCTCGAGCGCGGTCACCGCAGTCCGATCCGATCGATGATCAGAACGGCGCTCAGAACGGGAACTTCATGCCCGGGGGCATGGGCATGCCGGCGGTCAGCTTGCCCATCTTCTCCGAGCTGACTTCCTCGGCGCGGCGCACGGCGTCGTTGAACGCGGCGGCGACGAGGTCCTCCAGCATGTCCTTGTCATCGGCCAGCAGGCTGGGGTCGATGGCGACGCGCTTGACGTCGTGCTTGCAGGTCATCGTGACCTTCACCAGGCCGGCGCCGGACTGGCCTTCGACCTCGATGTTGGCGAGCTCGTCCTGCGCCTTCTTCAGGTTGTCCTGCATCGCCTGCGCCTGCTTCATCAGGCCTGCGAGTTGACCCTTCATCATGATCGTGATTCCTTGTTCAGAGATTCAATGGGGCGGTGGAGGGCCGCCCCGGAGATGACCCGGAGGTCGATGCGATGGGCGGGATTGTCGCCCACGACGCGCGCCTGCGCTGGCGCCTCGTCGTGGGGTCCTGCGATCGGCCGTCTGCGGTCGAAGGTCGGCGGTCCGCGGCCGGATCTTCAGACCGGCTTGATCGAGCCCGGCAGGATCCGCGCCGTCTTGAACTGCGCGAGCAGCTGCTGGACTTCCGGATCTTCCAGGATGATGGACTCCGCCTGCCGCTGGCGGGCGCGCGTGGCCTGCGTGTCGCGCAGCGCGGGCGAATCGGACGCGCGGCCGGCTTCGATGTCGACCCGCACCGGCTTGCCGACGAAGCCCGCGAGCACCGACTGCAGCTTCTCCAGCAGGCCGGGTTGGCGCAGCGATTCGCGCTCGACGCGGAAGCGCCAGCGTTGCGGCTCGGCGGTCTCGTCGATCTCCAGGCATTCGGCCTGCAGCGCCAGCTCGCGCGCCAGCGCGTTCAGGCCCAGTTGGGGCACGACGGCGTACCAGCGCTCGCCCAGCGACGTCGGCACGAGCTCGACCTCTTCGATCGCAGTCGACACGTAGATGCCGTTGCCGCCCCCCGCTGCCGCCGCCTGAATCGCCGGACGACGGCATCGGATCGTCCATGTCCGGCATCGACATGCCGACGGACGCTTCCTCATCGGACGGCGGCGGCACGTCCATCCACGGCGGCGGACCGTCGTCATCGTGCGGCGGGGACAGGTCCTCGGGCTCCTCGCCGTCGGCCTCGGCCTTCGCGGCAGGCAGCGGCGCGGCGCGCGGGCGCAGGCGCTCGCTGAAACGGGTCGCGGGCGCACCCGCGGTGGCGGCGCGCAACGGACCCGACGGAGCGGGTGCGCGCGGCGCTGTCTGCACTGGCGTCGGCGCTGGTGCCGGCACGGGTTCAGGGGCAGGTGCCGCCGCCACCGGTGTCGGCGCGGGCGCAGGCGCATGCTCAGGCGGCCGCGCAACGGCAGGCTCTGCAAGCTCCGCAGGCGCCGGCGCAGCGGCGTGAGGCGGCGCTTCAGCGACTGCGGCCGTGGCCGCCGGAGCGGGCGACTCGGGGGCCGGCGCCGCTGCGGGCGCTTCCGCAGGCTCGGGTTCGGGTTCGGGCGCCGCCGCTTCGGCGACGCGCGGCACGGCGGGCGCCGGAGCAGGCGCGACCGGCAGCGGTGCCGCGGCTTGCGGCGCGGGCGCGGCGGGCGGACGAGCGACCGGCGCGGCGCTCGCTGCAGAGGCCGGTGCGGGACGCGCCGCGCCTTCGGGCGCCGACGGCTGACGCGCGCCCTGCCCGTTCGGCCGGAACGCCATCATGCGCAGCAGCACCATCGTGAGACCGGCGTACTCGTCCGGCGCCAGAGGCAGCTCCTGCCGGCCATGCAGCGCCATGCTGTACATCAACTGGATCTCATCCGCCGGCAGTTGGCCCGCCAGCGGCAGCAGTTCGGCCAGGTCGGGATCGCCCGCGTCGAGCGCGCCCGGCGCCGCCTGCGCGACCGCCAGATGCTGCAGCGCGACCGCCAGATCCTCCAGCGTGCCGCCCGCCGACAGGCCCATGTCTCGCAACCGGTCCGACGCGCCGACCAGCGAGGCGCCATCGCCCGCGATCAACGCGTTCAGGATGCCCAGCACATGGCCGCGGTCGACGCTGCCCAGCATCTGGCGCACGCCGGCTTCCTTGAGTTCGCCGGAGCCGAAGGCGATCGCCTGGTCAGTCAGCGACAGCGCATCGCGCATCGAGCCGCGCGCGGCGCGGGCGAGCAGGCGCAGGGCGCCGGGCTCGTTCGGGACGTGCTCGTTGGAGAGCACGCGCGTCAGGTGCTCCAGCACCGTCTGCGGCGCCATCGGGCGCAGGTTGAACTGCAGGCAGCGCGACAGCACGGTCACCGGGACCTTCTGCGGATCGGTCGTCGCCAGCACGAACTTCAGGTACTCGGGCGGCTCCTCCAGCGTCTTCAGCATCGCGTTGAAGGCGGTGTTCGAGAGCATGTGCACTTCGTCGATCATGTAGACCTTGAAGCGCCCGATGACCGGCTTGTAGACGGCCTGGTCCAGCAGCTGGGAGATCTCCTCCACGCCGCGGTTGGAGGCGGCATCCAGCTCGACGTAGTCGACGAAGCGGCCGGCGTCGATGTCGCGGCAGGCGTCGCAGACGTTGCAGGGCTGGGCGGTGATGCCGCCGGTGCCGTCCGGTCCGACGCAGTTCAGCGACTTGGCCAGGATCCGCGACACCGAGGTCTTGCCGACGCCCCGCGTGCCGGTGAACAGATAGGCGTGGTGCAGGCGCTGCTGCGTCAGCGCGTTGGCCAGGGCCTGCACGACGTGTTCCTGACCCATCAGCTCCTCGAACGTGCGGGAGCGGTACTTGCGTGCGAGGACCTGGTAACTCATGGCGGGGCATTCTACGGGGGCGGCTTGGCACGCCCGGGACGGGTGGCGGCGGGAACGCGTCCGGGTTTGTCAGGAGAGGCGTTCGGCGCTGACGGATAATCCGCGCCCATGAGCACCCCGCACGATCCCTCCTCCGGCACGCTGAGCTACGAACAGGCCGGCGTCAACTACGACCTGATCGACCCGCTGAAGATCAGCGCCCAGCGCGCCGCGGCCGCGACCGCCGGCCACCTGAGCGCCCACGGCTTCACCGAGGTGAAGGCATCGCGCGGCGAGTCGGCGTACGTCGTCGACGTGGGTCCGTTCTACATCGCGTCGATCGTCGAGTGCCTGGGCACGAAGACGCTGGTGGCCGACGAGATGGCGACGCTGACCGGCAAGAGCTACTACGACGGCATCGCGCAGGACACGATCGCGATGGCGGTGAACGACCTGATCACGGTTGGCGCGACGCCGCTGGTGGTGCAGGCCTACTGGGCCGCGGGCGGCTCGGACTGGTTCGGCGACGCGCAGCGCGCGCAGGCGCTGGTGGCGGGCTGGAAGAAGGCCTGCGACGTCTGCCAGGTCGCCTGGGGCGGTGGCGAGACGCCGGCGCTGGCGGGCATCGTCGAAGGCGGCCGCATCGACCTGGCCGCGTCCTGCACCGGCCTGATCAATCCGAAGGAACGCCTGTCGGTCGGCGACAAGCTGGGCGCGGGCGACGCGATCGTGCTGCTGGCCTCGTCGGGCATCCACGCCAACGGCCTGAGCCTGGCGCGCAAGCTGACGGAGCGCCTGCCGCAGGGCTACCTGACCGAGGTGCAGCCGGGCCTGACCTACGGCGACGCGCTGCTGGCGCCGACGGCGCTGTACTCGCCGGTGACCGAGGCGCTGTACAAGGCCGGCATCACGCCGCACTACTGCGCCAACATCACGGGCCACGGCTGGCGCAAGCTGCTGCGCCACCCCGGCAAGTTCACGTACCGCATCCACACGGTGCCGCCGGTGACGCCGGTGCTGAAGTTCATCCAGGACCACGCGCAGCAGGACGACCGCGAGGCCTATTCGACGCTGAACATGGGCGCCGGTTTCGCCATCTTCGTGAAGGCGGACCAGGCGGCGAAGGTGGTGGAGATCGCCAAGGCCTGCGGCATCGACGCATGGGACGCAGGCCGCGTCGAGGATGGCGAGAAGCAGTTGTTGATCGAGCCGCTGGACATCCGCTTCGGGGATGACGATCTGCAACTGCGCTGAGCGGGGTCAGGTCTGAAGGAATGAAGGGCGCTGAGGCGCCCTTCGTCGTTCATGCAGGTGGATTTGTGGTCGCGACCTTGTTTCCTCGTTCGAGGCGGTACTTCTCGCGGCCCGCGATCACCTGGAGCTGGGCGCGGATCTGACGGGACCGCCTCATTGCGTCATCGGTGTCCTGTTGACTCACATGGCGATCGGTCGCGTAATCAGCGTCGTTCCTGCTCTCGCGCAGCAGTCGCAAGTTCTTGGCCAGTGCCTTCTCCCCTTCTCGCTCGTAGTGCTCCAGCGTCCATCGATGAACCTTGGGATGCCGATCAGAAATGTTCGCCATGTCGCGCGCCCTCAGGAACACACCATAGTAGGCGCGGGACACTGCACTGCGGTTGCTCGCTTCGTCGTTTCGCGTCAACAAGTGTTGCGCGACGACAAGGACCTCATCAGGATCGAAAACTGTCATTGCGCTGTCCTCACCTCACCAGATGGCGGTCCTCATAGCGACCGGGGCAGGTACGGACCAACGCTGTCAGCCAGAGGCGATCTATTGCCGGCACCGTCGTGTGCAATGCTTCAAATGCCTCAACCTCCGCGTAGGGGTAGCCAGAAGTCGGCGGATAGCCGAAGAGCGTGAACATCAAGAGCAGGTCGTACTCCTCGGGATCCCTTTTCACATGGACACTGATCTGCCGCCCCCCCGCGCACCGGGCGAGCTCTCGGTCGACCGTATCGAAGTCCTCGCGCTGCAGATGCGGATGCTTGCGGGCGAACCAGTCGATGATGTCTTCGTAGTCTTGCGTGCCACGCAAGGCCTGGAGGTCATAAGGCCATTCGCCGGGCACGCAGGGGTTCATCCACGGACGGAAGAGATACGGCGCCTGGGACTTGCTGTGCACCCACACTGGTCGCGCACGACCGGTGGCGTGCGACTCCAGCGCCGCCATCTGTGGCGCTTCCATGATTTCAACTTGCTGCAACATCGCTGCTTGCCTTTCCATCACCGACCCACGTCGATGCAATGCGCTCATTCTCGGAATCGAGAGGCGTTCTGCCATGACTCAAAGTTGTGGGCGGCGGGGGATGCGGAGAGGGCCCTCTTCCGAGGGAAGTCGGGGGATTTGCCGGGCGCCCTGCCCGCCTCGCGTTCCCCAGGTTGACATCCCCCCGCCGGGTGACGAAGCTCCCCGGTCATGGACTGGTTCTACGGCCCGATGGTCAAGATGCATGCGCTGCTGGCGTGGTGCAGCATCGGGCTGTTCCTCGTCCGCGGGCTGGCGCATCAGTTCGGCGCCGCGTGGGTGGCGGACGAGCGGCTGCGCACGCTGGTGTTCAGCAGCCACGTGCTGATCGTCGTGTCCGGCCTGAGCCTGTGGGGCGCGCTGCACCACGACCCGCGCTACGAGCCCTGGATGACGGCGAAGTTCATCGCGCTGGGCGTCTACTTCGCGACCGGGCACTGGGCCTTCGGGCGCGGGGAGTTCCGCATCCTCGGCTACGTGCTCGCGCTGGTGGCGCTCGCGTATGTGATGGCGGTGTCGGTGACGCGTCAGGTCTTGCTCGGGCTCTGAGACGCGCCTCGATCGGTCGAGGAATCGGCGCTGGACGGCTGCTCGGTCGACGGGCGATCACGCCGACGACGCGGGCTTGACGCCGCCTCGCCCAGCCGGGCGTAGGATCGTCCGATGCCCTCGAACACCCCCATCCACGACGCCGCGCAGCGCGGCTACACGAGCGCCTCCGACAACTACCAGCGCGGTCGCCCCGAGTACCCCGACGCCCTCGCCGGTTGGCTGGGCGAGGCGCTCGGCGTCCAGGCGGGCGCGCGGGTCCTCGATCTCGGCGCGGGCACCGGCAAGTTCACGAAGCTGCTGGCGCGCACCGGCGCGACGGTGACGGCGGTCGAGCCAGTCGACGCGATGCGCGCGCGTCTCTCGGAAAGCCTGCCCGGCGTGCGCGCGCTCGCGGGCACGGCGGAGGCGATCCCGCTGGCCGACGGCGATGCGGACGTGCTCGTCTGCGCCCAGGCCTTCCACTGGTTCGCGAACGACCGGGCGCTGCGAGAGATGCATCGTGTGCTGCGGCCCGGCGGACGACTGGGCCTGATCTGGAACGTGCGGGACGAATCGCGCGACTGGGTCGCCGAGATCACCGAGATCGTCACCCCCTACGAGGGCGATGCGCCGCGCTTCTACAAGGGCACGTGGAAGCAGCCCTTCGAGGGTCAGTCGCTCTTCGGACCGCTGCGGCGGACGGTGCTTCCGCACAGCCACGTGGGAACGTTCGAGCAAGTGGTGCTCGACCGCATCCTGTCGGTGAGTTTCATCGCCGCGCTGCCGGAGGCGGAACAAGCGATCGTCGCGGATCGGCTGCGTGCCTTGAAGGATCGCTACGCGGAACTGCGCGCGCCGACGATCGCGTTCCCCTACGCCACCGAGGCGTGGCTCGCGGAGCGGCTCGTCACGGCGTGAACGCGGCCGCCAGGTCGGGGACGCAGGTGGGACTCTCCAGACGGTTCGCGAGGAACGCGGAGACCCGCCTCGTGTAGTCCTCGGGCGCGAAGTCGAACAGGTCCACATGGGCCGCGCCCGGGACCATCCACAAGGACTTGGGTTCGGCGGCGGCGGCGAAGAGCCGCTGCGTCTCCGCGGCGGTGGTGTGTCGGTCGTTGCTGCCGGAGATCACCAGCAGCGGCGCGTGCAATTCGGCGATGTGGTCGATCGGGCGCAGTTGCTGCGCGGTAATGTCGAGCTGAAGCGGCAACTGCGACAGCAGCAGCGGCGACAGTCCGCCGGCCCAATCGCCGAGATGCAGCTTGAGGCGGTCGGAGACCGCGTCCTCGATCGTCGGGTACATCGATTCCAGCACCACGGCGTCGATCCGCGGCCGGTCTCGCGCCAGCACGGTCGACGCGGCGCCCAGCGAGACGCCGATGACGCCGCGCCGCTCGCAAGGCGCCTCCTTGGCGAGGAACTCGAGCGCGGCGACGACGGCTTCGGACTCGCGCCAGCCGAAGGTGATGGCGGTGCCGCCGCTCTCACCGTGGCCGGGCAGGTCGATCAACAGCGCGCCGCGTCCCTGCCGATGCAGCAGCTGCGCGCGTCGCAGCATCTGGCGGCGATCGCCGCGCACGCCGTGCAGCAGCAGGACGGTGCCGAGGCCGGGACGACCGGGGCTCCACCAGCCCGACACGAGCACGTCGGAGGACGTCACCAGCTGGATCTGCCGCGCCTGCAGCACCGGCGGCGGCGCGCCGATCGTGCGGAAAGCCGGTGCGGCGAGTTCCCGACCTGCGAGCCAGAGCGCCCCCACACCGAGGACGGCGAGCGCGACGATCACAAGGAGGATCCGCGCCAGCCGTCTCATCGTCATCCGATCAGACCAGCTTCCAGCCGGCCAGCCAGAGTTGGTGGACGGCGGCGGCGTGGAGTTCGCGACGCAGGGCGGCGGGACGTTCGCCGGGCCGCGCGACGCGCGGCGAGCTGAGCCACTGCGGGCCGACCTCGCGCGAGAAGCGGGCGCGCCCATGGCGATCGGCGCGCAGCAGCGCGAGGCGCCAGGCGGCGTTCAGGCGATGGGATTGGCCGTCGTCGGCGAGCGCGCCGATCCAGTCGTCGGCCTGGAGGCGGAACGCGGCCTTGAGCAGTTCGAGGTCGGACGGGAAGCGGGAGAACTCGGCGACCGGTTCGCCCCAGGGGTCGCGCAGGGTACGCGGGGGCTGGGCGGGCGCGGTGGTGGTGGCGCGAGCGGCGCGGCGGCGGGACAGCAGCGAATCGAACTGGGCGAGACGAGCGGACATGAAAAAACTCCGAGAGCCCACAGAGATCACCGGCGTTTGCCGGCCCGGGGGGCAGTCGGAGCCGCAACGCTTTAGCCGCATTTGTTGATCGCCCGCAAGTAGTTGGTAAATCGGCGATGGCACTGGAGGGCTGGCGCCCGCGAGGTCCGGAGCGGATTTAACCACAGGCGCGACGGGTGAGTCGACGGCGGGGCGGTGTTGTTCGCACGCGGGTCGCACGGCGAGAGGTGCGCGACGGCACGAACGGGGGCGGCTCGTCCGGAGCCCCTCGAAAGCTCGGATAGAATGCGAGGTGACGGGCCTCCTCGCATGGAAGCGCGGCCAACCGGGTCAGATGGGGAACCAAGCAGCCCTAACCGTTGTGACCAGTGCCGAGGGTAAGGCTCGTCAACCTCATCTAACAAAAGGCTTAAGAATCAAGCATTTAGCGTCGTGATGACGTCGGATGCAGGCCTTTTGTATCACTTGCTGTGTCACTTCTGGGTCTCAGGTCTTCACTTGGAGATCCCGATGTCGACCCTGACCGGCCTGTTTTCTCGCGGCCCCAGCTTCTACCTGCGCGTCGTGCTGCCCCTGGACCATCCGGGGCGGTCGCGCTATCGCAGCGGACGCGTCGTGCTGTCCCTGGGGGCCTGCAGCCGCCGCGAAGCGATCAGCAAGGGCATCATGCTGCGCGCTGAAGTCCTTCGCGGGGAACTGCCTCCAACGGCATCGGCGGGCCATCCCACTGCCACTGGGCAACTCCTGCCCCTCCCGGCAGCTTCGGGCAACTACGCAACCACCCTGCCTCCCGCGGCGCCCCCGCCGGCATACCTGCGCGAAGTTTTCGGCAAATGGACTGAGGCCAAGTCCCGCAACAAGGACACCGTCGCAGCCTGCAAACGGGCCTTGGCGCTCTTCGAACAGCAGACCGGCAACCCTCCCCTTGCCGCGCTCTCGCGGGCCCATGGCGTCGAGTTCCGGGCTTGGCTGCAGCACCCCGATCGCGCCACTACGAGCAAGACGGCGCACGACCGCATGACCTGGGTGAAGTCGCTGCTGAAGTTCGCCCATGTCGAGCTGGAGCTGATCCACCGCCAGCCGTGGGAAGGCCTGGACATCGACGCGACGACCACGAACCGTCGACGACCATGGACGCCGGACGAGTTGAACAGCCTTATCGGGGCCCCGCTTCATGCCTGCTACGCCCTCCCCACCGACATCAAGAGCGGCGGCGCTGCGGCCTACTGGGTCCCATTGCTGGGCATGTTCAGCGGCGCCCGCATCAGCGAACTGATACAGCTGCGGCGTCAGGACATCGAGACAGTGAACGGGATGCTGGTCATGAACATCACCGATGACGGCGAAGACCTGCGGGTGAAGACCAGCGCCGCCGTCCGCAAGGTTCCGGTGCACAGCGAGCTGATCCGCCTGGGATTCGGTGAGTACGTGGACAGGATTGTCTCGCCAGAGGATCCGCTGTGGCCTGACGTCCCCCGCCGCGATGGAAAGACCGGCGGCTACTTCAGCCACTGGTTTGGGCTGCACCGTCGCGAACTGGGCATGGGGCGCTACCCCGACTTTCATTGCTTCCGACATACGGTGCGCAGTGCACTTGCGAATGGAGATGTGGCCGAACCGTTGATCGACGCATTGCTGGGTCACGAAGCAAAGGGCAGCACCGGAGCACGCGTCTACACGCATCGAGCATTGGTAGACCTGCATGCCGCCATCGAGAAGATTTGCTATCCGGAAGTCGTCGTCCCACGCGTCTACTGCAGTCGACTGTAGAGCGCCACATTGCTACGACAGATGTTGATATCACGTCCCATTCGGGACGACTGCATCGTCACCTCCGCCTCCGCAAGCAGAGAGCGGGATGGACGCCGTCACAGCGAGCGGCGCCGTCAAGATCGCAAGACGGGCAAGCACGAGCAATCGACGGATCATTTCCGCCACCCGGGGCATTTGCCGTTCTTGTCCCTGGGTCCTCCCGGGCCACCTCGCGAGCCACATCCACCGCCATTGCCTCCACCTGGACTCGACGGCGCATGACGCCGACTGCCCCCTCCGCCTCGTCGGCCCTTGGCCTCAACACTGCCGACGGCTATCGCCAACAGGCCGCCGAGCAGCAGCCGGCGGCGGGAAATGGTCTGTGCCATATCGCTTCTCCCTCACTGGAGAGTGCAGTCTCAGTTCCAGGGGCAGCGCTGGAAGCGGTAGAACCCTTGAGTTCCCCGCTGAATCTCATCAATCCAGGGGAGGATCCGGTTCCGAGAAGATCGCCGGTGCGCCTTGCTAGAGTTCGAACGAAGCAAAGGAATGAAGCAGATATGTCTTCGCCTCACGACCTTCAACGTTTCCTGGACGCTCAAGCTCCGCAAATCGCCGACGTCCTCGCCGAACTGAAACGCGGCCGCAAGCTCAGCCACTGGATGTGGTACTTCTTCCCGCAGCTGCGCGGGCTGGGCGTGAGCAGCACCGCGCAGTTCTACGGGATCCAGTCGCTGGATGAGGCGATCGCCTATCTCGACCACGAAGTCCTCGGGCCGCGTCTGCGCGAGTGCGTCGCGCTGATGAACACCCACCGCAACAAGACCGCCGAGCAGATCCTCGGTTCCGTGGACGCGATGAAGTTCCGCTCGTCGCTGACGCTCTTCGCGAAGGCATCGGGCGACGAGGCCGTGTTCATCGGGGCGCTGGACCGCTACTTCGACGGCCAGCCGGATCAGCGCACGCTGGATCTCCTGCGCTGACGGCGCTCCGCTGCCTCCGGCATCACGCTTCTTTCCATGACTATCGACCGCCCCTTGCGCAACATCGCTCTGCTGATTGCGGCCGCCTGCTGCGCCACCTTCGTACACAGCGCCCCGACGCCGGCCGCCGAGCGGGCCGCCAGCACCTGCAACTTCGGCGCCTTCGTCGCCGAGACCGATCCCGCCGGACTCAACGTCCGCGCCGCGCCGAACGCCACCGCCAAGGTCCTCGGCAAGCTGCCGCCCACCTTCGTCGAAGCCTCGATGAACTACGGCGTGCGCGTCGAAGTCGAGGTCGTCGGCGCGCGCAATGGCTGGTTCCTGATCCGCAACGCCAGCGACAACGAGGCTTTGACCGATCGCCCGGCGCGTCCGATGTTCTCGGGCGAAGGCTGGGTCAGCGGCCGCAAGCTGACCGTGAAGTCGCAGGCCGATGTCGGTCGCGCCCGGCCGAGCGCGAAGGCGGCCGCCGTGCTGCGCATCGGCGACAACGAGACCTTCGACAACGACGTCGTCGTCGCGGCCGGACGCCTCGCGGACTGCAACGGCAAGTGGGCCCAGGTGGAGTTCGCCGACCAGCGTTTCCCCGCCAAGGATCGAAGCTCGCTGAAGATCGACGCCGCCGCGCGCGCCGGCCTGCCGCCGAGCCGGTTCCGGGCCTGGGTGGACCGGATCTGCGGGATCCAGGAAACCAGCTGCGACGGACTCGCCGCAGGCGACCCCGCGCCCTGAGGTCGGCGCGGGCCGGGGTTGCTAGAGTCGCAGCATCCCCACGTCGCATCCATGCCCGCCTTCACCCGCCTCCCCTGCCCGCTCCTCGGCGTCGACATCGTCGCCGCCGACAGCGCGAAGGCGTTCCCGCGTCACATCCACGATGAATTCGGCATCGGCCGCATCGATCGCGGCGCGCAGAAGACCGCGAGCGGCCGCGGCATGGTCGAGTCCGTCGCGGGCGATGTCATCACGGTCAACCCCGGCGAGGTCCACGATGGCCTGCCGCTCGGCGATCACGGGCGCGCTTGGCGCATGCTGTACCTGTCGCCCGAGTTGGTCGGCGATCTCGTCGCCGACATCGCGGAGGGCCGCGCTATCGGCGACGTCGAGTTCCACCGACCCACGCTGCACGACGACCGCATCGCCGGCCGCTTCGAGGCGCTCTTCCATGCGATGGCCGGCACGCCGACCGGGGCCACTGACACGCTCCGCATCGACGGCGCCCTGCTCCTGCTGCTGCAGTCGCTTCTCCAGCCGCGCGCCGCCAGCTTGCCCGCGATCCCTGTCGGCATCGCGATCGCACGGTCTCGCCTCGATGACGACCTCACTGCGCCAGTCAGCCTCGCCGACCTCGCGCGCGAAGCGGGCCTCAGCCGCTTCCAGTTCCTGCGCGGCTTCACCCGCGCCACCGGCCTGCCGCCTCACGCCTACCTCGTGCAGCGCCGCCTGCAGCACGCGCGCCGACTGATCGCGCTCGGCACGCCGCTCGCAGATGTCGCCGCCGCCAGCGGCTTCTTCGACCAGAGCCATCTGACGCGCCACTTCGTCCGCTGCTTCGGCATCGCGCCAGGCGCGTACGCTGCCGCCCTTCGCTGAAGCCACGAGGCTCACTGAAGGTCATCCAGTTCGCTGAGTACCGAGGGGGGCCAAGGCCGACGGGCCGACGGGCCCATGGGTCGACAGAC
Source organism: Roseateles sp. UC29_93 (assembly GCF_042695725.1). Taxonomy (NCBI): domain Bacteria; kingdom Pseudomonadati; phylum Pseudomonadota; class Betaproteobacteria; order Burkholderiales; family Sphaerotilaceae; genus Roseateles; species Roseateles sp. UC29_93. Next base: position 3,711,537 of record NZ_CP170545.1, on the reverse strand, counting down.
GCGCCTGCAATTTCATCCAAGACGCGCCACCGGCGTGCGCCGACGATGACCTCCCTGCCTTCACCGCACCGAGGTCCGTCGTGCCCTTCTCCTCGCTCTCGAATCCCGAGTTCCTGATCACCTCGCTGATCGTCGTCGCCTCGCCCGGTACCGGCGCGCTGGTCACCCTCGCCGCCGGCCTGTCGGGCGGCGCGCGGGCGTCGCTCCACGCCGCCCTCGGCTGCACCATCGGCATCGTCCCGCACATGCTGGCCGCGATCACCGGCCTGGCCGCGCTGTTGCACGCCAGCGCCGTCGCCTTCGACGCGGTGAAGTACGTCGGCGTCGTCTACCTGCTCTACATGGCCTGGATGTCGCTGAAGGACAGCGGACCGCTCGCCGTCGACACGGACGGCCCGCAACGCTCCGCGCGCGAGGTCGTGACCCACGCGGCCCTCGTGAACCTGCTCAACCCGAAGCTCTCGATCTTCTTCCTCGCCTTCCTGCCGCAATTCATCGCCCGCGATGAGCCGCACCCGACGCCGCTGATGATCGAGCTCTCCCTCGTCTTCATGGCGATGACCTTCGCCGTGTTCGCGGTCTACGGCGTCTTCGCCGCCGCGATGCGCGATCGCGTGCTCACGCGCCCGCCGATGCTGCGTTGGATGCGCCGCGGCTTCGCGGCCGCCTTCGTGGGGCTGGGTGTCAAGCTCGCGCTGGTTCAGCGCTGACGGCGACGTCCGTCAGGGTCTAAGCCGCTTCGTCCGCGGTCGGCACCACGCCGTCGAAGGCGAACAGCTCCACCTTCTTCGGCTGCCCCGATCGTCGCTCCACCTTGTGCTGCGGCCCGATCGCCTTGCCGGTGCGGGCGTCGATGAGCTTGAGCTCCACCGGCTCCCCGGTCTCCGTGTCGATCAGGCGCACCGGCTTGTTCTTCAACGCCGCGTGCTTGTTGCCCCAGGTCAGCAGCGCCAGCATCACCGGCCGCAGGTCGCGGCCCCGTTGCGTCAGCACGTACTCATAGCGCGGCGGCTTGTCGCTGTAGAGCCGCTTCTCGAGCAGCTCCCGTTCCACCAGTTCCCCCAGCCGGCGCGTCAGCGTGTTGGACGCGATGCCCAGCTCGGTCACGAACTCGTCGAAGCGGTGATGCCCGTAGAACACCTCGCGCAGGATCAGCATGCTCCAGCTGTCGCCGAGGATGTCCGTCGCCCGCGCGACCGGGCAGGCCATGTCTTCGAAGCTCGTGCGGCGCATCGGGGTCTCCTTGTGGTGCCGAGGCCGCCGCACCCGATCGGCGCGACGGCGTTCCGGCGATTCTCACTGACTTTCATCATGCAAGTTAGTTGACGAATCCGCAACAGTGCATTCCGCACCAAGTGACTTCCATGATGAAAGTGACGTTCCTATAGTCCGCTCCATCGCTCGCCGCCCGGCGGGCCCTCGACGCCGGAGTCCTTCCATGACCGCTTCAACGCCTTCCGTCTCCCCCGCAGCCACGACAGCCGCGGCCACCCCCGCGACGGTCGCGCCCGACGCCACGCCGCGCAGGTCCCTCGGCCGCGCCTCCCTGAAATGGGCGGTGCTGGCCGCCGTCGTGCTCGGGGCCGGCGCGTACGGCGCGCACTGGTGGACGGTGGGCCGCTTCCATGAAGAGACGGATGACGCCTATGTCGGCGGCGACGTGACCGTGATCGGCGCGAAGGTCACCGGCTACATCACCGAACTGCCGGTCACCGACAACCAGTTCGTCCACGCCGGCGACCTGCTCGCCCGCATCGACAGCCGCGACTACCAGGCCGCGCTGCAGCGCACCATCGGCGCGGTCGAGGCGCAGGACGCCGCGATCGCCAACCTGGGCGCGGCCGCCGCGCTGCAGCAGGCCGTGATCGCGAAGGCCCGCGCCGGCATCGATGCCGCCTCCGCCGAAGAACAGCGCGCCCGCGACGACTTCGCGCGCTACAAGGACCTGGTCGGTCGCGCGGCCGTGTCGGTCGAAAGCAGCCAACGCGCCGAGGCGAACTTCAAGACCGCGCAGGCAGGCTCCGCCCGCGCACGCGCCGAGCAGCAGGCGGCCGAGCGCCAGCTCGACGTGATCGCCACGCAGAAGCGCCAGGCGCAGGCCGCGCTCGACCAGGCCAAGGCCGAACGCGACATCGCCCAGCTCAACCTCGGCTACACCGAACTGCGCGCGCCGCGCGACGGCTACATCGGCAACCGCAAGGCGCGGCTCGGCACCTACGTCGGCGTCGGCACGCCGCTGCTGTCGGTGGTCCCCGCGCAAGGCCTGTGGGTCGACGCGAACTTCAAGGAAGACCAGCTCGCGCGCATGACCACCGGCCAGCCGGTGAACATCCGCGCGGATGCGTGGCCCGGCGTCGTGCTGCATGGCACGCTCGGCAGCCTCGCACCGGCGACCGGCTCGCAGTTCAGCGTGCTGCCCGCCGAGAACGCCACCGGCAACTTCACGAAGATCGTCCAGCGCGTGCCGGTGCGCATCCAGCTCGATCCCGCCGACGATCGCCTCGGCCGCCTGCGCCCCGGCCTGTCCGTCGTCGTCGAGATCGACACCAACCACGCCGGCGCAGGCACCAAGAACGCCAGCGCGGCCCCCACTACGAGCGCCGCCAAGGCGACCACGGCCACGGCCACGGCGAGCGTGCAATGAGCACCGCCCTCCCCGCCACGCCGGGCGCCGGGGCGCCCGCGGACACGGCGGCCCCCTCGCGCAAGCGCCCGCCCTTCTGGTCCGACATCGTCATCCCCATCGACCAGTTGACGACGCGCGACAAGGTGCTGGCCTTCGCGACGATGTGCGTCGGCATGTTCATCGCGTTGCTGGACATCCAGATCGTGTCGGCCTCGCTGCGCGACATCGGCGGCGGTCTCTCGGCCGGCGCGGACGACACCACCTGGGTGCAGACCAGTTACCTGATCGCCGAGATCATCGTGATCCCGCTCTCGGGCTGGCTCGCCAGCGTGATGTCCACGCGCTGGCTCTTCGCCGCCTCGGCACTAGGCTTCACGATCGCCAGCCTGCTGTGCGGCCTGGCCTGGAACATTCAGAGCATGATCGCCTTCCGCGCGCTGCAGGGCTTCCTCGGCGGCTCGATCATCCCGATGGTCTTCACCACGGCCTTCCTATATTTCAGCGGCAAGCAGCGCGTGATCGCAGCCTCCACCATCGGCGCGATCGCCTCGCTCGCGCCGACGCTCGGTCCCGTCGTCGGCGGCTACATCACCGACGTCCTGTCGTGGCAGTGGCTCTTCTACATCAACCTGCTGCCGGGCCTGGTCGTCACCGTCGTCGTGCCGCTGATGGTGCGCGTCGACAAGCCCAACCTCGCCATGATGAAGGGCGCCGACTACCTGTCGATGGTGCTGCTCGCGGTGTTCCTGGGCTGCCTGGAATACACGCTGGAGGAAGGGCCGCGCTGGAACTGGTTCAGCGACTCGACCATCGTCGCCACCGCGTGGATCGCCGGCGTGACGGGCGTCGCCTTCATCGCCCGAAGCCTGACGCATCCCCATCCCATCGTCGACCTGCGCGCGCTCAAGGACCGCAACTTCGCACTGGGCAGCCTGTTCTCCTTCATCACCGGCATCGGCATCTTCGCGACCATCTACCTGACGCCGCTGTTCCTCGGCCGCGTGCGCGGCTACGGCGCGCTCGACATCGGCCTGGCCGTGTTCTCGACCGGCGTGTTCCAGGTGATGTCGATCCCGCTCTACGCCTTCCTCGCCAGCCGCTTCGACCTGCGCTGGATCCTCTTCACCGGGCTCTCGCTCTTCGCGATCTCGATGTGGGAGTTCGCGCCGATCACGCATGACTGGGGCTCGCATCAGCTGCTGCTGCCGCAGGCGCTGCGCGGCATGGGCCAGCAGCTCTGCGTGCCGCCGGTGGTGACGCTGGCGCTCGGGGCACTGCCGCCGTCGCGGCTCAAGCTGGCGTCGGGGCTGTTCAACCTGATGCGCAACCTCGGCGGCGCCATCGGCATCGCGGCCTGCGCGACCATCCTCAACGACCGCACCAACCTGCACTTCCAACGTCTGGCCGAGCACCTGAACACCAGCAACGAGTCGATGACGCAGTTGCTGGCCTCGGTGAGCTCGTCGCTGTCGGCCTCGATGCCGTCGAGCGATGCGGCCACCGCCGCGCTGCGCCAGCTCTGGTCCCTGACCTACCGCGAGGCGCTGACGATGACCTTCGCCGACGCCTTCCTCATCGTGATGGGCTGCTTCGTCGTCGCGCTGGTGTTCGTGCCGATGCTGCGCAAGATCGCGCCGCCGGCCGCACCCTCCGCCGATGCGCATTGATGCGCAGCGATCCGCGCTGATGCCGACGACCCACCGCCCTCACTCGCTCCGAACCCTTCGATTCCCTAGGAGACCCGCCATGACGCTCCTGCATTCCGCCTCCCTCCGCCCGCTGGCCCGGCTCGCGCCGCTCGCGCTCGCGGCCTTCCTCGTCGCCTGCGCCCAGATGCCGGGCGCCGGGGAGCGCCCCCGCGCGCTCGACGATCGCTTCGCCGGTCAGGCCCTGATCGCGCAGCATCAGAACGGCGCCGCGCCGGCCACGCTCGGCACCTGGTGGCAGGACTTCGACGATCCCGCGCTGACCGCCATCATTCAGCGCGCGTTGGATCAGAACCTGGACCTCGCCATCGCGCTGGCGCGTGTCGAGCAGGCGCGCGCCGCGGCGCAAGGCGCCGGCGCGCTGCGGCTGCCTCAAGGCGCGGTCCAGGGACAGTTGCTGAGCCAGCGCCAGTCATTGAAGAGCCCTGAAGGCTCGCTCGCGCACGGCTTTCCCGGCTACGACCGCAATCAGACCCTGCAGACGCTGGGCGTCGGCGCGAGCTGGGAAGCGGACCTCGCCGGCGGCCTGCGCCAGGGCGAGGCCGCGGCCGTCGCGGAATGGCAGGCCGCCGAGGCTGCGCGGCTGGGTGCCCGCGTGACCGTCGCCGCGGAAGCCGCCGACGCCTACTTCCGCGTGCGCGGCGCGCAAGCCCGCATCGAGGTCGCCGAGGCCCATCTGCGCACGCAGTCGCAATTGCTGCAACTGATCCAGGATCGCTTCAAGGGCGGGCTCGCCGCGCAGCGCGAAGTTGCCGAGGCGCAGGCGCTGCAACTGCAGGCGCGCGGCACGCTGCCGCCGTTGCGGACAGAGCTCGCGCAGCAGCAGCATCGCCTGGACGTGCTGATGGGCGAGCAAGCCGGCACCTATGCGGCGAAGCTGATGTCGACCTCGCAGACGCTTTCGCGGTCCTCGACGTCCTCGCAGTCCTCGCTGTCCTCGACGTATCGCGTGCCGTCGCTGCCGGGCGATCTCACGCCCGCGACGTTGATGCGCCGTCGTCCCGACGTCATCGCCGCCGAGCGCCAGCTCGACGCCAGCCAGGCCCGCATCGGCGTGGCGACGGCCGAGTACTACCCCCGCCTGACGCTGGGCGGCGTGCTCGGTGCGTCGAGCCTGCATGGTGGGCTGTTCAGCTCGGAGGCCTTCCAGCCGCAGGCCCTGCTCGGATTGCACTGGCGGTTGTTCGACTTCGGCCGCGTCGACGCCGAGGTCGCGCAGGCACGCGGCGCACGGGCCGAAGCGCTCGCGCAGGTGCGCCAGCGCATGCTGCGCGCGACCGAGGATGTCGAGAACGCGATCGTCACGCTCTCCGAGCTCGAGCAGCAACGCGGCGACCTCGCACAGGAGGTCCGCGCGCACCAGGTCGCGCGCGACGCGGCCGAGGACGCCTACAAGGGCGGCGCCGCCAGCCTGATCGAGGTGCTGCAGGAGGATCGCCTGCTGCTCGGCGCACGCGACCAGCTCGCGCAGCTGGACGCGAACCACGCCCGCGCAGCCGTGTCCGCGTTCCGCGCGTTCGGCGGCGGCTGGGACGCGCCGGTCATGGCCGCGCCCGACACTCAACCGGTCCCTTCGTCTCAGACGACGGCCCGGCTCGCTCCGACGCTGACCCGAGGCCAGGTGCAGTAGTTCCGCAAGCGCGGCGCATGCCTGGTTGCGCGGCGTGCCGATTTGCGAGAATCGCCCGCTTCATTGAGGGAGATCACCATGCAGACCCGCAGCGACGCTCGCAAGCGTCTTACCAGGATGGCCGCCTCGGCCGTGGCCATCACCGCCATCCTTGGCGCCACACCGCCCCTGGCGGCTCAGTCGGTTCCGACTTTCACGGAGAACTTCAAGAACATCAAACTCCTGGCGGCACAAGGGACCGGTTATTACGTGAACTTCAAGGAGCCATTCGGCCAGCAGTGCATGTACGACGTCGCCTACATCTCCGCAGAGAAGAAGGGGCTCTACGCGACGCTGCTCGCGGCGCATCTGGCCGGAAAGCGGATCCACCGTGTCTCGTATCAGCAACCAGGCGGCAACGGCGCGATCTGCAACCTCGATCAGGTTGAACTGGATGCCGGCTGACCCGGCCCGTCATTCGGCCGGCGGCCTGCTGCCGCTGCTCTTCGTCGCCGTCTGGAGCACCGGCTTCATCGGCGCGAAGTTCGGCCTGCCGGACGCAGAGCCGCTGACCTTCCTCGCGTGGCGTTATGCCGCCGTCATCGCGCTGATGCTGCCCGTGGTGCTGGTGCTGCGCGCGCCCTGGCCGCGCTCGATGGCCGCGTGCGGGCACATCGCGGTGACCGGCCTGCTGGTGCATGGCGTCTATCTGGGCGGCGTGTTCACCGCGATCGCGCATGGACTGCCGGCGGGCATCACCGCCCTGGTCGTCGGCCTGCAGCCGCTGGTCACGGCACTCGGCGCGCGGGCGTTCCTCGGCGAGCGCATCGACCGGATGCAGTGGCTGGGTCTGGCGCTGGGCTTCCTCGGCGTCGGACTCGTCGTCGCGCAGAAGATCGCGGCGGTGCCCGGCAACGCGCTGCTGACGATGCTGTTGCCGGCCGTGATTGCCTTGATCGGCATTACCGCCGGCACGCTCTACCAGAAGAAGTTCTGTCCGTCCTTCGACTTGCGCACCGGCTCGATCATCCAGTTCGTGCCCAGCCTGCTCGTCACCGGCGCGCTCGCGGCGGCAACCGAAACGATGGACGTGCACTGGACCGGCCCGTTCGTGTTCGCGATGGCTTGGCTGGTGCTGGTGTTGTCGCTGGGCGCGGTCAGTCTGCTGAACGTGCTGATCCGTCGCGGCAGCGCGGTCAATGTCGCCAGTCTCTTCTACCTGACCCCGCCGACGACCGCATTGATCGCCTGGGCGCTGTTCGGGGAGACGCTGACCGGACTCGCCATGGCCGGCATGGCACTGGTCGCGGTCGGCGTGTGGCTTGCGCGCCGGGCGCGCTGAAAGCGTTCAAGCAGCTTCAGGCAGCGTTCAAGGTACTGGCAAGGCAGCGCGGCAATCTCGCTGCCGTCGGACGTACGGCGGGGTCGCGCAAGGACCGCCGCGCCCATGAAAAAGGCGGCCCCTCGGGCCGCCTCGCGCGGTGATGACAGCGGGATCAGTTGCGGTCGGCGCGGGCCGGCAGCGTGCTGTCGGTGTTCGTCGTCGACATGTCCGTCGAGGAGGTACCAGCGCTCGGCGCGCTCATCGGCATCGGGTCCGTCTGCGTGCGGACGTTGGGGTCCTGACGCTGCTCGGTCGTGGTGTTGTTGCCGTTGTTCTGGCTGCTGGTGGCCGGCTGGCTGTTCTGCATGTCCGTGGCGGTCGCGGGCTGGCCCGTGCTCGGATTGGCCGCCGGAGTGGCGGGCGGCGCCTTGCCCTGGTTGTTGTTGTTGGACAGCGGATCATTGGTCTGGTCGCGCGCGCCGACGGAGCCGGAGCTGCCGCCCTGGCCGCCGCTCTGGGCGTGAAGGAAGCCGACGCCGGAAGCCAGCGCAATCGCCATTGCCACGGTGGTGATCTTGGAACGGGGGTTCATGGTGGATCTCCTGGAAGCTGTGGATTGAGGTCTTGCCGGGGGCCCCGCGTGGTCCGGTTTGCGTCGTATCGCATCTCGAACCATCACAGCACCCTTGCAAGAGAAGACTGGCAATCCCGATGCCCGCGCCGCTTGCCGATCACCCCTTGAACGTCGCGGTCTGCGCGGGTGAAGGCTCGAGTTCATCGAGCACCGCGCGGATCGCGACCGGCGTACCGGCAGTGGCCGCAGCGACGACTTCCTGCGCCAGCGGTTGAACGAGCGCGCGGGCCTGCGCCGCGCCACGCGACTCCGCCGGTGCCGCGAGCGATCGCAGCCGCTGCCCGATCGCATCAAGGCTGTTCTGCGCCGTCTCTTCGTCGGCCTGCGCGTCGAAGGGGTCGAGGCTGATGCGGTCCGGCGAGAGACCCAGCCCCAGCGCGTGGAAGTAGCTCGCCTCGGTGACCACGCTGAGCTGGCTCGCGATCAGGCGATGTACTTCCAGATCGGGCATGTCCAGCTGAACGCCCTGCACCGTGGCGAGTACCGGCGTGCGCGTGATGCCTCCGGCCAGGCCGGCGAGGCGATGCGCGTTCGGCAGATGCGCATGAAGCACCGCCGCCTGCTTGTTGCGGATCAGCCCGATGAGGACCTGGATCGCGTGCCACGGGGGGTCATCGGGCATGGCGACGATCACGATGTCCGCACCCAGTCCGCGCAGCCGTTCCGCGTACGGCCCGTCCGCCGGGCACACGACGGTGAAGCGGACGTTGCCGCTGCTGCCCAGCCGCTCCACGAGCCGCGCCACCAGTTGCGTGGCGCCGACTCGGTCCGACGCCGAGGCGAGCGAAGCGTCATCGTCCGCCGCTTCGTCCGGCGGGACGGCACCGATGATCTCGACGACATGCAGCGACGGCGCGGGGTTCGCCGTCGTCACGGCGGAGAGCGTCGGCGTGATGCCGGGGCGTCGTTGTGCAGGACGGTCCATCGCGAGCCTCTTGAAGCCGCACCATGCGGTGAGCACGCATGGCAAGGCCCATACCCGACGGGGGCTCCGTCCTCGCGACCCATCAACCGCGCATCAACCGCGCATCAGCGGCGCATCAGTGGCGACTCACAGCGGCTTCAACGACTGCAGCACCGTGGGCAGAAGTTCGCTCACCGTCGGGTGGATGCGCACACCGCCGGCGGTGACGTCGGTGTACGGCCGCTTCGACGCGATGACGTCGAGCAGCGATTGCACCGCTTCGTCGCCGTCGACGCCGAGCACCATGGCGCCGAGGATCGCCTTCGATTCGGCATCGACGAGGATCTTGATGAAGCCCTCGGTCTCGCCCTTCTCGATCGCACGGCCGACGCGCGCCATCGGCCGCGTGCCGATCAGCGCGGGACGGCCGCTCGCTCGCACTTCCTGCTCGCCCAGACCGATACGCGCCAATGGCGGATCGGTGTACAGCGCGTAGGTCACGACGCGATCGCCGACGCCGCGCGCGGCGCCTTCGAAGAGATTCGCCGCGGTGACTTCAAAGTCGTTCCAGGACGTGTGCGTGAATGCGCCGCGGCCGTTGCAATCGCCGAGCGCCCAGATGTGCGGCACGCTGCTGCGCAGTTGGTCGTCCACGACGATGTTGCCGCGCTCGTCCACGCGCACGCCGGCGCGGTCCAGGCCCAGGTCGTCCGTGTTGGGCTTGCGGCCCGTGGCGATCAGCACGTGGCTGCCGCGGACCTCGGGCTCGCCGGTCTGGCAGTTCACCCGCACGGCGACGCCCTCCTCGGCCGGCGCCAGCTTCACGCATTCGGCGCCGGTGCGGATGGTCAGGCCTTCGCGTTCAAGGATGCCGCGCAGGGCCTCGGAGACATCGGCATCCTCGCGCGGCACCAGCCGCGGGCCGCGCTGCACGACGGTCACCTCGGATCCGAAGCGCCGGAACATCTGCGCGAACTCCAGTCCGATGTAGCTGCCGCCCACGACGACCAGGTGCCTGGGCAGTTCGTCGAGTTTCATGATCGACGCGTTGGTCAGCCAGGGCACCGAGTCCAGGCCCTCGACGCCCGGTTGCGCGGGGCGGCCGCCGACGTTGATGAAGAAGCGGTCCGCACGCAGGCGCCGTCCGTCGACGCTGACGGTGTGCGGATCCTCGAAGCGCGCGTGGCCCATGACGAGCTCGACCTTGTCCATGCCGCGCAGCCATTGCTCGACGTTCTGGCGCGACTGGCCGGAGATCCGCTCCTTGCGCGCGATGACGGCGGGCAGATCGACGCCGGACTGCGCCGGCGCCCGCACGCCCCAGCGCGCGGCTTCGCGCACGACCCAGGCGGCATGGGCGCTGGCGACCATTGCCTTGGTCGGGATGCAGCCGGTGTTGACGCAGGTGCCGCCGACGCGCGAGCGCTCGATGACAGCAACGCGCCAGCCGGCCTGCGACATGCGCTCAGCCAGCGCGGGGCCGGCCTGGCCGGCTCCGATGACGATGGCGTCGAAGGCGTCGGGGGACTCAAGGGATTCACTCACGGCAACGCTCCAGGAAAGGGGTCGTCGCCGAGTCTGCCATCGTCAGGCGGCGATGCGGTGTCATCCCGCTCAGGTCGCGCCGTGGCGCCGCCGGATCGCGGCGAGTGCGCCCCGCTGCTCCAACACCTGGATCGCCTGGTCGATGCGCGCCAGGTCGCGCTCGTCGAGCCGACGGCGGCTCAGCATCAGGCACACGGGCTGCACGCTGTGCCCGAAGGTTGCCGCAGCAGGCGCACGCCCGAGGCGCGCGCCTGCGCATGGACGTCCAGGTCGTCGCCGAGGATCAACGACGCGCGTCCGAACTGCAGCATGTCGACGCCCTGGCGCGTGGTCTGGTAAGGGAGCAGGAGGCCTGCGTCGGAGAGGCGCTTGCGCCATTCCTCGAAGTCGGCACCGAGGCCGAGCGCGTCCACGTGCAGCAACGGGATGCGACGCTGGAGCACCTGCTCGAAGCCCTTCAGCCCATCGAGCCGGGGATCGCGGCGGTCCGCCGCCGCGACCATGAAGGCCTCGTTCCGATAGGTTCGGCTGTACATGACGATCCGGCCCCGACCGGGCACCGGCGTCGCCGAGAAGATCACATCGAACTGGTCGTTCAGCAACTCGCGGAAGCGCCGCTTGCGCCATTGCGCCGAGCCGCGGACCCAGTTCAGCTCGTAACCCGCCTGCGTGCAGATCGCCTGCAGCAGCTCCGCATCGAGGCCGCGTACGCTCCCATCGGTGCCGGGCACGAGATAAGGCGGCCAGGATTCCACCAGCGCGCGCAGCACGCGGGGTCGGGGACTTCCCCACACGGAGGCCCCCCAGGCGAGCGCCAGGCCGCCCACGACGGAGCGACGGCGGGGCCCTCGATCGGCGGACGGGCCGGATGGATTCATTGCCTCGTTGCGAGCCATCGCGGTGGGGGTTCGGTCCAGTGTGCGCCTGGCTCCCCGGAGCCACAAGGCAGGGACGGCACCTCCTTCGGCGACGCCCCCGGATGGGGGCTTGTCATCGACGACGTCCAGAGAATGTCACGTGGTAGCGCAACCGTTCGGTTTTCCACATGGTTCTGTCAATTTTAAAAGCGCAAAATTGATACATGAAAGTCGTTCTTGTCGAAGACTCCCCGCTGGTCCGCAAGCATCTGTTGGCGACACTGAAGGAACAGCCCTTCCTGTCGGTCGTCGGCCTTGCCGCCACCGAGGCGGAGGCGCTGTGCACCGTCGGACTGACGCGCCCGCACGTCGTGGTGCTGGACCTGGCGCTGGCCTCGGGCTCCGGGCTGGAGGTGCTGCGCAAGCTGCGCCTGGCCGGCTTCGGCGGGACCATCCTGGTCCTCAGCAACCGCGAGTCGGAGATCTATGGACCGCTGTGCGTGCAAAGCGGCGCCAACGCCTTCTACGACAAGGGCCGCGAGTTCGAGCAGTTCCTGGCCGACCTGAACGTGCTGGCCGAGGCCCCACGACTGGCGGCAAGCCGGCCCATGAGCTTGAGTTCGCTGCATATGCGTTGAGGCCGCCATCGCCCTCGCTGGCGATTCGGGAACCGGTGCCGGTGAGTTACGCAACGGAGTTGTGGAAACTCCAATTTACTCACTGCGGACAAAAGAAAACCCGCTCGAGGCGGGTTTTCTAAGTGCTTGATCTAACAAGCTATTTTGGAGGAGAGGGGGGGATTCGAACCCCCGAGACGTTTCCGTCCGCCTGATTTCGAGTCAGGTACATTCAACCACTCTGCCACCTCTCCGGAATTCGGTGATCGCTGTGGTTGTTAGCGACTAAGCCTAAGAGTATAGCGAGGTTTTGGAGGCCTTGGCAAGAACTCGCGTGAGTTTGTGCGAAAGACGCGTCGGCGGCCGCTTCAGCGGCCGCTCTCCCCGCCCTACCAGCCAGCTCAGGCCTTCAGCACGTCCTTGCCGCCGAGGTAAGGACGCAGCGCTTCCGGCACCGTGATGCTGCCGTCGGCCTGCTGGTAGTTCTCCAGCACCGCGACCAACGTGCGGCCCACCGCCAGACCCGAGCCGTTCAGCGTGTGCACCAGCTCGTTCTTGCCCTGCGCAGTCTTGAAACGCGCCTGCATGCGACGGGCCTGGAACGCGCCCATGTTCGAGCACGAGCTGATCTCGCGGTAGGTGTTCTGCGCCGGCAGCCACACCTCCAGGTCATAGGTCTTGACCGAGCCGAAGCCCATGTCGCCCGCGCACAGCAGCATGGTGCGGTACGGCAGGCCGAGCTTCTGCAGCACGGCTTCGGCGTGGCCGGTCATCTCTTCCAACGCGGCCATGCTGTGCTCGGGCTGCTCGATGCGGACCATCTCGACCTTGTCGAACTGGTGCTGCCGGATCATGCCGCGCGTGTCGCGACCGGCCGAGCCGGCCTCCGAGCGGAAGCACGGGCTGTGCGCCGTCAGCTTCACCGGCAGTTCATCGACCGAGAGGACGCTCTCACGGACCGAGTTGGTCAGCGAGATCTCCGAGGTCGAGATCAGGTACTGCTCGCTCTGTTCGTCGTCACCGCCGCGCAGGACCCAGAACATGTCTTCCTTGAACTTGGGCAGTTGGCCCGTGCCTTCGAGGATCTCGCGGTTGACGATGTAGGGCGTGTAGCACTCGGTGTAGCCGTGCTCCTGCGTCTGCATGTCGAGCATGAACTGCGCGAGCGCACGGTGCAGGCGCGCCACCGGGCCCTTCAGGAAGGCGAAGCGCGAGCCCGACAGCTTGGCGCCGAGTTCGAAGTCCAGGCCCAGCGGAGCGCCGAGGTCGACATGGTCCTTGACGGCGAAGTCGAACTCGCGGGGCTGGCCCCAGCGACGCACCTCGACGTTGCCGGTCTCGTCCGCACCGGCCGGCACGCTGGCGTCGGGCAGGTTGGGGACGCTCATCAGCATCGTGTTGAGTTCATGCTGGATCAGGTCCAGCTTCTCGGCGCCGGCCTTCAGTTCGTCGGCGATGCCGGCGACCTCGGCCATCACGGCGCTGGCGTCCTCGCCCTTGCCTTTCAGCATGCCGACCTGTTTGGACAGCTGGTTGCGCTTGGCCTGCAGCTCCTCGGTGCGGATCTGCACCTGCTTGCGGTCGGTCTCCAGCGTCTTGAAACGCTCGACGTCCAAGAACGGTTGTGGGTTCTTGCGCTGTTGGAGGCGCTCGATGACGGCGTCCAGATCCTTGCGCAGCAGGGTGATGTCCAGCATGGTGTGTCTTTCGTGTTCTGCGCCGACGGCGGCCCTCTTCGGAGGGGCGTCGGCGATGGCATGGGGGATGTCGCTCAGCGTGAGCTCAACCGGAGCTCATCGGGAGCTCGGCGGGCCGCCCTCCGAAGAGGGGAGCCGCGACGATCAAGATCGGCCGCTGGTGACCTCGGCCATCGACTTGTCGCCCAGCCCCATCGGAAGGGGGAAGCGCACGTGCTCCTCGACGCCCGGCAGCGTGCGGACCGTCGTCGCGCCCAGCTCGCGCAGGCGCGAGATCACGGCCTGCACCAGCACGTCCGGCGCAGAAGCCCCCGCCGTGAGGCCCACCTTCGAGCGACCTTCCAGCCACTCGGCCTGGACGTCCTCGGCCGCGTCGACCATGTAGGCCGGCGTGCCCAGGCGCTCCGCCAACTCGCGCAGGCGGTTGCTGTTGGAGCTGGTCGGGCTGCCGACCACCACCACCACGTCGACCTGCGGCGCCATCACCTTCACGGCGTCCTGGCGGTTCTGCGTGGCGTAGCAGATGTCCTGCTTCTTCGGCTCGCGGACCTCGGGGAAGTGCTTCTTCACGGCGCGCAGGATCTCGGCCGCGTCGTCGACGCTCAGCGTGGTCTGCGTGACCACGGCCAACCGGCTCGGATCCTTGACCCGCACGTGCGGCACATCCGACGCTTCCTCGACGAGGTAGATCCCGTCGCTGAGCTGGCCCATCGTGCCCTCGACCTCGGGATGCCCCTTGTGGCCGATCATGATGAATTCATAGCCTTCGCGGTGCAGCTTGGCGACCTCGACGTGGACCTTGGTCACCAGCGGGCAGGTCGCGTCGAAGACCTGGAAGCCGCGCTCCTGGGCCTCCTTGCGCACCGCCTGGCTGACGCCGTGGGCCGAGAACACCAGCGTCGCGCCGGGCGGCACCTCGGCCAGGTCCTCGATGAAGATCGCGCCCTTGGCCTTCAGGTCGTTGACGACGTAGGTGTTGTGCACGATCTCGTGCCGCACGTAGATCGGCGCGCCGAACTTCTTCAGCGCGCGCTCGACAATCTCGATCGCGCGGTCCACGCCGGCGCAGAAGCCGCGCGGCTCGGCCAGCACGATGTCCTTCATGTTCACGTCCATGGCCGTCATCACAGCACCCCGATCAGCTGCACCTCGAAGCTGACGGGCTGTCCCGCCAACGGGTGATTGAAGTCGAACAGCAACCAGTCCTCGCCCAGCTCGCGCACCACGCCGGCGTACTGGCCCTGGCCATCCGGCGTCGGGAACTGCACGACGTCGCCGACGTGGTACTCCTCGTCCGGATCGCCCAGCTGGCGCATCAGCGCGCGCTTCACGCGCTGCAGCAGCTCGGGGTTGCGCTCGCCGAAGGCCTCGCCCGGCGCCAGTTCGACGCGGGTGTGCGTGCCCTCGGCCAGGCCGACCAGGCGCGCCTCGATCGCGGGCGCCAGCTCGCCGGCGCCCAGCGTCAGCGTGGCCGGCAGCTTGTCGGCGAAGGTGTTGATCAAGTCCTGGCCGTCCGGCCCGCTCAGCCGGTAATGCAGGGTCAGGAAGGATCCTGGTTGAACGAGGTTCACTAGTCAGGGGGATTTTGGGAATCGAGGCATGATTTTAGGCTGGAGCGCCACGATCCTTCCTCCGAGTCTCCTCATGACCGTTCTCGCCGCCCCGATCGCCTTGCCCAGGCCCTCTGTCACGTCGGTCATCGCCGCGCTGCCACCCGAGGCTCGTCCACGGGAGAAGCTGCTCGCGCAGGGCGCTTCCACCCTCTCCGACGCTCGAGTTGCTGGCCATCGTGCTCCGTACAGGCCTACCCGGTCGCCCGGTCCTGACGTTCGCGCGCGACGTGCTCGACCGATGCGGCGGTTTCAAGTGCCTGCTGAATGACCCCGCCCACGCGCTTGCGGGCATCAAGGGGCTGGGGCCATCGAAGCGAAGCATGCTGCTGGCGGTGCTGGAGATCACGCGGCGCTCATTCCGCCACGCACTCGGCGACGGCCCGGTCTTCGAATCGGCTGAAGCCGTCCGCGACTACCTGCGCCTCGAGTACGACGGCAAGAGCGCTGAATGCTTCGCCGTGATGTTCCTGGACACCCAGCATCGGCTGAGCGCCCTGGAGACGCTGTTCCACGGCACCCTTTCCCATACCATTGCATACCCCCGGGAGGTGGTGAAACGCGCGCTGATCCTGGACGCCGCCGCGGTGATCCTGGTTCACAACCACCCTTCGGGACGTACCGATCCGTCGCCGCAGGACGTCCAGTTGACCCGCGCGATGATCGAGTCGCTGGCGCTGATCGACGTGAAGGTCCTGGACCATTTCATCGTCGGTGCGGGCCAGCCTGCTTCGATGACCGACCTGGGCCTGCTGTGACCGACCGACTGCGCAGCCTGCAAGACCTGCAGACGCTGCACCGAGAACTGAAGCTCCGCCAACGCGCGGAGGAAGAGCGCCGCGAGCGCGAGGCCGCGCTGGCCCGCCTGCGCGACGAGGAAGCCCGCATCTTCGAGCGCACCGTCGGCATGGTCGTGCCGCTGCCCGACACCAACCGCGTGATCCTGAACCTCGGCAGACCTGAACCGGAACCCCGCCAGCGCGAACTCGACGAGCAGATGGCCTGGAAGCAGGCGCTGTCGGACGATTTCGACGTCGATTCGCTGCTGGAGACGGATGAGACGCTGTCCTTCCGCCGACCGGAGATCTCGGCCGAATCCGTGCGCAAGCTCAGACGAGGCCATTGGTCGCTGCAGGCGCAGATCGACCTGCACGGCCTGCGCCGCGATCAGGCGCGCGAGGCGCTGGGCCACTTCATCCACGACAGCGCCCGGCGCGGCCTGCGCTGCGTGCGCGTGGTCCACGGCAAGGGCAACGGATCGCCGGGGCGCGAGCCCGTGCTGAAGGCGCGCGTGCGCCGCTGGCTGGTACAGAAGCAGGAAGTCCTGGCCTTCGTCCAGGCCCGCGCCAGTGATGGCGGCAGCGGCGCGTTGATGGTCCTGCTGAACGCGACCTGACCCGTCCCGCCGGGTCCCCCTCACGAGGGAGCAACCACCGAGCGTCGCCGCTCTCCCCGCCCCTCGCCCACACGGGCTTTCCCCTCCCCCGCTTCGCGTTGTTTTCCGGAACACGCGATTGCATCGCCGTGCCCGCGTGGCTAGTCTGCGGACATGCCGGCGTAGTCGAGAACCGTTCTCAACAAATTGAGTCTCCACAACCACGCAGCCATCGTTTCGATGGGGAGGGGAACACGCATGTCGATGTCCACGTCGCCGACCTTTCCGGCTCTTGCCACGGCCGCCCGCATTCGCGGCCGGATGCGCGCTCCAAATGCCCGCACCACCGGCCTCATCCTGGTCGGCCTCGTCCACCTGCTGATGGTTGGGGCCCTGGTGAAGGGCTTCCAGCGCCACGCCGTCGAGGCGCCGCCGCTCATCAAGTTGAAGACGATCGTCGAACCCGAGGACAAGCCCAAACCCGCCGAGCCGCTGCACATCCCCGAGCCGACGATCAAGACCCCGCGCATGGTCGAGGTACCGATTCCTCCGGTGGACATCACTCAGACGAAAGAGCCGGTCATCGTCGCCGTGGGCGTGACCGACGGCAGGACATCCACGCCGTCAGAGGGGACGGACCCCGGCGCGAAGCAAGAGGTGGTCCCCACCCGGACAACCCCGCCCACCACCCTCAAGACGCCTGGCGCGATCTGCACGCAGATGGCGGCGCCCGAGATGCCCGCGGTGAACTGGACCGGGGAGGCGCTGTTCCGCGCCGTGGCCGATGTCCAAGGCGGCCGCGTCGTCGCGGTGCAGCTCCAGGCGCTCGGCGGAACTATGGACGCCCGCACCCGCCGCGCGTTCTCCAACGCGATCGAGGGCACGCTGAAGTCGCGCTACGTCTGCCCGGGCGAGCACCGCTTCCAGCAGGACTTCGCCTTCCGCATGGACTAACATCCCAAGCTGGCTTCGCGCAGAGGCTGAAATGACAAAAACGCCGGCACGCGCATTGCGTGGCCGGCGTTATTCTTCATGCGTTCAGCGCTTCACCCTTCCGGGCGACGGCTTCAGTGGAGCATCAGGCTGCCGTAGGGAGACACAGGCGTCGTGAACGCCATCAGCAGCCGCTCGGGGCGGAACTCGCCGACCGACTCGGCGCCTTGCCAGTGGGTCTCGATCGCGTGCTCCAGGCCCTTGAGCACGCAGAACGACATGAAGGCGTGCTCCGCCTCCTCGCCATCCATGTCCACATGCTGCAACCGCACGCAGGCCGCGCGCAGGAAGTTCAGCATCTGGATGGGGCTGTCGGTGTCCGGGCAGTAGCCGGCGCAGACCTCGATGTCTTCCCGGGCATCGTCGGACAGCCAGAGGCGGCCGTCGTCGATCCGGACATGCATCAGGTCGGGATTGGCTTCGATGCCGACCTCATCGTCGTGGAGCAGCGTGTACATGATGGATCGGACGGTAGACGAAGCCGTGCGGCCGTGTTCATCGACTCCCCCGCCTGGAGGGGCGGCAGTGTCAGATATGCACGCTGCAGGCACCGTTTACATCATTTCCCGACGGTGGCGTAGAACGCCGCGCGCAGGACGGCGGGACCTTCGGGCACGACCGGCGCCTGTCCCGCGCGCTGCATCGGCACCCCGGAGATCCGCAGTTCCAGCGCCCCACCCTGCGCGTCGACGCCGGCGAACAGCAGCGCCTGCCGGTTGTCCGCCTCCATCCGCGACACGGTCGTGCCCGGCCGCCAGCCCAGTTGCTGGAACGCGCGGGCCAGTTGCCCGCCCGCGTCCACCATGCGCAGGCGCAGCGCCTCGTCGGGCGCGGCGTCGGTCGTCCACACCACGTTGACGTGGGTCAGCCGTCCCGATGCCTGGTCCAGGATGTAGGTCACGGTCGCCGGCACCGGGCCGGGCTCCAGCTGGTCGAGGCGCAGTACCAGCGCGCGCTTGCCCGCCTTCGGGTCCTCGACGACACGGATCGCCTCCGGGGCCGCCTTGAAATCGCGCTGGATCGCACCGCGCAGGCCCGCCTCGTCCATGCCGAACAGCGCCGAGCGGAAGCCCGAGACCCGGTACGCGCCCGCGGCCGCCGTCGACGCGGCGGCCGAGGCGGGATCCATCGCGGGATAGGGATCGGGCCGGTCGACGTTCGCGACCACCCGCAGGCGTAGCTGCGACGGTCCCGCGGATGCGACGCGATGCTCGCGCGCCCGTGCCGGCGAGGTCGCGGTGCGCTCGCGCGCCTCCACGTCCACGTCCGCCCCCAGCAGCCGGATCTCCGCGCCCGCGCCTTCGAAGTCCTTGCCCGAGAACACGATCAGCGTCCCGTCCGGCAGCAGATGGCCGCGCCGCGTCGCCAGCGGCGGCCAGCGCCAGCCGGCCATCGTGGCGCCGACGGCGCGGGCCGCCTCGACGAGCCCCGCGCGCTGCGCCGGCGTCGACGGCCCGTCGGTGGTCCACTCCACATCGATCGCAACCAGTCGCGCGCTGGCCGCGCCGAAGCGGTAGCGCAGCAGCACCGGCGTCGGCGCCGGCACACGCGGCAGCGCGGCGACCCGCACCAGCAGGTCGACGCCGCCGCTGTCGGGGTCGACGTACTCCCGCGGCGGCGACACGGTCTCGGGATACTCACGCGCGACCACGGCGCGGACTTCCGCGAGGCTCATGCCGAAGCGCGCTTCGCCGTGACCGGCGATCGCATAGGGACGGCCCTCGACGAGATAACGGGTCGGTTGACCGGTGAGCGAGATTTCAAAAGGCATGTCGGCGGCACACGCGGCGGGAACGACCGAGGCCATCGCCGCCGCGGCGGCGACTCCGGCCACGCCGGCCCGCAGGCGCAGGGTTCGGGAGAGTCGGGAGAATCGGGAGAATCGGAAAAGGAAGTTCATTCGAATGATCCTCAACGGCCGGTCGGAGAGACGTAGGTGACCTTGCCGTCCACCACCGCCAGCTGGACGCCCATGCCCGCGGCCATGCCGCGCAGCGCGGCTTCCTCGCGCTGATTGGCGCCCGCGAAGTCGGAGTTGTGGGCCATGTCGACGGCAGCTTGCGGATTGGTCCGGAGCAGGTTCAGGAACGTGGCCTGGTCGGTCTGTTCCTTCTTGATCAGCGCCTGCGTGCGGTTGATCATCGAGCTGTAGCTGTTGTAGAAGGCCTGCATGCTGTCCCAGGTCTTGCGGACCCCTTCGTCGTAGAGATAGTTCCACGGGCGATCACGCCAGCGGGCGTTCTCGTCCAGGTACTTGAAGCGCGCCGCCGCATCGGTGATCGACGCGGCGTACCTGGAATCGGCCGCCGAGTAATGGTTGTCGGGCTCGCTGTGATTCATGCCGAAGACGCCGAGCACCGTGCGACCCACGACGTTGTCGGTCATCGCCTCCGCGAGACCCATCGGATTGATCGAGAAGTTCAGCGACAAGCCCAGCCCGCCGAAGCCCAGCTGCGCGCCCAGGTCCAGCGACACGCTGATCGCGCCGTCCGAGATGCCGATCGAGTAATTGAAGGTGCCACCGATCGATCCCGGCGTGTAGACCGTGGCGCCGCCGCCGACCGAGCCGGTGCTGCCCGTCACCCCGGCGGCGACGCCGACCGAGGAGCCGACGCCGACCGCGTTGTCGAAGCGCTGCACCACGCGGCCGTCGCGGAGCGTGTACTGCTCGTCGGCGCGGGCGAAGACGAAGGTGCTCACTGTCGTGTTCAGCCGCGCATCGCCCAGGCCGCTGATGTTGCCGCTCACGCCCGTCTGCGCGGTCACGCCCGCGCGCGCCTCGGCGCCGATCTGCACGCCGTTGCGGCCGAGGTTCCCGATCACATACGCCTCGCCCTGCGCCCCGACGGTGACGTAGCCGGGGCCGCTGGTGATGGTCACGTCGACGTGGCCGCTGGCGTTGGCCTCCAGCTTCACGCCGGTGATGCCGAACTTGGCCAGGCCGCTGATCTCGCCGCTGGCCTGCGTCGACAGGTCGACGCCGCCGATCGCCACGCCGGTCTCCACGACGCCGCTGGCCGAGCCGCTGACACCGCCGCCTCGCGGTCCGATCGTCACGTCGCCGGCAACGCCCGTCCCGGTGATGTTGCGGCCGAAGTCCTCGGTCTGGCCCGTCTTGCCGCTGTGGACCCAACCGCTCAGCGGCGGCGGCACCACGGTGGGCGCGGGCTGCGGCAGCGGCGGGATCGTCGGGATCTGCTGCGCCGTGTCGCTGAAGCTGCCGCCCAGCATCGCCGACGTGAACACGTCCAGGGTCCCGGGCTCGCTGACGGTGTAGGGCAGTCCGCTGTAGCCCGGACCGATGATCTGGAAATCCCTCGCGTCAGCGCCGGCCAGGCCGGTGACGCGGAAGACATATCGCCCCGGCACCAGTTGGCTGAGGTCCTTCACGGGCTTGCCCTGCGGATCGTAGGCGGTCACCACCGGCTGGACGTCCGGGCCGCTGAAGGGGCCGTCCGGCCCGCGCAGCGTGGCGATGCCCGGCGAGCCGACCAACTGGTTGAAGTAGATCGCGCTCGTCACGCTGTAGCTCAGCGGCATCGGGCTGATGGTCAGCAGGCCCGGCAGACTGCCGCTGTCGGCCACACGGTAGTTCTTCGCCGCCGGACCGGTCAGACCGGTCACGACCTTGAAGTACTGACCCGCGTGGGTGTAGCGATCCGCCGCCAGTGCGTTGCCCGCGAAATCGACCAATCCGATCGTGCCGTCGATCGCGTCGCCCGGCAGCACGTTCACGAAGGTCGGCCTGCCGAGGTTCACGCCGTCGCCGAACACTGCCCAGGGCGTGCAACCGCTTCGGGAGCAGTTGCTCATGTACCCGCCGTAGGTGTAGCCCGACGGGCCGATGCCGTAGGTCACCGGCCGCGGCGCGACGGTCAAGGTCCCGCCGAGGAGGCTCACCGCATAGTTGCTGTTCTGCGCGCCGGTCAACGAGCCGGTCCAGCCGTGGCCGCCGGCGTCCAATCGCGGCGCATAGATCAGCGGATCGTTGCCCTTGCCGACCGCCTGGCTCTGCAAGTCGCCGCCGGCATCGACGCGCACGCCGACGTCGTCGCCGGCCAGCACGCCCGTCAGCGCGCCTAGCCGGGCCGGATCGCCGTACACGCTCGCCACGGTCGCCGGCGTGAAGACCAGCGATTTGCGGGCGATGCTCAACGGTGCCGTCGCGCCATCCGTCGAGACGAAGCGATAGTTCTTGCTGAGGTCGATGACACTGTCCGGGCGGCCCACCTGCTTCAGGCCGAGCATCACCTGCAGGTAGTCCCCGGCGGCGGTGCGTTCGCCGTAGTTGATCTCGCCCGCGGTGTTGACGACGTGGAAATCGGGCTTCACCCACAGGGCGTCGTTGCGGATCAGTCCCGACACCGACACCGCCGGCGCGACGTAGGTGCCGTAGACGGTGCTGATCGCGTCGATGGAGACGGTGACCGGCTTGGGCGCGACGGTGATCACGGCGATGCCGGTGGAGCCGCTGGCCGTGTAGTAGTTCGCCGCGTCGCGTCCCGAGAGCCGCGCGACGTAGAGGTAGCTGCCGACGTTGAGCTTGTCGTCGATCGCATACTCGAAGCCCGGACCGACGGTCCGTCCCTGCAACTGCGTGGCGACGGCCACCGTCCCCAGGTTGACCTCGTCGCCCGGGAGGATCCCGGTGGTCAGTTGCAGTGCCGGCAGGCCGCTGCCGTAGAGGATGTCCAGGCTGCCGCTGTCCAGCGAGCGACCGATCTCGCGCTTCAGGACGTTGACGTAGCCCGTGTTGGACGCGGGCAGACCAGGCAGTATCAGGTTGCCGGGGGCGATCGTGTAGTTCGCGGCGTCCGCGCCGCCCAGTCCGTCGACACGGACCGGGTACCGGCCCGCCGGCGTCCGTTCCCACAAGCTCACCGGATCGAAGAGGCTGGTCAGCGCGGCGACCTGGTCGCCCGACAGCACGCCGTTGACGCTGCTGGTCGGCATCCGCGGCACGTCGCCGTAGGTGGAGGTCGTGTCGGGGGTCGTGACGGTGACCGGCTTCGGCCGCACGACGAAGTCGCCGAACGACGGCCGCAGCGTGTAGTTGCCCGCATCGGCGCCTTGCAGCGCACCGCTGGTGGGGTAGCTGCCCACCGGCAGTCGCGCGGGCGCCGTCGTGACGTTGCCGCCGGGCAGCGTCAGCCAGGCGTTGACGGACACCTGGTCGCCGGGCCTCAGCTCGCTCGACAACGAGGACCGGAAGCTGTACAGGTCCGAGCTGCCGTAGGTGGACAGGTTGGCGAGGCTGTTCGGCCCCTGCAGCCAGGCGGATCCGGTGATCGCGATCGGGCTCACCGTGAGCGTCGCGCCCCGGTTGCCGGTGCCGGCCATCACGTAGTTGCCCGCGTCGGCGCCGGTCAGGCCGGTGCCGGTCATCGTGTAGGTGCCGACGTTGAGCGCGCCGCTGCTGGATCGCGGCATCGACGAGACGCTCGTGGCGACCGAGACCTGGTCCCCCGCCAGCACGCCGTTGACGGCCCCTCGCGCGATCGGCAGGTCCGAGCCGACCATGCCGTAGGTCGGATTGAAGGTGGAGAACGTGCCGTCCGGCGCGATCGTGCCGTATCGGACGTTCTGGAAGTAGCCGTCGACGGTGACGGTCACGAGCTTGGGCGCGACGGTCAACATGGCCGTCGTCGAGCCGACGTCCGTCGTCACGTAGTTGGACGCGTCCGCGCCGGCCAGGCTGCGCAGGCCCAGCGTCCAGCGGCCCGCGCCCGTCCGGTCGGTCGGCGCGGTGCCGGTGGCCAGCAGCGCGGCGGGACCGGCGCTCACCGAGTCGCCGGACAGCACGCCCAGCAGCGACGCGGCGCCGATCGTCGCCGCGGTGCCGTAGGTGCCCGTCGCGTCCTGCGCGATGTAGCTGATCGGACGCGGCTGCACGGTCAGCGCGCCGGCCGTGTTGCCGGCGGTCGCCAGCACGTAGTTCGGGTTGCCGGTGATGGCGGTGACCGCCTCCGTGTAGACGCCGGCATGCGTGCGATCGGTCAGCGCGACCGGCGTGGCGCCGGACAGCAGCGCCGTCGTGTAGCCGACCGTGTCGCCCGTGAGCACGTTGCCCAGCGTCACCGCGCCCAGCGTGGCAAGGTTGCCGTAGACCGAGCTCGCGTTGGCCGTCGAGAAGCTCACCGGCCGCGGCGCCACCGTCAGCGCACCGACGGCGTTGCCGGTGCCGGCCAGCGTGTAGTTGCCCGCGTCCGCGCCGGTGAGCGCGTTGACGCCCGCCCACCAGGTGCCGCCCACGGTCGGCCGCGCCACCACGGCGCCGCCGCCGTCCAGCGCCGTCAACAGCGCGCCGACGCTGTCGCCCGGCAGCACGCCGGCGAGCAAGGTGGCGTTGCCCGCGACGGTGGGCATGTCGCCGTAGATCGCGCTGCCGGCGGACACGCTCCAGCTCAGCGTTTTGGGCGAGACGATCCAGCTCGCCGGCGCATTGCCGCTCGTCGCGATCACATAGTTGCCGGCGGCCGCGCCGGTCAGCGAGGCGGTCGTCGCGCCGAACGTGTACGTGCCGGCGCGCGTGGACGCCGACAGGGATTGCAGATTGCCGCCGATGTCGATCCTCGGCAGGGCCTCGACCTCGTCCGCACCGACGATGCCGCTCAACACAGGCCTGCTGGCGACGGGCGAGGCGCCGTAGACATTGCCGCCGCCGGTCGCCACATAGGTCAGCGGCTTGGGCTTGACGATGATGTCCAGCGCCGAGTTGCCGCTGCCGGCGATGACGTAGTTCCCGGCGTCGGCGCCGGTGAGGCCGGCCACGCTGGTGACGTAGTGACCCACGGGCCATGCCGAGGAACTGCCGATGGCCGCGCGGGGCTCGATGACGTCGAAGCGCTGCGTGCCGACCACGGCGTCCCCCGACAGCAGGCCGACGAGCGCCGGCGTCTGCAACGTCTGGCCGTAGATCTGCTCGAGGCTGCCGCCGACGTAGGTGATCGTCTTGGGCGCGACGACGAGCCGTCCCGGCGCATTGCCGCCGGAGGCCAGCGTGTAGTTGCCCGCCTGCGCGCCGCTCAGGCCCGTCACGATCTCCGCATAGGTGCCGGCGCGCGTGTTCGGGGCCAGCGAGAACGGCGTGCTGCCGTCGGCGCTCGACGCGACGATGCCCGTCACGACGTCACCCGAGAGCACCCCGCCCAAGCTGGCGACGCCGAGCGTGGCCAGCGTGCCATAGACACTGCTGATATCCGACACCGACCAGGTGAGCGCCTTCGGATCGACGCGGAACACCCCGTCGCTGTTGCCGCTCACGGCGAGCACGTAGTTCGACGCCGCGGCACCGGCCAGCGCGGTCACGGAGGCCGCATAGTTGCCCGCCGCCAGGCGCGCGCTCGCCGCAATCGGCGAACCGCCCGAGCTCAGACCCACCACGCCGTTCACGTCGTCGCCGGAGAGCACGCCGGTGAGCACCGAGATCGGCAGCGCCGACGCGGTGCCGTAGGTCTGCGCCGCGTTGCCGACGAAGAAGCTCACCGGCTTGGGCGCGATGGTGAGGGACGAGCTCACGCCGCCGCCCAGGTCGATCGCGTAGTTGGACGCCGCCGTGCCGCCCAGACCCGTCAATGCGAAGTTCCAGGACCCGGCGCCGACGCGCTCGCCGAAGCCGTAGCCGCCGCCGTTGGCGCTCATCACGACGCCGCCCTGCCCGCTCAGCGTGGCGATCGGCGCGACGCTGTCGCCGTTGACGATGCCCGCCAGGCTCACGACCGACGCCGGCGTGCCATAGACGTAGTTGCCGGCGGAGACCGTCGGCGTCAACGTCCGGCGCGTGATCGTCAGCGGCAGCGTGGCGCTGCGCATGTCGACGAAGAAGTTGCCGAGGACCATGGGATCGAACGCCGCCGCGCCGGTGCCCGCCAGCGTCAGCGTGCCGCTGCCCGCGCCCGCCGTCACGCCGGGACCGCTGACCGACAGCGAGCCGGACAGGAACAGCCCGTCCAGCGTCGCCGCCGGACCGCCCACCTGATGCACCGGCGCGCGGCCGAGGTGCTCGGCGTCGGGATCGGCATCGCCGTAGACGCGGGTGACCGCGCCGCCGACGCTGTTGCCGAGCGCCACGCGCGTGGCGTCGACGCTGCCCAGGCGCGCCAGACGCGTGACGATGCCGTCCTCGACGAAGCGGAACAGGCCTTCGCCGACGATGCTGTCGGTGGCCTCGGTGGTCCAGTCGACGACATGGCCCTCGACCCGGCTCCCGCCGCTGACCTTCAGCGCGCCGCTCAGCGTCGCCGTGCCGGCGACCGAGACGTTGCCGCCGATGACGATCTCCACCGGCATCGGGCCGCCGGAGCTGGCCGTCGGCATCACCGTCGCCGACAGCGATTCGCCCGCGAAGGCACCCAGCCGCAACGCCCCGGCGCTGCGTTCGGTGTTGCCGGCACCGTCGGCCATCAGCAGCGTCAGCGGACCGTTGTCGGTGATGAAGTTCGCGTTGCTCAGGTCGAGCGAAGCGAGCCCGGCGCCGCGCTCCGCGTTGACGACGCCGTGAGCGGCCGTGTCGTTGGCGGTGATGGTCCAGTGGCCGCCGCCGTTGCTGAAGGCGCCGCTGAGCATCACCGAGCGGCCCGCCGCCAGCGTCAGGTCGCCCGCCGCCGCGCCGCCGGGACCGCGGGAGATGCCCGTGAAGAAGGTCGACCAGGTGATGTCCTGGCTGGCCTGCAGACGCACGTTGACACCAGCGCCCAGCAGCGACGCGAGGTCGCCGGAATTCAGGGTCGTCGTCCCGCCGGGGTTGTCGTTGAAGCCGATGTCGCCGGGCGACGTGGCCGCCGCCGCGTCGCCGATGACGATGTCCTGCGGGTCCAGCAGCAGCCGCGCGCCGCGGCCCAGCAGCAACCGGTCCAGCGCCACCGCCTGCACGGTGGACGCGGACGAGATCTCCACCGCGCCGCCCGCGACCGCGCCGTGCGCATCGAGTCGACCCAGCATCCGGGTGGCGCTCGCGCTCCACACGATCGCGGTCCCGCCGACGCCTGACGCGCCGTGCGCGGCGACGTCGATGCGGCTGTCCGCGTCGATGCCGACGCGGTCTGCGGCTGCGAGCAGCGGCAGCACGCCGAAGCGGCCGAGGTAGCGCCCGTCGGTGTCCGCCAGCGCCGCGTCCGCGCGTCCGCCCTGGAACGATCCGCCGACACGCACCAGGCCGCCGCGCGTCGCGCCGCTGGCATCGAGCGTTGCGCCGGCAAGGGCCACGTCATGCCCCGTGACGTCGATGCGCCCGCCACCCGCCGTCGCCGAGGACGCATCCAGCGTGCCGCCGACACGCACGGTGCCGCCGGCCCCGCCGTCGAGCACGATGGACCCGTCGACGCCGGAGAGCGTGGTCGCGCGGATCGTGCCGGGCAGGTGGATCGCTTCGCGCAAGGCCTCGCGCACCGTCGACGCGCGCAGCGCGACCAGACCGGCCTCGATGCGGCCGCCGTTGCCGATCAGTGGCCGGCTGTCGCCGTCGACCGCGTCGGCCGGCAGCATCACCTGCAGGAAGCCGTCGCCGGAGAAGTCCAGCGTCGCGGCCGAGGCGCTGCCCAGCGCCACCTTGCCGAGCGGGGCGAGGATCAGGCCGTCGTTCTCGACCCGGCCGCCCAGCAGTGCGACCTGACCGCCCTCGCCGGTGACGATGCGTCCCTGGTTCAGCACGTTGGCGCCGCGGCCGTTGAAGCGCAGCCGCCCGGCCATGAAGTCGTCGTCGGACAGGCCCAGCGTCGAGGCGACGAAACCGGCCCGCGTATCGACGAGGCCGGTCGCCGTGATCGCGATGCCCTGCGGGTTGATCAGGAAGACGCTGCCGTTGGCCTTCAGCGTGCCGGCGATCTCGGAGCCCAGCGGGCCGGTGACGACGTTGAGCGTCGCCGCCTGCCCGTTGGGCTGGTTGAAGTTGACGACGCCGCCCGCGCCGATCGAGAACGCGTCCCAGCGCAGCACCGCGCGCTGAGAGTTCTGCTGAATGTCGAGCCGGTTGCCGTTCGGCGCGACGATCGTGGCCTGACCGGCGCTGACACTGCCGCCTTTCGGCAGGACGGGCAGCACCGGCAGTGACGCCGTCTGCGCGCCGGCCAGCGGCATCAGGCCGGCCAGGATGGCGGCGGTCAGCGCGGTCAGGCGCGGACGGGTCTGCGCCGAGGCGCGGGAGGAGTGCGGGGAGCGTGTCATGGTCGTCAGAACTGGACTTGCGCTTTCACGAACGCCTGGAACTCGTCCAGGCCGAAGGGGCGGTAGCGGCGGCGGCCGGCCTCGATGGAGAGCTCGGCGCCGCGCCAGCGCGTGCGCAGGCCCGCGCCGCCGGACGCGGCGAGGCGGTGGCCCTGCGTGCCGGCGAACTCCGACCACGGACGGCCCAGCGCCGCGAAGACGTAGGGCTGCAGTTGCAGGCCCGCGCCGCCGACGGTCGGCGTCCAGGCCCGCGACAGCTCCTGGCGCAGGGTCCAGCCGTTGTCGTCCGAGATCGCCCCGGACCGGAAGGTCGACAGCGCGTCCTCGCCGTCCAGGCTGAACAGCTCGGCGCTCGGCAGCACGTGGCCGAGCGCGCTCTGCAGCCGCGCCGAGGTGCGCGCGCCCAGGCCCCAGGGCAGCTCGACATCGGCGCTGGCGTTGAGCTCCAGCTTCGTGAAGTAGGGCCTCGCGCCATAGCGCGACACCGGCATACCGGTGGCCGCGATGTCGGCCGCGGTGCGGGCGCCGAGTCCGGGCAGACCGCGCGACAGCGTCGCGCCCAGGCGCAGCCGGGCCGACTCGCCGTTGCGGACGTAGTCCGCCGCGATCCGGCCGACGCGCAGCTTGTCCTCGCTCATGACGAAGTCGAAGTCCGGCAGCGAGTCGATCTGCCGGCTCGCGTCGACACTGCCCGTGAGGGTCAGTTCTTGCGCCCGCGTCAGCAGCAGCGGATAGATCAGGCGCAGGCTGTAGCGTTCGAGCTGGCTGCGCGAGCGAAGCGCGCCGGCGGGCGCCCGCGGCTGCGTGTCGGAGACGGTGAATTCCGGGTTGAGGCTCAGGCCGTCGGCCGTCAGCGGCAGGATCGCCCCGCCGCCGAGCACCCGTCGCGGCGCGTCGTCGCGCCAGGCGGTGCCCCAGTCCTTGCCGCCCGACACGTAGGTGTAGAACTGCTCGCCGCGGCCCAGCGCCTGGTTCAGGCGCAGCTGGACCGTCGTCTGCCACGGCCCCAGCGACTCGCTCAGGCGCCGGTCCGCCGAGACGGTGATCGCGGAGCCGGCGTGTTCGCCTTCCAGCACCAGCACCGTGCCGCCGACTTCCCGGCCCGCGCCCAGCGCGCTGCGCATCTGCAGGCCGGGCCCGCGACCCGCCAGCGTCAACGCGCGTTCCAGCGCCTCGCCGCGCAGATGCCGTCGCCCCAGCAGGCCCGCCAGCGTCTGCTCGACGGCCCGGCGCGCCCGCTCAGGCACGGCCGTGGCATCGATGCGCTCGAGGTAGCCGTCCACCACGCGCAATTCGAAGACGCCGCCGTCCTTCACCTGCTGCGGCGGCACGACCACGCGCACCAGCGGATAGCCGGCCTCGCGGTAGAGCGCCTCCACCGCGTCGGCCAGTTGATAGAACGCGGCCACCGTCTGACGTTGACCGCGAAGCGGCGCCGCCAGCGCCGCGGAGGCCGCGGCCAGTTCCGGGAAGCCGTCGCTGAAGCGCACCTCGTCGACGCTGACCTGCAGGTCGCGCGCCTGCGCCGGCACCGCGTTGGGCGCGGGCACCGGCAGCGGCGCGGCGGACGCGGCCGGCTCGGGCGGGCGCAGATCGCGCGGCGTGACCTGCGGCGCCAGCGGCGGCGGGCTCTGCTGGGCCAGCGCCGCGCCGGCGGCCAACGCCAGGGCGGTGCCGCCGAGCACGGCGGAACGGAATGGACGCATGCGGATTCCCTCGGACCGTCGGCCTCTGCGCGGGCGGTCCCTCGTTGTTCTTGCTCGTTGTTCTTCTCTCGTGGAGGCTGTCGTGGCAGCGGCGCGATCGTAGGCGCGGCCCCTCCCGGGAGGCGTAGAACGAACGGACTACACGGCCACCTCCCGGGCGCCAGACAATCGCCATCCGATGCAAACCGCACACGTCACCACCCCCGCCGCGCCCCTCCCGGCCGCCACCGCCGCCGGCTCTCCGTACGATGCGCTCATGACGCTCATCCACGTGATCCTGGTCGAGGACGATCCGGGCTTCGGCGACGCGCTGTGCCACGTCGTGGAGGACTCGCCCGGCATGCGCCTGGCGGGCCGCGCGGTCACGCGCGCCGAGGGCCTCGCGCTGCTGGCCGGTCCGCCGGCCGACGTGCTGCTGGTGGACCTGGGCCTGCCCGACGGCTCCGGCATCGACGTCATCCGCGCCGCCGCGCGCGACTGGCCCGCGTGCCACATCATGGTCAGCACGAACTTCGGCGACGAGACCCACGTGATCCGCTCGATCGAGGCCGGCGCCTCGGGCTATCTGCTCAAGGACAGCGCCCCGGCGCGCATCGTCGAGGAGATCCGCAGCCTGGCCGCCGGCGGCAGCCCGATCAGCCCCATCATCGCCAGGAAGGTGCTGTCGCGTTTCCGCCAGGACGCCGCGCGCGCCGTGCCGGCCGAGGCCTCGCCGCTGTCCGTGCGCGAGAACGAGGTCCTGGGCCTGATCACCAAGGGCTTCTCGACCGCCGAGATCGCGGACCTCATGGCGCTGTCCCCGTTCACCGTGCGCAGCTTCGTGCGCCGCATCTACGGCAAGCTGAAGGTCAGCTCCAAGGCCGAGGCCATCTTCGAGGCGCGCTCGCAGGGATGGCTGCCGGAGTGACGCCGTCCCGCTCTTCCCCCCGCCCCTCCCCGATCGCGTGGCTGGTGCTGCTCGTGTCGCTGGTGCTGGCGGCGGTGGTCGCCGCGGTCGCGTTCGGCGCCTTCATCGACCGCGCTTTCAGCCCCGCGCTGCACCTGACGGAGGCTGACTGGCAGGTTTCCGAGCATGCCGGACGAGTCGCGCCAACGGCGACCCTGGACGCCGCCGCCTTGCCGCAGGACTGGCATCCGGTGTCGCTGCCGCTGGCCTTGCCGGTGGCGCTGCTGGGCCAGGCCGAGGCCGCGCGTGAAGGCGACGCGGCCGTGCGCACGACCTGGCTCCGCGTGCGCGTGCCGCCGGCACCGCGCGGCTTGCTCGCAGGCCAGCTGGGCCTCTACGGTGCGCGCATCAAGACCGACGGCACCATCGCCGTCTATGCCGACGGCCGCCTCGTCCATCGCGCCCAGGAACAGGGTCCGCTGTGGAACAGCACCCGCACGCCGCTCTGGGTGTCGCTGGAACCGCCCGAGGACGGCCGGCCGGTCCATGACATCCTGATCCGGCTGGAGCACACCAGCCGCAGCCAGGTCGCGGTCTCCAGCCTGTGGCTGGGGCCCGTCGATGCGCTGCGCGCCCGCCATCACCTGCGGGCCTGGCTGCAGCTGGAACTGCCGGCGATCCTGGGCGCGGGCTTCGCGGCGATCGGCGTCTTCGCGCTGTTCGTCTGGATCCGCCGCCCGCACGAGACCGGCTACCTGCTGTTCTTCAACCTCGCGGCGACGTCCTACCTGCGCGGGCTGCATTTCTACGTCTCGCTCCCGGTCGCCAACGACGCCTTCGCCTGGCTGACCGTCAACTCGCTGTTCTGGCTGGTGACCGTCGTCCACTTCTTCCTGCGATCCCTGCACGGCCAGCCGATGCGGGGCATGACGCGGGCGCTGGTGGCGGTGACGGTGCTGGTCGGCGTGGCGACGCTGCCGCTGCCCGGCCTGCTGCCCAACACGCCGCGCGTGACGCCGCTGCTCTACCTGGTGGTGGCGGGCATGGGCATCGTGGTCGGCACCGCGGGTGCGCGCGCGGCCTGGAAGAGCTCCGGCGAGGGGCGGCTCGTGGCCGCGGGCATCGGCGTGTGCGTGCTGCTGGGGATGTCGGACTGGGCGCTGCAGAACAACGTCGTCAGCCCCGAAGGCTGGTACCTCGGCGCCTACGCCAATGCGGTGGCGCTGACGGTCTTCGGCCTGCTGATGTACCGCCGATACGTGCAGGCGATCGCCACCGTCGAGGACCTCAACGCCAGCCTGGCCGAGCGCCTGGCCGCGCGCGAGGCCGAGCTCGACGAGAGCCACCGCCGCCTGCGCGAGATCGAGCGTCGGCAGGCCGTCAGCGACG
The DNA here is from genome assembly GCF_042695725.1 of Roseateles sp. UC29_93. Lineage (NCBI taxonomy): Bacteria > Pseudomonadati > Pseudomonadota > Betaproteobacteria > Burkholderiales > Sphaerotilaceae > Roseateles > Roseateles sp. UC29_93. The sequence continues at coordinate 3,679,898 of NZ_CP170545.1, read as the reverse complement.
AGCGTCAGCGCCTGATGCAGGACATGCACGACGGACTGGGCGCGGCGCTGATCGGCGCGATCCGGAGCGCCGAGCGCGGCGCGCTGCCCGAGCGCGACGTGGCGCGTGTGTTGCAGGACTGCCTCGACGACCTGAAGCTGACGATCGATTCGATGGAGCCGGTCGAGGCCGATCTGCTGCTGCTGCTCGCGACCTTGCGCTTCCGGCTGGAGCCGCGGCTCGAGGGCAGCGGCGTCGCCCTGCGCTGGGACGTGCGCGAAGTACCGCAGCTGTCATGGCTGGAACCGTCGAGCGCGCTGCACATCATGCGCATCGTCCAGGAGAGCATCGCCAACGTGCTGCGCCACACGCGCGCATCGGAGATCTGCCTGAGCACCTCCACCCACGAAGGCGGCGTGCGCGTGGAGATCGTCGACAACGGCCAGGGCTTCGACGCGGCCGCCGAGCTGGCCGGCGGTCGCGGGCGCGGCCTGCAGAACCAGCAGCGCCGCGCGGCGGCGATCGGCGCGCGCGTGGACTGGCGATCGGGCGCCCAGGGAACGCGCTTCAGCCTGTGGTTGCCGCTGGCACCGCGAACCGGAGATCCCGCGTAGTCACCGATCGTCGCGGCTCACGCCGTTCGGCGCCCGACCACGCTTCAGACGTTGCGCATCCAATCCGCGGTATTCGCGAACGAGGCGGCCAGACGCCGCTGCAGCTCGACGTCGAGCTCGCACTCGGCCATCGCCTGCGTCATCGCCGTCATCCACTGGTCGCGCTCGGCGATGCCGATGCGGTAGGGCATGTGGCGGGCGCGCAGGCGCGGATGGCCGAAACGCTCGACGAAGTGGTCCGGCCCGCCCAGCCAGCCGCAGAGGAACCAGAACAGCTTGTCCCGCGAGCCGTCCAGCGTCGTCGGGTGGATCGCCCGCAACTGCGCGAAGCGCGGCTCCAGGTCCATCAGGTCGTAGAAACGGTCGACAAGACGCCGCACGGCGTCCTCGCCGCCGACCCACTCGAACGGGGTGGCGGGAGCGGCGCCCGTCGGGGTGTCCTCGGTGCTCGCCGTGTCGTCGGCGGCACCGGTATCGGTGGAATCGGTCATCAGGAAGCGGGGAGCAGGAAGCGCGAGGCGGAGGAGGTCAGGCGTGACCCGCAGAGTATTCCAGCACCTTCGACGCAAGTCCGCGGATCCCCTGCGCCGCGTCGCAGCCGGGGTAGTGCTCCAGCAACAGCTGCCGCTTGAGCACGGCCTGCCGCACCATCGGGTCGTTCTTGACCTCGCCGAGCAGCTCCAGCTTGAAGGTCTGCCCCGGCGTCGGTCCGACGAAACGCTGCAGCACCTGCTGCAGCTGGCCGCAGATCAGCTTGCCCTCGCCCGGCCGGTTGGCCTGGTTGACGATCAGGCGCACCAGGCGGCGCTCCTGCTGGGTCGCGAGCACCTTGATCGTGGCGTACGCGTCCGTCAGCGAGGTCGGCTCCGGCGTCGCGACGACGAGCACGTCATTCGCCATCGACACCGAGAACAGCACCACGTCCGAGATGCCGGCGCCGGTGTCCAGCAGCACGTAGTCGAAACGCGGCCGCACGACCTCGAGGATGTGCAGCAGCTTGTCGCGCACGTCGGGCGTCAGCCGCGAATACTCGACCATGCCCGAGCCCGCCAGCAGCACGTGGAAGCCGCCCGGCGCCGGCAGGATCGCCTGCTCCAGGGTGCAGCGCTCGGTGAAGACATCGTGCAGCGTGAGCTTGGGATGCAGGTTCAGCACCACGTCCAGGTTGGCCAGGCCGAGGTCGGCATCCAGCACCAGCACGCGCTCGCCGCGCGCGGCCAGGGCCGCCGCCAGGTTGGCGGTGACGAAGGTCTTGCCCACGCCGCCCTTGCCGCTCGTGACGGCCAAGGTGCGAGCGCCTCCGCGGGCATGGGGTGCAGCAGGAGCTGTTGTATTGCTCATTCACTATCCTGTTGCGTTACGGCGAACAACATGCCCTTTTCCTCGGCGCTCACCAGCGAGTCCACATGGCTCTCGAGGCAGGCGCGGTTGCGGCCTTCGGCCTTGGCGCGGTAGAGCTGGCGGTCCGCCCGCTCCGTCCAGATCAGCGTCGACGACCGCACCCACTGCGGCGCGAACGCCCCGCCGATGCTGATCGTGCAGGTCAGCGGCGCATGGCCGGCGCCCGCGCTGATCGCCAGCGCCTGCACCCGCTGCCGGATGCGTTCCGCGACCGTCACCCCGAACGACGTCGGGCAGTTGGGCAGGATGATGGCGAATTCCTCGCCGCCGATCCGCGCCACCGTGTCCATCGGCCGCACCGTCTGAGCGATCGACTGGGCGACCGCGCGGATCACCATGTCGCCGGCCGCGTGGCCGTGCTGGTCGTTGACCGCCTTGAAGTGGTCGATGTCCAGCATCAGCAGCAGCGCCGGTTCCCCGGACCGCGCCACGCGATCGACCTCGCGGCCCAGCGCCATCTCGAAGCTGCGGCGGTTGACCAGCCCGGTCAACGCGTCCTTGCTGGAGAGATCGCACAAGGCGTCGAGGATGCCCTGCAGCCACGGCTCCGAATACGGCTCCGCGTCGGGCAGCATCGCACCGGCCTGCTGCAGCAGCTGCAGGGCCAGGTCCAGGCGCAGCTTGTGGGCTGCAATGAGACTTTGCGGAGCGTCCAAGGTCAGATCAGGCAATTTCGAGGGCAGTCTAGCGGCTTCCCCCTCAAATGAGCGCGCAGAAAAGAGGGGTTCCCCCCACCTCTTTCACACATCAAATGGACCAAACACAATCAAACTAGCATTGTCGACAATGGTGATCACCCGGTGCTACGGCATCTCCTCTTCGAAGAAAACCAAACAGCCCCATGCGCCAAGGTCAACCGGTCTCGCTCGCGGCCCCGTCGCCGGTGGAGGCGATCGATCATGAGTTCAGCTTCAGCAAGGCCGACTTCGAACGCGTCCGCCAGCTGATCTACCAGCACGCCGGCATCTCGCTGCACGACGGCAAGCATGCGATGGTCTACAGCCGGCTGTCGCGCCGCCTGCGCGACACCGGCTACAAGAGCTTCGCCGACTACCTCCAATGGCTGGAGGGCATCACCGGCCCGCAAGGCGACCAGGAGTGGCAGGAGTTCGTGAACTGCCTGACCACCAACCTGACCTCGTTCTTCCGCGAGGACCACCACTTCACGTCGCTCACCGACGACCTCAAGACGCTCACCGGCAAGCCGATCCGCATCTGGTGCTGCGCGGCATCGACGGGCGAGGAGCCCTACTCCATCGCCATGACCTGCCAGGAATCGCTGGGCGCGAACAGCGGCGTGCAGATCGTCTCCAGCGACATCGACACCAACGTCCTGAACACGGCGCGCAAGGGCGTCTACGCGGCCGAGTCCCGCGGCCTGTCGCCGCAGCGGCTCAAGCAGTTCTTCCTGCGCGGCACCGGCGCCAACGAGGGCCGCATCCGCGTCCGCCCCGAACTGGCGAAGATGATCGACTTCCGCCCGCTGAACCTGATGCACGCCTCGTGGTCGCTGGGAGATCCCTTCCACGTCGTGTTCTGCCGCAACGTCATGATCTATTTCGACGCCCCGACGCAGCGCAAGGTGCTGGAGCGCATCCACAAGGTGATGCGTCCGGGCGGGCTGCTGTTCGTCGGACATTCCGAGAACTTCACCGATTCCCGCGATCTCTTCCGCCTGCGCGGCAAGACGATCTACGAGCGCGTCGGCTGATCGCCGCGAACGATCCGCCGCACGACGATCCGAAGAACCCCCATTCAGCGACACCCCCATGACCCTGCCCTCCGCCTCCTCCGCGATGCAGCAAAGCGCGGCGCTGGCCAGCGCCGGCGCGGCCCGCGTGGCCCAGCTCAAGTCGGTGACGCGCAAGAACGGCGAGGCGTCGTTCTTCTTCTACGAAGCGCATTTCAAGAACGCCGCGGTCAAGGTACTGCCCGGCGAATACTTCGTCGACAACGACGACCTGCTGGTCATGACCACGCTGGGCTCGTGCATCGCCGCCTGCCTGTGGGACCGCCACGCCCAGATCGGCGGGATGAACCACTTCATGCTGCCCGAAGGGCACGGCGAACTCGGCCGTTACGGCTCGTTCGCGATGGAACTGCTGATCAACGAGATGATGAAGCGCGGCGCCTCCAAGAGCCGCATGGAAGCGAAGATCTTCGGCGGCGGCGCGGTGATCGCCGGCATGAACACGATCAACGTCGGCGAGCGCAACACCAACTTCGTCATCGATTTCCTGAAGCTCGAACGCATTCCCATCGTGTCCAAGGACGTGATGGACGTCTACCCGCGCAAGGTGTGTTTCCTGCCCAAGAGCGGCAAGGCCATGGTCAAGCGCCTGGCGCCGACCAACACCGATGCCCTGGTCCAGCAGGACAAGGCCGCGGCGCAACAGGCGCAACCGGTGGCGAGCACCGGCGGTTCGATCGATCTGTTCTGAGAAGACACTGACACCACTGAGGCAGCACGGAGCAGCAGCGTGCCCGGAAGTACCGAGGAGTAAGAACCAATGGCCAAGACCACCGTCGTCGTCGTCGACGATTCCGCGCTGGTGCGGAGCATCCTGACCGAGATCATCAACCGCCAGCCCGACATGCAATGCATCGGGGCCGCCAGCGACCCGCTGGTCGCGCGGGAGATGATCCGCAACCTCAACCCTGACGTGATCACGCTCGACGTCGAGATGCCGAAGATGGACGGCCTCGACTTCCTGCAGCGCCTGATGCGCCTGCGACCGATGCCGGTCGTGATGGTGTCGACGCTGACCGAGCGCGGCGCCGAGGTCACGCTGAAGGCGCTGGAGCTGGGCGCGGTGGACTTCGTCGCCAAGCCCAAGATCGGCGTGGCCGACGGCATCCGTGCGCTGGCGCAGGACATCACGGACAAGATCCGCATCGCGGCGAAGGCGCAGATCCGGCGCCTGCACGCGCCGGGCCCGGCCGCCGCGCCGGGCGCCCCCGCCCCGGCGGGAGGGGCGACTCCGCCGCTCAAGCCCGCCTCGCCGATCGCGAGCCTGGGCCGGTTGTCGACCGAGAAGATCATCTTCATCGGCGCGTCGACCGGCGGCACCGAAGCGACCAAGGACGTGCTGATCAACCTGCCGGCCGACTGCCCGGCGGTCTGCATCACGCAGCACATGCCGGCGGGCTTCACCCGCAGCTACGCGGCGCGCCTGGACGGCCTGTGCAAGATCCGCGTGAAGGAAGCGCAGGACGGCGAGCGCATCCTCCCCGGCCACGGCTACATCGCGCCGGGCGGCATGCACTTCAGCGTGGAGCGCTCCGGCGCCAACTACATCGCCCGCGTGCAGGACGGCGAGGCGGTGAACCGCCACAAGCCGTCGGTGGAGGTGCTCTTCAACTCCGCCGCGCGCGTGGTGGGTCAGAACGCGCTGGGCATCATGCTCACCGGCATGGGCGCCGACGGCGCCAAGGCGATGAAGACGATGAAGGACGCCGGCGCCTACAACCTCGTGCAGGACGAGGCGACCTGCGTCGTCTTCGGCATGCCGCGGGAGGCGATCAACGCCGGCGCCGCCGACGAGGTGCTGCCGCTGCACCAGATCGCCACGCGGCTGATCGAGCGCCTGCGCAGCACGGCGGGCATGTCGATGAACCGCGTGTGATGTGCGGTTGATCGGCGGTTGAATGGCGGTTGAATGACGGTTGACCGGCGGTTGACCGTCACTTCCCGGCGGGGATGTCCTCGCCGGACACGAAACGGGCGCCGACGAGGCGCCCGTTTGCGTTTGGGCTCATTGCGCGCGGCCCTTCTTGTCTTCGCTGGTCCGGTCGCCGGTCCGGTTCACAGCCGGCTGCACGCGAGGCGCCATGGCGCCCTGGCGATCGTTGGCCGCGGCGACCAGCGTCGCCTGCCGGGCGGCCTGCTCGCGCGCCACGCGCTGCGCCTCCACCCTGGCGACGCGCTGCTCTCGGGCGGCGATCTGCAGTTCGGCGTTGACGTCGTTGAACGCGTTGGCGTTCGAGACCAGCGCCAGCGCCGAGACGATCGCGATCAGCACGGTCAGCGCCGGGCCGATCACCGGGAAACGCGCCCACGGCGAGTAGGCGTAGCACGGCACCTGCGGGGTCACCCGGGCACGGAGGCAGGAGGTGATGTCGGGCTCGTTCATGGTCGTTCCTTCGTTCATCGGTGGGAGTTTTGGATCAGTGCTGGTAATGCTAGATGCCCAACAAGCTGTCTCCAAACGCTATATCCTTGCCTCCTTGAGTAGCCAAACTTTCCAACGAGTCGCTACAGTCGCCCTCGCTTTCCCTTCCCGTTCTCCCGGAGGACACCCGATGCGACTTCCCCGCCTGCCGCTCCAGTACCTGGCCGCCTTCCGGGCCGCCGCGCTGCACCAGAACCTGCGCGCCGCGTCCGAGGAACTAACCTGACGCACTCCGCGGTGAGCCAGCAGATCCGTGCGCTGGAACTGCAGCTCGGCTTCCCGGTCTTCGATCGACAGGGGCGACGCGTGGTGTTGAACGCCGCCGGCGCAGCCCTGCTGCGCGGCGTGGAGCGCGCCTACCAGGAACTCGACCAGGGCCTGCGCGCCGCGACCTCCGCGCACGGCGTCGGGCAGCGCAGCCTGCGCGTGACGGTGCTGCCCTCCTTCGCGCAGCGCTGGCTGCTGCCGCGGCTGGGCCGCTGGCACGCGCGGCATCCCGAAGTGACGATCGAGATCGAAGCGACGGCCCGGCTCGTCGACCTGGAGCGGGAAAAATTCGACATCGCGTTGCGGCAGGGCCTCGGCCCCTGGCCCGGCCTGACGAGTGAACCGCTCTTCGACCTCTCGATGCTGCCGGTCGCGTCGCCCGCGTTGGCGCACCAGTTGATCGGGCAGCCGCTGGAGGCGCTGGCCCAGGCGCCGTTGCTCGGCGATCCGGCGCAGTGGGAGGACTGGTTCGCGCAGGCCGGATTGCGGCGCCAGGTCGTGCCCGTCGCCATCTTCAACGACTTCGGCATCCTGCTGCAGGCGGCCGAGCAAGGCATGGGCGTCGGCCTGACGCGCGAATTGCTGGCGGCGGATGCGCTGCTCGACGGCCGTCTCGTCCGCGTCGCGCCTCGGCAGGCGATGCTCAAGGAGCCGCAGCGGTATCACATCGTCTACGCGCCGCAGTCGCGCGAGGAACCTGCCGTGCGCGCCTTCATCGACTGGCTGCACGAGGAGACCGCGCAGTCGCGCGCGGCGCTGGACGGGTCGATGACCTGCCTGGCGACAGGCCGTGTCACGGGCCCGGCCACCGGCAAGGTCACGATGCCAGAAACAGTTCCTGCAGATCGCTGAGGAAATCGAAGCCGCGCGGTGTCGCGCGGATCACGGCCGGATCGGGATCGAGCAGCCCCTTCGCGCGGCCTTGCTCCATCGCCTTGGCGATGGCTGACGGCGGCAGGCCGGTGCGCTCGAGGAAGCTCTGCAGCGTCACGCCCTCGCGCAGACGCAGCGCGTTCAGCATGAACTCGAAGGGCAGCTCGTTGCGGGCGACCTCGTTCTCGTTGGACACGGCCTGCCCCTCGGCCGCCTTCTGCATGAAGGTGGCGGGATCGCGCCAGCGGACCTGCCGCAGCAGCCGGTGCGCGAAGCTGAGCTTCGTGTGCGCGCCGGCGCCGATGCCGAGGTAGTCGCCGAACTGCCAGTAGTTGGTGTTGTGCGTGCAGCGATGGCCATCGCGCGCATAGGCCGAGACCTCGTAGCGCGACATGCCCTTCGCGCCGGTGCGCGCGGTGATCAGGTCCAGCATGTCGCTGGCGAGATCAGGATCGGGCAGATGCTCCGGCGGCGAATTCGCGAAGCGCGTGTTGGGCTCGATCGTCAGGTGATAGACCGACAGGTGCGGCGGATCGAACGCCAGCGCGATGTCCAGGTCCTGGTCGAGTTCCGCCAGCGTCTGCCCCGGCAGCGCGTACATCAAATCGATGTTGAAGGTGCCGAAGGAACGGGCCGCCTCCTCGATCGCCGCGCGCGCCTGCGTGCCGCTGTGGATGCGCCCGAGCGCGTGCAGCTTGGCGTCGTCGAAGCTCTGCACGCCGATCGACAGCCGCGTCACGCCCGCCTGCGCGAAGCCGGCGAAGCGGTCCTTCTCGAAGGTGCCGGGATTGGCTTCCATCGTGATCTCGCAGCCCGGCTCCAGCGGCAGGCGCGCGCGCAGGTCGGAGATCAGCTCGGCGATCTGCTCCGGCGCGAACAGGCTGGGCGTGCCGCCGCCGATGAAGATCGACACGACCGACCGGCCCCAGATCAGCGGCAGCGCCGCTTCCAGGTCCGAGCGCAGGGCGGCGAGGTACTGGCGCGCGGTCTCCACGTCGAGCTCGCGCCCGTCGCGGTATTCATGCGAGTTGAAGTCGCAGTACGGGCACTTGCGGATGCACCACGGCAGGTGCACGTACAGCGACAGCGGCGGCAGCGCCGACAGCGTCAGCGTGCCGGGCCGCATCATGCGGATGATGTCAGCCAAGGTGCCAGCTCTCGCGCATCTGGCGCAGCAGGTCTTGCGACGCGAGCGCGCGGTGGCTCAGACGGTTCTTCGCCTCGGCGCCCAGCGCCGCGACGCTCTTCCCGAGTTCGGGAATGAACAGCAGCGGGTCGTAGCCGAAGCCGCCCTCGCCTTCCAGCGCATGCAGGATCTCGCCGTGCCAGCGGCCCATGGCGATCAGCGGTTCCGGGTCGTCGGCCGAGCGCACGGCGACCAGCGCGCAGACGAAGCGGGCGCGCCGATCCTCGATGCCATCGAGCTTCTCGAGCAGCACACGATTGTTTTCGGCGTCGCTCTTTTCGCGGCCGAACAGCGTCGCGTAGCGCGCCGACAGCACGCCCGGCATGCCGCCGAGCGCATCGACGGCCAGGCCCGAGTCGTCCGCCAGCGCCGGCAGGCCGCTGGCCTTTGCCGCGTGGCGGGCCTTGGTCAGCCCGTTCTCGACGAAGGTGTGGAAAGGCTCTTCCGCCTCCGGAATGCCGAGGCTGCCCTGCGTCACGAGCTCGATGCCCAGCGGCTCGAACAGCGCCTGCAATTCCTTCAGCTTCTTCGCATTGTTGGAGGCCAGGACCAACTTCATCGCTTGCTCCAATCGACGGAGATTACTGGGCAGTCACTTCAGGCCGAGCGCCTCGCGCTGCGCGACGAGCAGCTCGCGGATGCCCTTCTCGGCGAGGTTCAGCAGCACGTCGACCTCGGCGCGCGTGAACGCGACGCCTTCGGCCGTGCCCTGCAGCTCGACGAAGTGTCCCGCACCGGTCATGACCACGTTCATGTCGGTGTCGCAGGCGGAGTCCTCGACGTACTCGAGGTCCAGCAGCGCCTGGCCGTCCAGGATGCCGACCGAGATCGCGGCGACCGCGTCCTTCAGCGGCGACGCGGTGATCTTGCCCTGCGCGATCAGCCAGCTCACCGCGTCATGCGCGGCCACGTAGGCGCCGGTGATCGCCGCGGTGCGCGTGCCGCCGTCGGCCTGCAGCACGTCGCAGTCGATCTGGATCGTGCGCTCGCCGAGCTTGGACAGGTCGAACACCGCGCGCAGCGCGCGACCGATCAGGCGCTGGATCTCCTGCGTGCGGCCGGTCTGCTTGCCGCGCGCGGCCTCGCGGTCGCTGCGGGTGTGCGTGGCGCGGGCAGCATGCCGTACTCGGCGGTGACCCAGCCCTCGCCGCTGCCGCGCTTGTGCGGCGGCACCTTCTCTTCGACGGAGGCGGTGCACAGCACCTTGGTGTCGCCGAACTCGATCAGCACCGCGCCTTCGGCGTGGCGGGTGTAGTGGCGGGTGATGCGGACCGGACGCAAGGCGTCCGCCGCTCGCCCTTGCGGGCGGCTGGCGTTGCTGCTCATGAGGAAATCCTTTGGTGCCTTCAGTGGGGCTTCTTGCCGGCCTTGCGGATCGCGTCCTGGATCTCGCGCACGGCGGAATCGATCTCGGCTTCGTCGAGCTGCACGTCCTGGGTCGCCCCATGGATCGTGGAGGCGAAGCCTTCCTGGTCCAGGTCCTGCGTGGAGATCGAGTCGGGGGCATCGCCCTCGCCTTCCCACTCCACGGCCAGGGCCGTCACATTGTCGCTGCGCGCGCCGGCCTGGCGCAGGGCCTGCTCGACGAGCTCCGGCACCGCGTCGCCGACCGAGCGGCTGTCGGACATGTGGCGCAGGATGTCCACGTCGCTGACCGAGCTCCACAGCCCGTCCGAGCACAGCAGCATGCGGTCGCCGTTCTGCAGCAGCACCGGGCCGTTGACGTCGATCATCGGTTTGCCGGGGCTGCCGAGACACGTGAACAGCACATGGCGGTTGAAGCGCTCGGCGCCGGTCGCGTGGCGGCCCAGCGCCTCCTGCAGCTCGCTGTAGGAGTGGTCCCGCGTGCGGGCGATCAGCTCGGTCTCCCGCAGCAGGTACATGCGGGAGTCGCCGCAATGCGCCCACCAGATCTGGCCCTGTTGCATCAGCCCGACGACGATGGTCGTGCGCGGCGTGTCGTTCATGCCGCGCTGCTGCGCGTAGGTCAGCAGCTGCTGGTGCGCAAGCAGCACGGCCGTCTCCAGGAACTGCGACGGCTCCTTGATCACCGGCTGCGCGTCGCGCTGGAACAGCGCCGCGACGTTCTGGAGCGCCAGATGGGCGGCGACCTCGCCGTCCGGATGGCCGCCCATGCCGTCGGCCAGCGCGAAGAGACCGGCCTCGCGGGTATAGCAATACCCCATGCGGTCTTCGTTCTTCTCCCGGCCGCCACGGCGGCTCACCTGGTAGACGGAGAACTTCACGCCTTCGCCCCGGTCTTCAGGTTCTCCAGCTGCAGCTTGAGGCGCTCGCTGAAGCTGAGCTTGGTGTAGCGGCGCTCGGTCTCACGCGAGAGCTCCTTCTGCAGCGCGAAGACGCTCTGCGGACGGGTCAGCGGATCGAGCGACATGCACCACTCGGTCACTTCGAGCAGGTTGTCGGAATACACGTTGCGCAGGCGCGAGAGCGACAGCCCGAGGCGGTCCTTCTCCAGGCGCTGCGGCGCGTCGTTGGGCGGATAGCCCTGCATGCAGGCGTAGATGCAGGCGCCGATCGCGTAGATGTCGGTCCACGGGCCCAACGAGCCATCGCGTCTGTACATCTCGGGCGCGGCGAAGCCGGGCGTGTACATCGGCCGGATGAAGTTGCCTTCCTTGGACAGCACCTCGCGCGCCGCGCCGAAATCGAGCAGCACCGCCTTGTTGTCGTTGGTGATGAAGATATTGGCCGGCTTGATGTCCAGGTGCAGCATCTTGTGCTGGTGCACGATGCGCAGGCCCTTGAGGATTTCGTCGAAAAGCGACCGGATGGTCGATTCCCGGAACACCTTGTCACGCTTCAAATCGCGCGCGGTCACGATGAAATCCTGCAAGGTATCGCCCTGCAGGTAATTCATGACCATATAGACGGTCTCGTTCTCGCGCAGGAAATTCAGCACCGAGACGACGCTCGGATGCGAAATCTGCGCGAGGGAGCGGCCTTCCTCGAAAAAGCTGCGCAACCCCAGGCGGTATAGGGGCTGCTTCTCCGGTTTCACGCGAGGCGTGAGTTCTCCGGGAGATCGTTCTGCAAGGGACGAGGGGAGGTATTCCTTCAGAGCGACCAAGTGATGGTCGGGGTCTTCGGCGAGATAAACCACGCCGAATCCACCCGCAGCCAATTTCTTGATGATCTGATAGCCCCCCACCACCGTGCCTGCGGGCAAGGGCGCCGGTTTCGGCTTTGACATAATCGCGGTTCGATTGTTCTACCGATAGCTGATGCCAGTTTACAGCATGACCGGTTATGCCAGCGCCACGGCACAACCCGCGAACTCCGGCGAAACCCCTAGCCCGGCCACCCAACCTGCGGTCACGGTGGAGGCGCGCTCGGTGAACGGACGCTTCCTCGACCTGAGCTTGCGCATGCCCGACGAGCTGCGCTCGCTCGAGCCGGCCCTGCGCGAGCTTGTCTCGGGCAGCGTCAAGCGAGGCAAGATCGAACTGAGGATCAACACCCATCGAGACACCGACAATTCCTGGCCGAACCCGCAGCCAGAGCAGCTCAACCGGCTTTCGCGGCTGGAATCGCAGGTGCAATCCTGGCTGCCGAAAGCGCAGGGGCTGAGCGTCCAGGAAGCCTTGAACTGGTGCAAGACCGGCGCGACGGGCGCCTCGGCGAACGACGAGACGGTGCTCGACGCCGCGCGTCAATGCATCCAGGGATTCCTCGAGGCGCGTGAGCGCGAAGGCGGCAAACTGGTCACGATGCTCAAGCAGCGCGTCGCCACTTTGCGGGACCTCGCCACACAAGCCGAGCCGCTGATCCCGGCCGCGGTGCAACGCCATCGCGAGCGTTTCCTGGAACGCTGGCAGGAGGCGCTGAGCGCCACCAGCGCCACGCAGACGATCTCCGAGCAGACACTGCAGGAGCGCGCCGTCAACGAGGCGGCCGCCTACGCGCTGCGCATCGACGTGGCCGAGGAGCTCACACGGCTGCGCTCGCACCTGGACGAGATCGAGCGCCTGCTCAAGAAGGGCGGCGAGGTCGGCAAGCGGCTGGACTTCCTGATGCAGGAACTGCACCGCGAAGCCAACACGCTGGGCTCGAAGGCCGCGGCCATCGAGCTGACCAACATCTCGGTCGAGATGAAGGTCGCGATCGAGCAGATGAAGGAACAGGTGCAGAACATCGAGTAGCTCTGCGGAGGTCCTCCGCCGACATGGCGGTCATCGCACGAAGGTGTCAGGACCATTCCTTCCGGGCCGCCAGCCAGCGGTCCAGCGATGACTGCAGATGCGAGCGCATGGCGGTCTGCGCTGCAAGCACGTCGCGGCTCTCCAAGGCGCGCAGGATGACCTCGTGCTCGCGCACCGCGTCCATCCAGGTCCGCACGCTCTCCGACCGGACACTGAGCTGCACGGAGATCGGACTGTGACGTTCGTCGAACAACTCGCGAACGAGCCGTTCCATGACCGAGTTGCCGGTCATCGCGGCAATGGCCAGGTGGAATTCGCGGTCTTCGTCCATCGGGGACCGCCCCTTGGCGATCGCCGCGCGCATGTCGCCGATCGCCTTTGACACCTGGGCAAGCCCGTCGGGCGTGGCGCGTCCACAAGCGAGCGCAACGATCGAACCTTCCAGCGCCGAACGGGCCTGCATCAGTTCGATCGGGCTTTCCCCAGCGAATCGCTCACGGGCGCCGCCCGCTCCGCCCCGGCGCAGACATAGACGCCGGCGCCCATGCGCACCTCCACGCTGCCTTCCACTTCCAACGCGATCAGCGCCTCGCGCACCGACGGCCGCGAGACGCCCAGTCGTTGCGCCAGGTCGCGTTCCGGCGGCAGCCGCGCGCCGACCGCGTAGTCGCCCTGCTTGATGAGACCGCGGATCTGGTCGGCGATCTGCTGGTACAGACGCCGGTTGTCGACGGGTTTGAGCTGACTGATCAAAGGCGGATCCCCTGCCGAAGGCCGAGGCCGATTGGCCTTACCAAAGTGATGCGCCACAGTGTATGCGCTCGCCTGGCACCACCTCCCTCACCGGGTACGGCCCTCATTTCCAGGGCGCCAGGGTAAGTACGGTCAGGCCAATTTCATCAATCTCGTAAAGTGGCCTGACCAATAGGGTGCTCCGGTTCCTGGGACGGTGGCATCGCGACACAAGGACCGCCTCATGCTGACCGTGATCTGCGAGACACCCGGCACGCTTCGCGCCGAAATCGCCCGATGCCGCTGCGCGGCGATGACGAGGTACTGCTGCGCGTCAAACGCGTGGGCGTCTGCGGCACCGACCTGCACATCTTCACCGGCGACCAGCCCTACCTGAGCTATCCGCGCGTGATGGGGCATGAACTGTCGGGCATCGTCGACCAGGCGCCGGCCAACAGCCCGCTGGCGCCTGGCGATGTGGTGTACGTGATGCCGTACCTGTGCTGCGGCACGTGCATTGCCTGCCGCCAGGGCCGCACCAACTGCTGCGCCAACCTCCAGGTGCTGGGCGTGCACCGCGACGGCGCGTTCACCGAGTACCTCACGGTGCCGCAGCGCTTCGTGCACAAGGCCGAAGGCGTGTCGTTGGACCAGGCGGCGATGGTGGAGTTCCTCGCCATCGGCGCCCACGCGGTGCGGCGGGCCGACGTGAAGGCCGGGCAGCGCGTGCTGGTGGTCGGCGCCGGCCCGATCGGGATGGCGGCGATGATCTTCTCGAAGTTGCGCGGCGCCCAGGTCACGGCGCTCGACACGCGGCGCGACCGGCTCGACTTCTGCATCGCGCAACTGCACATGGCGGCGTCGGTGCAGATCGCCGATGACGACGAACAGCAGTTGGCGCGGCTGACCGACCACGAGTTCTTCGATGTCGTGTTCGACGCCACCGGCAATCCGAAGGCGATGGAGCGCGGCTTCAAGTTCGTCGCTCACGCCGGCACCTATGTGCTGATCTCGGTGGTCACTGCGACGATCGGCTTCTCGGACCCGGAGTTCCACAAGCGCGAGACCACGCTGCTCGCCAGCCGCAACGCGACGACCGAAGACTTCGAGACCGTGCTCGACGCGATGCGCGCGGGCCAGATCCCGGACGCGGCGCTCAACACGCACCGGCTCACGCTGGTCGAGGTGCCGACCGACTTCAAGCACCTGCTGGACCCCGCCCGAGGCGTCGTCAAGGCCATCGTGGAGTGCTGAGCGCCATGACCCAGGCCATCCTCCAGTTCGGCACCAGCCGCTTCCTGCAGGCGCACGTCGACCTGTTCGTCTCGCAGGCGCTCGACCGCGGCGAGACGGGCCGGGCGGTCGGCGGCATCCTCGTGGTGCAGACGACCGACAACCCCGCGAGTGCCGAACGCGTCGCCGCACTGGCCGCCGGCGACGGCTACCCGGTGCGCGTCCGCGGTCTGCGGCGCGGCGAGCGCATCGACGAGACCCTCACATGCCGCGCGGTGCGGCAGGCGCTGCAGGCCGATGCCGACTGGCCGGCGCTGCGCGAGGCCATCGCGACCGATGTGCGCGTGATCGTCTCGAACACCGCCGACCGCGGCTACCAGCTCGATGAACGCGACGGCCCGGCCTGCATCGACGACACGTCGCCTGCGCCGCGCAGCTTCCCGGCCAAGCTGCTGGTGCTGCTGCACCACCGCTGGCGCGCCAGGCCGGCGGCCGCCCTGTCGATCTTTCCTTGTGAACTGATCGAGCGCAACGGCGACGTGCTGCGCGATCTGGTGCGATCGCTCGCCACCCGATGGCACCTGGATGCGGCTTTCGTCGACTGGCTGGGCAACCATTGCATCTGGGCCAACTCGCTGGTCGACCGCATCGTCGCGGAGGCGCTGCACCCGGTCGGCGCCGTGGCCGAACCCTATGCGCTGTGGGCGATCGAACGGCAGCCGGGGCTGGTGCTGCCGTGTGCACACGAAGCCATCCTGCTGACCGACGACCTCGAGCGGTACGTGCGGCTGAAACTGCTCCTGCTGAACGCCGGGCACACCTGGCTCGCCGAACGCTGGAAGGTGGACGGCCGCGCCGCCGGCGAGACCGTCCGGCAGGCGATGAACGATGCGGCCTTGCGATCCGGACTCGAATCCCTCTGGAGCGACGAGGTGCTGCCGGTGTTCACGGCGCTGGGCCAGCGCGCCGAAGCCGACGCCTACCTCGTCGACGTGCGCGAGCGTTTTCTGAACCCCTTCCTCGACCACCCGATCGCCGACATCGCGCGGAACCACGCGCAAAAGAAGCAGCGGCGCTTCCTGCCCATCGTCGCGCTCGCCGACCGGCTGCAGTGCGGCATCGCACAGCCGCGCTTGCGTGCCGCGCTGGCCGACGCGGGTTGATCCGGCCCCGACGGGAGACACCCGCATGACCATCGATGCCAAGGCGGCCATCGACCCGGCCCGGGCGACCGTCGGCGCGCGGGTGATCCGCCTGCATCCCGATGACAACATCGTCGTCTCGCTCGACCAATTGGTCTCGGGCACCCACATCGCGGCCGAAGCCACGACCGTTTCCGGGCTGATCCCGCCGGGCCACAAGATCGCGACGCGCGCGATCGCGACCGGGGAAGCGGTCAGGCGCTACGGCCAGATCATCGGCTTCGCGAGCCGGGCCATCCGCCCCGGCCAGCACGTGCACTCCCACAACCTGGCGATGGGCGACTTCAAGCGCGACTACGCCTACGGGGTCGATGCGCGCGACACGCCTCCGGCAACGCAGCCGGCGCGTTTCGACGGCATCGTGCGCGCCGATGGGCGCGTGGCGACACGCAACTACATCGGCATCCTGACGTCGGTGAACTGCTCGGCGACGGTCGCCCGCGCCATCGCGGACCACTTCCGGCGCGACATCCATCCCGAGGCGCTGGCCGCGTTCCCGAACGTCGATGGCGTCGTGGCGCTGACGCACGGCACGGGCTGCGGCATCGACTCGGAGGGCGAGGGGCTCGCGATCCTGCAGCGCACGCTCGGCGGCTACGCCTGCCATCCGAACTTCGCGAGCGTGCTCGTCATCGGGCTCGGCTGCGAGACCAACCAGATCCCGACGCTGCTGGCGACGCAGGGCCTGCAGGAGTCCGGCACGCTGCACTCGTTCACGATCCAGGATGCGGGCGGCACGACGACCGCCATCGCCCGCGGCATCCAGCTGGTGCAGGCACTGCTGCCACCGGCCAACGCCATCCGGCGGCAGCGCGTTGCCGCCAGCCACCTCGTGATCGGGCTGCAGTGCGGCGGCTCGGACGGCTACTCCGGCATTTCGGCCAACCCGGTGCTGGGCGCGGCGGTCGACCTGCTGGTGGCGCACGGCGGTACCGCGATCCTGTCGGAAACGCCCGAGATCTATGGCGCCGAACACCTGTTGACGCGGCGGGCGCAGACCGTCGAGATCGGCCACAAGCTGGTGGCGCGGATCCGCTGGTGGGAGGACTACTGCCGCCGCAACGGCGCTCAGATGGACAACAACCCGTCCGCCGGCAACAAGGCCGGCGGCCTGACGACGGTGCTGGAGAAGTCGCTCGGCGGCATCGCCAAGGGCGGCTCCACCAACCTCATCGAGGTCTACGAATACGCGCAGCCGGTGAAGGCGCGCGGTCTGGTGTTCATGGACACGCCGGGTTATGACCCGATCTCCGCCACGGGCCAGGTGGCGGGGGGCGCCAACCTGATCTGTTTCACCACCGGTCGCGGTTCGGCCTACGGCTGTGCGCCGTCGCCGTCGGTCAAGCTGGCGACCCACACGGCGCTGATGCGGCGGCAGGCGGACGACATGGACCTCAACTGCGGCGACGTGCTCGATGGCACGCAGACCATCCGGGGCCTCGGCGCGGAGCTGTTCCAGTTGCTGCTCGACACCGCCTCGGGCCGGCTGTCGCGCAGCGAGCTGCATGGTTACGGTCAGAACGAGTTCGTGCCCTGGCAGATCAGCGTCATCACCTGACGTCCCGAGCCGGCGCTCCGCCGGACCGGGGCACGCCGGCGAGGTCACGGGTGAAGGGGACCTGCCTCGATCTTCCTCCTGGAGAGCCCCCTTGTTACGAGGCGATCCCCCCGAGTTCCGCAATTGACCTCTCCGGGGCGGTGGCCTAGCTTGGCGACTAGAACTGCGGCACCAACGCCCAGCGACAGGACACCGGGGAGGAGCAATGGCCAAGCGACGATCGCAGGCAGGTCGAATGCATCTCGAACCATCCGTTCGATCCGCCAACCAAGGCGCCTTTCCACGTTCGAAAGGCGTTTCGATGCAAGTCCCCCTGCGACGGGTCGAGGGTCCGTGGAACGGGCCGGCCGTGCTTCAGCCCCTGGCGCCCCTGCCCCCCACGGCCGTGCGCCGATGGCTGACGGGAGCGCCGCCATGCTGAGCGAGCGCTCGCCCCAGCTCGTCGGTCGCGCGCCGGCCTTCCTGCAGGCGCTGACGCTGATCGAGCGCATGGCGCGCTACGACGCGCCCGTGCTGATCGTCGGCGAGACCGGCACCGGCAAGGAACTGGCCGCGCGCGCGATCCATTACCAGTCGGAGCGGCGCGACGCGCCCTTCGTGCCGCTGAACTGCGGCGCCGTGCCGGAAACGCTGATCGAGAGCGAGCTCTTCGGCTGCGAGCGCGGCGCCTTCACCGACGCCCGCCAGGCCCGCAGCGGCCTCATCGCGGCGGCCGAGGGCGGCACGCTGTTCCTGGACGAACTCGACTCGCTGCCGCTGCGCGCGCAGGTGTCGCTGCTGCGATTCCTGCAGGACTACCGCTACCGGCCGGTCGGCGGCACGCGCGAATGCAGCGGCGACGTGCGCGTCGTCGCCGCGGCCAGCCCGCGCCTGCACGAGCTGCTGCAGACCGGCGCCTTCCGCGACGACCTCGCCTTCCGCCTCAACGTGCTGCTGCTGGAGATGCCGCCGCTGCGCGACCGGCCCGGCGATGCGCGCGTGCTGGCGGAGCACTTCATCGCGAGACATGCGCGGCAGCACGCGTTGCCGCCGCGTGCGCTCGCGCCCGGCTGCGTCGACTGGATCGCGCGTTACGCGTGGCCCGGCAACGTGCGCGAGCTCGACAACCGCGTGCAGCGCGCGCTGCTGCTCTCGGATGGCGAGGAGCTCGATCTGCGCCCGTGTGGCACGGGCATGTCCCACGCGGTCAGATCCACGTCCGACGTCCCTGCCTCCGCCAGCGACCTGCGCGCCTTCAACGACGCGCGCGACGAGGCGATGCTGCACTTCGAGCGCAGCTACCTCGAGCAACTGATGCACTCCGCGCACGGCAACGTGACGCACGCCGCGCGGCTGGCCGGCAAGGAACGTCGCGCGCTGGGCAAGCTGCTGAAGAAGCACGGCCTCGAGCGCAACACGTTCGACGCGCCGAACTGAGCGCGCCACCGGGTCCGCGCCGACCCGGCGGGTGGCAGGAGGCGGGTCCGCGATCACCCACCCGGCAGCTTCTTGCGCCCGCCGCTCCTCTGAAAACGCTCGTCGACACCTCGCCGCAACACCTGGCACGTTCCTCGCATTGCGTGATCACAACGTTGCTGGAGACGCCGTTGTGCGAAGACGCAGGCACGAGAAGACGGCGAGCGGAGTCGGCCATCCTGGCCCACCTCGCCCGCCATCCGCTCGCCGCCGACACCGAGCAGGGCATCGCGCAATGGTGGTTGGGCTCGATGGGCGTGGACGTTCCGCTGGCCGACGTGCGGCAGGCGCTGGAGACGCTGCTGCGCGACGGCCGCATCGAACGCGCCACGCTGCCCGACGGGCGCGCGATCTTCCGCGCGCCGCAGTCGGCCGGCCCCTGACCTGGCGACGTCCGCCGGCAAGCATTCCCCGTCCATCCAGAGGCACTCAGAGGACTTCAGGCGCATGGCCAACATCCAGGCGATCCACTCGGTCGGCCACTCGATCGTGACCTACCTGCGCAACACCTACCCGGCCGACGCCGGCGGGACGGCGATGCCGGAGTGCGACGTCGTCCTGCTGTCGTCCGGGGAACTCGCGGGACCGCAGGAGGACACGACGCGGATCTCCCTGTACCTGTACCGCGTGACGGTCAACGAGCACCTGCGCCAGCACCGCCCGGACCGCATGTCCGGCGAGCAGCAGGCACCGCTCGGGCTGGACCTGCACTTCCTGCTCAGCGCCTGGGCCAGCAACCCGCAGGACGAGCTGCTGCCCTTCGCCTGGGCGATGCGGCAGCTCTACGAGCACCCGATCCTCGACGCCTCCGCGCTGTCGCCGGAAGCCGGCTGGGGGCCCGACGAGGTGATCCAGATCATCCCGTCCGAACTGTCCACCGAGGACATGATGCGCATCTGGGACGCGCTGGAGCCGGCGTACCGGCTGTCGGTCTCCTACATCGCGCGCCGCGTGCGCCTCGATCCGGACAGGATCCTCGACGCCGGACCGGTCGTCGCCACGCGCTTCGGCTACGGCACCGCCGTGCCCGCGGGGAATGCGTCGCCGGGCGCGCCGGGAGCCGCGCCATGACGCTGCTGATCCGTGAGCTGGAACGCATCGACACGCGCGTGCTGGGCGCGCTGCGCTGCATCGACGCGGCCACGCGCGTGCAGGTGGCCACGCCCCTGGACGTGCGCATCGCCGGCGCGACGGTGCGGCGCAATCGCAGCGGGCTGTACGTGATCGTGCGCGCCGAGGCCCCCCTCACGCTCGCGGCGCACGAGGCCGCCTTCGACAACGCGCCTGCCACGCCGACCGTCGGCGACGTCACGCTGTCCGTGACCGTCACCGACCCCGCCGGCCGCTATCTGCCGCGCCGCGCCGCGCTGGCGCTGCCGCGCGATCCGCAGCCCGCGAATGCCGCGTCGCCCGAGTCCCTGTTCCGCCCGGTCGAGTTGCCGCTGTACCCGTCCGCCATCGCGCCCACGGGCATGAACTGGTCGGTGCTGCGCCTGAGCGTGCACGAGACCGGCAGCCTCGACGCCCTCGGCGGCGCCCTGCTGCTGGCCCGCGCCGGCGGCAACGTGCTGGCGCGCGCCCTCACCGACTGGCGCGGCGAAGCGCTGCTGCCGGTGCCCGGCGTGCCGGTGACGACCTGGTCCGACGATCCCGACGAGGTCGTGGTCACCGAGCTCGCCGCGCGCATCGAATGGTGCTTCGACCCCGCCCCCCGGCGCGGCCGGCACCCGCACGCCGGCGGCCCAGGTGCGCGCCGGCCGCGCGCCGGCGGTCCTGCCCCTCGTCGATCCCGACGACCTCGAATCCCGCGCCGCCACGCTGCCCAACGCCACGTTGGACGTGGCGCTGGCGGCGGGGCGTTCGCAGTCGTTTTCCCTTCCCCTCGCACTGCCATGAAGGACTTCCTGAAGGCCCCGCGAGTTGTTCGTCACGGCGATTCCCACCGCGGCACGGTCCGCGGATGCGCCTTCAGGCAAAGGAGATAGGCCATGCCCGAATACCTGGCACCCGGCGTCTACGTCGAAGAGACCAGCTTCCGCGCCAAGTCCATCGAGGGCGTGGGCACCAGCACCACCGCCTTCGTCGGTCCGACGCGACGCGGCCCCGTCGACGGCGTGCCGGAGATGGTGACCAGCCTCACCGATTTCGAGCACGTCTACGGCAGCCTCGAGAACCTCGGGCTGAGCGACGTCACCGACGCGCGGCGGCGCCTGAACTTCGTGGCGCACGCGGTGCGGGCCTACTTCGACAACGGCGGCTCGCGGCTCTACGTCGTGCGCACCTTCAACGCCGCCGGCACCGCCGCGGGACGGCTGCGCGACCCCGGCGGCACGCCGGCCGAAGGCGCCTTCATCCGCGCGCGCTTTCCCGGCGCGGCCTACAACGGCCGGGTGCTGTTCCGCGAGTCGCGCCGCCCCGCGACGCTGCGCACGATGGGCACGG
The DNA here is from genome assembly GCF_042695725.1 of Roseateles sp. UC29_93. NCBI lineage: Bacteria > Pseudomonadati > Pseudomonadota > Betaproteobacteria > Burkholderiales > Sphaerotilaceae > Roseateles > Roseateles sp. UC29_93. The sequence continues at coordinate 3,658,624 of NZ_CP170545.1, read as the reverse complement.
CGCCGGCGGGCAGCGTCCTCGCGGTGACCCCGAACGGCGGCACCGAGACGCTCTACACCGGCAGCGGCGCCACCTGGATCGATGCGGCCTCCGCCGCGCTGTCGCTGGCGGGTCTCGGGCCGGATGACGTGCCCGGCGGCGCGGGCGCCACGGCCACCCTCGTGACGCTGGCGCTGGACGTGATCGACGCCGACGGCGGCGCGCAGACCTGGGAAGACATCGGCGTGGCGCGCACGCATCCGCGCTGGCTCGGCGCGGTGCTGGCGAGGACGCCGGCCAGCCGCGCGGACGCGCTCATCAACACGGTCTGGGCCGACATCGGCGACGGGGTCGACGGCTTCGAGCTGATCGCCGCGATCCGCGCCCTGCCGCTCGTGCCCGGCGACGCCGACGGCCGCCGTGTGCTCGCCCTGGGCGCCGGTGTCGGCAGCGAAGCGGGCAGCGACGGCGTCGCGCCGACGCTCGGCGCCGAGACCACGCCCGGCAGCTACGCCGCGGCGCTCGCGATCCTGTCCGGCATCGAGGACGTCTCCATCGTCGCCGCGCCGGGCAGCAGCGCCTACGCCGAGGCGCAGGCCGTGCAGAACGCGCTGATCGCGCATGCCGAGCGCCGCCGCGCCTACCGCATCGCGGTGCTGGACAGCGCGCCCGCGCAGACGCCCGGCGACATGCGCGTCGCGCGCGGTCGCGTCGACTCCAAGTACGCCGCGCTCTACTACCCCTGGGGTCGTCGTCGCCAACCCGCTCTCGCGTCCGGGCCGCGACGACATCCCCAAGGAGATCGCGCTGCCGCCGTCGGGTTTCGTCACCGGCATCTACGCGCGCAACGACATCCAGCGCGGCGTCTACAAGGCGCCGGCCAACGAGGTCGTCACCGGCGCGCTGCGCTTCGAGTCCGACGTCAACTTCGCGCAGCAGGAGCTGCTCAACCCGCTGGGCGTGAACTGCCTGCGCTACCTCAGCGGGCGCGGCTACCGCGTCTGGGGCGCGCGGCTGGTCTCCAGCGATCCGGAGTGGAAGTACGTCTCCGACCGGCGCTACTTCAACTACCTCGAGGCCAGCATCGACCGCGGTACGCAGTGGGCCGTCTTCGAGCCCAACGGCGAGCGGCTCTGGGCCAACGTGCGCCAGACCATCTCGGACTTCCTCTACAACGAATGGCGCAACGGCGCGCTGCTGGGCAGCACGGTGGAGCAGGCCTTCTTCGTGCGCTGCGACCGCAGCACGATGACCCAGAACGACCTCGACAACGGCCGCCTGGTGTGCCTGATCGGCGTGGCCCTCATCAAGCCGGCCGAGTTCGTCATCTTCCGCATCGGCCAGAAGACGGCCGACGCGGCGTAACCCCCGGGCCCCGTCGCTTAGGAGCACCCCACCATGGCCAACCGCACCACGCCCTACGGCGCCTTCAACTTCCTCGTCAACTTCGACGGCGGCGAGGTCTTCGGCGGCTTCTCGGACGTCTCCGGGCTGGGCACCGAGCTCACCGTGGCCGAGTACCGCTTCGGCAACGACAAGGAGAACCACGTCCGCAAGGTCGCCGGCGTGCACAAGGTCTCCGACGTCACGCTCAAGCGCGGCATCCTCAACTCCAAGACCTTGTTCGACTGGATCGGCGAGGCCCGCGTCAAGGGCCCCGCCGCGCAGAAGAGCGTCACCGTCACGCTGCTCGACGAGGCCCAGAAGCCCGTCCAGTCCTGGGTGCTGCGCGGCGTGATCCCGATGAAGTACACGGGACCGACGCTGGCCGGCAAGGGCGGCGGGGACGTGGCGATCGAGGAAGTCGTGCTGTCGGCCGAGGCGCTGGAGTTGACGGTGTGATCTGCCGTCCTGCCACCGCCGCTGGCCCTCACCCCTGCCCTCTCCCGCAAGCGGGAGAGGGAGCAAGAGAGCGCCCATGAGCCTCGTCTTCGAACCCGCCGCCCCGGCCGCGCCGCCCGATGCGCAGCGTGCCGACGTTGCCTGCTTCGTGGGCTTCGTCGGCCGCCGCGCGGGACGACCGCTGCCCGACGCGCTGCGCACGCAGCTGGATGCGGGCGGCTGGGTGACGGGTCCGTGGGCGCGACCGGCCGCGCAGGTCGAGGCCCTGCTCAACCTCCCGCTCGTGCTCGACAGCTGGCATCTGTTCGACCGCTTCTACGCGTGGGACGAACGGCCCGTCGACGTGCCGGCAACACCTGACCCCCTCGACCCGCTCGACCCGATCACGCTGGCCGAGGCAACGCCGCGCCGCTGCGCCACCTATCTGGGCGCCGCCGTGCGCAGCTTCTTCGCACGCGGCGGCAAGCGCGCGATCGTGATCCGCGTGGGCGATCCCTGGCCTTACCTCGAGGACGCCGCGCAGCGCGCCACGCAGCGCGCCGCGCGCCTGGCGCTGCTGCTGCCCGGCATGGTCTCGACATCAGCGCCCTTCGCACCGCACGACCCCGCCACCTGGCAAGGCGTTCAGCACCTCTACGGCCTGCCGGACGACAGCCTGCTGCTGTTGCCCGACCTGCCCGACGCCGTCGCCACCGTGCCGCCGCCGCCCGATCCGGACCGGCCGTCCGCGCCGCAGCCGGAGGGCTTCGCGCCGTGCGACGTGGAAGCGCCGGAGCCGCGGGACACCTCGCTGCTGCGCATCCCCGCGCCACGGCTCGACGATGCCGGCTACACCCGCTGGCGCCAGGCGATCCGCGACGCGCGCGATTTCCTCGACCGCCGCCAGCGCGCGGCGATGCTGCTGGCCGCGCTGCCCTTGCCGCTCGCGGGCAGCCTCGCCGCCAAGGGCCTGCATGCGCAGGCCGATCCGCGCACCTGGCTGGAACAGACGCAGATCTTGCGCAGCGCCTTCGACGAAGACACGCCGCAAGGCCGCCCTGCCGAAGCGCTCTCCCAGCTCGCCTGGCCGTGGCTGCGCACGCGCGCCGCGCGCACCGACCTGCCGCAAGGTCTGGAGCCGCCGGACGGCGTGCTCGCCGGCCTGATCGCGCAGGGCGCGATCGCGCGCGGCACCTTCCGCTCCGTGGCCGGCGACGCCTCGCTGCCGCTGCTGCGCGACCTCGGCGGCGCGGAGCCGAATGCCCGCCTGGGGCCTGGGCGACGACAGCCCCGCCGGCCGGCTCGCGCAGCGCGTGTGCGTCTTCGCGCCGGGCGCGGACGGCTGGGCGCTGCAATCCGACGTGACGACGTCCGCGATGGACCCGTGGCGCTTCGGCGGCGCAAGCCGGCTGATCGGCACCCTCCTGCGCGCCGCGCGGCGCGCCGGCGACGGCGCCGTGTTCGAGCCCAACGGCCCGAAGCTCTGGGCGCATCTGCGCGGCACGCTGGAGGACCTGCTCGCCGGCTTCTGGCGCGAAGGCGCGTTCAACGGCGGCGCGATGTCCGAGGCCTTCGAGGTCCTCTGCGACCGCACGACGATGACGCAGAGCGACCTCGACGCCGGCCGGCTCGTCGCCTACGTGCGCGTGCGTCCGGCGATGTCGATCGAGCGCATCACCGTCGTGCTCCAGCTCGGCCAGGCGGCCGGCTCCGTTGCCGCCACCGTCACCCAACGGGAGGCCGCATGAGCGCCGACGACCTCTTCATCGGCCTGCACGTCTTCCGCTTCGAGGTCACCTTCAAGCGGGTCGGCACCGGCAGCGGTCCCGTCGAGGTCTGCGGCGGCGCGTTCTCGGACTGCACCGGCCTGGAAGCCACGATGGAGCCCAAGCTCATCAAGGCCGGCGGCGCCAACTACGGCGCCACGCAGCGCGCGGGCACGGTGAGCTTCGCGACGGTCGTGCTCAAGCGCGGCTTCACGCGCAGCCGCGACCTGTTCCGCTGGTTCCAGACCGTGGGCGGCGGCGGCTACGCCTACCGCCTGGCCGCCGAGATCGCCGTGCAGGACACGCAGGGCCAGACCGTGCTGACCTGGGGACTGGACCGCTGCCTGCCGGTGAAGTTCAAGGCCGCCGACCTCAATGCCAAGGGCTCCGACATCGGCATCGAGGAACTGCACCTGGCGCACGAAGGCCTGCGCCTGCTCGATGCGGGAGGCGCGTGATGCCCTGGCTGCCCGACGCTCCGACGGTGGCCTCGGCCACGTTCAAGGTGCTGGAAGGGACCGGCGCCGGCGGGCCCGCGTTCGACGTGCAGTTCAACCCCGCGTCGCTCGAGTACACGATCAGCAATGAGTTCGACGACCGCAACGGCAACAACGGCGCCCGCCAGTTCGTCAAGAAGAGCAGCGCCAAGCTGACGATGACGCTGATCTTCGACACGACCGAAACCGGTGCGTCGGTGCGCGACGTCACGGCCAACATCGCCGGGCTGCTCGAGCCCGCCAAGGACGGCACGAAGAAGTTCGCGCCCAAGGTCGAATTCGGATGGGGCACCTACGCCTTCAAGGGCGTGGTCGAGCAGTTCAAGGAGACGCTGGACTTCTTCTCGCCCGAGGGCGTGCCGCTGCGCTCCAGCATCAACCTGACGCTGGGGAGCCAGGAGGTCGAGTTCCAGAGCAGCAAGAGCCCCGCGCCGGCGGTCGACCGCAACGCGCAGCCGGAGCCCGTCAGCGCGGCACCGGGGGCCGGTGCGGCCGACGTCGCCAATGCGCTCGGCGATCCGCGCGCGGCCCGCGCCATCGCCGGCGCCAACGGCGCGGCCAGCCTGCGCTTCGGCGCCGAGGCCGGACTGTCGGTGGGCGGAAGCATCTCGCTGTCGGCGGCGGCGGACTTCTCGGTCGGCGCGAGCGCCAGGGCGGGCATCGGCATCGGTGGCGGCGCCGGGATCAGCGGAGGCATCGGCGCAGGCATCGGCGGAGGCATCGGCGTCAGCGCCAGTGCCGGCGTCGGTGTGAGCGCTGGTGTGTCGCTGACGGCCACCGCGGGCGCCGCCTTCGCCGACCTGCGCGTCTCGCCCCCGAGCATCAACGTCGACGTCCTCGACGCCCGCGCCGCCCTGCTGCCCGCGCCGCGGGTGGCCGGATCCGCCAGCTTCAGCCCCGGCGGTCGCGCCGTGGCGCAGGCCGGCGGCAGTCTCAGCGCCGATGTCGGCGCGCACGCGGACCTGCACGGCCGCATCCGTTTCGGGAGTTGATCCGTCATGCCCATCACCTTCGAGGAAGTCACCGCCGACATCGAGCGCGAACCGCAGGAGCGCGGTGCCGGACCGCAAGCGCCCGCCGCGGACGCCGCGCCCGACATCGGCGAGCAGATCGAGCAGGCGCTGCGGCTGAAGGCCGAGCGCGCCGCGCGCCTCTGCGACCTCTGAACGCCATCCATCGTCATGACCGAAACCAGCGTCAGCCGTTCCGCCATCTTCAGCGCCCGCCCCACGCTGCGCATCGCCGGGCAGGCGGACGAACGCCTGTCGACGCTGATGACGGCGATGAAGATGGAGGAACGCGAAGGCGGCATGAGCGCGCTGGAGCTGCACGTCACCAACTGGGTCGCGACGGGCGACGGTCGTGCCGAGCTCGCGTTCAACAGCGGTTCATCGCTGAAGCTCGGCGCCGAGCTCGGCGTCTATGCCGGCGACGAAGCCACGCCGCGCGAGATCTTCAAGGGCAAGGTCAGCGCGCTGGAGATGGTCTGCAACTACGGCGCGCCGCCGGAGCTGGTCGTGCTTGCCGAGGACGGCCTGACCGCCGCGCGCCGCGCACGCCGCAGCAAGGTCTTCACCGACATGACGCCGGCGGACGTGGTGAACGCGATCGCCGGTGATCTCGGCCTGACGCCGTCCGTGACCGGCCTCAGCGCGCCGCAGGGCACCTGGGCGCAGCTGGACGAGACCGACCTCGGCTTCCTGCGCCGGCTGCTCGCGCGTTTCGACGCGGACCTGCAGGTCGTCGGCACGGCGCTGCAGGTCTCGCCGCGCAAGGACGTGCAGCGCGGCACGATCGACCTGACGCTCTACAGCCAGCTCGCCCGCGTGCGCCTCACCGCCGACCTTGCCGACCAGCCCACCGCCGTGAGCGTGGCCGGCTGGAACGCGAAGGACGGCTCCGCGGTGAAGGGCGAAGCGAGCGCGGTGGCCAACGCGGGACCCGGCCAGGGCCGCACCGGCGTCGCCTGGGCCAGCGAGGTCTTCGGCGACCGCAACGAGCACCTCGCCGCCCCCGCCGTCTACAGCACCGATGAAGCGCGCGCGGTCGCCGAGGCGGCGCTCGACCAGCGCGCGCGCCGCTTCGTCCGCGCCGAGGGCGTGGCCGAGGGCAACGCGCAACTGCGCGTCGGCGCCTGCGTGCGGCTGGCCGGCGTCTCGCCGCAGTTCGACAACACCTACTACGTGGTGCGCGCCTGCCACCTCTTCGACATGAAGCAGGGCTACCGCACCGAGTTCAGCGCCGAGTGCGCCTACCTCGGGACCTGAAGCCGCGCGCCACACGCGACACACCAGAAGCCAGACGCCAGACACCACCCACGGCCACACGAGACCCCGTCATGCAACGCGACCTGCCCTCCCCCCTGCCCTTCGGCGTCCCGCTGCCCTGGGCCGCGGGCGCCCAACTGGCCAAGGTCAGCTCGATCGACGATCCCGAGCGGCTCAACCGCGTGCAGGTGCGGCTGGTCGCGTTCGACGACACCACCGGCCAGGACGCCGCGATGTGGGCGCGCGTGGTCGCGCCCTTCGCGGGCGACGACCGCGGCACCTTCTTCGTGCCCGACGTGGACGACGAGGTGCTGGTGGTCTTCGCGCAAGGCGACCCGCGCCACCCGCTGGTGCTCGGCGGCCTGTGGAACGGCAGCGCCGCCGCGCCGGCCGACATCGAGAGCGGCGGCCTCAACCGCTACAAGCGCATCAAGTCGAAGAACGGCATCGTCGTCACGCTCGACGACCAGAGCGGCCAGGAGACGCTGACGCTGGAAACGCCCGGCGGCTGCAGCCTCACGCTCAAGGACGGGCCGGGCACGGTGACGCTCGAGGACAGCAACGGCAACAGCATCAAGCTGGAGACCTCCGGCATCACGGTCCAGGCCGCCGCCAAGGTCACGGTGCAGGCCAGCCAGGTCAACGTCACGGCCGGCATGGTGAAGGTGGACGCGGCGATGTCGGACTTCTCCGGCATCGTGAAGTGCGCCGTGCTGCAGACCAACGCGGTCATCAGTGCCAGCTACACGCCGGGCGCCGGCAACGTCTGGTGAGGGAACGGACCATGAACCACCCGCACCATCCTGTCGTCGTGAGCGCGCCGCGCGGCCTGGCCCGCAGTCTGCAGCCGTGGCTGCTGCAACGCAGCGACGACGACTTCATCCCGGCCACGCTGGACGACCTGCGCGGCGCGGGCGCAACCAACGGAACGAGCGGAACGAACGGCGCGAACGGCGCGAACGGACTCGCGCGGCTGCGCGACCTGCGCGCGCGCGCCACCAACAAGAACGGCACGCTCAAGCTCTTCCAGCCGATCCAGCGGCAGTTCCACCTCGCGCTCGTCGAAGCCTGGTGCGACATGCCCGGCGAGCCGCGCGTCGACCCCGCCAAGATCGAATCCGCGGGCCTGGTGCTGCGGCGCCTCGGTGCCGGTGGACAGCCGGAGGGATGGATGAAGTCCAACGGTCGCATCCGCGGTTGGGTGCCGATGTCGCGCGTCGGCGGCGCGGATGCCGACCCCGCGCCGGCGCAACGCGCGCAGCGCGATCTCACCGGCGTGGCCGACATCGATCGCCAGCTCGTGGCGTTCTCGCGCGAGCGGCCCGACACCTTGCTGGAGGAACAGGCGATCCCGTTGTACCTCGCTCCGCCAGACGTCTGCGCCGAGGCCGGCCAGACGCTGTACTACGGCCTGGTCCCGACCGTCAGCGGCGAGATCAGCGAGACGGACGCGAGCTTCGGCGCGGCCGAGGGCTTCGACTTCGGTCCGTCGTCATCGGCCTTCCGGGGTCACCTGGTGCAGGCGCTGCGCGGCGAGTCGATGACGCTGCCCAAGGTCGGCGAATCGGTCAGCCGCGGCTGGCTGGAAGAGAGCGAACAGCCCGGCGCCAACAGCAACCTCGTCCGCTTCGTGTTGATGCTGAGGCAACTCGCGGGCGAGTTCGACGCGTTCGGTCCCGCGGGCGCGGCGATCCTGCAGGCGCTGCATCCGCTGCAATTGCCGCTGGTGCGCCGCAACGGCGAATGGCCGCAGCGCACCGTGCGCGCCGATGAGTTCCTGACGAAGGCCCACACGCTGATCCTGGCGCAGGGCAACGTCTCCGGCACGGTGGAGATGCCCGAGACCTGGCCCGCGATGAGCGCCAGCCAGACGCAGCAACTGCTGGGCGCCATGCACGCCGCGATGCGCGCGCGCTTCACGGCGATGAAGGCCAAGACCGGCCGCTTCGACGAACCCGACGCGCGTTATCAGCTGCGCGCCTTCGTGCGGCTGAAGGCCGACGGTCCCTGCCCGGCCCGCGTCGTCTGGAGCGCGCCGAGCGAGCCCTTCGTGATCGCCGCCTGGTACGAAGGCGCGGGCGCGCCGCCGGTGCAGATCGCCCTGCCCGATCCGGCCGACAAGCAGCTGCTGGCCGCGCTCAAGCCCAACGTGGCCTTCGTGGTGCCGCCGTCGCTGCAGAGCCTGCTGATGGGCTCGGCCAAGGACCTCATCGACGGCAAGAAGCCGCCGCCCATGAACCCGGCGCTGACGTGGATCTGCGGCTTCAACATCCCGATCATCACGATCTGCGCCTTCCTGGTGTTGAACATCTTCCTCTCGCTGTTCAACCTGTTCTTCGGCTGGCTCTTCGCGATGAAGATCTGCCTGCCGTTCCCCAAGATCCCGCCGCAGGAGTGACGCGATGACCTCCGCACTCATCGGCTGGCCGCTGCTGCCGCTCCCGGGCGACGACGGCGGCCTGGCCTGGCCCGACCTGGCGCGCAGCGTGCGCGACGGGCTGCGCCTGATCCTCAGCACCCGCCCCGGCGAACAGCTGATGCGGCCCGAGTTCGGCGGCGGCCTGGACCGCCTGCTGCACCAGCCCAACACGATCGCGACGCGGCGCGAGATGCGCGACCTGGTGCGGGACTCGCTCGCGCGCTGGGAGCGCCGCATCCTGCTCGACGCGGTCGAGGTGTGGGAGGTGCCAGGCGCACCCGGCCAGGTGCGCGTCGAGATCGCCTACCGCCTCGCGCGCACCGGCGAGCCCGGTGCGATGAACGTCACCGTGGACCTGGAGGGCTGACGCCATGGCTATCCTGCCCCCCTCGCTCGACGACCGCCGCTTCGACGATCTGGTGGAGGAGCTGCTCGCGCGCATCCCCGCGCACACGCCGGAGTGGACCAACCCGCGCCTGGGCGACCCCGGCCGCACGCTGATCGAGCTGTTCGCGTGGCTGGGCGACGCGTTGCTGTACCGCGCGCCAACCTGATCCCCGAGCGCCAGCGGCTGGTCTTCCTCAAGCTGCTGGGCCTGGGCCTGAAGCCCGCGTTGCCGGCGCGCCGGCATCGTGAGCCTGGCCTTCGCGAAGGACACCGAACGCGGCGCCCACACGCTGGCGCCGGGCGGCACGCTGAAGGCGCCGATGCCCTTCGAGACGCTGTCCGAGACGACCGTCCTGCCCATCACCGGCGAGGCCTACATCAAGCGCCGCCTCAGCAGCACGGAGACCGCGCGGCGCAGCGACGTGCTGCAGGGCCTGGCCCGCATCCACCGGCTCAGCGGGACGCTGAAGGCCTACGAGACGACGCCCGTGTTCGCGCAGGGCCGCGCGGTGCCGGACGGCATCGACGTCTTCGCGCAGAGCGCCGACCGCGCGCTGTGGATCGCGCTGCTCGCGCCCAAGGCGCCGCAGGCCGACCAGCAGGAAGCCGTGAACGAGGCGGTGAAGTCCGCGCTCGGCGGCGGCGATGCGGCGCTGCCGCCCTTGCTGTCGATGGGCGTCGTTCCTGCGCTCAAGCCCCCGGCGCTGTTCGAGGATGTCACCGCACCCACGCCGGTCCCGGTGCTGTGGGAGATCACGACGCGAGGCCGCACGGACTTCGACACCGATTACCTGACGCTGCCGGTGCAGCCCGGCACCGACACCAGCAACGGCTTGTCGCGCGCCGGCACGCTGCGGCTGCAGATGCCCGACGAGCGCCAGATCTGGGCGCCGAAGAACGACGTCGGCTTGAATCCGCAGGCCGGCGTCGGCGACGCGCCGCCGCGGCTCGACGATCCGGAGCGCGCCGATCGGCTGGTCGCCTGGCTGCGACTGCGTCCGCAGCCGGGCCCCGCTTCGAATGCCTTGGCGGCATCGAGTTCCGCGGCCTTCTCGGCGTCCGGAGCGCCGGCGACGGGCGCCGCCGCGCTGGCGTCGGCCACGGCACAGCATCTGCCGCTCGCCTGGATCGGCGTGAATGCCATCGAGATCGACCAGCGCGCCACGGTCACCGGCCGCGTGCTGGGCGTGTCGACCGGCGCGGCGGATCAGCAGTTCCCGTTGCCGATGAGCGCCGTCGACCCGACCACGCTGCAGATCGAAGTCGAGGCGCCCGGTCGTGGCTATCAGCCATGGACACGCGTCGACGACCTGGGCGCGCTCAGCGCCGATCCCGACGTCGCGCGCGACGCGACGGCCTACGAGCTCGACGCCGAGGCCGGCACGCTGCGCCTGGGCGACGGGATGCGCGGCAAGGTGCCGGAGTCCGGCATGCGCGTGCGGCTGGCGCTGGGTCGCTTCGGCGGCGGACGCGCGGGCAACCTGCCGCCCGAATCGCTGGCCGAGCTGAACGCGCGCCGCATCGACGGCCAGCCGGCGCCGCCGATCAAGGTGCTGCAGCCGCTCGCGCTGAGCGGTGGCGAGGACGCGGAGACGCTGGCCGTCGCCGAGCGACGCATCCCCGCGCGCCTGCGGCACCGCGACCGCGCGGTCACCGAGGAGGACTACCGCCGCCTCGCGCTGGAAGCGCCCGCGGTCGACATCGGCCGTGTCGAGGTGCTGCCGCGCTTCAAGCCGCGCGACCGGCGCTTCCACGTGCCGGGCGTCGTCAGCGTGCTCGCGCTGCCGGCCGCGCCGCTCGCGCCTGCACCGAACCCGCGGCCCGATCGTCCCTTCATCGAACGCCTGCATGCCTACCTCTCGGTGCGCACGCCGCTGGCCACCGAGCTCTACGTGATCGGGTGCGACTACGTGGCCGTCGGCGTGTCCGTCGCGGTCGCGATCCGCGACGGGTATGCGCGGGACCAGGTCCTGCTGGAAGTGCGCGAGTCGCTGCGCCGCCTGCTGTGGCCGCTGGCGCCGGGCGGACTCGACGGCCAGGGCTGGCCGCTTGGCCGCGCGGTGCGCAGCCGCGAGCTGGAAGTCGAGGTCTCGCGCGTGCCGGGCGTCGACGAGTTGCGCGGCCTGCGCCTGTTCCGGCAGGCGGGCACCGAGTGGCAACCGCTGCCCGCCATCGCCGCCGACGGCGCGCAGATCCTCGCGCTGCAGCCGTGGCAGCTGCCCGAGCTGCTGTCGGTGGTCGCGATCGAAGGCAGCGCCGCGCCGAACGACCTGCGCGCGTTGCCCAACCCCTTCGCCGAGGCCGACGCCGTCGCGGTGCCGGTCGTGCCGGAGCTGTGCTGATGGACGCCAACGGCCTGCGCTTCTGGCTGCTCGGCGATGCCGCGCATTTCCCCGCCGTGGAACACGCGGTGTGGGATGGCGGCTGCCGGCGGTTGCGACTCGCGTCCGAACGCACGCTGGCGCCGGCGATGTCCCCCGCCGATGCCTTCGCCGCCGCGCAATCGGCGCTGGAGCGCGTGCCGCGCGCGATCGACGCGCTGGAGTGCGTCGCCCGCTGGGACGCGGCGACGACCAGCGTGCTCGTCAAGAGCGTGCTGCCCGATGAGGCCACGCTGCTGGTGCTGGACGACACGCCCACCGACCTCTGCGCCGCGCCGGACGGCGTGCTCTACCTCGCCTTGCCGAACGCCGCGACGCCGGCGGTTCGCATGCATGACCTGCGCGGTCGTTGGAACGACGTGAACGTGTCGCTCGCCGGCTTCGTGCCCTGGCGGCTCGCGCCCGCGGCGGACGGCGGCGTGTGGGCGCTGGAGCGCTCGACCGGTCGCATCGCCCGACTCACCGGCCGGCCAATGCGCACGGAGACGCCGCAGCCCGACGACTACGACCCGCGCGTGTTCAGGCCTGACCCCGAGAACGCCTGCGCGCCGCGGCTCGCGCTGATCGGCTCGACACCGCTCGACGTCGCCGAGACGCCCGTCGCCATCGCCGGAGGTCCGGATGGCGCGCTCGTATTGCTGAGCTGGACCGGCGGCATCGGCACCGCGCGCGTCCGCCGCTGGTGGACCGACGAGCGCCGATTCGCCCCGCCGCAGACGCTGCTGGGCGCGACCTATGCGTATGCGGTCGCGTGGCTCGCGCCGGACCGCATTGCCGTGCGCGTGCCCGGTCGTCGCGACGCGCCGGCCTTCGATCTGGGCGCCGCGAAGACTGAGCTGATGCCGCTGGGCGACGTCTACCCGCTGGCCACCGACGCCGTCGAGGGCCCCTTCGCCAACGGCGCGGCGCAGCCGCCGCACTATCCGGCCGGCGCGGCCAGCGCGGAGCCGCTGCATGCGCTGTCGCTGCGGCAGCTCGCGCGGCGCGGCGAGGCGCGCCACTACGCCGACAGCCCCTCGGGCCTCGTCGCCCGCATGATCGACAGCGGCGACGGCGGCACGGTCTGGCACCGTCTTTTCGCCGAAGCCGCCCTGCCCGCCCACACCGGCTTCGTCGCCTGGCTCGCCGCCACCGAGGATCCCGTGCCGCCGGCCGACGACGACCGGCTCGCCTGGCATCCGCACGGCTTCGGCGCGGACATCCCCCAGCTCGACGACGCGATGCGCGCGCCGCAGGTGCCGATCGCGGTGTGGGAACCCACGCCCAGCGAGCTGCCGCACCACCCCGGCCTGCTCGGCGGCGAGCGCGAGGCCGGCGTGCGCGGCCTGTTCTCGGTGCTGGTGCAGAACGCGCGCCAACGGGTGCGCACGCTGTCCGGCCGCTACCTGTGGCTGCGGCTGGTGCTGCACGGCGACACGCGCGCCACGCCGGAGATCGCCGCGCTGCGCGTGTGGGGCAGCCGCTTCTCCTACGCCGACCGCTACCTGCCGCGGCTCTACCGCGAATCGCTGTTCGGCGCCGCCGCGCAGGCGCCGGGCGAGCGCGTCGGCCAGATCGACACGAGCTTCGCCGCGGCCCTCGATGCCGGCGGCGCGCCCGACGACGCGTTGCGCGCCCGGCTGCGGCTGGAGCAGGTGACGCTCGGCGACCGCGCGGCGGTCGAGGTCGAGCAAGCCGGCGACGCCTGGCTGTTGAACGACGCCAGCCGCGCCTGGCGGCTCCGGCTCGAGCCCGATGCCATCGCGGTCTACCGCCCGCGCGCCACGCCGGCCGACTTCAACGCGCGGATGCTGGCCAGCTTCGAGGGCGTGCTCACGCGCCTCGAGGACCAGGTCGCCGCCGCCCACCTGCTCACCGATCCGAACGTCGTCGCCGATGCGCAGCTCGACTGGCTGGGCAGCTGGATCGGCGTCGCCTTCGATCCCGCGCTGCCGGCCGCGCGCCGGCGCGACTGGCTGCGCGCGGCGCCCGACCTCGCGCGCTGGCACGGCACGCGTCTGGGCCTGCGGCTGGCGCTCGATATCGCCACCGACGGCGCGGTGCGCGGCGGCGAGGTGCTCGTCATCGAGGACTTCCGGCTGCGGCGCATCCTCGCCACGCTGCTCGGCGTGGACCTGAGCGACGAACACGATCCGCTGCTGCCCGGACTGCAGGTCAGCGGCAACTCGGTCGTCGGCGACACGCTGGTCATCGGCGACCGCGAGCGCGTCGAACTCATCGCACTCTTCAACGCCGACGCCGACGTCACCAGCGCCACCGCCGCCGTGGAGAACCAGGCCGCGATCGACTTCGACGCCCGCCTCGCCTTCCGCGCGACGGTGCTGGTGCACCAGTCGGTGGCGCCGCAAGACCTGGCACTGATCCGGCGCATCGCGCAGCTCGAGGCGCCGGCGCATGTGGAGATGCGCGTCGTGTCCGCGACCTGGCCGCTGATGGTGGGCATCGCCGCGCTGGTCGGCGTGGACACCTACCTCGGTCCGCCGCGCCTGCCGCGGCCGGTGCAGGTCGAGCGCAGCGGCCTGGGGCTGGGCGACTACCTGATCGGCGCCGCCGTGCTCGATCCGCGGCTGTCCGGCGCGCCGCCGGTCAGCGCGCCGCCGCCGGAGGCCGACGCGGGCCTCGACGCCGTGGCCGCACCCGGCGCCAGTTTCATGCTCGACGCCCGCGGTTCGCGCGCGGCCTCGGGCCGACAGATCACCGAGTACCGCTGGCGCCTGTTGCCGCCGACGGATGTTTGACCCCGCAGGAGAGTGGCCATGGCCGAATTCATTCCCGGCACCGACATCAGCACCGACGTCCCGACCATCGAGGTCACCGTCAACCCCGACAAGCCGCTGGCGATCGGCCGGCAGACCTTCCGGCTCGTCGTCGTCGACGACGCCGGCAATGCGTCCAAGCCCCGACGAGGTGACCATCATCGTCGCCGACCAGGACGCGCCGACCGCGGTGATCCGCGGGCCGCGCATCGCGTCCTTCGGCAAGAGCTTCGAGCTGGACGGCTCCGCGTCCTTCGACGTCGGCGGCGGCAAGGTCGTCAAGTACGTCTGGACCTACCTGGGCCCGGTGACCTGAGCGGAGCGGCGCGATGGCGAAGTTCCCGCTCGGCAAGCCCGTGACGACGGAGACCGCGACGGTCGAGGTCGACGCGGGCCTGGCCGTCGGCGCGCACCGCTTCCGCCTGTCCGTCGTCAACGCGGCCGGGCTGCCCAGCCGCGCGGCCGACGAGGTCGTGGTGCAGGTGACGCAGTCGCGCGTGGTGTTGCCGCCAATCGCGCCGCCAATCGGGCCGCCAATCGGGCCGCCGATCTCGCCGCCGGTTCGGCCGGCAGGGCCCGTGCCGCCGCTTGAACCGATGCGGCCCACCCTGCCCGCCCAGCCCGCGCAACCGGTGAAGCCCGCCCCGCCGCTGAATCCGGCTGAGCCGGTGAAGCCCAAGCGACCTCCGTCCCCACGCACGTCGAGGAGACCCTCATGAGCATCCAGGCGACCAACGCCGATCCGCTGGTGGCACAGCCGCGCGCGGACCGTCTCGCCTACGCCACCGGCATGCTGCTGGACGCGCAGGACTTCAGCGACGAGCAGACCTATCACCGCGGCCGCCTGGCGCGCGCGCTGGCCTTCGTGGCCGGACCGGGCACGCTGGCGGGCCTGGAGGTGCGGCATCTGCCGGCGTCGCCCACGCAGGTCGAGGAGATCAGCGTCCAGCCCGGCGTGGCGGTGGACCGGCTCGGCCGCCTGGTCGAGCTGCCGCGCGACGCCTGCCTGCGCCTGCCGCGCTGGTACGACGCGCAGCGCCTGGCCGTGATCGGCGACGGCACGCCCGCCGGCAACGTGCCCGGCGGCGCGCTGACGCAGGCGGCGTACACGGACCTCGCGCGCTTTGCCTCGCCGCGCATGATCGCGTCGGGCGTCGCGCTGCCGGCGCTGGCGGTCGTCGCCGACGTGTTCCTGCGCTTCGCGGCCTGCGCGCGCGGGCTGACGCCGAGCTTCGCGCAGGGTCCGTTCGATGCGCTCAACGCGGTGTCGATCTCGCGGCTGCGCGATGCCTACGAGCTGTTGATGATCCCGCGCATCGGGCTCGACGATGCCTACAGCGGTCTGCCGCTGCCGCCGGCCGATCCGGTCGCGGGCGATCCGGACGCGGCCCCCGAGGCGCGTCGCGATGCGCTGCAGGACGCCGTGCTGCACGGCTGGGCCGGCAGCGGTCACGCGGGCGGCGACGGCGGGCTGGAGCCTTCCCCCGAGCAGCCGCGCCACCTGGACCCGAGCGCGGTGTTCCTCGCCCGCGTCTTCATCCCCGTCGACAACGCGACG
Source organism: Roseateles sp. UC29_93 (assembly GCF_042695725.1). NCBI lineage: Bacteria > Pseudomonadati > Pseudomonadota > Betaproteobacteria > Burkholderiales > Sphaerotilaceae > Roseateles > Roseateles sp. UC29_93. The sequence continues at coordinate 3,642,793 of NZ_CP170545.1, read as the reverse complement.
CCGCCCGCGCGCCTCGCGGCGGCGCCGCTGGTGGACAACTCGGGGACGGCGCTTCCTGCCGCCCTCCGCGCTCTTCGCGCAATGGGCGGGGCTGTAGCAACGCCTGACCCTAGCAGCCACCAGCCGCCCCGCATCCGACTCCGCCGCAACGAGCCACCGACCGCAGCACGAGCCGCACCGAGCCTTTCAGGAGACCGACATGGCGATCAACCTCACCCTCGGCGCCGCCCGCGAGCGCATCGATCCCGTCGAGGCACCGACGCTGCGCAACCGCGGCGTGCTGGTCGAGGACCCGCGGCGCCAACGCCCGCGCTACTTCGACGGGCGCTTCCTGGCGGCGCGCGACCTGATCCGCGACCAGCAGTATTTCTTGACGCGCGAGGCCGACCTCGGTCGCGCCGCCGGCAGCGGCGTCGCGCACGGGCTGTCGGTGTCCGAAGGCGCGACGCCCCAGACCGTCCGCATCGCCGCCGGCGAGGGCCTGACCGGCGCCGGCGAGCTGGTGCTGCTGCCGCGCGAATTGACGATCGACCTGGCCGACATCCCGCAGACGGAGCAGCTGTCGGCCCGCTTCGGCCTGTCGTGCCTGCCGGTGGCGCCGCTGCGCAGCCGCACCGGGCTGTTCGTGCTGGGCCTGCGGCCGGTCGAGTTCACCGCCAATCCGATCGGTGCCTATCCGACGACGCTCACCGGCGCGCGCACCGTCGAGGACGGCGACGTGATCGAGGCCACGGCCATCGTGCTGATCCCCTGGCAGGACGACGGCGCGTCCGATGCGCTCGACGCGCGCCGCGGCACGGCGGCGCGGACCATCTTCACGCAGCCGGGCGCGCCCGGCTGGTCGGCCAACGTGCTGCCGGTCGCGATGCTCGCGCTGCAGTCCAACTCGCTGGTCTGGATCGACGAGGCCATGGTGCGGCGCGAGCTCGGCGCCGACCGCGGCGACCTGCCCGGCCTGGGCTTCGCGCCGCGCGGGCTGCGGCTCGCGCATCTGATGCAGCACCAGAACCATCTCGCCGATGTCGTCGCGCAGTTCCACGGCCGCAGCTTCCCGGCGGCCACGCAGTTCCCCGCGCTGCCGCCGGCCGGCCCGCTGCCGGCGGGCATCATCGACACGGCCGACTTCACGCAGCGCTACTTCCCGTCGGAAGTCGACGTCGACTTCTCCATCATTCCCGAGGACGAACTGCCCGCGCTGGTCGAGGAGGCGCTCGCGCTGCCGCCGATCGACTTCCTCGCGCCGCAGGCGGCGCTGGACCTGACGGCGGTGCTGGTGCTCGCGCCAGTGCCGCGCGCCGACTTCGCCGCCGTGCGCGCGAAGCTCACGACCGTGTCGCGGCCCCTCAAGGCGGCCGCGCCCAACCTCGTCGCGCAACGCAAGCCGCTGGAGATCCTGACCCGCCTGCGCATTCCGCTGCCGCTGCGTCCGGTCGATGTCTCCAACCCGTCCGATGCCGAATGGGCGCGGCTTGCGAAGCTCGACTCGCTGTGGTTCGTGCGGCGGCGCAACCTCGCCTACCGCGACGATCTGGTCGGCAAGCCGATCGCGGTCGCGGGCGGCTCGGACGTCGTCGTCGAACGCGCGATCACCGCGCGCATCGCGGAACTCGGCCTGACGCCCGCGCTCGACAAGGTGCTGGCCGCGTCGAGCGCACGGGCCGCGTCGAGCGTGATGTCGCTGCTGGCCTCGCCGCGCATCGCCGCCTCGCCTGCGCTCACCGCGGCGGCGCTCGGCGCGTTGAACGCGAAGCCCGCCGGGGAACGCGAGGCGGGCCGCGACGCCGGGCTGGACCATGCGCGCGTGCTGCAGGTCGGTGCGGAGCTCTCCGACGGCGCCGTCGGGAACGGCCTCGAGAAGCTCGAACGCCATGCCGGCGACGCCGTCACCCGCACCGCGCTGGTCAGCCTGGCGAGCAACGACAACTGGCGCAAGCTCGACACCGCCGCCAGCAGCGCCGAGGGCACGAAGCTCGATCAGCTGAGCGCGCGTCTCACGCGCGTTCCAGGCGCGCCGGCAACGCCAGCGCCGGCGCCCACGCCTGGACCGGAGCCGGTCGTGGTCGATCCCGCCTCGAAGGCCGGCCCTGCAGCGAGGGCACCGGCGACGTCGACGGGAAGGCCAGCAGCGAAGCCGTCTGCCACCGCGTCGACAGCATCCACGCCAGCTTCCGCTGCTTCGACCGCCACAAAGCCGTCGGCGGCGAAGACCACCGCTGCGAAGGCCACCGCCGCAAAGGCGACCGCTGCAAAGACGGCGACGGCCTCGGCGGCAGCAGCAGCGAAGAAGACACCCGCCAAGAAGGTCGCGGCGAAGAAGACCGCCGCGACCAGGCGCCCGCCGCAATCTTGATCCCAGGCTCCGAGGAGACCCATCGTGAGCACCACTCCCATCCGCGATCCGCTGGCCGGTGAGCGCGTCGTCGGGCTGTCGCCCGGCAGTGCGATCGAGGCCGCCGGCGACTGGCGCCGACGTCCCCACGTCTTCCCCGGTCGCGCCCTCACCGCGGGCGCGCTGACGCAATGGCAGGCCTGGCAGGCCGGCCACCTGGCCACGCGCGGTCAGGACTGGACCGCCGGCATCGTCAGCGGGCTCGAGGTCCAGGCCGGTCCGGTGATCCCCCCGCCACCACCACCGGCGCCCGCGCCCGTGCCGCCGGCGCCGACCGGCTTCAACGCGGTGGAACTGCAGATCACCCGCGGCCTCGGCCTGGCCTGCAGCGGCGAGGATCTGGTGCTGAACCAGCCGCTGCGCTGCGTGCTGGCCGATGTGCCGGTGGTCGCGCCGCCAGGCTTCTTCGTCGACGGCAGCGGCGTCGAGCCGGGCACGGAAGGCGCGCCCTCGACGCTGCGCGCGCGCAAGATCGGCGCCGCGCTGGGCGCGCTGGAAGCCGCCTCGCTGGCGACCTTGCCGCCGATCGGCGTGCTGGTGCTACAACCGGTGACGGCGGACCGCTCCAGCGCCGACCCGATGGATCCCTGCGAGCGCAGCGCCTGCGACGAAGGCACCTACGGCGATGCCGCCGCCTTCGAGGACTGGCGGCTGGGCGACGGCGCGCGGCTGCTCTGGTACGTGTGGCCCGGCGAATGGCGCGGACTGCCCGCCGTGCCGGCCGTGCAGCTGCGCAACGCGCTCGCGTGGACAGTCTTCCAGGCCGAGGACGCCTTGCCCGAGGGCCAGGTCTTGCCCTGGGAGGAGTTCGGACTCCCGATCGCCCTCGTCGCGCTCGACAGCGTGACGCGCGAGCCGCTGTGGCTGGATCGCGCGAGCGTCGTGCGGCGCGGCGGCAATGGCCGGGATTCGCGCCTCGCGTACACGGACGGCGCGCTGATCGCCGGCGCCCGCAAGCCGGCGCTCTGGCAGGCGCGCATCGAGCAGCTGGCCGAGCAGGTCGCCGCCGCCGGCGAGCCCGCGCCGCTGCCCGAGATGCTCAACGACGCCTTCGGCCGCTTCCTGCCGCCGGTGGGCCTGCTGCCGCGCAACGCCTTCGATCCGGCGACGCTCAAGAGCGGCTTCTTCCCCGTCGGCTTCGACCTCGACGCCGTGCCGGTGCCGGTGGAGCAGCTCGACCTGGCCGTGCGCGCGAGCGCGTCGCTGGCGCCGCTCTCGATCGCGGCGCCCGAGGCGGTGCGGCTGCTCGTGCCGGTGCCGCTGGGCTCATGGGAGCCGCGCCTGCTGCACAAGGAGATCGTCGATCCGTTGTTCCAGCAGACGCTCGACGAGAACCTGCTGCGCCGCGCCCGCACGCTGGGCCTGCGCCAGGGGCTGCGCAACAAGGCGGCGATGCTGTCGCATGCGCTCGACGGCAAGTCGCCGGTCGTGCCGCCGTTCAAGAGCGATCCCGACGCGGTGGAGAACGAATCGCTGAGCCCCTGGGGCGAGCCTCCGCCCGGTGGCGGCCATCGCAGCGATCTGCGCGCCGGCCTGCACCAGCATTTCTTCGACGGCGCCACTCCGCCCTTCGCGGTCCAGACTGGCGAATCGCTGTTCTGCTGGGTCTGCCTGGATCCCGACCATCCGCCGCGCACGCTGATGCTGCAGTGGCACACCGAGGGCAACTGGGAACACCGCGCCTACTGGGGCGAAGACCTGATCGGCTGGGGCTCACCGGTCGGATCGGCCGCGCACTTCCGCGCCGGCGACCTGCCGACACCCGGCCAGTGGGTGATGCTCACCGTGCCCGCGTCCGCGCTGGGCCTGGCGGCGAAGAACCTGGACGGCATGGCCTTCGCGCTCTTCGACGGCCGCGCGGCCTACGGCCTGACCGGCGCGCGCACGCCGCAGGTGTGGCGCAAGTGGTTCTGCAACTTCCTGCCGCCGGGCGCCCGCGTCCAGGGCGAAGAACCCTGGGACCTGCTCACCGCCAACGACCTGTGGACGCCGTTCGAGCCGCACGACGGCGTCGTGCCCAGCCTGCCGCAGCTGCAGTCGCAGGACGGCGGCGACATCTTCAATCCCGGCGCGGGATCGGCGTCCGCGCTCGCGGTACCGACCAGCGGTTTCAACCTCGCCTATCCGCCGGCGTCGGGCTGGCGCGGCCACACGCTGATGAACAAGGACGGCTCGCCGATCACGGTCATCGAGAAGGGCGCCGCCGACACGGTCACGACCTGGCTCTACCTGGACGAGCTGAATCCGCCGCGCTCGCTGTGGATCGGCGTCTACGGTCGCGGCCTGCGGGCGGACAACACGCCGACCTCCAGCATCCAGATCAAGTTCGCCTACTGGGGCGAGAACCGCTTCGCCGAGCTGCGCAAGGCGCTGCCCGGCCTCGAGACGCTGCAGGCGATGACGGTGCGCGGCGGCGCCCTGCCGCGCTCGGGCAGCTGGGTGGAACTGCCGCTGGCAATCCCCGACAGCAACGTCGTCGGCGAAGGCGGCGCGCGGATGTCGGTGTTCGGCATCGTCGTCATGGCCTTCGACGGCACACTGGCTTTCAGCGACCTGCGGCGCAGGCCGGCCGCGGCCGGCGCGGCACCGGAGCTGATGTGGCCCAAGCAGGTCAGCGACGATCCGCGGCCGACCACCGTGCCGCTCTACAACCCCCTGCTCAACGCGCCGCTGCAGCCGCAGCACAACCTCGGCGTGCTGACGCCGACGCCGTCCTCGCGCATCGGCACCGTGCGCGTGTACACCGAGCTGGTCGCCGATCCGCTGATCCAGCGGCTGTCCGGCCACGAGCAGTCGCAGCTGCTGCTGCGCGGGCTGGAAGGCTTCGCCGACTACCTGCGCCGGCGCATCGACCGCGCGGACGACATCACCGACTTCGGCTTCGCGCACATGCAGGTCGACATGCACCGCATCCGCCAGCTGACGATGAGCGCCAGCGACGCGGGCCGGCTGGCCGTCTCGCCGACGCTGGCGGCGCTGGCCACCAGCGAAAGCGCGCTGGTCGTGCAGCAGCAGATCCAGGAGTACATCGGCAAGGTCAAGGCCACGGCGACCGCGCCGGCGCCCGCCGGCGTGCCCAAGGGCACGGCGGGCATCGCGGCGGCGGCGGGCTTCAGCGCCACCGCCGCGGCGACGGCGGCCGCGATCAACGCGGCCGCCAACGATCGCGTGGCCACGATGGCGCAGTCGAGCGCCGGGCTCAATGCCGGCCTCAATGCCAACGCCAACTTCAATGCGCAGGCCAACGCTCAGCTCAATGCCCAGGCCAACGCGCCACTGAAGTCGCAGGCCAACGCCCAGCTCAACGCCCGCATCGATGCGCGCGCGCAGGTCGAGGCCGTGCTGATCAAGCCGCCCAAGGCGCCGCCACCGATCATCTATGCCAATCCGGTGGTGGGGCTGTCGGAGATCCGCACCACGGCGATCGCCGAGCGGCTGAAGAACCCGCCGTCGCCCGAGGCGCGCAACTACGCGCTGGCCAACCGGCAGCGCACGGTGATGTCGCTGCTCGGGCTGCTGGAGTCCTTCGCGGCCGAGGACAGCGGCGAGCTGCCCGCGCTGTTCCAGGACTTCCAGATCCCGGGGCTGGCGAACGATCCCTTCCTGGCCAACACGAACGCGCAGCAGCGGCCGCTGACGGACTTCCGCAACAACCCGACGCTGCAGGCCGCGCTGGCCAAGCCGCCGACGGGATCGGACGCCGCGCTGGACGAGGCCACGCTGTTCACGCAGGCGGTGAGCCTGTCCGACATCACCATCGCGGTCCTGCGCCAGCTGGAGGCGCGGCTGACGGTGTACCGCGATGCGCTCAACCGCTGCGACAGCGCGCTGGAGTCGCTGCGCGGCGAGATCGACACGATGACCGCGCGGCTGTCCCAGGTCGGCGACGCGCTGGCCGAAGCGCGGCACGATGTCAGCGTCGCTCGCGCCCTGCTCGCCGAGGAGACGGAGCGTGTCGCGGGGATCAACACGCGCCGCGCCAAGGTGCTGGCGGAGGAGGTGAAGTTCATCGCCTTCATCCGGCCGCGCGAGGCCGACAACCTGCTGTCCGCGCCGACACGCGCGGTCGATCCGGGGCTGGTCGATCCGGCCGTCCCGGCCTGCCTGCGCGAGCATCCCGACGCGCCCGACGAGCTGCTGGACATGCTGCGCGTGGTGCGCGAGGCGCCGGCCAGCTGGTTCGTGCGCGCGCCGCCGCTGCTGCATCGGCTGGACAAGGTCGATCATCTGGTGCGGCTGGTCGGCAGCGCGCAGGCCCGCGCGGTGGCCGGGCTCGCGGCGCCGATGCTGGCGGTGCAGACGATCGCGGCCAGCACCAAGGTCGCGGCCGGCATCGTGCAGGTCGCCACGCGCCAGGCCGAGGCGCTGGGGCCGCGCATCGCGACGCTGCGCACGCTCGACCTCGGCCTGCTGAAGGTCGCCACCTGGCAAGGCGTGCGGCAGCAGGCCGAACAGGTCGTGAGCTTCGGTGACCTCGCCGAAGGCGGCCACGGCCGCGCCGACGTGGCACGCGAGGCCGCGGCGGAACTGGACCGCATCCGCGCCGTCACCGCCTGCCTGCATGCGGAGTTCAGCGGCGTGCTGCCGGTGATCCGGCTGCAATGGGCGGAGATGCTGTCGGAGTTCGACGCCGCGCCCAACCTGCGCAACCTCGCCAGCCTGCCGCGCTGGGGCGAGATCGCCTACCTCGACCGGCGGCGGATGCAGTCCTATGTGGACTGGCTGTTCGCGCAGATCGAGCCCGGCCAGCCGCAGGCGGTGGCGCTGGTCAACGACGTGGTGCGCATGGCGCTGCTGCTGGCCAGCCACGCGCCGGTGGACCGCATCGTGCAAGGCCGGATGGCGCGGCCCACGCCGGGCGTGATCCCGGGCACGCGCATCCCGCTGACGGTGCTGGACACGACCAAGCTGCGCGTGGGCATGCAGGCGCTGATGTACCGCGGCGACACGCTGGTGGCGCGCGCGACGGTCGAGGACCTCGGGCAGCAGGAAGTCGCGGCGCGCGTGATCCACACGGTGTCCGCCAAGGTCGACCTGGGCGACGACGTGCGGGTGCACTTCGACACGACGGCGATGGTCAGCCTGTCGGCGGGCGCGGCGAAACGGACGCTGTTCAAGGCGAGGTGATCGCATGGCCGCGCCTGAACGCATCGTCCGTCACCTGCGGCTGCGTGCGCCCGGCGAGGCGGCGGTGCGCCGGATGATGCCGACGCTGGAGGATGCGTTGCGCTGCGCCAGTCTTGGCGACGACGGCGGCCGGCTGATCGTCGTGAGGAAGCTGGCGCTGGGGCCCGTGACGGCGCGCGCGACGTCGCAGGCGCTGTCGCGATTGATCGAGGAGAAGACGGCCGCCGTCGCTCGACAGTGGGTGACGCCGGGCGATGCCACGGGGCACGCCACGACGGACATCGACGACAGCGCCGCGAACCGCGCGGGCTGCGTCGTCTTCGCCGGTGTGCTGGAAGCGCGGACGCAGCTGGCGTCGCGGTTGCTGCGGGGTCGGCGTGCCGACGCGTGGTACTGGCCGCTGGCGGTGCCGGAGTTCGATGGGCAGCTGCCGGTGCGGCACAACCTCGCGCGGATCGCGCTCGCGATCGCTCGCACGCCCGAGGGCCGCGTGGCCCTGCCCCAGTGGGCGGCGGCGCTCGTGCGGGGTGTCGGTGCCGCGCGCGTCGCCGCGTGCTTCGACGAGGCAGCGGGCCACCGCCTGCTGCACCTGGCCGGCCTGGCGCGGGTGTCAGGCCTTGCGTCCGCCGGCGCGTCGTTCCGCTCCGCACGGAGGGCGTCGAACGAAACCCCGAACGAGGCGTTGAACGAGGCCGCAGGTGCGATGGGATCGCGCGCGAATCCCTCGTCCTGGTCGACGACGTCCGCGACTCGTTCCCCCACGACGGGTGCAGACGACGAGGCGCTCGTGCCGCACTGGCTGCACCGGCTTCTGGAGGCCGCCGGCGCCACTGCCGCGACCACCGGCGGTCGCGACGGAGCGTCCCGGACGTCCAGTTCCGATCTCCCGCCCAGCGCGACAAGCGGGGGCTCGCTCTGGAATCAGCGCCTCCCGGCACTCGGCCACCGCAATGACGACGCCATGTCTCCGAACGGTGCCGTCGATCGTGCCGATCCGGCGCTGCCGTCGGAGACTCCCCGCGCGTCGCCATCGATGTCGAGCGATGCGCATGGCCAGACACGGTCCCGTTCGCACGCGCTTGCCGAGGACGACGCCGACGGCCCGGGCAGTACGCGCGTCACCATCGACCCGCTGCGATCGGGCGCCTGGCCCTGGATGCAGCCGACGAGCTGCGGCGGGCTGCTGTTCCTGCTCCCCGTGCTGGCGCACCTCGGCGTGCCGCGACGCGCGCCGGACGACGAGTCGGCTTGCCGCCTCGTTGCGGGAGGTGCTCCGCCTGGCACTGCGACGCTCGCATGCGCCACGCGACGATCCGATGTGGCAGCTCGCGGCGGCGCCCTGCAATGACCCGACGATGGAGGCCGACGCTGCAGCGGCCTTGGCCGACGCGCGCCGCTGGCTGCAAGGCGCCGGGCGGATCGGACTGGTACGACTCGTCCGGCGCCGCGGACACGTGTGCGCCACGGCCACGCATGTGGACCTGCATTTCCCGCTCGGCGACTGCGAGCTTCGATTGCGCCGGCTCGGGCTCGACATCGATCCCGGCTGGCTGCCATGGTTCGGGCGCGTGGTGGCATTCCACTTCGGCGCGGAGCGCCCGGCATGAACGCGCCGCTGCGTCCCGATCTGCGTCCGCCGACGGCCGACGCCGCGTCGCTGTCCGCTGCGACCGCCGATGCCGCGAACGCCGCCGCTGCCGCTGCCGCTACCGCGACGCTCGCCGACCTCGCCTTCGCGCTGCTGGCGCCAGCGCAGGAGCACAGCCCGACGGCGGCGAGCGGCGCAAGCGCCGAGGCCGCCTGGCTGACCGAGTGCGCCGCGCGTGTCGACCTCGGCGCGCTGGACGTCGCCGCCTGGCTGTCGCGCTGGCGCGCCGCGCCCCCGCCAGCCGACCGCCGGCTGGTCGCGCTGTCCGCCACGCTGCAGCTGACACTCGCCGAGGAGGTGGCCGTCGCCATCGCCCGCGCGGCCGAGACCGACGCGATGGCCGCGCGCGTCCTCGCCTGGCTGCAGGCGCCCGTCGGCGGCGCCCGGCCGACGGTCGGCTTGGCCGCGCAGGTGGCCGCAGCGCTCGGCGAGGCCTCGCCCTTCCCCGCACTGGCCACCGGCGCGGCGCGGCGCAGCGGCCTGCTGCACATCGACGACGATCACCGCGCCCTGCCCGAGGCCACGCTCACCGTGCCGCAGCCGATCGTGTTCGCGCTGTCCGATCCGCCGGCCTTGCAATGGCCGGGCCTGCGCATCGGCCGCGTGGACGACACGCCGCTGCCGCCCAGCCTGCAGGACGCCGCCCGCTCGCGGGCGCAGGCGCTGGGCCGCGGCGCGAGCGCGGTGCTCGTCGTGCGCAGCGGCCATCCGAAGGAGGCGCAGGCCGCCGCCGCCGAGGTCGCCCGCCAGTTGCGCGCCCGCGCCGTGTTCATCGAGGGCGACGTCCCCGAAGGCCTCGGCCCATGGCTCTGGCTCGCCGCGGCGGTCCCGGTCGTGAGCCTCGAACTCGCCCCCGGCGAACGCCGCCGCGTGGCCGCGATCCCCGGCTGGCACGGGCCGCTGCTCGTCGCCGCCGGCCCGGACGGCAGCATCGAGTTCAACGGCGACACCGCCCCCGGCTGGTCCGTCCCGATTCCGCCGGCGGAAGAACGCAGCGCGCTCTGGCTCGACGCGCTGGGCGATGCCGGCTTCGCCCAGGCGCTGGGGCACCGGCACTGCCACGCGGCGGGCCGCATCGCGGAACTCGGCCGCGCGGCGCGCTTCGAGGCGCAAGCCGCCGGCGCCGAGACCGTCACCCCCGCCCACGTCGTGCAGGCCGCGCGAGGCGGCAGCGCCGGCGACCTCGGCGCCCTGGCCGAACTGCTCGCCGACCCCGTGCCGGACGAGGCGCTGGTCCTGCCCGCGCCGCTGCGCGCCGAGCTCGACGCCTTCGCCGACCGATGCCTGGCGCGCGACACCGCCGCCCGGGGCCTCGGTCCGGCGATGCGCGCGCGCTTCCGCACCGGGGTGCGGGGGCTGTTCGTCGGGCCGTCGGGCACCGGCAAGTCGCTGGCCGTCGGCTGGCTCGCGACGCGGCTGGGCCTGCCGCTGTACCGCGTCGACCTGGCCTCGGTGACCAGCAAGTACATCGGCGAGACCGAGAAGAACCTCGCCCAGCTGTTCGCCCGCGCCGAACACGCCGAGGTGGTGCTGATGTTCGACGAGGCCGATTCGCTCTTCGGCAAACGCACCGACGTGAAGGATTCCAACGACCGCTTCGCCAACGCGCAGACCAACTACCTGCTCTCGCGGATCGAGTCCTATGCGGGCATCGCCGTGCTCACCAGCAACAGCCGCGCGCGTTTCGATTCGGCCTTCACGCGGCGGCTGGACGTGATCGTCGAGTTCCCGCCGCCCGGGCCCAAGGAGCGCCGCGCGCTGTGGCTGGCGCATCTCGGCGACGGGCACCGGCTGGACGGCGGCACGGTGAACCAGCTGGCGGCCGGGTGCGAGCTGGCCGGCGGCCATGTCCGCAACGTGGTGCTGGCCGCCGCGGCGCGCACGCACGGCGGGCCGGTCGGCGCGGCGGATCTGCTGCCGGCGCTGGTCGCGGAGTACGGCAAGCTCGGCAAGCCGCTGCCCGCCGCGCTGCGGGTGCTCGCGTCCGACGGAGCCGCGCCGGAGGGGCCATGAACACGGCGGCGCCTCAGGCCAGGACCCAGGCTGTCGCGCCGACGTCGGCCGGTCATCGCGGCGCCTCGCACTGCGATTGCGCGGCGGGCGAGTCGGCGGCCGCCGGACTGCCGCGCTTCCTCGCCCGCCACGGCGCGTCCGGTCCGGGCTGCGGCGTCCAGCCCAAGCTCACGATCGGACGGCAGGACGATCCCTTCGAGCGCGAGGCCGATGCCGTCGCCGACGCGGTGATGCGCAACGAAGCGGTGAACGTGCCCGGACTGCCCGCTGCGTCCGGGGCTGCTGGCGCATCAAGCGCATCAAGCGCATCGGGTGCATCGAGTGCATCGAGTGCATCAGGTGCATCGGGTGCATCGGGCGCGCCCGGCGCATTCACCGTCTCAGGCGAGACGCCCGTCGTCCAGAGGCTCTGCGCGGAATGCGCCGCCGAAGCAGAGACGCCGCTCGACGACGCGCTCGTGCAACGCAGCGGCACGGGCAGCAGCTCCGGCAGCGGGGCCGACACGGCGGACGAAGCGCCCGGCGCCGCGGCATTGCCGCAGGCGCCCGACGCCGGCAGCCCGCTGCAGGCGGGCGTGCGCACGCGGCTGGAGTCCTCGCTCGGCGCGGATCTCGGCGACGTGCGCGTGCACGCCGGCCCCGCCGCCGACGGCATGGCGAAGGCGCTGAACGCAAAGGCCTTCACCCACGGCGAGCACATCTGGCTCGGTCCGCAGCAGCGCGCGGACGACCTGCCGCTGATGGCGCACGAGGTCGCGCACGTGATGCAGCAGGGCAGCGGCCGCGCCCGTCCGGAGGCGGTGCAGCGCGCGCCCGCCGACTACCGCCACCCGGAGGACGGCGGCGGCGTGCTGTCGCGGATGCAGGGGAAAGATCAGCGCGGCCAGCGAGGGCCACGAGGACGAGCAGCCGACCGGGGACGCGGCGGCGCGGGCGCACACGGCGCGCAGCGCGGCCGGCGGCGTGGACCGCGGCGAACTGGCGCAGGAACGCGGCAAGCTGGAGCCTCAGGCCAAGCCGTCGGTGGACCGGCCGGCGCAGGAGGCGCCGAAGGTCGAGGAGGCCGCCGCCCAGACGGAGCAGGCCGCGGACGCCCCCGCCGATCCGCTGGTGGAGGCGGACGGACCGCCCGCGGCCGGCGGGAAAGGCGGCGGCAAGGGCGCGGCGGGCGGTCTCGCGGACGGCGGTGCGGGACAGGCGCAGGCCGCCTTCGGGACCGCGGCGGGGACCGCGATGCCGGCGCCCGAGATGCCGGTGACCGTGCCCGCCGCGGTCAGCGCGCCCACCGATGCGGGCGGTGGGCCGTTGCCCGCCGATCCCGCCGCCGACGAGCAGGTCGCCGGCCTCGCGGCACAGGCGCAGAGCCTGCGCGAGCAGAGCGGCCGCATCCGTTCCTTCGCCACCGAGGAACGGCGCAACGCCACCACCCTGCGCGGCAATCTGGCGCTGGTGCGCGGCGGCGTCATGCAGGCCGAGATGGGCGTCTCGAAGTCGCGCGAGCACCTGGCCTTCCGGCAGGAGCTGCTCGGTCAGGCGCGGCAGGGACTGGGCGTGTCGCAGGAGAAGGCCGCGACGGTCGCGGCCGAGGCGCCGAACTTCGAGTCCAAGGCGGACGAAGGCAAGGCCGAATCCGGACCGATGGCCAGCGAGGCCTCCGGCCTGGCGGCCGAGAACGCCGCCAACACGCCCGACGACGCCGAGGCCGCGGCCAACGCGCGCGAACAGGGCGGCGCGATGAACCAGGCCGGCAGCGACATCGGCACGACTGACGACGCCGTCACGCAGACGCGCACCAAGGCCGGCACGCTGGGTCAGGACGCCGCGCAGGCGCAGCAGCAGAACGCGGTCACGCAGAGCCGGCTGGAGGGCATGGACCAGACGCTGGCGGCCACCAGCGACAAGCTCGGCACGATGGGCGAGCAGACGGGCGCGGCGCGCGGCGAGATGGAGTCGCTGGCGAGCGCGCCCGACGAGCACACCGGCCAGGCCGCCGCGATCGACGACCGCGGCGCGGCGCTGGCGGAGACCTCGAACGAGCTCGAATCGCGCCTGCAGACGGTGCAGGGCGACTACGCCGCCAACATGGCGGCGGTCCCGGCGCCGGAACCGTGGACCCGCGAGAAGGTCGTCGAACTCTATGGCGAGGAAGCCCTTGGCGAAGAGGTCTCGGAAGAAGAGGCCTCGGGCGACGAGCCCGAAGCGGCAGAGGTCGAGCCGCCGATGGAGACCGAATCGATCGACGCCGCGCCGCTCGATGGCGGCGATCAGCTGGTGCAGCGCACACCCGCGGACAGCGGAGATGTCGAGACGCCGCCACCTCCGCCTTCACCGCCTCCACAGGCGCCAGCCGGCGACGGTGGTGCAGCGGACAGTGCCGCAGGCGGCGCTGCCGGTGATGCAGGAGCAGCGCCGGAGGCCGACGCGAGCGCCGGACCGGACGCGCCGTCGCCGCAAGGCGATGCCGGCGCTGGAGCTGATGCGGGCGACGCCGGCGATGCCGGCGCGATGGCGGCCGAGGGGAGCAGCGACGGTGGCGCCGATGCGTCCGGCGGCGCCGCGGACGGGGGTCCCATCGCCGCGGCGGCACCGGCCGCGCCCGCGGCGCCGGAACGCGAGCGCGTCGATGCGGCCGGCGCGGTGTCGGGCGCCCTGCCCAGTTGGCTGACCGGCGTGGAGCCGCCCAACGAGGAGGCGCGCCAGCAGGCGCAGCAGGCCGCCGCCGAGCGCCGCGCCGCGCAGATCGCGGACATCGAGAGCCAGACCGAGGGCGGCTTCGCCGCCATGAGCGCGACCGACCGCATGGGCTGGGCGCTGCGGCAGACCGGCCGCAACCTGTTCGGCTCGGTGGGCAACATCCAGTGGCCCGGTTTCGGCCACCTCGCGCTGGGCCTGATCGACCCGCGCGGGCCGATGATGGGCGTGGTCAGCGGGCTGGGGATGATGCTGTCCGGCGGGGCCAACCTGCTCAGCGCGGAGCAGTGGCGGCGCGATCCGCTGGGCAACCTGCTGAAGTCGGCGGCCGACATCGCCACCGGCCTGACGATCGTGCTGGGCTCGATCACCGCGCTGGCGGGCGTGATCATCGCGATCATGACGGCGATCACCATCCTGTCCTTCGGGACGGCGGCGCCGGTGACCGCCCGGTGATCGCGTTCTGCACCACGGTGCTCACGACGGTCGGCGGCTGGACCATCGCCGTGGGCAAGGTGGCGCTGGTGCTGCAGGCGCTGGTGTTCATCAAGAACCTCATCGACGCGGCCTGCGCGCAGACCGCGGCGGAGCTGCAGTCCGAGGCCGACCAGATGACGGAGAACGTCAGCGACGCCGGCAACGTGCTGATGCAGATGGGCATGGCCAAGGCGGGGCAGCTCGGCGGCCGGGCGGCGGCGTCGGAGATCCGCGCGGCGGGCGGCGGCGTGCGCTACGCCGCGCAGATGGGCGCGCGGGCCGGCGTCGGCGGACGGGCGGCGCTCGGCGCGGCGGGACGCGGCCTGCGCGCGCTGCCGGCCGCGGCGGCCCGCGGCGTGCGCGCCTTGCCGGGTGCCTTGGCGCGCGGCGCGCGCGCGGCACCGGGCGCGATCGGGCGTGGGGCGCTGGCGACGGGGCGTGCCATCGGTCGCGGCGCCGTCGCGACCGGCCGGGCGATCGGCCGCGGCACCGTGGCCGCGGGGCGCGGCATCGCGCGCGGCACCGTGGCGGCGGGACGCGCGGTCGGGCGTGGCCTCGGCGCGGCCGGCCGCGGCGTGCGCGCGCTGCCCGGCGCCGTGGCGCGAGGCGCACGGGCCCTGCCCGGCGCGGTGGCGCGCGGTGCGCGGGCCCTGCCGGGCGCCGTGGCGCGCGGCGTGCGCGGTCTGCCGGGCAGCGTCGGGCGCGGTGTGCGCGGCGCGTGGTCCGGCACGCGCGAGTACTTCGGCAGCCGCTTCTCGCGCAGCTTCATCGTCGGCGACGACATCGCCAACCTCGGCATGGCCCGCAACGCGTCGGCCGAGGCCCGCGCCGCGGTGTGGGCCGAGGCGCGCGCACCCGGTGGCGCGCTGGCGGGCGAGGCGCGCGTGGCCGGCGCCGCGGACGACGTCCATGCGCCGGGCGCCGTCGACGAGCCGGTGCCGGCCGCCGCGGACGACGCGGTTCCCTCGGCCGCGGACGACGCTGTTCCCGCCGCCTCCGACGAGGCCATGCCCTCCGCGTCCGAGAGCCGCGCGCGCGTCGAGGACACGCCGCCCGCGACCGGCGCGGAGCGGGACGCATCGGTGTCGCGCAGCTCGCGGATGGAGAGCGACCAGATCACGCCGCGCGAGGCGGCCAACGAAGTGGCCTTCGTGGACGAGCATCCCAATCTCGTCGAAGGCCAGCCGCCGAACCAGCGTGCCACGCTGGGCGAGCACGAGATCGTCGAGCTGCCGGGCGGCGGCTGCGTGCGGCGCTCGAATGGCGCCTTGCCGATCCCGTGCCCGGACTGCTTCACCCCGGCGGAGCAGGGCGTGCGGGATGCCTTCGCCGCCCGCGTGTCCGCGGAAGGCAAGACGATGGACGAGGTGCTCGACGAATTCGGATTCCACACGCCGGAACAGCGTCAGGCGCTGTTCAAGGGCGCGGCCAATGAGCGCGACGTGGTCGCCCGCCTGCGCGCCGGTCCGGAACTGCCCGGCGGCGGCGCGGCGGACGACGTGCTCTCCATGCACCGCGAAGCGACCGCCTCGCCCGAGATCGCCGGGCGCGAGGAAATGGGGGCCTCGCGGCTGCGCCGGGACGATCCAGGCTGGAGCGCCCGCGCGAGCGCGGTCGAAGGCAGCGGCTCCTATGGCCGGACGGCGGAGTACATGGGCAACGAGTTCCTCGCCGACAACTTCGACGGGGTCTCGCGCCAGGTGCGCATCCGCCCCCTGCTGGACAACGGGCAACCGGCGGACTTCTTCTTCATCGCCGACAACCTCGGCAGCAGCCGGCTCGACGGTCGCCTGATC
The DNA here is from genome assembly GCF_042695725.1 of Roseateles sp. UC29_93. Taxonomy (NCBI): domain Bacteria; kingdom Pseudomonadati; phylum Pseudomonadota; class Betaproteobacteria; order Burkholderiales; family Sphaerotilaceae; genus Roseateles; species Roseateles sp. UC29_93. The sequence continues at coordinate 3,626,652 of NZ_CP170545.1, read as the reverse complement.
GCGTTTGACTCCAAGCTCAGCGCAAGCGCACCATTCACCGAGAACCAGCTCGCGGGCTATCCGCTGCTGGCGCGCAACGGCGGGATCGTGGAAGCCCGCGGCGCCGCCATCCCGCACGGCACGACACTGCCACCCACGAGCACCTATCGCCTGCAACCGCGCTTCAACATCCGGCCCCGCCCCGGTGTGCCGACGTCAACCTCGGCGCCGTCGAGCCGACGTCGGAGTTCTTCCGCCTTTCGCAGGCCTTCTGACCTGCCCCTGCCCACGGACCGAGGACCTTCATGCCTGAACACCCGCCCCGCCGTCGCGTCGACCTGTTCCGCCTGCTGACGCCGGTGGCGCGCTGGGTGCTCGCGATCGCCGTGATCGTGGCGATCGCGCTCGCCGGCTGGTGGACCGGGCGCGACCGGCCGGTGCCGGCGTGGATCTCGCAAGGGCTGGTGCCGTGGCTCGGCTGGGCCTACCTCGCGCTGGTCGCGGTGGCGCTCGTGTCGTGGTGGCGGCGCCGGCGCGCGAGCTCGCAACAGGAGGAGCCATGACCTACAAGACCCATGCCGCCGGCGCCGCCGCGCGCCGCGGCGGCGAACCGGCCGGCGGCCGCCGATCCCCGAAGGCCGGCACGCCGCGCTTCCTGCAGCAGGCCGCCGTCCGCCCGTGCCGGGCGGCACCGTCGCCCTGGGCCGGCCGCGCGACAGCTTCGAGCGCGAGGCCGATCGCATGGCCGATCGCGTGCGCGAGTCCGCTTCTCCTGCGGCTTCTTCTGCCGCTGCTTCTGCTGCTTCTTCTGCGGCTTCTTCTGCGGCTTCTTCTGCGGCTTCTTCCGCTGCAGCTCCCGCCGAGGCCCCTCGCGGCACCTCCGCGCCCGCCCTGTCCGCCCTGCCCTCGGACGGCCGGCCGCTGGACACGGCCACGCGCGCCGCGATGGAGCCCCACTTCGGCATGGACCTGGGCCACGTGCGCCTGCACAGCGGCAGCCAGGCCGCCTCGCTGAACCGCGACCTCGGCTCGCGCGCCTTCACGCTGGGCGGCGACATCTACTTCGGTGCCGGCCACGGCCCGCAGGACCGCGACCTGATGGCGCACGAGCTGACGCACACCGTGCAGCAGGGCGGCGGCGCGACCGGCGCGGGCGTCACCGGAGGCATCAGCGCGCGCGGCGGTCCGCCGCTGATCCAGCGCGACCTGATGCAGAGCATGCCCGTGCCGCTGGGCGGCTTCGAGATCGGCATGGCGACCCAGCAAGGCGTCACCAACACCCCGCCCACGCCCAGCGGCATGAGCGGCACCATCCGCTTCATCCCGGACGTGGACGCGCCGAACGCCAACGTCATCTCCCTGGTCCAGGTCGTCCGCGACACCGATGCCGGCGCCGACGTCGCCATCGCCACGATGGGGGCGCTGCAGGCGCCGCGCGGCGCGCTCGGCGATCCCGGGCTGCGCACGCAGGAGGACACGACACGCGGCGTCGAAGGCGGCTTCTTCATCGACGCGCTCCACCAGCCCTTCGGCGGCGGCGCGGCCGCGGCCCCGGGCAGCGCGCTGTCGCCGAACTATCCGTTCGGACCGGGCGGCGGCGCGCAGCAGACCGGCTTCAAGCGTTCGAGCGATCCGGCGGACATCCGCTCGGCGCAGATGTTCGATGCGCCGGGCACGACCGGTCCCAACAACCGGGATTTCTCCTTCGAGACCGTGGCCCGCAGCGAGGACACCGGCGTCGTCTACGGCTCGCTGAACTGGGGCTTCCAGGTCCGCGCCGGCGTCGTCCAGAACGAACGGGCGGTCGCCGTCGGGGGGACGTCCGCGACCTTCGACGAAGCGCTCGAGCGCCACCGCGATTTCTACGTGCACGAGCCGGTGACCTTCTACTTCGACTTCGACAGCGACGTGCTCACGCCCGCCGAGGCCGGCAAGATCGACGCGTTCCTCGCGTACATGACCCGCAACCCCACGGTGCACGTGTCGCTGGAGGGTTTCGCGGACCAGGTCGGCGGGGCCAGCCAGTACAACGTGGACCTGTCCGGGCGACGCGCGGCGTCGGTCGAGGCCGGCCTGCTCGCGCGCGGCATCGATGCGGCGCGCATCGACGGCATCGTCATCACCCACGGCGCCTCCACCGCGGCCACCGCCGATGCCGGCACCGGCGACCAGGGCGGCAATCCGGCCGTCGGCGCCGACCAGTCGCGCGACGCCAACCGGCAGATGAACCGGCGGGTGCTGCTCACCTTCACCGACACCGCACCGCCGGGCGCCGCCCCGGTGCCCGTGCCGGCCCCTGCGGGACCCTGACATGACCCAGCCCTCGAACCGCACACCGCCGCACGACCTGGTGACCCAGCTGGACGCGGCTGATCCGAACGCGCGGGCACTGGCGCTCGCTGCGCTGGTGGGTCAAGGGGCGGCGGCCACGGCGGCGCTCGTGGCCGCGTTGCCCCAGGCCTGCGCAACGACGCGTGCGCAGATCGCCCAGGCGCTGGCCGAGATCGCCGATCCCGGATCCGCCGATGCGCTGGCGGGACTGCTCGCCGATGCGGACCCGCTCGTGCGGGGACGGGGCGCGCAAGGCCTGGCCCGCCTGAACGATCCGCGCGCCACGGAGGCGCTGGCGCGCACGATCAACGACCTGCCGGACGAGCTGCACGGTCCGTACACGGTCGCGGTGTTCATGCTGGTCCAGAGAGGCGAAGCCGCCTTGCCGGCGGTGACGCCGCTGCTGGACTCGCCCGACGCGCTCACGCGGACAAGGGCGGCGCTGGTCGTGCGCGACGTGCTGCTGCAGGCGCGCGGCAAGCCCGCGTGGCAGGTCTTGACGGCCCGGCTGGGGGATCCGGACCCACAGGGCGCCGGAGCCGGCGACGTGGACGTGGCGCACCGCTGGCAGGCCTGGCTGGTCGCTGGAGGTCGCTGAAGCCCCCTAAAATCTAGGGATGGAATATCCGGGCAATCTCTTCGTCGTCGCCGCGCCGAGCGGCGCGGGCAAATCCAGTCTCGTGAAGGCGCTGCTGGAGCTGGACGCCAAGCTGAGCGTCTCCGTCTCCCACACCTCGCGCGATCCCCGCGGGCAGGAGCAGCATGGCCGCGAATACCTGTTCGTCACGGAGGAAGCGTTCCGCGGGATGATCGACCGCGGCGAGTTCTTCGAATGGGCGCATGTCCACGACAACCTGTACGGCACCTCGCGCGCGGCGATCGAGGCGCGGCTCGCGCATGGCGACGACGTCGTGCTGGAGATCGATTACCAGGGCGCGCTGCAGATCAAGCAGCTGTTCCCGCACGCGGTGCTGATCTTCATCCTGCCGCCGAGCTGGGAGGAACTGAAGCAGCGCCTGATCCGCCGCGGCGACACCGCGGACGAGGTGATCGCCAAGCGGATGAAGACCGCGCGCGAAGAGGTCGCGCAGGCGAAACACTTCGATTTCGTGGTCATCAATGCCGTGTTCGAGACGGCGATTTTCGACCTGAAGTCGATTGTCCAGGCGCAGCGGCTAAAATACGCGACCCAACGCCGTAACCGGTCGACCGTCTTCCGCGCGCTCGACCTCATCGACGACGTTACCGAATAACCCCGACTTTCAGGAACCAGCATGGCCCGCATCACTGTCGAAGACTGCCTGACCAAGATCCCGAACCGCTTCCAGCTGGTGCTTGCCGCGACCTACCGCGCCCGCATGCTGAGCCAAGGCCACGCGCCGAAGCTGGAGTCGAAGAACAAGCCCGGCGTGACCGCGCTGCGCGAAGTCGCCAACGGCGACGTCGGCGTGGAAATGCTGCGCCGCGTGCCGGTCTGATCGCAGGCTGAACGGCGACGCCCACCGGCGCCGCCCTCGCCCAGGAACGCCCCGCTCCGCGGGGCGTTTGCTTTTGTGGCGCCCATTTCTGGCGCCCGAAGGGATGGCCAAGTGGCGAGGCCGAGCGGCGATGGGCCTTTCCAGCGCCTACTTCTGGCGCCAGAACTCGGCGTCGATCACGACCTCGTTGCCGCTGCGCTCGTTGATGATCCAGAAGCGCGCGCCGTCGGGCGCGATGCGGTCGACCTCGCCGACCAAGCGCCCTGCGGCCACGCGCAACCCGCGCGTGTTGAACGGGAAGTCCGGCGCCTTCGCCAGCGTCAGCAGCGGCACCGCCTCGCGCGGATCGCCGGCCAGGCGCATGCGATGGACGATCGGCGCGAGCACCTCGTTGGTCAGGTCCGCCGACGAGAGGCAGATCACCACCTTCGCCTGCGCGCGGCTCAGCGCGACGTTGAGCAGCCGGCGCGCCTCTTCCGTCTTCAAGAAGGGCTGCGTGCCGTCGGCCGGGGTCGAAGAACACCACCGGGGCCTCGCTGCCCTGCGCGCGGTGGACGGTACTGACTCTCACGCGCTCATCGACGCCGAGCGCATCCATCCGCTGCCGGATCAGCGCCCGCTGCGCGCGGAACGGCGTCAGCACGATGAGCTCGTGCGGCGCCCAGTCGCCGCTGGCGAGCGCCTGCGCGATCAGGCCCGCGATGGCATCGGCGGACTCGCGCCGGATCGGACCGCGATCCTTCGCGGACCAGAAGCCCTCGCGCGTGATGCGATGCACCTTCACGTGGACGTCTGCGGGAATATCGCCGAGCGCCCGGGCGCGCGCCTGGTGCCACGCCTCCGATGCCAGCGCATCCGCGGCGACGCGCAGCGCGCCGTCGTAGAACAGGTCGCTGACGAGCGCCCCGATCGGCGCGGCCATGCGGGACTGCTCGTTGAGCATCGCCACCGGTCCCCTGCCCTGGCCGCTCTGCTCAGCTTGCCCGACTTGCCCACTTTCCCCGCTCTGTCCGCTCTGTCCGCTCTGTCCGCTCCGTCCGCTCCGTCCGCTCCGTCCGCCGCGCGGCATCGCCGCGAACGGCGAGCGTCCGAGCCACTGTCGCGCCAAGCGGTCCTCGCTGCGCAGGACCGGCGAGAGCTGCTGCGGATCGCCCGCGAAGAGCCGCGCGCGTCCCAGCGGCATCAGCGCCAGCGCGTGGGCCAGGCTCACCTGGCTGGCTTCGTCGAAGACGACGAGGTCGAACGGCGGCTCGCCATCGGGCGAGAGCTCGCGCAGCGTCTTCAGCGTGAAGGCGGCGCGTGTCGTCGTCATCGTGGCGAGTCGGCATCGCTCCAGCACTTGCGGCGACGGTGTGCCCGAGGACGGGATCAGATGCCCGCGTCCCTCGTAGGCATCGGCATCGAAGCGCGAGCCGAGGCGCTGGACCGTCGGACGCAGAGGCTCGCGACGGCCCTTCTGCAGCGCCTTGTCGACGGCGATCGTCGCGAGGTCCACGGCATGGTTGGTCGTCGAGAGCAACAGCACGCGCGCGGCGGGTCGGCGGTCGAGGTATTCGGCGAGCAGCACGCCGAGCGTCGTCGTCTTGCCGGTGCCGGGCGGGCCCCACAGGAAGGCGTCGTGGAAGCCGACGAGCTTCAGCGCCTCGCGCTGCGCCGGCCGCAGCCATCGGAACGGCGAGCCGTCGAGCGCGGGCGCGTCGGGCCTCGGTCTCGGCCTCGAGAGTCCCGGCCAGCAGTCGGCGGCGCGGCGCGCCCAGGCGTCGTCGCGCCAGGCATCGGCGATAGCGTTCAAGAAACGCGGCGGGTAGAGGCGCAAGAGATGACCCTCGCCCGGCGGCGGGGCGCTGGCGTTCTGCAGCACGAGCTGGTCGTCCTCGACGACGACGGCGCGCACGGTCGCGCTGCCCTTGGTCGGCGCGCCCCACCACGCGGACGCGCCTTCGAGTCGCTCGTCGAGCAGCGTGTGCGCGGACGCCTGCCCCGGCCGCTGGCCTTCGGCGTAGACGTAGTCGGGCTCGAGCGTCACGCGCCAGAGCGCGCCGTCGGCCGTGCTGCGGAGCACGCGGAAATCGTAGAACTCGGGCGTCGCGGCCAGCTCGGCGGCTATCGCCGCGCGGAGGTCGGCCAGGGGCATGGGTCGCGACGCAAAGGCGGGAACTGCGAAGGAGGCGGGACTATAACGGTCCGGCGATCCGGCGGTCCCCCACAGGCGGTCAGGCGGTCAGGCGCTCAGGTGGTGAGGCGATCCGGCGATCAGCGCGCATCCATCGGCGCGAGGGTCGCCCCGGCGGGCAGCGGCAGCCAGTTCGACAGGTCGAAGAGCCGCCACGCGGGAATGGCCCAGGCCAGGCCGTCGTCGCCGGCGATGTGCATGGCCACCAGCGTCATGCGGCCGTCCGCGCCGACCAGCACGATGGGGCTGCCGCTGTCGCCCGGGCGCGAGCCCTGGGCATCGATCGCCTCGAAGCCGATCAGCTCCGTCTGGTACAGCGTGCGGACCACGTTGCGCGGGGTGCCGGCCAGTTCATAGGGCAAGGGCACCGGAAGATGCGGCGTGACGCTCACGGTCACGCGTATCGACCCCACGCCCTCGCGCGGCGACAGCAGTTCGAACCAGTGGTCGCGGTCCAGGATCAGCAGCTCTTCCACGGAGCGCACCCAGGGGTGGACGGGGTCGAAGCGTCCCAAGGCCGCGAGCCGCGCCACCGCCGCCGGGTCGAGGATCTCCGCCAGCTGCACGTCGAAGCTGGGCTGGGTAGACGCCTCGTCGCCATCGATCAGCCCTCCGACCTCCAGCGTGCGCGCGAGGGTGGATCCAGTGACGAATTCCTTCACCTCGAGGCCGCCGAACACCGCGCCGGTGTCACCGTCCGGCGACGGCGAGAACACGTGTTGCGCGCTCAGCAGGCAGTCGCGCACGCCGCCGGGCTCCGACAGCCGGACCAGGCATGCGAAGCTGCCCCGCTCGGGCATCGCGTGACCCGCGTGGTGCACGCTGACGCGCCGATCGCCGTGCGGCACGCTGCGGTGGTAGGACCCGCTGTCCTGCACGTCGATCGGCATCGCGAAAGGCACCCGGCCTGCGCCGCGATCGGCGAAGGTCACCAGCCACCGCGGCAGGCGCGCCGGCGAGTCTGCGGGCAAGGCGCGCTTCTCCCGCACCACCAGCACGATGCAGACGTCGCTGGTGACGGACCAGCTCGCGCCGTCGCCGCGCTGCCGGAAGCCGGGGGCCAGGGACACCACGTCCCGATGCGCGCCCAGCAGTTCCGGCGCGCGCGTCAGGCAGATCTCGCGCGCCAGGCCGAACAGGAAGGCGACGTCCTTCGCGGCCGCCTCGGTGTTGGTCCTGGCTTCGGCCAGCAGGGCCTCGTCCATCCGCAGGGCCTGCGCGCGCATGCGGGCGGCCCAGGTCTGACGGGCCGGCGGCACGGGCGACCGCCGGCTGCGATCGGACGGGGTCACGATTTGACGCAGGGCGCGCTGCGCGTGAGGTCGATCTGCGTGAAGTCCGGCGACAGGGCCTTGTCGGCGACCAGCGACTTGACGGCGTCCTTGTTCGCCGCCGTCAGGAGGCTGCGCACGTCCTTGACGGGCAGTCCCTGCGCGGGCATCGGATCGCACTTGAGGGTCACGAAGAACCTGGCGGTGGCGAATTCGGTCGAGGCCACCCTGAACTGGGTGCCGGCCACTGTGCCCTTGAGGCCGCCACCGGCCTTCAGCGACGCGTCGAGCGCGCGCCAGGCGGCATCGACACGAGCGCCCTGGGCCTTCTTCGCTTCGGCGTCGGAGGCCGGCGGCGCCGGCGGTGCGACCACCACGACCGAGGCCGCGCCCACGGGAGCGGGAGCGGGAGCGGGCGCCGACGCGGCCGGGTCGGGCTTCTTCGGTGGGGGTGCGGGCGGAGGCGGCGCGGTGACGGTCCCCTTCTTTTTCGGATCCTCGGCCGGCGCGGACGCGGCGGCCTCCCTGACCCGCACCACGAGCCACTGCGTCTGCCTGATCGCGCTCGTGTCCGACACCCGGAAGTGATAGGTCCCCGCCGTGGTGGCCGGGGTCAACCGGACCGAGCGGCTGTCCGTGTTGCCGGTATCGACCAGCAGCAGCAGGTCGGCGCTGCCCTCCTCCTGGGCTTCGAAGCGATAGGGCGGCGAGCCGCCGGTGACGTGGATGCGCTGACCGGTGACGGCGCCCTTGAGCACGAACTCGAGCTCGCGCGGCGCCAGCGCCATCGCCGCGACGACGTCGGTCACGCCGCACTTCTTCAGCGCCTTGGGCACGCCCGAGACATCGACGGTGGATAGCACGCCCGAGACCGCCACGCGGGCGGCTTCCAGCGCGACCATTTCATTGGCCAGGGTCCGAGCCGCCGCGTCGATGTCGCTGGCGTTGTCGCCTTGGGCCACCGACCGCTTGGCGTCCGGCGTGTACTCGGCCGTGGCCGCCTTGCCCGCGATGGCTTCGCCGCCCTGGGCGATCGACGCGGCGAAGTCCTTGTAGCCCTTCAGTCCCGCGTCCATCGCGGCTTCGGGATTCACCAGCAGCGATTCCATCGCCTTGTTCACCGCCTGCGCGATGCGGTAGACGGCCTGCCTCAGTTCCTTGCCGCTGAGGGCGTCGAGCAAGGTCAGCGCGCTGCCGCGCATCGTCGACGCGTCCTTGATGGCCACGGCCGACTGGGCGAGCAGGGTTTCCGCGCCGCTGGTGATGGGCACCGAGGCCTTGTCGGCGATGGCCTTGGCCACCAGGTCGCGCAGCGCCTGCGCGGCCCGCTCGGTGCGGTCCATCTGCTGGCCGAGGACCTCCTGCCTCGCGTCGATCTCCGCGTACCGTTTCGCGCTGATCTCCAGCGGCAGGGACGCATCCTTCGCGCAATCGATCGCCCGGATGCCTTCGTTCCAGACCTGGACGCGGCGGGCATCGAGCTGGATGCGGGACTGCCCGAGCAAGGTGCCGCCGACGAGGGACGGCACCAGGATCGCGTCGCGGTGCGGATGGCCGGCGGCGATGCCGAGGATGCCGGCGCCCAGCCAGAGCAGGCCCGAGAACGACGCCTGGGCCTGCGCGGACTGGTCGCGGATGGCCTCCTGGTAGGTGGCCCGGACCAGGTTGGCGAACTGCTGCGCCTTGGGCAGCGTGTCGATCTCCTTGCCGCTTTCCTTGGTGGTCGCGACCCTGAAGCCGGGCGCGTCGATGTCGACGATCGGATTGCCGGCGCAGCCGGCGGTCAGGACGGCGGCGATGCCGATGGGCAGGATGTCGCGACGCATGGGGAGCTCCTTCTCCGGACGATCAGGGGGTCGGCGTGTAGCCGGATTTCGGATCGGCGGCCGGGCCGTCCTCGGCGGCGCCGGCCTTGCCGGACAGGTCTTCGGGCACCTTCATGCCGACGTAGGCGCCGGCGCTCAGCCCCATGAGCGTCAGCAGCGAGCCGTCGAACTCGGGCATCGCGAGTTCGGTCGCGACCTCGATCAGGAACATGATCCCCAGCGCCGCGGTCATGACGACCATCTGCAGGCGCTGGATGGCGACGCCGCCGGCATCGGCCAGGATGTCGTGGAAGAACACGCCCTCGCGGCCGGGGGCGACCTCGCGGCCGTTCGAGATGCCGACGGCCACGACGGTGGTCGCGCCCGAGATCCCCATCAGCGCGAGGGCCTGCGGGCTCACGCTCGGCAGTTGCCCGGTGACCAGCCACAGGAACACGAAGGACGCGAAGACGATGGCGAACCACCAGGCGAACTGCGTCTTCGCCAGACTGAAGGTCCGGCGCTCCAGCGGCAGGTCGGCCTGACCGACGTCGCGCAGCAGGGCCGAGTGTCCGGCGAGGTAGACGATGAGCCCCCAGACGAGCAGCACGACGACCAGCGCCAGCGGCGCCCACCACTCGAAGATGACGAAGCTGAACTGGCTGCCCGGCTGCGTGATGCGCCGGGGGGCGCCGCCCTCGGGGGTCAGGACGATCTTGTAGGCCAGGGTACGGGGCTCGGCGACGGTGCGCAGCGGATGTCCGAGGATCAGTCCCCAGACGGCGCGGTCCACCTCGACGGACTGGCCGGGCGGGCGCACGTGGCGGAAGTCGAAGCGCGCGACCGGCGGGTTGTCCTCGCAGCCGACGGCCTTGATGCCGGTGTCCATGCCCTCGATCCACAAGGCCATGGCGGTGGGCGACGGGATCTGGTCGCAGGTCGGCTCGGTGAGGCGTGGAAAGGAGAATTGCTCGTTGATGCGCGTGTCGGCGAGCCGCGAGGCGCGCGCGCCGGGGCTCAGTCCGACGAAGGTGGCAACGATCGCGCCGAGGACGACGACGGTGACGAGCAGCACCTTCGCATGGGAGGACAACTTGACGGTCATGGGCGTCTCGCAAGGAGGTGGCGGGGTGCGGGCATGAGGCGGTCCGGGTTCATGGGGCTGGCTGCGCTCATGGCGTGAGGAAGAGCTCGCGCTCCGCCGCGCGGCGCCGCTTGAGCCCGTTGAGGACGACGCCCTTGGCGAGGACCCAGCGCCCGAACTGCTCCGCGGCCGCGCCCTTGTCGCCGGTGTTGAGCAGGCGCAGCAGCGTCGAGGCGCCGAGGTTGCCGCTGCCGACGTTGAAGGTGAAGCTGACCAGGGCGGCGAATTCGTTGTCGGTGAGGCCCACCTTGACGAGGTGCTCCACGTCGCGGGAGGCGTCCATCAGGTCGGCGCGCAGCAGGTCCTCCGCCTCGATGTCGGTGATGCCGCCGGGGTACAGCGCGTAGGCCGCGGCCTTGTCGCCGTCGCCGGTCAGGAAGCGTCCGCCCTGCCGGATGGCGTGGCCCCAGCCGATGGTCCAGATGCCGACGGGATCCGCATAGGGATCGAGATTGACGGTGGCCGGATCGCCGTCGACGATGCCCTCGAAGCCCTTGATCAGATCCAGCCCGGCCTGGTTGATGTCTCTCTGGGCCATGGCCCCTCCTCGCGCCTTGCGTTGACCCATGCTGACAGCGCCCCCCCGCACCGGCATCCTTCAAAGTGATGATGAGGAGACGGGCGGCGTTCTGCCCCGAGAATCCGCCCCATGCTCGGCCTGCCCACCACCGCCACCGCCCCGTTCTGTCCCTCCGAGGTCCACGGCTCGATCGATCTGCGCGAGGGCGCGCCGTTGTGGAAGCGGTTGCTGCGCGTCGCGGGGCCGGGGCTGCTGGTCTCGGTCGGCTACATGGACCCGGGCAACTGGGCCACGGACATCGAGGCCGGCTCGCGCTTCGGCCATGCGCTGCTGTGGGTGGTGCTGGCGTCGAGCCTGGCGGCGATGCTGCTGCAGACCTTGTCGCTGCGGCTGGGGCTGGTGTCGGGTCTTGACCTCGCGCAGGCCTGCCGCGAGCGCTACCGGCCCGCGGTGCGCCTGCCGCTGTGGGTGATGGCCGAGCTCGCCATCGTCGCCTGCGACGTGGCCGAGGTGCTGGGCACGGCGCTGGCGCTGCACCTGCTGTTCGGGATGTCGCTGCTGGCGGGGGTCGGCATCGCGGCGCTGGACACGGTGATCGTGCTTGGGCTGAAGGGCCGGGGCTTCCGGCAGGTGGAAGCGATCATCCTCGGCCTGGTGATGACGATCGGCGTCTGCTACGCGGTGCAGCTGTTCCTGATCGGGCCGGACTGGGCGGCGGTGGCGCGCGGCTTCGTGCCCAACGGCGTCGCGGTGCAGGACCCGAAGGCGCTGCTGCTGGCCATCGGCATCCTGGGCGCGACGGTGATGCCGCACAACCTCTACCTGCACTCGTCGATCGTGCAGACGCGGCGCGTGGGGAACACGGCGTCGGCCAAGCGCGACGCGATCAAGCTGTCGACGATCGACACGCTGGTGTCGCTGACGCTGGCCTTGATGGTGAACGCGGCGATCCTGATCCTGGCCGCGACGGCCTTCCACGCGCACGGGCACACGGAGGTGACGGAGATCCAGGACGCGTACCACCTGCTGGACCCGCTGGTGGGCGGCTCCATCGCGTCGGTGCTGTTCGGCGTGGCGCTGCTGGCGGCGGGCCAGAGCTCGACCTTCACCGGCACGATCGCGGGTCAGGTCTTGATGGAGGGCTTCCTCCGGCTGAAGATCCCGTGCTGGCAGCGCCGGCTGGCGACGCGGTTCCTGGCACTGGTGCCGGCGTTCATCGGCCTGTGGTGGTTCGGCGAGGCGGCGGTCGGACAGCTGCTGGTCGCGAGCCAGGTGGTGCTGAGCCTGCAACTGCCCTTCGCGATGTGGCCGCTGATCCGCCTGACGGGCGACCGCGCGGTGATGGGCGAATTCGCCAACGGGCCGGTGGTGCGGGTGCTGAGCTGGGGGCTCTTCGCGCTGGTGACCGGGGCGAATGCGGCGTTGCTGTGGTCGCTGGTCGGTTGAAGAGGAACGCCGTGTCGAAAACGGCGCGGGTCGATCGTCGTGAGGATGAGGTCAGGCACTGACCCGACGATCACCAGCCAACCAGGAGCGATTCATGAGCACCGAAGAGAAAGTCAAAGGACCCGCGTCGTACTTCCCGTCCATCGAGAAGAAGTACGGTCAGCCCATCGATCACTGGATGGGCGTGCTGAAGGCGGCCGGGCCGATGAAGCACATGGAGCTGGTCGCGCTGTTGAAGACGGAACACGAGATGGGCCACGGGCATGCGAATGCGTTGGTGGCGGCGTTCTTGGCGAAGCAGGGTTGAGGGCAGGCGCACGGACCTCGTGCGCCGAACCGCTCACTTCGACGGCACGAGCGCGTAGGGACCACCGCGCTCCAGCGCCCGCTGGTAAGCGGGCCGCGCGTGGATGCGCTGCAGGAACTCGGTGATGCGCGGCTGACGCGCCGCGGCGCCGCCGCGTTGCACGGCGGCTTCGAGCGGGAAGCTCATCTGCACGTCCGCCGCGCTGAACTCGGCGCCGGCGAACCACGGGCTCTTGCCGAGTTCGCCTTCCAGGTAGTTCATGTGGTTGTCGATCTGCGGCTGCACGAAGGTCGCCTTGGCTTTCGCGGCGATGCCCTTGGCGATCGGCTTCACGAAGAACGGCACGGGCGCGCGCTCGATGCGGTCGAAGACCAGCTTGAGCAGCAGCGGCGGCATCGCCGAGCCCTCGGCGTAGTGCATCCAGTAGCGGTAGCGCAGCGCGTCGGACGTGCCGACGGCAGGCTTGAAACGGCCCTCGCCGTAGCGGTCGACGAGGTACTCCAGGATGGCGCCGGATTCGGCGATGACGAGCCCGTCGTCGCTGATCACCGGGGACTTGCCGAGCGGGTGCACGGCGCGCAGCTCGGGCGGCGCAAGCATCGTCTTCGGGTCGCGCTGGTAGTGCTTGATCTCGTACGGGAGCCCAAGTTCTTCAAGCAGCCACAGGACCCGCTGCGAGCGGGAATTGTTGAGGTGGTGGACGGTGAGCATCGGGGGAGTCTATGCGGGGAGAAAGGCGCAACACGGCAGCGTTTCCCCGGCTCAAGCTCCCACACCGGTTTCAATCCATTGATCCGCATTCAATCCAGAACGGCAAACCGTCGAGCGCTTCATACGCCTCCAATGGCCTGCACTTCTCCCAAGCGAACCATGCCGTGTCCGATCTGATGGCCCTCACCGGCTGCTCGATGTTGAAGGTCTCAAGGAATAGCTTCGCCGACTCCGAGCATCGGTCGAAGGCCTCGAAGTAGCGCCCGACGAGCGATGCGAGATCCCCCGCTGCTCGGTCCAGCATTGACTCGATACGCCCTTCAGGCGCCCAGTCGATCGAGGAGACCGGGAGCGTCGACAACTTCACCCTCGCGAGCCGCAGCATCTCCGCGGCGACGTCCAGTTCGCTCGACCGCAGATAACGCCTGAAGAGGCGATCGTCGATCAGCGCCCGGTGAGCCTTGGGCGTCGTTGGAATCGCGTGGAGACGGATGCAGTCGAAGAGCACCATGTCGGAGACGGTGCCCAGCTCAAAGAGGGTGCTTCCGCCAGTGAGTCCCACGCGCACAAGGTTCTCCTGCTTCTCGACTCAGACCACCAATGTCACGCAAGACCTGGCACCCAACTCCGCTTGAAGGCAGTCCCTCAAGCGCTGTCCTTCGCGCATGAACTCAAACTCATCAGCGTCAGTCGGAAAGCCGGAGGAAAGCGGGTCATCCCTCACCAACGTTGCGTCGAATGCCAATGCCCAAGTCATCAGGTCCGCACGCAACTCTTCAGAGAGGGGCAAAGAGTCCGGATCAATGTTCTCGCAATCGCCTCAAAGCGGAAAACAGTGATAGTCGGGCATCAGTTTCAGCTGACCAGGCATCACGTGATTCATCGCTCGCTTTTAAGAATTTTTCACCAACCAGGCAAAACACATCAAACGACTATTCAGCCTTACCCTTAAGCGCAGTCATGAGAATTTCTTGCTTTCTTGCGGCCTTCCGACCAATTTTCTTTGCATTCGCAGTTCCCTCTCGAACCTTTGGTTCATCGCCCCCAAATGGCAATGCCCAATCGCCATTTATCATTATCGGGAACCAGCCTGGTGAAAGACGCTTGAACAGAGAAAGATCTTCTATAGAGAACAAATCATCGCCAAGCGAATGAAGCGTGATCAACGCAAACGAATAATGAATATATTCACCCCCCCCCGCCCGCCGGCGCGCGTTGATCGATCTCCGACAAATTAAATTCTTCAACTTCACCAACAACCTGAGGAAGAGGATCGATGAATTCAATCAGAAATCGGCCTTTGCCAATTTTACAGATACAGGGCAGAGAGGAAAATTTCAACATCTCTACGGTCAGGAAATCGGAAGGAAACTTCGCCTTCAACGTTAGCTTATTACTCACTTTGGCCCCTTTGGAACGGCGACTTCTCCAGTGAATGACTTTTTAAACGTCTCCACTGGACTAAAGTATTGAAGACCGTGCGGATCTCGAATTGCAACAACAGCAACACCTTCACGGACGGTGACGCCGTCAACAACAACAAAATGCGAGAATGTCCCGGTTCCATTCTTGATTCTAACAATAACTGGGACTCCATCGCTTGTGAACTCCGCTAGATCTTGGACTGTTTGCCTGCGATAGGCTTGCGCAGCAATATCAGAAGCCTTGAGGGCGCTTGCGACCGTATCAATAACAATACCGTCTTTACTCGGGGGGAAATTCTTCACCAGCGCATACAAATCAACCGGCACTCCAAGCGTGTCGCCTACCATCGCACAGGAATTGTGCCCACATGTAGGAATATTACCTTGATTTACCACGAGCCGATCACCATTTCGCGTCATGGCATCGGCCAGCAATGGATTCTCCGGATTGGCTGCTGCCCCCTTGTCAAGGGACAGCTTATCACCAGACGGGGAGACCGAGGCTTTCAAATCGGTCGGAGATGTGGGCACCTTCCCTGCGAGATACGCATCGGCATCGGATTTAGAAATTATCTTGGCCGCAACCAATTCGTCCAGAGTCTTACCAGTTTTCTGGATGACCACCCCGATTGCCCCTGCCGCCAGCACCGTTCCTCCACCAACTACCCGCCAATGACGGTGTCACGGGCAACCTTACCGCCGTCGACTTCGCCATGATCGATATATTGGTCGCTTGCGCTTGACGCCCCACCGATCACAGCACCGCCTATCACTGCTCCAGTCACAGTCACCGGAGCGGTCACAGCAACTCCTACGGCGACCACTCCTTTAACTGCATCTTTTGCCTGTTCCTTCTTCAGCGCTGACGTATAGGCATCAAGTTGAATTTGATCTATCGAACTAAGGCCGTATCGAGCGATGTTGTCAGTATTCTGGCAACTGACAGCAGGGCAGTCAGCAATTGCCAAACGGAACGACTGGCCGTTGGCCGTCAGCATCTGGTACTGCTGCTCACCGCTCTTACCTGCTTGAGTCAGCGAAGGGTAAGTCGGCTTGATTGGAACGAGATCGTAGTAAGGAGAACTGGCCCCTCCGGTATTCGCTCGAATGAACGCAGCCAAGTCCGGATCAACACGCGAAGGGTTCAATGCCAAGCCATCGCGATTGATCTGGACGAAGCTCGTTCCGTTATCGCTTGTTGTGAACGGCGCGTCCTTATCGAAGAATGCATTGGGACTATTTGGGTCTCGAACGACCAGACCTGCAGTGATATCTTCCTTGTACTGACTGTTCCCGCTGTTGCGCATAGCATCTTCGATCTGCTGCTGCGTGTACTTGCCTCCGCTCTTCTTCGCGAGGTCAGCCGCCTTCTTTCGTCCATTGGGGTGCAGCTGTCGGAGGATTGCAGTGCGGCGGCTTACTCTTCAATCACTCGCCAACCCTTCAAACATTGATCGAATTTAATGAGGCAGTCGATTAACCCAACAAAATCCGGACCACTCAGCTCAGTTTCAAAGAGCCAGTAGCCAAGATTACCCAGTTCCTCGGGTAGGTCGATCATCTGCTCCTCCGCGCGCCTCATCGCGTCTTTTAGAGGCGCGTATTCCGCGAGCCGAGCCACATCTGGAGAAAATGTCCGATGCTTATCAAGCGATTGCTCCAGATTAACTGCCAATATTCGTAGTCGAATCTTGTCGACGTTTGCGTCTCCTATCACCCTGTAGCCCGTTGGCTTCGCGTCATCCATCATTTCCCCTTGAGTGTTCCGATTTTCACCGGCTCGTTCCATTGAGAACGATTGGCAACCAGCGTTTGCTCTCCGCCACCAACACCTTTGTATGCACCTTGCTCGATTGGAGCGATCGTGCTCACGAACACCTGCGGCGTTGCCCCGGTCTTCGGCGTCATCGAATAAACTTCAAATCCTAGTTGTGTTCCGCGTATTGCTTGTTCCGCCGGCAATCCCAATTTTTGCACAATTTGCTCAGGCGGAAGTTTTGACAGCTTTTCATACTCTGACTTTGTCATGAAATATGGCGAATACGGTCCAACGCCATCATCCCCGATAGCCTTCTTAGGGACGATCTTGATGAGCTCTTCGCCTGGGGCTACGATTCGGGACACCGGCAACTCCGCTCCTGACTTGACCACGTTCTCGGCATATCCGATTGCGCGCTCGGTAGTATTTCCAGCTGCCTTGTACTCCTCTACCACTGCCCTGAATTGCGCGCTGTTGGCAACATCAGCGGAGACTTTTACCCCTTGGGTCGTAAATCCGTCGCCATAAGTCAATTTCGCTTGAGCACTTAGGGTCGCCTGCTCCGACGGCCCTCCAATCTTGATGCCCTTCGAAGCTAATCCTTCCTCCGCAGCCCACAGACTCTTTGGCAAGTATTTACCTACCAGTGCAATAGTACCTAGTTTTGCGGCATCGATGCCGATTTCAGCGAGGGGGTCACGTTCGCCTGGGTAGCTCGCAGGATTAAATGCCGCCAATACGCGCGCGCCTTCGGTTGATGTGTAGGTACCGAAGAGCTTGTGTGTGCCATCGCTGGCCTGCTCTGAACCCGCGTAGGCAATATATCCTCCGGCTGGAATTGCCACACAAGTAATTACAGTCCCGGCGCACGTAAGGACACCTCCACTTGCCAAAAGTCCTCCACCCACCATGGCGCCAGCGCCAAGCGTAGCGTTGGTGAATCCGCCCACCCTCCGACTCAATTCACCATTACGTGTAATCGCGTCGCGCCAACCGTCCGGCCTGGTGTATTCAAACATCCCTCCCTGCGTCAAATCCGCTTTTTCAGCTGAGTATCTATCGCCTTCAGCTTGCAATTGAACGAGGTATTGCTTGTTCGGATCCGAGTTGGGTACACCGTCCGCACACCGGGTCAGCGCACAGGCGGCAGCGTCCAAACGAGCTTGTTGTTCTGGAGTTTTTCCGGTCTTCAATACGGCAAGCCGTTTCGATTCCGTTTCGTGCAGTTGCCGATTGTTGTAGTCCTCGTTCAACCCAGCCGATGCGCCATCAAATCCACCGCCGGCCGCAGCGCCGATACCCGTCGCCAGGGCCCCACTGGCCAGCTTCGACAGTGCCGACGCCCAATCGTTGTTTCCCTTCTTGTCAGGGCCGAATCCGGCCTCTGTGAGGGCCTTTTCCATCGACGACTGGAGCTTGTCCAACTGGTCGGCTGCGGCGGCACTGCCGGCCGCCCCCAAGGCTCCGCCCAAATCGCCAGTGAGCGCCCCGACCACCGAATGCATCGCTACCCGGTATGCGCCGCCTTCATCCCACTTCTTGGCTTCCGTGTTGAGCGCCTCGGCGGCCTTTGCGTCGCCGGCGTTCTCAGCGTCCTTCGCTTGCTTGCGAAGATCTGCGGCCTTGTCCCCCGCAAACGTACCCACCTCCTTCGACGCCTGCGCCCCGAACTCCGCCACGATCTGCGCATTCAGCTTCGCCTGCTGTGCCAGGTCTTGCCCGTTCCAGCCTTGCGCGAGCTTGCCCGCCGTCGCATCGTTGGTTGCCCCACGATCCAGCTTGTCGAGCGCGGCCTGGCTCGCCGCATCCCCGCTGGTGATCGTCGTGCTCCCCGCGCTGATCGTGCTGCGCGTCGTGCTGCGGTCGTCGTCGCTGTCCTTGAACGCGCCGGCCATGCCGCCGCCCGTCCCCGCGCTCACCATCACGGCGCTCGCCTTGAACTGGCTGCGGTTCTCGATGTCGCTGGTCGTCAGCGTGCCGGTGCTCAGGCTGTTGTTGCCCGCATCGATCGACGCCTGGCTGCTCGTGATCGCCCCACCCTTCAGGTCGGTGTTGCCCTTCACGTTCACCTGGAAGCCGCCATCGCCCGCGCGGATGCCCGCCTGCTCGCCAACCGCCGCGAAGTCCGCGGTGACCTTGGACTGGCTGAAGTTGCCGCTGGCGCTCGAGCCGTACCCGATGGTCACGCTGCCGCCGGCGCTCATGCTCTTGCTGTCGAACTTGGCCGTGTCCTGCAGGCTTTCGATCTTCAGGTTGCCGCCGACATCCACGCCCACCTTCGGACCGCTCACCACCGCACCCTGCAGCGTCGTGTCGCCGCCGGACACCAGCTTCACCGAGCTGCCGCCCGTGACCTGCGTCGTCGTGAAGTAGTTGTCCGTGCCGTCGGAGTTGCCCTTGGACACGCTGGCCGAGGCGGTGAAGCCCAGGCTGTTCTGCTTGCCCAGCGTGACGCCGATCCCCACCGAGGCGCTGGTGCTGCTGTCCTTGCTGTGCTGCTCGCTGCTGTTGCCCGCGGCCAGCAGGTTGATCGCGTTGTCCGCCTTGATCAGGACATCCTGGCCCGTCAACGCGCTGCCGCGCACCGTCACGTTGGAATCCGCGCCGCCGCCGCTCGCGATCAGGCTGAGGTTCTTGCCCGCAGAGATCGCGCTGCTCACGGCCTGGTCGGACTCGTTGTGCTGCGTGCTCTTGCTCTGCGAGCTGCCCACCGTCAGGCTGAGTCGGATGCCGGCGTTCTGGTTGGCCTCGTTCATCGCCTCGCCGAGCTTCTTGATCTCATCGACCGCCTGCATCGCCTTGGAGATCGCCGTCGCCGCGGCGAGCGCCTTCATGCGGTCATCCTGCGTCTGCGTGACATGCTCGGCCGCCTTGGTCGCATCCATCGCGGTGCTGATCCCCGGCGCGCTCAGCGCCAGCGTCACACCGGCCTGCTTGAACTTCGTCTCGCTGTCCTGCGCGGACTTGTTGCGCGCCTCCTCGATCTCGATCGACTTGGCCTGGATCGTCACGTTGCCGCCCGGCGCCTGCACCTCCGAACCGATCTGCCTGTACTTTCCGCCCGCGAGGATGTCCACGTCGCCGTTGACGCTGCCCACCATCGAGCCCTGGTTGGTCTCCTGCGTGGACTTCGTCGCCTGCGACAGCTCCTGCTTGCCGATCGTCACGCCAATCCCGCCGCCGCTGAACAGCCCCGACTTCACCGTCTTCTTGAACTGCTCGGTGTCGACCGAGTTCGTCACCCCGTCGATGGTGATGTCGCGATCCGCGATCAGCTTGGTGCCGTTGTCCGACACCGCCTGCGCCGCTGCCAGCGTGATGTCGCGGCCGGCCACGATGTTCACCGTGTCGCCCGACACCGTCGTGCCGATCGCCGTCGTCTCGTCGGTCTTGTTGTAGGTCGTGACCGTCTTCTTCTGAACAGGCTCTTCTTCGTCTTCTGCGTCATCTCCTCGACGACCGAGTTCGCCTCGCCCGCGAGCAGCTGCACGTCGCGCCCCGCGCCGAGCGTCACCTCGCCCTGCGCGCTGGCGATCTGCGCCGCCGTGGCCGTCAGGTCCTGCCCCGCCTTGAGCACGATCGCGCCCTCGGCCTGCAGCGCCGTGCCCACGTCCTGGTGCTGGCTCTCCTTCTTGTAGTTGTTGGCGTTCTTGATCTCGTCGCGCGCGCTGGCCGTCGTCACCGTCGTCAGCGACAGATCGCGTCCCGCCTGGATCAGCACGCCGCCGTCCGCGCCCGCGCCGTCCGCACCGCCCTGCGTGATCTGCACCGCCTGCAGCGTCACGTCGCGTCCGGCCTGCACCACCATCACGCCACCCGCGCTCAGCGAAGCGACCTGATCCAGCACCGTCGACTTGGTCGTCACGTTGCCGCGCTGCGTGCCGCCGCTCGCGATGGTCGTCTCCATCGTGATGTCGCGACCGGCCACCAGGCTCATGTCGCCCGTGGCGTTCAACGCACCGCCGATGTTGCGCAGGTCGTCACGCGCGCTCAGCGCCAGCGTCGTGCCGCGCATGTCGCCGGTGTTGGCGATGTTCTGCGCGGTGATGTTCACCGCGCCGCCGCGCACGTCGCCGCCGTTGGTGAAGTCGCCGCTCAGCGCCATCTCCACGCGGCCGCCCGCGATGAGCGAGCCGCTCGGCAGCAGGTCGCCCTCGCGCGGCACCAGGTACACCTGCGGCACCAGCACGCGCTGCGTCGTCCCGTCCGCCAGCGTCACCGTCTGCTCCACCAGCCACACCAGGTCGCTGGTGAGTTGCGACATCTGCTCCGCCGTCAGCGCAACACCTGGCACCAGCTGGTGTTCCTTGGCGAAGGTCGCGCCGTTGGTCAGCAGCGCGCGGTACTGGGACTCGTCGTCCGCGTAGCCCGACAGGTAGCCCGTGCCGGTCAGCTGGCCGATCTGCTCGCGCACCAGGCGCTGCTCGTAGAAGCCGTCGCCCAGGCGCTTCTGCGTCACCGCCGGGTCCAGCGCCATCGCCTCCAGCAGGAAGTCGCTGGACAGCCAGTCCCGGTAGTTGGCGAAGCGCGGGTCGGTCTCGACCAGGTACTTCGACGTCGGCTCCTTGTGCGTCTTGAACAGGCTGTTGGACGGCGGCGTCAGGTTGATCTGCACGCTCAGCGCCAGCGGCTTGCCGTTGAAGGTCGCGCCCGAGCCGCGCACGCTCACGCCTTGCATCGCACCCGGCCGCTGCGACGAGGTCCCGGCGGCGGTCTGCACCTTGCCGATCTGCGTCGTCGCCTTGCTGTCGGGCGCGGAGCCGTCCAGCTGCGCGGCGGCTGCCGCACGCAGCGTCTGGCTGATCGCCGAGAGGCCTTGGCGCGCGCTGCCTTGAACACCGGGCTCGAAGCCGATGGTTTCGGACTTCTGCACGTTCTGGGCCGATGCGGCATCGCCGTCGCGCCACTGCGTCGTCAGTTGGGCACCCGCCACGTTCTGTGCGCCGCCCGCTTGCACGAAGTCGCCGTCGCGCCTCTGCTGCGTGCCGGCTCGCACCGAGGCGCCGGCATCGCCGGACTGGGCGGCATTCACCGCCTTGGCGCCGCCGTTGACGCCGGCGCGCAGGCCAGCGTTCACCGCGCCGACGCCGCCTGCCGCGTTGCCCGCGTCAACAGCCTCCGCCACCAGTTGACCGCCGCTGCGCCATTGCGCGCGTCCTTGCGCGCCGGTCTGCGCCGCGTTGCCCTGGTTGACCTGCTGCATGACCCGGTTGATCAGCCCGCCCAGGCCGCTGCCGCCGCCCGCCGTCGCCTGGCCGTAGCTTCCCGACGCCTGCTGTGACGCGCCGCCGCCCGTGCTCACGCCGCCCGCCTGCTGGCGGCCGCCGGCGCCCTGCGCATCGGGAATGAACGACTGCGCCTGCGACGGCAGTACCAGCGTCGCCTGTCGCGTCACGCCTTGCGCATCCACGACATCGACCTTGTGCTCGACGTTGTTCACCTGCCCGCCGGTGATGGCAACGCCGGTGTACCCCACGACGCGGCTCATGTCGTTGCGGATCGACGTGGCGCCCAGCACCGTCAGTTGCCCGCCCACGATGATGTTGGCCGCCAGCGACTGCGTCACCGTCGCCGGCTCACCGCCGCCAATCTCGACCGAGCGGGTCACGCGCATGTTCCGATGCGTGTTCTGCCAGTCCCGCAGCGCCTGATCCGCCGTCTTGCCGTTGAGCTGGATGGTGGTCGTGTATTCCTCGTAGATGCCGGTGCTCGGCGAGTAGTCGATCCTCAAGGACGACGGAGCGCCTGCGTTCGGATTGGTCTGCCACGCCAGGTAGGGATTGAGGTTGTCGATCGTGCCGGCCTGCAACAGCAGATTGCCCCGCGCCTCGATGTTGGCGCCGCTGTTGAGCAGCGTCGCGCCGGTCAGGCTCATGTTGCCGCCGCTGCGGATGAATGCCTTCGTCTCGAGGAAGGCCACGCTGCCGCTCCCCGAACTCGGTGCGACCTCGCTGCCGCCGGAGGTGTCCTCGGGCGCCGTCTCCGTCGACTCGCCGTTGCCGGGCTTGCCGCCGCCGCTGCTGCCGCCCCCGCCAGTGCCGCCCGATCCCGTGCCCGCCACCTGCCCCGTGCTCACACCCGCCAGCACGGTCCGGTTGACGATGGCCCCCGTCATGTTGAGGCCCAGCGCGCTGCTCGCCTCGATGATCGAGTTCTCGTTGAGCAGGCTCGCGCCGGACATCGTCAACGTGCCGTCCGCGAAGATCAGCGCACCGCCGGTGTTGGAGATGTCCCGCGTCAGCGCCGCGTCGATCGAGCGCCGGCCCGCGATCACCGCCGACACGCCGCCCTCCGCGCCGTTGACCAGCTGACCGCCGTCGATGATGACGTCGCCGCCGTAGATCCGGCCAGTGCCGAGGTTGACGACCCGGTCGGCCGTCAGCCACACGCCGTCGCCGTCGATCAGGCCGCGGTTGGTGAGCTGCCCCGCCGCCGTCAGGAAGGTCTGCGCACCGCTGAGTTCGCCGCTGGCGGCGTTGTCGATGCTGGCCGCCCGGATGGACAAGGCGCCGCCGCTGCGCAGCGTGCCCTGGTTGCTGAAGTTGCCCGAGAGGTCCAGCGACAGGTTGCCCGCCGCCTGGAACTGGCTGCCCGCGCCGTAGCTGAAATCGCCGGCGAGCTTCACCGTCATGCCCGCGCCGCTGCTGATCTGGCCGCCGACACCGCCGGCGAGTTCGCGCAGGTTCAGGCCCATCGCGTCGCCCGACCAGATGCGGCCGCCCGCGTTGTTCAGCGACAGCGCCGAAGCCTGCGCCCCGTCGCCGATCGACTGCGTGCCCGACGAGCCCAACGCGCCGCCGGCGTTGTTCAGCGCCTGCGTGATCGTCAGCCCGAGGTTGCCGCTGGCCAGCACCTGGCCGCCGATGTTGTCGAGCTGCTGTGCCTGCACCGTGACGTTGCCGCCCTGGATGCCCTGGCCGCCGCCCGAGGTGTTGGTGTTGTCGACACGGCCCGCCGCACTCAGCGTCAACGTGTTGCCGCCGTAGATCAGGCCGCCCTGGTTCAGCACCTGCTGCGCGGAGGCGTTGAGCGACTGCGCGCCGACGACGCGACCGCCCTGGTTGTCCAGCGTGCCGCCGACCGTCAGGCCCAGCGACGACGCCGACAGCTCCGCGCGGTTCGTCAGCTGGCTCGCCGACACCTGCGCGGTGGTGCCCGCGCTGATGCCGTTCTCGTTGGTCAGCGCGCCGGCGTTGATCGTCATCGCGCCTTGCGCGTGCAGGCCGGTCGGCGTCGAGACGCCCGCGTCGCGCGTGTTGTTCAGCGCCGCGCCGTGCGTCTGCACCGACATCGATCCGAGCGACTGCAGCAGGCCGCCGCGGTTCTCCAGCGTGCCGCTCTCCGTCGTCAGCGATTGCGAGGCGAGCAGGCGACCGCCGGTGTTGTCCAGCGTCTGGCCGCGCGTGTCGATCGCGACCGTCGCGCCCGAGACCTCGCCCTGGCGGTTGATCAGCGAGGTCGACAGCAGGTCCGCCGTCTGCGCCGCCTGGATCGCGCCCTGGGTGTTGTCGAGCGCGCCCTGCGCGCGCACCGTCACGCCGCCTTGCAGGCTCGCGATGCGGCCTTGCTGGTTGCCGACGGAGGCGGCGGTCAGCGTCACGCCCTGCTGTGCCAGCAGGCTGCCGCCCGCATTGAGCAGCGCGCTACCGGTGGTGAGCGTCAACGCGCCGTCGCTGCCGACCGAGCCGCCGCGGTTGTCCACGGCGCCGGCGTTCAAGCTCATCGTCGAGCCGCTGCGCAGTCGACCGCCCTGGTTGTCCAGCGTGCCGCCGATCGTCGCCTGCAGCGTCGAATCGCTCTGCAGCAGGCCGTTGCCGCGGTTGGCGAGGCTGGCCGCGCGCACGTCGAGCGCACCCGCGCTCGCCAGCGTGCCGCCCGTGTTGTCGATGGCGCCGTCGATGCTCAGTTGCGCCGCGCCGGTGCTCACCAGGTTGCCGCCGCGATGGTCGAGGCTGCTGCCCGTGACCGTCACGCCGGCACCTTGCGTCTGGGCATTGGTCAGCGTCACCGCGCCGGTCGCGCCGATCGTCAGCGCGCCGTTGCTCAGGATCTGGCCGTTGGCGCCGTTCAGCGTGCCGGTCGACAACGTCAGCGGACCGCTGCCCGCCTGGACGAGCGCGCCGCGCACGTTGTCGATCGCCTGCGCCTGCAGGCGCAGCAGCGAGCCGCCCGACTGGATGCGGCCGTCGGTGTTGGTGATCTGGCCGCCGACGTTCGCCGTCAGTTGGCCCGTCGAACCGACCTGCGTGAGCGAGCCGCCGACGTTGCGCCAGTCGCCCGCCGTGAAGCCGACGTTCGCGCCGCTCAGCGTCGCGCCGTCGGTCGACAGCAGGCCCGCGCTCGCGAGCATCAGGTCGCCGGCACTGGCCAGCGCCGCGCGGTCGAGCCGCAGCGGGCCATTGCTCGAGGTCAGCGATGCCGCGGCCGCTTGCAGGCGGCTGTCCTGGAGTTGAAGCTCACGCCCGCTGATGGTCAAACGACCCGCCGACAGCATCGCGCCGCTGGACTGCAGCGTGCCGGTGGTGCGCACCGTGAGGTCGCCCTGTGCGGCCAAGGTGTTGTCCGGACGCAGCCCCGCCGCCAGCGAGCCGGTGCCCGACAGCGACGCGGCATCGATCGTCAAGGCGCCCTGCGCGCCGATGGACCCCGTGTTCGCGAGCGCATTGCCCACGTTCAAGACGGCATTCCCCTGTGCGTACACGGCACCGCTGTTGTTCAGGTCACCGGTCACGGTGAGGCGCGTGTCCGTGCCGGACTGCAGCGCGCCCGCGTTGGTCAACTGGCTCGCACCGACCGTCAGCGCGCCCTGCGCATTGATCAGCCCTTGCGCACCGTTGGTCAGCGTGCCCACCGTCAGGTCGACGGCACGGGCACCGATCTGGCCGCCCGTGTTGTCGAGCGCATTGGCCTGCCCGAGCAGGTTGCCGCCCGCGACGATCGCGCCGGCGGTGTTGTCGAACGTGCCCGTGACGCGCAGTTGCGCATCGCCGGCGCTCAGCATCTCGCCGCCTCGATGGCGCAGGCTGCCCGCCTCGATCGTGAGCAACGCGCCTTGCGTCTTCGCCTGGCTCAGATCGACTGAGCCGGTCACCGCCAAGGTCACCGCGTGCGCGCCGAGGATCTCGCCGCCGACGCCGTTCAGCGAGGTCGCATCGATCCGCATCCCGTCGGCACCCGCGTGCACGACGCGCCCTTGCGTGTTGTCCACCGCGCCCGCCGAGATCGTCAGCGTGCGCCCCGCCGCGGCGATCTCGCCGCGCGTGTTGTCGAGCGCGCCTTGCAGCGTCGCGCTGAAGGTCGCGCCCTGACCGGTCTGCGCCGTCTGCGTCACGGTGCCGTCGACGTTGGACCAGCGCTGCGCCGTCACGGCGATGCCGGCGCCGGAGACCGTCGCCGCGCCGGTGTCGAGCGCACCGGCGCTGGTCAGCGTCAGCGCGCCGGAGGACGCCAGCGTCGCGCGATTCAGCTGAAGGTCGCCCGCCGTGGCCGTCAGCCCGACGGTCTGCGCCTGGAGCCTGGCATCCTGCAGTTGCAGCGCCGTGCCGCTCAGCGACATCGCGCCAGCGGCGAGGGTCTGGCCGCTCTGCTGCAGCGCGCCCGTGCTGCGCAGCGTCAGATCGCCTTGCGCGCCCAGCGTGTTGTCCGGATTCAGCCCGGCGACGAAAGCACCGCTGCTCGCGATGCTGGCCGCCTGCACGCTCAGCGCGCTCTGCGCGGCCAGCATGCCGGTGTTGCCCAGCAGGCCGCTGGTCGTGATCGTCATCGGGCCGCGCGCGTACGCGGTGCCGGCGTTGGCGAACGCGTCGTGGACCGTCAGGTCCATCGCCGCCTGCGATTGCAGAAGGCCTGCGTTGTCCAGCCGGCCCGCCTCGATGGTCAGCGCCTGCACGGACGCGATCAGGCCCTGCGCACCGTTGTTCAAGCGGCCCGTCGTGTTCAGATGGACGCCTCGACCGTCGAGCTGTCCGCCGGTGTTGTCGATCGATCCGGCGCTCACGCGCAGGTCCTCGGCGCTCTGGATCAGGCCGCCGGTGTTGTCCACGTCGCCGCCGACCGACAGCGTCGCGCCGGCCTGGCTCAGCAGCTGTCCGTCACGGTGGCTCAGGCTGCCCGCCTGCAGCTCGATGCCGCGCGCCTGCGTCAGCGCGCCGTTCAAGGTCACCGCGCCCTGCGCCAGCACGCGCAGCGCGCCCTTGCCCAGGATCTCGCCGTCGCTGCCGTCGATCTGCTGCGCATTCAGCGTCAAGGTGCCCGTGCCGGCGTGCAGCAGCGTGCCGTCGCGGTTGTCGAGCGTTTGCGTGTTCAGCGTGACGTCGGTGGCGTTCGCTGCGATCGAGCCGCCCTGGTTGTTCAGCGCGCCGGAGACATCGACGCGCAGTTCCCCCGCGGTGGCGGTCTGGGCGACGTCGCCGGCGACGTTGCGCCAGTCCGTGGCCGTGATGCCCACCGAGCCGGCACCCAGCGTCGCGCCGGATGTGTCGAGCGTGCCGGCGGCGGTGAGCGTCAGTCGCTCGCCGCCCGTCGCCACGGCGCGATCCAACCGGACATCGCCGGTCAGCGCGGACATCGTCACGCGCTGCGCCTGGACGCGGCTGTCCTGCAGCGCCAGTGCGGCACCGCTCAGCGTCATCGTGCCGCCCGCGAGCGCGGTGCCGCTGTGCTGCAGCGCGCCCGACGCGGTCAGCGTCAGATCGCCGCGCGTGCCGACGGTGTTGTCGGCGTTCAGGCCCGCGGCGAAAGCGCCGGTGCTGGCGATCTCCCGCGCGTTCACCGTCACCGCGCCCTGCGCCGTCACCGTGCCGCTGTGGGTCAGCACGTCGGCACGAACCAGCGCGTCGCCTTGCGCGCGGATCGATCCGCTGTTCAACAGGCTGCCGCTCGCGCGAACATCGAGGTCGCCGCCGGCTTGCATCGCGCCCGCGTTGCTCAGGCTGGCCACATCGGCGGACAGTCGTCCCTGCGCCGCGATCAGACCTTGACCGGCGTTGACGATCGACGCGCCGGTCAGCGCCACATCGCCGGCGCCGATCTGGCCGTCGCGGTTCGTCAGCGTGCCGGCGTCGATCGCGAGGCTGTCGCCGGCCTGGAGCAGGCCGCTGGTGTTGTCGAGTTCCCCGGCGACCGTGAGCCGCGCCGCGTGCTGCGCGAGCAGCTCGCCGCCCCGGTTGTTCAGGCTGCCGACGGTCACCGCCACGCGGTCGGCCTGCGTCTTGGCGCCGCTCAGATCCGCGGCGCCGGTGACGTTGAGCGTCAGGCCGCCGTTGGCGGCGATCGTGCCGCTCGCTCCGGACAGCGAGGCCGCATCGATGCGCAGTTCGCCGGACACGCCGCCCGCGTGCACGATCTGTCCCGCCGCGTTGTCCAGCGTCGCCGCGGACAGCGCGAGCGACGCGCCATTGCCGGCGATGCGGCCACCGTGGTTGTCGAGCAGGCCCGTCACCGCCGCGGTGAAGCTTCCCCGCCGCGTCGGTCTGGCCGATCTGCCCGCCGGCATTGCGCCAGTCCACCGCAGTGACAGCGA
The DNA here is from genome assembly GCF_042695725.1 of Roseateles sp. UC29_93. Lineage (NCBI taxonomy): Bacteria > Pseudomonadati > Pseudomonadota > Betaproteobacteria > Burkholderiales > Sphaerotilaceae > Roseateles > Roseateles sp. UC29_93. The sequence continues at coordinate 3,598,783 of NZ_CP170545.1, read as the reverse complement.
CGCTGGCGCCGCTCATCCGGCTGCCTTCCGTGTTCAGCGTCGTGCTGCTGTGCAGGTCGAGCAGTCCGCTCACCGACAGCAGCGCGCGATCGAGACGGAGTTCCCCGCCGCGTGCCGTCAGCGCCACCGCCGCGGCCGAGGTCTGGCTGTCCTGCAGCAGCAGCGCGGCGCCGTCCAGCAACGCGCGTCCGGCGGCCTGCGCCGTGCCGGAGTGCTGCAGCGTGCCGGCCGCCGAGATCGTCAGGTCGCCCGACGCGCCCATCGTGTTGTCGGGTCGCAGACCCGCCGCGAAGACACCGACGCTGGCAATGCGGTCCGCGTGCACCGTGAGATCGCCTTGCGCCGCGATCATGCCGCCATGCGTCAACGCGCCGCCGGTCGTGATCGACACCGCGCCCTGTCCGTAGACGCTGCCGGTATTGGTGAAGGCGTCGCCGACGACCAGCGTCGCGTCGCCGCGCGATTGCAGGGTTCCCGCGTTGGTCAGTTGGGCCGCATCGATGCGCAGCAGCTGGGCCGCCGTGACGACACCTTCCGCGCCATTGTTCAGCAGACCATCCGCGCGCAGTTGCACCGCGCGCCCGTCGATGCGGCCGTCGTCGTTGTTCAGCGAACCAGCGCGCAACGTCAGCGCCTGGGTCGACTGCAGCAGGCCGCCGGTGTTGTCCAGCGCGCCACCGACCGTCAACGCGGTCTGGCCGTCGCTGACGAGTTGCCCCTCGCGGTGGCTGAGGCTGCCCGCCGCGACGGCGATGTCGCGGCCTTGCGTCCAGGCCCGGTCGAGCGTTGCCGCGCCGCTCACGTCGAGCGTCACGTCGCCCGCGCTGGCGATGCGGCCGGCGGTGCCGGACAAGGTCGTCGCCGTCACCGACAGCGTTCCCGTGCCCGCATGGGTGATGTCGCCGCCCCGGTTGTCCAGGACACCGGCGTTCAAGCTGACCGACTGGGCGTTGGCGCCGATGCGGCCGCCCTGGTTGTCGATCGTCCCGATGACGTCCGCGCGGAAGGCGCCGGCCGTGTCGGTCTGCGCCAGCGATCCCGCCGCATGGCGCCAATCGGCGGCGGCGATGGAGACGCTGCCGCCACTCAGTGCGGCGGCAGACGTGTCCAGCGCACCCGAGGCGGACAGGCTCAGTTGCCGCGTCGCAGCCACAGTGGCCTGCGCCAGGCCCAGATCACCGGCCAGGGCCTGGAGCGAAACCGTCCCCCGCCTGCGTCCTGCTGCCCTGCAGCGCCGCGCGATCCGCGGCAAGCGAGAACGTGCCGCCCGCGAGCGACAGCCCGCTGTGCGTCGCATCGCGCGCCGTCAGCGTCAGGTCGCCGCGATCATCGACGGTGTTGTCATTCTTGAGGCCGGCGGCGAAGGTGCCGGTGCTGTCGAGCGTTCCACCCGCCACGACGACGTTGCCGCGCGCGGCCAAGGTACCGGTGTGATGGAAGGTCTCGGCGTTCACGCGGGCGTCGCCCTGCGACACGATCAGGCCGGTGTTGTCGAGCACGTCGCGCACCGCGGCGGAGAGATCGCCCGCGGCCTGCAGCTGACCCGCGTTGGCCAGCCGGTCCGCCGCCACCGTCAGCGACGACGTCGACGAGATCAGCCCCTGCCCCGCGTTGTCGACGGTGCCGCCGTTCAACGTGATGCCCGCGCCGCCGATCTGGCCGTCCCGGTTGGTCAGCGTCGCCGCCTGCACGGTCAACGGGCCGCCGCTCTGGACCAGGCCGGCGGTGTTGTCGAGTGTGCCGGTCACGCTCAGCTGCGCGGCGTTCTGCGCGATCAGCTTCGCCTCACGCGTGCTGAGACTGCCGGCGGTGATGGCCACGCGGTCCGCCTGCGTGAGCGCCTGGGCGCCGCCCAGGTCGGCATGGCCACCGACGTTGAGCGTGAGCCCGCCGGCGCCGGCGATGGTGCCGCCGGCGCCGTTAAGCGTCGTCGCGTCGAGGCGCAGTTCGCCGCTCGCGCCGCCGGCGTGAATCACCTGACCCGAGACGTTGTCGATGCGCTGCGCGCTCAGCGACAGCGTCGTGCCGTTCCCGGCGATGCGGCCGCCGGTGTTGTCCAGCGTGCCGTTCACCGCGGCCGTCAGGCCGCCGATCGCGGCGGTCTGGGCGATCGCGCCGCCGGCGTTGCGCCAGTCGGCGGCCGACACGGTCACCGTGCCGCCGCTCACCTGCGCGTTGTCCGTGACCAGCGCCGCGCCCGTGCGAAGGCTCAATCCATCGGTCGCCACCACCACGGCGCGATCCAGGCGCAGCTCGCCGCCATGCGCCTGGGCGACGAGACCCGCCGCCTGGGTCTGGCTGCCTTGCAGCTGGAGCTCGCCGCCGTCGAGGCGTGCGATGCCGCCGGCCAGGCTCGTGCCCGAATGCTGCAGCGTGCGAGAGGCATTCAGCGTCAGGTCCCCCGATGCGCCGATCGTGTTGTCGGCCCGCAGGCCCGCGGCGAAGGTGCCGCTGCTGTCGATCGCACCCGCGCGCACGCTCAGCGCGTCGCCGGCCGCGAGGGTGCCGGTGTGCGTCAGCGTGTCGGCATCGACGGAGACCGCGCCGGTCGCGCGGATCAGGCCGCGGCCGGTGTTGTCGAGCTGCTGGCTGGCGAGCTCGACACGACGACCGCTCAACTCGCCGTCGCGGTTGTCGAGCTGGCGCGCCTCGACAGTCAGGTCACCCGATGTCGTCAGCGTGCCGCCCTGGTTCGCGAGCGACTGCGCGCGCAGCGCCAGCGCGTCGCCGCCGGAGACAATCTTTCCGGCGGTGTTGTCGATGGTCTGCGCCGTCAGCGAGACGCTCTTCGCATTCGCCTGGATCACGCCCTGGCGGTTGTCCAGCCGACCGGTCAGCGCAACGGTCAGGTCGCCGCTGCCGCTCAGTGCCAGTTGGCCGCTGGCGTGGCGCCAGTCCTGCGCCTGGAGCGACAGGGACGACGCGCTCAATTGCGCGCCCGCGGTGACCAGTTCGCTGCCGCTCTTCAAGCCCAGCGCGTTGATCGCCTGGATCTGCGACCCGGTGAGGTCGAGACCGGCGGCCTCGAGCCGTGCATCGACCGCCAGCACCTGGCCGCGCAGCGTCATCGCGGAACCCGCCGACATCGCCAGCGCGCCTTGGCCGCCGAGGCGGCCGTCGGCGCCGAGGCCCGCCGCAATGGTCGCGCCAGGGCCAGTCTGCAGTCGTTGCGCCGCGGTGGCGCTCAAGGCACCTTGCGCCGCCAGCAGGCCGGCGACGCTCAGGTCGCCGCCCGAGGACGCCGTCACCTGTCCGCCGTAGACGGAGCCGCCCAGTGCCACGTTCTCCTGCGCCGACAAGGTCAGCGCACCGCCCGCGCGCACTTGCCCATCGGCGTTGATGGCGCGCGCCTCGATGCCGAGGCCCTTCGTCGAGGACATGGTCGACGACGCGTCCTGGCGGACTTCGCCCTGCAGCGTCAGCGTCACGTCCTGGCCGCCGATCGCGGCCCCCTGCTCCTGCACCAGCGAACGTCCCTGCACCGACACGCCGTCGCGCGCGGCGATCAGGCCGGCGGCGTTGGCGATGTCGGCCTGCCCGACGATCGCGATGCCACCCGACGCCGCCTGCAGTTCGCCGCGGTCGTTGCGAAGCTCGGTAGCGGCCTGGACCGTCAGGCCGCCATCGGCGGCGACGCGACCGTCGCGGTTGTCGACGCGGTCCGCGCTCAGCGTCGCGGTGCCGGTCGTGCGCAGCGTCGCGCGTTGCTGGCTCAGCGTGCCGTCGGCCTTCAGCGCGATCGCACGCGCTTGCGCGTCCGCGCCATCGAGCGTCAGCTGCGCCGCCGTCGCCGACAGCGCGCCGTTAGACCACAGCGTGGCGCCATTCAGCTGGACCGATTGGCCGTCGATGCTCAGCGCGCCGCTGCCGTACTGCTCCAGGCTCGCGCCGATCGCGCTGAAGGCGTTCGCCGCGATCGACAGCGAAGCGCCGTTGCTCGCCACGCGCGCGCCGTCGGCGGCCAGGGTGCCGTCGACGCGCAGCGAGAGCGCGTCGGTGCCGACCTGCAACCATTCCGCTTGGCGCAGATCGGCGTCGTGCGCCGTGATCGACAGCTTCCCGCCAGCGAGGCTCGCCGCCTGCGTGCTCAGCGTGCCGTCCGCCTTCAGGCTCAGGGTGCCGGTGGCCGACAGCTGCGCGCCGTCGGCGGTCAGCGTCGGCGCGGTGGCGGCGACCGTGGTCGCCTGCACCTGCGCGCGCGTCAGATCGACGGAGGCGCTGCCTGCGACGTCGATGCCGCTTCCGGCGATCAGCAGCGACTGGCGCGCCGCGACGGTGTCGCCGACGAGGGCGATCGATCCGGCCTGCACCTGCGCACCGCCGAGATCGAGCGCCGGCGCCTGCACCGCCAGGCGGTCCGCGGCCAGCAGCTGGCCGGCCTGCTTCGCCGATTGCGAGGCGGTCAGCGACAGCTGGCCGCCGCCGGCCACGATCGCGCCGTCGGCGGTCATGCCCGCCGCGCTCACGCTGCCGGCTTCGCCGTTCAGCTGCGGAGCGCGGACGTCCGCCGAGCCGCGCGACGCCAGCCAACCGGCGTTGCGCACGCCGGCGTTCGATTGCACCGTCAGCGCGGGCGTGCCGTTGGCATCGGCCTCCTGCGCGTAGACCGTGCCGGTGTTGTCCAGCCAGCCGTCCGCGCGCAGCGTCAGCTGTCCGCCGACCACCTGCCCGGCCTGGCGCACGCCGAGGCCCGCCTCGGTGCCCACCAGCGTGATGCGCTGCGCGTAGATGCCGCCAAGCGCGGTGCTGTCCAGCGCATAGCGCGGGCGCTCCCCCGTCGGCGCGAGCGACTCGCCGCCTGCGACGCCGGTCTCGTCCACCGTCATGACCTGCGTGCCGGTCTGGATGCGGGCGTCCTTGGCCCAGATCCCGGCGTTGATCTCGACCGCGCGCGCGAGCAGCGCCGTGTAGTCGGTCGACGAGCCGTCCAGGCCCGCCCCGTCCACGCGGATCAGGCCGCCCTGCACGCCGTAGCCGGCGATGCTGCCGTCGACGTTGAAGCGCGGCGTGCCGGTGGTCAGCACGGCCGCGCTGGCGTTGATGAAGCCGGCACCGTCGACCTGGATGCCGGACGGGTTGGCGATGACGACCTCGGCGCGCTGGCCGGCCACCTCGACGTAGCCTTTGAGCTGACTGGGCGCGCTGCTGTTGACCTCGTTGAGGATCACGCGCGCGCTGCCGGTGGCCAGCCACGGGTTGGCCTGCACGTAGCCGCCGAGCTGCGTGCTGGCGTCGGTGCGCGCGTTGTTCAGGATGACGCCGCGCTTGTCGACGTCGAACTGGCTGTAGGTGTTGCGCGAGACGCCGGCGGCGCTCGGCGTCTGGATGTTGACCTGCACCGTGCCGTTGGCGCTGTTGACCACCGTCGGCTGCTGGTGCTTCGGCGCGTTGGGGTCGGCCTTGACCTGCGCCAGCGCGTCCGGCGCCAGCGTGATCACCGCGCCCATCGCGAAAGGCGGCCGCCAGCGCGAGCAGCGAGGGCGGTCCGCGCGACGCCGCGGGCACCGTCTCCACCGTCCCCAGCGCGCGACGCGCCGGCGCATCGCTCTCTCCGCTCGTGCCGCCCTTGCTGTGGCTCAAGGCGGTTTCCGCCACGGCCATCAGTTGGCCGCGTTGCTTGTTGAAGACGATTCGGTACTGAAGACGGTTCATCGCGATCTCAACGGAAAGAGTTCAGGGCCTGGCTCGACGGGAGCTCAGCGCGAATAGGTCAGGTTGAAGCCCGCGACGACGCGGGCTGCGGGGAAGCGGGACGGTTGCCACAGCGGCGCGCCGGCAAAGACCTCGAGCGAGAATCCCTGCGTGCGCACACGCGAGCCGATGACGGCACCGGTCAGGTGGCGTCCCGCGAGGCGCTCGGCGCCATGGCCGCCGACCAGGCCCGCGTCGACGCCGAGGTACATCGACACGGCCGGCGACTGCTGCGCCGCGGACAGCGGCAGTTCGGCCTCGTTGCGCCAGAGCAGGCCGTTGTCGGCGGACAGCGACGCGTCGCTGCCGAAGCCGCGCACCGTGTAGCGGCCGCCGATCGAGAAGCGGTCCTGCGGCGTCAGCCGGTTCAACGCGTACTGGCCGCGCAGCGAGGTGCTCAGCTGCAACTGTCGGGCGCCGAGCGTCATCGCGCCGTTGAGGCTGTAGCCGCCCTGCAGCAGGCGCACGCGCGAATCGCCTTCGCCGAAGGCTTCCTCGGGTGCGGACAGCGCGTGGAAGGCGCCGGTGCCGCGCTTCAGGCTGAGCTCGGCCTCGCTGCCGATGCCGCCGGCATTGCGCTTCAGATTGATGCCGGCCTCCCAGCCGCCGGTGCGGCGGCGCTGGACCTCGACCTCGGCATCGTCGATGTAGTTGCGCGAGCCGCGGCCGAACAGCTTCACATAGCCGCTGAACTTGTACTGGCCGTCGCGCCAGAGCATGCGGGTCAGCTTCAGCTCGCCGTTGCTGCTGGCGCCGCGGTAGACGTAGGTCTGGTTGGCGCCGATGACGACCTGGCGATAGCCGCTGCGGCTGACCGTGACGCTGATCAGCGAATGGCCCCACGGCAGCGAGTAGTGCAGCACGTGGCCGCCGGTGCCCTTGTGCGGGCCCTCGCGGTGGTCGACGCGGCGCGCGAGCCAGTCGGCATCGCGGTTCAGCGTCGCGTAGAAGAGGTCGTTGAGCGTCAGCGCGTGGTCCAGCGACGCGGTCAGCGCGAGCGGGTAGCGACCGGTGGCCTCGCTGCCGCTGTCGTCGAGCGAGACCTGCCAGCGCCACTGACGGCCGCCCTGGTAGCTGACGGCGAGGTCGCTGTAGCCGGGCTCGCTGGTGCCCAGCGCGGGCTCGACCTGGATGTCGGCCTGCGCGCCGGGGACGCGCTGCAGGTTCTCGAGCGCCTGCTCCATGTCGCGCAGGTTGAGCACGTCGCCCGGCTTCACCGGCAGCGCGTTGGCGAGCCGCACCTGCGGCGAGGTGCCTTCGCGCAGGCGGATCGCGTGGACGCGGCCCGGCACGACGGTCAGCACGAGGCGGCCGGTGGACAGGTCCTGCGGCGCCGCGAGGACGCGCGTGGTGATGAAGCCTTCCTCGATCAGCGCGTCCTGCAGGCGCGTCACCAGCGTGGCGATGCTGCCGGCTCCGAGGCAGCGGCCGATCGGCGCGTCGTCGCCCTGGGGACCGTCGAGCGCGCCGATCTGGCGCGCCATGCGGGGTTGGCCGTCGACGCCGCGCAGCTCGATCTGCGTGATCTGGAAGCAGGGGGACTCGTCGTCGCGCAGACGGGGGCGCGCCTGCGGCGCGCTGGCGCGCAGGCGGACGTCCGGTTCGCGTTCGAGCGACTGGCGCTGCTGCGCCTCGCGCTGCTGCTGGAGCTGGCGCTGCGCATCGGGGTCGACGGTGCCCGGGGGCAAGGACTGACCCCAGGCGGTTTCCATGCCGGCGCACAAGGCGGCAGCGATCGCGATCGTGGCCACCGTCGGCACGCCGACGGCCGGACGCCGCCGCGCGGGCGTCCGCGTTTCATACTTCTCTTGCATCCCTGCCTGCCGTTGGTCTGGCGTTGTTTTTCGACCCAGGACGGGCCGGACAAGCGGCGATGCGTCACGAACCGGTCGATGCCGGTACGGCAACCCCGCTATCTCGAGTCGTGACATCTTTGGGATGTCGGCGCCGAGACCGGAGGCTTTGCGTCGCCGGCTCGCGCCGGTTTTGCCCTGGTCAGCCCCCTGGGTGTGACATCCCTCACGGAATGAACGCCCTCAGGGGGTACCGAAGTAAATGACTGTATCGGACGGCAACAGCGCTGACACATCGCCAACCGGGGGTGGTTGACGCGCGGGCGGGGGATGCGGTAGCGGCATCACCCATCCGGCGGATGCGTCTCGAGGCGCGTCGAGACACCCTCCTACAATCCGCGCGCCTTGTCAGGAGCCCGCATGTCCGCACCGATCGACTTCTATTTCGACTTCGCCTCGCCTTACGGCTACATCGCCGCGCAGAGCATCGACGAGCTCGCGGCCGGGTACGGCCGCACCGTCAACTGGCACGCCATCGTGCTGGACGCCAACTTCCAGTCGCTCGAACGCATCCGCGTTCCCAACAGCGTCATGCGCAGCGACTACGTCCGTCGCGACGTCGTGCGGCTCGCCGCCTTCATGAAGGTGCCCTACAACACGCCGTCCTCGCTGGGCCTGCACACCGAGATGGCCGCGCGCCTGTTCCACTGGTTCAACGACCGCGACCCCGAGCAGGGCCGCAAGTTCGCCCAGGCCGTCTACAAGGCCTACTTCGTCGACGACCGCAACATCGCCCAGGGCGAGGTGCTCCAGGACCTCTGCGCCACCCAGCACGTCTCGCCCGACCAGCTCCAGGCCATCGCCAACGACACCGCCGCACGCGCCCGCCTGAAGGCCGAGATCGACCTCGCGGAAGCCCGCGGCGTGTTCGGCTCGCCGTTCTTCATCGTCGAGGGCGAACGCTTCTGGGGCAACGACCGCCTGCCGCAACTCGAACACTGGCTGAAGAACGGCCCGTATTGATCGGGCTTTGGCTCGACCGGGAGGTCGGGCCTGCCAGGCCTGCGGGTCCGTTCGGGGGGCGGGCTCACCGACCGTTACTCCGTGTCCGCCGCGTAATGTCCGGCGTGACCGGTCATCGGCGACCTCCGGGACCGCGTTGTCTGACGCATGCAGTCCCCTTCATGGAGGTCCCACATGCGAACGCTTCGTCCCCTGCTCCTTGCGCTGGTCGCGGCTCCGCTGGTCGCGACATTGACCGGCTGCGTCGTGGTTCCCGCCCATCGTTATCACGGCTACGACCGCGGCTACGGCGACGGTGGTGGCTACGGCGCCGGTTATTCGGACGGCGGCCCGGTCGTCACCGGCACCATCTGGATCGACGGCTACTGGGACAACCGCGGCGGCGGTCGCCGCTGGATCCCGGGCCATTACGGCCCGCGTCGTTGAGGCTCAGCTCGCCTGCTTGAAGGCCATCACGGCCTGGTTGCGCAGCGTGCGCAGCAGCGACAGCTGCTTCTCGTCGAGCACCACGCTGCCCGGCTCCGTCTTGTCCGCGTAGATCATCGCGAACGGCGCGCCGCGCAGCGCCATCGGCAGGATCAGGAAGCTGTGCGCCTTGGCCCCGCTGAGGAACCATGGCGGCAGCCGCTCGGCGATCTTGGGCTGGGAGGCGTCGGCGATCAGCGTGTCCACGCCCTTTGTGCAGATCGCCGTGAACAGGTCTGCCGGCAGACCCGGCATCACCCGCAACGGGACGCGGAACAGCGGCACCACCGCCTCCACCCCGTCGCCCAGGCCGAAGCGGCCGGTGAGCGTCTCGGTCTTCGGATCGCGCAGGCAGAAGATCACCCGGCGGAAACCCAGCCCGCGGTACATCGTCTCCAGGATCATCCGCAGGATCTCGTTGAGCTTGAAGCTCTCCACCATCGCGTTGGTGATGTCCTGGATGCCCGCGGCCAGCGTCGCCGCCGCCTGCTCGGGCGGGATCACGCCGGCCGGCGCCTGCCCGTCCACCATCGTCGCCTGCAGCTGGTGCGGCGAGAGGGTGTCCTCCGCCGACGGCGTCAGCGGCGCCAGCAGGCGCTGCGCCGGCGAGTTCTTCGCCAGCTTGATGTCCATTGCCTGTGCCAGCTGCGTCAGCCGCTGCCGCGCCTGGTCCGCCGCGGCCTCGAAGGCCTTGGCCTCGACACCCAGCGCGCGTGCGTAGCGCTGCGCCATCGCGCGCACCTTGGCATGCGCCTCGGCGGGATCGCTGTTCAGGATGACGTCCGCGACATCGTTGCTCGCGCGGCCCAGCCAGCGCATCCGGTCCGTCGAGTGCTCCACCAGCCGCGTCGGCGCGTCACCGTCGGGCCGCTGCATGCTGCGCTGCAGGGTGTCCGGGAAACCCCACTGCCGGGCCACGCCCAGGCCGAGGCTCTCGTAGCTCAGCCCCAGCACCTGCGCGGAGGCCGCGGCCTCGCTCAGCGGCGGCGCGGCCTGCTCGCCCATGCCGCGCTCGGGCCGCACGACGCGGCGCACCTGCTGCGCCTCCTCGGGGAGGTAGAACTCGGCCAGCAGCCGGCCCAGGCCCTGGAACATCGTGGCGAGGAAGGACTCCTCGTTCTCGCGCGGCACCAGGCACAGCTCGCGCGCCAGCGAGCCCGCCATCAGCGAGCGGAGGAACTCCTCCTTCAGGCGCTGCGCGTGGCCCTTGTTCTCCATCCGCTCCAGCAGCACCAGCGACAGCGCCAGGTTGCGGATGCCGCCGAAGCCCACCAGCGCCACCGCGCGCGACACCGTGCTGATGTGCCCGCCGCCCGCGTGGCTGAACTGCACCGTGTTGACCAGGCGCAGCAGCTTGTTGGTCAGCGCGACGTCCTTGAGGATCTCGTTGGAGAGCGAGGTGAGGCTCTCGTTCTCCGACTGCGTCATCCGCTGGATGCGCGTCACCGAGTCGGCCATCGCGGGGAAGTCGCTGCGATGCCGCATGCGGCGCAGCAGGAACTCCAGCGTGGCGCTGCCGCCCTCGCCCGCCTCGGGCGCCTCGCTGGCCGGATGCAGCCACGCGGCCAGCGCGTCGTGGAAGGCCTTGGCATCGGCCCAGCGCTGCGACGACTCGCGCGACAGGCCGCGCAGCAGCACGGCGCGCAACGCGTCGTCGCTGTCGGGTCCGAGATCGGCCGGCGGATCCAGCGTCTGCTCCATCGCGCGGCGCACCGCGCGCCACGGATCGGGGTCGTAGTTGAGCCGCTGGCCGGACAGCATCTCGCTGAGCATCACGGCCGCCGCAAAGACGTCCATCACCGGCGAGGCGGCGTCGCCCCGGGCCGCTTCCGGCGAGATGTAGCCCGGCGTGCCGACGATGCGGTTGGGGCGCGGGGCCGCGCCGGCCGTACCGCCCGCACCGGTCGCATTGACCGCACCGGACTGGATGCGCCCGGCGATGCCGAAGTCCATCACCTTGGGCCGGCCCGTCGAGTCGATCAGGATGTTGGACGGCTTCAGGTCGCGGTGCACGACGCCCGCCTGGTGCGCCGCGTGCAGCCCGTCGAGGATGCCCAGCATCATCGCGACGGCCTCGCGCGCCGGCAGCCGGCCGCGCTGGCGCAGCCGCTCGGTCAGCGTGCCGCCGGGCACGTACTCGAAGACCATGTAGGCCTGGCCGCCTTCGATGTCCGCCTCGAAGACCGGCACGATGTTGGGATGCGTCAGCCGGCTGACCGCGCGCGCCTCATGCAGCCAGGCGTCCACGCTCGCGCGGTCGACGGCCTGCGTCAGCACCTTCAGCGCGACCTCGCGATCCAACCGCGGATCGTGGGCGAGCCAGACCACCGCCTGGGCGCCCTGCCCCAGGCTGCGCAACGGCTTGAATCGCCCGACGGCGGGCGGCATGGCGGTCATGGTCGGTCCTTGCCGGGCTCGGAAGCGCCGGTCGGCGATCCTGGCTGGGCGGTGCTGTTCGCGTTGTTGTTGGCAGTCTTCATGCCCGCGGGAGCGGGAGCGCCGGACTCGGCACGCTCGCGCAGCCGGGAGCGCGGCGCCGCGGTCGCGGCCGCGCCGACGGCCGGATCGCTCATCGCGCCGAGGCCGCTCTCGCCGGCGTCGGTGATCGCGCCGCTGGTGCCGAGCGCGTCGTAGATCTCGCGCAGGCCCAGCCCGAGCGCGCGCGCATAACGCCGCGTCGCGAGCTCGATCGCCGCCTGGCGCTTGCGCTCCGGCAGCGCCAGCGCATCCACCAGTTCATTGGCCAGGCTGCAGGTCAGCCGCAGCAGCTCCGTGTCGCCGTCGGCATGGCGCACCGGCGCCTCCTGCGGCTGGCGGCGCATCATGTGCTGCAACTCGTCGCCGAGGCCCCAGTACCGGGCGACGGCCAGGCCGAGACTCTCCAGGTCGCAGCCCAGCACCGCGTAGGCGGCGGACTGCTCGCTCATGCCGCGCGGGTTGGGGTTGTCCTCGGTCGCCTCCGGCGCGACCTGCAGTTGGCGGATCTGCTGCGCATCGTCGGGGAAGTGGTACTGCACCAGCAGCCGCCCCAGGTTCTGCATCAGCGAGATCAGGTAGATCACCTCGCCGTCGTACCCGGCCGGACGCAGCGCCTGCGCCACCTGGCCGGCGCGCTGGACGCGGCGCATCACGCTCTGCATGAACTGCGCCTGGCCCTCGTTCATCGGACCGGGCCAGGGCTTGAGCGCCCGCGCCGCGTCCTCCAGCCCGTTCAGGCCCAGCATGGCGATCGCGCGCTGCAGGTTGAGCACCGTGCCGCCGCTGGTCGGGCCCTGCTGGCGCAGCGCGTTGTTGACGCGCCGGATCAGCTCCAGCGCCAGCGCCATGTCCTTCAGTGCCATCGACGCCAGCTGGCTGCCGTGCTGGCCCGCCATCGCCGACGAGGACACCGTCGTCACCAGCCGGGCCGAGGTGCTCGGCAGATGGCCGAAGCGCTGCATCTTGTCCTTCAGCAGCGCGATCGGGCCGCCGTCGTCCTGCTCGGCCGACAGCCGCCAGCCGTCCAGCGCGCGCCAGAAGCTGCGCGCCAGGTGGTAACGCTGGCGCGTCTGCCGGTCGCTGGCGCGGTTGACGATGGCGCGCAGCGGCTCGGGGATCGCATAAGGGGTTTCCCAGCCCAGGCGCACGAGGTCATGCCCCTGCGGCTGCATGCGCTGGAGCACGACCTGCAGGTCGGACTCCTCCAGCACCGGCTTGCCGCTAGCAGACGATGCAGCACCAGGCCGACGCAGACGACGTCTTCCTCGGCGGCCTCGCGCGCGGCGCGGCGCGTGGTGGTGTTGAAGTCGGCATTCGGCGGCACGACCTCCTGCGCGACCTCGAGCCCCAGCACGCGGACGTGGTTCGCGCCGTCGACGACGATGTGGGCCAGCTGGATGTCGCGGTGCGCATGGCCGGCCTCGTGCGCGAAGGCCAGGCCCTCGAGCGCCTGCGCGGCCCAGCCGGCGGCGTCCAGCGGCAGCGGCGGCGCGCCGCGGGCGATGCGCTCCTCCAGCGTCTCACCCAGCGCCCGGTCGTAGGCGACGTAGGGCCACGGATCGACGCGGCCGGTCTCGACGACATGCGCCAGGTTCGGATGATGGATGCGCGACGCGCCGTCGACCGTCTTCAGCCAGTGCAGCATCGCCGCCTCGCTGTTGGGCTTCTCGCGCGGCATCATCAGGAACAGCTCCTGGCCGCTCTGCGGGTCGAAGACCACCCACAGCATCGAGCGCAGGCTCTTGTGCAGCAGCCCGCGGAGCTCGAAGCGGCCGAAGCGCCGCATCGGGGCGGCGGAGGATGTTGTGGTGTTGTCAGACACGAGCGATGTGCGGCACCCGACGGTGCAGGGCCACGGACCTTTTGTAGCTTGAATTGGACCGAAAACCCGAGATCCCCGCCTGAAGAACTGGGGGGATTCTCCGCTCAGTTCTGTAACTGCGCCCACACCTTTTCCAGGCGCTTGACGCTGACGGGCTGCGGTGTCCTCAGTTCCTGCGCGAACAGGCTGACCCGCAATTCCTCGAGCTGCCAGCGGAAATCCTCCACCCGCGCGTCGGTCGTGCCCTTGAGTTCCGCCAGGCGGCGCGACCAGCGCTGCTCCAGCGGACGGAGCTCCGAGAGCAGCTTCGCGTCGCGCGGCGCGTCGGCACGCAGCTTGTCCAGCCGCAGCGTGATCGCCTTCAGGTAGCGCGGGAAGTGCTGCAGCTGGCTCCACGGCGTCTGCAGCACGAAGCGCTTGGGCATCAGCCGCTGCAGCTGCGCCTGCAGGTCCTCGACCACGTCCTTGGGCGCCGTGCGTGCGTCCTTGAGCTTGCGCAGCGCGGCCTGGTACTCGATCAGCACGTTGAAGGCGAGGCGGGCCACCTCCTGCGCGATCAGGTTGAGGCGGGCACGGCCTTCCTCGAGGCGGGCCTTGAAAGTGAACTCGTCGACCGGCAACGGGTCGGACAGGAAGGCGCGCTCCAGCGCGACCGCGATGATCTGGTCGCGCAGCTCCTCGGCCGTGCCCAGGCTCATGTAGGCGACCGACATCTGGGTCAGGTCGGGGATGTTCTTCTCGAGGTACTTCAGCGGTTCCTTCAGCTGCAGCGCGACCAGGCGGCGCAGGCCGGCACGGTGCTTCGCGGCGGCGATCTCGGGCTCGTCGAAGACTTCGATCTCGACGTGCTGACCCTTGTCGATCAGCGCCGGGAAACCGATCAGCGTCTGCGGGCCGCGCTTGATCTCCATGAGCTCGGGGAGTTCGCCGAAGGTCCAGGACGTGTAGGTCTTGGCGGCGTCGGTCGCGGGTTTGGTCGGCGGGATCACCGTCGCCTTGATGCCGCGGGAGGGCTGGCCGTCGCTTGACGTCGGCCGTCCCCCGTCGACCGCAGCCCTCACCCCTGCCCTCTCCCGCGAGCGGGAGAGGGAGTCGTCAGCGCCTCGGCGCTCCAGGGAATCTTCCGAGCCTTGCTGCTTGGAGGAGTCTCCCGGACCGTGGAGCTTGAGCGCGGCGAGGGCCTGGAAGGCGGAGCGCGCTTGGGTGCCGAGCTCTGCTTTCAGCGTCGCCAGGTTGCGGCCCTGGCCGAGTTGCCGCCCGTGCTCGTCGACGACGCGGATGTTCATGAACAGATGCGCGGGCAACTGCTCCAGCTTGAAGTCGTTGCGCTGCACGGCGACCTGCGAGCGCTCTTTCACCGCCTTGAGCAGCACGTCGACCAGGCCGCCCTGTGCGAACGCATTCAGCTCGACGAACTCGGCGACGAACTCGGGCAGCGGCGTCAGCCGGTTGCGCGGCTTCTGGTGCAGGCTCTTGAGCAGCGCCGTCACCTTGGCCTCGAGCATGCCGGGCACCAGCCAGTCGACGCGCTCGTCGCTGACCTGGTTGAGCGCGTAGATCGGCACGGTGACGGTCAGGCCGTCGCGCGCGTCGCCGGGCTGGTGCAGGTAGGTCGCGCTGCAGTCGACGCCGCCCAGGCGGATCGTCTTCGGGAAGGCGTTGCTCGTCACGCCGGCGGCCTCGTGCCGCATCAGCTCGTCGCGGCTGAGCTGCAGCAGGCGCGGGTTGGCCTTGCTGGCCTCGCGGAACCACTTCTCCAGCGTCACGCCGGAGTACACGTCCGCCGGCAGCTGCTGGTCGTAGAAGGCGTAGATCAGCTCGTCGTCGACCAGCACGTCCTGGCGGCGCGACTTGTGTTCCAGCTCCTCGACCTTGGCGATCTGCTTCTGGTTGTGGGCCAGGAAGGGCAGCCGCGTCTCCCCAGTCGCCGTTGACCAGCGCCTCGCGGATGAAGATCTCGCGCGCGGCGACGGCGTCGACGCGGCCGAAGTTCACCCGCTTGTTGTTGTAGAGCACGATGCCGTAGAGCGTCGCGCGTTCCAGCGCGACGACCTCGGCGGCCTTCTCTCTCCCAGTGCGGTTCCAGCAGCTGGGGTCTTGATCAGGTGGCCGGCGATGCCGGGCAGCCACTGCGGCTCGATCGCCGCGATGCCGCGGCCGAACAGCCGCGTCGTGTCCACCAGCTCCGCCGCGACGATCCAGCGCCCCGGCTTCTTGCTCAGGTGCGCGCCCGGATGGCGCCAGAACTTGATGCCGCGCGCGCCCAGGTACCAGTCGTCGTCATCGGCCTTGACGCCGATGTTGCCCAGCAGGCCGGCCAGCATCGACAGGTGGACCTGCTCGTAGGTCGCGGGGGCGCCGTTCAGGCGCCAGCCGTGCTCGGCAATCACCGTGTGCAGCTGCGAGTAGATGTCGCGCCACTCGCGCACGCGGCGCGGGTTGACGAAGTTGTCGCGCAGCAGTTGCTCCTGCTTGCGGTTGGAGAGCTTGTGCTCCCCCTTCCCCTCCGCGGGACTCTCCAAGCCACTTCCACAGCTTCAGGTAGCCCATGAACTCCGACTTCTCGTCGTCGAACTTCTTGTGCTTCTCGTCGGCCTGCTGTTGCTGCTCCATCGGGCGGTCACGCACGTCCTGACCGGACAGCGCGCTGGCGATGATCAGCACCTCGCTCAGCGCGTCGCGCTGGCGGGCCTCCAGGATCATCCGGCCAACGCGCGGATCCAGCGGCAGCTTCGACAGCTCATGGCCCATCGGCGTGAGCTCGTTGCGCTCGTCGACGGCGCCCAGCTCGTTGAGCAGTTGGTAGCCGTCGGCCACCGCCTTGCGCGGCGGCGGTTCGATGAAGGGGAAGTCCTCGACCTGGCCCAGATGCAGCGACTTCATCCGCAGGATCACGCCCGCGAGCGAGCTGCGCAGGATCTCCGGATCGGTGAAGCGCGGCCGGGAGAGATAGTCCTTCTCGTCGTACAGCCGGATGCAGGTGCCGTTGCTGACGCGGCCGCAGCGGCCGGCGCGCTGGTTGGCCGCCGCTTGGCTGATGTTCTCGATCTGCAGCTGCTCGACCTTGTTGCGGTAGCTGTAGCGCTTGACGCGCGCCAGGCCGGGTCGATCACGTAGCGGATGCCGGGCACCGTCAGCGAGGTCTCGGCCACGTTGGTCGCCAGCACGATGCGCGGCTGGCCGTGCGGCTGGAAGACGCGGTTCTGCTCCTGCTCGGACAGTCGCGCGAACAGCGGCAGCACCTCGACGCCGGGCGGATGGTGCTTGCGCAGCGCCTCGGCGGCCTCGCGGATCTCGCGCTCGCCGGGCAGGAAGACCAGCACGTCGCCGCGACCGTCGCGCCAGAGCTCGTCGACCGCGTCGCAGATGGCGTCGTTGACGTCGTACTCGCGCGATTCCTCGAAGGGGCGATAGCGCTGCTCGACGGGGAACAACCGTCCCGACACCATCAACACCGGCGCCGGTCCCTTCACCGAGGCGAAGTGCTGGGCGAAGCGGTCCGCGTCGATGGTCGCGGAGGTCACGACCACCTTCAGGTCGGGCCGGCGCGGCAGGATCTCGCGCAGGTAGCCGAGCAGGAAGTCGATGTTGAGGCTGCGTTCGTGCGCCTCGTCGATGATCAGCGTGTCGTAGGCGCTGAGCAGCGGATCGGTCTGGGTCTCGGCCAGCAGGATGCCGTCCGTCATCAGCTTGACCGAGGCGCCCGGCTGCAGCCGGTCCTGGAAGCGGACCTTGTAGCCAACGACGTCGCCCAGCGGCGACTTGAGCTCTTCGGCGATGCGCTTGGCGACGCTGGAGGCCGCGATCCGGCGCGGCTGCGTGTGGCCGATCAGGCCGCCGCCGTTGCCCGCGGCCCCGGCCCATGGCCAGCGCGATCTTGGGCAACTGCGTCGTCTTGCCGGAGCCGGTCTCGCCGCAGACGATCACCACCTGGTGCTCGGCGAGCGCCCGCATGATCTCCTCGCGACGGCCGGAGACCGGCAGCGATTCGGGGAACTCGATCGGCGGGATCGGGGTGGCGGGCGCCGCGGGGCGGCGAGGTCCGGCCTGGCGCGGCGGACGCGGCGGGCGGGGAGGACGCGAAGGCGGCGCGGCGGGGGCGTTGGTGTCTTGACTCACGGGGCGCGGATTATCTCGCGCCCCGCGACAACGGGCCGGACGTCAGGTCACCCTCATTTCTTTTCGTCGGGCATCTCGACATAGGTGATCACGTTGATCACCGCGCCCTGCGGGTCCTGCAGCGTCGCCATGCGGCCGACGGTGGGCACTTCCATGATCTCCATGAGCACCTTGCCGCCCATCGCCTTGGCCTGGGCCACCGTCTCGTCGACGTTGTCCACCGTGACGTAGATCCCCCAGGCGGGCGGCATGCCCTGCTGCGGGCAGGCCATCAGGCCGCCGATGGCGTCGTCCGCCCCGCGCGCCTTGATCACGTGGTACGGCGGCGCGTCCGCCGGACCGCCCGGCATCGGCATGGCCTCGATCGTCCAGCCGAACAGCTTGCCGTAGAACTCGGACGCCTTCTTCGTGTCGGTCGTCATCAACTCCGACCAGCTGAAGGCACCATGCGTCTTGAAGACTTCCATGTCTCGCTCCGGGGGGTGTTGCGGAGGCGCCATGCTCCGCTCCCGCACAGCGTCCCGCAAGTGACCTTGCCGCCGCGTTGCAGGGACAGCCTGTTGCACAATCCGCGCCCATGAGCCTGGTCTTCCCCCATACCTTCGTGCCGTGGTTTCGCGCGGTGGCCCCTTATATCCATGCGTATCGCGGAGAAACCTTCGTCGTCGGCATGACCGGGGAAATGATCGCCGCCGGCAAGCTCAACAGCTTCGTCCAGGACCTGGCCATCATGCATGCGATGGGCATCAAGATCGTGCTGGTCCACGGTTTCCGCCCGCAGGTGAACGAACAGCTCGCCCTCAAGGGCCACCCGCCGCAATACAGCCACGGGATGCGCATCACGGACGGCATTGCGCTGGACAGCGCCCAGGAAGCCGCCGGTCAATTGCGATTCGAAATCGAAGCGGCCTTTTCCCAGGGCCTGCCGAACACGCCGATGGCCAATTCCACGGTGCGCGTGGTGTCGGGCAATTTCCTGACCGCGCGGCCGGTCGGCATCGTCGACGGCGTCGATTTCAAGCACTCCGGCATCGTGCGCCGCGTGGATGCCGCCGCGATCCAGCGCGCCATCGATATCGGCGCCATCGTGCTGATGTCGCCGTTCGGTTTCTCGCCCACCGGCGACGCCTTCAATCTGATGATGGAAGACGTCGCGACCGAAACCGCGATCGCGCTGCAGGCCGACAAGCTGCTGTTCATGACCGAGGTCGAGGGCGTGCGCGAAAACCCCGAGGACCCGGAAAGCGCGATCGACACGGAACTGGCGCTGGCCGACGCGAAACGGCTGATCGCCAAACTCCCGCCGCCGACCCAGCCGACCGACGTCGGTTTCTATCTCAAGTACTGCGTGAAGGCCTGCGAATCGGGCGTCGAACGCTCGCACATCCTGCCTTTCGTCGTCGACGGCGCGATCCTGCAGGAGGTCTATACCCACGACGGCATCGGCACGATGGTCGTCGATGAAAAACTCGAAAGCCTGCGCGAGGCGACGCACGACGATATCGGCAGCCTGATCGCGCTGATCGAACCGTTCGAGCGCGACGGCACGCTGGTCAAACGCGAACGCAGCGAAATCGAACGCGACATCGAGACCTATACCGTCATCGAGCACGACGGCGTGATATTCGGCTGCGCCGCGCTGCATCCCTATCAGGAGGCGCGCACCGCCGAAATGGCGGCACTGACCGTGTCCAGCGCCGTGCAGGGCCAGGGCGACGGCGAACGCATCCTCAAGCGCATCGAGCAGCGCGCCAAGGCCATGGGCCTGACCAGCGTCTTCGTGCTGACCACGCGCACCATGCACTGGTTCATCAAGCGTGGATTCCAGCCGGTCGACCCGACTTGGTTGCCCGAGGAACGCAAGCGCAAATACAACTGGGACCGGCGTTCGCAGGTCCTCGTCAAGAAACTCGCCTGATCCGCGATCCCCTCACCCTCCCCCAGGATCCCGTCATCCGGGATCGATCCCGCGGCAGCGGCCCAGCGTCGGCCGGCTGCCGCACTCCCCCAACACTTTTTGAGCATCGAGGTTTGATATGGCCCGCACCGTCCAATGCGTTTATCTGAAGAAGGAAGCCGAGGGCATGGACTTTCCCATCTATCCCGGCGAACTCGGCAAGCGCATCTATGAGAACGTGTCCAAGGAAGCCTGGGCCGCGTGGATGAAGCACCAGACCATGCTGGTCAACGAAAACCGCCTGAATCTGGCCGACCAGCGCGCGCGTCAATACCTCGCGCGGCAGATGGAACAGTTCTTCTTCGGCGGCGGCGCGGAACAGCCCGCCGGATATGTCCCGCCGACGGAGTGATTTCCCCATCGCGGTGCGCGGCGGGGTCCGATTCCGGGGCATTTCCGCACCACCGATCCAGGTGACGCCATCGTCAACTCGTGTCAGGCGAGACACGTTTCCTGACAGTTGATCCGCTGGAAACTCAAGGAAATGCCGTTTCAGCGTGCCGTTTCAACGCCGGCCCGGGAATTTACCCCCTTGCGGTGATACTCGATTCCCTGCCTATAATGCGGCATTCCCTTTCGAGGGAGCCGTTGAACTACGCGAGGAATTGCATAAATGGCATCGCTCAAAGACCTCCTGGCCCAGCGGGCCGCCCTCGAACAGCAAATCGCGGAAACCCAGGACCGCGAACGGTCCGACGCGATCGGCAAAGTCAAGTCGCTGATGCAGGAATACGGCCTGACGGTCGCCGACCTGACCGCCCGCGCCGCCAAGACCGGCACGCCGAAGTCCTCCAAGGTGGCCGCGAAGTATCGCAATCAAGCCACCGGCGAAACCTGGAGCGGCCGTGGCCTGCAGCCGAAATGGCTGAAGGCCGCCATTTCCGGCGGCGCCAAGCTGGAAGATTTCGTGATCTGAGCGCCAGGATCCGAGGGCGACCCGCCTTCCGGCACCATGAAAGCCACCTTCGGGTGGCTTTCTGCTTTTCGGCTGCTGCTTTTCAGCTGCTGCTTTTCAGCTGCTGCTTTTCGGCTGCCACTTGTCGTCGCCGCGTCCGGCGAGGCACCCTCATTCCGGGGGGGCGCCACCCCCGGCAGGGATAGCGCTGACCGGCCACCGTCGGCGCAGGGCTAGCATGCCTGCCGGTCCCACCCGCGTCCCGCGCGGGCCCGCTCTTTCCCTCCTTACCCCGCCGCCATCTTGAAGTCCGAGTTGTCCGCCCCCGCCGGCTGGGCCCCGCCCGCCCTGCCTCGACGCCTGCCCGCGGTGGCGCCGGCCGTGCTGTTGGTGGCCGCCACGGCCCTGCTCCTGGTCGCCGGCGCGCTGTGGCCGACCTGGCGCGCGGTGGCCTGGTGGCTGCTGCCCTTGCTCGGCCTGGGCGCGGTCCTGCACGCGCGCGCGCGGTGCGGCAGCGCGCGCTCGATGAGCGCCGCGAATGGCGCACCAAGATCGACGAGGCCGGCCTGTCCTTGGCGCAATGGATCCCCGGCGAATCGGTCGCGATGTCGCCCGGCTGGCAGACGCGGCTGGGACCGCTCGATCCCGCCGATCCGCTGGCCTGGCTGACGCAGGTGCACGCCGTCGACCGGATGAAGCTCGAGGAACGCCTGCCGCATTGCTGCAGGGCGGGCAGACGGCCGGGCCGCGGAACACCGACCACCAGGACCCGACGGCGCACGAGCCCGACACGCTGCATGACACGCTGCACCACGCGCTGCGCCTGCCCGACGAGGACGGCGGCTGGGTCTGGCACGAACTGCGGCTGCGCGTCGCGCGCCGCGATCCCCGCGGCCGCGCCCGCCAGGTGCTGGCCAGCCTGCAGGACATCCAGTGGCGCCGTACCGCCGAGGAGCGCCAGCGGATGAGCAGCGGGCTGTTCCAGCACCTGCACGAAGGCCTCGCGATCACCGACCTCGAGCACCGGCTGCTCGACGCCAACCCGGCGTACTGGACGCTGATGGCCGCGCTGCTGGAGCCGCCCGCGGGCCTGGTCCTCGAGAACGACGGCCAGACGCCGGACACCGCCGAAGCGCTGCGCCGCCGGATGCTCGGTCACCCGGCGCTGCCGATGGACGAGGCGCAACTGCGCCGCGCCGGCCACGATCCCGACGCGATCGCCGAGGCGCTGGCCGATCCCGCCGGCCATTGGCACGGCCTGGTCAAGGTCCGCGCGGCTGGCGGCCAGCCCCGGACGCTGCGGCTGACCGTGTCCTCGATCCCCGAGCCCGACGGCCCGCCCCGCTACCGCGTGCTGGCGCTGAGCGACCTGACGCAGGAACTGCAGCGGCAGCAGGCGCTGGAGCGGCTGGGCCGCTTCGACCTGCTGACCGGCCTGCCCAACGAGCAGGAATTCCAGCGCCGGCTGCAGGCCGCGCTCCGCACCAGCCGCCAGGTCGGACCGGGGTTCATGCTGTGCGTCGCGCGCGTGGACCTGGACGGCTTCGCCGCCTTCAACCGGCGTCACGGCATCGTCCGCGCGGACCAGGCGATGCGGGAACTCGCCCGGCGCCTGACGCTCGCGCTGCGCCAGGCGCCGCAGTGGTCGGACGAGGTCGCCCGGCTCGGCGGCGATGAATTCGGCCTGCTGCTGCGCGTGCAGAGCCTCGAGGAAGCCCAGCAGGCGCTGGACCGGCTCGTGCAGGTGCTGCGCCGCCCCATCGATCCGGACCACGAGAGCGGCGAGGGCCTTCCCGGCAGCGCGGGCGCGGGCTCGAGTCCAGGCCCGAACAGTGGGGACAGCGGGGACATCGACGGCAACGATGCCGGCGCCGAGGACACCGAGGACGCTCCCGGCGGCGCACTGCGCCTGAGCGCCAGCGTCGGCGCGACGCTGTACCCGCAGGACGGCGGCGAGGCCGAGACGCTGATGCGTCACGCCGCGCACGCGCTGTACCGCGTCAAGCGCAGCGGCCGGGACGGCGTGCAGTTCTTCGACGTCGAGAAACGCCGCAGCCGCGAGGCGCAAGCCCAGGCCGCGCTGCGTGTGCAGCAGGCGCTGGAGGCCGGTGAACTCTGCCTGTACTACCAGCCGAAGCTGGACCTGGTCAGCGGCGCGCTGCTCGGCGCCGAGGCGCTGCTGCGCTGGCGCCATCCGCAGCGCGGGCTGCTGGCGCCCGCCGCCTTCCTGCCGACCGTCGAGCACAGCGGCATGGCCGCGCAGCTCGGCCATTGGGTGCTGGAGCAGGCGCTGGAGCAGAACCGGCTCTGGCGCGCCGAGGGACTGGACCTGGAGCTCAGCGTCAACATCAGCCCGCGCCACCTGGCGGCGCCGGCCTTCGTGCCGCGGCTCGAGGCGCTGCTGGCGCGCCATCCCGACGTGCCGCCGCACCGGCTGGTGCTGGAGCTGCTCGAGTCCAGCGCGCTCGACGACGTCGCCCACGCGCGCCGCCTGCTGACCGACTGCAAACGCCTCGGCCTGCGCCTGGCGATGGACGACTTCGGCACCGGCTACGCGACGCTGTCGGTGCTCGAGCAGCTGCCGCTGGACCAGCTCAAGATCGATCGCTCCTTCGTGCAGACCATGCTCGTCGATCCGCAGGACCGCGCGCTGGTGCAGGGCGTGATCGCGCTGGCCGGGCAATTCGGCTGCGAACTGGTGGCCGAGGGCGTCGAGTCGCCGGCGCACGCGCAGGCGCTGATCGCGCTGGGCTGCGGCGTCGGCCAGGGCAGCGGCCTGTGCGAGCCACTGCCGCCGCAGGCGCTGCTCGCCTGGGCGCAGCGCCGCACGCCCCTGCCGCCCCGGGAAGTGCCCGCCCAGGCGATCACTTAAAATCCCGCGGTGATCCCGCCCGGCTTTATTCAGGACCTCCTGGCCCGCGTCGACATCGTCGACATCGTGGGCCGCCATGTCGACCTCAAGAAGGCCGGCATCAACCACAAGGGGCTGTGTCCGTTCCACGGCGAGAAGTCGCCGAGCTTCACGGTCAGCCCGTCCCGCCAGACCTACCACTGCTTCGGCTGCGGCCAGCACGGCAACGCCGTCGGCTTCCTGATGGAGCACCTGGGCATCGGCTTCATCGACGCGGTGCGCGACCTCGCGCAGCAGGCCGGCATGCAGGTGCCCGAGGACGACCGCAGTCCGCAGGAGCGCGAGCGCGAGAAGGCGCAGAAGCAGCGCCAGGCGACGCTCACCGAGGTGCTCGCCAAGGCCGGCCAGCACTACCGCCAGCAGCTCAAGGCCAACCCGCGCGCGATCGAGTACCTCAAGGGCCGCGGCCTGACCGGCCAGATCGCGCTGCAGTTCGGGCTGGGTTATGCGCCCGACGGCTGGCGCTCGCTGGCCAACGCCTTCCCGTCCTATGACGATCCGCTGCTGGTCGAGACCGGCATGGTCATCCTGCAGGACGACCCCGGCAAGAGCGAGGCCGAACAGCGCCGCTACGACCGCTTCCGCGACCGCGTGATGTTCCCCATCCGCAATGTGCTCGGCGAGGTCATCGGCTTCGGCGGCCGCGTGCTGGACAAGGGCGAGCCCAAGTACCTGAACTCGCCGGAGACGCCGGTCTTCCACAAGGGGCGCGAGCTCTACGGCCTCTACGAGGCCCGCCCGGCGATGCGCCGGCGCGGCTATGCGCTGGTGGTCGAGGGCTACATGGACGTCGTGGCGCTGGCGCAGCACGGCTTCGGCAACGCGGTCGCGACGCTGGGCACGGCCTGCACGGCGGAGCACGTGCAGAAGCTGTTCCGCTTCACCGAGTCGGTGGTGTTCAGCTTCGACGGCGACGCCGCCGGGCGCCGCGCGGCCGGGCGCGCGCTCGAGGCCGCCCTGCCCCATGCCAACGAGACGCGCACGATCAAGTTCCTGTTCCTGCCGACCGAGCACGACCCCGATTCGTATGTGCGCGAGCTCGGTGCCGACGCGTTCGAACGCTGCGTCGAAGGCGCCGTGCCGCTGTCGCGCCAGTTGATGGAGACCGCCGCCGACGGCTGCGATCTGGGCACGCCGGAAGGTCGCGCGAAGATGCTGAGCGTCGCCAAGCCGCTGTGGGCCGCGCTGCCGGACGGGCTGCTGAAGCGGCAGTTGCTGGGCGAGCTCGCCCGCCGCGCGCAGTTGCCGGACGCCGAACTGCAGGCGCTGTGGGCGAACGCGCAAGCGCCGGCGGCCCCCGGCTCGCGTCCGCGCGCGGAACGGCCCGCCGCCCCTCCGAAGGCGGCGCCGCGTGCCCCTTCCCCTCTTCCGACGGCCCCCACGACGAGCCGTATTTCGACATCCCCGCCTCCGCCTACGGCGACGAGGCCCACGTCGGCGCGGACGACATCCACATTCCTCCGGATGCTTACGGAGCGGGCGCTGGCGCCGCTCCGGCGCCCCAGGCGCAAGTCCAGGGCGAGCGCAAGAAATGGGTGCCCAAGGGCGAATACAAAGGCAAAGGCGGCAAGGGAGACTGGCGCAAGCGTGACCAGGATCCAACCATCGGCATGCCGCTGGAACTGCCCCCGGCGCCGATGAACCTGGCGGTCCGGATGCTGCTGCTGCACGGCGAGCTCTGGCAGCAGATCGGCGAGCAGGACCTGCAGCTGCTGCACGAGCTTCCCGGCGAACACGGCCAGTTGATCGCCTGGCTCGAACGTTCGTTGGTCGACAACGGCCCGGCACCGTGGGCGGTGCTACAGATCGCCCTGCAGGAGGCCGACCTGATGGACCTCGCGCAGCGCGTCAGCGGCGGCCCGCTGAGCGCACCGCCGCCCGATGAGCATGTGGAGGTCGAGTTCCGCGTCGTGATGCGCAAGCTGTGGGTCGGCAAGCTCCGTGCGGAGGCCGATCGCATCGCGCGCAGCCCGCAACCGGACATGACCCGGTTCCAGGCCTTGCTGCGGCAGATCCGCGAGCTGGAGGCTGCCTGAAATTCGCTGCAAGAACGCCCATCAGAACGCCGCCAGATCGGGTGGCAGAACATCAGATAGAACGCGCTTTTTGACCGAATGGGAAAATTCGCAGATAATCTATGGTTTTCGCGCGTCAAGAGTGACCGCAGCGCCAACCGGTCCCCGGCCCCCCACTGACCCTGGGTTCATACACAAAGTGGCCAACTTACACCGCCTGGGCTGCAACAACAAAGGTTCACGCTAACCTTCACGCGCAAAGCCTTGAATGGCAGTCGGTTTGCCCCGATCTGCCATCCGAGGCCTGAGTTCGAGCCGCCTGGCTCGCTCGCGCCGCATAGCCCGCAGGAGTCGGGAGTTTGCGGGCGCCAGCGGGGCAGGTGGCTGTTTGCATTGCCTGCACCCACTGCGATTTCCCCGCATTCACCTACTGGCCCCTGAGCCACCGAGGAACTGCATGACCGCCAAAAAGACCGCGTCCAAGGCCGCCGCCGCAGAAACCGAAGAAGTCAAGAAGCCGGCCGCCAAGGCCGCCGCGAAGACCACCAAAGCCGCCACCGCTGCCGCGTCCGACGACGACGCGAAGCCCAAGCGCGGCCGCAAGCCCAAGGCCGAGACCGAGTCGAAGAAGCCGGCCGCCAAGGCCAAGGTCGAAGTGGAGGAAGAGGACTTCGCCGATGTCGACGCCGACGGCGAGACCGAAGGCGACGCCGACGCGGAAGTCGAGACTGTCGAGGCCGTCGAGGTCGAGGAAGTCGGCGAGGACAAGCCCAAGGCCAAGCCGCTGCGCATGAAGGTCAGCCGCGCCAAGGAGCGCGCGCTGATGCGCGAGTTCGGCCTGGACGAGACCGCGCTGACCGAAGAGGAAGTCGCCAAGCGCCGCCAGGAGCTGAAGACCCTCATCAAGATGGGCAAGACGCGCGGTTTCCTGACGCATCAGGAAATCAACGATCACCTGCCCGAGAAGCTGATCAACGAGGAAATCCTCGAGGCGATCGTGTCGATGCTCAACGACATGGGCATCGCCGTGTACGAGCAGGCGCCGGACGCCGCCACGCTGCTAATCCAGGGCTCGACCTCGCCGACCGCCACCGAAGAGGAAGCGGAAGAAGCGGCCGAGGCCGCGCTGTCGACCGTCGACTCCGAGTTCGGCCGCACGACCGACCCGGTGCGCATGTACATGCGCGAGATGGGCACCGTCGAGCTGCTGACCCGCGAGGGCGAGATCGAGATCGCCAAGCGCATCGAAGGCGGCCTGCAGGCCATGATGCTGGCCATCTCGGCCTCCCCGACGACCATCGCGGAGATCCTGGCCATCGCCGCCAAGATCCGCGCCGGCGAGATGCAGATCTCCGAGTCGGTGGACGGCTTCGTCTCCGATGACGAGGCGGACGACTACGTCGCGGAAGAAGACTTCGACGAGTTCGACGAAGAGGACGATGACGACGGCGCCGGCGGCTCCAAGGCCCTGACCAAGAAGCTGGAAGAGCTGAAGAACGCCGCGCTGGTGAAGCTGGATTCGCTCGCGACCAACTTCGACAAGATGCGCAAGGCCTTCGAGAAGGACGGCTACAAGTCGGCCAACTACAACAAGGCCCAGTCCGCGATCAGCCAGGAGCTGATGACGATCCGCTTCACGGTCAAGACCATCGAGAAGCTGTGCGACATCCTGCGCTCGCAGGTGGACGACGTGCGCCGCTTCGAACGCGAGATCCGCAAGATCGTCGTGGACAAGTGCGGCATGCCGCAGGAGCACTTCATCAAGACCTTCCCGCCCAACGTGCTGAACCTGCAGTGGGCGGAAAAGGAAGTGGCCTCGGGCAAGCCGTACGCGAACATCATGTCGCGCAACCTGCCCGCGATCCAGGAGCTGCAGCAGAAGCTGATCGACATCCAGGGCAAGGCCGTGGTGCCGCTGGACGACCTCAAGGGCATCAACAAGCGGATGAACGAGGGCGAGAAGGCCTCGCGCGACGCGAAGAAGGAAATGATCGAGGCCAACCTGCGCCTGGTCATCTCGATCGCCAAGAAGTACACCAACCGCGGCCTGCAGTTCCTGGACCTGATCCAGGAAGGCAACATCGGTCTGATGAAGGCGGTCGACAAGTTCGAGTACCGCCGCGGCTACAAGTTCTCGACCTACGCGACGTGGTGGATCCGTCAGGCCATCACCCGCTCGATCGCGGACCAGGCCCGCACCATCCGCATCCCGGTTCACATGATCGAGACGATCAACAAGATGAACCGGATCTCGCGTCAGCATCTGCAGGAGTTCGGCTTCGAGCCGGACGCGCCGACGCTGGCCGAGAAGATGGAGATGCCGGAGGACAAGATCCGCAAGATCATGAAGATCGCCAAGGAGCCGATCTCCATGGAAACGCCGATCGGGGACGACGACGACAGCCACCTGGGCGACTTCATCGAGGACACCAACAACACCGCGCCGATCGAGGCCGCCATGCAGGCCGGCCTGCGCGAGGTGGTGAAGGACATCCTCGACAGCCTGACCCCGCGCGAAGCCAAGGTGCTGCGCATGCGCTTCGGCATCGAGATGAGCACGGACCACACGTTGGAGGAAGTCGGCAAGCAGTTCGACGTCACCCGCGAGCGCATCCGCCAGATCGAAGCCAAGGCGATCCGCAAGCTGAAGCACCCGAGCCGCTCGGACAAGCTGCGCACGTACCTGGACAATCTTTGATTGACCAGGGGCGTGCCCGCCGCAGGCGGATGACGACGCAGTCGGCATGCAGCGAGCGGCGAAGCCACAAGCTGCGCACGTACCTGGACAATCTTTGATTGACCAGGGGCGTGCCCGCCGCAGGCGGATGACGACGCAGTCGGCATGCAGCGAGCGGCGAAGCCACAAGCTGCGCACGTACCTGGACAACCTCTGATCCAGCCTCAGATCCGGGGCCCAGCGATGGGCACCGGATTTGCCGAAGAAGCCGGCCCCGTCCTCGGACGATGGCCGGTTTTTTCTTTGTGGTCGCCGCAGCCCGGGCCGCCCTCGCATCCGCTTCGGGATCCACCGCTCGGGGTCGCGTACGGCATTCGCCCGCCTGTTGGGGGGAGGTGTCGCACAGGGGCCGACAGGCCCCCAAGGCGAGGGCTTATCTCCACGTGACGCCCAAGGTGGCGCGGCTACACTGAGACTTCCATCACACCTCAGCCCCTTCCCAGGCCGATGACCCAGATCCGCGAGCGCACCGTCCTGTTTGCCGACTTGCGCGGCAGCACGGCGCTGTTCGAGACGCTGGGGAATGCGGAAGCCTCGGGGCTGGTGACGCAGACGGTCGCCCTGACCGGCCAGGCGGTCGAAGAGAACCGCGGCAACATCATCAAGACGCTGGGCGACGGCCTGATGGCCGCGTTCGACAATCCGCGCGACGGCATCAAGGCCGCCATGCGGATGCAGGAGCTGCTGCTGAAGTCGTCGGCGCGCAGCGAGCGCCTGCGCCACACCCACCTGCAGATCGCGCTGGCGCGCGGCGAGGTCGTCGAGATCCACGGCGACTGCTTCGGCGACGCGGTCAACGTCGCGGCGCGGCTGCTCGACCACGCGGGCGACGGCGAGACCGTCGTGACGGCCGAGGTCGTCAACGGCCTGACCAGCGCGCAGAAGTCCCGCTTCCGGAGCCTCGACCACATCAGCGTGCGCGGCCGCGCCGAACCGGTCCACATCTACGTGCTGGACCAGGGCACCGGCGATCCCGGCGCCACGCAGTTCGGCGAGATCGTCCGCAGCGCCGCGCCGGAAGGCATCCGGCTGGTCTGGCAAGACCTGGACCGCGTCTTCGACATCGAGCAGATGCCCATCGTGCTGGGCCGCAGCACGCAGGCGACCTACTGCATCACCGACGTCCGCGTCAGCAGATCGCATGCGCGCATCGACTGGCAGGGCAGCAGCTTCAGCCTGACCGACCTCAGCTACAACGGCACCTTCGTGCGCTTCGGCGCCGGCGGCCAGACGCTGAGCCTGCGTCGCGGGTCCTGCACCTTGCACGGCGCGGGCGCGATCGGCCTCGGCGGCGCGGCCTCGGAGTCGCAGGCCCCGACCGTGCGTTTCGAAGTGCTGCATCTGGCCGAAGCCGCCTCGCCGGCGCTGCTGCGTCGCGGACTCTGAACCTTCCGCGTCGCAGGCACACGTCGCCCTCCCCTCGTTCCCTCTTCTTCGCGGTCTTCCGCCCCACGCCGGATGAGCTTCCGTCCCGAACCCGATCACACCCACGGGCGCGCGCCGACGATCGGCGTGCTGCTGGTCAACCTCGGCACGCCCGACGCGCCGACGCCCGAGGCCACGCGCCGCTACCTGGCGCAGTTCCTGTCCGACCCGCGCGTCATCGAGATCCCCAAGGCCGCGTGGTGGCCGATCCTGCACGGCGTGATCCTGCGGACACGCCCGGCGAAATCGGCGAAGAAGTACGCCAGCATCTGGATGAAGGACGGCTCGCCGCTGATGGTCTGGACCACGAAGCAGGCCAAGCTGCTGCAGGGCCAGCTCGGCGAGTTGGGCCATCGCGTCAAGGTGCTGCACGCGATGCGCTACGGCAACCCCTCGATCGCGTCGCAGCTCGACGCGCTGCGCGCCGACGGCGCCACCCGCGTGCTGGTGCTGCCGGCGTATCCGCAGTACTCGGGCGCGACGACCGCCAGCGTCATCGACGACGTGGCGCGCTGGTCGCTGGCGCATCGGCACGTGCCGGAGTTCCGCTTCGTCAACCGGTACCACGACGACAAGCGCTACATCGCCGCGCTCGCCGAGAGCGTGCGCGCCCACTGGAAGACCGAGGGCCGCGGCGAGCTGCTGGTGATGAGCTTCCACGGCATGCCCGCGCGCACGCTGGCGCTGGGCGACCCGTACCACTGCGAATGCCTGAAGACCGGCCGGCTGCTGGCCGAGGCGCTGGGGCTGTCCGACGCGCAGTACAAGGTGACCTTCCAGAGCCGCTTCGGCAAGGCGCGCTGGCTGGAGCCCTACACCGAACCCACGCTGCGCGAGCTGGCCGGACGCGGGCTGAAGTCCGTCGACCTGATCTGCCCGGGCTTCTCGTCCGACTGCATCGAGACCCTGGAAGAGATCGACATGGAAGCGCGCGAGGCCTTCCTGCACAGCGGCGGGCAGCGCTTCAGCTACATCCCCTGCCTGAACGACCGCCCGAGCCACATCAAGGCACTGGCGGCGATCGCCGAGCAGCACCTGCAGGGCTGGCCCACGACCGCCGTGCCCGACGAGGCACAGGCGGCCGCCCTCGCCCGCCAGCGCGACGCGGCGCTGACCGCCGGCGCGACGCGCTGATCAGCGGATAGCCGCCTGCTGGCGCGCCTTGCGCGCGCTCATCCACTTCATCACCCGCGGCAGCAGCAGCACGATCACCACGATCGCCAGCAGGCCGGCCGACAGCGGGCGTTCGAAGAACACGCGCCAGCTCCCGCCGCCGATCGCGACGCCGTTGCGCAGGTGCGCCTCGGCGAGCGGGCCCAGGATCATGCCGACGACGACCGGCGCGGTCGGGAAGTCGAAGCGCCGCATCACCACGCCCAGCAGGCCGATGGCCAGCATCACGTAGAGGTCGAAGGCGCTCTGGCGCATGCCGTAGACGCCGACCGTCGCGAAGATCAGGATGCCGGCATACAGCGGCGCGCGCGGGATGCGCAGCAGCTTCACCCACAGGCCGACCATCGGCAGGTTCAGCACCAGCAGCATCACGTTGCCGATGTACAGCGACGCGATCAGCGCCCACACCAGCGTCGACGAGGTCTCGAACAGCTGCGGCCCCGCCTGGATGCCGTAGTTCTGCAGCGCCGACAGCAGGATCGCCGCGGTCACCGAGGTCGGGATGCCCAGCGTCAGCAGCGGCACCAGCGTGCCGGTCACGGCCGCGTTGTTGGCCGCCTCCGGCCCGGCCACGCCCTCGATGGCGCCGACGGTGCCGAACTCCTCCTTGTGCCTGGACAGCTTGCGCTCGGTCGCGTAGCTCAGGAAGGTCGGGATCTCGGTGCCGCCGGCCGGGATCACGCCGAACGGGAAGCCCAGCGCCGTGCCGCGCATCCACGCGGGGATCGAGCGTTTCCACTCCTGGCGCGTCATGTGCACGCGGCCCATGGTGTTCATCGTCAGGTTGCTGCGGCCTTCATAGAGCGCCACGTAGAGCGTCTCGCCGACCGCGAACAGCCCCACCGCGACCAGCACGGTCTCGATGCCGTCCATGAACTCGGGCACGCCGCCGGTATAGCGGATCTGGCCGGTGATCTGGTCCATGCCGACCAGGCCCATGGCCAGGCCGATGAACAGCGCGGTCATGCCGCGCAGCGTGCTCTGGCCCAGCACCGCGGAGACGGTGGTGAAGGCGATCAGCATCAGGCAGAAGTACTCCGGCGGGCCGAGCGTGACGGCGAAGTCCGCCAGCACCGGCGCGAACAGCGTGACCAGCACGGTCGCGATCGTGCCGGCGAAGAACGAGCCGATCGCCGCCGTGGCCAGCGCCGCGCCGGCGCGGCCGTGGCGGGCCATCTTGAAGCCTTCGAGCGCGGTCACCATGGTGCCGGTCTCGCCCGGGGTGTTGAGCAGGATGGACGTCGTCGAGCCGCCGTACATCGCGCCGTAGTAGATGCCGGCGAAGAAGATCATCGACGCGGTCGGGTCGACCTGCGCGGTGATCGGCAGCAGCATCGCGACGGTCACGGCCGGGCCGAGGCCGGGCAGCACGCCGATCGCCGTCCCGAGCGCGCAGCCGATGAAGGCCCACATCAGGTTGGCGCCGGAGGCGGCCGTGGCGAAACCGCCCATCAGGTGGGTCCAGAGGTCTTGCATGTCGGGACTCCGGTTGGGGTTACAGCCAGCCGCCGGCCGTGATGGCGGGCAGGTTCAGCGCGAGCAGCTTGTTGAACAGCCAGAACACCGGGGCCGCGATCAGCAGGCCGGTGACGGCGTCGATGACGACCTGGCGCACGCCGCCGTGGGCCTTGCCCTCGGCGCGGCGCAGGCCGCGCACCGCCAGCACGAAACACAGCGTGCAGGCGAGGACGAAACCGATCGTCGTGATCAGCGACGCGTTGGCGATGACGGCCGCGGCCACCCAGGCCCCCGACAGCCAGTCGGCCTTGGGCGCGCCCGACGGCGGCTCCATCGAACGGAAGCCGCCGCTGCGCGATTCCCAGATCAGCCAGGCGCCGCAGATCAGCAGCACCGCGGCGACGAACCAGGGCAGCGCGTTCGGGCCGATGCCGGAGTAGCCCGCATCGGACGGGATCGCGGCGGCCCCGAAGGCCATCACGCCGCCGACGACCATCGCCGCGGCGCCGACCAGGGTTTGATAGAGCGGGCCGGGCGTGGCCTGCAGAGTGGAATCAGTCATGGAGACCTCCCGGTCCGGAATCAAAGCGTGCCAGCGGCGCCGTTCTACCAAGCGGAGCCCGTGGAACTGGCTCCGCCAGGCCACTGGGCTCGCCCCCTTGAGGGGGCCGCCGAAGGCGGTAGGGGGTGGGTCAGACCATCCCGGACTTGTGCATGATGGCGCGCAGCGAGGCGAACTCGTTGTCGACGAACGCCTCGAAGTCCTTGCCCGTCAGCACGGCCGGCGTCCAGCCGTTCTTCTCGAGCGCCTCGGCCCAGGCCTTGGACTTGGTCGCCTTCACGACCAGGTCGATCAACACCTGCCGCTGCGCCGGCGTGATGCCCGGCGCGCCGTACACGCCGCGCCAGTTGCCGATCTCGACGTTGTAGCCGAGCTCCTTCATCGTCGGGATGTCCAGGCCCTTGATGCGCTGCGGCGCGGTGATGGCGATCGGGCGCATCTTGCCGCTCTCGATGTAGGCCTGGAATTCGCTGTAGCCGCTGCCGCCGATGCTGACGTTGCCGCCCAGGATCGCGGCCACGGCCTCGCCGCCGCCACGGAAGGCGACGTAGTTGATCTTGGTCGCGTCGACGCCGACCTCGCGCGCCAGCATCGCCGCGGCGATGTGCTCCGTGGCGCCGCGCGAGCCGCCGCCCCACTTCACCGAGCCGGGGTCCTTCTTCAGCGCCTCGACCACGTCCTTCATCGTCTTGAACGGCGAGTTGGCCGGCAGCACGAAGACGTTGTACTCGCTGGTCAGGCGCGCGATCGGCGTGGCCTGCGTCAGCGTGACGGGCTGCTTGCTGGTGATCAGGCCGCCCAGCATGACGGCGCCCATCACCATCATCGCGTTCGGGTCGCCCTTGGCGGCGTTGACGAACTGCGCCAGGCCGATGGCGCCGGCGGCGCCGCCCTTGTTCTCGAAGGTCACCGCGCCTGCGGCGCCCGCGTCCTGCAGCGCCTTGCCCAGCGCGCGGCCGGTGATGTCCCAGCCGCCGCCGGGGTTGGCGGGCACCAGGATCTTCAATGCCGCCGCGGCTTGCGCGCTCAGCGGCAGCGCGCCGGTGGCGCCCAGCGCGGCGAACGCGGCCGCGGACTTCAGGAATTGGTCTCGACGCATGCTCATGTCTCCTGTTGTAGATCTGGTCATCGGGGGCAGAGCACGCGCCCGACGGTCGTTGTAGGCGTGAATCCTGCACAAGGTGGCTTTCAATCGGCTGTCGGAAAGCTCAGGGTTGACCCTGAGCGGCGGCGCCTCGGCGCGTGGCGGACACTGCCGGGCATGAGGCTGCTTTTCGTCGAGGACAACGCCGCGCTGCAGACCACGGTGGCGCGCTCGTTCGAACGCCGCGGGATCCAGGTGCAGGTGTTCGCCGAGGGCCGCGCGGCGCTCGAGCGCTGGCGCGCACAACCGCCGGACGTCGTGCTGCTGGACCTGTCGCTGCCCGACATCGACGGGCTGGAACTGCTGTCGGCCGCGCGCGCCGAGCAGCTCACCACGCCGGTGATCATCCTGACGGCGCGCGGCACGGTGGGCGATCGCATCCTGGGCCTGAACATCGGCGCCGACGACTACCTGCCCAAGCCCTTCGATCTCGACGAACTCGAGGCCCGCGTGCGTGCGCTCGCGCGGCGCAGCCGCGGCGCGGCGGGATCGGCGGGCCAGACCGGCCAGACGGGCGGCATGGGCACGCACGAGGACGACGCCTTCCACGGCCTGCGCGTCGACGCCGACAGCGGCGCGATCTACCACCTCGGGCTGCCGCTGGACCTGCCGCCGCGCGAGGCCGCGCTGCTGCGCGCGCTGCTGGCGCGACCGGGCCAGGCGGTCGCGAAGGAGCGGCTGACGGAAATCGTCTTCGCCGACGACCTCGACGTGCAGCCCGACGCGGTCGAGGTCGTCGCGTACCGGCTGCGCAAGCGGCTGCCCGCCGACGGCGCGCGGCTGGTGACGCTGCGCGGCCTGGGCTACCTACTCAAGGCGCCGGACTGAGTGGGCCGGGTGATCAGACTCTCCTCGATGCGCAGCCGGCTGCTGGTCGGCATCCTGGTGCCGGTCGGGCTGCTGATCGCCGCCAACGCGCACCGGCTCTACGAGGACGCGCTCAAGGCCATCGACACGGCCTACGACCGCACGCTGCTCGCCTCGGCGAAGACCATCGGCGAGCAGCTCGACGTGCACGGCACGCGCGAGGCGCCGCACCTCGTCTCCGAAGTCCCCTACGCGGCGCTGGAGGCCTTCGAGGCGGACAACCGCAGCCGCATGTTCTATCGCGTCACCGGCTTCCAGGGCGAATGGGTGTCGGGCTTCGACGACCTGCCCGCGTGGCATGGCAAGCTGCCCGATCGCGGCGCCTACGCGGCGCTGGTCGATTTCTACGACGACGTCTACCAGGGCGAGGCCGTGCGCGTCGCGGTGCTGAAGCAGCCCGTCTCGGGCGAGGCGGGCCTGGGCGTGGCGACGATCCAGGTCGCGGAGACGCTGGAGATCCGCCGCACGCTGGCGCGACAGGTGCTGGTCTCCACGCTGTGGCGGCAGGCGGCGCTGCTTGCGGTGATCGCGATCGTGGTCTGGGGCGTGGTGCTCTTCGCGACCTGGCCGGTGCGCGAGTTGAGCCGCTCGATCGGCGCGCGCGCGGACGACGACCTCAGCCCCATCCCCATGCCGGGCGTGCCCGCGGAACTCGCGCCGCTGGTGGTCGCGATCAACGAGGCCTGGCACCGGCAGGCCGGCCTGTTCGCCCACCAGCAGCGCTTCGTGCGCGACACCTCGCACCAGCTGCGCACGCCGCTGGCGGTGCTCAAGGCGCAGGTGCAATCGGCGCGGCGCGGCGACCTGCCGCTGACGCAGGCGATCGACGAGATCGGCGCCACGGTCGACGGCGCCACCGCGCTCGCCAACCAGATGCTCGCGCTGGCCAAGGTCGAGCAGCTGCGGCAGCAAGGCGATCCGCCGCGGCTCGACCTGGCGGAGACGGTGCGCGAGGTGGCGCTCGACCTCGCGCCGCTGATCGCGGACGCGGAACTGGACTTCGAGCTCTTCACCGACGCCGCGCCGGTGCGCGGCCATGCATGGGCCCTGCGGGAGCTCGTGCGCAATTTGCTGCACAACGCGCTGCGGCACTGCCCCCGCGGTGGACGTCTGGAAGTGCGGGTGACGCGGGGCGCGGGAGCCGACGGCGGCGTCGAGCTGCGCATCGCCGACAGCGGCCCCGGCATCGCGGCGGCGCTGAGGCCCAGGCTCGGACAGCCCTTCGCTGCCGGTGCCGGCGGGGGGTCGGGGCTCGGGCTCGCCATCTGCCGGGAGATCGTCGGCTCGCTCGGCGGCACGCTGGCGCTGGACAACCGCGAGCAGGATGGGGTCATCGCCGGCCTGGACGCCGTGGTCCGGTTGCCGGCGGCACCATCCTCCGATCCGATCTCGCCATAGGACAATCGACGCTGATGTCTTCCCACGCCCGCTCCCGCTCCGCCGGTTCCGCAGCCGCTCCCGCCGCCGCCGCGGCCGCTTCCGGCCCGGCCGGCATGCGCCTGGACAAATGGCTCTGGGCCGCGCGCTTCTTCAAGACCCGCTCGCTCGCGGTCGACGAGATCGGCAAGGGTCGCGTGACCATCAACGGGCAGGCGGCGAAGGCCTCGCGCGACGTGCGCGTCGGCGACCTCGTGAAGCTGCGCCAGGGTCAGATCGATCGCGAGGTGAAGGTGGCCGGACTCAGCGCCATGCGCGGTCCGGCGCCGGTGGCGCAGGCGCTGTACGAGGAAACGCCCGACAGCATCGCGACCCGCGAGCGCGCCGCCGAGGCGCGCCGCCTCGCGCCGGAACCGGCCGACGCCATCGAGCAGGGCCGCCCCACCAAGCAGGACCGCCGCCGCCTCGCGGACTGGAACCGCTGGTCCGCCAGCCTGGACTGACGCCCCCGTTCCGCCGATCCCACGCGGCCCCGCGCCGCCCGGTGGGCATCGGCGCGCCGCATGGTCCGCCGCAACGCGAGCAGCGAGGGCGACATGATCGGCATTCCCAGGCACCAGGCGCTTCACGAGTTTCCGCTCGCGAAGGAGGACGAGGTCGTCGCCGGCGCCCCCCCGTCCGAGGCACAGCCGACGCCCGCCGCGATCGATGCGTCTCCGGTGGCACGCCCCGATGCCCGATCGATGGCCAGGGTCCTCTTCCGCGCGGACGCCGGATGGCGGGTCCAGTCCCTGGCCCAGGCGACAAGCCGGTCCCAGGCCGTCGCGCGCTTCGACGAGATCCGACAGAGCGCCGCGACGATGTCGCCCGGCCATCCCGAAGTGCTGCGGGCCATCGGCGCCCTGGCCCTGAACATCGGCGGCTCCTCCGGCTGCGGATTCGGCATGGGCCGGGGCACCGGCGCGGCGATCGCCGAACTCGGCATCCGCTACCACTTCGACACCCGCATGCCGCTGGGCATCGGCGAGGACCGCAACTACATCGACCAGGACACCGACCTCGCCCTGCAGCAGCTCTGCGCCGTCGTCACCCTCCGGTGGCTGGGCGCCACGCTGGTCGGCGGCACCTTCGCGGCATTGGGCGGCGTCCTGGCGCCACGGGCCGCGGCGTTGACCGGCCGTCAACTGGCGGCCATCGCGCCGGAGCGACTCATCCCGGACCACGTGGCCAACCTGCTGGATGAGACCGGGGCGCCGTACGGCGACAAGGGCGTGGACCGGCTCCGCCGGGAGATCCAGCAGGTCCAGCAGGCCACCGGACAGATCGACGGGACCACGCACGTGCGCAGCGGCGTCGTGGCCTTCGGCGTCCTGAACGCCGTACGCGGCACCGCGCTGGGCCAGTCGCCGGTCGGCGTGATGCCGGACATCGGCATCTCCACCGCCGTGTCCTTCATGGCCGGGATGGCCACGGGCCTGATCGCCGGCACGCTCATGGCCAGGAAGCGCCATCTCGTGCCGGACGCCAGGCACACCGGCGACGGTCAAGCGCCGCTCGTGCAGGTACCCCTGTTCGAGGTGAAGAAGACGGCGCCGGTCATGCCCCGCTTCACCGGGACCGGCGCGTGCAACGGCCTGGGCAACCTCGCCCGGGGCATCGGGGACCGCATCCGGCTGCTCGCCGTCTCGACCTGGCTGCTGGCCCTGCTGGGCGTGCTCGTCAGCTTCGCGGGAGCGGCCACCCGCCGCGAACCGCTGAACTGGGTCCATCGCGTCGGCAAGGCGATCGAACTGGGCGTCGGCGTGGGGGCCGCCGTCGATCCCTACTTCGGCGGGCTGCCGGCCGTCCTCGCACGCGATCGCGCCCGGCTGGAGCGGCAGCAGGCGCAGCTCGAATGGGCACGGCTCGCGCCCCTCGAGCCCCGTGCCGATGCCGAGTCCCCCGTCGAGACGCTCGCCCTTCGCCAGCTCTAGGGAAGCGCTGCACCACTCGCCGCGGCGGCTGCGGGGCGTTGCGCAGGGCGTCCCTGGGGAAGCATGGGCGCCGTGATCTCAGTCCGTCTTGCGCGCGAGGTCCTTTTCGAGCCAGCACGCGGCGCCCAGCACGCCCAGGTCGCCGTGATCGATCACGTGGACGGGCACGCGCTCGAGGAATGCGGTCAGCACCCCCTTGTGCATGAAGCGCTTCTTGAAATCGCTTTGCTGCAGGAAGGACTCGATCTTGGGCAGGATGCCGCCGGCCAGCAGGATGCCGCCGTAGGCGCTGTAGAGCGCCGCCAGGTCGGCCGCGAAACTGCCGAGCAACGCGCAGAAGGTGTTCAACGCCTCGGTGGCGGCGGCCGAGCTGCCATCGAGCGCGCTGGCCGTGACCTCGGCGGGCGTGTGCAGCGTGGGCTCCTCGCCTCGAAGCGCCGAGATCACGCGGTACAGCTTGAGCAGGCCCGGTCCCGATAGCGCGTACTCGACCGGCACATGGCGCTGGTCACCGGCCAGCAGGCGCAGGATGTCGAGCTCGCGCGCCGTTCCAGGCGCCAGCGAGACATGCGCCGCTTCGGTGGCCAGCACCTGCGAGCCCTTCCCGTTGGGCAGGATCACCGCGCAGCCGAGGCCGGTGCCGGGCCCCATGACGACGATCGGGCCGGCGGCCAGCCCGCCGACGGCGCCATCGCCCGTCATCAGCGGACGCATCTCTGCCGGCCCGACGTGGGGCACGGCATGCGCCAGCGCTTCGAAATCGTTGATGACCGCGAGGTGGGCAATGCCCAGCCTGTCTCGCAAGGCGGAAATGGAGACCGGCCACGGCAGGTTGCGATTGACGACGACGTCCTCCTGCACGTAGCCGGCGCACGCCAGCACGCACGCCTGGATGGGGCCCGCGTCGCGCCAAGGCGTCTGCGCCAGCCTGGCGGCGAAGTCCGCCAGCAGATCGGCCAGGCCGGGCCACGCCGCGCAGGCGTAGACCTCGCCGTGCAGCAACTCCACCGGGCAGGCCCCGGTCTCGACTTGCAGCGTGCGTGCCAACGCAACCCGGGCGTGCGTGCCGCCCACGTCTGCCGCAAGGAACAGGACGCCCGAGCCTGACGGACCGGGCTCACACGAATGGGGAGCAATGAGCATGGCCACGAGTTTCGACCGCAAATGACACAGTTGTCAATTGCTGTCCAAACCGGTCAAAACGCGCTCCGATTCCTCAGTGTTTTCCCTCGCTGTTCCAAGCGTTGTTCACCGCTTGCAACGAGTTTTCCCAGTGACAACCGCATCTTTAGTTCGACGTGCGCAACTGCGACGGTGATCTGACTCGATTGACAACAGTGTCATTAAGTCAGTTAAATGAGTTCGAGCCCGCACCAACCGCCTATATCGGAGTCCTTGAATGCCCACTGCCGGAACCTCTCCCCCTTCCGCACCACGCGCGCCGCTGGGACCGGTGGTCATCATTGGCCTGCTGTTCTTCATCATGGGGTTCTTCACCTGGATCAACGGACCGTTGATTGCCTTCGTGAAGCTGGCCTTCGATCTGGACGACGTGAACGCCTTCCTGGTGCCGATGGCGTTCTACCTGTCCTACTTCTTCCTGGCCCTCCCGTCCGCGGCGGTGTTCAAGCGCACGGGGATGAAGCGCGGCATGGCGATCGGCTTGCTGGTCATTGCGGGCGGCGCGGTCGTCTTCGGCCAGTTCGTGTCCTTGCGCCTCTATCCGGGCGCGCTGACCGGCTTGTTCGTGATCGGCGCCGGCCTGTCACTGCTGCAGACCGCGGCCAACCCCTACATCAGCATCGTCGGCCCGATCGACAGCGCCGCGCAGCGCATCGCCTGGATGGGCATCTGCAACAAGGTGGCCGGCATCCTGGCTCCGCTGTTGCTGGGCGCGGTGGTGCTGTCCGACGTCGGCGGCCTGGCGCAGAGCCTGCAGTCGGCCGATGCGGCGACGCGCGAGACGCTGCTGAACGCCTTCGCCCACAAGGTCCGCTTGCCCTACATGATCATGGCCGGCGTGCTGGCCCTCCTGGCGGTGGGCATCCTGCGGTCACCGCTGCCGGACATCAGCGCGGCGGACGCCAACCGCGGCGAGCCGGACGCAGGCGGCGCCCGACGTGGCTGGGCGTCCTTCCCCCACCTCTGGCTGGGCGTGGTCTGCCTGTTCGTCTACGTGGGGGCGGAGGTGATGGCAGGCGATGCCATCGGCACCTATGGCGCGGGCTTCAACCTGCCGGCCGACCAGACCAAGTTCTTCACGTCCTTCACCCTGGTGGCCATGCTGCTGGGCTACGTGGCGGGCCTGGTGCTGATCCCGAAATTCATTTCCCAGCAGGGCTATCTGGCGGTGTCCGCGTCGTTGGGCGTCGTCTTCTCCCTGTGCGCATGGGCCACGCAAGGCTATGTCTCGGTCGGCTTCGTGGCCGCCCTGGGTTTCGCCAACGCCATGATGTGGCCGGCCATCTTCCCGCTGGCCATCCGCTCGCTGGGCGAGGCGACCGAGCGCGGTGCCGCGCTGCTGATCATGGGCATCGCGGGCGGCGCCATCATTCCCCAGGCCTTCGCCATCCTCAAGCAGCACCACGACTTCCAGCTGGTGTTCCTGTGCCTGATGGGGCCCTGCTATCTCTACATCCTCTTCTACGGGCTGGCGGGCTATCGCGTGGGTCTGCGCAAAGGGGATGCCGAATGAAACCCACCGCAAAACCCAAGACCAGGGCCAAGGTCAAGCCTGTCGACACCGAGACCGTCGGCCCCCCACCTCACGACACGGACGAGTCCGCGCCGACGGAGCCGGCGAAGACCGCGAGGACCGCGGCGGCGCCTCGCGCGTCGATCCGGGATGTGGCCGAAGCGGCCGGCGTGTCGCTCAAGACCGTGTCCCGCGTGATCAACGAGGACGACGCCGTCCGCCCCGAGATGCGCGAACGCGTGCGCCAGGCCATCGCGGCACTGAACTACCAGTCCGACCCCTTGGCGCGCAGCCTGCGCAGCACGCACTCCTTCGCGATCGGACTGGTCTACAGCAACCCGAACGCGCATTACCTCGTCAGTCTGCAGAACGGCGTGCTCTCCGCGTGCAGGGAGCAAGGCTACGGCCTGCAGATCCACCCCTGCGGCACGCCGGCGCACGGCTCGATCCAGGAATTGCTGGACCTGGTGCGGCGTTCGCGCCTGGCCGGCCTGGTGCTGGCGCCGCCGATGTCGGAACAGCGGGACCTGGTGCAGGCGCTGGCGGCGCACGGGGTGGTCGTGATCCGCATCGTGTCGGCCGGCGACGACCCGCGGGACATGCAGGACTGCGTGCGCATCAACGACCGTCGCGCGGCCCATGCCGTCACGGAGCACCTGATCCAGCTGGGCCACAGCCGCATCAGCTTCCTCTGGGGCGACGGGCACTACGAGTCCAGCATCCAGCGCCATGCGGGCTACATGGATGCGATGCGCGACTACGGCGTCGAGGTCGATCCGGGCCTGGTGCTGGAAGGGGAGTTCAACTTCAACTCCGGCTTCAGGCGCGCCCGCAAGCTGCTCGCGCTGGCGTCGCCGCCCACGGCGGTGTTCGGCAGCAACGACGAGATTGCGGCCGGGGTGCTGGCCGCGGCCCGCTCGGTCGGGTTCGACGTGCCCAGCGACCTGGCCATCGCCGGATTCGAAGACAGCCCCTTCTCCCAGCTCACCTGGCCCCCGCTGACCACCGCCAGGCAGGACACGGTGGAGGTCGGACGCCGCGCGGCCCTGCGCCTGATCGAGCGCGTGCGCCATGCCCAATCCGGCAAGGTGCCGACGCTGGGCGCCGAAGAGTTCACGCCCGAGTTGGTGGTCCGCGGTTCCGCCGCGCCGCCGCGCCGCCGCTGAGGTCGTCGATGCATCTCCCGCCTCTCCTTTCCGCGTTGACGGCCCGCGTGGTGCTGCTGGCCAGTCTGGTGCTGACGCTCTCGGGCCTGCCCGCCCTGTCCGGGGCGGCGACGCGCATCGACATCAACGACGACTGGCAGTTCCGCACCGACCCCAAGGACGAAGGCGTCGCCGCGGGTTGGACGCGCGACGTGCCGGGCCAGACGCGCGGCGTGACCGTGCCCCATTCGTGGAACGTCGGCGCCGACGCCGACTTCGAAGGCACGGGCTGGTACTTCCGCCGCCTGGACCTGTCCATGCCATTGGACGACGAGGCGCATGTCGAGCTGAACTTCGGTGCCGCCTTCTACCGCAGCCGCGTCTGGCTCAATGGCGTGGAGGTGGGTCGGCACGAAGGCGGGCACACGGCGCATGCCTTCGACATCAGCCGCCTGCTGCAGCGTGGCAAGCCCAACCTGCTGGTGGTGGCGATCGACAACCGGCCCACCGCCCGCAGCCTCCCCGGCTACGCGATGCGCCTGGCTGGCAGCGGCAGCGTCTGGTACGACTGGTGGCACTACGGCGGCCTGGTGCGCGACGTGTGGCTGAGCGTCGGTGACGGCGCCCTCATTCGCGGCCAGACGCTGCGCGCCACCCTGAGCGGGCGGCTGGCCGGCCGGACCGTCGGCGAGGACCCGGCACGGGTCAGCGCCCGCGTCGACCTGAGCAACGCCAGCGCCCGCCCGCGCCAGCTCCACCTGCTCACCACCGTCTTCGCGCCGGACGGCGGCAAGGTCTCGAGCACACGCGAAGCCCTGCAACTGCCGGCGGGGGGCAAGCGCAGCGTGGACCTGGCGCTGTCCATCGCCCGGCCGCAGCTGTGGAACATCGGCGACGGGCGGCTCTACCGCGTCGTCACCGAACTGCAGGAAGCCGACGGCCGCGTGCTCGACGTGCGGACCGACACGCTCGGCCTGCGGCGCATCGAACTGCGGGACCGCAAGCTCTGGGTCAACGACAGCCCGGTCCGCCTGACCGGCCTGACGCGTCACGAAGACTCCCCGTGGGAAGGCCTGGCGGAGACCCGCGGCACCATCGTGCACGACTGGGACGACCTGCGCGCGCTGCACACCACGCTGACCCGGCCGGTGCACTACCCGCAGCACCCCGTCGTGCTGGACTACGCCGACCGGCACGGCATCCTGCTGGTGCCGGAGATCCCGATGTGGCAGTTCAGCGAGGCCCAGATGAAGGACCCGGCCGTGCTGGCCCTCGCCCGGACGATGCTGAGCGAGATGATCGCCACGGACGGCAACCACGCCAGCATCTTCGCCTGGAGCGTCTGCAACGAAAGCGATACGCGCCTGCCCGGCGGCCTGGCCTACGTGCGGCGCATGAAGGCGCTGGTGCGGGAACTGGACCCGACGCGCTTCTTCACCTTCGCCGATTCCGACGTGAGCATCGCGCCGTGGCAGGACAACCCGGCGCTGCACGAGGCCGACTTCATCATGGCCAACGCCTACTTCGGCAGCTGGAGCGGTGCCGCCGAGCAGGTCGACCCCTGGCTGGACTTCATCCAGAAGACCTACCCGGAGCAGGCGCTGGTCATCTCCGAGTACGGCTACGTCGGCCCCTTCGCGCCCGATGCCGCCGAGGCGGACCGCCAGCGCATCGCCAACCTGCGCCAGCAACTCGACGCATTCGCGCGGCGCGACTTCGTGGCCGGCGCGATCTTCTGGATCTACCAGGACTACAAGTCCCACCGCAACCTCGCCGTCGGCGAGACGGCCGGCTACGTGGACCACGGCGTGGTGGACGAGAACCGGCAGCGCAAGCCGTCGTACGCGGCCTACCAGCAGCGCAATGCGCCCTTGAACGCCCGACTCGGCTGGGCGTGGACAGGCGACGGGCTGACCGGCTTCCAAGCCGTGCTGCAGGCCAATGGCGCCACGCAGTTGCCGTCGTTCCCGCTGCTGGGCTATCGCGCCGAGTGGCGAATGATGGACCGCGACGGCCGGCTGATCGCGCAGGGTGCGCAGGAGATGCCCACCTTGTCGACGCCGTTCACGCTGCGGGGCCGATGGCCCGCCGAGCAGCGCCTGGTGGCCGCCACCCTGCGCCTGCGCGTCTTCGCGCCCGATGGCGCGCTGGCGCTGGACACCCGACTGGACCAGGCCGCGTTGCGCCTGGGCGCCGCGCCCTTCCCCGCCATCGGCGAGACCCCTCCCGCCGCTGCCACCGCCACCGCCTCGCAGGCCACGCCATGAACTCCGCCATGAAGCACCTCCGCATGCCTGCATCGACACTGCGCCGCCTGGGCGCCTTGGGGACCCTCGGCGCCGCGCTGGCGGCGAGCAGCCTGGCACCCGCCTGGGCGCAGGCCGTCCCCGCCGCCGACCCGACCGCGCCGACCGCCGCGACGCTCTCGCCGGCCGAGATCGACGCCATCTGGCGCAAGTCGGTCAGCAAGTTCGACGGCGAGCGGAGCCGCGTGCTGCGCCAGGTGCAGGCCGGCGTGAAGGCCGGCCCCTTCCGGGCCGACTGGACCTCGCTGCAGGGCTACAAGCCGCCGCAGTGGTACGCGGACGCGAAGTTCGGCATCTTCGTGCACTGGGGCGTGTTCTCCCTGCCGGCCTTCGGCAACGAGTGGTACTCGCGGGACATGTACCAGCAGGGCAGCAAGCCCCATGAGCACCACCTCGCCACGTACGGCACGCCGGCCAGCGTCGGCTACAAGGACCTGATCGA
The DNA here is from genome assembly GCF_042695725.1 of Roseateles sp. UC29_93. Lineage (NCBI taxonomy): Bacteria > Pseudomonadati > Pseudomonadota > Betaproteobacteria > Burkholderiales > Sphaerotilaceae > Roseateles > Roseateles sp. UC29_93. The sequence continues at coordinate 3,554,310 of NZ_CP170545.1, read as the reverse complement.
CCGCTTCAAGGCCGATCGCTTCGATCCGCAGGACTGGGCGCGCCTGTTTGCCCAGGCGGGGGCCAGGTATGTGGTGCCGGTGGCGGAGCACCACGACGGCTTCGCGATGTATCGCTCCCGGCTGAGCGACTGGACGGCCGCCACGATGGGCCCGAAACGCGACGTGCTGGGCGAACTGGCCCGGGCGATCCGCGCGGAGGGCATGCGTTTCGGCACCTCCTCGCACCGCGCCGAACACAACTGGTTCTTCGACGGCGGACGCCACATCGCCTCCGACGTGAACGACCCGCGCTACGCCGCGTTGTACGGGCCGGCGCAGTTGCGCGAGCTGCACGGCAAGGACGACGGCGACCTTCCGCACGACTGGACCTACGTGTCCCAGGCCTGGCTGGACGACTGGCTCGCCCGCACCGCCGAGCTGGTCGACGCCTACCAGCCCGACCTGATGTACTTCGACTGGTGGATCGGCCACGCCAGCATGCGTGCGACCACCATGCCCACCTTCGCCGCGTACTACTACAACCAGGGGGCCCGGCGCGGCGAAGCCACCGTCATCGATTTCAAGCTGGATGCCTTCCCGCAAGGCGCCGGCACCTACGACGTCGAGCGCGGACAGATGATCGGCATCCAGCCCCAGACCTGGCAGACCGACACGTCGATCAGCAACGCCTCCTGGGGCTACATCGACGGCGACACCTACAAGCCCGCCGGTCAGCTGCTGCATCAGCTGATCGACGTGGTGTCCAAGAACGGCAACCTGCTGCTGAACATCGGCCCGCGCGGCGACGGGAGCATTCCCGACCCGGCGCGCGACATCCTGCTGGAGATGGGCGCGTGGCTGAAGCTCAACGGCGAGGCCATCTACGGCAGCCGGCCCTGGACGCGCTTCGGCGAAGGCCCGACCGAGGTGGTGGGCGGCACCTTCCAGGACCGCAACGCCAAGCCCTACACGCCCGAGGACTTCCGTTTCACGACGCAGGGCAACGTCCTCTACGCGATCGGGCTGGGCTGGCCTCAACCGCGGGCCGACGGCCGCAGTGAACTGCTGATCCGCTCGCTGGCGCCCGGCGCGCTGATGGCACCGGTCCAGCGCGTCACGCTGCTCGCGGACCGCAGCGCCATCCCCTTCACGCAGGACGCCGCAGGCCTGCACCTGCGGGTGCCCAAGGAGCCCGTGGGCCGCCACGCCTACGTCTTCAAGATCGAGTCGCGGTGAGCGCCATCGCCCGACCCGCCCCTCCGCATTCATCAACGCCACCCTCCTCCGCCATGCCTCCCTCCCCCCTACACCGGCTCCTGCGGCTGTGCGCCGCGTCCCTCCTGCTGCTGCTGACCGGCTTCATGCAGCAGGCCCTGGCCGCGCCGCGCGCGCTCTTCTACATGATGGAGACGCAGAAGTCGGTCAACGCCTTCGTCGCGCATGTCGACAAGGTCGACCTGCTCGTGCCCACCTGGTACGGCGTCGATGCCGCCGGCCTGGTCAACGGCGCGCCCAACCCGCTCGTGCTGTCGCTGGCCAAGAGCAAGCGGGTGCCGGTGATGCCCATCCTGTCGATGACGACCAACCGGGAGGGCTTCCACAAGCTCCTGCACGACGAGCAGGCCCAGGCCCGCATGAATGCCTCCCTGCTGCGTGCCGCCAAGGAGCATGGCTACGTCGGCTTCCAGTACGACTTCGAGAACATCGCCTGGACCGACCGCGACGCCTTCACCAAGATGGCCAAGGGCACGGCGGACGCCCTGCACAAGGTGGGCCTGACGCTGAGCGTCGCCGTGGTGCCCAACGCCCCCGGCGCGGCCGGCCGCGGCCCCTTCTCCAAGTGGATGTGGGAGTACTGGCGCGGCGCCTACGACCTGGAAGCCCTGGGCAAGGTCACGGATCTGGTCTCGCTGATGTCCTATGACCAGCACACCCGCTGGACCGCGCCCGGTCCGGTCGACGGCTATCGCTGGATGAAGGAGCACCTGGACTACGCGCTCAAGGTCGTGCCCCGGCACAAGCTCTCCCTGGGCATCGCGTTGTACGGCTACCGCTGGTCCACCGGCAATCCGGTCCGGGACGACGGCAAGGAGGCGCCGAACATCGTCGGCGACTACATCGATGCCGACGAGTCGATCCCGCTGGCCGCCACGTACGGCGCCAAGATCCGCTGGGACGAGGACGACCGGACCTCCTACTACTGGTTCGAACGCGACCAGATGCGCGAATGGGTGTTCATGCCCGATGCGCGTGGTTTCCGCGAGCGCTACGAGCTGGTGAAGGCGTCCGGCATCGACGGTTTCAGCGCCTGGGTGATTGGGGCCGAAGACCCCGCCGTCTGGGACGAACTGCCGCTGTCGCGTCGTTGAGGGCGGTTGCGATGCGAGCCTGTCGCCCCGCCATCCTGCCCGCGCGCCGCGTGGTGCGTGCGATGCAGCTCGCCCTGGCGCTGACCGCGGCGGGTGCCGCGCATGCCGGCGCCGAGGTGCTGCCGCTCGTGCCGATGCCGGCCCAGGTCGCGCGCGATGCGGGCGTCCTGCGTCTGTCGCCGGGCGCCGTCATTGCGGTTCCTCCGGGCGACCGCGGTGCCCGCCGCGCGGCGGCGTTCCTCGCGGCCATGGCCTGGCGCGACCGCCACCTGCGCCTGCGGCTGCGCGAAGGCATGCGCGGCGACATCGTGCTGCGTCGCGACGCGCGCGCGCCGGCCGCGCCTGCCGCACCCGATGGCGCCTACGAACTGGCCGTGACGCCCGGCGGCGCCACGCTGCAGGCGCGCAGCGACGCCGGGCTGTTCTATGCCGGCGTGAGTCTGTGGCAACTGCTCAGCGCCGATGGCGCGCAGGGCGAGGCCAGCGTGCCGGCGCTGCGCATCGCCGATCAGCCGCGCTTCGGCTGGCGGGGCCTGATGCTGGACGTCGTCCGTCATTTCGCGCCCCTGGACGAGGTCAAGGCGCTGGTCGACCAGATGGCGCTGCACAAGCTCAATGTGCTGCACCTGCACTTGAGCGATGACCAGGGCTGGCGGCTGGAGATCAAGCGCTACCCCGACCTGACCCGCATCGGCGCGTGGCGCACGCCCCCCGGCGGCGAGCCGTCGCGCTACGGCGGCTTCTATACGCAGGCTCAGATGCGCGAGCTGGTGGCCTACGCGGCCGATCGCCACATCACCATCGTGCCGGAGCTGGACATGCCCGGGCATGCCCAGGCCGTGGTGGCGGCCTACCCGGGCGTGGGCGTGGACATCGGCGACGGCCCGGGCCGCAACCCGCGGCCCGCCGTGTCGGTGAACCATGGCGTGAACCCCTACCTCTACAACGCCGACGAATCGACCCTCCGCTTTGTCGAGCAGGTGATGGACGAGGTGATGGCGGTGTTCCCGTCCACCTTCATCCATGTCGGCGGCGATGAAGCGATCAAGGACCAGTGGCAGGCCTCGCCCACCGTGCAGGCGCGCATCCGGGCACTGGGCCTGGCCAACGAAGAAGCCTTGCAGAGCTGGTTCATCGACCGCATCGGACGGCATCTGGAGCGCCGCGGCCGGCGGCTGATCGGTTGGGATGAGATCCTGGAAGGCGGCCTGCCCAGCGGCGCCTCCGTCATGTCCTGGCGCGGCACCGAAGGCGCCGTCGCGGCCGCCAGGCTCGGCCACGATGTCGTGCTGGCGCCGGCGGGCTCGCTGTACTTCGACAACCTGCAGAGCGCGCGTGGCGACGAGCCCGAAGGGCGGCTGGCCCAACTGCCGATCGAGAAGGTCTATGCCTTCGAGCCGATGCCCAGCGACCTGGGCGCCGACCGCGCCAGGCACGTCCTCGGGGTGGAAGCCGCGTTGTGGACGGAATACATGCCCTCGCGCAAGCACCGGGAACACGCGATCTTCCCCCGCATCGCCGCGCTGGCCGAAGTGGCCTGGTCGCCGGCCTCCGCGCGAGACTGGCCCGGGTTCCTGCCGCGTCTGGCGCTGCAGCGGGCCCGCTATCTGCGCCAGGGCGTGAATGCCGCCGACAGCGCGTTCGCCGTGCAGTTCGACATCGAGGGCGGTGCCGCGGCGATGCTGGCCGCGGGAGCAGCGCCGGTGCGCCTGTCCAACCAGGTCAGGCAGGGGCAGATCCGCTACACGCTGGACGGCTCGGAGCCTCTGCCCACGTCACCGGCCGCGGGCGGCGCCGGGGGCGCTGACGATGAGCCGCTCATCGTCAAACTGCCCGCACGTCTGCGCGCCGTCGCCTTCGACGCCGCGGGTCGGCCGCTCGCCGCCGTGCGCGAGCAGCGCTTCGACGCCGCGACGCTGCTGACCCGCATGAGCAACGAGCTCCAGGCCTGCCCTCCCGGCGAGCTGGGTCTGCGGGTGCCCTTGCGCACCGAGGCCACCACCTGGGCGCCCGTCTTCAACGTCAACCTCCTCGATGCCTGCTGGATCTACCCGCAGGCGCGCCTGGACGGCGTGCACGGCGTCTCGGTCCAGGCGGGACGGCTCGCGCGCAACTACGGACTGGCGCATGACGCGGTCAAGGTGATCCAGCACGCGGCCAGCACGCCGACGGGAGAGCTCGAAGTGCGGCGGGACGACTGTGGCGGGCCGCTGCTGGCAGCCCTGCCGTTGCCTGCGGGCAGCGCGCCGGACACCTTCACCCTGACCGCGGCGTTGCCCCCCTCGGCGGGCGTCCACGACCTTTGCCTGCGGTTCACCGCACCCATCGACGGCCCGCTGTTCGCGATCGACGCGGCGCGCCTGCTCCTCCACGCGGATACGCACTAGTCGCAGCAGCCTCCAGATGCACAAGTCCCTCCTCATTGCCCGTTGGGTCCAGGCCGTGCGCGCCCTTGGCCTGGCGGCCACGCTCGCCGGCGTGACGCCATGGGCGCTGGCGCAGATGCACACGCAGCCGCTGGACGCGGGCTGGCAGTTCCGACTGGCCGATCCGGAGGCGGCCTCGGCCCATCCCGAGGCCGCGTCCTGGCACGGCGCGACCGTGCCAGGCACGGTGCAGACCGACCTGCTGGAGGCCCGTTTGATTGCCGACCCCTTCGCGGCGGACCACGAAGCCCGCCTGCAATGGATCGGGCTGTCGGATTGGGAGTACCGGCTGGAGTTCCAGGTCGACGCCGCGACCCTGGCCCGCGAGCAGGTCGACCTGGTGTTCGACGGCCTGGACACCTTCGCCGGCATCAGCCTCAACGGTCAGCCGCTGGCGACGACCGACAACATGTTCCGTCGCTGGCGGCTGCCGGCCAAGGCCTTGCTCAAGCCCGGTCGCAACACGCTGCTCGTGCGCCTGCAATCGCCCATCAAGCGCACGCTGCCCTGGCTGCTCAAGCAGCCCTACGCCCTGCCGGGCGCTTACGACTCACAGTTCGGCGACGAACCCAAGGGCGTGGCCACCGCGACCTATGTCCGCAAGGCGCAGTACCAGTACGGCTGGGACTGGGGGCCGCGTTTCGTGACCCTGGGCATCTGGCAGCCGGTGCGTTTGGAAAGCTGGAGCCACGTCCGCGTCGAGGATTTCCACGTCCGCCAGCAGCGCGTGGACGAAGGCGTGGCGCAACTCGCGGCCGAGCTCGAGGTGGACGTCACCCGCGCGGGCCCGGCCCGGCTGCAGGTCGAGGTGGTGCCGCCCAGCGGTGCCGCCTTCACGCTGACGCAGGACGTGATGCTGGATCCAGGCCGCAATGCGCTGAGCGTGCCGGTGCGCATCGAACGTCCGCAGCGCTGGTTCCCGGCGGGCTATGGCGCGCAGCCGATGTATGCGCTGCAAGCCACGCTGACGCAGGGGGGTGTCGAACTGGCCCGCGTGGCGCGTCGCACCGGTCTGCGCACCGTCGAGCTGCGACGCGAGAAGGATGCCTGGGGCCGAAGCTTCGCGTTCGTGATCAACGGCATTCCGGTGTTCGCCAAGGGCGCGAACCTGATCCCGCTCGACAGCTTCCCCAACCGCGTCACGCGCGCACGGCAGCGCGCCCTGCTGCAAAGCGCCCGCCGCGCCAACATGAACATGCTGCGGCTCTGGGGCGGCGGCTACTACGAAAGCGACGCGTTCTACGAAGAGGCCGATGCCCTGGGCCTCCTGATCTGGCAGGACTTCATGTTCGGCGGCGCCATCCTGCCGGCGGACACGGGCTTCCAGGAGAACGTCCGCCAGGAAGCCGTCGAGCAGGTGCGCCGCCTGCGCGATCACCCGAGCATCGTGCTCTGGTGCGGCGGCAACGAGGTGCAGGCCGACTGGGAAACGTGGGACGCCACGCTGGCCTTCAAGAACCGGATCTCCCCGGACGAGCGCGAGCGGCTGTGGAGCGCCAACCTCAAGCTGTTCGGCGATGTGCTGCGCGGCGTCGTGCAGCGGCATGCGCCGGAGGTGCCCTACTGGGCGACGTCGCCCGGCGTCGACCTCGAGGGGCCGTCCGGCCAGATGGACGATGGCGACGTGCACTTCTGGCGGGTCTCGGGCGGCTCGGCGCCGGTCGAGACCTTCCTGACCACCACGCCGCGCTTCATGTCGGAGTACGGCCTGCAGTCCTACCCCGAGATGCGCACCGTCGCGAGTTATGCCGGTCCCGAGGACCAGCGCGTGGACTCGCCGGTGATCCGCGCGCACCAGAAGTTCGGCGTGGCCGCGGGTCCCGACGTGGGCAACGATCGCGTGCTGTTCTACATCCGCAAGAACTACGGCGAGCCCAAGGACTTCGCCTCGTTCGTCTACCTCAGCCAGGTCATGCAGGCCGAGGGCATCGAACTGGCGGCCACCCACCTGCGCAGTCAGCGCCCGCGGTCCATGGGCTCGCTCTACTGGCAGCTGAACGACGTGTGGCCCGGGGCCTCCTGGTCGAGCGTGGACTTCTTCGGTCGATGGAAGGCGCTGCAGTTCCACGCGCGGCGCTTCTACGCGGACACGACCGTGACGGCCCTGCGCCTGGCCGGCAAGACCGACTTCTCCGTGGTCTCCGACAAGGTCGAGCCCTTCGACGCCGAGGTGCGCCTGCGCGTCTCCGACCTGGATGGCCGCGTCCTGCGATCGGAACGTACGGCCGTGGTCGTCAAGCCCCTCGCCGTCACGCCCGTCTGGCAACGCGCCGACGCCGCCCTCCTGCAAGGTGCGGATCCCACCCGGACGGTCGCTGAAGTCGAGTTGATCGCCGGGGGCAAGGTGGTGGCCAGGCAGCCGGTTTACTTCGTGCCCGCCAAGGATTTGAAACTCGTTGATCCCCAGTTCCAGACCCGCATCAGTCCGGATCCTTCCGGTGCGCCGGATTCCTGGCGGCTGTCGATCACATCCACGTCTTTCGCCCGCGCGGTGTGGGTCGATTTCGGCCTGCTGGATGTCGAGCTTGAGGATAACTCGCTGGATATCCGTGCCGGCGACGAAGTGGTCATTCCGTTGCGGTCCAAAGCGTCGTTGCCAGCATTGCAGGCGCAGCTGAATCTGCGCTCCCTGGTGAATTCGACACTGCATTGATCTTGCTCGGGAAGATCGATCGACACAGCTTTTGTATTTGTTATTTCATGCCACAAGGATATAGGGAATCCGAATTGACGGAATGGAATCGACAAGAGGCTGGCAGGGCTCATGAGGCCGCGTGCCAGCGACAGATGGCCCAACAGACTGCGCCGGCGCAGTGTTCTGGCACATCCGTCGAACATCCCAACCACCGTGGCCCCATCGACAGTCTTGGCACTGTCCCCCTCCACGCCCCCCTCTAAGAAGATTGCGATGATGAAACCGAATCGACTTCTCCTGAAAACCACCCTCGTGTCCTCGCTCGCGGCCATTTACGGGCCCGCCGCATTTGCACAGGCGGCGCCGCCACCGACGCCGCCGAGTGCCGCAGCGTCCGCGCCTGTGGCCGCACCGGCAGCCGCTCGCGATACCAAGGCCGAGGCGCTGGAAACGGTCAACGTGACCGGTTATCGCGCCAGCCTGCTGCGCGCGATGAATCTCAAGCGCAACGCCGACTCGATCAAGGATGTGATCAGTGCCGAGGATATCGGCAAGTTCCCCGATACCAACGCGGCCGAATCCCTGGCCCACCTGCCCGGCGTGGCGGTGGACCGTCTGTACGGCGAAGGCGAAAAGGTCAGCATCAACGGGACCGATCCGGCGTTGAACCGGGTGCTGGTCAATGGCCAGACCATTGCCTCGGGGGATTGGGGCGGAAACCCCAGCGACACCAGCGGCCGCACCTTCAACTACACCCTGCTGTCGCCGGAAATCATCGGCGTGATGGAGGTCTACAAGTCGCCCGAAGCGCGCATCGACGAGGGCAGCATCGGCGGCACGGTGATCATTCATACCCGCAAGCCGCTGGATCTGCCGGCCAATACCTTGCGGGGCTCGCTGGGCTACAGCTACAACGACCGTTCCCGGGATGGCAATCCGCGGGCGTCCGCGCTGTACAGCTGGAAAAACGAAGCCAACGACTTTGGTTTCCTGGCTGCGGTGTCGCATGACAAGCAAACCCTTGCGCAAGCCGGCATCGAGTTCTTCGGCTATACCACCGGCAATGGCATCAGCCCGTCGGCGACGATCTCGGGCAGCGGGAATCCCCAGACGGCGCGCATGCCCGTGGCCATCGACAGCGACTTCTTCCAGCAGACGCGTCAGCGCGACAGCTTCCAGGGCGCCTTGCAGTGGAAGCCCAACGACAAGAACGAGTTGAATCTGACCGGCATCTATGTGCACGGCCAATACAACAACTACAGCGAAGCGCGATATGCCTGCCCGGGTTGCGGCGACGTCGACAAGATCACCCAGGCGACCGTCAACAACGGACTGATCACCGCGGCCACCGTCACGGCAGGCGCCGGCAACGGCAACCAGCCCTATGCCGAACTGGATGCGAATTACCGCGAGTCCACGGTCGTCACCAAGAGCCTGAACCTGCGGCACGATTTCAAGGGCGATGACTGGAAACTCGCCAGTCAGGTGGGTTACACGTCAGCCTCCGGCGGCAAATCGCCGGAATACCTGATGAAGTATCTGCTGAAGTCGGGCGGTTATTCCTTCAACTACGGCCCCAAGCAGGCGGGCATCGTCTACGACAACGGCAGCGCGTCCAACTGGGGCCTCCCGGCGCGCCGGCCGGCTCCGCGCCCGGCGCGCAGATCGACGGCAAATACCAGGCGGGCGGCATTTACTACGCGGAAAGCAGCGACCGCGAGCGCTACGGCCAGATCGACCTGTCCCGGCAGCTGAATTGGGGCCCGATCAATGAAGTGCTGATCGGCACCAAATTCATCAAGCACGACAACGGCGTGTCCGCGCGCGGCAATCGCATCAATACCACGAGCGACATCAGCCTGGACCAGTTCGGCAGTTCGCACGCGCCGTCGGGGCTGTACGACGGCCTGGATGTGAGTGGCGATATCCGGAACTGGCCGACCGCCGACCTGGGGCAGGTCAAGAACTACCTGCTGGGTCAACCGCAGGGACCGTTCACGACGGACTATGGCTCCTCCTTCAGCGTGCGTGAGGACACGACCAATCTCTACACGCAGTTCAATTACGACGTGGGCGGGTGGCGAGGCAACTTTGGTGTCCGTTATGTGCACACCAAGGACGATTCGAACTATTACCTGTCGAACGACGGCGGCAGCACCTATGCGCCGACGACCACCGACACGAGCTACAACAAGTTCCTCCCCAGCTTCAACGCCGCCTATGAGCTGGATTCCACCAAGGTCGTCCGTTTCTCGGTGGCGAAAGTACTGGCGCGTCCGCGGTATTCCGATCTCGCCGGCGCCACCAACCTGGATCTGGTGAGAGGCACCGGCAGCGGCGGCAATCCCAACCTGAAACCCTACGAGTCGACCAACTTCGACGTGGCGGGCGAGTGGTATTTCGCGCCGCAAAGCATGGTCGGCGCCGAGTTCTTCTATCGCGACGTGAGCAATTACGTGGTGAATGTGACGAACGACCGGGTCATCAACGACCGCACCTTCTCGATCAGCTCGCCGGTCAATGCCAGCTCGGCCAAGGTCAAGGGGCTGTCGCTGATGTATCAGCAGAACCTGGGTTATGGCTTCGGTCTGCAGACCAACTACACCTATGCCAAGGCGGATACGGGCGAAGGTCTCAACCTGCCCTACCTCTCGAAGAACACGGTCAACATCATTCCGTATTTCGAGTACGCCGGTTTCGCGGCTCGTTTGGTCTACAGCTGGCGTTCGCAGTACTTCACGCAGATCGGTCGCCTGAATTCCCAGGATTTCACCGACCAGTACAAGCAGCTGGATCTGTCCGCCTCCTACGAGATCACGAAAAAGATCGGGATCAGTTTGAGCGCGACGAATCTGCTGGACCAGACCTATTACCAGTTCAGCGGTACGAAGGATGCGCCCACCGGCTTCTACAAGAACGGACGCACGATCGTGCTGGGCATGAACTTCAAGCTCTGAGCGTGCCACGCTGATCGGCTCGCGAGAGCCGATCAGCCTTGTCTTGCGACATTGGATGGATCTGAGGATGTACCGACCGTTGATGAGGAAGCTGCCTGCGCTGTGCATGGCCCTGGCTGCCCTGCAGCTCACCGCTGCATCGGCCAGCGAATCGTTCACCGACACCACGCCCTCGCCGCAGCAGCTGGCCTGGCAGGATCGCGGATTTGGCGTGCTGGTCCACTTCGGCACCAACACCTTCCTGGACCGTGAGTGGGGCGACGGGCAAGCGGCCCCTGCCGTGTTCAACCCCGACCGCGTGGACCCGGGCCAGTGGGCACGCGCGGCGAAGTCCGCGGGCGCCAACTACCTGGTGCTGGTCGCCAAGCACCACGACGGCTTCGCGCTGTGGCCGACCCATGAGAGCGACTACTCGGTCAAGTCCAGCCCGTGGCTGAACGGCCAGGGCGACCTGGTCCGCATGACCGCCGAGGCCGTGAAGAAGGAAGGCATGGGCATGGGCGTCTACCTCTCGCCCTGGGACCGTCACGAGCCCCGCTACGCCGATGCCAAGGCCTACGACAAGTTCTACGCCGGCCAGTTGACGGAGCTGGCGTCGGGCTACGGCCCCCTGGTCGAATGGTGGCTCGACGGTGCGGGCAGCGGGGGCCACGTCTACGACTTCGAACGCTACGTCGCGACGCTGCGCACCTACCAGCCCAACGCCATGGTGTTTGCCGACACCGCGCTGTTCGAGTACGGCGACATCCGCTGGGTAGGCAACGAGGTCGGCGTGATCGAAGGCGAGAACTGGAACGTCATCGACCGCCACGGCAAGCTGCGCTGGCGGCCCGTGGAAGTGGATACGCCGCTGCACAAGGATTTCTGGTTCTGGAATTCGCGACCCCGAGTTCGCCGCCTCGTTGAAGACGGTCGACGAGCTCCTGCAGAACTATGAAGACAGCGTGGGCCGAGGCGGCCAGCTGGTGCTGGGCCTGGCGCCCGATCGCCGGGGCCTGTTGCCGGACGCGGACGTGAAACGCCTGGCCGAGTTCGGGCAGGCCCTGCAAGCGCGTTATGGGGATGCCGCCAACGTGGCGGCGCGGCACGGCAAGACCGACGCGCGCTCGCAAGCGGCGCTGGACAACGATCCCGACACCTTCTGGACGGCCACCGACGTCAATCAGGGCGTGCTGGAGGTCGACTTCGGCAAGGCGGTCACCATCGACCGCGCGCTGACCATGGAGCGCCTGGAGGACGGCCAGCATGTGCGCGGCTACGTGATCCAGGCCTGGGACGGGCACCGATGGACGACCCTGGCCAAGGCCCAGGCGGTGGGCCACATGAAGATCGACAGGTTCGCGCCGGTGAGCACCCGTCGCGTGCGGCTGCGCATCGTCAACAGCGCCGGCACCGCGAGCATCCGCGAGTTCAAGCTCTTCGCCGCCCCATGAGCCAAGCGCCGGTCTTGATCGAAGTCATCGCCCTGTCGGCGCAGGACGCGCGCGACGCCGAGGCCGCGGGCGCGGACCGGCTCGAGCTCGTGTCCGACATGGCCCAGGGCGGGCTCACGCCAGCGGCGGACGTGGTGCGCGACGTGGTGAAGCAGTGTCGCCTCCCGGTGATGGTCATGGTGCGGCCTCACGCCCGCTCCTTCTCCTACGACGAGGCCGACAGGCGCCAGATGCGCGAGGCCGTGGCCATGATTCGCGACGCGGGCGCGCACGGCGTGGTGTTTGGCGCGCTGACACCCGAGGGCGACATCGACCGGGCGTGCCTGGACCAGGTGCTGCGATGGGCCGATGGCCTGCCGCTGACCTTCCATCGCGCCTTCGACGCGGTGCGCGACCCGGTCCGTGCCTTCGGCGCGCTGAGCGCGTACCGGGGGGCGGTGACGCAATTGCTGACGTCGGCGCGGCGCCGACCGCTGAGCGGGGCGCGGCGCTGCTCGGGCAACTCGTGAAGCGCTGGCAGCTCGGCGAAGGCGTCGAACCGCTGGTGGGCTCGGGCGTGAACGCCGGCAACCTGGCAGCGTTGCATCGCCTCATCGGCGCGCGGCAGTATCACGTGGGCAGCGGCGCCCGCGCCGGCGGCAGCTTCGAGGCGCGCATCGATGCCGGACGTCTGGCCGCGATGCGGGCGGCCCGATGACAGCGGCGGCGGTCTGCACGTCCCGTCGGCGCCTGCTGGGCGCCGCGCTGGCCAGCATGGCGGGGACACGCGCCTGGGGCGCCAGCCCCGTGGTGCGCGGGGAGTTCATCGACACGCAGCAGACCACGCCGCAGGTGCATGCCTCCACGCTGGTGGCCTTGCCCGGTGGTGGCCTGCTGGCCGCCTGGTTCGGGGGCACCGCCGAGCGCGCGCCCGACGTGCGCATCTGGTGCTCGCGGCTTGAAGCAGGCACCTGGAGTCCGCCGCGGCCTGTCGCCGATGGGCGCCAGCCCGACGGCACCTGCTGGCCCACCTGGAACCCCGTGCTCTTTCAGGCAGGCGCCGCGCAAGGCGGCCAGCTGCTGCTGTTCTACAAGGTCGGCCCCAGCCCCCAGCGCTGGTGGGGCGAGCTGATCACCTCCGACGACGGCGGCGGCAGTTGGTCGTCGCCGCGACGACTGCCCGAGGGCGTCCTGGGTCCGATCCGCAGCAAGCCCCTCCTGCTGGCGGACGGCACGCTGCTGTGCCCCTCCAGCACCGAGGACGACGAGCACCACTGGCGCATCCACTTCGAACGCACCCGGGACCTAGGCCGCAGTTGGCTGGAGAACGCGCCGGTGGCCGACCCTCGCGGGTTCATGCTGATCCAGCCCAGTCTGGTGTTGCGGCCCGACGGCAGCGTGCTGGCCTTTGCGCGCAGCATGGCGGACCGCATCGCCGTCACGCGCTCACGCGATGGCGGGCGCTCCTGGTCGTTGCCGACCCTGACCTCACTGCCCAATCCCAATGCCGGCATCGAGGCCCTCGGTCTGCGAGGCGGCCATCTGCTGATGGTCTTCAACCCGCGCGAGCGGGGCCGGGACTGGTGGATCGGCCGGGACCGGCTGGACGTCGCGCTGTCGACCGACGGCGGGCAGCACTGGCGCACCGTGGCGACGCTGGAGGACGAGCCGGGGCAGGAGTTCTCCTACCCCGCGGCGATCCAGGCGCAGGACGGCAGCGTGCATGTCACCTACACCCACAAACGGAGCCAGATTCGGCATGTGCAATTGGACCCGCGTCGCCTCGGCTGAGGCTGCCAGGCGCTCGCCCGCGCTCCGTCGGGCGAAGCCGGCGCAACACCTGACGCTGTGGCTGTGTCTTGCCGCGCTGCTGCACGGGCAGTCGACCCACGCCGCGCCCGCCTCGCCCGCCTATCTCGACACGCGTCTGGGCGACGCCGAACGCGCCGCCGATCTCGTGCGCCGGCTCAGCCTGCAAGAGAAGATCGCCCAGTTGCAGGATGGCGCGCCCGCCATCGAACGCCTAGGGGTGCCGGCCTACGGATGGTGGAGCGAAGGCCTGCACGGCCTGGCGCGCAACGGCCGTGCCACGGTGTTCCCCCAGGCTATCGGCCTGGCCGCCAGCTGGGACGCCCCGCTGCTGCAGACCGTGGGGGGCGTGATCGCCGCCGAGGCGCGTGCCAAGACGGCGGTGCCGCCGCCAGGCGCGTCGCGCGATTCGGCCCGCTACGGCGGGCTGACGATCTGGTCGCCCAACATCAACCTGTTCCGCGACCCGCGCTGGGGGCGCGGGCAGGAGACCTACGGCGAAGACCCGGTCCTCACCGCTCGCCTTGGCGTCGCCTTCGTGCGGGGGCTGCAGGGTCCCGACGCGCAGCGCCCGGTGGTGATCGCCACGCCGAAGCACTTCGCCGTGCACAGCGGACCGGAGCGCGATCGCCACCAGTTCAACGTCAACCCCTCGGCCCGCGACCTGGAGGAGAGCTACCTGCCGGCCTTCCGCGCGGCGGTCACGGAAGCGCATGCCGGCTCGATCATGTGCGCCTACAACGCCCTGGATGGCACGCCCGCCTGCGCGAACGCCGGTCTGCTGCAGGACCGCCTGCGCCGGGACTGGGGCTTCGAGGGCTTCGTCGTCACCGATTGCGATGCGGTCGAGGACATGACGCTCTTCCACAAGACCACGCCCGATGACGCCGAGGCGTCGGCCCGGGCGCTGCAGGCCGGCACGGACCTGAACTGCGGCCGCAGCTTTGCCGCGCTGGCCGCTGCCGTGGCCAGCGGCCGCGTCAGCGAGGCGGCGCTGGACCGCTCGCTGCAGCGGCTGTTCGAGGCGCGCTTGCGGCTGGGCCTGTTCTCGCCGGCGCGGGCGGCACGGCCCATCCCCTGGGCGGCCAACCGCGCGCTGGCGCTGCGCGCCGCGCGCGAGTCGATGGTCCTGTTGAAGAACAACGGCGTGTTGCCCCTGGCGGCGCACAGCCGCGTGGCCGTCGTCGGTCCCACGGCGGAGCTGCTGGAGGACCTGCACGCCAACTACCACGGGGTGGCGAACCGCCCGATCACGCCGCTGGCCGGGCTGCGCAGCGCCTTGGGGCCTTCACGCGTGCTCGCCGCCCCAGGGGTCCGCCCTTGCGGCGGACGTGCCGGTGGCCGTGCCGCAGGCCGCGCTGCGCACGCCCGACGGAAAGCCGGACTGCGCCGCGAAGTCTTTGCCAATGCGGCATTGGCGGGCAAGCCGGTCGCTGTCAGCACCGATGCCGCCTTGAATCTCGACTTCAACCGGGCCCCGCCCGCGGCCGGTTTGCCGCCGCGCGGCTACTCGGTGCGTTGGCGGGGTCAGTTCGTGCCACCGGCGACCGGCGAGTACCGACTCGGCGTACGCGTCGAGCGCTGCTTCGATTGCGACGGACATGATCGGGTTCGTCTCTACCTCGACGACCATCTGCTGCAGGACGGCGACACCGACCAGCCCGCCGCCACCGTGAGATTCGAGGATCGCCGCCCGCGGACGCTGCGCGTGGAGTGGCTGCACACCGGCGAAGACCAGGGCCTCGCGCTGCAATGGCAGGCGCCGGCCGACGTGCAGTTGGCCGAGGCCGTGAACGCCGCGCGCAGGGCCGATGTCGTCATCGCCTTCGTCGGTCTCTCGCCCGATCTCGAAGGCGAGCAGTTGCAGGTGGAGGTGCCCGGCTTCGACGGCGGCGACCGCAGCTCGCTGGACCTGCCATCGGCCCAGGAGCAACTGCTGAAGGCGGTCAAGGCCTCGGGCAAGCCGCTGGTGGTGGTGCTGCAGTCCGGCAGCGCGGTGGCCCTGCGCTGGGCCGCCGAACACGCGGACGCCGTGCTGGCCGCCTGGTATCCCGGCGAGGTCGGCGGACAGGCGATCGCGGACACCTTGCTGGGTCGCAACAACCCGGCGGGCAGGCTGCCGGTCACCTTCTACCGCTCGGCAGAGGACCTGCCGCCCTTCGCCGACTACGGCATGCAGGGGCGCACCTATCGCTACTTCAAGGGCTCGCCGTTGTGGCCCTTCGGCCATGGCCTGAGCTACACCCGATTCGCCTACCAGGCGCCCCGGCTGTCGACCGCGCTGCTGAGTGCGGGACAGGCGCTCACGCTCGACGTCGACGTGGCCAATACCGGCGCGCGGGACGGCGACGAGGTGGTGCAGGTCTACCTGGAACGCGAGGCCGCGGAGGCCACGGCGCCCGCTCATGCGCTGGTGGCCTTCCAGCGCGTCCCGCTGAAGACCGGCGAGCGCCGCAGCCTTCGCTTCCAGCTCGATGCCCGGGCGCTCAGCCAGGTCGACGCCGCGGGCGTCCGATCGGTGCAGCCGGGCCGCTACCGCCTGGCGATCGGCGGCGGTCAACCCGGCCACGCCGAGGTCGTGCGCGCGAGCTTCGACATCGAAGGTCGGCAGGTGCTGCCGCGATGAGGAGGCCGGACATGTCTCACTCCCCTGCTCGACGCACGATGCTCAAGCTGGGCCTGGCCGGCAGCGTTGGCTGGTCGGGCGCAGGGCAGGCTTTGGCCTCGGCCTCAACGGCCCCTGCGGCTGAACCGTTCACCAGCCGCCGTCCCCCGCCGGACCAGCGCCACTTCGTCAGTCGCGCGGTGGACGCGGCCATCGCGGAGGTCCAGCGCCGCATCGGCGATCCGGAGCTGGCCTGGCTGTTCGCCAACTGCCTGCCCAACACGCTGGACACCACGGTCACGCTGGGCACGGTCGACGGCAAGCCCGATGCCTTCGTCATCACCGGCGACATCGACGCGATGTGGCTGCGCGATTCGTCCGCCCAGGTCTGGCCCTACCTGCCGTTCGCCCGCGAGGACGCCGACCTGCGTCGTCTCATCCGGGGCGTGATCCACCGCCATGTGCGCTGCCTCCTGATCGACCCCTACGCCAACGCCTTCCTGAAGGACCCCTCTGCCCGCACGCAGCTCAAGTGGGCCCTCGGCGACTTGACGGACATGCGGCCCGGCGTGTCCGAACGGAAGTGGGAACTCGACTCGCTGTGCTGGCCCCTGCGCCTGGCACACGGCTACTGGCGCGCCACCGGCGATGTCGCGCCCTTCGACGCGCAGTGGGCCGAGGCGATGCGCGCGGTCCTGCGCACGATGCGCGAGCAGCAGCGCAAGGCCGGGCCGGGCCCCTACCGGTTCCAGCGCCGGGCGGAGGCGGCCACCGAGACCCTGGTCCTCGATGGCTACGGCGCGCCGACACGGCCGGTCGGCCTGATCCACTCGATGTTCCGCCCGTCGGACGATGCCTGCGTCTACCCGTTCCTGGTGCCGGCCAACCTGTTCGCCGTGGTGTCCTTGCGCCAGCTCGCGGTGATGGCCGACGCGGTGCTGCATGACGCCGCGCTGGCCACGGAAGCCAAGGCGCTGGCCGACGAGACGGCCACGGCGCTGAATCGCCACGCGAGGCTGCGCACCCCGGCCGGCGAGGTCTGGGCCTACGAGGTGGACGGGTTCGGCAACCAGCTCTTCATGGACGATGCGAATGCGCCCAGCCTGCTGAGTCTGCCGTATCTCGGCGTCTGCGCGGTGGACGAGCCGCTGTATCGCCGCACGCGTGCGCGGGCCTGGAGCGTGGACAACCCCTACTTCTTCCGCGGCCGCGTGGCCGAGGGCACGGGCGGCCCGCACGAGGGCCTGCGCATGGTCTGGCCGATGTCCATCACGATGAAGGCCCTGACCGCGCCGGCCACGGCCGCCGGCGCCGCCGAGGTCCGCCACTGTCTGCGCTGGCTCAAGGCCAGTCACGCGGGCACGGGCTTCATGCACGAGGCCTTCGACCAGGACGACGCCGCGCATTTCACCCGCCCCTGGTTCGCCTGGGCCAACGGCCTGTTCGGCGAATTGATCCTCGACCTGGCGCGGCACCGGCCCGCGCTGCTGCAAGCGAACTGACCCATGACCACACGCCGCGACCTGCTCAAGATGGCGATCGCCACCAGCCTGCCCCTGTCGGGCTGCGCCGACCCCGGACGGTGGACCGCTGCGCGACCGGCACCCGCGGGCGAAGCGGCCGTCCGCCACGTCGACGTCTTCATCGGCACCGGCGGCCACGGTCACACCACGCCGGCGGCGACACGCCCCTTCGGCATGGTGCAGCTCGGTCCCGACACCTACAACGCCGACTGGGACGCCTGCTCGGGCTACCACGACAACGACCGCTCGATCATGGGGTTCTCGCACACCCACCTCAGCGGCACCGGCATCGGCGATCTGCTCGACGTGCTGGTCATGCCCTGCGTGGGCGAGGTGCGGCGACAGCCCGGCCCCCTCGACAACCCCGGGCTGGGTTGGCGGGCCCCGTTCACGCACGAGGACCAGTCCGCCGAACCGGGCTACTACCGGGTCGCCCTGCGGGATCGCGGCGTCACGGTCGAGCTGACCGCCACCGAGCGCGTGGGGCTGCACCGCTACACCTTTGCCCAAGGCTCGCGCAGCCATCTCATGGTGGATCTGCGCCACGGCATGCAGGACCGGCCGGGCGTGCCCACCCGGGTGCCATGGGCCGAGCTCGAGGTGGTCGGCGACGACACGCTCGTGGGCGGGCGAGCGGTCGACCAGTGGGCCCAGGGGCGGCTGGTGTACTTCGCGATGCAGTTCTCGCGGCCCTTCGAGCGCTTCGAGGTGTTCAACGGGGCGGACGCGGACGGCGCCGCGACCCGTGTGTCGCGAGGGACCCAGCTGCTCGCCGCCCTGCACTGGCGCACGGCGGACGGGGAGTCCTTGCTGGTGAAGTGCGGCCTCTCCTTCGTCAGTGCCGAGGGGGCGCTGCGCAACCTGCGCCACGAACTGCCCGGATGGGACTTCGACCAGGTCCGCGCCTCCGCCAGCGCGGCCTGGGAGCGGGAACTCGCGGCGCTGCGGCTGCGGACCTTCGACGAACGGCACGGCCGCATGCTCTACACGGCGCTGTATCACTGCCTGCTCGCGCCGACGCTCTCCAGCGACGTGGACGGCCAATACCGCGGCATGGACCTTCGCGTGCACCGACTGGCGCAGGGCGAGCGCCACTACACGCAGTTCTCGCTGTGGGACACCTACCGCAGCCTGCATCCGCTGCTGACGCTGCTGACGCCCGCGCGCGTCCCCGACCTCGTCAACAGCCTCATCCGCATGGCGGAGCAGAGCGACCAGGGCGTGCCGGTCTGGCCGCTGCAGGGGCGCGAGACCGGCTGCATGATCGGCTACCACTCCGCCGTGGTCCTGGCCGAGGCCCAGGCCAAGGGCTTCGACGGCATCGACTTCCAGCGTGCCTGGCCGCTGTGGCGCCAGCGCGCGATGGACGATGCCTACCGCGGTCTGCCCGAGTACCGCCAACGGGGCTTCATCCCGTCCGACCGCGAGGAAGAGGCCACCAGCAAGACCCTGGAATACGCCTACGACGATTGGGCGCTGGCCCGGTTGGCCCGTGGCGTGGGCGCCAGCGCCGATGCGGCGCTGCTGCAGAAGCGCTCGCTGAACTACCGCAACGTCTTCGACGCCCGGCTGCGCTTCGTGCGGCCACGGCTGGCCGACGGCCGCTGGGCCGAGCCCTTCGATCCGCGTGCGCTCGGTCATTCGACGCGCTGGCACGACTTCACCGAGTCCAACGCCTGGCAGGCCACGTTCTTGAACCAGCACGACGTGGCCGGCTACATGCAGCTGTTCGGCGGCGAGCAGGCCTTCGTTGCCCAACTCGACGCGCTGTTCAGCACGAGTTCCGAGCAGTTGCCCGGCGCGCCGCCGGACATCGCCGGCCTGATCGGCCAGTACGCACACGGCAACGAGCCGAGCCACCACGTCGCCTATCTGTACGCCTACGCGGGCCAGCCCTGGAAGACCCAGGCCCGCGTGCGCCAGATCATGGACACGCTGTACAGCGACCAGCCCGACGGCCTGTCGGGCAACGAGGACTGCGGGCAGATGTCCGCGTGGCTGGTGCTCAGCGCGCTGGGGCTGTATCCGGTGGATCCGGTCAGCGCGCGTTATGTGTTCGGCAGTCCGCTGGTCGAGCGGGCCACGCTGGCGCTGCCGGGTGGCCGCACGCTGGAGATCGACGCCGTGGGCAACGGGCCCGCGCAGTGCCATGTGAGCGCGGTGACCTGGCGCGGCCAGCCCTACACGCGCAGCTGGATCGACCATGCCAGCCTGATGCAGGGCGGCCGGCTCGTGTTCACGATGGCGGCCTCCCCCAATCCGGACTTCGGCGCGGCGCCGGCATCGCGTCCGCCCGCCGCGCTCTGACCGCGCGGTTCGACGGCCATCCCCGACCCCCGAATCGATGCAAGACCCATGACCCAGGTGACGATCCGAGACATCGCCCATGCGACGGGGCTGTCGTCAGGCACCGTGTCGCGAGCGCTCAAGAACCAGGCCGGCATGACGGCGGCCACGCGCGACAAGGTCAACGACGCCGCTCATCGGATGGGCTACGACCTGTCGCGGCTGCGCAAGGTGCGCATCCGGCGCATCGCCTTCCTGCTGCACTGCCAGCACAGGACGCGGGCCTCCAGCCATTTTTTCTCCCCGGTCCTGCACGGTGCCGAGGAAGCCTGCCGGCAGGCGGGCATTGCGCTGTCCTTCAACGTGGTCGGCCCCGCGGCACCGGTGATGGAGCAGATACGGCTGCACCAGCCCGACGCGATCCTGTGCGCCGGCTTCTTCGAGCCCGAAGTCCTCGCGGCGCTCAAGCAGACAGGCAAGCCGATGGTGCTCGTCGACATGCAGCAGCGGGGTTTCACCTCGGTCAATCCGGACAACGCGATGGGGGGCTACCTGGCCACGCGGCACCTGCTGCGCAGCGGCCGGCGACGGATCGCGATGCTGTCGGGCTCGCTGGCCCACTTCAGCATCCAGCAGCGCAATCAAGGCTTCCGTCGCGCCCTGTACGAGTCCGGGACGCTGGCCGACCCCGCCCTCGAGATCATCGTTCCCAACATGGGCGACGGCGACACCGGGGTCGTCGAAGCCATGCGCAGCCTGCTGAGCCTGCCCCAGCCGCCCGATGCCGTGCTTTGCTACAACGACAGCACGGCCCTGGTGGCCATGGCGCATTGCCGCGACCACGGGTGGCACGTGCCACGGGACATCGCGGTGGTGGGCTTCGACGACATCAGCGGTGCCGCCACCGCGTTGCCGTCGCTCAGCACGCTGCGCGTGGACAAGGAGGCGCTCGGCGCCGCCGGCGTCGAACTGCTCCTGCGACGCGAGCCCGACAGCCCCGACGAAGCCATCGTCCTGCCGGTCGACCTGATCGTGCGTGACAGCAGCGGCGACGCGTAGCGCGCCTCACCCCACCTCACTCCCTCCCACCATGTCCGACTTCCCCGACTTCCGCTCTCCCGCCGTGCTGCTCGCCCACGCCCGGCACAGCATGAGCTTCTACCACCCCCGCTGCATCGATCCGAGCGGCGGCATGTACCACTTCTTCAAGGACGACGGCACCGTCTACGACGCCCACCAGCGCCACCTGGTCAGCAGCACGCGCTTCGTCTTCACCTACGCGATGGCTTACCGCCACTCCGGCGATCCGGCTCATCGCGACGGGCTCAGGCACGCGGTGCGCTTCCT
Source organism: Roseateles sp. UC29_93 (assembly GCF_042695725.1). Taxonomy (NCBI): domain Bacteria; kingdom Pseudomonadati; phylum Pseudomonadota; class Betaproteobacteria; order Burkholderiales; family Sphaerotilaceae; genus Roseateles; species Roseateles sp. UC29_93. The sequence goes on along the minus strand of NZ_CP170545.1, from coordinate 3,532,961 downwards.
GCGCGAGGCGCATCTCGACACCTCGCAGGGCGGCTACCACTGGTTGCTGAACTGGCGCGCGGGACAGCGCGAGGTCCTCGACGGCACCCGGCACGCCTACGGTCACGCCTTCGTGCTGCTGGCCTATGCCCATGCCCTGATGGCAGGACTGGGCGAAGCCCGGCCCTGGCTGACCGAGACCTTCGATCTGATGGAGCGCCGGTTCTGGGATGACGCGTCCGGGCTCTATGCGGACGAGGCCAGCCCCGACTGGCAGTCGCTGTCGAGCTACCGCGGACAGAACGCCAACATGCATGCCTGCGAGGCCATGCTGGCCGCCTACGACGCGACCGGCGAGCACCGCTACCTCGAGCGGGCCCGCCTGCTGGCCTACAACGTCACCCAGCGGCAGGCCCAACGCTGTGGTGGGCTCATCTGGGAGCACTACGACGCGCAATGGCAGCCGGACTGGCGCTACAACATCGACGATCCGGCCCACCTGTTCCGGCCCTGGGGCTACCAACCCGGCCACTTCACCGAATGGGCCAAGCTGCTGGTGCAGCTGGAAACGCGCGGCAGTGTCCTGGGTGCCGATCTGAGCTGGGCGCTGCCCACCGCGGAGCGGCTGTTCAAGGTCGCGGTGGACAAGGGATGGGACGTCGCGCATGGCGGCCTGCAGTACTCGCTCGCGCCGGACCTGAGCGTGTGCGACGCGGACAAGTACTTCTGGGTGCAGGCGGAGAGCGCCGCCGCGGCGGCGCTGCTCGCGGTCCGCGCGGCCGACGCCGCCTTCTACTGGGACTGGTACGAGCGCCTGTGGGCCTACAGCTGGACGCATTTCGTCGACCATGAGCACGGCGCCTGGTACCGCATCCTGGACCCGCGGAACCACAAGCTCAGCGACGAGAAGAGCCCCGCCGGCAAGGTGGACTACCACACCATGGGGGCCTGCTACGACATCGTCGGCGCGCTCGGAAAGGCCCCTCATGCATGACGCGCCGCTGATGCTCTGCGCGGGCGAGGCACTGACCGACCTCCTCCATCAGGGCCAGGACCACTGGGTCAGCCGCGTGGGCGGGTCCGTCTGGAATGTCGCGCGGGCGCTGGCGGCGCTGGGCGAGCCCACCGCCTTCGCCGGGTCCGTCAGCCGGGATCGCTTCGGCGACGCCCTGTGGGCCGCCAGCGAGCGGGCGGGCCTCGATCGGAGGCTGATGCAGCGCGTCGATCGCCCGCCGTTGCTGGCCGTCGTCGAACAGGGGGAGCCGCCCTCCTACTTCTTCATCGGCAACGACAGCGCCGACCTGCACTTCGACGAACAGGCCCTGCCGGCCGGCTGGTCCGGTGCGCTGCGCTGGGCGCATTTCGGGGGCATCAGCCTGGCGCGCCAGCCGCTCGGCGACCGGCTGGTGGCGATGGCCGCGCAGCTCAAGCAGCAGGGGGTGGCCATCAGCTACGACCCGAACTACCGCCACCTGATGGATGCCAGCTACACGCCCACGCTGCGGCGCATGGCGGCGCTGGCCGATCTGATCAAGGTCTCCGACGACGACCTGCGGGGCCTGTTCCCCGGCGCCGGCGTCGACGAGGCGCTGCGCGAGCTGCGCGCGATGAACCCCTCGGCGCTGTGCCTGCTGACACGCGGCGGCGCGGGGGCGAGCCTGCTCCGTGACGACGTCCGCTGCGATGCCCTGGCGCCCCGGGTCGACGTGGTCGACACCGTGGGTGCGGGAGACGCCAGCGTGGCCGGGCTGCTGCATAGCCTCACCCGCCACGCCGACCGCGACCTGCTCGCGCATCTGCATGCGGCACTGGCTGCCGGCTCCGCGGCCTGCCTGCAGTCGGGCGCCACACCGCCGGGCAGACAGGCGATCGATCGCCTGTTCGAGCAGCTGCAAGGCAGCGGGCCGCCGAGCGTCCAGGGCCGCGGCGCCATGGACTGAACAACGGGCGTGCCCCTGCGCCGGACGAACGCCGCGCGCGACGGACGGAACGCGTCAGTGACGATCAAAACAACTGGAGACGACATGGCACAGACTTCCCCTCACCTCCCCCTCGGCGCTCAACGGGCGGGCGCGGGAACTCCGCGACACGACGGCAGCAATACCGGCCCGCTGATCGTCGTCACCCTCCTGTTCTTCATGTGGGGACTGATCACCTCGCTGAACGACATCCTCATCCCGCACCTCAAGGCGATCTACACCCTCAGCTACGTCCAGGCGATGATGGTGCAGTTCTGCTTCTTCGGCGCCTACTTCATCGTCTCGCTGCCCGCGGGGGCCTTGATCCGGCGCCTCGGGTACCAGAAGGGGGCGGTGGCGGGCCTGCTGATCGCCGCCGTCGGCTGTGCGCTGTTCTACCCCGCCTCCTTCGGCGGCTATGGCCTGTTCCTGCTGGCTTTCTTCGTGCTGGCTTCGGGCATCACCGTGCTGCAGGTCGCCGCCAATCCGTATGTGACCGTGCTCGGACCGGCGCGCACCGCCTCCAGCCGCCTCACGCTCACGCAGGCCTTCAACTCCTTGGGGACCACCATCGGCCCGGCCGTCGGCGGCCTGCTGATCCTGTCCGTGGCGGGCTCCGCGGCCGCGGCGGCCTCGACCGTGCGGGGGCCCTATCTCTCGCTCGCCGCGGTGCTCGCGGTCCTGGCCCTGCTCTTCCTGGCCGCCAGGCTGCCGCGGATCGACGATGGCGAGGACGTCGCCCTGCCCGGCGAAGGCCATGGCTCGGCCTGGGCGCACCGCCATCTGGTGCTCGGCGCCATCGGCATCTTCCTGTACGTGGGCGCGGAAGTCAGTGTCGGCAGCTTCCTCATCAACTTCCTGGGCGAACCGGGCATCGCGGGCCTGTCGCCGGCCGACGCCGCGCGCTACGTGAGCATGTACTGGGCCGGCGCCATGGTGGGCCGCTTCATCGGCTTCGTCGTGATGCGCGCCGTCAGCCCTGGCAAGACGCTGGCCTTCAACGCCCTGCTGGCGATCGCCCTGGTGCTGACGGCGACCTTCGGACACGGACCGGTCGCGATGTGGGCCATCCTGGCGGTCGGGCTGTGCAACTCGATCATGTTCCCGACGATCTTCAGCATGGCCCTCCACGGCCTGGGCAGACACACGGGCCAGGGCTCGGGCATCCTGTGCATGGCCATCGTCGGCGGCGCCATCGTCCCCTTCGCGCAGGGCGTGCTGGCCGATGGCTGGGGCGTCCAGTGGTCCTTCCTGCTGCCGGCGGCGTGTTACGCGTTCATCCTCTACTTCGGCGCCAGGTACGCCTCGATGTACGTGAAGCCCTAGTCTCGTGGTCCCCGCGGCCCTCCGGGTAGCAGGCCCGGGGTTTGCCCGCGCACGGATGCCAAAATCCCCCTCTTGAAGTTCCGGCCATGGGCCTCAGATGCGGCGGGTCGCCCGACGCAGGCTGGCCGTCCAGAGGCCGGCCGCGCCTTCGCAGAGAGGCTCGGGCATCCGCATTGGGGCATTCCAACCATGACGACTGACAACCAACATCCCGATCCGACGCTGGACGAACTGACCCAGCAAGCTGCTGCCGCCGCCGCCGCCGCGGTGCCCGAAACGCTGGAGGCCAGGCTGGCCGACACCGAGCGCCGCCTGGCCGAGATGTCCGACGCCTACCTGCGCGCCAAGGCCGAAGTGGAGAACACCCGCCGCCGCGGCGAGGACGACACGACCAAGGCCCGCAAGTTCGCCGTCGAAGGCTTCGCCGAGGCGATGCTGCCGGTGCTGGACAGCCTTTCGGCCGCCATCGCCCTGCCCGACGCCAGCGTCGAGCAGGTCCTCCAGGGCGTCCATGCCACGTTGCGCCAGCTGCAGTCCGCGCTGGAGCGCAACAAGGTGGTCGAGATCAACCCGGCCGCCGGCACCAAGTTCGACCCGCACCAGCACCAGGCCATTTCCGTGGTGCCGGCCGAGCAGGACCCGAACACCGTCGTGACCGTGCTGCAGAAGGGTTTCCTGATCGCCGACCGCGTGCTGCGTCCGGCGCTGGTCACCGTGACCGCGCCCGAAATAAACGCACCGATCTCGCACAAAAAGGTGACCGGGCCCTTGAACCCCGGCAAGTTATCCACAGATCAGAAGCATCCCGGAACGTTGTTTCAGCCGCTCATCCGATGAGCCGCACAGGGACCGCCTGAAAGGCCTCCCCGCTGACCGTTCCCCCCGTTTTCAAATTCAGGAGCACCACATGGCTAAGAAGAAGATCATCGGCATCGACCTGGGCACGACCAACTCGTGCGTCGCGGTCATGGAAGGCAACACCACCCGCGTCATCGAGAACGCGGAAGGCGCCCGCACCACCCCGTCGATCATTGCGTACCAGGAAGACGGCGAAGTGCTGGTCGGCGCCTCGGCCAAGCGCCAGGCCGTGACCAACCCGCGCAACACGCTGTACGCGGTGAAGCGCCTGATCGGCCGCAAGTTCCAGGAAAAGGAAGTCCAGAAGGACATCGACCTGATGCCCTACACCATCGCCGCCGCCGACAACGGCGACGCGTGGGTGGAAGTGCGCGGCAAGAAGCTGGCGCCCCCGCAGGTCTCCGCCGAAGTCCTGCGCAAGATGAAGAAGACGGCCGAGGACTACCTCGGCGAGGAAGTGACCGAGGCCGTCATCACGGTGCCGGCCTACTTCAACGACGCGCAGCGCCAGGCGACCAAGGACGCCGGCCGCATCGCCGGCCTGGACGTCAAGCGCATCATCAACGAGCCCACCGCCGCGGCCCTGGCCTTCGGCCTGGACAAGCACGGCGCGGGTGACCGCAAGATCGCGGTCTTCGACCTGGGCGGCGGCACCTTCGACATCTCGATCATCGAGATCGCGGACGTGGACGGCGAGAAGCAGTTCGAAGTGCTGTCGACCAACGGCGACACCTTCCTGGGCGGCGAGGACTTCGACCAGCGCATCATCGACTACATCATCGGCGAGTTCAAAAAGGAACAGGGCGTCGACCTGACCAAGGACGTGCTGGCCCTGCAGCGCCTGAAGGAAGCGGCCGAGAAGGCCAAGATCGAGCTGTCCAACTCGTCGCAGACCGACGTCAACCTGCCGTACATCACGGCCGACGCCACCGGTCCGAAGCACCTGAACATCAAGCTGACCCGCGCCAAGCTGGAATCGCTGGTGGACGAGCTGATCGAGCGCACGATCGCCCCCTGCCGCACCGCGATCAAGGACGCCGGCGTGTCGGTGGGCGAGATCGACGACGTGATCCTGGTCGGCGGCATGTCGCGCATGCCCAAGGTGCAGGAGAAGGTCAAGGAGTTCTTCGGCAAGGACCCGCGCAAGGACGTGAACCCCGATGAGGCCGTGGCCGTCGGCGCCGCGATCCAGGGCCAGGTCCTGGGCGGCGAACGCACCGACGTGCTGCTGCTGGACGTCACCCCGCTGAGCCTGGGCATCGAGACCCTGGGCGGCGTGATGACGAAGATGATCAAGAAGAACACGACCATCCCGACCAAGTTCAGCCAGACCTTCTCGACCGCCGAGGACAGCCAGCCCGCCGTGACCATCAAGGTCTACCAGGGCGAGCGCGAACTGGCGCAGGCCAACAAGAGCCTGGGCGAGTTCAACCTCGAAGGCATCCCGCCGGCGCCGCGCGGCCTGCCGCAGATCGAGGTCAGCTTCGACATCGACGCCAACGGCATCCTGCACGTCGGCGCCAAGGACAAGGGCACCGGCAAGGAAAACAAGATCACCATCAAGGCGAACTCCGGCCTGTCCGAGGCCGAGATCGAGAAGATGGTCAAGGACGCCGAGGCCAACGCGACCGAGGACAAGAAGAAGGTCGAGCTGGTCCAGGCCAAGAACCAGGCCGACGGCCTGATCCACTCGGTGCAGAAGTCGCTGACCGAGCACGGCGACAAGCTGGAAGCCGGCGAGAAGGAAAAGATCGAGGCATCGATCAAGGACCTGGAAGAAGCCATCAAGGGCGAGGACAAGGCCGACATCGACGCCAAGACCGAAGCGCTGATGACCGCCAGCCAGAAGCTGGGCGAGAAGGTGTACGCCGAAGCGCAGGCCGCCCAGGCGGCGGCCGGCGCGGCGGGTGGCGCCGCCGGCGCGACCGGAGCCGAGCACGCGGAAGCGGCGGGTGCGCAGGCCTCGGCCAAGCCGGCCGACGACAACGTCGTCGACGCCGAGTTCAAGGAAGTCAAGGACTCGAAGTAAGCGTCGTGCATGCCGACCCTCACGTCGGCATCGCGCACGGCAATCGCTGTCGATTGACAGCCGCCGCGCGAGGCCGCCAGCCTCGCGCGGCGTTTTGGTTTGAGGCCCGCAGGAAGATCCATGGCAAAGCGTGACTATTACGAAGTCCTGGGCGTCGCGAAGAACGCCAGCGAAGAGGACATCAAGAAGGCGTATCGCAAGCTCGCGATGAAGTACCACCCTGACCGCAATCAGGGCGACGGTGCCAAGGAAGCCGAGGACAAGTTCAAGGAGACCAAGGAAGCCTACGAGATGCTCTCGGACGGCCAGAAGCGGGCCGCCTACGACCAGTACGGCCACGCGGGCGTGGATCCGAACCAGGGCTTCCGCGGCGGCCAGGGCGGGGAAGGCTTCGGCGGCTTCGCGGAGGCTTTCGGCGACATCTTCGGCGACCTCTTCGGCCAGCAGGGCGGCGGCGGTGGCCGGCGCCAGGGCGGCGGCCAGCAGGTCTACCGCGGCAGCGACCTGAGCTACGCGATGGAGATCACGCTGGAGGAAGCCGCGCGCGGCAAGGAGACGCAGATCCGCATCCCGTCGTGGGAAGGCTGCGAGACCTGCCACGGCAGCGGCGCAAAACCCGGCACCAGCGCCAAGACCTGCGGCTCCTGCGGCGGCAGCGGCACGGTGCACATGCGCCAGGGCTTCTTCAGCATCCAGCAGACCTGCCCGCACTGCCACGGCACCGGCAAGATCATTCCGGAGCCCTGCACGACCTGCAACGGCGCCGGCAAGATCAAGAAGACCAAGACGCTGGAAGTCAAGATCCCGGCCGGCATCAACGAAGGCATGCGCATCCGCTCGGCCGGCAACGGCGAGCCGGGCGTCAACGGCGGTCCGTCGGGCGATCTCTACATCGAGATCCGCATCAAGCAGCACGACATCTTCGAGCGCGACGGCGACGACCTGCACTGCACGATGCCGGTGTCGATCACGACCTCGGCGCTGGGCGGCACGATCGAGGTGCCGACGCTGGGCGGCAAGGCCGAGATCGAGCTGCCCGAGGGCACGCAGCACGGCAAGACCTTCCGGCTGCGCGGCAAGGGCATCAAGGGCGTGCGCTCGAGTTATCCGGGCGACCTGTACTGCCACATCAGCATCGAGACGCCGGTGAAGCTGACCGAGCACCAGCGCAAGCTGCTGAAGGAACTCGACAAGAGCCTGCGCGACGGCGGCGAGCGTCACTCGCCCAACGCGAAGAGCTGGACCGACCGGGTCAAGGATCTCTTCAAGTAAATCGCCAACAGCGACACGCAAACCCTCGCCACGATTCACGAATCAGGCCGGTCCACCCACGCAAACCCGGGGGACCGGCGCCAGTCGCCGGGCAGACAATCGGTCCGTGGTTGACGACATTCGCACAAATCGTTGGGGTGCTGCCGGCCCGCTCTCTTCGGAGGCGGGCTTTTTCACATGGGCGCCCGCCCGGCACGGGTGGCGCGGCGCCGCGGGGCGGCGGCCATGACGCTCGCCAGCCCGCTGGGCAAGACGCAGGCGCTGGTCATCGACGGCAACGCGAACTCGCGCAGCCTGATGACGGCGCAGTTGCGCGAGCTCGGCGTCGGCCACGTGCGCCAGGCCACCCGTGTGCGCGACGCCCGCGTGATCCTGGAGACGCAGCCCTACGACATCGTCCTGTGCGACTACTACTTCGACGGCTCCGAGCTGTCCGGCCAGGACCTGCTCGACGAGCTGCGGCGCGAGCAGCTGCTGCCCTACTCCACCGTCTTCGTGATGGTCACGGGCGAAGCCTCGTACGCGAAGGTCGCCGAGGCCGCCGAGGCGGCGCTGGACGCCTACCTCGTCAAGCCCTACACGAGCGCCGCGCTGGCCGACCGGCTGGCCAACGCCCGGCATCGCAAGCTGGAGCTGAAGGGCATCTTCGACGCCATCGACGCGCGGGACTTCAACCGCGCCGCGGACCTCTGCCTGGAGCGCTTCCAGCGCAAGGCGACCTACTGGCTGTACGCCGCCCGCATCGGCGCCGAACTGCTGCTGCGCCTGGAGCGCCACACCGAGGCGCGTGAACTCTACGAGGCCATCATCGCCGCGCGCACCGTGCCCTGGGCGCGGCTGGGGGTGGCGCGCACCGAGGTCGCCAGCGGCAACCTCAGCGCCGCGCGCCGCACGCTGGAGACGCTGATCGGCGACATGCCCGACCAGGCCGACAGCTACGACCTGATGGGCCGGGTGCAGATGGAACAGGGCGAGATCGACGCCGCGCTCGCGACCTACCGCACCGCCGCGACGCTGACGCCCGGCTGCCTGCTGCGGCAGCAGCATTGCGGCACGCTGGCCTTCTATGCGGGGCAGCGCGACGAGGCGCTCAAGATGCTCGAGCGCAGCGTGGCGCAGGGCCTGCGCTCCAAGCTGTTCGATGCGCACAGCCTGGCCCTGATCGCGCTGATGCGTTTCGATGCGAAGGACGGCAAGGGACTGAAATACGCGATGGACGCGCTGACGCAAGGCATGGACCGCGCACCGCGCGACCAGCGCCTGCAGGGCTTCGACGTGCTGATGCAGGGCCTGCGGCTGCTGATGGAACGCAAGCTGGCCGACGCCCTGCTCCTCGCGCGCCGGTTCGCGCGACGAGCCGCCGACGAGGACTTCGACCTCGAGGCCGCCAGCCTGCTCGTCGCGCTGTGGGTGCGCATGGCGCGGCAGGACATCGAGCTCAGCGAGATGGAGACGCTCATGAGCCAGCTCGGCCTGCGCTTCTGCAGTTCGAAGTCGGCGACCGAGGTGATGATCAGCATGGCCGAAGGCCACGAACCCAGCACGCAGCTGCTGCGCGACGCGAATGCGCGGGTGTTCGCGATCTCCGAGACGGCCATGCGCCATGCGATGCGCGGCGACGCGCAGACCGGCGTGCAGCTGCTGGTCGAGCAAGGGACGCTGACGCTGAACGCCAAGCTGATCGACATGGCCGCGCTGGTGCTCAAGCGCTACCGGGACCGCATGAGCGATCCGGGGGCGCTGGAGCCGCGGATCGAGGACCTGCAGCGCCGGTATGTGCAGACCGGCGGCCATGGGTTGAAGGCAGCCCGAGGCGGCGGCATGGCCTTGAGAGGATAAAGGGGGCTCCCGGGGCTAAGCTGCCGCGAAGCTCGAGCATGCGCCAAGGGGGCTTCAGGGGAGCTTCAGGTACGACAACTACAAGGGCCGGTTTCTTTTTGCCGGCCTGACACAACACGATGCCGTTTTCCGATTCTTCGACCTCGCGGGCTCGCGAGGCCGGCACCGCGCGCGCTCGTTCGCCGCTGGTCTTGACGTGGCTGACCGCACTGTGGGTTGGCGTGCTCGGCAACTGGCCGCTGTGGCAGCGGATGTGGGGCATGCCGGACTACGCCGGCGCGTCAGGCAAGCTGTTCGTCATCGTCTTCGCCGGCATCGTGATCATGGTGCTGGCCGCCGCCTTCAGCCTGCTGGCCTGGCGCGTGGCGGTGAAGCCGCTGCTGACGCTGATGCTGCTGATGACGGCGCCGCTGGCCTACTTCATCGGCAGCTACGGCGTGATCATCGACAGCACGATGATCACCAACGCGCTGCAGACCGACGTGCGCGAGACGCGCGACCTGATCGGCTGGGGACTGGCGGCGCATGTCGCGGTGATCGCGCTGATCCCCTTGGTCTGGATCTGGCGGCAGCGCCTGAGCGACACGCGCTGGTTCAAGCGGCTGGGATGGAACCTGGCGAGCGTGGCCCTGGCGCTGGCGCTCGGTGTCGGCCTGGCGGCGACGCGGACGGCCGACCTGGCCTCCACGCTGCGCAACAACAAGACGCTGACCAAGATGGTCAGCCCGATCAATGCGATCTGGGCCAGCGCCGCGTTGGCCGCGCAGAAGCAGAAGAAGCCCCGGGGACCGCTCGAGGTCGTCGCCCCCGATGCCAGGCTCACGCCGCGTGCCGCGGGCGCGCGGCCGCCGCTGGTCCTGCTGGTGGTCGGCGAGACGGCGCGCTCCGACAACTTCCAGCTCAACGGCTACGACCGGCCGACCAATCCGGAGCTGTCGACGAAGCCGGTGCTGAGCTACCGCGAGGTCGCCTCCTGCGGCACGTCGACGGCGGCGTCGCTGCCGTGCATGTTCTCGCAGTTGGGCCGCGAGGTGTATGTCGACCACCCCGGCAACCAGCAGACGCTGTTGGACGTGCTGCAGCGCGCCGGGCTGGCGGTGCTGTGGCTGGACAACCAGGCGGGCTGCAAAGGCATCTGCGACCGCGTGCCGAATGCGCAGGCCATCAATCCCGCCCGGCCCGATCACCCGATTCCCGCGGGCCTGTGCCGCGCCGACGGCGAGTGCCTCGACGAGGTGATGCTGCACGACCTGGACGCGCGCATCGCCGCGCTGGATCCGCAGCGCGTCGCGCGCGGCGTCGTGCTGGTGCTGCATCAGATGGGCAGCCACGGCCCGGCCTACTACCTGCGCACGCCCGACGACCGCAAGCCTTTCCAGCCCGAGTGCCGCAGCAACGCGCTGCAGCAGTGCGAGCTGGACCAGGTCCGTCGCGCCTACGACAACACGATCGCCTACACCGACCACGTGCTGGCGAAGGCGATCGACTGGCTGGGCACGCAGGAGCAGCGTTTCGACCCGAGCCTGCTCTACGTGTCGGACCACGGCGAGTCGCTGGGCGAGAACAACCTGTTCCTGCACGGCATGCCTTACGCGCTGGCGCCCAAGCAGCAGAAGCACGTGCCGCTGATCCTGTGGCTGCCGGAACAGACGCGGCAGTCGCAGAAGCTCGACAGCGCCTGCCTGACGCAGCGTCGCGACACGCCGATGTCGCACGACGGGCTGTATCACACGGTGCTGAGTCTCAGCGGCGTGGAGACCTCGGTCTACCGCAAGGACTGGGACTGGGTGGGCGCCTGCCGGCGGCCGTGACGTCCTGACCCCAGGGGGTGGCCGCAACCTTTGCGGCCCGGATGGGTACCCATGACATCGACCCGCCCGCACGCCCCCGTCCATGAGCCCCTGCGCCGCCGCCGCGACGCCCTCCGCCCCTCCTCCGCCGCTGGTGCTGCATGACGCCGGCCCGCGGCCGCCCTTGCGACTGGCCGGCGGGCTCGTCGTCGCGCCCGGCTCGCCGGGTCCGGCCGGTCCGGACATCGCGCTGCGCGGCGACCGCCTGCTGCCCGGGCTCATCAACGCGCACGAGCATCTGCACCGCAACTCGCTGCCGCGGCTGCAGTACCGCGCGCGCCACCGCAACATCGCGGACTGGATCGCCGACATCACCCCCCGGCGCACGACCGATCCGGTCCTGCTCGCCGACGCCGCCCGCCCGCGCGAGCAGCGCCTGTGGCACGGCGCGATCAAGAACCTGCTCAGCGGCGTCACCACCGTCGCCCACCACGATCCCCTCGATCCTGCGCTGTGCGCCGCGGACTTCCCCGTCCGCGTCCTGGTCCACCCGGCCTGGCGCAACGCCCTGGGCCTGGATGGGGAGGAGGCGCTGCGGCGCTCGCACCGGGACACGCCGTCCGGCGTGCCGTGGATGGTCCATGCGGCCGAGGGGATCGACGCCGCCGCCGCGGCAGAGTTCAACACGCTCGAGCGGCTGGGCTGCATCACGCCGAACGCGCGCCTGGTCCACGGCGTCGGCCTGAGCGCGCCACAGCGCGACCGGCTGATCGCGCGCGGCGCGGCGCTGATCTGGTGTCCCGGCTCCAACCTGCACCTGTTCGGTCGCACCGCCGAGGTCGGCGTGCTGCTCGCGCACGGGCGTGTCGCGCTGGGCAGCGATTCGCGCGCGAGCGGACGGCGCGATCTGCTGGAGGAGCTCGCGCTCGCCCGTGAACTCCAGGGCCTGAGCGAGAGCGAGGCGCAGGCGCTCGTGACGACGCGCGCCGCGGAGCTGCTCGCCCTGCCCGACCGCGGCCACCTCGCCGCCGGCGCGCGCGCCGACCTGCTGGCGCTGCCCGCCGGCCTGCCGCTGTCACGGGCCGCACGCGCGGACCTGCGGCTGGTGATGGTGGGCGGCGAGCTGCTGCTCGCGGACCCGGACGTCGCCGAAGCCTTCGGCGCGACGGCGGCCGACCTGCTCCCGGTCCGCCTCGACGGCCGGCCGAAGCGTCTCGCGCGGCGGCTGGTGCGGCGACTGCGCGCGCTCGGTGTCGAGGAACCCGGGCTCGAACTGACGGGCTCCGGGCTGTCCGGCGAGGCCGCCGCATGATCACCCCATGAGCACCCCATGACCGCCGCCCGCGTGGTGCAGCTCTGCCTGCTGCGCGACCCCGCCGGCCGGCCGCCGGACGAGTTGCTGCGCGCCTGGCGGACCTTGACCTTGATCGCCGAGGCGGCGGCCCGGGCCGGCTCGCAGGTCGACGTACTCCAGACCAGCGCCCATCACGACACCCGGGTCCGCGACGGCATCCCCTATCACTTCGGTCCATGGACCGCAGCGGCGGTCCGGCGGCCGACACCGCGCTGGCGGAGGCCTTGAGGCGCCTGCGCCCGGAGGTGCTGCATCTGCACAGCCTGGGCGCGCCCGAGGAAGCGCTCCGCCTGCGCCGCCTCCTGCCGGACGTGCCCTTGCTGCTGCAGGACCACGCGGACCGTCCGCCGAACGTCTGGCGATCGATCCGCTGGTGGCGGCAGCGACGGGCGCTGGCGGGCGCGGCGGGCACGCTGTTCTGCGCCGCGGAGCAGGCGGCGCCGTGGCGACGCCGCGGTCTCCTGCCGCGCGGCGTCCCGGTGATCGAGGTCGCCGAATCGAGCACCGATCTCACGCCGGTGGACCACCGCGCCGCCCGCGCGCGGCTCGGGCTGTACGGCACGCCGGCCCTGCTGTGGGTCGCGCACCTGGACGCCAACAAGGACCCGCTGACCGTGCTCGAGGGCGTCGCGCGTGCAACCGCGGCGCTGCCCGGCCTGCGGCTCTGGTGCTGCTTCCGCGACGCGCCGCTGCTCGATGCCGTGCGCGACCGCGTGCGGCGCGATCCGCGCCTGACCGGGCGCGTCCATCTGGTCGGCCCGGTGCCGCACGCAGGGATCGCGGAATGGATGTCCGCGGCCGACCTCTTCGTCAGCGGCAGTCATCGGGAAGGCTCCGGTTATGCGTTGATCGAGGCGCTGGCCTGCGGCCTCGTCCCGATCGTCACCGACATCCCGTCGCACCGGATGCTGACCGGACGCGGCGCCGTCGGCCGCCTGTGGCCGGCCGGCGATGCCGCGGCGCTCGCCCTGGCCCTGCCGGCACTGTGGCATGACGACGGCCCCGTGCAGGCGCGGCAGCGCGACGCGGTACGCGCCCATTTCGAGCACCACCTGTCCCACGCGGCGCTGGGCCGCGCGCTGGCGGACGCCTACGCCGCGGCGCGGCGGAGCGGCTGATGCGCCGCCGCGCCGTGCTCATTCACGCCGGCTCGCTCGCGTCGACGCAGGCGTTGCAGTTCGGCGTGTCGCTGGTACTGGTCCGGCTGCTGACGCCGCACGAGCTGGGCCTCTTCGCGATCGCTTCCGCGTTGGTCGGCACCGCACACGGCGCACGCGACCTCGGCGTGTCGGCCTATCTGCAGCGCGAGCCCTCGCTCGACGCGGCCCGGCTGCGCGCGGCGCTCGGGCTGTCGTGCGCCGCGGGCGCGATGCTGGCCGTCGCCCTGACGCTGCTCGCCCCAGTGGTCGCCGCGGCCTTCGGCGAGCCGGAACTCGCCGCGCTGCTGCGCACGCTGTCGCTGGGACTGGTCCTCGTCCCGATCGGCGCCGTCATGACGGCGCTGGCGCTGCGCAGCGGCGACGCGGCCCAGCTGGCGCGGACCACGGCCTGGGGCAACGGCAGCCAGGCGGCGGTGTCCATCGCGCTGGCCGTGGCCGGCGCCGGTGCCGCCGCGCCGGCCTGGGGTCAGGTCGTCAACATGGGAGCATGCAGCCTCGCGGTCTGGGCGCTGCGGCCGCGCGCCCTGTGGGGCTGGCCGCGGCTGCGCGGCTGGACGCCCATCCTGCGCGTCGGTCGGAGCACGCTGCCTGGCACCACGCTGGCGGCGATCCAGGGTGCCGCGCCGTCGCTGCTGCTCGGCCAGTGGGGCGGCGCCGCGCAGGTGGGCCTGCTCGGCCGCGCCCAGTCGCTGGCGGCCTTGCTGCCGGGCATGGCCGGCATGGCGCTGCAGTTCGGCATGCTGGGACGCTGGGCGCGGCGCCATCATCGCGGCCGCGCGCTCGGACCGGCCGTGGCCGCGGCCACGCGCCGCCTCACCGGCCTCACCTGGCCGCTGCTGGCCGTGGCGGCGGCGCTGGCCGAACCGCTGGTGGTGACGCTGTTCGGCCCGGCCTGGCGCGACGCCGCGCCCGCCGTGGCCCCGCTGGCGCTGCTGACCGCGCTGGCGGCCGTGTTCAACGGCGCCGGCCCGGCGTTGACGGCCATCGGACGACAGGCCTGGGCGACGCTGCCGCAGACCGTGACGCTCGCCGCGTGGCTGGGACTCGCGGCCGGCTTCGCGCTGCCAAGCGGCGCGGCTGGCGCGCACCGCTTCGCGCAGTGGCTGCTGATCGGCGGCGCCGCGGCGCTGCCCTGCCAGCTGTGGCTGTACGGACGCTGGCTCGGCGTGAGCCCGGCGCTGCTGCTGCACGCGCTGGCCCCGAACGCCGCCGTCGCGCTCACCGCGGGCGCCGCGGCCTGGCTCGGCGCCGTCGCCGCGCCGGCCGGGGTCCCGGCGCCCGCCGTGGTGGCGGCCGGCCTCGCCGCCGCGCTGCCGGCCTGGTGGCTGGCCGTCCGGTGCCGCGCGATCGCCGCGCGCGGCACCTCGACCGCGCCGCGCCCGCGCCCTCAGGCGCGCTTGCGCAGGACGATCAGGAAATGATCGCCGAACCGACGCACGCCGGGCCAGCCCGCCACCCGCCGGTCCAGCCGCCACAGGCGTTCGTGCCAGGCCGGATGGCGCTGCTTGAAGTCGGCCAGGTAGGGCGGCGGCGCGAAGACGCAGACCCCGCGCACATGCACGAGTTCGAACTCGGGCATGAAGTCGCGACGGAACTCGCCCGGTGTGAAGTAGCGCGTCCAGATCGTCTGGCGATTCATGCCCACCGGCACGGTGCCGCTCGCATAACGGACCATGGCACGCGCCCACCGGCGCTGACGCGCGTAGTGCAGCACCTCCCAGGGGCAGTGACGACCGATGACGGTGAAGACCAGCGTGCCGCCGGGCCGCAGCAGACGCGCGCATTCGCGCGACACGTCGCGCAGGTCCGGGACGCAGTTCAGCGGACCGAGGTTGGAGTACACCCCGTCGAAACCGCCTGCGGGCGCGTCGGCGGGGCCACCGTCCGGCACGTCGAGTTCGCGGCCCGACAGCCGATGCAGTTCATGGGCGCCGACGGCCAGCGCCTGCACACGGCTCGCGACGCCGGCGAGCTCGGCCCGCTCGCGCGTGCGCGCCACCATGCGCGGCGACCAGTCGGTCGCCAGCACGTGGTGACCGGCCTCGGCCAGATGCACCGCGTCCAGGCCCGTGCCGCAGCCCAGGTCGATCAGGCGGCTGCCCGGCGCGAAGCTCAGATCGAGCCAACGCCACATCTCGGCGCGCATGTCCTGGATCGCGGCGTTGTTGCCGCGCGGTCCGTCGTAGTCGGCGGCGACGCTGTCGAAGGCGGCCTGCGTCTCGCGCAGCCGGGTCTGGAGGTCGGGCAAGGGAGTCATGTCAAGGAGCAAGGTGTGAAGGTGAAGGCGGGAGAGGCGACGGCCATGAGGACGGCGATCAGGACGGCGATCAGGGCGTCGATGAGGTCGGCCCTGAGGATGGCCCGGAGGACATCGGTGAAGGCATCGGGGAAGACGGCTGCGAAGACGGCTGCGAAGCCGGTTGCGAAGCCGGTTGCGAAGACGGCGATGAGGACAGCGGTGAAGACGGACCTGCGGCGTCGGACAGGCATGACTGCCCTGGGGAGCGCGGCATGACGAAGCTGGCGATGGTCGTGCCGGGCGGCGTGCATCCCTCCGGGACGCACGACGTGATCCCGGCGGTGCTGGCGCTGGTGGAGCGGCTCGCGGCGCGGCACGAGCTGCATGTCTTCGCGCTGTACCAGCAACGCGACGCCGCGCGATGGCCGTTGCGCGGCGCGCAGGTGCACGCAGTCGGGGGTTCGGCCAGAACGGCCCACTGGCGCGCGCTGGCGGCGATCCTGGCCGAGCATCGGCGCGCGCCGTTCGCACTCGTGCAATCGCTGTGGGCGGGGCCCTGCGGCCTGAGCGCGGTGATGGCGGCGCGGCTGCTGTCGCTGCCCAGCGCCGTGCACGTCGCCGGCGGGGAAGTGGTCGCCCTGCGCGACATCGGCTACGGCGGCCTGCTGACCCGCCGCGGCCGCCTGCGCGAGCGCTGGCTGCTGCGCCGGGCGAACGCGGTCACCGCGGCCAGCACGCCGATGCTGGCGCTGATCGGCGAACAGGGCGTGCCAGCGCGCCGGCTGCCGCTGGGCGTCGACCTCGCCACCTGGCCGCCCCGCGCCCCGCGTCCGCGCGTTGCCGGAGAGCCGCTGCGGCTGCTGCATCTGGCGAGCCTGAACCGGGTCAAGGACCAGACCACGCTGCTGAACGCCGTGGCACGCGCGGCCACCGCCGGCCTGCCGCTGCGCCTGGACATGGTCGGCATCGACACGCTCGACGGCGCGGTCCAGGCGCGGGCCCGCGCGCTGGGCCTGGACGAGCGCCTGGTGCGCTTCCACGGTTTCCAGCCGCAGCGGGACTGCCGGCCCTGGGTGGAACAGGCCGACGTGCTGCTGATGGCGTCCCGCCACGAGGCGGGGCCGCTGGTGGCGCTGGAAGCGGCCGTCGCCGGCGTGCCGTGCGCCGGCACCGCCGTCGGGCACATCGCCGAATGGGGCGCACAGGACGCCGCCCTCGCGGTGCCCGTCGGCGACCCCGCGGCGCTGGCCGGGGCGATCCTGCGGCTCGGCGGCGACGAGCCGCTGCGGTTGGCCCTCGCGCGCCGCGCGCGCAGGCATTGGCTTGCGCGGAAGACGCCGATCACACCGCCGCCGCCTTCGAGGCCTTGCATGCGGAGCTGCTGGCGCGGCGGGGGCGCCCATGAACCGGGGCCGCGCATCATGGTTCGCGGTAGGCCAGCGCCTGCCGCACCGAGAACCGTGCCGCCGGGCTGGGCGGGGTATCGATCAGCCAGCTCGCCATGCGCCCGACACGGGACCGCTGACTCCAAGCGTCGTCGCGCAACCAGGACTGAGAGTCACGCACGCTGCGCATCCGATCGAGGGCCACGCGCCCCGGCCACGCGCGGTCGCGCATCAGTCGCAACGCGTCCACCGGATGACGCGACCAGACCAGGCCCGGCAGCGCCGGAATGAACAGGCGCGCAAGCGACAGATCGGTCACCGCAGTCCGTTGCGCGTGCCGCCGCAACCACGGCGGACAGCCGCGTTCGAAGGCATGCAGGCGGTGCTCGCTGAGCGCGCCCACCGGGAACTGGCGCTGCGCCAGACGCAGCGGCGGCAGCGCCCACCAGGCCGGATCTCCCTGTTCGCCTTCGCCCTCGTCGTCGCCCTCACCTTCGCCACCGGCCAGCGCCTGCCAGTCCCGCTCCGAGAGCCGTTCGGCCATCAGCGCCAGGTCGTGCAGCTGCACCAGCCGCAGCGTGTGGGTCCGCATGTTGCCGGCCGTGTGCAGGACCAGATGCCGCATCAGCGCCACGAGGTCCGGGTAGGGGCGCAGGCCGGGCGCCGCCGACGGCGTCAGGATCCGCGCCGTGATGTCGACGGCGCGCACCGGCAGCGGCTCGGCCACGCGGCTGTGCAGTTCGATCTTGATCACCTGATCGGCGTGCTCGCCGAAATGGACGGCCGAGCCCGGAACGTACGACGCGGGCAGCAGCGTCAGGTGGCGGCCGGAGTCGACCTCCGGGCGGTAGCCCAGGCGCGCCAGCATCCGCAGCGCGGGCAGCCGATCCTCGGGACGCACGAGCAGGTCGATGTCGGCCATCGGCCGCAGTCCCGGCGCGTATGCCCGCAGACCGAGCAACGCCGAGCCCTTGAGCCCGATCACCGGCAGGCCGTCGCGCAGGGCCTCGGCATCGATGCGCCGCAGCGTGTCGCGGATGCGCTCCTCGCGCAGCCGCAGGTGCTGGCGCTGACCGGTCAGGAAGGCCTGCCACACCGGCGGCCCGCGCCAGCGCAGCCGCTCGTCGAGCAGGCCCGCGATGCCGTGGATCACCGCCGCCGCCATGGCCACGCGCCAGCCGATCGGACTCCAGTCCGGCGCCTGCGCCGATGGCTGCGCCAGTTCGCGCGCCAGCCGCTCGGTGGCCTCGCGCAGCAGCAGGGCCAGTTCGGGCGCCGGGGGCAGCGCCGGAGCGCCTCCGCCGTGCCGCTCGCGTCTGTCGCCGTCAATGTCCTTCATGTCTTCCCACTCCTTTGATCTCTTGCCTTCGATGACTGCCATGCGAATGACACCTCTCGGCGATCCCGTCGACCCGTTCGACGAACAACAACGCCCGCTCCTGCGCCGCCGCGCGGACCTGCTGGGCGCCACCTTTGAATTCCTCGCCGACGACGAGCCGCTGCTCGCGCCGGTCGACGCGGCCTACGCCGGCGTGCCGCCGCAGCGCCTGGGCGGCGGCCCGGCGCTGCAGGTCCGGCTGCGTCGCGGCGAGACGGCCGGCTGGCCGCCCGGCCTGGACCGACCGCCCGCCGCGCGCCACCTGAGCGGCGCCGGCGTCTTCGGCGTCGCGCTCGACGCCGTCAACATGACGCTGGTGATGCCCGAGCTCGGCCGCGCGCTGGTGACGCTGTCGCCCGAGCTGCTGGACCGGCCCCTCGACGCCCGCATGGAACTGGTCGAGTGCGCCGTCTACCAGCTCGCTGCCCGGGCGCAGGGCCTGCACGCGCTGCATGCCGGCGCCGTCGCGCTGGACGGCCGCGCCGCCCTGCTGATCGGCCACAGCGGCGCGGGCAAGTCCACGCTGACGCTGCACGCGATGCTGCAGGGCCTGGCGGGCGTGACCGAGGACGGCGCCTTCCTCGACCCGACCACGCTGCGCGTCACCGGCGTGCCGAACTTCCTGCATCTGCGCACCGACAGCCTCGACCGCGTCGACGATGCGGCGACGCGGGCGCGACTGGCGGCGTCGCCCGTGATCCGACGCCGCAGCGGCGCCGAGAAGTTCGAACTCGACCTGCGCGGCGGCTGGCTGCCGCTGGCCGCCACGCCGCCGGTGCTCGGCCTGCTGGTGTTCCTGTCGCCGACGCCCGCCCCGGGTGCCGATCCCTGGCGGCCGCTGGCGCCGGCCGAGGTCGCGGCGCGGCTGGCCACGACGCAGCCCTATGCCGCCTGGCGTCCTGGCTGGCAAGAGACCGTCGAGCGCTGTGCGCATCTGCCGGCCTTCGAGCTAGCTCGCGGCCGCCACCCGCGCGAGACCGCCGCGGACCTGCGGCGGCTCCTGGGCGGTGCCGGCGGCGGCTGACGGCAGGGCCGTGCGGTAGCGGTCCTCGCGGCCCAGCAACACCTGCCACTCGCGCCGCAGCCGGTCGCGGGCGGCGCGCCGCCGGTCCGCCGTCCAGTCCGCCGTCCAGTGCGCCTGATCGAGACTCACCTGCCGATGCAGCAGGTGGCGCATCGCGCGATAGAACTCGCTCGTGTAGCGGCCCTTGAACATCATGGCCAGGTCGCCGCTGTCGTCCCAATGGGTCTTGGCGCCGAGCTGCGCCTTGACCTGCTCGTGGAAGGGCGTGCCCGGCAGCGGATATGACACGCTGACGCCGATGTCGTCGGGCCGCGCCTCTTCGATCAGCGCGCGCGTGGCGCGCAGGTCCTCGATCTCCTCGCCGAGGTAGCCGAGCTGGATGAAGAAGCCGACGCGAATGCCGCGCGCGCCGAGGCGGCGCCGCGCGACGTGCAGCTCCTCCACCGTCGTGCCCTTGTGCATCGCGTCCAGCACGCGCTGGCTGCCGCTTTCCGCGCCGATCCAGGCCTCCTGGCAGCCGGCGTCCCGCAGCGCATCGGCCATCGCCTCGGTGATCAGGTCGGCGCGCGTCTGGATCGTGAACGGCAGACCGCCGCCGCCCTCCGCCAGCGTCGCGGCGAAACGGCGCACCCAGTCGGCGCGGAAACCGAAGATGTCGTCGGCGAACCAGACGTGATCGGGGGGCCAGGTGTTGCCGCAGCCAGAGCATCTCGGCGGCGACCGCCTCCGGCGCGCGTGGCTGGTAGCGGTTGCCCCAGATCGGCTTGGCGCACCAGGCGCAGCGGAACGAGCAGCCCTTGGAGCCGGCCATGTTCAGGCTGAAACGGCCGTGCGCGCGGCGCCACACGGCGCGATAGTGGTCGATGTCGACCAGGTCCCAGGCGATGTCGCCGACCGGCGTGCGCGACGGTGTCCGCGCATCGGCGACGTCGCCGCCCAGCCAGACGACGGGCCGGCCGATGGTGGGCGTCACTGCGGGTGTCATGACGGGCGGGGGCGGCGCAGAGAAGGACGAGGCGGAAGCCGCCGGCGCGGGCTCGGAGGCAGGCTCGGCGTTGTGCTCGGCGTTGTGCTCGGAGTTGTGCTGGGAGGGCGGCGCAGAGGGGGACGGAGAGTGGGACTCGTCCTGGCGCCGGACCGTCCGTCCGTCGATGCGGGCGGCGATGCCGGACAAGCCCGCGCACAGCGCGGTGACGGACTCGCGCGGATGGCGGTCCAGCCGCGCGAGCAGCAGGCGCAAGGCCTCGAGGCCCTCGCCGAGCAACACGACGTCGGCGCCGGCGTCGAGGTAGGGATCGGGATCGTCGCTCGGATCGGAGCCGGCGATGAGGACCCGGGCGCCCTGGCGGCGCGCGGGCGGCCGTCATCTCGCAGGCCGCGGCCCGCATCCGGCCCAGGCACATCTTGCTCAGGTAGTTGTAGTTGTCCTCGTAGAGCACGACCACCTGCGGCGCGTGGGTCCGCACCCGGGCCTCGAAGTCGGCGGTGCCGTCGGCCAGCATCGCGTCGAACAGCGCCACGTCATGGCCGGCGTTGCGCACCTGCGCGGCGACCTGCAGCGTCGCCAGTGGCGGATAGGGCTTGGCGCGCTCGAATTGCTTGGGATCGAAGCGGAGGAAGTAGGAATGGCCGATCAGGATGGACAGCATCGCGCTCCCGCGAAAGAGAACCCACGAAACCTTCGCTGGGAGCGACGGCGTTGCCACCGGCGCGACCCCTGACAGGGACCGCCGGCTGATTCATGGGTGCTCGGGAAGCGGGTCGAAGGTTGCGAGGCGCGATGCAAATCAGGGTTTGCACCTAGCTAACGTCGAAATCGGGGACAGGTCTTGCCTGCCCCGCGACGTGACCACGCGATGTCTTCAGAACAACGACTGCTGTCCCACCACCTTGGCGGGCGGACGGAACTCGCTGAAGTCGAACTGGTGCCGCTCGCGGCCCAGGCCCAAGCGCTTGGAGGCCTTGCGCAAGCGCTGCTGCAGCAGCTCGGCCCAGATCCCCTCGCCGGTGAAGCGCGTGCCGAAGCGCGGATCGTTGTCCTTGCCGCCGCGCATGTCGTGCAGCCGCGCCATGATGCGCGCCGCCTTGTCGGGCTGATGCAGCCGCAGCCAGTCGTGGAACAGCGGCGCCACCTCCCACGGCAGCCGCAGCGGGATGCTGAAGGCCTTTGTCGCCCCCGCTTCCGCGGCGGCTTCGAGGATGCGCTCCAGCTCCGGCTCGTTGAGGAACGGGATCACCGGGGACACGCTGACGCCGACCGGCACGCCCGCCTCCGCCAGCGTCCTGATCGTCTGCAGCCGCCGCTGCGGCGAGGCCGCGCGCGGCTCCAGGATCCGCGACAGCGCCGGGTCCAGCGAGGTCACCGACAGATAGACCGACACCTGCCGCCGCAGCGCCATCGGCACGATCAGGTCCAGGTCGCGCTCGATGCCGCTGGACTTCGTCACCACCGAGAACGGATGCCGCGCCTCCGTCAGCACCTCCACGACGGCGCGCGTGATGCCCAGCTTGCGTTCGATCGGCTGGTAGGCATCGGTCGCCGTGCCCAGCACCAGCGGCGCGGGCCTGTACGCGGACGAAGCCAGCGTCTCTCGCAGCCGCTCCGCGGCGTTGACCTTCGCGATGATCTTGGTCTCGAAGTCCAGGCCCGGCGACAGGTTCAGGTAGCTGTGCGTCGGCCGCGCGAAGCAGTAGATGCAGCCGTGCTCGCAGCCCCGGTACGGATTGATCGACAGGTCGAAGCCGATGTCCGGCGACTGGTTGCCGCTGACGATCTTCTTCGCGTGCTCCTCGATGATCTGCGTCCTGGGCGCGATGTGTTCCTCGAGCGCCTCCTGGTCCAGCGTGCCCCAGCCGTCGTCATACTGCTCGCGCTCGCGCGATTCGAAGCGGTGCGGCATCGCCCAGGCGCTGCCCCGGCCCTTCAGCGCGTCGGCCTGGATGTACAGCGGCGGGGGAGCGATCCTGGTGTCTTGCGGCATACTGTCAATTTATACAGTATCGCCGACAAATGCCAGTGCCCATCGGCATCCGTCGACACCCATCGGCATCCGTCGGGCTCATGCCTTCTGACCGTCGGTGACGACCAGCACCGCACCGAGCAGCGCCGCCACCGCCCCCAGCGCATACACCGCCGCGTATCCGAAACGGCCGGCCACCAGCCCCGCCGCCGGCCCGGCCAGGCCGTAGGCGATGTCGAGGAAAGCCGCGAACGCGCCGATCGCGCTGCCGCGGCTGGCGGGCGGCACGCGCTTGAGCGCCTCGACGCCCAGCGCCGGGTAGATCAGCGCGCAGCCCAAGCCGGACACGAAGGCGCCGGCCAGCGCGAGGGCCTGCTGCGGCGCGCCCCAGACGAGGCCCTGCCCGACCGCCTCGACAACCAGCGACCACAACGCCACGCGCCGACCGCCGATCCTGTCGGGCAGATGCCCGAGCAGCAGCCGCACGGCGATGAAGCCGACGCCGAAGCAGGTCATCACGATGCCGGCCTGCGACCATCCGCGCGCCGCGAAGTAGAGCGACGCGAAGGCGGTCAGGCCGGCGAGACCGACGCCCTGCAGCGTCAGGCCGAGTCCCTGCCGCCAGATCTGACCCACGACGCGCCGGAACGGCAGCCGCGGGCCACCGGCCATGCGCCAGGCCGGCGTCGCCAGCGCGATGACCCAGGCGACCAGCGGCGCCGCAATGCAGGCGGCCATCACGGGGACCAGGCCGTGGGCGCCGTCATGGCCGCCGCCGTGGCCGCGATACAGCCACATCCCCATCGGCGCGCCGATGGAGAGCGCGCCGAACATCGCGATGCCGGTCCACGACATGGACATGCCGGCGCGCTGCGGCCCCACCGAGGCGATGGACCAGGACACGCAGCCGGTGACGAACTGGCTTTCTCCGAAGCCGGCCACCAGCCGCCCGGCGACGACGATCGCCAGCGCCGTCGCGGACGACCAGCCGGGCAGCGCGGCGACCAGGTAGAGCAGGCCCGCCACCGCGCAGCCGAGCGCCCCCTGCAACGCTGAGCGCCGCCCGCCCTGCCCGTCGACGAGGCGACCCGCATAGCCCCGCGTGACGACCGTGGCGAGAAACTGCAGACCGATGACCAGCCCGACGGTCAGCGTGCCGAAGCCCAACTGCTCATGAATGAACAGCGGCAGCACCGGCAGCGGCAGGCCGACGGCCAGGTAGCCGCAGAACAGCGCCGCGATGACGCCGGGCGCGGGACGGTTCAAGGTCGGCGTGGCGGCCTGGGCGGCGGTGAAGGTCGGCGCGTTCATGCCGCGCTCTTGAACAGGTCGACGCGATGCCCGCTGGCGCTGAGCAGGAAGTCGCGTGATGCGGCCGCGTCGGCGGCGAGCCTCGCCAGATCGACATCGACCAGCCGCCCGCCGCGCTTGCGCAGGCGCCCGCCGACCGCGACGGTATCGACGTCGGCGCGTTCTACCGCCTGCACGATCGTGGCGATCGCGTTCGTCACCGGGAACACGGCCGCGCCCTGCGTGCGGACCATGATGAGGTCGGCCGCCTTGCCCGGCGTCAGCATGCCGACACGATCCTCGAGACCCGCCGCCCGGGCGCCGTTGACGGTGGCGGCGCGCAGCACTTCCTCGACGCCGATCGGCGCGGGGACGTCCGCCTCGCCGCGGAAACGGCGATAGCGCATCGCCGCGCGCTGCTGGTGGAACAGCGCATGCATCTCACCGAACAGGTCGCTGCCGAAGGCGGTGTCGAGGTCGATGCCCAGCGCCGGCGTCAGGCCGTGGTCGACGGCCACCTGGTAGGCGAAGGTCTCGTCGTCGAAGCCGAACAGCGCGTCCGAGCGCGGATTCACGGTGATGTTGACGCCGGCGTCGGCGAACAGCCGCCACGTCGCCGCGGGGACGCGCGTGCAATGGTTGAAGAGGTTGTGCGGGCCCAGCACGCCGGGCTTCGCGAACTCGGGGCCGAGCTGCGCCAGGTCGCCGATGAACTCGGTCAGGATGCGCATGTCCAGGCCGCGCGCGACTTCCCACCAGTCCAGCTTCAACTGGCCGAAGAGGCCGACCTTCACGCGGCTGCCGCTCGCGTTCCAGCGCGCGGCCAGGCGCGCCAGATCGCCCGGCAGATGCGCCGACGACGCCCCCTTGTCCATCGCGGGGCCGACCATGTGCAGCGCGCGGATCCCCGAGGCATCCAGCGCGTCGAGCGCGGCATCGGTGTGCTCGGGACTGCGCGCGCTGTGGCAGGCGTCGACGATCGTCGTGATGCCGGCGTCCAGCGAGGCGGCCGCCGTCAGCATCGTGCTGGTGAACATGTCCTGCGGGCGGACGTGCGCGCCGAGCCGCTCGGCGACCACGTCGATGTAGGCGAAGAGGTCGTCGACGTCGGGCATCAGCCGGCGCATCACGCCCAGCCAGGCGTGGTGGTGGGCGTCGACCAGGCCGGGCATCACGATGCAACCGGCGGCGTTGATGACCTCGGCGTCGCCGGCCGGCAGGGCAGCGCCGACGGCGGCGATGCGGCCGTCGCGCACCAGCACGTCGCCGACGGCCAGGTTGGGCAGCGCGGGATCCATCGTGATGACGGTGCCGGCCTTGAAGAGGATGTCGCGATCGGTCATGGGGAACTCCGTTGGGGGAATCGCTGGGGATTCGTTGAGGACTCGGGAGGGAGTCGACTCGGGATTGAGGCAACGGACCGAATGATGCGAAGCGGGCGATCTTTGATAAAGGTAGAGTCGCTCAAATGATCTTTGCGGAAATTCAAAGATGAGCATCGACGGGCGTCTGCTGGCCGGCATGAGCGTGTTGGCCGCGGTGGTGGAATCGGGCAGCTTCAGCAAGGCCGGCGAAGTGCTGGGAATGTCGGCCTCGGGCGTGAGCCGGGCGGTGTCGCGGCTGGAGGAGCGGCTGGGCGTGCGGCTGCTCGACCGCACGACGCGCTCGCTGCACCTCACCGGCGAAGGCGCGCGGCTGTACGAGCACGCGGTGCCGCACCTGGAAGGCATCGAGGAGGCGGCCAACCTGGTCTCCGGCGCGGCGGTCAGCGTGCGCGGCGCGCTGCGGGTGAGCCTGAATCCACTGTTCGCGCGCTACGTGCTCGCGCCCGCCCTGCCCCGGCTGCAGGCGCTCTACCCGGACCTGACGCTGACGATGGTGCAGTTCCCGGGCAGCGGCGACCTGGTCGCGGAGGGCGTCGACGTGGCCGTGCGCTTCGGGCCGCAGCCGGCGTCGACGATGACCTCGCGCAAGCTGCTGGAGAACCGCGTGCTGACAGTGGCGGCGCCGTCCTACCTCGACCGGCGCGGACGCCCGCGCAAGCCCGCCGAGCTGGCGAAGCACGACTGCCTCCAGTACATCGATCCGCAGCGCGGCCGGCCGTTCGAATGGATCTTCGTCCGCGGCAAGGGCCGCGCGAAGGAACAGCTGACGGTGGCCACCTCGGGCTCGCTGACGATGACCGACGCCGACGCGATGGTGCAGGCCTGCGTGGCGGGCGCCGGCGTGGCGCAGGTGCTGGCGCTCAGCGTCGAGCACCTGATCGCGGACGGCACGCTGGTGGAGCTGTTCCCGGACTGGCCGGGCGAGACCTTCCCGCTCCACATCGTGCGGCCGTCGCGGCGGCTGCCGCCGGCCTCGGTGGAGGCGTTCATGGCGTTCTGCATCGAGCTCTGCGCGCCGTCGGGCACGGTGGCCTGAGCTTCCATAATCGTCCCCCATGGATGCCCTCAAAGACCTGCTGCGCAACGCGCTCCACGAGATGGGCCGCGGCCGCTACGCCGAGGCCGTCGCGCTGCTCGAGCCGCACGCGCAGGTCGCGTCCAGCGAGCTCCAGCGCTACCTCGGCGAATCGCTGCGGCGCAGCGGGCGCGTGCAGGACGCGATCGGCCCGCTGATGCAGGCGCTCGCGCTGAAGATCGACGACGTCGACGCCTACCTGCAGCTGGCCTTCGCGCTGCAGTCGCTGCAGATGAAGGCGGAGGCGGCCGAGTGCTTCCGCACCGTCGCCGCGCTGCGACCCGACAGCGTCATGGCGCAGGCCTACCAGGCCCATGGCGACCAGCAATGCGCGCGCTGGTTGGACTTCGACGAGAACCTGCGCGCGCTGCACGCGGTCATCCGTGCGAAGCCCGACGACGCCGACGATGAATTCGGCGTGCCCTTCGCGCTGGCCACGCTGCCGCACGCGGCGGCGGATCTGCTGAAGGTCGCGCGGCTGAGCACGCGATTCCTGAGCCGCGGCATCGCGGCCTTGCCGCCAGTGACAGCCATCGCGAAACCGAAGCTGCGCATCGGTTATCTGTCTTCCGACTTCCATGCCCACGCGACCGCCGCGTTGATGGTCGAGGTCCTGGAGTGCCGCGATCGCGAGCGCTTCGAGGTGCTGCTGTTCTCGCACGGGCCCGACGACGGATCGCCGCTGCAGCAGCGCCTCCGCGCCTCCTGCGAGCGCTTCATCGATGTCGGCGATCTCGATCCCGCCGGCATCGCTGCGCGCATGCGCGCCGAGGGTGTCGACATCGCCGTCGACCTGAAGGGCCACACCGCCGGCAGCCGCTTCATCGCGCTGGCTGCGCGACCGGCGCCGGTGCAGGTCGCGTGGCTCGGCTTCCCGGGCACCTGCGGCGCGGACTTCATCGACTACGTCATCGGCGACGCGATCGTGACGCCGCTCGCCGATGCGCCGTTCTACGCTGAACGGATCGCGCAGTTGCCGCGCTGCTACCAGCCCGGCGACGCGACGCGGCGCATCGTGCCGACGCCGCGCGCTGAACTCGATCTGCCGGACGATGCGATCGTGCTGCTCTCGGCGAACGTGGTGCTGAAGATCACGCCCACCGTCTTCGACGCATGGATGACGATCCTGCATCGCCTGCCGCAGGCGCTGCTGTGGCAGCTCAGCGGCGGCGAGCAGGCCGACGCGCAGCTGCGCGCCGAGGCCGCGTCACGCGGCATCGCGCCGGAGCGGATCGTGTTCATGCCGCCGGTGGGCATGGCCGAGCACTGGAACCGGCTCGCCGCGGCGGATGTGGCCCTCGACACCTGGCCCTGCAACGGGCACACGACGACCAGCGATGCGCTCGCGGCCGGCGTGCCGGTGGTGACGCTGCGCGGTGATGGGTTCGCGTCACGCGTGGCGGAGAGCCTCCTCGTTCAGGCCGGGTTGTTCGGGCTGGTCTGCGACACGCCCGAGGCGTATGTCGACAAGGTCTGCGCACTCGCCAGCCGAGCGGTTCAGGCAGACCAGGCAGATCAGGCAGATCAGGCGGATCAGGCGGATCAGGCGGATCAAGCCGCCCGGGCGACCCCGGCGATCCCCGCATGGATCGATTCAACGGCCTTCGCGCGCGACCTGGAGGCGCTCTACGAGCGCATGTGGACCCGTGCCGTGGCAGGCCTGCCGCCGGAAGCCCTGCAGGCCGGACGATCAGGCAATTGATCCGGATCGGACGGCATGGCCGTCCGCGGCCCGGTGGCAGATCATGTCCAGCATGAACACCCACCAGCATCCCCTGCCCTCCGGCCTCGGCCCCACGACCCCGGCGACGGACGTCCTGCGCGACGTCGACCTCACCGGCCAGCGCGTCGTCGTGACCGGCGGCTACGCGGGCCTCGGCCTGGAAACCGTGCGTGGGCTCGCCGCGGCGGGCGCGCGGGTCGTCGTGCCGGCGCGCAGTCCTGACAAGGCGCGGGTCGCCCTCCAAGGACTCCCGAACGTCGAGCAGGCCGAGATGGACCTGCTGGACCCGGCCTCGATCGCGCGTTTCGCGGACGAGCTCGTGGGCCGCGGTGACGCGCTCGATCTGCTGATCCTCAACGCCGGCATCATGGCGACGCCCTTACGTCGCGACGCGCGGGGTCACGAAAGCCAGTTCGCCGCCAACCACCTCGGTCATTTCGAGCTGACGCTGCGGCTGTGGCCCGCGCTGTTGCGCGCGGGCGCCGCGCGTGTCGTCGTGCTGACCTCGCTCGGTCACCGCTTCGCGCCGGTCGACTTCGACGATCCGGATTTCGCGCAACGCCCCTACGACAAATGGCTGGCCTACGGCCAGTCCAAATCCGCCAACGCGCTCTTCGCGGTCGGCCTCGATCGCCGAGGCGCGGCCCACGGCGTGCGCGGCTTCGCCGTGCATCCGGGCGCCATCCTCACGGACCTGACACGCGATCTCACCGCCGAGGACTACGCCGCCTTCGGCCTCTCTCCGGACAACGCCCATGGCGTTGCCCCGGCGGGCATGTCGGTCGAGGAAGGCGGACGCTACAAGAACCTCTCGCAGGGGGCGGCCACCACGCTGTGGTGCGCGACCAGCCGGCAACTGGACGGCCTCGGTGGCCTCTATTGCGAGAACTGCGACGTCGCGCGCGTCGTGGCCGACGGCGAGGTGTTCGACGGCGGCGTGCGGCCCTGGGCGATCGACCCGACGCAGGCCGAGCGGCTGTGGACGCTCAGCGAGCGGCTGACGGGCGTGACGCTCAACACCTGACCCCGCCGCATCGCCATCGCCATCGCCATCGCCATCGCCATCGAACCGCATGAGCCCATGCGGCTCCAGGGCGTCCTTCATCGCGCAGCGCTCAGGCGGATGCCTTCTTCGCCCGACGCGAGAGGCTGACGGTCAGCCAGATGCCGGAGATGAGGAAGTACAGCGCGCCGACGCCCGCGTAGCCCGCGACGTTCACGATCGAGGGAACGTCGGCCTTCTGCGCCTGCGCGATGAAGAAACCGCCCGCCAGTGCGGACTGGGCGCCGCTCAGCACCATGACCCATTGCCCGCCCTGCGACTTCCAGCGGCGCAGCGCCGTGCCGAGCTGCATGAGACCCGACGCGATCGCCCAGGCCCCGAAGACGCCGAGCACGGCGTTCATGCCCGCGGTCAGCGCCAGGCAGACGGCGAGCGTCGTGATGCCGCTCGCCCACACGTTGATGCGCTGCGTGCGGTTGGCCTGCAGGCCGCCGCTGGCGTTGGCGTCCACCCAGTTCGCGGCGGCGTCCCAGACCGGATAGAGGACCAGCAGCACCGCGGCGATCACCGGTGACCGGCTGCCGATGACGATCGCGGCGGCGACCCAGACGATGGAGAACAGCGCGCGGGTGAGGTAGTAGCGCTTGAGCCAATGGTCCTGCTTGAGGACGGAGGATTCGACGTGATGGGACATGATGAAGTGAATTCCAGTTGCTGCGCAGAGGCCTGCCGTTTGATGTGATTCATAGTTTACCTACTAGTTGGTAGACTTCAATGCCGAAACTTAGGCAGGCCTGAATGGCCGTCGGTTTTCACGTGGGTGAGCGGGTGGTCGTTCGACGCACCGGCACGCTCGAGGTCCGCCCCTCAGTTCAGCCCTGGCGACCAGCGGCTATCGGCTCGTGCCGGAATCGGTGCGCGTGGCGCGTTGATTCATCGTTGCAGTGGCTCCACCCTCAGGCGGAGGCGGCGCACCGGCGGATGGCCTCGACGGAGGCGTCCACGTCGGCTTCGCGAGTGGCCCAGTTCGAGACCGAGACCCGCATCGCGGCCATGCCGTGCCAGGTCGTGCCACCGGCCCAGCAGGTGCCGTCCTGCTGGACCGCGGCGATCACCCGGCGCGTGAAGGCATCGATCGCGTCAGCGTCGACGTCAGTGTCGACGTCGGGGCCGTCGCCCGGCCGCGCCGTCGGAGCGAAACGCACGAGCACCTGGTTCAGCACCACGTCATTGAGGATCGCCACACCGGGCGCATCGCGCAGCCCGTCGGCCAGCCGCCGGGCCAGCGCGCAGCAACGGTCCACCAGATCGGCGACACCTGCCCGGCCCAGTTGGCGCAAGGCCGCATAGACCGCGAAGCCGCGCGCCCGCCGCGACGAGTCCGGCACCCAGGATCCCGGCTCCCGGACGCCACCGTCGCCCACCACGTAATAGGCGGCACCGAAGTTGACCGCGGCCCGATGTGCGTCGGCATCGCGCACGATGACCACGCCGCAGTCGTAGGGCACGTTGAGCCACTTGTGCGCATCGGTCGTCCAGGAGTCGGCGCCGGCCACCCCGTCGACATGCGATCGAAGCGCGTCGGAGGCCGCCGCCCACAACCCGAACGCGCCGTCCACATGCAGCCAGGCATTCGGGTGTGCGCGGACGGCGTCGACGATCTCCGGCAGCGGGTCGAATGCGCCGGAATTGACGTTGCCCGCCTGGGCCGACACCAGCACCGGACGGTCTCCGAGTTCCGCAAGCAGGCTGCGCAGCGCGCCGGGCTTCATGCGTCCTTGTTCATCGCTGTCCACGCGCCGGGCCCGGCCGCTGCCCAGGCCTGCCATCTGCAGGGCGGACAGCACCGTGGCATGCGCCTCGGTGCCCAGCACGACCGTCAGCGGCGGCGCGCCGATCAGGCCGTCGCGCTGGACGTCCCAGCCCGCGCGCGACAGCACGCGGTGGCGCCCCGCCAGGATGCCGGTGAAGGTGGCCATCGTGGCGCCGGACGTGAATCCGACCGAGGACGACGCCGGCAGTCCGAGCAGATCGAGGATCCAGCCGGCGGCCACCTCTTCCACGACGGCGGCGGCCGGCGACATCACCCACGAGAACGCGTTCTGGTCCCAGGCGCTCGCCAGCCAGTCCGCCGCGAGCGCGGCGGGCAATGCGCCGCCGGTCACGAAGCCGAAGTAGCGCGGGCCGGCACTCGCGACGACGCCCGGGTCCGCGAAGCGGGCCAGGTCCTCGATCACCTGGCCGGGGGTCAGTCCTTGCCGGGGCAGCGCCCCGCCCAAGGCGGACAGCAGTCCTTCGCGCGTGGCCAGGCCGCCGACGTGCCGTCGCTCGATGCCCTCGAGGTAGCGGGCAGCCAGCTCCGCGGTCTGGTGAAGGAGTGGACGGTGGTCAGGCATGGTGCTTCTCCCGGAGCCTGCCTGGCCCCGTCGGTCAATACTCGTCGCCGCCCGGGCTGACGTAACCCGGCGCCAGATTCTCGAACTTCGTGTTCTGCCGCGCGAAGGCCAGCTTCACCGTGCCCACCGGGCCGTTACGCTGCTTGGCGATGATGATCTCCGCGACACCCGGCTCCTTGCACTCGTCCTTGGTGTAGTACTCGTCGCGGTAGATGAACATGATGATGTCCGCGTCCTGCTCGATGGCGCCCGACTCGCGCAGGTCGGACATCATCGGCCGCTTGTCCGGCCGTGTCTCCACCGAACGGTTCAGCTGCGACAGCGCGATCACCGGGCAGCGCAGCTCCTTGGCCAGCGCCTTCAGGCCCCGCGAGATCTCGCCGACCACGGTCGCGCGGTTCTCCTCGCTGCCACCGCCGTTGCCGCTCATCAGCTGCAGGTAGTCGATGATGATCAGGCCGATCTGGCCCGAGATGCGCGCCTGGCGCCGGGCTCTGGAGCGCACTTCGCTGGGCGAGAGGCCCGGACTCTCGTCGATGTAGATCGGCGCGTTGCCGAGCTTGTCGACGGCCTCGGCCAGCCGCCCCCACTCGTCGTCCTTCAGGCGTCCGGTGCGCAGGTTGCTCTGGTCGATGCGGCCGATGGAGCCGACCATCCGCAGCGCCAGCTGCGCCGCGCCCATTTCCATCGAGTAGATGATGACCGGCAGGCCCTCGTTGATCGCCACGGCTTCGCCGATGTTGATCGCGAACGCGGTCTTGCCCATCGACGGCCGCGCCGCCAGGATGATCAGGTCGCCGCGCTGCAGGCCCGCGGTCATGCGGTCCAGGTCGTAGAAGCCGGTGCGCACGCCGGTGACGTCCTCGGCGCCCTGCTCCGCCAGCTCGTTGACGCGGTCCATCAGCTCGACCATCAGCCGGTCCATGCTCTGGAATCCGGTGCCGCCGCGCGAGCCTTCCTCGTTGATGCGGAAGATCTTGCCTTCGGCCTCGTCCAGGATCTCGTTGACCGCGCGGCCGGCGGGATTCAGCGCGGCGGTCGCGATCTCGTCCGAGGTCGCCACCAGCTTGCGCAGGATCGCGCGCTCGCGAACGATCTCGGCATAGCGGCGCAGGTTGGCGGCGCTGGGCACGCCCTGCGCCAGCGCGTTCAGGTAGGCCAGACCGCCGCACTCCTCGGCCTTGCCGACCGAGGTCAGTTCCTCGAACACCGTCACCACGTCCGCCGGCTTGCCGCCGTTGATCAGCTTGCCGATCGCGGCGTAGACCTGCTTGTGCTCGTAGCGGTAGAAGTCGGAGTCGCTGAGCGTGTCCGCCGCCTTGTCCCAGGCGGTGTTGTCGATCAGCAGGCCGCCGAGCACGCTCTGCTCGGCTTCCACCGAATTGGGCGGCACGCGCAGTCGCGCGATTTCGCTGTCGCTGGCACCTGACCCGGGCGTGGTGAAGATCGCGGACATTGTGGACAAGCCTGTGGATGAGCTTTTGATAGCTTGTGGAGCGAGCGGGATAACTCAACCCCCGGAAAAGCAGAAAGCCGACGGCTTCGCAGCTGTCGGCTTTCTTTTGTTCTGCCCCGATCTTTGCTGGACCAGTCGGCCTTCGCAAGTCGGGGCATGCCCGAAGGGCGCGCGAAGCGCCCAACGGGTGTGTCGAGCAATTACTCGACTTCGGCGACGACCTTCACGGTCACTTCCACCACCACGTCGGTGTGCGGAGCGACGTTGATCGGGAATTCGCCGACGGTCTTCAGCGGACCGTTGGGCAGACGCACTTGCGACTTGACGATGGCCGTGCCGGCCTTGGTCAGCGCTTCAGCGATGTCGGCGTTGGTCACGGAACCGAACAGACGGCCGTCGACGCCAGCCTTCTGCGAGATCGTCACGGTGTTGCCGTTGATCTTCTCGCCCAGGGCTTGCGCAGCGGACAGCTTCTCGGCGGCGATCTTTTCCAGTTCGGCGCGCTTGGCTTCGAATTCCTTGATCGCCGATTCCGTGGCGCGGCGCGCCTGGCGGGTCGGGATCAGGAAGTTGCGGGCGTAGCCGTCCTTGACCTTGACGACGTCGCCGAGGTTACCCAGGTTGGCCACTTTTTCCAGCAGGATGACTTGCATGGGGTGGACTCCTTAGACCTTGTGCTGGTCGCTGTACGGCAGCAGGGCCAGGAAGCGGGCGCGCTTGATGCACACCGACAGCTGACGCTGGAAGAAGGCGCGCGTGCCGGTCAGGCGGGCGGGCACGATCTTGCCGTTTTCGCCGACGAAGTCGCGCAGGACGTCGACGTCCTTGTAGTCGATCTGCTCGACACCGGCGACGGTGAAGCGGCAGAAACGCTTGCGACGGAACAGCAGCGATTGTTGATTGCGCTTGGGCTTGCGGTCCTTCGAGAACCGACCTTTACCACGTGGCGGGGGCATAGTGAACTCCTGCTATCTATCCAGATTTAAACGATCTGCGCGACCTGTCCGTCCCGTTCAGTCCGCGAAGCCGGTGATGTGAAACACCGTGCCTCGCCCCTGTCGCTGTGCCGAGAGAAATCCGGTGAACACCGTCTTCTCCGTCAGGTCCAGCGCCTGGACCCGCTTCACGACATCACCGATGGCCACCGCCTTGATCTCCAGCGCGACCTTGCGCGGAGCACCGGCTTCGTCGACCACGGACTCATGCTTGAGCATCAGGTCCAGGGCCGGGAGCCCGGCGGGGGTGTATCGGATCGCCGCGGTTTCGAGGATCTGTGCCTGCAGTACCAGTCGGTTCATGCGGGCGCGGATGCTGTGCGGGTCAGGAATTCGGGAACGTCAGGGATCGCGCTTGTCAGCTCAGGCGGACGCTTCTTGCGGGGCCTTGCGGGCTTCTTCGCGCTCGACGGCCTTCATCATCACCGACGGGTTCGTCTCGGCCTTGTCCTTGACGACGGTCAGGTGACGCAGCACGGCGTCGTTGAAGCGGAAACCGGTCTCGATTTCAGCCAGGATTTCCTTGCTGCACTCGATGTTCAGGCACAGGTAATGCGCCTTGGCCAGCTTCTGGATCATGTAGGCCAGCTGACGGCGGCCCCAGTCTTCCACGCGATGCACCTTGCCACCACCGTTGGTGACCAGGCCCTTGTAGCGCTCCAGCATCGCCGGAACTTGTTCGCTTTGATCCGGATGGATCAGCAGAACGATCTCATAGTGACGCATGTGTACTCCTTGTGGGTTTCAACGACCGCCGGCACCAACATCGGGTGATGTTCTGCCCTTGGCCTGAAAGCCGGACCCCAGCGTCTACTCCTGGGCCCGGCAAGGGGAATCGCGGATTCTAGACGACTTTGGCCCTTGCCGTCCACTGGCCGGCCGAGAGGCGCGAAGAGCCGCCCCATTCCCGGGGGCTCAAGGCGTTCAAGGCGTTCAGGGTGCGGCGCCCGTGACCCGGGCCTGCAGCGCGCGGGCCGTCGGCGACGGCGGCGGCGTCAGCAGGCTCACCACGACCAGCGCGGCGATGCCCGCCGGCAGTCCGAACAGCGCCGCCGCCATCGGCTGGATGCCCCACCACAGCTGCGGGGCGCCGCCGATCCCGAGCGCCTGGCGCAGGCCGGCGTGGGCTCCCACCATGTAGTACAGCGTCATGCCCAGCCCCGCGAGCATGCCGGCGGCCGCGCCCTGCTTGTTGGCGCGTTTCCAGAAGATGCCCGCGACCAGCGCCGGCACCAGCGTGGATCCCGACAGCGAGAACGCCGCCGACACCAGCAGCAGGATGTCCGCCGGTTTCTGAGCGGCCACGGCGGCGGCGGTGAGCGCGGTCGCCAGCAGCAGCGCCTTGGAGATCGTCACCCGCTGCGTCATCGAGGCGCGCGGGTTCATGACGCGGTAGTAGACGTCGTGCGAGAGCGCGCTGGAGATCGTCAGCAGCAGCCCGTCCGCCGTCGACAGCGCCGCCGCCAGCGCACCGGCGGCCACCATCGCGGAGAGCACGTACGGCAGACCGGCGAGCTCGGGCGTCATCAGCATGACGATGTCGCCGCCCAGGCGCAGTTCGCCGAGCTGCAGGATGCCGTCCTGGTTGATGTCCTGGATGTTCAGCAGACTGGGATCGACGCGCATCCATTGCTTCATCCACCCGGGCAGCTCCGCGATCGGCGAGCCGACCAGGTGATGCAGCACCTCATGCTTGAGCATCACCGCCAGCGCCGGCGCGAACAGGTAGAGCAGCGCGATGAAGAACAGCGTCCACGCGACCGAGGTGCGCGCCTCCGCCACCGTCGGCACCGTGTAATAGCGGGTCAGGATGTGCGGCAGCCCGGCGGTGCCCACCATCAGCACGAGCACCAGCGCCAGGAAGTTGCGGCGTGCCAGCGTGTAGGCCTCCTGCTCGGCCGGGGTGCCCTCGGGATCGCCGGCGAAGGGCTGCGCGTGCAGCGGCATGCCGGCGAGCGGTTCGGCGCGCTGTCGATTGGCGGCGACGGCGCGCAACCAGAGCTCGCGGGCCTCCGCCTCGGTGCGCGGCAGCGCGGCGCGGACCTTCTCCGCCGCCTGGATCTGCGCGAGCGGCGCATCCTCGAACTTCAGCTGCGCGATCACCTGCGAGACGCGCTGGCGCTCCGCGTCGAGCGAGTGCGGCAGGCCGGCGAGCAGGTGCTCGAAATCCTTGGCGCGCTGCTCATAGAGGCCACGGACCTGCAGTTCCTTCGGATCGTGCAGCAGCTGCTGCTCGCGGGCGGTGATCTCGCGGATCTCGGTGCCCGCGGTGAACTGCGGCAGCGGCGAACCGGTCTGCAGCGTCGACAGCCACATCACCGGCACCACGTAGGCCACGATCATGATGATGTACTGCGCCACCTGGGTCCAGGTCACGGCCCGCATGCCGCCGAGGAAGGAGCACACCAGCACGCCGCCGAGTCCGACGAACAGGCCGATCTCGAAGGTCAGCCCCGTCAGCCGCGTCGTGATCAGGCCGATCGCGTAGATCTGCGCGACGAGGTAGATGAAGGACACCAGCACCGCCGCCGCGGCGCCCATCACGCGCAGGCCGCGGCTCTCGAAGCGGGCGCCGAGGAAGTCCGGCACCGTGAAGCCGCCGAAGCGGCGCAGGTACGGGGCGAGCAGCAAGGCCACGAGACAGAAGCCGCCGGTCCAGCCGAGCACGAAGGCCAACCCGCCGTAGCCCGCGAGGTACAAGCTCCCCGCCATGCCGAGGAAACTCGCCGCGCTCATCCAGTCGGCGCCCGCGGCCATGCCGTTGTAGAACGCCGGGACGCGGCGACCGGCAACGTAGTACTCGACCGGGTCGGTGGTGCGGCTGAACACGCCGATGCCGGCGTAGATCAGCACCGTCAGCAGCAGGAACGAGAACCCCAGCCATTGCTTGGGCATCCCCATCCGCTCCAGCACGCCCAGCAGCCCCACCAGCAAGACGAAGCCGATCGTGTAGGCACCGTAGATGCGATGGAGCCGGCGGCGGAACGCGGCGTCTGGCGGGGGAGTCGACATGGGGGCGGATCATCACCCTCTTGCCGTGCGGGCGCATCCACAACTTCCCCCGGGGACATGCGGGGACCGCCTGCCTGCTGAGGCTTGGGCGTTGGCCGCCATGGCGTGGGGCCCCGGAGGCAAGCTCCGAAACCCCACGCCATGCCGTCCCCAACCACTGTCGTCCTTCCTCGGTTTTGCGACCGAGGACTGCAATGGAAAACGGCCCCGAAGGGCCGTTGCGTGGTGGGGTGCGAGGGCTCAGCGCTTCGCGAGACGCTGCCAGGTCTCGACCACCGTGTCCGGGTTCAGCGACAGCGAGGCAATGCCTTCCGCGGCCAGCCATTCGGCGAAGTCCGCATGGTCGCTGGGGCCCTGGCCGCAGATGCCGATGTACTTGCCCGTGGCGCGGCAGGCAGCGATCGCGCGCGAGATCAGCGCCTTCACCGCCGGATCGCGTTCGTCGAAGTCGCCCGACAGCAGCTCCAGGCCGGAGTCGCGGTCCAGGCCCAGCGTCAGCTGCGTCAGGTCGTTGGAGCCGATCGACATGCCGTCGAAATGCTCCAGGAACTGCTCGGCCAGGATGGCGTTGCTCGGGACCTCGCACATCATGATGACGCGCAGGCCGTCCTGGCCGCCGTTGGCCGCGCGCTTCAGGCCGCGCTCACCCAGCATCTCGACGACCTTCTGCGCCTGCTTCACCGTGCGCACGAAGGGCACCATGATCTCGACGTTGGTCAGGCCCATGTCGTTGCGCACGCGCTTGAGCGCCTCGCATTCCATCGCGAACGCGTCCTGGAACTCGCCCGAGATGTAGCGCGACGCGCCACGGAAGCCCAGCATCGGGTTCTCTTCGTCCGGCTCGTAGCGCGAGCCGCCGATCAGCTTGCGGTACTCGTTGCTCTTGAAGTCGGACAGACGCACGATGACCGGCTGCGGCCAGAAGGCCGCGGCAATCGTGGCGATGCCTTCGGCCAGCTTGTCGACGTAGAACGCGCGCGGCGAGGCATGGCCCCGCGCCACCGACTCGACGGCCTTCTTCAGGTCGTTGTCGATGTTCGGATAGTCCAGGATCGCCTTCGGGTGGACGCCGATGTTGTTGTTGATGATGAACTCGAGCCGCGCCAGACCGACGCCGCTGTTGGGCATCTGCGCGAAGTTGAACGCCAGCTGCGGATTGCCGACGTTCATCATGATCTTCACCGGGCTGTAGGGCATCTCGCCGCGGTGGACTTCGCTGACCTCGGTCTCGAGCAGGCCGTCGTAGATGAAGCCGGTGTCGCCCTCGGAGCAGACCACCGTCACCAGTTGACCGTCCTTGAGCTTGTCCGTCGCGTCGCCACATCCGACGACCGCCGGGATGCCCAGCTCACGCGCGATGATCGCCGCGTGGCAGGTACGGCCGCCGCGGTTGGTCACGATCGCGCTGGCGCGCTTCATGACCGGCTCCCAGTTCGGATCGGTCATGTCGGTGACCAGCACGTCGCCGGGCTGCACGCGTTCCATCTCGGCCACGCTGTCGACCAGGCGGACCGGGCCCGTGCCGATCTTCTGGCCGATCGCGCGACCTTCGGCCACCACCGTGCCCGAGCCCTTGAGCTTGAAGCGCTGCTCGACCTGGCCCTCGGCCTGGCTCTTCACCGTCTCCGGGCGCGCCTGCAGGATGTAGAGCTGGCCGTCGTTGCCGTCCTTGCCCCACTCGATGTCCATCGGGCGGCCGTAATGCTGCTCGATGATCACCGCGTACTTGGCCAGTTGCACGACGTCCTCGTCGGTCAGCGAGTAGCGGTTGCGCTGCTCGACCTCGACGTCGACGGTCTTGACCAGCTTGCCGCTGGCGGCCTTCTCCTCGGGCGTGGAGAAGGTCATCTGGATCAGCTTGGACCCCAGGTTGCGGCGGATCAGCGCGAACTTGCCGCGCTGCAGCGCCGGCTTGTGGACGTAGAACTCGTCGGGGTTGACGGCGCCCTGCACCACCGTCTCGCCCAGGCCGTAGCTGGAGGTGATGAAGACGACATCCTTGAAGCCGGACTCGGTGTCGATGGTGAACATCACGCCGGCGGCGCCCAGGTCGGAGCGCACCATGCGTTGCACGCCCGCCGACAGGGCCACCTCGCTGTGCGCGAAGCCCTTGTGCACGCGGTAGCTGATCGCGCGGTCGTTGTAGAGCGACGCGAAGACTTCCTTCATCTTGTGCAGCACGTCCTCGATGCCGACGACGTTCAGGAAGGTCTCCTGCTGGCCGGCGAAGGAGGCGTCGGGCAGGTCTTCCGCGGTCGCGGACGAGCGCACGGCGAAGGAGGCGTCCGGGTTGTCCGCGGTCAGGCCGGCGAAGGAGGCGCGGATCGCCGCTTCGAGGTCGGCCGGGAACGGCTGCGCTTCCAGCCAGCCGCGGATCTCGGCGCCGGCCACGGCCAGCGCGCGGACGTCATCGGTGTTGAGGTCGGCCAGGCGATTCTGGATGCGGACATCCAGGCCTTCATGCTTGAGGAACTGGCGGAAGGCGTGGGCCGTGGTGGCGAAGCCGCCGGGCACGCGCACGCCGGTTTCGGCCAGCTGCGAGATCATTTCGCCGAGCGAGGCGTTCTTGCCGCCCACCGACTCGACGTCGGTCATCCTCAGTTTCTCGAAGGGTACGACCAGGGCGGTCGCCTCGAAGCGTGCATCAGACATGGGAAAACTCCGTGATGTTGAGAAACCGGGGCTCCCCGCGCACTCCCGAGCAGGCCGATCGCATCGGCGGCTTCGAGGGAGACAGGCATGACGCGGCGCACGACAGGTGTTGTCGATTCTTGTGGGCGGCGCGAGGCGGCGTTCATGCGGCGTTCATGCGATGGGCAGGGGCAAGTTGCGGACGATTCTAGTGGGTCGCCGATCTATGATGTAAGCCCCCGTTCGGGGCCGGGCCGAGGCAGGACAACGGCCGTTCTTCCCGCTTCGGCATGCGGCATGCCCGATCCGGCGAAGGCTCCCGGGCCGCTCGCGGTTCGGTCCCGGCATGATTCAAAGGCCCCTCATGACCCAGCACACCGTCTACTTCGTCTCGGATGGCACCGGCATCACCGCCGAAACCTTCGGTAACTCCATCCTGGCGCAGTTCCCGGTGAAGGCCCGTCACGTGCGCCGCCCGTTCATCGACAGCGGCGAGAAGGCCCGCCAGCTGGTCCAGGAGATCAACGAGACCGGCGAGCGCGAAGGCGTGCGACCCATCGTCTTCGCGACGCTGGTCAATCGCGAGGTGCTGAACGTGGTGCGCCAGGAGTGTCAAGGCCTCGTGATGGACATGTTCGGCACCTTCATCGCGCCCTTGGAAGACGAGTTCCGGATCAAGTCGAGCCATCGCGTCGGCCGCTTCTCCGACGTCGCGAAGAGCCAGGAGTACCACGACCGGATCGAGGCGATCAATTTCTCGCTGGCGCACGACGACGGACAGTCGGCGCGCAACCTCGACTCGGCGGACGTGATCCTGGTGGGGGTCAGTCGTTGCGGCAAGACGCCGACCTCGCTGTACCTGGCGATGCAGCACGGCATCAAGGCGGCCAACTACCCGCTGATCCCCGAGGACTTCGATCGCGGCCACCTGCCCTCGCTGCTGATCCCGCACAAGAAGAAGTGCTTCGGCCTGACGATCGATCCGGAGCGGCTGGCGCAGGTCCGCAACGAGCGCCGCCCGGGCAGCAAGTACGCCGACCTCATGAACTGCCACTACGAGGTCCGCGAGGCCGAGACGATGATGAAGAAGGCCGGCATCAACTGGCTGTCGTCGACGCACAAGTCGATCGAGGAAATCGCCACGACGATCCTGCGCGACATCCGTCCCGATCGCCTGATGTATTGAGGCCCCCCGCGACCGATGCCAGCGAGCGCGCTCGCCCTGGTCGTCGCGGCCGCGCTGATCCACGCGCTGTGGAACTTTGCCGCCAAGAAGGCGCAGGGCAATCATCATTTCGCCTGCATGACCGCCGTCGGCGTCACGGTGCTCTGGCTGCCCGTGGTCGTGGTCGTCGGACTCGACGACCTGCCCGCCTGGGGCTGGCAGGCGTGGACGGCCACGCTCGCCAGCGCGGTCGTCCATCTGGCCTACTTCAACGCGCTGCTCGCCGGCTACCGCGCCGCCGACATGACGGTCGTCTACCCCGTCGCGCGCGGCAGCGGGCCGCTGCTGTCGTCGCTGGTCGCGGTGGTGCTGCTGGGCGAGCATCTCGGCGTGGGAGGCGGGCTTGGACTTGCGGGCGTCGTCGGCGGCATCCTGCTGATGGCGGCGGGACCGACGTTCTTCTCGAAAGGCGCGAATCACGATCCGGAACTGCACCGCAAGCGCAAGCTGGGCATCGCCTGGGGCGCGCTCACCGGCGCGACGATCGCCGCCTACAGCGTCATCGACGGCTACGCGGTGAAGGTGCTGGCGCTGTCGCCGATCCTCTACGACTACATCTGCAACCTGCTGCGCGTGCCGGTGAGCCTGCCCGCCGTGCTGCGCGACCGTGCCGGCTTCATGCCCGCACTGCGCAAGCAGTGGAAGCATGCGCTGGTCGTGGCCGTCGGCGCGCCATCGGCCTACATCCTGGTGCTCTATGCGATGAAGCTCGCGCCGCTGTCGCGCGTCGCGCCGGCGCGGGAGCTGTCGATGCTGTTCGCCGCGCTGATCGGCGGACAGTTGCTCGGCGAAGGCGAGCGCGGGTGGCGCATCGCGGGCGCGGTGTTCATCGCGCTAGGAGTCGCCGCGCTCGCGATGGCGCGATGAATGGCTCGCCGCGCAAAGCGTGCGGGACGGTCGCTCAGATCAGCCTGCGACGAGCCGATTCGTAGAGGCAGATCGACGCGGCGCTCGCCACGTTCAGGGACTCTTCGCCGCCCGGCTGCGGAATGCCGACGCGCAACGCGCAGCGCTGCATCAACGCCTCGGCGACGCCCTGCCCTTCGTGGCCCATGACCCAGGCGCAAGGGTTGGGGAGATCGGCTTGATGGAGCATGGCATCCGCATGCGAACTGGTCGCCAGCAGCGGGACCTTCAGCGCATCGAGGTCCTCGATGCTCAGACCTTCCACCAGATGCAGGCCGAAGTGCGCGCCCATGCCGGCGCGCAGCACCTTCGGCGACCACAGCGCCGCAGTGCCCTTGAGCGCCAGCACCTGCCGGAAGCCCAGAGCACCCGCGCTGCGCAGGATCGTGCCGACATTGCCCGCATCCTGCAGGCGGTCCAGCACGACGGAATCGGCCTTCGCATCGATGCGCGGCTGCGTCGGCAGGGCCAGCTCGAAGCCGATCTGCGCCGGCGACTCCAGGCCCGACACCGTCTTGAAGAGCTCCGGCGACACGACCAGCACTTTCGGTGCCACGTCGGCGAGCGCATGCAGCGCCTCGTCCGCCGCGGCCACGTCCGTGATCAGCGCGAGCGACGGTTTGACGCCGCGTTGCACCGCCGCGCGCACGAGGTGGTCGCCTTCCAGCCAGACACCGCCCAGCTTGCGGTAGGCGCCGCCGTCCTGCGCCAGCTTGCGCAGTCGCTGCAGGTTCGGGTTGTCGCGCGCGGTGATCGACTGCCAGCTCATCCGGGTCTCATTTCCTCGTTCAGCGCGGGATCGACGTTCCGTGGGGGCGCGATGTTCGCCAGGCCCGGATCACCCAGGTCCAGCGAACGCACCGGCGCGAAGCTCTGCCGATGCCACACGCTCGCGCCGTGCACGCGCAGCGCGTCCAGGTGCTCGCGCGTGCCGTAGCCCTTGTGGTTGTCGAAGCCATACTCCGGATGCTGCGCGTGCATCTGCAGGCAGAAACGGTCGCGGTGCACCTTGGCCAGGATCGACGCGGCCGAGATCGCCGGCACCAGCGCATCGCCCTTGACGATGGCCTCGGCGGGGATGCGCAGCACCGGCAGCCGGTTGCCGTCGACCTGCACGTGCGCGGGCTTGAGCCGCAGGCCCTCGACCGCGCGGCGCATCGCCAGCATCGTCGCCTGCAGGATGTTGATGCGGTCGATCTCCTCGACCGTCGCCTCCGCGATGCAGAAGCACAGCGCCTTGGCGCGGATCTCGTCGAACAGCTGCTCGCGCTTCTTCTCGCTGAGCACCTTCGAATCGTTCAGCCCCTTGATCGGGTTCTGATCGTCCAGGATCACCGCCGCGGCGACCACCGGGCCCGCCAGCGGACCGCGGCCCGCTTCGTCCACGCCGCACAGCAGACCCTCGCGGACCCATTCCAGGCCCAGTTGCGTCGGAGGCTCAAGCGCCGAGGATTTTCGCGATCGCATCGCCGGCCTTTTGCGCGGTGTTGCAGCGCAGCTGTTGGTGGATCTCGAGGAAACGCTCGCGCAGCCGCTCCCGACGCGGCGCGTCGTCCAGCCAGGCCAGGCCCTCGCGGGCGATGCGCTCGCCGGTGCATTCGTCCTGCAGGCACTCGGGCACCAGCGTCTCGCGCGCGAGCACGTTCGGCAGCCCCACCCACGGCAGCAGCGCCTTGCCCTTCATCCGCCACGCGTTGAACCAGTGCAGCTTGTAGGCGATCACCATCGGCCGCTTCAGCAGCGCCGCTTCCAGCGTCGCGGTGCCGCTCGCGACCAGCGTCAGGTCGCAGGCGGCCAGCGCCTCCTGGGCGCGACCGTCGACCAGCGTCATCGGCAGGCCCTGGCCATGCTGCGCCATCAGCGCCTCGACCATCGGACGCAGGCCCGGCGCGATCGGGATGACGAAGCGCAACGCGGGGCGCGCCTGGTGCATGCGCCGCGCGGCGTCCAGCAGCGGCGGGCCGATGTAGTCCAGTTCGCTGCGACGGCTGCCGGGCAGGATGGCGACGATGGT
Source organism: Roseateles sp. UC29_93 (assembly GCF_042695725.1). Lineage (NCBI taxonomy): Bacteria > Pseudomonadati > Pseudomonadota > Betaproteobacteria > Burkholderiales > Sphaerotilaceae > Roseateles > Roseateles sp. UC29_93. The sequence goes on along the minus strand of NZ_CP170545.1, from coordinate 3,489,299 downwards.
GTCGCTCTCCGCAAGGCCCAGGTCGCGGCGCGCGTCCTCGCGTGGCGGTTCGAACGGGATCTGGTCGGCCAGCGGGTGCCCGACGTAGGTCGACGGGATGCCCGCCTTCTCCAGGATCGCAGGTTCGAACGGGAACAGGCACAGCACGTGATCCGCACTGCGCTTGATCGTCTGCACGCGCTCCGCGCGCCAGGCCCAGATGGACGGGCAGACGAAGTGGACCGTCTTGATGCCGGCCTCGCGCAGGCGCTGCTCCAGGCCGAAGTTGAAGTCGGGCGCATCGACACCGACGAAGACCGACGGCCGCTCGGCGATCAGTCGATCGCCGAGCTGGCGGCGGATCGCGAGCAGCTCGCGGATGTTCTTGATCGCGTCCCAGTAGCCGAAGATCGACAGCTTGTGGCTGGGCCACCAGGCGTCGAAGCCTTGTGTCTGCATCCTGGGGCCGCCGATGCCGGCCGAGCTCAAGTCCGGCCAGCGCGCCTTCAGGCCTTGCAGCAGCAGGCTGGCGAGCAGATCGCCGGAGGCCTCGCCGGCCACCAGGCCCAGTCGAGGATCCGTGGCGCTCATGTCAATCGTCCGGGTCGTTCAGCGGACGAGGCCGCGCTTGGCGCCCGCCAGGAAGTCCAGCATCGCCTGGATGTCGCGGATCGACTCGGCGTCCTGGCCCTGCTTGAGCGCCTCGATGTTCGCGACGGATTGCTCCAGCGTCGTGCCGTCGCGGAACAGCAGCTTGTGGATCTGGCGGATCACGCCGATGCGGTCGTTGCTGAAGCCGCGGCGGCGCAGGCCGGTCAGGTTGACCGCGCGCACGCCCAGCGGATTGCCGTCGACCGTCATGTACGGAGCGACGTCCTGCGCCACATGGCCCTGGAAACCGATCATCGCGTGCGCGCCGACGTGCACGAACTGGTGGACGCCGGTCAGGCCGCCGATCGTGGCCCAGTCGCCCACATGCACGTGGCCGGCCAGCGTGGCGTTGTTGGCCAGCACGCAGTGGTCGCCGACCACCACGTCATGCGCCAGGTGCACGTAGGCCATGATCCAGTTGTCGGAGCCGACGCGCGTGACGCCCTGCTCCTTGAACGTGCCGGTGTTGAAGGTGCAGAACTCGCGGATCGTGTTGCGGTCGCCGATGACGAGCTCGGTCACCTCGCCGCCATGGCTCATGTCCTGCGGCATCGCGCCGATCGACGCGAACTGGTAGATGACGTTGTCGCGACCGATCGTGGTCTTGCCCTCGATCACGGTGTGCGGGCCGACGCGGGTCCCCGCGCCGATGCGCACCTCGGGGCCGATGACCGCGTACGGGCCGACTTGGACGGTCTCGTCGAGCTGCGCCTGCGGGTCGATGATCGCGGTGGGATGGATGCGGGCCATGGGCGTCCGGATTCAGCGGCTGTTCAGCGGGTGTTCAACGACGACTCAGCAGTCGAGCTTGCGCATCGTGCACATCAGGCCGGCCTCGGCCACGATGTCGGTGCCGACCAGCGCCTTGGCGCCGAACTTGTAGATGCCGGCCTTCGCGCGGTCCAGCGTGACCTCGAGGATCAGCTGGTCGCCCGGCTCGACGGGCCGCTTGAAGCGCGCGTTGTCGATGCCGGCGAAGTAGACGACGTGGTTCTCGTCCAGCGTGAAGTTGTAGCTCTCGACCGCCAGCAGCGTCGCGGCCTGCGCCAGCGCTTCCAGGATCAGCACGCCCGGCATCACCGGACGGTGCGGGAAGTGGCCGTTGAAGAACGGCTCGTTGATGCTGACGTTCTTGATCGCCCGGATGCGCACGCCCTTCTCCACTTCCAGGACGCGGTCCACGAGCAGGATGGGATAACGGTGCGGCAGCTTCTCGAGGATGCCGTGGATGTCGATGCGGGTCTCAGTCATGTCGTCTTCTTTTCCAGGGCACGCACGCGCTGGCGCAGCTCATAGAGCCCGCGCAGGGCGGCGGCGTTCTTCTGCCACGATGCGGCGTCCTCGAAGGGCCACATGCCGGCGTAGGCGCCGGGCTTGTCGATGCTGTTGCTGATGTTGGCCGTCGGGCCGATCTGCACGCCGTCAGTGATCCGGATGTGGCCGTTGATGCGCGCCGCACCGGCCACGATGCAGTTGGCGCCGATCTCCGCGCTGCCGGCGATCGCCGTCGCGCCGGCGATCGCCGTGCCCTTGCCGATCTTCACGTTGTGCGCGATCTGGACCAGGTTGTCGATGATGACGCCGTCGGCGATCACCGTGTCGCCCAGCGCGCCGCGGTCGACGCAGGTGTTGGCGCCGATCTCGACGCCGTCGCCGATGCGCACCGCGCCGAGCTGTTCGATCTTGACCCACTCGACGCCGGGCTCGCCGTCCGAGCGCTTGGTCGGCGCGAAGCCGAAGCCGTCCGCCCCGATGACCACGCCGCTGTGCAGCATCGAGCGTTCGCCGATCACGCAGTCATGGCCGAACACCACGTGCGGCGCGAACCGCGTGTGCGCGCCGACGCGGGCGTCCTGCTCGACGATCGTATGCGCGCCGATGCGCACGCCGTCGCCCAGCACCGCGCCGGACTCGATCACCGCATGCGGGCCGACTTCCACGTCCTGGCCGATCACCGCGTCCGCCGCGACGGTCGCGGTCGGATGGATGGCCGGCGTGGCGCGCGGCTTGCGCATGTTCGCGGCCCACCACTGGGTCAGGCGCGCGAAGTAGAGGTAGGGATCCGGCGCCACGATGCAGCACGCGGTCGTGCCGGCGCCTTGACGGGCTGCGGCGGCTTCCGCCAGCTTCGGCGACACGATCACGCAGGCGGCCTGCGTGGTCGCGAGCTGCGCCTCGTACTTCGGATTCGAGAGGAAGGAGATCGCGTCCGCGCCCGCATCCTCCAGCGGCGCGATCGCGCGGATCGCCGTGGTGGAGGCACCAACAAGATCGCCGCCCAAGGCGGCGATCAGATCGGAGACCAGAACCTGCTTCTTGGTCACTTCCGGCGTCACGGCGGGTGTCATTTCTGACTGTTGAGCGCGTCGATCACCTTCTTCGTGATGTCCACGCGGGGGCTGGCATGAATCGCGTCCTGAACGATCAGATCGTACTTTTCCTGCTCGAAGATCTGCTTGATGACCTTGTTGGCCTTCTCGACCACGGCGGAGAGTTCTTCGTTCTTGCGCTGGGAGACGTCCTCGTTGAACTCCCGGCGCTTGCGCTGCAGGTCGCGGTCCTGTTCGATCAGCTCGCGCTGGCGGCGGCCGCGCTCGGCCTCGCCCAGCGCGGGGCTGTCCTTGTCGAGCTTCTCGGCCGCGGCGCGCAACTTGGTCTCCAGGTCGACCAGCGCCTTTTCGCGACGGCTGAACTCGGCTTGCAGCTTCGTTTCCGCCGCCTTGGCCAAATTGGTTTCGCGCAGGATCCGCTCGCTGTTGACGTAGCCGATCTTGACTTCCTGGGCTTGCGCGCCCAGGGTCGCCGCGCCCGTCAGGAGGACGGTGGCGACGATCTGCGACAGCTTGCTCTTCATCAGAATGCAGTCCCGATCTGGAATTGGAATCGCTCGATTCTATCCGTGGGCTTCTTGCGGATCGGCGAGCCGTAGCTGAGCCGCAGCGGGCCCATCGGCGACAGCCAGCTGATACCCGCGCCAGCCGAGGCACGCACATCACCGAACTTGAGCTTCTCGTCCTGGCCCCACACGTTGCCCGCGTCCAGGAACGCGAACAGACGGAAGCTCTTGTCGTTGCCCGAACCCGGCACCGGCACGTAGAACTCGGTGTTCAGGTTGAACTTGCGGTTGCCGCCGGTGTAGGAGCCGGTCACGTCGACCGGGCCCAGCGTGCCGGGCTCGAACACCCGCACCGAACCCAGGCCGCCGCCGTAGAAGTTCTTGAAGATCGGATACGGCCGGCCGCTCAGGCCCTTGCCGTAGGCGAATTCGCCGTTGACCATCAGCGAGAACTTGCGTCCCAGCGGGAAGAACTCCTGGTACTGCAGGTTGGCGATCGTGTAGCGCGAATCGCCGACCGGGGCTCAGCTCCAGGTTCACCCGCTTCATCGCGCCGGCGGTCGGCGTGATCACGGAGTCGCGGTTGTCCTTCTTCCAGCCGATCGTCAGCGGGATCGACATCGCCGACGAACCGAACTGCTCGCGGAACAGCCAGTAGCTGTTGGGCAGGCCGGTGCGGGTCGTGATGCGCGTCGTTTCGTAGCCGATGCCGAAGAACACGGTGTCGTCCTCGGAGAACGGCACGCCGAACTTGACCGAGCCGCCGTACGAGGCGAACTCGTATTCCTCGCCGAGGTTGTTGATCGGCTTGACGGTCCGGTAGAACACGTCGATCGCGCGGGACACGCCGTCGACGGTGAAGTACGGGTCCACCGTCGTCACGCCCAGCGAGCGGCCGGTGCTGGCGGTGTTCACCTGGATGCCCAGGTAGTTGCCGGAGCCGAACACGTTCTCCTGCGAGATCGAGCCCGACAGCGACAGCTTGCTCGCGCTGGAGTAGCCGGCGCCGATCTGGATGTTGCCGGTCGGGCGCTCGGTCACGGTCAGCGTGACGTCGACCTGGTCGGGCGAACCCGGGACCTCGGTCGTGTCGATCGTGACGTCCTTGAAGTAGCCCAGGCGTTCGACGCGGTCACGCGAGGCCTTGATGCGGGCGCCGTCGTACCAGGACGATTCGAACTGGCGGAACTCGCGGCGGATCACTTCGTCCCGCGTGCGGGTGTTGCCCGAGATCAGCACGCGCCGCACGTAGACGCGGCGCTGCGGCTCGCCGACCAGCGTCACCGTCACCTGGCCGGTCGCGCGGTCGATCTCCGGGCGGCTCTCGACACGCGCGAAGGCGTAGCCGAAGGTGCCGTAGAGGTCCTGGAAGTTGCGCGTCGTCTGCGCCACCGCCTCGCCGTTGTAAGGCTGGCCGGGCTTGAGCGCGATCAGGCGCTTGAACTCCTCGTCGCGACCCATGAAGTCGCCTTCGAGCTTAATCCCGTTGACCGTGTACGGCTGACCTTCGTTGATCGTGATCGCGATGCTGATGCTCTGCTTGTCGGGCGAGATCGTGACCTGCGTCGACTCGACGTTGAACTCGAGGTAGCCGCGGTTCAGGTAGTACGAGCGGATCGTTTCCAGGTCCGCGTTCAGCTTCGAGCGGGAGTAGCGGTCGGTCTTCGTGTACCAGGTCAGCCAGCCCGACGTGGTCTGCTCGAGCAGCCCCGTCAGCGTGCCTTCGCTGAAGACCTTGTTGCCCAGGATGCGGATCTCGGCGATCTTGGCCGGCTCGCCTTCCGTCACCGAGAAGCTGACGTTGACGCGGTTGCGCTCGATCGGGGTGATGGTCGTCGTGACCTCGGCGCCGTACAGCGAGCGGGTCAGGTATTGACGCTTCAGTTCCTGCTCGGCGCGGTCGGCCAGCGCCTTGTCGAAAGGCTTGCCTTCGCCGATGCCGACGTCCTTCAGCGACTTGGTCAGCGCCTCGGTGTCGAACTCCTTGAGGCCGACGAAACCGACGTTGGCGATGATCGGACGTTCCTCGATCACGATGACGACGGCATCGGTGTCGAGGTTGATGCGGACGTCCTTGAACAGACCGGTCGCGAACAGCGCGCGCAGCGCGGCGGCGCCCTTCTCGTCGTTGTAGGTGTCACCGATGCGGAACGGCAGCGCCGCGAACACCGTGCCCGGGTCAGTCCGCTGCAGACCTTCGACACGGATGTCCTTGAGGACGAACGGTTCGGCGGCCCAGGCGGAACCGGCTTGCAGCGCGGTAGCCAGCACCGCCAGTTGGATCACGTGGGGGCGCAAGGCGTCGGGCAGGAATCGGGGCATGCGGAAGCTTCAGTGCAGACCCAGCGTGCGGGTCAGATCGTTGAAAAGGGCCAGGCTCATCATCAGCAGCACGACGGCAATGCCTGCGCGTTGCAGCTGCTTGTGCCACCACTCAGAGACAGGGCGGCCGCTCAAACCCTCGAAAAGATAATACATCAGGTGTCCGCCATCGAGCATCGGCAGCGGCAGCAGGTTCAGCACGCCGAGGCTCACGCTGACGGCGGCGAGGAAGCTCAGGAAAGCAGTCAATCCGAGGCTCGCCGACTGGTCCGCCGCCTTGGCGATCGTGATGGGTCCGCTGAGGTTCTTTACCGAAGCTTCACCGACCAACATCCGGCCCAAGGTCTTCACCGTCAGCGCGCTGAGCTCCCAGGTGCGGGTCAGGCCTTGCCGTACCGATTCGATGGGACCGTAGTGCACCTTGACGCTCGCCGGCCGGGCGTCGAAGCCCGCGCCGATGCGGGCCACGCGCTGGTCGCCGACGATCTCGACGCGCGGCGTGACCACGCGTTCCAGCTGCTGGCCGTCGCGGCGCACGAGCACGCGCAGCGGCTCCGGCTGGCCATCGACGATGGCGCGGCGCACACGCTGGATGAACCAGGCGACGTCGGGCACGACCTCGTCGTTGACGCGCAGCACGCGATCGCCGGACAGCAGGCCCGCGGCCTGCGCGGGTTCGCCGTCGACCATGCGACCCAGGACCGGTTCGATGAACACGCCACCCAAGCCGATGCGGCCGATCGTCTTCTCGTCGAAGTCGCGGCTCTCCAGGGTGTCGGTCTCGAGGCGCACGGTGCGGCGACCGTGGCCCGCCGCATCGCTGACGCTGAGCAGCAACGGCTGGCGGTCCGCGACGGACTGCGCCAGTTGCCAGCCGAAGTCCGGCATCGATCGGACGTCTTCCCAATCCTGCCCGTCGTTGGACCAGGCCTGCACCCAATCACCGGCACGCAGGCCGGCGCGTTCGGCCAGTCCGCCCGCCGTCGGGGACCCGAGCAGCGCCTTCGGCTCTTCCCGTCCGATCCAGCCGACGACCGCGAACAGCAGCACCGCCAGGATCAGGTTGGCCGCCGGGCCCGCCGCGACGATCGCCGCGCGCTGCCACAGCGTCTTGCGGTTGAAGGCCTGCGATTGCTGGTCGGGCGCCACCGGGCCGTCGCTCTCGTCGAGCATGCGGACGTAGCCGCCGAGCGGGATCGCGCTCAGCGTGAACTCGGTGCTGTCCGGCGACTTGCGCCGGCGCAGCAGCACGCGGCCGAAGCCCACCGAGAAACGCAGCACCTTGACGCCGCAGGCACGCGCCACGCGGTAGTGGCCCCACTCGTGGATCACGATGAGGATGCCCAGCGTGACGAGGAAATAGAGGACTTGGGAAAGCATCGCGGGCGTCCTGGATCGAGGTCTGGGGCTGGGCGGCGGTCGTCGACCGGAGGATCAGACCGCCGCGGCGAGCGCCGCGATCTGCTGTCTCGCCTGTCGGCGGGCGCGTCCGTCGAGGGCCAGCAGCCCCTCGACGCTGTCGACCTCGCCCGCCTGGGGATTCACGGTTTCAAGCACCTCGCGGTTGACGCGGCAGATGTGATCGAAGCGAAGCTGGTGATCGAGGAAGGCGGCGACCGCCTCCTCGTTCGCGGCGTTGAGCACCGCGGTGCTGCCTTCGGCCGCGCGCAGTGCCTGCCACGACAGATGCAGGCCGGGGAAGCGGCGCTCGTCAGCCTCTTCGAAGGCGAGGCTCGGTGTCTTGAGCAGGTCCAGCACACCCGCGCCGGAGACGATGCGTTCGGGGAAGGCCAGCGCGTAGGCGATGGGCACGCGCATGTCGGGCGTGCCCAGTTGGGCCAGCACCGAGTGGTCACGGCAGACCACCATCGAATGCACGATGCTCTGCGGGTGGATCAGCACCTTGATCTGCTCGGGCTTCAGGTCGAAGAGCCAGCGCGCCTCGATGACCTCGAGCGCCTTGTTCATCATCGTCGCCGAGTCGACCGAGATCTTGCGGCCCATCACCCAGTTCGGGTGGGCGCAGGCCTGCTCGGGCGTGACATCGGCCAGCGAGGCCGGATCGCGCTGGCGGAACGGCCCGCCGGACGCGGTCAGCACGATGTGGTCGATGCGCTGCGGCCAGGTCGAGCGGTCCTCGGGCAGGCACTGGAAGATCGCAGAATGCTCCGAATCCACCGGCAGCAGCGTCGCGCCGCCCTCGGCGACCGCACGCATGAACAGCGCACCGCCGAGCACGATCGCTTCCTTGTTGGCGAGCAGCAGGCGCTTGCCCGCACGCGCCGCGGCCATCGCCGGCGGCAGGCCGGCGGCGCCGACGATCGCGGCCATCACCGCGTCGACGTCGGGATGCGCGGCGACCTCGCTCAGCGCGGCCATGCTGTCGAGCACTTCGGTGCGGGAGCCGGCTTCGCGCAGCCTCGTGCGCAGTTGTGCGGCGAGCGCCGCATCGGGCAGGACAGCGAAGCGCGGCTGGAATTGCACGCACTGCGCGGCGAGCTCGTCGACGCGGCTCATCGCCGACAGGGCGAAGACGCGATAACGGTCCGGATGACGCGCGATCACGTCCAGCGTGCTGGTGCCGATGGATCCGGTGGAACCCAGCACGCAGACCTGCTGCGGGCGGTGGAAGTGGTCGGTCATCGCAGAAGGTCTCGCGGAGGGATCCGGAGGATCAGAGGGAGGTCAGCGCCAAGGCCAGGGGCAGCACCGGCAGCAGCGCGTCGACACGGTCCAGGACACCGCCGTGGCCGGGCAGCAGCTGGCTGCTGTCCTTGGCGCCGGCGGCCCGCTTGACCAGGGATTCGAACAGATCGCCGACGACGCTCATCGCCGACAGGAAGACCATCGCCAGCAGCGACACGATGCCGATGCGCTTGACCAGCACCGTGTACAGCGAGGCCGAATCCACCGGGACGCGCACGTCGATCACATGGACCCAGACGAAGCCCAGCACGATCACGCCGACGAGGCCGCCGATCGCGCCTTCCCAGCTCTTGCCCGGGCTGATCGCCGGCGCGAGCTTGCGCTTGCCGAAGGCCTTGCCGGCGAAGTACGCGGCGATGTCGGCCATCCAGACCAGGCACATCGCCGACAGCAGGAAGTTGATGCCGCGCTGCCGCGCGACGATCAGCGCCAGCCAGGCGGCCCACAGCAGCACCGCGCCGAGCACGAGTCTGAGCACGGGCGACAGCTTCGGCCATCCGGCGACGCCGGCCGCCAGCGCGCGCACGCCGCCGAGTACCCATATCCCGCCGGCCAGCCACCAGCACCAGGCCGGCACGTTGAAGCCGACGGCGTAGAAGGTCGCCGCACAGGCCGCCGCGAGCACGGCGCCGAATGCGAGCGCCGTCGCGCCGGGCTTGCCGTTCAGCCGCGACCACTCCCACCCCGCCGCCGCGATCATCACCAGCGTCAGCAGCGCGAACCACATCGGATTCGACGCGAACAGCGCCGGCAGCAGGATCGCCAACAGCACCAGGGCCGTGATCACGCGCTGAAGCAGCATCTCAAGCCTCCTGGGCGACGCCCGGAACGTTCACCCCGCCGAAGCGGCGGTCGCGCGCCCGGAACGCGGCGATCGCCTCGTCCAGCTGCGCCTCGCCGAACTCGGGCCACAGGCAGTCGGAGAACACGAACTCGGTGTACGCGGTCTGCCACAGCATGAAGTTGCTGATGCGCAGTTCGCCGCCGGTACGGATGAAGAGGTCCGGGTCCGGCGCATAGCTCATCGCCATGAACTCGGACAGGCGGGCTTCGGTCAGCTCGTGCGCCGGGATGCCCGCCGCGATCGCCTTGCGACAGGCCTGGACGATGTCCCAGCGACCGCCGTAGTTGAACGCGACGTTCAGCGTCAGCTTGGAATTGTGGGCGGTGGAGCCCTCGGCCTCGGCCCAGGCGGCACGCAGCTTGTCGGACACCGCCTCGCGGTCGCCGACGATGCGGATGCGCACGCCCATCGCGCCCATGCGGGCCAGGTAGCGCGACACCGCCGCCAGCACCAGGCCCATCAGGCCGGACACCTCGTCGCTGGGACGCTTCCAGTTCTCGCTGGAGAAGGCGAAGACGGTGAGGTACTCGATCTCTCGATCGATGCAGGCCTGGACCACCCGCACCAGGGCGTCCACGCCCTGCTTGTGGCCGAAGAAACGCGGGAGGAAGCGCTTCTTCGCCCAACGACCGTTGCCATCCATGACGATGGCCACATGGCGGGGCACTCCCGCCTTGCTGTCGGCGCTCACGAGGATGCGACGATCAGACGGCCATGATCTCGGCTTCCTTGGCCGAGAGCAGCTTGTCGATGTCCGAGACGACGCGGTCCGTCAGCTTCTGGACTTCGTCCTGGCTGCGGCGCTCGTCGTCCTCGGTGATGACCTTGTCCTTGGCCATCTTCTTCGCCTGCTCGTTGGCGTCGCGACGCAGGTTGCGCACGGCCACCTTCGCATCCTCGGCGGCGCCCTTGGAGACCTTCACCAGGTCGCGGCGGCGTTCTTCCGACAGCGGCGGCATCGGCACGCGGATCAGGTCGCCCATCGACGACGGGTTCAGGCCCAGGTCCGATTCGCGGATGGCCTTCTCGATCTTCTGGCTCATGCCCTTTTCCAGGGCTGCACGCTGACCGTGCGGGCGTCCAGCAGCGTGACGTTGGCCACCTGCGAGATGGGGACCATCGAGCCGTAGTAGTCCACATGCACCTGGTCCAGCAGGCCCGGGTGGGCGCGGCCGGTGCGGATCTTCTGCAGTTCGTTCTTGAACGCCTCGACGGACTTGGCCATCTTGGCTTCGACGTTCTTCTTGATGTCGGCGATGCTCATGTTCTTTTCCTCGATCAGGGGGGCGGCGTGGTCTCTAACGCGCCAGCCCGGTCAGACGTGCACCAGCGTGCCCTCGTCCTCACCCATCACGACGCGCTTCAGCGCGCCCGGCTTGAAGATCGAGAACACCCGGATGGGCAGCTTCTGGTCGCGGCACAGCGCGAAGGCGGTCGCGTCCAGCACTTGCAGGTTCTTGCCGATGGCCTCGTCGAAGCTGATGCGCGAGTAGCGCGTGGCCGTCGGGTCCTTCTTCGGGTCGGCGGTGTAGACGCCGTCGACCTTGGTCGCCTTCAGCACGATCTCGGCGCCGATCTCGGCGCCACGCAGCGCGGCGGCCGTGTCGGTCGTGAAGAAGGGGTTGCCGGTGCCGGCCGCGAAGACGACGACCTTGCCTTCTTCCAGGTACTGCAGCGCCTTGGGACGCACGTAGGGTTCGACGACCTGCTCGATCGCGATCGCCGACATGACGCGCGCGGTCATGCCTTCCTGGCGCATCGTGTCAGCCAGGGCCAGCGAGTTCATCACCGTCGCCAGCATGCCCATGTAGTCGGCCGTCGCGCGGTCCATGCCGACCGCGCCGCCCGCCACGCCGCGGAAGATGTTCCCGCCGCCGATGACGACCGCCACCTCGACGCCGAGCTTCGTCACTTCCTGGATTTCCTGGACCATGCGCACGATGGTCGCGCGGTTGATGCCGTAGGCGTCGTCGCCCATCAGGGCTTCTCCGGAAAGCTTGAGCAGGATGCGTTTGTGGGCGGGCATTGTTACCTCGTCAGTACGGCCGATGGAGGGAGTGTCGTGCGTAGGCCTGCTGGCGCAAGCGCACAAGTGTAAAGGGCGCCAGAGGCGCCCTTTTTGAGTCGCGACGCTTATTGCTGCTTGCTTGCAGCCGCCACCTGGGCAGCCACTTCGGCAGCGAAGTCGTCGACCTTCTTCTCGATGCCTTCGCCCACGACGTACAGGGTGAACGACTTCACCGTCGTGGCCTTGTCCTTGAGCATCTGCGCGACGGTCTGCTTGCCGTCGGCGGCCTTCACGAAGACCTGGTCCTGCAGCGAGACTTCCTTCAGGAACTTCTGCACCGAGCCTTCGACCATCTTGGCGACGATCTCGGCCGGCTTGCCGGACTCGGCGGCCTTCTCGGCGGCGATCTTGCGTTCCTTCTCGACCAGCTCGGCCGGGACTTCGGCGGACGACAGCGCGGCCGGCTTCATCGCGGCGACGTGCATCGCGACGTCCTTGGCGGCGACTTCGTCACCGTCGAACTCGACCATCACGCCGATGCGGGTGCCGTGCAGGTAGGAGGCCAGCTTGGCGCCTTCGTAACGCTTGAAGCGGCGGATCGTCATGTTCTCGCCGATCTTGCCGATCAGGCCGGCGCGCACGTCCTCGACCGTCGGGCCGAAGCCTTCCTGCGACAGCGGCAGGGCGGACAGGGCGGCGATGTCGGCGGGGTTGCTGTCGACGATCAGACCGGCCAGCGCGTTCACGAACGCCAGGAAGGCGTCGTTCTTCGACACGAAGTCGGTTTCGCAGTTGACTTCGATCAGCGCGCCGGCGTTGCCCTTCACGGCCGCGGCGACGACGCCTTCGGCGGTCACGCGCGAGGCGGCCTTGCCGGCCTTGCTGCCCAGCTTGACGCGCAGGATCTCTTCAGCGCGGGTCATGTCGCCGTCGGCTTCGGTCAGCGCCTTCTTGCACTCCATCATCGGGGAGTCGGTGCGGGCGCGCAGCTCGGCGACCATGCTTGCGGTAATTGCTGCCATTTCAATCTCCGTATGTCGCGGCCCGGAACGACCCGGCACCGCTGAAATCTGAATCTGCTTGGACGAAGGGGGCTGAATCAGCCCCCTTGTCAGAACCCGTCGAGGGTCAGGGCCTGGATCAGGCGCCTTCGTTCACTTCGACGAACTCGTCGCCTTCAGCGGCGACGGCCGTGACGACTTCGTTCGACGAGTTGGCGCGGCCTTCCAGCACGGCGTCGGCGACAGCCTTGGCGTACAGGGCGACAGCCTTGGCCGAGTCGTCGTTGCCGGGGATGACGTAGTCGATGCCTTCGGGCGAGTGGTTGGTGTCCACGACGCCGATGACCGGGATGCCCAGCTTCTTGGCTTCCAGGACGGCGATCTTGTGATAGCCGACGTCGATGACGAACAGGGCGTCCGGCAGCGCGACCATGTCCTGGATGCCGCCGATGTTCTTCTCGAGCTTGTTGATGTCGCGCGTGAACATCAGGGCTTCCTTCTTGATCGCGGGCTGGGTGCCGGCGTCGATCTGGGCCTGCATGTCCTTGAGGCGCTTCAGCGAGGTCTTGACCGTCTTGAAGTTGGTCAGCGTGCCGCCCAGCCAACGCTGGTTGACGCTCGGGACGCCGGCGCGCTCAGCTTCGGCGGCGACGATGTCGCGGGCCTGGCGCTTGGTGCCGACCATCAGGATCGTGCCGCGCTTGGAGGCGAGCTGGCGCACGAACTTCAGGGCTTCCTCGAACGCGGGCAGCGTCTTCTCGAGGTTGATGATGTGGATCTTGTTGCGATGGCCGTAGATATACGGGGCCATCTTGGGATTCCAGAAGCGGGTCTGGTGGCCGAAATGGACGCCGGCTTCCAGCATCTCACGCATCGTGACGGACATAAGTAACTCCGAAGGTTGGTTCTAGAATCCGGCACGAATTGCGACGTCTGCTTGTACGTTGCAACACCTTGATTCGCCGGACTCGCGAATTTGCGATCGATGGACAGGCCTTGAACAAGTCTGGGCCCCAACCACCTGCCGCGTTCTCCACCGGACTCCAGCCCCAACGGCTGGCTTATCCGGGAAAAACCCGACGAGTATAACCCGTTTTCGCATGCCGATCGACCTGACCGAGGCGCTCGCCTCCCTGCGTTTGGGCCGCCACGCCGCGCGCAGCCTGCTGGACGAGAGCCTGGCGCTTGCCGACGCCGCCGCGTGCGAGCACGTCTTCCTGCGCCGCTTCGACGAGGAGGCCCGCGCGGCGGCCGACGCCTCGGATGCCGCAGTGGCTCGCGGCGATCCCCGCCCGACGCTTGGCGGTCTGGCGGTGTCCGTCAAGGACCTGTTCGACGTCGCCGGGCAGCCGACGACCGCCGCCTCCGCCGCGATGGACGATGCGGCCCCCGCCGAACGCGATGCCCCGGTCGTCGCCCGGCTGCGCGCCGCCGGCGCCGCGCTGACCGGCCACACCAACCTGAGTGAGTTCGCCTTCTCCGGCGTCGGGATCAATCCGCATCACGGCACGCCCCGGAATCCGGTGACACACGCGATCGACGGCCTGGCGCGCATTCCCGGCGGATCGACCTCCGGCAGTGCGGTCAGCGTCGCCACCGGCGCCGCGTGGGCGGCACTCGGTTCGGACACCGGCGGGTCGCTGCGCATCCCGGCCGCGCTGCAGGGACTGGTCGGCTTCAAGAGCACGGCGCGGCTGGTGCCGCTTGACGGGTGTGTCCCGCTGTCGCCTTCGCTGGACACGGCTGGCGCGATCACGCGCTCGGTGAGGGACGCCGCGCTGCTGCACGCGGTGCTGAGCGGCGCACCGGCCGACCTCGATGAACGCCCCTTGTCGGCATGGCGTTTCGCGATCACGCCGGACTTCATGCAGGACGAGCTCGAGCCCGCGGTGGCCGCCGCATTCGAACGCGCGCTCGCGACGCTGCGCGCTGCCGGCGCCCGCATCGAGGAACGCGCGCTGCCCGCCCTGCCCCGTGTGGCGGAACTGCAAACGCAAGGCGGCATCACCGCGGCCGAGGCCTGGGCATGGCACCATGCGCGCCTCGCCGAACGCGGCGACCGCTATGACCCGCGCGTCGCGATGCGCATCCGCCGCGGCGAGGCCATCCTTCCCGCCGCCTACCAGGCGCTGCTCGACGCCCGCCGCCGCTGGATCCACGACATGACGGCCGCCATGGCCGGCATCGACGCCTTCCTCAGCCCCACCGTTCCCCCTCCAAGCCCCGGAGATCGCCCCCTTGCTGCACAGCGACGACCTGTTCCTTGCCACCAATGCGCGCCTGCTGCGCAACACCGCCGTCGTGAACCTGCTCGACGGCTGCGCGATCTCGATCCCGTGCGAACATCCCGGCGAACTGCCGGTCGGCCTGATGCTGTGGGCGCCCGCGCTGCGCGATCACGCGGTGCTGGGCGCCGCGTCGAGCGTCGAGGCGGCCCTCGCCGCGGGGACCCGCTGAAATGCGGATCGCCATCATCGGAGCCGGTCTGGCCGGCGTCACCAGTGCCTACGAACTCGCGCTGCAGGGCCATGAGGTCCATGTCTTCGAACGCGACACCAGCGTCGCCACCGGCGCGAGCTTCGCGCCGCCGGGGCTCATCGCGCCGGGCCTGATGGCCGCGCGGCCCGACACGCCGCTGGCGTGGCGCGGCAAGCCGGGCCAGCTCGGCTGGAAGTTCGCGCATTGGCGCGCCGGCCGCGCGCGCGGCGTGCAGGCGATGCCGGAAGCGCTGCATGCGCTGGCGCTGCGCGGCCAGGCCGTGATGGCGGTGTGGCGGCGCGAATTGAAGATGGACGTCGAGCGTGAAGCCGGCGTGCTGCTGCTGTGGCGCACCGCCAAGGACTACAAGAGCGCAGCACCGCTGCTGGCCCGGCTGCAGGAGCGGCAGGTGCCGCATCGCGAGCTCGACGCCGACGGTTGCCGCGCGCAGGAACCCGGCCTCAACGCCGAGACCGCGCTGCACGGCGGCATCCTGCTGACGCAGGACGAAGCGGCCAATGCCCGCCAGTTCAGCCAGGCGCTGAAGCTGGAGGCGCAGCGGCTCGGCGTGCAGTGGAACTTCAACACCGATGTGCTGCGCATCGAGCCCGGCAGCCAGCCGGCCGTGCACGCGGCCGCGGGCGAGCCGCTGCGGGCGGACGCGGTGCTGGTGTGCGCCGGCAAGGGCGCGGCGCCGCTGCTCGCCGCCCAAGGGTTGAAGCTGCCGTGGGGAACGGTGCACACGCACACGCTGACGGCGCCCTTGCGCATGCTGGAGGCGCACCCGGACCTGGGGCCGCGCGCGACCGTCATCGACATGGCGCTGGGCGTCAGCCTCACGCGACTCGGTCAACGCGTGCGCGTCGGTGGGGCGAACGAGCTGGGCGGCTCGTCGTCGCAGCCGGATGGCCAGTCGATGGGCGCGCTGCACCAGGCTGCGCACGACTGGTTCCCGGGCGCCCTGCTCGCCGGCGGTCAGCAGCGCTGGAAGACCTCGCGCCTGCTGCTGCCCGACGAGCTGCCGCTGATCGGCGAGTCCGGCCTGCCCGGCGTGTGGTTGAACATCGGTCATGGCGAGCACGGCTGGACCATGGCCGGAGCCGCCGCGCAACTGTTGGCGGCCCGGCTCGCGAAGAAGGATCCGGGCATCGACGCCGCGTTGCTGGAACCGGCACGGCTCCAGTGAGCTGAGACGGGGATAGAGTCGGCGCCATGCTGCCGGTGCTGCCCACGTCCCACGACCGATCCCTTCACGACGCGCCGTCGAGCCGGCGCATCGAGGCGGCGGCGCTGTCGCTGCATCCGCCTCACACACTGATCGAGCGCGCCGGGCTTGCCGTGGCGCGTCTGGCCGTGGCACTCCGACCTTTCGGCCAGCACGCCGCGGTGTTCGCCGGTCCGGGCAACAACGGCGGAGACGGCCTCATCGCTGCCCGTCACCTGGCCGCCCGTGGATGGACGGTGGACGTGCTCCTGGTTGGGCCGGAACCCTCGCCAGGCAGTGACGCCGCGCATGCGCTGCACACCGCCCGGCAAGCCGGCCTGCGCCTGCACGCCGATCTCCCACACATGGCCGGGTGGGCCGATGTCACCATCGACGCCCTCCTCGGCCTCGGCGCGAACCGCGCACCCGAAGGGCCCATCGCCTCGGCCATCCAGGCCATCGACACAATGCGCGATGCCGGTGCCACGGTGCTGGCCGTCGACGTTCCCAGCGGCATCGATGTCCGCACCGGTCAGCCATTGGGCGCCGATGCCGTGCGCGCGCATCACACGCTGACTTTCCTGACTCTCAAGTCCGGCCTGTTCACCGGAGAAGGCCGTGCGCTCGCGGGGCGTGTCTGGTTCGACGATCTCGACGTGCCCGTCGACGACAAGGGCGTCGGCGTGCTCTTCGGCGCCAGCCGCATCGCGCGCTGGCAAAGCGCGTTCGCGCGTTCCGCGGCCAGCCACAAGGGACGGCATGGCGACGTCGTCGTCCTGGGCGGCGCGCCGACGATGCGCGGCGCCGCGTGGCTCGCCGCGACCTCGGCGCTGGCCGCCGGCGCGGGGCGCGTGTACGCGGCACTGCCTGACGACGACGGCCAGCCGTGGCCCGCGCGACCGGAACTCATGCATTGGGATGCCGCGCGCTGGAGCGCTTCGCCGGACACCTGGCGGGACATCGTCGCCGTGTGCGGCTGTGGCGGCGGGACTGCGATCGCGTCGGCGTTGTCGAAGGCATTGCACGGCGCGACGCGCGTCGTGCTCGATGCCGACGCTCTGAACCTGGTGGCCGCCGACGAGACACTGCAGCATGCGCTACGCCGTCGCGCCGCGCACGGCTGGCCCACGATCCTGACGCCGCATCCTCTGGAAGCGGCGCGACTCCTGGGACTGCCGTCGGCGGCCGATGTGCAGGCCGATCGCCTGGACGCCGCGACGCAACTGGCGATGCGCCTCCCGGCGACCGTCGTGCTCAAGGGATCGGGCAGCATCGTGGTCACGCCCAAGCGGCGCCTGTCGATCAATGGCACCGGCTCATCAGCGCTGGCCACCGCAGGCACGGGCGACGTGCTGGCCGGCTGGATCGGCGGACTCTGGGCGCAGTCGCCGGGCATCGCGCCGCACGACCTCGCCTGTGCCGCCGTGACCTGGCACGGCGCGGCGGCGGAAGGTCATGCGGGTCCCCTGCTCGCCGCCGACCTGATCGACGCGATGGCCGCGCTGCACAGCCCTTCCGCCTGAACGACGGCGAGCGCGTTCGTCAGAAACACCAAGGGCCTGGCATGACCAGGCCCTTCTTCATCGGAGGCTCGATCGCGAGGGACCGACACTCGTCAGGCTGCGCTCATGCGCCGTTCATGCACCGTTCATGCGCCGCGCTTGCGCCGCGTCGACTTCGCCGCTGGCGCGCCACTGCCCTTCGCGGCGACCGACTTCGCCGCACTGCGCGCCGTGCGTTTGGCCGCCTGGACCGGATGCGTCGACGAGCCCTTCGTCGCGCGCTCCGACTTGCGGCGCTCGGCCTTCAGCACGCGATCGGCCTGCTCGATGCGCTCGAGCGCGTCGACCGCCGTCGGCGGATCAGGCGGCGGCAGCGGCATCGGCTCCACCGTCACGGCCGGAGCCGCAGCAGCCTCGCGGCGCGCACGGTGCTCGGCGCGCTTGTCCTGCTTCCTCGCGGGACCCTTGCCATCGCCGCCACGGCGGTCGCCGAACTTGTCGCGATGGGCGCCGCGCAGCAGACGCTGCTCGTCGCCGTCGCGCACCAGCCGGAAATCGATCTTGCGGCCGTCCAGGTCGACACGGCTGACCTGAACCTGCACGCGCGCGCCGGTGGCGTAGCGGATGCCGGTGCGTTCGCCGCGGAGCTCCTGGCGGACCTCGTCGAAACGGAAGTACTCGCCGCCGAGTTCGGTGATGTGGATCAGGCCCTCGACATACAGCGCGTCGAGCTGCACGAACAGGCCGAAGCTCGTCACCGCGCTCACCGTGCCGGCGAATTCCTCGCCGAGGTGGTCGCGCATGAAGCGGCACTTCAGCCAGGCCTCGACGTCGCGCGAGGCCTCGTCGGCGCGACGCTCGTTCGCGCTGCAGTGCGCGCCGACGACTTCCCAGCGCTCCGACTCGGTCGACGCGGAGGACGGGCTCGGCGCCTTCGAGGCCGGCTTGCCCGGCCGCTTGGGCATCGGGTTCGCGGCTTCCATCTTGTGCGCATCGAGCGCGTACTTCTTCGATCCGAGCAGCGCCTTGATCACGCGGTGCACCAGCAGGTCCGGATAGCGACGGATCGGGCTGGTGAAGTGCGTGTAGGCCTGGTACGCGAGGCCGAAGTGGCCCGCGTTGGCCGGCGTGTAGATCGCCTGCTGCATCGAGCGCAGCAGCATCGTGTGGATCTGCTGGGCGTCGGGCCGGTCCTTGGTCGCCTGCGCGATCGCCTGGAACTCACCCGGCGACGGATCGTCGCTGATCCCCATGCCGATGCCCAGCGCCCGCAGGTAGGCCTGCAGCGTGCCGCGCTTCTCGGGCGTCGGGCCCTCGTGGACGCGGTACAGCGACGCATGCTTGCCGCCGGCGATGAAATCCGCCGCGCAGACGTTGGCGGCGAGCATCGCCTCCTCGATCAGGCGGTGGGCCTCGTTGCGCGTGCGAGGCACGATCTTCTCGATGCGGCCGTTGTCGTCGCAGACGATCTGGGTCTCGGTGGTCTCGAAGTCGATCGCGCCGCGCTTGGCGCGTTGCGACAGCAGCGCGCGGTAGACCTCGTGCAGGTGCAGCAGGTGCGGCACCAGCGCCTTGCGCTTGTGGGCCTCGGGGCCGTGCGTGTTGCCGAGGATCGCCGCCACCTCGGTATAGGTGAAGCGCGCATGCGAGTTGATGACCGCCGGATAGAACTGGTAGGCGTGCAGCTCGCCGGCCTCGCTGACCAGCATGTCGCAGACCATGGACAGGCGGTCCTGCTCCGGATTCAGCGAGCACAGACCGTTCGACAGCTTCTCCGGCAGCATCGGGATGACGCGTCTGGGGAAGTAGACCGAGGTCGCGCGCTCGTAGGCATCGCGATCCAGCGGTTCGCCGGGCTTCACGTAGTGGCTGACGTCGGCGATCGCGACCAGCAGCCGCCAGCCCTGGAATGCCGTCTTGCCCCGGCCCTGCTTGTGGGGCTCGCAGTAGACCGCGTCGTCGAAGTCGCGGGCGTCCTCGCCGTCGATCGTCACCAGCGCCACGTCGCGCAGGTCGATGCGATGCTTCATGTCGACCGCGCGGACCTTGTCGGGCAGCTTCGCCGCCTGCGCGAGCGTGTCGGCGCTGAAGGCGTGCGGGACCTCGTACTTGCGCACGGCGATCTCGATCTCCATGCCGGGGTCGTCGATCTCGCCCAGCACTTCGGTCACGCGACCCACCGGCTGCGAATACAGCGACGGCGGCTCGGTCAGTTCGACGGCGACGATCTGCCCCGCGGTCGCGTTCGCGATCGCGTTCTTCGGAACCAGGATGTCCTGGCCGTAGCGCTTGTCTTCAGGGGCGACGAGCCAGATGCCGGACTCGAGCAGCAGCCGGCCGATGATCGGCTTCTTGCGGCGTTCGAGGATCTCCAGCACACGGCCTTCGGGACGATTGCGCTTGTCGTGGCGCACGATGCGCACCCGCAGGCGATCGCCGTGCATGACGGCGTGCATCTCCTGCGAGGACAGATAAACGTCCGGTTGACCATCGTCGGGCATCAGGAAACCGTGCCCGTCGCGGTGACCCTGCACCGTGCCTTCGATCTCCCCCATCAGCTGAGCGCCTTGGGCGCCCTGGGGGCTTGCATTCTTGAAGTTTTTGATAGTAGAATCCTTGTCTTTCCTGAAACGCAGAAGCTCTTTTGCGTTTCGAGAAACCGAGGGCTCAAGAATACTTCAAGAAGTTCTTCATGAAGTGGCTTGAGCTGGTTTCCCGAGAAGCTGGCTTCTGACCTTGCCCAGGTGGCGGAATTGGTAGACGCACTAGTTTCAGGTACTAGCGGGTAACTCCGTGGAGGTTCGAGTCCTCTCCTGGGCACCATATTCGAAAAGCCGGCTTCCAGCCGGCTTTTCTCATTCTGACGCCCAGGAAGTGATGTCCGGCGGACATCACGGGAGGACTCGAATGGTTTGGACCGTGAGGTCCAAACCGGGGTCGCGCTTGCGTGACCGAGTCCTCTCCTGCGATCACAGCGAGCGGCGCAAGCGAAAAGGGCTGACAGTTGTCAGCCCTTCGTTCATCAGATCGCGAATTTCTTCGCCAGCGCATCGGGGCGCAGCGCGTCGTAATCTTCGAACGGCTGATGAATCCACGGGCTGGTTTCCAGCATCTCGACGTAATAGTCCGGGGTGTACTCCGAAACGCTCTTCGTCCAGATCACTGCCGAACGCAGCTCGCTGATCGACGGCATGCCGCGCAGCCGTTCCACCACGGCCTTCAGCGTCACGCCAGAGTCCGCCAGGTCGTCCACCAGCAGCACGCGGCCAGCCAGTTCGCCCTTGGGCATGGTGATGTACTTGGCGATGTCCAGACGCCCCTGGATCGTGCCCGCTTCCGCGCGATACGAGCTGGTGGACATGATGCCCAGCGGCTTGTCGAACACGCGCGACAGCACGTCGCCGGGACGCATCCCGCCGCGCGCCAGACACAGGATCTGGTCGAACTCCCAGCCGGAGGCATGCACCTTCAGCGCCAGGCGTTCGATCAACAGGTGGTATTCATCCCACGACACGTACAGATGTTTGCCGTCGTCGGTCAACATGGGGGAGGCTCCTCAGCGATGGATGGGGTCAGGTCTGGATAAGACGGAAAACGACAGAGGCCGAGCGGTCGCTCAGTCCTTGAACGGATGCTGCAGCAGGATGGTGTGTTCGCGATCGGGGCCGGTGGACACCATGGCGATCGGCGCGCCGATCACCTCTTCCACGCGCTTCAGGTAGGCAATCGCGTTGGCCGGCAGCTGATCCCACTTCGTGATGCCGAAGGTCGACTCGGTCCAGCCGGGGAAGACTTCATAGACCGGCTTGCACGCGACGATCTCGTCGGCGTCCAGCGGCAGGATGTCGATCTGCTTGCCGTCGAGCTCATAGCCCACGCACATGTTGATCTCGGCCAGGCCGTCCAGCACGTCCAGCTTGGTCAGGCACAGGCCGGTGATGCCGTTGATGATGATCGAGCGCTTCAGCGCGGCCGCATCCAGCCAGCCGCAGCGGCGGGCGCGACCGGTGACGGTGCCGCGCTCCTGGCCGACCGTCGACAGGTGGTGACCCACGGTGCCCGGCGTCTCCCAGTCCAGCTCGGTCGGGAACGGACCGGAGCCCACGCGCGTCGCGTAGGCCTTCGTGATGCCCAGCATGTAATGCAGCATCTGCGGACCCACGCCGGCGCCCGCGGCGGCGTTGCCGGCCACGCAGTTGCTCGAGGTCACGTACGGATAGGTGCCGTGGTCGATGTCCAGCAGCGTGCCTTGCGCGCCTTCGAACAGGATGTTCTGACCGGCCTGATGCGCCTTGTGCAGCATGTAGCCGACGTCGGCCATCATCGGCCTGATCTGGTCGGCCAGCGACATCGCATGGTCGAAGATCGGCTGGAACTCCAGCGCCTTGCCGTTCAGGTAACCGGTCAGCGCGACGTTGTGCAGGTCGATCAGTTCCTTGAGCTTCTTCGCGAAACGATCCGGATGCTTCAGGTCCTGCACGCGCAGCGCGCGGCGGGCGACCTTGTCCTCATAGGCCGGGCCGATGCCCTTGCCGGTCGTGCCGATCTTGCCGCTGCCGCTGCTCTCGCGCAGCGCCTCGCGGGCGCGGTCGACCTCGACGTGGAAGGGCATGATCAGCGGGCAGGACTCGCTGATGTACAGGCGCGAACGCACCTCGACGCCGGCCTTCTCCAGGCGCTCGATCTCCGACAGCAGATGGGTCGGGTCCAGCACCACGCCGTTGCCGATGTAGCAGGCGACGCCGTCGCGCATGATGCCCGACGGGATCAGCTGCAGCGCCGTCTTCACGCCCTTGATGACCAGCGTGTGGCCGGCGTTGTGGCCGCCCTGGAAGCGCACCACGCCTTGCGCGTGGTCGGTCAGCCAGTCGACGACCTTGCCCTTGCCTTCGTCACCCCATTGGGTGCCGACGACCACCACATTGCGCCCGCGCGCGATCTCACTGCTTTGCATGTCGTTCATCCGATGATTTGGAGGTTGAGGGTGGAGGGGCGAATCGCGTCGCTCACAGCGATCGCAGCACCCATTGACCGCCGGACTGCACCAGCTCGCGGTCGCATTCGAATTCGTCGTTCTCTTGCTCGTGGCCCGGCAGGACGCAGACCACCGTCTCGCCCTGCTCGCGCAGACGGCGGACCGCCGCGCGCAGGTCGGGATCCTCGCCCCACGGGGCGCGCACCGCGGCCCGCAGCGACGTGGCGGGGATCAGTCCCACCAGCGCCTTCAGGTCCAGGCTGAAACCGACAGCGGGACGACGCCGGCCGAAGACCGCGCCGACCTCGTCGTAGCGGCCGCCGCGCAGCACCGCATCGCTGCCGCCTTCCGCATACAGCGCGAAGCGGACGCCGCTGTAGTAGCCGAAGCCCGGCAGGTCCGCCAGATCGACACCGATGCGAACGTCGGGATACGCCGCGCGCAGGTGATGGACCAGCCACTCCAGGTCGTCCAGCGCGGCCGTGACCAGCGCATTGACCGGCAGTGCGCGACGCGCGTCCGCCAGCACCTCGACGCCGCCATACAGGCGCAGCAGTGTCTGCAGCGCGGCGACGACATCGTCCGGCAATTCATTGGAGAACGCCGCCACGCCGGCAGCGTCCTTGGCGGCCATCGCCGCCACCAGTGCGCTCAGACGGTCCTCGCCCAGCGCATGCTCGCCGAGCACGCCGCGCACCAGGCGTGCGTCGCCCAGGTCCAGCACCAGGCGCGTGACGCCGGCGCGTTGCATCGCATCGATGGCCAGTTCCTGCGCTTCGAGATCGGCTTCGAGACCGGCATGGCCGTAGATCTCGACGCCGAACTGGAGCGGCTCCCGCGTCGCGGTCAGGCCCTCGGCGCGCGTGTGCAGCACCGGGCCGCAGTAGCACAGACGCGTCACGCCGGCGCGGTTCAGCAGGTGGGCATCGATGCGGGCGACCTGCGGGGTCGTGTCCGCGCGCAGGCCCAGGCTGCGACCGGAGAGCTGGTCGACGAGCTTGAAGGTCTTGAGATCCAGCGCCTGGCCGGTGCCGGAAAGCAGCGAGTCGAGATGCTCCAGCATGGGAGGCATCACCAGCTCGCAACCGTAGGTCCGCGCCATGTCCAGCAATTCGCGCCGCAGTTCTTCGATGCGGCGAGCCTGGGAGGGCAGGACGTCAGCAATGTGCTCGGGCAGCAGCCAAGCAGAGGCCATGGACGTTCAGGGAGGGGGTTAAAAACGGCATTGTACCGGGGTCGCGACGCGCCTCGACCGCCAGAACCCTCAGGCGAGGGTCCGGCGCGGGTTCGTCAACGATCCAGCAAGGCTTCGTGACGGGCCGCGCAGCCCGCTCACCGTCCTGTGCGCCGTGCTGCTGACCCGCAATGCTCAGAGCAAGAGCAGCAGCAGGCCGCCGCACAACAGACTGGCCAGGCCGAGGAATCTCAGCTGTCCGTCGCTCATGGCCAACAGCTTCGAGAACAACTGGCGCCACGCGTCGGGATTCAGGAAAGGCAACAGCCCCTCCATGATCAGCAGCAGCGCCAGCGCCGCCAGCCACTTGTCGCCGTTCATGATGGGGCCGCCCTCCCCGGCTGCTGCCGGTCAGCCTGCTGACGAGGGCCGGTCGACCCGGAGGTCGTCAGGGCCGGCCCTTCCAGAACTCACTTCTTCGGCGCAGGCGCTGCCGGGGCGCCGGGGCCACCGTTGCGCATCGCGTTGAAGAAGGGGCTCGACGGGTCGAGCACCATCACATCGCTCTTGCCCTTGAACGACGCCTGGTAGGCATCGAGCGAGCGATAGAACTGCGCGAATTGAGGATCGCGGCTGAAGGCCTCCGAATACAGCGCCGCCGCCTTGGCGTCGCCCTCGCCCTTGATCTTCTGCGCGTCGCTGTAGGCCTCGGCGGTGATCACGTCGCGCTGCTTGTCGGCATCGGCCTTGATCTTTTCGCCTTCGGCCGCGCCGGTGGAGCGCTGCTCGTTCGCGGCGCGGGCGCGTTCCGTCTTCATCCGGTTGTAGACGGCCTCGGTGATGTTGGCCGCGAAGTCCACGCGCTTGACGCGCACGTCGACGATCTCGATGCCCAGCTCCTTGGCGGTGCCCTCCAGTCGCTTGCGGACGTCCAGCATGACCTTCTCGCGCTCGGTGGCCAGCACGGCGGCCACGGTGCGCTTGGTCACCTCCTCGTTCATCGCGGAATTGACCACCGGGCTCAGTCTCGATTCGAGATTGCGCAGCTGGCTGCCGTTGTTGCGGATGAACTGCTTGGGATCGACGATGCGCCACTTGACCAGCCAGTCGACGACCAGGCTCTTCTTCTCGGCGGTGAAGATGGCGCGGGGCTCGGACGAGTCCAGCGTCTGGACGCGGCGGTCCAGGAAGACCACGTTCTGCAGCGGCGGCGGCAGCTTGAATTTCAGGCCGGGTTCGGCGATCACGTCCTTGATCTCGCCCAGCGAGTAGACGACCGCGTACTGACGCTGGTCGACGACGAACAAGGTCGAGCTGGCGATCATGAACAGGATCAGCAGACCGACGACGACGGAGACGATGCGATTCATTGTTGTGGGCTCCTGTCGATCAACGGCCGTCGCGGTCGCGACTGCGCATGCTGTCGCGCGAGCGCGGATCGGTGCTCAGCGAGGGACTGGCCGTCGATGCATCGGTCGGCGCGACCGGGGTCGGCACGCTGGTCGTGACGGTCCCCGTCTGCTGCTGGATCAGCTTGTCCAGCGGCAGGTACAGCAGGTTGGAACCGCTCTTGTCCACCATCACCTTGGTGACCCGCGAATAGACCTGCTGCATCGCGTCGATGTAGAGGCGGTCGCGCGTGACGGCCGGCGCCTTCTGGTACTCGGCCAGCACGGACTTGAAGCGCTGCGCATCGCCTTCGGCGTACGAGACGACCCGGGCGCGGTAGGCCTCGGCGTCTTCGCGCAGGCGGGCCGCCTGACCCTGGGCGCGCGGGATCACGTCGTTGGCGTAGGCCTCGCCCTCGTTCTTCAGGCGTTCGCGATCGGCGTTGGCGCGGAAGGCATCCTCGAAAGAGGCCTGCACCTGCTCCGGCGGTTGCACGCTGTTCAGGTTGACGGCGGAGATCTGGATCCCCGTCTTCAGCCGGTCCAGCTGCTGCTGGATCGACGTCTGCAGCTCGGTGGCGATCTGGTCGCGCTTCTCGTAGAGCACGGCATTCGCCTCATTGCGACCGACGATCTCGCGCACGGCCGACTCCGACGCCAGCGTGACGGCCTCGTCGGTGTTGACGTTCTCGAACAGGTAGTCGCGCGAATCCTTCAGCCGGTACTGCACGGTGAAGCGCACGTCGATGATGTTCTCGTCCTGCGTCAGCATCGACGAATCGCGCAGGCCGGTGGCCTGGCCGACCGTGTTGCGACCGATCTCGACCGAGCGCAGTTGCGTCACCGAGACGACCTCGTGCGCCTGGAACGGATACGGGAAGCGGTACTGGATGCCGGCGTCCACCGTGCGGCTGTACTTGCCGAACGAGGTGACCACGCCCTGCTGACCTTCCTGCACGATGAACAGGCCGCTGGCCAGCCAGCCGAGCAGCACCACGCCGACCACCAGGCCGGCGCCGATACCGGCGCCGCGCATGTCGGGCTGGGGATTGCCGCCGCCGGAAGGGCCATTGCCGTCATTGCCGCCGCGGCCGCCGAACAGCCGCGAGAGCTTGCGGTTGAAGTCGCGCCACAGCTCGTCCAGGTCAGGCGGGCCTTCGTTGCGGCCATTGCTCATCCAGAGCCCCAGCCGGCGGCGCAGGCTGCCGGCTCCACCCCGCGGGTCACGTCCACCACCGGCGACGGACATGCGATCGTCTTGATTCATACGCATCCTGATGAGGAAGTCTTGTTGCAAGTATCGGGCATTGGCGAAGGGCCTCAGCCTGTGCGTCCCTGCGGATGATCCTGCGGGTCCGAACGATCTTGGGGCGGGTCCTGAGGGTTCAAGTCGACATCGTCGGCATCGCTCCCATCCGCCTCTTCGACCCCTTCGCCCCTTTCGGCTTCGTCGCCGGCTTCGTCGTCGGCATCCGTCATGCCGCTGTACTCGGGCACCGGGGCGGCCTGCATCAGCGACGCGATCATCGTGCGCAGTTCGTCCAGGCCTTCGCCCTTGGCCGCGCTGACGAAGATCCGTGGCAGACGCTGTCCGCCATGTTCGCCGCCGACGCGCGTCAGCCAGTCCTGCAGCTGGCGCGGACGCTGGTTGTCTTCCAGCAGGTCGAGCTTGTTGTAGACGAGGATCTGCGGGATGTGCTGCGCGCCGATCTCGGCGAGCACCCGCTCCACCTCCTCCATCTGCTCGGTCAGCACCGGACTGGCGGCGTCGACGACATGCAGCAGCAGGTCGGCGTCGGCCGCCTCCTGCAGCGTGGCCTTGAACGCCTCGACCAGCTTGTGCGGCAGATCGCGGATGAAGCCGACGGTGTCGGACAACGAGACGCTGGTGCCGGCCTCTTCGAGGTACAGCGAGCGGGTCGTCGTGTCGAGCGTCGCGAAGAGCTGATTGGCCGCGTAGGCCCGCGCCTTGGTCAGCGCATTGAACAGCGTGCTCTTGCCGGCGTTGGTGTAACCCACCAGCGAGACACGGAACACGCCGTTGCGCGCACGGGCGCGACGCTGCGTGGCGCGCTGCTTCTGGACCTTCTTGAGCCGCTCCTTGATCGACTTGATGCGGTCGTCGATCATCCGGCGGTCCAGCTCGATCTGGCGCTCGCCGGGGCCGCCGCGCATGCCGATGCCGCCGCTCTGACGTTCCAGATGGCTCCAACGACGCACGAGGCGTGTGGCGAGGTACTGCAGCCGCGCGAGCTCTACCTGCAGCTTGCCCTCGAAGCTCTGCGCGCGGGCCGCGAAGATCTCCAGGATCAGCGCGGTGCGGTCGGCCACGGGCACGCCGAGGTGGCGTTCCAGATTGCGTTGCTGCGCGGGGGAGATCGCCTGGTCGAACAGCACGGTGTGGGCGCCGAGCGCCTGCACCATCAGCTTGATCTCGTCGGCCTTGCCGGAACCGATGAACAGCGCCGCGTCGGGCGCCTTGCGCCGCGCGACGACCCGCGCGACCGGGGTGTCACCGGCGGACTCGGCCAGCAGCGCGAGTTCGTCGAGGGTGGGGTCGAAGGCCTCGCCGCGGCCCAGATCGACCCCCACCAGAATGGCACGCGCCGCCTCGGGGGGCGGCGTCGAATGGGTGGGGTCTTGTGTGGTCAATCAGCTTCAGCTGGCGTCGTTGCTCTCGCCGGTGTGGAAGTTCACCGCACGGCCCGGCACCACCGTCGAGATGGCGTGCTTGTAGACCATCTGCGTGACCGTATTGCGCAGCAGCACCACGTACTGGTCAAAGGACTCGATGTGGCCCTGCAGCTTGATGCCGTTCACGAGGTAGATGCTCACAGGAACATGCTCCTTGCGCAGCAGGTTCAGGAAGGGATCTTGCAAGAGTTGTCCTTTGTTGCTCACGATATGCTCCGTGTTAGAGAGGGAGAGGTGTTGGAACCTCGCACCTTATCACAGCACCGGGTTTCCCCGGGCCGGCCCGTCCTCAGGTTTCGGCGAACGGGTTTTTCGAGGAACGCAGCTCGATCTTCATCGGCGTGCCCACCAGCTTGTAGTGGTCGCGGATGCGCCCTTCCAGATAACGCTTGTAGACGTCGCTGACGCCTTCGAGCGCATTGCCGTGGATGACGACGATCGGCGGATTCATCCCGCCCTGGTGGGCGTAGCGCAGCTTCGGACGCGAGATGCCCGAGCGCTGCGGCTGCTGATGCTGCACCGCTTCCTGGATCAGGCGCGTCAGCACCGGTGTCGTCATCTTGCGGTAGGCGGACGAATAGGCGTCCGCCAGCGCCTTCCACAGCGGGCCCAGGCCCTGCCGCTTCAGCGCGGAGATCTTCAGGATCGGCGCGAAACGCAGGAAGCCCAGGCGTGTCTGGATCTGGCGCTCGATGGTCTCGCGCTGGTAGCTGTCGATCGCGTCCCACTTGTTGATCGCGATGACGACCGCCCGGCCGCTGTCCAGCGCATAGCCGGCGATGTGCGCGTCCTGGTCGGTGACGCCCTGGGTCGCGTCGATCAGCAGCAGCACGACGTTGGCGTCGGCGATCGCCTGCAGCGTCTTGACCACCGAGAACTTCTCGATCGCCTCGAAGACCTTGCCCTTGCGGCGCAGGCCGGCGGTGTCGATCAGCTTGAACTTCTGGCCGTTGTGCTCGAAGTCGACGCTGATGGCGTCGCGCGTCGTGCCGGGCATGTCGAAGGCGACCAGCCGCTCCTCGCCCAGCCAGGTGTTGATCAGCGTGCTCTTGCCGACGTTGGGACGGCCGGCGACCGCGAGGCGGATCGCCCGCTCGTCGTCGGGACCGGCACCCTCCGCGGGTTCCTCGTCCTCGACCGGCGCCTCGAAGCTGTCCAGCACCGCCTCGAGCAGCGAGCGGATGCCCTGCCCGTGCGCGGCGGAAACCGGATGCGGCTCGCCCATGCCGAGCTCATGGAACTCGGCCAGCAGCGGGCTGTCGCTCATGCCTTCGGCCTTGTTGACGGCGATGAAGACGCGCTTGTTGCACTGGCGCAGATAACGACCGATGTCCAGGTCCTGGCCGGCGAGGCCGGTGCGGACGTCCAGCACGAAGATGACGGCATCCGCCTCTGCCACGGCCTGGCGGGTCTGCTTGGCCATCTCCTTGACGATGCCGGTGGTGCTGTCGGGCTCGAAGCCACCGGTGTCGATGACGATGAACTCGCGATCGCCCAGACGACCGTCGCCGTAATGGCGGTCGCGCGTGAGGCCGGCGAAGTCCGCGACGATGGCGTCGCGGCTCTTCGTCATCCGGTTGAACAGCGTGGACTTGCCCACGTTGGGGCGGCCCACCAGGGCGATCACAGGTTTCATATCAGTCTTGGCGCAGCGCGAACAGGCGTCCGCTGCGGGTGGCGATCAGCACCGTGCCGCCGAGCTGCACCGGCGCCGCGGCGATGCCGGAGCTGTCGGTCTGCAGGCGCTGCACGGTCAGACCCTTGTCCTTGGACAGGAAATGCACGTAGCCCTCGCTGTCGCCGACGATGACCGACTTGTCGGTCACCAGCGGCGCGCTGAGCTTGCGGTTCTGGAACTGGTCGGCGGTCCAGACGACGTCGCCGGTGCGGGTGCCCCAGGCCGTCAGGCGGTCGGAGGCGTCGCCGCCGACGACGATCGTCGAGTCGGCGCCCACGCCGCGCAGGCCGGCGTTGTTGCGGGTCCAGATCGTGTTGCCGCGTTCACCGTTGACGCAGGCGACCGCCGACTGGAACGCACGGGCGCAGAAGACGTCGTTGTCCCGGGCCAGCGGACCGACCAGATCGGCCAGGCGTTCGACCTCGTTGGTGCCGCGCGGGTTGGCGACGGTCGCTTCCCACATCAGCAGGCCACGGGTGGGGTCGATGCCCGCCAGGCGCGAGCCCTGCCCGACCAGCAGCGTGTTCTGGTAGGCACCGAGCACGCCGGCCTGCTGCAGCGTGAGCGGCTCGCCCGGACGGCGCAGTTCCCACAGGCGGCGGCCGTCGACGGCGTCGAAGGCCAGCACCGCGCGGTCCAGCGTCAGCACGAACACGCGCTCGCCGGCGACGAACGGCGACGTCACGACCGGGGTCGTCATCGTCTTGCGCCACAGGATCTTGTCGCCTTCGGTCACGACCAGTTCGTTGTCGCGCGTCACGGCCGCGGCGAAGCGGCCATCGCTGCCGACGCCCGCCGTCAGGCCCTTGCCGATGTCGGCGCGCCACAGCGTGGTGCCGTCATTCGCGGAGATCGCGCTGATGACGCCATCCGATCCGCCGACGACGAAGCGGTCGTTGACCGCCGTGATCGTCAGCGGGAACTTGACGCTGTCCACGCGCGCTTCCCAAGCCACGCGGGCCTGGAGCGACGGCGTGATGTTCTCCAGCGCCGCCGGCTTGGGCGCGGTGGAGCTGCTGAACAGCGAGCAGGCGCCCAGCGTCGCCGCGACCCCGCCCAGCAGCAGCGCACGGGTCAGCCGACCGAGGGTCAGGCCGGCGTTCATTGAGTGGCTCCCGCAGCGGGCTCGTCACCGCCGACGGCCACGCCCAGGCTGGCCAGCTTCACTTCGAGCAGGCGGCGATAGTCGAGCTGCTTGTCCAGCCCGTCGTAAGCCTTCTTGAACTCGGTCTTGGCGACGTCCGGCTTGTTCTGCAGCAGCGCCAGATCGCCGCGGCGGTCGGCCACCAGGGCGGCGAAGTCCGCGCTCTTGACGCTGTCCAGCGTCTTGCCGGCTTCGTCGAACTGCTTGGCGTCCATCTGCAGCGCGGCCAGGCGCAGGCGCGCCAGATCGCGGTAGGCATCGCCCTTGGCGTTGGCGGCGGCCCAGGTCAGGGTGGCGCGCGCGTCGTCGGCCTTTTCCTTGTCCAGCTGCAGCTTGGCGGTCAGCAGTGCGGCCTGCGCGGCGTACCCGGTGCCGGCATAGTCCTGCTTCAGGTTGCCGAAGACGGCGACGCTCTTGCCCAGGTCGGCGGCCTGCGTCGCACGCTGCAGCTCACCGAACATCGCGGCGGCCTTGGCGGCTTCCGTGCGCTGCCAGTAGTTCCAGCCGGTCCAGCCGGCGTAAGCCACCAGCGCCAGCGTCAACAGCCAGGTGATCGGATTGCCCCAGCGCTTCCAGAACGCCTTGAGCTGCTCCAGCTGTTCCTGTTCTTCGAGATCGAGATGAGACGCCATGTGCGAGTGAGGGTCCGGGTTGAAATTCGAGGTCGCGATTATGCGGTGCGCAGGTCGGCCGCCCATGCAGCGACCGTGTTAAGCGGGCGTGTCACCTGTTCGCCGTCGCCGCGCAGCGGCTTGACGGCGACTTCGCCGCGGGCGAGTTCGTCGGGACCGAACACCAGCGCAAAGCGCGCGCCCGAGGCGTCGGCCTTCTTGAACTGCGACTTGAACGAGCCGCCGCCGGCGTGCATCTGCACCGCGACGCCTTCGGCGCGCAGCGCCTCCAGCACGGGGATGGCCTGCGGCAGCACGGCCGCGTCCGGCAGGATGGCGTAGACGTCCGGGGCCGACGACGGCACCGGCAGGCCGAGCTCGTCGATCAGCAGCAGCAGACGCTCGATGCCCAGGCCGAAGCCCACCGCCGGCGTGGGCTTGCCGCCAAGCTGCTCGAACAGGCCGTCGTAGCGACCGCCGCCGCAGACCGTGCCCTGGGAACCGAGCTGGTCGGTCACCCACTCGAAGACGGTCAGGTTGTAGTAGTCCATGCCGCGCACCAGGCGCGTGTTGATGCGGTACTCCAGGCCGGCGGCGTCGAGGATCGCGCGCACGGCGTTGAAGTGCGCCAGCGTCTCTTCGCCGAGGAAGTCCATCAGCTTGGGCGCGGATTCGACCACCGGCTGCATGGCCGGATTCTTCGTGTCGAGGATGCGCAGCGGATTGGTGTGCAGGCGGCGCTTGCCGTCTTCATCGAGCTTGTCGGCGTGCGCCTCGAAGTGGGCGATCAGCGCGGCGCGGTGCGCGGCGCGCTCCTCCGGCTGGCCCAGCGAGTTGAGCTCCAGCCGCACGTGCTCGCCGACGACCAGACCCAGCTCCTGCCACAGGCGGCGGACCATCAGGATGATCTCGGCGTCCACGTCCGGGCCGGCGAAGCCCAGCGCCTCGACGTCCAGCTGGTTGAACTGGCGGTAGCGGCCCTTCTGCGGCCTCTCGTGACGGAACATCGGGCCCATCGTCCACAGACGCAGCGGGCCGTTGTAGAGCGCGTTGTGCTCGACCATCGCGCGGACGATGCCGGCGGTGGCTTCCGGACGCAGCGTCAGCTGGTCACCGTTCATGCTGTCGGTGAAGGAGTACATCTCCTTCTCGACGATGTCGGTCACCTCGCCCAGGCCGCGCACGAACAGCGCGGTCGGCTCGACGATCGGGGTCAGCATGTACTGGTAGCCGTAGCGCTGCAGCACGCCGCGCAGCGTGGTCTCGAACCAGCTCCACAGCTGGCTGCTCGGCAGCTTGTCCTTGCGGTCGACGCTGGCCGGGAGGATGTCGTTCATCCCCTTGACGGCCTGGATGTTCTTGCTCATGCGGTGGTGGTAGGCGCGCCGAAGCGCTTTTCAATGTAGGTCTCGACCAGGGCGTGGAACTCGCCGGCAATGTTGTCGCCGCGCAGGGTCAGCGCCTTCTCGCCGTCGATGAAGACGGGCGCGGCCGGCGCCTCGCCGTTGCCCGGCAGGCTGATGCCGATGTCGGCATGCTTGCTCTCGCCGGGGCCGTTGACGATGCAGCCCATCACCGCGACCTTCATGGTCTCGACGCCGGGGTACTTCTCGCGCCAGACCGGCATCTGCGCGCGCAGGAAATCGTCGATCTGCTTGGCCAGTTCCTGGAAGGTGGTGCTGGTCGTCCGGCCGCAACCGGGACAGGCGGTCACGCTCGGGTTGAACGCGCGCAGGCCCAACGACTGCAGGATCTCGAGCGCGACGACCACTTCCTGCGTGCGGGACTCGCCGGGTTGCGGCGTCAGCGAGACGCGGATCGTGTCGCCGATGCCTTCCTGCAGCAGCACCGACAGCGCCGCGGCCGAGGCCACCGTGCCCTTGGTGCCCATGCCGGCCTCGGTCAGGCCCAGGTGCAGCGCGTAGTCGCAGCGCCTGCTCAGCGCGCGGTAGACCGAGATCAGGTCCTGCACGCCGCTGACCTTGCAGCTGATGATGATGTTGTCGGGGTTCATGCCCAGTTCGCGGGCATACGACGCCGACGACAGCGCCGACTGGATCAGCGCCTGGTACATGACCTGCTTGCCGTCCCAGGGGGCGGCGCGCTTCGCGTTCTCGTCCATCATCTGGGCGAGCAGTTCCTGGTCCAGGCTGCCCCAGTTGACGCCGATGCGCACGACCTTGTCGTACTGCATCGCGGCCTCGATCATCTGGGCGAACTGGCGGTCCTTCTTGTCGCCCTTGCCGACGTTGCCCGGATTGATCCGGTACTTCGACAGCGCCCGCGCCATGGCCGGATGCTCGGTCAGCAGCCGGTGGCCGTTGTAGTGGAAGTCGCCGACCAGCGGGACGTCGATGCCCATGCGATCGAGCTGCTCGCGGATGTGCGGGACGGCGTCGGCGGCCTCGGCGTTGTTGACGGTGATGCGGACCAGCTCCGAGCCGGCCTGCGCCAGCTCCTTGACCTGGATCGCCGTCTCGATGACGTCGACGGTGTCGGTGTTGGTCATCGACTGCACGCGCACCGGCGCGTCGCCGCCGATGGTCACCACGCGGTTGCCCCAGCGCACCTGCGCCTGTCGCGAGCGGCGCGCGGAGGGCGCGGCGGCGGCGATCAGGTCGGACAGATCGTGGGCTTCGGCGTTGGCTTCAGCGTTGGCATCGACGAAATCGGGAGTGGCTGGCTTGTCCATCTTGCGGCGCTCTTGCGAAAGGGGGTACGGCTGGTGCGGCGCCCGTTCGGCTCGGGGGTGTTCAGTTCAGTTCGAGGCGGGCGACGTTGTCGCGCGACCGGGCGGCGAGGTCCACCGTCTGGCCGCGGAACACCAGCTCCGTGCCGGACACATTGCCCACGCGCAGCTTCAGCGGCGCGACGCCATTGACGTCGACGAGATCGCCCGGACGCAACAGTCTGGACAACAGCACCTGGCCCTTGGCGTCGACGACCTCGACCCAGGACTCCGCGCTGGCGCGGACCTTCAGCGGCGAGGTGCCGGGCGCGGGGGGCGCCAGCCTGGACCGGTTGGCCGGCGGACGCGGATGCGGTCGGGGCCTGGGCGGCGACATTGGGCGCAGGTGCCGTGGTCGCCGGTGCGGTGGTGACCGGTGCCGTCGTCGCGGTGGAGCCTTGCGACGGCAGCGTCGACGTTCCGGCGGCGACCTGGCCGGCGGGCGCGGTCTCGGAGGCGCTCACCACGGGCGCTTCCACGTTGGTCGGCGGCGTTTCCGTCACGGCCGGCGGCGTGCCGGCGACGTTGTCCGGCCCGGGCGCCGTGGCGGCGGATTCGGCCGGTCGCAGGCGCTGCGTGACCTGATCGATCCAGCTCGACGGGATGGCATAGACGGCCACGGCGGCGATCAACAGCACGCCGATTCCGAGCACGGCCGGGCGCTTGAGCAGCTCCGTCGACAGCGCGGGCTCCTGGCTCACCGAGCGCTCGCGGAACGGCTGGTTCAGGCCCGGCGTCACGCGGTCGAGCGAGGCCTCGGCGCCGCCGCTCGGCAGCATCTTCAGCACCGGTTCGGCCTCGACTTTCAGCACGCGGCACATCGAGCGCGCCAGCGCCCGCGCGAAGGTCGCATCGGGCAGATCCTTGTAGCGATCGGCCTCCAGCGCTTCCAGCTTCGATTGCGGCACCTTCAGCGTCGCGGCCAGCGCGGCGATGTGCAAGCCGCGAGCTTCGCGCGCGCGACGCAGGGCCTCACCCGCGGTGACCGGGGCCAAGGCGGGAGCGGGTGCGTGCGTGGATGCCGGTGCGGAAGCGCCTGGCGCTTCCCCGTTCGTCGCCTCGTCGGCGGCCGTCGGAGTCATGCGATGTCCCTCATTCATCGAATCGACCGTTGTTCAATGCCTGCGTCTCGGCCGCCTGCGGGTACTTGCGCCGCATCTGCTGGCCGAGATCGTCCATGTTGGACGTGTTGCCCAGGCGGCGCTCGATGCGCAGCTCCAGCCAGAGGCTGGCGGCGTTCGCCTGTTCCACGTTGCTGTTGACGCGGCGCGCGTAGAAGCGCGCGCGTTCGTACTCACCCTGGCGGTACAGCACTTCGCCCAGGTTCATCGCGATCGTCGGATTCCCGGGTTCGACCTCGAAGGCCTTGGTCAGGTGGGCCTGTGCCGGCACCAGACGGCCCTCGCGCGCCTCGCAGGCGCCCCAGGCCAGCAGCGTGCGCGACGGCGTGCGGTAGGCCGGCAGCGCCACGGCGGCTTCGAACTGCTGGTAGGCCTCGGCATAGCGCTGGCGCTGGCACAGGAACCAGCCGTAGTTGTGCAGCGAATCGCCGTTGTTGCGGTCACGGGCGATCAACTGCTTGAAGCCGTCCTCGGCCAGACCGTACTCGCCCATCGCGGCGTAGATCAGGTTGCGCAGGTTGATCGCCTCGGGCAGATCCGGCTTGGCGGCCATCGCGAGCTTGACCTCGTCCAGCGCCGTCTCGTACTGGCCGCGGGCGAAGTAGCCGCTGGCGAGCTCGAGCCGCACCTGCGCCCGGCGGTCGTTGTCGGTCTTGTCGCTCTCCGTGCGCGGCTGCTGTTGCTGCTGCGCACCGCCCGCGCACCCGGCCAGGGCCGCGGCGATCAGCAGCACGACGGACAGGGTCCGGGCGGAACGACGCGGAAGGAGGGGAGCCGGGCGACGAAAGGGTCATGGACGTGGGCCTGTGGGAGTGACGGGAGTCGAAGGCGTGGCGGCCGCGGGCGCCGCGCCCGAAGTGCCGCCGGATGCCGCGCCGCGCTGTACCACCACGGGCGCGCGCACCATGCGCAGATGAACCCGGGTCCGGTCCTGCACCTCGCCGGCCAGTTGGCCGCAGGCGGCGTCGATGTCGTCGCCGCGCGTCTTGCGCACGGTCGTCACGATGCCGGCCTGGATCAGCAGATCGGCGAAGGCCTTGACGCGCTCGTTGGTGCTGCGCTTCAGGCCCGACGCGGGGAACGGATTGAACGGGATCAGGTTGATCTTGCAGGGCACCTTGCCCTTGAGCAGCGCGATCAGCTCGCGGGCCTGCTCCGGCGCATCGTTCACCTCCTGCAGCATGCAGTACTCGAAGGTGATGAAGTCGCGGGGTGCCTTGTCCAGGTAGGCGTTGCAGCTCGCCAGCAGTTCCGCGATCGGGTACTTGCGATTGAGCGGCACCAGCTGGTCGCGCAACGGGTCGTTGGGCGCGTGCAGCGACACGGCCAGCGCCACCGGCGCATCGTCGCGCAGGCGGTCGATCATCGGGACCACGCCCGAGGTCGACACCGTCACGCGGCGCCGCGACAGACCGTAGCCATGGTCGTCCAGCATCATCTTCAGCGCGGGGATCAGCGCGCCGTAGTTCTGCAGCGGCTCGCCCATGCCCATCATCACGACGTTGGAGATGATGCGTTCGTCCTTGCCCAGACGCTGCCGCAGCGAGTGCTCGGCATACCAGAGCTGGGCGACGATCTCCCAGGTCTCGAGGTTGCGGCTGAAGCCTTGATGGCCGGTCGAGCAGAAGCGGCAACCCACGGCGCAACCGGCCTGGCTGGAGATGCACAGCGTGGCCCGATCGTCCTCGGGGATGTAGACCGCCTCGACGGCGTTGCCCTGGCCGACGTCGAACAACCACTTGATGGTGCCGTCGGCCGAGACATGTTCGGAGATCACCGGCAATGCGGTGATGTGGGCGCGCCCGGCCAGCTTGTCGCGCAGCGACTTGGCCAGGTCGGACATCTGGGCGAAGTCCGACGCGCCCTTCTGATGGATCCAGCGGAACAGCTGGGTCGCGCGAAAGCGCTTCTCCCCCAGCTGCTCGCAGTACGCGGCCAGGCCTTGCAGATCGAATCCGAGCAGGTTGACCGCGTCCATCGTGTGTACTCCTCTTTCGCTAGGGCCTGCTGGCCCGGGGTCCAGAGGCGGTGACGGCTCAGCGGCCGTTGATTTCCAGACCGGAGAAGAAGAACGCGATCTCGACGGCCGCGGTCTCGGCGGCGTCCGAGCCGTGCACGGCGTTCGCGTCGATGCTGTCGGCGAAGTCGGCGCGGATGGTGCCCTTCTCAGCCTTCTTCGGGTCGGTCGCGCCCATCAGGTCGCGATTCTTCAGGATGGCGCCTTCGCCTTCCAGCACCTGGATCTGCACCGGGCCGGAGATCATGAAGGTCACCAGGTCGTTGAAGAACGGGCGGGCCTTGTGCACGGCGTAGAACGCTTCGGCTTCGGCGCGCGACAGCTGCTTCTGCTTGGAGGCGATGACCTTCAGGCCGGCGCCTTCGAAGCGGGTGTAGATCTGGCCGATGACGTTCTTGGCCACGGCATCGGGCTTGATGATGGAGAGGGTGCGTTCGATGGCCATGTCTTTTTCCTTGAAAATCTTGGGCTTGGCAAAGCCCGGCATTGTAATGCGTGAAGTCAAGCCCCCAAGTGACATCCCGTTTTCAGCCGGGTGTCGCCGGAAGGCAAAAAGCCGGGATGGAACCCGGCCCGTGCCGCCCTGCCCCGCCGGATGGCGGACGCCGGGCGTTCAAACCTGATCAGCGGCGGCCGCGGCCTCCGCCGCCACCACCACCTCCACCACCACCGCCGCCGCCGCCACGGCGACCACCGCCCCGGTTGTTGCCGCGATTGATGAAGGCGTCGGCACCGATGTAGCCCATCGAGGTCTTCATCGGATCCGGCTGGTGCTCGCCACCCGGGCCACGCTTGTTGCCCTGATGGGGGTTGTGGCCGGAATCGCTGCCGCCCTTGCCGAAGCCCTGCGGGATGCGCTTGCTGCCGGTCGCGAAGCGCCGGTCGAAGGTCTGCTCCAGCGGGTTGATGTGCTTCGGGATGAAGTCGTCATCGTCCTCGTCGCGGGGGCGGCGATCGCGTTCGCGCTCCTGCTGCTGCTGTTGCTGCTGCGGGCGTTGCGCCTGATTCTGCGGGGGGCGCTGCTCGTTCCGGTCGTTGCGCTGCGGACGATCCTGACGGTCGCCGCGCTGATCGTTGCGGTCGCCGCGCTGATCGCCACGGTCTGCCCGCTGCTCATTGCGATCGCCACGGAACTCACCGCGCTGATCGTTGCGGCCCTGCTCCGGACGGCTCGGACGCGGACCGCCGCTGTTGCCGCGGCGGCGCTTGTCGCCCCGGTCATTGCGATCGTTGTTGCGCGGCGGACGCGGCTCGTTCCCGGCCAGTTGCCGGATGATGCGCACGTCGGCATCTCCGAGTTCGATGTAGACGCCACGACGCAGGCCACGCGGCAGCACGACGGTGCCGTAGCGGATGCGGATCAGGCGGCTGACGGCCAGGCCGACGGTCTCGAACAGCTTGCGGACTTCGCGGTTGCGGCCTTCGGTGATGACGACGCGGTACCAGCGGTTCACGCCTTCGCCGCCGCCGTCCTCGATGCTCTTGAAGCTGGCCTGCTGGCCGTCGACGTCGACGCCGGTCAGCAGCTTCTCCTTCTGTTCCTTGCTCAGCGAACCCAGCACGCGGACCGCGTACTCGCGCTCGACGCCGAAGCGCGGATGCATCAGCTGGTTGGCAAGTTCACCGGAGTTGGTGAACAGCAGCAGGCCTTCGGTATTCAGGTCGAGGCGACCGACCGACTGCCACTTGCCCTGCGGCAGGCGCGGCAGGCTGCGGAAGACGGTGGGGCGGCCTTCGGGGTCGTTGAAGGTCACGACCTCGCCGACCGGCTTGTGGTACGCCAGGATCCGCGGCGCGACCGGCGCGATGCGGACCTTGATCGGCTTGCCGGCCACGGCGACGCGGTCGCCGTAGGAGATGCGCTGACCGACGTGGGCGACTTCGCCGTTCACCGTGATCTGGCCCTTGGCGATCATGTCCTCGATGTCGCGGCGCGAGCCGACGCCGGCCTGCGCCAGCACCTTCTGCAGCTTGGGCGCGTCGGCATCGGGAGCGAGCACCCGCTTGGCGGGCTGGTCGGTGGCATCGGACTCGCCGTCGTCGGACGACGCCTCGACATCGGCGATCTCGGCGGGCTCGGCACCGTCGTCCTCGGCGTCGGCATCGAAGGCACCGGACACCAGCGCGTCGAAGCGCGCCTGCGCCTCGGCCTGGAGCTGGGCGCTGTCGACCTGCGTCGGCGCGGACCCGGCGCCTTCGCCGGACTCGGAAGCATCGCCCTGCGCCTGGACCGGCTGACCTTCACGCGGTTCGCGATCACGGTCGCGCCCGCGGCGGCGGCGATTGCGGCCACGGCCTTCGCCGTCGCTGCCTGTGTCGCCGTCGGCGCCTTCACTCGCCACCGGACCCGCTTCTCGCGACTCAGGAGACTCCTGCGACACCAGCTCGACAACCGCCCCGGCCACCGGCGACACCGGCGCGGGCGAAGCCTCGACGGTCGCCACCGGCACGTGGATCACGGCGCGGTCGGCCTGCGCCGGCACGGCGTCGGCCTCCGCGGTCTTCTTCGTGGTGCGGCGCTTGGGCTTGGACGCTTGCGCGTCTTCGGCCGCGGGCGTTTCAGCCTGGACCTCGACCGGGGCCTCGGCAGGCACTTCCGCCGCGGCGGCCGTCTTGCGGCGCGCTCGAGGCTTCGGAGTCTCCTCGGCCACGGGCGCGGCGCCCGCGTCGGTCGCCTCTACCGGGGCCGCGGCGACCTTGCGGGTGCGCTTGGGTTTCGCGGGCGCGTCGGACGGGGTGTCGGCCGGACCGGCCGTCAGCGTCTCGGGCTTGGAATCGTCGATATCGTTGGAATTCATGTGTCGGCTTGCACCTTGTCAGCGGTGGACACGGCCCCTTCCCGGGGCGCTCAAGTGGGCTCGGGGTTGACGGCCCCGGCCTGTGGTTCTTCACCCGGATCACGCAAGGCGGCCGGCTTGGATTCGTCTTCAGTGGCGGCGTCCGAAGATTCGGGCGTCGCCAGGTTCGTTTCAGCGGTCTCGGCAGCCTCTGCCGTCCCCGCGACTTCCGTCGTCTCCGCGACTTCCGTCGCCTCCGCGACTTCCGCCGTCTCGGCAACTTCTGCCGCGTCGACGGTTTCGGCGGGCTCGCCGGTTTGGGCGCTTCCCACCGTTTCAGCGGCCTCGACCTCCGCCACCGGCTCGCCCGGCTGGATCTCCGGCTCCGGCGGATCGAGTTCGACAACCACGTCGCCGGGCGGTTCCTCGAGCAGCGAGGCCTGCAGCGCCCCGGCGATCGGCGTCGGGTCGCCGCCCTGGATCAAGGCCGGCAGTTGCTCCAGCGAATGCAGCCCCAGGTCGTCCAGGAAATGCTTCGTCGTCGCATACAGCGCCGGCCGGCCCGGCGCCTCGCGATGCCCGATGACCTCGATCCAGTCGCGGTCCTCGAGCTGCTTGATGATGGGCGTCGCCACCACCACGCCGCGGATGTCCTCGATGTCCCCGCGGGTCACCGGTTGACGGTAGGCGATGATCGCCAGCGTCTCCAGCACCGCCCGCGAATACTTCGGCGGCTTCTCCGGGTGCAACCGGTCCAGATGCTCGCGCATCTCGGGCCGGCTCTGGAAGCGCCAGCCGGAGGACAGCGCCACCAGCTCGACGCCGCGCCCTTCCCACTCGCGCAGCAACTCGTCGAGCAGCGTCCGCACGCTGTCGCCGTTGAGCTCGTCCGCGAACAGCGAGCGCATGTCACGCAGCGTCAGCGGCGCCTGCGCGCACAGCAACGCCGTTTCCAGGACCCGCTTCGCCTCCTGCGTATCCATGAACTCAGTTCGTCAGGCCGGCCTGGAGGCCGGTCAAATCGGTGTGTGTCGCCATCTTGGGCGCCGGCGACGGCAACGGGCCGCGCCGGACGGATTCGATCTGCTTGCTTGGGAGCTCTGTGCTCCAACGGCCGCCGCTCAGTGGTGGATCCGGCCGGTCAGTGGGGCGCCGCGTCGGTGTGCGGCCTGCGCTGCGAACGGGGTCGACTGCCAGCCCGCCGCCGTCTTGCGCACGCTCTTCACGTTGGTCTCAGCGCAAGTACTGGGACGCATTGTAGCGCGAGCGGGCGCACCGCTCTCAGAACACCGGATCGGGCAAACCCGAGACGCGCCACCCGGACGCCAGATCGGCCGGCAACGGGGCCTCGAAGCGCAGCGGTTCGCCGGTGATCGGATGGGCGAAACCGAGCCGCGCGGCGTGCAGCGCCTGGCGCGGCACGCCCAGCGCCTCGGCCCCGCCGTAGAGGGCGTCCGACACCAGCGCGTGTCCGCGGTGCGCGGCGTGCACGCGGATCTGGTGCGTGCGCCCCGAATGCAGCACACAGTGCAGCGCGGAGACGGTTCGGTTCAGGCCGCGCGCGTCCTGCCACTCGCCCTCGGCCAGCTTGAAGAAATCGGTGCGCGCCGGCTTGCCGCCACCCACGACGGCCATCCGCGTGCGCGACTGCGGATCGCGGCCGATCGGCGCGTCGACGATCCACTCGTCGGGCGTGCGGCCATGGACCAGGGCCAGGTACTCGCGATGGACCTCCCGGGCCGCGATCATCCGCATGAGCGCAGTGACCGCCGGCAGCGTCTTGCCGACGACCATCAGGCCCGACGTGTCCTTGTCCAGCCGATGCACGATGCCCGCGCGCGGCAGCGTCGCCGCCTTGGCGTGATGGGCCAGCAGCCCGTTCATCAGCGTGCCGGACCAGTTGCCCGCGGCCGGATGGACGACCAACCCGGCCGGCTTGTTCACCGCGAGCAGGTGCTCGTCCTCGAAGACGATGTCGAGCGCGAGCGGTTCCGGGCGAAAGGCCAACGCTTCCTCGGTCGGGACCAGGTCGACGACCAGCGTCTGCCCGAGCCGGGGCTTGCGCGACGCGTGGGTGACGAGCTGTCCGTCGAGCGTGACGCAACCGCGCTCGATCAGGCCCTGCAGGTGACTGCGAGAGAACTCCGGCGCCAGCTGCACCAGCCATTTGTCGAGGCGCAGCGCGATCTCGTCGCGCCCGGCCTCGGCGCTGCGGCGTTCGGGGACGTCGACCCCGACGTCCTGGGCGTCGTCGACGCCCTCGGAGAGGGCTGCCTGCGCCGGCGCCTCCCCTGGTTTCTCACCAGGGTAAAGCCCGTCCTGCGCCGCCGGGTCGTGACCGACCTGAACCATATAATCGCCGCTCCAATTTCAGATGAGGGCCGCCGTGGCGCGCGCCCTGTGGACCATGATCGAGACTCGGGTGTTGCGCCGCCGGACCGCGGATTCTTCTGAAGCGTCCGGCTCCTGGCGCGCCGCGTGGCGCTGCGTGGCGATGACCGCCGCGGCCGCTGCCGTGCTGGGGCTGGCGGCCTGTTCGTCGGCCCCCAAGGAGGACCCCGAATTCCCAG
Source organism: Roseateles sp. UC29_93 (assembly GCF_042695725.1). NCBI lineage: Bacteria > Pseudomonadati > Pseudomonadota > Betaproteobacteria > Burkholderiales > Sphaerotilaceae > Roseateles > Roseateles sp. UC29_93. The sequence goes on along the minus strand of NZ_CP170545.1, from coordinate 3,446,891 downwards.
GCCAACCTGGAGAAATTGTACGCAGAGGCCAAGGAGGACATGCTCTCCGGCTCCTACGACCGGGCGATCAAGACGCTGGAACGCATCGAAGGCCGCGCCGCGGGCACGACGCTGGGCCAGCAGGCGCAGCTGGACCTGGCCTGGGCGAACTACAAGAGCGGCGAGCGCGTGCAGGCCGTGACGGTGCTGGACCGCTTCATCAAGCTCAACCCGTCGAGCCCGGCGCTGGACTACGCGCTGTACATGAAGGGCCTGGTCAACTTCAACGACGACCTCGGCCTGTTCGGCCGCATCGCGCGCCAGGACATCAGCGAACGCGACCAGCAGGCCGCGCGCGATTCGATGCAGGCGTTCAAGCAGCTGGTGGAGCAGTTCCCGGAATCGAAGTACTCCGAGGACGGCCGCATCCGCATCGACTACATCACCAACAGCCTCGCGGCCTACGAGGTGCATGTGGCGCGCTACTACTACAACCGCGGCGCGTATCTCGCGGCGGCGAACCGTGGGCAGGCCGCGTTGATGGAATTCCAGAACGCACCCGCGCTGGAAGAGGCGCTGTTCCTGATGGTGCAGAGCTATGACAAGCTCGGCCTGGAACAGCTGCGCGATGACAGCCGCCGCGTGCTGCAGGCAAGCTTCCCGGACAGTTATTACCTGACGACTGGCAAGGCCAAACCTAAAGACAGGGCTTGGTGGGTCATCTGGTGAGCTGATCTGGTGGGCTGAAGCTCGCCATACGTCGTTGCTCGGGGCCTTGCATAGCGCTGCTATGCGGCGGCCCCTCGCGCCTAGTCTGGCAAGCTTCAGCCCACCAGATCTCGGCGCCCTCAAACTGCAGCCCGCTCTTGAGCGGGCTGTTTCGTTCAGGCGTCGTGGGAAGCCTTCAGCTCGGCGAGCCAGGCCTGCGCCGTCGTCTCGTCGGGTACCTGCGTCATCGGAGGGAGCGCCTCGCGCAGGCGCTTGCCGTAGTGCGAGCCGGCCAGGCGCGGATCGCAGACGACGAGCAGGCCGCGGTCGGTCTCGGTGCGGATCAGGCGGCCGGCGCCCTGCTTCAGCGCGATCGCGGCCTCGGCGACGAAGTACTCCATGAAGGGGTTGCGGCCCTCGGACTCCAGGCGCGCGACGCGGGCTTCGACCAGCGGATCGTTCGGCGGCGGGAACGGCAGCTTGTCGATGAGCACGCATTGCAACGCGTCGCCGGGCACGTCGATGCCTTCCCAGAAACTCGCCGAGCCGACCAGCACCGACGCCGGCTGATCGACGAACTGCTGCAGCAGCTGTCGCTTCGGCATCGTGCCTTGCACCAGCACCTCGATGCGATGGCCGCCTTCCTCGAAGCGTTGGCGCAGCACGTCGGCCACCGTCTGCAGCTGACGCAGCGTCGTCGTCAGGATGAAGGTGCGACCGCCGAGTCGCGCCGCCAGGCGCGCGCCGAGCCAGCCCACCGATTCGCCATGGTCGGGCTCCGAGGGCTTCGGGAAATGCTTGGGCACGTAGAGCCGCGCGTGTGACGCGTAGTCGAACGGGCTGCCGACACGCAGCGTGCGCGCCTGCCCCAGACCGGCGGGCTCGGTGAACCAGGTGAGCGCGTCGTCCTCGCCCAGCGTGGCCGACGTGAACACCCAGGCCTTGGGCGTGCTGGCGAGCGCTTCCTGCATCGCCTCGCGGATGTCCAGCGGCGATTCCATCAGGCGGACCTGGTGCGTGCCGACATCGACCCAGCGCACCGCGCCCGGATCCGGCGCCCGCGCGAACAGCTGCGCCGTCTTGTAGAGCTCGACCGCGCGCTCGTGCAGGCGCACGAGGTCCGGCCCGACTTCCATCACCGTCGCAAGAGCGTCCACGCTGAGCTCGATCGCCTGCGTGACCTGCACCAGCGCCTCTTCGAAATCGGCGCGGCCCGAACACTCGCTCCAGCGCAGCTTGAGCACGCCACGCAGTTCGCGTCCGCCGGCACAGGCCAGCCGCAGCGCACGGGCCGCGCGCTCGACGCCGCCGGAGATGGCCTGCCACTCCTGCAGCCCGCGCGCATGTGCCAGGCCTTGCGCGAGCATGTCGCGTCCGAAGTCGAACAGCTGGGCGCTGCCCAGCAGACGGCCCAGGAAGTTCAGACCGGCTTCGGGGAGTTGATGCGCCTCGTCGAAGATCGCGACTTCGACGCTGGGCAGCAGCTCCGCGACGCCGCTGTCGCGCAGCACCAGGTCGGCGAAGAACAGGTGGTGGTTCACGACGACCAGATCCGCCTCCATCGCCTCGCGCCGTGCCTTCACGACGTGGCAGTCGCGGTAGGACGGGCAGTCGGTGCCCAGACAGTTGTCGCGCGTCGAGCTGACGATCGGGATCACCGGCGAGCGCTCGTCCATGCCGTCGATCTCCGCGAAGTCGCCGGTGTGCGTCGTCATCGCCCATCGCTCGATGCGCGCGAGTTGCGCGACGGCGCGTCGATCAGGCAGTTCCGCACTGTGGCGCGCCTGCTGCAGCCGGTGCAAGCAGAGGTAACTCCCTCGCCCCTTCAGCAACGCGGCGCGCAGCGGCAGCGCGAAGGTGTCCAGCAGCCGCGGCAGGTCGCGCATGAAGAGCTGGTCCTGCAGGCTCTTCGTCGCCGTGCTGATCAGCGTGCGGCCGCCGCTGAGCAGCGCCGGCACCAGGTACGCGAAGGTCTTGCCGACGCCGGTGCCGGCCTCGACGACCAGCGTGTCGCGCCCGGCGATCGCCTGCGCGACGGCCAGCGCCATGCGCTGCTGAGGCGCTCGGGGCGCATAGCCGGGGCCATGTCGTGACAGCGGACCGCCCGTGTCGAACGCGGCGATCACCGACTGTTCCAGCTCACCCGGGCGGAGCTCCTCGGCCGCCGCGCGGGCGCGGGACGCCGCCAGCACCGGCGACGCCTCGGCCGCGCCCCAGGGAGCGTCAGCCATCAGATCGTCGGTCGAATCCTCGGAGGAGTGGTCGGTCGAGTCGTTGATGGCGGGATCGTGTCGGTCAGGCCGGCTCATCGGGATCGCTGGCCCGTTCGAGCCGCGCGATCTCGTCGCGCAGCGCCAGGCGTTGCTTCTTCAACCGGCGCAGCGTCAGTTCGTCGACGGGCGGCAGGGCCAGCTCGCCAGCGATCGCCGCGATGGCCCCGATGGCCGGAACCGGACTGATGTCCGCGACGACGTCGGCGCGCACGGCGCCCATCAATGCGTCGATACGGCCGTCCAACTCCGCATGGGCGATGCGAAGTTCAATCAGACGGCGCGCTGGAGAGTGAAGTTGTTCATCCATAAACGGGGAACCACCCGACCGGGAAGCCGAGCCGGACGATTATAGTTTTGGGATGAGTCGCAACACCCCAGGCTATCGCCTCAGCGCCGCCACCGGCATCCATCGCGGCGATCGTCTGTACCAGCAGGATCAGGTCCAGGTCATCGCCCATCCCAGACAGAGCGGTTGCGTGCTCGGCATCGTCGCCGACGGCATGGGCGGCAAGAGCGGCGGCCGCAAGGCCGCCGACCAGGTCATCCTCACCGCCCAGCAACTGTTCGAACGTTTCGTCCCCGGGGAGGAGGACGAATCCGAGCTGCTGCGCCAGATCGTGTCCGAAGCCCACCTGATGATCCGCCTGACGGCGATCTCGGCCGAGGAGGAGCCGCACAGCACGCTGGCCGCCTACCTGCTGACGTCGGACCGGCGCTGCTTCTGGATCCATACCGGCGACTCGCGGATCTACCACTTCCGCGGCCCCAACATGGTGACGCGGTCGCTGGACCAGTCCTACGTGCAGCGCCTGGTCGACGAAGGCCAGATCACCGAGGACGAAGCGCTGGTCCATCCGCAGTCGAACCTGCTGACCGCCTGCCTGGGCACCGTGCAGGAACCGACGCCGGTCGAGTCCTACATCGAGCACCTGGAGCACGGCGACACGCTGATGTGCTGCAGCGACGGGCTGTGGCACTACTTCTCGCCGGCCGAGCTCGGCACGGTGATGCACAGCCTGCCGCCGCGCGACGGCGCCGAGCTGCTGGTCAACAAGGCGCGCCAGCGCGCCAAGGGCACTGGCGACAACCTGTCGCTGGCGATCGTGCGGGTGGATCCGCTCGAGTGACGCCGGGCGGGCGCCCTCCCCGCCTCGCCATGAAGAACGCCGGTCTCGCGACCGGCGTTTTGCATTGAGCGGCGCGGGGGATCGGATGACGCCCCCCCCGCTTCGACGCTTCAGGGCTTGGGCAACGCGCGGATGTCGGAGGCTGACGGCGTCGGCAGATGGGCCGCGGGCGGCTTCGTGTTCTTGCCGACCGGCGCGGACGCCGCGGAGGCCGCCTTCCCCGCCGAGCGCAGTTGCTGCTCACCGGCCTTGCGCTGGCGGTCCAACGCCTTCTGACGGCGCTCCGCGGCGGCCTCGCGGCGCTTGGCCGCCTCGGCCTTCGCCTCGGCATCCAGTTTGGCCTCGCGGCGTTGATGCAGTTCCGGATTGGCGCGCGGTGTACGCGCCCCCGGCACCGTCGGCGCCGATGCCGGCTGAGCCGCTTCCCGCACCGATTCGGTCTTGCGCCGGGCTTCGTCCTTGGCCGCCTCGCGCTCGTTCTGCTGGACGCGCTCGCGCGCGGCGGCGCTGCGACGCTGGCGCTCCTCGGCATTGACCTGGTGTTCGGCGTGGTCCAGCGGTCGCAGCTGGCGGATGCGTTCGTCGCGGGCGTCTTCCAGGCAGCCGGTGACGACGAAACGCTGGTTGCACTCGCGGACCTTGGCCTGGTAGGTCTGCTCGATGCGCGCGCGGGCGGCGCCGATCTCGGCGCGGGTCATCTCCGCCGCGCAGACGGCCGTCGAGGCAGCCATGCCCGACAGCGCCATCGGCAGGAGAACAAGGACTGGGCGGAAAGTCATGGACGTGATCATCGCATCCGGCGACGCTCGTTCCAGTGACACGCCCGCCGGTGACTTCCCTACACCCCAATCGGAGGGAACCGCGAGTGGGGATGGGCGTGGACGCGCAGGAGCAGGGGTCAGGTCAACCGGGTATCGACGTCGCGACGCTCGAGCTCCAGGTATTCCTTCGACTGCATCTCCTGCAGCCGCGACACGGTGCGCGGGAACTCGTGCGCCAGCGGGCCCTCGGTGTACAGCTGCTCCGCCGGAACGGCCGCGGAGATGATCAGCTTCACGCGCCGGTCGTACAGCACGTCGACCAGCAGCGTGAAGCGGCGCGCCTCGCTGGCCAGCCGTGGCGGCATCGCCGGCACGTTGGACAGGATGATCGTGTGGAACTGCGTCGCCAGTTCCAGGTAGTCGTTCTGCGAGCGTGGCCCGCCGCAGAGCTCCGAGAAGTCGAACCACACCACGCCGCCGGCGCGGCGCCGGGAGCGGATCTCGCGGTGCTCGATGTGCAGGATCGGGGCCTCGTCACGCGCCTCGGCCAGTGATTCGAAGGCCGTCGTCAGCGCCGCCTCGGTCTGCGCGTTCAGCGGTGTGTGATAGAGCTCGACATGCTCGAGCGAGCGCTGCCGGTAATCGGTGCCGTTGTCGACGTTGATGACTTCCAGGTTCTGCTTCAGCAACTCGATCGCCGGCAGGATGCGGTCGCGGTGCAGCCCGTTCGGGTAGAGCCCGTCCGGATGGAAGTTGGACGTCGTCACGATCGACACGCGGTTCTTGAACAGCGCGTCGAGCAGCCGGTACAGGATCATCGCGTCGGTGACGTCGGCGACGTGGAACTCGTCGAAGCAGATCAGCCGGAAGCGCCGCGCGATGCGCTTGCCGAGCTCGTCCAGCGGATCCTGGATGCCCTTGAGTTCCTGCAGCTCGCGATGGACCTCGCGCATGAACTCGTGAAAGTGCAGCCGGGTCTTGCGCGTCAGCGGCACGGCCTGGAAGAAGCAGTCCATCAGGAAGCTCTTGCCGCGGCCGACGCCGCCGAACATGTACACGCCGCGCGGCAGGGGCGGCCGCACGAGGAACTTGGTCACCGCATTGGAGCGCCGCGCCTTGTAGTCGGCCCATTCGTCCTGGCAGCGCTGCAGCGAGGCGACGGCGCGCAGCTGCGCGGCGTCGGCGGTGTAGCCGCGTTCGGCGAGGGTCTGGTGGTAGAGCTCGGTAACGGTAGTCATGCGGTGGTCAAGCGGCGGCGTTCGAGACGTTCAGATCAGGGAACCTGCGCAGCGCGGACAAGATGGAAAAAGGGGCGACTCGCGCCGCCCCTTCCGTTCATGCGTCCGATGCGCTTCGAGCCGGAGCTCAGAAGTTCAGCGTGCGCTTGTCGATGGCCAGGGCCGCTTCCTTGGTCGCTTCGCTCAGCGACGGGTGCGCGTGGCAGATGCGGGCGATGTCCTCGGCCGAGGCCTTGAACTCCATCGCGACCACGGACTCGGCGATCAGCTCCGAGGCCATCGGGCCGATGATGTGCACGCCCAGGATCTCGTCGGTCTTGGCGTCGGCCAGGAACTTGACGAAGCCGGTCGTGTCGCCCAGCGCGCGCGCGCGGCCGTTGGCCAGGAACGGGAACTGGCCCGCCTTGTAGGCCACGCCGTCCGCCTTCAACTGCTGTTCGGTCTTGCCGACCCACGCGATCTCGGGGCTCGTGTAGATGACCCACGGGATCGTGTTGAAGTTGACGTGACCGTGCTGGCCGGCGATGCGCTCGGCCACGGCAACGCCTTCTTCCTCGGCCTTGTGCGCCAGCATCGGACCGCGCACGACGTCGCCGATGGCCCACACGTTGGGCAGGTTGGTCTTGCACTCGTCGTCGACGATCACGGCGCCGCGCTCATCGAGCTTCAGGCCCACGGCTTCGGGGTTCAGGCCGATGGTGTTGGCCGTGCGGCCGATCGAGACGATCAGCTTGTCGACCGCCAGCGTCTGCTCGCCGCCCTTGGCATCCGTGTACTTCACGGCCACGCCGTCCTTGCCGTTCTCGACGCTGGTGATCTTCACGCCCAGCTCGATGTTCAGGCCCTGCTTCTTGAAGACCTTGGCGGCTTCCTTGGCGACGGACTCGTCGGCGGCGCCCAGGAAGGCGGGCAGCGCTTCCAGGATCGTCACCTCGGCGCCCAGGCGGCGCCACACCGAGCCCATTTCCAGGCCGATGACGCCGGAACCGACCACGCCCAGCTTCTTCGGCACGGCCGGGATGCGCAGCGCGCCGTCGTTGGACAGGATGTTGGTCTCGTCGAACGGGGCACCCGGCAGCTGGCGGGCGTTGGAGCCGGTGGCGACGATCACGTGCTTGGTCGTGATGGTCTCCTCGGCGGCGCCGGCGACCTTCAGCTCGTAAGCGCCGTCCTTCGCCGCCACGAACGAGCCGCGGCCGTGGAAGAACGTGACCTTGTTCTTCTTGAACAGGTACTGCACGCCGTCGTTGTTCTGCTTCACGACGGCGTCCTTGCGACCGATCATCTTGGCGATGTCGATCTTCAGGTCGTTCATCGAGATGCCGTGGTCGGCAAAGCCGTGGCCGGCGTGCTCGAAGTGTTCGCTCGACTGCAGCAGGGCCTTGGACGGGATGCAGCCGACGTTGGTGCAGGTGCCGCCCAGGGCGGGACCGCCCTTGTCGTTCTTCCACTCGTCGATGCAGGCCGTGTTGAAGCCCAGTTGCGCCGCGCGGATCGCCGCGATGTAGCCGCCGGGGCCGCCGCCGATGACGACGACGTCGAATTGCTTGCTCATGTGTCGATCGTCCTTGGCTTAGATGTCGAACAGGAGGCGAGCCGGATCTTCCAGCGCGTCCTTCATGGCCACGAGACCCAGCACGGCTTCACGGCCGTCGATGATGCGGTGGTCGTAGGACATCGCCAGGTAGTTGATCGGACGGATCACGATCTGGCCGTTCTCGACGACGGCACGGTCCTTGGTCGCGTGCACGCCCAGGATGGCCGATTGCGGCGGGTTGATGATGGGCGTCGACAGCATGGAGCCGAAGGTGCCGCCGTTGGAGATCGAGAAGGTGCCGCCGGTCATCTCTTCGATGCCGAGCTTGCCTTCCTGGGCCTTCTTGCCGAACTCGGCGATCTTCTTCTCGATGTCGGCGAAGCTCATCTGGTCCGCGTTGCGCAGGATGGGCACGACCAGGCCGCGCGGCGAGCCGACGGCGATGCCGATGTCGAAGTAGCCGTGATAGACGATGTCGTTGCCGTCGACCGAGGCGTTCAGCACCGGGTACTTCTTCAGCGCGTGCACGGCGGCCTTCACGAAGAAGCTCATGAAGCCGAGCTTCGTGCCGTGTTCCTTGGTGAAGCTGTCCTGGAACTTCTTGCGCAGCTCCATCACCGGGGCCATGTTCACTTCGTTGAACGTGGTCAGGATGGCGTTGGTCGATTGCGATTGCAGCAGGCGCTCGGCGATGCGGGCGCGCAGGCGGCTCATCGGCACGCGCTGTTCCGGACGGTCGCCCAGGTTGGCGGACACGGGCGCGGCGACGGCCTGCAGCGGCGCCTTGGCCGGAGCGGCCGGGGCCTGCACCGGCGCGGGGATCGCGGCCGGCTTGGCGCCGCCTTCGATCGCGCCCAGCACGTCGCCCTTGGTCACGCGGCCATCCTTGCCGGTGCCGGACACCGAGCCGGCGGGCAGGTTGTTGTCGGCCATGATCTTCGCGGCGGCGGGCATCGCGATGCCGGCCTTGCTGTCCGACGAGGCGGCAGCGGCGGCCGGAGCGGCGGCGGCAGCAGCGGGTGCCGGAGCGGCGGCGGCGGCCGGAGCCGCGGCACCGGCCTTGCCTTCGGAGTCGATCTTGGCGATGACCTGGTCCGACGTGACGGTACCGCCGTCGCCGACGACCAGTTCGGCCAGCACGCCGGCGGACGGTGCCGGCACTTCGAGCACGACCTTGTCGGTCTCGATCTCGATCAGGATCTCATCGATGGCCACGGCGTCGCCGGGCTTCTTCTTCCACTGGAGCAGGGTCGCTTCGGCGACCGATTCGGACAGCTGGGGGACTTTGACTTCAACGATTGCCATGATGTTTTTTCTCTCGGTTTTTCAGTAAACCGGAGCCTTGCGCCTGCCGGTCGCCGGGGAGCTTGTGCCCGTCCCCGGCGCCGGTGTCATTGCGGCGCGCGGCGTCCGCAATGACTCACTTGGTCAGCACGAAACCCTTCAGTTTCCCGAAGGCCTGCTCCAGCAGCGCCTTCTGCTGTTCCTGGTGCAGGTGGGCGTAGCCGACGGCCGGCGAGGCCGAGGCGGGACGGCCCGCGTATCCGAGCTTCTGGCCGTCGGCCATGTTCTCGTGGATGTAGTGCTGCACGAAGAACCAGGCGCCCTGGTTCTGCGGCTCGTCCTGGCACCACACGATCTCGGCGAGGTTCGGGTACTTCTTGAGTTCGGCCGCGAACGCCTTGTGCGGGAACGGATACAGCTGTTCGACGCGGATGATCGCGACATCCTTCTTGTCGCCACGGGCCTTGATCAGGTCGTAGGCCACCTTGCCGGAGCAGGCGATCACGCGCTTGACCTTGCTCGCGTCGATCTCGGCGCTCGTCTCGCCGATGACGGTGCGGAACTCACCCTTGGTGAACTCGCTGACCGGGGACGTGGCGTCCTTGGCGCGCAGCAGCGACTTGGGCGTCAGGATGACCAGCGGCTTGCGGAACATGCGCAGCATCTGGCGACGCAGCAGATGGAAGATCTGCGACGCCGTCGTCGGCTGGACGATCTGCATGTTGTTGTCGGCGGCCAGCTGCATGAAGCGCTCCAGGCCGGGCCGAGCTGTGCTCGGGGCCCTGGCCTTCGTAGCCGTGCGGCAGCATCATCGTCAGGCCGTTGGAGCGGCCCCACTTCACTTCGCCCGAGGCGATGAACTGGTCGATGACGACCTGCGCGCCGTTCACGAAGTCGCCGAACTGCGCTTCCCAGATGGTCAGCGTGTGCGGGTCGGCGGCGGCGTAGCCGTATTCGAAGCCCAGCACGGCCTCTTCCGACAGGATCGAGTCGATCACGACGAACGGGGCCTGGCCTTCCGCGACGTTCTGCAGCGGGATGTAGATGCCTTCGTCGAAGCGTTCGCGGTTCTGGTCGTGCAGCACCGCGTGGCGGTGCGTGAACGTGCCGCGGCCGCAGTCTTCGCCGGACAGGCGGATCGGGTAACCCGAGGCCACCAGCGAGGCGAAGGCCATGTGCTCGCCCATGCCCCAGTCGACGTTGATGTCGCCGCGACCCATGGCCGCGCGGTCGGCGATGACCTTCTCCACCAGCGTGTGAGCCTTGAAGTTGCCGGGCAGCGTGGTGACCTTCTCGGCCAGGCGCTTCCACTCGGCCACCGGCAGCGCGGTGTCGCAGCTGTCGGTCCACTTCTTGCCGAGGAACGGGGTCCAGTCGGTCGCGTACTTGCTCTTGAAGTTGGTCAGCACCGGGTCGACGGTGTGACGGCCTTCGTCCATCGCGGCGCGGAAGGCCTTGACCATGCCGTCCGGGCCGTCGGCGTCCAGCACGCCCTGGGCCACCAGCTTCTCGCCGTACAGCTTGCGGGTGCCCGGATGCTTGGCGATGGTCTTGTACATCAGCGGCTGCGTCAGCGCCGGCGTGTCCTGCTCGTTGTGGCCCAGCTTGCGGAAGCAGACGATGTCGACGACGACGTCCTTCTTGAACTGCTGGCGATAGTCCAGCGCCAGCTGCGTGCACAGCACGACCGCTTCCGGATCGTCGCCGTTCACGTGCAGCACCGGGGCCTCGATCATCTTGACGACGTCGGAGCAGTACAGCGTCGAGCGCGTGTCGCGCGGGTCGCTGGTGGTGAAGCCGATCTGGTTGTTGATGACGATGTGGACGGTGCCGCCGGTGTAGTAGCCGCGCGTCTGCGCCAGCGCCAGCGTCTCCATCACGACGCCCTGGCCGGCGAAGGCCGCGTCGCCGTGCACCAGCACGGGCAGCACCTGCTCGCCGGTCTTGTCGCCGCGACGGTCCATGCGCGCCTTGACCGAGCCCTCGACGACCGGGTTCACGATCTCCAGGTGCGACGGGTTGAAGGCCAGGCTCAGGTGGACGGGGCCGCCGGGGGTGGTCACGTCGCTGGAGAAGCCCTGGTGGTACTTCACGTCACCCGAGGGCAGGTCTTCCGGGGCGGTGTGGTCGAACTCGGCGAACAGGTCCTTGGGCATCTTGCCCAGGGTGTTCACCAGCACGTTCAGGCGGCCGCGGTGGGCCATGCCGATCACGATCTCCTGCACGCCGCGGACGCCGGCGCACTTCACCAGCTCGTCCATCGAGACGATGAAGCTCTCGCCGCCTTCCAGCGAGAAACGCTTCTGGCCGACGTACTTCGTGTGCAGGTAGCGCTCCAGGCCTTCGGCGGCCGTCAGGCGCTCCAGGATCTGCTGCTTCTTCTCGGCCGTGTAGGTCGGCTTGCTGCGGATCGCCTCCAGGCGCTCCTGCCACCAGCGCTTCTCGGTCGGCTCGGTGACGTGCATGAACTCGGCGCCGACGGAGCCGCAGTAGGTGTCACGCAAGGCCTGCACGATCTCGCGCAGGGTCATGCGCTCGGCCTTGGTGAAATAGGTGTTCGTGGCGCTGAAGGTCCGGTCCATGTCGGCTTCGGTGAGGCCGTAGGACGAGGGTTCCAGTTCCGCGATCTTGGCGCGTTCGGTGCGCTTGAGCGGGTCCAGGTCGGCCCAGCGCGAGCCGAGCGTGCGATACGCGGCGATCAGCGACTGGACGTGCACCTGCTTGCCGGCCACTTCGAGCTCGGCGGAGGACACCTTGTTGTTGAGCGCGTTGGCCTTGGCGCGCTGCGCGAAGGACTCGACGACGGGGGCGTGCGGGACGTCGCGCTTGTCGCTGCCGTCCACCGCGGGGACGTGCTGCAGGGCGTCGAAGTAGGCGCGCCAGTTGTCGGGCACGGCGCCCGGGTTGTCGAGGTACTGCTCGTACATCTCCTCGACGTAGGGAGCATTGCCCCCGAACAGATAGGAGTTCGAGCTGTATTGCTGCATCATCTTTCGCTCACCTCTGCCCCGGCTTCCGGAGCTATCGGCTGGTTATGAACCTTCCGCGACACGGCTTGACCGGTTGGCGGATTGCGACCCGCCTTTGCTGTTGCCAGAAAAGGGGTACGGGAAGGACCTGAAGTCACAAGCGCAGGACTGTAGCACCACGCTGGAACCCGTGCTGTTGCGGGATCGCCCACTTCCTGTGCACCCCGTCCATGACATGGATCAAGCGAACGGATCCTCACGGCCTACAAACGTTTGCGAACAGCCAACTCAACGCAGTAGACTGCCGGTTGGCGTACCGCCCCGAGATTGAATGGCGGACTGCCCGGGACACAGGAGATCCCACATGCAAGTTCGAGTCGTCGACTACCGCGCCGCGGATGCGGCCGAGCAATTCACCCGCTCCCTGCACGAGACAGGCTTCGGCGTCCTGGTGAATCACCCCCTGCCCCAGGAACTGGTCGAGAAGATCTACGCCGACTGGCTCGGCTACTTCAACGGGACCGAGAAGCACGCGCTGGCGTTCTCCAAGGAGACCCAGGACGGCTACTTCTCCACCGAGATCTCGGAGACCGCCAAGGGCCACGCGCAGAAGGACATCAAGGAGTACTTCCACATCTACCCGTGGGGAAGGATCCCGGCGGCGCTGAAGGACGACGCGATGCGCTACTACCGCATCGCCAACGATCTGGCGGCGGAGCTGCTGTCGTGGGTGGAGCGGCACACCCCGGCCGACATCGCGAAGAACTATCGCGAGCCCTTGTCCAACATGATCAAGGACAGCCGGCTGACGCTGCTGCGCGTGCTGCGCTACCCGCCGCTGACCGGCAACGAGCCGGCGGGTTCGCTGCGCGCCGCGGCGCACGGCGACATCAACCTGCTGACCATCCTGCCGGCCGCCAACGAGCCTGGCCTGCAGGTCCAGGGCAAGGATGGCGAGTGGGTCGACGTGCCCGGCGACTTCGGCATGCTGATCATCAACATCGGCGACATGCTGCAGGAAGCCTCGCAGGGCTACTACCCGTCGACGCAGCACCGCGTGGTCAACCCGACCGGCGAAGGCGCCAAGAAGAGCCGCGTCTCGCTGCCGCTGTTCCTGCATCCGCGCGAGGACGTGGTCCTGTCGGACCGCTACACGGCGCATGAGTACCTGGAAGAGCGGCTGCGGGAGCTGGGCGTCAAGACCTGACCCCAGGGATCCCTCACCCCTGCCCTCTCCCGCAAGCGGGAGAGGGAGCAAGAGGCGTTTTTAGAGGCTCTTCAGCGGCACCACGTCCTTGCCCTTGAGCGTGAACACCGTGACGGCGGACGACTTCAGGTCGTGCTTGTCGTCGTAGGCGTACTCGCCGGCCACGCCAACGTAGGTCGACTTCGCCAGATGTTCGCCGACCTTCTTCGGATCGGTGGACTGCGCCGCTTCCATGGCGCCCGCCAGCAGGTAGGCGCCGTCGTAGAACGACGCGGCGTAGGTCAACGGATCGCGCTTGAACTCGGCCTTGTACTTGTCCAGGAACTGCTTGCCCTTGGCACTGCGGTCGATCAGCGCGCCACCCTGCGTGCAGTAGGTGTTCAGGTCGTTCGCGATCTGCGACAGCGTGGCGGTCTCCGACGAGCAGATGCCGTCGCCGCCCAGCAGCGGCACCGTGATGCCGAGGCCGCGCATCTGACGCAGCATCGGGCCGCCCTGCGCCGAGTAGCCGCCGTAGAACACGGCGTCGGGCTTGGCAGCCTTCACGGCGGTCAGGATGCTGCTGAAGTCCGTCGCCTTGTCGTTGGTGAACTCCTTGGACACGACCTTGATGCCGAGCTTGGTCGCCTGGGCGGTGAACTCCTGCGCGACGCCCTGGCCGTAGGCCGTGCGGTCGTCGATGACGGCGACCGTCTTCACCTTCAGGTCCTGCGCCGCGTAGACGGCCATCTTCGCGCCGAGCTGGTTGTCGGTGGCGCCGATGCGGAACAGGTTGGACTGGTTGGGCTGCTGCGTGATGCGGGGGTTGGACGCCACCGTCAGCACGATCACGCCGCCGTCGGAGAACACGCGCGAGGCCGGCATCGTCACGCCCGAGTTGTACGGGCCGAGCACGAACCTGATCTTCTTGTCGACCAGCGCCTGCGCCACCTGCACGCCCTGGCGCGGATCGGCCACGTCGTCGTTGACGTCGAGTTCGAACACGACCGGCTTGCCCCCCACCTTCACGCCCTTCGCGTTCAGTTCCTTGATGGCGAGCGCGGCGCCGTCGCGGTTGTCGATGCCGTAGCCGGCCTGCGGCCCGGTGACCGGGCTCATGAAGCCGATGCGCACGCGCTCCTGCGCCTGGCTGCCCAGCGCCGCGAAACCGGCGACGAGCACCAGCAGTTTCAGAGAGAACTTCTTCATATGTCTTCCTCGGTAAGGTCTTCCCCGGCAAGGGGGACGTCGAGTCTACGTAATGCGGCCGTGAAGGACACGGATCAACCCCGTCTACAGTGGTGCATGTCCTCCCGATCAGGCAGCGTCATCTGGATCCATCCGGAAGCGCCACCCAAACCCGCCCTCGGCCAACCGTGCAACGGCTGCGGCGTGTGCTGCCTGGCCGAGCCTTGCCCGCTCGGGATGCTCGTGAGCCTGAAGCGCGAAGGCGCCTGCCGCGCGCTGCAGTGGTCCGGGGAAGACCAGCAGTACCGATGCGGCATGCTGGCGCATCCGACGCGCTATGTCGGGTGGCGAACACTCCGGCCGGACGGGCTCGTCAATCGCCTGATCCGCCGCTATGCGCGACGCATGATCGCGGCCGGCATCGGCTGCGACGCCGACATCGAGCCAACGACGGCCCCCTCGTCCACGGTGTCTTCTCCCTCATCTCCGGAGAAGCGCTAGGCGACGCCTGCCCCCGTCGGGCATAGCATGCGCCGGGCATCGCCTGCCCAGGCTTCATCGGAGTCCGCCCATGTCCTGCCTCCCGACATCCCGCTTCCCGAAAGCGTCCCGATCCGTGCGCGCCCGCATGAGTCTGTCCCTGACGATCGCGTTCGGCGCGCTCGCCGCCGCGCCCGGCGCGCAGGCCGTGCCGCTGCGCTGGGCCGCGCAGAACGACGTGCTGACGCTGGATCCGCATTCGCAGGACCACACCACCACGAGCGCCATCCTGCAGCACGCCTACGAAGGCCTGACCCGCTACAACGAGCAGTGGGAGATCGAGCCCTGCCTGGCCACGAAGTGGACGCAGATCAGCCCGACGCAGGTCCGCTTCGAGCTGCGCAAGGGCGTGAAGTTCCACGACGGTTCGCCCTTCACCGCGGACGACGTGATCTTCAGTTTCGACCGCATCCGCCAGCCGCAGGGCACGATGCAGATCTACGTCACCGGCATCAAGGAGATCAAGAAGGTCGACGACTTCACCGTCGATCTGATCCTCGACTCGCCGCAGCCCATCCTGCTGCGCAACCTGGTCGACTTCCGGATCATGAGCAAGGTCTGGGCCGAGAAGAACAAGGCGACGCAGATGGCCGATTACAAGGCCAAGGACGAGAACTACGCCAGCCGCCACACCGACGGCACCGGCCCGTACGAGATCCTCTCGTGGCAGCCGGACCAGAAGGTCTCGATGACGATCAACAAGGCCTGGTGGGACAAGAACAAGGGCAACATCACCGAGGTCAGCTACATCCCGATCAAGTCGGATCCGACGCGCGTCGCGGCGCTCACCTCGGGCGACGTGGACCTGCTGACCGAGGTGCCGACCCAGGACGTCGCCGCGGTGAAGGCCGATGCGAAGCTCAAGTCGATCGAAGGGCCCGAGACCCGCACCATCTTCTTCGCGATGGACCTCGGCAGCGAGGAGCTGCGCGGCGCCTCGGTCAAGGGCAAGAACCCGTTCAAGGACATCCGCGTCCGGGAGGCGCTCTCCATCGCCATCGACCGCGAGGCGATCAAGCGCAGCATCATGCGCGGCCTGTCGGTGCCGGCGTCGCTGATGGTCTCGCCCGGCGTCAACGGCTACGACGCCGCGCTGGACAAGCCCGCCAAGCCCGACCTGGCCCGTGCGAAGACGCTGCTCGCCGACGCCGGCTATCCGAACGGCTTCGAACTGCCGCTGAACTGCCCCGACAACCGCTACGTCAACGACGAGAAGATCTGCCTGGCCGTCGTGTCGATGTGGAGCAAGATCGGCGTCACGGCGCGCCTGACCGCGCAGCCGATGTCGCAGCACAGCCAGCTGTTCCAGCGCTTCGAGGCGCCGCTGTACATGCTGGGTTGGGGCGTGTCCACGCGCGATGCGCTCTACGCGCTGCAGGCGCTCGCGCGCACGCGCAGCGGCGGTGCGGATGGCAGCTTCAACTTCTCCAAGATCAGCGACCCGGCCCTGGACAAGCTGATCGATGCCGCCAAGAGCGAGATCGACACCGCCAAGCGCGACGCGATCCTGCGCGATGCGCTGGTGCGCACGCGCGATCAGTACCTGTTCATCCCGCTGCACCACCAGGTGCGCCCGTGGGCGATGCGCGCCAACCTGCAGACCCTGCACCGCTCCAACGACCGGCCGGAAGCGCGGTTCACGACGATCAAGTGACGGTTTGATGAGCGGATCCCGGATGTCCTTGCTCGGCGGCTGAATTTTCCGGTCCTCCCCTGGGCAATCCCCAGGGTGGATCGGCCTCCCGCCGAGGGTCCCGGCAGCTAGCATCCAGGCGACTTCACGTTTGCTTAACGACGTTGCCAAGGGAGCTACCGCTCATGTCGAGGAATCACTCCGGATCGATCCGATCCGCCCGCACCGCCCTTTGCGTCGCCGCCATCGCGGCGATGGTCGGCATCGCCCAAGCGGCGCCGCTGCGCTGGGCCGCTCAGAACGACGTGCTGACGCTGGATCCGCACTCGCAGAACCACAGCACGACGAACGCGATCACGCAGCACGCCTATGAGGGCCTGACGCGCTACGACCGCCAGTACCAGGTCGAGCCCTCGCTCGCCACGAAGTGGACGCAGATCAGCCCGACGCAGGTCCGCTTCGAGCTGCGCAAGGGCGTGAAGTTCCACGACGGCTCGCCGTTCACCGCGGACGACGTGGTGTTCTCGTTCCAGCGCATCAAGCAGCCGGTGGGGACCATGCACCCGTTCGTGGCGGGGGTCACCGAAATCAAGAAGGTCGACAGCCACACCATCGACGTGATCCTGGCCGCGCCCAACCCGATCCTGCTGCGCCAGTTCGTCGACTTCCGCATCATGAGCAAGACCTGGGCGGAGAAGAACAAGGCGCTGAACCTGCCGGACTTCAAGGCCAAGGAAGAGACCTACGCGACGCGCAATGCCAATGGCACCGGGCCGTACCGGATCACCGGCTGGCAACCGGACCAGCGCATCACGATGGTCCAGAACAAGGACTGGTGGGACGCGAAGAACGCCACCAACGTCGACGAGGTGATCTACACGCCGATCAAGTCCGATCCGACGCGCGTCGCGGCGCTGCTGTCGGGCGACGTGGACCTGCTGTCCGACATCCCGACGCAGGACGTCGGCCGGCTGAAGGCCGATCCGAAGTTGAACGTCGCCGAGGGCAGCGAGACCCGCACGATCTTCATCGGCATGGACCAGGGCAGCGAACAGCTCAAGGGCAGCAGCGTGACGGGCAAGAACCCGTTCAAGGACAAGCGCGTGCGCGAGGCGATGTCGCTGGCCATCGACCGCGAGGCCATCAAGCGCGCGACGATGCGCGGCCTGTCGGTACCGGCCGGCATCATGGTCGCGCCGGGCGTGAACGGCAACGCGCCGGACATCGACGTGCCGACCAAGGTCGACGCCGAACGCGCGAAGAAGCTGCTCGCGGAGGCCGGTTATCCGAGCGGCTTCGACGTGCCGATGAACTGCCCCAACAACCGCTACGTCAACGACGAGGAGATCTGCCTCGCGGTGGTGTCGATGTGGAGCAAGGTCGGCATCAAGGCGCGGCTGCAGACCGAGTCGTTCAGCACCTTCAGCCCGAAGCTGCAGGCCTTCGAGTACCCGCTGTTCCTGTACGGCTGGGGCGTGCCGACCTATGACGCGCTGTACACGATGCAGTCGCTGGCGCGCACGCGCAGCGGCGGCGCGGACGGCAGCGGCAACTACTTCCGCCTGAGCGACGCGAAGCTCGACCAGATCATCGACGCCGCGAAGGTCGAGGGCGACGTGACCAAGCGCAACGCGCTGCTGAAGGAAGGCCTGGTGCGCATCCGCGACGAGGTGTTCTTCATCCCGCTGCACCACCAGGTGCGCCCGTGGGCGATGAAGAAGAGCGTCACGACGCCGCACCGCTCCGACGACCGGCCGGAAGCGCGGTTCACGACGATCAAGTGACGGAGGGTTGAACGCGGGGCGGCCGTCCACAACGGCCGCCCCGGCGCTGATCACGCCTGGAAGGCGGCACCGTGCGATGCGCGATGCCGCCTTCGTCGTTCAGGACGAACGAGCTGGGGAGCGCCCCGGCACGGCGGTCTGCGGCACGAGCGCCTGGCGGACCAGCTCGGCCTGCTGCCAACGATGGATCACCGGCGAAGCCGTGGCGCCCGCCGCGGTCACGGCGCGGGAGACCTCGCACAGCCACGCGCCGTCGGGCAGGAGCGCCTCGAGCTCGTCGCGGACGAAGTGCCACGCGCCCTGGTTGCGCGTTTCCTCCTGCGTCCAGACGAGTTCCTCGAGGAGCGGGTACCGCCGCAGCACGGCCGACAGCGACTCGCTCGGGAACGGGTAGAGCTGCTCGACCCGCACCAGCGCGGTCGGGCCCGCCATCGGATCGGCGAGCGATCCGGCCATCGCCTGGCGTGCGCTCAGCAGGTCGTAGTGGACCTTGCCGCTGCTCAGCACGACCCGGCGTACACGACCCGCCTGTGCCTCGTCGAGGGTGTCGTCGTCGAGCACCGGCTCGAAGCGACCGGCCGCGAGCACGCCGACCGGCGTGTGGCTGCGCGGCTCCGCCAGCAGCACCGCCTTGGGCGTCATCACGATCAGCGGCTTGCGCACCGGATCCAACGCCTGGCGCTGCAGCAGCGCCGCGTACTGGCCGATGTCGACGGCATCGCGACGCGCAGGTTGTCCGCGCCGCACAGCTGCAGGATGCGCGCGAGGAAACCGTTCGAGTGCTCCGGCCCCACGCCCTCGTAGCCATGCGGCAGCAGCACCGTCAGCGCCGAGGTGTCGCCCCACTTCTCTTCGCCGGAGCTGAGGTACTGGTCGAGGTAGACCTGCGCGCCATTGACGAAGTCGCCGAACTGAGCCTCCCACACCGTCAGCACATCGCGCGCGTGCACGCTGTGCCCATACTCGAAGCCGAGGACCGCTTCCTCCGCCAGCAGCGAGTTGACGACCTCCAGTCGCGCGCCCGCCGAGGCGAAGCGGGACAACGGCGTCCACGTCGAGGGCTCGCTCAGGCGCTTGTCCTCGTGCACGTCATCGCACGTGTGATCGCGCATCCTGCCCGCGGCCGCCATGGGCGGGCCGCCACCGGCATCGACCTCCCGCCGTTGGTGATGCCACACCGCATGCCGATGCAGGAAGGTGCCGCGCTGCACGTCCAGGCCGGAGATCCGCACGCCCGTTCCCGCGCGCAGGACCTGCGCCCAGGCGAGCGTCTCGGCCGTGCACCAGTCGGCGGGACGGCGGGCGTCATCGGCCATGCCGCGCCAGCGGCTGGCTTGATCGCGCAGCAGCGGGTGCGGCTCGAAACCTTCGGGCACCTGCGCCAGCGCTTCCAGCACGTCATGCAGATCGCCGATGGGGGCGTGCCCCTCCGGCCGCAGCGGCGCGTCATCGGCGATCGGCGCGGCACCTTCCAGCGGTCGCGACGGATCGAAGGCATCGACCTGCGCGGCGACAGCCGCTGCGTCGTCTTCGCGAAGACGACCCTCCGCGGTCAGGCGCCTCGCATACAACGCGGTCACGCCCGGCTTCGCCGGCATGCGCCGGTACAGCGCGGGACTGGTGAGCTGCGGCACGTCGTGCTCCGAATGACCGAGGCGGCGGTACCCGACCAGGTCGATGACCACGTCGGTACCGAAGCGCGCACGGTAGTCGACCGCCAGGCGCGCGGCGCGCGGAGCACCGCCTCGGGATCGTCGGCATGGACGCGCAGCACCGGCGCGTCGACGCCTCGCGTCGCATCGGTGCAGTAGCGGGCCGCGCCCGCATCCATCGGGTTCGGCTCGGTGAAGCCCAGTTGATTGTTGATGACGACATGGATCACGCCGCCCACCTCGTAGCCCGGCTTCAGGCCGAGCGCCAGCGTCTCCATCACCACGCCCTGCCCGGCGAAGGCCGCGTCGCCGTGCATCATCACGGCCATGCACCGGTCCGGCCGCTCACCCGCCGCCGAGCGCGCCGCGCGCGCCATGCCGACGACGACCGGATAGACGCTCTGCAGGTGCGACGGGTTGCTTGCCAGTCGCAGGCGCACGGCGCCGTGCGCGGTCTGCACGCGCGACGTGCCGCCGAGGTGATAGACGAGGTCGCGCTGTCGTTCGGGATGCGCCGGCGCGGGCTCGAAGTAGTCGATCAACGCGTCGACGGGATGGCCCAGCAGGTTGGCCAGCACGTTCACACGGCCGCGATGCGGCATGCCCATCAGCACCTGGTCGACGCCCAGCGCCGCGCCAGCCTCCAGCACGGCGTCGAGCAAGGGC
The DNA here is from genome assembly GCF_042695725.1 of Roseateles sp. UC29_93. Classification (NCBI taxonomy): domain Bacteria; kingdom Pseudomonadati; phylum Pseudomonadota; class Betaproteobacteria; order Burkholderiales; family Sphaerotilaceae; genus Roseateles; species Roseateles sp. UC29_93. Next base: position 3,426,366 of record NZ_CP170545.1, on the reverse strand, counting down.
AGCAGCGCCTCGTTGCCCTCGAGCGAGAAGCGTTTGCCATGCGGAAAGCGATTCGCCAGATGACGCTCCCAGCCCTCCACGCGAGCGAGCCGGCGCAGCAGCGCGCGCGCCGCGTCGGCGGACAACGGCGCATCGTCCGACTCGAAACGCGCGCTCCACCACGAGCGGCGCGACTCGTCGCGCACCGCGCTCAGGTCGAGCGTCAAGGCGCCGCAGTACAGCGCGCTCAAGCGCTGGCGAAGCGCCCGCGCGTCCGCGACGCCGAGCACCGAGCCGCCCGCCTCGGCGACAGCGTCGTCGTCCGCGAGGTCGAATCGCGACAGGTCGAATGCACCGGCGTCCGATGCGGTCGGCGGTCCGGCCAGCGGATCGAGCCGCGCGTGGCGATGGCCCTGCCGGCGGAATGCGTCGATCAGCGCGGCGATGCCGGGCCGCAGACGCGGTGAAGAAGACGGTGAGGCGGCCGGCGAAGCGCTCGCGTCCGACGGATCGGTGTCGCGATCGAAACGGCAGCGGAGCGCCCAGGCGTGGCGCCCGAACGAGGTGTTCACGGACATGTCGACTCCCTTGACGTTGACTGACGCGGCTCGGATGAGCCCTGCTCGTCACGCCTCCGGGCGACCCCGGCGCTCTGCGGCACCTGTGCCGATCCCTCGCGGCCCTCGCGGGCCGTCGATCAGTCGGCGGTCGGATCCTCCCGGGCTGCGCGACCTCCGGCTCTGCGGCCGGTCCCGTCTCCAGTCCCCTCCAACCTGACGCGACGGCGCTCGGCCGCCGCTCACGGATTCAAGACGCGATCACGGCGCGTTCATGCGTCGCGCGCGGCGGCCTCAGAGCGCGAAGGCGCGCACGGCGTCGTTGAGCTGATGCGCCTGCTCCTGCAGGGCGCGCGCGGCGGCGGTGCTCTGCTCGACCATCGACGCGTTCTTCTGCGTCGAGTCGTCCATCTGCACGACCGCCGCATTGACCTGCTCGATGCCGGCGCTCTGCTCGCGGCTGGAGGCGCTGATCTCGGTCACGATGTGGCTCACGTGCCGGATGCTGCCCACAACCTGCTGCATCGTCTGGCCGGCCTGTTCGACCATGCGGCCGCCGGCCTCGACCTGCGAGACCGAGTCGTCGATGAGCCGCTTGATCTCCTTGGCCGCCGTCGCGCTGCGCTGCGCCAGGCTGCGCACCTCCGACGCCACGACCGCGAAGCCGCGGCCCTGCTCGCCCGCGCGCGCCGCCTCGACCGCCGCGTTGAGCGCCAGGATGTTGGTCTGGAACGCGATGCCGTCGATCACGCCGATGATCTCGACGATGCGGCGCGATGCCGCGGAGATCGAACTCATCGTCTGCACGACCTGGCCCACCACCTCGCCGCCCTGCGTCGCGATGCCGGACGCGGACGAGGCCGAGCGGTCGGCCTCGCCGGCGTTGTCGGCGCTCATCCGCACCGATGCGGTCAGCTGCTCCATCGCCGACGCCGTTTCCTCCAGCGCCGCGGCCTGCTGCTCAGTGCGCGCCGCCAGATCCTGATTGCCCTGCGCAACCTCCTGGGCCGCGTTCGCGATCGTGTCCGCGCCCGTGCGGACCTCGGTGACGATGCGATGCAGGTTCTCGACCATGTTCTGCAGCGCCGCCATCAGCCGCGCCACCTCGTCCTTGCCGCTGGCGCGGATCCGGTAGGTCAGGTCGCCGGCGGCGACGCGCTCGGCCAGCTCGATGGCGCCCTCGATCGGCTGCGTGATCGACCGCGTGATGAAGAACGCGGTCGCCACGCCCATCAGCAGCGCCAGGGCCGACGCGACGATCATGTCGAGCTTGGCGCCCTGGGAGCGCTCATTGGCCTCGGCCACGTCCGCCGCCATGCGGGCGGCCTGGAAGTCGACCATCTTGTCGATCAGCGCGTAGTAGCGCGCCTGCGGCCCCACCATCTGATCCTGATAGACCGCCATCGCGCCGTCGCGGTCGCCCGCGGCCAGCAGGTCGAAGATCTTGCGCACCACCGCGCCGTAGTCCTTGCGCGCCGCCGACTGCTCGGCGAAGAGCTGCTTGCTCTCGTCGTCCGCCAGCATCTTCTCGAGCCTGGCGAGGTTCTCCGAGTTGGTCTGACGGATGACGGCGTACTCGTCCATGTACTTCTTCGCCGCATCCGGCGTGCCGGCCAGCAGCAGCCGTCCGATGGTGATCGCGCCGCGGTCGCCCACGCTCTTGACCTGCGTGGTCAACGCGATCAGCGCGTAGCGGTCCTCGACCACCCGCCCCATCGTCGCGTTGACCCCGTCGATCACGCGGATCCCCACCCCGAGGATGACCAGCAGCAACACGAAGACGACCGCGAATGCCGCGGCAAGACGTGACCCGATCCGAACGTCGGCCAATTTCATTTGTTTGCTCTCCCTGACGACTGAATGTCTGGAGATGACACCACTGCTTACATTTCAGGTCTATCGACTCAGCAATGCGAAATTAGCATTCACGTTATGAAATCATCGGGCCGTGAAGTTTTCAACGGATCGGCGCCTCCACGGACCTCTCGAGCGTTCGATTAGCAAATCAATGGAGCCATCAATCGCCCACTTCGGGCGATGAGCGCGCTTGCCCACCCCCGGATGAGGGGGCATTGCCCGCAAGCCGTGAACGGAAGCACAACGCGATGAGGGGCGAAGGGGGATGCAAGTGCCGATTGGTGGAGAAGCGCAGAAATGAAAACGCCCCGCAAGGCGGGGCGTGAGCTGCGGGAAGCGTCTCGCGCTGTCAGGCCAGCGCCAGGCGTCGACGCGCCGCCTGGTACTCGCGATCGAAGCGCGCCACCAGCTCGCCGGCCGGCAGCACCTCGCGGATCGCGCCGATGCCCTGGCCGCTGCCCCAGACATCCTTCCAGGCCTTCGCGCCCGTGCCGCCGAAGTTCATCTTCGTCGGGTCGCTCTCGGGCAGGTTCTCCGGATCGAGTCCGGCCTTCACGATCGAGCCCTTCAGGTAGTTGCCATGCACGCCGGTGAACAGGTTGCTGTAGACGATGTCGTCGCTGTTGCTCTCGACGATCATCTGCTTGTAGTCGTCGGAAGCGCGCGCTTCCTCGGTCGCGATGAAGGCCGAGCCTATGTACGCCAGGTCCGCGCCCATCGCCTGCGCCGCGAGGATCGCGTCGCCGCTGGCCATCGAGCCCGACAGCGCCAGCGGGCCGTCGAACCACTCGCGGATCTCCTGGATCAGCGCGAACGGGCTCTTCACCCCGGCATGGCCGCCGGCGCCTGCCGCCACGGCGATCAGGCCGTCGGCGCCCTTCTCGATCGCCTTCTTCGCGAACTTGTTGTTGATGATGTCGTGCAGCACGATGCCGCCCCAGCCGTGCACCGCGGCGTTGACGTCCTCGCGCGCGCCCAGCGACGTGATCACGATGGGCACCTTGTACTTGGCGCACAGGGCCATGTCGTGCTCGAGCCGGTCGTTGCTCTTGTGCACGATCTGGTTGATCGCGAACGGCGCGGCCGGCGACTCCGGATGCGCGCGGTCATGCGCGGCCAGCGTCTCGGTGATCTCGGCGAGCCAGTCGTCGAGCAGCTCCGCCGGGCGGGCGTTGAGCGACGGCATCGAGCCGACGATGCCGGCCTTGCATTGCGCGATCACCAGCTTGGGGTTGCTGATGATGAACAGCGGCGAGCCGATCACCGGCAGGCGCAGTGTGTTGAACAGCGGGGGGAAGTGCCACCTGGGTCTCCTCTTCGATGAATCTGGATGCGACGGGGGCGGGACGCCTCGCGGCGTCCCGCGATGTCTAGAACGCGTCGACGGGCAGCGCCATCACGCTGTCCGCGCCGTTCACGATCGCGTCGCGCTGCGCGGCGCAGCGGGGCAGGATGTGCTCGGCGTAGAAGCGCGCGGTGGCGATCTTGGCGTCCATGAAGGCGACGTCCTCGCCGGTCGCCTTCAATTCCTGCGCGGCGAGCAGCGAGCGCGCCAGCTGCCAGCCCGCCATCAGGTTGCCGCCCACCATCAGGTAAGGCACCGAGCCGGCGAAGGCCGCATTCGGCCTGGCCTTGCCGTTGGCCGCGATGAAGTCGACGACCTCGACGAAGGCCGCGCGGGCCGCCGCCAGTTGCGTGCGCACCGCCTGCGCGTCGGCGCTGCCGTTCGCGGCCAGCGCGCCTTCGGTCTCCTCGACCTGCGCCGCCACGCTGCGCGCGAACGCGCCGCCGTCGCGCACCGTCTTGCGGCCGACCAGGTCGTTGGCCTGGATCGCCGTCGTGCCTTCGTAGATCGGCAGGATGCGCGCGTCGCGGTAGTACTGCGCCGCCCCGGTCTCCTCGATGAAGCCCATGCCGCCGTGCACCTGCACGCCCAGCGAGGTGACCTCCAGGCTGATCTCCGTGCTGTAGCCCTTCACCAGCGGCACCATGAACTCGTAGAAGGCCTGCGCCTGCTTGCGGGTCTCGGCATCCTCGTGGTGATGCGCCATGTCGTAGGCCGCGGCGGCGTCGATCGCCATCGCGCGGCAGCCTTCGACCAGCGCGCGCTGCGTCATCAGCATGCGACGCACGTCGGGGTGGTGGATGATCGCGGCCGGACCGGATGCGGAACCGTCGACCGGGCGCGACTGCACGCGGTCCTTCGCGTACTCGACCGCCTTCTGGTACGCGCGGTCGGCCACCGCGATGCCTTGCACGCCGACGCCGAAGCGGGCCGCGTTCATCATGATGAACATGTACTCGAGGCCGCGGTTCTCTTCACCGATCAAGGTGCCGATCGCGCCGCCGTGATCGCCGAACTGAAGGACGGCCGTCGGGCTCGCCTTGATGCCGAGCTTGTGCTCGATCGACACGCAGTGCGCGTCGTTGCGCGCGCCCAGCGAGCCGTCGGCGTTCACCAGGAACTTCGGCACCAGGAACAGGCTGATGCCCTTCACGCCTTCCGGCGCGCCCGGCACGCGCGCGAGCACCAGGTGGACGATGTTGTCCGCCATGTCGTGCTCGCCCCAGGTGATGAAGATCTTCGTGCCGAAGACCTTGTAGGTGCCGTCGCCCTGCGGCTCGGCGCGGGTGCGCACCATCGCCAGGTCCGAGCCGGCCTGCGGTTCGGTCAGGTTCATCGTGCCGGTCCACTCGCCGGAGATCAGCTTCGGGATGAAGGTCTGCTTCTGCTCCTCCGAGCCCGCGACCAGCAGCGCTTCGATCGCGCCGTCGGTCAGCAGCGGGCACAGCGCGAAGCTGACATTGGCCGCCTGCACGATCTCGCCGCAGGCCGCGCCGATCGTCTTGGGCAAGGCCTGACCCCCATAAGCCTCCGGATGCTGCAGCCCCTGCCAGCCGCCCTCGACGTACTGCTTGAACGCCGCCTTGAAGCCCGGCGTCACGAAGACCTCGCCGTTCTTCCAGTACGACGGGTTCCTGTCGCCTTCGACGTTCAGCGGCGCGATCACATCCTCGTTCAGCCTGGCCGATTCCTCGAGCACCGCCTGCGCGGTGTCCAGGCCGTGGTCGGCGAACGCGGGGATCTGCTCGGCGAGCGTCTGCAGGCCGGCCAGGGCCTGCATGTCGAACAGCATGTCCTTGATCGGGGCGCGGTAGGTCATGGGGGTTGTCTCCGGATGAAAAAAGGGCGCCGCGCGTCGTCGGCGGGCGCCCTTGGTCTTGTCGGCGACGGTCTTCGCCGTCGCGGTTCGTCAGCGTCCGATTTACAGCGCCTTGACCAGTTCGGGCACGGCCACGAACAGGTCGGCTTCGAGGCCGTAGTCGGCCACCGAGAAGATCGGCGCTTCCGGATCCTTGTTGATCGCGACGATCACCTTGGAGTCCTTCATGCCGGCCAGATGCTGGATCGCGCCGGAGATGCCGGCGGCGATGTAGAGCTGCGGCGCGACGATCTTGCCGGTCTGGCCGACCTGCCAGTCGTTGGGTGCGTAGCCCGCATCCACCGCGGCGCGCGAGGCGCCCAGCGCGGCGTTCAGCTTGTCGGCCAGCGGGGTCAGCACTTCATTGAACTTGTCGCTGCTGCCCAGCGCGCGGCCGCCCGACACGATGATCTTCGCGGCGGTCAGTTCAGGACGATCGCTCTTCGTGACCTCGCGACCGACGAAGCTGCTCTTGCCGCTGTCGGCCACGCCGGACAGCGATTCCACGGCGGCGCTGCCGCCTTCGGCCGCGGAGTCGAAACCGGTCGTGCGCACGGTGATCACCTTGACGGCGTCGGTCGACTGCACGGTCGCGATCGCGTTGCCGGCGTAGATCGGACGCTCGAAGGTGTCGGGGCTGACGACCTTGGTGATGTCGCTGATCTGGCCGACGTCCAGCAGCGCGGCGACGCGCGGTGCGACGTTCTTGCCGGAGGCGGTGGCCGGGAACAGCAGGTGCGAATAGTCCTTGGCGATGGCGATCACCTGGGCGGCGACGTTCTCGGCCAGGCCGTCGGCGAACTGCGCGCCGTCGGCGTGCAGGACCTTGGCGACGCCCGAGATCTTCGCGGCGGACTGCGCGGCGGCGCCGGCGTTCGAGCCGACGACCAGCACGTGCACGTCGCCACCGATGGCGGCGGCGGCGGTGACGACGTGGTGCGTGGCGCCCTTCAACGAGGCGTTGTCGTGTTCAGCGATGACGAGGATGGTCATGTCTTATCTCCGGATCTTGTTCTGCGGCTCAGATGACCTTCGCTTCGGTCTTCAGCTTCGTCACGAGGGTCGCGACGTCCGGCACCTTGATGCCGGCGCTGCGCTTGGGCGGCTCGGCGACCGACAGCGTCTTGATGCGCGGCGACACGTCCACGCCCAGGTCGGCGGGCTTGACCACGTCGAGCTGCTTCTTCTTCGCCTTCATGATGTTGGGCAGCGTCACGTAACGCGGCTCGTTCAGGCGCAGGTCGGTCGTCACGACCGCGGGCAGCGTCAGGCTGACCGTCTCCAGGCCGCCGTCGACTTCACGCGTGACGTTGACCTTGCCGTCGGCGACTTCCACCTTCGACGCGAACGTGCCCTGCGGCAGGCCCGTCAGCGCGGCCAGCATCTGGCCGGTCTGGTTGCAATCGTCGTCGATGGCCTGCTTGCCCAGGATCACCAGCTGCGGCTGTTCCTTGTCGACCAGCGCCTTCAGCAGCTTGGCCACGGCCAGCGGCTGCAGCTCGAGGTCGGCGGCGGTCTCGACCAGGATCGCGCGATCGGCGCCGATGGCCATCGCGGTGCGCAGCGTTTCCTGGCACTGCGTGACGCCGCAGGAGACGGCGATCACTTCCGTGACCACGCCCTTCTCCTTCAGGCGGACGGCTTCTTCGACGGCGATCTCGTCGAACGGGTTCATGGACATCTTCACGTTGGCGATGTCCACGCCGGTTCCGTCACTCTTGACGCGCACCTTGACGTTGTAATCGACGACTCGTTTGACGGGGACCAATACCTTCATCGAAGCACTCCAAGCGGATTGACGTTAACGTTAATCAGATTCTATGGGAGCCCCGGGGCGCTCCCGTGTCTCCCAGCCGTCATGCGCCCCTGCTCCCGTCCCGGGCATCCCGGAAAACCGCGAGCGTCTCCTCGGCGCTGGCTCGAAAATAAAACGAACGATCGTTCTATTCTAGCCATAGCTTCGCGGCTGCCAAGCGGTTCACGGCAGGAATGAGGGATTCCTCTAGACTGCGCTCCCGATACGCCAGCACCACCGCCCCCCAACGATCACGACCGCGAGCTCCGTGCCTCCTCCCTCCTCTCCATCGATCGCTCCCGCGAGTTCCCTTGACAGCGACGCGCGCGTCCCCTGCATCGGGGTCTTCGATTCCGGCGTCGGCGGTCTCACCGTGCTGAAGGCGCTGCGCGAGCAGCTGCCCGATGTGCCCTTGCACTACGTCGCCGATACCGCTCACGCCCCATATGGGGATCGCAGCAGCGAGTACATCGTCGAGCGCAGCGTGCGCGTAGCCGAACGCCTGCGCGAGGTCGGCGCCCGCATGGCGGTGGTGGCGTGCAACACGGCGACGGCGCACGCGGTGCAGGCCATGCGCGAGCGCTGGCCGGACTGGCCGGTCGTGGGCATCGAGCCGGGCGTGAAGCCGGCCGTGGCCGCGACGCGCAACGGCCGCATCGGCGTGATGGCGACGACGGCGACGATCGCGAGCCGGCGTTTCGAGCAGCTCGTCGCGGCACATGCCAGTGATGTCGAGTTGATCAGCCAGCCCTGCCCCGGCCTGGTCACGCTGATCGAGCAAGGCGATCTGCGCAGCGCCGAGCTCGGCGATCTGATCGAGCGCTTCTGCGAGCCACTGCGGCGGGGCGGCGTCGATACGGTGCTGCTCGGCTGCACCCACTACCCGCTGGTGCAGGCGCGCATCCAGGCGGCGTTGGGCGACGGCGTTCAGTTGCTCAACATTGAGGACGCCGTCGCACGTCAGGCGAGGCGCGTGTGGGAGGGACTCGGTTTCGCCGCGTCAGGCCCCGCGGCGATCGTGCTCGAAAGCACCGGCGATCCCGCGCCGCTGCAGCACCTGGCGCGCGAGGCGCTCGGCTGGCGCGACGTGACGGCCACGCGCATCGCGGCCTGATCGACGGCCAGCGAGCTGACCGGCCTCAGATCAGGTTCAGATCAGCGCCCGCGCCAGTCCGCGCGTCATGTCGACGCGTCTCAGCAACCAGTAGCCGAGAACGAAGAAGACGCCGGTCGCGAGGATCGCGAGACGGTGATTGCCTGCCGTCAAGACCGTGACGGCGCCGTAGGTCAGCGGACCGATGATCGCGGCGAGGCGGGTGGCGAAGGTCCACAGGCCGAAGAACTCGGCCAGGCGGTCGTGCGGCGCGAGGGCACCGGCGAGCGCACGGCCACAGGACTGGCTGGAACCCATGCACAAGCCCGCGATCACCGCGGCGATCCAGAACAGCCAGGCGCTCGTCGCCAGGAAGGCCAGCAGCGTCATGACCATCCAACCCACCAGCGTCACCGCGAGCGCGGGCTGGTGGCCGATGCGGTCCTCGTAATAGCCGAACAGGAACGCACCGACCGCGGAGGCGATGTTCACGAGGAACACCAAGGTCATCGTCTGCGCCTGTGTGAAACCGAGCGCCTGCTCCGCATAGACCGCGGCGAGCGCGATGACGACGGCGATCCCGGCCTGGTAGCTCGTGCCGCAGGCCAGCAGCCGCAGAAAATCGGGATAGGCACGTGCACGCTGCCAGGATGTCCATAGCTGGGAAAGACCTGACCCCATGCGAGCGGCGCGACGCGTGGCGCAGGGATCGGCGCGCTCGCGCAGCAGCAGGAAGGTGGGCAGCGCGGCGAGCAGGTACAGGCCGGCGGTGATCAGCATCGTGACCGGAACGAAATGGTCGGCCGTGTCTCCGCGCGCCTGGGCGCTCAGCACGTAGCCCAGGCACAGGCCGAGCGCGAGCATCCCGCCGAGATAACCGAAAGCCCAGCCCCAGCCCGACACGCGGCCCAGCGCATCACGCCGCGCGAGTTCCGGCAGGAACGCCGCGATCAGCGATTCGCCGTAGGAGAAGAACACGTTGGAGAGCACGACCGCCGTGGCCGCCCACCACAGCTGGTCCGCGCCGAACACCGCGAGCGCGGCGGTCGACAACACGCAGCCGATCGTGCATAGCCCCAGCAGTTTCTTCTTCGCCCCATGGGCATCGGCCCAGGCGCCCAGTCCCGGCATCGTCACCATCACGAGAAAACTGGAGACGGCGATCAGCACGGTCCAGAGCAGCGTCGCCGACGGCTGGCCCTTGGCGATGACGCCGACGAAGTACGCGTTGTAGACGGCCGTCAGGACGACGGTCGTGTAGCCCGAATTGGCGAAGTCGTACATCGACCAGCCGAAGACTTCGCGCTTGCGAACGCCCGGGTTCAACAGTTCCTGCACAAACATGCCCATGTGCTGCAGTCTCTGGAAGCCGATCGCGTGGTGCCTCGAACGGGACTCGAACCCGTACGCCGGTTGAGGGCGGCGGATTTTAAGTCCGCTGTGTCTACCAATTTCACCATCGAGGCGCGACGACTCCGCATCGATTCCATGTCGGAGTGAGCGCGCATTATCACGGCGACCGACAAAGAAAAAGGGAAGCCAAACTGGCTTCCCTTTGTAGGATTTGGAGCGGGAAACGAGGCTCGAACTCGCGACCTCAACCTTGGCAAGGTTGCGCTCTACCAACTGAGCTATTCCCGCATCGCAGGACAGCGGAGTGTTCAATCACCCCACCGACCTTTGGTGTCGTTGGAGCGGGAAACGAGGCTCGAACTCGCGACCTCAACCTTGGCAAGGTTGCGCTCTACCAACTGAGCTATTCCCGCAATGTCCATTCTTTGGAGGCGCGATCCGGAGTCGAACCGGACTGACCGGATTTGCAATCCGGGGCATAACCGCTTTGCTATCGCGCCCCAGAACCCTGGACGGGATTCTGTAGAAGCCGGATTTGGTTGTCCGACTTCGATAAAAAATGGAAGCCTGGGCTTCCATTTTTTTGAACCTGGAGCGGGAAACGAGGCTCGAACTCGCGACCTCAACCTTGGCAAGGTTGCGCTCTACCAACTGAGCTATTCCCGCAGGGTCTTCAACACACTGCCTGCTTCAACTGCCGTGCAATTCTTGCGAATTGCTTTGTCGTCGCTGCACCGTTTGCGCTGAAGCCGAGAGTATAGAACGGTTTTTGACGCTCTCGCAAGAGTTCGGCGACTTCTTTATGAAGATCGCCCAAGTGCCGATGTCAAAGCCCAAAGAAAAATGGCGCCCGAAGGCGCCATGTCGTGTCGAGCTCAGGCTCAGTGCTTCAAGGAGTCGCCCGCGTCAGGCTTCGGGTCCGCCACCTTCTCGGCCGGCGTCGCCGTCGCAGCGACCTCTTCCTCAGGCAAGGCCTGCGGATAGGTCTCGAGCGCCACTTCCAGCACGCGATCGATCCAGCGGACCGGCACGATCTCGAGCTGGTTCTTCACGTTCTCCGGAATGTCCTGCAGATCCTTGACGTTCTCTTCCGGAATCATGACCGTCTTGATGCCGCCGCGATGAGCCGCCAGCAGCTTTTCCTTCAAGCCGCCGATCGCCGTGACTTCGCCGCGCAGCGTGATCTCGCCGGTCATCGCCACATCTGCCCGCACCGGAATCCCGGTCAGCGCCGATACGAAGGCCGTCGTCATCGCGATGCCCGCGCTCGGACCATCCTTGGGCGTCGCACCGTCCGGCACGTGCACGTGGATATCGCGCTTCTCGAAGAGCTCATCCTTGATGCCCAGCCGGCGAGCCCGCGAACGCACCACCGTGCGCGCCGCCTCGACCGATTCCTTCATCACGTCGCCCAGCGAGCCGGTGCGGATGATGTTGCCCTTGCCCGGCATCGCGGTGGCTTCGATGGTCAGCAGATCGCCGCCCACTTCGGTCCACGCCAGACCGACCACCTGACCGACCTGGTTCTTCTTCTCCGCACGGCCGAAGTCGTACTTGCGAACGCCCAGGAATTCGTTGAGGTTGTCCTCGTTGACGACCACCTTGCTGTCGTAGGCCTTCAGCTGAAGACCCTTGACCACCTTGCGGCAGATCTTGGAGATCTCGCGCTCCAGCGACCGCACGCCGGCTTCCCGCGTGTAGTAGCGGATCACGCCGCGGATCGCGTCTTCGGTGACCTCGAGTTCCTCATCCTTCACGCCGTTGTTGCCGCGTTGCTTCGGCAGCAGGTAGCGCTGGGCGATGTTGACCTTCTCGTCCTCGGTGTAACCCGACAGACGGATCACTTCCATCCGGTCCAGCAGAGCCGGCGGGATGTTCAGCGAGTTCGACGTCGCCACGAACATCACATCGCTCAGGTCGTAGTCGACCTCGATGTAATGGTCGGCGAAAGTGTGGTTCTGCTCGGGGTCCAGCACCTCCAGCAGCGCCGACGACGGATCGCCGCGGAAGTCCATGCCCAGCTTGTCGATCTCGTCGAGCAGGAACAGCGGATTGCGCGTGCCGACCTTGCTCAGGCTCTGCAGCACCTTGCCCGGCATCGAGCCGATGTAGGTGCGGCGGTGACCGCGGATCTCCGCCTCGTCACGCACGCCGCCCAGCGCCATGCGGACGAACTTGCGGCCCGTGGCGCGCGCCACCGACTGCCCCAGCGAGGTCTTGCCCACGCCCGGAGGTCCGACCAGGCACAGGATCGGCGCCTTGACCTTGTCCACGCGCTGTTGCACCGCGAGGTACTCGAGGATGCGTTCCTTGACCTTGTCGAGGCCGTAGTGGTCCTCGTTGAGCACCGCCTCGGCATTCGCGAGGTCGTGCTTGATCTTGGTCTTCTTCGCCCACGGCAGGTTGACCAGCGTGTCGATGTAGTTGCGCACGACGGTCGCTTCCGCGGACATCGGCGACATCAGCTTGAGCTTCTTGAGCTCGGACTCGGCCTTCTTGCGCGCTTCCTTCGGCATGCGAGCAGCCTGGATCTTCTTCTCCAGCTCCTCCATGTCGGCGCCTTCTTCGCCGTCGCCCAGTTCCTTCTGGATGGCCTTGACCTGCTCGTTCAGGTAGTACTCGCGCTGGGACTTCTCCATCTGGCGCTTGACGCGGCCACGGATGCGCTTTTCCACCTGCAGGATATCGACCTCATGTTCGAGCAGGTCCAGCAGCTTCTCCAGCCGCTTGCCCACTTCGGACAGGTCCAGCACCGACTGCTTCGCATCGAGCTTGAGCGGCAGGTGCGCGGCGATCGTGTCGGCCAGGCGGCCGGCGTCGTCGATGCCGGCGATGGACGTCAGGATCTCCGGCGGGATCTTCTTGTTCAGCTTGACGTACTGGTCGAACTGCTGCGTCACGGCGCGGCGCAGGGCTTCGACCTCGGGCTGATCGTCGGCTTCGGGCGGAATGGGCACGACCTCGGCGGTGAAATGCTCTTCACCGTCCTCGATCTTGCTCGTCGTCGCGCGTTGCAGACCTTCGACCAGCACCTTCACCGTGCCGTCGGGCAGCTTCAGCATCTGCAGGATGCTGGAGACGCAACCCATCTCGAACATGTCGTCGGGCTTGGGTTCGTCCTTGCCGGCCGCCTTCTGCGCGACCAGCATGATCTGGCGCCCTGCTTCCATCGCCGCTTCCAAGGCCTTGATGGACTTGGGACGACCCACGAAGAGCGGGATCACCATGTGCGGGAACACAACCACGTCGCGCAGCGGGAGCAGCGGCAGCGTGATGGGTTCCGCGGGGAGGATCGGATGACCGGACATGAAAACCTCTCTTTCTCAAGCCCATCTAGGGCCCGAGCTACCAATTACAAGGTGCCGTTCAATAGCCTTTGAGCAATTGCTTTCCACGTGAAGTGATGGCAAGCGAATCGCCCGGGGTGTCCTCGCGACCTCAGGCGCTGGCCTTGGTTTCGCGATAGACCAGCAACGGCTTGGTGTCCTCGTCGATGTTGTGTTCGTCCAGCACGACCTTGGCGACGCTCTCGAGCGAAGGCAACTCGAACATGGTGTCGATCAGCGCATGCTCGACGATCGAGCGCAGGCCACGGGCCCCGGTCTTGCGGGCCAGCGCCTTTCGCGCGACCGCGCTCAGCGCCGACGGACGCACTTCCAGTTCCACGCCGTCCATCGAGAACAGCTGCTGGTATTGCTTGACCAGCGCGTTGCGCGGCTCGGTCAGGATCTGCACCAGCGCGTCCTCGGTCAGCTCGCCGAGCGTGGCGATCACCGGCAGACGGCCGACCAGTTCGGGGATCAAGCCGAACTTGATCAGGTCGCCCGGTTCGACTTCGCGGAACAGCTCGCCGACCTTCTTGTCGCTCTTGCTCTTGACGTCGGCGCTGAAGCCGATGCCCGAACGTTCGGAGCGGTTCTGGATGAGCTTCTCCAGGCCATCGAAGGCGCCGCCGCAGATGAACAGGATGTTGGTCGTGTCGATCTGCAGGAAGTCCTGATTCGGATGCTTGCGGCCACCCTGAGGGGGGACCGACGCCATCGTGCCTTCGACCAGCTTCAGCAGCGCCTGCTGGACGCCCTCGCCCGACACGTCGCGCGTGATCGAGGGGTTGTCCGCCTTGCGGCTGATCTTGTCGATCTCGTCGATGTAGACGATGCCGCGCTGCGCGCGCTCGACGTCGTAATTGCAGTTCTGGAGCAGCTTCTGGATGATGTTCTCGACGTCTTCGCCGACATAGCCGGCTTCGGTCAAGGTCGTCGCATCGGCGATCACGAACGGGACATTCAGGACGCGGGCCAGCGTCTGCGCCAGCAGCGTCTTGCCCGAACCGGTCGGTCCAATCAGCAGGATGTTGCTCTTGGACAGCTCGACGCCGTCCTTGGTGTCGGCCGCGTGGCGCAGCCGCTTGTAATGGTTGTAGACCGCGACGGACAGGGTGCGCTTGGCCACGTCCTGGCCGATCACGTACTGGTCGAGCGTCGTCTTGATCTCGCTGGGGACGGGCAGGTCCGACTTGCTGGCACGTCCGCCGGTCGCCGCCTCGGCGGGGACCTCGTCGCGGATGATGTCGTTGCACAGCTCGATGCACTCGTCGCAGATGAACACCGACGGGCCCGCGATCAGCTTCTTGACCTCATGCTGGCTCTTGCCGCAGAAGGAGCAATACAAGACTTTTTCGCTGGAGTTGCCTTTTTTCTCGGCCATGGGAGTGCTGCTGGGGCTGCTGAAGGGCTGCGGGGAATACAGGCAAGTGCCTGCATTGATGATAGTTCAATTGCCGGCACCACCCTTGGGGGGATAAAAGCCCCTAAGAGTGGTCAGTTGGTGCGGTCAACGGGCGGTCAGTTGACATGCGGAGCCGGCGGTTCGCTCCGCACCAGTCAGGAGACTTCCCGATCTTGAGAAATCTCCTGCTCGGAAGCGGCGGCGGAGGGCGGGGGAAGACAAGCGGCGCCCCTCAGGGACGCCGCTACAAGCCGGAAGTGAACCGGTCCCCGATCCGCGATCAGCGCTTCTCGATGACCTTGTCGATCAGGCCGTAGGTGGCCGATTCGGCGGCCGACATGAAGTAGTCACGCTCGGTGTCCGCCTGGATCTTTTCCAGGCTCTGCCCGGTGCGTTCGGCCAGGATGCGGTTCAACTGCTCGCGGGTCTTGAGGATCTCACGGGCGTGGATCTCGATGTCGGTGGCCTGACCCTGGGCGCCGCCCAGCGGCTGGTGGATCATGATCTTGGAGTTCGGCAGCGCGAAGCGCTTGCCCTTCTCGCCCGCGGCCAGCAGGAACGCGCCCATCGACGCGGCCATGCCCATGCACAGCGTCGAGACCGACGGCTTGATGAACTGCATCGTGTCGTAGATCGACATCCCGGCCGAGACGCTGCCGCCCGGCGAGTTGATGTACAGCGAGATCTCCTTCTCGGGGTTCTCGCTCTCCAGGAACAGCAGCTGCGCCACCACCAGGTTGGCGACGGCATCGTTCACCGGGCCGACCAGGAAGACGATGCGCTCGCGCAGCAGGCGGCTGTAGATGTCGTAGGCGCGCTCGCCGCGGCCCGACTGTTCGATGACGATGGGCACCATGCCCAGGTTGCTGGTTTCAAGCGCGCTCATGAAATCCTCTGATGTGGTTCGAGATCACGACAAACCATTATGTCGTGCGCTCCATCCCCTGACCGTGCGAGGGTTCCCTCCCGGGAGGGCCCCACCCGACGGTAGCGCCGGGGAAAGAAAAAGGCGCCGGCCTTTCGGCCTGGCGCCTTACTTGGCGATGAGTTTGCGGCGAATCAAGAGCAACGCCGAAAAAGCCCGCGCCAAAGCAGCGTGTCCGCGGATCAGGCCGTGGCCATCAGCTCGTCGAACGGCAGTTGCTTGTCGGTGATCTTGGCCTTGCCCAGGATGAAGTCGGTGACGTTGTTCTCGATCACGACGGCTTCGACCTCGGCCATGCGCTCGCGGTCCGACAGGTACCAGCGCACGACTTCCGCCGGCTTCTCGTAGCTCTGCGAGATCTCTTCGATGTGGGCCTGCAGTTGCTCGGGCTTGGCCTGCAGGTTCTGCGAGCGGACCAGTTCGGCCACGACGAGGCCCAGGCGCACGCGCTTCTCGGCTTGATCGTTGAACAGCTCGGCGGGGATCGGGGCCTTGTCGGCGTCCTTGATGCCGCGCTTCTTCAGGTCTTCGCGGGCGTTGGCGACCATGCGCTCGGCTTCGCCGGCGATCAGCGACTTGGGCACGTCCAGCTCGGCCTTGCCGACCAGCGCGTCCATCGCGGCGCCCTTGTTCTTGGCCAGCACGCGGAACTTCACTTCGCGCTCGAGGTTCTTCTTGATGTCGGCGCGCAGGGCCTCGACCGTGCCTTCCTTGATACCCAGGGCCTTGGCGAACGATTCGTTCACTTCGGGCAGGTGCTGGGCCTCGATCTTCTTGACCGTGACCAGGAAGTCGGCTTCCTTGCCGGCGACGTCCTTGCCGTGATAGTCGGCGGGGAACGCGAGCGGGAAGGTCTTCGATTCGCCGGCCTTCATGCCGCGCACGGCCTTCTCGAAAGCCTCGAGCATCTGGCCTTCGCCCAGCAGGAACTGGAACGCGTCGGCCTTGCCGCCGGCGAAGGGTTCGCCATCGATCTTGCCTTCGAAGTCGATGGTGATGCGGTCGCCGTCGGCGGCCACGTCCGCGGCACCACGCTGGGCGAACGAACGGCGCTGCTTGCGCAGGATCTCGACGGTCTTGTCGATGGCTTCATCGGTCACGTCAGCGGCGACGCGCTCGATCTCGGCCTCGGCCAGATCGGCAATCTTCACTTCCGGGTAGACCTCGAAGGTCGCGTCGAAGGCCAGCTGGCCTTCGGCCGCTTCGTCCTTCTGGGCGATGCTGGGCATGCCGGCGACGCGCAGCTTGGCCTCGTTGGCGGCGGCGCTGAAGGCCTCGCCCAGCTTGTCGTTGACGACTTCGTACTGGACCTGCGCGCCGTAGCGCTGCGCCACGAACGACATCGGCACCTTGCCGGGACGGAAACCGTCGGCCTTGACCGTGCGGGCCAGCTTCTTCAGGCGCGACTCGACTTCGGAGTTGATGTCAGTGGCCGCCAGCGTGAGCGTGATGCGGCGTTCGAGCTTTTCGAGAGTTTCGACGGTGACAGCCATAGTGGACTCGGAATCAGTTGAGAGTGTGGTGCGCGGGGCCGGACTCGAACCGGCACGCCCGTGAAGGCGTCAGGACCTAAACCTGGTGCGTCTACCAATTTCGCCACCCGCGCCGGGTGAACTGAGGTCGTCGCGATCGCTGCGCACAGTCCTGCGCGACGGCCCCTTGGTAATTCATGAAGCGAAGGAAGAGCCCAGGGCCCGCCCTCCGCGATCCGGAAAACCGGCGATTGTAATCAAGGAATCGATGCTTTCCGACGCACCCCCGCCCGTCCCGGGCGGGGGAAACCCCCTGCGAGGTCGGTGCGGGGTCAGTGCGCGATCAATGCGTGGACGGCGCGATGCCGGCGTCCTTGTCCCGCTCGACGCGGAACCAGGCCGCGTACATCGCCGGCAGCGCCAGCAGCGTCAGCACGGTGGCCACGATCAGGCCGCCCATGATCGCCACCGCCATCGGGCCCCAGAACACGCTGCGAGACAGCGGCACCATCGCCAGGACGGCGGCCGCTGCAGTCAGGGCGATCGGGCGCAGACGACGCACGGCGGACTCGACGATCGCCTGGGCCGGGGGGACGCCGCGACTGCGGTCCTGCTCGATCTGGTCGATCAGGATGACCGAGTTCCGCTGGATCATGCCCATCAGCGCGATGACGCCCAGCAGCGCGACGAAGCCGAACGGACGGTTCAGGATCAGCAGCGCCGCGGACACGCCGGCGATGCCGAGGAAGCCGGTCAGGAAGGCCAGCATGGCGCGCGAGAAGCTGTGCAGCTGCAGCATCAGCAGCGTGAAGGTGATGAACAGCATGATCGGCACGCCGGCCGCGATCGAACCGGTGCCCTTGCTGCTCTCCTCAACCGCGCCGGCGATCGAGATCGAGTAGCCGGGCGGCATCTCCTTCTGCATCGCGTCGAGCGCGGGCCAGAGCTGGTTCGTCACGGTCGCGCCCTGCAGGCCCTCGATGACATCGCCTTGCACGGTGATCGCGAACTGGCGGCTCTCGCGGTGCATCACGCCGGGCTCCCAGGTGAATTGGGGCTTGGCGATCTGCGTCAGCGGCACCGAGCGGCCGGAGGCCGTCGGCACGTAGGCGTTGGCGAGTTCGGACAGCGTGTCGCGCTCCTGCACGGGCTGACGCAGGACGATGTCGATCAGCCGGTCGGCCTCGCGGTACTGCGCCACCGTCGTGCCGGTCACCAGGATGCGCGCCGCCTGCGCGATGCTCTGGCTGGTCACGCCCAGCGCGCGCGCCTTGTCCTGGTCGACCTGAAGCCGCAGGACCTTGATGGCCTCGTTCCAGTTGTCGTTGACGCCCACCATGTTGGGATTGGCGCGCATCTGCTCCTTGGCGCGATCGGCGTAGATCCGCAGCTGCGCGGGATCATCGCCGGCGATGCGGAACTGCACCGGGTACGGCACCGGCGGCCCGTTGGGCAGCAGTTTCACGCGGCCGCGCACCTCGGAGAACTCCTGGGCCAGGATCTGCGGCAACTTGTGGCGCAAGGTCTCGCGGTCGGCCAGCGACTTCGGCAGGATGATGGCCTGGCTGACGTTGGTGTTGGGCAGGATCTGGTCCAGCGGCAGGTAGAAGCGCGGCACACCCGAACCGACCCAGGTCGCGATGCTGCCCACCAGCGGCTCCTTGGCCATGCGGGCCTCGAAGCGCTTGGCGATGACGTTGCTCTCCTCGATGGTGGCGCCTTCTGGCAGCCACAGGTCGACGAGGATCTCCGGCCGGCTCGAGTCCGGGAAGAACTGCTGCTGCACCTTGCCCATGCCGGCCAGGCCGAGCACGAACACCAGGATCGTCAGGCCAATGGTCTTCCAGCGGTTGAACACGCACCACGCGACCCAGCGGCGGAAGCGGTTGTAGAACGGCGTATCGAAGACCTCGTGCGCCTCGCCCTCGTGGCCGGCGCGGGTTTTCAGCAGCAGCGCGCCGAGGTAGGGCACGAAGTACACCGACACGATCCACGAGATCACCAGCGCCGCCGCGGTCACCGCGAAGATGGCGTAGGTGTACTCGCCGACGGTGGACTTCGCCAGGCCGATCGGCAGGAAGCCGACCGCGGTGATCAGCGTGCCGGTCAGCATCGGCTTGGCGGTGGCGTCGTAGGCGTACGTCGCCGCGTGCATCTTGTCGTAGCCCTCCTCGAGCTTGCGCACCATCATCTCGACGGCAATGATGGCGTCGTCGACGAGCAGGCCGAGCGCGATGATCAGCGACCCCAGCGAGATCTTGTGCAGCCCCACGCCGGCGTAGAGCATCACCACGAAGGTGATCGCCAGCACCAGCGGGATCGTGATGCCCACGACCAGCCCCGGCCACACGTCGATGCGCAGCGGCTTGGTGTGCAGGCCCAGGGCGATGAAGCTCACACCCAGCACGACGATGACGGCCTCGATCAGCACGTGCACGAACTCGCCCACGGAGCTCTTCACGGCGCTCGGCTGGTCCTGGATCTGTTGCAGCGTGATGCCGGCGGGCAGTTGCTGCTGGAGCCGCTTGACGCTGGTCTGCAGCGCCTTGCCCAGCGCGATGATGTCGCCGCCCTTGCCCATCGACACGCCCAACGCGACGACCTGCTTGCCGTTGAAGCGGACCATCGTCGTCGCCGGATCGACGTAGCCGCGGCGGACCTTGGCGATGTCGCCCAGGCGGATGCTGCTGGCCACGCCGGTCTGCGTATTGGTGCCGCGAATCGGGAATTCGCTCAGCGCCTGGACCGAGTTGAGCTGCCCTTCGATGCGGATCTGCACGTTGGCACTGCCGGCGTTCATCGTGCCGGCGCTCTCGACCGCGTTCTGCGCGTTGAGCTGCGACACCACCTGGTTGAAGTCCAGGCCCAGTTCGGCCAGCCGCTTCTGCGAGATCTCGATGAACAGCTTCTCCGCCTGGACACCAAACAGATCCACCTTGGCCACGTCCTGCACGCGCAGCAGCTCGGAGCGGACCGCCTCGGCCTGCTGGCGCAGTTCCTCGATCGAGAAACCGCCGTCGGACGACAGCGCGAAGATCGAGCCGTAGACGTCGCCGAATTCATCGTTGAAGAACGGTCCCAGCACGCCCTGCGGCAGCGTGGCCTTCAGGTCGCCGATCTTCTTGCGGACCGTGTACCAGAGCTGCGGCACCTCGGTCGGCGCGGTGTTGTCCTTCACCTGAAAGATGGTGAGGGACTCCCCCGGCTTGGTGTAGCTGCGGATCTTGTCGGCGTGCGGCACCTCCTGCAGGGTGCGTTCGATCTTGTCGGTGACCTGTTCCGCCATCTGCTGCGGCGTCGCGCCGGGCCAGTAGGCCTGCACGACCATCGCGCGGAAAGTGAACGGCGGGTCTTCGTCCTGGCCCAGCTGGAAGTAGGCGGCGAAGCCCAGCACCATCAGCACCACCATCAGGTAGCGCGTCAGCGGGGCATGCTCCAGCGCCCAGCGCGAGAGGTTGAAACCGGCGCGGCTCGGGTTGCTCATTCAGGGCTCCCGAGGATCAGCGCGAAGCAGTCGGAGCCGGCGCGGGCGCTGCGCCCTCGGTCGGCGTGCCCGGCGGGACGAAGCGCTTGACCTTCTGCCCCGGCGTCAGCACGTGGCCGCCGGCGGTCACGACCTCCATGCCGGGCGACAGGCCCTGCACGACCAGTTCGTTGCCTTCGGCGCCGACGACAGTCACCGCCTGCGGGCGTACCGCCATCGTCTTCGGGTCGAGCAGCAGCACGGAACTCTTGCCCTGTACTTCCATCACGGCACTCAACGGAAGCTTGATCGCGTTGTCCGACGGCGCGCCGGTCAGCACCACCGTCGCGGTCTGCCCGAGGTGCACGTTCTGGCTGTTCAGTTCGGCTTTCACCAGGAAGGTCCGCGTCACCGGATCGGCGGCGGCGGCCAGTTCACGCAGCTTGATCGGCTGCGCGTCGGCCTTGGTATCGGTCCAGAGGCGGACCTTCAGGCCGTCCGGACGCGCGGCGGCGGCGCGTACCAGCGCGACCTGGTCTTCGGAGACGGAGAACACGATGTCCCGCGGCCCATCGTTGGCCACGCGCACGACCGGCGTGCCGGCGGCCACGACCATGCCGGGCTCCGCGTCGACGCCGGTGACGACACCGGCCGCATCGGCGATCAGGCTCGAGTACTGCGCCTGGTTGCGCTGCACGTCGGACTGGGCACGGGCCGATTCGAACTGCGCCTGCGCGGCCTTGAAGGCGGCGTCGCGGCGATCCAGTTCGGCGGCGCTGATGAAGCCCTGCTTGTGGAGGTCGATGTAGCGCTTGTAGTCCGCGCCCAGTTGGTCGCGGTTGACACGCGCCGCCAGCACGTTGGACTTGGCGGCTTCTTGCGCCAGCACCAGGTCCGAGCTGTCGATCCGCGCCAGCACCTGCCCGGGCTTGACCACCGATCCCAGGTCCACCTTGCGCTCGAGGATCTTGCCGGCGACGCGGAAGGACAGCCGTGATTCGACCCGGGCCCGCACTTCAGCCGCGAACTCGCGTTGGAGACCGGCCGATTGCGGCGTCAGCACCAGCGTGCGCACATAGCGCTCCGGCTCCGGCGGCGGGGCCTGCTTGCCGCAGGCGGCCAGCACGGCCATGGCGGCGATCGCGGCGGTCGCCGACAGCCACGTCGACAGGCGTCCCCAGGAACCGGCGAAGGCGGATTCGGACACGGCGCCGGACGTTCCGGCGGACAGGGACACAAGAGACCGTTGGGGCATGAACACCTCGACAAAGCCACGACGCCCGACCTCGGGCATCGGAGTAACTGACTGACTGGTCAGTAATGTATTCAGCGTGTCCGAACGTGTCAAACCGACGGCGTACGGTTCACCGGGGTACTGCTCGTGGTCTGCGGAGATTGACGTCCTCGGCGAACAGCGCGTGGTTCGGGACGTCAGGTTGACGCAAACGACATCGCCCGCTCAGCGGAGAATGCCGCCCGTGAGCATAGAGCACTACGAAAACTTTCCTGTCGCTTCCTGGCTGAGCCCGCCGGCCTTGCGTCCCGCGATCATGGCGATCTACCGGTTCGCCCGGACGGCCGACGACCTGGCCGATGAAGGCGATGCGACGCCCTCGCGGCGTCTGCGCGACCTGGCCGACTATCGCGCCGACCTCCGTGCCATCGCCGCCGGCCAAGCGCCCTCTCCCCGCTGGGCGGCACGCGTGTTCGCGCCGCTGGGACGCGTCCTGGTCCAGTACCGCCTGCCGGTGCCGCTGCTGGAGGATCTCCTCGATGCCTTCGAGCAGGACCTCGTGAAAACCGATTACGCGACCCGCGCCGAGTTGCTCGATTACTGCCGCCGCTCGGCCAACCCGGTCGGGCGCCTGCTGCTGCACCTGTACGGCATCGATGACGTCGAGTCGCTGCGGCGCTCCGATGCGATCTGCTCGGCGCTGCAACTGATCAACTTCTGGCAAGACTTCACCGTCGACGGTCCACGCGGCCGGATCTATGCGCCACTGGAGGACCGCCGGCGTCACGGCGTCGAGGGACAGGACCTGCTGTCGCTGCGCGACAGCCCGGCGGCCCGTGCGCTGATCGCGGAACTCTGTGATTGGGCCTGCGACTTGATGGCCGAAGGTGCGCCGCTGGCCCGCCGGATTCCGGGCCGGGCCGGTTGGGAGCTGCGCTTGGTGGTACAAGGCGGCCTCCGCATCCTCGACAAGCTGGCATCGAACCGTTTCGACGCCTTGCTGCGACGGCCGACGATCGGTGCATCCGACGCGCCGCTCCTGCTGTGGCGCGCGATGACGATGCCGGCAGACCGTACGAACACACGCCGCGAAGGGACGGCGCGATGAGCACCAAGACCGACAAGACCTCCGACCCGACGACCGCCGGCGCTTCCACGCCGGAGCAGTACGTCCAGCAGAAGGCCGCCGCGAGCGGCTCGAGCTTCTATTACGCGTTCCTCTTCCTGCCGCCGCCGCGCCGCGCGGCGATCACCGCCTTCTACGCGTTCTGCCGCGAGGTCGACGATGTGGTCGATGAGGTGTCCGATCCGGGCGTCGCCGCGACCAAGCTGGCCTGGTGGCGCAAGGAAGCCATGAGCGCCTTCAACGGCCAGCCCTCGCATCCGGCGATGAGAGCGCTGATGCCGCACGTCAAGGACTACGACATCCGCGTCGAGCACCTGCTCGCGGTCATCGACGGCTGCCAGATGGACCTGGAGCAGACGCGCTACCTCGACTACCCCGGCCTGCAACGCTATTGCCACCTGGTGGCGGGCGTGGTGGGCGAGGTGGCATCGGGCATCTTCGGCCGCACGGATCCCGGCACCATCGCCTACGCCCACAAGCTGGGCCAGGCGATGCAGCTCACCAACATCATTCGCGACGTCGGCGATGACGCGCGACGGGGTCGCATCTACCTGCCGGTGAGCGAGCTGCAGCAGTTCGACGTGAAGGCGCACGAGATCCTCAAGCGCGACGCGCCCTGGGGCTACAGCGACCGTTTCACCGCGCTGATGAAGTTCCAGGCGAACCGCGCGCATGCGCTGTACGACGAGGCGGTGGCGCTGCTGTCCGATACCGACCGCAAGGCGCAGAAGCCGGGGCTCATGATGGCCAACATCTACCGCACTCTGCTGCGCGAGATCGAGGCGGAGAATTTCCAGGTCCTGCACCAGCGCATCGCGCTGACGCCGCTGCGCAAGCTGTGGATCGCGATGAAGACGAACTGGCGCGGGCGCTGACGTGACTCGCTTGGCCGTCATCGGCGGCGGTTGGGCGGGGCTCGCCGCGGCTGTCGAAGCCGTCTCGCTGGGCGCCTCGGTCACGCTGTTCGAGATGGCGCCCACGCTCGGCGGGCGGGCGCGCAGCCTGGAAGGCATCGAGCCCACGCTCGACAACGGGCAGCACATCCTGATCGGCGCCTACACGGACACGCTGGCGCTGATGCGACGCGTCGGCGGAGATCCCGACCTCGACCTGCTCCGCATGCCACTGCGGCTGCGTTATCCCGATCGCGAGACGCTCCGGCTCCCGCCAGGGCCGCCCACCCTCGCCTTCTTGCGCGGCGTGATGGGCTGCGCGGCGTGGTCGCTGCGGGACCGGCTGCGCTTCCTGATGACAAGCAGCCTGTGGACGATGCGGGGCTTCCGCTGTGCTCCGACGCTGACGGTCGCCCAGCTCTGCGCCGGGCTCCCTCGCACCGTGCGTGACGACCTGATCGATCCGCTGTGCGTCGCCGCGCTGAACACGCCGTCCAGCCAGGCCAGCGCGCAGGTCTTCCTGCGGGTGCTCAAGGACGCGCTGTTCAGCGGCCCGGGGAGCGCGGACCTGCTGCTGCCCCGGCGCGGACTGGGCGCGCTGCTCCCGACACCCGCGCGCGCGTGGCTGCTGTCGCGTGGCGCGGAGATCCGCACGCAGCGAGTCCAGCAACTCGACGCGGAGGGACGGCGCTGGGTCGTCGACGGCGACGCCTTCGACGCGGTCATCGTGGCCTGCACGTCCGTCGAGGCGTCACGGCTTACCCGCGATCTGGCACCGCACTGGAGCGCGGCCGCCGGTGCGTTCGAGTTCCAGCCCATCGTCACCATCTACCTGGAGAGCATGGGGTCGGCGCTGCCGGCGCCGATGGTCGCGCTGCGCGAATCGGCGACAGAGCCCGCCCAGTTCGCCTTCGATCTGGGCCAGCTGGGCCAGCATCCGGGACTGTTCAGCCTGGTCGTCAGCGGCGCCGCGCCATGGGTCGCCCAAGGTTTGGATGCCACCGGCGCCGCGGCGCTGACGCAGGCCCGGGAACATTTCCGATGGGCGACGCCACCGCGGATCGTTGCGCGTGCTCAGCGAGAAGCGAGCGACCTTCGCCTGCACACCGGGACTGACCCGCCCCGACCCAACGATCGCTCCCGGGGTCTGGGCTGCCGGCGACTACCTGGCCGGGCCCTATCCCGCGACACTCGAAGGCGCCGTGCGCAGCGGACTGTTCGCGGCTCGTTCCGCAATGCGGCAATCCATCGGCGGCGCTTCCTCCTGACGCCCGTCACCGCCCGGTCCGCGCACCGCTGATGGGCAAAAACGACGGATTGCGCCCTCTGGAGGCCCCTCTCGGTTTCGCCATGCAAAACCGGGGAGAAATCCTTCACAATCGTCCGCCATGAAGTCCAAGGAGTTGCAGACCCCCGCCATCCAGGTCCTCGAGCGCACTTTCGCGCTGCTGGACGTTCTGGCCCAGCATCAGGACCCCGTGTCGCTGAAGTTGATCAGCGAGACGACGGGCCTGCACCCGTCGACCGCACACCGCATCCTGAACGACCTGACCTTGGGACGTTTCGTGGACCGGCCCGAAGCCGGCAGTTACCGGCTGGGCATGCGACTGCTGGAACTCGGCAACCTGGTGAAGGCGCGACTGGACGTCCGCGAGGCCGCGATCGGCCCGATGCGGGAACTCCACAAGCTGACCCACCAGCCCGTCAACCTGTCGGTGCGGCAGGGGGATGAGATCGTCTACATCGAGCGGACCTACTCCGAACGCAGCGGCATGCAAGTCGTGCGCGCGGTAGGCGGCCGGGCGCCGTTGCACCTGACGTCGGTGGGCAAACTCTTCCTGGCGAGCGACGATCCCCAGCGCGTGCGCGCGTATGCCACGCGCACCGGCCTCTCCGGCCATACACGCAACAGCCTGACCGAGATCACCCTGCTCGAGCGTGAAATGGCGCTGGTGCGCCAGCGCGGCGTCGCGCGCGACGATGAAGAACTCGAACTCGGCGTTCGCTGCATGGCCGCAGGCATCTACGACGACCAAGGCAAGCTGGTGGCCGGCCTGTCGATTTCGGCACCCGCGGACCGGCTGGAGGAAGGCTGGTTGCCCCGACTGAAAGAGACGGCGACGCGGATCTCGGCCTCGCTCGGCTTCCGGGGCTGAGTTGGCGGAGCGGGGCCAACCCGGCAGCCGTCGTTGACAGTGCGGACCGGAAACGACGGGCAGGGTTTGAGGCGGAAATGACGAAGCGGGCGCAAGGCCCGCTTCTTTCATTGCAGGAACGGCTATTTACTTGGCCGAGATCACCGGAGTGAGTGCCGTCGCGCTGACAGCCGCCGGCGTTGCCACGGCCGCCAGCGGCGACGCGGCTCCCGTCAGCCACTTGCGCACACGCTCGGCGTCGCCGATGCGTGAGTACTTCCCGGCGGAATCCAGGAACACCATGATCAGCTTGCGACCGGCGAGCTGGGCCTGCATCACCAGGCACTGGCCAGCCTCGTTGATGAAGCCGGTCTTCTGCAGGCCGATGTCCCAGTCGCCCTTGCGGACCAGTCCGTTCGTCGTGCCAAAACGCACCTGCTTGCGACCCAGCGCGACGGTGTACTCGGACGAGGTCGACAGCTCGCGGATCAGCGGGAACGCGTGCGCCACCTTGACCAGCTTGGCAAGATCGGCAGCGCTCGACTGGTTGCGGCTGGACAGGCCGGTCGGCTCGACGTAATGCGTGTCCATCATGCCCAGCATGTGGGCCTTGGCGTTCATCGCCGCGACGAAGGTCTCCAGGCCGCCCGGGTAGCTGCGTCCGAGCGCATGCGCCGCGCGGTTCTCCGAGGACATCAGCGCCAGATGCAGCAGTTCACCGCGCGTCAGCGTCGTACCGACCGTCAGGCGGGAGCCGGTGAACTTCTCGGTGTCCTTGTCCTCGTCGGTGATCTCGATCTTGTCGTCGAGCGATTGGTTCGCCTCGACGACCAGCAGCGCGGTCATCAGCTTGGTGATCGACGCGATCGGCAGCACCGCCGACGGGTTCTTCGAGAACAGGACCTCGTTGGTGTCCTGGTCGACGACGTAGGCGACGCTGGATTTCAGGTCGAGGGGATCTTCGGTGTCGTGCAGGCCGTACATCGTCCCGAAGGACGGTTTGGACGGGACGACTTCCCGGATTGGGGCTGCCGCGCGGGCAGCCACCTTGCGCGGAGAGCGGGGGGCCGGCTTGGCCTGCCGCACGCTCTTCACCTTGGCTTTGGAGGACGACGAGGTAGCCGCCTGCGCCGATTGAATCGGCGCGAGACTGGCGGTCAAGCCCGTCAGCAACATGACGCCGCTGAGCGCGGCACCAGACAGCAATGTCGCAATGGTCTTCAATCCAGTCCCCAGGTCAGTGGGCGCGAGTGTAGGGGATCGCTGAAAGACCGGCAAGATCAATGACTTAACGCAGGCTCTTAAAGTACCTGAATCCGTGCCATCCGACGCGCCCAAGGGCTCCGCGTGCGTTGTCCTGTCAACCTTGGGCGGCGACCCGCTCCGTCTTGCTCTGCAACTTGTTCAGAGCGCTCAAATATGCTTTGGCCGAGGCGACCACGATATCGGGATCTGCCCCCACGCCGTTCACCACGCGCCCCGCATGTTGCAGGCGCACCGTGACTTCGCCCTGCGATTCTGTGCTGCCGCTGGTGATCGCGCTGACCGAATACAGCAGCATTTCCGCCCCACTTTGGACCTTGCTCTCGATCGCCTTGAGCACCGCGTCCACCGGGCCGTTGCCATCGCTCTCGGTGCGGTGTTCGATCTCGCCCTCGGCAAAGACCACCTGCGCCTGCGGCCGCTCACCGGTCTCGGAGCGCTGCGCCAGCGCCACCAGCCGGTAATGCTCCTGGAGTTGGGAGACCGACTCGTCCATCACCAGCGCGATGATGTCCTCGTCGAAGATCTCGGACTTGCGGTCGGCCAGATCCTTGAACCGGACGAAGGCGGCGTTGATCTCGGCCTCCGACTCCAGCACCACACCCAGTTCCTGCAACCGCTGCTTGAACGCATTGCGGCCGGACAGCTTGCCCAACACGATCTTGTTGGCACTCCAGCCGACGTCCTCGGCGCGCATGATCTCGTAGGTGTCGCGGGCCTTCAGCACGCCGTCCTGATGGATGCCCGACGCATGTGCGAAGGCATCGGCACCGACCACCGCCTTGTTCGGCTGGATCACAAAACCGGTGGTCTGCGAGACCAGCCTCGACGCCGGGACGATCTGCGACGGATCCACCCGAACGTCCAGGCCGAAGTAGTCGCGACGGGTCTTCACCGCCATCACGACCTCTTCCAGCGAGCAATTGCCGGCCCGCTCGCCCAGGCCGTTGATGGTGCACTCCACCTGGCGCGCGCCGCCGATCTTCACGCCGGCCAGCGAGTTCGCCACCGCCATGCCCAGGTCGTTGTGGCAGTGGACGCTCCAGATCGCCTGGTCGGAGTTCGGCACGCGCTCGCGCAGCGTCTTGATGAACTGGCCGTAAAGCTCCGGGATCGCGTAGCCGACCGTGTCGGGGATGTTGATCGTGCGAGCGCCCTCGCGGATCACCGCCTCGACGACGCGGGCGAGGAACTCCGGATCGGAGCGGTAGCCGTCCTCCGGCGAGAACTCGATATCGTCGGTCAGGTTGCGGCCGAAGCGCACGGCCTGGATCGCCTGCTCCAGCACCTGCTCGCGGGTCATGCGCAGCTTCTTCTCCATGTGGAGCTCGCTGGTCGCGATGAAGGTGTGGATGCGGGCGCGCGCAGCCCCCTTGAGCGCCTCGGCGGCGCGGGCGATGTCGCGGTCGTTCGCGCGAGCCAGCGAGCAGACCGTGCTGTCGCGGATCGCGTCGGCAATCGCCTTGACCGCCTCGAAATCGCCCTGGCTCGCCGCTGCGAAGCCGGCCTCGATCACGTCCACCTTCAGCCGCTCCAACTGACGCGCAATGCGCAGCTTCTCGTCCCTGGTCATGGACGCGCCGGGCGATTGCTCACCGTCGCGCAGCGTGGTGTCGAAGATGATCAAGTGGTCGGACATGTCGGGGCTTCCTTGCGGTGGCGGGCCGCGGGCCGGAGCGGCCCGATCAGCGAGTTTAGGCGGCGAGCGCGGCGCACGAGTGAGACGCCCTCATGAGACGTCCGAGGGCGGCGCGGGGGCCGCCCCGGTCCCTCACACGGCGACGCGGTCGGCGAGCTTGAGCACGCCGCGTTGCGACGCACGACGCAGGCCGGAGACGATCGCCTTCAGCGAGGCCGACGCGATGTTGCCGTCCATGCCGACACCGAACAGCGTCGCGTCGCCGACGCGCAGCTCCAGGTAAGCCACCGCCTGGGCATCGGCGCCGCTACCCATCGCGTGCTCGTGGTAGTCGAGCACCCGCACCTGGGTCTTCAGCAGCTTGTTCAAGCCCTCGACGAAGGCGTCGATCGGACCCTTGCCCTGTCCGTCGATCTTGACCATGCGGACGCACAGGTCCGCCTGCGCCTGCACGCGGGTCTGGCCGTCCTCGGCGGTATCGATCTGCGGATGCAGCGACGGCGCCTGCTTCACGCCGTATTCGCGGTCGAAGATGCGCCACAGGTCGGCCGCGCCGAGTTCCTTGCCGTTGGTGTCCATCACGCCCTGGACGATCTGGCTGAACTCGATCTGCAGGCGACGCGGCAGCTCGATGCCGTACTCGGCCTCGAGCAGGTACGAGATGCCGCCCTTGCCCGACTGGCTGTTGACGCGGATCACCGCCTCGTAGCTGCGGCCCAGGTCCTTCGGGTCGACTGGCAGATAGGGGATCTCCCAGATGTCGCCCTCCTTGCGGGCGGCAAAGGCCTTCTTGATCGCATCCTGGTGCGAACCCGAGAACGAGGTGTAGACCAGTTCACCGACGTACGGATGGCGCGGATGCACCGGCAACTGGTTGCAGTGCTCGACGCAGCGGCGGATCTCGTCGATGTCGGAGAAGTCCAGTTCCGGATGCACGCCTTGCGTGTAGAGGTTGAGCGCGACGTTCACCAGGTCCAGGTTGCCGGTGCGCTCACCGTTGCCGAAGAGGCAGCCTTCGAGGCGATCCGCGCCGGCCATGATCGAGAGTTCGGCGGCAGCCGTGCCGGTGCCTCGATCGTTGTGCGGATGTACCGACAGTACGATGCAGTCGCGTCGTTCGACGTTGCGGCCCATCCACTCGATCATGTCGGCGAACAGGTTCGGCGTGGAGTGCTCGACCGTCGACGGCAGGTTGATGATGATCTTGCGCTCCGGGGTGGCGCCCCAGGCCTCGGTCACCGCGTCCACGACGCGCTTGGAGAAACTCAACTCGGCGCTGGAGAACATCTCCGGCGAGTACTCGAAGCGGAAATCCGTCTCCGGCTGCTTCTCGGCGAACTCACGGATCATCCGCGTGTGGGTGACGGCCAGGTCGACGATCTCGTCCTCGCTCATGCCGAGCACGACGCGGCGCATGACCGGAGCAACCGCGTTGTACAGATGGACGACGGCGCGCTTGGCGCCGACCAGCGATTCGAAGGTCCGTTCGATCAACGGTTGGCGCGCCTGCGTCAGCACCTGGATCGTCACGTCGTCCGGAATGTGGCCCTGCTCGATCAGCAGCCGCACGAAGTCGAAGTCGGTCTGCGACGCCGAGGGGAAGCCGACCTCGATCTCCTTGAAGCCGATCTTCACCAGCATCTGGAACATGCGCAGCTTGCGCTCCGGATCCATCGGCTCGATCAGCGCCTGGTTGCCATCGCGCAGGTCGGTGCTCAGCCACAGCGGCGCCTTCGTGATCTGCACGTCGGGCCAGCGGCGGTCCGGAAGGGCGATGGGGGCGAAGGCGCGGTACTTGGTCTGCGGTTGCTTGAGCATGAGAGCGTTCCTGTGGGTTCAGGGGCGCAACTCGCAGACTCTCCAGAAACAGGAACGGCCCGTTGCGAGTTGCATTCGGGCCGTTGATCTGGGATGAGCGTCTGGATGGACGGACGTGCGCGATCTAGCGAACCCGAAGGTCACCTAGTAGTAGCAGCGCAATTCGGGCCGGGGACGTCATAGCTGTTGAATATAGAGGCGCTGCCTATGCAGCGTCAACGTCAGTGGGCGAATCACCGAGCCGCAAGCATTCGCTATCGGTGAAGGCCCGCTTCATCAGGCTCGTCGGTCGACATCGCGATGACGCTTGCCGGTTTGCCCTTGGCGCGCCGGACCGCATAGACGACATAGCCCGAGATGCCGTACGCGCAGAAGACGCCGAACAGCACGCGCGGTGGGTCGATGTTGATCGCCGCGATGGCCAGCATGATCACGACCAGCACGATGAAGGGCACCGAACGCTTGAAGGTGATGTCCTTGAAGCTGTAGAACGGCGCGTTGGTCACCATCGTCAGGCCGGCGTAGAGCGTGAAACCGAAGGCGAGCCACGCCAGCGTTGGATCCCGGTGGATATCCTTGTAGCCAGAGCTGTCGAGCGCCCAGATCAGACTCATCACCAATGCCGCCGCGGCCGGGCTGGGCACGCCCTGGAAGAAGCGCCGGTCCACGACCGCGATGTTGGTATTGAAACGCGCCAAGCGCAGCGCTGCTCCGGCGATGTAGACGAAGGCCGCGAACCAGCCCCACTTGCCCAGGCCCTGCAGCGCCCAGGAATACATGATCAGCGCCGGCGCCGCGCCGAAGGAGACCATGTCGGACAGCGAGTCCATCTGCTCGCCGAAGGTGCTCTGCGTGTTGGTCATGCGGGCCACGCGGCCGTCCAGACTGTCGAGCACCATCGCGGCGAAGATGCCGTAGACGGACTGCTCGAAGCGGCCGCCGATGCCCATCACGATCGCGTAGAAGCCGCTGAACAGCGCCGCCAGCGTGAAGAGGTTGGGCAGCAGGTAGATGCCCTTGTGGCGTGGGCGCTGCGGGGCGTCGAGGCTGTCCGCCTCGTCCTCGTCGAGCAGGTCCACGTTCTTGTTTTCGGTCGAATTCATGGGGCCGGAGGATAACCCAGCGCATCAACGGAAAAGGCCGCGCGGTGCGACCCGCGCGGCCTTCTGGACTGATCTGACGCGATCTGCGTGGATCAGTTCTTGGACTTGTCGACCAGCTTGTTGGCCTTGATCCACGGCATCATCGCGCGCAGTTGCTCGCCGACCTGCTCGATCGGGTGCTCGGCGGTCAGGCGGCGGCGGCTGATCAGCGTCGGGGCGCCGGCCTTGTTCTCCAGGATGAAGGACTTGGCGTACTCGCCGGTCTGGATGTCCTTCAGGCACTGGCGCATCGCGTCCTTGGTGGCCGCAGTCACCACGCGCGGACCGGTCACGTACTCGCCGTACTCCGCATTGTTGGAGATCGAATAGTTCATGTTGGCGATGCCGCCTTCATAGATCAGGTCGACGATCAGCTTCAGTTCGTGCAGGCACTCGAAGTAGGCCATTTCCGGCGCGTAACCGGCTTCGGTCAGCGTCTCGAAGCCCGCCTTGATCAGTTCGACGGCGCCGCCGCACAGCACGGCCTGTTCGCCAAACAGGTCGGTCTCGGTCTCCTCGCGGAACGAAGTCTGGATGATGCCGGCCTTGCCGCCACCGTTCGCGGCCGCGTAGCTCAGGGCCAGGTCGCGCGCCTTGCCGGTCTTGTCGGCGTAGACGGCGATCAGGTGCGGCACGCCGCCGCCCTGCTTGTAGGTGTTGCGCACCGTGTGGCCCGGGGCCTTCGGGCGACCATCCACACGTCCAGGTCCTCGCGCGGCTGCACCTGGCCGTAGTGGACGTTGAAGCCGTGAGCGAAGGCCAGCGACGCGCCCCTGCTTGATGTTGGGCTCGACTTCCTTCTTGTAGACGTCGGCGATCTGTTCGTCGGGCAGCAGGATCATGACCACGTCGGCAGCCTTCACCGCGTCGGCGATCTCGGCGACCTTCAGGCCAGCGCCTTCAGCCTTGGCCCAGGACGCGCCGCCGCGGCGCAGACCCACGGTGACCTTCACGCCGCTCTCGTTCAGGTTCTGGGCATGGGCGTGGCCTTGTGAGCCGTAGCCGATGATGGTGACGTTCTTGCCCTTGATCAGGCTGAGGTCGGCGTCCTTGTCGTAATACACGTTCATGGTGGTCTCTCCGGGGAAAACAGGTCAGGGGTTGTTCAGTGAAGGATGCGCTCAGACGCGCAGGATGCGTTCGCCGCGGCCGATGCCGCTGGTGCCGGTACGCACCGTCTCGAGGATCGCGCTGCGGTCGATCGCGTCGATGAAGGCGTCGAGCTTGCCGGCATCGCCGGTCAGCTCGATCGTGTAGGTCTTCTCGGTGACGTCGATGACGTGGCCACGGAAGATGTCGGCGGTGCGCTTGAGTTCCTCGCGCTCCTTGCCGACGGCGCGCACCTTGATCAGCATGAGCTCGCGCTCGATGCAGCGGCCCTCGGTCAGGTCGACGACCTTGACGACCTCGATCAGCCGGTTCAGGTGCTTGGTGATCTGCTCGATCACGTCATCGCTGCCGCTGGTGACGATGGTCATCCGCGACAGCGACGGGTCTTCCGTCGGCGCCACGGTCAGGCTCTCGATGTTGTAGCCCCGGGCGGAGAACAGCGCGACGACGCGCGACAGCGCACCCGGCTCGTTCTCGATGAGCAAAGCAATGATGTGTTTCATGAAGTCTCGTCCTTCGCGCTCTTCAGACCGCCGGCGGTAACCGGTCGGCCCTTGGCCACGCTCTTCGATCTAGGAAATCAGGTCGGTTCACCCTGAGCGATTCGGACCGTCCGCCGCCGGCCGCGACGCGCGCGGTAACGCGCGTCTCGCCGGACAGCTTCAGGCCGTCACCGGTCTCAGAGGTCCTCGGACCCAGCAGCATCTCGGAGATGCCCTTGCCCGCCTGGACCATCGGCCAGACGTTCTCGGTCGGATCGGTGCGCACGTCGATGAAGACGGTGCGGTCCTTCAACCGCATCGCCTCCCGCAGCGCGGGCTCCACGTCCGAGGGCTTCTCCACCAGCAGGCCCACGTGTCCGTAGGCCTCGGCCAGCTTGACGAAGTCCGGCAGCGCATCCATGTAGCTGTGCGAGTAACGCTTGCCGTAGTCGAGCTCCTGCCACTGCCGCACCATGCCGAGGTAGCGGTTGTTCAGCGAGACCACCTTCACAGGCGTCTTGTACTGCTGGCAGGTGGACAACTCCTGGATGTTCATCTGGATGCTGCCCTCGCCGGTGATGCAGAACACATCCGACTCGGGCTTCGCGAGCTTGATGCCCATCG
Source organism: Roseateles sp. UC29_93 (assembly GCF_042695725.1). NCBI lineage: Bacteria > Pseudomonadati > Pseudomonadota > Betaproteobacteria > Burkholderiales > Sphaerotilaceae > Roseateles > Roseateles sp. UC29_93. Next base: position 3,392,475 of record NZ_CP170545.1, on the reverse strand, counting down.
CATACGGCAGGCCCACGCCCATCGTGCCCAGGCCGCCGGAATTGATCCAGCGACGCGGCTCGTTGAAGCGCAGGAACTGGGCGGCCCACATCTGGTGCTGGCCGACATCCGACGTGAAGTAGGCGTCGCGGTCGCGGGTCAGGTTCCACAGCGTCTCGAGGACGTACTGCGGCTTGATGACCTCGTTGGACTGCTTGTAGGCCAGGCAGTCGCGCTTGCGCCAGTCGTTGATCTGGCTCCACCAGGCGTTGATCGAGTCGGCGTCAGGTCTTGCCTGCGCTTCCTTGATCTGCGCGATCAGTTCCTGCAGCACGTCCTTGACGTCGCCGACGATCGGGATGTCCACGCGCACGCGCTTGGAGATCGACGACGGATCGATGTCGATGTGGATGATCTTGCGATCGACCGACGAGAAGTGCTTCGGGTTGCCGATCACGCGGTCGTCGAAGCGTGCACCGACGGCCAGCAGCACGTCGCAGTGCTGCATCGTCATGTTCGCTTCGTAGGTCCCATGCATGCCCAGCATGCCGAGGAAGCGTGGATCGCTGCCAGGCATCGCGCCCAGGCCCATCAGCGTGTTCGTGCAGGGATAGCCCAGCAGGTCCACCAGTTGGCGCAACTCTGCCGTGGCCTCGCCCAGGATCACGCCGCCGCCGGTGTAGATGTAGGGGCGTTTGGCACCCATCAGCAGTTGGACCGCCTTGCGGATCTGCCCGCTGTGGCCCTTCTTCACCGGGTTGTAGGAGCGCATCTCGACACGCTCCGGGTAGTGGAACGCAGTGCGATTGAGCGAGACGTCCTTCGGGATGTCCACCACGACCGGACCGGGACGGCCCGTGCGCGCGATGTGGAAAGCCTTCTTCAGCGTCGTCGCGAGGTCGCGCACGTCCTTGACCAGGAAGTTGTGCTTCACGATCGGGCGTGTGATGCCGACGGTGTCGCATTCCTGGAAGGCGTCGAGGCCGATGGCGGGCGTCGGGACCTGACCGGTGATGATCACCATCGGGATCGAGTCCATGTACGCCGTCGCGATGCCGGTGATCGCATTCGTGACGCCGGGACCCGAGGTCACCAGCGCAACGCCGACTTCGCCGGTCGCCCGGGCATAGCCGTCGGCGGCATGCACGGCAGCCTGCTCATGACGTACCAGCACATGCTGGATGGCGTCCTGCTTGTAGAGCGCGTCGTAGATGTAGAGGACGGCACCGCCTGGATAGCCCCAGAGGAACTTCACGCCTTCGGCCTGAAGACTCTGAACCAGGATTTCGGAGCCATTCAGTTCCTGACCGGAACTGACGGAATGGGGGTGCGGTTGTGAGCGAGCTTCTGTGATCGCTGCACGTTTGATGTCCGCGGCAGACATGTCCATATGTCGAACCTCTGAGTTTTTTCTCTGACGAAAAACCATCGGTGCTTCTCCTCGCGCTCTTGTGAAGCGGACTTGAAACGTCGCGTCAAAAACAGGGGCGCCCCGGTTGGGCGGCCTACTTGAGACAGAAAATGCGGTGTGCGAGCCGCCGATTATGCATGCAAACCCGCACATGTCTGGATTCGATCGCAGTCTGTAGCGCTGATGCGATAATCCGCGCCGTTTTGCCCGCTCGACCGCCCTAGACCCGCCCTCTGACGGCGCCAGCCCTTGGCCACAGACAAAGAACTCAACGACTTTCTCAAAACCGCCGATCGACGCGCCTTCAAGCGCACGGTCTACATGGTTCGAGACGAGGACGCCGCGCTGGACATCGTCCAGGACGCCATGATCCGGTTGGCCGAGAAGTATTTCGACCGCCCGGCGGCGGAGCTGCCGCTGCTGTTCCAGCGCATCCTGTCCAACGCCACGATGGACTGGTTCCGGCGGCAGAAGGTGCGCAACGCGCTGTTCAGCAACCTGTCGGACTTCGAAGGCGCCGATCCCGGCGACGACTTCGACCTGCTGGAATCGCTGGAGACGCGGGAAGGATCGATGGGCGCGCTGTCGGCCGCGGACGAGGTCTCGCGCGTTCAGGTGCTGGCCGCGATCGAACAGGAAGTTGCAGCGTTGCCGGCACGTCAACGGGAAGCCTTCCTCCTGCGTTACTGGGAGGAACTCGACGTCGCCGAAACAGCAGCGGTCATGGGTTGCTCGGAGGGCAGCGTGAAGACACACTGCTCCCGCGCCGTGCATGCGCTGGCCAAAACGCTGAAAGCCAAGGGAATCTCGCTATGAAGAAGAACACGCCAGGAACGCCGCTGCCGCTCGAGGCGGACGCGCGCGTGACCCGTTTCGGACTCCGGGTGGCCGCGGGCCTGACCGAGCACAGCGAGACCTTGTCCGGTGACATCCAGGAACGACTGCGCTTCGCGCGTGAGCAGGCGCTCGCCAAGGCGATGGCGGCACGCGCCGCGGCCCCTGCACAGACCGCCTCCGATATCCGCCAGGTGGGCGGCGGCGCGCTGGCCCTGGGCGGCGGCGAGAAGACCCCGCGCTGGAGAAAGGCCGCGACCCTGCTGCCGCTGGCGCTGCTGCTGGGTGGCCTGCTGCTGATCCAGCACAGCCAATGGTACGAGCAGATCCGCAGCGCGGCCGAACTCGACACCGAGATGCTCTCCAAGCCGCTGCCGCCGGCGGCGTATAGCGATCCTGGCTTCCGCGAATACCTGAACGAGGATCAGACCGACCCCAACAACCCGAACGGGGCCGCCGACGGCGAGAAGTCCGACGAAGCCAAATCGTCGCAGTGAGGCGGTGCGTGGTCAGTTCCTTCCGTTTTCTCCCGTTCGCGAGGGGTGATCTGAGCGTTTCCCTGATCCTTCCACATCGCGCCGTCAGGTTCACCGCCTGAGTTCGGCAGCCGTCTGCGGCATGCTCGCGTTCAGCGCCGCGATGGCTTCGGCCCAAGACACCGCCGCTTCCGCGCCGGTCGAGGGAGCCACCTCGGTCGTCTCGCCCGCACCGCGCGCCTCGTCGCCAGTCAGACCCGTCTCGCCGACGGTCACGCCCGGCGCACTGACCAGCAGCCAGAACTGGGCCTCTCTGAGCGCGTCGCAGAAGGAGGCACTGGCCCCGCTGTCCAAGGAATGGGATCAGCTCGACGGTGCCCGCAAGGGCAAGTGGCTGGAAATCGCCGCCCGTTATCCGACGCTGCCCGCTGAGCACCAGCAACGTCTGCGCGAACGCATGGTCGAATGGACCAGGATGTCGCCAGCGGAGCGCCAGCGCGCTCGCATCGGCTATCAGCACGCGAACGAACTCCGCGCGCCAGAACAGGAAACCAGACTGCGCGAGAAGTGGGACGCCTACCAGGCGCTGCCACCTGAGAAGCGCCAACGCCTGGTGGAGCGCGCCGCGGAGAAGGCCTCGGCGGCCGGCCGTGACGCCCCCCCGACACCCAATCGCGCGAAGGCGCCGATCCAGCGCACGCCGCTGACCGCGACGACTGGCCCGACGATCGTCCAGGCCCTGCCCGGCGCCACCACGGTGCTGATGACGCAGCGCGCCGAGCCGCCGCTGCCCGGCGCCAGCGCCGCGCCCGGACGGCCGATCCGCTCGCCGCGCGATGCGAAGCTCGACCCGGACACGCTGCTCCCCCGGCGCGACGGAGCCAGCCGCTAAACTGGCCGGATGACCTCCGCCCCCGCCGCCGGCAAAGACACACCGCCGGGCCTGATGCGCCGCCTCGCCGCCTTCATCTACGAAGGCGTCGTCCTGTTCGGCGTCGTGTTCATCGCCGGCTGGCTCTACTCGACACTCACCCAGCAGCGCAATGCGCTGGTCGGTCAGCATGGCCTGCAAGCCTTCCTGTTCCTGGTGCTGGGCATCTATTTCATCTGGTTCTGGTCGCGCGGCGGCCAGACCGTAGCAATGCGGGCCTGGCACCTGCGCGTCGTCGACGCGAACGGCCGCCCGCTCACGCAAGCCCGCGCCACGGCCCGCTACCTGGCCGCCTGGCTCTGGTTCCTGCCGGCGCTGGCCAGCGTGCACCTGCTGGGCCTGGACCGCAGCACCGGGGCGATCTTCGGCGCGATGTTCGCCGGCATCGCCGGATACCTGCTGCTGGCCCGACTCCATCCGCAGCGGCAGTTCCTGCACGACGTGATCTGCGGCACCCGCCTGATCACGCAGTTGCCGCCGCCTCGACCAAAGAAGTCCGCCGCACTGCCGGCTGACTCCTGATTCTTCTGATCTCCCGCCCCCCGACGATGAGCAACCCCCACAAGGGCCGCACCGGCCTGGATCGCATCCTGCACGCCGCCGGTTACTCCTGGGCCGGTCTGCGCGCCGCCTACCGCGGCGAAAGCGCCTTCCGCCAGGAGACCTGGCTGACGATCATCGGCCTCCCGCTCGCGTTCTGGGTCGGAAGGGACTGGGTGCAGGTCGCGCTGCTGGCCGGCTCGCTGATCCTGGTGCTGATCGTCGAGTTGCTGAACTCGGCGGTCGAAGCGGTCGTGGACCGCGTGTCGTTCGAGCTGCACGACCTCAGCAAGCGGGCCAAGGACATCGCCAGCGCCGCCGTGCTGCTGTCGCTGGTGCTGGCCGGGGGCACCTGGGCGGCGGCCATCTGGCAACACCTGCGCTGACGCGCTCGAGCGCCCTGGGCCTGAGGTCTCCCTGGGTGCCTGAATGACAAAGGGCGGACGCCAACTCGGCGCCCGCCCTTCCTGTTTCTGGTGACCCGTCGGGGTCGCGCGGTCAGACCGCCGCTTCGTCCTGTTCGCCGGTGCGGATGCGGATGACCTGCTCCACGGCGGTGACGAAGATCTTGCCGTCGCCGATCTTGCCGGTCTTGGCGGCCTTCAGGATGGCGTCGATGGAGCGCTCGACCTCGTCGTCCTTCACGACGACCTCGACCTTGACCTTTGGCAGGAAGTCGACCACGTACTCGGCGCCACGGTACAACTCGGTGTGGCCCTTCTGGCGGCCGAAACCCTTCACTTCCGTGACCGTCAGGCCGGACGCGCCGACCTCGGCCAGCGCTTCGCGCACTTCGTCGAGCTTGAACGGTTTGATGATGGCGGTGATCTGTTCATCACGGGGCTCCGAAAGGGGGATTGGCGGGCAGGACTGGCTGTGATTTAAGCACGGATCGCAACGACGTCAGTCCGGAATGCGGTCGAGTTCGGCGAGCCACACGGCGGGCTCCGAATCGCTCGGCGCACGCCAGTCGCCGCGCGGCGAGAGCGACCCGCCACTGCCCACCTTCGGCCCATTGGGCACGCAGCTGCGCTTGAACTGGCTGCCGCGGAAGAAGCGGCTCACGAAGATCCGCAGCACGCGCTTGATTTCGGCGAGCGGGTACTCGTTGCGCTGGACGTGCTCGCCGTCGGGCCACTCGCCGCGCGCCTTGTCGCCCCAGGCGTGGCGCGCCAGGAACGCGATCTTGGCCGGTGAATAGCCATGGCGGATCGTGTAGAACAGGTTGAAGTCCTGCAGCTCGTAACGGCCGATCTTGTCTTCGGTGCTCTGGAGGCCGGAGCCCTCCACGCGCGCATCCTGCGGCACGAGTTCGGGACTGATCTCCGTGTTCAGGATGTCGAGCAGCACTTCCTGCCCCGCGTGGCCGAGCTGCGCCGTCTCCGCGACCCAGCGCACCAAGTACTGGATCAGCGTCTTCGGCACCGAAGCGTTCACGTTGTAGTGCGACATGTGGTCGCCGACGCCGTAGGTGCACCAGCCCAACGCGAGCTCGCTCGAGATCGCCGGTGCCGAGCACGAGCGCCCCGGTGTGATTGGCCAGGCGGAACAGGTGGCTGGTGCGCTCGCCGGCCTGGACGTTCTCGAAGGTCACGTCGTAGACCGGCTCGCCGGCGGCATACGGATGCCCAAGGTCCTTGAGCATCTGCTCGCAGCTCGGACGGATGTCGATCTCGCGCGCCTCGCAGCCGATTTCCCGCATCAGGCGCAGCGCCTGGTCACGCGTGCGTGTGCCCGTGGCGAAGCCCGGCATCGTGATGCCGAGGATGTTCGTCCGCGGCCAACCCATCTGGTCCATCGCTCGCGCGGCGACCAGCAACGCGTGCGTCGAGTCCAGCCCGCCCGAGATGCCGATCACCAGCTTGTGGATGCCACTGGACACCAATCGCTGCACGAGCGCCTGGACCTGGATCTGGAAGACCTCGTTGCAGCGCTCGTCGCGACGTTGGCGGTCCGACGGCACGTAGGGAAGCGCTCGATGCGCCGTCGCAGCGGCAGCGCTTGGGCGCGGTCCAGTCCCAGCTCGAACTCGACCGTGCGGAAGGCCTTCAACAACGGTGCATGCTGCCGCACCGAATCACCGAAGCTCGTCTGCCGCATCCGCTCGCGCGACAGCCGCTCGAGGTCCACATCGGCCGACACGAACTGTGAGCGACGCTGGAAGCGCTCGCTCTCGGCAAGGAAACTGCCGTTTTCATAGACCAGTGCCTGGCCGTCCCAGGCGAGATCGGTGCTGGATTCACCGGCGCCCGCCGAGGTGTAGACGTAGGCCGCCAGGCAGCGCGCCGACTGCTGGCCGACAAGCTGATGGCGATAGCTTGATTTGCCGACCGTGATGTTGGAGGCCGACAGGTTCACGAGCACGGTCGCGCCGGCCAGCGCGGCGTAGGACGACGGCGGGATCGGCGTCCAGACGTCCTCGCAGATCTCGACATGCAGACGCAGCAGCGGCTGGTCGGTCGCCGCAACGACCAGCCGCGTCCCGAAGGCCACGCGTTGGCCGAGCAAGGTGATCTCCTCGGAGATCGCCTCGTCGGCGGCGTTGAACTGGCGCGCCTCGTAGAACTCGCCGTAGTCGGGCAGGTAAGTCTTGGGCAGCACGGCCAGCAGCCGGCCGCGCTGGAACACGACGGCGCAGTTGAACAGTCGATGCTCGATGCGCAGCGGAAGGCCGACGATCGCGACGGTGGGCAGGTCGCGGGACACGGTCAGCAGATGCGCCAGCGCCGCCTCGCAGCCGTCGAGCAGCGGACGCTGATGGAAGAGATCGTCGCTGGTGTACGCGGCCAGACCGAGCTCGGGGAACGCCGCGACCGCGGCACCGTCTGCGGCGGCCTCGCGCAGCAGCTGCGCGGTCTGCTCGCCGTTGAAGCCCGGATCGGCCACGCGGCACAACGGGATGCCGACGGCGATGCGGGCGAAGTCGTGGGTGTAGAGGTTGTCGAAGGACGGCGCGGCGGAAGGGAACGTCGTTGCGCCAGTCGGGTGGAAGTCGTCGTCGCTTGCATGGGAAGCATCCTGCCATCAAAGCGAAGGGTTTGAGCTTGCGCCTAAGATTTGCCGCGCATGACTGCCCCGCCCTCGCCTCCTCCCTCCGCCGACGTGCCGGAACACGACGTCGCCCAGCCGCTGATCCGCGTCGACGACGATCCCGCCGCACTGCCCCGCGATCAATGGAACGCCCTGCTCGCCGCATCGCCGCTGCCCTCGCCGTTCATGAAGCTCGAGTACCTGAGCGCGATGCACGCGTCCGGCTCCGCGGTGCCGAAGAAGGGATGGCAGGCACAGTTCCTCAGCGTGTGGGACGGCGACGAACTGATCGCCGCCTGCCCGGCCTATCTGAAGGGCCACTCGTACGGTGAATATGTGTTCGACTGGGCCTGGGCCGATGCCTACGAACGGCACGGGCTCGCGTACTACCCCAAGCTGCTGGTCGCCGTGCCGTTCACGCCGGTGCCGGGCAGCCGGCTGCTGGCGAAGGACGACGCCGCGCGCGAATGGCTCGTGAAGGCGCTGAAGGCACTGACGGCGCGCTCGGAGCTCTCGTCGGTGCACGTCCTGTTCGGCGACGAGCAAGACCAACGGGCATTGACGGGCGACGATTGGCTCGCGCGGCAACAGGTGCAGTTCCACTGGACCGGTGACGGCGTGCCGCGTCCGTTCGCGGAGTACCTCGCGACGCTGCAACGCGAGAAGCGCAAGAAGATCCAGCAGGAGCAGCGCAAGGTCGTCGAGGCCGGCGTCCGTTTCGAGGCGCTGCGCGGTGCCGCGATCACGGTGGAGGACTGGGATTTCTTCTACGAGTGCTACACGCTGACCTACCTCGCGCATCGCAACAAGCCTTACCTGACGCGCGACTTCTTCGCACGGATGGCGACGGACCTGCCTGAGCACTGGCTGATGTTCATCGCGCGGGATGCCCAGGGCGAGCGCGTGGCCGCGTCGCTGGTGGCGATCGACGAGTCGCAGCGCGCGGCGTACGGGCGCTACTGGGGCTCGACGCGCTACATCCCCAACCTGCACTTCGACGCGTGCTACTACCAGCCGCTGGCCTGGTGCCTGGAGAACGGATGGCGCCGCTTCGAAGGCGGCGCGCAAGGGGAACACAAGATGGCCCGCGGCCTGATGCCGGTGGCGACGTACTCGGCGCACTGGCTGGCGCATCCGCAGTTCCGCGAGGCGGTCGCGGACTTCCTGGCCCGCGAGGGTGAGGCGATGGGCGAGTACATCGACGAACTCGAACGGCATCAGCCGTTCAAGGCCGCGGGGCCGGGCGACGCCGCCTGACAGGGACGGACGCGACTGGCCGCGTTCAGCTCGTCGTCGTCGATGTCACCAGGCGCGGCTGCGTGCGCACGGCTTCGCCCGCATGTTCGCGGAAGAGCTTGGCCAGCTTGGTCGCGGCATCGTCGACGTCATGCCGCGCGAGCACGCGCACGCGCGCCGCTTCGCCCATGCGCTGGAGTTCGGCATCGTCGAGCTGCAGGCAATCGATCATGGCCTGCGCCAGCGGCTGCGGATCGCCGGCCGGCACCAGCCAGCCGTTCTCCGGCCGGACCAGTTCAGGGATCGCCGCGATCGCGGTGCTGATCACCGGACGGCTCAAGGCCATCGACTCCATCACCACCACCGGCAGGCCTTCCGCGAAGCTCGACACGACGAGCGCCCGCGACGCCAGCATCTCCTCGCGCACCTGGTCGCTGCTGATCCAGCCCGTGATGCGCACGCGGTCGCGCAGGCGCAGCGCGTCGATGCGCGCCTCGACCGGCTCACGCAGTTCGCCGTCGCCGGCCAGCACCAGTTCGAAATCGATGCCCTTCGCGGCCACCAGCGCGGCTGCTTCCAGCATCAACAGGTGACCCTTCTGCTCGCACAGCCGACCGACGGCCAGCAGGCGGCGGCCGCTCGCCGGCGCGGCCGGCGTGGCATGGAACGCCGGCTCGACACCGCAAGGCACGATCGGCACCTTGGACCAGTGCGAGTGATCCACCCACCGGTAGATCTGACTGCGGCAGAACGACGAGATCGCCACGACGAACCGCGAGCGGCGGGATCTTCTCGCCCAGATGCAGCATCTCGGGCCGGTCGAACTCCTCGGAGCCGTGGCAGGTGAAGCTGTAGCCCGGACCGCCCAGCGCCTCGATCAGCGCGGCGACCTCGGTCGCATTCGTCCCGAAGTGCGCGTGCACATGGTTCACGCCTTCGGCGCGCGAGCAACGGCACGGCCAGGCAGGCTTCCGCCAGATAGATGAAGTGCACCGGCAGCGGCCGGTCGGCGCGACGTCCCAGCTTGAAGGTCAACGCCAGCGCGGACAGGAACTTCGCCGGCGAGGTCAGCGCCTGGCGCGCCATCGCCTTCAGCAGCGGACCGACACCGCCGCGCAGGAGGTAGTGGGTGCGCGACTTCTCGTCCTGGTCGGTGGGATCGGGGGCGGCATCGTCCCAGCCGCGGACGGCCAGCCGCATCACGTCGACGCCCTGCTGCTCCAGCGCCAGGATCTCCCGGCGGATGAAGGTGTGGCTGACCTTGGGATAGTGATTGAGCAGGTAGGCGACTTTCACGTGACGATACTTCCGTGGTGAGGTCGCCCATTTTGGTGCCGCACGCACCAGCACACAACGTCAATCCCCAAAGCGGGGACATCTCAGTTGTAACGCACCGTCATGGCATCGTGTTTGCCACGCGGACATTCTTGCGGTCAGAAATGAAAAAGCGCCCACATGGGGCGCTTGTCGTACTGCAGCGAGCCTTGTAGGCCCGGCGTTCCAGTCCAGCGATCAGGCCTGCTGGGCCTTCGCGTAATTGGCCATGCCGTCGGTGATTTCCTTCTTGGCGGCTTCCGGGCCTTCCCAGCCCTTGACCTTCACCCACTTGCCGGCTTCGAGGTCCTTGTAGTGCTCGAAGAAGTGCTGGATCGCCTTGAGGCGCATCTGGTTGATGTCCTCGGGCTTGGTCCAGTGCTCGTAGATCGGCAGGATCTTGGTGGTCGGCACGGCCAGCAGCTTGGCGTCGCCGCCGGCTTCGTCGTCCATCTGCAGCACGCCGATGGCGCGGCAGGTCACCACCACGCCCGGGGTCAGCGGGAAGGGCGTGATCACCAGCACGTCGACCGGATCGCCGTCGTCAGCCAGCGTCTGGGGGACGTAGCCGTAGTTGCACGGGTAATGCATCGCCGTCGTCATGAAGCGGTCGACGAACAGCGCGCCGCTTTCCTTGTCGACCTCGTACTTGATCGGGTCGGCGTTCATCGGGATCTCGATGACGACGTTGAACTGCTCGGGCGCCTTCGCGCCAGGGGTGACTTTGTGCAGGCTCATGGTGGTGGACAGCGGTGAAAGCGGGGGAATCCGGAGGGTTCCGGAAAAGCAGCAATTCTAGAGGGTCGCCTGAACCGGCCCTGACGCCCTCCTCCGTCACGGGGATTCGTCATCCCTCGCCATCCCGCCGCCAAGCTCAGGTCGTCAGGCTGTGCGCCGGCCGTTCGCCGGCCAGCGCCTGCGCCAGGCTCTCCAACACCATGCGGCCCATCGCGGCGCGCGTCTCCTCGGTCGCGCTGGCGCGATGCGCCTGCAGCACGACGTTGTCCAGGTCCAGCAAGGCCGGCGGCACGTTGGGTTCATCGGCGAAGACATCCAGGCCCGCGCCCGCGATGCGCTTCTCCTGCAGCGCCTTCACGAGATCGGACTCCTTCACCAGACGGCCGCGCGCGACGTTGATCAGGAATCCGCGCGGACCGATCGCATCGAGCACCGTCGCGTCGATCAGATCGCGCGCCTTGTCGGCCGCAGCGCAGACGATCAGCGCATCGCTGTCGCGGGCGAGTTGCACGAGGTCCGCCTCGAAGGCCCACGGCGCGCCGGCGATCTCCTTCAGGTCGGTGTAGCGCACCGGACAGCCGAAGGCGCCGACGCGCTCCGCCACCGCGCGGCCGACCCGACCGAGACCCACGATGCCCACGCGCATCCCGCTCACGCGACGCGCCAACGGGATCGCATTCGGCTGCGGGAACTTGGGCCACAGGCCGCCGCGCACGAAGCGGTCGACCGACGCGACGTTGCGGGCGGTCGCCAGCAGCAGCGCCAGCGCCATGTCGGCGACGTCCTCGGTCAGCGCGCCGAAGGTGCCGGTCACCGGCAACCTGCGCGAGCGGGCGTACTCGATGTCCACGGCGTCCGTGCCGACGCCGTTCACGGCGACCACCTCGAGCGCAGGCAGCCGCTCCATCATCGACCGCGAGATGCCCGTGTGCCCGCCGGTGATCACGCCGCGCATGGCAGCGCCGTGCGTGGCGATGTACGCGTCCGGATCGGCCTGCTCGAACAGCCGGTGCATCGTGTACAGCGCGTCCAGTTGCGCATTGATCGCGGGCACGAGGATGGGATTGAGTTGCAGGATGTTCGGCTTCATGGCGTTCTCTACTTCAGGAGGGTCGGAAAGGATGCGGGCACCGGCGTCCCGGCTCACTCAGGCTGGATGCCGGCGGTCCTGATGACAGCGCCCCAACGCTTGTATTCAGCGGCCTGGAAGCTGGCGAGTTCCGCCGGCGTCGACGTGAACGGCTCCATGCCGTTCTGCTCGACGAAGCGCTTCACCGGCTCCGCGGTCATGGCCTTCTGCATCAGCGCGTTGATGCGCTCGACGACGGGCGTCGGTGTTCCCGCGGGCGCGTAGACGGCGTTCCAGTAGCTGATCTCGTAGCCGGGCAGGCCGGCCTCGGCGATGGTCGGCAGGTCCGGCACCAGCGGTGAGCGCTTTGGGCTGCTCACGCCCAGCGCCTTGAGCTTGCCGGCCTTCACCTGAGGAAGGCTCGTGGTCAGGTCGACGATCATCAGATCGACCTGACCACCGACCAGATCGACCATCGCCTGCGGATTGGCCTTGTACGGCACATAGGTCAGCTGCGTCTGCGTCATCTGCTGGAACAGCTCCGCCGCGACGCGCGCCGACGAGCTGCCGGCGCCGAAGGTGAGCGGCTGCTGCTTCGCGATCGCGCTGAGCTCGGTGACGTTGCGTGCGGGGATGCGCGGATTCGTCACCAGCAGCAGGTAGCCCTTGACCAGCGCACCGACCGGCGCGAAGTCCTTCACCGGGTCGTAGGCGAGCTTGCGGAACAGATGCGGGTTGGCGGCCTGCGTGGTGTTGGTGGTGATGAACAGCGTGTAGCCGTCGGCCGCGGAGCGGGCCACCGCCTGCGCGGCGATGCCGCCGCTGGCACCGGCCTTGTTCTCGACGATCACCGGCACCCTCGTCGCGGCGGTGATCTCGGCGCCGATGGCTCGGGCCAGTCCATCCGTGGTGCTGCCGGGGCTGGAGCCGACCACGATCGTGATCGCCCGGGATGGATAGGCGGCACCGGCGGCGGCGGACGCTCCGGCCTGCGCGAAGGCGTCGACGGACGCGAGGCAGGCGGCACCGAAGAATGCGAGGGCGGCACGGCGTCGGGTGCTGGGGAGGCGATGGATGCGGTTCATGCGGTTGTCTCCAATGATGGGCATGAGGGCCGGCGTCGCGGGGCTTCTGTGCGGTCCCGTCGACGTCGCGTGGACTCATGCTGGCAGTGGCGACGCGCACGGTCAATATTGATGATCAATATCAATCTGCTCTGAAGCACGCGATGCCATCGATATCAAATCAATGAGCGACAAGGCATGGACGAGCTTCATGTTGACGCATACATTGATGCCTTCGATCACCCGACATGAACGCCCGATGGCCGCCTGGATGACCCTGGACGAAGCCCGCAGCACGCTCGGCGTCCGCGCGCAGACGATCTATGCCTATGTGAGCCGCGGACGCATCGGTGTCGAGCCCGACCCGCAGGACTCGCGGCGCAGCCTGTACCGCGCGGAAGACGTGAAGGCGCTGGTGCGTCGCAAGGAAACGGGCCGCACGCGCGAGACCCTCGCGGCGACGACGCTGTTCGGCGCCGAACCCAGCATCCCGACCGCCGTCTCGACGTTCTCGGGCGGACGCCCCTACTACCGCGGTGTCGACGTCGTGGCGCTGGCCTCGACCGCAACGCTGGAGGACGCGGCGCGTCTGCTGTGGAACCTCGAGACGCCGCCGCAGTTCCCTCGCCCCGCGGTGGCGCCGGGCGCGCCGTCGCGCACGACGCTGGATGTTGTCGCCGCCCTGCCGACCGGCCGCGCCCGCGCGTTCGCTGAACTGGCCGCGCTCACCGCCACGGGGCATTCGACACGTGGACGCGTGCCCCGCGTGCTGATCGAGGAAGCGTCCGCGCTGGTCGGCCGGCTGGCCGTCGCCTTCGGCGCGTCGGAAGACGAGTCGCTGCCGCTGCATGAGCGCCTCGCGCGCGGCTGGGGCCAGCCGCGCGCCGTGGCGGCGCTGCTGCGCAAGACGCTGGTGCTGGCCGCCGATCACGAGATCACCAGTTCCGCGTTCTCCGCGCGCATCACCGCGTCCACCGGCGCGTCGCTGCCGGCCTGTCTGCTCGCGGGGCTGACCACCTTCTCCGGCCCGCTGCATGGCGACGCCTCGGGGCGTGTCCGCACGCTGTTCGACGAGGTCGAGCGCGACGGCGCCGATGCCGTCGTCGACCGCTACCTGGCGTCCGCGATGCCGCTGCCCGGCTTCGGCCATCACATCTATCCGGACGGCGATCCGCGCGCCGCATCACTGATGGCGGACTTCAAGCCGCCCGCGGCGATCGCGCGCCTGATCGAACGCGTCGTGGCGCTGACCGGTCTGCCGCCGTCGATGGACGTGGCGCTCGCCGCGCTCGTCGCGCGTTACAAGCTGCCGCCGGACGCCGGGTTCGCGATCTTCGCGATCGCGCGCAGCGTCGGTCTCCTTGCGCACAGCATGGAGCAGCTCGCCATCGATTCGGTGATCCGTCCGCGCGGCCGCTACATCGGCCCCAGCGCTGCGGGTCCGGTCGATCCCCGCAAGGAACGTCGCAAGCGTTGACGGGGCGGTCCTCGGTCCGGAGAAGCCGGCGGAGCCGGTGCCCCTCGGAGCGAATTCCGAGCGGCGAGGAGGAGATTGAGCGGAGAGGGGCACCGGCTCCGCCGGCTTCGGCGCAGCGCACCGGCTGCGTGTAAAGGTGACGTGACGAGGCACATGACATGCCCGGGGCCAGTTGTTGCCCCTGTCTTGTCGCGCGCCCCTGCAAAGCCTGACACCCGTCTTGCAAAGCCCGTGAATCCGCTGGTAAACGCTCATGCCATGCACTATTCACGGCCTTAGCATCGATCGACGGACTGTTGCTGTTGCGTGCGCGCAGGCCCGGCGCCCGCTGGATGGAACCGTCTCACGGATCAAAGAATCAGCGAGAGGAGACAACCCTATGTCGACGAGTTTGGCGCTGTACTTCGCGCTGGCCTGCGGGCTGGCGGCGGTGCTTTACGGCTTTATCCAACGCAGCTGGATCCTGAGCCAGGATCCCGGCAATCCCCGCATGCAGGAGATCGCCGGCGCGATCCAGCAAGGTGCCGCGGCCTACCTGGCGCGGCAGTACCGCACCATCGCGATCGTCGGCGTCGTGCTCGGCATCCTGATCGGCGTCGCGCTCGACTGGAAGACGGCCATCGGCTTCTTCATCGGCGCGCTGCTGTCCGGCGCCTGCGGCTTCATCGGCATGAACGTCTCGGTGCGCGCCAACGTGCGCACCGCGCAGGCGGCGACCAAGGGCATGGCGCCGGCGCTCAACGTCGCGTTCAAGGGCGGCGCCATCACCGGCATGCTGGTCGTCGGCCTGGGCCTGCTCGGCGTGGGCCTGTTCTTCATGTGGGTCAGCGACAGCGGCACCCGCGCGGACAGCCAGACGCTGAAGCCGCTGCTGGGCCTGGCCTTCGGCTCGTCGCTGATCTCGATCTTCGCGCGGCTGGGTGGTGGCATCTTCACCAAGGGGGCCGACGTCGGCGCCGACCTCGTCGGCAAGGTCGAGGCCGGCATCCCCGAGGACGATCCGCGCAATCCGGCGGTGATCGCGGACAACGTCGGCGACAACGTCGGCGACTGCGCCGGCATGGCGGCCGACCTCTTCGAAACCTACGCGGTCACGTTGATCGCGACGATGGCGCTGGCCGCGCTGACCTTCGGCGGCATGTCCATCGCGGCGATCGTGTATCCGCTGGTGCTGGGCGGGGCGTCGATCATCGCGTCCATCATCGGCTGCAGCTTCGTCAAGGCCAGCCCCGGCATGAAGAACGTGATGCCGGCGCTCTACAAGGGCCTGATCGTCGCGGGCGTGCTGTCGGCGATCGCGTTCTGGTTCATCACCCGCGCGCTGTTCCCGCAAGACCTGACGCTGCCCGGCGGACAGACCATCGGCGCGAACGCCCTCTTCCTCTCTTGCCTGGTCGGCCTGCTGCTGACCGCGGCGATGGTGTGGATCACCGAGTACTACACCGGCACCAACTACAAGCCGGTGCAGCACGTCGCGCAGGCGTCGACCACCGGTCACGGCACCAACATCATCGCGGGGCTGGGCGTGTCGATGCGCTCGACGGCCTGGCCGGTGCTGTTCGTCTGCATCGCGATCCTGGTGGCATTCAAGCTGGCCGGGCTCTACGGCATCGCGATCGCGGCGACGGCGATGCTCAGCATGGCGGGCATCGTCGTGGCGCTCGACGCCTATGGCCCGATCACCGACAACGCCGGCGGCATCGCCGAAATGGCCGACCTGCCCGCGAGCGTGCGCGACATCACCGATCCGCTGGACGCCGTGGGCAACACGACCAAGGCCGTGACCAAGGGCTATGCGATCGGCTCCGCGGGCCTGGCGGCGCTGGTGCTCTTCGCGGACTACACGCATGCGCTCGAGCAGCGCGGACTCTCGGTCAGCTTCGACCTGAGCAACCACATGGTCATCGTCGGCCTGTTCATCGGCGGGCTGATCCCCTACCTCTTCGGCGCGATGGCCATGGAGGCGGTGGGTCGCGCGGCGGGCTCGGTCGTCGAGGAGGTGCGCCGCCAGTTCCGCGAGATCAAGGGGATCATGGAAGGCACCGGCAAGCCCGAATATGGACGCGCCGTCGACATGCTCACCGCCGCGGCGATCAAGGAGATGATCGTGCCGTCGCTGCTGCCGGTGGTCGTGCCGGTCGTGGTCGGACTGGTGCTCGGACCGGCCGCGCTGGGCGGGCTGCTGATGGGCACCATCGTCACCGGGTTGTTCGTCGCCATCTCGATGTGCACGGGCGGCGGCGCCTGGGACAACGCCAAGAAGTACATCGAGGACGGCCACCACGGCGGCAAGGGCTCCGAGGCCCACAAGGCCGCCGTCACCGGCGACACCGTCGGCGATCCCTACAAGGACACGGCGGGGCCCGCGGTCAACCCGCTGATCAAGATCATCAACATCGTCGCGCTGCTGATCGTGCCGCTGCTGCCCACGGCCGGGATCAGCGGCCCCGCGGCGGGGGCGCACACGCCGCCGGCCTTGACCGCGCCGGCCCCCGATGCCTCAGCGCCTGCGGGCGTGCCGGACGCGGTGGCCAGCGGGCCGACGGAAGCCGCCAGCGCGGCCTCCGCGCCCTGACGGTCGGACCGACTGGGCGAGGCTCGCCCGAGCCTCGGTGAAAACGCTGAGAAAAACAGCCCCGCGAGGGGCTGTTTGCGCTTTGAAGGGTCATGCGCTCACGGCAGAATCGGCTGTCGATACCAGAACGTCCAGGGACTCCGCTCAACATGCTCAGCCAGGCCATCACGCCGCGCGAATTCGAACGCCGCCGCGAGCAGTTGGCCGAGCTTCAGCGCTACCTGGCCTCGCAGGAATCCGAGTACGCGGAATGCCGCCAGCGCATGCAGCGCTTCGTCGACCGTTACGTCGCCGCGCTGGGTCCGTTGTACATGGAGCTGGACGCGCTCGAATCGCAGCTCTACTGCGCGATGCGCTACCTGCACGACGCGTTGGCCCGCAACGGACTGGATGTCCGCGCCCTTGATTCGCCCCGCGCCACGGCCATGCCACAACTGCCGGTGCTCCCGGCCGGCGCCCCGCTGCCCGCCGAGCCGGAAGGCGGCCTGGTGCAGGTCGGCCCGCCGCCGCTGAAGACCCTCTACCGCCGCGCCGCGAAGCGGCTGCATCCGGACCTCGCGCCGGACGACGCCGAGCGCGTGCATCGCGAACGCAAGATGGCCGAGGTCAACGAGGCCTATGAGGCCTGCGATCGGGATCGTCTCGAAGCGCTGCTGCTGGCTGCCGGAGAGAGCCTGGTGAAGGTTCGCGGCGGCGATGCGGACGCGGTCATGGAATGGCTGCGCAGCGCGGAGCGCTCGGTGCAAGGGCGGCTGCGCGTCGTCCAGGCCCACCTGGCGCTGCTGAAGAGCCACACGATGCATGAACTTGGCGAGTCGATCGAGCGCGCCGAGAAGCGCGGCCTGGATCCGCTCGGCATCATGGCCAATCGCCTGCGCGCCCAGATCACCGAACGGCGGCAGGAGCTCTACATCGGCCAGCGCCTGCAGCCTGCCTCGAGCATGGCCGAGGCCTTCCTGCGCCAGCGCCAGCAGCGCATGGGTGGCGGGATCGCCGCCTCTCACTGAAGACTCAGCCCCGCCTCTCCGCTTGTCGCTCCCCAAAGTCCTCGGTAGCAAAACCGAGGAAGTACGGCAGTGGTTGGGGACGGCTGTGCTTGGGGTTTCGGAGCTCGCCTCCGGGGCCCCAAGCACAGGCGGCCAACGCACCGCCGGGTGAAGGTGGGCAGCCTGCCGATCAGCGCCGCCCCCGCGCCTGAGGCACGCGGGGAGACAAGGTCGCCGCCCAGGCCGCGATCTCCGGTCCGAGCGCATCGACCGCCGCCGCGGTCGCCTTGACGGCGCCTTCGGCGCTCGCGCCAGCGGGTTCCGACCGATCGAACGCGCGCTGCGTGCCGTCCTCGGCGGTGGCTATCACCCGCACCTGCACGTCGCTGCGCGAGGCGCTGGAAAAGTTCTGGAGGCTCTCTTCAAGCTCCAAGGTCACGCTGATGGCCACTTGCGGATCGGCGCCTGCGGCGACGGGCGCACGTGCGATCTGCTGGCGCAGCCGCGAGCCCACGAGTACCGGGAGCGGCGCCGCCCAGCGCGAGTCGCGGTAAACGCGCCGCGCATACGGATCGGAGTCGACGAGCCGGTAGGCGATGCCGGTGCCTTGCAGCGTCTCTGGCGCGGTGACCGCCTGGAGTTCAACCCGCTTGGCCAGCGTGGTCTGCTGCGGCCACGCGGGCGCGGGACCGAGGTCCATCTGCGTCGGCGCCGGCGGCCGGCTGCCGCAGGCGCTCAGCGTCGCGGCGAGCGCCAGGCCGCCGAGCAGCAGCGCGCGGCGCAGGCTACCGGTCCGCGGAAGTTCGATGTGGTCGTTCATTTCTTCGCTCCCGCCTCGAATCCCGTCTCACCGGGTCCGGGCGCACCGGGCGTCGGCCCGAGGATCAGGCTCTGCGGCTGATCGCCGATGTTCTGCGCCGCGCGCTCCAGGGCGCGCGCCGCCGCCGACAGATCGTCCAGCACCGCGCGTTGACGCGGCTTGTCCGCCGAGCCCACCAATGACAGCTCCACGCGGCGCAGCGTGCGCTGCAACTGCACCGCCGCGTCGCCCAGTTGATCGATCGCGGCTGCCTTGCCCTTGTATTCGTCGACGAGTTCGCCGCCCTGCTTCGCCAGCGCGTCGACGTTGCCCAGCGTGTTCCGACCCGCGACCATGAGTCCGTCGGTGTTCTTCACCAGCCCCGGCAACGCCTGCGCCGTTGGCCGCAGTTCCTTGACCAGCTCATTGAGCCCCGCGGAGGCCTCGTTCAGCTGCGCCAGGGTCTGGCTCAGCTGCTGCTGGTTGCTGTCGCTGAGCACCTTCTGAATGCGGTCCATCGTGGCGAGCGCACCGGCCGCGAGCTTCGGTCCCGCGTCCTGCAACTGGTCGAGGAAACCGGGGGCGAGCGCGATGCGTCGCGTCTGCAGCACGCTCTGCTTCGGATCCGTCGGATCCGGCCCGTCGTACAGGTCGATGAACGACAGCCCGGTGATGCCCTGGTAGCCCAGCTTGGCCTGCGTCCCCGGCGCGATCGGCGCGTCCGAGTCGACCTCGATGTCGACGAGGATCTGCCGCGGCTGCGCCGGATCGAAACGGATGGTGTCGACCTTGCCGACCTGCACGCCGCGCAGCTTCACCGGCGCCTTCACATTGAGCCCCGGTACACCCGAAGCGGTCACCACGGTGAAAGTCTGCGTGTCCCCGCGATCGTCGCGGAACCACAGGATGACCGCCACCAGCGCCGCCCCGAGCAGCAGCACGAAGAGGCCTGTGGCCAGTGCATGTGCCTTGTTTTCCATGTGCTCGTCCGGGTCCTTGTGATGGGTCGTTGTTCGTTGTGGTGGGAGAAGTCCGCCGGCCGTTCGCCGCGTTCAGGCGGGCATCTCGTCGCGGTGCTGCAGCGCGTCGCGGTAGCTGCGCAGGTTGTCTGCGGCGCAGCGGTCCGCATGGCCGAGGAAGAAGTTGCGGATGAACGGATGCTTCTGCTTCACCACCAGCTCGAGCGGCCCGTGTGCGATCAGGTGCTGGTCCGCGAGCACCGCCACCCGATCGGCGATCGCGAACAGCGTGTCGACGTCATGCGTGACCATCACGACCGTCAGCGCCATTTCGCGCCGGAGACTCTCGATCAGTTGCACGAAGTTCTTCGAGCTTGCCGGGTCCAGCCCAGCCGTCGGCTCATCGAGGAACAGCAGCTGCGGATCCATGATCAGCGAGCGCGCCAGCGACACCCGCTTGATCATGCCGCCCGAGAGTTCCGCCGGCATCTTGATGCCGTCCTCGGGCTTGAGCCCGACCTGTTGGAGCTTGGTCATGACCAGCTCGGCGATGAGGTCCTTGGGCAGGCTCTTGAGCTCGCGCAGCGGCAGTGCGACGTTGTCGAACACGGACAGCGCCGAGAACAGCGCGCCCTGCTGAAACAGCACGCCCCAGCGGTGCCGTACCTGCGCGAGGTCGGTCGCCTCGCACTTGCCGAGCTTGTGGCCGAAGACCAGCACATCGCCCTCGCTGGGCCGCTCCAGGCCCAGCATGAGCCGCAGCAAGGTCGTCTTGCCGCTGCCCGAGCCGCCGATGATGGCCAGCACCTCGCCGGCGGTGACCTCCAGGCTCAGGTCCTTGTGGATGCGCACCCCGCCGAGCACCGTGCCGACGTGACGCACCTCGATCACCGGATCGCCCGGCTGGACGTTCAGTTCCTCGACGGCTTCGGCCGAGGTCGGTTCGATACATCCGCTCATGCTTTCAACCCCACGTCGGAGAACATCACCGCGAAGATCGCGTCCACGATGATGACCACGGTGATCGCGCTCACCACCGAATCGGTGGTGCCGGTCCCGAGGCTTTCGCTGTTCGGCTTGATCCGCAGCCCGAAATGGCAGGCCACGAAAGCGATCATGACGCCGAACACCGCTGATTTGGCCAGTCCCAGCCACAGGTTGGCCACCGGCACCGCGGCCGGCAGGCCTTGCAGGAACTGGATGTAGTCCAGGCCCAGCGTGGCGCGCGCGGCCAGCATGCCACCCAGGAGCACCATGCTGCTGGTCCAGGTCATGACCAAGGGCAACGAGAGTGCCAGGGCCACCATCTTGGGCACCACCAGCCGGATCGTGTGCGAGATGCCCATCACCGACAGCGCATCCAGCTCTTGCGTCACCCGCATCACGCCGAGCTGCGCCGTCATCGCCGAGCCGCTGCGTCCCGCCACCAGGATTGCCGCGAGCAGCGGCCCCAGCTCGCGCCAGACGCTGATCCCGAGGATGTTGATGACGTAGATGTCGGCGCCGTAGCTCTGCAGCTGCTTGGCGGTGAGGTAGGACAGCGTGATGCCGACCAGCACCCCCACCAGCGCCGTGATGCCCAGCGCCTGAGCGCCGCTGCGGTAGATGTGGGCGGAGATGTCCTTCCACGCGATCAGGTTGGGGTGGCGGGCCAGCGTGCCGAGGTCACGCGTGACCTGGCCGAGCAACGCGGTCGCATCGAGCAGATGGCTCGCGAGGTTGAGCAGGCCCTGCCCGAACTGGCGCACGTTCTGCGCGCGCGGCGGCTTCGCCGGCTTGCCCTGCTTGCTGCCCAGTCGTGCGAACAGCGCCTGGAACATGTCCGCCATCGGGGCGGGCGGCCAGCGCAGATCCTCCGGCTGGCGGCGACCCCAGGCCTGCCACAGCAGCAGCGCGCCGGTCGGATCGAGCCGGCGCACCGCGCTCAGGTCCCAGGACACATTGGCGGTCGGCACCTCGCCGAGTTCGCCGCGCAGCGCCTCGACGCGCTCGCGCAGCGCCAGCAGCGTCCAGTCGCCCTCCAGCCGCGCCTGGATGCGTCCGCCCTCGCCGGACTCGCGCAGCAGGCGCGGGGACGGGTCGGCGACGTCGTGGGGTTCCAGAGGGGCGTCCATTGGGGTCAGAGCATAGCTGCGCGCGAGCCCTCCGGTGAACCCGGCGGGCAGGAGTTCGCCCCGTCAGACAAGACGCTGCCGCAAGCGCTCCAGATAGGTGCGGCTGCAGGGCACGCGGCTGCCGTCACGCAGGCGCAGGTGGGCATCGCCGGCCTCGGTCGGCTCGATGGCCTCGATCAGGCTCAGTCGCACCAGGTAGCCGCGGTGCACGCGCACGAATGCCGCCGGGTCCAGGCGTTGCTCGAAGGCGCCAGGCTGCTGCGCAGCGGGTAGTCGTGCTGCTGCCGACGCAGGTTCACATAGTTGCCACAGGCCTGCACCCATTCGATCTCGTCCATCGGCAGCAGGAACTCCTTGCCGAGCTTCTTCACCAGCAGGCGCTCGGGGAGCGCGGGCCGCTCCACCGGGGTCGCCGCGACGATTCCAGGAGTGGATCCAGGCACGGGCGTGGCCGACGCCGCCGACGGCAAAGGTGTCGATGGCGGCGTCGACGCGGTGGGCTGTTCCGGCGTGTCCGCCAGCAGACTCGCCTCGCCCTGCCAGCGCCACACGAACAGCCGGTACGCCCCGACGATCACCAGGACGAAGGCGTAACTGCGGACGTCCTTCAATGCTTCGTAGAACAGTTCGAGCGGCCAGTTGCCGAAGTCGTAGACCGCGCCCTGCGTCGCGTACGCCAGCTTGCGCAGGGCCACCATGCCCAGGACATGCGCGAGGCTGGTCCCCAGCGCGAAGAGGACGTGCCATGGCAGATGCCTGCGCAGCAGCCCCCAGCGCAAGGGTCTGGTGTCAGCCGCGCGGACGATCCACGGGATCAGCGCCATCCAGACGATGGCGCTGGAGAACTCCCAGACCGCCGGTTCCCAGGACTCGAAGGGCACGCCGGCACGGCGGATGTCCAGATTCGTGGTGATCGTGTTCGCGATGGCCGAGCCAAGCAGCAAGGCGCTCCAGATCCCGCGCTCGACCCAGCGCCGTCGCTTCAGATAGATCGCCAGCCACTTGTCCTCGGTCATGGCGGCGCAGTGTAGGGGCGCCGCGCGCCGATGAGCCCGTCGAGCGGCCCCTGGGACGGGGCGGGTCGTCACCCGGCGGGGGCGGCTCGTCACATTCCCTCCGTGAAAGCGCCCTGCGCGACGAAGCTCCGACTCATGAACACCTCCATTCCCGCCGCGCGCAGCGTGGCAGCGTCGTCCCGGCTGACGGAGCTCGACTGGCTCCGCGTCATCGCCTTCGGCCTGCTGATCCTCTACCACTCGGGCATGTTCTACGTGAGCTGGGACTGGCACGTGAAGTCGCCGCGACTCGTCCCCGCGCTCGAGTCCTGGATGCTGTGGCTGAACCCGTGGCGGATGTCGCTGCTGTTCCTGATCTCCGGCGCGGCGACCGCGCTGATGACGGGACGCGCCGACGGCGACTCCGGCCTGATCGCGACGCGCAGCAAGCGGTTGCTGCTGCCGCTGCTGTTCGGGATGACGGTGATCGTGCCGCCGCAGGCCTACCTGGAGGTCGTCGAGAAGCTGCACTACGCCGGCAACTATGGCGACTTCCTGACGCTCTACTTCCAGGCCTATCACGGCTTCTGCCGCGGCGACGACTGCCTGAAGCTGCCGACCTGGAATCACCTCTGGTTCCTGCCCTACCTGTGGGCCTACACCGTGCTCGTGCTGCTGGCGTTGCGGCTTCGGGCCGTGCGCGCCCTCGTCGCGCATCCGGGCTGGCGACACGTCGTCGCCGGAGGCCGCTTGCTGTGGGTGCCCTGGCTGGTGTTCGCGCTGCTGCGCCAGCATCTGCTGGAACGCTTTCCCAGCACGCACGACCTCGTCCATGACTGGTACCAGCATGGGGTGTACCTGACGGTGTTCGTGCTGGGCTTCGCGCTCTACGGCAGCCGAGACGATCGCCATGGCGCCTGGGAAGGAGCCCGCCGACTTCGCTGGGTCGCGCTGATCGCTTACATCGTGGTGCAGTGGATGTCGCAGATGCTCACCGACGAGTGGCGCCTCGCGCACGGCGATGACTTCCCGCAGTGGCTGCTGATGGCGCTGCGCGCGCTGAACGCCGGCAAGCAATGGCTGCCGATCGTGGCGGTGCTGGGCTTCGGGAGGCAGTGGCTGGCCGATCGCGATTCGCCGTTGCTGCGTTGGCTGACGCTCGCCGTCTTCCCCTTCTATCTGGTCCACCAGACAGTCACCGTGGTCGCGGGGCATCTGCTCGCGCCGCTGCAGTGGCCGCTCGCGATGGAGGCCATCGCACTCGTCGCGATCACCGCGCTGGGATGCCTGCTGGCCGCGCTGCTGGCGATGCGCGTGAACGCGCTGCGCCCGTGGATGGGGCTGAGCCCGGAAAGCAAAAAGCCCGGCATCTTGCGATACCGGGCTTCCTGATTCTTCTTATAAATGGTCGGGGCGGCGGGATTCGAACTCGCGACCCCTTGCACCCCATGCAAGTGCGCTACCAGGCTGCGCTACGCCCCGACTAAGCCTTAGATTCTATACGTATTCGAGAGGCTCATGCAAGCAAACTCTCTCGAATCGCCAACAACTCATCCCTGACCTGCTCCAGCGTGAGCTTCTCGAGCGACACGGTCGTGTGTGCCGCGCTGTGTGCAACGTCCGCCGCCAACGCGCGCGACGCTTCGCGATGATCGCGGTAGGCGTCGAGCTGCGCAGCCGCCAACGCCTCGGCGCGAAACTCCTGGGCGCTGACCCCGGTGTGGCTGACGTCGATCAACTGATTGCGTGCGCCGCTGATCGTGAAGCCCTGGTCGTAGAGCAGATCGCGGATCCGGCGGATCAGCAGCACTTCGTGATGCTGGTAATAGCGCCGGTTGCCCCGCCGCTTCATCGGCTTGAGCTGCGTGAACTCCTGTTCCCAATAGCGGAGCACGTAAGGCTTCACGCCGCACAGTTCGCTCACCTCACCGATGGTGAAGTAGCGTTTGGCAGGAATGGCGGGAAGCTGGACGTCCATGGGGATCAACGGCTCCGGCAGCGGCGGGAAGGGTCAGACTCTACTCGAAGTCACCACCCGAAGGCGTGTTGCCTTGGACGGCTTCTTTCAATTTGTGACTCGCATGAAACGTCACGACGTTGCGGGCCTTGATCGGGATCGCCTCGCCGGTGCGCGGATTGCGGCCCGGTCTCGGCGCCTTGCGCCGGATGTTGAAGTTGCCGAAGCCCGAGAGCTTCACTTCGCGGCCGCTGGACAGGCTCTGATGAATGATGTCGAAGAAGGCCTCGACCATGTCCTTGGACTCGCGCTTGTTCAGGCCGAGCTTGTCGAACAGCAGTTCCGCCAGCTCGGCCTTGGTCAGCGTGGGCGTCTCCAGGCTGCCGAGCAGCACACGCGCCTGCTCCTTCAGATCGTCATCACTCATGGTGTCCCTCCCCTCCCTCAGCCCCGCAGGCGCGCGCCGAGGCGTTCGCCCAGCTGCGCCACCACCTTCGCCACCGCCTGCTCGATGCGTTCGTCGGTCAGCGTGTTCTCGTCATCGAGCAGCTCCAGGCGCACGGCCAGGCTGCGCTCGTTCGCCTTCAGTTCCGCCGTCGGTTGGGCCGGCTTGAAGACGTCGAACAAACGCGCAGAGCGTACCAGGGCTTCGCCGCTGGCTTCGATCGCCCCGAGGAGGGAGGCATAGGTCACTTGCTCATTGACGATCAGCGCCAGATCGCGTTGCACCGCCTGCAGGCGGGGCACGCCCTGACCCTGCGGCAGCGTGCGGGCCAGCACCGCGTCCAGCGACAGCTCGAACAGGACCGGCGCGCTCGGCAGTTCGTAGCCTTGGCGCCACTTCGGATGCAGCTCGCCGACGACGCCGATCGCCTCGCCGTCCAGCAGCACGCGGGCGCTGCGGCCCGGATGCAGCGCGGGATGCGTGGCGGCTTCGAAGCTCAGCACACGCGGCGCGAACAGCGCCTCCAGGTCGCCCTTCACGTCGAAGAAGTCGACCGCGCGGTCCTTCTGCGCCCACTGCTGCTGGTCCGCCGGCCCCCAGGCCAGGCCGGACAGCCGCATCGGCTGCGCGATGCCGGCGATCGTCGTGTCGCTTTCCTGCACCGACGCGTCGCGCAGGAACACGCGGCCGATCTCGAACACGCGCACGCGCGGTGACTTGCGCGCCAGGTTGTTGCGCAGCGCCTGGACCAGCGAGCCCATCAGCGAGGTACGCATCACCGCCAGCGGCGCGGCGATCGGGTTCAGCAGCTGGATCGGGTTGGCGTTGCCGGCGAGCTCCTGCTCCCAGCGCGCCTCGACGAAGCTGAAGTTGATCGTCTCGAAGTAGCCGAGGCCGGCCATCGCGTGTCGCAGCGCGTGCGTCGCGCGGCGCGATTCCGAGCCCACCTTGCCGACCACCGGCGCCAGCGGCGGCGTCGACGGCAGCTTCGGATAACCCAGCACGCGGATGACTTCCTCGATCAGGTCTTCCTCGATCTGGATGTCGAAGCGGAAGGTCGGCGGCGTCACCGTGATCACGCCGGGTGCCGAGGTGAACTCGAGCCCCAGGCGCTTGAACACGCCTTCGCAGTCCGCCTGAGTCACCGGCATGCCGATGACCTTGGCGGCGCGTTCGACGCGCAGCGCCACCGGCTTGCGCTCGGGCAGTTGCGTGGTCTGGTCGTCCATCGGGCCCGCCTCGCCGCCGCAGATCGACTGGATCAGTTGCGTGATGCGCTCGATGTGGTCGACGGTGCCCGCCGGATCGACGCCGCGCGTCGAAGCGGTGGCCGGCGTCGGTCGAGAAGTTGAATCGGCGCGAGCGCCCCATCACCGCCTTCGGCCACCAGAACGCGGCTTCGACGTAGATGTTCTTCGTGTCGTCGGAGACGGCCGTGGCGTCGCCGCCCATGATGCCGGCCAGCGACTCGATCTGCTCACGATCGGCGATCACGCCGACGGTCGCATCGACCTCGATCGTGGTGCCGTTCAACAGCTTGAGCTGCTCACCCGGCTTGCCCAGCGGACGATCAGCTCGCCGTGGATCTTGTCGAGGTCGAAGATGTGGGACGGGCGGCCCAGTTCGAACATCACGTAGTTCGAGATGTCCACCAGCGGCGACACCGAACGCTGGCCGCAGCGGGCCAGGCGGTCGACCATCCACTGCGGCGTCTTCGCGGTCGTGTCGACGTTGCGGATCACACGGCCGGAGAATCGGCCGCACAGGTCCGCAGCCTCGACGCGCACCGGCAGCTTCGCATCGGTCGCGACGGCGGCCGGCTTGATCTCGGGTGCGAGCAGCGGCGCGCCAGTCAGCGCGGCCACTTCACGCGCGACGCCGTACACGCTCAGCGCGTGCGCCAGGTTCGGCGTCAGCTTCAGCGTGAACAGCGTGTCGTCCAGGTTCAGGTGCTTGCGGATGTCCTCGCCAATCGGCGCGTCCGCGGCCAGTTCCAGCAGACCGCCATGGTCCTCCGCCAGCTTCAGCTCGCGGGCCGAGGCACAGCATGCCGAAGCTCTCGACACCGCGCAGCTTGCCCTTGCCGATCTTGAAGGGCTTGCCGTCCTCGCCCGGCGGCAGTTCGGCGCCGATCGTGGCCAGCGGCGCGCGGATGCCGACGCGCGCGTTCGGCGCGCCGCAGACGATCTGCAGCAGCTCGGGGCCGCCGGCGTTGACCTTGCAGACGCGCAGGCGGTCGGCGTCCGGATGCTGGACGGCCTCGACGATCTCGGCCACGACGATGCCGTGGAACGGCGGCGCCACCGGGCGCAGCTCTTCCACCTCGAGGCCGGACATCGTCAGCAGCTCGGCCAGTTCTTGCGTGTTCAGCGCGGGGTTGCAGAAGGCCCGCAGCCAGGACTCAGGGAATTGCATGGGGTTCTCTCTTGCTCTCTAGGCGACCGGGGGCTCGAATTACTTGAACTGCGACAGGAAGCGCAGGTCGCCGTCGAAGAACAGGCGCAAGTCGCTGACGCCGTAGCGCAGCATGGCCAGGCGGTCGATGCCCGAGCCGAAGGCGAAACCGATGTAGCGCTCGGGATCGAGCCCCATGTTGCGGATCACCTGCGGGTGCACCTGGCCGGAGCCGGAGACTTCCAGCCAACGCCCCTTGAGCGGGCCGGAGCCGAACATCATGTCGATCTCGGCGCTGGGCTCGGTGAACGGGAAATAGCTCGGACGGAAACGGATCTCCATGTCCGTCGTCTCGAAGAACTGCTGCATGAAGTTCACGTAGACGGACTTCAGGTCCTTGAAGCTGATGTTCTCGCCGACCCACAGGCCTTCGACCTGATGGAACATCGGCGAATGCGTGGCGTCGCTGTCGACGCGGTAGGTGCGGCCCGGCGCGATCACCCGGATCTCGGGCATCGGCTGGCCGGCGTCGATCAGCGCACGGTGCTTCTTGACATGCTGCACCGCATAGCGGATCTGCATCGGGCTGGTGTGGGTGCGCAAGACATGACCCCCTTCGATGTAGAAGGTGTCGTGCATCGAGCGCGCCGGATGGTCCTCCGGCGTGTTCAGCGCGGTGAAGTTGAACCAGTCGTTCTCAATCTCCGGGCCGTCGGCGACATCGAAGCCCATCGAGCCGAAGATCGCCTCGATGCGCTCCATCGCCCGCGTGATCGGGTGCAGGCCGCCGGTGCCGCGCTGGCGGCCGGGCAGCGTCACATCCAGCGCCTCGGCCTTGAGCTGCTTCTCGAGCTCCGCGTCCGCCAGCGCCTGGCGGCGCGCGGTCAGCGCCGCCTCGATGCCCTGCTTCAGCTGGTTGATCTGCGCGCCGCGGGTCTTCTTCTCCTCGACCGGCAGGCTGGCCATGCCCTTCATCAGCTCGGTGACCTGACCGGTCTTGCCCAGGAAGCGCGCCTTGGCGTTCTCCAGGTCGGCGGGAGTCGTGGCGGCGGCGAATTCGCCGGTCGCCTGGTGCAGCAATTGATCGAGGTCGTTCATCGCGGGGCGGCGACTGGGCGTCGGCGTCGTTGGCGGAAATCGAATGGCACAGTGGTGGAATGGCGAACATCGCACCATCGCGCACCATTGCGCCGGAATGAAAAAAGGCCGAACACCGGGGTGTCGGCCTTTGAAGAGGCAACCCCGGCAAGGCCGGAGCGGCCAGTCCGCTCGCCGGAGAGCACCGGCGGGCGGACCATGGCTATCAAGCCAGAGCGGCCTTCACCTTGGCGAAGATGCTGGCGAAACCAGCAGGGTCGTTGACGGCGAGGTCGGCCAGGACCTTGCGGTCGATGTCGATCTCGGCCTTCTTCAGACCGGCCACGAACTTGCTGTAGCTCAGACCCAGGCCACGGCTTGCCGCGTTGATACGGGCAATCCACAGCTGGCGGAACACGCGCTTCTTGGCACGGCGGTCACGGTAGGCGTACTGGCCCGCCTTCATCACCGCCTGCTTGGCGATGCGGAAGACGTTCTTGCGACGACCACGGAAGCCCTTGGCCAGAGCCAGGACCTTCTTGTGACGAGCACGTGCGGTTACACCACGTTTGACGCGAGGCATGTTGTATCTCCTTGTCTACTGCTGGATTACAGACCAGCGAAGGGCAGCATCGAAGCGATGTGGCCCATGTTGGTCTCATGCACGGTCGTGGCACCACGGAGGTGGCGCTTGTTCTTCGTGGTCTTCTTGGTCAGGATGTGGCGCTTGAACGCTTGACCGCGCTTGACGGTGCCACCCGGACGAACGCGAAAACGCTTTTTCGCGCTGCTCTTGGTCTTCATCTTGGGCATGACTGCTCCTTCTATGTGCGTCCCTCCAGGCGACCGCGGATTCCGCGGTACTTGACCGGCCTGCAGGAGACTAATAAGCCCGCCGACGACCAGATCGGCGGGCTGAAACTGTGGCGGGGCCTGCCGGCCCCGCCGAGTCGATTCTTCAGAAGCTCAACGCTTCTTCGGTGCGAGCACCATGATCATCTGGCGCCCTTCGAGCTTGGGCATGTGCTCGACCACCGCCACGTCCGACAGCTCATCGCGGATGCGTTCCAGCATGCGCATGCCGATGTCCTGGTGGGTGATCTCGCGGCCCCGGTAGCGCAGCGTGACCTTGCCCTTGTCACCGTCCTCCGCGATGAAGCGGCGCAGGTTGCGCATCTTGATCTGGTAGTCGCCTTCGTCCGTGCCCGGACGGAACTTGACTTCCTTGACCTCGATGACCTTCTGCTTGGACTTGGCTTCCGCGGCGCGCTTCTGCTCCTGGTATTTGAACTTGCCGTAGTCCATCAACCGGCAGACCGGCGGGACTGCAGTGGCGGCAATTTCGACCAGATCGACGTCCAGGTCACCGGCCATCCGGAGCGCTTCCTGGATCGAGACGATGCCGATCGGCTCGTTCTCGGGGCCATTGAGACGGACTTCAGAAGCGATGATTTCGCGATTCAGGCGGTGCTTGCGCTCCGGAATCGCACGACGGTCAGCAAAAGTAGCGATGGTGGTTACCTTTAGGCGGGCCTTGGCAAGGGTCCGTAATGATCAGTACAACGCAAAAAGCGCCCGACTCAGGTCTTGTCCGCGATGGCGGTCGAGAGCTTCGAAACGAAGTCCTCCAGCGACATCACGCCCAGATCCTGGTTGCCTCGGGCGCGCACTGCGACTGCGCCGTTCGCCTTTTCCTTGTCGCCGACGACCAGGATGAACGGCACCTTTTGCAGTGAATGCTCGCGGATTTTATACGTGATTTTCTCGTTCCGCAAATCTGCCTGGACCCTAACCCCTTGTTTTTGCAGCGATTTCACAATGCTGGAAACGTAGTCCGATTGGGCGTCGGTGATATTGGCGACAACGACCTGCGTCGGAGCGAGCCAAACCGGCAGCGCGCCGGCGTGCTGCTCGATCAGGATCCCGATGAAACGCTCCAGGCTGCCGACGATCGCGCGGTGCAGCATCACGGGGGTGTGACGCTCGCCGTCCTCGGCCACGTACTCGGCGCCCAGGCGCGCGGGCATGGAGAAGTCGACCTGCATCGTGCCGCACTGCCACTGGCGGCCGATCGCATCCTTGAGCGTGTATTCGATCTTCGGACCGTAGAAGGCGCCATCGCCCGGGGCGATGATGAACTCCACGCCCGACGCGCGCAGCGACTCCATCAGCGCGAACTCGGCCTTGTCCCAGACCTCGTCCGAACCGATCCGGGCTTCGGGGCGCGTCGCGACCTTGTAGATGATGTTGTCGAAGCCGAAGTCCTTGTAGACCTTTTGCAACAGTGCCGTGTACGCCACGCACTCGGCCAGGATCTGGTCTTCCGTGCAGAAGATGTGGCCATCGTCCTGCGTGAAGCCGCGCACGCGCATGATCCCGTGCAGGCCGCCCGTGGGTTCGTTGCGGTGGCACTGGCCGAACTCGCCGAAGCGCAGCGGCAGGTCGCGGTAGCTCTTGATGCCGTGCTTGAAGATCAGGATGTGGCCGGGACAGTTCATCGGCTTGAGCGCGTAGTCGCGCTTCTCCGATTCCGTCGTGAACATGTTGTCGCGGTACTTGTCCCAGTGGCCCGTGGCCTCCCACAGCGTCTTGTCCAGCAGTTGCGGGCCCTTCACTTCCTGGTAGCCGTTGTCGCGGTACACGCGGCGCATGTACTGCTCGACCTCCTGCCAGATCGTCCAGCCCTTGGGATGCCAGAAGACGACGCCCGGCGCATGCTCGTCGATGTGGAACAGCTCCAGGTCCTTGCCGAGCTTGCGGTGGTCGCGCTTCTCCGCCTCCTCCAGCATGCGCAGGTAGTTCGCGAGGTCGTCCTTCGTCGCCCAGGCCGTGCCGTAGATGCGCTGCAGCTGCTCGTTGCGGTGGTCGCCACGCCAGTAGGCGCCGGCCACCTTCATCAGCTTGAAGAACTTCAGCTTGCCCGTCGACGGCACGTGCGGGCCGCGGCACAGGTCGGTGAAGCCGCCTTCGGCGTACAGCGAGACGTCCTGGTCCGCCGGGATGCTGGCGATGATCTCGGCCTTGTAGGCCTCGCCGATGCCCTTGA
The DNA here is from genome assembly GCF_042695725.1 of Roseateles sp. UC29_93. Classification (NCBI taxonomy): domain Bacteria; kingdom Pseudomonadati; phylum Pseudomonadota; class Betaproteobacteria; order Burkholderiales; family Sphaerotilaceae; genus Roseateles; species Roseateles sp. UC29_93. The sequence goes on along the minus strand of NZ_CP170545.1, from coordinate 3,361,029 downwards.
AGTACTCGACGGCTTCATCGCGCGGAAGCACCGAGCGCGTGACCTTCTCGTCCTTCTTCGCGAGCTCGCCCATCTTGGCCTCGATCGCCGCCAGATCGTCGGGCGTGAACGGGCGCTTGTAGGAGAAGTCGTAGTAGAAGCCGTTCTCGATGACCGGGCCGATGGTGACCTGCGCGTCGGGGAACAGTTCCTTGACCGCATAGGCCAGCAGGTGGGCCGTCGAATGGCGGATGACCTCCAGCCCGTCCGGATCCTTGTCCGTGACGATGGCCAGCTGCGTGTCCTTGTCGATGAGGAAGCTCGTGTCGACGACCTTGGCGTCGTCGCCCGAGCCGACGCGGCCGGCCAGCGCCGCCTTCGCCAGGCCCGTGCCGATCGAGGCCGCGACTTCGGCGACGGTCACCGGTTGCGGGAACTCGCGCTTGGAGCCGTCGGGCAGTTGGATGGAGATGTGGGACATGTGAGGGAACTCCAGAAAACAAAAAAGCGCGACCACGTGCCGCGCTTTTTCTGGGGTGCTGACTTTTTCCGGACAGCTGATGAAAGACGTGACGAGCCGCGGTCGCTCAAACCTTCGCAGTGGAGGTGGTAGTCCGCGGTGTCATAACCATGTCGCCTTTCCCGGTCCTTGTTGGAAAAGAAAAAAGAGGCGGCCAGTGTAGCTCAGAGCGCCTGGATGTCGAGGGTCGGCCGGGCGCAGGCTTCGCGGAACTCGTCCCTCAAGCGCTCGCCCTCGCGGACAGCCTTCAGCCAGTCGCGGGCGCGGCCGGGGACGTCGTTCAGGTAGCGCTGGAAGTCGTTGCGATCAGGCAGCTTGCCGTTGGGCAGCGTCTTCACCCATTCGGGGTGGGGCGTCAGCAGCACGACGTTGTCCAGGAACGCGCTGGTCCGATGCCGATGCTTGAACGCCTTGTCGAGCCAACCCGGCACGACGCTGGCCTGGAAATGCGGATACAGCGCGATGCCGTCGCCGACCATCGCGGCATAGTTCAGATGCAGGTGGTAGTCGGTGATGCCGCCGTCCCAGTAGGCGCCGGCCGGGGCGCCTTCGATGTCGTGCACGGCCTGCAGCCAGAAGGGGATCGAGCAGCTCGCCAGGATGCTTCGCTTCAGGTTGCCTGCGTCGAGCGCCACCTGCCGGCTGCGGTAGTCGGCCAGCGGCATCGGCAGCGGCGAGCGCTTGTCGGAGAACACCACCCCGCTCCAGCCAGGCACCCATCGCGCGCCGCGACATCGCGTTGGCCGCGAACGCGCCCAGGTAGCCGAGCGGCGTGCGCAGCCGCCCTTCCCGCCCGAGCACGTGCTTGCCGCGCGAGGTGAACACATGCAGCCGGAACTGCGGATGCGACAGCACCCTCGGCCTCGCGGCCGCCGAAAATCTCTCCGAGCTTCTCGGAGAACGCGCGCGAGACCGTCGCGGCGGTCGGCCGCCTGCCGGGCGCCGACTCGTAGTCCTGATGGGCGTAATCGTGGGCGAGGCGCTCGAACTCCGCATTCGCCTGCGCGGCGTCGCGGGTCAGACAGGCCGTGGCCATGCGCCAGGCGCCGATGGAGGCGCCGAGCAGATGGACCTCCTGACCGCCCGACGGCAGGAATTCGCCGAAGAGATGCGCGTCGAGCGCGCTGAGCACCAGCCCCTTCGGGCCGCCGGCGGCGCCGGGCACGACGCGCACGTCGGCGGCCCGAAGGCCATGGTCGCGCAGCCGTTGGCGCGCACGGGGTCCGGCGAGGATCTGCAAGGCCTGCATCGGGCGGGTCGTCCTTTCAAGAAACGGAAACGCCCGACGCGGACCTGAAGCCCTCGCTCCGGAGAAGGCTCAGAGCTTCATCTCCAGGTTGAGCTGGAACCACGGCTTCAGACCGCGACCGGTGGCGTAAAACTGATCACCGGGGAGCTGGGTCTCGGCCCGGGCGTCGAGCGGGAACAGATTATTGGCCGAGAAGCGCACCGAGGTCTTCGGGCTGACGATCCACTGGGCGAAAACGTCCAGGCCGCGGTTGCGCGAGTACTCGACGCTCTGACGATCGGTCTGACGCACCGTGTAGACCGGCGTGTAGTTCAGGTTGGCGCCGGTGGTGACCGGCACGCTGCTGAAGCGGTAGTCGAAGCCGAGGTTGGCGGTCCAGGGCTGCTGCTGGTCGAGCCGGTTGTCCGGGCCGTCCACGGCCTTGACCCGCGAACGGTAGACGCTCACGGAGCTGCGCAGGTTCAACGGCAGCTTCGGATCGAACAGCGACGGGAACAGCTCGCCCGCACGGCCCTTGAGCTCCATCTCGATGCCGCTGGTGGTGGCGCTGGAGAAGTTCATCGGCCGGATCACGTAACGCGGCACCGTGGACAGCGGCGGATTGGCCGGATCCAGGGTCACGACGTTGCGGATCAACTGGCTGATGTTGCGGTGGAAGAGGCCCACGCTGAAGAGGCTGCCGCCGGTGAGGTACTTCTCGTACGCGACATCGAAGCCGGTCGCGAGCTCCGGCTTCAGGCCCGGATTGCCGATGCGGTCGGGATTGAACTCGTCGTTCTGCTCGCCCGTGGCGGGGCTCGGGAACTTGCTGTTGGGCGTGTAGCGGCCCAGCATCTGCGTCAGCTCCGGCGCCTTGTAGCTGCGGGTGATGCTGGCGCGGATCATGTCGCGACCCTTCGGGTCCAGCTTGTAGGTCAGGTGCCACAGCGGCGACAGCACGCTGGAGCTGTTGCGCGCATCGGTGGCGACGCCGCGGCTGGTGGTCACGATCTGCTCATGCCGCAGGCCGAAGTAGGTGGACCACTGCGGATTGATCTCCCACTCGTCCTGGATGAAGAAGGCCTGGCGGCGGATGCGGGCGCCGAAGTTCTCGCCGTTGAGTCCAGGGCTCTGCTCGTCGCCGGCGACGAGGGTGTTGCGGATCTCGTCGCGCTTGCGGAACTCGAAGTCCCAGCCGACGGTCAGCGTGTGCTCCTCGCCGAGGATCTGGCTGTACTTGCCGGCCTGCGTCAGGCTGCGGTCGCGGCTGTCGAGCAGCGCATCGACCGGCCTGCCGGTGAGCGTGTGGTTCTCGATGTGGTTCTTGGCGTCCTGCACGCCGGCCTTCAGTTCCCACTTCTGGGTCTCGCTGAAGCGGTTGTTCCATTGCGCGTTGGCGCGCAGCATCTGCCATGTGCCCTGGTTGTCGGCGTTGTCGTCCAGTCGCGTGCCGGGGCTGTAGACGGCGTCGGGCGTGAGCCGCACCGAGTTGTTCCAGAAGCCCTTCTGCGCGAAGCCGATCAGCGACACGGTCTCGTCGTCGCTGATCTTCCAGGTCGCGCGCGGCGCGGAATTGAAGCCGTGGCCCCAGTTGCGCATCTTCCCGTGCTGGGAAGCGATGACCGGCTGACCGTCCAGGTCGGTGCCGTTGCGCTCGGTCGTGGACTTCATCTCCTGCAGCCACTGGAACGCCGACAGCGGCACCGATACCGACACCGGCCCGAAGCGCTCGCCGTAGGTGAAGGTGGCGGACGGCACCGGGTGGTTGATGTTGTAGCCTGCCCCGACGCGCAGGTCGCGCTGCGACATCTTCGGCGCTTCCTTCAGGATGATGTTGATCGCGCCGGCGACGGCCTGCGCGCTCTGGTCGGCGCTCGGGCCCTTGGTCACTTCGATGCGCTCGACCTGGGCGGGATCCAGCTGGTCCAGCTTGAAGCCCGGAGGCGCGGGGTCGCCGTTGATCAGGATCAGCGTGTAGCCCGAACCCAACCCCCGCATGCGCGGCGCGCCGTCGGACACGTTCACACCCGGCAGGCGCTTGAGCACGTCGGCGACGCTCGTGTCGCCGTACTTGTCGAGCTCGTCGCGACCGTAGATCTGCTTGGCCACCGGCGCGCGGCGGCGCAACTCGGAATCAGTGTTCCGGCCAGTGATCTCCACGCGGTCCAGGCGCTTGCCCGAGGTCGGCTCGTTGCCCAGTCCGGGAGGAGCATCCTGCGCAAGAACGGCAGTCGCAGGCGCAAGCGCGGACAGACAGACAAGGGCGCAGGCCCTGGCGATGGCGTGGGTCTTCAAGGGAACTCCCGGGGATTTGGTGTCGACACCGTGTAGGTCTGTCGACTTTTGTCTTTGACGGTAAACGGCGCGCAGCGTAGCCGTACACCGCCAGTCCTGGCACCTCAGGTGCGACCAGCCGCGAAAAATGTGGGATCAAACGCGATCAGGAGCCGTGGACGGCGTTCACTTCTTCGAACGAGCGCATCGGGACAACCGGGGCCCCTTTTCTCCGTGTCCCTCCTTTGGCTGCCTCCCGGCAGCCAAATTCCCTCCTTGACCTCCGAAAGGGGCCCCGGTCGTCCCGATCCGAGGCACCGAGCTCGTCAGCGTCTCAGCGTCTCACCGTCTCACCGTCTCACCGTCTCAGCGCTTGAGTTTGGCGAAGGCCGCGGCCATCGCGTTGCCGCCGACAGGCTGGGCGTCACGCGCGCCGGATGGGCGAGCACCGCCCTGCCGTTCGTTGCGGCCAGCAGGGCGGAAGCTGTTGTCCGGCTTCGAGCCGCCGCGAGGCGCCTGCGCGTCCAGCTTCATCGTCAGCGAGATGCGCTTGCGGGCCAGGTCGACCTCCAGCACCTTCACCTTGACGATGTCGCCGGTCTTGACGACCTCGCGCGCATCGTTGACGAACTTGTTGGCCAGCTGGCTGACGTGGATCAGGCCGTCCTGGTGCACGCCCAGGTCGACGAAGGCGCCGAACTGCGCGACGTTGGACACCGTGCCTTCCAGCACCATGCCCTCCTTCAGGTCCTTGAGGTCCTCGACGCCGTCGTTGAAGCGCGCGACCTTGAAGTCCGGTCGCGGATCGCGGCCCGGCTTTTCCAGCTCGCCGAAGATGTCCTTGACGGTGATCGCGCCGAAACGCTCGTCGGCGAAGGCCTCGGGCTTCAGCGCGCGGATGACGTCGGACTTGCCCATCACGTCGGCGATCGGACGCTGGACCTGCGCCAGGATGCGCTCGATGACGGGATAGGTCTCCGGATGCACGCCGCTGACGTCGAGCGGGTTGTCGCCGTCACGGATGCGCAGGAAACCGGCTGCCTGCTCGAAGGTCTTCGGACCGAGGCCGGTGACGTCCAGCAGCTGCTGGCGATTGCGGAACGCGCCGTTGGCGTCGCGCCAGCGCACGATCGAATTCGCGACGCTGGCCGACAGCCCCGATACGCGCGACAGCAGCGGCGCGGACGCGGTGTTCAGGTCGACACCGACCGAGTTCACGCAGTCCTCGACGACGGCGTCCAGCGTGCGCGCGAGCTCGCTCTGGTTGACGTCGTGCTGGTACTGTCCGACACCGATCGACTTCGGATCGATCTTCACCAGCTCCGCCAGCGGGTCCTGCAGGCGGCGGGCGATCGACACGGCGCCGCGCAGCGACACGTCCAGGTCGGGCAGTTCCTTCGATGCGAATTCGGACGCGGAATACACCGACGCGCCGGCTTCGCTGACGACGACCTTCTCGATGACCGTCTCGGGCGCCATCGATTGGATGCGCTTGATCAGGTCGGCGGCGAGCTTGTCGGTCTCGCGCGAGGCGGTGCCGTTGCCGATCGCGATCAGGTTGACGCCGTGCGTGGCGCACAGGCGGCCCAGCGTGTGGATCGACCCTTCCCAATCGCGCTTGGGCTCATGCGGATAGACGGTCGAGGTGTCCAGCACGCGGCCGGTATCGCTGACGATGGCGACCTTCACGCCGGTGCGGATGCCCGGGTCCAGGCCCATGACGACGCGCTTGCCGGCCGGCGCGGCCAGCAGCAGGTCGCGCAGGTTCTCGGCGAAGACCTTGGTGGCGACCTTCTCGGCCTCCTCGCGCAGCCGCGCGAAGAGATCGCGCTCCAGGCTCAGCGAAAGCTTCACCTTCCAGGTCCACGCCACGGTCTTGCGGATCAGTTCATCGCCGGCGCGCTTCGCATGGCTCCAGCCGAGGTGGCGCGCGATGCGGCCTTCGGCGAGCGAGGGCTGGCCGAGGACGACTTCCTCGTCCAGCGCCAGCTTGGCGTCGAGGAACTCCTGCGTGCGTCCGCGAAAGACGGCCAGCGCCCGGTGCGAGGGCACGGTGCGGATCGGCTCGGCGTAATCGAAGTAGTCGCGGAACTTCGAGATGTCGGGATGGTTCTCGTCCTTGCCGTCCATCAGCTTGGACTTGAAGAGGCCCTCCTCCCACAGCCACTCGCGCAGCTTGCCGATCAGCAGGGCGTCCTCGGCCCAGCGCTCGGAGAGCAGGTCGCGCACGCCGTCCAGCACCGCGAAGGCATCGGTGAAGCCGGCATCGGGGTTGAGGAAGGCGGCGGCTTCCGTCATCGGATCGAGCGACGGATCGGCGAACAGCTTGTCGGCGAGCGGCTCCAGGCCGGCCTCGCGGGCGATCAGGCCCTTGGTGCGGCGCTTCTGCTTGTACGGGAGGTAGAGGTCTTCCAGCTCCTGCTTGGTCGGCGCGGCGGCGATGGCGGCGGCGAGTTCGGGCGTGAGCTTGCCCTGTTCCTCGATGCTCTTGAGCACCGCCTCGCGACGGTCCTCGAGCTCGCGCAGATAGCTCAGGCGGGCCTCGAGTTCGCGCAGCTGGATGTCATCGAGGCCGTCGGTGGCCTCCTTGCGGTAGCGGGCGATGAACGGGACGGTGGCCCCGCCATCGAGCAGTTCCACGGCCGCGTTGACCTGAGCCGGACGGACTTTCAGTTCGGCGGCAATCTGAAGCAGGATCTTGTCCAAAACAGCGACGGGCCAACGGCCCCGAGAGCAACGAAAGCGGACGAGTTTAGGGCACTGGAACAGCGGCGCCGGCGGGTCGGCAGGCGCCGGTGTCCCCCCGAGCGACTTGGGGACCCTGCGAGTCGTAGGAGCGAGGGGGATACCGGCGCCTGCCGACGGGCTCGGTCTCACGCGGGAAACGCTCGCTGCAGGAGCGCATCGACATCGACGGCGCGCGTATCGAGCGCACCGGCGACCGCGCCCCAACGCGGATCGAGCCGGCTGGCGGCGAATGCGTCCGCGACGACACCGGGCGAGTGCCTGCGCAGCAGCGCGGCCTGCGCCAGCAGCACCAGGCGCGACGCGAAGCGGCGGCCGAGCGCTTCGAGCTGTTCCGGCGGCGTGGTCAGCAAGTCGCGCAACGCATCGATTTCGGCGCGCAACGCGCGGTCGTCGCCGAGGTCCGCCTCGAACTCGTCGAGCAGCGCCAGGAAGGCTTGCGGATCGCGCGCGACGGCGCGCATCACATCCAGGCACATCACGTTGCCTGAGCCTTCCCAGATCGAGTTGACCGGCGCCTCGCGATACAGGCGGCCCATGACGCCGTCGTCGATGTAGCCATTGCCGCCGAGGACTTCCATCGCCTCGCCGGTGAGCTCGACCGCACGCTTGCAGACCCAGAACTTCGCCGCCGGCGTGACCAGCCGCATCCAGGTGCGCTCGCGCGGATCGTCCTGGTGCTCGAAGGCCTGTGCCAGACGCAGGCTCAGCTGCATCGCGGCCTCGCTCTCGAGCGCGAGGTCCGCGAGCACCGCCCGCATCAGCGGCTGCTCCACGAGCCGCCTGCCGAAAGCCGTGCGATGCCGCGTGTAGTGCAGCGCCTGCACCAGCGCCTGCCGCAGCATCGCCGCGCTGCCCACCACGCAGTTCAGCCGCGTGTACGTCGCCATCTCGATGATGGTCGGGATGCCTCGGCCCTCCTCGCCCATCAGCACGCCGTAGGCGTCCTGGAACTCGACCTCCGAGCTGCTGTTGCTGCGGTTGCCGACCTTGTCCTTGAGGCGCTGCACGTTGACGGCGTTCTTCGTCCCGTCGGGCCGCCAGCGCGGCACGAAGAAGCAGCCCGGCGCACCGTCCGGCGTCTTGGCGACGACCAGGTGCGCGTCGCACATCGGCGCGGAGAAGAACCACTTGTGCCCCGTGAGGCGGTACTCGCCGCCGCGACCGCCGGCGCCCACCGGCTCGGCGCGCGTCGTGTTGGCGCGCACGTCGGATCCGCCCTGCTTCTCCGTCATGCCCATGCCGAGCCAGATGGAGCGCTTCTGCGCAAGCGGCATGTCGCGACCGTCGTACGCGGTACTGAAAAGCTGGTCGCGCAGCGCGTCCCACAACTGCGGCTCGCGACGCAGCACCGGGATGCTGGCCTGCGTCATCGTCGCCGGGCACAGCGTGCCGGCCTCGACCTGCCCGTGCAGGTAGAAGCCCGCGGCCCACGCCGCCCAGCGGCCGGGACGCTCGTCCCGGAACGGCATCGCGACCAGATCCGCCTGCCGGTACATCGCGAGCAGTTCGTGCCAGCCGGCGTCGAACTCGACCCGATCGATGCGGCGGCCGCGCTTGTCGAAGCTCTCGAGCGTCGGCGTGACGCGGTTGATGCGCTCGGCGATCGCGTAGGTCTGCGCCCGCCCCAGCTGGCTGGCGTAAGCGGCAAGACCCGGCACGAAGGCGTCGGCGCCGGCGCGCGCGAGCGCCTCCTTGAGCGCCGGATCGGTGTCGAGCAGCGAGTAGTCGGCCAGTTCGTCGACCTGATTGGCGACCTCGTGGGTGCGCCATCCCGAGGCCGCGGCGGCGGCCGGCGTGGGGTTCGTGTCCATGGTCGTCATGGTGTGCGTCTCCTGATGCGTCCGTCGTCGACGTCCCTCGTTTCCAGCATGTCCTCTGGATCGGGGTCGCGACAATCCGGATCCTCGCCTATCGCGCGCACGCCAGCCACGGACGTGCCCGGAAACTTCGTTGCAAGGGTTACACCGGCTGTAAGGCCTGACAGTCCGAACCGGCCCGCGAAGCCCCTACATTCGCCCAGTCGTCCGGACCACTCAAGACCTGACCTCGGGACCTCCGGGGCACCCGGCGACACCTCGGGACGCGGCGCCAGCCGCACCTCCAAGAACATCTGTCACGACCCCACCACGGGTCGCGAACAGAGGGGGCCGTCCCGTTCCTACCTGAGCGAGCACGGCCATTTCTTCGGGAGATCTGATCGATCCATCACGAAAGAAAGAGGCTTATGTCTAAGGTTTCCACACAGGCATTCATCCAACGCGCCGTGCGCGCGACCCTCATCGCCGCCGCGGCCACCGCCGCCTGCCAGGCGATCGCCGCGGACCGCGTCCTGCTCGACGACGCCTCCCCGGTGAACACGCAGATGCGCGCGTCGAGCGCCGCTCCGCAATCGGCCGCCACGGCGCTGGGCCTCGCGGCCAGCGACCTGCAGCCGGTGCGCAGCCAGACCTACGCCACCGGCAAGGTCGTCACGCGCCATCAGCAGTACTACCAGGGCGTCCCGGTGTGGGGCGAAGGCGTGGTCGAGCAGCTCGACACCAGCGCCGGCACCTCGCGCTTCTCCGGCAGCATGCTGGCCAACATCCAGCAGGACCTCGCCACCACGCAGGCCAGCCTGACCTCGCAAGGCGCGCTGGCGCAGGCCAAGGGCGCCATCAACGCCGCGATCACCGAGAACGAGCAGGTCAAGCTCTACGTCCGGCTGAACCAGAACAACAAGGCGCAGCTGTTCTACCTGGTGTCCTTCGTGCGCCATGACGCGAAGCAGCCGAGCCGCCCGCACTTCATGATCGACGCCACCACCGGCGCCGTGCTGGAGCGCTGGGAAGGCCTGGCCCACAAGGACGCGACCGGCCCCGGCGGCAACGCCAAGACCGGCCGCTACGAGTACGGCACCGACTACCCGGCGCTGAAGGTGACCGACACCTGCCAGATGAACTCCGGCAACGTCGTCACCGTCAACCTCAACGGCAGCACCGGCGCCAGCAACACGCCCTTCCAGTTCACCTGCTCGCGCAACGAGTACAAGCAGATCAACGGCGCCTACTCGCCGCTGAACGACGCGCACTACTTCGGCGAGATCATCTTCAAGATGTACGGGGACTGGTTCAACATCCGTCCGCTGACCGGCACGCTGTACATGCGCGTGCACTACGGCAGCAACTATGAGAACGCGTTCTGGGACGGCACGGCGATGAGCTTCGGCGACGGCCGCACCACCTTCTACCCGCTGGTGTCGCTGGACGTGTCCGCGCACGAGGTGAGCCACGGCTTCACCGAGCAGAACTCGGGCCTGACCTACTCCGGCCAGTCGGGCGGCATGAACGAAGCCTTCTCCGACATGGCCGGCGAAGCCGCCGAGTACTACCGCAACAACGGCAGCAACGACTGGCTGGTCGGCGCGCAGATCTTCAAGGGCTCGGGCGCGCTGCGCTACTTCGATGATCCGACCCGCGACGGCAGCTCCATCGGCAATGCGGCCGACTACCGCAGCGGCATGGACGTGCACTACTCGAGCGGCGTCTACAACAAGGCCTTCTACCTGCTGGCGACCAAGCCGGGCTGGAACACGCGCAAGGCCTTCGAGGTGATGGTCGACGCCAACCGCCTCTACTGGACCGCCAACAGCACCTTCAACCAGGGCGCCTGCGGCGTGGAGACGGCGGCGACCAACCGCGGCTACGCCAAGGCCGACGTCACGGCGGCCTTCGCCAGCGTGGGCGTGAGCTGCAGCGGCACCACGCCGCCGCCGACCGCGACCCCGCTGACCAGCGGCGTGCCGGTGACCGGCATCTCGCTGGCCAAGGGGGCGACCAAGCTCTACAGCATCACCGTGCCGGCGGGCCGCACGACGCTGACGATCAAGCTGTCCGGCGGCTCGGGCGACGGCGACCTCTACGTCAAGCGCGGCTCCGCGCCGACGACGACGAGCTACGACAAGCGCTCGATCGGCTCGACCAACGCCGAGACGATCACCTTCTCGGCGCCGACGGCCGGCGTGTACTACGTGCTGCTGAGCGCGTACTCGACGGTCACCAGCACCTCGCTGGTCGGTACCTACTGATCCCCGCCTGAACGACCCCGACGCGCCGCCTCGCGCGGCACGTCGGGGGCTCCGGCGCGCTGCCCTGCGCGGCGCGCCGGCTTCGCCATTCCTGGAACGAATCCGGAGACAACACCCCATGCGTTCATTCCTCACCATCACCGCGGTGTGCGTCGGCCTGGCCGCGCTCACCCCCGCGTACGCGGGCGACAAGGTCTGGATCAGCCTCGGCGACGCCGCGCTGGCCCAGTTGCAGAAGCACCGCCCGGCCGCGCGCGCCGTGGCCAGCGTCAAGGCCGATGCCGCGCAGGACGCGTCGGCGCAGTCCTTCGCCGCAAGGCCCGAGGGCATCCATCTGGTGGAAGTCGACGAGGACGCGCTCGCCTCGCTGAGCCACTCGATCCACGAAGAGCTGCGCCGCTGCGGCGGCTACATGTATCACGCCAGCCAGGAGGCCGGCCTGGCCTCGCTGAAGCGCCACAGCACGCCGGCCGCGTCGCAGCAGCTGGCCGCCGCGCTGGTCGCGACGCGGCCCAGCTACACGATCGATCAGCAATCCGTGGTGACGCCCATCCTGTCGCAGATGCAGGCGAGCAACATCGGCCAGACCATCGTCGACCTGTCGGCCAACATCAACCGCTACTACACCAGCAGCAGCGGCGTGGCGGCGTCCAACTGGCTCAAGCAGAAGTGGACGACGCTGGGCGCAGGCCGCAGCGACATCACCGTCGAGCAGTTCACCCACGCGGGCTGGGCGCAGAAGTCGGTGATCGCGACGATCCAGGGCAGCGACAACGGCAACGAGGTGATCGTGATGGGCGCGCACCTGGACTCGATCAACCAGTCCGGCGGCTCGGGCGAGACGATGCGCGCGCCGGGCGCCGACGACGACGCCTCCGGCGTGGCCAGCCTGACCGAGGTGCTGCGCGCGCTGGTGCAGGCGAACTACAAGCCCCGCCGCACGATCAAGCTGATGGCCTATGCGGCGGAGGAAGTCGGCCTGCGCGGCTCACAGGAGATCGCCAACAGCTTCGCCGCGGCCAACACCAACGTGGTCGGCGTGCTGCAGCTCGACATGACCAACTACAAGGGCGCCGCCAACGACATCTACATCTTCACCGACTACACGGACAGTGCGCAGAACACCTTCCTCACGAACGTGATCGCGACCTACCTGCCGACGCTGCGCGTGGGCACGGACCGTTGCGGCTACGCCTGTTCGGACCATGCCTCGTGGAACGCCAAGGGCTACTTCGCCAGCATGCCGTTCGAGTCGAGCTTCAGCGCGGACAACCCGTACATCCACAGCGCCAACGACACCTACGCCAACATGGGCAGCCAGGCCGACCACGCGCTGAAGTTCGCGCGCATGGCCGCGGCCTACGCGGTGGAGCTCGGCAGCGACGGTCCCGGCACGCAGCCGCCGGCGGACAAGACCGAGAACTTCAGCGGCAGCCTGACGCGCGGCCAGAGCAAGAGCTTCGGCCCGTTCAAGGTCGCCAACGGCGGCAGCCTCGCGGCGAGCACGACGGGCACCGGCGACATGGACCTCTACGTCCGCAAGAGCGCGGTGCCCACGACGAGCACCTACACGTGCAAGTCGGACGGCTCGACGGCGACCGAGGGCTGCAGCGTCAACATGACGGCCAATGGCGACGTCTATGTGCTGGTCTACGGCTACTCGGCGGGCAGCTACCAGTTGAAGGTGACCTACCGGCCGCAGTGACAGCCGCAGGGACAGCCGCAGTCACGGCCGCAGCGGCGGCCGCAGGAAAGGCGCCAGGTCGAGCACCCGCCCGGCCTGGCGCCGGAACACGGCTTCTTCCGCGAGAACCTCCAGGGGGTTTCATTCGTGCTACATTAGTCGGATAGATTCGCACAAGACCTTTCTTCTGAGGTCTTCTCTGCAGCCGCCGCCGGCCCTCCCCGGGCCTTTCGTGCGAGCGGACTGCTTCAGCAACACCCCCCCGCTGCAAGCTCTTGAGTGTGTCTGTCCCGGCCCGCAATCGTGCGCCGGGTTTTTTCCTGTCATTCATTCCAAAGGAAACAACATGACGACCAAGAAGACCGGCACTGTGAAGTGGTTCAGCGACGACAAGGGCTTCGGCTTCATCACCCCGGAAGACGGCTCCAAGGACCTGTTCGCCCATCACAGCGAAATCCAGAGCTCCGGCGGCTTCCGCACGCTGGCCGAAGGCGCCAAGGTCGAGTTCGAGACCAAGGACGGCCCGAAGGGTCCCCAAGCCTCCGGCATCCGCGTCATCTGAACGCGGGCTGAGTGAGCTGACAGGCGCATCTCCCCGGAGCCGCGCCTTCGAGCCTCACAGCTTCCACCCGTCGCTGCTCAGCGACGGGTCGAGCGCTCTCCTGATCGCCTGCGCAGCCGCCTCGCGATCATCAGCGACGCCCTCCACGTGGAGCACCCTCCGCGTCGGCAGCCCCGGCCGCTGAAAGATCACCGCCCCGACGTCCGTCGCGGGTGCCGTGACAAAGACCAGATCAAACGAATCGATCCGCAGGCCGCTGATGTTGGCCAGACGCGTCCGGATCAGCATGGCATCACCGCCGCGGTGTTCACGCCAGCTCCTGCCAGTAGATGCCCTCGCCGACCTCGGTCAGGCACAAGGCCCCACCCCGCCATTCCAGCCAATGCTGGCTCACGAGCCGATCGATCAGCAGTTCGGGGATCTCGCTCGCGCGACGCCGGTGGAGCGCGTCCACGCAGGTGCGCAATGAGGCCCGGAGGGCTTCCAGGTCCTGCGGTACAGCCATCGTCCTACTCCTCGCGTTTCGCGCCACGACATGCGGCGCGAACAGAAGCGCCAAGCGATCAAGGCGAGGACTTGCGGCGCATCCGACACGCTCGAACGGGGCAAGGACTTCGGGATGACAACCTCACGGTCTATGGGCCGATAGTAGCTCAGACGCCTTCCGCGCAGTCGGCGGCGCCAGCCGGCCCGGCGGGCAGCTCGATCCGGAACTCGGTGCCCGCGTCGCCGGTCTGGACGCCGATGCGTCCGCCGTGGGCCTCGACGATCGTGCGGCACACGAAAAGCCCCAGGCCCATGTTGCTGGCCGCCGGTGCGTCCGTGGCCCGATGGACCATCGGTTCGAAGAGCCGTTCCCGCACGTCCTCCGGAATCGGCTGGCCTTCGTTGCGCACCGACAGTACGCGGAGGTCGGCACGACCACTCGTCCTCACGACGATCGGCCGGCCGACGGCCCCATGCTCCACGGCGTTGCGCAACAGGTTGGCGATGACACGCGACAAGCGCTCGCCATCCCACCAGCCGTCGTCCGGCGACTCCTGCACCAGCTCGACGACGAGGCCCGGATTGGCGCCCGCGCCTCGTCGATCGCCGCGGACGCCAACGCGCCCAGGCGCTGCGGCGTACGCCGGAGGATCAGGTCGGCGCCGAGCCGGCTCCGGGCGTAATCCTGAATGTCGTCGAGCATGTGCGTCATGCGCTGTGACGCCGCCGTGATGCGGGACGCCATCTTCTGCGTCAGCTCGGCGGACAGCGGCGCCTTCGCCAGCAGCTGGCTGCTCATCGAGATCGCGTCCAGCGGATTGCGCAGATCGTGTCCGAGGATGGCGAGGAACAGATCCCGCGCGCGTTCCTCGTCGAGCCGTTTCTGGTCGAGCTCGTCGGAGAGCGACCGCAGCACCTCGCGCCGCCGCAGCAGCGCATGCAGGTTGGCGATCAGCACGTCCTCGTCGACGGGGCGCGTGAGATAGGCGTCCGCGCCGCTTTCAAGCCCATGGACCAGGTCCCGGTCCGCGACGTGGATGCCGGAGACATGAATGATCGGCACCGACGCGGTCGACGTCGACGCGCGCAGCTGCCGGCAGACCTCGAAGCCGCTGATGTCGGGCAGCATGACGTCGAGGATGACCGCGTCGACCCCGGCACCGTCGCCATCGACAGCCTGCCTCAGCGCCTGCGCGCCATCCGGCGCCTCGACGACCGCGAAGCCTGCGAGTTCCAGCCGGCGCCGCAGTGCATAGCGGTGCGCGGCCTCGTCATCGACGAGCAGGATCGTGCGCCTCCCGTGCGCCTGATGTGCGGCATCCATCCCTGTATTCCTCGCGGGATCCGCCTCGCCACCACCGGATGGATGACGCCGGGCCCGAGCGCCCAGGGTAGCGCAACGCCGCCGGTCGCGCGGCCCGGATTTACTCGTGTCCGCTGATCGCGTGCGGTACGTAGGGGGCCTCCAGCGCGGCGATCTCCTCGGCATCGAGCGCGACATCGAGCGCCCCCACCGCGTCCTCCAGCTGCCCGATCTTCGAGGCGCCGATGATCGGCGCCGTCACCTGCGGCTTCGCCAGCACCCAGGCCAGCGCGACCTGCGCCATCTTCGCGCCGCGCTTGGCCGCGAGGTCCTGCACGGCCTGGATGACGGGGCGGTCCTGCTCGCCCGACCTGTCGTAGAGCCGCTTGCCGACGTCGTCCGTCTGCAGCCGCGGCGTGGCCTCGTCCGCGGGCCGGGTGAGACGGCCGCGTGCCATCGGACTCCACGGGATCAGTCCCACGCCCTGGTCCGCGCACAGCGGGATCATCTCCCGCTCCTCTTCGCGGTACAGCAGGTTGACGTGGTTCTGCATGCTCACGAACGGCGTCCAGCCGTTGCGGCGCGCCACCTCCTGCGCCTTCGCGAACTGCCACGCATACATCGAGGACGCGCCGAGGTAACGGGCCCGACCCGAGCGCACCACGTCATGCAGCGCGCACATCGTCTCCTCGATCGGCGTGTCGTGATCCCAGCGGTGGATCTGCAGCAGGTCGACGTAATCGGTGCCCAGTCGCGCCAGGCTCGCATCGATCTCGGCGAGCACCTGCTTGCGCGACAGGCCCCGGCGATGCCTGACGCCTTCAGGCGTCTCGTACGGGAAGTACATCTTGGTCGCGAGCACGACCTCCTCGCGGCGCGTCATCTCCTTGAGCAGCACGCCCACCATCTGCTCGGAGGTGCCGCCGGAGTAGCTGTTGGCGGTGTCGAAGAAGGTGATGCCGCTGTCGACCGCCTTGCGGAAGATCGGGCGGGAGGCGTCGAGGTCCAAGGTCCAACTGTGGTTGCCGACGTCGGCGGCCCCGAAGGTCATGCATCCCAGGCACAGCCGCGAGACATCCAGTCCCGTGTTGCCCAGCTTGGTGTACTTCATGCCTGCAGCTCCTGGTTTGAGGTCAAGTGAATGCCGCGTGACAGCGATGCATCGCGGCGCATGACGTCGCACTGCGGTGGCATCCGCCGTCCATTCGAAATGCCGCCGCAGGATAGTCGAGCCTCGCGAATGGGAGACACTCGGTCTCTTGATGGCCCTCCCCGGTTACGGAGCATTCATGACCTCAGCGCGTTTCTATCCCATCGGCACTCCCGGCGTCCCGTGGGGCGACGCCGAACGCACCGCCTGGCGCGAACGCCAGGTGGCCTCCCGGCGTTATCAGGACGACGTCGTCACGCGCGTCGAGGCCCTGGCCGACCGCTTCGAGATCGTCCGCTACGGGCAACTGGCGTATGGCGCCGACACCTACCCGCTGCTCGCGTTGAAGAGCCGCTCGTGGGATCCGTCGCGCCCGGTGGCGCTGGTCACCGGCGGTGTCCACGGCTACGAGACCAGCGGCGTGCTCGGTGCGCTGCGCTTCGCCGAGGAACACGCCGAAGCCTTCGGCGATCGCGTGAACGTCCTCGTCGCGCCTTGCGTGAGCCCGTGGGCCTATGAGCGCATCTGCCGCTGGAACTATCACGCGGTCGATCCCAACCGGAACTTCGGCGCGCGACGCGAGGCGGCGGAGTCGTCGGCGCTGATCGAGCTGCTGGCGCCGTACGCCGGCCAGTTCCTGATGCACATCGACCTGCACGAGACGACGGACACCGACATCACCGAGTTCCGCCTGGCGCTCGCGGCCCGCGACGGCAAGCCGCTCGAGGCCGAGGAAGTGCCCGACGGCTTCTATCTGGTCGGCGACAGTGAGACGACCCGGCTCGATTTCCAGCAGGCGATCATCGAGGCGGTGGAGCGGGTCACCCACATCGCGCCGCCCGATGCGGACGGCCACATCATCGGCGCGCCCTTGAGCGCACGCGGCGTCATCGAGTTCCCCGTCCGCAACTCGGGGCTGTGCGCATGCGTGACGCGAGCACCGTTCACGACGACCACCGAGGTCTATCCGGACAGTCCGCGCACCAACCCGGAGGAATGCGTCGAAGCGCAGGTGACGGCGGTGCGAGCCGCGCTCGACTTCGCCATCGCGCACAGACCCTGAAACGGCATAAGACAGGCCTGAAACGGGCCTGAAACGGGCGTCCGGGTCTGCTGCCAGAACTGGACGGCCTCGCGCGGAAACTGGGCCGGTCGACCACCCGACCCGAGGCCCGCCATGCACACGCCCCCTTCCACAGGCGCCGATGATTTCAACTTCGAATTCGGCGCCTGGACCGTCCAGCACCGCCGATTGAATCGGCGTTTGAGCGCTTGCGACGAGTGGACCTCCTTCGAGGGTCGCTGCACGACACGGCCCATCCTGGGCGGTCTGGGCAACCTCGAGGACAACGAGCTGGATCTCCCAGAGGGCAGCTATCGCGCGGTGGCGCTCCGGTCCTTCGATACCACGAGCGGGCAATGGGCGATCTGGTGGCTGGACAGCCGCGCGCCGCATGCGCTGGACGTGCCGGTCAAGGGCCGCTTCGACGGCCCGGTCGGCCTCTTCTTCGCCGACGACGTGCTGGACGGCCGAGACATCAAGGTCCGCTTCACCTGGGACAAGCGCAACCCGGAGGAGCCCCGCTGGGAGCAGGCGTTCTCCGCCGACGGCGGGAGCACTTGGGAGACGAACTGGGTGATGCGGTTCACGCGGGTCTCCGCGGCGAGCTAGAGCAGCGCTGCGTCACAGCCGCAGTCGTCCTACCCCCACACCGCCACCGGGCAGTCCACCGTCCCTGCTCCGTACCGCACGCCGGGCACGACGTCCTGCAGCAGGATCGTCGGCCCGTCGAGGTCGACGATGTCGCACAGCTGGCCGACCAGCATCGCCGGCGCCATCGCCAGGCTGGTGCCGCCCATGTTGCCGACCATCACGCCGAGCTTGAGCACCCGCGCGCGGTGCGCCATCAGCAGCCCTTCGGTCAAGCCGCCGCATTTGTCGAGCTTGATGTTGAGCACGTCGAAGCGACCCGGCAGCGACTCGAGTTCGTCGAGGTTCAGGCAGCTTTCGTCCGCCGCCGTCGGCATCGGGAAATCGACGAGCGCCATGTCGGCCTCGCGGCCGCGCGCGAACGGCTGCTCGACAAGGCTCACGTCGCACGCGACCAGCACCGGCAGCAGCGGCTCGATCGTGGTCGGCGTGAAGCCCTGGTTGGCGTCGACGCTCAGCCACACGTCGGGCCGCGCGCCGCGCACCGCCCGCACTCGCGCGATGTCCGCGTCGGTGTCGCCGGTGAGCTTGAGCTTGAGCGCCCGCATGTCGCGCAGCACCAGCGCGGCCTCCGCCATCGCGCCCGGCTCGCCGACGCCCAAGGTGATGGTCGTGGTCAGCGGCCGCGGCTCGCTGAGCCCCGCCATCTGCCAGACGGCCCGGCCGGCGCGCCGGGCTTCGAGTTCCCACAGCGCGCAGTCGACCGCGTTGCGCGCACCGCCCGGCGGCAGCAGGCGCCGCAGCGCCTGCCGACCGATGCCGCCCTCGATGGCCTCACGCACGGCCTCCAGCTGCGCCGGCATGTCCGCCGGACGGTCGTCCAGGTAGTAGACGCCGGCGGCTTCGCCGCGCCCTTCGTACGGGCCATCCCGCAAGACGACGCGCATCGCGGGCATCTCGGTGAAGCGGTAGCCGGAGATGACGAAGGGCTCGCGCAGCACGAGCTGCTCGACATGGCTGGACAGTTGAAGACGGGTCATGACATCGGGAACAGAGCGTGGAGGGTCAGGTGTTGCGGAAACGATGAGGGGAAAGATCCCGGGCGTGCACGCCGGCAAGAGCGATGTCATCTGGCAGGTCCTGGCCGAGCGCGAGCGCCGCCGCCGCGCGGCTCAGCGCCGGCGCGGTCTGGATGCCGTAGCCGCCCTGCCCGGCGCACCAGAAGAAGCCCGGCGCCGTCGGATCGAACCCCACCACCGGCGTGCGGTCGGGACTGAACACGCGCAGCCCGGCCCAACGATGGCGCACCCGCGCGACGCGTTGCCCGCTGAGCGTCTCGAAGCGGTCCACCGCGATGGCCACGTCCAGCTCCTCGGGCTGCGCGTCGCAGGGCGGGCTCGGCGTCTCGTCCGCCGGAGAGATCAGCAGCAGGCCGGCATCCGGCTTGAAGTAGTGGCTCTCGTCGATGGCGATGACCGCCGGCCAGTCGGCCGCCTCGGCGGCGGCAACGCCCGCCGGCACGTCGATCAGCGCGGCGGTGCGCCGCAGCGGCTGCAGGGACAAGGGCGCGACGCCGGCCAGTTGGGCCACCGTGTCCGCCCAGGCGCCGGCCGCGTTGATCACCAGCGGCGCGCGCACGCTGAAGCTGTCGGTGCGGGCGAGCCAGCCCTTCTTCTCCCGCACCAGCTCGCGCAGCGGCGAGCCGAGGTGCAGCCGCACGCCACCGGCCCGGGCCTGGCGAAGGTAGCCTTGATGCAGCGCGTCGACATCGATGTCCGCCGACGTGTCGTCGAGCAACGCGCCCTCGATCCGATCGCGCTGAAGGATGGCCAGGCGCCTGATCACCTCGTCCGCATCCAGCCGGAGCGTTTGTGCGCGCACGTCCTCATCCGCGGCGAACCGGTCGGCGATGGCCTGCTGCCCGGCGCCGATCAGATAAAGCGTGTCACGCGCCCGCAGCAGCGGCACCTCGGCGAAGCCCGCCGTCGGTTGATCGAAGAACGGGCGGCTCGCCCGCGTCAGCGCCCGGACCGGCGCGTTGCCGTAGAGCGCCGAATACAGCGCCGCGGACCGGCCGGTCGTGTGATACCCGGCATGCGCTTCCGCTTCGAGCACGGCCACCGTCATGTGCGGCGCCAGGTTCGCCGCGACCGACGCCCCGGCGATGCCGGCCCCGATCACCAGGCAATCCACGCTGCGGGCGGTCGTCTCACTCATGGTTTTTAGCTACTTTCCAAAATGGAAAATAACTCTACCATCCAGACAACTCGATGCACAACCTTGTTTGTCACGGGAAGACCCGCAGAAATCCTTCCGGAGGCACCGCGACGATGAGCGCCACCATGACCACCCCCAGCCCTGCCCCCGACGCCGCGACGCCCCTGCGCGCGACCTGGTTCGGCCAGCCGCGCGGGCTCACCGTGCTGTTCCTGACCGAGATGTGGGAGCGTTTCTCCTTCTACGGAATGAGCGCGCTGCTGGTCTATTACATGACCAAGCAGCTGCACTTCTCGCAGGCGGACGCTTCGCTGATCTACGGGCTGTACACGGGCGGCGTGTTCCTCACGCCGATCGCCGGCGGCTACCTCGCCGACCGCTGGCTGGGAAGGCGCCTCGCGATCGTGATCGGCGGCAGCCTGATGGCGGTCGGGCACTTCGCGCTGAGCTGGGAGACGCTGTTCTACCCGAGCCTCGTGCTGATCGCGCTGGGCAACGGCCTGTTCCTGCCCAACCTGCCGAGCCAGGTCGGCGACCTCTACGCCGAGGACGATCCGCGCCGCGGCGGCGCCTACAACGTCTACTACGTCGGCGTGAACCTCGGCGGCCTGCTCGCACCGCTGGCCTGCGGCACGCTGGGCGAGGTCTACGGCTGGCATTGGGGCTTCGGCGCCGCGGGCGTGGGCATGTGCGTGGGCCTGGCGATCTATCTGCTCGGCGGGCGGCATCTGCCGCAGGACCGGCCGCGCGACACGTCGGCCCGCGCCGCCAACGCCGCGAGCCCCGATGCGGCGGGGGTCGCGGGTTCGACCGGCTCCATGGGCGCGGCGGGATCTGCGGGCGGGAACGCGCGTCGCAAGCCCGGCGGCGCGGCGATCGTCATGCCGCTGCTGCTCGTGGCCTTGTCGGTGATGGTGTTCCGCAGCGCCTACGCGCACAGCGGCAACACGCTGGCGCTGTGGGCGGACACGAGCATCGATCTGCACGTCTTCGGTTTCGCGGTCCCGGTGACCTGGGTGCAGTCGCTCAACCCGCTGTTCGTCTTCCTGTTCACGCCGCTGCTGATCCGCGCATGGCGGCGCGCCGCCGTGCGGGGCCGCGAACCGGCGCCGGTCCGGAAGATGGCGATCGGCGCGGCCGGCGTCGCCGCGGCCTATCTGATGCTGGCGGGGATGGCCGCGATGTCCGATGGCAAGCCGGTGAGCGGCCTGTGGCTGCTGGTGTTCTTCGCGGTCTACACGATCGGCGAGCTCTACATCCTGCCCGTCGGCCTGGGACTGTTCGCGCGGCTCGCGCCGTCGGGCATGGGCGCGACGGTCATCGCCGCGTGGTTCCTCGCGGCCTTCGCGGGCAACCTGCTGTCGGGCGTCGTGGGACGCGCGTGGGAGTGGCTCGGCCCCGCAGCCTTCTTCGTGCTGCTCGCGGCGCTTGCTGCCATGTCGGCTGTCGCGCTGTTGGCGCTGACGCCGATGCTCAGGAAGCTGGAAGCTCCCGCCTCAACGCTTTGACGAACGCGCCTTGCCGCCCGCCTTCGCACCCTTGCCCGAGGGCGCTGGCGCCGGCGCCGGCTCCTGCAGTCGCCGCGAGACATCGATGAAATGCTGGCTGAAGCCGTCCGGCGTGCCGCTGCTGCGTGGCGCGCAGGTCGCCAGCACGCGGCAGCGTTCGTCGGACGCCTTCAGGTAGGCGTGCCCCATCTCGCTGTCGAAGTAGATCGAGTCACCCGCCTTCAGCACCACGGGCGCATACAGTTCGCAGTGGAAGGCGATCTCGCCCTCGAGCACGTATGCGAATTCCTCGCCCGGATGGCGGATGAGGTCGCCGAACTCCGCCTTGAACTCGTCCAGCGTGCGGGCGCGGACTTCGGCGATCAAGGGCGTGACGCGCTTGTTGAGCAGCTCCGTCGCCAGGTAGAGCTGCTGGTAGCTCTCGGTCACCACCTGCTGCCCTTCCCCTGCGCGCTCGACGATGCGGCGCCCGGCGCCGCCCGGCGCGGCGCGCGTGCCCGGCACGTCGGCCAGCAGCTCGGCCATGTCCACGCCCAGCCCCTTGCTGAGCAGCATCAGCTTGTCGTAGGACAGCGAGACATTGCCCTTTTCCAGTTTGGAAAGCGTCGACACCGCCAGGCCGGTCCGCCCGCTCACGTCGCTGAGCGTCAGGCCCAGCCGTCGGCGCACGCTGCGGATGTGGTCACCAGGAAGGTTCGAGTCGATGGCCATGGTCGGGAGAAGCAAACAGTGCGGCGATCTTAGCAAGGCCTCCCCGGCGGACCACCGCGATCACCCTGAGTTGAAGCTTCGCGCGATAGCAGCTAAGGTTTCCACCAATGTGAAAGCTTTTTCCAAAATGGAAACTTGTGGCTCAACTTCGCCCGCCTCGCCAGGAGTCCACCGAATGAACGCCTCCCCCCGCTCTCCCCGCTCCGGCCGCCGAGCGTCCGCCGCGCGACGCTTCGCCGTAGCGCCGCTGCTGCTGCCCTGCCTGGCGGCGATGCACGCGTTGCCCGCCTGGAGCCAGGCCGCCGCACCGGCGGCGCCCGCCTCGCCGGCCTCGTCCGCGGTGCCCACGGAGAAGCAAGGCGACCGCGCCGCGGTCAAGGCGGAGAAGCTGGAAGTCGTGACCGTCACCGCGACACGCCGCCGCGAGCCGCTGCGCGACGTGCCGCTGCGCGTCGAGACGATCAGCACCGAGGGCCTGGAGCGTTCCGGCGCCAGCTCCCTGGTCGACTACGTGGGCAGCCTGCCCGGCGTGGACGTGAGCAGTGACGGCGGCCCGGGCCGGGGGCAGGTCAGCATCCGCGGCATCAACGTGGGCAGCGCCGGCACGGCGACGGTCGGCACCTATGTCGACGAGGTGGCCTACGGCTCCAGCACCGCCTTCGGCGGCGCGGCGGTGGCTGCGCTCGACATGTCGCTGCTGGACCTGCATCACATCGAGCTGCTGCGCGGCCCGCAGGGCACGCTCTACGGCGCGGGCGCGATGGGCGGCCTGCTCAAGTACGTCACCAACGAACCCGACACCCTGGAGTTCTCCGGCAAGGTCGGCCTGGGCGTGCGCGGCATCAAGGGCGGCGCGCTCGGACACACGGAGAACGCGGTGGTGAACGTGCCGCTGAGCGCCGGCGTCGCCGCCCTGCGCGTGGCCGCCTTCAACGACCATGACGGCGGCTACATCAAGGCCTCCGGCCTGGCGCCAGGCAAGCACGTCAACGACGGCGACACGCGCGGCGGACGGGTCTCGCTGCTGCTGGAGCCGATGTCAAAGATGAAGGTCCGCCTCTCCGCGGTCGACCAGAAGATCGAGCGCGACGGCACCGGCGTGGTCCAGTACGACGTCGCGACCGGTCAGCCGATCCACGGCGACCTGACCCATGACCTGTCGATCTCCGAGCCCTACAGCATCCGCACGCGACTGCTCTCCGCCGACGTCGACTACGACTTCGGCTGGGCGCGCCTGAACGCCATCGTGTCCAGCCAGCGCTTCAACGGCGACACGCTGCTGGACGCCACCGAGATCCTCGGCGGCGGTGCCTTCGACTTCGTGCAGCTGGACAACCGCACGAAGCTGCGCAAGGAAACGCAGGAGCTGCGCCTGACGTCGGCGCGGGGCACCATCGAATGGCTGATCGGCCTGTATCACAACAAGGAACGCAACAACTACCACCAGCGCCTGTGGGGCCGGCCCACCGGCGCCGACGCGGACATGGAGCTCGTGCGCGTGGGCCAGCCCGCGAGCTACGAGGAGAACGCCGTCTACGGCGACGTGACCTGGAATCCGAGCTCGGCGCTCTCCTTCACGCTGGGGGCTCGCGTGGCGCGCAACAAGCAGGCGTACGAGACGCTCACCAACGACGTCCCGGACTTCCCGACGCCGGCCACATCCAAGGACCGGTCGAACACCTACCTGGTGACGGGTCGTTATTCGCTCGACAAGCAGAGCAGCGTGTACGTCCGCGCCGCCAGCGGCTACCGCCCGGGCGGTCCCAACCCGCAGGCCATCGACGAGAACGGCCAGGTCATCCCCGGCGCGCCGACCTCGTTCGAGGCCGACACGCTCTGGAGCTACGAGGCCGGCTACAAGGCCGACCTGCTGGACCGGCGCCTGTCGCTGGAGGTCGCGCTCTTCGACATCCGCTGGAGCAAGCTGCAGCAGCCGCTCGCCTTCGGCGCGACGACGGTGATGGGCAACGCCGGCAAGGCCGAGGTCAAGGGGCTGGAACTGGCGTCGCGTTATGCGATCAACGACGACTGGCGGCTGGAGGGCAGCCTGGCCTGGACCGACGGCAAGCTGAAGGAAGACGCGCCGGCCCTCGGCCCCTCCGGCGCGAAGCTGCCGAACTCGGCCCGGCTGTCCGTGTCCCTGGGCGCGCGCTACGCCTTCGCGTTGGCCGGCAAGCCGTCCTACGCCAGCCTGCAGGTGCGGCACGTCGGCAAGCGCAACGCAGGCTACGACAGCGACACCACCTCCATCCCCAACTTCGTGATGCCGGCCTACACGCTGGTCGACGCGCAGTGGGGCATGGACTTCGGCGCCTGGCAGCTGTCCGCCTTCGTCCGCAACCTGACCGACAAGCGCGCGATCCTCGGCGCCGACACCGCGCTCACCGCCTTCGGCGGCCCGCTGCGCGCGACGCCGGCGCAGCCGCGCACGATCGGCGCCACGGTCACCTACAACTTCTGAACGCCGACCCATGAAGCCACTGACCTTGCGCCTCGTCGCGCTGATGCTGGCCGCGTTCGGCGCCGCCGCGCCGAACGCCTCCGCGCAGACGCCGACCACCACGCCAAAGTCCGCGCCGATCGCGCCGATCACTGCGACAGCACCGGCTTCGGCGCCCTCCGCCGCGACGCCGACCGCCAGCGCGAAGGCAGCCGCCCAGCCGATGACGCTGGCCGACACGCAGGCCTGGCTCGACGGACTGATGCCCGCCGCGCTGAAGATGGCGCAGGTGCCGGGCGCCGTCGTCGTCATCGTGAAGGACGGCCAGCCGCTGATCCAGAAGGGCTACGGCTACGCCGACTGGGAACGGCGCGTGCCCGTCGATGCGGATCGCACGCTGTTCCGCCCGGGCTCCGTGTCCAAGCTGTTCACGTGGACGGCGGTGATGCAGTTGGTCGAGCAGGGCAAGCTCAACCTGGACGCCGACCTCAACCAGTACCTCGACTTCAAGATCCCCCAGTTCAACGGCAAGGCAATGACGCTGCGCCATGTGCTCACGCACACGACCGGGTTCGAGGAGACGGCGCGCGACCTCATCACCTATTCGGGCAAGTCGCCCCGACCTGGCGAAGGTGCTCAAGGACTACATCCCGCCCGCGCTCTACGAGCCGGGCGCGCGGCCCGGCTATTCGAACTACGCCACGGCGCTGGCCGGCTACATCGTGCAGCGCGTCAGCGGCCTGCCCTTCGACGACTACGTCGAGCAGAAGATCTTCGCACCGCTCGGCATGCGGCACGCGAGCTTCCGCCAGCCGCTGCCGCCAGCGCTCGCGCCGCTGATGTCGCAGGGCTACGAGAAGCAGGGCGATCCCGGCAAGGGCTTCGAAATCGTCAGCCTGGCGCCCGCCGGCAGCCTGTCGGCGACGGGCGCGGACATGGGGCGCTTCATGCAGGTCTTCCTGCAGCAAGGCCAGCTCGGCGAGTCGCGCCTCCTCAAGCCCGAGACCGTGAAGCAGATGCACGGCCAGTTGACGAAGCCGATGCCGGAGCTGCTCGGCATCGGGCTGGGCTTCTACCAGCACGACATCAACGGCCATCGCGTCGTCGGGCACGGCGGCGACACCATCCTCTTCCACACCGACCTGCTGCTGTTCGTCGACGACGGCATCGGGCTGTACATCTCGGTCAACTCGCCGGGCAAGGACGGCCAGGGCAAGTGGCTGCGGGACACGCTGCTGGAGTCCTTCGCCGACCGCTATCTGCCCGATGCGCGCCCGGCGACGCCGCGGCAGGTCGACGACGCGACCGCCAAGCAGCACGCGCAGCAACTGGCCGGCTCGTACCAGAGCACGCGGCGCGAGGACTCGACCTTCTTCTCGCTGCTGCCGCTGCTCAGCCCGCTGAAGGTGCAGGCGCTGGACGACGGCCGCGTCGCGCTGGAGCTGGCCGGCTCACGCAGCGTGTTCCGCGAGGTCAAGCCGTATCTGTGGGAGGAGGAACACGGCAAGCGCCGCCTGCAGGCCCTCGTCGAGAACGGCCGCGTGTTGCGCTGGGGTCTGGAGCCTTACGTCTTCGCCTTCGTGTTCGAGCCGGTGCCGGCGTTGTCGAGCGGGCTGGCGCTGCTGCTGGTCGGGCTCGCGCTGGTGACGATGCTGCTCACGGCGCTGCTGTGGCCGGTGGCTGCGGTGCTGCGTCGCAAGCACGGCATCGCGGCGCCGGGTCGGCCGTTGCTGGCGGTGCGCGTCGCCAGCGTCCTCGTGCTGCTCACCGTGGCGCTGTGGACGCTGGTGTTCACGCGGCTTGAAGGCGACGGCGACCTGAGCGTCGTCCTGCCGCTCGCGCAAGGACTGACCCTGCTGGCCTTCATCGGCGGGCTGCTCGCGGCGCTGTGGCACGCACGGCTCGCCTTCAAGGGCGGCAGCAAGGGGGCGAAGGCGCTGGCCGTCGTCTGGGTGCTGGCCTTCGCCGTGTTGATCGTGATCGGCGGCGCCCACCACCTGATGAGCTTCAACCAGAACTTCTGAACCCGAGGCTCCCGGGATCGAGTCGGGGCGCGCCCACAAGGCGCGCCTGTGTCGCTTGAAGGATGCTCGATGAATCCGATGAAGAAGGCCGGGCTCGCCGGTCTGGTGACCCTGGCGCTGACGATGTCCGCGACCTTGCTGTCCCACGCCCAACCGAGCGGCCAGCCCGCGGCGCTCCCACCGGAGAAGCCGCTCCTGCCGAAGACCGCCGCCACGCCGGAGCCGCCACTGCCGTCCGCTTCGGCGCCTCGCCCCGCCGTCGCGCTGACCGCCGCCGATCTCGAAGCCTGGCTGGACGGCCGCGTCGCCTACTCGCTCGAGGCCGGCGACATCGCCGGCGCCGTGGTGTCCGTGGTAAAGGACGGCAAGGTCCTGTTCCAGAAGGGCTACGGCTATGCCGACGTCAAGGCCAAGGTACCGATGAGCGCCGAGACCTCGATGGTGCGGCCCGGCTCGACGTCCAAGCTGTTCACCTGGACGGCGGTGATGCAACAGGTCCAGCTCGGCAAGCTCGATCTCGACCGCGACGTCAACGACTACCTCGACTTCAAGATCCCGCAGACCTTCGGCAAGCCGATCACGCTGCGGCATCTGATGAACCACACGGCCGGTTTCGAGGAAGGCCTGAAGGACCTGCTCGCCTACGATCCGAAGCTTGCGCCGTCCAACGAGGACTACCTGAAGCAGCACCCGCGGCCGATGCTGTTCGCGCCGGGGCAGGCGCCGGGTTACTCGAACTACGGCGTCGCGCTGGCGGGCTACATCGTGCAACGGGTGTCCGGCGAGCCCTTCGACGCCTACGTCGACCGCCACATCTTCCAGCCGCTCGGCATGCGGCACTCGACGACGGCGCAGCCGCTGCCGGCGAAGTTCGAGCCCTTCATCGCGAAGGGCTACCGGCAGGCGAGCGATCCCGCGCCCTCCCCGTTCGAGCTCGTCGTCACCGCGCCCGCGGGCAGCGGCAGCGCGACGGCGGCGGACATGGCGCGCTTCATGCTCGCGCACCTGCAGCAGGGCAGGCTCGACGGCGTCGAGCTGTTGAGCCCCGCCACCACCGCGCTGATGCACAGTCCGTCCGCACAGGCACGGCCCGGCTTCAACGTGATGGCGCACGGCTTCTTCCGGGAGTACCGCAACGGCCGCACGCTGCTCGGCCACGGCGGCGACACCATCGTGTTCCATTCCGACCTGAGCCTGCTGCCGGACGAAGGCGTCGGGATCTTCGTGTCGTTCAACAGCCGCGGAAAGGACTCGGCGGTCTACCTCGCGCGCAAGGCCCTGATGGAAGGTTTCCTCGACCGCTACTTCCCCGGCCAGCCGGTCGTCGACGCACCGGCGCTGGCCTCGGCGCCGAAGGACGCGCAGTTGATCGCGGGCCGCTACCAGACCTCGCGTCGCGTCGAGCACGGCTTCCTCAGCGCGCTGTACCTGATGAACCAGACGGTGATCGCCGCCAATCTCGACGGCACGATCGTCGCGCCCTCCGGTCCGACCGGCGAGATGGCCACCTTCCGCGAGGTCGCGCCGCAGCTGTGGCGCAAGCAGGGCGGCACGCAGGAGCTCGCGCTGGCCGACGTCGACGGCGTGAAGACCGTCATCGACAGCGAGAACCCGGTCTCCGTGCTGCAGGAAGCGCCCTTCCTGCGCTCGGCGCCGTTGACGCTGAGCATCCTGGGGTTGTCGCTGCTGGTGCTGGTCAGCGCGCTGGTCGCGTGGCCGCTGGGCGCGCTGCTGCGCCGCGCGGATCGGGCCACGAGCGGCGCGTCGCCCGCGCTGCTCCGGCTGCGCCGCTGGCAGCGCATCGCGGTCATCGTCGACGTCGTCTACCTGAGCGCCTGGATCGTCCTGATCATGCCGGTGCTCAGCACCGACCTGGCGATCTACAACGGTGGGAACGACTGGCTCTTCGGCCTGATGCAGCTGAGCGGCGTGTTCGCGCTCGCGGCGGCCATCGTCGGCGCATGGGTGGCATGGCGGCTGTTCCGCGTCGATGCGACGCGTCTCACGCGCATGTGGGGCGTGCTGGTGGCGCTCGCGCTGGTGGGCATCGTCTGGATCGGCGTGGTCGGCCAGTTGATGAGCCTCAACCTCAACTACTGAGTATCGAACGTCCCATGAAGTTCTTCATCGCGCACCTCGCCACCGAGACCAACACCTTCGCCCCGGCGCCGACGGGGTTGGGGGGGTTCGAGGAATACGGGATCTTCCACGGTGACGCGAGCCGGCGCGATCCTGAGGGCACCGGCGCCTTCATGCGATTCCTGCGCGATCTGATCGAGGCGGACGGGCATGAAGTCGCCGAGAGCCTGTGCGCGATCGCGCAGCCCTCGGGCCGCACGGTGCGGCATGTCTACGAGGCGCTGCGCGACGAGATCCTCGCCGACCTGCGCGCGGCGATGCCGGTCGACGCGGTGCAACTGCTGCTGCACGGCGCGATGGCCGCCGAGGGCTATGACGACTGCGAGGGCGACCTCGCGGCGCACATCCGCGCGGTCGTGGGTCCGGACGTCGCGATCGGGCTCGAGCTCGATCTGCATTGCCATCTCACGGCCTTGATGCAGCGCTCGGCGGACGCGATCGTGGCTTTCAAGGAGTACCCGCACATCGACGCGGAGCCGCGCGGGCGGGAGCTCTACCGGATCCTCGTCGACACGGCGGCGGGCCGCGTGCGCCCGGTGACGGCGACCTTCGACTGCAAGATGGTCGGGCTCTGGCACACGACGCGCGAGCCGATGCAGTCCTTCGTCGCGCGCATGCAGGCGCTGGAGCAAGAGCCGGGCGTGTTGTCGGTCTCGCTCGGTCACGGCTTCCCGTGGGGTGACGTGCCCGAAGCGGGTGCGAAGCTCTGGGTCGTGACCGACAACGACCCGGCGCTGGCGCGCTCACTCGCCGAGCAACTGGGGCGCGAGTTCTGGGACCTGCGCGACGAGATCGGGCCGGAACTGATCGATGTCGACGGCGCCCTGGATCGAGCACTGGCGATGGGCGAAGGCCCTGTCGTGCTGGCCGACATCGCCGACAACCCTGGCGGCGGCGCGCCTTGCGACAGCACCTTCATCCTGCGCCGCATCGTCCAGCGCGGCATCGGCAACGTGATCGTCGGTGCCTTGTGGGACCTGGGCGCGGTGCACATCTGCCGCGACGCGGGCGTGGGTGCGGAGCTCGACCTGCGCATCGGCGGCAAGTGCGGACCGGCCTCGGGCGATCCGCTGGACCTGAGGGTGGTCGTGCGCGCGGTGGTCGAGGACCACACGCAGTCCGCGCTCGGCACGCGCGAGCGGCTGGGCACCTGCGTGCGCGTCGAGGCGGCGAACGGCGTGCACATCGTGCTCTGCTCGATCCGTACGCAGACCTACGGCACGGACGCGTTCACCGGCCTCGGCCTGACGCTCGAGAACAAGGCGCTGATCGTGGTGAAGTCGACGCAGCACTTCCACGCGGAGTTCGCGCCGATCGCGAAGGCGGTGCTCTACGTCACCACGCCCGGCGCGATGAACTGCGATTTCGCGAGCACGCCCTACCGGACCAGGTCGCTGGACTACTGGCCGAGGGTCTCAGACCCGCACGGCTTCGGCTGACACGCCGCGCCGTCGGCGGTCGCCCGGATCGTGGCGATCACCGGCCCTGCGCGGCGCCGTACTTCGCGTGGTACGCCGAGCACAGCCGCACCAGCTCGTCGAAGTTGATCTTCAACGTGGTCGAAGCGATCGCGAGCGGGCTCCCGCACAGCTTGAAGTTCATCCGGTTCAGGGACCGCTTGAGCGGATTGCCGCGCTCGATGTACGCCTCGGGCGACACCACGCGGATCACCAGCATCCTCGACTGCTGGATCACCATCACGTCGAAGCCGACGATGTCTCGCCAGGGAATCAGGCCCGCGGCGACGCCGCTGGAGTTGTCGACGATGCCGTCCTCGCGCAGCACCAGACCGGGCGACCGGTCGAAGAGCTTCCTGAAGGCGAAGGCCGCGACGAGGCCGAAGAACGCGATGCCGATGAGGCCCATCGCATGGACCAGCGTCAGATGGCCGAGCGGTCCGCCCTCCAGCGCCGATCCCGGCTGCGCGCGGAACATCCACCAGCCGCCGACGACGAACACCATCGAGCCCGCCATCACGAGCAGCAGCTTGGTCCTGCTGAGCGGAATGATCGTCTGATCGCTGGTCCTTTGATCTCGACTCACTGGCCTTCCTCCATTGCGATTGCCCGGGCGGCAGTGTCGCCGCATTGCCGCCCGCCGCCGGGCGAGAATGCCACCCCATGGCACAAGGCAAACGCATCTCGGTGGACATCGACGAGGACGCCCTCCAGGCGATCAAGGCCCTGGGCGCCGCGGCGAAGGCCGCGCGCGTGGCAGCCGGCGAGAGTCAGGGCGCGGCGGGCGCACGCCTGGGCGTGCATGTCCAGACCGTCGCGCGGATCGAGTCCGGCGAGCCCGGCGTCGCGATCGGGCATGTCTTCGGCATGCTGGCCTTGTATGGGATCAGGCCGGCGCTGCCCGGTTGAATCCGCCCCGGCCCGCGGCGGGCATGTCAATCGATTGACGGGGCTAACCACGAGCGAAAACCTGGCGCGGCGATGTCACACTCTCGCGCTTTATTTTTACAGCTCGAGGGAGAGAAGAAAATGCCACCCAATATCAAGGTGTACCGCGTGCACCGTTTGCTCGCTGCCCTGTACGGTCTGCTGGGGCTTGCGATTTCGGGCGCTGTCGCGTTCGGATCGGGCAAGGACAGCGTGCTGGCGGCGCTGCCGGTGCTGCTGGTGTTCGGCGTCATCTGCGCGATGCACGGTTTCACGGCACGAGCCGCCCGCAAGGGCACAGCGGGCGGCCGAACGGCGTCCAGGGCCATCGCCATCCTGATGCTGCTCGGATTCCCAATCGGCACCCTCATCGGTGCCTACCTGCTGTTCAACAGCCGCGACTGGCCGAAGCCGGATGAGCCGCTGTCGCGGGAAGCGAAACTGGACTTCTGATCCCGCACGCTTGCGCCACTGCTTCGACGAGGCATTCAGCCGCGCTTGACAGAGCGCAGTCTGCGCGCGTCGAAAGGCCGCGGCATCGGATTCGTGGACGGCGACTTCGATCGCCGCCGCCCTCGCTACGGTTGTTCGTCAGCCGCGGCGAGCGCCCGCTTCAGAAGGGGAAGCACCGCGTGGAAGTTCAGGGTCAGGTCTTTCTCGGACCTCACCGGATGTGGAAAGCGAACCTGGTACACGCCCCGACGTCCTGGAGACACCCCAAGGATTCTTGCGATGTCGGGGCCCTCGCTTTCCCAGGCGATGCCCACCTGCCCGCCACTGGGATCCTGGATGAACAGGTCTCCATTTCGTTTGGGCCACGGACCCGGCCAGGGCGCGCCGACGTATCCGAGGCGCCATCCATCGATCTCGGACCCTGCGATCAGTTGGGTCACGTCGTAAGCGGTCTCGTGCTTCATGCCGGTGAGCGTAGCCGACGCCGAACCTGCAGCAACTCGATCACATGCTCAAGCAGCGCTTCTACGCGGAGCCACGCGAGGTCTTCGCCACGGAGGTCATGCACGAGAACGCGTTGGAAGCGCGACGTGCCCGACGCAGAGGTCCGGTTCTTCGACACCGGCCGCTTCGCGCTGGAAACGCACGTGCGGGAGATCGGTCCTGTGATCCGCGAGTGCCTGGACCGCAAGGTGCCTCGCGCGAAGTGAGCGGCCGAGACGGCGCATGCCGCCGCCTCGGCCCGAGGTCGTATCAGGCCAGCTTGAAGGTCGCCACGACCTTGACGAGCTGCTCGGCCTGCGCCTTCAGGCCGCTCGCGGCGGCGGCCATCTGCTCGACCAGCGCGGCGTTCTGCTGCGTCGCCTGGTCGATGTGGGTGACGGCCTCGCCGACCTGGGCGACGCCGCTCGACTGCTCGCTGCTGGCCGAGCTGATCTCGCCGATGATGTCGTTGACGCGGCGGATGCTGCCCACGACCTCGGTCATCGTCTCGCCGGCCCGGTCCACCATCTTCGTGCCCTGCTCCACCCGCTCGACGCTGGCGGTGATCAGGCGCTTGATCTCCTTGGCCGCCTCGGCGGAACGCCCGGCCAGCGAGCGGACCTCGGAGGCCACGACGGCGAAGCCGCGACCCTGCTCACCCGCGCGGGCCGCTTCCACCGCCGCGTTCAGCGCCAGGATGTTGGTCTGGAAGGCGATGCCGTCGATGACGCCGATGATGTCGCCGATCTGACGCGACGAGTCGTTGATGCCCTTCATGGTCTCGACCACGCGGCCGACCACCTCGCCGCCCTGCACCGCCACGTCCGACGCGTTCTGCGCCAGCTGGTTGGCCTGGTGCGCGCTATCCGCGTTGTGACGCACGGCGGCGCTCAACTGCTCCATCGAGGAGGCCGTCTCCTCCAGCGAGCTGGCCTGCTGCTCGGTGCGCGCGCTCAGGTCCATGTTGCCCACGGCCATCTCGTCGCTGGCGGTCTGGATGCCTTCCGAGGCCTGGCGCACCTGGCGCACGAGGTCGGTGAGACCGCTGCTCATCTTGCCGAGCGAACCGACCAGGTAGGCGATCTCGTCACGGCCCTCGACCTGCAGGCGCTTGGACAGATCGCCCTGGGCGACCGCGTCGACGAGTTCGATGGCCCGCGCCAACGGCCGCGTGATCGAGCGGGTCAACGCGATCGCCAGCACGATGCCGAGCGTGATCGCGACCCCGCCCAGCACTTCCAGATGGAACTGGGCGCGCGCGGTGTCGGAGGCGATGGTCTGGTTCAGGTCGTCGATGACCTTGCGCTGGTAGTCCAGCACGGCGGTCAGGGCGGCCACGTAGGCCGGCGCGACGACGCTGAACTCGCTGTCGTAGATGCGGTTGGCCTCGTCGGCCTTGTCGGCGCGCTTGGCCGTCATCATGCGGTCCCGCGCGTCGAGGTAGGCCTTGCGGGCCGCGTTGAACTTCTCCAGCAGCGGCTTCTCGCTGTCGTCCGTCGGCAGGTCCGCGAGGGCCTTGACGATCTCGTTGCCGCGCGCGGTCGAGGCCTTGGCCTCGTCGCGGAAGAGCGCCTCGAGCCCGCCGTCCGCATTCTTCGCGATCGCCTTGCCGCGCGTCACGCCGGCGACGACGTTGCGCAGTTGCTCCTCCAGCAGGCGCTCCTTGGCCAGCGGCGACGCCATCATGGCCTGGACGGCGACCGACGCGCTGTTCAGGCGCAGCACGCTGACCACCAGCATCAGCGCCAGCAGCAGCAGGATGAGGGCAAAGCCAGCGCCAAGCCGGGTACCGACACGCATGTTGTTCAGAGTCATGAGGACCTCATCCAGGACAGGGGGTGGAAGCGGTCGGCGGGTGCTTGGGGGGAGCCCCCACCGGGTTGGGCGCGAGCCTATGCGCTTGTTTCATCGGCGGACAGACCCGGCACGGGCGCGACCCGAGCGGCGCCGTGAACAGCTTGACGAAAGCCGCTCCGTTACGCGGGGAGGGGACCGGCCCCCGCAGGACGGATCGACGACAGCCCGGTCCGCGGATGACGCTCGTCGGCCCGGATGGCAGTTCGTCACGGCTCGCCGGTAGCGCGTCACCTGGCGGTCGCCTCGAGCGGGGCGGACATCGAGACTCCGGCTCTCCGATGATGGACCTGCGAGGAAAAGAATGACATCACTTGCCGTGCTGCCGCTGTGTGCGCTGCTGGCCGCGACGCCCGCTCCCACAATGGCCCAGCCTGCCCCGGCGGATCGGGCGCCCGCTGCCATCCCGCTCACGACGAGCTGCCTGGTCGGCGCCTATCGACTGGAAAGCGGCCGGACGCTGGACATCGCGCCGGCCCGAGGCAACAGCTTGCGCTGGACCGCGTTCAGCGGCGAGACGGGCCGGCTGCGGCCCCTGCCCGACGGCGCCTGGGCGAGCACCGTCGGATGGACCGACCGCCCGGCGGCGGACACCCTGTCGTCAGCCGACTGCGACAAGGGCGAGATCACCTTCGGCGGACAGCGCGGCCAGCGCATCGCCTTCGACGTGCGCGAGACCACCTTCGATGCGGGTGGCGTCCCGTTGGTCGGGCGTCTGGTCATGCCCAGGGGCCAGGGCCCCGTGCCCGTGGTGGTACTGCTCCACGGCTCCGAATCGGACTCCGCACGCGAAGGCGATGCGCTTCAACGCATCTTCCCCGCGGAGGGCATCGGCGCCTTCGTCTACGACAAGCGGGGCACCGGCGGCTCCGGCGGCGCTTACACGCAGGACATCGGCGTGCTGGCGGACGATGCGGTGCTGGCCATGAAGGAGGCTCGTCGACTGTCGGGCTCACGCGCGGGCCGCATCGGCTATCAAGGCGGCAGCCAGGGCGGCTGGGTCGCGCCGCTGGCGGCGGAGCGCGCCCCGGTGGACTTCGCTGTCGTGAGCTTCGGCCTGACGGTGTCCATGCTTGAGCAGGACCTGCAGAGCGTCGCGCTGGAGATGCGCGCCAACGGGCATTCCGCGCGGGACACCGAGGACGCGCTGGCGCTGACGCGCGCCGGCCAGCAGGTCATCGAGACGCGTGGCAGGGAAGGCTACGAGGCGTTCGACGCACTGCGGGAGCGATACCGCTCCCGGGCCTGGTTCAAGGACGTGCGGGGCAACTTCCTGCATCTGGTGCTGCCGCTCGACAAGGCGCAGATCCTCGAGGGACTGAACACGACCTACAAGTTCGACGTGTCTTTCCGCTACGACCCGATGCCGACGCTGCGGGCCTCCCGCACGCCGCAGCTCTGGGTGCTCGGCGTCGACGACCGCGTCGCGCCAAGCGCCCGCTCCGAGGCGGACATCCGCGCCCTGATCGCGGCGGGCAAGCGCTACACGCTCGCCGTCTACCCCGGCGCGGATCACGGCATGACCGAATTCGAGCGCACGCCGGATGGGCAACGCGTCTCCACGCGTTACGCCGAAGGCTACTTCGCATTGATGCGGGACTTCATCCGGAACGGTCAGGCCGCAGACGTCGGCGATCGGTACTGGGAAAGCCGTCATCACCCGACCCTTGACGGTGAAGTGACCGGGGCTCGCGGCAGTAGTAGAGTGCCGCCATCCCGACCCTGAACGACCAGAAGGAAATCAAGCCATGCCAAAAGGCGAGCAACGCAACGACAAGGCCAACAAGAAGCCCAAGAAGGACACCAGCACCCCCAAGGAATCGTCCTCCGTCTCCACCCGGCCGGTCGCGCCGATGACGGCCGTGATGCCCAAGGGCAAGCTGAAGAACAAGCCGGGCTGATCGCCCGCTTCGTCCGACCGGTCCGGATCGACCGGTCAGGACCATGAGAAACGCCGGCGGGACGCGAGTCCCGCCGGCGTTTCCACTGGAGCCGGGCGATCAGTGCTTGCCCGCGTCCTTGGCTGCTTCCTTCACGTCGCCGTAGGCCTTCTGGGCCTTGCCGTCGACCTGCTGGCCAGGCCCTTGGCCTGTTGTTCGGTGCTGCCGACCACTTCACCGGTCTTCTGCTGCACCTTGCCAGCGATGTCCTTGGCGGCGCCCTTCACTTGGTCCTTGTTCATCATCATCTCCGGAAGTTACTGCGTGTCCCGCAGGGTGCGATGGCACTGGAATCATCCTAGGCGGGGCGGCTCCCGCCGGGTGACGGCGGGCGGCGCATCCTCCCGTCGGAGCGGTCCTACAGGTTTTCGAACAGGCGCTACCGCCCATCGCACGCCCGGGAGAATGGATTGCGCCGGGGCATGTTGGCGATCTCCTGCAGCGTCCACAGCTCGGCCGGCGTCATGTGGACCAGTTGCCCCAGCGCGGGCAGGCGGTCCGTGGGGATCGTGCGGCCGCCCGTGCGGGCTTCGCTGACGTGCTGCCGGGGGACCTTCAGATGACGGGCCAGCGCGGCCTGGCTGCCGCACAGGCGCACGGCCCGATCGACCGCGCCCTGCCAGGTCGGCGTCGACATGGGCGCGGTGGCGTCGCGGGCGACCGCCAGGACGCCTGAGATGGCGCCTGGGATGGCGTCGGGGATGGCGTCGGGGATGGCGTCGGGAAAGAGGGTTCCAAGAGTTTCCATGACGAAAGATCCTGCTGCCGCGTCGGCGGACAGCCGATGGCGCCGCCTGGGCCCGCGGGCATGGCGGCGTGACCGCATCGATCGGGCGCAGCGACGGCGGCCCGGGCAAGGCGGAACGGCGGAGCGCGCGCCGTCCGCGCCAAGGGCGTGGACGTGTTCGCGCGCCATCACGGCCGTTCAGCGCCGGGGCGGTCGCTCCCGTCGTGTGTCGCCGATGCTGCGCCAGATCGGCGGCTCGGCGCGTGGCCAATGGCCGTTGGCGCTCGCGGGCGCGGGCACTCGCGGCATATCGACATTCGCCATGGGCAGGACATAAGCGCCCAGCGCCGCCGCGTCGCACAAGGAAGGCCCGTCGTGATCGTCCAGCACGACGGTGGGATCGCCGGCCTGGTGGTGATGGCGCTCGAACGGACCATGGGCATGGACATGCGCGGGCTTCCGGTCGCGCTGGAGCTGCAGCTGCTGCCGGGCCCGCGCGGTGTCGAGGGCCTGCGCGGTCTCCTGCCCTGCCAGCACCTGCAGGCCTCGATGGACGAGGTCACGCCATGTCTGCGCCAGCGTCCACGCGTCGTGATCGTGATCGACGGTGGCCGCGGTCCGGTGGTGATGCGTCGGGCCGAGCGTCGTCAGCCGCGCGCCCGCGGCACCGTACAGCGGGACCGCGGCGCACAACAGCAACAGCAGCACGCCTCGCGAGTGGCGCAGCCAGCCGGCGAGCATGCGGGCGAAGGATCCGGTCGCAGGGCGCATCGCGACGCAGCGTCGCCCAGCTTCATGTCAGCCGCATGACCGGACACCCGGAGCGCGCTCGGCGTCCCAGGTTCCCGGGTCGCCTTTTCGGATTGCAATTCCGGCTCGCCTGCCTGGCTCGTGCAACCGGCACGCATTGTTGATGCCCGTTGGCATGTGATGACGGCGAGAGGCTCTTTTTCGACGCGTGCCGATTCCGAAGAATCACTCCCGTCATCACTTCATTTCAACGAGGCCACCATGCCCTTCGCCAACATCAAGCTCCCCGAGGGCGTCGCCGACGCTGCCCGCAAGGAGGAGATCATCCACCGCGTCACGGCCATGTTCGTCGAGTACTTCGGCGAAGGCGCACGTCCCTACACGATGGTCCTGGTCGACGAGGTCGCCGACGGCGGCTGGGGACGCGCGGACGAGACGCTGACGCTCGAGAAGATGGGGCTCAAGCCGAAGCAGTCGTAGACACGGCCAGGACCCCGCGGGCGCTACGCGACGCCGTGCGTCCGGCCGGGCACGTCGACGTCGTAGCGCACCGCCTTGCCCGCGCCGTGCGCGCGCAGTTGACCGGCCGCGGTCATCTCCGACAGGTCGCGGGTCGCCGTCGCCTTCGACACGCCGGTCATCTTCATGTACTTCTCGGCGTTGAGCCCGCCGAGGAAGCCGCCGTCGCCATCGTCGAGCAGGCGCTGCAGCACCTTGCGCCGGCGCTCGGCGAGCGCCCCGGCGGCATGGGTGTCCCAGAAGCGGCGCTTCTGGACGGCGGTGTCCATGACGTGATTGGCGGCATCGCAGGCGCCGGTGTACTGGCGCACGAACCATTGAACCCAGGCCGTCAGGTCCATCCCGCCAGGCGAGCCCTTCAGCGCCGCGTAGTACTCGGTGCGCGCGGCCAGCAGTTGCCTGGACAGGCTGTGGAGCCGCATCGGCGGTCTGAGATGCTGGGCAATCGCCATGTCGATGATCGCCCGGCCGACGCGGCCATTGCCGTCTTCGAACGGATGGATGCTCTCGAACCAGAAGTGCGCGATCGCGGCACGCGCAAGACCGTCCAGTCGCGGGCCATCCTCCGACGGCGGCGCGCCCTTGCGCGGCGTGGTGGCGGCGAACCACGCGAGGAAGCGCGCCATCTCGGCCGGCACGTCGCGCGACGCGGGCGCCTGGTAGTGCACGGCATTTACGGCTCATCCGGTGAGCCGTATTTCGTCAAATGCGGCTCACGCCATCGATTCAACCCAGATAGGCCGCCGCGCCGTCCCCGGCGACCAGGCCGCTGGCCATCGAGGCCGTCAGCAGGTAGCCGCCCGTCGGCGCTTCCCAGTCCAGCATCTCGCCGGCGATGAACACGCCGGGTCGGGCCTTCAGCATCAGCCGCTCGTCGAGCGACTCGATCGTCACGCCGCCCGCGGTGCTGATGGCCTCGGCGACGGGGCGCGCCGCGCGCAGGCGCAGCGGCAGTGCCTTCAGCGTGCGGGCCAGCGTCGCCGTATCGGCGTACTCGTCCTTCGTGAGCACCTCGTGCAGCAGGCCGGCCTTCAGGCCTTCGATGTTCAGCCGACTCTTGAGGTGCGAGGACAAGGACCGCGAGCCG
The DNA here is from genome assembly GCF_042695725.1 of Roseateles sp. UC29_93. NCBI lineage: Bacteria > Pseudomonadati > Pseudomonadota > Betaproteobacteria > Burkholderiales > Sphaerotilaceae > Roseateles > Roseateles sp. UC29_93. The sequence goes on along the minus strand of NZ_CP170545.1, from coordinate 3,322,145 downwards.
CGCGGATGGGCGACCTGCTCCAGCACCCAGGCCGCGTCGCGGCCGGGCAGCAGGTCCAGGTGCACGAGCGCTTCGCCGTCGCGCTCGAGCTTCTCGCGCAGCAGCGCGGACGCCGCGTAGACGAGCGAGCCCTCGATGCCGGTCGCCGTCACGACGAACTCGCCCTGGCGCGAGAAGCGCCGGCCGTCGACGCCCTCGGCGGTCAGCGCCACCGGCTTGACCGGCTGGCCCGCGAATTTCTCGGCGAAGAACGGCGACCATCCCGGCGCCGCGCCGTCACGCGTCGTGCCCAGATCGAAGCCGCAATTCGCGGCGCGCAGCGGCGACACCGTCGCGCCGACTTCAGCGAGCAGCGGCGCCCAGGCGCCGTCGGACCCCAGCTGCGGCCACGAGGCGCCGCCCAGCGCGAGCACGACGGCATCCGCGGTCACGGTCGTTTCGCCTTCGGGCGAGCGCAAGCGCAGCGCGCCCGCCGCGTCCCAGCCCAGCCAGCGATGCCGCATGTGGAAGCGCACGCCCTGCGCGCGCAGTCGGGACAGCCAGGCACGCAGCATCGGCGCGGCCTTGAGGTCCCTCGGAAAGACGCGCCCGGATGTCCCGACGAAGGTCTCGACGCCGAGGCCCTGGGCCCAGGCGCGGAGGGCTTCGCCGTCGAAGCGGTCGAGCCAGGCGCCGACCTGGCGCTGGCGCTCGAAGAAGCGCGAATCGAAATCGGGGCGAGCCTCCGAGTGCGTCAGGTTCAGACCGCCCTTGCCCGCCAGGAGGAACTTGCGGCCGACCGAGGCCATGGCGTCGTAGAGGTCGACGGAGAGACCAGCACGGGCGAGACGCTCGGCGGCCATGAGGCCGGCGGGGCCGCCGCCGATGACGGCGACGCGACGGGGGGATTCGGAGATGGGCATGGGATGGAGGGTACTGCGCAAGGCCGCGCAGTGTGCCAGACGGTCGCGGATCTCCCGGATCCGGGAGATCGGGAGATCGGGAGATCGGGAGATCGGGCGACGCGGGGTGCATGTCCTTTCGCGGCGGGCTCAGGCCGACTCACCCGGAAGAGGTACGGCGAATCGCCGCGCTTACCGTTGATTGCAGCTCTTGCGCCTACCCGTTGGAACCGCTTTCAGCTCGCGGAAAAAATGAATCGGATGGCAGTCGCGCCGCCTCCGGTCGCGTCCGTTCCCCAACCCACATCAGCGAGAGACGCGCATGCACCCCTCCTCCAGCCCGAACGTGGCCAAGCTCCAGGCCGCGCCGACCACGATCGCGCTGGCCGTCAGCGTGCTGCTGAGCGCCTGCGGCGGCGCCGACTCACCCGACGCGTCGGCAGACCCGGTGGCGGTCGACCACGCCAGCGCCGAGGCGCTGGCCCCCGATCCGTCGCCGGTGGTGGCCGCGGGCCGCTACGTGCTGATGAACGCGCTGACCGGCAAATGCGTCGAGGCCTTGCCTGCCGCCGCCGATGGCGGACGTGTCCAGCAGACGACCTGCGGCGACAGCCTCCACCAGGCCTTCGACCTGAGCCTGCAGAGCAACGGCTTCTACAAGCTGGTCAACGCCGGAACGTCGAAGGTGTTGGAACTGGCCGGTTCCTCACGCGCCGACGGCGCGGCGATCCAGCAGTCGAGCAGCAACGACACCGATGCGCAGCGCTTCCGCCTGTGGCGCGCCAACGGCAACCGGGTCCGGATCGTCAACGTGTCCAGCGGCAAGTGCTGGACCCTGCCGAGCAGGTCGGGTGCCAATGGCGTGCAGATCCAGCAGGCCAGCTGCCTCACCGCGGAGGCGGTGCACCAGTTCTTCCTCTATCCACGTGACTCGGCATCGCGCGGCCTGCTGCCGGTGGGGCAGTACAACGTGCGCGGCGTTCAATCGGATCTGTGCCTGGACATCGAAGGCGCGAGCATGGCCGACGGCGCCAAGACGCTGCTGGCAGCCTGCGGCAGTGCGGCCAGCCAGCGCTTCGAGGTCAGCGCCGCGGCCGACGGCAGCTACGCGTTCCGCAACGTCAACAGCGGCAAGGGGCTGGACGTCAGCGACATCTCCACCGTGAACGGCGCACTGATCCAGCAATGGAGCTACGGCGCCGGCGCGAACCAGCGCTTCGCCGTCACGGTCAAGGGCGATGCCTTCAACATCGCCGCCAAGCACACCGGCAAATGCCTCGACGTGAAGGACTTCAGCGTCGCCGCCGGCGGACGCATCCAGCAATGGGATTGCGGCAACGGCGACAACCAGCGCTGGCGCCTGCAGGCGACGGATGCGCAAGGCCCGGCACCGACGCCGGCGCCTTCGCCTGCTCCGGCGCCGTCACCCACACCGCCTCCGGCTCCGGCGCCGTCACCCACGCCGCCTCCCCCGCCGCCGCCTCCCCCGCCGCCGCCTCCTCCTCCGCCACCGCCGCCGGCGCCTCCGCCGGGCCCGGCTCCGGCGCCAGGTCCCGCTCCCGCGCCAGGTCCGGCACCGACGCTGACCCTGCCGATCGAAGTGCTGGGCGCCGGTGCTCCCGATGCGCCGACCATCGTCAGCGCCGAGCTGTCGCTCGATGCCGCCTCGCTCTCCACCGCCACCCAGTTGGTGGTGCGCTGCCACCGCTGCGGCTTCTACAACTCACCGGAGTTCGAGGCGCTCAGCAAGCCGCTGACGCCCATCGCCGGCAGCCTGCGCGTGGTCGGCGCCGCCAACGCCAACAACACCAGCGCCGCCGCGTGGATCCCGATCAGCGACACCGGCGTCCAGCTCGACGATGTCGAGCGCTCGCACGGCGGCGTCAACGGCGGGCTGCTGACCATCCGCTTCCGCGTGCCGCTGGACAGCACCGCGCGGGCGCGCCTCGTGGCGATGCCGGCCACCAACCGCATCGAGTTCCGCTTCAACGGCACCGACGGCAACTCCAACGGTTTCCGCATCCTCGACCTGCAGCTGCAGGACGCGAGCGGGCGCAACCTCGCGACCAATCCGCGCCGCTGGGCCGACATCGCCGTCGAGAAGCAGGCCGGCCGTCCCTGGACGGCCGATGCCGACGCGGGCAAGGCGCTGTGGAACGCCTCCGGCCTGCTGCTGAAGTCGCCGGTGGTGAACAGCCGCATGCGCGCCGCCTGTGCGTCCTGCCATGCGGCGACGGGCCGCGACCTGCAGTACTTCAACTATTCCAACCATTCGATCGTCCAGCGCTCGCGCTTCCACGGCCTGAGCGAGACGCAAGGCCGGCAGATCGCCGCCTACCTGCGCGCGGCGCTGACGCAGGTTCCGCACGTGCCGCAGGCCACGCCGTGGAATCCGCCGTACCAACCCGGCCCCGGGCTGGACAGCAGGCCCGCGGTCGAATGGGCGGCCGGCGCGGGCATCGACGCGGTGCTGCCGGACGCGAAGTCCTTCGTCAACGTCTTCGCCGGCAAGGCGGCCGGCAGCACGGCCGCGGTGACGCAGGCCGAGCTCGATGCCGCGATGGATCCGAGCCCGGGCAAGGTGCTGAACACGCGCGAGATGCCGATCCCGCTGCAGCTGCCCGACTGGAATGCCTGGCTGCCCATCACGCATCCGCTGGACATCTGGACGCCGGACGCTGGGCAGGGTCAGGGCTTGTTCGAGACCAAGGGCGATGACGGCTCGAACCCGATCAAGGTGGTCAAGCGCATCGCCGACTGGCTGGCCGCCAACAAGAACCCGAACGGGGTGTACGGCGACTGGAGCCACCTGAGCGCGGACCAGCGCGAACGGGCGATGTACTGGCTGACCGATCCGGGCGCGAAGACGCTGGACTTCGTCGGCGGCGGTCGCGGCAGCCGCGTGTCGCCCAATCCGTCGCAGCCCTACGGCGCGGAGATCGGCGGCCGCAAGCTGCAGGCCCTGCTGTCGCCCTCGACACAGTCATCGGCAAGCGCGCTCTATCCGAATGCGAAGGCCGGCTACAGCAAGGAGGCGTTCATCGAGCGGGCCATGTTCGGCATGATCCACTGGATGGGCGTCAAGCAATGGGAACTGGCGCACGAGTACGGTCTGGAGAGCTCAACCTCCTCCTTCCGCGGCAGGAAGGACGCCAGCGGGAAATGGGTGGGCGAAGGCGAGAAACGCGGCTGGCCGTTCAGCTGGCCCAGCGTGTTCTACATGGCGCCGCACATGCTTTACGTCGACGAGCAGACACCGCAGGGCAAGCGCGAGTTCTATTTCTCGTGGGAGCCGCGCCTCACCTCCTACTACCGCACCAACCAGTGGTACCAGTTGCAGATGACGGTGAACCCGGGCTGGTCCGGGGCGTCGGAGGGGCCGATGGACTGGCCGTACCACATGGGCTTCACGACGGCGGTGGTGGACGACCTGATGACGGCGAAGGCACCGTCGCAGGTCTCGGCCTCCCACCTGGCGCGCTACTTCCAGGTGCGGACCAAGCTGGCGCAACTGGCCAACACCACCCTCTCCTTCAACAAGCCGGATCCCGCGGCGCCGACCGACCTGTTCCGCAACGAGGGACATCGCAGCCGCGCGTCGCTGGCGATCCACAAGCTGGGCGTGGGCGAGGTCGTCGATCGCGGGCCGGAGAGCTGGGAGAAATCGCGCTTCCGGCTGCTGGACGACGTGACGCCGGGACTTCACCTGATGTTCATCAACAGCTCGATCTCGCTCTACAACGCGATGTACGCGAACACGAGCTACGAGCAGTGGCGGCGCTGCGACCCGAACGCGCTGTTCGGCAGCGAGCCGGAGACCAAGTCGGGCTTCCGCTTCTGCCTCGACGCGAAGCGCACGCCGCTGCCCTTGAACGGCAAGGGCCAGCCGCACCTGGTGGGCGGATGGGTCGACTGGACCAGCGAGCAGTACATCACCTGGAGCGTCATCTCCTCGCGCAACCATGGCGCCGAGGCGCAGCGGCTGAAGACCTTCTCCGACTGGAGCGGAAGGATGTGGCGCGAGTGAGGCGGCCTAGGCGGCCTAGACGGCCTAGGCGGCGGCCGGCACGGCCGGCAGCTCCAGCGTGAAGCGGGAGCCTTGCCCGCTCTCGCTGTCGACGAGGATGCGCCCGCCCATGCGCTCCATGAGCTGCTTGCAGATGACCAGCCCGATGCCGTGCCCGGGCTGGTCCACGCGCCCGAGCCGGTTGAAGGGCTGGAACAGCTGGGAGCGCTGTTCGGGGCTCAGGCCGATGCCGTTGTCGGCGACCTCGATGCGGAAGCCGCGCGGTTCCGCGCAGGCGCGGACCTTCACCCAGCCGCCGCGCCGGTTGTACTTGATGGCGTTGGAGATGAGGTTGTGCAGCACCTGCTCCAGCCGGATGGGATCGGCCTGGACGAGGGGGAGCGTGCTGTCCTCCTCGGGCGTCATGCCGACCTGCAGGTCGACGCCGGCCGCCGCCGCCGCCGGCTGCGCGAGTTCCACCACGCGGCGCAGCAGCGGCCCCGCCTGCAGCGGCAGCGACTGCACGGTCAGCGTGTTCGCCTCGACACGCGACAGCGTCATCATGTCCTCGATCAGCACCAGCAGATGCTTGGCCGCCTCGTCGATGTGCCGCAGGCGCGACTGCTGCACATCGTCCAGCGGGCGCTTCGGATCGTGGGCCAGCAACTGGCTGAAGCCCAGCACCGCGTTCAGCGGCGTGCGCAGCTCATGACTGGCTTGGGACAGGAACTCGCTCTTGGTCTTGCTCGTGACCTCGGCCAGCTCGCGGGCCCGGTCCACGTCCTGCAGCCGCATGCGCTCGCCGAGCTCGCGCTGCAGCAGCTCGCCGCGCAGCCGCACCTGGCGCTGCAAGGCGCGGTTCCACAGCAGCGTCACGCCGAGCCCGGCGACGACCAGCGCCAGCGCGACACCCACGCCCCACAGCGCGCGGCGCTGCCAGCGCATCGCCGCGGTGTCCTGCGTGATCCAGCGGTCCGCGATGGCCTGGCGCTCGCTGTCGCCGATGCGCGTGAGCGCCTTGTCCAGGATGCGGCCCAGCATCGGCCAGTCGCGCCGGTAGCCGATGCCCAGCCCGTACGCGTAGCCGATGTCGTCCACCACCCGCAGGTTGCCGATGCCGTCGCGCCGCATCAGGTAGGTCGCGCCGGCCAGGTCCACCACCGCCGCGCCGACCTCGCCGCCGGCCAGCCGGCGCAGCACCGTGCGGTCGTCGACCTCGACCTGCAAGGGATTGGTGGCGTAGCGGTCGCGCAGGAACTCCGCCACCGCGTAGCCGCGCGCCACCGCCACCGCCTCGCCCGGTCGCAGCGGGTCGTCGCCCGCGCCGGCGCGGCGCAGCAGCACCGCCGGCACCGTGATGTAGGGTCGGGTGAAGCCGAAGCGCTGCGTGCGCTCCGGCGTCTCGCGCAGCGACATCTGCACGTCGAGCGTGCCGGCCGCCAGCGCGTCCAGGTTGTCCGCGAAGGGCCGCGGCGGCTGGAATTCGAAGCGCAGTCCGGTGAGCTCCATCAAGCGCCGCGCGTAGTCCACCGACAGGCCGGTGAGGCGGCCTTCCTCGTCGACATAGGTGAACGGCCCGTAGCTCGCCGAGCCCCCGACCCGCAGCACCGGATGCTGCGCCACCCAGGCGCGCTCCTCGGTCGTCAGCCAGTCACGCGAATCGGCGTGCCCCTGTCCCGCCAATGCCAGCCACGCCGCCACGGCCGCGGCCAGGATCGGCAGCAGGCGCGGCAGCACGCGCAGAAGTCGGGGGAGTGCGAACAGGACCACGCAAGGATTGTGGGCCCGCCTCTCCGGCGCGAGGGGAAGGGCTCTCCCGCATCCGGGGGAGGTCCCTGTCAGAAGTGTCAGGTGTCTCCGACACCTTGCCGTGCGCTGTCCGGCTTCAGCCGCGCAGCGAGGCCCGCAGCTTCGCGCCGATCTCCGGCTTGTCCTCGAACGGATCGGTCGGGTTGCGCAGCTGCATCACGCCCTCCAGCCGCGTCTGCACGCCCTTGAGCGCCTGCGGGTGGCTGAAGATGTAGAAGCGCTCCTCGTCCATGGCCTCGAACACCATGCGCGCGACGTCCGCCGCCGTCAGCTTGCCCGAGCTGACCGCCTTGTCGGTCATCGCCTGCGAGATGAGCTGGCTCCTGGTCGGCTTGTCCGCGCCCAGGTGCCCGGGTCCGTCGGCAGGCCGGTTGCGATGACTCTGCGTGATGCCGGTGGGCACGAAGAACGGGCACAGCACCGACGCGCGCACCTGGTCCGTCACCAGCGCGAGGTCCTGGTACAGCGTCTCGCTGAGCGACACCACCGCGTGCTTGGACACGTTGTAGACGCCCATGTTGGGCGGGTTCAGCATGCCGGCCATCGAGGCGGTGTTGACGATGTGCCCCTGCCATGCGGGGTCCCGGCCGGCGGCCTCCAGCATCATCGGCGTGAACAGGCGCACGCCGTGCACCACGCCCATCAGGTTGACGCCCAGGACCCAGTCCCAGTCCGACAGCGCGTTCTCCCAGATCAGCCCGCCCGAACCGACACCGGCGTTGTTGAACACGAAGTTCGGCGCGCCGAAGCGCTCCTTCACCGCGGCCGCCAGGGCCTCCATCTGGTCGGCCTTGGACACGTCGACGCGTTGCGCCAGCACCGGGTGCGCGGCGAACTCCGACGCGGCCCGGTCGAGCGCGTCCTGCTGCACATCGCACAGCACCAGGTTCATGCCGCGCGACGCGGCGATGCGCGCCACCTCGAGCCCGAAGCCCGAGCCCGCGCCGGTGATCACTGCGGTCTTGCCTTGATAGTCCTTCATGCGCTTGTCTCCTTGATGCGTTCTTGTCCTGCATTCCACGCAGGCACCCGAGCCCGTCTTCGCGGGCCCGATCGGGCTATGCGCGCTTCAGCGCGTAGCGGATGCGCGGGAAGTGCACGTGCACGCGGCCGGCGCGCTCGTCCTCGCGGGCCAGCGTCACCGTGCGGCAGCTCAGGCCCACGAGCGTGCCGGCGACCGCGTCGCGGGCGTAGTCGTAGGGCGTGACCGTCACGGCGTCGCCGGCGGCGAAGCCCAGGCCCTCCTCGACCCGCGCGGGACGCGGTGTCGAGGTCTTCGCCAGCGCGATCGCCGCGGCGCCGTCGAGCTTGCCGGCCCGCTCACCATGACCGATCGCGGCGACGCGGCCCATCCAGGCCCGCAGCGCCTCATGCGGCTGGAAAATATCGGCCAGCGGCCCGGTCCGGGTCACGAACCACAGCGGGTGATAGACGCTGAGGTCGGCGATGCTCGTCTCGTCGCCGAGCAGCCACGGCCGGCCGTCGGACAGCATCGACGAGAGCCACTCGAGGTACTGCGTCAATGCCGCGCCGGCGTCGACGCCGCGCACCTGCGGCATGCCCTCGCTCATTGCCTTGCGATCGGCGACGAAGATCTTCAGCATGTCCGGCGGCGCCCCGGCGAACAGCGCGGTCGCGCCCGCCGGCTGCATCGCATACGGCAGCGCGGTCCAGAACAGGTCCGTGTCGGCCCACTGCGCCAGCATGCGCGCGTGGCCGGCGACGGCCGCGGGGTACAGGCTGGGCGTCGGACGACGGCCTTCCAGCACCTCGGCGATCAGCGCGGTGTCGCAGTAGATGTCCGCGCCGAGCTGCAGGAACGGCGTGCGGCGGTAGCCGCCGGTCAGCGCCACGACATCAGGCTTGGGCAGCACCATCGGCACCGTCACCGAGTGCCACGCCAGGCCCTTGAGGCCCAGCATCAGCCGCGCCTTCTCCGCGAACGGCGAGCTGCTGTAGTGATGCAGGACCAGGTCGTCGGCGGACGGCAGGCCGGCGGAATGGGGGGACTCGTGGGTGGGGCCGCTCATGGCGTCGCGTCCTTGCGCATGTCGATGTGGGGGATGCCGTCCTCGTCGTAGACGTCCGAGATCGGCGTGAAGCCGAAGCTGCCGTAGAACTCGCGCAGGTGGGCCTGCGCGCCGAGCTCGACCGGCTGGCCCGGCCAGAGCTTCTGGCATTCGCACAGCGCCTGGCTCATCAGCGCGCGGCCCAGGCCGCCGCCGCGGGCCGTCGACGCCGTGATGACGCGGCCGATGCGCGCCGAGCCGTCGCCGATCGACGGCGGCAGCAGACGCGCGTAGGCGAAGAGTTCCTCCGCGCCGTCCACGCCCTGCCCCACTCCTTGCAGATGCCAGGCGTGCTCGTCGAGCCCGTCGGGGTCGAGGTAGAGGCAGCGCTGCTCGATGACGAAGACCTCGGCGCGCAGGCGCAGCGCGCGGTACAGGCCCCGGACGCCGAGCTCGTCGAAGGGCTGGTTGATCCAGCGCGGGCCGACCATCAGATCAGCTTCACCAGCTGCTTGCCGAAGTTGCGGCCCTTGAGCAGCCCCAGGAAGGCCTCGGGCGCGTTCTCCAGGCCCTGCGCGACGCTCTCGCGGAACTTCAGCTTGCCGGTCGCGACCAGCGTGCCGAGTTCCTTCAGCGCTTCCGGCCAGATGTCCATGTGCTCGGAGACGATGAAGCCCTCGATCTTCATCCGGTTCGTGAGGATCAGCTGCGGCAGCGTCAGCGGGATCGGCTCGCCGTTGTAGCCGGCGATCATCCCGCACATCGCGATGCGGCTGAACGCGTTCGAGCGCAGCATCACGGCGTCGAGGATCATGCCGCCGACGTTCTCGAAGTGACCGTCGATGCCGTCCGGGCACTCGGCCTTCAGCGCGGCGGACAGCGACTTGAGGTCGGTGTGCTGCTTGTAGTCGATGCATGCGTCGAAGCCGAGTTCCTCGACGACGTAGCGGCACTTGTCGGCGCCGCCGGCGATGCCCACCGCGCGCGCGCCGCGGACCTTGGCCAGCTGGCCGACCGCGCCGCCCACCGCGCCGCTGGCGGCGCTGACCACCACCGTCTGGCCCGGCTTCGGATCGATGATCTTGACCAGGCCGTACCACGCGGTCACGCCGGGCATGCCCACCGCGCCCAGGTAGGCGGACAGCGGCACATGCGTCGTGTCGACCTTCTGCAGCACGCCGCGCTGGTTGGCGTCGACGAGCTGGTACTCCTGCCAGCCGCCCATGCCGACGACCTTGTCGCCGACGGCGAAGTGCGGGTTCTTCGACGCGACCACCTCGCCCACGGTGCCGCCGATCATCACCGCGTCCAGCGGCTGCGGCGCGGCGTAGCTCTTGCTCTCGTTCATGCGGCCGCGCATGTAGGGGTCGAGGCTCAGGTAATGGTTGCGGACCAGCACCTGGCCGTCCGCGAGTTCGGGGATCGGCTGTTCGACCAGCTTGAAGTTGTCAGTGCCGGCCTCTCCGGTCGGGCGGGACACCAGATGGATCTGGCGGTTCACTTGGCTCATCGGGGGCTCCTCGGTCGTTGTGGATCCATGTCAGCGCATGGCTCATGAAGGGGAATCGCGGGCGGAAACCCGGCCACGATCCGTGACGGAATGCCGACGATTGAACCACGCCCTCTTCCCCCTTCACGTCCCTCGGGTGACAGAAAAGAACGAGCGTGCTTTTTCTGAGGCGACCTGCAGATTCGTGTCAAGAACCGCGGCCTGCGGCTGTCGACTGACATCGTCCTTCCAGCCCTACGCCACCTCACCATGTCGCAGATCTTCCGTCGCTCCCATCTTCCCTCCTGGCTCGGCGGCAATGACGGGCCGGCGCAGGCGCCGAGAGATCCTCAGGTGCGCAAGTGGATTGAAAGGGAGAAGCACGGGAAGGAGGCCCTCGCCGCGGCCCGGCAGATCGAGAAGGCCCTGGTCCGCAAACCGGAAACCCTGGATCTGTCGGCGGTGCCGCATCGTCTCCTGGACGGGCTGACCGGCAGCCTGATGCAGCGCCTGAGCGGGCCGACGCGGACCCTGGTGTTGCCGCAGGATTGCCCTGTGGACATCGCCTTGCGATTGATGTGCGTGATCGGCGCGCGTCACATCGAGCCGAAGCCGGTGATGGCGGCGGTCGAGGAGGCGCTGTCGCCACGGCCCTGCTCGAAGCCGCGCCGGCTGCGGCCCCGGACACCGCCGGTCCCCGTCGCGCCGGCGCCGACCAGCACGGACTCATCGGTCTATGACGTGCCGCCTCGCCTCACCGGCCACGAGTACGCCATTCCTCCTCGCCGCACCGGCCACGACTATGCCGTTCCTCCGCGCCGCGGCGACAACGACGACGTCATTCCGCCCCGCCGCAGCAAGGACCACGACGTCCTTCCCCGCCGCGACAGGGGCATCTACGAGCGCCCCGAATCCCTGGTCGTCCCCAAGGGTCCGGCCTCCCTGCAGCGTCGCGATGGCAAGGACCACGCCCTGGACACGAGTCCTTTCGAGGGCTCGGTCTATGTGGAGGGCCCGGACGAGGTCGAGGGCTCGAGCTACGTGTTCGCCGAAGCTCGCCGCGCGCCCGCCGGTCTGGCGGATCCGGTCCATGTCAAACACAAGGCGGACGCGATGGAGATGCGTCGTCAAGGCGTGCCTCTCGACATGGTGACGCCGCGATCGTCGCTCGGCGCGACGATTCAGCAGGTCTGCGCAGCGGTGGATGCGCTGCGCGCGCCGATGGCCTGGCTCCAGACCCGCGCCAGCGACGAGGGTCAACACCCGCGTTGCGCCATCTCGTCATCGGATGCGATCGCCATCGCGCGCGCGTTGGTCGCCGTGCCGCCGGATCACCTCAGGCCGGCGGAACGCCAGTCGATGATCGAGGCGAAGATGGTGCTCGTCTCGAGGCGCCCCGCTGCCCCGCTCGAGCTTGCGCCCGAGACCATCCGTCATCTGGACGTCGCACTGGATGTCGTGCGCCGGCTGGTCGCGGACCAGGATCCGACACCTCCCCCACTGCCGGCGCGGAACTCCGCCACCGAGCGACTCCGGTCGGTCCGGAGCACGGCGCAAGGATGAGCCCTCGGGCCGACGGGCTCAGTCCTCGCTGCGCTGCAGCGCCTTGAGGCTGCGGCCCTTCCCGGGCAGCGCCTTCAGGTACTTGAAGGTGCCGGTCGAATGGGCGCAGAGCTTGCCGTCCTCGCCGTAGACCGCGCCGTCGCAGAAGGCCATCGTCGTCGAGCGGTGCAGCAGCCGGCCCACGGCCCGCAACGCGCCCTCGCCGGGGCGCATGAAGCTGGTCTTCATCTCCACCGTCACCACGCCGGGCCCGAAGCCCGGCTGGTCGCGGTGCACGCTGCGCGCCGCATGCGCCATCGCCACGTCCAGCAGCGTCATCAGCACGCCGCCATGCGCCACTTCCCACGAGTTCAGATGCAGCTCGCGGATGTCGACCCGCAGCTCGGCCTCGCCCTCGTCGATGCGGACCAGCTCGAAGCCCAGCTGCTGGACGAAGGGGATGTGGACGGGGAACTTCAACGACGGCTTTTCAGTCACGACAACCTCGAATCACGGGCAGATGCGCCCACGACGGCATGACGCCGTCCCCGCCAAGCGGAGCCCGGAGATCCGGCTCTGCCGGGCTTTCGGGCTCGCCCCCCGGTGGGGGGGCGCGCGAAGCGCGTAGGGGGAGGAGCCATCAACTGCCGTGGACGGCGGAGACGCCGCCGTCGACCGCGAGGATCTGCCCGGTGATGTGCTTCCCGGCGCGGCTCGCGAACAGCAAGGCGGCGCCCTTGAGGTCCTCATCATCGCCGATGCGCTTGAGCGGGGCGTGCTCGGCGAGCTTCTCCTCGCCGATCGCCGCCATCAGGCCCTTGGTCATCTTGCTGGGGAAGAAGCCCGGCGCCAGTGCGTTGACGGTGATGCCGTACACGCCCATTCGCCGGCCAGCGCGCGGGTGAAGTTCACCGCCGCGCCCTTGCTGGTGTTGTAGGCGATCGTTTTCATCATGCCGCTGTTGCCGCCCAGGCCGGCGATCGAGGCCACGTTGATGATGCGGCCCGACTTGCGCGGGATCATGCTGCGGCGCGCGACTTCCTGGCTCATCACGAACAGGCTGCGGATGTTCAGGTCCATCACCTTGTCCCAGGCTTCGACCGGGTGGTCCTCCGCCGGGGCGCCCCAGGTCGCGCCGGCGTTGTTGACGAGGATGTCGATCTTGCCGAGCTTCGCGAGCGTCTGATCGACGATGCCCCGCGCCTGCGCCTCGTCGGAGGCGTCGGCGGCGATGTACTGCGCCGCGATGCCGCGCGCCTTCAGATGCGCCACGGCTTCCTCCAGATCGCCCGCCTTGCGCGAGCTCAGCATCAGCGTCGCGCCGGCCTCGCCGAGCGCCTCCGCGATCTGCAGCCCGAGGCCGCGGGATCCGCCCGTCACCAGCGCCACCTGGCCGGTCAGGTCGAAGAGGTCTTGTACCTTGCTGCTCATCGTCGTCTCCTTGATGTTCTCGATGTGGGTCATGTCACCGTCACCGGCGTCGTCGACGGCGGTGACGGCGGGGGTCAGAACCAGGCGTCCTGCATCTCGCGCGTGAGCGCCTCGCGCCGCGCGACCACGCCGAGCCAGGCATGGATCTTGGGCAGCTCATACGCGAAGAAGTAGCGCTGCGCGGCGCGCTTGCCATGGGCGAAGTCGTCCTCCCGCCCATCGAGCGAGAGCGCCACGTCCAGCCAGATCCACGCCAGCACCGTGTGCCCGAAGGCCTGCAGGTACGGCGTCGCGTTGGCGAGCGCCGCTTCGGGCTCGCCGGTCGACCAGGCCTTCTTCGTGGCGCCGCCGACGGCGGCCAGCGCCGCGCCGAGTTCGTTCGCCGCTTCGGCAAGACCTGGCACCTGGCCGGCGCGCTGCGCGGTGTCGCTGATGCGCGCGGCCAGCGCCATCAGCGCCTGCCCGCCGTCCATCACGACCTTGCGGCCCAGCAGGTCCAGCGCCTGGATGCCGTGCGTGCCCTCGTGGATCATGTTCAGGCGGTTGTCGCGCCAGTACTGCTCGACCGGGAAATCACGCGTGTAGCCGTAGCCGCCCAGCACCTGGATCGCGAGCGAGTTCGCCTCCAGGCACCACTCGCTGGGCCAGCTCTTGGCGATGGGGATGAGGACTTCCAACAACCGCTTCGCCGCAGCGATCTCATCCGCCGAGCCCGTGTGCTGCTCGTCGACCAGCCGCGCGCAGAACAGCTCCAGCGCCAGACCGCCTTCGACGAAGCTCTTCTGCGTCAGCAGCATGCGCTTGACGTCGGCGTGCTCGATGATCAGCGCCTGCGGCCGCGCCGCGTCCTTGAAGGTTGTCAGCCCCCGGTCGCCCGCTGCGCGGTCGCCGCCCCCCGAGGGGGTCTCGCCTGCTCGGGACGGCCCGTCGCCGGCTCGCGCGGCGACCGGCCGACCTTGGGGGCGTTGACGCGCGTACTCGAGGCTCGCCTCGTAGCCCGCGTAGCCCAGCATCACCGCGCCGAGGCCGACGCCGATGCGGGCCTCGTTCATCATGTGGAACATCTGCCGCAGGCCGTCGCCGGGCTTGCCGACGAGGTAGCCGATGGCGCCCTTCTTCCCGCGCGGCGTGTGGCGTCCTTCGCCGAAATTGAGCAGGCAGTTCGTCGTGCCCCGATACCCGAGCTTGTGGTTCAGGCCCGCCAGCGCCACGTCGTTGCGCTCGCCGGTGAGCTGCCCGCCCGTGTCGACCAGGTGCTTGGGCACGATGAACAGCGAGATGCCCTTGGTGCCCGGCAGCGGCTTGCCGTCGGGTCCGGGGATCTTCGCCAGCACCAGATGGACGATGTTCTCGGTGATCTCGTGCTCGCCGCCCGAGATCCACATCTTGTTGCCAGTGAGCCGGTAACGCGGGCCGAGCGGATCGGCCTCGAAGTCCGCGCCGTCAGCCTCGGCGCGCGTGGCCACGTCGGACAGCGACGACCCGGCCTGAGGCTCCGACAGGCACATCGTGCCGAACCAGCGCCCGGACAGCTCGTTCATCGCGAAGACCTCGCGCTGCGTGTCCGTGCCGTGCGCCATCAGCAGATTGGCGTTGCCATTGGTCAGCATCGCGTAGCCGCCCAGGGACACGCTGGCCTTGCTGAAGAAGCAGTTGGCGGCCATCTCGACGACGCAGGGCAGCTGCATGCCGCCGTGCTCGTAGTCCTGCGCGGCGGCCAGCATGCCGGAGCCGACGTAGGCGGCGAGCGCCTCGTGCGTCGCCTTGGGCAGGAACACGCGCTCGCCGTCGAAGCGCGGCTCCTCGGTATCGGCCAGGCGGTTGAACGGCGCGAACTTCTCGCGGGCGATCTTCTCGCAGGTGTCGAGCACCGCGTCGAAGGTCTCCCGCGAGTGCTCCGAGAAGCGCTCGCGCCGGCCGAGGTCCTGCACCTTCAGCCAGTCGTAGAGCAGGAAGTCGAGGGTCTGGCGCATGGCGCCCTCCTGGATGACGTCAGGCCGGGCGCGTGCCGCGCTCAGCCGTGGATGTTGAACGCGAACTCGCGCTGGATGCGCCACTGCGTCGGCACGTCGGCCGGCTTGGTGAAGCGCCGCAGCGCGCGGTGGCTGGTCTCCTGGAGCGCGGTGCGCAGCGTCTGCTTGACGCGGGCGCTGTCGCGCTCGCGCACGTCGTCGCCGCTGATCGCGCCGCCCATGTTGCCCATGCGCAGCTCGAGTTCCTCCCACTCGACCGTGGCCGCGGCCGGATGGAAGTCCATCTGGTAGCGGCCGTAGACCGCGTAGGCGGTGCCGACGCTGGGGTACTCGATCTCCCCGGCGATCGCGGACGCAACGCCCACCAGGTACACGCAGGCATCGAGGCGGCCCGCGGGCCAGCGGCGCAGCTGCGCCACGTAGGCCTCGGGCTCGTTGCGCAATTCCCGGCCGGCCAGGCATTCGTCGGGCAGTCCCGACGGATCCTCGAGCGCCCAGTACATCGCCGCCGCGCGGTCGCGGCCGCCCTCGGCCAGGCCCGCGATCATCCGCTGCAAGCCTTGCGGCTCGCCGGCGACGTGCGCCTGCTGGTACAGGCGCGCGGCCCGCTCCCAGTCGGGCTTCAGGCAGAGGCCCTGCTCGTACAGCGTGCCGGCCAGCAGATAGACCGACGGGTACTTGCGCTTGAGCCCGTCGTTGAGACGGCTCGCCACCAG
Organism: Roseateles sp. UC29_93; assembly: GCF_042695725.1. Classification (NCBI taxonomy): domain Bacteria; kingdom Pseudomonadati; phylum Pseudomonadota; class Betaproteobacteria; order Burkholderiales; family Sphaerotilaceae; genus Roseateles; species Roseateles sp. UC29_93. The sequence continues at coordinate 3,306,289 of NZ_CP170545.1, read as the reverse complement.
CGCGCAGTCGCTGGCGCGCAGCGCATCATGGATGCCGTCGATCGCCTGGGACTCCGGCACGCTCGGTGGTTCCTTGCGACCGGCGGCAGCGGCGGGCGTCGCCGCCAGCGCGAACAGCAGGCCGATGACCGCAGCCGCGGCGACCGCAGGCCCCGCAGACGTCGGCGGCGTCGCCGACGGCAAGCAGGCCACGGAGGCCACGGACGTCGTCATTGCTTCGGACCTGCGCGGGTTCACAGGACTTCGAACACGCCGGCGGCGCCCATGCCGCCGCCGATGCACATCGTCACGCAGACGCGCTTGGCTCCGCGACGCTTGCCTTCGATCAGCGCATGGCCGGTCAGGCGCTGCCCCGACACGCCGTACGGATGGCCGATCGCGATCGCGCCGCCGTTGACGTTCAACCGGTCCATCGGGATGCCGAGCGTGTCCGCGCAGTACAGCACCTGCACCGCGAAGGCCTCGTTGAGTTCCCACAGGTCGATGTCCGACACCTTCAGGCCCAGGCGCTTGAGCACCTTGGGCACGGCGAAGACCGGGCCGATGCCCATCTCGTCGGGCTCGCAGCCGGCCACGGCGAAGCCGAGGAAACGACCCAGCGGCTTCAGGCCCTTCTTCTGGGCATAGGCCTCGCTGACGATCGCGCACGCGCCGGCGCCGTCGCTGAACTGGCTGGCGTTGCCCGCGGTGACCACGCCGCCGGGGACCGCCGTGCGGATGTCCTTGATGCTCTCGTAGGTGGTGCCCACGCGCAGGCCTTCATCGACGCTGACGGTGACCTCCTTCGTCGTCATGCCGCGCACCTTGTCGGCGACGCCGGCCATCACGGTGATGGGCACGATCTCGGCGTTGAACAGGCCCTCGGCCTGCGCGGCGCAGGCGCGCTGCTGGCTGGCCGCGCCGTAGCGGTCCATGCGCTCCTTCGGGATCTTGTAGCGCTGGGCGACGTTCTCGGCCGTCTGCAGCATGGACCAGTAGATCTCGGGCTTGTGCGCCGACAGCCAGCTCTCGTGGCCCATGTGGCGGTTGGCCTCGTTCTGGACGCAGGAGATGCTCTCCACGCCGCCGGCGACGAACACGTCCGCCTCGCCCGCGATGATGCGCTGCGCCGCGGTCGCGATGGTCTGCAGGCCGCTGGAGCAGAACCGGTTGACGGTCTGTCCGGAGACGCTCACCGGCAGGCCGGCGCGCAGCGCGATCTGGCGCGCGATGTTGCCGCCGGTGGCGCCTTCGGGCGTGGCGCAACCCATGAGGACGTCCTCGACCTCGCCGCCCTCGATGCCGGCGCGCTCCAGCGCCGCGCGCACCACGTGGCCGCCCAGCGTCGCGCCGTGGGTCATGTTGAACGAACCCTTCCAGCTCTTGGCGAGCGGGGTGCGGGCCGTGGAAACGATCAATGCCTTGCTCATTCTTTTCTCCTGATGCGGTCCGCGGGGGTCAGTCGTTGAAGCCCTTGCCCTGGTCGGCCAGGCGCTGCAGCAGCGGCGCGGGCTCCCAGAACTTCCCGTCGTCCAGCGGGTTCTTGGCGAAGCGCTTCATCGCCTGCACCACGTTGTAGAGGCCGACCGTGTCGGCGTAGCACATCGGGCCGCCGCGATGGAGCGGGAAGCCGTAGCCGGTGAGGTAGACCATGTCGATGTCGGAGGCGCGCAGCGCGATGCCCTCCTCCAGGATCTTCGCGCCCTCGTTGACCAGGGCGAAGACCAGGCGCTGCACGATCTCCTCGTCGCTGATCTTGCGCGGCGTGATGCCCAGCGCCGAGCGATGCATGTCGATCATTTCCAGCACCGTCTTGGACGGGATCGCGTCGCGCTTGCCGGGCAGGTAGTCGTACCAGCCCGCGCCGGTCTTCTGCCCGAAGCGGCCCATCTCGCACAGCAGGTCGGCGGTCTTGGAGTAGCGCAGGTCCGGCTTCTCCAGGTAGCGGCGCTTGCGGATGTACCAGCCCACGTCGTTGCCGGCCAGGTCGCCCATGCGGAACGGGCCCATCGCGAAGCCGAAGCGCTCCACCGCCTTGTCCACCTGCTGCGGCGTGCAGCCCTCTTCCAGCAGGAAGCCGGCCTGGCGGCTGTACTGCTCGATCATGCGGTTGCCGATGAAGCCGTCGCAGACGCCGGAGACGACGCAGGTCTTGCGGATCTTCTTGCCCAGCGCCATCACGGTGGCCAGCACGTCCTTGGCGGTGGCCGCGCCGCGCACCACCTCCAGCAGCTTCATCACGTTGGCCGGGCTGAAGAAGTGGGTACCGATGACGTCCTGCGGGCGCTTGGTGAAGGCCGCGATCTTGTCGACGTCCAGCGTCGAGGTGTTGCTGGCCAGGATCGCGCCGGGCTTCATCACCGCGTCGAGCTGCTTGAAGACCTGCTCCTTGACGCCGATGTCCTCGAAGACCGCCTCGATGACCAGGTCCGCCTGGCCGATCTCGGCGTAGCTCAGGGTCGTGCCCAGCAGGCTCATGCGCTGGGCGTAGCGGTCTTCCTTGAGCTTGCCCTTCTTGACCTGCGCCTCGTAGTTCTTGCGGATGGTGGCGACGCCGCGGTCCAGCGCGTCCTGCTTCATCTCGAGGATCGTCACCGGGATGCCGGCGTTCAGGAAGTTCATCGCGATGCCGCCGCCCATAGTGCCGGCGCCGATGATGGCGACCTGCTCGATCTTGCGCAGCGGCGTGTCCTCGGGCACGTCGGGGATCTTGGACGCGGCGCGCTCGGCGAAGAACGCGTGGCGCAGCGCCTTCGATTCGGGCGTCAGCATCAGCTGCTGGAAGGCGTCGCGCTCGGCGCGCATGCCGTCCTCGAACTTCATGGCCACCGCGTTCGCAACCGTTTCCACGCACTGCAGCGGCGCGGGGAAGTTCTTGGCCATCGCGCCGACGGTGTTGCGCGCGAACTGGAAGTAGGCCTGGGCTTCAGGATGCTGGGCCTTGATGTCGCGCACGCGCGGCAGCGGGCGCTTGTCGGCGATGCTCATCGCGAACTGGACGGCGCTGTCGATCAGGTCGCCGTCGACGACCTTCTGGAACAGCACCTGGCCGGGGACCTGCGCGAGCTGCTCGCTGAGGACCGGCTCGCCGCTGACGATCATGTTGAGCGCGGGCTCGACGCCCAGCGCGCGCGGCAGGCGCTGCGTGCCGCCGGCGCCGGGCAGCAGGCCCAGCTTCACCTCGGGCAGCGCGATCTTGGCGCCGGGCGCGGTCACGCGGTAGTGGCAGCCCAGCGCCAGTTCCAGGCCGCCGCCCATGGCGACGCTGTGGATCGCGGCGACGACCGGCTTGGTGCAGGACTCGACGCGGTTGATCAGCGAGCCCAGGTTGGGTTCGGCCAGCGCCTTGGGCGAGCCGAACTCGCGGATGTCGGCGCCGCCGGAGAACGCCTTGCCGGCGCCGGTGATCACGATGGCCTTGATGGCGGGATCGTTCTCCGCCTTCTCGACGCCCTCGGCGACGGCCAGCCGCGTGGCGTGACCCAGGCCGTTGACCGGCGGATTGTTGAGCGTGATCACCGCGACCTGACCGCGGACTTCGTAGCTGGCACCCATGCTTGTTCCTTCCGATGCTGAAGAGTCGCCTCGCCGCGGCCGCGTGTCTCCGTAGGCCGCCGGCGAAAAGAACGATCGTTCGATTCTAGGCAGCGCCGAGGCGCGCGGATTGTCTCTGCTGTGACAGGGCGCTACGGGGGAAGTGCGGAGCGCCCGGCATGAGCGACCGAACACGTCGCCGCCCGCCCGCCACTCTGTCTGTCGGTTCGTTGAACGTCTGACACCTCGCCATGTTCCCCTCACCGATTTCCGGCGCCTTCCCCGGCGGCGCGGAGCCCTTGTCCCTGGACGCCGTCTCCTGCGTGGAGACCACCCCCGCCCCGGGAGTCCCAGGACACCACGCGCCAGACCCTCGACGCCTTTCACAGGGACCTCGCGCTGTCCCTGTCTCCGCAGGTCACGGCATTGCTGGCGCGAAACAAGGAACTCCTGGGCCGGATTGACGAAGCCGGGCGTACCCCCCACAGGAACCGTCCGCTGTCGTCGGCTGGCGAGCTCGATCCGGAGGTTCTGGCGGACATCATGACGCTGCTGCGCGCCGTGCCGGCCGCCCTGCTGCCGGTCAATGTCGCACGGGAGCACAGCACGTGGTTGCGCTTGCTCCGAGACCCCGTCGCGCGCGAGATGGCGCTGCCACCCGATCTGATCCCGGAACGCGACTTCCTGGGCGCACTCAACGACTTGCGCCTCGCGCTACATCACCAGGTCAAAGCCCTGAAACGGCTGGCGCAGGGTGGCCGGAAACATGATCCGATCCTGGTGCGGCGGCTCTCCCACCTGGTGCAGTGGGAGGAACGGCGCGGACTGGCCCCCGGCACCCATCCCCAGATCATCTCGGACGCGCTGAAGTCGCAGTTCTGGCGCGAAGAGCCCGGGAGCTACTCCTCTTGCAAGGACGTGCCGCTCGACAACCCGACCCATGCGCCGGCATGGCCTCCATTGGAGTTGCTGAAGTTGATCGGACCGCCCAAGCACGGCTTGCATCTCATCATGGGTGACCAGCGGCCTGCGGATGCGCGTGCGTTTGCCGAGCAGGCTGCGGCTGCGGGCACCCGGGCGATCAGCGTCGAGCTCAGGCCCGGCGAGGCATGGCCCGAAGCGTTCTGCATCGACGGGGTCTTCAGCGTGCGCATCGGCGCCGACGATCGATCGACCTTGAATGCCGCATTCGCCGAGATCGCGCCGCAACTGCGCCCAGGCGGAAGCATCCGCTGGACGCTGCACCAGGCGCCGATCGTGGCGCCGGACGGCTGGCGGCTGGAAGGCGACACGCTGGTCCGGCGCGAGCAGGACCACGAGACACTCCCTCGTCGGCAAGCCCAGCGTCCAGGTCTCGGAGGCGGCCTGGCCCTGCTGTGACAAAGGGCCAAGGGGGATGTGCGGAAGGCGGCCGCCTGAACGGATCAGGCGAACCCGAAGTCCCGCGCCCACCGACGTGTCCTGCGGCATCCCGTCCGGCAGCCCGTCGCGGGTCGGGGTCCGTGAGCTTGCGTTCAGCGGAGATTCAGCATGCATGCCCTCCCCCGCATCGCGGCACAGGCCGCATCCTGCGGCGAAGCCGACTCGACGACGATCGTGCCCGCGCACGAACATCCGTGGGGCGACTTGCCCGACGACCCGTGGCTGGAGGCGCTGGCTGGCGGCGAGCCGCTTCCCGTCTCGGAGACGCAACGGGCGGCGTTGCGCGCGTTGCCGGATTGGCTGGCGACCGTCCAGGAGCGGCTCGTCCATGCCCATGACGGCGCGTTGAGCCTCGACGACCTGGCGCCACTGGCCCGGGACGAGCGCCAGGATGCGCGGGCCTTGTTGATGCTGCTGCCCCCCGGTCTGCTCTGCGCCCGGCACCAGGCGCAAATCCGCGAGTGCCAACAGCTCCTCGGCGGCGACGCGCCGCGGGACTGTTCGTACGAGCAACTGCTTCGTCTTCACGAACTGCTGGGCGAGCTCCAGCCCCTGTTCGATCGCGTCGTTCCGGGCGGCGCGAGATTCGACGCCGAAGTGCTGCAAGGCCTGGCGGGCCTCAAGCGGTGGGAGCGTTCGCAGCACGACACGGTCCATCCCTACATCCGCCAGGACATGGCGGACCTGCTGAGGCTCGCGGCCGTGACCGATCCGGAGCGGGACGCGTCTCCCACGGTGCTCGGCGCCTGGCGCTCGGGGGCCGATCGTCTGGGCGAACTGGCGGCGCCCGATCTTCCGGACGCGGAACTCCTGCGTCAGCTGCACCTTCCCCAGGGCCTCGTCCGGATGGAGCTGGAAGGTCAATGGCCCAGGGACTGGGACGAGCTGCGCCGCAAGGCGGAAGCGGGCGGCATCGCGCTCATCGGCTGAAGGGCCGGCGCGCCGGCCGCCGCCACGGCTCAGAAGGGCTTGTCGAGTTGCGTCGGCATGAAGCCGCGCGAGTTCGGGCCGTCGTCGTCCTGGATCTCGGTGCGGGCGAAGCCGCCCTGGGCGGCGCGCTCGCGGGCGCGGTCCTGGCGCTCCAGCGCGGCGTCGACGCTGGCGACCGTGGGCGCGGGCGCGTGCCGCGGCTTGTCGATCGGACGGAATGCCGGCAGCGGCGTGGGCGCGCTGATCGGCGACACGGAATCCAGCGGCAGGATGGAATCAGCCCCGTCGCCCGTGTCGTGCGGCGCGGCGGCGATCGCCGCCTTGCGGCGCAGCCGTTCGACGACCAGGCGAAGCTCGCCGAGCTCCATCTGCTGGCGCTCGATCTGACGACGCGCCTGCGTGGTCTGCTCGTTGAGCAGCAGACGCGACGATTCGATCCGGTCGATCAGCCGGCGCGCGCGCCTGAGCTTGGGCCACCACCACCCGCTCACCGCGGCGCCACCGACCGCCAATCCGGCCAGCGTCCCGACGACCATCATCCATGGCTGCACCGAATTCATCTGGGAGGCTCCCTGTTCTTGTTGCCTGCCGGTCAATGTAGTGCGACGACCGTGCGACGGGGCCCCGCGAGCCACCCGGATCAGGGGACGGCGCAACGGCGCGGAGGGACCATGAACGTGGGGGGTGGGGATGTCGGGACAGGAACGCGGGGTCGAAACGGCCAGGGCATCGCGGCACTCGACGAACCGGCGGAAAGACCTGGGCACTACCTTTCCCCCTCGGTTCGGACACCGCCATGATCCCTCCCGGCTCCACCACGGCTGCCGCCCACCCCGCGCGGGACGCGGGCGCTGATGTCGAGCACGACCCGCATCCGGTCGCCACGGCGCGGTCGTTCGCCTGGTCGCTTCCCGCGGAGGAGATGACGAAGTTGGAACGACTCGAACGAGGCGAGCGGTTGGCACTCTCGCCGCCGGTCGAACAATGCCTGAATCGACTGGCCGCGGTCGACGACCACGTGTCGGGCAGCGCGTTCCGGAGAGCATTCCTGGAACGCCGGCTGGCCCGCCCCAGCGACGAGGAAGCGCAAGCGCTGATCGCCGAGGTGCCCCTGTGCCTGCTGAGCGCCGGACAACGGCAGCACGTCCTCGCGCTGCGACGGCACGGGCTGCGCGGATCGCGTGCAAGCGCCCCGTTCTTCGATCCGGCGGCCCGCAAGGGAGGACCTGTGTCTCGCGACCCTGGACATGTTGAATGCCGCCCGCGGCGGCATGGGAAGTTCCCGGGCAACGGTGCTGGCGACGCTCGCCCGATGGGAGGCCGACGTGTCCTCGGAACCCGAGGCGAACGCCCGGGCGAGCGGTGGCCGCGCATTGCGCGAGGTGGTGAGGGACCCGGGCGAAGGGCTCCTGCAACTCGACGGTCACGGCTTGACGGACCGCCCCGCGCCTGAGTTCTCCCTGCCGCCCCGCGCGCTTGTCGAGGCGCTGGACCTGCGGGGGCGGGATCTCGTCGCGGAACTGGGCGCGGCCCGTCCCTGGGATCTCCAGGCCTTCCTCGACACCGAGCGCGCCATCGACCTGCGCGACTGGAGCCTGCGCCTGAGCCGCGACGATCCGGGCTTGTCCCCCCTGTTGATTCCGGACGGTGCCGAGCACGTGTTCCTCTGGGGAGATCCGGACCGCTGCGCCCGCTTCGCGCTGGCATTGGCCCGTGGGGAAGCGCGTCGACTCCGGGAAGTGCGCGTCAATGAACCCATGCCGCATGGGCTGGGTCCGCTTCCGGACGGTTGGCACGCCGATTCGATGGCAGGGGTATGGCGACTGTCTGCCGAAACGCCCGTCGAAGCCCCGGATCCCGCGTCGGCATTCGCGTACTGGGGCGGCGACGAGCTCGCGGATCTGAGGGACTGGCTCGGCACCTCCGACGACGGCCGGCGCCTGATGGAATTCCTCGACACGTTCAGGACGAAGCTGACCGAACTGAGTGAGCCCAGCGCGCCCGCGCTGCGCGAAGACATGATCGCCCGCGGTCGACGCCTGCTGCGGATGCTGGCCGACCAGCCAGAGTTGTTGTCGGAGGTGGTCTGCGATCTGGTGGACCTCGGGCCCTGCGTCGACGCGCTGGGGCAGGCGCTCTCCGACATGGAACTGACGATGCGCACGGGCGGCGCCGGCTCCGCGGACGACGCCGCCGGCGCGCTGCTCTGCATGAGCTCGCGCAGTCTGGGCCAACTGCACGTCAGCTTCACGGGCGGCAACATCGCCGAAGACATCGAACGCGCCATCGGGCTGCAGGCCTTGCTCGACCTCCGACTGGCGCAGATCACGGGGAAGTCGTTCATCCGCGCCGCGCTGCCCTTCTACGCCGAGATCGGCGGCATGAAGCACCGCGTGGTGGATCGCGAGCCCACGGTGGACGACTGGAAGGACGGCCCGCGAGCGGCGGCCGAATTGATCCTCGCCAACGAGGTCCGTGCCGACTTCCCGACGCTGCGTGAACTCATGAAGTCGACCCGCGGGCCGGCCTGTCGCGCCACGCAACGGCTGATCCTCGATCCGTCCTACCAGGCGGCGAATGCCGAGTGGCAACAGCGATTCCTGGAGGCAGGAGAACGCGCGGACGAGGACCCATCGGACCTCGAGGCGGAGCGGCGCTACAAGGAGATCCAGACGCAGATGCCGCTCGAGCTGGACAAGCTGACCTTCGCCCTCATGGACGGGTGGCTCGATCCCTTGCGCAAGGCCTACCCCGCCTCGGCGGACTCTTGATCGGGCCGAGCGCCCGCCGTCCGGACGCCGGACACATGACCACGGTCAACGAACCTGCGGCAACGACTGAGCACTACCTTGCCCTCAGCTTGGACAGCGTCATGATCCCTTCCAGTCACACCACCGCGTCTCTCGGCACCACGATGTGGGGCGACGCCCCCCCATTGAACATGGCACGCGCCAGACCGGCCTGCCGCCGCCCTGGTCGCTGCCGGCGCACGAGGTGGCGAAAATGGAACGACTCGAACAAGGAGAGACGCTGGCCCTCTCGCCGCTGGTCGAAAGCTGCTTGAATCGACTGGCGGAGGTCGAAGCTGGCTGGCCACAAAGCCCGTTCCGGAGGGTCTTCGCGCCCAGCAGGCGACGCATGCTCCCCGGCACCGAGGAAATGGCGGCAATGATCGCGGAGGTGCCCCTGTGCCTGCTGAGCGGTCGCCAGCGGCAGCAAGCCCTCGCGCTGCGGCAGCAAGGCCAGGGCGCCTCGGAGACGTCGGCACCCGACTTCGATACGCATGCGTCCCGCAACGACCTGGTCATCGCGTGCATGGACGCCTTGCAGGCCGCTCGTGGCAACACGGGCGCCCCCTGGACGAAGGCGCTGGCCAAGCTCGCCCGATGGGAGACGGACGCGTACTCGGATCGGGACGCGGAGGCCAGGGCCAGCGGCGGGCGAGCCTTGCGTGAAGTCGTGAAGGACACGTTGCAGGAGAACCTGTATCTCGACGGTCAAGGTCTGACCCGCCAACGCGCCAGCCGGTTCTCACTGCCGCCGCCGGCGCTCCTGGCCGAACTCGACCTGGAGGCGCGCGACTTCAATGTCATCCTGCGTCACGCCCGGCCCCTGGATCCGGACAGCGTCCGCGATGCGCTGACCGGCCTCGATCTGCGCTCCTGGCAAGTTTCTCTCGGCGACGAGCCGCCCGAGCCCCTCTCATGGATGCCGGACTGCGCCACACACGTCGATCTCCGGGGCGACTCGGATCGCTGTGGCCGCTTCGCCGTGGCGCTGGCCAGTCAGCCGGACCGCGCGCTGCTGCTGGTGAGAATGCCTGCCGACACGGAAGACGCGCTTGAAGCCCCCAGCGGGTGGCGCGCCGAGCGCTCGGCAACGTCATGGCAGCTGACCAGGGAGACGCTCCAGCAGGCCCAGGGGTCTGCCGCGGTGCTCGCCGACTGGGGAGCCGAGGATCCCGAGGCTCTCTGGCAGGCGATCGAGGCGTGCGACGACAGCCAGCGCCTGGTGGACTTCTCGTGGAGTCCAGCCGGCAGCTGACCGCGCTGGGCCCGCTGTACGCAGGCATCGTCCGCCAGGAGATGATGGCCCGCAGCCAGAGCCTCCTGCAGATGCTGACCGCCGAGCCCGCGTTGCTGTCCGAGCTGAGCAACGACCTGGCGGGCCCCTGGACCTGCATCGATGCGAAGCGCAAGACGCTCGCCAGCATGGACCAGATGCTCCGCGCGGGCAGCGACCCGGGCGCACTGATGCGCATGAGCCTGCACGACCTGGCCGACCTCTACGTCGGCATCCATGACCCCGACGCGGAAAACATCGAACACAGCCTCTCGCTGCAGGCGCTGATCGACTTCCGGCTGACGCAGATCACGGAGAAGCCCTTCACCCGGACCGGCGTCCCCTTCTTCGTACAGCAGAGCGGCATGAACAACAGGGCGCTGGGTCGCGAGCCCACGCTGGAGGACTGGCCGGACAGCCAGCGGCAAGAGGTCGACCTGATCCTCGGCAACGAGGTCCGCGCCGACTTCCCGACGCTGCGCGAGTTCATGCAATCGACCAGCGGAACGGCCCATCGCGCCGTGGAGCGGTTGCGGCTCGATCCGTCCTACCAGGCGGCGAACGACGAGTGGCAACAGCGATTCCTGGAGGCCGGAGAACGTGCGGACGAGGACCCATCGGACCTCGAGGCGGAGCGGCGCTACAAGGAGATCCAGGAGCAGATGCCGCTCGAACTGGACAGGCTGACCTTCGCCCTGATGGACGAATGGCTCGATCCCTTGCGCAAGGCCTACCCCGCCTCGACAGGCTCCTGACCGGGCACGTCGCCCTCGCGCCGTGCCGACGACGGCACTCGACCCACGGAACCGCAATGGCCTCCAGCCAACTCAACGCCCCCCGATGCAACTGGAATCCACATGAACCTGGACTCGACGTCCTCGATGCCTCCTATGCCTTCCATGCCTTTGATGGGCGTCCCCGCCGGGACCGATGGCACGCCTGAGAGGCGCGCCGGCGTGCCTTGCACCCCCGACGCGTGGCGGCTCGACGACCGCCAGACGCTGCTGATGGATCGCTTGGCCCTGGACGGCAGGTGGACGCCGTCTCCGGAAGAACGCGCGGGGTGGGAAACCGTCGAAGACATCGTGAAGAACGCCGAGGACTGTCTGAGTGCCAGCACGTCGGGCCGCCATGTCGCCCTGCTGCTGAATGCGGCCCAGGCTGCCGCCGTTCGTGCGGCGCTGGCGTCGCTGCCGGAATGTCTCTACCGCCCCTTGCCCGGCATCCCCAAGCTGCGCGAGCTCGGCGACAAGCTCGATGGCCCGGCCGGGTGCGCGCTGACGCGCGGCGATCTCGAGGTCCTGGCGACGACCTGGCATCTCACGAAGGATCTGCGGATCGGCACGTACACGCAGAAGCCGGGGGACGACCGGGCGCTGCTGGCACAGCGGGCGCGCTTTGCCCAATGGATCCACGCCGCGCCCACACAGGACCGGGCGCGCTGTCGCGCGGCGACGGTGGACGCCATCCTCGACGCGACGGACCGGATGGAGAAGCACGGCGGGGCCGGGTTCCCGACGGTCCTGCCCTTCTCGGTGCTCGAATGCGCCGAACTGCCTCCGCCCGGCCTCATCGGCACCGTCTGCTATCGCGCCGGGGCGGCGCTGATGCTGAGGAGCATGCACCTGTATCGCATGCCGGATCCGGCCCAGTTCAAGGAGAGCGCCGAACGGCTGGGGATCGAGCACCTGGACTGCCGGGCGCCGGACGGGACCCTGGTCGAGGGATGCAACCTCTCGACGCTGTCGATGCTCTCGCTCTGGAGCGCCGACCCCTCACGCCTGGATGTGGCGCGCCTGTTCGGCCAGATGCGGGCGATGCCTCGCCTGCGATGCGTGATGCTCCCGCGCGGCCTCGAACTGCCGGGCATTCCCAAGGGCTGGGACTACGGACCCGCGCTGAACGTGCTGCAGCGATACCGATGAACGGCTATCGCGCGCGGCTTCAGACTTCCAGCCACTCCTTGCGCACGTAGGCGTTCGCGCGAAGGTCCGCCGGCGTACCCTCGAAGACGATGCGGCCGTGGCCCATCACGTAGCAGCGCTCGGAGATCTCCAGCGCGATCGCCAGCTTCTGCTCGACCAGCAGCACCGACACGCCGCGCCGCTTCAGTTCCTTGAGGTACTCCGCGACCAGCTCGACGATCTTCGGCGCCAGGCCTTCGGTCGGCTCGTCGATCATGATCAGGTCGGGATCGCCCATCAGCGTGCGGCACAGCGTCAGCATCTGCTGCTCGCCGCCGGACAGCACGCCGGCCTCGGTGTGCTGGCGCTCCTTCAGGCGCGGGAACATCGCGTACATGTCATCGAAGCTCCAGCGCGGCTTCGCGGCGCCTCGACGGCCGCCCCCGCTGCCTTTCTCGCCGAGCAGGAGGTTCTGGTGCACGGTGAGCTTCGGAAAGATGTCGCGGTTCTCCGGCACGTAGCCGATGCCCCGGTGCGCGATCTCGTAGGCCTTGCGGCCCAGCAGCGCTTCACCGCCCCACGCGATCGAGCCCGTGCCGTCCACCTGGCCCATGATCGTCTTCACCGTCGTCGAGCGGCCCGAGCCGTTGCGGCCCAGCAGGCTGACGATCTCGCCGGGCCGGACCTCCATCGTCACACCGTGCAGCACATGGCTCTTGCCGTAGAAGGCGTGGACGTTGTCGAGCTGCAGCGCGCGCGAACTCGCGACCGCCGCGGCACCCGTCGATGCGGCGCGCATCGCGCCGATGTTGGTGTCGTTCATCGCGACGCTCATGCCGGTGCTCCCGCGGTCTGCGATTCGGCCAGCACCGATCCGAGATACGCCTCCTGCACGCGCGCATTGGCGCGCACCGCATCGGGCGTGTCGAAGGCGATCACCTCGCCGTAGACCAGCACCGCGATCTTGTCGGCCAGGCCGAAGACCACGCCCATGTCGTGCTCCACCGTCAGCAGCGTGCGACCTTCGGTGACCTGGCGGATCAGCTGGATGAAGCGCTTCGTCTCGCTCTTGCTCATGCCCGCCGTCGGCTCGTCCAGCAGGATCACCTGCGCGCCGCCGGCGATCGTGATCCCGATCTCCAGCACGCGCGCCTCGGCATAGGTCAGGTTCACCGCCGGCACGTCGCGCTTCTTGTCGAGGTGAAGCATCTCCAGCAACTCCTCGACGCGGTCGTTGACGTCGTCCATGCCGGCGAGGAACTTCCAGAACGCGTACTTGTGCCCCATCGACCACAGCAGCGCGCAGCGGATGTTCTCGAACACCGACAGCCGCGTGAACAGGTTGGAGACCTGGAAGCTGCGCGACAGCCCGCGGCGGTTGATCTGGTACGGCGCCAGCTGGTCGATGCGCTCGCCGAAGAGCCGGATCTCACCGCTGGTGGGCGCGAAGCGGCCGCTGATCAGGTTGAACAGCGTGGACTTGCCGGCGCCGTTGGGGCCGATGATCGCGACGCGTTCGCCCGGCCTCACCGCCAGCTCCGCGCCGCGGATGATCTCGCTCTTGCCGAAGCTCTTGCGCACGGATTTCAGTTCCAGCGCATAGGGAGCCGAAGCAGTCATGGTCTCGCTCACAGGCTCTCCCTCCGCTTGATCTCTTTCTCGATCTCTTCCTGCGCCCGGTCCCACTCGGCGCGGAACTCCCGGCGCACGAGTTCGAACAGGCCCAGGCCGGTCAGCAGCACGAAGCCCGCGCCGAACCAGGATTCGACGCTCTTCGCATTCAACGCCACGCCCAGGTAACTCATCTGCGGGCCGAGCGCCTCGTTGAGCTGCAGGTGGTAGAGCATCTCCACCATCGCCGATCCGCCCACCAGCATCGTCAGCGCCGCGCCGGCCAGGCCGAGATACGAGGGCCACAACGACCGCAGCTTGCCGAAGGCCGCCAGCCGCAGGTTCATCATGATCAGCGAGGCGATGCCGCCCGGCGCGTACATCACCATGAACAGGAACACGAGGCCGAGGTAGAGCAGCCAGGCCTTGGTCAGTTCCGACAGCAGCACGGTCGCCACGACCATCAGCACGGCGCCGATGATGGGTCCGAAGAAGAAGGTCGCGCCGCCGAGGAAGGTGAACAGCAGGTAGGCGCCCGACCGCGCCGCGCCGACGACCTCGGCGTTGACGATCTCGGTGTTCAGCGCCGACAGCCCGCCCGACACGCCAGCGAAGAAGCCCGCGATCAGGAACGCCAGGAAGCGCACCCACTGCGTGTCGTAGCCGATGAACTCGACGCGCTCGGGGTTGTCGCGCACCGCGTTGAGCATGCGGCCCAGCGGCGTGCGCGTGAACGCGAACAGCAGCGCCGTGCAGACGAAGGCGTAGATCGCGATCAGGTAGTACACCTGGATCTGGGGACCGAAGGTGATGCCCCACACGGCCTTGCCGACGACACGGTTGGAGGAGACGCCGCCCTCGCCGCCGAAGAACTCCGGCAGCATCAGCGACATCGACCAGATCAGCTCGCCCAGGCCCAGCGTGATCATCGCGAAGGGCGTGCCCGACTTCTTCGTCGACACGTAGCCGAACAGCGCCGCGAAGAACAGGCCCGCGAAGCCGCCGACGATCGGGACCAGCCCGACCGGCAACGCCAGTTGACCGGCGCCGACGACGTTGAGCGTGTGGATCGCCAGGTAGGCGCCCAGCCCGGTGTAGACGGCGTGGCCGAAGCTCAGCATGCCGCCCTGCCCGAGCAGCAGGTTGTAGGACAGGCACGCAATGATCGCGATGCCCATCTGCGACAGCATCGTCTGCGCCAGGCCGCTGGTCCACATCAGCGGCGCGACGAACAGCGCCAGCGCGTAGAAGCCCCAGATCAGCCAGCGGCCGACGTTGTGCGGTTTGAAGTGGTAGGTCTCGCCGCGTTTCGCGCGGGCATGGACGCGATGCGCGCCGCCGGACGGGGTCGCGGACGACGGGCCCGGAGACGAGGCCGTCGGCGGAACGGCGGGCGCGGAGGAGGAAGGCATGACCACGGACATCGATCAGCCCTCCCGCGTGCCGAGCAGGCCCTTGGGCCGGAAGATCAGGATGAGCACCATCAGCAGGTAGGGAAGGATGGGCGCGACCTGCGCCAGCGAGAGCTTGAGCAGCGGGTAGCCGAAGGTGTCCGGGCCGAGCTTGAAGACCTGGGCCAGCGACGCGTCGATGGTCAGCGGCAAGGTCTGCAGCAGCCCGATGACGATGGAGGCGACGAAGGCCCCGGCCAGCGAGCCGATGCCGCCGACGACGACCACCACGAAGATGATGGAGCCGACGAGCACCGCCATCGATGGCTCGGTGACGAAGGTGACGCCGCCGATGACGCCGGCCAGCGCCGCGAGCGCGCAGCCGCTGCCGAACACCAGCATGAACACGCGCGGCACGTTGTGGCCGAGCGATTCCACCATCTCCGGATGCGTCAGCGCGGCCTGGATGACGAGGCCGATGCGGGTGCGTGTGAGCAGCAGCCACAGCGACAGCAGCATGAACAGCGCGACCAGCATCATGAAGGCGCGTGTCAGCGGGAACTTGGAGCAGCTGGCCGCGGCGCAGACCGCGGCCGGCGCGTCGCCCCAGGCCAGCTGCAGCGCCTGGCCCGGCGCGTGGACCAGCGTGAAGGCCGCGCCCTGCAGCGACGGCGGCGGCGGGAACGGCACCGCCGTGCGGCCCCATACCAGCTGGACCAGCTCCAGCACGACATACGACAGGCCGAAGGTGATCAGCAGTTCGGGGACGTGGCCGAACTTGTGGACGCGCCGCAGCGCGCCCCGCTCGAACACGGCCCCGAGGCCGCCCACCACCAGCGGCGCGAGGAACAACGCGGGCCAGAACCCGATCCACCCGGCGATGGAGTACGCGACGTACGCGCCCAGCATGTAGAAGCTGGCATGCGCGAAGTTCAGCACGCCCATCATGCTGAAGATCAGCGTGAGGCCGGAGCTCAGCATGAACAGCAGCAGTCCGGAGGACAGGCCGTTCAGCAGGTTGATCAGTATCTGTTCCAAGACATCATCCTCATTCAACGAGCCGGGTTGGCGTGGATCCCGTCGCGAGCGGGCCGAGGTCGGGCCGAAGCGCGGAGCCGTACTCCTGTACGGCGAGCACTGCAGGCCAGAGATCGGCTCGCGCAGCAGGGAGACGCGTCAACCCGGGCGCTTCATCTGGCAGCTCGTCGGCGTGGAGCTGACGTACGCGTCGTAGGTCTTCACGACGGCGAAGTTGAAGCCCGTGTTCTCGACGTTGTACGGACGCTTGGCGTCGACCTTTTCCCAGCGCGAGATGTAGATCGGCTGCTGCAGCTGGTGGTCGCCCTTGCGGATCTCGACGTCGCCGTTGAAGGACTTGAACTTCAGGCCTTCGAGCGCCGCGGCCACCTTCACCGGATCGGTGCTCTTGGCCTTGGCCATCGCCGCGCCCAGCGCCGAGTAGATGTGGATGACGCTGCCGGTGTAGAAGTCGTCGTTGAACTTGGCCTTGAACTCGTTGGCCCAGGTGTCCATCTGGCCGCCCATGTTGTTGTAGTTGTAGGCCGCCTGGTAGACACGCCCCGCGCCCGCGGCGCCGATGGCCGTCGGCGTGCCGGTGACGCCGGCGTAGTAGGTGTAGAACTTGCCGTTGTAGCCGGCCTCGGAGGCGGCCTTCACCAGCAGCGCCAGGTCCGAGCCCCAGTTGCCGGTGATGACCGTGTCCGCGCCGCTGGCCTTGATCTTGGCGACGTAGGGCGCGAAGTCGCGCACCTGGGCCAGCGGGTGCAGGTCCTCGCCGACGATCTGGACATCCGGCCGCTTCTTGGCCAGCCCTTCCTTCGCGTACTTCGCGACCTGGTGGCCGTGCGCGTAGTTCTGGTTGAGCAGGTAGACCTTCTTGACGTCGGGCTGGTCCTTCAGGAAGGTGGTGATCGCTTCCATCTTCATCGACGTGTCGGCGTCGAAGCGGAAGTGCCAGTAGCTGCACTTGCTGTTGGTCAGGTCGGGATCGACGGCCGAGTGGTTGAGGTACACGACCTCCTTGCCGGGATTGCGCTCGTTGTGCTTGTTGACGGCGTCGATGATCGCCAGCGCCGCGCCCGAGCCGTTGCCCTGCGTCACGTAGCGCACGCCCTGGTCGATCGCGGACTTCAGCGCGTTGAGCGACTCGGCGGGGCTGAGCTTGTTGTCGATCGGGATGATCTCGAACTTCACGCCGGCCGGGTTGGTGGCGTTGAACTTCTCGGCGAAGAACTGGAAGGACTTCACCTGGTTCTGGCCCACCGGCGCCATCAGGCCCGACAGCGGATCGATCCAGGCGATCTTCACCGTCTCGCCCTTCTGCGCGTAGGCGCCGGTGGCGGCGCACAGCGCGCTCATGGCGACCGCGGCGAGCACCGTGCGGCGCGGCGTGACGAAGGTCGAAAGCTTGCGGGTCTGGTTCATGTCTGTCTCCGGAGATGTTGTTGATGTAGGACGCTGAACAGCAAGGAAATCGCAGGGATCCCGATGACGCGCGGGGTCGCGGGAAGGCGGGGGCTCAGCAGCCCGGCAGCTTGTGGCCCTTGAACTGCTCGCGCAGCTTGAGCTTGAGCATCTTGCCGGTGGCGGTGTGCGGGATCTCGTCGACGAAGACGACGTCGTCGGGCACCTGCCACTTGGCGATCTTGCCCTCGTAGAAGCCGATCACGTCCTCGCGCGTGAGCGCCGCGCCCGCGTCGGTGGGCTTGCGCACGACGACGAGCAGCGGCCGCTCGTCCCACTTTGGATGCGCGACCGCGATGACGGCGGCCTCGTGCACGGCGGGATGCGCCATCGCGATGTTCTCGACGTCGATCGAGCTGATCCATTCGCCGCCGGACTTGATCACGTCCTTGCTGCGGTCGGTGATCTGCATGAAGCCGTCCGCGTCGATCGCGGCGACGTCGCCGGTGGGGAACCACAGGCCGGCATCGCGGCCGTCCTCGCCGGTGACGCGGATCAGCGGCGAGCCCTCATGACCGAAGTAGCTGTCGATCACCCAGGGACCGCGCACGACCAGGTTGCCCGAGCTCTTGCCGTCCCACGGCAGCGCGCGGCCGCCGTCGTCGACGACGGCCATGTCCACGCCGTAGATCGCCTTGCCCTGCTTCTCGAGCAGGCGGCGCTGCTGTTCCTGGGGCAGTTCCAGCTGGCGGCTGCTGAGCCGCGACAGCGTGCCCAGCGGCGACATCTCGGTCATGCCCCAGGCGTGGATCACGTCGACGCCGTAGTCGTCCATCAGCGTGCGCAGCATCGCCGGCGGACAGGCGGAGCCGCCGATCACCGTGCGCTTGAAGGTCGAGAACTTCAGGCCGTTGGCGCCGACGTAGTTCAGCAGCCCCAGCCACACGGTGGGCACGCCGGCGCTGAAGGTGACCTTCTCGGTCTCGAAGAGCTCATAGAGCGACTTGCCGTCCAGGTGCGGCCCGGGCAGCACCAGCTTGCAGCCGACCAGCGCGGTGCTGTAGGGCAGCCCCCACGCGTTGACGTGGAACATCGGCACCACCGGCAGGATCACGTCGCGCCGCGAAGCGGCCATCGCATCCGGCAACGCCGCGCCGTAGGCATGCAGGACCGAGCTGCGGTGGCTGTAGACGGCGCCCTTCGGATGACCGGTCGTGCCGCTCGTGTAGCAGATGCTGGAGGCGGTGTTCTCG
This sequence comes from Roseateles sp. UC29_93, assembly GCF_042695725.1. NCBI lineage: Bacteria > Pseudomonadati > Pseudomonadota > Betaproteobacteria > Burkholderiales > Sphaerotilaceae > Roseateles > Roseateles sp. UC29_93. The sequence continues at coordinate 3,287,779 of NZ_CP170545.1, read as the reverse complement.
TCGAACTCGGGCCAGACGTAATGCCCGTCCTCGGCGTCCACGAGTTCCTCGTAGCAGCGCAGGTTCGGGATCGAGGACTCGGCCGGCATGTGGGCGCGGTCGCTCATCAGGATGAAGTGGCGCACCTGGCCGAGCTGCGGCGCGATCTTCTCGACCAGCGGCAGGAAGGTCAGGTCGAAGCACAGCGCGCGGTCGTCGGCGTCGCCGGAGATCCAGGCGATCTGCTCGGGGAACAGGCGCGGATTGATCGTGTGGCACACGAGTCCGGAGCCGGACGTGCCGTAGTAGATCTCGAGGTGGCGGTGGCCGTTCCAGGCCAGCGTGCCGACGCGCTCGCCGGGCTGGAGCCCGAGCCGCGCGAACGCCTGCGCGAGCTGCCGGGCGCGGAACTCCACCGCGCCCCAGGTGGTGCGATGCAGGTCGCCCTCGACCCGCTTGCTGACGATCTCGGTATCCCCGGAATGGCGCGCCGCATGCTGGATCAACGATGAGATCAGCAAGGGCATCGACATCATCTGGCCCATCAGTGCCATGTCGTCTCCTGGATATTGTGGCCGGTGCCTCTCGGCTGCCGGGCCGCGCGGGACGCGATCCGGGAGCGCACGGGCGCCTTGATTTCGGCTGTTCGAGTCAGTCTATCGACCGCCCCCGGGCGCCTCGCGTCACCCTAGTGACGCGGCGGCGTTTCCGGCATAGGGGATTACACGGGACCGCGACGGGCGCAATCACTCTTGGCAGCGTCACGAAGCGATGCTCAGAATCGGTGCGTCCAGGTCCTCTCATCGAAAAACCAGAACCTCCAGGAGACAACGATGCGGCTCAACGACCTTCCCCTGACCAGCAAGCTCAACGGCGCGATCGTGCTCTTGATCGTGGCGATGCTCGTGGTGGGCATGTTCACGCTCTGGCGCAGCGATCGCATCACCAGCGAGTCCACCGCGGCGATCCACGATGCGCAGGACATCATCCGCAAGTCCGTCCAGTGGCACGGCATGACGCAGACGGCGGTGGCGCGCAGCATGGCCAGCGCGATCAGTTCGGACCCGGCGGTGGGCGAACTCTTCAAGGCCAACATCGCCAACGACGCGCCGGAGGTGGCCAAGCTGCGCGAGCGGATCTCCGCGGAGGCCAAGCGGCCGGAGGACCAGGCCAAGCTCAAGGAGATCGTCGGGCTGGGGCAGACGCTGCTCGCGGCCAGCAAGAAGGCGCGCGAGGCCGGCGCGTCCGGCGACTGGAGCGCCACCAGCCGCATCGTGCAGAACGAGTACGTGCCGTCGGTGAAGGTCTACCTCGACGCGATCGGACAGTTCGTCGCGATGCAGGAAGGCCATGCGGAGGAGGCGCGACAGGCTGCGGCCGACGCGCGCACGGCGCTGCGCTGGCAGGCGGGATTGGGCGCCGTCGTGATCGCGGCGGTGGGGCTGTTCACCGCGTGGCTGCTGAGCCGCGCGATCGTGACGCCGATGGCGCAGGCGGTGAAGGTCGCCGAGGCCGTCGCGGCCGGCGATCTGCGCTCGCAGATCCGCGTCGACAGCCGCGACGAGACGGGACAGTTGCTGGGCGCGCTGCAGCGGATGAACGAGAGCCTCACCCGCATCGTCGGTCAGGTGCGGATGAGCAGCGACTCGATCGCGACGGGCACCGGCGAGATCGCCAGCGGCAACGCCGACCTGTCGCAGCGGACCGAGGAGCAGGCGGCGAACCTCGAGCAGACGGCCGCGTCGATGGAAGAGCTCACCGCGACGGTCAAGCAGAACGCCGAGACCGCGCGCACGGCGACGCAACTGGCGCAGAGCGCCTCCACGGTCGCGGCCGAGGGCGGCCAGGCGGTGCAGCAGGTGGTGGCGGTGATGCGTCAGATCGACGAGAGCTCGCGTCGCATCACCGACATCATCGGCACCATCGACGGCATCGCGTTCCAGACCAACATCCTCGCGCTGAACGCAGCCGTCGAGGCGGCACGCGCCGGCGAGCAGGGACGCGGCTTCGCGGTCGTGGCCAGCGAGGTGCGCGCGCTGGCGCAGCGCAGCGCGGCGGCTGCCAAGGAGATCAAGACATTGATCAGCGACAGCGGCACCAAGGTCGAGGCCGGCACGCGCATCGCGGGTTCGGCGGGCGAGACGATGGGCCAGATCGTCGACCAGGTGCAGCAGGTCTCGGTCCTGATCGCGGAGATCAGCAACGCGAGCGCCGAACAGAGCCAGGGCATCGACCAGGTCGGCGACGCCATCACGCAGCTGGATCAGGTCACGCAGCAGAACGCCGCGCTCGTCGAGGAATCGGCCGCCGCGGCCGAGAGCCTGAAGCAGCAGGCCGCCCAGTTGAATCAGGCGGTCGCTGTCTTCAGGCTGTGAGGGTCAGAGCTTGCGGCCTTCCGGCAGCTCGATCTTGACCTCGAGGACTTCGAGGTCGTCCTGGCGTTCCATGTGGACCTTGATGTCGTCCGGGTTGATGGAGACGTACTTCGAGATGACCGCGAGCAGCTCGCGCTGCAGTTGCGGCAGGTAGTCGGGGCTTGCGCCGCGACCGTTGCGTTCATGGGCGAGGATCAGCTGCAGGCGCTCCTTGGCGACGCTGGCGGTGCTTTTCTTTTCGCCCAGGAAGAAGGACATGAATCCCATGGTCTCTCCCTTGGGTGTCAGCGACTGAACAGACGCTTGAAGAAGCCCGGCTTCACGGCCTCGACGAAACGCATCGGCTTGTCCTCGCCCAGGAAGCGGGCGATGACATCGGCGTAGGCCTCGGCAACATCCGTTCCCTTCATGTGGATCGCCGGCAGACCCTGGTTGGAGGCCTGCAGCACCACTTCGCTTTCCGGGATCACGCCGATCAGCGGCGTGCGCAGGATCTCGTGGATGTCCTCGAGCGAAAGCATCTGCCCGCCTTCGACCCGGTTGGGGTTGTAGCGCGTGATCAGCAGGTGCTCCTTGACGGGCTCCTTGCCTTCGATCGCGCGTTTGGTCTTGCTGTTGAGCATGCCCAGGATGCGGTCGCTGTCGCGCACCGAGGAGACCTCGGGGTTGGTCACGACCAGCGCCTCGTCGGCGTAGTGCATGGCCATCAGCGCGCCGGTCTCGATGCCGGCCGGCGAGTCGCAGACGATGAAGTCGAACTCCATCGCCTTGAGCTCCTCCAGCACGCGCTCGACGCCTTCCTGCTTGAGCGCGTCCTTGTCGCGCGTCTGCGAGGCGGCCAGGATGAAGAGCTTGTCCAGCTGCTTGTCCTTGATCAGCGCCTGGCTGAGCTTGATCTCGTCGTTGATGACGTTGATCAGGTCGTACACGACGCGGCGCTCGCAGCCCATGATCAGGTCGAGGTTGCGCAGGCCGACGTCGAAGTCGATCACCGCGGTCTTGTAGCCGCGCATCGCGAGGCCGGTGGCAAAGCTGGCACTGGTGGTGGTCTTGCCGACGCCGCCCTTGCCGGAAGTCACCACAACGATCTTGGTCATGGGTCGAGGTCCTTTTTTCAGAGTGTCTGGTGGGGGATGGTCCGCGGGCTCAGGCGCCCAGCGGCTCCATCAGCAGCTTCTCGCCGTCCAGGCGGACCTGCGCGGCCTTGCCGCGGACGTTGTCCGGCAGCGGGTTCTCGCTGGTGCGATAGATGCCGGCGATGGCGATCAGCTCGGCCTCGAGCTGCTGCGCGAAGATCCGCGCGTCGGTGTTGCCGCGTGCCCCCGCGATCGCCTTGCCGCGCAGCGGCGCGTAGACGTGGATGCTGCCGTCGGCGATCACCTCGGCGCCGTGGTTCACCGCCGCCAGCACGACCAGGTCGGCACCCTTGGCGTAGACCTGCTGGCCGGAGCGCAGCGGCTTGTCGACGTAGACGGTCTTGGTTTCGGTCGGCACCGGCACTTCCACCGGACGCTCGACGACGACTTCCTTGATCACCTGCTGGACGACCTTCTCGACACGAGGCTCACGGGACTCGCGTTCGGCGCGCACCGGCAGGTCGGGCGCCTCGGCCAGGCCCAGTCGGGCCGCCTGCGCCAGTTCCGCGGCGTTCGCGCCGACCACGCCCACCGGCTGCAGGCGGTGACGGCGCAGCAGCGGCAGCAGCGCGGCGATGTCCACGCGGGCGACGGGTTCGGCGGCCTCGCCGGCCGTGCCGGCCGTGTCGGTCGGCCTCTCGGCCTCCAGGCTCAGTTGCCCCTGCCCGTCGATCGCCGGCACCGGCTCCGCGCGCTGCTCCGTCGCCTCGGCGGCGTCCGCCACCGCCGGCAGCTGGCTCAGGTCGAGCAGCAGCGGGTCGTGGTGGAACGCGTCGGGCGTCTCGCCCAGCTTGGCCTGGAGTTCCGCGTCGAGCGCGGCCGGATCGGCCGTCTTCAGGACGAGGGCGAGCAGGCTCAGCGAGGCGCTCTTCAGTTCAAAAAGTTCCGGGGACTTGCCGGCGGCCGACCGCCCCGATGAATTGCCCGCCACTGCCTGCGTCATGAAAGAAATGAGGAATGCGTTTGCAAAGTCGCGGATTTTAGCGGTGCGGCGAGGTCCTCCCTTTAGGGGCCTGCCCGCCCGCGCGGTGCTGAAACCCATCAGTGCCCCATCGCAGGCTTGTCATGTTCCGTCCCCGCGTCGTCACGAACCGGCCACGGGTCGCCTCATTTTCGAGCAAACCACCGGAATACCGGTCGTGACAAGCACTTGCAAGCGTCATCGCCAGGTGACACACATGCTTGTCCACAGGGGCGGGGGATAGATCGTCCGTTCGGAGGGACGACGGCCGGTTCCGCCGGTCGCCTCTTCCGGCGTCATCGGAGGGTTGTCAACCCAAAAATCGAGGATGCGGGGCTTGACTTATCCCCATTGAGCCGCTCCACGGGTCCGGCGGAGCCCGCTGCTGCGTCGCAGCTGCTCGTTTTCCCGGGACGCCGCCAAGTCATTGATTCATATAGCGCGATTTCGCTTGCCCGGAAATGAGGCACGGAACCTCGAGAGTCCGTCGATCAAGGGTTTAGAGCAGTCCCCGGCAGGTTTCCCACACAGTTATCCACAGTCTCGGTGGATAGCTTTCGGCGGTCTTTGAAATCAAGCATTTAGCGCGCTTGCTTGAACCGCAGGACGAGGTCGGACACCCCTTCGACGGGGTGCCGAGGGGTGTCCGGGCGCTGCGACAGGCCCCCGTACCGTTACAAATCCGGTCAGATCTGCCGATGACGGCCGCGCCCCGCTGGGCGAATGCCGTCACGAATGCACCAGGCCGCGTCACGAATCCGACATCCGGGGCGACCAGCGTTTCAGCAAGCGGTCAAATCGGGGGACGGCAAGGCCAATGACAGGCGGGCAAGTCACGGTCCCGATAGAGTCCCTGCCTTTCTTCCTGCTCGGGCCACGCTTGGCCTCCGTCAGGTCTCCTGCTCCCCGATGGTGGTGACGTGCCGGCCGCGCGCTGGCGAAAGGTTCGCGATGGGCATCCGGTCCTGGCTCCGCAAGGAGTGGTTTCTGCTGGCGCTGGTCGGCGCGGTGGCGCTGGCCAGCTTCTGGCCGGAGCTGGGCCGCAGCGGCGGGTGGCTGCGGCTGGAGGTGGTCAGCAACTGGGGCGTGGCGCTGGTGTTCTTCCTGACCGGGCTGGGCCTGTCCGCCGCGGCGCTGCGCGACGGCGCCCTCAAGTGGAAGGTCCACGTGCTGGTGCAGCTCAGCACCTATGCCCTCTTCCCGCTGCTGTGGTGGGGATTCAGCGCCCTCTTCGGCCGCTGGCTGCCGCAAGACCTGGCCCTCGGCTTCGCCTACCTCTGCGCGCTGCCGTCGACGATCTCGTCGTCCGTCGCGATGACGGTGCTGGCCAGGGGCAACGTGCCGGCCGCGATCTTCAACGCCAGCGTCTCCAGCCTGCTCGGCATCGTGCTGACGCCGCTGCTGGTGGCGCTGATGGCCGGCACCAGCGGCGCGACGCTGCCCTTCGGCGAGGCGGTCTGGAAACTGACCCAGCTGCTGCTGCTGCCGCTGGTCGCCGGCCAGTTGCTGCGTCCGGTGCTGCTGGGCTTCTACACGCGCCACAAGTCGCGGATCACGCTGATCGACCGCTGGGTGATCATCCTGCTGGTGCTGTCGGCGTTCAGCGACTCGGTGGCCTCGGGCCTGTGGCGCGACCACGGCGCGGAACTGCTGGTCAAGGCCGCCCTCGGCGCGGCGCTGTTCCTGGCGGTCGTCATCGTGCTGAGCCGCCTCGCGGCCCGCGCGATGGGGCTGCCGGTCGAGGACGAGATCGCCGCGGTGTTCTGCGGCTCGAAGAAGACGCTGGCCTCGGGCGTGCCGATGGCCAAGCTGCTGTTCGGCGCGCATCCGGCGGTCGGCGTGATCGTCCTGCCGATCATGTTCTATCACCAGCTGCAGCTGATCCTGTGCTCGTGGCTCGCCCAGCGCTACGCGGCGCGCCCATCTCCGCCATCCGGCGCCTAAAATGGCCGGTTCCCCCTCGCGCGACCGCACGGCCCATCCAGGGTCCGGGCGTGGGGAGGAGAACCGCAGCCCCAAAGCAGGCCCCATCGCGCCATGACACGCAAGATCTTCGTCACCACCGCCCTCCCGTACGCCAATGCGAATTTCCACATTGGCCACATCATGGAGTACACCCAGGCCGACATCTGGGTGCGCTTCCAGCGGATGCAGGGCAGCGAGGTGCACTTCGTCTGCGCCGACGACGCGCACGGCGCGCCGATCATGATCGCGGCGGAGAAGGCCGGCAAAAGCCCGCAGCAGTTCGTCACCGACATCGCGTCGGGGCGCAAGCAATACCTGGACGGCTTCCACATCAGCTTCGACAACTGGCACTCCACCGACGGCGCGGAGAACCACGAGCTGTCCAAGGAGATCTACAAGTCGCTGCGCGCCAACGAGCTGATCGCCGTCAAGACGATCGAGCAGTTCTTCGACCCGCAGAAGTCGATGTTCCTGCCCGACCGCTTCATCAAGGGCGAGTGCCCGAAGTGCGGCGCGAAGGACCAGTACGGTGACTCGTGCGAGGTCTGCGGCGCGGTCTACACGCCGACGGAGCTGAAGAACCCGTTCTCGGTGTTGACCGGCGCGACGCCGGTGATGAAGAGTTCCGAGCACTACTTCTTCAAGCTGTCCGATCCGCGCTGCGTCGACTTCCTCGAGCAGTGGACGCAGGCGCCCGGCCGGCTGCAGCCGGAAGTGCTGAACAAGATCAAGGAATGGTTCGCCAAGGACGAGGACGGCAAGGGCGGACTGGGCGATTGGGACATCAGCCGCGACGCGCCCTACTTCGGCATCGAGATCCCGGATGCGCCGGGCAAGTACTTCTACGTCTGGCTGGACGCGCCGATCGGCTACCTGGCCTCGCTGAAGAACTACTTCGGCAAGATCGGCCGCGACTTCGACGCCTTCATCAAGGACGAGTCCACCGAGCAGATCCACTTCATCGGCAAGGACATCACCTACTTCCACACGCTGTTCTGGCCGGCGATGCTGCACTTCAGCGGCCGCAAGACGCCGAACCACGTGTTCGTGCACGGCTTCCTGACCGTCAACGGCGGCGAGAAGATGTCCAAGAGCCGCGGCACCGGCCTGGATCCGCTGAAGTACCTGTCGCTGGGCATGAACCCGGAGTGGCTGCGCTACTACCTGGCCGCCAAGCTCAACAGCCGGGTCGAGGACGTCGACTTCAACCCCGAGGACTTCGTCGCCCGCGTCAACTCGGACCTGGTCGGCAAGTACATCAACATCGCCAGCCGCGCGGCGGGTTTCCTGTCCAAGCGTTTCGGCGGCCAGCTGTCGGCGGATGTCGGCGTCGAGGGCCGCGCGCTGCTGGACGGCCTGCGCGCGCACAAGGCGACGATCGTCGAGCTGTACGAGACCCGCGAGTTCGGCAAGGCGCTGCGCGAGATCATGCTGCTGGCCGACCGCGTCAACGAGTACGTGGACCAGAACAAGCCCTGGGACCTCGCCAAGCTCGAAGGCAAGGACCAGGTCCTGCAGGACGTCTGCACGGTCTGCATCGAGGCCTTCCGCCTGCTGTCGATCTACCTGAAGCCGGTGCTGCCGGCGCTGGTCGCCAAGGTCGAGGCCTTCCTGCAGGTCGCGCCGATGACCTTCGTCGACGCCGATCGCGCGCTGGGCGCGCACCAGATCGGCGGTTATGAGCATCTGATGCAGCGCGTCGACCCGAAGCTGCTGGAAGCGCTGTTCGAGCCGCCCGCGCCGCCCAAGGTCGTGCCCGGCGGCGAGGACCTCGCGCCCGAGATCAAGATCGACGACTTCGCCAAGGTCGACCTGCGCATCGCCAGGATCGTGAAGGCCGAGCTGGTCGACGGTTCGGACAAGCTGCTGCGCCTGACGCTGGACGTCGGCGAGGGCCGCCTGCGCAACGTGTTCAGCGGCATCCGCAGCGCGTATCAGCCGGAGCAGCTCGAGGGCAAGCTGACCGTGATGGTCGCCAACCTGGCGCCGCGCAAGATGAAGTTCGGCGTGTCCGAAGGCATGGTGCTGGCCGCCAGCCACGCGGATGAAAAAGCCAATCCCGGCATCTTCGTGCTGGAACCCTTCCCGGGCGCGCAGCCGGGCATGCGCGTGCGATAAGCCCACCCCCTGCCGGCTGACGCCGGCCCCCTCAAGGGGGCGAGCCCGAAGGCCCGGCGGAGCCGGCGCCTCGGACTCTGCCTGGTCAATACCTTAAGATTCACTGTTCACACACGAGAATTCGCCATGCCGCTGTTCTGGAAGAAGTACGAATCCGAAGTCACACAGTTCATCAACGGACTGAAGGCCCAGAAGCCGACGCTGGAAGCCGAACAGCGCGCCGGCCGCGCCCTGCTGTGGGACCGCGAGCAGGACCGCCAGGCGCAAGCCGGCTACAACGACGCGCGCGTGTCGCAGCAGCCCTACGTCTACCAGACCAAGTCCGAATAAGCGGGACCGCGGCCTCCCCGCCCCGTCCGGCCCGCCCGTCGTTCCCCGCGTGAGCAGCGCAGACGACCACCGTGACACCGCCCTGACGCTGCCGGATCCCCCGGCGGATCAGGGCGGCGACGCTTCCACGCCTGAAACGGTCGACCATGTCGCCGTCGCGCGGCTGTACGGCGAACCGCTGTTCGCCATGCCGCAGGACCTCTACATCCCGCCGGACGCGCTGGAGGTCTTCCTGGAAGCGTTCCAGGGGCCGCTGGACCTGCTGCTGTACCTGATCCGCAAGCAGAACTTCAACATCCTCGACATTCCGCTGGCCGAGGTCACGCGGCAGTACCTCAGCTACGTCGAGCAACTGCGCAAGCACAACCTCGAGCTGGCGAGCGAGTACCTGCTGATGGCCGCGATGCTGATCGAGATCAAGTCGCGGATGCTGCTGCCGCCCAAGAAGTCCGAGGACGGCGGCGAGGTCGAGGATCCGCGCGCGGAACTGGTCCGCCGGCTGCTCGAGTACGAGCAGATGAAGCAGGCGGCGCTGCGGCTGGATCAGATGCCGGTGCTGGGCCGCGACTTCCTGCGGGCGCAGATCCACATCGAGCAGTCGCTGGCGCCGCGGCTGCCGGACGTGCACGTCGACGACCTGCGCGCGGCCTGGGCGGACCTGATGCGTCGCGCCAAGCTCAACCAGCACCACAAGATCTCGCGCGAACAGCTGTCGGTGCGCGAGTACATGTCGCACCTGCTGCGCCGGCTCCAGGGCGAGCGCTTCGTGGAGTTCGAGGACCTGTTCGACCTGGACAAGGGCCCGCAGGTGCTCGTCGTGTCCTTCATCGCGATGCTTGAGCTGGCGCGCGAGCGCCTCGTCGAGATCACGCAGGCGGAAGCCTTCGCGCCGATCTACGTGCGGCTGGCCTACTCACCGAGCTGACTGCCGGCGACCTTCGCCAGCGATGGCCGTCAGCCATGGAAAACGCCGGGTCAAGCCCGGCGTTGTTGCTTCGGCGAGCGTCGCGGGGACGTCTGAACCGGTCTCAGCGGAAGGTGGTGAACGCGGCGTTCGGCTGCCGCTGGACCATCTGCCCCACCGCCAGCACGGCTTGCGTGCGCGAGCTGACCCCCAGCGCCTTCAACACCGCGGCGACGTGGTCCTTGATCGTCTCGACCGACACGCCCAGTTCGCGCGCGATGATCTTGTTCGGCTTGCCTTGCAGCAGCAGCGCCAGCACATCGGTCTGGCGCGGCGTCAGCTGCAGGCTCTCCAGCCCGGCCGTGGTCTGGTAGCCGGCCTGGCTGGCCAGCGCCTGGACCTGATGCAGCTTGGCGTTCCCCGACGTGGCGTCGGCGATGGCGACGGGCTCCGGTTCCGGCGCCACGTCCGAGCCCAGCGACATCGGCGGCACGTAGATCCCGCCCGACATCACCAGCTTCAGCGCCTGCGCCAGCACGTCGTTGCTGGTGCGTTTGGGGATGAACCCCATCGCGCCCTGGTCGATCGCGCGGATCACGTCGCTGGCGCGGTCGGAGGCGGAAATCACCACCACCGGCAGCGACGGGTATTGCGCGCGGAACTCTTCCAGCACGTCGAATCCGCTGGCGTCGCCCAGGTTCAGGTCCAGCAGCACCAGGTCGAAGTCCTGGCGCGACTTCAGCGTGTCGCGCGCCTGAGCCGCACTGTCGGCGCCCAGCACCTGCACATCTTCTCCCAGGCCTTGAATCACAGTCTGGAGCGCGGCCAGGATCAGCGGGTGGTCGTCGATCAGCAAAACCCTCACGGGTGTCTCTCCTTGGATGGTCGGACTTCGACGAGGGGAGACTCCCCACCGGCCGCACCGAATAACTTTCGAATCAGGGCGCGATCATAGGCGGGCGCCTCCAGGCAGGCACTCCCCCTTACGGTGGCATCTGAAACAGTAGAAAGTTCTATTGGCAAACTGACATTTTTGTATTCGCACATCGCGGTATCGACGTGTGAAGGCCGTCCGTCGAGTGTGACGGCGGAAAAATCCAGCGTCTGAAATGATGGAAATGCCACCGACGGGCGGTCATCGCCCGCCGGTCTGGGCGTCATCGGCGAGTCGTCGGAGACCCGTCGGAGACTCGTTGGAGAGGCAGATCAGCGGTACTGGCGCGTCAGCGATTCCGCGATGCAGACCGGCTTCCCGCCGGCCTCGCGCTCGACGGTCACCTCGACCATCATCTGCACCCCACCGTCGACCGGCTCCAGGCGCTTGAGCACGAAGCGCCCCCGCAGCCGGCTGCCGACCGGCACCGGTGCCGGGAAACGCACGCGGTCCAGTCCGTAGTTGATGCCCATGCGGACCTCCCTCACGCGGAAGGCGGTCTCGTAGAAGCGCGGCAGCAGGCTGAGCGTCAGGAAGCCATGCGCGATGGTGGTACCGAAAGGACCCTCCGCGGCGCGCGCCGGGTCGGTGTGGATCCACTGCTGGTCCTCGGTCGCGTCGGCGAAGGCCTGGATCCGCGGCTGGTCCGCCGCGATCCAGTCGGACACGCCGATTTCCTGCCCCACCAGGGGCGCCAGGTCTTCCAGCTTCTCGAACATCCGCATCCCGGTCTCCTGTCGTTCTGAAAACTTCAGCGCCGGCAGGTCCCGGGAACGGGAGGCAAGGGGTCAGGCCTTGCCTTCCTTCACCGGCCGCTCCAGCCAGGCGCAGAGTCGTTGCCACTGTTCCAGATCGCGGGCCACCCGGCCGGGGGCGATGTCCCAGAGCGTCAGGCCGCGAGCGGCCAGTTGCACGTAGTTCTGGGTGTCGCGCAGCTCGGCCAGCAGCGGCAGCCCGAGCTGCTCGATGAACTGGTGCAACTGCTGCTGCGACAGCGTCCCCTCGCGCACCCGCATCGCCACCAGGCCGATGTCGGGCCCGCCGTTGGACTTGTCGCCGGGCTTGCCGCGATCCTGGGACGCATCTTGCAGTTCGCGCACGAAGTCGTATGTCGCCTGGATGTCAAAGAGGCTGGGCTGCAGCGGCACGACGACGCGGTCCGCCACCTTGAGCGCCTGCGTCAGCTTCTTGCCGTGCAGGCCGGCGGGGGTGTCGAGCACCGCGTGCGAGACGCCCTTGGGGGCTCGCAACTGCTCGGTCGAGGCGAGCTCCCAGCCCCGGACCGCCGGCACCTGGGCGGGACGCTGCGCCAGCCAGCGCGCGGAGGACTGCTGGCGATCGATGTCGCCGAGCATCACCGCACGGCCACGATGGGCCAGATACCCCGCGATATTGCTCGCGAGCGTGCTCTTACCCACCCCACCCTTGGGATTGGCCACCAGGATCACCGGCATCGCAGCACCCTTCGTTCGGATGAAGAAACGCGGGAATCTTAGGTGATCCGCGACCGCAAAAATCAGGCGGCCGGCAAATACGCCCTCGCGTCCGCCGCAGCCGCCGGGTTGTCATCCGACAAATCATGAGCGGCAACTTCCCACCCAATATTGCTGGTTGACCAGCCCATAGCTGCGCACTCCCGAGTTTTGGCGCCAACTCGTGTCATTCAAATACGAATTTCGAGCTGAACAATTCGTCTTCGGAATGTCCATCGGGAATTTTCTTGTGCATTCGAGCCGCTTGAGCCTCCTCGTCCCGAGGGAGCGGCTTGAAACCGCCAGCTCAAAACACCGGCCCGGCACCAATCACCCACGAGCCCCAGAAAACCGGATCACATACCCCGGGACCACAGGTATCCATATTCCATATCCCTTCCAGAAATTCCTGAACAGGCAACAGCCATGAATACTCGATTCAAACTGATGACCGCCGGCGACTGGCTTCGCGCGGCATGGCCATTCACCCTCGTGGCCGGCGGCGGCGCTCTGTGGTTCGGCGACGACATCCTACGCTCGATCCGGAACACGCCCCACCCGGCCCTGGTCTACATCATCCTGGGGGCCCTGACCGCCGCCGTCGCGCTCGCCTGGCTGGTCCTGCACCAGTTGACCCGGGAAGCGCAGACGGCCCGCGCGTGGCGCGATGCGGCTCCGGAGCAGTTCGCGTCGCGCCTGGGCTTCACGGCGCTCCGGTCGCCGTACCGCGATGCGTATGCGCTCGTGGCAGAACACGCGCTTCACCCCAAGGAGGTGAACCGGCAGGAACTGGAGCGCCGGCTCCAGGCTGCCGAACTCGCCTATGCGGAGCGGCTGTCCCTGCCGGGCTTCATCGCCGGAGCGCTCGTGGGCCTGGGCCTGGTCGGCACCTTCATCGGCCTGCTGGGCGCGCTGCAGGACCTGGCGGCCCTCTTCTCCGGCATGAGCGCCGCTTCCGGCGGCGATCCCGCCAGCCTCTTCAGCGGCATGCTGCTCAAGCTCCAGGCCCCCATGAAGAGCATGGGCACCGCGTTCATCGCTTCCCTGTACGGCCTGCTGGGCTCGCTCATCCTCGGTCTCACGCTGGTGGCGGTGAACAACGTCCGGCTGCGTGTCAACGCCACGGTCCATGACGCGATGTTCGATGCCTTCAACGGCATCGCCCTGGCCACGCCGGCCCGCGTCCGCCGTTCGGATGACCGGGACCATGGGGACCATCGGGACGACCGGGACCTGGCGTCCGAACGCTTCGTGTCGGCCCTGCTGTCGCTGACCCGAAAGCTCGACGAGCAGGTCGCCGCCCTGGCCGGGCTGCGCCATCCGCAGCTGTGGCTGGACGCCTGGTCGCAGATGAATGAGCAACTGGCCCGGCTGCGCGCGCAGGAAGTCAGCACGTCCCAGGCCCTGCTGCAATCGCTGCGCGATCAGACGCGGACCGTCGAGCGCGTCGCCGAGACGACCGCCGGGATGCACGCCCTGATGACGCAGTCCACCGCGCAGGACGCGCAGGCCGGCGTCGACCTGCGGCACGCCCTGCAGGAGTGCCGGCTGGCCTTCGAGGACGTGGCCGGGCGGCTGCGCTCGGTGCTCGCCCTGCAGCTCGATCAGGCCGATCGGCTCGCGGCTGCCGTCGACACGAACGTCCGTCCCCCCGTGAACCCCGCACCGGATGTCGCGCTGGCCTCGAACGCCAGCTGATCCCCACTCTCCATGGAGCCGCGCAATGGCTAACACTTCCCTCACTCCCGCTGCCGCCCCCGGCAAGAAGACCGTCATCAAGGTCCAGGCCTCGCTCGCCGACATCCACAACATCCGGCTGATGGACACCGACCTGGTGATCGTCCTGAAGTCCGGCAAGACGGCCGTGGTCCCCGACGGCGCGATCCGCGCCATGATGGATCCCGAGTTCACCCTCCAGTTCGACGATACCGAGGTCGCCGGCAGCGCCTTGCTGCGCCAGGCCGGCCGGATGGAGATCGGCGATCTGGCGTCGGTGGCCGTCAGCACGCCGCCGCCCGACGATGCCGCGGTCTGGCTCAACGGCGGGCCGTCGCCGGTCGCGGAGGCCACGGGGACGGCCGACCCGCTCGGCGGCAAGCTCAGCGCCCTGTCCGCACCGGAACCGAAAAGCTTCTCCGAGCATTGGGGGCCCTTGGCCAGCATCGTCGCCGCGGGCGGCGCGCTGCTCGCCGTCGCCATGGGGTCGTCGAAAGGACATGGCGGAAGCTCGACCTCGACCGCGTCGATGGCCTCGGCCGCGTCGTCGCCGGCCGGCGCGACAGCTGATCCGTTCTCGGTCTTCGGGACGATCACGGCGGGGCCGGTGCTGCCGAGCAACGACCTGCGCGTCGAAGTCCGCGACACCAGCGGTCGCGTGCTCGGCGCGTCCACGGTGGATGCGAACGGGCGCTACCAGATCAACGGCCTGAACGGCGCCTACGCCGGTCCCCTGCTGGTGACGGTCTTCAGCACGGGCGGCAACGTCGATTACGTGGACGTGGCCACGCACGCCGGCAAGGACCTGGCCGCGCCGCTGAGGGCCGCGGCGGTGCGCGGCAACGACACCCAGTTGCAGGTCAACGTCACCGCCGTCACCGAGCTCGCGGTGCGGGTGCTGGCGCCGACCGATGGCAAGCTCCCGGCCGACAGCGCCGCCGTGACGCACGCCAACACGGCCCTGTCGCGACTGCTCGGCCTGGGCGATTCCGACATCACGGCCAGCACCGCCAGCCCCGTGATCCTTCAGGACGGCAGCATCAGCGGCCATTCGAACGACTACGGACGCGTGCTGGCGCTGTTGTCCGGTGCCGCGTCGACCGATGGCGGCGACGATGCCGCGATGTCGCGACTGCTGGGCCAGATCGACACCTCGGGAACGGACTACCAGTGGAAGGCCGGCGCACCGGACCAGCCCCCGCTGTCCGCGCAGTTGGCCCAGGCGTTCAACGCCCTGCCCGGGACGAGTCGCACGGACGACCTGCGTGTCGCGTTGAACAAGGCCCTCGGCGCGAGCGGCGACACGATCGCGCCGGTGATGCGGAGCGTCACGCTGACCGGCATCGACAGCCATGGCGATGACAAGACCGGCAAGCTGGTGTCCGGCGACAAGCTGCGTGTCACGCTGTCGACGGATGAATCGACGCTCGTCGTCGGTTCGCCGACCCTGGGTCTCGACCTCGGCGGCCACACGGTCCAGGCTGCCTACACGGCCACGACGGCCGACGGCCGGCTGGTGTTCGAGTACGACGTGCAGCCGACCGACTATGCGGCTTCGGGCACGATCAGCGTCGTCGGCGTGACTGCGGATGATCTCGACAAGCTGGTGGATGCCGCCGGCAATGCGGTCGCCATCGCGCTTCCCGTCGCGGATCAGCCCCATCCCATCGCGGTAGGCACCCTCCTCCCCGGGGTCGGCGTGCGCTTGGGCGCGGCCGACGACACGGGGCTCCGGTCGGACGACGGCATCACCCAGTCCTCGCTCCTCCATGTCTCCCTCTCGGGCAGCGTGGGCAACACCGTCCATCTGTTCGAGGACCTGAACGGCAACGGCAAGCCGGACGACGGCGAGGCCCTGGGTGAAGCGTTGATCCCGCCCGGCGCCAGGGAGGCGACGCTGACGGTCACCCTGAAGGAAGGGCGACACGATCTGCTGGCTTATCAGCAGGATGCCGACGGCCTGACGGGTGCCAGTTCCGCGCCGTTTACCGTGGTCGTCGACAACAGCGCCCCTGTCGGCGCCAGGCTGCTGCTGACCGGCCCGGACCAGGTCACGCGCGGCGGCATGCCGTTCTCGCTGGTGGCGCATCCGAGCTTCTCGATCACGGCGGAAAGGGGCAGCCAGGTTGCCGTCTTCGAAGATCGCAACGGCGACGGCGTGCAGAACGACGATGAGCCGACGCTGCTCACCCACCTCCAGACCGGGTCCATGGACACCGTCGAGAGCACCGTCGCGCTGGGCGACGGCATGCATCCGCTGCGCATCCTCAGCACCGATGCCGCGGG
The DNA here is from genome assembly GCF_042695725.1 of Roseateles sp. UC29_93. Classification (NCBI taxonomy): domain Bacteria; kingdom Pseudomonadati; phylum Pseudomonadota; class Betaproteobacteria; order Burkholderiales; family Sphaerotilaceae; genus Roseateles; species Roseateles sp. UC29_93. The sequence continues at coordinate 3,271,603 of NZ_CP170545.1, read as the reverse complement.
CAATCGCAGCGTCTCGGACCTCCAGACCATCGGCGTGGCGACCACGCCGCCGCCGGCGCCCCGGGTCGGCCTGCTGCCTCAGGAAGACAGCGGCGCCAAGGATTCGGACGGCATCACGAGCAAGTCCCTGCTGCATCTGCAGGTCAGCGGCGAGCCAGGCAACACCGTGTTCGTGTTCGACGATCTCAACGGCAACGGCCAGTTGGATGACGGCGAACTGATCGGGCAGGGACCGGCGTCCGCTCAGGCAGGAACGCCGGTGTCGCTGCCGGCGAGCCTGGCCGAGGGTCGCCACGTGCTGATGGCCTATCAGCAGGACGACAACGGCTTCACCAGCGACCTGTCGACGCCGCAGATCGTGGTGGTCGACAAGACCGCCCCCGCTCAGGCGACGCTGGCCTTGGGCGGCTCGGAGCAGTTGACCGTCAACGGCCTGCCGGTGTCGCTGAACGCGATGCCGACCTTCGAGCTCACTGCGGAGAAAGGCGCCCGCGTGCTCGTCTTCGAGGACCTGAACGGCGACGGCGCGCAGGGCGCGGACGAACAGACCCTGGCCGAGCACACGCAGCTCGGCGGCCAGGACGAGGTCGACAGCGACATCAGCCTGAGCGGAGGCCGCCACGACCTGCGCGTCATCACGACCGATGCCGCGGGCAATCGAAGCGTCTCCGACATCCAGACCATCGGCATCCTCAGCAAGCCGATCGCCACGTCGTCATGGACGCTGGCGCCGGCGGACGACACCGGCGACCGCGCCGACGACCTGATCACCAGCCGCTCGACACTCCATGCGCAGGTGAGCGGCGATGCGGGCAACACCGTCTACCTGTTCGACGACCTGAACGGCAATGGCAGGCAGGACGACGGCGAGCTGCTGGCGTCGGCGCCCGTGCAGGACGGGAACGCCCAGGCCGCGCTGGTCTTCAGCCTCGCGGAGGGGAGCCATGTGCTGCGGGCCTATCAGCAGGACATCAACGGCTTGTCCGGCAACGTCTCCGCGCCGCGGACGGTCGTCATCGACCGGACCGCGCCGGCCGTGGGCAAGCCGGAACTGGGCGGGCCCGACAGCACGACCCTGAATGGCGTGCCGGTATCGACGTCGGCGACACCGCTGTTCGAGATCACCGCCGACAAGGGCAGCCGCGTGAGCGTCTTCGAGGATCTGAACAGCAACGGCCAGATCGACGCGGGCGAGCGGACGCTGATCGCCGATCACCTGCAGATCGGCGCTCGTGACGAGATCGCCAGCGCCGTCGCGCTGGCCGACGGCAGCTACGAGGTGCGCGTCCTGGCGACCGACGTCGCGGGCAACCGCAGCGTGTCGGCGATCCAGACCCTCTCGGTCGCGGCGTCCGCTCCGATCGCCCCCACGCTGGGCCTCGCGGCGGCGGACGATACCGGCGACAGCAGCAGCGACCTCCTCACCAACCAGCGCACCGTGTCGATCCAGGTGGACGGCACGGCGGGCACGACGGTGAAGCTCTTCAACGACTTCAACCAGAACGGCAAGGAGGATGTCGGCGAGTCCGCAGGCTCGATCGTCCTTTCCGCACGGGATGCGCACGGCAGCGGGGCCGTGCAGCTCGTCGACGGGGTCAACCACCTCCACGCCTACACCGTGGACTCGCTCGGGCGAAAGAGCGCCGCCGGGGCTGACCTCGCCATCACGCTGGATCAGCAGGCGCCCGCGGCGCCCACCGTGCAGCTCGCGGTCGGCAGCGACACGGGGACGGCTGGCGACCAGGTGACCACGCTGGAATCGGTCGCGCTGGAGATCACAGGGGCCGCCGGCGCCCGCTTCGACCTCTTCGACGACCGGAACGGCAACGGCGTGATGGACGCGGGCGAGCTGCTGGCCACCGGCGCGCTGACGGGTTCCACGACGGAGGTCCAGGTCTCGCTGCACGAAGGCGTGCACGCACTGGGCATCACCGCCCACGATCCTGCAGGCAACGTGAGCGCGGCCACGCCGTACACGCTGACGATCAATCATTCGCTGCCGACCTTCGTGGCGGCCCGGACCCTCGAGCTCGATGGGCGTTCGCTGGCCAACACCGATGGGAACGACAGCCTGCTGCCCAACACGCCGTTGGGGACCGAGCGCCTGACGGCCGAGCACCTGGGCCTGTCCGACCCTGCGCCCGCGGAGGTGCTGATCACCTTCGGGCAGACGACCAACGTCACCCTCAGCGTCGACGGCGTCACGCTGGCCAGCGGTGGCAGCGTCTCCTTGCAGCAGGTGATGGACGGTCATGTCGGCATCGCCTACAGCCAGGACAACGCGTCGCTGCAATCCGGCGGTGTCTTCGCCTCAGCGGGCTTCGACGTGTCCAAGCCCGGCGCGACGACCGACACGGCGAGCGGCTCGCTCAACTTCGGCATCCTCCACGACGGCGGCGGGATCGTTGCCTATGGCGACGGGTCCGGCTACGGCCACGCGGGATCCAACAACAACACCGATCCGACCTTCACCGCACAAGCCGGCTCCGCGCAGGCGGACCAGCTGCTCGGCACCAGCCAGGGCGATCTGATCTTCGGCGATGGTTCGGGCGGTGGCGCGGGAGCGTCTCGAATACGCGGGATTCCCGCAACACGGCGGTCAAGCGGGCGGCGCGAACGATGTGATCTCCGGAGGTGACGGCAACGACGTCCTCTTCGGGGACGGTTTCTCCGGCAGCGATACCACCAGTACCGCGGGTGCCGGCGGGTATGGCGGCGGTGGTGGCGGTGGCAATGGCCGAAGCTACTACACCGCCGGTGTCGGTGGCCTCGGCGGTGTTGGCGCCGGCGACGGCGGGACCCAGGAGGGCTCGGCCGTCAACGGTCAACCCGAACACGCTCGGCGTGGCACTGGGCGGCGGCGCCGGTACCACCCGGGGCAGTTTCATCACCGGCGGCGGCGGCGCCAGCGTTGGAGGAGGCAGCACCCAGTACACCGCCGAGTTCGACGGCGCCCAGAACGCCGCGCTGCACCAGTACGACAACACCGGCTCGGCGGACAGTGCCATCGCCGGTGCGCGCGCCGCCTTCCTGGACGGCCCCGGCGGCAGCAACGGCGAAAACCGCCTGTTCACCCAACGCATGGGCGTCGGCAACGACACCATCGATGGCGGTGCCGGCGACGACGCCATCATGGCCGGCAACGGGGACGACCTGATCACCGGCGGTCGTGGCAACGACATCCTGTACGGCCGCGGCGGTTCGACGGCCGCGGGAACGGACAACGACCTCTTCGCCTGGCACCGCGGCGACGCGGGCACCACCGGCGCCATCGACGTGATCCGGGACTTCGGCGCCAGTGACGGCAACAAGGATCGGCTGTCCCTGCTGCCGATGCTGGAGGGCCGCGCAGGACCGGCCGACGACCTCTCGGCATGGATCAAGGTCTTCAACAACGCGGCGGCACCCGCCGGCGTGGCGGGCGCGGACGCGGGCACGTCCGGCGCACTGATCGTCATCGACGTGGACGGTGACGGGCCGGGCCACGTGCTGCAGCAGATCTACCTGAGCGGCGTCACGCTGGCCACGACCGACGTGCAGACCTTGGTCAGCAACGGCAGCGTCCTCTGAGCGTCCATCATGCGAGCGTCCTCCAGAAGCCCCAACGTGTGGCCGGGCTACGTCGCCGCCGTCGCCGGGCTGGCGATCACCCTGCTGCTGGTGATCGCCATCCTGGGCGGCAACCTGTTCCTCGTAAGCCAGGCGGCCATGCATGAACTGCCCCCGGCCGATCGCGACGACGATCCGGCCAGCCAGTCGCCGTTGGCGGCGGCGCCGCCTGAGCCCGTCAATGCGGGCGCGCCGGTGCCGGAGCCGCCGCGCAGGGACTGGCCCACCGTGTCGGCGGCGGCGCCATCACCGCCTCCGGGCCCGTCCAGCCTCCGCGCGCCGCGCCCATCCACGCCCGCCGGGCGCATCGCCTTGACCTTCGACGAGGACGCCCACGCGCTGGACGACGAGGTCCGCGCATCGCTGCGGACCGCGCTGTCCTCGCTGCCTGCGGAGCGACGTGTGCGGCTCACCGCCGTCGTGCCCGTCGACGCGTCGGGCACCACCCGCCGCGCCGCCTACATCCGACTCATGGCGGTGCGCAACGCGCTGCTGGACCTGGACATCGCGGCGGGCCGCATCCAGTTCGCGCTGGACGAGGCCGGCGCGCCGTCCGGCCCGTCCGCAGCCGAACCCGGCGCGCGAACCGTCGTGATCGAGGCGCTCCCCGCCGCGATCGAAGGAGAACACCATGCACGCTGAACGCTCGGACACCATCGACTTCTGGCCCGGCTACGTCGACGCGCTGATCAACGTGGTGCTGAACCTGCTGTTCGTGGTGTCGATCTTCTGTGGCGGCCTGCTGGCCACCGGATTGCAGATCGCGAGCCCCTCGCGGGTCCGCGAGCCGCCTCCCGTGGCCGTGACGCCCGCTCTCGTCGAGCCGGGCCTCGTGGAGTCTTCCGCCGTCGAAGCGGCACTCGTCGCGCCGGCTCCGCAGGTTCCGCAGACGTCCGCGACGCCGGTCCGGCCAGCAACGCGCGAGATCGACCTGAGCGAGGCACCCATACGCGAAGACGAATCGCCGGCGCCTCGCGGTACCACCGCGCCCGCGCTGGAGAACGGTCCTCCCGGCTTGCCGACGCTCACGCTGCACGTCCGGTCGTCCTCCGCGTCTCCGGTCGAGGCAACGCCGGTCCGCATCGAGCAGGTTGCCCTGCCCGCTGGCGGATGGCGTCTGCAGGTCAGCTTTGCGATTGGTGCGCTGGGATTGGATGAGGCCGCGAGCGCGACGCTGGCACGCTGGATGACGTCCGAACGGCGGGACCGGACGATCCAGATCGCCGCCTCCACCGACCTCGAACAGACCACGGCTCGCCAAGCCACCTATCGCCGCCTGATCGCCGTCCGCGATGCCTTGGTCGCCTTGGGCCACGCGCCGGCGAGGATCGAGATCCGCCTCCTGCCTGGCGGCGCATGGCCCGAGCGCCGAGGCGGCACGGTCTGGATACGGGAGATGTCCGAAGCGTCCCCTGCGGCGCCCGCTGAGACATCCTCTGCGACGGCGTCCGCAACGCCGTGACGAGCCCCCGCCGGGTCTCCCTCCGGGGAGGCCCGGCGGCGGCAGAGGTGCCGGATACTCCGGTTCCATGAGCTCGTCAGCCCCGACCCCTCCCACCTCCCCCTCCTCCGCCCCTGGCGCGCCGCCGATCCTCATCCTGGCCGCGCATCCTGACCTGGCCCATTCCCGCGTCACGCGGGCGATGCTGTCCGCCGCGCACGGGCTGCCCAACGTCCGGGTGCGCGACCTCTACGCGCTGTATCCGGACTACGCCATCGACACGCATGCGGAGCAGGAAGCGCTGCGCGACGCGGAGATGCTGGTCTGGCTGCATCCGCTGCACTGGTACGGCATGCCCGCGCTGATGAAGCTGTGGGTGGACGAGGTGCTGAGCGTGGGCTTCGCCTACGGCCAGACCGGTCACGCGCTGCACGGCAAGGAACTGTGGCTGGTGACGTCGGCCGGGGGGAGCGAGCACTCCTACAGCGCGGAGGGCTACAACCGCCATCCGGTCGGCGACTTCCTGCTGCCCTATGCGCAGACGGCCGCGCTCTGCGGCATGCGCTTCCTGCCGCCGCTGATCCTGCACGGCGCGCAGAAGGCGCCGGCCGAACAGATCCAGGCCCATGCGCAGGCCTTCATCGAGGGGCTCCGCGCCCTGCCCGCCTGGTGCGAGCACCAGCCCGACCCCGCCCAGGAGACGGTCCCCGACGACGAGCGCCCGGTGCGCGAGGAAGGAGCGCCGGTCTGATGGACATCTCCACCCCGATGTCCGCGGCGTCCGCCGCGATGACCGCCGCCTCCGCCGCCGTGACCGCGACGGAAGCCGCGGCGCATGGCGCCCATGGCAACTGGCTGCTGACGCCGCTCGTCCTGCTGGCCGCCGCGGTGCTCGCGGTGCCCCTGGCGCGCGGGCTGAAGCTGGGCTCGATCCTGGGCTACCTGGTGGCGGGCGTGCTGCTCGGCCCGCAGGTGCTCGGGTTGATCAGCCAACCGGCGACCGTCCTGGAGGTCGGTGAATTCGGCGTCGTGCTGATGATGTTCCTGGTCGGCCTGGAACTCGAGCCCAAGCGGCTGTGGGCGATGCGCCGGCCGATCTTCGGCTGGGGCTCGGCGCAGATGCTGGGCTGCGCGGCGCTGCTGCTGATCCCGTCCTTCTTCCTCGACGCCGACTGGCATGCCGCCGTCATCGCGGCGCTGGGGCTGGCGATGTCGTCGACGGCGGTCGCGCTGGCCACCCTCAGCGAGAAGAACCTCGGCAACACGCGCGCCGGACAGAGCGTCATCAGCGTCGCGCTGCTGCAGGACATCGCCGCGATCCCGGTGCTGGCGCTGGTGCCCATCCTCGCGAGCCAGGGGCGGCCCGCGGCGGGGCACTCCGGATATCGCATCTGGCTGGCGCTCGGTGCGCTGGTGCTGATCGTGCTCGGCGGCCGGCTGCTGCTGCGACCGCTGCTGCGCTGGATCGCGCGCAGCGGCACGCCGGAGATCTTCACCGCCGCCTCGCTGCTGCTGGTGCTGGCCGCGGCCATGCTGATGCAGAAGGTCGGGCTGTCGATGGCGCTGGGCGCGTTCGCGGCGGGCGTGCTGCTCGCCGAAAGCGAATATCGCCGCGCCCTCGAGGCCGACCTGGAGCCGTTCAAGGGCCTGTTGCTCGGGATGTTCTTCATCGCCGTGGGCATGGGCCTGGACCTGACGGTGCTGTGGCAGAAGCCGTTCGCGGTGCTCGGCCTGCTGGCCGCGCTCTGGCTGTGCAAGGGCCTGGTGCTGGCGGTACTGGGCCGCGCGATGGGCCTGCCCCGGCCGGAGCGCGCGGTCTTCGTCATCCTGCTGGCGCAGGGCGGCGAGTTCGGTTTCGTCGTCTTCCAGCTCGCGGAACAGGCCACGCTGCTCGACGCGGGGCAGCGCTCGGTGCTGGTGGCGGCGGTCGCGCTGTCGCTGGCGCTGACGCCGGCACTGCTGGCCTGGGCGCAGCGGCGCGCCGGCCAGATCGAGCGCAAGTCCCCGCACGAGCTCACCGAACAGCAGGAGTCGCCGGTGATCATCGCGGGCTTCGGTCGCTACGGGCAGATCGTCGGGCGGATGCTCTTCGCCAACGGCATCCCGGCGACGGTGCTGGACCACGACGCCGACACCGTCGAATCGCTGCGGCGCTTCGGCTGGCGGGTGTTCTGGGGCGACGCGACGCGGCTGGAACTGCTGCGCACCGCCGGCGCCCAGCATGCGCAGGTGCTGGTGCTGGCCGTCGACGACTTCAACCACAGCGTCAAGATCGCCGAGATCGCGCGCCAGCACTTCCCGCACCTGACCATCGTCGCGCGGGCGCGCAACGTCCAGCACTACTACGCGCTGCGCGAACTGGGCGTCGAGCTGATCGAGCGCGAGACGCTGGACTCCGCGCTCATGAGCGCGCGCAGCGTGCTGCAGCAGCTCGGTTGGGAGCCGCACGCGGCGCGGCAGATGGCGTGGCGCTTCCGGCGGCATACCGTCGAGCAGACCGAAGAACTGCGCCCGCACCGCGGCGACCTGGACACGCTGATCGCGATGTCCAAGCGCGGTCGCGAACAGTTGGAGGAGCGGCTGGCGGCGGAACGCAAGGCGCTGGCGGAAGGCAAGGCCCGCAACCCCTGGCAGGAGCCGCACCTGGCCCCCGGCGCCGCCCCGGGCGCGGCGCCGGTGCCTTCGTCCGAGCATCCCCAACCCGACAAGGCCTGACGCGGGCGACGACAATCACGCGCTTATGTTTGCCCCATCCCAACTCGAAGTCCGGCGCTTCTTCTGCCAGACCTTCCGCAAGTACCGCGACAAGCTGCCGCTGACGCCGATGGAGGCGATCGCCTCGGACTGGATCGAGCAGCATCCGGAGTACCACGACGAACTCGCCGATGAAGACGCCGCGCTGGCGGCGGTCTACACGGTCGAGGACGGCCGCACGAACCCGTTCCTGCACCTGTCCATGCACCTCAGCCTGATGGAGCAGCACCAGATCGACCAGCCGACCGGCGTGCGCCAGGCGCTGGACCTGCTGGCGGCCCGCCGCCAGTCGCTCCACGACGCCCACCACGAGGCGATGGAGTGCCTGGGCGAGATGATCTGGACCTCGCAGCGCAGCGGGCTGCCGCCGGACGGCCACGTCTACCTCGACTGCCTGCGTCGCAAGGCGACGCGCACGCCGACCTGACCGCCCCACACCTCCCCCTCCTCGCCCAAGGTCCTCGGTCGCAAATCCGTCGAAGGACGCGAATGGTTGGGGACGGCTGTGCTGGGGGTTTTGGCGCCTGCCGCCAAGGCCCCCTGCACTGGCGGCCAACGCACCGCCCTCCGCACGCGAGTTCCCCAAAAGCAAAAAGGCCACGCACTGCGTGGCCTTCGTCATTCGAGAAACCGGGCTCAAGCCTGGATCACTCCACCCAGTCCCGACTTGCGCTCGCTCTTGCCGGAAGCGCCGTACAGACCGCTGGGCTCGCCGGGCATCAGCACGTCGATGGCGCGGTCCAGCGCCGCGGTGGCACGAGCCAGCGACTCACGCTGCGCGGCCACACGGCCACCGGCCTGCATCAGGCGGGTGCGCAAGCCTTGCGGCACGGTGCCGGTACGAGCGGCCGCGCTGAACTGTTCGATCGCCCGTGCCAGTGCCGCGTGCAACGACGCCGCGTGCAGCTCGATCGCCTGCGAGTCGCGTCGATGCAGCGCGTCGCCCAGCAGGTTCAGGCAGCTTTCGACGTCCTGGAGCGGCTGCTCCAGGTCGACGGGGGTCGTGGTCAGAGGCGTGGCGGTCATGGGCGTCACCGGAAAGGCTGGGGTCTTGGCTCGCTACAGCTCAGCGTCTTTCGACGGAGCGGTTCAGTGCGACTGCTGGGTGCGGCCCAGCATCTCGGACGCGTTGGCGATCAGCTTGTCGGCGATCGCGTCGGCGTTGATCTTGAACTCGCCCTTCTCGATCGCGCTGGCGATGCGGGCGACCTTCTCCGCGTCGAAGCTGCCGTCGTCCGTGCCGGTGCCCGAGATCAGGCTGCTCGCGGTGCTTGACAGCTCGACCTTGGACCCCTCGTTCGAGGGGGCCGCGGCACCGCCCTTGGCGGTCTTGGCTCCGCCCTCGGTCGCGCCGGCAGCGGTGCCGCCGACTTTCGAGTAGGCGTTGATGTCAGCGTTGTTACCGATCTTCATGGCAATTCTCCATGGGCCCGAGGACTTCCGGATCCCTTCCATTAGCGGGTTTATCGACCTGCCTGGACGGAACTTGAGGGGCGAGCTTCACAAATTAGACAGATCTCTCGGTGAAGGGCATCACAGTACCACCTCCACCCGTCGTTCACCGATCGTACGCCCGGTGGCCATGCGGCCATTGTCGAAACGTACACGGACATCCTGGCCTTCCAGCCCGACGCCCATCGCCTGGCCTTCGCCGGCGATCGCATAACCGTCGCCGGTCGCCATGACCTGCACCCGGTCGCCTGGCTGCACCCATTGGCGCAGCTTCAGGTCCACGGATCGCAGTGCCTGACCGGCCGCGACCGGTTTTGCCAGATGACGTCCGAGCCAGCCATCCGTTTGGGTATAGATGGCGCCGGCCTCACCGGCAATATCTACTTCGGCCAGCCGGAGATGTTCTTGAGTCAGCAGCGTGCCGGTCGGCAGGTCCGCCGCCGCGACGAAGGCCTGGCCGTAGACCTTGATGGTCAGCGGCAGCGTCACATTCCATTTGGTCACGCCGGCCACGCAGCGCAGGCCCAGGCGGCTGCGGCCCCACATCCTGGTGCCGGGCGGCAGGTAGGGCTGGATCTGCGCGCACGGCGCCAGGCGCAGGCGCGGATCCAGCTTGCCGATCTCGATCTCCACGCGGGCCTGGTTCGGTGCCACCTGGCGGGCGCCGGCCATCGCCAGCGTCTGCAGACGGTCTTCCAGCGTCGCGTCCAGCGCGCCGAGGCCTGAGCCCCCTGGTTCGCTAATCGAAATGTTGGGCGCCACCGCGACCTGCACGGGCGCCGCGGGCTGCGCATCGGCTTCGTCCACGAGCCCGAACATCAGCCACACGGACATCAGCGCACCCGCCAGCAGGGCGGGCAGCGCCTGCGCGTGGCGGGCATGGGTGGAGTGGCAGCTTTGCGGCATGGGTCGGAACTGTACGGATCCGGGGCTCGCCGGTGGCTTCGAAATGCGCCGGGATCACCCGTCTTATCGCGCTCATGTTTTCGGACCTGCTGAACACAATGCTCGAACGTGACAAAACCGGGTGACAGCCAACGGGCCGCGTCCCGATGCCCCCGCCCCGTCCGAAGGAGAAACGAGATGCTGAACAAACTGACCGACGCGATGAGCTTCCAGTCCCAGGCGCTGACCCTGCGGGCGGAGCGTCAGCGTCTGCTGGCCAGCAACATCGCCAACGCCGACACCCCCGGCTACCAGTCCAAGGACATGGACTTCGCCAAGGCGCTGCGCGCGGCGACCTCCCCGGCGGCCAATCCCTCGGATTCCAACCAGACCCTGACCCAGCGCACGCAGGCCGCGCTGCAGAGCAGCCTGAGTTCGATGACCAGCATGGACAGCAACACGGTCGACATGGACCGCGAGCGCGCCAGCTTCGCCGACAACACGGTGAAGTACGAGGCCTCGCTGCGATTCCTGAACGGCTCCATCCGCACCATGCTGGACGCGATGAAGTCGCCGAACGCTTCCTGATCGAGCGCTGAAGCAAGGAGCCCGTCATGTCGATGTTCAGCATCTTCCACATCAGCGGCAGCGCGGTGAGCGCGCAGAGCCAGCGCCTGAACGCGGTCGCCAGCAACATGGCCAACGCGGACACCGTCGCCGGCCCGGATGGCCAGGCCTACAAGGCGCGCCAGGTCGTCTTCCAGAGCGTGCTGGCCCAGAACGGCACGGACCAGACCGACGTCGGCGTGCAGGTGGTGGGCGTCCAGGAGAACCAGACCCCCGGCCGCCGCATCCACGATCCCAGCCACCAGCTGGCCGACGCCGACGGCTACGTCACGTACAGCAACGTCAACAGCGTGGAGGAGATGGTCAACATGATCTCCGCCTCCCGTTCGTACCAGAACAACCTCGAGGTCATGGGCACCGCCAAGTCGCTGCTGCTCAAGACCCTGCAGATGGGCCAGGGCTGATCGCCCGCTCCTCCCGAATAACCGAACGGAACGCCCATCATGGACTTCACCGCCCTGAACGCCAACACGAAGACCGGCGCCGCCTCGAACACGGCCGCCGCGAGCGCCACCGGCACGAGCGCGCAGGAAACCTCGGACCGCTTCCTGAAGCTGCTGGTCGCGCAGCTGCAGAACCAGGACCCGATGAACCCGATGGACAACGCCGCCGTGACGACGCAGATGGCGCAGATCCAGACGGTGACCGGCGTGAGCACGCTCAACAGCAGCATCCAGGCCCTGGGCAGCCAGTTCGGCCAGATGCAGGCGCTGCAGAGCGTGAGCCTGGTCGGCCGCGACGTCACCGTCCCCGGCAACAAGATCAGCGTCGCCGACGGGAAATCCACGATGAGCTTCGACCTCGGCGGCGCCGCCGACGCCGTCAAGCTGGAAATCCTCAACGGCGCCGGCGAGGTGATCTCCACGCAGGACCTCGGCAAGATGAAGGCCGGCATGCAGTCCTACACCTGGGACGCGTCCAAGGCGACCGAGACCACCAACCTGAGCTTCCGCGTCACGGCGACCAATGCCAGCGCCCCGGTCACCGCGACCACCCTCACCCGCGACACGGTGCGCGCGGTGAATACGAGCGGCGCCACGCTGCAGCTCGAACTGAAGAATTCCGGCCTGGTCGATTACGACAAGGTCCGTTCGCTGGGCTGATCCCAGCATTTCCGCCCTCAGCCCCGCCCCCCGCTTGACCCCGCAGATTCGCGCCTGAATCGCCCAAGGACACGACCATGAGCTTCCAACAAGGCCTCTCCGGACTGAATGCTTCCAGCAAGAACCTGGAAGTCATCGGCAACAACATCGCCAACTCGCAGACCTACGGCGCCAAGTCGTCGCGGGCCGAGTTCGCCGACATGTACGCGGCCTCGCTCAACGGCGCCGGCACCAGCGACGTCGGCATCGGCGTGCAGGTCCAGACGGTGGCCCAGCAGTTCACGCAGGGCAACATCTCGATCACCGAGAACCCGATGGACCTGGCCATCAACGGCGCCGGCTTCTTCCAGGTGTCCGACGGCAAGAGCCCGACGGTGTACACCCGCAACGGCCAGTTCAAGGTCGACAAGGAAGGCAACATCGTCAACAACGATCAGCTGAAGCTGATGGGGTATCCCGCCGACGCCAACGGCGTGATCCAGCCCGGTCTGGCGCAGGGCCTGAAGCTGCCCACCGGCGGCATCGACCCCAAGGTGACCAGCGACATCAAGATGGAGTTCAACCTGGACTCCCGCGCCGGCCCGACCGCCGCCTACGACCTGACCGATCCGGCCGATCCGAACTCGCCCAAGATCGACAAGACCGGCATCACGCTGAACGACCCGACCTCGTACAACAACGCGACGTCGATGACGGTGTACGACGCCAAGGGCCAGCCCACCGCGCTGACCATGTACTTCCAGCGCGCCAACAACGACGACGCCAACGGCAACACCGTCTGGAACGTCTACCTGACGGCCAACGGCAGCGCCGTGCAGTTCGACTCCCAGGGCAACCCGATCGAGACCGACGACGGCACCGCCAAGGGCAACCCGCTGACGCCGTTCACGCAGATGACCTTCCTGCCCACCGGCGGCAAGCCCGTCTCGCCCGGCCCGAGCGAGTTCCTGAACCTGAAGATCCCCGCCGGCACGAACTCGCAAGGCGCCCCGACGCTGCCGATCCCGGCGCCGCCGGCCGACCCGTCCGACCCGTCGGTGCAGGGCATCAGCTTCGACCTGCGCTCCGCCACCGAGAACGGCTCCAACTTCGCCGTCACCGACCTGAACCAGAACGGCTACGCGCCGGGCCAGCTGGTCGGCATCAAGCTGGAAGACAACGGCATCGTCACCGCCCGTTATTCGAACGGTGAATCCAAGCCGGCCGGCCAGGTCGAGCTGGCCAACTTCCGCAACCCGCAAGGCCTGCAGCCGCTGGGCGGCAACGTCTGGGCGCGCACGAATTCGTCGGGCGATCCGGTCGTGGGCGTGCCGGGCGACGGCAACCTCGGCTCGCTGACCCCCGGCGCGCTGGAGGAATCCAACGTCGACCTGACCTCCGAGCTGGTGAACATGATGACCGCCCAGCGCGTCTACCAGGCCAACTCGCAGACCATCAAGACGCAGGACCAGGTCCTGCAGACGCTGGTCAACCTGCGTTGATGCAGGCACCGGCGTCCTGACCCATCCCGTTGCCGATCGCTGAGGAGTTCCGATGGACCGCATGATCTACCTGTCGATGAGCGGCGCCCAGGCGGCGATGTCGCGCCAGGACGTGCTTTCCAACAACCTCGCCAACGCCAACAGCAACGGCTTCCGCGCCGAGCTGCAGGCGTTCCGCGCGGTGCCGATCCGCGGCGACGGCTCGTCCACCCGCGCGTTCGCGCTGGAGACGACCACCGGCCACGACCTGACCGCCGGCCCGATCACGACGACCGACCGCAACCTGGACGTCGCCATGAAGGGCAAGTCCTGGATGGCCGTGCAGGCGCTGGACGGCACCGAGGCCTACACCCGCGCCGGCTCGATGGACGTCGACCAGGACGGCGTGCTGCGCATGCGCAACGGCCTGCAGGTGCTGGGCGACGGCGGCCCGATCACCGTGCCGCCCAACTCGACGATCTCGATCGGCGACGACGGCACCGTCGTCGCCAAGGCCGACGGACAGCGTCCGGTCAACATCGGCCGGATCAAGCTGGTCACCGAGGACGGCCGCTTCACGCGCCGCGACGACGGCCTGTTCATCGCCGACGGCGGCGATCCGCTGCCCGCCGACCCCGCCGCCCGCCTCCAGTCGGGCGCCCTCGAGGGCTCCAACGTGAGCCCGGTCGAGACCATGGTCGGCATGATCGCCGCCGCCCGCCAGTTCGAGCAGCAGATGAAGATGCTCTCGATCGCCCAGACCCACGGCCAGGCAGCCTCCAAGCTGCTGTCCGACAGCTGATCCGCCTGCCCACAGTTCGCAGCACGGAACCGCTTCAGCAACAGGATTCAGGAGACTTCAAATGCTTCGTTCGCTCTGGACCGCCAAGACCGGCATGGAAAGCCAGCAGACCCAGCTGGACGTGATTTCCCACAACCTGGCCAACGTCTCGACCAACGGCTTCAAGAAGTCGCATGCGGTCTTCGAAGACCTGATGTACCAGACGCTGCGCCAGCCCGGCGCCAACAACACCGAGCAGACCACGCTGCCCACCGGCATGCAGGTCGGCCTGGGTTCGCGCGCGGTCGCCACCTCGCGCAGCCATTCGCAGGGCAGCCTGACGCAGACGTCCAACTACCTGGACGTCGCCGTCAAGGGCAACGGCTTCTTCCAGGTGCAGATGCCCGACGGCACCACCGCCTACACCCGCGACGGCAGCTTCCAGCTGGACGCCAACGGCCAGGTCGTCACCAACAACGGCAACACGGTGCTGCCCGGGATCATCGTCCCGGCCGACGCCAAGTCGCTGACCATCGGCGCCGACGGCACGGTGAGCGTCACCACCGCCGCCAGCGCCACGCCGACGACGCTGGGCCAGCTGCAGCTGGCGAACTTCATCAACCCGCCGGGGCTGGAGTCGCTGGGCGGCAACCTGTACGCCGAGACGGTCGCCTCCGGCACGCCGCAGACCGGCGCGCCCGGCCAGAACAGCCTGGGCACCGTGCAGCAGGGCTTCGTCGAAACCTCGAACGTCAACGTCGTCGAGGAACTGGTCCAGATGATCCAGACCCAGCGCGCCTACGAAATGAACTCGAAGGCGATCCAGACCACCGACCAGATGCTCCAGAAGCTGTCGCAGATCTGACCGGACTGACGGGCTCACTTCGGTCGATCGGGCGCGCATCGCCCGGGCGACGATGAGGGTCCCATCGTCCAGATCCCGCCGGCCCCGCGCGGCGCACCCACCCGGTGCCAAGGCCGGCGTCCCGACACGCCGCGAATCCAGGAGTTGTTCATGCATTCGTTCCCGTCCTCGCCCCTGTTGCCCACGTCCAGCCTCGCCCGATCGGCGATGCGGCTCAGTGCCTGCGCCACCGTGCTGGTTCTCACCGCCTGCTCGACGATGTACCCGCAGCCGCGCGTGGACATGCAGCCCGCGCCGGTGGTGAAGATGCCGGAGCCGATCCCGGCCTCCGCCAACAACGGCGCGATCTACCAGAACGCGAACTACCGGCCGCTGTTCGAGGATCACCGCGCCCGCCTGGTCGGCGACATCGTCACCGTCACGATCACCGAGAAGGTCAGCGCGACGCAGAAGTCGAGTTCCGAACTCGACAAGAACGGCGCCATCGGCGCCAGCGTCAGCGCGATTCCCGGCATCGCCGCCAACTCCTTCGGCGGCGGCCGGGCCGAGCTGACGGGCTCCTCGTCCAACAAGAGCACCGGCAAGGGCACGAACGAGAACACCAACGACTTCTCCGGCACGATCACCGCCGTCGTCACCGGCGTGCTGCCCAACGGGCACCTGCTGATCTCGGGCGAGAAGCAGGTCGGCGTGAACGCCAACGTGGACGTGCTGCGCTTCTACGGCCAGGTCGACCCGCAGTCGATCCGCCAGGGGAACATCGTCGCCTCGACGGCCATCGCCAACGTCCGGGTCGAGCAGCGCGGTCGCGGCGCCGTCGCCGACGCGCATGGAATTGGCTGGCTATCCCGCTTCTTCTTGAACCTTTCACCCATTTAAGTTTCCCCACAATCGGTCACACGAGTCTGCAACCGTGTGACCGAGATGTACCCCAACACCCTCCCCCGCTTCTTCTCCCGCTCCCCTCGCCTGCTGGCCTCCGGCCTGCTCGCGCTGATGGCCCTGCTCGCGATCGCGACGCCGGCCGAGGCGACGCGCATCAAGGAAGTCGCCGCGGTGCAGGGCGTCCGCTCCAACCCGCTGACCGGCTACGGCCTCGTCGTGGGCCTGGACGGCACCGGCGACCAGACCACGCAGGCCCCGTTCACGGGCCAGAGCATCACCGCGATGCTGCAGCAGTTCGGCGTGCTGCTCCCGCCGGGCGTGACCATGCAGCCGCGCAACGTCGCGGCGGTGATGATCACCACCTCGCTCCCCCCCTTCGCGCAACCCGGCCAGCCCCTGGACGTCGTCGTCTCGTCGATGGGCAACGCCAAGAGCCTGCGCGGCGGCACGCTGATCGCCACGCCGCTGCGCGGCGCCGACGGCCAGGTCTACGCGATCGCCCAGGGCAACATGGTCGTCGGCGGCGCCGGCGCGTCCGCGGGCGGTTCCAAGGTCCAGATCAACCACCTGAGCGCCGGCCGCATCCCCGGCGGCGCGCTGGTCGAGCGCAGCGTGCCCACGCCGCTGCAGCAGAACGAGTGGCTGCAGCTGGACCTGAACGCCTCCGACTTCGGCACCGCGCGCGCCGTCGCCAAGGCCATCAACAAGTTCAAGGGCGAAGGCACGGCGATGGCGCTGGACGGCCGCGTCGTGAAGGTCCGCGCCCCGCTGGCGCCGGACGCGCGCGTCGCCTTCCTGGCCGACATGGAGAACCTGAGCTTCGACCAGGAGATCCCGTCCGCCCGCATCGTCATCAATGCCCGCACCGGCTCGGTCGTCATGAACCAGGCCGTCACGCTGCAGCCCTGCGCGGTCGCGCACGGCAATCTGGCGGTGACCATCTCCAGCACGCCGCAGGTCAGCCAGCCCAACGCGCTGTCCGGCGGCCAGACCACGGTCACGCAGAAGACCGACATCTCGATCAAGCAGGAGCCCGGCTCGCTGATCCAGCTGCCGGCCGGCGCGCGCCTGAACGACGTCGTCAAGGCGCTCAACACGCTGGGCGCCACGCCGCAGGACCTGCTGGCGATCCTCCAGGCGATGAAGAGCGCCGGCGCCTTGAACGCCGAGCTCGAGGTGATCTGACATGGCCCTCTCCACCCCCCTCAGCACCGCGCTCGGCATGGGCGTCAACGGTCTCTCGTCGGACACGCGTTCCGTCGAGCAGCTCAAGGGCACCGCGTCGCGCGACCCCAAGGCCGCCGTCAAGGAAACCGCGCGCCAGTTCGAGGCCCTCTTCATGCAGGAGGTGATGAAGAGCATGCGCCAGGCCACGATGAACAGCGGGATGATGGAGAACTCGGCGACCCAGATGGGCGGCGAGATGCTCGACCAGCAGTACGCCGCGAAGATGACCGGCCTGCCCGGCGGCCTGTCGCAGGCCATCGAGCGCCACCTGCAGCGCCAGCTGGGCGTCAAGGACGGCGAGCTGCCGACCGCCAAGGACGCGACCAAGGTGCCGCAACTGCCGGCGCTGGCCGTCAAGAACGTGCAGCCGCACGTGCAGGACTTCATCCTGAAGCACGACGCCGCCGCCAAGTCGGCGCAGGCGTCGACCGGCATCCCGGCCAGCTTCATGATCGCGCAGGCCGCGCACGAGTCCGGCTGGGGCAAGCGCGAGATCCTGAACAAGGACGGCTCGAGCAGCTTCAACGTCTTCGGCATCAAGGCCGGCGCCAACTGGACCGGCAAGGTGGCCGAGGTGCAGACCACCGAGTACGTCGACGGCAAGCCGACCAAGGTGACGGCCAAGTTCCGCGCCTACGGCAGCTATGAAGAGGCCTTCAAGGACTACGCCAAGCTGATCGGCAACAACGACCGCTACCGCGACGTCGTCGCCAAGGCCAACACCGGCAGCGCCGAAGGCTTCGCCAAGGGCCTGCAGAAGGCCGGCTACGCCACCGACCCCGACTACGCGACCAAGCTGGCGCGCACGATCAACACCACGATGCGCGTGCAGCGCGCGCTGGCCTGATCGCGCGCCCCTGAGTACGTCCTGCACGCCTAGAACGCCCAGGAAAGACCGAGGACCCCGCCATGAGTACCTCCCCGCTGCTGTCGCTCGGCATGCGCGCCATGTACGCCAACCAGGCGGCGCTGCAGACCATCGGCCAGAACATCGCCAACGCGAACACGCAGGGCTACTCCCGCCAGGAAGTGGTGCTGACCACGCCCGAGGGCCAGTTCACCGGCGCGGGCTACTTCGGCAAGGGCGTCAACGTGCAGACGGTGACCCGTTCGCACAACGAGTTCCTGACCCGCGAGGCCGCGGCCGCCAAGTCGCAGGCCTTCGCCGACACGACGATGCAGTCGCAGCTGGCGCAGCTGGAGAAGCTCTTCCCCACCGGCTCGGACGGCCTGGGCCAGTCCGCCAACGACTTCCTGAACGCGCTGGTCGACGTGGCCAGCCGCCCCTCCGATCCGTCGGCGCGCCAGGTCGTGCTGGGCAAGGCGCAGGCGCTGGCCGCGCGGTTCCAGAGCGCCGGCCAGCAGCTGGCCGACCTGCAGTCGGGTGTCGTCAGCGACATGAACGCCGACGTCAAGCAGGTCAACGAGCTCGCCAAGCAGATCGCCGCGGCGAACGACCAGATCGCGCGTTCGGCCGGTACCAGCCACACGCCCAACGACCTGCTCGACAAGCGCGATCAACTGATCTCGCAGCTGAGCCAGTACGTGCAGGTGAGCACCGTCCCCAACGCCCGCGACGGCACGACCGGCGTGTTCATCGGCGGCGGCCAGGTGCTGGTGCTCGGCGGCCAGGCGCAGCAGCTGTCGGTCACGCCCGACCCGTACGACGGCGCCCGCGCGCAGCTCTCGATCACCGACACCAGCGGCACCCGCGCGCTGGACGACAGCACGCTGACCGGCGGCTCGCTCACGGCGATGCTGCGTTACCAGAACACCCACCTGCAGGACGCCCGCAACCTGCTCGGCCAGATGGCGACCGCGATCGCGACGCGCGTCAACGAGCAGCAGAGCCTGGGCATCGACCTGAAGGCGCAGGCCGGCGGCCCGCTGTTCACGATCGCCAATCCGACGGTGCTCCCGGCGGCGACCAACCGCGGCGACGCCAAGCTCAGCGCCGCCGTCACCGATGGAGCGCTGGTGCCGGCGCTCTCCTTCACGGTCACCCCCGACCCCGACCGGCACGCCCGACAGCTACCAGATCGCGGTGCGCCCGGGCGGCCAGCCGACGATCATGAGCAACGACCAGATCAAGGCGGCCTACGGCATCAGCCTGTCGACGACCGGCACCATGCAACAGGGCGACAGCTTCCTGCTGGAGCCGGTGGCCAACGCGGCGGGCAGCTTCAAGCGCGCGCTGGACGATCCGGCGGGCCTGGCGGCGGCGTCGCCGATCATCGGCACGACCAACATCAACAACAAGGGCACGGCGACCGTCGACACGCTCTACGCGATCAACGACAAGTTCGACAAGAGCAAGCAGCCCGCGACCGTCGAGTTCGGCGCCGTCAACGCCGACAACAGCATCAACTACACGATCACGCTGTCGGACAACACGCAGGTCAGCGGCACCTGGAAAGCCGGCGGCAAGATCGGCAACGATCCGGCCAACGGCGTGGACCTGGGCTTCGAGCTGAGCCTGAACGGCGTGCCGCGTGAGGGCGACAAGATCGCGCTGCAGGTGTCGGACCAGGTGGTCGCCACCAACAACGGCAACGCCAAGGCCTTCCTCGCGATGCAGAGCGAGCCCTTCCTGGGCAAGCAGCTGCAGGTCGACGGCACGCTGTCGCGCGGCCAGACCGTCAACGAGGCCTACGCCGCCGCGATGGCCGACATCGGCTCGCGCGTGCAGGGCGCGGATTACCTGGCGCAGGTCTCCACCACGGTGGCCTCGGACACGGAGCAGACGCGCTCCAGCCAGGCCGGCGTCAACCTCGACGAAGAGGCGGCCAAGCTGATGCAGTTCCAGCAGGGCTACCAAGCCGCCGCCAAGATGCTGCAGGCCGCGCAGAGCCTGTTCGACCAATTGCTGAGCGTGGTCGGCCGCTGACGCGACCGGCTACCCGACAAGCGACCGATCGCCTGAACACTGAAGGACGCAGCCATGCGACTCTCGACCAACAACATGTTCGACACCAGCATCGCGACGCTGCAACGCCGCCAGCAGGAGATGCAGGAGGCGCAGCAGCGCCTGACCAGCGGCAAGCGCGTCGAGAAGGCCAGCGACGACCCGACCGGCGCCGCCCGCGCCGAGCGCGCGCGCACCTCGCTCGGCCAGGTCGACGCGAGCCAGCGCGCGCTGGACGCCAGCCGCAACAGCATGACGCTGGCGGAAAGCGCGCTGGGCGACGCCAACGAGCTGATGCAGCAGATCCGCGAGACGCTGGTCGCCGCCGGCAACGCCAGCTACAGCGATCCCGAGCGGCAGGGCCTGGCGACCAAGGTCCAGGGCCTGCGCGACCAGCTGCTGTCCATCGCCAACCGCACCGATGGCGCGGGCGGCTACCTGTTCTCCGGCCAGGGCACCTCCGGCACGCCCTTCCTCGACAACCCGGTCCAGCGCGACGCGTCGGGCGCCCGCATCGGCGGCGGCGTCGGCTTCGAAGGCATCTCCGGCAACGTCACGACCGGCAACCTCGAGAACTACCCGCTCAGCGTCGACGGCCGCCAGGCCTGGGAGCAGGCGCGCAGCGGCAACGGCACCTTCGAGACCGGCCCCGCGCCCAACGCGCTGACCGGCAAGGCCTCGACGGGCTACATCGACTCCGGCCGCGTCACCGATCCCGCGCTGGTGACGGGCGACAGCTACAGCATCGTCGTCAGCGGCACGGCCCCGGCGCAGACCTACACGGTCTTCAACGAATCCCAGGGCCACGTGCCGGTCGCCAGCGACAACTACGCCGCCGGCCAGACCGTCAAGTTCGACGGCATGGCGATGACCATCGCCGGCGCGCCGTCCGACGGCGACACCTTCAGCGTCAAGCCCTCGACGGCGGACCTCAAGCTCTTCGAGGTGCTGGACCGCACCATCGAATCGCTCAAGACCACGGGCCGCACCGGCCCGGAGATCACGCAGTCCAACCTGGTGAACCTGCGCGACCTGGACGCGGTGATGAACAACCTTGCCAACGTGCGCAGCCAGGTGGGCGAGCAGATGAACAACCTGGACGGTTCGGAGTCCGCCTGCAGACGCTCAAGGTTTACAACCAGGCTGAGCAATCTGCCGCAGAGGATCTGGACATGACCCAGGGCATTTCCGACTTCCAGAATCAGCAGACGGGCTACGATGCGGCGCTGAAGACCTACTCGATGGTGCAGCGCATGTCGCTGTTCCAGTACATCAACACCTGATGCGCCGATCTGCATGAACTCGACACACGCCGTGCTGGGCCAAGTGGCCCTGGGGTACGCGCCCCTGGTTTCCAAGTCCTTCGACATCGAGGCCACCCGCGTCACGGTGTTCGCGCTTCGCCCCGAAGGCACGCCCGACGCGGGCGAACTGCTGGCCGCGCTCGCCGAGGCCTTCCCGACCAAGGCGGTGCTGCTGAACGTGGCGCACGAAGGCCTGCTCAAGGGCCTGCTGGCCGCCCCGCTGCCGGGCAATTTCAAGATTGAGGTTCCCGCCTTCCTGCTGTCCGACGCCGACCTGGCCGCCCAGGCGCAGGCACGCGGCGCGCTGCTGAAGGGTCGCTCCGACGCGGCCGGCTTCAAGCAACTGGTGCTGGATCTGCAGGAGCTCGGCGGCGGTCCGCTGCCGGCGGGCAAGTCGGTGCTGGTCTCCGGCGCCCGCAACGGCGGTGATTTCAAGCAGGCGCTGGATGCCGGCGCGGCCGGCGTGCTGGGCTGGACCGTGCACGGCGAGTTCGAGGCGCCTACCGCCCCGGCTGCCCGCAACGACTCGCAGGCCGACCTGCAGGTGATCGTCGAACTGATGTCGCGCGTCGACCAGGGCGAGGACGTCGAGCGCCTGGAGCAGACGCTCAAGCGCGACCCGAGCCTGGCCTTCAAGCTGCTGCGTTACATGAATTCCGCGGCCTTCGGCCTGTCGGTCGAGGTGTCCTCGTTCCGTCACGCGATCATGCTGCTGGGTTATGCGCGCCTGCGCCGCTGGCTGGCGCTGCTGCTGGCCACGGCCAGCAAGGATCACGCGATGCGCCCGGTGATGTTCGGCGCGCTGCGCCGCGGCCTGGTGATGGAAGAGCTGGCCAAGAGCATGACGGACTCCGAAGTCCGCGACGAGATGTTCATCTGCGGCCTGTTCTCGCTGCTGGACCACATGCTGAAGCAGCCGTTCGAGAAGCTGCTGCAGTCGATCCCGGTGCCCGAGCGCGTGCGCCAGGCGCTGGTCGACCAGAGCGGCCCGTACAAGGGCTACCTGGACCTGGTGCAGGCGATCGAGAACGAATCGGTCTTCGACGTCCGTGCCGCGCTCGACACGCTGATGCTGGGCCCGGACGAGGTGAACCACGCCGTGCTGCGCGCGCTGCACAAGGCCTCGCAACTCGAATGAGAAGTGGGCTCCAAGCCCACAGCAACGAGGCCTCGCCGGCAACCCCGCGAGGCCTTTTTCATTGCAGTCCCCGGTCGCAAAACCGTGGAAGTAGGACGGCGGTCCGGGACGGCAGGTCGCAGGGTTCTGGCGCTTGCCGCCAGGGCCCTGCGACCTGGCGGCCAACGCTCAATCCGTTGCAGATAGGCGGCCTCCACCCGGCATAAACTCGGCCCGTGTCGACGCAACTCCCCCTCGCCTCCCCCGATCTCGACGCGCTGCGCGCGCTGCTGACCGCGCGCGGCCTGGCGCTGGCCGACCTGCTCGCCGGCTTGTGGGAAGGACCGTGGCCGGCCTTCGTCCTGGACGCCAAGGGCCAGGTCTTGCTGACCAATGCGCGGCTGCAGGGGCTGATGGGCGAGGTCTCCCTGAAAAGGTGAGCACCTGCTGCCCAGCGGCAAGGCGCAGGAGTTGCGTCTGGTCGACGACCAGGGCCGCGATCACCTGCTGCAGGCCTGGGTGCATCCGCTGGACGGCGGGCTGGGCCTGGCGCTGCTGCAGGACCACAGCACCGAACTCGCGGCGCGGGAACGCGCGGAACGGATGCAGTCGGAGATCGACCAGTGGCTCGACCTCTGTCCCCTGCCCGCGCTGATGCACGACGACCAGGGCCTGCTGCTGCGCTTCAACGGCGCATTCGCGGCGCTGTGCCGGCGGCTGAGTCCGCAGATGCCGATCAGCCTGCACGAGCTGCCGCCCGAGTGGCGCGATCTCCTGCATGCGAAGGCGCCGGAGTCCGGCCAGGAAACGCACCGCAACGCACTGCTCGCGCCGCCCGGCGATCGTCGACGCTGGATCCGCGTGCGCGCGCGCCGGCTGAGCGGCCCGTGGACGCGACCGCGCACGCTGGTGATGCTCGAGGATCGCAGCGCGGAGCAGGATCTGGAGCTTGCGCAGCAGCAGTTGCAGACCTTGATGGACACGGCTGGCGTCGGGCTGGCGACCTTCCAGGCGGAAGGCGGCTGGTCGCGGCCCGGCACCGGCGCGCCACCGTCGCCGCCGGTGCCCGGCGACGAGGGCATGCGGCCGGCGCCCGCACTGCAGGGCGTCAACCGCGACATGGTCGAGCCCGAATCGCGCGCCGAATACGAGAAGCTCCAGCAGGCGCTGAAGCAGGCGACGCCGACGGTGGCACGCTACGCGGTCCGGCATCCCGAGCACGGACTGCGCTGGCTGATGACGCGTGTCGAGATCGGCCAGTTGGCCTCGGGCCAGAAGACGACCTCGGTGCTGACCGTCGACATCACCGATCACCAGCAGGCGCAGGAGCGCAACGAGCTGCTGCAGCATTCGCTGAACCTGCAGACGGAGCGCGAGCGCGCGGTGCTCGACTCGGTGCTCGTGGGCATCGTGACGGTGGGCCGGCAGGGCATCGAATGGATGAACCGCTCGGCGCGGCGGATGTTCGGCGGGGACCTGCCGGAATTCGCCGGGCAGCCGATCAGCAGCGTCGCGACCGAGGCGCCGGATGATCCGTTCCGCCAGACGCATTACCTCGACGACTTGCCCGAGGGCCAGGCCGAGACCTTCGAATGCCGCGTGGTCGCGCGCGACGGGCGGGAGTTCTGGGTGGTCGGCAACGCCGTGGCGACGGTCGGGCCGGACAGCTCGCGCCAGCTGACCTACGCGCTGCTCGACATCGAACGCCGCCGCCAGGCCGAGGCGCAGAGCCAGCAGGCGCAGGCCTCGCTGCACCGGATCATCGAGGCCGCGCCCATCGCCATCAGCCTGCACGACGCGCGCACGCTGCAGGTGCGCCAGATCAACCAGGCCGCCGCCGCTCTGGCCGGCCGGCCGGAGGAAGAGCTGCTCGGCGCGAGCCTGGAAGCACTCTTCGGCAGCGGCGACGAGGCGGAGACAATCCGCTCGGACATGGAATTCGCGCTGCAGAGCAGCGAGGTGCTGCAGCGCGAGTACCGGCTGACCGTTCGCGGACAGGCGCGCATCTGGGACGCGCGCCTGCTGCATCTGGCCGGCGTCAACGACGCCGAGCGGCGAGCTGGAGCCGGAGCAGCTGCTGCTGGTCGCCACCGACGTGACGCAGCAGCGCGCGCAGGAAGCCGCCCGTCTGGAGGCCGCGATCGCGCAGCGCGAGCTGCTGGTGCGCGAGGTCCACCACCGGATCAAGAACAACCTCCAGGGCGTGGCCGGACTGCTGCAGCAGATCGCCGCCCGACGGCCCGAGGTGCGGACGGTCATCAACGAGGCCGTCGGCCAGGTGCAGGCGATCGCGCAGGTCTAACGGGCTGCAGGTGGGGATGTCGGGACCGCTGCGGCTGCGCAAGGTCGTCGAGGCGGTGATGGGCTCGGTGCAGCGGATGTTCGGACGGGAGATCCTGGTCGAGATCGACGGCGCGATGGCCGAGCAGTCGCACCGCTGGGGCCTGCCCGAGGCCGAGGCGATCCCGATCGCGCTGACGCTCAACGAGCTGTTCACCAACGCGGTGAAACACGGCGGCGAGACGCCGGTGCGCTGCGAACTGCGCTTCGATCCCGAGCAGGTGGTGCTGCGCATCGTCAACCAGGGGACGCTGCCGGCGGGATTCGACCTCGCGCAGGTGCGCGGCGGCGTGTCCGGACTGGGTCTGGTGCGCGCGCTGCTGCCCAGGCGCAGCGCGCTGCTCGGCTTGACGCAGGATGGCGATCAGGTCGTCTGCGAGCTCAGCCTGTGGCCGCCGGGGGTGCAGTTGCTGGAGGCGCTGTAAAGCCCTTTATTAAACCAATTAAACCGCTTTTATTTCCATAAATAAGGCACTAGGCTAATATTCCACGAAGGAGTCATTTCGTGAGAACGCCGGCCAGACCCTATCCAGACGCACTCATCGCCCAAGCCAGCGCGCTTGGCGCGCGAGTCCGTGCCGCACGCACTCGTCGCGGTTGGCGCGTGGAAGACCTGGCCGCCCGGGCGGACCTGTCGACAAAGTCGATCGCGGCGATTGAACGCGGAGACCTCGGCACTGGATTCGGCGCCTATCTACGCGCGCTCTGGGCGCTCGGACTCAACGAACAGATCGATGTGGTCGCGGATGCTGGTCTGGACCACACCGGACTCACGCTCGAACTCGGCGCACATGGCCGGCGCGTGCGTGTGAGAAGAGCTACCGACAATGACTTCTAAGTCCGCCTACGTCTGGTGCTTTCTACCTGGGGAAACGCAACCGACGTTGTGCGGCCGGTTCACGCACGAGGCCGTTGCGAATGGATCGGCTCAAGGAGCGTTCGTCTATGGTCGTCGCTATCTGGAACGCAACGACGCCTTGCCAATCGATCCAATTGCTCTGCCGTTGAACGACTCCCCAAAGACAACGGCATCGCTCGGCGGACTCTTCGGTGTCATCGCCGATGCATCCCCAGACGACTGGGGCCGCTTTGTCATCGATCGCGCCTACGGTCAGCAATCGTCGCCGATCGACTACCTGCTGAAATCGCAACAGGATCATGTCGGTCATCTGGCGTTCAGCGAATCTCCAGAGCGGTTGCCTGAATGGCTTGATCCTTGGGATCGGTCCTGGCTTGAAGATGCGTGTCATGTCGTATCGGCGCTCGATCTCCAACGTCCCTTGCCACCGGAGCTGGAGCGCCAGTTGTTGCCCAACACGGGCCTCGGCGGCGCGCGACCGAAGATCACCATTGCCGACGGCCGTCAGCAGTGGCTGGTGAAGTTCCCGTCGCGGCGCGACTCGGCGCAAGCGCCGATGGCACGGTTGGAAGCCGCGGCGTTGACGCTCGCGAGCCGATGCGGCATCCGGGCAGTCGTCCATGAAGTGGTCTCCATCGCGGAGCTCGACGTGCTGCTCGTGCGACGCTTTGACCGCACCGCGCGCGACGGGGGATGGACACGCGATGCATTCCTCAGCGCGCGCACCTTGCTGGCCAGCGGGGAATCGACCCAGCGCTACAGCTTCTTCGGCTCGTATCCTCGGTTTGCGCGCGAGTTGGGTCGGCTCTCCGCGCGCAGCGCGGCAGACCGCCGCGAGCTGTTCCGGCGCATGGTGTTCAACGCCGTCGTCGGCAACGGTGACGATCACGATCGGAATCACGGCATGCTGGCGGACGAGGAACGTCCCGACGCCTTCCGCCTCGCGCCCGCCTACGACATCGTCCCTGCGCTGCGGCCTCCCAGGGTCCGTCAACAGGCGTTGGGCGTCGGCGATCTCGGCGCGTGGGCCACGCGCGAAAACATGCTGTCCGCCGCCACGAGCTTCGACCTCGACGAGGCGGGCGCCAGCGCCGTCATCGACGAGGTCGAAGAGGCCGCGCTCGATCAATGGGCGCAGAGTTGCCGTGATCAGGGACTGTCCGCCGCATCCGTGTCGGCACTCTCCGCGTGTGTGCAACGCATTCCCGATTCGCACGTCGACGGCAGCGCTTCGCCCGGCCCGCGGGGTCGGTTGTGACCACCCGAAACCGGGGTCCGGCCCCTGCGGACCCGTCCACGGCATTTCGGTGACAATCTCCAGTCCCCCGTTGATCGGGGTTGCCTTGGATTCGGGAGCAGCGTGGACAGCGTGAGCAAGGACGTGGGCGCGAGCGGCAAGGGCCGCATCCTGGTCGTGGACGACGACCGGCTGGTGCTCGCCACCCTGACGCACGGCCTCGCCCAGGCCGGCTACGAGGTGCTCGACGCCGACAACGGCGACGACGCCATCCTCATCGCGCGCCAGCACCGCCCCGACCTCGCGTTGCTCGACATCCGCATGGAAGGCATGACCGGCTTCGACGTCGCCGGCTACCTGCGCGACTACCTGCAGCTGCCCTTCATGTTCCTCTCGGCCTTCGCCGACGAGGCCACCATCGCCAAGGTGAAGGAACTCGGCGCCCTCGCCTACCTCGTCAAGCCGCTGGACATCCACCAGATCGTCCCCGCCGTCGAGGCCGCCTTCGCCAACCGACCCGCGCGCACCGTCGCGGCCCCGCCGGCGCCAGCCGTCGAGCCGAGCGCGTCACTCGAAGTGATCGAGGCGATGGCCTTGGGCGTGCTGATGCACCGCTACTCGCTGACACGCGCGCAGGCGCTGTCGCGCCTGGAGCGCATGGCCGCGGAACAGTCGGTCGAAACCGGGGAACAGGCCCGACGCATCGTCGAGGCGGTCGAGCAGCTCGCGCTCGGGAGCTGATCCGCCCGGCGGCTCATCCCCCGACGGACGCGGATCTGTCGCCGCTCAGTTCGGCAGCGTGAAGTAGAACCGGGCGCCCTGCCCGACTTCCGACTCGGCCCAGATGTCGCCGCCGTGCCGGCGCACGATGCGCCGCGCCGACGCCAGCCCGACGCCGGTGCCCTGGAAGTCGCTCGCGCTGTGCAGCCGCTGGAACACGCCGAAGAGGCGGTCCGCGAAACGCATGTCGAAGCCCGCGCCGTTGTCGGTGACGACGAACACCCGCTCGCCCTGGCGCTGCTCGGATTCGAAACGGATCTCGGCGTGGTCGCGCTTGCCGCTGTACTTCCAGGCGTTGCCGAGCAGGTTCTCCAGCACCATCCGCAGCAGCGTCGGATCGCCCTGCACGCGCAGACCCGGCTGAACCTGGGCATCGACCGCACGGTTCGGGCGCCGCGGCGGAGTTCGTCCAGCACCTGCGACGCCAGCAGCGACAGGTCCACCGTCTCGTGCCGCAGCGCCTGCGACGACAGGTGCGACAACGCCAGCAGCGAGTCGATCATGCTGTGCATCCGCGTCGACGCGCCGAGCACCCGGTCCAGGTGGTCGTTGCCGGCGCGGTCCAGCAGCCGGCCGTAGTCTTCCTTGAGGATGCGGGTGAAGCCTTCCACCACGCGCAGCGGCGCGCGCAGGTCGTGCGACACGGTGTAGCTGAACGAGGCCTGGTCGGCCCGCGCCTGCTCCGCAGCCTGCATCGCGAGCGCCGCCGGCACGGTCTCGACCGCGCCCTGCGGCCAGAGCGTCAGCAGCGTGCCGCCGCCATGCGGCAGCGCCGTCAGGCACAGCCACCAGGCGCCGCACGCGCTGCCGGATTGCAGGTCGGGCTGCGCCAGCGCCTGGCGGAGCTCCTCGGGCAGTCTTTCCTCGCAGGCGCGCCCACAGCTGACCCCGGGCTTCCGAGCCGCCCATCATCTGCGCGGCCGCCTCGTTGAAATCGATCAGGCGCGTGGACGACCCGGACCCGCCGCCCGCACCGCCGCCGTCGCTCAACAGCCAGGCGGGGCCGGGCAGTGCCTGCAGCCAGTCCGTCGTGGCGGTGGGGACAGCCCCCGCCGAGGCGCCCGACGGTGCCGTGTCCGGACTCGTCGCCGACGCTTCATCGAGCACGCGCGCCGCGCCGAGATAACCGGCGAATCGGCCCGCGGCGTCGGTCGTCGCCTGGCCGCGCAGTTCCCAGCGGCGGCCCTGACCGTCGACGACACGCAGGCGGTCGAAGCTCTGTCCCGGCTCGACATGGCGACGCACATCCGGCAGCAGGCCGTCCGGCGGTGAATCGTCCGGCCCGGGGGACAGGACGGGCAAGGACTGAAAACGTTCCCACAGTCGCTGCGTCACGGCGCCGTTCATCGCCGTGCCGGCCCAGCTCGAGGCGGGCGCGCCCTGCGGCGCCTGCCAGCGCACGAGGTGATGTTGCGCGTCGGTCTGCCAGAGCCAGTCCGGCTGCAGCTGCGTCAGCGACGACGCCTGCTGCCGGCTCTCGCGCAGCAGCTCGCCGAATTGCGCCCGCGCCAGCCGCACCGCGAGGTGCCAGGTCAGCGCGGCCACGAAGATCATCAGCGCGGCGCCCGCCATCACGGCGGTCAGCACCAGGCCGGGGCCGGTGGGCTCGAGGTTGAGCGCCAGCAGGAGAAGCAGGACCACGACCGCCAGCCCCAAGGCCAGCGCGGCTCCCTTCCATGGCCGACGGCGCGCCGCGGCTTCCCCCAACCTGTTCATGCGGACCATTGTAGGCAGGCAAGCGCTGACCCCCGGGCCTCGAACGCGGGGCGGGGATGCCCGGCGCTTCGCGTCAGGCGGCATGGATGCGACACCCACCCCAGGACTTACCCCGAGCGGCGTCTCCAAGAACACCAGAATTGACTGCTTTTTCGCACGCTCGCATCCTTGCGGTGAACGACAATGGTCTGCAACTCCGCGTGGAACCTCCTGCGGCGCCATGATCAGAAGATGTCACCAGACTACGCCACGACCATGCCCTCCCGGACACAGCCCGAACCCGCCGTGCTGGACGATCAGGCGCTCGCCCGTCTGCGCGAGTTGGACCCGGCCGGCGTGAACCATCTGCTGGAACGTGTCGTGGCCGCCTTCCTGAAGTCGCTGGATCAACAGGAGCAGATCCTCGCGCAGGGGCGCGACGCGCCCCGCGACCTGAACGCGCTGCGCCACGTGGCGCACACCCTGAAGTCCGCCGCGGCCAGCCTGGGCGCGACGGTGCTGTCGCAGCGCTGCGCCGAGATCGAAGGCCTGGCCCGCGCCGGTCGCGAGGACGGCCTGGCCGACCTCATCGGGACCGTGCTGGACGACATCGCCGCCGCCCGCCTCGCCATGCAACAACTGCTTCACCCCCCACGATGAGCCGCGTCGTGAAGGAAGGCGAACTGATCGAACGGCCGCGCGTCCTGCTGGTGGACGACGACGCGGTCAACCTGATGCTGATCGAGGCGGCGCTGCAGGAACACGGCTTCGAGGTCACCGCGCTGACCGGCGGGCAGCAGGCGCTGCAGCTGGTCACGCAATGGACGCCCGAGCTGATCGTGCTGGACGCGCTGATGCCGGACCTCGACGGCTTCGAGACCTGCGAGCGCCTGCGCAACCTGCCCGGCTTCGAGAACGCGCCGATCCTGATGCTGACCGGCCTCGACGACGAGGCCTCGATCAACCGCGCCTACCAGGCCGGCGCGACCGACTTCTTCGTCAAGTCCACCCAATGGCGGCTGCTGGCCGGCCGGCTGCGCTACATGCTGCGCAGCTCGCGCACGCGCCAGGAACTGGAGCGCAGCAAGTCCAAGCTGGCCCGCGCGCAAGACCTGGCCCGCATGGGCGGCTCGAGTGGCAGACCGGCCACGGCTTCAAGCTGGCCAACGAGGCGCTGCGCGTCTTCGGCCGCGGGCCCGCCGATCCGCTGGACTTCATCGGCGTGATGCGCATGGTGCCGCGCGAGGAGCGCCTGCTCTTCATGCGCCTGCTGCGCGACGTGGTCGCCCACAACTCGGTGCTGGTGACCGACCTGCCGTTCACGCTGCTGGACGGCCGCAAGCGCGTCATCCACATCGAGGCCGAGCCCGAGTTCAACGAGCACGGCAACGCCTGCGGCTACACCGGCGTCATCCAGGACGTGACCGACCGCCGCATGGCGGAGGACCGCATTCCGCGAGCTGGCCAACTTCGACGCGCTGACCGGCCTGCCCAACCGCCGCCAGCTGATGTGGCGCGCCGAGCGCGCCATCGAGGCCGGCCGTCGCATGGGTCATGAGGTCGGCCTGCTGCTGATCGACCTGGACCGCTTCAAGGTCATCAACGACACGCTGGGCCACGCCGCCGGCGACGACCTGCTGATGGAGGTCGGCCGCCGCCTGCGTTCCTGCGTGCGTCACAGCGACCAGGTGATGGAGGGGATGCTGGAATCGGTCGGCACGCGCTCGCACCGCACGCTGGAGGCGGTGGGCCGCCTGGGCGGCGACGAGTTCGTCGCGCTGCTGCCCGAGGTCGGCGACGAGAGCGATGCCGAGCGCGTCGCCCAGCGCGTGCTGGACGCCCTGCGCGAACCCATCTTCATCGCCGGCCAGGAATGCTTCGTGACCGCGTCGGTGGGCATCTCGCTCTACCCGCGCGACGGCCTGACGATGGCCGACCTGCTGCGCAACGCCGACGTCGCGATGTACGCGGTCAAGAACCAGGGCCGGAACGCGTCGGCGCTGTACTCGCCGATGCTGGCGGGCCGCGGGCGCGAAGCTCGAGCTCGAATCCGCGCTGCACAAGGCGATCGAGCGCGACGAGCTGGTGCTGCATTACCAGCCCAAGATCGACGTCCGCACCGCCCGCATGGTCGGCGCCGAAGCGCTGATGCGCTGGCGGCGCGGCAACACGCTGGTGCCGCCGGGCGACTTCATCCCGCTGGCCGAGGAGACCGGCCTGATCGTGCCGCTGTCCGAATGGGCGCTGCGCGAGGCCGCGCGCCAGGCCAAGGTCTGGCAACTGAATTTCGGCTTCAGCGAATCCATCGCGGTGAACCTGCCCAACCGGCTGTTCGAGCGTTCGGACCTGGTCGAGCACATCCACCAGTTCGTCAGCCAGTGGGGCGTGCCGCACCGCGCGATCCAGCTCGAGATCACCGAGACCGGCCTGATGAAGGACCTGCAGAGCGTGATCCCGTCGCTGCACCGGCTCAACGAGGTCGGCGTCGAGATTTCGATCGACGACTTCGGCACCGGCTACTCGTCGCTGGCGTATCTCACGACGCTGCCGATCTCCGAAGTGAAGATCGACCGCAGCTTCGTCCGCGACCTGGGCATCACGCCGCAGAGCTCGGCGGTGGTCACCGCGATCATCGCGCTGGCGCGCTCGCTGGGCCTGCAGGTCATCGCCGAGGGCGTCGAGACGCTGCGGCAGATGGAAGTGCTGCGCAGACTGGACTGCAGCCTGATGCAGGGTTTCCTGTTCAGCAAACCGCTGCCACCGGACGACCTGGAGCGCTGGCTCGCGCAGACCGTGCTGCCGCGCAAGGCTCCCTGGATCCTGCCGACGTCCGACGCCGGCGAAGACCTTCCGACACGCTGATCCCGGTTCCGGCCGCGAGCGTCAGCGCCCTTCCCTGTTTTCACCGAGCTCCGACCGATGCCGCAGCAGCCCCCCGCTCTCCTGGCAAAAGCGGCCCTGCGCCGGCTGGCGCTGGACAAGCTGGAACCCACCCCCGAGAACTACGCCGCGCCTATGCGCAGGAGTCCGGCGAGCCCGCCCGCGGCGGCGCGGGCACGCAGTTCCGAACGTGCACAGGCATCGGTGGCGCGGCTGCTGGGCCTGGCCGTGCCGGATCCGCAGCAGCGCCAGGGCTTCGCGACGCAGGTGCGCGAAGGCAGGTGGGACGAGCTCCAGCGCGCGCTGGAAGGGCTGCAGCAGACCCACGGCCCCGGCGCCCAGGCCGAGCAACTGGCCCAGCTGATCGAACGGATGATGCGCGGCCTGGAACGCGGCGGCCGGCAATGGACGCTGGCGCGCAAGAAGGACGGCGTGCTGCGCGTGCTGCAGAGCAATCGCAGCGACCCGCAACGACTGACCCTGCGCCTGAAGCAACTGGTCGCGAGCTGGGACAGCGACGTAGGCGACTCGCGCGTCGAGACGCAACCGGCCCCGCTGGATGAATTGCCGTCCACGGTCGGCTCCGGCGCGGCGCGGGCCGCATCGGTCGCACAGGACGATGACGACGAGGACGAAGAGCGCGCCGGCACGCCGACGCAGTTCTTCACCGACGAAGAGATCGCCCAACCGCCGGCGGAGGCCGGCGCCGCGGCAGCGCCCCAATGCGGAAGGCGGGCGCTACGGCACGCTCGACACGCTGATGGGTGGCTCGACCGCAGACACCGCGGCCACCGGGACGTCGGCCACCTCCGACGCCGGCCTGCAATCGTGGCAGGAGGTCGGCACGCACTTGAACGGCACCGTGCGGCACGCACTGCGCTCGGACGACGCGCGGGCGCAGGAACTGATCGACGAACTGGGCGTGGCGCATGCGGAGCTCATCCGCGACGGCGCGACGCCCGAGCGCTCGGCGCAGATGGATGCGCTGTGCATCCGCGCGCGGCGCTGGCTGGACCACCGCAATCACGCGTTCACCGAGCTGGGCAAGCTCTGCGGCGAGCTGACCGGCAGCCTGACCGACCTGGCCGAGGACGACTCCTGGGCGCAAGGCCAGTGCGAGGCGATGAGCCAGACGCTGGCGCAGGGCCTGACGGCGCGCAGCGTGCGCTCGGTCAGCGAGCTGCTGCACAGCACGCGCGAGCGCCGGCGCCAGCCTGCGCGAGGAACGCGGCCGCGCCCGCGACGCGCTCAAGGGCCTGATCAACCGCATGCTGCAGGAGCTCGGCGAACTCGGCCAGCACACCGACCGCTTCAGCGACAGCGTGGGCAAGTACGCGACCGTGATCGAACAGGCGGACTCGCTGGAGAGCCTGGCGGGCGTCGTGCGCGAGATGGTCGAGGAAAGCCGCAGCGTGCAGTCGCTGGTGCAGAACACGCAAGGCCGCTTGCGCGACGAACACGACCGTGCGACGCAACTCGCCGGGCGCGTCGAGCAGTTGGAAGGCGAGTTGCGCCGGCTGTCCAGCGAGGTCCAGACCGACCAGCTGACGCAGGTGGCCAACCGGCGCGGCCTGATCGCGACCTTCGAGACCGAACGGGCCAAGCTCGACCGAGATCCCAAGCCGCTGGCGCTGGCGCTGCTGGACATCGACAACTTCAAGAAGCTCAACGACAACCTCGGCCATGCGGCCGGCGACGAGGCGCTGAAGGCGCTGGCGTCGCGGGTGTCGGGGCTGCTGCGACCGGGTGACAAGGTCGGGCGCTGGGGTGGCGAGGAATTCGTGCTGATCCTGCCAGAGGCGCCGCTCGAGGAGGCGCAGGCGGTGCTGCTGCGGCTGCAGCGCTCGCTGTCGGCCAGCCTGTTCATGCACGAGGGACGCGACGTGTTCGTCACCTTCTCGGCGGGCGTGACGCTGTTCCGCGCGGGCGAGACGATGGAGCAGGCGCTGGACCGCGCCGACGAGGCGCTCTACGAGGCCAAGCGCACCGGCAAGAACCGGGCGTGCGTGGCCTGAGGCGCATCATGCGTCCGTGGCGGCGCGCCTGACGCCGCCGTCCTGCTCGACTGCCCTCGATGGCGCCACGAACCGGTGCCGCGCCAGGAGCCCGACCGATGGACCACGCCGCGATCGATCCGACCCAGTTCATCCACATCCGGATGGTGCTGAGCATGGTGGTCAGCCTGTCGATCGCGCGGCTGCTGTCGGGGCTGGCG
Source organism: Roseateles sp. UC29_93 (assembly GCF_042695725.1). Lineage (NCBI taxonomy): Bacteria > Pseudomonadati > Pseudomonadota > Betaproteobacteria > Burkholderiales > Sphaerotilaceae > Roseateles > Roseateles sp. UC29_93. The sequence continues at coordinate 3,237,182 of NZ_CP170545.1, read as the reverse complement.
AAGTTCGTGCAGCACCCGGGCCGGCTGGAGGTCGACGGCGTCCACCTGCTGTGGGCGCTCTACATGCTGGTGACGCTGATCCACTTCTGGTGGTGGGAATTCGCGCTGAGCCGCATCGGCCCGTGGCACTTCCTGCAGTTCGCGTTCGTGGTCGGCTACAGCGCGGTGCTGTACCTGCTGTGCGCGATCCTCTTCCCCGACGACATCGCCGAGTACGGCGGCTACCGCGGACTACTTCCAGTCGCGAAGACGCTGGTTCTTCGGGATCCTCGCGTTCACGCTGCTGCTGGACGTGGCGGACAGTGCGCTCAAGGGCGTGGCGCACCTGCAGGAACTGGGCACGGCCTACGGCGTGAAGACGGCGGCGGCCATCGTGCTGTGCGGCGTCGCGGCGCTGGTCACCAGCCGGCGCTTCCAATGGGCGCTGGTGCTGGTCGCGCTGGCGGTGCAGCAGTGGTGGATCCTGCGGCTCTACAACGTGCTGTCGTGAGCGTCAGGCCTTGATGCACTTGCGCACGGTGTCGACGGTGCGCGTGGTGATCTGCTTGCCGAAGGTCTTCTCCAGCATCGTCATGAACAGCGGTCCCTTGTCGTTGGGCAGGTAGTGGCTGTAGACCTCGACGCCGTCGAGCTTGCAGATCGCGGCGCCCTCGCCTTCGAGCGGCAGCGAGACCTGGCCCTCGTGCGGCTTCTTCAGGAAGGTGATCAGCTGCTTGGCCGCGGCCGGTGGATTGAAGACGGCGTGATGCTCGGCGTCGACGATCTGTCTGAGGTGTTCGACCGGCCGCACGGTGGTGCCGAAGGTCTTGCCCAGCGTGTCGGTCATCGCCTGCTCGGCGATGCGTTCGAGCTCGTCGACCGGTGCGCCGGGGTGATCGAAGACGACATTGCCGCTCGAGATCACGGTCTTCACCCGCGTGAAGCCGGCAGCCTCGAACGCACGGATCAGGTCCGGCATCCGGGCGTTCATCGGGCTGACACCGCGGAGGAAGGCGACGTAACGGGGCATGGTGGCGATTCCTGTTCTGGCGACGGCTGGAGTCTAAGGGCGAGAGGTCCCGCATGCAGCGCGTCACCCATCCGCGACGTCGCCCCCTAGTCCAAGGACTTGGCCCGGTAGTGCGCACGCTCTATAACCGAGGCCATTCCAAGGGGGAGACGCGACCATGGCGACACTCGATCCTGCACTGACGCGATTTCTGTCGTTCCTTCGACAACATCCTGAAGTGCGTCGGAGGTTGCCGGCGCCGCCGGACAAAACAGTCGTCTACAGCGGTTCGCTGTTGAAGCTCGAAGCGTCAACAGCCGAGGGCACACCTCAGGGCGAGGAGAAGCAGCGCTTGAGCGCCTGGGAATGCCTGGCCATCGCCAGGCGGCAAGATCCCGTTCGGTTCGATTACGTCACTCTCGAGGACCGACTGCGACAGTTCCATGTGGCGGAGTTCGGGCGAATCCCTGTTCGATCACGCGCTGCGCGTGGCCAAGCACCTCAACCTCATGTCCCGCTATGCGGAGGCCACGATCCTGTGGCGAGCGCTTTCCGGGATCTACGTGCAAGGCGCCAAGGGGCGGGTACGCGCTCTGGTGCTCCCAGGTCCAGAGATCGCCAAGTCCGTCTTCAGCCTGACGGAGGTCCAGGTGTTGTCCCGTCCCGATGTATTGAGTCAGATCGACGTCAATCCGGATCTGCTGCGCGACTTCCGCCTGCAGGTGCGCACTGGCCTCTCCCCACGCCATTGGTCATCATGTGAGGTCGGACGCACGCGCACTCAGCGGGTCATCCATACGGTCACCGCGTACAGCAGCAGCCCGATCACGCCGCCCACCAGCGTGCCGTTCAAGCGGATGAACTGCAGGTCGCGCCCGACGCTGAGCTCGATCTGCCGCACGAGGCTGCGGTCGTCCCAGGCCTTGACGGTCGACGCGATGTGGCGCGTGACGCCCTCGCGCATGCTGCCGACCATGCGCTCCGCGGCGGACAGCACGTGCTTGTTGATCGCCTGCACCAGCGCCGGATCGCGGCTCAGCCGGTCGCCGAGCGCCGCCAGCGACTGGTCCAGGTGCCGCATCAGCACGGAGTCGTCGCGGCGCAGGTCCTGCTCGATGATGGCGCGGACTTCCGTCCAGACGCCGTCGAGGTAGGCGCGGACGTCGTCGCTCTGCACGACGCGGTCCTTCATCGCGTTGACCTCGCTGGCGAACTCGGGGTCGTGGCGCAGGCGCTCGATGAACTCGTGGATCCAGTCGTCGAACTGGCGGCGCACCGAATGGTCCGGCTGCGAGAGCGCGGTCTGCACTTCCTCGACCAGCTGCAGCGCGAGCTTGTCGGACAGGCTGTCGGCCATCTTGTCGACGTTGGCGATGGTGTCGACGAGCTTGACGGCCTTCGGCCACTGGGTGCTGGCGAACTTCACCAGCCGCGCGGCGACGAGCGCCCTCACCTCCGGCGTGGAGAGGTAGTCGCGCAGCTTGGACAGCGCCCCGTCGAGCACGTCCTGGTGGCGACCGGACTTGGTCAGCACGTCCAGGACCGAGGCGGCCGTGCCGGTGGCGTTCCAGGACAGCGCGCGGGCGACGAGGAACTCGCCGATGGCGCGGCGCACGGCCTGCTCGTTGAGCAGCGAGAGCGCCTCGACGGCCATCGTGCGGACGGAGCCGGTCACCTGCGCGAGGTTGGCGGGCTCGCGCAGCCACTGGCCCAGGCGCTCGGCGGGGTTGAGGATCTCCAGCTTCTGCAGCAACACCTCGGGGCGGAGGAAGTTGTCGCGGACGAACTCGGCGAGGCTGTCGGCGATGCGGTGCTTGCCCTGCGGAATGAGCGCGGTGTGCGGGATCGGAATCCCGAGCGGGTGGCGGAACAGCGCGACGACGGCGAACCAGTCGGCCAGGCCGCCGATGGCGGCGGCCTCGCAGAAGGCCTTGAGCCAAGCCCAGGGGCCTTGAGCGCCCATGAGGAGGCTCACGATCAGGCCGGCGAGCGACGCGAGCAGGCAGCCCAGCGCGACACGCTTCATGCGGCGCAGGTCGGCGGCGCGGGGGTCGGAAGGACTCGGTGAAGGGATCAATGGCATCGGCGACGGGGCGGCAGGTTCGGTGCCCTGGGGCACTTCCTGGCCGAGCGGGGCGATAGGGAGCTTGTATCACCTCCGGCCGCACACGCCCGGTCTCGGCAGAACACCACCGCCGCGCCGGTCCGGATGGAGGCCTCGCAGGCCCGTATCAGACGGATGCAGTGGAAGGACCCCTTGCCGAAGACCTTCCACTTGGGATCGATCTCTCAGTCCGGACGACACGGGAGTTCACCCGAGACGTCGAGGTGCAATGAGGGGCCAGGCGTTGCCGGTTCGCCCGCTGGCAGCGTCAGGCGTCCTCTTTGGGAACCAGACCGCCGTAATCGTCCGAGTACACGTACTCGCCGGCCAGGACATCCGATACGTACTGCTTCAGCCATGCCGCGAAGCTGTTCCCCAGGATCTCCCGCTCGCTCGAGTCGTGCCACATGGTGATGACCTGGCCGACCTGCCCGGCCTCATCCGGCGCGAGGTCGAGGCAATAGTGATCGCCTGCGCCGTTGTAGGTGAAAGGGATCCAGCGCGCGTTCCACCAGTCGTTGCGGACGCCCTCTTCCGGTTCGGACTCGATGCCCTCGAAGTCCCCCGAGTCGAGCAGTTCTTTCCAGACCGTCCATTGGTCCAGGATGGCGGAGGTGGACAGGAAGTCGGCGTTGTCGAACAGGCCGCCGGCCGAGTCCGACTGCCCGTTGTGGATCTTCAGGCAGTCGATGAAGTCTTGAGGAAGCCGAGCGCCGAGCGCCTGCTCCAGCGCGGAGATCTCTTCGTCTGTCGCGGGCGGGTTGAGGGAAGCGAGCCCCTCCGGCCAATTGGCGGCGAGCCAGTCCTCGAGCTGTTTCCAAAGATCGTTCATCAGTGCCACTCCTCCGATGCGCGCCCTTTGCAAGGGCCCGCGTGTTGATCCCCGCTCAGAAGTCCCGGTACTCCCCACCCGGCTCACCGTCGTATTCGTCGGGATCCACACCGCAGACTGCCGCGGCGTCGATGAACAGCGGGACCAGCAGCTCCCGCTCGTCGGTTTCGAGCAGGCCATCGTCGGCGGCCTCCATGACCTCATACAACCCATCGTAGAGTTGCTTCATCTCGGCCAGCACCAAGGCGTCCGTCGCCGGCTCCGGCAAGGCCTTCAGACGATCGAAGAACGCCTGGATCTCGGCATCGATGGCGTCGGTCGCCGCCTGCGTATGCGCCGAGCCTTCCCCCTCGCGCATGGACGTCCAGTGCGCTTCGATCTCGGGCCTCTTGTCGGCCAGCAGATCATCCAGCCGTTGATTGCGCTCGCTCATCGCTCCATCTCCCTTGGGGTTGTCACGCCGCCAATGGGCGGCGCGGGGCACTCTATCAGTCCGCGTTCTTCGCGAGGCGGGCGGCGAGCTTCACGAGCGTCGGCACGCGCTTCCTGCCGTGCATGGATCGCAGTCGCACCTTGGCCGCGCCGATGTCGATGCCCGCGCAGGTCATCACCAGCGGCGGCGTTTCCTCTTCACGCATGACCTCGAACTGCGACGACAGACCCGGCAGGCTCTTCTTCGACACGCCGACGACGGGCACCTGGCCACCCAGCGCGTGGTACAGGTGCTGGCCCAGACCCGGCGTGTCGTCGGCATCCAGATGGACGAAGCCATCGATCAGGAGGAGCTCGGGTTCCAGGTTGTGCTCGCGCAGCAGTTGCATCACGCAGGGCAATTCCCGCAGGTCGAGTTCTCCGCGGACAGCCTTCTCGACATGGGCGATGCGCGAGACGTAAGTCTTCTCCGCTTCAGCGGCATCCCAGGCATCGAACGCCACGGCGGCGGCATTCGCCTGCGCGCCATCGAAGTGAACTGCGACGATGAGTTTCATGCGCGGGATTATGGGTCGCGCGTTCCGAGGTCAGTCGCTCCGTGGGCTCACTGGATGCGATCAAGCGTCGGATTGGCCGGGACGTCCCGCTCATAAGATCCGCGCCTGGAGAATGCACCCATGAAGAGCCATCACGTTCTGCCATCGAGCACCGCAGTCATCCTGGCACTGCTGACCTTGACCGCTCATGCGGTGCAGCCGGGCGTGCCGACGTACCGCATGCCGTCCATCAACGCCAAGGACCACTTCGCCGTAGCGACGCGGGGCGGTGATCAATACGCGCTGTCCGCGCAGCCCTGCGCGTACAGCGCGGTGACGCACCACCTGGACGTGGGTCACGCGATGGCTTGCAGGGACGTGGCAGGCGGGTGCATCGATCCGTCAACCACCAAGGGCTCGCCGTGGAAAAGCGCGCTCGTCATGTATCCCGACATGCGCCACGTCTCCGAGGCGTGTTGGAGAGCGACAACCGTTTCTGACGCGGCCAAGCAGAGCAAGACCGAGATGGCCTCGATCTGCGCTCCGGACGATACGTACCGCCACATGGCCTGCCAGCTCATTCCCATGAGTGATTTCAAGCCGCTGGACGAGCGTTAGCAGCGCCGGCAAGGCCCGTGGTGAGCCACCGACAATGCCCGCATGGAAACCCCCTGGATCATCCGGCGCGTCGCCCCTTCCGACGCTGATCAAGTCGCGGCGCATGGCTGCTTTCGAGAGGACGATGTCGAGCGTCGCCCCGCCTACTCGGCCTGGGTGAAGCCGCGCATCGGGTCCGGGAGCTATCTAGGCTGGTTCGCCGTCGACGACGGCGTCGTCGCGGGCGGCGCCGGCGTGATCCTGCTGGACTGGGGACCGACACGCGGCAATCCCGGCGGCCAGATGGCCCGGGTCACAAATGTCTTCACCGCCGACACCCATCGCCGCCGCGGGGTCGCGAAGGCGCTCGTCGTGACCGCGCTTGAGCACCTGCGCGGGCTGGGCATCAACGAGGTCCGGCTCGGCGCGACCGAGGACGCGCGGGAGCTCTACCGATCGCTGGGGTTCACGGAGTACGCGGCGGAAATGCGGACTCGGTTGCAGATGCCCGAGGGGTAAAAGCGGCGGACTCGTGCGTGGGCGCCGGTTGGGTCCCCTCGGCGGTCGCTGGCGACCGTTCTATCGGTGTGCTTCAGGCGCCATTGGGAGCGGCCCCTCCCACCCTGAATTCCGCCGCCAACCGCAGGTCCGACAGCCGGTGGCGTGCCAGGTATTGACTGGTGACGAGCAGAGCGGACATGGGGGATCGGTCCTGTTGCAGCGATGCCCCATCCTGTGATCGACGAACTCCTGCGCGACCTCCAGCGGAAGGCCTTCCAGCCTTGCGATCTCTTCGGCGTAGTTCGCCGGCGGCAGCGTCGAAAGCTGTGCGACCGTCTTGAGCGTTACGCCATGGTCAGCAAGGATGACTGCGCCGCATTTGATGCAAGGTTCGCGAGCTATGGACATCGCCGAGGGTTTGTGGAGGTGAGCGGCTGGAAGCCTAACCTAGCCAATGGTCCGCCTCCGGTGCAGGTCGAGCTCGTCGAGCGCGAGGACCGCCCCGCCCCCTGCGATCAAGGCCGATCGGCAGCATCAACCGGAAGATCTGCTTCGTGCCGACCAGCTCGGCAACGGGCATGACCTGACACGCACGACCGCTGACCTCACGGATCGACACGGGAAGACGCGCCGCTGGACGAGGGCCACGCCATGCAGATCTCGGGCGTCTTTTCGACATGGCCGCAGCCGTCCATTCAACATCCCAAAAATCTAAATTCAACATACCGACCGACAACGAAAAATCTAAGTCATTGTCAGAACGAAGAAATTCCTACAAGATTCAACATACCAAAAAGAGCGATTCAACTTACACAACACATCATGGCGAAGTTCGTCGACCATCCGCTGCGCCTGTTGAACCCCAACTTTTCGTCGCCACTGCTCGACGTCCTGACGGACCTGGAGCAACTGAGGCGGCTTGAGATCAAGGGATCGACGCCCCCGACGGTGTTCTTCCAACTCAAGCAGGTGTTCCATCTGCTGGAGAGCTTGGCGTCCGCTCGGATCGAGGGGAACCACACGACGCTGGCCGACTACGTCGAGACCAAGTTCGCGGATCCCAAGTCGTCGGAGCCCTCGCTGGTGGAAGCGGATGCTTTGCGAGAGATCGGGAACATCGAACTCGCCATGGATGAGATCGAGGGCGCCATCACGCCCGGATCGCCGGTCACCGCGCATCTCCTGCGCGGCTTGCATGCGATGACCGTTGACGGTCTCCAGCGCGAGGGTGACAAGACACCTGGCGCCTACCGCAGCGGCGCAGTGGAAATCGCGCTGTCGGAGCACGCACCGCCTGACGCGATGCAAGTCGATGCCTACATGCAGGAGCTCATCGACTTCGTCAACCGCGACGACCAACGCAAGTACGACCTCATGAAGGTGGCGCTCGCGCACCACCGCTTCGCATGGATCCACCCATTCGGCAATGGGAATGGGCGCGTCGTGCGGCTCTTCACTTACGCGCTGCTGATCAAGTACGGGTTCAGGGTGAGCGCTGAAGACGGGCGACTGTTGAACCCCGCCGCAGTCTTCTGCGCGGATCGCGAGAAGTACTACGAGATGCTGTCCTTGGCGGACTCGGGGACCGATGAAGCGCTGGAGGCGTGGTGCACCTATGTGCTTTCAGGCGTGCGGGATGAAGTGCGCAAGCTCGACCGCTTGGCGGACTATGGAAACCTCACCGCGGAGATCCTACATCCGGCGTTGGCCCATGCGCGAGCGCGCCAGCTGATCACGGCGCAAGAGGAACGCATCCTGAAGGTGGCGATCAACAAGAAGGTCGTGAAGTCGGCCGACCTGGCCGAAGCAATGCCCGGGATGAGCAGCCAGCAGCGCACGTATCAGATTCGCAGGCTGCTGGACAACGGGATGCTGCAGCCGACGCATCCGGAGGCGCGGCAGTACACGCTCGGGTTCAGCAACAGCATGCTGCTGCGGGGGGTGATCAGGGCGTTGACGGATCGGGGATTCATTCCGAGAGCGGTAGCCGCGTGAGATGCAATTAAGAATGTTGCGCTCAGGCCAACCCGGCAACAGCGGATCTCTATGAGCCAGCGCCAACTGGCAATACATTAATTCCGCAAGACGAAAAACACATCCGCCCACAGGAGCGCCACGTGGCAACCAGTCCGAATACCCCTGCTCAGCCGGCTGCACCGGCGACTCCGGCTGCGGCCGCAACGGTTCCACCAATTCCTGCATCTCCGCTTATCAATCCACTTGGCTTTATCCAGTCGAGTCTCGCCGGAGTCACGGTTGATGACCTATTGAAAAACAAGCCAGCGCTGACCATGCTGTTGCATGATCACAATAGACTCAACAACGAAAATGGCTCGTTGAAAAATGAACTCAATACTGCAAATACGTATGTCAGCGGCTATGACCACGCAAAAACAAGAGCGCGAACCGGCGCCGTTTTCCAAGCAGCAGCAGCCATACCAGTCGGATTTGCAATTAACATTCTGACAGGCGGAAATAATGCATTAGCGACCACGGGGTGGGCTATTCTTGCGCTTGGTATTGTATTTCAGATTGTCGGACTGTACTATGCATTTTGGGGAGACAATTAATGTCCGTGCGGTATATATTCAACACCAGCGGAGCATACGTTGCATTCGTACAAGGCAATCATCTATTTGATCCAAACTGCAACTGGATCGGCTTTATAGAAGATGGTGACGACGTATATAGCGCCGCCGATGGCTCTTACATTGGTACGCTATCAAATGATGACCGGCTTCTCGTAAATATGAATACTCAAGGTCATAGCCGCCTTCGGCCTCTACGGCCCATGAGGCCTCTTCGACCCATGCGCCCCATGCGTCGGCTTCGGATGCCCAGACTACCACGTGGGTTCAAAGATTACTTTGAAACACAGCTCCCTAAGCCCGCCGCATCCAAACTCTTAGAATCAATCACTAGCCTTATAAATTCTGGCCACATTCCGCCTGAAACCGCCGCCGATCTTCTTGCCAATATCGGCACTCGAAATTTCGCAGAAATATTGAGTACGGACTCAATTCTCGGAAGTCAATTAAAAACCCCAAGCGGAGTTTTTCTCGGAAACGTCAATCGCAACAAATTTGACACCGATTCTTTAATCAACCCTTACGGCGCGCATGGAAACCGGTTCGCCGCAGAGTCAATATTCAACCAATATTCTCAATATGGAAGCCCGTACGGGACAGAGTCGCCTTACAACAGATTTTCTACGACTCCGCCAATCTTTGTAAAAAATGGAGAGACATTAGGCTATCTCACAGTCAATCAATACCTCACCCCAAGGTTGGATCCAAACGATTTCATTACTTGGCTAGGAAATTGATGATTTAGAATTGGCCGGTCGAACCAATAGAAGACTAAAAATCTTGTTCGCAACCAAGGGGCATGCATGAGTGTTTTAAAGGAGTTCGAATACTGCGTTCCAGATTCACAAAAGCTAGCAGATTTGTATGGCATACAAATTAATCTGGAGCAAGCCGTACGTTTCAGCGACCTTCACATCGAGATCGATCCTACGGCGCCCGGCCTATCGACAGACGAAATTATGCGTAGGGAGCATACGCGACACGCTCTATGTCGAGCTGCATTCATAAGCTACGGCCGATGTTTTGGCAGCGGCGCTCGCAAGGCTGTCGACGCTAGCTTGATTGAACGATTGCCCTCTGAACTTCAGCGACGCCACGCGCAGGTCGGAGACTTACGAAACAAGTGGGTTGCACACTCGGTAAATCATTTTGACGATGTTCGAGTCAGAATCCAGGCGGTCGTGGAGGACAACGGCAACCAGAGAATCACTGGGGTTTCAATGGCCGCCAATCTGGTTGGCGGCTTCTTTCAGGCGTGGATGATTGCGTACAGAGAGCTTTTCGTCGCGGTGCTTGAGTGTGTTAAAGCCGATGTAACCATCGAATCAAACAGGCTTTCAGAAAAGGTGAAGGCGATGCCCGAGACAAGTCTTGCCAAGCTCAGGCGCGTCGATAACGAACCGCTCACGCGCAAGTCGTGGGACCCACATCAGAGCCGGGGGCGCTTCAAGGTCAATTAAAGCGACTTGCATGGATCCCTCGCGAGGCAATCAAAACAAAACGAGTGCCACACGCTCCCGCGTGGGCACTCGTTTTCTTTTGGGGGTCTGGGGTTTGGCTCGGGGTCTGCCAGTGAGAGACATCAGCTCGCCTGGATCGAGTTCTTCACCTGGCGGTTGTGGTCCTCGACGACCGCGATCTCCATGACTGCGAAGAAGCTGGCGATCTCGTGGAGGAGATCGAGGGCGGTATCGCGGAGGCAGCCGTTGGCGCGGTGCTCGCTCATCGGGACATCGAAATCCTGCATCAGCGAGATCACTTGGGTGAGGCGTTCGCGGACGTTGAACATGGCGGTGCGGACGGTGGTGGACTGCTTGAGCACGAGCGGATAGCAGTAGCAGCTGCCGTTTTCGAGTATGTCATAGCGATAGGGATTGCCGGCGGCGACGCTGAGCTGCTCCAGGGTGCGTTCGGAATTGAGCTCAAGGGGCATGCGGTCGAGGAGCGGGACTGCCGGGGCGCCGCGGGCCGGGTCCAAGTCGAGGTGTTCGAGGGCCAGGAATTCGGAGAGACGGAAATTGCTTTCGGCGACGGTTTCAAGGAAGCGATTGGAGAGCATAGGATGGAGGTCCTTAACTAAAAGGCAGTTGAGGGACGACCACCTGAGCAATTGAATGCGTAGGGTGGGCGAGATGTCAAAACACGGATTTCCAACGTGCGATCCTCCTCGCGGAAAGATCCATCTCGCCCGCAGAAGCGGGACGATAATTTAGCGCGATAGCATTCGCTGGAAATACGATGTTTTGAGCATCTGCTTCGCAGTATGCAGAAAACCAACCGCAGCGTCGATTACTGGCTTTTGTTGGATTTTAAGCCGCAGTGACTTAACTCTTTAGCCTGACTCCCTAGAATCAGTAGCTACACAAGAGCCAGCCGACCGGGGCCATCCCGACCAGAAGGCCGAGAGGAAAATCGCAGACGTACCAACGACGCCTTCAGCCTTTCGAGGCATAACCGCTTTTAACCACTCGCTTAATGTATGAATTCAAACCACTCCCCGCGCGCGCAAGCCTTTGCATTTCCGCGATATTCGCAGCTCCAGTAGACCCATTAGTATAGAGATAGGTCATCCCATCTCGAAACTGAACCTTGATGGAACCCTGCCCAATCTCATATGCAACCACTCCAGAGTCACCGTTATTGTTGGCATATCTCTCCATGACGTCCTCCCTGTTAAAAATTAGAAATTGAACGCGAGACGCAAACCGCCCCAATGCCTCCCAGCAACGGTGACGGGTGCCGAAGCCTCCTTGAGCAGCACGAAATTCCCACCGCCCATATCCCGGCGGTAGGTTTGCAGAAGGAACGGTCGTTGATTCCGGGCTGAAGCCAGCCCTGTCCGGTCGTTGAAGATCCGCCGGTATCGGCTATTGGCTGTATTCCAAGCCACGTCGCCCGCGCGCTGGGGTTGGCAATAGCGCTTGTTATGCGTCGCCACGTACCCGTTGCGGTCCACCGCGATGCAGAACACCACCTTGTCCGAGAACTTCAGCATCCGCTCCTGGACCTCCGGGAACAGCTGATCCGCGATCTGCGTGAATCTCGTCGTGAACTGCTGCGGGTCGGTCCCCGCGATCGGCTGGTACTGCTCGTCGAAGAGCGACGACGCATCGATCCGCTTCTCCTTCACCGCGCGTTCGAGCAAGCCGGCGATCTCGGCCGACGCGGTCTGCACCGCCTGGATGTACGGGGAGTCCTCGACCTCGATGCCGCTCGACGCGATCTGCTCGATCATCTGCTCCGACAGCCGCAGGAACCGGTCGCTGCACGCGAACGCCGACTCCAGCTTGCGCATCGCCTGCTGGATCTCCACCCCGAGCTCTCCCGAGCGCTCCGCCAGCTGATGCGTCGTCGCCTGGCTTTCCTGCGCCGATTTCGCGATGAGGTCGACATCGACCTCCACATCCGCGAACGCCTGCAGGATCTTGCTCTCGCCGGCTCCTCCCGAGCCGTCCGCCCTCAACTCCCGGCTGAAGGTCCCGATGCGCGCATCCAGCGTCCCCACCGTGCCCATGATGGCCTTCGACGACGCCTCCACCTGCGCCGCCAGGTCCTTCACCGCATCCGCCACCACGCCGAAGCCGCGGCCCGCTTCGCCGGCGCGCTTGGCTTCCACCGATGCGTTGAACGCCACCAGCCGCGTCTGCAACGCGATCTTCGTGATCTCGGACGCCGCCCCGGACACCTGCCGCAGCGTCGCCACGATCCCGCCCACCTCGTCGCCCACGCCCGACAAGGCCGTGCGCGCGCGCCCCACCGCCTCGCGGGTCTGGTTCGTCGATTGATTGATGCCGTCCTGCGCATGCCGGACCTGCTGCAGCTCCGAGCCCAGCGCCTGCATCGCCTGCGCCTGCGAGGTCACGACCTTCTGCGTGTCCTCCAGCAGTCCGCGGACTTCGGCCGCGTCACGGCCCAGTTTGGAAACGCCGGAGGAGAGCTCCCGGACGACCTTCGCCGTGTTGCCTTGCATCGCCGGCTCATGAAAGCCGATGTCGGCTCCCCCACCGACGCATCTGGCGCCACCTTCCCGGCGCGCCTGCGCCATGAGTCCCACATCGGTCGCTCCCCTCATGGTTTATGGACCACAAGAACTGCGGCCGCTGTGCGGCTCGTTTTACCAGTCGCGCAGCTTCACGCGCAATCGGGCAATCGCTTGACTGTGTAGCTGGCACACCCGCGATTCAGTCACCTTCAGCACCGCGGCGATCTCTTTCAGGTTCATGTCATGTTCGTAGTACATGGACATGACGTAGGCCTCGCGCTCCGGCAGGTTCTTGATCGCCTCCACCAGCGCCTCGCGCATGCGGTGGTCGCGCAGCATCGACATCGGATCGGCCGAATCGTCGCTGACGTGACGGTCGAGGTAGTCGTCGCTGTCGTCGTCCCCGGAGATGTCCTCCAGATAGACCAGCTGCGTCCCGCGCACCTTGCCCAGCATCTCCTGGTACTCGGTCAGCGAGATGCCCATCTCGACGGCGATCTCGGACTCCTGCGGCGGGCGGCCGAGCTTCTGCTCGAGCTTGTGCACCGCGCTCTCAATCGAGCGCTGCTGGCGGCGGTTGCCACGGCTCATCCAGTCGCTGCCGCGCAGTTCATCGAGCATCGCGCCGCGGATGCGCTGCGTCGCGAAGGTCTCGAACTGCACGCCCTGCGCCGTGTCGAAGCGCGACAGCGCGTCCGTCAGGCCGATCAGGCCGACCTGGATCAGGTCGTCCAGTTCGACGTTGGCCGGCAGTTTCGCGATCATCTGATGCGCCAGACGGCGCACCAGCGGGCTGTACTGGCGGATCAGCGAGTTGTTGTCGAGTTGACCCTTGGCGGTGTACATCGTCTCGTCTCCAATCCGGCGTCAATGCACAGCGAGGGTCACGCCTTGCGGGGCGCGGCCAGCCTTGGGCTGCCACATCGGCCGCGGACGCAGCGGCATCGCATCAGCGGCGCTGTCGAGCGCCGCACCCGGTACCGAGGCCAGCAGCAGCTCGCGCGCCATGTGACGCAGCTCGTGCGTCAGGGGCGCGGAGACCGGCTGGCGGGGATCCATGCAGGCCCACTCGCGCAGCACCGCGCCGAGGAAGCCGTCGCCGCAGCTCGAGAGCTGCTGGGCGATCCGCTCCGCCAGGCGCAGCTGCGGGTTGCAGGCCAGCAGCAGGCTGTAGACCATCAGGCCCGCGCGCTGCGTCAGCCATTTCATGCCGGCGTAGGCGTAGGTCACGCTCTGCACGTCGGTGTCGGCCAGCAGCACCGGACGCACTTCGCGCGAGACCAGCACGCGGCTCAGTTCCGCGGCGCTGGCATGCAGCAGGACGACGTCCGCGAACGGCGCCGCGTCGGTCACCGCTTCGAGGAACTGGGCGGCCGAACCGTTGGCGTTGATGTAGCGCAGCGGCAGTCCGCGCGCGGTGAGGAAGGACACCTTCGCCGACAGCGGCTCCACGCAGGCCGCGAGGTCCACCGCCGCCAGGTCCGACGGTGCCGCGGCCTGCTCGCCCGCGTCCACGACCAGCGTGTGCAGGCCGAGTTCGCCGAACGCCGCGCACATGCCTTCCAGCAACGCGCCGCTTCCCACCACATGCGGATTGCTCACCACCGGCACCACGCGCACGCGCGCCGTGGCGAACAGACGGCGCAGGCCGTCGGCCTGGTCCTTGGGAGCATTGCTGAAGTCGCGCATTGGGCTGCTCTGTGTCTCTTGCGTGTTTCCGCTCCAGCCACCATGTCCCTCTCGAAAGGAACCGGCCATTGCTGGAGCCGTTACCGGAAGTTTCGCCCCGGGGGCCACTCCTTGACCGGGAATTGAAAGGGGGAAACACCCCGCTTTTCTCTCCTGGCACCCTCACCTCGTGGACCTCTCACACAACGACTTCGAGTCGTCCCCCGCCGCAACGGAAAAAGGGGGAAAGGCCCGAGCCCTTCCCCCTTTCTAGAACTTGTGACCGGGTTTGGCAACTCCCGTCCCCCGGAAGCCCCTCCGACCGAGCGGTCAGCCCTTGGTCAGTTCATCCCCATCGGCGAGGATGCGCCCGCCGATCCGGCCATCGTGCCGGCGGTGAAGATCAGGTTGACGTCGGAAGCATCCACGCGCCAGGCCGCCTGGCCGTGGCTGCGCAGCGCGCGCTGCACCAGGGCCTGCGACGACAGGCGATGCCAGTCTTCCGGCACGCGCTGGCCGTTGGTGACGCCCAGGACGCGCAGCTTGTGACGGATCACGGTGTCCAGCGCCGGGGCCAGCTTCACCGCTTCGTCCAGCTTGGACAGGATGACGCCCTGCGCTTCCGCGCCGCGCCAGGCACCGACCACGTCCTCGATCGTCTCGCCCTGTTGAGCGGCGTTGACGACCAGGATGCGCTTGATGCTCTTGTGCGCCAGCATGTCCAGCAGCTCGGCGGTCCGGCTGTCGCGCTGGGCCGTGCCGGCCGTGTCGATCAGCACCATCTTCTTGGACGACAGCAGATCCAGCAGGTCTTCCAGCGAGGCGCGGTCATGCGCCGTGTGCACCGGCACGCCCAGGATGCGGCCGTAGGCGCGCAGTTGCTCGTGGGCGCCGACCCGATAGGCATCCAGCGTGATCAGGCCGAGCTGGCTCGCGCCGTACTTGGTGGCGAAGGCCGCGGCGATCTTGGCCGTCGTCGTCGTCTTGCCGACGCCGGTCGAGCCGATCATCGCGAACACGCCGCCTTGATCTTCCAGGGCCGGTTGCTGCTCGGCGGTCTGCACGTTGCGCGACAGCACGTTGGCGGCCCACGCATGGGAATCGGCTTCCTCGGTCGTCTGCGCCGGCAGGCCTTCGACCAGCTTGCGCACCAGGGCCGGCGAGAAACCGGCATCCAGCAGCTTCTGCGTCAGGCGGGCCTGCGCGGGCTGGCGCTGCAGCTTCTCCATGAAGGCCAGCGCGCCGAAGCGCTCTTCGATCATGCCCTTCATCGCGCGGAGCTCGGTCATCATCTCCTGCTCGCGGCGCGAGGACGCCGGCATGTCGTTCAACGGATGGTTGCCCATGCCGCCGAAGCCGTGGCCGATGCCGCCCAGGTCCTGCAGCGACTGCTGCTGCACGCGGATCTCGTCGCGCAGCACCGGCGGCACGACGCGCGGCGCGGGGGCCGGCGCGGAGTCGTAGGCACGCTCGTCGACACGACGGGCGCCCAGGGTCTGCATCGCCGAACGCGCACGCTGATCGCGCTGCGCGGCCATCGAGGCGACCGATTCATTCATTTGCGACTGCGAA
This sequence comes from Roseateles sp. UC29_93, assembly GCF_042695725.1. NCBI lineage: Bacteria > Pseudomonadati > Pseudomonadota > Betaproteobacteria > Burkholderiales > Sphaerotilaceae > Roseateles > Roseateles sp. UC29_93. The sequence continues at coordinate 3,221,382 of NZ_CP170545.1, read as the reverse complement.
AAGGCGGGCGCCGACTCGTCCATCATCGGATCAGGCAGGCCGTTCATCTCGGCCGAGCGGCGCTTGAGCATGCGCTCCCGAACGTAGTCCTGGAAGGACAGCGTGCTCATGGCCATCGCATTGACGTCCTCGCCCACCGAGGCGCCCGAGCCACCGAAACCGGGCTCCGCGCGCTGCGGGGCCGGCGACGCGGACAGACGCTGCTTGAGCGCCTGACGCGGCGGCACGTCTTCCCGTTGCTGCTGGCGCTGCGGCTGGGCAGCCGGCTGACGCGGCGCGGCGGCGCGGGGCGCAGCAGCGGCGGCACGCGGCGTCGAGGCGGCGACGCGCTCGATCTGCGACATGCCTTCCGGCGCCATCGCCAGCACCTCCACCCCTTCGGGGCAAGGCTTGTTCGAGAGCACGACCGCTTCGTCGCCGAAGGCCTGGCGGACCAGGGCCATGGCTTCGCGGGAATTGCGGGCGGTAAAGCGTTTGACGTTCATGCCGTGCCTCCGATGATGGAGCCGATGCGGATCGTGTGCGTTTCAGGAATCTCGCTGTGTCCCAGCACCTTCAGCCGCGGCGCAGCGCGCTTGAGCAGACGGGCCAGGGGAGCGCGAATCAGGTCGGGCACCAGCAGGCAGGCGGGCAAACCGCGATCCTCTTGGGACTGCGCGGTCTGCGCGGCACTTCTTGCAAGCGTGTCGGCCACGCCGGGATCCAGCGCCGCGCCGTGAGGCGAGTGCAGGGCCTGCGAGACCAGACGTTCCAGCTCGGGGTCGAGGGCGATGACGTCGAGCTCCTTGGCCGGTCCGTAGATCTGCTGCACGATCGCCGGAGCGATGTGGATGCGGATGCGACGGGCCAGCTCGGCGGGATCGGTCGTCTGCCCGGCGTTTTCGGCCAGGCTTTCCACGATGGAACGCATGTCGCGGATGTGCACGCCCTCTTCCAGCAGGAACTGGAGGACTCGTTGCAGGGCGGCGACATTGACCATCTTGGGAATCACGTCTTCGATGAGTTGGGGCGCTTGCTTGGTGAGGTGATCCACCAGCTGCTGGGTTTCCACCCGGCCCAACAACCGGGCCGCGTGAACTTGCAGCAAGTGTGAAAGATGAGTGGCCACCACGGTCGCGCAATCAACGACGGTAAAGCCCGCCATTTGCGCCATATCCCGTTGCCGCTCCTCGACCCAGACCGCCGGGAGTCCGAAGGCGGGATCCGTGGTGGGCGTCCCGATCAGCTTCTGCGTGGCGTGACCGGGGTTGATCGCCAGCCACATGCCCGGGTAGGCCTCCGCTTCCCCGATCACCGCGCCGCGCAAGGTCACGCGGTACTGGCTAGGGCGCAGTTCCAGGTTGTCCCGGATGTGCACCGACGGCGGCAGGAAACCGATGTCCTGCGCAAACTTGCGGCGCACGCCCTTGATGCGGCTCAGCAGGTCGCCTTCGCGGGTCTTGTCGACCAGCGTGATCAGGCGGTAGCCGACCTCCAGGCCCAGCGTGTCCACGGCGACAACGTCGTCCCAGGAGGCTTCGGCATCCGGGTTCGGCGCGCCGGGCACCGGGGCGACGGCCTTGCGGGACTCGGCGGCCTTCGTGGCCTGCTCCTTGGTGCGCAGCCAGTAGGCCAGATAGCCCAGGGCGCCGGCGATGATCATGAACACCAGGTGCGGCATGCCCGGGATCAGGCCCAGGATGAAGACGACGCCCGCGGTGATGGCGACGGCCTTGATCGAGCCGAACACCTGCGAGCCGATCATCTGGCCGACGTCCTTGTCCTTGCCGACGCGCGACACGACCAGGGCGGAGGAGACGGAGATCAGCAGCGCCGGGATCTGCGCCACCAGCGCGTCGCCGACGGCCAGCAGGATGTAGCTGTCGGCGGCCTGGCTGGCGGTCAGACCGTGCTGGACCACGCCGATGACGAAGCCGCCGACGATGTTGATGAAGAGGATCAGGATGCCGGCGATCGCGTCGCCGCGGACGAACTTCGAGGCACCGTCCATGGAGCCGAAGAAGTCCGCCTCGTCGCCCAGTTCGGCGCGGCGGCGCTTGGCTTCCTTCTCGTCGATCAGGCCGGCGGACAGGTCGGCGTCGATCGCCATCTGCTTGCCGGGCATCGCATCCAGGGTGAAACGCGCGCCGACTTCGGCGATCCGCTCCGCACCCTTCGTGACCACGATGAAGTTGATGACCACCAGGATCGCGAACACGATCAGGCCGACGGCGAAGTTGCCGCCGATCAGGAAGTGGCCGAAGGATTCGATGACCTTGCCCGCGGCGCCGGCGCCGGTATGGCCTTCCAGCAGCACCACGCGGGTGGAGGCCACGTTCAGCGACAGGCGCAGCAGCGTCGTGATCAGCAGGACGGTCGGGAACGCGGCGAAGTCCAGCGGCCGCAGCATCTGCGAGGCCACCAGCATCACCATGATGGACATGGCGATGTTGAAGGTGAAGAACAGGTCCAGGGCGAAGGCCGGCAGCGGCAGCACCATCATCGACAGGATGATCATGATGGCGATCGGCGCCCCGAGCGCCTGCACGATGGCGGCGCGGGTCCGAGGAAGTTCTGCAAACGGGCCATCAGCTCGTTCATCGGTGCTGCCTTCAACCTGTTGGATGCCGGAGGGGAATTCACTTGCCCGACACTGCCGCCGGGCCCCGCCATTGTTCGGCGAGAGCCAGTTTTCCTTTAGCCGGATAAAGGGGGTGATTCCCCCCCGGAATCGCGCCTACCTCGGCGCCACTCCGGAGCGCCCTCGCCAGAGGGGCCCGGGCCGGTGCCCCCTTGGAGCGAATTCCGAGCGGCGAGGAGGAGATTGAGCGGAAAGGGGGCACCGGCCCGGGCCCCGCCCGCTCGGTAAATCGAACAGCCGAGATCAGGCCGGCTTGCCTTCCGGGAACTGATCGTCCAGCTCCTCTTCCGGCGGCGTCCAGCCCGGCTTCTTGTGCGGGTCGAGCTCGTCGGGCACCGGCGGGTTCGGCACGGCCTGCGGCGAGGCGCCCTGCCCCTTCAGCGCGGCCTTCAGCTGATACACGTAGGCCAGCACCTGCGCCACGGCGCCGAACAGCGCGCCGGGGATCTCCCGGTCCAGCTCGGCGTGGGCGTACAGGGCACGGGCCAGCGCCGGCGCCTGGAGCACCGGGACCTTGTTTTCCTTGGCGATGTCGCGGATCTTGAAGGCCAGCAGGTCCAGGCCCTTCGCCACCACGCGCGGCGCGCCGAACTTGGTCTCGTCGTAGGCGATGGCGACCGCATAGTGGGTCGGGTTCATCACGACCAGGTCGGCCTTCGGCACCGCCTGCAGCATCCGGCGCTTCACCAGCTCCCGGGCCTTGGCGCGCATCTTGTGCTTCATCTCGAGGTTGCCTTCGGCTTCCTTGAGCTCGTTCTTGGCTTCCTCGCGGGACATCTTCAGCCGCTTCAGGTACTGGTGGCGCTGCAGCGGCACGTCGATGACGGCGAACAACGCCAGGCACAGGCCCAGCATCATCAGCCCGCCCATCAGCTGCTTGCCGGCGAAGGCCAGCGCCGACGGCAGCGGCACCGACATGATCCCGATGAAACCGGCGATGCGGTCCTTCAGCGCCATCGCGCCGACGACGCCCAGCACCAGCGACAGCGCCACGGCCTTCAGCGCCGTGGTCAGGTTCTGCATCTGGAACAGTTTGCCGAAACCGGTGATCGGATTCAGGTTCGTGAATTTCGGGGCCAGCGGCTTCATCGTGAAGTTCCAGCCGCCCGAGGCGATGTGCGCGGCGATCGCCGCCATCGCCAGGATGATCAGCGCCGGCAGGCCCAGCATGAAACCCTGCCAGGTCAGCGTCGACAGGCGCTCGGTCATCATGCCGGCGGAACGCAGCTGTTCGGCATCAAACCGCAGCGCACCTTCCAGCATGCGCTGCAGGGTTTCGACGGCGTACGGCGTCGACGTCGCGAACAAGGCGCCGCCCGTGGCCATCACCGCGAAATGCGGCAGGTCCCGGGAGCGCGGCAGTTGACCTTCCTTGCGAGATCTTTCGATCTTTTTCTGCGAGGCGGGTAAGTTGCGGTCTTGTGCGTCTTGATCGGCCATGGGTGGTCACGGCCCTATGCCGTGGCCCCGCCATTGTTTGGCCGGAGGGGGTTTCGCCTTAGCCGGATAAGGGCCCGAAATCGGCCCGACTTCCGATCTCGCCAACCCAGAAAGCAGAAACCCGCGCCGAGGCGCGGGTTTCGTTGCGGCCATGCCGGCTTCGAAAGATCAGAAGCCCAGCGAGGCCAGCAGGTCGTCCACTTCGGACTGGTTGGCCACCACGTCGGCGCGGCCTTCCGGGTTCACGACCGGGCCCTGCAGGATGCTCGGGTCGACCTTCTCGCGCTGTTCCGGCGGCACCACCGAGACCAGCAGCTTCACCAGCGAATCTTCCAGGTCGTTGGCCAACGTCACGACCTTGGCGACCACCTGGCCGGTCAGGTCATGGAAGTCCTGCGACAGCATGATGTCGGTCAGGTGGGTGTCGATCTTCGACGTGGAGGATTCGACCTCCTTGACGAAGTTCAGCACCGCGCCCGACGCCACCGCGCGGACCGGGTCCGCGGTGATCGCCTGGGCCATCGCGTTGGCAGCCTCGGTGATCTTGGCGTGCTCGGCCTTGGCCTGGTCGACCGAGTTCAGCACCTTGTTGGCGGCGTCGGCGGTCTTGTTGGCGATGTAGGTCAGGCGGCTGCGCGCGTCGGGCAGCCCGTCGGTCGCGACCTGCAGCTTGGGCATCACGCCCAGCTGCTGCATCGTGTCGTGCAGCACGCGCGTGATCGTGCCGATCTGTTGGAACACCTCGGGCGAGACCGTCAAGGGCTCGTTGGATTGCGAGGTCAGTTTGGCCAGCTCTTCCATCTGCATGGTGGGACTCCCAGCGTCAGGCCGCAGCGGCCAGCTTCTGCATGATCTTCAGGACCTTCTCCTCGAGCGTGGCCTTCGTGAATGGCTTCACGATGTAGCCCGCCGCGCCGCTCTGGGCGGCCAGGACGATGTCTTCCTTGCGGGCTTCCGCCGTCACCATCAGCACCGGCAGGTGCTTCAGCGTGGCGTCTTCCTTGATGGCCTTGAGCAGCTCGAAGCCATTCATGTTGGGCATGTTGATGTCGCTGACGACGAAATCGTATTTCGCCTGTTTCAGCATGCTCAGGGCCTCGACGCCGTCTTCCGCCTCTTCGGCGTTGTTGTAGCCGATCTCCTTCAGCAGACCGCGCACGATCCGGCGCATGGTCGAGAAGTCGTCGACGATCAAGAATTTCATGTCAGTGCTCATGGCGTTCCTCTGAGGGGACTGGAGGGCTTAAGGCGAGATCTGGTTATAGATGACAGAACGTCGATCCGGAACGTTATCGGCCCGCGGGCGCGGAACTTGAGGCCTGCGGCGCGCTCGCCGCGGGGTCTGAAGTGTCCTCGTCCTCATCGGGCAGGTTCTTCAGCACCGCATCCTCGGCATCGCGATTCATCACGATGATGCTGATGCGGCGATTGACTTGGGCTTTGGGGTCTTTCGTGTCCAGCAGTTTGCTTGACGCCAACCCCTGCACGCGAAGTACCCGGGCATCCGGCAGACCGCCCGCCACCAGCTCTCGCCGCGAGGCATTGGCCCGGTCCGCCGACAGTTCCCAGTTGCTGTATCCACGCTCGCCCGCAGAAAACGGCTGTGAATCCGTATGTCCTTCCAGCGTCAGCCGGTTGGGCACCTCGGACAACACGTTGCCGAGTTCCTGCAGCAACTCGCGCATATACGGCTTCACCACCGCGCTGCCGCTGTCAAACATCGGACGATTATTCTCGTCCACGATTTGGATCCGCAAGCCCTCGCGTGTCATATCGAGCCGGATTTGCCCACCTAATGCCGCAATTTTGGGGTTCTCCGCGATGATTTTCTCGACCTTGTCCTTCAACTGCTGCAGGCGTACGCGTTCCGCCCGCCGCTGCTCTTCCTTGAGGGCCTTCAGGTTGATGGTTTTCCGAGGAGATTCGACGTCGCCGGCCTTGACCTGGCCGGTCTGGCGCGTCAGGTCCTGACCGCCGCCCTTGATGATGTGCGACGCGTCGCCCGAACCCGAGCCGCCGAACATGGCGACCTTCAATGGCGAGGCGAAATAGTCCGCGATGCCCTTCTTGTCGCCCTCGGTCGTCGAGCCGAGCAGCCACATCAGCAGGAAGAAGGCCATCATCGCCGTCACGAAGTCGGCGTACGCGATCTTCCACGCGCCGCCATGGGCGGCATGGCCGCCCTTCTTGACGCGCTTGATGATGATGGGCTGGAGTTTCTTGGCGTCACCGGCCATGGTGATTCACTCCGTTCACTTCTTCTTCACGTGGCCTTCGAGCTCGGCGAAGGTGGGGCGCTCGGTCGAGTACAGCACCTTGCGTCCGAATTCGATCGCCACCTGCGGCGCGTAGCCTTGCATCGAGGCCAGCAGCGTGGTCTTGATGCATTGGAGTTCCTTGCCGGCCTCGTCGACCTTGGCTTCGAGCGCGCCAGCCAGCGGCTCGGCGAAGGCGTAGGCCAGCAGGATCCCCAGGAACGTGCCGACCAGCGCCGAACCGATCATCCCGCCGAGCACCGCCGGGGGTTGGCCGACCGAGCCCATGGTGTTCACCACGCCGAGCACCGCGGCCACGATGCCGAAGGCCGGCAGGCCGCCCGCCAGGCGCTGCAGCGCGATCACGGCGAGGAAGGCCTCGTGGTGGTGGGTATCGATCTCGGCGTCCATCAGGGACTCGATCTCGTGCGCATTGAGGTTGCCCGAGACCATCATCCGCAGGTAGTCGGTGATGAACTCGGTGACGTGGTGGTCGTTGCCCACCGTCGGGTATTTCTGGAAGAGCGGCGAGCTGTGCGGGTCCTCGACATCCTTTTCGATGGACATCAGGCCTTCCTTGCGCGCCTTCTGCAGGATGTCGTAGAGCAGCGCCAGCAGCTCCATGTAGCGCGCCTTGGTGTACTTGCTGCCCTTGAAGCAGTCGCCCAGGCCCTTCATGGTGGCCTTCATGACCTTGGGCGGGTTCGTGGCCAGCATGCCGCCGATCGCCGCGCCGAAGATGGTGGTCATCTCGAACGGCAGCGCGTGCAGCACCACGCTGATGTTGCCTCCGTGCGCGATGAACACGCCGAAGATGCAGGCCAGTGCCAGCAGCCAACCGATGATGACAAACATGGAATTCGTTCCGTCCTGAAGTTGCCGCCGCGTCCCCTCGCGGTCCGGGCCATCTCATCCCTTATCGACCGGCTCCCCGCCCGCTTGAGCCCGGCCTGTGACGGCCGGTATCTCGCGAGCGCCGGTCGGGCGTCACAGTCTCGTGTCGTTCGACATTGATGGAGCGCGCCCCGGCCTCAGGCCTGCAGGTCACGCACCCGGTAGGCGTAGAGCTGGTGGCGGGTGCCGGTATCCAGCTGCGCGAAGACGGGTTGTCCCGGCAGCGGGAAGTCCAGGCTGACCAGCCAACTGCCCGGTCGCATTTCCGTGCGCGCCTTGTCCAGCGCGCGCGGCATCGACTCGGGCCGCTGGAAGAGGTAGACCAGGTCCGTGTCGCGCCACGACTGGGCCCACAGGTCGCCCCGGGCGATATCGGCCCAGGGGCAGCGCAGGCGGGCCAGCAGCCACAGGAAGCCACTGTATTCAATGCCCGCGAAACGCACGCCCGGATAAGCGCGGCGAAGGGCCACCAATCCGTCGCCTAGCCCGCAGCCGGCGTCCAGCACGCGGGCGCCGCCGTGCAGCTTCACACGCTCGGGGAGCGCGCGCAGCGCGTCGTGCGGTGTCGGGAACAGCGGGGCGTCGCTCCAGCCTCGGCGGGGATAGGCGAGCACCAGCACGCCCAGCGGGATCAGCCAGATCCAGGCCGGCAGGTCGGTACCGGTGAAGAGCAAGGCCATCGGAAAGCCGGCGGCGACGATCATGCGGCGCCAGGTCTGGCGATGCAGCCCGGCGAGAATCAGCCCGAGGCCCGAGGCGACGATCGCCGCCGGCCAATCGGGCCCGAACAGGCGCCAGACAACGAAACAGGCGGCCCAGCTCAGCAGCGCCAGCGTCGGCCAGCGTAGCGCGGAGCGAGCATCTCCCGAAGCGCCGTGGGGGAGTCGGGCGGCCATGACGGCGCCCTCAATGCATCTGGATGCCACCGGCCGCCTTGCCCTTGCCGGCACGCGCCGGAGGGTTGCACAGGCCACAGACGTAATGCTTGGCAACCTCGTGCGGGTGGGTCACGAAGTGGCCGCCACACTTGCTGCACTTGGTCATCGTCAGCATGCCGTTGTCCACGAACTTCACCAGACGCCACGCACGCGTCACCGACAGCAGCTGCTCCAGGTTCTGCGCCGCGGTCTGTTCCTGGTACAGCTGGTAGGCCTTGATGACGACGTCGATCTCGTCCATCTCGGCCACCTTGTTCAGGTACTCGTGGATGTTCAGGAACAGGCTGGCGTGGATGTTGGGCTGCCAGGTCATGAACCAGTCCGTCGAGAACGGCAGCTGGCCCTTGCTGGGGCTCTTGCCCGAGACTTCCTTGTACAGGCGCAGCAGACGCTCGTAGCTCAGGTCGGTTTCCGACTCCAGCACCTGCAGGCGGGCGCCCAGGTGGATCAGCGTCACGGCGCGATCGATCTGCTTGGCTTCGGTCAGGATGGACTTGGTGCGCATGTCGGTGTCTCCGGCTTCAATTCAGCTTCAGTTGACGCGATGGGCGTCGATATAACTTAGGCGGCTTCCTGATGACGTCCAGCCATCAGGATGGAGGCATGCAGACGGGAGACGCTGTCGTTGGCGGCCGGCTTGCCGTGCGAGGTCAGCAGGCCCCACACCAGGTCGTCGTCCATGCGGAAGCGGCACAGCAGCGTGTTGCCCGAGGCGATCTTCAGCATCTGGGCAGCGCTCAGCGTGGTCAGCAACGTCGCGGTCTCTTCCGAGATTCCCAGGCGATACAGCGCCTGTTCGCGGTCGGCGCGGATCAGGCTCTGGGCCAGCATCAGGTACGACAGGTTGGCTTCGCGGATCTCGGCGAGGATTTGGTCGGCGTTCATCGTTCGGCTCCTGGGGTGTTGGGTGCTGATGTCGTTTTGTTTCAGCGTGAGACGAACTGTAGAGATGGTGACACGCAAGCAACATCAGGTCGCTTCTATCTCCGGGTTAGGGAGCGCGCCGACGGGCTTGTCAGATGAATTCCTACAAGATGCCAGATCAGCGCCATCCCGGCGCTGCTTTTTGAGGGATCACCGCGCCTCGCGCAGCCCCCTCGCCTCCTCCGGGCGCCCGGTGGCTTCCAGGAGCAGTGCCAGGTTGTAGGCGGCGAGATGACTGCCCCGCCCCTCGACAGCACCCGGTTGGTCAGGGCGTTCACCAATCTCCAGACAGCGACGCCAGGCGCCTTCGATCATCGGGATCAAGGCTTCGGCTTGCTGCGGCTGGTCCGCCGCCCAATCCAGCAACAGATCGCCCAGCGCGAAGAAGAAGTCCGGCGAGTCCCCGCATCGTTGCAACTGCGTTTCCGCGAAGACCAGACCGTCGGCATGGCGCTTGAGAGACTTCAGACCGAAGAGTCTTCTCGCGACCAGATCGTTCCACCATGCAGGCGGCAGGGGCAACGAGGTCAAGCGGTCAACGGCATTCACGAACGCTGCTTCCGCATCCGCGAAGCGGTCATAGACCGAGAAGTCCTTGCCGAGCTGGTACCAGAGATACGGGTTGGCAGGATCTTCATCGACCGCCGCACGCAGCAGCCGCTCGTTGCGTCCCTGCTTCACGTGAAGTCGTTCAGGCAGGTAGCCGTCGTGCGCGACATGAATGTCGAGCGCCCTGACGGGCAACTCATGCGCAGGCTGTTCGTGGATGCGGCCGGTGTAGCGAATGCGCCCCGGCAGCACGCGGCTGAGACGCGATTGCGCGGTGCCGCCGTCGAAATGGTCTTGAAGCGTGATCGTGCCGACAAACTCGGGGGCGGTGCTGCGCAACGCCTCAAGGGCCGCACCACTGCCCTCCCCGATCAACCATTCATCGGCATCGAGCACGACATGCCAGTCGGCGCCGGCCGCGTCGAGCGCGGCATTGCGCGCGGCGGCGAAATCGTCGATCCAGCGGAAATGCACGACCCGGGCGCCGGCAGCTTCAGCCAGACGAAGGGTGTCGTCGGTGGAGCCCGTATCCATGACCAGCAGTTCGTCGACGAACGGACGAACGCTGGTCAACAGCCGGGCGATCGTCGCCGCCTCGTTGCGGGCGATGACAACCAGGCAGCTGCGCCAGCGGGTAGACATTCGACGAAATGATCCTGACGCGATACGCTCAATGCATCTGGATGCCGCCGGCCGCCTTGCCCTTGCCGGCGCGCGCCGGAGGGTTGCACAGGCCGCAGACGTAATGCTTGGCGACCTCGTGCGGGTGAGTCACGAAGTGGCCGCCGCACTTGCTGCACTTGGTCATCGTCAGCATGCCGTTGTCCACGAACTTCACCAGGCGCCACGCGCGGGTGACCGACAGCAGCTGCTCCAGGTTCTGCGCCGCGGTCTGTTCCTGGTACAGCTGGTAGGCCTTGATGACGACGTCGATCTCGTCCATCTCGGCCACCTTGTTCAGGTACTCGTGGATGTTCAGGAACAGGCTGGCGTGGATGTTGGGCTGCCAGGTCATGAACCAGTCCGTCGAGAACGGCAGTTGGCCCTTGCTGGGGCTCTTGCCCGAGACTTCCTTGTACAGGCGCAGCAGACGCTCGTAGCTCAGGTCGGTTTCCGACTCCAGCACTTGCAGGCGCGCGCCCAGCTTGATCAACGTCACGGCGCGATCGATCTGCTTGGCTTCGGTCAGGATGGACTTGGTGCGCATTGGGGTGCTCCGGGTGCTGTCGGATGTTCTCGGGCGGCAATTTCTCTGCCTGAGGCAGTTGCCTGAATCTTCTGGATCAGGCAGCGGCTTCCTGGTGGCGGCCCGCCATCAGGATGGAGGCATGCAGACGGGAGACGCTGTCGTTGGCGGCCGGCTTGCCGTGCGAGGTCAGCAGGCCCCACACCAGGTCGTCGTCCATGCGGAAGCGGCACAGCAGCGTGTTGCCCGAAGCCATTTTCATCATCTGCGCCGGGCTCAGCGTGTTGAGGAGCGTCGCAGTCTCTTCCGAGATGCCCAGGCGATACAGCGCTTGTTCCCGGTCGGTACGGATCAGGCTCTGGGCCAGCATCAGGTACGACAGGTTGGCTTCGCGGATCTCGGCAAGGATCTGGTCGCTGTTCATCGGGTGGCTCCTGGTGGGTTGCGTTGCTGCGATGGAATGAATTCTGAAGAAACACCCATCCGTGCGACATCAGGGTGGCGCCAGATACAAGCTAGGGAGCGGGACGACCGCCTTGTCAGCCTGATTCCTACACGTTGCCAGACCCCAAAGAGAAAACCGCCGTCCGAAGCCCGTGGTTGCGGGCTCGGCGGCGGTTTTTCGGGGAGACAGCCTGTCAGGGCCGTCCCGGCGGCGACGAATCGTCGACCGTTCAGGCGGCTTGGAGGCGTAGCAATTCGGAGTCGACGATCGCCATCAGTTCCGGCGAATCGCGGCGCAGCATCTCGAGCGCCTGTCCTTCATTGAGGATGCTCAACACCTCGATCGCGGCCTTCACCTCGCCCAGACCCGACAGCGCGAAGCCGAGGGTATAGAGAGAAGGCGCATGTTGCGGCGAGAGCTCCACCGCACGATGCGCATACAACGCGGCGTCGCTCAGTTGCCCCGCGGCCAGCAGCAGCGCGCCGACGTCGGACAGCAGGTCGACGCTCATCGGCGCCATCTCCAGCGCGTTGTAGAGCAGCGCGACGCCGTCGCCGATGCGCCCCTGCGCGGCTTGCGCATAGGCGGCGTTGCGCGCCTGGGCCAGCAGCAGGCGAGCCTCGCTGGATCCCGGACGGATCGTTCCGTGACATTGTTCCTCGATCGACGCGTCGATCATCGACACGGTGGACCGTGCCTCGGTTTGCGCTTGCAGTGGCATAGACCTCTCCATGGTCGTTGGGACTCGTCGATCGAGTCCGGTCTCGAGCCGAGACCGGTCCCGGCGAAGGTGGCGGAAGCGGCGATCCCGCAAGTCGGCATCGCCAGGAGGCAGACTTTAGGGGGGCGCCCCCGTGATCGAGCACACGAAAAGCGCCGGCATTCCCCCTCAATCCCGCCGCATTCAGGCCGTAGATACCCCCATGTCCGTCGCCAGACCGACACCCGGCACGAGTCCGGGTCGAAGTCAAACGACAAACAACGCGTTGCAAGGCCTGCTTATCTCCCGGATCACAAGTCTTGACAAATTGCCCTCAAGTTCTAAGGAGAGGGGCCCGATAACCAACACAACGGGGCTGCTGAACGCAGCGACAGGCAAGCAAAGACAAGCAGTCTTGCTAGCAGGTCGAAGCAGGCAGGCGGCACGTGGTCCGGTTAGAAGGCCTGACGTTCTTGGCTTCCGATGAGGGGTGGGACGGCAACGGTTGACTAGCGTCGGACTGGGACCGAACCGGGAAATGGCCCGGGCGGTTCAGCAGGAGCATCCGAGATCCTCGACCGGTTCGCCTCACGGCGGGTCGGAGGATCGGAGGACTCAGGCGCTCATGTGTGGTTCGGCGCTTTTGCCGGTATTTACGTATAGCTGTTAGGAGCAATCATGGCCCAAGTCATCAACACCAACCTGCTGTCGCTCAACGCCCAGCGCAACACCAGCACCAGCGCCACCTCGTTGGCCACGTCGATGCAGCGCCTGTCTTCGGGTCTGCGCGTCAACTCCGCCAAGGACGACGCCGCCGGTCTGGCGATCGCCGACCGCATGAACTCGCAAGTCCGCGGCATGAACGTCGCCCAGCGCAATGCCAACGACGGCATCTCCCTGTCGCAGACGGCTGAAGGCGCGCTCTCCAAGGTGGGTGATTCGCTGCAGCGCATGCGTGAACTGGCGGTGCAGGCCCGCAACGCCACGAACACGACGACCGACCTGGACTCGATCGGTCAGGAATATGCCCAGCTGGGCTCTGAAATCCAGCGCGTCCTGGGCGGCACGACCTTCAACGGCCGCGCCATCCTGGCAGGCGACTCCGGCACGCAGACCTTCCAGATCGGCGCCAACACGACGGCCAACGACTCGGTCGACGTCACGACGACCAACATGACCACGGACACGACCATCACCGGCGTGACCAGCGGCGCGATCACCAACGCCTCGACGACGACCGACCTGGCCACCGTGATCGACAACATCGACTCGGCGATCAAGACGGTCTCGGGCGAACGTTCGAAGCTGGGTGCCTCGCAGAACCGTTTCGACGCGATCGTGTCGAACCTGCAGATCTCGGTCGAGAACCAGACCGCCGCCCGCAGCCGGATCATGGATGCCGACTTCGCCTCGGAAACCGCCAACCTGAGCCGTGCGCAGATCCTGCAACAGGCCGGCAACGCGATGATCGCCCAGGCCAACCAGGCTCCCCAGCAAGTGCTGGCCCTGCTGCGCTGATAGGACGAAGAGAATTCCGTCGACGCCAGCCGCCGGCGGATCCCCAGAACCTCGAAGGGGACGCGGTCCCCTTCTCTTTTCGCATCACCAGCACGGCCGGGGTGTGAAAAGAGAAGTCAACGAGCGAGGGTGGGGCCGGAATGGGGCTTGGGGTTCCCGGAGGGACGCCCCATGCCCCGTGGAGAGCCCGCGCCAGGCCTCAAGAAGGCTTCGTACCAAATGGCCTCCCGCGCCGGCCCAGAAATCGGCCGGGAAGGCGTTTGACACCGGCGTGCCGCAAGAGCCCGCCCACAGTGGCTCCCGCCACTTCTTCACGCCCGCCACGGGGCGTTGCAAGCTTTCTTTTCAAGAAGGCCTCAAGTCCATTCCTGCGCGTCCCGATAACTGCATCAACGGGTCCGCAATTCAACAGCAAGGGCCACGTGGTCCGGCTCAGTCGGACGATTAATCAACCGTCCGCCGAGACCGCCAGAAGGTCTTTGAAACTTGAAGGAATGAATCATGGCTCAGATCATCAACACCAACCTGCAATCGCTCAACGCCCAGCGCAACCTGTCGTCCTCGCAGTCGTCGCTGTCGGTGTCGATGCAGCGCCTGTCCTCGGGGCTGCGTGTCAACTCCGCCAAGGATGACGCCGCCGGCCTGGCGATCGCCGAGCGCATGAACGCCCAGGTCCGTGGCATGAACGTCGCGGTGCGCAACGCCAACGACGGCATCTCTCTGGCGCAGACCGCTGAAGGCGCGCTGTCCAAAGTGGGCGACTCGCTGCAGCGCATGCGTGAACTGGCGGTGCAGGCCCGCAACGCGACCAACACGACGACCGACCTGGATTCGATCGGCAAGGAATACGCCCAGCTGGGTCAGGAAATCGGCCGCGTCATCGGCGGCACGACCTTCAACGGCAAGTCCATCCTGGGCAACGACGCCGGCACGCAGACCTTCCAGATCGGCGCCAACACCAGCGCCAACGACTCGGTCGACGTGATCACCAACAACATGACCAACGATGCGACGATCACCGCAGTCACCGGCGGCGTGATCGACAACGCCTCGACGCCCGACGCGCTGAAGACCGTGATCGACAACATCGACGCTGCCATCACCACGGTCAGCGGCCAGCGCGCGATCCTGGGCGCCTCGCAGAACCGTTTCGACGCGATCATCTCCAACCTGCAGGTCTCGGTGGAGAACCAGACCGCCGCCCGCAGCCGCATCATGGATGCCGACTTCGCCGCGGAAACGGCCAATCTGAGCCGCGCGCAGATCCTGCAGCAGGCCGGCAACACGATGGTGGCGCAGGCCAACCAGCTCCCGCAACAGGTGCTGTCGCTGCTGCGCAGCTGATCCCCTTCTATCGGTTGACTCCTCAAGCACCGGCCTTCGTGGCCGGGCCTCCGAAGGCTCCGCATCGCCCCTCCGGGACCGATGCGGGGCCTTCTTTTATTGGTTGGTTAATGGCCGGTTTTCCGCCCGCTAATCGGCCAATCGGCGTTGAAGCACGTTTCGCACAATGGGAACCATCGAGCACGTAGTAACGCTCGACCACCGGTCCAACCGGCAGATCCAAACAATGACTGCGATGGCGCAGCGAGGATCCGCGGGTGAGGTCGGGAACCGACCCACCTAACCGGGATCGCAGCCAGGACAGGATCTCCGCAGGAGTGCATCAATGCCACAGACCATCAACACCAACATTGCCTCGCTGAACGCGCAACGCAATCTGAACTCATCGCAGTCGTCGCTGGCGACCTCGATGCAGCGCCTGTCGTCGGGCCTGCGGGTGAACTCCGCGAAGGACGACGCCGCCGGCCTGGCGATCGCCGAACGCATGAACGCGCAAGCTCGCGGCATGACGGTGGCGATGCGCAACGCCAACGACGGCATCTCGTTGTCGCAGACCGCGGAAGGCGCGCTGGGCAAGGTGGCCGATTCGCTGCAGCGGATGCGCGAACTGGCGATCCAGGCCCGCAACGCGACCAACGCGGACAGCGACAAGGATTCGCTGGACAAGGAGTTCGGCGAGCTCGCCAAGGAAATCCAGCGCGTCACCGCGGGGACGACCTTCAACGGCAAGTACATCCTCGGGCAGGACGCGTCGACGCCGCAGACCTTCCAGGTCGGCCCGAACACGACGTCCAACGACGAGATCACGGTCACCACGCCGAACATGTCGGAAGATGCGACGATCACCAACGTCGCCGGCCAGGACGCCAACGGCACGGGCCGGGCCGTCATCGACCGCACGGCGGATGCAGCGGCGATCGCCGCCGTCGTGGCCAACATCGACACCGCGCTGGACACCGTCAACAGCCAGCGCGCGACGCTCGGCGCGACGCAGAACCGCTTCGACGCGGTGATCTCCAACCTGCAGGTGGCCTATGAGAACCAGACCGCCGCCCGCAGCCGGATCATGGACGCGGACTTCGCGGTGGAAACGTCCAACCTGAGCCGCGCGCAGATCCTGCAGCAGGCGGGCAACGCGATGGTCGCGCAAGCGAACCAGTTGCCGCAGCAAGTGCTGTCGCTGCTCAAGGGCTGATAAGAAAAACGCAATCAATCCCCGGGTCGCCGTCCTAAAGTCGGTGCGAGGGGCGCCGATATGCAGGACAGGGCCTCACGCGGTTCACGCGAGGCCCTGTCGCGCATGGGGTTTCCGACGAGGAAATCCGGCAACAGTGGCCAGGGTCACAGGAGATCGCAACGATGGCATCCATTACTTCGGCAGGTCTCGGCAGCGGCCTGGACGTCGAGAGCATCGTCACGAAGCTGGTCTCGCTCGAAAAGCAGCCCATCACCGACCTGCAGACGCGCACCGACACGATCAAGACGCAGATCTCCGAATACGGAAAGATCAAGAGTGCCTTCAGCGCGATGCGCGACGCAGCCGCCAAGCTGGCCAATCCCAGCACCTGGGCCGCGCTCACCGCCACCTCTTCCGACACGAGCATGGCGACCGTCATTGCCGGCGCCGGTTCGGGCGCAGGCTCCTACGCGCTGAGCGTGACCAACCTCGCCTCGCCGCAGTCGTTGTCGAGCAAGGCCTTCGCGACCAACGCGACGGTCGGGTCGGGGTCGATGACGATTGAACTGGGTCAATGGAGTTCGGACAACTCGACCTTCACCGGCAAGAACGGCGCGTCGCCGGTGAGCGTCTCCATCTCGGCCACCGACACGTTGTCCAGCATCCGCGACAAGATCAACGGCTCGGGTGCGGGCGTGCTCGCCTCGGTCGTGACCGACGCCAACGGTCAGCGTCTGGTGATCCGATCCAAGGACACCGGCGAGGCGAACGGCTTTCGCATCACCACCGCCGACGACGACGGCAACGGCTCGGACGCCAATGGCCTGTCGGCGCTGGCGTATGACCTGACGGCCTCGGTCACGTCGATGACGCAGAACACCGCGGCCAAGAATGCCAACCTCACGGTCAACGGCCTGGCGATCAGTTCCGCCTCCAACAACATCGAAGGCGCCGTGGACGGCCTGACGATCAACCTGCTCAAGGGCGGCACGAAGGATCCGTCGGATCCCACGGGCGCGACGATCATTCCCGCGCAGTCCACGATCACCGTCGGCCAGGACAAGGACAGCGTCAAGAAGGCGATCAATGACTTCGTCACGTCGTACAACAGCCTCATGACGCTGATGCGCAACGACACCAAGTACGACGATGCCAACAAGACCGCTGGCACGCTTCAGGGCGACAGCACGGCGGTCGGCCTGCAGAGCCAGCTGCGCAACATCACCGCCTCGGGCAGCACCCTGGGCGGCCAGTTCGGCCGGCTATCGGACATCGGCGTGGACATCGGCGCGGACGGCACGATGAAGGTCACCGACACCAAGCTGACCAGCGCGCTGGGCAGCATGGGCGATCTGAAGAACCTGTTCATGGGTGTGGACAGCAGCGACCCGAACAACAACGGCATGGCCACGCGCTGGCGCGCCTTCGCCGACCAGGTGACCGGCTTCGACGGCTCGATCACGACCCGGACCACCGGCTTGCAGTCTCGAGTGACGGCCAACGGCAAGCGCGTGGACGAACTCGACGACCGTGCCGACGCCTACGAGAAGCGCCTGCGCGCGCAGTACACGGCGCTGGACACGCAGATGGCCAAGCTCAACGACTTGCAGAGCTACGTCAACAAGATCACCAGCATGATCAGCAGCAGCAGTTGACGCGACGACCGCGGTCGCGGTCGCGGTCGGAACAGGACCGTCGCCACCGCCCTTCTCCGGCGCTTCGAAAAGGGCGCCGACAAGCCTCCTCACGGAGGCTTTCCTTTTTCTTCACACGAGCAGAATTTCGAGACAAATTCGACACGGGGGAGGCTCAAGTTGGGCCAGCGGGGGCCGAAAACTGATTCAAGCACTTCAGCACACCGCAGCAACAATCATGTACGGCAACTCCTCCCCCTTCGCCTCCCACGGTCAGCGCGCCAGCAGCATGTACAACCGCGTCGGCGTCGAAACGGACGTGATGACGGCCTCGCCGCATCGGCTGGTGAGCCTCCTGCTGGACGGCGCGTTCGATTCGATGACGCAAGCCATCGGCGCGATCCGCTCCGGCAATGTCGAAGTGAAGAACCGCAGCCTGAGCCGTGCGGTCCGCATCCTGGACGAAGGCCTGAAGGCGGCCCTGAATCTGGAATCGGGCGAACTGGCCCTGGACCTGCGCGACCTGTATGCCTACATCTGCACGCGGCTGACCTATGCGAACCTGCGCAGCGACGATGTCGCGATCGAGGAATGCGTGAAGCTGCTGCAACCGATCAAGGAGGCCTGGGCCAGCATCGCCCCGACCGCCGCCGACCAACGTGCCGCGGCCTGAGCCCCGGGACACCCCCTTCCGCCTGACGACTTGAGAAGTTCCATGTCCAAGTACACCGCCAAGCCCCAGACCTCCGCCGCCCAAGCCGCCCCGACCCCGGACCGCCTCATGAGCACCCAACTGTTGAGCTACTACGAAGCCATCGAACAAGCCAGCGCCGACATGCTGAGCGCCGCCCGTTCGGGCAACTGGGACGAAGTGGTGAAGCTCGAAGGCGCCTGCGTGCTGCTGATCTCGCAGCTCAAGCATGCGGCTTCCAGCCAGAACCTGGGCCCGGACGAAGCGCAGCTCAAGACGCGCATCATGCAGCGCATCCTGGTCAACGACGCCGAGATCCGCCACCTGGCCGAGCCGTGGCTGGAAGATCTGGACCAGCTGATGAAGGGCAAGTCCAAGACGGTCCACTGATCGGCACGCTGATCGGTTCCTCGTCCGAGCGCCTCCGCGATCCGAGACATCGGTCACGCAAGCGGGTTCCGGACTCACGACGGCGCCGCGACCGGCCCCTTGAACGCATGGGGTCGGCGCGGCGTTTCCTTGGGGATGCGAGAGAATTTTTCCACCGAATCCTGCCGGATGCTGGCCTTGAGCGACCTGAAGCTATCCCCGAGCCCCCCCGACGCTGCGGACACCGATTTCCGGATGGACGCGCCCGGCGAGATCATGAACTGGCTGCGCGAGCTGCTGCAGTCGCAGGCGCGCATCCAGCTGTCGACGCCGGACGGCGAGGCGATCCACACGGTGCTGCGGGCGCTGGACACGCCGCACGGGATGCTGACGATGGAAGCGCCGCAGGTCGGCGGCACGCTCGCGCCGGTGCTGGCCAGCGACGAGTTGGTGGCGACGGCCTTCCTGGACAAGATCAAATTGCAGTTCGACGTCTCGGGGCTGGTGGCCATCCGCGGCGACGGCGCCGAGGTGCTGCGCTCGCCGGTGCCGCTGCGGCTCTACCGCTTCCAGCGGCGCCAGGCCTATCGGGTCGCGTCCGCCGGGCAGCTGTATCCGGCGCTGAAGCTGGCCGACCCGGCCCTTCCCCGCATCCGCGTCATGAACGTGAGCGCCGGCGGCGTCGCACTGCAGTGGCCGGCCAACGTCGTCCCCGTCCCTCAGGCGGGCGAGGAAATCGGCGGGACCCTGGAACTTGAGCGCGAAGTCAGCTTTTCCACGCTCCTGCGGATCCAGCACATGTCGGACGCCGAACAGGGCGCGCCGCGCCAGGCGGGCTGCGCCTTCGTCTCCTTGTCGCCTAACGCGGCCCGCGCGCTTCAGATCTTCATTGACCAGGCGCAGAAGCGCGAACGTTTGATGCGTCGCAGCCTCTGATCGTTCGATCCAGGAATGCAAAAAGCCGCCCCAGAGGCGGCTTTTTCGTTCGCGCGGCGCTGCTGCAGGCAGCGAAGCCGTTCAGACCTGCATGTTCATGATTTCCGAGTAGGCCGACACCAGCCGGTTGCGGACCTGCAGCGTCGCCTGGAAACCGATCTGCGCCTTCTGCATGGCGACCATGGTCTCTTCGAGGCTGACGGTCGGATTGTCCAGCTGAACCTCCCGCTGCAACCGCGACGCCTCGTTCTGCTGCGTGCTGACGGACTTCAACGCCGAGCTCATCGCATCCGCGAAGCTCGTGCCGCCCGACGCGGCCTTGGCGACCGGCTGACCCTGGGGGGTCAGGCCGGCGCGCGCCACCGCGTTGGCGAAGTCGAAGGGTTTGAGTTTCAGGTCCACGGAACGCATCGTACGGATCCACGCGCCGTCCATAGCTCCGAACTGGGGGGCCTTCTTCGGCCTGTTCCACCATTCTTGAGGGCTCCGATCGAAATAATCCAGACCTGTGCCGAGGCGTCCGCCTGGGTACTCCGTTCGACACCAGCCGTACACCACCGCCCCATGGACAACGCCCTGAGCAGCCCCGCCGCCGGACTCCCCGAGGTGCAGCAGACCGCCAAGCCGGCCGGCCTGCCCGCCCGCCTGGCGGCAATGCCCACGAAGAGCAAGATGATGCTCGGCGGCGGCGTGGCCGCGCTGCTGGCGGTCATCGTGGCGATGTCGATGATGACGGCCAAGCCCGACTACCGGCCGCTGTTCTCCGGACTGTCCGACAAGGATGGCGGCGCCGTCATCGCTCAACTCGCGCAGTTGAACGTGCCCTACCGCAATGACCCGGGCGGCGTCATCATGGTCCCCGCCAGCCAGGTCTACGACCTGCGCATGAAGCTGGCCTCGGCCGGCCTGCCCAAGGGCGGCGTCGTCGGTTTCGAACTGATGGACAAGCAGTCCATCGGCCAGACCGCCTTCAACGAGCGCCTGAACTTCCAGCGCGCGCTCGAAGGCGAGCTCACCCGCACCATCACCGCCATGGCCGACGTCGCCGACGCGCGCGTCCATCTGGCCATGCCGCAGCAGAACGGCTTCTTCCGCGAGCAGCAGAAGCCCAGCGCCTCCGTCATGCTGACGCTGCGCGGCGGCCGCACGCTGGACCGCGCCCAGATCGCCGGCATCGTCCACCTGGTGTCCTCGTCGGTGCCGGAACTGAACCCCAAAGCCGTCAGCGTGCTTGACAGCACGGGCGCCCTGCTCTCCCAGAACCCGGACGGCAACGCCATCGGCCTGGACAGCCAGCAGCTCCAGTACAAGCAGCAGATCGAAGCCAACTTGAACAAGCGGATCGCCGAGTTGCTCGAGCCGATGGTTGGCCGCGACAACCTGCGCTCGACGGTCACCGCCGACGTCGACTTCAGCCAGGTCGAGTCGACCGCCGAGGAATACAAGCCCAACCAGGGCCCGAACACGCAGAGCAGCGTGCGCCGCCTGACCTCCGAAGAGCAATCCGGCGGCACCGCCGGCGTGCCCACCGGCGTGCCCGGCGCGACCACCAACCAGGTTCCGCCGCAGGCCGCCGCGCCGATCAACGGCCAGGCCCAGCAACTGCAGCCGGCCGGGCAGTCCGGCGGCACGCAGAACCTGCGCCGCAACAACGACACGCAGTTCGAACTCGACCGCACCGTGCGCGTCACCCGCAACGCGATCGGCCAGATCCGTCGCCTGAACGCCGCCGTCGTCGTGAACCAGAAGACCGTCACCGACAAGAACGGCAAGACCTCCAGCCAGCCGCTGTCCGAGAACGAGATCCAGAAGCTGGACTCCCTCGTCAAGGAAGCGCTGGGCTTCTCGCAGGATCGCGGCGACTCGGTCAAGGTGCTCAGCGCCCCGTTCGTCTCCGACAAGATCGAGAACGCCGACGTGCCGCTGTGGCAGCAACCGTGGCTGCGCGACGTCGCCCGCGACTTTGCCGTGCCCGCCGCCCTGGTGCTGGTCGCGCTGATCGCCGTGTTCGGGCTGGTTCGCCCTGCTCTCAAGGCGGCTTTCCCGCCGCCCGTCGAACAGAAGGACGACACTGCCAGCAACAACGCGCTCAGCGTGGTGGAGGACGAACAGCTGGCGCTCGGCGGTCCGCGCGGTCCCGGCGGCCTGCCGGCCCTGGAGGCGCCGATCTCGAACGACAAGCTGGAGCGCGCCCGCCTGCTGGCCAAGGAGAACCCGATCGCCGTGGCCAACATCATGCGCGCCTGGGTCAACGGCGAGGAGCTGGAAACAGCCGCCCCCGCCGGCGGCCGCCGCTGAGCACCGCCGACCAGTACGCCCACCCGGATCGATAGCGAGACACCACCATGGACGACAAAGGCGTAGAAGACGCAGCCATCCTGCTGATGTCGCTGGGCGAGGAAGAAGCCTCCGAGGTCTTCAAGCACCTCGCGCCCAAGGAAGTGCAGAAGCTCGGCGAGACCATCGCCAAGATGAAGGTCGTGCCGCGCGAGCGCGTCGAGCGCGTGCTGGACAAGTTCGACCTCGTCGCCGAGACCCAGAGCACCCTGGTCAGCGACACCGACGAGTACGTCCGTTCGGTGCTCCGCAAGGCGCTGGGCGAGGACAAGGCCAACCTGCTGCTGGACCGCATCCTGCAGGGCTCGGACGTCTCCTCGATCGAATCGCTGAAGTGGATGGACCCGGGTTCGGGTCGCGGAACTGCTGCGCAACGAGCATCCGCAGATCGTCGCCGCCATCCTGTCGCACCTGGACTTCGACCAGAGCAGTTCGGTACTGCGCGTCTTCACCGAGCGCCAGCGCAACGAGGTGCTGATCCGCATCGCCACGCTGGACGGCATCCAGCCGATGGCGCTGAAGGATCTCAACGAGGTCATGGGACAGATCCTGGCCGGCGGCGAGCGCATGAAGAAGTCCAACCTGGGCGGCGTCAAGACCGCGGCCGAGATCATCAACATGATGGGCACCAGCGTCGAGGCTTCGGTGCTGGACTACATCCGCGAGGCCGACTCCGACCTGGCACAGAAGATCATGGACAACATGTTCACGTTCGACGACGTGGACAAGATCGACGACCGCGGCATCCAGGCCATCCTCAAGGAAGTGCAGTCCGAATCGCTCATCGTCGCGCTCAAGGGCGCCGGGCCGGAACTGCGCGAGAAGATCTTCCGCAACATGTCCACCCGCGCCGCCGAAACGCTGCGCGAGGACCTGGATTCTCGCGGTCCGGTCCGTCTCTCCGAGGTCGAGGCCGAGCAGAAGGAAATCCTCAAAGTCGTCCGGCGTCTCGTCGACGAGGGCCAGATCGTGCTCGCCGGCGGCGGCGACGACCAGTTCCTGTAATACGCTGGTCGACCCTACCGCCGACGGATACCCGCACCGATGGTCACCCGCCCACCCCGCCAAGTTCCGCCACCGCCTCGCGCCGACGGCGATCAGCAGCGCGGCAGCACCTATGGCCGCATCATTCCGCGCGAGGAGCTGTCCGGCTTCGCTGCGTGGAATCCCGGCGCCCTCGAAGGCGGCGCCGCGCCGCGCCGTCCGGCTGTCACCGCGCCCGCCCCGGTCGAACCGCCGCCCCCCGCCCCCGCCGCCCGGCCCCAGCATCGAGGAGCTGCTGCAGCAGGCCCGGCAGACCGGCTACCAGGACGGCTACCGCGACGGCATGGCGGCGCTCGACGCCTTCAAGCAGAGCTTCGCCAAGCAGATCAGCGCCCAGGTCGGACAACTGGTCGCGAGCTTCGACCAGGACCTGTCCGCGATGGAACAGGACATGGCCGACGCACTGGCGCGCACGGCCGTCGAACTGGCTCGCCAGGTCGTCCGCAATGAACTGGAAACGGCGCCGGAGCTCGTCTCCAAGGTGGCGCATGACGCCGTTGAAGCACTGTTGATCAACGCCCGCCACGTGCGCGTGCGCGTGCACCCCGACGACCTCCCGCTGGTGCTGGACGGCGCCGGCCAGGAACTGCGCGCCCGCGAGGCGCAGGTCATCCCCGATCCCACGATCGCCCGCGGCGGCGTCAAGGTCGACGCCGACATCTGCAGCGTCGACGCCTCGCTGCCGGCGCGCTGGCAATCGGCGGTCGGCGCGCTGGGCCAGACCTCCGTCTGGGAGAACCGCCGCAGCGCCGCCGATGAACAACGTGATGCGCGGCTGGACTTCCGCCTCGAGCCCACGCCGAGCCAGTACGGCGGCCTGCCCCATGGAGCGAACCAGGGCGCGCCCGAGGACCGCGAGTCATGAGCGCACGCACCGACCGCTGGCGCCAGTATTTCGACGACCTGCAGGCCTTCGCCGGCAATGCGCCGCCGATTGAGCCGCAGGGCAAGCTGGTGCGCGTCGCCGGCCTGGTGCTGGAAGCCACCGGCGTGAAGGTGCCGGTCGGGTCGGTCTGCGAGATCCACATGCCCTCGACCGCCGCCTCGCCGCGTCGCGGGCAGCGTCCGGTCACGGCGGAGGTGGTCGGGTTCTCCGGCGACCGCGCCTACCTGATGCCGACCGACGAGATCCAGGGCCTGTCCAGCGGCGCGATGGTGCTGCCGCGACCGGCGGCCCTGCACGGCCCCGTGCTCGGCGAGGAACGCCATCCCTGGCGGCGCGACGAGGATCGCGGCCTGCATCTGCCGATGGGCGACGGCCTGCTGGGTCGCGTCGTCGATCCGCAGGGCCAACCGATCGATCGCCGCGGCCCGCTGGCCGACATCCGCGATGAACCCATGGTCCGCCGCCCGATCAACGCGATGGACCGCGACCCGGTCCGCCGTCCGCTGGACACGGGCGTGCGCGCCATCAACTCGCTGCTGACCGTCGGCCGGGGGCAGCGCCTGGGCCTGTTCGCCGGCACCGGCGTCGGCAAATCGGTGCTGCTGGGCATGATGGCCCGCTACACGCAGGCGGACGTCATCGTCGTCGGCCTGATCGGCGAGCGCGGCCGGGAAGTGAAGGAATTCATCGAGGACATCCTCGGCGAGGAAGGCCTGCGCCGCAGCGTCGTCGTCGCCGCCCCAGCCGACGCACCGCCGCTGCTGCGGATGCAGGGCGCGACCTATGCCACCGCGATCGCCGAGCACTTCCGCGACCGCGGCCAGCACGTGCTGCTGCTGATGGACTCGCTCACCCGCTACGCCATGGCGCAGCGCGAGATCGCCCTCGCCATCGGCGAACCGCCGGCGACCAAGGGCTATCCGCCTTCCTGCTTCGCGAAGCTGCCGCAACTGGTGGAGCGCAGCGGCAACGGTTTGGCCGGCGAAGGCTCGATCACCGCCTTCTACACCGTGCTGTCCGAAGGCGACGACCAGCAGGACCCGATCGCCGACGCCGCCCGAGGCATCCTGGACGGCCACATCGTGCTCAGCCGCGAGTTGGCGGAGAGTGGGCACTACCCTGCGATCGACGTGGAACGGTCCATTTCGCGCGTCATGACCAGCGTGGCCGACAAGCGCCATGTCGAACTGGCGCGCCGTTTCCGGCAATTGCTCGCGAAGTACAACAAGGCGCGCGACCTGATCCAGCTGGGCGCCTATCAGCCCGGCCATGATCCCGAGTTGGACATGGCGGTCCGCCTGCACGGCGACATGGACCGATTGCTTCAACAAGACATGCATTCCCCCGCTTCTTTGAACGATTGCCTCAATCAGTTGACCGCCACACTTAACTTTGCGGGATAGCTGCCGACATCCGTAGAGCGAGGTCATCGATATGAGTAGTTCCAATCTGCAGGCCCTGAACGTTCTCCTCGAACGCGCGGAGGCCGAGCGCGATGAAGCGCTGCGTCATCTGCAGGACGCGCAGTCGCGTGCGAACGCGGCGCGCAACCAGCATGACCAGCTAGCGCAGTACCGCACGGACTACCGCACCCGCTGGTCGCAGGAATTTGCCCAACGGACGACCGTGCAACTGCTGGGCTGCTATCAGAACTTCGGCCAGCGGCTGGACCAGGCCATCGGCCAGCAAGGCGGCATCGCCGACTACGCCGACCAGCGCCTGTCCGCCGCCCGCGACCTGCTCCGGGAGCGCGAACTGCGGGTCGCGTCGGTGCGCAAGCTGATCGAGCGCCGTCGCGCCGAAACGCTGCGCAGCCAGATGCGCCAGGAACAGCGCGCCACCGACGAGCAGGCCGCCCGTGCGGCTTCGCGCGGCGGCAATCCGATGTCCCGACTGGTCGCCTGATCGCGACCCGGTCCTCCCGGAACCTCCCTCGCCATGACGCAGATCCAGAACACGACTCCGATGCCGGGCGCCCTTGGCGGCCTTGGCGCGAACAACCCCGCGTATACCGGCCGCAAGGACGGCGCGTCGGCGGACTTCTCCCGCCTGCTCAACCAGAGCAATCAGCAGCTGCAGAATCAGTCGGCGCAATCGGCCAAGACGACCATGGCCCAGCTGCAGTCGCAGCAGTTGGCGAGCCAACAGGCACAAACGCAGCAGCAGGCCCGGCAGTTGGAAGCCCAGCAGCAGGCACAGCGCCAGGAGTCGGCTCAGCCGCCCAAGCCCGCCTCTGCGCCCGCTCGAACGCCCGAGAACACCGCCGCCAGGGACGAGAGCAAGCTGGCCGCGCGCAATGCCGCCGCCCGCAGCAGCGCGAACAAGGCCGAGGATGCCAAGACCGCGTCCCGTGCCACGAAGGCTGATCCGGCGAATACCGCCGAGGCGGCGGACGTCGCCGACGCGGCCGAGGCGACCGCCCCCCAGGACACCGCCCGGGCCGATGCCGCCGGCGGCAAGGACGCCGAACGCATCGATGCGAAGGATGGCGACGACCAGGACAAGCAGGACGCCAAGGCTGCGAAGGACAGCGCCGCCTCGACGGCTGAGCAGATCCTGGCGATGCTGCGCGGCGAAGCGCCCGCCGAAGCCAGGGCCACTCCGCGCGCCGGGACCGCCGCGACAGAAGGTGACGAGGCGGGCACGGCCGCCCTGCCCGGCGGCGCGCATGCGCATGGCAAGCAGCCCACCACCGGCGACGCGTTGCGCGAGCGCCAGCAGCTCCAGCGTGAACTGGGCCAGGCGGCCGCAGGCACCGCCGGCGCGGCCGATGGCACCGACAAGACCACCCGGACCGAGGCGTTGCAAGCCGCCTCCGGCGGCGCGCACGAGATCTCGATGGGCGATGGCGCCGCCAAGGGGCCGCAGCCGAGCTTCGAAGCGCTGCTGGCCGCGGCGCAGCAGACCGGCGCCGCGTCCGGCACCTCCGGGGCCGATGCGACGTCGGCGGCCCAGGCCCCCAGCGTCCCGCTCAGCCAGCCGTTGGACAGCCCCGAATTCGCGCCGGAACTGTCTGCCAGCGTCAGCCTGCTCATCCAGGACGGCGTGCACGAGGCACAGCTACAGCTCAACCCGACCGACATGGGGCCGGTGTCGATCAACATCCAGCTCGACGGCCAGCAGGCGCAGGTGAACTTCCATGCCCAGCACGCCGCGACTCGCGAAGTGCTGGAACGGAGCCTGCCGGACCTGGCAGCCGCCCTCCAGGCCCAGGGCTTGACCCTGAGCGGTGGTGGGGTGTTCGCCCAGTCGCAGTCCAGCGGCGGCCAGAATCGTGGTGATGGATCCGCTGACGGCGCCTCGAACGGCAATGGCCGCCGGGGCGGGCGCGGGCAAGGCTCGGACGATGACGGCGCAATCGCCGCCGGCGGCCGGTCGGAGCGCCGCTCCGCACCGCGTGGCCTGGTCGATCTGTACGCCTGACTGTCCGCGAGTCTGACCGGAATCCGCCGCCTTTTCGCGCGTTGAGCGCTCGGGCGGCGCTTCACAATGGGAGACATTGCCGGGTCGTCAGGTCCGGTTCCCCGCCAACTTCCCTCTTTTTCATCACCGGAGCGCCCATGGCCACAGCCGCCGCAGGCAACGACGCCGCCGTCAAGGGCGGCGGCAAGAAGAAGCTGATCATCATCGTCGCCATCGTCCTGGTGGTGGTGCTGGTGGGCGTCGCCGCGTTGCTGATGATGAAGAAGAAGTCGCATGCCGACGACGAGGACGGCGCCGCCGCCGAGGAGAAGCCCGCGGCCGCCGCCCACGCCAAGCCGGGCACCCCGCCGACCTTCGTCCCGCTGGACCCGTTCACGGTGAACCTGGCCGACAAGGAAGTCGACCGCTTCGCGCAGATCGGCATCACGCTGGAAGTGAACGATGCGAAGTTCGCGGACCAGCTCAAGGGCTACATGCCGGCGATCCGCAACAACGTGCTGCTGGTGCTGTCGCACAAGACCTCGGCCGAGCTGCTGAGCGCCGAAGGCAAGGAAAAGCCGGCCAAGGAAATCCGCCGCGAGGCCGTGCGTCCGATGGGCATCGAGCTCGACGACGAGGATGAGGACGAGGACGCCGCGCCGAAGAAGAAAAAGAAGAAGAAGCGCCAGGTCGAGAGCCCGGTGACGCAGGTCCTGTTCTCGACCTTCATCGTGCAGTGACGGGCCGGACAGCAAGGAGCGCGCGATGAATCAGCAGATCCTGTCGCAAGACGAAGTCGATGCCCTGCTGCAGGGCATCACCGGCGAGAGCCAGAAGCTCGAGGCCGAGGAGGTCCAGACCGGTGGCATCCGCGAGTACAACCTCGCGAGCCAGGAACGGATCGTCCGTGGGCGCATGCCCACGATGGAGATCATCAACGAACGCTTCGCGCGGAACATCCGCATCGGGCTGTTCAACTTCATCCGCAAGAGCCCGGAAGTGGCCATCGGCGGCATCAAGGTGCAGAAGTACAGCGCCTTCCTGCGCGAGATCGTGGTCCCGACCAACTTCAACATCGTGTCGGTGAAGCCGCTGCGCGGCAGCGGGCTGATCGTCTGCGATCCGACGCTGGTGTTCGCGGTGATCGACTCGCTGTTCGGCGGCATCGGCAAGTTCCACACCCGCATCGAGGGTCGGGACTTCTCCGCCACCGAGCAGCGCGTGATCCTGCGCCTGGTCGAAGTGATCATCCAGGAGTACACGAAGGCGTGGAAGGGCATCTATCCGCTGGAGCTGGAGTACCAGCGCTCGGAGATGCAGCCCCAGTTCGCCAATATCGCCACGCCCAGCGAGATCATCGTGTCCACGTCGTTCACGCTGGAAATCGGCGAGACCAGCGGCACGGTGTACTTCTGCATTCCGTATTCGACGCTGGAGCCGATCCGCGACGTGCTGTACAGCACCACGCAGGGCGACTCGAGCGAACCCGACCGCCGCTGGGTCAACCTGCTCAAGCACCAGATCCAGTCGGCCGAGGTCGAACTGGTGGCGGAGCTGGCCAAGGCCCCCGCGACGGTGGAACAGCTGCTGGCCTTCAAGCCGGGCGACTTCATCGAGCTGGACCTGGAGCAGATCATCCAGGCCAAGGTGGACGGCGTGCCGGTGTTCGACTGCCATTACGGCACGTCGAACGGCAAGTATTCGATCAAGATTGAAAAGATGCTGACCGGCCCGGATGCCGGCTGGCTGGGAGCCCGCAATGGCTGACAACACCCCGATGGACGAACAGGACGCGATGGCCGCCGAATGGGCGGCGGCGCTGGCGGAAGCCGGCGGCGGCGGCAGCGAGGTCGCGGCCGAAGTGCAGCAGGTGACCGAGCAGGTCGCGCCGGCGGCCTTCACCAACTTCTCGCCGACACCGGGCAACCTGCCCGGCAGCGACATCAACATGATCCTGGACATCCCCGTCCAGCTCACGGTTGAACTCGGCCGCACGCGCATCCCGATCAAGAACATCCTGCAGCTGGCGCAGGGCTCGGTCGTCGAACTCGACGCCCTGGCCGGCGAGCCGATGGACGTGCTGGTCAACGGCTACCTGATCGCCCAGGGCGAGGTCGTGGTCGTGAACGACAAGTTCGGTATCCGCCTCACCGACATCGTGACGCCGTCCGAACGGATGCGGCGCCTCAGCAAGGCCTGACCCCTCAGCCCCACTCCGGTGGGGCTGATGCGTTTCAGGGACGCATAATTCAACGCCATGAACAACAGCCTCGTCCCCCTGCTCTGGTTCCTGGCCATCCTGGCCTTGATCCCGGTCGTGCTCTGGCTTCTCAAGCGCACGCCGCTGGGCGGTGGCGCGATGGGCGGGCAATTGCGCACCGTCGCGCAGCTGGTGATCTCGCCGAGCCAGCGCCTCGTGATCGTCGAGGTCGGCCAGAACGAGGACCGCCAATGGCTGGTGCTCGGCATCACCGGCCAGCAGATCCGCACGCTGCATGTGATGCCGCCGCAGGCCGACGCCGGCGCGGCGCTGCAGGCGGCGCAACCGTCGTTCTCCTCGATGCTCAAGCGCAGCCTGGGCGGCAGGCACGCCGATGGCCCCGGTTCCAGCACTTCGGCCTGATCGGGAACGGCGCATGACCGCTTCGACCTCCCCCGCCCTGCCCGAGCCCCGTCCGCGGCTGTCGCGGCGCGCGCTGGGCATCGTCGGCGTGCTCGCGCTCGGTGGCCTCGGGGCCGCGGCCTGGGCCCAGCAGGGCGGCGCGCCTGCGAGCGTGCCGCTGATCATCGGCCAGGGTGCCGGCGGCAACAGCTATTCGGTGCCGATCCAGACGCTGCTGTTCTTCACCGCGCTGGGCTTCCTGCCGGCCGTGCTGCTGATGATGACCGGCTTCACGCGGATCGTGATCGTGCTGTCGCTCCTGCGTCAGGCGCTGGGCACGCAGGCGGCGCCACCGAACCAGGTGATCGTCGGGCTGTCGCTGTTCCTGACCTTCTTCGTGATGAGTCCGACGCTGGACCGCGTCTACACCGAAGCCTGGCAGCCCTACCAGGCCGGGCAGATCGGCTTCGAGGTCGCCCTCGACCGTGCGCAGGTGCCGATGCGGGGCTTCATGCTGAAGCAGACGCGTCAGTCGGACGTCGCGCTGTTCGCGAAGCTGGCCAAGCTCGAACCCACCGTCGCGCCCGAGAACGTGCCCTTCCGCGTACTGGTGCCTGCCTTCGTGACCAGCGAGCTGAAATCCGCGTTCCAGATCGCGTTCCTCATCTTCATCCCGTTCCTGGTGATCGACATGATCGTCTCCAGCGTGCTGATGAGCCTGGGGATGATGATGCTGTCGCCGGTGCTGGTGTCGCTGCCGTTCAAGCTGATGCTGTTCGTGCTGGCGGACGGCTGGAATCTGCTGCTGGGATCGCTGGCGGCGTCGTTCGCGCAGTAGCGGCCCGCCCGTTCCGAGGCGAATCGAAGGACAAGTCATGGATGCTCAACAGGTCTTCTCCATCGGCCAGCAGGGACTGTACGTACTGCTCATGGTCGCGGCCCCCATCCTCCTGACGGTGCTGGCGGTCGGGGTGCTGGTGTCGGTGTTCCAGGCGGCGACGCAGATCAACGAATCGACGCTGTCGTTCGTGCCCAAGATCGTCGCCGCCGTGCTGGTGCTGGCCGTCGCCGGACCGTGGATGATCACGACGCTGGTCGAATACATCCAGCGCACGCTGCAGAGCATCCCGCAGGCACTGGGCTGAGGCGCACGCCGCCGCCCTGCCCCGCCACCGCCGCAAGATCCCACGGCCCCGATCCCGATGATCTCCTTCAGCGAAGCGCAATTGCTCGCCTGGATCAATCCGATCCTGTGGCCGTTCATCCGCACGCTGGCGCTGTTCGCCGGGATGCCAGTCTTCAGTCAGCGCCAGGTGCCGGCGCGCGTGCGCATCGGGCTGGCGCTGTTCATCGCGGTGGCGGCACAGCCGTCGCTGCCGGCCATGCCGGTGATCCCCCTCGACTCGTTGCCACAGATCCTGACGGTGACGGCGCAGCAGTTGCTAATCGGGCTGTCGATGGGTTTCGCGGTGCGGGTCGTGTTCGCCGCGCTGGAATTCGCCGGCGAGCTGATCGGTCTGCAGATGGGGCTGAACTTCGCCGGCTTCTTCGATCCGTCGACGGGCTCGCAAGGTACGTCGACATCACGCTTCCTGGGCTCGATGGTGGCGTTCCTGTTCGTCGCGATCAACGGCCATCTGATGCTGATCAACTCCCTGGTCGAGAGCTTCCAGGCCTTCCCGGTCGGCGAGGAGCCCTTCCGCTTCCTGCGGATCGCGCAGCCCCAGGTGTGGGGTGCGGAAATCTTCCGCATGGGACTGTGGATCGCGCTGCCGCTGATCACGATGCTGATGTTCGTGAACCTCGTGCTCGGCATCATCTCGCGCGTAGCGCCGCAGTTGAACGTGTTCTCCGTGGGTTTCCCGCTGACGGTCAGCATCGGCCTGGTCGGTCTGGTCGCGACGCTGCCGCTGATGCATCAACCGTTCATGATCGCGCTGGAGAGGATGCTGGCCGCGTTCAACTGACCGCGGCGGCACTCACGCCGGCCGATGCTTCCCAGCGCCGGCCGGCGTTTCACGTCACAACTCGCGCAGCGCCGTCGTGACCTGCAGGCTCGCTGCCCGCACCGCGGGGAACAGGCCGCCGATGAAGCCGATGGCCAAGGCCCACTTCAGGCCCTCCCACAGCAATTGGCCCGAGACCCTCAGCTCGAAACTCAGCTTGCCGACGGACCCGGCCGCCATCGTCGATGCCGCGTGCCCGTTGAAGATCAGGTAGGCGATCCCGCCGCCGATGACGCCACCGAGGGCAGCCAGCAGCATCGTCTCCAGCATCACCGCCACCACCACCGGCAGTCCCGGGAAGCCGATCGCGCGCAAGGTGGCGATCTCGCGGGCCCGCGTCGCGACGGCCGCGAACATGGTGTTCAACGCGCCGAACACCGCACCGACCGCCATGATCGACCCAACCACGATCCCGATGATGCGCAGGATCTTGGTCATCTGCTCCGACTGTTTCGCGAAGAACGCGAGCGTCGTCGTCGCGTCGACCTTCAGTTGCGGATTGGCTTCGAGCGCGGCCTTGAACTCCTTGAAGGCCTTCGCATCGGTCAGCTTCACGGTCACCGAATTGCGGCTCGCACCACGCCGGTAGGTTTCGGCGACCACCGGCGCATCGGCCCACAACTCCGATTCCATCGAGTCGCCCGATGCGAACACCCCGGCCACCGTCCACATCTGGCTGCCCAGGCGGATCTGCTTGCCGGGCTCCAGGCCTTCGAACTGACGCGCGGCGCCCTGGCCGACGATCAACTCCTTCAGGCCCGGCTGGAACTTGCGCCCGGCGACGATCCTGACCTGCGGCCGCACCGCGAAGGCCTCGTCCCCGACGCCTCGCATCTGCACACTGCCCTCCTCGTCGGTCTTCGTGCCCTTGACCGGCAGGTTGGCCGCGACCACCGTCTCGGCGGACAGCAGCGGCTCGCCCTTCGCGGACTTCGCCACGCCCGGCGCCTGCCCGATCTGCGTGATGTCGTCGCGCGTCATGACGGACGCCACCTCCGCCGCAGACGCGCCGCGCAGCACGATGGCCGTGTCCTCGCTGCCGGACTTGCGCAGCGTCTCCGAATAGCCCTCGGCCATCGCCAGCAGCGCCACCAGCACGCCGACCACGCCCGCGATGCCCACGACGATCACCGCCGACGAGCCGATCCGCTGCGGCAGCGTGCTCACGCCGACGCCGGTCACCGAGCGCGCCTGGGCGCCTCGTCGCGTCAACAGCATCCACAGCGCCAGCAGCACGGCCAGGCCGAGCGCGCCGACCCACGGCAGCATCACCCACGCCACCAGCACGAGCACCAGCAGCAGCACCAAGCCCAGGTTCTTCAGGAATTTCATGGTCAGGCCCTCCCCGCCAGTGCATCGGTGATGTTCAGCCGCATCGCGTTCAAGGCCGGCAGCGCGCCGACGATCACGCCGAACAGCACCATCAGTCCGACGCCGGTCGCCCAGCTGTTCAAGCCGGCGGCCGGCAGGTTCAGCGTGCCGCCGCTGCCCGCGCTGACGGCCGGCCCGATGACACTCGCCAGTCCCAGGCCGATGACGCCGCCGATCACCAGCAGCAGCACCGACTCCGCCAGCACCATCGCCAGCACGCTGCGGCCGGAGAAGCCGATCGTCTTCAGCACCGCGATCTCGCTGGTGCGCTCGCGCACGGCCTGCATCATCGTGTTGCCCGACAGCAGCAGCAGCGTGAAGAACACCGCGCCCATGATCGAGCTGACGATCAGTCCGATGTCCGCGACCTGCTTCATCCACGAGGCCATCGCCGCCTGCTCGGTCTGCGTGCGCGTCTCATGGTCCGAGTTGGCCGAGATCGCGTCGATCGCCTTGGCCACGCGGTCCGCCTGGTTCGCGTCCGCGACCCGCGTCACGTACCAGCCGACCGCGCCCTGGTTGTAGGGCGTCGTGTCGTCGAAGTACTTCCAGTTCAGCAGGAACATCTGGTCGTACCAGCCGCCGGACTTCTTGTCCGCGGCATGGATCAGGCCGACGATCTCGAACTGCCAGTTCTTGCTGCCGCTGCGGTCCGGGAAGATCGTCGATTGCAGCGGGATCTTGTCCCCGACCTTCCAGTTGAAACGCTTGGCGAGACCCTCGCCGACCAGCGCGCCGATGCGTGTCGTCGCGAAGGCCTGCCTGGCCTGGTCGGTGACCTGCATCTCGGGATACATGTCGAGGTAGTTCGGCGCGACGGCGAAACTGAAGACCTGGTTGTGCGGATCCTGGTAGGCCCCACCGAACCAGTTGGCATAGGTCACCAGTTTGACGCCGTCCACCGACTGGATGCGCTGCGTCAGCGCCATCGGCAGGGTCTGGATGAATGACAGCCGCGAGCCGGTCTGCAACCGCGACGCGCCGTTGGCCGACTGGCCGGCCTGGTCGAAGGACGTCCGGACCGCGTCCAGCAATCCGAACAGCAGGAACGCCGTGATGATGGACACCAGCGTCAGCACGGTTCGGAGCTTGCGCCGGAACAGCGCCGCCCAGATGAGATGGAGGTATTTCATGGCGAGCCCTTTCTTGCGGGACTTGACCTTGCGCGCGCGGCTTCAGGCCGCGGTGGACACGGTCTGCTCGACCAGCGTGCCCTTGTCCAGGTGCAGCGTCTGGCGGGCGCGCTCGGCAGCCTTCGGATCGTGCGTCACCATCACGATGGTCTTGCCGTGATCGCGGTTGAGCGCCTGGAGCAGCGCCAGCACATCCTCGGCCGATTGACGGTCCAGGTCGCCGGTGGGCTCGTCGCAGACCAGCAGCGTCGGATCGGACACGATCGCCCGCGCGATCGACACGCGCTGCTGCTGGCCGCCGGAGAGCTCGGTCGGCTTGTGGCTGGCGCGGTCCGACAGTCCCACCAGTTGCAGCGCGATCGCGGCGCGCTTCTTGCGCTCGGCCGCCGAGAGCTTGGTCAGCAGCAGCGGCAGCTCCACGTTGCGCTGCGCCGAGAGCGTCGGCATCAGGTTGTAGAACTGGAACACGAAGCCCACCTTGGCGGCGCGCCACTTCGCCAACGCCGCGGAATTGAGCTGGTCGATGCGCTCGCCGCCGATCGCGATGCTGCCCCCGCTGGGCTGGTCCAGCCCGCCGATCAGGTTCAGCAGCGTCGTCTTGCCCGAGCCCGACGGCCCCATCAGCGCCAGGA
The DNA here is from genome assembly GCF_042695725.1 of Roseateles sp. UC29_93. NCBI lineage: Bacteria > Pseudomonadati > Pseudomonadota > Betaproteobacteria > Burkholderiales > Sphaerotilaceae > Roseateles > Roseateles sp. UC29_93. The sequence continues at coordinate 3,186,349 of NZ_CP170545.1, read as the reverse complement.
ACTCGCCCTGCCTCACGTCGAGGTCGATGTGATGCAGCACCTCCACCTTCTGCTTGCCGCGGGTGTAGACCTTGGACAGGTCACGGATCTCGATCAGATTGCTCACGGTGACTCCTCGCTTCGGTTTCCTGCACTTCCAGCGGGGACGGCACGTCCCCGCGCTGTCGGCTTCACTTGCCGGCCGCCGGCTTGATCTCTGCGCCGTCGCGCAGCGCTTCGGGAGGATTGAGGACGACGGTATCGCCGGCCTTCACGCCGTCGAGCACCACCGCCTGGTCGCCGACCGGCGTGCCCTGGCGCACCTTGCGCTGGGCGACGGTCTGGCCGTTCACGACGAAGACGATGTCGCCGCCGTCCCGCGACACGACGGCCGACTTCGGCACCAGGACGCCCGGTGGCGGCGCGGTCTGCGCGCTTTCCTTGGCGGCGAGGAAGGACACGCGCACGCCCATGTCGGGCACGACGCGTTGATCCTTCTGCTCGAGCGCCACGCGTACCTTGACCGTCGCCTTGCCGCGGTCGGCAGAGGGCACGACCGCGATCACGTGCGCCGGAATGCGCCAGTCGGGATACGCATCCAGCACGGCCTGGGCCGGCATGTCGGCCTTGACCTGGCCGATGTAGGCCTCGTTGACGTCGACATCCACTTCCAGCGATTCCATGTCGACGATGGTGCCGACGCCGGTCCGCGTGAAGCCACCGCCGGCGGACAGCGGCGAGACGATTTCGCCGACCTGTGCCGCCTTCGCGGTGATCACGCCGGAGAACGGCGCCTTGACGACCGTGTAATCGAAATTGACCTGCGCCTGCGTCGCCTGGGCCAGGGCGGCATCGGCCTCGCGGCGGCGCGCTTCGAGTTGCGCCGCGTAGGCGTTCACCGCGGTACGGGCCTGCTCGGCGGATTGCCTGGTCGTCATGCCGCTGAGCGCCAGCTCGTCCTGGCGCTTCAGGTCGGACTGCGACTGCAGCCACTGCGCGCGCGTCGCCTCGATGTTGGCCTGCGCGCTCTTCACGTTGGCCCGGGCCATGTCCAGCGCGGCGCGCAAGGCATGGTCCTCGAGCCGGGCCAACACCTGACCCTTCTGGATCTTGTCGCCTTCCTCGAACAGGACTTCGGTCAGCGTGCCGGTGATCTGCGTCGACACCGTCGCGGCGCGACGCGCCGTCACGTAGCCGGTGGCCTGCAGAACGGCATTGCCACCTGCGCCGCCACGCGCCTGGGCCGAGGCGGTCTCGACCTCCGGCACCTGCGACTGCCGCCACCACCACCAGCCGCCCGCGGCCAGCAGCGCCAGCACGACCAGCACCGCCAGCAGCGTCCAGACCCATCTGGGCGGTCCACCCCCGTGGTCGTCGCGCTCGCTCCCCTGGATGCGCAGCTCTTTCAACAGTGCGGTATCGATGACAGCCCCCTGTGTGTCAGTACGGGGCGCATTCTCCGAGGCGCCCCCTGCTCGTCAATGCTGACTTGCGATGAATGGCGGCTGGCTGGCGTGAACGTCCCCGGATGACGACGAACGGGGATGACGGATTTCGACTCAGCTCTCGACCAGTCCGTTGCGGATGGCGTAGACGGTCAGCTCCGAGTTGTTGGACAGCGCCAGCTTCTCCAGCACCCGAGCGCGGTACACGCTCACCGTCTTCGGGCTGAGCATCAGCTCTTCGGCGATGTCCGACAGGCGCTTGCCCGAGGCGATCATCACCAGGGTCTGCAGCTCGCGGTCCGACAGCTTCTGGTGGGCCTGCTCCGGGGCCGGCGCGGTCAGGCTCTCGACCAGCATCTGCGCGATTTCGGGCGTCACGTACTTGCGCCCCTGGGCCACCGTGCGCACCGCCTGCACCAGCAGTTGCGGATCGCCGCCCTTGTTCACGTAGCCGAAGGCCCCGGCGCGCAGCGCGCGGATCGCGTACTGGTCCTCCGGGTACATGGACACGATCAGCACCCGGGTCGTCGTGCCTTCATCCTTGAGGACGTGCAGCACGTCCAGGCCGCTGCGCCCCGGCATGTTGATGTCCAGCACCAGCACATCGCACTGCCGGTCGACCGGCAGCGTGCGCATCAGGCTGCGCAGCTCGCCGTAGTCGCCGGCCTCGCCGACCACTTCGATGTCCGGCGCGTCGGACAGCGTGTCCCGGATCCCGCGGCGGATCAGCGCGTGGTCGTCGCAGAGGATGACTTTGATCATAGGGCGCCCCACGAGGAGGGATCATGCCCGGCACCGGCCGGGATCGGCTCCCCGTCGTCGTCGAACTCGAAGTCGCCGATCACGCCGCGCAAGGGCACGGAGAGGATCAGCGCCGTGCCCTGCAGACCGCTGCTGAGGTCGACCCAGCCGCCGACCGTCGCCGCGCGCTCGCGCAACCCGCGAATGCCGAAGCTGCGGGCCTTGCTCAGGTCGCCCGGCGCGACGCCGTGGCCGTTATCCTTGATCTCCAGCGTCAGCACGCCACCCTCCATGCTCAACTCCACATCGACCTTGGTCGCTCCGGCATGTTTGGACACGTTGGTCAGCGCCTCCTGCGCACAGCGGTAGGCCACCAGCGGAACGCCCGCCGGCAGCTGGAACTGCTCGCCGACATGCCGCACCGCGGTCGCGATGCCTGTCCGGCGCTCGAAGCGCGCGGCCAGCCACTGCACTGCTGCCAGCAATCCCTGTTCCAGGATCGCCGGGCGCAGGTTGTGCATGATGCGCTGGCTCGATTCGATGGCGCTGGTCACGGTCTCCAGCGCCGACTGCACGCGCTGCTGGACGTCCTCGTCCTTGCTGTGCCGCGCGATCCAGGCCAGGTCGAACTTCAGCGCCGTCAGCGATCCGCCCACGTCGTCATGGATCTCGCGGGCGATCGCCGCCCGCTCCATCTCGACGCTGGTCTGCAGATGCCCCGCCAGTTCGTGCAGTTGCTGCTTGGACTTGAGCAGCTCGCGGTCGGCCTCCTGCCGCGCAAGCTGGGCCTCGCAGGACTCGATCGCGTGCAGCAGCGCCGGCGCCAGCCGCGCCAGGTTGTTCTTGAGCAGATAGTCCGACGCGCCGGTGCGCATCGCCGCGACCGCCGTGTCTTCGCCGATCTCGCCCGACACCAGCACGAACGGGAGCACCAGTTGCCGCTGCTTGATCATGTCCAGCACGACCAGGCCCGAATACCCCGGCAGGTTGTAATCGGAAATCACCGCATCCCAGTGCCGGTCGAGGGCTGCCTCGATATCGGGCAGCGTGTCCAGCCGCGTGATCTCGAATCGCAATCCGGCTCGCTGCAACTGGGCCAGGATCAGTTGATGATCCAGGTCGGAATCCTCGATATGAAGCAGGCGCAGAGAGCGCTCGGCCAGGGGGAGAGTCGGCATGGCCGGGAGTATGCCAAGTTTGTCGCGTATCCCTCATCTATGCAGGGAAGCCCCACGCTTTATTCATCTGGAAACCGTAGAGTCTTGGGTTTACCCTTATCGAGATTTGTCACGGTCAAGTCGATGGCCAACCGATCTTCGCTATTGGGACGACTTTGCACGGTTAGTCCCGTCGACAGATGCGTGGCAAAAGCCGAAGATTCTTGCCAGCCGACAAGTCCGGGCGCATGTTTGAGTTGGGCAGACATGAAGACGCACCAGGACACCCTATGTGGAGCCAAGATGCAAATCGATGAGACGTCGGTCGAGCCGGAAGGCACAGGACTGATGCCGCTGCTCGCCGCTGCCGAGCTGCAGGACCATCTGATGACGGTCAACAACGATCTCGAGCGCCTGCAGCGCCTGCTCGACGACGCCTGCGAAGCGTTGTCGACGCATTTCTTCGGCGCATCAGGCCTCGTGGACCAGATGCGCGAACGTCTGCCAGAAGCCAAGGACCAGGATGCGCTGCAGCAGTTGATGTTGCATCTGGCCGGTGCGATCACCGCGCTGCAGTTCCAGGACATGTCGACGCAGTTGATCGCGCACACGAGCCAACGGCTGCGCAACTGCTCGGACCAGCTCGCCCGCGATACGTTCGGAGATGATGAGGACGGTCTGGCCGTTGTCGAGACCGCCCCCCTGCGTCCCAATCCCGTCACGCAGGACGAGATGGATGCCGGTTCGATAGAACTGTTCTGAATGTTCCCCCGATCCGTCCGTTAGGTCACGAAATCACCGGGCACCGTCACCAGACCGCCCTCAAGGTCCTCAAGAATCTTCAGGTCCACCCGAAAACCGCTTGTCATCCGGAGAACTCAAAATGCCCTCGATCCTCGCCGTAGACGATTCGGCCTCCATGCGCCAGATGGTCTCATTCACCCTCAAGAATGCGGGTTTCAACGTCGTGGAGGCGGTGGACGGGCAGGATGCCTGGGAGAAGTCGTCGCAACGCGATTTCGACCTGGTGCTGACCGACCAGAACATGCCCCGGATGGACGGCATCAGCCTGACCAAGAAGCTGCGCGACAACCCCAAGTTCAAGACCACGCCGATCCTGATCCTGACCACCGAGTCCAGCGATCAGATGAAGCAGGCGGGCCGCGCGGCGGGCGCCACAGGCTGGCTGGTGAAGCCTTTCGACCCGGCCAAGCTGATCGAAGTGATCGGCAAGGTGATCCGCTGAAGGCAAGCTGGAGAGATTCATGGGAGATATGACCTCCGAAGGCGCAAACCTGGGCGCAGGCATCGACCTGAGCCAGTTCTACCAAGTCTTCTTCGAGGAAGCCGGGGAGAACCTCGACAACATGGAACAGCTGCTGCTGAACCTGGACATCGAGAACCCGGACGACGAGCAGATGAACGCCATCTTCCGTTGCGCCCACTCGATCAAGGGTGGCGCGGCGACGTTCGGCTTCAACGACGTGGCCGAGCTGACGCACCAGATGGAAACGCTGCTGGACAAGCTTCGCCGCCATGAACTGGCGCCGACCTCGCCGATGGTGGACGTGCTGCTGCAGTCCGGCGACGCGCTGAAGGCGCAACTGGCCCGGCATCAGGGCTCGGGCGCCGACGCGGTGGACACCTCCGCCCTGCTGAGCAGCATCCGCACGCTGGTGGAAGGCGGCACGCTGGACGGTGCTCGCGCGCCTGCGGCCCCGGCCGCCTCGGCCGCGCCCGCCGCGGCTCCCGCGACGGCTCCGGCACCGGCCCCGCTCAAGTCGAACGTCCGGCAGCTCGAGCTGCTCGTCGGCCCGCTGAGCAACACGGAGCAGGCAGACAACCTGGTCGAGCTGTTCAAGGAAATCACCGACCTCGGCACGATCGAGCCGCTGGACGGCGGCATTCCTGCCGATGGCATGCGTCGCTTCAAAGTGCTGACGAGCAGCACCGACAACGACCTCCTGGACCTGTTCACCTTCCATGTCTCGCGCGAGCAGGTCAAGCTGCTGCCACTGACCGAAGGCTTCGGCTTCCATGAGGGCGCGCCCGGCGCGCCGGTGGAGACCAAGAAGGACGAAGACCCCGGCTACGGCTTCTTCGACGACGCGCCCGGCGTGCCCGAAGCGACCGCAGCCGAGGCCAGGGCCGAAGCGCCCAAGGCCAGCGTGCCGGCCCCCACCGCCAAGCCGACGGCGCCCGCGCGCACCGAGGTCGCCCCGCGCGCCGGCGGCGCGAGCCCTGACCAGTCCACGCTGCGCGTGTCCGTCGAGAAGGTCGACCAGTTGATCAACCTGGTCGGCGAACTCGTCATCACGCAGGCGATGCTGGCGCAGAACAGCCGCAACCTGGACCCGGGCCTGTATCAGCAACTGGCCTCCGGCCTGGCGGATCTGGAGCGCAACACGCGCGATCTCCAGGAATCGGTCATGTCGATCCGCATGATCCCGATGTCGGTCGTGTTCAACCGCTTCCCGCGCATGCTGCGCGACCTGGCGGCCAAGCTCGGCAAGAAGGTCGAGCTGGTCACGCAAGGGGAAGCCACGGAACTGGACAAGGGCCTGGTCGAGAAGATCACCGACCCGCTGACCCACCTGGTGCGCAACAGCTGCGACCACGGCATCGAGTCGCCCGCCGACCGCGCCGCCAAGGGCAAGCCCGAACAGGGCACGATCACGCTGGTGGCCTCCCATCAGGGCGGCTCCATCGTCATCGAGGTGCGCGACGACGGCCGCGGCCTGAACCGCGAGAAGCTGATCCGCAAGGCCCGCGAGAAAGGGATCGACGCGCCGGACACGATGACCGACCAGGAGGTCTGGGGTCTGATCTTCGCCCCGGGCTTCTCGACCGCCGATCAGGTCACCGACGTGTCCGGCCGCGGCGTCGGCATGGACGTGGTGAAGAAGAACATCACCTCGCTGGGCGGCACGGTGGAGATCGACTCCGCCGAGGGCTACGGCATGAAGGTCTCGGTCCGCCTGCCGCTGACGCTGGCCATCATGGACGGCATGAGCGTGGGCGTCGGTGAAGAGGTCTACATCCTCCCGCTGTCGTCGGTGGTCGAGTCCTTCCAGGTCCAGTCCGACACGATCAAGACCGTCGGCGGCTCCGGCCGCGTGGTCGAGGTCCGCGACGAGTACATGCCCGTCGTCGAACTGGAGCAGGTCTTCAATGTGCCCCGTTTCGACTTCGAGCATGTCAGCTCGATCATGGTCGTCGTGGAGGCCGAGGGGGGCCGGGTCGCCATGCTGGTGGACGAACTGCTCGGCCAGCAACAGGTCGTGGTGAAGAACCTCGAGGCGAACTACCGCAAGGTGACGGACGTTTCCGGCGCCACCATCATGGGCGACGGCCGCGTGGCGCTGATCCTGGACGTGGGCAGCCTGGTGCGCCGCTCGCGTCACTGAGATTTCCGGGCGTCTTTGAATCAGGGAGGACGTCGGCCGGAAGGCCGACGCCCAACGCATAAGAGGTAGACATGAATTTCAGCGCGTTGATGCGTCAATTCAGCATCCGGACCCGCATGATCGGCGCGATCGGCATCGTGCTCGCATTGCTGATGGTGGTCGGCAGCGTGGGCCTGTTCGGCATGCAATCGATGCGCGGCCAGACGCAGGAGTTCCTCGAGAAATCGACCGCGCGCGGCAATCTGCTCGGCGACCTCGCGGGCACGATGGGCAAGCTCCGTGTCCATGAGAAGGACATGATCATCAACTACGAGAAGCCCGAGGTGGTCAAGGAGCGCCACGCCAAGTGGGATGCCGCCCGCAAGAAGGCTTCGGAACAGCTTGCCGAGCTCGCCAAGCTCAGCGGTGCCGACGACCAGGACGCGATCAAGAAGCTGCAGACCGCGCTGGAGACCTACGGCGCGAAGTCCGCGAACGTCGTGTCGCAACTGGAAGCCGGTGCGTACGACCACGCGGCGGTCGCCGACCGGCTGCTGCAACCGGCCAAGGACCAGGTGGTCGAGGCCGAGAAGCAGCTCGAAGAACTGGCCACGCGCCTCGAGGCCCAGTCGGAATCGATGCGCAAGGGCATGGAAAGCACCCAGGGCGGCGTGCTGTGGACCTTCGGCCTGGTGCTGGTGTTCGCGGCGATCGTCGTGGTGCCGCTCACGCTGCTCAACATGCAGACGATCTGCGCCCCGCTGGCCGACGCCGAGGCCCTGGCCGCCGCGATTGCCGAGGGTGACCTCTCGCGCACGATGAAGCCGGTCGAAGGCGTCGACGAGGCGTCCAAGCTGATGCGCTCGCTGCACCACATGCAGGAAGCGCTGCAATCGATGGTCGGCCAGTTGCGCACGGCGGCCGATTCGATCCGCACCGCTTCGGTCGAGATCGCCACGGGCAACCAGGACCTGTCCAGCCGCACCGAACAGACCGCCTCCAACCTGCAGGAAGCCGCGTCCTCGCTGGTCCAGCTCACCGGCACCGTCAAGCAGACGGCCGACTCGGCGCGCACCGCCAACCAGCTCGCCTCCTCCGCGTCCGGCGCGGCGGCCAAGGGTGGCGAGGTGGTGAGCCAGGTCGTCTCGACGATGGACGAGATCAACGCCAGCTCCAAGCGCATCAGCGACATCATCGGCACGATCGACGGCATCGCGTTCCAGACCAACATCCTGGCGCTGAACGCCGCCGTGGAAGCGGCCCGCGCCGGGGAACAGGGTCGCGGCTTTGCGGTCGTGGCCGGCGAGGTCCGCTCGCTGGCACAGCGCAGCGCGGAAGCCGCGCGCGAGATCAAGACCCTGATCGGCGCCAGCGTCGAACGTGTCGAGACCGGTTCGCGCCTGGTGCAGGAAGCGGGCAGCACGATGAGCGACATTGTCTCTAGCGTGCAGCGCGTGACGGACATCATCGGCGAGATCACCGCCGCGTCCAGCGAGCAGAGCGACGGCATCAGCCAGGTCAACCAGGGCGTCAGCAACCTGGACCAGATGACGCAGCAGAACGCGGCGCTGGTCGAGCAGTCCGCCGCCGCGGCCGAAAGCCTGAAGGACCAGGCCGAGCGCCTGGGCGGCGTGGTCGACCGCTTCCGTGTGTCGGGCCACGCGCCGGCGCTTTCGGCGACGGCGTTCACCGCCAAGTCGAGCATGGAGACGAAGCCGGCCACCCCGTCCACCGTCGCAGCCGCCACGACGATGGCGCCGGTCAAGCCGGCCGCCAGGTTCGAGAGCAAGGCCGCGCCGGCCAAGCCCGCTGCCGCGAAGGCCGCGTTCAAGGCCAAGCCGGCCGCAACGGCCGCCGCCAGATCCACCACGACGACCGCGGCCCAGCCGGCCATCGTCAAGCCCGCAGCCTCGCCCAAGGCCGCGCCCGCACCGTTCACTCCCAAGCCGGCAACACCGGCCACCACCGCCGATGACGGCGACTGGGAAACCTTCTAATCAGCCGCACGAGGTCAACACATGGAAATCGTCCAACAAACCGGCACGCAAGTCGTGCAAGCGAACTCTGGCGCGCTGGTCCCGCAAGGTGCCGCGAATGCCGCCCCCGCCAGTGGCGAGTACCTCACCTTCCGCCTGGGTCAGGAGGAGTACGGCATCGACATCCTGAAGGTCCAGGAGATCCGCTCCTACGAGCAGCCGACCCGCATCGCCAACGCGCCCGACTTCATCAAGGGCGTCGTGAACTTGCGCGGCGTGATCGTGCCGATCGTCGACCTGCGCCTGAAGCTGGGCTGCGCGACGGCTGAATACAACAGCTTCACCGTCGTGATCGTGCTGAACGTCAAGAACCGCGTCGTCGGCGCGGTGGTGGACTCGGTGTCCGACGTGCTGGAACTGAACCGCGACGTGATCCGTCCGGCGCCGGAACTCAGCGCCAGCACCGTCAACACCAGCTTCATCATGGGCATCGGCGCCGTCGCCGAACGCATGCTGATCCTGATCGACATCGAGGGCCTGATGTCCAGCGCGGACATGGGACTGATGGACGCGATGACGGTCGCCTGACCGAACGACGACAACGCCCGGCTTGACCGGGCGTTTTTTCTGGTCGGTCCGCGCCATCAAGGCGCGTGCAGAGAGAGTGGTTCGTGGGGGGATGGCGCCAGAGAGCGGATGGCCCGGCGCCGCCAGCAGGCAACAGGCACAAGCCAAGGAGCCCGTTCATGTTCGACTCGATCAAGACCCGGCTGATCGCGCTGGGCGTCGGCATCGTCGCCCTGACGCTGCTGGCGATCACCGTCGCCAACTACGTGACCGTGCGGGGCCATACGCGCCAGCAAGTGTCCCAATCCCTCGATGAACTGGCCGCGGCGCGCTCCGACGCCATCCGCCAGTGGGTCCGCTCGCAACGCGACATCGTCGCGTCCTTGCAACCGGCCGTCGCGGCCGCCGATCCGGTGCCGCTGCTGCAGCAGGCGGCGAAGTCGGGCCGGCTGGAGGCCGCCTACGTCGGTTTCGCCGACAAGAAGATCGTCTTCAATACGCCGCAGAACCTGCCGGCCGACTACGACCCCACGCGGCGGCCCTGGTACACCGGCGCGGCGGGTGCGTCGGGCACCGTGCTGACCGCGCCTTACATGGATGCGTCCAAGGGCCGGCTGGTCGTCACCTTTGCCGCGGCGGACAAGGGCGGCGGCGGCACCAAGGCCGTCATCGCGACGGACGTGTTCCTCGACGACGTCGTCGCGACGGTCCAGGCGATCAAGCCGACGCCCGGCGGCTTCGCGTTCCTGATGTCCAAGGACGGCAAGATCGTCGCGCACCCGGACGCCAAGCTGGCGCTGAAAGACGCCACCGCCATCTCCGAGCAGTTGACGCCGCAGGCGCTGGCCACGGCGCTCGATCCGGCCGCTGGCTGGGTGGAGGCGGCCGTTGGTGGCGATACTTTCCTCGTGAGCGGCACGCCGATCGCGGACACCGACTGGCAGCTCTTCGTCGCGGCGAAGAAGGATGAGGCGCTGGCGTCCCTGAGCGCCCTGCTGCGCACCGCCGTGATCACGGCACTGGTCATGATGGCGGTCGCGGCGTTGGCGATGACGGGCACGATCAGCGCGATGCTGCGCGGCGTGGACCGCGTGCGCGCCGCGCTCGACGACATCAGCGCCGGCGACGGCGACCTGACCCAGCGCCTGCCTGCCGGCGGCCGCGACGAGGTCGGCCGCATCGCGTCCTCGTTCAACCTGTTCGCCGAGAAGATCCAGCGCATGCTGCTGGACGTGCGCGCGGCCAGCAACTCGATCACGACGGCTTCCAGCGAGATCGCGATCGGCTCGCAGGACCTGTCGCAGCGCACCGAGGAGACGGCATCCAACCTGCAGCAGGCGGCGTCGTCGATGGAGGAACTGACCGCGACGGTGCGCCAGACCGCCGACGCGGCCCAGACGGCCAACCAGCTCGCGTCGAGCGCCTCCAGCGCCGCGGCGCGCGGCGGCGAGGTCGTCGGCCAGGTGGTCTCGACCATGGACGAGATCACCGCGAGTTCCAGGAAGATCAACGACATCATCGGCACCATCGACGGCATCGCGTTCCAGACCAACATCCTGGCGCTGAACGCGGCGGTGGAAGCCGCGCGAGCCGGCGAGCAGGGCCGCGGTTTCGCCGTGGTCGCGAGCGAAGTGCGCTCGCTGGCGCAGCGCAGCGCCGAGGCGGCCAAGGAGATCAAGACGCTGATCGGCGCGAGCGTCACCAGCGTCGAGGCCGGTTCGCGGCTGGTGCAGGCGGCGGGCGAGTCGATGAGCGACATCGTGGGCAGCGTGCAGCGGGTGACCGACATCATCGGCGAGATCACCGCCGCGTCCACCGAGCAGAGCAGCGGCATCGCGCAGGTCAACGACGCCGTCGTGCAACTGGACCCGGATGACGCAGCAGAACGCGGCGCTGGTCGAGGAATCGGCGGCCGCCGCGGAGAGCCTCAAGGACCAGGCGCACCGGCTGACCGAGATCGTGTCGGTCTTCCGCCTGGGCACGGACGGGACGGCATCGGTCGCCCGGCCTGTGAAGTCCGCGGCGGCGCCCCGACCGACGTCCGCCGCCGCGTCACCTGCGGCGCCCTCGAAGTCCCTGAAGTCCGGCGCGCCGAACGCGGTGCAGAAGGCAGCCCCCTCGCCGAAGCGCTCCCCCGCGTCGTCGGCCGCCGCACCGAAGCCGCTGCCGAAGTCGTCCCCGAAGCCCGCAGCGCCGGTCGCCCCGCCGCCGCCCCGGCCCGCGCCGGCCGCCGACGATGGCGACTGGGAGACGTTCTGAGGCAGAGAATGCAGATCTCGTGCGCGGCCGGTCCGGCTTGATAGCCCGGACGCCGCCCCCACGATAGAAACCTCCCGCGCATCCGCGCGCGAAAGGCTGAGACACTGTCCCGGCATTTCGTCAGACTCACGAGGCCTGCATGACCGACTCCACCGCCGCCGCGCCAGCCGCCGCATCTCCTGCCGCGAACCCCCTGCTCTCCACCGCGCCGCTGCCCGATTTCGCCGCGATCGATCCTTCGCACATCCAGCCCGCCATCGCCGAGCTGCTGACCGAGGCCCAGAAAGCGCTCGACCAGGTCACGGCCTCCGACGCTCCCGCCGACTACGACTTCCTGTCCCGCACGCTGAACGTGGCCTCCGAGCGCCTGGGCACCGCCTGGGGCGCCGTGGGCCACCTGAACGCGGTCGCCAACACGCCGGCGCTGCGCGAGGCCTACAACGCGATGCTGCCGGCGGTCACCGAGTTCTACACGGCGCTCGGCGCCAACGAGGCGCTCTACGCCAAGTACAAGGCCATCGCCGCCCTGCCCCGACCTGACGCCCGAGCGCGCCCAGCTGCTGAAGCACGCCATCCGCGACTTCGTGCTGTCCGGCGCCGAGCTGCAGGGCGAGGCCAAGGAACGCTTCGCGAAGATCCAGGAACGCAGCGCCGAACTCGGCCAGGCCTTTTCCGAGCACGTGATGGACGCCACCGACGGCTGGAGCTACCTCGCGAAGGCGTCGGAGCTGAAAGGCGTCCCTGCCGACGTGATCGCCAACGCGCGCGCCGCGGCGGAGAAGGACGGCAGCACCGATCCGGACACGCACAAGCTGACGCTGCATTTCCCCGTCTACATGCCGGTGATGCAGTACGCCGAGGACCGCGCACTGCGCGAGCGGCTGTACCGCGCCTACGTGACGCGCGCCAGCGAACTCGGCGACAAGCCGGACTGGGACAACGGCCCGCTGATGCAGGAACTGCTGATGCTGCGCCAGGAGGAAGCCCGCCTGCTGGGCTTCGCCAGCTTCGCCGAGGCCTCGCTCGTGCCCAAGATGGCGACCTCGCCCGCGCAGGTGCTGGAGTTCCTGCGCGACCTGGCCGGCCGTGCCCGTCCGTATGCGCTGCGCGATCTCGACGAACTCCGCGACTTCGCCAAGGCCGCGCTGCACATGGACGACCTGCAGGCCTGGGACCTGCCGTTCGTGTCCGAGAAGCTGAAGGAGGCGCGCTACGCGTTCTCCGACCAGGAAGTGCGGCAATACCTGACCCTGCCTCGCGTCCTGGACGGACTGTTCCGCATCGTCGACCGTCTGTTCGGCGTGCAGCTGGTGCCGGCGAAGGCATCGGTGTGGCACGAGTCGGTGCAGTTCTGCGAGCTGCGCCGCGACGGGCGGCTGATCGGGCAGGTCTACCTGGACCTCTATGCGCGCACCGGCAAGCGACCCGGCGCCTGGATGGACGAGGTCCGCAGCCGCTGGGCGCGGCCGGACCTGGCGGGCACGGGCGCCGAGCAGATCCCCGTCGCGCACCTGGTGTGCAACTTCCCGCAGGGCGCCGACGGCAAGCCGGCGCTGCTGACGCACGACGACGTCACGACGCTTTTCCACGAATGCGGCCACGGCCTGCACCACCTCCTCACGCGGGTCGCTGAGCTGGGCGTGTCGGGCATCTCGGGCGTCGAGTGGGACGCCGTCGAACTGCCGAGCCAGTTCATGGAGAACTTCTGCTGGGAGTGGGAAGTGATCCAGCAGCTGTCCGCACACGTGGACACCGACGAACCGCTGCCGCGCGCGCTGTTCGACAAGATGCTGGCGGCGAAGAACTTCCAGGCCGGGCTGCAGACGCTGCGCCAGATCGAGTTCTCGCTCTTCGACATGCGCCTGCATGCGGAGCCGGGCGCGGAGACGCGCGTGCAGGAACTGCTGGACGAGGTGCGCGGCGAGGTCGCCGTGCTGCCGCCGCCGGCGTTCAACCGCTTCCAGCACAGCTTCTCGCACATCTTCGCCGGCGGGTATGCGGCGGGCTACTACAGCTACAAGTGGGCGGAGGTGCTCTCGGCCGACTGCTGGAGCGCGTTCGAGGAAGAAGGCGTGTTCAACCCGGCGACGGGCCGGCGCTACCTCGACGAGATCCTGTCCATGGGCAGCGTTCGCGACGCGATGGACAACTTCAAGGCCTTCCGCGGTCGCGAGCCGCGCATCGACGCGCTGCTGAGGCATCAGGGCATGGCCTGACGTTCGCCGCGTCAGCCGGCCCCCCGGGGGCCGGCATCGACGCCGGCCTCGGGATCAGCCCGGCGGCTTCTTCCACGGCACCGTCTGGATGAGCCGCTTCGCGTCGTCCGCCGGCAGCGCCTTGGCGAACAGCCAGCCCTGCGCCACCTGCACGCCGAGTTCCTCCAGCAGCGCGGCCTGCGCCTCCTCCTCGACGCCCTCGGCCAAGGTCTGCTTGCCGAGCGCGTCGGCGAGACCGACGATCGTTCGCACGATCTCGCGGGACTCGCGACCGGCGCCCAGCCGCATCACGAAGCTCCGGTCGATCTTCAGCGTGTCGAACGGGAAGCGGTGCAGGTAGGCCAGTGACGAGTACCCCGTCCCGAAGTCGTCGATCGACAGCTTGAAGCCCATACGCGCCAGTTCCTGCAGCACCTCGGCGCTGCGCTGCGGATTGGCCATCGCCATGCTCTCGGTGACCTCGAGCTTGAGCTGCGCGGCCGGCACGTCGCCGAGCGCCTTGAGCGTCTCGCGCGCGTCGTTGAGCAGTTCGTCGTCCCGCTCCAGCTGAACACCCGACACGTTGACCGCGATCTCGCCCTTGAAGCCGATCTCGCGCCAGCGTCGCAGCTGCAGGGCCGCCTCGATCAGCGTCCAGCGGCCGATCTCGACGATCTGGCCGCTCTCCTCGGCCACGGGAATGAAGTCCCCGGGCATCACCATGCCGCGCGTCGGATGCTTCCAGCGGATCAGGGCCTCGAAGCCGAGCAGCGCGCGGTCCGACAGCCTCACGAAGGGCTGGTAGTGGAGCTGGAACTCGCCCGCTTCCAGACCGCGCGCGATGTTCTCCTTCACCCAGCGCCGCGACTGCTCGACCAGTTGCTGCGCCGGATCGAACAGGCGCGCATGGCCGGCACCGGCCGCCTTGGCCCGCGCCAGCGCGCTCTCCGCGGCGGACATCAGGTCGTCCGGACTGAAGTTGCCCTGCCCCGTGAACGCCCAGCCCGCGCAGGCGGTCAGGCGATGGGCCCCGGTGCGCGCGACCGGACCGCCCGGCGACGCCGCCATGGCTGCCGTCGCTTCCGCGCCCAGACCAGCGTCGAGGGCCTCGAACAGGAAGGGCTCCTCGATGCGGGCCAGCGCCCACTCGGGCACGCGATCGACGAGCGCGCCGGCCTCGATGCGAGCCTCGAAGAGCAGGCCGAACTGGTCCGCGCCCAGCCGCGCGACCACACGTCCGGCGCGGGCCGTCCGTCCCGTTCCACCGACCAGTCGACGCGCGCTCTCGATCAGCACGGCGTCGCCGGCCAGCAGGCCGTGACGCTCGTTGAACGCGCGGAAATCGTCCAGGCCCACCAGCGCGACGCCGATCGGCACGCCGGGCGTCGGATTGGCCAGCCGCTGCGCCACCAGCTCGACGAACAACGCGCGATTCGGCAGTCCCGTGAGCCGGTCATGCAGCGCCTCGTGCGCGACCTGGGCCTGCAGGCGTTCGTTCTCGCTGAAGTCGGTCAGCGAGCCGGCCATGCGCACCGGCCGGCCGTCCTGGCGCACCGCCACGCCACGTGCCAGCAACGCGCGCGTCTGACCGCCCTGCTCGAAGTGCAGCACATGGTGGAACTGGAAACTGCGGCCTTGCAGGTGCGCGTCGAGATCGGCGCGGAACAGCCCCGCCGCCGGCTCGTCCAGCGGACGCGTGAAGCGCTCGATGCTGCCGCGCGTCATCTCCTGCGCCGCAGTCTTGGCCGCTCGACGCCAGAAACGCCGCTTCGTGCCGCCACCGGGCTCCTCGCCCGGCGCCCTGGCATCACCCATCAAGGCGAGCCATCGCGCCGACACGTCGAGCCGGTCCGCGGCGATGTCCCAGTCCCACAACCCATCGTTCGCGCCCAGCGCGGCCAGCGCGTAACGCCCCTCGCTCACGGTCAGGCGCTTGAGCGCCTCGCGCCGGCGGGACTGATCCGCGAGGGCCCGCAACGTCAACGCGGCCAGGCTCGCCGCAGCCACCGCCAGCAGCGGATAGGCCAGCGCCAGGACGAGGTGTTCTTCCTCGAAGGCCCACTGCGCGCCGTAGAGGCCGCCGCCGACGAGCAGCGCCACGACCGGCAGCCCTCGCCACAGCGATCCGCGCGCCAGCAGCAACGCGCACAGCAGCGGCAGCACCAGCAGCGCTGCCAGCTCGGCGAGCGACGCCCACGACGGCCGCGTCAGCGTGCGGCCGGTGAGGATGTTGTCGACGACGGTGGCGAGCCGCTCCATGCCGGGCAGGCCGGCGTCGAAGGGACTCGGGAAATGGTCGCCGGCGCCGAGTGCCGACACACCGATGATCACGATGCGGTTGCGCAGCGCCTCCTCGGGCACCTTGCCGTCGACGAGGTCCGCCACCGTCACCGACGGGAAGGTGCCTGCCGGACCGTAGTAGTTGACGCCCTGACGCGACAGCAGATCCAGCGGCACCCGCAACGAGCCCCAGCGCAGGTCGCGGCTCCAGCGCAGCGTGGCCTCGGACCACGGCTGGCGCATCGCGTCGCCGGCGATGCGCACGGCCAGCGACGGATAGACCTCGCCGTCCAGCGGCAAGGCCGGCAGGTCGTGACGCAGGGTCCCGTCGACGTCGCGCTCGGCCTGGACATGGCCGAGCGACTTCGCCGCCGACAGCAGCGGCTCCGGTGGCGCATCGGCGCGCTCGGGCAGCAGCGCGCTGCGCGGCATCCCTTCGGCGCGCATGAAGGCCTGCGCCAGCAGGCCCGACGGAACACCTCCGGAGGGCGCCGAAGCGCCACCGGCGGCAACGCCCACGCCGCCGCCGTTGCCGCCGTTGCCGCCGATCCCACCGGTGCCCGGCGGCATCGCGAACGGCAGCAGCACCGGCGCGCCGCCGCGCATCGCGGCCGCGAGCACCGCGTCGCTGTCCGGCTTCGCGTCCAGCAGCAGCATGTCGACGGCGATCAGACGCGGCTTGGCCGCCTGCAGCCGCGTGATCGCGTCGGCCAGCAGCGGGCGGCCAGGCGCCATGCCGCCGAAGCGCGCGGCGCTGGCGTCGTCGAAACGCACCAGCGTGATCGGGTAGGCCGTGCCCGGCGCCAGCCTGCCGCGCCATTGCGCCTGCGCGTCCTGCACGAGCCCGTCCAGGCGCGCCAGCGGCCCCGCCTGCAAGCGCGAGAGCCACAGCATCGCCACCGCCGCCGTGACCAGCAGCGCGACGATCATCTGGGCCCATGCCCAACGCGAGGGCCAGCGCATCAGACCCCCGCCAGGCGATCCAGCACTGCACGCACCTTGTCCGCCGGCCATGGCGTCGCGGCGGCACAGCCTTGCGACACGTCGCATTCCGTGCCGCCGGCGCGGTCGACGACGACCGGCAACTGCGCGCCCAGTCCGCGGGTGCGGCCCGCGGCGCGCGGTCCCGGCAGCACGGCGACCTGCCCGGACTGCACGTGCACCGAGGTCTGCTCGTTGTCGCCGACCTCCACGAGGAACTCCGTGCCGCGAACCGCCGTCACCGCCGACGGCGTGCGGACCTCCCACTTGCCCGAACGGGATGGCGTGACCTTCTGCCCCAGCAGGCCGCGTTCCAACAGCAGCGACACATCGCGCGCGCCGTCCGCATAGCCCGGTGTGCCTCCGGTGCCGAGGTTCAGCTTCGTCAGCGTCAGCTGGCTGCGGTCGCCGACGACCAGGCTCGATCCGTCCGGGCAGCGCAGCCGCACGCGGCCGCTGTCGCCGGTGCGCAGCTGGGCGCCCTCGCCCACCGACTCGCCGAGCTTCAGCGGCCGCGCCTGGCCCGAGACGATGCGCGTCGCGTCGCCCGCCAGCGCGGCGACCTCGCAGGCCTGCGCCCGCGCGGCCAGCGAGACCATCGTCACCGCCGCGATCAGCGCGGCATCCCTCATCACGTGTGTCATCGTTGTGGTCATGGTGTGTTCATCGCGGGTGAATGCGGCGGCCGACATCATCACTGCGCCGGGTCGCCGAACAGCGCGTAGGCCGCCCAGTAGTACGGATGCGTCCAGCGCCCCTGCCCCTCCTGGCCGTCGGCGAGCCGGAGCTGCGCCTGACGCAGGCCACCGGCGCGCGTCTCGGCCGGCTGCAGCGCGGCGGTGGTCAGCGCGGCGGCGGACGCGGACTCCACCGCCCAATGCGTCGCCAGCACCGACCGCGCGCCGGCGAAGAAGAAGCCGCGCACCAGCCCCGACATCGCCGCGCCGCCCTGCTCGCCGGCCGCCGTGTTGCAGGCCGACAGCAGCACCCACTGCGCGTTCATGCGCAGCGTCAGCACGTCGTCGAGTTCGAGCAAGGGCGAGGCGGCGTCGTCCGCCTCGGCCGCCAGCGCCAGCGCCGGCTTCGAGATGCCCGGCAGCTCGCCCGGCATCAGGCCGTGCGTCGCGAAGGCGAGGACGCGCCGATCGGCCAGCGGCGTCGTCAGCACGGCGGTGCGTGTCGCGGCCGCGCCCAGGCGCAGATCGGCGACCGGATCGGCGCCCAGCGTGCGCGCGATCGCGAGCAGCTCCGCGCGCGTCTCCGGCAGCGGCGGAATGTCGGCATAACGGAAGCCGAGCTGCGCGTCGTAGCTGCCGGCGGCGCGCGTGGGTGTCGGGGCGAGCAGAGGGCGGGCGTCGGCCCCGGGCTTGGCCTGCCGGGTCTGCGAAACCCGCGATGTCTGCGAGGCGGCACCGCGATCGAACGCCGGATCGCCGAACCCGAGGAGCGCCTTCGGCGCCGCCGCCAGCGGGCCGGCACGGCGCAGCGCCTGCAGCGAGGCGCCCGACGGCAGCTGCACCACCGCGTGCTGCCGCAACAACCAGGCGGCGGGCCGTCCGGCGGAGGGCGTCTCGGTCACGAGCGCCGCGAGCGGCAGCCCCGCCAGCGGTCCATCGCCCGCGACGATCAGCGTCTGGAGCCCCTGCCGGTCGAGAGGGGCCAGCAGTTCGCGATGGAGCGCGTGCAGCTCCGGCAACGCTTGTGCGAGCGGTGTCTCGCGCCCGGCCGGCATTGCGCTGAGGTCGAGCCGCTGACGCAGCGCCTTCACGCGCCGGGCCAGCGCGGCAGCGCCCTCCGGCACCGCGCGGAACTGCGCCGGCGCATCGGCGCGCAGCAGCCAGACCAGCGTCTGTTCATCGAGCGCGTGCACGACCAGCAGGCCCTCGCCCGCGCGCAGGCGGCCGCTCGAGCGCGGCCGCGCCGGGCGTCGCCGGCGTGATCAGGTCCGCGTACGCGGGATAGGCCGCGGCCAGCTTCTGCCGGTGCACCGCGAGCGCCTCGCGCGCCGTGGCGGCCACGCCCTGCTGCGCCTGCAGCTGCTGGCGCAGCGCCTTCAGCGCATCCTCGCGCGGCTTGCGCTGTTCCTTCGGCAGCGCCTTGAAGGCCTCGCCCGACAACTCCTTGCGCAGCTTGTCCTCGTCCGCGATCAACGTGGCCACCTGGCTGTACTGCCCGGACGCGGCCTTGCGCAGCGTCTGCTCCTCATCGAGCCATCCCCGCAATTGCGGCGTCGCCGCCAGCATCCGCGCGGTGCTGTCGGCCAACGCGCGTTGCGTGCTGCCCAGCTTGCGCCGGTCGGCGATCTGCAACGCGCGGTCGACCATCGCCGGCGGCAGCGTCTCGCCCGCGATCGCGCGCCGCGCCACATGCGCGAGGAATTCGTCGAAGGCCAGTCCCAGCACGAAGCCCCGGAAGCCGCGCGCGTCCAGGTCCACCCAGCCGTCGCTGCGGTCCAGCGTCGCGGCGAAGAGCTGCTCGTAGTCGCTGATCGCGCCGCCCGTGTCGCCGCGCAGCAGCCGCACGACCGCGCGCACGCCGGCGCTCTCGCGCGTCTGCGGATGGTCCTGTCCGTAGATCCGCGTGCGGTAGCGCAGCGTCCGCTCGGCCGTCTCCAGCGCCTCGTCCAGCCGGCCGGCCTTGGCCGCCAGCAGCGCGCTCAGCCGGTTGTCCTGCGCCCGGCTGCGCGCGACGCCGTCGCCGCCGAGCTCGTCGAGGAACTGACGATAGG
Organism: Roseateles sp. UC29_93; assembly: GCF_042695725.1. Taxonomy (NCBI): domain Bacteria; kingdom Pseudomonadati; phylum Pseudomonadota; class Betaproteobacteria; order Burkholderiales; family Sphaerotilaceae; genus Roseateles; species Roseateles sp. UC29_93. Next base: position 3,166,655 of record NZ_CP170545.1, on the reverse strand, counting down.
CCTGATCGGCCTCGACCCAGCGCTTGAGGCCGAGCAGCGCCCGGACGATCTCCTGGCGCGCGAGCCAGCGCGTCTGGCTCGCCGCCGACGCATTCGCCTTGGCGAGCATCGCCTCGGACTGCCGAGCGGCGGCCAGCGCCTCCTCGTGCTGCTGCGAGGCGTTGAGCGCCGTCGCGGCGCGGTAGTGCCAGCGGGCGCCGGGGCCTTCCTCCAGCTGACCGGACCGCCACAGGGCAAGGTTGTCCTGCGCGATGTCGGCCGCCTCGCGCGTGCGCCCCTGCGCGACCAGTGCATAGACCAGCATCCCCTGAGAGCCGTCGAGCCAGCCTTGCCATTGCCGCATCGTCTCCGCAGTGACGCGCTGCTCGCGGTCGCTGCGGACCAGTTCCCGCGAGCGCGCGACGGCCTGGCGCAAGGTCGCGACCGCCGCAGCGCCGTCGCCGGTCAGGCGTTCGACCTCGGAGCGCACCTGCAGCCGGTCGATCGTCAGCGGCAGCGCGGGCTGCTGCTTGAGCGCCTCCGCCGCCAGCGCGTCGGCGCGGCTCCAGGCCCGCAGCATCACATTGCGATCCTGGCTCCCGTTGGCCAGGAAGTAGGTCTGGCGCAGCGCGACGCCCGCGCGCACGGCCGGGCTGAGCTGCCGGTCGGCCAGCAGCGGCTCGCAGGCCGCCAGCGCGGCGCCGGAGCTGCCCCAGGTGTATTCGGTGATCAGGTAGAGCCGGATCCAGCCCTCGCCGTCGGGCCTCCCGCGGCCCAGCGTCATCAGCGCCCGGGCGATCTCGATCTGGCGGGCGCGGTCCTCGATCCGTCGCGCGGCCGGCCATTGCCGTTGGAGGAGCGCATAACGCGCATCCGGCGCATCGGGCAGCGGCTCGGCGAGCAGCCGACGCGCCTCCTCCACACTGAGCCCGCCCGCCAGGGCGTCCTGCGGATCCACGTCCTCGGTGGCCGCGCTGCCGGACGCCTCCTCCTGCGCGCGCACGCCCGAGGCGAACCCCATGAGCGCCGCGCCGGCGATCACCCACGCCGCCGTTCGCTGTCCGAAGGCTCGTGTCGGCGCGCATCGACGCCGCGTCGGTGTCCGGCGCGTTCCCAACATCTTGTGCGGCTCCTGTCCCGGACATCGCCGGGTTGGCGACCATCCTAGGCCGAACGATCTGCACCGCCCAACACCGCGACTCAGTGTCCATCGGCAGGGAAAGCACCACTCAGCCGGCCCGCCAAAACGTTCGGAGCTTCGATTGCTTTCCTTGCCTTCCCTCACCCCCGCCTCCGCCGACCCCGCGGACGCCCTGTTGGAGCCGGCCTCGCCCGCGCCCGGATCCGTCGCGCTCAAGGACTGTCCCCACCTGGCAGCGCTCGTCGACTACCTGGGTCCGGATTGCCGCTGCGCGGTCGATCTCGACGCCGGGCTCGCCCGGTTGACAGGGGGCGACCCTGGACGCGCCACCGAGCTCCGGTTCCGCCCGCGCGTGCCTGGCGCGGACGGCACCGGCCTGCCCCGGCTGGAACGGCTCGCCGCCGGCACGCTGCATCTGCTGAAACGACTCCAAAACGCTCCGATGGACGTGGGCGACACCTACTGGCCCCTGCCTCCCCGGCTCGCGCTGGACGGCGACGTCCTGCAGACCAGCAAGCTCGTCGTCGGCCGGTTCAATCCCGCCCGGGACTTGTGGTGTTTTCCGCGCCACCACCTCCGGGAACTGCGTTCGCTCCTGTGTCCTGGCCGCCCCCCGCAGCGGCACGTCGCCAACTGGGCGCCGATCAACCTCTATGGCGCGGACACGTCCACCGGGGGTTCGCCGATCGCCGCGAAGCACGAGCGCGTGTACATCGTGCAGTTCTCGCCCTACCTCATCCCGGACGTCAAGTGCCAGGACTTGCCCCGCGTGCGCGCCTTGCAGATCGACGCCGCAGGCCAGAGCCGCGTGCTGCCGGCCCCGCATGTCGCGCCCTGGGCGTCGAGCCGTCCGCCCTCGCTGCGCGTGGTGCTGCGAGGCGGCTGATCCGTCAACCCCGCCACCGGCGGCATGCGCCTGTCCGGTCGCGACCCCGAGGCGCTGGCCGCGGTGGCGGTCGAGGCCGTCAGGACGCTGTCGAAGGAAGACGGGCTGGAGATGCCGGCCCTGCCGGATCACATCAGCCTCGTCAGCTGCTACATGGACAACGACGTGTTCGAACCTTTCGGACCACGCTTCCTCCGCGCCGCGGCAGGACCGCAAGGATTCGACCGGCCCGGCCTGTCGGCCAGCGTCCGCACCAACGCGATCGGCAGCGGAGAAGGTTCAGCCGCAGGCCGCAAGCTGGTGCTGGGACCGGGCGACGATCTGCGACACCGACAGCCTGGCGGCACCTTGATGCTGACCCTGGACGGTGAGTCCGTGCGAGCCACACCCAAGGTGGTCGAGGACGGACGCAGCTTCATCCTCAGCGGCGGCCAGCATGCGGAGCCGCTGCTCGCGTGGTGGAACGCGCGCCACGCACTGCATCGCCCGGCTGCAAGCACAGGAGACGACGGGCCGGCGTTTCTGATGGGCGAGGTCCTGGTCACGCGCGGTCTGCTGGATCGCATGGGTCCCGGCAAGCTGGAAGACCCCTCGCTGCCGGACGCCCTGCTTGCGTTGCGCTTCGATCCGGCGCGTCTCGCGGCGTTCCTGGCGGAACGTGCGTCGTCGGCGGACACCGTGCAGGCCCTGCGTCTGCTGGCCCAGTGCCAGCGCGCCGGCCAGGATCCCGCGACGCCGAGCCAGGTGGATCGATCCGCGACGACGGGCCGGCGCACGCCCGAGCTGACGAAGCTGCTGGCGCTGGCACGCTGCGCGGTGGATGACGATCTGATGCTCCCTTCCGCCGTCTGGACGGCGCTGTGGCCGGCGGGTCAGGCGCCGGCCTTGGCGCCTCGCCCCGAAGCAGAGCCCTTTGCCATCGATCCCGAGCCCGACCCTGTGATTCAAGACCTGATCCACAAGCGCACCGAGCGCTTGTTCACCCGAGCGCAGCGCCTGGACAAGGAAGTCGAACAGGCAGCGGCCCTGCACGCCGGCGCAGCGCCGCCCACCAAATTGGCCTGAGGCCCGCGACGCGGCGTTCTCCGACAGCGCCGGCCTCCGCGCGCCGACCCGGGAACGCCGCTCGCCCATCTAAGCTGGAAGAACGGTCCCTCGACCGCGCGAGGAGTTCGCCATGCGTTCGATCCTTCCCCATTCGTCCTTCGGCCATCACGACCGGCCTCGGAAGCCGGCGGCGCCGCACCATGGTCCGATGTTCTGGCTGTCCCACGCCGCGGTGCTGCTGGCGCTGCTGCTGATCGCGACCGAGGTCTCCGCCGAGCAGGGCGCGGGCCTGCGCGCGCAGTACGAGCAGATGGCGCCGCAGCTCGCGAAGAGTCCGTTCCAGAAGCCGATCGTGCTGAATTCCGCCGACAGCACCGAGCGCCCCACCGGCGAGATGCACGCGGTGGTCCAGCATCCGTTCGGCACGCTGTCCGGCGCGCTGCGCAGCGCCGATGCCTGGTGCGACCTGCTGACGCTGCCGGCCAACGTCAAGCGCTGCGCGGTCGAGGACGACCCGGCACCCGGCGCGACGCTGCACATGGCCGTCGGCCGCAAGTTCGATCAGCCCATCGAGGACGCCTACGCGCTCGACTTCCGCTTCCAGGTGCTGGCGGCGCAGCCGCAGTACCTGCTCGTCGAGATGAGCGCGAACAAGGGCCCGATGGGCACCAGCCACTACCGGCTGACGCTGGAGGCGGTGCCGATCGACGCGAAGCGCTCGTTCGTGCGGCTGCGCTATGCCTACATGAACAACCTCGCGGCGCGGGTGGCCACCAGCGCCTACCTCTCCACGTCCGGTCGCGACAAGGTCGGCTTCACCGTGGTCGGACGCGACGACGAGGGGCGGCCCCGTTATGTCGGCGGCATCCAGGGCATCGCGGAGCGCAACACGATGCGCTACTTCCTGGCGATCGAGTCCTACCTCGACACGCTGCCCGTGCCGCCCGAGCAGCGGCTCGACCGGCGACTGCGCGACTGGTTCGCGGCCACCGAGCGTTATGCCCGTCAGCTCCACGAGCAGTCGCTCGATGAGTACGTCGCCATGAAGCACAAGGAAGCGCGCCGCCAGGTCGCCATCGCGCCGGGCGGCTGAACGTTCAGCGCGGAGGGGCCTCGATCTGGCGCGCGGCCCATTGCGCGCCGACCAGCACCGACGCCATCAGCCACAGCGGCGCGGCCGCGACGCTCGCCGCGGCCAGCACGCCGAAGCCCAGCGGCATCGCCACGGTCGCGCCGTTGGCCGCCAGCATCCGCAACCCGAGCGCCTGACCGTGGCGGTCCGGCGGCGTCACCTGATGCATCGTCGCGAGCACCATCGGCTGCACCGCGCCGAGCGCCAGTCCCAGCACCGCCGAACCGAGCATCAGCCCGAGCGTGCCCGGCAGCCACGCATAGACGATGAGCGTGAAGGTCGCGACCGCCATTGCGAGGCGCAGCGCCTTCACGTCGTCGATCCGGTGGGCCCAGCGCACGATGGCCAGGCGGACCAGCGTCGCCGCCGCCGCGAAGCTGCCCAGCACCAGGCCGATGCTCGACGCCGACAGCCCCTTCGCATGGCCCACGACAGGCACGACGAAGCTGTGGGCGTCCCAGCACGACGACATCGCGACGTTGACGATCAGCAGGTTGCGCAGGCCGCGGTCCTTCAGCAGGTCCCATGCAGGCCGCGGTTTGACGCCGACGGCGGCGGGCGCGGGCGCATGACGCGGCACGCGCCGCGCGATCGCCCAGGCCGCGAGCGGCAGCAGCGTCGACAACACCAGCGCCGCGGTGAAGCCGGCCGTGTCGATGACGATGCCGGTGATGACCGGCGCGAACGCATTGGACAGCGCCGGACCGAGCGCCACCCAGCTGAACACGCGCTTGAGCTGCGAGGCGTCGCGCGCCATCAAGCCCGCCTCGCGCTGGATCGCCACGGCCGCGACCGCCACCGCGCCGCCGCACAGCAGACAGCCCAACGCCAGCAGCCAGATCCAGCCCAGCACCTGCGCGACCAGCGCCAGCACCGCGCCGGCGAAGGCCATCGCCACGCCGATGCCCACGGGGCGATGGAAGCCGTGGCGGTCCGCCAGCCGGCCGGCCCAGAGCGACAAGCCCAGCGGCGCGACGGCGAACAGGCTGAGCAGCACGCCGACGAAACCGCCGCCGTAGCCCTGGTGCAGCACCCACAGCGTGGCCGCGACGCGCGTCGTCGCCATGCAGGCATGCACCGCGACGAGTGACGCGATCACGGCCACGAAACCGGCGCTCAGCCCGGTGTAGCCCTTCGCCGCCGACGCGTCATCGTTCATCCCGCGGCGCCTTCGTCCTCGAGCTCGGCATCGCCTCCGGTACCGATGCCGGCGTCGCCCACGGCACCGGCCCCCAGCTTCAGCACGCGCGCGGCCTGGTCCTCGGGCAGGGCCTCGACGGACTTCAGCTCGCGGGTCATGACGCGGGTGCGCCGCTCGGCGAGCTCGATGTTGTTGCTGGCCTCGTCGAGCTTCTTCTTCGTCTTGGCCAGCACGTCGCCGAACTTGCCGAACTCCGTCTTGACGGCACGCAGCACGTCCCACACCTCCGCGGAGCGCTTCTCCAGGGCCAGCGTGCGGAAGCCCATCTGCAGGCTGGACAGCGTCGCCAGCAGCGTCGTCGGGCCGACCAGCATCACCTTGTGCTCGCGCTGCAGGGCCTCGCTCAGGCCGGGACGGCGCAGTGCCTCGGCGTACAGGCCCTCGGTCGGCATGAACAGCAGCGCGAAGTCGGTCGTGTGCGGCGGGCCGAGGTACTTCTCCCGGATGCTCTTCGCCTCCAGCCGCAGCCGGGTCTCGATCGCACGGCCGGCCAGTTCCGCCGCGGGGGCGTCGGCGCGCTCCTGGGCGTCGAGCAGGCGCTCGTAGTCCTCGCGCGGGAACTTCGCGTCGATCGGCAGCCAGATCGGCTGGCCGTCGTCGCGCTGGCCCGGCAGCTTGAGCGCGAACTCGACGCGGGCGCCGGTGCCCGGCACGGTCTCGACGTTCGAGGCGAACTGCTCGGGCGTGAAGACCTGCTCCAGCAGCGCCGCCAGTTGCACCTCGCCGAAGATGCCCCGCGTCTTGACGTTGGTCAGCACGCGGTTCAGCGAACCGACATCGCGCGCCAGCGTCTGCATCTCGCCCAGGCCGCGGTAGACCTGCTCCAGCCGCTCCGCGACCTGCTTGAAGCTCTCGCCCAGGCGATGCTCCAGCGTGGCGTGCAGCTTCTCATCGACGGTCGCCCGCATCTGCTCGAGCTTCTTCTCGTTGTCCTGCTGGATGGATTGCAGACGCGCCTCCACCGTGCGACGCGTCTCGGCCATGCCGGCCTCGTTGCGCTGGGCGAGGGCCTGCAGCTGTTCGGTCAATGCGGTCGTCATGCGGGACGCGGCAGCGTCCTGCGCTTCACGCGCGTTCGCGGCCTGCTGCGCCAGCACCTGCTGGAACTGCGTCAGCGTCGCGAGCGTCTCCTGGCGCAGCCCGGTGTTGCCGCGATTGAGTTCGTCGCGCAGCGCGCGCTCCAGGCGATCGAGCCGCTCACCCGTCTGCTGCAGGAGCGGCGCGAGCACCGCGTCGGGATCGGTGCGAACGGGCCGCCGGAACAGAAGGGCCGCGAGCAAAACCAGGACAACGAAGATCAGGATCAGGCCCGCGAGGACCACGATCATCGGGAGCGGCAGATTCATGCGCCCGATTCTCTCAGCGCTTGAGCACCTCGGGATTCAGCGCCGTCGGCGGCACGCCGCCGGTCAGCGCGGCGATCAGGTTGTCCACGGCCAGATCGCTCATCGCGCGACGCGTCGCGATCGTGGCGCTGGCGATGTGGGGCGTGAGCACGACGTTCGTGCAGGCGAGCAGCGCCGGGTGCACCATCGGTTCGCCTTCGAACACGTCCAGGCCCGCGGCGGCGATGGTGCCGGCCTGGAGTTCGGCGGCCAGCGCCGCGTCGTCGACGACGCCGCCGCGCGCGATGTTGGTCAGCGTCGCGGTCTTCTTCATCAGGCGCAGCTCGCGCTGGCCGATCAGGTGGTGCGAGGACGCGCTGTACGGCACGACGATGACCAGGTGGTCGGCGCGTTGCAGCAGCTCGTCCTTCTCGACCCACTGCGCGCCCAGCGGTCCTTCCTGGTCCGCCGGCAGCCGCGAGCGGTTGTGATACAGCACCGGCATGCCGAAACCGAGATGCCCGCGCCGCGCGATCGCCGCGCCGATGCGGCCCATGCCGAGCACGCCCAGCGTCGCGCCATGGAGGTCGGCGCCGGCGAACATCGTCACCGACCATTGCTTCCATTCGCCGCGGCGCAGGAAGTGTTCGCTCTCGGTGATGCGGCGGGCCGTGGCCATCATCAGCGCGAAGCCGAAGTCGGCGGTGGTCTCGGTCAGCACGTCCGGCGCGTTGGTCACGACGACCCCGCGCGCGGTGCAGGCCGGCACGTCGATGTTGTTGTAGCCGACGGCCATCGTGCAGACGGCCTTCAGGTCGGGACAGGCGTCGAGCAGCGTCGCGTCGATCTTGTCGCCGCCGGCGATGTACGCGCCGGACTTGCCCTGCAGGCGCCGGATCAGCTCGTCCTGCGACCAGCCGGTGTCGCTGTCGTTGGTCTCGACCTCGAAGTGCGGGCGCAGCCGGTCGACGATGTCGTCGAAGGTCTTGCGGGCCACCAGGACGCTGGGCTTGCTCATGGGCGCATCTCCTTGCAGGGAAGCGCCAACTGTAGGCCGGACGGGCGCCGCGCCCGCTCGCGGATCGCCCACGAGTCCGTCGTGCCTCGCCACCGGCTGGCGCGATTCAGCGCCGACGGGTCATTCGAGGAAGCGGGTGAACGACGCGACCGCGTCGCGCTCGGTGACCAGCGTGTTCTCGACGGCCGCCGGATCCGCGTAGCCCAGGGACATGCCGCAGACCAGCTGCTGTTGCGGCGACAGGCCGAGTTCCTCCGCGATCACGCGGTGGAACTGGGTGAACGCCGCCTGCGGGCAGGTGTGCAGGCCGCGACCGCGGGCGGCGACCATGAGGTTCTGCAGGAACATGCCGTAATCCAGCCAGCTGCCCTGCTGCATCACGCGGTCGATGGTGAACATCAGGCCGACCGGCGCGTCGAAGAAGCGGTAGTTGCGGCCGTGCTGCTCGTGCATGCGCAGCTTGTCGCCCTTGGTGATGCCCAGCAGGCCGTACAGGTCCCAGCCGACCTTGCGGCGGCGGTCGATGTAGGGCGAGATCCACTCGCGCGGGTAGTAGGCGTACTCCTCGCCGTGGGTGGCGAGTTCCTCGGGATCGTCGTACGCCGCCTGGATGCGCGTGACCAGCCGGTCCTTGGCCGCGCCCGTCAGCACGTGGACCTGCCAGGGCTGCGTGTTCGTGCCCGACGGCGCGCGGGCCGCGACGGCCAGCAGCTCCTCGATCAGCGCGCGCGGCACCGGCGTCGGCAGGAACGCGCGCATCGAATGCCGCGTGACGATCGCGGCCTCGACGGCGGCGGCCTGCTCGGACGTGGGCGGGACGAAGGGATCGGGGAAGGAAGCGGGGAAGGTCATGGCATCTCCAGCGCGCTGAGCGCTTTCACGTAGGACTCGGGCAGTTGCGCCACCGGGCGTCGCGTCTGGCGATCGACATACACGTGGACGAAGTGGCCGCGCGCCGCGCACAAGGGCTCGCCTTCGGCGAACAGGCCGATCTCGTAGCGGACGCTGGAGCGGCCGCGCCTGGCCACCCTCAAGCCGGCCTCCACATGCTGCGGGAAGGCCAGCGACGCGAAGAAGTTGCAGTGCGTCTCGATGACGAGGCCGATGACCTCGCCCTGGTGCAGGTCCAGCGCGCCCTGCTCGATCAGGTAGCGATTCACCGCCGTGTCGAACAGGCTGTAGTAGACGACGTTGTTCAGGTGGCCGTAGAGATCGTTGTCCATCCAGCGCGTCGGGACCGGCAGGAAGCGGGCGAAGGCCTCGCGCGGCTCGGGGGCCGGACGGGCCTCGGCGGCGGAAGCGGTGGTGTCGGCGGTCATGCGCCGATTCTTCCACCGCCGCGCGGGGTCAGGTGTCGCGCGGGCTACTGCGGGTCGTCGTGGCGGGCGTCCGATTCAAGTCGGCGTGCCGCCAGCGCTCCCATGCACGCGCCGCGGCGTCCAGCGTCCGCATCTGCACGTCGACGGTGACGTTCAGGTCCTCGCCGTAACCGCCGGCCATGCTCAGCGCGACCGGGATGCGGCGCTCGAACAGCGCCTCCAGCACGAGGTCGTCGCGGCGCAGCAGGCCGTCGGCACTGAGCTTGAGGCGGCCGAGCCGGTCGCCCTCGTGCGGGTCGGCGCCGGCAAGGTAGAAGGCCAGCCCGGGCGGCCAGTCCGCCATCCGTCGCCAGACCTCGGCGAGCGCCGCCTCCAGCGCGTCGAGGTAGACCGCGTCGCCGCAGGCGTCGGGCAGGCCGACGTCCAGGTCGCTGGACTCCTTGCGGAAGGGGAAGTTCTTGTCGCCGTGGATCGAGAGGGTGAACACGCTGTCGTCGTCGCGGAAGATGCTCGCCGTGCCGTTGCCCTGGTGGACGTCCAGGTCGACGACCAGCACGCGCAGTCCCCGCCCCCCGGGATGTCGACGGTGCCATTCGGCCTGCATCAGCCGCGCCGCGACGGCGACGTCGTTGAACACGCAGAAGCCGCTGCCCTTGTCCGCATACGCATGGTGCGTGCCGCCCGCCAGGCTGGCGGCGACGCCCTCCTCCAGGGCGGCGCGCGCCGCGGCGATGGTCGCCCCCACGGAGCACATCGAGCGCCGCGGCAGCCCCGGCGCCCAGGGGAAGCCGATCTCGCGCTGCGCCGCCGCGCTCAGGGTGCCGTGCAGGACCGCGTCGATGTAGTCGGGCGTGTGGACCAGTGCCAGCGCCTCCGTCCCGGCAGCTTCCGCCACCTGGGGCCGCATCACGCCCGGGTTCCGCTCGACCCGCTCGCGCAGCATTTGGTACTTGGATTGGGGGAAGCGGTGACCTGGCGGCAGCGCCAGCGTCAAATGGTCGTAATGGAAGGCGAGCATGGTCCAACCCTAGCAGAGGGCCCGGAACCCCGCTCCGGCAGGCGTCCAGGGCGTCGTGAGAGCGCCGGTGGCCGAACTTTGCTGCAATGCACAAAAAGTGCTTGCAATCATCGGACGCGGTCCTATACTGATTACATGCTGCACCGCAACAAATGTGTGGCGACGGCGCTCAGCCCGCCGCGTTTTCCCCGGCTGACCTCATTCCTTAAGGAGATTTCGCATGCTGACTGCTGACCAAGTGCTCGACCAACAAAAGAACCTGCAAGCCTCGTGGTTCGGCCTGACCGCCAAGGCCTTCGAAGGCTATGAAAAGCTGGTCGAGCTGAACCTGCAGGTCGCCAAGACCGCGCTCGGCGAAGCCGCCGAAACCGCCCAGCAGGCGATCACGGTCAAGGATCCGCAAGAGCTGTGGGCCCTGCAGGCCGCGCTGCTGCAACCGTCGGCTGAAAAGGCCGTCGCCTACAGCCGCCACCTGTACGACATCGCGACGTCGACCTCCTCGGAGTTCGTCAAGCTGGCCGAGTCGCAAGTGGCTGACGCCCAGGTCAAGTTCGGCGCCGTCGTCGACAACGCGACCAAGAACGCGCCGGCTGGCACGGAAAATGCTGTTGCTTTGGTGAAGTCGGCGGTCGCTGCGGCCAACAACGCTTACGAAACCCTGAACAAGGCCGCCAAGCAAGCCACCGACATCGCGGAATCCAACTTCAACGCCGTGACCAACACGGCGGTGAAGGCGACCCAGAACGCCACCCGCAGCGCCAAGCGCGCCACGGCCTGAGCGAACGAGTTGCCGTATCGGTTGTCTCCTCGGTACCCAAGGAAGTCAAGCTTCCCAAGTGCCCTTCAAGCCCAGCTTCATGCTGGGCTTTTTTTTCGCCTGTACGGATCGGATCGCCGCAGTCTCCGCGCGGCGCCTCTTCTGCCGCGCCCCACGGGGTGTCACGGGCACCGGGACGGTGCTCCGGCAATCGCCCAGGCGCCCGCGTGATGGGCGCGTGACCGGCGAGTGAGCCCGCGGGCTTCAGTCCGCGGCCGTCGATGACGCCGCCGGCGCGGGGGGGACGGTGGCGCCCGCGGCGAACCGCACATACTGGTCCGCCACGTCGCGCAGCACGCCCTGGACGGTGAACTCGCGCAGCGCCTCCCGATCGTAGAGCGGGTAGCGCGGCAGGCCGATCACCATCATCAGGTAGCCCATGGTCCGCACCGACATCTGGTCGCACATCGAGCGGATCGCGACCTCACCCGGCTCGAAGCCGTCTGGCGCGCAGGCGGCGACACGTTCCCGCATCAGCCCGAGCAACCGGTTGTACACGGGCTGCTGGGCCTGGCCGATCTCCTCCAGCGTGCCGGTCTGCGTCAGCGACATGTAGATCATGCGGAACTGCTCCGGGTGTCGCTCCCAGAAGTCGAGCAGGCAGCGCGTGTGCGCCTCCAGCACCTTGCGCGGCCCGCGCTGGTCCTTGGATGCATCCAGCAGTTCATCGGTCAGCGACTCGAACACCTCGATCCACAGGCCGTCCAGCAGCGCCTTCTTGCTCTCGAAGTAGCTGTAGATCGCCATCGTCGAGATGCCGAGCTCATGCGCCAGCCGGCGCATGCTGAGCGCTTCGACGCCTTCGTCGCGGTAGATCTTGCGCGCGCGCTCCAGCATCTCGCGCTTGAGCGCGGCCATCTCGGCCGGACCGCGCCGCAGCCGGGGCCGCTCGCGGTCGGGGTCCTGATCGTTGTTTCGCACGGCGTTCCTGTCTCTGAAGGTTATTGTCGGCGTACGTTATCTCACACCGGGGACCACGTTAAATACTCACGAACCCTGGTTGTTAAGCATCATTGCTAATCACGTACGCGTACGAAAATAGCTGCAAACGGCATGCCCGCGCCTCTTTTGCGGGTTCCTCCACCTGCAAAGAGTTCCTCATGCTCGACCGCCTGTCCGTGGGCGCCAAGCTCAGCCTGGCCTTTTCCTGCGTTCTCCTGATCACCGTGCTGCTGGGCGCCCTGGCCCTGTTCCAGCTCGGTCGCGTCAACGACACCGCCACCGACATGGCATCGAACTGGCTGCCCTCGTCCCGCGCCGCGCAGTCGATCAACCAGGAGGTCACGCGGCTGCGCACCCGGGAGTACCGGCTCCTGCTGACGGAGGGCAATGCACGCGCCACCTATGCCGAGAAGGTCGTGCAAGGCCGCCAGGGCATCGAACAGCGGCTGAAGGCCTACGAGCCGATGGTGTCGTCGCCCGCCGAGGGCGAGAAGCTGCGGCAGCTCCTTGGCCTGTGGGACGCGTACCGGGCGGACAACGTCAAGCTGGTCGAGGCCGCGCTGCACGGCGAGGACGACACGGCCAGGCGCCTGCTCGCCGTCGACAGCCTGCCGACGTACGAGGCCATGGGCAAGGCCGTGGACGATCTGGTCGAGATCAACACCGCCGGCGCCGCCGCGGCCGACGATCTGGGCGACCGGATCTACGCCCGCAGCCAGTGGATGATCGTCGGCATGACCCTGCTGGCCGTCGCGATCGGCGCGGCGCTGGGCCTGGCCATCACCCGCAAGATCACCCGGCCGCTGGCGGCCTCGGTCGTGATCGCCGAGGCGGTCGCTGCGGGCGATCTGACCCGCACGCTGCGCGTGCAAGGCCGCGACGAGGTGGCCCAATTGCAGACCGCGTTGATGCGCATGGTCGGTCAGCTGCAGTCCGTGGTGGCGCAGGTGCGCGACGGCGTGGAGTCGGTGTCGAGCGCCTCGTCGCAGATCGCCGTCGGCAACCAGGACCTGTCGGCGCGCACCGAGCAGACGGCGGCCAATCTGGAGGAGACCGCGTCGAGCATGGAACAGCTGACCGGCGCGGTCGGCCAGTCCGCCGACACGGCGCGGCAGGCCAACCAGCTGGCCGACAGCGCCGCCGCCGCGGCGACGCGCGGCGGCCACGTCGTCGGACAGGTCGTGTCGCGGATGCAGGAGATCAGCGCCTCCTCGATCCGCATCGCCGACATCATCGGCACCATCGACGGCATCGCGTTCCAGACCAACATCCTCGCCTTGAACGCGGCCGTCGAGGCGGCGCGCGCGGGCGAGCACGGCAAGGGCTTCGCCGTCGTGGCGTCGGAGGTTCGCACGCTGGCGCAGCGCAGCGCGGAGGCGGCCAAGGAAATCAAGACGCTGATCAACCGCTCGGTGGAGACGGTCGAGGCCGGCTCGTCGGACGTCGCCGAAGCGGGCCGCACGATGGACGAGATCGTCCATGGCGTGCGCCGCGTCACCGACCTGATGGCCGAGATCTCCGCCGCCGCCATCGAGCAGCGCGACGGCATTTCGCAAGTCAACCAGGCCGTCGCGAACCTGGACCAGATGACGCAGCAGAACGCCGCGCTGGTCGAGGAATCGACCGCCGCCTCCGGCTCGCTGCGCGAGCAGGCGCAGCGTCTGTCCGAGGTGGTGTCCGTGTTCAAGGTCGCCTGAACGCGAACGCCCCGCCTTCCTGCCCTCGCCGCGAGCGGGCGACGGAGATCCAGACACCGACGATGCGCCCTCTACTCGCCTGCGGGAGAGGCGGGGGTGAGGGTTGGCATACTGGCGCCCCATGGCCACCCGCACCCCGATCTTCTTCGCCAGCGCCGCGGCGTTCCGCGCCTGGCTCGACGAGCATGCCGCCACGGCCACGGAGGTCCTGGTCGGCTTCCACAAGCGCGCGACCGGCGAGCCCAGCCTGGCCTGGCCCGAGTCGGTCGACGAGGCGCTGTGCCACGGCTGGATCGATGGCGTGCGTACCCGCATCGACGACAAGCGCTACAAGATCCGCTTCACGCCGCGCAAGGCGGTGTCGATCTGGAGCGCCGTGAACATCGGTCGCGCCGAGGCGCTGATCCAGGAGGGCCGGATGAAGCCCGCCGGCCTCGCGGCGTTCGAGCGCCGGCAGGAAGAGCGCTCGCGCGTCTACGCGTTCGAGCAACCCAAGGAACTGGTCGAGCTCTCGCCGTCGCACGAGGTCATCTTCATGCGCGACGCCAAGGCCTGGGCGTTCTTCCAGGCGCAGCCGGACGGCTACCGCCGCACCAGCATCTGGCACATCCTCAGCGCGAAGAAGCCCGAGACGCAGCTCGCCCGCCTGGACAAGCTGATCGAGGCGAGCGCGCGCGGCGAACGGCTCTGAGCCGTGCGACGGCGGCCCCGGTCCGCCACCATCGCCGATCCGATCAGCGACACGGAGGCCGTGCCAAGGCGGCGCTCAACGCGTCTTCGCCGCGATCTTCCTGCGGATCTCCGGCAGCATCGCCGTCGCCACCTCGCGCCCGAGCGCGATGGCGCGGCGGCGCGTGGTGAAGTCCGAGCCGCTGAAGCCGTCCAGCTTGGGCCGCAGCACGACGTCCGCGCCCTGCAGCTCGTACTGGTTGATCGACTTGCCCATGATCGAGAAGGTCTGCAGCAGCATGCGCATCGCGTCGCCGGGGATCTTGGGATCGGGCGGTTCGCCGATGTCGACGGCGATGACGAACTCGGCGCCCATCTGCTTGGCGAAGCGCACCGGCACTGGCGCGACCAGGCCGCCGTCCACGTACTCGCGGTTGCCGATCTTGACCGGCTGGAACACCGCCGGCACCGCGCTCGACGCGCGCACCGCCGTGCCCACGTCGCCCTGCCGGAACAGGATCGGCGAGCCGTCGCCCAGGTCCGTCGCGACGATGCCCAGCGGCAGCGGCAACTGCTCCAGCCCGCGGTTGCCCGTCATCTGCCGGACGTAGCGCGCCAGCGCCTCGCCGCGGATCAGGCCGCGCATCGGGAAGGTCCAGTCGGTGATGGCTCCCTCGTCCATCGCCTCGGCGACGGTCTGCAGTTCCTTGCCGGTGCGACCCGCCGCATACAGCGCGCCGACCAGGCTGCCGGCCGACGTGCCGCAGACGAGGTCGACCTTGATGCCGTTCTCCTCCATCACCTGGATCACGCCGATGTGCGCGAAGCCGCGCGCCGCGCCGCCGCCCAGCGCCAGGCCCACGCGCGGCGGCTTGGGAATGGGCTTGGGCGTGACGGGCGTCGGCAGTTCGGGGTCGGGTGTTGCCACGACCGGCGGCGGCGCCGGGGACGTGGTGAGCGTCGAGCAGGCGCTCAGCGCGCTCAACCCCAGCGCGCCGGCGGCGGTCAGCCAGCGTCGGCGGGAAGGCAGCGCCGGCAGGGCGGGGACAGGCTTGGTATGGTCGCGGTCGTCTCGGGGCATGGCGCGGGATTCTAGGGAAGCTCTGTAGCAATGCTGTTGCAGCGCGCACGCACAATCGCGGCCCGAAATCAGGACCCGACATCGAGGCCGCCATCAGGGCCCGAGCAGGAGAGCACATGAGTGGAAAGAGCGCGCTGCGGCGCTGGACCGTGCGGAGCCTGGTCGGGCTGCCGTTCCTGCTGGTGGCGCTGGTCATCGCGACCTGGGCCTGCGTACGCGCCAGCCTGCCGCAGTTGGAGGGCGACGCCGAGATCCCCGGCCTGAGCGCGCCGGTCAGCCTGGGCCGCGACGCGCTGGGCACGCTGGTGGTCGAGGGCCGCACGCGACTGGACGTCGCTCGCGGGCTGGGTTTCGCGCATGCGCAGGAACGCTTCTTCGAGATGGACCTGACGCGCCGTTCCGCGGCCGGCGAGCTGTCCGCGCTGTTCGGCGCCAAGGCGCTGGAGCGCGACCGCGCCCGCCGCGTCCACCGCCTGCGCGCGCGGCTGACCGACCGCTTCGAAGGACTGTCCGGCGAGGACCGGCTGCTGCTGCTCGCGTACACGGAGGGCGTCAACGCCGGCCTCCACGCGTTGCCGATGCGCCCCTGGCAGTACCTGCTGCTACGCGCCAGGCCGCAGGACTGGACGCCGGTGGACTCCTTGCTGGTGATCTCGGAGATGTACTTCATGCTGCAGTCCGGCAGCTTCGAGGCGGGCTTCGACCGCGCGACGCTGCGCGAGCACGCCGGCGATGCGCTCTTCGACTGGCTCAGCCCGCGCGGCGGTCGCTGGGACGCGGCGCTCGACGGCAGCCAGTTGCCCTCGCCACCAATGCCGACGCCGGAACAGCTCGACGTGAGCCAGGCCCGCGCCCCGGCGACGCCCGCCACGTCGGCCAGCGCACCCGCCAGCATCCCGGCGGGCACGCCGGCCAGCGCCCGCTCGAGCGGAGAGTTGCCGGTCCTGGGCAGCAACCAGTGGGCGGTCGCCGGTTCCCGCTCCACGCATGGCGGCGCGATCCTGGCCGACGACATGCACCTGGGCCTGGGCGTGCCCAGCATCTGGTACCGAGCGCAGTTCCAGATCGGTGCCGGACCGGGCGGCCTGCGCGCGGCGGGCGTGACGCTGCCCGGCCTGCCGGCGCTGGTGGTGGGCTCCAACGGGGCCGTCGCCTGGGGATTCACCAATGCCTACGGGCAATGGTTCGACTGGATCGAGGTCCCGCCCGATGCGAAGGTCTCGACGCGCACCGAAACGATCGAGGTCCACGGCGGTCCGGCGGTGACGCTGGACGTGAACGAGATCGACGACGCGCCGATCGTGACCGTCGACGGCGGACGCCGCTTCGCGCTGCACTGGATTGCGCACCAGGGCGCGGCTTACAACCTGGAACTCGACCGCATGCTGCAGGTGCGTCACGTCAGCGAGGCGCTGGCGCTCGCACAACGCGCCGGCATGCCGCACCAGAACCTGCTCGCCGCCGATCGCGATGGCCAGATCGGTTGGACCGTCGCCGGACGCCTGTGGGCGCAGCCGGCTCTGCCCGAGGGCTACGGCCGGTTCATCGCACCGTCGGCGATGCGGCGCGACTGGCTCGATCCGGATCGTGCGCCGCAGGTGCTCTCTCCTGCCCAGGGTCAGTTGTGGACCGCCAACAACCGCCAGCTCGACGGCGCGCCGGGCGAGCTGCTGGGCGACGGCGGCTTCGACCTGGGCGCGCGCGCGCAGCAGATCCGCGACCGGCTCTCGGCCCGGGAGAAGCACGACGAGGCCTCGATCGGCGCCATCCACCAGGACGACGAGGCGCGCTTCATGAAGACCTGGGCGGCGCGCCTGCTGGCGGCGTCCCGCACCGATGCCGGCGCCAATCCGACGCACCGCGCCTTCGTGCAGCTGCTGGAGAACTGGAACGGCCGCGCCGATGCGGATTCGGCGGCCTACCGGCTGGTGCGCCAGACGCGCCTGCGGGTGCTGGACACCTTGTGGGATGCGTGGACGCTGCCAGCGCTCGGCGAGCGGCAGCTCGACCCGGCACGGCGCATGCGCTGGCGCAACCAGTTCGAGTACAGCGCCGCGCGCGCCGTTGACGAACGGCCACCGCACCTGTTGCCGGCCGCGTTCGCGAGCTGGGATGCGCTGCTGCTGGCGCAACTGGACGGCGCGGCCCGCGAGATCGCGCCGGACGGCAACCTCGGCGGCGCCACCTGGGGCGCGCAGAACGCGAGCCGCATCCAGCATCCGCTGGCCAAGGCCATCCCGGCGTTGTCCCGCTGGCTCGACATGCCGTCGCTGCCGCAGAGCGGCGACAGCAACCTGCCCCATGTCGCCGGACCCGCGTTCGGACAGTCGGAACGGCTGGTCGTGTCGCCGGGCCGCGAGGAGCAGGGTTGGCTGTCGATGCCGGGCGGACAGAGCGGCCATCCGATGTCGCCGTTCTACGGCGCGGGACATCAGGACTGGGTCGAAGGCAAACCCACGCCACTGCTGGCCGGTCCCATCGTCCATCGGATCACGGCGCATCGCGACTGAGCGGCGCGCATCCGGCCGGCCGCGCGCCGACAGAGGTCGGCACCGCCGTCCCGCACCGGCGTGACAGCCGTCAGCCGTCAGCCGTCAGCCGTCAGCCGTCAGCCGTTGGCCGGCTTCACGTTGAACACCTGCCTCAGGTAGGCCAGGAAGGTCTGGTCCTCGCACATGGTCTTGCCGGGACTGTCCGAGAGCTTGGCCACCGGCTGACCGTTGACGTGGGTGAGCTTGATGACGATGTTGAGCGTCGGCAGGCCCACGTCGTTGCTGAGCTTGGTCCCGATGCCGAAGCCCAGCTGGACGCGGTCCGCGAAGTGCCGGTACAGCGCCAGCGCCTTGGGCATGTCGAGCGCGTCGGAGAACACCAGGCGCTTGGTGTTGGCGTCGATGCGCAGTTGGTCGTAGTGCGCCAGCGCCTTCTCGCCCCATTCGACCGGATCGCCCGAATCGTGGCGCAGTCCGTCGAACAGCTTGGCGAAGTAGAGATCGAAGTCGGCCAGGAACGCGTCCATGCCGATGACGTCCGTCAGCGCGATGCCGAGGTCGCCGCGGTACTCCTGGACCCAGTCCTCGAGCGCGGCCTTCTGGTGGTCGCGCAGCCGCACGCCGGTGGCCTGGTAGGCCTGCAGGTACTCGTGCGCCATCGTGCCGATCGGCACCAGCCCGAGCTCCTTGGCCAGCAGCACGTTGGAGGTGCCGCGGAAGGTCTCCGGCAACTCGTCGCGCAGCGTGCGCAGGACCTCCTCGTGCCAGGCGCCGGAGAAACGCCGCCGCAGGCCGAAGTCGAAGAACTGGAACGGGTGGCGGCGCGGCGCCTCGTCGCGCGCGAAGGTCCGGATCGAGGCGATCTTCTCCGCCAGCCGTCGGCGCCCCTCCTCGATCGCGGCCGCCTGGTCGAAGCGACGGAAGTACAGCTCGTTGACCATCGCCAGCACGAAGATCTCGAAGGCCATCACGTGGACCTGCGGGCCGCGCACGACGATGTCGAGCTTCTCGCCGTCCGCGCGCACCGTGATGAACGCGCGCTGGAAGCGGAAGATGCGCAGCAGGTCGATGAAGTCCGGCTTCATGAAGCGCAGGCCGCTCAGGTACTCGAGCTCGTCGGCGCGGAAGGTCAGCGCGCAGAGGTGGTCGATCTCGCGTTCCAGGTCCGCGACCAGCTCCGCCAGCGGGTACTGCGGCGTGTTGCGGCAGGCGAAGCGGTACTCGGCCTGCGCCTGCGGATAGCGATGCAGCATCGCCTGCCACATCGTGAACTTGTAGAGATCGGTCTCCAGCAGGCTGCGGATCACGGGGGCAGTGGCGTCGGGACGGCTCATGGGCGGGGACTGTACCCGGGGGCCGCGCGGCTCGGCGATGATCGCGACTTCGCCACACGCCGAGCCCGCCCTTCGTGCACGAGCCCCTCGCCCACCGCCGCAGCCTCGGCTTCCTTCGTCGCCTGTGCGCCGCGGCGTTGCTGCTGCTCGTCACGGCGGCGGTGCGCGCCCAGATCCCCATCGCCATCGACAAGCCGCCCGATGCCGCCACGGCGATGAAGCTGGTCTACGGGGGCAACACCTGGCGCCACGAACGCGCGGCCGCCTTCTTCGGCGGGCGGTCGCCGACGCTGCGCGCCGAGGTCCGCGAGGTCTTCCGCGCGCGTTACGTCGAATCGAACGTCGACAAGCTGATGCTGGTCTACCAGCTGACGCCCGGCCCGCGCGACCAGTTCCGCTGCGCCGCATGCGTGCCGGCGCTCGGCGCCGCCGTGCTGGCTGCCGACGAGGCCGGCCGCTGGAAGCTCCGCGCCAAGGGCCTGCTGCTGATGCCGGGCGCGCCCGGCTCCGGCGACGAGGACCTGCAGCTGCTGCAGATCGCCGACGAGCGCTGGATCCTGCGCAGCCGCCGCTACGACGTCGACCGCGGGCGCGAAAGCCGCACCGAACGGCTGGTGCTCGAGCGCGACGGCGAGATGCAGCTCGGCGCGGAACTCGGCTTCGACAACAAACCCGGGCCGCTCGCCTGCGGCGCGAATGCGGCGCCGCAGACGTCGGGCGTCAGCGTGCTGAGCCCCGGACGCGGCCCGCGTGTCGAGATCGTGCTGCGCTTCAACGAGGGTGCGTGCAACGCGCTCCGCGCGGTGGTGCAGCGCACGCGCATGGAGCTGCGCGACGGCCGCTTCCAGCTCGAACCGGATGCGCCCGAGCCGGACGACGACGATGCGCCGACGTCCGCCCGAAGCGTGGAGCCGCAGAGGCGCTGAAGCGTTGAAGCGTTGAAGCGCAGAAGCGCTCAGGCCAGCTTGTACGTCTGCAGGTGGATGCTGGTCTCGGTCGCGCCGATGCCCTTGATCAGGCGCACGCGTTCCAGGATCTCGGCCAGCTCGTTGAGGCTGTCCGCGCGCAGCTCGGCCAGCAGGTCCCAGCGTCCGTTGGTATCGAACAGTCCCGCCACGCCGGGCTCGCCGAGCAGGATGCCGACGACCTCGCGCGTGCGGTTGCCCTCCACGGCGATGCTCATCCACGCCGTGATGTGCGGCTGGACCACGTCGGCCCGCAGCTTCACCGTGTAGCCGACGATCTGCCCGCTGTCCTCCAGTCGCGTCAGCCGGTTGGTCACGGTTCCGCGCGAGACCTTCAGCTTGTGCGCCAGCGTCGCGATGCTGGCGCGGGCGTCCTGGCGCAGCAGCGCGATCAATTGATGGTCGAGTGTGTCCATGTTGGTGCGCCGACGGCCGCCTTGCGCGCGGACCGCCCTGGGTTAACCCGGATTTCACGGCATTTCGTCAGAGTTCGCTGACGAAATGCACAAGGCGCTTCGATTATTGATCAGTTCTCCGGCTTCCTGCTGACACGCCGATCCGAAGAATGGAGGCATTCCCACAGCCATGAGACTGCCGATGACGACCCGCCTCCTCCTCACGCCCGACGTCGCCCGCGTCGTCCGGCACGACGGCATCGCCCAGAGCTTCCAGACCCTCGCCCGCTACATCGCCGACGACTACGTCCGATGGAGCCAGTTCGACAAGAGCGCCCGTGTCGCCAACCACTCGGACGACGGCGTGATCGAGCTGATGCCGATCTCTGACGCCTCGCTCTACAGCTTCAAGTACGTCAACGGCCACCCCAAAAACCACCTCGTGGGCCTGCCCACCGTGATGGCTTTCGGCGTGCTCGCCGACGTCGCGACCGGCACGCCGCGGCTGCTGTCGGAGCTGACGCTCAGCACGGCGCTGCGCACCGCGGCCACCTCCGCGCTGGTCGCGCAACACCTGGCACGACCCAGCTCGCGCAAGATGGCCTTGATCGGCAACGGCGCGCAGAGCGAGTTCCAGGCGCTGGCCTTCCACCACCTGCTGGGCATCGATGAGATCCGCCTCTTCGACGTCGACCCGGCCGCGACCGACAAGCTCGTCCGTCACCTGTCGCGCATCGACGGGCTGACGCTGATCCGCTGCCGCGACACCGCCGAGGCCGTGCGCGGTGCCGACATCGTCACGACGGTGACGGCCGACAAGCGCAACGCGACCATCGTGACGCCCGACATGATCGAGCCCGGCATGCACGTGAACGGCGTGGGCGGCGATTGCCCCGGCAAGACCGAGCTGCATCGCGACGTCCTGGCACGAGCCAACGTGTTCGTCGAGTACGAGCCCCAGTCGCGCATCGAAGGCGACGTGCAACAGATGCCGGCGGACTTCGCGGTCACCGAGTTCTGGCGCGTGCTGCGCGGCGAGGCGGCCGGCCGGCGCAGCGCCGACGAGGTCACCGTCTTCGATTCGGTCGGCTTCGCGCTCGAGGACTTCGCGACGCTGCGCTGGTTGGGCGACCGCGCCGAGGCCCTCGGCCTGGGTCGCGAGCTCGCGCTGGTGCCCGAGATGGACGACCCGAAGGACCTGTTCGGCGAACTGGACCTGACGCCCGTCGCCGAGACCGCGACAGGCGTCCCGGCGGGCCTCCGGGCGGCCCTCTTAAACTGCGTCCCTCACCGGAAGGACGCATGGACTACGCCCCCCTCCTCAAGGAAATCGGCCGAGGCGCTCGTGGCGCCCGCGACCTGACGCGCGAGCAGGCACGCACGCTGTTCGCCGCGCTGCTGGACGGCACCGTGCCGGACCTGGAGCGCGGCGCCATCCTGATCGCGATGCGCATCAAGGGTGAGAGCCTCGATGAACTGCTGGGTTTCGTCGAGGCCATGCAGGCCGGCGCGGCCCGCGTGGACGCGCCAGACGGCCCCCGGACCGTCGTGCTGCCGACCTTCAATGGCGCACGCAAGCAGGCCAACCTGATGCCGCTGGTGGCGATGCTGCTGGCGCGCGACGGCATCCCGGTGCTGATCCACGGCCGGCACGACTTCGACAGCCGCATCAGTCCGTTCGAACTCTTCGAGGCCCTGGAACTTCCCGTCGCCCGGAACGTGACCGAAGCCGGCCAGCGCCTGGCTTCGCACCGCCTGGCGATCCTGCCGACCGACGTCCTTCATCCCGGCCTGGACGCCATGATGGCCTTGCGCCCCCGCATGGGCTTGCGCAACAGCAGTCACAGCGTCGCCAAGCTGCTGGACCCGCTGCCGGGTCGCAGCGTGCGCGTCGTCGCGGTGACCCATCCGGAATACGTGGACAGCATGGGCCAGGCGCTGCCGCGGCTGAGCGCCGACGGCGGCCGCGCGTTGCTCATGCGCGCCAGCGAGGGCGAGGCCTACCTGCACCTCCGACGCAAGGCCCACCTGCAAGGCTTCGCGAACGGGCAAGGTCTGGATCTCAACCCGGCAAGCAACGAGGATCTGGACTGGCCGCTCTCGACCGCCTGCGAGCCCGCCGCCAACGCCGCCTTCATCCGCGCGATCCTGGCCGGCACCGAGCCGCTGCCGCCGCGGATCGCCGATCAGATCGCGGCCCTGAGCCGGCTGGCGCGGGACTGAGCGCGGCCTGCGGCCGCCAATCCCGCCCCCCACCCCGCCCTCTCCCCCGCCCCTGCGGGAGAGGAAATCAAGCCGCGTCCGGCCCTTTGCAGGATTCTTCATATGCTTATCTGGCCATAAGCAATCTACGAATTTGTAGTTCTCATATATATAAAGCGTTCATAGAGTGCAGACTCCCGGCCAGCCCTGGGCCAGCCGCGGTGTCAGTCGACGCGGCGGGGACCCCTGTGAAACCCGGCCGGGCCCTAGCTGACGCCATGTACGCCTATACCGATTTCGACCGCCAGTTCGTCCACGCCCGCGCGGCCCAGTTCCGCGACCAGCTCGAACGCCATCTGGCGGGTCAGCTTCCCGACGACGACTTCCGCGCGCTGCGCCTGCAGAACGGCTGGTACATCCAGCGCCATGCGCCGATGCTGCGCATCGCCGTGCCGTACGGGGTGCTGGACAGCCGCCAGCTGCGCCAGCTCGCGCGCATCGCCCGTGAGCATGACCGCGGCTACGGCCACTTCACCACGCGCCAGAATCTGCAGTTCAACTGGATCCCGCTGCCGCAGTCGGCCGATGTGATGGACCTGCTGGCCGATGTCGATATGCACGGCATCCAGACCAGCGGCAACTGCATCCGCAACATCACCAGCGACGTCACCGCCGGCGTGGCCGCGGACGAGCTGATCGATCCGCGCCCCTATGCCGAGGTGCTGCGCCAGTGGTCGACGCTGCATCCGGAATTCGCTTTCCTGCCGCGCAAGTTCAAGATCGCGATCTCCGGCGCGAAGGAAGACCGCGCCGCGATCGCATGGCACGACATCGGCCTGCAACTGCGCAAGAACGACGCCGGCGAGATCGGCTTCCAGGTCTTCGTCGGCGGCGGCATGGGCCGCACGCCGATCATCGGCCAGGAGATCAGCCCCTTCGTGCCGTGGCAGCACATCCTGCTGTACCTCGAGGCGATCGTGCGCACCTACAACCGCTTCGGCCGCCGCGACAACATGTACAAGGCGCGCATCAAGATCCTGGTGAAGGCCGAGGGCCAGGCCTACTTCGACGCGGTCAACGCCGAGTACCAGGCCATCCTGAGCGACGACACCGGCAGCCACGAACAGATCATCCCCGAGGCCGAACTGGCGCGCGTCGCCGCCAGCTTCGTCGAGCCGCAAGGCGTGACCCCGGTGCCGGGCGTCGACATCTTCGACGGCGCCTCGCCGGCCTACCGCCGCTGGCTGGAGCGCAACGTCCACGCGCACCGCGTCAGCGGCTACCGGTCGGTGACGCTGTCGCTCAAGCGCGTCGGCCTGCCGCCGGGCGACATCACCGACGCGCAGATGGACGCGGCCGCCGCGCTGTCCGACGCGTACAGCCACGGCGAGCTGCGCGTCTCTCACGACCAGAACCTACTGCTGCCCTGGGTGCGCGAGAGCGACCTGCCCGCGCTCTTCGAGGCCGCCAAGGAACACGGTTTCGCCACGCCCAACATCGGCCTGCTGACCGACATGATCGTCTGCCCCGGCGGCGACTTCTGCGCGCTGGCCAACGCGCGCTCGATCCCGGTCGCGGCGGAGATCACCGACCGCTTCCAGGACCTGGACGAGCTCTGGGACATCGGCGACATCGACCTGCACATCAGCGGCTGCATCAACAGCTGCGGTCACCACCACAGCGGGCACATCGGCGTGCTCGGCGTCGACAAGGACGGCAGCGAGTGGTACCAGATCACGCTGGGGGGCTCGGACGGCTCGACGCTGTCGGGCACCGCGGTGCCGGGCAAGGTGATCGGCCCGTCCTTCGCCGCCGATGAGGCGGCCGACGCGGTCGAAGCCGTGATCGCCACCTACCGCCGCGAGCGCGAGGCCGGCGAACGCTTCCTCCAGACGGTCCGCCGCATCGGCCTGGACGCCTTCAAGCAGGCGACCAACGAGATCCGCCGCACCACCGCCAAGCACTGACCCCGAACACGGACCGCCGCCGCATCATGAAGTTCGTCTCCAAGGCCCAAGATCCCTGGCACACCTGCGCGGGCGAGGACGGCCCGCAGCCGCACCCCGCCGCCGCCGACCACAAGCTGCTGACGCTGGAGCAGTGGCACGCCGTGCGCGACACCTGGCCGGAAGGCCTGGCCACCGGCGTGATCCTGCCCAACGACATCGACGTGCTCGACCTGAAGGCCGACCTGCCGCGCCTCGCGCTGGTCGTGCTGCAGTTCCCGAAGTGGGTCGACGGCCGCGCCTACAGCCAGGCGCATGTGCTGCGCTCGCGGCTGCGTTACGCCGGCGAGGTGCGCGCGATCGGCGAAGTCCTCGTCGACATGCTGCCGCTGCTGCAGCGCTGCGGCGTCGACGCGGTCCAGCTGCGCGGCGATCAGAACCAGGAAGCGGCCGAGCGCGCGCTCGGCTTCTTCCCCGGCCACTACCAGGCGGACGTCAACGAGACGCGCCCGCTGTTCGCCCGCCAGGGGCACAAGGCCGAGGCCTGAGCATGAGCGGCGAGCTGTCTTCGCTGGACTTCGCGCCGATCGGCGGCGTCTCCGGTACCCCGTCGAACGGCGTGTCCGCGCTGCCCGGCGCCGCCGATGCGGGCGTCGGCTCGGCCATCGGCCTCTATGCCCGCAAGACCGCCGGCTTCGACGAACGCGTCGCGCGCACGGTCGAGGTCCTGAAGCAGGCCGCGGCGGACTTCGGTCCGGGCACGCTGCAGTCGACCTCGCTGGGCGTCGAGGACATGGTCATCACCGACCTGATCGCGCGCCACGGCCTGCCCATCGCGCTGGCGACGCTGGACACCGGCAAGCTGCACGAGCAGACGCTGGCGCTGATCCCGCGCATCCATGAACGCTACGGCATCGCGGTGGAAGTCTTCGCGCCGGTGAACGAGCAGGTCGTCCACTTCGTCCGCGCCAACGGCGAGGAACCGATGTACCGCAGCGTCGACCTCCGCAAGGCTTGCTGCGGCGTGCGCAAGCTGGAGCCGCTGTCGCGCATGCTGGCCGGCCGCAGCGCGTGGATCACCGGCCTGCGCCGCGAGCAGAGCGCCAACCGCGCCGAGGTCCCGTTCCGCGAAACCGAAACGACTGGCGACGGCCAGGTCCGCACCAAGATCAATCCGCTGGCCGAGTGGACCTGGGCCGACGTCTGGTACTACGTGCAGCAGCACGTGGTCCCCTACAACCCGCTGCATGACCAGTTCATGCCCAGCATCGGCTGCGCGCCCTGCACCCGCGCGATCGCCGTCGGCGAGGACTTCCGCGCCGGCCGCTGGTGGTGGGAGGACTCCGCCAAGGAATGCGGCCTGCACGCCACGCACGCCGAGCCTGACACCGCATCTGAACCCGAAGCGTCCCCCCCGACGTTGAACGCGACCTCCGGAGCCCCGGCATGAACGCCCCCCGTGAACCTCGAACAACTGCTGCCGCTGGCGGACCACCGCCATCTGGACCACCTCGAAGAAGAGGCCATCTTCATCCTGCGCGAGGTGGCCGCCGCCTTCGAGCGCCCCGCCCTGCTGTTCTCGGGCGGCAAGGATTCGTGCGTCGTGCTGCGTCTGGCCGAGAAGGCCTTCAAGCGCCGCATCGCCGGCAACGAGTTCGCCGGCAAGCTGCCCTTCCCGCTGGTCCACGTGGACACCGGCCACAACTTCCCGGAGGTGATCGAGTTCCGCGACCGCCGCGTCGAAGAGATGGGCGAGCGCCTGGTCGTCGGCCACCTGGAAGATTCCATCAAGAAGGGCACGATCCGCCTGGCGCATCCGCTGGAATCGCGCAACGGCCACCAGACGGTGACGCTGCTGGAGACGATCGAGGAACACCGCTTCGACGTGCTCATCGGCGGCGCCCGCCGCGACGAAGAGAAGGCGCGCGCCAAGGAGCGCATCTTCAGCCACCGCGACAGCTTCGGCCAATGGCAGCCGAAGGAGCAGCGGCCCGAGCTGTGGAACCTCTTCAACACCCGCATCCGTCCGGGCGAGCACTTCCGCGCCTTCCCGATCAGCAACTGGACCGAGCTGGACGTGTGGCTCTACATCGCCCGCGAGAACATCCCGCTGCCGTCGCTGTACTTCGCGCACGACCGCCAGGTGATCCGTCGCAAGGGCCTGCTGGTGCCGCTGACCGACGTGACCCCGCCGGAAGCCGGCGAGACCGTCGAGACGGCGCAGGTGCGTTTCCGCACCGTCGGCGACATGACCTGCACCTGCCCGGTCGAGAGCCCCGCCGCCAATGCCGCCGACATCGTCGCCGAGACGCTGACGGTCACCGTGTCCGAGCGCGGCGCCACGCGCATGGACGACCGCACCTCCGACGCCTCGATGGAACGTCGCAAGAAAGAGGGCTACTTCTGAAATGACGCAGCCCCCACGTTCACTTCGTTCACTGCCCCCCGAGGGGGCGCGGGCCTCCTTTGGGGCGGCCCGGCAGGAGTCCCGATGACCGTCCTTCACAAGATTCAGCAATCCGACGTCGACACGACGCACCGCGCGCTGCGCTTCCTGACCGCCGGCAGCGTCGACGACGGCAAGAGCACGCTGATCGGGCGCCTGCTCTTCGACAGCCGCGCGATCCTCGCCGACCAGCTCGACACGCTGGCCAAGCGCGCCGCCGGCCAGCCGATCGATCTGAGCCTGCTGACCGACGGCCTCGAAGCCGAGCGCGAACAGGGCATCACGATCGACGTGGCCTACCGCTACTTCGCGACCAAGCAGCGCAAGTTCATCATTGCCGACGCGCCGGGCCATGAGCAGTACACGCGCAACATGGTCACCGCCGCCGCGGGCAGCGATGCCGCCGTGGTGCTGGTCGACGTGACCAAGCTGGACCTGGCGGTCGACGACGTCCCGCTGCTGCCGCAGACGCGCCGCCACAGCCTGCTCGCGCACCTGCTGCGCGTGCCGGGCATCGTCTTCGCGATCAACAAGATCGACGCCGCCGCGAATCCGGGCGACGCGTTCCGCAAGGTCTCGGCCGCGCTGGAGAAATTCGCGTCGGCCGCCGGCATCCGCGTGACCGCGATCGTGCCGGTCTCGGCGCTGCGCGGCGACAACGTGACGCAGCCGCTCGAAGCGGACTGGTACGACGGCCCGTCGCTGCTGCAGGTGCTGGAGTCGCTGCCGACGGTGCAGGAAACGGTCGAGGCGCCGCTGGCGCTGCCGGTCCAGTACGTGGCCAAGGACGGCGACGGCACCGGCAACAACCCGCGCGTGCTGTGGGGCCGGATCGCGCAAGGCCAGGTGCAGGTCGGCGATGAAGTGCAGATCCTGCCGAGCGGCCAGACCGCCATCGTCGGCGAACTGCGCCGCGCCGGCGAGCCGGTGGCCGCCTCGGTCGCCGGCGAATCGGCCGGCCTGCTGCTGGACCGCCAGGTCGATGTCTCGCGCGGCGACTGGATCGTCGCCCCGGGCGCGGCCACGCCCCGGCGCACCTTCGAAGCCACCTTGGCCTGGCTCGACACCGAGCCCGCCGTCCTCGGCCGCAAGTACTGGGTGCGCCACGGCAACCGCTGGGTCCAGGCCCGCATCGCCGCCATCGACCACCGGCTCGACATCCAGACGCTGGCCGAGACCGAGGCGCATGAGCTGTCGGTCAACGAGATCGGCCACGTCACCATCGAGCTCCAGGCCGAGCTGCCGCTGCAGCCGTACGCGGACAACCGCGTCGGCGGCGCGCTGATCGTCGTGGATCCCACCAGCAACCGCACCAGCGGCGCGCTGCTGGTCCGCTGACCTCGTCCACCCCGAACGACCGCCAGGAGCCATCGCCATGGGACGTGTCCTCTTCGTCAGCGCCGGCCCCGGCGCCGCCGACCTGATCACGCTGCGCGGCGCGCGGGCGCTCGCGCTGGCGGACGTCGTGCTCTTCGACGCGCTCACCGACCCCGCGCTGCGCGACCTCGCGCCGCAGGCGAAGTGGCTCGACGTCGGCAAGCGCGGCTTCTGCCATTCCACCAAGCAGACGGCGATCAATGCCGCGCTGGTCCGCGAGGCCAAGTCGCATGACACCGTCGTCCGCCTGAAGGGCGGCGATGCCAGCGTCTTCGGTCGCCTCGAGGAGGAACTGCTGGCGCTGGCCGAAGCGGACATTCCGTACGAGATCGTCCCTGGCGTCACGGCTGCGATCGCAGCCGCGGCGCAGACCGGGCGCCCGCTCACGCGGCGCGGCGCGGGCCGCAGCGTCGCGCTGACGACCGCGATGACGCGCGAGGGCGAGCTCCAGGCCGGCAGGTCCGCCGACACCGAAGTCTTCTACATGGCCGGCCAGCAGTTGGCCGCCCTCTCCCGCCGGCTGCTCGCCGCGGGCTGGGAGGCCGCGACGCCGGTGAGCGTCGTGTCGCGGGCGGGCTGCGCCGATGCGCTGTCCAGCGAGCACGAGGTGGCGTCGCTGGGCGCGGCGTCGATGCTGCACAAGGGGCGGCCGACGGTGGTGATCGTCGGGGCGGGCGCGGCCCCGCTGGCCGGGGCGCCGCGTGCCGATCTGGGCGATTACGCGACGCCGTCCTCACGCCAAGACCTTGAGCCGCGCGGGCCGGAATCCCTGGTCCAAACACCGAACGTTTAAAATCTCCCGTTTTCCGTCAGCGCGACCTCGCCCATAGCCAGGGGATCGCTGATTTTCGAGGGCCCCTCCGCCGGCCCCGCCACTAGAAGAGCCGCCATGACCCACGTCGTCACCGAAGCCTGCATTCGCTGCAAATACACCGATTGCGTCGATGTCTGTCCCGTCGACTGCTTCCGCGAAGGTCCGAACTTCCTGACCATCGACCCCGATGAATGCATCGACTGCGCGGTCTGCATCCCGGAGTGCCCGGTGAACGCGATCGTGCCGGAGGAAGACGTGCCCGGCGACCAGCAGATCATGATCAAGCTGAACGCCGACCTGGCGAAGAAGTGGCCCAGCATCACCAAGCGCAAGGCCCCGCTCCCGGACGCCGAGGAGTGGAAGGACAAGACGGGCAAGATCGATCAGCTGGTCCGCTGACCGATCCCCTCATCCCGCGGCGTCGGACCCTGCCGGCGGCCGCCCCACACAAGAATGGAAACGCAAGTGACTGAAGCGACCTCCGCCCCGCACGCGGGCGTGATCGAGACCGATGCCGTCATCGTCGGCGCGGGCCCGGTGGGCCTGTTCCAGGTGTTCGAACTGGGCCTGCTCGAGATCAAGGCCCACATCATCGATTCGCTGGCCTATCCCGGCGGCCAATGCATCGAGCTGTACCCGGACAAGCCGATCTACGACATCCCGGCGCTGCCGGTGGTGACGGGCAAGGAGCTGACCGACAACCTGATGAAGCAGATCGAGCCGTTCGGCGCGACCTTCCATCTGGGCCAGGAGGTCACGACGGTCGAGAAGCAGGACGACGGGCGTTTCTTCGTCGCGACCAGCAAGGGCACGCAGTTCCTGACCAAGACCATCTTCATCGCGGGCGGCGTGGGCTCGTTCCAGCCCCGCACGCTGAAGATCGAGGGCATCGACAAGTTCGAGGGCTCGCAGGTCCATTACCGCGTGCGCAACCCGTCGCAATTCGCGGGCAAGAACCTGGTGATCATCGGCGGCGGCGACTCGGCGCTGGACTGGGCGCTGAACTTCTGCGCGGCCAATGACGATGGCAATCCGCACAAGGCGGAGAGCGTGATCCTGGTGCACCGTCGAGACGGCTTCCGTGCCGCGCCGGCGTCGGTCGCCAAGATGAAGGAGCTGTGCGACGCCTACGAGATGCAGTTCATCGTCGGTCAGGTCAGCGACCTGGACGAGGGCGAGGATTCGTTGAAGGGCCTGAAGGTCACGGGCGCGGACGGCGTGACGCGCATCGTGCCGGCGGACCAGGTGCTGGTGTTCTTCGGCCTGTCGCCGAAGCTGGGCCCGATCGCCGAATGGGGTCTGGCGCTGGAGAAGAAGCAGATCCAGGTCGACACCGAGAAGTTCCAGACCAGCGTGCCGGGCATCTTCGCGGTGGGTGACATCAACACCTACCCGGGCAAGAAGAAGCTGATCCTGTCGGGCTTCCACGAGGCCGCGCTGGCCGCGTTCGGCGCGATGCCGATCATCAACCCGGACAAGCGCGTGCACCTGCAGTACACGACCACCAGCCCGAAGCTGCACAAGGTGCTGGGCGTCGAGACGCCGAATTTCGACTGAGTCCCACCTCGCAGGACCGCAGGTCCCCGACAGAAAGAATGCCCGCCTGGCGATGCCTGCGGGCTTTTTCCTTTGTTGTTGCTTGACAGCGCACGGTCGATCCAGCGCGCGATCGAGTGAGCGGGCGCGCCGTGAAGGCACGCCGCTCTCGATCAGGCCTGCGGACCTTCAATCGCCGGCTTCGCGGCGTGCGGCAACGCGCCACTGCCCTGCGAGAGCATGCCGGCCAGCGACTGCGCAACGCCGGTGATGCCTTCGTTGGACAGCCCCGCGTCCTTCATCACCGCGTCGACGATGGGCTTGGCGATCTGGTACTGCAGCGCCGAGTTCATGACCTGTTCGGGGAAGGTCGCGCCGCCGGCCGCGCCATGGGCGCCCTGGCCGTTCGCCGCGCCTGTGCCGTCGCCGCCCGCACCCGGCATGCCGTTGACCTGGAAGATGCGGATCGAGTCGATCTTCTCCATCGGACGCACGGCCTGCTCCAGGATGTTGGGCAGCTGCTGCAGCAGCATCGTGCGGACCTGCAGGTCGATCTGAGCGGCAGACAAGGTGTTCAGCGCTTCGTTGATCGCGCGGCGACCTTCGGCCTCCGCCAGCGCCGCGGCCTGCTTGGCCGTGGCTTCGATGGTCAGCGCCTCGGCACGGTCCAACGCGGCCTCCTTCTCGGCGGAGGCCGACACGCGGACCGCGATGGCCAGTTGTTCGGCTTCCTTCGAGGCCTCGATCAGCTGGATGCTCTTTTCCCGCTCCGCCACCGCGACCTGACGCGCCGTGTTCACGAGTTCCTCTGCCTTCACGGCCTCGGAGCGCGCCAGGTTGGCGGCCGCGTCCGCGTCGGACTGCTCGCGCGACTTCGTCGCGATCGCGATCTGCGTGTCCTGACGCGCCATCTCGACCTGCTTGCGCTGCTCGGCGCGCTGCATCTCGGTCTTGCGCTCCAATTCGATCTCGCGGGTCTGGAGGACCAGATTCTTTTCGATCTCCGCCGACTTGATCTCGCGATCGGCTTCGATGCGCTTCTGGCTCACCTGACGTTCGGCCTCGATCTTGGCGGCTTCGGCCTGGCGGCCGCGCTCGGCCTGCTGCGACGCGATCAACGCGACCTGCTCGGCGCGGGTGATCTCGATCTCACGCTGCTGCGCCAGGCTCGCGAACTCTTGATCCTTGTCGATCGTCAGCTTCTGGCGCGTGGCGTCCAGGTTCTTGGTCCGGACCTGCACCTCGGTGTCCTGCTCGACGTCGTTGCGCTGCTTGCGGCGCGCCTCGGTCTGCTCGGTCAACCGCGTCAGGCCCTCCGCATCGAAGGCGTTGTTCGGGTTGAAGAACTGCTTGTCCGTCTGGTCCAGGCTGGTCAACGAGACCGACTCCAGTTCCAGGCCGTTCTTCTCCAGGTCTTCGGCGACGGCGTTCTGCACGGCCTGCACGAAGTCGCGGCGCTTGTCCTGCAGCTCCTGGATCGACATCGTCGCGGCGGTCGCGCGCAGCGAGTCGACGAACTTGTCTTCGACCAGCGCCTTGAGCTCGTTCGGGCTCAGCGTGCGGGCACCCAGCGTCTGGGCGGCGATGCTCACGGCTTCCTCCGTCTGCTTCACCCGGACGAAGAACGCGGCGGTCACGTCGACGCGCATGCGGTCACGGGTGATCAAGCTCTCGCGCTCGCGACGCACGACCTCGAGCTTGAGCGTGTTCATGTTGACCAGCACGCGCTCGTGGAAGACCGGCAGCACGATGGCGCCGCCGTCCATGATCACTTTCTGGCCGCCGAGACCGGTACGGACGAAGGCGGTTTCCTTCGTCGAGCGCTTGTAGAGGCGCGCGAAGATGATGCCGATCGTGAGCAGCGCCAGCAGGGCGATGCCGGAGATGACCAGCAGCTCGATCAGGTTGTCCATGGACTGTTTGCTCCCTCGATGAAACTTTGAATTCGGGTGGGCCGGTGGATCCGGCGCTCTGGAACGGAGGAACGTGCCGGGCGTTCGTTGCGGCGGGCGACGGTCTACATCAGCGTCGGATGCGGGTTGTGGATGCAGCGGTAGAAGGCGCCGACCTTGCTGACGATGAGCACCTGCACGCCTTCCTCGAAGACCTCGTCGTCGACATCGGGCTCGACCATCAGGTAGTGCGAACGACCGTGCACGTCCTTGACCCTGGCCTGCGCGGCAAGGCCGCGGCGGGCGGCGCCGGCAACGACGACACCGACCCGGCCGACGAGGCTCTGCTCGCTGATGGCGCTGGTCTCGTCCTGCGGAATGATGTGCGCGATCAGCGCGCCCAGGCCGCGGACGGTGGCCAGTCCGGCGGGCACGGCGGCGATGCCGGCGGCGGCGGCCGGCAGGTAGCCGCCGAAGAGCCCGTTCATCACGACCTGCAGGCTGTAGCCGAAGACCGTGTAGCCGGTCAGGAAAAGCAGCAGCAGCACGAGCGCCGGCACCTTGCCCAGATGCAGCCAGCCGAGCACGCGGTCGAGTGCGCTGTCGCCATGGATGTCGGGCAGCCAGTCGTCGATCAGGTTGCTCGGGCTGAACGAGATCAGCATGCCCGCGCCCTCGACGAGCGCGACACCGACGATCAGCGCGAACCCGATGCCGAACGGCAGGTTCTGCGGCGCGGTGAACAGGCTCATGACTTCGTGGCCTTCAGTTGCGCCATGCGCTCGGCGATCTTGTTGTCGCGGACGAGGTCGTCCAGCTCCTTGAGCTGGGCGGCCTGCTGCAGGCTGTTCTGGCGCGCGGTGCCGGCCAGGCCCGTCTGGCGTTCGTAGACGCGGTCGAAGGCGTCGGTGACCTTGCCGATGCGGTGGGCGGCACCGGCGGCGCCGCCGACGCCCGCAGGAGCCGTCACGGTGGCGGCAGCGGCAGCGCGGCTCCTGCGGAATTCGGCGAGCGCGTCCTGCATCTCGCGCTTCTTCGCCAGCAAGGCGGCGACGAAGCCGGTCAGCTCGTTTTCCTGGCGGGCGTGCTCGGCGAGCGTGGTCTCCAGCACGGGCAGTTGCGCCTCGATGTCGAGCTGACGAGCGACCGCGGCGCGGGCGAGGTCTTCGCGGCCGGCGGTCATCGCCTCGTCGATCTGCGACGACAGCGACGCGTGCAGCTGGTTGAGGTTGGCGTGCTGGCGCTGGGACAGATGCCGGTTGGCGGAGACGGTGCCCAGCTCGTGGCGCACGTCGTCGATCACGGCATCGGCCTCGCGGATCGACTGCTCCATCGTGGCCTCGGGAGCCTGGTCCTCGATGCGATCAAGGAGGGCATGGACGCCGCCGGCGATCACGCGGCCGACGCGGGTCTTCAGGGAGTCGGTCATCTCAGTTGCCTTTCGGGAGCGGAGCGGATTGCAGGGGATGGGCGAGTTCGAGCGTGTTGCCCAGGTGACGGCGCACGACCTGCGGGTCGTAGGCGGAGGCGGTGAGCGGCGTCCCCTGTCTGAGCAGCGTTTCACTCAGCGCGGAGGCGCGGCGCACCAGCGCTTCCTCGAACTTGCGGGCCTCGTCGGCGTCGGCGGGCGCCTGGCTGATGGCCAGCGCGAGCGCGCCCACGAAGTGGTCGAGCAGCAGGCTGACGACTTCGGAATGCTGGCCGGAATCGTTCTCGACCCGGACCAGCGACTCACGGAGCCGCGCCGTCAGGTCGCGGGTCCAGGCATGGGCGGTCACGTAGTCGAAGGCGCCGTCGTGCTGCCGCTTGAGCTGGCCGAGCAGCACGCGGAGCTTGTCGCTGTTGGTGGCCGCGCCTTCGACCTGCAGCTGCGACAGCCAGAAGTAGAGGTCGCTCGGGACGCGGGCCGACAGGGGCTCCATGGTGGGGGGCGAACTGCTCGGAGTCATGTCGGGGGCCGGAAAGCGTTGGGACGAGTCCAGTGTATTCATCTGAATTCACTCGTCAACAATCGAGTTCAGTCGCATTTTCTGGCGACCCCTCAGATTTTTCCGAAGTCCTCTTTCCGCTCCGAGAGCGGAGTGGACCGGGCGAGGTCGCGGCAGTCAATCACCCTCCCCCATTGGTGGGAGGCGCAAGCTTGTGATTGGTCAATGCAGGGGTGGAACAAGAAGGGGACGATGCCTACGCCAACGATCACCTCCCACCGCATTTCCATATCCGCGCCAACGACGGCAGCAAGGCAGTTGTGGCCATCAGGGATCTGAAAGTGATCGCGGGAAACGTGCCCCGCGCTGCCTTGTCGGAAGCGCTGGCCTAGGCAGAGACCAAGCGGCCCTTGCTAATGAAGGCATGGAAGGAACTGAATTCATGAAGACACCGCAGTTCACTCTGATCAGCGTCGCGCCGACGCCACGGGCGTCGTTGCTCCTGACTTTCGCCGACGGGGAGAAGTTCGAGGTCGATCTGGTCGACGTCATCACGAAGCTTCGCTCTCTCGAACCGTTGAAGGATCAGACTCTCTTCATGAAAGCGCGCCTGGGTGAGTTCGACGACACCGTCGTCTGGGACGAGGATGGCGCGTTGGAACTCGCGGCCGACAACCTTCGCGCGATGGGCATCGAACAGACGGGCGGCATCTCCCACGAGTTCATCGTCAGTTGGATGTACGAGAACGGGCTGGATCTGGAGACGGCGGCCATCGCCTTGGGGATGTCGCGTCGCATGGTCGCGTACTACCGCAGCGGGGCGAAGGCTGTTCCTCGGACCGTGGCATTGGCCTGCCTCGGTTGGCGGGCGATGAAGCTGGGCCAGGTCGACGATCGATTCGCGCTGGCCGCGTGAGCTCACGCGGCCAGCCTAGATCCCCGAGCCCCTCACCGGATGCCAGAGAATCCCCGCCAGACCCGCGTTATGCGGGCATTTCTTGTGAGGGAGAAAAGACCGATGCCATCCACATTCAACGGGACCGGGACGAAGTACGTCGGCGAACGCGAGCACGATCGCGGCGGTCGATACATCACGACGAAGTGGATCGTCCTCCTCGGACTGCCACTGGTGCCACTCAGCTCATGGCGCGTCTTTCCGCCCCATGATGGCGCCCCGCAGGATCACTCGCATCTGCTCAGCAGCGGCGCCAGCCTCACGGGACAATCCGTGGCCGCAGAGCCCGTGCCGCTGAACTGGCGACAGGTGTTGAACGTCTATGCGATCGTGATCCCGGTGATCGCGTTCCTGGTCTGGACGTTCTTCCGCCTGCTCCCGGGCGGCATCAAGTTTTAAGCCATCTGCTGTCGAAACACCCATTACCCCGAGCTCGGCCCACATGCCAATGGCTGGCACGCCCCCAACAGGACTGAAAGCACAACGCCCGGCACGGGCCGGGCGTTTGTGGGGAGCGTCAGGGGCTGTGTCAGCCGATGGCTTGCTCCATCGCTACAGCGCAACCGTCAGGGCTTACTGAGCCGAAGCGATCTGGACAGCGTCGGCCGACGTGTCGCGGCGGCCGGTGATGTACACGGTCGGCAGCTGTTCGCGCTTGACGGTGATGACCACCGGATCCAGCGTGACGATCGAGGCGCGCATCTCGCGCTGGCCTTCGGCGTGGGCGATGCCCAGGCCGAGCACCACGGCGGTCACGGCGCCGAAGAGGACGGCCTTGACGGTGGTTTCGGTGGCGGAAGCGATGTGGAAGCGGTCGGTGGTCATGTCGTTCTCCTGAAGGGGTTTGCTGTGTCGATGGAGTCAGTCTCGTCATCGACCCGGCTGCTTGCGAGCGTCAGGAGACGAAGCTGCGCGGCGGCGGCGTGAACTGCATCAGCGGCGGACGAGCGGGAGCGGCTCCGGGCGGTCCTCAACGGAAAACGCCGCCAGGACCTGCGTCCTGACGGCGCTGTGCGGCTTGATTCAAGGCTCAGCGGGCGGACACGCCCTCGGTGACGGCGCCCTTGCCTTCCTTGGCAGCGAAGCGCTGCACCAGCTCGGCGTACTTCGGCGAGGACTTCAGCGCCGCGTAGCGCGCTTCAGCCTGGGCACGTTGGTTGGCGTTCAGGGCGAAGTCCTCGGTACGGTCCACGGCGGCCAGGCCGGATTCACGATAGATCGCCAGGTCGGCCAGAACTTCGGCACGGCTCTTCTGGGTCTGCGTGATCGGGTCGAGGTGGCTGTAGCTCTGCGCGAAGGCCGGCACGGCAGCGGCGGACAGGGCGATCAGGGCGGTGGCGATCAGGGTCTTGGCGGTCATGATGGGTTCCTTTGAGAGAGCGTTGGATCAGGGTGTCTGGGGTCTTTGGCCGGCGTCGTTTGCCGATGCCTGAAGGTTAGGTGCGGGCCCCGTTTGGATAAACGATCCCCGTCGCAATGGGCCGTTGTGATCGCCGCAACAATCGCCCGCGCTCAACCGCGCCGGTACGTCAGGTCGGGCCAGTGGCCGGCGAATCGCTGGTGCTGGAGCGTGGCGCCGATCAGGGCGTGTACCCTTGTCATCGACAACCTTCACCATGGCATCCGACTTGGACGACGATCAACACCCTTGGGACGCACTCTCCGACGAGGAACTGGCGTCAATGCGCGCGCCGACACCTGCCGAGGCGTCTCAGGTGGATGCGCTGTTGCTGGCCGCATCCAGCACCAGATGGCAGAAGGTCGCTCGTGTCATCGCCACGGTGATGAACGACTTCGAACGGAGGTTCCCGGATATGCCGTTTGAGTTCCTGAGTTATCGCGTGCAAGAGCTCGGAGGCCTTGGGACGCTGGAGGTCGCCGGCGACCCCTTCAGGCCAAGATACTCGGAGATCCGGCTACATCAGCCTGCGGGTGGCGCCAGCGAGTGACGCCCGTGAAATCCATCGACACCCTGCTCCAGCAGGTTGAGAGCACGGATGCCGGCGTTCGCCATGTGGCGGCGCTCGAACTGATGGACCGCGGCGACGCGCGAGCGGTCCCCGTCCTGTGGAGGGTCATCAATCGGCCAGAGAACGTTAACCATCGCGGCACGCTGGTCCATGCGTTGTCGGCCTTCGATCAGTCGGAGCACCTGGAATCGCTCGTGTCTCTCGCCCTCACGGGGAATTTTGAAGTCTCCATGGGGGCTTTCGCCATTCTTGAGGACAACACGGCCCCCACTGGATCGCTGGAGCGCATACGCGCGCAGCTGGCGCAGCATCCCGTCGAAAGCCTGACTCAAGAGCACCACGTCGAGGCCCTTGAAGCCCTGCTGGAACTTCTTCAGACCGAGTAGACAAGCTCCGGTAGTCAGAAAGCAAAACGCCCGGCACGGGCCGGGCGTTGGGGGGGAGCGTCAGGGGCAGTGTCAGCCAGGGGCTTGCTCCATCGATACAGCTCAACCGTCAGCGCTTACTGGGCGGAAGCGACCTGGATGTCATCAGCCGACGTATCGCGGCGGCCAGTGATATAGACGGTCGGCAGCTGTTCGCGCTTCACGGTGATCACCACCGGATCCAGCGTGACGATCGAGGCGCGCATCTCGCGCTGACCTTGTGCATGAGCGATCCCGAGACCCAGGGCCAGCGCCGCGATGGCACCGAAGGCGACGGCCTTGACGGTGGTGCTGGTGGCGGAAGTGATGCTGAGGCGGGTGGCGTTCATGTCGATCTCCTGAAGGCGTTTGCTGTGTCGATGGAGTCAGTGTCGTCATCGGCCCGGCTCATTGCGAGCGTCAGGAGACGAAGCTGCACGGCGGCGGCGTGAACTGCATCAGCGACGGACAAACGGACAGCGCCATCGGACGCTCTCAATGAGAAACGCCGCCAGGACCTGCGTCCGGGCGGCGCTGCGGGGGGCTGGATCGAGGCTCAGCGGGCGGACACGCCTTCCGTGACGGCGCCCTTGCCTTCCTTGGCAGCGAAGCGCTGCACCAGTTCGGCGTACTTCGGCGAGGACTTCAGCGCCGCGTAGCGGGCTTCAGCCTGGGCGCGTTGGTTGGCGTTCAGGGCGAAGTCCTCGGTACGGTCCACGGCGGCCAGGCCGGATTCACGATAGATCGCCAGGTCGGCCAGAACTTCGGCACGGCTCTTCTGGGTCTGCGTGATCGGGTCGAGGTGGCTGTAGCTCTGCGCGAAGGCCGGCACGGCAGCGGCAGACAGGGCGATCAGGGCGGTGGCGATCAGGGTCTTGGCGGTCATGATGGTTTCCTTTGAGAGAGCGTTGGATCGGGGTGTCTGGGGTCTTGGGCCGGCGTCGTTTGCCGATGACTGAAGGTTAGGCGCGGGCCTCGTCTGGATAAACGGGCCGCGTCGGAATGGGCCGTTGTGATCGCCGCAACAATCGCCGGCACAAAGCAAGACGCCCGGCATTGCCGGGCGTCTTGCATTGGAGCGAACCGAAGGGCGTCAGTCCGTGGATCGCTCCACCGATACAGCGCGACCTGGGACGTTCACTCGGCCGAGGCGACTTGCGTGTCGACCGCGTCGGCGCTGCGACGGCCGGTGATGTAGACCGTGGGCAGCTGTTCGCGCTTCACGGTGATCACCACCGGATCCAGCGTGACGATCGACGCACGCATCTCGCGCTGCCCTTGTGCATGAGCGATCCCGAGACCCAGGGCCAGCGCCGCGATGGCACCGAAGGCGACGGCCTTGACGGTGGTGCTGGTGGCGGAAGTGATGCTAAGGCGGGTGGCGTTCATGTCGATCTCCTGAAGGCGTTTGCTGTGTCGATGGAGTCAGTGTCGTCATCGGCCCGGCTCATTGCGAGCGTCAGGAGACGAAGCTGCGCGGCGGCGGCGTGAACTGCTTGGGCGGCGGACAAACGGGAACGGCCCTCGGCGCGCGACAGGCCTGGCCGTCGATGCGGGCAGTGATGCTCGACTAGAATCACCACCACTCGCCAGCCCGTCCGGCGAGTTTCGCTAGGGGTGCTGCGCCATCGATCCGTCGACGGCACGGCTGAGAAAGTCCCTTTGAACCTGTTCTGAAGCCACCGGCAACGGTGGACTTCGATGCCGCCCTCTGGCGGCAGAGGTAATCCTCGCGCAGGGAAGCATGCCTTCGACACGCCTCGTGTCCCGCACGCCGCCTTCTCATCGGCGTGTCCGGTTTGCCGACCTGCCATCGCATTTCTGGCTTCGGCACATCGATGGCAACTTCGTCCGCTCTGAATTCCTTCCCGCTGCATCGGCTCGCGATCGCGCTGATCGCCGGCGGCGTCTCGGTCCATGCCGGTGCGCAGTCGACGACGTCGGGCGCCGCGCCCGCCACTGCGTCGGCCAACACGTCGACCAGCGCGCAGGCGACCTCCCCCGCCCTGCCCAGCGTCGTCGTCAAGGGCACGTCGGAAGCGCCCGTCATGGCCGGCGGCTTCGGCGACACGCCCGTCGCCAAGCTCCCGATCCAGGCGAGCATCGTCACCGCCGAGCAGCTCACCGATCGCGGCCTGTTCAGCATCGCCGGACTCACGCTGCTCGACGCGAGCGTGGGCGACTCGTACAACTCGGCGGGCTACGTCTCCTATCTGAAGATCCGCGGCTACGACCTCGACAACCGCTTCAACTACCGCCGCGACGGTCTGCCGATCAACGCCGAAACCGCGCGGTCGCTGGCCAACAAGAGCAGCCTCGAAGTCATCAAGGGCACGACTGGCATCCAGGCCGGCACGAGCGCGCCGGGCGGCCTGGTCAACCTCGTCGTGAAGCGCCCGACGGTGGAGCTCACCAGCGTGCGCCTGGGCGTCAGCGAACGCGGCACCGTCGAGTCCGCGATGGACTGGAGCCACCGCTTCGGCGACGGTCAAGGCAACGACAAGGCCTTCGGCCTGCGCGTCAACATCGAGGCCGCCAAGCTGCGCCCTGAGCTGCGCGATGCCGACGGCAACCGCTGGATGATGGCCGTCGCCGGCGACTGGCGCGTCACGCGCGACACGCTGGTCGAGGCGGAAGTCGAGATCAGCCGCCAGTCCCAGCCGAGCCAGCCCGGCTTCAGCCTGCTCGGCGACAAGCTGCCCGACGCGAAGTCCATCGACCCGCGCATCAACCTGAACAACCAGTCGTGGAGCCAGCCGGTGGTCTTCGAGGGCCGCACCGCTTCGCTGCGCGTGCAGCATCAGCTGAACGCCGACTGGAAGCTGCAGGCGCACGCGGCGATCCAGCGCCTGGTGAACGACGACCGCCTCGCCTATCCGTTCGGCTGCACCGCGGGCGACGGCACCTACTACCCGAGCACCTACTGCCCCGACGGCACCTTCGATCAATACGACTTCCGCAGCGACAACGAGCATCGCAACAGCGATGCCCTCGACCTGTCGGCGCAAGGGAAGCTGAGCCTGCTGGGCATCGAGCACCAGGTGTCGACCGGCGTGCTGTTCTCGCGCTACAAGAGCCGGCTGCAGGGTCAGGCCTACAACTGGGCAGGCACCGGCAACATCGACGGCACGCTGCCCACGGTGGCCGATCCGACGCTGGGTTCGACCAACACGGACCGCACCGAGCGCAGCACCGAGTTCTACTTCCGCGACGCGATGCAGTTCAGCGCGCAATGGCAGGGCTGGCTGGGTGTGCGGCACACGCGTCTGGATCGCGAGTCGTTCAAGGTGAACGTGCCCGCCGGCGAGAGCGACGAAGCGACGAGCTATCGCCAGTCGGTCACGACGCCGTGGCTGGGCGTGAGCTACGCGATCGACCCGCAGTTGCTAGCCTATGCGAGCTGGGGTGAAGGCGTCGAATCGGCGGTCGCGCCCAACCTGCCGATCTACGTGAATGCGGGCCGGCCGCTGGCGGCGATCCGCAGCAAGCAATGGGAGATCGGTCTGAAGTCGGGCAGCCGCACGGTGGACTGGTCGATCAACTACTTCGACATCAGCAAGCCGGCGACGAACGATGTGCCGGTCGTGGTGGGCGGCGAGGACAGACTCGAGAGCCGCATCGACGGCAAGCAGAACCATCGTGGCGTGGAAGCCCAGGCCGACCTGAAGTGGACGGGCGGCGGCCTGATGGTGAGCGGCATGAAGCTGCACGCGCGCCGCGACGGCAGCGCGGACGCGACGCTCAACGGCCTGAAGCCGACGAACGTGCCGGAGACGGTGCTGAAGCTGCAGGCGCGGCACAGCGCGGGCATCCCCGGGCTGGAGTTGCTGGCGGGCGTGGTCTACGAGGGCAAGCGGATGGTGGTGCCGGACAACTCGGTGGCGATCCCGAGCTGGACGCGACTGGACCTGGGCGCGCGCTACGAGCAGAACGTCGGACGGCAACTGCTGATCTGGCGGGTGGGCGTGGACAACGTGACGGACCGTCGCGCGTGGCGCGAGTCGCCCTACCAATACGGACACGTCTACCTGTACCCGCTCGCCAATCGCACATGGCGGGCGTCGGTGGAGTGGGTCTTGTGATGGTCTGATTTTTCTGTGTATACTCTTAGGCTCTGATCCCCGATAGCTCAGTCGGTAGAGCGCCGGACTGTTAATCCGTAGGTCCCTGGTTCGAGCCCAGGTCGGGGAGCCAAGATCAGACAACGAAGGTCTTCGGACCTTCGTTTTATTTCAGCCGGCGTCCGACCGAAGACGCTGGCC
Organism: Roseateles sp. UC29_93; assembly: GCF_042695725.1. Taxonomy (NCBI): domain Bacteria; kingdom Pseudomonadati; phylum Pseudomonadota; class Betaproteobacteria; order Burkholderiales; family Sphaerotilaceae; genus Roseateles; species Roseateles sp. UC29_93. The sequence goes on along the minus strand of NZ_CP170545.1, from coordinate 3,124,465 downwards.
CAAGAATTCAGATCGATTGGATCTGAGCAGACTTTTCCTCGATAGCTCAGTCGGTAGAGCGCCGGACTGTTAATCCGTAGGTCCCTGGTTCGAGCCCAGGTCGAGGAGCCAAAATTGAAGCCCCATTCGCGCAAGCGGATGGGGCTTTTTCTTTGCGAAGTTCGGCCCCTCGAGCGACCTCACACAGGGTCAGGCAGCGCCCGGCGTGCGAGCGCCGGCGTATCGACATCCCACCCGGCCTGGAAGTCGGGACGCTTGCCCGCACGCAGCGATAGCCCCCAACCGGCGCCGGCATCGATGCGCGTGGGCAGTTGGTGCCGGTCGATCTCGCCTTCCAGCGTCATCGCCAGATCCAATGCGAAGACCGAATCGCCGATGTGCCATGAATGGTTGAAGGTGCCGCGGAACACCGATGTCCGCGGGTCCTTGCTCGCGAAGTAGGTCGAGCAATCCACATTGATCGCCTTCGAGTGCGCCGTCGGCGGAAGCCCGACTCGCCCGGCACGCGGTGCTGTCCCGAGCCGCTTTGCATTCGAGACGCCCAGCACCTTGTCGAATCGGTTGGCGTAGTTGGTCACTCTGACGCAGCGATCGAACATGGCTCGACCCCATTCGCTGGAGGCATCGAGTGCAGAGGATGCAATGTCGCCCCCGATCAGCGCGACCTGCGCGACACGCCAGTCCGCCCTGTAGAGATCGCCGCGCTTCTGCGCCTGATTGAAGGCTTCGAGGATCACGTACGCGCCCGTCGAATGGCCGACCAGATGGGTGTTCAATCGACAGGGGCTCTGAGGATCGTTCTGCGCGTCGATCAGCAGACCGATGGCGTCCTTCACCATGCGGTCCGACACTGCGGCCGCATCGGAGCGGTCTTCCAGGTAGTTCAGCGTCGAGTTCGCGCTCGGCCAGTCGAAGGCCACGACGGCACCCCGCCAGCCCTGTTCCCGCAGCGATGTCTCCAGCATCTCGGTGCGCCAGAGCACTGTCTCGATATCGTTGTTGTACCCATGGACGAAAACCAGAACATCGCCCTTGGTGCCGGTGATTTCGTCCTCCTCGCCATCGGCCGCAGCACAGACAAGCCTGCGCCAACGCGTTGGATCCTTGATCACGTGCGACGGGTCATAGGACTTCTGTCCGAAGGGTACGCGGATGAAATGCGTCTCACCGGGTTCGGTGCCAAATCGACCTCTGCGGTCGATCTCCCGCGTGGTAATCAGGTATGTGTAGTCGATCGCGGCCATTCCACCTCCCGGCATGAGCGAAAGGTGGCAGCGTGCAGGAACTGAGCCGGCGCCGAATCATTCAGTTTGATGACGCGGCGGGCAGGTATCTCAACGAGTGATCAAGGCCAGCCCCGATGGCAACTCGCGAGTCAGGTGATACAACCACTCGGTCCAGCAAATCCAGGGAGGAAAAAATGGACTTCATTGATCAACTGCGCGTACTGTCAACACGCATCGCGAATACCAAAGCACTGATCCAGACCGAAGAGGCGACGAAGAACGCCATGGTCATGCCATTCATTCAAGCGCTCGGATACAACGTCTTCGACCCGCTCGAGGTCACGCCCGAACTTGTGGCTGACGTGGGCACCAAGAAGGGCGAAAAGGTCGACTACGCCATTCTTCGAGCGGGCAAGCCGATCATGCTTTTCGAGTGCAAGAAAGCTGGTGGCGACCTGAGCATCAATCACGCGGGTCAGTTGTTCCGGTACTTCCACGTCACCGAGGCGCGCTTCGGTGTGCTCACGAACGGCTTGGTCTACCGCTTCTTCACCGACCTCGAACAACCGAACAAGATGGACGAGAAACCGTTCTTCGAGTTCAACATTCTCGATTTCAACGAGAGAGACGTCGAGGAACTGAAGAAGTTCGCGAAGGCAGCATTCGACCTGGAGACGATCCTCACGACGGCCAACGAGCTCAAGTACACACGAGCGATCCAGACGCGCCTGGCCGAGTGGATGATCAATCCAGCCGAGGAATTTGTCAGGCTGGTATCCAGCGATCTTCTCGGCACGCGCAGGTTCACGCCTGCAATCAAGGATCAGTTCACGCTGATTACCAGGCGTGCATTTGAGCAACTGCTAGGCGAGCGGATCAACGATCGACTGAAAGGTGCGATGGCCCCTGAGACGGTGTCGGTGCCAGACCCGATCGTCGTCGCAGCGCCCTCTGCTCCAGTCCTACCGCCAGCCTCCATCCCAGACGAGCCGCAGGTGGTGACCACCCCAGAAGAGCTGGAGGCATTCCATACGGTGCGCGCGCTTGTCCGGAACTTGGTTCCATCCAAGCGCGTGGTCATGCGCGACGCTCAAAGCTACTGCGCGATCCTGTTGGATGACAATAATCGCAAGCCAGTTTGCCGACTGAGATTCAATAACACGCAGAAACTTCGGCTCGGGCTCTTCAGCGCAGACAAAAGCGAGGAACAGTTTTCGCTGGAATCCGTCGATGACATCCACAATTTCGCGGATCAGCTGCGAGCTACCGTTGCCTCCTATCTACAGCCGGCGGCCAGTTGATCGCCGGTTTTCTCACTTGACCTGAGGTCGAGGAAAGCTGAATTGAAGCCCCATTCGCGGAAGCGGATGGGGCTTTTTCTTTGCATCCAACCCAGCGCCGCCAGCCCGACCACCCACAGCAGCATCGTGGCCGGTTCCGGCACGGCAATTGGAATCGGCACAGTCAGATCAGGCCCGACGATGCGCCCGAAATCGACCGGCAGATTCTCCGGACCGGCATTGGCGCCGGAATAGATGAAGAAGTTGTTGGCCGTCCCCGTGTCGGGCGCATGGGTCGTGCTGAATGAAAACGTCATCAGCTTTCCGGGGTCCGTTTCGGGCGTCAAAGTCACCCACATCCAGAACGAGCCCGCGACCTCAATGCCCGGCTGCGTCCAGCCGCCAACTGCAAGGTAGAGGTCCCAACCCGCCGGCTCGGTATGCGATACCCAACGCGGCGCGTCATGGCTGGGCGTGCTGTTCGAGAGCACGCCGAACTCATGGAACCCGCCCGACGGAAGCTGGCTGGTGTCGAGGACATAGGTGTAGGTGTACAGCCCCGTCAATTGGCTGAACGTGACGTCTCCAGTCACGGCCGGCGCCGACTGCGCGGCACCGCTCAACCAGGCGAGACACAGGATCAACAGACGCATCAGTTTCATTGCGATCTCCCATTGGGTCGGAGCAGAAGCTTGTCCACGCGACGGGCTGGACGCAAGGCACGCGCATCGAAATTTCCAGCGACAGGGGCAGGCACGCCAACGCGAATGTCGACGAGGGAAGATCGTCGGGACACCATCGGCAACATCTCAGGTCAACTGCAGCGTGCATCGGTGCGTTCGATTCGTTTCAGGGAGACTTCATATGAAAAAGATCCGGCCAACCTTCATCGGCGTGCTGCTCGGCGTCTGCGCCGCGATGGGCGCCCACGCCCAGGTCTGGAAATGCACCGTCGACGGCAAGACCCACTACTCGGACCAGCCGTGCGCGGCGAAGGGCGAGCAGATGAAGCCGCAATCGCTGCAAGGCAATGTCATTGATACGTCGGCGGACCGTGCGGCTGCAGAGCGTTCCAGAGCAGCGGCTGAACAACAGCAGGCCAACGCGCCTCAGGCTTCAGCACCGACCGCGCCGTCCAACTACTGCCCCTCCGATCGCGACATCACCGCGATGGAGACCAAGGCCAGTTCCATCTCGCTGAGCGCGGACGCCAAGCGCTTCGTCCAGGACGAGATCCGACGCGCGCGCCAATGCCAGAAGGGCCAGGGCAACTACACCGCCTCCGACTGGAACGTGAGCAAGCAGGCCGTCGACGCGCAGAGCAGCCTGACCGGCGGTGCCGACGCCCGCCGTCGCGCCGAGGCGATGCACAGCGCCGCCAACGCCAGCGAGGGCGACCGCATCGCGCGTCAGCGCGAAGTCGACGACCGCAATGCCCAGCGCCGAGTGAACCAGCAGCAACCGCTGCGCGATCGCTGAAGGTGTTGGACACTCCGCCAAACTCCAGGGAGAGGCAGAGTGGACACCACCGACATCCGTACCGATGCCAAGGTCGCCGTCCTCGTCGACTGCGACAACACCACGCCGGAGATCCTCGAGCACGCCTTGAGCGTCGTCGCCCAGTTCGGGCGCGTGATCATCCGGCGCGGTTACGGGAATCACACGACGCTCGCGAACAAGTGGCAGGAGGCGCTCGTGCGCCTCGCTTTCACGCCCTGCCTGCAGTACCAGTACGCGGCGGGCAAGAACACCGCCGACATCGCACTCGCGCTCGATGCCATCGAGGCGCTCTTCGACCGACGCGCGGACACCTTCTGCATCGTCACCAGCGATTCGGACTTCGCCTACCTCTGCCGCAAGCTGCGAGAGCGCGGATCGACCGTGCTCATCGTGGGCGAGGCGAAGACGCCGGCGGCGCTCCGCAACGCGAGCGACCAATTCTTCGAGTGGGCACCGCCCGAGGTCGTCGCACCCGCCGTTGCGGGGCCTGCGGCGGCCAAGCCGGCAGCACCTGCAGCAGCGTCCAAGCCCAAGCAACGACCGAAGGCACTGGTCAACGCCGTCAAGCTGATGGCGGCTGATACCCCCGATGGCCGCGTCCATGTCGGAACGCTGGGCTCCTATCTGCGCCGCACTGATCCTGGCTTCTCACCCCAGACGTTCGGGCACTCCGGTCTGGTCAGCATGCTGAAGACCTACGACTTGCTGAATGTGCGGCAAGAACCCGGTGGCCACTGGACCGTCGCGCTCGCCGCCGGCAACAACGCCGCATGACGGCTCAATGCGTCAACCGGCTCTTCCGCCAAGCCAGGTAGCTGCCCAGTTCCGGCAACGGCAGGAAGCCCTCGTCATCGGGATCCGCGGGCACTTCGCAGACTTCCACCAGGTCGACGTCCGTCGCCGCAGCCTTCTCTCCCAGCGCGGTGTCCAGGATCAGCAGCAGCCCGTTGGCGAAGTCCTCTTCCTGGTCGTCGTTGAAGCCTTGCACGGCAACACGCAGGCCGAGCACCTCCGGCGAATCGGGATCCACGAGTGGCTCGAACCACATGTCTTCCGGGTTCAGTTCCAAGCCTCGATAGCCGATGCTGAAGCCGAAGCCCATCGGCGGCTTCAACGGCACTGCCGTCCATCCCGGCAACTCCGGCGCCACCGAGACCATCGCCTCGACCAGCGGGAACAGCTCCCAGTCGCCCTGAGCGGTGATGACGAACTCGCGGTCCTTGTCGCCGGCCGCCGAGACCTCGAACCACAGGCCTTCGTTCAACGCTTGAAGACGTTCCAGCAACTCGTCCCAGAACGGGTCGTCCGGCGATTCCATGGCATCCAGGTCTGACTGGCGCGACACCAGCCAGGTCCAGAAGGCATTGATCTGTTGAGGGTTGAGGTCGACGTCGAGGTGGTCTTGCATGCGAGGCTCCAATCGGCGCGATTGTGCGTCGGCCTTCAACGTCTTCGCGTCAACAGCCCCCGCCACCGCTCCCAATCCTTGGTCACCGGCGGCAATGCCAGCACGAACAGCACCGTCGCCAGCGGCACCACGCACACGAACCCGACGTATTTGAACCCCAGCGCCCCCGCGCCGCCGCCGAGCACGAACGCCGTCAGCAAGCCGCCCGCGCGTTTCGCCCGCAGCCGGTCATGCCGCACCGCCGCGCGCTTCACCGACGGCTGCCGGTTCCAATAAAGCATCTTGCCGAGCTCCATCCCGAGGTCGGTGATGTTCCCCGTCATGTGGGTGGTGCGGATGCTCCCGCCCGAGGTCTTCGATCCCACCGCGTTCTGCAGTCCCATGATGAACGCCAGCAGCAGCACCGTCAGCGGCACCGCGAACGGCGTGTGCCACGTGAGCGTGATCGCGCCCATCAGCCCGAACGGGAACAGCAGCGCCGCCTCCAGCATCAGCGGCAGCGCATAGACGCTGCGCAGGCCGTGCTGCCTCGCCCAGTTCACCAGCACCGCGCACACCGCCGCGCCGGCCAGGAAGGCCAGGATCGCCCCCAGCGCGTTCAGCACCAGCGTCCCCTGCCCCATCACCGCGCCATCCGCCAGCTGCGAAGCGAAGCCCGTCATGTGCGATGTGTAGCGCTGCAGGACCAGGAACCCGCCCGCATTCACCGCCCCCGCGTTGAACGCGAGCAGCAGCCCCAGCGCCTGGTTCGTCGACGGCGCGCGATGGCGGCTCGTCAGGTGCAGCAGTCGCCTCACGGCGCCTCCCGATGTCGTTCACGGTGCGGCCGATGATACGGGCGCGCCCGTCCAACGCCGGCGGTCGGATGCCCTCAGTAGGTCGAGGGATGGCCGTCGAGCTTCGCGCCGTACTTGGTCAGCGTCTTGTGCAGGCGGCCGAAGTCGATCGGCTTGACGAAGTAGTCGTCGAAGATCAGATCCTCGGCGGACTCGAAGTCCGTGTTCAGCGGCGTGCCGCTGACCGCGATCGCGATCAGCGCCGGCAGGCTGAGCTTCAGCCGCCCCGCCAGATGCCGGCCGTCGGCGTCCGGCATGTCGATGTCGGTGATCAGGATGTCCGGCTCCCACTTCAGCCCGATGCCGATCGCCTCCAGCCCGCTGCGCGCCACCCGCAACTCGAAGTTGTAGACCGTGAGCAGTTCGCGCAGGAGATCGAGCGAGTCCGGCTGGTCATCGGCGACCAGCACCTTGAGGCGTTCCGACATGGTTTGGAAGAGAGCAGAGATTTGAACGGCCGGAGCAATTGGCGGGCCCGCTTCAGCGCGACAGCAGCGCCGGCAGCGACGACCCCAGCAGCGCCACGCCGGACGCGGTCAGCAGGCTCAGCACGATCTGGCGAAAGCGCTGGTCGGAGATGCCGTGGTACAGCCGCCCGCCGAGCAGCGTCGGCACCAGCATCGCCGGCGCGACGACGCCGAACATCGGCAGCATGTCCCTCGTCACGACGCCGCTGGAGACGTAGACCGCCATCGTGACGGCCAGCGCCGAGAGGTTGAAGTTCTGGATGATCGAGCGCTGCTCGTCCTTCGGAAGCCCGCGAAGGGTGCACCAGAGCGTCGGGACGGTGCCGGTGAAACCGCCGAGCCCGCCCATCACCCCGCCGATGCCGCCGACGACACCATCGGCCAAGCGCCCGCCGAACCGGACGCGCGGCAGCCGCGCCGCCATCAGCATCGCCGGGCACCAGACGACGAGCAGCCCGCCGAGGATGGCCTTGAACATCTGGATGTCGAGTAGCGGCAGCAACGCCGTCCCGATCGGCACGCCGACGAGTCCGCCGACCAGGAACGGCGCCAGCCGCCGCCAGTCGAAGCCGCGACGCACCGTCACCGCCGCGATGATCTGGCCGGTGAGCGAGCCGAACACCGCCAGCGCCGCCGCCAGGCGCGGATCCAGCGTCCAGGCCCAGAAGGACATGGCGGTCAGTCCGAAGCCGAAGCCGGACAGGCCCTGGACGAAGCCGGCGCAGACGGCGCCCAGGATCACGATGCCGAGAGAGTCCATGCGGTGCGATGTGAGGAACGGGAGGACGGAGCGTCCGGGAAATCCGTCGCCTGACCTGCGGCGCATTCTTCCATCAGACGGGCGCGGGAGTAGGATCGACGGGTTCTTGAAAGCGCTTTCCAATGAAGAGAAAGAAGCCCCTCCTACCGACGTCCAGCGAGGTCACGCTGGGCATGGTCGCCACCGCCAGCGGCGTCTCGCCGAGCACCGTGTCGCGCGTCCTCAGCGGCAGCGCGCAGGTGAGCTCGGACAAGGCCGAGCGCGTCCGGCGCGCGATCGACGCGCTGGGCTTCGTCCCCAACACCATCGCCCGCGCGCTCGCGGACGGCCGGACGTTCAACGTCGGGCTGCTCGCGCAGTACTTCGAGAGCCCGTTCTACGCGCTGATGCTGCGCGGCATCGAGGAAGTGCTGACGCCCGCGGGCTACGGTCTCGTCGTGGCGAGCGGACACTGGCAGCCGGATGAGGAGCAGCGCTGCATCGCCTCGCTGCGATCGCGGCGCGTGGACGGAATCATCGTGTTGACCGGTGGCCTGAGCGATGAGTTCCTCGCCGCGCTCGCGCGGGAGCTGCCCGTCGTCGTGACCGGTCGCGCGCTGCAGGCAGCCGGGCTTCATGCGTTGAAGACCGACGACGTCGAAGGCGCGCGCGTGGCGACGCGACACCTGATCGAGCGCGGACACACGCGCATCGCCTTCATCGGTGGAGACGCCTCGCATGCGGATGCCGCGGAGCGCGAGCGCGGCTACCGCGCGGCGTTCACCGAAGCGGGTCTCGCCGTCGACGAGAACTTGATCGGCGGCGGCAACTATTGCGAGGTCGGCGGCGCCGCGGCGATGACGCGGATGCTCGACCACGGCGCGCAGTTCACGGCGGTGTTCGCCGCCAACGACCAGATGGCGGCCGGCGCCGCGCGCGTGCTGCACAGCCGCGGCTTCCGCGTGCCGGAGGACGTCTCGCTCGTCGGCTACGACGATCTCCTGAACACCGCGCATGCGAGCCCGCCGCGCACGACAGTCGACGTCCACATCGCCGAACTTGGCCGGCGCGCGGCCTCCGCGATGCTGGATCTGCTGCGGACCGGCGGCTCGACGATCGAGCCGCCGATGCCGCAGCTGATCGTGCGGGAGTCGACCCGGCGCTTGCCGTCAACGGCGGCCAGCGTCTGTTGATCGAATCAGGAACTGACCCCTTCTCGCCTTGCTTTTCGTCAACTGCCCGTCACAAAACCTCGGCAGAATGCAATGCATCCGAGACAACAACCGGCTGCACTACTGGGCAGAGAGCTGGAACCCGTCACCAGCGTCACGGATACCCTTTTCAGAAACGAAGCCACCCGATCGGGTGGCTTCTTTCATTGGGGGCGTCGAACGACGATCGCCGCGCCGCAACCCCCAGGCGAAGGGCGCCACCCTCGGGTTTCCCCACCCCTGCGTCGCGCCCGCCCATCACCTTGGGTAAAGAACTTTGAAAGTCCGCGCTCGCCTCCGTCACGAAACGTACAGCGTGCGATCCTTTCGACCAAGCCGCGACGCATCGCCCTGCGCATCGTCCGCGACACCCTCACCACCTTCCGCGCCACCGTCCCAGCCATCGCCAGATCGGGCCGCGCTTGCTCCTGCCATTGCTTCCGATGACAAGCACCCGCCGACCTGCCCTGCATCCGCTCTCCTTCGCCTTGATGCTGGGCCTGAATTTCCTCCGCCTGGTCCCAGGCCACGCCACCGACACCCGCCACCGCGCCCGCGAAAGCACCCGCGCCCGTCCCTGAGCGCTCGCGACCCGCGGCGCCGCCGTCCGCCCCCAGGCAAGCCGACAACCCCACGCAGCTCGACCGCGTCGAGGTCCAGGGCACCTCGCGCGACGACGACCAACGTCGCGCCTCCACCGCCTCGAAGATCATCATCGGCCGCGAGGAGATCGAACGCTACGGCGACGCCACCATCGGCGAGGTGCTCAAGCGCCTGCCCGGCGTCACCACCGGCGGCCGCCCCGGCCGCGGCGGCGAGGTCCGCATGCGCGGCATGGGCGGCGGCTACACCCAGATCCTCGTCAACGGCGAACGCATGCCGCCGGGCTTCTCGCTCGACGAGCTCCCGCCCGAACAGATCGAACGCATCGAGGTCATGCGCGCCCCCACCGCCGAATTCGGCGCGCGCGCCATCGCCGGCACCATCAACGTCGTCCTGCGCGAAGCCATCCAGCGACGGCTCAACGAGGTGCGCCTGGCCACAACCTTCGAGCGCGACCACGTCACCCCGCACTTCAACTGGACCCGCAACGACAAGATCGGCGACAACGGCGACGCCTACAACTTCACCGTCAACGCGATGCAGCACAAGCGGCTGGACGACATCGACTCGCAGTCGTTCACGCAGCGCTTCGACCCGACCACCGGCGCGCCTCAGAGCCAGACCCTGCTCCAGACCCGCGGACAGACCGCCGACGAGCGCAAGTCGCTCAACATGACCGGCCGCCTGCAGCTGCGCCTGGACGGCGGCGACACCATCGCCCTGCAGCCCTTCGTGATGGTCAACCGCGGCAGCGGCGGCAGCAGCTCCCGGCAGACCCAGTCCGCCGTACCCGACGAGAACGCCTTCGAACGCATCAAGTACGACACCGCCACGAACGACAGCACCAGCCGCTCCGCCATGGCGCGTCTGAACCTGCAGTGGAACAAGCGCATCGACGAGCGCACCCGCATGGAAACGCGCCTCGGCGCCGGGCGCATGACGATGAACAGCAGCGCCCATCGCGAGGAAGACCTCGACGCCACGCCCGGCGTCTTCTATCGCACACAGGACGACACGACCAAAAGCCGCGACACGCAGTGGAGCGTCAACCTCAAGCTCACGCACCAGATGGACAACGAGCACAGCCTCGTCGCCGGCGTGGAAGGCGAAGGCACGGAGCGCACCCAGACGCGCGGCTGCTACGAGGTCTTCGGGCAGACCATGAGCGGCAACAACTGCGCCTTCCTCGCCGACTTCGGCGAGAACGTCAGCGCCTCCACGCGCCGCCTGGCCGTCTACGGGCAGGACGAGTGGAGCGTCGGCAAGCAGTGGGGCTTCTATGCCGGCCTGCGCTGGGAAGGCATCCAGACCGACAGCACCAACAACCAGGGGCCGGTGAAGAACACCTCCAGCGTCCTCACGCCGCTGCTGCACGGCGTCTACAAGATCGACGAGAAGAGCCGCGAGCAGATCCGCGCCAGCCTCACGCGCAGCTACAAGGCGCCCAACCTGAACGACGTCATCGGCCGGCTCAGCATCAACAACCAGTTCACGTGCCAGCCGCCGGACGTGCTCTGCGGTCCCAACCTGATCAACTACCCGGACCGCTTCGGCAACCCCGACCTGAAGCCGGAGATGGCCACCGGTGTCGAGATCGGTTACGAGAAATACCTTTCGAAGGGCGGCCTGCTCAGCGCCAATGTCTTCTACCGCCGCATCACCGACCTGATCCGCAGCCAGGCGCAACTCGAGACGGTGCCCTACGCCACCGAGCAGCGCTGGGTCATCCGGCCGCGCAACATCGGCAACGCCAAGACCTACGGCGTCGAGCTCGAGGCCAAGTTCCGTCTCGACGAGTACCTGACCGACGCACTCCCGGTCAACGTGCGCAGCAACCTCTCGCTGTTCCATTCGGCCGTGGACGGCATCCCCGGTCCCAACAACAAGCTGGACCAGCAGCCGCGCTACACGGCCAACCTGGGTGCCGACTACCGGTTGCGCTCGGTGCCGCTGACGCTGGGCGCCTCGCTGAACTACACGCCGACGACGCTGCTGCAGCAGAGCGACCAGGTGCTCAACGACATCGACAAGAAGCGCGTCATCGACCTCTCCGCGATGTGGACCTTCTCGCCCACCGTGGCCATGCGCGTGGCCGCCAGCAACCTCGTCCCCTTGACCTACGGCAACGGCAGCATCGCCACGACGCCGGGCCGCATCGTCACCAGCGAGAGCACCGGTCGCAGCTTCACCGTGTGGACGGTGCGCCTCGAACTGAAGGTCTGAGGACGCAAAAAAGGCTGCCCGCGGGGGCAGCCTGAAAAATGCGGAGCGAGAGGGCCTCCGCGAGGGCGACGGGGCTGCAGGTGCCAGCCCCAAGGAGTCAACTTGTCAGCGGCGGGCCTGGCCTTGGGTCAGGTCTTGCGCCTGGCTCAGGAACTTGCCGCCGATTGCATGGCTGGCCGGTGCCCACACGGTGGCGCCGACGCCCAGCACCAGCAGGGCCAGGACCGTCCATGTCAGCGGCGAGGTGCGACGACGGGCGATCGGCCGCGGCGGCCGCGAGGCCATGCGCGCGGGGCGCAACTGCGATGGCAGCTTGAATTCCTGCAGGCGCTGCAGCCGCACCGCCTGTTTGCTGCCGTCACTTCTGGACACAACCTCGAAGCTCAGGCGCTCGCCTTCCTGGGGTGTCTGGCCGTCCATCGGAAAGGCCGACACATGCACGAACAGGGCATCACCGCCCTGCGCCGGCTTGAGCATCCCGTGACCGCGCTCGGCATACCAGCTGTCCAACGTGCCTTCGAATCGCATGATCTGATCCCCCATCGTGTAGAAGCCCGACGAGCCCCGCAAGCTTGTGGCCTGCTCGGGCGTCCTGGACCGGGCGCTTCTTTCTCTGTCTGGACAGAAAAGGCCCGGCACTTGGCCGGGCGCTTTTTGCTTCTGGGGGCATCCTGCCTATGCCGGGGCGAAGCCCGGCAACAGCCTGTAAACCGTGCAACTTCACACGGTTTTAATTCTTCAAGCCGGGCTTCAGGTACTTGTCGAGGAACTCGAGCATCTTCTGGTTGGCCTCGATCTGGTTCTTCTTCTTGGAGAACCCGTGGCCCTCGTCGTCGAAGACCACGTACTCGACCGGCACGCCGTTCTTCTTCACCGCATCGACGATCTCATCGCTTTCCGGCTTGATGACGCGCGGGTCGTTCTTGCCCTGGATCACCAGCAGCGGCTTGCGGATCTCCTTGGCATGGAACAGCGGCGAGGTCGCGACCAGGAAGTCCTTGTCCTTCACCGGATCGCCGATCTCCAGGTACAGCGCCTTGCGGAAGCTCTCCCAGTACGGCGGGATCGACTCCAGCGTGCGCAGCCAGTTGGACACGCCGAAGATGTCGATGCCGACCTTGAAGGCCTCCGGCCGGAAGGCCATCGCCGCCAGCGTCATGTAGCCGCCGTAGCTGCCGCCCATGATGCCGATGCGCTCGGGATCGATGAGCCCTGTGCCGGCGAGGTAGGTCTTGGCCTCGATGCAGTCCCACAGCGGTTCGCGGCCGTGCTTGCCGTCGTCCGCGGTGAAGAAGGTCTTGCCGTAGCCGGAGCTGCCGCGGTTGTTGATGCCCAGCACCGCATAGCCGTGGTTGACCAGGTACTGCACCATCGCCGAGTAGCCGCGCGTGGTCTGCCCGCCCGGGCCGCCGTGCACCATCACGACGGCCGGCACCTTGTGGGTCGGCGACGCCTCCTTCGGCTCGTAGTAGACCGAGGGGATGACCATCCCGTCGAAGGAGCGGAAGCGCAAGATGCGGCCCTCGACGAGCTCCTCCGGATCGATGTCCTTGGACAGCGTGCGCGTCAGCTGCTTGACCTGCTTCGTGCCGAAGTCGTAGACGTAGAGATTGCTCGGCGAGCGGTCGCCGTTCAGATAGAACGCCATGCGCTGGCTGCTCTTCGAGAAGGTCACGCCGCGCAGCTCGCCGCCGGGCAGCTTGGGCAGCACGACCGGCTTGCCGTCGGCGGTCTGCACGATGCGCAGTTCCAGGCTGGCATCGGCGTTGACGCCGGTCACGCGGTAGCGGCCGTCGCGCGAGTAGCTGCTGTAGACGATGTCCCAGTCCGCCTTCTCCAGGTCGCGCTTCTGGCCCGAGGCCAGGTCGTAGGCGATCAGGCGCTGGAACTCGGAGCCCTCGTTGGACAGGATCAGCAGCGTCTTCGACTCCGGATCGAAGTCCGTCGTGCTGAACGAGGCCACGCCCTGGTGCGGCGTCAGGTGCTTGGTCTCCTTCGACTGCGTGTCGTACAGGTAGACGTCCGAATCCGCCGTCGTGTTGGTCTTGCCCAGCGCCACCCAGCGGCCGTCACCGCTGACGTCGAACACCGCGTTGCCGTCGTTGTTCTGGTAGATCAGCGTGCGCGCGTAGGTCTTGGCGTCGTAGCGGTAGACGTCGATGTAGCGCGCGTCGCGCTCGTTGGTCGTGACGAAGAAAGCGTCGCCGTCGCGGCTCCAGCCGGAGAAGCCGGCCTTGACCTTGTCGCCGGGGGTCAGGTCGCGCTCGCTGCCGTCGAGCTCGCGCACGATCAGGTGGTTGTTCTCGTTGCCGCCCTGGTCGCGCGTGAACAGCACGCGGTCGTCGTTGCGGAAATAGCTGACCGCGTAGTGGCTCTCCGTCGTGGACTGGGTCAGCGCCACCGGCTCGCCGCCGTCGACGGACTGGCTGTAGACGTTGAAGATCCCGGTCGCATTGCTGCTGAACAGGATGCGGCGCTCGTCCTGCGAGAACGACGCGCCGCGGACGGACGTCGTCGCCATGAACTGCTCGATCGTGTAGGGCTTGGCCGGTCGCGGCTGCGAGGGCCTGGCTTGAGCCTTGGCAGTGGCGGCGGTCGCGGGGGGTCTTCGCGACCTTCTCCGTCGCGGCCTGCGCCGGCATCGCCGCCATCGCGCCCAGCGCCAGGCACAGCGCCGTCAGCGCCACACGCGGCGCGCCCATCGGGGACAACTTCGTCATCGGGGATCTCCTCTCCTGATCGGTCCCGGGGACGTCCCGGGAACCCCCGACTGTAGGCATCAGGGTCAGGATTTGACTATCCCGGGATCCACGCGCTGCGCGCTGCCGCGACAGGACGCATGCCGGCGCGACGAACGGCGGGCCGCGGCCTTCTCAGGGCCGGCGATAGCGCGGCACGCCCGCGACGTAGCTCGCCACCAGGTTGCGGTCGTCCGACAGCGTCATCCAGGCGAAGGCGCGCTCATGCGGATCGCGCGCCAGCGCCATGCGGGCCTCCGCCACCGGGCCGGCGGCCCAGTCCCAGATGCAGACGTCGGCCAGGGTCTTCGCGCCGAAGTGGCCCAGTTCGTCCGACAGCCCCAGCGCCTCGGCGGCCCCGAGCGTCGCGGCATGCAGCCCCGCCCAGGCGGTCAGGCGCTGGCCGTTGAGCGCCTGCACCTTGTAGCCGTCCGCCAGCGTGCGCTGCGCCGAGAGCGAGGTCCCGCCGCCCACGTCGCTGGCCGCGCTCACGCGCACGCCGGCGGCGAGCGCGCCGGGCCAGTCGAACAGCCCGCTGCCCAGGAAGAGGTTGGACGACGGGCAGTGCGCGATGTGCGCGCCCGTGCGCGCGATCACGCGGCGGTCCTCGTCGTCCAGCCAGATGCCGTGCGCCAGCACCGCGCGCGGATGCAGCAGGCCGACGCGGTCGTAGACGTCGAGGTAGCTGCGCGCTTCGGGGAAGAGCTTGGCGACCCACTCGACCTCGCCGCGGTTCTCGGCCACGTGGGTCTGCATGTAGAGGCTGGCATCGGCGCGGCACAACGCGCCGGCCATCGCGAGTTGCTCCGGCGTGCTCGTCGGCGCGAAGCGCACCGTCACGGCATAGGACAGGCGTCCGCGCTGGTGGTGCTTCGCGATCAGGTCGAGACAGTCGCGCTCGGCCTGCACGACATCGTCGCGCAGCGCCTCCGGCGCGTTGCGGTCCATCAGCACCTTGCCGGTGATGAGGCGCATGCCGCGCTCGGCGGCGGCATCGAACAGTGCATCGGCCGAGACCTTGTGCACCGTCGGATAAACCACAGCCGAGGTCGTGCCGTGCGCCAGCAGCGCGTCGAGGAACCGGCCCGCGCCCACGTGCGCGACCCCAGGGTCCATGTAGCGCTGTTCCGCCGGGAAGGTGTAGGTGTTGAGCCAGTCCAGCAGCTCCGTGCCGTAGGACGCGATCACGTCCAGCTGCGGGCTGTGCACGTGCGTGTCCACGAAGCCCGGCAGGATCAGCCGGCCGCTGTGGTCATGGCGGACCCAGCCCTCGCCCGGGTCCTCGGGCTGCGCGCCGACGATGCGACCGTCCTCGATCAGCAGCCAGTGATCCGGACGGAAGCGCACGGCGGGGTCGTCCACGCGCGCCCATTGCGGCGCGGCGGTGAAGTCCAGCAGATCGCCCTTCAGGGCCAGGCGTGCGGGAGCGGCGGATCGGTCGGTCGTCATGCGTTCAGAGGAAAGGGGTTCAGGAACATCACTTCACGAGTTCGCGCGCGACTTCGCGCACCTGCTCGCGCAGCCAGCGCAGCGGCGCGCTGTTGTGGCTGACGTCGTGCCACAGCTGGTAATACGTCATCGGCGGGAACGCCACCGGGCAGCGCAACACCGTCACCGGCAACTGGTCCAGGTAGCGGTTGCAGAACAGCCGGCCGGTGGTCAGCACCAGCAAGCTGCGCGCCACCATCTGCGGCAGCTGTCCGAAATGGGCGCAGCGCACCGCGATGCGGCGCTCCAGGCCGAGCGAGGCCAGGTGCTGCTCGATCACGCCCGGCTGGCCGCGGCTCAGCGGCATCGGCGCCAGGTGCTGGCAGTCGAGGTAGCGCTCCTGCGTCCAGGCGCGCGGTGCCATCCGCGCCGCGGGATGATCGTTGCTGACCAGGCAGACGACCTCGTCCACCAGCAGCCGGCCCATGTGAAGCTCGCCGGGCGGCTCCAGCCAGTTGCCAATCACCAGGTCCACCTCGCCGCGGGCGAGCGAGGTCCGGTAGTCGAAATCGGCGTTCAGCGGTTGCAGGTCGAGCTGCACGCCCGGCGCGAGGCGCTGCAGGTGCGCCACCAGCATCGGCAGGAACAGCGGGTCGAGGTAGTCGCTGGCCGCGACGCGCAGCCGCAGCTCGGCGGTCGCGGGGTCGAAACCGGACTTGCGCAGCCGCGCGCCGAACAGCTCGTCGGCCTCGCGCAGCAGGCGCTCGGCGGGCGCGAGGAGCTCCAGCGCGGTCGCGGTCGGCGTCATGCCGGCGCCGCTGCGCACCAGCAGCGGATCGCCCGTCAGGGTGCGCAGACGCCGCAGCTGCGCGCTCAAGGCGGGCTGCGTGCTGCCGAGCCGCATGGCGGCCCTGGACACACTGCGCTCGGAAATCAAGGTATGCAGGACCCGCACCAGAAGAAGGTCGATCTTGTCGAAGTTCAGCGCTTCCGACATGGCCGATAGCGTATAGATGTCATAAGCCCCATCGTATAACCATAGCGACGTCGGAGGAGTACCGTTCCGGTTAATTGCATCCGGCCTCGCCTGCTGCGAAGCTCGCCCGCTTCTTGCTTGCCAGCCAGCGCCCTTTCGGCGCCTCCAGCCCTCTTCCCGTCCATGACCGATCCCCGCCCGATCCGCTTCTTCCACCAGGGCCGGCTGCAGTCCGTCACCGGGCTGCCGCCGACCACCACGGTGCTGCAGTACCTGCGCGAGCACGCCCGCTGCGCCGGCACCAAGGAAGGCTGCGCCGAAGGCGACTGCGGCGCCTGCACGGTGCTGGTCGGCGAGCTGGATGCGGACGGCAAGGCCGTCGAGCTGCGCAACGTCAACGCCTGCATCCAGTTCCTGCCGATGCTCGATGGCAAGGCGCTGCTGACGGTCGAGGACCTCGGCGACAGCGCCGACCTGAACCCGGTCCAGCAGGCGCTGGTCGACTGCCACGGCTCGCAATGCGGGTTCTGCACGCCCGGCTTCGCGATGACGATGCAGGCGGTCTATGAGCGGCACCAGGCCTGCGGCACGCGGCCCGGGCGTCAAGCGCTCGCCGACGACCTGTCGGGCAACCTGTGCCGTTGCACCGGCTACCGGCCGATCCTGGACGCGGGCGAGCGCATGTTCGATGCGCCGGCGCGCGCGATCGATCGCGCGCCGATCGTCGAAGCGCTGCGTGTGCTGGCCGAGGATCCGCCGCTCCATTACGAGGCGCCTTCGCGCGCCGGTTCGCCGCAGCGTGTCTTCGCGCCGCGCTCCATCGATGAGTTCGCCGCGCTGCGCGAATCGATGCCGCAGGCGCGGCTCGTCGCCGGCGCGACCGACGTCGGCCTGTGGGTCAACAAGCAGCAGCGCGAGCTTGGCGACGTGATCCTCACGGGTCGCGTCGAGGAACTCCGGCATATCGACACGGTCACGGTGCAGGAGAGCACCACGCTGCGCATCGGCGCGGCGGTTCCGCTGGAAGACGCCTGGTCCGCGCTGACCGCGCGCGTGCCCGCCCTGCGCGAGCTGTGGCTGCGCTTCGCGTCGCCGCCGGTGCGGCACGCCGGCACGCTGGGCGGCAACATCGCCAACGGCTCGCCCATCGGGGACGGCGCGCCGGCCTTGATCGCGATGGGCGCGCGCATCGTGCTGCGCCGCGGCGCGACGCGGCGCTCGCTGCCGCTCGAGGACTTCTATCTCGACTACATGAAGAACGCCCTTGAGCCCGGCGAGTTCGTCGAAGCGCTCGAGGTCCCCACCCCGCCGCCCGGCACGCGGCTGCGCGGCTACAAGCTCGCCAAGCGCTACGACAGCGACATCTCCGCCGTCTGCGCGGTGCTCAGCCTGCGGCTCGAGGACGGCGTCGTGCGCGATGCCCGCTTCGCGTTCGGCGGCATGGCCGCGATCGTCAAGCGCGCGGCGAAGGCCGAGGCCGCCGTGACCGGCCGCGCCTGGGACGAGGCCGCCTCGAGCGACGCGGCCGCGGCGCTGCGCGAGGACTTCAAACCGATGACCGACCTGCGCGCCAGCGCGAGCTACCGCGAGCGCACCGCCGCGAACCTGATCCGGCGGTTCTGGCTGGAGACCCGCGCCAACGCGCCCGTCGCGGCCGAGTCGGCCAGCGTCTGGCAGGCCGTCAACCTGCAGCGGAGCGTCGCATGAACAAGCCCTCGGAACTGCCGGTCGGCTTCGACGTCGACGCACCGGCGCCAGCCCTGCGGCCGCAGGTCGGCATCAGCCGCGCGCACGAGGCGGCGCACCTGCACGTCAGCGGCGAAGCCACCTACATCGACGACATCGCCGAAGCGCAGGGCACCCTGCACGCGGCGCTGGGGCTGTCGCCGGTGGCGCACGGGACGCTCGTCTCCATCGATGTCGACCTGCTGCGCCGCCAGCCGGGCGTCGTCGCGGTGCTGACCGCCGCCGACATCCCCGCCGAGAACAACTGCGGCCCCCTGCTCCACGACGATCCGATCCTCGCCGACGGCGAGCTGCGATACGTCGGCCAGCCGGTCTACGCGGTGATCGCCACCGACCGCGAGCTCGCGCGCCGCGCCGCCGCGATGGCGAAGCAGGCCGTCGTCAGCACGCCCTTGCCGGCGGTGCTGACCGCGCGCGAGGCCCATGCCATCGGCCAATACGTCATTCCGCCGATGCACCTGGCACGCGGCGACGCACAGACGGCGCTGGCTGCCGCGCCCCACCGACTCGACGGCGAATGGGCCGTCGGCGGCCAGGAGCAGTTCTACCTGGAAGGCCAGATCAGCTACGCGCTGCCGCAGGAGAACCAGGCGCTGCTGATCCACTGCTCGACGCAGCATCCGTCGGAGATGCAGCAGTTGGTCTCCCACGCAATGGGCTGGCAGGCACACCAGGTCACCGTGCAGTGCCGGCGCATGGGCGGCGGCTTCGGCGGCAAGGAATCGCAGTCGGCGCTCTTCGCCTGCGTCGCCGCGATCGCGGCGCACAAGCTGCGCCGGCCGGTCAAGCTGCGCGTCGATCGCGACGACGACTTCCTCGTCACCGGCCGCCGTCACGGCTTCGACTACCGCTGGTCGGTCGGCTTCGACGACGAGGGCCGGATCCTCGGCGCCGAGATCGACCTGATCTCCAACTGCGGCCACAGCGCCGACCTGTCGGGACCGGTGATGGCGCGCGCGCTGTGCCACTTCGACAACGCCTACTGGCTGCCGAACGTCGCCATGCACGGCTACGCCGCGAAGACGAACACGCAGAGCAACACGGCCTTCCGCGGCTTCGGCGGCCCGCAGGGCGCGCTGGCGATCGAGATGATCCTCGACGGCGTCGCGCGGCGCCTCGGCCTCGATCCGCTCACGGTGCGGCAGCGCAACTTCTATCGCGACGGTCAGGACGTCACGCCCTACGGGCAGCGCGTCGAGGACAACCAGATCCAGCCGCTGACGGATCACCTGATCGAGACCTCCGGCTACCACGCGCGACGCGCGGAGATCACCGCCTTCAACGCCGCCAATCCCGTGCTCAAGCGCGGCCTGGCGCTGACGCCGGTGAAGTTCGGCATCTCGTTCAACGTCGTCCACCTGAACCAGGCGGGCGCGCTGGTGCATGTCTACACGGACGGCTCGGTGCTGGTGAACCACGGCGGCACGGAGATGGGCCAGGGGCTCAACACCAAGGTCGCGCAGGTGGTGGCGCACGAGCTGGGCGTGCCCGCGTCGCAAGTGCGCGCGAGCGCCACCGACACGAGCAAGGTCGCCAACACCTCGGCGACGGCGGCGTCGACTGGCTCGGACCTCAACGGCAAGGCGGCACAGGATGCGGCGCGCAAGATCAAGCAGCGCCTGCTGCCGCTGGCGGCGCGGCTGCTCGGCTGCGACGAGGAAGCGCTCGTCTTCGACGGCGGCGAGGTGCGCGTCGACGGACGCGCCGACGGCAACGGCGACGGGCATCGCGAGGGCCTCGACGGCCCGAAGGCGATCGGCTTCAAGGAGCTTGTCGCCAAGGCCTACCTGGAGCGCATCCAGCTGTGGAGCGACGGCTTCTACGCGACGCCGGGCCTGCACTGGGACCGCGCGAAGCTG
The DNA here is from genome assembly GCF_042695725.1 of Roseateles sp. UC29_93. NCBI lineage: Bacteria > Pseudomonadati > Pseudomonadota > Betaproteobacteria > Burkholderiales > Sphaerotilaceae > Roseateles > Roseateles sp. UC29_93. Next base: position 3,104,225 of record NZ_CP170545.1, on the reverse strand, counting down.
CAGGGTCGGCCGTTCTACTACTTCGCCTTCGGCGCGGCGGTGGCCGAGGTCCTGATCGACACGCTGACCGGCGAGACCCGCGTGCTGCGGGCCGACGTGCTGCACGACGTCGGCCGGTCGCTGAACCCGGCGCTGGACATCGGCCAGGTCGAAGGCGCGTTCGTGCAGGGCCAGGGCTGGCTCACGAGCGAGGAGCTCGTGTGGCATCCGCAGTCGGGGCTGCTGCTGACGCACGCGCCGAGCACCTACAAGATCCCGACGGCCAACGACATGCCGCAGGACTTCCGCGTCGCGCTCTACGACGCGCCGAACGCGGCGGACAGCATCCACCGCTCGAAGGCGGTCGGCGAGCCGCCGCTGCTGCTGCCGTTCTCGGTGCTGCTCGCGATCAAGGACGCGGTCGCGGCCTGCGGGCCCGAGCGCTGCGATCCGCCGCTGCGCGCGCCGGCGACGCCGGAGGCGGTGCTGGATGCGGTGGAAGCCGTCCAGCATCGAATCAACGCCCGGACTTCAACCAAATGACGACGAAGCCAAGGATGAAGGTCAGGAGCATGAGGACCTTGATCCAGATGGGCAATCTATACCCCGGCTTCTTGTAGCCACCGCCGCCGAAGAAGAACATCTTTCGCCTCTCGCTTGAACACGCCTGTCGAACAGCGCGCCATCCTGCCGTTGCGCACTCTATGAGCGCCAGCCGCGCAGTTTCCCGTTCTTCTTGAGCTCTAGAAAGATCATTGCGAACATCACAAGCGCGAGGGCGGCTCCGGCTTTTAGAAAGAAGCGGATTTCGTCGTTTTGCGCTTCGGTGATGTATCTGTAGACGCCATGATTGTTTGCAATCACGGTATGGAGTCCAACAGGATCTTCCTTCCAGGCAGCGAAGTACTTCTCAAAGAGACTGATGCCATGCCAGATGAGAACTGGCCCGGAGCCAGCGATGACAAGCTTCAGAATTCCGACGAATAATCTTTTCATGCGGCCGATCGATTTAACACCCGCACAGGCACACCAACCTTAATACCTATTCTCGATACAAGACATCTACCATATCACCATTCGCCAGAGAACAGACATCTTCAAATGTATCAACCTCATATACGGAATATGTGACTTCCCGCCCGCTGAGATTTATCGCAGAGATCGTCTCCGAACTAATTTCCACCTCGATTATCTTGCGAATTCCTGCAAATAGATAGGCGGCCTTTTGTTCATTCAGTTCCAGATGTCCATCCTCATTAGGATCTTCACTCGACTGGCCGATTTTCCGAGCAATCAAATCCGCCTCATCCGTGCCTTTCGCTTCGACAAGATAGACATTCTCATGGATCAAAAATGACTCTTGAGCGGCGTCTATTAATTTGAAGTACATGATTGCGTGAGCACAGAACCACATATCAATCCTCCGATCCTGTTAACACTTCTTTCGTCCATCTTTGCGCCGGTTCCGCGTACCCCTCGCCTTCTGCTCCTTCTTCAATCGTTCCTTTTCTGCGGCTGGAGTATTTGGGTCTTTAAGGCGCCGTTCGATTTCGTCATCGGACACGCCGACGAGTCCATTATCGCGAATATTTTGCCTACCACCTTTTGAAAACGTCACCGAATCAAGCCAATCGGCGGCCGAACCCAGCACAAAGCCAATACCTCCACCAACCGCGGCACCTGCACCAATTTCCGCCGGAGTTGCGAGAATATTCAATCCTCCAGTCGCGGCATCTACTACCACGGAGCCAGCCGCTGTAAGCCCACCGCCAACGAATGCGCCACCAATCGCCCACGAATCGGCGTAATTTAGTCCAAACGGATCAACCGAGCTGAGCGAATTCCCCCCCGCATATGCGTAGGTGTTGATGCCACCCTGTAGCCCGATGGGGTCAGATTGAATGTACCGCCCCACCGCCGCATCGTAATACCGGTTCCAGTTCTGCCACAGCCCCGTCTCCGCGTCGTAGTACTGCCCTGGGAAGCCGATATTCATCCCGCCGATGGCATCGACGACGACGCTGCGATCAAAAGCCGCGTTGTTGGCCCGCCAGACCACGTTGCCTGACGATCCGGTCAGCACTTCCGGCCGGCCGAGGTGATCGTTGTGACTCGCGTAGAACTGGCCGTCGCGCGAGATCCCCAGCAGCTCGCCTGCCGCCCAGAGGTAGATCGTCGTCTGCGGTCCGATCTCGGCGAGCAGCTCGCCGCCGGGTCCGTAGAAGTAGCGCGTCTGCCCCGCCGCGCTGGTCTTCATGACGCGCTGGTTCATGCCGTTGTTCAGGTACTGCCCGATCGTCACGCCACTGATCGTCGCGCTGTTGAGACGGTTGAACGCGTCATAGCCGTAGCCGCGGCTCCCATCCCAACGCGACTCGCTGGAGAGGTTGCCCACCGCGTCGTACGAGAAATTCCGCCAGTTAGCGCCGCCCACGCTCATCAGGCGATTGCTGTCTGAGGCCAGGCCGTAGCTGGTCGACGCACCCGCCCGAATCAGCAGGGTCCTGTTATCGACGTTGTCCACCGCGATGGTCTGGTCGTCGCCGGACTTGCCGACCGACGTCAGCCGATCATTGGCGTCGTAGCCGAACGCGCTCGTCTGCGCCGAATACACCGAGTCGGTGATCTGCGAGATGTTCTCTCCGAGATGGCCGTAGCCGAGGTTGTGCACCCCCGGGCTCTCCAGGCGCTGCAGCAACCCATCGGCGTCCCACGTCTCCATGCGCGGCAGACCGTTCCCGAATCGCCAGGCATAGGGGCGGTCCGTCGCCGGTTGATAGAGGAAGTTGCTCGCCACCGTCGACCACGGCACCGTCGGCGTCCCCAGCACTGCGCTGAGCCGTCCGTAGGCGTCGTACTGGTAGCTCACGCTCACGCCCGTCGGATACGTCATGCCGGTAACGCGACCGGCGTTGTCATAGCTGTAGGACGTCGAGTAGGTCTGACCCGCGATCGTCACGGTCTGCGTGGCGAGCTGGCCATCCGCGTTGTAGGCGAAGCTCGTCTGGCCGGACAGGTCGTTCATCTGCGTCAGATGGCCCTTGCCGTTGGCGCCGCCGTCGTAGGTGAACGATTCGACCTGCCCGCCCGACGACCGACTCGTCATGCGGCCGATCGCATCCCAGCCGTAGGTCCAGACCTGACCGTTGGCACGCGACTCGCTGGCGAGTCGTCCCGCGCTGTCGTAGGCATAGCTCGTCACGCCCGTGTCCGGGCTGGTCAACGACACGCGCTGGCCCAGCCCGTTGTAGCCGTAGCGCGTCGTCAACCCGCGCGGATCCTGCACGGTCTGCAGGTTGCCGGCCGGGTCGTAGCCCAATTGGGTGATCCCCGAATCCGGCGCCGTGATGCGCGTGACACGGTCTACGGCGTCGTACGCCATGGACGTCGTGTGCCCCGAGCTCGTGCTCGTCAGCAGGTTGCCGTTGTTGTCGTAGCTGAAGGTCTGCCGCGCGTTGACGCCGTCGCTCCAGAGCGTCGTGAGCGTGCGCCCAAGACTGTCGTACTGCGCCGCCGTGGCGAAGCTCCCCGTTCCGCCGACCACTGGTGTCCCGCCGCTGGACGCCGGCGTGTTGCGCGCGGAGCTCGTCGAGCTCGACAACGGCGGCACCGCCACTGCCGTGTGCACGTATTCGCCGCGCACGTTGCCGACGTCGGAAAGGCGCATCGAGGCCGTGTACCGCCACCGCTGCGCCGAGCCGTCCGGATAGCTGGCATCCGTCATCAGCCGATCGGCGTTGTAGGCGTAGGTCGTCGTGCGGGCGACGCCGTTGATGGTCGTCGTGGACGTGCTGACGTTGCTCTTGGCGTCGTAGACGAGGTCGGTCGCGACCCCGTTGGCATCGACGACGTGGGACGGAAGCCCGCGTCCGTTGTAGCCCGAGTAGCTCCACTGCCGCCCCACCGGATCGGTGACCGACGTGAGGTTGCCCGCGGCGTCGAAGAGCCAAGTGGTCGTGGCGCTGCCGCCCGGCAGGGTCTGCGTCACCGTCTTGCTCGTCAGCACCGCGGACGCGGCGTACGTGTAGCCGAAGGTCGTCGTTCGCGTGCCGCCGTTGACGAGGTCCGTGGTCACGATCGTCTGCACGTTGTTCAGCGCATTGCCCGTCGTGAAGTAGGTGTAGTCGACCCGGTACAGCGACGCGCCGTTCGCGTCCTTGAAGAGCGAGCTCGCGAGCAGGTCGCCGTTCCAGGTGTTGACCTGCGTGCTCGCCGAACTGGTGCCGATCGCCGTCGTGAGCTGCAGCAGCTTGCCGGCGGCGTCGTAGCTGTAGTCGTCCTTGTTCCCGTTCCAGTCGAGCGTGTAGTCCGTCCAGCCGTTGGCGTCGTAGACCGTAGTCGCGGAAGCGGCCGGGCACGACGAGGTCGGCTGGCGCGAGACCGAGGTCAGCTTCTTCCCGCCCTGCAGCGACGCGAAGGTGTAGATCGTGGCCTGCCCGCGCGCGTCGGTGAGCGTCGTGGTGTTGGTGCCGTAGCTGAAGCTGTCGCGTTCCTCGTCGCCGGTCAACCCGCTGAACTGCACGCGCTTGTCCGCGTAGTAGCCGTAGGTGCTGTACCGCACGCCGTTGATGGCGATGCCGGTCAGCAGCTTGGCATCGATCGCGCCGGCTTCGTAGAAGTAGGTCCGGACGTCCGGTGCGCCGCTCGGCGCGGTGACCGTCGCCAACATGCCCTGCGCGTCGTAGCCGTAGGTCCAGATGTTGCCGTCCTGGTCTTTGGCCTGAGTGACCGCGCTGGCAGCGTTGTAGGTGAAGTCGATGTAATGCCCGGCGGCATTGGCGATGCGCGACGGCGAGGTCGAGCCCGCGAACGGGTAGGTGTAGGTCACCAGTGGCGAGCTGCCGCGGGTGGTGATGCTGCGGATCGTGTAGGTGTTGTTGTAGAAATAGCTGACGCCATCCATATTGATGACGAACGACCAATCACGCGGCACGATCGTGAGCTTGCCCATCGCCGACGAGCCGCTCACGTGATAGACCATGTTGTTGGTCGGATCGGGCGTGAACGTGTAGCTCGCGCCATCGGGCCGAGTGAAGCGGATCGAACTCGGGACGCACTTGCCCGGGTAGTCGGAATTCGTGTTGCAGGCGCCCAGCGGCGTCAGCGGCGCGTAGTCGTAGCTCGATGTCCACTTCGGACCGAACATGCCCGGCGTGCTGGAGAAGCTGCGATAGGTGCGGCTCAAGCCCAGTCCGTAGGACCCGTTGGCGACGATGTCCTGCTCGACCTTGAACTTTTCGCCGGTGGCGATCATCACCGGGTTGGTGGTCTGCGGCGTGGTGCACGGATCGTCCGTGCCACCATTCGCTCCCGCCGGCTTCTCCTTGTTGCTCTTGAGCGGAGAGCCAGCGTCACCGCCGAGTGGCGGCACGTTCCGGATCAGCCCCTGATCAACCGACGTGTACTTGATGTAGCCGATCGACTTCCCCGAGATGTCCCATTTCGGCAGGGTGATGATGTTCGTGCCGTCATCCCACTTCGGATGTGGCTTGCCGTCGTCGTCCTGAGCATGGGCGACGCCATGCACCCCGGCCGCCAACAAGACGACCAGTCCAATCGCTGATTTCACGCTCTCTCCCTGATGCGCGTTTTTGTGTGGGAGACGCTATCAGCGGGTCTTCGGGCACTCCTCCTGGGATACCCGCAAGACCTGACACGGCGCATTCAACAATCGCTCGCGTCGTAACGGGAACTTCATTCGCGCTGGGCGTGCGCCCGATCCGTCGCGGCCGTTCAGCGGAACAACTGTCCGTTCAACACGATCCGCACTGTCCTCACGAACAGCACCGCCAACGCCACGCTCAACGCGCCGAGCAGCGCGATCGCCAGCCCCTGGAGCGGCAGTCCGCCCGCGTGATGCGCGTACTTCAGCGCCGCGCTCGCCAGCGCCGCGATCGGGAAGCTGATCCCCCACCAGGCTGGTGAGAACGCGATGCTCGGGCGGAACACCTTCGGCGCGATCACGAGGAACAGGAACAGCCCGAAGTAGAAGAGCACTGCCGCGAACCGATCGACGCCACCGACGATGTTGGTGTACGCGAGGAAGCCCACCTCGAACGGCGCGACCAGCATCATCAACGACGGCGTCACCCCCGGCGCCAGCGGATCGCGGTGGACGAGGCGGCTCACGATCATCACGAACAGCACCGGCGCCAGCATGGCGCCGAGCGCGCCGGCGATCAGGTTCATCTCCGGCGCCCACGCCATGGGCATGTCGCGGCCCGTGACCGCGATGTCGAGCGTCGCCACGCCGGAAAGCAGCCACGCGGGCATGACGAGCGCGGACTCCAGCTGGCCCTTCAGCAGCCGCGAGACCGCGATGAACGCGAGCGTGAACGCACCCAGCCCGCCGAGCGTCCACAGCGCATGGGCCGTCGTCGCGCTGTAGGGCTCGATCAGCGACGACAGCAGCAGCAGCGAGATCGCGATCGTGCCGAAGAAGTTGCCGCCCACCGGGTGGTGGAACTCCGCGCGCACGGCGTCCGGATGCTTCGCCAGCTTCGCCAGATAAGCCGCTGCCATCACCACGAACACGGCGACCGCGAGCGCGCCGACCGCCTCGCCGATGAACGCGGGCACGTCGAGGTTGCGGTGCGCGAGGCGCCAGGCCAGCGCCAGGCCGGACAAGCCCATCACGGACGCGAAGAGGTTCACCGGCAGGTGACGGATCGAGGCGCCGGCGTGAGCGGAAGACGCCGACGGGCCCGGCAGGCTCGGCGTCACGGACATGGGCGGGGACATGGGCGGGGGCATGGGAGGCGAGGCGTGCATGGCGGGCGTCCTTGGCTGAATTTGCGTGTGCTGTTATTTTCTGCCAAGCTCCCTGGGACGTGCCCATCCACGGCACGGCGTTTCCTGCCAATCACCGGGCATTCACCGCCATGCGCATCGCCATCCTCGCCTTCCCCCGCTTCCAGCTGCTCGACGTCGCCGGACCTGCCGATGTCTTCGCGGAAGCGTCCCAGCAGCTCGACGATGCCAAGGCGTATCAGGTGAGCGTCATCAGCACGGACGCGGGCCTGCTCCGCAGCAGCAGCGGACTGCGCATGGCGGTCGACGCGACGGTGGCGACGCATCGCGGGCGCATCGATACGCTGCTCGTCGCGGGCAGCCCCCGGCGCGACGACATGGCGATCGACGAGGACCTGCGGCGTTGGCTGCAACGCCAGGCACGCACGGCGCGTCGCTACGGCTCGGTGTGCACAGGCGCCTTTGCGCTGGCCTCCGCAGGCCTCCTGGACGGCAAACGCGTGGCAACGCACTGGAACTCGTCCGACCGTCTCGCGGCCGAGCATCCGGACGCCTGCGTCGAGCCCGACGCGATCTACGTGAAGGACGGGAATCTCTTCACTTCGGCGGGCGTGACCGCGGGCATGGACCTGGCGCTCGCGATGGTCGAGGACGACCACGGACGAGAGCTCGCACTGCGCGTCGCGCGCCAGCTGGTGATGTTCCTGAAGCGCCCCGGTGGACAGAGCCAGTTCAGCGCCCATCTGGCCGCGCAGACGGCGGAGCGCTCCGACGTGAGCACGATCCAGGACTACGTGCTCGCCCATCTGCGCGCGGACCTGTCCATCCCGGCGCTCGCGCGCCGCGCGGGCATGAGCGAGCGCACCTTCGCGCGCGTGTTCCGCAGCGAGACGGGCACGACACCCGCGGAGTTCGTCGAGAACGCCCGCATCGATGCCGCGCGCCGCATGGCGGAGGACTCAGACCTGCCGGCGAAGCGCCTGGCCGACGCGGTCGGCTACGCGAACGTGGACGGCTTCCGGCGGGCGTTCAGCCGAAGGCTGGGGTTGAGCCTGGTCGAGTACCGCAAGCGCTTCGCCTAGGCCCGCTGGGCGCGTTGGCGTGTCTACTCCCTGGCCGGTGGCTGCGGCGCCAGATATCCCGCCAGCAGGAACAGCGCTCCCATGCCGAGCAGGCTGCCGACGATGCCCATCGGCGAGAGGGCCAGGCTGCCCAGCGACAGCAGCAGCTTCACCGCCGAGCCCGCCAGGACGACGGCCGAGACCTGCCACGCCAGGCGACGACCGCTGCGCGTGCTCAGGAACAGGAAGCCCACGCCGACGGCGGCCAACGCCACCGGCAGCAGGTAGCTGTTCCACGCGAGCTCGAACGCGAGTTGCGGCGGATCCGTGAGGCCACGGACGACGACGTAGCCCATCGCCACGCCCGCCGCCAAAGCGGCGACGCTGCGGACCTGCGCGGGCACGCCCTCGCCGAGCTTCCACCAGGTGACCAGCGCGGCATAGAACGACGCTGCCGCCATCACCCATTCCAGACTGTTCGTGCCGACATGGGGCCAAGCCGCCAGCACCAGCGGGACCGGCGATCCCAGCAGCGCCGCGTGCGCCACGCTGTAGGGCGTGACGTAGAACGCCTTGGCCGCCGGCGCATCGACCCTCAGTCCAAGCAGCACATGCGCGAAGGCGGCGGTACCCGCGACCGCGAGCAAGGCGATCAGCGCCCAACTGCTGTTGAAGATGAAGGCCACGAGCGCCGGCAGCAGATGCGCCTGCCAGAGCAGCGCCTTCGCGCGCTCGGCCGCGCCGGGGCTGAGCGTCCTGCGCAACGACCTCAACGCCACCACCGCGCCGAAGACCACCGGCGTCACCAGTGCGCCGAGCGTCAGACTTCGCGGCGCTTCCCGCGCCACCGTCAGCGTGAGCAGCCATCCCAGCGCCAGGACGGTCGCGTAGATCGTCGGCACGATTCCGACGCCAGCGTTCTTCGAATCCTCCGCATGCTTCGCGGAGGACACGTGCATCGCATCACCGGCTTCGTCCGACACGACCGACGCGACCGACGCGACCGACGATCGGCCCAGCACATGCGCCAGCGCGGTCGCTCCGAGCATGATCAGGGTGAACACGGGCAGGAGGCGGAAATCGAGCCCGGCATACCGGTACGAGAACGCCGCGGCGGCCGAGACCGTCACAGCCGCAGCGAGCGCCGCGTCCACCGCCCTGCCCTCGCGCTGCATGCGCAGGGACATGGCAAGACCTGCCACCAGCAGCAGCGCGATCGGCCACAGCGCCGGCACGTCCATCACGGCGACAGCGCCCACGACGAAGAGCACGCGCGCCAGCACGCGCCGGATGACGGACTGCGCGCGCGTCGTCAGCATCAGGATGGCGCCTTCGGCGAACAGACCGAAGCTCGCGACCGAACGCGCGAGGTCGCCCTGCACCAGTCCGGCGGCGACACTCAGCGCGCTCAGCACCCAGGCGGTCTCGCGCAGCGCCTGCTGCCGGAACACCCTGAGCCCGATGAAGGCGAGAACCGCCGCCGTGACGAAAGCGACGACCATGAAGGGGGTCGGCGCCAGCAGCCAGCTCTCCAGCGCGATGAACACGACGGTGGTCGTCGAGAAGCAGGCGCTCAGGATCGGGATCTCGCGCGCCGGTGGCGAGGACACATCGCCGCTCGCCAACGCGGCGGGACTGTGTCGCTGCGCCCAGGCCAGGGCCCAGCCGGCGAACTGCGCGACGTAGGCCAGCAGCAGCGCCTGCTGCTGCCATGCGGGCAGCGCGGGCTCGTGGTTCGCGCCTGCATAGGCCAGCGAGGCCAGGCCCGTCGCGCAAACATGCGCGTGGATGCCGATTTCCTGCCAGCGGCGCGACAGGCTCACCCACAGTGCGAAGGCCGTGACGATGAGGCCATAGCCGAGGTTGAAGAGCAGCCCGGCGTGGCCGTACATCGCCAGCAGCGGCGCCGCGTAGGCGCCCAGGAAGCCGACGCCGGCCAGGACCTTGGCGTCCTCCTTCAGTGCGCGATACACGAGCACGCCGGAGATCGCGGTGAAGAGCACCAGCGAGATCGTGGGCGAGATCACCTCGTAGCCCGAAGCGCCGACGTAGGTCGCGAGGAAGCCGATGGCCGCCGCCCCGCCCTGCACGACCTGACCCCACAACCCGTTGCGCGCGCTCAGCTTGATGCCGGCGAAGCCCAGCGCGGCCGCAGCGACCCAGCCCAACGACACCTTGGCCAGCGGCGAGAGCAGATGGCCCCGCTCGATGGAGCGGAACAGCACGACGAAGCCCAGCAGCAGCAGGACGATGCCAGCGACCGCGAAGAGGTTCTTGCGCAGCAGGTCGAAGAAGGCGACCTGCCACTGCGGAGGGGAGGACGGAGTCGGCGCGGCGCGCGGTACCGCTGGCGCGCGTACTGTCGTCGGCGCGGGCACTGGCGCGGCGAGCACGGCGGGCGTGATGGGTAGCGGCGCGGCGGGCAGCGGCGTGACGGGACCCGGAACAGCGGCGGCGGGAAGCGGAGCAATCGGCTCAAGCGTTGCTGGCACCGGCACCGGCACCGGCACCGGTTGTGGCTGCGGCTGCCGTGCCGCCTCGGCGGACGCGGGCTGCGGTCGCACCGCGTCCTTCGCTGCGAGTTGCTCTTCCAGGAACCGGACGCGCCGCTTCACGTTGGTGAGCTGCCACCACAGATAGCCCAGGGCGGCGAGCAGGCAGAAAGCTTCGAAGGTGTCCATGTCGCGCGCGGCCGGAGCAGGTCGGGAGAAGGCCCGCAGTGTCTTTCAGGGGCGCGCCGCGTCAATGGACGAAAGTCCTGGGGTATCGCGAGGCGGTACCGGCCGGCTCTCTAGAAGAACCCGAACGAGATCGTGGCCTTCAGTTGGAACAGTGAGGCGATGACGGATTCATCCAGGTAGCCCTCTTGCGAATCCTCCGACGTTCGAGCCGGCAGATCAACGTGGAATTCGAGGAACTCCGGCTGCACCTGCTCTCTGAGCTGCCTGATCCGATCGCCCCCTCCGAGCAGGGCCAGCAGCGCGGGCAGCATGTCGTTCAGTTCGTCATCACTGGTGAAGTCCATTGAGAACCTCGCGTACGACCGGCTCAGCAATGTGCTGACGCCCGGTTTCACCGGCTCTCCCCGATTCCCGCATGACGCCGCCCCGCCGACGAGGCGGACCACATCCTCGGCCTTCATGTCAAAGCCTCGGAAGATCAACGTCACGGACTTCTTGCGACTGGTCACTGAATTCATGGGGTCCTCTCCCTGTGCCCTGGCATCACCGGCAGGTTGGCGACTCCACCTCGTAGCCGAGCCAGAGGTACAGATGCGAGCCCTGTCCCCGCAGCGTTGCCGCCAGTGCGGCGATCTGCGGTCGGGCCAGCAGGCAGCGGGAGCCGCCCACGGCGCCCTCGCGCAGCACGACCGGTGCAAGCGCCTTCAGCGCCTCGGGATCCATCACGGACTCGATCAACGCGAATCCGTCGGCCTCGAAATCGACGTCGACATTCATGCGGCGCATTCTGCGACAAGCCTGCAGGTGCCCGCAGGCACCGTCCGCGGCTGTGGAGGCCCCAACGACAACGGGGAACCGAGCCCTCAAGCCCGATCCCCCGTCTGACCGTTTGCGCGCTCGCGCGCGCTCAGCCGTCTCAGCGCGCCGACTCGATCCGCTGCGCGTTCAAGCCATCCGACACGATGAACTCGAAGCGGCCGCCGGCCGGCAGTTCATGCGTGTCCAGCGTCGCTTCGCCGCCCTGCAGGTCCTGCGCCAGGTTCAGGCGGCGGGTGCCGTCCGTCCAGGTCACGCTCAGGAACGGCGCGGACTCCGCGTCCCAGCGCAGCGTGGCCTTGCCGCCGGCTTCCTTCACCGTCACCTGCGCGCGGCTGCCGCCGGCCGCCAGCGACTTCGCACGGGCGTTGGTCACCTTCGCCTGGGCCTGCGCCAGCGTCACGCCGTCCTTGATCACGCTGATGCTGGCGATGTTGTCGACCTTGGGCACCAGCACGCTGAAGTGCTGGTTGTCGCCGTCATGGTCCAGCGCCATCGCCGTGAAAGCCTGGTCCTGGATCTGGCCGCCCGTCGTCTGCACGCGCAGCACGTACGGGCCGGACGCCGCGTCAGGCTTGGCGAACAGCGCCTTCACCGGGTTGATCTCGACCTGACGGCCGTTGATGCTGCCGCTCACCAGCAGCACGTCCTGCGCCACCGCCTTGGCCTCCGCCGCCTGCGCCTTGGCCGTGTCGGCCGGCGTCAGGAAGGTCTGCATGATGCGGTAGTTGTAGTCCGAGAACACCGTGCCGCCGCAGTAGCTCATGATGTCGTGGCGGTCCGTCGGGCGCGGGTCGTAGAACGTGTTCGTGTCCGACAGGTAGCTCCAGATGTAGCGACCCGGCTTGCCCAGGTTGGCGTCCGGGTACGGGTACTTCGGATCCGGCGATCCGGCGCCGCCGCAGGCCGCGTGCGGCAGCGAGAAGTTGTGGCCCAGCTCGTGCGCGACGACGTCGCGCACCGTGTCCGGATTGCTCGGCATGTCGAAGCCGACCGCCGAGTTGCCCGGCACGTAGCCCAGACCCGCCAGGCCCCAGGTGCGCTTCGGGATGAAGCCGAAGTAGTAGTCGTGACGGGCCGCGCCCTCGATGCGGTGCAGGTCGGCGAGCTCGCCCAGGATCTTGCCGAAGGCGTCGCTCCACTGCGCGTCGGTGCTCGGCAGCGTGGTGACCTTGCTCGACACGAAGGCCGGGTGCGATTGCAACGTGACCGTCGACACCGGGAACAGCGCGCGCAGATGCGCGCTCTGGTCCGTCGGCAACTGACCCGTCGTGCCGGCGATGCGCACCGGGATCGGCACGAAACGCATCGGCGTGCCGCCGCCCACGCGCGGCGTGAAGCTCTGCGCCGCGGCGCCGGCGACGGTCACCGTCACCTTCAGGCCGTTCTTCACCAGCTCGGCCGGCACGGTGACGGTGTAGGCGTCGTCGAAGGACTGGGTGTCCGACACCGTCGTGGGCAGCCCGCGGCGCGGTGCCGCCAGCACCAGGTCGCGGCTGCTGCCGTCGACGGTGTTGTCGACACGCACGAGGCCTGTCGGCGCGGCGGTGCCGGCCGGCGCGGTCACGTTGACCTTCAGCAGCGCCGGCTTGTTGGCGACCAGCACCAGCTGGTTGTCCGTGCTGCCGTAGAGCATGGACTGCGCGAATTGCACGGAGGCCAGCGTCACGTTCGACGCCACCACCTTCGTGACGCGCATCGACGAGACCGCGTCGTTGAGGCTGACCGCGGTCAGGTTGGCGTTGTCCGCCGTCAGCGTCACCGAGCGGCCGCCGAAGTTGATGTCGGCGAAGAGCTCGACCTTGAAGCCCGCGGGCACGCGGATGGACGAGATGCGGTCGTTCCAGGTCGGGCCGATCCAGCTCGTCGTGGTGCTGCGGCACAGGCCGGCGCCGGCGTAGTTGGCGTTCTCGTAGAAGCAGACCTGCGGATCGGCCGCCGCCGTGACGGCGCCCGCGGACGCGGTGCCGCCGCCGTTCTGCTGAGCCGCGGACACCAGGGCGCCGGCGCCATCGCTGCCGCCCCCGCAGCCGACGAGCACGCCGGCCAGGGCGAGCGACAGGGCCAGCGGATGCAGGCGGAGAGCGCCGTCCTGGCGCGCGGTGGTGATCGTCATGGAATCCGTCCTTTGGAGGTAGGCGGCGGATTATTCGGAGCGCCCTGCGCACGCCGTGCAACGGGTCGCGCCGATTGGTAAGCGGGCGCAAGCAGGTTTCCAGCGTTTCGCGCTTTACAAGGCGGACACGGGCCCGCACGAGCGTGGAACGGCGCAACGCCTCGTTGCACTCGATACGGAACGCGCGTCGCCGATTCAGGGACAACCATGAAAGCGATTTCACGAAACGCCACAGAATCGCCGGCGATCGACCGAGGCCGCGCGGAGGTCGCGCAAGCCCGGCCGGTCCTTCAACCCCAAGGGAGCTTGCGATGACACTGTCCGAATCGTTCCGCCGTCCTGTCCTCACCGGCCTGCTGGCCGCGCTCGCCTTGTGCGGCGTCGCGTCCAGCGCCCTCGCCCAGACCAAGGTGGTCGGCTACATCCCGGGCTGGAAGGGCCTGCGCGCCGTGGCCGACCGCACCGACCTGACCAAGCTCACCCACGTGAACCTCGCCTTCGCGAATCCGTCGGGCAGCGGCGCCTTCCTCAGCAACGGCAATCCGACCTGCATGGACGCCTCCGCCGCCGACATCCAGTACGTCGTGCAGAAGGCCCACGCGGCCGGCGCGAAGGTGCTGATCTCGGTGGCCGGCGGCGCGATCCCCGGCTGCTCCGGCAACTGGCAGACGCTGCTGCAGCCGGGCAACCGCGCGGCCACGGTCAACGGCCTGGCGCAGTTCGTGAACACCTTCGGGCTGGACGGCGCGGACATCGACATCGAAGGCGGCGTGCTGACCGCCATCGACCGCGCCGGCAACTACACGCCCTTCATCCAGGCCTTGCGCGCCGCGCTGCCCGGCAAGCTGATCACCGCGGCCACGGCCACCTACGAGGGCGGGATGATCCCGGTCTCCTCGATCCCGCACTTCGACTTCGTGACCATCATGTCCTACGACAACGTGGGACCGAGCTGGGGCCAGGTCGGCACGGAGCACTCGTCGTATTCGCTCGCGCAGAAGGACGTCGCGACCTGGCAGTCGCGCGGTCTTCCCAAGGAAAAGCTGGTGCTGGGCGTGCCGTTCTACGGCTACGGCTTCAACGGCTACGCGTCGGACTACGGCTTCAACGACATCGTCAACCAGTTCGGCGCGGCGGCGGCGCAGAAAGACCTGGTCGGCACGCTGTGCGCCAGCTGCGGCTACATCACCTACAACGGCATCCCGACGATCAAGGCCAAGACACGGCTGGCGCTGCAGCAGGGCTCGGGCGTGATGATCTGGGAGCTGTCGCAGGACGGCACCGGCGCCAACAGCCTGCTGAGCGCGATCCGCGCCGAGATCGGCGGCACCACGCCGCCGACGACGAGCCGCCTGATCGAGGCCGAGAGCTTCACCAGCCAGAGCGGCGTGCAGACCGAGGCCTGCAGCGAAGGCGGCAGCAACGTCGGCTGGATCGACACCGGCGACTGGATGGCCTACGCCAACGTCAACTTCCCGACCAGCGGCAGCTATCGCGTCGAGTACCGCGTCGCCAGCCCGAGCGGCGCACGGCTCTCGCTGGACCTGAACGCCGGCAGCATCCAGCTCGGCCAAGTCGCGATCCCGGCCACCGGCGGCTGGCAGAACTGGACCACGGTGTCGCACACCGTGAACGTCAACGCCGGCACCTATGCGCTCGGCGTCTACGCGCCGGCCAGCGGCTGGAACCTGAACTGGGTGCGGATCACGAAGCTGTGAGCGCGCGCTGACAGACCGCCGGGATGACTCCCTCTCCCGCTTGCGGGAGAGGGAGTAAGAGTGCCGCGTCGCGCGCGCATCAGCGCCGCATCAGGAATCCCGGCCGTTGTAGTGCGTGACCGGGATGCTTTCCAGCTCGATGCCTTCGAGGCAGCGGACGTTGATCGCCGCCATCGCGTTGCCCTTCGGGTCCGTGCCCTCGGCATACGGGTGGATCCCGCAGACCGCGCAGAAGCGGTGCTTGATCGCGTGCTTGTTGAAGAGGTAGGTGGCGGCCGCCGACTCGTCGGTCTTCAAGCGGAACTGCGCACGCGGCACGAACCACAGCAGCGAGCCCTTGCGCTGGCACATCGAGCAGTTGCACGACATCGCGCCGTCGATCTCGCCGTCCACCTCGTAAGCCACGCGGCCGCAGTGGCAGCTTCCCTGGTAGGTCGTCATGCCGTCTCCAAATCTTTTCCTGGATCTTGAAGCGGCCGACCTTACCTCAGCGCCGCGTCACTTGAGCATCAGCTCGACGTCCTGTCCCGGATCCCCGCAGCCGTCCAGGCGCAGGCGCAGGAAGTCGAGGTCCAGGTGGAGATGCTCGACCAGCTCGGGCACCGCGGTCGTGAGCGCGTCGATGCGGTCGACGTCCTGGTCGCAGGCGTCGGCGACCACCTCGGCCAGGTGCAGGATCGCGGCGAGCATCGAGAACGGCCGCACGTCCAGCGGCGCGTTCGTGTCCTTGAAGGCCTCGACCAGATCCGCCGGGAAGTGCCAGTGCGCCGCGAGCGCCGCCGTCACGTCGGCATGCGTGCAGCCGAAGCGGTGCGACTCCAGCGAGAAGCGGCTGCCGGGCTCGCCCGCGTGGGCTTCGACGTCGGCGACCTGGTCGGGCTCGCTCATCGCCATCATCAGCTGGCCCGTGCGCAGCATCAGGCCCGCGAGGTAGGCGGCGTCCGCGTCGCCCTGCAGCAGCTTGGCCAGCAGCCGCGCATGCCCGGCCGTGCGCACGCTGTGCCGCCAGAAGCGCTGGCGGTCGAGGCCCTTCACGTCGGGGAAGGTGCCGGACAAGCTGGCCGCCATCGCGAGGTTGCGCAGCGTCTCCAGCCCCAGCGCCATCGCCGCGTCCTGCAGCGTGCTGATCGTGTGCGACGGGCTGTAGCGCGCCGAGTTGGCCAGGCGCAGCACCTTGGCCGCGAGCGTCGAGTCCTTGCCGATCAGCTCGGCGATCTGCCCGAGCGAGACGCCGTCGTCGTCCAGGCTGCGCAGCAGCTTGCGTCCGACCTCGGGCATCACGGGGAGGCTGGCGTGCCCCCCGAGGAAACGTTCCGCGCTGGAACCGGCAGTGGTCACGGCAGTCAGGGGGGTCACGCTGGCGATCGTCACATTGGCCTCCTCGGGACGTAACGACAAGTGTGGCAGCGAGTCTAAGCCGCTCAGCGACCGCGCGCCAGCGCCAGCAACTCGACCCGGTCCAGCAGCCCGATGCGGTAGCCCTGGACCGCCAGCACGCCCCGATCGGCGAGCTGCCGCAGCGTGCGCGACAGCGTCTCCGGCGAGATCGACAGCTGCGCCGCCACGTCGCGCTTGCGCTCGCTGAACTGCACCTCTCCGGCGGCGCCGGCCTGCGCCAGCAGCCAGGCGGCCACGCGGCCGGTGGCGTCCTTCATCGTCAGGCCGCGGATCGCGTCCTGCGCGTCCCGCAGCTGCGTGGCGACCGCCCGCACCAGCGCCTCCAGCACCAGCGGCTGCGAGCGCAGCCACATCGCCGCGACAGACATCGGCCAGACCATCACCACCGCCGACGCGGAGACGACGCTGACGTCCTCCTCGTAGCGGCCCTCGAGCCAGGCGGTGTGCAGGTCCAGCCACAGCGGGCCGGTCAGCGGCGCGCGCGCGGCGACCTTGCCCTCGCACAGCGCCAGCATGGCCACCGCGGCATCGCCGCGGCGGATCGCCAGCTCGCCGGCCTTGCAGCGGCGCAGCTGCGTCATGGCGGCCAGCGCGGACCAGCTCTCGCCATCCAGCAGCAGGTCGCCCAGCAACACGCGCCAGGGGATCGGATGGCCAGGCCCGGGAACGAGTCCGGCGCCGGCAGGGGGAAAAGCAACATCGCTGGGGTCAGCGGATCCGTCGGGATCAGACGTCAGATGGGCGATCACGGGCACTCTCGGAAACCGGAAATGCCGGACTGTCCTCGCCCTGAACGGAAATTGCCTTGAGGCGCGTCAACATCCGTTCAATTTCCCCCGTCGATTCGCTCGATGGGGGGAGATCTGTGAAACGCCTCAGCGGATCAGCAGCGCGCGGAAGTCGTTGACGTTGGTCTGCGTCGGCCCGGTGATCAGCAGATCGCCCAGGGCCTCGAACAGCGCGTAGCCGTTGTTGGCCGCCAGCAGGTCCGCCGGTTTCAGGCCGAGCGCGCGGGCGCGCTCCAGGGTGCTGGGGCTGAGGAAGGCCCCCGCGTTGTCCTCGACGCCGTCGATGCCGTCGGTGTCCGCGGCCAGGCCCCAGACCTCCGGCTGCCCGTCCAGCGCGATCGCGCAGCCGAGCACGAACTCGCCGGCGCGTCCGCCGCGTCCCGGCTGCGGCACCAGCGTCACCGTCGTCTCGCCGCCGGACAGGATCAGGCAGGGCTTGGCGAAGGGCTCGCCGTGTCGCGCGGCCGAGCGCGCCAGCGCCGCATGCACGCGGCCGACCTCGCGCGACTCGCCTTCGATCTCGTCGGAGAGCACATGCGCGGTGATGCCGAGCGCGCGGGCCGCTTCGGCGGCCGCCAGCAGGCTCTGGCGCGGCGCGGCGATGATGCGCTGCTCATGACCGTCGAAGCAGGGATCGCCGGGCTTGGGCGTCTCCCACTCGCCGCGTTCCAGTGCGTCGACGGCGAGCTGCGGCAGCGCGATGCGGTAGCGGCGGCAGATCGCCAGCGCCTCGGCGCAGGTGCTCGCGTCGGGCACCGTCGGGCCGGAGGCGATCACCTGCGGATCGTCGCCCGGCACGTCGGAGATCATCAGCGTCAGCACCTTGGCCGGCGCGCAGGCGGCGGCCAGCCGCCCGCCCTTGATCCCGCTGAGGTGCTTGCGCACGCAGTTCATCTCGACGATGTTGGCGCCGCTGGCCAGCAGCGCGCGGTTGACCGCCTGCTTGTCGGCCAGCGTCAGCCCCGGCGCCGGCAGCGGCATCAGCGCCGAGCCGCCGCCCGAGATCAGGCAGATCACCTGATCGTCGACGGTGGGGTTGAAGTCGCGCACCTTCTGCATCATCCGGGCCGCGGCGCGCTCGCCGGCGGCGTCGGGCACCGGGTGCGCGGCCTCGACCATCTCGATGCGGCGCGGCCGGTAGTCCGGCGGAATGTGGCCGTAACGCGTGATCACCAGCCCGGTCATGGGCGCGCTCGCCGGCCAGGCGGCCTCGAACGCCTGCGCCATCGATCCGCCGCCCTTGCCCGCGCCGATCACCAGCGTCCGGCCCTTCGGCGGCGGCGGCAGGTGGCTGGCGAGGATCTTGCCCGGCAACGCCCGATCCACCGCCACGCGGTAGAGATGCTTGAGCAGCGCGCGGGGATCCGCGAGCAGGGCCTCAGCCGCCGGCGATCCGGCGACTGGCGAGTCCGGACCGGGCGAACCGAGGCTGGACGTCGGGGAGGCCGAGGCGGCCGGGGAAGCGGCCGGGGAAGCGGAATCGTCGTGGGGCTGGCTCATGACCGGCGATTGTGGAGACCTGTCCCCTCAGCCGGCGTCCGTAGTGCTACCGACCTCGTGGTTGGCCAGCACTTCCAGCGCCCGCACCAGCGCCGAGTGGTCGAGCTGGTCCCAGCCCTGCGCCGCGGCGGCCTGCATCAGCTGGGCGGTGTTGGCCGTGTTGGGCAACGCCACGCTCATCGCCTTGGCGCTCTGCAGCGCGAGGTTCAGGTCCTTCTGGTGCAGCGCGATCCGGAAGCCCGGGTTGAAGGTGCGCTTGATCATGCGCTCGCCGTGCACCTCGAGGATGCGGCTGGAGGCGAAGCCGCCCATCAGCGCCTCGCGCACCTTGGCCGGATCGGCGCCGGCCCTGGACGCGAAGACCAGCGCCTCGCTCACGGCGGCGATGTTCAGCGCCACGATGATCTGGTTGGCGACCTTGGTGACCTGGCCCGCGCTCGCGCCGCCGACCAGCGTGATGTTCTTGCCCATCAGCTCGAACAGCGGTTTGATGCGCGCGAAAGTGGCTTCCTTGCCGCCGACCATGATCGACAGCGTGCCGGCCTTGGCGCCGACCTCGCCGCCGGAGACCGGCGCGTCCAGCCACTCGGCGCCGAGCGCCTCGATGCGCTGCGCGAAGTCCTTGGTCGCGATCGGCGAGATCGAGCTCATGTCCACGACCGTCTTGCCCGCGCCCTTGCCGCCGGCGAACGCGGCGGCGATGCCGCCTTCGCCGAACAGCACGCGTTCGACGTCCGGCGTGTCCGGGACCATCGTGAAGATCACCTCGGCCTGCTGCGCGACTTCCGTGGCGCTGTCGCAGACGGTGACACCGACGGCGGCGACGTCCTCACGGACTTTGGAACGGGTGTGGACGAACAGCTGATGTCCGCCTTGCGCGAGACGCACCGCCATGGGCGCGCCCATGATGCCCAGGCCGATGAAACCGATCTTGATGCTCATTGCCATTGCTCCTGAATCAATCCTTGAACTTGTCACGCAGGCCCTGCGTCGCGGCGCGGAAGACCCCGAGGTCGCTGCCGACGGCGACGAAGGTCGCGCCCTGCTCGATATAGCGGCGCGCGTCGGCCTCGACCGGCGCCAGGATGCCGACGGGCTTGCCGGCCGCCTTGCAGGCGGCGTAGATCGTCGCCATCGCCGCCTGCACGTCGGGGTGCTGCGGGTTGCCCAGGTGGCCGTAGCCGGCCGCCAGGTCGGACGGGCCGATGAACACGGCGTCCACGCCCGCCACCGCCGCGATGTCCGCGACCGCGGCCACGCCCGCCGGGCTCTCGATCTGGACGATCACGGCGATCTGCTCGTTGATGCCCTGGAAGTAGCCCGGCACCGTGCCATAGCGGTTGTTGCGCTGCGAGACCGACACGCCGCGGATGCCCTGCGGCGGATAACGCGTCGCGGCGACGGCGCGCGCCGCCTCCTCGGCCGTCTCGACGAAGGGGATCAGCAGGTTGGAGAAGCCCGCGTCGAGCAGGCGCTTGATCTCGACGGCGTTGTTGCTGCTCGGCCGCACGACCGGCGCGCTGACGCTGTCCTTCAATGCCATCAGCTGCGGCACGAAGCTGCTGACCTCGTTGGGCGAATGCTCGCCGTCCAGCAGCAGCCAGTCGAAACCGGCCACGCCCAGCACCTCGGTGCTGATCGGACTGGCGAGCGAGCACCAGCAGCCGATCAGGCGTTCGCCCGCGATCAGGCGTTGCCGCAGCGTGTTGGGGAAGGCGGAGTAAGGCGTGGTCGGCGTCGGCATGGCAGGGATCCTCGGGTCGAGATCAAACGGGATCAATCGAGCGGCAATCGAGCAGAAATCGATGCATCAGTCGCGGCTCGATCGCGGGTCGATCGCGGGTCAGTCGAGCTTGAGTCCGCTCTTGCTCACGACACCCGCCCACTTCTTGCGCTCGGCGTTGAAGAAGGTATCCATCTCGGTCGGGTTCATCGTGCTGACCTCGGCGCCCTGCGCGGCCAGACGCGCGCGGACTTCCGGCGAGCGGATGATGCTGATCAGCGCGGCCGACAGCTTGTCGATGTTGGCCTTGGGCATGTTGGCCGGGGCCAGGATGCCTTGCCAGGTGCCGGACTCGAAGCCGGTGGCGCCCTGCTCGGCCAGCGTCGGCACGTTGGGCAGCAGCGGCACGCGGGTCGCCTTGCTGACGCCGATGACCTTGAGCTTGTTCTGCTGCACGAAGGGCAGCGTCGCGAGCATGCCGTTCATCAGCACCTGCGTCTGGCCGGCGATGGTGTCGGTGACGGCCTGCGAGCCACCCTTGTACGGGATGTATTCCCACTTGGCGCCGGTCAGGTTGGCGACCTGGAAGCCGGCCAGGTGCGGCGCGCTGCCCATCGCGGTGACGGCGAAGTCGATCTTGGACTTCTTGGACAGCTCGACCAGTTCCTTCAGGTTGTTGGCCGGCACCGACGGATGGACGACCAGCATGTGCGGCGAGTAGGCCAGCATCGCCACGCCCTTCAGGTCCTTGGACGGGTCGAAGGCGAGCTTGGTGTACAGCGACGGGCTGATGGCCAGCGCGCTGACGTCGCACAGCATGATGGTGTAGCCGTCGTTGGCCTTGGCGGTCTGGTCGGCGCCCATGTTGCCGCTGGCGCCGGGCTTGTTCTCGACGATGACGGTCTGCTTGAGCGCTTCGCCGAGCATCGGCGAAATGATGCGGGCGATGATGTCCGAGGAGCCGCCCGGCGTGTACGGGACGATGATCTTCAGCGGCTTGCTGGGCCAGGCGGCCTGCGCGAAGGCGCTCGGGGCCACACCTGCCACCGCGGCGACGGCGGCTGCGGCGATCAGCGCGCGGCGGGTGATGGGGGACGTCTTCTTGTGTTCGTGCATGTCTCTCTCCGGGTGTCGTTCGGGGGGATCGTTCAGCGGACCATGCAGGGCCGCTTGGGATCGAACTTCCAGTTGGGGATCAGGTGCTGCATGGCGATGGCGTCGTCGCGCGCGCCCAGGCCGTGCTGCAGGTAGAGCTGGTGGGCGGCGTCGACGGCCTTCATGTCGAGCGTGACGCCCAGGCCGGGCGCGGTCGGCACGGCGACTTCGCCGTCCACGATCCGCAGCGGCTTCTCGGTCAGGAACTGGCCGTCCTGCCAGATCCAGTGCGTGTCGATCGCGGTGAGGCGCCCCGGCGCGGCGGCGGCGGCATGCGTGAACATCGCCAGCGACACGTCGAAGTGGTTGTTGGAATGCGAGCCCCAGGTCAGGCCGAAGTCGCGGCAGGTCTGCGCGACGCGGACCGCGCCGGACATGGTCCAGAAGTGCGGATCGGCCAGCGGGATGTCGACCGACTGCAGGCTCAGCGCGTGGGTGAACTGGCGCCAGTCGGTGGCGACCATGTTGGTGGCCGTCGGCAGGCCGGTGGCGCGGCGGAACTCGGCCATCACCTCGCGGCCGGAGAAGCCTTCCTCGGCGCCGCAGGGATCCTCGGCATAGGCGAGCACGCCGCCCAGGTCGCGCAGCAGGCGGATCGCGTCCTTCAACAGCCAGCCGCCGTTGGGATCGAGCGTGACGCGCGCCTCGGGGAAGCGCGCCTTCAGCGCCTGGATGGCCTCGACCTCTTCCTCGCCGCGCAGCACGCCGCCCTTGAGCTTGAAGTCCTTGAAGCCGTAACGCGCCTGCGCGGCGGCGGCCTGCTCGACGATGGTCTCCGGCGTCATCGCGACGTGGTGGCGGACCTTCAGCCAGGCGTCGGCGGCGGCATCGCTGCCGGCCTCGTCCTCGGGGGTCTTGTAGGCCAGGCCCGTCTTCGTGCGGTCGCCGACGAAGAACAGGTAGCCCAGCATCGCGACGCTGTCGCGCTGCTTGCCTTCGCCGAGCAGCTCGCAGACCGGCACGCCGAGGTGCTGGCCCAGCAGGTCCAGCAGCGCGCATTCGACGGCGGTGAGCACGTGGATCGTGGTCCGCAGGTCGAAGGTCTGCAGGCCGCGGCCGCCGCTGTCGAGGCCATTGAACTTCTCGCGGACCTGCGCCAGCAGCGCGTTCCACTTCGCGACCGGCTGGCCGACGAGCAGCTCGCCGGCCTGTTCGAGCGTCTTGCGGATGGGCTCGCCGCCGGGGATCTCGGCGATGCCGACATGGCCGGCGTCGTCCTCGAGGATCAGCAGGTTGCGGGTGAAGAACGGCGCGTGGGCGCCGCTCAGGTTCATGAGCATGCCGTCGCGGCCGGCGACCGGGATCGCGCGGGCGGAGGTGACGATGGGACTGCTTGCGCTCACGCGGAACTCCTGGTCGGTCTGCGGGGATCGGACGACACGATCCGACAATGGGATCAATCGGCGGTGATCTTGCGGGTCTCGATGACCTGCTTCCAGCGCGCGAACTCGGTCTTCTGGAAGGCCTGCGCCTGGTCGGGCGTGTTGGCGACGGTCTCGATGCCGATGTCGGAGAACTTCTGCTTCACCGACGGGTCGTGCAGCGCGGCGACGATGTCCTTCTGCAGCTGCGCGCGCGACGGCGGGCGGCAGGCCCCGGGGCGCGGCCACGCCTTGCCAGGAGTAGACGTCCGCGCCCTTGATGCCGGACTCGGACAGCGTGGGCACGTTGGGCAGCACGGCGGAGCGCTTGTCGCCGGTCACGGCCAGCGCGCGCAGCTTGCCGCCGATGATGTGCGGCAGCACCGCGTTGATGTTCTGGAAGGACGCGTCGACCTGGGCGCCCAGCAGATCGCTGATCGCCGGCGCGCCGCCCTTGTAGGGGACGTGGAGGCCGTTGGTGCCGGTCTGCAGCCAGAACAGCTCGGCGGTCAGATGGTCGGAGGAGCCGTTGCCCGACGAGGCGAAGCTCATCTTGCCCGGGTCCTTCTTGAGCGTGTCGACGACGTCCTTGACGCTCTTCAGCGGCGAGGCGGCGGGCACGACCAGCACGTTGGGCGCCTGGATGGCGACGGTCAGCAGGTCGATGTCCTTGAGGGCGTCGTACTGGACGGCCTTGAGCAGATGCGGCGCGATCACGAACGGCCCGAGCGAGGACACGAGCAGCGTGTAGCCGTCGGGCGCGGCGCGCCTGACCTGCGAGGTGCCGAGGGTGCCCGTGGCGCCGGGGCGGTTGTCGACGATGACGGTCTGGCCCCACTTCTTCTGCAGCTCGGCGCCCATGGCGCGGGCCAGCATGTCGGTGGAACCGCCGGCGGGGAACGGCACGACGATGGTCACCGGTCGATCGGGGAAGCCGCTGGCGTGGGCCAGGCCGGCCGCGAAGGTGGAGAGGACGGCGGCGCCGAGGGCGGCTCCGGCTTTGACGGCCAGGCGGCGGGTCAGAACGGTCATGGTTTGTCTCCGGGGAAGGAACCGTGGAAACCGCTCTTGGTGCGACACCGGGACTCAACCCGTCGACGATTTGGCGGTCTTGTTGTCAGTCATCATACAAGTTGAGTCGAGCGGATGACAAGGCGGCATCAATCGCTCATCGATGAGGGAAAACACGCAGAACTACCGATTGCAGTAGGACAGCAACCCATAAAAACTATGGGAAGAACGCAACACCGCTTTCGCGCCGCCACCTCGGACGCGTCTAGGATTAAACCCATAAAAATTATGGGGAGCAATCAGGCGCGAAGGCACGACTGACGTGACGTTCAAGAAGCAGACTCGGGACCAGCTGGAGCGACATATCCGTCAGACCGCAGGAGATGTCCACAACATCGTCATCACTGGACATGCGTTTTCAAGGATGCGTCAGCGCGGCGTGTTGGCGCGCGAGGTGTTCGCATGTCTTCAGACGGGTCGCATCGACCTGCCGCCGGAAGAGGACATGAAGACCGGTCGGTTGATCTGCCGCATGCAACGGTATGGGACCGCGCGGAACCTGGCGGTTTGCGTCGGTCTGGACGACGACGACCCCAAGCTGCTGGTCATCACGGTGATCGTTTAGAGGAATCCGACCATGTATCAATACCGGGAATGCGGACTCGACAATGTCTGGCTCGAGAACGGCTACGAGGTGGTGGACACCCCGTACGGAAAAGGCGTGTCCGTGAAGGCCGCCGACAAGCTTCTTGACCAGATCGCCGTTCACCTCGTGCGCAAGCCGTCGCGCCTGACGGGCAAGGAGTTCCGCTTCCTGCGCGTGGAGCTCGGCCTCTCCCAAGCCGCCCTCGCCAAGGTGCAGGGCGTCAGCGAGCAGAACATCAGCCTCTGGGAACGTCGGGGCAAGGTGCCCAAGGCGAACGACACCGTGCTGCGCATGTGCTACGTCGCGCATGCGGCAGGCGACGACCTCGTGAAGTCGGCGCTCGACCGCATCATGACCGTCGAGCGCCTCGTCCATCAGAAGATCGTCGCCACCGCCGGCCGGGCGGGCTGGCGGTTCAAGGTCGAGGAAACGGAACAGGGAACGAGCGAGGCGGCTGTCGAAGCCTGACCCCAGGGCTTGCTGGGACCCGCTCAGCGCTTGTCCTGCAACGCCAACGCCGCGCGCCGGCGACGTTCGCGGCTGTTGGCCAGGTGCGTCCGCATGGCAGCGCGGGCGGCCTCGGTGTCGCGCGCGGCGATTGCGTCGAGGATGCTCTCGTGCTCCGCGTTCACGCGCAGCAGGTAGTCGCGCTGCGCCACGGGGTCTTCGTCGCCCGCGGCCGCCAGGCTCGCCAGGCGCGCGCGCGGGATGCTCGGCGCGCCCAGCGTCGCCATCAGCTGCTCGAAGTGCGGGTTGCCGGTCGCGCGGGCAATCTCGAGGTGGAACTGGAAGTCCGAGGCCACCGCGTCGCGGCCCGCCAGCGCCGCCTCCGCGAAGGCCGACAGCGCGGCCCGCATGTTCAGCAGGTGCGCGTCGGTGCGCCGCTGCGCGGCCAGCGCCGCCGCCTCGGTCTCGATGCCGATCCGCAGCTCCAGCACCGCGACGACATCGTGCAATGTCGCCATCTGCTCCGCGCCGATCCGGAACGGCCCGCCCTCCCCCAGCCCCAGGACGAAGGTCCCGATGCCGTGCCGGGTCTCGACCAGCCCCGCCGCCTGCATCTTCGAGATCGCCTCCCGGACCACCGTCCGGCTGACCTCGAACTCGGCCATGATCGCCGCCTCGGTCGGCAGCTTGTCGCCGTTGGCGAGCGCACCCGCACGGATCCGGTCCTCCAGCGCACGGACAAGTCCGAGTGCCAGCGATTTCGGGCGGGAACGGGTCAACGAAGCATTCATCACAGGGTCAGTTGTACGACAACATAGGCCTCAACGACAACCGCGTTATCGCGGTGTCGCGCCGATGCAGCGTGTCTTTCGAAAGGAGGCGACAGGACTCGCCCCCGGGAGCGGGGAAGCGAGAAGCGGGTTGGGATTGTCCCGGACCCGGCCGCGCTGAGTGCGTCAGGCGGCGTCCAGCGGGAACGCCGTGCAACCCAGGCGGGCCGAAATGTCCCGGCTGGCCGCCTGCAGCATCGCCACGACCTCAGGCGCCTTGGCGTCGTCGTAGCGGAAGGTCGGGAAGCTGACGCTCATGCCGGCGATCGGCTGACCCAGCCGGTCGAAGATCGGCACGCCCAGGCAGCGGATGTGATCGTCGAATTCCTCGCGGTCCTCGCCGAAGCCCTGGCGCTTCACCCGCTCGAGTTCGGCCTGGAAGGCCGCCGGCTCGGTGATGGTCTTGTCGCGGAAGCGCTGGAACTCAGCCCCCGCCAGCACGCGCGCCCGGCGCTCCGGATGCTCCCAGGCCATCAGCACCTTGCCGATCGCCGTGCAGTGCAAGGGCGCGCGCCGCCCGATGCGCGAGTACATGCCCAGCATGTGCTTCGAATCGACCTTGTGGACGTAGATGATCTCGCTGTCGATCAGCGTGCCCAGGTGCACCGTCTCGCCGGTGGCGTCGGCCAGCATCTGCATGTGGTGCTTGGACAGGTCGACCAGGTCCGGATACTGCAGCGCCCTCGCGCCGATCTCGAAGACCTTCATCGCCAGGCCGTAGCGCTCGCTGTCGGTCTCCTGGCGCACGTAGCCCAGCGTCTTCATCGTCTGCAGGAAACGGTAGACCGTCGCCTTGGGCATCGCCAGCCGCACGGACAGCTCCGAGATGCCGGTGTCGCTGCGTTCCGACAAGGCCTGCAGGATGGCAAAGACCTTGAGCACCGCGGCCACGGACTCGGGCTGCTGCTTGCCATCGTTCAGTTCGTCATCCATGCGCAAGGTGTTCTTGGAAAGGGAAGATTTCACCACAGCCGGCCCGTCCCCGCGCCCGCGCGAACCCGTGCCGCCACCTCGCCCGCAAGCTCGATGGGCAGCCGGTATGGCGGCGTCCAGCCGGCCTCGCCGACGACAGCCTTGTCAGGGTTCGCGGCACGCAGCCAGCGCACCGGATCGATCGGCGCGTCGTTGAAGTTCGAACCTCGATCCTCGAAGCGCTCGCCCTTGAGCAGACGCACGACGCGCTCCGGGCCGATGCCGGCCGCGGCCTCCCAGGCGTTGGCCTCGCTCAGCACCTGCGATTCGATGCCGACCCCGATCGAGTAAGCATAGGGATAGTCCCCGCCGGCGGCGGCGACATAGAGGTTGTTGGCGACGTGCACCTGCCCGTAGCGCACGCGCGGCGTGCGCTCCTTCACCTGCTCCCAGAGGTTGTGGTGCAGCGTCACGCGCAGGTGGCCGCGATCGTCGCGATGGCCGTCGCCGCCGCCGATCAGCATCGTCTTGTCGTGGCGGCGGAAGACGTTCCAGGACACGGTCACGAAGTCCGAGCGGCGCGTGATGTCGAGCAGCCCGTCGTGCCGCTGCAGGCGCTGGCCCAGCGCCACCGGCTCGCGCGGATCGGGCCGTTCGCCGTCGTCGAAGGCGCAGTGGTCGATCCACACCTGCGTGGCCTCGCGCAGCGAGACGGTGTCGTACTCGGAGTTCCACTCGCCGTGGCCGTTGTCGTTCGGGTCCCAGGCAGGGAAGAAATCGTAGGCATCGGAGAAACGCAGGTTGCGCAGGATCACCTGCGACACCTTGTCCAGCATCAGCGAGCCGCCGTCGAAGCCGGCGTCAGGCGTGACACCGACGATCGTCGTGTTCGACGGCACCTTGATCACGACCTGCGCGGCCTGCTTCTTCACGGAGCGCCTGCGGGCTTCCTCCAGCGGACCCTCGGGCGCGCGACGGCCCCAGGTCGCGGGGTCGTATTGCCGGACGAAAGCGTCCAGGTCGAAGGCGGGATCGCGGAAGTCCTCGAAGCCTAGGCGCCGGCCCGTGGCATCCGCCGCGAGGTCGATGCGCGCGGCGAGCGCGATCAGCTTGGGCGTGTCGCCGAGCGCGAGCGCCACATCGAGCTCCGCGCGCGTGCGCACGACTCGGATCGCGTCGATCTTCGCCTGCGCGCCGCCGAGGGTGCCGCCGTTCATCGACGCCCAGCCGTCGCCCGGCGCGATCGCGTCGAACGCCGCGGCGGGCAGCGCCACCGGCAGCGCGGCGTTGCGGTACTCGGCCATGCGGTTGGCGGCCTCGCCGGTGGCGCTGAACGGGCGGCGCGATGTCGATGCGAACCATGGCGCGAGGTGCGGCCCCAGCAGGCTGTCCCGGATCACCGCCTGACCGTTCGGCACGGTCGGCGACGCGCGCCATTCACCGCGCGCGATGCCGCGATCCCAGGCGCGACCCAGGCTGATGCTGCCCGCCGTGACGCCCGGCTCAGCGACCCAACGCGAACGCTGAATCAGGAACCCGCGCGACTGCACGTTGGGCGTGCTGGGCGCGATCACGTGTCCGCCGTGGCCCGGCACGCGACGACCGGCGCGGCTGACGATCAGGCTGTCGTCGATGACCAGCGTCGCGCCGCCGAAGATGAAGTCGACATCGCCGCGGATCTCGCTGGCATGCACGAACACGCGGGCCGGGAGGGCGGCGCCCGCGGCGGTCTCCGTGCCGACGGCGCCGCGTTCCGCGTAGAACGTGTCCTGATGTCCGATGAGGCGGACCCGTTCCAACTGGAGGCGATCGCCGCGCGTCATCAGCGCGACGGCCTGCGCGCCGCCGCTCTCGCCGACGCCGGCGGGATAGCCCTGCCCATCGCGCACGCGGTCCATCGCATCGTTGGCGATCGTCAGTTGCGCGAGCTGCACGTCGTCGCTGAACAGCATCACGCTCGCGCTGCCGGGGGTGCCGTGCGTGTCCGCGTCGAACAGCGGCATGCAGCGATGCGCCGCCGTGCCACGCGGCTTGGACAGCGCGTTGTAGCGCCCCTCGACGATCACGACCTGCGACGGGTCGCCCGCGCCGTAGAGCGTGAACGGCGCCTTGTCCTGGATGCAGAGCGGCTCGCGATACGTGCCGGGCTTCACGAGCACGTAGGCGCGTGGCGCCGATGCCGCGCCTGACGCCCTCGCGGGCAGCGCGTCGATCGCGGCCTGCACCGTGCGGTGCGTGCCGCTGCCGTCGGCGGCGACGACGAAGGTCGGCGTCCAGCGCGAAGGATCGAGCGGCACAGGCTGCCAGTCGCCGAGGTAGGCGGCCACCGTGGCCGTGGCCGCCTGCGCATCGGTCAGTTGGGGACGTTCCTGGACGGGAACCACCGGTGCCGCCGCGTGGATCGCTTCCGGGCCGGCCACCGGCTGTGCCGCACCGGCGCCGCCCGACAGCGCCGCCAGGCTCGCACCCGCCGCCACGACCACCGACCGGACTCGCATCAGAGGTCCGCCAGGTACAGCGCCGGTTCGCCCTCGGCGTCCGCGCTGAAGAGCACCTGCTTCTCATCCGGCGTGAACGACGGATGCGGATGCGTGACCTGCCGGTTGCCCTTGTAGACGCGCCACGAGCTGTCGTGCCGCGCGACGCGGCGCTCGGTGCCCGCCTTCAGGTCGAAGAGGTGCAGGAAAGGATCCGTCGCGATCTGGTGGCTGCCGGTGTCGGCGACGTCGGCCGGCGAATCGCAGCCGTCGCCGATCAGCAGCGTGCCGTCCTGGTTGCTCATCAGGTGCGAGCACGGCGGCATCCGCGTCAGGCGCTTCGATGCGAGCGTCACCGGATCGAGCGAGCAGATCCAGCGGTCGCGCTGTCCCTTCAGGTAGGAGACATAGATCATCGCGGAGCCGTCCGGCACCCAGAACTCATGGGTGCAGCTTTCGCCCGGATCGTGGCGGCGGCCGCAGCGCACGTTGCGACCATCCTCGTCGATGAACCACATGCGCGCATCGACGAGGTCGTGCGGCCCCTCGTGGCAATACGCGACGGTGTGGTCGTCGCCGGGCCGGTACTGCGGATGGCCCAGCCAGCCCTGCTGCTCGAGGATCACCTCGCGCGCGCCGGTCGCCAGGTCGATGCGGATCAGGCGGCAGCGCGGCTTCGCATGGAACATCTGATGGAACTTCTGCCAGTCGCTGAGCGGGAACCAGTCGCTCGCGGCGATCTCGATGCCGACCATCTTCGTGCAGGCCGTGTTCGCGACCCAGGTGCCGTAACCGACCCAGCCCTCCGGCACGGTGTAGACGACCTCCTCGCCCAGATCCCGCATGGACAGGCGGATCAACTGCCGCTCCGCGCGGATGAAGTAGAGATGCCGGTCGTCCGGGCTGAGGAAACCGCCGAAGGTGTTCTCACCCGGCTGGTCGGTGAGCTGCGTCGCCACCTGCGTCTTCAGGTCGAGCAGGTGGTAGTTCCAGCTGGTGCCCGGCCCGAACTCGGCGCCGAAGATCAGCTGGGCCCCGTCGTTGGTGAAGCACTTCTGATAGAAGTAGTTGCGATGGCAGGTCACGTCGGTGGGCGTCAGCCGGGTGACGCGCGCGCCGGTGTCCGGATCCTCGCGGGTGACGAAGTGGAGCTGTCGTTCGTTGGCTTTCATGATGGCTTTTCACTTGATCCGTTGCAGCAAGGCCTGACCCTCGGTGACCAGGCGGCGCGCGGCGTCGACGTCGCTGGTCTTGTTGTAGGCGACGGTCTCGAAGACCTCGCGCATGAACTTGTGCAGCCGTGCGTGCTCGAACAAGGGCGCCGGACGCTTGAGCCGGCCCGACTCGCGCTGCAGCTTGATCTGCTCGTGCGCCGCGACCTCGAGCGGCGGCAGCTTGCCGGCGGCCTTCAACTGCTCGTAGGGGCCGCGCGCCGACGGCAGGCCGCGCGTGCGACCGAGCAGCGCCGCGGCCTCGGGGTCCGTCAGCAGGAAGTTGACGAGCTTGGCGGCCATCTCCGCGCGGCCGTTCTTCTCGGCATGGCGGCTGACCGCGTACATCACGGTGGGACGTCCGAACATGCCGCTGTCGAGCGCGCCCGGCAGCGTCGGGAACTCGCCGAGCACCAGCTTCTGCTGCTTGTCCAGCGTCGACGCCCGCAGCGCGATGACCGAGTCCCAGGTGTAGTTGCCGGCCCAGCGGCCGACGACCCAGTCGGGCTGCTGCTCGGTCGGCTTCTCGGCGCCGCCCAGGCTCGCGCGCAGCGGCAGCGGCGTCGCGACATGGTCCGTGACCAGCCGCTTGTAGGTGCGCACCCAGTCGAGCGCCGCGCCTTCGCTCATCGCCACGCGCGGCTGCGCCGGATCGACGTAGGCCGTGCCGTGCCGCTGCTGCACCCAGGCCTGGGACAGCAGCATCATGTCGTAGAGCTCGCCGTCGAGCGGATAGGCGTCCTCGCCGAGGATCCGACGGAATGCCGGCCCCGTCGCGAAGAGTTCATCCCAGGTCTTCGGCAGCGCGAGGCCGGCGCGATCGAACGCCGCCTGGTTCCACAGCATCACGCGCGCGCTGAAGGACACCGGCAGCGCGTTCAGCTTGCCGGCGACGTCGCCGTAGGCGAGGTCCTCGCGGTCGAACTGCGCGAGGTCCATCAGCCCCGCATGCCGGTTCAGATCCGCGAAGCCGTTGCCGCGCTTGCTGAACATCGCCAGCCAGGCCCAGTTGATCTGCATGACCTCGGGCTCGGAGCCGCCGGCGATCTGCGTCGTCAGCCGCTCCAGGTAGCCGTTGAAGCCCATGTACTCGGCCTTCACGCGCACGCCGTGGCGGCGCTCGAAGAGCGCGAGCGCCTTCAGCGTCGCCTCGTGCCGGCCCGCGCCGCCCCACCAGGCAAAGCGCAGCACGGTGGGCTTGTCCTGCGCGCGCGCCGGCGCGGTCAGCGCCGCGGTCACGCCCGCGGTCGCCGCGATCGCGGCCGACCCCGCGGCGATGCCGAGCAGCTGTCGTCGTGGCAGGCTCATGCGTCGCTTCCAGAGGACGAGGACGAGGTCGACAGCAGATTCAGGCCGCTCGTCGCGTCGAACAGGTGGCAGGCCGAGATCTGCAGGTGCAGCGTCAAGGCGTCGCCGCGTGCGAGGCCGTTCAGCGCCACGGCCTGCTCCGCGGGCACGCGCGCGGTGATCGGCAGCGGACCGAGCTCGGCGTGCAGGTAGACCTCCGACCCCATGTGCTCGGTGAAGCGCAGCCGCGCGCCGACGGCGACGCTGTCGCCCTGCGCGCGCGGCGCGAGGCCGATGTGCTCGGGCCGCAGACCGAAGGTCACCGCGCCGTCCGCCAGGCGCGGCAGCGCGGCGACGCCCGCCGACTTCTCCGCCGGCAGCGGCAGCCGCGCGCCGCCGACCTCGACGGCCAGGCCGACGTCGGTCGCGACCAGCCGGGCGTCCAGCAGGTTCATTTCCGGCGAGCCGATGAAGCTCGCCACGAAGGCATTCGCCGGCCGGTCGTAGAGCGCCGTCGGCGTGTCGACCTGCTGGATCACGCCGTCCTTGAGCACGCAGATGCGCTCGCCCATCGTCATCGCCTCGACCTGGTCGTGGGTGACGTAGACGGTCGTGGCCGGCTGGCGGCTCTCGCGCAAGGTGCGGTGCAGTTCGGTGAGCCGCACGCGCATCGCGGCGCGCAGCTTGGCGTCGAGGTTGGACAGCGGCTCGTCGAAGAGGAACACGTCGGGCTTCTTCACGATCGCGCGCCCCACCGCGACGCGCTGCGCCTGGCCGCCGGACAGCTGCTTCGGATAACGGTCCAGCAGATGCTCCATCTCCAGCAGGCCCGCGGCGTGGCGCACGCGCTGGTCCAGCTCCGCCTTCGGCGTGCCGGCCAGCTTCAGGCCGAAGGCCAGGTTGTCGTAGACCTTCATGTGCGGGTACAGCGCGTAGTTCTGGAACACCATCGCGATGCCGCGCTGCTTGGGCGGCAGCGCGTTGACGGCGCGGTCGCCGATGCGCAGCTCGCCGCCGGTGATGCTCTCCAGCCCCGCGATCATCCGCAGCAGCGTCGACTTCGCGCAGCCCGACGGGCCGACGAAGACCATGAACTCGCCGTCCCGCACTTCCAGGTCCACCCCGTGCACGGCCTTGAAGCCGTTCGGGTACACCTTCTCGATCTTGTTGAGGCTCAGTCTTGCCACGATGCTTGTCTCCAGCTCTCGTACTTCGTTGCATCGAGCGGTGTCGGGCCGCCCTCTGGGCCCCTCCCACTCCATGTCCCCCGCCCGCTCCGCGGGCTCCTCCTAATACTTCCGTGGGAGGGGCCCAGAGGGCGTCCCGACGCGCAGTACCGAGCACTCATCCTTTCACCCCGGAGGAGGTGGCGCCTTCGATGAAGTGCTTCTGCGCCGCGAAGAACACCGCCACCGACGGGATCAGCGCCACCACCGAGATCGCGATGACGTTGGCCCACTCGACCTCCTCGGTCGCGCCGATGCTCATCTTCAGCGCGAGGGAGACGGGGTACTTCTCGACCGAGGCGAGGTAGATCAGCGGGCCCATGAAGTCGTTCATCGTCCAGATGAACTGGAAGACGACCACGGAGATGATGGCCGGCTTGAGCAGCGGCACGATGATGTGCCACAGCAGCTGCAGCGCGTTGCAGCCGTCGATCTGCGCGGCCTCTTCCATGTCGCGCGGGATGCCGCGCAGGAACTGCACCAGCATGAACACGAAGAAGGTGTCCGTCGCGAAGGCCGAGGGCACGATCAGCGGCAGGTAGGAATCGAGCCAGCCGATCTCGCGGAACACCAGGTACTGCGGCAGCCGCAGCACGATCAGCGGCAGCATCATCGTGGCGATCATGATGCTGAACAGCGTCTTGCGGCCCCAGAACTCGAAGCGCGCGAAGGCGTAGGCCACCAGCACGCAGGAGATCACCGTCACGATGATGCGCGGGATGGTGATCAGGAAGCTGTTCAGGAAGTAGGTCGCGAAGGTGTACTCGGTGCTGGTCTTCCAGCCTTTGGCGTAGGCGTCGAAGTCGAAGCGCTCGGGCCAGAAGCCGGCGGAGCTGAAGATCTCCGCATTGCTCTTGAAGGAGGCGCCAATCAGCCACAGCAGCGGGTAGAGCATCACGATGGCGACCGCGGCCAGCGCGAGGTAGCGCAGCGTGCGGTGGCCGCGGTCGCGGCCCAGGATCAGGGTGGGTGCATTGCCACTACCGCGGCCCTCACCCCCGCCCTCTCCCGCCAGCGGGAGAGGGAGTGACGGTCCACCGCGGGCGCTCACGGGATGGCGGCTCATCGCTTGGTCTCCTTCTCGCCGGAGTAGAAGACCCAGTACTTCGAGCTCCAGAAGGACAGCGCCGCCAGGCCGCCGACCAGCGCGAACAGCACCCACGACAGCGCCGCGCCGTAGCCGAGGTTGAAGAAGCGGAAGCTCTGGTCGTAGATGTACAGCGCCAGCACGTAGGTCGAGTGCAGCGGGCCGCCCTCGGTGATCATGTACGGGCCGTTGAACTCCTGGAACGCGTGCACCATCTGCATGATCACGTTGAAGAAGATCACCGGCGTGATCAGCGGCACGGTGATCTTCCAGAACTGCTGCATCTTGCTGGCGCCGTCGCACTCGGCGGCTTCGTAGAGCGAGATCGACACGTTCTGCAGCGCCGCCAGGAAGATCACCATCGCCGAGCCGAACTGCCACGTGAACAGCAGCACGATGGTCCACATCGAGTAGTGCTCGTCGGCGAGCCAAGCGATCGGCTCGATGCCGAGCTTGATCAGCACCAGGTTGACGAGCCCGTTGCGCGCGAAGACGAAGCGCCACAGCACCGCCACCGCGATCGAGCCGCCGAGGATGGACGGGATGTAGAACGCGGCGCGGAAGAAGTTGATGCCGCGCAGCTTGAAGTTGAGCACGTGCGCGATGAACAGGGCAAAGCCCACGCGCAGCGGCACCGCCAGCAGCGCGAAGAGCAGCGTCACGCCCAGCGACTTGCGGAACAGCGGATCCGCGGTGGCGAGCTCCTCATAGTTCCGCAGCCCGACGAAGGTCGGCGGATCGATCAGGTCGTACTGCGTGAAGCTGAGCGCGAAGCTCATCACGAAAGGGAAAAGCTTGAACAGCAGCACGCCCAGCACGAATGGCAGGACGAACAGAAAGCCCAGCTTCTTGTTCTCGTACATATGTCTCCCCCCCTACGCGCTGCGCGCGCCCCCTCGAGGGGGCGAGCTCGATGACCCGGCAGAGCCGGTCCATGAGCTCCGCTTGGTTGGACCGGGCGCGTAGGTGATGGTGTAGCCGTCGGGACGGCCGTCCTACAGGGTTATCGAGCCAACCAGCCGCCGTCCACGGCGACGGTGTAGCCGTTGACATAGTCCGAGGCCTTGGAGGCGAGGAACACGACCGGTCCGGCGAGATCGTCCGGGCTGCCCCAGCGACCGGCCGGGATGCGGTCGAGGATCGCGGCGTTGCGCGTCTCGTCCTGGCGCAGCGCGGCGGTGTTGTTGGTCGCCATGTAGCCGGGCGCGATCGCGTTGACGTTGATGCCGTGCGAGGCCCACTCGTTGGCCATCAGCCGGGTGATGCCCATCACGCCGCTCTTGCTGGCCGTGTACGACGGCACCCGCACGCCGCCCTGGAAGGACAGCATCGACGCGACGTTGATGATCTTGCCGCCGCCGCCCTGTGCCAGGTATTGCTTCGCGACCGCCTGCGAGAAGAAGAACACCGTCTTCAGGTTGAGGTCGACGACGTCGTCCCAGTCCTTCTCGCTGAAGCGGATCGCGTCCTCGCGCCGGATGATGCCGGCGTTGTTGACCAGGATGTCGACGCGGCCGGTGAGCGACTTGGCCTCGGCCACGAGGCCCTCGATGCAGCTGATGTCGCCCAGGTTGGCGCGCAGGTCGAGGAAGCGGCGCCCCAGCCGCTCGACCTCGGTGCGCGTCTCCGCCGGGTCGGACACGTTGACGCCGACGATGTGCGCGCCGGCCTGCGCCAGCGCGACCGCCATCCCCTGCCCCAGGCCGGTGTTGCAGCCCGAGACGATGGCCACGCGGCCGTCCAGTTGGAAGTTGTCCAGGATCATGTGATTCGTTCCGTTGATTGCCGTGACACCACGATCCGCGCTCAGCGCAGCGTCGTCATCGGCACGTGGTCCATGTCCTTGAACACCTGGTTCTCGCCGACCATGCCCCAGATGAAGGTGTAGGCCTGCGTGCCGACGCCGGAGTGGATGGACCAGCTGGGGCTGATGACCGCCTGCTCGTTGCGCACGACCAGGTGGCGGGTCTGCGTCGGCTCGCCCAGCATGTGGAACACCACCGCGTCGGACTTCATGTCGAAGTAGAAGTACACCTCCATGCGGCGGTCGTGCTGGTGGCAGGGCATCGTGTTCCAGAGGCTGCCCGGCTCCAGCTGCGTCATGCCCATCAGCAGCTGGCAGGTCGGCAGCACGTCGGGCACCAGGAACTTGTGGATGGTGCGGCGGTTGCTGGTCTCGGGCGAGCCCAGCGTCTCCGGCGACGCCTCGGCCAGCGTGACCTTGCGCGTCGGATACGCGGTGTGCGCCGGCGCGCAGTTGAAGTAGAGCTTGGCCGGGTTCGTCGCGTCGACGCTCTTGAACTCGACGATCTTGGCGCCCTGGCCGATGTAGAGCGCCTCGCGCGGGCCGACCTCGTATTGCGTGTCGTCGACGAAGACGCGCGCCGCCCCGCCGATGTTGATCAGGCCCAGCTCGCGCCGCTGCAGGAAGTAGTCGGTGCCGGTGTGCTTGCCCAGCTCCGCCGAGAAGGTCACCGGCTTGGTCACCGGCATGATCCCGCCGACGATGATCCGGTCGATCTGGCTGTAGGTCAGCGTCGCCTCGTCGGGCTTGAACAGGTCCTCCACCAGGAACTGGCGGCGCAGGCCTTCGGTGTCCAGCGTGCGGGCGTGTTCACTGTGGATGGGTTGGCGGATTTCCATGTCTCGTCTCCTGACTGTCCGGGGCTGTGTGCAGGGCTTCGTTGGCTCTGATGGGATCGCAGCGTACGGGCCTGCGGACTTTCCCGGAACTATGGTTTCTATGTAGTGAACCGCTGTTTCAATTTTTCGCAGCGTCGTTATAGTTGCTCGCAACGACGGCCGAGAACCGTCCTGAATCCAGGAGACGCCCCGATGACCAGCCCGTATTTCCTGAACGACGCCGAGCCGTGGACCGAACTCGGCGACGGCATCCGCCGCAAGATCGTCGGCCACACGCCGGAGCTGATGTCGGTGCTGGTGCAGTTCGACCAGGACGCCATCGGCACGCCGCATGCGCACGACGCGCATGACCAGATCGCGTTCGTGATCAGCGGCTCGTTCGAATGCGACGTCGGCGGCGTGAAGCGCGTGCTCAAGCCGGGCGACGCCTTCGTCGCGCCGCGGCTGACGACGCACGGCGTCGTCGCGCTGGAGGCCGGCAGCACGCTGTTGGACCAGTTCTCGCCGCGGCGCGAGGACTACCTCTAGGCCTCGCCGTCCCCGCAGTTCCCCAGGGTCCGCGCGCGGCGCGGATCGCATCCGCAGTACCGAGGTGGCGATCGCACTGCAGCGATGGCCGCTCCCGCCCTGCCGGCGCCCTGCGTGCGCCCGCGACCGACCGATGCCGCGAGAGCGACGGGCCACGATCCCGTGCCCGCGGCCAGAAGAACCTTGGAGACAACGTCATGCCCCACCGTATTGGGACTCGCCTCGGGACGTCCACGTCCGACCGCCCGCGTCGAGCACAGCGCATCCAGCCCGCGTCCGCGACGTCGCCGACGCCTCGCCTGACCCGCCTCGCCGCCTGCCTGCTGGGCACGGCCACCCTGTCGCTGCCCGCGTGGAGCCAGGACCAGGCCGCGCCCGCGCCGGCCGCCGCCGCTTCTGCCGCTGCCCCCGCGCCGGCGCCCGCGACGCCCCCCGCGGCCGCCTCTCCCGCGCCCGACAAGGCGCTGGACACGGTGGTCATCACCGGCATCCGCGCCTCGCTGGAAAGCGCGCTGAACGCCAAGCGCCAGGACCGCGGCATCGTCGACGTGATCAAGGCCGAGGACATCGCCAAGTTCCCCGACACCAACCTGGCCGAATCGCTGCAGCGCATCCCGGGCGTCGTGATCGACCGCGACGCCGGCGAAGGCCGCAACATCACCGTGCGCGGCCTGGGCGCGGACTTCACGCGCGTGCGCATCAACGGCATCGAGGCGCTGGCCACGACCGGCGGCACCGACAGCTCCGGCGGCGCGAACCGCTCGCGCGGTTTCGACTTCAACGTCTTCGCCGCCGAGCTCTTCAACACGATCACCGTGCGCAAGAGCAGCTCGGCCGAAGTGGACGAGGGCTCGCTCGGCGCGACCGTGGACCTGCAGGCCGCGCGGCCCTTCGACTTCAACAAGCGCGTCGTCGCCGCCTCGGTGAAGGCCCGCTACAACGACCTGGCGCGCGAGACCGACCCGCGCGCGGCCTTCCTGCTCAGCGACGTGTTCCTGGACAAGAAGCTCGGCGTGCTGGTGTCGGGCGCGTACTCCAAGCGCCGGCTCTTCGAGGAAGGTTTCTCGACGGTGCGCTGGGACAACGGCGCGTCTTCCGGCGGCTGGTGCTCGCCGCAAGGCGTGACCCCGGCGAATCCGACGACCACCGCCACGAACTGCGGCCCCGCCGCGCAGGGCGTGCCGCGCCTGCCCGCGTCGGCCGGCGCGACCGCGGCCTACAACGCGGCCAGCAGCGCCGACAACTTCCACCCTCGCCTGCCGCGTTACGGCCGCTTGTCGCATGACCAGGACCGGCTCGGCCTGACCGGCTCGATCCAGTTCCGCCCGACGGACCGCACGCTGCTGACCTTCGACATGCTGTATTCGAAGCTCGACGCGACGCGGCGGGAGGACTTCCTCGAGGCGATCTCGTTCAGCCGCACGGCGAGCCAGGGCGGCAAGCCGCAGACCAGCGTGGTCGAGGCGCAGTACGCGCCCAACGGCGCGCTGCAGTACGGCGTGTTCAACGGCGTCGACATCCGCGCCGAGTCGCGCTACGACGAGCTGACGACCACCTTCCGCCAGCCGAGCCTGACGCTGGAGCAGGACATCACCGACCACCTCAAGCTCAATGCCAAGGTGGGCCGGGCGGATTCCAAGTTCCGCAACCCGGTGCAGACGACGGTGACGCTGGACGCGCTGAACGTCAACGGCTACACGCTGGACTTCCGCGACAACGACCGGCTGCCGGTCATCAAGTACCCCTTCGATCCGACCGCGCAGAACGGCGCGCTGCAGATCGTCGGCGTGCCGCAGGTCACGACGGGCACGCAGCCGACGACCGTCACCAACACGACCACCAGCGAGATCCGCATCCGGCCGCAGGGCGCCAACAACGTCAACGACATCGCCCACCTGGACCTGGCCTGGGAAGTGATGCCGGACACGCTGACGCTGAAGGCTGGCTTCGACTACAAGAAGTACAGCTTCGACACCTTCGAATTCCGGCGCGTCAACCAGAACGACACGATC
Organism: Roseateles sp. UC29_93; assembly: GCF_042695725.1. Classification (NCBI taxonomy): domain Bacteria; kingdom Pseudomonadati; phylum Pseudomonadota; class Betaproteobacteria; order Burkholderiales; family Sphaerotilaceae; genus Roseateles; species Roseateles sp. UC29_93. The sequence goes on along the minus strand of NZ_CP170545.1, from coordinate 3,064,862 downwards.
TTCTCGCCGGCGGCGGGATCGGGCGTGCTGACGAAGATGCTGACCGGCTTCGGCCGCGGCCTGAGCCTGCCGGCGGGAACGCCCACCTCGTGGGTCATTCCCGACCTCAACGCGATCGCGGCGGCCTACGACATCTACTGCAACTGCATCAAGAGCGGTCCCGCGGGCGGCCCGGGCGACTACACGTTGTCCTCGACCACCAACGGCAACGCGCGCGGCAACAACCGCGCGGTGGTGGAGAAGGACACCGGCGGCTTCGTGCAGGCGGACTTCGAAGGTCGCCTGCTCGGCCTGCGCCTGCAGGGCAACGTCGGCGTGCGCTACGTCGTGACCGAGCAGGACGCCACCGGCTACCTGGCCACCGGCGGCGGCACCGAGGTCGTGATCGGACAGAAGTACAAGGACTGGCTGCCGGCGCTGAACGTCTCGGCCAACCTGACCAAGGACCTGATCGCGCGCTTCGCCGCGGCCAAGGTGATGGCGCGTCCGCAGCTCGGCAACCTGAATCCGGGCGGCACGATCAGCACGACCGGCACGCTGTCCATCACCACGGGCAACCCGTACCTGAAGCCCTTCCGCGCGAAGACCTTCGACGGCAGCCTGGAGTGGTACTTCGGCCGCAACGCCTTCATCGGCGTGGGCCTGTTCCAGAAGAACATCGACACCTACATCCAGAGCCTGCGCACCAACGCGCCGTACAACCAGACGGGGCTGCCGCTGTCGCTGCTGCCGTCCAACTTCACCGGCGAGGAAGTGTTCCAGCTCACGACGCCGATCAACACCCCCGGAGGCAAGCTGCGCGGCATCGAGCTGAACTACCAGCAGCCGTTCACCTTCCTGCCGAGCTGGGGAAAGAACTTCGGCACGGTGCTCAACTACACCTACGTGAAGTCCAAGATCACCTACCTGATCTCGCCGACCAGCAACACGACCATCACCGACGACCTGCTCAACATGTCGCCGAAGTCGTGGAACGCGACGCTGTACTACGACGACAACATCTTCAGCGCACGGGTGTCGGCGTCCAAGCGCTCGTCGTTCCTGACCCGAGTGCCGGGGCAGAACAACAACGACGTCGAAGGGAAGAACGCCTCGCTCAACGTGGATGCGTCGATCTCGTACAAGGTCAACGACAACCTCACGATCACGCTCGAGGGCGTCAACCTGACCAACGAGGCGAACGACCAGTTCATCTCCCGGGCGCGCAACAGTCCCGTGGTCTATCACGTGACAGGGCGGGAGTTCCTGCTGGGGGCGAGCTACAAGTTCTGAGTCTGCTTGCTTGACTGCGTGAGGCGGAGCGCCGACGCTTCGCTCCGTTCCTCTCGCAGCACCGTGGAGGATTCGCGAACGACTGCGAAGGACGAGCGCCGACTCTCCACGAGGCATGGGGGATCCCTCCTGGACCCCCAAGCCTCATTCCGGTCGCATCACCTCGGAGAACTCATGAAGAAGTCATGGCTCGCGGCGCTCGTCCTTGTGGCCGGCGCCGCGCATGCGCAGAACACGGCGTCCTCGTTGCGTGTGATCCTCGTCGGCGATTCGACGATGGCCACGAAGAGCGGCTATGGCGACGCGCTTTGCGCACGCTTCAAACCCGAGGTCACCTGCCTCAATGTCGCCAAGGGCGGGCGCAGCACGAAGAGCTTCCGCGCCGAAGGCCTCTGGGGTCAGGTCTTGACGCTGCTGCGTGATCGACCGCCGGGTCAGGCCGACGTGGTGCTGATGCAGTTCGGCCACAACGACCAGCCCGGCAAGCCGGGCCGCTCCACGGACCTGCAGACCGAATTCCCCGTGAACCTGGCCGGCTACATCGCCGACGTCGCGCCGACCGGCGCGCGTCTGGTGATGCTCACGCCGCTCACGCGCCGGAGCTTCGATGCGCAGGGCAGGCTCGAGAACAACCTGCGCCCCTGGGCCGACGCGACGATCCGCGTCAGCACCGAGCATCAGGTCCCGTTGATCGACTTGAACGCGATCAGCCACGCGGCGGTGCAGACGATGGGCGAGACCGAGGCCGACACGCTCGCGATGGCGCCGAAGCCGATCGATGCGCCTGCGCAGGCCGCCTCCTCGCCCGAGCGCGCGGGCGCCGCGAATCCCGTCTTCGACCGCACGCACCTGGGCGCCAAGGGCGCGCAGGTGTTCTCGGCGATGGTCGCCGAGCAATTGGTCGTCGTGATGCCGGAGCTCAAGCGCTGGATGCGCTGAGCGCGACGTTCCAGACCTCCAACGCAGACTTCAGCGCGACTCGGCGCGGAGTCGGCCCGGACCCGGCGCGCATTCAGAGCAGATCTGCCATCGCCTCGGCGGGAATGATCGCGCCGGGGTGACCGATCACGCGCGCCGCCACCCGGTTCCCATGCGCCGCCGCGCTCACGGCATCGTGCCCCGACAGCCGACGCGCCAGATAGCCGCCCGCGAAGGAGTCACCGGCCGCCGTCGTGTCGACGACGCGCTCGACCCATTGCGTCGGCGCTTCGAGCCACACGCCCCGTCCCTCCCCCTCTCCCGCTTGCGGGAGAGGGCTGGGGTGAGGGCCAGCGACCTGCGCAGGCCGCCCTTGCGCGTCGGCAGCACGAACGAGCGTCGATGAAGCGCCGCGCTTGATCAGCACTTCGGGTGTCGACAAGGCCTTCGCATGAGCAATGGCCGCGTCGAGGTCCGGCAGGTCCATCAGCGCCTGATGATCGTCCGCGGTCACGAGCGCGATCGTGGCGAGCGAGAAGGCCCGCTCGAACTCGACACGCGCCGCATGCCGGTCCGCCCACAGGCGAGGCCGGTAGTTGTTGTCGAAGACGACATGAGCGCCGCGCTCGCGCATCGCGGCCATCAATGCATAGAGACGTTCCCGCCCCGCCGGCGGCAGGATCGCGAGCGTGATGCCGCTGAGGTAGAGCGCGTCGAAGTCTTCCGCGTGCGCCTCCAGCGGCGTGCGTTCGACCTCGAAGTACGCCTTCGCCGCGGCGGTGTCGCGCCAGTAGTGGAAGCTGCGCTCGCCGCGGCCGTCGACCTCGATCATGTAGAGCCCCGGCATGCGGCCCGCAAGGCGCCGCACCAGGCGCGTGTCGATGCCCTGCTCGCGCCAGCGATCGAGCAGGCCGGCGCTGAGACCGTCGTCGCCGAGGGCCGTCGCATACGCCACCTCCAGGCCAGCCGTCGCGCCGCAGCGGCGCAGATAGACGGCGGTGTTGAACGTGTCCCCGCCGTAGCCCAGCGTCATCGCGCCGAAGGCTTCGCCCTTGAGCTCCAGCATGCATTCGCCGATCACGGCCACGCGCTTGGTCATCGGAATCCTCTTCGTTTCTTGTTTTTGAAACGATGTTTTGGATTCTGATGGTCGTGGGCGGATAACGCCACGGGGGTGACCCCAAGTTCCCTGCGCTCAGCGACACAAGACAGCGATTCAAACGCGTCTCTGCGCCCGCCGGGACAGGGCTTTGTCAGCCTCGCGGGTACCGGGAACCCACGGCTCCTATCCCACGGAGCCACGAGGGCAACAACGGGAACACCTCGTTGACCGGTCGCCACAGCGGTGCGTCCTCTTTCGGGCGATAGCGGATCCGATCCGCCTCCCCTTCGCGGGCGCCGATCGATCCCCAACGCAAGACATCCAGATCGGGTTCTGATTGTGGGTTCTTGCTCGAAGGCATCTTGATTCCCACCCGCTTGGCTGCATAGTTGCCGACGGCCAGGACATGCATCTGCGCTTCACTCACGAAGGCAACCGCGACTTCGGAGCGTGCATAGAGATAGTTCTCTGCGGCAGCGTGATCCAGGTCGAGTGAATTTGCAGGTTTTCCTCCCGATGGCTTGGCGTCCCGCCACTCCTTCAACTCTTCCCAGGCGGCCCGAATGTGATCGGCTGCCCAACGATCATCAACACCGCCGTGCTTCTTCAGATAGTCGTCGATGATCCGCCGCACATTGACATCGTTGACTGGCATAACTCGCCTCCGGGAAAAGCAGATCGTCATATCTTGGAATCTTCCGGAACGATCGCGCATCCTCAGTCTTGTGGAGATCCCGGTTGCTGAACCAGACCGACCGGAGCAATGAATGGGGTGACCGGTCGGGATCGAATCGACGGCCTCCGGGGTCACAACCCGGCGCGCTGACCGACTGCGCTACGGCCACCCTTGAACTGGACTCGACGCCCGGATTCGAACCGGGGACGGCTTGCGCCAACGGATTTGCAATCCGTCGCCTTGAACCTCTTGGCTACGTCGAGATGAACGTTCTAGAAATCCTCTCTCGGCTGTGTCCGCACGCGAGCCCGGCCGCTTGCACGGTGCGTCTCGCTGCATGGCGACGCGGCCGCGTCGGCACACATGCACGTCGAGCCGGCCCGCCGCTTGTGCACGGACACACCCGAGAGAAGAAGAATGAAAAGGAAAACAAGAAACGGAAAACAGGAAGGCCCGGATCCTTGCGGAGTCCGGGCCTCTTTCGAGTCCTGCGAATCGCGGCGCGCTTGTCGGCTAAGCCTTGCGCACTGAGTGATCCGCCCCGTCATCCGCACCAGCCATCCAGCGAGGATGGCTTTCGGTTGCATGGCAATGACAGAGGCAGTGATGCGCGCTCACCAGGGACGCAGCCACACCGCCGACAGGCAGTGCGTTGGTCTGGAGGGCGGTGGCGCGGTTCATGATCGGTTCGTTGACTTCGGGGTTCTGGAATGAAGTGGATTGTGAACACCGTTCACATCGTCGTCACCTAGAATTTGTGAATACCTTTCACATCACCTCGTGACCACGCCCACTTCGACCATCCGACGCCAGAACGTCCTGTCGCTCTTCCAGGAGTTCGTCGAGCAGAGCATCGCCACGGGCGGATCGCCGAAGGGGCTCGAAGCCGCGTTCGCCGAGAAGCTCGAAGTGAGCCGCGCCACCTGGAGCATGGCCAAGTCGGGCGAACGCCCGATCGGCGACAAGCTCGCGCGCCAGTTCGAGGACCGCTGCGGCCATCCTTCGGGATGGCTCGACGAGGAGCGCGTCCCCAAGGGCATGAGCCAGGCCGAACAGCAGTTCATCGCGTTGGCGCTGAAGACCTATCGGGAGACCAACAGCGACGGGCGAAAGAAGCTGCGTCAGCTGCTGAAGACCTGGTCGGTTTAGCGCAAGCTGACAATGGACGCCCGTGCAAGTGAGTTCACACGCCCCATGTTCGATCTCGACGAAAGCGATTTCCGCCAAGCTGTCCACGACCTCGCCGGACTCTGGGGACACATTGCGTTTCCCATCATCGTTCCCAAGCATCAGCCTGGTGCTGCCGAATCTATCGGCACCGGATTTGTCGCCGAGGTCAAGGGACAGATCGTGCTGGTGTCGTCGCTGCATGTGATGCACCAGCTGCAGGCGTCCAAGGCGCATATCGCGGTGATTCGCGGCAAGAGTCTCCACCTGAGCGGCCTCAGCGCAAGGCAGAGCCGCGTTCAGGACGTCGCCGTCATCATGACGCCGCCGGACTGGCAAGCCGCCCATCTGCCGGAACGGGTTAATGTCGCCCAGGTCGGGCTGCGCCGGCCCGACATGTTGTCCACCGGTGTCTTTCTGTGCATGGGATATCCGGTCACGAAAAACACGCTTCAGGCATTCCATGGAAAGACGCAACGGCACTTGCATTGCCTGTCGTTGCGGGAGGCACCGCCAGGACGCGTGGTCACGACGATTCCGAATGCGCTGGTGCTCGACTACGATCCCAAGAAGACGCTGACGACCGACGGACAGCCGGCGGGCAGCCCCGTAAGACTCCATGGAATGAGCGGCGGGCCTTGCTTTGAGGTTCTTCTCGGGCAAGAAGTCGATGGTCGACCGCGCTTGTCGCTGTCCATTGTCGGCGTCATCAACGAGTGGCATCCAAAGAATGGACGCGCCATCGTCGTCTCGAGGTTGTCCGAGGTGATGCCCGGAGCCTACGAGGACACGCCTGTCACCGAGATCGCGTGACGGGCTATCGCTCCAATCCCTCGGTCAACGCCGCACGACCCCGCTGAATTGACAGCAACCCTCACCTCGCCTTGAACCACCGTCCCAACGCCGCCCGCTCCTCATCGGTGATGCCGGTCGCGTTGTTCAGCGGCATGGTCTTCTGGACCACGACCTGCTGGTAGATTTCAGCGGCGTGCTGCTCGATCATCTGCGGCTCGTGGAACTGGATGCGCTTGGGTGCCAGCGCCGCGTTGTGACACGCAAGGCACCGCGCGTTGACGATGGTCTTCACCTGCTCGAAGGACACGACGGTCGAACCGGCCACCGCCGGCGTGGTCGCGTCAGTGCCAGGTGTTGCCGGCGACGTCGCCGCCGGCGGCGCCATCGTGACGGGCACCGTGGCCGGCTGCGGCGCCAGCCAGGCGATCAGCACCGCGAGCAGCATGACCACCGCCACCAGCAGCGGCCAGGCGTCGACGCCCTTGTGGCGCTTCACGAACCAGGTGCGCACCAGAGCGCCGGTCAGCATCAGCATCACCAGTACCAGCCAGTTGTGCGCGTGGCTGTAGAGCATGCCGTAGTGGTTGGACAGCATCGCGATCAGCACCGGCAGCGTGAAGTACGTGTTGTGCACGCTGCGCTGCTTGCCGCGCTGGCCGTGGACCGGGTCCACCGGCCGTCCCGCCCGCATGTCGGCGATGACCTGCTTCTGGCCGGGGATGATCCAGAAGAAGACGTTCGCGCTCATCATCGTGGCGATCATGGCGCCGGTGATGAGGAAGGCCGCGCGACCCGCGAAGAGCTGGCATGCGCCCCAGGCGGCAGCGACGACGGCCACCGCGATCAGCCCGAGCACCACGCCGTCGTTGCCGATCGAGCCGTCGGCCTTGCGGCCGAAGCGTCGGCAGATCTGGTCGTAGACGAGCCAGCCGCCCGCCAGGAAGCCAAGCGCTCCGGCGATCGCCGCAGGCGGACTCCAGTCGAAGACGCGCTTGTCGATGAGGTAGGTATCGGCGTTGAGGAGGTACAGCAGCGCGAAGAGCGCGAAGCCGCTCATCCACGTCCAGTAGCTCTCCCAGTAGAACCAGTGCAGGTGCTGCGGCAGATTGGCCGGCGCGACCATGTACTTCTGCGGGTTGTAGAAACCGCCGCCATGCACCGCCCACAGTTCGCCGTCCACGCCTTTGGACTTGAGATCCTCGGCCTGGGGCTTCATCAGGTGGTTGTCCAGCCAGACGAAATAGAACGAGGCGCCTATCCAGGCGATGGCCACGATCACGTGCAGCCAGCGCAGCAGCAGATTGGCCCAGTCAAGCAGGTAGCTGTCCATCAACGAACGTCGAGCAAGATCCGGGCCACCACTGCGGGCGCTGTGAACCGGCAAGCGTCGCGCTGAAGATCGGGGCGCCGCGGCGACGTTGAGGGGGAAGTGTATACAGTTTGGCGTGCGGACCGCGGAGGCCGCGGACCGTCACCTCCGCCCTCTCCCGCAAGCGGGAAAGGGAGTCTCACCGGGGCTCTTCGGGTTGTTGCATCGCTTGCGCAACCACCGACAACGCCACCATCTCCGGTTGCTTGCCCGGGATGTTGGGAATGCCGATCGGACACGTGACGTGCGCCAGCTCGGCGGCCGTGAAGCCGCGCGCTTCCAGCCGGTGACGGAAGGTCGCCCACTTGCTCTTGCTGCCGATCAGGCCGATGTACGGGAGATCCTGCGACTCGCGCTGCCGCTTCAGGCAACTGGCGAGGATGTCGAGATCCTCCGCGTGGCTGAAGCTCATGATCAGCACATGCGAACCCGCCGCCAGCGTCGGCACCGCGCCCTGCACCGGCTCGGACTGTTCAGCGCGGACGTTGTCCGGCAGCGGCTCCGGGAACACGCCCTCGCGGCTGTCGATCCAGTGCACCGTCGCCGGCAGCTTCGCCAGCAGGTCGACGATCGCCCGGCCCACGTGACCGCCGCCGAACAGCGCGATGCGCCGCCACTCGCGCTGATCGCCCAGGCGATCGGCCAGTCCGGCGATCGACTGCGCATCCAGCCATTCGAAGGCCAGCCAGACGACACCGCCGCAGCATTGCCCCAGCGAGGGTCCGAGCGCGAAGCGCTGGCGCAGCTCCATTACCCGTCCCGACGCCAGCGCGGCCCGCGCCTTGGCGATCGCGTCGAATTCGAGCTGTCCGCCGCCGATCGTGTTCAAGACGTCGGAGGCGGTCACGGCCATCCATGCGCCCACCTCCCGCGGCCCGCTGCCCTGCAACTCGTCGACGCGCACCAGCACCGCCGGCTCGCGCGCGAGTCTCAGGGCCAGTGTCTGCCAGGACCGCATGCGAGGACCTCAGCTGCCTCGGTAGGTCGAGTACGACCAGGGGCTCGCCAGCAGCGGCACGTGGTAGTGCGCGCCGGGGTCGGCAATGCCGAAGTCCAGCGGCACCTCGTCCAGGAAAGCCGGCTCCGGCAGCGTCACGAGGCGGCTGCGGAAGTACTCGGCCACCGCGAAGACCAGCCGGTAGCGCCCGACCTGCAGCGCCGCGCCGTCGAGCAGCGGCCCGTCCGCGCGGCCGTCGGCGTTCAGCGTCAGCGCCTGCAGCAGGCGCGGCTCGCCGGACTCGATCCGGTACAGCCGGACGGCCATGCCCGCGGCCGGGCTGCCGTGCATCGTGTCGAGGACGTGAGTCGTGAGCTTGCCCATCGGCGCCTTCGTTGAAAAGGGGAATGAAAGTACAAAGTGTATACACTTGCGAACACCATGAACGCCCGGGACATCGATGCCAGCGCTTCCGTCACCGGACGCATCACCGCCGCCATCACGCAGGCGATCGTCGAGCGGCGGCTGATGCCGGGCACCAAGCTGGTGGAGCAGCAGCTGGCGGACATCTTCGACTGCTCGCGCACGCTGGTTCGGCAGGCGCTGAACCAGCTCAGTCGCGATCGGCTCGTGCGGCTGGAACCGGCGCGCGGCGCCTTCGTCGCGCAGCCCAGCGTCGAGGAAGCGCGCCAGGTCTTCGAGGTGCGCAAGATGCTCGAGGCCGCGATGCTGGCCGACCTCTGCCAGCGCATCACCCCCGCGCAGATCAAGCAGCTGCGCGCCCATCTGAAGCAGGAACGCGAGGCCGTCGCCCGCACCGACGTCCCCGGCCGCACGCGGCTGCTGGCGGATTTCCACGTCGTGCTCGCCCGCATGCAAGGCAACGAGGTGCTGGCGCAGCTGCTCACCGACCTGCTCTCACGCAGCTCGCTGATTGCGCTGATGTACCAGAGCTCCCATTCCGCCGCCGAGTCGCAGGCCGAGCACGACGCCATCGTCGATGCGCTGGAGGCCCGCGACAAGCGCGCGGCGCTGAAGCTGCTCGATGCCCACCTCGGCAACGTCGAGGCCAACCTGCGGCTCGATCCGCGTGTGCAGGACCTGAAGTCGGTCCTTCAACGCTGATCGCGCCGCCCTCCTCCGACTCCTCCGACCTCCACCCAACCCGTCGCATGACACTCGCCCCATGAAGCCCGTTGTCTCTCCCGGTTATCCCCGCGACCTCATCGGCTACGGCGAGCATCCGCCGCACGCGCAGTGGCCGGGCCAGGCGCGCATCGCCGTGCAGTTCGTCCTCAATTACGAGGAAGGCGGCGAGAACTCCGTGCTGCACGGCGACGCCGGCAGCGAGCAGTTCCTGTCCGAGATGTTCAACCCGCCGGCCTTCCCCGCGCGCCACCTGAGCATGGAAGGCATCTACGAATACGGCTCGCGTGCCGGCGTGTGGCGGCTGCTGCGCGAGTTCGAGAAACGCGCGCTGCCGCTGACGGTCTTCGGCGTGTCGATGGCGTTGGAGCGGCATCCGGAGCTGACGAAGGCCTTCGTCGAGCTGAACCACGAGATCGCGTGCCACGGCTGGCGATGGATCCATTACCAGGGCGTCGATGAATCCATCGAGCGCCAGCACATGGACATCGGCATGGACATCATCCAGCAGCTGACCGGCGAGCGGCCGTCGGGCTGGTACACCGGCCGCGACAGCCCCCACACGCGCCGGCTGGTGGCCGACTTCGGCGGCTTCGAGTACGACAGCGACTACTACGGCGACGACCTGCCGTTCTGGCTGAACGTCCGCAAGACCGACGGCGCGCTGACACCGCATCTGGTCGTGCCCTACACGCTGGACTGCAATGACATGCGCTTCGCGCTGCCGCAGGGCTTCAGCCATGGCGATGAGTTCTTCGAGTACCTGCGCGACACCTTCGACGTGCTCTACGCCGAGGGCGCCGAGTCGCCCAAGATGATGAGCATCGGCATGCATTGCCGGCTGCTCGGCCGACCGGGCCGGATGCGCGCGCTGCAGCGTTTCCTCGATCACGTCGAGAAGCACGACCGTGTCTGGGTCGCCCGCCGCGTCGACATCGCCCGCCACTGGCGCGCCACGCATCCGTTCGATGCGGACCAGGCCTTCGTGTGGGGCTGAATCGCTGAGCATCCGATGAGCACCTCTTCGCCAACACTTCCGCCCTCGCCGTCCCTGTCCCTCGCCGCGCTGGACGCGGCCGGTGAGGACGCCTTCGTCGCGCTGCTGGACGGCGTCTACGAGCACTCGCCGTGGATCGCGCGACGCGCCTTCGCCCGGCGTCCCGCGGGCGGCTTCCCGAGCCTCGCGGCGCTGAAGCATGCGATGGCGACCGTCGTGCGCGAGGCCGCGCTCGACGAGCAGCTCGGCCTGATCCGCGCGCATCCGGAACTCGCCGGCAAGGCGATGGTGGCGCAGGCCCTGACCGCCGAGTCCACGAACGAGCAGAGCCGTGCCGGCCTCACGAACTGTTCGCCGGAGGAGTTCGCGCGCCTGCAGCAACTGAACGCGGACTACAACGCGCGCTTCGGCTGGCCCTTCATCCTCGCCGTGCGCGGCCCACGCGGCGATGGCCTGACGCGACAGCAGATCATCGAGACCTTCGCGCGGCGCCTGAACGCGCACCCGGACATCGAGCGCGCCGAGTGCCTGCGCAACATCCATCGCATCGCGGAAATCCGGCTCAACGACAAGTTCGGCGTGGCGCCGACCCTGGGCAACCAGGTCTGGGACTGGGCGGAGTCGCTGGCGCGGTTCTCCGATCCCGGCTTCGCGGAGAACGGCCAGCTCACCGTCCTGTACCTGACCGACGCCCATCGCGCCGCGGCGGCGCAACTCGCCGACTGGATGCGCGAGTGCGGTTTCGACGAGGTCGGCATCGACGCGGTCGGCAACGTCGTCGGCGTCTATCACGGCGAACACCACGGCCAGGTCGACGAGCCTCCGCGGCTGCTCACCGGCAGCCATTACGACACCGTACGCAACGGCGGCAAGTACGACGGTCGGCTCGGCATCCTCGTGCCGATGGCCTGCGTGCGCGAGCTCAAGCGCCAAGGGCGACGACTCAGGCACAGCATCGAGGTCATCGGCTTCTCCGAAGAGGAAGGCCAGCGCTACAAGGCGACCTTCCTCGGCTCCAGCGCGCTGGTCGGCCGCTTCGATCCTGCGTGGCTGGATCAGGCCGATGCCGACGGCGTCGTGCTGCGCGACCTGATGCGCGACGCCGGCCTGCCCGGCACGATGGCGGCGATCCAGGCCTTGAAGCGGGATCCGGCGCGCTACCTCGGTTTCATCGAGGTGCACATCGAACAGGGGCCTGTGCTCAACGAGCTCGACCTGCCGCTGGGCATCGTCACCTCGATCAACGGCAGCATCCGCTACGTCGGCGAAGTGCGCGGGCTCGCCTCGCACGCGGGCACGACGCCGATGGACCGCCGCCGCGATGCCGCCGCCGCGGTCGCGGAGTTGATCCTCCACGTCGAGGAACGCGCGGGCGCGGTGCCCGAGGTCGTCGGCACCGTCGGGCAACTGCAGGTGCCCAACGGGTCCATCAACGTGATCCCGGGCCGCTGCCGATTCAGCCTCGACCTGCGCGCGACGACCGATGCGGCGCGCGATGCGCTCGACGCCGACGTGCGCGCCCGTCTCGCCGAGATCTGCGAGCGCCGCGGCGTCAGCTTCACGCTGGAACGCACCGAGGCCGCCGCCGCCGCGCCGAGCGATGCGGCGTGGCAGGCGCGCTGGGAGGCAGCCGTCGACACGCTCGGTCTGCCGGTGCACCGCATGCCCTCGGGCGCCGGCCACGACGCGATGAAGCTCCATCAGGCGATGCCGCAGGCCATGCTGTTCCAGCGCGGACTGAACCTCGGCATCAGCCACAACCCGCTCGAAGCGATCAGCAACGACGACACCGAACTCTGCGTGCAGGCCTTCCTCGCGCTGCTCGACCGGCTGTGAACGCCGCCCGATCTCCTGGAACAGACCTCCCATGACCGCTTCCGCACCCACCTCCTCCCAGATCGCCTACGACACGCTCGACGCGTGGATCGACGCCCACTTCGACGAACAGGTCCGCTACCTGCAGGCGCTGGTGCGCGTGCCCACCGACACGCCGCCCGGCAACAACGCGCCGCATGCCGAGCGCACGGCCGAGCTGCTCGCCGAGATGGGCTACGTCGCCGAGAAGCACCCGGTGCCCCAGGCGCAGGTGCGCGAGTACGGGCTGGAATCGCTGACCAACCTGATCGTCCGCCGCCGCTTCGGCGCCGAAGGCGGCGGCCCGGTGATCGCCCTGAACGCGCACGGCGACGTGGTGCCGCCCGGGGATGGCTGGACGCACGACCCGTACGGCGGCGAAGTGGTCGACGGCCAGCTCTTCGGGCGCGCGTCGGCCGTCAGCAAGAGTGACTTCTCGACCTACACCTTCGCGCTGCGCGCGGTGGAAGCGTTGGCCGCGCAAGGCGCAGCACTCAAGGGCGGCGTCGAACTGCACTTCACCTACGACGAGGAATTCGGCGGCGAGCTCGGCCCCGGCTGGCTGCTGCAACAGGGGCTGACGAAGCCCGATCTGCTGCTTGCTGCCGGCTTCAGCTACCAGGTGGTCACTGCGCACAACGGCTGCCTGCAGATGGAGGTCACGGTTCACGGCAAGATGGCGCATGCCGCGATCCCGGACACCGGCATCGATGCGCTGCAGGGCGCGGTCGTGATCCTGAACGCGCTCTACGCGCGCAACGTCGCGTACCGCGAGGTCACGTCGAAGGTCGAGGGCATCCAGCATCCTTACCTGAACGTGGGCCGCATCGAGGGCGGCACGAACACCAATGTCGTGCCGGGCAAGGTCACGTTGAAGCTGGATCGCCGGATGATTCCGGAAGAGGATCCGGTCGTCGTCGAGGCGGAGATCCGGGACACCATCGCGAAGGCCGCGGCCTCGTTCCCTGGCATCACGCTCGACGTGAAGCGCCTGCTGCTGGCGCGCGCGCTCAAGCCGCTGCCTGGCAATCAACCGCTGGTCGACGCATTGCAGCGTCATGGCGAGGCGGTCTTCGACGAGCCGATCCCGACCTCGGGCACGCCGCTGTACACCGATGTGCGTCTCTACGGCGAGCACGGCATCCCTGCGGCGATTTATGGTGCGGGTCCTCGCACCGTGCTGGAGTCGCATGCCAAGCGTTCGGACGAGCGAGTCGACTTGGACGACCTGCGCCGCGCGACGAAGGTTGTCGCGCGCACCCTCTTCGATCTGTTGAGTCCGACCTGAGTCCGCGACTCGTCGAACGCGAAGCGGGCATGGCCGGGGCCGGCGGCGAAGCCGAGCGTTCAAGACTGACTTGAGCGCCGTCTGTTTGAGTGCAGTGAGCCGCAGGTGAACGGAACGAGTTGGCGCGCCAAGCGAGGCGTGAGCCGCCGGCCCCGGCCATGCCTGCTTCGCGCGCTCCCCCTAGAATGCCCTGCGTGATGCACCCGCATTCCCCCCCTGTCTTCGCCCGCTGGATGACCGTTTTGGTCTTCTGGCTAGCGGCGCTGCTGCCTGCGGCGTCGATGGGTGCGCAGGCGTTGAACGGGGATTTGGCGCCTTGGACGCAGATCTGCCGCTCCAGCGTCGTCGGCCCTCGCGCTGCCGAGTTGCGCGCGGGGTTGGCGGACAGCGGCGTCGACGACCAGGACCATGCGTTGTTCCAGCACTGCGCGTTCTGCCATCTGCACCAGGACGTGCTGCCGCTGCCGCCGGTGCCGGGGGTGCTGCCGCTGCGCACCGAGCTGCGCCACGGCCTGCCGGAGCGCTTCTACAGCGCCGCGGTCACCGCGCACGCCTGGCGCAGCGCGCCGGCCCGTGCGCCTCCTCTGACGGTCTGAAGTTTGCCGCGCCGGCTTGCGCCGGTGCTCCTTCATTCCGTTGGAGTTTCTTTCCATGCACAGCATTTCCCGTGCGCGCCGGCTGAGAGCCGGTGCGCTGACGGTGCTGGCGTCCGCTTCCGCTGCCGCGTCCACGATCGTGTACGCCGCGGAGGACGCCGACGTCCGCGCTCTTTCCCTGGGCATCGTCCGTGTCGACGGTGCCGCGCCGACCTCGCTCCCGAGCCGCATTCCCACGACGATGGAGGGCGTCACCGGCGAGGCCATCGCCCGCGACATCAATGCCACCGATGCCGAGGACGCGCTCGAGTATCTGCCCAGCCTGCTGGTGCGCAAGCGCTACATCGGCGACTACAACCATGCCGTGCTGTCGACGCGCGCGTCGGGCACCGGCAACAGCGCGCGCTCGCTGGTTTATGCGGACGGCACCCTGCTGTCCAACCTGCTGGGCAACGGCGCGACCTTCGCCCCGCGGTGGGGCCTCGTGTCGCCGGAGGAGATCGCCCGCGTCGACGTGATGTACGGGCCGTTCTCGGCGGCGTATTCGGGCAATGCGGTCGGTGCCGTCGTCGACTACCAGACGCGCATGCCGACGCGTTTCGAGGCGCACGCGCGGGTGGGCTACAGCCATCAGCCCAACGACCTCTACGGACACAAGCGCGACTACGACGCGAAGCAGGCGAGCGCGTCGATCGGCAGTGCGGACGGCGCGTTCTCGTGGTGGCTGCACGCCGGCCGCACCGACAGCGAGGGCCAGCCGCAGACCTTCGCGAACAGGACCCTGAGCTCGGCCGCGCCGGCGTCCGGCGCGGTGCCGGTCTCGGGCGCGGTGGCAGGGCTCAACCGCGCCAACCAGCCGTGGCTGCTGCTGGGCAGCGGCACGCAATACGACACGGTGCAGGACCAGGCAAAGCTGAAGCTCGCCTACGACATCGATCCCGGCCTGCGGGCGATGTATGTCTTCGGGCTGTGGAGCAACAACTCCGACGGCCGCTCGCAGAGCTTCCTGACGGACGCGAACGGGCGGACGATCGATCACCGTTCCGGCGGCGGCATCACCCAGCCGGTCAGCATCGACGGCAAGGGCTATTCGCTGAGCGCGAGCGACTTCCCGCAGACGCGCGACGAGCTCGAGCACCGCATGCATGCGATCTCGCTGAAGCGCCGCGTGCGCGACGGGCTCGGCTGGGAGGTCTCGGGCAGCCTGTACGACTACCTCGCCGACCGCTCGCGCGCCTACGCGCCGACGAGCGCATCCCCCGACGCCGGGCGGCTCACCGACCAGGCGGGCACCGGGTGGAACACGCTGTCGGGGAAGCTCACCTGGACGCCCGACGGCAGCGATCACACGATCGATGCGGGCGTGTCGCAGGAGCGCTATCGGCTGCGCACGCGGGTCTCCGCGTTGGCGGATTGGCGAGATGGCGATGCCGGCGCGCTGATCTCGCGCTTCGAGGGTGACACGCGCGTGCGGGCCGTCTTCGCGCAGGACGCCTGGGCCTTCGCGCCCGACTGGACCGCGGTGCTGGGCCTGCGCGGCGAGCACTGGCAGTCGTTCGATGGCGTGACCCAGTCGACGACGAACTTGCAGAACCACCCGTCACGCGCGCAGACCGCGTGGTCGCCGAAGGCGGCGCTGTCGTACGGACTGAGCGATCAGTGGGTGATCAAGGCCAGCACCGGCCGCGCGGTGCGCTTCCCGACGGTCAGCGAGCTGTTCCAGGGCGGCTTCAACGCCGCGGGACAGTTCATCAACAACGATCCCAACCTGAAGGCCGAGCGCAGCTGGACCAGCGAGCTCAGCGCCGAATGGACCGGCAAGGATCGCGACGCGCTGCGGGTCACGCTCTTCCACGAGGACAGCCGCGATGCGCTGTATTCGCAGCTGAACGTCGCGACCAATGCGAACACGGTGCAGAACATCGACCGCATCCGGACGCGGGGCGTCGAGCTCAGCGGAACGGCGGGACTGCCTCGGCGCGTGAGCCTGACGGGCAGCGTGACCTTCGCCGATTCGATCATCCTGGCCAACGCCGGTTATGCGACGGTGCCCGGCGACACGATCGGCAAGTGGCAGCCGCGCGTGCCGCGCTGGCGCGCCACGATGCTCGCGCAGTGGCAGGCACGCGACGACCTGAGCCTGAGCCTCGGCGCGCGCTACAGCGGCAAGCAGTTCAGCACGCTGGACAACAGCGATGTGAACGGCTTCGCCTACATGGCGGCGAGCAAGTACTTCACCGTCGACGTGCGGGCCCAGTGGCGACTCGACAGGCAGTGGACGCTCGCGGCCGGCGTCGACAACCTCAACAACTACCAGTACTGGAACTTCCATCCGTATCCGGGGCGGACGTTCCAGGTGGAGGCGAGGTGGGACTACTAACCTGATCGCGGGGGCGGCCACAGCCGAGCCACGTGCACCACGTGCACGATCCAGATGACCGCCCCAACGCGTCGGTAGTAGATGCGGTAGTTGCGCTGGAACGTGAACTCCAACATCCCCGTCGCATCCGATCGCGTCCCGATGCCAGGCATCGCCGCGAGAGTGCCGAACGTCTTTCGGAACAACCTGCCGTACCGCTCTGCGGCTGGCGGGTTGTCCGCACGGATTCGATTGAGGATGACAGCCAGGTCTTGGATCGCTGGGGGCAAAAGCTTGAAGCTCAAGGCTCTTGCGGTGAACCCTTGTCCACCGTCCCATAGTTGTCGTCCAGGAACTTGTCGAGTTCCTCCTCGGAGATCAGTTCGCCACGAATGCCTTGGAGCAGGCTCGCCTCCACGGCTCGATACGCGACGGTACGCGGATTGGTGGGGTCCGCAAACTCCGGAGAGTTCCGGAACAGCATCTCGCGGATCATCTGGTCGACCAGATCGTCCAACTTGAAGTGGACCTCCGCGGCGAACGCTTCCAACTGCTGCTTGAGCTCCGGATCGATACGGACGGTCAAGGTATTGGGGTTGGTGTCGGTCATAGGCGGACTGAAGTCGATGCGCTTTAGGACAGCGTTCATTCTGCACCTGCACTTTCCAATGAAGAGGGATGCGGGATTCTGAGAACGATCCGGCACCGCGGCATTCGAGCCAAAGGCCAAAACAACCAGGACAAGTCAGTCGTCCGCGAAAGACGATCACTTTGAGCCACGGTCGCCGCGATGGATTCGATGAAGTTCGTCCACCCCGTACTTCCCCGCCCTGACCAAAGGCACCCCACGGACAGCGGGGCACAATTCCCGCCCACCGCCCCGAACGGCCACGAGCCACGCGGGGCGGCTTCCCGACTCCAGGAGCACATCGCATGCATTCCCGTCTTTCGTTGACCGCCGCGCTGGTGGTCGGGCTCGGCGCCGCGACGGCCGCCACCGCGCAAACCGCCTCGGCCCCCGCCACGACCTCCGCCAATGCGTCGGCCGCCTCGCAGGGCCTGACCTACCCGGTCACCCGCAAGGTCGACCAGACCGACAACTACCACGGCACCACCGTCGCCGATCCCTACCGCTGGCTCGAGGACGACAACAGCGCCGACACCAAGGCCTGGGTCCAGGCCGAGAACGCGGTCACCGACAAGTTCCTCGCCGCGATGCCGCAGCGCCTGCCCGCGCGCAAGCTCTACACCGACCTCTACAACTTCGAGAAGTTCGGCGTCCCCTACAAGGAAGGCGGCCGCTACTTCTGGACCCGCAACAACGGCCTGCAGCAGCAGGCGGTGCTCTACACCGCACGCAGCCTGAAGGACACGCCGCAGGTCGCGCTCGACCCCAACACGCTGTCCAAGGACGGCACCGTGGCCCTGACCGGCAGCGTCGTGTCCAAGGACGGCCGCCTGCTGGCCTACGGCACCGCCGGCGCCGGCTCCGACTGGCAGACCTGGAAGGTCCGCGACCTCGACGCCGGCAAGGACCTGGACGACACCATCGAGTGGGTCAAGTTCTCCGGCGCGTCCTGGACGCCGGACGGCAAGGGCTTCTTCTATTCGCGCTACGACGCGCCCAAGGAAGGCGCGGCCCTGACCGGCGCCAACTACTTCCAGAAGGTCTACTACCACCGCCTGGGCACGCCGCAGTCCGCCGACACGCTGGTCGTGGAGAACCCGGCCGAGAAGGAATGGGGCTTCAACGTCGACGTCACCGACGACGGCCGCCTGGGGCTGATCAACGTGTGGAAGGGCTCCGCCCGCAAGAACGGCCTGATGCTGCTGCCGCTGGACGGCAAGGGCGGCTACGCCGGCGCCAAGCCGGTGCCGCTGACCGTCAGCTTCGACGCCGAGTACGCGCCCGTCGTGCTGGACGGCCAGCGCCTGATCGTCAAGACCGACAAGGACGCGCCGCGCGGCCGCCTGATCGCGATCGACCTGGACAAGGACTGGACGGCCAAGGATCCGAAGACCTGGACCACGCTGGTGCCCGAGACCAAGGACGCGCTGAACGCCGCCAACGGCGTCGGCGGCCAGCTGGTGCTGAGCTACCTGCAGGACGCCGCCACGCTGGTGCGCGTGCACGCCCCCAGCGGCAAGCATGTGCGCGACATCCAGCTGCCCGGCGTCGGCACCGCCGCCGGCTTCGGCGGCAAGTGGAACGACCCGGAGACCTTCTTCAGCTACACCAGCCTGACCACGCCCGGCGAGATCTGGCGCCTGGACGCGAAGACCGGCAAGGCCGAGCTGTTCAAGCGCGCGCAGACCGCGTTCGACGCGAGCGAATTCGAGAGCAAGCGCGTCTTCGTCACCAGCAAGGACGGCACCAGGCTGCCGATCTTCATCGCCCACCGCAAGGGCCTGAAGCTGGACGGCAGCAACCCGACGCTGCTCTACGGCTACGGCGGCTTCAACGTGCCGATGACGCCGGGCTACGGCGTCACCGCCGCGACCTGGATGAAGATGGGCGGCGTCTACGTGCTGGCCGTGCTGCGCGGCGGCGGCGAGTACGGCGCCGCCTGGCACGAAGCCGGCACCAAGGCCAAGAAGCAGAACGTCTTCGACGACTTCATCGCCGCCGGCGAGTACCTGGTGTCCAGCAAGTACACGCAGCCCGCGAAGCTCGCCATCAACGGCGGCTCCAACGGCGGCCTGCTGGTGGGGGCGGTCGTGAACCAGCGTCCGGACCTGTTCGGCGCCGCCGTGCCGCAGGTCGGCGTGATGGACATGCTGCGCTTCCACAAGTTCACCATCGGCTGGGCGTGGACCTCGGATTACGGCAGCTCGGAGAACGCCGCCGACTTCCAGTGGCTGAAGGCCTATTCGCCGCTGCACACGATCAAGAGCGGCGCGCGTTATCCGGCCATCCTGGTGACCACCGGCGACCATGACGACCGCGTCGTCCCGGCCCACAGCTTCAAGTACACCGCGACGCTGCAGGCCGCCGACACCGGCCCCGCGCCCAAGCTGATCCGCATCGAGACGCAGGCCGGCCACGGCGCCGGCAAGCCGACCTCCAAGATCATCGAGGAGCGCGCGGACATCCTGGCCTTCATCGCGAACACGTTCGGGATGGACGTCAAGTGATGCGCGTGATGCACGTGATGAGCGACCTGCGCGAGATGCCCGACAGGGCGACGCGCTGACCCGTCGGTGCGCTTGCGCGCACCGGACCGGATCATCTTCAGGCCCGGCCCGTCTCGTACGCGCCGGGCTTGTCGTTGGTGGACCCGACTTTGATCGAACCGAGGGGTCTCGGACGACAACTGATCCTTCCAACCACCGCCTCCGACGTCGCCATGCCTTCCAGGTGCCCTGGCGCCCGCCGATTCCCTGAAGGCCCGGAAATGGACGAAAAAACCGGCCACTTGTTTGGCCGGATTTGCGCCCTGTTCTTTCCGTCTCGGCTTTTCCGGCCGCGGCGATGATGCGAAGCATGACGACACGCCGCACGCCCGCCTCCCCGCAGTCCACGCCCCCGCGTCCCTGCCCCGGAAAGCCAGCCCCGGCGCCGGTCCCGCCCCCGCGGACCTGAGTTCTCACGATCCACGCGCCCAGGCCGCGTCCCGTCGCGGGTCGCCTCATGGCCGGCGCGCAAGCGCTTCCCATTCGCCACGCCGCAGCGCCACGCCCTCAGCAGTCAGGGCGTTCAGGCGGCGTCACAGCGCCCTTGCCCGGCCTCTCCACGAGGGGCCGGGCTTTTTTTCGTCTCTTCGGCGTCGGGCAACCGGATGTCCTCGGTGAACCGGCGACGAACAGCGTCGACTGACACTCTTTCGTCACGCCGAGACTGCCATGTACTTGCCCCCCGTCGCCCCCCTTCTCCCCGCGTCCTTGCCCGACTCCGAAGTCGACTTGAACGCGGCCCGCCAATCGTTCCTGGCAGCGCTCAAAGCCGGCGACGCACCATCGCTCAGCGCCTCGCTGCAGGCGCTGCACGCATCGCCCGTCGAGCTCGCCCGACTCTTGAAAGAGCCGTCTGGTCACCATCGTCAGAGCGCACTGCGTGGGGCCATGGCGAACGGCCACGAAGCATCGGTGCAGTTGCTGCTCTCCGCCGCCGGCGTGCTCCGGAAGGACAAGGCGATCGGGGTCGAGGACGAACGCAAGTTGCTGACCGAGGCGATGAGCAACGAGGCGCTCGACCATCCGGACGTCTTCGCGCCCTGGCTGCAGGCGCTCAAGCTGGCCGTCGATGGCGGCCGCATGAACGCCAGGGAGGCCAAGCAGGCCCTGCTGCCGACCAGCTTGAGATATCACGCCGACATCCGGACATGGGCGGTGGATCCGGGGAAGGCCGATCGCCTGCGTCAGTGGGGCACGTTGATCTCGCAGGCGCAGGCCACCGGCCTGATCACCGCGAAGGAAGCTCGGACAGTGCTGCAGGGCCCCTACAACACGACGTTGAAGACCATGCTGGAGCGAAGCAACAAACCCGAGGCGCTGGCGGCCTACATGGATGCACAGGCCATCGTGGCGGCCAAGGGCTGACCCGGGTTCGCTCAGCGCTTCTCCAGCGCATACGCGCGTACATGGTCGCCGGGCTTCGTCCCTGTCGACCCGTGGCCGCCCGCGATGACCAGCACGTACTGCCGCCCGTCCGCGCCGAGGTAGGTCATCGGCGTGGCCTGACCGCCGGCGGGCAGGCGGCTTTCCCACAGCACGCGGCCGTCGTTGACGTCGTAGGCGCGGACATAGTCGTCCATGCTGCCTGACAGGAAGGCCACGCCGCCGGCCGTCATCATCGGTCCGCCCAGGCTCGGCACGCCGAGCTTGAACGGCACCGGCACCGGCGACAGATCGCGCACGGTCCCGTTGCGATGGCGCCAGACGACCTTGCCCTCGTTCAGGTCGACCCCGGCCACCGTGCCCCACGGCGGCGCCTGGCACGGGATGCCCAGCGGCGAGGTGAAGGGCTTCATCTTCGCGGCGAACGGCGCGCCGAAGTTCTCGTTGAGCGCCGGCAGCGCGCCCTTGGGCGGCCCGCCGTCCTGCACCAGCAGCGAGGTGTCGTCGCGCCGCGGCACCAGCGTCGAGGTGAAGCCCAGGATCGCGGGCGTCGTGAACGCGATGCCGCGCACCGGATCGACGGCGATGCTGCCCCAGTTGAAGACGCCGAAGTTGCCCGGGTTGATCAGCGAGCCCTGCTCCGACGGCGGCGTGAAGCGGCCCTCGTAGCGCAGCCTGTGGAAGGCGATGCGGCACCAGAGCTGGTCGAACATCGACACGCCCCACATGTCGCGCTCGCGCAGCGCCGGCGGGTTGAACGAGATCGCCGACACCGGCTGCGTCGGCGCGCTGAAGTCGCCCGCCGCCGCGCCCTGCGGCGCCGGCGTCTCGGTCACCGGGAACACCGGCTTGCCGTCGCGGCGGTCCAGCACGAAGAGCTCGCCCTGCTTGGTCGGCTGCACGAGCGCGGGCACGCGCCGCCCCTTCACCGTCAGGTCCACCAGCACCGGCTGCGCGGGCACGTCGTAGTCCCACAGGTCGTGATGCACGGTCTGGAAGACCCAGCGCACCTGCCCCGTCGCGAGGTCGAGCGCCACCACCGACGACGAGTGCCTCTCCACCGCCGCGGAGCGCTTGCCGCCCCACTGGTCGGGCGGCTGGTTGCCCATCGGCAGGTAGACCAGGCCGAGCGACTCGTCGACGCTGGCCACCGACCAGCTGTTGGGCGAGTTGGCCGTGTAGGTCTGCCCGGCCGTGATCGGCGCGGTGGCGTCGGGGTTGGCGGAATCCCAGTTCCAGACCAGCGCGCCGGTCTCGATGTCATAGGCGCGGATCACGCCGGACTGCTCCTTCGTCGACGCGTTGTCGAGCACCGTGCCGCCGACGATCACCAGCTTGCGGGTCACCACCACCGGCGAGGTCGAGTAGTAGGCGCCCGGCTTGGCGTTGGGCATGCCGGCCATCAGGCTGACCGCGCCCTGCTGCCCGAACGAGGGGCAGGTCTTGCCCGTCGCCGGATCCAGGGCGATCAGCCGCGCGTCGGCGGTGGGCATGAAGAGCTTGGCCGCGCAGGCGGCAGGCTGCGCCCCGGCCGCGGCCATCGTGTCCGCCGGCGGCTGGTAGGACAGGCCGCGGCAGGTCAGATGCTGCAGCGCCAGCTGTCCGCGCACCTGCGGATCGAAGCGCCACAGCTCGCGGCCCGTGGTCGCGTCGAGCGCCAGCACCGTCTGGTGGGGCGTGCAGAGGAAGAGCCGCTCGCCGACCTTCAGGGGCGTGACCTCGAAGGTGGTCTCCACGGGGTCGCCGGGCCGGCCGCGGACATCGCCGGTGCGGAAGTCCCAGGCCAGCTTGAGATCGCCGACATTGGCCGGCGTGATCTGCGCCAGCGGCGACCAGCGCTGGCCGAAGCCGGTGCGGCCGTAGGCGTGCCACTCCCCGTCGGGCACCGATGCCGCGCCGGAGGCCGGCACCCCGGGCGGACGCGCGGCGCCGTTGGCCGGCATCGTGCCTTCGACGGCATGAAGGTCGCGTGTCCACGACGTCAACGCGACGACAACGAAAATCCCGAGCACCGCTGCGAGCGCGAGCGCCGGCGGACTGCGCCAGGCGACGCGTCGGAGATCGTCGACGGGCAGATGACGGCGCATCGTCGGCACCAGCGCGAGCAGCACCGCGCCGATGAGGAAGGGCACGCCGATGCGCGCGCCCAGCGGCCACCAGTCCAGGCCCACTTCCCATAGGCTCCACACGAGCGTGGCGAGGAAGTAGAGCGCATAACCGAGCACCGCCTCGCGCAGCCGCCCCCACATCAACGCGCCGATGACGGCCCAGGCCAGTCCCGACAACGCGTAATACCAGCTGCCGCCGAGCGAGGCCAGCAGGCCGCCCGCGGCGAGCATGACGAAGCCGAGGATCAGCAGCGCGGCGCCGAGGACGCGGGCCAGCCAGGGGACGGGAGCGGGGGACGGTGCAAGGAGGTTGGACATCGAGTCGCCTGGAGCGCCGCAAGCACGGCCATGGCCCCGCATGGCAAGTTTCATTCCGGCAACTTCGCGAACCGTCCCGGGCGCTTGCACACCCAGGACTCATGACCTTTCCTTCTTCGTCTTCCTGGGCGCCCAGCGTCCAGACCTCTTACAGCTTCGAACCGGCGTTCTTCGACAGCAAGCACGCCGAGGAGAGCAGGCTGGACGGCGCCCGGGCCGATGGCCTCGATGCCGGACCCGCGCCGGCGTATGCCCCGCCCCCGCCGCCGAATTCGGAAATCAGCGAGTTCAAGCCGATGCTGAAGAGGCAGAACCGCGAGTTCCTCGAGAGTCCCGACGGCCATCGCGCACGGGAGGAATGGCAGACGGCGATCACGGCGGTCCTCGAGTTCACCGGGAAACATCGCCTGACGGCGGCCACGACGGAACTGTCGCATCTGCTCGCGTTCCGCAAGAAGCACGCGGGGCCGAAGCCCCAAGGGGAGATCGAGCTCTATCGACCCGAGTGCAAGCAGGCCCTGGAAGCGGTGGTCCGTCATCTCGGCAACGAAGACATCAGCCTGCAGCACCGCTGCCAGACGCTCCTGCGCATCGAGGGACTCAAAGAGTGTCCGCAGCGCCACGCCTCGGAGCTCAAACGGGCGGCGCTGCGGCTCGCGGGGCTGGCCGGCGGGCTCGGCGCCTCGGTCTGGTCCGCGTTCTCCGACGTGGCCCTCGTTCATCTGAGGGAGCTGCTGCGCGGCGAAGCCAGGCTCGCGCACCATGATCTTTCGACCCCCCACGCGCTGGACCCCTTCGCCGCCGCCTTGCGCCTGCCGGGCTTCTCGCTGGCGTCGGAGTTGACCGACACCTTCATCATCGACGTCCGCGCCCATGCGGACGAGATCAGGCGTTGCGCCGACGGCCTGGCGCAGCGCATGGACATGACGACGATCGCGGAGCATCTCGCCGACGACTGTCTGATGGAAGTCGGCCAGAAGCTGGAGGACGAACTGAAGGGGGGCCACGCTCGCCGTGTGGGAGGACCTCGACCACTGGCCCCTGCTGGAAAAGGCCCTGCAAGCGTTCGTCCCGCGCTTCGGCGATCTGCATGTCCACCAGGTCGCGGCGCTGGACGACGAGGGCGATCTCACAGGCGGCCTGACCGACGATCCGCGCCTCCTGGCCATCGGCATCCGCCACAACATGGCGGAACAGCACATCGCCCCGCCCCCGCAGGAGCAGGTGCTCCAGGAGCGTCGCGTCCACGGCAAGCGCGAACGCATCGTGCTGTTCGAAGGCCGATGGCCGTACATCGCGCTCGACGACGGAACCGGAGAGGAATTGAATCCGCCGCGACGCTTCCTGAATCGCCAGGAGATCGACGCGCTGCTCCGGCCCACCGGGCTGCCGCGCGGGCTCGACGCACGGACCCGGCAGGCGCTGAGGGCATTCGCCGACTCGTCGTCGGCGGCGCGATCAGACCCGGAGGCGACGCGTGAGCGCGTCGCCGCCTGCCCCACCGCCGCGGGCCTCGAGACCGTGATCGAGCGCCAGGGACTGGACGACCTGACACTGGCCTCGTGGCTGAGCCAGGCCGCGCCGAATTGGGAAGCCGACGCCTTCGACCACGCGCTGCATCTGCTGCTCCGCGGACACGGGGGCGCTCCGCTCGCAGCGCTGCTGGCGTCCTGGGACGCCGAGGGTTTCACCGACAGCTGGCAGCGTCAGTTGCACGAGCAGGCGGTGCGCGACCGGTCGTTGAACACCGAGGCGCGGGTCCGGGGCGGGGACGGGGTCGAGGACGGCGACGCGGAGGTCGTCGACCGCCCCTCGCCGCAACGCCAGTTGATCGGCCGCTTCGCGAAACAACTCGGACGCACCGTTCCCGTTTTCCCCGCGCGCGTTGGACTGGTCCGTTTCAAGAGTGCCTATCCGCTCGGCAGCGATCGATCCAGGGTCGGCGGACCCGCCTGGGATGGCCTGATCTCAGCGCTGCAGTCGCTGCGCAGCGGGCCCGGACGCCGATTGACGGCGCCGATGCTCAACGAGTCCGCTGGCTTGTCCGACGCGCTGGAAACGACGTTCTACCAAGGCGGTCCGGAGCGTCTGCTGGTGGAACTCGCCCTGATCCGCCGGCTCTCGATCCAGCTCGATCTGAGCGCCGAGGAGACCGCCGCCCTGCTGCAGGTCAGCGGCACCGCCCAATACCCGGTGCCGTCACCGCTCATGAGCGCCGCGCTGATCGCCGGGAAGCCCTTCCTGGTGGACAGCCTGTTCAAGTGGGTGACCGCCATGGTGCGGGAGGAGCGGCTCGACAGTGCCGCGGCTCGGCGCATCCTGCTGGCCGACGCACGGGAAGCGGAGCAGGTCGTGTCCACCGTCAAGGAGCCGCATGTGCACGCGGCCTTGACCCGTTACCTCTCCGGATTGGACACCGCGTGCGCGGCGGGCGTACTGCGGCCGGTGGATCTGCTGTCCGCCGCCGGGTATCCCAAGGGCACTCCCTGCACCTTGCTGCGCGCCGCCGCGGCGCGCGGCGGCGGCGAGGCCGACCTCCAGGCCTGGCGCGCGTCGCTCCCGGGCCTGCTGGCCGCTCAGACGGGCTCGAGCCTGCCTTCCACGCGCAGCAACGTCTCCAGCGCCTGACTGCGCAGGCCGTAGAAGCGCTTGATCTCGTCGAGCTGCGCCAGCAGCTCCGCGCGCCGCGCCGGGGTCGGGTCTTGCGGGCGCTTCACGGCCAGCACCATCTTGTTCTTGCTGGTGTGCTCCAGCGCGATGAACTCGATCACCTGCGTGTCGTAGCCCATCAGCTCCAGCAGCAGCGCCCGCAGCGAGTCGGTCACCATCTCCGCCTCCTGGCCGAGGTGGATGCCGTGCTGCAGCAGCGGCCGCAGCGCGGCTGGCGTCGTCATCTGCGGCCGGATCTCCTTGTGGCAGCACGGGGCGCACATGATGATGCGCGCGCCGCTGCGCAGGCCGAAGTGCATCGCGTAGTCGGTCGCGATGTCGCAGGCATGCAGCGCGACCATCACGTCCAGCGGCTGGTCGCCGCGCTCGCGCACGTCGCCATGCTCGAAGCTCAGGCCCTCGAGCCCGTGACGCGCCGCCGCCGCGTTGCCCAGCGCCACCATGTCCTGCTTGAGCTCGACGCCCTGCACCCGCGGTGCCAGGCCTTGCGCGCGCAGCCAGTCGTGCATGGCGAAGGTCAGGTAGCCCTTGCCCGAGCCGAAGTCGGCCAGCCGCACGGGCGTGCCGGGTTCGTCCAGCCCGGCCTTGCGGACCGCCGCGCCGAAGATCTCGATGAACTTGTTGATCTGCTTCCACTTGCGCGCCATCGCCGGCACCAGCGCGGGCTGGCCCTTGAGCTCGTGCGTGACGCCGAGGTCGCGCCAGAACGGGCTGCCGGTCGACAACTCCCGGGGCTTGGCGCGGTCATGCCCGCCGGGCGCCGATCCAGCGACCGAGCCGTCCGCATCCGCCTCGGAGTCGCTGCCGTCGGCCGCGGCGGGAGCGCCCGCACCCGCCTTCTTCCCCACCTGCAACAGCGGCTTGCCCTTGCGGCTGAAGCGCAGTTGCACCTCCTCGCCGAGCGTGTCCAGATGCGCCTGCTGGAAGTCGCGCCCCAGCAGGCCGTCGATCAGCGCGAGGCCTTCGTCCAGCGGATGGTTCTTGGTGACGTCCTTCGTCTTGTGCCGCCACAGGAAGCTCAACGCGCGCTCGCCGCGCAGCTCGATGTCGCGCACGGTCAGCCGTTCGAGCGAGGCGTCCTCGCCCTCGTGACGGTTCAGCAGCAGGCGCTGGAAACGGCGCTCCGCCAGCGCGGTGCGCAGCAGGCGGAGGAAGCGTTCGCGCGCGTCGGACGGCGCGGCGCCGGCATCGGGGGCAATCAGGGAACTGAACATCGGCGGTCCTGGGGCAATCCGTGATTGTCCCGCCAAAGCCGGATGACCGCCTGGCGACCTGTTGCCGACCAGGAAACCGTTCCGGGATGGCGATGCACACAGCCGGATGCTCGAACTTGTTCTTCGCCAGCCCGCCATCGATGCGGGACCGCTCGATCTCGACGACCAGCGTGGGCTGATCAGCCTGACTTGATAGACCGGGGCGCTGGACGCCGGGGCCTGCCGGGCTCGCGGGAGCGCGGCGGACGCTGCGATCGTCCCGCCAATGCGGCGAGCCCGCGCCACTGATCGGGCCATGCAACCGTCCTCTCCCTCGGCATTTCCGTTCGGTTTCGATGCGACGCTCTTCGACCCCGACGACGATGCGCCGTCCGGCGCCCGCCGCTCCGGACATGCCGGGCACATCGACGCGAGCGCCGTGGCCGACATCGTGGACTACGACGGCCCCTGCGACGCCTCGGGGCGTCTGCCGCCGGAGTTCCTCGCGTTCCGTGCCGGCCCCGACTGGCCGCGCGCGCGGGCGCAGATGCAGGCCTCCATCGCGACGCTCCAGGCGTTCGCGCGTCGGCATCCCGTGGCGCCGGAACCCTTGGGGGTCTTCCACCAGCACCTGATGGACAACGACGGGGCCTACTACGAGTCCTACCTGCCCAGCTCTTCGGACGGGGCAAACGCCTGCTCGCGGCATGCGTCGAGGGCTTGTCGAACGAGGATCTCCCGGCCAGGGAACGGTGCGGGATCTTCCGCCGGATGGTCGCCGGCATGGGCCTGTGCGGGATGCGCATCGTCGACGACTTCGCGCGCGCCCGGGCCGCGCTGGACCTGCTGCGCGACGGCAGCCTGCGCCGCCGGACCGGTGCCGCGATCCGGGGCATCCTGGAGCAGGAAGCCCGCTGGGCGGAGCACCGCACCCCGTACCGGCCGGGGCAGCAGCGGACGACGTCGCTGGAGGTCCACCTGGTCGCCGCCGCCATCGAGGAACTCCGGCTGGGCGGGCGCGCGCCGCGCAGGGACGATGTGTTCACCCCGCACGACGGACGTGTCGCGGACCTGGTCGAACCGCTGCGGGAACGCCTGGCAACAACGCTGACGCCGATGCGCGTGGCGCGGCATCTGGCGGAAGAATGCGTGTCGCGCGTGTCGGCGGACCTCGCGGGCTGGCTGGGTGACCAGCCACTGGATCTGAGGTCCGGAACGCGGAAGGAGGACGACGGCGACACCTCGCATTGCGCGCGTCTCTCGATGCTGGTGCAGGGGCTGGAGGCGGCGTACGGGCCGCTCAAGATGGACGCCTTCGTCCGGACGGACAGCGACGGCGCGATGACGCTCCACCGCGATGCCACGCTCGTGGGCGCCCAGATCCGCCGCAACCTCGCCAGGCAAGACCTGACCCTGCCGATGCGCGAGCGTTCGCTCCATGAGTGGCCCGGCACGGGCGGTCCGCGTCGCCTGGTCCTGCTGGACGACGACCTGGCGGTGGTGAGCGCGCAGACGGGAGACGCGCCGGTGGACACCTTGCCCGAGGCGCGCCATCTCCGCCGCGTGGAGCGCCCGGGCCTGCTGGGGAGCCCGTCGACCGCCGACCCTGGCGGACGCCTCGATGCCCCCGCGCGAGCCGCCCTGCTCGAGGTCGTGCTGCGGCATGCCCCCGTGGACGAGATCACCCGCCTGCCTGCCCTCTGGTTCGCCCGCGTGGAGGACGCCCTCGCGATGGCGCGGCGGCTCGGAGACGACCGCTTCCGATGCTGGTGCAAGCTCCGGTGGGAGGACACGCTGCCCGTCGAGGCCGCGCGGATGCTGATCGCCGTGGCCGAGTCGCGGGGGGACGTCGAGCTCATCGTCTCCCTGCTGAAGAACGTGGGCGCGCAGCGAAGCCTCCAGCTCTGGCACAACGGCGCCGTGCTGCCTCACTACCTCGCCCAGCTCGCGCGGGGCCAGGATCCGGTGGCGGAGGCCTACCTGGATTCGCTGGCGACCGCGCTGCCCCTGCTCGACGCACCCACGGTCGCCATGCTGCTGCTGGCGGTTCGCGCCGAAGGGTCGGTCCGGCCACTGCTGCAGGCGGCCGGCCCGACCGTCCTCGACCGCTACCTGACACTGGTGGAAGCGGCGGCCCGGGAGAACAAGGCGCGCGGTCCCGCATTGGCCGCGGCGCTGTCCAGCGCGCCCCGGGACCGGCCGCACTGGCTGCGCGTCCTGATGACGCAGGGCGCGCAGGCCTCGCGGCTGGCGACGATCCTGGGCACCTTGGGGCGCCTCCATCAACGTGGGCATCTGGACAGGGCGCTGATCGGACAACTGCTGATCGAGCCGGAGGCGTTCCGGGACGACACCGGGGACGGCTCCTTGCAAGCCACCCCGGCACGCCGCGCCTGGCCCTTGTGCGAGGGCATGGCGGGCGACCACGATGCCTCGGTCCTGGCGGTGCTCGGCTGCCTGCTGGCGCTGTGCCGGCCGGACGCCGGCGATGGCGTGTGGCTCCAGCGGATGTTGCGCGCGTCGGAGGGCGGAGCCGGGACCACCGCCCTGGTGCAGGGGCTGTCTCACGGCGCCACGACGGCGCTGGCCTTCTATCTGCAGGCGGTCACCGTCGCGCTGGGCCGGCGGCTGCTGTCGCTGCCGCAGGCCATCGATCTGCTGCGCATCGAACCGCCACCGGACGGCGACGGCACCGGTGCCCTGGCCCTCGCGCTGCGCCAGGGTCACCTGGGCACGGTCGAGCTCTACTGGCAGCGCATCCTCGAGATGCAGGCGCGGGGAATCCTGCCCGCGGATCAGGTCCGCCCCCTGCTGCGGGCGGAGAGCGCCGGCGGCGTGCCGGCGCTCGCGGAAGCCTTCGAACATCGGATCCCCGGCGCCCTCGACCGGTACATGGCCCTGGTGCAGACCGCCGTGGTCGGTTCGGAGCCGATGTCGGCGCAGCAGCTCGGCTGGCTGGATCTGCGCGACGCCGGGGGCCGTCTGTTCTGGCCGCCGCCCGGCATCAGTCCGACCGACGGCTGGCCGATGCTCAAGCGCTACCTGCGAGGCCTGCGCGCGCTCGTCGAAGACCGGCGCCTGTCCCCGCCGCAACTGCGCTCGCTGCTGGCGACTCGGTCCGTCGACGCCCCCTCGCTGCTGGGCCGGCTGATGAGCCTCGAGGATCGCTCGATGCTCACGCAATGTCTGGACGAACTCATGTCATGGCCGCGGCGGTCGGACCGTCATGTGCCGGCGCTGGCGGCCGTGCTCGACATCGACGAACTGGACGACCTCGCCACGACGGCGGTGCGCTACCCCGGTCTCCCCGATGTGCTGCAGGCGCTCGTCTCTGCCGTCTCACAGCGGTGGATCGACCGCGCGACGCTGCGCCTGCGTCTGGAGGGCCGGCACGGAACGCGCCCGCCGCTGGCGCTCGCCTTCGAACGCAACCGGCCCGATGTGATCGAGGCCGTCGCCAGGGCGACGCTGCGTGCCGGACGCGAAGCCCGGTTGTCTCAGCCGCTCGTGCGGCGCCTGCTCGAAGCGGGATCCGCGTCCGACGGCGCCGGCGCGCATGTCGCCTTCGCGCGTGGATACGACGAGGCGTTGACCGTGTGGCTGGACTCGGTCCTGCAGGCCCGCGCCGACAAGCTGCTGGACGACGGCGACCTGCGGGAACTGCTCATCGCCTATGGCGCGGATGAGCGACCCGGTCGCGACGCGGCATCGCAGGGCGGTCATCCCCGCTGCCTCGAGGTCTGGCGCGAGGCCTTGCGGCGGGGCGCCCGGCGCGGGTGGCTCAGTGCCGACGATCTGGCGGCGCTCGATCCCGGCGCAGACGCCGCCTGAGGCCTGACCCGGTCCGCGACGCAGGGGACCGCCCGGAGCGACGCGCCCGTCATCGTTCCGCGAGCTTGGACGTTCCCAGGGCCGAGCGGGCACGTGCCAAGGCATGACCGACGTCAGGCACGCCCAGGCGCCGGCACAGCTCCTCCAGCCGCACGCGATAGGCCGCGTCCCCCAGTCCCAGCGCCCGGGCCTGCTGGTCCGGCGCGGGTTCGCCGAGCAGGCCGAACAGCAGCTCCGCGTCCGACAGCGGCAGGTCCAGCGCCTTGGCCAGGGTCGCCAGGCTCGCGGCCTCGTCGGCCTCGTGGAGCACCAGCAGCCAGTGTCCGTCGCCGATGACGGCGGCGTCCGCCATCATCAGCGTGAAGCTCAGGCGCTGCCGCGGCGCCCCCGACGGCGGCGCGATCGTCAGCGACGAGGGCGGCGCGCCCGCGCGCCGACGCAGCGCCTCGCGATGCAGCCAGGCCAGCACCTCCGGCGGCAGACGCGCGTGCTCCGACCAGGGCGGCGGGAAGTACGCCGCCATCAGGGCGCGCGCCTGCGGCGTCTGCCACGCGCAATGGCCGTCGCGTTCCCGCACGGTCATGCTGGCCGTGGGCCGGCGCGGCGCCGCGGGTCCCGCCGCGGGCGCGGGGTGCAGCAGGCGTTCGACGCGCGCGAGCAGTTCGCTCAACCGCACGGGCTTGACGAGGCACTCCGCGGCCCCCGCCGCCAGCAGGGCGCCGAGCCGCAGGGGATCGCGCGGGCGGCTCAGCGTCAGCACCGGGACACCACCGCCGCCCAGGCGACGCAGCAGCTCCAGCGGACCGTCGCCGGGCAGCTCCGGCAGCTCCATGTCCATGATCACCAGCGCCGGTCCCGCGCCCAGACCTTGCATCGCGGCGATCGCATCCGCCGCGCGCAGGAGCTCATAACCGCTCTCCTCCAGCACCGCCGCGAGCGGCTGCACGGCCAGCGACTGGACGACCAGGAGTCGCGCCGGCGCGGTGGTGCGCGGAAGGGGCAGGTCGGCGGGCGGCGGCATGGGCATGGCCTTCACCATACAAGTCCCGTGCCCGCCTCTCAAGACGCCGCCGTCGCGGGAAAGACGCGGGGCCGAAGCCGCGAACTCCGGGGCGATCGCCCCCGTCCCGCGACGATCGGCGCCGCGAGCGCTGACGCACAATGGCCGGCGCCATGGACGATACCCCCGCCTCGCCCGACATCGATCCGACCGCCCCGCCCACCGGCGGGGCCGCCGCGCCCGTCCCCGCACCCGCCGCCCCCGCGGCGCCGTGGGAAGGGCCGTCGCCCGATGTCGTCGCCTGGCTGCTGGTGAACTGGCACAACAAGCATCCGCTGGCGCGCCGGCTCGCCATCGCCGACGTCCACACGGTCGGCGCCGTGGCCCTGCCCTTCATGGCGCAGGCGCTGCCCAAGGAGCCCAGCCTCGAGGGCGGCACGCCCGCCGAGGCGGCGCCCTCCCCGCCCCGTCGCCGCCTGCCCTGGCAGCGGAAGGCCGCGGGCGCGGGGCCGCGGCCTGCGTGGATCGACGAATTCATTCCCGGCCTGAAGACTGCGGCGGTCGCCACGATGGCCCTGGACAACGGCTTCACCACCGCGCCCGACGAGTTGCCGCTGCGCCGCGTCGACATCGACGAGCGGGCACTGGCCGCCGACGCGAACCAGCCTGGTGCGTGGCCGATGGAATTGGTGCTGCTGAGCGCCGCTTTCGATGCAGGTCCGGCGCGGCGACGCGTGCTCGTGGGGCGTCGCGACCAGGTGCTGGGACAACGCGCGCTGGATCCGGCGCGGCTGGGCGTGGCCGGCAGCGTGGCGGCCTTGGTGCTGATCGCGGCGATCTGGGCCCTGTGGCCCTCGTCGAAGCCCTCCAAGGAGGCGCTGGCCGCGCTGGCGGCCGCCGAAGCGGCCTCCGCCGCGTCCGCCGCCCAGGCCGCCTCAGCAGCCGCCCTGACTGCCGCGGCCGGTCAGGCGGCGCTGGCCGCGCAAGCCGCCTCCGCCGCATCTGCATCTGCATCCGCATCCGCCGTCACGGCCACCGAGCCGGCTTCGGCCGCGAGCGCTTCGGCCTCCGCGCCGGCGCAGAGCCCCGCCGCCTCGACGCCCGCCGGGGCGATCCCCAACATCCGTCCGACGCTACAGGGCGCCGTCGAACGCGCCGCAGGTGAGAAGCCGCCGGCACCGGCAACGACGGCACCCTCAGGGTCGGCGGGTGCAACGGCCGCTGCCGATCCGGCCCGGCCGGGCGCCTCCGCCCCGACGTCCGACGCCGAGCGCCGCGTGAGCGTCGACGACGCCGGGCTGACCAGTCTCATGAGGCGCGACGCCGCGCCCGGCGCCAAGCTGGTGGCGCTGGTGGGCCAGCCGCACAAGGACAAGGCCGACGCCGAAGCACAACTGGCGCGCATGCGCGAGATGATCGGCGCCACGCTCGGCGGCCGCACGGTCCCGAACGGCGAGGTCTTCCAGACCAAGGACGGCTGGCGCGCGGCCGTGTGGCCCTTCGGCAGCCGCGAGGAAGCGCAGCTGATCAACGCCACGCTGCTGGCCCGCGGGATCCGCGGGACCCGGGCCGTCGACTTCTGATCGGGCCCCTCAGGGCGCCTCAGGACCGCTCGGGATCCCACGCGCCCTGGAGCCTCAGGACACCCAGGACACCCAGGACACTCAGGACCGGTAGTCGGCGTTGATCGTCACGTACTCGTGGCTGAAGTCGCAGGTCCAGACCGTGGTCTGGGCCGATCCGCGGTTCAGGCCCACGCGCACGGTGATCTCGCTCTGCTTCATGACGCGCTGACCGTCCTCTTCTTTGTACTCGGGGCGGCGGCCGCCCTGCGTGACCACGTGGACGTCGTCCAGGTGCAGGTCGATCAGGCTCTGGTCGAGGTCGTCGATGCCGGCATAACCGACCGCCGCCAGGATGCGACCCAGGTTGGGATCGCTGGCGAAGAAGGCGGTCTTGACCAGCGGCGAGTGCGCGATCGCATAGGCGGCCTTGCGGCACTCGGCCTCGTCCCTGCCGCCCTCGATCACCACCGAGATGAACTTGGTCGCGCCCTCGCCGTCGCGCACGATGGCCTGCGCCAGCTGCTGCGACACCGCCACGACCGCGTCGCGCAGCGCGCGGCCTTCGGCGCTGGTCAGCGAGGTGATCGGGGCGTGGCCGGCCTGATGCGTCGCGATCAGCACGAACGAGTCGTTCGTCGACGTGTCGCCGTCGATCGTGATGCGGTTGAAGGACAGGTCCGCCGCTTCCTTGACCAGCGGCTGCAGCAGCTCCGGTGCCAGGACCGCGTCGGTGGCGACGAAGCCCAGCATCGTCGCCATGTTCGGACGGATCATGCCGGCGCCTTTGGAGACACCGGAGATCGTGACCGTCTTGCCCCCGATCGAGACCTGCTTCGAACAGGCCTTGGGCAGCGTGTCCGTGGTCATGATGCCGGCGGCGGCCTCGGCCCAGTTGTCGGCCTTCAGCGCGGCGATCGCGGCCGGGAGGCCCGCGATGATGCGGTCGACCGGCAGCGTCTCCATGATCACGCCGGTCGAGAACGGCAGCACCTGCCGCGCATCGAGCTGGAGTTCGGCGGCGAGCGCGTCACAGGTCTGGCGCGCACGGGCCAGGCCGTCAGCGCCGGTGCCGGCGTTGGCATTGCCGGTGTTGATCACGATCGCGCGGATCGCGCTGCCGGCGGCGAGGTGCTCGCGGCAGACCTGGACCGGCGCGGCGCAGAAGCGGTTGGCGGTGAACACGCCCGCGACGCTGGCGCCTTCGTCGAGCGCGATCACGGTCAGGTCGCGGCGATTGGCCTTGCGCACCCCCGCCATCGTGACGCCGAGGCGGACGCCGGGCACGGGCAGCAAGGCTTGCGGATCGGGAGCGGTCAGGTTGACGGGCATGGCAGGGCGAAGAAGGTAAGGAGAGACGATGTCCGGACAGATGCGTTCGGGATGAGATCAATCGACAGCATCAGTGCACGGAATTGTAGAAGGGCCCACTGATCCCAGTCTCTGACATGACTGCCAAAGGCCTACCCGATGTTCAAGCTCC
This sequence comes from Roseateles sp. UC29_93, assembly GCF_042695725.1. Taxonomy (NCBI): domain Bacteria; kingdom Pseudomonadati; phylum Pseudomonadota; class Betaproteobacteria; order Burkholderiales; family Sphaerotilaceae; genus Roseateles; species Roseateles sp. UC29_93. Next base: position 3,029,664 of record NZ_CP170545.1, on the reverse strand, counting down.
CGTTGCCGGATGCCTCTCTGCTCGTGACGCCGCCTGATCGTGAAGCGTCCGCGCCGCCGGATGAACCTCCGGGTTACGCCAGTGCCTGCCTCGACGCGGTGTTGGCCGAGGCGCGCGCAGCCCGCTTGGACGAGGACGCCATCGTGCGCCGGCTCACCGACTGGCAGCGTCCCGGATCGCCCGCCATGATCGTCCAGTGGATGCAGGACGGCGACAGTGCGGCGGCGGGGCATTGGTACCGCACCTTGTCGGAATTGCGCGCGTGCCGCGCCATCGGCGATGGCAGCTTCATGCGATTGCTGGCCGGGCGCGGTGCGGAGTCGGGTCGCTCGTCGACGGAACGCGGGCTCTTTCACGTGCTGGCGTCGACGGCTCCCCGCTCACTCGTCGCCATGCACATGGATGCGTGCATGGACGCGAAACGCGAGAAGCACTGGCTGAATGAATCGGACATGGCAACGGTGCTCATCGGTTCGCCGCAATGCGGCACGTTGCTTCAGGACGTCATCCGCGGTCGTTGCTCCGCCGATGCCTTCGATGCCTTTCTGACAGAGATGCGCCGCTGCAACAACTGGACATTCGGCCTGCGCAGCGAACAAGTCGCCACCCTGATGCTCGGAAAAGGTCCTCAAGGTACGACGCTCGACGCGGCGTTCGATCATCCCGAAGCGAAGCTCCTAGGCGCTTACATGAGTCATCTGCTGGGCCTGCATGGCCATCACCTCAAGCGATGCCGCGACCAGCGCGTCTACAGCAATGGCCTGTTGGACATCGACGCGTCGCAGTATCTGAGCATGGCATTGCCATCCGATACCGCATCGAACGCTCCCTTGCGTGAAGCATTCCGATCGGGGAAAGGCGCCCACCTCAGCCTCTACTTCAAGCGGCTCTTCGATGCCGCCCAACACCACGAGTTGCCCGTTGACGGCCTGCGGGAGGCGTTCAGCCGCTGCTTGCCACGCGGTTGGTCCATGGGCGAACTGGCCCAGCGTCAGCCCGCCTGCCATGCGCTGCTGATCAAGTGCATCGATCGCGCCCTGTTGCAAGGATGGCTGAGTCAGAAGGAAGCGACGGATCTGACAACCACCGGCCGGGCGGAACCGATGCAGACGCGCAGCTCGTGGGACCGCGTCCCGCCGTCTCCGGCCGCGCCGAAGGAAGGCGCCACCGCGGCCGCTCCAGCGCGACAGGCCGCGCACAGTCGTCAGGCGAGGCGCAGCAACCTGCTCAGTTGCTTCGTCGGTCGTCGCGCCTGATCAGGACTGGCGGCGGCGGCGTCCGAGCATCGCCGTCACCAACACGAGTCCGCCGATGAACATCGCGTAGCTCTGCGGTTCCGGCACGGCGCTGGCCGGCAGCACGTTGAAGGTGCCCGAGTAGCTCGCGGCAATGCCGTTGGTGCCGGCCGCCAGGTTGCCGCCGGCGTAGCCCTTGACGATCAGCGTGTAGTCGCCGGCGACGAGCTTGCTGGGCAGGCTGGCGCTGATCCAACTGGTGCCATTGCCGTCGCCGTCCGGCGCACCGATGGACAGCGCTTGGCCGTTCAGCGTGGCTTCGCTGAAGCTGATCTGCTGCGACTGACCCGAGTACACGGTGATCAGCGACGCATCGACCCAGCCATTGCCGGTGAAGCTGAAGTGGAAGGTGTCGACGAAGCTGCCGACCTCGGTGTGGATCGCGAACGGTGCCGCGGTCAGGCCCGCGCCCGCGCCGGCCAACGGGACGTTCTGGGTCAGGTCCACCGCCTGGGCGCCGGTCGCGGCCACGGCCAGCAGCGCTGCCGCGGCACCGCCACGGACCAGGGCTTGCCGACGGCGCGCCACGATCAGGCCGCCGCCCAGCAGCGCCAGCACGGCCAGCGCCAGCGTGCCGGGCTCGGGGACCTGCGTGACGTTGAGCGTGCCGGAGTAGCTCGCGCTGATCGGCGTGCCCGCCGCCAGGCCCTGCCCGGCGTAGCCGCGCACGGTCAGCACCAGCGGCCCGCTCAGGCGCGCATCGGGCAGCGCGGCGATCTCGAGCGCGTTCCTGTAGCCGCCCATCGTCGAGCGCGTGAAGTTGTAGGTCGCGCCGTTGAGCACCGCGCTGACGAAGTTGATGTCGAACGCGGCCGACATGCCGATCGTCGTCAGGCTGGCGTTGACCATGCCCCAGCGATCGATGCCGGTGAAGGTGAAGGTGTCGACGAACTCCCCGGCCGTCGAATGCACGATGCTGAAGCCCGCCGTCTTGGTATCGGCGCTCGCGCCCTGCTGGAGCGCGACGGACTGGGCCGCGGTCACCGGCGCGGCCAGCGCGGCGGAAGCGGCGGCAGCGGTCAGGATGGCAGCGGCGAAGAGACGGGTCGTGAGCTTCATGGCGATGCGGTCCGGGGACCTCGGAGACCCGCGGCGGCAGGTCGATGCGGCGGACTCTATCGAGGGGGTGCCGTACGGTGTCCCCCGCGCCACGGGGGGAGCGACGCGCGTGCGCGCCGTTCCCGTGAGAAAGCGCACAGGGCGAACACGCCGCGTCGGCCGGGCACCACGCACGATCCACGACGCCTCACGCAAGAACTGACCCCGGCACGGTGCCGCTGCACGGTCCCTTGCCGCACGCCCGGCGGATCCCCGAGCGGATCCCCGAGCGGATCCCCGAGCAGGTTCCCGGCCGGAAACGACGACGGCGCCCCGAAGGGCGCCGTCGATTGGGGGGGAAGCGACCGATCAGGCCAGCTTGCCGTGGCAGCTCTTGAACTTCTTGCCGCTGCCGCACGGGCAGGGGTCGTTGCGGCCGACGTGGCCCCATTCGGCGGGCACGGCCTCGGTACCGCCCGCGATCGGCGCCGCGTCCTGCGACACCGACCCGTCCTCGTTCGGATGCGTGTAGGTCACGTTGCCGACGCTCTCGGCGCGCTGTTCGATCGCTTCGGCGGCGGCGGAGGCCTCCTCCTGCGACTGGATGCGCACATTCAGCAGCACGCGCGTCACTTCCAGCTTCACCGCGTCCAGCAGTTGCGAGAACAGCTCGAAGGCCTCGCGCTTGTATTCCTGCTTCGGGTTCTTCTGGGCGTAACCGCGCAGGTGGATGCCCTGGCGCAGGTAGTCCAGCGAGGCCAGATGCTCGCGCCAGTGCTGGTCGATGCTCTGCAGCAGCACCATGCGCATGAACGGCGTGAACTGCTCCAGGCCGACACGGTCCAGCTTGTCCTGGAAGGACGCGTCGCCCGCCTTCAGCACGGCGTCCAGCACGTCCTCGTCGGTCAGCGTCTCGCTCTTCTTGAGCATCTCGGCCAGCGGCACCTCGAGCTTCCACTCGTCGCGCAGCACGCGCTCCAGCGCGGCCAGGTCCCACTGCTCTTCCAGCGATTCCTCGGGGACGAAACCGCGGACCACGTCCGTCAGCGTGCCCTTGCGCAGGTGGGTGATCTGCTCCAGCACTTCCTGCGCCTCAAGGATCTCGTTGCGCTGCTGGTAGATGACCTTGCGCTGGTCGTTCGACACGTCGTCGTACTCGAGCAGCTGCTTGCGGATGTCGAAGTTGCGGGCCTCGACCTTGCGCTGCGCGCTCTCGATGGAGCGCGTGACGATGCCGGCCTCGATCGCCTCGCCTTCCGGCATCTTGAGCCGGTCCATGATCGCGCGGACGCGGTCGCCGGCGAAGATGCGCATCAGCTGGTCGTCCAGCGACAGGTAGAAGCGCGACGAGCCCGGATCGCCCTGGCGACCGGAACGGCCGCGCAGCTGGTTGTCGATGCGGCGGCTCTCATGACGTTCGGTCGAGATCACGCGCAGGCCGCCCGCGGCCTTCACCTGCTCGTGCAGCTTCTGCCACTCGGCCTTCAGCGCGGCGATCTTCGCCTGCTTGTCGGACTCCGACAGCGACTCGTCGTTCTCGATGGCGACGACGTCCTTCTCGATGCTGCCGCCCAGCACGATGTCCGTGCCGCGGCCGGCCATGTTGGTCGCGATCGTGATCACGCCCGGACGACCGGCCTGCGTGATGATGTCGGCCTCTCTGGCGTGCTGCTTGGCGTTCAGCACCTGGTGCGGCAGCTTGGCCTTGGTCAGCAGCTCGGCGACCTTCTCGGAGTTCTCGATCGAGGTCGTGCCCACCAGCACCGGCTGGCCGCGCTCGTGGCAGTCGCGCACGTCCTGCGTGACGGCGTCGTACTTCTCCTTGGTCGTCTTGTAGACCAGGTCCAGCTCGTCCTTGCGCACCGTCGGGCGGTTCGGCGGGATCACCACGGTCTCGAGGCCGTAGATCTCCTGGAACTCGTAGGCCTCGGTGTCGGCCGTGCCGGTCATGCCCGACAGTTTGCCGTACATGCGGAAGTAATTCTGGAAGGTGACCGAGGCCAGCGTCTGGTTCTCGGCCTGGATCTGCACGCCTTCCTTGGCCTCGACAGCCTGGTGCAGGCCGTCGCTCCAGCGGCGGCCGGTCATCAGGCGGCCGGTGAACTCGTCGACGATGATGACCTCGCCGTTCTGCACGACGTAGTTGGTATCGCGGTGATACACGTGGTGTGCGCGCAGCGACGCGTACAGGTGGTGCATCAGCGTGATGTTGGCGGCGTCGTACAGCGACGCGCCCTCGGCCAGCAGGCCGGCCTGGCTCAGCAGGCGCTCGGCGTTCTCGTGGCCGTCCTCGGTCAGGTAGATCTGGTGCGACTTCTCGTCGACGGTGAAGTCGCCCGGCTCGATCACGCCCTCGCCGGTGCGGGGATCCAGTTCGCCGACCTGGCGCTTCAACTGCGGCGACACCGCGTTGATCGCCACGTACATCTGGGTGTGGTCCTCGGCCTGGCCGGAGATGATCAGCGGGGTGCGCGCCTCGTCGATCAGGATCGAGTCCACCTCGTCGACGATCGCGTAGGCCAGGCTGCGCTGCACGCGGTCGCGGACCTCGTAGACCATGTTGTCGCGCAGGTGGTCGAAGCCGTACTCGTTGTTGGTGCCGTAGGTGACGTCGGCGCCGTAGGCGGCCTGCTTCTCGTCGCGCGGCAGGCCCGAGTAGTTGATGCCCACGGTCAGGCCGAGGAAGCGGTACAGGCGACCCATCCATTCGGCGTCGCGGCGGGCCAGGTAGTCGTTGACCGTCACGACGTGCACGCCCTTGCCGGTCAGCGCGTTCAGGTAGACCGGCAGCGTCGCCATCAGCGTCTTGCCTTCGCCGGTGCGCATTTCAGCGATCTTGCCGGCGTTCAGGACCATGCCGCCGATCAGCTGCACGTCGAAGTGACGCATCTTGAGGACGCGCTTGCTGCCCTCGCGGCAGACGGCGAACGCCTCCGGCAGGATGTCGTCGACGGTCTCGCCGTTGGCGATGCGCTGCTTGAACTCCTCGGTCTTCGCGCGCAACTGGTCGTCGCTCAGGCCCTCGAACTGCGGTTCCAGCGCATTGATGCGCTCGACGTCCTTGCGATAGGTCTTGAGCAGGCGCTCGTTGCGACTGCCGAAAATCTGGGTCAAAAGCTTGGGCAACATGCGGCTTTTTGAAGTTCTGTGGAAGGCCCGGTCGACCGGGCCTGGACGCCCGGCGGACCGCCTCGTGGGCGGCCTGATGAGGGCAGCGCCGCGCGACCGGTGCACATGAGGACGGGAGCCTCGGGTTGCAAGCGTCTGCGCGGAGAAAAACCGGCGGAGTTTAGCACCGGGCCCCTGGCGGCACCGGGCGGCGGCCACCGCCCCGGACCGGCGGCGGACTCCGGGTTTCCGAGCGGCGGCACTACACTGACGCCCCATGGCCACCCGCTATCTGCCCCCCCGCGCCAAGCCCGATGCGCCCGATCCGCTGGACTTCGGCCGGGCCATGTCGCAGAACGGGATGCTGGCCAGGTTGGGGAACCAGTTGGCGCTGTCGCGGCGGCATCTGGCGGCGGTGAGCGTGGCGCTGCCGGGCGCGATGAAGCGCTTCGTCCAGGCCGGCACGCTCGACGAGCAGGGCTGGACCCTGGTGGCCGACAACGCCGCCATCGCGGCCAAGCTGCGGCACCTGCAGCCCACCCTGCTGCGCCTGCTGCGCGAGGAAGGCCTGTTGCTGGAAGGCGAACTGCGGATCCGCGTCAGGCAATCCTGATCCGCCCGCCTTTCCCGCCGCCTGCCTTTCCAACCTCACTTCGCTCAACAAAAGGAAAGGGACCGCCGAGGCGGTCCCTTGTCGTTCCCCCGCGTCGGGGTCAGGCCTTGCGACGCAGACGGCGCGCGCCGCCCAGGCCAGCCAGGGCGATGACGGCCAGAGCCAGCGAGGCCGGTTCCGGCACATCGTTCTGCTGGGCGCCTTCGACGTTCAGGATGTCGAAGGCCCACAGCGCGTTGCGCTCACGGCCGCCGGCATCGCAGAACACGCCGTTGGCGCACTTGCCGTTCAGAAAGTTGGGGTTGCCGTCATAGGTGAAGCCGTTGGCCAGGTTGGGGCCGAGGGCGAAGTTGTCGAACTGCATGACGGCGACCGTGTAGACCCCGGCGCCCAGGGTGAGGTCCAGGCAGGTGTCCCAACGCATGCCGCCCGCCGGATCGGGATTCACCGCGGCGCCGCCGCAGGTGCCGGGCGTGCTGCTGGTGGCATCGTCGTTCTGGCCGACCAGCACGCCGCTGGCGTTGAACAGCGCCAGGATCGGGTCGAAGCCGCCGGCGGCGACCACGTTGCCGTTGGACTGCGTGCCGCCCGCGTAGCTGTAGGTGATCAGACGGACCGCCGACGAGCCGTTCGCCGTGAAGGTGAAGGTCTGGACATCGTTGGCCTGCGCGAAGCTGCCGGCGAACGAGAAGTTGGTCGGCGCCGCATGCGCGACGACAGAGATGCCAAGGGCTGCGACGGCGGCCAGGGCGGCGACACCACGACGGAACAAGCTGTGCATGAAGTTTCCCGTGAGAGCCGGTGCAAGGAGGTCACCGGCATGTTGAATACGGGGGCGGCCACAGCAAAGGCTATGCCACGACTGATTTCCTTTTGAAATCAATAACGTACATGCGGTTACGCGAGTAACGTCACACAAGTGTCAAGCGCGGCGACACCGCCTTTTGGGGGTGCTCGGGCTCAAGGTGCGAAGGCGAAAAGACCGAAGCCCCGGCTCGTCGGTCGACGAAACGGGGCTTCAGAACAGGCTCGGCGCCTGTGATGTTCGATGGTGCCGGCTATCGGATTCGAACTGATGACCTACCGCTTACAAGGCGGTTGCTCTACCAACTGAGCTAAGCCGGCACTAGGAAACTGGAGCGCCGCAGAAGCTGCGGCGCGGGCTGCATTCTAGACGCAGCTTCGAGAGGTCCGGAGCAAAAAACCGCGCCTTCCCTCTCGACTCGCCCCCCGCACTTGGACGGGGTTCGGATGATCACTTGATGCGCTTGAGCGCCGGGCGACCGCCCGACGGACCCGCGCCCGGATCGTCGTCGTCGGACGGCGTTGCCGCCGCTGCCGGTGCGACCGGCTCCGGCTTGGACTCGCCTTGCGGCGTACCGCCGTTGACGTCGGATGCCAGGCGCAGACCTCGCGGCGCGTTCGGCGCCGGCTGACGCGTGGCGGCATCTTCCGGATTCGGCGGCGGGAAGGCCATGCCCTGGCCGTTCTCGCGCGCATAGATCGCCACCACGTGATCGACCGGCACGATGATCTCGCGCGCCACGCCACCGAACCGGGCCTTGAACTGGATCAGTTCATTGCCCAGGTCCAGGTTGCTGGTCGCGTCGAAACCGACGTTGAGCACGATCTCGTTGTTGCTGACGTACTCCAGCGGCACCTGCACCGTGCGATCCACGTGAACCGCGACATAGGGCGTGAACCCGTTGTCGGTGCACCATTCGTGCAGGGCGCGGATCAGGTACGGCCGCGTCGAGCTGGCGGCGAGACCGCCGCCGTCCTTGCTGTCATCCATGGGAGCCAGTGTATTACTTGCGCATCACCTTCTCGGACGGCGTCAGCGCCTCGATGTAGGCCGGACGCGAGAAGATCCGTTCCGCGTACTTGAGCAGCGGCACGGCGTTCTTCGACATGTCGATGCCGTAGTAATCCAGGCGCCACAGCAGCGGGGCGATCGCGACGTCCAGCATCGAGAAGTCGTCGCCCAGCATGTACTTGTTCTTCAGGAAGATCGGCGCGAGCTGCGTCAGGCGGTCGCGGATCTGCGAACGCGCCTTTTCCAGCTGCTTCTCGGTCGGCTTGACCGTCTGGCCGCGGTTCTCCAGCACGTTGACGTGGGCGAACAGCTCCTTCTCGAAGTTGAACAGGAACAGGCGCACGCGGGCGCGGGCCACCGGGTCGCCGGGCATCAGCTGCGGATGCGGGAAGCGCTCGTCGATGTACTCGTTGATGATGTGCGACTCATACAGGATGAGGTCGCGTTCCACGAGGATGGGCACCTCGTTGTACGGGTTCATCAGCGCGATGTCTTCGGGCTTGGCGAACAGGTCGACGTCACGGATCTCGAAGTCCATGCCCTTCTCGAACAGCACGAACCGGCAACGGTGCGAGTAGGGGCAAGTGGTTCCGGAATAAAGCACCATCATGGCAGTGGACTCCTGATCGAAGCCTCTCGGCTTCATCGATTTCTACAAACAACACAGTTCAACGCCAGCGCGGTCAAAGACCGAACAGACAAACGACAACGCAGTGGGAGCCTGTTCGGCGCCCCACTGCGCTTGAGGACCCGGCCTTCGGCCGAGTCATCGGTTCTTACTTGATGTCCTTCCAGAAGGAGGCATTCAAGCGCCAGGCGAACACGGTGAACCCCAGCAGGAACAGCACCACGATGATCCCGAGCCGGAAACGCGTCCCTTGCGCCGGTTCACCCATCCACTGGAGATAGGCGACCAGGTCGGCAACGGACTCGTCGTATTGCTGCGGCGTCATCGTCCCGGGCGTCACCTGTACGAAGTCCTTGAAGACATGCGTGACCTTGCTCGGGTCATGCGGGTCTTTTTCTTCCTCGAACCTGGCGGTGCGGACGCCCTGGAGCTCCCACAGCACATGCGGCATGGCAACGCTGGGGAAAGCGAGATTATTCCATCCCGTGGCCTTGGTTTCGTCGCGGTAGTATTTTCTGAGGTAGGTATAGAGGTAATCAGCCCCTGTTCCCTTGGCGCCGTCGGCCCGCGAACGGGCGATCACGGTGAGGTCCGGCGGCAGTGCGCCGAACCATTCCTTGGCCTGTTTCGGGTCCAGCGAGACCTTCATCGTCTCGCCCACCTTCTCTCCGGCGAACAGCAGGTTGCCCTTGATCTGCTCGTCGGTCAGGCCGATGTCCTTCAGCCGGTTGTAGCGCATGAAGTTCGCGCTGTGGCAGTTCAGGCAGTAGTTGACGAAGATCTTGGCCCCATGCTGCAGCGCGGCCAGATCGTTCATCTTCGACGTCGGGAAACGGTCCCACTCGATGCCGCCCTCAGACGCGAGCGCCGTCGACGTCAGACCCGCGCCCAGGCACAGCGACGTCAGCAGCGTGGCGATGATTTTCTTCATTCGTTCGACTCCGTGACGTTGGCGGTTCAGTGCGGGTGAAACGTGACGCGATCGGGCACCGGCTTGAACTGGCCGGCCTTGCTCCACCACGGCATCAGCAGGAAGAAGCCGAAGTAGTACAGCGTGCCGATCTGCGACACGATCGTTCCCGCATCCGACGGCGGCTTGACGCCCAGGTAGCCCAGCACAAGGAAGAGCAGCACGAAGATGCCGTAGAGGTACTTGTGCCAGTCGGGCCGGTAGCGGATCGACTTGACCGGGCTGTGATCCAGCCAGGGCAGGAAGAACAGGATGATGACCGCTCCGCCCATGACGACCACGCCCCAGAACTTCGCGTCGAAGGTCAGCAGTAGCGCGATGCCGACCACCGCGCCGACCACGACGATCCCCTTGCCCAGGACCGAGAGTCCGCCGCGCAGCAGCGTGATGATCGCCGACAGCGCGATCACGCCGCACAGCACCTGCACCATCACGTCGGTCGTGGCGCGCAGCATCGAATAGAACGGCGTGAAGTACCAGACCGGCGCGATATGCGGCGGCGTCTTCAGCGGGTCGGCGGGGATGAAGTTGTTGTACTCCAGGAAGTAGCCGCCCAGTTCCGGCGCGAAGAAGATCACCGCCGAGAAGGCCATCAGGAACAGGCCCACGCCGAAGATGTCGTGCACCGTGTAGTACGGATGGAACGGGATGCCGTCCAGCGGATGGCCGTCCGGTCCCTTCTTCGCCTTGATCTCCACGCCGTCCGGGTTGTTCGAGCCCACCTCGTGCAGCGCGATGATGTGCGCGACGACCAGCCCCAGCAGCACCAGCGGCACCGCGATCACGTGGAAGCTGAAGAAGCGGTTCAGCGTCGCGTCCCCGACCACGTAGTCGCCGCGGATCAGCAGCGCCAGGTCGTTGCCGACGAAGGGCACGGCGGCGAACAGGTTCACGATCACCTGCGCGCCCCAGTAGGACATCTGGCCCCACGGCAGCAGGTAGCCCATGAAGGCCTCGGCCATCAGGCACAGGAAGATCGCGCAGCCGAAGATCCACACCAGTTCGCGCGGCTTGCGGTACGAGCCGTACAGCAGCCCGCGGAACATGTGCAGGTAGACGACGACGAAGAACGCCGACGCGCCCGTCGAGTGCATGTAGCGGATCAGCCATCCCCAGGGGACGTCCCGCATGATGTATTCGACCGACGCGAACGCGAGCGTCGAGTCCGGCTTGTAGTGCATCACCAGGAAGATCCCGGTGACGATCTGGATCACCAGCACCAGCAGCGCCAGCGAGCCGAAGATGTACCACCAGTTGAAGTTCTTCGGAGCGTAGTACTCCGACATGTGCTCCTTGTAGAGCTTGGACGCGGGGAACCGGTTGTCCACCCAGGTCATCAGCTTGACGCCCAAGGGGGCTCCGGCGGGTGCTTCCTTGAATTCAGCCATGTGTTGTCTGCCTCGGTCCTGTTCCTGGGGAGTTAGGCTTTCTTGTCTTCACCGATCAACAGCCGGGTGTCGGACAGGAACGCGTACGGCGGCACCTCGAGGTTGTCGGGCGCGGGCTTGTTCTTGAAGACGCGACCGGCCATGTCGAAGGTCGAGCCGTGGCAGGGGCAGAGGAAGCCGCCGTGCCAGTTGTCCGGCAGCGAGGGCTGCGGACCGGACTGGAACTTGTCGCTGGGCGAGCAGCCGAGGTGGCTGCAGATGCCCACGACGACCAGGTACTCCGGCTTGAGGGAGCGCCATTCGTTCTTCGCGTACTCCGGGATGGGGAACGCCTTGCGATCGGACTGCGGGTCGGCCAGTTCCGGATCGTTGCCTTTGAGCGCGTCGAGCTGCTCCTTGGTCCGGCGGACGATCCACACCGGCTTGCCACGCCATTCGACGGTCAGCTTCTGACCGGGGGCGAGGCCGCCGATGTCCACCTCGACGGCGGCACCGGCCGCCTTGGCGCGCTCGCTCGGAGCGAAGGTACTGACGAACGGGACGGCGGTGGCCACGCCGCCTACTGCTCCCGCGCAACCGGTGGCGATCAGCCAGGTGCGCTTGCCTTGGTCCACTTGTGGGTCACTCATGAGGGTCCTTACAGGGAACTTCTGATCAGGGGCAACCAAAGATTCTAGGTAAGAAAGTGCCGGTCCGCCCCTAGGCGCTCTACCGATGTGCATCGGTGCACCACGTTGACATTTGTCGTGGTGCAAACGCCGTTAGGATGCTTGCCCGGAGGCGGAGGGCGCCCCCGGGAAAGCGCTTGGTAGTTGGCGCCTTCGCACACGTGGAGCACAAGGAGCAAGCGATGGGTTTTTTGACCGAATTCCGTGAGTTCGCCGTCAAGGGCAACGTGATGGACCTCGCCGTGGGCGTGATCATCGGCGCCGCCTTCGGAAAGATCGTCGACTCGGTGGTCAAGGACCTCATCATGCCGATCGTCGGCAAGGCGGTCGGCGGACTGGACTTCAGCAGCTACTTCATCACCCTGTCGGACCCGCCGGCCAACTACGCGGGGCCGATGACCTACGAGGCCCTCACCAAGGCGGGCGTGCCGCTCTTCGCCTACGGCAACTTCCTGACGGTGCTGTTGAACTTCATCATCCTGGCCTTCATCATCTTCATCATGGTGAAGCAGGTGAACCGCCTGAAGCGCGACACCCCCGCAGCGCCGGCGGAACCCGCCGCGACGCCGGAAGACATCCAGCTGCTGCGCGAGATCCGCGACGCGCTGAGGCGTGACAAAGCGTAAAGCTGCTCTCATTCGTCACCTTTTGCGCACAAGCCGGGTGAGCCCCACCCGGACGGGGGATGGCCATCGCCGATACTTGGCGTGTGGTGCGGTCACCACAATGTGCTCGATGCCTCGATGAACCGTCTGAACCCCCACGTCGACGCTGCGCTCCAACGCGTACGCCTCGCGGCGGAACAAGCCGCGGAACGCGGCGCTGAAGGTCTCGGTCTCGCCGCCCTGTCCTCTGGACAGGCCAAGCGGCGGGATGCGCTGCTGTCCGCGCAATTCCTCTTCCGCAAGCACCAGGCCCTGTTCTCCCAGCGCTTCGACCAGTCGATGCGCCAGCAGGCCGCTGAAACGCCGGGCGCCGGGTCCGCCCCGACCACCCCGTCGCGCGCGGCGCCCAAGGCGACGCAGTGGGACGAGCTCTCGCTGATGGACGACGACCAGGTCAACACGATGGTCGCGACCGACCGGATCGGCCTGGCGCTCGGTCACCAGAGCGAGTGGGAGCTGCGCGAGGTCAATTCCTACATGGGCGACATCCCCGGCATCGCCGAGGACCGCCACCCGCTGCGCCCGCAGGCGATCGCGCAGGCGCTGATCGAGGGCGTCAACGCCGTCACCGACGATCCGGACACGCGCCAGGTCCTGACCGACGAACTCACCCGGGCGCTGGCGCTGGAGATGCGCGCCTGCTATGCCGACATCGCCGGCCTGTTCCGCAGTCGCGGCCTGCGTCCGCAGGACCTGCGCGTGCGGGCGACGGCGGGAACCTCGCGGGGTCAGTCCTTGCATGGCGGCACGACATCCGGCGTGCCGCTGCACGACAGCCGCTACGCCACCCTGCCCGGCGCGCTGCATCCCGCCGTCCACGGCAGCCGCGCGGGCGGTCTGCACAGCATGGCCGGTGGATTCCACGGCGGCAGCCACGAAGGCTACGCAACGACCGGCGGCGGTCCTGCCGGTGGCGGCATGGGCGGATGGTCGGTCGATCCGCAACTGATGGACCTGATGCGGCGGCTGGCCATGAGCCCGTCCGTCGGCATGCCCGTGACCGGCAGCGGCGCGCTGCCCGTGAACAGCCAATGGCAGGGCTGGGACGGCGATCCCGGCAGTTATGTCGAAGGCGGCCCGATCGTGCTGCCGCCCAACCTGATCCACCTGCACCGCGACGAACTGCGGCAGGCGGCCAGCGGCTCGCTCGATCACATGGTGATCGACGTCGTCGCCGGCCTGTTCGACCAGATCCTGTCCGACGCCAAGCTGCCGCCGCTGATGGCGCAGCAGATCGCGCGACTGCAGCTCCCGGTGCTGCGCGCGGCGCTGGGGGATCGCTCCTTCTTCTCTTCGCGCCGGCACCCGGTGCGACGGCTGGTCAATCGCATCGCGACACTGGCCGCCGCCTACGACGACTTCACCGAAGATCCCGGCAAGTCCTACCTGACGCTGGTGCGCGACCTGATCCAGGACGTCGTCAGCGGCGACTTCGACCGGATGGAGCTGTACGAGTCCAAGCTGGGCCAGCTCGAACAGTTCATCCAGGACCAGACCGCCCAGACGCTGAAGTCGCAGGGCGACACGGCGGCCTTGCTGGAGCGCAAGGAGACCGAGCTCCGCCTGCAGCGCCGCTACATGCAGCAGCTGCAGCAGGCGATGTCCAGCGTGGACATGCGCGATTTCCTGCGCGACTTCCTGACCCAGACCTGGAGCGAGGTCCTGGTGCACGCCTCGCGCCATCCGGACCTGGACGCGGCCCTGGTCGAGCGGCTGCGCAACATGGGTCGCGACCTGGTCCTGTCGGTCCAGCCGAAGACGACACCGCAGCAGCGACAAGGCTTCCTGGCCTCGCTGCCGGTGCTGATGCGCACGCTCAACGAGGGCCTGGACCTGGTGCGCTGGCCCGAGTCGGACCGCAAGAAATTCTTCGCCGAGCTGCTGCCGGCGCATGCCGATTCGCTGAAGGGACAAGCCCTCAGCCCGCTCGAATACAACCTGCTGGCCAAGCAGCTGGAGTCCGTCTTCGGCATGGCGCCTCCGCGCGAGCAGGACCTGCCCGCGGCCGGTTCGACGCCGCTGGACCTCGACCTGAGCGAGAAGCTCTCCGATGAGGAAGCCAAGCGGCTCGGCCTGATGGAGGACGAGCACGTCGACTGGGACGGGCATGTCGACATCGACCTCGACCTCGGCGCCGACGAACACCAGCCGCTGCAGGCGGTGGACATCAGCATCGACGGCCTGCCCGCCGCGGAGGAGGCCCCTTCCCCGCCCACGGGCGAGCTGCTGATCGACCACCTGCAGATCGGCACCGCCTACCGGATGCACCGCGACGGCGACTGGATCAAGGTGCGGCTCGCCCACATCAGCGCCACGCGCAGCTTCTTCATCTTCACCCACGGGACGAAGCACCAGGAGACGCTGACGATGACCTCGCGCATGCTGCACAAGCTGTGCGAGGCCGGCCGGCTGCGGGCGTTCGAACACGCCCACCTGTTGGAACGCGCCACGGCGCGCGCGCGTCAGCAGCTGGCGGCGCTCGGCGCCAAGCACTGACGCCGGGCTGAACCCGGATTGGATCCGGATTTAATCCGGACTGAGGCTCAGCCCGCCAGCGCGCGAGCCATGCGGATCGCCGCGGACATGCTCGACGGGTCCGCGCGGCCCGTCCCGGCGATGTCGAAGGCGGTGCCGTGATCGGGACTCGTCCGTACCAGCGGCAGGCCCAGCGTCACGTTGACGCCCTCTTCCACGCCGAGGTACTTCACCGGGATCAACCCCTGGTCGTGCGTCATCGCGACCACCACGTCGAACTCGCCCGGATGCTTGGGCGGTGCATGGCGCGCCCGCATGAACACCGTGTCCGGCGCGAACGGACCGCGCGCATCGATGCCCAGCGTGCGCGCCTGCCCGATCGCCGGGGCGATGTGCTCGATCTCTTCGCCGCCGAACAGGCCGCCTTCCCCGGCATGCGGATTCAGGCCCGCCACCGCGATGCGCGGCGCGGCGATGCCCGCGCGACGCAGCGCGGCATCGGCGATGCGGATCGTCTGCAGCACACGGCCCGTGGTGATCTGATCGACCGCCTGCCGCAGTGCCACGTGGATGGTCACCAGCACGACGCGAAGCTCCTCGTTGGCGAGCATCATCCGCACCGGCGGAAGCCGACCGTCCGGATCCGCGCACAGCGCCTGGAGCAGCTCGGTGTGGCCGGGATGATCGATGCCCGCGGCATGCAGGGCTTCCTTGTGGATCGGCGCCGTCACCAGCGCGCGGGATCGTCCCGCCCGTTGCTCCTGCGTGGCGGCGACGATGCAGCGCGCCGCCGCGGCGCCGGCGGCGGCGCTCACCCGGCCCAGCGGCTGCGCAAGCAGATCGCCCGGCAATCCCGACGGCTGCCACACGGGCAGGCAATCGGGGGGAGCCGGATCGTCGGCGCGCTCAAGCACCGCCACCGGCAAACGCAAACCCACGAAGCCCAGCGCCCGTCGGAAGACCTCGACGTCGCCGACCAGACGCAGGTCCGTCCCGCGATCCTTCGACCAGGCCGCGACGGCGATCTCGGGGCCAATGCCGCAGGCATCGCCCATCGTCAGCAGCAACGGGCGGGAACTCTCGATGACGGTGCTCATGCGGGGTTCGGGATGTCGATGAAGCGGTACTGCAGGCCCAGCTGTTCGGCCACCTGACGGCCCAACGCCTGCACGCCGTAGCGTTCGGTCGCATGGTGTCCGGCGGCGATGAACGCGACACCGGTCTCGGCCGCGTAATGCGCCTGCGGCTCGGAGATCTCGCCGGTGATGAACACGTCCGCGCCCGCGGCGATCGCGGCCTCGAAGTAGCCCTGCGCCCCGCCGGTGCACCAGGCGACTCGCTTGAGCGGACGACCATCCCCGGCGGCCTGGATCGTCGCGCGGCCGAGCCGCTGCTCGACATGGGCGCTCAGCGCATCCAGCGACTCGAACGCCGTCGGCAGCGCGCCGATGCAGCCCAGATCCTGGTCGCCGAACCGGCCCTCGGCGGCCCAGCCCAGATGTTTCGCGAGTTGCGCGTTGTTGCCGAGTTCCGGATGCGCATCCAGCGGCAGGTGGTAGGCGAACAGGTTGACCTCGTGGGTCAGCAGCCGCGACAGGCGCTGCTTCATCCAGCCGGTGACGCGACCGTCCTGGCCGCGCCAGAACAGGCCGTGGTGGACCAGGATCGCATCGGCGCCCGACTCGATGGCGGCGTCGATCAGCGCGAGGCTCGCGGTGACCCCGCACACCAGTTGCCGGATCTGGTCGCGGCCCTCGACCTGAAGACCGTTCGGCCCATAATCCTTGAAGCGCGTGGGCTCCAGCGTGGCGGCGAGCAGCCGCTCCAGCTCCGTGCGATGTGCCATGACAGGATCTCTCTTGCGTCAAACTTGGCTGATTTTCTCCCAGGCCACCACGGTGGCGCTGGCCGGCTATTTCGTCGTGTCGACGCTCAAGCCCGAATGGTTGCACGAGGCCCCCAGGATCGTGCCCACGCTGCCGGCCGCCGCGGGCGCGCCGCCGCGCGCGTCGGTCCAGTTCAGCTTCGCCGCGGCGGCGCAGGCGGCGTCGCCGGCGGTGGTCGCGGTGCTGGCCAACAAGCCCGCGCCCAGCCAGCGCGAGATCGACGCCGATCCCTGGCTGCGTTTCCACTTCGGCAAGCGGCCGCAGCAGCAGCGCCCGCAGACGGGCCTGGGCTCCGGCGTGATCGTCTCGCCCGAAGGCTACGTGCTGACCAACAACCATGTCGTCGCCGGTGCGACCGAGATCCGCGTGCAGCTCGCCGACGGCCGCGACACGCCGGCGCGCCTGGTCGGCACCGATCCGGAAACCGACCTGGCCGTCCTGCGCATCACGCTGCCGGCGCCGCTGCCGGTGATCCATCCCGGCAAGGCCGGCGAGCTGCAGGTCGGCGACGTGGTGCTGGCCATCGGCAATCCGTTCAACGTCGGCCAGACCGTCACCTCCGGCATCATCAGCGCGCTGGGCCGCACCCAGCTCGGCCTGAGCACCTTCGAGAACTTCATCCAGACCGACGCCGCGATCAACCCCGGCAACTCCGGCGGCGCGCTCGTCGACGTGCAGGGGCGGCTGGTCGGCATCAACACGGCGATCTATTCGCGCACCGGCGGCGGCAGCCTGGGCATCGGGTTCGCGATCCCGGTGGACTCGGCGTACCAGGTGCTGGAGGCGCTGGTGAAGGACGGCAAGGTCTCGCGCGGCTGGCTGGGCGTGATCACCGGTGACATCAACCCGGAGGTCGTCGACACGCTCAAGCTGTCGGTCGACCACGGCGTGCTGGTCAAGGAAGTCTTCAAGGCCAGTCCGGCGGCCAAGGCCGGCCTGGAGGCGGGCGACGTCGTCACCGCGGTGGCCGGCCAGGCCGTGCGCTCGCCGCGCGAGCTGGTCAACGTCGTCGCGGCACTGAAGCCGGAGAGCCAGACGCTGATCTCGGTGCAACGCGGCAAGGAATCGCTGAAGCTGCCGCTGCAGGTCGGCCTGCGGCAGCCGCAGACGACGGACGACGCCGTGCCGGAATGAAGGCGGAGTGATCCATGGATGACGACCAACTGCTGCGCTATTCGCGCCACATCCTGCTGGACGACATCGGTGTCGAGGGCCAGCAGCGCCTGATGGAGGCGCACGCGATGGTGATCGGCGCGGGGGGGCTCGGATCGCCCGCGGCGCTGTTCCTGGGCACGGCGGGCGTCGGCCGCATCACGCTGGTGGATCACGACCGCGTCGACGTGACCAATCTGCAGCGCCAGATCGCCCACAGCCTCGCGCGGGTGGACCAGCCCAAGGCCGAATCGGCCGCGGCCGGCATCGCGGCGATCAATCCGGAACCGCGCGTCCGGGCCGTCACCGAACGCGCCGATGCGGCGCTGCTGGACGAACTGGTGCCGTCGGCCGACGTCGTCCTCGACTGCACCGACAACTTCCCCACGCGCCACCTGGTCAATGCCGCCTGCGTGAAGCACGGCAAGCCGCTGGTCTCCGGTGCGGCGCTGGGCTTCGACGCACAGCTGAGCGTCTACGACAGCCGCGATCGTGCGTTCCCCTGCTATGCCTGCCTGTTCCCTGCCGACCAGCCGCCCGAGGAACAGCGCTGCGCGGTGATGGGCGTCTTCGCGCCACTGGTCGGGATCATCGGCAGCATGCAGGCGGCCGAGGCCCTGAAGCTGCTGGCGGGGATGGGCTCGACGCTCCCGGGTCGGCTGCTGATGCTGGACGCGCGCCGCATGGAATGGACCGACCTGAAGGTCGCTCGCGACCCGCGCTGCCCGTGCTGTGGCACGGACTGACCCCGTCGAGGAGCACGCAGGCGCCCCCGCGCAACAAACCACCGCCCGGGGTCGCGCACGGCGCCGGCGAACGAACGGAAATTAAGTGCCAACGCCCGTAATCTCTCGGGCCATCGAATCATGATCAGAAGCGACAAACTCACCGCCCGCAACTTCCCCTCCGCGCAGGAGGAGGTCCAACAGCAGGCCTCTTTCGAAACGACCTTCGACGCGAATCCGCCCGCGGCCTACCAGTTGGCGTTCACCGACACCGACTTCCTGGTCCGCCCCGAACTTCGCCCGGTGCGCATGCAGCTGGAACTGCTGAAGCCGGAGCTGATCCAGCAGGAGCTGAACATCCAGTCGACGGTGGTGATCTTCGGCAGCGCGCGCATCGCCGACCGCGAGTCGGCGCAGGCTGCCGTCGACGCCGCCCGCGCCGCCAAGGACGAGGCGGCGGTGCAACGCGCCGAGCGCCGCCTGGTGATGAGCGGCTATTACGAGGAAGCGCGCAAGTTCGCGCGGCTGGTCACCGAGACGACCAAGGACTTCGCCCATCCGCTGTATGTGGTCACCGGCGGCGGGCCCGGCATCATGGAAGCGGGCAACCGCGGCGCGCACGAGGCCGGCGGCCGCAGCATCGGACTGAACATCGTGCTGCCGCACGAGCAGCGTCCGAACCAGTACATCACGCCGGAGCTCTGCTTCCGCTTCCACTACTTCGGGCTGCGCAAGATGCACTTCCTGATGCGCTCGGTGGCGCTGGCGGCGTTCCCGGGCGGCTACGGGACGCTGGACGAGCTCTTCGAGACGCTGACGCTGATCCAGACCGGCAAGTGCCGTCGGCGTCCGATCCTGCTGTTCGGACGCGACTTCTGGTCGCGCCTGATCGACTTCGAGCTGCTGATCGACACCGGCATGATCAGCCCCGGCGACGAGCAGCTCTTCCACTACGTTGAAACCGCCGACGAGGCGTGGGCCCTGCTGAAGAAGGAATACGACATCGGCGGAGCCACGAACGGCACGAGCGGTACGAGCGGCACGACTGGCAGCCCCGGGACCGGCGCGGTCGCGGGCGACAGCCCCTGATTCCGGCCCCGCGGGGCCATCCAGCAAGCAAGAGAGGTTCGACCATGACCGCAGCACGACACGTGAGCCTGATCGGCGCCCCGACCGACGTGGGCGCCGGCGCCCGAGGCGCCAGCATGGGACCGGAGGCCCTGCGGGTCGCCGGACTGGCCGAAGCGCTGCGGGCGCACGGCGTCGAGGTCAAGGACTGCGGCAACCTCGTGGGGCCGTCCAATCCGTGGCAGCCGCCGACCGACGGCTACCGCCACCTGGACGAAGTGACGGCCTGGAACCAGGCCGTGCACGACGCGGTCTACGCGGAGCTCAACGGCGGGCGCATGTCCGTCCTGCTCGGCGGCGACCACTGCCTGGGACTGGGATCGATCGCCGCGGTGGCCCACCACTGCCGCGACACCGGCAAGAAGCTGCGCGTGCTGTGGCTGGACGCGCATGCCGACTTCAACACCAGCAAGCTCACGCCCAGCGGCAACATCCACGGCATGCCGGTCGCCTGCCTGTGCGGCTACGGTCCGCAGGAGCTGATCGAGATCGGCGGCAAGGTCCCGGCCATCGATCCGAAGTGGATCCGCCAGATCGGCATCCGCAGCGTGGACGAGGGCGAGAAGCGCTTCGTGCACGAGGTCGGCCTCGAGGTCTTCGACATGCGCTACATCGACGAGATGGGCATGCGCCACACGATGGAACTGGCGCTGGCGACGATGGACGCCAACACCCATCTGCATGTGAGCTTCGACGTCGACTTCCTCGATCCGGACGTCGCGCCCGGCGTCGGCACCACGATCCCCGGCGGCCCGACCTATCGCGAAGCCCAGCTCTGCATGGAGATGATCGCCGACACCGGGCGGCTGGGGTCGCTGGACATCATGGAGCTCAACCCGGCGCTGGATGTCCGGAACAAGACGGCGCTGGTCGCGGTGGACCTTGTCGAATCGCTGTTCGGCAAGTCGACGCTGATGCGCAAGTGACGGGCGACGGGCGACCCGCCACCGCCGCGCGCTTCATGCACGCGCGGTCGGTATCCGAGCTCGCGCCTGCCCTTCTCAGTCCCGACTGAGTTCGGCGAGTCGCACCAGCGTGTGCAACACGCGGTTGGCAGGCGTGGGCACGCCCAGCACCTCGCCACGGCGGACCAGAAAGCCGTTGAGATGATCGATCTCGGTGCGCTTGCCACGGCTCATGTCCTGCGCGGTCGAGGAGAACTGTCCCGGCATCGTCTCGGCGATCCTGCGCACGGCCTGGCGCACGTCCCCCACCAGCGTGACGCCATCCGCCGCGGCCACCGCCAGGCCCTCGTCGACGAGCTGGTCCATCACCGTCCACACGCCCTCGCCCTTCACCAGCTCGCCGTAGGGCTGCTGCGCCAGCGCCGACAGCGCGTTGTAGGCGCAGTTGATCAGCAGCTTGGACCACAGCGCGCCTCGCACGTTGTCCGAGACCTCGGTGGGCACGCCTGCCGCGATCAGCGCCTGCGCGACGCGCTCGGCGCCGGGGGCCGGCTCGATGACCAGTTCGCCGCGCCCGTGGTGCTTCACATGGCCGGGACCGGCCATCTCCGTCGCCACATAGACCACCGCCGCCGACACGGGTTGCGGCACCGTGTCGCGCAGCCGTTCGGCGTTGTCGACACCGTTCTGCATCGACAGCAGCAGCGTGTCCACGCCGATGTACGGCGCCAGTGCCTGCGCGGCGGACACCGTGTCGGTCGACTTCACGCAGAACAGCACCACCTGCGCGCCGCGCGCGGCGGAAGGCTCGGTGTCGGCGCGCAGACGGACCTGCTCATCGAACATCCGCGTCTCCATGCGCAGGCCACGGTCACGGATCGCTTCCACATGGCCGGGGCGGCCGATCAGCGTCACATCGTGCCCGGCGCGGGCCAGCATGCCGCCGAAGAAGCAGCCCACGGCGCCCGCGCCCATCACGGCGACCTGGAGCGGCGTCTGCGGGGCCGGCGTGTCATCGATGCGGGTCATGGCGTCATCCTCGTGGTTGGAAGTCGGGAAAGTGGGCGGAGAAGTGGGCAAGGAAGTGGGCGGGGAACGGACAGGCCGTCAGGCACAGACGATCCAGCCCTCGAGCGGATCCATCCCGGCGGGCAGGCCGTAGTCCGGGCGCGCATCGGCCCAGGCGGCCTGCATCAGGCACAGCACCGCGTCGAGCTTGTCGCCGCTGCCGTCGTCGGCGAGTTCGTCCCGCTGCGCGTGGCTGAGCTTCAGGCGCAGGCCCAGACGGCTGCGCCCTTGCTCCAGCGCTTCGAGCAGATCCTTGCGGGCGATCAACCGGTCGGGCGTCTGCTTGGCGCGATCGTCGCTCTTGTAGCTGCGTGTGCCGATCAACTCGCGCGCCAGCAGGCCCGGATAGGCCTCCAGGGCCACGCGCGTCTCGTCGCCGGCATGCAGCCCCGGCAGATGGACGCCCGCCCGCAGCAGACGCGGCACGCCGGCATGCAGCATGTAGGCCACCGGGGGATTGACCCACTTCATGCTCGGCGACGAACCCGCCGGACCGTCGCAGGCGCGGTGCGCGAACTTGCCGCCGACCGGGCGAGCATCACAGAACGCGGCGAAGGTGTCCCGGATCTGCGCGCGCGACAGGCTCGCGTAATGCGCGATCAGCGCCGCCCACTCGGTCGGCCAGCCCAGGGTGACGACGAGCTCGCGCGGCAGGCCGAACGGCAGGTCGAAGCCGCCGAGCCAGGGCGCGGGTTCCGCGAGCCACGCCTCGAAGGCGTCCAGGCTCGCGATCGCCACCTGGCGTTCCAGCTTCAGGACGCTCCCTTGCCGACGGCCGAAGGCCAGCCGGATCGGCTTGCGGGCCGTCGGCGCGCTGGTGAAGTCGACGCCCACCAGCGCCCGGTTCACCGCGGTCGCCGGCCGGGCCGCAGGCGGCTCCGCGATGAGGCCGGATGCGGCAGGCGCTTTCGAGACTTTTGGCATGCCTGCGACTGTATCCATCGTCCACTGGGGCCAGTCGCCATTGACGTGCGCTATGCGGCGGCGAATGCTGCGGCATCAAGGTCGACAACATCGACGGAGGAGAGTCCGCCTTGTTCCAACGCGAACTGGCCCGAGCCCTGCATCTGAGCCGCCGCGGTGCCTACCGCGACGCTACCGATGCGCTGGAGCTGTCCCTGGTGGCCGCCGACACGGTGCGCGACCGGGCGCGGGCGCTGATCCTCATCGCCCACAACCTGCCCCGCCAGGGTGACCTGCAGGGCGCGCTGCGGCGCGCGAGCGAGGCCGCGGCGCTGGTCCGGCTGATCGACGGCGACGACCAGGACGCCTGGACGGCCGAGGCGCTCACCGAGCTCTGTTACGTCTACGCGCAGTTCCAGATGGGGCGGGACGCGATGCAGGCCGGTTGGCAGGCCCTCGCGGCGGCCCGTCGCGCCGAGGATCCGGCCCGCGAGGCCTGGGCGCTGAACCGGCTGGCCGTGGCCTTCGCGGTGTCGGACCAGGTCGAGCAGGCCTGCCAGCACACGCTGCAGGCGCTGGAGATCGTCCAGCAGCAGGCGCCCGGCGAGCGGGAACTGCTGCTGTCGTGCCTGAACAACCTCGCCCATTTCTGGTTGCAGGCGCATGGGGAAGCCATCCGGGACGAGGACAGGACCGCCTCCGCCGAGGCGCTCGCCCAGGCCGAGCCCTACGCGGTGCGGGCCGCCACGCTGGTGCGGGAGGAAGGCAATCCCTTCCTGGTCGTCGTCTCCCTGTCCAATCTGGTCGAACTGCAGCTCGGCACCGGCGCAATCGAGGAAGCGCTCCAGATCGCCGATGAATACGAGCGTCTCGCGCAGCGGCACGGTTATGCCGGCATGGTGCTGCAGGCGCGGGCGCAGCGGGCGCTGCTGCAGCTCAAGCGCGACGACGCCGCGGGCGCGCGAGACGCCTTGCCCGCGCTCGAGACGCTCCAGGACCTGGTCGGCCAGCAGGCGCCGCAATCGCTGCCGGCCCGCTTGCGGCGGCAGCTCACCCTGGCGATCTATCGCGGCTACAAGCTCCGCGGCGACGCGGTGAAAGCACTGGCGGCGCACGAGCAGCTGACCGCGCTGGAGCGCCAGTCGGCACGCAACGCGATGGCCTTGCAGACCGAGGCGATGCTGATCCGGCAGGAGTTCCAGCAGGCGCAGGCGCGCGCCGAGCACGCCATGCAGGACGCGCGGCGCGAGCGCGAGCGCGCGGACCTCGCGGAACAGGAGCAGCAACGCCTGCGGCGTCAGGCGGCCGAGCTCGGTCGCATGGCGCATGAGGACGCGCTGACGGGGCTCAACAACCGCCGGCATGCGGAGTTCGCGCTGCCCTTGCTGCTGGAGCGCGCGCGTCAGGAGGACAAGCCGATCTCGCTGGGCTTGCTGGACATCGACCACTTCAAGCAGGTCAATGACGCGTTCGGCCATGGCGCCGGCGATCAGGCGCTGCAGAAGGTCGCGCAGTTGCTGCGGCGTCAGTTGCGCAGCGCGGACCTGCTGGCGCGGGTCGGCGGGGAAGAATTCATGCTGGTCTTCGTCGGCGTTCCGCCCGAGCGCGCGCAGGACATCTGCGAGCGGCTGCGCGGCGCGATCGCCAGCCACGACTGGGGCGAACTGGTGGCGGGCTTGCAGGTCACCGTCTCCATCGGCCTGGCCGCGGGCGAGCCGCCCGCGAAACCGTCCCTCCTGGTCGAAACCGCCGACCAGGCGCTCTATGCCGCGAAGCACGCGGGGCGCAACCGCGTGCAGTTCATGGCCTGCTGAATCAGTGGAGCTTGAAGACCGCGACCGACTGGGCGAGCGCGTCGGCCTGATGCTGCAGGCTCTGCGCGGCGGCCGCGGACTCCTCGACGAGCGCCGCGTTCTGCTGCGTCATCTGATCCAGCTGCGAGATCGCCGAGCCGATCTGGTTGATGCCGCCGCTCTGCTCCGCGGTGGCGTGGCTGATCTCCGCCACGATGCGCGACACCCGCGAGATCGAGTCGGAGATCTCGTTGATCGTCTGGCCGGCGCGCTCGACGAGCACGGCGCCGCTGGAGACGCTCTCGCCGCTGGCGGTGATCAGCTGCTTGATTTCCTTGGCGGCTTCGGCGCTGCGCTGCGCGAGCGATCGGACCTCGCTCGCGACCACCGCGAAACCACGGCCCTGCTCCCCGGCGCGGGCCGCTTCCACCGCCGCGTTCAGCGCCAGGATATTGGTCTGGAAGGCGATGCCGTCGATCGTGCCGATGATGTCGCCGATGCGTGCCGACGAGGTGCTGATCCTGCCCATCGTCTGCACGACCTCGCCCACCACGCTCACGCCGCGGACGGCGACCTCGGCGGCCTGCTCGGCCAGCGCCTTCGCCTCGCCGGCGGACGCCGCGTTGTGCTGCACGCTCGAGGTCAACTGCCCCATTGCCGAGGCGGTGGCCTGCAGATTCGACGCGGCCTGCTCGGTCCGCTGGCTCAGGTCGTGCGCGCCGGCGGCGACTTCGCGCGACGCCGTCGCGATGCTGTCGGTGGCGTTGCGCACGCCGCTGACGACCTCCCGGATCGAGGCCTGCATGCCCTGCACCCCGCGCGCCATCGCGGCGGTCTCGTCGGCGCCTTCCGCCTCGACGGGCTGGCTCAGGTCCTTGCGGGCGATGCGTTCGGTCGTGCTCACGGCCTGGGCCAGCGGCGCCAGGATGGAGCGGATGTTCAGCACGGTGAGCAGGCCGATCAGCGCCGCGCCGATCAGCATCACGATACCGAGCACGCCGCGCACGCTCGATTCCCGCGTGCCAAGGCGTTCGACCTCATCCTGGCCGTGCCGCAGGATGGCTTGCGTCATCTCACCGACGCCGCTGTCCATCGCTTGCACGGGCGTCTTGATGACGTCGGTGGAGCGGTTCGCCTCGGCGGCGTCCACGAAGTCGGCGTTCAGGATGCGTTTGGCGATGTCATCGACGCCGGCCTTGTAGGCCTCGAGCGACTGCTTGAGCTTGGGCGGCAGTCCGCGGATCTCCGGGCTGATCTCGAGCGTGGCCAGCGTGTCGAGCGAGCGGATCACGCCGGCGTAGGTCTTCTGCCAATCGGCCTGTGCCTGCTTGACGGTGCCGTCGTCGCCGATGTTGATGAGCATGTCCTTCTCGAAGCGGCGCAGGTTGCCGATGCCGGCGCGGACTTCGGAGAGTTGCGTCAGTGCGCCGACGTCCTGCGCGACGTACTGCTGGAAGTCGGACCGCGAGCTGCCCATGGCCCAGAGGCCGGCGCCGCCGATGACCAGGAGTGCGAGGACGGACAGGAGGCCCAGGCCGAGCAGGCGCGTCCGGATCGTGTAGTTGCGCAGAGACTGCATGTTTTCCCAACGAGATGGATCGATGGGAAAAGCCTAGCAGCCGCCATGCCACCGCCCGAGGACGCTGCACTCTAAAGCCTGACAAGCGTGGAGTTCTCCCGCACCGATGTCACACCCGACGGCCCGCCCGAGCGCCCGCAGTCCTCGGTCGCAAAACCGCGGAAGTACGACAGTGATCGGGGACGGCATGTCGTGGGGTTTTGGCGCTTGCCGCCAAGGCCCCATGACATGGCGGCCAACGCCCCGACAGTCGAAGGACAGGCATTCAACCCAGCTTGAACACCGCCACCGACTGAGACAGCGCATCCGCCTGATGCTGGAGACTCTGCGCCGCCGCCGCCGACTCCTCGACGAGGGCGGCGTTCTGCTGCGTCATCTGATCCAGCTGCGAGATCGCCGAGCCGATCTGGTTGATGCCGCCGCTCTGCTCGGTGGTGGCGTGGCTGATCTCGGCCACGATGCGCGACACACGGGTGATCGAATCGGAGATCTCGTTCATCGTCTGCCCCGCGCGTTCGACAAGGGCGGCGCCGCTGGAGACGCTGTCCCCGCTGGCGGTGATCAGCTGCTTGATCTCCTTGGCCGCTTCGGCGCTGCGCTGGGCGAGCGAGCGCACCTCGCTGGCGACGACGGCGAAGCCGCGCCCCTGCTCGCCCGCGCGGGCCGCCTCGACGGCCGCGTTCAGCGCGAGGATGTTGGTCTGGAACGCGATCCCGTCGATGGTGCCGATGATGTCGCCGATGCGCGCGGACGACGCGCTGATCCTGCCCATGGTCTGGACCACCTCGCCCACCACGTTGACGCCGCGTCCGGCGGCGCCGGCCGCCTCTTCCGCCAGTGCATTGGCCTGCCGCGCCGAGTCCGCGTTGTGCTGCACGCTCGCGGTGAGCTGCTCCATCGCCGACGCGGTCTCCTCGAGGTTGGAGGCGGCCTGCTCCGTGCGGTAGCTGAGGTCGTGCGCCCCGGCCGCGACCTCGCGCGAGGCCGTCGCGATGCTGTCGGTGGCGCTGCGCACGCCGCTGACCACGTCGCGGATCGAGGTCTGCATCCCCTGCACGCCGCGCATCATCGCGGCGGTCTCGTCGGTGCCGAGCACGTCGAGACGTTCGCTCAGGTCCTGGCGCGCGATGCGCTCGGTCGTGCTGACCGCCTGGGCCAGCGGCGTCAGGATGGACGCGATGTTGAAGAAGGTGAAGGTCCCGATCACCAGCACGCCCACGAGCATCACGCCGCCCAGCGCCATCCGGATGCGGGTCTCTTCGGCGTCGATGCGCTGCACCTCCTGGTTGCCGCGTTCCATGATCGCCTTCGTCATGGCGCCGAGCTGCTTGTCCATCTCGCGGACCGGGCCCTTGATCGGCTCGGTCTGCCGGTTGGCCTCGGCGGAATCGACGAACTCCTGCTTCAGGATGCGCTCGACGATGCCGTCGAGTCCGCTGCGATAACTCCCCAGCGAGGCCTTCATCGCCGACGGCATCGACTTGATCTCCGGCAGGATGTCGAGCTGGCCGATGGCGTCCAGGCTCTTGTTGACGCCCTCGAAGGCCTTGCGCCAATCCTCCTGGTAGCGCCTCACGGCGGCGTCGTCGCCGATGTTGATCAGCATGTCCTTCTCGTAGCGCCGCAGGTTGCCGACGCCGGCCCGGATCTCGGAGAGCTGCACCAGCGACTCGACATCGTGCTTCACGTAGTGCTCGACGTCCTGTTTCGTGCGGGCCATCGCCCACAGCCCGTCGCCGCCGATCAGCAGCATCGCGAACACCGACAACAGGCCGAGCGCCATGAGGCGCGTCCGGATCGTGAAGTTACGCATGGACCACATGGCATTCCCACCGTTGAAGAAGGAGTGGGAAAAGCCTAGCAGCCGGCGTGCCTGCCGGACATCCTGCGGAAACGGGGGGTCAGCGCCAGAGCGTGTTCATCGTCGCGACGAAGTCCTCGCGGCGGCCGGCATCGTCGATCGCGCGCCGCTGGCCGGCGACGTAGACCTCGCGCCAGGTCGGCCCCTGGCTGGCGAAGACCAGGCCATCGAGCAGCGCCGCCTCCGGCAGTCCGGCCAGGCCGCTCGCGGCCGTGTCGAGCACGAGGAAGTCCGCGCGCGCGCCGGCCTTCAGGCCCCATGCGGACAAGCCCGCCGCCCGCGCGCTGCCCGCGACGCAGGCGTCGAACAGCCGGGCCGCCGTCGACGGTTGCCGCCCCGGCCGCGCCGCCACGTTGCGCCGTTGCAGGCCGAGGCGCTGGCCGTACTCCAGCCAGCGCAGCTCCTCGACCCAGCCGCGCGTGACCTGGCTGTCCGACCCCACCGTCAGCGGCACGTCCGCCGCCAGCCAGCCGGGCAGGTCCGCCAGTCCGTCGCCGAGGTTGCCTTCGGTGCCCGGACAGATCACCACGCCGGCACCGCTCGCGGCGATGCGCGCGATCTCGTCCCGCGTGCTGTGCGTCGCGTGCACCAGGTGCCAGCGCGGATCCAGCCCATAGTCGGCCAGCAGGTCGATCGGCCGCTTCCCGGTCGCCGACAGGCAATCGTCGACTTCCTGCTGCTGCTCCGCGACGTGCACGTGGATGGGGATGTCCGCGTCGCCGACGAGCGCCTGCAGCGCCCGCACATCCTCGGCATGGGCCGCCCGCAGCGAGTGCACCGCCACGCCGGCGCGCACCAGCGGCAGGCCCGCCGCGTTGATGCGCTCGCAGGCGCGCCACACCCATGCCGCATCGGTGCGGAAGCGCCGCTGCGTGTCCCGCAGGCCCTGGTGCGCGAAGCCGGCATGCGCGTACAGCACCGGCAGCAGCGTCAGGCCGATGCCGGTCTCCTGGGCCGCCTCGGCCAGCGCCATCGCCATGGCGAGTTCGTCCTCGTACGGCGTCCCGTCCTCGCGGTGATGCAGGTAGTGGAACTCGCAGACCTGCGTGTAGCCGCCGGCCAGCAGCTCGGTGTAGAGCTGCGCCGCGATGGTCTTCAGCTGCGCCGGCGTCACGCGCAGCGCGACGCCGTACATGCGGTCGCGCCAGGACCAGAAGTCGTCGCTGTCGCTGTCGCGCTGCTCGGCCAGTCCCGCGAAGGCGCGTTGGAACGCATGGCTGTGCGCGTCAACCAGCGTCGGCATCACCGGCCCGCCCAGGCGCACGGCGTCCACCGGGGCCGGCGTGCCGGCGACCAGCTCGACCCAATGGCCATCGGCCCCGACGCGCATCAGCACGTCCGCCTGCCAGCGCCCGTCGAGCCAGACCAGCGCCGCGTGGAAGGTCGTCGGACTCATGCGGCGTTCCGCGTCGGATTGGCCAGCAGGTAGGCCTGCAGCAGCGTCGTCAGCACGGGCCGGACGCTCTCGACGCAGGCCGCGTCGAGCTCATAACCGGTGTAGCCCAGGTCGTTCTCGACCATGTAGCAGCGATAGCACATCTCCAGCTGCACGGCCTGCTGGCCGAGTTCCGGCCGCCCGTACTGACGCGTGATGTAGCCGCCCTTGAAGCGCCCGTCGACCACCCAGCTGAAGCGGTCCTGCGCCTGCAGCGCGATCTCCATCGCCTGGCGCGTGACCTGCTTGCAGGACTTGCCCTCGACCGTGCCGATGTTCAGGTCGGGCAAGCGGCCCTCGAAGAGCCAGGGCAGTTCCGAGCGGATGCTGTGCGCCTCGAACAGCAGCGCGAAGCCGTGCTCCTGGCGCAGCCGCTGCAGCTCGCCCTGCAGCGCCTGGTGGTACGGCGCCCAGTAGGTCTCGATGCGGCGCTGCTTCTCCTCGGCGTCGGGCGCGAGGCCGTCCTTGTAGAGCTGCTCGCCGGTGAAGAAGCGCGTCGGGCACAGCTCGGTGTTGGAGGCGCCGGGGTACATCGGCGTGTCCTCGGGCGGGCGGTTCAGGTCGATCAGGTAACGCGAGAAGCGCGGCACCAGCCGCCCCGCGCCGAGCTGCTCGGCGATCGGCGCGTACAGCGGCTCCAGGTGCCAGTCGGTGTCCTCGCTGCCGAGCGCGCGCTCGACGTAGCGGTGGTGCTGGTCGGCCGGGATCTCGCGGCCCACGTGCGGCATGCTGATCAGCAGCGGGGTGCGGCCGCGCCGCAGTTCAAAGACGTCGTGCTTCATCGCTCGTTCCTCTTGTCTCCATGAGGCCGCGGCAGGCGCCTCGGGCGCGCCGCGGGCTCATTGTTCGTCTCAGCCGCGCGGCCGGCCGCCCACGACCGTCTGCCGCAGCGGATTGCGGCCGAACCAATAGCTCAGCTCGCGCGGGTGCGTCGCGTCCCAGACGCAGAAATCGGCGCGCTGGCCTGCCGCCAGCCGCCCGCGATCGGGCAAACCGAGGGCCCGAGCCGCGTTCGTCGTGAGGCCGCGCAGCGCCTCCTCCGGCGTCATCCGGAAGAAGGTGCAGGCCATGTTCAGCATCAGCAGCAGCGACAGCCCCGGCGAACTGCCCGGGTTGTGATCGGTGGCCAGCGCGATCGGCACGCCGGCGTCGCGCAGCGCCTGGATCGGCGGCAGCTTCGTCTCGCGCAGGAAGTAGAAGGCGCCGGGCAGCAGCACCGCCACCGTGCCGGCCCGGGCCATCGCGGCGATGCCCGCATCGCTCAGGTATTCGAGGTGGTCGCAGGAGAGCGCGTTGAACCCGGCCGCGAGCGCGGCGCCGCCCTGGTCGCTGAGTTGCTCCGCATGCAGCTTCACCGGCAGGCCGAGCGCGCGGGCCGCCTCGAACACGCGACGCGTCTGCTCCGGCGTGAAGCCGATGCGTTCGCAGAAGGCATCGACCGCATCGACCAGGCCCTGCTGATGCAGCTCCGGCAACCACGCGCAGACGGCGTCGACGTAATCGTCCTGACGGCCGTCGAATTCGGGCGGCAGCGCATGCGCGCCGAGGTAGGTCGTCTTCACCGTCAAGCCGAGCTCGCCCAGCTGGCGCGCGACGCGCAGGCACTTGGCCTCGTCCGCCAGCGACAGGCCGTAGCCGGACTTCACCTCCAGCGTCGTCAGCCCCTCGGCCATCAGCGCCCGGGCACGCGCCACGGCGAGCGCGTGCAGCGTCGGCTCGCTCGCCGCCCGCGTCGCGGCGACCGTCGAGCGGATACCGCCGCCGGCGCGCGCGATCTCCTCGTAGGCCGCGCCCTGCAGGCGCAGCTCGAATTCCGCCGAGCGCTCACCGCCATAGACCAGGTGCGTGTGGCAATCGATCAAGCCCGGCGTCACCAGCAGGCCGCCCAGGTCGCGCAGTTCGCCCGCGCTGTCGCGCAGGTCGGCGGGCAGGTCCGCCATCGGGCCGACCCAGCGCAGTTGTTCGCCCTCGACCAGCAGTGCGCCGTCGTTCACCAGGCCCCAGTCGCGGTCGCCCGCCAGGGTGGTCAGCGTCGCATTGGCGTACAGCACGCGCCGTGGCGCACCTGCCGACGCCGCCGCGGCCGTCGAGGACTCGATCGTCATGACTCGCTCCAGATCAGCCACCAGGCGGGGCCGTGTTGATCGCCATCGTCGAAGACGCAGCTCTGCGAGGCCGGCGACTCGCACCACGCGAGCGTGTGCGGCGCCAGCGGCACCGAACGATGACCGTGGATGATCATCCCGCCCTCCTGCGTGAACAGCCCCAGCCACTGCGCCCCGTGCGGGATCACGGGCCGGTCGGCCGGCTGCACGCGGAACACGCCCGCGTCGCGGCGGTGCATCGCGTTGAAGTCCTGCGTCGGACCGTCGATGAGCACGCAATTCGGCGCGTCTTCGCCGGCGAACTGCACGATGCCCTCGTTGGGTTTCAGCGCCCGGCCGCGCAGGATCACGCCTGCGCCCGACAGCACGCCGAACCAGCGGTCCACGCCCGGGAAGGCGGAGAACGGCCCGTCGCGGTCGATGTCCGCGATGCTGACGCGGACCTTCCAATCCGCCACGTGCGGCCAGGCGAGCAACTCGCGCGTCCGGCCTCCCCCGTTGCGCCACGGGGTGGGCGCGACATCATCGGCGGTGATCCTCATCCAGCTCATGTCCGGCAGCTTGTTGGTTTTTGTTGAAGCCCGGGATTTTCGAAGACTCATCCATCTCGTCACGTCACGAAACGTCACATCCGCCCTCCTGCCACAACTTGCCCGCCAACTCGTGAACAGCGTCACGCCTGGAAGCTGCCTTCAAGGAAATAGCGACTGGCCGGGTGCACCAGCCGCACCGCCGTCACCGTGCGGCCCTGGCTCGACGTGGCGCGCTTGACCACGAGGCAGGGCTCGCCGCGCGGCATGCCCAGCAGTTTCGCCTCGAGGGCATTGGGCATGGCCGCCTCGATCGTATAGCGGGCCTCCGACAGCGGTGCGACCTCCAGCAGGTAATGCGTCGGGGTCACGCGCTCGAAATCCTGGTCCATGTAGCCCGGGGCGCAGGCCGGATTGACGAGGCGATCCTCGCACTGGATCGCGATGCCGTTCTCGCGGTGCACGATGACGCTGTGGAACAGCGTCGCGCCGGTGCGCAGGCCGAGCATCGAGGCCTGTTCGGCGCTCGCCTTCAAGGTCTCCAGCACATGGACCTTGGCCTCGTGCCGGTGACCGCGCTCGGCGATCTCCTCATGCACGTCGCGCACCGTCAGCGTCGAGGCGATCCGGTGCAGCTCCGCGACGAAGGTGCCCACGCCCTGCACGCGGTCGATCATGCCTTCCTGATGCAACTCGCGCAGCGCGCGGTTCACCGTCATCCGGCTGACGCCGAAGGTCCCGGTCAGTTCCGCCTCGGACGGCAGGCGCTCGCC
Source organism: Roseateles sp. UC29_93 (assembly GCF_042695725.1). Lineage (NCBI taxonomy): Bacteria > Pseudomonadati > Pseudomonadota > Betaproteobacteria > Burkholderiales > Sphaerotilaceae > Roseateles > Roseateles sp. UC29_93. The sequence continues at coordinate 2,997,157 of NZ_CP170545.1, read as the reverse complement.
CGGGCGCCAGCGTCCGCTGGCGATGCCTTTGCGCAGATGCGTCTTCACCTTCAGGTATTGCGGCGCGGGACCGCCGCCGCCCGGGCTCGATGAGGGGGTCGCCATGGGGCGGCATCCTACTTGACTGTACTTGTATAGACAACCACGGAAAGCGATCCTATGATCGCGCCCCATCGGACCGCACAGCACCGGCCGGCCGAGCCATCCACGGCGGCCGGACCTCGCAGCTCAGACCAGGAGATCTCGATGACGACGACACCGACGACCACGACGCCCATCCACTCCGCCCAGCCGCGCCCGGTGCGCGCCCCCACCGGCACGCAGCTGAGCTGCAAGAACTGGCTGATCGAGGCCGCCTACCGGATGATCCAGAACAACCTGGATCCGGCCGTGGCGGAGAACCCCGATGCGCTCGTGGTCTACGGCGGCATCGGCAAGGCGGCGCGCAACTGGGACTGCTTCGAGCAGATCCTGAGCTCGCTGAAAAACCTCAACGAGGACGAGACGCTGCTGATCCAGTCGGGCAAGCCGGTCGGCGTGTTCCCGTCGCATGTCGACGCGCCGCGCGTGCTGCTGGCCAACTCCAACCTCGTGCCGGCGTGGGCGAACTGGGAGCACTTCAACGAGCTCGACCGCAAGGGCCTGATGATGTACGGCCAGATGACGGCCGGCTCGTGGATCTACATCGGCTCGCAGGGCATCGTGCAGGGCACGTACGAGACCTTCGCGGAAGCTGGCCGCCAGCACTTCGGCGGCGACATGGTCGGCCGCTGGGTGCTGACCGCGGGCCTGGGCGGCATGGGCGGCGCGCAGCCGCTGGCGGCGACCTTCGCCGGCGCCTGCTCGCTGACCATCGAGTGCCAGCAGTCGCGCATCGATTTCCGCCTCAAGACGCGCTACGTCGACGAGCAGGCGACGGACCTCGACGACGCGCTGGCGCGCATCGCCAGGTACACGGCCGAGAAGAAGGCCGTCTCCATCGCCCTGCTGGGCAACGCGGCGGAGGTCCTGCCCGCGCTGGTCGCGCGCGTGAAGGCCGGCAGCGCGATCAAGCCGGACCTGGTCACCGACCAGACCTCGGCGCACGACCTGATCAACGGCTACCTGCCGGTGGGCTGGAGCGTCGAGCAATGGAAGGCCGCGGCCGCCGATCCGGCCAAGCACGCCGACCTGAAGGCCGCCGCCGCGCGCGGCTGCGCGGTGCATGTGCAGGCGATGCTGGACTTCCAGGCCATGGGCATCGCGACCGTCGACTACGGCAACAACATCCGCCAGGTCGCCTTCGACCAGGGCGTGAAGAACGCCTTCGACTTCCCCGGCTTCGTGCCCGCCTACGTGCGCCCGCAGTTCTGCGAAGGCCGCGGCCCGTTCCGCTGGGTCGCGCTGTCCGGCGATCCGGAGGACATCTACAAGACCGACGCCAAGATCAAGGAACTGTTCCCGCACCATGCCGGCGTGCACCGCTGGCTGGACATGGCGCGCGAGCGCATCGCCTTCCAGGGTCTGCCCGCGCGCATCTGCTGGCTGGGCCTGGGCGAGCGTCACAAGGCCGGCCTGGCCTTCAACGAGATGGTCCGCACCGGCGAGCTGAAGGCGCCGATCGTCATCGGCCGCGACCACCTGGACTCCGGCTCGGTGGCCAGCCCCAACCGCGAGACCGAATCGATGCGGGACGGTTCCGACGCCGTCTCCGACTGGCCGCTGCTCAACGCCATGCTCAACACCGCCGGCGGCGCGACCTGGGTCTCGCTGCATCACGGCGGCGGCGTGGGCATGGGCTACTCGCAGCACAGCGGCGTGGTGATCGTGTGCGACGGCACGGAAGCGGCCGACAAGCGCCTCTCCCGCGTGCTGTGGAACGACCCCGGCACCGGCGTCATGCGCCACGCCGACGCGGGCTACGAGCTGGCGGAGAAGACCGCGCAGGAGCGCGGCCTGAAGCTGCCGATGCTGGGCCGCTGAGCCCCTGCCGGCCCGGCCCCGCGTCTCCTGAACCCGCCCGCCCCAGACTCCGCTCAGACTTCGATCCGAGATCCCATGACGACCTCCCTTGAACTCATCCCCGGCAAGCTCTCGCTGGAGCAGCTTCGCCGCATCCGCGCCGGCGGCGTGACGCTCGCGCTGCACGCCGGCGCCTGGCCGGCGATCCGCCGCGGCGCCGCCGTCGTGCAGGCCGCCGCGGCCGGCGACGACCCGGTCTACGGCGTCAACACCGGCTTCGGCAAGCTCGCGTCCAAGCGCATCGGCAAGGACGAACTGGCCGCCCTGCAGCGCAACCTGATCCGCTCGCACTGCGTCGGCGTCGGCGCGCCGCTGGCGCCGCCGGTCGTGCGGCTGATGCTGGCGACGAAGGCCGCCTCGCTGGCGCGCGGTTTCTCCGGCGTGCGCGAATCGGTGGTGCAGAGCATCCTCGACGCCTTCAACGCCGGCCTCGTGCCCTACGTGCCGGCGCAAGGCTCGGTGGGCGCGTCGGGCGACCTGGCGCCGCTGTCGCACATGACGCTGGCGCTGATGGGCGAAGGCGAGATGCTGGTCGACGGCCAGCGCCAGCCCGCGCTGGCGGCGCTGGAGAAGGCCGGCCTGAAGCCTTTGGTGCTCGAGGCCAAGGAAGGCCTGGCGCTGATCAACGGCACGCAGACCTCGACGGCGCTGGCGCTGGAAGGCCTGCTGCGCTTCGAGACCGTCTACGCCGCCGCTGTCGTCAGCGGCGCGCTGAGCCTGGACGCCGCGCGCGGCAGCGACGGTCCCTTCGATCCCCGCATCCATGAGGTGCGCGGCCAGCCCGGCCAGATCGAGGCCGCGGCCGCCTACCGCGCGCTGCTCGCCGGCAGCCCGATCCGCCAGTCGCATCGCGACGGCGACGACCGCGTGCAGGACCCGTACTGCCTGCGCTGCCAGCCGCAGGTCATGGGCGCCTGCCTGGACCAGTCGCGCTACGTCCGCGACGTGCTGCTGCGCGAGGCCAACGCGGTGACGGACAACCCGCTGGTGTTCGCGTCGGAGGACGGCCCCGCCGCGATGGTCTCCGGCGGCAACTTCCACGCGGAGCCGGTGGCGCTGGCCGCCGACGCGCTGGCCTGCGCGATCGCCGAAGTCGGCGCCATCGCCGAGCGTCGCATCGCGATGCTGATCGACACCGGCGTCTCGCGCCTGCCCGCCTTCCTGACCGAGAACGCCGGCCTGAACTCCGGCTTCATGATCGCGCACGTCACCGCCGCGGCGCTGGCCAGCGAGAACAAGTCGCTCGCGCATCCGGCGAGCGTCGACAGCCTGCCGACCTCCGCCAACCAGGAGGACCACGTCTCGATGGCCACCTTCGGCGCCCGTCGCCTGGGGCCGATGCTGGACAACACCGCGCACATCGTCGCCATCGAACTGCTGGCCGCCGCGCAGGGCATCGAGTTCCTGCGGCCGCTGCGCAGCTCCGCGCCGCTGGAGGACGTGCACGCGCTGCTGCGCGAGCGCTGCCCGGCGATGCCCACCGACCACTACCTGGCGCCCGACATCGAGCGCGCCTTCGTGCTGGTCAACGACGACGGCCCGCGCGGTCCGGCCGCGCTGCTGCGCGCGCGCACGGAGATGGTCGTGCTGGACTAATATCCGAGGCCTCGGCGGGCCTCGCCCGCCACTGCCTCGCGAGTCCCGCATGCCACACACCGCCTCGACGGCGCGCTCTCCGCGCGCCGTTCGCGTTTCCACCCTGCCCGTGCCGGAACGCGCCTCGCCCCAGCTTGTGCGCTTCGTTGCGGGCCTGTTGCTGCTGATCGCGGCGATGCTCGTCGCGCCGCACGCCTTCGCCGCGACCAAGGTCGTCTTCGACATCGACATGCGCGAGGAGATCGCCGCCGGCCGCTTCGATCCCGCCAAGGACATCGTCGGCGTGCGCGGCGGCGCGGCGCCGCTCAACTGGGGGCGCTCGCTGGTCGCGCCGGCCGCGGGCCTGGGACGCGAGGGCTGGTACAGCGCCACCGCCGTCTTCGAGCGCATCCCGGCCGGCGGCAACGTGCCCTACAAGTTCCACGTCGAGCACCCCGGCCAGAACGATCCCGAAGGCGACTGGGAGACCGGCTCCAACCGGTCGCTGGAACTGGTCTCCGACGAGGTGCGCGTCACGCGCGCGTTCAACGCGCCGGGCGCGCCGATCTCGCTGAGCCGCGCCGGCACGATCGAGCGGCTGGCGCCGCTGCCCGGCAACTTCGTCGCGCAGCGTCCGGTGCAGGTCTGGCTGCCGCCCGACTACGAGCGCAACACCGAGCGCCGCTACCCCGTGCTCTACCTCCACGATGGCCAGAACGTCTTCGACGCCGCCGCGGCGGGCGCCGAGTGGCAGGTCGACGAGACCGCGCAACGCCTGGTCGTCGATGGCCAGATCCAGCCGCTGATCATCGTGGCGGTCAACAACACCTCGCGCCGCATCGACGAGTACACCGCGACGGCGAGGACGTACGAGGGCCAGACGCGGGGCGGTCTCGCGCCGGCCTACGCGCGCTACCTGATCGAGCAGCTCAAGCCGTCGATCGACGCGCGCTACCGCACGCTGCCCGACGCGGCGCACACGGCGGTGGGCGGCTCCTCGCTGGGCGGCATCATGAGCCTGTGGCTGGCGGTGCATCACGGCGACGTCTTCGGCACGGCGCTGGTGGTGTCGCCGTCGCTGTGGTGGGACGACGAGTTCCCGATCCGCGACACGCAGAAGACCCCGCTGCCGATGTCGCTGCCGCGACCGAAGCTGTGGCTGGACATGGGCACGAACGAAGGTCCGGACTCGATCAAGCAGCTGCGCAAGCTGCGCTCGGTGCTGTCCGCGCGAGGCTGGGCCGGCGCCGACATCGGTTACCTCGAAGCCGAGGGTGCCGGACATGACGAGGGCAGTTGGGCGGCGCGCGTCGAGCCGATGCTGAGATTCGTCGACAAGCAGTTCAATGCGCCGGCGAGCAACGGCAACAAGACGCAGCAGGATCCCTTCCCCACCGGCGTGCGGCCGTCGATGCCGCCGGGCCCCGGCACCTACACCAAGTAGCCCTCGCAACCATCGGTCCCAGACCGACGGAGTCAGCGAGAGGGAGTGGGGCCGGAATGCTTCTGGGGGTTCCCGGAGGGACGCCCCCTGATGCGTGGAGAGCCCGCGCTTGGCGACCCGCAGTCAATAGCGCTTTTGGTTCGTGCGTGAGGCTGCTGGCCCTCACCCCTGCCCTCTCCCGCAAGCGGGAGAGGGAGTCAGACCCGCGTCAGTAGCGCCCGGTCGCCCCCGCCACCCGCAGGTAGACGTAGGCGACCCACGCGACGAGCGCGCGGCCGAGGAAGCCCCGCAGCCCGCGCCCGGCCGTCGGCTCGACGCGGTGGGACTTCGCCACCGCCGCATCGAACTCTCGCGCGACATCGCCCGCGAAGGCGGCGTCGCGCACGACGACGTTGGCTTCGAGGTTGAGCAGCAACGACAGCGGATCGATGTTGGAGCTGCCGATGGTGGCCCAGTCGTTGTCGACGACGCAGATCTTGGCGTGCAGGAAGGCCGGCGTGTACTCGTAGATCTGGACGCCGTGCCCGAGCAGCTCGTCATAGAGCGCATGCGCGGCCAGCGCGGCGATCCGGTAGTCGACCTTGCCCTGGAGCAGCAGCCGCACCTGGACCCCGCGCTGCGCCGCGTCCTTCAGGGCGCGACGGAAGCGCTGCCCCGGATAGAAGTACGGCGTGATCAGGTCCACGCGGGCGGTCGCGGCGCGGATCGCGTCGACGTAGGCGCGCTCGATGGTTCGGCGCTGGCGCAGGTTGTCGCGCAGCACGAAGGCCGCGCGCACCGGCGGCAGGCGGGTGGGGTCGCGCCGGCGGTGTTCCCCGCGCGGCATCCGGATGCGCCGCATCAGGCGCTTCGCGCGCCGCGCCGGCGAAGCGCTGCGGATCATCGCCCGCATCTCGTCGCCGAAGTCGTGGCCCAGCCACGCGCGCGTCCACACGGCACGCGCCGCCTGCTCGATGGCCCGCACCGCGGGCCCGCCGACGCTGACGGCGAAGTCCAGCCGCGGCGTCTCGGTGCGGCCGTGGTGGAGGTCGACGCGGTCGTCGATCACGTTGATGCCGCCGACGAACCCCACGCGACCATCGACCACGCACAGCTTCTGGTGCAGCCGCCGCAATTGACCGGGATGCAGCCAGTTCCACCACCGGTCGATCGGACGGAACACCGCCAGCGCCACCGGCGTGCCGTCGACTTCCCCCCGCAGCCAGCCCAGGCTGCCCTTCGAGCCGAAGCCGTCCACCACCACCCTCACCCGCACGCCGCGTAACGCGGCGCGCTTCAGCGCCGCCACGGTCGCGGCACCGGCCTCGTCGTCGTGGAAGATATAGGTCGCGAGCCAGACCTCCTGCTCGGCCCGATCGATCGCCTCGATCTGCGCCGGGAACAGCGCATCGCCGCCGCACAGCAGCCGCACCGCGTTCCCGCCGGTGAAGCTGGGCTGGGACCCGAGGGTCCAGGGAAAGAGGGGTTCCTGCGGCCGCTTCAAGTCAGCACGAGCTCGGCGAGCAGCGGCAGGTGGTCGGACATGCGCGCCCACGCCGGACCGCGCGGGACCTTCATGTCGACGCAGCGCAGGCCGCGCATGTAGATCCGGTCCAGCGAGAACACCGGCACCCGCGACGGGAAGGTCGGCAGCGAGCGCTTCGCGCCGGGCAGCATCGCCCGGCCCAGGCCGGTCGCGCGCATGGGCTCGTCCAGCCGCTCGCCCCAGTCGTTGAAGTCGCCGGCCACCACCAGCGGCGCGCCGTGCGGCACGTGGTCCTCGATGAAGGCCGCCAGCTTCTGGATCTGGCGCACGCGGCTGCCATGGATCAGGCCCAGGTGCGCCACCACCGCGTGCACCTCGGTGCCCTGCCAATGCACCGGCACGTGCAGCAGGCCGCGCTGCTCGAAGCGGTGGTCCGACACGTCGTGATGGCCGATGTCTCCCAGCGGATAACGCGACAGCAGCGCATTGCCGTGCTCGCCGTGGCGCGTGACCGCGTTGGTGCGGTAGGCCACCTCGTAGCCTTCCGGCGCGAGGAACTCCGCCTGCCCCTGCTCCGGCCAGCCGAACCAGCTGCGGTCGAACTGGCGCGCCTCGCGGTGATGGAACAGCCGGACCTCCTGCAGGAACACCAGGTCCGCGTCCAGCGCCTGCACGCCCATGCCGAGGTTGTGGATCTCCAGCCGCTTGCCCGGGCCCATCCCGCGCACGCCCTTGTGGATGTTGTAGGTCGCGACGCGCAGGCGGCCGACGCTGTCGGCGGGCGAGGTGTCCGTGGTCGCCGAATTGGTCAGGGCCGCGTGACGCGGCGTTCGGCGGATCATGGCGCGGCCTTTTCGTGGCGCGCCCGGATCGACGCGATGTGGGCGGGCAGTTGGAGGATGGCTTCCGCGTTGGACGGCGAGAAGCACAGGTCCGCCGCCTCGCGCCACGGCAGCCAGCGGAAATCGAGGTGCTCGCGCGGCGCCAGCGTCACCGCCGTGCCCGACGGCACCGTCAGGCCGAAGACATGTTCGGTGTTGCGCGTCACGCCCGGCGCGTAGCGGTGGCGCCAGACCGGGTAGATGTCGTAGACGTTGGCCACCTGCCAGTCGACGAGCGCCGCCGGGGCCAGGTCTTGCACGCGGATGCCGGTTTCCTCCAGCACCTCGCGCCGGGCGGTCTCGCTCAAGGGCTCGTCGGGCGTGTCCTTCGACCCGGTCACGCACTGCCAGAAACCGGGCCGGTCGGCCCGTTCCAGCATCAGCACGTCCAACGCGTCGGTGTGGATCACGACCAGCACGGACTCGGGGATCTTGTAGGCGCGCGCGGCCGGTTCGGCGTCGGCCGTTTCGGCAGTGACCGTTTCGGCGGCGGCCGGGAGCGGGGTGGCGGCAGGGGCGAGAGGCACGTCGCTCATAGCAGGCAAGCATATCCCAGGGTCATGGCGCGGCCGGCGTGTGCCGGGCCTGGCACGCCGCCGACATGGACTCCCACACGCGCGACAAACAGCCGACACGAACGGGCGCATCGCGGTGCCTGACACGCGGGCCGCGTGCGCGGGCAACGCTTGTTCACAGTCGGCGAACAACGGCGTCGGCAGATGTGCGGCAGGAAATATAGAAAGTTTGTAGAGCCGTCGGACGCCGCTGTTCATGAGGGCATCCGCCGTGCCGGCCCCCGGAAGAATGGCTTCCATCGTCACCACCACCCAGGAGAAGTCATGTCCACCGTCCCCACCACGACCGGCACCGGCGCTCCGCTGGTCGCCTCCCGTCAACTCGTGAACCGCCCGAGCGGCAGCTTCGAGATCAACGCCCGCGAGTACGGCACCGTCGCCGCCGGCGCGATCGGCCTGGCGCAGGCCGCGTATCAGGGCGGCGAGAACGCCGTCAGCACCGTCGTGCATTGGAGCGAGGAAGGCCTGCAGGCGCTCGAGGACGGCGCCAAGGACGTGGGCCACGCGATCTCGACCGGCCTGTCCGAGGTGAAGGAGCTGGCCGGCGACGTGAGGGATTCCGTCGCCAGCGGCACCAGCACGGTCATGAAGGAAGCCGGCGAGTTCGGCAGCACCGTCGGCGGCTACCTCGCCGCGGGCGCCGTCGCGGGCAAGGCGCTGATCGACGAGATCCTCTGACCATGCGCGCCGCCGTCGCCCTGGCCAGCGCCGTCGCCGTGGCCCGCGCCGTTGCCCGGGCCCGCGCCAGTGCCCGCGCGCTCGCCGGCGTCTTCACGACCGCGCTCGTGATCGGCACCGCGATGCCGCTGGCCGGCTGCTCGCTGCTGAGCCCGATGCCCACCGTCGAGCTGGCCAAGGCGACGGCCGGCATGGCGACGATGGCGATCGGCCAGGGGCCGACGCGGGCGACGCAGACGGTGTTCCACGACGCGGCGCTGCCGGAGCGCGTCTGCATCGAATACAACCGCTCGCTCGCGCTGCCCGAATTCGTCCCGGCGCTGATCGCCGAACTGCGCGAGCACGAGGTCCAGGCCCGCGTCTTCGAAGCCGGCGTGCGGCCCGGCGACGAGGCCTGCCCCGCCTGGGTGCACTACCAGGGCCTGCAGCAGTGGGACAGGCCGCCGCTGTCGGACCAGATCCGGCCCTACCTCGCGCAGGCGACGCTGAGCCTGCACGACGCCGGCGGCCGCCTGATGGCCGCCAGCAGCTACCGCAGCGACGACGCGGCGCTGGGCATGGGCAAGTGGGCCAGCACGCGCAACAAGCTCGCGCCGGTGGTGCGGGCGCTGCTGACCGGCTTCGAAGGCTGAGCGCGGCGCCGGACATCAGGACCGCGCCCGGAAGAACTCCAGAACAACGATCGCATCGACGAGGGAATCATGGTCAACGTCTCCACGGCCGCGCGACGCGGCATGCTCCTGCCATCACTGCTGGCGTCATTGCTGTTGCCGCGGCTGTTGGCGCTGCTGGGCGCCGCGGTCCTGAGCGCCTGCGCCTCGCACGACGCGCTGGTCCAGGGTCCGGTGCAGGTGATGCCGGTGCCGGGACGGCGCCTATGTCGAGCGCGTCAACAACGGCGCGATCTACCAGCCCGGCATGGCCGCGGCCTCGCTCTTCACCACCGAGCGCCGCGCGCGCCAGGTCGGCGATTCGCTGAAGGTCGCCATCAGCGAGTCGCTCAGCGCCACGCAGAAGAGCAAGACCGACACCAGCCGCGACAACAAGCTCGCGGTCAAGGGACCGGGCGGCTCCAGCAACGTCGGCATCGTCGACCGTCTGCTCAAGGCCGACGCCACCGCGTCGGGCAGCGATTCGTACAAGGGCTCCGGCGATACCGAGGCCAGCGGCAGCCTGAGCGGACAGATGGCCGTCTCCGTGATCAACGTGCTGCCCAACGGCCACCTCGTCGTGGCCGGCGAGCGCAGCATCGCGATGAACGGCGGGCTGCAGACGCTGCGCTTCTCGGGCGTCGTCAATCCGCAGGACATCCGAACGGGCAACCAGGTCCAGTCCGCGGACGTCGTCAATGCGAGGATGGAGATCGCCGGCAAGGGCGAGGTATCAGACGCGGCCCGCCGCAGCTGGCTTCAACGCGTGCTGACGTCGAGCCTCGCCATCTGGTGACCGCGTCCCGCGAAGCGCGTTCCGCCAGGCACGTCAGGACGTCGGCTCAGGCGAGCCGCGCGGCGAGCCGCCGCGCGAGCTCGAGCGCTTCCGTCAGACCGGCACGTCCCGCGTCGGCGTCCGCGGCATCGCCGGGGCTGCTGGCGAGCCGCTCCAGCACCGCCACCAGCGTCCGCGCCTGCGCCCCCGGGTCGGCGGCATCGGACGTGCCGCCCGGCGCCTGCGGCGCGGGCAGTTGGGCGATCAGGCGCTGCAGCCAGCCGGCGAGCCGCTCGGCCCGGCTGCGGTCGGCGCGCGACCAGACGGCGCCTTCCGCCCGTTCCAGCACCAGTTCCCCGACCACCGCGCCGGCCGCGTTCCTCAGCGACAGCGTCTGCGACGAGCGGCCCGCGCGCGCCGCGGCGCCCACGAGCGAGGCGGAGCCCCCCGCGGTCCAGCGCAGATCCAGGCCCGTCAGCGCCAAGGCTTCCAACAGCCGCGGCCGCGCCTGGCCCCATTGCGATTCGACGTCCGCGGTCGTCGCCACCGCCGCGCCGGAACGTCCCAGCGTCAGCAGCAATCCTTCCGCACCGTGCGGATCCGTGTCGAAGCGCGCGAGCTGTTCCAGCCGCGCCGGCAGTTCCGTCTGCCCGAGCGTCGCCTCCAGGCGCTGCCGCTGCTGCTGGTGATACCAGCTCGGCCCGAGCTGCTCCTGCTCCGCCATCAGCTGTCCCAGCCGCCCGTGCGCCGCTGCCTGCAAGGACCTCGACTGGATCTCCTCGCCCAGCGCGAGCGCCTGCTGCGCGGGCGGCACGGCCTCGGTCCCGCGTCGCAGCTCGCTGATCAGCAGCAGCGTCTGCGCCTGCAACCAGCGGTAGCGGCAGCGCCGCGAAAGATCTTCCGCCTCCGCCGCCAGGGTCAGGGCGTGCTCCACCGCGCCGCTGTCGCGCGCGCAGCGCGCGTGGTGCCACATCGCCTCGGCCTCGTAGTCGCGGTGGCCGACGGCGCGCGCGTCGGCGCGGGCCTCGTCCAGGCGCGGCAGCGCGGCCTGCGGGCCCTGCGTCGCGCGCAGCGAGACGGCGCGGTTCAGCGCGATCTTGGAGCGCATGTAGGGGTCGTCGCCCAGCTGCGGATAGTGCAGCTCGGCTTGATCCAGCACCCGGCCGCCGCGCGCCCAGTCGCCGAGCGCGAAACACAGGTGCGCCAGGCCGATCCGGGCCAGGCAGGCCCAGCGGGTCTCGTCGTCGGCCAGCTCCAGCGTCTGGCTCCAGGCGTTGCAGGCCTGGACGTAGTCGCCGCGCTGGTAGTGCATGCGGCCCAGCGCCTCGCTGAGCTCCGCCGCCTCCTCCAGCAGCCGGTGCTGCAACGCGCGGGCGATGGCGCGTTCCAGTTCGGCCTGCAGTTCCGGTCCGCGGCCCCAGCGCTCAAGGATGAAGAAGGCGCCGAGCAGGGCCTGGAACGGCGGCTCGCCCTCGCGCGCGATCAGGCGCTGCAGCCGCGGCAGGGCCAGGCCGGGGCGACGCATCACCAGCCGTTCCCAGCGCGCCTGCGGCGTCAAGGGCAGGCGTCCCCCCGCACCGGTGCCGCGTCGTGCGCCCGCCTGCCGCGTGCGCCCGTCCCTGCCCTTGCTCCCGCGTTCGCCTCGCTCGCCCGTCGCCATGTCCGTCCCGTTCAATGCCGCCCCGCTGCGGGGAACGACCGGAGCATAAACGCCCCGATGGATCACGCCGCCCGGGGCGCTCTTTCAACGATTCCGACTGATAACCGGGTTGAGCACACTCATTCAAGTCGGTAGAGGACCCACTCTCACTCACTCGTGCCATTGAAGGGGATCACGTCAAAACAGGAGGATCGCCATCTCTGTTCGACATCCCCATGCACATGACAACACCGCCTCTCCAGCCCACCCGCGCCGCCTGCGCCATCGTCCTGTCCACGGTGATCACCGCCGCGATCTTCGGCCTGGTCATCGTCCTGCCGGCGAAAGCGGAGACGCCGCCGATCCCGGCGCATCCGGTCGCGTCCGCCGCCCAGCACAACAAGCTGGCCGGCCCCGCGTCGAGCCTGCATCGACCGCCCCTCGTCACGCGCCTCCTGACCCGTGGACCGACGCGCTCGACGTTCGCCGGCACCGAGGTCACGAGCCGGGAGCGCGGCGTCGACGGCGATGTCCTCGAGCATCGCACCGTGACGTCCTCGTCGGGCAACACGACGGTGGAAACCCGGACCGTCCTGCGCCACCACGACACGCGACTCGTCGGCGATCAACAGACCGGCGCTCCCGGCATCAACTACGGCCCTTCGCGCGAACGCAGTCTGCAGGGCCGCGGCGCCGACACACCCACCAGCGTCGAATCGTTCCGATACGGATACAGGCTCAAGCTCGATTGATGGGTCCGGATTGAAAAGACAACGCCCCGACGGCTTGAGCCTCGGGGCGTTGTGCTTCGTGCGGCGGCGCCTTCAGCGCCACCGGTGGGCGATCGTCAGGCCGTCGCGGCGCCCGGGTTGCGCAGGCGGATGTGCAGCTCGCGCAGCTGTTTCTCGTCGACGAAGGACGGCGCGCCGGTCAGCAGGCACTGCGCGCGCTGCGTCTTCGGGAACGCGATCACGTCGCGGATCGACTCGGCCTTGGTCATCAGCGTCACCAGGCGGTCCAGGCCGAAGGCCAGGCCACCGTGCGGCGGCGCGCCGTACTGCAGCGCGTCCAGCAGGAAGCCGAACTTCACGCGCTGTTCCTCGGGGCTGATGTTGAGCGCCTCGAAGACCTTGGCCTGCACGTCGGCCTTGTGGATCCGCACCGAACCGCCGCCCAGCTCCCAGCCGTTGAGCACCATGTCGTAGGCCTTGGCCACGCACTTGCCCGGATCCGTGACCATCAGGTCCTCATGGCCGTCCTTCGGCGCGGTGAACGGGTGGTGCACGGCGGCCCAGCGCTTGTTCTCCTCGTCTTCCTCGAACATCGGGAAGTCGACGACCCACAGCGGCGCCCACTTGTCCTCGAACAGGCCGCTGGTCTTGCCGAACTCGCTGTGACCGATCTTCAGGCGCAGCCCGCCGATCGCGTCGTTGACGACCTTGGCCTTGTCCGCGCCGAAGAAGATCAGGTCGCCGTCCTGCGCGCCGGTGCGCGACAGGATGTCCGCGACCGCCTTGTCGTGCAGGTTCTTCACGATCGGGGACTGCAGGCCCTCGCGGCCCTTGGCCGTCTCGTTGACCTTGATCCAGGCCAGGCCCTTGGCGCCGTAGATCTTGACGAACTCGGTGTAGCTGTCGATCTCGCCGCGGCTCATCTGTGCGCCGCCGGGCACGCGCAGCGCGACCACGCGACCGCCGGGCGTCGTGGCCGGGCCGGAGAAGACCTTGAAGTCGACGTCGCCCATCACGTCGGTCAGCTCGGTGAACTCGAGCTTGACGCGCAGGTCCGGCTTGTCGGAGCCGAAGCGGTGCATCGCCTCGGCGTACTTCATCACCGGGTAGTCGCCCAGCTCGACATTCAGCGCCTTGCGGAAGACGTGGCGGATCATGCCCTCGAACATCGCGCGGATCTCTTCCTCGCCCAGGAACGAGGTCTCGATGTCGATCTGCGTGAACTCGGGCTGGCGGTCGGCGCGCAGGTCCTCGTCGCGGAAGCACTTCGTGATCTGGTAGTAGCGGTCGAAGCCCGCCACCATCAGCAGCTGCTTGAACAGCTGCGGCGACTGCGGCAGCGCGAAGAACATGCCGTCATGGACACGCGACGGGACCAGGTAGTCGCGGGCGCCTTCCGGGGTGCTCTTCGTGAGCATCGGCGTCTCGATGTCGACGAAGCCGTGCTCGTCCAGGAACTTGCGCGCTTCCATCGCCACGCGGTAGCGCAGCATCAGGTTGTTCTGCATGTACGGGCGGCGCAGGTCCAGCACGCGGTGCGTCAGGCGCGTGGTCTCGGAGATGTTCTCATCGTCCAGCGGGAAGGCCGGCGTCACCGACGGGTTCAGCACTTCCAGCTCATGGCACAGGACTTCGACCTTGCCGCTGGCGACGTTGGCGTTCTGCTTGTCGGCCGGGCGCGCGCGCACCTTGCCGACGACCTTGATGCAGAACTCGCTGCGCACGCTTTCGGCCACCTTGAACATCTCGGGGCGGTCGGGGTCGCAGACGACCTGCACGAGGCCTTCGCGGTCGCGCAGTTCGATGAAGATGACGCCGCCGTGGTCGCGGCTGCGATGGGCCCAGCCCATCAGGGTCACGGTCTGGTCCAGCAGCTTCTCGCTGACTTGGCCGGCATAGCAGGTACGCATGGGGGTTCTCCGGAAATTCTTCAGTGTTCGGGGCGGGGCTGGCGGCGCGCCTTCAAGACGTTGTCGGCACGGGGCTCGACGACGGGCGCGGCCAGCGATTCAAAAGGGCGCTGGCGGGGTCCTGCGGACCCTCAGGACTGAGCGCTTGCCGGGGCGCTCAGCCCGGTCAATTTCGGGTGGCTTCGCTCGGCAGGACGATCGCGGGATCCCCTTGAGGAGCGACGACGCCCATCGAGATGATGTATTTGAGCGCTTCGTCCACGCTCATCGCCAAAGGCCGCAACTGCGCCCGGGGCATCATCAGGAAGAAGCCCGAGGTCGGGTTGGGCGTCGTGGGCACGTACAGCGCCACGTGCTCGTCGGCCTCGGCGCCGCTGAGCGTGCCCAGCTGCTGGGCGACCTCGCCGCGCGGCGTGCCGGTGACGAAGGCGATGGTCCAGGAACCCTGGTGCGGATACGGCACCAGCACCGCCTCGCGGAAGGCGTTGCCGCTGGACGAGAACAGCGTGTCCGAGACCTGCTTGACCGAGCTGTAGATGCTCTTGACGATGGGGATCTTGTAGAGCAGCCGGTCCCACTGGCGCAGCCACCACTGGCCGAAGATGTTCGCGACGAACATGCCGGTCAGCATCAGCAGCGCGACCATGACGACCACCCCCAGGCCGGGGATGTCGTGCAGCTGCTTGAGCGATTCCTGGGCGGCCAGCGGCAGCACCGCGCCGACGGCCGACAGCAGCCACATGAAGACGCCGTCGATCATGCCGAGCACCCAGAGGAGCACCCAGACGGTGATCGCGAGCGGGAGCCAGACCAGCAGGCCGGTGATGATGTACTTGCGCATGCCTGGGTCCGGGCCTCGATCTCAGTGGCAGGCGCAGGAGCCGCCGCAGGCCGTGCCCGACGACGACGCCGAGCCGGAGGACGACTCGGACGCGGCGGCGGGAGCACCGCCCGACGTCGACGCGCCTTCGGCTCCGGCGGCCGGCGCGGCGGCGGACGTCGCCGCGGCCGCGGTCGAGCCGCCCCGGAAGTCGGTCGCGTACCAGCCGGATCCCTTCAACTGGAAGCCGGCGGCGGTCACCTGCTTCGAGAAGCTCTCCGCGCCACAGGCGGGGCAGACGGTCAGCGGGGCGTCGGACAGCTTCTGCAGCACGTCTTTGGCGTGGCCGCAGGCGCCGCAGCGGTAAGCGTAGATCGGCATGTTGTGGGGACTACCGGGTCAAAAACCCGAAATTATATAGAGGGCGCCGCTGACGGCTGACTCATGCCCGACTCATGCCCGCCTCATGCTGCCCTCTTGCCCGGCGCCTGCCGGGCTCGCCGGGCCCGCTCCGGGCTCAGGCCCCGCCGGCCAGGCGGTGGTGCGATCCGTGGGAATCCCGGATCGCCTGCGGCCCCAGCGACCCGACCAGCATGCCGACGATGCCCGCCAGCAGGCCCGCCAGCTGCGCCGGGAACTGCTCGCCCGCGGGCGTCACGAGGAACAGCAGCCAGGTGATCACGCCCAGCACGATCGCGAAGATGGCCCCCTGCGTCGTCGCGCGCTGCCAGTACAGGCCGAAGACCAGCGGGACGAAGGCGCCGACCAGGGTGACCTGGTAGGCGCTGGAGACCATCTCGTAGATCGAGGTGCCCTGCAGCGCGATCGCGTAGCCGCAGACGCAGACCGAGAACAGCAGCACCGCGATGCGCATCGTGCGCAGTTCCTGCTTGTCCGAGACGCGCGGGAAGAACTGGCGCCAGATGTTCTCGACGAAGGTCACCGACGGCGCCAGCAGCGTGGCCGAGGCGGTCGACTTCAGCGCCGACAGCAGCGCGCCGAAGAAGATCACCTGCATGATGAAGGGCATGCGGTCCATCACCAGGCGCGGGATGACCTGCTGCGGGTCCTCGGCGATCAGCTGCTTGGCGGCCTCCGGCATGATGATCAGCGCGCTGACGACGATGAACATCGGCACGAAGGCGAACAGGATGTAGCAGATGCCGCCGATGACCGGACCGCGCGTCGCGGCCTTGATGTCCTTGGCCGACATCACGCGCTGGAACACGTCCTGCTGCGGGATCGAGCCCAGCATCATCGTCACGGCCGCGCCGAGGAAGAACACGATGTCGTGGAAGCTCGGCTCGGGCAGGAAGCGGAACATGTCCTGGCTGCTGGCCAGCGTGATGACCTTGTCGGCGCCGCCGGCCATGTCGGCGGCGAACCAGGCAATGATGGACAGGCCGACCACCAGGATGATCATCTGGATGAAGTCGGTCACGGCCACCGACCACATGCCGCCGAACAGCGTGTAGGCCAGGATGGACGCGGTGCCGATCATCATGCCCACGGGGATGCTGATCGCGCCGCCCGACAGCAGCTTGAACACCAGGCCCAGCGCCGTCACCTGCGCCGCCACCCAGCCGAGGTAGGACAGGATGATGATGAAGCTGCAGACCACCTCGACCACGCGGCCGTAGCGCTCGCGGTAGTAGTCGCTGATCGTCAGCAGCGTCATCCTGTAGAGCTTGGCCGCGAAGAACAGGCCCACCAGGATCAGGCACGACCCGGCCCCGAACGGGTCCTCCACGACGCCGTTCAGCCCCGTCTGCACGAACTTGGCCGGGATGCCCAGCACGGTCTCGGAGCCGAACCACGTCGCGAACGTCGTCGTGATGATCATCACCAAGGGCAGGTGTCGCCCGGCAATGGCGAAGTCCGCCGTGTTCTTCACCCGCTTGGCGGCCCACAGGCCGATCGCGATGGTGACAAGCAGGTAGAGGATGACCAGGGTCAGGAGCATGGCAGCGGGCCTTGGGAATGCGGGGATGCAAACGCGTGGGGGGTCCACACACAAAAAAGCGCGCGGATTATCCCCGGAACCTCACATCGGGTTGCCCAGGGTCCTCCCGCCCCGCGAACTCCGCTTTCCGTCGCCCCTACTGATCGTTTCAGCGCCGCGCGCGCCTTTGAAAGGAATTCAATGCCCTCGAATTATGACTACGGCAACTTTGCCAATCAGCAGATGCAATCCCAATCGAGCCAGTTCCAAAGCGACGAAAACGCAGCGGAAGCCGGGGAACTGCAGCAGATGAAGTCGCAGCAGCAATTGGCAAACGCCAAGACCGGCATGCGCATCGAAATGGCCAACGCCCAGATCGCCCTCATCGACAAGGTCAGCATGCGCTGACGTCTCCCTCACGAGCGCCAGACGCGCTCGCTCTACCCCCCTTAAACATCAAGAAAGAAGGAACTTTTATGTCCGGAGAAATCCACGCAGTGAAACAGGAACTGGCCTATCAGAGGGGCCTCAACGACGGCATGCGACAACAAGGCGCCATGACCAGCCAGCGCGGCTTCTTCGGCCGCGGCATGGACTTCGCGTCCGGCTTCTGCGGCTCGTTCATGGGCAGCTGCGCCGCCAACATGGCGAACTGCTTCCGCGGCTTCGGCGGCGGCTTCGGCCGAGGCTTCGGCTGGTAACGGTTCAGTCGTCGACCTCCCCGCTGGGCGGCGCCGCGCGGCGCCGCCCGCTCCCGCGGCGCACGGCGCCGCTCTTCATCCGCCAACGCCATGATCGATCTTGCTCCCGCAGCCGAACAGGCCCCCGTACCGGCGCACGTCCTGGAAAAGCGCGCCTGCATCGCCGCCTTCATGGACAGCCATGGATTCCGAATCGGCGCACCGGCCGCGCGAGTCGTCGATGGATGTCAGCCAGCAGGTCGCCTACCGGCAACTGGCCGGCATCGTCGACGTGACGCTGTCCGGACTGTCGCCCGACCTGCGAGGCACCTTCGACCTGGCCTGCCTGCAGGAGGAGTCCTACCGCGATGTCGCCGAGATCCAGGCGATCCCGATCGGCACGGTGCGCTCGCGCGTGAACCGCGTGCGGACGCTGCTGCGCTCGCGCCTGAAGCAGGGCTTCGCCGACTACGCCACCTGACGCGCGACCTGACGCACGACCTGACGCACGACCTGACTCGAAAGCCGGCTTTCCCTTCCGCTTCCCCAGAAAGCCCCCGAGGGGCCCCTTCCCCACCCGTCCACCGCCCCCACGAGGGGCGGTTTGCGTGGCCACGGCGCGGCGAACGATCCTCAGTCGATCCAGCGCATCGCCAGCTGGGTGAGCACGAGCGCCAGCATGAAGCCGCCCACGCCCCACAGCAGTGCCTGCAACAGGTGATTGGTGCGGCGCTGCTCCACCAGCAGCTGACGCGTCAGGTCGGCATGGCCGTCCTCGGCGCGCTGGCGCAGCACCTCGTGCATCAGCCGGGGGAACTCCGGCACCATCTGCGCAAAGCGCGGCGCCTCCTTCTTCAACTGGCGCAGGAAGGCTCGCCAGCCGATCTGCTCGTCCATCCAGCGCTCGAGGAACGGCTTGGCCGTCGCCCAGAGGTCCAGTTCGGGATCGAGCTGCCTGCCCAAACCTTCAATGTTGAGCAGCGTTTTTTGCAGCAAAACCAGCTGAGGCTGAATCTCCACGTTAAATCTGCGGGAGATCTGAAACAGGCGCATCAACACCTGGCCCAGCGAGATGTCCTTCAGCGGCTTGTCGAAATGCGGCTCGCAGACGGTGCGCACCGCGCCCTCGAGTTCATCGACGCGGGTCTCGGGCGGCACCCAGCCGGATTCGATGTGCAACTCGGCGACGCGCTTGTAGTCGCGGCGGAAGAAGGCGATGAAGTTCTGCGCCAAGTAGTCCTTGTCGACCTCGGTCAGCGTGCCGATGATCCCGAAGTCCAACGCGATGTAACGGCCGAAGGTGTGCGGCTCCAGGCTGACCTGGATGTTCCCGGGGTGCATGTCGGCATGGAAGAAGCCGTCGCGGAACACCTGCGTGAAGAAGATCGTCACCCCGTCGCGGGCCAGCTTCCTGATGTCCACGCCCGCCTCGCGCAACCGCTCCAGCTGCGAGATCGGCACGCCGCGCATGCGCTCCATCACGATGACCTCGCTCCGGCAGAGCTCCCAGATCATCTCCGGCACCATCACCAGCTGCAGGTCCTGCATGTTGCGACGGAGCTGGGCCGCGTTGGCGGCCTCGCGCACCAGGTCCAGCTCGTCGTGCAGGTAGGTGTTGAACTCGGCGACGACCTCGCGCGGCTTCAGCCGTCGGCCGTCGGCGGAGAAACGCTCCACCCAGCCCGCCAGCGTGCGCATCAGCGCCAGGTCGTCCTCGATGATGTCGAGCATGCCCGGCCGCAGCACCTTGACGGCGACTTCACGCCCGTCGTGCAGCGTCGCGAAGTGCACCTGCGCGATCGAGGCGCTGGCCACCGGCTCGGCGTCGAAGGTGGCGAACAGCTCCTCGATGCGGCGGCCGAAGGCGCGCTCGATCAGTTCGCGCGAGAGCTCGGCGGGGAACGGCGGCACGTTGTCCTGCAGCCGGGACAGTTCCTCGATCATGTCCGGCGGCACCAGGTCGCGCCGCGTGGACAGCAACTGGCCGAACTTGACGAAGATCGGCCCCAGCCGCTCCAGCGCCAGCCGCAGGCGCATGCCGCGGGGTTGGTCCCAGGCGCGGCCGACCGTGATCAGCCGGCGCAGGAAGCGGAACCGCCGGCGCTTGAGCGTGGACAGCGCCAGCTCGTCCAGCCCGTGTCGATAGAGGGTCCAGACGATGACCAGCAGGCGGGACAGATACCTCATGCCCGGATCTCGGTCCGGGCGCTCATGTCCGGCCCTGGCCGTCGGGCATGAAGCGACCCGCCTGCCGGGCCAGCGTCGCCATCGCCCCGGCGGCCGCGCGGCCGACACGGCCGAGCTGGTGCGCCACGGCCGGACCGGTGATGGCCGCGAGGTCGTCCTCGATGTCCCAGCGCACGTGGTCGATCAGCCAGTTGAAGTCGCCGGCCAGTTGCGCGTCGCCCTGCACCCGTACATCCGGACGCGCGCCCGACAGCGCCGCGAAGGCCGCGGCGGCGGGGTTGGACGCGTCCAGCTCGATGAGCAGGTCCGGTTCTTGCCTAGGGGCATCCTCGTCGCCCAACCGTTCCAGAAGACCGGCCGGGGTGATGCGCAGGCGCAGATCCGGCGCGGCCGGCAGCATCGCCGGCCAGCCGGCCAGACGCAGTCGCAAGGTCTTGCCCGTATGCGGGGCCAGGCGCGCGGTGGCGACGGGCTCGCGGGACATGACATGGTTGAGCAACAGCGTGATGCGATCCTGGACCGCGGGGGCGAGGAGCTTGGACCATTCTTGAAGCATGGGGCGGATTGTAGGCAGGGCGCGAGAATGGCCCGGCCGCGGCGGAACCGGTGACAAGCTAGGGGTCCGGTTACGAGTCCGCGCAACTTATTGAGCGAGAATTTCCGGCTCTTGGCCGGGAAGGACCACTGGGTGATGTTTGAGGACCGAAATTACAAAAGAACCTTCTACAGCGCGCCGCAGTCGGTCCAATCCTTCATCGCGGCCTTCCTGGAACCGACACTGATCGTCCTGGTCTATCTGACCCTGCTGGCCTGGTTCGGCGAGCCGGTGATGCGTTCCACGTACACGCTGTGCATGCTGGTGTTCGCACTGACCTTCCCGGGACGCAACCGCTTTGCCGACCATCCCGCCAGTGCCGTCACCGACATCGTCGGTTCGTGGTTGATGCTGCTGCTGATCCTGGGCATGTTCGCCTACGCGACCAGCAGCTTCCATTACTTCGAGCGGCCGGTGCTGCTGTGGTGGGCGCTGCTGACGCCGCTGGCGCAGATCATCGCGGTCGAGATCGGCCGGCGCGTGCTGCGCTGGCGTTCGCGCCAGCCGTGGATCCGGCGCACCGCGGTGATCATCGGCGCGGGGCCGCTGGGGGCGAAGGTCGCGCGGGCGCTGCAGTTCGGCCCCGTCGGCGGCGCGGACTGCCTGGGCTTCTTCGAGGACCGCACCGACGACCGGCTGCATCCCGACTGCCTGGGCCGCGTGCTGGGCACGCTGCCGCAGCTCAGCGACTACGTCCGCACGCACGGCGTGCGGGAGGTCTACATCACGCTGCCGCTGGGCTCGCAGCCGCGCATCCTGCGCCTGCTGGAGCAGTTGCAGGGCACGACCGCGTCGCTGTTCTTCGTGCCCGACGTCTTCGGCATCAGCATCATCCAGGGCCGCTTGCAGGACGTGAACGGCGTGCCCGTCGTCGGCATCCTGGAAACGCCGTTCACCGGCGTGAACGAAGTCGTCAAGCGGATCAGCGACATCGTGCTGGCGTCGCTGATCCTGGTGCTGATCTCGCCGATCCTGGTGATGCTGGCCATCGGCGTGAAGATGAGCTCGCCAGGGCCGGTGATCTTCCGCCAGCGCCGCAACGGCCTGGACGGCGAAGAGATCATGGTCTACAAGTTCCGCTCGATGCGCTCGATGGACAACGGCGCGGTCGTCAAGCAGGCGACCAAGGGCGACCCGCGCATCACGCCGTTCGGCGCCTTCATCCGCAAGACCTCGCTGGACGAGCTGCCGCAGTTCATCAACGTGCTGCAGGGACGCATGAGCATCGTCGGACCGCGCCCGCACGCGGTCGCGCACAACGAGGAATACCGCCAGATCATCAAGGCCTACATGGTCCGCCACAAGGTCAAGCCGGGCATCACCGGCTGGGCGCAGGTCAACGGCCTGCGCGGCGAGACGGACACCGTGGACAAGATGAAGGCGCGCGTCGAATACGATCTCGAGTACCTGCGCAACTGGTCGCTGGGACTGGATCTCCAGATCATCGTCCGGACGGTCCGGCTGATGCTGTTCGATCGCCATGCCTATTGATGACGACAGCAGATGACGACCACAAGAAGGGGACCCCACCGATGAAGCGACTCCACCGCCTGGCCCTGCCGGCCGTCCTCCTGGCCGCCGCCTCCGGGACCGTCCGGGCGCAGAGCGATGCCGGCAGCCCCTGGTACCTCGGGGCCTCGCTGGGTCACTACTACACGGACAACGTGTTCCGCTCGAATGCCGCCTCCAACAGCGACCAGCTGACCTCGCTGAGCCTGCTGGCAGGCGCCGACACGCGACTGGGTCGTCAACGCGTCCATGCCGACGCGCGCTTCAACGACACGCGCTACCAGCACAACAGCAGCCTGAACAACCGCGGCTACAACATCGACACGGGTCTCGACTGGGAGACCGCAGGCAACCTGTCCGGCACGCTGGACTACACCACCGCACGCACCCTGGCCGACTTCAACAGCAACACCGGCATCGCCCCCACCACCGAGCGCAACCTGCAGACCGACCGCAGCCTGGGCGGCAGCATCCGGCTGGGCCTGCCCAACCTCTCGCCGTTCACGCTGGAAGGCACGTTCTCGCGCCGGGAGCGCGACTACTCGCTGGCGCTCTGGGACAGCCAGGAGTACCGCCAGAACATGTCGTCGCTGGGGGTGCTCTACAACGCCAGCAGCGCGTGGCGCTTCGGCGTGGCGGGGCGCTACACCAAGGGCCGCGTGCCGTCCAACGGCTTCGAGTGGGACCGCAAGGACATCGACCTCACCGCGCGCTGGCGGGCCACGGGCTCCAGCAGCCTGGACGCGCGGATCAGCCGCAGCACCTCGGACTCCTTCACCGGCGTCACCGGCTCGCTGAGCTGGAACCTGTCCCCCGGCGGGCGCTGGTCGCTCAACACCAAGCTGTCGCGCGACACCGGCGTCGAGGCCTACTACCTCGGCATCAACAACGGCCTGGCGGACTTCAACCGCGTGCAGACCGCGCTGCAGTCGCAGCTCAGCTACCGGCTGAGCGGCAAGGTCACCGCGACGGCCGGCCTGGGCATCACGAAGCTGAGCCGCAACGGCGACATCGCCCTGCCCGGCGCCGGCGCCAGGGACGACTCCAAGCAGTACAGCCTGGGCCTGGCCTGGGAGGCGCTGCGCAACGTGACCGTGGGCTGTTCGTACACGCGATTCGATCGCGACACGTCCAACGTGCTTTACTCCTACAACGCCTACACCGCCGGCTGCTACGTGCAAGGCATGATCCGCTGAGACCCGGGACTCCCACATGGCCAACGACACCATCCTGCTGACGGGCGCGACCGGCTACATCGCCTCCCACACCTGGCTCGCGCTGCAGGCCGCCGGGTACCGCGTCGTCGGCGTGGACAACTTCAGCAACAGCTCGCCCAAGGTGCTGGAGCGCCTGGCCGAACTCAGCGGCCAGACGCCGCTGTTCGAGAAGCTCGACGTCTGCGACGGCGCGGCGCTGGACGCCGTCTTCAGCGAGTACCAGCCCGCGGCCGTGGTGCACTTCGCCGCCTACAAGGCGGTCGGCGAGTCCACGACCAAGCCGCTGAGCTACTACCGCAACAACATCGACGGCCTGCTGACCGTCTGCGAGACGATGCGCCGCCACGAGTGCAAGCGCATCGTCTTCTCGTCCAGCGCGACCGTCTACGGCCAGCCCAAGACCCTGCCGCTGCGCGAAGACGCGGAGCTGATGGCCGTCAACCCGTACGGCGCGACCAAGCTGATCGGCGAAGGCATCCTGCGCGACCTGGGCGCGTCGGATCTGCGCTGGCAGACCGCCTGCCTGCGCTACTTCAACCCGGTCGGCGCGCACGAGAGCGGCCGCATCGGCGAGGACCCGCGCGGCATCCCCAACAACCTGATGCCCTACGTGACGCAGGTGGCCGTGGGACGGCGCGCGAAGCTGTCGGTCTTCGGCGACGACTATGACACCCCCGACGGCACCGGCGTGCGCGACTACATCCACGTCGTCGACCTGGCCGAAGGCCACGTCGCGGCGCTGAACTTCCTGCTGCGCGGCGACGAATCGATCTGGGTCAACCTCGGCACCGGCCGCGGCTACAGCGTGCTGGAACTGGTCCAGGCCTTCGCCGCCGCCAGCGGCCGCGAGGTCCCGTACGAGGTCGTCGCCCGCCGCCCCGGCGACGTCGCCGCCTGCTACGCCGATCCGGCGCTGGCGCGGGACAAGCTCGGCTGGACCGCCCGGTTCGACCTGCAGCGCATGTGCGAGGACAGCTGGCGCTGGCAGTCGGCCAATCCGAACGGCTTCGAAGGCTGATCGGCCGTCGGCGACACTACCGCCCTTTTCCAGAATCCGCAGAACCACACGCGCCCTCGTTCGACGGACGGGCGCGCCCAGACAGAGGGAGCAGTACCTTGAGCAAAATCGACACGCAACCAGTGATCATGGCCGGCGGCAGCGGCACACGGCTGTGGCCGCTCTCGCGTGCCGGCTACCCAAAGCAGTTCCTCGTGCTGAGCGGCAACAACAGCCTGTTCCAGCAGGCCGCGGAGCGGCTGGCCGCGCTGTCCGCCGAGGACATCGCGGTGAAGGCCCCGATCGTCGTCGGCAACGAGGAGCACCGCTTCATGGTGCTGGACCAGTTGCGTGAGCAGAAGCTCGTGCCTGGCGCCGTCGTGCTGGAGCCGGTCGGCCGCAACACCGCGCCGGCCATCACGCTGGCGGCACTGCAGGCGATCGAAGGCGGCGAGGACCCGGTGCTCGTCGTCACCCCCGCGGACCAGACCGTCACCGACAGCCCGGCCTTCACCGCCGCCTTGCAGGACGCGGTGCGTCAGGCCAGGGACGGTGCCATCGTGATCCTGGGCATCACGCCCGACCGGCCGGAAACCGGCTACGGCTACATCCGCGCCGGTGCCGAGGGCGCCGGCCTGCGCGTCGAGGCCTTCGTCGAGAAGCCCGACGCGGCGACCGCGCAGAAGTACCTCGACCAGGGCGGCTATTACTGGAACAGCGGCATGTTCGTGCTGCGCGCCAGCGTCTGGCTGCAGGCGCTGCAGCAGTTCCGCCCCGACATCGACCAGGCCACGCGCGTCGCCTTCGCCGCCAAGGCGGTGGACGGCGCCTTCGTGCGGCCGGCCAAGGACGCTTTCGCGGCCGTGCCGTCGGAATCGATCGACTACGCCGTGATGGAGCGCTGCCCCGGCAGCGCGATCGCGCTGCGCATGGTGCCGCTGGACGCCGGCTGGAACGACCTGGGCGCGTGGGAGGCTGTCTGGCAGGTCGCGGACAAGGATGAATCCGGCAACGCGAGCCGCGGCGACGCAATCATCGCGGACAGCCGCAACACGCTGGTGCACGCCACCAGCCGCCTGGTGTCCGCGGTGGGGCTGGACAACATCGTCGTCGTCGAGACGCCGGACGCGGTGCTGGTCGCCGACCGCAGCAAGAGCCAGGACGTCAAGAAGATCGTCAACCAGCTGACCGCCACGCAGCGCGGCGAGCAGAACCTGCACCGCAAGGTGCACCGCCCCTGGGGCTGGTACGACAGCATCGACATGGGCGAGCGCTTCCAGGTCAAGCGCATCATGGTCAAGCCCGGCGCGTCGCTGAGCCTGCAGATGCACCACCACCGCGCGGAGCACTGGATCGTCGTGCAGGGCACGGCCGAGATCGTCAACGGCGACAAGACCCTGCTGCTGACCGAGAACCAGTCCACCTACATCCCGCTGGGCCAGGTGCACCGGCTGTCCAACCCCGGCAAGCTGCCGCTGGAGATCATCGAGGTCCAGTCCGGCTCCTACCTGGGCGAGGACGACATCGTGCGTTACCAGGACACCTACGGCCGGAACTGAGCTCGTCCCGCCCGGACCCTCACCCGGGGGGACGGTTCGGGCAGCGACACGAAAGACGGACGAAAGTCGGATACAAAGCCGTCCTCGGAAAGAACAGGAGAAGGCCGTGTCCGTGATCGCCGTCGTCGGGTTGGGATATGTGGGACTGCCGCTGGTGGTCGAATTCGGCAAGCACGGCCGGACGATCGGCTTCGACATCGCGGTGGACAAGGTCGCCAAGTGCCGCGCAGGCACCGACCCCTCGCGGGAACTGACGGACGAGGAAGTCCGGGCCGCCGTCCACGCCGAATACCACAGCGATCCGGCCTGCCTGGCCGAGGCCGACGTCATCATCGTGGCCGTGCCGACGCCGGTCGACGAGGCTCATATCCCCGACTTCAAGCCGCTGATCGGCTCGTCCACCAGCGTCGGGCGCCACATGAAGCGCGGCGCCGTCGTCGTCTACGAATCGACCGTCTACCCCGGTGCGACCGAGGAGGTCTGCATCCCGGTGCTGGAACGCGAATCCGGCCTGAAATGGAAACAGGACTTCTTCGTCGGCTACAGCCCGGAGCGCATCAACCCGGGGGACAAGGCCCACACGCTGACGAAGATCCTCAAGATCGTCTCCGGTGACACGCCGCAGACGCTGGACATCGTCGCGAAGACCTACGAGAAGATCATCGTGCCCGGCGTGCACCGCGCGTCGAGCATCAAGACGGCGGAGGCCGCCAAGGTCATCGAGAACACGCAGCGCGACCTGAACATCGCGCTGATGAACGAGCTGGCGATCATCTTCGAGCGCCTCGGCCTGGACACCTCCGAGGTGCTGGAGGCCGCGGGCACGAAGTGGAACTTCCTCAAGTTCAAGCCGGGCCTGGTCGGCGGCCACTGCATCGGGGTGGATCCGTACTACCTGACCCACAAGGCCGACATGCTGGGCTACCACCCGCAGGTCATCCTGGCGGGCCGGCGCATCAACGATGGCATGGGCAAGTTCATCGCGGAGCAGACCATCAAGCAGATGATCGCCGCGGGCTCGCACGTCAAGGGCGCCAAGGTCAACGTGCTGGGCCTGACCTTCAAGGAGGACTGCGGCGACCTGCGCAACTCCAAGGTCATCGACATCATCCATGAGCTGCGCAGCTACGGCGTCGAGGTCTTCGTGACCGACCCCGCCGCCGAGGCCGATGAGGCGATGCACGAGTACGGCGTGCAGCTGCACGCCTACGAGGACCTGCCGCGCGCCGATGCGATCGTCGCCGCGGTGGCCCACCGCGAGTACAAGGCGCTGGGCGCCGCCGACCTCGCGGGCAAGCTGGTCGAGGGCGGCGCCTTCATCGACGTGAAGGCCGCTTTTAACAGCGACAATCTGCGCGCGGCGGGCCTGCGGGTCTGGCGACTGTGACGCCGGACGGCGTGGGGTCGCCGTCGCCGCGCCAGCCTTCATCACCGACGATCCGTTTGGATCACAGACATTTCAGGGAAGTTCCATGACGATCCTCGTCACCGGCGGCGCCGGCTTCATCGGCAGCAATTTCGTGCTCGACTGGTTCAAGACGTCGGACGAGCCGGTGGTCAACCTCGACACCCTCACCTACGCGGGCAACCTCGAGAACCTGGCCTCGCTGAAGGACGACGCGCGACACGTCTTCGTCCAGGGCGACATCTGCGACCGCGCGCTCGTCGACCAGCTGCTCGCCACGCACCAGCCGCGCGCGATCGTGCACTTCGCCGCCGAGTCGCACGTCGACCGCTCCATCCACGGTCCCGGCGCCTTCATGCGCACCAACGTCGAGGGCACGTTCACGCTGCTCGAGGCGGCGCGCGCGTTCTGGTCGGCGCTCGAGGGCGACGCCAAGGCGGCCTTCCGCTTCCACCACGTCTCGACCGACGAGGTCTACGGCTCGCTGAAGGCCGAGGACCCGCCCTTCGCCGAGACGAACCCCTACGAGCCCAACAGCCCGTACTCGGCCTCCAAGGCGGCCAGCGACCATCTGGTCCGCGCCTGGCACCACACCTACGGCCTGCCGGTGGTCACGACCAACTGCAGCAACAACTACGGCCCGTACCACTTCCCCGAGAAGCTGATCCCGCTGATGATCGTCAACGCGCTGGCCGGCAAACCGCTGCCCGTGTACGGCGACGGCCAGCAGATCCGCGACTGGCTCTACGTCACCGACCACTGCTCGGGCATCCGCGCGGTGCTGGCCGGCGGCACGCTGGGCGAGACCTACAACATCGGCGGCTGGAACGAGCAGGCCAACATCGACATCGTGAAGACGGTGTGCGCGCTGCTCGACGAGCTTCGCCCCGATCTGGCCGGTCCATATGCCCGCCTCATCACCTACGTCAAGGACCGCCCTGGCCATGACCGCCGCTACGCGATCGACGCCCGCAAGATCGAACGCGACCTGGGCTGGCGCCCCGCCGAGACCTTCGAGACCGGCATCCGCAAGACGGTGCAGTGGTACCTCGCGAATGAGGAATGGTCCTCGCGCGTGCTCTCGGGCGCGTACCGCGAGTGGGTGTCCAAGCAGTACGGGAGCACCCCATGAACGCGCGAGTCGAGCGCCGGGCCGCCCCAAGCCGACTCGCATCCCCTCGGGGGATCGCGGGCCGTACCCGGCACGCGAGGGGCTGACATGAAAGTCCTGCTGCTTGGAAAGAACGGCCAGCTGGGTTGGGAACTCCAGCGCGCGCTCGTCCCGCTCGGTGAGCTGATCGCGCTGGACCGCAGCGAAGGCGGCGACCTCGGCGACAGCGACACGCTGCGCGCCACGGTGCGCCGCGTCGCGCCGGACGTCATCGTCAATGCCGCGGCCTACACGGCCGTCGACAAGGCCGAAAGCGAGCCCGACGCCGCCCGCCAGATCAATGCGCTCGCCACCGGCGTGCTGGCCGAGGAGGCCAAGGCACTCGGCGCGCTGCTGGTGCATTACTCGACCGACTACGTCTTCGACGGCGCCGGCGACGACTGGCGCTTCGAGGACGCGCCCACCGGTCCGCTGAGCGTCTACGGCAAGACCAAGCTCGAAGGCGAGCAACTGATCGCCGCGAGCGGCGCGGACGCGCTGGTGCTGCGCACCAGCTGGGTCTACGCGGCGCGCGGCGGCAACTTCGCCAGGACGATGCTGCGGCTCGCCGCCGAGCGCGAGCAGTTGAAGGTCGTCGCCGACCAGATCGGCGCGCCCACCGGCGCGGACCTGCTCGCCGACATCACCGCGCACCTGATCCGCGCGACGCTGCAGGACCGCGCCCTGTGCGGCACCTATCACGCGGTCGCCAGCGGCGAGACCAGCTGGCACCAGTACGCGAAACACGTGCTGACGCGCGCGCGGGACAAGGGCGTGGCGCTGAAGGTCCAGCCCGAGCAGGTCGAGGCGCTGCCCAGCAGCGCCTACCCGACGCCGGCCCCGCGCCCGCTGAATTCGCGCCTGGACAACCACAAGCTGCAGGACCGTTTCGGCCTGGTGCTGCCGCACTGGCAGACCGGCGTGGACCGGCTGCTCGACGAGATCCTGTGAGAGGAGACAGCACGATGGGCAACGACACCCGCAAGGGCATCATCCTGGCCGGCGGCTCCGGCACCCGGCTGCATCCGGCGACGCTGGCGATCAGCAAGCAGCTGCTGCCGGTCTACGACAAGCCGATGGTCTACTACCCGCTCAGCACGCTGATGCTGGCGGGCATGCGCGACATCCTGCTGATCAGCACGCCGCAGGACCTGCCGCGCTTCGAGGCCCTGCTGGGCGACGGCGCGCGCTGGGGCATCAACCTGCAGTACTGCGTGCAGCCCAGCCCGGACGGCCTGGCGCAGGCCTTCATCCTGGGCAAGGACTTCATCGGCGGCGCCCCGAGCGCGCTGGTGCTGGGCGACAACATCTTCTACGGCCACGACTTCGCCGGTCTGCTGGACAGCGCCGACGTGCAGACCGACGGCGCCACCGTCTTCGCGTACCACGTGCACGATCCGGAGCGCTACGGCGTGGTCGAGTTCGACGCCGCCAAGCGCGCGGTCAGCATCGAGGAAAAGCCCAAGGCGCCGAAGAGCCATTACGCCGTCACCGGCCTGTACTTCTACGACCGCCAGGTCTGCGACATCGCCGCCGACATCCAGCCCAGCCCGCGCGGCGAGCTCGAGATCACCGACGTCAATGCGCGCTACCTCGCGCAGCAGCAGCTGCGTGTCGAGATCATGGGCCGCGGTTACGCGTGGCTGGACACCGGCACGCACGACAGCCTGATGGAAGCCGGCCAGTTCATCGCGACGCTGGAGAAGCGCCAGGGCCTGAAGGTCGCCTGCCCCGAGGAGATTGCCTTCCGCAAGGGCTGGATCACGGCCGAGCAGCTTGAGAAGCTGGCGCAGCCGATGCTCAAGAACGGTTACGGGCAATACCTGAAGCAGGTGCTCAACGAGAAGGTGTTCTGATGAATGTGATTCCGACCGCGCTGCCCGAGGTGCTGATCATCGAGCCGAAGGTCTTCGGCGATGCGCGCGGCTTCTTCATGGAAAGCTGGACCGAGCCGAAGTTCAACGCCGCCGCCGGCGATGACGTGCGCTTCGTGCAGGACAACCATTCGCGCTCCAGCCAGGGCGTGCTGCGCGGCCTGCACTTCCAGTTGCCGCCGCATGCGCAGGGCAAGCTGGTGCGTTGCACGGCGGGCGCGGTGTTCGACGTCGCCGTCGACATGCGCCGCTCCAGCGCCAACTTCGGCCAGTGGGTCGGTGTCGAGCTGACCGGCGAGAACCACCGCCAGCTGTGGATCCCGCCGGGCTTCGCGCACGGCTTCCTGGTGCTGAGCGAGACGGCCGACTTCCTCTACAAGACCACCGACCTCTACGCCCCGCAGGCCGAGGGCTCCGTGCGCTGGGACGATCCGGCGATCGGCATCGACTGGCCGAAGCTGCCCGTCGAATTCAAGCTCGCCGAGAAGGACGCCAAGGCGCCGTTGCTCGCCGACGCGAAATATTTCGACTGAGCTGCCGATGGCCGCGCCGCTGATTCATCTGATCGCCGGCGCGCGACCGAATTTCATGAAGCTCGCGCCGCTGGTGCGAGCGCTGCGGGCCGACGGCCGGCTCGCGTGGAAACTGATCCACACCGGGCAGCACCACGACGCCGCGATGAGCGGCGTGTTCTTCGACGAACTCGGCCTGCCGCCGCCCGACGTCTCGCTGGACTGCCATGGCGGCGGTCATGCGCAGCTGACCGCGCGGATCATGCAGGCCTATGAGCCGCACGTGATCGCGGACCGTCCCGCGGCCTGCATCGTCGTCGGCGATGTCGATTCCACGCTGGCCTGCGCGCTGACGGCGCGCAAGCTCGGCGTGCCGGTGGCGCACGTCGAAGCCGGACTGCGCAGCGGCGACATGACCATGCCCGAAGAGATCAACCGCCGCGCGACCGATGCGATCGCGGACTGGCTCTTCACGACCGAACCCAGCGCGGCCGCGCACCTCCGTCGAGAAGGGCATCCGGACGCCCGCATCGTCGAGGTCGGCCACGTCATGGTCGACAACCTGCTCTTCCAGCTGCAGCGGCTCGATGCCGGCGATGCCGACGCGCAGACCGCCGAAGCAGCGGCGCAGGCGGCGCTCGCCGCCGCTCGCGCCACCAATGCGACCCTGGGCCGATTCGGTGTCGTCACGCTCCACCGGCCGGCCAACGTGGACGATCCGGCGCAGCTCGCCGCACTGATGCAGGCGCTCGGCACGCTGGCGGCCCGGCTGCCGCTGCTGTTCCCGGTGCATCCGCGCACGCGCGCTCGTTTGGAGGCACTCAGCCTCACGCCCGCGCCGGGGCTTCACCTGTTGCCTCCCCTGCCCTACCGCCCGTTCCTGGCCCTGTGGCGCCGCGCGGCGCTGGTCCTCACCGACAGCGGCGGACTCCAGGAAGAGACCACCGCGTTGGGCATCCCCTGCCTCACGCTGCGCGACAACACCGAGCGGCCGGTGACGGTGGACCTCGGCACCAACCAGATCGCCGGCACCGATCCGGCGCGGATCCTGGCTTTGGCGCTGCAACGGCTCGATGACATCGACGGCCGCAGGCCCTCACCCCCTGCCCTCTCCCGCAAGCGGGAGAGGGGGTGGCAGGCGCAGTGCAGAACTCCCTCTCCCGCTTGCGGGAGAGGGTGAGGGTGAGGGCCAGCCCAACGTTGAAGTGCGCCGCCCGCCACTGTGGGACGGCCACACCGCCACGCGCATCGTCTCCCGGCTTGCCGAGGACCTGCTCCGCTGAGTTTCCCCTCGTTCCGGGGGGCTCTGAAAGAACTGCTTACAGGTGGATGCACGTGAGCGGTGCGCGCCTCGTACAGTCGCGGGCTCAGGCGCACGGAGAGGCGCCGGCTGGTGCAGAGGAGGTAAGCCATGCACGTTCCCATCGCCCCGCACGGGGAGGTGGCCGGTTCCGCCGTTGGCGGGCCGTCCACCACCGCGACAACCGCGGCAGCCGGCTCGGCCGGCATCGACTTCGACAGGATCCGCGCCACCCTGATGGTGCTGGGCATCGCCTTGCATGCCGCGGACGTCTTCGTCAGCGCCGGGGACTGGCTGGTCGCCGACACGCACCGCGGCGTCGCCTTCGACGCGCTGGTCGCGCTGATCCACAGTTTCCGGGTTCCCGGCTTCTTCCTGCTGTCGGGACTGCTCTTCGCCGGCAGCCTGACGCGCCATGCGGCACCGGACCTGGTGCTGCGCCAGATGGTGCGCCTGGGCGTGCCGCTGCTGACCTGCTGGGCCCTGCTCAACGCCGCGCAGACCGCCCTGCTGGCCTGGTACCGCGGCGGCGATCCCTGGGCCGCGCTGGCGTCGTTATCGACGCCGATGTCCCACCTCTGGTTCATTCGCGACCTGCTGGTGATGAACCTGCTGGTACTGGGGTGCGTGGCCATCCGCGGCGCCATGCCGACACCGGCCGCGCAACCGGCCGCGCGGGGCATCGCTCCGCGATGGATGACCCGGATCACCCGGAAGCCGGCGCAGCGGCTGGCCGGATTCAGCGGCGGCGCGGCGACCCCGATCCATTGGCTGACCGTCGCACTGGCCGGCGCCCTGCTGAGCCACGCCCTGCTCGTCCTCGTCCGGCTGAGCGGCCTGGCCTATGCGCCAGGTCCGGGCGGCCTGACGCTGTTCAACCTGGCTTTCCATGCACCGATGTTCCTGGCCGGACTGGCGATGCGACAGCACCCGACATGGCTGGACGGCTGGCTGCGCACGCCGTGGTGGCTGCTGCCGGTGGCGGCCTTCGCCGCCAACTGGGGCGACGCCGCCAGCGGCACGTTGCCCCACGCGCTGGCGCGCGAGTTGGCGCTGGCGGTGGAACTGCTCGGCATCTGGCTGGCCACCGGGGCGGCCATCGGCCTGCTCGCCCGGTGGCGGGGACGCCCGCACGGCGGTGTGGGCGAGCGTCTGAGCAGCGCGCTCGCCGACGCGAGCTACACGATCTTCCTGGTCCACCACCTGATGGTGGTGGCGCTGGCGCTGCTGCTGCTGCCGCTGGACTGGCCCGCGGCACTGAAGTTCGCGCTCATCGCCTGCGGCACGCTGGCGCTGAGCCTGGCCTTCCACCGCTGGGTGGTGCGGCCTTTCGCCGTGACCCGGCTGCTGTTCAACGGCCGCCTGCCGGCGACCGCGCAAGCGCAGCCCGTCACCCCCACGCCAGGACGGGCCTGACGGGCGGCCGCGCCGCCGCACGCCTCACTGCGTGTCGAGCGCCGGGAAACCCTTGACCAGGTCGTCGACGGCCTTGACCTGTTCCAGGAAGGGCTTGAGCTGCGACAGGCGCAGCGCGCTGGGACCGTCGCAGAGCGCCTTCTCCGGGTCCGGATGCGCTTCCAGGAACAGCCCCGCCAGGCCGATCGCCATGCCGGCGCGGGCCAGTTCCGTCACCTGGCCGCGGCGGCCGCCCGACGCGGCGGCCCCGGACTCGCGCTGCTGCAGCGCATGGGTCACGTCGAAGATCACCGGCTTGCCGCCGCTGACCTGCTTCATCACGCCGAAGCCCAGCATGTCGACGACCAGGTTGTCGTAGCCGAACTGCGCGCCACGATCGCACAGCATCACGTTCGGGTTGCCGCCCTCCTGGAACTTCTCGACGATGTTCTTCATCTGCGGCGGGCTGACGAACTGCGGTTTCTTGATGTTGATGACCCGGCCGGTCTTGGCCAGCGCGATCACCAGATCGGTCTGGCGCGCCAGGAAGGCCGGCAACTGGAGCACCTCGCACACGGCGGCCACTTCGGCGGCCTGGTGGGGCTCATGCACGTCCGTCAGCACGGCCACGCCGTGGGCCTTCTTGACCGCCTCGAAGATCTTCAGGCCGGCTTCCAGGCCGGGACCGCGATAGCTCTTGATCGAGGAGCGGTTGGCCTTGTCGAACGAGGCCTTGAACACGTAGGGGATGCCCAGTTCCTTCGTCACGCGGACGTACTCGCCGCAGACGTCGACGGCGAACTGCTCCGACTCCAGCACGTTGACCCCGCCGAACAGCACGAACGGCTTGGCGTTGTCGACCACGATGTCATTGATCTTGACCATCTCGATTCCCTCAGACGAAGGCGGCAGTATCCCACGCGCCCCCGGCGGGCCCGCCCCGTGTCCACCCCCTCGATCGGCGGGCGCGCCGACCCGCGCTGGCGTGATGACAGCGTTTCGCCGACACGTCCCGGCGGTTTTTCCCGACGCGTTTCCGTGCGTTTTGCGGGTTTCAATTTCGAATATCGAACGGAATATCCCTCCCGATCTCCGAGTATGTAACGGACCGCAATAACCCCGTGATCCGAGACATTCGTGGGGTTGTCAATCCTCGACCCGGATGTTTCAAACAGTACGTCCCGAGAGGCGCCGAATATTCCACGGAATCACGCCACGCGACCCGACGAGCGGGTGGAGAACCGCCGCGTCCTCTCCCCATACTGACTCATGGCTGCAACACCTCCCGGGCATGGAGGAAATCAGCAGCCAGATATCCGGGTCGCCAACATCCAGTAACAAGAATCCCGCCCGACGAATGACGTGTCATTCGCGGCGCGCAAGAAGAAGAGATCGAGGCCTATTAATCGTCAACGCGCTCACGCGCATCAGCAGTAATTCAATCACCATGACGAATATCTCTTCTTCCCTGCGAGTTTCCACCGGCCTGAGCGCCTGCGCCCTGGCGGTCGGCCTGCTGCTGACCGGTTGCGGCGGTGGTGGCGGCGGCAGTGGCGCCACGGTCGCCATCCAATCGCTGGAAACGCCGCCCATCGTGGCGTCGGTACCCGCCGCCACGGCCGGCACGCCGGTCAGCCCCGCGGCCAGCGAGGCCGTCGCCGGCGTGTCCGTGGTGCTGGCCACGACCGCCCGCCCCGCCGCGGCGGCCGCCTGCACGGCCGGCAACTTCGGCAGCTTCGCCCGCCCGTTCAGCCCGGACTCGCCGTGGAACAGCCGTCCGGTCTCGCCGGTGCTCGGCACAGCGACGATTCCCACCGCGCTGTACACCCCGACCGTCGCCGCCGGCGCCTGGTCGAGCGCCGCCTTCGAGGCCTCCGCCGGCGACGCGCCGATGGTCGTCACCGGCGCCACCACGCAAGGCGTCTGGGACCCGGACAGCGAGGTCTATCGCCCCAGCGTCACCATCGCCCACTGGCCGGCCACGACCACGCCGGCCACCGGCACCGACGGCCACGCCGAGATCGTCGACCCGAGCACCGGCATCGTCCATTCGTTCTGGGGCCTCAAGCAGGTCAACGGCGCCTGGGTCGCGAAGCAGTACGCCTGGACCCCGCTGGCCGGTCGCGGCATGGGCGATCCCTCGCACTACTACCAGGGCGCGCGCGCGGCCGGCGTGTCGACGCTCGGCGGCCTGATCCGCACCGCCGAGGCCGTCGACGGCGACACGATGTACCGCCACGCGCTGGCCATGTCGCTGGACGCCACCGGCCTGAGCGCCGCGCCGACCTACCGCTTCCCGGCCACGTCCGCCGACAGCAATGCCGCGACGACCAACAGCGGCCAGATCCCGATGGGCACGTTGATGATGCTGCCGGCCAGCTTCAACGCGCAGGCCCTGGCGACGCCCGAGCTGCGCAAGGTGGCCGAAACGCTGAAGGCCTACGGCGCCTACGTGGTGGACCGCAACACCGGCACGCCCTTCGTCATCTACGTCGAGATCGGTGCCGACCTCAAGCTGCACCGCAACGGCTGGAGCAACGCCACCGCGAACGACCTGGAGCTGATGCGCGCGGCGATGCGCCCGGTGGAAAGCGCCTCGGCCTGGAAGGACGGCAACGGCAACACCAGCTCGACGGTGACCAGCACGGCGCTGAACCTGCTGTCGATGCGCGGCGGCTGGTGGCGCACCAAGGGCACGGTCAGCGGCGAGTTCGACACCTGGCGCCAGGCGCTGGTGTTCCCGGCGACGATCACGCAGATCGAGCAGGCCAACGCCACCGGCCGCGCCATGAATCCGGTCACCTGGGCCGTCCCGGCCACCGGCGAGACCTTCCGCCTGGACGTCGACGCGACCGGCGGGGCCTCGTTCCGCATGACCATCGCGGACAAGGTCAGCGGCGCCGTGGTCTACGACAGCGGCTACCTGACCGACGGGCAGTCGACCACGCTGGTCTGGCCCAACGTGGCCAGCTTCAAGGTGACCACCTGGGCCCGCAGCGGCGTGGACAACGTCGAATCGACGCTGCGTCCGACGCTGGTCAAGACCGGCGGACCGGCCGGCAGCGTCTGCGCCGGTTGACCGGACTGGCCGCGGCGGGCTGATGCAGCCTGCCGCGGCGCTGGATCAGGCGGTCGGCAGCGCGACGGTCAGCCGGGCTTGGGCAGGACTGATCAGACGGGCTTGGGCCCGGTGCCGCGGCCGATCGCGTGATGCTCGATGCCGAGCATCGCCATCGTCGCCGGCTCGTACAGGTTGCGGCCGTCGAAGACCACCGGCTGCTTCAGCGCGGTCTTGATGCGGTCGAAGTCCGGCGTGCGGAACTCCTTCCACTCGGTGATCACGATCAGCGCGTCGGAGTCGCTCAGCGCGTGCTCGGCACGCTCGCAGAAGCTGACGCCGGGCACCTGGCTCAGCAGCTTCGCGGCCTCGCCCATCGCGACGGGGTCGTAGGCCGCGACCGCCGCGCCGCGCCGCGCCAGTTCCTCCACC
Organism: Roseateles sp. UC29_93; assembly: GCF_042695725.1. Classification (NCBI taxonomy): domain Bacteria; kingdom Pseudomonadati; phylum Pseudomonadota; class Betaproteobacteria; order Burkholderiales; family Sphaerotilaceae; genus Roseateles; species Roseateles sp. UC29_93. The sequence goes on along the minus strand of NZ_CP170545.1, from coordinate 2,960,201 downwards.
ACCACCAGCGACGGCGCCTCGCGCATGTCGTCGGTGTTGGGCTTGAAGGCCAGGCCCCACAGCGCGAAGCGCCGGCCGCTCAGGTCCGGGCCGAAGCGCTCCACCACCTTGTCCACGAGCACCAGCTTCTGGCGGTCGTTGGCTTCCTCGACGGCGTTCAGCACCTTCAGGTCCTGGCCGTGTTCGCGGCCGGTGCGCACCAGCGCCTTCACGTCCTTGGGGAAACACGAGCCGCCGTAGCCGGCGCCCGCGTACAGGAACTGGTAGCCGATGCGCGGATCGGAGCCGATGCCGCGGCGCACCAGCTCGATGTCGGCGCCGACCTTCTCGGCCAGCAGCGCCAGCTCGTTCATGAAGCTGATGCGCGTGGCCAGCATCGCGTTGGCGGCGTACTTGGTGAACTCGGCGCTCCTGACGTCCATCACCATCAGCCGGTCGTGGCTGCGGGTGAACGGCGCGTACAGCGCGCGCATCATCAGCGTGGCCTGCTCGTCGTCGGAGCCGACGACGATGCGGTCCGGCTTCATGAAGTCTTCCAGCGCCGCGCCTTCCTTCAGGAACTCCGGGTTGGAGACCACCGAGAAGTTCACGTCGACGCCGCGCCGGGCCAGGGCCTCGGCGACGGCGGCGCGGACCTTGTCCGCGGTGCCGACCGGCACGGTGCTCTTGTCGACGATGACCTTGTAGTCGGTCATGCGCTCGCCGATCGAGCGCGCCGCGGCCAGCACGTACTGCAGGTCGGCCGAGCCGTCCTCGCCCGGAGGCGTGCCCACGGCGATGAACAGCAGCGTGCCGTGCGCGACGGCGGCGTCGACGTCGGTGGTGAACTGCAGCCGGCCCGCGGCGCGGTTGCGCGCCACGACCGCGTCCAGGCCCGGCTCGTGGATGGGGATGCCCCCGTCGTTGAGGACCTGGATCTTGTCGGGGTTCACGTCGAGGCACACCACATGGTTGCCCATTTCGGCCAGGCACGCGCCGGTCACGAGACCCACGTAGCCGGTGCCGATGGTCGTCACTTTCATTCGTTCTCTCCAGCTGGAAGCAGTGGCGGTCGGTGGTGGCGGCCGGTGGCGGCGGCCGGTCAGACCTGGTAGTAGTCGCGGTACCACGCGACGAAGCGGCGGATGCCCTCGGGCACCGGCATCGCGGGACGGAAGCCCGTCCACGCGGCCAGTTCCTCGACGTCCGCATGCGTGGCCGGCACGTCGCCGTCCTGCAGCGGCAGGAACTCCTTGACCGCCTCGCGGCCCACGGCCTGCTCGATCGCGCCGATGAAGTCCATCAGCGGGATCGGGTCGTGGTTGCCGATGTTGAAGACGCGGTACGGCGCGTTGGAGCGCGCCGGATCCGCCTGCACCGGGTCGTAGGCCGGGTCGGCCGTCGCGGTGCGGTCGAGCACGCGCACCACGCCTTCGGCGATGTCGTCGATGTAGGTGAAGTCGCGGATCATCTTCCCGTGGTTGAACACCTTGATCGGCTCGCCCGCGAGGATCGCCTTCGTGAACAGGAACAGCGCCATGTCCGGCCGGCCCCAGGGCCCGTACACGGTGAAGAAGCGCAGCCCCGTCGTCGGCAGGTTGAACAGGTGGCTGTAGGTGTGGGCCATCAGCTCGTTGGCCTTCTTGGTCGCGGCGTACAGGCTGACCGGGTGGTCCACGCCGTGATGCTCGCTGAAGGGCATGTGCGTGTTGCCGCCGTAGACGCTGGAGCTGGACGCGTAGGCCAGGTGCTTCACGCCCGAATGGCGGCAGCCCTCGAGGATGTTGGTGAAGCCGACGATGTTGGACTCGATGTAGGCATGCGGGTTCACCAGCGAGTAGCGCACGCCGGCCTGCGCGGCCAGGTGCACGACGCGATCGAAGCCGTGCTTGGCGAACAGCTCGGCGATGCCCGCGCGGTCGGCGACGTCCATCTGCACGAACTCGAAGCCCGGCTTCCCGCTCAGCCGCGCCAGGCGGGCGTGCTTGAGCGTCGGGTCGTAGTAGTCGTTGAGGTTGTCCAGGCCGACGACCTGGTCGCCGCGGGCCAGCAGGATCTGGCTCACGTGCATGCCGATGAAGCCGGCGGCGCCGGTGACGAGAACTTTCAAACCTGCTCCCCGGGGATGAGACGTAACGCGAAGGCGCCGATTCTCACCCAGCCGGATGACGCCGCCGCGTCCCCGGCCCCGCTCAGTCAGGGGTAAACGCGGGCGGCCGGCTTCCCGGGAGCGGTCGCCGTGCCTGCCGCGGCGGCCGGAGTCGCGCCCAGGGTCGAATCGAGCGTCGAATCGAAGGCGGAATCCGTTGCCGCCGCGCCGGGCGGCGGGCGCAGCGCGCGCTTGAGGCGGGTCAGCCCCTGGTAGAGCGCCTGCGGCATCAGGCTCATGCGCAGCAGGCGGCGGCGCTCGTCGGCGAAGACCTGCGTCTGGACGCCCTTGAGCACCGAGCGACCGGCGAACTTGTCGCCGTACTTGATCTGGTGGTGCGCATGGGAGATGCGGAAGAAGTTGTGGAACTCTTCCATGTCCGCGCCGACCTGGACCGCCTCCGGATGGGCACGGCGCCAGGCCTCGCCGGTCTCGAAGAACCGGTAGCGGGCCGGCGGCGCATGGCGGTTGAGCGCCCGGTCGTCGCCGTCGGCGTGGTAGCAGGCGCCGGGCTTCGGGTCGAAGACGATGGGCCCGGTGAACATCAGGCGGATCCAGGTGTCGAGGTCCTCGCCCAGCCGCACGCCGACCGGGAAGCCGCCGACGTTCGCCAGGGCGGCCTTGTCCACCATCACCGCTGACGAGCACACCGGCGAGCCCTGCAGCGCGATGCGGTAGTAGTTCGCCGGCGTCAGCACGACGCGCGGCGCGGTCTCGGAGCTCACGCCGGGCGTGCGGCGGCCATCGGGGGAGGCGACCTCGTAGTTCGTGGCCCAGCCGACGGCCTGCGGGTACTCGAGGCGCAGGCGCCAGAGCCGCTCGAGGTGGTCGGGGTACCAGGTGTCGTCGGCGTCCAGGAAGGCCACCACCGGGCATCGCGCCGCCTCGACGCCGAGGTTGCGGGCGGAGGACACGCCGCCGTTGGGCTGCCGGAGAAGACGCACGCGTGGATCGCCGTACGCCTGGACCAGCGCGGCGCCGCCGTCGGTGGAACCGTCGTCGACGACGACCACCTCGAAGTCACGGACCGTCTGCGCGCAAACCGAGTCGAGCGCGCGGACGATCTGCCCTTCCTTGTTGTAGAGCGGGATGACGACGGACAGACGCACGTCGTCGGACGCAGTCGCAGGAATGGACGAGGTGCTCATGGCAGTCCCGGTGGCGATCACACGCGACCGGGAGCCCGCGAGCCCGGCAAGGACGTCGGCGCTCCACGTTGTTGCCGCGGGAGCTTGGATTTGCCCCGGCCTGGTGCCGGCTGCACGCCATACGCACCAAAGAGGTTAACGCCGCACCAACGCGGCGTCATGGCGGCGTTGTCCCCGAAGGACGGCTCGGCGGCGAGCCTTCAGCGCTCGCCGTGGGCGGCGGCGGTCACAGGCGCGTCATGGCGGCGTGGCGCGGAACCGGCCAGGCGCCGGCGCCAGACGGCGGGCAATTCGAACAGCACCATCGCGGCACGCCCCTGGGCGGCGCGCCAGAACCACCAGGGCAGCAGCGTGCCTGCGGCAACGCCGACGATCAGGTGCGGCCAGGGACTGGTGATGCCGAGCACCTTGGTCAACACGATGCGGACACCGCTGGCCACGAGGATGTGGGCCAGGAAGATGGCCATCGACGCCCGCCCCAGGGCCGCCATCCGCTGCCCGTGGCCGCCGGTGGCCAGCGCGATGGCCAGCACGCACACGAGCGACAGCCCCAGCGTCGCGGCGGCGAGCCGCAGCAGCTTGGCTTCGCCGATGCCCGCGGCCTGCAACGCGATGAGGGCGACTCCGCCCGCGAGCACGCCCGCCAGCGCGAGCCGCGAGGCGGTCGCCGTGCCGAGCCCGCGTGCGCCGAGCCACGCGCCGGCGGCGAAGTACAGCAGGTGGCTGGACACCAGCGCCGCCGGCATCGGCCAGTCGCGCTGCTGCAGGGCCATCAGCGCCGCGCCCGTGAGCGTCAACGCGGCGACGCCGGCCTTCGGGCGGCGCCAGCACATCGCGACGCCGAGCAGGCTCATCAGGAACAGCGCGTAGAGGAACCAGAACTGCGCCCGCGGCGTCCAGCCCAGCGCGAGCACCTCGGCCAGCGAGACGGGCTTGCTGGTCCAGCGCGACATCAGCAACTCGATGCCGCCTTGCAGCAGCGACCACAGCACGTAGGGATAGAGGACGGTGGCCACGCGGCCGGCGAGGTAGTCGCGCGGGCCACGCCGCGTCAGCGAGCCGACGAAGAACCAGCCCGACAGCAGGAAGAACAGCGGCATGTGAAAGCTGTAGATCGCCGAGTCCAGCGTCGTGAACCACCACGGATCCATCGCCACGCCGCCGTTGACCAGCCCGCGCGCGACGTGGCCATACACCACCAGCAGGATGCCGAAGCCCTTGGCGATGTCGACCCAGTCGGATCGCGCCGCGTCGGGAGAGGAGAGCCGCGCCGTCGTCATCGTCGTACTGCCTTGAACGTCCTTGAACTGCCTAACGCGGATCCAGGACCTCGCGCTTGCGCAGGCCCTGCTCCTGCTTGAGCTTCAGGTAGTGCCGGCCGCCGTCGACCATCGCCTGGAAGGCCGCCATGTCGCGCGTGCCGATCTGCACCGCGGGATTCCCGCCGAGGATCGCGCCGGGCGGATGGGACTTCGTGACCACCGCGCCGGCGCCCACGATGGTGCCCTCGCGCAACGTCACGCCGGGCAGAATCATCGCCCGCATGCCGACCCAGACGAAGCGCTCGATGGTGACCGGACGCAACAGGTCGACCTCGTCGTACGGGACCATCGTCGCGTCCTTGTAGCGATGCATCGAGGTCATCACCGCGACACCGGGCGCGAAGATGACGTGGTCGCCGATCGTCAGCCCGCCCTGCCCGTTGAAATAGCCACCGCCCTCGATGTGGACGTGGTGGCCGAGCGAGATCCGTTCCGGGAATACGAAATCGTTGCGGCCGGCGATGCCGCAACCGTCGCCGCGCGACTTGAACGTCACCGTCGGCGCCGGTCGTCCCAGCAGGCGCCGCACCATCCTCGAGAGCCTTCCCATGCCGTGTTTCTCCGTTGTCCGTCCATCGTGGCGGCACCTGCTGCTCCCGTGGAGGATGCTGGTCCCGCCGGTGCGCCGTCGCAATGTGCGCGCGCCCCTGAATACCGTCTCAAGCGCGCGGCCTCAGCCCGCGCGTTTCAGCTTGCGCCGCAGCTTGCCCAGCACCGCGTCGCGATCCTCGCGCCGCAGGAACGCCGTCCACAGCATCAGCGCCGCGCCGGCGCCCACGCTGCAGGTGGCCAGCGCGAGCGCGGGCCAGGATGCCGGCACCGCCAGTCGCGACACCGCCAGCGAGGCCAGGAAGACCAGCGTCGCCATCATCAGGATGGGCAGCGCCTCGCGGGCGAAGGTCCACCAGGGCCGCTGCAGGATGTGCGCGGCGTACAGCGGCGTGAAGATCAGGTTGCGCAGCAGCAGCACCAGGCCGCCCGCGATGGCGATGCCGTAAAGGCCCCAGGCCCTGGCCATCGCGATCGCCAGCACCAGGTTCACCACGCCGGCCACGACCTGCAGGACGCCGGGCACCTTCACGTGGTTGGTGGCCAGGCTGACGTTGTGCAGCGGCAGGTAGGCGAGGTTGAGCGCCAGATGCCCGGTCGCGAGCACCATCACCAGCCACAGCGGCGCGAACGTGGGACCGAGCCAGACATGCAGGATCGACTCCGAGAAGCCACAGACGATGCCGATCGGGATCGCCATCACCAGCCCGAGGTTGCGGACCGAGGCGCGCGCGTAGTCGATCATCTCGTCGAGCTTGCCTTGCGCGTGCAGCGTGAGGATGGTCGGACCGAACACCCCCGACACCACCAGCGCGAAATTGCGCAGCAGCATCGACCACTGCAGCACCAGCGCGTACTGTCCGCCCGCCGCCGCGCCGACGACCTTGTTGGCCACCAGCAGGTCGATGTTGATCAGCAGCAGCGTGCCGATCTGGCTGATGAAGACCCAGCCGCCGGTGCCGCCGAGTTCCTTCACCACCGGCCATGAGAAGCCGTCCAGACGCGGTCGCAGCGCGGGCGCGAGCCGGCGCGACGCCACGATCACCACGCCGATCGTGGCCAGCGCCGCGCACAGCACGCTCGCGCCGACGTGCCAGAGCTTGGGCATCGTGAGCTGGAACAGCACCAGCACGACGACGACGCGCGCCACCAGGCCGAGGATGTTGCCCAGGTTCTGCAGGTCGAAGCGGTTGCGGCTGTAGACCACCGACTGGAAGGGCGTGCCCAGCGTCGTCACCGCCAGCCCGCCCACCGTGAGGAAGAACAGCCAGCCCGCGTCGCGCTCCCAGCCGGCCGGCACGTCGATCCAGTGCGCGATCTGGGTCAGCAGCGGCAGGCCCAGCACGCACATCAGCAGGCCGACCAGCGCGGACGCCCACAGCGAGGAGTTGAAGATGCCGTTGGCGCGCGCCTGGTCGCCGCTGCTCATCGCCACCGTCAGATGCCGCCCCACCGCGGCATTCAAGCCCGCGGTGATGACGTTGAAGTAGCCCGCCACGGTCACCGCCAGCGGCACGAGGCCGTAGGCGGCGACGCCCAGCTGGCGCACCAGGTACGAGACCAGCCACAGCGAGACGACGATGTTCAGCGCGAAGAACGCGACGTTGCTGACCAGGTTGGCCCCGAGCTTGCCTTGTCCCACGTCAGCCCCGCGACGCCTGCGTGGTCGACGAGGGCGACGAGGGCGACGCCGACGGCGCCTCGGCGCGCCGCCGCAGCGTCGCCTGCACCCGTCCCAGCGCGCGGTACAGCGGCTGCGGCAGCAGGCTCAGGCGCTTCAGGCGATCGCGTTCCGCCGCGAAGGCGCGCGAGCGGCAGTCCTTGAGCACTGCGCGCCCCGCGGCCTTGTCGCCCCACTTGATCTGGTGATGCGCATGCGCCAGCCGGAAGAAATCGTGGAAGGCCTCGATGTCCTGCGCCACCTGCGTGGCTTCGGGATGCGCGCGCATCCAGGCCTCGTCGGTGTCGAAGAACACGTAGCGCGGCGGCGGCGGGTTGCGCACCAGCGCGCGGTCGTCGCCGTCCGCGTGGTAGTACGCGCCGGGCCGCGCGTCGAAGGCGATCGGTCCCGAGAACAGCAGCCGGATCCACGTGTCCAGGTCCTCGCCCAGCCGCACGCCGGCGGGGAATCCGCCGACGCGCTGCAGCGCCGCCTTGTCCACCGCCACCGCGGACGAGAACACCGGCGTGCCATGCCGCGCGATGCGGAAGTAGTTCTCCGGCGTCAGCACCAGCCGCGGCTCGGTCACGACCGACACGCCGGGCGTCAGCCTGCCGGCCAGGTCCACGACGTGGTAGTTCATCGCCCACGCGACGGTGCCCGGGTAGTCCGCGCGCAGTTGCCACAGGCGTTCGAGGTGATCGGGGTACCAGGCATCGTCGCCGTCGAGGAAGGCGATCACGTCCGCCCGCGCGAGTTCGACGGCGCGATTGCGCGCCACCGACACGCCGGCATTGGCCTGCCGATGGAGTCGCACGCGTGGATCGGCGATCGCCGCGACCACGTCGGCGCCGCGGTCCTTGGAGCCGTCGTCGATGACGACGATCTCGAAGTCCTGGAAGCTCTGCGCGAAGACCGAATCCAGCGCGCGGGCGATCTGCCCTTCCTTGTTGTAGAGCGGGATGACGACGGAGATCCGCGGCACCGCGTCGACGCCGCCGGAAGGAGCGAAGGAGGAAGACGGCACGGACATCAGCGGCGCCCCTCGCTGTACGGCGCGGCCGTGAAGTTCAGGCGCGCCATCTCGCACGAGTCCTGGATCGAACGCGCCCACGGCGGCGCGGCGCGGCCGCCGACGGCCAGCTTCGCGATGCGGCGCGCGGCCTCGACCGGATCGGCGGTCGCATCGCCCACGCGACCCTCGGGCCGGTAGCCGATCTCGTCGAGGAAGTCGCCGCACTTGCGGTGGTACTCGACCAGGATGAAGGGCACGCCCGCCGTGTAGGCCAGGATGCACGCATGCAGCCGCACGCCGAAGATCGCGTCGCAGCGCTGCAGCTCGGCGTAGACCCGCTTGGGATCGTCGTCGTACGGCAGCCGCTCCACATGCGGATAGCCGTCCAGCGAGGCGATCACCTCGTCGGTCACCGCGTCGTCGCCCGACGCCGCATGCCCGTTGAACACGAAGAAGCGCAGCGCGAAGCCCTCCTCCGCCAGCGCCTTCACCGTCGCCTTCACCGAGGCCACGCGGCGCTGCTCGTTCTCCAGGTTGCCCTTGCCGTAGTAGCGCTCGACGTTGCACACGCTCACGCCGATCACCGGCCGTCCCGTCGCCCGCGCCGGCAGCACCGGCGCCGGCGAGTCCGCCATCACGTCCAGCATCAGCAGCGCCGGATCGAAGGCCTGGATCACCGGCGTGTCGACGTTCATCGCCTTCACGATCTCGAACGAGGCGCGATCGCGCACCGCGATGTAGCTCATCTCGCCGATCAGCTTGCGGATCTCGCGTTCACCGTCCGTGGACTTGAACGGGCCGACCGACACGCCGGCCGCCGCGATCGACTTGCGGCCGACCTTCTGCACCAGCGACTGGCGCAGCAGGTTCACCCACAGCTCCTGCGGCGAGTGCAGCGTCGAGCCGCCGAAATACACCATGTGCCGCGCGCTCAGGCCCGACAGCGTGCGCGACAGCGTCTGCTGGCCGGGGTAGCGACGCTCGATCGGGATGATGGCCTGCGCGGGCTGGCTCAACACCGGCAGCTCGGTGGCGACGAAGGCCAGGTCGCGGGCGCCCCAGTACTTGCGGCTGCCCCAGTCCGCCACGACGCAGAACACGTCGTCGCCGGTGTTGCGGTAGCCGTAGTAGCCGTTGAACAGGAAGTCGGTCATGCGGAATCCGGAAAGGTGGGACCAGGTCGGGGGCCGTGGGGGCGGGACGGAATCTGGCGTCGGGAGTCAGAAGTCGGGACGGGTTCGGAATGCAGCTCGTGATCGGCGCGGGGCCAGGTCTTGCTCAGACTGCCGAACTCCGGCCGCGCCGCGTGGCCGATCGCCACAGCAGCCCGGCCGCGAAGGGAATGCCGTCGACGAGGTAACGCCGCGCCAGCCGGCCGGGTTCCTGCGTCAACCGGTGCACCCATTCCAGGCCGCTGCGCTGCATCCAGCCCGGCGCGCGCTTCACGTCGCCGGCCACGAAACTGAAGCTCACGCCCACGCCCAGGTACCAGGCGCGCGGCGCCAGCGGTCGCAGACGCGCGGCCAGCTTCTCCTGCTTGGGCGAGCCCAGGCCGATGAAGACGATGTGCGGCTGCCAGCCCGTCAGCAAGGTCTCGATCCTGGCCATCTCCTGCGGCTGCTGCTCGAAACCGAACGGCGGGCACAGGCAGCGCACGCGGCCCGCGGCCACGGCCTCCGGGATCAGGCGCGCGGCGGCGGCTTCGGCTGCGCCTTCGTTGCCGCCGATCAGCGCGATGCGCAGTCCGGCCGCGGCGGCCGCGCCCATCAGCGCGTTGAACAGGTCGGAGCCGGTCAGCCGCGTCGGCAGCGGCGTGCCCTGCAGCTGGCTGGCCCAGACGATGGGACGGCCGTCGGCGGTGAACACCGTCGCATCGGCCACCAGCGCGCGGAAGGCGGGCTCCAGGCGCCAGCGGCGCAGGATGTCGATGTTGGGCGTCACCACCCAGCCGCCGCGACCGGCGGTGGCCTCGTCGACGATGTGGGCGGTCAACACCGGCACCGTGGTGGCGACGAAGGGCAGCCCGTCGACGTGGATGGTCGGCAGCGCCGCGGGGCCGGTGTCCATGGCGCCGGCGGGCGTCACGGGCGTCACGGGCGTCACGGGTGTCGTGGACGCCGTGGACGCGGCCGGAGGCAAGGACGTCGCGGGCGTGGCGGACGTCGCCGGCGGAGGGGGTGTGAGGCTCATGGGATCAGACATCTCGTTTGGTTCTCACCCAGTCCACCTGACGCTTGACGATGAAGCGCAGGTACAGCGGAATCTTGGCCAGCAGGATGAACGGCGCGCGGGCCAGCTCGCCCAGCGTCAGGATGTCGCCGGCCCAGCGGTGTTGCGCCAGCACGATGGCCAGCAGCAGCGCACCCAGGCCCAGCAGCGACAGCACGAACGGCGCCGTCCAGCCCAGCACCAGCGCCAGCAGCAGCTGGACCAGCGTCCAGCCGACCAGCAGCATGCCGAGCAGCGCCAGCGGCGGCACCAGCATGTCCATCACCTGCAGCAGCTGCGCGCCGCGTCCCGGACGCATCGACTGCCACAGCAGCCGTGGCCCTTCGCCGACCAGCATCGCCAGGTGACCGTGTTCCCAGCGCGTGCGCTGGCTGGCCTCGCCCTCGCTGCTGTTGGCGAAGACGCTGGTCACGCGCGCGTCCTCGCACAGCAGCGGCGGCGCGCCCAGTTGGGCCAGGCGCACGCCCAGCTGCATGTCCTCGGCCAGGTGGCCGCTGGCCAGCGGCGCCTGCACCGCCACGTCCCACGGGAAGGCCATGCCGGTGCCGTAGAGCCCACAAGGCAGGCCGACCTGGTGCATGCCGCGCGGCCGCACCAGGTTTTTCACGCGCATCGCGAACTCCGCCACGCGCGCCTTCAGGCCGTCGTTGGCGGCCGACATCAGGTAGGTCGCCTGCACCGGCCGGCCCGTCGCATGCGCCACGGCGGCGATGCGCGTCAACAGCTGCGGGCCGAGCGTGCAGTCGGCATCCAGCACGATCACGACGTCCGGCGCCTGCCCGGTCTCGAGCGAGATGCGCTCCAGCGCGCGCACGCCGAAGTCCAGGGCGTAGCCCTTGCCGCGTTCGGTCGCGTGCGTGCGCTCGACCACGGTCACGTCGAACTCGCGCGCCTGCGCGGCGGTGTCGTCGCTGCAGTTGTCGGCCACGACGACGATGCGGTCCGATGGTCCGAGTTGCGCCAGCGCCTGCATCAGCGTCGGCCGCAGGCCGCGGCCTTCGTTGTGCGCCGGCATGACGACGGCGATGCGCGGTGGCCGCTCGAACGCGGGCAGCTCGCGGCGGTCCGGCAGCAGCGCCAGCAGCACCTGCCACAGCACCAGCGCCGCCGGCGCGAGCACCAGCAGGCTGATCACGAGCATCAGCGTCCAGGCCACGGCGGACACGGTGGACAACAGCTCAGGCATGCGCCCCCTCCTTCGCGGCCGATGCGGCACGATGAGGCGAATAGGTCTTCGCGGGCGAAGCGTACTCCTCGAACAGCGCGACCAGCTTGGCGGCCTCGCGATCGACGTCGTGGCGCTCCAGCGCCGAGGCCCGCGCGCGCTGGCCCACACGCGCCAGCTCGGCGTCGTCCAGCCGCAGGCAGGCGAGCATCGCGCGCGCCAGCGCCTCGGGATCGCCGGCGGGCAAAAGCCATCCGTTCTCGCCGTCGCGGATCAGCTCGGGGATGCCCGCGATGCAGGTGCTGACGCAGGGGCGGCCCAGCGCCATCGCTTCCATGATCACGACCGGCAGGCCCTCGGCGAAGCTCGCCAGCACCAGCGCGCGCGCCGCGAGCAGTTCGCTGCGCACGGTGTCGCTGGAGATCCAGCCGGTGATGCGGACATTGCGCCGCAGGCCGAGCTGCGCGATGCGCTGCTCGATGGTCTTGCGCAGTTCGCCGTCGCCGGCCAGCACCAGTTCGAAGTCCGGCACCTCGCGCGCGACCAGCGCGGCGGCTTCGATCAGCAGCAGATGGCCCTTCTGCTCGGTCATGCGGCCGATGCAGATCAGGCGCTTGCCGTGCGGCGGCGGCGCCTCGACCGAATGGAATTCCGGATCCAGCCCGCAATGGACGATGCGCAGCTTGGGCCACTCGGTGTACGCGACCCAGCGCGACAGCTGGCTGCGGCAGAACGAAGTGATCGCGGCGACGAAGCGCGCGCCGCGGATCTTCGCGCCCAGGTGCAGGAAGTCGGGACGGTCGAATTCCTCCGGACCGTGCACCGTCATGCTGTAGCCCGGACCGCCGAGCGCCTCGATCAGCATGCCCACTTCCGCGGGGTTGGTGCCGAAGTGGATGTGCAGGTGCTGGATGCGCGCGGCGCGCAGCACCGGCATCGCGGCGCAGGCCTCCATCAGGTAGACCAGGTGGAAGGGCCAGGGCCGGTCGGCGCGGCGGCTCATGCGCAGCGCCAGCTTCAGCGCGGACAGGAAGCGGCCCGGCGCGCGCGCGGCCTGCGCCAGCGTCGCCTTCAGCAGGCCGACCGTGCCGTCCTTCAGCAGGTAGTGCGTGCGGGCCTTCTCGGCCTGGTCGATCGGATCAGGCGCGTCGTCGTCCCAGCCGCGGATGGCCAGGCGCAGCACGTCCAGGCCCTGCTGCTCGACCGCGAGGATCTCGCGGCGGATGAAGGTATGGCTGACCTTGGGGTAATGGTTCACCAGGTAGGCGACGCGCGGGCGCGCGCCGGCCGGGGGCTGGCCTTGAGGGGCTTGGTCATCCAACTGCTTCGTGATCAATCGTTCCTCCCGGATTCAGCGCGGATCTGTCAGGTCGAGGCCGGCAGCAGGTCGCCGCGGGCCCAGCAATCGCCCGACGCCGTGGCACGCACCACCAGGCGCGAGCCCGCGAATTTCTCTGGCCACTCGAAGGTGACCGACTTGCCGTCCGCCAGGTCGCCGCTGTCGTAGGCGACGGCGCCCTTGGCGCCCTGCTCGCCGCCGCGCAGCTGCAGGCGCAGCGTCGCGCCGTTGCCGGTGCGCGCGGTCAGCGTCAGCTTCTGGCCCGGCTGCGGCTTGGCCCAGTTCACCGCGGTGATGTGGCGGCCCGAGTTGTTGACGACGGCCAGGCCCGCCTTGGCGTCCTTCAGCACGACGGCCTGCTGCCAGGTCTCGAAGCGCGCCTGCGCGTCGTCGCGCTCGGAGCGCCACGCGCCGCGCATGGACAGCAGGTTCATCGGCTGGCGCAATTCGACCGGCTTGCCGTTGCCATCGAGCCAGCCCTTGGCCGAGCTCACCCGGCGCAGCGCCAGGCGCATGCGCTCCAGGTCGCTGGCGGCGCGGCTGTTCCAGAGCTTGGCGGTGTGCAGCTTGGCGTTGCTGCCGATCTCGCAATAGACGACGAAGGGCGTGCCCACGTTGCGATCGACGACGTAGCCGCCGTAGACCTTCAGCGCCTCGGCGATGCGGCGCAGCCGCGCGTCGTCCACCTTGGAGACGTCGAAGTCCGGCGGCAGCATCGAGCAGCGCGCCTTCGGGGATGCGGCCGTTGTTGTTGTTGAGCCCGGCGTCCGCCGAGGTCGCGGGGAAGACATACCCCGGGTCCGCGCTCAGCCCGTTGAAGGTCAGCGAGATCGCCAGCGCGTGGCGGATCGGGCCGGCGCCCTCCTCCAGCTCATGGCGGCGCACCAACCCGCCCATCGTCGGCACCGCGGCCGCGCGCGCGCCCTGGAAGTAGTGGGCCGGGTCGCCCCAGCCGCGGCCGTCCAGCCGCGTCCAGGCGTATTGCTTGGCGCACCACTGGTCGTCGACGCGGGTGAGCTTGTAGAAGGAATGGATGATGCCCGCCTCGGCATCGACGATGTCGGCGTGGCCGTCCAGGCCCTCGGCCGGATTCACGCTGGCAGGCCAGTGCGGCAGCACGACTTCCGGCTGCGTCGTCTCGGCATCCGGATCCCAGACGCCCTTCTGGCCCGGCAGGCCGACCACGCGCATCGGCGGATCATCCGGCTGGCAGACGAAGACGCCGGTCGACCACTTGCCCGACTCCAGCGCCGGCGAGTAGGACGCCTTGGGAATCTCCCAGTCGTCCAGGACCGGCTCGACCGGCCGGCTGTTCCACGGCGACTGCGCCGAGAACGGCCGCAGCACCGTGCCGAAACGCTCGCCCCGGGCCGCGTCGGCCGCGCGCGCGTCACGCGCGGCGCGGGCGTCACGCCCCTCCCCGGCGGCCCACAGCGCCGATGGCAGCGCGGTGGCCGTCAGGCTCAGTCCCGCGGCCGCGCACCAGCGTCGTCGATCCCAGGTCATCGTGTCATTCCTCCATGGTCATCGGGGACGCGAGGTCCGACGGAACGCGCGCGGCGACCTCGTCGGACGACGGCGTCGTCTCACGCGCGACGACCCGCGCCGGATTGCCGACCGCGGTCGCGCCCGCCGGCACGTCGCGCAGCACGACCGACATCGCGCCCACCTTGCAGCCCGCGCCCAGGCGCACGCCGCCCAGCACCTGCGCATAGGCGCCGACCTCGACGCCGTCCTCGAGCACCGGGCACGGCCCGTCCTCGACGCGGTTGCCCAGCGTCACGCCCTGGCGCAGGGTGCAGTTCGCGCCGATGACGGTGCCCGGGTTCACGAACACGCCGCCGAAATGCCAGATCCGCAGGCCGGGCCCGATGCGGCATTCCTTGGGCAGGCTGATGCCGGTGACGGTCTCCACCGCGCGGAAGGCCAGCCAGTAGAAGCGCAGGGACCAGCGCCGCGCGCTGCCCTCGGGCATCGCGTCGACGCGCCGGCCGTAGCGGTAGACCCGCAGCGCCCACAGCGACTGCTCGCGGCGCAGCGCGGACGCACCGCCGCAGCGGGCCAGATCGGCCTGCCAGTCGGCGTCTTCGCGGGCATTGCGAGGCGTACGCGGCACATGGGTCGTGGACGTCATCTCAGACCTCCTTCAACCGTTGGCCGCGCCCGGCGCCGACGCGCTTGGCGAGGTCGTTGAACCGTCGCTCGACCTGGAAGGTCGACACATGCGCGATCGCGAACAGCGCGATCAGCAGCAGCGGCCGCTTCAGGTACTTGGTGACCACGTCGCCGCTGCCCAGCCAGGTGGCGGCCAATGGCAGATGCCAGATGTAGAGGGCGTAGGAGACCGTCGCGATGTAGATGAACACCCGCCCGCCCAGCACGCGCGACAAGCGGTGCGTGGGCTGCGCCAGCAGCGATCCGACGAAGGCCGCAGCGACATACGGCCGCAGGAAGCCCAGCGGATTCACACCCGGATGCGGCAGGAAGCTGCAGGCCAGCAGCACGACGAGCAACAGCGGAACCATGCCGGTACGTGCAAGCACGTCGCGTGCCACGGCCCAGTGGCGCGAGTGCATCAGCAGCGCCAGGCAGGCGCCGGCCAGCAGGTCGTCGCAGCGGAACCAGGTGATGCTGGACGCGGTCACCTGGTGCCCGACGCGCATCGCCGTGGTCGCCAGCAGCAGGGCCGGGAACAGCCACCAGATGGCGCGCGGGCGCAGCCACAGCAGCAGCGCCGACAGCATGTAGAACTGCACCTCCAGGCACAGGCTCCAGAAGTGGTCGGTCGGCGGCACCAGCCGCTGCGGCGGCAGGTTGGCGTAGAAGAGCAGGTAGCTGAGCGCCGTGTCCAGGCTCTCCGGCTTGACCGACCAGACCACCGCCAGGCAGATCCACGCGGCCGGCACGACGCGCAGCAGCCGCCGCGCGATGAAGGACGACACCGTCGGCCGCTTCAGCAGCTGCCCGGTGATCAGGTAGCCCGACAGGATGAAGAACAGCGCCATGCCGAAGATGCCCAGCGACTCGTTCAGCGGCGTGCCGCCGACGCGCAGCGGGAACAGGTGGGTCCACAGCACGGCCAGGATGCTGACCGCGCGCACGCCGTCCAGCGCGGGCTGGCGCTCGCTGGGCCGGTGGCCGGCGGCGAGGGCCAGATCCAGGCCCTGGTCGCGGCGCTGATCGCGGTCCGGGTCGACGCTCATCGCGCGTGCTCCGCGCCGTGCATCGGCAGCGTGGCCGAGAACTCGCTGACGCGGGGCAGCGTGGCGGGGAACTCGCTGACGCGGTCATGCGGCTGCCGCGGCCGGTACTTGCTCGGCCGGATGCCCCACGGCAGGCGCTTGCGCGCCTCGGCCGCGCCGGCGATGCGGCAGGCCAGCGCGCACACCACGCCCATCGTCAACCAGAAGTACCAGTTGTAGATGAGGTAGGACAGCATGTTGTCCGACAGCGAGACCAGGAAGTTGGACAGCAGCAGCGCCAGCGAGATCAGCGCCAGCAGGCTGCGCACCGGCAGCAGCGCGCGCAGCATGCGCGCGGTCGACAGGAAGACCCAGCCGTAGGCCGCGACGCCCAGTGCGCCGTATTCGAAGAACACCTGCACCACGGCGCTGTGCGCGCCCCAGCTGCGGCCGCCGGCCATCGAGAAGAAGGTCTGCGAGTGGAAGACGAAGGACTCCGCACCGTAGCCGAAGGCCATGCGCGAGGTGGCCATCCACGACAGCGCGTCCGACCACAGCAGCTTGCGCCAGGCGAAGGAATTCAACTTGGCGAACTGCACCACCTGGTTGCCTTCGGCCAGGCCCACGACGCGCTCGCGCACCTCGGGGATCAGCATGGCCAGCATGCCGCCGATCACCAGATAGATGAGATAGCGCCGCTCGCGGAACAGGCCGTAGACGACGAAGATGAACAGCACGGAGATCCATGCGCTGCGGGTCTTGGTCGCGAACAGCAGCCCGATCAGCAGCAGCAGATAGAGCACGACCGTCGCGGTCGCCAGGACGCCGCGGCCGGCCAGACCGCTCTTCCATCGATAGAAGATGACGCCCACGGACAACACGAGATAGAACGCCAGGATGTTGGCGTGAGGGAACGGTCCGCCGTACCGGCCGGCGGAAGCTTCGAAGGCGTCCACGCTACCAGCGGTCTTGCCCAGGCCGATGTAAATCAGCGTGACAACTGCGACAGGCACCGACGACCAGGTGACCAACTTGAGCATCCTGTTCAGATCCGCTTCTTCCTTGACCAGGTAGAAGCTGACCAGGAACAGCGCCATCACCGACAGCTGGCCCAGATAGAGCCGCAGCGCCTGCACCTTGTCCGGCGAATACAGCAGCCCCAGCGCCTGCACCGCCACGAAGGGCAGCCACACCATCCAGGCGACGCGCGGCACGCGCTTGGGATCGCGCGCGATGATGATCCCCGCCAG
Organism: Roseateles sp. UC29_93; assembly: GCF_042695725.1. NCBI lineage: Bacteria > Pseudomonadati > Pseudomonadota > Betaproteobacteria > Burkholderiales > Sphaerotilaceae > Roseateles > Roseateles sp. UC29_93. Next base: position 2,943,214 of record NZ_CP170545.1, on the reverse strand, counting down.
CACGATGATCAGCGCGTTCAGCAGGCCGCCCAGGCCGCCGATGGCCGCGAGCCGGGTCTCCTCGAAAATCGGATTGGCGCCGGCGCGCACCAGCAGCACCGCCAGCAGGAAGGCCTCGCGGCTGTAGAGGAACAGGAAGGCCGTGACCAGCATCAGCGGCAGCACCGCCAGCAGCGCGGGGCGGTCCGATGCCATGCCGCCGACCATCACCGTCATCAGGCCGATCGCGACGGCGCCGGCCAGCAGCCCGGCCAGGCCGAGCAGGGACATCCCGTCCAGGCCGTCGCGCCAGATGCGCCACGCGCCCGCGATCCGTCCGACCGCGCCCGCCGCCCGATCTGCGCGCCCGCTCTCCGTGCCTGATCCTGTCCGCAATCCGATCCTCATGCCGCCGTCATCCTGTCATCCGGGCTTCAGCGCACCAGCAGCGGCCGCGTGCCCGGAGGCACCGCGTCCACCAGCTCGCGCAGGAAACCTTCCATCACCACCTGCGACTGCGCGGCGCCTTCGGGCCGGTTCAGCCGCTGCGACGCGCGCACCAGCATCCCGTCGGGGATGCGGCCGCGGAAACCCTCGTTGAGGATGTACCAGCGCGCGGCCAGGCCGTCGCCGCCGTATTGCGTGCCGATGCGGATCCAGTAGCGCACCGCCTCGTAGCCGCCGCCGCCGCGGGCCTCGGTCAGCAGTTGCGTCGTGGGCACCGGCTCGGCGCGACCGGCCGTCGGCACCGGGCGGCCGTCGCCGATCGCGCGCACGAAGTAGCCTTGCGCCGGATAGCAGACCTCGGGCCGGTGGACCTTGACGTCCTGCCGCTGCCGCTCGCCCCAGGCCAGCGCCACCATCACCTGGTCGCCGCGGCTGTTGACGTAGGTGCGCATCACCGTCTGGTCGTAGGGCTGTTCCTGCACCGTCTCCACGCCCTGCGAAACGTCGATCTGCGGCGCCGAGTCCACGATCGCCCGCCAGTCGCCGAAGGCCTTGGGCACGGTCGCATCCAGGCTGGGCGCGCCCTGCACCGCCTGCAGACGCGGCGTCGCCAGCCACGCGCCGCCGGCCGCGACGACCATCAGCGCCACGCCGGCCAGGCAGGTGGCCACGGACAGCTTGGGCAGTCGCAGCATCGCGGGCGGCGTCGACGCCGGCGGGGTGGCGGGCGTTCCCGGGGTTCCCGGATTCATCGACGTGCTCATGCCGCCTCCTTGCCGCGCCAGCGGGCCCAGCGCAGCGAGAACGTGCGCAGCAGGCCGTCCACGACCACGATCAGCATCAGCGCCGTCAGGAACAGCGCCATGCCCGGAGAACTCGTGCATGAAGCCCTGCCCACGTCGTCGCCGAAGTGGTAGGTCAGCAGCGCGAGGATGAGGATGCGGATCACGTTGGAGCAGTACGAGATCGGCACGATCAGGATGGCCAGCGCGATGTTGCGGAACACCGATTCATGGCGCACCACGTTCATGTAGAGCAGGCCCAGCGCCTCGAGCGTGAACAGCGAGTTCAAGCCCGCGCAGGCGTCCGCCACCATCAGCTGGTAGGGCCCGATCTGCAGGATCACGCCGGCGCGGGCCACCGGGTAACCCAGCGCGAACATCATGTGCTCGGCGCCCCAGGACGCGGCCAGCTTCATCGGCTGGGTGATGACGTCGACGATGGACGCCGGCAGCGGCACCGCGAACAGCAGCAGGAAGAACGCGAACCAGTAGCGACGCGCGATCGCGGGGCCGGCCAGGATCAGCGCCAGCCCCAGCAGGACCGGCAGCAGCGAGCCCAGCTCCAGCAGCGCGATCGACTGCGAGCGTCCCAGCACATAGCCGGCCAGGCCCAGCACCAGCACGGACCAGCCGGCCAGCGGCGCGGGCCGCACGTCGAAGGTCTCGCCCTGCGAGGCCAGCCGACGGGTCTGGAAATAGAAGTACCAGGCCGACAGCGCCAGCACGATCGGACCGTGGGAGTTGCGGTCGCCGCGCCACGGGCCGTGGATGAAGTCGATGAAGGTCGGCACGTACAGCAGCGCCAGGCCCACGGCCAGCGCCACCAGCGCCAGCCGGTTGAGCGCCCGAGAAGCCGCGCCCCGGCCCGGGGCCCGCGCGGTCACCCGAGCGTAGGAACAGATTGCTAGCCATGACTTTCACTGCGATCCCTGCAAAGACGGTCGGCGACGGGCAGACGGCGACGTCGCGATCCGGCGGGGATCGCGCGCGTCGCGGCGGAGGCCCGGTGCATGCCGGGCCGACGAGGGCTCTTCGCGGCCCTGACTCAATACTCGTTCATGACGGTCCCGACGAGTGTCGTGGACACGCCGTCGAGGCTGTCGGTGAGTTCCTGCAGCGCGGTGACCCGCGACTTGTTCTGTCGCGCCAGCACCAGCGCCGCGCCGCAGCGCGCGGCCACGATCGCCGCATCGGCGCCGTACTGGCCCGCGGAGGTGTCCACCAGCACGTGGTCGAACTTGCCGGCCAGCTCGCGCATCAGCAGCCCGAAGGCGGGCCGCTCCAGCAGCTCCACCGGGTTGGGCGGCACCGCGCCCACCGGCAGGATGAACAGGCTGTTCATGCCCTCCACCTGCTGGATCACGCGCGGCTCGCTGCGGCCCGACAGGATCGAGGACAGGCCGGCCTGGTTGTTGACGTCGAAGATCTCGTGCTGGCGCGGGCGGCGCAGGTCCGCGTCCACCAGCAGCGTGCGGCCGCCCAGCTGGGCCAGCGTCACCGCCAGGTTGGCCGTGAAGTAGCTCTTGCCGTCCAGCGAGTCGGGGCTGATCACGGCCAGCGCGCGGCGCGGCTCGTTCTCGCGGTACAGCCGCATCGTGATCTGGCTGCGGATGCCGCGGAAGACTTCGGCCTGCGACGAGAACGGCGTGTTCAGCGCCACCAGCTCGGGGCTGCGGACCTTGCGCTCGCTCGGGGCGTAGGGGTAGTGGAACTGCTTGGACAGCGCTTCCAGCACGTCCTCGGCGTTGGCGTAGCCCAGCGCCACGGCGGCCTCGCCGAAGCGGATGCCGCGTTCGCGCTGGTACTGCAGCACGCGCTCGACCTGGTCGGCGCTGAGGTTGCGGGTCTCGGCGATGATCGCGCCGATCGAGCGGTCATGCACGCCCGGGCCGGAAGACTTGCTGTTGGTCGGTGCGTCCACGGATTTCCTCTTGGGCCAACGGAATGGGTTCCTTCACATCGGACATCAGGCGGTCCCTCGGCCGGGTCGGGCGGTATGCCCGAGCAGTCGACGTTCCGCCGACGGCAGCGCCGAGGCGCGCCGGCCCGGCGCGGGCAGCACGCCCAGCATCGGCAGCGGCAGCACGGCCATGACATCGTCGGCATCGCGCACCTTGCGGTCGCGCATCTCCAGCAGCAGCGCCAGGCCGACCGCCAGGATCACGCTGGCGACGAAGGCCAGCGCGGTGTTCAGCAGGATCTTCGGCGACGAGGGCTTCAGCGGCGCGACCGCCTCGGTCAGGATGTTGACGTTGCTCTGCGTGGTCTGGCTCTCGAGGCTGGTCTGCGTCAGCCGCGTGGTGATGTTCTCGTAGGCGCGCTGGGCGCTCTCGGCCTCGCGCATCAGGCCGCTGGCGTCGTCGCGCGCGGCCTTGAGCTTGGCGACCTTCTCGCGCTGCGCCTCCAGCGAAGCGCGGATCTCCGCCTCGCGCTGCTTGTTGATCGTGTTGGTGACGGTGACGCCGCCGCTGACGCGCCCGATCTCGGTGCGCAGCCTGCCGCGCACGTCGGTCACCGTGGCCTTGGCCTCGATCACCTGCGGGTGGTTGTCGCCGTAGCGGGTGCTCAGTTCCTGCAGCTTGCTCTCGGCGCGGCTCAGGTCGGCCTTGAGCTGCATCACCACCGGGTTGGCCAACACGTCGGGCAGTTGGTCCGCGCCGCGCGCGGCCTGGCCCTGGCGGCTGCCGGACTCGGCCGACAGCGCCTGCAGCGCCACCAGCTGCGAGGACAGCTCCGAGAGGCGGTTGCTCTCGACGTCCAGGCGCTCGTCGGTGGCGATGATGCCGTGCTCGCGCTCATAGGCGGAGAGCTTGGCGCGCGTGCTCTCGAGCTTCTCCAGCGCGACCTTGGCCTGCTGGTCGAAGTAGCCGGCGTACTGGCGCGCGGGGTCGACGCGCAGGTCCAGCGTCGTCGAGACGTAGGCCTTGACGAAGGCGTTGGCGAGCGCGGCCGCGAACTGCGGGTCCGGCGCGCGGTAGGCCACCGTCAGCACGTTGCTCTCCTTCGAGGGCTTCACGTCCATGTTGGCCTGCAGGAAGGCGATCAGCCACTGCTCGATCGTGCCCTCGCCGCTGGTGGCGGTCTGCCACTGCTCGCGGATCGCGGGGACCTCCGACAGGCGCAGGTCGCGCACGACGCGCAGCGCGACGCGGTCGCTGCTGATCACGTCGACCTGGGTGTTCATGAAGGCCGGCGACGCCAGGCCCGGATAGATCAGCGCCGAGATCGGATCGGGCTTGGCGTCCACCACCACCGAGGCCGTGGCGACGTACTTCTTGGGCAGCACCAGGCTGACGGCGAAGGCGGTCAGCGTGGTCAGCAGCACGACGAGCAGGACCAGGGACCAGCGCGCGCGCAGGATGGAAAACAGTTTGCTTGGCGTCACGGGCACTCCTCAGCCGGACCTCGACGGCCCGGCATCACACAACTCAGAACAGGCTCTCTCGGACGAAGATCACGTCGCCGTCCTTCAGCGCCTCGTCCATGCCGGGCTTGATCTCCTGCACCTTGCCCGACGCGTCCTTGCGGTGCACGCGGATGCCGCGGTCGGTGCCGCGCAGCGTCAGACCGCCGCCGGCCGCCAGGCCCTGCAGCAGCGTCATGCCGCGCTCCAGGCGGATCTGGCCGGGCTTCTGGACCTCGCCGTAGATGTAGACCATCGGGAAGCGGTCGACCCACAGCACGTCGCCGTTGAGCACGACCACATCCTGTTCGCGACCGTTGGCGCCGAACAGCGTGGGCAGGTCCACCTCGAGGCGGAACGGCTTGCCGCCGCGCACGCCGGACAGCACGACCGTGTCGCCGCCGGTGGACGCCACGCCGCGCGCGTTGGCCAGCAGGTCGGTCAGGCGCGTGTCGGCGACCTCGAGCGGATAGCGGCCCGGCTGGTTCACCTGGCCCAGCACGCTGGCCTGGTTGCCGGTGACCTTCAGGACCACGATGGTGACCTGCGGCTGCTTGACGAAGTTGCCCTTCTTCAGGCCGTCGGCGATGCGCTGTTCGGCGTCGCTGATCGACAGGCCGCCGATGCGGATCGATCCCAGCAGCGGGAAGGTGATGGTGCCCGCTTCGGACACGCGGGTCTCGAGCAGCATGTCCGGGTTCTGGAACACGCTGATGCGGATGGCGTCGCCCGATCCCAGGCGGTATTCGGCGGTGGCGCCGGAGGCCAGGCCGGTCGGCGCGGCGGGCACGGTCGACACGGCGGCTGGACGGGCCGGCGCCTGCGCGACGGCGCCGCCGGCGAGGGACAGCGCGAGGACCGCCGTGACGGCCGTGGAGGCCGCCGAAGCGAAGGAGAGGATCGGGAAGCGACGCGTATTCATCATTTGATGCCTAGGCCCTTGGCAAGGTTGTTGTCCACCGGGCCGCTGGCGCCGGTGGGGCTGTCGGAGGCGGCGGGCGTGACGGCCGGCACCGCGGGATCGGGGGTGGGCGCCGGTGTGCCGGCGGGCGCGGAGGCGGCCAGATCGGCGAACTTGCCGACGTATTCGATCTTGGCGTTGTCGCGCATCGCCTTGATGTCCTTGGCGACCAGTTCCGCGCGGCGCTGGTTCAGCAGGAACATCTCGATGGACGGGCGGGCCTGCGCCTCGGTCGCGGGCTGGCGTTGCGAGCCGGCGAGGAACAGCACGGTGAGCCCGTTGGTCTGGCCGTTCATGATGAACTGGCCGTCCTTCAGGCGCGAGATCGCGTCGAGGTTGTTGAGCGGGATCTGCTCGGCCGAGCGCACCATCTGCGAGCCGACGAACTTGAAGTTGTCGGCCTTGAGCGCTTCGAGGAATTCGGGGAGGGTCTTGGCACCCTGCAGCTTGGCGCGGATCGCTTCGAACTGATCCGGCTTCGCCTCGATGTTGATTTCCTGCAAGTTGTAGATGCGACGCTCGGCAAAAAGTGCCGGTTTGTCGTTGTAGTACTGCTTGATTTCCTGGTCCGTCGGCTTGGTGGCCGTCTCGCCGATGCGGTCAGCATAGGCCCTGGCGATGATCTCCCGCTTGGCGGTTTCGATCTGTTGCACCACCCGCGGATCGCGATCGACCTTGAGGTCCTGGGCCTTCTGCACGGCCAGTTCCTGGTCGATGAGGCGCTCGAGGATCTGGCGCGACGCGGCGTCCACCTGCTCGGGCTTCACGTTGGGCTGGCGTTGCAGCACGAAGTTGATCTGGTGGACGGTGATCTCTTCCTTGTTCACCTTGGCCGCGGTCTGCGAGGCCTTGGCGCCGCTACCGCCGCCGCACGCGGCGAGCACGACCGCGGCCAGTACGGCGGCGGAGACGGCAGCAAAGGAGGCGACCGCCGGCGTGGCCTGTCGCGCTTGATTTCCGTGATCCCGATTCCTCATCGCATGCATGGTGTCGACCTTGATGTTGTATCTGTCCGGCGGCCCCTTGAGGGGTGCTCTACGCGTACGCGAGCGGCGAGTGTAGCCCTGCACCATGACTGAACTTACCCGTTCCGGCAGGCTTCAAAGCCCCCATCCCGGGTTCGCAGGGGTCCATAGCAAGAATGGGTCCCGGCCCTGCCCTCCAGGCGGTCGCAGACCCCGTGAACAAGGGGGATCTGGCCTGTAAAGACAACGAGGAAAACGCGCGCTGGAACGTCATTGCAACGGCTTGAAAAAGCCGTCAGTAGACGAGGCGGAAGGGAGGCGTCGGGCACGCGAAAGTGGCCTGAAGACGCGCCTGCAGGACGTGCCTCCAACGCGACCATCACGGAGCATCGAAGCGTGCCTGCTAGGTATGCGTGCGCCCAAATAGCGGAAAGGAAGACCCGATGAGGCAATCAAGCATCCCGACTCGTATCGCCGCGCCTCAACAACTCCTACAGGTTGCAAGCGGCAGTCCCGCTCTGAGCAGAGGCAATCACTTGCTTTGGAGCCCTGCCCTCATGGCTTCACGGAGTTGCAGCCTCCAAGTTGACCAGGAAAGTTGTTCGTCGGTCGTTGGCGCATCAACCCAACTTGTGGCGTTCGCAACCTTCAGCAGGGCGTCAAACCTCTTACTTTCGATGATCTGGAACGACACATAGCCATAGACCTGACATCCATGGCCTTCGAATACCAAGGTGGCGGATCGTGGTCCTTTTGGGGAGCGGATGCGATCCTCAGAATAGGTGGCAGGCATGAAATACAACGCCAATGATTCCCTCGCTAGCGCTTCACGAGTCCAGACTCCCGATTTGCTTTGCCACTTGAAATCCACCGCGGCGGGCCCTATTGCAAGCACCGCCACGCCTTTTGTCCCGGTATATTCGCGAACCCTCCCCCAATAATGCCCCTTAGGTATTACCTCACTGCTTAAGGAGTATATTTTCCAGTCGCTCGGCAGGATCTTTTCAACAGACGGAAGGCCGCACGCACCTGGAGAGGTACTGCCTCGCGCCAAATGACAGATTGATAGCCAAAATATGAAGGCAACGACTTGCCTACAAGAATGCAGCAAATATTTTATATTCATCGATGTGGTGCGTTGGCCGCCGGACTCGGGGGAAGAATTTTCGGCTTGGGTGTTGGATGGATGTCATCAAATCGCCCCCCCAGGCACGCCAGGACTGGTCAATCCATTTGCCGAAAGGACTCTATCGACTGCATTCTGGCAGTCGTCTACATAAGGCGTCCATAGCCCCCAATTACCCCATGTCTTCATGTCTGCCATGATCTTCGCCTCTTTCCCTTCACTCCCCTCCACGGGACGGCAAGAATCTCCTGAAGGTCCCGCTTCGTCATCCCCTTTTCCTGGAATGATGGACATTCCAAAAATTGCCCGCCGGCCCGCCGCCGTTGAGGTCGTCGTATCCCAGAGATACGCGTGATTGCCAGGCATTCCCCTCGCCTTTCTCGCGCACACTAACACCTCAAGCCCGCTCGGGTCTACATATTGAATAGAATTTCCGCCAACATAGGCGTAAGTATTGATGCCGCCGTTTAGCCCGATCGGATCACTCTGAACATACCGACCAATCGTCCCGTCATAGTCCCGGAAGTAGTTGTAGCTCAGCCCCGACTCCTTGTCGAAGTACTGGCCGGGGAAGCGCAGGTTGACGACGAGATTCTCGAGCGAGTTGGGGACCGTCTCGGCTGCCGTGGTCCCGAATGGCTCGGCGATCCAGCGCCAGCGCACGTCGCCCGCCGAGTTCACGATCACGCGCGGCGTGTTGAGGTGATCCGAGTACGCGTAGTAGACCCGTGGCTCGGTCGTGGTCGAGTTCGTCAGCACCGCGATCAGCGTGTCGCCGAGCCACACGAATTCCTGCAGCGCGCCGCCTGAGCTGTTGTACTCGCCGAGCAGCTTGCCGCTCTGGTCGTAGACGTAATGCGGCTTGGACGTCCCCGTCACCTTGCGCACGCGCTGTCCGCCAGCGTCGTAGTTGTAGGTCGTCGTGACGCCCGCGCTCGTGAGCGAGGCCAGCCGGTTGTCGAGCCCGTACGTGGTCGTGTAGCCCAGCCCGGTGTCGCTCAGCGTGTTGCCTGCGGCGTCGTAGCCGAAGCTGCGCGTCGGGTTGTCGATGCCGGTGAGCCGGTTGCTCGTCGTCTCGGTGGCGTAGCTCCGCGCCGCGCCGTTGAGCGTGACCCCGGTCCTGTTGCCGTTGGCGTCGTAGCCGATGTTCCAGACGTTGGCCGGGGTGACGATGCCCGTCAGCCGGCCGAGCTCGTCATAGCCGAAGCTCTGGTTCATCGCCTGCGCTTCCGCCGTCACCGCGCCGGTCGTCGCGTCCAGGTGCGTGTAGCTGACGATGCGGTCCGCTGCGTCGTAGGTGATGTCGCGCACCACGCCGTTCAGCGGGTAACGCACGAGCCGACCGTAGGTGTCGAAGACCCGTTCGTAGCTCTTTGTTGTGCTGTTCAGGTGGAACAGCCACGCCCGTGCCGGGCCGAAGGGCTCCCATTGGATCTGGCTGATCAGCGGCTTGGCGGCGCTGCTCGCGTCTTTGGCCAGGCTCAGTCCGGTAGGTTGGCCACGGTCGTAGCTGATCGTCAGCACACGACCCGAGGGATACGTGATGCTGGTGATGTTGCCGGCGCCGTCGTAGCCGTAGCGCGTGGTACTGACGACCGTGCTGACCGCCTGGGTCACCGTGGTCACCCGGCCCAGTGCGTCGTAGGCGTATTTGCTCGACCCGCCCGGAAAGCTGGCGGTCGTGAGACGGCCGATGCCGTTGGTGAAGTCGCCGCCGGTCTCGTCGTAGGTCCAGCCGTAGCTCACGCTGGCCTGACCCGCCTTGGAATAGACGGCCGTCTTGAGGCGGTCCAGGTTGTCGTAGGTATAGGTCGCCAGCACGCCTCGGCTGTCGGTGCGAGTCAGCAGGTTGCCAACCGCGTCGTAGGTGCTGTTGGCCGTGCCGGTGTCCGGGCTGACGAGCTGGTTGAGATCACCCAGGCCGTTGCGCTGGTAGCTCGTGATGAGGTTGCGCGGATCGGTGACCTGCTTGAGCTGATCGAGGCCGTCGTAGCCGAGCCTGGTCATGCCGTTGCGCGCGTCGGTGCTGTCCTTGACGCGGTCCAGAGGGTCGTACGTGTTGGACGACGTGAATCCGAAACCCGACACGCCCTTGGCCTTGATCACCTTGGTGGGATTGCCCTTGGCGTCGTACTCGTAGTCGGTGACCGGTGCGGGTGACACGGGCGGAGGCGGCAGCGTCGCGGCATGCGCGCCGAGCCCGATCAATGCGATGAACGCGGCCACGATGGGCGCGAGTGTGCTCCGGCACTTCAAGTGCCTCTTGATTCCATTCATGGATCATTCCCTCCCTGTCGTTTGTTGTGCCCGGCCCAGCGCATCGAATGTGCGGCTCATCGTCCGCTTGAGCGCTCCCTGCGGATCCTTGGCGGTTTCCCGCGTGCGGTTGCCATTGGCATCCAGCGCGTAGTCGATCCGATTGCCTCGCGTGTCGGACACGGCCACCAGTCGATGCGCATCGTCGTACTCGTAGTTCACCGCGCTGCCGTCCGGCTGGGACGACTTCTTGAGCAGGCCTGTGGGCCAGTATTCGTAGGTCGTCGTCGCTCCCGCGGTCGTCAACGACGTGAGCCGTTGGCGCGGGTCGTATGTGTAAATCGTCGAGGACGTGTTCGCATCAATCGCCTCGAGTGCGTTGCCGTAGGCGTCGTAGCGCGTGAAGGTCGTGAGATGGCCAGCGGCGTTTTTCGACGACTTCAGATCGCCCTTCGTGTGGTCGGCCGTCGTGTCGGCGTAGTACTCGTTGGTGACGACCACCCGGTTGAGCGGATCGGTCTCCGTCAAGACCTGACCCGTGGCGTTGTAGGTCCACCTCGTCGCACGCGGCGCGACGCCGGACTGCGGCGTCGCATTGAACCCCTGCACCCCGGTTTCATCGGTGGTGGCCTGCTCCACGCGCTTGCACAGCACGACCAGCGGTTTGCCGTCGGGCAGCAGCGCATCGGTCGGCGCGCAGCTTGCCACCGCGTTGCCGTTGAACGGATCCGGCTGGCCGTTGTAGATCAGCGTCGTGATGCGACGCGGCTCCGCGGTCGCCGTGCTGAGTCGCCAGTCGGGATGCCACCGCGAGCTGACCTTGCGAGCGCCCGCAGGCAGCGTTGCGTCCGTCACCGCCTCGCAGGCTGTGGCCGTGGTGAAGCCCTCAAAGCGGGATGTCTCCAGGTTGCGTGACATGTCGTAGGCCATGCAGCTGCGATTGCCATTGAAGTCGTCGCGCTGCGTCGCGTTGCCGTTCAGGTCATGCACGACGATCGACGTGGCCGCCTCGCACCCCGACCCGGCCGGCTGCGAGTTGGAGGCCAGGTAGGTCGCGCTTCCCGCGACAGCACTGTCCAGGTCCATCACACGCCCGTCGGGCGCCGTGACTCGTGCCCGCAGCGGAAGCGGCGGTGAGTACTCGCGAATCACGACGTCGAGCGCCGGGTCGTAGTACTCGCTCAACTGAACGTCTGGCGTCTGCGATTCCCACGTCACCTTCCATCCGGCCAGCGAGCCGGTGCGGGTGAGCACCGCCCTTCCCGCGTCGTCGTAGGCATAGGTCCCCAACCGCTGGCCGGTCTCGTCGATCTTGCCCGTCAACAGATGCTTCTTGACCGTGTCTTCATAGACGAACCCCAGGCTCGACAGGTCCGCGAAGGTCAGCTCCTTGAGATCGCCGCCCGCGGTGTAGTCCATCGACAGCACGTGTCCCGCCGGATCAGTCAGCGACTGGATGGCGATCTGCTTGTCGTCGATCTTCACGTACTGGAACGAGAGCACACGTCCCGTCTCGTCCTGGATCGAGTTCACCTGCCTCCCGAATGCCAAGGGATAGCCGTTGCTGCTCATGGCGACGCTCGTGTAGTCGAGTCGGCGTCCGTCGGCATACACGATCGACGCCAGGCTGCCGTCCTCCCGGTACATCTCGATGGCTCGCGCTGCCTCGTCCCGATACAGCATGAAGTACGGCGCGGTGTCGGACCATCGCGGGGTCGGGTCGCGCTCGCTCGGGTCGCTGCTGGCGCCGACCCGCGGGAACTGCTTCCAGACCCCAGCGCCGCGCTGGAAGAGCGGCTGCGCGGAACCGACGTTCCACGCCACCATCTGGCGATGCAGGTTGCTGGACCACCAGCGCCCGAAGGACTGCGCCCCGCTGTCTTCGATGTAGTTGCTCTCCGGCTTCGGACGGCTGACGTAGGTCACGGACAGCGAATGCCCACGTCCCCAGGTCAGCAGCGGCTCGTGCTGGCGCTTGACGCCGGTGAGGGGCTCGATGGGATTGCCGAAGGCAGGGCAGCTATTCGATCCAGGCGGTGTTCTCGTCAGGATGCCTTTGCAGGTCGCCGTCGACGTGCCGATCGGTGTCGTGTTGAGCGACGGACCGCAAGGCATCAGCAAGTCCACGGTGGTCTGGCCGGTCGACGTGGTAACTCTGCCGTCCGACCACCGCGTGGTCCCTGTGTAATTGAAGGCGCACCTCTGCCACGGGGCGCCGCCCCGCTTGCCTTGGTCTATGCAACCGGCAGGACTGAGCTGGTACGACGACGTGTAGTTCGGCGTCACCGATCCGAGTACGGGCTGCGCAATGCCCTGGACCGGAGCAACGGCTTCTGCTGCGGTGTCCTTGCATTCGAATCGCAGCGGCTGCAGCGCATCGTCCGCCCACTGGAGGATGCCGTCAGTTCCCCAGACCACCCAACAGTCCCTGGCGGCCATCGCCGGCAGCGTGAAGAAGCCGAGGCCGATTGCCAGTAGCAGGCAGCGGAAGGCCTTGGCGGCCGAGAAGCGTCTTGTTGCATCGCTCACGCGATCTCTCCCGAAGTGACAGGTCTTGCCAACCAGGAAGCGGCGAACAGCCGCGCGCTGGCGTCGCAAGCATGCGTGGATCGGTGGCCTCCGTTCATAGCTCATTCCCTCCCCGTCGTCTGTTGTGCACGACCCAGCGCGTCGAACGCGCGGCTCATGGTCCGCTTGAGCGTTCCTTGCGGGTCCTTGGCGACCTCGTTGGTCCGGTTGCCGCTCTGGTCGAGCGTGTATTCGATGCGGTTGCCCTGCGTGTCCGAGACGGCGACAAGCCGATGCGCGTCGTCGTACTCGTAGTTCACCGCGCTGCCGTCCGGCTGGGACGACCTCTTGAGCAGGCCCGTGGGCCAGTAGTCGTAGCCGGTGGTCGCACCCGCAGCCGTCACCGACGTCAGCCGCTGGCGCAGGTCATAGGCGTAAGTCGTCGTGCTCGTGTTGGCATCGACAAGCTCGAGCGGCTTGCCATAGGCGTCGTAGCGCGTGAAGTTCGTGACGTGCCCGGCGGCATTCGTCGACGATTTCAGATCGCCCTTCGTGTGATCGGCCGTCGTGTCGGCGTAGTACTCGTTGGTGAGCACGACGCGGTTGCGCGAGTCGATCTCCGTCAAGACCTGACCCGTCGCGTTGTAGGTCCAGCTCGTCGTGCGCGCGGGCGCACCCGCTTGAAGCGTCGCACTGAAACCGAGTGCCCCCGTCTCATCGGTCGTCGCCTGTTCGACGCGCTTGCACAGCACGACGATGGGCTGGTTGTCCGGCAGCTTCGCGTCGGTCGGCGCGCAACTGGCCACCGCGTTGCCGTTGAAGGGATCCTGCTGTCCGTTGTAGACCAGCGTCGTGATGCGACGCGGCTCCGCCGTCTTCGTTGCCATGCGCCAGTCGGGATGCCACAGCGAGCTGATCTTGCGCGCGCCCGAAGGCAACGACACGCCGGCCGCCAGCACCGACGCGCACGCCGATCCCGTCGCGAGACCTTCGACCCGGGACGACTCCAGCTGGCGTCCCGGCACGTACGCGTGACACGACTGGCCGCCGTTGAAGTCCACCCGCCGGATCGCATTGGCTTCGCTGTCGTACTCCACCGACGAGCTTGCGGCCTCGCATCCAGAGCCCGCCGGCTGCGATTGCCCCGTGAGCATGGGCGAACTCTTCAGCGGGACGCTGTCCGCCACTTCGGTTCGACCGTCCGGACCGACGATCACAGCCTGGATCGGCTCGATCAGCCGGCGCTCCCGGATGATCGACCGACTTGGAATGTCGTCCGTGGCGCTGACAATCCATTGAGGCTCGCGGGTCCAGGAGATGCTCCAGCGCTCGCCCGCACTGCCGGTGGCCGTTGAGATGGCGCGGCCCTTGCTGTCGTAGTCGTAGCTGCCGTACCGCTCGTCCAACTCGTCGAAGCGCGCCGTGAGGGCCCAGGGCAGATCGGCGCGATCGTAGGCATATCTGCGCTTCGTCGCATCGGGCCACCCGATCGTCTCCAGGCCCCCGCCCGTGGCATAGGAAAAGACAAACACGCGCCCCGCCGGGTCGGTCATCGTCTTCACGCGGACGGTGGAGAAATACTGCGGATCGGACTCATAGCTGAAAGTGAGCGAGCGGCCCGACTCGTCGGTCACGGCGGCGATCACCTTCGCCGTCATCGTCGCCCCCTCCTCGACCGGTGTCTCGCCGTACGTGACATCGAGGTATCGACCATCGGCGTAATGAATGCGCTTCAGGTCGCCGCTCTGGCCGCTCATGACATAGCGCTCCACGGCAGCGGCGCCGGTGTCATAGAACAACCAATTGCCGAAGGTGGATGCGTCCCTGGACCACACCGCGCGATCGCGCTCCAACGCCGCCTTGGTGTTGTTGTACCCGTCGAAGGCCTTCATCGACCCGTCCCCGCGAAGGAAGGTGATGTAGCCATCGCCGCCGCCGTTCCACAGCGCCTGCCTGTGCAGACTGCTATGCCAGAGCGCGCCGAAGCGGGCCGTCGATCCCCGATAGCGGGAGAGCGCCTGGCTCTCGTCGAGCGGCTCGTAGGTGAGCATGAGGAAATGACCGCGGCCCCACCCCAACACCTCCTCCCGCTGGGACTTGCGCCCCGTCAGGGCGTCGATCGGATTCCCCCGGGCGCCTTGGCCGCGCACATCTCGACAGGCCGGATGTCCCGGTACCTCATGCACATGGCAAGATCACCCCGCCATGTGGTGTTCAACGCGTCCCCACACGTCATCACCATGCCGAAGTAGCTGTTGGTCGTCGAGGTGGTGCGGACCCCGGTCTGCTTCGAGGTCGACACCGTGGTCACCGTATAGCTGCAGCGGTGCACAGGAGAGCCGTTGGCGTCGCGCGGGAACGGCTTGCACGGCCCGGGCGCCACCGTGTTGACCTCCAGGACATTGGTGGTCTCGGACGGCTTCTCGATCAGCGGCCTCAGGCGAGCCCACAACTCGTTCTTCAGCGCGTCGGGCGTCGGAAAGCAACCATTGAGTCCTTGCCCCTCCGGCGTGCCTGACAGACGTGCGACGAAGTCCCGCCCCTCGTTGTACTGGTGACAGTCGACCGCGAAGACCGGCGCGGCGCCAATCAGCGCGATGAACGCAAAGATCGCGTTCCTTTGCATGGACATGATGTGGAGGACTCCCGATGGCATCGAAACGATGACAGGGGCCTCATGCGCGCCACAACGGCCGCACTCGCGGAATTCCGGTCAGCGTCTTTGCGCAAATGCCGGGATCGCCTCACCCCCTGATCAGGGGCGCATTCTGCAAGAGGTGCACGGCGCCCGCCACCAGCCTTTTGGGGGACGCTCCCTTGCACCACCATCACAGCGGTGTCATCGATGCCGGGGTCAGTCCTTGCGCACCGCCCAAGCGAAAAGGCCGCCGACCTTTCGGACGGCGGCCTCGGAGGCCTTCAGACGCCCCGGTCAGACCGGGACGACGGGACGCGCGCTCAGGGCAGCTTGTTCAACGCATTCACCGCGTCGATCAGGCCGAAGCCGTCGTACAGGCTCCAGCCTTTGACCGCGGCGCCGCCGGAGAACGGGATCACCCGCGCCGCCGGCGTGGTCTGCAGGATGCTCTTGACCTGCTTGGGCGTCAGCGAGCCGGGGCCGCCGGCCTTCTGCAGCATCAGCGCCGCGACACCCGCCGCGTGCGGAGCCGCCGCGCTGGTGCCGAAGAAGTTGTTGAAGCCGTCGCCTTCGTAATCTGAGCTCGGATAGAAGAAGGTCGTGTTGCCGCCGTCCGGCGCGGCAATGTCAGGCTTCTTGCGGGTCTCGGGCACCGCCAGGCGGTTGCCGGCGGCGTCGAACGCGATCGTCACCGGGCCGGGGCTGCTGAAGCTCTCGAACGCGGGGATGAACGGGCTCTGCTGCGTCGCCGGGAAGCTGTAGCGGTAGGCCGCCACGCTGTTGGCGCCGGCCGCCGCGCTGTGGCCGAAGGTCGTCGGGCCGCTGCGCACCTGGAAGGGCGCGCCGCCCCAGCCGTCGAGATTGACCAGGCGCACGCGCGAGGCCAGCTTGGTGCCGGCGCTCGTGCGGCCGACCATGATGCGGTAGGTGCCGCTGGCGCCGCCCGACAGGCCGACGATCTCCTCGCCGAAGTCCGCCGCGATGTTGTTGGTCGCAAAGGTGAAGACGCAGTTGCCCGCGGCGTTGATCAGGTAGAAGTTCAGGTCGGTCGTGACCTTGCCTTGGTAGAACAGGTCGTCCCACTGCAGCAGCAGCGTCGAGCCCGAACCGCTGTAGGTCACCGGCAGCGCGTAGGTGCCGCCGCCGAAGTCCAGGAAGCCGCCGCCCTGGTTGGCCTTGGTGCTGCCGGAGGCCGGCGAGCTGGTGCAGGTGTTCAGCGACGCCAGATTGACGTTGCCCAGGTTGGACGGCGTGGTCGAGAAGGTCGCGACCGGCACGTCGATCGCGCCACCGCCGCCGGCCGAGCCCTGGTTGCCCGCCGACGAGAAGTACGAGACCTGACGGCCCGCCAGCGTCGTGCTGTTGACGACGTCGTTGACCGCCTGCGCGACCTGGCCGTCGGAGAAGAAGGGCTCGTCGTAGTAGAAGACGTCGTCGACGATCACGTCGGCGCGGCACGCGGGTTCCGTGCGCAGCCGGCGGATGTTGTCGGCGAAGGCGGCCTCGCCGGCGAAGGCGGTGGCGAAGCACTGGTCCGCGCCCGGGGCCACGTCTTGCACGATCTGCATCATCGCGCGGCCTTCGTCGGTGTTGCTCGGGTCGGCACCGATGTCGAGGACCCACTTCGGCGGACGCAGATCGCCGGAGGCGATGTCGTTGGCGGCACGCACCGTCGTGAAGCTCAGCGGCGATCCGTCATAGGAGTCCGACAGCACGCCCACCGTGATGCCCGCGCCGGTCCAGCCGGCGGCGTTGGCGACGTTGCTGCGCAGCACCGGCGCGCCCTGCGAGGTGGTGAGCCCGACGTTCTTGTGCGGACGGCGCGTCAGCTTGGCCAGGTGCAGGCCGCTGGTGCCCGACAGCGCGGCCAGCGCGGACGTCGGCACGTAGGCCGAGATCGCGCCGTGGTTGAACGCGCGGTTGACGCCGGTCACCTGCGCGCCGGACGCCTCGAGCTGGGCCTTGAAGTCGTCGATCGAGGTGCCGGCCTCGAGGTAGATGTCGACCAGCACGCGGCCTTGCGCGTCGGACATCGACTTGACGTAGGGCTTGATCTCATCGGTCTCGACGGCCAGCGAGCGCAACTGGCGGCGCGACTGCTGGTCGACGATGTCGGACAGCGCGCCGTCGAGCTTGGCGTGCTGCGCATAGGCGCCGCCGCAGGCGGCCAGGGCCAGCAGCGCGCTCAGGACGCGCAGACGGGGGGCGGTGCTGTTCTTGGTGTGAGTCGAAGTCGTCATGGGCGGCTCCTCAGGCTTGTGCGGTGGTGACGGGCTTGCGGCGGCGGATCAGGCCGGCCACGCCGAGGGCGGCGCCGGCCAGCAGCAGGCTGCCGGGCTCGGGCACGTCGGAGGCGGCGGAGGCGCTCGCGCCGACCAGCTGGATCTCGTACTCGCCGAACTCGCTGGTCAGGCTGCTCCAGCCGGTCAGCGCGCCGGCGCCGGGATTGGCGGCGACGTTGCCGCCCTGGCCCAGCAGCGACGGGAAGATCGCCGAACCGCCGCTCACCGGCGTGTAGCTCGCGCCGGTGATGGCCAGGTAGTACAGGCCGCTCACGGTCGGGATGTAGTTGCTCAACGTCGATTGCGAGCCGCCGACGTTGCCGTCGTCGTCGTTGCCGATCAGGCCCTTGCCGGCGGCATCGAACAGGTACAGCACCGTGTCGAAGAAGTTGTAGTCGATGCCCGACGCGGTGGTCGTGGCGGAGAACGCCGTGCCCGCGGTCAGGTAGATCGCGAACAGGTCCGCGTCGCCGTCGATCGAGCCCTGGATCGCGTCGATCGGGCCGCTGCCCAGGAAGGTCTTGGCCGTGACGATGGTTTCGCCGGCATCGCCGCCGCCTTCGACGAAGACTGCGGCCGCCTGCGCGGACGTCGCCGCGCCGAAGGCCAGGGCTGCGATCGGCAGCCAGGTGTTCTTGAGGCTCTTGAAGCTCTTGATTCGCGTGAACATCGGACGTTCCCCTGAAAAGGTGTGGACACCCCGCGCGGCACAACCACGCTCGGTGCGGTGCTGAACAGAGGGGACGATGCACAAGCTGTGCCAAGTGTCACGAACTTTCGAGGTACCCCGCAGGAAACCCCGATGGCATCGGCACTCGCGGGTGCCGTGCGGCGTACACCCCGATCCACGGGGGATCCCCGCGACGCGGGGGTGTAAAGGCCGTCGACTCCGGGTTAGCCCGCGTCATACGACGACCCGCCCGTCCGGCCTGGGCCCTGCCCAGTCCCGGCTTCGTCCTTGCTCCACCCGTGCGATGTCAGCCCGCAGGCGGCCGCGCGGCGGAGCGCCGCAGCGCGCCGGGCGGCTGGCCCACGATGCGCTTGAACGCGCGGCTGAACGAGGCCTCGGAGTCGTAGCCGAGCCGGTCCGCCGCGACGGCGACCCGCATGCCTTCATGCGCGATCCAGCGGCGGGCCTGGAACATCTTGACCTTGGCGACGTATTTCGCCGGGCTGTCGCCGACGACCTTCGTGAACGCCTCGGCGAAGCGCGAGCGCGAGGCGCCCATCAGGCCGGCCAGCTCGGGCACGCTCCAGTCGCGCTCCGGCTCGGCATGGATCGCGGCGATCACCTTGCCGATGCCGGGGCACTGCACGGCGGCGATCCAGCCGCTGGCATCGTTGCAGGCGCATTCCACCCAGGCCCGGATGATGCTGGCGGCCAGCACGTCGGCCAGCCGCGCGAGGATGCCGCAGGCGCCGATGCGGTCCAGCGCCACCTCGCGCTCCATCGCCTCCAGCAGCGTCGGCACGGTCGGGTCGCGGCGCGCCAAGTCGTTGGCGCGCATCGCGTCCGGCATCATCGCCAGCAGCGGATGCAACGGATCCAGGTTGAAGCGCATCGCGCCGCAGAACATGACGTCGGGCGGGTCCTCTCCGGAGGCAGTCTCCGCATCCGTGCCAGCCCCAGCGCCGGCCATGGCCACCGCCTCCGCGCCGACCAGATAGATGTCCTCCGCGACCGCGCGGCGCGCGATCGAGTCGATCTCCACGGCCGGCAGGTCCGGCGCGCTCGCCAGCACATGCGCACTGCCGCGCGGCAGCAGCACGGCATCGCCGGCGTTCAGCTGGACCCAGTCGCTGCCCGGCGTCATCAGCCAGCAGGTGCCGCGCGCGACGAAGTGGAAGCGTGCCTCCTTGCGCGCCGGGAAGGCGACCGCCCACGGCGCGCGCAGCAGGCAGCGGCCGTACTCGACGCCCTCCAGCCGCAGCCCCAGCAGGATCTGTGTCAGCAGGTCGGCGGGCTTCAAGGGCGTCGGGGGCAGCGGCTCCACGGGAGCTCTGGAGGAATCGTCATGCATTTCGGCTCTTCCGGCATGGAAACGCCAGGATCCTACCCATAAGCTGAAGGCCATACCCACTGTCCCTCTTCTCCGCCGTGTCTTCCACCTGCACCGACTGCCTCGACGCCCCCCACACCCCGGTGGGCGCGCCACCCGGGTCCGCATCCCCTCACCCCCCACGCGGAGAGTCCGTCTCCGCCGCGCTCGCGTCGGTGGCGGCGACTGCCGCCCCGGCTGCCCCTGCCGCTCCCGCTGCCGAGGAGACCGCCCACTGGGCGGCGATCGCCTCGCTGACGATCGGGGTCTTCGGTCTGGTGACGGCGGAGTTCCTGCCCGCGAGCCTGCTCACCGCGATGGCCGCCGACCTGAACATCAGCGCCGGTGCCGCCGGCCAGACCGTCACGGCGACCGCGCTGGTCGGCGCCGTGGCCGCGCCCTCGATCCCGCTGCTGACGCGGCGTTTCGACCGGCGCCTGGTCCTGATCGCGCTGACCCTGCTGCTCGTGCTCTCCAACGTCATGGCCGTCACCGCCTCCAGCCTGGGCGTGCTGCTCGCGGCGCGCGTGATCCTGGGCGTCGCGCTGGGCGGCTTCTGGTCGATGGCGGCGGCGCTGGCGATGCGGCTCGTGCCGATGCACCTGTTCGCGCGCGCCATGTCGGTCATCCTGGCCGGCGTCTCCGTCGCCACCGTGTGCGCGGCGCCGATCGGCGCCTGGATGGGCGAGATGTGGGGCTGGCGCAGTGCCTTCGTCGCGGCGGGCGTGCTCAGCCTGGTGACGCTGGCGGCGCAACTCCTGACCCTGCCCAAGCTGCCGCCCAAGGACAACCCGAACCTGCGCGTCCTCGGCGAACTGCTGACCCGCCCCGGCGTGCGCGTCGCGCTGCTGGCCGTGCTGCTCGTCATCTCCGGTCACTTCGCCGGCTTCACCTACATCCGCCCGCTGATGGAGAACATCACCCACCTGCCGGTGTCGATGATCTCGGCGGTGCTGCTGGGTTACGGCATCGGCGGCTTCTTCGGCAACCTCGTCGGCGGTTTCCTCGCCGAGCGCAGCGAGCGGCGCGCCATCGTTGCCGGCGGCTCGCTGATCGTGGTCCTCGCGGCGGCGCTGCTGATGGCGGGCAGCTCCGTCTGGGTCACCGCGGTCGCGGTCGTGCTGTGGGGCTTCGCCTTCGGCGCCTTCCCGGTCGGCTTCCAGACCTGGATCGTTCGGGCCGCGCCGGACCAGGCCGAAGGCGCGGGCGGGCTGCTCGTCGCCGCCTTCCAGATCGCGATCGCCAGCGGCGCCATCGGCGGCGGGATGCTGGTGGACCACATCGGCGCGCTCGGCGGGCCGACCTTCGCGGCGGCGGCGATCACGCTGGGCACGCTGCTGACGCTGCGCCACGGACCGCGCGCGGCGAAGGCCTGAGGCGCACGTCCTTCGAGCCCCCGGGGCCCTGGCGCCCTGGCGCCCTTCGATCACTGGAAAGGCTTGCGCATGACCGCCTCTTCGATCCCGACCACGACGACGACCTCGGCTTCACCCTCCGTGTCCGCTTCGGCGCCGTCCCTCAACCGGCGCATCGTCCTCGCCGCCCGCCCCGCCGGCAGGCCAGCGCCGGAGGACTTCCGCCTCGAATCGGTGGCCGTCCCCTCGCCCGTCCAGGGTCAGGTGTTGCTCCGCACGCTCTACCTCTCGCTCGACCCGTACATGCGCAACCTGATGGAGGAAGTCGGTCCGGGCTACGCGCCGCCGATCGCGATCGGCGACGTCATCGTCGGCGGCACGGTGAGCCGCGTCGTCGAGTCACGCCACCCGGACTTCCGTGCCGGCGAGCTCGTGTTGTCGAACGCCGGCTGGCAGGACTACGCGCTGAGCGACGGCACCGATCTCGTGCCGCTGGGCGACATGACGCGCCCGTCGCTGGCGCTGGGCGCGGCGGGCATGCCGGGCTTCACCGCCCATATCGGTCTCGAAGAGATCGGCCGCCCGCGCGCGGGCGAGACGGTGGTGGTCGGCGCCGCGGCGGGTGCGGTCGGCGCGATGGTGGGGCAGCTCGCGAAGCGGGCCGGCGCACGGGTCGTGGGCATTGCGGGCGGTCCGGACAAGACCCGGCACCTGATCGACACCTTCGGCTTCGATGCGGCGGTCGACCGGCGCGACCCGCGGTTCGCCGAGCGCCTGCGCGCCGCGGCGCCGGACGGCATCGACGTCTACTTCGAGAGCGTTGGCGGCGAGGTCCTGGACACGCTGCTGCCGTTGCTGAACATCGGCGCACGCGTGCCGGTGTGCGGCTTCATCGCGCATTACAACGAGGCCGGCGCTTCACCGCGCGGAAACGGCGGCGACATGGCGCCGGATCGGCTGGCGCGATTGCTGGCAACGGTGTTGCAGAAGCGCGTCCGCATGGAGGGCTTCATCGTGTTGGACCATTACGGCGAGGGCATGGCGCGCTTCAAGGCGTTCCAGCGCGAGATGAACGCGGCGATCGCCGCGGGCGAGATCAAGGCGCTGGAGCATGTCGTCGACGGACTCGAGCTCGCGCCGAGGGGCTTGATCGACCTGCTTGAGGGACGCAATCTGGGAAAGGCGGTCGTCGCAGTCGCCGCGCCGTGACAGAAGCGTCAGGCCCGCACGCATCGATCTCACTGGGGCCGGAATGAGGCTGGGGGTTCGCGGACGCGATGCCCCCTGCCTCGTGGCGTGCCCGCGCTTGGCGAAGCGCGGTCAGGCGGTCTCACCCAAGCCGGAACTTCGCCACCGACGCGACCAGCGCCTGCGCCTGCTGGCGCAGGCTTTCCGCGGCGGCGGCGGACTCCTCGACCAGCGCGGCGTTCTGCTGCGTGACCTGGTCCATCTGGTTCACCGCCTCGCCGACCTGGTTCACGCCCTGCGACTGCTCGCGCGTCGCGCTGCTGATCTCGCCGACCACGTCCGTCACGCGGCCGATCGCCGCGACGATCTCCGCCATCGTCGCGCCGGCCTGCTCGACCAGTCCCGTGCCCTGGTCGACGCGTTCGACGCTGGCCGCGATCAGGGACTTGATCTCCTTGGCCGCCTCGGCGCTGCGCCCCGCCAGCGAGCGGACCTCGGAGGCCACCACCGCGAAGCCCTTGCCGTGTTCGCCGGCCCGTGCGGCCTCGACGGCGGCGTTCAGCGCCAGGATGTTGGTCTGGAAGGCGATGCCGTCGATGGTGCCGATGATGTCGGCGATGCGCCGGCTGCTCTCGTCGATGCCGCGCATCGTCTCGACGAACTGGGTCACCACCGCGCCGCCGCGCTGCGCCACCTCGCTGGCGGAACGCGCCAGGCGGTCGGCCTGCTGCGCGTTCTCGGAGGTCTGGAGCACCGTCTCGCCGAGCTCGGTCATCGTCGCCGCGGTTTCCTCCAGCGCGCTGGCCTGCTCCTCGGTGCGCTGGCTCAGGTCGTGGTTGCCCATCGCGATCTGGCCGCTGGCGCTGGCCACCGACTCGCTGCCCTCGCGCACATCGCCGACCACCTGCCGCAGGCCGGTCTGCATCGCCTTGAGCGCCGCGATCAGGCTGCGGTCGTCGCCGGGCCGCACGCGGATCTCGCCGCTGAGGTCGCCCTCCGCGACCTGCCGCACCAGGCGGGCCGCCTCGGCCGGATCACCGCCGAGCTGGCGCCGCACATGCCCCAGCAACAGCACCGCCAGCCCGACGGCCACGACCACCGACACCAGCGTCAGCGACAGGCTCCAGCCGTGCCCGGCGGCATAGCTCTTCGCCGCATCCTGGCGCGACTGATCGCTGCCGGCGGCGTTGTAGTCGGCGCTCCGTTCGATCGCCTTCACCCAGTTGTTGAAGCTGTTGCGCGAGTCGGCGCGGAAGAAGGCGCGCGCCTCGGAGTCCGTGCCGTCGCTGCGCGACAGGTGCAGCAGCTTCTCCTGCGCCGTGAAGTAGGCGTCGCGCGCGGCGGCGACCTCGGCGTAGAGCCGGCGCTCCTCGTCGTTGGTGATGAAGGGCAGGTAGGCCTTCTCCGCGTCGGCCAGCTCCTTGCGGGCCTGCACGATGTTGCGCTCGATCTGCGCCCGCTCCTGCGGGTCCTCGGACAGCAGATGGTCCGGCTCCATGCGCCGGATCTGGTTCGCCTTCACGCGGATCGCCGCCATGTTCTGGATGCTGGGCAACCAGTCCTCGGCGATCTCGGTCGTGCTCTCATGCACGCGGTTCAACTGCAGCAGGCCCATGCCGCCGACCAGCGCGCACAGCGCCACCAGCATCACGAAGGACACGGTCAACTGCGTGGACAGACGCCAGGTGCCGATGTTCATTGATCTCTCCTCCCACTGGACAGGCTTGAATGACATCCCCGGCGGGCGGGCGGATCTAGCCGACGTCCCGCCGGGGCGCTTCCCCATACATCGGCGCATCGTGCACCGAAGTTGAACGGAGCGATACGGCAGTCGCCCGCACCGTCCCCGCTGTCACCCGTTGCGGGGACCGCCCTCCGGTCCTGCGCATCAGGCGCAGCAGGCCCGACGGCGCCGCGCCCGCGGCCCACGCGTGACAGGGTCGCAGCGGCGCCGAGGTGGCACGCGCAGAGTGGCCAGCGCAGGCGACCCGGCGGTTCATGCCGCCACCGCCCATTCGGAATGCACCTGCCCGGCGATCCGGATCTGGCCCTTGCCGCTGCGCTTGACCGCGTACATCGCTTCGTCGGCCGCGTGCAGCAGCTCGCGGCAGGCGTCGCCGCCGCCGCCGATCACCGCGCCGATGCTGGCCGCGACCGAGACCTTGTCGCCGCTGTCCAGCGTGATGCGGCGTTGGATCGAGAACAGGCAACGCTGCAGCGTCTGCTCGACGTCCTCCGGCCGGTTGATGCCCGAGAGCAGGATCGCGAACTCGTCGCCGCCCAGGCGCGCGACGACGTCGTCGCCGCGCACCAGGCCCTGCAGGCGTTGCGCGACCTCGGTGAGGACCTCGTCGCCGGCCTCGTGCCCGTGCTGGTCGTTGATGGGCTTGAAGCCGTCCAGGTCCAGGTAGCAGACCGCGAAGCCGCGTCCGGTGCGACGCGCGCCGTTGATCGCGTCGCCGACCTTCTCCTCGAACAGGCGGCGGTTGGGCAGTCCGGTCAACACGTCGCGCAGCGCCAGGTGCTGCGCCTGCTCCTCGCTGCGCTTGAGGCCGTCGATGTCGACCAGCATCCACATCGATTCGTTCTCCGACAGCACCGTGCCGTGCAGGTCGACCCAGAACTCCGCGCCGTCCAACCGGCGCATGCGCAGCTGCGTGTGGAAGCGGCCGCCCGATCGCATCGTCGCCAGGCTGGCGTCGCGGACGCGCGCGTGTTCCTGCGGGCTGAGGAAGAGCGTCTGCGCCGCGTGGCCGACCATGCCGCCGGGCACGCAGCCGAACATGCGCTCCATCGCCGGGTTGCCCCACAGGGCGTGGCCGTCGCGGATGCGGACCATGCCGATCAGGTCGTTCTGCAGCATCGCGTCCTGTTCACGCGCCAGATGCTGCAGCGCGTCCTTGGCGCGGCGTTCGCGGCGATGGATGCGGTGGATCAGCGCCGACGCGGCGGCCACGGCCAGCGCGACCAGCGCCGCGAGCAGCGACTGCTGCACGACCTGCCCGCGCCAGCCGGCCAGGAAGTAGTTGCTGCTCATGCCGGTGAACAGCGTCATCGAATACCCGGGGACCTTGCGGTAGGCGGTGATGCGCTCCACGCGGTCGAGCGCCGTGGGGGTGACGTAGACGCCGCGCTCGCGGTTGTGCGCCAGCGAGCGCAGCGCCTCTTCGGACAGCAGCTTCGCGCCGAATCCCTTGGTCGAGCTGGGCTCACCGGCCGAGTAGCGCGCCACGAGGTTCAAGCCGTCGGAGCGCAGCGACACCGCGCCCGAGGGACCGAGCGCGACACCGCTGAAGCGGTCGACGAAGTGCTGGGCCGTGACCACGGCGTAGACGATGCCGGCGAATTGGCCGTCGTGGTCGATCAGCCGGCGGGCCAGGATGACGCACCAGTGGTTCTGCGCGCGGCTGTTCAGCGGCTCGGAGACGACCATCGCGTCGGTCAGCCGCGCCTGGGAGAAGTAGGTCCGGTCACCGACGTTGAAGGGACGCTCGCCGGGCATCAGGCCGGTGGTGACGGTGCCGTGGATGTCGGCCACGCGCAGCGCGACGACCTGCGGCAGCAGGCCGCGCTGTTCGTCGATCAGCCGGGCCACCATCGCCGTCTGGTCCGGCGACTGGCGCGTGCTGCGGTAACGCAGCGCGATGGTGGCCAGCGCGTTGTCGGTGTTGCGCAGTTCGGCGCCGACTTCGACGGCGAGGTTCTGCGCGAGGTTCTCGACCACGTCGCGGGCGCGGTCGGTTTCGGTCTCGCGGTGGTTCCAGAGGCTGAGCGCGGTCATCGCGGCCAGCGCCACGATCAGCAGCAGGTTGCCGACCAGCAGCCAGGAGGCCATGGGACCGCGCGGCGCCCAGGACAGCGTCGGCAGCGGGAACGGCAGCCGGGGCAGTGTCATCGTGAGCTTCATGGCGGGTCCTCCCAGGGCGCTGGATGCGGATGGTCCGGGCTGTTCGTGCCGGTTCGTGGATCGGGAACTCAACCGTTGGCGGCGGCACGCGGGCCCGCGCTCAGCGGAACAGTGGCGGCGCCGCGCCGGCACAGGTCGTTCAGGTCGGCGAGCAGCTTCTCGAAATCGAAGGCCTTGTCATAGAAGGCATCGGCGCCGCCGCGGCGGCACGGTGCGGCGTGGGTGCGGGCGTCCTCGGCGGTGAGCACGAAGACGCGGCCCGCGTAGTCGCGGTCGCGCAGGCGGGACAGCACCGACAGGCCGCTGCCCTGCGACAGGTTCAGGTCCAGCAGGACGACGTCGGGCGTGGTGGCCATGACGGCATCCACGGCCTCGTCCTCGCCGGAGGCCTGCGCGACGACGGTGATGCCGCCGAGCTTCTGGGCGCGACGGACCAGGAGTTGGCGGACGGGGACGTTGTCTTCGATGACGGCGATGTTCATGGGTCTCATCGTCGTCGCCGGACGGCGTCGCCGCCAGCGAGCGGCTGCCACTCGCGATGAGCGCCGCCTCCCGCAGCTGCTGTAGGGACTTGACCTACAGCGCCGCCGGGACGGCGGAACCCGCCATCGCCGGACGGTCCGGGCGTGACATCCTGCGCGCTCCCGGGCGTCATGTCCGCATGGTGCGGCGCCTCCCCATGATCTGGAATCGGACGGCGGCCGCGCCGGTCCGGCGCCGGCGACGGCAAGCCGCATACCCATCCGCCTCCTGATTTCCCCCGTGCCGCGCGCGCCGCGGCCCGGCATAGTCGCCGGGGCATTGCGACCACAGCCCCACAGAGTCGCCGCAGCGACCACCCGACCCTCGGGACCTGGAGACAAGACATGACCCTGGCTTTTCCGACGCAGCGCGGCACGGTCCGCCCCTGGCGCGCGTGCCGCGCCCGCTGCCGCGCATGGACCGTGGCGCTGGCCGCCGGCACGGCGCTCGGCGCCCTGGCGCAGACGACCACGCTGGGCACGCGCGGCACGCTCGCCGCGCCGAATCCCGCCGTGACCGCCAACGCGGGCGCGGCCTGGCCGTCCGCGGCTTATGCGCGCGGTCCCGACCATCCCCGCGCGGTGACGCTGCCGCTGCAATTCATCCGGCTCTCGTCGGGCAAGCAGTTGGCGGTGCTGGTCTCGATGCCGGCGGACTTCCTCGGCTTCCCCAAGTCCGGGCGCTATCCCGTGGTGCTGACGCAGACGGCCTATCGGATCGACGTCGGCCAGTTCCTCGGCGTGTTCACGCCGGCCGGCGGCAACACGCTGCTGATCGGCGGTCTGGACCAGTTCATGGTGCGCCGCGGCTACGTCACGGTCGCGATCGACGCCCACGGCACCGGCATGAGCGGCGGCGTCACGCAACTGATCGGTCCCGACGAGCAGCAGGCCTACCGCGAGGCGGTCGAGTGGGTGACGCGTCAGCCGTTCTTCAACGGCAGCATCGGCGTGGCGGGAACGTCCTACCTCGGCATCAGCTCGTTGCTGACCGCCGGGCAGCAGCATCCGGCGATCAAGGCCGCGTTCGCGACGGTGCCGATGGGCGACGCGTACCGCGGCGTCGCGGCGACGGGCGGGCTGTTCAACGCGCAGTTCCTGAGCACCTGGCTGCCGCTGACGCAGTCGCTGAGCGTGGCCAACGCGCCGGAGCTGCTGCTCAATCCGTGGTACGCGAGCCAGATCAACGCCGCGACCGGCGATCACGTCGCGGCCATCGACACCTGGTATGCGCCGACCTTCGACGGCTTCGTCGGCAACGCGAGCGGCATCGCGACCGACGACGGGTCGTTCTGGGCGGGCCGCTCGCCGGTGGAGAGCGCCGGACGGATCCGCGTGCCGACCTTCATCGTCGGCGCGTCGCTGGACATCTTCCAGCGCGACCAGCCGCTGCTGTACGAGCAGCTCAAGCGCAACGTGACGGCCAAGCTCGCGATCCTGCCGGGATCGCACCTGCAGTCGGTGCAGGGAGGGATCAGCGGCTTCGGCGGCGCGCCGTCATACGGACCGCCGAGCACGACCTCGCTGCTGCTGCAGTGGTTCGACCAGTACCTGAAGGGACGCGCGGCCGGGGCCGACACGCTGCCAACGGTGACGCAGTTCGTCGATGGATACGGCAGCGGCGGCACGCCGCGGTTCGCGACGGCGAGCGACTGGCCACATCCGAAGATGGCGCCGCAGCGCTGGTACCTGCAGCCGGACGGCAGCCTGGCCGCGCGCATCCCGGCGGGCGCGGCCGGGTGGACGGTCTCGGAGCCGCCGGCGCCGACGGCCACGCGCGGGACGGTGCTGGGCACGATCTTCACCGCGAGCGTGCAGATCCGCGATCACAGCGACTGCTCGGCGAGCCAGGTGCAATGGACGTTGGGGCTGGCGGGGCTGCTGCCCAAGCCCTGCTACTCGGACAGCGCGCGTGTCGAGTCCCTGCAAGGCGCGGCCATCTACGAGACCGCGCCGCTGGCGCAGGACCTCTACCTGAACGGACCGATCCAGGCGGACCTGTGGATCTCGGCGTCGAAGTCGCAGGCGGCGCTGTCGGTGCGCATCGACGATGTCGATCCGGCGACCGGCGCGGTCAAGCCGCTGACGCACGGGTTGATGTCCGCGGCGCACCGCGCGGTGGACACGAGCCGCTCGCGCTTCGTCAACGGCACGATGATCCAGCCGTGGCATCCGTTCACGGCGGGCGCGGCGCTGCCGGTGGTGGCCAACGAGCCGATGCTGGTGCCGGTGGAGGTCTTCCCGGTTGCGGCATTGGTCCGCGCGGGGCACCGGCTGCGCATCGCGGTCAGCGCGAGCAACCAGGCGCAGGGCATCTGGCCGACGCCGCTGCAGCAGCAGGCCAACGGCAACGTGACGACGATCCATGCCGGACCGCTGCGGCCGTCGAGCCTCGTGCTGCCGGTGGTGCCGGCGGGGGAACTGAACTGAACCCGTCCCTCTACGAGTTGTCGTGAGACAAGCGGGGCAGGCAACGCCTGACCCCGCGAACGCCAATCCCCACTATCTGTAGGCGTCGGGGGAACGACCTACTCACAGGTGTATCCCCCGCCGAAGCGCTCTTCCGAGGGAGTGATTTCATCGCGCCGCCTGCCGAAACTGCTGGTCATTGGCGATGACTTCGCAGCTTGAAAGGATGAGCGGGATGAGCGCAGTGTTGAAGGAATTGGAAACGCCAGAACAGGCTCCGATCGAAGTACCGATGGCGTTGCAGAAGGAAATATCGGCGCCCGCTTGGACTGAAGGTGTGGATGCGCTGCTCCACCTGCTGCGGTATCCGGAGAAGACCAATCCCTATGTGATTGGCCAGATCCCCGCCCCGGTTTTCAGGCACATCGACTGGGAGGAGGTCCGGGAGGTGCTCTGCCGGCTGTTCGAGGAGAACAGGGAGACATGCGTCGACGCCTACCTCGAGGTCAGGCTGGCCCTCGGCGTGCTGGCGAACAACTCGGTGCGCTTGTGCCGGGGGCCTGTGGACATCAGCCATTGCCTGGCGGAGGACGGTTTCCAATTTGCGCGCGTGACACTGAGTGTCGACACGGACGACGATCGCACCTACGAGCTCGAGGACGAACTACGGATGAACCTCGTGCATTGTCACCGTCGCAGCGGCGGATTCCTGGTGGGCTTCAGGTCCATCCACCCTTGTCAACCCAAGGACTGGGGCGCTTGTCCTCATCCAGATCTCGACGGGGACAATGACGATGGAGACGAGGAGTAACTCACCATGAAGTCCATCGCTGCCAAAGAACTCCTCAAGGACGCAGAGGCGCTTGCCAACGGATTCACGTCGGAGGCTCGGCGCCGATCCGCAGTGTCCCGCGCGTACTACGCTGCATACCACTGGTGCCTGGCATGGGTCAGTCTTCTTCCGAACCGTCCAGAACCGCCGAAATCCGGGAGCGTTCATGTGTGGTTGATCAACTGTCTCAGGGATCCTGACCCCCTGTGCGATGCAAGGATCGCCAAACGCTCTCGGGCGCTCGCCCTTCTGATGAGGGCGCAACGCGACCGGCGAGTTCACGCCGATTACGAGTTGCAGAAGCCGGTCGATCAAAAAGTGATGAACGAACAGATCAAGGGCGTTCGCGAGACCTTCGCGACCTGCGCACACACCGACACCTGAACGTGTCATTGCATCCCCTATGCTTGCGCCGTCCGGCCGCCGTTCCGCGGCCGGACTGACCTGCACATGGACGGTTTTATGCGCCACAGTTCTTCCCCCTTCTCCTTCGTTTCCGCTGTCGCTGCGGCCATTGCCTCGCTTGCGGGCCTTGCGGCCCTGCCGGCCCACGCCGACAGCATCGTCACCTCCGCCTCGAGCGCGGGCTCGGTGTCCTCGCGCCAGCTGTCCGACTCGATCGGCCAGTCCAGCGACAGCTCCAGCAAGGACCGCAAGGTCGCGGAGGGTGAGTACAAGGTCCTCGCCGTCGAGGACGCCGCCGGCCGCGCCGACACGCAGCGCCTGCGCCTGCAGCCGGTCCGCGCCGAGGGCGGCACCGAGTTCTTCCTCTACGTCCCCAAGCAGGCGGTCGCCGGCCAGCCGCTGCGCGTCGGCGACCACGTGCTGGCGCACAAGCGCGACTACGGCTACGAGTTCGCCCGTGCTGAGAACAAGCAGGCCTTCCTGCTCGCGCTGCACGACGACTGGCACCGTGAGCTCGAATCGCATCCGGTGACGCTGTGATTCCCGCCGGGCCCGGTACGCGGGCCCGCGCGGCAAGTCGTCGCACGCTGAGCGGCACCGGCATCGTCCCGGTGCTTCGCGGCCTCGCGTCAACGGTGATCGCGATGACTGCGCTCGCTGCGGCGTCGGCGTCGCAAGCTGCCACCTTCTGCGACCGCGGCGGCGAAGTCAGCGCCACCGAGCAGGACCGCCAGCTCCAGGTCGTCGCGATCGCACGGCGCGCGCTGGAGGCGAGCGGCGCCTCCGCCGCGCTGGTCTCTCGCTCCGGCACGGACCTGAGCCGCTTCCACCTGCAGTACTCGCACAGCGGCATCGCGCTGAGGGACAGCCGCAACAGCCCGTGGTCGGTGCGGCAGCTCTACTACGCCTGCGACGAATCCCAGGCCAAGCTCTACGATCAGGGCCTTGCCGGCTTCCTGCTGAGCGCGGGACGCACCGAGCCGATCCGACTCTCCATCGTGACGCTGCCCGAGCGCGACGGCGCCCGCCTCGCCGCCCGCGCGCTGGACAACCGGCTCGCGCTCGCACTGCTGTCGCCGCGCTACAGCGCCAGCGCCTACGCCTTCAGCACGCAGTACCAGAACTGCAACCAATGGGTGGCGGAGCTCATGGGCTTCGCCTGGGCGCCCCGCGACGACGAAGCGCCGGCGCGCCTCGACGGCGCTCCGCCTGTCGAGGGCGGCGCGCCGACACGTCAGCAGGCACAGCGCTGGTTGAAGGGGCTCGGCTACGACCCCTTGCCGGTCGTCGTGCCGTCTCACGCCATCATGTTCGCGGCCCAGTTCGTGCCGCTGATCCACAGCGACGACCACCCGATCGACGACCTCTACGCGATGCGGCTGAAGGTCTCGACACCGGCGGCGCTCGAAGCCTTCGCGCACCGGCTCGTTCCCGACGCGCAACGCGTCGAGTTCTGCGCGACGGGTTCGACCATGGTCGTCCGCCGCGGCTGGGACCCGCTGCCGGCCGATTGCCGTGCCGGCGAGGGCGACGAGGTCCTGCCCCTCGCGTCCTGAGTCCGTCGTCCTCATCGCCCTTTCGGCGGTGTGTAAGACCTGTTTCAAGGGACTCGCTCCCCAGGGCGGATCATCAAAACTTTATCGGCGGGGACCTACGCTGCCGGCGCCCCGTCCATTCGACGATCGACCGAAGGAGACATCCGATGAAGTTGCTTCGCACTGCTGTCCTCGCCACCCTCTTCGCCGCCTCGCTGGCGACGGCCGCCTGCGCCCACGGCGGCCAACAGCCCCCGCGCGCCAAGGAGCCGCTGCTGATCGCGCACCGCGGCGCCAGCGGCTACGTGCCCGAACACACGCTCGCCGCCTACTGGCTGGCGATCGAGCAAGGCGCCGACTACGTCGAGCCCGACCTCGTGCTGACGAAGGATGGCGTGCTGGTCGCCCGCCACGAGAACGCCATCGCGATCCTGAATCCCGACGGCTCGGTGCGCGAAGCGACGACCGACGTCGCCGAGCGTCCCGAGTTCGCGTCCCGCAAGGCGACGAAGTCCATCGACGGCGTCGCGATCACCGGCTGGTTCACCGAGGACTTCACGCTGGCCGAGCTCAAGACGCTGCGCGCCCGCGAGCGCATCCCGCAGATCCGCCCGGCCAACACGCGCTTCAACGACATGTTCGAGGTGCCCACCTTCGAGGAGGTGCTGCAGCTGGTCCAGCAGGCCAACGAGCGCCGCAGGGAAGAGGACGGCAAGGCCGGCCGCCATGGCCACGGTCACGGCCAGAAGGTCAAGCCGATCGGCGTGTATCCGGAGACCAAGCACCCGACCTACTTCGCCGGCATCGGCAAGCCGCTGGAGGAGCCGCTGGTGCGCCTGCTCAACAAGTATGGCTACCGCAGCCCGGACTCGGCGGTCTTCATCCAGTCCTTCGAGGTCGGCAACCTGCGCAAGCTCAACCGCATGACGCGCGTGCCGCTGGTGCAGCTGCTCAACGGCTCGGGCCGGCCCTACGACTTCACGCTGAGCGGCGACACGCGCACCTACGCGGACCTCGCCCAGCCGGCCGGCCTGGCAGAGATCGCGAGCTACGCCCAAGGCATCGGCGCGAACACGAACCTGATGATCCCGCTGGTCGCCGGCCGCCTGGGCACGCCGACGACGCTGGTGAAGGACGCGCATGCGGCCGGCCTGATCGTGCACGGCTGGACCTTCCGCGCGGAGAACGTCTTCCTGCCCGACGACTTCGACAGCAGCGCCGATCCGACGGCGATCGGCAACCTCGCCGGCCAGATCGAGGCGTTCCTGAAGATCGGCATGGACGGCCTGTTCAGCGACCAGTCGTTCCTGGCGCGCAAGGCGATCGACGCCTACGTGAAGAAGTAGGCTCGAGGGGCGCCGGCGCAAGGGAGTCATGCCACTTCGCTAGACTCCCCCCCATCCGACCGGAGTCTTCCACGATGCCTGCCCCCGCGCCTCTGCTGCTGCCCCCGCCCGAGCTCAAGGGTGTCGACCAGGTCGTCGCCGATCCCTTGCGCTTCAAGGCCAAGCTCGCCATCGGCGAGGCGGCCTACGCCTCGCTGCGCATGATCAACCGCGGTCGCGAGGTGTGGGACGTCCTGGGCGCCGCAGGCGCGGGCGCGGCGGTCGCGAAGACGGGCATGGTCGCGTCGCTGCTCGGCGCGTCGGCCACGCCGATCGGCTGGGTCGCCTTCGCCGCACTCGCGTCGGGCGGCGCCTGCTACGGCATGTACCGCCTGCTCAGCTCGACCAAGGGCGAGCGCGTCATCGAGATCCCCAAGTACCTCAACACGCCGCTGGACACGCTGGGCCTCGCGCTGTTCGACCTCATCGCGCCGCTGTCGCTGCGCCTGGCCGCCGTCGATGGCGCCGTCGAGCCCGCCGAGCGCCAGTACCTCATCGACCACCTGATCGCCGACTGGGGCTTGAATCGCGCCTTCGTCGAGCAGTCCGTCGCCGCGGTCGAAGCACGACTCGGCGGCAGCGAGCTCGAGGCGATGGCCGTCGAAGGCGCCGGCTTCCTCCACCTCAACCCCGACTGCAACCACGCCGCGATCGCCAAGGACCTCGGCGTCTTCATGCGCGGGATGCTCGAAGCCGGCGGGCCGCTGACACCGGAGGAGACCCAGTCGCTCGACACCGTCGTGCGCCTGCTCGCGACCGCGCCGCCGGGCGAGCTCTCCAAGCGCTGGAACCAGACGGTGACGCTGGCCGGCGCCGCCGCCGGACAGGTACGCACGGTGCTGGTCGATACCGCCGACTGGACGCAGCAGCGTCTGCCGAGCGCCGATCAGGTCCTCGTCACGACGGCCACCGCCGCCACGCAGGCCTGGGACGCCGCGCGCAAGACGGCGGACTGGACGCAGCAGCAGCTGCCCTCGGTCGACCAGGTCCGCGCGCAGGCGGAGAGCACCGTGGCCCAGGCCGCCGATGTCGCGAAGAAGGCGGCCACCTGGACGCAGGAGCGTCTGCCGTCCGCCGAGCAGGTCCGCAACACCACCGCCGAGGCCGCCAACCAGGCGATGGGCGCGGCGAAGAAGGGCTTCGCCTGGGCGAAGGACCTGACCGCGCGCGCCGCCGACACCACCGGCGTCGACAAGCTGTTGCAGCGCGACGATCCGCCGAAGAAGCCGTAGGCGACGCGTTCAGCGCGTCGCGTCGCCGACCAGCGGCGCGCCGTGCCGCGGCACGGCGGGGTCTCAATCCAGATCCGACAGCTTCCGGTGCTGGATCAAGGTCAGTCCGATCAACCGCGACACGACCGCCGCCAAGTACATGACGCCGACGAACATCTCGACCGTCGTGACGGCGCGCGCCAGCGGCTTCACCGGGATCACGTCGCCGATGCCGGTGCTCGACAGCAGCGCGAAGCTGAGGAACATCAGCTCGGTCCAGGTGCGCGGCAGCTGCGGATCCACCGCCGCCGCGAAGCTGCCCGGATGCAGCGCCTGCACGACGACGAACACATGCGCGAAGCCCCAGGCCAGCAGCGTAAAGGTCGCGCCGGCGGCGAAGAGCTCATCGGTCGTCGCGTGCCAGTCGCTCATCATGTAGGAGATCAGGCTCCCGGCGGCGTAGAAGTAGAACAGCGCCTCCAGCCCGAGGACCACGGCAGCAGCTGCTCCATGTGCCAGAACGCCTGCAGCAGCAGCAGCGCGATCGCCGGCAGCGCGATCGTCACGCTCAGCCAGGTCAGCCCCGGCGTGCTGCGCACCATGCGCGTCGTGAAGATCAGGACGACGATGCCGAAGGCGCCCAGCGCCAGCGGCGCCGATCGGCTCGCCTCCAGCAGGGGATACAGCACCAGCCCGAGCAGTTGCACGATCAGCAGGATCGCGGACGGATGACGCCGCGTGACGGCGAGGACTCGAAGGACACGCATCGGCGCATTCTCACCGCCGCCGGCCGGTCCGCGAAGGCATCGGCGGGCCAGCGCGTCGACGGAGCCGCCCGACACGCGGATGCGGCGCCGTCCTACGTGCGTCCGCATCGCGAAGCGCTTCAATCGAGCCACCCCGACGCCGTACGACATGCGAGGCGACGGCCGGGGCGCGTTCATCTCAACATCACATCGCAAACACTGGAGGACGTCATGGGTGGCATTCGATTGATCGCCGTGATCCTGATCGTCGCGGGCGTGCTGGGCCTGGTCTACGGCGGGTTCTCGTACACCAAGGAAAACACCGCCGCCAAGCTCGGCCCGCTCGAGCTCAAGGTCGAGGAGACCAAGCGCGTCAACGTGCCGCTGTGGGCCGGCATCGCCGCCATCGCGGTGGGCGGCATCGTGCTGGTGGGGGCGGGCCGGAAGTAAGCCTCAGCGCCGGCCGAGGTTCATCAACGCCGTGCCCGCGATGGCCATCGTGCCGCCGACGAGCAGCGACGCGTCGATGACCTCGCCCAGCCCCAGCGCCGCGAACACGACGCCGAACACCGGCACCAGCGTGATGTAGCCGGCCGCCGCGCCGGCGCCCAGCGCCTTCACGCCGTCGAAGTACCAGGCGTAGGCCAGCGCCGTCGAGCCGACGACGATCCCGGCCATGCACAGCCACGCGTTGCGCGGCGCGTCCAGCACGCCAGCCACGCCGGCCGTGCCGTCAACCACGAGCGTCAACGCCAGCAGCATCAACGCGCCGATCGCCGCCGTGACGGCGGTGGTCGTCAGCGCATCGACGCCGACCATCACCTTGCGACCGATCAGCGTGTAGGCGACCCAGCACGCGACGCAGCCCAGCAGCAGCACTTCACCGATGCCGACGCGGCCATCGAACACGTGCCAGGGTTCGCCCTTCGTGATCACGATGGCGGCGCCGACCGCGGCCATCGCCATGCCCAGACCGATCCGCGCGTTCAGGCGCTCGTGGAAGATCCACGCCGCCAGCAGCAGCGTGATCACCGGGTTCAGCGTGATCACCAGCGCGCCCTTGCCGGCGGGCACGTGCCGCAGCCCGCTCATGAAAAACGTCGCGTAGCCGAAGACGCCGAAGCTCGCGGCCAGCACCATGCCGGCCCAGCGTTGGACGCTCCAGTCCCGCAGCGTCGCGAGCCGGCCGGAGCGCGCGAGCCACAGCATCAGGATCGCGCCCGCGAAGAGGAAGCGGCAAGCCGCCGCGGCCAGCGGGGGCATCGTCTGCGCCAGCACGCGGCCCATGGGCCAGGAGGCGCCCCAGAGCACGGCCATGCCGACCAGTCGCAGATGGACGGAAAGGAGCGAGGGGGAAACGGCGACGGAGGTGGACATCAGGGCGGGACTTCAGTGCGGGCGGGAGGGGTTCAGCCGGATCGATGCGGCTGATTCAATGCGGCTGATTCAATGCGGCTGGATCCGTGCGGCCGGATCAATGCGGATAGGCCAGGCGCTTCTCCATCCACTTCTGCACCTGCTCGAAGGCGAAGCTCAGCACCCAGTAGATCAGCGCCGCGGCCATGTAGAGCGGAAACGGCTGGAAGGTCGTGGAGATGACCTCCTTGGTGGCGAGCATCAGCTCGGTCACGGCGATCACCGACACCAGCGAGGTGTCCTTGATCAGCGAGATCAGGCTGTTCGACAGGCTCGGCACGGCGGCGCGCAGCGCCTGCGGGCCGATCACGAAACGCAGTGTCTGGTGACGGCTCAGTCCCAGCGAGGTGCCCGCCAGCCACTGGCCCTGCTCGATCGCGCCGATCGAACCGCGCAGGGTCTCGCTCATGTAGGCGGCGACGTTGAGCGTCAGCGTCAGCACGCCGGCCACCAGCGGGGAGAACTCGATGCCGATGCTCGGCAGCCCGTAGTAGACGATGAACACCTGCACCAGCAGCGGCGTGCCGCGCATCGCGCTCACATAGACCGCCATCACGCGGTCCAGCACCGGCAGCTTCAGCACCCGCACCAGCGTGATCACGGCCGCCAGCGGCAGGCCGAAGATCATCGCCATCACCGCGAAGAGCAGCGTGTAGCCGGTGCCCTTCAAACAGCACCGGCCAGGCCAGCTCGGCCAGGGAGAGCAGGGAGGGGAAGTCCATGGAGTTCTTGGAATTGCTCGCTTCTCAGCGGAAGGCGGCATGTTGCCATCTCCTGGACTGCAATCTCCGGGCGCGGGCTCTCCGGGACTGCCTTGGTCAAGCGCGGGCTCTCCAGGACTGCCATTGCCAAGCGCGGGCTCTCCAGGACTGCCATTGCCAAGCGCGGGCTCTCCGCGACGCAGGGGGCATCCCTCCGGGAACCCCCAGCATCACTCCGGCCCCAGTGGGACCGTGGCACGCATCAATGCGAGACCCGCTCCGCCCGTTGCATGAGCAACCTCCGTGGGGCCGGAGTACTGCTGGGGGTTCCCGGAGGGATGCCCCCTGCTGTGCGGAGAGCCCGCGCTTGGCCGTTGCAGTCAATACGCGAGCGCACGCACCTTCCCCCGGAACACGCGATAAGAGAACAGCGAATACGCCAGGATCACCGGCATCGTCAGCGCCGCGCCGACGAGCAGGAAACGCAGCGACTCGTCCGCCGCCGCCGCGTCCCAGATCGTGATCCGGTCGATGACGACGAACGGGTAGAGGCTGTAGGACAGTCCGAAGAAGCTCAGCGTCAGCACGACCACCATCAGCGCCAACGGCGCCCAGCTCAGCTTGCCCAGCACGCGGTGCGAGTTGAGCAATCCACGCAGTGCCGCCAGCGCCAGCAGCGCGACCAGCGGCAGCGGCGCCAGCGCGATCAGGCCCGGCATGTCGAACCAGCGCGCCCGGACCGTGGGGCTCAGCCACGGCGATGCGATCGACACGACCAGCAATCCCGCCACGACCACCGGCCAGGCGCGCTTCGCCCAATCGATCGCCCGCCGCTGCAGCTCGCCCTCCGTCTTGATCAGCAGCCATGCGGCTCCCAGCAGCGCGTAGCAGGCCGTCAGCGCGATCGCGATGCCCGCGGCGAAGACCTGCGCGGCGATGCTGTCCTCGAAGCCCGTCACGTAGCGCCCGAGCATCCAGCCCTGCGCCAGCGAAGCGAGCAAGGAGCCGCCCGCGAAGGCGGCATCCCACCACCGCTTGTGCGCCGGGTCGCCCTTGGCGCGGAAGTCGAAGGCCGCGCCGCGCAGGATCAGCCCCAGCAGCATCAGCACCACCGGCCCGTAGAGCGCCGTCAGCACCACGCCCTGCGCCTTCGGGAAGGCGATCAGCAGCAGACCGATGGCCAGCACCAGCCAGGTCTCGTTGGCATCCCAGAAGGGCCCGATCGACGCGACCATCCGGTCGCGATCGAGGTCCTTCGCCGTCGCGCAGAGCATGCCCACGCCGAGGTCGTAGCCGTCCAGCACAACGTAGATCAGCAGCGAGAGTCCCATCAGGGCCATGAAGATCACCGGGAGCACGCTCCCCTCCCCTGCCGGCAGGGTCGCCAACGCGTTCATGTGAAGCTCCTCGAGATGACGGCACCGACCGGCACACCGCCCGGCGAGTGGGCAGGATCGACGGGAACGGCGCCTGGCGCGGCCTTCTCCGCCATCCGCTTGATCGCGGCGATGTACGCGATCAGCAGCGCCAGGTAGACCGTCGCGTAGCCGGCGAGCGAGGCCGCGATCAACGACCCCGGGTTGTGCGCCGCGACCTCCTGCGTCCGCAGCACGCCGTAGACGATGAAGGGCTGCCGGCCGATCTCGGTGACATACCAGCCGGCCACCGTCGCGATCCAGCCGGAGAAGCTCATGAACGAGAGTCCCCACAGCCAGACGCGCGGCAGACGCTGCCAGCCCGAGCGCCGGTACAGCCACCACCCGCCCCACGCGAAGACCAGCATCAGCAACCCGACACCCACCATCACGCGGAAGCCGAAGAACAGCGGCTTGACCGGCGGGTGCGCGCCCGCGAATTCATCGAGCCCGCGGATCTCTCCCTCGGCATCGTGCTTGAGGATCAGGCTGGCCAGGCGCGGGACGCCGATGGCGAAGCGGTTCTCCTTCGTCTGCTCGTCGGGCAGCGCGAAGAGCAACAGCGGCGCGCCGCGCTCGGTGGTCCATACGCCTTCCATCGCCGCGATCTTGGCCGGCTGATGCTTCAGCGTGTTGAGCCCGTGCAGGTCGCCCGCGACGATCTGCAGCGGGATCAGCACAGCGCCCAGCGTCAGCCCGAGTCGCAGCACGCGGCGCGTCTCCGCCTTCTCGCTGCCCTTGAGCATCTGCCATGCGCTGACACCGGCCAGCAGGAAGGCCACCGTCAGCCCCGAGGCGAGCAGCTTGTGGGCGAGCCGGTACGGGAAGGACGGATTGAAGACGATCGCCCACCAGTCGACGGCATGCATGACGCCGTCGCGGATCTCGTAGCCCGTGGGCGTCTGCATCCACGAGTTGAGGCTGAGGATCCAGAACGCGCTGAGCGTCGTGCCGAAGGCCACCGTCGCCGTCGCGATGAAATGCACACGCGGGCTGACGCGCTCCCGCCCGAACAGCATGATCCCGAGGAAGCCGGCCTCCAGGAAGAAGGCCGTGAGCACCTCGTAGCCGAGCAGCGGTCCGGCGATGTTGCCGGCGCGCTCCATGAAGCCCGGCCAGTTGGTGCCGAACTGGAAGCTCATCGTCACGCCGCTGACCACGCCCAGCGCAAAGCTGAGCGCGAAGACCTTGGTCCAGAACTGGTAGGCCGCGAGCCACGCGGACTCGCCGCTGCGCCGCCAGCGCCAGAGCATGAAGAGCACGACCCAGCCCAGCGCGATCGTGATCGTCGGGAACAGGATGTGGAAGGTGATGTTGAGCGCGAACTGCATGCGCGCCAGGATCAGGGTGTCCATGGCCCTGAAGTGTTCCGAAGTCGGACAGTTCGCGGAAGGGACAGATCGTCCTAGGACAAGCTGCCCTAGGACGGATTGCCCTAGGACAAATCGCCCCGGCCGGGCGTGCGCGCGGCGGTGGCGCGCGACGCCCTCGTCGGGGCCGGACGATGCCTGCTCAGTCGCTCGACAGCGCGCGGTACGCCGCGCCGCCGATCAAGCCGCCGACGAGCGGCGCGACCCAGAAGGCCCAGAGCTGCTGCAGGGCCCACGGCTCCGCGAAGAGCGCCACGCCCGTGCTGCGCGCCGGGTTCACCGAGGTGTTGGTGACGGGGATGCTGATCAGGTGGATCAGCGTCAGCGCCAGGCCGATCGCGATCGGCGCGAAACCTTGCGGCGCGCGCTTGTCCGTGGCGCCCATGATGATGAACAGGAACATCGCCGTC
Source organism: Roseateles sp. UC29_93 (assembly GCF_042695725.1). NCBI lineage: Bacteria > Pseudomonadati > Pseudomonadota > Betaproteobacteria > Burkholderiales > Sphaerotilaceae > Roseateles > Roseateles sp. UC29_93. The sequence continues at coordinate 2,903,022 of NZ_CP170545.1, read as the reverse complement.
ATCACCACTTCGCACAGCAGCGCCGCGCCCATCGCGTAGCCGCCAGGGGAATGCTCGCCGAAGCCGTTCGACGCGAAGCCGCCGACGGTGAAGCCCGGCTTGCCGCTCGCGATCAGGTAGAGCACGCCGCCCGCCAGCGCGCCGCCGACGACCTGCGCCACGATGTAGGGCAGCAGCCGTTTCGTCTCGAAGCGGCCGCCGGCCCACAGGCCTACGGACACGGCCGGGTTGAGGTGGCAGCCGCTGATGTGTCCGATGGCGAAGGCCATCGTCAGCACCGTCAGCCCGAACGCGAGCGACACGCCCAGCAGTCCGATGCCCAGTTGCGGGAATGCCGCGGCGAGCACGGCGCTGCCGCAGCCACCGAGCACGAGCCAGAACGTGCCGATCAGTTCAGCAATGATGGCCTTCATGGGGGATCCTCCCTTGGCGACGCGATGCGGAGCACCGCCTCGACTGCTTCCGCGCACGCCGGCCGCGCTTTTTTCGCGCCTGTCTCCGGCATGCAAGCGGCGATTCTGTCCGCGCGCCGAACAGCCCGGCATCCCACGACGTAGGGGCTTGCGCAGCGGTGGAGGGTCAGGGCCAGCGGCCGTCGATCACCACCCGCCGTCATCTCCCTCGCGCTGGGGCTCAAAGCGTTCGAGCAGGAAATCGACCAGCGCTCGCGTCTTCGCCGACAGCTGCGCGCGCGGCGGATAGATCAGGTGAATGTCCGCCGGTGGCAGCGACCAATCCGCCAGCACCGGTCGCAAGCGCCCCGATCGCAGCATCGGCGCCGCTTCCCAGAACGAGCGCATCAGCACGCCGTGCCCATCGAGTCCCCAGGCGAGCACGCTCTCCCCGTCGTTGGCGGCCAGCGGCCCACGTACCTTCACCGTCTCCTTGCGCGTGCCCTGCTGGAAGTGCCAGGTGCCGAAGGTCTCGTCGCTCTCGCGGATGAAGAGGCACGCGTGGCGCGCAAGCTCGCGCGGCGTGGCGGGCTCGCCGGCACGCTTCAGGTACGCGGGCGACGCGCACAGCACGCGCCGGTTGCGCGCCAGCAGCCGCGCCGTGAGCCGCGCGTCGGGCGGCTCGCCGACATGGACCTCCAGGTCCAGTCCCTGCTCGATCAGATTGACCGGACGATCCGTCAACTCGAGCTGCACCTCGACGTCCGGAAACTGTCGCGCGAACTTCGACAACGCCGGCGCCACATGCTTGCGCCCGAAGCCGAAGCTCGCCGCCACGCGCAGCAGGCCTTTCGGCGCAGCGCGGCTGCCGGCCACGGTGCGCTCCAGCGCCTCGAGGTCCTCCAGCACGCGCGCGCCGTCGACGAGGTAGGTCTCGCCCTCGGGCGTCAGGCCGATGCGGCGCGTGGTCCGCTGCAGCAGCCGCACGCCGAGCCGGCGCTCGATCGCCGCGAGCCGCTTGCTCACCGCCGGCGGCGTCACGCCGAGCTGCTGCGCCGCGGCGGCCAGGCTGCCCTGCTTCACCAGCAGTGCGAAGAAGGCCAGGTCGGAGAAGCCGTCCATTGATGAACCTCCGGAACGAAAGAACTGCCGAAGCGGAAATTATGTGCCCTGCATTCACTTCCAGAATCGGGGCCAACGAGGAGTCGGCCATCGCCGACCGTGCCGCCGCTCCCACCCCGTCCCTTCCGGACGGCACGCCCGATCAGGAGACCCCATGCAAGCTTCCCCAGGCGTCCATGCGCTCGATGCGCTGTACCCCGGCTTCCAGCATCTGAGCCTGCCCACCGCCGACGGCGTCCGCATCCATCTGACGATGGGCGGCACCGGCCCCGCGCTGCTGCTGCTCCACGGCCATCCGCAGACGCGCGCGATCTGGCACAAGGTCGCGCCGACGCTGGCCGAGCACTTCACCATCGTCGCCGCCGACCTACGCGGCTATGGGGACTCGTCGAAGCCGGAGGTGCCCGAGGCCTTGCAGGCGCTGCAGTCGCCGTCAACGCCGCCCACGCCGCCGGCGCCGAACGACCATGCCGCCTACAGCAAGCGCACGATGGCTGCCGACATGCTAAGCGTGATGCGCCAGCTCGGGCATGAGCGCTTCGACGTGCTGGCGCACGACCGCGGTGGGCGCGTCGCGCATCGCCTCGCGCTGGACGCGCCGGACGCGGTGCGGCGGCTCGCCCTGCTGGACATCGCGCCGACGCTGGACATGTACGAGGGCACCAACGTCGCCTTCGCGCGCGCCTACTGGCACTGGTTCTTCCTGATCCAGCCGGCGCCGCTGCCCGAGCGCCTCATCGAGTCCGACCCCGGCGCCTACATCCGCGACGTGATGGGCCGCCGCAGCGCGGGCCTCGCGCCTTTCGACCCGCGCGCGCTGGCCGAGTACAAGCGCTGCCTCGCGCTGCCCGGCACCGCGCACGGCCTGTGCGAGGACTACCGCGCCAGCGCCGGCATCGACCTGGACCACGACCGCGAGGACCGCGCCGCCGGCCGGCGGCTGCAGATGCCGCTGCTCGCGCTGTGGGGCCGGGAAGGCGTCGTGCACCGCTGCTTCGAGCCGCTGACGCTGTGGCGCGGCGTCGCCGACGACGTGCGCGGCGAGGCCCTGCCCTGCGGCCACTACATCCCGGAGGAGGCCCCGGAGGCATTGCTCGATCGCGTCCTGCCCTTCTTCACCGCCGACGCCATCGCCATCGATGGCCAGGAGAGCCAGCCATGACCGCCACGCTCGCCACGCTCACACACGCCGGACCGCGCACGCTCTATCGCAAGCTCGTCGACAGCCACACGGTGGCGGCCCTCGACGAACAGAACGTGCTGCTGTTCTGCGACCTGCACCTGATGAACGAGTACACCAGCCCGCAGGCCTTCACCGGCCTGCACGAGCAGGGTCGCGGCGTGCCGATGCCGGGCCAGAACGTGGCGGTGGTGAGCCACATCATCCCGACGCACCCGGTGGCGACTAAGCTGCGCGTGATCGCCGATCCGCCGTCGGCGCTGCAGGCGACCAACCTCAAGGCGAACTGCGACCGGCATGGCATCCGGCTGTTCGACACGACCGACGCGCTGCAAGGCATCGAGCACGTCGTCGCGCCGGAGCACGGAATGATCCGCCCCGGCATGGTGGTGATCTGCGGCGACAGCCACACCACGACCTACGGCGCACTGGGGGCCTTGGGTTTCGGCATCGGGACCACCGAGGTCGAGCACGTGCTGGCCACGCAGACGCTGGTCTACCGCGTCGCGAAGGACATGCGGATCCGCGTCGACGGCGCGCTGCCGATCGGGACGACGTCCAAGGACCTGATCCTCGCAATCATCGGCCGCATCGGCGCCCAGGGTGCGCGCGGCTACGTCGTCGAGTTCTGCGGCGAAGCGATCACCGCGTTGTCCGTCGAAGCCCGTTTCACGCTGTGCAACATGGCGGTCGAGGCCGGTGCCCGCGGCGCGCTGATCGCGCCGGATGCGACGGCGATCGACTACGTGCTCGCCCGCTGCCCCGACCTCGCTGGCGAATGGCGTGAGCCCGCCCTCGCCCACTGGGCGACGCTGCACAGCGATGAAGGCGCGACGTTCGACATCGAGCACCGCTTCGACGCCGCCGAGGTGGCGCCGCAGGTGACCTGGGGCACGAGCCCGGACCAGGTCGCCGCGATCGATGCGCCGATTCCCGATCCGGCGCGCATGGACGAAGGCCCGCCCCGAGCGAGCGCGGAGCGCGCGCTGCGCTACGCCCGCCTGCACGGCGGCGTGGCCTTGGAAGGCACACCGATCCAGCATGTGTTCATCGGCTCCTGCACGAACGGCCGCATCGAGGACCTACGCGCCGCGGCGGCCGTGCTGCGCGGCCGCCGCGTGGCGCCGGGCGTGCGCGCGATGGTCGTGCCGGGTTCCGGCGCGGTGCGCGCGATGGCGGAGGCGGAAGGCCTCGACCGCGTGTTCCTCGATGCTGGGCTCGAATGGCGCCAGCCGGGGTGCTCGATGTGCCTGGCGATGAACGACGACGTGCTCGCCGACGGCATCCGCTGTGCGTCGACGACGAACCGCAACTTCGAAGGCCGCCAGGGCCGCGGCGCGATCACGCACCTGATGAGTCCCGCGATGGCCGCCGCCGCCGCGGTGACGGGTCGCCTCACCGATGTCCGCCGACTGGACCCCGCACCCAGTGCCGTTGCTCCGCAGGAGATCCCGCGATGAACCCCGTCCGCCAAGTCCAGGGCCGCACCGCGGCGCTGCGCCTCGAGAACCTCGACACTGACCAGATCATGCCCAAGCAGTTCCTGCGCGGCATCGACAAGAGCGGCCTGCGCGACGGGCTGCTCTACGACCTGCGCTTCGACGCCGACGGGCGTGAGCGCAAGGACTTCGTCCTCAACAAGCCCGAGTACGCTGGCGTCTCGGTGCTGCTCGGCGGCAACAACTTCGGCTGCGGCTCCAGCCGCGAGCACGCGGTGTGGGGCCTGCAGCAGGCGGGCATCCGCGCGGTGGTCGCGCCGGGCTTCGGCGAGATCTTCTATTCGAATGCGATGGGGAACGGCTTGCTGCTCGTGGCGCTGCCGGAGGCGGAGGTGCTCCGGCTGATGGCCGAGGCGGACCACGTGCCCGACAACGCCGTCACCATCGACGTCGAGACGCTCACGCTGCGCAGCGCCGGCGGCGTCGAGGCGCGCTTCGACATGCTGCCGCGGCATCAGCGGATGCTGTTGGAAGGGCTCGACGCGATCGGGCTGTCGATGACCTACCGCGCGCAGATCGATGCCTTCGCCAAGGCGCACTGGGAAGCGCAGCCTTGGGTCAAGGATGTGGCCAGGCAACGACTGGCCCCGTGAGGCTTCTACTGAGATAGGTCATCGACGGCCGCGATCGCCGGAACTAGCATTTGCCACATCGATTCCGGTTTCTCCAGAAAGGGGTGAGCGAATGCCTCAACCGACCAAGATGTCTGACCTGCCCAACTTCAAGCAGCTTGAAGCGATGGCGCTAGAGGCGGGACGGATGTTGTCCGAATCGAAGGAGCTGTGCGAGACGCTGGCGGCGTCTCACCTGGAATGCCAGGCGCGGATTCTCGCCAAGTGCGGGGGGGACGCTGTTGACCGGAGCTTGAGCAACGCTTCCTCCGAGCTGCTTGCCCGAATGGTGAAAGATCCGTTTCACTTGTCTCGGAAATTCAGGAACATCTGAGCAATCCTTTGATCGGGCAGAGGCGCGGAGCGTGCCTCTTTCTACCTCATGGACCCCTCTGACTTTGAACGCGGTATCGGATCGGTGGCCGTGGCTGTCGCGGCAACGAGTGATTTCTGTCGTCTGATGTACATGCTGGCGAATTCGTTCGCAGACCCGGATCCGTTGGACCTGGATTTCCGCGCACTGAACTCCCGCAGCTCCATCTTCAATGCCGATGACGCCGGGGCAGCAGGCACATTGCCAGAGCTCTATGTCGCGGGCGTTCTGGGCTTCACCAGGGACGTGTTGACCAACTCGGCCAGCCCTCACTACATGCTGGCGTCGACTCGAAGCCTAGTTCAACACTATCTGGAATTTTTCGAGGTCGCTCCCGACGGGCTCGACCTGCTGAAGTACGCCTTGGCCTTTGGCCTGGCTTTGTCCATGTACTTCAAGAACGACAGCGAACGTCACATCCTGAGTGCCCTCGCTCGAATGCGCACGCTGCGGGTGATGTGCTCGGCGGCCTCGGATCTGCGGCCTGATCAGGCCGCACCTGCGGCGGTGATGGTCGCAAAACTCCAGAAGGCCTGGAAGGAGGAGGAGCGCGAGCGCCTGACAGGACTGTTCGGCACGGCATCCCTGCACGAGAGGAAGGCGACGAGCAGCAGGAGAGAGCGTTGCCGGGACGCGCGGCCTTTGGTGTAGGACGTCGAGAGGCAAGGCCTGCCCCCGTGATGACAATGTGACCAAAGGCTACATGTCCTTCGAACCGCTGGTCATGCACCGGCCGCATTGGCAGAATCGCCGACGCTGATCAGGGAGAGAGGCGATCCGGCTCATGGCGCAAAGACGCTGGCCGGCTGCCCGCGAGCGCGGCCACGCAGGCCGTGTGGGCTCCCTGTCGTCATTTCGATGATTCCGGGAGTTCCTCATCATGTTCAAGCACAGGAACGCGCTGCTCGCGTCCATGGCGCTGGCCGGTGCCACGCCGGCATTCGCGCTCGATTGTCACAAGTTCAACGACGCGAACGACTTTGTCGGCCGGCTGACGGGGCGACCCGAGGCACAAGGGCTCAGTGCCTGCTTTTCGTCGCCTGAGGCGCTCAAATCCGAGTTGTGGGCGCGGCTTCAACCGCTCATCGAAGAGCCGATCGATTACGGCGATTTCGTCGAGACCAGCACGGTGACGCCGGGCGGGTGCTCTCCCTACGGCTTCGACGGCAATGGCTATCCCATCCACCGATGTACCTACTCGGTCAAGACGGTGAACCGCGCGAAGCTGTACGACTACCAGACCACCTCCACGACCAACAGCTATTTCGGCATGGTCATGAACTGCGGTGCCCGACTGAATTCGACGTGGCGCCCGGATCTGGGCATGTGCATGGGGTACCGCGACAAGCGACCCGTCGAGATGTGCACGGCAAAGAAGCCAGTGGGCAACCCGATCGACGCATTGACCGGCCGCAAGTCGCAACAGGAGCAAGTGCTGAGCTGGGGGCGCGGTCACTCGCTGGTGCTCAGCTACGACCCGCTCGACGAGTCCCAGAATCTCTCGCGTTATCGCGGCTCGACGCCGCGGTTCGGCGCGCTTTGGCACAGCAACCTTCACAAGCAGGCACTGCAGAACGGCGGTGGTCTGGGTTACATCACCTTCTTGCGCGGCGACGGATCGATGAAGATCTTCGACAGCTACGGCGACACCAGATCGCCGCTCGAGCGCGATCGACTGAAGTGGCTTGGCTATCCCGCTTCCTGGAACTATTACGACATGGCGGCCTCCGCAGTTGAACGCTATGTCTCCAGCAACCTCTCGACCGACCTGAAACGCATCCATTACGCCGATGGCCGTAGCCTCGACTTCACATACGGACTGGCGAAGGCGAAAGAAGCCGGCACGATGATGATCCCGGTGATCGCCGGCGTCACCGATGAAACGGGGCGAACACTCAGCTTCGAGTACGAGCCCGATCCCGTCTATTTCTCGACCGTCCGGGTCAAGGCGGTCGTCGATCCGGCGGGCCGCAGGTTCACCTTCGGTTATGCCGGTGAGGGGCTGGCGACCATCGGTTCTCCCGACGGGACGACGCGCGGCTACGTCTACGGCAATGCCAGCCTGCCCTGGGCCATCACCGCGCGTATCGACGAATCGGGCGCTCAATACGGCACCTATGAGTACGACAGTGCTGGCCGCGCGATCTCGACCGCGACCGGTAGCCAGGGCGAGCGATGGGGCATCTCATGGACCCGCATGCCCAAGTGGGTCATCACGGAGACGGACGATCTGCCAAACCGCCGGATCGTCCGGGAGCGCACGCTGATCGAATCGATCCAGGCCGTGCTCATCGGGCCGGACGGACGGCGGGAAGTCGCGGACAGTGTGCCACTGATGAGCTCCCCGATGCTCACGGGGCAGTCGCAGCCGGCCGGCGCCGGGTGCGAAGCGGCCAGTTCCTCCGTCGACTACGACGGCGAAGCCAATGCGATCCGTCGCGCGGACTTCAACGGCGCTCAGTCGTGTCATGCCTATGTGGCGGGCCGCCAGTTGGAGTCTGCCCGCGTCGAGGGTCTGGCCGCCGGCACGGCCTGCTCGCCTGTGCTGACTGCCGGTGCGCCAGTTCCGACCGGTGCGCGAAAGGTGACTTCGCAATGGCACCCGGATTGGCGCATGGCGACGAAGACGGCCGAACCGCGTCGCATCACGACCCTCGTCTACAACGGGCAGCCGGATCCCTTTAACGGCAACGCGGTGGCCAGTTGCGCGCCCGCCGACGCGAAGCTGCCGGATGACAAGCCCATCGTCGTGTTGTGCAAGCGCGTCGAGCAGGCGACGACCGATGAGACGGGGGCGCTCGGCTTCGGTGCGACGCTTCAAACAAGTGTCCCAGCACGCGCGACGAGCTGGACCTACAACGCCACGGGTCAGGTCTTGACGGAGACTGACTCGCTCAACCGCGTAGTCGTCACCAACGAGTACTACGCCGACACGACCATCGACCACACCAAGGGCGATCTGAAGTCGTCGAAGAATGCCGCGGGGCACCTCACGAACTTCACGCGCTACGACGCCTACGGAAAACCGCTTGAGGCGGTGAATGCCAACGCGACCGCGACGACTTACACCTATGACCTGCGCGAGCGACTGACGTCAGTGACAAGCGCGGGCTCTACAACCAGCTACGAGTACTGGCCGACGGGCCTGCTCGAGAAGTCGTCCCAGCCAGACGGCAGCGCCGTGAACTACGAGTACGACGATGCGCATCGACTCGTCGCCGCGTCGGACACGCAAGGCAACCGCGTCGAATACACGCTCGACCAAAGCGGCAACAAGACCGGTGAAGTCGCCAAGGACCCGCAGGGAGCGCTCAAGCGGACGATGAGCCGCGCGTTCGATGCACTGGGCCGGGCACAACAGACGACGGGCAGGGAGTAAGCCATGCATCACCTCTACGGGCACCTGAAGTGCCGGAACACACTCGCGTCCACCGTGGCCGCGTTCATCGGAGTGATCGGCGCCGTGGGGCCGATCGCCCATGCGGCGACGCTGCCGCCTCCACCGGTTTCCCCGGCTCCGATCACCGACTACGAGTACGACGCCAAGGGCAATCCGACGAAGGTCATCAAGGCCAAGGGCGTCTCGGGCTTCGGCTTTGCGACGACCAACGCGTATGACCCGTTGGACCGCGTCAAGACCAGCACGGACGCTCGCAACGGCGTGACGCAACTGGGCTACGACGGCATCGACCAGCTGAAGCAGGTCACCGATCCGCGCAGCCTGGTGACCTCGTATCAGCGCAATGGGCTGGGTGACCTCACGCAGTTGGTGAGCCCGGACACAGGCACAGCCAACAGCACCTATGACGCGGTCGGGAACCTGCTCACCCGCACGGACAGCCGCGGCGTGCTGACGACCTATGGCTATGACGCCCTCGACCGAATGACCTCTGCGGTGTACACGCAGAGCGGCCAGACGACGCAAAACTACGCGTGGACCTACGACCAGACCAGCGGCGACTTCGGTGCCGGGATCGGCCGGCTCACGACGGCCACCGGCACCGCAGGCAACACGAAGTACGGCTACGACGCCAAGGGCCGTGTAATCACGGTGATCCAGACGGTGGGGACGGCGGTCTTCACCACGCGCTACGGGTACGACCTCGCGGACCACGTCATCAGCATCACCTACCCGTCGGGTCGCGTGCTGACCATCCAGTACGACGCGGGCCTGCCGGTGAGCATGAGCCTGGCCAAGGATGCGTCGAGTACCGCGCAGCCGCTGATCAGCGGCATCCAATGGGAACCGTTCGGTCCGGCACGCAGCTGGAACATCCAGTTGACCGCTGGCCCGAAGCCCATCGAACGAGTCTTCGATCAATACGGCCGGATCGTCCGCTACTCGCTGAACTCCCGGGTCCGAGACATCACCTACGACGCGGCGGATCGCATCGTCAGCTACACGCACCTGGACGCGACCACCGGTCAGGCAACGGCCGAGGCCCAGTCGCTCAATCAGAGCTTCGGATATGACGAGCTTGGCCGCCTGACCGGCATCGTCACGCCCACCTCAAGCTGGTCCATCGGCTACGACGCCAACGGCAACCGGACCGGCGTGACGCTCAACGGAACAGCTCGGGCCTACACGACGGAGACCACGAGCAACCGCCTCACGAGCATCGGCAATCCCACGCGAGGTTTCGGCTACGACGCGATGGGCAACACGCTGAGCGATACCGGGCTCGCGTATTCGACGACCTACCGGCTCGACGGCCGGATGGGGACGATCACGAAGGCCGGCGTGACGACGACCTACAGCTACGACGCGGGTGGTCAGCGTGTGCGCAAGATGTCGGGCTCGACCACCACGCACTTCAGCTACGACCAGAGCGGCCAGATCTTGGGCCAGTACTCCGGCACGACGCCCTCACAGGAGTACGTGTGGCTGGGCGACATTCCGGTCGCGGTGCTTCACGGCGCATCGCAGGATCCGGAGGTTCTCTATGTGTTCTCGGACCACCTCGGCGCACCGCGCGTCATGATCGACAAGAACAACGGTGGCCGCTGGCGCTGGATCAGCGAGCCGTTCGGGAACACCGCGCCAGAAGAGGCGCCAGGCGGCCTCGCGCCGGTGACGCTCAACCTGCGCTTCCCCGGCCAGTACTTCGACAAGGAGTCGGGGCTGAGCTACAACTACTTCCGGGACTATGACGCGACGACGGGGCGGTTTGCGCAAAGCGATCCCATCGGGCTGGCTGGTGGCGTCAACACGTACAGCTATGTCGGCGGTGATCCCGCATCGCTCATCGATCCGACGGGTGAGTTCGGCATCCCCGGTGCAGTGGGGGGAGCTCTCGTGAACGGAGGCATCCAGTTCGCCGTGAACTACTATCTTGGTGGCGGAAACGCTGCGGATGCTGCGCGCTGCGTGGATTTCCGCAAGGTCATCACCTCTGCCGCCGTGGGCTTCGCTGGACCCACCCTTCTTGGGAACAAGCTCATTCCGATGGGGGCAACCAGATTTCTCGGCAAGAAGGTCGGCGTTGAATATGCCCTCGGCAGCGTTGCCAAGACCATGGGACTAGGGACGACGCTTAACACCCTGACGAGTCTGAGCGAACAGCCCCCGCTGCATTTCTTTGGAGCGGATGAGTGCGAATGCCAGAGGATCAGGGAGAACATCAAGAACAAGGCCGGACACCTTGGGCACGTACTGACTGGGTTATTCCTCTGATGACAACGTTGCTGTTCGTGGCCGGATTTCTCCTGCTTCAGGGCATCGTGATCATCTCGGGGATCAAAGGCCTTCTCAGCGGCAGTCGAACGGCCTACTACGCCGCGCTCTATTGGTCCCCGATCGTCCTCTTATTGATCGGCTGGGTCGCCAAAGATGACGATTGGATCGTGGGCGGAATCATTCAAACCGTCTTCTCGTTGGCTTACCACGTCCACATCTCTAATAGCAAAAGAGAGCCTTGAGATCTCACTCCTTGCGCTCCTCCTAATGGGACGGAACCTCACACCGGAAACGGCAGACTCCTGATCCTCTTCCCCGTCAGCACCGCCATCGCATTCGCCATCGCTGGCGCAATCGGCGGGACGCCGCATTCGCCCATGCCCGTCGGCGGGTCGGCCGACGGCACGACGTGCAGGTCCACCTTCGGCGCATCCACATGGATGGGCACGCGGTAGTCGTTCCAGTTGCCCTGCTCGACCTCACCGTTCTTCAACGTGATCTGCGCGCCCGGCAGCGTCATGCCGACGCCCATCACCAGCGCGCCCTGCACCTGCGCCTCGATCGTGCGCGGGTTCACCGCGAGGTTGCAGTGCACCCCCGCCGTGACCTTGTGCAGCACCGGCCGGCCGTCCTTGATCGACACCTCGACCACGTACGCGACCACCGTGTTGAAGGACTCGTGCACCGCCACGCCCCAGGCGTGGCCCTTGGCGAGCTTGGTCTTCCCGTAGCCTGACTTCTCGACCGCCAGATCCAGGGCCGCGATGTGCCGCGCATGCTTGGCGAGCAGCTGCCGCCGGTACGCCACCGGATCGATCTTGCCGGCGCGCGCCAGCTCGTCGACCAGCGTCTCCATCACGAAGGCGGTGTGCGTGTGGCCGACCGAGCGCCACCACAGCACCGGCACGTTGACCTTCGGGTGGTGGACGTCCAGCGCGATCGGGAACGGATAGGCGCTCTCGGCCACGCCTTCGGTCATCGTCGCGTCCGCGCCGTTCTTCACCATGAAGTCCGCGAACGGCGTGCCCATCGTGATCGACTGGCCGACGATCACATGCTTCCACGCGAGCACCTTGCCCTTGCCGTCATGCGCGATCTCGACGCGGTGCAGGTGCGTCGGGCGGTAGAAGCCGCCACGCACGTCGTCCTCGCGCGTCCAGATCATCTTGATCGGGCCGCGCTTGCCCGCGGCGTGGCGCGCCTTCGCCACCTGCGCGGCTTCGACGAGGTAGTCCGAGGTCGGCGTCGCGCGCCGGCCGAAGCCGCCGCCCGCCGTCATCGTGTTCAGCGTGACCTGCTCCGGCTTCAGGCCGAGCACCCCCGCCACCTGCGCCTGGTCCACCGTCTGGAACTGCGAGCCCACCCACACCGTGCAGCGATCGCCTCGGAAATCGATCGTGCAGTTGAGCGGCTCCATCGGCGTGTGCGCCAGGTACGGGAAGGTGTACTCCGCCGTGATGCGGCTCGGAGCGCCCTTGCCCGCGCTCGTCGCGTCCAGCGCGGAGGTGTCCGCCTTCTGCACCGACGCGCCCGGCTGCTTCGCCAACGCGCGGAACTGCTCCAGCTGCGCCGCGCTGTCGACGCGCTCCAGGCCGCTCAGGTCCCAGTCGACCTTCACCAGCTCGCGTGCCTTGCGTGCGGGCCAGAAGCCGTTCGCGATGATCGCCAGCCCGCTCGCGCCGCTGCTCAGCGGGACCTGGATCACCTCCTCGACGCCGGGCACGGCCAGCGCCGCCGCTGCATCGAACTTCGACACTTTCCCGCCGAAGACCGGCGGATGGACCATCACCACCGTGCGCAGGTCCGGCAGCTTCACGTCGATGCCGAAGTCCTGGCGCCCCGTCGACTTCGCGCGCGCGTCGAGCCGGTTCATCGGCTTGCCGATCAGCTTGAACTGCGACGGCTCCTTGAGCTTGACCGTCGCCGGCACCGGCTCCGCGAAGGCCGCCTGCGCCAGCACGCCGTAGCCCAGCCGCCGGCCGTCCGGCGCGACGACGCTGCCCGACTCGGTCCGCAGCTGCGCCGCCGGTGTGTTCAGCTGCTTGGACGCCGCGGCGACCAGCATCGCGCGCAGGCGGGCGCCGATCTCGCGGTACTGCTGCCACGACGCCTTCATGCTGGTCGAGCCGCCCACCATCTGGATGTGGAAGAACGGATCCTTGTAGGCCTCGCCCGCCGGCGCGAGTTCGCAACGGACCTTGCTCCAGTCGGCATCCAGCTCCTCGGCCACCAGCATCGGCAACGCGGTCTGCACGCCCTGGCCGAAATCGATCTTGCCGATCGTCACGGTGACGATGCCGTCGCCGTCGATCGCCACGAAAGCCGACGGCTGCTGGAACGGCTTGAGGCCTTCCGGCGCGCTCGCCGCGGAAGCGCCGCTGCCCGCGGCCTCCTGCGCACCGGCTCCGGTCGCGTACGGTGCGAAGCCCGACGCGAGGCTCATCTTCAGGAACACGCGGCGGCCGAGGCCTCCCGCATCGGCGATGGCCGAGGCGGCAGTAGAGACGGAGGAATCCTCGATGCCATCGGGCAACTCGCCGCTCAGGTACTGGAACATGGGTCGCATGTCGATCTCCTTCAGGCCAGCGCGAGCGCGGCGTCCTTGACGGCGGCATGGATCCGCACGTAGGTGCCGCAGCGGCAGAGGTTGGCGCTCATGGCGGCGTCGATGTCGGCGTCGCTGGGCTTGGGGTTGGTCTTGAGCAGCGCGACGGCGGCCATGATCTGGCCGCTCTGGCAGTAGCCGCACTGCACGACGTCGTGCTTCACCCACGCGTCCTGCACGGCCAGCCCGATGCGGTCGCCGCCGATGGCCTCGATCGTGGTGATCTGCTGGCCGGCCACCGATTCGATCGGGGTGACGCAGGCGCGGCGCTGCTCGCCGTCGATGTGCACGGTGCAGGCGCCGCAGACCGCGATGCCGCAGCCGAACTTCGTGCCCGTCATCCCCAGCGTGTCCCGCAGGACCCACAGCACCGGCGTGTCGCCCGGCACGTCGACTTGTTGCGCTTGCCCGTTGAGGCGGAACGAGATCATGGCTGGCTCCTGGTCACGCCGGCCTGGGCGGCGTTGTTGCTGTTGGCGTTGTTGGCGCTGTTGGCGCTGTTGCCGCCGGCGCCGCCACGGTTGGCGGCGTTGCTGGCCGGGGCGTCATCGGTGGCGAGGGCGCGCAGGTGATCGACGACGCCGCGTGTCGCATCCGCCTTCGTCGTGCCGACGGACTTGCGCAGCGGCTCGGTGGCGTCACAGGGCGCGCCGTTGCGGATCCAGGATCGGACCTGCTCGTCGAAGGTGGCCTTGTCCAGCGGCGGCAACGCGCGGCCGGGTCCCGGCTTCCAGCCCCAGGCGACGAGGTGGTCCGTGACCATGTGCTGCTCGAGCATCGCCAGCGAGCGGTTGCCGTTGGTCCTGGGCTCGCGGAAGACCTTGCACAGCGCCGCGCCTTGCAGGCCGACCCAGTTCATCTTCATGTTCGCCGGCGGCATGTGCCAGCCGGGCTTGCCGTCGGTCTCAAGACCGGGCGGCGCATGCTGCAGCGGGCTGTTCTGCGTCGAGTGGCAGGTCGCGCATTGCAGCGGCGCGACGCCCTTGCCATCGGCGCCGCGCTGCACCGGTGGGTAATGCAGGCGGCTGAAATCCCCCTGCAGCGGAGAGTCCGGCACGTGACAGTTCAGACATCGCGGATGCTTCAGCACGCGCTCCAGCTGTGCGAAGGCGGCGAGCCCTTCCTGCCGGTTCGGCGTGGCCGAGATCGGCGTCGGTTGAAAGTTGGCGGGACCGTCGGCCGCGTGGACGAGCGGCGCGGCGGCCGCCAGCCCCAGCACCGCCGTGCACGCCACAGCGCAGGATGAGGTCAGCGGCCCGGACCGCACGGAATCCCGCAAGGAACCCCACAAGGAATGCCAAGAGGAACCCCACGAGGATTCCCAAGCGAAGCGAGCACCCATCTCGACCTCCTGATTGCTGCGGCGTGACCCCGGAAGAAGCCCTGCAGGCGTCCCCTCGGAGCGCCCCTGGCAGTCTAAAAGGCACAAGGGGTCACGGCTTGCCTGATGCGACGCGAAACTTGCCGATCCAGCGGCGGCGGTGACGGGCAAAACTTGCGCCTGCTGGCGTCGGCGCGGGCGCTCAATGGGCGCTCAACGGGCGCGGTTCAACCGGTCTGGACGCCGTTTCGCCCCGCAGCCTTGACCCGATACAGCGCCTCATCGGCTTGGGCGAGCATGACCGACGGATCGACCGGCTGCAGGGTCTCCGCCACGCCCGCGCTGATCGTCAGTGCCGGACCGTCTGGCCAATGGGTGGGGCCGTGGGCGTGGAGGCGCTCCCGCACGCGGCGACAGACGGTCGCCGCCGTGCCGCGGTCGCCCTGGACCACCACGACGAACTCGTCCCCGCCGAGCCGCGCGGCGAAGTCCGTCGGCCGGCATTCCGAGACCAGCAGCTTCGCGACGATGCGCAAGGCCTCGTCGCCCGCGGCATGGCCGAAGCGATCGTTGACCTGCTTGAAGTGATCGAGGTCGATCAGCGCCAACCCGACCCCGGCGCCGAGCCCGGCGCGGTTCAGGACCCGCGCGAACAGTTCATCGAAGCCGCGCCGGCTCATCAATCCGGTCAGCGCGTCATGCCGCGACTCCCGGTGGGCGCGGTCGAAGTCCAGCGTGACCGCGAGCGAACGGGCCCGCTCCTCCGCCAGCGCCAGCACCTGCGTCTCGCGCCAGCGATAGAACTCCCGGTGCGCCGCGAGCGCGCTGCGGTAGTCCCCCAGCTGTTCGTGAGCCAGCGACGTCTGGAGCTCGAGTTCGTCCAGCAGGACCGTGGCGCCGCTGCGGGTGGCCGCCTCCTTGCCGCGCGCCAGCGCGTCGAGCGCCTTGGCGGGCTCGCCGGCTTCCAGCCAGGCGCGCGCCCGCGTCAACGACGCATAGAGCAGGCCCAGGTCGTTGCCGTGCGCGGTGAACGACGCTTCCGCCTCGTCCAGCGCGCGATGGGCGTCATCCAGGGCGCCCTGGGCGACCAGCGCGGTGGCGAGCGTGTCCAGGAAGGCGGCCCGGTCCCCCGGCAGCAGTTCCTCGCCATGTCGCCACACCTGGCGAGCCTCCGCGACGGCCTCGTCGGACCGCGCCCGCCAGTCGTCCTCCCGACGGCTCTTGGCGCGTTGCGCGCCGCGTGCGAGCGCCAGCGCGACGTTGCTGCGCAGCCGCAGCCTCAACGGGCTGGACACGCTGGGGGCGGGCAGCTCGAGCGCCTCGCGGAGCACGCGCGCGGCCTCGTCGTGGCGGCCCATGTCGTTGAGCACCACGCCCAGCACGTTGTGGACGCAGGCCTGGACATCGGGCCAGCCGCTGCCGCGGGCCAGCGGCAGCGCGCGGTTCAGGTCCTCCAGCGCCAGCGCCTGACGACCGCCGATGAGATTGCGGATCGCCAGCGAATGCAGCACCAGGGCCTCGCCGCTGAGGGCGCCTTCTTCCTTGAAGAGTTGCCGGGCCCGCAGGGCCGTCGCGTCGGCGGCGTCCAGATCGCTCTGCAGCGCCTGGACGCGCGCCAGCAGCGCCAGCGCATAGGCCAGGTGAAGACGCTGCCCGGAACGGGTGAACTCGCCGATCTCCTGCTCCAGCTGCGCATGGGCCTGCGCATGGCCCAGTGTCAGCGTGCGCATCAAGCGCGCGACGTCGGGATCGGCGCGCAGATCGCGCTCGAAAGAGAGGACTGGGTCGGACATGGTGGCGAATGACTGCTTCGGTCGTCGGGCTGCGCAGGCAGTTCTGCGAGCCGATGACAAGGACGTTATGGCGAGGGGTTCCGGTACACCAGCACCTTGAGCGAACGTTCGTCCGACAGGTCGGCGAAGGCCTCGGGATTGGCGACGCGTTCGATGAATTCGAGCGCAGGCGCTTCCGCCGCGATCGTGTCGCGCAGGAAATCGGTGCCGAGCTTGGGCGTGTTCAGGCACACGAGCGCATGGCCGCCGGGCGCGAGCAGTTCGGGCAGCTTGCGGGCGAGCCGCGCGTAGTCCTTGGTCGCGACGAAGCTGCCCTTCTGGTAGCTCGGCGGGTCGAGCACGACGAGGTCGTAGGGCGCGCCGCGCCGGATCTTTCCCCAGGAGTTGAAGATGTCGTGCGCGTGGAACGCGGCGCGGTCCTGCACGCCGTTGAGCTGGTGGTTGCGCCGGCCGGTGGAGAGCGGGCCGCGCGCCATGTCGTAGTTCTCCACGGCGCCGGCGCCGGCGTGCAGCGCGACGACGGAGAAGGCGCAGGTGTAGGCGAACAGGTTGAGCACCGTGCCGCCCGGATGCGCCTGCGCCCAGCGCCGCACCCAGCGGCGGCCTTCGGCCATGTCGAGGAAGAAGCCGTGGTTCTGGCCGTGCGGCAGGTTGACGTGGAAACGGACGCCGTCTTCCTCGACGACGTGCTCGTCGGGCAGCGCGCCGGCCATCAGGCGGTTGGTGGGGCGGTTCTCGTCGCGATGCTGGAAGAGCCAGTTCAGCGGCTCGCCGGGCGCGATCTCGGCCCAGCGCGCGGCGAGCGCGTCGCCGATGCGGACGAGTTCCTCGTCCGCGACCGGCGCGAAGCTGGTCAGCAGGAACACCGGCGGATAGGCGTCGAGCGCCCACTGCTCGCAACCGGGGAACCGGCCGCCGCGGCCGTGGAAGACGCGGCAGGCGTCGGTGGGCCGCTGGAGCGTGGCGATGGCGTCGAGGAGCGCTTGCATGGGAGGGTTCGGGGAAGGGGCGTCAGTGTAGACAGGCGGCGCTGACTTCGACTGGTTAGCTTTCTTTCGTTATTTTCGAGTTCATGGTGACGGCGCTAGGATAAGCCGCATGAGCACCTCGAAGCCTTCCACCTCCGCCCGTCCGTCTCGCAGCCGCCGGGCGACGCCGCCGCCCGCGCCGACGGCGGAGATCGAGAAGCCACGACGCAGATCGAAGCCGATGCGTCTCGCGCCGGGCGCGAGCAACAGCGCGCCGGAGTCCGTCAGCGCCGCCATCCAGCGGGCGCTCGCGATCTGCGCGCATTTGAGCGAAGACGATCCCTACCCGGCACCGGAGGCCCTGGCCGACGTGCATCGCACCCTGGAGCAGGCGCTGACCGATCTGGAAGTGCTGGCGAGTTCGGTGATGCGGGTGAGAGATCAGACATTTGGGGATCGACGAGTGAAAGTCGACTATCTGATGGACCCGACCCAGCCGGGATCAGTACTGCTCAGGCTGGTGCCGTCGACGGCGCCGGGCGTGGTCGAGCCCGCATCGGATCTGATCCGGACATCGGAGGCGGCGAAGCTGCTCGGCTTGAGCCGGCCGCATGTGGCGATGCTGTGCGATCGGGGCGAGTTGGGCACGGTCGAAGTCACGCAAGGGGGGCAGCGGCGCGTCGCGCGAGATCGCGTGCTGGTGTACCGCGAGGAGCGTCTGCGCCGGCGTGCGCATCTGGACAAGATGAACGAGCTGGTCGCTCCTCTCATGGAGGCAGAACTTGCGGACGCGATGGCCGCCTTCGAACGCGCCGGATGGCGCTTTGCCACCGATCGCGCGGACAAGAACGCGGACTCACCGTCGTCAAGCAAGAAGCCCGCTCGACAGGTGGACAGTCCCAAGGAAAAACCTGCGGCCAAAGCGTTCAAAGGCAAATCGACCAGGGGACCAGAGTCTGCATGAAGCGTCTTCAGAAGTGCCCCTCGCCAGCCCTGGAAGCGCTGGTCGAGTCAGATTCCCTCGCAGTGTTTCTCGATGCCAACGTATTGATCCCCCAATACTTGCGCGCCGTCTTTCTGGACTTGGCTGAAGCCGACATCTTCCAGCCGTTCTGGTCTCAACAAGTCATCGCCGAGGTGAAGAGAAATCTCTGCTTGCCTGCTGGCAGTTTTCGTTTGCCGAAGGCGCGTGTCGATCGCTTCTTGCGTGAGATGCGATCCAGCTTCCCTGGGGCCGTGGCACCAGACTGCCGGCATCTGGAATCGACCTTCTCCGGGCTGGCCGACGCGAAGGACCTGCATGTCGCTGCCAGCGCACTTGGCATCAGCCAAAGTGTCCCCGGCGGCAGGGCCGTGGTGCTTGTCACCGCCAATACGCGCCATCTCCCGCATTCGGCTTTTGAAGGCACGTCGGTCTCGTCAACAACTCCTGATGCATTCCTGGATGCCGTTTTTCTCGACACCGTGACGACACGGGCCTGGTGCTCGATGCGCTTTGCCATCGGTTCAAGCGACCGCCGATTGGCAGGTTGGAGCTCGTCGGCTGTCTGCTGAATACCGGCTGCGTCAACTCGGCGATGCGCTTGGCCGACCATCGGGGCCTCGGTCTGCAAAAACCGTTGAAGGCACATCGAGGTGGCGCCAAACCTTGACCGTGTCCGACTCAGTCGAGTCGGTGGCCGGAGCGCACGAAATCGCATCCCCTCCAGGAGGGATTGGTTTCCTTTGACTGCCAGATACAGTCTTGCCTTCCACAAGAACAAGCGATTCCAGGGGGGCGCCATGGCATTTCAGGCGCAGAAGAACATGCAGCGGTCCGACTTCAAGGACTGCTTGAGGACAACGGTGATCGCGGTCGCGCTGACGTTGCCGACCCTCGCCGCGCAGGCGCAGCAGGTCTACAAATGGGTCGACGCCAATCGGCGGGTGCAGTACTCGCAGCACAAGCCGACCGACGCCGCCACGCCCCACACCGAGGTCAAGCCACCACCGCCAGCCCAGCCGGTACTGGCGCCTCCCTCCGTCTCTCCGTCGGCATTGGAGTCCCGGAAGAAGCAGCCGGTAGCCACCCCGGCACCCCGGCAGACCCCTTCCGTGCCGCCCTCGCTGTCTGAAGGCCTGAACCGGGAGACCGACGCCTATCGATGCGCGCTGGCCAAGGACATCCTGGCCGGCGCGGTCCGGCACTCGAATGGGGCCCGGACCGACGACCACGATCGCCAGGTCGCGCAGAGCGACATCCGCTTGTTCTGCAAGTAAGCGTTGCCCGCGAGGCCGTGGGAACGGTCTCATGTCGCCAAAATGCGATTTCTGCGACACGTTCCAGCGATATGTCGTCGGCGACGACATGACATCGGACTCATGTCGCCAAAACGCGATTTCTGCGACATGAGCCTTTTCCATGTCGTCGGAACTCGATTCTTGCGACACGTTCTATCGACGTGTCGCTATCAGCGGCATGTCGTGTTGTTGCGCCCGACGACGCCAACGACACCCCCGGCTACACCCGTTGACGAAGCTTTACCGGCGGCGCATCAACGGCAGCGCATGCGGCGGCGAAGCTACGGACTCCACTTCAGCGGAGTTCACATGAAAGCAGTCCTGACCGCCATGGCCGGCGCCGTGATCGCGACCCTGGCCCTCACCGCCCTGCCCGCGCATGCGCAGAACGGCAAGGCCGCCCAGAAGCTCGAGGACCGGTTCGCCGCCGCGGACAAGGACCACGACGGCAAGCTCACCAAGGCCGAAGCCGAGGCCGGCATGCCGCGCCTGGCCAAGCACTTCGACGAGGTCGACACGCAGAAGTCCGGCGCCGTCACGCTCGACCAGGTCAAGCAGTACGCCGCCGCCCAGATGAAGGACCGCAAGAAGTAAGGCCTCCGCCCGGACGCGCCGCACGCTCCCGACGGCGCAGGGCGGACGAGAGGCAACGACTGGCCCCCTTCGCGGCGCCCCGCCCTCCCCGGCGTGGGCGCCGCGCCACATCCGGGCCACAAATCCGTTGGCGGACACCGACCGCTCCTCCCCGATCCTGAGCAGCCAGTTTGTGGGATCTGCGGAAGCCTCGCCCTCTTCCAGGGGAGTTCGACCGGTCGACAACCACCCATCTGGATAGCCCGACGACATCGACGTGTGGTGCATCCACACATCCGCGCCATATCCACGGCGTCGATAGCCTGGACGCCTCGACACGAGCATGTCTCCGGGAGGAAATCAATCCTCTTTCGGAGCCCCCTCCCCGCCGACGATCCGACGGCGTGGAAGCGTCGAAGAATCCGACCTGTTGCCGCAGCCGCGGCGTCACGGGCGAACTCACATCTCATGTTTCGGGCAGCGGTCAGGGAGGCACGGCAGGCCTCATGGATGGGGAGCATCCGCGTCGCGCAGCGACCGGAGTCCGCGCTCGTCGCGGCGATCGCGGTGGTGTTGGCGCTGGCGTTGATCGGCTTCGCGCTGATCGGACAGGTCTCGCGCAAGGCGCGGGTGCCCGGGCTGCTGATGCCGGTCGGCGGACTGCTGCAGGTCGCCGCGCCCCTGGCGGGCCAGGTGGAGGAACTGCTCGTCGACGAAGGCGACGAGGTGCGACGCGGGCAGCTGCTGGTGCGCGTGCGCAGCGAGCGCCTGGTCGACGGTGGCGACATGACCGCGCTCAACCTGCGCGCGGTCGAGGCGCGTCGGGAGAGCCTCGACACCGAGCGTCGACTGCAGCGGCGTCAGGCGGAGGAGCATCGCGAGACGATCATCGGCCGACTGCGCAGCCTGCGCGTCGAGACGGACCAGGCGAGCGAGGAACTGGACATGGTCCGCCAGCGCGTCGGGCTCGCGCAGCGGAGCCGCACACGCTACGCCGCGCTGGCGGCGAACGGCTACGTGTCCGAGATCCAGGCCCAGCAGAAGGACGAGGAACTGCTCGACCTCCTGGCGCGGGAGCGCGGCGCGCAACGGGCCATCGAAACGCTGTCGCGCGACGCCCGGGCGCTGGAGGCGGAGCTCGCCTCGATCCCGACGGGCCTGGCCACCTCATTGACGCAGCTCGATCGCGTCGTCGCCCAACTGGAGCAGGAACGCGCCGAGCTGCAGGCCCGGGCCGGCGTCGCCGTCACCGCGCCGCGCGACGGACGCGTGAGCGCGTTGCCGCTTCACGCCGGACAGGCGGTCCAGGCTGGTCAGACCCTGGTCACCCTCGTTCCAACGCCAGATGCACTGAATACGTCGATCACGCCGAACACGTCGAACACATCCGGCACATCGAATGCTTCGAGCGCATTGGCCTCATCGACCAGCTCGCGCACATCGAGCTCGTCGACCGCGGGCGCAGCACCACGCCTGCTCGCCCAGCTCTACGCGCCGAGCCGCACCGTCGGCTTCGTCCAACCCGGTCAGCCGGTGTGGCTGCGCTACGCCGCCTATCCGTACCAGAAGTTCGGCATGGCCCGGGCGAGGTCGCCCACGTGAGCCCGACCCCCATCGCGCCGCAGGACCTCCCAGCGGGCCAGGCACAGGCGCTCGTCAGCGCGGCGCAGGCCAACGAGCCGCTCTACCGGATCGACGTGCGGCTGGACCGCGAGGACATCGCCGCCTACGGCCGCGCGCTCCCCCTGCGGGCGGGCATGGCGCTGGACGCCGACGTGACGCTCGAACATCGCCGCATCTGGGAATGGGTGCTGGAACCGCTGCTCGCAACGGCCAAACGGGTCCAGCCTTGACTGTCCGCGCCCAGCCCCTCCTCCAGTCCGAGATCGCCGAATGCGGCCTGGCCTGCCTGGCCATGATCGCGACGGCGCACGGGACCGCCGTGACCCTGCACGAGCTGCGCCGCCGCTTCCCCGTCGCGCTCAAGGGGATGCAACTGCGCGACCTGATCGACGCGGCCGCCGGCCTCGGCCTCGCGGCCCGGCCGCTGAAGCTGGACCTGACGCTCCTGGGCAAGCTCGCCATGCCCTGCATCCTGCACTGGGACCTGAGCCACTTCGTCGTGCTGACGAAGGTGCGCGGCCGGGTCGTCACCGTGCTCGATCCCGCCGTCGGCGAGCGGCGGCTGACGCTCGCCGAGGTCTCCGCGCATTTCACCGGCGTCGCCGTCGAGCTCAGCCCCACGGCCTCGTTCCAGCCCGCCGCGCCCGCGCCGCGCGTGTCGCTGGGCGCGCTCACCGGCAAGGTGCTGGGGCTGCGCCGCTCGCTGACGCAGATCCTGCTGGTCGCGCTGGTGCTGGAGCTCTTCGCGATCGTCGCGCCGCTGTGCAACCAGCTCATCGTCGACGACGTGCTCAGCGCCGGCGACCGCGACCTGCTGAAGGTGCTCGTCATCGGCTTCGGCCTGCTGCTCGTCACGCAGACGGCGCTCGGCCTGGCGCGCTCGTGGATGCTGATCCTGCTCACGCAGACGCTGTCGCTGCAGTGGCGCGGCAACGCCTTCGCGCACCTGCTCCGGCTGCCGGTCGGCTTCTTCGAACGTCGCCACCTCGGCGACATCACCTCGCGCTTCGGCGCCGTCGAGGCGATCCAGAAGACGCTGACCACCTCCGCGATCGAGGCCGTGCTCGACGGGCTGATGGCCGTGGCGGCGCTGGTGATGATGGCGCTGTACGCGTGGCCGCTGGCGCTGGTGGTGCTCGGTTCCGTGGCGCTGTACGGGCTGCTGCGCTGGGCCGCCTACCGGCCGCTGAAGGAGGCCTCGGCCGAGCGCCTCGTCGTCGCCGCGCGCGAGAGCACGCACTTCCTCGAGACACTGCGCGCGATGACGCCGCTGAAGCTGTTCGGCCGCGAGCAGGAACGCCGCGCTCAGTGGCAGAACCTGATCGTCGAGGTCCAGAACCGCGACGTCCGCACCGCCAGACTGTCGATGGCGATGAGCGCGGCCAACACCTTCCTTTCCGGCGTGGAGAACCTGCTGGTGCTGTTCCTCGGCGCCGGCCTGATCCTCGACGGGCAGCAGGCCGGCGCCGTGACGATGACGGTGGGCATGCTGTTCGCGTTCCTCAGCTACCGGACGCAGTTCACCGGACGCGTGTCGGCGCTGATCGACTTCGTGGTCGAGTTCCGCATGCTCGGCCTGCATGCCGAGCGCCTGGCCGACATCGCGCTGGAACCGCCCGAGCTCGACGAGGCACCGGTCAGCGACCTCGCGCACCTGGACGCGAGCCTGGAGCTGCGCGACGTCAGCTTCCGCTACGGCGAGCGCGAGCCGTGGATCCTGCGCCATGTGAGCCTGACCGTGCCGGCGGGCCAGAGCGTCGCGATCACCGGACCGAGCGGCGCGGGCAAGACGACGCTGCTGAAGCTGCTGCTGGGCCTGCTGGAGCCGGTCGAGGGCGAGGTGCGCTACGGCGGCATGCCGATGCGGCAGCTGGGTCTGAAGAACGTGCGCGGCCGGATCGGCACGGTCATGCAGGAGGACGTGCTGCTGACGGGGTCGCTGGCGGACAACATCGCCTTCTTCGACGCCCGGCCGGACCTCGAGCGCGTGCGGGCCTGCGCGTTGATGGCGCAGATCGACGAGGACATCCGCGAGATGCCGATGGGGTACCAGACGCTGGTCGGTGACCTCGGCAGCGGCCTGTCGGGCGGCCAGAAGCAGCGGCTGCTGCTGGCGCGCGCGCTGTACCGCGGGCCGACGATCCTCGCGCTGGACGAGGCGACGAGTCACCTGGACGTTGAGCGCGAGCGCGCGGTGGCGGCGAACCTCGCCGGCCTGCCGCTGACGCGGCTGATGATCGCGCACCGGCCAGACACGATCGCGGGCGCGCAGCGCGTGGTGGTGCTGGAGCGCGGCGCGTTGCGGGAGGCCACGCCTCTCCCCCTTCCGGTGGCCCCCATCGCTGCCCTCTCGCGGGGGAGTTTCTTCCCGGGCTCGTCGACCTAGAGTTGATCGCACATCGACGACGGAACCAGCCTTCCAAGGCGACCTCGCCGATGCGTGTTCATCCGCGGCATGGGGCTGCGGATGAGTGGATCCTCATGACTGACATGACTTGAAAGGTCGATGATGTTTGAAGAGCTGACGACGCAGGAGATCGCGCTGGTGAGCGGCGGTGATAGCTGGGCCGGAACGCCCGAAGGCCGCGCACTGTGCCAGGCCACGGCGGAGTTCCTGACGGGCACGGCGAGCAGTGCGCAAGCCCAGGGAGAGGTGGCGGGCGCGTACGCGCTGACGAAGACGCAGAACAAGAGCCGCTGATCGTGGCCCTCGGGCCGGGACGTCTGCGAGAGGCTTGCAGACGTCCAAGAAAAGGGCCGGCGCGAGGCATCGCGTCGGCCCGTTGCGGTGATCCATCGATCACCGGCGGATCATGGGATCGATCCGCAAGTTCGATCAGCCATCCGGCGGCGATCCACCGGACGTTCCGCGATCACTTGTTGTCGATCGGCTTGCTGACGTCGCGCTCGAACCATTTGGTCGAGATCTTGGCGTAGGTGCCGTCGGCCTGAAGGTCGGCGAGGGCCTTGTCGATGGCCGCCTGGAACTTGGGGCTGCCCTTGCGGAACGGGATCGCGTTGGTGGCGGGTTTGCCGATGGCGGCACCGGCCTTGATGGGCAGCTTGGTCTTGTCCTTGAGGTAAGGGATCAGCAGGCTGTCGTTGAGGGCGGCGTCGATGCGGCCGGTGGCGAGGTCCTGCAGGTACTCGGTGGCGCCGGGATAGGTGCGCACGTCGGTGCCTTCCCAGGACTTGGCGAGTTCGGCGAAGTTGCTGCCCTGGCCGACGCCGATCTTCTTGCCCTTGAGGTCTGCGGCGGTGTTGAGCGGGCGGGTCTCGTTGGCGCGGATGATCAGCTGGGGATACGAGGTGACGTAGGGGGCGCTGAAGTCGAAGGTCTTGCGGCGCTCGTCGGTGGCGGCGACCTGGTTGACGATGACGTCGTACTTGCCGGCCTGCAGGCCGGCGAGGATGCCGCTCCACTCGGTGGTGGTGAATTCCGGCTTGACGCCGAGCTTGGCGGCGAGGGCCTTGGCGATGTCGACGTCGAAGCCGTCGAGCTGACCCTTGGCGTCCTTGAAGTTGAACGGCGGGTAGGTGCCTTCGACGGCGACGCGCAGCGTGCCGCGCGACTTCACGTCGTCGAGCAGATCAGCGGCCTGGGCCGCGATGGAGGCGCCGGCGAGCAGCGCGGCTGCGATCAGGGAAGTGCGGAGTGCTTTCATGGGGCCCCTCGTTGTTCGTAGGAAGGGCCGATGTTGCCACCAGTCGCCCGCGTCAACGGGCATATGGATATGCCGTGCAAGACATGAGGGACAGCATGAGGGACAGGCGGTCGCATCCCAGGTCCGCTGGGAACCCGACGCACGGGCTGAGCGTCCGCACAGGCCGAGCGTGCGCCACGGACTGAGCCTGCGGCGCAGGCTGTGGGGCGATGGCGGTCAGACGCTGCCGAGGTGCTCGCGGAAGAACGCGATCGTGCGGTCGTTGGCGAGGGTGGCGGCCTCGGCCTCGTAGTGCTGGCCGCCTCGGCGCGCGAAGGCGTGCGAGCGGCCGGGATAGGTGTGGATGGTGATGTTCGGATTGCCGGCGAGCGTGTCGCGGATCAGCTGCTGGGCCTCGGCGGGCATGTACTCGTCGCTGCCGGCGAGGTGCATCAGCAGCGGGGTGGCGATGGCGCGCCCTTCCTCGACGTAGCGCTCGGTGGCGCCGCCGTAATAGGCGACGGACGCGTCCGTGCGCTCGCGGGCGGTGGTGAGGAAGGTGAGCAGGCCGCCGAGGCAGAAGCCGGTGATGCCGACCTTGCCGTTGCAGCCGGGCAGGCCGCGCAGGTGCTGCATCGTGGCGGCGGCGTCCTCGACGCCGGTATCCACGTTGAACGCCTGGTAGAGCGCGAAGCCCTTCTTCCATTCCGCTTCGGAGCCGTCGGACATCTCGACGCCGGGTTCGAGGCGCCAGAACAGGTCGGGGCAGGCGGCGATGAAGCCCTGGTCGGCGAGCCAGTCGCAGGTCTCGCGCATGTCCTTGTTGATGCCGAAGATCTCCTGCATCACCGCGACGGCCGGCGCGGAAGACGCCTTCGGTCGGGCGAGGTAGGCGCCGAACGAGCCGGCGGGCGTCGTGATGGTGATGCGTTCACCCATGGCGGGTCTCCTTGAGCGGTTGGCGACGAAAAGGTTGACGACGGAAAGTCAGAACGCGTGCCGCATCCCCAGCGCGAACACGGTGGGCTTTTCCCCGACGCCGACGCCCAGCGGATTGATCGCGAAGTCGTAGGCGGCGCGCGCCTGGTTGTCGATGCGCGAGACGTAGGCGTAGAAGCCGGTGCGCTTGGACAGCGTGTAGTCCGCGCCGAGCGTCCATTGCCGCGAGCCGGTGTCCTCGCCCGCCGCGATGAAGCCGATGCGCGTGCCGGCGGGGCCCTTGCCCTCGCCGGCATGGGTGAAGCTGGCGCGCAGGTTGGTCGGGCCGATCTGCCAGGTGGCGGCGACGAAGGCGCTGTCGCGCGTCAATGCGCCGAGCGGCGTCTCGTAGCGCAGGCGCTCGACCGCGGCGGCGAGGCGGCCGGGGCCGAAGCGATAGGCGGCGCCGAGCTTGGTGGCGGAGTCGGTGAGGTGCGGGCCCTGGTAGTCACGGTGCTGCTCGTGGGCGAGCGCGAGGTTCCAAGGGCCGTCGTCCCAGGTGATGGACGCGGAGAGGAGCTGCGGGCGGGCGCCGTTGGGGCCGACCTCGCCGTCGTTGAAGGCGTAGGCGACGCGGCCTGTGAGGCCGTTCCACGCGGGGGTCCAGTACTGGACGATGTTCTGCTGCCGCCGGTCGAAGGACGCGGTGTTGCCCAGGTGGTTGGTGGTGGGCGCGGAGCCGTTGGCCATCAGGGCCATGTAGCCGGCGGTGGTGGGATACCAGGGGTCGAGGGTGCTGGTGGACAGCAGGTACGGCGTGCCCCAGTGGCCGGCAAACAGCAGGCCGTAGGGGGTCTGCAGCCCGACGCGGGTGTCGCGGTTGGCGAGGGACGGCCCGACGCCGGTATCGAGGGCGAGCGAGCCCTCGATCTGGAACAGCGCCTGGACGCCGTCGCCCAGGTCCTCGACGCCGCGGAAGCCGATGACGGAGCGGTTGTTGGACTCGCGGTTGACGGCGCGGTCACGGGGGGCATGGCTCGCGTCGGCGTGCTCGAGCGACACGTTGAGCCGACCGTAGACCGTGACGGTGGATTGGGCGTGGGCGGCGGTCGCGGCGAGCGCGAGACCGCCAAGCATGAGCGATGGGAAGGAGCGGTACTGCATCGGAGCGGGCGAGGTGGCGTCACGCCGATGTTGGCGCGATGCCGCAAGTCGCGGCTCTCTCGTTCGGGGGAGAACCAAGTCGCCGTGCGTTCGCCTCGGCTGCCATGCGCCACCACCATTCGAACGCCACAGCGAGCGCCAATACCAGCGCGCCAATGAGCGGTGCCGCGCCAGCGAGGACGTCGGAAGGAATGAACAGCGCGAGCGTGAACTTGGTGCTATTGATCAGCGAGAGGGCGATGTTGAGCGTCAGGTGCAGGGCGGTCGTGCAAACGATGGATCTTGTCCGCATGAAAACGACGGCGAAGAGCAAGCCCCCCGGTATGACGAACACGGCGCTTTCCAGCGGATGGAAGGCGGCGAAATGCAGCGCGCTGGTCACCACGCCGACCCACTCGCTGCGGAAGAGCCGACTCAACAGAGGTTGGACGAGCGCTCGATGGACCACCTCTTCCTGCAGCGCAGCGACGAACAGCGGCAGCACGGCCCCAAGCCAGAAGTGCGGACTGGTGGTGAATGGGCTGAGAGGAGCAAAGAAGCCTGCGCGGAACGCGTCGGGTACCGCGATGCTCGCGGCCAGGAACGGCACGGCTGCAGCCACGACCGCCAGGCCGAAGGTCGCTTTCGGACGGACCGCCAAGAGTTCGCGCAGCCTGGGTCCCTTGCCCAGCGCCGCAAGTGCGATGACCGGCACGACGGCCTGGATCAACAAGTCCATGCGCGTCACCAGCCCTCGAGTCATCCATTCGTTGATATCGATGACGGATCGCCACGCGGGTGCGAGCAGCCTGCCGGTGAGCTTGAAAAGCACGTATGCAAAGAACATCAGCGCCAGGCTTTTCGCGCTTGCCTGGGTCAACTGAAGCAGGCGGGGCGATCGCCGATACCGGAGTTCGACACCGACCGCGAGCAGCAGAAGACTGAGGACCACGAGCGCCTTGGTGCCCATGAACTCGCTGGGTGTCAGAAAGCTGGCGACCATGAAGGTGCCGCCTTGCAGGATCCCCAGCGACAGATCGAGGGCGACACGAATCGCCGTGGTGCAGAGCAATGACCGGGTGTGCATGAACACGATGCCCAGAAGCACGGCGGAGCAAGGGGTCTCGACGCGATGGCCGTGCTGATCCATCACCAGCAGGATGACCGTGAAGCCCAGGCCGATCCACCTGTTGCCGGACATGCGGGTGAGCGTGGACTGCAGGATCGCGCGATTCCAGATTTCCTGCTGGAACGCGCCGAGCAAAAGCGCCAGTACTGAAATTGACCAACTCGGGAAATGAGTGACCGGATTGACCGGGCGGAATGCCGAATGAATGGCTTCGGGGTTCACCACGAATGTCATGACGGCAACCAGCACCAGCGTCGCGGCGACCAGGGTGAGGCTGAGTGGAAGCTGCGGACGCAACAACTGGCACCACTTGGGGCTTGCATCCCAGCGCACGAATACCGCCAGCAGCGCGAGGCCGGAGAGGGTCAATTCGATATTGAGAAAGAGCCGGAATTCCCCGCGGTATCCAAAGTCAAAGATCGACCACAGGTGCGGCCCCTCAATGAACTCGGGCCAATTCCTGAGCGCCACCGCCACGATGAGGAAAGGCACCCACCGGGCGATGTGCAGCAGCTTTCGGAAGACCGACGTTTGATGGAAAAGTCGCGCGGAAAGTTCAGACATGACTCAGAGCAGGAGGCATTGGAGCGCTGCATCCTAGGCATGCAAATGGCCTGCAGATATGCGCAGCTTTGTGCCAGCGCTTATGAGGAATATTCGAGCGGGCCATCAACCGGTAACTTTCGCGTCGTGGATCTTTCGCTTCCACTCGCACCGAGCGACTCTCGGAGATTCGAAAGCAAATATGCAAGTCTTGACTGACCAAGAAATCGACGTGGTGTCCGGCGGTGACAGCTGGGCCGGCACGCCCGAAGGCCGCGAACCGGTCCCGATGCAGAGCTATATCGAATGCGTGAGAGATCAGTCCGGCTGGTCAGGCGTCGGGGAGAATTCCGCCATGATTTCCTGTGGCGTCCGAAAGATCCTCGAGATGTTCTCGACCGACTGAGGCATTCCCTCCCACGGGCGCTTCGGCGCCCTTTTTCATGCCGCTCGCGGCCTCCCAACGCTTCCTTCACCAAGCCTTCAACCATCGCGGCTAGTCTCCCACCAAAGCCGGACACACCGGTGCGGAAGAGAGCGATCGTGGCCATGCAGCGCGTCAAGGGCGTGAGCGTCGGGGAGGATCCGCAGGCGGCGGAGGGAGTGACCGCCCGCGTGCGGGGGATGGGTGTGCGCCGTCGCGCGGTGGCGCTGGCGCCGCTGCTCGCGCTGGTCGCGGGCGGGAAGGCGGCGGGTGCGCCGGTGATGCCCGTGATGCCGGTCGTGCCGCTCGCGCTGCCGGAGGGGATCAACATCGCGCGGATCAAGCCGGTGCTCGAGCTGATCGGCCGGAGCGCCGAGCTGGCGTGGGACTGCCAGCTGGTGCCGGTGCCGCGCATGCTGGCGATGGTGGAGAACGGCTGGACGATGGGGTTCGGGGCCGGGAAGTCGTCGAACCTGTCGTCGCGGCTGCTGTTCTCGGAGGACGTCTTCGTCAGCGGGGTGTGGCCGATCGCGCGGAGCGAGGTGGATCGGGAACTGCGCGCCGTGGAGGACCTCAAGGGCCTGCGGGTGTGCGTGGTGCGGGGGCTCGACTACGGCCGCGCGCTGGAAGCGGCGAAGGGGTCGATCTACGCGGCGGAGTACGTGTCCGGGGATTTCCGGACGAGGGTCCGGCAGCTCATGGCCGGCCGGTGCGACGTGCTGCTGGCGAATCACTTCAACACGGATGTGCGCGCGCTGAGGCAGCGCATCGCCGACTCGGGCGGCAACCTGGAGCGGCTGAAGGTCGGCCCGTCGCCGCTGGGGACGCTGGGCGAGCGCTTCGTGGCGGCGCGGGGGAGCAGTCTGGCGGCGCTGATTCCGGCGCTGGATCAGGCGGTGAGGAACAATCGGCGCGAGATCGGGCAGCTGCTAGCGGCGGAGGAGTGAGGATCCTGCGTCACACCGTGAGCGCTACGCCCCGCTGATCATGCCCTGCTCCAGACCCGGACGCGGCGCTTCGCTGGAGGATGCACGGATGTCGTCGACGACGCTCCGCTCGGTGGGGTCCAGGCGCCGTAGGCTCGCTGGTAGAGCTTGTCGGCGACGTAGGCCTTCGCCGCCGCCGAGAGGCGAGGAACCCGCGGTCATGAATGGCATGACCTGGCACCAGTTCGAACTGCAGATCGGCGAGGCGTTTCGGCAGCACGGTGACGCGGCTCACGCCGCGACGGTCTTCTGCGTCTGCACGCCCAGCCCTTCGATGCCCAGGCGCATCGTCTGGCCCGGCTTCAGGTAGACAGGCGGCTTCTGGCCCAGGCCGACGCCCGGCGGCGTGCCGGTGGAGATGACATCGCCCGGCTGCAGGCTCATGAACCTGCTGAGGTAGCTGACGATCTGCGCCACGTTGAAGACCATCGTGCGCGTGTTGCCGTTCTGGTAGCGCTTGCCGTCGACCTCCAGCCAGAGGTGCAGCGCCTGCGGATTCGGCACCTCGTCGGCCGTGACGAGCCACGGGCCGATGGGGCCGAAGGTGTCGCAGCCCTTGCCCTTGTCCCACTGCGTGCCGCGCTCCAGCTGCCATTCGCGCTCGGACACGTCGTTGACGACGCAGTAGCCGGCCACATGCTTGAGCGCGTCGGCTTCCTCGATGTAGCTGCCACCCTGGCCGATGACGACGCCCAGCTCCACTTCCCAGTCGGTCTTGACCGAGCCGCGCGGGATCTTCACGTCGTCGTCCGGGCCGGTGATCGCGCTGGTCCATTTGGCGAACACGACCGGTTCCGTCGGCACGGGCAGGCCGGATTCGGCGGCGTGGTCGGCGTAGTTCAGGCCGATGCAGATGAACTTGCCGACGCGGCCGACGCAGGAACCCACGCGGAGATCCCGCTGGGGCGTCCCTGCCACCAAGGGCAGCGTGGTCGGGTCGATGGCGCCCAAGCGATCCAGTCCTGCGGGCGTCAGGACATCACCCGCGATGTCGGCAATGAGGGCCGACAGGTCGCGGACACGGCCCTGTGCATCGAGGAGGCCTGGTTTTTCCTGGCCCGTCGGGCCGTAGCGCAGCAGTTTCATGGATGGTGTCCGCCGTTGCCTTCGACCCGGAAGTGTGGGTGTGTGTCGATCCGCTTCATGAGGGTGCTCTTTCCTTGCGGTTCAGATCGTCACGCCGCCATCGACCAGGACGGCCTGTCCGGTCACGAAGCGGGACTCGTCGCTCAACAGGTAGACCACCTGCGGCGCGATGTCGTCCACCGTGGCCAGGCGGCCCACGGGCTGCCGGGCGATGAAGTCCTTCTCCGCTTGCAGGGGATCCGCAGCCGCGGCGATGCGTTGGCGAAGCGACGGCGTATCGACGGTCCCCGGACACAGTGCGTTGCAGCGCAGTCCCAGCTTCGCATAGTCTGCCGCGATGGCCTTCGACATGCCGATGACGGCCGCTTTGCTGGCGCCATAGGCGAAGCGGTTGGGAAAGCCCTTGATCGACGACGCCATCGAGGCCATGTTGACGATGGACGCGCTACCGCCGGTCGTGGCGACCCTGTCCAGCATGCCGGGCAGGAACGACCGGATCAGCCGGTACGCGCCCTTGACGTTCACGTCGAAGCTGAAGTCCCAGTCCGCTTCATCGCAGTCCAGCACCGAGCCGTGGTGGACGTAGCCGGCGCAGTTGAAGAGCCCATCAAGAACTGGCACGGAAGCGGCCAGCTGCTTGACCTGAGCGCCGTCTCGCACGTCGAGCACGTGGGTCACCAGGTTTCCGGATTCAGTGGCCAGAGACTCCAGCAAGCTGCCATTCAAATCCGTGGCGATGACCTTGGCGCCTTCTCGGGCGCAGGCCAGCGCGCTGGCGCGGCCAATGCCCTGCCCGGCGGCCGTGATCAGGATGGTCTTGTCTCGGAGTCTCATGGCGTTCTCGCTGTTCACCAATGAACTTCAAGTTCATTGATGGATAATCTAGAACTCCGATGAGCGCAAGGCAACAGTGATTCCCCTGGTGCTTCGAATCCGTCCCGACTCTGCGCATTACCCTACCCGCCCATGTCAGAAGAAGACCGCTACCGCGCCCCCGCACTGGACAAGGGGCTGGACATCCTGGAACTGTTGGCGGAGCAGCCCCACGGGCTGACGCGTGCCGAGATCGTCAAGGAGATGGGCCGCAGCCCCAGCGAGATCTATCGCATGCTGGAGCGGCTTGTCGCGCGCCACTACGTCTCCAGGTCAGCGCAGGGCGACCGGTACGCCCTCGTCTGAAGCTGTTCGCGCTGGGGCATCGTCACCCGCCGATTGAACGGCTTGTGGCCCAGGCGCTGCCGGCGATGGACGCGTTCGCCAAGGCCGCTGAACAGTCCTGCCACCTCGGCATCTACGACCGGGGCAACATCATCGTGGTGGCCCAGGTGAACGGCCCGGGGAACTGGGGCATGTCGGTGCGCCTCGGCGCGAGGATCAGCCTGGTGGGGACGGGATCCGGTCACGTGATGCTCGCCTTCCAGTCCGCCCAAGGTCGCGCGGACATGCTGGCCGAACATGAGCGTCTCGATGGGGAGGTGCCGCTGTCCGAGGAGGACCTGTCGCCGATCCTGCAGCAGGTCCGCGACCTTGGGTATTGGCAAGGGGACAGCCTGCAGGCTTACGGTGTCGTCGACATGTCGATGCCCGTGGTGGGCCCAGGTGACCATGCGCTGGCGGTGTTGACCTGTCCCTTCATCCGACGCATCGACCGACATGTCGGCGCCGATCTGGACGCGACGCGAGAACTGCTGTCCGGCGCAGTGGGTCGGCTTTCGATCAGGTAATGGCGGAGGACTCGAGCGCTCCGCAATTCAGGGCTCGTCGCCGCCGAGTCCGCTGCAGCTGGTCTCCTGAAGATCGCAGATCTTGTCCACCCAGACGCGGAAGCGTCCCGCGGGAAGACCTTGCCGGGCGGCGGGCGTGATCTGCAGCTTCTCGCGGAAGTCGGCAGGCAGGCGTGCCTCAGTGAACTCCAATTGAGCCCACTTGCCCTGACACGCCGCGAGCCGGCTCCCGTCCATCATGGCGCTGCTGTCGAAGGTGTCGCCATCGCGCAAGCGCATCAGCACGGGGGCATCACGCAGCGGTGCTGCGCGGCCCGCGGTGGCCTGCGACTTCACGATCAAGCGGCTGCCGCTCACCCAGCCCTCGCCGCGATACATCGGCCGTTCGGCCTGGCCGGTCATGTCCGGGTTGTCGCGCGCATTGCGGATGAGGAACCAGCCCCCTTCCGACGCCACGACTTCGACTTCGGCGCGCGTGCGATAGCCCTGTTCGGGATCCACGTAGACGGGCACGAGCTTGCCGAGCACCTTCGCCTTGGCATGGGGGGCGGCACGGACGTTCAGGCCGGCAGGATCGGTTTCCTGGACGAAGGCGCCGATCTCGCACTGACTGCGGCTCGCGTCCGGTGAGCCCGCGGCGGCGTTGCCGATCGCGCCGAGCGAGACCAAGGCGATCGCGAACCAACGCTGGACGATGGGGTTCTGATCATTCGCCATCGATGAGCACGTCGTAGTAGGTCTTGACCCGTCCCAGCGAGGCCAGGAAGTTGCCGAACAAGTTGTCTGAAGGTCCGATGCCTCGCGGGCATGGCGACGGCGATACTCGGTTGACGTCTTCAGGGAGAGAGCCGAAATGGCCAGAACGAAGAGAGACCCTCGGGAGAGGGTCTGCTGGGTCTGTTCGCTTCAGTAGGAGCGGCGGTGATGTCGGTTCTCCGACCGCGCGCGACGGGGAAGTTGCACGAGCAGTCCGCACTCGGCGATGGCGCCGCCGTGACCGATGGCATGACCTGGCACCAGTTCGAGCTGCTGATCGGCGATGCGTTCCGGCAGAAGGGCTTCACCGTGGTCGAGATCGGCGGCAGCGGCCCCGATGGCGGCGTGGACCTCGTGCTGCGCAAGCCTTCAAAGACGGGGAACGAAACCTTCCTCGTCCAGTGCAAGCACTGGAAGGCCCGCAAGGTCGGCGTGGGCGCGGCGCGGGAGCTCTACGGGGTGATGGCGGCGCGCGGCGCCGCGGGTGGGTTCGTGGTGACGGCGGGGGGATTCACCAAAGAGGCGCTGGCGTTCGCCGAGGGCCGGAACATCCGGCTTATCGACGGGCCGAAGTTGAAGGCGCTGCTGGCGACCTCCCCTGCCCCGAAGCCCGAGCCACAGCGGTCAGCAGCGGACGTCACGATGGTGGTCTGCCCGGCGTGCTCGCAGCCGATGGTGTTGCGCACGGTCAAGCGCGGTCCGACGGCGGGGCAGCAGGTCTATGCGTGTTCGACGTATCCCATCTGCAAGGGGACGAAGCCGGCTTGAACCATGAAGAAGATTTTCCTTGCCTTGATGATCGGCCTCTTCGTCGGCGCTCTTGCCTTCTGGCAGTTGCGCAGCGACGAGCGTGTTTTGATGCTGGCGGATGTCAGGACCACCGCTTCGCCAGCGGCATCGTCCAGCGCGGCAAGCGCTCAACAACTGCCGCCCGCGGCTTCGGCGACTCCGGCTTCCGCGCCGTCATCACTGCGTGGGGCAGGTCTGGAAGATGGGATGGTCAGCTCTGATCCACTGGCCTTTGCCGCTTGGCAACACGGGCTCTCGCAGGTCGGGTCGTTTGCGAAGGCTGATCAGATCACTTGGCAATGTCGAGAAGCCAACCAATTGGCATCGAGGGCCCGACCTGAAATCGCCTTGCAGCGCGCCACCCAGCTGGGGAAGGATCCGGCCATGTTCCAGGCTCGATTCATCGAGGCCCAGCAGATGGTACGCAGTCGATGCGAAAGCTTTCGTCAAGACGTTGCGGCGGACCAGGCCCTGGAGGGCGACAGCAACGCGGCCAGTTACCAGAAGGCGCGCGTCGACATGTTCAAGATGGACGCGTCCACGCCGGCTGCCCTGCTTGAGCTGGCGAGGCAAGGGCAGCTCGCTTCTGCAGCGTTGATCCTTGCGAACATCCCTCGCTTCCAGGGCGAGGATTTCAAGGGCGCCGAGGCGTCGGAAATCTTTCAGAGCGCGGTGTTGCTCGCTTCTTTCAATGCGACCTCCGTGCAGGCTGATCGCGCCAGGGATCTGCGGATGTACAGCGCCTGCCTGCAGACTGGGGTATGTGACGGAGATTTCGCCACCTATGCGCTGCGAAAGTGGCCCGAAGGCTCGGCGCAGCGGGAGAAGGCGTTGGCGCTTGCGGCGCGCATGGAAGCGGTGTTCCGCTCGAATTCCATCGCGGACTGGATCAAGGCGCCGCGTTAGGAGGTCACTTCTGCACCGTGCAGATCCCGTAGCTCCGGATCTCCGGGCGCCCGACCGGTTCGTCCTTGAGGTCGCACACAAGGCGCAGGGGCTGGCCGTCGAGTTCGCCCAGGTCTTCGTAGTTGTGCTTGCTATGGAACCATCCGCGGAAGGTCTTGCTTTGATAGACGAAGCTGACTTCCTGATCGATGACCGGCTCGTGGGGCAGCAGGTTGCCGGTGATCGATCGCCCGGTGATGACCGGGAAGTGATAACGCCCGTTGGCGTCGGTTCGGGTCACGTTGGAGCCCCTCTTGTCGCCCCAGTGCCAGGAGTAGTGCTGCTGGACCTCGACGCCTTCCACCGGACGGCCCTCCAGCAGGACGATGCCCTCCAGGTCGGAGAACAGGGTGAAGGGTTTGAAGAAGGCCATGGCTTGTGCGAGCGAGAAGAGTCCGATGGCGAGCGCAGCAAGCCAGAGGGTGATGCGAAGGAACGGGGAGCGTTTCACGGCTGCACCGTCCGCTTGATGGCTCGTCAACTGGGGGCTCCAGGACTGGGGATGGGTGAGGGGCAAGTGTTGCGCGGGAGCGCAACGGAGCGGCCGGCCAGTCTAGGGTGGGGTGGAAAGTTGAAAGTCACTTGCTTGGTTGGGGATCTCAATGCGAAGCACGCCGCATCGGCGCGAAGCGTGGAGTGCAGTTCGCCGGCAATTCCGGTGTCGGTCAGACATGGCGATGAGCA
The DNA here is from genome assembly GCF_042695725.1 of Roseateles sp. UC29_93. Taxonomy (NCBI): domain Bacteria; kingdom Pseudomonadati; phylum Pseudomonadota; class Betaproteobacteria; order Burkholderiales; family Sphaerotilaceae; genus Roseateles; species Roseateles sp. UC29_93. The sequence goes on along the minus strand of NZ_CP170545.1, from coordinate 2,866,234 downwards.
AGGTTCCGCCCAAGACGGTAGACGCGAAATCGCGCTGTTGTTCTGACGCGCGCGTCCTTGCAATCCTTCCGGGAGAGCTGGGCAATTGATAACGCTTTGGGAGTTCCCCGTGAACGCCCGCAGCCGTGCAGACAATGCGGCCACGATACTCGGCGGACGTCTTCAGGGAGAGAGCCAAAATGGCCAGAAGAAAGAAGAGATCCTCGGGAGGGGGTCTGCTCGGTCTATTCGCGTTGCTGCCGTGGTGGGTGAGTGTGGTGCTCGCGGTCGTCGCATACTTCGGGCGCACGCCTTGGCGGGACTGCCGCCGGCAAAGCCGCAAGCGGGGCCGTTTGCGCGGCAATTCCAGACGCTCGTTGCCAATGCCGGAGTGCGTGGCGCGGCAGGAGGCTTGCAGTACGCGCTGCCGATGTTGCTGTTGGTGGCGTCGGTCATGTCGGCGTTTCGCCGGCATGCAAGAAGGGACCTGCTGCAGGCTTCGGCGCTAAACCAGGATGCCGCTGCAATAGATGGCATGACCTGGCACCAGTTCGAGCTGCTGATCGGAGAGGCGTTCCGGCAGAAGGGATACACCGTCGTCGAGATCGGCGGCAACGGGCCTGATGGCGGCGTCGACCTTGTCCTGCGCAAACCCGCGACCAATGGGAACGAGACATTCCTGGTTCAGTGCAAGCACTGGAAGGCGTTCAAGGTCAGCGTGAACGTTGTGCGGGAGCTTTACGGAGTGATGGCCGCACGCGGAGCTGCAGGTGGATTCGTGGTGACGTCGGGCAGGTTCACCTCTGAGGCGGTGGTGTTTGCAGAGGGTCGAAACGTCGAGCTGATCGATGGAACGAGGCTGAAGGAGTTGCTGGCGAGCGCCAAGGTTGAACCGCATCTGCCGCCAGCGCCGACCGCCTCGAAACCTTCCGACCTTCCCACGATGGTCGTATGCCCGAGTTGCTTGCATCCGTTGGTGCGACGCATTGCCAAGCGTGGACCTCAGGCTGGGCAGGCGTTCTATGGGTGTTCGACGTATCCGGTATGCAAATACACCCGCGCCCTCTGATTGCGCATTCTCGTCAACAACTTAGATCCAAATGGCCACATCAAAAAAAACGAAACGCGTCCAAGACCAAATTCAGGAGAATGCGTTCAAAGGTCAGTCGCGCACTGAAACTCATCTTGCCGATTTCTTTTGGCTACTCAGCAGATCGATCGACATCAACGGCGAGGATCTCTTGGTTGAGCGTCGGCGTGATTCATCAAGTATCCCAGCCGCTGCCGGCGATCCACAATGCTTCGGCCTAATTCAGGCAAAATTCTTTCAGGGCAAGAATCTCGTCAAAATTCTTCGCAGCTATGTTGAGGACATGACAGGCCCAAGAACCAACTTCTTTGCGTTCTTACACTCCGACGATGCTGACGGAGAGCATATCCATTACTTCTTCACGGCCCAAGAGATTATTGAGAGCTGGAAAGTCAGCCGTTGCCAAGAGTTCTTTGAGTTCAGAATTACCAAGACACGGCTATTCGAGCGCTTTCTCAATCGTCCCCGCCACACCATCACGAATGCAATTCAAACGGGAATATCTCGAACTCAGGGATTGCAATCGCGGTATGCGCTGTCCCGATTCTTCCGCACGCATGTTGACCGTCTTCGTAGAGGACGTCGTCATACCGACCACCACCCAATGTCACAAGAAATGAATAATCGCCGCTTGCCTTTGGAGTTTGAACAATTCCACTCTGCCATGGCCCACCCAGACTACCTGTGGCAAGAGGCTCGAACAATCTACGAATTGCCTTGCGGTCGTAGGTGCTATGACGTCTAAGACGAACTTGCGGATTCTCTTCGCTCACCAACCAACTCCATCCTCTTTAACCTCGAAGCTCCGAGTATCGATCAGTCCATAACGGGCTCATAATTAAAAAGCAATTCATACTTCTTGGCGCATTAAGAATCCGCACCACCGGCGGCAGCCGACAGTTGGCTGCTGCATGTTTGTACCCGCTCGAAATGCCGGAGACAAATTGATTGAGGCATCATCGCGGATGTTTTGCAAAAGATGCACCGCTCAGTACTTATCGAGCGGGACGACGAGAACTTATTTCTTCGTACGTGATTTGCGAGAAGATGCAATTCGTTGGTAGGCCGTACAGGACTTGAACCTGTGACCAAAGGATTATGAGTCCTCTGCTCTAACCAACTGAGCTAACGGCCCCCGGGGGTAATCGCATATACGAACCCTGGCGGGTTCGTTGGTTCCGGCGTTGCACCGGAGCGGCGGATTGTAAGCATGCTTGGGGGCCGGCCTGACGAGCCGCGAAGCGCGGCTACTTCTGCGACAGCGCGTTGCTCACCATCCTCGACGTGATGTCGACGATCTCGATCATGCGGTCGTAGGCCATGCGCGTCGGGCCGATGACGCCGAGCGTGCCCACCACCTCGCCATCCACCTCGTACGGCGCGGAGACGATCGACAGCTCTTCAACAGGCACGACCTGGCTCTCCCCGCCGATGTAGATCCGCACGCCTTCCGCGCGGCTGGACACATCCAGCAGCCGCATCAGCTGCGTCTTCTGCTCGAACATGTCGAACATCCGCCGCAGGCTCCCCATGTCGTGGCTGAAGTCCTGCACCGTCAGCAGGTTCCTCTCCCCCGAGATGATCATCGGCTCGTGCTCCGTCACCCCCTGCTGCCCGACGTCCACCGCCGCGCTCATCAGCTTGGCGATCTCCCCGCGCAGTTGGTCCACCTCGGACCTCAGGCGGTCCCGCACCACGTCCAGGCTCAGCCCCGCGTAGTGCGCGTTCAGCCGGTTGCTCGCCTCCGTCAGGTCGGACTGGGTCAGGTCTTGCGCCGTGAACACCAGCCGGTTCTGCACATCCCCGTCCGGCGACACCATGATCACCAGCACCCGTCGATCCCCCAGACGCAGGAACTCGATGTGGTGGAACACCGCCGTCTTCCGCGGCGACGTCACCACCCCCACGAAACTCGACAGGCTGCTCAGCAGATGCGCCGCGCTCGCGATCACCTTCTGCGGTTGATCAGGCAACAACTGGCTCTCGAACGACCCCACCCCCTCGCGCGGCATGCCCGGCTTGGCCGTCAGCAAGGTGTCCACGAACAGCCGGTACCCCCGCGCCGTCGGAATCCGCCCCGCGCTGGTGTGCGGGCTCGCGATCAGCCCCAGCTCCTCCAGGTCCGCCATCACGTTGCGGATCGTCGCCGGGCTCAGCTCCAGCCCCGACGCCTTCGACAAGGTGCGCGACCCCACCGGCGAACCGTCGGCGATGTACCGCTCCACCAGAGCCTTCAGCAGTGTCTTCGCGCGATCGTCGAGCATGTTTTTCATTCTAAAGAAGCCGGCGGCGCCACCCCCCGCATACCCCCGGTCCCAGCAGTTCGCTGTGGTGTAATTCCCGCCATGTCCAAGCGCTTCCGCCATGTGGCCATCGTCGGAAAACCCCAGTCGCGGGGCATCCGGCCCATCCTGGAAGAGATTGCCGATTTGTCGCCTCCCAGGGATTGGATGTTTCCCTCGAACAGGCCACCGCCGACAGCACCGGCATCACCGCCCTCCCCGGCCTGTCCCACGCCGAACTCGGCGCCCAGTGCGACCTGGCCATCGTCGTCGGCGGCGACGGCACCATGCTCGGCTTCGCCCGCCAGGTCGCCCGCTACAACCTCCCCCTCGTCGGCATCAACCAGGGACGCCTCGGCTTCATCACCGACATCTCCGCCGACCAGTTCAAGGACGCCCTCGCCCCCATCCTCGCCGGCGACTTCGAGATCGAACACCGCTCCCTCCTCGAAGGCGCCGTGATCCGCGACGGCGAACAGATCTTCTCCGGCGTCGCCCTCAACGACGTCGTCGTCTCCCGCGGCGCCACCGCCGCCATGGTCGAACTGCGCGTGGACGTCGGCGACGAGTTCGTCGCCAACATGCGCGCCGACGGCGTCATCGTCGGCACGCCCACCGGCTCCACCGCCTACGCCCTCTCCGCCGGCGGACCCATCCTCCACCCCGGCATCGCCGGCTGGGTCCTCCTGCCCATCGCCTCCCACGCCCTCTCCAACCGCCCCATCGTGCTGCCCGACAACGGCGAGGTCCGCCTCACCATCGTCGCCGGCCGCGACGCGTCGGTGAACTTCGACATGCAATCCCTCGCCTCCCTGCTCCACGGCGACTGCATCACCGTGCGCCGCTCCCAGCACCGCGCCCCCTTCCTCCACCCCAGCGGCTGGTCCTACTACGCCACCCTGCGCCGCAAACTCCGCTGGAACGAAGGCACCACCTGATGCTGCGCCGCCTCGCCCTCAAGGACTTCGTGATCGTCCCGGCGCTCGAACTCGACTTCGCCGCCGGCTTCTCCGCCCTCACCGGTGAAACCGGCGCCGGCAAGTCCATCCTCATCGACGCCCTCCAGCTCGCCCTCGGCTCTCGAGGCGACGCCGCCGTCGTCCGCGAAGGCGCCACCCGCGCCCGAAATCTCCGCCGAGTTCGACCGCCCCCGCCGTCCTCGCCCCCTGGCTCGAGGAAGCCGGCTTCGACTCCGCGGTCGACGGCGCCGACGACACGCTGCTGCTGCGTCGCGTGATCGACGCCCAAGGCAAGAGCCGCGCATGGATCAACGGCGGCACCGCCACCGTCGCCCAGCTGCGCGAACTCGCCGAACACCTGCTCGACATCCACGGCCAGCACGCCTGGCAAGGCCTGACCCGCCCCGTGAGCGTGCGCGAGCTGCTGGACAGCTTCGCCCAGATCGAGACCAAGCCGATGGCCGCCGCCTTCACCGAGTGGCGCCAGGCCACCGAGGCGCTGTCCGCCGCGCAATCCAAGCAGGCCGACCTCGCCCGCGAGCACGAGCGCCTGAGCTGGCAGATCGGCGAGCTCGGCCGCCTCGCGCCCGGCGCGGACGAGTGGGACGAGCTGAACGCGGAACACCAGCGCCTGTCGCATGCGCAGTCGCTGATGGACGCCGCCCGCGGCGCGCTCGAACGCATCGCCGAGGCCGAGATCAACGCCGAGTCGCTGACCGACGAGGCGCTCTCCGCGCTGCAGGACGTGCTCGTCTACGACGCCGGCCTGCAGGACACCGTCAGCGCGCTGCTCGGCGCGCAGGCGCAGCTGCAGGACGCCGCGCACAGCCTCAGCTCTTATCTGAACGCCGCCGACCTCGACCCCGACCGGCTGCAGCAGCTCGACGAGCGCGTGTCCGCCTGGGTCACGCTCGCGCGCCGCTACCGCCGTCAGCCGGCTGAACTGGCCGCGCTGCTCGACGAATGGAAGGCCGAGCTCGCGCAGCTCGACGCCGCCACCGACCTCGACGCGCTGCAGGCCAAGCAGGCCGCCGCGTTGAAGCGGTATCAGAAGGAAGCCAGGACCGTCAGCACCGCGCGCGCCAAGGCGGCGCCGACGCTGTCCGACGCCGTCTCGCAGGCGATGCAGCAGCTGGGCATGTCCGGCGGCCGCTTCGAGGTCGCGCTGCTGCCGCAGGACGAGCCGCAGAGCTTCGGGCTGGAGTCCGCCGAGTTCCTCGTCGCCGGCCACGCCGGCAGCACGCCGCGCCCGCTGGCCAAGGTCGCCTCCGGCGGCGAGCTGTCGCGCATCGCGCTGGCCATCGCCGTCACGACCAGCCAGCAGAACAGCGGCGCCGGCACGCTGATCTTCGATGAGATCGACGCCGGCGTCGGCGGCGCCGTCGCGGAGACCGTCGGCCGGCTGATGAAGCAGCTCGGCCAGCGCGCGCAGGTCCTCGCCGTCACGCATCTGCCACAGGTCGCCGCCTGCGCGGATCACCACTTCCTCGTGGCCAAGGCGCTCAAGGACGGCAAGACCAACTCCGACGTCCGCCCCATCGCCGGCGAGGCCCGCACCGCCGAGATCGCCCGCATGCTCGGCGGCGAACGGCTGTCGTCGACCTCGCTCGCCCATGCGCAGGAAATGCTGGAGCTGTCCGCCAAGGGCAGTCCCGCCGACCCGGCCGGCAAGTCCTCCAACAGAAAGGTGAAGCCGTGAGCGCGCCCCATACCGCTCCGGTGCCCCGGCCCTCGCCACCCCCACCGCCACCTCGCCCCGCGGCGAGGTCGTGCTCGTCACCGGCATGTCCGGCGGCGGCAAGTCGATCGCGATGCACGCGCTCGAGGACGCCGGCTTCTTCTGCGTCGACAACCTGCCGCCCGAGCTGCTGCCGCAGTTCCTCGACCTGGAACGCCAGCGCGGCTGGCGCCGCGTCGCGATCGCGGTGGACGTGCGCAGCGCCGGCTCGCTGCCGCAGCTGCTGCTGCACATCAAGGAAATGCGCCAGGAAGGCGTCTCGCTGCGCGCGATCTTCCTGGACGCCGAGCGACGACACGCTGCTGCGCCGGTTCTCCGAGACGCGCCGCCCGCACCCGCTGCGCGCCCGTTACGACGCGCGGGACGACGGCGACACGCACCGCGCGCTGCAGGAAGCGATCGCGCTCGAGCGCGAGCTGCTGACGCCGCTGCGCATGGAGTCCACCGTCATCGACAGCAGCCAGCTCCGCCCCGCGCAGCTGCGCGGCTGGCTGCGCGACCTGGTGCATGTGAGCGGTTCATCGCTGACGCTGGTGTTCGAGTCCTTCGCGTTCAAGCACGGCGTGCCCAGCGACGCGGACTTCGTCTTCGACGTCCGCGTGCTGCCCAACCCGTATTACGACCGCGAACTGCGTCCGCTCACCGGCCGCGACGAACCGGTCGCGGCCTACCTGGAGAGCCAGCCCGAGGTCCGGCTGATGCTCAGCCAGATCGGCGCCTTCATCGCGCAGTGGCTGCCGAACTTCGCGCAGGACCAGCGCAGCTACCTGACCGTCGCCATCGGCTGCACCGGCGGGCAGCACCGCTCGGTCTACCTCGTCGAGACGCTGGCCAAGCAGTTCGCCTTCCACGGGCAGGTGTTGAAGCGGCATCGCGAACTCGACGCGCGCTGAGCCGACGCGGGCTTGCGCGCACGGCAGGCGTGCCAGGCGCGGACGGGGTCGCCCCCGCGGCGTTCAGCTTTGCTCGACCGCCTGGTGCTCGATCTCCTGCACCTGGTTGAACAGCAGGATGCCCAGCACGACCGACGCGAAGGGCATCAGCACCAGCATCAGGATCATCCAGAGCACCACGCCGCGCTCCGCGCGCTTGACCGCGATGCCCATGTACGCGAAGTGCGCGCACAAGCCCGCGAAGAGCCCCATGCCGAGCATGGTCAGCTTGGCCGGATCGCCCTCGCCGGCCACCTGGGTCTCGCTGATCAGGAACCACAGGCACACCCCGCTGGCGAGCAGCGCGATGAAGGCCGATTCCAATGCGCTCTTGATGGCCGCGGCCCGGCCCGGCTTGACGTCGTTCGACATGGTGTCCCTGGATGCGGTGGAAGCGGACGCGGAGCCGCCCTGGCCCCCGTCCGTGATCCGCGCGAGCATAACGGAGCAGCGCCCGCCGGCAACGCGCGGAACCCCGGAGGCGCCCGCGGCCACCGAACGGGGCGCCTGACCACCGGCGTCTCCGCGCGCCGGCCGAAGTCGCGCGACAGCGGCAGGTGCCACCCGGGAACCTGATCGGTTATCAGACGACTGACTCTCCTTGCACGGCAATGTCCGCAGGAAGATCAGCATGACGACCATTTCCGAACACCCCAGCGCCCGCACCGACCTCCACACCGACGATGCCATCGACGAAGCGCTGGCGGCGCTCGACATCGAGACGAACTTCAGCCCGAGGAACAATCCCGGCATCGAGGACAGGGTGAAGAAGCGGGCGGTGTGGCTCAACACGGTCGCGCGACAGTGGCCGGGCGCGGACAACTCGCTGCGCGCGCAAACGCAGACGCTGTCGCGGCGGGCGAACGAGTTCCTTGGCAATTCCCGGGCGATCGCCACCGAGTTGTACGAGCTCGACCGCGACATCGACCAGTTGCCGCAAGGACTGCATCAGGTCGCCGCCCACCTCGACGCCTTCGCGTACGACCAGCGGGAACTCTCCCGGCTGAGCACGGCGCTGGATCGCATCGCCGGGGGCGGCCACCGGTATGGCATCTCCGAACCCGACTTCGCCAGGATTCGCGCGACCGCCCAGCGCATTGCGTCGGCGATCGATGCGGGTCGCGACGACCTCATGGCCGGCCGCATGCAAGCCCTGCACGACGACGTGACGACGATCACGGGGCAGACCGCCAGTCTGCGCGGCCTCCTCGAACGCAAGAAGGTCATCCACCCGGACGACGCACTCCCCGAGACGCCACATCCCGAACCGATCCCGAGCGCCGCACGGCGCACGGTCTCCCCGCCACGCTGCTGCGCGGCGCACTGTCGCGTGTGGCCCATACCGCGCAGTCGGCGCGGAACGCCTTGGTCCAGCACCTGTCGCCCCAGCGGATGAAAAGAGGCGAAGCTCGCCGAGATGGCGCGGCGCCAGGAGGCCCAGGCGCCGCTGCGCGAGGAGCTGTCGCTGCTGGACGATGACCTCTCGGGGGCGGAGCTCCGCGCTGAGCCTCTTCGGTTTCAAGCCCGGCGTGCCCGATCCGCAGTCGGTGGCGCAGTGGCAGGACCGCACGGCGTGGGTCAGTAACACCCTGAACCCGATCCTGAAGGCAGCGCGACGGACCGAGGCGGCCGGGCTGCGCGCCCTGGCCAGGAGCAGCAAGCCCGAGGCCGTCGCTCAACAGGCGATCGCCAAGATCCGCTCGCAGCTGACGGCTTTCAATGCCGCCCTCGACGAGCGCGGCGAAGAGACATGCGGAACTTCAAGTTCCAGCAGCGCCCCTGGCCGCCCGTCGCCGGTCCGGACCGCGAGGGACGCGCCGCGTGAGTCCCGCGGCCCTGCCCTAGTCCAGCAGCTTCTTCAGCGGCGCCGGCAGCGCGTACTCCGCCAGCCGCTCGCGCGCGACCCACACGCCGTCGCCGGCGGGCCGCGTCTCGCGCGTGAGCAGCGCGCGGCGCGGGTGCAGCAGCCAGTCGAAGTGCGTCAGCACATGCTTCACCTGCGGCAGCGTCTCCGGCGCCGCGACGCCCAATGCCGCGCTCTGCGCGGTCAACGCGGCTTCGTCATCGAAGAGGGGCAGCGTCCACAAGCCGCCCCAGACGCCCTCGGCCGGCCGCTGCTGCAGCCAGATGCGGCCCTCGTGCTCCACCCACAGCCACCAGTTCTCCCGCTGGCCGCGCTTGAGCTTCTTCGTCTTGATCGGGTACCGCGTGGGATCGCCCTCCGCCAGCCCCGCGCACAGCGAGGCCACCGGGCACAGCAGGCATTGCGGGCCGCGCGTCGAACACAGGCTCGCGCCCAGGTCCATCATCCCTTGCGTGTAGGCCGGCATGTCCGCGGGCGACGCCGGCAGCAGCGCCTCCGCCTGGCGCCACAGCCGCTTCTCCTGCGCCGCCGAGGCCAGATCGCCGTCGAAGGCCAGCAGACGGCCGAGCACGCGCTTCACGTTGCCGTCCAGGATGGCGACCCGCTCGTCGAAGCAGAACGACGAGATCGCCGCCGCCGTCGACCGGCCGATGCCGGGCAGCTCCGCCAGCACCGCCGCGCTGCGCGGGAACGCGCCGCCATGCAGCGCCACCACCGCCTGCGCGCACTTGTGCAGGTTGCGCGCGCGGCTGTAGTAGCCCAGTCCGGCCCAGGCGGCCATCACCTCGTCGTTGGGCGCGGCGGCCAGCGCGGCCACGTCGGGGAAGCGCTCCAGGAAGCGCCGGTAGTAGCCCAGCACCGTCGTCACCTGCGTCTGCTGCAGCATGATCTCCGAGAGCCACACGCGGTACGGATCGCGCGTGTTCTGCCAGGGCAGGTCGTGGCGGCCGTCGCGGCGTTGCCAGGCCAGCAGCCGCGGCGCGAAATCGCCGCGCACCGCCTCGACGCGGGCGTCCAGTTCGTCGTCGGTCATCGGGGAGGTCGGCGGAAGGGTCAGGTCTCTCAAGGCTGGCGGCTCGGCTCGCGGTTTGGGGCTCATCGCTTCTGGCAACTTGGACAGAAGAACGTCGACCGTTGCCCCTGCACGATGCGCCGGATCGGCGTGCCGCAGACGCGGCAAGGTTCGCCCTCGCGTCCGTAGACACGCGCCTGCATCTGGAAGCTGCCCGCCACGCCGTGCGCGTCCTTGAAGTCGCGCAGCGTGCTGCCGCCGGCTTCGAGCGCCTCGCCGAGCACCTGCCGCAGCGCGCCCGCCAGCTTCTCCGCGCGCGGCTTGCTGAGCTTGCCCGCCGGCGCGCGCGGATCGACGCCGGCCATGAACAGCGCCTCGCACGCATAGATGTTGCCCGCGCCGACGACCACGTCGCCCGCCAGGATCGCCTGCTTCACCGCGACGCGGCGGCCGCGGAAGCCTGCATGCAGATAGGGGCCGTGGAATTCGATGTCGAAGGGCTCCAGCCCGATGCGGGACAGCAGCTTCGCGGCCGGCTCCACGTCCAGCCCGTCCGACCACACGACGGCGCCGAAACGCCGCGGATCGGTCAGCCGCAGCACGCCGCGGTCGGTGACCAGCTCGAAGTGATCGTGCGGCCCCGCCGGGGGCGGCTGCTCGCGGAACGCCAGCGAGCCCGACATGCCCAGGTGCATCAGCAGCCCGCCGCCGTCCTCCTCCGGATGGCCCGGCTGCTCGGCGGTCGGCACCAGCGGCAGCCACAGGTACTTGCCGCGCCGCGTCGTCTCGCCGACGCGCCGTCCGACCAGCCGTTCGGCCGCGACACCCAGCGGCCAGCGCAGCGGTTTTCCCAGCCGGACATCCAGCACGCGCGCCCCGGCGATGGCCGGCGCAAAACTTCGTCGTGTAACTTCAACTTCCGGTAACTCGGGCATCCCGGGATCATAGGCGCGACCTGGTTCCGGGGTCCCTGGAATGGTCCGCGGCCCCCGGTTTGCCCCGCGAGCCTTCCCGCCCAGTTCAGGAGTCACGTCATGCCCGCCCTTGTGCGCCACCGCTGGTGGCTCTCCGCCGCCCTCGCCCTGAGCTGCGCCGCCCACGCCCAGATCTCGCCGTCGCCCCAGTCCGATCCGTCTCCCGCCCCGGCGGCCGCGGCCACGGACGCGCCCGCCTCCGCCGCCTCCGCGCCCGTGGTCAATTCCGACCTCGACGCGCCGATGTTCTATCAGCTGCTGATCGGCGAGATGGAACTCCAGGGCGGCGAACCCGGCGTCGCCTTCCAGGTGCTGCTCGACGCCGCCCGGCGCAGCGGCGACGAGGAGCTCTTCCGCCGCGTCGTCCAGATCGCGCTGCAGTCGCGCGCCGGCGACCAGGCCGTCATCGCCGCCCGCGCCTGGCGCGAGGCGATCCCGACCTCGGTCGAGGCGCACCGCACGCAGATCCAGCTGCTCGCGCTGCTGAACCGCCCGGCCGAGATCCCGCCGGTGCTGCGCTCCCTGCTCGCGATGACGCCGGCCGACGGTCGCGGCCCGCTGATCGCCGCGCTGCCGGCGCTGTTCCAGCGCAACCCGGAACCGGTGCGCATCCAGGAAGCCTTCGAGCCGATGCTGCGCGAGACCGCCGCGAGGCCCGAGACCCGTTTCGCCTCGCTGCTGGTGCTGGCGGAATTCGCCAAGAAGGCCGACCGCTACGAGACCGCGCTGATCCACGTCCGCGCCGCCGCCAAGGACTTCCCGGACCGCGAGGAACCGCTGCTGATGGCGCTGGAGCTGCTGCCCCGCCGCCCCGAGGCCGAGGCGCTGATCACCGCCGAGCTGCAGGCCAAGCCGGACAAGCAGTCGCTGCGCCTGGCCTACGCCCGCGCGCTGGCCCGCGCGCAGCGCCCCGGCGACGCGGCCCGCGAGTTCCGCACGCTCACGCAGCAGTCGCCCGACGAGCCCGGCCATTGGCTGGCGCTGGGCTCACTGGAGCTGGACCTGCAGCATCCCGACGCCGCCGAGGACGCGCTGCAGCGCTACATGAAGCTGGTCGACAAGCCGGACGTCTCGTCGCTGGCCGAGCGCGCGATCGCCGCCGCCGGCCTGGACAAGGCGGACCGTGAAGCGAAGCAGCAGGGTCAGTTGTTGCTCGCGCAAGCCGCCGAGATGCGCGGCGACTTCAAGACCGCCGAGAAGCGGCTGGCCGCGATCGAGGCGGCGCCGGGCAACCTCGACATCGCCTATCGCCGCGCCTCGCTGCTGGCGCGCCAGGGCAAGCTCGAGGAAGGCCGCAAGCTGCTGCATCAACTGCCCGCCGACCGCGAGCAGGACCGCCGTGCCCGCACGCTGGCCGAGTCGCAGCTGCTGCGCGACAACAAGCAGTGGCAGGCCGCCTATGACCTGCTCGGCACCGCGATCAAGGACGCCCCCGAGGACGCCGACCTGCTCTACGAGCAGTCGATGATGGCCGAGAAGCTCGGCCGCGCGCAGGAGATGGAAGCGCTGCTGCAGAAGGTGATCCAGCTCAAGCCCCAGCACTACCACGCGTACAACGCGCTGGGCTACTCGCTGGCCGATCGCAACGAGCGGCTGCAGGAGGCGCGCGACCTGATCTCGAAAGCGCTGAGCTTCGCGCCGGGCGAGCCCTTCATCGTCGACAGCATGGGCTGGGTGGAGTTCAGACTGGGCCGGCTCGGCGAGGCCGAGCGGCTGCTGCGCCAGGCCTACGGCTCGCGTCCGGATGCGGAGATCGCCGCCCATCTGGGCGAGGTGCTCTGGGCCGCCGGTCAGCAGGACGAGGCGCGCCGTGTCTTCGCCGACGCCGCCCGCCGCGATCCGCGCAATGAAGCGCTGCAGTCGGCGATGCAGCGACTGCAGGTCCGTCCCTGATGCGGCGGCGGCACTTCAGCGCGAGCGCGATGGCGGCGCTCGCCGGGGTCGCGCTCGCCGGTTGCAGCTCGGTGCCCAAGGCATCGGGCACGGACGCCGCGGCGCTGGCCGATGCGCCGCGCCTGACCGGCAAGTTCGGACTGATCGTCCCGGCCGGTGCCGCCGGCCAGCGCGGGACAGAACGTCAACGCCAACTTCGAACTGCTCGGCGATCCGCGCCGTGGCCAGCTCGAGATGAGCACCCCCATGGGCAGCCTGGTGGCGCGCGTGTCGTGGCAGCCGGGCTCGGCCTGGGTCAAGACCCCCGATGGCGACCGCGCCTATGACGACATCGACGCGCTGACGCAGGAGCTGCTCGGCGAGACGCTGCCGCTGCAGGCGCTGTTCGACTGGCTGCGCGGACGGCCGTGGCCGCAGGCGCCGTCGCGGGCCGCCGGCGAGTCGGGCTTCCAGCAGCTCGGCTGGCAGGTCGACCTGCGGCGCTTCGACAATCAATTGATCTCCGCCCAGCGCCTCAATCCGAACGGGCCTGAACCGCTGGCCACGCTGCGCCTGAAACTCGACGCGCCGGCGTCGCCCTGACTCCCTCTGGCCACCCCGTCCCCACGTCCACGACGTCCATGATCTCCTCCCCCTCCGCGGCGCCGCTCAAGGCGCTCTACGACGTGCCGGCGCCGGCCAAGCTCAACCTCTTCCTGCACGTGGTGGGCAAGCGGCCGGACGGCTATCACCTGCTGCAATCGCTGTTCGTGCTGATCGACTGGGCCGACACGCTGCACTTCGAGCGCCGCGACGACGGCGCGCTGCATCGCCATGACCAGGGCGACACGTTGCCGCCAGACGACCTGTGCCTGCGCGCCGCACGCGCGCTGCGGCAAGCCAGCGGCTGCACCTTCGGCGCGGACATCCACATCGAGAAGCGCCTGCCCTCGGGCGCGGGCATGGGCGGGGCTCGTCGGACGCGGCCAGCACGCTGCTGGCGCTGAACCGGTTGTGGGGCTTGAACTGGTCGCGCGAGCGCCTGCTGCCGATCGCGCTGACGCTGGGCGCGGACGTGCCGTTCTTCGTCGGGGGGCGGAACGCCTTCGTCGAAGGCATCGGCGAGGTGCTCACCCCGCTGGAGGTACCGGAGCTGCGGCTCGCGGTGGTCAAGCCCGGGGCGAGCATCGCCACCAAGGACATTTTTTCCAGCCCGCTGTTGCAAAGGTCTGAAAGCGTGGCTATAGTAGCGGGCTTTCCTGCAGCGAACGACAGACGCAGCGAAGGGGTTCCCGAAACGGATTCCCAGAGTAACGAAGTCAATAGCTGGGGTGAACGCAAAGGCAATATTCGCCGCGATCACCAAACGTCGGAAATACTCGTTCAGCAGTTGTTTGAAGGATGGGGCAGAAATGATCTGCAACCTCCCGCGGAAGCTGCAAGCAACGAAGTATCGAAGGCGCTTGAATGGTTGCAGACCCGCTACGAAAATTCTCGTATGACGGGTTCAGGCAGTGCAGTTTTTGCTATAGTTCGACCCTCGCTGAATGCAATGCAGACAGCAGCGGAAAAGATAGATGCAGTTTCCGGCCTGGAGAGCAATCTCAAGGCGACACCGGAAGGTGAGTTCGAAAAACTCCCGGACGGTTGGGTCGGAAAAATGTGTCGCAGTCTGTCGGTTCACCCTTTGCGGGGCTGGGCCGAAGATTGAAGGTTGTAGGGTGCTGTTCCACGAACAGTGTCCGGTGTAGGGGAGTCGCCAAGTTGGTCAAGGCATCGGATTTTGATTCCGACATGCGAGGGTTCGAGTCCTTCCTCCCCTGCCAAATTTTCAGTTTCAATCCGGGACCCGCTGGGTTGGCCACCGGGCCATAAGTCTAAGGATGGCCCGCTGTGCTGCTCAATACCGTCCTCTTCACGGGTAACGCAAACCCGACCCTCTCCAAAGAAATCGCCACGCATCTGGGCCTCGAGCTCGGAAAGGCCGTGGTCGGTCGATTTTCCGATGGCGAGGTGGCTGTTGAAATCCAGCAGAACGTCCGCGCCCGCGACGTGTTCATCGTCCAGCCCACCTGCGCGCCGACGAACGAGAACCTGATGGAACTGCTGATCATGGTCGATGCGATGAAGCGCGCCAGCGCGCGCCGCATCACCGCCGTGATCCCCTACTTCGGTTATGCGCGCCAGGATCGCCGTCCGCGTTCGACGCGCGTGCCGATCTCGGCCAAGGTCGTGGCCAACCTGCTGGAGACCGTCGGCGTCGAGCGCGTCCTGACGATGGACCTGCACGCGGACCAGATCCAGGGCTTCTTCGACATCCCGGTCGACAACATCTACGCCTCGCCGGTGCTGCTGTCGGACCTGAAGGCCCGCAACTACGCGGACCTGGTGGTGGTCAGCCCCGACGTGGGCGGCGTGGTCCGCGCCCGTGCGCTGGCCAAGCAGCTGGGCTGCGACCTGGCGATCATCGACAAGCGCCGTCCGTCGGCCAACGTCTCCGAGGTGATGCATGTCATCGGCGAGATCGACGGCCGCAACTGCGTGATCATGGACGACATGATCGACACGGCCGGCACGCTGGTGAAGGCTGCGGAAGTGCTGAAGGAACGCGGCGCCAAGAGCGTCTTCGCCTACTGCACGCACCCGATCCTGTCGGGTCCGGCCATCGAGCGCATCGCGGGTTCGCTGCTGGACGAAGTCGTCATCACCAACACGATTCCGCTGTCGGAAACCGCCAAGGCCTGCGGCAAGATCCGCCAGCTGTCGGTGGCCTTCCTGTTCGCCGAGACCATCCGCCGCATTTCGGACGGTGAATCGGTGACCTCCCTCTTTAGCGAGCAGAACAACAACTTCTGATCGCATCCTAGTTCCGGCCGCTGTTCGCAAGGACCGCGGCCGTTTCGCGAAGGTGCCTGGTCGCGGGGCCTTCATCCGGAGCGTCAATCCTGGCGCTCCGTCCATTCTTGGAGATTGATATGAAATTCGTCGCTTTTGAGCGCAAGCTGCAGGGGACCGGAGCGAGCCGCCGCCTGCGCCACGCTGGCAAGGTTCCGGGCATCGTTTACGGTGCTGGCGAGCCGGCCGTCATCGAGCTGGATCACAACGCGCTGTTCCACGCCATGAAGAAGGAAGCTTTCCACAGCTCCATCCTCGACATGGAAGTGGAAGGCAAGACCACGCAAGTGCTGCTGCGTGACTTCCAGATGCACCCGTACAAGCAGCAAGTGCTGCACGTCGACTTCCAGCGCGTCGACGCCACGACCAAGATCACCAAGAAGGTGCCGCTGCACTTCGTCGGTGAAGCCGAGTCGCCGGCCGTCAAGACCGACAAGGGCACCGTGAACCACGTGCTGACCCAGCTGGAAATCACCTGCCTGGCGCAACAGCTGCCCGAGTTCATCGAAGTCGACCTGAGCGGTCTGACGATGGGTCACTCGATCCACGTGAACGACCTGAAGCTGGCCGATCACATCAAGATCGTCACGCACGGCAAGCCGAACCCGGTGGTCGCGACCCCGGTCCCGGCCGCGGCGGAAGAAGTCATCGTCGTGGCAGCTGCCCCGGCCGACGACAAGAAAAAGAAGAAGAAGTAATTTCTTCCTCTCCGGACGCTGGCCTGACGAGGTCTGCGTTCGTTGCCGGGAGGCCCCCCTTCAGGGTGGCTTCCCTCCCAAGAAGGCCCCGCTCGCGGGGCCTTCTGCTTTTGAGCTCGACACTGATAATCGCGCCCCATGATTCGTCTCTTTGTCGGCCTGGGCAATCCCGGCCCTGAATACGAGGACACCCGCCACAACGCCGGGTTCTGGTGGATCGATGCGCTGGCGCGCGGCCTGAAGGTCACGCCGCAGCTGGACACCAAGTACTTCGGCCTGGTCGCGCGCGTGAACGACGCACCGGGCGCGTCCGGTCCGATCTGGCTGCTGCAGCCGATGACCTACATGAATCTCTCGGGCAAGTCGGTGGCGGCGCTGGCGCGCTTCTTCAAGATCGCGCCGGAGGAGATCCTGGCGATCCACGACGAGCTCGAGATCGCGCCCGGCGAGCTCAAGCTCAAGCAGGGCGGCGGCAACGCCGGCCACAACGGGCTGAAGGACATGCAGGCCCAGCTGGGCAGCGGCGACTTCTGGCGCCTGCGCCTGGGCATCGGCCATCCGGGCCACAAGGGCGAGGTCGCCGGCTACGTGCTGCGCAAGCCGCCGGTGGCCGAGCGCCAGGCGGTCGAGGACTGCATCGGCAAGTCGCTCGAGGCCTTCAAGCTGATGACGGGCGGCGACATGGCCAAGGCCGTGGCGCTGCTGCATGCCAAGCCGCCCCGGCCCAAGCCGCCCAGACCTGTCAATCTGCCCGCCAATCTGCCGACGACCCTGCCGCCCAAGCCCGGTGCCGCAGGCGCCGCGCCGACGGCTGGCGCCCCGGTTGCCGGCACGGTGGTGACCGCGGCCTCGACGGCCGCAGCCACGGCAGCCGCCGCAACCCCTGCCACTGCTCCTGCTCCTGTGCTTTCCCCGGCAGTTCCCCCTGCCCCACCCCCTATCCCCGGAGACTGACATGCCCGCGCGCGCCGCCCTGATCCTGACGACTGCTGTTCTGGTCCTCATGCTTGGCGCGGCGAACGCGCAGGACGTGCCCAAGGCGCCCCCGCAGCAGGAGCGGACCTTCGGCTTCTACCGCTGCGGCCCGGAGGGTCAGGACTTGCGCGACAGCCCCTGCCCCGAAGGACAGGGCCGCAAGGCCGAGGTCCCGAAGGACCCGGTCGATCCCAAGGAGGCCGACGCCGCGCGCAAGCGCACGGCCGCCGAGACGCGCGACCTGGCCGCGCGCGAGCGTGAGCGCGAACGCCAGTCGGCGAAGGCGCCGCCCAAGGCCGCCGGCATCGACGGCCGCCTGCCGGGACAGCGCGCCGCGAAGCCGGCGAAACCCGCGGATCCGAAGAAGCCCAAGCCCAAGGATCCGAAGAAGCCGCCGAAGAAGAAGCCCAAGGTGCCGAAGTCACCGGATGGCGCGCTGCAGCCCAAGCCCACGACGAGCGACAGCACCACGACGCCCGCAGCTCGCTAGAATGCGCGCCGTTGGTGCTCGTGCGGACATTGCGTCCGTGCAGTTAAACGGGAATCAGGAAGTGGTCGCATCCCCGATGCGCGAACCAACCTGAGCTGTCCCCGCAACGGTAAGTGGCCGCCGGTCGCGCGCCCGGGATCCTGAAGAGGGAACACCGGGCGGCAGCCGGCACTGCCTGTCCCCACGTCCACTGGCGCGTCTGCACTGGGAAGGACACAGGCAGCGGCCACCAGCCCGGATACCGGCCAACAGGTGGCGTCTCCAGCCGATCGCGCGACGCGTCCTTCGTGAGCTTTCACAAGGACGACCCGACGACGAGCCGGCGACGCCGTTTCTCAGAGGCCCTGCGGGTGAGCAGGCGTCTGAACTCCGTCGTAGGTCCGTTCCTCATGCTTCCGTTCGTTTCGCGCGCGCGCGCTGGTGCCCGCTCGCTGCCTGCCCTCACCCCGATGGCGCTCGCCCTGTCGACGCTCCTGGCGTTCCCGGCGCTCCCGGCGCTTGCGGCGTTCTCCACGGCCGCGGCCGCGCAGTCCGCCCCCTCCTCCGCTTCCCCCGCGGCCTCCCCCACCGTCACCCCTTCGAGCCGGCTCGACGACGTCACCGTCACCGGCACGCGCAGCCCGATGAAGCTGTCCGACGTCGCGGCCGACCTGACCGTCATCAACCGCGACACCATCGAGCGCCAGGGCTTCGGCAACATCGCCGCTCTGCTGCGCAACGTCGCCGGCCTGCAGATGACCAGCAACGGCGGGCCGGGCAATTCGACCTCGGTCTTCGTGCGCGGCGCCGAGACCCGGCACACCGTGGTCCTGATCGACGGCGTGCGCGTGGACGGCCAATCCTCCGGCGGCGCCAGCTGGCAGAACCTGCCGGTCTCGCAGATCGAGCGCATCGAGGTCCTCAAGGGCCCGGCCAGCGCGCTGTACGGCTCCGACGCCATCGGCGGCGTGGTGCAGATCTTCACGCGCCGGGGAGCGGGCCGCACGCAGCTGGACCTCGGCCTCGGCGGCGGCAACCTCGGCCAGGTGAAGGCCGACGTCGGCATCAGCGGCGGCACGGCGGACTTCGACTACGCCGGCGCGCTCGCGCTGGATCGCGGCACCGGCTTCAACGCCTACCTGAACACGGCCGCCCGGAGCTACAACCCCGACGCCGACGGCTGGCGCAACTACAGCGGCAGCCTGCGCCTGGGCGGTCGCGTGGCCGACGGCCAGCGCCTCGAGTTCATCGGCCTGAAGAGCCGCAGCAACGCCGGCTACGACGCCGGCAAGAACGCCGACGACCGCGGCATCACCGAGACGCTGGCGGGCAAGCTGAGCCTGAACTCCACCTGGTCCTCCGCGCTGTCGACCCAGCTGTCGGCAGGCCAGTCCGAAGAGAACTACGAGACCAAGCCGAGCTCGCCCTACCTGACGAAGACGCGCATCCGCAGCGCCTCGCTGCAGGGCTTCTACCGGATCAACGAGCAGCATCAGCTCAACGCCCTGCTGGAGCGTCGCGAAGATCGCCTGGTCAACACCGACCTCGTCGGCGGCGGCAAGGGCGACCGCGACCAGAACGCGCTCGGCCTGAGCTACCTCGGCACGCTGGGCGCCTTCAGCCTGCAGGCGCACGGCCGGCATGACGACGACAGCGAATTCGGCGGCATCGACACTGGCAGCCTGGCGGCGGGCTTCAAGATCGGCGGCGGCTGGCGCGTGACGGCCTCGGCCGGCAATGCGTTCCGGGCCCCCACGCTCTATCAGCGCGGCAGCGTCTACGGTCCCGACACGACCAAGGCCGGCGTCGAGGCGCTCCGCCCCGAGCGCGCGCAGAACCGCGAAGCCGGGCTGGCGTGGGCGCAAGGGAACGTCGACGTCTCGGTCACGACCTTCCACAACCGCGTCACCGACCTGATCGCCTTCGGCGCGGCGGGGACCTGCCGCTCGACGACCGGCTGCTACAGCAACGTCGCGCGCGCGCTGCTCAAGGGCACCAGCCTCAAGGGCGGTGCGCAGCTGGGTCCGGTGAACCTGAGCGCCACGGCGGACTTCCTCGACCCCACCGACGCCAACACCGGCCGCCAGTTGCAACGCCGCGCCAAGCGCTTCGGCACGCTGCGCGCCGAGACCACCCTGCGCGCCTGGACGCTGGGCGCGAACGTCGTCGGCTCGGGGCAGCGCTTCGACGACGCCGCCAACAAGACCCGCCTGGGCGGCTACGGCCTGCTCAACCTGGACGCGCAATACGCCTTCGCGAAGGACTGGCGCCTGCAGCTGAACGTCGACAACGCCTTCAACCGCGACTACCAGACGGCGAACTTCTACCAGCAGGCGCCGCGCACCTGGTTCGTCACGCTGCGCTATTCGCCGTCGCTGTAATCCGACGCGGCGGGCCCAGGCGGTAAGGTCTGTCTCTCGGCGTCAATGCCTGGCTTTCACTGGAGATTCCGGATGTCCGCTCATCACCTGATCATCGGCGGCCAGCGCAGCGGCAAGTCGCGCCACGCGGAGCGCCTCGCGCTGCGCTGGGCGCGCACGCCGACGCACCGGGTCACCGTCATCGCGACCGCCGAGGCCCATGACGACGAGATGCGCGAGCGCATCGCGCGCCATCGCGCGGACCGCCCGGCGGGCTTCGACACCCTCGAAGCGCCGCTGCGCCTGTGCGAGGCGCTGCGCGCCGCGGCCTCGCCGCAGCGATTGATCGTCGTCGACTGCCTGACGCTCTGGCTGACGAACTGGCTGATGCCGATGGACGGCGCGCCGCGTCTCGACGACTGGCGCACCGAATGCGCCGACCTGCAGCGACTGCTGCCGCAACTGGCGTCGCCCGTCGTCTTCGTTTCCAACGAGGTCGGTTGGGGCGTGATGCCGATGGGTCGCGAGGTGCGCGCCTATGTGGACGAACTGGGCTGGCTCAACCAGCTCGTAGCGCGGCAGTGCGCCGAGCTCACCTTGATGGTCGCGGGACAGCCATGGACACGGCCCGTCGAGGACCCGGACGGCGCCGGCCAGACCACCGACACGGTGAACAAGGCGAACGAAGCGAACGAGGAGCACAACGGATGACGTCGATGGAACGCTGGATGCGAGGCGCGATCAGGATCGCGGCGGGTGGCGCGATGCTGGGGACGCTCGCGACCTTCTCGACCTTCGCGACGACCGCGATCGCCGCGCCGATCACACTGAAGGACGACCGCGGCCACACGGTCACGCTGCCCGATGTGCCGCGACGCATCGTCAGCCTGCTGCCCTCCCTGACCGAGACCATCTGCGAGCTCGGCGACTGCGCGAAAGTCGTCGGCGTGGACCGCTTCTCCAACTTCCCGGTGAGCGTGCAGAAGCTGCCGCGCCTGGGCGGTCTCGACGACACCAGCATCGAGGCGCTGGTGGCGCTGAAGCCGGACGTCGTGGTGCTGGGCGTCTCCGCGCGCGTCATCGACCGGCTGGAGGGCCTCGGCCTGAAGGTCGTCGCGCTGGAGCCCAAGAGCATGAACGACGTCCAGCGCGTGCTGGGCAAGATGGGGCAAATCCTCGGCAAGGAGGACGACGCGCGCCGGTTGTGGAACCGCGTCGACGGCCACATCGCGCAGAGCGCCGCGACGCTGCCTCCGGGCGCGCGTGGCCTCAGCGTCTACTACGAGGTCGACGCCGGCCCCTACGGCGCGGGCACGGCGTCCTTCATGGGCGAGATCCTGACGCGTCTCGGCGCGAAGAACATCATCCCGGCCGAGCTCGGTCCCTTCCCCAAGCTCAACCCCGAATTCATCGTCCGCGCCGATCCGCAGGTCATCATGGTCGGCCAGCGCAACGCGGCGGGACTGCCGCAACGACCCGGCTGGCCCGCGATCCGCGCGGTCAAGAACCAGCGGATCTGCGTCTGGATCCCGTCGGAGTCCGACGTGCTGCGTCCGCCCCGGCCCGCGCATGTCGGAGGCCGCGGCGCTGATGGCGCGTTGCCTGCGTGAGGCGGCGGCCGGCCCCGTGCCGCTGCCGACGGTGCCCTTCAACGCGCCGCCCGGGGGCATGCGCTGATGCGGCCCTCCTCCCTGCTCTCCCCCAAGACGGCGGCGCAGCTGACGGCGCTGCTGCTGCTCGGCGCCGCCCTGCTGGCGCTGGGCCTGGCCATCGGCAGCATGGGATGGAGTCCGTGGACGGAGAGCAGCGACACGATGCGCATGATCCTGTGGGACATCCGCGCGCCGCGCTCCATCGGCGCGTGGCTCGCCGGCGCGCTGCTGGCGCTGGCCGGCGCGATCGCGCAGGGCCTGTTCCGCAATCCCCTCGCTGATCCGTACCTGCTGGGCTGCTCGGCGGGCGCCTCGCTCGGCGTCGCCGCCTTGCTCTTCGTCATGGGTGTCTCGCCCGCCGCGGCCGCGCTGGCGCTGCGCGTCGGCATGACCGGCGCGGCCTTCGTCGGCGCCATCGGCGCCGTGCTGCTCACGCTCGTGCTCGCGCGCGGCGTCACGCAGAGCCTGCGACTGCTGCTGGCGGGCGTGGTCGTCGGCGTGGTGCTGGGCTCCGGCTCCGCGCTGCTGACGCTGATGAATCCCGACATCCTGCGCGCCATGCAGGCCTTCATGCTCGGCAGCACCGGCTATGTCGGCTGGAGCGCGGTGCAGGTCATGGTCGTCGCGATGGGGCTGTGCCTGCTGGTCGCGCTCGGCTGCAGCCGCACACTCGATGCGCTGACCTTGGGCGAGGACACCGCGCGTTCGCTCGGACAGCGGCTCACGCTGATCCGACTGCTCCTGATCGCCGCGCTCTCGCTGGCGACCGGCGCGGCAGTCGCGCAATGCGGACTGATCGCTTTCGTCGGCCTTGTCGCGCCTCATCTCGTGCGCAGCTGGGGACCGACCACGCACGGCGCGCTGCTGCTGCTCTCGGCGCTGACAGGGGGCGCACTGCTCCTCGCCGCCGACATCGCCGCGCGCTGGGTCATCGCGCCGCAGGAACTGCCGGTGGGCATCATCACCGCCCTGCTCGGCGGCAGCTATCTGCTGTGGCTGATGCACCGGCGCAAGGCGCATTTCGGCGGCACCGGAGGTTCGCGATGAGCGCGGACGCCGTGGATCTCGGCCACGTGCCGTCGCTGCGCATCGACCTGAAGTCGCTGTCCCTCAGCCATCGCCCCGTGCTTCACGCACTGAAGCTGGCACTTGCGCCACGTGCATGGACGGCGATCGTCGGCCCGAACGGCGCGGGCAAGTCGACGCTCTTGCGCGCGATCGCGGGCCTCTTGCCTTTCGACGGCACCTTGACCCTCGACGACAAGCCCTGGACGGCCTGGCCGGCAAAACAGCGCGCGCGGCAGGTCGCGTGGCTCGGCCAGAACGAAGCGGCCTCGGAAGATCTCACGGCCTACGACATTGCGATGCTGGGTCGGCTGCCGCATCAGCCCTGGCTGGCGCCGGCCAGCGCCGCCGATCACCAGGCAGTCGAACACGCGATGCGCCAGACGCAAAGCTGGGACTGGAAGGACCGCGCGCTGGGCAGCCTGTCCGGCGGCGAGCGGCAGCGCGTCTTGCTGGCGCGCGCGCTGGCGGTACGCGCGGGCGTGCTGCTGATGGACGAGCCGCTGGCCCACCTGGATCCGCCGCATCAGAGCGACTGGGCGCGCATCGTGCGCGAGCGCGTCGCGGCGGGTGGCGCCGTCGTCAGCGTCCTTCATGAGCTCAACGTCGCCCTGCAGGCCGACACGCTGGTGGTGATGGATGGTGGTCGCATCGTCCATGAGGGTGCCCCGCACGACGCGACGACGCACGACGCGCTGCAGCGCGTCTTCCACAACCGACTGCTGATCCTTCAAGTGCAGGGTCGCTGGGTCGCGCTCAATGAATGAACTCCCGATGACTGCCTGCCCAGCCTTCCTGATCAGTGCGCCGGCTTCCGGCCAGGGCAAGACGAGCGTGACTGCGGCGATGGCGCGTGCGGCGCGCCGGCGCGGACTGCGCGTGCGTGTCTTCAAGACGGGGCCGGACTACCTGGATCCGATGGTGCTGGAGCGCGCGAGCGGTCACACGGTCTACCAGCTCGACCTGTTCATGGGGGGCGAGGCGCATTGCAGGCAACTGCTCGCTCGCGCGGCGGAGAGCGCCGACCTGATCCTCGTCGAGGGTGTGATGGGTCTCTTCGACGGCAAGCCGAGCAGCGCGGATCTGGCGGCGACGTTCGGGTTGCCG
The DNA here is from genome assembly GCF_042695725.1 of Roseateles sp. UC29_93. Classification (NCBI taxonomy): domain Bacteria; kingdom Pseudomonadati; phylum Pseudomonadota; class Betaproteobacteria; order Burkholderiales; family Sphaerotilaceae; genus Roseateles; species Roseateles sp. UC29_93. The sequence continues at coordinate 2,842,311 of NZ_CP170545.1, read as the reverse complement.
GTGATCGTGGTGCTGGACGCATCGGCGATGGCGCAGACCTTCGCCGCCTTGGCGACGGGACTGGCGCGCTTCCGCGATGACATCCAAGTTGCCGGCGTGATCGCCAACCGTGTCGGCAGTGATGCGCACGCGCGCATGGTGGGCGAAGGTCTGCCCCACGACCTCCCGCTGATTGCCGCATTGAAGCGCGATGCAACGCTGTCCCTTCCCGAGCGGCATCTGGGTCTGGTGCAGGCCTTGGAGCTTCCGGAGATCGACAAGCAGTTGGAGGCGTGGGCGGACGCGTGGGAGGTTGGCGCGCTGCGGGACATTTTCCAGAGCGGATCGAAGACCGACGGGCGGTGGCCCCTTTTCGGAGGTCAAGGAGGGAATTCAGTTGCCGGCAGGCAACTGAAGGAGGGACACGGAGAAAAGGGGCCACCGCCCGTCGGTCTTGCGCTCGATCGTCCGTTGGAGGGCCGGCGCATTGCCGTCGCTACCGACGCGTGTTTCTCCTTCATCTACCCGGCGAATCTTGATGTGCTGCGCGAGTTGGGCGCGGATGTCCGGGAGTTCAGTCCGATCGCGGGCGAAGACCTTCCCGAATGCGACGCCTTGTGGCTGCCCGGCGGTTACCCCGAGCTGCATGCGCGGACGCTCCGCGAGCATCCGCGCTTCTTCGGCGATCTTGCGTCGCACCTGGAAGCTGAGAGGCCGCTGCTTGCCGAATGCGGCGGGATGCTGGTGCTGCTTGACGAGTTGAGCGATGCCGACGGCGGTGCGCAGGCGATGGCGGCGCTGATGCCGGGCCGCGCGTCGATGCAGAAGCGGCTGGCCGCGCTGGGGCTGCAGACGATCGCCTGGCCTGAGGGCGAGCTGCGGGGCCACACCTTCCATTACTCCGCGATGGAGACGCCGCTCTCTCCCATCGCCACGGCGACCAACCCCAACGCCGGCCGCGCCGCGGAGCGCCTGTACGCCCTGGGCTCGCTGCGCGCGGAGCTATGTCCATCACTACTTCCCGTCGAACCCGGGCGCCATCGCGGCGTTCTTCGGCGGCACCGATTCATTCTCCAAGCGCTGAGCCCACCGACCATGTTCCTCGAATCCGGATTCGCCCACATCGCGCAGGCCCTGCTGTGGCCGGTGCTGATCCTTGTTGCCCTCGGCTTTGTCTACGCGCTGTGGACGGCGGGCGCCACGGTGATGGAGGCCGTGCAGCGCCGCCGGCCCGGCTACCGTCAGTTGAAGGTGCATGCGACGAGCAACCTGGAGACGCTGGAGCTCCAGATCGTCCGCAGCCTCGAGGCGCCGCGCCTGCTGGGCCGCGTCGCGCCGCTGCTGGGCCTGATCGCGACGATGGTCCCGCTCGGCCCGGCGCTGCAGAGCGTCGCCGCCGGCCAGGGTCAGGCCGCGCTGGCGGTGTTCAGCTCCGCGTTCTCGGGCGTCGTGCTCGCGCTGGCGGCGGCCGCCATCGCGCTCGTCGTGTACTCGATCCGTCGCCGCTGGCTGCTGGCCGAGTTGCTCGCCATCAAGACCGAACAGGGCTGGACATGAGCGCCGGCCGCCGCCTCTCCATCCTCGCCGAAGAGGATGACGACCCGATGCTGTCCGCGGTGAACCTGGTGGACGTGTTCCTGGTGCTGGTCGTCGCGCTGCTGACCGCCGTCGCGCTGCAGCAGCAGTCGCACGCGGACGAGACGGTGATCCGCAACCCCGGCCAGCCGGGCATGGAGATCGTCGTGCGCAAGGACGGCCAGGAGATCAAGTACCGCGGCAACGGCGGCAGCGCCGAAGGCCAGGGCGAGCGCGCCGGCGTCGCGTACAAGTTGAAGGACGGCTCGATCATCTACGTGCCCGAGGCCGGGGAAGCGCCCAAGCCATGAGGATCGCGTCCCTGCTGGCGCGCGGCCTCGCGGTCGCGGTCCTGTCGCTGTGCGTGCCGCTCGTCGCGAGCGCCGCGAACACGTCGTCTCGCGTGCTGTTCCTCAGCGTCGACATCACGCCCGCCGCTAAGCATGCGCTGCTGGAGCGCGAGGGCAAGGCCCTCGGCTTCGAGGTGCGCCAGATCGAGTACCCGCTGCGCGGCGCGCCGGTCGACAAGGATCCGGCGCTGGATCGCGCGTTGCGCGAAGCGGACCTCGTCTGGATCGACATCCCGCATGCCACCGCGGAAGCACGGCTGCATCAGATCCTCGACGCCGCGCTGCAACGCGCCGCCCTGCCCGCCCCGCGCGTGCTGTGGATTCCCGCGGGCGAGCCCGCCGCGAGCGATCGCAGCCTGCGCGCCTATCTGCAGGCCGGCGGTCCGGCCAACACGCGCGCGGCCTTCGCGATCGCGCGGGCGCAGCTCGATGGCAAGCGCGCACCCGACCTCGGCCCGCCGCAGTTGATCCCGCAACGCGGCATCCACTATCCCGGCGCTCCGAAGCTCTTCGCCGACGCGGCCGAGTTCCGCGCCTGGGCCGCGCAGCAAGGGCTGCGCGGCGAGCCCGTCGCGATCCTGCTGCATCGCTATCACTTCGTGCAGGGCAACACCGAGTGGCTGGACCGCTGGCTCGCGATGTTCCGCAAGCAGGGCCTGCTCGCCTACGCCGCCTTCAGCGGCCAGCTCAGCGACAAGCCCTTGTCGGAGCTGCTCGAGCGCGACGGCCAGGTGCAGGCGCGCGTGATCGTCAACCACAGCCTGCTGCCGCAAGGCGCGACGCTGCAACCCACTTTCGAGCGCTGGGGCGTGCCGGTGCTGCAGACGCAGCCGTATCGCCAGGATGAAGCCGCGGTATGGGAAGGCAGCGAGACCGGCCTCGCGCAGGCCGACATCCCGTTCTACTTCGCGCAGCCGGAGGCGGCCGGGCTCATCGATCCGGTCGTCGTCGTCGCGCATCCGAAGCGCGGCGAGCCCGAGCTCATCGAGCGTCAGGCCGCCAGCGTCGCCGGCAAGGCCGCGCGCTGGGTCACGCTGCAGACCAAGGCGAACGCCGACAAGCGCCTGGTCGCCTTCGTCTACAACTACCCGCCGGGCGGCAGCAACTTCGGCGCCTCCTTCCTCAACGTGCCGCGCAGCCTGGCGCGCGTCGGCACCGGACTCAAGGACGCGGGCTACGGCGTCACGCCGATGGCGGAGGCCGACTGGATCTCCGGCCTCAAGCCGCTGCTGTCCGCGTACTACCCGGGCACCGACTTGCAGGCGCTGCTCGATGCGGACCAGGCCGAGGCGCTGCCGCTCGCGCGCTACACCGCGTGGTTCGACGCGCTGCCCAAGGCCGTGCGCGATCCCATCGTCGCGCGCTGGGGCACGCCCGCCAGCAGCCGCTACGTCCTGCGCGTGCGCGGCGAGCCGGTCTTCGTGATCCCGCGCCTGAAGCTCGGCGCGCTCACCGTGCTGCCGCAGCCGCCGCGCGAGGAAACGCTGCGCAACGGGCAGGACCCGTTCATGCATCGCAGCAAGACGCCGCTGTCGCACCACTACCTCGCCACCTACCTGTGGGCGCGGCAGGCGGACGCGATCATCCACTTCGGCACGCACGGCACGCAGGAATGGGCGCCGGGCAAGATCCGCGGGCCCGATGTGATGGATCCCGTGTGGCTGCCGCTGGGCGACACGCCGGTGATCTATCCCTACATCGTCGACAACCTCGGTGAGGCGCTCACCGCCAAGCGCCGCGGTCGCGCGCTGATGGTGAGCCATCGCACGCCGAGCTTCGCGCCCGCCGGCTTCAACGCGCAGATGGCCTACATGCATGAGCTGATGCATGAGTGGGAGACCGTCGATCCCGGACCGACCCGGCAGGGCTTGGAGCGGCAGATGATCCAGCAGTTCGTCGAGCACAACCTGCATCGCGACCTGGGCTGGAGCGCCGAGCAGATCGCGGCCAACTTCAGCGGCTATCTGGAGCTGCTGCATCCGTACCTGGACCGGCTCGCGCAGAGCTCGCAGCCCAAGGGGCTGGCGCTGTTCGGCGTCGTGCCCGACGAGGACCAGCGTCGTGGCTCCATCCTGCAGCTGCTGCGCGTGCCGTTGATCGAGGCGCTCGGCGAAGACATCGACGAGGCCTTCCTCATCAACCATGAGGGCGTGGCCAAGGCGCGGCCGGCGCGCTGGCTGGACCTCGCGCTGAAGGACGCGGACGCAGCGAGCCACCTCGATCTACGTCCTTCCGCCTGCATCGCGGCCGGCACGGCAGCGGCGGCATCGGCCGCTTCCGCAGTCGCGGCGGAGCTCAAGCACGCAGCCTCCGCACCCGGCACCGCCGCGAGCGCTCCCCTGGTCACCTGCGGCGACGGCTTCGTCCCCAACCGCGCCGCGCGCAAGCCGATCGACCAGGCCGCGCTGTACCAACTCGCGCTGCGCGCGCAGGAGATGTCGACGCGGCTCTCGACCGAAGGCGAGATGCCCGGGCTGCTGCGTGCGCTCGATGGGCGCTTCATCCCCGCGGCCTACGGCGGCGATCTGCTGCGCAATCCGGAGAGCCTGCCGACGGGCCGGAACCTCACCGGCCTCGATCCCAACCGGCTGCCCACGCGCCAGGCCTTCGAGGCCGCGCAGGCGCTGTTCAAGCGTTGGTACGAAGAGCAGGCCAAGGCCGGCACCGCGCCTCGGCGGCTCGCGCTGTCGCTGTGGGCGGGCGAGACGCTCCGCCATCAAGGGATCATGGAAGCGCAGGCGCTGGTGGCGCTCGGCGCCACGCCGGTGTGGGACGCGACCGGCCGGCCGACCTCGATCAAGCTGCTCAGCCCGAAGGAGCTCGGCCGTCCTCGCGTGGACGTGCTGCTGTCGATCACCGGCTCCTACCGCGACCAGTTCCCGGCGTTGATGAAGCTGATCGACCAGGCGGTCGCCGCGGCCGGCGAGGCCGAGTCCGACAACGCCATCGCCAGCAACAACCGCGCGATCGCCGGTGAGCTCCGCAAGGCGGGTTTGAAGCCCGCGCAGGCGCAAGCGCTGGCGCAGGCACGCGTGTTCGGCAACCCGGCCGGCGACTACGGCACCGGCATCGCGGATGCAGTGCAGGACAACGGCCTGAAGGGCAAGGACGGCCAGACCGATCCACGCCTGGGCCAGCTCTTCCTGTCGACCATGAGCCAGCCCTACGTCGACGGCGAGCCGCTCAGCGTGCCGCCGGCGCAGGCGCAGCAGGCGCTGGGCGCGCACCTGCGTCACACCGATGCGGCGCTGATGTCGCGCAGCAGCCACCTGTACGCGATGGTCAGCAGCGACGATCCGTTCCAGTACCTCGGCGGCCTGGCCGCGGCGGCGAAGGTTGCGGGCAACACGACGGGCGTCGCCCTCCACGTGAGCCAGTTGCAGGACGCCGCCGAGCAGCACACCGAGACCGCCGCGCAGGCGATCGCGCTGGAGATGCAGAGCCGCTACCTGCACCCCGGCTGGCTGAAGGCGCAGCAGGCCGAGGGCTGGTCCGGCGCGCTGCAGGTGCTCAAGGCGGTGCAGTACAGCTTCGGCTGGCAGAGCATCGCGCCGGGCACCGTGCGGGCGGACCACTGGCAGAGCTTCTACGACGTGCTGGTCAAGGACAGGCACAAGCTCGGCGTGCCGGCGTGGCTGAAGCAGAACCCGCAGGCCTATGCGCAGGCGCTGGAGCGCCTGGTGCAGGCCGACCGCATGGGCTACTGGAAGCCGGACGCGCGGACGAAGCAGGAGATCGCCTCGCTGTACCGCGACCTGACGAAAGCGGCGCCGCTGAACAACGAACTGGCTTCGGTGCGCCGCTGGACGGCGGATCAATTGCCGCAGGACGTGCCGGCCTTCCAGCCGGCGTCACCCGCCGCGCCTCAGCCGGCCAACAAGGCGCAGAAGCCTGCGGAACGGCGCGCGACTCCCGCCGTGCCGCCGGTTCCGACCGTGCGTGGTCTCGCGCTGCAGCGCGTGCCCGAGCCTCCGAAGCCGCCAACGGCCGCGCCGACCGCAGAGCGCCTCGAACAGGCGCTCGCCTGGATCGCGATGGCGCTGCTCATGTGCGCCGGCGCCATCTGGCAATCGCGCCGATCGAATCCGCCGCATCGAGCGGGCCTGCATTTCCATAACGACAACCACCTGATCCCACGGGGAGCCGCTTGAACTCGAACAACAGGATCACCGTGATCGCGAGCGCGATCGCACTGCTCGCGGGCGCCGCCCACGCGCAGGACGCCAACACGCTCGACACCGTCCGCATCAGCAGCCGCGCGCAGCTCGGCGAGGCCGAGAGCGCCTCCGAGGGCGAGGTCGGCGTCGAGCGCCTGGCGCTGCGTCCGCTGCTGCGCCCGGCCGAGCTGCTGGAAGCGATGCCCGGCATGACCGTCACGCAGCACAGCGGCGACGGCAAGGCCAACCAGTATTTCCTGCGCGGCTACAACCTCGACCACGGCAGCGACTTCGCGACCTTCGTGCTCGGCATGCCGGTGAACATGGCGAGCCACGCGCACGGCCAGGGCTACATGGACCTGAACTTCCTGATCCCGGAGCTGGTCGACAGCCTGCGCTACCGCAAGGGCGCGTTCAACGCGGAGGACGGCGACTTCGCGACGACCGGCGCCGCGCGCATCGGCTACCTGAGCGAGATCGAGCGCCCCTTCGCGCAAGTGACGGCCGGCCCCTACGGCTACCGGCGCGCGCTGAGCGCCGGCAGCGCGAAGGTCGGCGGCGGCTGGTCGTTGCTGGGCGCGGTCGAGGGCAGCGTCTACGACGGCCCGTGGGACCAGGCCGAGGACCTGCATCGCCGCAACGCGGTGCTGCGCCTGACGCGCGGCGACGAGCGCAACGGCGCGCACGTCGACCTGCTGAGCTACAGCGCCGCCTGGCGGGCCAGCGAGCACGTGCCCGAGCGCGCCATCGACAGCGGCGAGATCGGCCGCTACGGCACGCTGTTGGCCAACGATGGCGGCCGCACGCACCGCCACAGTCTGAGCGGCGGATTCGCCTACAACCAGGGCAGCGGCCAGTGGACCGCCGACGCCTGGGTGGTGGACTACGCGCTGAACCTGTTCTCCGCGCCGTCCGGCTTCATCAACGGCCCCGACGGTGACCAGCACGAGCAGGCCGATCACCGCAAGCTCTGGGGCGGCTCGCTGAAGCACCAGTTGCCCGCCGCGTGGCTGCCCGCCGATCAGCAACTGACCTGGGGCCTGCAATGGCGCCACGACAAGATCGGCACGCTCGGCCTGTACGACACCGTCGACCGCGTGCGCACGCACACCGTGCGCGAGGACCGCGTCAGCCAGGACAACGCGGGCGTCTTCGTCGAGCTCGGCAGCCGCTGGACCGACTGGCTGCGCAGCACCGTGGGCGCGCGCTGGGACACGATGCGCGCGACGGTCTCGCCGACCGCGGGTGAGTTCAACATGGACAACGGCGGCAAGGCGAGCCAGTCGCAGTTCAGCCCGAAGCTGGGCCTGATCGCGCGCGTCGCGGCGGACACCGAGGTCTACCTGCATTGGGCACGGGCCTTCCGATCGAACGACGCGCGCGGCGCGACCTCGACGACGAATCCCGCCGACGGCAGCGAGGTCGACCGCCTGCCGCTGCTGGCGCGCACCAAGAGCACGGAGCTGGGTCTGCGCACCAAGCCCGTCACGGGTTGGACCACCAGTCTGGCGCTGTGGCAGGCCAACCTGGCCTCGGAGCTGGTCTTCGTCGGCGACGAGGGCGTGACCGAAGCGCGCGGTGCGTCCAAGCGCGTGGGGCTGGAATGGTCGAACGACGTGCAGGTCGGCCGCGACTGGCTGATCGACGCGGACGTGGCCTGGTCCCGCGCCCGTTTCGTCGAGACGACCGAGACCGAGTTCGGCAGCGGCAAGCGCGTGCCCAACGCGGTGCCGTGGTCCGCGTCGATGTCGGCCAACTGGGCGCCGGCGGGTCCGTGGTCCAGCGGCTTCAAGCTGCGGTACCTGGGCGCCTACGCGCTCGAGGAGACCGGCACGCAGAAGTCCAAGGCCGTGTTCACCGCCAACTGGCGTCTGGGCTATCAGCTCAGCGACCGCTGGCAGCTCGGCCTGGACGTGCTGAACCTCTTCGACACCAAGGCCAATGACATCGAGTACTGGGGCGCCGCCTGCACGCGCGCCGAGGGCGCGGGCTGCAACAACGGCGAAGGCATCAACGGGCGCCTCGTGCATCCGATGGAGCCGCGCACCTTCCGTCTCAGCCTGCGCGCGCGGATCTGAACGCATTCATCGGAGCATCGACATGGAAATCGAAAAACCGCCCGTCGACCGGGTGCGCATCATTCCCGACGGCGAACGCCGCGGGCTGGTGATCGTCCACACCGGCAACGGCAAGGGCAAGAGCACGGCGGCCTTCGGGCTGGCGCTGCGCGCGCATGGGCGCGGCAAGCCGGTCCACATCTACCAGTTCATGAAGGTGCCGAGCGCGCGCTTCGGCGAGCACCGGCTGTTCGAGCAGATCGGCGTGCCCATCGAGGGTCTGGGCGACGGGTTCTCGTGGAAGAGCAAGGACCTGGACCATTCGGCGCAGCTCGCGCGCGACGGCTGGGAACGGGCGAAGGCCACGATCCTGGCCGGCGAACACTTCCTCGTCGTGCTGGACGAGATCATGTATCCGCTGCGCTACGGGTGGCTGCCGCTGGAGCCGGTGCTGGAGACGCTGCGCGAGCGGCCGTCGCAGGTGCACGTCTGTCTGACCGGGCGCAACGCGCCTCAGGAATTGATGGATCTGGCAGACACGGTGACGGAAATGACAATGGTGAAACATCACTTCAAGGCAGGAGTGCCGGCCCAGCGAGGAATCGAAGACTGACGAGGACGCTCATGACGGCAGAATCCGCCCACTCGTCGTTGCAAATGCTCGCAGTAGCGCCGCTACTGCTCCGCTTTGCGCCTAGATTGGACGGATTCCGCCGCCCTGCTCGCCCTCGTCAGCGCGCTTGCTGACATCCTTATTCTGAACTCCATGTCCTGGCTGCTCGCCCTCGCGATCCCCATCGCACTGCTGCTCGACCGCTGCTTCGGCGAGCCGCCCGCCGCCGTGCATCCGGTCGTCGGCATGGGCCGTTTCCTGGGTCTCTTCGGCGACCGGCTCTGCGCGATGTCGCCGAAGGCAGCGTTCATCGGCGGTGCGCTCGCGTGGACCGCAGGGATCGCGCTCTCGGCCGGCACCGCATGGGCGATCGAGCATGCGGTCATCGTCGGGCTCGAACCATGGTTCGGCGGGTGGCGGCTCGCGGTCGCGGCGCTGCTGCTGGGACTCGCGCTGAAGCCGATGCTCGCGTGGCGCATGCTGCGCGACGAGGTCGCCGCCGTGGACACCGCGCTCGCACGATCGCTCGACGAGGGCCGCGCGCAGCTGTCGCGCCTGGTCAGCCGCGACACGCGGCAGCTCTCCGCGCTCGAGGTCCGCGAGACCGCGATCGAGACACTCGCCGAGAACCTCAACGACTCCGTCATCGCGCCGCTGTTCTGGTTCATGGTCGCCGGCCTGCCGGGCGCGGCGGTCTACCGCTTCGCCAACACGGCCGACGCGATGTGGGGCTATCGCGGCCGCTGGGAATGGGCCGGCAAGTGGGCCGCGCGCGCCGACGACGTGTTGTCCTGGATCCCGGCGCGCTTGACCGGACTGGCGATCGTCGCGCTGCGTCCCGCGCTGCTCGCGCCGCTGCTGCGCGAGGCCACGCGCACGCCCTCGCCCAACGGCGGCTGGCCGATGGGCGCGATGGCGCTGCGGCTCGGCCGCGCGCTGAGCAAGCCCGGCCACTATCGGCTCAATCCGTCCGGCAGCGACGTCGTCGCCGAGGACATGCTCACCGCCCAACGGCTCGCCGCCCGCGCGATGCTGGGCCTCGCCGCGCTGCTGGCGCTCGGTACCGCCGCACTGCGCGGCGGATTCGCACGATGACTCGCTTCCCATCGCTCACGCACGGCGGCACCGATGCCGGGCCGCCGGTGCGTCACGACTTCTCGACCAACGCCCACCCGCTCGGCCCGCCGCCGGCGGCGCTCGACGCGGTGCTGCGCGCCGACCGGCTGCGTTACCCCGACCCGACCTACGCCGCGCTGCGCGCCCGCCTGGGCGACTGGCACGGCGTGGAGCCCGAACGCGTGCTGCCCGCCTCCGGCGGCTCGGAAGCCATCCGCCGCCTGACGCTCGCCGCGATGCTGTCGGGGGTCACGCGCGTCTGCGTGCCGCAGCCCGGCTTCGGCGACTACGCGGCGGCGGCCCACGCGCTCGGCCTGCAGGTGACCGGCTACGACGACGCGTTCGAGCTCGCCGACGCGCTGACCTTGCCCTCGCTGGTGTGGGTCTGCGATCCCAACAATCCCACCGGCGCGAGCTTCGGCCCCGCCGAGTGGACGGCCGTGGCGCTGGCGCTCGGGCAGAGCGGCTCGCAGCTCGTCGTCGACCAGGCCTACGACGCGCTGCGCCTGGCCGGCGGCTGCGCGCTCCCGCAGCCCATCGCGGACGGGGCCTGGCGGCTGGTCTGTCCCAACAAGGCCTTCGGGCTGACCGGCGTGCGCGGTGCCTACCTGATCGGTCCGCGCGACGGCCTCTGGATCGATCGCGTCGAGGAGCTCGCGCCGAGCTGGGTGCTGTCGTCCGAGGGTCAGGCCTTGCTCGAGGCCTGGACCACGCCGTCCATCCGCAACGAACTCGAAGCCTCGCTGCCGCTGCTGCGCGAGTGGCGCGAAGCGCAGTGGACGCGCATGGCCGCGATGGGCTTCGACCAGATCGACGGCGGCATCGCCAACTTCTGGCTCGCCGCGCTGCCGTCGCCGTGGCATGGCATGCCGGAGCCGCTGCTCGAAGGCCTGCGCGCGATGGGCATCAAGCTGCGCGATGCGACGTCGTTCGGACTGCCGGGGCTCGTGCGCGTGTCGGTGCAGGCGCCGGAGGCCGTCGACGCGCTGGCCGCCGCGATGCTCACCTTCGGCGGCCACACGCCGCTGCCGGCACCGCCGTCGCGCCATGGCGCGTTCGACACGACGCATCCGTTTGGAGAAACGCTGTGAGCGGTCCTGCGTCGGATGATGTCAGCCGGACCGCCAAGCGTGGGCTCTCCACGGGGCATGGGGGATCCCTCCAGGACCCCCAAGCCCCATTCCGGCCCCAGGGTGACTCGTTGACCCCGGAGGGGGTGGCCGGGCGGGGTCGGGGGCGGGGGCGGGCCGTCATGGTGCTCGGCACCACGAGCGGCGCGGGCAAGAGCTTCCTCACCACGGCGCTGTGCCGCTGGTATGCGCGGCAGGGCCTGCGCGTCGCGCCGTACAAGGCGCAGAACATGAGCAACAACGCGCGCGTGGTGCCAGGTCTTGATGGTCGGCAGGGCGAGATCGGCTCGGCCCAGTACTTCCAGGCGCTGGCCGCCCGCGCACGGCCCGACGTGCGCATGAACCCGGTGCTGTTGAAGCCGGAGAAGGACACCGCCTCGCAGGTCGTCGTGATGGGCGAGGTCGACGAGGCGCTCAGCCGCGCGCCGTGGCGCGAACGCAGCGAGGCGCTGTGGACGCGCGCACGCGGCGCGCTGCACGAGTTGCTCGACGAGAACGACGTCGTCGTCATCGAGGGCGCCGGCTCGCCCGCCGAGATCAACCTGCACAGCAGCGACTACGTGAACATGCGCACCGCGCGCGAGGCCGGCGCCGCCTGCCTGCTGGTCACCGACATCGACCGCGGCGGCGCCTTCGCCCATCTGTACGGCACGCACGGCGCTGCTGCCGGCGGACGAGCGCGCGCTGATCCGCGGCTTTGTGCTCAACCGCTTCCGCGGCGACGCCGCGCTGCTGTCGCCGGGACCGGAGATGCTGCAGCAGATGACCGGCGTGCCCACGCTCGCGACGCTGCCGATGTGGCGCGGCCACGGGTTGCCCGAAGAGGACGGCGTCTTCGACGACCGCACGACCGGCGGGCTCGGCGCGAGTGGCGTCAGCGGCGGCGGACGTGACGTGATCCGCGTCGCCGTGATCGCCTATCCGCGGCTGTCCAACCTCGACGAGTTCCAGCCGTTGCGCAACCTGCCGGACGTGCGCCTGAGCTGGGTCCGCACGCCGGCCGAACTCGACGGTGTCGACTGGATCATCCTGCCGGGGTCGAAAGCGGTGGCGTCCGACCTCGCCTGGCTGCGCGCGCAGCGGCTGGACGTCGCGGTCGCGGCGCACGCGGCCGCCGGCCGGCGGGTGCTGGGCATCTGCGGCGGCCTGCAGATGCTGGGCGAGGCGCTGGTCGATCCGCACGGGCTCGATGGCAACGCGCCGGGCCTGGGCCTGCTGCCGCTGGTGACGCTGTTCGAGCGCGAGAAGCTGCTGCGCGAGGCCGAATGCCGCTTCGCGCCGTCGCTGGATGCGCCGTGGTCGTCGCTGAACGGCGAAGTGGCCCGCGGCTACGAGATCCACCATGGCCGCACGGCGCAGCACCCCGGCCTGCCCGCGGCGCGGCCGGTGCTGTTCGACGGCCTGGGCGAGCCGGTCGGCTGGCAGCACGGGCCGGTGCTCGGCCACTACCTGCACGGCCTGTTCGAGGACGACCGCGTGCTGGCCGCGCTGTTCGACCGGCCGGCGCGTCCGCTCGACCAGGTCTTCGACGAACTGGCCGACTACATCGACCGCCATTTCGCGCCCGGCGTGCTGATGGACCTGCTGTCGCCGTCGCCGCCCTCTCCTCCTTCCCCTTGATGTCCCGAGAAGTCCCATGACCAAGCAAGACCTGATTCCCTCGATCCCCTCGTTGCACGATGCGGCGCTGGCATCGGCGCTGCAGCACCGCATCGATCGCAAGACCAAGCCGCTGGGTTCGCTGGGCCGGCTGGAGGGCCTGATGCTGCGTCTGGGGATGATCCAGGGCACGGAGCAGCCCCAGCTGGTGGACCCGCAGATGATGGTTTTCGCGGCCGACCACGGGCTGGCGGCGCACGGCGTGTCGGCCTTCCCGTCGGACGTGACCTGGCAGATGGTGGAGAACTTCCTGGCCGGCGGCGCGGCGGTCTCCGTGCTGGCGCGTCAACATGGGCTGCAGTTGAGCGTCGTCGACGCCGGCGTGCGCCACAGCTTCGAGCCGCGCCCGGGCCTGCTGATCGCGAAGATCGCGATGGGCAGCCGCGACATGCTGGAGGGCCCGGCGATGACGGTCGACGAGTGCGCGACCGCCATCGCCGCCGGCAAGACGCTGCTGCAGAAGCGGCCGGGCAATGCGCTGCTGCTGGGCGAGATGGGCATCGGCAACACCTCGTCGGCGGCGCTGCTGCTGTCGCGCCTGGGCGGATTTGCGCTGGCCGATTGCGTGGGCCGCGGCACCGGCCTGGACGACGCGCAGCTGCGTCACAAGCTGGGCGTGCTGGCGCGCGTGCTGGAGAAGCATCCGCGCGCGATCGAGCCGCTGGCGGCGTTGGCCGCGCTGGGCGGGCTGGAGATCGCGATGATGGTCGGCGCGGTGCTGCAGGCGGCGCTGGAACGCCGGGTGATCGTCGTCGACGGCTTCATCACCGGCGCGGCGGTGCTGGTGGCTGCCAAGCTGCAGCCGGCGGTGCTGGAGCGCTGCATCTTCGCGCACCGCTCCAACGAGCAGGGCCACCGCCTGATGCTGGACACGCTGCAGGCGCAGCCGCTGCTGGACCTGGGCCTGCGCCTGGGCGAAGGCTCCGGCGCGGCGCTGGCCTGGCCGCTGCTGGAATCGGCCTGCCGCGTGCTGGGCGAGATGGCGAGCTTCGATTCGGCGGGCGTGAGCGACAAGACCTGACGCCGCTTCCGCGAGCGGTCAGGCGGGCAGCCGACGCTATGCTCGCGGCTCCACAAGGATTCGAACCGCCATGTCCAACACTGAGCGCTCGTTGCTCGACACGCTGCGCGCGTTGGAAGTCGAGCTCCACCACCCCGGCGTGCGCTGCAGCGCCGAGCGGCTGTCGCAGCTGCTGCATCCGGACTTCCATGAGGTCGGCCGCTCCGGCCGCCAGTACGACCGCGAGACCATCATCCGCTGGCTTGCCGACGACCAGGAGCCGCCGAAGGTCGTGCCGGACGAGTTCCGCATCGCGCCGCTCGCACCCGATGCGGCGTTGCTGACCTACCGTTCGGCGCATCGCCAGGAAGACGGTTCGCTGGTGCATCACACGCTGCGGTCCTCGCTCTGGCTGAAGACGGCGGAGGGGTGGCAGATGCGATATCACCAGGGGACGCCGGCGGCACAAGCCTGGTGAGGCGCACCGCCACCACGCACGTCGTGGTGCACGCGCGCACGATCCGCGTGCGACGCCGGGTCAGGGGACATGGGCGCGGAAGTGGACGAAGGTCACGTCCCGGGAAGGCCGATGGGCGCTAGATTCGCGGCGGCTCCGCTGCTGTCCAGAGCGGCGGGGTTGGCCGGGTCCAGCCGGTCGTTGTACCGACTCGCCGCTCCTCCCATGATCGATCCCACCGACTTCGCCGCGCCCTTCGGCGACCTGCCCGTTCCCGAGTCCCTGCTCGCGCTGCTGCGCTTCCAGAATGACATCGGCGATGGCAACTACTCCGCCGCGCTGACACTCACCGACGACGACCACGACGGCCTGCGATACGGCTGGTCGGAGGATCCGCCTTCCTGTCCCGGCTGATCCCGTTCGCGCGGGCGACCGCGTCGGGCTCGTTCTACGCGCTGTGGAATCCGGACCCGTCGCAAGCGCTGGTGCCGGACCGCTGGCCGGTGGTGGCCTTCGGCGATGAAGGCGGCGAATGGATCGTCGCGCGCGACGTGCGCGAACTGCTGCGCGTCAGCAGCTGCGATGTAGAGCCGCGCATCGACTTCGACCGCATCCACTACTTCCGCAGCGAGCATCACTACCGCAAGAGCGAGGGGCTCGACGCCTACATCGACTGGCTGCGGGCGCAGCTGCAGCTGGCGCCGGTCGACGATCCGGAGGCGATCCTCGAGGCCGCTCAGCGCGCGTGGCAGGACGAATTCGAACGGTGGCTCCAGCCGTTCCTGCAAGGATGAGGCCGCGCGCGGCGGTCTGCGTTCAGCCCGGAACCGACGTCAGCAGCGCCTCGGCCAGGCGTTCTATCTCGCCGCGCATCGCGAGCCGTTCCAGCCACCGCGGGGGAATCGCCGATGCGCCGTAATGTGCGCCTGCCAGTTGCCCCGCGATCGCAGCGACCGTGTCGGCATCGCCCCCGAGATTGGCAGCGGTCAGGATCGTTGCCTCGAAGGAGGACGATCGCGCGAAGCACCACATCGCCGCTTCGAGCGAGTCGATGCAGTAGCCGGAACTTCTGATCTGGTCGACGCTCTTGTCGCGCAGCGACGGATCGGCGGCCATGCGGACCGTCGGACTCAGGTGCGCGTCGCGCGGCGAGGCCCACAACGAGGCCTTCGCGTCGCCGTCGATGGCGCGGGCCAGCAGGTCCGCGAACAGCTCGCAGGCGTCGACAGCCTCGACGGCGGCATGGGTGGTCATCGAGCTCAAACGGGCGTTCCGCCGGAGCGCCGCGCGGTCCGACAGGAAATGCAGCGCCACCGGCGCCAGCCGCATCAACGAGCCGTTGCCGGCGCTGCGTGGATCGGTGTCGCCCGCGTACGGGTCGCCCGAGAGCTGGTAGCGCTGCAAGGCCTTGGCGGTGGTGAGACCGATGTCGAAGCATTCACCGGTGCTGCTCAGGTAACCCCATTGCCACCAGTTGACGTAGCGGTTCATCTGATCGACCGGATCGAATCCGTCGCGATGGACCAGGCTGGTCGCGAGGCACAGCGCCATCGACGTGTCGTCCGTCCATTGCCCGGCGGCGAGCGAGAAAGGGCCGCCGCCCACCATGTCGGTGACCGGCGCGAAGCTGCCGCGCGCCTCGAACTCCACGGTGGTGCCGACAGCGTCGCCGCAGGCCAGCCCCAGCAAGGCGCCGAGCGCCCGATCGCGGCGAAGCGCTTGTGCCGATGTCGTCATCTCACTCTCCCTGTCGCGGACTGAAGGTCCGCGGGAACACCACCGCGCTCTTGCGGTCCCGCAGGCGATAACCCATCGCGGCGCGCTTGGCGTCGCCGGCCATCGGTCCGGCCTCCTCCAGGAACCCGGCCGCGAGCATCCGCGTCCGGAAACCGCTCTTGTCGACCGGCCGGCCCAGCACGACCTCGTACATCCGCTGCAGCTGCGGCAGCGTGAAGACCTGCGGCAGCAGGAACGCCGGCAGCGACGTGTACTCCACCTTGCCGCGCAAGCGCTCGACGGCGGTCTTCAGGATCGCCGCGTGATCGAAGGCCAGACGGGGGCGCTTGAGCAGCGTCTCCACCTCGAACCAGCCGACGTCGGCGGCGTTCGCGCCCTTGGCCAGCGTCACGCCGTCGGCGGGCATCAGGGCGAAGTACACATGGGTCGCCGACCATCCACGCGGGTCGCGATCCCTGCCGCCCCAGCTGCCGAGCTGCTCCAGATACGGACTGGCGACGCCGGTCTTCTCCGACAGCTTGCGCCGTGCGCAGGCCTCCAGATCGCGGTCGCGAGCAATGTCCACGAAACCGCCCGGCAGCGCCCAGCGACCGGGAAACGGCTCCTCGTCCTTCGAGGGCCGCTGCACCAGCAGGACGCGCAGCTGGTCCTCGAGCACCGAGAAGATCACCACGTCGACCGTCGTGAACGGCAGTGGAAAAGCCGGTGGAGAAGGGGCCATCGCCGGCGCGGGCTGTGGTTTCCGGCGCGAAGCATCGGTCGTCATCGTCGTTCTCACTTGATCGGATCGGCGGAGAGTTGTATTGTGCAACCTTCGATGAGTTGCACTATACAACTCTACAGACATTGGGAGAACAAGAAATGAATCAAGCCAGCGAAGCTCGGGACGTCCGCAGTCTGGTGGAATCCCTGCAGGCTGGCCGTACGGCCGAATACATCCTTTTCTGGGGCCATCGCCCGCCGAAGGATCGCGGCGTGAACGCCTCCTGCTTCAGCCAGTGGTACGACGCGTCGTTCCAGGTCGGGACGGAGACGTTCCGTACGGCGGAGCACTTCATGATGGCTGCCAAGGCCATGCTCTTCGGCGACCAAGTACTGCGTCAGCAGATTCTGGAAGCCAAGACCCCTGACTTGGCCAAACAACTCGGTCGCCAGGTCGCAGGCTTCGACGAGCGTCGATGGGCCGAGCATCGCTTCGACATCGTGGTGGCCGCCAACATGGGCAAGTTCGGAGGAAACGGTCCGCTGCGACGGTTTCTGCTGGGTACCGGCGACCAGGTGCTGGTCGAGGCCAGCCCCGTCGATTCCGTCTGGGGCATCGGGCTCGCGGCGAACGATGCCGACGCCCGCAACCCTGCGCAGTGGAAGGGGTTGAACCTGCTCGGCTTCGCGTTGATGGAAGTCCGCGCGCGGCTGAAAGCGGCAAAGGAGACGACCGAACCATGAGCGACTTGCACAACGACAAGGCACTGACCTCGCTGAGCAAGCTGCTCAGCCTGTCGCTGCGGCACAAGCCCGAGACGCTGGGTCTCACGCTCGACGAGAACGGCTGGGTGACGGTCGACGCGCTGCTCGCCGGCGCGCGGGCCGCAGGCAAGCGATTGGACCTGCCGCTATTGCGCGAGATCGTCGAGACCAACAACAAGCAGCGTTTCGCCTTCAGCGAGGATGGCCTGCGCATCCGCGCGAACCAGGGGCACTCGGTCGAGGTGGCCCTCGACCTGTCCCCGGTGACGCCGCCCGAGACGCTGCTGCACGGGACGGCGACGCGCTTCCTCGACGCCATCCTCGCCGAGGGGCTCGACAAGCGGCAACGCCACCATGTGCACCTCAGCGAGAACGCGGACACGGCGCGCCAGGTCGGCTCGCGCTACGGCAAAGTCGTGCTGCTGAAAGTCGACGCCGGCCGGATGCACCGGGACGGTCATCAGTTCTTCAGGACGGAGAACGGGGTCTGGTTGACCGACGCCGTGCCGCACACCTACTTGAAAGTGATGCCATGACATTCACCACCGTCACGCTCTTCCGGCCGACCGGCCCGCAGGAGTTGGCGCTCGTGGCTCAGTCGGGTTATCGGCGTTGGCCGCCGCGGCTTCCGGACCAGCCGATCTTCTATCCGGTCACCAACGAGCAGTACGCCGTCGAGATCGCGCGCGACTGGAACGTGCCCGCCAGCGGCGAAGGCTTCGTCACCCGCTTCGAGGTTCGCAAAGACTTCATGGACCGCTATCCGGTCCAGCAAGTCGGCGGCACCCGCCACACGGAGTGGTGGATCCCCGCAGAAGACTTGGAGGCGCTGAACGATCGCATCGTTGGCATGATCGTCGTGCTGACGCGTTTCGACCGGGACGGCGCATATCCGATAGCGCCTCCCGGCCAAGCTCAGCTCGACAACGCCTGATCCTCCAACAGGTCCATCCAGGCGTCTCGATAGAATCACGCCCGTGACCCGCTGGCTCCGCATCCTTGTCCTGACGATCCTCGTACCCGCGTACGGCATCGCCGCCGCCGGCGTGACGATGTTCGCCGCGGGGGTCGCGCATGCCCAGCATCTGCTGGTCGACGGGCAGCCCGCGGATCCCTCGGCCACTGCAATCGCCGCGGTGCAGTCAGGCACCGACGACGACCAGGCCGCCGACATCGCCGCCCTGCTCTTCGAGCTCGGCGACACCTCGGACGACATGTCCGACCACTGCAAGCCCGACGCGCGCCCGCTGCGCGTCGCGCCGCCGCAGTCGAGCCCGCTCCCCACGCCCCAGCTGCACGAGCCTCAGCGCTGCCCGCAGCCGCTGCTGCGGCCGCCACGCGCCTGACGCGCCCCGTGTAGCCCGCGCCGAGGCGCCTCGCCGCCTCCACCTCCCCGTTCGTCCCTTTCAGCACGCGCCGCGCCTTCCGCGCTCGCGTGCGTCTGCGCCGCCGTCGCCGCGCCTCGTCCTTGAGGTCCGGCAGGCCGGTGCGTCTTCCTCATCCATCATGGAAATCGCCTTACTTTTCTTCCTCATCCTGCTCAACGGCCTGTTCGCCATGTCCGAGATCGGACTGGTGACCGCGCGCCGCGCGCGCCTGCAGAAGCTCATCGACGAGGGCGACAGCGCCGCCGCGGCAGCCGTCAAGCTGGGTGAGGATCCGACCCGCTTCCTGTCGACCATCCAGATCGGCATCACCTCGATCGGCGTGCTCAACGGCATCGTCGGCGAGGCCGCCCTCGCCGGCCCGCTCGCGCTGTGGATCGCCTCCCACGGCGTGCCGGCGGAGTACGCCAGCGGCGCCGCGACCGGCCTGGTCGTCGTGCTGATCACCTACTTCTCGATCGTGCTGGGCGAGCTGGTGCCCAAGCGCCTCGGACAGTCCAATCCGGAGGCGGTCGCCCGTCTGGTCGCGCGGCCGATCGCCGCGCTGGCCGTGGCCACGAAGCCCTTCGTGCGCCTGCTGTCGGGCTCGACGAACGCGCTGCTGCGCCTGCTCGGCGTGAAGCCATCGGCGGCGTTCAACGTCACCGAGGAAGAAATCCACGCCGTGCTCGCCGAAGGCACCAGCGCCGGCGTCATCGAGTCGCACGAGCACGCGATGGTGCGCAACGTCTTCCGCCTGGACGACCGCCAGATCGGCTCGCTGATGGTGTCGCGCCGCGACGTGGTCTGCCTGGACATGAACGATCCGATGGAGACGACGCTCGCGCGCATCGAGGCCTCGGATCACGCGCTGTTCCCGGTGGTGCGCGGCGGGCTGCACGACATCGTCGGCGTGGTCAACGCGCGCCAGCTGCTGTCGGAGATGCTGCGCCAGCGCCAGCCGCGTCTGGATGCGCACCTCGCCCCGGCGCTCTATGTGCCGGAGACGTTGACGGGGATGGAGCTGCTCGCCAACTTCCGGCTGTCCGCGGTGCACATGGCCTTCGTCATCGACGAGTACGGCGAGGTGCAGGGCCTGGTCACGCTGCACGACCTGATCGAGGCGATCACCGGCGAGTTCCAGCCGCAGGATCCGGCGTCCGCCTGGGCGGTGAAGCGCGAGGACGGCTCGTGGCTGCTCGACGGTCACATCCCGGTGCCGGAGCTGAAGGACAGCCTGGGCCTCGACGAAGTGCCGGAGGAGGAACGCGGCCGGTATCACACACTGAGCGGGATGATGATGCTGCTCTCCGGACGACTGCCGCGCGAGGCGGACACGGTGGAGTGGGAAGGCTGGCGCTTCGAGATCGTCGACATGGACGGCAAGACGATCGACAAGGTGCTGGCATCGCGCGTGGTGGAGGCCGGCGATGTCGTGGCGTGATGGCGCGCGCGTGGTGAGCGTGCTCGCGTTCGCAGCGCTGCTCGGGTCATGCTCGGAGGGTTATCCCGGCGAGGACCGGCCGCTGGTCAGTCCCTTCGACATGAGCAACGCGGAGCGCGTCGCCGAGCTCAACGTCGTCGGCCGTGACGCGCCCGGACCGCGCTGGCGCTACGCGCTGGGCGACGGTTGCGCGCTGGAGGTCGAGCAAGGGAGCGAGAAGGACAAGCGGCGCGTGGTGGTGACGCTGAAGCGGTCGATGGACGCGGAGGTGGTCTTCGACAGCGAGGCGAAGACTATGACGTCGCGGTGATCGACCGGTCAGGCGCAACAGCCCAACCCATCGCGACCTTGCTCAAGACCGACAAGTGGACCTATGCGACGCAGGGGAGTCTGCTGGTGGATCTGTTGGTCAGGGATTGCTCGAACGGTGCGTGACCGCACGGCCGCCGATCAAATGCGGCCCGCTCTGATCTGCGCGACCGCGCTTGCGGTCCCCTTGAGAATCTCTTCTCGACTCCCCTTGGCGGCCATCGCGCAAAACAGCATGGCGAGCACCGCACCCAGGATCGCGGAACCAAGACCGGCGTCGACGATCGCCGCCTCAATCGAAGACATCCACAAACAGCCCACAGTCCGTTTCCAACTTCTGTGCCAACTCTTCGGCCTCAGCAAGCGAGTTGAATACGACGTCCGAGAGGCCTATCACGATTCCACCAGGGGTCATCGTCGCGATAGACACCACTTTTAGCGTGAGGGCCGTAGGAGAAAGGTCGATCACGTCGCCTTCGGCAAGATCAGGACGGGCCGCCCAACCTCCGAAGACACGAGCGAACGCTTTGGTCGGGCTGCTGAAGATACTGAAGTCAATCTCCACATTCATAGCGGTGCACCAGGTGTGCAAAGCGTCATGGCAGCTGCGGCCTCCGCAGACATGTCACACCCCATTTTCCGACCGAGTCCAATCATTGTCCAAATGCTCGCCGTTCGATCGTTCAAGTCGTATTGGTTCCGGTCACAGCCGGATTCGGAACGGCATGTGCGTTGGCAAATTGACCGCCCAGTCCTCGTGGTTTGTCAAAGTTTCATATCTGGATGACACCAGCCAGCGATGAAATCGAGCACCTCCAAAATCACGTCCTCGCTATCTGATTCGACAACCGTGCGCAGCTTCTCCAGTTCTTCGGTGAGGAATGTTCGGTTCAATCCCTGGGCCAGGTGCCGCGCCACAGTCTGACGGAACGCCATGAGCGGAGACTCGCTGCGCATGGCCTGTTCAAGTTCCTGCTTCAGTACGTTCATCTGATCAGTCTCCATTTTTTCCGGTTCAGCAGCAATGGAGTTTTCATTTTGGCATGCAATCCAGATCAGATGTTTGCGCCAGCAGTCCGCAGGTCTCGTTGAGTATTAGGCTATTGCCGCCCTGAACCTTGAATGCGACTATTCCCCTGGCACGGGAATAAGCAAATTGAAACGGCGACTTACCCTGTACGCTAATCAATAGATATCGAGAGGGTATGCCAAAAAAATATTGCTTCTAATTCTTCCCTGATACGATAGCGTGCACCTGCGAAAATCCAATTTTTCAATCGAGCGTCTTTGGGCATGCCAATATTAAAGTGATTCGACTTGAGGCAGGCAAAAGAATCGGATGATGCGCATGAAGTCGCATCATGAACGACATCAGCAAGTTGAACCGAGTGAGGTTCAATTACCAGGAATGCACCCTTATTAAATATATCAATATATGTAGCGGCATGAGCTTGCGCTGCTGCTACCAATAAGAGCCACAAGGCAAAAGCTTTTTCATTTTGGGCACCCACATTGGTTGGATGTTTTGGTGAACCAGTCCGCAAATCGATCTGCGTCGATTTCAGACGGTACTAGATCGGCTCGGCCCCTTAGGATGTTCCCAAGGGAGTTGGACGGGTCCACTATTGCGCGATTTGCGGGCATGGTATGCCTAAACTCATGCCAGCCAACGTAGACGCGGCTTGGTTGTTCATAGGGCTCGATCTGGAAGAAGGGTAGTCCGAACGTTGTTTGATTGCCCTTCGTTGTTGCATAGCCAGTTTTCATTCGTTTGACCATGTTCTCGATATTCGGATCAGCTCGGACAACCCAATCATCAAATGCGCGTTGCAGATCGCTTTGGTCTCCCGGGCAGAGCTGCTTGATTCGCGCTTGAATCGAGTCAAGCATGTTCTGTCATGAGGTGCCGGGTCTTGCCCGCCGTCGGGCGCCGTCACCGTAATCGCCACTGCACGATCGCCTCGAACGACGGGAACTCCGCATTCCCCGCGTCGGTGGACAGCTTGAGGAGGTAGTACGTCACCCCCTGCCCAAGCGTGACGTTCAGTTGGAGATCAAGAACGCGCGGCGACCTCGCAACGAAGAGCTCCTCACGAGGAACACCGTCGCGATCGACGAGGTCGCCTTGAATGTGCTGGATTGCGAACAGTTCGATGTCGATGCGCGCCTGGAGCGAGATCCGGTCCGCTGCACGATGCATCCCGAGCGCCGCCAGCAGGCGCTTCCTTCGCGCCCGCCAGCTCGATCGGGCCAGCGTGCAGTCGATGGCGAGCCGGAAGTGCTTGCCCTGCTCATCCGCGAATGGGCCCAGGGACCGCAGCCATCGATCCGGTTCGGTCGGAGGCAGTCCCGCGATGACGTCGTCGCTCATCGGCGGCCTACTTCCGGGCTACTTCGAGTAGCCCATGTCCTTGATGAACACCGCCCGCTGCTTCTCCCCGTTGAACGCGAAGAGCACCCGTTCCTGCTCGCCGTTCTCGCGCTCGACGACCATGGCCCAGCGGTCGAGGCGATAGCGGCCCGCGAAGTCGGCCCCGTTGCGCCGCTGCCGCTGCGCGCCGCCGGCACCGGCGCCAACGGCGCTGACCGACGACGTCGTCGTGCTGCCGCCGCGCGAGTAGGTGTTCGTCGCCATCCCCGCCACGCCGTTCGCCGCAGCCATGGCGCCGGTGCCGAAGACCGACTTGCCGGTCTGCTCGAAGCTGCCGTCCGAATCGAAATGGAAGCGGTTCTGCGAGCTGCCGCCGCCCAGGATCGAGTACCAGGAGTGCGTGAACGTGCCGTCGATCCGCTGCCCCGCCGCGGCCGGCGTCGCGGGCGTGCCGCTGATCGTGCGCCAGTCCTTGTCGTCGTGGTCCTTGATCTGCCAGTCGCCGCCGCTGCGGCGCCACTGGATCACGCGCTCCGGCTTGAAGCGACGCGCCGCGGCCATGTCGAACTCGTCCGGCGGAAGATCGAGGTTGCGATAACCGGTGCCGTCCTTCAGCAGCAGGTGCAGGTTCTCGACCAGGCTTTCGCCGCTGGGCTGGTACCAGGTCCAGAGCATGAAGGCTATGTCGCGCTCCGCGACGCCCTTGCCCGGCGCGACGTGGATCGCGCGATCGGCGGCGGCGCGGCGTTCCAGCGTGGCCGCCCGTTCGGCGGCTTCCCGTTGGCGACGCTCGTCCCCGGCCAGGGCCTTCAACGCAGGCCACAACTCGTTCGACTTCGCCGAGAGCGTCTTCAATCCGCCGCCGTAGCGCTGCAGCAGCGCCTCGTCCTGCGACATCGCGATGCGCATCCATTCGAGCTGGCCGTTGCGCGACGGTCGCATGTAGATCTGCGTCTCGATCGGCGCGGCGTTCACGGTCGCCACGCAGTTCTGGAGCACCACGCCGGCCTGCAGCATCTGCGGCGGCTTGCACGCCGGCTGACCCGCGGCGCCGAGGCCGCGCATCGGCTCCTTGATGCGCGCGAACGCGGCAAGTCCGTCATCGCGCCCGACCTCCAACGGCGGCGCGACCCAGAGCTGCATCACCTTGCCCGGCGGCAGGTCCGCGGGCTGCAGCAGCAGGCCGTCCTCGTGCACGCGCTGCGTCCAGCCGGGCGGAGCGTCGAACGCGAGCGCGGGCGCTAGCGGCGCCGACAGTGCGGCGGCCACTGCGGCCAGTGCAGCGACGGAGGCCGCATGGCCAAGGATCGATGAACAACGACGGACGACTTCGAGACAACGCATGATCTTCCTGCAGCAACGGGAAGGGCGCAGTGTCCCGGCGATGCGCGCGAATGCGTCCCCCAAGGGCTAGGGAGTGCGTCCGGACCTCGCGGGTCCAGGTCTTGCCCGCCGCAGGCCGACGTCTTGTGGCGCTCAAATGCAAAGCGGGCCCGCAGGCCCGCTCGTTCACCAGGATCCGGGAGGGATCGATCCGATCGAGGATCAGATCGAATACCCCAGCAGCATCGCCACGCCGGCTTCGCGGTTCGGACGCTTGAAACCGTCGCGCGTCAGGCGGTTCATCGGGATCGACAGCGCCGCGGTCTGGAACCACTTGTTGTAGAGCTGCTCGATCTCGCCGCTGCCGTACACGCGGCTCAGCGCGCGGTCCACGGCCGCGGCCAGCTTGGCGTCGCCCTTGCGCATCATGATCCCGTAGGGTTCCACCGAGAACGCCATCTGTCCCAGGCTCAGGCTGTCCAGCGCCTTGTCCTTCGACGCCAGGCCCAGCAGCAGCGCATCGTCCTGCGCGAACGCGCGGGCCTTGCCCTCGCGCAGCGCCTTGAAGGCATCGGTGTTGTTGGGGAACTGGACCAGCTGCATCTTGGCCTCGCCGGAGGTGTTCAGCTGCGTGAACAGCTTCTCCGAGGTCGTGCCCTTGGTCAGCGCGATCGTCATGCCGTCCAGGTCCTTGATCGTGTCGACCTTGGCGCCGCTCGGGATCATCACGCGCATGCCCGCGACGAAGATCGTGTAGCTGAAGTCGACCTGCTCCTGACGCGCCTTGGTGTTGGTCGTCGAGCCGCATTCCAGGTCGATGTCGCCCTTCTGCAGCTTCGGGATGCGGTCCGCGCCGGACACGACCACGTAGTTGACCTTCAGCTCGGGCAGCTTCAGTTCCTTCTTGATCTCCTCGACGGCCGCCAGGCACAGGTCGACCGAGTAGCCCTGACCCTGCTTCTGCTCATTGACGAAGGAGAACGGCCGCGACGATTCGCGCACGCCCAGCGTGATCGCGCGGGTGTCCTTGATGCGGGCCATCGTGTCGACGGCGGGGCCGGCGGCGGCGGCCGACAGCGACGTCAGCGCAGCGGCGGACAGGACGAAAGCGCCGCTCAGGCGCCGGATCGCGAAGGACATGCTCGAATTCCGGGTCGGTGAAAACCCTGAATTCTAGGGAGACGACGTTCCCAAGTTGTCACCAACGCCCCACGCTCGAGTGCCGCCTCTAGACGGTTTGACCGGAAGGAAGACCGATCCGTGACATCCATCACGGATCGATGTCCGAACTCAACCCGGCTTGACCGTGGCTGGCACGCCGCCTGCCGACCGGCCGCGCACGAGCTGGCGCATCAGCAGCGCCGCGACCAGCGTCGACGCGATGACGACATAGCCCACGTACGGGAAGTCGTTGACGTGGCCGTCCGGGCCGATGTGCACGATGTGCCCGGCCACCAGCGAGGCCAGTCCACCGGCCAGCTGCTGCAGCGCCGAGTTGATCGCGTTGAACGAGCCGCGCTGCTCCGGCGCGGGCACGCCGGCCAGCGTCACCTGCGCCGGAATCATCCGCGAGAAGATGCCCACGAACATCACCACGTTGACCACGATCAGCACCCACAGCGGCGAGGTGCCGAGGTGCGTATAGAAGGCCACCGTGGCGATCGTGATGGCGCAGCCCGCGTAGAAGACGGGCATGGCGCCGATGCGGTCGGACAGGCGGCCGATCAGCGGCGAGAACACCAGCGTACAGATGCCGGTGATCAGGTAGATGATCGGCAGGTGGTCCAGCGGGATGCCGACGTTGTGCACGACAAAGGCGCTGGCGAAGGGCATCAGCATGAAGCCGCCGGTGGTCAGCAGCGCGGTCAGCGCGAAGGCCAGCTGCTGGCGCGGGATGCGCACCGTCTGCAGCAGATGCCGCGCCGCGCTGTGCTGTCCAGTACCGCCCGCGCCCAGGTGCGCGTTCACCGGCTGCAGCTTGAAGGCGATCACCAGCGCCGCCAGCAGCCCGAACAGGACGATGGCGATGAACGGCGCATGCCAGTCGAAGCGCGACGCCAGGAAGATCGAGAACGGCAGCCCCAGCACCTGGCTGGCCGCGAAACCGCCCTGCAGCAGGCCCATCACCCGGCCGCGCTGCGCCGGCGGGAACAGGTCCGCGGCGATCGCCATGACGATCGAGCCGATGACGCCGCCGAACAGCCCGGTGACGATGCGCGCCGCCAGCAGCGAGGGGAAGCTCGTCGCCAGGCCGCACCACAGCGTGCCCAGCAGGAAGCCGCAGAAGAAGAACAGCAGCAGCCGCTTGCGGTCGAAGCGGTCGGCGAAGCCCGCCGTCAGCAGCCCGGCGATGCCGGCGCTGAAGGCATAGGCGGACACGGCCAGGCCGAACTGGCCGGAGCTCATGCTCAGCGCCGGCATGATCATCACGCCCAGCGGCGACATGATCATGAAGTCCAGCACGACGGAGAACTGCAGCAACGCCATCAGCCCGGCGGCGAGCTTCTGATAGGGCGTGAAGGCCAGCATCGGGGCGGGCGCGCCGGGCTGGGCGCCGGCCGTGTCCGCGGCGGCCACGCCGGGGGGGAGCCCATCGGCTGCGGAGGATTTGTTTTCTGACATGGGCGCGATTCTGCGCATCCCTCGTATCCGCAGCGTAAAGACATGGCCTCCATCGGGAGATTCCCCGAGGCCACCGGTGCCGCGCCGCAACGTCACCGGAAACAGGGGATGAATCGCGGGGGCGCCAGGTCTAGACTGGCGGCACGACGGCAGGTGGTCCCGCGCATCGATGCACGCAGTGCGCGCGCGGAGGAGGCCGGCGTGGGCCAGGGAGCGAGTTCTTTCGGGGCGGTCGATGCCGAGCCGGGAAGCACTACTCCGCATCATCGATATCCACAGCCAGGTCGCCCAGCTCGGGCTGGACCTCGCGGGCGTGATGTCGCTGTCGGTCCACGGCACGCTGGAGCTCGTCGACGCCGACGGCGCCGCCATCGAACTGGCCGAGGGCGATGACCTCGTCTACCGCGCCGTCGCCGGCGCCGCGGGCCATCAGCTCGGCGTGCGCGTGCGCCGCGACGGCAGCCTCTCCGGCACCTGCCTGCGCCAGGGCATCCCGCTGATCTGCGACGACGTCGACTCCGACAGCCGCGTCGACATCGAGGCCTGCCGGCGCGTCGGGCTGCGCTCGATGGTCGTGCTGCCGCTGACGCACCAGGGCACGCCGGTCGGCGTGCTCAAGGCCTTCTCGTCCCGCGTGCGCGACTTCGGCAACCACGAGGTGGAGGTGCTGTCCCTGATGTCCAAGGTGCTGGGCGCCGCGATGTACTGGGCCACGCGCTACGGTCGCGACGACCTGTTCCACCGCGCCACCCACGACGACATGACGGGGCTGGCCAACCGCTCGCTCTTCATGGACCGTCTGCGCCACGCCACCGCGGAGGTCGAGCGTGGCGACCCGCCGATCGCCATCGTGCTGCTGGACATGGACGGCCTCAAGCACATCAACGACACGCTCGGCCACGCGGCCGGCGACGCGGCGCTGATCGAGTTCAGCCGCCGGCTCGCGAGCACCACGCGCGAAACGGACACGGTCGCCCGGCTGGGCGGCGACGAGTTCGCGATCCTGCTGACCCATGCGGGATCCCCGACGACGCTGGAGGCGACGCTGCTGCGCATCCACGCGGCGATCGAGGGGTCCTTCGCCTACGCCGATCGCGTGCTGCAGCTGCGCGCCAGCATGGGGGCGTCACGCTGTCCGGAGGACTGGCGCGACGCGACGGCGCTGATGGAATGCGCCGACATGCGCATGTACGAGGCCAAGCGTACGCGGCAAGGCAGGGACCGCACGGGTCCGATGCCGCTCGAGCCTTCCTGCTGAGATCCCGACGGATTCCCGCCATGTCGTGCGAGGGTCACACCGGCGGCCGCCACGGCACGCGGCTCGGTCTTCCCATGTCACCTCCGCTGTTGATAATGGCTCGCAACAAAATCAGCCAGGGAGGAACCGATGACCGACATGGTGTTCGCCGACGAGCTGCCGGATCCCGGAGAGGACACCCGGACGCGCACGCTCGATCCGTGGCTGGTGATGATCGTCGACGACGATCCGGCGGTGCATCAGGTGACCCAGCTGGTCATGGCGGATTTCGAGTTCGCGGGGCGGAAGCTGCAGTTCCTCAACGCCTACAACGGCGCCGAAGCGCGCGACCTGCTGCGCGACCGCCAGGACATCGCGCTGATCCTGCTCGACGTGGTGATGGAGTCCGAGCACGCCGGGCTCGACGTGGCGCGTTTCATCCGCGAGGAGCTGCGCAACACCCAGGTGCGCATCGTGCTGCGCACCGGGCAGCCGGGCCAGGCGCCCGAGGAACACGTCATCAAGACCTACGACATCAATGACTACAAGGAGAAGACCGAGCTGACCAAGCGCAAGCTGATCACGGTCTTCTACTC
Organism: Roseateles sp. UC29_93; assembly: GCF_042695725.1. Lineage (NCBI taxonomy): Bacteria > Pseudomonadati > Pseudomonadota > Betaproteobacteria > Burkholderiales > Sphaerotilaceae > Roseateles > Roseateles sp. UC29_93. Next base: position 2,813,748 of record NZ_CP170545.1, on the reverse strand, counting down.
GGCGCTGCGGTCGTACCGCGACATCGTGATCCTGTCGCAGTCGCGCGCGGCGCTGCGGCGCTCGATCGATGCGATCACGCAGATCCACGACTCGAGCAACCTGCGCCACTTCGCGTCGGCGTTGCTGGAGCAGGTCGGGCACATGCTCGGCTACCAGGCGCAAGGGCTGTGCGCGAGCCGCATGTACGCCGCCTCGCACGTGGAGGGCCGGCTGCAGGTGCTGGCCGCGACGTCGGAGTACCAGGGGCTGCTCGCCGACGCCCAGGTCTCGGACCTGCCCGCCGACGTGCGCGAGGCGCTGGACCGCGCGCTGGCGACCCGGCAGAGCAGTTTCGAGGACGGGCGCTTCATCGGTTACTACCGGACGCACTCGGGCAATGAGAGCCTGCTGTACATGGTGCTGTCGGATCCGCTCGACGACGACGGGCGGGAGATGCTCGACATCTTCTGCGCCAATGTCGCGATCGCGTACGAGGGGCTGCTGGAGCGGGATCGGCCGCGCTGAAGCGCCCTATCATCGCGGCCGGTTCCCCGGTCCGCGTCCATGCATCAACTCCGCCTTTTCTTCATCGCCCTGCAGTTCTTCACGCGCGTGCCCGTGCCGCGCTGGGTCGGGTTCGAATCCGCCTGGCTGCAGCAGTGCGCGCGCTACTTCCCGCTCGTCGGCGCGGTGGTGGGCGGCGTCTCGGCGCTGGTGCTGTGGGGCGCGTTGCAGCTCTTCCCGGCCACGGTCGCCGTGGGTCTCGCGATGGCCGCCAGCGTCTGGCTGACCGGCGGGTTCCATGAGGACGGACTGGCCGACAGCTGCGACGCGCTCGGCGGCTCGGTCTCGCGCGAGAAGGCGCTGGCGATCATGAAGGACTCGCGCATCGGCAGCTACGGCGCGCTCGGCCTGATCCTCGTGCTGGGCCTGAAGGCGACGGTGCTGCTGGGACTCGCGGACCTCGATCCGACGCTCGCGATGCTCGCGATCGTGTGGGCGCATGTGGCCTCGCGTGCGGCGCCGGTTTGGCTGCTGCATGCCCTGCCCTACGCCGGCGACGCCGAGCACGCCAAGGCCAAGCCGCTGGCGACACAGATCACCGGCCCCGGCCTGATCATCGCGCTGGCGCTGGTGGTCCTCGCGACGATCTCCGGCGCGTGGATCACGCCGGAAAACGTGCCGGAGATGCTGGCCGCCGTGGTGGTGTCCGCGGGGCTGACCTTCTACATGCAGTCGATGCTGGAGCGTCGGCTGCAAGGCTATACCGGCGACACGCTCGGCGCGACGCAGCAGGTGGTGGAGCTGGGCGCGCTACTGGCGTTCCTGGCGATGGCGCCGCTGTTCCCGGCGGACTGAGCGTCAGCCTGAGCATGAGCATGAGCGCGGACGGCAGCGCCGATATCACTGTCTGGCGGCATCCGCGGCCCGAAGGGGCGACGGGATTGTGCGTCGGCGCACGTTGCGACCTGCCGGTGGAACGCCGCCGTGCCAAGCGGCTTGCGCGACGCATCCAGGCCCACGCGCGACGACTCCGGCTGCCGCATGAGGTGTGGACCTCACCGCTGCGGCGTTGTGCCGACGTGGGGCGATGGCTGAAACGCTGGGGATGGCGGCATCGCGTCGATGCGGCGCTCGCGGAAATCGACTTTGGCGCGTGGGATGGCCGGCCCTGGGCGGAGATCCCAAAAGACGAGATCGATGCATGGGTCGCCGACTTCGCTCGCTTTGCACCGGCGGGCGGCGAGTCGCTCACGGCATTGCTGGAGCGCGCCTCGACGTGGTCGCGCGGCGCGCTGGTCGTCAGCCATGGCGGGTGGATGCTGGCGAGGCGGTGGGGACAGGAGCATCCCGACGCGCCGCCTCAAGCCGATCAATGGCCGCGACCGCCAGCCTACTCGGAGCGCTGGGAGCTCTGAGTCCCGGCATCAACCTCAGCTATCGAGACGTCTCTCCAACACAGTCACGAGGCCGGCTGCAAAGATGTCTCGATAGCTGCCGACGCGACCTTCGGCAATGAGTTGGTCGGCGTCCTCGATCTCGGTGCCGTCGATGACTGGCATCACGATCGCGCTGCCACGCTGATCGCGGCGCCATTGCAGCGCCGCGGCAAGGTCGGACTCGCATCCGCAGGCGCGATCCCGGCTCTTCGCCATCACCTGCGTCACTTCATGCCGCAGTGCCGTCACCTCGCAGCCCAAAGGCTTGGACAGCCGGACCTTGTAGTCGTTGTACTTGCTGGGCTGGGCGTTGTGCAGGGGATCGAAAAGCACGATCTGGAAGATCGCTTCTTCGTCGAAGAAGCCGATCAGCCGTCCCTCCGCCTTCGACACCGCGATCTGAATCAGCACGAGTTCATCGCCCGCCGCTCGACATGCCGGGGGCAACCAGTCGAACTGTTCGGGCTTGATTGGCACATTGCGCGCCGCCCAATCAATGTCGTGAATGCGCAGGGTGCCCTCGCGGACCCCGGCATCGTCCATGACATCGAGCACCCGAAGGCCAGAGAGTTCGCCGAGCCGGTAAAGCATCGAGACCATCCAACGTCGGTCAATGTCCGGCGCGTCGAAACCGAAGAATTTGGTCTCCCGGAAAAATTTGAGTCCGAAGGACCATTGGGGATTTGCCGGGCGGGTTGAGACTTCGGCAGCACGAGGTCGTCGGTCCGGCGCGGCGGCATTGCCGGCGTATCGGATTCGATGGCGCTCAGGCGTGCGCTTGCATGCCGTCGGGCTCATGTTCATCCTCCATCTGGCTTCGGAAGAAGTCCCGCATGACCGACTCTTCCAATTCCCGCTCGCTGCGCTCGTCCAAGGGGATTCCTCCCCTGGCCTTGAGCCAAGGCAGCTCCTCCCGCGACATGCGCATCAACTGAAAGGTCGGATAGATCGCGTACTCGTCCAGGATCCGATCGACATGATCGCGTTCCATCGGGGAAAGCGCATCGAAGGTGAATCCTTCCCGGATATCCCGGCGCTCCACCATCGCGTACAGCGAGCGATCGAACGCGAAGCGATCAAACAGCGGTTTGCTGATCGGCCCATGAATCCAGGCCTGGAACCGCTCCGGGAACAGCGGTCGTTCGTGCATGACCAGATGCCAGCCCTGCACGTAATAGAGCAGCTTGTGCAGCCGATGCACGCTGGGACGCTCTCCAGCCTCCCAGAGCTTCACGATCAAGTAGTCCGCCACATCATGGATGTCCGCCATCACCACCGTCCTTCCGTTGAAGCGATCCCGGCGCAGCGATCGGCATCGGCACGACGCTCACAAGGGTTCCGGAATCAGAAGGCGGTGATCTTGCGCCGAGGCGGTCGGCGCTTCAATTGCCCATTCAAGTAGGCGAATGCCTCATGCGCTCTGCTGGGTCAGTCGCACGTACTTCTGCATCAGCGTCTCGCGCGATTCGACGTGCTCCGGATTGACCGGAATGCAGGCCACCGGGCACAGCATCGCGCACTGCGGCTCGTCGAAATGCCCGACACACTCGGTGCACTTGCTGGGCTCGATCTGGTAGTACTCCTCGCCCATCGAGATCGCATGGTTGGGGCACTCGGGCTCGCAGACGTCGCAGTTGATGCATTCGTCGGTAATCATCAGCGCCATACTGCGCCCTCCCAGCAACCGACGAATACGGCAAGCGCTCGTAGGCGCTTGCCGCGCTCGGCGGGGCAAGGCATGCCTTGCCTGTTTCCGCCTCTCGTGTCGGTAATCATGAGAGCCATGGCTTACTGCTCCACACGGTTCTTGGCGATCCGCTCTTCCAGACGCTCGCGGACCAGCGGCGAGACGAACTTGGAGACGTCGCCGCCCAGGGTGGCGATCTCCCGCACGAAGGTCGAGGAGACGAACTGGTAATGGTCCGACGGCGGCAGGAAGACCGTCTCCACCTCGGGCATCAGCTGCCGGTTCATGCCGGCCATCTGGAATTCGTATTCGAAGTCCGAGACCGCCCGCAGCCCGCGCACCACGACCTTGCCGCCGTTCGCGATCACGAAGTGGCTCAGCAGGCCCTCGAGCGCGACCACCTCGACATTGGGATAGGGCGCCACCAGCTGGCGCGCCATGTCCAGCCGCTCGTCGATGCTGAACATCGTCTTCTTGTGATGTCCCGCCGCGACCGCCAGCACCAGGCGCTCGAACAGCCGGCTGGCACGACGGACCAGATCCTCGTGGCCGAGGGTCATCGGGTCGAAGGTGCCGGGATAGACGGCCGTCAGCAGGATCTGGGAGGTCATGGGCGGGGATTATCCGCCGCGCCGCAGCAGGCGGTAATGCACCGCCCCGGCCCGCCCTTCCTTCCACACGGACAAGCCCAGCGCCGCCGGCGCCTCGATCGCCTCCGGCGACTCCAGGTAGATCAGCCCGTTCTCGGCCAGCAGCGGGGCCGCGGCCGTCAGGGCGTCGACGAACAGCCCCTCCGCGAACGGCGGGTCCAGGAACACGAGGTCGAACGATCCCGCGGCCCCCCGACGCATCCAGGCGAGCGCGTCGGCGTTCGCGATCGTCATCGGCACCGTGCCGTCCTTGTCGAGCCGCTTCAGGTTGGCGCGCAGCGCATTCGCGAGCTGCGCGTCGCGTTCCAGCAAGGTCACGCCGGCCGCGCCGCGCGACGCGGCCTCGAAGCCGAGCGCACCGCTGCCGGCGAACGCATCCAGCACGCGCCAGCCGCCCAGGTCCTGGCCCAGCCAGTTGAACAGCGTTTCCCGCACGCGGTCGGGCGTGGGACGCAGACCGGGAACGTATGGCACCGGCAGCTTGGATCGCTTCCAGACACCGCCGACGATGCGGACCTCGCCCGGCCCAGCTTCGCGCGGACGCGGCTTGACCGCGCCCTCGCCGACCGTCACGCGCGGTCCGGGACGGGCCGCCCGGCGCAGGCCGTCGATGCCCGGCGCCTGCTCGCGCTCACGGCCATCACGGCCATCGCGGCCCTCGCGACCCTTGCCTCGACCACCGGACGTGCTCATTGGCGCACCGGGATGCCCTGCGACGCCATGAGCGCCTTGGCTTCGCCGACGGTGTGATCGCCGTAATGGAAGATGCTCGCGGCCAGCACCGCATCGGCGCCGCCCTTGGTGATGCCGTCGGCCAGGTCCTGCAGCGATCCCACGCCGCCCGACGCGATCACCGGCACGCCCACGGCGTCCGACACCGCACGCGTCAGCGCCAGGTCGAAGCCGCTTTTCGTGCCGTCGCGGTCCATGCTGGTCAGCAGGATCTCGCCCGCGCCGAACGCGGCCATGCGGGTCGCCCATTCGACGACGTCCAGGCCCGTGTTCTTCCGGCCGCCATGCGTGTACACGTCCCAGCCTTGCTGGCCGTCGCCGCCCTGACGCCGCTTGGCGTCGATGGCGACCACGATGCACTGCGCGCCGTACTTGTCCGAAGCCGCGCGGATCAGTTCCGGATCTGCCACCGCCGCCGAGTTGAAGCTGACCTTGTCCGCCCCCGCATTCAGCAGCCGCCGCACATCGGCGACCGCGCGCACGCCCCCGCCGACCGTCAGCGGAATGAAGACCTGCGAGGCCACCCGTTCGATGATCGGCAGGATCAGGTCGCGGCCGTCGCTGGTCGCCGTGATGTCGAGGAAGGTCAGTTCGTCGGCGCCCTGCTCGTTGTAGCGGGCCGCGATCTCCACCGGATCACCGGCGTCGCGCAGCTCGAGGAAATTGACGCCCTTGACGACGCGACCGCCGGTCACGTCCAGGCACGGGATGATCCGCTTTGCCAGCACCGGTCAGTCCCCGTTCAGCTCGTCGGCGCGACGCTGCGCCGCGGCGAAGTCGAGGTCGCCGGTGTAGATCGCGCGGCCGCAGATCACGCCGCCCACGCCCTCGGACTCGACCGCGCAGAGCGCCTCGATGTCGGCGATGTTGGACAGCCCGCCCGACGCGATCACCGGGATGGACAGCGCCTGCGCCAGCTTCACCGTCGCGTCGATGTTGATGCCGGTGAGCATGCCGTCGCGGCCGATGTCGGTGTAGATCACGCCCTCGATGCCGTAGTCCTCGAACTTCTTGGCCAGGTCGATGACCTCATGACCGGTCAGCTTGCTCCAGCCGTCGGTGGCGACCTTGCCGTCCTTCGCGTCCAGGCCCACGATGATGTGGCCGCCGAAGGCCGACGCCGCGTCCTTCAGGAAGCCGGGGTTCTTCACCGCGGCCGTCCCGATGATCACGTACGACAGGCCGTCGTCCAGGTAGCGCTCGATCGTGTCGAGGTCGCGGATGCCGCCGCCCAGCTGCACGGGGATGTCGTCGCCGACCTCGCGCAGGATCGCCTTGATCGCCGCCTCGTTGACCGGCTTGCCGGCGAAGGCGCCGTTCAGGTCCACGAGGTGCAGACGCCGGGCGCCGGCATCGACCCATCGGCGAGCCATTTCGGCGGGATCCTCGCCGAAGGTCGTGGAGTCGTTCATGTCGCCTTGCTTGAGGCGGACGCATTTGCCGTCTTTCAGGTCGATCGCGGGAATCAGCAGCATGGCCGAGGCAGTGGGGGTGAAGGAAGGGGAAGGGTTCGGCGGGACTCGAGAACGGCGCGTGCGGCGCATCCGGCATGGGACGCCAGGCCGCGCGCCATGCGCTCAGGGCGTCCAGTGCAGGAAGTTGCGATACAGGGCGAGCCCGGACGCGGCACTTTTCTCGGGGTGGAATTGGGTGGCAAAAATGTTATCCCGCGCCACCGCACAGGTAAAGCGCGGGCCGTACTCGCTCTCGCCGGCGCTGTCGCGCGCGTCCGACGTCTCGGCGTAGAAGCTGTGGACGAAGTAGAACCAGCTCTCGTCCGGCACCTCGCCCCAGACCGGATGCGCCCGCGTCTGGTGCACGCGGTTCCAGCCCATCTGCGGCACCTTGTAGCGGCTGCCGTCGGGCTGCACCTGGCCGTCGAGCCGGAAGCGCTTCACGCGACCCGGGATCAGGCCCAGCCCCGGCGTGTCCTGCTCCTCGCTGTGATCGAGCAGCATCTGCATGCCCACGCACACGCCCATCAGCGGCTTGCGCGCGGCGGCGTCGAGCACCGCCTCCTTCAGGCCGCTGTCGGCGAGTTCGCGCATGCAGTCGCGCATCGCGCCCTGGCCGGGCAGCACGATGCGCTCGGCGGCGTAGACCTCGTCGGGCTTGGACGTGATGATCACGCGCACGCCCTGGTCCTGCGCCGCCGCCAGCACCGCCTGCGACACCGAACGCAGGTTGCCCATGCCGTAGTCGACGACCGCGACGGTGCGCGGCTGGCTGGCTCCGGGGTTGCTCACAGCGTGCCCTTCGTCGATGGGATGACACCGGCCGAACGCGGATCCAGCGTCATCGCCATCCGCAACGCGCGGCCAAAGGCCTTGAACATCGTCTCGCACTGGTGGTGCGCGTTGTGGCCCTTGAGGTTGTCCACGTGCAGCGACACCAGCGCATGATTGACGAAGCCCTGGAAGAACTCGTAGGTCAGCTGCGTGTCGAAGGCGCCGACGGATCCGGCGGTGAACTTGACCTCCATCGCCAGGCCCGGGCGGCCGGAGAAATCCACGACCACGCGCGACAGCGCCTCGTCCAGCGGCACGTAGCTGTGGCCGTAGCGGGTGATGCCCTTCTTGTCGCCGATCGCCTGCGCGACGGCCATGCCCAGCGTGATGCCGACGTCCTCGACGGTGTGGTGGCCGTCGATGTGCAGGTCGCCCTTGGCCTCGATGTCCAGGTCGATCAGCCCGTGGCGGGCGATCTGGTCGAGCATGTGGTCGAAGAAGCCGATGCCGGTGTTCAGCGTCGACTGCCCGGTGCCGTCGAGATTCACGCGCACGCGGATCTGCGTTTCCTTGGTGTCGCGGCGGACTTCGGCGATGCGTTCGGAGCTCATGGGGATTCCAGGGAGATCAGGAAGGATCAAGGAGGGACGGTGGACGTTCAGGTCTGCTTCAAACCGGCGTCGATCGCCGCCAGCATCGCCGCGTTCTCGTCCGGCGTGCCGACCGTCAGGCGCAGGCAGCGCGCCAGCAGCGGATGCATGCCGGAGACGTTCTTGACCAGCACGCCGCGGGCCTTCAGGTCCGCATGCAGGCGGTTGGCGTCGGGGACACGCACGAGGATCATGTTGCCTTCGCTCGGATAGGCATGCACGTCCGCGGTTTTTGCCAGGGCGGCGAGCGCGGTCTGCAGCTTCTCGCGCTCGGCACGCAGCTCGGCGGCCTGTCGCTCATAGACCTCGGCGTGGTCCAGCGCGAAGAGCCCCGCTTCCGCATTCAGCACGCTGACGTTGTACGGCGGACGCAGCTTGTCGATGTGGCCGATCAGCTCGGCGTTGCCCATCATGTAGCCGATGCGCACGCCGGCCAGGCCGAACTTGCTCATCGTGCGCATGACCAGCACCTGCGGATGCCGCGCCATCAGCGCCATCGAGTCGCGCGCGGCGAAGGGCTGGTAGGCCTCGTCCATGACGACCAGCCCCGGCGCGGCCTGGGCGATGCGTTCGATGACGGCGTCGTCCCAGAGGTTGGCCGTCGGATTGTTCGGATAGGCCAGGTAGACGATCGCGGGACGATGCTCGGCGATCGCGGCGAGCATCGCGGCCTCGTCAAGCTCGAAATCCGCCGTCAGCGGCACGCCCACGAAGTCCAGGTGCTGGTACCTCGACGACAGCTCGTACATGACGAAGCCCGGCACCGGCGCCAGCACGACGACGCGCTCGCCCGGCTGACAGACGGCCATCGCCAGCAGCGAGATCAATTCATCCGAGCCGTTGCCCAGCATCAGCGCCTGACCCTCCGGCAGCTTGGCGTGCACGGCCAGCGCCTGAGCCAACGCCTGGGTGCGCTCGCCCGGGTAGCGGTTGATCGCGACGGCGCCGAGGCGCTCGCCCAGCGCGCGCTGGAGGTCGGGCGGCAGCCGGAAGGGGTTCTCCATCGCGTCCAGCTTGATCAGGCCGGCGGACGGATGCACCTGGTAGGCATGCATCGCGCGGACGTCCTCGCGCAGGACACCGAGGGCTCGATCGAGGGCAGCGTTCATGGGGCAAGCGCCGCGGCGGGCAGCAAGTCGGAAGGGAAACACCCGCCGGCAGCGCGCGCAGCGGATCGACGATCAGGACGCTGTCGTAGAGCTGCCCGTGCGGCAGCGCCCGGCTCAGCACGATCTCGCAGCCCTGCGCCTTCGCGGCCGCGACGATCAACGCGTCGGCGTACGGCAGTGAGAAGCGGCTCTCGATCGACCAGGCCGATTCGACGGTCGCGTGGTCGGTCGACCACGGCGCCCAGCGTTGGTAGCGGCGGACCTCGGCCCGCGCATCGCCGTTCGGCATCGCGGGCGAGATGCGCGTCGTCACCGAACGGTAGAAGTCATTGAGCACCTGGCTCGACGTCCGGCCCAGGCGCTGCTGCCACAGGCAGCGCAGCCAGGCCATCGCCTGCGCGCGGCAGGCAGGATCGGCGCCATCCTCGCTGAGGATCAGCACGGAGGTGTCGACGAAGACCGGCGCGGTCAATTCGACGGGGGCGCTCACAGCAACTCCCGTCCCGGGTAGGGCTGACCGTCGGAAGACCAGGTGCGCTCGCGGTGCAGCCAGTCCTGCAGGGCGCGCTCATAGGCGTCGTCGTGGCGCATCTTCTCGGCCAGCAGCTCGCCGACCAGCCGCGAGACGCTGGTGTTGCGTCGCGCCGCCTCCAGCCTCGCCCATTCGGCGACGCTGTCTTCCATGGTCACGGTGACGTTCTTCATCAGGGCTTCAGAGTAACACGAAGTTCGTGGCGCACGAACTTCGTGTTCTGTGAAGGCCGACTTTGGGAGGCCGGGCGCGGGCACTCCACGACTCAGGGGGCATCCCTCCGGGAACCCCCAGAGTCATTCCGGCCCCACGGAGACTCGCTGCCTCCGGTTCTTTGACGGGGTTCGGTTCTTTGCCTGCGTTCGGTCAGGGGTGCAGGCGGAACTGAGCGACGACGTGCTGCAGGCTGCCAGCCTGCTCGCGCAGCGACTCGGAAGCAGCCGAAGACTCTTCGACCAGCGCGGCGTTCTGCTGGGTGACCTCGTCCAGGCGGTGCACCGCCTGGCCCACTTCCATCAGGCTGGTGCTCTGCTCCTGCGTGGCCGAGGAGATCTCCTGGATGATGTCCGTCACCCGCTGCACCGCGGCAACGATCTCCCGCATCGTCTCGCCGGCATCGCTGACCAGCTTCGATCCCACGTCGACGCGCTCGACGCTGGCACCGATCAAGGTCTTGATCTCCTTGGCCGCCTCGGCGCTGCGCTGGGCCAGCGAACGGACCTCGCTCGCCACCACCGCGAAACCGCGACCCTGCTCGCCCGCTCGGGCCGCTTCGACCGCGGCGTTCAGCGCCAGGATGTTGGTCTGGAAAGCGATCCCGTCGATCGTGCCGATGATGTCGGAGATCTTGCGCGAGGACGCATTGATCTGGTCCATGGTGCTGACCACCTCGGACACCACCACGCCGCCGCGATCCGCGACCTGGCTGGCATTGAGCGCCAACTGGCTGGCCTGACGCGTGGAATCGGCATTCAGGCGGACCGTGTCGGTCAGCGCGTGCATGGTGGCGGAGGTCTCCTCCAGGCTGGAGGCCATCTGCTCGGTCCGCGCCGACAGGTCGCTGCTCCCGGCGGCGACCTCGGCGCTGGACATCGCGATGCTCTCGGCGCTGGTGCGCACCGCCGACAGCGAGCGGTTCAGCGCGCCCTGCATCGCCGAGAGCGCCTGGGCCAACTGGCCCAGTTCATCGCGACGCGAGGTATCGATCTCGACGGTCAGGTCACCTTCGGCGACACGGCTGGCGACGCTCACCATGTCGTTCAGCGGCCTGACGGTGCTGCGGGTCAGGTAGAACGCGAGCACGCCACCGGCGGCCAGCGCGGCGACGATCAACACCGCCATCGTCGTGAGCACCGCCTTGTAGGCCTTGCGCGATTCCTCGACGCTGGCGTCCGCGCCCTGCGTGTTGATGTCGACCAGCTTCTGCACCGCGCCGATGAGGGCAACGAAGGCCTGCTGGGATTCGCCGTTGACCGTGGACTGGTACTCGCCGCGGTTGCCGGCCTTGCGCGCGGCGATCAGCTTGTCCTGCACGGCGATGAAGGTGGCGTATTTCGCCTTCGCATCCTTCCACTGCTCGGCTTCCTCCGGGGTGGACACCATGGCCTCGTAGGCCTTGGCCAGCGCGGGCAGGGACTTCTCGCGCAGGTTCTTGATGCGCTCCTGCTCCTGCTCGACCTCGAGGATGACGTCCTTCAGGCACATCCCCATCTCGGCCCGGCGCAACTCGTTGAGGTCGCCGCGCAAGGCGTTGATGGCGTTGATCGAGGGGATCCAGTCGCCCCCCATTTCCTCCACGTTGCCCTGGATCACCTGCATGCGGCTGATCGCCACCACGCCGACCAGCACGGTGGCCAGCAGCACGGCCGCGAAACCCAGGGAGATGCGTACCCCGACGCGCAGATCTGAGACCTTCATGCTTCGACGTCCTGTTATGAAGATGTCGAAGCATGCTAGGCGTTTCGCACGAAAGGGCGAACCGCGAAACACCAGGAAATGTGGCGGTTTATCCGCGATCCAGGGTTTGCCCGGCGTGGCCGCGTGAAATCTGCGCGACCCCGCCGACGGCCGGGTTGCCCGCGTTGTCGGCTCGCGCCGACGCGCTCAGCGCTTGAGGCGGAACTCCGCCGCCTGCGCGTGCGCCTGCAGGCCCTCGCCATAGGCCAGCGTCGCGGCGATCGGTCCGAGCACCTGCGCGCCGGCCTCGCTGACCTCGATCAGGCTGGAGCGCTTCTGGAAGTCGTAGACGCCCAGCGGCGAGGAGAAGCGCGCCGTGCCCGAGGTGGGCAGCACGTGGTTCGGCCCGGCGCAGTAGTCGCCGAGCGACTCGCTGGCGTAGGCGCCCAGGAAGATCGCGCCCGCATGCCGCAGCAGCGGCTCCCAGCGATGCGGATCGGCGCTGGAGACTTCCAGGTGCTCCGGCGCGATGCGGTTGCTGATCTCGCAGGCCTCCTCCATCGAGCGCGTCTGGATCAGCGCGCCCCGCCCTTCCAGCGAAGCCCGGATGACGTCCTTGCGCGGCATGCCGGGCAACAGGCGTTCGATGGCCTCGCGGACCTGGGCGATGTAGCCGGCGTCGGGGCACAGCAGGATGCTCTGCGCCATCTCGTCGTGCTCGGCCTGGCTGAACAGGTCCATCGCGACCCAGTCCGGCGGCGTGGTGCCGTCGGCCAGCACGAGGATCTCGCTCGGGCCCGCGATCATGTCGATGCCGACCTGGCCGAAGACGTTCTTCTTGGCGCTGGCGACATAGGCGTTGCCCGGGCCGGTGATCTTGTCGACGCGCGGCACCGTCGCGGTGCCGTAGGCCAGCGCGGCCACCGCCTGCGCGCCGCCGATGGTGAACGCCCGGTGCACGCCGGCGACGTAGGCCGCGGCCAGCACCAGCGGGTTCTTCTCGCCGCGCGGCGTCGGCACGACCATCACGATCTCCGGCACGCCCGCGACCTGCGCGGGGATCGCGTTCATCAGCACGCTCGACGGGTAGGCGGCCTTGCCGCCCGGCACGTAGATGCCGACGCGGTCCAGCGGCGTGACCTTCTGGCCCAGCAGCGTGCCGTCCTCGTCGCGATAGCTCCAGCTCTCGCCGCAGGCCTGCTTCTGGCGCACGTGGTAGCTGCGCACGCGCTCGGCCGCCTGCGTCAGCGCCTTCGCCTGGTCGGCGGGCAGGCCGTCGAAGGCCGCCTTCAGTTCCTCGCGGGTCAGCTCGAGCGACGCCAGCGACGCCGCCTGCAATCCGTCGAAGCGCGCGGTGTAGTCGAGCACCGCCGCGTCGCCGCGGGCGCGCACATCGGCAAGGATCTCGGCGACGCGCGTCTCGATCGCGGCATCGGTCTCCGCCGACCAGTGCAGCACGCGCTGGAACTGGGTCTCGAAATCGGCATCGGCGGTGATGAGGGTGCGAAGGGTCGTCGTCATGGCGAAGCTCCAGGCAGCGGATCAGGCGGCAGGAATGGCGGAAGCGATCGCGTCGATCAGCGGCTTGAGCGCCTCGCGCTTGAGCTTGAGCGCCGCCTGGTTCACGACCAGCCGCGAGGAAATGTCCATGATCCGTTCGACCTCGACCAGGCGGTTCGCCTTCAGCGTGCTGCCGGTGGAGACCAGGTCGACGATCGCATCGGCCAGGCCGGTCAGCGGCGCCAGTTCCATCGAGCCATAGAGCTTGATCAGGTCCACGTGCACGCCCTTGTCGGCGAAATGCTGGCGCGCGATCGTCGTGTACTTGGTCGCCACGCGCAGCCGCGAACCCTGGCGGACGGCGTTGTCGTAGTCGAAGTCGTCGCGCACCGCGACGCTCATGCGGCACTGCGCGATGCGCAGGTCCAGCGGCTGGTACAGGCCCGCGCCGCCGTGCTCGATCAGCACGTCGCGACCGGCCACGCCGATGTCGGCGCCGCCGTACTCGACGTAGGTCGGCACGTCGGTCGCGCGCACGAGCACGACGCGAACCTCGCGCTGATTGGTCGGGAGGATCAGCTTGCGGGAGCTGTCCGGGTCTTCCAGCACCTGGATGCCGGCGGCGGCCAGCAGCGGCAGGGTCTCTTCGAAGATGCGGCCCTTGGAAAGTGCCAGGGTGATCATGCGGTGTCCTCGGTGAACGCGCGCCTCTCGAGTGTCTCGGGAAAGCGCCTCGGGCTGTGGCCTCGGGTGTTCAGGGGGACGGCAGCGGGTTCACCGGACGGGGACACACCGCCACCCGCCTGCAGGCCGGGTGGCTGTCAGTGATGGTGGTGCGCGGTGCCTTGCTGCGCGAACTCGTCGGGGGTCAGCGTCTTCATCGACAGCGCGTGGATCTGCTCGCGCATGCGATCGCCCAGGGCCTGGTACACGCGCTGGTGGCGCTTGATCCGGCTCAGGCCCTCGAACTCGGCCGACACGATCGTCGCGAAGAAATGGCGTCCGTCGCCCTCGACCTGGAGCTCGCTGCAAGCGAGTCCCTGGGCGATGTAGCTCTGGACTTCTGCGGGGGTCGGATCGGCCATGATGGAGCGGGATTCTACCTGGGCTCAGTGACGGATCTTGTAGCCGCGGCGCAGCAGTTCCAGCGCGATGGCGGCGACCGCCGCGAACGCGATGGCGACGACGCCCAGGCTGACCCACGGCGAGACGTCGCTGACGCCGAAGAAGCCATGGCGGAAGCCGTCGATCATGTAGAAGAACGGGTTCAGGTGGCTGACGCCCTGCCAGAACGGCGGCAGCGAGTGCACCGAGTAGAAGACGCCCGACAGGAAGGTCATCGGCATGACGATGAAGTTCTGGAAGGCCGCCATCTGGTCGAACTTCTCCGCCCACAGGCCGGCGATCAGGCCCAGCGACCCCATCAGTCCGGCGCCCAGGATGGCAAAGGCCAGCACCCACAGCGGATTGGCCATGCCCGGCGGCGCGAACCACACGGTGGCGATGAACACGCCGGCGCCCACCATCAGGCCGCGCAGGATGGACGCGCCGGCGTAGGCCAGGAACCAGGCCCAGTGCGACAGCGGCGTGACCAGCAGGAACACCAGGTTGCCGGTGATCTTGCTCTGGATCAGCGAGGAACTGCTGTTGGCGAAGGCGTTCTGCAGCACGCTCATCATCACCAGGCCCGGGATCAGGAAGCTGGTGTAGCCGACGGTGCCGTAGACCTTGACGTGGTCCTCCAGCACATGGCCGAAGACCAGCAGGTACAGCACGGCAGTCAGCACCGGCGCGCCGACGGTCTGGAAGCCGACCTTCCAGAAGCGCAGCACTTCCTTGTAGAAAAGCGTGCGGGCGCCTTCGAGGCGGATCGGGAAATGGCTGGCGCTCATGCCCGGCCCCCTTGCATGATTTCGAGGAAGACGTCCTCGAGGTCGGCGCGGCCGATCTCCAGGTCTTCGATGGGCACGGCGGCTTCGCGCAGCGTGGCGAGGATCTGCTCGACCTCGGCCGCGTCGTGCGCGGTGATCTGGACGATGCGGCCGGTGCTGCGGGCGCGTTCGGACAAGGACAGCGGCAGCGCCGAATCGGTCTTGAACTGCAGCATCGTGGACGCGGTGCCCGCGAGCAGTTCGGACGTGCGGTTGAGCGCGACGACCCTGCCCTGCTTCAGCATCGCGATGCGATGGCAGAGCGCCTCGGCCTCTTCCAGGTAATGCGTGGTCAGCAGGACGGTGTGGCCTTCGCGGTTCAGTCGCGCGATGAACTGCCACAGCGTCTGGCGCAGTTCGACGTCGACGCCGGCGGTCGGCTCGTCCAGCACGATGACCGGCGGGCGGTGCACCAGCGCCTGCGCGACCAGCACGCGGCGCTTTCATGCCGCCCGAGAGCTGCCGCATGTTGTTGTGGGCCTTGTCCGCCAGACCGAGGTTGAGCAGCAGCTCGTCGATCCAGTCGTCGTTGTTGCGCACGCCGAAGTAGCCGGACTGGATGCGCAGCGTCTCGCGCACGCTGAAGAACGGGTCGAAGACCAGCTCCTGCGGCACGATGCCGAGCTTCTTGCGGGCTTCGGCGTAGTCGTCGACCACGTCATGGCCGAGCACCGAGACCTGCCCCCCGCTGGCGCGGGACAGGCCGGCGAGGATGCTGATCAGGCTGGTCTTGCCGGCGCCGTTCGGGCCCAGCAGGCCGAAGAACTCGCCGGGCTGAATGTCGAAGCTGACACCGTCCAGCGCACGGAACTGGCCGTCGCGGTAGGTCTTGCTGACATTGGTGAAACGCAGGGCGGGCGGACCGCCGGCCGGCACGGACATGGCGGCCGACTGTTGTGGGGGGCTTGCGGGCATGGGCGGCGATTGTAGGCAGGGGGTCCGTCCCGCGCCGGCCTGGGGTCATGACAGAATGCGCCCACCTCCCCCCACCCCTCAACGCCCCCGGGCCCATGGCCACCAAGAAGCCGCGCCGCACCGCCGAACGCATCCTCGAAGTCACGCTGGACCTGTTCAACCGCTTCGGCGAGCCGAACGTCTCCACCACGCTGATTTCGGCGGAGCTCGGCATCTCGCCCGGCAACCTGTATTACCACTACCCGGCCAAGGACGAGCTGATCAACGCGCTCTTCAACCGCTACGACAAGGCCTTGTCGGAGCTGCTGGGGGCGGTGGGCAACGTACGCAACGTGGAGGACGCCTGGCTGTTCTTCCACATGCTGTTCGAGCTGATCTGGCAGCACCGCTTCCTGTACCGCGACCTCAACGACCTGCTGTCGAAGAACCGCAAGCTGGAGACCCATTTCCAGCACGTGCTGGAGCAGAAGACGCAGGCGATGGTCGGCCTGCTGGGCGGCCTGCAGGCCAGCGGCGCGCTGACGATGCAGGTCCGCGAGGCGGTGCCGACGGCCAACGCGATGGTCGTGCTGCTGAGCTACTGGCTGAGCTACGAATACGTGCGCGATCCGCGCAATGCGCTCGAGCCCGAGCGCGCCGGCGAGGCGCTGATGCGCGGCGCCTTCCATGTGCTGGGACTGCTGCTGCCGTACCTGGAACCGGCCTCGCGCGACCACCTGTTCCAGCTGGTGGGGAAGTACCAGCCGCCAGCGGGCGGCGCCTCCCAAGCATGAACGATCGAGTCCCGCCATCGGGACTCGACGTCGGCTTGATGCTTGTCAAACCCCTCTTCGTTTGACTCATCTCTGCCAGTCGGATTGACTGGCTTGAGTCATGCGCGCCCGCAGCTTGATGAATACGGTGCAAGGGCGGCGACATTGCCGCGGACTTGTCTGGAGCATCGAGCATGTTCGGGATTACGCCCTGGGGCCCGTCGTCCTTGTTGAATGACTGGGCGCGGTGGAGGCGGACTGGGCCGCTCGGCTTCGTCGTCCGATTCGGCCTGCTTCGCATCGCGCCATGGCTGGCCGCGCCAATCGTCGGCATGATGATCCTCTCGGGCGTGTCGGTCTCCCTGGTGCGATGGATCGCGTTGGGGACCACTTACCTCGTCATCGGCGTGATCTGGGGGGCGCTCACCTGGCGGACCTGCGAGTCTCGATGGACCCTTTCGCGTGGGAATGACGAGCCTCCCGGCTAGCAGCAAGCTCGGGACCGGTCCTCCGCACAAACCCTGGATTCGTGCGAAGCCGGACCCCCTGGTCGCGGTTGGCGGCGAAAAACGACACCCTATAAATTAGGGATATCGCATTCACCGACATCAAGGGACCGATTCCATGAAGCGCATCCTGACCACCGCCGCCCTGCTGGCCCTGATCGCCCCGATGGCCCACGCCGCCACCGCCGAGAACGCCGACGCCAAGGCCCTGCGCGCCGAGTGCGCCAGCCAGCACGCGGTGAAGTTCGAGCAGGCCGCCGCCGCCAACGAGTACCGCTTCGTCTACAACCGCGGCGAATACCGCGGCGAAGCCACCGCCGGTCAATCGGTTGCCTGCGGCCAGACGCAATACGCCGAATACCTGGCCAGCGCCGATCCGGTCCGTGTGATGTCCGCCTACCCGACCGCCGCGGGCCGCCCGCAGCCGGCCAAGAAGACCGCCAAGTAATCGGTCCCGTCTTCGACACCGGGCCTCGAACCCGGACATCGAAACCCGGGCTTCGATACGCCGGGGTCCGGAACGACGGGGCCCGGAACGACGAACGCCGCCCTCGGGCGGCGTTTTTCATGGCGGCGGGGCCTGAACCCGGCGCCCGGGGTCAGGCCTTGACCTCCCACGGCAGCATCAGCGCCAGCGTGAGCAGTTGCTGGAACTCGGGCTCGAAGTGGGCCACGATGCGCTCCGGATCGGGGCACAGGCCGGCGTCGGCGATCAAGCCGAACTGCACCTGGCCGGCATAGGTCAGGATGCTGATGCCCAGGCTCATGTCGCCGGCCTGCGGGGCCCAGAACATCACCCGCTCGACGGCCGAGCCGCACAGCTGCAACGCCTGCGCCGGCCCCGGCACGTTGGTCATCAACGCCGTCGCCTTGCGCGAGAGCGTCTTCAGCATCGCGCGCTGGGCGGCCTTCTCGACCGAGCCCGACGTCGCCATCAGGCCCATCGACAAGGCCGGCTGCAGGCTGTTCTTGAGCGCCTGCGTCTGCGCATGCACCGCGTAGAGCCGCTTGACCGGATTCGTGATGCCCACGGGCAGCGGCAGCGGCACCATGCCGAAGCGGTTGCCCAACTGCCACGCCGTCTCCAGCGGACGCAGGTTCACCGGCACCAGCGCGCGGATCTCCTGGCCGTCCGTGTTGTCGCCGTGTTCGCGCAGATACAGCCCGATCGCCCCGGCGACGCAGTTCAGCAGCACGTCGTTCACCGAGACGTTCATCGACTTGCCGACCGCCTTGACGGCGTCCAGCGGCAGCGGCGCGCCCCAGGCGACGCGCTTGGCGCGTCCGGCCTTGCCCTTGAGGCGGGTCTTCGCGTCGTCGGGCGCTTCGGTGAGCGCGGCGGCGTCCTTGAGGACCTGCTTGCCCAGGCGCTCGGCCGGGGAGACATCCGGCGTCCCCGACCCGGCGTGCGCCTGGATCTCGCGGACGGTCCAGGCGTTGATCGGCTTGACCATCGCGTCGGCGAGCCATTCGGGCTCGGCGGCCTCGTCGGGAATGGCCTTCGTTCCCTTGGCAGCCTTGCCTGTCTTCGCAGTCGGCAGCGCCGGCGGCACGGCACCGCCGTCGGTGATCGACAGCAGCACCGCGATCAGCGCGATGCCGTCGGCGATGCAGTGATGCACGCGCGCGATGAGCGCGCTGCTGCCGTCGTAATGTTCGATCAGGTGCAGCTGCCAGAGCGGACGCGCGGGATCGAGCGGCTCGGCGGCGAGGTCGGCGAGACGGTCCTGCAGCGCGCCTTCGAGCGGACGCCCCCGGCGGCGGTTCAAGGTCTCAGGAACGACGTGCCGGGCGATGTCGACCTCGGCGTCCTCGACCCACCAGGCGCGGTCGCCCGCCTCCACGACGCGCTGCCGGAAGCGCGGGAAGCGCAGCAGCCGTTCGGCGACGCGCGCCCGCAGGTCCTCAAGCGCGATGGCGGGCTTCAGCAGCAGCACGCCGTGGATGATCATCCGATTGGCTTCGGTGTCCAGGCGCAGCCAGGCGGTGTCGACCTTGGACATCGGCTCGGCACCCTTCGGCAGGCCGTCGGGGCGACTGGCGCGCCCGTTCCCGGAGGCCTTGAGCGGCGTCTTGCCGGCGGTGCCGCGCTTCGAGGGAGCGGTCGTCGACGGGGTGGACTTGGCGCTTCGACAGGGGGACGGGCTCAACGCGGCGGGGGTGGGCAATGCGGTCTCCTGGACGGACGGGGCGAAGTACGGGGCGAGGGACGAGGCGCTGACGCCCGAATCATCCGTCATCTAGAGAGGCGGCCCCAGTCCGCACGTGGGGGTGGGGTGGGTAACATCGCGGCCGTCCGTCCCGATTGTCGCCAACGGGACGCCCTGCTCACCGCCACGGGAGACACACCATGAGCCTGAAGGACCAATTCGACGCCGCCGTCGCCGATTCCAAGAATCTGCCCGAGCGCCCGGACAACCAGACGCTGCTGAAGCTGTACGCGCTGTTCAAGCAGGCGACCACCGGCGATGTCGAGGGCGACCGCCCCGGCATGACCGACTTCGTCAACCGCGCCAAGTGGGACGCCTGGAAGACCCTCGAAGGCAAGACCAACGACGAGGCGATGCAGGACTACATCGACCTGGTCGAAGGCTTGAAGTAAGTCCTCAAGTGCCGGCGCTCGCGCCGGACAGGTGCAAGAGCCACCTCCGGGTGGCTTTTGCTTTTCAGAGCAGCTTGAGCGACCCACGACCTCCCACCGAGGGGAAGGCACGTTCGATGCCTGGCAAATGCGCTGTATCCGGTCGTACGCCTTCGACCGTGGGCCCAACCCAGAGTGCCTGCTGAATCCAATTCTGCGCATCGACGGCAACGTCATCGAAACGGCGAATCTGGAAATGGGCGCCAAGCCGAAGCGTCTTGGACCAGAAGTGAAGCCGTTCGACCGACAGCGCGTCCATTGAGAACTTCCGGAGCCCAGCAACCAGCAGATAGCTGACTTCAAGAGGCCGACGACAGTGAGCCACCAAGGACGCCACGCGCTGGTTGCGTCCGGCCACGTCGCTGAAGCAATCCCAATCGACCAGTTGACCGAAGCCGTCCAGGAAGTCCTGTCCCCAATGCTTCAGCTGTCGACCCCTCTGCTCGAAAAGGGTGTTGGCGCGAGCGCCCTGGCATTCCACGAGCAGCAGTCGAGGTGCTGCATCCTCGAAGTCTGGAACGCTGAGTATCGCGAAGTCCGTACGCATGTCGTCGAGCATCAACTCCCTGGCCACATGCGTCGGATAGACATGCCCGCCCGCGTGCGCCAACAACGCCATTCGTTCGGTCGCCGCGCCGAACCATTCCAGCAGAGGTCGCTCACGAAAGCCTTCTTCCGGAGCGGCCGACAACAGAGTTTCCAACTGGCTCGCCGCCTGCACGAGCTGCAGTCGCGAGTGGTGGCAGCGATGAAACTGATTGCCCCGCAAACCTGCCGCTTCCCGCGGCCGTGTGGTGACATGTCGGACCATCGGTCAGTCCTCCCATTCCGGCCAACGGTCGAAGACCGCCTGAATCGTCAACCCATCGGCTGCGCGACTGACCATGACGAAGTCATGCCCGAAACGAGCGGCTTCGCGGCCATTGACAAGCAGGCGCAATGGCAAGGTGCCGTTCATCAACTTCGCATAGAGCTGGCGTTGCCGGCGGTGCGGCCACCATTGCATGCCCCGTTCGGCCACGCCATGCAACGTGATGCCACTACCGCGGGGCGGGGACACCACGCCATGGCAGACGGCGGGGACGACTTGGATCTCGGCCTTGCGCCGCCAGCGCATCGGCGCGCGGGAACCCGGTGACCGGGCGCTGTGAATCATCGACATGAGGAGCCACTCCAACTTCAAAGGAGGTGCGCAGTCTAGAAATCACATCGGACAGAAGATAGCGTCGATTGGGGAACGGTTGATCGCGATCAAACGATGCTGGAATCAAACCGCCCATGTTGCGTTGTCGCGGCGCCAACGACTTGACATCGCCCAGGCAGATGCGGTTCAGCGCGCCAACTCCGCCCTGCGCTCATCCTTCGGCAGTTTCGCCAGCCGCTGCACTTCGGCATAGAAGCGCGGCCAGTCCGCGCCCTGCCGCTCGAACAGCCGGACGAAGTCCGGCACCAGGTCCGTGTAGCTGCCCTGGATCGCCAGCGCCGGCGTGTTCAGGCCCAGCACCCAGCGGTCGAAACGCGTGTCGCCGTTCCACCGGTCGCGCTTGATCGCCTCGTAGTCCGCGCGCAGCTTCGCGAAGGCCGCGGCCTTGCCGGCGCGTTTCTCATCGTCGCTGGCCGTGCTGCGGAACACGTCCTGCAGTTGCTCCCGCGTCGACTTGAGCAAGGCCTGGATCTCGTCCTGACGGCGTCTCGACTGCTCGTCGTCGCGCAGCGCCTGGGGCCGATCCTTCAGCCAGCGCGCCACGCCGATCTGCTCGACCGCCGTCGCGAAGCTCTCGTTGAATGTGGTGTCGTCGCCCGCATACGCGACCTGGTGGGCCAGCTCGTGGAAGATCATCCGCGCCAGCTGGGCCTCGGGATAGCGGATGAAGGTGTTCAGCAGCGGATCACCGCCCAGCCAGTTGCTCCAGCCCAGCGACGAGTACGCCGGCACGCCGTACACGTAGGGTTCGAAGCCGTCCTTGCGGAGCTCCTGCGCCAGCTCGCGCGCATCGTGCGGATCGAAGTAGCCGCGGTACCCGGCGCAGCCCATGATCGGGTAGCACCAGGTCTTGAGCTGCAGGCTCAGCTCCGGGGTCGCGACGACGTTCCACACCGCCGCGCCGCGCTTGAGATCGGCGTAGCGGCGGTAGCTGTCGTTGTCCGGCAGCTTGAGTTCCGAGGACGCGTAATCGCGCAGCGATTTCGACAGCTCGAGCTGCTGGCGGATCTCCGGGTCCAGGTCTTGCTGACCCAGCCATTCGTCGACGGGCCTGGCCGAGCGCACCAGCGACAGGTGCCCCGACAACGACTGGCCGTAGTACGACAGCTGCGCGCAGCCGCCGAGCGCCGTCATCGCCAGCAGCAAAGGCGCGGCCAGCAGGAGCAGCAGCAGTCGTCGCGCGCGTTTCGTCATCGTTGCGGGCATCGTTCGGTGCGCCTTGCACCCGGCTCAGGCCGCGGCCACTTCGACCAGGCAGTCGTAGAAGCACGGCGCGCGTCCGAGGTCGGTCAGCCGCTGGTGCGTGACCTCGTTGACGTTGCGGCCGTCCGCGCCCAGCTTGCGCCACCAGATGCCCAACCCGTGCACGACGCCCTCGCGGGCCCGTGCGCTCACGTCCAGCCGGCACGCATAGCTGCCGCGGTCGTTGAACACGCGCACCAGCTGGCCATCGGCAAGTCCGCGCGACGCGGCGTCGCCGGCGCTCATCTCCAGCACCTGCTCGCCTTCGATGTCGCGCAGGCTCTTCACGTTCACGAAGGTGCTGTTCAGGTGGTTGCGCGCCGGCGGCGAGATCATCGCCAGCGGATAGCGCGCCGCGAGTGCCGGGTCGCTCGCCCGGCTCTCGTAGTTGGGCACGTAGTCCGCGCCACGCGCATCGGCCTTCCCGTTCGCCGACGGGAAGCCGCCTTGCGCGAACGGCGCCTCCGCCAGCGGCAGCTTGAACCAGCCGCGTTCGCGCAGCTGCGCCAGATCGACGTCGTCGCGGAACGCCTGGCGCAACAGCGTTTCGTCGTCTTCGTGGAAGGCCGGCTCGTCGAAGCCCATCGCCGCCGCCAGTGCGCGGAAGATCGCGGTGTTCGGCCGGGCCTCGCCCAGCGGCGCGATCGCCGCCTCGTTCACCAGCACGTCGGTGTGGCCGTAGCTGGTGTGGATGTCCAGGTGCTCCATCTGCGTCGTGGCCGGCAGCACGTAGTCGGCCAGATCGGCGGTGTCCGTCATGAAGTGCTCCAGCACCACCGTCAACAGGTCCTCGCGCTGGAAGCCCGCCACGACCTTCGGCGACTCCGGCGCGACCGCGACCGGGTTGCTGTTGTAGACGATCAGCGCCTCCACCTTCGGGCCGAACGTGGGGGACGCCTCGCGCAGCAGGTCGTCGCCGATCGTGCTCATGTTGATCGTCCGCGAGGGGCGGCCGGCACGCAGGTCCGGACGCTCCAGCGCCGGGTTCTTGAACGGCGCGAACCAGCCGGAACTCGACAGCAGGAGCCCGCCCGCGCGATGGCGCCACGCGCCGGTCAGGCAGGGGAGCAGCGCGATCAGCCGCACCGCGTTCCCGCCGCCGCGCACGCGCTGCATGCCGTAGTTCAGCCGGATGGCCGCCGGCGTCAGCGTCGCGTAGTCCCGGGCCAGGCCGCGGACCTCGTCCGGCGTGAGCCCGCATTCGGCAGCGGTGCGTTCGGGCGGCCACGCGAGCGCCCGCTCGCGCAACTCGTCCCAGCCGTCAACGTACCGGACGAGGTAGTCGTGATCGAGCCAGTCGTGGGCGATCAGTTCGTGCATCAGCCCCAGCGCCAGCGCGCCGTCCGTGCCCGGCAGCAGGGCCAGGTGTTGATGGCACTTGTCGGCGGTCTCGGTCTTGCGCGGATCGATGCACACCAGCTTCGCGCCGTTGCGCTTGGCCTGGTTCGCGAAGGTCCAGAAATGCAGGTTGGACGCGATCGAGTTGCTGCCCCAGATGACGATCAGCTTCGATTCCGCGAAGTGCGGCAGGTGCATGCCGACCTTGTGTCCATAGGTCGCCGCCAGCCCCGCGCCGCCCGCCGACGCGCAGATCGTGCGGTCCAGGCAGGACGCGCCCAGCCGGTTGAAGAAACGCCCCGCCATCGCCTCGCCCTGCAGCATCCCCATCGTGCCGGCATAGCTGTAGGCAGGATCGCCTGCGGATCGCGCGCCGCGACGGCCTTCAGCCGGCCGGCGATCTCGGCGATCGCCTGGTCCCAGCCGATGCGCTCGAAACGCGGCGCCTCGTGCTTCGCGCTGACGCGCTTGAGCGGATGCAGCACCCGTTCCTCGTGATAGGTCCGTTCGGGATATCGCGACACCTTCGTGCACAGCGCGCCGTGGGTGCTCGGATGCTCGGGTTGACCCTGCACCTTCACGACCTTGCCGTCCTCGACCGTGATGCGCAACGCGCAGGTGTCCGGACAGTCGTGCGGGCAGGCTCCCTTGACGATGCGCGTGCCGCGATCGGCGGCCTGTGGCGGGAGGTTCACGGCGGATTCAGAGAGGACGGACGACATGCGTCAACTATTGCACAGGCGCCACACCCTTGCGTTTTCTTACCGGAGTCGGCGACAACGCTGGACGCACGAGCCGCTAAGCTCGCGCGCCAGGAGGCCGAAATAGGTCGTGTCGAGCCTCCTGGCGCGCTTGCCCTCCGGCGGACGCCACAATATCAATTCGCACCCCTCTGGGAGTCCCCCTTGGATCGCCGCCAACTTCTCGCCTCCGCCAGCGCCCTGGGCGCGCTCGCCACCCTGCCCATCCCGACGGCCGTCCGCGCTCAAGGCAAACGCCTGGTGCTGGGTCAGTCGGTGCCGCTGACGGGCGCCGCCGCCCAGCTGGGCATCCAGATGCAGGCCGGCGCGAAGCTGTTCTTCGACGCCCAGAACGCCGCCGGCGGCATCAACGGCACGACCATCGAGCTGCGCACGCTGGACGACGGCTATGAGCCCGACCGCTGCAAGGCCAACACCGAGAAGCTGATCGCCGACGACGTGTTCGCGCTGTTCGGCTACGTCGGCACGCCGACCTCGCTGGCCGCGCTGCCGCTGGTCAACCAGGCCAAGATCCCCTTCGTCGCCCCCTTCACCGGCGCCGAGGCGCTGCGCGACCCGTTCAGCCCGTGGGTCTACCACGTGCGGGCCTCGTACTACGACGAGACCGCGCTGATCGTGAAGCAGCTGACCCATCTGGGCCTGATGCGCATCTCGGTCTTCCATCAGAACGACGCCTACGGCAAGGCCGGCCTGGACGGCGTGCTGCGCGCGATGAAGCCGCTGGCGCTGCAGCCGCAGGCCACCTCCACCGTCGAGCGCAACAGCGTCGAGGTGACCAAGGCCGTCAAGGACCTGATCCAGAACGGCGCGCCGCCCGAGGCCATCGTCATGATCAGCGCCTACAAGAGCTGCGCCGCCTTCATCCGCGCCGCCCGCAAGGCCGGCTACGGCGGCGTGTTCTACAACGTGTCCTTCGTCGGCACGCAGTCGCTGCTGGACGAGCTCGGCAAGGACGCGATGGGCGTGGTCGTCAGCCAGGTCATGCCCTATCCGTTCGGCTCGCAGGTCGGCGTGGTCCACGAGTACCAGCAGGCCGCCACCAAGGCCGGCCAGAAGTTCAACTACACCGCCATCGAGGGCTACATCGGCGCCAAGGTCATCAGCGAAGGCATCCGCCGCATGACCCGCCCGACCCGCGAAGGCCTGGTCGCGGCGCTCGACACCCTGGCGAACTACAACGTCGGCGGCTTCAACGTGAACTTCAAGCCCAACAAGCATGTCGGCTCGAGCTTTGTCGAGATGACGATGCTGACCAACGACGGGCGCGTCAAGCGCTGACCTGCCCTCCCCGGGCAGACCCGGACGCCGGATCGCACGCCGCTGGCGGCGACGATCCGGACCCGCGGGTACACTGGTCCGACCACAGCGGCGCCGCCCTGAGCGGCGCCGCGGCCTTTCTGGCCCGCGGCAAGCCCGACGCGCTGTCGCGACGACATCGGAGTGCCCGCCCATGAAGCTGATCGAACCCATCCTGGCCGACGCCCCGGCCATCGCCAAGCTGCGACGTGACCTGCACGCGCATCCCGAACTCTGCTTCCACGAGGAACGCACCGCCGACGTGGTCGCGCAGGCGCTGACCGACTGGGGCATCGAGATCCACCGCGGCCTCGGCAAGACCGGCGTGGTCGGCATCATCAAGGGCCGCGACGGCGGCGCCAGCGGCCGCACGCTGGGTCTGCGCGCCGACATCGACGCGCTCCCCATCACCGAGCACAACACCTTCGCCCACGCCAGCAGGCACCCCGGCAAGATGCACGCGTGCGGCCACGACGGCCACACCGCGATGCTGCTGGCCGGCGCCAAGCACCTGGCGTCGCAGCGCGACTTCGACGGCACCGTCTACGTCGTGTTCCAGCCGGCCGAGGAAGGCGGCGGCGGCGCCCGCGAGATGATCAAGGACGGGCTGTTCACGAAGTTCCCGATGGAAGCCATGTTCGGCATCCACAACTGGCCGGGCATGGCCGCCGGCCAGTTCGCGCTGAAGAGCGGCCCGGTCTTCGCCTCGAGCAACGAGTTCAAGGTCACCATCAAGGGCAAGGGCGCGCACGGCGCGATGCCGCATCTGGGGACCGATCCCGTGGTCGTGGCCGCGCAGCTGGTGCAGGCCTACCAGACCATCATCACCCGCAACAAGCGGCCGATCGACGCGGGCGTGATCTCGGTGACGATGATCCACGCCGGCGAGGCCACCAACGTCATCCCCGAGAGCTGCGAACTGCAAGGCACCGTCCGCACCTTCACGCTGGAGACGCTGGACCTGATCGAGCGCCGCATGAAGCAAATCACCGAGGCCACCGGCGACGCCTTCGAGGTGAAGTGCGAGTTCTCGTTCCACCGCAACTATCCGCCGACGATCAACCACGCCGCCGAGACCGAGTTCGTCCGCGGCGTGCTGACCGAGATGCTGGGCGCGCCCAACGTGCAGGCCTTCGAGCCCACCATGGGCGCCGAGGACTTCAGCTACTACCTCCAGGAAGTGCCGGGCTGCTACTTCCTGATCGGCAACGGCGACGGCAGCCACCGCGAAGGCGGTCACGGCCTGGGGCCCTGCATGCTGCACAACCCGAGCTACGACTTCAACGACGAGCTGATCCCGCTGGGCGGCTCGATGTGGGTCCGGCTGGTGGACGCCTGGTTCAAGCAGGCCCGATGACGGGTTCCGACCGATGACCGACGACCAGGAAAAGACCGTCCTCGACGACACCCACCGCTGGCTGCAGCGGGCGGTGATCGGCTTGAACCTGTGCCCCTTCGCCAAGAGCGTGGAGGTCAACCAGCGGCTGCGCACCGTGGTCAGCGCGGCCCGCACGCCCGAGGACCTGCTCAAGGAACTGGCCCACGAGCTGCTCGCGCTCAATCGCGCCGATCCGGACGAGACCGAGACCACCTTGCTGGTCCACCCCTGGGTGCTGAACGACTTCCTGGACTTCAACGACTTCCTCGGCGCCGCCGATGCGCTGGTCGAGGACCTGGACCTGGACGGCGTGCTCCAGGTCGCGAGCTTCCACCCGGACTACCAGTTCGACGGCACCGACGCGGACGACGTCGACAACCTCAGCAACCGCTCGCCCTACCCCACGCTGCACCTGCTGCGCGAGGAGAGCATCGAGCGCGCCGTCGAGACCATGCCCGACACCGACGCGATCTACGAGACCAACATCGACACGCTGCGCCGGATCGGCCGCAAGGGCTGGGAGGCGCTGGACGTCGAGGCGAAGCTGCCGTTGGCCCAGCGCGTCACGCGCGAGGACTGAGCCCAGCGAGAGGCCGCTGGCCCTCACCCCCCTCTCCCGCAAGCGGGAGAGGGAGCAAGAAGGGCTCGGGCAAGGGCTGGGATCGTGGCAGACCTGATGTCCTGATTTGACCGCGACTGGTCCGCCGGCGGCGCGACGGATCGACCCGTCGCCGGCACGATGACTCCCATCAACCACCCGATGGAGAGTCCTTGATGACCACCGCCTCGAACACCGCCTCGAACACCGCCGCCCACGCCACCCCCCACGACCGCCGTCCTGTTGATCGACGTGCAGGAGTCGTTCCGCCACCGCCCGTACTGGGACGAGACCACCTGGCCCGCGTATCTCGAACGCACCAACGCCCTGCTCGACGGCGCTGCGGCTCGTGGCCTGCCGATCATCCGCATCCTCCACAGCGACGGCCCCGAGACGGCGGACAACCCATTCTCGCTGGTCAGCGGCCACGTCCGCCCGCTGGACGGGCTGGCCCAGGTGCCCATCGCCGCCGAGTTCCTCAAGCGCCGCCACAGCGCGCTGGTCGGCACGGGGCTGTCGGTGTGGCTGACCGAGCACGGCATCCGCCGGCTGATCGTCGCGGGCATCCGCACCGAGCAGTGCTGCGAGACCACCACCCGCCACGCCAGCGACGAGGGCTGGACCGTCGACTACGTGACCGAGGCGACGCACACCTTCCCGATCCCGCACGCCAGCGGTGTCGTGGTCGGCGTCGACGACCTCAAGCTGCGCACCGAGGTCGCCCTGCAGGGCCGCTTCGCCGAGATCGTGAGCGTCGAGCAGGCGCTGGCCCGCGCGGTCTGAGCGCATACTGCGGCGATGTCCTTTTTAGATTCCGTTTCGGCGCCCGATCCGGCTTCCGGCGCCACTCGGGACGCCGCCCTCGTCGACGTCTGGATCCTGGTCGAGCGCCACACGCTGCTGCTCGACCTGGCCGGCGCCGCCGAGGCGCTGCGGCTCGCCAACCAGGCCCTGCGCCGTCGCGGCGAGCCGGAGGCGTTCCGGCTGCGGTACTGCGCCGCGAGCGAATCGGCGTCCACGTCGGTCGGCCTGACGCTCGCCGCGCTGGAACCGCTGCCGGCGCTCGGCGAGCGGGATTGGCTGATCCTGAGCGGCCGGCGACATCCGCATCCGGACGATCCGCCGCCCGACACCACGGACCGGGAAGACGCCTTGCGCATCGAGCGCTGGCTGCATCGCGAAGGCAGCGCATTGCTGGCGGGCGGACAGGGCCGGCTGCTGAGCATCTGCGCCGGTGCGCTGCTGGCGGCGCGAGCCGGGCTGCTGGACGGCCGCCGCTGCACGACCCACCACGAGGCGCTCGACGCGCTGCGCGACGCCGCGCCCCGTGCCGACGTGCAGGCGAACCGGGTGTTCGTGCTCGATGGTCCGCTGGCCAGCAGCGCGGGCATCACGGCCGGCATCGATCTGGTGCTGGCGCTGATCGCCGAGCACTGCGGCGAGGCGATCGCCGCGTCGGTGGCGCAGGTGATGGTCGTCTACCTGCGCCGCGGCGCGCAGGATCCGGAGCTGTCGCCGATGCTCGCGCACCGGCACCATCTGCATCCGGCGCTGCACCGCGTGCAGGACGCCGTCTGCGGCGATCCGCGCGCCGACTGGAGCCTCGCCCGCATGGCGGAGGTGGCGCACGTCACGCCCCGGCACCTCACCCGGCTGTTCGCGCAGCACGGCGGCACGACGCCGCTCGATTACCTGCGCGCGATCCGGCTGGAACTGGCCCGGCGCGAACTCCAGCGCGGGGTACGACCGGCGCAGGCGGCGCTCGCGGCCGGCTTTAGCTCGGACCAGCAACTCCGTCGTACCCGCCGCCGGATGGGCGCTCCGGCTTAGCATCACTTCCTCGGGGCCGGATCCTGGTGAACCCTTGCTGGCCCGTCTTTTGCCCTGCGCCGGGCTAGCACAATTCACATAAATCCAAGTCAAGCGGGATTCGTGCACTTCTGGTAACTTGCGCGCCCACAGTGAACGAGGAGCGGCATTTGAACGATTGGTTGAAGCGACTGGAGGCCCTGGATCCGACCCGTCTGGCGGGCATGCGCCGCGGCGTGGAGAAGGAAAGCCTGCGCGCGCAACCGAGCGGCGCCTCCCTGGCACTGACGCCGCACCCGACGGCGCTCGGCTCCGCGCTGACGCACGAGACCGTCACCACCGACTTCAGCGAATCGCAACTCGAGCTGATCACCGGGGTGCACGCGTCCGCCGAGGACTGCGAACGCCAGCTGACCGAAATCCACCAGGCCGTCTACCGCTGTCTCGGGAACGAACTGATGTGGGCGTCGAGCATGCCCTGCCAGCTCCCGGCCGACGAGACCATCCCCATCGGCCGCTACGGCGCCTCCAACATCGGGCGTGCCAAGAGCGTCTACCGCATGGGACTGGGGCACCGCTACGGGCGGCGCATGCAGACCATCTCCGGCATCCACTACAACTGGTCGATGCCGGGCCTGGACAACGCGGACCACTTCGCGCTGATCCGCAACTTCCGCCGCCACTCCTTCCTGCTGCTGACGCTGTTCGGCGCGTCGCCGGCCCTGTGCGCGAGCTTCGTCGCCGGCCGTGAGCACGGCCTGCAGCCGCTGGTCGACGGCACGCTGCACATGCCCTACGGCACCTCGCTGCGCATGGGCCGCCTCGGCTACCAGAGCGACGCGCAGGCTTCGCTGGCGGTGAGCTACAACAGCATCGACGGTTATGCCGCCTCGCTGCAGGACGCGCTGACGCGCCCGTATGCGGCCTACGAGAAGGTCGGCGTCGTCAATCCGGGCGGCGAGTACAACCAGCTGTCGACGACGCTGCTGCAGATCGAGAACGAGTTCTACGGCACGATCCGCCCCAAGCGCACGATCCGCTCGGGCGAGCGCCCGCTGCACGCGCTGCGCGAGCGCGGCGTCGAATACATCGAGGTCCGCTGCATGGACCTGGACCCGTTCGAGCCGGTCGGCATCGCCGCGAGCACGATGCGTTTCCTGGACCTCTTCCTGCTGCACTGCTGGCTGACGGACAGCCCGAACGACACGCCGGAGGAACTCGGCGCGCTGGCGCGCAACCAGCACCGCACCGCCTCGGCCGGCCGTGAACCCGGCCTGAAGCTGGAGCGCCGCGGCGGCGAGGTGTCGCTGCGCGACTGGGGCCGCGAACTCCTGGGCGAGTTCGCGCCGATCGCAGCCAAGGTGGACGCGACCCTGGGCGGCTCGCTGTACCGCGAGGCGCTCGCGCAGGCGGTCGAGCGCTGGGACGATCCCGATCAACTGCCGTCGGCCCGCGTGCTGGCGGCGATGCGCGGCGAAGTACGAGTCCTCGCACCTGGCCTTCGTCGCGGCGCAGTCGGAGGCGTCTCGCCGCCAGATGCTGGAGGCGCCGCTGCCCGACGGCCTGATGGCGCGCTTCGACCAGTCGGCGCGCGCCTCGCTGGAGGCGCAGGCCGCGATCGAAGCGGCGGACACCGTCGACTTCGAGACCTTCCGTCAGCAGTATCTCGATCCCGCGCAGTTGCGCGGTTGAGCCACACGCCGCGGGGCGTTCCTGAATTCAGATCGACAGGCGAACTGATCGACGCGTCTGTCAACTGACATCGCTTTCCCCCATCGGGAGAGCGCATGCCTCCGGTCAAATTCCCTGGCGCATCAGGCTCCGGCTTCCCTTCCAACGACAGCGATATCCAGCAGCCCGAACAGACTCCGGGCGAACCGCCGTTCGAGCGACGGTTACTGGAGACACTGGGCCACGAGCATCGCGAGATCCTCGGACAGTTCTTCAGGGCGGACTTCCTGCGGCAGGTATTCGACGACTGCGAGCACACGCTTGAACAGGACCGGGATGCGGCGCTGCGCCGGCTTCGCCAGACCGGCGTGGCGCCAGCGCAGGCCCAGGTGCTGCTGGACAAGATGACCGCGGTGCTGCAAGACGCGCGGCTCACCATCAACATGCCGCTCGAGCGGCTGCTCGAGTTCATGGCGCCCGGCTCCGGTGGCGAGTACCTCAACTGCTTCGCCCGCTCAGGCCAGATACAAAAGCGCCCCGACTACGTTCCGCAACGCGCGAAGCTCGAGGAGCAGGCCCTGGGCATGCACGAGACGCTGGCCAGGAGCGCCTACCGCGACTTTGGACAATACCGCTCCGCCAACGGCGGGGACGGCGGCAATCCTTCGTTCCAGTGGACCAGCCGCCCACTCTATTGCGCGGTGGATTTCCTGAAGTCACCGCGCGGAGGGGCTCAGGCTTACGGGAAGTCCTACCTCGTTCTGGCCGAACACATGAAGCACGTCAGCACGTTTTCGTCGGTCGATTCATTCGCTCGCGACCTGTCGCCATCGAGGAGCAGAATGGTGAAGCCGGAGCGTATCTGCACCTGGCACCATTTTCCCCGCCTGATCGTCCACGCCCAGAACAATGAGGTCGGCTACAACTGCCTGACCACATTGAAAGACGCCGCCGCCGGTATCGTCGGCAAGGTACCGGCCCGCTACGGCAAAGGCAAGAAACACGGCTACATCGAGGCGCAGATCCATGGCCGGCTGAAGCTGGACCGCGATGTGAAGGAGATCCACATCTGTCGGTCGGAGCTTGAGCAGTTGCAGCCCGAGTCACGGCGGGACGCGTTGCTCAAGGCGATGGAGAAGCGGAACCGCCAGTTGGGCCGGCGCTTCTTCATCGTGGACTGAAGTTCCCGCGAAAGGCGACGGGTCCGGTGCTCAGCCCGGCAGCGACGAGCTGCGCAGCTCGTCGTGGCGCTTCTGCAATTCCTGACGCAGCTTCTTGCGCTCCAGCGCCGCGTCCCAGCGGCGCTGCTCGTCCGGGGTCGTCGGCGTGCGCGTGGGCACCGGCACGGGGCGCCCGTCCTCGCCGACCGCCACCATCGTGAAGAAGCAGCTGTTGGCGTGGCGCACGACCTGGTCGCGGATGTTCTCGGTGACGACCTTGATGCCGATCTCCATCGACGAGGTGCCGGCGTAGTTCACCGTCGCCAGGAAGCTGACCAGCTCGCCGACATGGATCGGCTGGCGGAACATCACCTGGTCCACCGACAGCGTCACCGTGTAGCGGCCCGCATAGCGGCTGGCGCAGGCGTACGCGACCTGGTCGAGCAGCTTCAGGATGGTGCCGCCGTGCACGTTGCCGGAGAAGTTGGCCATGTCCGGCGTCATCAGCACCGTCATCGTGAGTTGATGGGAAGGCAGGTCCATGGCGCGGGATCCGGCATCGGATCAGGGAGTGAGGGAGTGGCCGCCATGGTGCCAGACTCCTGGGGCCCCGAGGTTCCCTCTTATGGCGCTTGCCGCTGACACGCGCGTCGGTTAGGGTGGATGCCAGGAGGTTCCATGGTCCAGGTCCAGCAGCCCAGCATCGTCGACACGCGCGGTGCCCAGATGTTCCCCGCGCTCGGCGTCGCCGACATCGCGCGCGTCGCGCGTTTCGGCCGGTTCCGGCGTTATTCCCAAGGCGAATGGGTCGTCCGCGCCGGCGACACCGGCATGGGCATGATCCTGATCCTCAGCGGCGAGATCACCGTGTCGCAGCGCGACAGCCTCGGCCACGTGACGCCGATCCACCGGCACGGGCCCGGCGGTTTCCTCGGCGAGGTCGGCCAGCTCAGCGGCCGGCCCTCCTTCATCGATGCGATCGCCGAGACCGAGGTCGAGGCCGTCGACGTCAGCCCGCCGCAACTGCGCGCGCTGCTGATCGGCGAGGCCGATCTGGGCGAGCGCCTGACCCGCGCCTTCATCCTGCGCCGCGTCGGGCTGATCGAGGCCGGCGCCAGCGGCGCGACGCTGATCGGCCGGGGCAAGTCCGCGCCGGTGATGCGGCTGCGCAGCTTCCTGGGCCGCAACGGCTACCCGCACCAGCAGCTGGAGCCCGACCAGAACGAGGACGCCAAGGCCCTCGCCGACCAGTACATGACCGAGGGCGTGCAGATGCTGGTCATCTGCCCCGGCGGCGAGGTCCTGGTCGATCCGACGGACGATGAAGTCGCGCGCTGCATGGGCATCGTCGACATGCGCGAGCGGACCGAGCTGTACGACGTCGCCATCATCGGCGCCGGCCCGGCGGGCCTCTCGTCGGCCGTGTACGCGGCGTCCGAGGGGCTGTCGGTGCTGGTGCTGGACTGCCGCTCGTTCGGCGGCCAGGCGGGCGCGAGTTCGCGGATCGAGAACTACCTCGGCTTCCCGACCGGCATCTCCGGCCAGGCGCTGGCGGGCCGGGCCTTCGTCCAGGCCCAGAAGTTTGGCGCGGACATGCTGATCCCCGCGAAGGTCATGCAGATGAGCTGCGAGCGGCAAGGCATGGAGGACGAACTCCACCTGTCGCTCGAGGACGGCCGCAAGGTGCGCGCCCGCACCGCGGTGATCGCCACCGGCGCGCGCTACCGGCGGCCCAATATCGAGGAGTTGACCCGCTTCGAGGGCCGCGGCGTCTGGTACTGGGCCTCGCCGATCGAGGCCCGCATCTGCAGCCGGCAGACGGTGGTCATCGTCGGCGGCGGGAACTCGGCGGGACAGGCGGCGGTGTTCCTCGCCAACCACGCGGCGAAGGTCATCATGCTGATCCGCGGTCCGGGGCTGGCAGCGACGATGTCGCGCTACCTGATCGACCGCATCCAGGGCACGGCCAACATCGAACTGCTGCCGCACCAGGAGCTCTGCCAGCTCGAAGGCGGGGACGCGCTGGAAGCCGTGAGCTGGCGCGACCGCCGCAACGGCCAGGAACGCAGACTGGCGCTGCAGCACCTCTTCATGTTCATCGGCGCCGAGCCGGAGACCGGCCTGATCGCCGAATGCGGCCTGGAGCTCGACCAGGCCGGCTTCATCATCACCGGCCGCGCCTGCGCCTGCCCGCTGTCCGAGTACAAGCCGGAGCCGCTGGAATCCAGCATCCCCGGCGTGTTCGCGGTCGGCGACGTGCGTTCGGGTTCGGTGAAGCGCGTCGGCGGGGCGATCGGCGAAGGCGCACAGGTCGTCGCCAGCATCCACCAGTACCTGGCCCGCCAGGACGCGGCGCGCGCCGAGCGCCTCAGCCCTGCCGCCGTGGCCCGCGTGACGGCCTGAGGCAGGCGGGGCCCCCCCGCCGATTCCCGCTGACGCCCCCTTTCCGGAGCGGCGCTTCGCCATAGAATGCGAATAATTGTTATTTGCAAACTTGGCGCCGTCCGATGCTGTCTCCCGAATCCCGCCGTCTCTGGGCCTGGCCGATCGCGCTGGGCCTGCTGAGCACCTCCGGCCTGCTCACCGCGCTGGTGTCGGACGACTGGGGCGATGCCTGGTCCTGGGTCGGCCTTGGCGTGCCGGTGGCGGTCATCGCCTGGTACGCGTGGCGGCCGCAGCGCTCCCAACGCAAGGCCTGAGGACACGACGATGCTGAGCTCGCGCGCCATCCGCGTCTGGACCTGGCTTCACAAGTGGACGAGCCTGGTCTGCACGCTGTTCATGCTGCTGCTGTGCCTGACCGGCCTGCCGCTGATCTTCCATCACGAGATCGGTCACCTGCTCGGCGACGAGATCGAGGCGCCCGAACTGCCCGCCGCGATGGACAAGCAGCGCGTGTCGCTGGACGTGATGGCCAAGGCGGCCAACGCGGTCCATCCGACGATGGTGATCCAGTACGCCGGAGAGAACGAGGACGACCCGCGCCTGTGGTGGTTCACGCTGGCCCCGACGCCGGCGCCGACCGATCAGTTCAAGTCGGTCGCCGTCGATGCCCGAACGGGCCTGGCGGTGCGCGAGTACCGCATCGGCGAAGGTTTCATGGACCTGATGTTCCGGCTGCACGTCGACCTGTTCGCGGGTCTGCCGGGCAAGCTTTTCCTCGGCCTGATGGGCCTGCTGCTGCTGATCGCGCTGGTCAGCGGCGTGGTGCTCTACGCACCGTTCATGCGCAAGCTCGACTTCGGCGCCGTGCGCAAGGACCGCTCGACACGCGTGAAGTGGCTGGACCTGCACAACCTGGTCGGCATCGTGACGCTGGTGTGGTGCTTCGTCGTCGGTGCGACCGGGATGATCAACACCTGGGCGGAGCTGCTGGTGCAGTACTGGCAGTACGACAAGGTCACCGCGCTGCTGGCGCCGTACAAGGACCAGCCGCTGCTCACCGCTGCCGAGCGCGCGCCGCTGCAGGGGTCGATGGACACGGCGATGCAGGTCGGCGCCCAGCGCAAGGTCTCGTTCATCGCGTTCCCCGGCACCGCCTTCTCGAGCCCGCACCACAACACCTTCTTCCTGAAGGGCACGACGCCGTTGACGTCGAAGCTGCTGCAGCCGCTGCTGATCGACGCGAAGACCTCGCAGCTCACGGCGGCGCCGGAGCTGCCGTGGTACCTGACGGCGCTGCTGGTGTCGCAGCCGCTGCACTTCGGCGACTACGGCGGCATGCCGATGAAGATCCTGTGGGCGCTGCTGGACGTGGCGACCATCGTCGTGCTCGGCAGCGGCCTCTACCTGTGGGTGCGCAAGCCGCAGGGCGCCAGGAAAGACAAGAAGGGCGCGAAGGGCGCGTCGGCCTCGACCGCCGACGACCTGGACGACGCCAAGAATCCCGAAACCGCGGCCGCCTGATCGCCAGTCCGCACGATCACACTCACCGCACATGCCTGACTCGCACAAGCCCGATTCCCCCAAGCACCAGATCGAGAGCCTGCAATCCAGCGGCCTGAAGGCCACCCTGCCGCGCATCAAGGTGCTGCAGATCTTCGAGCAATCGGACCAGCGCCACCTCAGCGCCGAGGACGTCTACCGGGCGCTGCTGCTGGACGGCGCGGACATCGGCCTGGCGACCGTGTACCGGGTGCTGATGCAGTTCGTCGAGGCGGGGCTGCTGGCGCGGCAGCACTTCGAATCGGGCAAGGCGGTGTTCGAGCTCAACTCCGCCCAGCACCATGACCACATGGTGTGCCTGGCCTGCGGCCGGGTGGAGGAGTTCTACGACGCCGGCATCGAGCAGCGTCAGCGCGAGATCGCCGAAGAGCGGGGCTACGAGCTGGTCGAGCATGCGCTCGCGCTGTACGGGCTGTGCTCGAACCCGGAGTGCCGGGCGAAGCGCCACCGTTGAAGGGCCGGCTGAATCCGAGGCGTCTGTCGCAAGGCGCGCACAATCCGGCGCTTCCCTGTTGAATACTGTATGGGCATACAGTATATTTCCATCCATCGCAGCCAACCCGGCTGCAGCAGGAGATGGTCATGCAGATGCTCAAGCAAACGGTCTGGTCTTCGTTGAACAACGCGGATGCCTGGGTGGTCTGCATCGGCGTCATGTCCTGCCTCGGACTGGCGACGGGTCTGCTGGGTTGAGATCCTAGCTCAGCCTGGCGAGCCCTTCGCCTCCAGCGTTCCGTTCGCGGAGCCACGGTCCCTGCTTCGAGGGGCCATTTTCAGTTCTCACACCTTTCGTCCGCTCGACTTGAGCAACGCCTGACCCCGGTCCTGGACGTTGCTCAAGCGGCGGACTTTTTTTGTCCGCCCCATCCATCCGGTGCAGCCTGTCCGTCCTTCACGAAGTCGACGAAGGCACGCAACGGCGCGGGCAGGTAGCGCCGGCCCGGGTAGTAGAGGAACGGACCGCTGAAGGACACCCACCAGTCCTCGAGTACCGGCACGAGCGCGCCGCTGTCCAGGTGCGGTCGCACCCAATCCTCGAAGGTCTGGATGACGCCGCCACCCGCGACCGCCACGTCGATCGCCAGGTCCAGGCCGCCGCCCAGGCGCACGATCATCGGACCGTCGGGATCGACGGTGACGACTTCGCCTTCGCGCTGGAACTCGTAGGCGGGCATCGTTCCGCTCGGGAAGCGGCCTCGCAGGCAGCGGTGGGCGAGCAGGTCACGCGGATGTGCCGGCTGGCCGTGCTCGGCGAGGTAGGCCGGCGATGCCGCCGTGACCATGCGTTGCGTCCGCGGGCCGATAGGCACTGCGATCATGTCCTGCTCCAGCCGCTCCTCATAGCGGATGCCGGCATCGCAGCCGGCGGCGAGGACGTCGACAAAGCTCTCCTCGACGGTGATGTCGAGCTTGATGTCCGGGTACGCCTTCAGGAATGCCGGGACGATCTTGGGCAGCACGAGCCGCGCGGCACTCGCCGGCACATTGAGCCGCAGCGTGCCGGCCGGCCGCTCGCGGAAACCGTTGACGACGTCGAGTGCCGCCTCGACCTCGCCCAGTGCCGGTCCGAGTCGGTCCAGCAGGCGTGCACCGGCTTCGGTCGGCGCGACGCTGCGGGTGCTCCGATGCAGCAGCCGGACGCCGAGCCTGGTCTCCAGCCGACGCACCGCCTCGCTCAGTCCTGACGGACTCATGCCCGACTGCCGCGAAGCCTCCCGGAAGCCGCCCGATCGCGCCACGGCGAGGAAGGCCGACAGATCGCCCAGTTCCATCTCACTGTCCTTGATTTCGCACAGCCCGTGCGGATTCGATCCCCTTATCGTACGACTGCGCGCTGCCTACAGTCCTTCCACGACGTCGCCGATCTCCCCCGAAGTTCATTCGACGTTCTCCCGAACTCCCTCCGAAGCATTGAAGGACTCCCCCATGAGCAGCACCCCTTCCCGCCTCCTCGACCAGGCCGGCACGTTCAAGCTGGGCACCCGCACGGTGACGCGCATCGGCTACGGCGCGATGCAACTGGCCGGGCCCGGCGTCTTCGGTCCGCCGAAGGACCGAGCCGCCGCCGTCGCCGTGCTGCGAGAAGCGGTCGCGCTCGGCGTCGATCACATCGACACCAGCGATTTCTACGGCCCGCATGTCACCAACCAGATCATTCGCGAGGCGCTCCACCCCTATCGCGACAGCCTGACGATCGTCACCAAGGTCGGCGCCCGGCGCGGCGAGGACGCCTCCTGGCAACCCGCGCAGTCGGCCGAGGCGCTGACGCAGCAGGTCCACGACAACCTTCGGAACCTGGGCCTGGACGTGCTCGACGTCGTCAACCTGCGCAGCATGATCGACGTGCACGGCCCGGCGGAAGGCTCGCTGGAGCCGCAGCTGACCGCGCTGGCCGAGCTTCAGCGGCAAGGCCTGATCCGCCACATCGGCCTGAGCAACGCGACGGCACGCCAGGTCGCCGATGCCCGCAAGATCGTCGAGATCGTCTGCGTCCAGAACCAGTACAACCTGGCGCACCGCAACGACGACGCGCTGCTCGATCAATTGGCGGGGCAAGGCATCGCCTTCGTGCCGTTCTTCCCGCTCGGGGGCTTCTCGCCGCTTCAGTCGGAGACGCTGTCGGCCGTCGCCGCCGAACTCGGCGCGACGCCGATGCAGGTGGCGCTGGCCTGGCTGCTGCAGCGCTCGCCCAACCTCGTGCTCATCCCGGGCACCTCGTCGGTCGATCACCTGCGGCAGAACCTGCAGGCGGCCTCGCTGACGCTTCCCGCCGACGCCGTGGCGCGGCTGGACGCGATGTCGACTACAGCGGGGTGAGCACCGGCTCGCCGGCTTCCCAGCGCCGGGCGTTCTCGAGGAACAGGTCGACCGTGGCTTGCACCGACTCCGGCGACCAGCCCGCGATGTGCGGCGTGAGGATCACGTTCGGGAAACCGAGCAGCGCCTCCGGCGGCTTCGGCTCCGACTCGTAGACGTCGAGCGCCGCGCCGCCGAGTTCGCCGGCCGCCAAGGCCGCAGCCAACGCGGCCGTGTCGACCAGGCTGCCGCGGGCGATGTTGACGACGTGACCCTGCGGGCCGAGCGCCTTCAGCACCTCGGCGTTGACGATGTGCTTCGTGGTCGGGCCGCCCGGCGCGGCGACGATCAGGAAGTCCGCCCACTGCGCCAGCTCGAGCGCCGAGCCGAAGTACTGGCAGCCCAGCGAGTCGTTGCGCTCGCGACGGTTGTGATAACCGACCTCCATGTCGAAGGCCAGCGCGCGCCTGGCGATGCGCAGTCCGATCGTGCCCATGCCGAGGATGCCGAGCTTGCGCCCGTTGACACTCGGACGCAGCGGCAGCGCGTCGCGCCACAGTCCGGCGCGCAGGGCCTGCTCCTGCTGCGGCAGCGCGCGCACGGAGGCCAGCAGCAGCGCCATCGCGTGGTCGGCGACGCATGAATCGTTGGTGCCCGCACCGTTCCACAACGTGAGGCCACGCGCCTTGGCGGCGGCCAGGTCGATCGCCTCGTAACCGGCCCCCTGCGCCGCGGCGGCGCGGAGCTTGGGCATCGCCGCGATCTCGTCGGCGCGCAGGCCGACAGCGCCGATGGTCAGGACGATCTCGATGTCGGCGCCGTGCTCGGCGACCGCCTTCGCGCGCGCTTCGGCCGTCGGCGCGTAGATCACGTCGTAGCGCGCGCGGAACTGCGCCAGATGTTCTTCCGCCGTCGGCATCAGGACGAGCAATCGACGGGGGGAACCGGACGAGGGACTGGCGGACGAAGGGTTGACGGACACGGCGACCTCATGGAGTCAGGGAGTTCGCCGTCGATGATAGGAGCGCCATCGCGCGTGCCTGCCAGGGCGCGCACGCGCTTCGCACGCCGTGAAGGTCAATCCTCGTCGAGCGGAAAACGCGCCGCCCAGAAGTCCTGCAGGCGCGGGTCGGCGTCGACGCGGCGGACGATCGGGGACATCGTCGGCGCGACTTCGTGGAAGCGCTCCCGCCACGGCCCGAAGCGCGACACCACCGTCACGTACAAGTCCAGCACCGACAGCTCGTCGCCGAGCAGGTAGCGTCCCGGCGTCATCTGCGCGTCCATGACGCCCCAGCAGAACGCGATGCGGTCATGGACCGCGTCGACCACCTGGTCGCGCTGATCGGGCCGCGCGCCGATGCGGGTCACGTCCGGCTTGATCCAGTGCAGCGAATAGATCGCCGACGACACGAACACCATCCAGCGCAGGAACTCCGCGCGCCGCGGATCGTCGATCGCCGGCGCGAGCCGCGCCTGCGGATGCGTGTCGGCGAGGTGGATCAGGATCGCGGCGCTCTCGGTCATCACGCGGCCGTCGGCATCGACCAGCGTCGGGATCTGCCGCATCGGATTGGCCGCGCCCACGCGCACCCGGGCGGCCTCGGCCTCCCAGGTCGCGCCCTCGATCAGGTCGAAATCAATGCCGAGCAGCGTCAGCGCCGCTTCCACCGCGGTCGATCCGGAGGCGGCCGATCCGAAGAGAGTCCAAGCCATGTCTTGCGTCCCGAAGAAGGAAGCAGGCATTGGAGGGGAAGCGCCTCAGGGCGTCAATCCGCGCGCCATCCTCGCATCGAGCTCAGCCAGCGCCTTCGGCAAGTCGGCAACCGAGTCGATCACCAGATGCGCGCCCGCCGCCGTGAGGCGCTGTGTGGCGGCGGCGCGCTTCGCCACGACTTCGGCATCCGGCAGCGCCTGCAGTTGCGCCAAGGTCAGGCCCGTCTCATTGCCCGACAGGCTGAGGCCGACGGTCCACATGCCGGCGCGGCGGCCTTCCTCGATGCCCGGCGTCGTGTCGTCGACCTTCACGCAGGCGCGCACGTCGCCGATGCCCAGCGCCAGCACGTTCGCCAGCGCCATGAAGGGGCCCGGCCGGCCACCGGCGGCCAGTTCGTCGCCGGCGACGACGTGGTCCGCCGCGATGCCATCGGCCTTCGCCTGCGGCAGCAGCACATCCAGCACCTGGCGCGGATAGCCCGAGCAGGAGCCGATCTTCAACCCCGCACGACGCAGCGCGGCCAGCATCTCGACCGCGCCGGGAATCGGCTGCGAGTAGCGCCCGACCTTCTCGATCTGCATCGGCATGAAGCGCTCGTAGATCGCGTCGATGTCGGCGGCGGTCGACGGGCGGCCGACGCGCGCCTGCCATTGCGCCTGCAGCGACGCGTCCTCGAGCAGCGTGCGGATGTGATCGCGCTTGGACAGGCCCATCGGGCCGCGGGCCTCGTCGAGCGTCAGCGTGATGCCGAAGGTCGCGAACGCGTCGACGAAGATCTGCGTCGGCGCCAACGAGCCATGGTCGACCAGCGTGCCGGCCCAGTCGAAGATGACCGCCTGGAGATGGGGATAGAGCGTGTTCATGCGTAGGCCTTGATGAAGTTGCGACCGCGCGGACCGCGCAGCGCCTGTTCGACGCGCGCGTCCCAGTCGGCGGGCGCGATGCCGTAGTCGGCGGGATCGGTGGAGACGCCGAGCGCGTCGAGGAAATGCTCCAGCGCGGCGACCGCGCCGTCGGCATCGGCCGCGTCGAAGATCGCCAGCAGTTGCGCATCCAGCGCCGCGTCGCGCCCGAAGGCCAGCCGCATCACGCGCGGCAGGCTGAACGAGCACGCGATGCCGTGCACGGTGCCGCGCGTCAAGGTGATGTCGTAGGACAAGGAGTGCGCCAGCGCCGTCTTCGTGTTGGAGAAGGCCATGCCCGCCTGCAGCGCGGCGATCGCGAGCGCTTCGCGCAGGTCGAGCCGGCGCGGCTCGCGCAGCAGCGCGGGCAGCGTGGCGACGATGGCGCGCGCGGCGCTCGCCGCGAGGCTGGACGACACCGGGTTGCGATGCACGTTCCACAGCGACTCCAGCGCATGCGACAGCGCGTCCAGTCCGCTGGCCAGCGTGGCGCTCGCGGGCAGGCTGACCATCAGCGACGGGTCGACGAGGGCGGCTTCCGGCCAGGTCCACGGCAGGTGCAGCGAATGCTTGCGCGAGCGCCCCGCGTCCCACAGCGTGGCCCAGGGCGTGACCTCGCTGCCGGTGCCCGCGGTCGTCGGGATCGCGATCAGCGCGCGATGCGGACCGTTCACCGGCAGCGGTGCCGCCTTCGGATCGACCAGATGGTCGAGCAGCTCGTCGAAGCGGCCCGACGGCGTGGCGGTGAGCATCGCCTTCGCCGCGTCGATGCTGCTGCCGCCGCCCAGCGCGATCACGCAGCGCGCGCCGCCGTGGTCGCGCCACAGGCGCTCGTACAGCGGCGCGAGCCAGCGGACATCGGGGTTCGGGGAGATGTCGGTCTCCACCGCCACCAGGCGGTCGCCGAGCATCGCCCTGACCCGACCGACCAGCCCCAGCGGCTCGGCCTCCGGAAAGGCGATCAGCAGCGCATCGCGCTCGCCGACCAAGTCGGGCAGCAGTTCCAGCGCGCCGATGCCGGCCCGCACATCGACCGGGTTGTGAAACTTCCACACGTTCACGTCGTTGTCCTCGTTCTCAATGCCG
Organism: Roseateles sp. UC29_93; assembly: GCF_042695725.1. NCBI lineage: Bacteria > Pseudomonadati > Pseudomonadota > Betaproteobacteria > Burkholderiales > Sphaerotilaceae > Roseateles > Roseateles sp. UC29_93. The sequence continues at coordinate 2,771,196 of NZ_CP170545.1, read as the reverse complement.
GCCGCTGTCCTGGATCGCGCGGCGCAGCTGGCTCGACACGAAGTCCGCGGCGACCACCATCACGGTGATCACGATGATGCAGGTCGCGGTCTCGGGGTACTTGAACAGCTTGAGGCTGCCCACGAGCTCGAAACCCAGCCCGCCCGCGCCGACCATGCCGAGCACCGTGGCCGAGCGCAGGTTGACCTCGAAGCGGTACAGCACGACGGCGATCCACGCGGTCACCACCTGCGGCAGCACGCCGAAGACGATCACCTGCAGCGGCCGGGCGCCGGTGGCGCGCAGCGCCTCGAGCGGCCCCTGGTCGATCTCCTCGATCGCCTCGGCGAAGAACTTGCCGAGCATCCCCGCGCCGTGCACCGCGAGCGCCAGCACGCCGGGGAACGGCCCCAGTCCCACCGCCGACACGAACACCAACGCCAGGATCAGCTCGTTGATGCTGCGCGTCACGTTCAGGCCCTGCCGCGTGAGCTGGTACAGCCAGCGCGGCCCCTACAGGTTGCGCGCCGCGAGGAAGGACACCGGCACCGCGGCGACCGCGCCCAGCAGCGTGCCCCACACCGCGATCTGGATCGTCTCCAACGCCGGCGCCCAGAGCCGGTCGAGGATGCGCCAGTCCGGCGGCCACGTGCGGCTCAGGAAGTCGGCGATCTGGGGCAGGCCGTTCGCGAGCTCCGACGGACTCAACTGCGCGCCGCTGGCGCTCCACTGCAGCGCCCACAGGCCCAGCACCATCGCGGCCAGCAGCTTCGTCCAGCCGCCCGGCGTCGTGGGCAGGCCGACCAGCCAGCGATAGCGGTCGGCGGCGGCACGGTCGACGGCATTCATCGTCGTCAAGCGGTTTTCCTTTCCTCTTCGACCGCCACGGGCTCGATGAGCTGCAGGCCGGTGTGACCAGCGCGGCCGGCGCCACCGGCGTAAAGCTCATGAAGCTCCGCATCGGACAGCTCGCCCGGCAACCGGTCGAACAAGACACGACCCTGCGACAGCCCGACGATGCGGTCGCCGAATTCCTTCGCGTAATCGACCTGGTGAAGGTTGCAGACGACGGTGATGCCGAGTTCGCGGCACGCCTGCTTCAGGTAGCCGAGCGCCTGGCGCGCGGTGTGCGGATCCAGGCTGGCCACCGGCTCGTCGGCGAGGATCACCTGCGGGCGCTGCGCCAGCGCGCGGGCGATGCCCACGCGCTGCATCTGGCCGCCGGACAGCGAGTCGGTGCGTTCCTGCGCCTTGTGCTCGAGGCCGACGCGATCCAGGCACTCCAACGCCAGCGTCACGTCCGCGGCGCGGAACAGCTGCAGCACCGAGCTCCAGGTCGACACTGCGCCGAGCCGCCCCGTCAGCACGTTCTTCACCGCGCTCAGGCGCGGCACCACGTGGTGATGCTGGAACACCATCGCGACGCGGCGTCGCAGTTCGCGCAGATCGGCGGCGCGCGAGCCGGACATCGCGTCCAGGCCCGCGATCGTCATCGCCCCGGCGTCCGGCTGCGCCAGCCGGTTCATGCAGCGCAGCAGCGTGGACTTGCCCGCGCCCGACGGGCCGAGCACGACGAGGAACTCGCCGGCCTTCGCATCCAGGTCCACGCCGCGCAGCACGGCGTTGTCGCCGAAGCGCTTGGTGACGCCGCGCAGCGTGATCACTTCATGCTCCGCAGGTCGAGCTTGAGCACCTTGGCCGTGTCGCGGACGACGTCGTAGGCGGCGTCGTTGGTCGGCTGGAAGCCGTTGAGCACGCCCTGGTCGCCCCACTTCACGTCTTTCAGGTTGGCCAGCGCCTTGGCGAGCTTGTCCTTCAGCGCGGGATCGAGGTCCTTGCGCCAGACCATCGGCGATTCGGGGATGGGCTTGGACGACCACAGCACGACGAAGTCGTCCTGCTTCACCGTGCCCTTGGCGACGGCGCTGGCGAAGATGCGGTCGGCGACGGCGGCCGCGTCGACCTTCTTGTTGGCGACCGCCAGGATGCTGGCGTCATGTGAGCCGGAGAACAGCACGCGGCCGAACAGCGCGTCCGGGTCATAGCCCGCCTGCTGCAGGCCGGCCTTCGGGAACAGATGGCCGGAGGCGGAGCTCGGGTCGACGAAGGCGAAGTTCTTTCCCTTCAACTCGGCGACCGTGTGCACGCCGCTGTCCTTGCGGGCGAGGATCACGCTCTTGTAGGCGCTCTGGCCGGTCTTCTTCGTGACCGCGACCGAGAAGGCCTCGACGTTCGCGACCGAGCTGGCCAGCACGTACGAGAACGGACCGAGGTAGGCCACGTCCAGCTTCTTCGAGCGCAGCGCCTCGATGACGCCGTTGTAGTCGGTGGCGACGAAGGGCTTCACCGTCATGCCGAGCTGCTGCTGCAGCGCGTCCAGCACCTGGCGGCTGGATTCGATCATCGCCTGCGAGTCCTCGGCCGGGATCAGGCCGATCGTCAGCGTCTGCTGCTGGGCGGAAGACACGGCCGGCAGCCCCGCCGCGACGGCGACGGCAGCGGCCAGGACGGCGCGCCGGAGAACGGACGAGCGGGCTTGGGGGGCGTGGGGGACGTGGGGGACGTGGCGCATGGCGGCATCCAGGGAGTGGTGAGCGGATGCCGCCACTCTATGAATCCAACATGACAGGACATCCATCGATGCCATGTTGAATTCATGATCAAACCATTGAGGTGATCTATGGATGCGACGGAGGCTTGGCGAAGGGTCAGTGCTGGCCGCAGGCCGGGTGCTTCGTTCCCGCCGTGTCGTTGGGCAGGCCCAGGAAGTCGAGCACGTGCGGCGTCAGCGCGCCGGTCTGCGGCAGCGTCGTGCCGGTCAGGTCGCCCTGGCAGTAGGCCGGCTTCGTCGGATTGCGGTAGCTGTTGGTGAGGATCAGCGTCGCATCGCGTTCGCCGGCGCTCTGTCCGCCGTGGCCGCTGCCCGTGCCGCCGTGGTCGGAGACGACGACGATCAGCCACTCCTCCGCGGCGTAGGTCGGCCGCGCCGCGAGCGCGTCCAGCACCTGCTGGATCTGCGCGTCCTCACCCGCGATCTTGGACTGGTAGTACGCGTTGAACGGGTCGTAGCTGGCGGCGTGGATGTCCACGTTGTGCAGGTAGTAGAAGATCGCCGTCGGCGGATTCGTCCAGGACAGCCAGCCCTTGACGGCGTTGGTGGCCTGCTGCGAGTTCTTGGCCGCATTCGCCACCACGAAGTCGGCGCCCGCGGGCTTCAGGTTGCCGGTGATGTTGGCCCAGTCGCCGACGACCGCCACGGTGGCCGTCGGATAGGCCGTCTTGATGCGATCGAACAGGTGCGGCTTCTTCAGCGGCAACGCGATGTCGTTGCTGGTGACGCCGTGCTGGTCGGCCCAGAAGCCGGTGAACAGCGTGCCCCAGCCGGGGCCGCTGAGCGTGGCCTGCGAGCCGCCCGCGAGCACGTTGCCGTGGAATGCGCCGCTACCGGCGAGCGCGCTGAGCGCCGGCGTCGCGACGCAGCCGGCGCAGAACAGCGCGTCGCCGCGCAACCCGTCGATGCCGACCACGAGCACATGCTTGCGACCGTTCGGGCCCACGATGGGATTGGGCACGCCCGGGCCGGGAATCAGCGAGTAATGGTCATACGGATTGCCGGCGTAGTCGGTCTTCAGGCCGCCGACATCGGCGGCGCGCTTGTCGCTGAGGTCGCACTGTTGGGCGTTCTTGTAGAAGTCGAAGCTGACGCACCAGGACTTGCGCGAGTCGTTCAGGCACGCGGCGGCGCAGGCTTCCGGGGTGACGGCGGTCAGGTGCTCCCGGTTGTAGCCCGAGATCGCGGCGTTGATCGTGCGCGTGAACGACGCCAGCGGCGACGGCGCGGTCTGGGCGCCGGCGACCGGCGCGAGCGCCGCCAGGGCCAGGGCGGCGCCCAGCGCGCGCAGCGCGGCCGCCTGGCGTTTCAGGGAAAGGATCAGGGTCATGAAGGCTCCAGGCTCAAACGAGCGGGTTGAGGAATAAAGCCCCCGCAGCGTAGGAACGTCACGTGACCGTCACTCGATCGAATCAATATCGCGAACCGCACGAAATCATCGAGAGTCTCTATACCCATGTCGGCCGCCAAGCTCCGCGCCTTCCTCGCCGTCGCCCGCCATGGCAGCTTCAGCGCCGCGGCGCGGGCGCTGGGCCTGTCGCAGCCCACCTTGACGACGCAGGTGCAGGGGCTGGAGCAGCAGCACAAGGTGGAGCTCTTCCACCGGCGCGGCCACCGGATCGAGCTGACCAGCGTCGGCCATCAGCTGCTGCCGATCGCACGGCAGCTGGCCGCCCTGGAGGTCGAGGCCTACAACCTGCTGCACGACTGCGGCGAGCTCACGCGGGGTCAGCTCAAGCTCGGCGCGGTGGGCCCGTTCCACGTGATCGAGATGGTGGACGCCTACCGCCAGCGCTACCCGAAGGTGGACGTGTCGATCCGGCTGGGCAACTCGGCGCAGGTCTTCGGGGACCTGGAGAACTACGTGATCGACGTCGGCGTGCTGGCGCGTTTCCATGACGCGCCGGGCTTCGAGACGATGGCGTACGCGCGGCACGCGATCATCCTGTTCGTGCATCTCGATCACCCTTTCGCGAAGCACGAGAGCGTTCCGTTGCAAGCCTTGGAAAACCAGCCGCTGCTGCAGCGCGAGGACGGATCGAGCACGCGCCGCGCGCTCGAAACGGCCTTGCGGCAGGCCGGCATCGCGCCGCGCGTCGCGATGGAGATCGGCAGCCGCGAGGCGCTGCGGGAAGCGGCCGCGCGCGGCATCGGGATCGGCGTCGTCTCCGAGGCCGAGTTCATCCCCGACGCCCGTTTCCGCCCCGTGCGCATCGACGGCGATCCCGCCTTCACCGAGACGCACATCTACTGCCTCAAGGAACGCCGGGACAGTCTCCTGCTGAACTCATTCTTCGACACCGCCACCGCCCTGAAGAACCTCCCGGAGTCCTCGGTAGCAAATCCGCTGCAGTAAGGCGACGATGGGGGACGGGAGGTCGTGGGGTTCCCGCGCTTGCCGCGGGGGCCCCATGACCTCGCGGCCGACGCTCACCCGAGTCAGGTGGGCGATCTCCCCCAGACAGACTCCCATCAGAAACGGGACAGGTTTCTGAAGGCCACCCCAGGCATCCTGCGCACCTTCGTGCGGGGGGCCCAGGAGGCCGTCTGTTCCCTGGAATCCATGCAGAACAAAAAGGCAAGCTCATGGACCGCCGCCAATTCTTCCCCCGCCCGGTCGTCGAGGCGGGCACCAACCGCTGGGACTGGGCGCTGCTGCCGCTGGTGCTGGCGCTGCTCGTGCTGCTGGCCTACGGGGCCGCGCAGATGGCGCGCCCGTTCGCGCTGGGCGATCCGCTGCCGCTGTCGCTGGACCCGTCCCACCTGCCCTACTACCTGCTGCGCACCAACCTGCGGATGCTTGCGGCGATGGTGCTGGCGCTGCTGTTCAGCGCGGTCTTCGCGGTGCTCGCGGCCAAGGTCCGTGCCGCCGAGAAGGTGCTGGTGCCGATGCTCGACATCCTCCAGTCGATCCCGATCCTGGGCTTCCTGTCGATCACGGTGACCGGCTTCATCGCCCTCTTCCCCGGCAACCTGCTGGGCGTCGAGTGCGCGGCGATCTTCGCGATCTTCACCTCGCAGGCCTGGAACATGGCCTTCAGCCTGTACCAGTCGCTGCGCACGGTGCCGTCGGAACTCGACGAGGCGGCGCGCGTGTTCCAGCTCTCCGGCTGGCAGCGCTTCTGGCGGCTGGAGCTGCCTTACGCGATGCCGGGCCTGCTGTGGAACATGATGATGTCGATGTCCGGCGGCTGGTTCTTCGTCGTCGCGTCGGAAGCGATCTCGGTCTCCGACCAGAGCATCAAGCTGCCCGGCGTCGGGTCCTACATCGCGATGGCGATCGAGGCCCGCGACCTCGGCGCGATCGGCTGGGCGATCGTCGCGATGCTCGTGGGCATCGTGCTCTACGACCAGCTCGTGTTCCGGCCGCTGGTCGCGTGGGCGGACAAGTTCCGCTTCGAGGACAGCGGCACCGACGCCGCGCCGAACTCATGGATGCTGAACTGGCTGCGCCGCACCTCGTTCACGCGCCGTTCGGCGGCCTGGCTGGTGGACCGGCTCGAAGGCAGCATGATCTGGTTCCGCCGTCATCACGACGGCACCTCGATCCGCGCCCGGCCGCGCATCGCCAGCGCGACCTGGACGCGCGCCTGGGACGCGGTCGTGGCCGCGGCGGTGATGGTGGCGCTGTACCACCTGGTCCGCTTCGTCCACACCGAGGTCGGCTGGTCCGAGGCCGGCCACGTCTTCGGACTCGGCATGCTGACGCTGGTGCGCGTGCTGGTGCTGATCGCGCTGGCGGCGCTGGTCTGGGTGCCGGTCGGCATCTGGATCGGCATGAATCCGCGCTGGTCGGGGCGACTGCAGGCGGTGGCCCAATTCCTCGCGGCGTTCCCGGCCAACCTGCTGTTCCCGGTGGCCGTCGTGCTGATCGTGCGCTGGAAGCTCAACCCGGACGTCTGGCTCTCGCCGCTGATGATCTTCGGCACGCAGTGGTACCTGCTGTTCAACGTGATCGCCGGCGCGTCCAACATCCCCGCCGAGTTGCGCCACGCGGCGCGCAACCTGGGCCTGAGCGGCTGGTTGAAATGGCGCCGCTACCTGCTGCCGGCGGTGTTCCCGAGCTTCGTCACCGGCGCGATCACCGCCAGCGGCGGCTCCTGGAACGCGAGCATCGTGGCCGAGTACGTCTCCTGGGGCGACACCACGCTCAAGGCGCACGGCCTGGGCAGCTACATCGCGGAGATGACCGCCAAGGGCGACTTCCCGCGGATCGCGCTGGGCATCGGCGTGATGTGCATCTTCGTGATGGGCCTGAACCATTTCGTCTGGCGCCGCCTGTACCGGCTGGCCGAAGACCGCATGCATCTGTGAACTGCGATCTGTGAGGAGACCGGCATGACCGCATCCATCATCGAACTCCACGGCGTGGGCAAGCGCTTCCGCTCGGCCGACGGCCATCCGCGTCCCGTGCTGGCGGACGTCGATTTCAACCTGCGCGAAGGCGAGATCGTCGCGCTGCTCGGGCAGTCGGGCTCGGGCAAGAGCACGCTGCTGCGGATCATGGCCGGGCTGGTGCCGGCCGACGCGGGCCAGGTGCGATATCGCGGGCAGCCGCTGTCGGGACCGGCGCGCGGCATCAGCATGGTGTTCCAGTCCTTCGCGCTGTTCCCGTGGCTGACGGTGCAGCAGAACGTCGAGATCGGGCTGGAGGCGCGCGGCGTGGCCAAGGCCGCGCGCGAGGCCAAGGCCGAGGCGGCGATCGCGCTGATCGGCCTGAGCGGCTTCGAGGGCGCGCTGCCGCGCGAGCTGTCGGGCGGGATGCGGCAGCGGGTCGGCATCGCGCGGGCGCTGGTGACCGAGCCGGACGTGCTGCTGATGGACGAGGCGTTCTCGGCGCTGGACGTACTGACCGGCGAGCGCCTGCGCGAGGACATCCTCGAGCTCTGGGACGGCGGTCACATGCCGACGCGGGCGATGCTGGTCGTGTCGCACAACATCGAGGAGGCCGTGATGATGGCCGACCGCGTGCTGATCTTCGCGAGCGATCCGGGAAGGATCCGTTGCCAGCTGTCGGTGCAGTTGCCGCGGCCGCGCGACCCGGAGAGCGCCGACGTGCGCGCGCTGATCGACGAGGTCTATGCGCTGATGACCGCGGGCGCGGCGAGGCCGTCACGCGCGGCGGGCACGGTCGACGCCGCCACGGCGCCGGCGCCGCTGGCCGAGCGCCTGCCGGCGGCGGACGTGGCGCGGATGGACGGCCTGCTGGAGCTGCTGGCCGAGCCGCCCTTCGACGGCCGCGCGGACCTGCCGCAGCTGTGCGAGGAAGCGGGGCTGCCGGACTCCGAGTTGCTGCCGGTCGCGCACGCGCTGGCGCTGCTGGGGCTGGCGCAGCTCGACAGCGGCGACCTGCAGCTGACGCCGCTGGGGCGGCGGTACGTGGAAGGTGCGCATGGACTGCGGCGCGATCTCTTCGGTCAACAGTTGCTCGCCCATGTGCCGCTGATCGCGCACATCCGGCACAGCCTGGAGCAGGAGCCCAGCGGCGTGATGCCGGACAAGCCGGTGCTGAGACTGCTGAGCGAGCACCTCGACGACACCGAGGCGGATGCGGTGCTGCAGACGGCGGTGACCTGGGCGCGGCACGGCGAGGTGTTCGAGTACGACTACAACACCGGAGCGCTGCGGTTGCCGACGGGGGATGAGGAAACGGCGACGCGCTGAAAGAGGCTTCAGCACTGCCAGTAGAGTCGGCACATCGCGTCTTCGAGACTCGCGCCGATGAAACGCCTTGCCCGCAACCGGTTGAAGTCCTTCAGCGTCGATCGCCTGTTGCGTCATGCGCTGAGGCATTGGCATGCCGACGATGGCTGGCGCGCGGTGCAGGCACTGCACGTGCGGGGGTCGCCGCAGCTGCTGGCGACGATCACCGCGCTGTGCACGAGCCTGCGGGCTCGCCGGCGCGCAGTCGGCCTGGCCATCGCCGGGCAGCTGATGCACAAGGTGCAGGGGCAGCTCGCGATGTACGCGGAGGCGGAGACCCATCAGCTGCTGCTGCACGGGCTGTCCGATCCGCATCATGACGTGGTGCGCGCGGCGGTGGCCGGTCTGGGGCACCGTCCGCATGCGGCGAGCGTCGAGGCGCTGCTGCGACTCTCGGCCAGTCCGGACAGCCAGATGCGATGGCAGGTCGCGGTGGCGCTCGGCTCCTATGAGGAGCCGGAGGCGATCGAGGGCCTGATCCGCCTCGCGACGGATCCGTCCGCCGAGGTGCGGGACTGGGCGACTTTCGGGCTTGGCTCGCTGCGCATGGACGACACGCCCGCGATCCGCGCGGCGCTGCGCAGGAACCTGGACGATCCGGACATCGATGTGCGCGGCGAAGCGCTGGTCGGGCTGGCGCGGCGGCGGGACGAGGGGATCGTCGAACGGCTGATCGGTCTGCTGACGCCCGAGTGCCACATGTACGAACTGGATGCGGCCGAGGCGCTTGCCGATCCGCGTCTGGTCGAGCCGCTGCAGGCGCTCTCCCAGGCCACGCCGCGTTCATGGAACGCAGTCTGGCAGGCGCGGCTGGATGAAGCGCTGGCGACCTGCGCGAGTCAATCCGTGCCCGTGGCCACCGAGCGCAGCAGCGCTTCCTGAACGTCCGCAGCCGCTTGTCTCGGCGGTTCGTCCTTCGAGATCTTCGCGAGATTCGCGCCTTCGTACGGCTCGTGGATCGGGCCGAGCACGAAGCGGGCCTGGAGCTCGCGCAGCATCACGTGCGGCTCGATGCAGCGCACGCCGAGGGCGGCGCATACGTCCGGAATCTTGATCCTTTTCTTCGACCCCTTGGCCGACTTCTCCAATGTCACGACCGTGTGACCATGCGCGAGCCCATGCACCACGAGGTACATATCCGCGGAGTCCATGAACTCGTGGATCACGGGATCCAGCAGGGGCTGCCTGTTGACCCATTGCGTGACCGCGTGAATCGCCAGGGCGACAGTGTCATCCGCGGAAAGAAAGAAGCCTGGGGATTGCGCGGCAACCCAGGGCACGATGACGTCATCAGTCAGTTCATCGCGCACCTGGGTGACGCTGAACACTTGGCCATCCGCTTGGCTGACCGTCAGCCATCGCCAGAAGGCGGGACAGAAGTCCATGCCGTAATGCGTTTTTCGGGCTTCCAGGAACACATTCGCATCCAGCAGATAAGCCATCTCAGACCTCCAGATCAAGGGATCGGCCGATCGCGTTGAACACGTCGGTGGATCGGATGCCGAGCATCCGGAATGCCGAGAGGAAGGTCGTCGACGTTCCCCCCGTGTTGCCGATCAGGGCCCGGGTGAAGGTGCGGCTCGACCGGGTGGCGACGGCCAGCCAGCCATCGATGGCGGGCATCGATGGGACGACCAGCTTGTTCGCGGCCACATGCCGATGAAGCCTGTCCACCACCTCCCTGGCGACAACGTCACAGAAGCTCGGCAGGCTGCCGTCGCTGCTGACTGGAGAAGCCGCGGTGCTGATGCCCGACTGTCCGAGCCACAACAAGGCCAGGTGCCTGGCGAGCGTCAGAAGCTGTTCGTCCTTGGGTTGCCGCTCGTTGATGACAATCAACGGCGCCAGATCATCGGCGAGCGTGAAGCCATGTACTTCCTTCCCATCAGGGGAGGCAACCGCTGCATCGGCGACCCACGGACTTGTCATCACAAGAATGCCGGTCGCTTCCGCCATGTCGACGACAACATCGAACAGATGGCTTCGAGGCTCGGGCCAGCACGTCGTCCTTCCGCGCGTACCGAGGAACGCCACGATCGAGGACGCTGCAATGCGTTCCACACCATTCACGGTGATGCTTCCAACGAAGGGAAGCGGGTCCTCGCCCAGCTCAAGGACGTAGTCGCGGTACCACTCCTGACGCACCTCGAAAGGATGGATCGCACGGGACCAGGCGGAGCAGTGCCGGTACCCAGCTTCCGGCTTGTGCAGGTCCAGCAACAGGCGCGGCGGGTTGAGCGAGCTCTCCAGGGCCACCCGCGTCGACAGGCCCTTCAGATTGAGTTGTTGCATGGGCTCATTGCACTGCGCTCTGCCGCGCAACGCGATCCTCAATTCGTTGGTAGATGCGCGTGCAACACCCACGGCAGATGAAGGTCGGTACGCCTGCATCGATGCGTGATTTGAGTGATGCCAGATCCCTGGAATCAGTCGGCGATGACGGCCTTTGCGGCGTTCGCAGCCGAGACTGTTGATCGCCGTCAGGGGATCGCGGGCTCTTTGCTCTCACGCGAATCTGCACCCTGCATTCGCTGCCCGCACAATGGCGCTGCCCTCGATTCCTGTATCCCCGCGAGGTCATCCAACACATCCGCTATAGCGTTTTTTTTGAGAATTCATCTTTCTCTAGCAAAATGAACGCCCCTCTAGCGAATTTGACGTGATGGCCGACATCCATATTGGCTTTCAGCGACTGGTGGAGCGCCACCAACTCCGGCTGGTGCAGCCGCTCTTCACCCGTAGCCGCATCGGCACTCGTCTGCAGCGGAAGAAGTGTCGGGACGGGAGGTCAAGACCTGGACCCCCTCCTATCAGCCGGAAGACAGCCTGCGAGGTCACTTCGAGTTCGGCCTCAAATACGAACGCCTCAATCTGGAGTTCTTCTCCCGGCTCTTCGCGACGATCGATCCCGAGGAGGTTGCCGACTGGGTCAGGCAGGAACCGTCCGGCATCTACGCCCGGCGCACGGCCTTCTACTTCGAGTGGATCACCGGCAGGGAGTTGCCTGTGCCGGACTGCAAGTCGACCGTGGGCTACGTCGACGCCCTCCCCGCGGACCTCTACTTGACCGCCGCACGTTCCGAACGCAATCGCCGATGGCGGGTCAACAACAACATGCCGGGAACGCCGGCCTTCTGCCCGGTGGTCTATCTCGGCCCCGCCCAGCAACGCGATTGGATTTATGACGTCACGGCGGGCGTCAAGGAACTCGACGACCTCTATGGCGCCGAGATCCTCCTGCGCAGCTCGGCATGGCTGACGTTCAAGGAATCGCGCGCGAGCTTCGCCATCGAACATGAGGCCGATCAGGAAGATCGCGTGAAGCGGTTCGCGGCGGTGATCCAGGAGTACAGCGGCCATCTCGAAGACGCGATGTCGCCGGTCAACCTCGACATGCTGCAGAAGGCCGTTCTGGGAGAGGCTGCCTTGAGGACGGGCGTCCGGCAGTCTCCTGTGTTTGTCGGCGAAAGCACGTTCCGGGGGCAGATCGTCCACTACGTCGCTCCGTCTGAAGGCGATGTCGAACCGATGCTGGACGCGTTGCGCGAACTGGAGCTGCGCACGCGCGGCGTCCCCGGTGCCGCTCGCATTGCGGCGATCTCATTCGGATTCGTCTACCTGCATCCGCTGGCGGACGGCAACGGGCGCATCCACCGCTTCCTGATCAATCATCTGCTGGCAGGCGATGGATTGGTGCCGCCCACCATCATCGTGCCGGTCTCCGCCACGATCGCGGGCACCGCCCGGGCGCGGGCGGAATACGACCAAGTGCTGGAGACGATCTCCAAACCCTTCATGAAACGCTACGCCGACGGCTTCCGATTCGGCGAGCCGCGGAAGTGCCCGGACGGCGTCACGACCGATTTCGAGTTCCTCCAGACCGAGGACGCGGGGCATGTCTGGCGTTTCCTCGATCTCACCGCCCACACGCGATACCTCAGCGCCGTCCTGCGACAGACCGTCGAGCACGAGATGGCGGAGGAGGCGCAGCTGCTGCGCCAGAACGATCGGGCTCGAGCCGCCATCAAGCGTGTTGTCGAGATGCCGGACCAGGACGCCGATCGCATCATCCGATCGCTGAAGGAAGGCAACTGGACCGTCAGCAACAAGCTGCGCAAGACGCTGCCCGAGATCTTCCAGAACGACGGCAAGCTGCACGCACGTCAGGAGCGGATCATTGACGCAGTCAAGACTGCGTTCGAGGACACATGATGCTCCCCCGCATCAGCGAAGAGATCACCTTCCGCAAGCTCGAGATCCTGATCACGTTCCTGGAGAGCGGCAGCCTCGCGCGCGCCGCGGAGCGGCTGGGCACGAGCGCCGTCAGCGTGCACCGCGCGCTGCATTCGCTGGAGGCCGGCACGCGCTGCGCGCTGTTCCGGCTCGAGGGCCGCAACCTGCAGCCCACCGACGCCGCCCACGTGCTCGCCGACGTCGCCCGCGAGATCCTCCAGCGCATGGACGAAGGCATCAACGCCACCCGCGCCATCGCCGGCTACGGCGCCGAGCGCATCCGCATCGGCTCGTTGTACTCGCTGACCAGCGGCACCGTGCCGTCGATGATCATGGCGCTCAAGGCACGCAAGCCCGATGTGCAGGCCGAGCTCATCCTCGGGTCCAACTCCGACCTCACCCAGCGCCTGCGCGACGGCACCATCGACGCCGCCGTCATGGGCCTGCCCGAGGCCGCGCCGGAGTTCGAGACCCACGCCCTCTTCGAGGACGACGTCTTCTTCGCCGCCCCCGCCCAGTCCCCCTACGCCGACCTCGAGCGCATCGACCTGCGCGACTGCGCCGAGGAACGGTTCGTCAGCCTGCAGGAAGGCTTCGTCACCTACAGCCGCTTCGTCGACGCCTTCCGCATCGCCGGGTTCGAGCCGCAGATCGTGATGAAGACCAACGACATCTTCTCGCTGATGAACCTCGTCGGCGGCGGCATCGGCTGCACCCTGCTGCCCGGGCGCGTGCGCGGCGTGCTGCCGCCCAGCGTGCGGCTGATCCCGCTCCAGGCAAGCTACGCCGCCGTGCGCCAGACCATCGCGCTGTGTTTCCTGCGGACCCGGGAGCGCGACCCCAACCTGCTGGCCCTGCTGGCCGCCAGCCGGACGCTCAAGCTCGGCGGCCACTGAGCCGGACGCCCCCCGCCTCGTCCGGTGATGTCCAGAGATCTCCGGACATCTCCGGGTATCCCCTCGCCGCCGGCTCGCCAGCAGGGGGCGCCCGGCCGGCAACCGTTCCGCTCCCCGTAATCGTCCCGCGCCCCGGTTGATTGATCGGGTGGATCGGCGCCCGTAACTTCCGTCTCCATGGACCGCACTCCCATGGACACCAAGGCCCGCGACCGCGCCGCCCGGCTCGCCGCGGCCCGCGAAGCACTCGGCTCGCGCCTGGCCGGCAGGCACGCCGACACCGACGCGATCGTCGACCTGCTCCACGCCGTGCTCAAGCCCGGCGACCGCGTCTGCCTCGAGGGCAACAACCAGAAGCAGGCCGACTTCCTGGCCAAGGCGCTGGTGCGGCTCGATCCGACGCGCATCCACGGCCTGCACATGGTCCAGTCCGTGCTCGCGCTGCCGGAGCACCTGGACGTCTTCGAACGCGGCATCGCCAGCCTGCTCGACTTCAGCTTCTCCGGGCCGCAGGGCGCGCGGCTCGCGAAGCTGCTGTCCGCCGGACGCCTGAAGATCGGCGCGATCCACACCTACCTGGAGCTGTTCGCCCGCTACTTCGTCGACCTGACGCCCAAGGTCTCGCTGATCGCCGCGCACGCCGCGGACGCCCAGGGCAACCTCTACACCGGCCCCAACACCGAGGACACGCCCGCGATCGTCGAGGCGACCGCGTTCTCCGGCGGCATCGTCATCGCGCAGGTCAACGAGCTGCTGCCCGAGGGCACCGCCCTGCCCCGCGTCGACGTGCCCGCGGACTGGGTCGACTTCGTCGTGCGCGCGCCGACGCCCGACTTCATCGAGCCGCTGTTCACCCGCGACCCGGCGCAGATCAGCGAGATCCAGGTGCTGATGGCCATGATGGCCATCAAGGGCATCTACGCCGAGTACGGAGTGCAGCGCCTCAATCACGGCATCGGCTTCGACACCGCGGCGATCGAGCTGCTGCTGCCGACCTACGGCGAATCGCTGGGGTTGAAGGGAAAGATCTGCCGCCACTGGGCGCTGAACCCGCACCCGGCGCTGATCCCGGCGATCGAGGCGGGGTGGGTCGAGTCCATCCACTCCTTCGGCTCCGAGCTCGGCATGGAGGACTACATCCGCGCCCGCTCCGACATCTTCTTCACCGGCCCCGACGGCAGCCTGCGCAGCAACCGCGCGTTCAGCCAGGCGGCGGGCCACTACGCCTGCGACCTGTTCATCGGCTCGACGCTGCAGATGGACCTGATGGGCAACAGCTCGACGGCGACGCTCGGCCGCATCGCCGGCTTCGGCGGCGCGCCCAACATGGGCGCCGACGCGCGCGGCCGCCGTCACGCCAGCCCCGCCTGGCTGAAGGCCGGCGAGGAGGCGCGCGGCCATCTGACCGGCGCCGCCGCGACGCCGCGCGGACGCAAGCTGGTCGTGCAGATGGTCGAGACCTTCCGCGAGCACATGCAGCCCGCCTTCGTCGAGCACCTCGACGCGTGGGAACTGCAGCGCCAGGCCGGCATGGACCTGCCGCCGATCATGATCTACGGCGATGACGTGACGCATGTCCTCACCGAAGAGGGCATCGCCAACCTGCTGCTGTGCCGCAGCGACGAGGAACGCGAGCAGGCGATCCGCGGCGTCGCCGGCTACACGGCCGTCGGCCTGGGGCGCGATCGCCGCGCCGTGGAGAACCTGCGCGACCGCGGCGTGATCAGGCGCCCCGAGGACCTGGGCATCGATCCGCGCGACGCCACCCGCAACCTGCTCGCCGCGCGCGGCATGCGCGACCTGGTGCGCGCCTCCGGCGGCCTGTACCGCCCGCCGAAGCGCTTCCGCAACTGGTGAGAGACAACACGAGAGCAATGCCATGACGCCTGTCCCCCCTGGTCTCGAGACCCTGGACTTCCGCTTCGCCGGCTCCCAGGCCCGGAGCGCCTTCGCGCCGGTGCTGGTCGGCGTGGTCGGCTCCGGCAACCTCGAGGTGATGCTCGAGCCGGAGCCCGGCGGCGACTGCGCGGTCCGCGTCCAGACCTCCGCGCGTGGCTTCGCGCCGATCTGGCAGGCCGTGCTGGACGACTTCCACCGCCGTCACGACCTGGCCGGCGTGCGCGTGTCCATCAACGACATGGGCGCCACGCCAGCGGTCGTCAGCCTGCGGCTCGATCAGGCGGTCCAGGAGTTGCAGCCATGACGGTCCTCTCCTACGCCGAATGCTCGGCGCGCGAGCGACTGGCGCTGCTGCTCGATCCGGGCAGCTTCCATGAATGGCTGCCGCCGCAGGAGCGGGTGATCAGCCCGCACCTCGCGCAGCTCGGCGTGCCTTCGGCCTTCGACGACGGCGTCGCGATCGGACGGGCCGTGCTCGACGGTCGGCCGATCTTCGTGGCGGCGCAGGAAGGCGCCTTCATGGGCGGCGGCGTCGGCGAGGTCCACGGCGCCAAGCTCGTCGGCCTGCTGCGCCGCGCCCGGCGCGACCGCCCCGCCGCCGTGCTGCTGCTGCTCGATTCCGGCGGCGTGCGGCTGCACGAGGCCAACGCCGGCCTGATCGCCGTGTCCGAGGTCATGCGCGCGGTGCTGGACGTGCGCGACGCCGGCATCCCGGTGATCACGCTGATCGGCGCGGCCAACGGCTGCTTCGGCGGCATGGGCATCGTCGCGCGGTGCACGGACTTCGTCGTCATGAGCGACCTGGGCCGGCTCGCGATGTCCGGCCCGGAGGTCATCGAGGCGTCCAACGGCGTGGAGGAATTCGACGCCCGCGACCGCGCGCTGGTCTGGCGCACCACCGGCGGCAAGCACCGCTGGCTGAGCGGCGACTGCGACGCCCTCGTCGAGGACGACGTCGCCGCCTTCCGCCGGGCGGCGATCGCGGCGATGGACCGGCTGCCGACATCGCGCCCGGTGACGCTCGACGCACTGGAAGCGGAGCGTGCCCTGCTGGCGCGCCGCCTGGCGCTGCTCGACGAGGCCGTCGACGGCGACGACGCGCAGGTGCTGTGGACACGGCTCGGTGTCGAGGAGGCAGCGCGCGTGCCGGACCTGGACGTGGCCGAGGTCATTCCGCTGCGTCCCTCGGCCTCGTGGCCGTTGACCCGTTGAAATGGTCGTGCGGCCGCGGCGCGAGCGCCCGTACACCAGAGCGGATGAACGGCTGAACGACCGAACCCGGTAGGAGACTCGAAGATGGACTGGAACACCTTGGCGACGACGCTGTTCGGATCGGACCGCGGCCTGACCCTGGACGGCGATTTCCTGCACGGCACCGTCGAGCTCGACGGCGAGCCGCTGACCATCGTGGGCACGACGGGGCATGCGGCGATCGGCGTGAAGCTCGCGCTGGCGCAGACGCGCGTCGTGCTGGACACGCTGACCCGGCATCCCGGCCGGCCGATCCTGCTGCTGATCGACACGCAGGGCCAGCAGCTGCGGCGGCGCGACGAGCTGCTCGGCATCAACCGCGCGATGGCGCACCTGGGCATGACGATCGATCTGGCGCGCCGCCGCGGGCATCGCGTGCTGGGGCTGGTCTACGACCAGGCGCTGTCGGGCGGCTTCATCACCTCGGGCCTGATCGCCGACGCCTGCGACGCGCTGCCGGAGGCCGAGATCCGCGTGATGCGCATCCCGGCGATGTCGCGCGTGACGAAGCTGCCGGAAGAGATGCTCACCGCGCTGTCCGAGACGAACCCGGTCTTCGCGCCGGGCGTCGACAACTACGTGGCGATGGGCGGCGTGCGCCGCTTGTGGACCGGCGACCTGCGGGCCGCGCTGCGGCAGGCGCTGACCGATGCGCCGACCGAGGACCGGCGCGCGGTCGACGGCGCCGAGCGCGGCGGTCGACGGCTGGCCGCCAGCGTGATGCAACGCGTGCTCGACGCCGCCTGACGCCGCCTGACCCCGCTTGAGTCCGCCATGACCCGCCTGCACCGCCATCAACTCGTGCACCTGACGCCCACCGCGTGGGAGCGGCTGCGCGCGATCGCGCGCGACGCCACCGAGCGGGAATGCCTGACGCTGTGGGCCTCGCGCGGCCTGCCGCTGGTGGTGACGCAGCAGCGCTGCGACGCGGGGACCGATCCGGCGTGGATCGCCATGGGGCTGTCGGCGCCGCTGCGCTGGGAATCGCGCCGCATCGGCGTGAGCGTCCCTCGCGGCGAGGTGATGTTCTTCGACGAGTTCCCCACCGCCCGCGCCGTCGCCAAGCTGCTGCCCGCGCCGGCGCGCGCCGCATGGGACAGGTTGTGCCGCGCGACGCACGCCTGCGGTGTGCAGCCGCGCGTCTACGGCAGCTTCGGCTGGCAGGCGCTGTCGGCGATGGGCCATGTGC
The DNA here is from genome assembly GCF_042695725.1 of Roseateles sp. UC29_93. NCBI lineage: Bacteria > Pseudomonadati > Pseudomonadota > Betaproteobacteria > Burkholderiales > Sphaerotilaceae > Roseateles > Roseateles sp. UC29_93. The sequence continues at coordinate 2,753,435 of NZ_CP170545.1, read as the reverse complement.
GGGCCGACTCCGACGCGGACCTGTGGGTGGCCGTGACCGACGCCGAACAGGCCGACCAGGTCGCCGCGCTGCTGGCGGACGCGGAGGTTCCCGGCCTGCGGCTCGACGGCGAGCTGGTCTTCGACGGCGACAACGCCGTGTCCTGGCGCGAGTGGCTCACGTGGCGCGCCGGCGGCGTGCGCTCGATCCTGGTGAAATCCATCGGCGGCAGCCGGCTCGCGACGGCGCTCGGCGAGATCGTCCGCGACGTCAAGGCAGCCGCGTGAGGTCGGACATGGCAGCGCGACATGAAGGCCGCCCAGTCCAGGAGGACACGATGAACAGGCCTGTCCTGGCCCACGACTCCGCGTGGCACAGCGCGTGGCGTTCGGACCGTCACCCCGTGTCCGCCGGGCGCGGACTGACCGCCAGCGACATCGGGCGCGCCGCCGCGGTCGCGCTGCATGACGAACTGGCGCTCTCGCCCAAGCCGGGCCTGGTCACGCTGACAAGCAACGGCAGCCATCGCGACATGGATGCACGGACCTTCATGCGCAGCATCTCATCGCTGCGACGGTACTTCGTCCGCATCGCCCACCTGGGGGCGATGGACGCGGACTTCCCGGCGCTCGAGCGCGCCGGCATCGAGGCCGAAGCCCGGATGCTCGAAGCGACGGGCGGCATCAACACCCACCGCGGCGCGATCTTCCTGCTGGGGCTGCTGTGCGCGTCCGCCGGCGCCGTGGTCGCCGGTCATCGGCGACTGACGCCTGAGTCGATCCGCAGGACGCTGATCGAGCGATGGGGAGCAGCGCTGGCACAGCGCGCGCTGCGGCCTTCGACCTTGCCGGGCGGCACTGCGGCGCGGCGGCTCGGTCTGCGCAGCGCATCCGAGGAGGCCGCGCTCGGCTTCCCCGCCGTCTTCGAGACCGCCGTGCCCGCGATGCGGTCCGCCGTCGCGCGCGGCCTCCCGCGCGAGCGCGCACAGCTCGACACGCTCTTCCACCTGATGGCGACGCTGGACGACAGCAACCTCGCGCATCGCGGCGGGCTGGAAGGCCTGCGCTTCGCGCAGCGCGCCGCGCGCGGTTTCCTCGAGCAGGGCGGCGCTTCGGCACCGGACGCGCTCGCCCGCGCCGACGCGATCGCCACCGACTTCGAGGCCCGGCGGCTCTCCCCCGGCGGTGCCGCCGACATGCTGGCGGCCGTGTGCTGGATGCGGCGCCTCGGTGCGATCGAAGGGATCGAGAGGATCGGGTGAGCGTCGCCATCGTCTTCAGCGGACAGGGCAACCAGCATCCCGCGATGCTGCCGTGGCTGGGCGACGATGCATCGCCGTCCACCACGGCACTGCTTTCCCTCATGTGCGAGACCTTGGACGTTGCGGATTGGCGTGCGGCGCTCGCCGATCCCGCATGGGCGCGCACGAACGCGCACGCCCAGGTGCTGATCACCACGACCGCATTGGCCGCGTGGTCACAGATCGCGCCGCGCCTGGTGTCCGCTTCGATCGAGATCGATGGCGTCGCCGGCTACAGCGTCGGCGAGCTCGCCGCATGCGCGGCGGCCGGCGTGCTCGATCACGCGGACGCGATCGCGCTTGCGGCGCGACGGGCCGCCCTCATGGACGAGGCGGGCCGCGCGCATGCCGGCGGCCTCTGCGGGGTGACCGGTCTCGCGTCCGCGGACGTCGACGACGTCCTGCGCGGCACCGCGGTGAGCATCGCGATCCGCAATGGGGAGGACTCCGTCGTGATCGGCGGGCCCCTCCGCCCGACACTTGGCGCCGTGGCTCCCGAGGCATCCGACGCGTCCGACGCGTCCGACGCGTCCGACATGTTTGACAAGTCGGAGGCACTTGATGCGGTCGAAGCCTCGCTCGCATCGCGGGGCGCGCGCTGCACGCGACTCGCCGTGGCCGTTGCTTCGCACACGCCGCTGATGCGCGCCGCGGCGGAGGGCTTTTCCTCCGAACTCTCCGGCGCCGCCATGCACGCCCCCGCGCTCGCGCTCTTCGACAGCGACGCCAACCGCGTCTGGACCGGCGACCAGGCGCGCGCCGGTCTCGCCCGCCAGATCGCCCACACGGTGCGATGGGACGAGGTCATGGATCAGCTCGCCGCGCGCGGGCCGTCCTGCGTGCTGGAGATCGGCGGTGGCCAGGCGCTCGCGCGGCTCTGGCAGCAGCGGCACCCGCTGATTCCCGCGCGCTCGGCCGACGAGTTCCGCACGCTCGACGGCGTGCTCGCATGGATCGAGCGTTCCGCGCCGTGAGGCGCGCGGCGCGGGTTCTCCCTTGATCGTTGCGGCGCGCGTAACGGTCCGCGCGCCACCTTGATTGAAGCGCCGTCGCACGGTCGATACCGTGCGCTTCATCGAGAAACGATGCGGCCGGCGCCCGACTTGCCGGACCGTCACAACAGGAGACAGCGATGAGCATTCACTGGATGTCGATCCTTCCACTCGTGGCCATGTTCATCGTGGCCACGGCCCTGCCCATCAACATGGGGGTGCTGGCCTTCGTCGGCGCGTTCCTCGTCGGCACGCTGGTCGCCGGCATGAGCGCCAAGGCCATCATGGCCGGCTTCCCCGCGGAGCTGTTCCTGACGCTGGCGGGCATCACCTACCTCTTCGCGCTGGCGCAGAACAACGGCACCATCGACTGGCTGGTGCGGCTTGCCGTGCGGGCCGTGCGGGGCCGCATCGCGGCGATCCCGTGGATCATGTTCCTGATTGCCGCGCTGCTGACCTCGGTCGGCGCGGTGAGCCCGGCGGCGGTCGCGATCATCGCGCCCATCGCCCTGGGCTTCGCCGCGCGCCACGGCATCAATCCGCTGATGATGGGCCTGATGGTGATCCACGGCGCGCAGGCGGGCGGCTTCTCGCCGATGAGCATTTACGGCGGCATCACCAACAAGATCGTCGCCAAGGCCGGTCTGCCGTTGAGCGAGATCACGACGATGCTGGCGAGCTTCGGCGTCAACTTCGCGGTGTCGCTGGGGCTCTTCATCGCGCTCGGCGGGCTGCAGCTGATCCGGCGCGGCCGGGTCGCGGACGACGGGGAGCTCGCGCCGATCCCGCCGGTCGCGCGCGCCCAAGGCGGCCCGCAGGTCTTCGGCGATGCGGAGGCGGCGTCCTACGGCGAAGGCCGCCGCGTCGCGTCGAGCAAGTCCTCGATGCTGGGCCAGGTCCAGACGCAGACCTTCAAGACGACCGGTCCGCACCAGGTGATCACGGCGCTGGGCCTGCTGCTGCTGGCGGTGCTGACGCTGGGCTACAAGCTGGACATCGGTTTCGTGTCGATCACGATCGGTCTGGTCCTGAGCCTGATGCAGCCGCGCCTGCAGAAGAGTGCGCTGGGTCAGGTGTCGTGGCCCGAGATCATGCTGATCGTCGGCGTGAGCACGTATGTGGGCGTGATGGAGAAGATGGGCACGATCGAGTACGTGGGCCACAGCGTCGCGAATCTGACGTCGCCGATGATGGCGGCGCTGCTGCTGTGTTTCGTCGGTGCAGTGGTTTCGGCTTTCGCGTCGTCGACGGCGGTGCTGGGATCGCTGATTCCGTTGGGTGTGCCGTTCCTGACGGGCGACAACTCGACGATGGCGATCGGCTTCATCGCTGCGATGGCGGTGTCTTCGACGATCGTGGACGTGAGTCCGTTCTCCACGAACGGCGCCCTGGTGCTGGCCAATGCCAAGGGCATGGACCGCGACCGCTTCTTCCGATTGCTGCTGCTCTACGGTGCCGCGGTGACGGTCATCGCCCCGGTGGTGGTCTGGTTCCTCTTCGTGGTGCTGTGATGTCTCGAAGAGCTTGGCCGGAGCCGGCGGCGAAGCCGAGCGTTCCAGAACTGACTTGAGCGCCGTCTGCCTGAGCGAAGAGAGCCGAAGGCGAGCGGAGCGAGTTGGCGCGCCAAGCGAGGCGTGAGCCGCCGGCTCCGGCCAAGCTCGTCCGCTGCGGTCTCAAGCGTCCACGTACGCTGCCGCGATCATCTCGCCCGCGTTGATGGGTGAAGGCTCATCAACGCGCGGCGTGTAGATCATTTCGCCGGTGCGGATGGTGGAGCCGGTGAGCACGCAGATGCCGTCGCGTTTGGACGGCACCATGTCCCAGATCTGATAGCCGTAATGGCAGGCGCCTGGATCGGACCAGGAGATGGCGGCGGTGCGTGGTGTCGGCCGATCGAGCACGTGGATGGTGGGGGCTGCCTTCACGTGTCGAGCGACTGCGGGCTGCGGCGCAGGGGGCACGCCGCCGTTGCCGAGCCACGCCACTGTGCGCAGCCAACCGTCCCGGGACGGATCGCTCGCGAGATCCCTGTACATGCGACACCGCCTTTCTCATCCGCCGACAATCCGGCGTGAAAGCCTGAAATAATTCAACGCGTGATGAATATAACAAAGGCGGCCCTCCCGATGAACAAGACCCCGAAGGCGGCCAGGGCGCCACGGCGCCGCGGGCGGCCGAGCGCGGACTGTGCGCAAGGCGCGGACAACCTGCTGCGCACGGCGCGGCGGATCTTCGCGCTGCGGGGGTACGAGGCCGCCAGCGTGCGCGAGATCGCGCGCCAGGCCGATGTGGACCCGGCGCTGATCGCGCATCACTTCGGGTCGAAGGAGGCGCTGTGGCTGGCGGTCGTCGAGCAGATCAGGGTGCTGATGGACCCGATGCTGCGGACGGCCGCGGACCTGCGCAGCGATGTCGCGCTGGGGCCGCGGCAGCGCGTGGAGCACTGCATGCTGTCGTTCATCGACCGCGTGTTCGAACATCCCGACATCGGCATCTTCTTCTCCACCGCCGCGACCGAGGAAGGCGAGCGCCTCAACGTGCTGGTCGACACGATCGTGCGGCCCTTCCACGATGTCTGCCTGCCGCTGTTCAGCGACGCGATGGACGCCGGCGAACTGCACCGCTGCGAGCCGGCGCTGCTGTTCTCGGTGCTGATGAACGGCATCAGCAAGACGGTGGCCTACGCGCATGTGATGCGCGCCGTGTCGACGCTGCCCAATGACCCGGCGCGTTTCAAGCGCGAGCTCACGGGCATCACGCTGCATTTGTTGCGCTGAGCATCGGATCGTCTTTCCTTCCCGGGCGGGATACACAGGCATACGAAAGCCGTATCGCGGATCGACGGGTCCCCGAAGAATCCGCTCCATCGCAGCATTCCACTGCCAGCCTGGAAAGGATTCCCCATGCGACCGACCACCCGACGTTCCCTCTTCCGTCGTTCCCTCTTCCCGGTGCTGCTCGCCGGCGCTTCCGCCGTGGCGGCGGTGGCCTTCTCGCTGCCGCCGATGACCTCCGACGCGGCGGCGGCGTCGCTCTTCGGCAGCACCGGCATGGCCGGCAAACCCGCGCCCGCCTTCACCGGCATCGACAACTGGATCAACAGCCCGCCGCTGAAGATCGACGAACTGCGCGGCAAAGTCGTGCTGGTGGACTTCTGGACCTACACCTGCATCAACTGCCTGAACCAGCTGCCCTACGTGAAGGCCTGGCACGAGAAGTACAAGGACCAGGGCCTGGTGGTCGTCGGCGTGCATTCGCCGGAGTACGACGAGGAGCGTTCCACCGCCGGCCTCAAGGACGCGATCGCGCGCCTGGGCATCCGCCACGCCGTCGCGCAGGACAACGACTTCAAGACGTGGAAGAGCTACAACAACCGCTACTGGCCGGCGATCTACCTCATCGACAAGCAGGGGAAGATCGTCTACTCCCACTTCGGCGAGGGCCAGTACCAGCAGACCGAGGCACAGATCCAGGCCTTGCTGAAGCAGCAGGGTTGAGCGAGCAGGCTTGAATGATCGGGAGGGCGCGACGTTCAGTCGCGACCCTCAACCGCCATGGACAGGACGTAGCCTTCGCTGCGGACGGTCTTGAGGTACTTCGGCTCGCGCGCATCGTCGCGCAGCCGCTGCCGGATGCGGCTCACGAGCAGATCGATCGAGCGTTCGAAGAGCTCCGCCTCGCGCCCTTGCGTGAGGCTCAACAGCTGATCGCGGCTCAGCACGCGCTGCGGGTGGTCGAGGAAGACGCGCAGCAGCCGGTACTCCGCGCCGCTGAGCGGCACCACCGTGCCCTGCTGGTCGATCAGGTGACGCTCGATCGTGTCGAGCACCCACTCGCCGAAGGCCAGCCGCGGCGACTCGTCCGTGGAGCGCATGTTGGGCGGCAGCATCCGCGCGCGCCGCAGCACCGACTTGATCCGCGCCAGCAGCTCGCGCGCCGCGAAGGGCTTGGCGAGATAGTCGTCGGCGCCCATCTCCAGCCCGAGGATCCGGTCCGCCTCGTCGCCGCGCGCGGTCAGCATGATGACCGGCGTCGCCTTGTGCTTGCCTGCGCGCAGATCGCGGCACAGCGACAGACCGTCCTCGCCCGGCAGCATCAGGTCCAGGATCACCAGGTCCACCGGCGTGCCGGTCTCCATCGCGATGCGCATGTGCCGGCCGGTCGGCACGGCCGTCACCTTCAGGCCGTTGCGGGTCAGGTAGGTGGTGAGCAACTCGCGGATCTCGCGGTCGTCGTCGACGATCAACACATGATCCTGGGTGGGGGCGGACGTCTGCATGGGGATTCGGTGGAACGCATCGAACGGGATGAGCCGCAATGTACCGGTCCCGGCCCCGCCGGTGGTACGGCCAGGCAATGTTGTGTCTCCGGTGCGGGACACGGATACACGCCAATACAAAGGCGCCCACAAGCGCGCCGCCCGCGCCTATAACCCTGCCTGCGGGATTCAGCACTTCCACCGCCGCTGGCCCTCACCCCCGCCCTCTCCCGCAAGCGGGAGAGGGAGCTAGAAGGGCCTCTTGCCTTCGCCGTTTCTCCAACGCTTCGGAGATCCTGGTGAACGTCGTCCGCCCAACGCTTTGGAGATCCTCGTGAGCCGCATCATCGATTACTTCTTCGCCCCGATCAGCCCCTGGACCTACCTCGGCCACGAGCGTTTCTCGGCCATCGCGCGCGACGCCGGCGCCACCGTGCGGCTGATACCGATCGACCTGCTCAAGCTGTTCGCCGTCTCCGGCGGACTTCCGCTGTCGCAGCGTCCCGCGCAGCGCCAGGCCTATCGCCTGCTGGAGCTGCGACGCTTCTCGCAGCACCTGGGCATGCCGATGAATGTCGAGCCGGCCTGCTTCCCGGTCGCGCCACACAAGGCCGCGCGGCTGATCATCGCGGTCGACCAGGCCGACGGCGCGGACGCCGCGATGCGCGTGACCGGCGCGCTGCTGCGCGCGGTCTGGGAGCAGCAGCGCGACATCGCCGACGACGCGACGCTGACGGCCATCCTCGCGGAGCAGGGTCTGCCGGCCGAGCGGTTGACGCGCTCCGCCGAGGACGACATCGGCGCGCAATACGACGCCAACACGCAGCGCGCCATCGACGCCAGCCTGTTCGGCGCGCCGAGCTACGTCATCGACGGCGAGCTGTTCTGGGGCCAGGACCGTCTGGACTTCGTCGAGCGCGCGCTGGCGGCCGACCGCGCATGAGCACCGTGCCCGCCTCGACACGCGCGTCAGCGCCCGAGCCGACCTCCACGCCGGCGCCGAAGCGCCGCTTCGGCCCGCGCACGCTCTTCGCGCGCGTCTTCTGGCTGATGGTGCTCGGCATCGCGATCGCGCAGGCGATGGCCTACGTCGCGATCCGCCAGGAGCGTTCGATGGCGTTGCGGGCGCTGATGATGTCCGGCGTCGAACGCGACATCGCCACCGGCGTCGCCGTGCTGGACCGCCTGCCCGCGGCCGAGCGCGGCGCCTGGCTGGACCGGCTCGAGCGCCCGAACTACCGCTTCGCCCTCGCCGACGAGATCGACCCGCAAGCCGGCCCCGTGGAGCGGACCGACTTCAACGGGCCCTTCGTCGACGCGTTGACGCAGGCGATGCAACCCTTCCGCATCGAGCGCGTCGTGCAGCTCGGCGCCAGACGCTATCAACTGCTGGTGCGACTCAACGACGGATCGGCGGTGACCGTGCACGCGCGCCGCGTCGACATGCCCGTCCCCGAGTGGGTCATGTGGGTGCTGGGCGCGCAGCTCATCGTGCTGGCGGTGTGCAGCTGGATGGTGGTGCGGCTGGTGACGCGTCCGCTCAAGACGCTCGCTTCGGCGGCGGACGACCTCGGTCCGGACCTGTCGCCGCGGCTGATCCCGGAGGAAGGCCCCGCCGAAGTCGCGCACGCCGCGCGTGCCTTCAACGCGATGCAGCAGCGCATCGCCGGCTACACGGCGGAACGGGTGGAGATCCTGGCCGCGATCTCGCATGACCTGCAGACGCCGATCACGCGGATGCGGCTGCGCGCGGACCTGATGAACGACGAGGAACTGCGCGACAAGTTCCGCCATGACCTGAACGCGATGCACCTGCTGGTCCGCGAAGGCGTGACCTATGCGCGCACGCTGCACGGCACCTCCGAAGTGCCCGCGCGCCTGGACGCGGACGCGCTGCTCGCGAGCATCGTCGGCGACTACGAGGACGCCGGCGAAGCGGTGACGCTCAGCGGCGAGGCCGGCGCGCCGATCATGGCGCAGCCGCAGGCGCTCAAGCGCATCCTGGTCAACCTGCTGGACAACGCGCTGGCCTTCGGCGGACAGGCCGAGATCCAGGTCACGCGCAGCGCCGCGCAAGACCCGACCCCTCGCCTGACGATCGCGGTGCTGGACCGGGGTCCCGGGATTCCCGAAGACCAGTTGCAGGCGGTGTTCAAACCCTTCCACCGGCTGGAGACTTCACGCAATCGCGACACCGGCGGCACCGGCCTCGGCCTGGCGATCGCGCTGCAGCTCGCCACCGCCATGGGAGGGAGCTTGTCCCTCCATCACCGGACCGGCGGGGGGCTCGAAGCGCGCCTCACCCTCCCGGCATCGCTGCCTTGAACACTGTCCACGGCTTCTGTGGACAACTCTGTTGGCTCAACGGGCAGGGATGCTGCAAGCCGTTGATTCGTCACGGAATTCATTGCAATGCCGCGAAATGAGGCAATGATCCGGACGGGCCATCCGACGCGCACTTCGCCAGCCGTCAGACTGTCCCTGCGAACTGTGGACAAGTCTGTTGGCTGCCTCTGCAGGGGCGAGGTAAGCTGTTGTTATACAAAGCAAAAGCTTTCCGTGCTCCAAAACAAGGCACCATGGAGGCGCGGGCGGTTGGTGACCATCAGCGCTTGACTCGACCAGCCGACGCGGTGGGCAAACTTCGTTCCCTCGCCGCAGTTGCTCACAGTGCCCACCGGTTGTGCACCGGGCCGCCAGACTGTCCACGGCCTCTGTGGACAAGTCTGTTGGCTGCCCGGGCAAGGATGCTGCAAGTGCTTGTCGTGGCAGGGAATTGCTTGCAATGCTGCGGAATGAGGCAGCGCTCGTTCATGCGGGGGGCCAAGCGCGGGCACTCCACGAGGCAGGGGGCATCCCTCCGGGAACCCCCAGCCTCATTCCGGCCCCAGCAAGGCTCGCTGGTCGCGGGCCTTGGGATGCGCTGGAGGTGCGTGGGAGGCGTGGGGAACTTGGGGCTGGAGGGTGGCTACACGATCCGGATGCCCAGGTTCGGTAGGCCGTCGATGTGGCAATCGATGACGTCGCCCTTCACGACCGGGCCGACGTTCTCCGGCGTACCGCTGTAGATGATGTCGCCGGGCTTGAGTTCGAAGGCCCGCGACAGCTGCGAGATCTGCTCGGCGACGCTCCAGATCATCTGGCTCAGATCCGCATCCTGCTTGGTCTGGCCGTTGACCTTGAGCCAGATCGCGCCCTTGGACGGGTGACCACCGAGCCGGGCCACCGGATGGATGGGACCGATCGGCGCCGATCGGTCGAAGCTCTTGCCGATCTCCCACGGCTTCTTCTGGTCGCCCATGCCGCGCTGCAGGTCGCGACGCGTCATGTCGAGCCCGATGGCGTAGCCGAAGACGCAGTCGAGCGCCTGCTCCGTCGTGATGTCGCGGCCACCCTTGTTCAGCGCGGCGACCAGTTCGCATTCGTAGTGATAGTTCTTCGTCAGCGTCGGATACGGGTGATCGGCGACGGTGCCGGGTGCGACGTTCTGGATCGCATCGGTGGGCTTCTGGAAGAAGAACGGCGGCTCGCGGGTCGGGTCGCTGCCCATCTCGCGCGCGTGCGCCGCGTAGTTGCGGCCGATGCAGTAGATGCGGCGCACCGGGAAGCGCTGGTCGCTGCCGACGATGGGGATCGTCGTCTGCGGCACGTCGAACGGCGTCTTTGCCGTCGCGGACGCTGGATCGGCCTGGCCGGGCAGCGCGCAGCCAGCGACGGCGCCGGCAGCCATCGCCGCCGAGGTGTTGAGCAGGGAACGTCGGTCCATCGCGGTCTCCTTCGAGGTTGAGTGCTCCGACGCGGCCCGCCCCTGGCGGACAGCCGCGGCCGATGGAGCGTAGGCGCCGGTCCCCGTCGACGCTTCCGCGTTTCCCCTCGAAGTCGGACGCCGGGGGCGAGACCCGCACGCCGGTGTCACCCGCTGTCGCGACGCCTGCCGTCGGCTGTCGCCCGGGCGCCGGTCGGGCGTCAGAGCGACGCCGTTCGCCAGCTCAGACGGCGCTGCCGGCGGCGAAGTCCACGATCATCTGCAGGCTCTTCAGCACCGGCGCGGGATCCTCCGCGTACTGCGCCTGCACGATCGCGCCATCGACCGCCATGGACAGCGCCGCGGCGATCTTCTTCCGCTGTCGCGACGCGGGCAGCAGCGCCGCGATCGCATCGGTCATGTCCTGCTTGTGGCGACGGGTCACGTCGACCACCTCCGGCAGGCTCGGTCCCATCTCGCCGACGCCGTTCAGGAAGGCGCAGCCGCGGAACTCGCCGAGCGCTTGTCCGCCGAACCACTCCGACATCGTCGGCACCAGCGCCGCCGCGCCCTTGGTCGCGCCGCCGTGGCGTTCCAGCGCGCCGGTGAACCAGCCCATCCATCGCCCGTGTCGCAGCTCGAGGTAGGCCAGGATCAGGTCGTTCTTGCTGGGGAAGTGGCGATAGAAGGTGACCTTCGTGACGCCCGACGCCGCGATCACGCGGTCGATGCCGGTCGCGCGGATGCCCTCGGCATAGAACAGGTCGTGCGCGGTGCGCAGGATGCGCTCGCGGGCGGGCAGCTCGCCGATATCCACGCTGCGTTCGGTGTCGTTCATCCGGTCATTGTAGACAGACCTGTCTACATCCGCCAGAATCGGAACGAGTAGACAGACCTGTCTACATGAGTCGCCCCGACTTTCCACCCATCGACGAGAGGACCTAGACCATGGACACCCGCCCGCCCCTGCCCCCGTTCACCCGCGAGACCGCGATCCAGAAGATCCGCCTGGCCGAAGACGGCTGGAACAGCCGCGACCCGGCGCGCATCGTGCTGGCCTACAGCCCGGACACGCAATGGCGCAACCGGGCGGAGTTCCCGCGCGGCCGCGCCGAGGCGCAGGCCTTGCTGGAACGCAAGTGGGCGCGCGAGCTGGACTACCGCCTGATCAAGGAGCTGTGGGCCTTCGACGGCAACCGCATCGCCGTGCGCTTCGTCTACGAATGGCATGACGACGCCGGCAACTGGTTCCGCAGCCATGGCAATGAGAACTGGGAGTTCGACGCGCAAGGCCTGATGACGCATCGCCACGCGAGCATCAACGACCAGCCGATCAAGGCCGAGGACCGGAAGTTCTTCTGGCCCCAGGGACGGCGTCCGGACGACCATCCCGGGCTGACTGAACTGGGCCTTTGAGGTCGCTCAGCGTCCGCCGACCTCTTCCCGCCATGCACTGGGCGAGCGCCCTGTGTGGCGCAGGAAGAAGCGCGTGAAGTAGGCCGCGTCGGCGAAGCCGAGTCCATCGGCGATCTGCCGGACCATCAGGTTCGTGTAGCCGAGCTCGCGCTTGGCTTCGAGCAGCACGCGCTGGTGCAGCACCGCGAGCGCCGAGCACTGCAGGTGCCGGCGGCACAGCCGGTTCAGCTGCGTGGGCGTGATGCCCAGCGGTTCGGCCATTTCCGCTACCGCGGGCTGACGGCGGTAGTGGCGCTCGACCTGGTCGCGGTAGCGGGTCAGGTGCTGCAACGCGCGTCCTTCACCGGCTGCGTGGTGCATCCCTTCTGCAACGTCGAAGCGCGCCGCCTGGGTTGCCAGCAGCGCGACAGCATGGTCCAGCGACGGACCGCGCCAGGCGCCGGCGCCAGCGTAGTCCTCGCGCAGGCCGTGACCGACCGCGAACAACGCGCGCGTCACGGTCGCGCCGCGATCAAGCGCGACCAGTCGCGGCTCGGACAGGCTGTCCAGCAGTTCGGGCAGGTGGTCGAGCAGGTCCCGCAGGCGGCTCTGGTCCAGCGTGACCACCAGCCCTTCCGTCTCCGGCGCGAAGCGGAAGCCGTGCACGGCCAGCGCCGGCACCCACACCAGCGCCGGCGCGCGCAGCACGCGTTCCTCCTCGTCCATGCGGACGGTCACGCGGCCGCGTTCGACCAGCAGCAGCTGCACCAGCGCACCATGGCGATGCGGCTGGATTTCCCAATTGTGCAAGCGGCTGCGATCGGCGATCGACTCCAGGTGCAACCCGTCCAGCGCCGACGATCGTCCTTCCTCGCCGTAGAGCGAATACACGGGCGTCGCCCCCTGTCGACGGGAAGACCGGCGCGGCTTGCTGTCGATGACCATGGTTCGGATTGTGCAAGCCGAGGTCGGACTCGTCCATTCACCGTCCTGCGGTCGCCCCGTAGGCTCCGACTCATCGGAGACAACACCACGGCCTCGCCGGAATGCCTCGCAAGAAGGCCTTCGGCACAGCGCCTCGATCCCATGAAGACCTTACGCACGCAGGTGCTCATCGTCGGCGCCGGGCCCTCCGGGCTATTGCTCGGCCAGTTGCTGCACCGGGCCGGCATCGACACCGTCATCGTCGAACGACAGCGCGGCGACCATGTGCTGTCGCGGATCCGCGCCGGGGTGCTCGAACAAGGCACCGCCGACCTGATGGACGAGGCCGGCGTTGGCGCGCGGATGCATGCGCAGGGGCTGGTGCATGACAGTTTCGAGCTGGCCGTCGACGGCGTGCGCCATCGCATCGACCTGCGCGCGCTCACCGGCGGACGGACCGTGCTGGTCTACGGGCAGACCGAGGTCACCCGCGATCTCATGGAAGCGCGTGCCGAAGCGGGTCTAACCACGCTGTACGAGGCCGCTGAGGTCCGCATCGAAGGTTTCGACTCATCGACACCGCGCGCGTTCTGCTCGATCCACGGCGAGCCGGTCGAGATCACCGCCGACTTCATCGCCGGCTGCGACGGCTTCCATGGCGTCTGCCGCGCGAGCGTCCCGACGGGCGCGATCCAGCTCTACGAGAAGGTCTACCCCTTCGGCTGGCTCGGCCTGCTGAGCGACACGCCGCCGGTGTCGGCGGAACTGATCTACAGCCGCCACGCGCGCGGCTTCAGCCTGTGCAGCATGCGCTCGGCGACGCGCAGCCGCTACTACCTGCAGGTGCCGCTCACGGAGCGCGTCGAGGATTGGAGCGACGCCCGCTTCTGGGACGAACTGCGCGGGCGGCTCGATCCCGAAGCGGCGGAGTCGCTGATCACCGGCCCCTCGCTGGAGAAGAGCATCGCGCCGCTGCGCAGCTTCGTGGCGGAGCCGATGCGCTTCGGCCGGCTGTTCCTCGCGGGCGACGCGGCGCACATCGTGCCGCCGACCGGCGCGAAGGGGCTCAACCTCGCGGCCTCCGATGTGCGCTACCTGTCGCAGGCGCTGATCGAGCACTACCGGGAGCGCAGCGATGCCGGCCTGGATCACTACTCCGCGCGTTGCCTCGCCCGCGTGTGGAAGGCCGAGCGCTTCTCCTGGTGGTTGACCAGCCTGATGCACAACTTCGATCAGGAGCCGGCGTTCCAGGCGAAATTGCAGACCGCAGAGTTGGACTACGTACTCGGATCCGAAGCCGCGCAGCGAGCGCTCGCCGAGAACTACGTCGGCTTGCCGCTGTAGCCGACGATGATGTTGAGGAAGTGGTCGAGTATCACGAAGTGGTCCTCGAACAGCTGCGATTCCATCGCGGCCAGCTCGTCGCGGTGGAACCAGCGCGCTTCCTTGACGTCGTCGCTGCCGACGACTTCGGGCAGCGTGCCCATCTCGCCGAACTTGAAGTGGTGCGCCATCGTGATCAGCCGGCCCCGCGCGCTGCGCAGCGGATCCTCGAAGGTCTCGACGCCGTGCAGCGCCGCCAGGATCGACGCCGGCAGCAGCGGGAAGCGCGTCTCCTCGATCAGCTCGCGGATCGCGCAGGCGACCAGCTTCTCGCCGCGGTCGAGGTGGCCGCCGGGCACCGCCCAGAGGTCCTCGCCGAACGGCCCCTTGCGCCGCACCAGCAGCACGTGGTCGCCGACCGTCACCACCGCGTCGCCGGTCATGTAAGCGACCGCCGTGTACTTCTTCCGATAGCTGGCGATGGCCGCATGCTCGGCCTTGCGCCTGCGGTACTCCGGCAGGCGGCTCCAGGCCTGCAGCCACGCCCGCACCGGCGCGCTGACGTAAGGCGTCATCACCGTCAGCGCGGCGTCGGGATCGTCGGCCTCGAAGAAGACCTGGCGCATCGCCGTCGCGTCGACGTCGGCGAGCCGCTCCACCAGCTGCTGCCGCCAGCGCGGGAAGTTGTTGAGGTAGTAGCTCGTGTGGTCCTTCTGGTGGCCGACCAGCACGATGTCCGCGTCCTCTCCGGCGATGGCGCGCACGCCCATCATCACGGCGGCGTTCCAGCGCTTGTCGTCGAAGTAGTCGCGCACCGGCAGCACGTGCAGCCGCTGCTGCTGTTCCGGCGTCAGGTTGGCCAGCAGCATCAGCCGGCGTTCCTCATGGACGAAAGGGTTGCGCGGATCGCGCGCCTTGTACGAGGAACCCAGCACCGCGATCACCTCGTCCGCGAGGCCGAAGGCCGCCTGGAACAGCGCCTCCTGCCCGAGGTGCACCAGCTGCCAGCGGCCGACGACGACAGCGACGGTCTTGCGAGTCATGAAGGTCCTTCCTGTTCTCAATAGTGCTTCGCCGCGATCGGCAATTGCCGGCCGCTGCCGAAGGCCCGCGCGCGCAGCCGCACGATCGGCGGCGCCTGACGGCGCTTGTATTCGTTGCGGGCGATCATGCCCTTGATCCGGGCGATCAGCGCCTGACCTTCGTCGCTGCCGCGCAGCGCGGCGACCGCGGCCTCCGCGGCGGTGCGTTCGTCTTCGGCGAGCCGCTCGCCTTCGATCAGCACTTTCAGCACCTCGTCCAGCACCTCGTAGGGCGGCAGGCTGTCGGTGTCGCGCTGGTCCGGCGCCAACTCGGCGCTGGGCGGCTTGTCGAGGATCGCCGCCGGGATGATCTCCCGGCCGGCCGTCTCGTTGAGGTGCCGGCTCAGCGCGAAGACCTCCGTCTTGTAGAGATCGCCGATCAGCCCCAGCCCGCCGTTGGTGTCGCCGTAGAGCGTGCAGTAGCCGACCGCGATCTCGCTCTTGTTGCCGGTCGTCAGCAGCAGATGGCCCTGCGCGTTGGACACGGCCATCAGCAGCATGCCGCGCACGCGCGCCTGCAGGTTCTCCAGCGCGAGTCCAGAGGGCCGAAGTCCCAGCGTGCTGCCCGCCATGGTGTCGCCGACCTGCCGGACGATGTCCTCGATCGGGCAGACGTCCAGCGGGATGCCGAGCGCGTCGCACAAGGCCTTCGAGTCGTCGACGCTGCCCGACGACGAGAACCTCGACGGCATCGTGATCGCCGCGACCTTGTCCGCGCCGAGCGCCTCCACCGCGAGCGCCAGCGTCAGCGCCGAGTCGATGCCGCCGGATGAACCGACGACGACGCGATCGAAGCCGCAGCGCCGCGCGTAGTCGCGCAGGCCGAGCACGATCTGCCTGCGGTAGAACGCCATCGTGTCGAGCCCGGCGCTGGCTGGTGGCAGCGCACCGCCATCGCGCGAGGAGAAGAGACCGCGGTCCGTCTCGAAGCGCAGCGTGACGATGTGCGATTCGAAGCGCTCGGCCTCGAAGACCACGCCCGGTTCCGGTTCGATCGCGAAGGACGCGCCGTCGTAGACCAGCTGATCATGACCGCCCACCTGGTTCACGAACACCAGCGGCAGGCGATGCCGCCAGCAGGCGGCGCGGAACACCGCGTGGCGCTGCTCGCGCTTGCCGACGTTGCTCGGGCTCGCGTTGATCGAGACGATCAGGTCCGGCGCCGCATCGGCCAGACGCTGGAAAGGGTTGACCGCATAGTCCTTGCCATCGTCGTTCCAACCGTCCTCGCAGATCATGAAGCCGACCTGCGTGCCGCCGATCCGCAGCACGCGCGCGACGTCCGGGCCCGGCTCGAAGTGGCGGCGTTCGTCGAAGACGTTGTAGGTCGGCAGCAGCTGCTTGTGGCACTCGAGCAGCACCTCGCCGTCGCGGATCACCAGCAGCGAGTTGCGGAAAGCCTTGCCCGCGCCGGGATTGCGCGTCGGCGCGCCGACGACCCAGTGCAGCGAGCCGACCTCGCGCGTCGCGGCCAGCAGCGCGGTCATCGCGCGGTCGAGGCGCTGGCGGAAGTCCTCGTCGTCGAGCAGGTCGGCGGGGTAGTAGCCGGTCAGCGAGAGTTCGGGAAAGACGACCAGGTCCGCGCCGTCGTGGCGCGCCTGCCGGGCCGCATCCAGGTGCAGCGCCAGGTTGCCGTCGAGGTCGCCGATCGTCGGGTTGATCTGGGCCAGGGTGATCTTGAGCATGACTTCGCTCCTTGAGGGTTTCAGTACTTCATCCGCCGCTGGCCCTCACCCCTGCCCTCTCCCGCAAGCGGGAGAGGGGGTAAGCAGGGCGCCGGTCGGACTCCCTCTCCCGCTTGCGGGAGAGGGTGGGGGTGAGGGCTGCGGTCATCCGACCTGCTTCACCTTGAACACCTGCCGCAGGTAATCGAGGAAGGTCTGGTCGTCGCACAGCGTCTTGCCGGGCGCGTCCGAGAGCTTGGCGACCGACTGGCCGTTGCAGCGGACCAGCTTCATGACGATGTTCAGCGGCTTCGGTCCGAGGTCGCTGCTCAGATGCGTGCCGATGCCGAAGCCCACCGGCACGCGCCGCGCGAAGTGCGTGTGCAGGCGGAAGGCCTCGTCGCAGTTCAGGCCGTCGCTGAAGACCAGCCGCTTGGTGCGCGCATCGATGCGCAGCTTCGCGTAATGCGCCAGCGCCTTCTCGCCCGAAACGACCGGATCGCCGCTGTCATGCCGCAGGCCGTCGAAGAGCTTCGCGAAGTACAGGTCGAAGTCGGCGAGGAACGCGTCCATGCCGATCACGTCGGTCAACGCGATGCCGAGGTCGCCGCGGAACTCCTGCACCCAGCCTTCCAACGCCGCCTTCTGCGACAGCCTCAACTGCACGCCCACCGCCTGGTAGGTCTGCAGGTATTCATGCGCCATCGTGCCGATGGGAATCAGACCGTGGCGACGCGCCAGCTCGACGTTGGACGTGCCCTTGAAGACCGACGGGATCTCGCGCTTCAGCGTCGAGACCACCTCGTCGTGCCAGTCGCCGGAGAAGCGGCGGCGCAGGCCGAAGTCGAAGAACTCGAAGGGATAGGCGTCGTCGCCCAGCGTGCCCGGCACGGCCGCCGCGTAGTCGCGCAGGCGGACCGCCTTCGCCGCGAGCCGGGCGCGGCCTTCGACCAGCACCTCCTGCTCGCGCCCGGCGCAGAGGCGGCGGAAGTACAGCTCGTTCACGATGGCCAGCACGAAGATCTCGAACGCCATCACGTGGACCTGCGGTCCCTTGGCGACGATCACCAACTGGCCCGCCTCGGCGCCCTCGCCCGGTCGCGCGTCGATGAAGCGACGCTGGAAGCGGAAGATCCGCAGGAAGTCGATGAAGTCCGACTTCATGAAGCGCAGGCCGCCGAGGTATGCGAGTTCCTCATCGCTGAAGCTCAGCGTGCAGAGGTGGTCCAGCTCGCGGTTCACCGCATCGCTGAGCTCGCTCAGCGGGAAGACCGGCGTGTTGCGGCAGACGAAGCGGTACTCGGCGTCGTTGGCGGGGAAGGCGTGCAGCAGCGTCTGCCACATCGTGAACTTGTAGAGGTCGGTCTCCAGCAGCGAGCGGATGACAGGGGCGTCGTTCATGACATCGCTCCGATCAGGCCGACAGCAGGCCGAGCGCCTGTGCCGCAGTCATCGTCCGCACGCCAAGCGCGCGGGCGCGGTCGACGAAGGCCGTCGCGCCGGCCTCGAAACCGCCGACGGGGCTCATCGCATCCTCGATCAGCACGATGCGCGCGAGCCGTTCGGCGCTCATCTCGGCGAAGAGGTCTTCCGCCGTCGCCGCGACACAGTGGCTGCTGGCCTCCCCGGCGATGAAGGTGAGGCCGGGGAAGTCGACGATGCGGTCGACCAGCGCGCGGTTCGTCTGCGTGCGTGGGTCCGAGGCGATCGGCACTTCGGCGCGCACGGCGCTGTACTGCTCAGTCATCGGGTTCTGGCCCTTGAGGACCTTCTCCACGGTGCGCAGCCGCGCGGCCTCCCATCGGCCCAGCGCGGCGGCGAGCTCGCCATGCACGTTGTGGCCCCAGGTGCCGACGACGCAATGCGTCGGCCAGACCATCAGGATGTACTTCTTCGGGCTGGCCTCGAGGGCATCGAGGTAGGCCAGCACCTGATCGCGCAACGCGGCATCGCGCGGGGCGAAGCGGCCGGCGCGGACGTCCTCGGCCTTGATCTGCGTGAACGGTGCGACGGGCTGCGGCGCACCGGCCGGGCCGTCAGCGCCGTCAGCACCATTGGCGCCGGGTTGTTGCCAGAACGCCGGCCGCTCGATCGCATAGACCGGGTGCGAGTCCAGCGTCACGACGATGTCCGCGATCGCGCCGCCGGCCTGGTCCACCAGCGCGGCCAGGCGCTTCATGTCCGCGTCGGCGCCGGTCACCGGCAGCGTCGCGCCGGGGATGTCGCAGAAGTCGTTCTGCGGATCGACGATCAGCAGTTGCAGGGGTTGCTGGAGGCGCTGGGTCATGAGAGTTCCGATTCCGTCTTTGTCATGTCGTGGCGCCAGCATATCTCACTTCGTGCTTGTTTGCACTAAGTGAATCGGCGTGACCCGTCCCACGGTGCAACGAGGTGTAGCGTGCTGTGCGATTGATTCCAGGATGCGTGCAAGGCGGCGGTTTGACGTCTTGAATCGTTGCCGCCCATAATTCGTGCTTTTCCGCACTAAGAAGAAGAACGCCGTGGAGTTCGAACGTCCCATCGTCACCGTCGACATCGTGCTGCTGACGCTGCGCGACGGTGCGCTGCATGCGGGTCTCGCGCAGCGCGACAAGGCGCCGGCGCTGGGCGCGTGGACGCTGCCTGGCGGCTGGGTGCACACGGACACGGACCAGGACGCCGATGATGCGGCCGCCCGGATCCTGCGCGAGAAGGCCGGTCTCGTGTCTCCGTATCTGGAGCAGCTCCGGACCTTCTCGGGCATGCATCGCGACTCGCGCGGGTGGTCGCTGTCGGTGAGCTACTACGCGGTCGTGGCGGGCGATGTCGACACCGGCGCCACGGCTGATGGCGGCGCCGACGAACGCTTCCGCTGGGCCGCCGTCGACAGCCTGCGTTCCCTGCCCTTCGACCACGCGCAGATCCTGCGCACGGCGGTCGAGCGCGTGCGGTCGAAGACGCTGTACTCATCGCTGCCCGTGCACCTGATGCCGGCCGAGTTCACGCTCGGCGAGCTGCAGCGCACCTACGAACAGGTGCTGGGTGCCGAGCTCGACAAGCGCGGCTTCCGCCGCCGCATCGAGGAACTCGACGTGATCGAGGAGATCCCCGGCGCGTTCACCAGCGGCGGCAGCCACCGGCCCGCGCAGCTGTTCCGGAAGAAGGCGCATGCGCCGGCGTTGAAGACGGTGCCGAGCAATCTGGCGGTGGGGTGAAGGTTGGAACGCCTTCAGCGACTCGGGCAGGCCGCCTTGCTCGAACAGAGCGTCAGCGGCAGCACGACATCGCGCGCAGGCGGAGGGACCTCCCCGGCGGCGACCTCGAACCGGCCATTGAGGCGATTGCCTGCGGGGTCTTCGAGCGTGCCTCGCACGACCAACCGGAACGGTCCGCCCGTCCAGGCACGCGCCGGCGAAAAGCGCCAGGTGGTCTCGCCGTCGAGGAACTCGCCGCGTCCGGGGACGCGCCGACCTCGCGCGTCGAGCACGGCCAGGTAGCCGGCCTCCAGCGCGTCGACCGGGGCATCGAGCCGGACCAGCAGCGGATCGCGACGACCGACCGCCACCGGAGACAGCGCCCAGGTGTCGGCACGCGGCCCCGTCTCGTCCCGTGCCAGGACTTGCCAGCGCTGCAGTTCGCGGCCGTCGAGGGTGAGACGGATCGACTCGCCTTCGACCAGGACACCGCCGAGCTCGTCATGGGCGATCAGTCCCGTCTTCACCCGGCCCGGGTGAAAGAGCACGGTCAGCACCTTGCCATCGGGCGACCACAGTTCCTGATCGAGGAACGGCTCGAACAATGGTCGATCGTCGCGGCCGATGAGCGCCAGACGACGCAGCACAGGTCCGTCGGGGGCGGACGCAAAGCGGATCGAGATCCGGAGCAGGTTCTCGGGAATGGCGGGGCCTGAAGGCCCCACGCCGACGATGTCGGGCAGCTCGTCACTCACGGCGCGATTCGCCGCCCGAGCTTCCATGCCGACGAGCAGAACCGCCGTTGCCAATGCGAGTGTCCATGCGAACGCCATCGCCTTCGCGAGGCCCATCGCATGGCCCCTCGCGTGTGACGGCGCCACCCCGATCAATCGCTCCCGCCGCATGGCATCACTGATTCGGTTTGATGTGGTCGGCGAAACCTTCCTGCTCCAGCAGCATGTCCTGACGCGGCTTGATGTACTTCAGCTGGAATCCGTCGCCCTTGAAGCTGTACTTCGGGAAGGCGTATTCCGAGACGAAGTCGGTCAACCGGAAGGACAGCTCCTTGCCGATGGTCACCAGTTGCAGGCGGTCCTGCTCCAGGCGGCGGCGCACGACGATGAAGGACTGATCGTCGAGGTTGTCGATGCGGATCGCGCCGGCCAGCGGCGCCGTCGTCGGCTCCAGCCCGCTCAGTTGGCCGAACTGCACGACCTGCTCGATGCCGGGCTTCGCGTTGGCGGCCTCCACCTGCGACAGCGGGATCGCGCTGGCGCCGCGCTCGAAGTTGAGCAGCATCAGGTAGTCGCGCGTCTGCCCGTCCTCGGTCTTCGAATACGAGATCAGGTCCGCCGGCGTATTCCCATAGCCAAGCTCCGCGATCGTCTTGCCGCGCAGGTGCGCGCCGTCGCGGATGTCGTCCAGCGGGATCGTGACGATCGGCGTGCAGGTGTAGGCGGCGATCAGGTACGGGCGTCCCGCCAGCGTGGCGAAGCTCATCGCGCGGATCGGCGCCCGCGTCTCCAGGAGGTTGTGCCCGGTGTGATAGATCTCGATCGACGCCATCGCCTGCGTCGCGTCGAACGGGTACTTCACGCGCCGCAGGCTCGAGGAGAAGTCCTGGTTGGACAAGCCGGCGATGAACAGCTCGCCCTCGCGCCACTTCATGTCCGTCACGGTGAAGCTGCGCTCGGGCAGGTCCCGCCAGATCACGCCGGACGACGCCGGCGCGTCACGCAGCGCGACAGTGGTGGTCTTGGCCTTCTTCAGGTCGATGCGCCGCGCATGCCGGTCGCTGGTCACGACGAGCAGGGCCGGCGACTTCGCGGGGCCGTAGCTGACGGCGATGTAGACCTCGGCCGTACCGGGCCGGGCGACCATGTCCTCGACCACGACCTTGGCGCCGCCGACCTGCGCGGACAGCAACGGCTCCAGGTCGAGGATGTTGAAGGCCGTGCCGGCCGCCTTGGCCGGCGCGTCCGACAAGGTGAGCGCGTGGACCTTCGCATCCTTCCAGTCGGCGAGGAACAGCACGTTGCCCGGCCCTGCGGCGAGCCGCGAGACCGACTTGATGTCGGCCGCGCCGGCGTTGGACGAAAGCGTGGCCGCAAGGACCAGCGTGGAGAGGAGCAGACGCATGGGAACTCCGAGGTCGGATGGGGTTCCCCGATGCTAGGCAAAGAGGCGACGCGCCAGTAGACGCGCCGCGATCAACAGCCTGTTGAACTGCGGACACGAATGCCCGGAGACCAGACGCTCAGCGCGCGCTCAACACGCACTCAACACGCACTCACCGCGCGCTCAACCCCTTCAGCAGCGCCTCATGGAACTCCTTCGGCGACTCGACCTGCGGCGAATGCCCCAGCGCCGGGAACTCGATCAGCGACGCGCCCGGAATCATCTTCGCCGTCGAGCGGCCGAGCGTCGCGTAGTCGCCGAGCTTCTCCGCAATCTCCTTGGGCGCGCGGACCGCGCCGGGCGCGGTGCGGTCCTTGCCGCCGATCATCAGCAGCGTGCGCACCTGCAGCCGCGGCAGTTCCTGCACCACCGGCTGCGTGAAGATCATCTCCGACGTCTGCGCCTGGTTCCACGCGACCTGCTCGCGCCCCGGCCCCGCGTACTGGCCGGCGGACATGCGCACCCAGCGGTCGTACTCCGGCTTCCACTGGCCGTTGTAATAGAAGCGCAGCTGGTAGGCCTTGATAGTCTCCGCCGTCGTCTTCAGTTCCTGCGCGTAGAGCTGATCGATGGTCGCGTATGGCACGCCCGCGGCTTGCCAGTCCTCGAGACCCAACGGGTTCACGACGACCAGTTGCTCGACCTGCGTCGGGTACGCGAGCGCGAAGCGCATCGCGAGCATCCCGCCCATCGAGTGCCCGATCACCGTCGCCTTCGCGATGCCCAGCGACTGCAGCAGCGCCTGCGTGTTGGCCGCCAATTGGTTGAAGCTGAACTGGTAGCCGCCGGGCTTGCTCGACGCGCAGAAACCGATCTGGTCCGGCACGATGACGCGATAGCCCGCGCCGGTGAGCACGGTGATCGTCTGCTCCCAGGTCGCGCCGCAGAAGTTCTTGCCGTGCAGCAGCACCGCGGTCCGGCCGTTGGGCTGGCCGGTCGGGGTGACGTCCATGTAGACCATCTCCAGCGCCTGCCGCTGCGACGTCAGCTTGAAGCGCTGCGGCGGATGCGGGTAGTCGAAGCCCTCCAGGCGCGCGCCATAGGCGGGCGCGTCCTGCGCCGACGGCGCGGTCTTCGTGGGCGGGGCGCTCTGCGCCTGCGCGCTGAGCGTGCAGAGGGCGAATGCCGCGAGCGCGGCGGCGGACAACATCTTCATCACGGGGAACTCCAGTGGCGACGGAACGGCGCGCCGAAGCGAGCAAGTGTCGTTCCCTCTCTCCCCGCGTGCAGCCCTCAGGGGCTTCAACGCTGATCGAGATAGCCGAAGCTGCCGTGATCGCGGATCTCCTCCGCGGCCAGTCGCGCCGCCTTCATCGCATGCCGGAAGAGCGACATCGCCAGGCTCACGCGCTTCACGCCGGCCTCGCCGAGCTCGCGCACCGTGAACGATCGCCCCGGGATGCCGGCCATGAAGTTGACCGGCTTCGTCACCGACGCGCAGACCCGGCGCACCGCGTCGAGGTCCGGCAGCAGCGGCGCGAACAGCACGTCGGCGCCGGCACGTTCGAAAGCCTGCAGGCGGCGGATCGTGTCGTCGAGGTCGTTGATGCCGTGGAGGAAGTTTTCCGAGCGTGCCGTGACCAGGAAGCGGAACGGCAACGCGCGCGCCGCCTCGACCGCGGCGGCCACCCGCTCGACGGCGAGATCGAAGTCGAGGATAGGCGCCCCGCCCTCGCTGGACGAATCCTCGATGGAACCGCCGACCGCGCCCGCCTCCGCGGCGAGGCGGATCGTCAGCGCGCAATCCTCGGGGCGATGTCCGAAGCCGTTGCCCAGGTCGGCGCTCAGCGGCAAGGGCGTGGCGCCCGCGAGCAGCCGGATGTGCGCGAGCGTCTCCTCGCGCGTGAGTTGGCCGTCGCGGCGTCCGACGGCCTCGGCCGCCGCGGCGCTCGACGTCGCCAGCGCGGCGAAGCCCGCCGCTTCCAACATGCGCGCCGAGGCGATGTCCCACGCGTTCGCGATCACGAAGGGGTCAGGCCTTTCGTGCAAGGCACGCAGCGCGGCGGCCTTCGCGGCCTGGGTCTCGGAGGTGGTTTCGTCGGGGGTCGACACGGTGTTCATGGCGGCTTCCTCGGTGGGACAGACGACGGATGCTAGGCCGCGCTGCTGCCGCCGTCTGGCAGCAAT
Organism: Roseateles sp. UC29_93; assembly: GCF_042695725.1. NCBI lineage: Bacteria > Pseudomonadati > Pseudomonadota > Betaproteobacteria > Burkholderiales > Sphaerotilaceae > Roseateles > Roseateles sp. UC29_93. Next base: position 2,729,295 of record NZ_CP170545.1, on the reverse strand, counting down.
CGGACCTGTTCCTGCGTCGCACCCGTGGCGCCCCGCCCCCCCTTTACCTCCAAAAGGGTGGCGACGACGCCACGGTTTTCCGGCTTTCTCCTGCGAACAGGGGCAGATCGCGCGGCCTGCGCACCCTCAGCCCCAACCACAATGTTGCGAACCATTCGCATTTGATAACGTGTCGCGTTACGCTGAATGTCGGTTTTCCCGTTCCCGCCCCCGGTCCCCACTCCATGTCCCTCCAAGCCTCCGCGCCGCGCCTGTCCCTCATCTCCCTCTCCGTGATGGCGCTGCTGACGCCGCTCGCGGGCCACGCGCAGGCCGCGCCAGCCGATGCATCGGCCGTGGAGGCCGCATCCCCGAGTCCCGGCGACGGCACGGCGAAGAAGCTGCTGGACGAGGTCGTCGTCACCGGCGTGCGCAAGAAGACCTTCGCACCGACCACCGTGCGCGTCGGCGCCTTCCGCGACCAGGATCCGCTGGACGTGCCGCTGACCAACAACGTCATGTCGCGCGACCTGCTGGACGCGCAGGCCGCTCAGGGCCTGTTCGACGCGCTGAAGAACACCGCCGGCGTGACCCGCTCGCAGGTCAGCGGCTCCACCTACGACAACCTCTCCATCCGCGGGATCATTGTCGAGAACCGCAGCAACTACCGCCTCAACGGCAATCTGCCCGTCGTCAACCTGATCGACATCCCGCTCGAGAACAAGGAGCAGGTCGAGGTGCTGAAGGGCGCCTCGTCGATGTACTACGGCATGGTGCCGCCGTCGGGCATCGTCAACTTCGTGACCAAGCGCGCCGGCCCGACACCGGTGACGTCGATCACGACCACCGTCAACGACCACGGCGGCGCGAAGGTCCACATGGACATCGGCCGGCGCTTCGGCGAGGACGACAGCGTGGGCATCCGCGTCAACGCCGCGACCAGCAAGGAAGAGACCGGCATCGACCGCTACAAAGGCGATCGCGACGTGCTGACCCTGGCCGCGGACTGGCGCGCGACGTCCTGGGCCAACTTCAAGCTCGACGTCGAGCACTACCGCAAGAACACCAGCGAGCAGGCCGCCATCCAGCTGCCCGCCGCGGTGAACGGCGTGATCACGCTGCCGCGCGTGCCGGACAACAAGACCAACCTCGCGCCCGAATCGGGCCCGCTACGACGCGCAGGCCGACAACGTGCTGCTGCGCGGCGACTTCGCGCTGAGCGACGACTGGGTGCTGAGCATCGAGACCGGCCGCGCCCAGACCGAACGCGATCGCAACAACACGACCTTCATCAACTACAACCCGCAGACCGGCGCCGGCACGGCCAGCGTCAACGTGCTGAAGGGCCAGAAGTACACCAACACGAACCACCGCGTCGAGGCCATCGGCCGCTTCGACACGGTCGGCATCGGCCACGAGCTGACCTTCGGCGCGACCTACAACCGGCGCGAGTCCGCCGGCTGGATGAGCGGCACGGCGACCGCGCCGCAGAACCTGTACGCGCCGGTCGACATCGCGCAGCTGAGTCCCACGCTGCGCCAGGCCGGCTTCCCGTCCGAGATCAACGACCGCGGGCTGTACGCCTTCGACCGCATCTCCGTCGGCGAGCAGTGGCAGTTCCTGGCCGGCCTGCGCAAGACGATCTACCGCAGCGAGGCGACCAGCCCCACCGCGCCGGTCAGCGTCTATCGCGCGGACAAGGTCACGCCCAACTTCTCGGTGATGTGGAAGCCGATGAAGAACCTGAGCGTCTACGGCAGCCTGCTGCGCGGCCTGGAAGAGACCGGTACCGCGCCGCTGACCGCCGACAACGCCGGCCAGGTGCTGGCGCCGGCCGTGAGCAAGCAGCGCGAGCTGGGCGTGAAGGCGCGCGTGGGCGAGGTGCTGCTGCAGACGGCGGTGTTCCAGACGGACCGCGCGCTGACGACGACGATCAACCGCGTCTTCCAGGTCGGCGGCGAGGCGCGTTATCGCGGCCTGGAGTTCTCCGCCAGCGGCGAGATCGGGCGCGACTTCGCGCTCGTGGCCTCCGCGCTGCTGCTCGATGCCGAGATCACCCGCGTCGGCACCAGCAACGCAGGCGAGCTCGGCCAATCGCCGGAGAACACGCCGAAGAACACGCTGAGCCTGTTCGGCGAATACCGCGTGCCGATGGTGCCGGGCCTGTCGCTGAACGCCGGCGTGTACCACTTCGGGCAAGCGCGCCGTGAACAACCTCAACCAGGGCTGGGTCGGTGCGTACGAGACGCTGTCGATCGGCGCGCGCTACCAGTTCCGCGTCATGGACAAGGCGGTCAACCTGCAGGCCAACGTCGACAACCTGACCGACAAGGATTACTGGAGCACGGCCGGCAACAACCTGCTGGGCGTCGGCGCGCCGCGCACGGTGCGCCTGACCGCCAAGGTCGACTTCTGATCGCTGGCCCTGGGAGCAACGAACCATGGCTCTGATGACCGCGCGCCGCGTCTGGATGTGGCTGCACCGCTGGATGGGGCTGACGCTGGGAATACTGCTCGCCGCGGCGGCGCTGCTCGGTTCGCTGATGACGGTGCTGCGCCCGCTGGACGAGGCCATGCATCCGGAGCTCTTCCGCGCGCCCGCTCACGACGCGGCGACGGCCGTCGTCGCATCGAGCACGCCGTTCGAGACGCTGCGACGCCGCGTGGCCGATGAATTCGGCCCGAAGGCGACGATGACGATCCGTCCGCCGCGCGAGGACGGCGAGTCGCTGCGCGTCGCGGTCCGCTCGCCGGGCTGGGCGGGCACCGTGTACCTGGACCCGGTCAGCATCGTCGAACTCGGTCGACGCGGCGAGACGGAAGGCGTCGCCAACTTCGTCTTCGAACTCCACAGCGAGCTGCTGCTCGGCGACACCGGCAAGGCGACGCTCGCCTTCACCGCATTGGCGTATCTCCTGCTGCTGATCACCGGGCTGATCTTGTGGTGGCCGATGAACGCGGCGCAGTGGAAGCACGCATTCAAGCTGAAGCTCGACAAGGGCACGACACGCAGCCTGTTCGACCTGCACCGCTTCGCCGGCGCCGTCCTGGGGCTGCTGATCGCCGTGGCGGTCGCGAGCGGCGCGTGGATGGCCTACCGGCCCATCGGCGGCTGGCTCAACACGCTGGTCGGCGAGACCGCGCCGAAGCCGCCCAAGATCGACAAGGCGCACGGGGAGCGCGTCCCGCTGGACCTCGTCGTCGCCGAGGCGCGAAAGCGCTGGCCCGGCGCGCAGCTCGGCTTCATCCAGCTGGGCGCCGCGGACACGCGGCCGGTGCGCCTGCGCTTCAAGCTGGCGGGCGATCCGCATCCGAACGGGCTGTCGTCGATCTGGGCGCATCCGGTGGATGGTCGCGTGCTCAGCCAGCAGCGCCTGGAGGACCTCGACCTCGCCGTGCGCTCCACCGCGTGGATCTACCCGCTGCATGCGGGCGAGCTCTTCGGCCTCGCCAACCGCGTGATCACCGGCGCACTCGGACTGGTGCTGTTCGGCATGGGCGTCACCGGCACGTGGCTGTGGTGGCGCCGGCGGCGTTGAGCCGCCTGCTGATGCAGGCTCAGGACCGGATCAACTCATCCACGCATTGCGCGACCAGTTCGCTGTCGGCATCGAAGTAGTGCGTGTGCGCGCCAGCGCCGACGCAGAGGTCCTTGCGCGGCGGCACATCCAGCGCCGCCGCGCCCGGCGCATAGAACGCGGATTGATGCGGCGCCTCGGGTGACGACGGCGCCCAGATCCAGCGCCCGACGTAATCCCCGGCGGCGAAGGCGTTGGTCCACTTGTCCACGCCCAGTTGATCCAGCAAGGGCCCGGTGCGGACCCAGTGGTAGAGGTCGGGGAAACGCGCCGCGTACAACTGGCGCAGCGGGCTGCCGGCGGTGAAGAGGTGGACCTCGATGTCCTGCAGCCACTGCCCCAGCTGACCGGCCCGGCTGCCGGGATCGCGCATGGCGCGGTAGGTGAGGTATCGCAGCAGGTCCGCGGTGATGACGGTGCCCTGGCTGTGCGACACGATCACGACGCGCGTGGCGCCGTCCCGCTTCAGATGCTCCAGCAGCGCCACGTAGCGCGCGAAGATGCGGGCGCGCGGAATGGCCTTGCGCGGGAACTCGCGCAGATAGTTGTCGACGTCCAGCATCGCGTCCAGCGGCGCCCGCAGCCACGGCGCGTACTTGGACAAGGCGCGTCCGAACAGCGTCAACGCGCCGATCGCCGACACCGAGCCGATCACGAAGGGCGCCAGCAGCAGCTGGGAACCGAAGCCGGTGCCGGCGATGGCCTGCTTCAGGTCCGCCGCCGTGAAGGGGGACACCAGGCGGAGCAGGTCCAGCAGGTAGACGCCGCCGATGTAGGTGGCGACCAGCGCGCTCGCGATCGCGAGCAGCGCGACGAAGTCCTCCAGCCGCTCATACCCGCCGGTCAGCCAGCGACCCAGGTGGCCCGCCGTCCCCACGCCGCGCTGCAGCTCGGCCAGCACGCTGGGCAGCAGCGACACCAGCACGTAGGCCACCAGCGCCAGCAGCAGCATGGCCACGAGGAAGAAGGTCGCCGTGCTGTAGACGTAGCGCAGCGTCAGGAAGCTCTCCGCCGGCAGCGCGCGGTACATCTCCGCGGCCCGGTGCTGGAAGCCCCAGGCGTCGGCGCTCACCTCGAACTGGAGGTCGAACAGCCAGGGCCGGTAGCCCCACTTGCCGCCCGCACGCTCCAGGACCTGGTGGCCGGCGGCCCAGATCACCATGCCCACTGCGGTGAACGAGGTCACGGACACGAACAGCCCCAGCCGCGCCGTCGCCACGCTGGCCCGCGCCGCGTCGCCGAGCCCGGCCTGCCGGACGCCGTACCACGTCCACGGCACCAGCAGCGCGGCGGCGATGATCCACCAGAGGTAGGTGCCCATCAGCATCAGCTCGAAGGCGCGCAGCGCCGCGGCGGTCCACCAGGTCCAGAGGTCCTGCCGCGGGGAGAACCAGAGCATCACCACCGCGATGGTGCCCAGGCTCAGCGCCAGGAAGACCAGGCCGACCTGACGCGTCGACACGAAGCGCCGGTCCGCGAGCTTCAGGCCGGCATCGCACAGCAGCGCGAGCGCGGCCAGCACCACGATGCCCAGCACCCAGGGCGCGGCGAAGAGCTTCAACGCGACCCCGGCGGCCACCGCCAGCAGGAGCAGCACCGCGCGCCCGACCGCCGAGCGAACATGGCGATAGACCAGCCACCAGTAGGTCAGGGCCGGCAGCCCGACGGCGAGCATGGTCCGCACACTCTCCGCGATCCCGCCCCGCGGGTCGCCGTTCAGCGCCGACATCACCACGACGAAGGTCCCCAGCAGCAGTGTCTGCAGGAACAGGTTGGACAGCAGGTGGGCGAAGGACCAGTCCAGCGCCGTCTGCAGCCAGGACAGCCGGGCCCAGCGCTGCCGGATCCCCGCGGGCGCTCCGGCGGCATCGGCCGCGTGGCGCGCCTGGTCGATCGTGTCGCGCGCGAGCTTGGACAGCCGGAACAGGATGGTGAACAGCTCCGTCAGGATGGTCGGCAGCGCGCTCGACAAGCGCGACAGGTCGGCCCAGTACATCTCGTGGAGGTCCACCTGCTGGGTGGTCCGCGCCCGCGCATCCTCGCGGGTGAGGCGGATCCGGTGGCCCTCGACGTACTCGGTTGCCGCCTTGCCGCGCTGCGCCTTGAAGAGCAGGTAGTCGGTGAAGGCGATGCCCTGGTCCGGCTCGCCCTTCAGCGGATCCCCCGGCGCCTGGGACGTCGCCCCCTTGGCCGTGTGCGCGGACCGGACGGTCGACTGGTAGTCCCGCGCCTTCACCCGGTCCTCCGCGACGCCGCGGGCCGAGGCATCCATCCATCCGGTCCGTTGGAAGTCCGATCTCAGCGACTGCCGCAAGGCCTTCATCGCGGTCGGCCGGGCGTCGGGGTCGTGAGCCGCCGGCACGCAGCCCTCGAGGACCGGGACCTGCAGCAGCAGGCAGTCGCAGGTCCCGTCACGGTAGTGCACGTCCCGGGGAGGCCGCACCGTCAGGAGCGCCGCCAGCTGATGCACCGTGGCACCGGGCGCCTGATCCGCGACCCCGTGCACAGCGACAACCGCCACGCGCGCGCCCCGCGCCGCCGTCGCGTCCGCCTCCCCGCGACCATCGCGCGCCTCGTGCGCCTCGTGCGCCTCGGTCTCCTGGCGTACGTCCTGCGGGTTCGGCCCTGGATCGGTCATCGCATCTGCCTCCCAAGGCGTCAGGATGGTGCGCGGTGCCGGCACTGTCATCCCCCGTGGAGGGGACAGGCGCCCGCACGGCAGCTTTTTCCGATGCCGCGCACCGCCGGGCAAGACCCGGCCCCACACCGCTTTCCTCGAACGTCCCCGACGACGGTGACGGGCGCCCCCTCCCCCGGGACTCCCATCTGCCCCCGGTCGAGCGCCACCGCCTCCCTCACCCCGGTGCACCCCCTCTGATGCCGCTGTACCACCTTCCGCCTTCGCCCATCCCTCCCTCCTCGGTCGGGATGCCCGCCACGCCCGTCGGACGGTCCCTGTCCGACGAGATCCCCGATCCCGCCACGCCGCCCCCGACATCCGAGGTGCCGGGCGAGCGGGCGCTCGAGCGCCGCTGGGCGCGGTCCATCGCCGCGCATGCGCTGTGGTCCCGGCAGGCGCCCATCGTGCCGCTGCTGCTGGACTGGCTGCGCGACGCGGAGCCCATCGCCCGCGCGCTGGGCCCCGCCATGTGGCGGCACTTCGCACAGCATCTGTTGCAGCACGCCAGCACCCGCGACCTGCGCGCGATGGGACTCGACGAGCGCGTCGAGGCCCGCGTGTGGAGTTCGTGGCCCGAATGGCGGACCGCCGGCTTCCGCATCGCCGACGCACCGGGCCGCCTGCACCGGGCCGTCGTCTGGTGGGAGGACGGGCGCCTGCCCGAGTACCCCGACGCCGGACGCGTCTTCGAGATGCCCTACGGCGCCGCGCTCTGGCTCGACGGCCGGCTGCTGCCCTATCCGCAGGAGCTGACCTTCGGCTGCTCGGTCAACGGGTCGGGCGAATGGATCGACGACCGCTACTTCGTCGTCGACGTCGACGGCCCGATGGAGCACCCCGACTACGTCGAGGAGCTCGCCAACGGCCGGGGCTCGGTGCTGAGCCTGCTGGTCGTCGATGCGCGCCATCGCACCTGCCACCTGCTGAACCCGCGCGCCCATGAGCCGTGGCTGCGCCCGCGCATCACCGTGCAGGACGACGGCCGATGGCGCATCGATCCCGGCACGGACGCCAGCGACGCGGACACGCAGTACGACGAGGATGCGGACCGGCCCGCCGTGCCGTCGCGCCTGATGCTGCCGTCGGACCTGCCGCCGGCCTCGATCGACGCGGAGATCCCGCCCGACGAAGCCGAGCCCCGCTCGCTCGCGCCGGCCTGGCGCCATGTCGTCGATGCGTGGAACGCGGACCGCGACCGGCTGGTCGGCCTGCTCGGGGAGATGAACTACGAGCTCGCCCTGGACAGCTTCCGCGATGCCGCCTTGGGTTGGCGCTGAGGTTGGCGCTCAGGCGGGTGAGCGGCGGCCACCTCGCGGCAGCAGGCCATGAACTGCTCCGCGGCCGGCGACTGCCGGCGGGCGCGCATCGTCAGCAGGCCGACCGGCGGGAGTTCGATCGGCACGTCGATCGGCAGGGCCTTCGCCAGTCCTTCCCGGGCCAGGTAGCGCGCGACGTTGTCCGCCACGAAGGCCGCCGCGCCGCGCTGACGCAGGAAGGTCAGCGTGACCAGGAAGGACGCGCTCTCGACGATGTCGCTCGGCGGGTCCAGCTGCTGTGAATAGAACATCTGGTTGAGCTTGATCCGCGACGAGGCCCACGGCGGCGGCATCACCCACGGCATGCGGGCGAGCTCGGCCCACGGCGGCTGCCTGGGTTTGCGCGCCGTCGCCAGCGGGTGATCCGGCCGCACGACGATGCGCATCGCCTCCTCGACCAGCGGCTCGGTCGCCAGGTCCGGCGACGCGTAGCCCGGCTCCAGCCGCGCGACGATCACGTCGAGCTCGCCCACGCGCAGCCGCGGCAGCAGGCGCGTCAGGTCGCCTTCCTCGATGTGGACCGTCGTCAGCGACGAATGGCGCTTGAGCCGCTCGACCGCGCCGACGACGAGCCCGGGCGTCGCCACCACCATCGCGCCGACGCTGACGCGGCCCGCCGCGCCGCTGGCCACGGCGGCGATCTCGTCGCGGGTGCGCGAGAAGTCCGACAGCACCGACCGCGCGAAACGCACCACCGCCTCACCGAAGGGCGTGGGTTCCGTGCCGCGCGTGGAGCGCGTGAACAGGTCCAGCCCGAACATGCGTTCGACCTCGGCCAGCGACTTGGACACCGCCGGCTGCGTCTGCGACAGGAACTCCGACGCGCGGCCGAGATGGCGGAACTGGTCGAGCGCCACCAGCATCTGCAGGTGGCGCAGCTTCAGGTTGGAACGGAGGACGCGGTCGATCTGGCTCATGGGTCGATCTTAGGAGCTTGACGGACCTTCATGCCGTTCATGACATGAAGGCAGTCCAGTTCCTCAATTGAGTTGCATGGAGCGGGTGCCCACAATGCATCGCACAGAGACCTCGCGACCATTGCCCAATGGCCCGACGAGGCCCCGCCCACGACATCGATCGATGCCCGCATCGACCCCGAGCCAGGAGACAAGACATGACCATCCGCATGGACCGCCGCCGCGTCCTGCTCGCCGGCGCCGCCGGCCTCGGCGCCAGCGCCCTCGGGCTGCCGCGCCTCGCTCAGGCCGCCACCTATCCGTCCGAGCGCGCCATCACCTTCATCTGCCCCTGGCCCGCCGGCGGCACCGCCGACGTGACGATGCGCTCGCTGTGCATGGCCGCGGGCAAGGTCCTGGGCCAGACCATCATCATCGAGAACCGCGCCGGTGCCTCCGGCATGCTCGGCACCAAGGTGCTGTCGACGTCCAAGCCCGATGGCTACACGATCGGCCAGGTGCCGATCTCGGTGACCCGCTTCGCGCAGCTGCGCACCGTGCAGCTGGACCCGCTCAAGGACTTCACCTACCTCGCCCGCGTCAACGGCCAGACCTTCGGCCTGGTCGTGCGCGCGGATTCGCCGTGGAAGACGCTGGCGGAATTCGTCGCCGCCGCGAAGGCCAAGCCCGGCCTGATCACCTACGGCAGCGCCGGCATCGGCGGGGCGACGCACGTCGGCATGGAGGAATTCAACCTGCTCGCCGGCATCCAGCTGAATCACATCCCGTACAAGGGCGGCGCGCCGGCGCTGCAGGATCTGCTCGGCGGTCAGGTGGACGCGGTGGCGGACTCCACCTCGTGGGCGCCGCACGTCAAGTCCGGCAAGCTGCGGCTGCTGGTCACCTGGGGCGCGACGCGCACCAAGGACTTCGCCGATGTGCCGACGCTCAAGGAAGCCGGCTACGACCTGGTCGTCGACGCGCCCAACGGCATCGGCGCGCCCAAGGGCATGGATCCGGCGATCGTCGCCAAGCTGCGCGACGCCTTCCGCAAGGCCACGGCAGACGCCGACTTCATCGCCACCTGCGATCGCATCGACTCGCCGGTGATGTACCTCGACCAGCCCGAGTACGAGAAGTACATCCAGGCCACCTACCGCAAGGACACGCAGCTGATCGAACGCCTGAAGCTGCGCGAGCTGCTGGCGAAGGGCTGACCATGAGCGCCATCGGCACCGCCACGGGCACTGCGACGGAAACCGCGACGGGAAGCGCAACGGCAATCGCGACGGGGACGGCCCCGGGCGCCGTGAGCTCGGCCGGCGCCACCACCTCCGACGCGGTGGCCGCCGCGTCGGCCGCGATGGCGACGTCCTCGCCGCTGCTGCGCCTGCATCGCGACGACAACGTCCTGATCGCGCGCCAGATGCTGACGCTGGGGCAGGACCTGCCGGAATTTGGACTTCGCCTGAAGGCGCAGGTGCCTGCCGGTCACAAGATCGCGGCGCGCCGCATCGCCGCGGGCGAGCCGATCCGCAAGTACAACGCCGTCATCGGCGTCGCCGCGCGCGACATCGAGGCCGGCGACTACGTCCACGCCCACAACATCGCGCTGGTCGAGTTCGACCGAGATCCGGCCTTCGGCGCCGACGTGAAACCCGTCGACTACCTGCCCGAGTCCGAGCGCGCGACCTTCCTGGGCATCGTGCGCGCCGACGGCCGCGTGGCGACGCGCAACTTCATCGGCATCCTGGCCTCGGTGAACTGCTCGTCGACCGCGATCAACCGCATCGCGGAGCACTTCACGCCGGAGCGGCTGAAGGACTATCCGAACGTCGACGGCGTGGTCGCCTTCGCGCAGACCACCGGCTGCGGCATGTCCTCGCCCAGCCCCCATTTCGACCTGCTGCGCCGCACGATCGCCGGCTACGCCAAGCACCCCAACCTGGGCGGTGCGTTGATCGTCGGCCTCGGTTGCGAGCGCAACCAGGTCGCCGGCCTGATGGAGTCGCAACACCTGGTGCCCGGCGAGACGCTGAAGACCCTGGTGATGCAGGACACCGGCGGCACGCGCGCCACGATCGAGGCCGGCATCCGCGCCGTCGAGGCCATGCTGCCGATCGCCAACCGCGTGACGCGGCAGCCGGTGAGCGCCGCCCACTTGAAGATCGGCCTGGAATGCGGCGGCTCGGACGGTTTCTCGGGCATCGGCGCGAATCCGGCGCTGGGCGCGGCGATGGACATCCTCGTGCGCCACGGCGGCACCGCCATCCTCTCGGAGACGCCGGAGATCCACGGCGTCGAGTACATGCTCACCCGCCGCGCGGTCAGCCCCGAGGTCGGCCAGAAGCTGCTGGACCGGCTGGCCTGGTGGGAGGCGTACACCCGCGGCCAGAACGGCCAGTTCAACGGCGTGGTCGGCCCCGGCAACCAGGCCGGCGGGCTCGCCAACATCTTCGAGAAGTCGCTGGGTTCCGCGATGAAGGGCGGCACGACGCCGCTGCAGCAGGTCTACGAATACGCCGAGCCCATCGAGCAGTCGGGCTTCGTGTTCATGGACTCGCCGGGCTACGACCCGGTCGCCGTCACCGGCCAGATCGCCAGCGGCGCCAACCTGATCTGCTTCACCACGGGGCGCGGCTCGATGTTCGGCTCCAAGCCGGCGCCGACGATCAAGCTGGCCAGCAACACGCCGATGTACACGCGCCTTGAAGAGGACATGGACATCAACTGCGGCCTCGTCATCGACGGCGCGCTGACCATCGAGCAGATGGGGCAGCGGATCTTCGAACACATCCTGCGTTCGGCCTCGGGCGAACCGACCAAGAGCGAGCTGCTCGGCCTCGGCGACCACGAGTTCGTGCCCTGGCATCTGGGCATCGTGAGCTGAATTTCCTGAATCCGAGGTCCTCCATGCAGACGAAGAACCACATCGCCGGTCGCTGGTGCGACGCGGCCGCCGGCGACCGCTTTCCGGTCGTCGATCCCGCCGATGACAGCCTCATCACCGAGGTGCCCGACAGTCGCGCCGACGACGCGCGCGCCGCGGTCGACGCCGCACACGCGGCCTTCGACGGCTGGCGCATGGTGCCGGCCAAACAGCGCGCGGCGATCCTCAAGCGCTGGAACGACCTGATCCTGCGCGACCAGGACCGGCTCGGCGCGCTGATCTCGCAGGAGCAGGGCAAGCCGCTGGCGGAAGGCCGCGCCGAGGGCGCCTACGCGGCGAGCTACGTCGAGTGGTTCGCCGAAGAAGCGACGCGTGCCAACGGCGAGGTCATCCCCGCGCCGGTCCAAGGTCGTCGGATGCTCGCGCTGCGCGAGCCGGTCGGCGTCGTCGCGGCGATCACGCCATGGAACTTCCCGGCCGCGATGATCGCGCGCAAGATCGCGCCGGCGCTGGCCGCCGGCTGCACCGTCGTCGCCAAGCCGGCCGAGGACACGCCGCTGACCTCGCTGGCGCTGGTGGCACTGGCGGTGGAGGCTGGCCTGCCGCCGGGCGTGCTCAACATCGTGTGCGCGTCGCGTGAGCGCACGCCGGAGGTCGTCGACGTCTGGCTGGCCGATGCGCGCGTCCGCAAGATCACCTTCACCGGCTCGACGCCCGTCGGCAAGCACCTGGCGCGCGAATCGGCGTCGACGCTGAAGAAGCTGTCGCTGGAGCTGGGCGGCAACGCGCCCTTCATCGTCTTCGACGACGCCGATGTCGACGCGGCCGTCGAGGGGCTGATGGCGGCCAAGTTCCGCAACGGCGGCCAGACCTGCGTGTGCCCGAACCGCGTGTTCGCGCAGGCGGGCATCCACGACCTGTTCGTCGAGAAACTCGCGGCGCGTGTCGCCGCGTTGAAGGTTGGGCCGGCCAGCCGTGCCGACTCGCAGATCGGTCCGATGATCAACGCCCGCGCGCTGGAGAAGATCGAGCGCCACGTCGACGACGCCGTCGCGCACGGCGCCCTGGTCATCACCGGTGGCGAGCGCGTGCGCAACGCGGTCGCGGCCGGCCCCAACTACTTCGCTCCGACCGTGTTGACCGGCGCGACGACGGAGATGCTGCTCTGGCACGAGGAGACCTTCGGGCCCGTTGTGCCGGTGTTCCGCTTCGAGACCGAGGACGAGGTCGTCGCCGCGGCGAACGACACGCCCTTCGGCCTGGCGGCCTACTTCTACACCCGCGACATCGCCCGCGCCTGGCGCGTCGCGGACGCGCTGGAGAGCGGCATCGTCGGCCTCAACGAAGGCGCGATCGCGGCCGAGTCCGCGCCCTTCGGCGGCGTCAAGGAATCCGGCTACGGCCGCGAGGGTTCCACGCACGGGCTCGACGACTACCTCCACATCAAGTACGTTTGCCAGGGCGGGCTGTCGTGAGCGCCTCGACGAGGACGTCAACGAGGACGTCAACGAGGACATCGACAAAAACATCGCCGAGCCCATCGACGCGGCATCCAGGCATGCAGCATCCACGACGTCATCCGCGACGCCATCCATGAAGGCTTCCATGAACTTCTCCAACACCTTCAAGCAGGGCCTGGCCGAGCGCCGGCCGCAGGTCGGCCTGTGGCTGTCGATGGCGCAGGCCTACAGCGCGGAGGTCTGCGCGACCGCCGGTTTCCAATGGCTGCTGATCGACGGCGAGCACGCGCCCAACGAGCTGACCAGCACGCTGCAGCAGCTGCAGGCGGTGGCGCCCTACCCGGCCCACCCAGTCGTGCGCGCGGTCAACGGGGACAAGGACGGCATCAAGCAGCTGCTCGACATCGGCGTGCAGACGCTGCTGGTGCCGATGATCGACACGGCGGAGCAGGCCGCGGCGGTGGTCGCGGCCACGCGTTATCCGCCGCTGGGCGTGCGCGGCGTCGGCGCCGCCGTGGCGCGCGCGTCGCGCTGGGGCCTGCGGCGCCAGTACCTGGACGAAGCCGATGGCGAGGCCTGCGTGCTCGTCCAGGCCGAGACCGCCACGGCGCTGAGCAACCTCGAGGCGATCTGCGCCGTGGACGGCGTCGACGGCGTGTTCATCGGGCCGGCGGACCTCGCGGCGTCGATGGGCCATCGCGGTCAGCCGACGCACCCGGAGGTGCAGGCGGCGATCGACGGCGCGATCCGCACCATCGTCGCCAGCGGCAAGGCCGCCGGCACGCTGACGGGCGACGCGACGCTCGCCCGCCACTACCTGTCGCTCGGCGCGAGCTTCGTCGCCGTCGGCATCGACGTCACGCTGCTCGCACAGGCCACGAGGCGCCTTGCGGCAGACTTCGACCTGGCCCCGCCGCTGCCGGCCCCGACCGGCTCGCCTTACTGAACCCGTTGAAAGCACGACCATGAGCAAGACGTACAAGATCGCCGTCATCCCCGGCGACGGCATCGGCAAGGAAGTGATGCCCGAGGGGCTGCGCGTGCTGGAAGCCGCCGCGAAGCGCTTCGGCATCCAGTTCGAGTTCACCCACATCGAGTGGGCCAGCTGCGACTACTACGGCGAGACCGGCCAGATGATGCCGGACGACTGGAAGGCGCAGCTGGAAGGCCAGGACGCGATCTTCTTCGGCGCGGTGGGCTGGCCGGCGACGGTGCCGGACCACGTGTCGCTGTGGGGCTCGCTGCTGAAGTTCCGCCGCGAGTTCGACCAGTACATCAACCTGCGCCCGGTGCGGCTCTTCGAAGGCGTGCCCTGCCCGCTGGCCAACCGCAAGCCCGGCGAGATCGACTACTTCGTGGTTCGCGAGAACACCGAGGGCGAGTACACCAACCTCGGCGGCATCATGTACGCGGGCACCGACCGCGAGATCGTGATCCAGGAGTCGGTCTATTCGCGCTTCGGCGCGGACCGGGTGCTGAAGTACGCGTTCGATCTGGCGAAGAGCCGCGAGCGCAAGCACCTGACGGTCGCGACCAAGAGCAACGGGATCGCGATCTCGATGCCGTGGTGGGACGGCCGCGCGGACGCGGTCGGCGCCGGCTATCCGTCGGTCACCGTGGACAAGCAGCACATCGACATCCTGAGCGCGCGCTTCGTGCTGCAGCCGGGCCGCTTCGACGTGGTGGTCGCGTCCAACCTGTTCGGCGACATCCTGTCGGACCTGGGTCCCGCGACGACCGGCACGATCGGCCTGGCGCCGTCGGCCAACCTGAACCCGGAGCGCAACTTCCCGTCGCTGTTCGAGCCGGTGCACGGCTCGGCGCCGGACATTTACGGCAAGAACATCGCCAACCCGGTCGCGATGATCTGGTCGGGCGCGCTGATGCTGCAGTTCCTCGGCGAGCAGGCCGCGCACGACGCGATCCTGAAGGCGATCGAGCAGACGCTCGCGTCGGGACCGCGAACGGGCGACCTGGGTGGCACGGCCAACACCACGGAGATGGGCGAAGCCATCGCCGCGTTGATCTGAAGCGCTGGGCTGGCTACAGCCAGCCAGCCTTTCGGAATCTCCAGAAGAGCACGCCGCAGGTCGCGGTGATGACACCGAGCGCCACGGGATACCCGAAGCGCCACTTGAGCTCCGGCATGACCTCGAAGTTCATGCCCCAGATGCCCGCGAACGCCGTGGCCGCCGCGAAGATGCCGGCCCAGGCCGCGAGGCGCTTGGTGGTCTCCGAGTCCTCGATGGCAGCCATCGACAGGTGGACCTGGATGACCGTCGTCGCGGTATCGCGCAGCGAGTCGAGCGCCGACTGCATGCGCTCCAGGTGGTCGTAGACATCGCGGAAGTACTCGCGGGTGTCCTCGCAGACCGGCGGCACGCGGCCGCGCACCAGCTTGCCGACGGCATCCAGCAGCGGTGAGACCGCGTGCTTGACGACGGTGACGCGCTGCTTGAGCTCGTACACCCGGCGGATGTTCTCGCGCGTGACGCCGGGCTCGAAGATCTGCGACTCGATCGCTTCGAGTTCCGTCTCCAGCGCCTCGATGACCGGGAAGTAGCGGTCCACGATCGCGTCCATGATCGCGTACATCACGAAGCCGGGGCCGCGCTTGAGCATGTGCGGCTCCCTCTCCGCGCGGGCGCGCACGCCCAGCAGGCTCTGCGCGACACGGTTGCGGATCGACAGCACGAAGTTGTTGCCGACGAAGATCGACACCTCGCCCGTGCACAGCTCGTCCGTCGGCGTGAACTGCACGGTCTGCATCACGGCGAACAGCGTGTCGCCGTACTCCTCGACCTTGGGCCGCTGCTGGCCATGCAGCGCATCCTCGACCGCGAGCTCGTGCAGGTCGAACTCCTCCTTCATCGCGAGGACCTCTTCGGTCGACGCATCGCGCAGGGCGACCCAGACGAAACAGTCGGGCAGCTTGAGGTAGTCGCTGATCGCTTCAGGCTGGATATCGGCCAGCCGGCGGCCGTCGCGGTAGGCGACACAGTTGATGAGCATGGCTTGTCTCGATGTTCTTGCTTGACGCTAGCGTAGCCCGAACGGAATCAAGACGGCATCAAAGAAACCAAGGGGAATCCGCCCTGTTCACGGGGGCAGGAGTTCCAGCACTTCATCGCCGTAGCCATCGCGCTCGCCGGTGGGCCGCCAGCCCAGCCGGCGGTAGAAGCCGTGCGAGCGATGCGCCGGGTTGGCCGAGCAGCCGAGGAACAGGCGCTGATGCCCCAGCCCGCGCAGATGGGCGACGGTGCGGTCCAGCAGCGCCCTGCCGAGGCCGTGACCCTCATGCTCGGGCAGCAGCGCGAGGACGACGATCTCGCCGCTGGCGGCATCGCCGAAGCAATAGCCGGCCATCACGCCGCCCGTCTCCGCAACGAAGCCCGGCAGCGCGCCATCGCTGACCTGACCGGACCAGGACGCTTCCGTGATGCCGAGCTCGGCCAGGCGGGCGGCCGGCACGGCGTTCTCGCGCGTGCGGCCGCGCAGGTCGATGCAGGCGGCGATGTCGGACGGAACGGCGGGGCGGAGGAAGAAGCTCATGTCTCTTCGTGGTTCAGCAGGTCGAGATAGGCGGTGTACACGAAGATCGGCTCCCCGGCCGTTCCGCATACCCGATGGATCAGGCCGAGATCCACCAGCACCGCCACACCGTGGTCGATGGACGCCGCGTCCAGGCCGTTGAATGCGGTGATGTCGGCGCGGCGCGCCACCGGCCGGCAGAAGAGCGCGTGATGCACGCGCAAGGCATCCTCGTTGCGGCTGGCCTCACGCCGGATGCGCACGCCGTCCGTCGTGTACAGCCGCGTGATCGCCAGGGCCAGATCCACCGCCTGCTCCGACGCGACCTGCACGCCGCCGGCGAAGAACCACAGCCACTCTTCCCAATCGCCGTGCTCGCGCACCTGCTGCAGCAGCTCGTAGTAGTCGCTCCGATGCGCCTTGAAGTAGAGCGACAGGAACAGCACGGGCTCGCGCAGGACCCCGTCGGCAATGAGCATCAGTGGAATCAGCAATCGGCCGAGCCGGCCGTTGCCGTCCAGATAGGGGTGGATGGTCTCGAACTGGAGGTGCGTCAAGGCCGCCTTCTTGAGCGCCGGATGGCGCTCCGGCTGGTCATTGATGAAGCGTTCCAGATCGGCCAGGCACTGGGCGAGTCGATGCGGCGGGGGCGGCACAAAGCTGGCGTCCGTCGCCGATGAACCGCCGATCCAGTTCTGCGTGCGACGGATCTCCCCCGGGGCCTTCCCCATGCCCCGGCCCTGTGTCATCAGGCGCCGATGCATCTCGTTCATCAGCCGCGTGCAGATCGGCAGCCCGCGGCGCAGCTGATCGACCCCATGCTCCAGGGCCGACACGTAGCAGGACACCTCCTGCACATCGTCCACGGGCACGCCGGGCGCGCCATCCGCCTCGTACAACAGCAGATCCGCCAGCGAGGATTGCGTGCCCTCGATCCGCGACGACAGGACGGCTTCCTTGCGGATGTAGCTGTACAGCAGGATGGAAGGATCCGGCATGAGCAGCGACAGGCCATCCAGTCGCCCCAACGCCTGGTTCGCGCGGTCCAGACGCATCTCCAGGTCGGTGTCCAGGATCAGGGAGGGGCGCGGCGGCAGCGGCGTCGGCACGAAGGCCTGGCACACCTCGCCACCGGCAATGGAATATTCGTGGCAACCAGCAATTCCGCGTCGCATACAGGCTCCGTCTTGAAGAAGCCCGCCATGCTCCGCCTCCCTGCGGAACTTTCAATGACTGCAATGCGCTAGACGGCTACCCGAGTCGGTCGCCATTCGACGAGTCGCCCGTCCGCCATCACACCGATCCAGTCCGCCATCGCCTCGGCTTCATCGGCATCGTGCGTGACCATCAACGCGGTCTGGCCCGCCGAGCGCAGGATGTCGCGCACTTCGACGACGAGCCGGTCGCGCGTCGCGGCGTCGAGGTTGGAGAACGGCTCATCGAGCAGCAGCAGTCGCGGTGAAGGCGCCAGCGCCCGTGCGAGCGCGACCCGCTGCTGCTGGCCTCCGGAAAGCTCGTGCGGCATGCGCGAGCCCAGGTCGTCGAGCCCCACCAGCGACAGCAGCTCGCGCACGCGGCGGTCCCGCTCGGCGGCCGCCCGGCGACGCAGGCCGAAGCCGACGTTGGCCGCCGCATTCAGATGCGGGAACAGGGCGATCTCCTGGAAGAGCAGACCGACGCCGCGGTGTTCCGGCTCGACGTGGCCACCGGGGCCGGACAGCTCCCGTCCGTCGAGCAGCACGCGCCCCGCGCTCAGCGGCTCGAACCCGGCGATCGCGCGCAGCGCCGTGCTCTTGCCGCAACCCGATGGACCGAGCAGGCAGGCGATGCCGCCCAGTGGCAGCGTCAGCGACAGCCCGTTCAGGACGGCGGATTCGGCGCCCGGGTAGCGCAGGTGGAGGTTCTCAAGGGTAAGCGTGCTCATGTCGATGCCTTCACGTCGATGCCTTCATGTCGTGCCCTTCATCGCCACGTACGCGGCGGGTGTCTCCGCGTCGGACCTGGCGTCCGGCACGGGCGGCGCAGGAGGCGTCCGCTCCGCGGGTTCCCGGCTCAGCAGCAGCACCGCCGGCAGGCCGACAGCGACGATCAGCAGCGCGGCGAGCGCGCCGTGCTCGTAGCTGCCGCGCGCGGCCTCGGCGTAGAGCAGCGTCGGCAGTGTCTCGACGTTGGCGGGCCGCAGCAGCAGCGAGGCGGGAAGTTCCTTCATCACGTCGATGAAGACCAGCAGCGCACTCGCCATGAGCGCCGGCCGCAGCAGCGGCAGATGGACGCGGCGCAGCGTGCCGAACGGCGTTTCGCCGAGGCTGCGGGCGGCCTGCTCCAGCGGCGCCGGCAGACGCGCCAGCCCCGCCTCGACACCGCCGATCGGCAAGGCCAGGAAACGGATCGCGCCGGCCACGACGAGCACCGCGCCGACGCTCATCAACGGCAGGCCGGGCAGGCCCAGCAGATCGGCGATCCAGCCGTCGACGGCCAAGGCCGGCGGCAGCAGGCCGATCGCCAGCACCGTGCCGGGCACCGCATAGCCGAGCGCGGCACTGCCCAGCCACCACGCGCGCGGACGTCCGGCGCCGCCCGTCGACCGGGACGCCCAGGCGACGACCAGACCCGCCGCCACGGCGATCACCGTCACGCTCAACGCCAACCCCGACGAATGCATCGCGCCGGACAGGACCTCCGGGGACAGTCCGTGCCCGTCCACCGCCCGCTTCCAGGCCAGCACCGTCAGATGCCCCGCCGGCAGCACGAATCCGATCAGCACGGGCAAGGCCGCGGCCGCGGTCGCCAGCCACGCCGAGGCGCCGCGCAGCCGACGTCGCGCCGCGGGTCGCATCGCGCGCACGCTGCCCGCGCGCTGACGGCGGCGTCCCTGCCGCTCCAGCCAGACCAGCAACGCCACCATCGCCAGCATCGCGCAGGCGATCTGCGCGGCCGCGCCCAGGTCGGAGCGCGTCACCCAGGTCGTGTAGATCGTCGTGGTCAGCGTGGTCACGCCGAGGAACTCGGACGCGCCGACGTCGTTCAGCACTTCCAGCAGCACCAGGCCGACGCCCACCGCGAGCGCCGGGCGCGCCATCGGCAGCGCGACGCGCAGGAACGCGCCCCACGGCCCTTCGCCGAGCAAGCGCGCCGCCTCCATCAAGCGCGCGGGCTGCGTCGAGAACATCGCGCGCATGCTCAGGTAGACGTAGGGATAAAGGACGGCGGACAGCACCAGCACCGCGCCGCCCATCGAGCGGGCGTCGGGCAGCCGGAACTGGCGCGGCGACTCGAACCCGAGCAGCGCGCGCACGGCGCCCTGGAACGGCCCGATCGGATGCAGCAGGTCGACGTAGCTGTAGGCCGCGATGTAGGTCGGCACCGTCAGCGGCAGCAGCAGCGCCCAGCGCAGCACCGCGCGGCCGGGGAAGTCGACACGCGTCACCAGCCACGCGCAGCCGGTGCCGACGATCGCCGTCAGCAGGCCGACGCCGATCAGCAGCGTCACCGTCTGCGCGGCGGCGCGCGGCAGCACATGCTCGAACAGGTGGGCCCAATGCGCGGCCCCGGCACCCAGCGCCGTCCACGCCAGCGCGCCCAGCGGCGCCAGCACGACGAGCGCGATGACCGAAGCCGTCGCGTGCCACAACGGGCCGACCGCGCGCGGCCGGCCGAAGAAACGCCTCACGCCGTCACTGGTCGAAGGCGACCTTGTCGATCAGCAGGCTGGCCTGCTTGCGGTGGCGCGCGATCTCCGTCAGCGGCAGCGCATCGGCCTTCACCGGGCCGATCGCCGACTGGATCAGCGGATCCAGCGTGACGCCGGCACGCACCGGGTACTCGTAGTTGGTCTGCGCGTAGAGCTGCTGCGCCGGCTCCGACACGAGGAACTCCATCAGCGCCTGCGCGGCCGCCTTGTTCGGCGCGTGTTTCGCCACCGCGGCGCCGCTGATGTTGACGTGCGTGCCCGCGCCCTTCGCGAAGACGGGCTTCAGCACCTGGATGCCGTCGCCCCACTTGCGCGCGTCGCTGCCGGGCTTGGCCGACTTCATCTGGCCGACGTAGTACGAGTTGGCCAGCCCCACGTCGCAGATGCCGCCGAGGATGTCGCGCGCGACGTCGCGATCGCCGCCGGTGGGCTTGCGACCGAGGTTGGCCTTCAGGCCGCGCAGCCACTGCTCGGTCTTCGCCTCGCCGTCGTGGGCGATCATGGCGGCGACCAGGGCCGTGTTGTACGGGTGCTGGCCCGAACGCGTGCAGACCTTGCCCTTCCACTTCGGATCGGCCAGGTCCTCGTAGCGGATCGCGCCGGTCTTCAGGGACGGATCCGCGTAGAGCACGCGGGCCCGCAGCGACAGCGCGGTCCACTGGCCGTCGGCCGCGCGGAGGTTGGCCGGCACGGCCGACTCGATCTCGGCTGACTTCAGCGGCTGCGTCACGCCGCCTTCGACGAGGTCGATCAGGTTGCCGACGTCGACCGTCATCAGCAGGTCGGCCGGCGAGCGGGCGCCCTCGGCCTTGACGCGCTCCAGCAGCCCGTCCTTCACGAACACCGTGTTGACCTTGGTGCCCGTCTTCGCGGTGAACGCGGACAGCAGCGGCTGGACGAGCGCGACCTCGCGCGTCGTGTAGAGCGTCAGCTCACCACCGGCGGGTACGTTGGCCTGCGCAACACCTGGCACCAGCGCGATGGCAGACACCACCATGGCCGCCGTGGCGCCGATCGGGCGGAGCTTGGAACGCAAGGACTTGGCAGATCGGCGCATCGTGTTGTCTCTTTCTCAGGCGTCAGAACGGACGAGGGACCCCGGGGACGGAGTCGGACCGGAAACTTCGAGCTCCGTCGATGAGAACGGCTCTCATCTGGAGAGACGCGCAATGTAGGCGCGCCGTCCGCCCGGCGGAAGGAGACAAAAGCTGCAAGGGTCCACAGGAAGAACCGGGGCCTGGATGGCGGTGACGCCTGACTGCGGCTTCGGGCGGTCTTCAGGCCGCAGCCGTGGCTTGTGGCAACGCCCGCGCCCCGTCGGCGATGACGTCCGAGATCTCCCCGATCATCTGCCGCAGCCAGCGTTGCGCCGGATCGAGCTCGGCGCGGATGTGCCAGACCTGGCTGATGTCGATGCCGCGCAGCGCGAAGGGCAGGTTCCGGCAGGCGAGCTGGCCGGCGAAGCCGGTCGCCGGGACGAAGCTGTCCGGCAGCACCGTGATCAGGTCGGACTGCTGCACGGCCATCGTGCCGGTGAAGAAGCTGTTGACCGTCATCGCCACCCGCCGCTTGCGGCCGATCGTCGCCAGCGCGTCGTCGACGAAGCCGTGCGCGCGGCCCGCGAAGCTCACGCGCAGGTGCTGCGCGGCGCAGTAGGCATCCAGCGTCAACGCGCCGTGCTCGGCCAGCGGATGGTCGGCGCGCATGACGCAGACGTAGCGGCTCGCGTAGAGCGCCTCGCGCCGGAAGGCGGTGCTGTCGTCCTCGATCATCAACTGCTCGGTCAGGTCGGGGAAGAAGCCGATCGCCAGATCGGCCCAGCCCTGCTCCAGCAGCTCGCGCGGGTCGCGGGTGGTCAGCGGCACGACGCGCAGGCCGACGTGGATGCCCTCCTCCAGGAAGCGCCGGCTCAGTTGCGGCACGACCAGCGCCGCGGTCGCGTCCGCCATCGCCAGCGTGAAGCTGACCGTGTTGCCGGCGGCGCGCGGGTCGAAGACCTGCGGCTCCAGCGCCTGCTGCAGCGCGGCCAGCGCGCGGCGGACCACCGGCCAGAGCGACTGGGCGTGCGGCGTCGGCTCGACGCCGGTGGAGCTGGGGATGAAGAGTTCCTCGTGCGTGGCCTCGCGCAGGCGCCGCAGCGCATTGCTGACCGCCGGCTGGGTGATGGACAGCCGGTGCGCGGCGCGGGTGACGTGGCGTTCTTCCATCACCACGTCGAAGACGCGCAGCAGGTTCAGGTCCAGCGTCCGGAAGTTGACGGGGCGGGGGGTGCTCATGCGTCGGATGCTAATTCCGTCACGGGTCATTTCCGGCGGTGATGACGCGATTCCCAAGCGCAATTGGCGTGCCGTACGTGAAAACCGCAATATCTCGTCCATGGCGCACGGCCACCCGCCAAGCAAGCGCCACCCAACATCACCTCAGAAGGGAACCGCCATGATCACCGCCACGCTGAATGTCCAAGTGATGGCTGCCGACGCAGCCCGGGCTCGCACCGCCAATGTGGCCGGCGAGCGCCTGGTGAGCCTGGCTCTGCGCGCCGGCCACGCCGTCGTCGAATTCGTCCACGCCGCCGTCGAGCTGCGCCCCCGCGAAGCCGTCCTGCAAGCCGCCGCCGAGCAGTCGGCCGAGCGCCCGGACCTGGCCTTCTCGCTGCGCCGCGTCGCCCGCAACGGCTGGATGATGTACTGAGCCGAGTTCTTCAGGACGCCTGACCAGCGTCCCTCCTGCAAGGAAGAGCCGGGCCGCGAGGTCCGGCTTTTTTCTTTGTCGCGTGGAAGCCGCACATCGGGTGTCGGGCGACAGCCGGACCTGCAGATTTGAGGGAGTGCGCGAGTCGTGATCCGTCAAATCCCGCCACGCCGCTGAGCCCGCCCGCGGCGTTTTGACCGGGGTCAAGCCCGTCGCCGAGCAGTATCGATGCCTTGTTGTTGAGAGAACAAGGTGAGTGATGCGATACAAGCCTGAGCTGCTTGAACTGCCGTCCCCTGCGGTAGCGGAACCGGATTCGACCTGTTTCGCCCCGCGGCCAGCCGGGACGGATCCCCGCGCTCCTCGAAGAACTGCTTCAACAGATCGCCATCAAGGCACTAGCGATCCTCAATCCGGTCGAAGCCGCGTTCTTCCTCTGGATCCATGTCGCCTACCTGCAGGCCTTCGCCGACGGCAACAAGCGCACGGGTCGGTTATCGGCCAACATGCCGCTGTTGGCGGGGCACTGCGCGCCGCTGAGCTTCGGCGGCGTCGAGGCGTGCGACTACGTGGTGGCGATGCTCGGCGTGTACGAGCGCAACGACGTGTCCGTGGCCGTCGATCTTTTCGAATGGCTGTATCGAAGGTCGATGCAGAAATATCCGTGGATGTTGAGCTAACAATCGACGCATGTCCCACGTCTCTCTCCTCGACGCCGCCGGCTTCGCCGGCGCCCATGCGCTGGCGATCTACGGCGCGCTGCTGGTGCTGGTCACCGGCACGACCTGGCTCGCCGCGCGCGCGCTGCTGCCGGACCGCGGTGGGCAGGCCGCGACGCCTGAACCGCTCTCCCCGGCCGCGCTGCTGCTGCGCTTCGCGGCGGGCTTCGCCTTCATCGTCGGCGGCGCGATGCTGTTCGCCGAGATCGCGGAAGAGCTCCACACCGAGCAGACGCTCGGTCAGCTCGACGAGGCCTTCATCGTCGCGATGATCGATCACGTGCCCGATCTCGCGCTGCGGGCGTTCTACCTGATCACGTTCGTCGGCAACCGGGAGACGCTGATCACGCTCGGCATCGCGATGGCCGTGTTGCTGCTGCTCTTGCGACGCCGCGGGCTGGCGCTCGGCTGGGCGCTGGCGATGCTGGGCAACGCCGCGCTCAATCCGACGCTGAAGCACATCTTCGAACGCGCCCGTCCCGTGCATCCGACCCGCTGGCTGACCGAGGAGGGATTCAGCTTCCCCAGCGGCCACAGCTCCGGCACGGTGATCGTGATGGGGATGCTCGCCTACCTCGCCGTGCGCCTGCTGCCGCGGCGCTGGCATGTGGCGGCCTGGATCGCGGCGGCGGGGCTGGCGTTCTCGGTCGGCGCCAGCCGCATCTTTCTGCGCGTGCACTTCCCGAGCGACGTGCTGGCCGGCTTCGCTTCCGGCGCCGCCTGGCTGACCGTCTCCATCGTCAGCATCGAACTCGCGCGCTGGGCGCGCCGCAGACGCGTCGGGCGTCAGGCCAGCGCGGTCGAGCTCACACGCTGAAAGAGGCCGGCGGTCTCGTCGACGTCCCACCGTTCGACGACGGCCGCGCGCCCCGGACCGGTCCGGATCACGTTCACGGAATTCGGAATCCCGCCGCGCACGCGGATGCTCAGCGCCGTGCCCGCCTGCACCGCCCAGACCGGGTGCGGCAGGTCCGTCCGGCGCTCATGCAACGGCAGCACATAGGCAAGTGGATGTGGCCGCCGACCACGGCGTCCACCCCTGCCTCCGACCAGCGCCGCACCGCCTTCGCATGGCCGCGCAGCAGGTTGGAGAGGTCGGCCGTCTTGGTCACCGCGACCGGCTGATGCACGGCCACGAGTCGCACCTGCCCGGGCCTGGCGCGCGCCAGCCGCTGCGCCGTGCGCTCGATCTGCGGATCGGACACCTCGCCGTTCTTGTGGCGGTAGCGGCGCGTCGTGTTGAGCGCGATGACGAGCAGGTCGTCGCTCTCGAACTCACCGTCCTCGGCGGGCCCGAACGCGCGCTCATAGCGCCGATAGGGATGCAGCAACCGCGTGGTCACCGCATAGAGCGGGATGTCGTGATTCCCCGGGATGACCAGCCGCGCCGGCACGCCCAGTTTGTCGACGAAGGCCTTCGCACGCGGAGAACTCGATCGGGCGCGCGCGCTGCGTGATGTCGCCGGTGATCAACAGCAGGTCGGGCTTCAGCTCGCCGCAGAGACGCTCGAGCGCGCCCACCGCCATCGGCCGCTCGGTGCCGAAGTGCGGATCGGACATCTGCAGCACGACGGTCATGTCCTCGGCTCCGTGGAGACCGGTGTTGACGTGGGAGCTGGCGTTGGGGCGGGGGCGGAGGCGTGCGAAGAAGCGGCATCGGAAGCGAAGGCCGCCTGCGCTTGCCGCCGCTCTTCCGACAGCCCCTCCGGGCGGATCAACATCAGCGGATGCGGGGACACCTCGAAGCACACCGGCAGGCGCATCCACAACACCTCGCCGTCGGTGGCGACCTTCACGCGGCGCGCGCCGAAGCGCCGGCTGCGGACGGTGAGGCGATTGAAGGGGAAGTTGACGATCTGGTCCGCCTCGGCAAGTTTTCCATCGCCCCGCGCACGAGCAGCTTCAGCAGGCCCCAACGCCCGACGGGCTTGAGCATCACGCCGGCCAGTTCGCCGCGATCGATGGCCTGCGCCTCAGGCAGGCCGACCTGCTCCATCTGGAGCGCGTTGTTGCCGACAAAGACTGTCGGCGTGCGCACGTGCCTGGGCTGCCCGTGCAGCTCGATGGTCAAGCCGAGGCTGCGATGGCCGCGCAGGATCGTCGCCAGCACCGCGCCGGCCGCGATCAGGCGGCTGCGGCCGAATTGCTGCTTCCAGACCTCGCGGTCCTCGAGCGACTGCGAATAGAGCCCGAGGCTCGCGTTCACGTTGAAGACCCGCTCATTGAGCAGGCCCACCTGCACCGGTGCAGCCTGCTCTTCGAGCAGCACGCGCAGCGCGCCGTCGAGGTCGGCAGGGATCCCGTGCGTCCGGGCGAAGTAGTTGAAGGTGCCGCGCGGCAGCACGCCGAAGGTGCAACCGCTGCCGAGGACTTCCTGGACGACGCCGTTGATCGTGCCATCACCGCCGGCGGCGACGACGACGCCGTCGACTTCGCGGGCACGGCGCACGGCTTCGCGGGCCGTCTCGGCCAGCTTGCCGGGCGCCTCGATGGGCAGCAGGTGCACCTCGCGCCCGGCCGCGCGGCAGGCGGCTTCCACGGCGGGGCCGACTTCATCCCGGTTGCCACGGCCCGAGGCGCGGTTGAACACGACGAAGAGCGGCGGGAGACGGGAATCGGTCGGCAAGGGCATGGGCATGAGCAAGGAGACGCGCGGCGTGGCGGAAGGCTGGAACGATAACGTCCCGGCAAGCCGGACGCCTGCCTGCCCGCCCGCCTGCTCTCTGATCCTTGCTCCTTGCTCCTCGCTGCCCGGTGCGCGCTCCGTGACGGGTGCTATGCCCCGCGTTTCTTATGCGCCGCCGGGCAGCGGTGCTTCCGGATGCACCAGCCTGGCCTGACGCAGTTCGCGCCAGAAGTCGGCCGGCACCTTCTCATTCAGCGCGGCGCGATCCTCGGC
Organism: Roseateles sp. UC29_93; assembly: GCF_042695725.1. Classification (NCBI taxonomy): domain Bacteria; kingdom Pseudomonadati; phylum Pseudomonadota; class Betaproteobacteria; order Burkholderiales; family Sphaerotilaceae; genus Roseateles; species Roseateles sp. UC29_93. The sequence goes on along the minus strand of NZ_CP170545.1, from coordinate 2,702,965 downwards.
GAGCCGGCTCGGCTGGCTCGCCCCCGGGATGACGGCGGCGACGGCCGGATTCGCGAGCGAGAACTGCAACCCCGCCGCCTTCATGCTGATGCCGTGACGGTCGGCGATCGCCTTGATGCGGGCGACCTTGTCGAGGATGGCCGGCGTCGCGGGCGCGTACTCGAAGTTGGGACCGCCGACCAGCGCGCCCGAGCTGTACGGCCCGCCGACGACGATGCCCAGCCCCTGGGCGGTGACTTCCGGCATCACGCGCTGCAATGCGCGATCGTGATCGAGCAGCGTGTAGCGGCCGGCGAGCAGGAAGCCGTCGGGGCGCGCGCTGTCGAGCGCCATGACCAGTTCGATCGGCTCGACGCGGTTGACGCCCAGCCCCCAGGCCTTGATCACGCCCTCGTCGCGCAGCCGGTCGAGCGCCTTGAAGGCGCCCTTGCGCGCGCCTTCGAACACGCCCAGCCATTCGTCGCCATAGAAGTCCTGCGCGACGTCGTGCACCCAGACGATCTCGATGCGGTCGGTCTTCAGGCGCTTGAGGCTGTCCTCGATCGAGCGCAGCGTCGCGTCCTCGGAGTAGTCGTTGACGATCCTGTTGGGGCGGCCGTACTGAAGACGTCGCCCTTCTCGCCGTTGTCGCGGGCGCTGACGTCCTCGACCTCGTCGAGGATCAGGCGGCCGACCTTGGTGCTGATGACGTACTCGTCGCGCGGGCGCCCGGCCAACGCGTCGCCCATGCGGATCTCGGCGAGGCCGGCGCCGTAGAACGGTGCGTTGTCGAAGTAGCGGATGCCGTCGTTCCAGGCGGCGTCGACGGTGGCGCGGGCTTCGGCCTCTGGGATGTCGCGGAACATGTTGCCCAGCGGGGCGGTGCCGAATCCCAGCTTGCCGGGAAGAAGGTCTTTCAGAGCCATGGGAAGTCCTTTCGGGAAGAGTGGCTTGTTCCCAATCTAGAGGCTGAACGGCGATTCATGAAATTGAATCGGTGAACTGCGGATATTTCCGGAGCGCATACCCATCCGTCAATTGCACGGAAGGGCTAGCGGCCGCCCCGCAGGGCCACATCCTCGAGCCCGATCACCAGACGGCGCTCAAGCACGCCGCAGGCGATGTGGCCATTTGGCCACCGTTCACCTAGGCCCGCGAAGCGTCAGGCGCAGTCATCAACGCCGTCACCAGCGCGATCACCCCCGGCTGCTCCAACGCCTGCCCCGAATGGCAGAGCATCAGCGTGCGGCGCGCCCACGGCTCGTCGAGGCGGGCGATCCTGACGCCGTCCGTCTTCCCGCGTTCCGCCGCGCTGCGCGACATCACGGCCACGCCCGCGCCGGCTTCGACCAGCCGCGCGACCGCCTCGAAGCTCGACACGCGCACGCGGTGATGCGGCACGCGGCCGCTGCGCGCGGCCTGCGCCAGCAGGTAGCGGCTCAGGCCGCTGTCGGCGCCGAGACCGACGAAGGGCTGATCCAGCAGCTCGATGAAACGCACGCTCTTCGGCGCCCGCCCCCGCTTCACCGCGGGCAGCAGCGCGACCAGTTCGTCCTCCACCCAGGGCTGCGAGGTGAGGCCCGTCGTGTCGACGTGGTTCGTCACGATCGCGACGTCGGCGACGCCTTCGCGCAGGGCCTGCAGCGCAGCGTCGCTGGGCATCTCCTGCAGTTCGACGTCGATGTCCGGATGGTCCGCGAGGAAGCGGCCGAGCCGGGGCGGCAGCGCCTCAACCACCGCGGCCGTGTTGCCGAGCAGGCGCACCGTGCCGCGCAGCCCGCGGCCGAAGGCCGACATCTCGACATGCAGCGAATCCAGCTCCGACAGCACCCGGCGGGCCTGGCGCGAGAGCGCCCTGCCCGCATCGGTCGCGACGACGCCGGCCTTGGAACGATCCAGCAGCCGCACGCCGACCCGGTGCTCGAGCACCTTCAGGCGCGCGCTCGCGGCCGCGAGCGATAGGCTGATCGCCGCCGCGCCGGCCGTGATCGAGCCGTGCGCGACGACCGCCTCGAACAGCTGCAGGTCGAAGGGATCGACGCGGTAGTCGATCGGGCGGGCGGTGGAGCGCATTGCGTTCATCGAGGCCATCCTCTCGCGAATCCTCTTGCGGACGCGAAGGATATCCGCCGCACATCGAGATCGACAGTCGTCGGGCACGCCTCGAAGATGCGCCGCATGGATTCCACTTCCTTCGCGGCGCTCGCGCCCTGGCTCGGCATCGGGTTCGTCTTCATCCTGGCCGGCGGCGTCAAGGGCGTCACCGGCATGGGACTGCCGACGGTGGCCATGAGCCTGCTCGGCCTGTGGATGGCCCCGGCGCAGGCCGCGGCGCTGCTGGTGATGCCGTCCCTCGTCACGAACATCGCGCAATGCCAGGGCCCGGCCTGGCGCCGCATCGTCGTGACGTTGTGGCCGGTGTGGCTCGGCATGGTCGCCACCACGGTGTGGGGGCCGGATCTCGGCGACATCGCGCCGATCGACGCCCGGATCGCGCTGGGGGCGATCCTCGTCGTCTACGGCCTGTGGGGCTTGTGGAAACCGGTCGTCCCGCAGGTGTCGCCGCACGCCTGGTGGATCGGCCTGGCCGCCGGACTGGCGACCGGCTTCGTCACCGCGTCGACGGCCGTCTTCGCGCTGCCGCTGGTGCCCTACCTCCAGGCGCTGCGCCTGGACAAGGACACGATGATCCAGGCGCTCGGCCTGTCCTTCACCGTCGCGACGCTGTCGCTGGCCGCGCGGCTGCATTCCTTCGAGAGCGGATCGGTGTTGACCGTGTCCTCGCTGCTGGCGCTCGCCGCGGCCTTCGCCGGCCTGGGCGTCGGCGCCGCCGTGCGGGCGAGGATCAGCGCGACGACGTTCCAGCGCGCGCTGTTCGTCGTCTTCATCGTGCTCGGCATCGCGAACCTGTGGCGGGGGCTATGAGCATCGATCCGCCCCGCGACGAGCGCTGCGAACTGGCCGCGCTGCTGGAGCGCGCCTACCGGCTCGCCCTGTGGCTGCACGACGCCGAACGCGTCGATCGCAGCGACGCGCCGGACGATCGGGGTACCTCGCCAGCGAGCTTCGCGGTTCACGTCGCATCGTCCGAACTCGTGGACGTGCTCGACGAAGCCCGCGCGCGGCTGGTCGCCGGCGCGGGACACTCGATCGGTCCGACGATCAGCCCAGCCGGAACGCCGACGCCAGCTCGTTCATCCGCTCCGCCTGATCGTTGAGCGAGGCGGCCGACGCGGCGGCTTCCTCGACCAGCGCGGCGTTCTGCTGAACCATGCGCTCGACATCGGTGAAGGTCCCGCGCAGTTGCTGGAGGCTGACGGCTTCCTCGGCCACCTCGTGGGCGATCCGCTCGATCTCGGCGCTGACGGCGCCGATGCCGCGCTCGATGCCGGCGATGGCCGCGCCGGCCGCCTGCACCTCGGACTGTCCGCGCTCCACCCGCGCGACCGATTCGCCGATCAGCACCTTGACCTCGCCGGCCGCACCGGCGCTGCGCTTGGCCAGGTGGCGCACCTCGGCGGCGACGACCGCGAAGCCGCGGCCCTGCTCGCCCGCCCGCGCCGCCTCCACGGCCGCGTTCAGCGCGAGGATGTTGGTCTGGAACGCGATCATGTCGATCACCGAGACGATCTCCGACATGCGCCTGGAGCTCGCGCCGATCGAGTTCATCGTCTCCACGAAGCCCTGCACCATCCGGCCGCCGGCGGCGGCGCTCGCGCTGGCTTCATCGGCGAGCCCGCGCGTGCGGACCGAGGCCTGCGCCGTGCCGTCCAGCGTCTCCGACAGCCGCTGCACGTTGCTCGACGCCTCCTGCACGCGTGCCGCCGCGTGTTCGCTGCGCACGCTGAGGTCCTGGTTGCCGGAGGCGATCTCGTCGGCGGCGCCGTGGATCTCGCCCGACGCGACCTGCATCTGCGTCACCAGACCGCGCAGCCGGTCGCGCATCGAGCGGATCGCATCGAGCATCCGGCCCAGGTCGTCGTTCGTGTGCCATGAGGACTCGGCGGTGAGATCGCCTTGCGCGATGCGCTCGGTGAGCGTCTCCGCCTCATGGATCGGACGCCAGACGCCGAGCAGCGTGCGCCACAGCACCAGGCCCATCGCGATGAGCCCGCCGATCACGACGATCGTCGTCAACAGGAAACGCCGCGCGACGGCGGACTCGCTGTCGTCGAGCCGCTGCGCCAGCGTGTCCATCACGCGGGCGGAGAGCTCGGACTGCAGCACCGCGCCCTTCTTCAGCGTGGCGACCAGTTGATCGAGCGGATAGTTCACGTCCTTCGCCGACGCATCGAGCGCATCCAGCACCACCTGGCGCTGCCGGGCGACGCGTTGCAGCGTCTCGGCGTAGTCGGCCGCGTGCGGCGCGTCCGCGACGGCCGCCTGTCGCAGCGCCGCGTTGAGCTGGCGCAGGTCCGCGCGGTAGCGCCCGGCGGCATTGCCGACCGCCGCGACGTCGTCCACCGCAGCCGCGGCGCCGATCGCGCCGAGCTCGGCCAACGTATCCGTCAACTGCGGCGCGACCTGCAGCCCGGCCACGACGTTGAAGTAGGTCGCGCCGTCCTGCTGCATCAGCAACCCCGGACCGCGCGTTCAGTTGCGCGACGGCATCGAAGATCGCGTCGAACAGCGCCCGGTACTGCGGCGCCTGGACCTGGAGCATCTGGCTCACGCCCTTGGCGTGCAGCGCCTTGAACTGCTCACGGACCTTCGTCGCTTCGTCGACCAGCGCATCGCCATGCCGCACGTCGTCGAGGTCGGCGAGCACGGCCTCGAAGTCCTTCTCGATCTTCGTGGCGGCGGCGTCGCGCGCGGCGGCCTGCTCGGGATGGCTGGAGGCGGTGGCCGAGGCCAGCCGGTGTTCGGAGAGATCCGCGATCACGCGTTGCCACGCCTGGTTGGCGGGCAGCGCGGCGCGCTGCGCCTTGACGGTGCGCAGGGCGTCGAGGAGGTTGAAGCCCAGCTGCGCGGTCGGCAGCAGGCAGACGGCGCCGCACAGGAGCGCGACGACGGCGAGACGATGTTTGAGAGACATGCGGCGGGACCTGGGGAGGCCGGTGCTGGGGAGGCGCCGCGAGTCTTGCAATGCTTCGTTACAGCCACGGGACAACCCGGACCTCCGGCCGCCAGGTTGCCGGGAAGCGGGGGTTTTTAACGCTCACCTGGCAGATTGGGGCGACAGCCGCCCGATGACTTGCGTCAGGCTGTCCGGGGTCAGGCTTTGCCAGAATCCGCTCCGGTTCATCGATACAGCCCGATCAACGGGCACATCCAGGAGAGGGAATCCATGAAACGCGCATTGACCTGAGCCGTAGCCGCCGCCATCGTTGCAACGGCATCACTCCATGCACCGCTGGCGAATGCTGGCGTGCATTGCACCGAGAAGATCTCGCTCGTCATCTATCACCAGAACGGCGACGTCTATTTCCAGACCGACAGCACCTGCAGCAACGGGTGGTGCCAGATCAACTACGGCACGGCAGAGAAGAACAAGACCGGGCTGGCGATGCTGCTGTCCGCCAAGCTGGCGGAACGGCCGGTGACGTTCTATTGGAGCGGGATCAACGCCTGCAGCGAGAAGAACGCCGTCTATGCGTCACCGGGATACATGATGCTGCCGTGAGGCGACCACGACGGCGCGGGACGCCTCAGAGGTAGAGCTCGTTGACGTCCTCACCGTCCGCCCAGCGCGTGCAGGCATTGAAGCCGATGACAGTCACCGGTTGGCCCGATGCTCTGGCCGTCAGCAGGACGGCCAACTGCCGCTTGCCGGTCGTGGAATCCTCGGCACGGATCATCCAGTAATCGCCGCTGGCGCATGCCGGGCGTTCATTGCGCTGGCCTTCGAGCACGAAGTAGACGAGCCCGTCGGACGCCCGGATCGTCAACGTCTTGATCTTGCCGACCTGGCTGCCGGCATGGGCGGGCGCGATGGCGGCGATTGCCAGCAACGCGGTCGCGATGAATCTGATCATGATGATTCCTGATGTCTGAAATGCCACGGCTCAAGGCTGCATCGACACGTAGCCGATCTTGCAGTAGTCCCCGGTGCGCTGCGAATAGATGAGTACGGGCTTGTCCATGGCTCTCGCCATCATCAGCAAGGACACGTAGCTCTTGTAGCTCGGGTCGGAGCCGTTCACGTAGGCCCAGCTCGGGCCGCCGGTGCACATGGCCTGCCCCTCCAGGTAGACGCGGAATCCGAAGTTCTCGGAGGCCGTCACGTCCAGTGTTCTCACCTTGCCGACGGCGGAGCCGTCCCACGGTTGTGCGTTCGCGCAGAATGCGAGCGCGCCCAGGGCCATCACGGCCAGGAAGCGTTTCATGTCGAAGTCCTTCTGACTCGGGTCACTCGGTGACCAGCACCATCCAATAGAAGTCCGGCAACCAGACCCATTCCGGATAGGCACCGCAAGAGGCGTAGGGCGCAGTCTTCGTCGCCACGCGGACATGCTTGCCGGTGAGCGCCGCCGTCATCAGTGTGGCGTAGATCACCTTGCAGGTCTCGGGCGTGATGCCCTGCGGCGACGTCGCGCGCAAGTTGCACAGGCGTGGCCAGCGCAAGTCGCCGATGCCCTGGGCGAGCACATCGCCGGTCGAGGCCTCGACCGAAGGTTGACGCACCGGGCCTTGACAATCGAATGCCTGCGCGGCCAACGGGTTCAGGACGAAGGCCGCGGCGGCCAGACCGGCCAGGACGCGATGGACGCGATGGACGCGATGGACGCGAGTGTTCATTGATTCCTCCCTGACTCCTTGTGGAGCTATTTTTTCTGCGGCGAGGATCATCCCACGGGGCGATGTCCGTTCGAAGTCTTGCGGACGGCGCGCTGTGTTCGAAAACGCCAATGGTTCCGTGCCGACGGCCTCGGTTCCGTCAATCCGCCATCTGGATGAAGTACGCGCTCGGCTGGTTCGTCCAGGCACCGATCTGCGAGCACGCGGTCAGCGCGGGATCGTTGTAGAAGATCGTGACCGGCTTGCCGGCGATCCGGTGCGTGAGCAAGGTGGCGTAGAAGCCCTTGCACGCCAGCGTATTGATCTGGAAGTTCCCCTGGACGGAGGAACTGCAGATGGTGTGGAGGTTGGCGCCGTTGGCGACCACCACAGCCCCGTTCTGGTCGTAGCCCAGATAGTTGATCTGGCCCGTGCAGGCGATGTTTGCGTGAGCGGTGAAGGTATGCGCGATGAGCGCTAAAGCGAGCAAGGTCTTCTTCATATCAAGGTCCTCCTGAGTATTTCTGTCACAGGCCTCACGGCCACGTCGACCGGATCACCGCCTGGCGCCGCGCGCCGGCAGCCTCGGCGCGAACCAGCGTCCAGCGCTGTACGGTCTCGCCCTCGTTGAGCAGCTCGAGGTAAGCGAGCAGCGCCTTGTAGTCATCGAACTCGAGCGTCACGTCGGCGCCGCCGCGCGTGGCGTTGAGCTCGATGCCGCTGACGCGCACGCCGTCGACCGCCACGGTCTCCAGCGATCGCAGGACCGACTGCATCGGGAACGCCGCCGTGCGCGCGACCGTCAGCGCGTCGCGCGCGTAGGACGGCGGCACGGCATCCGACGCCGCCTTGTCCGCGCGAAGACGCAGGGTGTCCCTCAGACGCGCGATCTCAGCCGCATCGGCATCGGTCCGCGCCACGCGCGTGGCTCGTTCCTCCCACGCCTGCCAGGCACCGACGCCCAGCCCCACCGTCGCGACGGCACAGATCGCGCCCCAGACCGCCAACACCGCGATCGGTCGCCGCGCCGGCGCGAAGTCCACCTTCAACGCCCTCATGCCGAGGCCTCCTTGCGGAACGGCAACGCATCGCCGGCTTGCTGCCCCGGAAGCGCACCGCCGTTGAATTCGATCAACTCGATCCCGTCCGCCGGAACGTCGTGCGTCACCAGCGCCCGGTTGAGGACGGCCGATGCGGACTCTCCGTCCAGCGGGTAGGTCTGCGCCACGCGATAGGTGTCGCCCTCGGCGATCAACAGCACGAGTTCGTCGCTGTCGGCGACGGCCAGACCCGAAACATCCGTCCCGACGGACTCGATGGCGACGGCCCACCAGGGCCTCATGCTCTCCAATGCGCGGCCACTGAGCGCCAGCAGCTCACGCTGCCACGGCGCATCGATCGCCACGGCCATCCGCGGCGACGACTGCCCGTTGTCCAGCCACACGGGGCTACCGGCGGGCAGTCCCGCGCGGTCCTCGACCATCGACGTCGCGATCGCCATCCAGTCGGATTCCCCCGCGACCCCGGCCACTTCCGGCAGCAGGAACGGGCGGCAGACCGCGCCGCTCACCGTGATCCGCAATGGTGTCCCGCGCGGCAGCTCCCGGACGCCGGCAGCCAACGCCGCCACCGCGGCGTCGCGCCCGTCGACGTCCGCGGCCACCAGCAGCATGCCGCCCAGCGACAGCCGCACCGCGCGCTCGCCTGCATAGGCGACCGCCATCCGCGCCGACGCGCGCTTACCAGCCCACCACACGCTTGATCTCCTCCGCGCTCGACTCGCGCCGGCTCACCATGTCCGCGCCCAGTTGCGACAGCGTGCGGACGCCCTTGCGATACACGTGCTCCCGCAAGGCCGACACCGGCGCGCCGGTCGTGACCAGGTCGCGGAAACCGTCGTCGATCGTGTGCACCTCCGCGATCACGCGCCGGCCCTTGTAGCCGGTGCCGCCGCAGCGCTCGCATCCCACGGCCAGCGGCATCGTGTCCGGCCGCTCCAGCCCCATGTCGACGAACCATTGCTGCTCGCGCGGCTGCGCCGGACGGTCGCTCACGCAATGCGGGCAGATGCAGCGCACCAGCCGCTGCACGATCACGCCGTTCAGCGCTGCCATGAAGCCGAACATGTCCAGGTCGAAATGCTTGAAGCGCCCGGTCACGTCGAACACGCTGTTCGCATGCACCGTCGTCAGCACCTGGTGGCCGGTCAGCGCGGACTGCACCGCGATCTCCGCCGTCTCGGCGTCGCGGATCTCGCCCACCAGGATCCGGTCCGGGTCGTGCCGCAGGATGGACCGCAGCCCCTTGGCGAAGGTCAGTCCCTTGCGCTCGTTCACCGGCACCTGCAGCACGCCGGCCAGCTCGTATTCGACCGGGTCCTCGATCGTGATGATCTTCTCGATGCCGTTGTTCACCTCCGACAGCGCCGCGTACACCGTCGTCGTCTTGCCGCTGCCCGTCGGTCCCGTCACCAGCAGCATGCCGTGCGGCAGGCCCGCGAGCTCGCGGATCATCGCCGCACCTGCCGCGTCGAAGCCGAGCAGGTCCAGCGACACCTGGTCCGCCGGGTCGCGCAGCTGCGCCTTGTCCAGCAGCCGCAGCACCGCGTCTTCGCCGAACACGCTCGGGATGATGGACACACGCAGGTCGATCTCGCCGCCGCCCAAGGCGATGCGGAAGCGACCGTCCTGCGGCAGCCGCCGCTCGGTGATGTCGAGCTGCGCCAGCACCTTGATGCGGGAGATGGCCTCCTCCGCGCCCCGCGTGCCCTCCAGGCGGCCATGCGGCATCAGCACGCCGTCGCGGCGCAGGCGCACCGTCACGCCCTGACGGTCGCATTCGAAGTGGATGTCGCTGGCGCCGACCTCGTATGCGCGGCGCAGCGCCTGGTCGACGAAGGCCACCACCGGGCCGTCCGCCGTGGTCGCCGCGTCCGCCACGCCGGCGCTCTGGCCCGGCGTCGCGGCGGGCGTCCCGCACCACGCGTCCAGTTGCGCGCGTGTCGCCGCGACCGCGGCCATGCGTCGTCCCGCCGCCTGCGCCGCGCGGCGCAGCACGGCCTCGTCCCAGGGATCGGCCATGGCCAGACGCAGCCGGTCCGGATCGCCGTCCAGCCGCACCGGCACCGCCCGCAGCTGCCGCGCCACGGCGACACCGCCCGCGCCCAGCAGCGCCAGGTCCGCGATGGCCCGGTCCGCGCTGGGGCCCTGCAGCATCTCCATGCCGCCGATCTCGCGCAGCAGCGCGGGCAGGTACTCGCCCAGCCGCCGCGCAGCAGGTGGTCGAGGACCGTGTCCGCGCCGGCCTGGGCGGCCTGACGACGCGCGGCCTGCAGCGCGGCGCGGAAGTCGGGGCGGGAGTCGGCGTTCATCGCAAGGAGGCTCTCATCGGGAAGTCGGTCGGCGGGGTCCGTGGAACGGGCAGCGTTGGCGGAGTCGGTGAATTCGGCAAGGGCGGGACATGGCGCTCAGCGGATGCTGCTCGCGATGTCGAAGATCGGCAGGTACATCAGCACGACGATGCTGCCCACGAGCAGCGACACCAGCAGCAGCATCACCGGCTCGACGATGCGCGTCGCGCGATCCATGAAGGCGGCGAAGTTGCCGGCGTGCCGCTCCGCGATCGTCTGCAGCACGCGCTCGAAGTTGCCGGAGCGCTCCCCCACGGCCAGCAGGCGCTGCGTGACGGTGTCGGTCAGGCCGTGCTCCGAGAACGCGCTGGACACGCGCACGCCGCGCGTCAGCGCCAGCCGCGCGTCGCGCATCGCATGGTCCATGTCGGCGCCCAGGGCCAAGCCCTCGCAGCGCAGCAGGGTCTCGTCGAGGGTGTAGCCGCCGCGGAACATCACCGTCATCGAGTGGTACAGCTTGGCCAGGCGGAACTCGCGCAGCGCGCGCCGCACCGGCGGGATCACGGCGGCGGCGCGCATCGCCGCGCGCTGGATCGCGCCCTGCCGCCACGCCACGACGCCCAGCGCGCCCAGCGCCGCCGCGGCCGCCAGGATGCCGAGGCGGTGCTCCCGCACGAAAGTGCTGGCGACGGTCAGCAGATGGGTCGACCAGCTCATCTCGCCGCGCAGGTCCGCGTACATCGACGCGAAACGCGGCAGCACCACGACGATCAGGAAGCCGCTCACCAGCAGCCCCAGGCCGAGCACCAGGCTCGGATAGATCGCGGCGCTGACGACCTTCTTGCGCAGCGTCTCGACCATCTCGTGATAACGCAGGAACTCGGACAGCGCCTCGGACAGCGAGCTGCTGCGCTCGCTGGCGCGCACGCTCGCCACCAGCACCATCGGGAATCGGCCCAGCGCCTCCATCGCGACGGACAGCGCCTTGCCCTGATGCAGCTGCGCCAGCAACGCGGCCTGGAGCTCGGCGCGGGCGCCGTCGGCGCCGGACTGCGCCTGCAGGGTCTCGATCGCCTCGACCACCGTCATCCCGGCCACCAGCAGCGTGCGCAACTCCTGGCACCACCAGGCGATGTCCAGCGCGCTCGCCCGCGCGCCGGCGGTCCCGGCGCCGGCGGAAGCGCGCACGGTGGCGGGCTCGCGCACGGGCTCGGCGGCGAGCACCTTGCGTCCGTCGGGCAACTGCGCGCCGAGCGACTCGCGCGACGCGACCTCCATCAGCTCCTCGCTGATGGACAGGTGCACGGGATCGAGCAGACGGACGCGGAGCTTCATGCCGGGGTCGTGGCGACAGGTCGGGGGTGGTCGGTGGCGATCGTCGGATCGATTCGTCGGAGCGGGTCGTCGGAGCGGGTCGTCAACGCCCGTCGTCAGAGCTGCACATCGGCATCGTCGCCGGTGCCGCCGGCGACCCGGTCGCGGCCGAAGCTGAACAGCTCGTAGTCCTTGCCGGGCTGCTGCGACGGGATGCGGTACTGGTACGCCATGCCCCAGGGGTCGTTGGGCAGTTCGCCCTTCAGGTAGGGGCCGCGCCAGCGCGGATCGTTGGCGTCGCTGCGCACCAGCGCGGCCAGGCCTTCGCCGGTGTCGGGGAAGCGGCCCATGTCGATGCGGTAGGCCTGCAGCGCCTTGTCGATCGCGTCGAGCTGCGCCTTGGCCGTCGTGACCTCGGAGCGCGAGATCTGGGCCAGGAAACGCGGACCGACGATGCCGGTCAGCAGGCCGATGATCAGGATCACCACCAGCAGTTCCAGCAACGTGAAGCCGCGGGAGCGCCGCAGGCCGGGGACGCGGCCACGCGCGACGGGTGCAGCGGATGCGGAGGCCGCGACGGTATTGATGTGCTCGGTGTGCTTCATGTTGCTCTGGTCTCTCATTTCTCGGAGTCCACGACGAACTTCCAATCCGAATAGCGCTGCGCCGGCTGCAAGAGCAACCCGGGGCGGCGCACGGCGCCCGCGATCAGCGGCGTCTCCTCGCTGAGGCTCTGGACGCCGCGGACACGCCCATCCTCGCCGCGCACGACGGCCCAGCGGCCGGTGGCCCCCACCGGGTCCGGATAGAGGCGGCGCATGTGGCGCACGGTGCCGACGAAGCGCTGGTCCATCAGCAGTTCCTCCAGCTCCTGCGGCAGGCGCTTGTCGGTACCGGGTGAACTGCGCCGGTAGCGCTCCAGCGCCTGCACGTAGAGCGCGCCGACGCGCAGCAGTTGCTGCTCCTTCTCGCGCCGGGCCGCGTCGGCCCAGGACTGCGCGGTGACCGACAGCGCCGCGGAGGCCAGCGCCACCAGCACCAGCACCGCCACCAGGCCGTAGCCGCGCGTGCAGACGCGCATCGGGGTCCGCGTCGGGCGGCTCATGGGGCTGCTCATCGGGACGCGCATCGGAACGTGCAAGGCGCAGCGATCACCACGAGGCATAGCTGCTCCCGTCGGACGCGATCTCGCGCGCGCCGCTGCGCACGTCGAAGACGCCTTCGCCGTCGGCGTTGCCCGCCCGCGGCGGCACGGCGACCCAGGTGTCGGCGCGGCTCGTCACCGGGTCGACCGGAATCGCGCGCAGATAACGTCGCTCGACCAGTTCGGGCAGTTCCTTCGGATACCGGCCCTGGTCGCTGTAGAACTTGTCGATCGCATCGCGCATCGCGTGCAGGTTGTGCCGCAGGGCGGTGTCGCGCGCGCGGTCGACATGCTGCACATAGCGCGGCGCGGCCACGCTGAGCAGCAGCGCCAACGCGGCCAGCACCACCAGCAGTTCGATGACGGTGAAGCCCCGGACTTTTTCTCGTCTCACGATCGCCTCACCACTGCTTCAACGGCACGCCGTTGAGACCGGTCGCCGTCGACTTCGAATACACGTCGTAGACCTCCGAGCCCGGCTGGGGGTTGTCGGCGTCCGACTGGTAACCGCGCAGGCCCCAGCTCTGCTCGGCCGTCACGCCGGGCTCCGCGAACGGATCGCGTGGCACGCGCCGCAGGAAGCGGATCGTCTGGCCCTGATGTTCGGTGCGCGCGTCGGCGACCTCGACCGTCAGGCTCTGCAGCGTCTCGGGATACGGCGGCCGGTCGCTCGGGCCGAGCACGGCGCCGGACTCGCGCGCGGCGCGGTAGGCATCGAGCGCGTCGCGGATCTCCCAGAGCGCGCGCTTGAGTTCGCGTTCCTTCTCGCGCTGCGCCGTCATCTCGGCCATCGGCAGCGCCAGCGAGGCGAGGAAGCCCAGGATGCCCAGGCACACGAGCAACTCGATCAGGGTGAAGCCGCGGATCCGCAAACGCGCGCGCGCACCGACGCCGCCTGAGCGGCGCATGGCGGGGGCGGGCGTGCGGTACGGCGTCATCGTCACTTCACCTCGATCACCGCAGGCGCGGGCAGCGTGGGCCGTTCGCCGTTGGGTTCGAGCGACACCGGCTGTGCGGTACCAACGCGCACTTCGGCCCGACCCGAGGCGACGGCCTTGAAGCGGAGCTTGAAGACGCCGCCGCCCCCTCCGCCGCCGTCGCCTGGTTGCGCAGTACGCTGAGGTTGATGCGGCCGGGTTCGACGCGCTTGCTGAAGCTGGTGACCGCGCCGCCCTTGCGGAAGTACTCATCCTCATCCGCGTCGACCAGCGTCAGCTTGTCGGCGCTGTACTGGAGCTCGGTCATCAGGCCGCGCAGGTTGGCGTCGCGCAGGTCCAGGCGCACCTCGACCGTGTCGCCGACCTTGGCCTGCGCCGGCGCGGCGAGCGACAACGCGGGCATCTTGCGTGACGGCAGATCGGCGACGCCTGCCATGCCGGGCTGCCCCGAAGCCGGCAAGGCGCCAGGAACGCCGGACGGTCCCGCGGCGCCGGGCGTTCCCGGTGCAACGGTGCCCGGGGCGCCAGGAGCACCCGTTGTCGAGGGCGAGCCCGGTGCGCCGGCCGCGCCAGGCGCACCGGGTTTCGCATCCGCCTGCGGCGTGTTGAACTGCAGCCCGCCGACCTGGCGCAGCTTGGGCGAGGCTTCGGTGCCCACCCACATCTCGGACTCGCTCGCGTTCAGGCGCTTGACGTTGCGCAGCACGCGCGGCGTGATGGCGAGCAGCAGCTCCGATCGCTTGCCGTCGTCGAGCTGGCTGGAGAACAGCCGGCCGAGCACCGGCAGGTCGCCGAGTCCAGGCACGCGGCTGGAGGTCGCGCGCTCGTCGCGACTGATCAGGCCGGCCAGCAACTGGGTCTCGCCGTCGCGCAGGCGCAGCAGCGTCGTGGCGTTGCGGGTGCCGATCTGATACGCGATCGATCCGGCCGAGGTCTTGATCGACGTGCCCAGCGAGCTCACTTCCAGCGCGACCTTGATGGCGACCTCGTCGTCGGCGAACACGGTGGGCTCGACATCGAGCTTCAGACCGACGTCGAGGTAGCTGATGCTCTCGGAAACGAACCCGCCAGTGCCCGTGGTCGTGGACACGACGGGGATCTTGTCGCCGATCATGATCTTGGCCTTCTCCTTGTTGCGCACGCGCAGCTTCGGATTGGCCAGGGTGGAGCTGTCGCCGACCTCGCGGCGCAGGTTGACCAGGACGTTGTTCGGGTTGAGGCCGACGCCGATCCGGTTGCGGCCGATGTTCTCGAAGTCGGCGAGCGTCAGCTGCGAGGAGTTCCCGATCGGCAGCGGCGTCAGCGAGAACGACGTCGGCAGCTTGACGCCGAGCTCGGTGAGGCGCGTGGCGTTGACCTCCAGCACCTCGACCTCGAGCAGCACCTCGGGCTCGGCGCTGTCGAAGACGGCGAGCAGGCGTTCGGCGAGCTGGATGTTCTCGGGCGAGTCGCGCAGCGCCAGCAGGTTGGAGCGTTCATCGACGAAGGGCTCGCGGATCTTGAGCATCGCCTTGAGGAAGGCGGCGGCGCCCTTGGGATCGCTGTTGGCGAGGTTGAACACGCGCACGAGCTGCTCCTGGTACTCGCGGTGCTTCTCGGCGGTGTTGGGATAGATGACGATGGTGCGCGAGTCGATGACCTTCTTCGCCAGCTGATTGCTGGAGGTGATCAGGTCCAGCGCGTCCTCGACCTTGGCCTGTCGCAGCAGCACGGTGACGCGGACGTCGGCGCGCACGTCGCGGTCGAGCACGAAGTTGATGCCACTGTGCCGCGTCACCACGTCGAGCACGGTGCGCAGGCTGGCGTCGCGGAAGTCGAGCGAGATCGGACGGGACTCGGTCAGCACCCCGTTGAGCGCCTGGACCTGCGCGCTGCGCTGGTCGCTGAGCAGCCGGCGCTGCAGGTCCTGCAGCCCGCCGTGGCGGGGGTTGTCCTTGAGCGCCTGTTCCAGCACGCGCAGCGCGCGGTCGGGCTGCTTGGCCTCGACCCACTTCTGCGCGACGGCCAGGTCCGCGGCGCCCTTGCGTTCGAGCTCCATGTCCGACAGCAGCGCCTGCACGCGCGCGTTCGTCGGATCGAGTTCGAGCGCCTGGCGCAGCGTGGCGGTGGCCTCGTCGAACTGGCCCGCGGCGCGCTGGGTCAGCGCCTGCGAGACCAGCCGCAGCTGCGCATCGGCGCGCGCCTGCAGCAGCGTGGTGCGCAGCGCGGTGCTCTCGGGATAGTCGCGCAGGCCGTTCTCGAGGGTGCTCATCGCCTCGCGGTACTGGCCGCCGGCCATGGCGCGGCGCGACTCGTCGCGGATGCGGTTCTCGGCGCAGCCGGCCAGCAGCAGCAGCACCGCGAGCGCGCCGGCAGTGCAGCGGGTCGTCGGGGCCGGGGACCGGAGGGCACCGAAACGGACGAGGCGGACGGATCGTTGAAGCATCGGGCGGGCGGATCAGGGTGACGGCGCGGCCGCCGGAATGCGGATCACGGTGCGCTGCTGGAGGGGTTCGTAGACGAGACGGATCTCGTCGTCGGTGATCGATTCGACGCGGTAGCCCTCGTCGAGGCGGGTGCCGGCTTCGACCAGCAGGTCCTTGTCGGGCCGCGCGAGGTAGACCTTGCGCTGGCCCTGGGGGTCGATGAACTGGCCGAGGTAGCGGTAGTTCAGCGCCGGCGCCTGCGGCGGCGGCGGCGGCGGCGGGGGTGGAGGCGGCGGTGGCGGCGGTGGGGCCGGCGGCTGCGGGATCGAGAACGGATCGCGGTCGGCGGGCTCGAGGGGTTGCTCGGGCAGACGCCCCGGGACGGACGCCAACGCGAGTGCCTGCCCCGGTGCGGCAGTCCGTGCATTCGTCGGCGCGGTCGTCGGCATCGGCGGACGCGGTGCGGGAGCGCTCGGTCCGCCCTGCCCCGCCGGAGCCGGCGAGGTGGCGGCGACGACCGGCGGATCGGCCGGCGCGAGCATCGCCCACGCGCTGGCCACGGCGCTCAGGCCGAGCGCCCAGCGCAGGCCGGGACGCAAGCCCTTGGCCGGCGCGCCGGTGGCGCCCGTGACGGTGGTGGTGGGAGTGCGCTTGAACATCGGCGCGCTTTCAGCGACGCGGCGCCGGCGCGGACGCCGATGACGCGGTAGGAGCAGGCCAGCGGCCCGTCATGGGAGCGGCGCTCGCAGCGGGAATCGGACGTGTCGGCGAAGCAGCCTTGCCGGCCGATGCGGCGCTGGCGCTTGGTGAGGTGGCGGTGCTCGGTGCGGCGGCGGTGGCGGCTGAAGCAGCGCCTGCAGCCGAAGCGGCCACGGCGGTCGCGGCGGTCGACGAGGCGGCGATCGCTGTGGATGCCGAGACAACTTCGGCAGCGGACGGCCGGTCGGCCAGCGGTCGGCTCAGCCAGGTGGCGACGACGCGGGCTTCCAGGTCGCCTCCGGCCGGGCGCCCTGCGTTCATGCCGTTCATCGTGTTCATCGCGTTCATCGGCGCGAAGCCGCCCGCCGGATTGGGGGGCGGTACCGGGCGCGCGCCGCATCGAGATCTGCTGCAGCACGGCCTGCTGCGCATCCCGCGTGAGCAGCTCGGCCAGCACGGTCTTGATCGCGGCGTAGCTACCGCGCAGGTTGACGTCCAGGCTCATGCGTCCGAGCGTGCTGGCGGTCGGCGCCTGATGGGCCGTGGAGATCGAGGTGACGAGCACGGACTGCGACTCCGCGGCTTCGCGCAGGTGCGTGACGGCGCGCGCGGACGACTGCGTCAGCGGCAGGCGCGCGGCGAACGGGGAGACGTCGGCGGCCGGCGCGGCAGCGGCCTTGGCGCGCAGCGCGGCGAGTTCGGTGCGAGTGGCCTGCTCATGCGCGAGCGAGAGGTGCTCGGCCTGACGCGCGACCACCAGTAGCGCGCCGGCGACGAGCGGCGGCACGAGCGCGACACCGACCCACACGGCCGTCGGCGCGCGGGAGAGACGTTGCTTGAGCGTGGCGGGATCCGTCAGCGCGCGCCAGTCGATGGAGGTCAGGCGCATGACGAGATCGATGGTGGGGCGGGACGGAGGAATCCGGCCGGAACTGCTGCCGAATGCATGGCAGGCTCCGCGCTATTTGAGCGAAATCGAGATGGCCTGGCAGCTCGTGAAGGCGATGCCGGGGCAGTGGTGGTTCTGGGTGGTGTCGAACTGCATGTAGACGCGCGAGTCGCCACCCTTGGCGCGCGACATGAGCGCGGCGGAGAGCAGCGACTTGTTGCCGTTGGGAATCGCGACGAAGCCGCGGCACTGTTCAGGCAGTCCGGCCATGGCAATGCAGGAGAGCCCGCCGTTGACGGTATCGGCGCCGCCGTTGACGATCACTTCCTGGATCGGTCCCGTGATGAAGGTATTTTCGGCGGCAGACGCCGTCATGGCGACGGCGACGACCGTCATGGCGGCGGCACGCGCGCCACCCCGTAGCGCGTCCGATACGCGCACGAAAGAAAACTTCATGAAACCCTCCCCTGCTCCGCGACGCTTGGCGCGCCGGGTGGCCTTGCTGTTGTGCGGCCAGGGCGCGACTTTACCGTGTCGGCATGGCGGATGGATTTCGGACAGGCCTGCAGAGGGCTAGAGGATTGCCCTAGGTCGGCCGCGCCACCCCATCAAGCCAACCGCCTCGGCGCCGCAGGCTCACTGGTTGATCAACATGAGGTTCTTCGCCTCGATGTAAGCGGTGTTGCAACCGGTCGCCCAGAACTGAATGGTCTTGTTGTTGGCTATCGCGAACATCAAGGTGGCCAGCGCCCGGTTCACGACGCGGGCGTCACCACCGATCATCACGAAGTCTTTGCGGGCGCAAGTGAAGGTGGTGGGCTGGAACAGACCGACGTGCTTGATGTAGAGGCCTTCAGCCGCGTTGTTGACGGTGTTGGCCTGCGTGATTTCGTACTGGACGAGGTCCTGGGGCCTCAGCGTGAGCCACTCCTCGGCTTGCGCGGAGACGGCAGTGAGCAGGCCGAGGGCGACGAGCATCGTCGAGAACACGGAGCGCATCGAGGTCATGCGAGGCTTTCAGAAGTAGCGGGGAGGTCAGTGCGCGTCGGAACGCTTTCGCGTTCTCACTGCCCCATGATCCCGAGCGTCAGCGCCTTGGGGATGCGGACCCGCCCGTCGCCCCACAGACCGACGCAGCCGTCGACCCAGCCATTGAGCTTCTTGCCCGACGCAGCGGCGGCCAGCGCGGTCGCATACATGTACTTGAAACTCGGGTTGGTCTTCTCGATGAGCACGAGCTTCTCGTGACCGGCGGTCGCGCAGCCGTCGGAATGACCGACCGCGGCGTACTCGACCATCGCGTGGCCGGTGTCGTGCATGCCGACGCTCACCACGGTCTGCGGCAGGTTGCCGCCGGCGGCGAAGGCACAGGAGGTGGATGCGGCCAGCAGGCCGGTGGCAAGGAGTCGGAAGTGGCTGTTCATGTTCCAGGATTCAGTGAGCGTCAGTCGCCGGCCATGCCGATGGAGCCGATCAGCTCGCTCCAACTCGGCGCTGCGCAGTTGACGTTGTCTCGCGCATAGCGGATGACCACTTTCCGATTGGCCGTGTACGCAGCAATGGCCACTGCGATCGCCGGCTTGGCCAACGGCGGATTGGTCACTGCATCAATGGTGCCGTTGAGGTCGGAGACCGTGCCAATGAAGAAGTTGCCGTTGATGTCGCTCCAGACCTTCGTCAATTTGACGGGTGGGCATTCGGTATAGGCTTGGCTGGTCAGGGGCAGCAGGGCGGCGAGCAAGGCGCCAAAGAGGTGTTTGAAGTTCATGGTTGCGGACTCTCTCAATGATTCATCGGCCGGCTTCGAAACCGAAGCTCTTGATCTCGCAGCGCACCGGCTGTCCGACGGTCTGGTAGTACAGCAGCATCTTTGCCGCGCCTGTTCGCGCCATCGAATACGTCGCCCAGAAGCGATTCATGTCGGACTTCGTAAAGCTGGGCGCGAAGACCATCTGACGGCCCGGGCACTCGGCCTCGGACGTGGCGTACCAGATCACCACCAGATCGTTCTCGTAGTTCTCGACGCGCCAGGTGACCGGGTCGGAGGTGATCTGGATCATGGCGGCGTGGGCGAGCGAGCTCAGGCCGCCGACTGCCAGCAAGGTGGCTCCCGATGCAGCCTTGATCAATTTGATGGGCATTGAATTCCGCCTCTGTTCCTCATGGTTCCAACCCCACCCACATCAAGCTGCATCGCCCGCTGAACGCCCGCAATGCCGGGTCATCCGTGATGCGCAGACGCACGGCCTTCCCCTTCACGTGCGCGATCGTCAGCAACGTGAACATCCGCTGGCTCGCGTCCGTGGACTTGAGCGTGGTGATGTATTCGTTGCTGCAGGTCATCCCCGTCGGCAGCGTGAAGCCGCCGCGGATCTTGATTTCCATGTTGCCGGCCAGATGCCCGCCGCCGGCGACTTCCAGTACGCCGACGTTGTCGAGGAAGACGGGGCCGGTGTCACCCTCGGCCGCTTGCGCAGTTCCGGCCAGCGACATCAGAGCCAAGAGCCTCGCAGCGAATGCGGGACGGCCAAAACTCCAGCTCGATTTCATGGTTTCACTCCCAATGGATCAGGGCAGCACTTCCACCCACAACAGGCTGCAGCGGCCTGGAAACGCACGAAGCGACGGATCGTCGGAGACCTGCAGCTTCACTGGTTTCCCCGCCAGATGGGCGGCCGTAAGCAGCGCAAACAGCCGCTTGTCAGGATCGTTCTCGCGCTTCGTGGTGATGTAGCTCGTCTCGCAGCTCATGCCCGTCGGAAAAGTGGCGGGACTGCGAAGCTTGACTTCCAGATTGCCCGACAGATGTCCCGTGGCAGCCGGCGTCTGCTGCACGCCGACGCTTTCGAGGAGGAGTGGTCCGAGGTAGGTCTCCGCCGCCTGCGCTGACGCACCAGCCAACGTCGACATCACCATCGCCGTCGCGATGGCGCGGCCGATTCGTCCGATGACTTTCATTGCGTTCTCCCTCGTCATGTGGGTTTGCTCACCGTCACATGCCGCGCCACGCAGAAGCCGTTGGCGGTCTCCGGCGCATCGATGTTGACGTTCAGCGTCAGCCCCTTGCCGAGCGCCGACATCACGAAGGCCATCATCTGCAGGTCGCGGCCAACGAACAGCACTTGACCGTTGGAGAACTTCCCGCAGTTCTCCACTGCGGTCACGCCCTTCAGCGTGAACCAGAACATCGGCGCCGGCCAGCCCGGGATCGCCACTGCGTCATGCGTGCGCATGAGGTCGACTTGGCCGGTGATCTGCGTCTCTGCCTTTGCTGCGGTCGACAACAGCTCCAGACACGCCGCAACAGCGGCAATTCCAACTCGCTTCATGAGCACTCCCCTTCGATCACGCCTGCTTGGGCGCAAGTCCCCTGCGCGTCCCGCCACCGACGTCATTGCGGCGTCGACAGTTCTCCGACGTAAGTCGGGATGGCGGCGGAGCCATAGGTATTGAGCGTCGCGCAGCTGCCCTCACCGGGGAAGTAGAAGGTCGCGAGTGCATCGCGCTTCTTCGCGCCGAGAACGACAGCGGTCCACATCGCGCAGGTGGTCGGGGAGACGACACCCCAGTTGCTGTTGAGGTTGCAGATCACCGTGTAGTCGCCGCGACCCGTGTGCAGGACGTTGACCATGCCGTCGCCATAGACCAGGACCGCCTTGATCTTGACGTTGCACTCGAACGCCGCGAACACCTGCACCGGCAGCACCGCTGCCATGACGAAGGCCATCAGCCTTGCCAGCTTCTTCATGGTTCCACTCCCTCAGTGAATCTCTTATGTTTTTCGACATCGCCCCGTTGTCGAGGTCGTGTCCGCAGGGCTCCCGCCATGCGCCGGGGCGCGACGTTACCGTCTTCACGCCGCCTTATCAATCCGTGCCCCCACCAAGGCACCGGCCTTCGCCCCTGACATCACCCGGTCACCGTCCCGCTTGCCAACGTCCTGCAACCGTCCCTTACACTCGCCCGCGCCCACCGACAACGCGATCCCCCTCATGAAGAGCACCAAGTCCGCCCGCACGCCCGCCAAGGTGACGCTGGGCATGGTTGCCGAAGTCAGCGGGGTCTCGCCGAGCACCGTCTCGCGCATCCTCAACGGCACCGCCGTCGTCAGCCAGGAAAAGAAGGACGCCGTCGACCGCGCGATCGCGGACCTCGGCTTCGTTCCGAACCCGATCGCCCGCGTGCTGGCCGGCGGACGCTCGCTCAGCGTGGGCGTGGTGACGCAGGCCATCGACAGCCCGTACTACGGCGTCGCGCTGCGGGGCATCGAGGAAGTCCTCGACGCCGCCGGCTACGTGCCCCTCTTTGCCAGCGGCCACTGGAATGCCAAGGAAGAGCAGCGCTGCATCGACACGCTGCGCGCGCGCCGCGTCGACGGGATCATCGTGCTCACCGGCCGGCTCAGCGACGAGTCGCTGCGCAAGCTCGCGAAGGAGCTTCCGGTCGTCGTCACCGGCCGGACGCTGAAGGCGACCAGCCTGTACTCCCTGAACTTCAACGACTTCGAGGGCGCGCGTCTCGCCACGCATCACCTGCTGACGCAGGGCCACCGCAAGATCGCGTTCATCACCGGCGACCCGGTCCACCCCGACGCGCAGGAGCGCCTGAAGGGCTACCGCGCCGCGCTCGAAGCGGCCGGCGTGAAATACAAGCCGGCGCTGGTGCTGCCGGGTCTCTTCCACGAAGACAGCGGCGTGATGGCGGTCGAACGCCTGATCGACAGCCGCGAGCCCTTCACCGCGATCTTCGCGGCCAACGACCAGATGGCGTTCGGCGCGTCGCTGGCGCTGTACCGCCGCGGCCTGCGCGTGCCCGAGGACGTCTCCATCGTCGGCTTCGACGATCTGGCCGGCGCCGCGCACTGCATCCCGCCGCTCACCACGATCCACCAGGCCGGGCTTGAGCTCGGCCGCTGCGCCGCCCAGGCACTGCTGGACCTGCTCGGCAACAAGAGTCCCACCGCCCAGCTCCCCGAGCCGCGGCTGATCATCCGATCGTCCACCCGCTCTCTCTGACGCCAGAGTCTCCCCTGCCTCCCCGCAGTCCTCGGTCGCAAAACCGTCCAAGGACGGCAGTGATGGGGGACGGCATTGCTTGGGGTTCAGCCGCTTGCCGGCTGCGGCCCATGCAATGGCGGCCAACGCTCTGTCCCAGGCAGTCAAGGCCCCTCCCTAGCGATAACCCTGGTACGGTCACGCTGCCTCGTTGGATATCATGAAAGCGCTTTCATAAACAGAACGAACTCGGAGACGGACAGCATGCGGCAGTGGGCCCGGTGGCTATCGGCATTGGCTTTGACCTTGGGTGTGGCCCAGGCGGGGTCAGGCGTTGCCGCGCAGGCGTCCTCGCCGGCCGCGCCCGCGACGACGACCACCCCCACGACGACGACCACGCTGACCGTCGCCGCCTTCCCCGCCATCGACGAGATCGTCCGCAGCGCGCTTCCCGCCTGGAAGGAACTGCATCCCGACGTCGAGGTGAAGATCGTGAGCCGCGAGCTCAACGACCACCACACCGCGATGACGACGGCGCTGTCGACCGCCAAGGGTCTGCCGGACGTGATGGCGCTGGAGATCGGCTACCTCGGCCGCTTCGCGCAGGGCACCGGCCTCGAGGACCTCTCCGGCCCGCCCTACGACCTGAACCGCGACAAGGCGCGCTTCGTCGCCTATGCCTTCGACCAGGCGACGACGCCCAAGGGCGCGGTACTCGCGGTCCCGACGGACATCGGCCCGGGCGCCCTGCTCTACCGCACCGACCTGCTGGCCAAGGCCGGGCTCGAGGAGTCCGACCTGACCACGAGCTGGGAAGGCTACGTCGCCGCCGGCGTGAAGATCAAGGCCGCGACCGGCGCCTACCTGATGGCCCATGCCCGCGACATGAAGGACATCCTGATCCGCACCGGCCTGGAGCCCGGCGAGGGCCTGTTCTTCGACAAGGACTCGCGCCCGCTGGTGAACACGCCGCGCTTCGTCCGCGCCTTCGAGCTCGCCCGCGCCGTGCGCCGCCAGCAGCTCGACGCCAAGGTCATCGCCTGGTCCTCCGATTGGTCCGAGGGTTTCAAGCGCGGCGGCATCGCCACGCAGATGTCCGGCGCCTGGCTGGCCGGTCACCTGAACACGTGGCTCGCGCCCAGCACCCGCGGCAAGTGGCGCTCGGCGCAACTGCCCGAGGGCGCTTTCGCAGCCTACGGCGGCACCTTCTTCGCCATCGCCCGCCACGGCGACGCGGCCCGCAAGCGGATGGCCTACGAGTTCATCCGCTTCATGACGATGAACCGCACGCAGCAGCTCGCGGCATTCAAGGCCCAGGACGCCTTCCCCGCGCTGATCGACGCGCAGACCGATCCCTTCTACGACCTGCCGCTGCCCTTCCTCGGCGGCCAGCGGGCCCGCCGCGACTGGCGCGAGGCCGCCGACCACATCCGCGCCTTCCCCGTGCACAAGCAGGACAACTTCGCCAAGGAAGTGATCGACACCGAACTCGACAAGGTGCTCGACCGCGGCAAGGACATCCCGACCGCCCTGGCCGACGCGCAGCGCCTGCTGCAACTGCGCGCGCACCGCTGACCCGGAACGACGACGATGAGCTTCCGCCTGCCACAAGCCCTGCGCCTCTCGCCCCGCTACGCGCCCTACGCGCTGCTGGCGCCGTTCCTGCTGCTGTTCGTGGTCTTCGGGCTGTTCCCGCTGCTGTTCTCGCTGTACCTCGCGTTCCACAGCTGGGAACCGACCAGCGGCCTGGGCGCGATGCACTGGGTCGGTCTCGACAACTTCGCCTTCGCGCTGCAGGACGAATGGTTCTGGAAGTCGCTGCGCAACACCGGCTGGCTCGCGATCGCCTCGGGCGTGCCGCAGCACCTGGTCGCGATCCCGCTCGCCACCTTCCTGCACCTGGCCTTCAAGCGCTGGCGCAACCCGATGGTCGGCGCGTACTTCCTGCCGTACATCACCTCGTCGGTCGCGATCGCGATCCTGTTCAGCTCGCTGTTCTCGACCGACTACGGCCTGATCAACCTCGCCATCGCGACGCTGCGCGAGGTCCCGCTGCTCGGCCATCTGGTGCCGCAGGCCGCCGTCGACTGGCTCAACGACCCCGACGCGCTCAAGCCCGCGATCTCGATGATCGTGTTCTGGCGCTACGTCGGCTTCAACGTCGTGCTCTACCTGGCCGCGCTGCAGACCATCCCGCCCGATCTCTACGAGGCCGCGACCATGGACGGCGCCAGCCGCCTGCAGCAGTTCTTCCACATCACGCTGCCCAGCCTGCGGCCGATGATCTTCTTCGGCGTGACGCTGAGCGTCATCGGCGGGCTGCAGCTGTTCGAGGAGCCCTTCATCCTCACCGGCGGCAAGGGCGGCTCCGACCAGGCCGGCATGAGTGCGGCCGTCTACCTCTACCGCAACGCGTTCGACTTCAACGACTTCGGCGCCGCCAGCGCGATGTCGTGGCTGCTGTTCCTCGTCGTGGCGGCGCTGACGTGGCTCACCAACCGTGCGTTCCGGCGCAAGGACGACTGAGGGCCGACCGGAGCAAACGCCATGAGCACCACGATGCACGCCCCCTCGACGCCGCCGCGCCCACGCCGCGCAGCCGCCGCGCATGACCGCCTGGGCCGCCTACCTGCTGGTGGGCGCCGGCGCGCTGATCATGCTGGCGCCGTTCTATTTCATGTTCGTCTTCGCGACGCACTCGCGCACCGAGATCTTCAGCCTGCCGCCGCCGATGTGGTTCGGCGACGACTTCCTCGCCAACGTCGACATCCTGACCAAGCGCCTGCCCTTCTGGCGCAACCTGGGCCTGAGCCTGTACGTCGGCATCTGCAACACCGGCCTGACGCTGCTGTTCTGCTCGATGGGCGGCTACGCCTTCGCGATGTACGAGTTCCGCTTCAAGAAGGCGCTCTTCGGGCTGGTCATGGGCACGATGCTGCTGCCCAGCTTCATGAACATGATCCCGAGCTTCATGATCATGGACCTGCTGGGCTGGATCGATCAGCCGCGCGCGCTCTACATCCCCGGCGCGGCCAGCGCCTTCGGCATCTTCCTGATGCGCCAGTTCATCGGCTCCGCCGTGCCGCGCGAGCTGGTCGAGGCCGCGCGCATGGACGGCTGCGGGGAGCTGGGCATCTACGCCCGCATCGTGCTGCCGCTGCTCAAGCCGGCGCTGGGCACGCTGGGGCTGATCACCTTCATCTCCTCGTGGAACAACTTCATCGGGCCGCTGGTCGTCATGCGCTCGCCCGACATGTACACGCTGCCGCTGGCGCTGCGATCGCTGCAGAGCCCGGTGGACACCGAATGGGGCGCGCTGATGGCCGGATCCGCCATCGCGACGCTGCCGTTGATCGTGCTCTTCGTCCTGTGCTCGCGGCAGCTCATCTCGGGCCTGACCGTCGGCGCGGTGAAGTGACGCCCGACGCCTGCGCCTCTCCTCCAACGCACAACAAAGCCTGCATCGATGTCATCTGCCACTCCCGTCTCGTCCGCCGCATCGACCGCAGGGTCGACTGCAGTGCCGACCGCCGCCTCGTCCGCGCTGCCGACGGCCGCCGCCAAGGACTTCCCCGCCGACTTCGTGTGGGGCGTCGCCACGAGCGCCTTCCAGATCGAGGGCGCGCACGACGCCGACGGCAAGGGGCCGTCGATCTGGGACACCTTCTGCCGCCAGCCCGGCGTGATCGCCGACGGCAGCAACGGCGACGTCGCCTGCGAGCACTACACGCGCTGGGAAGAGGATCTGGACCTGATCCAGCGCCTGGGCGTCGATGCCTACCGCTTCTCGGTGTCCTGGCCGCGCGTGATGCCCACCGGGCAAGGCGACTGGAACGAGGCCGGCCTCGCGTTCTACGAGAAGCTCGTCGACGGCCTGCTCGCCCGCGGCATGAAGCCCTACCTGACGCTCAACCACTGGGACCTGCCGCAGGCGCTGCAGGACATCGGCGGCTGGGGCAACCGCGTCACCGTCGAGCGTTTCGTCGAGTACGCCGTCGGCATCGCGAAGCGGCTCGGCGACAAGGTCGTCTCCATCGCCACGCACAACGAGCCCTGGGTCGTCGCGCAGCTGGGCCATGAGTCGGGCGTCTTCGCGCCCGGCCTGAAGGACCGCAAGATCGCCGCGCAGGTCTCGCACCATCTGCTGCTCAGCCACGGCCTCGCGGTCACCGCGATGCGAGCCCTCAACGTGAAGGCCGCGCTCGGCATCGTGCTGAACATGGCGCCGATGTACCCGGCCACCGAGTCGGACGCGGACCGCACCGCGGCCCGACTGGAAGACGGCAAGCTGCGCCGCTGGTACATGGACCCGCTCTTCGAGGGCCGGTATCCGCAGGACGTGCTGGACCACCCTCGGCCATGACGCGCCTTACATCGAGGCCGGCGACATGGCAAAGATCCAGGTGCCCATCGACTTCGTGGGCATCAACTACTACTCGCGCGGTCTGATCAGCGCGGCCGGTCCGGTCGACAGCAAGACCAGCGGCCTGGAGCTGACCGACATGGGCTGGGAGGTCTATCCGCAGGGGCTGACCGACCTGCTGGTGTCGATCAAGCGCGACTACCCCGGCGCCCGGCGCCTGTACGTGACGGAGAACGGCGGCGCCTTCCCCGATCCGGTCGGCGTCGACGGCCAGGTGCATGACGCCGACCGCACCCGCTACCTCGACACGCACATCGCCGCCGTCGGCGACGCGATCGCGCAGGGCGTGCCGATGGGCGGCTACATGGTGTGGAGCCTGCTGGACAACTTCGAATGGGCGTCCGGCTACGCGAAACGATTCGGCATCGTGCACGTCGACTACGCGACGCAGCAGCGCACCCCGAAGGACAGCGCGCTCGCCTACCGCGATTTTGTTTTGCAACGGCGCGCCGCGCGCCAGGGCTGATCGGGAGACCGTCATGGGACAAGTCACGCTGCGCGGCATCCGCAAGCGCTACGGCGATCACGAGGTGATCCAGGGCATCGACCTCGACGTCCGGGACGGCGAGTTCATGGTCTTCGTCGGCCCGTCGGGCTGCGGCAAGAGCACGACGCTGCGCATGATCGCGGGCCTGGAGGAGATCAGCGCCGGCGACCTGCTGATCGACGGGAACCGCGCCAATGACCTGCGCCCCGCCGACCGCGGCGCGGCGATGGTGTTCCAGAGCTATGCGCTCTACCCGCACATGACGGTCGCGGAGAACATGGGCTTCGCGCTGAAGATGGCCGGCGTCGGCCGCGCCGAGCGCGACGAGCAGGTGCGCCGCACCGCCGAGATCCTGCGCATCACCGACCTGCTGCAGCGCACGCCCAAGCAGCTGTCCGGCGGCCAGCGCCAGCGCGTGGCCATCGGCCGCGCGATCGTGCGCAAACCCAAGGTCTTCCTGTTCGACGAGCCCTTGTCCAACCTTGACGCCGCGCTGCGCGTGGACATGCGCATCGAGCTGACGCGGCTGCACCAGCAGCTCGGCACGACCATGATCTACGTCACCCACGACCAGGTCGAGGCGATGACGATGGGCGACCGCATCGCCGTGTTCAACAAGGGCCGCATCGAG
Organism: Roseateles sp. UC29_93; assembly: GCF_042695725.1. Lineage (NCBI taxonomy): Bacteria > Pseudomonadati > Pseudomonadota > Betaproteobacteria > Burkholderiales > Sphaerotilaceae > Roseateles > Roseateles sp. UC29_93. The sequence continues at coordinate 2,674,996 of NZ_CP170545.1, read as the reverse complement.
CAGCTCGGCGCGCCGATGGACCTTTACCGCCGTCCGGCCAACGAGTTCGTCGCCGGCTTCCTTGGCGCGCCGAAGATCAACTTCATCGAACGCCCGACGGCCAACGCGCCCGGCGCGGCACGACGCCTGTGGGACTCGCTCGGCGGCGCGTCGCGACCCGCGGCGCAGCGCCTGGGGCTGCGGCCCGAGCACCTGCTTCTGGGGACAAGCAACGACGAGGGCGCCGTGCCCGCGACCGTCGTGCTCGCCGAGCACCTGGGCGACACCTCGATCCTGCACCTGCGCGTCGACGGCATCGCCGACCTGCTCACCGCCAAGCTCCCCGCGGGCGCGGCGTCGCTGCATGACGGCGACACCGTCCGCCTGATCGCCACCGCCGACCACGCACTGGCTTTCGACGCCGAGGCGCGGGCCCTCGAGCCGCGCGTTCCGGTGCCGGCCGCGGCCTGAGCCGCCACGCTCCCGGCAGTCCCGGTGCGGGACTGCCCCGGCCCGCCTCCCTGCGCGGAGGCCGGCCCCGATCCCCGCAGTACCCCCGCGCCCGTGTGGCGCGAACCCCTCGCTAGGGAAAGTCAGTAGAGGTCCCGTGGCTGAAGCAGATAAATTCTGAAAGCGCTTTCAAAGTTACCGCCGAATACACGGATCCAGCTTGCCCTGCAGACAATCGGGCCCGCCATCGCATGGGGGTCATGGTCAAGACTGAGAGATAACAAGGAGACAAGATGAAGCACGTCCACCCCACCCGACTGCGGCAGGTCCGCGGACCGCAGCGCCAGCCCGTGGCGGCCGCCTGCGCCCTGTTGTTCATCGCCGCTGCCGCGCATGCGCAGCAGGCGCCGGCGGCGCCCGAGGCGGCCGCCTCCGAGGCGCAGCGCAAGGCCGACGCGACGATCGACACCGTCGTCGTCACCGGCATCCGCCAGTCGCTGGACACCTCGCTGAACCTCAAGCGCCAGCAGCGCGGCGTGGTCGACGGCATCGTCGCGGAGGACATCGGCAAGTTCCCCGACACCAACCTGGCCGAATCGATGCAGCGCATCTCGGGCGTGTCGATCGACCGCTCGATGGGCGAAGGCTCCAAGGTCACCGTGCGCGGCGTCGGCCCCGACTTCAACCTCGTGCTGCTCAACGGCCGCCAGATGCCGGCGTCGACGCTGGCGGACACGGGTCCGTCGAACTCGCGCGCCTTCGACTTCGCCAACCTGGCCACGGAATCGATCGCCGCGCTGGAGGTCTACAAGACCAGCCGCGCCAGCGCCCCGACCGGCGGCATCGGCGCGACGATCAACATCAAGACCGCCCGTCCGCTGGACACGAAGAAGACCATCGCCAGCATCGGCGTCAAGGCCGTGCACGACGGCGGCAACTCGCGCCTGCCGGACAACATCAAGGGCGACAGCGTGACGCCCGAGGTGTCGGGCATCTACAGCACGACCTTCGGCGAGGGCATGTTCGGCGTGTCCGTCTCGGGCAGCTACCAGAAGCGCGACGCCGGCTACAACAGCGCCGGCGTGCCCAACGGCTGGCTGCCGTTCAAGGGCGACGAGACGGGCAACGGCGCGATCCCGCTGCCGGGCGCGCCGGGGTCGGAGCGCATCACCAACCGTCCCGGTCCCAATGACGTCTACTCGCTGCCGCAGAACGTCAACTACAACATGAACGGCATCCGCCGTGAGCGCACGAACGGGCAGGTGACCTTCCAGTTCGCGCCGACCAAGTCGCTGACGACGACGCTGGACTACACGGCCTCGCAGAACAAGGTGCACACGCGCCGCAACGACCTGTCGGCGTGGTTCAGCTTCGGTCCGTCGTCGAGCTCGTGGACCGGCGGCCCGGTGTCCGGCCGCTCAACTACACCGAGCTGATCGCGGGCGGCGACGCCGACCTGTCCATGGGGGGCGCGGACTTCGCCACCAAGAACGACAACAAGTCGCTGGGCTTCAACCTCGACTGGAAGGCGACCGACAAGCTGCGCTTCGAATTCGACGCGCACAAGTCCACCGCCAAGTCCGGCGCCGACAGCCCCTGGGGCAGCAACAACGTGATCGGCACGGCCAGCTTCAACCGCGGCCAGACCGGCGTCGACTTCAGCCAGGACCTGCCGATCCTGATCATGCCGACGACGACGCGCAACGCGGCGCTGCAGCAGGTGACGGGCTCGTCCTTCCGCAACAGCTACATGAAAGCCGAGGTGGACCAGCAGCAGATCCGCGGCAGCTGGGACATCAGCGACGAGTCGAAGCTGGACTTCGGCGTCGGCCTGACGAAGGCGAAGAACCGCTCGGCCTACTCCAACGTCCAGCTGGACAACTGGGGCGGCGTGGCCAACGGTCCGGCCAACTATCCGGACAACGTCTGGATCCCGCAGGACCTGCGCGACTTCTTCGGCAAGATCGGCGGCGTCGGCGACCCGCGCCTGTTCACGCAGTTCTACACCTTCGACTTCGGCACCATCCGCGACCTGGCGGCGAAGTCCTGGAGCGACCCGTCGAAGTACCTCGCGTCCAACGTCTTCTCGACCGACCGCCGCACGACGGAGAAGTCCACCAGCGCCTACGCCGAGTACACCCGCGAGTGGGAACTGGGCGTGCCGATGAGCGCCACGGTCGGCATGCGCTACGAGAAGACCAAGGTCACCTCCAGCGCGCTGGTGCCGATCGCCACGGGGATCACCTGGGGTTCCAACAACGAGCTGACGGTGCTGAAGGGCGATCCGGGCTTCACGACGCTGGACGGCAAGTACAGCTACTGGCTGCCCAACATCGACTACCAGGCCGACCTGACCGACAAGCTGAAGCTGCGCGCCAGCTACGGCACGACCATCGGCCGTCCGGGCTGGGACGCGATCCAGGGCGGACAGACGCTGAACGATCTGGCGCGCCTGAGCGGCGGCACCGGCTCGCAGGGCAATCCGGGACTGAAGCCGCTGAAGTCGAAGAACATCGACTTCTCGCTGGAGTACTACTACGCCCGGTCGAGCTACGTGGCGGCGGGCGTGTTCCGCAAGAACATCAGCAACTACATCGGCTCGACGCTGGAGAACGCGACCCCGTTCAACCTGCACACGCCGATCGGCGGCGCGTACTACAACGAGGCGTCGACCACCGGCGGTTGCGGCAGCGACATCACCTGCATCCGCGACTACATCCTCAACCGCTACAACGGCCAGCCGGGCGTGACCAAGACCGGCGACAGCAACGGGCATGCGCTGGGAACGATCGTGGGACAGCCGGGCGATCCGGTGGCCAACTTCCAGATCACGGTGCCGGCCAACACGCAGTCCAACAGCCTGAAGGGCTTCGAGCTGAACGTGCAGCACGCGTTCGGGAACTCGGGCTTCGGCGTCGCGGCCAACTACACCAAGGTCAAGTCGGGACTGAAGTACGACAACGCGAGCTTCGCGCAGCAGTACGCGCTGGTGGGTCTGAGCGACTCCGCCAACCTGGTGGGCTTCTACGAGGACGCGAGGTTCAGCGTGCGCGTGGCCTACAACTGGCGCGACAAGTTCCTGGCCGCGGTGAACGACGGCAACCAGCTGGGCCGCTCGGCGCCGATCTTCACGGAGCCGTACTCGCAGGTGGACATCAGCCTGGGCTACAACTTCAGCGAGAAGCTGAGCCTGCAGGCCGAGGTGATCAACGTCGGCGATTCGATCCTGCGCCAGCACGGGCGGACGACGGAGGAGGTCTACTCGGTCACGCAGACGGGTCGCCGCTATATGCTGGGACTCCGCTACAAGTTCTGAGCCCGCGAGGGCCCCTGCCCGCATGAAGCCGATCCTGGAAATCAAGGACCTGGTCCCGGGTCGGCTTCCGTCGAACCTGCTCGAGGCCGCGCAGCCGGTGGTGCTGCGCGGCCTCGTGTCGCATTGGCCGATGGTGCGGGAGGCGCGGCGCTCCGACCGCGCGGCGGTCGACTACCTGCACGGCTGCTGGCGCGGCGCGCCGGTGGCCATCATGACGGGGCCGCCGGAGATCGACGGCCGCATCTTCTACAACGACGACCTCACCGGCATGAACTTCGGTCGTGCCGACGCGCCGCTGCCGGCGCTGATGGAGGAGCTGCTCAAGCTGGCCGACGTCGAACGTCCGCCTTGCTACTACGTCGGCTCGACGACGGTGGACACCTGCCTGCCGGGCTTCCGGGCCGCGAACGACCTGGACCTCTCACCGCTGGCGACCGGCGAAGGCACGGCGCAGGACGCGCTGGCCAGCGTGTGGCTCGGCAATCGCAGCCGCATCGCGCCGCACTACGACCTGCCGGACAACATCGCCTGCGTCGCGGCCGGGCATCGGCGCTTCACGCTGTTCCCGCCGGAGCAGCTGGCCAATCTCTACGTCGGGCCGATCGACTTCACGCCCGCCGGTCAGCCGGTGAGCCTGGTCGATCTGAAACACCCGGACTTCGAGCGATTCCCGCGCTTCGCGCAGGCGCTCGAGCAGGCGCAGGTCGCCGAGCTCGGCCCCGGCGACGCGCTCTACATCCCGAGCATGTGGTGGCATCAGGTCGAGGCGCTCGATGCGTTCAACGTCCTGATCAACTACTGGTGGCGGCAGTCGCCGGCGCACATGGACCCGCCGCTGTTCGCGCTGATGCAGGCGCTGCTGTCGATGCGCGACCTGCCCGCGCCGCAGCGCGCGGCGTGGCGCGGGATCTTCGATCACTACGTGTTCAACGCGGACGCCGACACGGCGGCCCACATCCCCGAGCACGCGCGGCATGCGCTCGCCCCGCTGACGGCGGAAGGCGCCGGCCACCTGCGCGGACATCTGATTCAGCGGCTCAAGCAACGCTGAACACCCCCACCCCCATGGAGGAGACGCCATGACCTTCACCTCGCCAGAGCCCCCCACCCCGCGCCGTCCGGTGAAGCGCGTCGTCATCGCCGGCGGCGGCACCGCAGGCTGGATGATGGCGGCCTGCATCTCCAAGCACCTGGGCAAGCAGCTGGACATCCGGCTGGTCGAGTCCGACGAGATCGGCACCGTGGGCGTCGGCGAGGCGACGATCCCGACGATGCTGACCTTCCACCAGCTGCTCGGGCTCGACGAGCGCGAGTTCATGGCCGCGACGCAGGCGACGATCAAGCTGGGCATCCAGTTCGAAGGATGGCGCGACCTGGGCGCCAGCTACATCCACGCGTTCGGCAGCACCGGCGTCGACCACTGGACGGCGGGCTTCCAGCACTTCTGGCTGAAGGGCCGCGAGCGCGGCCTCGCGTCGGACTACGGCGACTACTGCCTGGAGCTGCGCGCGGCGAAGGAGAACAAGTTCGCGCACCTGCCCGACGAGGGCATCAACTACGCGTACCACCTGGACGCGACGCTGTACGGCCAGTTCCTGCGCCGGTTCAGCGAGGGCTACGGCGTGAAGCGCCTCGAGGGCAAGATCGCCGAGGTGCTGATGCAGCCCGACGGCGACATCCGCGCGCTGAGGCTGCAGGACGGGACGGAGATCGAAGGCGACCTCTTCGTCGACTGCACGGGGATGCGCTCGGTGCTGCTGGGCCAGGCGCTGGGGGTCGGTTACGAGGACTGGTCGCACTGGTTGCCCTGCGACAGCGCGATCGCGCTGCAGACGGCGTCGGTGCGCGACGCCGTGCCGTACACGCGCGCCATTGCGCACCCGTGGGGCTGGCAGTGGCAGATCCCGCTGCAGCATCGCGTCGGCAACGGCGTGGTCTTCAGCAGCCGCTACACCGACGACGAGACGGCGCGCGCCGCGCTGCTCGGCAACATCGCCGGCGAGGTGCTGACACCGCATCGCGTGATCCGCTTCAAGCCGGGCCAGCGCGAGGTGGTGTGGAAGCGCAACTGCGTCGGCGCGGGCTTGTCGAGCGGGTTCCTGGAGCCTCTGGAATCGACCAGCATCCACCTGATCCAGCGCACGGCGATCCGGCTGCTGCAGATGTTCCCGAAGGACGGGATCCGCCAGTCCGACATCGACGAGTACAACGCGCAGATGCGCGACGAGCTGGAGCACATCCGCGACTTCATCGTGCTGCATTACCACGTGCAGCAGCGGACGGATTCACCGATGTGGCAGGCCATGCGGGAGATGCCGGTGCCGGCCTCGCTGCAGCACCGGCTGGACCTGTTCCGCGAGACGGGGCGCGTGTTCCGCGTGCCCAACGAGCTGTTCACCGAGAACTCGTGGGTGCAGGTGATGCTCGGCCAGGGGCTGGTGCCGGAGCAGCATCATCCGTCGGCGGACCTGATGGGGGATCGCGAGCTCGCCGGCTTCCTCGGCGGTATCACCGCGCGCATCGACAAGACCGTGGCGCAGATGCCGGGCATCAGCAGTATGTGACGCGGTATGCGCCGGCGGCGGTCGCGCCGAGGGCGGCGGTGCCTGTGTGATCGCCATGCATCCAGACGGGTCGCCCCGGTCGCAAAGCGATTTAAGCTTCGCGGCTGGGAGGATCCATGCCAGAACACAACGAGCCGACATCCGATGACTTCGTCTGCGTCGCGACGCGGACCACGCCGACCGAAGCGCATCTGCTGAGGGGTGTGCTCGAGGCCGCCGGCCTCACGCCGCATGTGGCGGACGACCAGATGGTCCAGAGCTACTCGTTGATCGCGCACGCGGTCGGTGGCGTCCGGGTGCTGGTCCCTGGTTCGCAGGCCCCCGCGGCGCGGGAAGCGATTGCCGAGTTCGACGCTGGCGCGTTCCAGCTCGAAGGCGAAGAGAGCGCCGCGCCTGCGACGATCCCGTTGACGGTCCCGCTGTTCAGTCCGGACCGCGCCGTGCTGCTCGGTTTCCTGCTGACGCCGGCATTCGGCGCGGGGATCCAGCTCGCGAACGCCCGGGCCATCCGGGATGGACGGCTCAGCGCCGACGCATGGCTCAGCTTCATCCTGCTGAGCGCCCTCTCGCTCGTCGGGATCTATGCGCTGCATGAGAACGCCGACGGACCGTTCGTGGTCTTCGAGGCCAGCCTCCTGCTCTGTGCCGTCAACGTCATCTGGTACGTCATCGCGGGGCAGAAGCAGAGCCGCGCCTTGATCAAGACGTATGGCAGCCACTATCCGAAGAAGCGGCTCCTGGTCCCGGCGGTGGCCGCGGCGATCGCTGCGCTGGCCTTGGGGGCGGTGCTGCAGACGCTGCGTTGAGCATGTCACTCCGACCCCGTTCCACGACCAGGATTGAAAGCGCATGACCGCCCCTCAGGAACAGAAACCCACCACCGAGAAACAACTGCGCCGCGCCCGTCGGATGATGGGCCTGTCAGCCGTCCTGCTGGTCGTCAGCCTGATCGCGATCATTGCCAGCGCGGTGCCCGAATGGGCACACCTGGTCGTGTTCCTGATGTGGAACCACATCGCGGTCATGATCGTGGTCGGCGCGAGCGGATGGGCGGCGCGCCGTCTGGGAGCCGCACCCGCGGGGCGCGTCTCCCCACGGCTGGGTGAACTGCTTGCACCCTGGGTGCTGGTCCTTGCGCTCGTGTCCGCCGCCGTCGCGGTCCCGAGCTGGGGGCCATCACCCTGGTGGGGTCTGGGGCAGGCGCCGGACGGCAGTGCCGTGACCAGTCGTCAATGGCACGCCAGCGGCGACCGCTACTTCGAACGCATCAATCGCGGGGAGGCGCGTGAGATCACGGAGGCGGAATACGACCGGCTCCAGCAACGGAGCTTCGGCTTCTTCGCTCGCATCTGGGCCGTCCTCTCCTTCGGCGGCCTGGTGACCTGGCGGTTCATCGCGCTCCGGCGACGGGATCTGCTGCAGGGAGATCCGCCGCCCGTGGCGGCGCCGATGCCGGTGCCGGTGCCGCGCGGATCGACGACCGCTCCTGGCGCCGTCACTGGCTCCGACTGGAAGTCGACCGCGCTGATCATCGGCCTCTGGATCGCCTTCATCGCGCTCAACGTGCTGAGCCTCACGAGCGGACCGGATCGCTTGTTCTGCTCGTTGCCGACGCCGATGCCGATACCGCCGGAGATGCGGCTGTTCATGCTGGTGATGCCCGTGCTGGTCATCGGCGTTGGGTCCTTCTGGACGAAGCGGTCCCCGTTCATGTCGCCGTGGCTCGCGAGCCTCATCGACCAGCGCCTGGGTGCCGGCGGCACCGTCGCCTTCATCGCAAGGCTCAGGCCACTGCTGCTGTTTTCCGTGACCTCCTTCTTCGGAGCGGGCGTCCTCCTCGGCGCCTGTGGACTCGGGGACGCGTCTCCGGTCGATTGGACGATGCCCGGCTTCCTCGCCTCCACCGGCATCGCCCTCGCGCTGTCGCACGTCATCCTGCGACGGCGGGGCATTCCGGGGGTCTGATCGGGGCGCGGCCGGTCGTCACGCGAAGGGATAGGGCCCCGCGAACGCGCCGATCTGCGACAAGTGGCTGACCATGCCGAGTCCCGGTTCCCACAGGTGAAGCATCACGCCGCGCGGGCCCGCATGACTGCTGGGCGCGGCCGCAGGATGCAGTTGCAGGTCGATCTCGGTCACGGTGCTGGGGCAGGCGCACACCACGGTGCCGGCCCAGCGCCGCAGCATCGGGCGATGAACGTGACCGCAGAGGACGAGCTCGACATTCGCGCATCGATCCAGCACGGACGCCAACGGACCCGGGTCGAGGTAGCGGTACTCGTCCATGTAGGGAATCCCGCAGGCGAAAGGCGGGTGGTGCAGCATGACGAGGGTGGGCTTGGATCGATCGCTCGCGAGGGTCTCCGTCAACCACCGCAGTCCTGCCTCGTCGATATGGCCGTGATGCGCGCCAGGGACGCAGGAGTCGAGACCTATGATGCGGACGGGATAGTCGTCCATGCAGTAGTGCAACGGCCCTTCGCCGGGCAGATAGCCGAGATCGGCGAACGCGGCACGGAACTGCTCGCGATGGTCGTGATTCCCGGGAATCACCAGATACGGCAGGCCGAGCGTGTCGAGCAGCTCACGAGCGACCTCGTATTCGTCGGGCCGTCCCTCGTCGACCAGATCACCGGTGACCAGGATCAGGTCCGGCTGTCGGTCCATGCGCAGCAGATGGTCGATCGCCTCACGCAACGCCTGATTCGAATCGACGACGCCCTGGTAGAGCTGGCCGCGCGGGCGGACGTGAGGATCGGAAAGGTGCCCGATGAGCATGGGAAGCTCCCACTCGGGATGAGAACGAGACACGGCGCCTGCGTGCCGGGGCGACATCGTGACGCGCATGATGAATGGGTCGACGCACCCGGGAAATAAGCCGGATGGCGTACCCGCACGTGCCGGGCCTTCGGCTTGCCCAGGCCCGCCATCCCGGAGATCCATCCATGCGCAGCGCCCTCGACTTCACTTCCTGGCAGACGATGCTCTCGACCTTGATCGGGCTGGTCATCGTGTCGCTCATCGCCGTCGGCGTGCGACTGCTCGTGATGCAGTCGGTGCAGCAGCGGCGCGAGCGCGCCAACCGCCAGATCAATGAGCGGCTGAAGACGCTCATCGCCGCGTACAAGACGCTGGGCGGATCGTTCACCGGCACGCTCGCGGTCGACCCGCGCCATCTGCGGGAACTGCGCCAGCTCGCGGAGCCGGGCACGATGGCGATCGGCGCTTCCGACCGCGCGCGACGCATGCGCGATGCCGTCGAGGCCGCCCTGTCCGACATCATCCTGCTCGGCACCGATGAGCAGGTGCGGCTCGCCGCGCAGGCGGCGCAGGACATGGTCACGGGCAAGCCGGTGGAGACCGCGGCGCTGGTCGCCTCGCTGCGCGACTTCATCCGCGAGGTGCTGGAGCTCGATCCGATCCCGGCGTCCGTCGTGATTCCGAAGCAGGGGCCGCTGAGGCCCGCGGGCGGCGGCAAGGCAGGCGGAGCCGGAGGGCGTGAAGGCGGGTCACGCGGCGGCGGCGGTGCTGGAGGCGGCGCTGCGGGCGCAGGTGGACTCGGTGCGGGACTTGGACTCGGGGCGGCGGGGGAGCCACGCCGCCGGGGGCATGCAGGACCCGGATGAGAATCCTGCGAAGTGAGGGGCGCATCGGCCTGCGCCGTGCATGCGCTCAACAGATGTTGAAGTTGCCAAGGATCGCGACGAGCGGCAGCGCGCTCAGGCCGATCAGCAGCGCAATGCCGCATGCCTCGAAGTGACGCCCCTTGAATCTCGGCGTCCTGAGCAGCAGGGCCTGCGCCAGCGGAACCCCCACCAAGAACCACGCACCGACGACCAGCGCCAGAAGCACGAACCCGGGGCCGCCTCCTCCGACCAAGGCGAAGGTGATCAGGGCGGCGGCAAGCGCCGGGCCGACAAGCCAGGAAACTGCAGTTCCGATGCGAGAGATCATTCCCGCGACCGAAGGGGAGAGGGCGTGACACCACGGACCGTCTGGCGCTCCCAGTTGTACGGCGTCGTCGTCGACACCTTCACCAGACCTGAGGCCTCGAGGATGGATCGCGAGAAGTCGGTGGAATCGCTGTGGATCAGCGTCTTCCCCAGCGCCAGCGCGGCGCGCGCACGCGCGGCCGTCAGCGCGCGGTAGACGCCTCGTCCGCGCCAGGCCGGGCGCGTGGCGCCGCCCCAGATGCCGGCGAAGGCCGTGCCCGCGACGGGCTCCAGGCGCCCGGCGGTGATGAGCTCGCCGTCGGCTTCGGCGATCCACAAGGACATGCCGTCGTTGCGCGCCAGCCGTTCCAGCAGCGACAGGGTCATCGGCTCCGGATCAAGGTCGCCGAAGACCTCGGCCTGCATCGCGCACATGCGCGCGACCTCCCGCGGTGCGCGGATGGTGCGGATCGTCACCCCCGCGGGCAAGGGCACGTCGGCGACCAGCAGCCGCGCCTCGCCGACCATGATCGACTCCGGCGGATCGGGCTCGAAACCGTGCTCGATGAGCGCCTCGTGCAGCCCCGGTGCCAGGTCATGCCCCCGCGACTTCCATTCGACGTGCGTGATGGCGGGGTCGGCCTGGTAGTGCCGCAGCGCGGCTCCGACGAGTCGCCGGATCTCCGTCGCATCGGCGCCGCCGAGATCCCGGTAGGTCACGAAGCCGCGCCCACGCGCGAAGGTCACCAGCCGCAGCGGCCCCGACAGCGCGACCGCAATCGCGCTCGGCGTCTCGGCCTCCGAGCGGAGTTGCGCGTCGTAAGCGGCGAGCAGGTCGGAGACTGCGGACATGGCGTCAACGGCGTGAGGAGTCGCTGGCTCAGTGGCGGGATTGATCGGCATTCCAGATAGGTTGATCTTATCTTTCGAATTCCCGAGTAGCTCAGCGCTCCCTAGAGTACGCCCCACGATAAGAAAACGTTGGAGACAAACATGCAGCAGCTTCAGATCGAACGCTGGGCCGGCAGCGCCTTGGCCGCGGCGATCACGATCAGCGTCGGCGCGCCTGACGCGCCCGCTCCGGCCCGACCGCAGAAGCCTCGCTGCCCCGGATCGCTTCGACGCCACCGGCGCTGAGCCCTCGACTTCCACGCCTGAAGGGCTGGCACGGTTCCACGCCGCCGGATCGATGACCTGGGCCAGGTCATCGAGGCCGCGGGCCTCGTGTCCCACTCGCGCTCCGCCAGCCCTCCCTTGACCGACCCAGCGTATGGCGGATGCCTCCGCCATGGGCGGAGCCATGCCTGGTCCCAGTTGTCCGAGTCCTCAACCCGTCAACGATCGAGAGCGCCACGGCGCATTGGAGAAAGAGCATCATGCAGAAGCCACCGTCCTCCCTGGTCCCCTTCCTGGGTGCCTTCGCCGCCACGCTGCCCCTGATCGCGACACCGGCGCACGCGCAGGGCACCGTCACGCTCTACGGGATCCTCGACTCCGCCATGCGCTACGTCCACAACGACGCCGTCGGCTCGATCAAGTCGCTCGTGAGCGGCAGCGGCATGACCAGCCGCCTGGGCGTACGCGGCGTCGAAGACCTGGGCGGGGGCCTCACGGCCTCCTTCAACCTGGAGCACGGCGTGCTCGTCGATTCGGGGACGCAGGCGTCCGCGTCGCAGTTCTGGGACCGCCGCGCGATTGTCGCCATCGCCGACAAGCAGCTCGGTGAAGTTCGCCTCGGCCGCGACTACACACCCAACTTCACCAACTGGGCGCGGTTCGACCCGTTCGGATACACGGGCGCCGCCAGCGCCGGCAACTTCATCAACACCACCGCGGTGGGGCCCGTGCGGTCGGCGTTCGGCACCGGACTCGCCCCCACCGTCCGATCCAGCAACGCGGTGCAATACGTGTTGCCTGGCGAGCTCGGCGGCGTGGAGGGCGTCGTCATGGTGGCGGCGGGCGAAGGCGGTCTCTCGGCCAATGCACAGCACAAGCTGACGAGCGCCCGCCTGGGCTACACGGCACCGACCTTCGAGATCTCCGTGGCGCATGCGCAGATCGAAAATGACCTGACGACGGCCGGAAAGCTGAAGGACTCAGGCATCGGCGGCACCGTCAGCCTCGCCGGGGCGAAGTTCTCCGCGCGCTGCGCGTGTTCAAGTACGCCGATGCCAAGCAGCTGCTCATGCTGCTGGGCGCCGTCGTCCCGCTGGGCGTGGCCGGCGAGCTCAAGTTCTCGATCAACCGGGCGAAGTTCGACGGGCGGGTCGGCGCGACGAGCATCGACGGCAACGCGTCGACCCAGCTCGCCATGGGCTATGTGCACAGCCTCTCCAAGCGCACGGCCCTCTACACCACCGCGTCCTGGATCAGCAACAAGGGTCGGGCGGCCGCGGTGGTTCCCGGCGGCCCTCCGGGTCTGCCCGCGGGCGGCGACTCGAAGGGGTGCGAGGCCGGCCTGCGGCACAGCTTCTGACGTCAGCGTGCGCCCCCCATCGCACGCGCTACTTCATCCCTTCACGCTGCTGACTTCCTCCGCGAAAAAAATCACGCGCTTCACGACCTCCCAGGTGAAGCTTCATGAGCACGACATCCCGCCGGTCCTTCCTGACCGCCGCGGTCGCCGGCATGGCCAGCAGCCATTCGTTCGCGCAGACCCTCCGCAAGGCGCTCGCCACGCCGGCCAACAACGCCACCGGCACCCTCGCCGACGTGGAGCACGTGGTCATCCTGATGCAGGAGAACCGCTCCTTCGACCACTACTTCGGCACGCTGGCCGGCGTGCGCGGCTACAGCGATCCGCGCCCCATCGCCCTGCCCTCCGGCCAGCCCGTGTGGATGCAGCCCGGCACCGCCGTCGGCTCGCAGGTCCTGCCCTACCACTTCGACATCCGCAACACCAACGCGCTGCGCGTCGGCCTGGACCACAGCTGGAAGGGCACGGAGGCCACCTGGAAGGACTGGAACGTCTGGGTGCCGAAGAAGTCGTCGCGCACCATGGGCTACTTCGACCGCAGCGACCTGCCCTTCTATTACGCCCTCGCCGACGCGTTCACTGTCTGCGACGCGTACCACTGCTCGATCTTCGGACCGACCGATCCCAACCGCTTCTACGCCCTCACCGGCCACAGCAACGCGGTCGTGACCGGCATCTCGGACTCCAAGCTCTACAACGTCACCAACGGCACCTACAACGGCGACATCGCCAACGACAACCCCGCCGCCAAGGGCAACGAGTGGCTGACCTACGCCGAGACCCTGGAGTCCGCCGGCGTGAGCTGGAAGGTCTACCAGGAGTGGGACAACTACGGCGACAACTACCTCCAGTACTTCAAGAACTTCCGCACCGACGCGAACGGGCAGAAGCTGACCAGCGCCTCGCCGCTGTATCGCAAGGGCCGCGCGCTCGCCGCCGGCTCGACGCAGTCGAACGCGCCGGGCACCACGGGTCAGTGGCTGATCGACCAGTTCGCCGCCGATGTGCGCAGCGGCAACCTGCCGCGCGTGTCCTACATCTGCGCGCCGACCGAGTACTGCGAGCACCCCGACGACACGCCCAACGCCGGTGAGAACCTCACCGCGCGCCTGCTGCAGGCACTGGTGCAGACGCCCGAGGTCTGGTCCAGGACCGCGCTGATCCTGACCTACGACGAGAACGACGGCTTCTTCGACCACATGCCGTCGGTGATGGCGCCGCTGAACACCGACCGCGGCCGCACGACGATGACCAACGCCACGCAGGGCGAGATCGCCAACAGCCAGCCGATCGGCCTCGGCCCCCGCGTGCCGACGATGGTGATCTCGCCGTGGAGCAAGGGCGGCCGCGTCTGCTCGCAGCTGTTCGACCACACCTCGCTGATCCGCTTCACCGAGGAATGGCTCGTGGCCCTCGGCCACCCGCGCAGCAGCGTGCAGTGCAACGGCATCTCGCCGTGGCGCCGCGCGGTCTGCGGCGACATGACCAGCGCCTTCGACTTCAAGTCCGGCGGCGCCGAGTTCCCGTCCAGCGTGCCGGCCAACGCCGTGTACTTCAAGGGCTGGGGCACGAAGGACGCGCTGCCGCCGGCCAACCAGAGCCTGCCGCGCCAGGAGAAGGCCGCCAGCGGCATCCCGCGCCGCGCGGCGCCGCTGCCGTACCGCTCGACCGTCGACGGCATCGCCGCGACCAACGCGCGCCAGTTCGCGCTGAGCTTCGCCAACGAGGGCAGCGTCACGGCGGCGTTCATCGTCTATTCGACGCTGCGCACCGACGGCCCGTGGCACTACACCGTCGAGCCGGGCAAGCGCATCGACCAGGAAGTCTGGAACTGGAGCAGCGCGCCGATGCAGCTCGCCGTGCACGGCGACAACGGCTTCCTGCGCGAGTTCCGCATGAGCTTCGACGGCATCGGCCGTCTGGCCGCGACCAGCCTGAAGGAACAACCCGCGACCGCGAGCGTCACGCTGACGCTGCGCAATGCGAGCACGCAGGCGATGCGCTTCCGCATCGTCGACAACGCCTACGGCGACAAGACCGTCGTGACGATCGACGTGCCGGCGGGCTCGAGCCGCGACCATGGCCGCGCGGTGACGTCGAGCTACGGCTGGTACGACCTGGTCGTGACCGTCGACGGCGACAACGCCTTCCTGCGCCGCCTGGCGGGTCACGTCGAAGGCGCCGGCCTGGACTTCACCGACCCGGTGCTGAACGGCCTCGCGCAGGTCACGTGGAACGCGCCGCCGGTGCTGCCGCCGAGCACGCCGACGGCCACGTTCAAGGCCGACGTCGATCGCGTGCGCATCGGCGGCGGCGTGTCGCTGAGCTGGACCGGGCTGCCGTCGAGCACGACGAACTGGATCGGCCTCTACCGCGTCGGCATGACGCCGGGCGGCCCCGGCTCGCTGAAGTGGAACTACGTGGCGAGCCCGTCGGGATCGCAGGTGTTCTCGCTGGCCGGTCAGCCGGAAGGGGACTACTTCTTCGGCCTGTTCCTCAACGACGGCTACGGCGAGGCCGCGCCGCGCCTGTCGGTCCGCATCCGCAAGAACGGCGACGTGAACGCCGACGGCGCCGTCACCGCCGCCGACCGCGACACGCTGCGCAACGCCATCGGCAGCTGCGCCGGCGATACGCGCTTCGAGCCGCTGGCCGACATGGACGGCGACAAGTGCATCACGCAAGCGGACTACCGCGTCTGGTACCAGCTCTTCAGCACCCTGTGAGAACCCTCATGAACTTCAAGCCCCTGCTCGCCGCCGCTGCGCTGGCGTTCGCCTCGCTGGCCGCCACGACCGCTCATGCAGCCACGGTCTCGCTCACCGCCGCCGGTCCGGCGAAGGTCGGTGAAGGCGTGGACCTGCTCATCAGCCTCGTCGATCCGTTCGGCGGCCTGCCTTCCGATGAGGAACTGCTGTCCTTCGGCTTCCGCCTCAGCTACGACACGACGAAGCTCTCCTTCGGCAGCTTCACCGCCGCCGCTGGCTGGGACGACGACAGCCCGTGGCTGGGCGCGGGCACTTTCGGCGGATCGAGCTTCCCCGGCGTCGCCAACGGCGGTCAGGGCTCGCTGCTGCTCGGCACGCTGCACTTCGACGCGCTGCAGGGCGGCCTCGCGCAGATCAGCCTGATCACCGACGCCCGCAATCTGAACCACGGGCTCAGCTACTTGTGGAGCGATGTGCAGCCGCTCAACGCGTCGCTCAATCTCGCGGTGTCTGCGGTGCCGGAGCCGACCTCCGCTCTGCTGGCGGCGCTGGGTCTCGGCGCGTTGGGGTTCACGACGCGACGTCGCAAGACCTCGCACTGACGAAAAAAGGAGCCCGCAGTCGCGGGCTCCTTGGGGCCGCCTCATGAGGCGGCAGTCAGACCATCGCTTTCAGACGATCACTGGACCACGGCGTCGCGGACCTTCCGCGGCGCCAGTTCGTGCCGCTCGAACTGCATCGAGAACGACGCGCGTCCCGACGAGAGCGCGCGCAAGTTGCCGATGTAGCCGAACATCTCGCTGAGCGGCACCTGGGCGTCGACGACGATCGCGGTGCCACGCAGCGCCTGGCCGCGCACCAGACCGCGCCGGCGATTCAGGTCGCCGATGCAGTCGCCGAGCGACTCGGCCGGCGTGACGACTTCCACCGCCATCACCGGTTCCAGCAGCTGCGCATCGGCCTTCGCAAAGGCTTCGCGCGCCGCATTCGCCGCCGCGAGCTCGAAGGCCATCGCCGACGAGTCGCGCTCGTGGAAGCCGCCGTCGAGCAGCGTGGCCTGGAAGTCCACGCACGGGAAGCCCGCGATCACGCCGCTGAGCGCCGCGCGCCGGATGCCCGCCTCCACCGCGGGAATGAACTCGCGGGGAATCGCGCCGCCGACGATGCGGCTCTCGAAGCGCACGCCCTCGCCGCGCGCCAGCGGCTCGAAGCGCAGCACGACCTCGGCGAACTGCCCGGGGCCGCCGCTCTGCTTCTTGTGGACGTGATGCACGTCCACCGACCGGCCGAGCGTCTCGCGATACGCCACCTGCGGTCGGCCGACCTGCACCTCGACGCCATGACGCGCGCGCAGCTTCTCGATCGAGACCTCCAGCTGCAGCTCGCCCATGCCGGAGAGGATGGTCTGCCCGGTCTCGGCGTCAAACCGCATCCGCAGGCTCGGGTCCTCGCGCAGCATCGATTGCAGCGCCTTCGACAGCTGGGCCACGTCGTCGCGCGTCTTCGCCTCGATCGCCACGTCGATCACCGGTTCGGGCACGCTGATCTCCTCGAGATGCAGCGGACTCGCCGGGTCGCACAGCGTGTGACCGGTCAGCGTCTCCTTCAGGCCGATCACCGCCGCGATGTCGCCAGCGCGCAACTCGTCACGCTCGACGCGGTCGTCCGCGTGGATCTCGTAGAGCCGCCCGACGCGTTCCATGCGGCCGGTGTTGACGTCGAGCACCGCGTCGCCGCGTCGCAGACGTCCCCGATAGACACGCACGAAGACCATCGTCCCGTGACCGTCCGCCGCCACCTTGAAGGCGAGCGCCGCGAAGGGGCCGTCCGGATCGGAAGGCGACCCCGCCGCGTCGTCGATGTCGGCGCGGCGGATGTCCTCCGGTGCCGGCAGGTAGTCGACGACCGCATCCAGCAGCGGCTCCACCCCGCGATTGCGGAAGGCCGAGCCCGCCAGCGCCGGCACGAACGCGCCCGACAGCACGCCGCGTCGCACGCAGCGGCGCAGCGTGGCGTCATCGATCGGCTGACCGTCCAGATAAGCGACGAGCGCGGCATCGTCCTGCTCGACCACGGTCTCGATCAGGCGGGCGCGATGGGCGCGCGCCTGGTCGAGCATCGCGGCGGGCACGTCCGATTCGACGAACGGCGCGGTCGCGTCGTCGCGTTCCCAGACCAGCGCCTTCATCGCGATCAGGTCGACGACGCCGCGGAAGTCGCCCTCCGCGCCGATCGGCAGCTGCAGCGGCAGCACGGTCGCACCGAGACGGTCCTCCATCATGGCCACGACGCGCAGGAAGTCCGCGCCGACGCGATCCAGCTTGTTGATGAAGGCGATGCGCGGCACGCGGTACTTGTCCGCGAGACGCCAGTTGGTCTCGGTCTGCGGCTCCACGCCGGCGACGCCGTCGAACACCACGACCGCGCCGTCGAGCACGCGCAGCGAGCGGTTGACCTCGATGTTGAAGTCGATGTGCCCGGGCGTGTCGATCAGGTTGAGCTGCGTGCCCTTCCATTGGACGGACACGGCGGCGCTGTTGATCGTGATGCCGCGGCGACGCTCCTGCGGATCGAAGTCCATGCGGGTCGTGCCGTCGTTGACGTCGCCGATGCGATGGCTCTCGCCCGTGTAGAACAGGATGCGTTCGGTGGTGGTGGTCTTGCCGGCGTCGACGTGGGCGATGACGCCGAGATTGCGCAGAGGCTTGTGGACCGGGTTCATGGTGAATCCTTCTTTCGAAATCTGAGGGCAAGACGCGGCCCTCAGGCGGATTCACCTGATGGGGCTAGCGTCGAGAGAAGCGGCTGACTGCCGGAGTGCAGCGCGGTGCGCGGGCGCAAGCGTGGGCTTGGGCGCAGGCGCGTGCGGACGCGACTCCGGCGGGCGGGAATCGTCGCGATCAGCTTGTCGTAGGTGCGGGTGCGCATGGGTGGACTCGGAAAACAGAAAACCCCGGAGGGCGCTGGGCCTGCCGGGGTTCTGTGGAAGACCGGAAGGCGCGCACGCCTTCCGAATGCGATCGGAGGGCGCGTCAGGTGGCGAAAGTCGCCTTGATCACTTGGGAGGTCTTCATGATGGACGTGATTTTGAGCGAATCGATGCGGCCGCGCAATGGGCCGCCGCGATGACCGCACCCGATTCAGGGTCAGGTGTTGCGGTCGCTCGACAGCGCAAGCCGCAGTCACTCATTGCTGCGAAGGACCACTACTCATTCGCGTCGGATCGCGACGAGAAACCTCAGAACCAGTCAGTGCCAAGTCTGGCCTGCGGGCGTACAGTTTCTCTCTCCGCAATGACTCGCTGAAAGTGAGGTGATGAATGGAAATAGCGATCTTCCAGGCGCTGAAGGGCGCTGGTGTGTCTGAAGCCGACGCGCGATCCGCGGCAGAGGCGATTCAACAGGGCGTGCGAAGTGAAGTTCGCGACGCGACAAAGGACATGGCCACCAAGACCGATCTGGCCGACTTGCGGGGCGACCTGATCCAACGGATTTCCGACCTGCAGCGCTTCGTCGTGGCGTCGGTCTTCGGTAGCAGCGGGATGCTGGCCGTGATGATCACGGTGTTCAACTACCTGCGCTGACATGACGACGCGAGGAAGGAAGACCGCCCGAGGGCGGTCCTCTTCATGGTGCCGTCAACGACGCGTCTGCGCGCTCTGCTGCGCCTCCAGCCGCTTCAGCACCTCGCCGATCGCCGCGCCTTCGCGGATCTGCGGATTCGAATAGCCATCGGTCTTCCCCGCTTCCTTCTCGCGGACCTCGATCAGCTGGCGCGCCTGCGCATGCGCCTGCCGGAAGGACCACGTTGCCTTCAGCGCGTCGACATACATCGCCTGCCCGAAGAAGGTCAGCGGCGAGCGCGAGCCGCAGCCATAGGACGTGTGCGTCGCGTCGGCCGCCGTCATTACCAAGGTGCCGTCGTCGGCCAGCGGCTCGATCCAGCTGCCGGAGAAACACGCCGAGATCGAGATCACCCGCCAGCGGATGCCCGCCTCGTCGAGCCATTGCTTGAGCAGCGCGGGCGTCATCGGCTCGCTCTCCAGCGGATACGAGTCGGTGGCGAGCAGCCCGTCGCGTCCGCCGTGCGAAGTGAGGTGCAGGAACAGCACGTCCTTCTCGCGGTCCATGACGGCGCCGATGCGCGCGATGGTCTTGTGGAGGTTTGGCCGCGTCGCCCACGGGAGCGTGTTCTGCGACTTCGCGTTCGTCACCAGCTCGACGGTGCGTCCCGACGTGCCGAAGCGCTCGCTCATCGTCTTCGCGACGACGGCGCTCTCATGCATGAACACGTCTTCGGACGCATACGGCGCGTAGGTCGCAGCGTAGACATTCACCACGCCGGGTTGAGAGGGCGGCAACGCGCGCAGGGCGTTGGCGATGAGCTGCGACTGCGTGTCGAGGACGTCCTCGCTCAGCGAAAGGCCCGAGTACTCCTCGCGCGCTTCGGCGGAACGGGCCGGCCACCAGAAGTACATCGGATCGAGCCAGCCGCTGATCGCGATGGGCAGCGGCGTGAGCAGCAGCGCGATCACGCGCACCATGCCGGAGGCCGTGAGCCGCCACCACAGGCGCAGGCTCGCGAGGCCCTCCCAGACCATCGGAAACAGCCACGCGACCCACCGGCCCCAATCGGGCCAGGCGTCGGCCGGGCCGAACACCGCGGGCGCGAGCTTGGCGGCAAGACCGTCGGCGATGTTCAGCAGCACCGTGACGGCGACGAGCAGCGACACCAGCGTGCCGACGTTGGCGGGCCCCGGCTCGAGGCGCCTGGGCGACGCGATCAGCAGCCAGCAGATCCACACCGACACGACCGTCGCACTCCAGCTCTTGAAGATGCTGCGCCACTCGAAGGTGGCGGCGCCGTCGATCGCCTCGCGCTGCAGGCCGAGTCCGACCGCCAGCGACAGCAGCACCAGCACGACCAGCGTCCACGGCCCGCCGTCGAGCCGCTCCCAGCGCGGCGCGCGGAAGGTCAACACGCGCGCGGCTTCGCTGAGCCAGACGAATCCCGGAGTCATGCTCCGCTGTGAATGACTGATATCCATCGAATAAATTTCATGAATTGAAGTCGAACGCCCATCATTCCCTGGCGACGTCGAAATTCATCTCCCCCAGGGGAGCGACGACCCTCAAATCGCCCGCCACGCGGGCACCGCCAAGGAGCTCATCATGACTGTCAAGAATGTCCTCTTCGTTCTGACCAACACCGCTCAGATCGGCCCGAACCATCGCCCGACCGGCTACTTCTTCGCCGAGGTGGCGCATCCGTTCGAGGTATTCGACCACGCCGGCGTGGCCGTCGATTTCGTGTCGCCGCTCGGCGGCACGCCACCCTCGGATGCGTATGACGAGACCGACCCGGCGCAGCGCGCCTTCCGCGAGAGCGCGGCGTTCCGCCGCATGTCGCGCAGCCGCAAGCTGTCGGAGGTCGACGTGCTCGACTACGACGCGATCTTCTTCCCCGGCGGCCTCGGCCCGATGGCCGACATCGCGACCGATCCCGACGTGAAGCAGGCGGTGATCCGCGCCTGGAACGGCGGCAAGATCGTCTCCGCCGTGTGCCACGGCCCGGTCGCCTTCGCCGGCGCGACGCTGGACGACGGCACGCCTTTCCTGAAGGGTCGACGCGTCACCGCGTTCTCGAACGCCGAAGAGGAAGGGTATGCCATCGCCGACGTGCCCTTCCTGCTGGAGAGCGCGCTGGTCGAGCAAGGCGCGACCTACGAGAAGGCCGACGTGTGGCAGCCCAAGGTCGTCGTCGACGGCCGTCTGATGACGGGTCAGAACCCGGCGTCCGGCGCCCCGCTGGCCAAGGAGATCGTGGCCGCCTTGAACAAGGACGCGGCATGAGCGCCGGCGGTCCGATCGTGGTCGTCGCCCGCTGGCGCATGGCGCCGGAGACGGTACCGGAGGTCCTCGCGCTGGTGGCCCGCCTGCGCGAGCAATCGCTGGCCGAGCCGGGATGCCAAGGCTACGAGGCGTTCCAGAGCGTCGGCGTCCCGGGCGAACTGCTCCTGCTGGAGCGCTACGCCGACCACGCCGCCATCGAGGCGCATCGCGCCTCGGCCCACTACAAGGAGCTGGTGGTGCAACGCATCCTGCCGCTGCTGAGTGGCCGCCAGGTGGAACTGCTGCGGCAGGAGGCCTGACGCCCGCCTCGGGTCGCCGAGCGGCGCTTCGGTCAGGACGTGGCGACGTTGAGTACCCAGGTCACGCCGAACTTGTCGATGAGCATGCCGTAGAGCGGCGACCAGGTCGAGGGCGCGAGATCTTGCAGGATCGAGGCGCCCTCGGCCAACTGCCGCCAGAAGCCCGAGATTTCCTCCGCCTCGCCGCTCTGGATGGAGACGAAGAACGAGCGGTCGCCGCGGTCCCAGCTCAGCTCGGTCGGCACGTCGTAGGCCATGACGCGGAAACCGTTCGGTGCCAGGACTTGCCCGAACAGCAGCAGCGCGGTATCGGCTTCGGATCGCGCGGCATGCGCCTCGCCGTAGGTCACGGCCATCAGGTCACCGCCGAAGATGCCGTGATAGAAGTTGAGTGCCTCGCGGGCCTGGGCGCGGAAGTTGAGGTGCGTGGTGACGGTCAGTGCCATGGTCGTTCCTGGGATCGTTGAACAAGCCCGATCGCGCTGCGCCGCGTTGCATGGCGACGCACGTCGCGACCGGTCCGTTCAATGTAGGAAGACGCATGGCATGCGCTTGACAGCAGGGTCTGCTGACAGATCCCGGTAGCGAGCCGCGATAAGCCTAGGCGCGGACACCGTCCTTCGTCAGCGGCCGGCAGCGCTCTTGCGCGACTCCTCGCGCCAGCTGTCCATCAGCACGCGGCTGTGCTCGCGCGAGGACCGCTTGATCGTCGCGACCTCCTCGGGCCCGAAGCGTTCCCAGCCGAGCTTGGTCAGCATGGTCCGTCGTCCCAGCGAGAACACCATCACCTGCCCGCACAGCATCATCACGCGCATCGCCAGCAGCGGGTCCTTCTCCGGCATGCCGCAGTAGCGCGCGACCACGCGTGCCGACAGCTCACCCATCTGCGGGCGGATCGTCTTGTCGAAGATCTCGAACAGCACGCCGGGCGCATGCCCGATCTGCTCGTGCGCGATGAACAGGCGGCGGTACTCGGCGTCGTCGGGCAGCAGCTGGAAATCGGTCAGCGCGTCCAGCATCACGCCGAAGGCCTCGAAGAGCTGGTCCGGCGTCGCCGCCGGGTCGGCGAGCACCGCCTTCGTCTGCGCGACCACCGGTCCGAAATGCGCCGCCGAGCTGTCCGCGATGTACTGCGCGCAGGCCCGGTACACGCCTTCCTTGTTGTCGAAGTAGTACTGCAGCGCCGGCGCGTTCACCCCCGCCGCCTTGGCGATCTCCCGCGTCGACGCGCCTTCGAAACCGCGCTCGCTGAACAGCCGCAGCGCGACGTCGATGATGCGGCGACGGGTCTCCTCGCCACGCGCATAGGCCGCATCGGCGCGGTGTCGGGGAGCTCGGACAGGGCGTTCAGTCATGTGTAAAGGAAGCTGAAGTCAAAAATATAGCAGTTGACAGAAATCTTCCAACTGGAAAAAGATATCGGTCGGAATAATTCTTCGAGCCGGTCAGCCCGGCCCCGCCCATGTCGTCCCAGACCCCTGCCGGCCCGAACGGGCCGAAGTCCCCCTCCGGCCGCAAGCCCGTGCTGCTGGTGATCGCCGCCGCGGCGCTCCTCGCCGCCGGCGCCTACGGCGTGCACTGGTGGACCACCGGCCGCTTCATCGAGACCACCGACGACGCCTACCTGAAGGCCGACAGCGTCACCGCCGCGCCCAAGGTCGGCGGCTACGTGACGCAGGTCTATGTCGTCGCCAACCAGGCGGTGAAGCGCGGCGATCCGCTCGTGAAGCTGGACGCCCGCCAGTACCAGGCCGCCGCCGACCAGTCGCAGGCGACCATCGACGGCCGCAAGGCCGACATCCGCCGCTTCGAGGCGGACATCCTCCAGCAGCAGGGCCAGCTCGCGCAGACCCGCGCCCAGGCCGAGGCCTCGCGCCTGGCGCTGGCGCATGCGCAGGACGAGGTCACGCGCCACACGCCGCTGGCCGCCACCGGCGCCACGACCGCCGAACGTCTGGCCGAGCTGCGCAACACGCGCGACCAGGCCGTCGCCAGCCTGGCCGCCGCCGACGCCGCGGTAAAGGCCGCCGATGGCCGGTTGAAGTCGAGCGAGGCGCAGGTCGCGCAGTCGAAGGCGCAGGTCGAGGCCGCCGAGGCCGCGCTGCGCCAGAACCACCTCGACGTCGACGACACCGTCGTGCGTGCCGCCATCGACGGCCGCATCGGCGACACCACCGTGCGCGTCGGGCAGTTCGTGCAGCCGGGCACGCGGATGATGACCGTCGTGCCGACGCAGGACGTCTACCTCGTCGCCAACTTCAAGGAGACGCAGATCGGCCGCATGCGCGCCGGCCAGCCGGTGACGCTGCACGTCGACGCCCTGCCCGACCTGGACCTGCACGGCACCGTCGAGAGCTTCTCGCCCGGCACCGGCGCGCAGTTCGCGCTGCTGCCCTCGGAGAACGCCACCGGCAACTTCACGAAGATCGTCCAGCGCGTGCCGGTGCGCATCCGCGTGCAGCTCGATCCGAAGGCGGACCCGACGCTGCGCGACCGCCTGCTGCCCGGACTCTCCGTGACGACCGACGTGGACACCCGCGGAGCCCGCCATGGTTGAGGCCGCATCGTCGGCCGCGCCGGGTGCAATGGGTGCACCAAGCACGCAAGGTCCGCCGCGCGCGGCCGGCGCGACACCGCACGCCGAGCCCAACGCCGGTACGGGCGACTGGATCGCCGTCGCGGCCGGCGCGCTCGGCGCGCTGATGGCGACGCTGGACATCTCCATCACCAACTCGGCGCTGCCGCAGATCCAGGGCGCGATCGGCGCGACCGGCACCGAGGGCACCTGGATCTCCACCGGCTACCTGATGTCGGAGATCGTCATGATCCCGCTGGCCGCGTGGCTCACGCGCGTCTTCGGGCTGCGCAACTTCCTGGTCGGCAACGCGGCGCTGTTCACCTTCTTCTCGGTGCTGTGCGGCCTCTCGGGCAGCCTGCCGATGCTGATCCTCGCCCGCATCGGTCAGGGCTTCACCGGCGGCGCGATGATCCCCACCGCGCAGACCATCATCCGCACGCGGCTGCCGCGCCATCAGCTTCCCGTCGGCATGACGCTGTTCGGGTTGATCGTGCTGCTCGGGCCGCTGCTGGGCCCGGTGCTCGGCGGCTGGCTGACCGAGAACGCCAGCTGGCACTGGTGCTTCTTCATCAACGTGCCGGTCTGCGCCGCGCTGCTGACGCTGCTGCTGCTGGGACTGCCCGCGCAGCGCATGCACCTGGAGGAGTTCATCCGCGCCGACTGGCTCGGCATCGTGGGCCTCGCGGTCGGCCTGTCGACGCTGACCGTCGTGCTCGAGGAAGGCCAGCGCGAGCGCTGGTTCGAGTCCTCGCTGATCGTGTCGCTGAGCCTGGTCTCGGCGATCGGCATGGCGATGATCGCGCTCTCGCAGCGCTACGCGTCCAGGCCCATCCTGCGCTTGAAGCTGATGCGCAACTGGCACTACGCCAGCGTCATCGTCATCGTGTTCACCGTCGGCGCGGGGCTGTACTGCATCTCCTACCTGGTGCCGCAGTTCCTCGCGTTGATCGCCGGCTACAACGCGCAGCAGTCGGGCGCGATCATGCTGCTGGCCGGCGTGCCCGCCTTCCTGATGATGCCCATCCTGCCGCGGCTGATCTCGCGCGTGGACCTGCGCGTGATGGTGATCCTCGGACTCACGGCCTTCGCCGCGAGCTGCCTGCTCGACATCAGCCTCACCGCCCAGAGCGTCGGCCACGACTTCGTCGGCTCGCAGCTGCTGCGCGGCGTCGGGCAGATGCTCTGCATGATGCCGCTCAACCAGGCCTCGATGGCGACGGTCACGCGCGAGGAATCGGGCGACGCCGCCGGCATCTACAACATGGCGCGCAACCTGGGCGGCTCGGTGGGACTCGCCGTCATCGGCACCTTCATCGACCGACGCAACAGCCTGCACATCGATCGGCTGGGCGAGACGCTCAACGCGAATTCGACGCTGGTCCAGGAACGGCTCGCCGGCAGTGCGGCCAGCCACTTCGCGCAGGGGGGCGATCTCGCCTACGCGCAACTGCAGGCGATGAAGGAACTGGTGCTCACCGTCCATCAGCAGGCCAGCGTGATGACCTTTTCCGAAACCTTCTACGTGCTCGCGGCCGCGCTGCTGCTCTGCGTGCCGCTCGCGCTGACGCTCAGGACGCCAAGGCAGCCCGGCCAGGCACCGGCGTCCAACGACGCCCATTGAGATCCTCATGACCCACTTCCCACACGTCTCCCTCCTGCCCCGCGTGCGATGGCCCAGCCCGCTCCGCGTCGGGCTCACCACGGTCACGACGCTGTCGGCCGTGGCCGCCGCCGCGGCCATGCTGCTGCTCGCCGGCTGCACCACGGTCGGGCCCGACTACGCGGGCGCGCCCGCCGTCGCGAGCGACGCGCTCCGGCAGACGCGCTTCAAACGCGATGACGCGACCAGCGGCGCGACCATCAGCGCGACCGCAGGCGCGTCTGCCGGCGCATCCACCGACGCCTCTGCGCCCGTCGCGTCGCGCTGGTGGCGTGCGCTCGACGACAGCACGCTCGACGCCCTCGTCGTGCAGGCGCTGAGGCAGAGCCCCACGCTGCAGGCCGCCGAGGCACGTCTGCGTTCGGCGCGTGCCGCGTTCAACGCGCAGGAGGCCAACGGTCGACCGAAGGGCTCGGCGTCGGCGCTCGGCGCCGGCGTCTGGCAAGGCCCGGGCACCGACCACGAGACTTCGCTTCATCTCTACAGCGTCGGTTTCGATGCGACCTGGGAAGTGGATCTCTTCGGCGGCACGCGCCGCGCGGTCGAGTCCGCCTCGGCGCAGGCGCAGGCGGTGCAGGCGGACCTGGCCGATGCGCAGGTGTCGCTGACGGCCGAAGTCGCGTCCACCTACGTCGGCCTGCGCGCCCAGCAAGCCCGGCAGGCGCTGCTGCGCGACACGGCCGCGGTCGACGCGCAGGCGCTGACGCTGGTCCGCCAGCGGCGCGACCAGGGCGTCGCCACCGCCGACGATGTCGAGCAACGCGCCCAGCAGGCCGAGGCGACGCAGGCTTCGCTTGCCGACGTGGCCGCGGAGATCACCGCCTCGCTCGACCAGCTTGCGCTGCTGACGGGACAGGCGCCGGGCACGCTCGATGACGCGCTGGCCGCCGCCACGCCCGAGCTGCCGCACGCGCCGGACCGCGTCGCCATCGGCGATCCCGCCGCGCTGCTGCAGCGCCGTCCGGACATCCGCGCGGCCGAGCGCCGCCTGGCCGGCCGCACGGCGCAGATCGGCCAGGAGACGGCGAAGTACTTTCCCAAGCTCAGCCTGCTGGGCAACATCGGCGTCGCCGGCACCGAGCCTGGCAAGCTGTTGCGGACGGACAACCTGGCCCTCGCCGCCGTGCCGTACCTGAGCTGGAACGTCCTCGACTTCGGCCGCACTGCCGCCGCCGTGCGCGAGGCCGAGGCGGGCCGCGACGAGGCCATCGCCAACTACCAGTCCGCCGTGCTCGGCGCGCTGCAGGACGCCAACACCTCGCTGGCGCGCTTCGGCCGGCAGCGTCAGTCGGTGCAGCATCTGCTCGCGCAGCGGGGCTCCACGGCGCGGACACTCGATCTGACAGGGCAACGCCGCCAGGCCGGCGTCGCGAGCCAGATCGACCTGCTCGACGCGCAGCGCCGCGACATCGACGCGCGACTCAAGGCGCTGGACGGCGAGTCCGCGTTGCTGAAGGACTTCGTCGCGCTGCAGAAGAGCCTGGGCCTGGGCTGGGACCTGCCGGCCTGAGGCCGCCACCGCCGACCTTGGCGCGATCGGGCCTCGGCCGCCGCGACGCCGGCGGCCGGGCGCCTCGTTGGTTTCCCAGGACAAGCGCCCGATCCGGGGGGCATTCCGGCATATCGGGCGCGTCGTTGCAAGGGTAGGCTGGCGTTCATGACCGACGCGTCCTCCCCGCTCCGGCCGCCACGAACGCCGCGGGCGCTGCGCCCGCCACGTCCGCCTCCATCGCGCTCGCGCTCGATCAGGGCAGCGGGGATCCGCCACCGGGCGCGCCGGGCGGGACCGTCCGGCTGGTGCTGCTGAACATCGCTCTTGCGGTGGCCTACGCCGCGCTCGGCGTGCTGGCGCTCAAGCTGATCCTGCCGCCCGACTTCGTCTCCCCCATCTATCCCGCCGCCGGCCTCGCCGTCGCCGCCGCCTTGCGTTGGGGCCCCGGCGCGCTGCCGGGCATCGCGATCGGGGGCGCGGCGGTCAGCCTGGCGATCGGCGTCGAGCGCGCGCACCTTCAACCGCTGCAGCCCTTGATGGTCGGCCTTGGCGGCGCGCTGCAGGCGTGGCTGGGCGCGTGGCTCGCGAGACGCTGGATCGGCGCGAACCCGCCGCTGTGCGAACCCGCCGAACTCATGCGCTTCCTCGCCGCGACCGCCGGCATCGCCTGCCTCGTCGCACCGAGCTTCGGCGTCGCGGCGCTGTGGATCACCGGTGCGATCGGGCCGTCGCAGGTCATGCCGCATTGGCTCGCGTGGTGGGTCGGCGACGCGATCGGCGTGCTGATCGGCGCGCCGGTGGCGCTGGCGCTGTTCGGCCTGCCGCGCAAGCACTGGGCGCCGCGACGACTGAGCGTCGCCCTGCCGATGCTGGTCGCGTGCGCCTTGCTGTTCGGCGCCACGCTGCATGTCGCGCGCAACGAGGATGGACGCCGGCGCCATGCCTTCGAACTCGAAGCGGTGAATGCGCTGAACTCGTTGTCCGACAAGCTGTCGATGCCGTTGACCGCGCTCGAGGCCAACCACAGCCTGCTGCTGGTCGCGCCGGACATCAGCCGCGGTGACTTTGAACGCGCCCATGCCGAGCGCGCCCGCGCGGGCGGCGCCGTGTACGCGGTGGGCTGGGCGCCGCTCGTGCGTCCGCAGGAGGTGCCCACGTTCGAACGGGCGGCCCAGGCCGACGGCTACGTCGGTTATCGCGTCTACGAACGACGCCGGCCCGGTGACCTGACCCCCGACCCGGCCGAGGACAGGCTGCCGATCCGCCTCATCGCGCCGTTCGCGCGCAACCGGCCGGCGATGGGCGCCAACATCCGCAACATCCCGCAGGCCCGCGCCGCGCAGGAGCGCGCGATGGCCACCGGCGAGCCGTCGGCCAGCGAAAGCTTCCCGCTGTCGCAGGACGCCGGCGTGACGCTGATGGGCGTCGTGGTCTACCGCGCGCTCTACGAGGGCGGCTCCACCGATCCGCGCGACGCCGCCGGCCGCGCCCGCAAACCCACCGGCGTGGCTTTCGCGACGCTGCGCCCGGAGGCGCTGCTGCACGATGCGCTGCCGGCTCGCGCAGGCCGGCTCGATTACTGCCTCATCGACGCCACGTCCGGAAGCCGCCGTCCGCTGCTGGCCGGCGACGAGCGTTGCCTGCACCTGCCCGCCGCGCTCCCGAGCCGATCCCGAGACTTCGATTTCGCCGGCCGGGCCTGGCGCCTGATCGTCTACAACCCGTCCGGACTGCCGACCCTGGACGGCAGCGCCGCCCTGCCCTTCGCGATCGCGGGGCTGGCCGGCACCGCGCTGTTGGGCCTGCTGCTGCTCTCGGTCACCGGCAGCACCGCGCGGGTGGCGCGCCGGGTCGAGGAAGCCACCCAGCGCCTGCGCGCCAGCGAGGAGCGTTTCCGGACCATCGTCGAGCACGCGCCGATCGGCGTCGTCTCCTGCGACCTCAACGCGCGGCCGCAGGAGATCAACCCCTATTTCTGCCAGCTGCTGGGCATGAGCGTCGAGCAGTTGCAGGCGCGCTCGATCATGGCGATCACCCACCCCGAGGACCGGGCCGAGGACAGCCGGCTGGGCATGGCGCTGATCCGGGGCGAACTCGGCCGCTACAGCCGCATCAAGCGCTACATCGGCGGCCAGGGTCAGGTGATCACGGTCCGGGCCACCGTCAGCCTGCTGCGCGACGCGCAGGGCCGGCCGTCACGACTGCTGGGCGTCGTCGAGGACATCGGCGAACAGCTCCGGCTGGCCGAGCTGGAGCGCATCCATGAGGCCGAGCTGGCCGCCAACCGCGCCAAGAACGAGTTCCTGTCCCGGATGAGCCACGAGCTGCGCACACCGCTGAACGCGATGCTCGGCTTCTCCCAACTGCTGGAGTCGGACCTCGGGTCGACGCTCAGCGCCCGGCAGCGCGGCTGGCTGGCGCAGATCCAGCAGTCGGGCTGGCACCTGCTGGAGATGATCAACGACACCCTGGACCTCTCGCGGCTGGACGCCGGCGGCCTGCGCGTGCAGATCGACGACCAGGACCTGGCGCCGATCGCGTCGGACAGCCTCGCCATGATCGAGACCCAGCGCCAGCGACGCGGGGTGAGCATCGAGGTCGAACTGGCCCCCGAGGTCGGCCGGGTGCGCGCCGACGCGACCCGCCTCAAGCAGGTGCTGACCAACCTGCTCAGCAACGCCGTCAAGTACAACCACGACGGCGGGCGCGTCTGGCTCCGGGCGCGGCGGGTCGGGGATTCGCAGGTTGAACTGAGCGTCACTGACTCCGGGCCGGGGCTGACCGAGGCGCAGAAGGCGCAGCTGTTCCAGCCGTTCAACCGCCTGGGCCGGGAGGTCGGCGGCATCGAAGGCACGGGGATCGGGCTGGTGATCACCCAGCGGCTGCTGGCGCTGATGGGCAGCCAATTGCGGGTCGCCAGCACCGCCGGCGAAGGGGCGACATTCAGCTTTGAGCTGCCGATTTCTTCGGTAGATCAATGACTTAAGTGGATCCTAAGACGGCAGGCACACACTCGGTTTCAGGGGTAGCCCTCCCGTGACGCGTCCGATTTCCGGAGCCTTAGCACTCATCGTCCATGAGTGCTAATATTCTCAGCGTCGAGCCGGAGGACCGGCCCGATACAGGAGCAACGAACACATGTCCAACACCCTTGCATTGAAGGTCCGCGATCCCTGGTCCCTGGTGCCATCGCTCGGGAACCTGGATGCGTACATCACGGCGATCAACCACATTCCTCTGCTGACGCCGGAAGAAGAGAAGGATTACGCCACGCGTCTGAAGACGCATGGCGACGTGGACGCCGCGGGCCGGCTGGTGCTGTCGCACCTGCGGCTGGTGGTGTCGATCTCGCGCCAGTACCTGGGCTACGGCCTGCCGCAGGGCGACCTGATCCAGGAAGGCAATGTCGGCCTGATGAAGGCGGTCAAGCGCTTCGATCCGGAGCAGAACGTGCGGCTGGTGTCGTACGCGATGCACTGGATCAAGGCCGAGATCCACGAGTACATCCTGAAGAACTGGCGCATGGTCAAGGTCGCGACGACCAAGGCGCAGCGCAAGCTGTTCTTCAACCTGCGCTCGAAGAAGCACGCGCTCAAGGAACACGCCGCGAACCAGCAGCGCACCTCGCTGACGGAAGCCGAAATCGCCCTGGTGGCGGAAGAGCTCAACGTCAAGCCCGAGGACGTGGTCGAGATGGAGACGCGCCTGTCCGGCGGTGACGTGGCGCTGGAGCCGCAGACCGACGACGACGGCGAGACCTTCGCGCCGATCGCCTACCTGGCGGACGACACGCAGGAACCGACGCGGGTGATCGAGTCCAAGTCACGCGACCGGCTGGCCACCGACGGCCTGCAGAAGGCGCTGGAGCAGCTCGACGACCGCAGCCGCCGCGTGGTCACGGAGCGCTACCTGAACGTCAACGACGACGGGTCCGGCGGCATGACGCTGCACGAGCTGGCGGCCGAGTACAACGTGTCTGCGGAACGCATCCGGCAGATCGAAGTCGCCGCGATGAAGAAGATGCGCAAGGCGATGGTGGCGGAAGCCGCTTGATCGGAAAGCCGCTCGATCCCCTGATCGATGCCCCATGAAGAAGGCCCCGCACTGCGGGGCCTTCGTCTTTCGGATGTCAACGCCCCGTCCCTGAGGCCTGCGGGGCCAGGGGGTTGGCCCGATTTGTGGAGCCTGCGAGACGTATGAGGGCCAAGCCCCTGGCCCCGCAGGCCGAGCGCTCGTTCATTGACCGGCGATCAACGCCTTGATGTCGCCCATCAACGCCGACGCCCCCGCCCCATAGCGCGAGAACACCCGCACCCGCCCTTGCGGATCGAACAGGAAGCTCGCCGCCGTGTGGTCCATCGTGTAGCTGTCCGGTGTCTTCCCAGGCACCTTGGCGTAGTAGATCTTGAACTCCTTGGCCGTTTCCTTGAGCTGCTCCGGCGAGCCGCGCAGCGCGACGAAGCCGGGGTCGAAGCTTTCGAGGTAGGCCTTCAGCAGTTCGGGCTTGTCGCGTTCCGGATCCACGGTGATGAACACGCCCTGGACCTTGTCGCCCTCTGGCCCGAGGGCCTTCTTGACCTGCGCCAGTTCGGCCAGCGTGGTCGGGCAGACGTCGGGGCACTGCGTGAAGCCGAAGAACACGACCACGACCTTGCCCTTGAAGTCTTCCAGCGTGTGGGTCTTCCCGTTCTGGTCGGGCAGGCTGAAGCCGCGCGCGTACGCCGCGCCGGTCAGGTCCACGCCCTGGAAGCTCGCCTTGGGCGCCGAGGAGAAGCCCAGCTTGTCGCAGCCCGCCAGCAGCGTTGCCGCACCCAGGGCCCCCAAGGCGCCGAGGCCCAGAAAACGTCGCGAGATCATCTGCACATCCGATCCGAAAGAAGGTCCCGAGCGCCGAGGCGGCTCAACTGATCCAGGGACTGACGTAGTGATCGAGCAGCAGCGCGCCGAAGAGCAGCGACAGATGCAGGATCGAGAACAGGAAGGTCTTGCGCGCCAGCGCTTCCGAATAGGCCTTCCACAGCCTGAACGCGTGATGGCAGAACATCAGCCCCAGCACGATGGCCGCGGCCAGGTAGATCCAGCCGCTCATGCCCGTCAGGAAGGGCAGCAGCGTCGCCGCGAACAGCACCCAGGTGTAGAGGAAGATCTGCAGCCGCGTGAACTCGTTGCCGTGCGTCACCGGCAGCATCGGCAGCCCGGCCTTGCGGTAGTCCTCGCTGCGGTACAGCGCCAGCGCCCAGAAGTGCGGCGGCGTCCACAGGAAGATGATCAGGCACATCAGCCAGGCCTCGGCGCCGAGCTCGCCGCGCATCGCCGCCCAGCCCAGCACCGGCGGCATCGCCCCGGAGGCGCCGCCGATCACGATGTTCTGCGGCGTCATCGGCTTCAGGATCACCGTGTAGATGATCGCGTAGCCGACGAAGGTCGCGAAGGTCAGCCACATCGTCAGCGGGTTCACCAGCGCGTACAGGATCGCCGACCCCAGCGCGCACAGCCCGCCCGAGAACAGCAGCGTCTGGTTGCGGCTGAGTTCGCCGCGCGCCGTGGGACGCCACGCGGTGCGTTTCATCTTGGCGTCGATGTGCTGCTCGATCAGGCAGTTGAACGCCGCCGCCGCGCCCGCCACCAGCCAGATGCCGCCGGTGGCGGCGATCAGGCGCACCCATTCCTCGCCCTGCGGCAGGCCGGGGATCGCCAGCGCCATGCCGATGACCGCGCAGAACACGATCAGCTGCACGACCTTGGGCTTGGTCAGTTGGTAGAACTGCCACCAGCGGGAGGGCATGGCGGCCTGCGTCGCGGAACTCATTTCGAACCCATCGTCAGGATGCCGGCGCGCACGGGCGCCGGCTCGATCACATTGCGGGTCGTGCCGGCACGCAGCCGCGCCAGCACGATCGCACACATCAGCAACAGCGCCGCGGCGCCGCCGGTATGGGCCAGCGCGGCCACCAGCGGCCACCCCAGCACCACGTTGGAAAGGCCGGAGGCCAGTTGCCACGCGCCGACCGCCAGCAGGCGGCGCGCCCAGCGTCGGGCTTCGAGGCCGTCACCGCCGGCACCGGTGCCGCCCTGGCGCCACAAGGCCCAGGCCAGCGCCAGCAGCGCGGCGAACACGATCAT
Source organism: Roseateles sp. UC29_93 (assembly GCF_042695725.1). Classification (NCBI taxonomy): domain Bacteria; kingdom Pseudomonadati; phylum Pseudomonadota; class Betaproteobacteria; order Burkholderiales; family Sphaerotilaceae; genus Roseateles; species Roseateles sp. UC29_93. The sequence continues at coordinate 2,641,567 of NZ_CP170545.1, read as the reverse complement.
CGCGCCACCGCGATGCGCCAGGTGGATCGCCGTCAGCGCCTCGAACGGCAACCAGCCGCCGTGGGCGCCGCGGCCCAGCTCGCGCCACAGCGTGAAGCCGTGTTCGAAGTCGGTCGGCGGCAGCCATTGTCCCTGGCAGGTCGGAAAGTCCTGGCAGGCCAGCACCGCGTAGTTCGTGCTGACCCAGCCGCCCAGCGCCACCTGCGCGATCGCCAGCGCCGTGAATGCCAGGAATGCACGTCTCAGGCCGGTGGACCAGGCCAGTGGCTTCGGCGCGTAGGACTCGGCCTGCCAGGCCAGCAGCATCAGCAGCCCGAGCGCCAGCAGCAGGTGCGTGGTCACGATCGCCGGGAACAGCTTCATCGTCACCGTCCAGGCGCCGAAGAATCCCTGCACCAGGATCCAGACCAGCGACAGCGTCGCCCACCACGGCGACGGCGTCGCCTCGCCGGTGCGGCGGCCGCGCCGCCACACCCACCAGCTCAGCACCGCCAGGACCACCAGCAGGAATCCGACGCCGCCCGCCATGTAGCGATGCAGCATCTCCATCCATGCCTTGCCATGCGTCACCGGCCCGGTCGGCATCGCCGTCTGCGCGGCGAGGATCTCGGCGCTCGCGCCGATCGGCGAGGCGCTGCCGTAGCAGCCCGGCCAGTCCGGGCAGCCGAGGCCGGAATCGGTCAGCCGCGTCAGCGCGCCGATCAGGATCAGGTCGAAGGTCAGGAAGGTTGCGAGCACCGTCAGCGCGCGCAGCCGCTTCGCCGCCGCGTCGCCGCGATGCCGCCACTGCCACCAGACCAGCGGCACCGCGCCGACGAGCGCAGCCATCGCCAGCAGCTCCAGCAGCGGCTCGAAATCGAAACCGATCGCCAATCCGTTCATGCGCGGGCCGTCCTCTTCATCACCGGCCCGGCTTGTCCCAGCCGGCGTTGGCGCGCATCAGGCGCTCGAGGTCCTTCTTCAGCGGCGAGGGTTCCGGCGTCGCCGGCGAGCGCAGCATCCATCGCCCCATCGGATCGACCAGGAACAGATGCTCGCCCATCCGACGCCCCGGTGCAGCCATCAGCCAGCCTTCGATCGCGGCACGCGGCGCGCGCAGCACCGTCGCCGGCGCGCCGTGGCCGGTCAGCGCGTCGATCTGCGCCGGCGTCAGCGTCACGTCGTCGGGCAGCAGCACCAGCTTGTCGAGCTTGTCGCGGTCCTTGCCGAGCATCTCGCGCAACTGGCGCTGCATGAAGAGCATGCGCTCGCAGGCCTCGTCGCAGGCGCGGTCCGGCACATAGGTCAGCAGCCATTGGCCCTTGAGCGATTCAGCCGCCACCGGCGCGCCCTGCAGCGTCGTCAGCGGCATCGCGGCCGGCAGATCGCGCGTCGGCGTGATCAGGTCGCTGTAGGCGCGACCGCGCAGATCCAGCACATAGAAACTGAAGTACGACGCGATCACCGGCGCCGCGCAGACCAGCAGCACCAGCCACAGCGTCCAGCGCGTGCGCTTCGGAGGATCGAGGTCGGGCATCGGCACCGAATGGACGGCCATCGTCACCGGACCGTCCGGCGGCAGCGGTGTGTCGATGGGCGCCGGGGCGGCATCGCGGCCGTGGTCGTGCTCGTCACGCATCACGCTGTTCATCGGAGACCTTGGTGGCACGGGCGGCTCGGCCAGCGCGGTAGGGAGCGAGGACTTGGAACCAGACATAAAGACCCAGGATCAGCGCCGCGAGCGCAAACCATTGAAACGCGTACCCGTAATGCTTGTGGACATCGACCGCGGGCGGTGGCCAGTGTCGTTGCAGACCGTCGGCGGCTGGCGTCGCGGGGGCCGCGCGGTCCGGCGGCGCCACCCGGTCCGGCTCCGTCTGGAGCAGCACCAGCGGCAGCAGCCGCAGACCGGTCTCGGCCTGCAAGGCCGCGAGGTCGACATTCTGCCGGATCGGCCCCGTCTCCGCGTCCCGGCCCAGCGCATAGGCCTTCGACACGGAGGCCGCCAGGCGGCCTTCGATCCGCACCTCGCCCGTCGGGGTCGACACCGGCGGCAGCGCCTCGCGCTGCGCCGCGTTGCGCGGGCCCCAGCCGCGCTGCACGAGGATCGCGTCGCCGCGACCCGCGAGCTTCAGCGGCGTCACCACGTAGAAGCCGGTGTGGCCGTTCATCACGCGGTTGTCGAGGTAGACGGTGTGCGCCGCATCCCACTGGCCGGTGAGCGTCGCACGGCGATGCTCGAGCGTGGGCGGTGGCGCCTGGTCCGCCCGCGGCAGCGCGGCCGTCGCGAGCGGCGCTGCCTGTCCGCGTTCGTCGATCGCCCGCTGCATCGTCTTTTTCTGATCGGCCCGATCGAGTTGCCAGGTCCCGAGCGACAGCGTCGCCGCCACGCCGGCGATCGTCGCGATCGCCACGACGGCGTGACGCCTTCGGGCCCGGCCCGATGGCCCCGACGGGGCCGGGTGGGAATAATCGTCCGCCATGAAAGTCATCGTCCTCATCGCGTTCATCGGCATCCTGGCCGCGCTCTTCTCGGCCGGCATCCTGATGCTGCGCAAGCAGAAGGGCAAGGCCACCATGGCCCGCGCGCTGGCGGTGCGCGTCGGGCTGTCGGTGGCGCTGTTCCTGTTCATCCTCTTCAGCGCCTGGATGGGATGGATCCATCCCACGGGACTGCCGATCGGGAAGTGAGCCCCTGACCGGCGGCCGATCATCGCCTGATCCGACCACCCGATCCGGTCGCCGACCGGACCGCCGCAAAAGAAAAGCGCCGCATCGAGCGGCGCTTGGTCGTTCAGGGGATCGCGCCGCGCGGCGCGGTCACATCCAGTAGACGATGACGTAGAGGCCCAGCCACACCACGTCCACGAAGTGCCAGTACCAGGCCGCGCCCTCGAAGCCGAAGTGGCGGTCGGGCGTGAAGTGCCCCTTCATCAGCCGCAGCGTGATGAACAGCAGCATCAGCATGCCGACGAACACGTGGAAGCCGTGGAAGCCCGTCAGCATGAAGAAGGTCGAGCCGAAGATGCCCGAGTTCAGCTTCAGGTTGAGCGCGTGGTACGCGTGGAAGTACTCGTAGCCCTGGAAGCCCAGGAAGGTCACGCCCAGGATCACGGTGATCCACATCCACGCGATCGTCTTGGCCCGATGGCCGGCGATCAGCGCATGGTGCGCGATGGTCAGCGTGATGCCCGAGGTCAGCAGCAGCGCGGTGTTGATCGTCGGGATCGGCCATGGGCCCATCGTCGCGAACGCGTCCACCGTGCCCGCCGGCGAGGCCGTCGCGCCCGCCGCGACGCTGGGCCACAGGCCGTTGAAGTCGGGCCACAGCAGCGCGTTGTCCAGGCTGCCCAACGTCGGGATGCTGTAGCCGCGCGACCAGAACAGCGCGCCGAAGAAGGCCGCGAAGAACATCACCTCCGAGAAGATGAACCAGCCCATGCTCCAGCGGAACGAGAGGTCGATGCGGTCGCTGTACTGGCCGCTTTCGCTCTCGCGGATCGCGTCGCCGAACCACTGCTTGAGCGTGAACGCCCACCACAGCAGCCCGAACAGCAGCGACCACTTGCCCCAGTCATGGCCGTTGATCCACTGGCCCGCGCCCAGGATCACCCAGAACAGGCCGAACGCGGCCATCGCCGGATGCCGTGAAGGGCCAGGCACAAAGTAATAAGGCGTGTTGCCATGAGTCGTCGTTGCCGACATGCGTTCTTCTCCTCGAACTCGGTTCTCAGTTCATTGCCGCACCGCTGCTCACCACCCAGCGGACCAGCAGGATCAATCCGACCACGAACAGCGCCGCGGCGATGACGCCCGCCACGATCACGTGCAGCGGATTGAGCTGCGATACATCCTTCTCGTAGTCCGATCCCTTGCGCACGCCGAAGAAGGACCAGGCCACCGCGCGCAGCGTGGCCCAGAAGGAGCCCTTGCGCTGCATCGCCTGCTTGAGATCCTCGCCCGGCTTCAGGTCATCGGACATCGTCGCTATCGTCGTTCTGCTCAGCCCGCCGCGCTCAGGCGCCGGGCTGGATCTTCACTTCGCCCGCGGGCGTCTTCACCGTGGTCGGCGCCGACAGGTTCGCCTGCGCCTTGCCCTTCCCCGCAACCTCGAAGAAGGTGTACGACAGCGTGATCGTGCGCACGTCCTTCGGGATCTTCGGGTCGATGACGAACACCACCGGCCACTCCTTCTGCTCGCCCGGCTTCAGCGTGTACTCGTTGAAGCAGAAGCACTCGAGCTTGTTGAAATACGGCGTCGCCTGCTTGGGCGCGTAACTCGGGATCGCCTGCGCGGACATGGTCCGCGTCTGGATGTTCTGGAAGGTGTACATCACCGTCGTCAGCTCGCCCGGATGGACCGTCAGGTGGCGCTTGGCCGGCTTGAAGTCCCATGGGCCGCGGGCGTTGGCGTCGAACTCGATCGAGATCGTCCGGCTGTAGTCGATCTGCGTGTTCTTCACGTCCTCGGCGCGCACCGCGTGCTGGCGCTCCGACAGCGACAGCACGTTGATGCCCAGCGCCGTGCAGATCGCGCGGTACATCGGCACCAGCGCGTAGCCGAAGCACGACATCACCGCCACCACGACCAGCAGCTTGCCGGTCATCCGCAGGTTCTCCCGGCGGATCCAGGTGGCGCGCTTGGTGGGTTCGGTCATGACGCCCCGAGGAACGCGATCTTGACCACGAAGCCGATCCCGAAGATCGCCGCCACGCTGGCCAGGATGAGGGCCAGGCGCAGGTTGCTCTTGCGTTGCTCGGGTGTCGGCGACATCGATCGGTCCTCGGGTTCCGCTGCGGTGGCGATTTCGGTCAGGCGATGATCTTCGTGGCCGTCACGTCCAGCTTGGGCGGCGTCTCGAAGGTGTGGAACGGCGCCGGCGACGGCACTTCCCATTCCAGGCCTTCGGCGGCTTCCCACGGCTTCTGCGGGGCCTTCTCGCCCTTGCCGCGCATCATCGGGATGGCCACGGCGAGGAAGAAGTAGACCTGCATCAGACCGAAGCCGAAGGCGCCGATCGAGGCCACCGCGTTGAAGTCGGCGAACTGCATCGGGTAGTCGGCGTAGCGTCGCGGCATGCCGGCCAGGCCGAGGAAGTGCATCGGGAAGAAGGTCAGGTTGAAGAAGATCAGCGAGCCCCAGAAGTGGATCTTTCCGCGCGTCTCCGAGTACATGACGCCGCTCCACTTCGGACCCCAGTAGTAAACGCCGGCAAACAGCGCGTACAGCGAGCCGGCCACCAGCACGTAGTGGAAGTGGGCCACCACGTAGTAGGTGTCCTGGAGCTGGATGTCGACCGGTGCGACCGCCAGGATGAGGCCCGTGAAGCCGCCCATCGTGAACACGAAGATGAAGCCGACGGCCCACAGCATCGGGGTCTCGAAGCTCATCGAGCCGCGCCACATCGTCGCCAGCCAGTTGAAGATCTTCACGCCGGTGGGCACCGCGATCAGCATCGTCGCGTACATGAAGAACAGCTGGCCCGTGACCGGCATGCCGGTGGCGAACATGTGGTGCGCCCACACAATGAAGGACAGGATCGCGATCGAGGCCGTCGCGTACACCATCGAGGCGTAGCCGAACAGGCGCTTGCGGGCGAAGGCCGGGACGATCTGGCTCACGATGCCGAACGCCGGCAGGATCATGATGTAGACCTCGGGGTGGCCGAAGAACCAGAAGATGTGCTGGTACATCACCGGGTCGCCGCCGCCCGCGGGCGTGAAGAAGCTGGTGCCGAAGTGGCGGTCCGTCAGCGTCATCGTGATCGCGCCGGCCAGCACCGGCATCACCGCGATCAGCAGGTAGGCGGTGATCAGCCAGGTCCACGCGAACATCGGCATCTTCATCAGCGTCATGCCGGGCGCGCGCATGTTGAGGATGGTCACGATGATGTTGATCGAGCCCATGATCGAGGACGCGCCCAGGATGTGCATCGCGAAGATGCCGGCGTCCATCGACGGGCCCATCTGCAGCGTCAGCGGCGCATAGAGCGTCCAGCCGGCCGCCGGCGCGCCGCCGGGCATGAAGAACGAACCCACCAGCATCAGCGCCGCCGGGATCATCAGCCAGAAGCTGAAGTTGTTCATCCGCGCGAAGGCCATGTCCCCCGCGCCGATCTGCAGCGGGATCATCCAGTTCGCGAAGCCGACGAAGGCCGGCATGATCGCGCCGAACACCATGATCAGGCCGTGCATCGTCGTGAACTGGTTGAACAGCTCAGGATTGAAGAACTGCAGGCCCGGATGGAACAGCTCGGCACGGATGCACAGCGCCAGGATGCCGCCGACCATCAGCATCGTGAAGCTGAACAGCAGGTACATCGTGCCGATGTCCTTGTGGTTCGTCGCGAAGACCCAGCGCCGCCAGCCCGTCGGGGCGTGGTGGTCGTGGTGATCGTCATGGTCATGGGCATGACCGGTCGGGTGGTCGAGCACTGCACTCATGTCAAATCCTCGGTAGCTGGTCGCCGGGGCGATCTGGCGTTCAGTCGTTCAGTCGGAAGGCGTCGGGTCAGGCGGCGGTGACGGCGGTCACTTGGCGCGCTCGGCCACGACTTCCGCGGGCTGCACGATCTGGCCGGTCTTGTTGGACCAGGCGTTCTTCGTATAGGTGACGATGGCGGCGATCTCGCTGTCCTTGAGCACCGTCTTCCAGGCCGGCATCTGGCCCTTGCCGTTGAGCACCAGGTGGAGCTGCTGGGTGTGGTCGTCGGCCTTCACGATCGCCGAGCCGTCCAGCGCCGGGAACTGGCCCATGCCCTTGCCGTCGGCCTTGTGGCAGACCGCGCAGTTGGCGTCGAACAGCTTCTGGCCGCGGGCCTGCAGCTCGTCCATCGTCCAGACCTTGCTCGGATCGTCCGCCTTGGCGGCGATCTTCTTCTGTTCCTCGCCGACCCAGGCGCTGTAGTCCTTGGCGCTGAGCACCTTGACGTGGATCGGCATGTAGGCGTGCTCCTTGCCGCAGAGCTCGGCGCACTGGCCGTAGAAGTCGCCGACCTGCTCGGCCTTGAACCAGGTGTCGCGCACGTAGCCGGGGATCGCGTCCTGCTTGACGCCGAAGGCCGGCACCATCCAGGCGTGGATGACGTCGTCGGCGGTCGTGATGATGCGGATCTTCTTGTCGACCGGCACCACCAGCGGGTTGTCGACCTTGAGCAGGTAGTTGTCGACCTGGCCCGGATGGCCGGAGTCCGACAGCGCGCGGTGCGAGGCGTCCAGCGTCGAGACGAAGCCGATGCCCTCGCCCTCGCCCTTCAGGTAGTCGTAGCCCCACTTCCACTGGTAGCCGGTGGCCTTGATCGTGATGTCGGAGTTGGTGGTGTCCTTCATCGCCACGACGACCTTGGTCGCGGGCAGCGCCATCAGGATGACGATGATGAAGGGCACGATGGTCCACGCGATCTCGACCTTCACGCTCTCGTGGAAGTTCGCCGGCACCGCGCCCTTGGACTTCCGGTGCTTGAAGATCGAATAGAACATGACTCCGAACACGGCGATGAAGATCGCCAGGCAGAGGATCAGCATCATGTTGTGCAGCCACATCTGCTCATGCGCGATCTTGGTGACCGGCGGGTGCAGATTCAGCTGGTTGACGGCCGGACCTCCGGGGAGGTCGTTGACCGCCAAGGCGACCTGGCTGGCCAGCGCGGCCGACAGGCCGAACGCGAGCTGGCTGCAGCGGCGCCCCAGTTGCACACAACTGTGTTCAATCGTCATGGTCGTCTCTTTATCCAGTCTTTCTCAAGCTCTTGTCACCCGGGTCTCGGCCAGGCGGCTTCGGTGCTCGAGCCCGCTCGTAGCGCGGGCTCCGGCGCCAAGCGATGGCGGAAACCTACGGGGCCAGCAGACGTACTCCAGTCGGGGGCGGATTCTAGCCCACCCCCCTGGCGCACTATGACTGGGCGCAGCGCGCGGAACCGCCCAGGATTACCCGCAGAATGGTGCGCTCTCGCCCTCTGACAACGCGGGGCTAGCCGAGCCCGCGAACGACGGGGGTCAGTGTTTGCCCGCGCCGCGCACCATCGCCCGCATCTGATCCAGCGAGACCTCGGTCGTGGCCGCCACCTTCACCTTCGGTTGAGGCTTGAACGCATGGCCGTAGACCAGTTCGATGCTCAGCGACAGGCGGCCGTCCGCGCCGCGCAAGGACTCGAGCGCGTGCATGAGCCGCTCGCGCCAGGCTTTCGTGCGCAGACCGCGCAGACGCGCCGGCGCAAGGTTGCCGCCGAGTGCGCGCAGATCGCGCAGCAGGTCCTGCGGCGAGCTCCAGGTGAGGCGCAGATGTTCCTGGTCCATCACCGGGTCGGCGAAGCCCGCGTGCACGAGCAGGTCGCCGAGGTCGTGCATGTCGACCCAGTCCGGCGCCGGCGGGCCCCAGCCCTCGCGGGCGAAGATCGGGCGCAGTTCGATGAAGCTGTCCGGCCCGAGGCACGAGAACATCAGGCAGCCTTCGACCGCGAGGCCCGCGTGCCAGCGCTTGACGAGTTCGGGCTTGTCGGCCTCGGCGTGCAGTTCCATGTTGGACCACGCCAGTTGCGCGGCGCCGACGGGCGGCTCGGTGATGAGCTCGGTCGGCGCGCTGCCACGCAGCTTGTCCACCATCGATTGCATGAAGCCGCGCTTGAGGCGTTGCGCGAGCAGCGCGCGAACATCGGCGTCGGGTTCGAGCCACAGCTGGGTCGCTTGCGGGTAATGCTGGCGCAGGCCTTCGTCGCCGCCGCCGATCGACGGGCGGCTCTGCAGCACGGCCGTCGGCTGCAGCCGGATCACCGGCAGTCGGTCCAGCATGCGCGTGGCCACTTCCTGATGCAGCCACGGGGCCTGGTCCGACGCGGCCAGGCGACGGCGCTGCCGCCGCGCCGCGCCCGCATCGATCTGCTGTGTGCTCGGCGGCAAGGCCTCATCTCCAGTCATGGGGCGGGATTGTAGGCGGCCATGCTTGACCTGTTCCGGCGCCGGTCATTGGCGCGATCCTCGATGGCAAGCGGCCTCGCGCGGTTCTGGCCAGGGCAGTGCGCGTTCTGCCGATGCTGGTGCCAGGGACCGCTGTGCGCGGACTGCGAGGCCGGACATCCGGTCGACGCGGGGCCGCGCTGCGCGCTCTGCGCCCTTCGACTGCCGACGGGCGAGCGCGCCACGGACGCGATGCGCTGCGGACGATGCGCGTCGCATCCGATGCCGTTGTCGCGATGCATCGCGGCGATGGATTACCTGTTCCCGTGGGACCGGCTGCTGCTCGGCCTGAAGTTCGGCGAAAGGCTCGAACATGCGCCGCTGCTCGCGACGCGGTTGTCGCGCGCGCTGGCGCTCGCGGAGGTCGAGCCGCCCGACCTGATCGTGCCGATCCCGTTGTCGGCGCAGCGCCTGCGCGAGCGCGGCTACAACCAGGCGCACGAGATCGCGCGCCGCCTCGTGCTGCCGCCGGAGGCCGAGCGACAATCCCGGCTTTGCGCGCGGACGCTGATGCGCTTGCGGAACACCGACCAGCAGGCGCAGTTGCCGCTCGACGAGCGCCGCGGCAATCTGCGCGGTGCGTTCGCCGTCGTGAAGCCGGTGCACGGCTTGAGTGTCGCGATCGTCGACGACGTCATGACCAGCGGCGCCACGCTGCACGAGGCCGCGCTGACCTTGCGCCGCGCGGGCGCCCGCGAGGTGCAGGCCTGGGTGGCCGCGCGCACGCCTTGATCCTTGTCGAAAGAGCTTCGCCCCATGTTCAACATCGTGCTGGTCCATCCGGAGATTCCGCCCAACACCGGCAATGTGATCCGGCTGGCGGCCAACACCGGCTGCCGGCTGCACCTGATCGAACCGCTGGGGTTCTCGATGGAGGACAAGCTGCTACAGCGCGCCGGCCTCGACTATCACGAGTACGCGCCGGTGCTGAGGCACGCGGACTGGGAACGCTTCATCGCCGCAGAGCAGCCGGATGCGACGCGGATGTTCGCGTTCACCACGCGCGGCAGCCGGCTGCTGCCGTCGGTCGCGCTCAAGCCCGGCGACTGGCTGGTCTTCGGTTGTGAGACGGCGGGACTGCCGATGGACTTGCGCGACAGCTTCCCTCTGGAGCAGCGCGTGCGGCTGCCGATGCGAGACGGGCAGCGCAGCCTGAACCTCAGCAATGCGGTGGCCGTGGCGGTCTTCGAAGCGTGGCGGCAGAACGGCTACGCCGACGGCGTCTGATCGCCGACACCCCACGACGGCACTTCCACCGCTGCTGGCCGTCAAAGGCCGCCTATTCGCGTTCCAGCTTGAGCTGCCGGATCAGCGCGCCCCAGCGCTTGCGTTCGTCGCTCATGAGGCTGTCCAGCCCTTCGGGCGAGGTGCCTGCCGCGCTGAAGTACAGCGGCAGCAGCTGGCGCCGGAAGGCGTCGCCGCGGACGATGCGGATGACCTCGTCGGCCAGGCGACGCACGATCACTTCCGGCGTGCCGGCCGGCGCCAGCAGCGCCTGCCACGACGTGGCCTCGAAGCCGGGATAGCCGGATTCCGCCACGGTCGGCAGTTCCGCGAGCGCGCCGAAGCGTCCGGCGCTGGTCACGGCCAGGGCCTTCAACTTGCCGGCCTTGACCTGCGGCATCGCGATGGCCGGCACCATGAAGCCGGCGTGGATCTGTCCGGCCAGCATCGCGTTGACGACCTGCGGGAAGCCGGCATACGGCACGTGGACCAGCTTCAAGCCGGCGCGCGCGATGAAGGATTCCATCGCCAGATGCGCGGCACTGCCATTGCCGATGCTGCCGTAGTTCAGCGCTCCCGTGCGCTGCTTCGCCAGCGCGACGAACTGCGCGAGCGTCTCCACGCCGAGCGACGGCGGCACGACGAGCACGTTCGGTGAGCTCGCGATGAAGCTGACCGCGCGCAGCTCGCGCTGCGGGTCGTAGGGCAAGGCCTTCGCCAGCAGCGGCGCGGTGATCAGCGGTCCCTGGATCGTGAACAGCAGCGTGTGCCCATCGGGCGCGGCCTTCGCAACAGCGCCAGTGCCGATGTTGCCGCCCGCTCCAGGCTTGTTGTCGACGACGATCGGCTGGCCGAGTGCTTGCGCGAGCGGCTCGGCGAGATCACGCGCGATCAGGTCCGGCGAGCTGCCGCCGGGGAACGGCACGACGAGGCGGATCGGCCGCGATGGCCACGGCGTTGCCGCGCGACCGGACAGCGGCAGCGCGCCGAGCGCGGTCGCGGCGATCAGCGCGCGGCGCTTCACCACTCGGACTTGGCCTGGCGCCCCATCAGCGCATCCAGGGCTTCGTGCGTGGTCATGCGTCCCTCCAGGACCTCGACGACCGCCGCGGTGATCGGCATGTCGACGCCGGCACGCTGCGCGCGCGCCAGCACCGTCGGCGCGCTGTAGACGCCTTCGGCGACGTGGCCCAGCTTCACAAGGATGCCCGGCAGGTCCAGGCCCTCGGCGAGCAGCAGGCCGACGCGGCGGTTGCGCGACAGGTCGCCGGTGGCGGTGAGCACCAGGTCACCCAGGCCCGCGAGCCCGAGCAGCGTCTCCTGCTGCGCGCCGAGCGCGAGCGCGAGCCGCTGCATCTCCGCCAGTCCGCGCGTGATCAACGCGGCGCGGGCGTTGAGGCCGGGGCCTTTCACGCCCTTCGCCTCGGCGACGAGCCGCAAGCCATCGGCGATGCCGACGGCGATCGCCATCACGTTCTTCACCGCGCCGCCGACTTCGACTCCGACCGGATCGGCCGACGAATACACGCGCAGCCGCTCGCTGTGGAAGGCCGACACGCCCAGCTGCGCGAGCGCCGCGTCGCCGGACGCGGACACGAGCGCGGTCGGCTGGCCGGCGGCCACTTCCTGCGCGAAGCTCGGGCCCGACAGGATGCCGGTGGCCAGTTGCGGCGCGACCTCGCGGGCGATCTCATGGCCCAGCAGACCGGTGCCGGCCTCGAAGCCCTTGCACAGCCACTGCGCCCGTGCGCCCGCCGGCAAACGGGCCAGCATGCCGCGCAGGCCCGACATCGGCGTCGCGATGACGATCAGCCCGTCGCGGCCGTGCGCGAGCGCGCCCTCGAGGTCGTCGGTCAAGGCCAGGCGGGCCGGCAGCGGCGAATCAGGCAGGTAGCGGACGTTGCAACGGTCGGCGCGCATCGCGGCGATCGCGCCGGCGTCGCGCGCCCACAGCGTCACCTCATGGCGCGCGCTCGCGGCGATCGCCAGCGCCGTGCCCCAGGCACCGGCGCCGAGCACGCTGATCTTCATGCGCGGAGCAGTCATGGTCTGTTCGGAGGATCGGTGAAATGAATCTCGCAATGAAACACGCCGGCCAGCGGACAGGTCCGCGAGGCCGGCGCGCTCATGGGGCCGAAGCTCAGTTCGGGATGGCTTCGCCGTTGCCCTGGCCGTTGGCGGCCAGTTGCGCCTGCTGGGCTTCGAACATCGCCTGGAAGTTCACTTCCGTCAGCATCACCGGCGGGAAGCCGGCGCGCGTGCAGACGTCGGAGACGATCGCGCGCAGGTACGGGTAGATCATCTGCGGGCAGACGATCGCCAGGATGCCTTCGAGCTGATCCTGCGGCAGGTTGCGGATCTCGAAGATGCCGGCCTGCTTGGCTTCGATCAGGAACAGGGTCTTGTCCTGCACCGTCGTCGTGACGGTGGCGGTGACGCTGACTTCGAACAGACCCTCGGCGACCGGTTCGGCGGCCAGCGAGAGCTTGATGTCGACCTGCGGCTGGGCCTGCTCCAGCAGGATCGCCGGGGCGTTGGGCTGCTCCAGCGACAGGTCCTTCAGGTACATGCGCTGGATCTGGAACACGGGAGCGTTGTTGTCGTCGGCCATGGGGTCATCCAAATGAAAAAGCCCGCCAGCGGCGAGCCGTGGCGGGCATTATGACCGAGCGTTCGCGACAGTCCGGTGAGGGGTTTCCGGAGAATGTCGAGGACTTCGGTGGCGAGGTTTCAGGCCTGCAACAACGGTTGCAGACCGCCGCGCTGGTCCAGCGCGATGAGGTCGTCGCAACCGCCGACATGGGTCTCGCCGATGAAGATCTGCGGCACGGTGCGGCGACCGGTCTGCTGGATCATCGCGTCGCGCTGCGACGGATCCAGGTCCACGCGGACCTCCTCGATCTGGCTGACACCCCGCTGGTTGAGCAGGTGCTTCGCCCGCACACAGTACGGGCAGACCAGGGTCGTATACATCTTCACGGCGGCCATCGCCAGTTCTCCAAGAATCGTGTCGAGCGTCCTCTTCCGGCAATCGAGGTGCCGGCTCGGTCGCCAGGGCGGTCAGGCCGCGGACGTCTCGACAGGCAAACTCGCCTCGCGCCAGGCGGTCAGACCGCCCTGGACAGCGACCGCGTTCGCGTAGCCCTGTTTCTGCAGGATGCCAGCAGCGCGCTGCGCGCGTGCGCCGGTCTTGCACATCAGCACCACCGGCAGGGCCTTGTTGCTGGGCAGTTGCTTGACCGGAAGGTCCGTGCCAGTCAACGTCGACAGCGGCACGCTGCGGGCGCCCTTCGCGTGGGCGGCGGCAAACTCCTCCGGCTCGCTCACGTCGACCAGCACACCCTTCTCGCGGTTGACCAGGCGCACCGCCTCGGCCGTCGGCACGCCGCCCGCCTTGCCGCGCATCGACGTCCACAGCAGCAGACCGCCCGACACCAGGGCCGACAGCACGAGATACCAATTTTCAATCAGGAACTTCAAGGCGGGGCCCGTTCGGTTGGATGCAAAAGCCGAGGATTATAGGAAGCCGGCTTGGGTCCGCGGACACCGCTCGCCGGCTCAAGCCGGGGCGGGGTCTCCTCATACGTCTCGCGGACTCCACAAATCGTCGACCCCGCCCCGGCTTGCGCCAGCTCGGACCGAGCACTTCGGTCCATGCCCGCGTCAGCTGAGCTTGAAGGTGGAGACTGCGGACTGCAACGCGCGGGCCTGCTGCTCGAGGCTGTTGGCGGCAGCGGCGGCCTCCTCGACCAGCGCGGCGTTCTGCTGCGTCATCTGGTCGAGCTGCACCACCGACTCGTTGACATGGCCGATGCCCTGGCTCTGTTCGGCGGACGCCGCGGTGATCTCGCTGATGATGTCGGAGACACGCTGCACGCTGGCCACGATCTCCTCCATCGTCGCGCCCGCGTCCTGCACCAGGCGCGAACCGGCTTCGACGCGCGTCACGCTCGCGCCGATCAGCGTCTTGATCTCCTTGGCCGCTTCGGCGCTGCGCTGGGCCAGTGAACGGACCTCGCTCGCGACCACGGCGAAACCGCGGCCCTGCTCGCCCGCGCGGGCCGCTTCGACCGCCGCATTCAGCGCCAGGATGTTGGTCTGGAACGCGATGCCGTCGATGGTGCCGATGATGTCGCCGATCCGACGCGAGCTCGCGCTGATCTCGTCCATCGTCGAGACGACCTGCCCCACGACCTCACCGCCCTTCTTCGCGACGGTCGCCGCGCTGCCAGCCAGCTGGTTCGCCTGGCTGGCCGCGTCGGCGCTCTGGCGCACGGTCTCGGTCAGCTGCTGCATGTTGGACGCCGTCTGCTCCAGCGAGCCCGCCTGCTTCTCGGTCCGCACCGACAGGTCCTGGTTGCCCGCGGCGATCTCGCGCGAGGCCACCGTCATCGAGTCGGTGCCGCTGCGCACATTGCCGACGATGGCCGACAGGCCCTGCGACATGTCGCGCACCGCCGCCAGCAGGCTCGCCTCGGCGCCCGGCGCGACGCGGATGGCCTGCGAGAGGTCGCCCTCGGCCATCTGGCGCATCACGTCGCGGGCGTACTCCGGCTCGCCGCCCAGTTGGCGCCACACGCTGGTGATCAGCAGCCACGAGCCGGCGCCCAGGCACACGACGACGATCAACCCGCTCAGCACCGTCGCCCACAGGCCGGCGCCGACGCCCTTCTCGGCGCTCGACAGCGTCGCGTCGAAGGTGGTCTTCGCGTCGGCGCGCGCGTCGCCGAGCGTCTGCTCCAGCGCCTTCTGCGCCGCCTGCATCTTCGGGATCGAGCCCGCCTGATCGCCCTGCTTGATGCCGAGGAACAGCTGCGCCGTCTCGACCGAGGCGGCGTAGTAGGCCTCGAAGCCGCTCTCCAGCTTCGCACCGGCATCGGCGCGACCCGGGATCGCCTTGATCGACGCGATCACCTTGCGCATCGCGGTCGCGCGCTCGGCGGCCTCGTCCAGGCGCTTCTTCTCGCCCTCGGCGACGGCGGACTGGATCGTCCCGCCCAACGCCTCAAGCTGCGCGGCCACCTGGTTGGTGGCCACGAGGTACGGATAGTCCGCCTCGCCCAGCGCGTGGATCGCGCCCGAGGTCCGCGACGAAAAGAACAGCACCACCGCGATGCCCACCGCGAAAACGATCGCCGCCAGCACCGGCAGCATCGCGATACGGGTCTTCAAGTTCATGCCTGACTCCAATTCTTCCTGTGTCTCCAACGACCTCCCCAGGTCGGCAGCGCCCGCTCCTCGCGAGACGCCGGTGCGCCGACCGGCCGGTCCGTCTGCGCGGACTCGCGCCGGTGGGCGCGGGCGGCCGGGGCCGCCCGGGCGGCGGCGTCAATCGACGCTGAGCACCACCTTCACCGAGCCGTCGACCGCCGACTTCTCGATGTAGCCGATGGCATCGGCATTCGCGGCGACGAACTTCTTCACGTCGGCCGCGCTGCCCAGTTCCTTGGGCGGCGTGCCCTTGCCCGAGAACACCAGGCGCGACCACGCGGCCTTCACCTGCGCGGACGATTTGCCGGTGGC
The DNA here is from genome assembly GCF_042695725.1 of Roseateles sp. UC29_93. Lineage (NCBI taxonomy): Bacteria > Pseudomonadati > Pseudomonadota > Betaproteobacteria > Burkholderiales > Sphaerotilaceae > Roseateles > Roseateles sp. UC29_93. Next base: position 2,625,889 of record NZ_CP170545.1, on the reverse strand, counting down.
CTTCGAATAGAACTGCTCGCGCGCCGCGGCGCTGTCGGGCAGATCCACCGCCTGCGCGGCGCTGCCGTTGGGCAACTGGTTGGACTTGCCCAGGAAGATGCTCGCGACCTGGTCGGCGGTCATGCTGGCGACGGGGGCTCTTCGGATTGACCACGACGGCGACTTGCGCCTGCGCGGCCACGGCAGCGGCGAACAGCGCCGCGCCGATCACGGGCTTGATCATGTTGAACTGCATGGGGGCCTCTTCTTCTGATGCTTAGAACACGAAGTCGACGGCAACGCTGTAGACGCCGACGCGCTCGTTGTTGAAGCCCGGCTGGACGTTGTAGAACTGGCCGGCGCCGGTGGTCTTGATGCTGTCGTACTGGGCCTTGACGGCGATGTTGCGCCAAGCGTCCCAACGCACACCCAGACCGATGGTCTTCTGCGGCGTGCTCTGCGCGGCGGTGACCGCGTCGACGACGGCGCGCAGCGGCAGGCCACCCACGACGACCGTGCCCGGGATCGTGTTGTTGACGTTGCTGCTGTCGGTCTTCTGCTGCGACAGCGTCGCGTACGGCGTGAACTTGCCGACGCGATAACCGACGGTCGTGTACCAGCCGGTGGTGTCCGGCACGAACGAGTCGTTGCGGCGCTTGGTGTACTCGGCGGCGACGACCCACTGGCCTTCGTCGTAGGTCAGGCCGACGCCGGAGAAGCTCGCGTCCTTGTCGGTCGGGTCAATCTCGTTGCCGACCGAGGCGAACGGTGTCTGGCGCAACGCGCCGACCAGCGAGGCGACGGTGGCGCTGTGCGCGGTCAGCTTGCCCTGCGCATGGCCGACGCGCAGGTTCAAGCCGTCGGCCAGTTCGACGGTGGCGTTCACGCCAATCATCTTCTTGATCTCGAGCTTGGTCTGGCGCACGTACGACGAGGCCTCGCCGCCGAAAGCCTGCAGCGAAACGCTCTTGCCGGCGACCTGCGTCGTCCAGTTCACGTCGGCACCGTCGAAGTGGCTCACCGGCACCTGGCCGTAGACGTCGATCGGCGGACGCAGCCAGGTGTTGGCATATCCCACGTCACGGAAATCGGAGACCGCGAAGAACGGCGCGCCGATGCGGCCGGCGCGGATCGCCAGACCCGGGGTGGCCTGCCACTTGGCGAAGGCCCATTCGACCTGCGGCGTCCAGTCACCCTTGCCGGTCTGCTTGGTCAGCACCTGCACGGTGGCCGAGAACTGCGCGTTGAACTTCGCCGTGCCCTGCAGACCAAGCTTGCTGTCGACTTCACCGCTGACCGTCTTGTCCGCGCCGTGGACCTGGCCGGGGATCACGTACTCGGCGCCATCCTTGGTCGTGCCGGTCAGGCCGACCGTGCCGAAGCCGGAGAACGAGAACATCGAGTCCGATTGGCCCTGCGCCTGCGCGCCGAAAACCACCAACGCCAGCGCCAGCGGCGTCATGCGCAAGTTCTTCACCACCATCATTGCAAGTACTCCTGTACAGCGTGAATGCCCAACGTGGGCATGTTCTTTTGACGAACCAAACTGGGGCGCAGGTGCGCCTTTCGCCCGGCACGAAAGCAGTTGTCGGCCCTGCGGAAGCCTTCTTGAGGCGGGCGCCCTGGAGGGCTGCCTCTAGAATCCGCCGGGCCTGCCGGAACCCGGCCAAACCTCACGAACCCACCCAAGACCCATGTACAAGCTCGTGCTGATTCGCCATGGCGAATCGACCTGGAATCTCGAGAACCGCTTCACCGGCTGGACCGACGTGGATCTGACGCCCACCGGGGTGGAGCAGGCCAAGCAGGCGGGCCGTCTGCTGAAGGAAGCCGGCGTCGACTTCGACGTCGCCCACACTTCGGTGCTCAAGCGCGCCATCTGGACCCTGTGGCATTGCCTGGATCAGATGGATCGCCAGTGGCTGCCGGTGAAGCACAGCTGGCGCCTGAACGAACGCCACTACGGCGGCCTTCAGGGTCTGAACAAGGCGGACATGGCCAAGCAGTACGGCGACGAGCAGGTGCTCGTCTGGCGCCGGAGCTATGACACCCCGCCGCCGGCGCTGGAAGCGTCGGACCCGCGCAGCGAGCGCGGCGACATCCGCTATGCCGGACTGCAGCCCTCGGACATTCCGCTGACCGAGTGCCTCAAGGACACCGTGGCCCGCGTGCTGCCCTACTGGAACGAACAGATCGCACCCGCGATTCTGTCGGGCCAACGCGTGCTGATCGCGGCCCACGGCAACTCGATCCGTGCCCTCGTGAAGTATTTGGACGGCATCGCCGACGAAGCCATCGTTGGCGTGAATATTCCCAATGGGATTCCGCTGGTCTACGAACTGGACAAGGACCTGAAGCCCATCAAGAGCTATTACCTGGGCGATGCCGAAGCCGCCGCGAAGGCTGCCGCAGCGGTGGCGAACCAGGGCAAGGCCTGAGGGTCAGGCGACGTCCTCGTGCGCCGCGCTCGGTGGCGCACAGGGACTGACGCAGAAGAACGAAAGCCCGGCAGTGCCGGGCTTTTTCGTTGATGGCGCGCGAGGCGCCGCGCTGCGCGGATGCGCCCTACTTGCGGCGCAACGCCGTCGCCAGCAGTTCCGCGATGCAGACCGCGTTGCTCTCGTGCGGCACCGCGTTGCTGCTCCAGACGTGGCGCACGCCGGCCGCCCGCAACGCCGGCAACGCGTCGCCGTTGAAGAGCGCGTGCGTCACCGCGACGTCGACGCTGGCCGCGCCGCGTTCCAACGCCTCGCGCGCCGAGCCGATCAGCGTGCGACCCGTCGACGCCATGTCGTCGAGCAGCACCACCGCGCGACCGCGCACGTCCAGATCCGGGAACGCGAGCTGCACCTGGGTATCGCCGAAACGCACCTTGCGGCCGATCGCATGTTCGAGCTTGGCGGCACGCGCCGCCTCCGCGACCCACTGGCCGGACTCTTCATCCGGCCCGACCAGCACCGCACCGGGGACCTGCGTCGCGATGAAACGCCCGAGCAACGACGCCGCCGACAGCGCGACGCCCCGCCCTTTGGGCATCACTTCGTCCAGGCTCGCGATGCGGTGCAGATGTGGGTCCACCGTCACCACGCGGTCGAATTGCGTCGACAGCAGCGCGGCGATGTGCCGTTGGCTCACGGCCTCGCCGGGGGTGAACTCCATGTCCTGTCGCATGTAGGCGAGATACGGCGCCACCAGCATCAGATGCCGGACACCCCAACCGCGCGCGGCAGGCGCGGCGATCAGCAGCTCGACCAGGCGATCGTTCGGCTGATGCTGCAATCCACGCAGCACGATGATGTCGACCGGCAACGGCTTGGGCAGGACCAGGCGCAGTTCCCCGTCCGGAAAACGGTGGCGCGTGATCACGCCCAGCGGACGGCCCAACTCACGCGCCAGACGCGTGGCCAACTCCTGTTCATCTTCGAAACAAAGCAGCATCGGCGAATCCTCGCACCAATCGGGACCCGGAGGGCATCCGGCATACCCGGGCTGGGCGAATTGAGCCCGTTGGTTGGGGCGTCCCTGATCAACCCAGGACTCAGGGCCTGGGGAGTGCGTTGTTGATTCGGTCCGAGAGAGCCCCCGCCAGATGGCGGCGATCAAGACCCTCCGTGGGCATCGCCGGCAAGGAACGCACTTCGACCGACAGGTCCTTCGCGGTCAGGATGCGCCACAGGCTCTCCATCAAGGACATCTGACCGATGTACTGCGCGGCGGCGCTGTACGGCACGTTCGGCTGGTGCCAGCGCAGCACCACCGGTTGCAGCGGCGTGTGCGTGCTGATCGCGGCCTGCAGCAGATTGCCGTGCAAAGGCAGCAGCGGATAGCCGGCGCCTGTCGTGCCCTCGGGGAAGACAGCCACCGTCTCGCCAGCAGCCAGCGCCTCCGCCGTCTTGTGCACGACACGCAGCGCGTCGCGTTTGCTCGCGCGCTCGATGTAGAGCGTGCCGACCGCCGTCGCCAGCGCGCCCACCAGCGGCCAGGTCGCGATGTCGGCCTTCGAGACGAAACGCGCCTCCGGCATCACCGCATGCATCGCGGCAATGTCCAGCCAGGAGATGTGGTTCGCCGTGATCAGCCGCGGCGACGGCGCCTGCGGACCAGGCGCCTCCAGTCGCACGCCCAGCACCCGTAGCAGCTCGGCGGACCACCAGCCGACATGGCGATGCTTGGTCGGCGTGTCGAAACCGCGCCAGCGCACCTGCACGATGTAGACGCCGTGCACGATGTGCGCCAGCATCCGCAGCGCACGCCACACGCCGACCAGCGTCCGCATCAGGCGATCCGCTCGGCTTCGGTGACCAGCGCTTCGTAGGCGACCGTGCCGGCCACCAGCGTGTAGCGCACGCGGCCCGGCAGCTCGAAGCCGGTGATGTCGAACGCGAACGGCGTGTGCTTGCCCTGGCTGACGAGACGCTCCGGCGTCACGGCACCGGTGGCTTCGGCATCGAAGACGACGACGTCGCCGACGCCGCCCTCGACCAGGCGGCCCGCGCTCGCCGCCAGCGAGCCGAGCGCGCTGCCCAGCACCTTGACCGGACGAGCGGTGATCGTGTCGAGCGACTGCGCCAGCGACAGTCCTTCGTCCTGACCCCAGCGCAGCGCGAGGCTCAGCAGCAGCTCCAGGCCGGTCGCGCCGGGCGTGGCTTCGGCAAAGGGCAAGGTCTTCTCGTCGGCGGCGACCGGGTTGTGGTCGCTGACCAGCGCGTCGATGGTGCCGTCGGCCAGCGCGGCGCGCAGCGCGTCGCGGTCACGCTGCTGACGCAGCGGCGGCTGCAGGCGCATCGAGGAGTTGAAGTAGCCGATGTCGACGTCGGTCAGATGCAGCGAATTGATCGAGACGTCCGCCGTGATCGGCAGTCCGTCCTTCTTGGCCTGGCGCAGGAGCTCCACGCCAGCAGCGCTGCTGATTCGGCACAGGTGGACGCGGCAGCCGGTGACGCGGACCAGTTCCAGGATCGTGTGCAACGCGATGGTCTCGGCCGCGACCGGCTCGCCGGACAGGCCCAGTCGCGTCGCCACCGCGCCACTGGCCGCGACACCGCCGCTCAGCCACGGATCCTGCGCATGCAGCCACAGCGTGTAGCCGAAGCTCGCGGCGTACTGCATCGCGCGCTGCACGGTCAGCGTGTTGCGGATCGGCACGTAGGCCTGCGAGAAACCGACGCAGCCGGACTCGGTCAGCTCGGCCATCTCGGTCAGCGATTCGCCGGCGAGGCCGCGCGTCAGCGCGCCCAGCGGGAACAGCCGGCAGCGGCTGAGCTTGCGGGCGCGGAACTTGAGCATGTCGACCAGGCCGGGCTCGTCGAGCGTCGGATCGGTGTCGGGCGGACAGACGAGGCTGGTGACGCCGCCGGCGGCAGCCGCGGCGAGTTCGCTCTCCAGCATGCCTTCGTGCTCGTGGCCCGGCTCGCGCAGGCGGGCGGCGAGGTCGACAAGACCCGGCGCCACCACGAGTCCGGTCGCGTCGATGACGCGATCGGCGTTGAAGTCGCCGACGCTGCCAAGGCCGACGATGCGGCCCGAGGCGATGGCGAGGTCGCCGACCTTGTCGAGGCCCGAGGCCGGATCGAGCAGGCGACCGTTCTGGATCAGGATTTTCATTGTGCCCTCCAGGTGCTGCGCACCGCCTCCCCGAGGGAGGGTTGATTGTCTTGGGACGGCCCGGCGTCAATCATGCTTCGTTCCCCGCCAGGATGGACATGACAGCCATGCGCACCGCGATGCCGAAGGTGACCTGCGGCAGGATGACGCTGTGCTGGCCGTCGGCGACGGTGGACGAGATCTCCACGCCGCGGTTGATCGGGCCAGGATGCATCACGATCGCATCGGGCTTGGCCAGCGCCAGCTTCTCGGGCGTCAGGCCGAAACTCTTGAAGTACTCGCCGGCGCTGGGCAGCATCGCGCCGCTCATGCGCTCGTTCTGCAGGCGCAGCATGATGATGACGTCGGCACCGCGGACGCCCTCGGCCATGTCGTGGCACACGCGCACGCCCATGTCCTTGAGATCCCCCGGCACCAGCGTCTTCGGGCCGACCGCGCGGATCTCCGGCACGCCCAGCGTCGTGAGCGCGTGGATGTCGCTGCGCGCGACGCGCGAGTGCACGATGTCGCCGACGATGGCCACCGTCAGGTTGGAGAAGTCCTTCTTGTAGTGCCGGATCGTGTACATGTCGAGCAGGCCCTGCGTCGGATGCGCGTGGCGGCCGTCGCCGGCGTTGACCACATGGACATGCGGCGCGCAGTGCTGCGCGATCAGGTAGGGCGCGCCGGACTCGCTGTGGCGGACCACGAACATGTCCGCGTGCATCGCCGACAGGTTGGCCACGGTGTCGAGCAGCGTCTCGCCCTTGGCCGTGCTGGAGCGCGCGATGTCGAGGTTGATGACGTCGGCGGACAGGCGCTTGGCGGCGATCTCGAAGGTGGTGCGGGTGCGGGTGCTGTTCTCGAAGAACAGGTTGAACACCGACTTGCCGCGCAGCAGCGGCACCTTCTTCACCTCGCGGTCGTTGACCGAGAGGAAGGTCCCGGCCGTGTCCAGGATCTGGTGCAGCACGGCCTTGGGCAGACCTTCGGTGGACAGCAGGTGGATCAGCTCGCCATGCTTGTTCAGCTGCGGATTGCGTTTGCTCAGCATGGGGTCAGTCCTCCTTCACGTCGAAGCTGAAGCGGCCGCCGTCACCCTTGACCAGGCTCAGGCGCTGGTTCGGCGCGACCGCGACGCGGGCGGCGGAGAACACCGGTTCGATCGGCAGCTCGCGGCCGCCGCGGTCGACCAGCACCGCCAGCGTGACGCTCGCGGGGCGGCCGAAGTCGAACAGCTCGTTGATCACGGCGCGCGTCGTGCGGCCGGTGTAGAGGACGTCGTCGATCAGCAGGATGTGGCGGCCGTCGACCTCGAAGGGCAGCTTCGTGTGATCGGCGCTGGCGTTCATGCCCTTGCTGCCGAAGTCGTCACGGTGCAGCGCGCTGGAGATCACGCCGTGCTGGCCGGCGAGCTTCAGGTCCTGCTGGAGGCGCTCGGCGAGCCAGGCGCCGCCCGACCAGATGCCGACCAGCGCGCAGTCGGGTTGCAGCAGGCGCTGGACGCCGCGCACGAGGTCGGCGTAGAGCGCTTCCGCATCGAGGTGCAATGTGCTCATGGATGTTCCCGGAAGAATTGTTCGAGGATCAATGCCGCGCTCGCGGCATCGAGATCGCGCGCGCCCTGCGACTGGGCTTCCGCGCTGGTATAGCGTTCATCGACTTCGACCACCGGCAGCCGATAGCGGCCACGCAGTTGCCCGGCGAACTTGAGCGCGCGGGCGGTCATCTCGTGCGGCGCGCCATCGGGATGGCGCGGCACGCCGATGACCAGCGCATCGGGCTGCCACTCCTGGATCAGCGCCGTGATCGCGGCCCAGCGGGCGTCGCCCTGCTCGGTCACGGTCCGCAGGCCGCGCGCGCTCCCCAACATCCGGTTGCCGGTGGCCACGCCGAGACGCTTGATACCGAAATCAAACGCGAGGGGAGCGACGAAGGAGGACGGGGAAGCGAGGCTCATGGCGCTTCCGGGGTTCATGCGTGCCCGGCCTCCTGGCTGAGCATGCGCGGGTCGATGCCGAGCAGCGCGAGCGCCTTGTCGTAGCGCTCCTCGATCGGCGTGTCGAAGATGATCTCGGGCGTGGCGTCGACGGTGATCCAGCCGTTGCGGCCGAGTTCCTCCTCGAGCTGACCGGCGGCCCAGCCGCTGTAGCCCAGCGTGACCAGCACGCGCTTGGGACCGGCGCCGTTGGACAGGGCTTCGAGCACGTCACGGCTGGTGGTCATCTCCAGCCCGCCGGGTACGGCCAGCGTCGCGCTGTAGTGGTTGCCCTGCTCGTCCAGCGCTTCATGCAGCACGAAGCCGCGCTCCGTCTGGACCGGGCCGCCGAAGAACACCGGCCGCGCGGCCATGTCCACATCGGACAGCTCCAGCTCGACCTTCTCGAACAGGTTGCCCAGGGTCAGCGAGATCGGCTTGTTGATGACCAGGCCCAGCGCGCCCTTCTCGTTGTGCTCGCACAGGTAGATGACGGAGCCGGCAAAGGTCTCGTCCACCATGCCGGGCATGGCGATCAGGAACTGGTTGGTCAGGTCGATGCGTTCCTTGGACATAGGGACGGATTCTATTTCACCGACACTCCCTCTCCATGAACGCCCTTGTCTGGTTCCGGCGCGATCTGCGCGCGGACGACCATGCCGCCCTGTTCCACGCCCTCAAGCGCCACCCGCGCGTGTTCTGCGCCTTCGTGCTGGACACGGACATCCTGGACGCGCTGCCGCGCGCGGGACCGCCGTGTGGAGTTCATCGTCGACGCCCTGCGCGTGCTGGACGCGGACCTGGCGGCGCTGGCGCCCGGCGCCGGGCTGATCGTGCGGCACGGGACTGCGCGGGAACAGATCCCGGCCCTGGCAGCGGAACTGGACATCGGCGCGCTCTACTTCAACCACGACGACGAGCCGGACGCGCTGCGCCGCGATGCCGATGTCGGCGACACGCTGCTCGCACGCGGCGTGCAGGTGGAGAGCTTCAAGGACCACGTCGTCTTCGAGCGCTCGGAGATCCTGACGGGCTCACGCAAGCCTTACGGCGTCTTCACGCCCTACAAGAACGCGTGGCTGCGGGAGATCAATCCGTTCTTCCTGAGCAGCTATCCGGTCGAACGCTATGCGCCCCATCTGGCGGAGGCGCCCCAGCGCGGCGTGCCGTCGCTGGGCGACATCGGATTCGAGCCGGCCGGTCTCGCCGCGGCGTTGACCGGCGGCAGCGCGGGCGCGCAGCGCCTGTTCGAAGAGTTCCTCGAACGCATCGACCGCTACACCGAGACACGCGACTTTCCCGCCGCGAAGGGGCCCAGCTATCTCAGCACGCATCTGCGTTTTCGGGACGATCTCGATCCGCCGCCTGGCACGCGAAGCCTGGCAGCGCGGCCATGCGCCGCAGGCCGGCAAGAACGTCAGCGCGGGCGCGCAGACCTGGCTGTCCGAACTGATCTGGCGGGACTTCTACCACCAGGTCCTGCATCACCATCCACATGTCGTGGGGGGTGCTCCGCCCTGAATACGACCGCATCGCCTGGGCCGGCGGCCCCGATGCGGATGCCGACTTCGAGGCCTGGTGCCAGGGGCGCACCGGCTATCCGCTGGTCGACGCGGCGATGCACCAGATCAACGAGACCGGCTACATGCACAACCGGCTGCGCATGGTCACGGCCAGCTTCCTCATCAAGGACCTCGGCATCGACTGGCGCCGCGGCGAGGCCTACTTCGCCGAGAAGCTGATCGACTTCGACCTCGCCGCCAACAACGGCGGCTGGCAATGGGCCTCATCCAGCGGCTGCGATGCGCAGCCCTACTTCCGCATCTTCAATCCGGTCAACCAGAGCGAGAAGTTCGACCCCGACGGCAAGTTCATCAAGCGCCACCTGCCGCAACTCGCGAAGCTGCCGGCCAAGCTGATCCACGCACCGTGGCTGGCGAAGCCGGCAGAACTCGCGGCCTGCGGCGTCGTGCTCGGGCGCGACTATCCGGAGCCGGTCGTGCGGCATGAGACGGCACGGATGGCGACGATGGCGCGCTATGCCGTGGTCAAGGACCGGGGGTTCTCCGGGGAATGAACGTCACGGGCATGTGAGCGTCATGCTGAGGGCATCGGTGTCCCGTCAGTGCACCACGGCGCTGCCGCTTTCGGGCAGCCGCGTGCCGTGGGCGCGGGCCTCCGCCAGGATGAGCAGTCCGCGTGCGGAGACCGCATCGCGCGGATAGACGGCGAGGCCGACATGGCTGTCCAGCCTGACCTCATGGCCGCCCAGAGCGAAGGGGTCAGCCAGCGATTCGCGGATGCGGTCTGTCAACGCTTCCGCCTCCTGCGCCGATCCGCAGCGGGAGACGACCAGCGCGAACTGTTCGTTGGCATGCCGCGCCAGAAGGTCGGCCGGGCCGGCGCAGCCCGACATCCTCCGGCCGATCTCGACCAGCACCGGTGCCGCCGCCGACACGCCCTGGCTGCGCAGCAGCGCCTCCAGCCCCTTCAGCACGACCACCGAGACGGCCACCTTGCCGGCCTCGGCATGGACCATGCGCAACACCTGGTCCAGCCGCTCGAGCAAGGCGACCTGTCCGAGCAGGCCGGTCGCGGCATCGCGCAGCAACGGCGACGGCCGCTGCTGCCGCCCGACCACCAGCTCGCTCTGCAGCAGTTCATCGAGATCACCGAAGAGCGTCTCCAGCCCGCTCCCCTTGTCGTAGAAACCATCGGCGCCAGCCTTCATGCACATGTCTCGGTAGGCGTCCATCGCATGATGCGTGAGCATCAGGATGCGCCCGCGATAGCCCTTGCCGCGCAACCTGCGCAGCACGTCGATCCCGGTTCCCACCAGCAGGGTCATGTCCAGCAGCACCGTGTCCGGTTGCAGCCAGTCGATCAGCGCGATCGCCTGCGGCGCGGAGTCCGCCTCGCCCACGACGCGCGCGCCGGGCAAGTCTTCAAGCCGGCGTGCCAGGAGCCGGCGGATGGCCGACGAGTCCTCGACGAGAAAGATATCCATGAAGGGGTGCTCCGGATCGACGCGGCGACTGGTTGTCACCGCCTGCCCGGCATCTTGCGCGCGCCCTTGCGCCCGCAGCAGCAGCACCGCGCCCAAGCTGGTGTCGGGTTGCCTCCGCAGGGTTTGTCGGGCAATCACCTACGTCTTGCGCCCGATCACTGGATGTCCGTGAGACCGTGCTGGACGCAGTACTTCGTCAGCTCGGTGTTGTTGCGCCAGCCCGTCTTTTCGAGGATGCGCGCACGGTAGGTGCCGACCGTCTTGGCCGACAGGTGCATGGTGTCGGCGATCTCGGCCGGCGTCTTGCCGGCGGCGATCAGCAGCATCACGCGGTGCTCCTGCGCCGACAACTGCTCATGCGGCAGTTGCCCTGGCGTCGCGCCGCTCAGCAGCCCCAGCAGGTGATCCGCCATCGCCGCCGTGACATAGCGCCCGCCTTGCAGCAGGCGCTGCAAGGCGACGACGAGCTCGTCGGTCGCCTTGTCCTTCGGGAGGTAGCCGGAGACGCCCATCTGCAGCAGCCGCGCCGCGTAGGCGGACTCCGCATTGAGGCTCAGCACCAGCACGGGCACGCCCTTGATCGCGCGCAGCATGCGGCTGGCGCCCTCGGTCCCGCTCGCGTCGGGCAACGACAGGTCCAGCACCAGCGCGTCGGGCTTGTTCGCCTGGCCGAGTTGCAGCCCCTCGGCGATGGTCGACGCTTCGTCGATCACCGCCTGCGGCCAGTAACCCTGGATCAACTGCTTGACCCCGAGTCGCATGATCGGATGGTCGTCAACGATCAGAAATCTCATCCCAACCCTCCTCGTTCTCCCGCCTCGCGACGGCACCACCGGTGATGCCGTCCGCGCCCCCCGCATCGTCTGCGCCGGCGTCCAGCGGCACCCGGACGTCGATCCGCGTGCCGCGCTGGGGCGCCGGCCCGAACATCATGTCCCCGCCTGCGAGCACGGCGCGTTCCCGCATGTTCCGTAAACCTGACGCGTCCACCCGCACATGGCCGGGGCCCACCCCGTCGTCCTCGATCCTCAATCGGTACTCGCCGTCCTCGAGGCGCGACTCGATCGTCAATTGCTGCGCCTGCGCATGCCGCAGCACATTCGTCGCGGCCTCCTGGAGCAGGCGGAACAGCTGGTTGTGCTGCTCGGGCGTCAGCGCCTCGTCGGACGCGAGGTCGACATCGACGATGAGATCGCTCTGCCGCTGCAGCCCCTGCACGTAGTGCTGCACGGCTGCGGCGAAGCCGAAGTCGTCCAGCAGCGGCGGACGCAGCGTGTTGGCGATGCGCCGCGCCGCGCCGATGACTTCGTCGGCGATGGTCAGCATCTCCTCATGCATCGGTTCCTTGGCCGGCGCGATCTTGCGCGCCAGGGACAGCGCCAGCATCTTGGCCGCCGTGCCGAGCTGGCCCAGCTGATCGTGAACCTCTCGCGCCAGACGGCGCCGCTCCGCCTCCACGCTGCGATCCAGCTCCGCCGCAAAGCTCTGGATCTGGCCGAGCGCCTCGGTCAATTCGCGGGTGCGTTCGACCACGGCGCCTTCCAGTTGCGCGTGACTGTCGCGCAAGGCGCGCTCGGCCTGGTCACGCCGCTCGCGTTCCATCCACAGCGCCGCCATCGCCGCAGCCACCATCACGCCGCCGGCCAAGGGCAGCACCTGCGCCAGCAGCGTCGTCTCCTTCGTCTGGATCGCGACAGCCGATTCGATCCCGTCGATCCGCTGTTGCTGCACGGACTTCAAGCGGCCGAGTTCGCCGCGGATCTCGTCCATCAGCTGCTTCCCCGCCACGTAGGCCTGACGGTCCTTCAGCACCGATTCGCCCTCTTTCCAGCGGCTCTCGACCTGGCGTTCGACCTGCTGGCGGCGCTCGGCGATGAAGCGGTCCAGGCGCACGAACGCCGCTTCCTGGCGGTCGCCCGAATGCGCGAGCGCGGTCTTGAGCTCGGCATAGTGGGCATCAAGGTCGCGTTGGGCGTGCTCGTACGGCTGCAGGAACGCGGCGTCGCCGGTGATCAGGAATCCGCGTGTGCCGGTCTCGAGATCGATCAGCAGCGCATTGAGGTCGGAAATCAGTTGCTGCGTGCGCAACGCGTGGGCGCGCACGTTCTCCTGACGCGTCAATTCGCCAAGACTGCGGTACTCGCCGTAGGCGGTGGCCACGAAAGCAACGCAGCCGGCCAGCAACAGGCCCGCAGCCACCGGAAAGGTCAGCATGCGCATCAAAGGTCCGGGCTTGCGCGCCCGTGTTGGTACAACCCTGTGGACGACGGCATCACAGCGATGACATCCGCGCCGACATCCACCCCAGTGCTTCTGTGGCTCGCGACATGTCGTCGCGCCTCTCTACGGCCCCTCGCATCCGGGGCCGGTGTCGCGTCTCTCTGCGGAGACCGTTCACATGGGCCTAACGCTAGAGGGGTAGCGCCGGAAAAGCAAGTCCCTGCTCACGTGCCGCGTTCCGCGGAAGCCACGTCGACCCGCCGGAGTCCGCGCTCAATACACGACGTACTCGATCGCGGGGTCAGGACTTGACCCGATCGCACGTCCTGTTCAGGCTCGGATCAAGGGGCTTGCCAGCGTGCGAGCAACGCGCCGTGGCGCCGTTGCCAGTCACGCAGCGGCGCGTCCTCCCCGTCCAGGACCAGACGGAGATAGGCCAGGCTCAGTTCACGCGTGGCCGCCTTGACCTTGGGATTGAGGTCGAAGCCGCCGGTGTTCATCCGGTCGGTGAAGATGCTGTGCGAGCCGCCGCTGAACATCGCCAGCGCCTTGTGCGGACCGCCGGTCGCGTCGAACAGCGCCACACGGTCCGCCGGGCCGCTGTAGTAGCCAGGGATGGTGATCTCGTCGTCGGTGGCGCTGATGTGCAGCGTGGGGATGGCGATGCCGCCCAGGATGGGCACGGGGTCGCCTTCACCGTAGAACGGTGGCGCGGAGATCAGGATCGCCGCCTTGAAGCGCGGATCGGCCAGGGCGGGCATCGACGCGGCGCCCCCCAGCATCCCGCTTGACGCCGACACCTTGGCGCCGGCGAGCAGAAGGCTGGTGTTGGCGCCGTAGGAATGCCCGGCGATCGCGAGCCGTGCCGGGTCGAACTGAGGACCCAACGGCCCGGCGAGCAGTTGGTCCAGCGCGAAGCGCACGTCCTGCGTGCGGTCGACAGCTTCTTCCGGCTGGGCCGCATGCTGCAGCCGCAGGACCAGATTCAGCGAGTTGGACCAGCCGAAGCCGCCCGTCCACAGCCGGCGGTCGCTGCCGATGTGCTGGACGTGCATCGCGACCACGCCGTGGGCGGCCCAGTAGCTGCCAAGATAGCTGTAGCCTCGGCGCGAGCCGCCCATGCCATGCGAGAACACCACCACCGGCCAGCCACCGGCCGGGGCGGCGCCGCTGGGCCAATAGACGCGCACGGGGACCGCGCGATGGCGAGCGGGATCGGTCCAGTCGAAGTCCTGCCAGTGGTGGCTGCCGTCGTCGGCCAGTTGCGCATCGGGCTGCGCCGGCAGGTCAGGCCCGCTCGCAGGCGGGCGAGAGGCGCAGCCGATGAGCAGCGCCGTGAACGCTGCGGCTGCCGAGGCGGCGAGCGCGGTCCAGCGCCACGTCCTGGTCACGATGTCAGAAGAGTTCGACGTCGCTCAGGTGCTTCGCCTCGGACATCGCGCCTTGCGCGACCAGCGTGGCGTGGCTTTGCACCTGATTCCGTCCCGCGCCCTTGGCGTGATAGACGGCCTTGTCGGCGCGCTCGAAAGCCGCAGCCGGCGAATCGCCGCCGCGGATCTGCGTGAAGCCGATGCTGACCGTGATGCGGCCGACCTGCGGGAACGCGTACTGCGCGGTGTTGTTGCGGAATCGCTCGAAGGCATGGGCCGCGTCGGGCTCGTCCTCGCATCGCATCAGCACGACGAACTCCTCGCCGCCGAAGCGGTAGAGCAGGTCGTTGAAACGGAAGCTGCTGCGCATCAGCCGCGACAGCAACAGCAGGACCTCATCGCCGATCAGATGGCCGAAACGATCATTGATCGACTTGAACAGGTCGATGTCGATGACGCCCAGCCAGTAGCGCGGATGCACGGCGGCATGCCGGCGATCCTCGCCCGTCTCATCCTGCGCGGCGGCCTCGCCCAGCGCGCGCATCGGCAGTTCCGAGACGGCCTTCAGGAAGCTTTCATCGAAGGTCTTGCGGTTGAGCAGGCCGGTCAGCGTATCGCGCTCGCTGTAGTCCAGCAGCCCCTGGAAGTTGTGATAGATCCGCAGCACGCTGGAGACCATGCGCTGCGCCTCGGCCTTGAGGCGGCGCGCGGTGTGCAGTTCCAGCACGCCGACGACCTCGCGCTCGGTGGCGAGCGGGAACAGCGTCACCCACTCGTCGCCCTCGCGCTGCTGCAGCACGCTGCGCTGCGTGAGGCATTCGAGGCGACGCGCGTGCTCGGCCAGTCTGGGCAATGATTCGGGATCGACCCACAGCGAGTCGGCCGTGGCGACCGAGTCGCCCGAGCGCAGCCGTGCTCGGGTCAGCCAGCGTTGCTGGCCGGGCTCGCCGACGCAACGGTAGATCGCCACCGCGGCCACCGGGCCGTTGAGCAGATCCCGCAGGGCGGTGACGAGCGTGACGTCCATGACATCGCGGTCACGGAAGCCCGTCAGTTCGGCAAGATGGTCGACTACCCCGGACATGGTGTTTGCAGCGTGGAGGGAGGATCCTGGCGCCGGCTTTCCGATGTCCGGGAGGCCGGACGCTACGCCCTCGCCGGCTGGCCGGCGGACAGATGCGAAGTGTATCGGGCGATCAGGCCCAACAGGTGCTCTTCGTCATAGGGCTTGCCCAGGTAATCGTTGACTCCGAGCCGTTGTGCATACTCGCGGTGTTTCTGAGCGATCCGCGACGTGATCATGATCACGGGCAGTCCCGCCAGACGCGCGTCGGCACGCAGGTTGCGGACCAGATCGAAGCCGTCCATGCGGGGCATCTCGATGTCCGACAGCACGACCGTGGGCAACTCGTCACCGCCCAGGCGCTCCATCGCATCCAGGCCGTCCTTGGCCAGGAGCACGCGGTAGCCCTCGCGCTCCAGCAGGCGCTGCGTGACGCGGCGGACGGTCAGCGAGTCGTCGACCACCATCACCAGCGGTGCGAGCTGGACCTTGGCTTCCTCGACCACGACCTGGCGCGCCGCCGCTTCGGCGTCGTGCACGCGCTGCTGCGCAGCGTGGCCGTAGCGGTTGGCCAGCGCCACCGGGTTGTAGATCAGCGCCACGTCGCCCGACGCCAGCAGGCTGATGCCCGCCAGACCCGGCACCTGCATCAGCTGCGGGCCCAGGTTCTTGATCACGACTTCCTGGTTGCCCAGGACTTCGTCGCAGTGCAGCGCCAGACGCTGCTGCGCGCTGTGCACCAGTGCCACGGGCAGCGTCTTGCCATGGGCGAAGCCGCGGTCGCTGTGGCGCATCAGGCCGCCGAGCCAGTAGAAGGGCATGCGCTCGCCGGCCGCCATCAGCGAGCCGTCGACGTAAGCCTGCTCCACCGTCTCGACCGGCAGACGCTGCACCGACAGCATCAGCGCCGCCGGCACCGCGACCTTGCGATCGCCGTAACGCAGCACGACGACCTGCGTCAGCGCCGTCGTCAGCGGCACGCGCAGCTCGAAGCTCGCGCCCTGCCCCGCGGTCGACTGCGTCAGCACGTAGCCGCCCAGCGTGTTCACTTCGGAGCGGACCACGTCCATGCCGACGCCGCGCCCAGCCATTTCGGTCAGCGCATCGGCGGTGGAGAAGCCCGGCTCGTAGATGAGGTCCATCAACTGCGAATCGCTGACGTCCTGGCCCGGCTGGATCAGGCCCTGGCTCTCGCCACGGGCGCGGATCCGCGCCAGATTCAGGCCGGCGCCGTCATCGCTGAAGCGAACCTGGATCTCGTTGCCTTCCTGATGCAGGTTCAGCACGATGCGGCCCACCGGGGCCTTGCCGGCCTGCTGGCGGACGTCCGGCGTCTCGATGCCGTGCACCACGCTGTTGCGCAGCAGATGCTCGAAGGCGCCCGTCAGACGCTCCAGCACGGCGCGGTCCAGTTCGACGCCGCCACCGCGAATCTCGAGTTGCGCCTGCTTGCCGCTTTCGCGGGAAGCCTGCCGGACGACACGATGCAGACGCTCGCCCAGACTGCTGTCGAACTCCACCATGCGCGTGCGCAGCAGGTCGTCCTGCAGCTCGCGCGTCAAACGGGACTGTCCGGCCAGTTCGTCTTCGCCCGCCGCGACGTTGCGCTGCAGGCCGCGCTGGACCGTCGCCACGTCGTTGACGGACTCGGCCAGCATCCGGGTCAGTTCCTGGAAGCGGGTGTAGCGATCGAACTCCAGCGGGTCGAAGTCCTTGCCGGTGGCCTGCGCGGCTTCCTGTCGAGCGGCGATGCGGGCCTCGGCCTGCAACTCCAGCTCACGCAACTGCGTGCGCAGGCGCTCCAGGTTGTCGTCCAGGTCGGACAACGACGTGCGCATCTGGCCCAGCTCGGATTCCAGACGGGCACGGCGGATGGACACTTCGCCGGAGAGCGCGGCCATGCGTTCCAGCAGCGCGCCACGGACGCGCACTTGCGCGGCCGGAGCGACCGGCGCGCTTTCCAGCGGCTGGCCAAGATCAGCGACCTCGCTGAAGTGAGCCCAGTCGATCTCGATGTCGGCCAAGGGTGCCGCCACGACGGGTGCGGGCACCGGCGCCTCTTCGACCGTCGGCACCTCGGCGACCGGCTCAGCGATCGCGGCAACAGGCTCGACGAAGGGTTCGGCAATGGGTTCGGCGATGGGTTCGATCACCGGTGCGGCCGCAGGTTCTTCAACCGGCACAGCCGGTTCGACGAACTCCGCAATCTCCGCGGCCGGGATCTCCGGTTCGGCAATCACGTCACCGACCGGGGCCGGGATCGCATCCGAACCCTCGGCGGGCGATTCGACGGTCTCCACGGCCTGGACGGACGCGGGAAGCTCGGCGATCGGCGCGGCCGGCGCCATCGGTGCGGGCACCACCGGCGTCGGATTGCGCCAGGTCCGCTGGAGCGTCTTGAAGGTATGTTCCAGGCTGTCGCCGGCGTCCTGCAACGCGAGCAGTTGCTCGAAGCGGGGTTCGCCGTCGGCCAGGAGGTGCTCGATCTGCGATTCCAGGCGGTGCGCTTCCTCGCCGAGACGCATCGCGCCGGACAAGCGGGCGCCGCCCTTGAAGGTGTGCAGCACACGCATGCAGGCCGCCGCACGACTGGTGTCCGCCGGCTGGGCCGCCCACTCGCGCAACGCGCCGTGCAACTCACCCAGCAGGTCTTCGGCTTCCTCCTCGAAGATCGGCATCAGTTCCGGCTCGATCTGGTCGGGCTGGTTGAAGTCGAAATCGTCGTCGGTCGCCTCGGCGGCCCGATGGAACGCGGCCTGCGAGGTGGGGAATTCAGGCTCGTCCGGAACGACCGGCGTCACCGGAACGCTCAGCAGGCTGGCCGGCAGCGAGGCGGTGGACACTTCCTCCAGCGACATGGCCAGCAGGCCCTCGTCGCTGTCGGCATGACCGTCGGGCAGCACCGAGCCCGGCTCGAAGGCCTGCAGTTCGACCAGCAGCGCCGGATCGGCTTCCTTCAGGAATCCGGCGGCGAACTGATGCAACAGGCGGCGGATCTCGTCCGAGGCGCGTTGGAAGAGCGTCGGGTCGCCGACCTCATGACCCTGGGCGCGGCCCAGGGCATGTTCCAGGCAGCGGGCAAGCGTCGACAGGTCGTCGAAGCCGACCGTCGCCGCGCTGCCGGCCAGGCCGTGTGCCAGCGCTTCCGCGTCCTGCGGCAGCGGGGACTGCGGGAGCAGCGACCACTCGGTCAATTCCACCTGCAGACGGCGCGAACGCTCGTCGGCTTCGTTCAGGAAGATGTTGAACAGCGCGATGCTGATGCGCAGCGGGCCGATGACCTTGACACCTTCGTCGCTGTCCTCGGCGTCGACATCCTCGTCGAGCGTCTCGATCGGTGCCTCGGCGACCGGCGGAGTGACCGCCGTTCCGCCCACCAGGCTCAGCGCCGGCGCGTGCGTCGCGGGCACGGGCGGCGTGTCCAGGTCGAGGTCCGGCAGGTCCAGATCGGACAAGGTACGTGGCGACAGGCCTTCCGGCGGCGTGTCGACCAGCTCCTGCCCCAGGTCCAGCGTCAGCGACAGATCCGGCGCAGACGCCGCATCGATCGCGGTCACCGGTTCGGTATTCAGGTCGGACAGATCCAGCAGGTCCAACGCAGGCTCGTCGACCACCGACGCGACCGGCAGCTCGTCCAGCGGCATCGGTGTCGTGGCCTCGATCTCGACCATCGCCGCATCTTCCGGCCAGCCTGCCGGCAGGTCCATCGTCACATCCGTTTCTTCGACGGACGTCAGCGTCGGCTCCAGGGCCTGAGTCGGCTCGTCGTGGAAGACCGGCGACTCGACGGCAAGTGGCGACTCGGCTGTCGACGGTGTCGGCAACGACGACGGCTCGATCACGTCAGCCACGGTCGGCAGCGACATCGTCGTGTCGAGCGCGGGCAGGTCGGCCCCGGACAGCGCGTCCAGGTCGATCGAGGAACGCAGTTCCGGCACCGCCCGGGTCAATTCGGGCAGCTCGCCCGGGAAGTCCAGCGAGAAATCGGCGTGAGGCGTTGCGGGCTCGACGGCGGTGACGATGCCCAGGTCGGCCACCGGCAGCGCCGGCACGTCCAGGCCGGGAAGATCCAATGCCGGCAGATCCAGCGACGGCAGGACCGAGCCCGTCGGAACCGGTTCCGCGTCCAGGCTGGCGAGCAGGTCCAGCGCGGCCCGTTCGTCGGATGCAGGTTCGGACGTGGCCGGCTGCGCAGGCGCCGCGACCTCGTCGGCGAGCGACAGCTCCGGCAGACCGGACAGATCGATGTCATGGACTTCGTCGACGGTGGGAACCTCGACGACTTCAGCCACCTCGGCGACCTCGATCACGTCAGGGATCGAGCCGACCTCGACCACTTCCACCGTTTCGATGGCGTCAGGCAGGGCGGCGATCGGCGCGGCTGCGGGGGCGACCGGCTCGGCCGACACCTGCAGCGGCACGTAGCGGTTTTCCAGGCGCAGCGCGTCGGCGGAAGCGCGGAATGGCGCGCTGTGGAAACCGTGCGGACGCCCTTCGGCGATCGCGGCGGCCCAGGCCTGGAAGGCGTCCAGCGCTTCGTTGCTGAAGCGCAGCAAATCCGAATCGGCCTGCGGATGCTCCGACAGGCGCTGGTTGTACAGCTGCTCGCAGGCCCAGCCTGCTTCGCCGAACTCGTTCAGCCCGACCATGCGCGAGCTGCCCTTCAGCGTGTGGAAGGCGCGACGCGCGGTTGTCAGCTGTTCCTTGTCGCTGCCGTTGCGGGCGAGCGCGGTCATCGCCTCGCGAGCTGTCGTCACGACCTCGGCCGCCTCTTCCAGGAAGATGCCCAGCATCTCCTCGTCGATGGCTTCCTCGGCCTGCGGAATCGGCGCGCTTGGCGCCTGCGCCGGCGGGGCCGCCGGGGCGGCGGCCTCGATGAACTGCTGCAACGACTCGGCCGCATGGCTGCCTGCGGCGTCGCCGCCGGCCGACAACAGCTGCTGCTGCGCCTGCTGAGCCGCCTGCGCCATGCCGAGGTCGTCGGCGGCGCGGGCTTCGTGAGAGATCCGCTCCAGATCGCGGGCCAGATCCTCAGTCGAGCGATCGCCCTGCGCAACCGCTTGCGCCGTGGCCTGCAACTGATCGATCAGCTGGGGCTGTGCCGCAGCTTCCGCAGCGGCCAGTTCCTCCCCGTCCGCCTGCAGTTCGCTTTCGCGGCCCACCAGCGACTGCAGCAGTCCGGTGTCTTCTTCGAAGCGGAACATGCGCTTGGCCAGTTGCGGCTGCACGCTCAGCATGTCGATCAGGAAACCCAACGCGCCCAGGTTGTGGGCGAGCCGGTCGAATTGCGCGCGCGGCCCCGACAGCGTCGGATCGACCTCGGTGTTGGCCAGTTCGTCGACCTGGTCGCGCATCTTCAGCGTGGCTTGCGCGGCCTGCGACAGGCCCAGCACGCTGAACACGCCCCGCATCGCCTGCAGCTGTCCCGGCACCGGGATCAGCAGGTCGCGCTTGCTGGGGTCGCGGAAATACTCATCGCACTGGCGCTCGACCTCGGACAGGCTCGCGCGCAGTTCATGGACGACGGAGCCCAGCGTCTGCCGGTCGGCGACGCGGCGATAGAGCTCCTCCATCCAGCTCTCGAGCGCCAGCGGGGCCTCGCCGTGACCCACCGACTCGATGCGGCGGGCCAGGCTCTTCACGCGCTCGCCCTGTTCAGGCTGGTCGAAGGCTTCGTCCTCGAGCGCGGCCTCCAGATAAAGCATCGACGTGGCGATCTCCATCGCCAGCGCCGGCTCGGGCGCGCGGCCCGAACGCAGCGTCGTGACGACGGCGCGGCGCAGCGTGTCGCCCAGCACTTCACCACTCGGGAACAACTTCTGCAGCGACTCGGCGACGTTGGCGAACTGCTCGTCCAGGCCACCCAGCCGGTGGGTCTCGCCTTCGGCGGCAGAGGCCCAGGATTCCTTCGCCGCGACCACGCGACGCTTCGCGGCAGCGACCCAGTTCGGATCGATGCGGCCCAGCGCGTCGTCACGGTAGTCGACGGTGTCGGCCTCGACCAGGCCATAGGCCTGCTGCACCGCGCTCAGGCGCGGCGCGGAGCCGGGCTGCGCATGCTTGGCGGCGGCGGCAAAGAACAGCAGGTCCTTGGCCAGGCGCTCGGAAGGCGCCGCGTCGCTGCCGGCGCGCAGTTGCGCGAGCAGGCGCGAACCGAGCCGCTTGACCAGCGTGTCCACCGGCAGCAGGCCGCGCGATTGAGCTTCGAACTGGCCCGCGGCCAGCATCCACAGCGTCCGCGCGTTGGCCTGGGTCTGCGTCAGCGCCAGACCGGCGCACAGATCGCTCAGCAGCTGCCCTTGTCCCGGCGCCGGCGCGCGCATCTGCTTGAGCAGCAGCGCCTCGAACGGGGTGCGCATCTGCTCGGACGTCAGCGCGCGCACGCCACGGTCCAGCGGCAGTTCGCGCCAGCGGAATTCCTCGGTCCACAGGTCGGCCGGGTGGATCCGACCGGCGCCGTTGAGCTCCTGCAGCGTCTGGTAGGCGGGGAACAGCGCCAGCGAGCTCGGCTGCCCGCCAGCCAATGTCTTGGCGATGAAGGCGAGCACCGCGAAGTCCGCGCGCTCGACCGCCTCGACCTCGGCGATGCTCACGGCGGCCGGGTTTTCGGCCAGACGGAACAGCGTCGCCTCGGCGGCTCGAAGCAGATGCGCCGCGGCGGGCAGGCTGACGACCGCCAGCACGCCGGCGGCCTGGTGCATCTGCTGGGCCGCGCCTTGCAGGGCGGGACTGGGCTGGCCGTCGCCGCCCAGCGTCGTCGACCGCGCATCGGCATCGCGCAGCACGCGGCGAAGGGCCTTGTGCACCGATTCCAGCGTGCGGCGCAGCTCCTCCTGGACCCAGGCCAAGGGGCTCAGGTCGGCGGGGAACTCGGATTCGCGCGTAAGGTCCATGCTCGCTCTTGTTCTCTTCTAATTGTCGACGCGGTGCGGGGTGATCCCTGTTCTACCGGTGTGGCCGCGTGGTGGGGCCCGTCCGATCAGGACGTGACCTTGAACCGGGCCACCGATTGCTTCAGCGCTTCCGCCGACCGCGACAGCTCATGCACCATCTGGGCGGTGGAACGCGTACCGTCGGAGGTCTGCTCGGTCACCGCGAAGATGTGCTGGATGTTGGCGCCGACCTCGTTGGCGGCGCGCGCTTCGTTCTGCGCGACCGTCGAGATCTGGCCGATCAGGTCGTCCAGGCGACGCGACACCGAGTCGATGTCTTCCAGCGCGCGACCGGCCGCGTCGGACAGCTTCGTCCCTTCGACCACCCCCAGCGTGGAACGCTCCATGGCGGCCACCGCATCGTGCGTGTCCGTCTGAATGGTCTTGACCAGCGCCGCGATCCGGCGCGTCGCGTCGGCGGAACGTTCCGCCAGACGCTGCACTTCTTCCGCCACGACCGAGAAGCCGCGACCCGCTTCGCCGGCCGACGCCGCCTGGATGGCCGCGTTCAGCGCCAGCACGTTGGTCTGCTCGGTAATGTCCGAGATCAGCTCGGTGATCTCGCCAATTTCCTGCGAGGACTCGCCCAGCCGCTTGATGCGCTTGGACGTCTCCTGGATGTGGTCGCGGATCTGGTTCATACCGCCGATGTTGTTCTGCATCGCCTCCAGACCCTGCTCGGCCGCTTCCCGCGACTGGCGGGCCACGTCGGCGGTCTGCTGGGCCTGCGCGGACACCTGGTTGATCCGGTGCGCCATCTGCAGCACGGCCTCGCCGGTGGCGCGGATCTCGTGCAGCTGTTCGGTCGACGCGGCCAGCAGTTCGGTCGAGGTCTGGTCGACCTGCGCGGTCGTGTCCGTCACCCGGACCGCCGTCGTCTGCACCTGATGCACCAGCGAGCGCAGTTCTTCCACGGTGTAGTTCACCGAGTCGGCGATCGCGCCCGTGATGTCCTCGGTCACGGTCGCCTGGTGCGTCAGGTCGCCTTCCGCCACCGTCTGCAGTTCGTTCATCAGTCGCAGAATCGCGGCCTGGTTCGCGTCGTTGACGCGCTTGGCTTCCTGCTCCTGCGCCTCGGCTTCACGACGCTGTTCTTCCGCCATCTGGGCACGACGTGACTGGTCGGACACGTACAGCCGCAGGAAGCCGACCGAACCGATCACCAGCACCGCCAGCGAGGCCAGCATGGCGATCAGCACCGCCGGATTCAAACCGCCGGCGGATTCCAGGCCGACGCCCAGGTCGTCCAGGTCCTTGCGAAGCAATTCCGAGTCATTGAGCATCGCCGTCTGCGCTTCCCGCGCAGACACCAGGCCCTGCAGGTTCGACAGGATGGCAGTGGCCTGCGAGCGGGTCTGGTCGTACTGCGACAGCAGCACCTTCAGACGTTCGCGCACCTGCGCGTCCTTGGCGCCGTTCAGGCGCAGCTCGGGGTTGCCGTTCAGCAGCGCCTGGGCGATCTCGCGGAACGCGTTCAAGTCCTTGCCGAGCAGGAACACAGCCTCCGGGCTCACGCCTTCCTGCGTCAGGAATTCGTTGGCGGACTTGCCGATCCGCTGGGTCAGCATCACCAGCTGACCGACCGCGGCGACTTCGCCCGTCGGCGCCGAGCTCTGCAGCGACAGCGAGGCCACGGCCTCCGCGCTCTCCAGCAGGTCCGACGACTGCCGGTTGATCGCGCGCAGCGCGGCGCCGACCTGCGTCAACACCTTTTCCTGCGCCAGCATGACCTTGGTGTTCTTGTCGGCGCGCGCCACCATCGGGGCGATCTTCTCGAGCAGCGGATCCACCGAGCCCGGCGCCTTGGCCAGCTCACCGCTGCCGTCGCGCAGCGAGCCGATCACGCCGGTCAGGATCTCCGACGCTTCCTTCATTTCCGGGAACGCGTTCTTGTTGCCCAGCAGCGCAGTCGAGACCGCCTTCGCCAGACGCTGCGACTGCGTCGCTGCCTGACCCGCGCCGCGCACCTGCGCCGCGGAGCGGTTCGAACTGATCAGCGACCAGGACACCGTCAGCGTCGTGCCGATCAGACCGGCGGCCACCAGCGCCGTCAGCAGGCCGGTGCGGCGCTGCTCGGGCTGGCGGGCCACGGCCGGCATCGGCGTCGGCGATTCCGGGGCGGACGCCGAGGGCTGATAGCCCGCGGACGTGTCCTGGAACTCCGGCGTGGGCTGCGCCGTGGTGATGATCGAGGGCTGGAAGTCTTGCGTGTCCTCCGGCGCCGAGCCCGCGTCGGTCTGCGGACCGGCGTCGAAGTCGTCGTTGCCCTCGTTCTTGCCCTTGTTCTTGATCTTGTCCAGGAAGCTCATCTCACCCTCGTTTGATCTCGTTCGTCGAATCGGCGCCTGTGACGGGACCGTCGTCTGGCTATCAGTTCAAAACAATGCGCAGGAATTGCGGATGCTGCGTCAGCGCATCCAGGTCCAGCACTTGCCAGCGCCGGCCCTGCCCGTCGCGCATGCGGGCAGGAGCGAAATCGGGATGGCCGCCCGCATCGGGCTCGGCCTGGAGCTGTTCATCGCCGCGCAAGCCCAGCAGCTGGTCCACCAGCAGCGCGCAGTTGATGCCCAGTTCCGGATTGATCGACACCAGCCGGTGGGCCGATGTCAGCGGGGCCGGGCCCCGCAGGCCAAGGAAGGCCGACAGATCCACGACCGTATGCAGACCGCCCCGCAAGTTGGCCACGCCCAGCATCCAAGGTTGCGTGTACGGGACCGCCTGAAGCGGCACCGGCGTGAAAATTTCGCCGGATTGCTTGAGCGGAAGCAGCAGGCCGAGGCCCGCGCATTCGACCGCCAGCCAACTCGCGGCCTGCGGCGCCTCACGCGCCGCCTGCATGCGCTGCGCCAGCCGTTGTTGAAGTTCGCGCAGCGCTTGCTTGTTGGCCATGATGTCAGCCCAACGCCTTGATCTTGGCCAGCAGCTCGTCGGCCTTGACCGGCTTGACGACGTAGTCGCGCGCGCCCTGGCGCATACCCCAGACCTTGTCGGTTTCCTGGTTCTTGCTCGTGCACATGATCACCGGCACGTCGGCATAACGCTCGTCACGGGTGATGGCGCGGGTCAGCTGGAAGCCGTTCTGGCCGGGCATGACCACGTCCATCAGGATGAGGTCGGGCTTCTCCTCGGCCAGGCGCTTCATCGCCTCTTCGCCGTTCTCGGCGGTGCGCACGGTGAAGCCGCGTTTGGTCAGCAGGTCGCTCAGCGCGTGCAGCTCGGTCTTCGAATCGTCGACCAGCAGGATCTTGTGGATGGGCATGGGATCTCCCTCTGTCTTGGCTCGTGTCGATTCGCGTCGGTGGATTCGTCGTTCGAGCCAGGCGTGAGCGTCGTTGGATGTCGTGGATGAGGTCGTTGAAAGCGGGCTGTCCGTCGAGCCGGTCAGCCCACCTGGCAATGCTGTCGGACCGCCTGCAGCAGCTGGTCCTTCGTGAAGGGCTTGGTCAGGTAGTCCTGCGAGCCGACCATCCGGCCGCGGGCCTTGTCGAACAGGCCGTCCTTGGACGACAGCATGATCACGGGCACCGACGCGAACTGCGGGTTGCGCTTGATGATGGCGCAGGTCTGGTAACCATCCAGGCGCGGCATCAGGATGTCGCAGAACACGAGGTCCGGCTGGTAATCGCTCAGCTTGGCCAGCGCGTCGAAACCGTCTTCGGCCAGGACGACCTCATGGCCGCCCTGCTTCAGGAAGATCTCGGCGCTGCGGCGGATCGTGTTGCTGTCATCGATGACCAGCACCTTGGTCGCCGTGCGGGGGCTTGCGCTGGAATCCAAGCTCTTCTCCGTATTGTTCAGACAATGGTTGTCAAAGAGATTTCAGGCTCGCGACAGGCGCCGAGCACTGGAAGGAACGCCGGATGATCGAGGACCGGCACCTGGCCGAAAGCTCGATGCGAGGGTCAGATCTGGACCATTTCGAAGTCTTCCTTGCGGGCGCCGCATTCGGGACAGGTCCAGTTCATGTCGACATCTTCCCAGCGCGTGCCGGCAGCGATGCCGTGTTCAGGGTCGCCCACGGCCTCGTCGTACATCCAGCCGCAGATCAGGCACATCCAGGTCCTTGCTTCGCTCACGATGGGTTGACTTTGCATCACTACAATGATCGAAAGATTGTAGCCATGCCCCCGGTCAGGCCCGGGGGGCGGAAGTACCGATGAAACAACAGTCGGTTGCGGTGCTTCTTCACGTTATGCGCACCAGTTCACGGCTTATCGCCGAACCATTCATGAGCCGCCCAGACCCGCACCAACAAGATCCCCAGGACGCCGCCGCGATCGATGACCAGGACTCGCCGCCCCCGGCCTGCGTGATGAGCTTCAACGCGTCCGACCCCAGCGGCGCGGGCGGCAGCGCCGGCGACGTCGCCACCATCGCCGCCATGGGCGCGCACGCCCTGCCGGTCGTCACCGCCATCGTCATGCGCGACACGGCCGAGGTCTTCGACCACCAGACCCTGGACGGCGACTGCATCGTCGAGCAGGCGCGCTCCATCCTCGAGGACGTCCCGGTCGCCGCCTGGAAGGTCGGCTTCCTGGGCAGCGCCGAAGGCGTCTCCTCGGTCGCCGAGGTCCTGTCCGACTATCCCGACGTGCCGCTGGTGGCCTACCTGCCCAGCATCTCCTGGCTGGACGAGGAACAGCAGCAGAGCTACCTCGACGCGTTCCGGGAGCTGGTGCTGCCGCAGACGCTGGTGCTGGTCGGCAACCAGAAGACGCTGAGCGACTGCCTGCTGCCCGACTGGGACGCGGACCGCCCGGCGTCCCCGCGCGAGCTGGCCGTCGCCGCGCAGCAACACGGCGCCGCCAACGTGCTGGTGACCGGCATCCAGCTGCCCAACCAGTACATCGACAACGTGCTGGCCAACTCCCAGGGCGCGATCACCGGGGAGAAGTTCGAGCGTTTCGAGGCCAGCTTCGTCGGCTCGGGCGACACGCTGTCGGCGGCGCTGGCGGCGCTGCTGTCGGTCGGCTCGGAGCCGCACGACGCCGTCGGCGAGGCGCTCGCCTTCCTCGACCAGTCGCTGGAGGCGGGCTTCCGCCCCGGCATGGGCAACGTCGTGCCGGACCGCTTCTTCTGGGCGCTGCCGCCCGGCGAGGAGGGGGAGGAAGGCGCCGAGACCGCGCCGGCCACCGACGAGATGCCGATCGACGAGCCGCCCAGCCGCGGCCCTCGCCGCATCCATTGAGACCGCCGAGGGCGCCCGCGCGGCGCCCTTGTCCTTTTCCGCCTTGAGTTGGCCGAGCGCCACGCAGCACCGGATTTCCCCATGAGCCAGAACGAGACCCTGTTCGCCCGCGCCCAGCGCGTCATTCCCGGCGGCGTGAATTCGCCGGTGCGCGCCTTCCGCGCGGTCGGCGGCACACCGCGCTTCATCACGCGCGGCGAAGGCGCCTACATCGTCGACGCCGACGGCAAGCGCTACATCGACTACATCGGCTCCTGGGGCCCGATGATCCTGGGCCACGGCCATCCGGCGGTCGTCGAGGCGGTCCAGAAGGCCGTGCTGGAGGGCTTCTCCTTCGGCGCGCCGACCGAGCGCGAGGTCGAACTGGCCGAGGAGATCCTGGCGCTGGTCCCCAGCTGCGAGCAGGTCCGCCTGGTCAGCTCCGGCACCGAGGCGACGATGAGCGCGATCCGGCTGGCCCGCGGCGCGACGCAGCGCAACAAGTTCATCAAGTTCGAGGGCTGCTACCACGGCCACACCGACGCGCTGCTGGTGAAGGCAGGCTCGGGCCTGGCGACCTTCGGTCACCCGACCTCGGCCGGCGTGCCGGAGGCGACGGCGCAGCACACCATCGTGCTGGAGTACAACAACGTCGCCCAGCTGGAAGAGGCCTTCGCCCTGCACGGTCCGGAACTGGCCTGCGTGATCGTCGAGCCGATCGCCGGCAACATGAACTTCGTGCGCGCCAGCGTGCCCTTCATGACCCGGATGCGCGCGCTGTGCCGCGAGCACGGCGCCCTGCTGGTGCTGGACGAGGTGATGACCGGTTTCCGCGTCGGCCTGCGCAGCGCGCAGGGCGTGTACGCCGACCTGATCCCCGGTTTCGTGCCGGACATCAGCGTGTTCGGCAAGGTCATCGGCGGCGGCATGCCGCTGGCGGCCTTCGGCGCGAGCCGCGAGATCATGCGCCACCTCGCCCCGCTGGGCGGTGTCTACCAGGCGGGCACGCTGTCGGGCAACCCGGTGGCGACCGCCTGCGGCCTGGCGACGCTGCGCGAGATCAAGAAGCCCGGATTCTTCGATGCCCTGTCGGCGCGCACGCGCCGTCTGGTCGACGGCCTGAAGACCGTGGCGGCCGAGAACGGCGTGCCGTTCAGCGCCGACAGCGAAGGCGGCATGTTCGGCTTCTTCCTGATGCCGGAGCTGCCGCAGAACTACACGACCGTCATGACGACGGACAAGGAGCGCTTCAACCGCTTCTTCCACGCGATGCTGGACGCCGGCGTGTACCTGGCGCCGGCGCTCTACGAGGCCGGCTTCGTGTCCGCCGCGCACACCGATGCGGACATCGACGCCACGCTGGAAGCAGCCCGCGCCGCACTGCGCTGAGCGCGTCGGCAGACCGGGCGGGCGGCCCGGTTGCCGGTTCGGGAAAGCCTGGCCTCGGCAAACACTGAGCCAGCCCTGTCGCGATCCTTTCAAACCGCGACAGGCATTACGCTTGCTTACCGATTGGTACAGCAGCTGAGAGACAGACATGCATATCCACATCCTTGGCATCTGCGGCACCTTCATGGGCGGCCTGGCGGCCCTCGCCCGTGAAGCCGGCCACACGGTGACCGGTTGCGATGCCAACGTCTATCCGCCGATGTCGACGCAGCTCGAGGCCCTCGGCATCGAGCTGATCCAGGGCTTCGGCGCGGAACAGCTGGCCCTCAAGCCCGATCTGTTCGTGATCGGCAACGTGGTGACGCGCTCGTCCGAGGGACGCTTCCCGCTGATGGAGGCCATCCTCGACGCCGGCCTGCCCTACACCAGCGGACCGCAATGGCTCGCGGAGCACGTGCTCCAGGGCAGGCACGTGCTGGCGGTCGCCGGCACGCACGGCAAGACCTCGACGAGCTCGATGCTGACCTGGATCCTGGAATCGGCGGGCCTGGCGCCGGGTTTCCTGATCGGCGGCGTGCCGCAGAACTTCGGTGTCTCGGCGCGCCTGGGCGGCGGCAGCTTCTTCGTCATCGAGGCCGACGAGTACGACACCGCCTTCTTCGACAAGCGCAGCAAGTTCGTCCACTACCGCCCGCGCACGGCGATCCTGAACAACCTCGAGCACGACCACGCCGACATCTTCCCGGACCTGACCGCGATCGAGACCCAGTTCCACCACTTGGTGCGAACGGTGCCCGCATCGGGGCGGCTGGTCGTCAACGCGCGCGAGGAAGCGCTGCAGCGCGTGCTGTCGCGCGGCTGCTGGAGCGAGGTGCAACGCTTCGGCGCCCGCAAGGAGGAGCCCGGCGCGCTGCGCGCGCGCGGCGAGCCTCAGTCCTTCGACGTGCTGCGCGGCAGCCTGAAGGTCGGCCACGTCAACTGGGAGCTGCTTGGCGAGCACAACCAGCTCAACGCGCTGGCGGCGATCGCCGCGGCGGAGCACGTCGGCGTCGATGCCGGGCAGGCAGCGGCATCGCTGGACAGCTTCAAGAACGTGCGCCGGCGGCTGGAACTGCGCGGCGAGGTGCGCGGCATCAAGGTCTACGACGACTTCGCGCACCACCCGACGGCCATCCACACGACCGTCGACGGCCTGCGCCGCCGGATCGCGCCGCAGGAACGCATCCTGGCGGTCTTCGAGCCGCGTTCGAACACGATGAAGCTGGGCACGATGAAGGCGCAACTCCCCTGGGCGCTGGAGGAAGCCGACCTGAGCTTCTGCAACCAGGACGGCCTGACCTGGGACGCACGCGAGGCACTGGCCCCGCTCGGCGAGCAGGGCCTGGTGGGCGCGAACGTCGACGACCTGGTGGCGATGGTCAAGCGCGCGGCCAAGTCCGGCGATCATGTGCTGTGCATGAGCAACGGCGGCTTCGGCGGCATCCACGAAAAGCTGCTGGACGCGCTGAAGTAAACCGGCGATCCTGCGCCGCCGGCCCGGTTTGCATCGGCGGCGGATGGGCACGCCGCGTGCCGATCCGGCGATCCCCGCCCCCTGCAAGATCCTTCAAGATTCCCGAGGAGCGACTTCACGATGAGTGGTCCTGGCAAGCTGGTGCCTGCGCTGCAGAACCGGTCCTTCCTGTGCCTGCTGGCGCTGGTGACGGTGGCGTTCGGCTGGATCGTGTGGCCGATGATGAGCGCGATCCTGTGGGGCGTGGCGCTGGCCATCGTGTTCCAGCCGCTGTATCGCAAGCTGCTGCGCAAGACGAAGCGGCCCGGGCCGTCGGCGGGGCTGACGATCCTCGTGATCCTGCTGCTGGTCGTGCTGCCGATGACCTACGTGATGGGCGCGCTGGTGCGGGAGGCGGCGGTCGTCTTCGAGATGGTCAAGTCCGGCCAGTTCAACTTCAACACCTATGTGGCGCAGATCTACGCGGCGCTGCCGTCGTGGCTGCTCGACGTGCTGGAGCGGCTGGGTCTGCACAACCTGGCGAACCTGCAGGAGAAGCTGGGCAGCGCGCTGAACCAGGGCAGCCAGTTCATGGCGACGAAGGCGCTGGGTTTCGGGCAGGACACCTTCGATTTCCTGGTGAGTTTCTTCGTGATGCTCTACCTGCTCTACTTCCTGCTGCGCGACGGCGAGCAGCTCTCGACGCGCATCCGCGATGCGCTGCCGCTGCAGGACTCGTACAAGCGCCAGCTGGGCGAGAAGTTCCGGACGGTGATCCGCGCGACGGTCAAGGGCAACATCGCCGTGGCGGCGATCCAGGGCGCGCTGGGCGGTATCGCGTTCTGGGTGCTGGGCATTCACGCGCCGGTGCTGTGGGCGGTGCTGATGGCCTTCCTGTCGCTGCTGCCCGCGGTCGGCGCGGCGCTGGTGTGGGCGCCGGTGGCGATCTACCTGCTGTCGACCGGGCACGTCGGCTCCGGCATCGGCCTGATCGTCTTCGGCACCGTGGTCATCGGCCTGGTGGACAACCTGCTGCGCCCGCTGCTGGTCGGCAAGGACACCAAGATGCCGGACTACGTGGTGCTGCTGTCGACGCTGGGCGGGATGGCGGTGTTCGGCATCAACGGCTTCGTCATCGGCCCGCTGATCGCGGCGATGTTCATCGCGGTCTGGGACATCGTCGCGGCCGAACGGCGCTATCCGGTCGGAGACAACCACTGACCGGCCAGCGCCCGCACCAACGAAAAAGGCCGGCTTTCGCCGGCCTTTGCGTTGCTGGGCGTGCGACCGCGAGGCCGCTCGCCCGGCATCACGTCCGCGTCATCGTCGCCTTCAGCACGCTGCTGAGGAAGTCCAGGCTTTCCGCCAGGTGGGCGCGGGTCTCGATCGAGCCCTTGCCCTGCGCGGCGCGCAGGTCGCTCTGCAGCTGCACGGCGTGCAGGCGCAGCACCGCGTAGGCATCGGCGAACTGGCCCGAGGCCGCGCCGCTCTTGGTCAGGTTGGCCTGGATGCGACGCAGGTACTCGCGCTGCAGGTTGCGGCGCAGCGGATCGATCTCCGCGCCGGTCTTGAGCTCGCTCCAGATCGAGGCCTGCAGCGTGCCGTAGACCTCGCCGATCGTGATCAGGCCCTTGCGCTGCGACACCGGCACATAGGCCGGCAGCTCCATCAGGCGGATCGCCGTCTGCGCCTGCAGCAGGCGGTCCAGCGACCCCAGCTGCACCCGCGCCACCGCCGCCGGGATGTTCACGAAGCCCGCGCGCATGAACTCGACATAGTCGGTCGTGATCGAGGTCAGGAACTCCGGCTTGAAGCGGAAGCTGTCGGCGCTGAAGATGCCCTGCGCCAGGAAGCGCAGCGCCTCGCGCTGCTTGGCCGGATCGACCGGCCGCATCGCCGCGACCGACGCGCCCGGCACGTCGCGGTGCGTGTACATGCCGCCGACGTACTTGCCCACCAGGTCCGACGCGCGCGCCAGCTGGTTGAAGCCGCTGGCCAGTTGCCGGCGCTGGCGCAGCGGATCGTCGCCCGCTTCTGGCGTCCGGTTCTGCACGCGCGTCCACAGCTCCTGCGTCAGCTTCAGGCGCTTGCGGAAGTAGGCCATCGGGTCGTCGCCGAGGTCGAAGCGGTTGATCGTCGGATCCATGCCGTCGAACGGGCCGAAGCCGCCGGCGTCGGTGTCGTCCGCGTACGCATGACCCGGCAGCGTGTTCTGCGCGGCGACGCGCTTGAGCTCCGCCTCTTCCTGCTCCTTGGGCACCTGCTTGTAGGCGTACTCGATCGCCCAGTAGTCGTAGGTGCCCAGCGTCGTGTTGTTGTAGGTGGTCGGCGCCTCGCCCTCCAGCGGGATGTTGTAGGCGTTGTAGTCCATCACCGAGGCCGACAGGCCGTTGGCGTCGGTCCAGGCCTTGTCCTTGAGCTGCGCCTGCGTCACCTGCGTCGAGGCCTTGAAGTTGTGCTTCAGGCCGAGCGTGTGACCCACCTCATGCATGATCACGTCCTTGATCCGGGCCTGGATGAAGGCGTCGGCTTCGGGGCTGTCCGGCGCGATGTCGCCGCGAGCCTCGAGCACGTCCAGCGCGAAGTCCATCTCCGCCGCCGCGTCGTGCGCGTAGGTGCAGTAGGTCGCGTTGCGACCCTCGCGCCAGCCCTGGTTCAGCGCGGCCAGCGCCTGCGCCTCTTCCGCCAGCGTCGACACCTGGCCGCCGGCCATGCCGCGCGGCGCGTCTTCCGCGATGAAGGCGCGGCCGCCGCGGGCGAACACGTCGCTCATGCCGATGTCGGCGTCCAGGATCTCGCCGGTGCGCGGGTCCAGATGGCTCGGGCCGATCGCGAAGCCCACGTCGGAGCCGACGAACCAGCGGATCGACGCGTGCGACGCGTCCATGTTGTCCCAGTCCGCGTCATCGGGCTGCTGCTTGGCCACGACCGCGTTCTTGAAGCCGATCTTCTCGAAGGCCTTGTTCCATTCCAGGATGCCGGCCTCGACCGCGGGGCGGTACTTCGGCGGGATGTTCTTGTCCATCCAGTAGGTGATGGGCTGCACCGGCTCGGACAAGGCCGCCGCCGGGTCCTTCTTCTCCAGGCGCCAGCGCGCGATGTAGTGGACGCGCGGATTGGGCTTGGCGTCGTCGCTCAGGTCGGTGAAGGACTCGGTGAAGTGACCCAGGCGGCCGTCGGCGCGGCGCGTGGCCATCTTCTCTTCCGGCAGCGCGCGGAAGTTGTAGACGAAGCCCATGAACATCGAGCGCGGATCCGGCAGCGCCTGCGGCGGCGTCGGCACCGGGACCGGCGGAGCCACCAGCGGCGGCGCGGGGATGCGCGGCGTGAAGTAGTGGACCTTGGCGTTCAGCGTCGTGAGCTGCGCGTCGGCGCGGGTGTGCTCGAAGTACGAGTTGCCGCGGTCGACGTTGTAAGGCAGCCGGTAGGCCATTTCCAGGCGCGTGGACATGCCGGGGATGTCGCTCAGCAGCAGGCCGGCGTCGACCAGGAAGGCCTTGCGCTCGGGGTGGTCCGCGCTGGCGACCGGACCGGCCGCGATCAGGCTGGGCGAGAACGCCTCCTCGCCGGCGCGCTTGCCGCCGCCCTCGGCGCGGAACGCCGTGTTCAGCGCGATCAGCTGGATCGAATTGCCGACGCGGCGCCACTCGGCCAGGATCTCCGGGCCCATCTGGCTGGCGTAGAAGCCGCGCTCGCCGATCGAGCTCGTGATGTTGATGGTGAACAGGAAGGGCTTGTTCAGCATCGCCCGCGGGATCTCGAGCCAGACCTTCTCGTCCTTGCGCAGGATCGGGAAGAGACCGTCGTCGCGCTTGGTGTCGCGGCTGACTTCGGCGAAGGGCTTCGGCGCGGTCGGATCGGCGGCGGGACGCGGCGCCGTCATCGGCGACGAAGCGCCCGGCTGGCCCGGTGCCCCCGAGGCGGCGCTGGCCGGCGGCTGCGCCGCCTGCGCGGTCGGCGCGGTGGTGGAGGTGCCGGCCGGGCCGGTCGTGGCGCAGGCGGTGAGCAGCAGCGCCGCGGCGGCGATGGCCGTCAGCTGGATCGTGTCCCTGTGGATCATGGATCGATGTGGTCGTGGGTCCGTCCTGGAGGGGCCGGACCGTGTTGAGAAAGCGGGCGTTGCGGTCGTTGCGCCGCATGGGCCCCGGTGAAGCGGGCAATGTGCGGGGCCGGGGCCCTCGCGTCAATGCGCACTAACGAGCGCGCAGCCCCTGCGAATCGCGCGTTTGGCGATGATCGCCCACGTCGACGTCCGCCCACCCGTGCCGGAAGTGACCCGGCCACCCGGCGCGGGGGGTGCCGCCTACACTGCCCCGCCATGAGTCCCCCGTCCTCCGCTGCGGCCGCGCAGCCCTCCCCCACCGAGCCCACCGTCGCCCGTCGCACCCATCTCCTCTACCTGCACGGGTTCCGCTCGTCGCCGCGTTCGGCGAAGGCCTTGCGGATGGCGCGATGGACGGCGGAACACCGTCCGGACCTGGTCTTCGTGTGCCCGCAGCTGCCGCCGTCGCCGCGCGAGGCGATGGCGCTCGTCGACACGCTGATCCGCGACTGGCCGCGCGACACGATGGCCGTGATGGGAAGTTCGCTCGGCGGGTTCTATGCCACCTGGGTCGCGCAGCACACCGGCGCGCGGACCGTGCTGCTGAATCCGGCTGTGGATCCGGCCCGGGACCTCGCCCACTACATCGGCGAACAGACCTGCTGGCAGAACCCGGAGGAGCGCTTCTTCTTCCGGCCCGAGTTCGTCGACGAACTCGTCGCGCTGAATGCAGGCACGCTGGCGCATCCCGACCGGATGCTCGCGGTGATCGCCAAGGGCGACGAGGTGCTCGACTGGCGCGAGATGCACGCGCGCTACGCGTCCTGCCGGATCAAGCTGCTCGAAGGCAGCGACCATGGCCTGGCCGACTTCGACGACTACCTGGACGAACTGACCGCCTTCCTCGGCCTCTGACCGGCGATTGGAAGTGCTTCAGCGCAGCTGCAGCAGGACGCTCCAGTGCTGCTGGTTGAGATCGGACTTCTCGCAGGTGACGTCCTCGGCGCAAGGGCTGCCGGGACGCGGCCGGTTCGTCGGGGCACTCGCGTAGTGGCGACGGGACAGCAGGCCCGCCTCGTTGACCATCAGCTGGCGACGGGTCACGGCCTGCAGCACGTTGCCGCCGATCGATTCGATCTTCAGCGCGCGGCGGTCGACCGACACCACGACATCGCAGTGCGACTTGGTGCGGTTGTCGATGCGATCGGCCAGGGCCTGCCAATCCGCGAAGGTATCGAGCACCGGCCGGCCGCGCGAGTAGCAGATCAAGTCGCCGACGCGCGGCGCGGTGCGCCGGATGTCGCAGGCGCGGAAGGCGTAGCCCGGCGTCTCGCGCAGCGCGCCGCCGATGTAGACGGCGTGGGCGCCGGAGAAATGGAAGGCTTGGTCGCTCAGCCCCGCCTCGTGCATCACGAACGAGATGAACGCGCCTGACCATGGCGAATCGGAGATGGCGGTCCGCACGAGCGCCTCGCGCATCTGCTCCGCCTGCGGCGCGTCTGCCGGCACGGCGGCGAGCAGCGGGCCCAATGCGTCGACGCGGCTCCTGCCGGCCGACACCGGATCGTCGAGCAGGTCCGGCGCCCACTTGAGGTCGCGCTGGCCGAGGAGGCCGGGCCGATGCTGGTCCAGCGTCTGCCAGTAGTGCCACACACGTCGCCATGCGTAGCGATCGGCGGGCGGCGCGACATCGCCATCGGCGGTGCGCAGCGGTTCGGTCTCCGTCTCCACCGAGCCGAACTTCCACAGATGTCCGCGTGCATCGATGCGATGGCCGTTGAAGCGCTGGTACTCCTGCATCGCGATCGACGCGATGCGCGCGCCGACGTCGGGGGCCGTACCCGGGGGCCTCGCACGACTGCGCGGCGGCGAGCGCGGGAACGAACGCCGTTGCCGTCGCGAGCACGGCGTGGACAAGGCATCGATGCGGCGGGAAGGTCATGGCGGCGCGGCGGCGTGAAGTCGCGCGCATTGTGGGAGCGCCCCGGGACCATCGGTCATGCCAATCGGCGGGACGGTCATTCCCGGCGGCTATCGCCGGTCTCGCCCGCGCACACGTCCCGGCGGGACATGCCGTCGCCGCTACTTCCTCCGGCCCGTCGCCTTCAGGAGCAGCAAGGTCACCAGGCCGGTGAGCAGCACGATCAATCCGACGACGACCCAGAACCCGTGCGGATGCGCCAGCAGCGGCAGCCCGCCGACGTTCATGCCGAACAGGCCGCTGATCAGGTTGATCGGCAGCGCCAGCACGGTGACCATCGTCAGCACATACAGCGTCTGGTTGTTCTCCTGCGCGACACGTGCGGAGGTCTCGTCCTGCACCGCGCGGATCCGCTCCTGCAGCGCCTGGATGTCGCGCAGCACCAGCGCGAATTCTTCGCTGGCCTGCTGCAGCTGCTGCTTGTCGCGCTCGGCGACCCACCCCGGCGGATTCGACAGCATGCGCAGCAGCGCGCTCGGCTCCGGCGCCAGCAACCGTTGCAAGCGCACCATCAGCCGCCTCAGCGCGGCGACCTCGGAACCGTGGCCGGCATGACGCCCGGCGAGCAGCGCATCCTCGATGTCGTCGACCCGTTCGGTGGCCTGGCGCACGATGCGCTGGAGCTCGTCGGCCTGGTCGCGCAGCAGGTGGTCGAGCAGCGCGACGCTGGACCGCGGCCGGTCGCCGCGCTTGATCGCCATCCGCAGCCGATCCACCGAGCGCAGCGGCGCGCGCCGCACGCTCAGCACCAGGTGCTCGCTGACCTGCATCCACAGCGTCGAGACATCGCCCACGTCGAAGGCGAAATCGAAGGTCACGTCGTTGAGCACGGCGAACAGGTGGTCGCCGACGCGCTCGATCCGCGACGAGCGCGAGCCCTGCTGCTGCGCCTCGTCGAAGCTCTCGGCCAGTGCGGCATTGCGGCGCAGCCAGGGCAGCGCGCCCGCATGCGCCAGGTTCAGGTGCAGCCAGAGATAGCCGCCGTCCGGCTCGGCGAGCCGGGCCTGGGCCTGCGCCAGCGTCGGCAGCGCCTCGGTCGGCCGGTCCGGATGGATCCAGAAGCCGCAGATCAGGCCGTGCTCGTCTCCGCCATACGGGCCGGCATAGGGACCGGTCAATCCCCCCGGGAGCTGCGTCGTGTCATTCATCGCCATCGGCGGATGGTAGACGCGCGATCGCCTCTCCATGCGGACCCGCTGCCCGGTCTGCAAGCCGGTCGACAGGTTCACGCCCGGCGGCAGGAACACGATGATCGTCGAGCCCTGCTCGAACCAGCCCATCTCCTCGCCGCGCGCGTGATCGTGGCCCACCTCGAAGCGATGCGGACCGGGGTGGTCCGGGCGCAAGGTCAGGTCCAGCGCATGCAGCCTCAAGCTGGCGACCAGGATCGCCGCCACCGGCACCAGCGCGATCGGCGTGCCGTCGGGCAGCGTGCATTCGAGGGCGGCACGGACGTTGCGGCAGAACAGCCGCTCCACGCGCTTGAGCGCGATCGGATTGACGTTCCAGGTGTCGCCCGCGATGTGCGTGACGCGCTGGATGCGCAGGTCGGCCGGCGCGTGAAAGCGGTGGTACATCGCCGAGGTCAGCCGCAGCGTCACATAGGTGCCGTTGAGATAGGGCGCGGCGCGCGTGGCATCGCCGAACAGATCGGCGATGCGGTAGTCCATGCCCTTGGCCTGCAGCGCCATCCCACGCGTGACCGGGCCGTGCGCCCCAACGATGGCGTCACAGGGGCTCACGATCGTGGCCGGCGCCGGGTCGACCGGCCGCCGTCCCGGCTTCAGCCGGCGCGTGAACACGTCCCGCAGCGAGCGGTAGCCGTGGGCGGGCGGCTCGGCCTCGCTCAGGTCGAGGTCGGTGAACATCCGCCAGACCGCGACGCTGAAACGCGTCAACGCCGGGCTGTCGATCCGGGCGTACCGGCCCATGAAGCGGGTCAGCGCCAGGCGGGGCACCCGGTTGGTGAGGAGGAAGTTGAGGGACTCCTGCTGGGTCAGACGGTCGCGAAAGCGGGCCAGTTTCATTGACATGTCAATTCCGTCGGATACACCCCGGTAATTTGCCAACGCTGTGTGACAGCTGAACGAGGCTCCGGAGGCCCATGCCCATGTCGACGACGTTCTTCACCTTTGACCTGTTGCCCGTCGCCGCGGCGGCGGCGGGACTGTTGGCGCTGTACTACGCGCCGACCGGCTGGCGACGCCTGCAGCTCTCCCGCGCGAAGCATCCATCGCTGGCGGGTCACTCGCGCATGGCGGTGCGGCTGGCGCGCCTGATGCCGACGCAGCGCTTCGACGACGCGCACTTCTTCAACGCCGACGACGCGCCGGCCGACATCGTCGCGACGCGGCGATCCAGCTTCGCCGCGCTGTCGCACACGCTGAAGACGCGCCACGCGCGCAGCATCGCCGCGACGCAGTCGATGAAGCCGTCGCTCCCCGACCTGCAGTTCACCAGCAGCTACCGGGTACCGCCGTCGTTCAGCCCGCTCGTGCAGCGCGAGCTGCCGCTGGGGCCGGTGATGGTCGCCAGCGACGGCCACTGGCTGACCGACTTCGACGGCGAGCGCTTCATCGACCTGGCCGGGAGCTACGGCGTGAACCTGTTCGGCTACGCGTTCTATCAGCGCTGCATCGCCGAGGGCGCGGCGCGCGTGGACGCGCTGGGACCGGTGCTCGGCGTCTATCACCCGCTGGTCGAGGACAACGTGCGCCGCATCCTGTCGCACGCGCGGATGGACCAGCTCTCCTTCCACATGTCCGGCACCGAGGCGGTGATGCAGGCGGTGCGGCTGGCGCGGTACCACACGGGGAAAACGCACCTGGTGCGCTTCTGCGGCGCGTACCACGGCTGGTGGGACGAGGCGCAGCCGGGCCCCGGCAATCCCTTGCCCGCCGAGCGCACCTACACGCTGCGCGACATGCATGAACGCAGCCTGCAGGTGCTGCGCACGCGGCGCGACATCGCCTGCGTGCTGGTGAATCCGCTGCAGGCGCTGCATCCCAACAAGCCGGCGCCGGGCGACGGCTCGCTGGTCGACAGCTCCCGCCGCGCGTCCTACGACAAGGCCGCCTATGCCGCCTGGCTGCGCGAGCTGCGGCAGGTCTGCACCGAGCGCGGCATCGCGCTCATCTTCGACGAGGTGTTCATGGGCTTCCGCCTCGGCGCGGGTGGCGCGCAGGCCTACTTCGGCGTGCAGGCGGACCTGGTGACCTACGGCAAGACGCTGGGCGGCGGCCTGCCGGTCGGCGTGGTCTGCGGCCGCGCGGCGTGGATGAAGCGCTTCCGCGACGAACGTCCCGCCGATGTCTGCTTCGCGCGCGGCACCTTCAACACGCATCCGTACGTGATGGGCGCGATGTCGGTGTTCCTCGACGCGCTGGAGGACCCCGACCGCCTGCGTCGGCTCGATGAACAGGACGAGCAGCAGGATGGCCGGCGCGCGCGGTTGAACGCGGCGCTCGAGGCAGAACAGCTGCCGCTGCGCGCTGCCAACATGTCGTCGATCTGGACGCTCTATTACACGGAGCCGTCGCGCTACAACTGGATGCTGCAGTACTTCCTGCGCGAGCAAGGCCTGGCACTGAGCTGGGTCGGCACGGGCCGGCTCATCTTCAGCCTGGACTTCAGCGACGCGGACTTCGACGAAGTCCAGCGCCGCATCGTCGCCGCGGCCCGTGCGATGCGCGACGGCGGCTGGTGGAGCAACCCGGCGCTGCCGACCAACAAGGCGATCAAGCGCCGGCTGCTGATGGAGACGCTCGGGCTGCACAGCTGACGATCACGGCGAGTCAGCCATCGACCAGGGGCTGCAGGCATCCCCCGCGAATCCCCCATGACTCCCCAATGACTCCCCACAAGGCGGGGCGCCTCGACATTCATTGACGAATGTCAGAGCGCCCCGTTGTCCTGGGCGCCGCGCGATTCCTAGACTGCTCCGCCTTGCATGCGCATTTGCGTGTGCCATTGGGAGTTGTCACATGTATTCCACCTTTTGCGTTGCCAACGCCTTCATCGGGCGCGCGCTCGACGGTCGTCTGCGCGATCTGAACTCGATGAAGCTTCAGAAGCTCATGTTCTTCGCGCAGGCCTGGCGCCTCGAGAAGAAGGGCATCCCGCTCTTCCAGGACACCTTTCTCCACGGCGCGACTGGCCCTGCGCTTCCTTTCAGCGTGCTGGCGGCGTTCCTGGGAGTGATCCGAGGGCTGTTTCCGGGGAAGGACGAGCGCGCTCCCGCGCCTCCTTGACCACCTCCTCG
The DNA here is from genome assembly GCF_042695725.1 of Roseateles sp. UC29_93. NCBI lineage: Bacteria > Pseudomonadati > Pseudomonadota > Betaproteobacteria > Burkholderiales > Sphaerotilaceae > Roseateles > Roseateles sp. UC29_93. Next base: position 2,585,425 of record NZ_CP170545.1, on the reverse strand, counting down.
ATCGCCTTCACGACGACCTCCGGCTTGTCCCGCTGGATGTAGTGACCCGATCCCTCGACCGGCTGAAGTTCCTTGCCGCCGACCAGCGGCAGCCAGTTCGGCTCCAGGTTGTGCACCATCGTCTCGAACCCGCTCGCCATTTCCGTCGGCGAATAGACCGTGCGCGTCAACACCCGCACCGGCACGTTCGGCCGCGGCTTCTGCCACAGCGTGTCGATGCAGTCCTGCTGCTGCAGGAACTCCGCCTGCATCATGCCCCGGAACACCCGCCGGCTCATGCTGTCCAGCATGTTGGCCATCACCGGTACCTCGACCTGCATGCGTCGCAGGTGCAGCGGATGCGTCGCATCGACGAGCACGATGCCCGCCACCTCGTCCGGATACAACCGCGAGAACGCGTACTGGTACAGCCCCGCCGATCGAATGGCCGACCAGCACGTACGGCGGCTTGATGCCGGCGCTCTGCAGCAGTCCGTGCAGTTCGGTCGCGATCCCGCAGGGATTGCGCGGCACCGGCGGCGTGGCCGTGCTGTCGCCGTAGCCGGGGCGGTCGTAGGCGAACACGCTGTGGTCGGCACGCAGCTCGTTCAGCACCGTCGCCCACGGATCACGACCATCGCCGAGCCCCGATTGCAGGACGACCGTCGGCTCGCCGTGACCCACCTTCGTGAAGACGATCGGACCGCCCGTGACCCGCTGGTTGCCGGTGTTCGGCATCGGACTGGCGCAGCCGGCCAGCACGGCGGCCGCGGTCGCAAGGACCACCGCCAACGACATCGGCGCCCGAAGGCGCCGTTCAACTCCACACATGCGGGAACTCCTTCTTCCGGCGAACCGGCCGGTCCCGCATCTGTGCGCGATCCCCGCAAGGAGGATCGCGGCACGTGTCATCCCTGGTGGATCAGGCCGCCTGTTCGCCGTTCCCGGCATTGTGCCCATCGTCGCGCGGCCACAACGCGGGATCCAGCCGCTCACCGCGCAACAGTTGCAACGGTGCCCGGTGATAGAGCTGGATGTCGTGGAAGGGGTCCGTGATGATCTTCGTCGCCCAGGCCAGCCCGGTGCGCAGGTCGCGGATCACCGCCAGCTGCAGGACGCGGAACACCAGACCGCCGACGCCCAGCCAGAACCACACGAGGCCGAGCTGATGCAGGTACTCGGTGAAGCTGGCGGCCGGCGCGAACAGGCCGAACAGGCCCGGCTGCAGCCACAGCGCGACCGGCGAGGCGGCCCACAGCGCCATCAGCACGACCTTGCGGCGCAGGTTGTAGCCGATCTTGATCTCTTCCTTGTGCTCGTGCGTCGCCTGGTTGACGTGGTCGTAGCCCTTGGGCTCGAAGAAGAAATGGCCGGCCTGGCGGCTGGTCATCGACACGCCCCACGCCAGCAGCGCCGACCACGCGGGATCGACCAGCAACAGCCCGTAGGCGACCACGAAGCAGCAGGCGCTCAGCAGATGCAGCGACTGGTTGATGCGGCAATGGTGGTAGTAGCGGTGGTCGTCCCAACGCTGTTCATTCAGAAGTGCCAGAAAGTCCTTCATGGGGGCCTCGTCCTTGAAATGAGCGGTGAGCGTGACGCCGGTCGATGTCAGTGCCGTGATGGCCCGGTGATGCATCGATGACGGACGCGTGGCGACTGTGTCGATCGGCCGTGTCAGGCGCGTGACGGACAGGACCGTCACAGAACTGTTGCGTTCGCGACCCATCATCCGCGCCATGACGACACCGCCGATCGAACTCGAAGTCGACGAGCTCCCCACGCGTCAGCGGCATTTCCGCGTCGCGGTCGTGACGGAGACCTATCCGCCCGAGGTCAACGGCGTGGCGCGCAGCATCGCCTGCGTCGTCCAGGGCCTCCAGGCCCGCGACCACGCGGTGCAGCTGCTGCGCCCCCGACAGGCGCCCGCCGGCACGCCGCCGGTGCCCGACGCGCCCGTCGACGAGGTGCTGATGCGCGGCCTGGCCGTGCCGCGCTACCCGCACCTTCGCATGGGCGTCGTGTCCAAGCGCACGCTGGTCAACCTGTGGGCCAGCAAGCGCCCCGACATCGTCCACATCGCGACCGAAGGTCCGATGGGCTGGTCGGCACTCCAGGCCGCAAGGCAGCTCAAGCTGCCCGTGGTGTCGGAGTTCCGCACCAACTTCCACGCCTACGCCCAGCACTACGGCATCGGCTGGCTGCGCCGGCCGCTGCTCGCCTATCTGCGCAAGTTCCACAACCGCTGCCACTCGACGATGGTGCCCAACGCCGCCCTCGCCGGCGAACTGATGGCGCAAGGCTTCCGCCACGTCAGCGTCATCGCGCGCGGCGTCGACACGCAGCTCTTCCACCCCTCGCGCCGCAGCGACGCGCTGCGCGACAGCTGGGGCGCAGCGCCCGGCGATCCCGTGGTGCTGCACGTCGGCCGGCTCGCCGCGGAGAAGAATCTCCAGTTGCTCGTCGATCTCTGGCCGGCAGTCCGTCAGCGCCATCCGCGCGCGCGGCTCGTGCTGGTCGGCGACGGACCGGCGCGAGCCGACTTCCAGCAACTCCTGCCGCCGTCGTCCAACGTCGTCTTCGCCGGCATGAAACACGGTGAGGACCTCGCCGCCTGCTACGCCAGCGGCGACCTGTTCGCCTTCCCCAGCATCACCGAGACCTACGGCAACGTCACGCCAGAGGCGCTGGCCAGCGGCCTGCCGGTGATGGCCTACCAGTACGCCGCGGCGGCATTGCTCGTGCGCGACGGCATCAACGGCGGGCTTGCGCCGTTCAACGATCCCACGAGCTTCCAGACGCGCACGCTGGCCCTGCTGGACGACCTGCCAAGGCTCCGCGCCATGAGCCTCGCGGCACGTGGCAGCGCGGAATCGCTCGACTGGGACGGCATCGTTCAGGGCATCGAGCAGGTCTACGCCTCCGCGATCGACGGCACTTCCGTGGCGCTGCGCGCCGGCTCCCACCTCTCTGGTCTCGAAGCCCGCGCGCACTGAACCGCTCGCTGCTGACGAAGGGCGCCCGGGGCCGGCGGCGTTGTCCGCCTTCCCCATCTGACTGGGCGCCGTCTGTTCGAGCAGAGCGAACCGCAGGTGAGCGTCGCGAGTTGGCGCCCCAAGGCGGACGACGCCGCCGGCCCCGGGCGCTCTTCGTCCCGCTCCACCGACTCAACCGGCGATCCCACCTTCCACAACGTCGTCGGACGGGGTTTCACGCCGCGCACGACGGCGGATCATCAAGATCAGCACGCCCGTGAACACGACGACGCCGAGTCCGCTCATCAGCCAGACCAGCGGTACGCCCATGGCCTGCAGCAGTGCGTAGACGCCGAGCATCAGGAGGATGCTCAGGTTCTCGTTGAACCCCTGCACGGCGATCGACCGGCCGGCGCTCAGGATCTGCACGCCGCGGTGCTGCAGCAGTGCATTCATCGGCACGACCATGGCTCCCCCGACCGCGCCGACCATCACCATCGCCGGCAAGGCCCAACCCAAGGAAGTCACCCACGGCGTCGCCAGCATCAGCGCGCCCAGCATCAGACCGAGCGGCATGACTCGCAACGAGTGGTGCAGCGCGATCCATCGTCCCGCAAGACCTGCCCCCGCGACGACGCCGATCGCCACCGTCGCCTGCAGGTAGGCGCCCTGGTTGAGCCGCAAGCCCAGCACGTCCTGCGCCCATTGGAGGACCGCCAGCTGCAGCGTCGCACCCGCGCCCCAGAACAGCGTCGTCATCGACAGCGACAGCCGCCCGCCCAAGCGATCGCGCCACAAGGCCCGGTTCGAGGTCCGGAAATCACGCAGGATCTCGCGCAGGCGGCGTGGCGGCTTCGGATAGACGATGCCGCTCTCCGGCACCCGGAGCTGCAGCACCGCGGCCAGCGCGTAGACCCCGAGAAGCGCGCAGAGCGACGCCGTCAGCGGCCGGGCGACGCCCAGTTCCCCGATCGCCGCCATCCACCAGGGACTGACCAGCAGCCCGCCCACCATCGTGCCCAGCAGCACGGAGCACACGACCGAGACCTCGATCCAGCCGTTCGCCGCCACGAGCCGCGTCGGCGGCACGATCTCGGTGATCAACCCGTACTTCGCCGGCGCGTAGCAGGCGGCGGCGGTGCCGACGATCCCGAACGCGAGCAGCGGATCCAGCCCCGCCGCCATCGCGCCGACGCCGATCGCCTTCAGGCCATTCATGCAGGTCATCAGCGCGACCTTGGGCCAGGCGTCCGCGATCAGCCCGACCACCGGCGCCAGCCCCACGTAGGCCAGCGTGAAGCACAGCTTCAGCAGCGGCGCCCACCAGACCGGCTGCCCCATCTCGCGCAGCAGCGCGATGCCGACGATCAGGAGCGCGTTGTCGGCCAGGGCGGAAAAGAACTGGGCGGCGATGAGGGTGTGGAAGCGTGGGGGCATGGGCGCGCGGAGTGCGCGGCGAGTCTGCGTCAGTGGCGTGACCGCGTGTTGACAACGAATTGACACGCCCCCCACGCGCACCCACCCGGCACCCCCTCCACGATCAGCGACAATCCGCCCTCTATGTTTGCCCTGTTCGAAGACGCCGGAAAATTCCTCGCCGGCCGCATCCTGTCCGAAGCCGATTCCTCGATGCAGATCGAGCTCGAATCCGGAAAGCGCGTCAAAGTGAAGACCGCCCATGTCCTGCTCAAGTTCGACAAGCCCTCCCGGCCGAACTGATCGCGGACGGACAGCGTCTGGCCGAGGAGATCGACCTCGATCTGGCCTGGGAGTTCGCGCCCGAAGGCGAGTTCGGTTTCGCCGACCTCGCCCGCGACTACTTCGACGCCAAGTCCACGCTCGCCCAGCAGGCCGGCGCGCTGTTCCGGCTGTTCGAGGCGCCGCACTACTTCCGCCGCATGGGCAAGGGCCAGTTCAAGAAGGCGCCGGCCGAGACCGTCAAGGCCGCCCTGCTCGGCATCGAGCGCAAGAAGCAGATCGCCGCGCAGATCGAGCAGTGGGCCGCCGAACTGGCCGAGGGCCAGTGCCCGGCGCCGATCGCCGACCAGATCTACAAGATCCTGTTCCGCCCCGACAAGAACGGCCCGGAGTACAAGGCCGTCGTCGAGGCCGCCAAGCGCAGCCACAAGGCACCGCTGGACCTGCTCAAGGACGCCGGCGCGATCGCCAGCCCCTACCAGTTCCACTGGAAGCGCTTCCTCTTCGAGCATTTCCCGAAGGGCACGAACTTCCCTGCGCTGTCCGCGCCCGAGATCAAGGACGCGCTGCCGCTCGCTCCGGTCCGCGCCTTCTCGATCGACGACTCGGCCACGACCGAGATCGACGACGCGCTGTCCGTCCAGGGCCTGGGCACCGGCACGGTGATCTTCGGCGTGCACATCGCCGCGCCCGGTCTTGCCATCCAGCCGGACTCGCCGGTCGACAAGGTCGCCCGCGAGCGCTTCTCCACCGTCTACATGCCGGGCTGGAAGCTGACGATGCTGCCGGACGACGTCGTCCAGGCCTACACGCTGATCGAGGGCCGTGACTGCCCCGCCGTCAGCATCTACCTGACGATGGACGAGGCGACGCTGGAGATCACCGCGCGTGAGACCAGGCTCGACCGCGTGCCCATCGCGGCCAACCTGCGCCACGACAAGCTCGACGACGTCATCACCGACGCGACGCTGACCGGCGACGCGCCGGCCGACTACGACTTCGCGCCGGAACTGGCCTTCGCCTACCGGCTCGCCAAGGACCTCAAGTCCAAGCGCGAGGTCGTGCGCGGCAAGCCCGAGACCTTCAACCGGCCCGACTACAACTTCCGTCTCGACAACGAGGGGGTCGAACCCGCCGGTGCCGAACAGGTCAGCATCACGACGCGCAAGCGCGGCACCGCGCTGGACCTGATCGTGGCCGAGGCGATGATCCTGGCCAACTCCAGTTGGGGCGGCTTCCTCGCCGAGTGCGGCGTGCCCGGCATCTACCGCAGCCAGGCCAGCCTCGCCCCCGGCATCAAGGTCCGCATGGGCACCAAGCCCGCGCCGCACGCCGGCATGGGCGTCGCGCAGTACACCTGGGCGACGTCGCCGCTGCGCCGTTATGTCGACCTGGTGAACCAGTGGCAGATCATCGCGTGCGCCCGCCACGGCAAGACGGCCGCGCTGGCCGCACCGTTCAAGCCGAAGGACGCGCAGCTGTTCTCGATCATCTCGGGCTTCGACGCGGCGTACAGCGCGTACAACGGTTTCCAGTCCGGCATCGAGCGCTACTGGACGCTGCGTTATCTGCAGCAGCAGGGCATCACCGAACTGACCGCGTCCGTGCTGAAGGACGGCCTGGTCCGCGCCGACGAACTGCCGCTGGTGTTCCGCGCGCTCGGCTGCGAAAGCCTGCCGCGCAACGCGCACGTGAAGGTGCGCATCACGGGACTCGATGAGCTGACGCTGGATCTGCATGCCAACCTGGTCGAACGCCTCGACGCCGAGGCCGCACCGGCCCAGGCCGACGAAGGCGCCGACGAGGACGAGGAACCCAGCGGCGTGCTGACGCTGGCGATCGACGTCAACGACGACGGCTCCGACACCGCGAAGGGCGGCGACGGCGCGGCGCCGACCTCGTCCGCGCCCGCGCCCGCCGCTTCCTGATCCTTCCATTTCAAGATGCCCAAGCTCAGCCTTTTGCACTACGCGCTGATCGCCTCGGCCGGGGTGCACCTGGGCCTGGGAACGTTGAAGCTGGTCGCGCCGGAGCAGTTCGACCGGATCTTCCAGGACGAGCCGCTCGAGGTGATCCTCGTCAACGCGCGCGGCCAGGAAGCGCCGTCCAAGGCCCAGGCGCTCGCGCAGGCCAACCTGGCCGGCGGCGGCGAAATGTCCGCCAACGTGCGGGCGACCTCGCCGCTGGCGCCCTCGCCGATCGAGGAGACCGGCGACAGCATCGAGCTCCAGAAGAGCCAGATCCAGCAGTTGCAGCAGGCGCAGGAACAGCTGCTGACCGTGCTGCGCCGGCAGCTGGCCATGCTGCCGCCGCCGGATCCCGCGCGGGAGAAGAGCACCGCCGAGGGCCGCCAGATCGCCGAACACCGCCGGCAGCTGGTCCAGACGCTGGCCGAGATCGAGAAGCGCGTGAACACCGAGAACGCGCGGCCGAAGAAGCGCTATGTGAGTCCGCCACCCGCGAGACCGTGCATGCGCTCTATTACGACCAGCTGCGTCGTCGGATCGAGGCGCGCGGCACGCGCGACTTCCCCAGCTACCAGGGCCGCAAGCTCTATGGCGAGCTCACGATGAACATCCAGGTCGACTACCGCGGCCGCGTCGTCGAGACGGAGATCGTCCAGGGCTCGGGCAACGCGGTGCTGGACCGCCGCGCCGTCGCCATCGTGCGGGCGAGCGGGCCGTTGGGGCAGTTCACGTCGGAGATGCGGCGCGGCGCGGAGGTCCTCGTGATGACCTTCCGCTTCCGGTTCAACCGCGATGAAAGCGTGGAGACGACGCTCAGCTCCCAACCGTCCTGAGCGTCAACACGTCGGTCGTCCTGTTTCCATGGAACTGTCATGAGCGTTGATCCATCCGCATCGACTTCCGGCCCGGCCTCCAAGCCGACTTCCCCTGAGAGCGCCGGCGTCGACCGCTACGTGGTCGCCGGCAATCCGGTGGCGCACAGCCGCTCCCCCGAGATCCATGCCACCTTCGCCGCGCAGACCGGCCAGTCGCTGGTCTATGAGCGGCTGCTCTGCCCGCTCGAGGGTTTCGAGGCGTCGATCCGTGCGTTCGTCGCCGCCGGCGGTCGCGGCTGCAATGTCACCGTGCCGTTCAAGTTCGAAGCCTTCCGGTTGGCCGCACGCAGGACGCCGCGCGCGCAACTGGCCGGCGCGGTCAACACCTTCCGCTTCGACGATGCGTCGGCGGGCGGCTGGCTCGGCGACAACACCGACGGCGCCGGTCTCCTCGCCGACATCGAGCGCAATGCCGCGCGTCCGCTGCAGGGTCAGCGCGTGCTGCTGATCGGCGCCGGCGGCGCGTCGGCGGGCGTGCTCGGCAGTCTGATCACCGGGCGACCGGCGGTGATCCGCATCATCAACCGCAACGCCGACAAGGCTCTGGCGCTCGCCGACAGCCATCGCGCCTGGGCCGCCGAGCACGGCGTGCGCCTGAGCGCCGGGGGCCTCGACGAGGCCGCGCCCGACGGCCGGCACGACGTGCTGATCAATGGCACCAGCGCCTCGCTCAGCGGCGCCGGCCTCCCGCTGCCCGATCCGGAGGCGTTGGTGCTCGCGCGCGGCGGTCTGGCTGTCGACATGATGTATGGCCCGTCCGCGATGCCGTTCCTGAATTGGGCGGCCGATCAAGCCGGCCCCGGCGGCGCGACGCGCGACGGCCTGGGCATGCTGGTCGAGCAGGCTGCCGAAGCCTTCCTCCTCTGGCGCGGCGTGCGCCCCGACAGCGCGACCGTGCTCGCGGACCTCCGCCAGCGGCTGGTCTCCCACTGAGGCCTCGAGGCATGAAACAGTTCTGGCGCTTCGCCGGGATGCTGCTGGTCAGCGTCCTCTGCCTGCAGCTCTTCTTCGCGGCGCGCATCGCGCTGATGGCGGTCGTGTCGCCGCAGTCGACGACCTTCCAGCGCTCCGAAGCGATGCGGCTGCTGCGCGAGAAGCATCAGATCCTCTGGTCCCAGCAGTGGGTCGACGACGCCCTGATCAGCCGCAACCTCAAGCGCGCCGTGATCGCCAGCGAGGACGCCGGCTTCAACGAACACGGCGGCGTCGACTGGGACGCGCTCGAGAAGGCCTGGGACAAGAACCAACGTGCGCAGGAGCAGGCCGACAAGCGCGCCGCACGGCTCGCCAGGATCAATCCCGCCAAGCCGCCGCCCGTTCCCAAGATCATCGGCGGGTCGACGATCTCGCAGCAACTGGCCAAGAACCTCTTCCTGAATTCCGAGCGCAACCTGGCGCGCAAGGGCCAGGAACTGGTGCTGACGCTGATGCTGGAGGCGATGCTCAGCAAGCAGCGCATCCTGGAGATCTACCTGAACAACGTCGAGTGGGGCGAAGGCGTGTTCGGCGCCCAGGCGGCGGCGCGTCACTACTACCGCATCGACGCGTCCCGGCTCGGGCCGAACCAGGCCGCCCGGCTGGCGGTGATGCTCCCGGCGCCGAAGCGGTTCGAGAAACGCCCAGGTTCGCCCTACGTGCTCGGCCGTGCTGGCACCATCGAGGCCCGGATGGGCGCGGTCGAGGTACCCTGACCGCTTTTCAGGCGCTTTTGTTCGCGCCCTCCGGACCGCCCGCCCCGGGCCGGGAGACCGCCATGACATCCGAACTGACGATTGAGATTGCCGCCACCGCCGCCCGGCTGGTGGTGGAGGAAGGCCTGGAATACGGCCCCGCCAAGTCCCGCGCGCTGAAGGTGCTGGGGCTGCCGCCCCGGACCGCGCTGCCCAACAACGATGAACTCGAGGACCAGGTCCGCGAGTATCTGGACATCTTCTGCGCCGATACCCAGCCCGCCGAGTTGCAGGCGCTACGAGAGCTGGCCGCCGTCTGGATGGAGCGCTTGGCGGAGTTCCGGCCGCACCTGACCGGCGCCGTCTGGCGCGGCACGGCGACGCGGCTGTCCCACATCCACCTGCAGCTGTATTGCGATGACAGCAAATCGGCGGAGATCGCGCTGCTGAACCAGGGCATCGATTTCGACGTCGGCCAGTCGCGCAATGCGAAGGGCGAGACGGTGGACCAGTTGATCCTCGACGCGCCCTGTCGCGCGCTGAACGAACGCGTCGCGATCGCCCTGACCATCCTGGACCATGACGACCTGCGCGGCGGGCTCAAGCCCGATGCCCGTGGCCGGACCGAACGCGGCGACCTCGGCGCGCTGCGCCAACTGATGAATTCGAAGGACGACTGAATGCAACGACGCGCTGTTCTGGGATTGGGCGCCGCTGGCCTGGTGGCGGCAGGCGCGGGCACGTATCTCGCCCTGCATCATGAAAAGCAGGCGGCGGAAGGCGGCCCGGGAGGCGGCGCGCCGTCCGGCCCGTTGTCGGCGGAAGCTGCGGCGTTCTGGAATGCCAGCTTCGACACCCTCGATCAGCAGACCTATCAGCCGGCCAAACATCTGCGCGGTAAGCCGCTGCTGCTGAATTTCTGGGCAACGTGGTGCGCGCCCTGCGTCAAGGAGCTGCCTGAGATCAACCAATTCCACGACGAGTTCAGCGCGCAGGGTTGGCAGGTGCTCGGTCTGGCCGTCGACGCGCCGACGCCGGTGCGAGGATTCCTGGAGAAGATCCCGCTGAAGTTCCCCGTGGCGCTGGCGGGATTCACTGGCACTGATCTCTCGAAGACCTTGGGCAACGCCAAGGGCGGTCTGCCATTTACCGTCGCCTTCGGTATCCAAGGGGAACCAATCTGGCGCAAACTGGGTGCGACGAATCTTGAGGAACTGCGCGCGATGGCGCGCGCCAGCAAAGTCTGACCCCGGGTCAACCCCTAGAAGCGGCGGTCCGCAGCCATAGCGACCGCCCCAGGGCCGGTCAAGCTCTTTATTTTTGGGCTGCTGCCGGGATCTGGTCTCAAAACGCGTAAAGTCCACCCTTTTACGCTTCTAGTGTCTTCGCTCTAATTGGCGGGACCGGTCGCTGAATGCAAGTCCTGGTACTACACGGCCCCAACCTCAATCTGCTCGGCACCCGCGAGCCTGGGGTGTATGGCGCGACCACTTTGGCGGAGATCGATACAGATCTTCGCCAGATCGCGCAGGAAGCCGGCGTAGCTCTGGAGAGCTATCAGAGCAACCATGAAGGTGCGCTGGTGGACCGCATTCAGGCGGCGGGTCGCGATGGAACGCGCTTCATCCTGATCAATCCGGCGGCCTACACCCACACCAGCGTCGCGATCCGCGATGCGCTGGCGGCGGTGGCGCTGCCGTTCGTCGAGGTGCACCTGTCCAATATCCACAAGCGCGAGCCGTTCAGGCATCACAGCTACCTGTCGGCGCTCGCGGAGGGCGTGATCTGCGGCCTGGGCCCGACCGGTTACCGGCTGGCGCTGCAGTTCGCGATCCAGCAGTTGAGCCGGCCAGCCTCGTCCACCTGAGCGCCGCGGTCCGTCGATCCCCGTCGCGGACCGGAAGACATCACCGAAGATCACCACCGATCACCGATCCCCGTTGGAGAGTTCTTATGGATTTGCGCAAGCTCAAGACCCTGATCGACCTCGTGTCCGAGTCGAACATTTCTGAACTTGAAATCACCGAGGCCGATGGCAAGGTGCGCATCGTCAAGTCCGATGGCCAGCCCCTCGTGGCCGCCATGCCCGTGATGCAGGCCGCGCCGCAGGTGGCCGCCCAGCCGGTCGCGGCCCAGCCGGCCGCCGCCGCGGCGCCCGTCGCCGCTCCGGCGCCGGCCGTCGAGACCGGTCACATCGTGAAGTCGCCGATGGTCGGCACCTTCTACCGCGCGTCCAGCCCGAATGCCAAGCCGTTCGCCGAAATCGGCCAGCAGGTCAAGGAAGGCGACGCCATCTGCATCATCGAGGCGATGAAGATCATGAACGAGATCGAGGCCGACAAGTCCGGCACGATCGTCAAGATCCTGGCCGAGAACGGCCAGCCGGTGGAATACGGCCAGTCGCTGATCGTCATCGAGTAAGGCGGTCCGAGATGTTCAAGAAGATCCTCATCGCGAATCGCGGGGACAAGGCCGCAGGCCTTGCGGCGAAGCCACAGCGCAGTCCGCGCGCAGCGCGGCAACGCAGTTGAGCCGAGGCGCAGATGTTTAAAAAGATCCTGATCGCCAATCGAGGCGAAATTGCGTTGCGCATCCAGCGCGCATGTCGCGAGCTGGGCGTGAAGTCGGTCGTCGTGTATTCGGAAGCGGACCGCGACGCGAAGTACGTGAAGCTGGCCGACGAGGCCGTCTGCATCGGCCCCGCGCCGTCCGCGCAGAGCTACCTGTCGATGCCGGCCATCATCGCGACGGCCGAAGTCACCGACGCCGAGGCGATCCACCCCGGCTACGGCTTCCTGTCCGAGAACGCCGACTTCGCCGAGCGCGTCGAACGCAGCGGCTTCACCTTCATCGGCCCGACCCCGGAGAACATCCGGACCATGGGCGACAAGGTCTCGGCCAAGCAGGCCATGATCAAGGCCGGCGTGCCCTGCGTGCCCGGCTCCGAGGGCGCCTTGCCGGACGACCCGAAGGAGATCGTCCGCATCGCCCGCGCGATCGGCTATCCGGTCATCATCAAGGCGGCCGGCGGCGGCGGCGGACGCGGCATGCGCGTCGTCCACACCGAGGCCGCCCTGGTCAACGCGGTGCAGATGACCAAGGCCGAAGCGGCCGCGGCCTTCGGCAATCCGCAGGTCTACATGGAGAAGTTCCTGGAGCATCCGCGCCACGTGGAGATCCAGGTGCTGGCCGACGGGCAGAAGAACGCCGTCTGGCTGGGCGAACGCGACTGCTCGATGCAGCGCCGCCACCAGAAGATCATCGAGGAAGCGCCGGCGCCCGGCATCCCGCGACGACTGATCGAGCGCGTGGGCGACCGCTGCGCCGCCGCCTGCAAGAAGATGGGCTACCGCGGCGCGGGCACCTTCGAGTTCCTGTACGAGGACGGCGAGTTCTACTTCATCGAGATGAACACCCGCGTGCAGGTCGAGCACCCGGTGACCGAGCTGGTGACCGGCATCGACATCGTGCAGATGCAGATCCGCATCGCCGCTGGCGAGAAGCTGCCCTTCACGCAGCGCAACATCACGATGCGCGGCCATTCGATCGAGTGCCGCATCAACGCCGAGGATCCGGTCAAGTTCATCCCGTCGCCGGGCCGCATCACGATGTGGCACCCGCCGGGCGGCCCTGGCGTGCGCGTGGACTCGCACGCGTACACCAACTACTTCGTGCCGCCGAACTACGACTCGATGATCGGCAAGATCATCGTCCACGGCGACACCCGCGAGCAGGCGCTGGCCCGCATGCGGATCGCGCTGTCGGAGACCGTCATCGAAGGCATCCAGACCAACATCCCGCTGCACCGCGAGCTGATGGCCGATGCGAAGTTCATCGAGGGTGGCACCGACATCCATTACCTCGAACAATGGATGGCGGCGCATAAACGTTGACCACCCCGACCGGCTTCGCCGGCCCCTCAAGAGGCGAGCCCGGTGGCCTGGCAAAGCCAGTTCCACGGGCTCCGCCGGGTCCACACCCAAGCGAAGCTGGCACGGATCGTTGAGCGACAATACCGAGGCCCTCAGGCGTGGACGCGAGTCCGCCTTGAGGGCTTCTCCATTTCAGAAGTCCACCGAAGTCCCGGAGCCGCCATGAGCGAAGACCACGCCAACGATCCCCTGCTGCACGAGCTCGTACTCATCTGCCGCGAAGAGGACGTCGAGACCGTCAGCGACGCGCTGATGGAGGTGGACTCGCTGGCCGTGTCGGTCGAGGACGCCGACGCCGACACCCCTGCCGAACGCGCGCTGTTCGGCGAACCCGGCATGCCGGCGCCGCGCGCGGGTTGGGATCGTTCGGTCGTGAAGGCACTGTTCGCCACCGAAGAGGAGGCGACCGAGGCGGCGACGCTGCTGCTCGCGCAGGACTGGGCGGAGGACGTGCACGTCCAATCGATCCAGACGATCGCGCAGCAGGACTGGGTCCGGCTGACGCAGTCGCAGTTCGCGCCGGTCGAGATCACGCCGGAGTTCTGGATCGTGCCGTCCTGGCACGAAGCGCCCGCGCAGGCGAAGCAGGTGATGCGGCTCGATCCGGGCCTGGCCTTCGGCACCGGCACGCATCCGACGACGCGCATGTGCCTGCGCTGGATCGCGCGCCACGGCGCCGAGGCGGCCGGCTGGGATCGCGTGCTCGACTACGGCTGCGGCTCGGGGATCCTCGCGATCGCCGCCGGTCTGTTCGGCGCGAAGGCCATCGACGCCGTCGACATCGACCCGGCCGCGTTGATCGCTTCGACGCAGAACGCCAAGGACAACGGCGTAACGCTGAACGCCGCGATGCCGGACGCCGCCCGGGGCGAGTACCCGGTCGTGCTCGCCAACATCCTGGCGACGCCGCTGAAGCTGCTGGCGCCGCTGCTGTGCAACCACCTGCGCCCCGGCGCGCACCTGGTGCTGGCCGGCATCCTCGAGCGCCAGGCCGATGAGTTGAAGACGGCCTACGCGCCGCATGTCCAGCTCGAGGTCGCGGACAGCGAGGACGGCTGGATCCTGATGACCGCGCGACGCGCGGTCTGACGACGACAACCCAGCCCCCGCCGCCTCACCACCGCCCCATCCACCGCCGATCCGTCGCCCGCCAGCCCCGATGAACAGCCGGTTCTCCGCCTTCGCCCACCCGGTGACCGAGTGTCAATCTGGGGGTGTTCGCGGCAAGGACTGACCCTGCTTCGTGGCATCATCGCGTCCATGAATCTCGCGACCCGCTGCACGACCTGCGGCACCATCTTCCGGGTGGTGCAGGACCAGCTGCGCGTCTCCGAGGGCTGGGTCCGCTGCGGCCGTTGCGCCGAGGTGTTCGACGCGCGCGAGCAGTTGTTCGACCTCGAGCGCGACAGCCCGCCGCCTTGGCCGCCGCTGAGCGCACCGGCCGAACCCGCGCCGATCGAGCGTCGCCCGTCCCCGCCCGCCCCCACGCCGCCTGCGCCGTCCTACGCGCCTCATCCGAGCGACTTCGCACCGAGCCGCCCCGCTCCCTTGCCGCCGCCCGCGCCGGTCTTCGCACCTGAGCCGCCGTCCCACCATCAAGCGCCGCGCGACAGCGGCTGGATGGCCGCCGACGACGAGTCGCTGAACCCCTTCGCGCCGCCGCGTCGCCTGCCCGACGAGGAACCGACGGATGACGTCGTCGACGCACGCTTCCAGGCGTCGACATCGCGCTTCGACGAGCCTTCGTTCGAGGCGCGCCGCGAGCCCTTCCTCGAAGCGCCAGCCGTTCCCGATCCCCGCGAGGATCTCCCCGAACCGAAGGGCATGCGCTTCGAAGAGGACGAGCTGCCGCCGCCGATGATCGACGACGACGAGCGTCCGGACGTGACACTCGCGCTGAGTCCCGCGACCGCGGCGCAGTTGCGCGCGGGCGAGCTGTCGCCAGGCCAGGAGCCGTCACTCGAGCCGAGCTCTTCGATGATGGCGGCGGACGAGGACACGATCACCGACGCCAAGCGCGCCGCGAAGTCGGCCAAGATCGCGGCGAGGAAGGCCGCCAAGGAAGCGGCAAGGCAAGCGACGAAGCAACCCGCCAAGCCGCGCCGCGGGTGGTCGCTGTTCAGACGTCGGAGCGAGCGCACGACGACGGAAAGCCCTGAGACGACGATGACGGTGCTCGCCGCCGAGTCCGAGTTGATGGCCGCCCGCGCGGCAATGGCCGACGCGGCCTCCGCGCAGGGCTCGCCGAGCGTGATGCCGGATCAGTTGCCGAGCTTCATGCGCCAGGCTGAAGCAGCGCGCCGCTGGAGCCGTCCCGGCGTGCGCATCGCCCTCGGCGGCACGGCCACGGTGCTGGCGCTTGGACTGATGGGCCAGTTGCTGTGGCATGCGCGCGAAGCGATCGCCGCACAGTACCCGGACGCCAAACCGGTGCTGGTCTCCGTCGCGCAGGCGATGGGCCAGGAGATCAAGCCCTGGCAGCACATCGAGGCCCTCAGCGTCGAGAGCAGCAGCCTCAATCCGGCCGGCGCCGGCAACCACTACCGCTTCAGCATCAGCCTGCGCAACCGCAGCAACTGGGAAGTCGCGCAGCCGTGGGTGGACCTGAGCCTGACCGACGCGAGCGGCGTGCTCGTCGTGCGCCGGATGCTGTCGCCGACGGAGATGCAGGCCGGGCGCACCGCACTGCCCGGGGGCGCGGACCAGCAGCTGCAGCTGGTCTTCGACAGCGGCACGCAGAAGATCAGCGGCTATTCCGTCGAGCTGTTCTATCCCTGAGCGCGCCGCAGACCCCGCTCCATCCTCCCAGGGCGCCTTCGGCGCCCTTCGCTTTTGCGGCGTCTTGCGGGAGCCCAAAAGAAAAAACCCGGCGTGAGCCGGGTTTCGGGAGAGGACCGGACCCGAAGGCCCGGTCATCGTTCAAGCTCAGGGCTTGTTGCCGGTCGGGAAGGGCCACGCGGCTTGCGGGCTCAGCGCGGTCTTCGCGGCAGGCGCCGGAGCAGCGGCAGGCTTCGCGGCAGGGGCAGCGGCAGGCTTGGCGGCAGCCTTCTTCGGAGCAGCAGCCTTCTTGGCGGCCGGCTTCGCAGCAGGCTTGGCGGCGGCCTTCGGAGCAGCCTTCTTCGGAGCAGCGGCCTTCTTCGCCGGAGCAGCAGCCTTCTTCGCGGCGGGCTTCGCAGCCTTGGCCTTGATCGGGGGCTTCTTGGCGGCGGCGACCTTCTTGGCCGGTGCAGCCTTCTTGGCGGCAGCAACCTTCTTCGCCGGTGCAGCCTTCTTCGCTGCAACCTTCTTCGCCGGAGCCGCCTTCTTCGCGGCAGCAGCCTTCTTCGCCGGAGCGGCCTTCTTTGCCGGAGCAGCCTTCTTCGCCGCAGCGACCTTCTTCGCCGGCGCAGCCTTCTTGGCCGGAGCGGCCTTCTTGGCGGCCGGAGCCTTCTTGGCCGGAGCGGCCTTCTTCGCGGCCGGAGCCTTCTTCACGGCGGCCTTCTTGGCCGGAGCCGACTTCTTGGCCGGAGCGGCCTTCTTCGCAGTTGCCATTTCAGTTCTCCTTGATCAAGTGGAAATAGCCCTGCCCGTCATCAACCGGTTGATGCCGGTGCAGGTATTCACCGCCCACGACTCGCGGGAGTTGCGATCCGCGGTGCGGTGAATCGGGGTGCGATGCGCTCGAGCCGCTTCTGCGTCGGTCTCAAAGTGCATCGCCAAGCTTGATCTCTTCTTCAACAAACAATGCTCGGAGGTCGCTCCCGCCTGGAACTCAGTCCCAGGACAGGGCGCCGCCCGATTGGTATTCGATCACTCTCGTCTCGAAGAAGTTGCGTTCCTTCTTCAGGTCAATCATTTCGCTCATCCACGGGAACGGGTTTTCCTCGTTCGGGAAGAGCGGCTCCAGGCCGATCTGCGTCGCACGGCGATTCGCGATGTAGCGCAGATAGCCCTTGAACATGGCCGCGTTCAGACCCAGCACGCCGCGCGGCATGGTGTCCTCAGCGTAGCGGTACTCGAGCTCCACGGCCTTCTGGAACAGCGCCTTGATCTCCGCGCGGAATTCAGGCGTCCACAGGTGCGGGTTCTCAAGCTTGATCTGGTTGATCAGGTCGATGCCGAAGTTGCAGTGCATCGACTCGTCGCGCAGGATGTACTGGTACTGCTCGGCCGCGCCGGTCATCTTGTTCTGGCGACCCAGCGCCAGGATCTGCGTGAAGCCGACGTAGAAGAACAGGCCTTCCATCAGGCAGGCGAAGACGATCAGCGACTTCAGCAGCGTCTGGTCGTTCTCGGGCGTGCCGGTGACGAAGTTCGGATCCATGATCGCGTCGATGAACGGGATCAGGAATTCGTCCTTGTCGCGGATCGACTTCACCTCGTGATAGGCGTTGAAGATCTCGCTCTCGTCCAGGCCCAGCGACTCGACGATGTACTGGTACGCGTGCGTGTGGATCGCTTCCTCGAAGGCCTGGCGCAGCAGGAACTGGCGGGCTTCGGGCGCCGTGATGTGGCGGTAGGTGCCCAACACGATGTTGTTGGCGGCCAGCGAATCGGCGGTGACGAAGAAGCCCAGATTGCGCTTGATCAGGCGGCGCTCGTCGTCGGTCAGACCGTTCGGGTCCTTCCACAACGCGATGTCGCGCGACATGTTCACTTCCTGCGGCATCCAATGGTTCGCGCAGGTGGCGAGGTACTTCTCCCACGCCCACTTGTACTTGAACGGCACCAGCTGATTGACGTCGGTCTGGCCGTTGATGATGCGCTTGTCGGCGACGTTCACGCGGCGCTCGCTCGCGGTGCTGGTCGTCGATTCAGAAGAGGACACCGAGCCAGCCGCGGCGGTGGCGGCATCACGCGCGACGGCGGGCGTCGCTGCGTGGATCGATGCGCCCGACTGCGGCGCGTTGCTCGAGGATTTACGGTCTTCTTCCCAAACCAGCATGGTGGTCTTCCTATGGTCGCGGATTATCGGAGTGTTGTGTTCAAACACAAAGGACTTCTTGACTTTGACGCCGCTTCGCTGTTGCTGGTCCGCATCGCATTGGCGGCGTGGGACCGTGTGCTGCGCGCCTTCTGATGAGCGCGGCGGGGCGTCGTATCAAGCGTTCATCGATCGTCGGCAAGCGTCGCGGAAAAAACCGTCGATCGCCGCAAACATCGATGAACACTCGCATCGCGAGCGTCGAAGGTGTCGGCGCATGACGCCGACACCTCCTGTTTCGATTACTGGCAGGCCTCGCAACCGGGGTCGTCGATCGCGCAGAACGTGACGTCGGTGGCCGGCGTCGCATTCCCCAGTTCCGGCGCCGCCGATGCAGCGATCGGAGCGACGACGATCGGTGCCGCCGCGACCGGCGCGGCGCTCACGCCGCTGCCGCCGCTGCTCACCGAGTTGAGTTGACCGGCGTTCTGCACCGTGCTCTTCTCGGCGTGCGTCGCACCCATCGTGCGGAGGTAGTAGGTGGTCTTCAGACCGCGCTGCCACGCCAGCTTGTAGGTGTCGTCCAGGCGCTTGCCCGACGCGCCGGCCATGTAGATGTTCAGGCTCTGCGCCTGGTCGATCCACTTCTGACGGCGCGCGGCGGCTTCCACCAGCCACACGGTGTCGACTTCGAACGCGGTCGCGTAGAGCTGCTTGAGCTCTTCAGGCACGCGGTCGATGCGGCGCAGCGAACCGTCGAAGTGCTTGAGGTCCATGACCATCACGTCGTCCCACAGGCCCAGCTTCTTGAGGTCGCGGACCAGGTGCTCGTTCACCACGGTGAACTCGCCCGACAGATTGGACTTCACCGACAGGTTGCCGAAGCAGGGCTCGATCGACGCGTCGACGCCGATGATGTTGGAGATCGTCGCCGTCGGCGCGATCGCCACGCAGTTGCTGTTGCGCATGCCGTCGCGGGCGATCTTGGCGCGCAGCGCGTCCCAGTCCAGCGTCGACGAACGGTCCACGTCGACGAAGCCGCCGCGGGCTTCGGCCAGCAGGTCCAGCGAGTCGATCGGCAGGATGCCGCGGTCCCACAGCGAACCGCGATAGCTGCTGTAGCGGCCACGTTCGGCGGCCAGCTCGGTCGAGGCCCAGTAGGCGTGGTAGCAGACGGCTTCCATCGAACGGTCGGCGAACTCCACCGCGGCGTCCGAGGCGTAAGGCACGCGCAGCTGGTACAGCGCGTCCTGGAAGCCCATGATGCCCAGGCCCACCGGACGGTGGCGCAGGTTCGAGTCGCGCGCCTTCTTGACCGCGTAGTAGTTGATGTCGATGACGTTGTCGAGCATGCGCATCGCCGTCGACACCGTCTTCTTCAGCTTCTCCTGGTCGATCTGGCCGTCCTTGACGTGCTGCGCCAGGTTGACCGAGCCGAGGTTGCAGACCGCGATCTCGTTGTCGTTGGTGTTGAGCGTGATCTCGGTGCACAGGTTGGACGAGTGCACCACGCCCACGTGCTGCTGCGGGCTGCGGACGTTGCAGGCGTCCTTGAACGTGATCCAGGGATGGCCGGTCTCGAACAGCATCGTCAGCATCTTGCGCCACAGGTCGCGAGCCGGCATGCGCTTGTAGAGCTTGAGCTCGCCGCGGTCGACCTTGGCTTCGTACGCCTCGTAGGCGGTCTGGAAGGCCTTGCCGAACAGGTCGTGCAGGTCCGGGCAGGTCGACGGGCTGAACAGCGTCCAGTCGCCGCCCTCGATGACGCGCTTCATGAACAGGTCGGGAATCCAGTTCGCCGTGTTCATGTCGTGCGTGCGGCGGCGGTCGTCGCCGGTGTTCTTGCGCAGCTCGAGGAATTCCTCGATGTCCAGATGCCACGTCTCCAGATAGGCGCAGACGGCGCCCTTGCGCTTGCCGCCCTGGTTCACGGCGACGGCCGTGTCGTTGACCACCTTCAGGAACGGGACCACGCCTTGCGACTTGCCGTTCGTGCCCTTGATGTGCGAACCCAGCGCGCGGACCGGCGTCCAGTCGTTGCCCAGGCCGCCGGCGAACTTCGACAGCAGCGCGTTTTCCTTCAGCGCTTCATAGATGCCGTCCAGGTCGTCGGCCACCGTCGTCAGGTAGCAGCTCGACAGCTGCGAGCGGCGCGTGCCGGCGTTGAACAGCGTCGGCGTGGAGCTCATGAAGTCGAAGGTCGACAGGACTTCGTAGAACTCGATGGCGCGGGCTTCGCGGTCGATCTCGCCCAGGGCCAGGCCCATCGCGACGCGCATGAAGAACGCCTGCGGCAGTTCGATGCGGGTGCCGTCGACGTGCAGGAAGTAGCGGTCGAACAGCGTCTGCAGGCCCAGGTAGTCGAACTGCAGATCGCGTTCGGCCTTCAGCGCGGCGCCCAGCCTGGCCAGGTCGTACTGCTGCAGCTTCTCGTCGAGCAGCTCGGCCTGCACGCCCTTCTTGATGAAGCCGGGGAAGTAGTCGGCGTACTTGGTGGCCATCTCGGCCTGCGTCGCGTCCTCGCCCAGGATCTCGCGGCGGATCGTGTGCATCAGCAGACGCGCGGTGGCGCGCGTGTAGCCGGGGTCCTTCTCGATCAGCGTGCGGGCGGCCAGGATGGCGGCCTTGTAGACCTCGTCGATCGGCACGCCGTCGTACAGGTTGCGCTTCGTTTCGGCCAGGATCGGGTCCGGCTTGACGTCGGCGCCCAGGTTCTCGCAGCTCGACGCGATCAGCGCGGCCAGCTTGTTCAGGTCGAGCGGGACGCGCACGCCGTTCTCGGTCACCGAGATGCCGGACTCCAGCACGGCGGCCTGCTGCTGTTCACCCTGGCGGGCACGCTCCTGCGTGCGGCGCTCGCGGTACAGCACGTAGGCGCGCGCCACTTCATGGTGACCGCCGCGCATCAGCGCCAGCTCGACGTGGTCCTGCACGTCCTCGATGTGGAAGGTGCCGCCGGCCGGACGCGAGCGCAGCAGGCCGCGGGTCACGGAGTCGGTCAGCGCGTCGACGGTCTCGCGCACGCTCGCGGAGGCGGCGCCGCTGGTGCCGTGCACCGCGAGGAACGCCTTCATCATCGCCACCGCCACCTTGCTCGGCTCGAAGTGCACCACCGCGCCGTTGCGGCGGATGATCTGGTGCTGCGGGAAGCTGGCCGAAGCGGCGGCGGACTCGCGGGGAGCCTGCGCCAGGCCCGTTTCAGCGGTCGGTGTGGCGGCGACTGTCTGCATGGGATCCTCGTTCTGGTCTGGAAAACAAAAAATGCTGCGCCCGGCCCGGCTTTTCCGAAGGGCCAAACGATCAGGGGGTCAGGTGGTGCTCGCGATGCTGAAGATGCGCCTTGGCTTGGTGATTCCGCTCCTCCGGCTGGGGGGCCGGCACTGCGGACAAGACTTCTGATGGAGCATTCATCGCCGTGTTTGCGAAGTCAGCAGGATAGCATGCAAAACACTATATCTAGTGGTCTCCGGACCTTCAAGGAACTAGCGGTAGCGTCCTCCCCGCTTGACGTCCGCCACCCGCTGGGCTAGCCGGAAGACCTGACCCCGCACATGCCCGATGGATTCGCACATCGCGTCCGGACCGCCAGGATCCACGCGGGCTGGCGGACCGAATGCGCTGCGAACGCCCATGGTTGCTGCGCTTGCGACGATGGCAATTCGATGACGACTTCGCAGGGTGTCCCTGGGGGCTAGGACAAGTCCGATGAGGACCTTCCCTGAGTCGCCACCTGCGGTGGGGTCATGGTCGCAATGCGCGCAGAAGACAGTCGGGGGTCAGGACTCGTCGCCGCCGATCGAGATCGCCAGGCGCGCCATGCGGTAACGCATCTGGCGCAGCGACAGACCCAGGCTTGCGCCGGCGGCCGTGCGGTTGTTGCGATGGCGCTCGAGCGCCCGCAGCAGGATCTGCTTCTCGACTTCGTCCAGGTAGGCCGCGAGATCGGACGGGAGCGGTGCGCCGCCGCCGGCCTCGGCCGGCAGCACAGCCGCCAGCGACGGATCCATGCTGCCGAAGGCAGGATCGACCGGCGCGTCGTCCGGGCCCAGCACGCTGTCGGGCAGACCGAGAGCCGCGAGATCGATGCCATCGCCGCTGGACAGCGCCAGCGCGCGATGCAACAGGTTCTCCAGCTCACGCACGTTGCCGGGGAAGCTGTAGCGCGACAGGGTCGCCAGCGCGGCCGTCGTCAACACCGGGACCGGCGCGACGCCCGCGTCGGCGGCGATGCGCAGCAGGATCCGCGCACTGATGGGCGCCAGATCCTCCATGCGCTCGCGCAGCGGCGGGACGCGGATCTGGATGACGTTGAGCCGGTAATACAAGTCCTGCCGGAAGCGACCGCCCGCCACCTCGGCCGCCAGGTCCTTGTGCGTGGCGCTGAGCAGACGCACGTTGACGGGGATCTCGGCCACCGCGCCGACCGGACGCACGGAACGCTCCTGCAGCGCGCGCAGCAGCTTGGATTGCATCGCAATCGGCAGGTCGCCGATCTCGTCGAGGAACAGCGTGCCGTTCTGCGCGGCCTGGAAGAAGCCCTCGCGGTCCTCGCTCGCGCCGGTGAACGCGCCCTTGCGATAGCCGAAGAACTCGGCCTCCAGCAACTGCTCCGGAATCGCGCCGCAGTTCACCGCGATGAACGGTTGCGGACGGCGCGCGCTGACGTCGTGGATCGCGCGCGCGACCAGTTCCTTGCCGGTGCCGGACTCGCCGTTGATCAGCACCGGCGCCATGCTGCGGGCCACCTTCTCGATCAGTTCTCGCACCTGCCGCATCGGTGCCGAATCGCCGACCAGCCGCTCCAGCGCCGAGGTCGACCCGGTCAGCGGCGGCGCGGGGCGCGGGGCCTTGCGCCGTTCCGGCGTCCCGGGCCTGGGTGCATCCACCGGGGGCAGCACGTCGAAGGTGGCCGGCGCGGTCGGAGCGAACGCGTCGGTGTCCGCATCGGTGTCGGCGGCAGCAGCAGCAGCGGCTCCGCGCGAGGCGCCACCGGACAGGCCACCAGCCACGGCGGGCGGGGCCGACGAGAAGGGCCTCGGCACCGTGCCTTCGGTCTTGGACGCGCGCCCCAGCGCCGACGCGACCACCATGCGGAACTGGCGCAGGTCGACCGGTTTGGTCAGGTAGTCGTACGCGCCGGCCTTGAGCGCCTCGACCGCGTTCTCGGCCGAGCCGTAGGCGGTGATCACCAGCGCGCGTTCGCTGCGGCCCTGCTGCTCGAGCCAGCGCAGGATGTCCAGCCCGCTGCCGTCGGGCAGCCGCATGTCGGTGATGACGGCGTCGTAGCGGCGTGAACCGAGCAGCTCCAGCGCATCCTCGACGGTGCCGGCGCTGTCCAGCGTGAAGCCCTCGCGCAGCAGCGTCATCTCGTAGAGGGTGCGCAGGTCGGGCTCGTCGTCGACGACCAGCAGGCGGGGATCAGCGCTCATGGAGTTCGGTGTCAGGGAAGTAGGAGTCCGGCCCCGCGGACGGGATCGAGGCCAGCACGCCGGCCGGCGTCGCCGGCCGCGGCAGCAGCACGCGGAATTCGTTGGCTTCGGCATCCGCCGGGCCGCCCGTGGGCGCGGCATGGCGGTGGTAACTGATGCGGGCGCCGTAGCGCTCGCACAGCTCGCGGCAAATGTACAGGCCGAGACCCGACCCACGGCTGCGCGTCGAGAAGAAGGGCTCGAACAGATGTCGTTCGACTTCCGGCGGGATCGCCTCCGCGCGGCTGAACACCGACAGTCGCACCCACTCGTCCGACTCGGCCAGTTGCACGCGCAGCGCGCCGGGCCCGGGCCGCGCGTGGCGCAGACCGTTGTCCAGCAGGTTGATCAGCACGCGACGCAGATGCTCGGGCTCGAAGCTGATGAGCAGGCCGTCACGCCAGATCTCGATGCGCAGCGGACTGGCGTCGCCTTCGGGCAGGCGTTGCGTCGCGGCCCAGTCGGCGCAGTACTCACGCACCAGCGGCGCGGCGGCCAGCGTCAGCGACACCGGCGCGATGCCGGGCGCGACCTCCATCACGTCCTCGACCAGCCGCTTGAGCCGCTCCACGTTGGAGCTCACCATGCGGGTCAGCGGCTCCAGCCGCGGGTCGTCCGCGAGGTCCTCGGCCATCAGCGCATTGGCCTGTGCGATCGCGGTCAGCGGATTGCGGATCTCGTGCGCGATGCCCGCCGACACGCGCCCCATCGCGGCGAGCTTCTCCTGGCGGTTGCGCGCCTCGAGCATCCGGTTGTCCTCGAGGAAGAGCACGCACAGGTCGTCGCCGTCCACCGGCCGCTGCGTGAAACGCATCCGCGCGCGCAACGAGCGCTGCTTGCCGCGGCCGAAGTCCAGCAGCAGGTCGCGGCCGGACTCGGGCCAGTGCTCGCCGCCGAAGGCCTTCTCGATGGCTCGCAGCAGCGGCTTCCAGGCCGGCGTCGTGTCGAGCCGGAAGGCGCCGGAGCGCAGCGCGGCGCCCTCCGCCAGCAACGCGCGCGCCGCCGGATTGGCGGTGCGCACCAGCCCGCGGCGGTCCGCGACGAGGACGCCCTCCTCCATCTCCTCGATGACCAGGCGGTTGAGGTCGGCCTGCTGGCGGGCGTACTCGAGGCTGCCGCGCGCGGCGCGCTCCTCGCGTGCCAGACGGGACGCGATCTCGTTGGACAGCAACGTGACGACGAACAGCCCGCAGCCCAGCAGACCCGCCTGGCTGATGCGCAACGCGCCGTCGCGATCGCTCAGCACGGCCCAGCCGGAGAGCGTCAGCAGCACCAGGCTCGGCAGCGCGGCGCAGCCCAGCGCCCGCAGGCGCGGCAAGAGCGCCCCGGCCATCAGCGCCGGCATGAAGAACAGCGCGCCGTAGGGTCCTCCGGGTTCCTGCAACTGCAGTCCCGTGAACAGCAGCAGGTCGGCCCCGATGCTGACCAGGAACTGGCGCGCGCTCAGGCCCGGGCGGTCCTTGGGCGGCGCTTCGCCGCCGCCGAACCAGCGCGGCAGCAGCCACGCAAGCACCGTCTGCACGCCGTAGATCAGCGCCAGCAGCGCGACCCAGCCCGTCGGCCGCGCGCCCATCAGGCCGGCCAGCGATTGCGTGGCCAGCAAGGCCAGGCCGAGCGCGGCGCGCGCGCCCATGAAGGCACGGTACAGCCGCTGGATGGTGCTGGCGCTGATGGCGCCGCGGGCCTCGTTGGTGGCCATGCGCGCTCCGGCGGTCAAGTCCCGGCACCGCCGCCGCGGGCGCGCTCCGCCTCGGCCACGTCCAGGCGCGCCTCATGGGCGGCGCGATGCGCGACGCTGCAGAACTGGCCGCCGCGACCCGGCACCGCCTCGCCGGCAGGCAGGTGCGTGCCGCATTCGGCGCAGCTCACCATGGACTCGAGTTCGCGCGCGGGCGGCGCGGGTGCCGGTGAGGACGGCGGGGGCGCGGTCGGGCCGCGCTCTTCGCGCGAGGCCGGCCGCCCGCGCTTGAAGCCGAGCATGAAGGCGACCACCGCCAGCAGGACGATCCAGAAGAGCAGCTTGATCACGATGAGGGCGTCGGGAGGATCGAGGAGAGGAACACGGGGGCGATCTGCGATCAGACCGGTGGACGTTGCAGCACGACTTCCAGCACGAAGCGCGAACCGGCGTAGGACAGCAGCAGCAGCGCGGCGCCGAAGTACAGCCAGCGCGTGGCGCGCCTGCCGCGCCAGCCGAACACGCGGCGTCCGGTGAGCAGCCCGGTCAGCACGATCCAGCCAAGCACGGCGAACAAGGTCTTGTGGTCCCAGCGCCATTGCGGCGTGAAGGCCACGCCCAGCAGCAGGGCGATCGACAGCACGACGACACCCGCCCCCACGAACTGGAAGGTCAGGCGTTCGAGCCGCAGCAGCGGCGTGCCGAAGGCAGGCGCGCCCTGCCCCTTCTGCGAACGCATCTGGCGCTCGGCGCGGTTGAGCATCACCGCGTGCATCACCGCGACGCCGCACAGGCCGTAGGACGCCAGGCCCATCGCCCAGTGCAGCGGCGCCAGCGGCGAGCCCGCCTGCGGGCGGTACTCGCCGGGGAAGGCCCAGGCCACCATCATCACGACCAGCCCCAGCACGCTGAGCAGCCGTTGCGCCGACGGAAGCGGGAGGAAGCGGCTTTCGACCAGATAGACGCCGATCATCAGCCAGATCGTCATCGACAGCGACGGCGCGAATCCGAAGCGCGCGGCATGACCGCCGTTGACCGGCTCGGCCCCGATGCCGCCGATGTCCACGACCAGCGCGGCCAGGTGCAGCAGCCAGGCCAGGACCAGCACCGCGCGCCAGGTGCGAGGCCGCCGATGGGCGAAGACGGCAGCGGCGGCATAGGCCAACGCCCCGGCGGCGCTGAGGGCGGCGAGGAGCAGGCCGCTGGGCTCGGCGGAGGCGGACGATAAAATCATCCGCAAAGTGTAATGAGGCGCGCCCGCTTGCGCGGCGCCGAAACGATGGCATCCACCCTGACCGATCGACTGAGCCGGCTCGTCAAGACCATGCGGGGCCAAGCCCGCATCACCGAGTCCAACGTGCAGGACATGCTGCGCGAGGTACGCATGGCGCTGCTGGAGGCCGACGTCGCGCTGCCCGTGGTGCGCGACTTCATCGCCCGCGTGAAGGAGAAGGCGCTGGGCCAGGAGGTGGTCGCCTCGCTGAATCCGGGCCAGGTGCTGGTCTCGGTGGTCCACAAGGAACTGGCCGCGACGATGGGCGAAGGCGTCGCCGACATCAACCTCGCCGCGCAGCCGCCTGCCATCATCCTGATGGCCGGCCTGCAGGGCGCCGGCAAGACGACGACGACCGCCAAGCTCGCCAAGCACCTGACCGAGAAGCGCAAGAAGAAGGTGCTGACGGTCTCCGCGGACGTGTACCGCCCCGCCGCGATCGAGCAGCTCAAGACGGTGACCAAGCAGGCGGGCGCCGAATGGTTCCCGTCGGCGCCGGACCAGAAGCCGCACGACATCGCGCTGGCGGCGCTCGATCATGCGAAGCGCCACTTCTTCGACGTGCTGCTGGTCGACACGGCCGGCCGGCTCGCGATCGACGAGGCGCTGATGGCCGAGATCCGCGACCTGCACGCGACGCTCAAGCCGGTGGAGACGCTGTTCGTCGTCGACGCGATGCAGGGTCAGGACGCGATCAACACCGCCAAGGCCTTCAAGGAAGCGCTGCCGCTGACCGGCATCGTGCTGACCAAGCTGGATGGTGACTCGCGCGGTGGCGCGGCGCTGTCGGTGAAGCAGATCACCGGCGCGCCGATCAAGTTCGCGGGCGTGTCCGAGAAGATCGACGGCCTCGAGGTCTTCGACGCCGACCGCCACGCGGGCCGCGTGCTCGGCATGGGCGACATCGTCGCGCTGGTCGAGGAAGTCCAGAAGGGCGTCGACGTCGAGGCGGCGCAGAAGCTGGCCGAGAAGCTCAAGTCCGGCGACGGCTTCGACCTGAACGACTTCCTCGCGCAGATCTCGCAGATGAAGAAGATGGGGGGGCTGTCCGGCTTGATGGACAAGCTGCCCACCCAGATGACCGCCAAGGCCGGCCAGCCCGACATGGACAAGGCCGAGCGCGACATGAAGCGCATGGAAGGCATCCTCAACGCCATGACCGCCAAGGAGCGCCGCCAGCCGTCGCTGCTGATGGACGGCAAGTCCAAGGCCAGCCGCAAGCGCCGCATCGCCGCGGGCGCCGGCGTCCACATCCAGGAAGTCAACCGCCTGCTCAATCAGTTCGACCAGATGCAGGGGATGATGAAGAAGATGAAGGGCGGCGGGCTGATGAAGATGATGAAGAAGATGGGCGGGCTCAAGAACCTCATGGGTGGCGGGGGCGGCGGGTTCCCGATGTGACCGTCAGTCACCAATGACAAGGGCTCCAACACGGAGCCCTTTTCTTTTGCTGCCTGCTTGGTTCGGCGCGCTGGCCGGCGAGTCATGGGGCCCCGGCGGCAAGCGCCGAAACCCCACGAATCACCGTCCCCAACCATCCCCGTCCTTCGACGGTTTTGCGACCCGGGACTTCGGTCGTTACTCCAGCAGCGCTTGCGCGAACTCGCGCGCGTCGAAGGTCTGCAGATCTTCGAGCTTCTCGCCGACGCCGATGAAGTACACCGGGATCGGACGCTCGCGCGCGATCGCCGCAAGCACGCCGCCCTTGGCCGTGCCGTCGAGCTTGGTGACGATCAGCCCGGTGAGTCCGAGCGCGTCGTCAAAGGACTTCACCTGCATCAGCGCGTTCTGGCCAGTGTTGCCGTCGACGACCAGCAGCACTTCGTGCGGCGCCGTCTCCTGGGCCTTGGCAATCACACGCTTGATCTTCTTGAGCTCCTCCATCAGGTGGAGCTGCGTCGGCAGCCGGCCGGCGGTGTCGGCGATGACGACGTCGCAGCCACGCGCCTTGCCGGCGACGACCGCGTCGAAGGTCACCGCGGACGGATCACCACCCTCCTGGCTGACGATCTGCACGCGATTGCGGTCCGCCCACACGGCGAGCTGCTCGCGCGCCGCCGCGCGGAAGGTGTCCGCCGCGGCCAGCAGCACGTTGGCCTCGGCATCGGCCAGGTGGCGCGTGAGCTTGCCGATGCTGGTCGTCTTGCCGGCGCCGTTGACGCCGACCACCATCATCACTGTCGGCGAGTGCTCGCCGATCACGAGCTGACGCTGCAGCGGCTGCAGCAGCTCGGTCAGCGCGTCCACAAGCAACTGCCGCACGGCGGCCGGCTCGGTGGCCTTGGCGTCTTTCACGCGGCGCTTCAAGTCCTCGAGGAGGAACTCGGTCGCCTTCACGCCCGCGTCGGCCATCAGCAACGCGGCCTCCAGCTCTTCATACAGCGCGTCGTCGATCTGCGTGCCGGTGAAGACCTGGGAGATGCTGGACCCGGTCTTGCGCAGTCCCTGGCGGAGCTTGTCCATCCAGCTCTTGCGCGGCGCCACCTCGACGACCGGCGGCGTCACAGGCGCCGGTGCGGGAGCGGGAACAGGCGCTACGGTGGGTGGAAGCTGGGCTGCGTCGGCGCTGCAACCGGAGCCAGAGCAACGGGTGTCGGTGCCAAGACCGGGGCTGAGACCGGGGCTGAGACCGGAGCGGGCGCTGGCGTTGGCGATGGGGTCAGGGTTTGCGGCGCTGCGAGCGCAGGGGCCGGGACCGGCGATGGCACAACGGCCGAAGCCGAGGCCGAGGCCGGCGGGGGCGCCGTATCGACGAACAGGCGCCGCTTCGGGAGCGGGGGCCGGCGTGGGTTCGGCGGAGCCGAAGCCCAGTTTTTTCTTGAGGAAGCTGAACATGGAGGGGGTCGAGTGGGACTCGCGCGCCGAACTGTCGATGCCGTGATCGGCGGGGCTTGCATTGTCTGCGAAAACTTTGCTATAGTCGCTGTCTTCGCAAGGCGCTTTAGCTCAGCCGGTTAGAGCGACGGAATCATAATCCGCAGGTCCGGGGTTCGAATCCCTGAAGCGCCACCAAATACGAAACCCCGCAGAACGCAAGTTCTGCGGGGTTTTCCGTTTGGAGTCGCCGTTTGGGGGTCGCCGAATCGGTGTCTCCAGCATCCATCAGCGACAAGGGGCCATCGCGTCGCGACGGCCCCTTCATGGTCAGCCACTCAATGACTCAACGGCAGCTCAATTGCAGCTCAAGGTCGCGTAGTTCTTCCCCGCCCCCGCCACGGTGAGCAGCTTCTGCTTCACGCAGGCCGGCGCATGCACCGTGTACGCATACGGGATGCCGACGGGGAAGTTGGCCGTCGTCGTCCAATCGCTTGCGTCGCGCGACGGGCTCGAACCGCTGGCCACCCACTTGATCCCGTAGGTCGCGAAGTCGGCCGGGCTGCGCACGTTGTTGTTGCGCAGCTCCCAGTAGCCGATCGACGAACTGTCCCGCGAGGTCACCGGGTTCTGCGCGTTCTCGAAGTAGTTGCCTTCGATCAGCGAATAGCCCCCCATCCGGATGTTGGCGCCGGAGGTCAGCACGCCCGAGTACAGGTTGTTGTACAGGTGCGTGTAGCCCCCGCGCTGCAGCGGCAGCCGCGAGCCGACGTTGCTGTACACGTTGTGGTGGAAGGTGATGTAGCGGTCGCTCGCGTCGCTGTCGCTCGATCCGATCAGGCCGACCTTGTGGTGGTCGTGGAGGTAGTTGTACGAGTAGGTGATGTGATGCGCACCCGCCTTGCTGTCGATGAGGCCGTCGAACTCCAGGTCGCCGGCGCCGGAGCATTCGGCCGTCGAGCTGAACAGCGTGTTGTGGTCGATCCAGACGTAGCCCGGGAACTTGCCGCTCTGGCCTTCGATGCCAATGGCATCGATGGATCCGGGCAGCAGCCCGATCGTCATGTTGCGGATGATGATGTTGGTCGCCGCGGCCTTGATCGCGAGCCCGAAGTTGGCCGCCGAACCGTTGACGCCCTCGATCGTGACGTTGCTCTTGTTCTTGACCTCGACGACGGCGCCTGCCGCCTTCTTCCACTGCGCGCAGGGATCGGGGATCGTGCCGAAATCGAAGGTCCCCGCGTAGCGGATCACCAGGCCACCGGTGCCGCTGTAGGCATCGATCGCGGCTTGCATCTGCGCGGCGGTCGTGACGGTGATCGGCGTTGCCGAGCCGCCGCCGGTGACCTGCCCCGCGTAGCCGCCGCTGTGACCCGCCGGTGCAGGAGAAGGCGACGGCGCGGGTGAAGGCGCAGGGGAAGGCGCCGGCGAGGGAGACGGTGCCGGAGACGGCGATGGCGCGGGCGAACCGGCCGGTCCCACCGCGCACTTCTCCGCCTTGCCCGGATTCGGATCCGCGCCGCCGAAGGTGGCCGACGCGCAGGCCACGTTGCCGCTCAACGTCTTGATGACCCACTTGTCCTTCACGCCGAAGGACACCTGACGCGCCGTGTCGCCCACCTTGCAGGTGCCGCCTTCGTCCGCGCACTTGGAATAGCCGGACGGCCAATCGACCGCGTGCGCCGCGCCGATCGGCGCAACGGCGCCGACCACGACCGCCATCGCCATCAGTCCCTGCCGCGGGCTCGGCGCGCGCAGCGCGCCAGAGGTGGGCGGCTTCGGCGCGATCAGCGCGCCGGACTCGTCATTACGGGTGCTCTTCATCGAATGTCTCCCAAAGTCGTTGAAGCGACCGGCGCGGGCATGGCTCCGCCCTCACCGGTCAGCGGTGAATCAAAAAATGTTCGGGAACCCAACGCCGTTTCCTCCGCCTCGCACGGCACGGACCTGCAGGATCCGCGTCGGGGACGGTGGCCGTCGGCACAGGCCACGTGTCGATGCGCCAGCGCGCAGGCGCGGCCACGTCGACAACGGGCGCAGACTAACGAGAACGCGAATTTTCGAAAAGCCGTTTTACATTTGCCGATCTGGCGTTACGGATCGCTATCAAACGCCGCACCGACCTGGTGAGTGTCATCGTTCGATTACACTTCGCGCATGTCTTATACGGTCATGCAGGTGAACGAGTTCTCGCACTGGCTCCGGAGCCTGCGAAGACCCGACCACCCGGCTGCGTCTGACCAACCGCCTGCGCAAAGTCCAGTTCGGCAACCTGGGTGACGTGGCGCCTGTCGGCGGCGGCGTGATCCATGAAAATGCGTGAGCACTTCGGTCCCGGCTGGCGCATGTACTACGTGCGTCGGAGCAGCACGGCGATCTGGATGCTGGGCGGCGGCGAGAAGTGCACGCAGCAGGCCGACATCCAGCGGGCCATTCAAGTGGCGACCAAACTTGAGGAGTGAGCCGTGAGCGAGAAGATCAAGATTTCAGACCTTCAGGAATTCGACGCCGCCGAATATCTGACCTCCGAAGAAGACATCGCCATCTATCTCACGGTGGTGCTCGAAGAGAACGATTCCGCGCTGCTGGCGGCAGCGCTCGGCGACATTGCCCGCGCTCGCGGGATGACGCAGATCGCCAAGGACTCCGGGATCACCCGCGAGGCGCTGTACAAGGCCCTACGCCCAGGCGCCTCGCCCCGCTTCGATACCGTCAGCAAGGTCTGCGCGGCGCTGGGCTTGCGCCTGGTGGCCATGCCGATGCAGCCGGCCTGACTTCACTGACTCGCGCGGGGCGCTCAGCGTTGCGCGTCCGCCTTCATCTCCATCGGCGCATTCCATCCGCCGCCCAGCGCCCTCACGAGCGCCACCGTCGCGCGGCGTTGCCGCGTCGCGAGATCCACCGCGCTGCGCCGCGCCTGCAGTCCCGCCGTCTGCGAGGTGACCACCTCCAGGTAGGCCGCCGCACCGGCGCGATAGCGGTTCGTCGCCAGCGCGAGCGAGCGCTCCGCCGCGTCGACCGACTTGTTCTCCGCCACCAGCGCCTCGCCATATCGATCGAGCAGGACCAGCTGGTCTTCGACCTGCTGGAACGCCGCGAGCACGGTCCCACGATAACGCTGCGCCGATTCCTCCAGCGCCGCGCTCGCGCGCGCTTCCTCGGCCTTGCGGCGGCCGCCGTCGAACAGGTTGTAGGCCAGCGTCGGACCGATGGCCCAGAACAGGTTCGGTGCTTCGAGGAAGCGGCCGAAGTCGCTGCTCTGGAATCCGCCCTGCGCGCTCAGCACGACGGACGGGAAGAACGCCGTCTTCGCCACACCCAGCGTCGCGGTCGCCGCCACCACGCGCTGTTGCGCCGCCGCGATGTCGGGACGGCGCTCCAGCAAGGTCGAGGGCAGCCCCGGTGGCACCACCGGCATCGCCAGATCCAATGACGGAGCCGGCTCGATGCGGAAGCTCGACGCGTTGGCCCCGACCAGGGCGGCAATCGCGTGCTCCAGCACCGCGCGCTGTGCCTGCGACTGCCGGCGCTGCGAGCGCGCCGATTCGAGCTGGCCCTCGGCCCGCGCCTGATCCAGACCCGACGCGATGCCGGCCTGATGCCGGCGAGAGATCAGATCGAAGGCACGCGTGTAGGCCTCTTCGGCATCGGCGAGCAGCGCGTTGTCGCGATCCAGGCCCCGCAGCTGCAGCAGGGAATCCGCGAGCTGCGCCTGCAGCGCGAGTCGCGCGGCGGCGAGGTCCGCGGCAGCCGCCCGCTCCGTCGCCAGGCCCGCGCGGACCTGTTCCGAAATGCGGCCCCACAGGTCGACTTCGTAGCTCAGGTCCAGGCCGAGCGTCGCGCTGTTGTACCAATCCGGC
Organism: Roseateles sp. UC29_93; assembly: GCF_042695725.1. NCBI lineage: Bacteria > Pseudomonadati > Pseudomonadota > Betaproteobacteria > Burkholderiales > Sphaerotilaceae > Roseateles > Roseateles sp. UC29_93. Next base: position 2,552,333 of record NZ_CP170545.1, on the reverse strand, counting down.
GAGGTCGGTCCGAGCACCCGCAACGGGCGACGCTCCGACTGCCGGTCGCGCTGGCCGTTGAGCGAGCTGTTCAGCGTCGGCGACTGCGCCGAACGCAGACTGTCTGTCGCCGCCTTCGCCTGCTGGTAGCGGGCGAGCGCGGAGGCGAGGTCAGGGCTGTTCTCGACCAGGCGCTGCTGCAGCGCGTCGAGCTCGGGGTCGCCATAGCCCTTCCACCAACCATCGAACGCGATCGGCGCGGCGGCGGCGGCGGCGGCGCCAGCCTCGACCCACGGACCACGGGCTTCCTTGAAAGCCGTCGTCATCGGCACCTCGGGCAACGCCGTCTTCGGGGGCTGGGCGCAGCCCGCTATCAACGCGGCCGTCAAGGCGCCAGCGACCAGCGAGACGCCACGAGCAACGTACGCGGCCCGGCGTGTTGACCGGCGCTCCATCATGAACGTCCCTTCGCCGGAGCCGCGGAGCCCGGCGCGGCCGCGGGCTGCGCGACACGCACCACGTCGCCATCGGCGATGCCGTCCGGCGGATTCGCGATGACACGATCCGAGGCCGTCAGCCCGCCGCCAAGTTCGATCCTCGTGCCCATGTCGCGCGCGATCGTGACCTTGCGCAGCTTCACGCGATTGCTCGCGTCGACGGTCGCGACCTGCACGCCGTCCTTGTTGATGATCACGGCGCCCGGCGGCAGCGAGACAGCGGCATTCGCCGGCGCGCCGGTCCCGGCCGAAGCCGCGCCGTCGAAGCGCACCGTCGCGAAACCGCCCGGGAGCAATTCATCCTTCTCGTTGTCGACGGCCAGTTGCACCAGCATCGAGCCGCTGGCCGTGTTGATGGCCTGCGAAGTCGACTGCACCGTCGCGGCGAAACGCTGGCCGGGCCGCTCGGGCACCGTCAGCACGGCCTTGCCGCCGGCCCGGACCTGCGCGACCTGGCGCTGCGGCACGTTGACGTAGACGCGCAGCTTGCGCATGTCGGAAACGACAAACAGCTCGCTCCCCGGCGCACCGCCGATGTTGATCAGCGCGCCGACGTCGGTGTTGCGCGCGGTGACGACGCCGTCGAACGGCGCCGTCAACTGCGTGAAGCGTTTCAGCGCCTCGATGCGATCGACGTTGGCCTGCAGCGCATTGACCTGCGACTGCTTGGCGGTCATGTCGCCGGTGCGCTCGTCCACTTCCTGCTTCGACACGGAGTCCGACTCCAGGAGCCCCTGCCAGCGCTTGGCGGTGCTCGCCGCCAGCGCGGCGTTGCTGCGCGCGGTCGCCAGCTCGGCCTTGGCCTGCATCAGTTGCTGATCGAGGTCGGGCGTCTCGATTTCGGCGAGCTGCTGCCCGGCCTTGACCTTGCCACCGATGTCCACGTTCCAGCGCTTCAGGTAGCCGCTGACCCGCGCATAGATCGGCGCGCGCGACCAGGCCTCGATCCGCGCGGGCAGCTCCAGGCCGCCTTCGGTCAAGGGTTGCGGCGTGACCAGCGCGACGCTCGGCTGACCGCGTTCGTCCGCCGTGGTCTGCAGTTGCTCGGCGTTGGACTTGCGGGCCCACAGGCCTGCCGCCACCACCGCGATCGCGATCACGACCGCGACGGTCGCGGCAAGCTTGAAGCGCGCGGGAGGACGGGAAGACACAACGGCGTTGTCGGCATCAGTTCGCATGGGAAGGATCTCCGGCCCCGGGCAGCGCAGTCGCGGCACCGGCAGTCAAGTCGTTCGATTCGGAAAGGTCGGAAGCAGGTCCGGTCTTGCGGTGGTGTCGGTGCACGATGCTGAACACGACCGGCACGAAGACCAGCGTCGCGAAGGTGGCGAAGACCAGTCCGCCGATCACGGCGCGTCCCAGCGGCGCGTTCTGCTCGCCGCCCTCACCCAGGCCCAGCGCCATCGGCAGCATGCCGATGACCATCGCCAGCGCCGTCATCAGCACCGGCCGGAAACGCACGAAGCCGGCTTCCATCGCGGCGGCGGTTGCGTCGCCGAGTTCCTCGAGCCGCTCCCGCGCGAAGCTGATCACCAGCACGCTGTTGGCGGTGGCCACGCCCATGCACATGATCGCCCCGGTCAGCGCGGGCACCGACAGCGTCGTCCCCGTCGCGAAGAGCATCCACACGATGCCCGCCAGCGCCGCCGGCAGCGCCGACACGATCACCGCCGGATCCAGCCACGACTGGAAGTTCACGACGATCAGCAGGTAGATCAGCACCACCGCGCCGAGCAGCCCGAACAGCAGCCCCGAGAACGCGCGGTCCATCGTGCGCACCTGGCCGAGCAGCTGCACGTTCGAGCCCTTGGGCACGTCGGCCTGCGTGTCGGCGAGCACCTTGCGGATGTCGCGCGCGACGGCGCCGAGGTCGCGGTCCTGCGTCGTCGCATGGATCTGCACCATCGTCGCAACGTCGTACTGGCTGATCAGCGCCGGGCTGTTGACGCGCTGGAAGCTCGCCAGACCGCCCAGCGTCGAAGTGCCCGCCTGGTTGCCGTTGCCGATCGGCAGATTGCTCAGCGAGGCCAGCGAATCGAGCTGGTGCTGCGGCGTCTGCATCACGATCGAATAGCTCACGCCGTTCTGCGGATTCAGCCAGAAGGTCGGCGCGACCTGGCTGCTGCCGGCGAGGTTCACGACCAGGCTGTTGGCCACGTCGCGCGTGGTCAGTCCCAGCAGCTGCGCCTGCGTGCGGTCGACGTCGACATTGAAGGTCGGCGCCTTGTTGGACTGCTGGATGCGCGCATCGGCCACGCCGGGGATCGCCTTGATGCGCTTGAGCAGCTGCTGCGCGTAGGCGAAGTTGGACTCGACATCGCGTCCGCGCACCTGCACGTCGATCGGCGCGGGCGCGCCGAAGTTCAGGATCTGGCTGACGATGTCGGCCGGCGGGGAAGGAGAAGGTCGTGTCCGGGAACTCGCGCGGCAGGATCTGGCGCAGCTGCCTCACGTAGTCGGCCGTGGGCGCGTGACCTTCCCTCAGCGCGATCTGGAAGTCGCCGTCGGACGTGCCCAGCACACCGGTGTTGTTGTAGGTCAGGTTGATCGACGACGGCGGCAGACCGATGTTGTCGACCATCGTCTCGATCTTCTCGGACGGGATCACGCGGCGGATCGCCTGCTCGATCTTCGCGAAGCGCGCGGCGGTCTCCTCGACGCGCGTGCCCACCGGCACCCGCGCGTGCATCAGGATCTGGCCGGAATCGACCTGCGGGAAGAAGTTGCTTCCGATGAAGGGCACCAGCGCGAAGGACAGCAGCACCACCGCCGCGAAGCCGATCAGGAAGGGCTTCTTGCTGCCCAGCGCGGTCTCGAGCATCCGGCGGTAGCCCTCGCGCACGCGTTCGAAGCGCGCTTCGAAATTGCGTTGGAAGCGCACCAGCGGATTGCGCGACGGCGCCTGCGCCAGATGCCCGTGGCCGTCGGTCAACGGCGCGTGCGGTTGCAGCAGGTACTTCGCCATCGTCGGCACCAGCGTGCGCGACAGGATGAACGAGCACACCATCGCGAAGATCACCGCCTCGGCCATCGGCACGAACAGGAAGCGCGACACGCCTTCCAGGAAGAACATCGGGATGAACACGATGCAGATGCACAGCAGCGAGACGAAGGCCGGCGTCACGATCTGGCGCGCGCCGTCCATGATCGACTCCTCGACGCCCTTGCCATGCTCCAGGTGCCAGTTGATGTTCTCGATGGTCACCGTCGCGTCGTCCACCAGGATGCCCACCGCCAGCGCCAATCCGCCCAGCGTCATCAGGTTCAGCGTCTCGCCGATCGCCGCCAGGCCGATGATCGACCCGAGGATCGACAGCGGGATCGACACCGCGATGATCACCGTCGAACGCCAGCTGCCCAGGAACAGCAGGATCATCGCGCTGGTCAGCGCCGCGGCGATGGCGCCCTCGATCGCGACGCCCTTGATGGCGGCGCGCACGAAGACCGACTGGTCGTTGATCGGCTTGACCTCGAGCTCGTCGGGCAGCGAGGGCCGCAACTCGCCGAGCTTGGCGCGCACGCCGTCGACGATCGCCAGCGTCGACGCCGCGCCGTTCTTCAGCACCGACATCAGCACCGAGCGCCCGCCGTCCACATGGACGATGTTGGTCTGCGGCGCATTGCCGTCGTGCACGTCGGCCACGTCGCGCAGGTAGATGGTCGAGCCGTTGACCACCTTCACGGGCAGCCGGCCCAGTTCCTCGATCGCCGACGGCGCGCTGTTGAGCTGCAGCGTGTATTCGAGTTCACCGATCTTCTGCGTGCCGATCGGCGTGAGCACGTTCTGTGTCGCCAGCGCGGTGGCCACGTCCTGCGCAGACAGTCCACGCGCCTGCAGCGCGGCCGGGTTGACGTCGATCTGCACCTGGCGCTGCTTGCCGCCGTAGGGCAGCGGGATCGCCGCGCCCGGCACCGTCACCAGCGGCGTGCGGATGGTATTGAAGCCAAGGTCGAAGAGCTGCTGCTCCGACAGCCCCTTGCCCGAGAGCGCCAGCTGCAGGATGGGCACCGTGGCGGCGTTGTAGTTCAGGATCAGCGGCGGCGTCGTGCCGGCCGGCATCTGCCGCACGGCGACCTGCGCGACCGCGGTGACCTGCGCGTTGGCCACCGCAATGTTCACACCCGGCTGGAAGAAGATCTTCACCACCGAGACACCAGGATAGGTGTTGGCCTCGATGTGCTCGATGTCGTTGACGGTGGTCGTCAGCGTGCGCTGGAACAGCGTCGAGATGCGCCCGGCCATCTGGTCCGGCGGCAGCCCGGTGTACTGCCAGGCGACCGCGATGACCGGCACCCGGATCTCCGGGAAGATGTCCGTCGGCGTGCGCAGGGCTGCCAGCGGGCCCAGGATCAGCAGCAGCAGCGCCAGCACGAAGAAGGTGTAAGGACGTCGCAGCGCGACGCGCACGGCGGCCATCAGCATGGACGGGTTCCCACGATCGGTGTCATCGTTGCTCTCTTCTTTGACCGCTTCCCGGTCATGCAGAGCGCGGATTTTGTGTGTCGACGCGCCCCCCTGTATTGCTGATCGGTAATGACCGTACGCGTACGGGGGATCGCACCCCGCGTTTGGGCGGCAGGCATCGAGGTGGTGCGAAACCTGTCGCAAAAGCGGGCGGCGACCGGACGGAAGTTCCTATCTCGTACCTAACGTACGCCAACTCGTGCCGCAACGCGCACGCCTTACAAATTCCCGGGAAAGTCCTGCCGTTTTTGCCGACAGATCGACCGTTGAAACACCCGGTTGCTCCTTAATATGCGGCCCCAGCGGACCCGCCCGGCCCCAGCCGGAGCAAGCAAGACCGTCCGCCAGAAAGACATCGGGCAGCATGAAGTCGATCGGGTCGTTGGTTCAGTCCAAACAAGCGGTACAGGCATGGATGGCGATGGCAGCGGCCGTCGCACTGTCGACGGTCACTCCAGGCGTCAACGCCGAGCCCGCACTCCAGACGCAGCTTTCGCAGCCTTCTGCGCAGATGGCGCCGGCCACCGTCGACTTCCACGGCGAAGCGGCGTCGCCCGAGGCCCGCGCCATGGCCAGGGTCGCCTTCGAACACGCCGACGCCAAGGGCCTGCCCTTCGCCGTCGTCGACAAGAAGGAAGCCAAACTCTTCGTCTTCAGCGCCGATGGCCATCTGATCGGTGCCGCATCGGCGCTGCTGGGCCTGGCTCGCGGCGACACGGTCGCGCCCGGCGTGGGTCAGATGGTGAGCACCGGCATCCCGCCGGATCTGCGGACCACCCCTTCCGGTCGCTACGACAGCCAACCCGGTCCCAATCTGAAGGGCGAGACCGTCATCTGGGTCGATTACGACGCCGCATTCGCCATCCACCGTCTGCGCCCGGGCCCGGCCTACGAGCGCCGTGCCGAGCGGCTCGCCTCGCTGTCGCCGGACGACAACCGGATCTCGCTGGGTTGCGTGGTCGTGACGGGCGACTTCTTCGGCCGCGTCGTCGCGCCGGTGCTCGGCCATGGGCCGGGCGTCGTCTACGTGCTGCCCGAACCGGCCTCCGCAGCCGTGGCACAGAACACGGCCAGCGGGCGCCTTTGAGCCGCGCCTGGGCCGCCCTGATCCCCCGCTGACCCGTCTTCGAGCGGCCCTCTGAATCACTCCGGACCGCCCGGCCCCATTGGAAACCGGGAGCCCGCCCCAGCCGGCGACGGGACCACGCCCGCTACACTTGCGCCCTTGCGCATTTCCGCAGCCACTGGATCTACACCATGTACCGCTGTGCCCCGCCCGCCCCGGCCCGCCGTCGCTCGATGATGGCGGCGGCCGCCAGCACCGCCCTGTTCTCGCTGGTCGCCACGTTCGGCGGCGTCGCCGCGATCGCGACGCCGACGTCCGCCCAGGCCCAGATCGCCCCGGGCCACCGCTATTTCCCGCAGCGCGCGCTGCGCGGCGAGATCGTCTTCGGCGTCACGCCCGACGTGCTGCTCAACGGCAAGCCGGCGCGGCTCGCGCCCGGCGCCCGCATCCGCAACGCGGTCGATCTGGTCGCCACGCCGGGCTCGCTCTACGAGCAGAAGGCCACCGTGCTCTACACCCGCGACATCAACGGCCTGCTCATGGAGATCTGGCTGCTGAGCGAGGTCGAGCTGGCCAACAAGTCCTGGCCGACCACGCCGGACCAGGCCTCGAAGCTGGTGTTCGACCAGGCCAGCCAGGTCTGGCGCAAGCCCTGATGTCGTGAGGCCTTGAAGCCATGAGCAAGAAAGTCTTCATCAAGACCTTCGGCTGCCAGATGAACGAGTACGACTCGGACAAGATGGCCGACGTCCTGCGCGCCGCCGAAGGGTACGAACCCACCACCGACGTCGAGCAGGCCGATCTGGTGCTGTTCAACACCTGCTCCGTCCGCGAGAAGGCGCAGGAGAAGGTGTTCTCCGACCTCGGCCGCATCAAGCACCTGAAGGCCAAGGGCGTGATGATCGGCGTCGGCGGTTGCGTCGCCAGCCAGGAAGGCGCGGCGATCATCGAACGCGCCCCCTACGTCGACGTCGTCTTCGGTCCGCAGACGCTGCACCGCCTGCCGCAGATGCTGGCCCAGCGCCAGCAGCAGCTGCGCCCGCAGGTGGACATCTCCTTCCCCGAGATCGAGAAGTTCGACCACCTGCCGCCGGCCAAGGTCGAGGGCGCGTCCGCCTTCGTGTCCATCATGGAAGGCTGCTCGAAGTACTGCTCCTACTGCGTCGTGCCCTACACCCGCGGCGAGGAGGTCAGCCGGCCTTTCGAGGACGTGCTCGAGGAAGTCGCCGGACTGGCCGACCAGGGCGTCAAGGAAGTGACGCTGCTGGGCCAGAACGTCAACGCCTATCGGGGAACGATGGGCGGCACCGACGAGATCGCCGACTTCGCGCTGCTGCTCGAATACGTCGCCGAGATTCCGGGCATCGAGCGCATCCGCTACACGACCAGTCACCCCAACGAGTTCAGCCAGCGCCTGATCGACGCCTACGGCACGATCTCCAAGCTGGTGAACCACGTGCACCTGCCGGTGCAGCATGGCTCGGACCGCATCCTGATGGCGATGAAGCGCGGCTATACCGCGCTGCAGTTCAAGAGCATCGTCCGCAAGCTGCGCGCGGTGAGACCGGACATCCGCATCGCGTCGGACTTCATCGTCGGTTTCCCTGGCGAGACCGACGAGGACCACGCCAAGACCATGCAGCTGGTGCGAGACGTCGGCTTCGATGCGTCGTTCAGCTTCATCTTCAGCCCGCGTCCCGGGACCCCGGCCGCCAACCTCGCCGACGACACGCCGCACGAGGTGAAGGTCCGCCGCCTGCAGGAGCTGCAGGCCGAGATCGAGGCGACCGCCATCCGCTACAACCACAGCATGGTCGGCAAGACCGTGCCTGTGCTGGTGTCAGGTCATGCCCGCAAGGACGCCACCGAGTTGATGGGCCGCACCGAGTGCAACCGCATCGTCAACTTCAAGGGCCACGAGCGGCTGATGCACCAGATCATCCCGATGCACATCACCGAAGCCTTCGCGCATTCGCTGCGCGGCGAGGTGCCGGTGACCGAGGATCTGCCGGGCTGAAGCGTTGGAGGGGCGGCAGCCCCTCCCTCGAAAGCGGTAGCGCGCTCCCTCAGCGCTTGTAACTGACGCCCCACTGCGTGGCGGTGATGCCGATCAGCATCAGGCCGTAGCCGGCCATCGTGCCGTCGCGGCCGGTGAGCATCAACGCGGCGCAGAGGCCCAGCGTGCCGCCGAGCCCGCCCCAGGACGCCAGCGTGCGCCAACGCATGCCGGAGACGGTCTCACGCCAGATCAGCTTGAGCGCCGACGCCATCAGCGCCGCGACACCCCAGGCGGGCAGGAACAGGTTGCCGAAATGCCAGACGGCGTCGAGTGGATCCACAGGTCGGTACGCTCCGCGCGAGGGGTAGATGTAACAGGACGGCGGTCGAGCGACGTCATTCTTGACGCATCCCGGGGCGATGAGCGCGCCGCCAAGGCCCGTGCGAGACACGGGTCGGGCGGGAATTTTATAATCGCTGCATGTCCGTCTTTGCCCTGGGTCTGAACCACACGTCCGCGCCGCTCGATCTGCGTGGACGTTTCGCGTTCACGCTCGAGCAACTGGCCCCGACGCTGCTGCGCTTCCAGGACCAGATCGGCACGCCCCACCGCCGCCGCACCGCCGCGGCTGAAGCGGCCATCCTCTCGACCTGCAACCGCACCGAACTCTATGTCGCCGGCGACGCCGACATGGTCCGCCCCGCCGTCGACTGGCTGGCTCAGGTCGGCGGGGTTGGCAGCTCGACGCTGATGGACCACTCGTACGTGGTCGAGGACGGCGCCGCCGCGCGGCACGCCTTCCGGGTCGCCAGCGGGCTGGACTCGATGGTGCTGGGCGAACCGCAGATCCTCGGCCAGCTCAAGCAGGCCGTGCGTGAGGCGGATTCGGCCGGCACGCTCGGCACGACGCTGCACCAGCTGTTCCAGCGCAGCTTCTCGGTGGCCAAGGAAGTCCGGAGCTCCACGGAGATCGGCAGCCATTCGATCAGCATGGCCGCGGCCTCGGTGCGACTGGCCTCGCAGCTGTTCGAGAAACTCACTGACATCAGGGTGCTCCTGGTCGGCGCGGGCGAGATGATTGAACTGGTCGGCACGCATTTCGCAGCCAAGGGGCCGAAGGCGATCGCCATTGCCAACCGCACGCAGGAGCGCGGCGAGAAGCTCGCCCATCAGTTGAGCGGTGAAGCCTTCCGGCTGGCGGACCTGCCCGACCGCCTGCACGAATTCGACGCGGTGATCTCCTGCACCGCGTCCAGCCTGCCGCTGATCGGCCTGGGCGCCGTCGAGCGCGCCCTGAAGAAGCGCCGCCACAAGCCGATGTTCATGGTCGACCTGGCGGTCCCCGCGACATCGAGCAGGAAGTGGCCAAGCTGGACGACGTCTACCTCTACACCGTGGACGACCTGTCCAAGCTGGTCCAGACCGCCGGCGAGAAGCGCCAGGCCGCGGTCCAGCAGGCCGAGGCCATCATCGAGACCGGCGTCCAGAGCTTCGTCCACTGGCTGGGCCAGCGCCACACGGTCCCGCTGATCCAGGCCCTGCACCAGCAGGCCGACAGTTGGCGGCAGGCCGAGATCCAGCGCGCACGCAAGCTGATCGCCAAGGGCGAGGACATCGACGATGTGCTGGACGCGCTGGCACGCGGCCTCACCCAGAAGATGCTGCACGGCGCGATGGCCGAACTCAACGGCAGCGATGGCGAGCAGCGGCTGCAGATGGCGCAGACGGTGTCGCGCCTGTTCCTGCGCGGCAGCGCAAAAGCGTCGGGCGCCCGTCCGGACGCACTCGGCGACGAAGCGGATTCGTAGCGGCGCGTTCTCGCGCACGGGCGGCCGGCTCCGGTCGCTCTCTTCGGGGCACGCCGTGCCTTTCCGCTCGCGGTCCACGGACCGCACCGTCGTCCCTCCGCTTTTCCCCTGCCCACGCCCATGAAAGACGCCCTGCGCCAGAAGTTCGACCGCCTCGGTTATCGGCTGGCGGAACTCGACAGCACGCTCGCCGACGGCAGCGTCGCCGCCGACATGAAGCGCTATCGCGCGTTGACGCGCGAGCAGTCGGAGGTGTCGTCGCTGGTCGAGCGCTACCGCCGCTATGTCCAGCGCGAGCAGGACCTTGCCGCCGCGCGCGAGCTGCTCGACAGCGGCGACGCCGACATGATCGAGATGGCGCGCGAGGAGATCGCCGGCGCCGAAGCGGATCTGGCGCAACTCGATCAGGAACTGCAGCTCGCGCTGATCCCCAAGGATCCGGACGATGACCGGCCCGCGTTCCTCGAGATCCGCGCCGGCGCCGGCGGCGACGAATCGGCGCTCTTCGCGGGCGACCTGACCCGCATGTACACGCGCTTCGCCGAGGACCGGGGCTGGCGCTGCGAGGTGCTGTCGGCGAGTGAATCGGACCTCGGCGGCTACAAGGAAATCGTGATGCGCCTGGACGGTGACGGCGTGTACGGGCAGATGAAGTTCGAGTCGGGCGGCCACCGCGTGCAGCGCGTGCCCGCCACTGAGTCGCAGGGCCGCATCCACACCAGCGCCTGCACGGTCGCGGTGATGCCCGAGCCCGACGAGGCCGAGGAGATCCAGCTCAACCCCGCCGAGCTGCGCATCGACACCTTCCGCGCGAGCGGCGCGGGCGGGCAGCACGTGAACAAGACCGACAGCGCGATCCGGATCACCCACTTGCCGACCGGTCTGGTCGCCGAGTGCCAGGACGACCGCAGCCAGCACCGCAACAAGGCCAAGGCGATGGCGGTGCTCGCCGCGCGGCTGCGCGACAAGGACCGCAACGAGCGTGCCGCCAAGGAAGCCGCGCAGCGCAAGAGCCTGATCGGCAGCGGCGACCGCAGCGACCGCATCCGCACCTACAACTTCCCTCAGGGACGGTTGACCGACCATCGGATCAATCTGACGCTCTACAAGCTCGGCGCGATCATGGACGGCGATCTCGCCGACGTGCTGCTCGGCCTGCAACAGGCACAAGCCGCGGAACAGCTCGCGGCGCTGGAAGGCGGCCAGGGATGAGCGCTTCCAACGATGCGATGACGGTTGCAGCAGCCGAACGCGCCGCGATCACCGCTGGCTTGCCCCGCGGCGAGGCGCAATACCTGCTGCAGGCGCTGCTGGGCGTCTCGCGCGCCTGGCTGATCGCACACGACACGGATCCGCTCGATGCTTCGCTGCGCGAGCGCTTCCAGGAATGGCTCGCCCGCCGCCTCGACGGCGTGCCGCTCGCCTACCTGAGCGGCGAAAAGGAATTCTTCGGCCTGACGCTGCGCGTCACGCCGGACACGCTGATCCCGCGGCCGGACACCGAGGTGCTCGTGGAATGGGCCCTCGAACGGATCGCCGACCTGCCCGTGCCGAGAGTTGTCGACCTGGGCACGGGCACCGGTGCGATCGCGCTGTCAATCAAGTCGCGACGCCCCGAAGCGGACGTCCGGATGGTCGACGCCAGCGCCGGGGCCCTCGCCGTCGCCCAGGACAACGCGCGCAGGCTGGGCCTGTCGGTCGACGCGCATCTCGGCAGCTGGTATGAGCCGCTGGCGGGTCAATTGGCGTTCCACCTGATCATCAGTAACCCGCCGTACGTTGCCGGCGACGATCATCACCTCGACGCCCTGCGGCACGAGCCGCGCATGGCGCTGACGCCGGAAGGCGACGGGCTGGCCGATCTGCGGCGACTGATCGAGGGAGGCCCGGTCTGGCTGCGCGCCAACGGATGGCTGCTCCTCGAACACGGGTATGACCAGGCCGACGCGGTGGCCGATCTGCTGAGCGCACGCGGCTTCGTCGACGTGGAGAACCGCCGCGACCTGGGCGGCCAAGCCCGCGCCACTGGCGGCCGCTGGCCGGCGTAAGGAATGTGCCGCGCCTCACAGGAATGTGGCGCGGCTCACAGACTGTTTCCACACTGCGAGAAACCGCGCCGGGAATCCGCAACAGTGCCGGGAATCCCCCTCAACTCGATCTGGCGCGGTCATCGGGGCGGGCGTAGCATGGTCTGACTTGGTGCCCGTTTTGATCCATCTTGAAACGGGTTCGTCGTCTGTCTGGGAGACCTGTCATGAGCGCCGCCCCCTTGCTCCTGCGCGTTGCCGTGGTCCTGGCCGGCAGTGTCTGCATGGCTGGCGCCGCCTGGGCCCAACAGGGCCTGCAACTGAAACCGGATCGCAAGGCGTTCACCAACTGGCAAGGCCGGCTTCAGCTGAGCCAGAGCCAGGACAGCGGCAGTCTCTCCTTCGACGCCCGCAATGGCAGCCGCCTGCTGAGCGCGAACCTGCTGGCGGACTATTACCTCACCGGATCCGGCCTGGGCGCCGGCACGCGCGGCGGCCTGCGGGCCACCGGCGGGCTGATGCTCGGCCCGATGTCGTTGCTGCAGAGCAGTTCCGGCCTGGCACTGGGCCAGAGCGCGGCGGTCTCGCCATCGCTGTCGGCCGGCCGTCGGAGCCTCAGTCTGCTCACCGGACCGGAGCGCGAGCCCAACCTGTCGTTGTCCTACGTGGGCGTCGGCTATACCAGCTACTCGCTGCGCGGCGGCTGGGGTTTCAGCGCCGACGTCGGCGTGGTGGGCGGTGGTGCTTCCAGCCTGCGCCTGGGCAACAGCGCCCCGCAAGGCGAGTTGTCGCAGGACCTGCGCTACAAGCCGGTCGTCCAGTTCGGCGTCAGCTACAGCTTCTGATCCTCTCCCGCTGGCCGGACGCCGCGCGAGCGACTTGAGCCCTGCGCAGCGCGGGCTTGCGCGCTGCTTGATAATCCACGAATCGCGCGGCACCGCGCCGGCCCAGGCTCCGTAGCCCGGAACGGATCCTGCCGTGCAGCGCATACGCCTTCCCGCATCAGCTTTCAGAGGATCTCCGCCATGAGCGACGTTCAGCAACGCATCGACGACCTGGTCAAGGGCAACCGCATCGTGCTCTTCATGAAAGGGACTGCGCAGTTCCCGATGTGCGGCTTCTCCGGGCGCGCGATCCAGATCCTCAAGGCCAGCGGTGCCAGCGAGTTGAAGACTTTCAACGTGCTCGAGGACGAAAGCGTCCGCCAGGGCATCAAGGACTACGCCAACTGGCCCACGATCCCGCAGCTCTACATCGACGGCGAATTCGTCGGCGGCTCCGACATCATGATGGAGATGTACGAGAGCGGCGAGCTGCAGCAGTTGCTGGCCAAGGCCTGATGACGGCAGCTGCGGCGCCTCGGCCACGCCTGATCGTCGGCATCACCGGCGCGACCGGCGCCGCCTACGGGCTGCAACTGCTGCGCCGGGCCCGGGCGATCGGCGCTGAGACCCACCTGATCCTCAGCCCCGCCGGCGTGCTCGACGCCCACCATGAACTGGGGCTCGCACGCGACGCGCTGGAGCGCGAGGCGGACTTCGCTTACGCGCCCGGCGACGTCGGTGCCTGTGTCGCCAGCGGCAGCTTCCCGACCGCCGCGATGGTTGTCGCGCCCTGTTCGATGCGCACGCTGGCCGCGGTCGCGCACGGGCTGTCGGACAACCTCATGACCCGAGCCGCCGACGTCACGCTCAAGGAACGCCGGCGGCTGATCCTGATGGTGCGGGAGACGCCGTTCAACCTCGCCCACCTGCGCAACATGACCGCGGTGACCGAGATGGGCGGCATCATCTTTCCGCCGCTGCCGGCGCTGTACCTGAAGCCGAAGTCGATCGACGAGATGGTGGCGGAAACCGTCGAGCGCGTGCTCGAACTGGCGCAACTGCCCGGCGCGACGCCGCAGGCGTGGCTGGGCCTGCGGCCTCAATCCTGATCTGAGATCGGGCCTGACCTGGCGTCAGGTCTGCCCAGGCATCAGCCAGGCCTTGCGGGCGCCCATCACCATGTTCGGGTATTCGGGCCGTCCACGGCTGCCGTTGTAGCGTCCCAGCGCGAGGAAAAGGTCCCCCTTCTCGCGGTCGAGATAGTGCCGCAGGATCACGCAGCCGAAGCGCAGGTTGGTCTGCATGTGGAACAGCCGCGAGACCTGTCCATCGCCGATCGAGCGCGTCCAGAACGGCATCACCTGCATGTAGCCGCGCGCGCCCGCGACGCTGATCGCGTACTTGCGGAAACCGCTCTCCACCTGCACCAGTCCCAGCACCAGCGCCGTCTCAAGGCCCGCGCGGGCGCTCTCGTACCAGATGGTCTCGAGAAACTCGATCCGCGTCTGCGTCTCGCTCTTCTTGCGCTTCATGCGCTCGCTCATTTCGCCGAGCCAGCGCAGGTAAGCCAGGCGCGGCTCGATCGAATCGAAATGCGGCTTGGGCGGCGCGTCCGAGGCGATCGCCGCGGACAGCGCGGAGCGGACCGCGTCGGCCAGCGGCTCCTCCACCTGCGCGCCGGCGAGCGCCTGGCGCCGGCAGGCAGACGGCCGCGCCGGCGAGCAGCAGCGCGCGGCGCGAAGTCGGGGCAATCGTCTTGAAGCCAGGATCAGTCACGGGAACAGCGGGATCGGTATCGATCGGAATGCGGAAGGAAGAGGCGCGGCAGCATAACGGCGCGAGCCGCCGCCGTCAGCGGGACAGCCAGCGCTCCAGCGGCAAAGGTCTCGGACCGCGCGCCCGTGCGAGCAGCAGGCCCCCGGTCCAGTACGCGAGCGCGAGACCGGCCACCACCACCGTCCCCGGCTGCCACGCCAGGCCGGCACCGCCGAACAGCCCAAAGCTCAGGACCGAACTGGAGAGATACAGCGTGAGCGTGTGCCGCCCCAGCGGCGCGAGCGCGTTCAGCAGTCGCGGATTGCCGCGCAACCGCAGCACCAGCGCGGGCACGGCGGCGCTCAACAGCAGCATCGTCGGATAGAGATAGAAGATCGCGTAGCGGCTGGTGACGGAGGTGTCGCCATCTCGCAGCCCGGGCCAGAGCAGCGTGGCGAACGCGATGTTCGTCGCCACCGCCGGCCAGAGCCAGCGGCGCGACCAACGCCGTAGCGCAGGCTCCCAGCGCGGGTGGGACAACAGCCGCAAGCGTGCCGCCATCAATCCCGCGGTCATCAAGAGCAGCGGCGTCGGCAGACCCAGGGTGGCGAAGGCGATGGTCGACGCGAGGAAGTGTCCCGCGTTGCGCAGCGTCCAGTCGCCCCATGACGCCGGCGTCGACAGCGGCATCGACGGCTCGCCTGACAGCGGCATGCTGGCCATCAGGACGGTGAGCGCGATCACCGCGAGTTCCAGCGCGATCAACACGCGCAGTCGAACCTTCAGCATCGCCATCGAATGCCCGGCCCAGATCGCCAGCACCGCGCCGGCGACGGCGTAGAGCGTCAGGATGTCGCCCATGTAGAGAAAGGTCCCGTGCAGCAGGCCGAGCGTCAGCATCTTGACCAGCCGACGCCGGCGCTTGCCCAAGGCCTCATCGCCCCGCGACTGGGACAGCCCCTGGCTGTAGCCGAACAGGAAGGCGAGCAGCGCGATGCCCTTGCCCGCGATGAGCGCATGCAGGAACCAGGAGATCACCTGGGCCACGATCCCATCGGCCGGCGATGGCGGGCTGAGCGGTCCGGCATCCGGCAGGGCCGGGTAACCGACCCAGTTGACGGCGATCACCGGGAAAAGTGCGATCGCGCGCAGCGCGTCCACCGCCGCGACGCGCTGCGGCGGACGGGCCGGATTCACGCCAGGCGTTGCTTCAGATGAGCGATGACCTCGGCCAGCGGCAGCTTGGTCGCGGCGGCATCGCGGCGGCCCTGATACTCGACCTGGCCTTCCTTGAGGCCGCGATCGGAGATCACCACGCGGTGCGGCACGCCGACCAGCTCCCAGTCCGCGAACATCGCGCCGGGGCGCTCGCCGCGGTCGTCCAGCAGCACGTCGATGCCAAGATCCAGCAGCTCTTCGTGCAGCTTGGTCGCGGCCGCCTTCACCTCCTCGCTGCGATCCATGCCGATCGGGCAGACCACCACGGTGAAGGGCGCGATCGCGTCAGGCCAGACGATGCCGCGCTCGTCATGGTTCTGCTCGATCGCCGCCCCCAGGATCCGGGTCACGCCGATGCCGTAGCAACCCATCTCCATCAGCTGCGGCTTGCCGTTCTCGTCGAGGTAGTTCGCGTTCATCGCGGCCGAATACTTCGTGCCGAGATAGAAGACGTGGCCGACCTCGATGCCGCGCTGGATCGCCAGCACGCCCTTGCCGTCCGGCGAGGGATCACCTTCGACGACGTTGCGGATGTCGGCCACCAGGTCGGGCTCGGGCAGGTCACGGCCCCAGTTCGCACCGGTGAAGTGGAAGTCGGCCTCGTTGGCGCCGCAGACGAAGTCCGCCATGTTGGCGACGGTCCGGTCGGCGATGATCTTCAGCGGCTGCTTCAGGCCGATCGGGCCGAGGTAGCCGGGCTTGCAGCCGAAGTGGGCGTCGATCTCCGCGGCGGTCGCGAAGCGGAAACCGCCTTTCAGGCCCTCGAGCTTGCCGACCTTCACCTCGTTCAGGTCGTGATCGCCGCGAACCAGCAACAGCCAGACCTGCGACTTGACGATCGTGCCGTGCTCGTCGAGTTCGTCGGTCGCCAGCACCAGCGACTTCACCGTCTGCGACAGCGGCAGCTTCAGCAGCTCGGCGACATCGGCGCAGGTGGCCTTGCCGGGCGTCGGCGTCTTCGCCAGCGTCTGCGTCGCCGCGCCGCGCGTGGCGATCAGCGAGAGCGCCTCGGCCAACTCGATGTTGGCCGCGTAGTCGCTGGTCGGGCAATAGATGATCGCGTCCTCGCCGGTCTCGGCGATGACCTGGAACTCATGCGAGCGATCGCCACCGATCGCGCCAGTGTCCGCCGCCACCGCGCGGTACTGCAGACCCAGGCGGTCGAAGATCCTGCCGTAGGCCGTGTACATGGCGTCGTAGCTGCGACCGGCCGCCTCCTTGTCGCGGTCGAACGAGTACGCATCCTTCATCGTGAACTCGCGGCCGCGCATGATCCCGAAGCGGGGGCGGCGCTCGTCGCGGAACTTCGTCTGGATGTGATAGAAATTCTTCGGCAGCTGTTTGTAGCTGCGGAGCTCCTGGCGCGCGATGTCGGTGATGACCTCCTCCGACGTCGGCTGGATGATGAAGTCACGCCCATGGCGATCCTTCACGCGCAGCAGCTCCGGGCCCGATCTTGTCGAAGCGGCCCGTCTCCTGCCACAGCTCGGCCGGCTGCACGACCGGCATCAGCAGTTCGACCGCGCCAGCGCGGTTCATCTCGCGGCGGATGATGTTCTCGACCTTGCGGATCACCCGCAGGCCCATCGGCATGTAGTTGTAGATGCCCGCGCCCAGGCGCTTGATCATGCCGGCCCGCATCATCAGTTTGTGGCTGACGATTTCCGCATCGGCGGGCGCTTCCTTGAGCGTGGAGATGAAGAACTGGGAGGCTTTCATGGGCGCAGAAAATAAAAGTCCGCGGTCAGCCAGGCCGCCGCGGAAAAAAACCGTGCATCACCGAGGGTTAGCGATGATCGCGCCGGGTTGCAGCCCCGGTGCAATAATCAATCCAACGAATGATTTGAAGGTTGATTATGCTCGACCGTGAAGGCTTCCGGCCCAACGTCGGCATCATCCTGCTCAACCACAAGAACGAGGTGTTCTGGGGCAAGCGCATACGCACCCATTCTTGGCAGTTCCCCCAAGGGGGCATCAAGCATGGAGAGACGCCCGAGCAGGCGATGTTCAGGGAGCTGCATGAGGAAGTTGGCCTCACTGCGGACCACGTGCGCATCATCGCGCGCACGCGGGACTGGCTCCGTTACGAGGTTCCCGACCACTTCATCCGGCGCGACGCGCGCGGTCATTACCGCGGGCAGAAACAGATCTGGTTCCTGCTGCAGATGATGGGGCGTGACAGCGACATGAACCTGCGCGCCACCGACCATCCCGAGTTCGATGCCTGGCGGTGGAACGAGTACTGGGTGCCGCTGGAGGCCGTGATCGAATTCAAGCGCGGCGTGTATCAGATGGCGCTGACTGAACTGGCGCGCTTCCTGCCGCGCCTGAATCACCACAACCGCTACCTGCGCGCCGGCATGCGGCCGCCTCCGCGCGGCGACCGCCAGGGCGGACATGGCGACCATGGTGATCAGGACCATCACCGGCATGAGCGCTTCGATCACCGGCCCCATGAGCACGACGGCACCGCGCATGCGGAGGTTTCCCATCAGGAATCGCGCGATGCCCGTGAGGTCGCGCCGCCCGCGGCGGCCCATGGTGGTCCGGTGGAGCCCGCGAAGGACTGACGGCCCGCAACCCGCCGTGGAAATGAAAATGGCGCCCTCGGGCGCCATTGTTCTTGGTGTTCGCGCTTCGGCGCCGCATCAACGCTGCGTCAGCGCAGCACCAGGTTGTCGCGGTGGATCAGCTCGGGCTCGGCCGCGTAACCCAGCACGCGCTCGATGTCGAACGACGGCTTGCGCGCGATCAGCCGGGCCTCGGCACTGCCGTAGTTGGTCAGGCCACGTGCGAGCTCCTGCCCGGCCAGATCAACGATCGCGATGACGTCGCCGCGATGGAATTCACCCGACACCTCCTGCACGCCGATCGGCAGCAGGCTCTTGCCCTCTTCCCGCAACTTGATCGCCGCGCCCGCGTCGACGACGACCTTCCCGCGCAACTGCAGGTGATCGACCATCCATTGCTTGCGCGCCGCGAGTTTCGCGGTCGATGCCATCAGCGCCGTACCGATGGCCTCGCCGGCAGCCAGGCGGAGCAGGACATCGGGCTCGCGACCCCAGGCGATCACGGTGTTGGCACCGCTGCTGGCCGCGCGCTTGGCGGCCAGGATCTTCGTGATCATGCCGCCGCGCCCGATGCTGGTGCCCGCGCCGCCGGCCATCTCTTCGAGCTCGGGCTTGCCCGCCGTCGCACGATCGATGAAGCGGGCGTTCGGATCCTTGCGCGGGTCCGCCGAGTACAGGCCCTTCTGGTCCGTGAGGATCACCAGCGCGTCCGCCTCGACCAGGTTCGCGACCAGCGCGCCGAGCGTGTCGTTGTCGCCGAACTTGATCTCGTCGTTGACGACGGTGTCGTTCTCGTTGATCACCGGCAGCACGCGATGCTGCAGCAAGGCCAGCAATGTCGAACGCGCGTTCAGATAGCGCTCGCGGTCGGCCAGGTCGGCGTGCGTCAGCAGCACCTGCGCGCTCGTCAAGCCTTGCTCACGAAGCTTGGTCTCGTACATCTGCGCGAGGCCCATCTGGCCGACGGCCGCCGCAGCCTGCAGTTCGTGCAGTTCCTTGGGCCGGCTCGCCCAGCCCAGGCGCTTCATGCCCTCGGCGATCGCGCCGCTGGACACCATCACCACTTCCCGCCCTTCGCGGGCGAGTTCCGCGAGCTGCCGACACCAGTTGCCGATGGCCTCGGCGTCGACGCCGCGGCCTTCATTGGTCACCAGGCTCGAGCCGACCTTCACGACGATGCGTCGTGCGTCCTTCAAGACACCCGTCGAGTGGCCGTTCAAGTTGTCGTTGCTCATGCGCGGAGGATCAGGGTGCCGTGAGGTCGAAGACGGAAGTCAGGGCAGCGGATCGAAGCGCGGATCGCGCTCGGGCGGCTTTTCCGCCTTGTCGGCCTTCTCAGCCTTCGCCGCCTTGATCACCTTGGCCTTCGTGGCGCGCGTCTTGCGCGTTTCCTGGAAGGCCTTGGGCGGATCGATCGTCGGTGCGTCGAACCGTGCATCCGGGTCTTCCACCGGCGGTGACTGGATCGCTGCCACGTGCTCGTAGATGGCGCGGATCAGCGGCTCGCAGCCCTCGCGCGTCAGCGCGGAGATCTCGAAGACGGGCCCCTTCCACTTGTAGCGCTTCACGAAGTCCTTCACACGGGCGACGCGCTCTTCCGCGGGCACCATGTCCAGCTTGTTCAGCACCAGCCAGCGCGGCTTCTCGTACAGCGCCTCGTCGTACTTCTTCAATTCCTTGACGATGGCCTTGGCCTCGGCCACCGGGTCCACGTCCGGGTTGAACGGCGCCAGGTCGACCACGTGCAGCAGCACGCGCGTGCGCTGCAGGTGACGCAGGAACTGATGGCCCAGGCCGGCGCCTTCTGCGGCACCCTCGATCAGACCCGGGATGTCGGCGATGACGAAGCTCTTCTCCGGACCCACACGCACCACGCCCAGATTCGGGTAGAGGGTCGTGAACGGGTAGTCGGCGATCTTCGGACGTGCGTTCGACACAGCCGCGATCAGCGTCGACTTGCCGGCGTTGGGCTGGCCCAGCAGGCCGACGTCGGCCAGCACGCGCAACTCCATCTTCACCTTCTTGATCTCGCCGGGCCAGCCGGGCGTCTTCTGACGCGGCGCCCGGTTCGTCGAGGTCTTGAAGTGCAGGTTGCCGAAGCCGCCGTCGCCGCCCTTGGCCAGCAGCACCGGCACGTCGGGCTCGAGCAGCTCGGCAATGATCTCGTCGGTCTCCAGGTCGCGCACGATGGTGCCCACCGGCACCTTCAGCGTGATGTCGTCCGCGGCAGCGCCGAACTGGTCCGAGCCACGGCCAGCCTCGCCGTTGCGGGCCTCATGGCGGCGCGCGTAGCGGTAGTCGATCAGCGTGTTCAGGTTGCGGTCGGCCACCGCGAAGACGCTGCCGCCGCGGCCGCCATCCCCGCCGTCCGGACCGCCGAACGGAATGAACTTCTCTCGGCGGAAACTGGCGCAGCCCGCCCCGCCGTTGCCGGCGGCGATATCGATGGTGGCTTCGTCAACGAACTTCATGGATGGCCTTCAGTCCCGGAGCGGGGCTATCGTAATTCACGCCCCCGCGCTCCCGCGCAAGGCCATGCTTTGAATCGGAGCGAGTCAGGTTTCGCCGGGACTCGCGGTCGGCGCGGCGCCCGACGGTATCAGGCACCGAGAAAAACAAAGCCCCGGACGATGCCGGGCTCTGGGTCCGCCGAGCACGGGAGACCAGGTCTCCCGCGTCGCGGCGTCAGGACATCAAGTCGCTCAGATCGCCGTGACGACGACCGTGGAGCGGCTGTTTTCGCCCTTGACGGTGAAGGACACCGTGCCGTCGATCAGCGCGAACAGCGTGTGGTCCTTGCCCATGCCCACGTTGGTACCAGCGTGGAACTTCGTGCCGCGTTGGCGGACGATGATCGAGCCAGCCGAGATGGTCTGGCCGCCGTACACCTTGACGCCAAGCATCTTCGGCTTCGAGTCGCGGCCGTTTCGTGTCGAGCCGCCGCCCTTTTTCTGTGCCATGGATTACTCCTTGATCAGATTACGAGAGAGTCAGGGAATCAGCCGTTGACCGCGCTGATTTCCAGCTCGGTGAACGTCTGGCGATGGCCTTGGCTCTTCTTGTAGTGCTTGCGACGACGCAGCTTGAAGATGCGCACCTTGTCGTGCTTGCCGTGAGCCACCACAGTGGCCTTGACGCTTGCACCCGCAACCAAGGGAGTCCCGATCTTCAGGTCCGCGCCGTTTCCGACGGCCAGCACCTGGTCAATCACGATCTCTTGGCCAACGTCCGCAGCAATCTGTTCTACCTTGATCTTTTCGCCAGCAGCAACTTTGTATTGCTTGCCGCCGGTTTTTATGACCGCGTACATATCAGCCCTTTCACATGAGAGCGGCGCATCAGGTGCCAGAAGCGCCTGCCGACCGCCCAAGAAAAAACACCGCACAAAGATGCGGAGCCCAAGAATGTAGCACAACCTGCTGCACTGATGCAAACCCTGAGCAGCCGCAAAGCCCGCAACCACCGGCCTTCCGCAGCGCGTCCGCGGAAATCCGCGGCCGATGCGACACGCGCCGGAACCCGCCCCACTGGCAACGACGACGCGCCCGTGCGAAGGCGTGGACTTCACGGACGGGCCCGCGTCCGCACCTTCCTATAATCCGCGCTTCCCCTCACAGTGAGTCCAGAGTGCAGCCCATTGCCTCTACCCCAGTTACCGAGGTCCTCGAGGCGCTGAATGCGCAGATGAATGAAGTCGACGCCGTGATCGCGCAGCGGCTTCGCTCGGACGTCGCCCTGATCAACCAGATCTCCGCCTACATCATCCACGCCGGTGGCAAGCGGATGCGGCCCAAGCTGGTGTTGATGTTCGCCAACGCACTGGATGCCGACTCCCCCGCCAGCCGGGAACTCGCCGCGGTCGTGGAGTTCATCCACACCGCGACGCTGTTGCATGACGACGTCGTCGACGAGTCCGCGCTGCGTCGCGGCAAGCAGACCGCCAACGCGCTGTTCGGCAACGCGGCGAGCGTGCTGGTGGGCGACTTCCTGTACTCGCGCGCCTTCCAGATGATGGTGTCCGTGAACCGGATGCGCGTGCTGGAAGTGCTGGCGGACGCGACCAACGTGATCGCCGAAGGCGAAGTCCTGCAGTTGATGAACATGCATGATCCGGACGTCGCGGTGGACAGCTATCTGCGTGTCATCCGCTACAAGACGGCCAAGCTGTTCGAGGCCAGTGCGCGCCTCGGCGCGGTGCTGGCCGATGCCCCGCCCGCGCTGGAGGAAGCCTGCGCCGGCTATGGCCGCGCCCTGGGCACAGCCTTCCAGCTGATCGACGACACGCTGGATTACGAAGGCACCAGCGAATCGTTGGGCAAGAACGTCGGCGACGACCTGCGAGAGGGCAAGCCCACGCTGCCGTTGCTCATCGCGATGGAGCGCGGCACCGAGGACGACCGCGCGCTGATCCGCCACGCCATCGAGCACGGCGAGGTCGAGCGCCTGCAGGACATCGTCGCGATCGTGCGCCGCACCGGCGCGCTGGAAGCGACGCGCGAAGCCGCCCGCGCGGAAGTCGCACAGGCGAGACAACATTTGTCCGCACTGCCTCTTTCCAAGTGGAAAGAAAGCCTGCTGAGAATTTGCGGCTCAGTCGGTGGAGAGAAGTTCTTGAACAGACTCTCGATCGAGTGACAAAACGGGGTGTAGCTTAGCCTGGTAGAGCGCTACGTTCGGGACGTAGAGGCCGGAGGTTCGAATCCTCTCACCCCGACCAGGCACATCGATGACGCCGCGAATCGCAAGATTCGCGGCGTTTTTCTTTGCGCGCCAGATCACGCCACGCAAGGCGTCGTCGCGCGATGCTCCGACGATCCGAGGGTCAGGCCTTGCGCAGAAGCCGGCGGCAGTGGGATGTCTCGCACATTTCGCGCTCAATTTCCAGTGACCAAGGCCGAAATTGCACGAAGCGTCTGACTTCAGTGAAAGCCAGGACAGCCCCTGCTGCCGGCCCTCCGTTCATGGGGGTAAAGTGAGGGGCTGCTCCGGCGCGCGCGCCGGCATCCGGCAAGACCCTACCCGATGGCGATATCCGTGGACACCACTCTGGCCGAACCCCCTCAGTCCGCCCTGTCAGGCGTTGCCCGCGTGCTCGTGCACGCCGGCAAGCTCAAGCCGCAGGCGGCCGAGGACCTGGTCAAACTCGCGCGGGAAAAGAAGACCAGCTTCATCAATGCGGTCATGGCCTCGGGCACCGTCTCGCCGACGGACCTCGCCCACACGCTGTCGCATGCGCTCGCCTTGCCGTTGCTGGATCTGAATGCGGTCGACGGGCACAAGCTGCCGCAGAACATCATCGACGCGAAGCTCGCGGCGCAGTATCAGGTCGTGGTACTGGCGCGCCGTGGCAACCGGCTGTTCATCGGCGGGGGCGGATCCGACCGAGCAGGAAGTCGTCGAGCGCATCAAATTCGCCACCCAGCTGACACCTGAATGGATCATCGTCGAGCACGACAAGCTCACGAAACTGCTGGGCATCGCCGCCGCTTCGACCGCCGAGGCCCTGGAGGCGATCTCCGGCGAGGACTTCGACTTCGACATCGCCGAGGACGACGCACCACCGCCCGAGGAAACGCAGGAAATCACCGACGTCGAGGATGCGCCGGTCGTGCGCTTCCTCCAGAAGATGCTGGTGGACGCCATCAACATGCGGGCCTCGGACCTGCACTTCGAGCCGTTCGAATACCACTACCGTGTCCGCTTCCGGGTCGACGGCGAGCTGCGCGAGATCACGCAGCCGCCGATCGCGATCAAGGACAAGCTCTCATCGCGGATCAAGGTGATCTCGCGGATGGACATTTCCGAACGCCGCGTCCCCCAGGACGGCCGGATGAAGCTGAAGTTCGGCTCCAAGGCGATCGACTTCCGGGTCTCGACGCTGCCGACGCTGTTCGGCGAGAAGATCGTGATCCGGATCCTGGACCCCTCCTCGGCCAAGCTCGGCATCGAGGCCCTGGGTTACGAGAAGATTGAAAAAGAACGGCTGCTGCATTGCATCCAGCGGCCCTACGGAATGATCCTGGTCACCGGGCCGACCGGCTCGGGCAAGACGGTGTCGCTGTACACCTGCCTGAACATCCTGAACGTTCCCGGCACCAACATCTCCACCGTCGAGGATCCGGCGGAAATCAACCTGCCCGGCATCAACCAGGTCAACGTCAACGACAAGGCAGGGCTGACCTTCTCGGCCGCGCTCAAGGCCTTCCTGCGCCAGGATCCCGACATCATCATGGTCGGTGAAATCCGGGATCTGGAGACGGCGGACATCGCCATCAAGGCTGCACAGACCGGTCACATGGTGATGTCGACGTTGCACACCAACGACGCGCCGACAACGCTGACCCGCCTGCTGAACATGGGCGTCGCGCCATTCAACATCGCCTCGAGCGTGCTGCTGATCACCGCACAGCGATTGGCGCGCCGCTTGTGCGAGAACTGCAAGGCGCCGGCCGAATATCCGCGCGAAGCACTGCTTCGCGCGGGCTTCGTGGAGTCGGACCTCGACGGCAGCTGGAAGCCTTATCGGGCCGTCGGCTGCTCGAATTGCAACAATGGTTATCGTGGACGCGTCGGCCTTTACCAAGTGATGCCCATCACGGAGGCGATCCAGCGGATCATCCTGTCCGAGGGAACGGCCGTGGACATCGCCCAGCAAGCCCGCGCGGATGGCGTGCGGGACTTGCGGCAGTCCGGGCTGGTCAAGGTCCGGGCGGGCGTCACAACACTGGAAGAGGTGCTGGCGGCCACCAACGAATGACACTGGGAGCATGACGCGGCGTCCTCGGGCGCCGCGTTCGCATGTCCGGCGTCAGGTCACCAGGACCGATCGAACGAGTCAAAGATTGGGAGCGCCACTCGTCTGGCGCGACGGCAGGAGGTGATATGGCGACGACCACCGCAGGCGCCAAGAGCGCGGCCAAGGGCATCAAGGAATACGTCTTCGAATGGGAAGGCAAGGACCGCAACGGCAAGATCGTTCGCGGAGAGATGCGGGCCGGCGGCGAAGCCGTCATCAGCGCGTCGCTGCGGCGCCAGGGCATCCTGGTCAGCAAGATCAAGAAGCGGCGCAGCTCCGGCGGCAAGTCCATCAAGCAGAAGGACATCTCGGTCTTCACACGTCAGCTCGCGACGATGATGCGCGCGGGCGTCCCGCTGCTGCAGTCGTTCGACATCGTCGCCCGCGGCAGCCCGAATCCCCGCCTGACCAAGCTGCTGACCGACATCCGTCAGGACGTCGAGACCGGCACTTCGCTGTCGGCCGCTTTCCGCAAGCACCCGCTCTACTTCGACGCGCTGTACTGCAACCTGGTCGAGGCCGGCGAGCAGGGCGGTATCCTGGAAGCCCTGCTGGACCGTCTGGCGATCTACCAGGAAAAGACCGTTGCGTTGAAGGGCAAGATCAAGTCGGCCCTGACCTACCCGATCGCGGTGCTGATCGTGGCCTTCGTCGTGACGGCCGTGATCATGATCTTCGTGATCCCGGCCTTCAAGGACGTGTTCAAGTCCTTCGGTGCTGACCTCCCGGCTCCGACGCTGTTCGTGATGGCGATGTCGGAGATCTTCGTCGCGTACTGGTGGCTGATCTTCGGCGTCATCGGCGGTGGCCTGTACTTCTTCTTCCAGAGCTGGAAACGCTCGGAGAAGATGCAGAAGTTCATGGACCGGCTCCTGCTGAAAATCCCGGTGTTCGGCCAGTTGATCTACAAGTCGGCGGTCGCACGTTGGACACGCACGCTGGCAACGATGTTCGCCGCGGGCGTGCCGCTGGTGGAGGCCCTGGACTCGGTGGGGGGCGCTTCCGGCAATGCGGTATTCGTCGAGGCGACCGAAAAGATCCAGCGCGACGTGTCGACCGGCGCTTCGCTGACCACATCGATGCAGACGACCGGCATCTTCCCGATCATGGTCCTGCAGATGTCGTCGATCGGCGAGGAATCCGGCTCGCTGGACCACATGCTGGGCAAGGCGGCCGACTTCTATGAGGAAGAGGTGGATGACGCCGTCAAGGCGCTGTCCAGCCTGATGGAACCCATCATCATCGTGTTCCTGGGCACGTTGATCGGCGGCATCGTGATCTCGATGTACCTGCCGATCTTCAAGTTGGGCGCGGTGGTGTAAGTGCTGGACCCGGCTCTGCTGGACGCGTTGCTCTCGCCCGCGTTCCTTGGCCTCATCGGCCTGTGTGTCGGCAGCTTCCTCAACGTCGTCATCTACCGGTTGCCGGTGATGCTGCACCGCGAGTGGCTGTCCGACTGCGCGGACCAACTGGCGCTGGAAAGCGACCTGCGCACCCACGCCGGGCTCGACGAGGCCGCGGCGCGTCACCTGGCGGCCGCGGCGGGCCCCTTGCGGGAGTCGCTCGATCGCCAGCCCGCGTTCTCGCTGGTCCGTCCGGCATCGCGATGCCCGCATTGCGGCCACCGGTTGCGCTGGCACGAAAATCTGCCACTGCTCGGCTGGCTGCGATTGGGTGGGAAATGTGCGTCCTGCAAGGCGTCGATCTCGGCGCGTTACCCATTCGTCGAACTGCTCACGGGCCTGCTGTTCGCGGGCATCGCCTGGCGCCTGGGCCCTCAGTCGGCCAGCCTGTTGTATTGCGGTTTCGCCGCGGCGCTGGTCGCGTTGGCCGGCATCGACTGGGACACCACGCTGCTGCCCGACAGCATCAACCAGCCCCTGCTGTGGGCCGGCCTGATCGCGGCGTACGCCGGATGGATTCCGGTCTCGCTGACCGATGCGTTGATCGGGGCGCTCGTGGGTTATCTCTCGCTATGGTCCATCTACTGGGTGTTCAAGCTGGCCACCGGCAAGGAAGGCATGGGCTACGGCGACTTCAAGCTGCTGGCAGCCCTGGGGGTGTGGCTGGGCTGGCAGATGGTGCTGCCGGTCGCGCTGTTCGCCTCGCTGATCGGCGCCTTCGTGGGCATCGGACTGAAACTCCGAGGGGGATTGCGCGAGGGTCGCTATGTGCCGTTCGGGCCTTTCCTGGCCGGCGGCGGACTTGCGGTGCTGCTCCTCGGGACTGCGAAGGTCGCGGTCTGGCTGGGACTTCAGCCAGTCTGATCTCTCCTCGGAGCAACTCGTGCGCATCGGTCTCACCGGCGGCATCGGCAGCGGCAAGAGCACCGTGGCGTCGGCACTGGTGGCGCTGGGCGGCGCGCTGCTGATCGACACCGACGCGATTTCCCGCGCACTCACCCTGCCTGACGGCGGCGCGATGCCGGCCATCGCGATGCGATTCGGTCCGACCTTCGTCGCGCCTGACGGTGCGCTGGACCGGGCCGCGATGCGGGAACTGGCCTTCCGGGACCCGGAGGCCAAACGCGCGCTCGAAGCCATCCTGCATCCGATGATCGGCGCGGAAACGGCGCGGCAGGCAGCGCTCGCGACGCCGGGGCAACGGGTCGTGTTCGATGTGCCGCTGCTGGTCGAATCCGGCCGTTGGCGGCGCCTGGTCGACCGCGTGCTGGTCGTCGACTGCCAGGAAGAGACTCAGCTCGCCCGCGTGATCGCGCGATCAGGCCTGAGCGAGCCGGCCGTGCGCGCCATCCTGGCGCAGCAGGCGACGCGCGCTCAACGCCGAGCCGCCGCGGACGCGGTCATCCACAACGACGGTCTCACGCTCGAACAGTTGAAAGAAGAAGTCCGCATGCTGCTGACCAGTCCCCTGCTCTGACCCCGCTACCGGATCGGGGGGCACTGTGACACTGTGGAACAATGGTCACTTGCCGCAAAGGGATGTCGACTTGGTCCTCTACGAATACCCGTTCAACGAGAGCATCCGCACGATGCTCAGACTCGAACACCTGTTCGATCGGCTCGGTCAGTTGATGGCGCGCGACACCGCGATGGATCACCACTTCGCGTTGGCCACCATCTTCGAGGTGATGGACGTCGCCTCGCGTGCCGACCTCAAGGCCGACCTGCTCAAGGAGCTGGAGCGCCACCGCACTCAGTTCAACAGCTACCGCGGCAATCCGGCGGTGTCTGAAGCCGTGCTGGACGAGGTGGTCGGCCGCATCGATGCCGCCTTCGACAAGCTCAACCAGTTGCCTGGCAAGGCCGGTCATGCGCTCACGACCAACGAGTGGCTGATGAGCATCCGCAGCCGGATTTCGATCCCGGGCGGCACCTGCGAGTTCGATCTGCCTGCCTACTACGCGTGGCAGCAGCTGCTGCCAGTGCGTCGCCGCAACGACCTGATGCAGTGGGCACAGACGCTGATGCCGTTGGCCGAAGCGCTGAACGTGCTGCTGGGCCTGCTGCGGGACAGCGGCTCGCCGCACAAGGTGGCCGCCCACGGCGGCCAGTACCAGCAGAGCCTGCCGCCGGGGCGCAGCTTCCACATGCTGCGCATGCGCATCGACCCCAGCCTGGGCCTGATTCCGGAGATCAGCGGCCACCGTCTGATGGTCTCGATCCGGCTGATGCGCCAGGACGAGGACGGACGCTTGAAACCAGCGCCCGTGGACGCCACCTTCGAACTGACCCTGTGTTCCTGACCTGGTGCGCTCGGCGCTGAATGCGCCCCGCCGCACGCCGCAGTTCCGAATTCGTCATGACCGAGAAATTCATCCCCGCCACGCCGGCGCCCCGCATCGTGCCCTGCCCGACCTGCGGCGGTGACAGCCTGTTCGCACCAAGCAATCTCTGGCGCCCGTTCTGCAGCGAGCGATGCCGCCAGATCGATCTGGGCCACTGGTCCGACGAATCTTTCCGCGTGGCCGCGCCGCCGACGACGATCGACGAGGACGACGCCTCGAAGTAGGCCGCTTCACGCGCGGGCTGCGCGCCAGCCGACGTCCTTCAAGCCGGAAGCAGTTCCCGACGCACCAGGTCTTCCCGCGCCAGTTCCGGCGTCGTGAACAGGTGTGTGTGCCAGCCGAGTTCATTCGCTGCCGCAATGTTGGCCGGATGATCGTCGAGGAACAGCACCTCTTCGGGCTTGGCGCCGAACTGTTCAAGCGCGAGGTCGAAGATCTCGCGTGACGGCTTCGACTGCTTCACGCGGCCCGAGAAGACACCCGAGACGAACCACTCCTTCAGCGGGAAGCTCTGCTCGAGGTAGTCGGCATAAGGCTCCGGCATGTTGGAGAGGAAGTGCAGCGTGTGACCCTGTGCCTTCAACTCCTGGATCAGCGCCGCGGTCCCTTCGATGAGCTTGAGCTCCGACGGCACCGCCTCCATCACGGCGACGATGTCCTCGCGCGACCAGCCGGTGCGCGCATGGATGCGATCGGCCGTGGTCGGCGCATCGGCCAGACCCTGGTCGAACGCCCCCCAATCGCCGCTGTAGGCCTGGAAGAAGTCCTTGGCGATGGCCGCGCCTTCGACTTCGTCGGCGACACGGTGGGCCCAGACGCGGGCCAGGAAACTCGGCGGGTGCCAGCGGAACAGCACCGCGCCGAAATCAAAAACGATCTTCATCTGACGGGTTCTCTACTGCGTGGGAATCGGGAAGATGGGTCAGCCGCGCACCTTGGCGAGCAGTCCGGCCGTGGAGGCATCCAAGCCCGCCACATCGCCGCTGGTCAAGCGCGGCAGCAGGCTGTTGCACAGCGCCTTGCCCAGCTCCACGCCCCACTGGTCGAAGCTGTTGATGTTCCACACGGCACCGCTGACGAACACGCGGTGCTCGTACAGCGCAATCAACGCGCCGAGCGACGATGGCGTCAGCGCATCGAGCAGCAGCGTCGTGCTCGGCCGGTTGCCGGTGAAGCTCCGATGCCGAGCCAAGACGTCCGGATCAAGATCCTGCGACGCGGTCGGCGCCTTCTCCGCGCGCGCAGCCTCCGCGGTCTTGCCCTGCATCAGCGCCTGCGATTGCGCGAGGCAGTTCGCCAGCACCTTCACGTGCTGGTCCTTGAGCTTGTCCAGGAGCTCGCCGCCGACCTCCGGGCCGAAGTTCGGCGTCTTCACGGCGATGAACTCCACCGGGATCACATCGGTCCCCTGGTGCAGCATCTGGAAGTAGGCATGCTGGCCATTGGTGCCAGCCTCGCCCCAGACGACCGGACTGGTCGCGAAGCTCAGCGGATTGCCCGCGCGATCGACGCCCTTGCCGTTGCTTTCCATCTCCAGCTGCTGCAGATAGGCCGGAAGCCGGCGCAGCCCCTGGTGGTACGGCGCCACCGAGCGGCTCGTGAAACCGTGGAAGTTGCGGTACCAGACGTCCAGCAGGCCCAGCAGCACCGGCAGGTTCTTTTCCAGCGGAGCGCTGCGGAAGTGCTGGTCCATGGCATGCGCACCGGCCAGCAGCGCGCGGAAGTGGGCCGAGCCCACCGCGATCGCGATCGGCAGCCCGATCACCGACCACAGCGAGTAGCGCCCACCGACCCAGTCCCAGAAACCGAAGGTCGTCGTGATGCCGAACTCGGCGGCGGCCTTCGCATTGCTGGTCGTGGCGGCGAAGTGCTTCGCGATGTCGGTACCACCGTTCTGCTGGAACCAGGCCTTGGCTGCCATCGCGTTGGCCAGCGTCTCCTGCGTCGTGAAGGTCTTGGAGGCGACGACGAATTGTGTCGTCCTCGGGTCCAGACCGCGCAGCACCGGGGCCAGGTCGTGCCCGTCGACGTTCGACACGAAATGCAGCGTCAGGCCAGCCGGCACATACGACTGCAGGGCCTGCACGACCATGGCCGGCCCGAGGTCCGAGCCACCGATGCCGATGTGGACGATGTCGGTGATGCCGCTCCTCGCCTGATCGCGGACAGAGTCGGCGAAGGCCAGCATGCGCGCGAGTGAAGCCTGCACCTCATCCGAGTGCGGCCCCAGCCCCGCCGGCGCACGCAGCGCCGTGTGCAGCACGGCGCGGCCTTCGGTCGCGTTGATGGGATCACCGTTGAACAGCGCCTCGCGCTGCGACTCCAGCTGAACGTCCCGGGCCAGCGTCAGCAGCAGTTCCAGCGTGCGAGCGTCGATGCGGTTCTTCGACAGGTCCGCAAACACTTCCGGCGCCTGCAGCGACCAGGCCGCGAAGCGGTCCTCATCGGTCGCGAAGGCCTGGCGAACGTCGAACGCGCGCCCGGATTGCTGGAAATGACTTTGCAAGGCCGCCCAGGTCGGGCTGCGGTCGCAACGCGGGAACTCGGTCATCGCAGGCTTTCGATCATCTGGTCCAGCTTGCCGGCATCGACGGCAAACAGGCGGATGCCTTCGGCCAGCTTCTCGGTGGCCATGGCGTCCTGGTTGAGGGCGAAGCGGAAGGCCGCCTCGTTGAAGGAGACCTTGGGCAAGTCCTGGACCTTGGCGGCGTCGGCGTCGAGCGCACGCGCCAGCGGCGCTTCGCTGCCCTGCAGCTGGGCGAGCAGATCGGGGCTGATCGTCAACAGGTCGCAGCCGGCGAGCGCCTGGATCTGCCCGATGTTGCGGAAGCTTGCACCCATCACCTCGGTCTGGATGCCGTGCTTCTTGAAGTAGTTGTAGATCGCGGCGACCGACTTCACGCCAGGGTCGTTGACGCCGGCATTGGCGGCCTCGTCCCAGTTCGGGCCGGCAGCCTTCTTGCACCAGTCGTAGATGCGGCCGACAAAGGGCGAGATCAGCTGGATGCCGTTTTCGCCGCAGGCCACCGCCTGGCAGAAGGAGAACAGCAGCGTCAGGTTGGTGTGGATGCCTTCGAGCTCCAGCTCGCGCGCGGCCTGGATCCCTTCCCAGGTCGACGCGACCTTGATCAGCACGCGGTCGCGGCCGATGCCCGCGTCCTCATACATCTGGATCAGGCGGCGCGCGCGCGCCAGCGTGGCCACGGTGTCGAAGCTCAGTCGGGCGTCGACCTCGGTCGACACGCGGCCGGGGACGACCTTGAGGATCTCCAGGCCGAAGGCCACCAGCACCTTGTCGACGATCAGATCCAACGCATCGGTCTTGCTGGCGGCGACGGTGTCCTCCAGCAGATGGGCGTAGTCCGGCGACTGCACCGCCTTCAGGATCAGCGACGGATTCGTCGTGGCATCGCGCGGCGTGAACTGCGCCAGCTGCTTGAAATTGCCGGTGTCGGCGACGACGGTGGTGAAGGCCTTGAGTTGTTCGAGCTGGTTCATGAGCGTAGGCGCCTGAGGCGATCGAGAACGGACGGGACGCGTCGGAGGCATGGGCTTTGCCCCTCGACGACGACAGGGAAACCCGTATTAGAACTGCTTGCGGCGCCCGCCTTCCGAGGCGCCGCGCCGTTGACCGGCCCAAGAAACTGGGGCATCATAATTCCGGTAACTTCGTTACATCAAGACATCGCCAACAACTCTTACGCCCCGATGCGGGGTGCCGCGCTCATGTCCTTCGACCTCGTCTTCTTTGGTGGCACTGGTGACCTGACCTGGCGCAAGCTGATGCCCGCCCTCTTCCAGGCGTTCCGCCACGGCAAGCTGCCCGAAGGCGGCCGCATCCTGGCCGTCGCCCGCGACGAGCAATCCGACGAGCGCTATCGCGAATGGCTCAAGGAGCGCTTCCAGGAGGTCGAGGCCGGCAAGCGGCCGAACGACGAAGAATTCGCCCGCTTCTCCGAGCTGGTGCATTACCGCCGCATGGACCTGTCCCAGCCCGACCACTATGCGCGGCTGAAGGAGTGGCTGGGCGAGCGCAACGCAGACACCGTCGTGTTCTATCTGGCGACGAGTCCCCACCTGTTCACGCAGATCTGCCAGCAGCTCGGCGCTGCGGGCCTCAACGGCGCGAACGTGCGCGTCGTGCTGGAGAAGCCGCTGGGCCACGATCTGGCCAGCGCGCAGGAGATCAACCGCGTCGTGCGTTCGGTGTTTTCGGAGACGCAGGCCTTCCGTATCGATCACTACCTGGGCAAGCCTTCGGTGCAGAACCTGATGGCGCTGCGCTTCGGCAACGCGCTGTTCGAACCGCTGTGGCGACGCGAGAGCATCGCCAACATCCAGATCACGCTGGCCGAAGGCTTGGGCGTGGGCACACGCGGTCCGTTCTACGACGGCACCGGCGCGCTGCGCGACATGATCCAGAACCATGCGCTGCAACTGCTGACGATGATTGCGATGGAGGCCCCCTCCAGCAACGACGCCGATGCGATCCGCGACGAGAAGTTGAAGGTGCTGCGCGCGCTCAAGCCGTTCACCGCGGAGAGCGTCGCGCGCGACGTGGTGCGTGGCCAGTACCGTGCCGGTAACGCCGAGGGCAAGCCGGTGCCGGGTTATCTGGACGAGGGCAAGATCCCCGCGGACAGCCACACCGAGACCTTCGTCGCCCTGAAGACGGAGATCCAGAACTGGCGTTGGGCAGGCGTTCCCTTCTACCTGCGCACCGGCAAACGCCTCGCCGCGCGGGACGCGCAGATCGTCATCAACTTCCGCCCGGTGCCACATCCGATCTTCCCGGGCAGCAGCTGTCCCAACCGCTTGATCATCAAGCTGCAGCCCGAGGACGGCCTGGAGCTGCAGTTGATGGCCAACAAGGGCGGCTCCAGCACAGAGGCCCTGAGCCCTGTCTCGTTGGACCTGGACTTCGACAAGGCCTTCGCCCACACCCGTGTCGGCGCTTACGAACGGCTGCTGCTGGACGCCATCGCCGGACGCCTCAACCTCTTCGTCCGCAGCGACGAGCAGGAGCAGGCCTGGCGCTGGGTCGAGCCGATCCTGAACTTCTGGAAGCAGGACAGCACCGGACCACGCACCTACGTCGCCGGAAGTTGGGGCCCTCCCGCCTCGAGCGCGCTCGTGGCGCGCGACGGCCACTCCTGGATCGAGGAATGCTGAAGCGATGAGCATGCTCGAACGAGTCAAGGCCGCGCTGCCCGCGCTGCCGCCCGCCGAACAGCGGGTCGCCAAGCTGCTGCTGGCCGATCCGCGCTCGTTCGCGAGCTTGCCGGTCAGCGAACTCGCTGATCGTTCCCATGTCAGCAAGCCGACCGTCGTGCGCTTCTGCCGCAGTGTCGGCTATGACGGCCTGGCCGACTTCAAGCTGAAGCTCGCCGGCAGCGTCAATGAAGGCGTGCCCTTCGTGCACCGCGCCGTCGACGAGGACGACAAGCCCGGCGACCTGATCGTGAAGGTCGTCGACAACGCGGTCGCGGCGTTGCTCCACTACCGCAACGACGCCGCCAGCCACGCCTTCGAACGCGCCATTGCAGCACTGTCCGAGACGGCCCGTCAGCGTCAGCGCATCGAGTTCTACGGCGTCGGCAACTCCGGGATCGTGGCGCAGGACGCGCAGCACAAGTTCTTCCGGCTCGGGGCCAATACTTTCGCCTGCAGCGATGGCCACGTGCAGCTGATGAGCGCAACGATGCTGGGCTCGGGCGACTGCGCGGTGATCATCTCCAACTCGGGACGCAGTCGCGACCTGATGGATGCCGCCGAGATCGCCCGCAAGAAGGGGGCGACGACGATCATCATCACCGCCAGCGGCTCGCCGCTGGCCCAGATGGGGCAGTTGCCAGGCCAGGTGTTGCTGGCCGTCGATCACCCGGAAGACTACGACCGCTACAGCCCGATGGTGTCGCGGCTGCTGCACCTGATCGTCGTGGACGTGCTGACCACCGGCGTCGCTTTGCGACTGGGCGAAAACCTGCGTCCAATGCTGCAGGAGATCAAACGCAACCTCCGCACCAAGCGTTACGCACAGTGACTCCCATGCTCGTCGGCACGCGACGCTGAAAAACAATCGGGCCGCATCAGCGGCCCGATTTCATTCAGTGCGACAGAAGGTCACACCATCTCGGCGGGAGCCGTTGCATCGGCCCAGAACAGATGTTCCAGCGCGTACACGCGCGCCAACTCGCGCAACTCGCGCGGCGCCTGCTGAAGCGTCAGTTGCCAACCGTCCTGACCGCACAGACGCAGCGCGCTGAGCAGCAAGCTCAGCGCCGCCGAATCGAAGTCGATCAGCCCGCTGGCATCCAAGGTCACGCTGCGTCCGGCGGCATTGCCAACCTGAGCCAACTCGGCGCGCA
The DNA here is from genome assembly GCF_042695725.1 of Roseateles sp. UC29_93. Lineage (NCBI taxonomy): Bacteria > Pseudomonadati > Pseudomonadota > Betaproteobacteria > Burkholderiales > Sphaerotilaceae > Roseateles > Roseateles sp. UC29_93. The sequence continues at coordinate 2,517,213 of NZ_CP170545.1, read as the reverse complement.
GCGCGCTCTCGAGCCGCACCCATTCATCAGGCACGTTCTCGAGACGCAGCCGCGACGGCAGCTTCAGCATCGCGTCAGCCCTTCTTCGCGCCCGAAGCAGCCGTCGTGGGACGCGCGTTGCGTTCGGCCAGCGACTTGATCAGGCCGTCGATGCCCTTGGCGTTGATCTCCTGCGCAAAGCTGTTCTTGTACTGATCCGCCAGCCAGATGCCCAGCACATTCACGTCGTAGATCTTCCAGCCGGAATCCAGCTTTTCCAGGCGGTAGTCCAGCTGGATCGGGTCACCCTTGCCGCGGATCTCGGTACGCACGATGACTTCCTTGTCCTCGGGCGCCGCGCGCATCGGCTTCATCGCGATCGTCTGATCCTTGACCTGCGTCAGCGCGCCGGCATACGTGCGCACCAGCAGGGTCTTGAACTCGTCCTGCAGACGCTGCTTCTGCTCCGGCGTCGCCTGGCGCCAGAAACGGCCCACCGCCGTTGCGGTGATGCGCTGGAAGTCCACGTGCGGCATCACCTTGCTGTCGACCAGCTGCATGATCTTGTTGACGTCGCCGCCCTGGATGGCCTTGTCGCCCTTGACGGCGTCCAGCGTCTCGATCGACAGGTCGCGGATCAACTGATCTGGCGCCGAGCTGTCGGCTGCGAAGGAGGCCAGCGGGCTCAGCGCGGCGATCGAGACGATCGCGCCCAGCAGCAGTCGTTTGGTGGCATTCATGCTTGTCCTTTCTTTCTCTTCATGACACGGACCGGATCACAACGCGGCAAGTTCGGTACCGGTTCACCGGCCGCGCCCAATGGGCGTTACCGGTTGTTGCGACACTCAACCATCTCTCACGCGTCGCTCAGCGATCGCCTTGAGGGTTGACCGGCTTCTCGTCCGGGGTGATGACTTCGTAGTCATCGTCTTCTTCCTGTTCCTTGTGCGTCTTGACGTTGCGACGCTGCATGTAGGCGTCACGCACGAAGGTGTACTTGTCCAGCGCGATGCCATCCAGCATGTCGGTCACTCGCAGCAGGTTGGCGCGGGTGTTGATCAGCTGAAGCGCCGAGATCGCAAACTTGTATTCGCCATCGTCGAACAGATAGGCCGGCGAGTAGTAGATGTTGGCCGGCAGCGTCACCGAATCACGCAACGACGAGGGCCCCAGCAAGGGCCACACGATGTACGGACCTGTCTTGACGCCCCAGTAGCCGAGCGTACGTCCCAGGTCCTCGGAGGTCTTCTCCAGGCCTGCGGGCGTGGCGATGTCGATCAGGCCGGCGATGCCGAACACCGAGTTCACGGCCACGCGCATCGTCTGGGATGCACCAGTCTTGAAGCGCCCCTGCAGGAACAGGTTGACCGCCGACCAGGCGTCCGAGAAGTTGCCGAAGAAGTTGTCCACGGCCTGACGCGCCGGCTGCGGCACGAGGTCCGAGTACGCCGTGGCGACGGGACGCAGCAGGTTCTCGTCGAGCTTCTCGTTGAAGTTGAAGACTTTGCGGTTCCAGCTTTCCCAGGGGTCCAGGCGATTGCGCACCCGCGGGCCCGGCGCTGGCGCATCCTGGGCCGCAGCCGCAGCCGCAGCCGCGCCGGCTTGTCCCGCCGCGGCAGGCTCAGCGGACGAGGCGCCTGACGCAGGCGCAGCGGCGGAGGCCGCGGACGCCGCGACTGCTGCCTGATCCTGGGTCTTCTCTTCCTGGTCGGCCTGCGGCTCAGCAGCCTTCGATTCGTCAGCCTGCTGTTGCTCGACGGCCTGCTGCTCCTCGATGGCCTGATGGACGGGCAGCGCCGTCAAGGCAAACGTCTGGGGCCGCTCAAGCGGTTGCTCCGTCTGCGCCATCGCTGGTGCCGCCGCGCCTAGCAGCGTGGCACTCAGCAGCGCAGCCGCGAGTTCAGTCCGGGCCGCTCCGGCGATCCCGACCGTGGTGGTGGTGGTCATTGCTTCTCTCCCGAGGCCGGCGTCGAGGACGCATCGGCCGCCTTGTTATAGAGGAACTGGCCGATCAGGTTCTCCAGCACCACGGCCGACTGCGTCTGCGTGATGATGTCGCCCGTGGCGAGGTTCTTTTCTTCCGCACCCGGCTCGAGGCCGATGTATTGCTCGCCCAGCAGGCCGGACGTGAGGATCTTGGCCGAGCTGTCCTTCGGAAACGCGACGCCCTGGTTCATGTTCAGGATCACACGCGCCTGGAAGCTCTTGTCGTCAAAGCTGATGGTGCCCACCCGGCCGACGACAACGCCCGCACTCTTCACGGCCGCACCAGGCTTCAGTCCGCCGATGTTGTCGAACTTGGCCGTCACGGTGTACGTGTCCTGGAAGTTCAACGACAGCAGGTTGCCCGCCTTCAGGGCCAGGAACAGCAGGGCCGCGCCGCCCAGCAGCACGAAGAATCCGACCAGCGCGTCATAACGAGAGGATTGCATCAGGCAACTCCGAGATATCTCTTGAATTCGATTGTGGTGTCGATGGATCGCGCGCTGCGCGTCAGATCGAGAACATCATGGCGGTCAGGATGAAATCCAGACCCAGCACCGCCAGCGACGACAGCACCACGGTGCGCGTCGTCGCCTGGGACACACCCTCGGGCGTGGGCTTGCAGGCGTATCCCTGCAACAGGGCGACGAAGCTGACTGTCACGCCGAACACGACGCTCTTGACGAACCCGTTGCCGACGTCCTTGAACACGTCGACGCCGCCTTGCATCTGCGACCAGAACGAACCCGCGTCGATGCCGATCAGCGGCACGGCCACGAGCCAGCCGCCAATGATGCCGACTGCGGAGAACACGGCCGCGAGCAGTGGCATCGCAATGAAGCCGGCCCAGAAGCGCGGCGCGAGCACACGCTGCACCGGGTCGACAGCCATCATCTCCATGGCGCTGAGCTGCTCGCCGGCCTTCATCAGGCCGATCTCGGCGGTCAACGAGGTCCCAGCGCGGCCAGCGAACAGCAAAGCCGCCACGACCGGGCCGAGTTCGCGCACCAGGCTCAGGGCAACCAGCAGGCCGACGGCCTCCGCCGATCCATAGCGCTGCAGCGTGTAGTAGCCCTGCAGTGCCAGGACGAAACCGACGAACAGTCCGGACACGCCGATGATGGAGAGCGAACGGTTGCCGAGGAAGTAGATCTGCTCCCGCACCAGCGAGAAGCGGCGCAGGCAGGCGCCCAGATGCAGCATCAGCGTACCGAGGAGCCGGGCCGAGGCGCCCCAATCGCCAAGCTTCAGGCGCAGGCCGCGCCCGATCGAAGTGGCGAAACCGATCATGCCGATGCCTCCTGCGGAAGACCGAAGTCCTCGCGGACAGGCTTGGCGGGCTGGTGGAAACGCACCGGGCCGTCGGCTTCGGCATTGACGAACTGATGCACCAGCGGATCCGTGCTGTGGCGCAACTCGTCCGGCGTCCCCTGGGCGACGACACCGCCGTTGGCCACCATCACGACGTGATCGGCGATGCCGAAAATCTCGTGGATGTCATGGGAGACGATCACGCTGGTCAGGCCCAACGCGTCGTTGAGATCGCGGATCAGCCGCGCAGTCACGCCCAGCGAGATCGGGTCCAGGCCCGCGAAGGGTTCGTCGTACAGCACCAGATCCGGATCCAAGGCGATCGCGCGCGCCAGAGCAACGCGACGTGCCATGCCGCCGGACACCTCGTTCGGCATCAGGTCGCGGGCACCGCGCAGCCCGACCGCGTTGAGCTTCATCAGGACGAGGTCGCGGATCATGGGTTCAGGCAGCCGTGTGTGCTCGCGCAACGGGAACGCGACGTTGTCGAACACGCTCAAGTCGGTGAACAGCGCGCCGAACTGGAACAGCATGCCCATCCGGCGACGTTGAGCATAGAGCTGGGTCTGGTCCATCGGCGCAAGATCCTGCCCATCGAACAGCACCTGTCCGGAGCGCGGCCGCAATTGCCGGGTCAGCAGCCGCAGCAACGTGGTCTTGCCGCCGCCCGATGAGCCGATCAGCGCCATCACCTTGCCGCGTGGCAAGGTGACGTTGACGTCTTTCAGGATGATCCGGTCGCCATAGCCGACGGTCACATCCTTCACTTCGATCAGTGGGCGGACGCTTCTGGATGAATTGGGATCAGTGAATGCCATTTCCTTGGGATCGATCCGGGACGATGCCGGGCGGCAGGCGTCCGGGAGCCGGGATCATAGGGTAAAGCCCGAATTGATGCCGGAGGGCACCTGGGGCGGGGTGCAGATATGAGGCGCCCAGGGAGCATTCGTGCCAGGGGTCCGCCGCCCCAGGCGTGACAGACGTCACATTCGGAGGTTGTCGCGAGACGGGCGGAATCCAAGGCACGACGAGCGGCCTCGCCTTCCGAAGGCCGCTGTCGATAATTTCGGAAACAAGGAGCGCTTCATGTTCGGGACCTTCAAGACCTCTTCCGCTCAACGCCGGACCTGCGACGGCCGGGGCTTCACGTTGATCGAGCTGATGATCGTGGTCGCCATCATCGGTGTCCTCGCCGCGATCGCCATTCCCAGCTACCGCAGTTATGCGATCCGCGGCTCGCTGACCGACGCGGCGACCGGTCTGACGTCGATGCGGGCGGACATGGAGACCTATTACCAGAACTACCGCAGCTACGCGGCCGCAAATGGCGGCACGCCGCCGTGCGCCACCGGCGCCAAATACGGAAAGTTCGTGGTCAGTTGCACCGGCGCCAACGGCATGGTCGCAGCCGACAGCTTCAGACTCCAGGCGGTGAGCACCGACAACCTCCTGAAGGATTTCATCTTCACGGTGAACCAGCAGGACACGCGAAGCACCGTCAACGCCCCGACTGGCTGGACCAACACGTTGCCTTGCGCTCGCTGGGTAATGTCCAAGGGCGAAGCATGCTGACAACGCGGCACCGCGCTGCGCGCGGCTTCACGCTGATCGAACTGATGATCGTGCTGGCGATCGTCGGCATCACAACGGCGCTGGCTGCTCCGGCACTGCGCAGCTGGTCGGCCAACGCGCAGGTGAAGACAGCGGCCAGCTCGCTGGCAACCAGCCTGCGTATGGCCCAGGCGGAAGCGATCCGCACTTACCAGCCGGTGATCTTCTATCGTACGAACGACGCCACCTGCTCGACGAACTCCAGCGCGAACGCAGGCGGCAAGTACTGGGTCGTCAAGGTCATCCCGAATGCGGTCTTGACACTGCCGTCGGCGCAGGCTCCGGCGCTTTGCGGCGTGATGACTGAGAACACGGCCAATCTCACGATCAACGGCCCGACCGCGGTCTGCTTCGGCCCCAACGGTCGTCCGATTCCCGTGACTGGGCCAATTCCCGGCGTGGCGAATTGCAACGTCAACGCGGACGGCGTGATCGTCTACTGGGTCGACTCCTCCGCCACGGTCAACAACATGCGCAAGCTGTCGGTGTGGACGACGCTCGGCGGCACGATCCGGACCTGCGCACGCGAGACCGCGATCTCCGACACGACGCCCGAAGGCTGCACCACGGCGAACAAGGGGTACACGTCATGACACATCGTTCCCGCCGCGCAGCCCGCGGCATGACGCTCGTCGAATTGATGGTCGCGATGCTGGTCATGACGATCGGCATCGTGGGATTGGTCGCCATGATGGCGCGCGCCTCGCAGGCCGCAGCCGGCGCCGATGACAACCAGCGCGCTGCGCTGCTGGCTGCGGAGTTGGCCAACGACATGTGGATTTACAACAGCACCAATCCACCCACCCAGACGGCTTGGCAGACGCGCGTCGCGACGCCGGCCCAATCAGGGCTCAACGGCGCGACCGGCACCGTGACATTTCCAGGACAGAACGTTGCGCGGATCACGATCGTCTGGACGGCCGCCGGCGCCAAGGACGTCAACGTTTCCCGCCGCGTTTACTTCACCAACGTGCGGCTGAACTGACCATGACCCTTTCCCGCCGCCCTTCTCTTCGATCCGGCCGCGCGTCGCGCGGTTTCACGCTGATCGAACTGCTCATCTCGATGACGATCGGCCTCGTGCTGATCGGCGCGCTGGGCATCATCATGGCCAGGTTCGAGCAGTCCAAGAACCAGAACTCGACGACCATGGACCTGGCCCAAGGCACGGGCTACATGGCCTACGACCTGGATCGGCAGATCCGCAGCGCGGGCTCCGGGATGTTCACGAGCAAAGGGGCAAGTTTCGGCTGTCCCTTGGCGGCCGCCCGCAACGGCGCCCAGATCCTGCCTCGGCTGACAGCCTTCCCCGCCCCCTTTGCTGCCGTGCCGGTAAACCTGCGCGCAGTTCCGCTCATCGTGTTTCCTGGCGCCGGTCAGGGTGGCTCCGACCTCATTCAGGTCACGACCTTCGCCTCGGGCACGAGCGAATCGCCGCTCCAGGTCCAGCCGAACACGGTCACCGTCAATTCGATGACGCTGTTCAACACGCTGGGACTTCGCGCCGGAGACTTGCTGATGATGCAGGAGACCGCGTTGAACTGCCTCATCGTGCAGATCGACCCCACCTTCGCTGCTGCTCCCGCGACGACGGTGCTGCCGCTCGCCGGTCCACGGTTCGCCGCAGCGGTGGGCCTCACCAGTATCGTCGCTTACGGCAGAACCGGCGCCGCGAACGTCATGCCGATCGGCAACGCCAATGGCAACCAGCCGCAGATCCAACTGATCGGCATCAATGCCAGCCAGCAGCTCGTCGCCTACGACGCACTGCAGTTCAACAACGTCCCCAATTCCGACGTTCCCGTGCCGCTGGCCGAGAACGTCATGGACATGCGCGCGCTGTATGGCGTCGACAACAACGAAGATGGCATTGTCGACCGCTGGGTCGCGCCGTCGGCGGCGCCTTTCGACCCGGCGACCATGAACAACAACACGACAGCAGCACAGGGGGCCATGGCCAGCATCGTGGCGCTGCGGCTGTCATTGGTCGTTCGCGGCGACCGTATCGAAAAAGAGTCCGATCCCCGTGTCGCTCCGACATCGTTGACGATGTTCTCAGCACTGCCCGGCTTCGCCCGGACGGTCGCCATCGATGACCAGGAACGCCGCCGGAACTATCGGCTGATCGAGCTCTCGATCCCGATCCGCAACGCGATCCTCTCCGCGCCGAAGCGGATCCCACCGACATGAGCGCCTGTTCCGACTCTTCTCCAGAGAACATACCGATGCGCACTCTCTCCTTCCATGAACACCAGGCGCGCCGCATGCGTCACGAACGTGGCGTGATCATGGTGATCGCGCTCATCACGCTCGCCGTGCTGCTGATCGGCGCAGCCGCAGCCATGCGTTCAATGAACGTGACGCTATCCAGCGTCGGCTTCTTTGGCTTCAAGCGTGACATGACCAATCAGGCCGAGCGTGGACTGCGTCTCGCCACGACCGCCTTGACCACCGGCGCGCTGTCTGCAACGGGATCGCGCTGGAACGACAACTCGGCGCAGAACTACAGCGCGAGGATGTTGCCAAGCGACGCCTCCGGCATTCCCCTGGTCATGCTGAACATGACCAATGCGGACGGCATGGGCGGGTTCGGAGCGGCGGGCAATGCGATCAAGTCCACCGCGGACGGCATCACCGTCCATTACCTGATCGACCGGATCTGCATCAACACGGGCGCCTTCAACCCGATCACCTGCCAGAAACGCGGCAACTTCATTTCGTTCGGAAGCAGACAGGGCCCCCCGACGCCGCCCCCCCAGCCGACCTACCGGATCACCGTGCGCGTGACCGGCCCCGACAACGCGTACTCGTTCTATCAGAGCACGTTCACCACCCTGGATTAAGAGGTCCTCGATGTCGTCCACCTCCCGATTCATTTCGCGCCTGAGCGGCGCGGGCGCGGCGGCGCTGATCGCCGTGGCCGTGTACCCGGCTGCGGCGCAGACGGTGCTGGCCGACAAGCCGGTCCTGGCTTCGGTTTCCGTGCCTGGCAACCTGGCACTGGCGCTGTCCGTGGAGTTTCCGACGGCCGTCGGCAACGCGCACATCGACAGCACCTATGCTCCCGCGACGACGTACCTGGGCTACTTCGACCCGGACAAGTGCTACGACTACAAGCTGGCGGCCACCGGCGCCAATGCGATCACCGTGGATCACTTTGTGCCCGCAGCCAAGGCGGCAGCACACGTCTGCTCCAACAAATGGAGCGGCAACTTCCTGAACTGGGCCACGATGCAGACCATCGACCCGTTCCGGTGGGCACTGACGGGCGGCTTCCGTGTCTTCGACACACCGAACGCCACCGTGCTGGAAAAGGCCTATGCGAGCGGCCAAGGCGGCACCGGCAACTTCCCGGACCGGTCGATCACCAACAGCACGACGATCGCCGGCGCGACGCCACTGAAGAATTCGAACGGCACGACCTGGAACGGCCTCAAGCTGCGGGTGCAGGGCATGGGCGTCCAACTGCGCTTCGCCAACAGCGGAGACAACAACTCCGGCAACCCGACGGCGTTCGATCCAAGCGCCACGAGCTGGAACGGTGCCACGTCTTGGGTCGTCTCCGTTCGGCCGCGCGTCTGCGATTCGACGCTCGGAGCAAGCTTTCTCGAGTCCAATTGCAGGCCCTATTCTTCGGGCTACAAGCCCGAAGGCCTGATCCAGCAATACTCGAATCAGATCCGCTTCAGCGCCTTCGGCTATCTGAACGACGGCAATCTATCGCGCGACGGCGGCGTGCTGCGCGCTCGTCAAAAGTTCGTCGGTCCGACTCAACCCATACCGGGCGGTGATCCGACCACGAATGCCCTCACAGAGTGGGACGCCATGACCGGCGTGATGGTTGTCAATCCGGACGCGGCCGACGCCAGCGCCACTTCGGCGATCTTCGGCTCCGTCGCCAACAGCGGGGTGATGAACTACCTCAACAAGTTCGGTGCATCCAAGAGCTACAAGACCTATGACCCGGTCGGCGAGCTCTACTACGCAGCACTTCGCTACTACCGCAACCTTGGCAATGTCTCAACCTGGTCGGCGCCCAATACGACCAACGCAACGACCAAAACCACCTACGCCGATGGCTTCCCGGTGATCTCCACCTGGGATGATCCGATCCAATACTCCTGCCAGAAGAACTTCATCCTCGGCATCGGCGACGTCAACACTCACGCGGACCGCAATCTACCCGGCGCCACTGGAAATTCGGAGCCATCCAAGCCGGCTGAAGTGTCCGCAGACACCGCACTGAACGCGACGACGTACACCAATTACGTCGGCACGATGGCCGGCATCAACAACCTGGCAGGCCAGCAACCCTACGGCGGCTGCTGCACCAACAACGGCGCCCTAATGGCGGGCATGGCCTACTGGGCCAATACGAACGACATTCGTCCCGACACGTCCGACATCAAGACCACCGGTATGCAGACCGTGCAGACGTACTGGGTGGACGTGTTGGAGCTGCAGACCTTCAAGACTAACAACCAGTACTACCTGGCCACGAAGTATGGTGGCGCCAATCTGCCGGCCGACTTCAATCCGGCGACCCGCACCACCGATTTGAACCAGTCGTGGTGGCACACCGGCCCGGCCAACGACACGGTCGGAGGCCAGTTGCGCCCGGACACGTACTTCACCGCGGCCAAGGCCGACACGATGGTCAGCGGTTTGGCTAGCGCGTTCACGAGCATCGCCTCGCGGATGAAGGCCTACTCAACCGGCTTCAGTACCGCGCAACAGCAGATCACCTCGATCGGCGTGGCCAGCTACGCGACGCAGTTCGATGCGAAGGATTGGACCGGCGAAGTCATCGCCAGTACGCTGAAGGCCGTCGATGGCAACAGCAGCCTGACGCAGGAGGAGGCTTGGCGCTTCTCCACCAAGCTGGCGACGCAGTTGGCTGGTACCGGTTGGGACACCAACCGGTACATGGTCACCTGGAGCAACACCACCAACGTGGGGGTGCCGTTCCGCAAGGCCAACATCCCGGCCGCCCAGTTCAGCCTGCTGAACACCGCGTATCGCGGCAACGATGCCCAGGACTATCTGAACTATCTGCGCGGCGACACCAGCCAGGAACAGGGTTCCCTCGTTGCCGGCAGTTCCAAGGCCTACCGCACGCGTTCTTCGCTGGTCGGTGACATCGTGAACTCGAAGGTCACCGTGGTGGCGCCGCCATCGCTCACCTTGTCGGAAGGGGCAAACCCAGGCTACGGCGCTTACGTGGTGGCGAAGAAAAACCGTCCGAACTATCTGGTGGTCGGCACCAACAGCGGCGTCGTGCACGTGATCGACGGCTCGCTGACCGGCAACACCGCAGGTCGCGAGATCTTCTCGTATGTTCCAGGCGCAGCCTTCGACGGCCCAAGCACGCCGTCGACCCCGGGCGTGGACGGTCTCGCCTCGCTGGGCAACCCCAGCTTCAACCACCGCTTCTTCGTGGACGCACGTCCGACCGCCATGGACGTCGACTTCGGCAAGACGGTCGGCGGCTCGGGCACCGACTGGCGCACCATCGTCGTCGGCGGCTTGGGCAAGGGCGGCAAGCGCGTTTATGCGCTGGACCTGACCGACCTGTCGAACGTCAATTCAGAAACGGTGGCTGCGAGCAAGGTCCTGTGGGAGTTCTCCGCCGCCGACATGGGTTTCATGTTCGGAGAACCTGTGATCACGAAGACCGCGCAATACGGTTGGGTGGTGCTGGTGTCGAGCGGATACAACAATGCCACCGGCAAGGTGCATCTCTACGTGCTGAACGCCCGCACCGGCGCGCTGATCACCACCCTCAACGGCGACATCACCGATGACGGCACGGCGGCCTCGCCGTCCGGCCTGGGCCAGCCGTCTACCTTCTATCAGGATCTGACGACCATGCAGGTCGAATCCGTGTACATCGGCGACTTGAAGGGCAACGTCTGGCGTGCGGATCTCCGCAACACATCCGGCGGCTTCAGCAACATGGTCAAGGTCGCTCGCGCGGTCGGCCCCAACAGCACCCCGCAGTCAATCACGACACAGGTAGTCCCGGTCGTCGATCCCAAGACCTACCGCCGATTCCTTGCCTTTGGCACCGGCAAGCTGCTGAACGCCAACGACATCAACACGACGGATTTGCAGCGCCTGTATGCGGTGGTCGACGGTTCACTGGGCAAGTTTGTCGAGTCCAGCGCCGATTTGCCAGCCGGCGTCAGTCTGCCCATCACCAGTGCCAACCTGGTCCAACTGACCGATCTATCGCAACCGGCGGTGATCGATTTCAACAGCAAGGCCGGCTGGTACTTCGACCTGCCGGGTGGCTATCGCGTGCTGAACGATCCGGTGTATTACCTGGGTACCGTTGCCTTCGCCGCCACGCTGCCGACTTCGCAAAATCCCTGCAACCCGTCAGGTTCCAGTCGCGTGTACATGATCGATCTGGGCAGCGGACAGACGCGCTTTGCCAACAACGCGGTCTACGTCGAACCTGGCTTCTCGGTGACTGATTTGATGTTCACGCGCGGCGACAAGAAGATCTCGCTGACGATCGGCGGGGCCAACGAGTCTTCGGGCTCGAAGAACACTTGCGCCGCCAACGATCCCACGTGCGTGGAGAAGATCTGCAAGCCGGGCGACAAGGATTGCTGCCCGCCGGGACAGATCACCTGCAACCAGGAAGCCGGGGAGGATCCGAACTACGGCATAAAGATCCTGAACTGGCGCGAGATTCCGCTGCGGACCCCGACCAACGGCAGCCTTTGACGATCCCCACGTTCCCTAGAAGCCCGGCCCTCGCCGGGCTTTTTTCCGGGCGTGACCGTCCAGCCCCACACATTCACACCTGGGACTGCCCAACAGGGCGATGTCTATGGATTCGAGGGTGAAGTAGAGCGCCGCGCGAATACACGACGGCCTTCAGTTGGCTGTCGTGGCGCAGGTAAGAGGGGACGTACCGACGTGGAAGAGGGCGCAAGGCCGAGTACGGCGGCCCAGGGCACTCGGCGGTGTTGAGCTGGTTGTGCAATGCGTGATTGCCGCTTAGGGCGTTTCAACGCATTCGGGACGGGTCATCTTTTGTGAAGACTCGGGACAAAGGGGGTCGGCGCCTGAAGAATGGGTGGCACTTGTCCGGAGGCATTGCCGCAGCAGATCCGCGCTACGAATGGAAAAGGCCCGCTGCCTTGCGGCAGCAAGCCTACTTGGGCGTCCGCCGTGGCTCAGCGCGGCAACGCGCTGTCTCCCATCAGAAACTCATCGATCGCCCGAGCGGCCTGCCGGCCCTCCCGGATGGCCCAGACCACCAGCGACTGACCACGTCGCATGTCTCCGGCAGCAAAGACCTTGGCTGCGTTCGTCTTGTAGCCGCCGTTGAATTCGGTCGTTGCCTTGGCGTTGCCACGTGCGTCCTTGGTCACCCCGAATGCTTCGACGATCGCCGACACCGGACTCACGAAGCCCATCGCCAGCAGCACGAGGTCAGCCTTCAGGATCTGCTCGCTGCCCGGGACCTCGACGACCTTGCCGTTGACCCATTGCACGCGCACCGTCTTCACGCCGGTGACCTTGCCCTTCTCGCCCAGGAACTCCTTGGTTGCGATCGCGAACTCGCGTTCGCAACCCTCCTCATGGCTGGACGAGGTGCGCAGCTTGATCGGCCAGTAGGGCCAGGTCATCGGCCGGTCCTCGACTTCGGGCGGCTGCGGCATCAACTCGAACTGCGTCACGCTCGTGGCGCCATGGCGATTACTGGTGCCCACGCAGTCGCTGCCGGTATCGCCGCCGCCGATCACAACAACGTGCTTGCCGTCGGCGCGCAACTGGCCCTTGAGCTTGTCACCGGCATTGACCTTGTTCTGCTGCGGCAGGAACTCCATCGCGAAATGCACGCCGGCCAGGTCACGCCCCGGCACCGGCAGATCACGCGACTGTTCCGCGCCGCCGGCGAGCAGCACAGCGTCGAATTGCTGCGTCAGCTCGTCCGCGGTGATCACGTCCTTGGCCCAGTTCGTGACCTTGGACCCCTCCGGCAGATGCGCCACCATCACACCGGTCCGGAAGACCACGCCCTCCGCCTCCATCTGCTGGACACGGCGATCGATGTGGCTCTTCTCCATCTTGAAATCGGGGATGCCGTAGCGCAGCAGACCGCCGACACGATCGTTCTTCTCGAACACCGTGACGCTGTGCCCGACGCGCGCCAATTGCTGCGCGGCGGCCAGACCCGCCGGGCCGGAACCGACGATGGCAACGGTCTTCCCCGTCTTCACCTTCGCCGGACGTGGCGGCACCCAGCCCTCGGCCCAGGCACGATCAATGATCGCGTGCTCGATCGACTTGATCCCGACGGCGTCGTCATTGACGTTCAGCGTGCAAGCTGCTTCACAGGGCGCTGGGCAGATGCGGCCGGTGAACTCGGGGAAGTTGTTGGTCGAGTGCAGCACCGCGATGGCGCTCTTCCAGTCCGTATCTCCGCCCCGATACACCAGATCGTTGAAGTCCGGAATGATGTTGTTGACCGGGCAGCCGCTGTTGCAGAACGGCGTGCCGCAGTCCATGCAGCGCGCGCCCTGCTGCTTCGCCTGCTCGACATTGAGGCCGATGACGAATTCCTTGTAGTTCTTGAGTCGCGCCTCGACGGGCTCATAGCCCTCTTCCAGACGCTCGTACTCCATGAAGCCGGTGACTTTTCCCATGACGGCTCGCTCCTGAATTCCTGAATCTTCGATGCGGTGACGATCAGGCCTTGGCCTTGGCGGCGGGCGCCTTGGCTTGGGCAATCGTGGCGGCGGTTTCCTTGGCGGCACCCATCTCGCCCAAGGCGCGGCGGTACTCGTTCGGGAACACCTTGATGAACTTGGCGCGAGATTCGGCCCAGTGGTCCAGGATGTCCCGCGCACGCTGGCTACCGGTCCAGCGGTGATGGTCCTCGATCAGCTTCTTGAGGAGCGCCTCGTCGGTGCGGGCCTGCCCGTCGCCGAGCTTGTGCCAGAGCGCCTTGTCCATCGTGGCCTCCTGCTCATGCGCAGGCAGCAGCTTGTCCAGGGACACCATGCTGGTGTTGCAGCGTTTGGCGAACTGACCGTCCTCGTCGAAGACGTACGCGAGCCCTCCACTCATGCCGGCGGCGAAGTTGCGACCGGTCCGACCCAGCACGACCGCAGTACCACCGGTCATGTATTCGCACCCGTGGTCGCCCGTGCCCTCGACGACCGCCGTCGCGCCAGACAGGCGCACCGCGAAGCGTTCCCCGGCGACACCACGGAAGAAGGCCTCGCCCTTGGTCGCGCCGTACAGCACGGTGTTGCCGACGATGATGTTCTTCGTCGCATCGCCGCGGAAGTCGATCGACGGCCGCACCACGATACGACCGCCAGACAAGCCCTTGCCGGTGTAGTCGTTGGCGTCGCCGATCAGGTAGAAGGTGATGCCCGGCGCAAGGAAGGCGCCAAAGCTCTGACCACCCGTGCCTTCCATCTGGATGAAGATGGTCTGGTCGTCGAGTCCTTCGGGACGGCGGCGGATCAGCTCGCCCGACAACATGGCGCCAACGGTGCGGCGCACGTTGGTCACCTCCTGCATGAAGCGCACCTTCTCGCCCTTGTCGAACGCGGGCAGGCACTTCTCGATCAGCTTGACGTCCAGCGCGCGATCCAGTCCATGGTCTTGCTGGTCGTTGTGCAGGCGGGCCACGTCAGCCGACAGTTCCGGACGGTGGAATACGCGGGTGAAATCCAGGCCCTTGGCCTTCCAGTGGCTGATGCCCTTCTTCGTGTCGAGCAGGTCGGCGCGGCCGATCAGGTCGTCGAACTTGCGGATGCCCAGCTGCGCCATGATCTGGCGCGCCTCTTCCGCGACGAAGAAGAAGTAGTTCACCACGTGCTCGGGCTTGCCGCTGAACTTCTTGCGCAGCACCGGATCCTGCGTCGCGACGCCCACCGGGCACGTATTCAGGTGGCACTTGCGCATCATGATGCAGCCCTCGACGACCAACGGCGCCGTCGCGAAGCCGAATTCGTCCGCACCCAGCAAAGCGCCGATGACGACGTCACGGCCGGTCTTCATCTGACCGTCGGCCTGCACGCGGACGCGGCCACGCAGGCGGTTCAGCACCAATGTCTGCTGCGCCTCCGCCAGCCCCAACTCCCACGGCGTGCCGCAGTGCTTGATCGAACTCCACGGCGAAGCGCCGGTCCCGCCGTCGTGCCCCGCGATCACGATGTGGTCCGCCTTGGCCTTCGCCACGCCGGTCGCAATCGTGCCGACGCCTACTTCGGACACCAGCTTTACCGAGACGTCGGCACGCGGATTGACGTTCTTCAGATCGTGGATCAGCTGCGCCAGATCCTCGATCGAATAGATGTCATGGTGCGGCGGCGGCGAGATCAGACCCACGCCAGGCACCGAATGGCGCAGGAAGCCGATGTAGTCGGTAACCTTGCCGCCAGGCAGTTGACCGCCCTCGCCGGGCTTGGCGCCTTGCGCCATCTTGATCTGGATCTGGTCGGCGCTGACCAGGTACTCCGTCGTGACGCCGAAGCGGCCCGACGCGACCTGCTTGATGCGCGAGCGCATCGAATCGCCGTCCTGCAGTTCGTAGTCGGCCTCGACCACCTTGCTGCCAACGACGTCCGACATCTTCGTGCCGGCCGTGATCTTGATGCCCTTGAGCTCGTTGCGGTAACGCGCCGGATCCTCGCCGCCTTCGCCGGTATTGCTCTTGCCGCCGATGCGATTCATCGCGACTGCCAGCGTCGCGTGTGCTTCGGTGGAGATCGAACCCAACGACATCGCACCGGTGGCAAAGCGCTTGACGATGTCAGCGGCGGATTCGACCTCCTCCAGCGGAATCGCCTGGCCAGGGTCGAACTTGAACTCGAACAGGCCGCGCAGCGTCATGTGACGCTTGCTCTGATCGTTGATCAGTTGAGCGTATTCCTTGTACGTGTCGAACTTGCCCGAACGCGTGCTGTGCTGCAGCTTGGCGATGGCGTCGGGGCTCCACATGTGCTCCTCGCCGCGGGCGCGCCACGCGTACTCGCCGCCAGCGTCGAGCATGTGCTCCAGGACCGGGTCATCGCCGAAGGCAGCGCGGTGCAGGCGCAACGCCTCTTCCGCGACCTCGAAAACGCCGATGCCGCCGACCTGGGTCGGCGTGCCTCGGAAGTACTTGGCGACGAGATCCGCCTTCAGACCGATGGCCTCGAAGATCTGCGCGCCGCAATAGGACATGTAGGTCGAAATGCCCATCTTGGACATGATCTTCGACAAGCCCTTGCCCACCGCCTTGATGTAGTTGTAGACCGCCTTGTCGGCCGACAGCGAGGCCGGAAGTTCCGACGTCATCGCCTGCAGCGTTTCCAGTGCCAGGTAGGGGTGGACCGCTTCGGCGCCGAAGCCGGCCAGCACGGCGAAGTGATGCACCTCGCGCGCGGTGCCGGTCTCGACGACCAGACCCGCCGTCGTGCGCAGGCCCTCGCGTACCAGATGATGGTGGACGGCCGACAGCGCGAGCAGCGCGGGGATGGCGACCCGGTTCGCGCTCAGGTGGCGGTCCGTGATGATCAGGATGTTGTGTCCACTCTTGATCGCATCGACGGTCTCGGCGCACAGCGACGCGAGTTGCGCCTCGACGCCTTCGCGCCCCCAGTCCAGCGGGTAGGTGATGTCGAGTTCGTAAGGCTTGAACTTGCCGTTGGTGTGATGCTCGATCGCGCGCAGGCGAGCCATCGACTCGAAGTCCAACACGGGTTGCGTGACCTCGAGCCGCATCGGCGGGTTCACCGCGTTGATGTCGAGCAGATTGGGCTTCGGGCCGATGAAGCTGTTCAGCGACATCACGATCGCCTCGCGGATCGGATCGATCGGAGGGTTGGTGACCTGTGCGAACAGCTGCTTGAAGTAGTTGTAGAGCGGCTTGTTCTTGTCGGAGAGCACGGCCAGCGGGCTGTCGTTGCCCATCGAGCCGATGCCTTCCTCGCCGTTCGCGGCCATCGGCGCGAGCAGGAACTTGATGTCTTCCTGCGTGAAGCCGAAAGCCTGCTGGCGGTCCAGGAGGGAGGCAGGGAACACGGGCGCGGTGACCTCCGGCGCCGGGATCTCGTCGAGCTTGACGCGGACGTTCTCGATCCACTGGCGATACGGACGAGCGTTGGCGTACTGGGTCTTGAGCTCCTCGTCGTCGATGATGCGCCCCTGCTCCAGGTCGATCAGGAACATCTTGCCCGGCTGCAGCCGCCACTTCTTGACGACGCGCGATTCGGGAATCGGCAGGACGCCGGATTCGGACGCCAGGACAACGAGATCATCGTCGGTGACCCAGTAGCGGGCCGGGCGCAGGCCGTTGCGGTCCAGTGCGGCGCAGACCTGACGGCCATCGGTGAAGACCATCGCGGCCGGACCGTCCCACGGTTCCATCATCGCCGCGTGATACTCGTAGAACGCGCGGCGGCGTTCGTCCATCCACTCGTGTTGCTCCCAGGCTTCGGGGATCATCATCATCGCCGCGTGCGCGAGCGGGTACCCCGACATCGTCAACAACTCGATGGCGTTGTCAAAGGTGGCCGTGTCGGACTGGTGCTCAAAGCTGATCGGATACAGCTTCTTGAGGTCGTCGCCCAGCACGGGGGACTTCATGACGCCCTCGCGGGCGCGCATCCAGTTGAAATTGCCCTTGACGGTATTGATCTCCCCGTTGTGAGCGACCATCCGGTACGGATGCGCCAGTGGCCACTCGGGGAAAGTGTTGGTCGAGAAACGCTGGTGCACCAGCGCGATCGCGCTGACAACGCGCGGATCGGCCAGGTCCTGGTAGTACTTCCCGACCTGGTCGGCCAGCAGCAGGCCCTTGTAGATGACGGTGCGACAGCTCATCGACGGCACGTAGTACTCGCGGCTGTGCGTCAGCTTGAGCGCCTGGATCGCGCTGGAGGCGGTCTTGCGGATCACGTACAGCTTCCGCTCGAGCGCGTCGGGGACGATGATGTCCGGACCGCGACCGATGAAGATCTGCCGGATGATCGGCTCCTTCTCGCGCACGGTGGGCGACATCGGCATGTCGCGATCCACCGGCACATCGCGCCAGCCGATCAGCACCTGACCCTCGGCCTTGATGGCGCGCGCCAGTTCCTGCTCGCAGGCCAGGCGCGACGCATGTTCCTTCGGCAGGAAGATCATGCCGACGCCGTATTCGCCAGGCGGGGGCAAAGTGACACCTTGCTTGGCCATCTCCGCGCGATAAGAACTCGTCCGGGATCTGGATCAGGATGCCAGCACCGTCGCCCATCAGCTTGTCCGCGCCGACCGCGCCGCGGTGGTCCAGGTTTTCCAGAATCTTCAGACCCTGCTGGACGATGTGGTGCGCCTTCTGGCCCTTGATGTGAGCGACAAATCCCAGACCACAGGCGTCCTTCTCATTGGCGCCGTCGTAGAGGCCGTGTGCGGCAAGCTCGCGGATCTCATTGGTGGACGGCCCGCTGGCCGGCATCGTTGCCGGGCTCGTGATACTGGACGACGGTTGCGCGGTGCGCGGATCTTGAGCTGCCGACATCGGTGGCCTCCTGAACTCGAAAACGAAACCCGCGCAGATTAAGACGCGTACCGCAAGGGCACAAGCACAACTAAACGGGGTCAGTATCGATTAAATGGATGCGTGGCGAATTGGCGCCTGTTAATTGGGGACAGATCACGGGAAGAGTCAAATTGTCCTCGGTGTCTTCTCCTTGCGAGGTCGACCACGGGGGCGCGGGCTGATCGGTCGGGCACTGATCTCGCCAAGCGTCTGCAGGAAACGTGCCGAGCCAAGCGGCCAACCCTTCAGCGCCGAATCGATCAGCTTCTGGCGCTCCGTCTCGGACTCTCCCTCCTCCAGCCAGCGACGCCAAGCCAGTTCGCGCTCGAACGGCGTGTTCCCGAGCGCCCAGAACCCCGGCGCATCTGTGATGAGCGGATCACGCCGTCGACCGAGATGGTGCGCCGCCGACGACCAGACGAACTCGCCGGGATCCCCACTCAGGCCGGCGCGCTGCGGGTTCAGCTCGATGCTGCGCATGACGGCGAGCAAGTAGCTGTCGGCCTCCAGCGGTGCGGCGCGGAAACGCCCCTCCCAGAGCGTGCCCAGGCGACCATGGCGCAGATTGAAAGCGCTCACGTAACGCCGCCCCAGCGCCTGCATCATTCGACTCAGGCCGTCGTCCGAGGAGGGCGTGGCCAGCAGGTGGAGATGGTTCGGCATCACGACGTACGCGTGAATGGCAACCCGGTGAGTGGCGGCGCTGTCCTGCAGCGCAGCAAGCAAAGCCTTTCGGTCCTCGTCGTCGACGACGATGGGCTGCAGGTTATGCCCGCGGTGGATCAGATGATGCAGATGGCCGGCGAGCGCCAGCCGTGGGAGTCTTGCCATGAGGGGGACAGCAGTAATCTGTCCCCAATTATGCTGGGATCAACTTCTTCCCGGTCAGCCGCTCGTGCTCCTTGATTGCAAAGCGGTCGGTCATTCCCGCGATGTAGTCCGAGCAGGCGCGGGCATGGTCTTCGGCGTCAGCGAAATCCGCAGGCAGGTGTCCCGCATCTGAGAGGTAAAGCTGAAAGAGTTCCCGCAGCACCTGCTCGGCGCGGTCGCGCTGCTGCTGCACCATGGGATGGCGATAGAGGTTGGCAAACAGGAATCGCTTGAGCTCGGTGCTCGCGTGGCGCATCTGAGGGCTGAAACGCACCAGCGGCCCCTTCGTGCGCGCGTCTTCAGCATCGACGGGATCAGCCGTCTCGATCGCGGTGCGGGTGGCGTCAATGATGTCGTAGACCTGCTGCGACAGCATGCGGCGGATGGTCTCTGCCAGAAGCCGTTTCCCCACGAGCCCCGGGTATGCGGCCAACGTCTCGCGCAGGTAACGATGGACCAGTGGCACCTGCTCCAGCTGCTCCAGCGTCACCAGTCCCGATCGCACGCCGTCATCGACGTCGTGGGCGTTGTAGGCAACCTCGTCCGCAAGGTTGCAGAGTTGCGCCTCCAGGCTCGGTTGCCCGCCGCGAAGGAAGCGAGCCGCGACACCGCCGGGCTCGCGATCCTCGATGCGCTGGGCGTCGCGCTTGCTGCAATGCTTGAGAATGCCCTCGCGGCTCTCGAAACTGAGGTTGAGCCCGTCGAATGCAGGGTAGCGCTGCTCGAGCTTGTCGACGACTCGAAGCGATTGCAGGTTGTGCTCGAAGCCGCCGTGCGCCTTCATGCAGTCGTCCAGCACGTCCTGCCCGGCATGCCCGAAAGGCGTATGCCCGAGGTCGTGCGCGAGCGCGATGGTCTCGACGAGGTCTTCGTCCAATGCCAGGCTGCGCGCGATCGATCGCCCCAACTGCGCGACTTCGAGCGAATGTGTCAGCCGCGTGCGGAACAGGTCGCCTTCATGATTGAGGAAGACCTGGGTCTTGTAGACCAGCCGGCGGAACGCCGTGCTGTGAACGATGCGGTCGCGATCGCGCTGGAACTCGCTGCGCGTCGGCGCGGACACCTCGGCGTGCCGTCGACCGCGGCTGCGCGCGGGATCGGAGGCAAAGGGCGCGCGCAGCATCATCATCGTCGGTTCAAGCCTTCAACGGGGCCCTGTCTCAGTGTGAGCGGCGATCACCTCGGCCACGAGCACATCGGACGCACCCCTCATGCCCGCCTTGCCAAGGCTCTCGATCACGACAAAGCGGATTTCGCCACCCTCGTTCTTCTTGTCGACACGCATGAGATCCAGCCAGCGTTCGATCGGCATCCGGGGGGCCTTCACCGGCAGGTGCGCCCGCTCGATCAGCCGCGTCATCCGGTCGACGAACGACGCCGGCATCAGCCCCAGCCGGGCCGA
Source organism: Roseateles sp. UC29_93 (assembly GCF_042695725.1). NCBI lineage: Bacteria > Pseudomonadati > Pseudomonadota > Betaproteobacteria > Burkholderiales > Sphaerotilaceae > Roseateles > Roseateles sp. UC29_93. The sequence goes on along the minus strand of NZ_CP170545.1, from coordinate 2,496,517 downwards.
CAACTCGGAGGCCAACACCATGCCGCAACCCACCCCTTCGCCGTGCAACCATGCACCGTAACCGAGGCCGGTCTCGATCGCATGGCCGAAGGTATGGCCGAAATTGAGGATGGCACGCAGGCCGGCCTCGCGCTCATCCTGTCCGACCACCCACGCCTTGATCTCGCAGCTGCGCTTCACTGCATAAGCGAGCGCTGACTTGTCACGGGCCAGCAGGGCGTCCAGGTTGTCCTCGATCCACTCGAGGAAGGACACATCGGCGATCGGTCCGTACTTGATGATCTCGGCGAGACCAGCCGAGAGTTCGCGCTCCGGCAGCGTATCAAGCGTGTCCAGATCAGCGACAACACGGACCGGCTGATAGAACGCGCCGACCATGTTCTTGCCGCGCGGATGATTGATTGCCGTCTTGCCGCCGACGGATGAGTCCACCTGCGCCAGCAAGGTCGTTGGTACCTGCACGAACGGCACGCCGCGCATGTAGATCGCGGCCGCAAAGCCGGTCAGGTCGCCAACCACGCCACCGCCCAGTGCGAACAGTACCGTCCTACGGTCGGCCGCGCCGGCTAGCAGATGGTCGATGACTGCGTCGAGCGACTCCCAGCTCTTGTGCTGTTCCCCGTCCGGCAGGATGACCGTCTCGACACGCGAGTAATGGGGTGCGAGCTGTCGCTGGAGGCGTTCGAGGTACAGCGGCGCAACCACGTCGTTGGTGACGATCAGCGCAGCGGAGGCATGCGGCAAGCCGGACCAGGACGACGAAGCGTCGAAGAGACCCGAGCCGATGAGGATGTCGTAGCGCCGGTCGCCGAGGTCGATGGCGACGGTGGATGTGGGATCAGGAGCCGGAGCGGTCATTCCCGGAAGTGTACGGGGCCTCGCTCGCCCCCACGGTGGCCGCGACCCGCGCTGGATCGATCAACCCCGCCAACTCCAGCTGCATCAGGATCATGTTCGCCAAACCATGCACCGATGGACGACTCGATTCGAGCACGAAATGCGCACAACGCCGGTAGAGCGGATCGCGCTGCGCATAGAGTTCGCGCAACTTCGCCAGTGGATTGGCCACCTGCAGCAGGGGGCGCTGGGTATCGTGCCTCAGACGTCTGAAGAGTTCTTCAGGTGACGAGCGAAGGTACACGACTGTCGAATGCGCCTTGAGTCGATCGCGATTGATCTCGCGCAGCACCGCGCCGCCGCCAGTCGCCAGGATGAGCTCCTGGCCACTGTTCGCGCCGTCGAGCAGTCGCGCGATGGTGCGCGATTCGAGGTCCCGAAACGACGCTTCGCCCTCACGGGCGAAGTAGTCCTTGATCGACTCGCCGCCGAGATCCTTTTCGATCTCGGCGTCGGAGTCGACGTAGGCGATATCAAGCTGCCTGGCCAGCAACCGGCCGACGGTGGATTTGCCACCGCCGGGCATGCCGACCAGGGAGATCGTCAGGGGCACGCCGTTCCGGTCGGTCCAGCCTTGGCCACCGCTTGCGAGAAGGTGGTGGCCAGGCCCGCGGGCGATGTCACAGTGATGTACACCGTGCCGCTATCCGTTGCGTCCGCGAACTTCACGTCCACCGTCGCGCCGGTAGGCACAAGCGTGCTCGGAGTGGAGCTGCCCGCCTGGACTGTCACAGTCAGACCGTCGCTGCCAGTTGCCGTCACCTTGGAGCTTGCGGGCATCGGATTGAACGCGGTCCCGTTGTTGTCACTCACCAGGAAGTAGAGCGACATCGTGGCAGCGCCGCCGTACAGCACGTTGTTGCCGGAGCCGACTCGCGACACCGTCACCCAGTTCGGTGCGTCACGGCCGTCATCCGAATAACCCCACCAGTTCGCCGTAGCGCCGTTGTCATCAACACCCGACCCCTTTGCGAAAGCGCCGAAATCGATCAGCTTGCGCGTGTCCGGACAAGTTCCGTTGACAGCAGCCTGGCGGAGATTTCCCGGAGCCTTGAGGCCCCAAACGATGTTGGCCTTGGAAGTCGAGAACACCGTCTCGACCGCGCGCCGGACGTAAGCGCGACCTTGCCCGGCGTCACAGGTGCCCGGCACGTAAGGCGTGTACGAACCGAACGCGAACAGCGACTTGGCCGGCTCTGTCAGAACGTTGTTCGGATCGTTCGCGCAAACACCGGTCCCGGTGCTGTCGTTCTGCTTGATGAACTGGTCTGTCGTGCTGTAGTTATTGTTGTACAGGCGATCCAGGAACACAGAACCCAGATTCTGGAATTGCTCACCCGCGTCGTAGACGTTGTTGCCGTTCTTGTCGATGAACGATTCTTCGCCCAGGGCATAAGCGAGCACCGTCACACGGCCATCGGCAGGACGCGGTTCCGCCGCAGCGAAGTTGGAGGTCGCACGGGAAATGCCGTTGGTGTCCTTGGCCGTGAACACCGTGTTCACCACCTGACCTGCCTCCGACACGAAGTTGATGGCTGTGCCATCCGGCACCGGATTACCCAGTCGATCCGACGCGATGATCGAATAGGTGTTTGGCGTACCGTCCCGGTCCGCGCCCTCGATGTTCGCCGATCCTTGGGCGAGCGAGAAATTCAGCTGCGACGGCAGGCCGACAGCGATGGACAGGGAACTCGACACCGTCGAGATGGTCGTGTTCTTCAACGTTGCCGCCACGCGCACCGGCGTCGGCACCGTGCCAGAATTGATGCGAACCACCACGTCGCCGTTGGTGTCCGTATTCTTGGTGATCGTCGCTCCGGTGACGCCATCCAACGTCAAGCCGCCCGACCAGACGTTGGCCGACAGATCGATCGGTTGGTTCGGCACGCCGTTGCCGCCGGCATCGACCAAGCGGAACGTGACATTCGCGAATTCGGTGTAGCCGGAACCCTTCAGGTAGATCGTCTTCGTCGCCGTGTCCGTGGCCTGCAGGCTTTGTGCCTGTGGCGTGCCCAGAGTCAGCACAAGTTGACGCGTCGAAGTGCTGCCGACAATGGTGGCCTGGTAGGTGTCCGTGCCCTGGAAGCTGCCACAGCTGTTGTCACGGAAACGGAAGCTGGCCGATCCGGTGGTCGTCGTGACTGTGCCGGTCGGAGTCAGCGTGCCCTTTCCAGCCACGACACAGGCGGACGTCAACGACACGTTGACGGGCGTACCGATCGCCGTGGAGGACAGGCCGACCGTCAGGGTCGTCTCACCGTTCGGGGGCAATGCAGACAGCGCCAAGTCGGAGGTCAGTGAGTCAATCGTCACATTGGTCGCCGCAAGTTGGAAACCGCTGCTCGCCGTAATGCTCGCTCCCGCCACCGTGGCCGTTGCGTTGATCGTGTCCGCACCCGCTGTCGTCGCGCTCGCGGGACTCAGCGTCACCGTGGCATCGCCACTGTCGTTGGTCAGGGCCGTCGTCGAATCGAACTTGCCCAGACCCGCAGCGGTCGTGAAGGTCACCACCGTGTTGGCTACAGGAGCACCGGTTGCGGTCCGCAACGAGGCGGTCACCGTGGCCGGGGCGCTGGCAGTGACAGTCACAGACGTCAGCTTGAGCGTCATCGTCGGCGCAGTCACCACCGGCGTCGTCGGGGTGCTGCCCGAGCCGCTACCCGGCCCGACCACCGGCGTACCAGCATCGCCACCACCGCCGCCGCCGCAAGCAGCCAGCACTGCCACCATCGTGCCCGTCAACACCAGGCGGGCGGTGCCGCGCATCACCACTGACTTGCCGCCCACGCTGGCCACTCGTTCGATTCGCTTCATGTCTTGCTACTCCTGCGTCCGCGGCACTTGCCTGGCCACGGCATCCTCTCTGAAATGCGTTCGCGCCACCGGCCCTTTCCGGCTCTTGTGGCGGCTGTTCTCTCGCGAACGCGCTTAGCTGCTTGGCATCATGCCGCGAGCGGCCGGCGCTAGGCGCCGGCTCCGCTCAGCGTGTGGTCGCCGTCACCCGATCGCTCACCACCTTCGGGGTAATGAAGATCAGCAGTTCCGTCTTCGCGGTGCTGCGCGACTTGTTCTTGAACAGGTTACCCAGCAGCGGGATGTCGCCAAGGTACGGCACCTTGTTCTCGCTCTCCAGGTCTTCCTGCGTGTAGATGCCGCCGATCACGACCGTGCCGCCGTTTTCGACCAGCACCAGCGTCTGCACATGCTTGTTGTTGATCGCATAACCCTGCGGGGTCAGCGTGCCGCGGCTGTCCTTGTTGACGTCCACTGTCAGGATCACGTTGCCCTCTGGCGTGATCTGCGGCGTGACTTCCAGCTTCAGCACAGCCTTCTTGAATGTGATCGAGGTCGCGCCGCTCGATGTCGACTGCTGATAGGGGATTTCCTCGCCCTGTTCGATCAGCGCCTTGGTCTGGTCAGCCGTGACGACACGCGGGCTGGACACCACCTTGCCGCGACCATCGGCTTCCAGCGCCGAGATTTCGAGATTCAGGAACCGGTTCGCCGTGGCGCTGAACAGCGACAGTGCGAAGTTCGCGGCAGTCGCACCGCCGAAGGCATCGCCAGCCACGTTGGCGGGCAGATTCACAAACTGCGAGTCCGCATAGTTGTATGCCGTCTGCTGATTGGTCGCCGAGCCGACCGCCGAGTAGTTCCCGCCAACCGTCACATAGTTGCTGCCACCAACGCTATAGCCGGGAATGCCACCTTGACGTCCGCGCAGGTCGCTCGCGCCCAGCTTGACACCCAGCGCACGCCCGAACTTGTCGTCAGCCTCGACGATGCGGGCCTCGATCAACACCTGACGGACCGGCACGTCGATCTTCGCAATCAGCGCCTGGATCTCTTCCAGTTTGGATGGGATGTCGCTGACGAACAGCTGGTTCGTACGCGTCTCCCAGATCACGCTACCGCGCGGCGACAGGATGCGCGAGGTCTGCGTGGTGCCGCCACCACCCTGGTTGTTCTGACCGGTCAGTCCCTTCGCGACCTCCTCGGCCTTCGTGTAGTTCATCTGGAAGGACTGCGTGCGCAGCGGCTCCAGCTGCGCGACTGCCTGCTTGGCCTCCAGTTCGGCCTTTTCCTTGTTGGCCAGCTCTTCCTTCGGCGCGATCCATAGCACGTTGCCGGACTTGCGCATGCCCAAGCCCTTGGCCTGCAGAATGATGTCCAACGCCTGGTCCCAAGGCACATCCTTCAGGCGCAGCGTCACATTGCCGGTGACGGTGTCGCTGGTGACGACGTTGAAGTTGGTGAAATCGGCGATGACCTGCAGCAACGCGCGCACGTCGATGTTCTGGAAGTTCAGGCTCAGCTTGTCACCGGCATAACCCGGACCTTGCGTGAGCTTGTTCGGGTCGACCTTCTGGGGACGGACTTCCAGCACGAACTGGTTGTCGCTCTGGTAGGCGCTGTGCTCCCAGATGCCCTTCGGCGTCACGATCAGGCGCACGCGGTCGCCCTGCTGAGTCGCGGTGATCGACTGGACCGGCGTGCCGAAGTCCGTGACGTCCAGCTTGCGGCGCAGACGTTCCGGCAGCGTGCTGCGAAGGAACTCGACAACCAGATTCTGACCTTGCTGCTGAATGTCCACACCGACCTGGCTGCTCGGCAAGTTCACGACCACGCGACCCGCGCCGTCGTTGCCGCGACGGAAGTCGATGTCTTGCAAGCCCTGCGCGGCGGCATTCTGGCTCGGGGCGAAGTGCACCGGGTCAGACGCGACCGTCGTGGCGGCAGCGGCAGCGGTTGCCGCGGCGGGCGAGCCATCCAGGAAGATCAGCAGCGAGTTGTCCTGCAGCTGGGCGCGATAGGTGCTCGCCTGACGCAGGTTCAGCACGACGCGAGAGCGATCCCCTGCCTGCGCCACGTTGGCCGAACGCATGTTGCCCGAATTGATCTCGACCGCGCTGCGGCCAAGACCGTTCGATACGCCAGGCAGATCCAGCGCGATACGCGGCGGCACCTGCACGGCAAACCCGCGCGGCACTTCGGTCAGCGGCTGTGCCAACTCGATGCGGACAATGTCCGTACCGGATTGCTGCGTCGCGCTGATCGACCGGATCATGTTCTGCGCCCAGGCCTGCGCCGGCAGCAGAACTGCCAGGCCCACCGCGCAGGCCAAGGCTTGCCAGCGCTTGACGCGCCCTTCTCGTTCCCTCGTACGGACGCTCATCGAAGCGTTCTCCACAACAGTGTTCTTCATCGTCCCTGCTCCTGAAGCTGGAGAGTACTGGTGCGTTCAATCCATTCGCCCGCAGCGTCCTGGACGACTTCTCGCAACGTGATTTCGGTTTCGCTGATCTTGGTGATGCGGCCGAAGTTCTGCCCCATGTAGTCACCGACCCGCGCCTGGTACAGCAGGTTGTCCACCCGCAGCAACGCGTACGGACGACCGTCCCTGGAGACGCTGCCGACCATCGTCATCGAGTCCAGCGGGAAGGCCTCCAGCGGCTCGCGACGGCGCTTCATCTCCGCAGCCAGCAGCGAACTGGGCTGGGTGGCTTCGCGCCGCAACGCCACCGTCAGCTTTTGCGTGCTGAAGGGGTCGACCATCGCCTGCGCTTCGTAAGGCTGAGGCTGGAAGGTCTTCGGCGGTGTCAGCGGCTTGACGGTCGGGCGCGTCTGCTGGCGCTGCTCTTCCATCCACTGCTGAAGCTCATCAGTGCTGGAGGTACAACCCGTCAGCAACGCACCTGTCAGCGCCAGGCCAAGCAGGCCGAGCGCACGCACAGGCGCTCGATCCGGGGTCGCCACGCCGGGCGACGCTGTGCGGGAGCGAATGAAGCGCGTCATTTCTTCTTCTCCGCGGCCGCCGCGGCCTTCCTCTGTTCCTCGACCTCAGCCGGATCGAGGTAACGATAGGTCCGAGCCGTGGCTTCCATCGACAACACCGCATTGGTGTCCGTGCGTGGGGGCGTATTCGCGTTGGACGAGACACCCGGCACCACGATCGCCAGATCGTGCAGCGTCACGATCCGCGACAGATTCGACACGTCCGCCGTGAAGGCGCCGATGTCGTGATAACGGCCAGACACCTTGATCGCGATCGGCTGTTCTGCGTAGTAGTCGCGCATGACGATGCCGCCAGGACGGAACAGTTCGAACTGCAGGCCTCGACCCAAGCCCGCCTGGTTGATGTCCGACAGCAGCGCATCCATCTCGGCCTTGCCCGGCAGCTGCTTTTCAAGCTGCAGGACGTACTCCTCGACTTGACTCTTCTGCTTGCGCAGCTCGGGCAGGTTCACTGCCTGCGTCAGCTTGTTGTTGAAGTCTTCCTTCAACTGCGGTTCCTTCTGGACCTCAGCGTCCAGCGCCGATTGCTCGTCCGACAGCACGGCGAACCAGCCCAGCACCACAGTCAGTAGCGCCACCACGACGAAGGCGGCATAACGCGGCGCCGGCGGCCATTGGCCCGGCTCCTGCATGTTCAGGTTCTGGAACTGACCGGAGAAGTCTGCGAACCAGGCGTTGAGGTCCAGGTTTTTCAAGCTTGCCATGGGGTCCTCACGCCTTCTTCGCCGGGGCGTTCGTGGCCGGCTTGGTGCCGGGGCCGCTGGCAGCGCCGGCCGCGGGCTCCGGCGTCGCGCTCTTGATCCCGACCTTGATGGAGAAATCGAAGAGCCGGCGCGGATCACGCGGATTCACGGGAGCCGCCTTGATCTCGACGAGATCGGGGTTCTCGACCCACTCGGCGCGACTCAGATTGCGCAGCATCTCGGATACACGCTCGTTCGACGCCGCCACGCCAGCGATCACCACCGCCTTGTTGACCTGGCGCACCGACTGCAGGAACACACCCTCGGGTGTGAACTTCGCCAGTTCGTTGAGCAGGTGCACCGGTGTGTTGCGATCGCTCTGCAAGTTCTCGACGGCGCGTTGCCGGGCACGCAACGCGTCGATCTCGGCGCGCAGCGTCGCAATGTCCTTGATCTGGATGTCGAGCTTGGTGATCTCGGCCTTCAGATAGTCATTGCGGCTCGCCTGCGCGGCGGTCAACTGCTGCAGCAGCAGATAGATGAAGGCGGCGATCAGCACGCCGACGGCGAAGGACATTCCCAGCCCGACGAAGAACGCGGCCTTGCGGCGCTTGCGCTTCTCCTCGCGGTGCGGGAGCAGGTTGATCAGAATCACTGAAAGAACCTCCGCATGGCGAGGCCGCACGCTGTCAGATAGGCCGGGGCTTCACGGCGCAACTTGGATTCGCGCACCGCAGACCCGAGCACCATGTTCTCGAAAGGATTGACCACCATGCAGGCGAAGCCCGTCAGTTCGGTCACCCGCTCCTTGAGGCCAGGCAAGGTGGCGGTACCGCCGGCGAGCATCACGTAATGGACCTTGTGATGGGGCGTGCTGGTAAAGAAGTACTGGAGCGCCCGGCCGATTTCCTGCGACAGCGAATCGACGAAGGGATTCAGCACCTGCGTCTCGTAGTCATCCGGCAATTCGCCACTGAGCTTCTTCAGCTCCGCCTCCTCGAAGGAGAAACCGTATTGCCGCGAGATCAGCTGAGTCAACTGCGAGCCGCCGAAGGCCTGATCGCGGTCGTAAAGCATTTCATCGTCGCGCAGCACCTTCAGCGAAGTGGTGTCGGCACCGATCTCAAACAGCGCGACCAGCGCGTCCTTGCCTTCGTTGGGCAGCGTCTCCACCAGACGGCCCACGGCCATCCGCGACGCGTGGGACTCGATGTCCAGCACGACCGGCTTGAGGCCGGCAGCTTCCGCCAGCGCCTGACGATCCTGCACGCGGTCCTTGCGGGACGCGGCGATCAGCACTTCGACGTCGCCGACCGAAGTCGGGCTCGGGCCGATGACACAGAAGTCCAGCGAAACCTCGTCCAGCGAGAACGGGATGTACTGGTTGGCCTCGGCCTCGACCTGCAGCTCGAGCTCCTCCTCGCGGAGGCCGGCCGGCAGCATGATCTTCTTGGTGATCACCGAACTTTGCGGCATCGCCAGCGAAGCCTGCCGGGTCCTGCTGCCACTGCGCGTGACCACCCGACGGACGGCGTCCGCGACCTCGTCGAATTTCTCGATCTGGCCGTCGGTAATCCAGCCTTTTTCGAATGGCTCGGTGGCGAAACGTTCAAGAACGTATTCGCCATTCGAGTTTTGACTCAATTCCACAAGCTTGACACTGGACGACGAGATGTCCAGGCCAATCATGGGTGGATGCGCACGTCCGCGCAGTAGGTCCAACAGCCCCATGATGCGTTCCCCCAACGCGCCGCTCATGCGCCGGTTTGTTAATAAGTTACTTGAATGCTATCAGCAAAGCCTTTGTCGCCCCAAGGCAAAGCGGTCACAGCAAGTAACGCAGCGTTGCGTAACATACACGCCACCGACGGGTGGTAAAGCGCCAAAAAATGGCCCTTTTACTCCCCATTCGGAACGGTTTTGCGACAGATTCCCGCTTTGCCGAATCCCCTCCGGGACACCTTCAAGAGGGATGTCCCGGGCGGAGGAAAAAGGCAGCCGCGCAGTGTCCGCGAAAGTCCCCACAACTCCTGTAACAGTCAAGCGGTCGCGGACTGACCCGGCGAAGCCCCAGTGGGGGCCGTTCCTATAATCGTCGCTCGCGGCCCGCATCGTCACCCGTACAGGCCCTGATAGGGCGCGGCCAGGCACGCAAGATTGCACACTCCGGCCCATGCCCTCGAAGAATTCCTCCGACAACGAACCCTCCTTCGACGCCCCGTCCGATTCGGGCAAGGGCGCCGCATCCAGGAAAGAGAAGAGCAACTCCACCCGCAAGAAGCCCCAGGGCGACGGCAAGCCGCGCCGGCCCTGGTTTGTGCGGCTGGTCGGCTGGCTCTTCGGCCTGGTGCTGGCGGGAGTGGGTGCAGTGGTGCTGCTGGTCGGCATGGCCCTGGCGATCGCCTACCCCCAACTGCCCGACATCAGCGGACTGACCGACTACCGGCCGAAGCTGCCGCTGCGTGTGATGTCCAGCGAGGGTCAGTTGCTGGCCGAGTACGGCGAGGAACGCCGCAGCTACTCCGACATCCGAGAGATCCCCAAGTTGATGCAGGACGCGATCCTGGCCATCGAGGACGCGCGCTTCTATCAGCACGGCGGCGTGGATTACCTGGGCGTGATCCGCGCCGGCCTGGCCAACGTCAGCGAGTCCAAGAGCCAGGGCGCCTCGACCATCACGATGCAGGTGGCGCGCAACTTCTATCTGTCCACCGAGAAGACCTTCACCCGCAAGATCTACGAGATCCTGCTCGCGCTGAAGATCGAGAGCGCGCTGCCCAAGGAGAAGATCCTCGAGATCTACATGAACCAGATCTTCCTGGGGCACCGCGCCTACGGCTTCGCGGCGGCCAGCGAGGTGTACTTCGGCAAGCCTCTGAAGGACCTCTCGATCGCCGAGGCGGCGATGCTCGCCGGGTTGCCGAAAGCACCATCTGCTTACAACCCGATCAACAATCCGCGCCGGGCAGTGTTGCGCCAGCAATACATCATCGACCGGATGCTGGAAATGGGCTTCATCACGCCCGAGCAGCATGCCCAGGCCAAGGCCGAAAAACTGCGCATCCGGCCGCCGCAGGAAGCCGCCAGCCACGCCGAGTACGTCGCCGAACTGGCCCGCCAACTGATCTTCAGCCAGTACGGGGACGAGGCCTACACGCGCGGTCTGAATGTCTATCTGACACTGCACGCGGACGAGCAGGAACGTGCCTACCGCGCCTTGCGCCGCGGGATCATGGACTACGAGCGCCGCCAGGTGTACCGGGGACCCGAGGCCTATGTGGATCTGCCGGCCGACCCCAAGGAACTGGACACCCGCATCGCCGAGGCGCTCTCGGACCACCCGGCCAATGACGAACTGCTGGCGGCCGTGGTGCTTGAAGCCGGTCCGAAGCAGGTCGTCGCGGCGCTGCAGAGCGGCGAGTCGGTGACCATCACCGGCGAGGGACTCAAGCCAGCCACCTCGGGGCTGTCCGACAAGGGCAACCCGAAGACGCGCATCCGCCGTGGTGCGGTGATCCGTGTGATCAAGCTGGTCAGGAACAACAAGGACGAGTGGACGATCACCCAGCTGCCCGAAGTCGAGGGCGCGATGGTGGCGCTCAGCCCGAAGGACGGCAGCGTGCGGGCGTTGGTCGGCGGCTTCGACTACAACAAGAACAAGTTCAACCACGTCACGCAGGCCTGGCGGCAGCCGGGCTCGAGCTTCAAGCCGTTCATCTATTCAGCCGCGCTGGAGAAGGGGTTCAACGGCGCGACGATCGTCAACGACGGGCCGCTGTTCTTCGACGCGACGACCACCGGCAGCCAGCCCTGGGAACCCAAGAACTACGATGGCCAGTTCGACGGTCCGATGCCGCTGCGGCGCGCGCTGGCCAAGTCCAAGAACATGGTGTCGATCCGGGTGTTGCAATCGGTGGGGGTGAAGTACGCGCAGGACTGGATCACGCGCTTCGGCTTCGACGCGGACAAGCACCCGGCCTATCTGACGATGGCACTGGGCGCCGGGTCGGTGACGCCGATGCAGATGGCGCAGGCGTACTCGGTCTTCGCCAACGGCGGGTACCGGATCGCGCCGCAGCTGGTCCAGCGCATCACGGACCATGCGGGCCGCGTGCTCTACCAGCAGCAACCCAAGCAGTTCGAGGATTCGCAGCGGGCCATCGAACCTCGCAACGCCTACCTGATGGACAGCCTGCTCCAGGAAGTCGCGCGCAGCGGCACGGCGGCCCGTACCCAGGCCACGCTCAAGCGCCCGGACATCTACGGCAAGACCGGCACGACCAACGACTCGATGGACGCCTGGTTCGCGGGTTTCCAGCCGGAGTTGGTGTCGGTGGTGTGGATCGGCTACGACCAGCCGCGCAAGCTGGGTGACCGGGAAACCGGCGGTGGGCTCGCCCTGCCGGTGTGGATCGAGTTCATGCAATACGCACTGCGCAACACGCCGGTCCAGGAGATACAGCCTCCCGAGGGCGTGGTGAACTTCAACGGCGAGTGGTACTACGACGAATTCGCCGGCAACAGCGGCGTGAAGGCACTCGGCAACGAGGAGCACGTGCCGACCACCGGCTCCGAGGAAGAGAAGAAGAGCATCCTCGATCTCTTCAAGCGCTAGCTCCCCCGACCGCCTGGTCGGGACGATCTCGCCCAGGACTCGCTCAGTCAGCTCCCGGAAAAGACCAGCGGCCTGCCCGCGTGGTGCGAAGCCTCCTCGGACAGGCGCGCGAAGAAGGCGACGCCATCCTTGGTGTCGATCCATTGCCCGTCGACGAATTTGAAGTGATACCCACCGCGCCGCGAGGCGAGCCACAGCTCGTGCAGCGGCGGTTGCGTGTTCACGACGATCTTGCTGCGGTCCTGGAACTCCAGTTCCAGCAGTCCGCCGGTGCGATGCTGGTCGATGTCGACCACGTCGTCGTCGAGCCAGGTGTCGATGTCGGATTCGATGCTGGCCAGCACGGCGTCGGTGCGGGCGTCGTAGTCGGCATCGGTCAGTGGCGTGGGCGTCATGGGCAATCGGGAGCGGGCTCGCGAGAGACTAGACTGCGAGCCCATGAAGAACGTGAAGATGCGAAGTGTAGGCGCTGCCTCCAAGACGACCCGCCGCCGCGCCGCCAAGGCCATGACAACCCTGATGTTGTGCGCGGCTGCGCTCGCCGTCAGCGCCTGTGGCCAGAAGCGACCGCTCCAGTTGCCGCAGGCGAAGCATCCGACGCCGTCGTCGGCGTCGACGGCCTCCTCGCCGGCCTCGGCCGCCAGCGCCGCGAACTGACGCCGCCGCGTCCGCGCGAGGCGGACCTCAGATCCGCCCTTCCTCCACCGCGTGGCAGGCCACGCGGATCCCTTGGAACTCGAGCAGCTGTGGCCGCTCCGCGCTGCAACGCGCGTTCGCGTGCGGGCACCGGGGGTGGAAGCTGCACCCGCTCGGGGGATTCAGCGGATTGGGCACTTCCCCCTGCACGGGGGTGCGAGAGCGACCCGACATGTGGATGTCGGGAATCGCGTCGAGCAGCATCCGCGTGTACGGATGTCGCGGCGTCGCGAACAGCGCGCGCTTGTCGGCCTGCTCCACCAGCCGACCGAGGTACATCACGCCCACCTGGTCGGCCACATGCCGCACCACCGCGAGGTTGTGCGAGATGAACAGGTAGGTCAGGCCTTGCTTGCGCTGCAGGTCCTTCATGATGTTCAGGACCTGCGCCTGCACCGAGACGTCGAGCGCCGACGTCGGCTCGTCGCAGACGAGGAACTCCGGCTCGGTCGCCAGCGCGCGGGCGATGGAGATACGCTGCCTCTGCCCGCCTGAGAACTGGTGCGGAAACTTCTCCGCGTCCACCGGCGACAGCCCCACCGACTGCAGCAGCTCGCCGACGCGTTGCTTCAGTGCTTGCGCGTCGCGCACCAGGCCGTGCTCGCGCAGCGGTTCGGCGACGATGTCCTGGACCTTCCAGCGCGGGTTGAGACTCGCATAGGGATCCTGGAAGATCATCTGCATCCGGCGTCGCAAGGCCAGTGCATCCGGTCCCTTCAACGTGGTGGCGATGTCCGCATCATCAAAGCGCACCTCGCCGCGCGTCGGTGCATAGAGCCCGACAAGCAGGCGTGCGACGGTACTCTTGCCGCAGCCCGACTCGCCGACCAGCGCGAGCGTCTGGCCCTTCTCGATCGAGAAGCTGACGCCATCCACTGCATGGACGAACTGCCGTGGCTTGCGCTCGATCACGCGATTCAGCCACGGGGCCGACACGTCGAAGGTCTTGGCCAGATCACGCACCTCAACCAGCACCTCACCGGGGCTGGCTGTGGCTCGCTCGCCGTCGCCCGATTTCGTCGGGTCCGTCGCGCGTGGCGTCTCGTTCAACACAGTCATGCGACGCCTCCCTGCACGACAGCGACATCCGCGGCGTGCAACCAGCACGCTGCTTGGGTCGCAGGCGCCTTCATCAACTCGGGGCGCTGCTCGTGGCAGCGATCGAAGGCCCGCGGACAGCGCGGATGGAAGGCACAACCGGTCGGAATCGACGTGAGGCGCGGCATGGCCCCGTCGATCTGCACGAGCCGCTCGCGGTCCTCGTCCATCGCGGGGATGGAGCCCATCAGCCCCGACGTGTAAGGATGGCCCGGGCGATGGATCACCTCCTGCACCGGCCCGATCTCGGCCACGCGCCCGGCATACAGCACCGCCACGCGGTCGCAGGTCTCGGCGATCACGCCCATGTCGTGCGTGACCAGCATGACCGCCGCGCCCTGCTCCCGGCACACACGCTTGAGCAAGGCAATGATCTGCGCCTGGATCGACACGTCGAGGGCCGTTGTCGGCTCGTCGGCGACGATCAGCTTCGGATCTGCCGCGAGTGCGAGCGCGATCACCACGCGCTGCCGCATGCCACCGGAGAACTGATGCGGATACTGGTCCACACGAGCCTCGGGTGCCGGGATGCCGGTCGCCGCCAGCAGCTCGATCGCACGGGCGCGGGCCTGCTTCGCACTGAGCCCGAGGTGGGTCGCGATCGTCTCGACCAGTTGCCGGCCCACCGTATACAGCGGATTGAGCGACGTCAGAGGATCCTGGAAGATCGCGCCGATCTGCCGACCGCGAACACGGCGCATCTGGTCCGCAGGCAGGTTGTCGATGCGACGACCGTCGAGCAGGATCTCTCCACCGGCGATGCGCCCAGGTGGATCGAGCAGGCCGATGATCGCCGCGCCGGTCAGCGACTTGCCGGCGCCGGATTCGCCGACGACACCGAGCACCTCGCCCGGCGCGATGTCGAAGGACACGTCGTCCAGCGCGAGCAGCGTGCCACGCCGGGTCGGGAATTCCACGCGCAGATGGCGGACTTGCAGCAGGGAAGCAGAGGCGGTCATGGGGCCGTCATCCAATCAGCGCAGGCGGGGATTGAGCGCATCGCGCAACCAATCGCCGAGCATGTTCACCGACACCGTGATCAACACCAGCATCGTGCTGGGCCAGATCGTGATCCACCATTCGCCGGAGAACAGGAAGTCGTTGCCGACGCGGATCAGCGTCCCCAGCGAGGGGCTGGTCGGCGGCACGCCGACGCCGAGGAAGGACAGCGTCGCCTCCGTCAGGATCGCGGACGCGACCTGCAGCGTCGCCAACACCAGCACCGGACCGGTCACGTTGGGAAGCACGTGTCGCCACATGATGGCCATCGGCTGCACGCCGATCACGCGAGCAGCCTGCACATATTCCTTATTGCGCTCGACCATCGTCGAGCCGCGCACCGTGCGCGCGTACTGCACCCACCCGGTCAGCGAGATCGCGAGGATCAGCACCGCGAAAGCCAGCGACTCGTGCGCATCCTTGAACACGACACGGCCGATACCGTCGATCAGCAGCGCGATCAGGATCGACGGGAAGGACAGCATCACATCGCAGATGCGCATGATGAAGGCATCCACCTTGCCGCCGACGAAGCCGGACAGCAGCCCCAGGCCGACGCCGATGATCATCGACAGGATCACCGAGGCCACGCCCACCAGCAGCGAGATCCGCGCGCCGTACATGATCGCGGACAGCAGATCTCGACCCTGGTCGTCGGTGCCTAGCAGGTACTTCGTCGATCCGCCCTCGATCCACGCCGGCGGCAGCCGCGAATCCATCAGCTCCAGCGCCGACAGGTCGAACGGATCGTGCGGCGCGATCCAGGTCGCGAACAGCGCGCAGATCAGACAGCACAGCGCGACGAAGGCCGCGACCATGGCGAACGGCGAGCGGGTGAACGAATGCCAGACGTCGCCGTCGAAGAAGCGCTTCAACGCGGTCGGCGGGCGCGGAGCCGGCGCACCGGAGGCCGGCGGAGGAGGAAGGGAGGCGGTCATTCGGAGATCAGGAGGGCGGGCTGTCGGGACGATGGCGGCGGGACGCGGAGGTCCGCTCAATGCGGTGCGAGGGGCAGGCCCTGCTCGACCAGGGCCGCGAACAGTGCGGACCCGAGCGGCAGGATCTCGTCGTTGAAGTCGTAGCGCGGCTGATGCAGCCCGCAGGGGCCGCCTTGTCCCAGCCGCAGATAGGCGCCGGGTCGGGCCTGCAGCATGAAGGCAAAGTCCTCGGACCCCATGCTCGGCACGAGTTTGTCGTCGACGTTCTCCGGGCCGACCAGCGACTGCGCGACGCGCACCGCGAAGTCGGCCTCGCGCGCACTGTTGACGGTCGCGGGATAGAGCCGCTGGTAGTCGACCTTGGCGCTTGCGCCGAAACCCAGGGCGACCGATTCGACCAGGCGCGTCATCCGCTCCTCGAGCAGTTGCTGCACTTCGGGCTTGAAGCTGCGCACCGTGCCGGTCAACTGCGCGGCCTCGGGGATGACACTGAAGGCGCTCGGCTCGCCGGCATGCATCGAACAGAGGCTGACGACCGCCTGCTCGATCGGCGCGATGTTGCGCGACACCAGGCTTTGCACCGCGGTGATCACATGGCCGGCGATCAGCACCGGGTCGACGCTCAGGTGCGGATGCGCGCCATGACCACCACGCCCCTGGATCGTGATGTTCACGCGGTCCGCCGCTGCCATCATCGCGCCACGGTTCAGACCGATCTTCCCGGGCGGCAGGTGCGGCCAGTTGTGCATCGCGTAGATGGATTCCACCGGGAAACGCTCGAACAGGCCGTCGGCGATCATCTCGCGCGCGCCGCCATAGCCCTCCTCGCCCGGCTGGAACACCAGCACCGCCGTACCGGCAAAACGCCGCGTCTGCGCCAGGTAGCGCGCCGTCCCGACCAGCATCGCGCAATGGCCGTCGTGTCCGCACGCATGCATCAGGCCGGGCGTCGACGAACGCCAGGCGAAGTCGTTCTGCTCGCGCAGCGGCAGCGCATCCATGTCGGCGCGCAGCCCGAAAAGTCTGGGCGCCGTGCCCGGCGTCGTCTGGCCATGGATGGTCGCGACGATGCCGGTGCGGCCCAGGCCCTGGTGGATCTCGTCGACGCCGCAGGCCTTCAGCGCCTGCACGATCCGGGCGGCGGTGCGGTGTTCCTCGAAGCCGAGTTCCGGCATCGTGTGCAGTTCGCGGCGCAGCGCAACAAGCTCTCCGCGCGCCTCGAAGAGTCGCTGGTAGGTGCCGGCCGCGGCGGCGGTCAGGTGCTCTGGAGCGTTCATGTCAATGCGCGCCGCCGCTCACGCGCAAGCGCGGATCGACAGCGAAGTACAGCAGATCGACGACCAGGTTGATCACGACGAAGATCAGCGAGATCAGGCAGAGGTAGGCCGCCATCACGGGAATGTCGGCGAACTGCACCGCCTGGATGAACAGCAATCCCATGCCGGGCCATTGAAACACGGTCTCGGTGATGATCGCAAAGGCAATCAGCGATCCCAGCTGCAGGCCGGTGATCGTGATGACCGGTACCAGCGTGTTCTTCAACGCGTGCCCGAAGTAGATCGTCCGGTCGCTGAGGCCGCGGGCGCGGGCGAACTTGATGTAGTCGGCGCGCAGCACTTCCAGCATCTCGGCGCGCACGATGCGCATGATCAAGGTCAGCTGGAACACCGCCAGCGTGACGCCCGGCAACAGCAGGTGACGCAACCCGTCGCCGGTCAGCAGCCCGGTGCTCCAGGCACCGAGCATCACGACTTCGCCCCGGCCATAGCTCGGCAGCCAGGCCAGTTGCACCGCGAAGATCAGGATCAGCAGGATCCCGATGAGGAAGGTCGGCAGCGCCACGCCCAGCAGTGACAGCGTCATCAACAGCTGTGAGCCGAAGGTCCCGCGCCGCAGCGCCGCGTAGACGCCCAGTGGGATGCCGAACAGCAGTGCGATCAGCGCGGCCGTCGCAGACAGCTCGAGCGTCGCCGGGAAGCGCTCCGCGATCAGCGCGGAGACCTTGCGACCCTGCTTCAGGCTGACGCCGAACTCGCCCTGCGCCGCATTGCCGGCGAAATGCGCGAATTGCACGATGAAGCTCTGATCGAGCCCCAGATCCTTGCGCAACTGCTCGCGCTGCTCCGGCGTGGCGTCCTGGCCGAGCAGGTTGTTGACCGGATCCCCGACGTACTGGAACAGCATGAAGGCGATGAAGGCCACCGTCAGCATGACGACGACGGCCTGCGCCAGACGGCGAAGAATGAAAACCAGCATGGACGAGGGCCTCCGGCATGGGCTCGGGCGACGCGACTTGTGATCGGCCCTGGCACGACCTGACCCCGGAGGCGGAGCGCTTCAGAAGGGAACCATCATCAAGCAGCGTACGCCCACCGGCAAGTGGGTTAGCCCTTGACGCGGCGCGAACGCGACGTCGTCCCGACCGTTGCACAAGAACGAAAAAACCGCCCGAAGGCGGTTTGCTGCGAGGCGGCGGCGGGGTGGTCAGGTCCGCCGTCTCCCAAAGGACGATCAGAAGCGGTGACGGATACCGACGATCGAACCACCACGCTTCTCGGCGTTGTTGGCGAAGCGGACCGCGCCCTCGTGCTTGGTGTAGTCCAGCTCGAAGTAAGCGTCGGTGCGCTTGGAGAAAGCGTAGTCCGCGACGAAGGCCACGTAGTGCCCTTTGCTCTTGGTGTTGGCCAGAGCAGCGCTGTAGTGCGTCTGCGTGGCGTACCAATAGTGAGCGCCCAAGTTCAGTTGCGGGGTCAGCTGATAGGCGGCGCCCACCGAGATCATGTCCCGCTTCTTCACATCGTTCGCGGCCGCATTCAGCACCGTGCCCAGCAAGCCGGACGTGTAGGCCGCGCCCAGCAAGCCGCCCCGGTCGAACTTGTTGGTCGCCCAGGACAAGTTGATGTACCACGGGCCGCTCGTGTACGCGCCGCCGGCGGTGTAGCCCTTGACCTTCTTGCCCAGGGTGTCCTCGACCTGCAGGAAGGCGCCGCCGAAGGCGATGGGGCCCTGGTTGTAGCGCAGCAGGCCGCCGAACGACTTGTTCTGTGAATTGCCTTCACCCGCCGACACCTGGACCTCGCCGCGGATGGGGCCCTTCTCGAACAGGTACTTGACCATGTTGTCCTGGCGCGCGCCCATCGACAGGCCGATCTCGGGCTTGTAGGCCTCGATGTAGGGCGAGTACTTGAAGGACGCGTAGGTCGACGTGTAGATGTCGAACAGGATGTTGTACTGGCGGCCCAGCGTGAGGCGGCCGAAGTCGGCCGACTGGATGCCGACCCAGGACTGACGCCAGAAATCGGCGGCGGCCACGGTGCCGGTGTCGGAGTTCAGGCGGTGCTCGAGGTTGGCGATGGCCTTCAGCCCGCCGCCCATGTCCTCGGTCACGTTCACCCCAAGACGGCTCTGGGACATGCCACCGGGGATCACCTGCTTCTCGGAGCTTCCGGCGTTCGCATTGCTGGTCCAGCGCAGACCTACGTCAACGATGCCGTAGAGCTGCACGGTCGACTGTGCCCAGGCGGCGCTGGTGCTCGCTGCGAGGATGCTCAACGCCAAGGCGGCTTTCTTCATGTGATGTCTCCTGTATGTTTGGTGTGGTCGCCGAGATCGATTCTCAGCGAAGCCCCCAGACGGAGACGCTTTGTGTTGCACATCGCCCACGCGAGCAAACCCTGTCAAGTTTGTGACGCCCTCCCAGAGGGAAAACCCGCGAAGACTGTCTACAAAATCTACAACAGTGCGTTGCGACGACAGTGCTTGATCGACTGGCGCAAGACCTGGCACCTGCGCGACAGGCTCCCTACGGGCTAACGTTGAGACGAAAAAAAGCCGCCCCGAGGGGCGGCTTTCGTAGCGCAGCGCGCTGATCCGGAGATCAGAAGCTGTGCTTGATACCGACGTCCAGGCCACCCGACTTGCCACCGCGAGCAGCGGCAACAGCGTTGTTCTGAACGCGGAAGTTCGAGTTGTCGTTGTCGATGATCGACGCGGTCGTGTACAGCGCGGTGCGCTTGGACAGGTTGTGCTGGTAGCCGATGGTGAAGGCTTGAGCGTCGCCGCGTGCCGCCACCACTGCGTCAGCAGCACCGTTGGTCTCAGCCTTGGTGTACTGAGCGGTCACCGAACCGGCAGCCGTCACCGGCACCACGGCGCCGACCGTGAACAGGTTCTGCTTGCGCGAACCGAACTTCAGCTGGCTGAACAGGCCTTGCACCTTCACGACCTTGAAGTCGTAGCTGGCGCCCAGCGACAGTTGCTTGAACTTCGAGCCCAGCGAGTCGGTCGACTGGTAGCCGCCGGCCACGTTGAAGTCGGCGATCTTGTAGCCCAGACGGCCACCGAAGGACTTCTTGCCGTCGGTGCCTTCACCAGCAGCCACGTCGAACGAGCCGTACACGCCGCCCAGGTCGGCCGGCAGGAAGTACTGAACCAGGTTGTCGGCACGGTTGATCGTGTCGATGTTCGAGCCCAGCAGGCTGTACGTGCGGGTCACGTCACCCAGACCGGTGGTGCTGTAGACGTCGAAATCATCGACGACCAGGCGGGTCGAGGTCTTGCCACGGCCCAGACGGACTTCACCGAAGTCGCCCATCAGGCTCACGGAAGCGCGACGGCCCCAGAAGCGGGTGGCGTCAGCGGTGCCGGTGTCGGCAGCCAGGGCGCCTTCCAGCCAGAAGCCAGCCTTCAGGCCGCCACCCAGGTCTTCGACGCCACGGACGCCGATGCGGCTGGAGGAGCTGCCGTCGTTCGTCAGTTGCTTCGTGTCCTGGCCATTGGCCTTCGTGTAACGGGCGGCCACGTCGATCACGCCAAACAGCGTGACGGACGATTGAGCGGCAGCGGCACCAGCGAAACCAGCCAGCACAGCCAGCGCGACGAGAGATTTCTTCATTAGAGACTCCTAGATCTTCAATGAGGTTGCGGTTGGTAGATCGCCCGCAAACCAAGCTCCTGCAATGAAGCTGTGGTGTATTGCAACAGGTCCGATCACGCCTGACCAGCAGCCACCCCGTAAAAGTCCTGATTTCGTTGGATCGAAGCAACGCGTATGGGATTAAAAAATTGTGTCATCACGCATTCGCACAAAGGATCACCCGGCACCACCGAACCACTTGACGCCCCGCTCCTAAACTGCGGCGTCACGCCCACCGCGAGCATTCAAGATGGAATCCCAGCCTCAGCGCCCGGCGCGCATACTTTCTCGAGCGGACGCGTGGATATCCACGCTGGATCACAGCCTGAAGACGCTGGCGGGTGTCGCGCCGATGGCGAGACCGGCGCCCGAAGCGGCATCCGCCGACGAGCCGCTGGATCAGCCGCAGCGCAAGCTCGCCGCGTCGCTGATGCGGGTCAATCATGTCGGCGAGGTCTGCGCGCAGGCGCTCTACCGCGCCCAGGCCCTGACCACGAGGGACGCGGCCCTGCGTCAACACCTGGAGCACGCCGCGCAGGAGGAGATCGACCATCTCGCCTGGTGCGCCGGGCGACTCCGTGCGCTGAACGACCGCCCGAGCCTGCTCAATCCCCTCTGGTACGGCGGCGCCTTCGCGATCGGTTCCGTCGCCGGGCTGATCGGGGACAAGGTCAGCCTGGGCTTCGTCATCGAGACCGAGCGTCAGGTCGAGGCGCACCTCGCTGGCCACCTGAAGCGGCTGCCCGCGGGCGACCACAGTTCGCGAGCGATCGTCGCGCAGATGAAGGAAGAGGAGGCCCGTCACGCCGAAGAGGCGCGCGGGCTCGGCGGCGTCGACCTGCCTGCGCCGGTACGGGGTTTGATGCGCCTAGCCGCCAAGGTCATGACCCGCACGGCGCACCATCTCTAGCGTGCGCCCTCGCCCGCCGGGCGGGCGGGCGGGAATCAGACCTCGACGATCTCCACCGACGTGGTGATCTCCGCCGTCTTCGCCAGCATGATGCTGGCCGAACAGTACTTCTCGTGGGAGAGCTGCACCGCGCGCTCCACGCTCGCCTGCGGCAGGCCCTTGCCCGTCACGACGAAGTGCATGTGGATCCTGGTGAAGACCTTCGGATCGGCGTCGGCGCGATCGGCACTCAGCTTGACCTGGCAACCGCGCACATCGTGGCGGCCGCGCTTCAGGATCAACACCACGTCATAGGCGGTGCAGCCGCCAGTCCCGGCCAACACGGTTTCCATCGGTCGCGGCGCCAGGTTGCGACCACCCCCATCGGGCGCGCCGTCCATGTTGATCATGTGGCCGCTGCCGGTCTCGGCGATGAAGCTCATGCCGTCGGCGCCCATCCAGTTGATCGTGCATTCCATTCGTCGTTCCTTCGTTCCATGGGCCGTTCGAGCCATGCGGGGCGGTGATCTGACCCCATTTCTTGCGGGACCGCCCATCACGGTCACCCACTCTGGCGGTGATTTTGCGCATTTAGAGGCCCGACTCCAGGGCTGGACCCCCCAAAAAATATTGCAGCGCAACATGCATCCCCCTAGAATTCTAGGCATGCGATAGCGCTACCCCACTCTGTAGGGTCAGCCCCGCACCGATTGTCTCCTCCACCGCCTCCATGGTGGATTCAGCCCGAGGCCACAAGCCTCGGGCTTTTTTTCGTCCGTCCGCGCACGCTCCGCAGCGCAAGGCTCGCTCCTCCAATGGCGAAAGCGCATGGGCCGCCGCCGCTCAGGCGTGCCCGCGCCCCGGGCAGACCCTCGCTATCATCGTCCGCCCGACTCCCGCCGCGTCCGCGCGGGACGGGGAACTGGAGGGATTTCCATGGCCGGCACCCGCCGCGCATCGCGCAAGAACACCTCGACGCGCCCATCGGCGCAACACCCCGCGTTACTCCCGGCCGACCAGAGTTATCTCCAACGGATTCTTAACGCCAAGGTGTATGAGGTCGCGCAGGAAACCTCCCTCGATGCCGCCCGCAATCTCTCCAAGCGCATCGGCAACAAAGTCTGGCTGAAACGCGAAGATCAGCAGCCGGTATTCAGCTTCAAATTGCGGGGTGCCTATAACAAGATGGCAAATCTCGCGCCCGAGCAATTGGCGCGCGGGGTGATTTGCGCATCGGCGGGGAATCATGCCCAGGGCGTGGCGCTGTCGGCAAAGAAACTCGGCTGCCGCGCGGTCATCGTGATGCCGGTGACGACGCCCAAGGTCAAGATCGACGCCGTGCAGGCGCTGGGCGGCGAGGTGGTGCTGGCCGGGGAGTCCTTCACGGACGCGTACGGGCACGCGCTGGAGCTTGAGCAGCAGCACGGACTGAGCTTCGTACACCCGTTCGACGATCCCGACGTCATCGCCGGCCAGGGCACGATCGCGATGGAGTTGCTGCGCCAGCACCCGGGGCCGATCGACGCGATCTTCGTCGCGATCGGCGGGGGCGGTTTGATCTCGGGGGTCGCGGCCTACATCAAGGCCGTGCGGCCGGAGATCAAGATCATCGGCGTCCAGACCAAGGACTCGGACGCCATGGTGCGCTCCGTGCGCGCCGGCAAGCGGGTCACGCTGACCGACGTGGGGCTCTTCTCGGACGGCACTGCGGTCAAGCTGGTCGGCGAGGAAACCTTCCGCATCTGCCGCGAGCTGGTCGACGACTACATCCTGGTCGACACCGACGCCGTCTGTGCCGCGATCAAGGATGTCTTCGTCGACACCCGCAGCATCCTGGAGCCGGCCGGCGGACTGGGTGTCGCAGCCATCAAGCAGTATGCGGCGCAGCACGGGACCCGGGGCGAGACCTACATCGCCATCACCTGCGGCGCGAACATGAACTTCGACCGGCTGCGCTTCGTGGCCGAGCGCGCGGAGGTCGGCGAGGAGCGCGAGGCGCTGTTCGCCGTCACCATCCCGGAGGAAACGCGGCAGCTTCCGGCGCTTCTGTGAACTGGTCCAGGGCCGCAGCGTCACGGAATTCAACTACCGCATCTCCGACCGCCAGGTGGCGCACGTCTTCGTCGGCGTCTCCATCACCAAGCGCGAGGAAGCCGACAAGCTGGTCCGCAGCTTCGAGCGCCATCGTTTCGCCACCGTCGACCTCACCGACGACGAACTGGCCAAGCAGCACGTCCGCCACATGGTCGGCGGTCGGACCGAACTCGCGGAGAACGAGCGCCTCTTCCGCTTCATCTTCCCGGAGCGGCCGGGCGCGCTGATGCGCTTCCTGTCCAGCATGAGCCCGGACTGGAACATCAGCCTGTTCCACTACCGCAACCAGGGCGCGGACTATGGCCGCATCCTCGTCGGTCTGCAGGTTCCGAAGGGCGACGGCAAGGCGTTCAAGACCTTCCTCGACCAGTTGAACTACCCCTGTACCGAAGAGACCGACAACCCGGTGTACCGGCTCTTCCTGCGTTGAACCGCGTCAAGGGGCCGTGACCGCGCGGGCGCACCGACGCCCGGACGGCCTGGCGGTTACGGCTTGACACCGACAGCTGCCCCCGGGACAAGGGGCAGAGGCGAGGCGGCGGGGGCAATTGCCGATGGCCCGCCCGCGGCGCGGGCCGAGAATGGCGGTCCCCATGTCCATTCATCAGTCCCTCATCTCGCCGACCGCCAATCCGGAGCTGGAACGCGCCTTGCGCCAGCGCCTGGAACGCCGCTGCACGCTGGCCGGCCGACTGGGTGAACTGGAACCGCTCGCGGTGCGACTGGGCCTGATCCAGGCGACGCAGACACCGAAGTTCCGCGACCCCACGCTGGTGCTGTTCGCGGCCGACCACGGCCTGGCGGTGGACGGCATCGCATTGCCCAACGGTCGCAGCACGCGTGAGCAGGCCCTGCTCGCCCTGCAACACCGCCTGCCCTCGACCGTGTTCGCGCGCAACCAGGGCATGCATGTGACGGTGGTCGACTGCGGCATCGCCGAGCCGCTCAGCCCGCAGCAGCGTCTGCTCGCGCGCAAGATCGCGCACGGGACGCGCAACTCGCGGGCTGGCGCGGCGATGACGGTGGAACAGGCGCATGCCGGCGTGCGCGTCGGCATGGAAATCTCCGACAACCTGGCGGGCAACGTGATCGCCTGCGCGGGGCTGGGCCAAGGCTCGCTGGAGGCTTCTGCGCTGGTGCTGTCCCGGTTGATGGACATGCCGGTGCAGGACTTCATCATCTCCGGCCCCGACATGCCGCACGACGACCTGTCGCATCTGATGCTGGTGCTGCAAGGCGCTCAGCAGCGGCACCGCGAGGTGCGCGAACCGATGGCGGTGCTCGCGGCCTTCGGCGGATTCGAACTGGCGGTGATGGTCGGCGCGATGCTGGTCGCGGCGTCGAAGCGGCAGCTGATTCTGGTGGACGGCATCGCCGCGTGCGCGGCGTTGAAGGTGGCGTCCATGATCGCTCCCCCGGTCACCGATTACGCGGTGTTCTGCCGCAGCACCACCCATCGCGGACTGGACGAGGCGCTTCAGCTGTTCCACGCGGCGGCGCTGCTGGAACTCGGCATGGAATGCGGGGATGGCACCGGCGCGACCTTGGCGTGGCCGCTGGTCCGTTGCGCGGCGGCGCTGCTGACGGAAGTGCAGGACCTGCCCGACGGGGCCATCCACAGTCGTCCGTCCGACCTGCGCGACACGGGATCGAGCAACGCGGGCGCGCTGCACACAGGTCCGGGCCGGTCCACGCTGGGCAGCAAGTACTGACCCTGCGCGCGCGCCGACGCGCCCGATGACGCGCCAGGCGTGCTCAACGCCTCACGCGCTACCTCTTTGGAACTACTTGATGGGGTTGGCGCTGCCGTCGCCGGGGGGCATCTGCGGCAAGGAACCGGTGACGGCGGTGGGCGGCACGATGCCGTCGGGTCCCGGCGCGCCAGCATGAGGCTGCATCTGCGGAACATTGAAATTCGGCGGCGGGGCCATGCCGCCACCCGGCGCGAACTGCGGCGGCGGAGCGAGCACCACATCCGGCGCGCCCGGCGCGAGACTCAGCCGGACGGTCACCGCGTTGCCGGTGCCCAGGCCCACGTCACGACGATTGATCTCGATCAATTTCAGGTCGCCATCGACGGAAGCGCCCATGCGCACGGGCTTCGGCGGCGCGCCGGCGATCGCGATCAAGGCGACGCCTTCCCCGGGATAGCGCCCGCCGGCGGTCGGAGCCACGACACCCAGCAGCTGGAAACGCGACGAGGTGGATTCGACCGGCGTCTCCGCCACCTTCGCGGCAGCGAACAGTCGAGTCCAGTCTGCGGGCGCGCTTTCACCGGTCGCGGAACGCGTCATGGCGGGCGCCTGCGGCCCCTTCACCATCAGCGTCAACGCCCAATACGCAAGGCTCGCCGCCAGCGCCGCCCAGACTACGAAGCTTAACCATCGTGCATGCATCCGACGATTATGATGCAGCGCGATGGGCCACCAAGGGTGGCTCCACGAGGATTGCAACACCATGCGTCGACCCTTCTCCAAGTTCTCTCCGCGCCGTGCCCGCGGCTTCACGCTGATCGAACTGATCGTCGCCATCACCATCGTCGCCGTCATGGGCGCGGTGGTCGTGCCGGCGGTGATGAACCACGTGTCCGAAGCCCGTCGCACCGCGGCGCGCTCCGACGTCAACACGCTGATGCAATCGCTCAAGCTTTACAAGATGGACAACGGCCGCTATCCGAGCGGCGAGCAGGGCCTGGGCGCGCTCGTGGCCAAGCCCACCAACGGCCCGGCGGCGCCGAACTGGAAGGTCTACATTGAGAAGCTGCCCAAGGATCCCTGGGGCAATCCGTACCAGTACGACAACCCGGGCCTGAAGGGCGAGATCGACGTCTACAGCCTGGGCGCGGACGGCAAGCCGGGCGGCGAGGGCTCCGACGCCGACATCGGCTCCTGGGAATAAGCGCGCGGCCCGCCGTGCGCTTTGTCCCTCCCCCACCGACTGCCCAGAGCCGTGCGCGCGCGTCCGTCCGGCCGACTGCTCCAACGCGGCTTCACGCTGATCGAGCTGATCGTCGCGATCACGATCGTGGCGATCGCCAGCGCCACCGTCGCGGTGGCCATGCGCGACCGCGCCGACGTGCAGCTGGAGCGCGAGGCGCTGCATCTGGCGTCCGTGCTCGAGACCGCGCGCTCCGAGGCCCGTGCGGCGTCGCTCGACGTGCGCTGGGTCCCCGACTCGAACAACGACGCCAGCCGCTACCGCGTCACCGGCCTGCCGGTCGCGCTGATCAAGCGCCTGGAGTTGGAGCGGCCCTGGCTGGGCGACCCGCCGATCGTCGAGATCGAGGGCGCCAGCGCCAATGGGCGCTCGATCCGTCTGGGGCCTGAACCGCTGATCGGCGCGCAACGCCTGACACTGATCCGCGGCGATCACCGCATCACGCTGGCCACGGATGGGCTGCGGCCGTTCGCGATCGCGAAGGGCGGCACATGAGAACCACGCCCGTCGCCAGGCCTGCGCCGCGCGACCGCGGCTTCACGCTCGTCGAGGTGCTGGTGGCACTGACGATCGTCGCGCTGTGCCTGGCCGCCGGGCTGCGCGCGGCGGGCGCGATGACCTCGAACTCCGACCGGCTGGCGATCAACTCGCTGGCGCAGTGGTGCGCCGAGAACGAGCTCACCGAGATGCGCCTGACCAAGGCCTTCCCGGGCATCGGCGACAACAGCGTCAGTTGCTCGCAGCTCGGCCGCGACTTCAGCGTCAAGATGATCGTGCGCGGCACGCCGAATCCGAACTTCCGCCGCGTCGAGGCACAGGTCTTCGACGACAAGGACCGGCCGCTGCTGACCATCACCACCATCGTGGGACGCAACTCCTGATGCGCCGCGCCACAGGCTCCTCCCGGCGCGCGGCGCGCGGGTTCACGCTGATCGAGGTCGTCGTCGCGCTCGTCGTGATGGCGGTGATGTCGGTCATGGCCTGGCGCGCGGTGTCGGCGTTGACGACCAGCCGCGAGCGCAACGAGGTCGCGATGGATCGCGCCGAGACGCTGCAGACCTTGATCCGCCAATGGGAGCTGGATCTGCGCGAGGTGCAGAAGAGCGACGTGTTCGACGCGTTGACCTTCGACGGCGCGACGCTGCGCATCACACGTCGGCGCGAGACGGGCCTGCAGCTCGTCGCCTGGCAGTTGAAGGAAGGCCGGCTGGCGCGCTGGGAGTCGCAGACGCTGAACAACGCCGATGCGTTGCGGGACGCGTGGTTCCGCAGCCAGCAGCTCAACGCCAAGGAAATGCGCGAGCTGCCGGGGCTCGATCGCGTCGTCGGCTGGCAGATGTACTTCTTCCAGCAAGGCGCGTGGGCCAACGCGCAGTCCACGCTCGACAAGGATCCGGCGAACAGCGACCCGGCGAACAAGAACGCGGCCGCGACCAACGCGGTGCCTGACGGCGTCCGCATGCGGCTGCAGTTCGGCGAGGACAGCGGCTACCGCGGCGAGCTGGTCCGCGAGGTCGCGGTGGAGGGGGGCAGCTGATGCGCGCCGTTCACGCTCCCGCCCGCGCCCCGCGGTCGACGCGATCGCGCCGGGGTGCGGCCCTGCTCACCGCGTTGCTGATCGTGGTGCTGGTGACGACCTTGTCCGCCGCGATGTTGTGGCGGCAGTCGCGCTCGATCCAGATCGAGGCCGCCGACCGCGGTCGCGCGCAGGCGGACTGGGTGTTGCAGGGCGCGCTGGACTGGGCACGGCTCATCCTGAGCGAGGATGTCCGGTCCGCGCGCAACAACACCGCGAAGAGCGACGACCTCGGTGAAGTGTGGGCGGTGCCGCTGGCCGAGGCGCGTCTGTCGAGCTTCCTGTCGCAGGACGAGAACAAGTCGGAGGACTCGGGGCCCGACGCGTTCCTCTCCGGCCACATCGAGGACGCGCAGGGGCTGTTCAACCTGCGCAACCTGGAGACGCAGCCGGCGCAGACCCAGCCCGGACAGGCGCCCGATCCCCAGGCCGTCCAGAAGGCCCTCGACAACCTGAACGCGGCGCGCAGGATCTTCCAGCGCGCGGGCATGAGCGCCTCGATCGCCGAACAGGTCCAGAAGAATCTCATCGCCTCCGCCGGCAGCAAGGGCACGGACCAGCAGGGCGAGGTGCCGCTGAGGCCCGCCCGGATCGAGCAGTTGCGCTGGTTCGGCCTCAACGATGAACAGATCGCCCGCCTGAGCACGCTCGCCGTGCTGCTGCCCAAGGCGCAGACGACGCTGAACCTGAACACCGCGCCCCGGGAAGTCATCGCGGACGTCCTGGGCGTCGACCTCGGCGTCGCCGACAGCATCGTGCGGGCCCGCCAGAGCAAGGCCTTCACCGCCTGGGACGACCGGCTGACCTCGCTGGTGGCGGGGATCCCCCGCCACCGACACGCGCCAGCAGATGGCCGCCTTCACCTCGAACTACTTCTTCGTCGAAGGCCAGTTGCGCATGGATGATCGGATCCTCGCTCAGCGCTCACTAGTGTTCCGGGACGGCACTAACGTTCGCGTCATCGATCGGCAGCGCCTGCAACGCCAGTCGACGCTGGCGGGAACCACCAACGGCTACGGGGCCACACCTTGAACGCCGGAGGCGGCGTCGCGCGCCGCCCACGCGCTCTTGAAACGATTGGAAAGAAGAGGGACGGGATGCATGCACTTGTAAAGGCGCGACTACGGGCTTGCTCGGGGGCGCGCGGCGCCGTTCCGTCACGCAAGCCCTCCTAGAATCCGCGATCCTATGAGTACCCTGCTCATCCTCCTGCCGGCCAGCCCGCCTCAGAACGGTGCCGCCCCGCACGACTACGAATTCTGGTTCAGCCACGACGCGCAGGCGCCGGCCCACGCACGCGGGCACGGTCAGCGCGCCGCGCTGGCCGCGATGCCGCCCGCCGACCGCGTGATGCTGCTGCTCGGCGACGATCAGGTCAGCTGGCTCCCCGCGCAATTGCCCAAGATCAAGGGCGCAAAGTTGCGCAGCGCCGTCGTCGGCGTGATGGAGGATCACCTGCTCGAGGACCCCGATCGGCTGCACCTCGCGCTGATGGAAAGTTCCGGCACCGAGGGCCAGTCGCACTGGATCGCCGTGACCGCGCGCGAACCGCTGCGCGCGCATCTGCAGGCGATGGAAGCCGCCGGTCTGCTGGTGGAGTCGCTGCTGCCGCTGTCGTGGCCGCAGACCGCCGGCGGCACGGAGGGCGGGCACATCCACGCCGGCTCCGATGACCGCGCCCGGCTGCGCGTCTCGCGCGTCGACGGCGTGGCCACCTTCCCGCTGGACAGCGGCGGGCTGCGCGGTTGGCTCGGCGAGGACTGGTGGACGAACGCGCCCGTGACCGCGAGCCCCGCCGCCTCGGCGGTGGCCGAGCAGTGGCTGGGTCGCCCGGTGGGCGTCCTCAACGACACCGAGCGCGCCTGGGCGGCCCGCGAGGCACCGATCAACCTGCTGCAGTTCGACCTGACCCCGCGCCGGCGCGGCTGGCAGCGCGTCCACCAGGCGTGGCAGACGCTGCAGACGCCGGCCTGGCGGCCGTTCCGCTGGGGCGTCATCGGCCTGATCGCCGTGCAGGTCATCGGCTTGAACGCGATGGCGTGGCAACAAGGCCGCGCCATCGATGCGCGCAAGGCCGAGCAGGAAGCGCTGCTGCGACAAGCCTTCCCGCAGGTCCGCGTGGTTCGCGACGCCCGCGCACAGATGGTCCGCGAGACCGAGGCCCTGCGCGGCAGCGCCGGCCAGGTCGGCCCCGGCGACCTCGAGGACCTGCTCGGCGCCGTGGCGCGCGTGTGGCCGCAAGGCGAGCCGCCGCTGCCCAACGTCCGTTTCGAACAGGGCCGGCTGCAACTCGCCGGACTCTCGCCCCCGCAACGCGCGCAACTGCGCGAGCGGCTGGGCCAGGACCCCGCACTGCGGGTCGCCGAGGACGGCGACACGCTCCAACTGAGCCTGCGACCCGACAACCGATGAACGCCCTCACGACCATGCAACGGGACCTCCGGGCCCGCTGGCAGGCCGCCACGCCGCGCGAACGTCTGATCGCGCGGGCGACCGCCGCGATCGTCGGCCTGCTGCTGCTCTGGCTGATCGCGCTGGCGCCGGCCTGGGCCACGTTGCGCAAGGCGCCGGGCGAGATCGACCGGCTTGATCGCGAGCTTCAGCAGATGCGGGCAATGGCTCAGCAGACGCAGGCCTTGAAGCAAGCCGTGCCGGTCTCGGCCGAGCAGTCGATGACCGCGCTGCGGGCCGCGACGGCCCGCCTCGGCCCGGCCGCCGAACTGACGATCAACGGCACGCAGGCGCAGTTGCGGCTGCGCGGCGTGCCCGGCGGCGCGCTGGCGATGTGGCTCGGCGAGGCGCGCCAGGGCGCGCGCGCCCGGCCTCAGGAAGCCGAGCTGCAGAACGGTCCGCAGGGTTTCAGCGGTCGCCTGACGGTGCTGCTGCCCGCAGCGGCGGGGAACTGAGCCATGTCGCGACAACAACGCTTCATGGAGTCGGCTTTCATGCAGTCGGCCTTCATGCTCCTGGCTGCTCCGGGCAAGGCCGTGGCGCTGGTCCGCACCGATCGCGGCGCCATGCGCTGGGCGTTGGCCGGCGCCGTGCTGGGCCTGCTGACCGCGGTCGTGGTCTGGGCCCCGGCGGCCTGGCTGGCGAAGGCGGTGGCCTCGGCCACGAATGAACGGCTGCTGCTCGCCGACGCGCGCGGCAGCCTCTGGAACGGCAGCGCGCGCGTGATCCTGAGCCCGGGCGAAGGCAGCCGCGATGCGAGCGAACTGCCGCAACGGCTGGGCTGGTCGCTGCGCCCGGCGTGGATCGACGGCGGACTGGCCATGCGGCTGACGCTGGACCAGTCCTGCTGCATCAAGCCCGGCGTCCCGTTGACGGCGAGCTTCGGCATGGACCGGGTCACCGTGCGCCTGCCCGACGCCACGCCCGAGCAGCCGTGGATCCGCTGGCCGGCCGCCTGGCTCGCCGGGCTCGGCACGCCGTGGAACACGCTGGCACCGGACGGCGTCATTGCCGTCAGCTCGCAGGGCTTCGTCTTCGAGGGCCGGGGCAAGACGGTCAAGGTGAACGGCATGGCCCAGGTCGAGCTGCGCGACTTCTCCTCGCGCCTGGCGCAGGTGACGCCGCTGGGCAGCTACCGGATGGGGCTCGTGGGCGGCAGCGAGGCGCCGCAACTGATCCTGACCACGATCCAGGGCCCGCTGCAACTGAGCGGCCAGGGGAGCCTGGGCGCGACGCGGACGCAATTCCGGGGCGAGGCGACAGCCGCGCCGGGCAGCGAAGCCGCATTGGCCAATTTGTTGAACATCATCGGGCGCCGCAACGGTGCGCGCTCGATCATCTCGGTGGGATGAGCATGAACAAGCACATGATGCGACCGACGGCGCTGGGCGTCGCGATCACCCTGATCGCGGGCAGCCTGCCGATGCAGGCCGGCGCACAGTCGAATCAGCAGCAGAACCGCCGACAGCCGGCCGTGCGCGCGAGCACGCCGGTCACGCTGAACTTCGTCAACACCGACATCGAGGCGGTGTCGCGCGCGATGTCCGCCGCGCTGGGCAAGCCGATCCTGGTTGATCCGCGGGTCAAGGGCACGATGACGCTGACGGCCGAGCAGCCGGTGCCGGTGCAGGAGGCCTACCTGAGCTACCTCGCCTCGCTGCGCGGCATGGGCTTCGCGATGGTCGAGACGGGCGGACTGCTGAAGCTCGTGCCCGAAGCCGAAGCCAAGCTGCAGACCGGCGCGGTGACGATCGCCGGCGAGTCGCGCACGCGCGGCGACCAGGTCGTGACGCAGATCTTCAAGCTCAGCCATGAGAACGCGAACAACCTGGTCGCGGTGCTGCGTCCGCTGATCACCCCGAACAACACGATCAACGCGAACCCGGGCAACAACAGCCTGGTCATCACCGACTACGCCGACAACCTGCAGCGGATCAGCCGCATCGTCGCGGCGCTGGACCAGCCGTCCAACACCGACATCGAGGTGATCCCGCTGCGCAACGCGGTGGCCTCGGACATCGTGCAGCTGGTGCAGCGGCTGTCGGACGGCGGCGGCGGCACGCAGGGCGTCCAGGTGCAGGGTGGCGCCGGCGGTGGCAGCGGCAGCGTGATGGCCGATCCGCGCAGCAACGCGCTGATCGTGCGCGCGGCCAATCCGGCCAAGCTGATGCAGCTGCGCGCGATGATCGCCAAGCTGGACCAGCCCAGCAGCGACACCGGCGGCAGCATCCGCGTGATCTACCTGAAGAACGCGGACGCGGTGCGCCTGGCCACGGTGCTGCGCGCGGCCTACACGAACAACGCGGGCCCGGGCGCGGGCGGCTCCAGCAGCGGCCAGGGCGGCACCGGCAGCTTCGCCGGCGCGCAGACCGGCAGCGCGGGACAGTCCGGCGGCTTCGCGGGCAACAGCTCGTCGTTCGGCGGCAGTTCGTCGAGTTCGGGCACGAGCGGGTCGGGCGGCAGCGGCGGCACTTCCACGCAGGTCAGCCAGACCGCGCAGGTCAGCACGGGCGGCTTCGTCCAGGCCGACCCCGCGACCAACTCGCTGATCATCACGGCGCCCGAGCCGATGTACCGCCAGATCCGCGCGGTCGTCGAGCAGCTCGACACGCGCCGCGCGCAGGTCTACGTCGAGGCGCTGATCGTGAAGGTCGATGCCAGCAAGGCCGGCCAGTTCGGCGTGCAGTTCCAGCAGCTCTTCGGCGAAGGCGCCATCGGCACCAACTTCGGCACCGGCTTCTCGAACATCCTGAACCTGACGGCCGCCACGGCCGGCGGCACCACGGGCGTCAGCAGCGCGATCTCGAGCGGGACGATCCCGACCGGCCTGAACGTCGGCATCATCAAGAAGGTCGGCAGCCTCTACACGCTGGGCGCCATCGCCAACGTGCTCGGCTCGGTGTCCGGCACCAACGTGCTGTCCACGCCGTCGCTGATCGTGCAGGACAACGAGGAAGCCGACCTGCTGATCGGCAGCAACGTGCCGGTGCTGACCGGCAACTCGACCACGACGTCGGGCACGACCACCAGCCCGTTCCAGACCTTCGAGCGTCGCGACGTCGGCCTGCGGCTGAAGGTGCGCGCCACCGTCGGCGAGAACGGCACGGTGCGCATGAAGGCGTATCAGGAGAACTCCAGCGTGGTGGCCTCGGTCAACTCGGCCACGCAGGGTCCGACCTTCGACAAGAGCGCGGTGGAGACCTCGGTGACGCTGGAGGACGGCCAGGTGCTGGTGCTCGGCGGCATGCTCAAGGACGAATACACCGACGGCGAGGACAAGGTCCCCGGCCTGGGCGACATCCCCATCCTGGGCAACCTGTTCAAGAACCAGAGCCGCAAGCGGGTCAAGTCCAACCTGATGATCTTCCTGCGTCCGGTGGTGCTGCGCACGCCGGAAAGCGCCGCGGCGCTGACGATGGACCGCTACGACGCGATCCGCGCCTACCAGCAGGAATCGCAGCCGAAGAGCACGCTGGTGCTGCCCGAGACCGGCGCCCCGCTGCTGCCGGAGAAGCCGGCCTCGACGCCGGGCGGCACGCTGCCCCAGCAGTTGCCGCTGCCGGTGTACCCGGCGTCGTCGCCGGTGCCGGGACCGGCCACGCCGAGCAACACCCCGCCGAGCAACCCGCAAGGCCGCTGAGCCCGGAGCGATCATGGCCAGCCGCCATCCCCTTCCCTACGCCGTCGCCAAGGCGCAGCACCTGCTGATCGAGGACGACGGCCAGCAGCGCACGCTGTGGGCCTCGCCGGCGCTGACGCTGCCGGTGCTGTCCGAGCTGCAGCGCGTCTACGCGCCGTCGCGCATCGAATGCCTGAGCGTCGCCGAACTCTCGACGCGCATCCAGGCCGCCTACGCGGGCGGCGAGGACAACGCGGCGCTGGTGATCGGCGAGGTCGAGAACGCCGTCGACCTGTCGCGCCTGATGCAGGACCTGCCGGCGGTCGAGGACCTGCTGGAAGCCGCCGACGACGCACCGATCATCCGGATGCTCAACGCGCTGCTGACGCAGGCCGCGAACAACGGCGCGAGCGACATCCACATCGAACCCTACGAGCGCGAGAGCTCGGTGCGCTTCCGCGTCGACGGCACGCTGCGCGAGGTCGTGCGGCCGAACCGCGCGCTGCACGCGGCGCTGATCTCGCGCCTGAAGATCATGGCGGAGCTCGACATCGCCGAGAAGCGTCTGCCGCAGGACGGCCGGATCTCGCTGCGCATCGGCGGCCGCGCGATCGACGTGCGCGTGAGCACGCTGCCGTCGGCGCACGGCGAACGCGCGGTGCTGCGTCTGCTGGACAAGTCGGAATCACGCTTCACGCTGTCGGCGCTGGGCATGGACGGCGAGCGGCTGGAGCGTTTCCAGCGCGTCGTGCAGCAGCCGCACGGCATCGTGCTGGTGACGGGTCCGACGGGCTCGGGCAAGACGACGACGCTGTACGCGGCGCTGCAGACGGTGGACACGTCGACGACGAACGTGCTGACCGTCGAGGACCCGATCGAATACGAGCTGCCCGGCATCGGGCAGACGCAGGT
This sequence comes from Roseateles sp. UC29_93, assembly GCF_042695725.1. Lineage (NCBI taxonomy): Bacteria > Pseudomonadati > Pseudomonadota > Betaproteobacteria > Burkholderiales > Sphaerotilaceae > Roseateles > Roseateles sp. UC29_93. The sequence continues at coordinate 2,461,402 of NZ_CP170545.1, read as the reverse complement.
GAACTCGCGGATCGACCTGACCTTCGCGAAGGCACTGCGCGCGATCCTGCGCCAGGATCCGGACGTGATCATGATCGGCGAAATCCGCGACTACGAGACCGCGCAGATCGCGATCCAGGCCTCGCTGACGGGTCACCTGGTGCTCGCGACGCTGCACACGAACGACGCGGTGAGCGCGGTGACGCGTCTGACCGACATGGGCGTGGAGCCCTTCCTGCTGAGCTCCTCGCTGCTGGGCGTGCTGGCGCAGCGGCTGGTGCGCAAGCTGTGCCCGGTGTGCAAGTCGTCGGAGTCGCTGCCCGGCGGCGGCGTGCGTTACCACCCGGTGGGCTGCCCGGCCTGCTCGAGCAGCGGCTACAAGGGCCGCACCGGCGTGTACGAATTGATGGTGTGCGACGACGCGATCCGCAGCCTGATCCACAACCAGGCGGCGGAGTCCGAGTTGCTGGCCGCGGCGCGCGCCAACGGCCTGCGCTCGATGCGCGAGGACGGCGACCGGCTGGTGGCCACGGGCATCACGTCCGAAGAGGAAGTGCTGCGGGTCACGCGCGAGTGATCGCGGCGATGACACGGACGCACGAGCAGTAGAGACACGAGGTTCCGAGCGATGCCCGCCTTCAAGTACGACGCCCTGGACGCGTCCGGCAAAGCCCGCCAGGGCCTGCTGGAGGCCGACACCCTGAAAGCCGCGCGCTCGCAGTTGCGGGCGCAGGGGCTGGTGCCGATGGAGGTGAAGGCGGTGGCGGCGCAGCCGGGCAAGCAGTCGCGCTTCGCGCGGCGCGCGTTCAAGGCGGCAGGGCTGGCGGTGTGGACGCGACAGCTGGCGGGACTGGTGTCGGCGGGTCTGCCGCTGGAACGCTCGATGGCGGCGCTGGCTGATGAAGCCGAGGATCCGCGCCAGCGCGAGCTGATGTCGCAGCTGAAGGCGGAGGTCAATGCGGGCTCGTCCTTCGCACGGGCGCTGGCCACCGCGCCGCGCGAGTTCGACGACGTCTACCGCGCGGTGGTCGCCGCGGGCGAGCAGAGCGGAGCGCTCGGCCCCGTGCTGGAGAGCCTGGCGGACGACCTCGAGGAACAGCAGCGGCTGCGCTCGGAGCTCTTCGGGGCGCTGGCGTATCCGGTGATCGTCTGCATCATCGCGGTGCTGGCGGTGAGCTTCCTGCTGACCTACGTGGTGCCGCAGGTGGCGGCGGTGTTCACGCAGACGCGCCAGACGCTGCCGCTGCTGACGCGGATCATGATGGGCATCTCCGACGTGCTCCGGAACTGGGGGCTGCTGATCGTGATCGTCGTCGTCGGCGGCGTCATCGGCATGCGACAGATCCTCAAGCGCGAAGGGCCGCGTCAGCGCTTCGACGCGGCGTTCCTGAACCTGCCGCTGCTGGGTCGGCTTGCACGCGGCTACAACGCGGCGCGTTTCTCGGGCACGCTGGCGATGCTGGCGGGCGCGGGCGTGCCAATCCTGAAGGCGCTGCAGGCCGCGGCGGAGACGCTGTCCAACCAGGCGATGCGCGCGGACGCGATGGATGCGCTGGCGCAGGTCCGCGAAGGCGCGCCGCTGGGCGCGGCGTTGGCGGGGAAGAAGCGCTTCCCGGGCCTGCTCTCGATGTTTGCGCGACTGGGCGAGCAGACGGGTCAACTGCCCGACATGCTGCAGCGCGCGGCGAAGCAGCTCGGCAATGAAGTGAAGCGCCGCGCGATGACGCTGGCCACGCTGCTGGAGCCGCTGCTGATCGTCGCGATGGGCGGCGTGGTGATGCTGATCGTGCTGTCGGTGCTGCTGCCGATCATCGACATGAACAAGCTGGCGGCGCAGTAAGGCTTTCCATTGGCGCACACGCGCCGATGCCTCGGGGTCGGGCGGCGGCCTATCATCCCGCCCATGCCCGCCTCTCTCGACGGCCGCCTGGTGGTGGCCCTTTCCTCCCGCGCGCTGTTCGACTTCGAAGAGGAGAACCAGCTCTTCGAGGACAGCGACGACCGCGCCTACATGCGCCTGCAGCAGCAGCGCCTGGATGAGCCGGCAAAACCCGGCACCGCGTTCTCCCTCGTGCGCAAGCTGCTCGCCTTCAACGTGGCCGGCGAGACGCCCCGGGTCGAGGTCGTCGTGCTGTCGCGCAACGACCCGATCTCCGGCATGCGCGTGTTCCGCTCCGCGCAGCATTACGGACTGAACATCGAACGCGGCGTCTTCACCCGCGGCCACAGTCCGTGGCGCTATCTGAAGCCGCTCAAGGCGCAGCTCTTCCTCTCCGCCAACGAGGACGACGTGCGATCAGCGCTCATCGCGGGCGTTGCCGCGGCCCGTGTTTTCCCGCAGTCGGCGCGCGCCTCCGCCGCCTATCCCGATGAGCTGCGCATCGCCTTCGACGGCGACGCCGTGCTCTTCTCCGACGAGGCCGAACAGATCTACCAGCGCGACGGCCTCGACGCCTTCCAGGAACACGAGATCGCCCGCAAGCTGACCCCGCTCCCCGCCGGTCCGTTCAAGCAAGTGCTGCATGAGCTCCAGCGTCTGCAGGCCGCGCCCGCCGTGCCGATGCGCCTGCGCACCGCCCTGGTCACCGCCCGCAGCGCGCCCGCCCACGAGCGCGCCATCCGCACGCTGATGGACTGGGACGTCGAGGTCGACGAGGCCATGTTCCTCGGCGGCCTGCCCAAGGGCGAATTCCTCCGGGAGTTCGAGCCCGACTTCTTCTTCGACGACCAGCACGGCCACGTCCAGAACGCCGTCCCGCACGTGCCCGCCGGGCACGTGGCCATGGGGGTGACGAATCGCTGACGCCGATCGCGGCGCCAGAATCCGCGCCGCATGACTTCCGGCAGCCGTCAGGCCGGGCCCCTTCCCCTTCACGTTCCGACGCTCCGTCCCGGACTCCCACAAGGAAGACTTCCGATGCGCATCACGCTCCGTCGCCTGGCCATCGCCACGGCCTGCTCGATGGCCACCCTCGCCATCGCCGCCGAATCCACCGCGACCTCGGCCGCCGCCTCCGGAACGGCGGATGCCGTCGCCCGCAGCACGCCGGTCCGGCCCGCCCTCGTCGACCCGTCGCTCGGTTTCTATCGCCAGCCCGCGCTGCGCGGCGACCGCCTGGTGTTCGTCGCGGAAGGCGATCTCTGGCAGGCCAACGTCGGTGGCGGCACCGCGCAGCGCCTGACCACGCACGGCGGCGCGGAGACCTTCCCGGCCGTCTCGCCCGACGGCCGCTGGATCGCCTTCGTCGGCCAGCAGGAATCCGCCGGCGACGTCTTCGTGATGCCCGCGGCCGGCGGCATCGCCCGCCGCCTGACCTGGGACACCGGCGCCGTGCGCGTCTGGGGCATCACCGCCGACAACGAGGTGCTCTACTCCGGCGCCACCGAACGCGGCGAGCCCGGCACCCAGCTGCACCTGGTCTCCCTCACCAGCGGCCTGCATCGCGCGCTGCCGGTCGGTCAGGCCAGCGACGGCGCGTTGAGCCCTGACGGCAAGACCCTCTACTTCACCCGCAACGGCCTGCGCGGCGACAACGCACGCCAGTACCGCGGCGGCGCGCTCGCCCGGCTGTGGGTGATGGATCTCGCCGGCACCGCCGAGGCCCGGCCGCTGCTGCCCGAAGGCGCCAACGACCGCCGCCCGATGCCCTACAAGGACGCGTCCGGCACCGCCCGAGTCGCCTTCCTCTCCGACCGCGACGGCACCTACAACCTGTGGTCGGTGAAGGCCGACGGCTCCGACCTGCGCCAGCACACCCGCCACAAGGGCTGGGACGTCCGCCATGCCAGCCTGGACGGCGCGCAGGCGGTCTACGCGCTCGGTGCCGACCTCTACCGCGTCGACCTCGACGGCAGCGCCGCCGAACGGAAGATCGACCTCCGCCTGGCCGGCGACTACGACCAGCAGCGCAAGCGCTGGATCGCTCGTCCGCAGGACTTCCTGACCGGCGTCTCGCTCTCGCCCAACGGCGAGCAGGTCGTGCTGACCGCGCGTGGCCGCCTCGCCACGCAGGGCGTCGGCCCGCTGCGCCGCGCCGAACTGCCGATCCCCGCCTCCGCCGACGACGCCGGTCGCTGCCGCGACAGCGCCTTCAGCGGCGACAGCCGCGACGTCTTCGCGTTCTGCGACTTCAGCGGCGAATTCGAGATCTGGCGCTTCGCCGCCAACGGCACCGGCCAGCCCAGGCAGATCACCGAAGGCGCCACCGTGCTGCGCCGCAGCCTGTCGCCGTCGCCCGACGGCCGCTGGATCGCGCACACCGACAAGGAAGGCCGGCTCTTCCTCACCGACCTCAAGAACCCCGCCCGCGCCGCCGCGACGCGCGAGGTCGACCACGACACGCTCGGCGACGGCGCCGCGGCGCTGAGCTGGTCGGCGGACGGCAAGTCCCTCGCCTTCGTCCGCACCACGGCGAACCCGTACCGCGAGCAGCTGATGCTGCTCACCGTCGCCGACGGCAAGGTCCATCAGCTCGGCAGCGATCGCTACGCCGCCACCGCGCCGGCCTTCAGCCCCGACGGTCAATGGCTGTACTTCCTGTCGCGTCGCACCTTCAGCGTGACCGGCAACCCCGGCCCCTGGGGCGACCGCAACATGGGTCCCTACTTCGACAAGGGCTGGAAGATCTACGCGATCGCACTGCAGCCGAACCTGCGCTTCCCGTTCGCCGCGCCGGATGAACTCCAAGGCATGAAGGCCAAGGAAGAAGCCGAGATCCGCGAGCAGGAGAAGGACAAGCCCGACAACAAGGAGTCCAAGCAGAAGGTCGAGGAAGCCAAGGCTGACGCGGCCAAGGAAGCCAAGCCTGCCGCCGCGAAGGGCGGCAAACCCGAGATCCAGATCCCGGGCCTGGCGCTGCGCCTGTACGAGGTCCCGGCCGCCGCCGGCAACTACAGCGGTCTGGCGGTCGACTCCAAGCGCCTGTATGTGCAGGAAGGCACCGCCTTGCGCCAGCTGCCGATCGGTCCGCAGGAGACCAAGATCGAGACCTTCGCCGACGGCGTCGCCGCCTGGGACCTGAGCGCCGACGGCAAGAAGCTGATGATCCGCCGCTCGGCCGCGCCGGGCACCGCGCCCGAGATCCTGATCGTCGACGCCGGTCCGAAGCTGCCGGGCGATCTGGACAAGTCGCGCGTGCGCTGGTCCGACTGGCAGATTGCGGTCGACCCGAAGGCCGAATGGCGTCAGATGTTCAACGACGCCTGGCGCATGCAGCGCGATTTCTTCTACGACAAGGACATGCACGGCGTGGACTGGGTCGCCATGCGCGCCAAGTACTTCCCGCTGACGGAGCGCGTCACCGAGCGCGGCGAACTCGCCGAGCTGATGGCGCAGATGGTCGGCGAACTCAGCCTGCTGCACAGCCAGGTCGCCCCGGGCGAACTCCGCAAGGGCGCCGAGGAACCCGGCTACGCCGGCCTGGGCGCGCAGCTCGAGCGCGATCCCAAGGGCAACGGCTGGAAGATCACGCGCATCTTCGCCGGCGATCCGGAACTGCCATCGGAGGCCGGCCCGCTCGCCGCGCCCGGCCTCAACATCGCCGAAGGCGCCGTGATCACACAGATCAACGGACGCAAGGCCCAGTCGGTGCCGGATCCCAGCGAGCTGATGCGCGGCCAGGCCGGCAAGCAGGTGCTGCTGCAGATCCGCGAGCCCTCCGGCAAGGAACGCCCGGTCGTCGTGACGCCGGTCGACCTGCGCCGCGAAAGCCAGTTGCGTGTCAACGACTGGCGCTTCAGCCGCGCCAAGCTTGTCGACAAGGGCGGCGACGGCAAGATCGGCTACCTGCACCTGCGTGCGATGACCCGCGACGACATCGGCGATTTCGTCCGCGAGTTCTACGCGCAGAGCGAGCGCGAAGGCCTGATCATCGACGTCCGCCACAACAACGGCGGCAACATCGACAGCTGGATCCTGCAGACGCTGCTGCGCCGCGCCTGGGCCTTCTGGCAGCCGCGCTCGCCCTACGGCAGCAAGCCGTATCCGAACATGCAGCAGGTGTTCCGCGGCAAGGTCGTCGTGATCGCCAACGAGGAGACCTACTCCGACGGCGAGACCTTCTCCGAAGGCTTCAAGCGCCTGGGCCTGGGTCCCGTCATCGGCAAGACGACCTCGGGGGCCGGCGTGTGGCTGTCCGACCAGAACCGCCTGATGGACAACGGCCTGATGCGCGCCGCGGAGAACGGCCAGATCACCGTCGACGGACAGTTCCTCGTCGAGGGCAAGGGCGTGACGCCCGACATCGAGGTCGACAACCCGCCACGGGCGACCGCCAACGGGCAGGACGCGCAGCTCGATGCCGCCATCGCCTGGCTGAAGGACGCGATCGCGAAGGATCCGATCAAGACGCCCAAGCCGGGGCCGTATCTGCGGCCGATCAAGCAGTGACCTGCGCAAACAGAAACGGGAGGCCTTGGCCTCCCGTTTTTCGTTGGCGTCGCGCGTTCAGCTCAGCGTCACGCGCGCGAACTGGCGCTTGCCAACCTGCAGCACCATCGTGCCGGCCTCGACCTTCAAGGCCTTGTCGCTGATGGTCACGCCGTCGATCTTGACGCCGCCCTGCTCGATCTTGCGGTTGCCCTCCCCGTTCGACGGCACCAGGTTCGCCGCCTTCAGCAGTGCGGCGATGCCCATCGGCGCACCGCTCAGCGACAGCTCGGGAATGTCGTCCGGAATGCCGCCGCGGGCGCGGTTGTTGAAGTCGGCCTCCGCGTCTTCCGCCGCCTGCGCGCTGTGGAAACGCGCGGTGATCTCCTTGGCGAGCATCACCTTCGCCTCCTTCGGATTGCGCCCGCCCTCGACCTCGCGCTTCAGCGCGGCGATCTCCTCGATCGACTTGAAACTCAGCAGGTCGAACCACTTCCACATCTGCACGTCGCTGATCGACAGGATCTTGGCGAACATGCCGTTGGCCGGCTCGGTGATGCCGACGTAGTTGTTCTTGGACTTGGACATCTTCTCGACGCCGTCCAGCCCTTCCAGCAGCGGCATCGTCAGGATGCACTGCGACTCCTGGCCGTACTCGGCCTGCAGATGGCGGCCCATCAGCAGGTTGAACTTCTGGTCGGTGCCGCCGAGCTCCAGGTCGGACTTCAGCGCGACCGAGTCGTAGCCCTGCATCAGGGGGTAGAGGAACTCGTGCACCGAGATCGGCGTGCCGGCGGCGTAGCGCTTGGTGAAGTCGTCGCGCTCCATCATGCGGGCCACCGTGTACTTCGCGGCCAGCTGGATCAGGCCGCGCGCGCCCAGCGGGTCGCTCCATTCGCTGTTGTAGCGGATCTCGGTGCGCGCCGGATCCAGCACCAGGCTGGCCTGCTTGTAGTAGGTCTCGGCGTTGTGCTTGATCTGCTCCGGCGTCAGCGGCGGGCGCGTCGCGTTGCGGCCGGACGGGTCGCCGATCATCGAGGTGAAGTCGCCGATCAGGAAGATCACCTGGTGTCCCAGGTCCTGCAGCTGGCGCATCTTGTTCAGCACCACCGTGTGGCCGACGTGGATGTCGGGCGCCGTCGGGTCCAGGCCCAGCTTGATCCGCAAGGGCTGGCCGGTGGCCTCGGAGCGCGCCAGCTTCTTCAGCCATTCGTCCTGCGGAAGCAATTCCTCGCAGCCGCGCAGGGATTGCTGCATCGCATGACGGACCCGGTCCGTGATCGGAAATTCGGGGGCCGACGCGGCGGGGGTTCGGATGTCAGACATGGCACTTCGGAGCCCGCACGGGCTTACGTAAAGTCTTGATTTACCGGGTTTTCTAGCATTTGTAACCCGGGCCCGCCGCTATACTTTCGGCTGTTTTTGCGGGGCGCAAGGAGGGCAATTCACATGCCTGACCTGTCGCTGCAACGCAAGACGGCGATTCTAGTGGACGCTCCTCGCAGCATCTGGACGCCCTTCAGGGCGTCCTTCGTTTTGCAGGCGCTGCGGATCTCCGGCACGGGCCGTTCGAGCCACGCGCTTTTGCAGGCGTGGCGGCGGGCGGCACTTTCTCAGGCTCCAGAAAAAGGTCTTCGGCGCGTGATGAATTGGAATGACGAATGGCAGCGCGTGCAGCGCACCCTCGCTCGCGCCGAATCCTTCGCGGCCAAACACCCGCGCGCCCTGACCGGCACCGTGGTCGGTGTCCTGAGCTGCTTCGCCGTGACTGCCTTCGGCGTCGCGCCGATGGCCCCTGACGCCGCGGACCTCCCGCAACGCGTCGTCTCCGAATCCATCCCGCTGCAGTCGCTGGACGACCAACTGGCCGACCTGGCCGCGTTCGATCCGGGTCTCTCGCGCAGCGACGTCACCCGCGCCGCCGACACCGCCGATGCGCTGCTCAAGCGCATGGGCGCGTTCGACACGGCAGCAGCCGCCTTCCTGCGCACCGACGACACCGCCAAGAAGCTGCTGACCGGCCGTGTCGGCAAGCGCGTCCAGGTCGTCGCGACCGCCAGCGGCGAGGTGCAGTCCATCGTCGCCCGCTACGCCGCCGAAGCCAGCGAGCAGCTGGACACCCATTTCACCCGCCTGAGCATCACGCGCGAAGGCGACAAGTTCGTCTCCAAGCTCGAGACCGTGGCGTACGAGACCCAGACACGCCTGGGCAGCGGGACGATCCAGTCCTCGCTGTTCGCCGCGACCGACGAGGCCAACGTGCCCGACGCGATCGCCACGCAGCTGGCGGACATGTTCTCGGGCGACATCGACTTCCACCGCGAACTGCGCAAGGGCGACCGCTTCTCGCTGGTCTACGAAACCCTGACCGCCGACGGCGAACCCATCACCTGGGGCAACCGTTCGGGCCGCCTGCTGGCCGCCGAGTTCGTGAACAACGGCAAGAGCTACCAGTCCGTGTTCTTCCGCGACCCGACCAGCGGCAAGAGCAACTACTACGGCTTCGACGGCGAGAGCAAGCGCCGCTCGTTCCTAGCGAGCCCGATGGAGTTCTCGCGCGTCACATCCGGCTTCGCGATGCGCTTCCATCCGATCCTGCAAACTTGGCGCCAGCATCAGGGCATCGACTACGGCGCACCGACCGGCACCGCGGTGCGCAGCGTCGGCGACGGCAACGTCGAGTTCGCGGGCTGGCAGAACGGCTTCGGCAACGTCATCCAGCTCAAGCACAGCGGCAACCGCATGACGGTCTACGCCCACCTGAGCCGGATCGACGTCAAGAAGGGCCAGAAGATCGAGCAAGGGCAGAAGATCGGCGCCGTCGGCTCGACCGGCTGGGCCACCGGGCCGCACCTGCACTTCGAATTCCGCGTCAACGGCAAGCAGCAGGATCCGCGTGTGATTGCCCGCGCCTCCGAGGCCGTCACGCTGCCCGCGACCGCCAAGGCCGCATTCAAGGCACAGGTCGCCAGCGCGAAGAACGCGCTCGAGGCTGCGGCCTCGATCCACGACGGCGTCGTCGGCGAGTAAGGCGTCCGGCGCTCGCCGCAAGCGCTTCGCTTCCCAGCCCCTTCGGCCATGACGACCTCCGGCGCCGAGCTCTACATCGGACTGATGTCCGGCACCTCGCTCGATGGTGTCGACGCGGTACTGGTGCGGGCCGAGGCCAATGGTCGCGTTCACGCCCTCGCCCACGACTACCAGCCCTTCGGTCCAGAGCTGCGCGCGGAGCTGCTCGCGCTCAACAGCCCCGGTGACAACGAACTGCAGCGTGCCGCGCTCGCTGGCAACGCCATGGCCCGCGCCTACGCGCAGGCCTGCCGATCATTGCTGATGTCCCAGCGACTGGCGCCGCAGGAAATCCGCGCGATCGGCGCGCACGGGCAGACGGTGCGGCACCGGCCCGGCGAGTTTGATGGCACCGGCTTCACGATCCAGTTGCTCAACGCCGCGCTGTTGGCCGAGCTCACCGGCATTGCCGTTGTCCACGATCTGCGCAGTCGCGACCTGGCGGTGGGGGGTCAGGGCGCGCCACTGGTGCCGGCCTTCCACCGCGCGGTACTGGGGCAGGACGGCACCGACATGGTCGTGCTGAACGTCGGCGGCATCAGCAATGTGAGCCTCCTTTGGGCCGACGGCCGCAGCGGCGGCTTCGACTGCGGCCCCGGCAACTGCCTGATGGACGGATGGATCCATCGCCATCAGGGCGCCGAATACGACGCCAGCGGCCAATGGGCCGCGCAGGGGCAGGTGCATGCGGGGTTGCTCGATGCGCTGCTGGCCGAGCCCTACTTCCGCCAAGCCCCGCCGCGCAGCACGGGGCGGGATCTGTTCCACCTCGGTTGGCTCGATGCCAGGATCGCGGCGCACGCGCCGCGTGTTTCCGCCGTTGATGTGCAGGCGACGTTGCTTGAGTTGAGCGCGCTTTGCGTCCTCGACAGTCTGGTCGCCTTCGCGCCGGGCGCATGGCGCGAGCTGCTCGTCTGCGGCGGTGGCGCGTTCAACGACACGCTGCTGAAGCGGCTGCAGGTGCTGCTGCCCACGGTGGCCGTCAGCACCACCGCGGCGAAGGGATTGCCACCGATGCAAGTCGAAGGCGCCGCCTTCGCATGGCTGGCCATGCGTCATGTGCGCGGGCTGCCCGGCAACCTGCCCGCAGTGACCGGCGCGTCGGGCCCTCGTGTGCTGGGCAGCTACACACCCGCCTGAGAACCTCGGAACAGGCTCCACACCCCAGAAACGACAAGACCGCCCGAAGGCGGTCTTTGTCATTCGGCCCGAGGGCCGGTGCGTCCGACGAGTCCGGAGCGTGCTCCGATCAGACCGAGAAGCTCGAACCGCAACCGCAGGTCGTCTGCGCGTTCGGGTTCTTGATCACGAACTGGGCGCCCTGCAGGTCTTCCTTGTAGTCGATCTCGGCGCCCACCAGGTACTGCAGGCTCATCGCGTCGATCAGCAGCGTCACGCCGTTCTTGGCCATCTGCGTGTCGTCGTCGTTCACGGCCTCGTCGAAGGTGAAACCGTACTGGAAGCCGGAGCAACCGCCACCTTGCACGAACACGCGCAGCTTCAGTTCCGGATTGCCTTCTTCGAGCACCAGCTCGCGCACCTTCTCAGCCGCGCTGTCGGTGAAGACCAGCGGTGCCGGCATGCCGCCCAGATCGGTGGATGTGGTTTCGAGGACTGCGCTCATCGTGGATCCTGTTGTGTCGGAGGAATGGCGGGATTATCTCAAAGCCCCCGCACATGCAACGGACGTTTGGAGATAAGCCCCTTCAGCAGGATATGCACCCTGCCGGACAAAAAACAAGGCCGCTGAAGCAGCGGCCTTGTTCTTGAGCTTTCGCCGCCGGCAACATCCCAACCCGGATGCCACCAGCGGACGGAAGTCGATCAGCGCTTGCTGAACTGCTTCCGGCGACGGGCGCCGTGCAGACCGACCTTCTTACGCTCGACTTCACGCGCATCACGCGTGACGAAGCCGGCGCGGCTCAGTTCGGGCTTCAGGGCCGCGTCATAGTCGATCAGCGCGCGGGTGATACCCAGGCGGACCGCGCCGGCCTGGCCGGACTCGCCGCCGCCGTGCACGTTGACCTTGATGTCGAACGCTTCACCATTGTTCGTCAACAGCAGAGGCTGGCGCGAAATCATGATGGACGTCTGACGGCCGAAGTACTGCTCGATCGAGCGGCCATTCACCGTGATTTGGCCAGTGCCCTTCTTGATGAAGACACGTGCCACAGACGACTTGCGACGGCCGGTACCGTAGTTCCAGTTTCCGATCATCTCCGCTCCTTAGATTTCCAGCGCCTTGGGCTGCTGGGCGGTGTGCGGATGCGTGTCGCCCGCATACACCTTCAGCTTCTTGATCATCGCGTAGCCGAGCGGGCCCTTGGGCAGCATGCCCTTGACGGCCTTTTCCAGGGCACGGCCCGGATGCTTGGCTTGCATGTCCTTGAACTTGGTGGCGTAGATGCCGCCCGGGAAACCCGAGTGACGGTAGTACACCTTGTCCGTGGCCTTGTTGCCGGTGACGCGCAGCTTCTCGGCGTTGATGATGACGATGAAGTCACCGGTATCGACGTGAGGCGTGTAGATGGCCTTGTGCTTGCCGCGCAAACGGAGTGCCACTTCGCTGGCAACACGTCCGAGCACCTTGTCGGTGGCGTCAATCACAAACCACTCGTGCGTCACTTCGGCCGGCTTGGCGCTGAAGGTCTTCATGAGATTCTTTCAAAAGGCGAAACTTCGGGCGATCTGCCCCCGTACGCTCGGTGCACGCTTTTGCTTGCGGCCTCTCACGGACGTTCCCCCGCTGCCTTGGAAACGGGAAAGCCGACGAGTCTAGCAGAACCCGTTCGAAAGCCCAAATCCTGACCGCCGATGCGGCCCCATCCGCCCTGCCCACCGCCCTTCCGACCCGATTTGTGACGCGTCCGGGGAGGCGCCGGGACCGTTCCCCGCTAGCATCCCTCCCCATCGCCGAGCCCGCCATGCCCACCCCGCCCGATCCCCGCCCGAACACGCCCCGGCCGAAGGCGCCGGAGGCCGCGCCGTCCTCCCGCTGGAGCCCGCGCGCGATGCTGGCGCGCTGGACCGGCTGGGTGCCGATCCGCTCGCTGGGCAAGCGCCACCGCAAGCGCATCCTGCAGCACCTGCTGGCGCTCGGCGAGCGCGACCGCTACCTGCGCTTCGGTTATCCGGCGCGCGACGAGCAGATCGGGAAGTACGTCGCCGGCCTGGATCTGGTGCGCGACGAGGTGCTGGGCATCTTCAACCGCCGCCTGCAGCTGATCGCCGTGGCCCACCTGGCCTACGCGCCGGCGCCGCAGATCAAGGGCCGTCCGGCGATGGCGGAATTCGGCGTCTCGGTCGCCACATCCGCCCGTGGCAAGGGCTTCGGCGGCCGGCTGTTCGAACGTGCCTCGCTGCACGCGCGCAACCGCGGCATCGACACGCTCTTCATCCACGCGCTCAGCGAGAACGCCCCGATGCTGAAGATCGCCCGCAACGCCGGCGCGACGGTCGAGCGCGATGGCGGCGAATCCGAAGCCTGGCTTCGCCTGCCGCCGGACTCGGTGTCCTCGCACGTGGACGAGGCCCTCGAGCGTCACATGGCCGAATGGGACTTCCAGTTCAAGCGCCACATGCGCACCGTCGGCGACTTCCTGGACGGCGTGGCGGAAGTGAAGTCCCGCATCCGCAAGGCGCGCGACCGTTCCGACGACCCGGATTCCAAACGCTGACAAACCGCTGATCGCACAGGTACCGGTTTCATTCCCTCCCGGCCCACCCGATTCCAGGGGGTTCCGGGGCGATTGCGGATGCAATTTGTAACGCCTTTCCGCTACATTCCCGCGATCCGCCCGGTACGGTGTCTCTGATCCGCTGCTCCCGTGCGTCCGCCGGCGTCCTCGCGCGCCATCCGTCCGGTCCGTCCAGCTCATTGGGATATGCAGAACCTGCTTCCGTGGATCATCGCGGGGCTGTCGGCGCTGGCAGTCCTGGGGCTGGCCGCCGCACTGCTGCTGCGGCGCCCGCGTCGCGAGCGCAAGCCGCTGCCCACGGAGTGGTCGCTCAACGCCCGTCCCGTCTTCAGCGCCGACGAACGCCGCGTCTTCCGCCTGCTGCGCGAGGCGCTGCCGCACCACGTCGTCATGTGCAAGCTGCCGATGGTGCGCTTCTGCCAGCCGACCGAAGCCCGCGACGTGCGCTACTGGTATGAGCTGCTGGGCGGCATCAGCGTGAACTTCGCGATCTGCAGCCCCAATGGTCGCGTGCTCGCCGCGATCGACATCGAGACGGACCGACCGGGCTCCGCGCGCAACCTGCAGATCAAGCAGGCGGTCCTGGCCGCGTGCCGCATCCGCTACCTGCGCACCTCGGTGGACACCCTGCCGAGCGCCACCGAATTGCAACTGCTTGTGCCTTACAGCAACCAGGGCAGCCGGGCCGGCATGGCGGCGATGCCGCGCACAGGCGCCACGCACCTGCCCAGCGCCCCGCCGGTCGCCCCGCGCCGCCCGGCCCCGGCGGCCGCGCCGGCGACATCGCGCAACACGCTGTGGAACGATTCGCCGGTGTTCAGCGATTCCTTCTTCGCGCCGGACAGCCGCTACGACGCCTTCAGCGGCGAATCGATGCAGGCGCCGCTGCCGTCCGCGGAGCCGCGTGCCCGCGGCTATCGACCGCGCGCCGGCGCCCAGGACGCCCCGGGCTTCCGGGATTCCCAGCTCCGCGATCCCCAGCTCCGGGACCCGCATGGGCGCGATGCGCAGTTCCGCGACTCCCAGTACGGTCGCGACTTCCCGACCTTGCCCGGCGAACTGCCGGACCCCGACATCGGCGGCGTGGTCGTCGACTCGCCCCGCTACGGGCGGCGCTAAGCTACGCCCCTGCCCGCTCTTCGAGGACACGACGGCGCTTCGGCGCCGTTTTTGTTGCCCTCGCCGCTCCGATGACTGACATGACGGCCGGTTTCGGCCTCCTGACCCCCGAACTGATGCTCGACGCGCTCGAGCACGCGGGCCTGCGCCCCGACGGCCGACTGCTGCAGCTGAACTCCTACGAGAACCGCGTGCTGATGGCGCATCTGGAGGACGGGTCGGCGGTGGTGGCGAAGTTCTACCGGCCCGGCCGTTGGAGCGACGCGCAGATCCTGGAGGAACACGCGTTCGCGCGCGCATTGGCCGACGCCGAGGTGCCCGTCGTCCCGCCGCTGCTGCTGACGACCGACGACACGTCGGGCACGCTCGGCCACTTCCAGGGCCAGCGTTTCGCGGTGACGCCGCGGCAGGGCGGTCGCGCGCCGGAGCTCGAGGATCCTGAAGTGCTGCGCTGGATCGGCCGCCTGCTGGCGCGACTGCATGAGGTCGGCCAGCGCGAGCCCTTCCAGCATCGCCTCGCATGGAACAGCGCCGCGCCCGCGCGCGAGGCGCGCGACTGGCTGCGCGCGAACGACACGCTGGCCCCCGAGGTGGCGGCCAACTGGCACGACGCCGCGGCCCGATGCATCGATGCCATCGACGCCGCCTTCGATGCGCTGCCGGATCGCCGCGCGCTGCGCCTGCACGGCGATTGCCATCCGGGCAACATCCTCTGGACGCCGGATCGGGGACCGCACTTCGTGGACCTCGACGACGCCGCGCAGGGCCCCGCGGTGCAGGACCTGTGGATGCTGCTGTCCGGCGAGCCCGACGCGGCGCGGCGGCAGCTCGATGCCTTGCTGGACGGCTACGAGAGCGTGCGTGAATTCGACTGGCGTGAGCTGAGGCTGGTCGAGGCGCTGCGCACGCAACGGATGATCCATCACAGCGCCTGGCTGGCGCGACGCTGGGACGACCCGGCCTTCCCGGCGGCGTTCCCCTGGTTCGGCACGCCGAACTATTGGAGCGACCAGGTCGTGAAGCTGCGGGAGCAGCTCGATGTCATGCAGGTGGAAACGCGCCGTCACGACGCCTGGCCCGGATGACGCCAGGGAGCGCGGCGACGCGCTCCGGACGCAACGGCCCTCTCCAGCGGTCCCCTCACCGATTCGAGGCAGGGAGGGCGATCAAGGTCCAGCGCTGAGGTCCCCGATTTCCTGGCCGGGGCCACTCGGCGCGGACGACTGAGACGACGTTCCATTGCTCAGGAGCGTTCGCCATGCCGTCCTCGCTGCATCTGCAGATCCCGCTGCCCCGGCTGTCGTCGACCCCGACGCCGTCGCGGTCGACGCCCGCCCGGACCGGGCCGGGAATCTCCCTTGAACAAGTGTTGCTCACCCCGCTCGGACATCCGGCCGTCCACGCCGAGGAGGGGCGTCTGCATGTCATCCTGTCGACCGTCGGGCACGCCGTGCGCGGCGGCGCGGCGGACGCCGACCCCTTGCTGGCCGACCGGCGCGACGCGCTGCGGGACGAGGTGCTCGCCCACCTGATCGGACGACTGCGCGATGCCCGCATCGAGCCCGCGGAACGGCAGTTCCTGCAGACCTTGTCGGAACGGCTGGTGAGTGCGGTACTGGATGGCGCCTACGCGGGATTGCTGGGCAACGGAGGCCCGCGCGACACGCTCGCGAAGGCCATCCTCGAACCGCAGGACCTGCGGGTCGCCTCGATGCTCCGGACCTGGACCATCGGCGACGTCGGCACGCAGAACCTGGGGGGAGCCTCGTCCCCGCTCCTTCGCCAGAAGATCCCCGTGCATCGCGCCAGCGGGCTTCTGGCGGAGGGATTGCTGGTGGTGAACAGCCTGGTCCGGCAATCGGTCGGCGACTCACTGCCGGACGCCCTGGCGGACCGCATCGCCGCGGCACGACTGACGGCCGCCGCCCTCTATTCGGGGAGCGCCCGCGTGCCGTTCCTGCTGGACCTGGATCATCTGGCGAAGGTGGTCGGGATACGCGACACCCTGGCGCGAGGCCATGTCGGCACGCTGCGGAAACTCTGGCGCCCGCTGCGGACCTTGTCCAACCTGGACATGATGGGCCCGCTGCATTTCCTGTCCAGCACGCCGGACGGTTCAGTGCCCTGGGCCCGCGTCAGGCCCGGCCTGTACATCACCCATCAGGAGTCCGCGCTGCTGAAGCTGCTGGTCCCCGAGACGATGCCCAGCGACCCGGACCTTCTCGGCGACCCGCCGGTCCCGCTCCTGCCGGCTTCCGACCGCGTGCCGTTGCCGCTGTTCCACACGCTCGCGCCCGACCTGGAGCAGAGCCTGGACCGGCAGGCCGGGCGCGTGACGTTCACCGGCATCGAAGGTCCCGGGGCGCCGACATTCCAGCTCCATCTGCCGGCGCTCGCCCTGTCGGCAGGGCCGGCGGCGATCCGCACGCAGAACCTGGATCTGGAGCTCGGGGACGCGTTCTGCGTCGCGCTGTTCGGAGATTCGCTGCCCTTCCGCCATGAGCGCATGCCTCCCGAAGCCACCCTGACCGCGGACGAGTTCCGCGTGGGGAACATTCCCGTGGTCAAGCGCGGTGACGGCGGGCGTTGGGAATTCCAGGCCCACGGCACCGCCGTGGTCCGCCACATCTTCGGCGAGCCCGCCTTCCACGGTGCGCGCGTTCCCGACCTGTCGGCCTGGAGCGCCACGACCGGCACCTACACGTCGCGCCTGCCCGCCGACACCTTGCCGGACGCCCGCAGCCCGATGCTGCGCGTGTTCGTGCAGATGGAGGACGACGCCGCGATCCATGCCGCCGGGGCGACGCTCAGCCGCATCCATCCGAACGAACTCGTCTGGGTGCAACTCCATCCGGACGGCAGCTACAAGGTGGTGCGGGGTCAGTCCTTGCTGGCGAACGCCATGCCGGATGCGCGCGTGAAGCTGATCGTGAACGGCCACGGCCACACCTCCTGGATCACGAAGGAGCGGCTGCTCAGCGGCCGCTCCGCGACGGACCTGGCCGTGGCGCTGAAAGGGCTCATGACGAGGCTCGAGACGCCGGACCGTCCGCTTCCGAAGATCTCCAGCGTCGATCTGCTCAGTTGCTCGCTGGAGACGCCCGCCACGCTTCGCAGCTTCGGCCGCGAGTTCACGAGCGAAGCCGTGACCCAGGCGCTGGGGCGGCCGGGCATGGAAACGACGGTCTACACCGACACCGTGCTCCTGGACTACGGCCACCGGCGCCTTCGCAAGGGCACGCGGCCCCACCCCCAGGCACCTGCCGTGCGCCGCGCCGCGGGAAAGACCTGGGTGTACTGGTCCGATCCGGACACGGGCAGCCTCCGCGTCCGCGACAAGTACCCCGATGGGGGCGTGGGGGAGCCGGCGCGCGCCGCCTGCTGCGTCGTCCTGGACGGCGCCGCGGACGACCGCGCGACCGAGCGGTTCCACGCGTTCGCGCGCGCCAGGATCGGGGAGAGTTTCCAGATCCGCCGGCGGTTCAAGGAGGTGGTGGATCAGCATCGCCCCGCGGGCATGGTGCTGCTCCCCCGGATCGACGACCTGGCCGAGGGTCCTCTGACCCTGACCTACCTCGACCTGTCGACGGACGCCACGGTGAGTCGCACCGTCACCGCACCCGCCGATCGTCAGGCGCTGCGCGCCGGCATCGCCGTGATCCATGACGGGCTGTCCCAGCTCGAGACGCGCGACAACGACGTGATGTCCGCCGGCCGCGGCCTGGACCTGCTCAACGTCGGCATGCTGGCCCTGTCGCTGAAGGACTTGTCCACGAACTCGCCCGAGGGCATGCGCTATCAGGGCGCGCTCTGGTACCTGGGCGTCGCCCAGCAAGGTCTGCAGGCGGGCGCCGATGTCGCGGCGATGGTCGCCGATGTCCGCGCGGCCATGAGCCAGTCCCAGCTGCTTCCGATGGACGGCCTGGTGCGTACGAGCAATCAGTTGTCCAGGGCGCTGTCGACACTGGGCGGCGCGGCGCAGGCCGGCGTCCTGATGGCCGACCTGAACGAACTGGTCCAGGCGCTGAATCTCGGCACCAGCACCGACGTCTCGCGCGCCACGGTCAAGCTGGTCATCGATTCCGAGGGCTTGCTGCTGGCGGGGGCCGCCGCGGTCGCGGATCTGCTGGGCGCCTCGCTGCTTGCCGCCGCGGCCGATTGCGCCCTGGTGCCGATCACGGGACTGGGTTACGGGATCGTGGAACTCAACCGGGCCGTCACCGGCGCGATCGCACGCGTCGATCGCAACCTCCGGCCGCTGCGCCAGATCAATCGGGGATACATCGAACCGCTGCGGCGCGTGCGGGCCGGCCCGACGCATGGCGCCGAGGTGCTGCTGGCCAACGGCTGGGCGCCGATGAAACGCATCGATTTCCGCAAGGGCGAAGTGGTGTTCGCCGACGCATCGATGGGCGCTTCGGCGCTGCAGGCCAGCCAGCTGTACTGGCAGGCCGGCAGCCGGCGACTGCACGACTGGTGGGTGGCCGACGGCTCGGACCGGCAGGCCACCTATGCGCGTGACGGGCTGGACATGGACCTCTGGACGCTGATGCGCACCGCGGACCGGGCCACCGTTCCGCGCGTGCCGCTTCCCCGGCCGCTGCGCGATCCAGGTCTGGTGCTGGTGCTCATGACGTCGCCCAATGTCCGGATCCACCACGACGGGTATTCCTCCTCCCGGGCCGGCGGCGATTTCTCGCTGTTGCACGACGACCTGATCGAACGGATGCAGGTGAACAGCGATGCCCGATTCGTCGGCGACTACGTGACCTCGAGCAGCTTCGCCAAATCGGCGGATCTGTGGCGCTACGAGTACCTGAGCACCCTGCTGGAGGTCGTCCTCGACGACCAGAACCGCGTGCTGGCGCTCCCCGCCGCCTCGGAGGCCGAGGGCAACCGGTTCGTCTTCGACGACCAGAATGCCCGCACCCTCCTGCCGCTCGACCAGTCGCTGGTCCATCTCCGGCTGCTGGGCGGCGGCGGCCGCTACACGCTGGCGCTGCCGCCGGACGGCACCGTGCGCAACCCGGTCATCATCCTGCCCGCCACCCAGGGACGCGACGTCTGGACCTTCATGCGCAAGGGCGGGCTGGCCCGAGGCGGCCAGCCCGTCGACTTCATCGACGGGGACCAGAAGGGCGTCCGCATCGGCGGCCAGGAGCTGCGCTTCGAAGCCTTGAACGATGCGGTCATCCAACTCGCGGACCCCCTGGTACCCGACGTGCGGGTTCTGCTGGACCTCGACAACCGGCGGGCCTCGCTGATGCTGGCATTGCCGGCGTGGTCCACCACCCTGCGTCCCGAGACGGCGCTGAGGAAGGCACTGATCGCGTTGGCACCACCGGCGGAGCTCCGTCCCGATTCGCTGTTCCTGCCCCTCGCTCAGGAACACATCCACCGGCAGATCCACCTGTCCAGTTCGCTGGAAGACGGCGAGGCGCTCTCAGGGCTGATGGACCCGGTCTCCGGCGCGGCCGCGCTCCATAGCAAGCGGCATCTGATGCTCTTCAGACCGGGCGCCACGATCGGCACCGGCGCGTGGGCCCGCTATGACCTGCGCGGCGGGGAGGTCAGCCTCGACCCCGAAGGACGTCCCATGGTCCGCTACGACGGCGGTCATTTCCTCCAGCCGATCACCTACACCTTCCGGCAGGAATCCGGAGAGTTCGCCCGCGAGCCCGTGATGCTCACCGACGCCGGCGAAGAAGCGTTGATGCGATGGCTCCGGGGGAATCCTCGATGGACGCCGCAACGCCTGACCACGTTCCTGAACGAGCAGCTCGCGGCAGGCACAGAACTCGCCGGCCCCGACGGCGGTCCCCGCAGCCCCTGGAGGCGATCGAATTCTCCGACCGCCTCTCGGCCACCCTCCGCCCGTCCGGCGGTGCCAGTTTCCTGGCGCTCTGGGGCCGGGTGGACGCGCTGGAGCAGTCGGCGGCCGGCGCGCCGACGGTGAGTCTGGCCGCCGATCCCACGCTGGCCGGCGCGCTGTCGCTGGCCGGCGTCGGCGTCGGCGCCCTGCGCAATCCCGGCGTCCAGGCGCTGTCCTCCGACGACATCGCGCTGACGAAACAGTGGCTCATCCTCCACCACGCGCAGGCCTACCTGGCCGCGGGCACGGCACCCGCGGATCTGCTGCCGGCGTTGCCGCGACTGACCGCGCCGCAGCGCCTCCACCTCCAGGGGCTGGTGAACCGCCTCCAGCATCTGCTCGACCAGCATCTGGCCGGCAGGGACCACGGGTCGGCGTGGATCAGGCTGGGGGCGACGCCGCCCGAATCCTCGGAACTGGTCCACCTGTTGCGCGATGCCGGCGTGGACATCCGGATCGACGTGTACTCCCTGGCGGCCGACTCGCACAGCACCGACCGGGACGGCCCGCACGACTACTACGACGTCCTGCCGCCCACCCTGCGGCTGTTCATGCAGGACCTGACCGATCAGTTGACGCGCGACGACCGGTCCACCCATGTGCTCGCGTCCACGGGCGTCGAAGGGCTGGTCGACAGCCCCCTTCAGCAGGCGCTCACCGCCTGGGCCGCGGAGCCCGGCACCTTGCGCGCCGAGGGCCGCATGGGTGGACTGCCCCAGACGCTGCTGGACCGGATCCGGCGCGCCGGCCTGACCGTGCGAGACCCGTCGCCAGGACTGAGCGGCTCGGACGATGCCGCCGCCGAGCACTTCGCCGGTTCGACGCTGGGTCGCATCGCACGCGACGCGGACGGCTGGGAGATCGAGTCGGCGACCTTCAGGCTCTGGCAGGCCCAGGCGGGCGTCCAAGGTCTGCCGCTGGACGCCTGGTACGCACGTCACGCGGAACCGCGCAGTCCGGTCGAGTCCTGCCTGCGCGAATCGGCGGCCACCGCCCTGCGCGATCGGCTGATCCGCGTGCGCGACGAAATGGACCGCGCGAAGTTGTCGCACGCGCCGCTGGCCAACGACGCGCTGCTGGGCCGTCAGTTGCTGACGGCCCTCCAGCGGCTGGTGCCGGGCCCCGAGATCATCAAGGACATCGGAACGACAGGGGGGCGTCCGGGCGACGTGTTCCGGATCGACGGCGGCGACGGCGACGCCCGCTACGCGCTGATGCTGCGTCCCGACCCCGCCTTCCACCAACTCCCGCCCGTTTCCGCGACGTCGAGGGACAACCTCTACTGGGCCGACATCGGGAGCGCCAGGGAGTTGGGCACGGACCTGCGCCTGCGCGTGGACCCGGACCCCGCGCGACCTCAGACCTTCTCCCGCGGGCTGATCGAATGGTGGATGCGACAGCTGTCTCCCGCCTGGTCGCCCGACGGCTACTCCGGTTTCCAGCTCGACGACACGGGCTTCGAAGCGACGACCCAGGGTCGCACGCACTTCGGCTTCACGGACGGTCGCCGCCTCTACATCCGCCTGGATGACGGCGACACCACGCCGTTCCACTTGAAGGACGACGCCGACTTCCGTGCTTTCAAGGCGCAATTCCTCGCGGATCGGGCGGCGCCGGCGCTGGTGCTCATCCAGGGCAACGGACGCCCCATCGACCTGGATGGCGCCACCGCGCTGGGAGCAGCGGAAATCGTGATCCTGGAGGAGATCGACGGCGCACCGCGCCGCATCGACCTGGACGACCTCGGGCTCGATGACGACGAGGCCTTCTACGAAGGCAGCGATCTCCTGATCCACCGGCCGGACAGCGGCCAATTGATCCGGATCCGCAATGCACTCACGGTTTTGTCCGATGATCCCGTCGATGACGACTGGCGGCCCGACCCGTCCACCCGGATCACCGGTCAAGGCGAGGCGCGCTGCCTGGCATGGCCGTCGGTGTCGCGCACGCTGGCGCGGCCCTTGCTGACGGTGCGCAGCGGCCAACTGGAAACGACCCGGGACGACGCCGACCTGCTGATCAGCGACGGGGCGCTCTGGGACCGTGTCCGTCTGCCAGACATCCCGGCATCCGATGCCGCCGTGGCCGCCGTCGGCGCCGACGAGGAACCCGTCGCGCTGTTGCGGCATCCGATCGCTCCCGATGCGTGGCGCATGGCGGCACTGCCGGCATCGCTCGCCACGCTCATGGCCGATGCATCGCAGACCTCGCCACAGAGATGGTCGCTGGCGAGTGATCTACGGGCTGCCGACGGAGAGTCGCTGCTGCAGCGAGCCCCTGACGTTGCCGACGGGGCAGGACGGCCTCAGGGCCGGGACATCCCGCTTGGAGGCACGGCGGCCGCCGCGGCGCCTGCCCATTGGCGGCTGAAAGCCGCGCAGTTCATCGACGCGATGGCGGGCGGCGGGGGGCCGCCCGGCGGCCCCCCGAGCCTGGCGCTGACCTGGCAGTCATCGCCGTGCCGCTCAACGGCCGCGATCCACGCCACGGCCGCATCGATACCCTGACGCCGCGGATCGACCCCACGAGGATCGGGGGCCGCCGCGACGATCAGGCGGCCGGCGGCTCAGCCCAGCAGCAAGGCGTTGACGCGCTTCACGTAGGCGGCCGGATCCTCCAGCACGCCGCCTTCGGCCAGCAGGGCCTGGTCGAACAGCACCTGCGCCAGGTCGCCGAAGCGGGCGTCGTCGCCCTCGATCGCGCCCAGCTTCTTCACCAGCGCGTGGTCGGGGTTGATCTCCAGCGTCGGCTGCGACACCGGCGCGGTCTGGCCGGCCTGCTTCAGCATGCGGGCCAGGTGGCCGCTGATGTCGTGTTCCTCGACCACGATGCAGGCCGGCGAATCCACCAGCCGCGTCGTCACGCGGACGTCCTTGGCGCGGCCTTCCAGCGCGGTCTTCAGACGGTCCAGCACCGGCTTGAACTGCTCGGCGGCTTCCTCGGCCTTCTTCTTCTCTTCCTCGTCCTGGAGCTGGCCGAGGTCGACGGCGCCCTTGGCGACCGACTGCAGCGCCTTGCCCTCGAACTCATGGAGGTGCGACAGCATCCACTCGTCGACGCGCTCGGTCAGCAGCAGCACCTCGATGCCCTTCTTGCGGAAGATCTCGAGCTGCGGGCTGTTCTTCGCGGCGCCCAGGCTGTCGGCCGTGATGTAGAAGATCGCCTCCTGGCCTTCCTTCATCCGCGACACGTAGTCGGCGAACGAGACGTTCTCGTCCGCATGCGTCGACGCGAAGCGCAGCAGCTTGACCAGGCGTTCCTGGTTGGCGTGGTCCTCGCCGACGCCCTCCTTCAGCACCTGGCCGAAGTCGGTCCAGAAGCGCGCGTACTTGTCGCGCTCGCCGGCGTCCTCGCTGTTGGCCAGCGACTCCAGCATGGACAGCACGCGCTTGGTCGAGCCTTCGCGGATCGCCTTCACGTCGCGGCTTTCCTGCAGCAGTTCGCGGCTGACGTTCAGCGGCAGGTCGGCCGAGTCGATCACGCCCTTGACGAAGCGCAGGTAGACCGGCATCAGCGCCTCGGCGTCGTCCATGATGAACACGCGCTTGACGTACAGCTTCACGCCGCCGCGCTTGTCGCGGTTCCACAGGTCGAAGGGCGCCTTGGCCGGGATGTACAGCAGCTGCGTGTATTCGCTGCGGCCCTCGACGCGGTTGTGCGTGAAGGCCAGCGGCGCTTCGGTGTCGTAGCTGATCTGCTGGTAGAACGCGTCGTACTCGGCCTGCGTGATGTCGCTCTTGGCGCGCGTCCACAGCGCGGAGGCCTTGTTCACCGGCTCCCACTCGTCCTTCAGCACCTGGGTCGCGTTGTCGGCGTCCCACTCTTCCTTGCGCATCAGGATGGGCAGCGAGATGTGGTCCGAGTACTTCGAGATCGTCGACTTCAGGCGCCAGGTCTTGAGGAACTCCTCCTCGCCTTCGCGCAGATGCAGGATGACGTCGGTGCCCCGGCCGGGCTTGGTGATGGTCTCGACCTCGAAGTCGCCGGTGCCTTCGGAGGACCAGCGCACGCCCTGCTCGGCCGGCAGGCCGGCGCGACGCGATTCGACCGTGATGCGATCGGCGACGATGAAACCGGAATAGAAGCCGACGCCGAACTGGCCGATCAGGTTCGCGTCCTTCTTCTGGTCGCCTTCGAGCTTGGCCATGAATTCGCGGGTGCCGCTCTTGGCGATCGTGCCGAGGTGGGCGATGGCCTCTTCCGCGGACAGGCCGATGCCGGTGTCGCTGATGGTGACGGTGCGGGCCTCGGTGTCGAAGGACACGCGGACTTCGAGGTTCGGCTGGTCCTCGAACAGTTGCGGATGGTCCAGCGCCTCGAAACGCAGCTTGTCGCAGGCGTCGGAGGCGTTGCTGACCAGCTCGCGCAGGAAGATTTCCTTGTTCGAGTAGAGCGAGTGCGTCACCAGATGCAGGATCTGCTTGACTTCGGCCTGGAAGGAATGGGTTTGCTTGTCCATCGTTCGTGAGAGCGGTGATGCCAAAGGGATGCCAACGGGGTGCGACAGGGCAAGCCCCGATGGGGCCAGGATTATCGCGGCGACAGATGGGCCCGGCCCGGTCCGATTTCAAGGGGGGACGGCTCGCGCCTCTAAACTCCGCGCCCTATGCCGATGATCTACTGGTTCGACTTGTTGGGCGTGGCGGTGTTTGCCGTCAGTGGCGCGCTGGCCGCGATGCAGGCGGGGCTGGACCTGTTCGGTCTGCTGGTGATCGCTGCGATGACGGCGGTGGGCGGCGGCACGCTGCGGGACCTGCTGCTGAACCGGCATCCGGTGTTCTGGATGAAGGACACGCGTTACCTGCTGGTGATCATCGCCAGTGCCCTGGCGGCGCTGATCGTGGGGCCGTTCCCGGAGCATGCGATCGGGATCCTGAAGATCGCCGACGCGCTGGGGCTGGCGCTGTTTGCGCTGTGCGGCACGGAGATCGCCGAGGAGCACGGCTTGAAGCCGATGCCTGCGCTGCTGATGGGCACGCTGACGGCGTGCGGCGGCGGCGTGCTGAGGGACCTGCTCAGCGGGCAGGCGCCGCTGCTGCTGCGCAAGGACATCTACGCGACGGCCGCGATCGGCGGCATCGCGCTGTATTTCCTGCTGAAGGCGATGGGCGTTCCGATGCGCTGGGCTTTCGTCACCGGCATGGTGGGTGTTGCGGCGTTGCGCCTGGCGGCGCTGTACTTCGGCTGGCAACTGCCTGCGCTGCAGATGCTGCAAGTGCATCCCTGACAAGCGCACCGGTCATCCTTTCCGGACGGCGGAAGCCGGGTGCCCCTGAGCGATTTAGCGGAGCCTGCGAGCGTATGAGCGAGGGGGCACCCGGCTTCTGCCGTCGTGCTCGGTCTCGCGCGGCTCACTTCTCGCGGTCGAGGTCGTCCTCCTCCTCGTCCTCGTCCTCGTCGTCGTCTTCGAGGTCGTCCGCGGCATGCGCCTGCTGCGCATCCCGCGTGCCGCGCTTGGCTTCGGCGGCGCGGGCTTCCTTCTCGGCGATCCTGGCTGCTTCAGCGGCTTCGGCGGCGACGGTCCACTCCTCGAACTCAACCGGCGTCTCCAGCGTGATGCGCCCGAGCTGCCCCTGACGCAGGTCGTACAGCAGGACCTCGGCGGCCTTCTGCATGTTGATGCGCCCCCCGGAGAGCACCGCGCCGCGCCGCTTGCCGATCAGCTGCAGCACCTCGCCGTCGAGCAGCGAGGCGTCGGGCTCGAGCTGGTAGCGGCTCTTCAGCGACTGCGGGTAGTAACGGCGCAGATAGCCGAGCAGGTCCAGCGCCACCACCTCCTCCTCGAAGGCGTTGCGGCCGATCGCACCGCTGGCGGCGAGGTTGATGCCCGCTTCCGGCACACGGATCTTGGGCCACAGCATGCCCGGCGTGTCGAACAGGTAGACACCCTTGTCGAGCAGGATCTTCTGCTCGATCTTGGTGATGCCAGGCTCGTCGCCGGTGGCCGCGGCGCGCTTGCCGACCAGCGTGTTGATCAGGGTCGACTTGCCGACGTTCGGGATGCCGCAGATCAGCACGCGCAACGGCTTGTCCAGCCCGCCGCGGTGAGGCGCCAGCGCCCGGCACTCGGCCGCCATCATCTTCGCCAGGCCGGGCTGGCCCTGGTGGATCGCAACGGCCTGCGTGTCCGGCTGCGCGCGATAGAACGCCAGCCACTCCGCCGTGCGGGCCGGATCGGCCAGATCCTGCTTGTTGAGCAGCTTCAGCGCCGGCCGGCCCTGCGTGAGCTGCGCGAGCAGCGGATTGGCGCTGCTCGCGGGCACGCGGGCATCGAGCATCTCGATGACCACGTCGATCCCGCTTTTCATGCGCTCGCGGATCGCGCCCCGGGTCTTGTGCATGTGCCCGGGAAACCATTGAATCGCCATGGGGGCGATTGTCCGCGATCCGGGAAGCAGCTTTCCACCTGCGTCTTCTCAGCGCTTGGCCGCCAGTGCATGAGGCCTTGACGGCGAGCGTCAAAACCTCAAGCACAGCCGTCCCTGAACCAGCGGCGGCCTGCCCTCAGTTCGAGGCAGTCGCCGGACGCAGCTCGACGATGGTCGGTGCGCCGTCGCGTGACTCGATGCGGACCTCCACCTTGTCGCCGACCTTGATCGCGGACAGCTGCGCCGCGCTGACGACGCCGGGCGCCAGCCGGAACGGCATCGTCATGCCCGGCATGTCGAGGTGGCGGATGTCGCCGTGCTTGAGCGTGAGCTTCTGCTGCGCGGCATCGACGCGACGGACCTCGGCCGGGATCCAGTCCTGCGAAGACGGCGTCGCGGCGTCGGTCGCCTGCGCGTGCTGTTCATGGCCTTCATGCGAATGCTCCTGCGCGCGGACCGGCAAAGCGGCAGCGGTCAGGACAACGACGAGGGCGGCGAAAGTGGTGTGAATGCGGTTCATGATGATGACTTTCAGAATTCGTGAATGTGGGGGGCGTCGGAGCTCAATGCCCCTGATGTCCGTGTCCATCGGGCTTGCGGACGCGCAACGGTTCCGCGGCGGGAGCGGCGGCAGGCTTCGGAGCGGGGGCGATCGGCGCGCCGGCCGGTGCCGCCACGGGGCGGGCGACCGTGCCCGCCGGAGCCGCGTACCAACCCGGATCGCCGTAGTCGCCGGGCCTCTGGTCCTTGCGCACCTTGATCACGCTGAACATGCCGCCCATCTCGAGCGAGCCGTGGGGCCCCTGCCCGGTCATCATCGGCACGGTGTTCTCGGGCAGCGGCATCTCCATCTCGGCCATGTCGGCCATGCCGCGTTCGCCCATCGCCATGTAGTCCGGGATGACCTTGTTGATGCGCGACGCGAGACCGCGGTGATCCACGCCGATCAGCGTGTCCACCTCATGCCCCATCGCGTTCATCGTGTGATGGCTCTTGTGGCAATGGATCGCCCAGTCGCCGGGCTCGTCGGCGAGGAACTCGACCTGCCGCATCTGCCCCACCGCGACGTCGGTCGTGACCTCCGGCCAGCGCGCCGTCTTCGGCACGGGGCCGCCGTCCGTGCCGGTGACCTCGAACTCGTGCCCGTGCAGATGGATCGGGTGATTGGTCATCGTCAGGTTGCCGACGCGGATCCGCACCCGGTCGCCCTGGCGCACGTTGAGCGTGTCGATGCCGGGGAAGACGCGGCTGTTCCAGGTCCACAGGTTGAAGTCGGTCATCGTCATCGTGCGCGGCGTGTAGCTGCCGGGATCGATGTCGTAGCTCGACAGCAGGAAGCAGAAGTCGCGCTGCACCTCGGCGATCTGCGGATGCCGGCCCTTCGGATGCGTGACCCAGAAGCCCATCATGCCCATGGCCATCTGCGTCATCTCGTCGGCGTGCGGGTGGTACATGAAGGTGCCGGGACGCCGCGCGACGAACTCGTAGACGTAGGTCTCGCCCGGCTTGATCGCCGGCTGGGTCAGGCCCGACACGCCGTCCATGCCGTTGGGCAGCCGCTGGCCGTGCCAGTGCACGCTGGTGTGCTCGGGCAGCTTGTTGGTCACGTAGATGCGGACGCGGTCGCCCTCGACGACCTCGATGGTGGGACCGGGCGACTGGCCGTTGTAGCCCCACAGGTGCGC
The DNA here is from genome assembly GCF_042695725.1 of Roseateles sp. UC29_93. NCBI lineage: Bacteria > Pseudomonadati > Pseudomonadota > Betaproteobacteria > Burkholderiales > Sphaerotilaceae > Roseateles > Roseateles sp. UC29_93. The sequence goes on along the minus strand of NZ_CP170545.1, from coordinate 2,433,245 downwards.
CGTGCACCCGGGCGCCAGTTCGCGCAGCACCGGCTCGGCAACGAGGTGGAACTCCTTGACGCCGTCGCGCAAGCGCCAGGGCAGCGTCCAGCCGTTGAGCGTGACGACCGGGTTGTAGGGCCGGCCGTTCGGCGGCACCAGCGGCGGGGCCGTCTCGGCGTTGTCGCGCAGGGCGGGCTCGGGCAGCGCCGCCATGGCGACGCGCGAGACCCCGCTCGCGTTCACCGCGCCGGCAGCGCCGAGCGCCGCACCAGCGGCCGCTCGGGCGAAGAGGTTTCTCCGGGAAATCATCGGAAGGTCCTTTCGATGCCGCGCGCTCAGTGCGCGGCGCCGCCAGCGGCTTCAGGCGCGCCGGCGGTCGATGAAGAAGAAGAAGAGGAGGCCGCGGTGGCGCCGTCGCGCAAGGGGCCGAGCAGGCTCTGCGACAGCTCGGATTCCGCGAGCCAGAAGTCGCGCTGCGCGTTCAGCGTCGCGGACACGGCGCGTGCCTGCGCGCGCGCGTCGGCGAGCAGGTCCATCACGCCGATCAGCATGCCGTTGTAGCGGAGCAGGGTCTCGTCGGAGACCTGCCTGGCCAGCGGCAGCACATCGTCGTGATGGCGCCGCGCGATGCGCCAGGCGGCCTCGGCGCGCGCACGCGCGACGCGCACTTCGGAACGCGCCTCGATCGCGATCTGCGCGGTCCGTTCCAGCGATTGGCCGTAGGCCTCGCGAGCACCGGCGACACGCGCCTGACCCCAGTCGAACAGCGGCAGCTCGACGCTGAGCTCGACGCCGCGTTGCGTCGGCTCCTCGTTGCTGCTGTTGCGTTGCAGACCGAGTTCGAGCACGTTGACCCGGCCGGTCCGGCGCGTGAGCCCCAGTTGCGCGGCCAGTTGCTCCGACTCGCGCTTCGCCGCCAGGATGTCCAGCCGTTGCGCGACGGCCTGGCGTTCGACGTCGTCCGCGGTCCGGAAATCGGCGGGCACGTCCGGCAGGCGCTCGGGCAGTTTCAGCGCGGCAAGGTCGTCACCCCACAGACCGATCGCGCGGATCAGCGCCTCGCGGTCCCCCTCGGCCTGCAACTGCGCCTGTTCCAGCGCGAGCTGCGCCTCGGCGAGCACGCTGCGCTCGCGAGCGAGTCGCAACGCGCTGACGTTGCCGGCCTGGCGCATCCGCAGCGCGAGCTCGGCGCCTGCCGACGCCGAGTCGAGCACCGTCCGCGCATGCCGCAGTTGCTCCTGCGACGCGACCGCCTGGATCCAGCCGCGGCGTGCCTGGCCGGCGACGTCGAGCAACTGCTGCGCGACGCGGGCCTGCTCGCGTTCGAGTGCCCGGGCGCCGGCGTCCTGGCGGGCACCGCGGCCCAGCAGGCTCAGCAGGTTGAACTGGAGGCCGCGTTCGATCTCGCGTTCGTCACCCCGGACCAGCCGGCCGATGTTGAGCACCGGATTCGGCCAGAGCAGCGTCTGCACGCGCTCCGCTTCCGCCATGCCGAGGCCGTACAGCCCGGCCTGCAAGCCGCGGTGATTGAGCAGCGCCAGCTGCACCGCGCCCTGCGCGTCGAGCGGTTGCGCGAGCAGCGCCTCGGTGCGCGCGCGCGCGGCGGCGCGTTGATCGTCGGAACGCTGCAGGGGCAGGTCGGCACCGAGCCAGTCGCGGCTCTTCTGCTGGACGGGCGCGGCGGCCTGCTCCGGCGACAGCGAGGCGCAGGCCGACAGCGTGAAGGCCACCGCCAGTGCCAACAGCCGCGGCGTATACCGGCCTTCGGGTCGACCGGAGGTCATCGTGGAGGACATCGGACGCTCCTCAATGGTGATGATGGCCGCCGGCCGGCGCCGAGGCGGCCTGGCTCTCACGCAGCAATGCGCGCCAGCCGCCGGCGTCGAGCACGCGACGGTTGGCCTGGCGCCAGTCGCCGACGCCGGGATCGACGACCGCGGCGCTCGATGCGGCGGCGGGAGGCTTGGGTCGCGGCGGGGCGGCGCCCTGGCGCGCGTCGGCGGGATCGGGCGGCGCGGCCATGGCGGCGCCCAGGCACATCGTCAGCGCGAGTGCGGGAATGAAACGAGAAGACATGGCTTCCTCGCGGATGAACAGGATCGATGCCGATCCGCTGCGAAGGCGCAGACGGATGACGGCTCGGACGGCGCCTCGTCCAGGACGGGCGCCGGCGTTCAGGCGAGGAAGGCTTTGGGAGGCCGCTCAAGCGGCTGGGGAGACTGCTCGGGCGCACCGTGGGCGTCGAGCGAGGGCGCGGCGTCGCGCAGGTCGTGCGCGGCCGGTGTCAGCGGGGCGACCGGCATCGCGGCGCCGATGCAGCACTGCAGGCAGATGCCGCAATGATGATCGGAGGTGGACGCATGATCCGCGCCGTCGTCCTGCCACGCAGCGTGGCCCGTCGCGGTCATGCCGGCGTGGTCCATGCCGGGCATGTCCTGCGACATCCCCGCCATGGCGGACAGGTCGTGACCCATGTCCTCGCAGTCGCTCGGCATCGTCATCACGGCCGCGCCCGCGTTCGACGGCATCAGCGCCATGCCGATGCCCATCGTCGCGGCCAGCGCGCCCTGCAACGGCAGGGTCAGGCTCAGCAACGCGAGCACCAGCCAGCGGCTCCAGAGGAGCCGGCGCGGACCGGGTGCGTTCAGGCGGGACATGGGGCAGGAGTGTAGGACAGGTCGAGTGGAGCCGTGTGAACACTGAGGAAGCTCCGCTTACCCCAGAACGTGCCCCATGAACCCTCTTCGTCCCGAATCCACTCATCCTCATCCCGACTTCGGCGACCTGGACAGGTCGGCATCGACCCTGCCGTCGTCGTTCGCGCCGACCGCCTCGTCCTGCCAGGCCGGATCGGAGCCCGGCGTCCGTCCGCTTTCGGCGAGCGACGTCTTTGCTCGATGGGCGGGCACCGCTGCGCCTGCGGAAATCGCCGGCACGGTCAGAACGGATGGACGCGGCCAACTGCGTCACTTGTTGGGTCGGCAACTGCAGGCGGGCGATCCCCGGGCATCGATCGCGGCGCTGGGGCCGATGGCCGAATTGCACTCCGGCACTCGCATTGCATGGCGACGCCTGAATGCGGCGGGCGTGCCGGAACTGCTGGATCAGATTCGCGCCACCGCCGGCGCAAGCTGTCCGCCCATCTCTGCAGCCACCGCCGCCGAGATCTGCCAGCTGGTCGACCGCGTGATGCGAGACGACCTCACTGCGGCCCTGGCGGCCGCACACGCGCGGCCACAACCCGACGCCTTACCGGCACGACGGGTGATGTTGCTGGTGGAAGTGCTCCAGGCCGCCAGGGAGATGCCTCAATCCTGCCTGCCGCGCCCCGCCTCGCCGGATCCGTCGGACTCCCCTCCGACGTCATCGATCTCGAGCCTGTCGTCGATCGACAGCCTGCAGACGCCTGAGAGCACGCCGGGCACACCCTTCACCTCGGGCCGGTCCTTGCCGTCGCCCGGCGCCGTCTGGCCAACGATCGATGGGATCGATCCCGTGACGTCCCCCGGACCGATCCCTGAGGGACCGCTTAGGACACCCGGCGCGGGATTGAACATCCCCTTCTTCGAACGCCTGCTGAGCGACATCGAGACGCCGGATCCCGACGGCGACGACGGGCGTTCGACGTCCGGGCGGGTCGCCGATCAGCACACTTCGTCGAGACCACCGTCACTGGTCGTACGCCGCCAGGCGACAGGCCTCGCCCCGTTGATGACCAGCGGTCGCAGCCCGCGGGAGTCGCACGTCGCGTCCGAGGTCGACCTGCCCTCGCTCGAATCCGTGCAATGGCTGCCGTCGACCAACCTGCTGTCGCTCGACAGTCCCGGCTCAGCCTTGGACCTCGCCGTCATCCCGCGCTCGCTCGACGGTCCGGCGTCACTGCGCGCGCACCTGGCGTCCCTGGATCGCAGACTGATCACCGCAGCGCACGAATGGCTGCGCGCGCAGGCCTTTGCCGTCCTGGACGATCTGGTCGACGACCCGACTGCCACCCCGTCACCGGAGCAGATGTCGCTGTTGCGTCTGGCGACGCATGGCCACCTGCGCATGACACGGGTGGCGCACGCCCCGGCCGTGGCGGGACTCAGCGGTGCACCCCTGTCGCGCTACACCGGTGACATCGAGACCCCGCCGCACTCGTCGCGTGGGCTCGTCAGGCGCAGGGCCGTGAAGGCGTGCGTCGGGAACGTTGGGTGGAACTGCTTTGCGAGAGGGCGGCCAACCCGGACGGACGGATCCTGCTGTCCGCCCCCATGCTGCGTCGCGGTTGCGCGCTGCCCCCGATGAACGCGCTGTTGAAGCTGGTGCCGCCGGACAGCCTGAACGATCGCGGCACGCTGATCTGGCGCGGCGAACGGCTGCACGCCAGCGATGGCATGGCCAAGCTGCTGGACCGTCTGGGCGTCCGTCACATCGACATCGCGACGCCACCGCTGTCGCATTCGACGCTCCCCTCGAGCCTGCGTGACGCCGACATCTCCGTCGTCACGCTGCACCACACGCACGAACTGGCACCCGCGGACCTGGCGAGGCGAATCGGCCACCTGAGCGGCGCACTGCCGTCGCTCTATCTGATCCGGCTGCCGGAGCGCGGCCGGTCGCTGCCGCCCGACGCCCTTCCACCCGATTGGACCTCCGGCGTCGAGGGGGTGCTGTTCCACCGCCGTCGCAACGCCAATCGGCAGCGCCTGGAACCGATCCGGGCGCTGTGGCCGGAAGGCCGGCTCCCGCCCGCGCTGCGGGCGCGCGCCGTCAACGTCCTGCCCGACGGCGAACCGGTGCTGGATTACATCGCCAACGTGCGTCAGCTGCGCGCGGTGGTCGGGGAATTCAGCGCCAGGGACATCGCCTTCTGCGCCCACCTGGCCACCATCGTCGACGGACTCGCCACCGATACCGACTTCGCGCGCCGCTGCCGCGCCATGGTCGAACAGCCGGTCGGCCCTTGCGTGGACGCCGGCATGCTGACCTTGTCGGCCATGTCAGCGATGCGGGATGCGACGGAGGCGAGCTCGTTGTCTGAAGTGGCCGGCAATGCCTTCGTCCAGGCCTGCCTCGCGCGCGTCGACGCGGATTGCGTACAGCGCCAGCCCGATTTCGACGAGGTGCTCGAGGAGGCCATGGTGCTGCGCTGGCACGTGTCGCGGGTGCTCGCCGGACTGCTGGGCGCCGATCGGGTCCGCGTCGCCGACAAGCCGGTCTTCGGCGCTGTCGGCGCGGGCGACGACTGGAACTCGGCGACACGCAGCGAGAAGTTCCAGGAGGCGGCGCTCGCGCTGGTCACCGCCGAGTCCGATGACGACTGCCCCGGCGTCGTGCTTCTCCTGTCGGTCGAGAACGATCCGCTGGGCGACATGCTGCAGTCCCGCGTCGACCAGGAACCCGCTTGCAGGGCCCTGCGCGAGGCCAGACAGGAAGTGCTGAGGGACTACGAACGCCTGCAGGAGGAGGGCGAGGACGGGGGCGAGGACGAGGCGCTGCAAGCGGCCACCTTCGAAAAGCTGAAGGCGATCGACGCGGCCCTCCACCAGACCCGCCTGGATACGCTGCTCCCGGAACTGAGGCACATCCGGGCCAGACTCGCGACCGACGTCGTGACCGAGCCGCCGACCAAGCGACAACGCATGATGTGACGCCCGGGGCCGGATCGACACAGGAGCGGGCACGTGCCTGGGGATTCGATGCTGAAGACGCCGCCTGCCGGCTGCAAAAGACAAGGGCCGCTTGCGCGGCCCTTCGGTGACATCGAGCGGCCGGCCCAGGGGACCGGCGACGGCGATCAGTCCTCGTTCTTGAACACGAGCTTGACCTCGTGCGTTTCCTTCTGGCCGCTGGGCTCGAACTTCCAGTCCATCAGCGCGCGGGTCACGGCCTTGTCGAACACCTTGCGGGGTTCGGCTTCCAGGATCTCGACGCCCGAGACCTTGCCATCCGGCTCGATGTTCATCTTGGCGCGCACGGAGCCTTGCGAGATCGACTGGCGGGCGGCCTCGGCCGGGAACTCCGGCGGCACCTTCTTGACGATCTTCGGCGTGGCATGGGCGCCGGCGGCCAGGACCAGCGCGGCGGCCAGGCCCAGCAGGGTGCGGGAAACGGTGGTGGTGAGATGCTTGCTCATGGGGGACCTCGTACGTCTTGGATGAGGAAAACGGGTTTCCGGTAGGAACTGGGGATTCAGGAGGCGGCGCGCGCGGTGCTGAAGAAGCCCACGGCCTGCACCAGGCGCGAGCTGCTGTCGCGCAGCGAGTCGGTCGAGCGGGTCAGTTCGTCCACCAGCGTGGTGTTCTGCTGCGTCGCGCGGTCCAGCTCGTTCATCGCGTTGTTCACGACGCCGACGCCGGCCGCCTGCTCCTGGGCCGAGTGCGAGATCTCCTCGATCAGCTGGCCCATGTTGTTGACCTCGTCGACGACCGAGCGGATGGTCGCGCCGGCGTTGTTGACCAGGGCGGTGCCGTTCTCGACCTTGACGGACGATTCCTGGATCAGCACCTTGATCTCCTTGGCGGCCTGCGCCGAGCGCGAGGCCAGCGCCCGCACTTCCGACGCCACCACCGCGAAGCCCTTGCCGTGCTCGCCGGCACGGGCCGCTTCCACGGCGGCGTTCAGCGCCAGGATGTTGGTCTGGAAGGCGATGCCGTCGATGACGCCGATGATGTCGCCGATCTTGCGCGAGCTCGCGCTGATCTCTTCCATCGTCGACACGACCTGGCTCACCACGGTGCCGCCGGCCGAGGCCGACTGGCGCGCCTTGGTCGCGATGCTCGCGGCCTTGCGGGTCAGCTCGCTGGCGCCGTTCAGGTTGGAGGCGATCTGCTCGACCGACGCGGCGGTGTTCTGCAGGCTCTCGGCGGAACGCGCGGTGCGGTCCGACAGATCGACGTTGCTGCCGGCGATCTCGTTGGAGTTCTGGGCCACTTCGCCGGCCGCCGAGCTGACGCTGGCGACGACGCCGGACAGCGCGGTCTGCATGTCGCGCATGGCGTGCAGCATCTGCGCCAGTTCGTCGGAGCCTTCGACCTCGATGTGCTGCGACAGGTCGCCGGAGCTGATCGCCTGGGCGGCGTCCTTGGCCTTGCGGGCCGGCACGATGATCGAGCGGGCGATCGTCAGGCCGCCCACGCTGCCGATGATCACGGCGATCACCACCAGGATGCCGGTGATGACGATCGACTGGTTGGCCAGCTTGGCGCCGCCTTCGGCGAGATCCCGGCCGTTGGCGAACTGCAGGTCGACCAGGCTCTTGAGCGTGTCCTGGTAGTCCTTCTGCGCGGGACGCACGTCCTTGATCAGCGCTTCGCGGGCTTCGTCGGGGCTGCCGTCCTGCTGGACCTTCAGGAACTTCGACACCGCGTCGACGAACTTGGTCTGGGCATCGCGCACCTTGGCGGCGAGTTCCTTGTCCTTGGCGTCGGAGACCTTGCCGTCGAGTTCGGTCAGCTGCTTCTGGCCGTCTTCGAGGGCAGCGGCGATGTCGGCCTTCTGGCGCTTGATCGCGTTGGCGGTGTCCAGCAGCAGCAGGTCGCGCGAGGCGCGGGCGATGACGTTGACGTCGCTCTCCAGCGCGTTGGCCAGCGCGATCTTCACCAGGCTGGAATTGGCCGTCGTGCTCAGGTCATGGGACAGGCGGCTGGCGTTGTGGGCGCCGAAGGCGCCGATCACGACCAGCAGCAGGATCAGCAGCGCGTAGCTCAGCGTCAGGCGCTGGCCGATACGCAGGCGGGACAGAAACGACATCGATTCCCTCGCAACGATTGAGTTGTTTGAATGGCCGACCGCGGCGAGCTTCGAGCGCTCGTGGCGCCGCCGTGCGGACCGACCATCGGCTTCGGCGCGATCATCGTTGGACTTGATTCAGGGAATCCATGGCCTGTTCGAGGCCCCGTGAATTCTGACGCGTCACTTGCAACTGAATGAAAACGGCCGTCCGAACCACTTGGTAGAAGCCCTAATGAGCCGCTCGGCGGGGTTTCATGATTCCTGCATATTCCTGCGCAGGACGTCGGCGCGGAGCACGTACCCGCGCAGTAACCGCGGGCGTCCGGGTCCGGCAAGGGTCAGGCCTTGCCTGGCGTCGGCGGCGCCGCCTCGGGCAGCGATGCGGCGTCCGTGTCGAGGACCTCGACACGATTGCGCCCGCCCTCCTTCGCCCGGTACATCGCCGCGTCCGCGCGACGCAGCACGTCCTCGATGCCCGGATCGCTGTCGCGCAGCACGGTGACGCCGATGCTGACGGTGTACGCGACCGACGCCGCGCCGCCATCCTTCGGGTCGATCGCCACCGGCGTGGCCGCGATGCGCTCGCGCAGCCGTTCCGCGAAACGGCGAGCGCCGGGCAGGTCCGTGTGGGCGAGCCCGATGACGAATTCCTCTCCGCCGAAACGCCCGGGCAGATCCACGTCGCGCGAGGACGCCTTCAGCACCTGCGCCAACGAACGGATCACTGCGTCCCGGCCGCGTGGCCGTGACGATCGTTGACCTGCTTGAAGTGGTCGATATCGAGCATGAGCAGCGCGGACGGCGTCCGGTAGCGCCGCACCGTGCGCAGCAAGGCGCGCAGGCCCTCCTCCGTCGCCATGCGGTTGGCCAGGCCGGTGAGCCCGTCGGTGCGCGAGCGCTGCTCCAGTTCCGCGTTCACCCGCGCCAGTTGCGTCACGAGCGCCTCGGTCGAGCGCAGCCAGCGAGAGAGCGCCTGGTAGCCGAACTGGGCGACGAACAGCACGATCAGCGTGAAGACCCAGAAGAACACCCAGGCCGTGCTGAGCATGACTCGGGAGGCTTCATCCAGCTTCGCCCAATCGTGGCTGCCCAGCGCGGTCCGGAGCTGCAGCGAGCCCAACCCAAGACTGACCAGGCCGTAGCCCTGCACCGCCAGCACGATCGAGAACAGCAGGCCCAGGCCCATCGCCCGCCGGCCGGTGGGTGGCGGCGTGAACAGCACCGGCCGCGCCGCGATCCACCGTGACAGGCGGGGCCAGGTCAGCGCCATCAAGGGTCCGCCGAGCAGGACGCTCTGCAGGAACGCGCCCAGCCACCAGCCTTGCCAGATCGGCAGCTGGCGATGCGCGGGGAGGTCGTGGCTGAAGTTCCAGATCAGCGCGCCCGAGGAGCTGAACACCGCCGCGACGAAGCACAGCGGCACGAAGAACAGCCAGGCGCGCAGGCTGCCCAGCCCGCGCGGGGCGTCGACGGCACGGTAGCCCAGCGCCAGCACGCCCAGCCCCAGCGGATTGGCGCAGGCGAACAGTGCCGCCCAGGGCGTCGTCATGCCGGCGGCCAGCGCCAGGACGAAGGTCGCCAGCCAGGCCGGCACGGCCCCCCACCGCCAGCCGAAGCACAGCGTCCACCACAGGCACAACGGAACCGGGGGATAGAAGGTCAGGAACGCGTTGGCGCCGCCGAGGTCGACCGGGATGCCGGACCAGCCTTCGCGGATCGTGACGAGTCCGAGCACGACGCACGCGGCGATCGTGGCGAGCCAGCCGCCGAGCAGCCACGCGCGCTCCGCCGTACGCCCCTCGCGCCACAGCGCCCGGACAGACAGGCTGCCCGGCGTCTGGGGTACCAGCTCTGCGGGGCGCTGCGGCGCATCCATTCAGGCCGCCGGGGGAGACGGATCGGACGGAGGCTCCGGTCTGGGACGCGCGCCGAAGATCGCCGAGCCGACGCGCACCATCGTGGCGCCCTCGAGGATCGCGGCGTCCATGTCGGCGCTCATGCCCATGCTGAGCGTGTCCAGGCCCAGGCCGAGGTCCCGGTTCAACGTGGCCATCAACCCGGCGAGCGCGCGGTGCGGCCGGCGCTGATCCTCCAGCGTGGCCGCCGGCTCGGGGATGGCCATCAACCCCCGCAGCCGCAGCGCCGGCAGCGCGGCGACGGCCCGGGCCACGCCGGCGACCTCCGCCGGTGCCAGGCCGCTCTTGCTGTCCTCGCCGCTGATGTTGACCTGCAGGCAGACGTTCAGGGGCGGCAGGTCCTTGGGCCGCTGTTCCGCCAGCCGCTGGGCGATCTTGAGGCGGTCCACGCCGTGCACCCAGTCGAAGCGCTCGGCCACGACGCGGGTCTTGTTGCTCTGCAGCGGGCCGATCAGGTGCCATTCGACCTGTCCGCGCAGATCGGCCAGGGCGTCGATCTTGTCGACGCCCTCCTGGACGTAGTTCTCGCCGAAGCGGCGCTCCCCCGCCTCGAAGGCCTCTCTCACATCCGGGGCCGGGAAAGTCTTTGTTACCACCAGCAGCGTGACGCTGTCGACAGGCCGCGACGCCTGCTGGCAAGCCCTCTCAATGCGGCCATGGAGCTGTTGTATGTTCTCGGAGATCGTCGCCATAATCGCCCACGCTTTTCCTCATCCCATGGACATCACCCAACTGCTGGCATTCTCGGTCAAGAACAAGGCCTCCGACCTTCACTTGTCCGCCGGGCTGCCCCCCATGATCCGCGTCCATGGCGACGTGCGCCGCATCAACGTCGAAGCGCTCGAGCACCGACAGGTGCACGACATGGTCTACGACATCATGAGCGACGCCCAGCGCAAGGCCTACGAGGAGACGCTGGAAGTCGACTTCTCGTTCGAGATCCAGGGCCTGGCGCGCTTCCGCGTCAACGCGTTCAACCACAACCGCGGCGCCGGGGCGGTGTTCCGGACGATTCCGAGCAAGATCCTGACGCTCGAGCAGCTGAACTGCCCGAAGGTGTTCACCGAGCTGGCGATGAAGCCCCGCGGCATGGTGCTGGTGACGGGACCGACCGGTTCAGGCAAGAGCACGACGCTGGCCGCGATGGTCAACCACCTCAACGAGAACGAGTACGGCCACATCCTGACCGTCGAGGACCCGATCGAATTCGTCCACGAATCCAAGAAGTGCCTGGTCAACCAGCGCGAGGTGGGTCCGCAGACGCTGAGCTTCTCCAACGCGCTGCGCTCGGCGCTGCGCGAGGACCCGGACTGCATCCTGGTCGGCGAAATGCGCGACCTGGAAACCATCCGCCTGGCGCTGACCGCCGCGGAAACGGGCCACCTGGTCTTCGGCACGCTGCACACGTCGTCGGCCGCCAAGACGGTGGACCGGATCGTCGACGTCTTCCCCGCCGCCGAGAAGGACATGGTCCGCGCCATGCTGTCCGAGTCGCTGCAGGCGGTGATCTCGCAGACGCTGTGCAAGACCAAGGACGGCAACGGCCGGGTCGCGGCGCACGAGATCATGCTGGGCACCTCGGCGATCCGGAACCTGATCCGGGAGAACAAGGTCGCGCAGATGTACTCGTCGATCCAGACGGGCAACAACCTGGGCATGCAGACGCTGGACCAGAACCTCACCGACCTGGTCCGCCGCAACATCATCTCGCCGGCCGAGGCTCGCGCGAAGGCCAAGATGCCTGAGAACTTCCCGGGCTGAGCGGGCCGGCCGCCACCACAACGACAAATCGACCGGGCGCGGGCGGGTGACCGCCACGCCCCGGCACACAGGACAGGACGCCGCCATGGAACGCGATCAGGCCACCAAGTTCATCAACGACCTGCTTCGCCTGATGGTGTCGCGCAAGGGCTCCGACCTGTTCCTGACGGCGGAGTTCCCGCCGGCGGTCAAGGTCGACGGCAAGGTGACCAAGGTGTCGCCGCAACCGCTGACCGGCCAGCACACGCTGCAGCTGGCGCGGGCCATCATGAACGACAAGCAGGCGGCCGATTTCGAACGCACCAAGGAGTGCAACTTCGCGATCTCGCCGCAAGGCATCGGCCGCTTCCGCGTCAACGCCTACATCCAGCAGGGCCACGTGGCGCTGGTGCTGCGGACGATCCCGCAGACGCTGCCAACCGTCGAGTCGCTGGAACTGCCGCACATCCTCAAGGACGTGGTGCAGACCAAGCGCGGCCTGGTGATCCTGGTGGGCGCGACCGGTTCGGGCAAGAGCACCTCGCTGGCGGCGATGGTGGACCACCGCAACCAGACGACCTACGGCCACATCATCACGATCGAGGACCCGGTCGAGTTCGTGCACCCGCACAAGAACTGCATCGTCAGCCAGCGCGAGGTCGGCCTCGACACCGAAGGCTGGGAGCAGGCGCTGAAGAACACGCTGCGCCAGGCGCCGGACGTGATCCTGATGGGCGAGATCCGCGACCGCGAGACGATGGAGCACGCGGTGGCCTTCGCTGAAACGGGTCACCTGTGCATGGCCACGCTGCACGCCAACAGCGCCAACCAGGCGCTGGACCGGATCATCAACTTCTTCCCGGAAGAGCGGCGCGCGCAGCTGCTGATGGACCTGTCGCTCAACCTGAAGGCGCTGGTGTCGCAGCGGCTGCTGCCGCGCCAGGAAGGCAAGGGCCGGATCGCCGCGGTCGAGATCCTGCTGAACACGCCGCTGATCAGCGACCTGATCTTCAAGGGCGAGGTGGGCGAGATCAAGGAGATCATGAAGCGCTCGCGCGAGCTCGGCATGCAAACCTTCGACCAGGCGCTGTTCGATCTCTACGAGATGGGCAAGGTGACCTACGAGGACGCGCTGCGCAACGCCGACTCCGTGAACGACCTGCGCCTGCAGATCAAGCTCAACAGCGAGCGGGCGCGCAGCGGCGATCTGTCGTCGGGCACCGAGCATCTGACCATCGTCTGAAGCGTTCCGAGCCCGATGGAAGGGCCACAATCACGCGGTCTTCAACACCCCGTGACAGGTCCTTCCATGAGCAGCATCGGCCAGCGTTCGTACGAATCGACTCCGTCCCTCCGCGTGTCCTTCCTGGGACTCGGCGTGATGGGCTTCCCGATGGCAGGCCATCTGGCCAAGGCCGGCCAGCAGGTCACGGTCTACAACCGGTCGCCCGCGAAGGCGCAAGCCTGGACCTCCGAGTTCGGCGGCCAATCCGCCGCGACGCCGCGTGAAGCGGCCAAGGACGCGGACATCGTCTTCTGCTGCGTCGGCAACGACGCCGACCTGCGCTCGGTCGTGCTGGGCCCCGACGGCGCCTTCGCCGGCATGAAGCCCGGCGCGGTCTTCGTCGACCACACGACGGCCTCGGCCGAGGTCGCCCGCGAGCTCTTCGCCGAAGCAGGGAAGCTCGGCCTCCACTTCATCGACGCCCCCGTCTCCGGTGGACAGGCCGGCGCGGTCAACGGCGCGCTGACGGTCATGTGTGGCGGCGAGGAGTCCGTGTTCGACAAGATCCGCCCCTACGCGATCCACTTCGCCAAGGCGGTCACCCGCGTCGGCGACGCCGGCGCCGGACAGCTCGCCAAGATGGTCAACCAGATCTGCATCGCCGGCATCGTCCAGGGACTGTCGGAAGCCATCGCCTTCGGACAGAAGAGCGGCCTGCCCATGCCGCTGGTGCTCGACGTCATCGGCAAGGGCGCCGCGCAGAGCTGGCAGATGGACAACCGCGGCAAGACCATGGTCGAAGACAAGTTCGACTTCGGCTTCGCCGTGGACTGGATGCGCAAGGACCTCGGACTGGTGCTCGACGAAGCCCGCCGCAATGGCGCCCGGTTGCCGCTGACGGCGCTGGTCGACCAGTTCTATGCGGATGTGCAGGAGATGGGCGGGAACCGCTTCGATACGTCGAGCTTGATCAAGCGCCTGCGCTGATCGCCAGGACGCTGTCGGTCGGCACGCCAAGCGCGGGCTCTCCACGACGCAAGGGGCATCCCTCCGGGAACCCCTCGCATCATTCCGGCCCCACCATCACTGGCTGACCACGGCTCCGCTCGACACCCCGCCGCCCAGCACCTTGTAGAGCTGGACCTGGTTCTGCAGTTGCGCGAGGCGCACCTGCAGCGCCGCCTGTTGAGCAGCGAAGGTCGCGCGTTGCGCGTCCAGCAGATCCAGGCTCGACGCCGCACCGTTGCGGAAGCTCAGGTCGACCAGCTCCAGACGGGTCGCTTCCGCGGCCGCCTGCGCATCCTGCGCGCGCAGTTGCTCGTCGAGCGTCGCGCGGCCGGCCAAGGCATCGGCCACTTCGCGGAACGCCGTCTGCACGACCTTCTCGTACTGGGCGACCGCGATCTCGCGGTTGGCCTTGGCCGCATCGACGTTGTTGCGCACGCGCCCCGCGTCGAAGATCGGCATCAGCGCCGAACCCGCGATGCTCCACGCGCTCTGGCTGAACAGGTCACGCAATGCGCTGCTCGCCGTGCCCACGCTGCTCGTCAGCGTGATGCTCGGGAAGTAGGCCGCCCGCGCAACGCCGATGTTGGCTTCGGCCGCCACCAGCTGCTGCTCCGCCTGGACCACGTCAGGCCGGCTCACCAGCACCTGCGACGGCATGCCCGCCAGCAGCGCGCCCATGGTCTGGTCGCTCAGCGGCCTGGACTGCGGCAGCGAATCCGGCACCCCCTGCCCCACCAGCAGCGTCAACGCGTTCAGGTCCTGCTGGCGCGTGCGCTCGGCCTGGGCCAAGGTGGCACGCGCCGATTCGTACGACGACTTCGCCGTGCTCAGGTCGAGGTTGGACGCGGCACCGTTGTCGAACTTCAGCTGCATCAGCTTCAGGCTGTCCTCGCGCGTCGACAGCGTCTGGCGCGTCAGCGCCAGCAGTTCCTCGTCGGCCTGCACCGCCAGGTAGGCCGACGCGACGCCGGCCACCAGGCTGATCTGCGCCGACCGCGCCGCCTCGCCCGTTGCCAGGTACTGCGCGAAGGACGCGGCACTCTGGTTCTTGACGCGGCTGAACAGGTCGATCTCGTACGAGGTGATCTGCAGACCCGCCTGGTAGGCGTTGACGATGCGGCTGTCGCCGTTGGACGTGGTCTGCGGGCCGCGCGACGCCGAGAGCCCGGCGTTGACCGTCGGCCAGCGGCTCGCCGCCGTGACGTTGGCCTGCGCGCGTGCGACGTCGACGTTCAGCAGCGCGATGCGCAGGTCGCGGTTGTTCTTCAACGCGAGGTCGATCAACTGCTTGAGCCGCTCGTCACGGAAGAACTGCTGCCATTGCAGCTCGGTCGCCGCCTTGGCGTCGGTCGACTCGGCGCCCGGGCCTTGCGGCCACTGCGGCGCCACCGGCGCGTCCGGACGCTTGTGGTCCGGCGCGAGGTTCACGCAGCCGGTCAGCAGCGCCACGGTCGCGGCCGCGGCGGCCATCACGGAAAGTTTGCTCTTCATCATGCTCAGACTCCGTCCGCGTTCTTGGCGGCCGCGATGGCCTTGGTCGGATCCGGACCGTCCAGTTCGTGGGCGTACAGCTTGTTCTGGCGGTCGCTGCCCTTGAAGAAGCGGCGCACGACCAGGAAGAACACCGGCACGAACACCACCGCCAGCAAGGTCGCGGTGACCATGCCCGACAGCACGCCGGTGCCGATGGCGCGCTGGCTCGCCGAGCCCGCGCCACTCGCGAAGAACAGCGGCGTGACGCCCAGGATGAAGGCCAGCGAGGTCATGATGATCGGACGGAAGCGCAGGTGCGCCGCCTCGAGGATCGACTCGACCAGCCCCTTGCCCTGCGCCTGCAGGTCCTTCGCGAACTCGATGATCAGGATCGCGTTCTTCGCCGAGAGGCCGATGATCGTGATCAGGCCGACCTTGAAGTACACGTCGTTGGGCATCTCCCGGAAGGTGGCGCCCAGCAGCGCGCCCAGCAGACCGAGCGGCACCACCAGCATCACCGACAGCGGGATCGACCAGCTCTCATACAGCGCCGCCAGGCAGAGGAACACCGCCAGCAGCGAGAACGCCAGCAGGATGCCGGCCTGCGAGCCCGACAGCTGTTCCTCGCGCGACAGGCCCGTCCACTCGTACCCGATGCCGGGCGGGAGCTTGGCGATCATGGACTCGAGTTCCTTCATCGCCTGACCCGTCGAGGCGCCGGCTGCCGCGTCGCCGGCGAGGCGCATCGCCGGATAGCCGTTGTAGCGGGTGGCCTGCATCTGGCCGGTGATCCAGTGGCTCGACGCGAAGGCCGACAGCGGGACGTTGGCGCCCTGCGCGTTGGTCACGTTGATGGACAGCACGTCTTCCGGCGTCATGCGCTTGGGCGCATCGGCCTGCACCACGACACGCTGCATGCGGCCGCTGCTCGGGAAGTCGTTGACGTAGGTCGAGCCCAGCTGGATGCCTAGCGTGCGCGCGATCGTGTCGTAACCGATGCCCAGCGCCTGCGCCTTCTCGCGGTCGATGTCGATCTGCAGCTGCGGCGCGTCTTCGAGGCCGTCCGGCCGCATGCCGGTGATCAGCTTGCTCTTCTGCGCCATGCCCATCAGCTGGTTGCGCGCGTTGAGCAGCGCCTCGTGGCCGAGGCCGCCGCGGTCCTGCAGGCGCAGCGCGAAGCCGGTGGCCGTGCCCAGTTCCGGGATCGGGGGCGGCGACAGCGGGAAGATGAACGCGTCGCGCACGCCCACCATCATCGCGCCCATCACGCGGCCGGCCAGCGCCTGCGCGCTGTGCTCCTTGCCGCCGCGCTCCTCCCACGGCTTCAGCGGCACGAACACCAGCGCGGCGTTCTGGCCCTGGCCCGAGAAGGAGAAGCCGATCACGCCGATCGTGTCGGCCACTTCCGGCTGCTTGTGCAGGAAGCTCTCGACGGCGGCGACGGCCTGCTCGGTCCGGTTGGACGTCGCGCCCGGCGGCAGCTGCACGTTGACGATCAGGTAACCCTGGTCTTCGTTGGGCAGGAACGAGGTCGGCATGCGGATGTACAGCCAGCCGACGACGGCCACGATCGCGGCGAACGCCACCATCATGATGCCGCCGCGCTTGAGCAGCCTGGACACCCAGCCTTCGTAGCCCTTGGCGGTGCGGGAGAAGCCGCGGTTGAACCAGCCGAAGAAGCCGCGCTTCTCGTGGTGGTGGCCGGCCTCGACCGGCTTGAGCAGCGTGGCGCACAGGGCCGGCGTCAGCGACAGCGCCATCAGCGCCGACAGCGCCATCGACGCCACCATCGCCAGCGAGAACTGGCGGTAGATGTTGCCCACCGAGCCCGAGAAGAACGCCATCGGCACGAACACCGCGATCAGCACCGTGGTGATGCCGATGATGGCGCCGGAGATCTGGCCCATCGCCTTCTTCGTCGCTTCACGGGGCGACAGGCCCTCCTCGCTCATGATGCGCTCGACGTTCTCGACGACCACGATCGCATCGTCGACCAGGATACCGATCGCGAGCACCATGCCGAACAAGGTCAGCACGTTGATCGAGAAGCCCAGCGACAGCATCACCCCGAAGGTGCCGAGCAGCGCCACCGGCACCACCAGCGTGGGGATCAGCGTGTAGCGCCAGTCCTGCAGGAACAGGTACATCACCAGGAACACCAGCACGATCGCCTCGATCAGGGTCTCGACCACCTGGGAGATCGAGATCTTCACGAACTTCGACGAGTCGTACGGGACCGTGTAGACGACCCCGGCGGGGAAGAACTTCTGCAGCTCCTCCATCCGCTTCTTGATCGCATTGGCGGTGCCCAGCGCATTGCCGGTGGGCGACAGCTGCACGCCGATGCCGGTCGAGGGCTGGCCGTTCAGTCGCGTGTAGGTGGCGTAGCTCTGGCCGCCCAGCTCGATGCGGGCGACGTCCTTCAGCAGCACCTTGGAGCCATCGGTGTTGGCGCGCAGCACGATCTTCTCGAACTGCGCCTTGTCCTCGAGCTGACCCTTCACGACGATGGTCGCGGACATGGTCTGGCTGGAGGTGTTCGGGCGGTCGCCCAGCACGCCGGCCGGCACCAGCGCGTTCTGCGCGCCGACGGCCGCGCTCACCTCGGCGGGGCTGAGGTTGTACGACTGCATCTTGGCCGGATCCAGCCAGATGCGCATCGCGCGCTCGGACCCGAACAGCTGGGCCTGGCCGACGCCGGGGATGCGCTGGATTTCAGGAACGATGTTGCGGGCGGCGTAGTCGCCCAGCGCGATCGGGTCCATCGAGCCGTCCTTGGACGCCATCGTCACGAACAGCAGGAAGTTCGAACGCGACTTGTCGACGCGCACGCCCTGTTGCGTGACCGCCGCCGGCAGGCGCGGCGTGGCGCGCGAGAGGCGGTTCTGGATCTCGACCTGCGCCAGGTCGATGTTGGTGCCCGATTCGAAGGTGACCGTGATCGAGCCGGTGCCGTTGGCCTGGCTGATCGATTCCATGTAGGCCAGTCCGGGCGCGCCGTTGAGCTCCTGCTCGATGACGGAAACGACCGCCTCGTCCAGCGTCTTGGCCGAGGCGCCGGGATACGCCACCGAGATCACCAGCGAGGGCGGCGCCACGGTCGGGTACTGCGCCACCGGCAGCTGGGTGATCGCCACCCCGCCGAAGACCAGGATGAACAAGGCGATCACCCACGCGAAGATGGGGCGATCAATGAAGAAACGTGCCATGTCTTGGATCCTTCCTGAGCGTCAGGCGCTCAGCGGCTCGCCGCGGCCGAGGCCGCGGGCGCTGCGCCGGAGGCGGCGCTGGCCGGGTTGAACGGCACCGGATTGACCGGCGCGCCCGGCACGAACATCTTCTGGAAGCCGTCGGCGATGACCTTCTCGCCGGCCTTCAGGCCGTCGAGCACCACCCACTGGTTGCCGATGGCATTGCCGATCTTGACCTTGCGCGGCGCGGGCTTGTTGTCGGGTCCGACCACCAGCACGGTGTCGCCGGTCGAGCCGCGCGTCACCGCCTGCTGCGGCAGCAGGATCGCCGACGGCAGCTCCGCCTGCGCCACGCGCACGCGGACGTACTGGCCGGGCAGCAGGGCGCTGTCGGGGTTCGGCACTTCGGCGCGCAGCGTGACCTGGCCCGAGGTCGGATCGACCGTCAGGTCCGTGAACAGCAGCTTGCCGGTCCGCGGGAGCACGGTGCCGTCGTCGCCGACGATTTCCACCTGTGCGGCGTTCGTGCCCGCGCTGCGGAGCTGGCCGGCCGCCAGCGCGCGGCGCATCGCCTGCACCTCGTTGGCCGACTGCGTGAAGTTCACGTAGACGCTGCTGACCTGCTGGATCAGCGCGAGCTGCGTGGCGTCCGACGCGCCGACCAGCGCGCCTTCCGTCACCAGCGCGCGGCCGATGCGGCCGGCGATCGGGGCGTAGACATGGGCGTAGTCCAGGCTCAGCTTGGCCGTCACCGCGGCCGCCTTGGCGGCGGCCACGTCGGCCGCGGCGGCCTTGGCGGTCGCGACCGAGGTGATGTATTCCTGCTGGCTGATCGCCTTCGCGTCGGCCAGCGGCTTGTTGCGCGCGGCCTGCGCGGCGGCCTGGGCTTCATTGGCCTGCGCCTTGGCCACGTTGGCATTGGCGCTGTCGAGCTGCGCCTGGTACGGCGCCGGATCGATCAGGAACAGTGCCTGACCGGCCTTCACTTCGGAGCCTTCGGTGAACAGGCGCTTGAGGATCACGCCATTGACCCGGGCGCGGACCTGGGCGGTGCGCAGTGCCTCGACGCGGCCCGGCAACTCGGTCTGCAGCGCCACCGCCTGCTGACCCACCGTCACCACGCCGACGTTGGCCGGGGGCATGCCGCCGCCCGGCGCACCGGCGGCCTTTTCGTCCTTGCCGCACGCGGTCAGCACGGCCGCGATCGAAATCACCAGCGGCAGCAGATACAGCATGCGTGCGCCGGCCTTCAGGACCGGGCGCTCCGACCCCGGCGTTGCTCTTGTCAGAGGGGTAGAGATCACGATGGGATTCCTCTCGAAGTACAGATTCGCAGATTCAGATGGTCGGCCCGGCTCGAACAGCCGGGCGGACGGGGCAAACCGCGGCCCTACCGCCACGACGTACGGCATCGGTACGGTTCGACCAAAGTGGCGCAGTATATACATACATTCATGCATGTATGTTTCTGCCATGTGCTCCTACAATCGGAACATGGCTCGTCGAACCAAACAGGAAGCCCAGGAAACCCGCGCCCGTCTGCTGGACGCCGCGGAACAGCTTTTCCATGAGCGCGGCGTCTCCCGCACCTCGCTGCAGGACATCGCGCAGGCCGCCGGCGTGACCCGCGGGGCCGTGTACTGGCACTTCGAGGACAAGGTCCAGCTCTTCAACGCGATGATGGAACGCGCCACCATGCCGTTGGAGGAAGACTTCGAGGCGTCGGTGTCCCCCGGACCGGACCGTCCATTGGACGATCTGCGGCTGAGATTGATGAACGTCATGCACTGCGCGGCGTTCAATGCCCGCACCCGCCGCGCCTTCGAGATCGCCAACCTGCGTGTCGAGTTCGTCGGCGAGATGGCGTCGATCCGCGGCCGCAAGGTCGCCGCCCACCGGGAATGGACCGCCCACAACCGGGAAGCCTTCGAGCGCGCCAAGGCGCTCGGCCAACTGCCCCAGGACGTCGATGCCCACCAGGCGGCCATCGGGCTGATGGCGCTGATCGGCGGGCTGCTGCATCACTGGATCCTGGATCCGGAGGCCTTCGACCTGATCGTGGTCGGCCAGGCCCGGCTGGAGCATTACCTGTCCTCGCTGACGGTCGTGGTGCCGAACCGCTTCCCGCCGCTGACCGCCGCCGAGCGTGGCGCGCTGGGCCGGCAGCCGGTCTGCGACGCGAGCCGCGGCCACGACCTGCCCGGTCACGGCCACGCGGCCGACGATGCGGAACATGGCGGCGACGATGGCGTCCGGCGTACCGCCGACCCCGCCACGCCCCGAGACTGACGCCTATTCCGTTGGAAAGCCCTGCATTTATGCAGGCTGCCCTGGGGAGAACCCCAGTCAGCGGCGACAATACCCGGTTGCCCACGCCCGAGCCGCCGCCGTGTCCATCGCACCTCCGCCCACCCGTCCACTGTCCGATCTGAAGAAGACCGGCCAGAAGGCGCTGACCTCGTACCGCCCGTTCTGGGCGAAACGGTTCGGCCCCGCCCCCTTCCTGCCGATGTCGCGGGAGGAGATGACGCAACTGGGCTGGGACAGCTGCGACATCATCATCGTCAGCGGCGACGCCTACGTGGACCACCCGAGCTTCGGCATGGCGGTCATCGGACGGACGCTGGAGGCGCAGGGCTTCCGCGTCGGGATCATCGCGCAGCCGGACTGGCACTCGCCGGACGCGTTCCGGGCCCTGGGCAAGCCCAACCTGTTCTTCGGCGTGGCGGCCGGGAACATGGATTCGATGATCAACCATTACACGGCGGACCGGAAGATCCGCTCGGACGACGTCTACACGCCGGGCGGCGGCGCCGGCAAGCGGCCCGACCGCGCGACGCTGGTCTACACGCAGCGCTGCAAGGAGGCGTTCAAGGACGTCCCCGTGATCATCGGCGGCATCGAGGCCTCGCTGCGCCGCATCGCGCATTACGACTACTGGCAGGACAAGGTCCGGCGCTCGATCCTGGTGGACTCGAAGGCCGACCTGCTGGTCTACGGCAACGCCGAGCGCGCGATCATCGAGATCGCGCACCGCCTGTCGCAGAAGAAGCCGATCGAGTCGATCACCGACGTGCGCGGCACCGCGTTCATGCGCAAGCCGGACGAGGTCTCGCTGGACGGCTGGTTCGAGATCGATTCGACCGACGTCGACGCCCCCGGCAAGATCGACGCGCTGCTGAGTCCCTACATGACGACCGAGGAAGCGGCCGCCGATCAAGGCACCGATTGCTCGAAGCAGCAGGAACAGGCCCAGGCCGCCGGCGCTCCCGGCGCCCCGGCGACGGGTGCTGCGCCTCAGCCGGGCATGCCCGAGATCAAGCCGATCAAGATCATCCGCCAGACGCTGTCGAAGACCGACGGCCGCGCGCTGGTCACGCCGCGCGACCGCACCGTGATCCGGCTGCCGGCCTACGAGCAGGTCAAGAGCGATCCGGTCCTCTACGCCCACGCCAACCGCGTGCTGCACCTGGAGACCAATCCCGGCAACGCGCGCGCGCTGGTGCAGCGGCATTCGTCGGGCGGCGTCGACCGCGACGTCTGGCTGAATCCGCCGCCGATCCCGCTGACGACGGTCGAGATGGACCACGTCTTCGACCTGCCCTACGCCCGCAGCCCGCATCCGGTCTACGCCGACGAGAACGGCAGCCACGACCACGCCACCAAGATCCCGGCGTGGGAAATGATCCGTTTCTCGGTGAACATCATGCGCGGCTGCTTCGGCGGCTGCACCTTCTGCTCGATCACCGAGCACGAGGGCCGCGTGATCCAGAGCCGCAGCGAGGACTCGGTGATCCGCGAGATCGAGGACATCCGCGACAAGGTCAAGGGCTTCACCGGGATCATCTCGGACCTCGGCGGCCCGACCGCCAACATGTGGCACATCGGCTGCAAGAGCCCCGAGATCGAGGCCGCCTGCCGCAAGCCCAGCTGCGTCTATCCAGGCATCTGCCCGAACCTGCACACCGACCACGGTCCGCTGATCAAGCTGTACCGGCGCGCCCGCGCGCTGCGCGGCGTGAAGAAGATCCTGATCGGCTCGGGCCTGCGCTACGACCTGGCCATCGAGTCGCCGGAGTACATCCAGGAACTGGTGACCCACCACGTCGGCGGCTACCTGAAGATCGCGCCGGAGCACACCGAGGGCGGTCCGCTCTCGAAGATGATGAAGCCAGGCATCGGCACCTACGACCGCTTCAAGCAGCTGTTCGAGCAGGCCAGTGCGGCGGCGGGCAAGAAGCAGTTCCTCATCCCCTACTTCATCGCGGCCCACCCGGGCACGGCCGACGAGGACATGATGAACCTGGCCCTCTGGCTCAAGCGCAACGGCTTCCGCGCGGACCAGGTGCAGACCTTCTATCCGAGCCCGATGGCCACGGCCACGGCGATGTACCACTCGGGCAAGAACCCGCTGAAGAAGGTGACGCGCGACAGCGAGCCGGTCGACATCGTCAAGGGCGAGCGCCGTCGGCGCCTGCACAAGGCCTTCCTGCGTTACCACGACCCCAACAACTGGCCGCTGCTGCGCGAGACACTCAAGGACATGGGCCGCGCCGACCTGATCGGCAACGGCAAGCACCACCTGATCCCGACCTTCCAGCCGGCGACCGACGGCGGCTACGAATCGGCACGGCGCAAGAACTCGACGCAGGCCGGCCAGAAGGTCGCGCCCAACAAGCCGGCGCTCGGGCCAGATCCTGACCCAGCACACCGGCTTGCCGCCGCGCGAGACTGGCGCGGCGCGGACCCCGCAGCGTTCGCCGGCCACGCCCTTCGTCAAGACGCACGGCGGCACGGCGCCGAAGGCGGGCGCGAAGGCCGGCGCAAAAGCCAGCGCAAACGCCAGCGCAAAAGCGGGCACAAAAGCAGCGGGCGCCAAGCGCGGCCCGCGCTGAGGCAGCGGATCAGCAGTCGTCGGCGTCCGGCGACGTCGACGAGGTCGACGGCCCGGCCGGCGGCGCCGGCTTCACCCACTGCCACACCTTCCATCCCAGGCTGATCCACGCCCAGAGCCGGGCGATCCGTCCCGGCGGGCTGTCAGCCGCCTCCGGATCGTGCCGCCGGAACGTGCGCATCAGGCCCGCCAGGCCACCCGCCGCGGCGAGCGCCGCCACGGTCCGCCACAGTCGCGGCAGACTGCCGGCCAACCGATAGAGGGCATGGCCGCGGTTGGCCCATCGCATCGGACCTTCCAGCCCCTGCACCTCGTGCCGCAAGCCGAGCCGCAACTCGGCGCTGCGCAGTTGCAGTTCGAGCTGCCGCAGCTGGAGCCGCTGACGTGCGTCGCCCCACATCACGGCCGCACTCCGCCGCCTGCCGGCCCGTCCTCAGGCTCGAGCGCCCGCCGGTCTCGTGCCAGTTCGGCGACGCTCGCCGCGAACGGCTTGCCCGCCGCGAGTTGCCGCTTCGCCCAGAACCAGCACCCCGCGGCGCCGATCAGGAATGCCGCGCCCAGCCCCGCCCCCACCGGCGCCCGCCACACGTCAGGCACCCACAGGAGTGCGGCGAACACCAGCATCAGCAAGGCGGCCACGCCAAGCAGCAAGGCCAGCAACAGCGCGGTCAGCGCGCCGAACAGACGCAGCAGCTCCGCCTGCAGTTCCACGCCCAGCAGTTCCAGCCGCACGCGGGCCAGTTCGAGCGCCCGATCGGCCACTCGCCGCAGCCGCTCGGTCAGCCCCGGATCGCGTGATTCCATCGATTGTTTCTCCTCTGTGTCCGTCCTCTCGGTGTGCCAAAGCTATCACTGAATCGGGGGAAACGAGGGCGTTCTTTGTCCGATCCGCCCGCAGGGCTTGGGCTACAGTGCGGTAACGCCTGGTTGCGCGGACCCCGCGCCGCCTGCCTGACAAGGTCCATTCAATGCCTGATCGCCAGCACACGCCGCACTCCGCCGTCGTCGAAGACGATGACCTGCTGCAGTTCCTGGATGACCACGAGCACGCGGCCGACGAGCCCGATGAGGCGCGCAAGCCCTGGCGGGTGCTGATCGTCGACGACGACACCGACGTCCACAAGGCCACCGAGCTCGCCATGCAGGGACTGCAGGTCGAGGGCCAGCCGTTGGCCTTCCTTCACGCCAAGTCCGCGGCCGAGGCCCGCTCGCTGCTGGGGCACGAACCCGACATCGCCGTCGTGCTGCTGGACGTCGTCATGGAGTCCGACGACGCCGGCCTGCAACTGGTGCGCCACATCCGCGAGGAGCTGCGCCAGCGCGCCGTGCGCATCGTGCTGCGCACCGGCCAGCCGGGCTACGCGCCCGAGATCGAGACGGTCCAGGCCTACGACATCAACGACTACAAGACCAAGTCGGAGCTGACCCGCACCCGGCTCTACACGGTGCTGACCGCCGCGATCCGGTCGTACCGGCAGATCCGCGCGCTGGAGGCGAACCGGCAGGGCCTGGAGATGATCGTCGAGGCCAGCACCGAGCTCGGCCGCCAGCACGGCCTGCACCGCTTCGCCGAGGGCGTGGTCACGCAGCTGTGCGCGCTGCTGGGCACGCTGCCCGAGGGCCTGGTCTGCGTGCAGGCCCCCAAGCACCACAGCGGCGAGGTCAGCGAAGAAGCCCGCGTGATCGCGGCCGCCGGCCAGTACAGCTCGCTGATCAACCGCCCGCTGCATGCGGTGCCGGCCGGCAAGATCCGCGAACTGCTCTCGCGCTGCCTGTCGGTGGGCCACAACCTGTACGAGGACGGCTGCACCGTCCTGTTCTTCGGCCTGCCCAGCGGGCGTGCGATGGCGGCGCTGGTCGAGGTCCAGCGCGAACTCGACGAGCTCGACCGCCAGCTGCTGCGCGCGTTCTGCTCCAACATCGCCGTCGGTTTCGAGAACGTCATGCTCTACACACAGCTGACGGACCAGGCGTACAACGACCCGCTGCTGCAGCTGCCGAACCGCACCCGCTTCATCGAGCTGCTGGAGCACAACCTCAAGTCGCCCGAAGGCATCACGCTGGCGCTGATCGACCTGGACGACTTCGCCGATGTGAACGATGCCTTCGGTCACCGCTTCGGCGACCAGGTGCTGCAAGCCGTGTCGCAGCGGCTGGCGCAGCGGCTCGGGTTCAACACCGCGATGGCGCGCATCTCGTCGAACGCCTTCGGCCTGCTGGGGCCGGACGACATGGTCAACGGCCAGCGCATCGGCAGCGTCTTCGACGATCCCTTCACCGTCTCCGGCGAGCGGCTGCAGCTGTCGGCGACGACCGGCCTGGTGCGCCTGGCCCAGTCGCGCGCCCTGGGGTCCGAACTGCTGCTGGACGCGCAGATCGCGCTCAAGCGCGCCAAGGCGGGCAACCGCGGCGCGTCGCAGTACTTCTCTCCGGAAATGGGCATCGATGCGCGCGAGCGCTTCAAGCTGCTCAAGGGGCTGCGCGCCAGCTTCGAGGAGCGGCGGCTGTTCGTCGTCTACCAGCCGCAGGTCGAGCTGGCCACGCACCGCGTGATCGGCGCCGAGGCGCTGCTGCGCTGGCGCACCGACGAAGGCCGGTTCGTGCCGCCCGACCAGTTCATCCCGTTGGCCGAACAGTCGGGACTGATCGTCCCGATCGGCGAATTCGTGCTGAGGACCGCCTGCCGTCAGGTGCGCCAGTTGCGCGACGCCGGCTATTCGGAATTCCGCATCGCGGTGAATATCTCGCTGGCGCAGTTCCGCCATCCCGCCTTCATCGACACGGTCCGCCGCGCGCTGGCCGACGCTGACGTGCCCGGCGCCGCGCTGGAGCTGGAGATCACCGAATCGATGGCAATGGAAGAAGTCTCGGCCGTGCTGCGCGTGCTCGCGGAGATCCGCGGGACGGGCGCCTCGGTCGCGATCGACGACTTCGGGACCGGGTTCTCGTCGCTGAGCCAGTTGCGCCGGTTGGACGTCGAACGGCTCAAGATCGACCGCGCCTTCGTCCGCGAGGCGCAAAGCTCCGCCGCGGGCGCGACGATCGCGCAGATGGTGGTGAACCTGGGATGCAGCCTCGGCATGCGCGTCGTTGCCGAAGGCATCGAGACCGAGGAACAACGCCAGCATCTGCTGGCGCTGGGCTGCCATGAGGGTCAGGGCTGGCTGTTCGCCAAGCCCATGCCGGCGGACGAACTGGATCGCTGGCTGGCCGCGCCCAAGTCCTGGGAAACGGATCCGCCCGCGACGACCGCGGTGACGGTATTGGCGGCGCCTTGCGCGGCGCCAGCCAGCAGCGGCCGCTGAACGGCCACCCTGGACCCGGCGGTCGTTGGACCGCGACGACTGACGGCGGTCGCCGATCGACGGCGGCGCGAGCGCCGTCGTCGATCGCCTTGCGGCTTACTTGCGGCTGAGCAGCAGCCCGATCAGCAGGCCGACACCGGCCGCCACGCCGATCGATTGCCACGGGTTGTCATGCACGTAGTCGTCGGTCGCCTTGCTGGCGGCCCTCGCGCGTTCGACCGCCACGGACTGGAACTCGCCCAGGCTGGACTTGGCGCGGTCCAGCGTCGACTGGACGCGGGCACGCAGCTCGGAGGCGCCGGCGCTCGTCTGGTCGGCCGTGGCGCGCAGCAGCGATTCGGCGTCGGTCACCACCTGGTGCAGGTCGGTCAGCAGGCGGTCGGAGGGAGAGGTCTTGGCCATGAGCGTTACTCCTTTTGGTCGGTTTGTGGGATCAGAAAGCGCATCGGCGCGGGACGGAGTCCGGTTGTACGTCTGTCGAGCAGTCCCCGGCAAGTCGCCCCGACGGGTGTCCGACCGCGGCGCGCGGTTTTGCCAATGCGCGGGCCATGCGCCCGCTTCCGGCAGATTTCGCTCCCGGTAGCCGCGCGAGAGAGAGGAAATCACCCCGGCGACCCGCCATCCTCGGCGCAAACGGTGTAGTGGCGCACCAGGAAATAACGCGCGCGGCGTTCGCCTTCGACGATCAAGACCTGACCCTCCAGCGCCTCCAGCTCCGGATCGCGGAAGGGATTGGCGCCGGCGCGGCGCAACGCGACGCGTTCGCCGTCGGCCACTGCGAGCAGCAAGGCCTGGCGCTCGCTCTTGCTGCCTGCGTCGACGCGCTCGCGGCACAGGCGGCCGCGCAGTTGCTCCGTGGGGGCGGGGGGCGGTCGATTCGTCGAGGTCAGCGGGCATGCATGCGTCTCACGTGCAGGAGGCGGCCGTCCTGTTCGGTCGCGATCAGCGCCAGCAGCCGGCGATCGACCCAGCCCTTGTAGACGTGGATCGTGCGATGGCCCGGCGCGCCGGCGATGCGGTAGCTGATGGGGACGCAGTGGTCGGCGTCGATGCCGGACTCCTTGAGCATCGGCCGCACGGCGTCGGCGACGGCCTTGGCGGGCGCGGCGTCGGTGGACTGAAGACGGGGCAACGAACGCGCCAGGTTGCGCCCCTCGCGCTCGAGCCGCTCGCGCCGCAGGCCACGCACGCCGCGATCCTCGACCGAGGCGAAGGCCTTGCGGAACGCCTTCGTCCGCGACAGCGCATGCCCCGTCCCTGACACCGGCTGCAGCGACGGGTCGCCCAGCAGGTAGAACTGTCCGAGCGTCTTGAGGTCCATCGGATCGAGGTGGGTGCGCTCGCCGGCGAATTTCTGGCGAGCCTCCAGCAGGGCCCGCCCCAGCGAGGCGCCGGCCAGGACCCGTTGCAGGAAATACTGGCAGATCAGGTCGGCCGAGCCGTTGCCGTCGCTGGGGCCGTAGGCCACCGTCGTGCTGCCGAGGAAGCCGCAGGCGCCGTCGGCCAGATAGCGCAGCGCCATCGGCCAGTCGCCGTCGGCCTGCGCCGGATCGAAGAGCTGCGCGCCGTAGCAGCACTCGGCCGCGACCACGGTGCCGGCGGTGACGCGGTCACGCAGCAGCGCCGATCGCATCGAGACCGGGAAGTCTTCGTCGCGCTGGCCGTAGTACTCGGGCATGTCCTCGGCGCCGTGGCAGTTGATGAAGTGCATCCGCGGCGCCAGGTCCGCCTTGGTCCACTTCGGGCCGCCGGGCGGCGACAGGTGCAGTCGGTCGGCATTGCCGAAGGTGTTGGTCAGGCTCAGCCGCGTCGAGCCCTGCCACACCTCGGCCGACAGGCCGAAGCTGTCGGCGAAGGCGTCGCGCGGCAGGCCCTTGTGGCGGGCGGCGGCGCGGATCAACTGGAGCAGCAGGTCGGGCTTCGTCGCGCCGGGCAGGTCGGGCAGGCGGCCCACGACGCGCGTCGGCCCGAGGAAGCGGTTCGGATCGGTCGAGTAGGCGGCCTCGCAGGCATAGGGCAGGTCGCTGGGGACCAGCTTGTCCGAGTCCCCGAGCTCGCCGCCATGGGCCGGGTTCTTCAGCGGGACCATCGGCAGCACGTCGGGCCCGCCCAGCAGCACGAAGTAATGCGGCAGACGCGCATGGGCCAGCGCGTCGATGACGCCCTTGAGCGACTTGGCGTCGGGTCGCGCCGGCACGGGCGCGACGCTGTAGGGTTTCATCACCGACGCCAGGTCCACGGCCACGATCAGCGTGTCGACGCCGCGCCGCTTGTCCGCGGCGGCCAGCGCCTTCAACGCCGCGTCGATCTTCATGAGCGCGGTCGCGCCGTACTTGGCGCGCAGCGCGCCGCGATGAACGATCACCAGCTTGTCCATGGAGGTCTCCTTGGTCCGGCCCGCCGCCCGGAAGACATGGATCCTAGTTCAGGTCTGCCCTGCCCTCCGCGGCCGCCGAGGCGCCGATTTGGGATGCACCGCTAGGCGCGAACCGGAGCCATAGCAGCGCTATGGCGAGGATTCGCAACGACGCGGGGCGCCCAAATCGGCGCCGCGGCGGCCGCGGAGGTGGAGGCGGGAGGCCTATGGGGGGTGTCATCAAGCGTGCACGCGGGCTCCGCAAGATCCGCCCGCCATGCAAGCATCCGTAACACCTCCCCGCAAGACTGAGCTGGCGCGCGAGATGCTCGCGCCGGGGGCAACGCCGGCTGCCGCCCGCGCTGCGCGCGCTGCTCATCACCGTCGACGGCAAGCGCAACGCCGAAGAACTGCGCCAGCTCGGCCGCGGCCTGGGCCTGGGCGACGACGGCCTGACGCGCCTGGTCGACCAGGGGCTGGTCGAAGTACCGGCCATCGTCATGCGGCCGACGGTGGCCGCGACGCCTCCGATCGTCACCGGCCTCGACGTCATCCACGAGGCCGAAGTACTCGAAGCCGCCGCGCTGGCGCGCGCCGCACAGGAGCGGGCGCGCCGGCTCGTGTCCGCGAAGTTCTTCGGTCTCGACCTCGTCACCCGGATGCTGGCCGGCCGCGAAGGCGAACTGCGAGACCTGGCACGGCAGGCCGACACCGAAAGCCGCTTCCTGGAATGGATCGACCTCTGCTGCGAGCGCATCGAGACCGAATCCGACGCCGAGCGCGCGGCGAAGTTCCGCGACAGCGTCGCGCGAACGCTCACCGCCGGCTGATCATCGACACCCGCTCCCTTCATGTCCAGGTCACCGCCGCGACGTACAGGTGGTTGACCTTGCGGTACTTGCGCAGCATCAGGCTGGCCGCCTCCATCGTGGCGCCGCTGTCGACCACGTCGTCGATCAGCAGGGCGTTCCACAGCCCCTGGTTGCGGACCTCGTCGTGCAGAGAGAACGCCTGGGCGAGGGCCAGCAGTCTTTCCTCGCGCGTGGGGAAGTCCTTCAGCGGTCGTGACAGCGGCGTCTTCAGCAGCAGCCGCTCGAACACGGGCACGCGCAGCTGCAGCGCCAGCTCGCGCGCGATCAGCGACATCGGGTCCCACGGGCGCACGCGCGACGGCGGCATCGGCACGATGAAACCGACCGGTCCGAGACGAGGCAGGATGAAGTTGCGCAATGCGCGGGCGAGCGGCTCCGCCTGCGACTTGTCGCCGCGGTACTTCAGCTGGAACAAGGCCTCGCCGGCGTCGGTGCGTGTGTGCTCGAACTGCGGACGACCTTCGCGGTCGTCGCCGACGTAGACGCTGCTCAGCATCTGCTTGTCGAGCACGAAACCAGCGGTCCACGGACCCTCGATCTGTCGCAGGGAGACTTTCATCGAAACGCCTTTCGAACATGGAAAGGCGTCTTGGTTGGCGGGTCCAACAGTTGGTTCGAGATGGGCTCGTCGCGCGTCGGACGTCCGATCGCCTATGCTGACGCCTGGCTTCGTCCCGGAGCCGACCCGCAGGAGTTGCGATGAAACCCACGCCCGCCGGCTGGCCGCGTCTGTCCAGCGCCGTGTTCTACGACAGCGCCGCCGAGGCGATCCCGTGGTTGTGCAAGGCCTTCGGGTTCGAAGTGCAGTTGCGGGTCGATGGCGACGACGGTTCGGTCGTCCACAGCCAGCTGATCTACGGGGACGCGCTGATCATGGTCAGCGAGGGCGGCGAAGGGGAGCGCTCGCAGCGCTTCGGCATCCCGCTGCGCAGTCCCAAGGGCGTGGGCGGGGCCAACACGCAGAGCCTGATGGTCTACGTCGACGACGCCGCCGCGCACTGCGAGCGCGCCCGCGCGGCGGGCGCCACGATCGTCTACGAGCCCAAGATCGAGGACTACGGCCCCGAGTACTGGGCCGACAAGAGCTACGGCGTGCTCGACCTCGGCGGCCACCTGTGGTGGTTCGTGGAGCGGGTCAGGGGTTGAGACACCCGGCGGCCCCGGACGCGGCCGCACGCGTCGCGCGGCGTCAGCCCTTGCGCTTCGCCAGGATCGCCTTCCCCACGCGCGAGACGGGCGGCCGGCCCAGCACGCCCGAAATGAACGCCCCCGCATCGACCAGCTTGTCGATGTCGATCCCGGTCTCGATGCCCAGGCCGTTCAGCAGGAACACCACGTCCTCGGTCGCCACATTGCCGGTCGCGCCCTTCGCGTACGGGCAGCCGCCGAGGCCGGCGACGCTCGCGTCGAAGGTGTGGATGCCCATCTCCAGGCAGGCGTAGATGTTGGTCAGCGCCTGGCCGTAGGTGTCGTGGAAATGTCCGCTGACTTCGACCAGCGGGTAGTGCTTGAGCGCACGTTCCATCGCGGCCTGCACCTTGCGCGGCGTGCCGACGCCGATCGTATCGGCCACGCCGAGGTGGTCCACGCCGATGGCCTTCATCAGCTGCACGACGCGCTCGACCTCGTCCGCCGACACGTCGCCCTCGTACGGGCAGCCGACGGAACACGACAGCGCGCCGCGCACCTTGATGCCCGCCTCGTGCGCCGCGGCCACGACCGGCGCGAAGCGCTCGATGCTCTCCGCGATCGAGCAGTTGATGTTCTTCTGCGAGAAGGCCTCCGACGCGGCCGCGAAGACGACGATCTCGTCCGGCTTCGTCGGCAGCGCGGCCTCCAGGCCCTTCATGTTGGGCACCAGCACGCTGTGCCGCACGCCGGGCCGGCGCTCGATCGCCGCCATCACCGCCGTGTTGTCCGCCATCTGCGGCACCCACTTCGGCGAGACGAAGCTGGTGACCTCGATCTCCTTCAGGCCGGCGTCCTGCAGCAGCGAGACCAGCCTGGCCTTGTCGGCCGTGCCGACGTTTTCCTTTTCGTTCTGCAGGCCGTCGCGCGGGCCGACGTCGACGAGCGTAACGCGGGTGGGCAATGTCGTCATGGCTTGATCCTCTGGCTGGGTGTCTGGCTTACTCCCTCTCCCGCTTGCGGGAGAGGGCGGGGGTGAGGGCCAGCGGCCTCACGCCTGCAGCCGAAGCAGCTCGGCACCGTCGCCGACCTGGTCGCCGATCGCGAACAGCAGCTCCGCCACCACGCCGTCGCGCGGCGCGGTGATGGTGTGTTCCATCTTCATCGCCTCCATCACCGCCAGCGGCTGGCCCTTGGTAATCGCATCGCCCGGCTGGGCCAGGAAAGCCACCAGCTTGCCGGGCATCGGCGCGGTCAGTCGCCCCGCTTCCGATTGACCCTGCCCGGCGTGGGCGATGATGTCGACCTCAGTCACCAGCGCCGAGCCGTCCGCGCCGAACACCGCCACCTGCTCGCCGACCTTGTAGGTCGAGACGGTGATGCGACGCTCGCCCAGGTAGAGCTCATGGCGCTCCGGCCCCGACGAACGCACCGCCAGCGCGATCGACTCGCCGCCGACCGACAGCGACAGGCTGCCGTGATGGTGGCGCGCGAGCAGCACCTGGTGATGCTCGCCGTCGACGTCCAGTTCGAAGCGCCGCTGCGCCGCGCCGAACATCCGCCAGCCATCGCGGCGGCTCCACGGATCGACGGATTCGGTGAGCGCTTCTTCCGCCAGAGTGTGTGCCACGACGGCCGCCGCGGCATCTGCGAGCGGCAGGCCCGGCTGACCGAACAGCACCGCCTTCTCGCGCTCGATCAGCGCGGTATCCAGATCGGCATCCGTGAACGACGCCGTCGCCGCGCAGCGGCGCAGGAACGCGACGTTGGTATGCAGCCCCACGATGTGCGTGTCGCGCAGCGACGCGTCCAGCAGCGCCAGCGCCTGCTCGCGCGTCTCGCCCCAGACGATCAGCTTGGCGATCATCGAGTCGTAGAACGGGCTGATCGCATCGCCCTCGCCCACGCCTGAATCGATGCGCACGTCGGCGCGGTGGAACGCCTCGTGCGCGGGCCAGCGCGCCACCGACAGCGTGCCGGTCGCGGGCAGGAAACCGCCCTCGGGGTTCTCGGCGCAGATGCGGGCCTCGATCGCGTGGCCGTGCATGCGCAGCTGGTCCTGCTTCAGCGGCAGCGGTTCGCCGGCGGCGACGCGCAGCTGCCACTCGACCAGGTCCTGGCCGGTGATCGCCTCCGTCACCGGATGCTCGACCTGCAGCCGCGTGTTCATCTCCATGAAGTAGAAGCGGCCGTCCTGCTCAGCGATGAACTCGACGGTGCCCGCGCCCTGGTAACCGACCGCCTTCGCGGCCGAGACCGCGGCCGCGCCCATCTCGGCGCGGCGCTCGGCCGTCATGCCGGGGGCCGGCGCTTCCTCGAGGACCTTCTGATGCCGGCGCTGCACCGAGCAGTCGCGCTCGAACAGATAGACGCAATCGCCGTGGCTGTCGCCGAAGACCTGGATCTCGATGTGCCGCGGGCGCTGCACGTAGCGCTCGATCAGCACCGCGTCGTCGCCGAAGCTGTTGATCGCCTCGCGCTTGCAGGAGGCGAGCGCGGCGTCGAATTCCTCGTCCGCGTGGACCGCGCGCATGCCCTTGCCGCCACCGCCCGCGCTGGCCTTGATCAGCACCGGGAAACCGATGCGATTGGCCTCGCGACGCAGCAGCGCCGGATCCTGATCGGCGCCGTGATAACCGGGCACCAGCGGCACGCCGGCCTGCTCCATCAGCCGTTTGGACTCGGCCTTCAGGCCCATCGCCTGGATCGCCGACGGCGGCGGGCCGATGAACACAAGGCCCGCGTCGGCGCAGGCCTGCGCGAACTCCTCGTTCTCGCTCAGGAAGCCGTAGCCGGGATGGACGGCCTGCGCGCCCGTGGCCTTCGCGGCCTCGAGGATGCGCTGCCACTGCAGGTAGCTGTCGCGCGGCGCGGGACCGCCGATGCGCACGGCCTCGTCGCAGGCCTGGACGTGGCGCGCGTTCGCGTCCGCATCGGAATAGACGGCAACCGTCTTCACACCGAGACGGCGCGCCGTGGCGGCGACGCGGCAGGCGATTTCGCCGCGGTTGGCGATCAGGATCTTCTTGAACACGGGTGTCTCCTCATGTTTCGGGTCCTCGGCGCGTCGCGGCTTATGGCCGCTTCGCGCCGGGTGCGCCCGGGCGACCGCATGTCGCGATCGTCCGGGGCCGCGTGCCGGCAGGGGCCGTCACGCGTTGTCGGGTCGGTTCAGGTCAGGTCGGTTCAGCTCAATGGCGATGGCCGCAGGAGGCCGCGGCGTCCTCGCCCACCGGCGCGCAGCCGGGCACGGTGTCGGCGCTCAGCTCGGCCTCCGTCGCGCAGTGCATGCCCAGGCGATCGATCAGCTGGCGGTCCTTCTCGGCCTGCGGATTGCTGGTGGTCAGCAGCTTGTCGCCGTAGAACATGCTGTTCGCGCCGGCCAGGAAGCACAGCGACTGCATCGTCTCGGGCATCTCCTCGCGGCCGGCGGACAGGCGCACCATCGCGCGCGGCATCGTGATGCGGGCGACCGCGATCGTGCGGATGAATTCGAACGGATCCAGCGCCTCGGTGCCTGCCAGCGGCGTGCCCTCGACCTGCACCAGGTTGTTGATGGGCACCGACTCCGGATACGGATCCAGGTTGGCCAGCTGAGCGATCAGGCCGGCGCGCTGGCGGCGGGTCTCGCCCATGCCGACGATGCCGCCCGAGCACACCTTCAGGCCGACACCGCGCACGCGCTCCAGCGTGTCCAGGCGGTCCTGGTAGGTGCGCGTGGTGATGATCTGGCCGTAGAACTCCGGCGAGGTGTCGAGGTTGTGGTTGTAGTAGTCCAGCCCCGCCTCGCGCAGCTGCTCGGCCTGGCCGTCGCCCAGCATGCCGGCGGTCAGGCAGGTCTCCAGACCCATGGCCTTGACCTCGGCGATCATCTCGCCGATGGCCTCAAGATGGCGCTCCTTCGGCGAACGCCAGGCGGCGCCCATACAGAAGCGGGTCGCGCCGTTGGCCTTGGCGGCGCGGGCGGCTTCCATCACCTCCTGCAGCGGGATCAGCTTCTCGGCCTTCAGGCCGGTGTCGAAGTGCGCCGACTGCGGGCAGTACTTGCAGTCCTCCTCGCAGCCGCCGGTCTTGATCGACAGCAGCGTGGACAGCTGCACCGCGTTCGGATCGAAGTGCTCGCGATGCACCTGCTGCGCGCGGAACAGCAGGTCGTTGAACGGCAGCTCGAACAGCGCGGCGATCTCGTTGACGGTCCAGGGCTTGGCGTTGCGACGTTGCTCGTCGGTGGTGGGCGTCAGCGTCTGGATCTGGTTGACGGTCTGCTTCATCGTCATGCTTTCAATGCGTTCAACAGCAGCGGCTGCTGCAGGTGCGCGGCCACGGCCGCGGGAGAGGGATCTTGGAGTCGGGGCACATGGCCCCAGCACGGCACGCCGAGCGCCTCGTCGAGGCGCGCGCGCAAGGCGGCCAGATTGTCCGCCACATGCGGCTGATGGGGGTCGGCGGTGTTCGCGACCCAGCCCGCCAGCCGCAGGCCACGCGCGAGGATGGCCTCGGCCGTCAGCAGCGCGTGGTTGATGCAGCCCAGTCGCAGCCCGACCACGAGCACCACCGGCATCGCCAGGTCGACGGCCAGGTCGGCGGTGTCCCAGTCGTCGGTGAGCGGCACGCGGAAGCCGCCGACGCCTTCGATCAGCGCGAAGTCGCCCTTGGACGCCGAACGCCGGATCGCGGCCAGCAACGCGGCGCGATCGATCTCGCGGCCTTCGAGCTTCGCGGCGATGTGCGGGGCGCACGGCTCGCGGAACTGCAGCGGGCCGACCTCGTCCATCGTCATGCCCTGCTGCTGCGCGGCATGCAGCTGGGCGACGTCGTCGTTGACCCAGACGCCGTCGGCGTTCTGCGTCTGACCGGCGGCCAGCGACTTGATCGGCGTCACGTAGCGGCCCAGGCCGTCGAACGCGCGCGTCAGACCGGCGGTGATGCAGGTCTTGCCGATCTCGGTGTCGGTGCCGGTGATGAAGAAGCCGTGGAGCGGATGCATCGTGCTCATGCGCAGGCCTCCAGCGCGGCGACGAGGCGATCGACATCCGCCTCGGTGTGCGTCGCGCACAGCGTGATGCGCAGACGCGCCTCGCCCTTGGGCACCGTCGGCGGGCGGATGCCGGGCACGCGCAGGCCTTCGCGCTCGAGCGCGGCGGCGAGCGCCATCACCTCGGCGTTGCCGCCGACGATCAGCGGCTGGATCGGTGTCTGCGAATCGGCGAGCTTCCAGGTGAGCGTCGGATGCCGATCGAGCAGCGCCCCGATGCCATCGCGCAAGCGCGCCTGCAATGCGCGCAAGGACGCGCGACGCTCGCGCCCGACATCGCCCCGGATCAGGTCCAGGCTGGTCAGCAGCGCGTGCTCCACCGCGGGCGGCGAGGCCGTGGAGAAGATGTAGTTGCGCGCCGCCTGCAGCAGGTAGTCGGTGATCGTCGAATGCGCGACGACGAAGGCGCCAGCCAGCCCCGCCGCCTTGCCCAGCGTGCCGACGAGGATCAGCCGCTCGCTGCGCAACTGGAAGTGCTCCAGCGAGCCGACGCCGTTCTCGCCGAGCACGCCCAGACCGTGCGCGTCGTCGATGATCAGCCAGGCGTCGAATTCCTCGGCCGCGGCCAGCAGCGCCGGCAGCGGCGCGATGTCGCCGTCCATGCTGAAGACCGCATCGGTGACGATCAGCTTCACACGCGCGGCGCTGGCCGCGAGCTGCGCGCGCAGGTCCTCGACGTCGCAATGCCCGTAGCGCGAGACCTTGGCCTTCGCCAGCCGCGTGCCGTCGATCAGCGAGGCGTGGTTCAGCGTCTCGCTGAAGATCTCCGCGTCGGCGTCGCCGAGCGCGGTCACCACCGCCAGGTTGGCCATGTAGCCGGTGCAGAAGCCGATGGCCTTGGCGCTCGGGATATGAGGCTCGAACCAGCGGCCCAGCAGCGCTTCCACGTCATGGTGCGCACGCGAATGGCCGCTCACCAATGGCGATGCGCCCGAGCCGCCGCCGTAGACGTGCGCCCCCTCGATCAGCGCTTCTGCCACCGCCGGATGCGCGGCGAGACCGAGGTAGTCATTGCTGCAGAACATCGTCAGCTCACGCGCGACGCCGTCGGCGCCACGCACCGTCTGGCGCGCCGCGGTGCCGGTCTCGGCGATGCGGGTGAAGCGTGTCAGGTCCTGGGCGCGGATCGCGTCCAGCTTCGACTTCAGGTGATCAAGCAGCATGGAGCACCTCCTCCAGCGTCGCGGTCACGGCGTTCGCCAGGAACTTCGCCGCCGCCTCGTCGATCAGGTACGGCGGCATCAGGTACACGGTCTGGCCGATCGGGCGGATCAGCAGTTCGTGCTTGCGGGCCGCGAGGTGGAACTTCTCGGAGAAGCGCTCGACCGGCACCGTCGTCTTCGGATGGATGTCGAAGGCCAGGATCATGCCGCGCTGGCGCAGATGGGTGACGCGCGGATCGGCGGCCAGCGGCGCGAACGCTTCGGTGAGCCACGCGGCCTGCTGCTGGTTGCGTTCGAGCTGGCCCGCGTCGAAGCGATCCAGCACCGCGTTCGCGGCGGCGCATGCCAGCGGATTGCCGGTGTAGCTGTGCGAGTGCAGGAACCCCCGCGTCACGTCCTGCGACCAGAACGCTTCATAGACGTCGTCGGTCGTCAGCACCAGCGACAGCGGCATCGTGCCGCCGGTGATGCCCTTGGACAGCAGGAGGAAATCGGGCCAGTCCGCCTTCGCGGCGGGAGCCGTCTGCTCCCACGCGAAGAAGGTGCCGGTGCGGCCGCAACCGACCGCGATCTCGTCGGCGATCAGGTGCACCTTGAATTCGGTGCACAGCGCGCGCAGCGCCTTCAGGTAGCTGGGCGCGTACATCGACATGCCGGCGGCGCCCTGCACCAGCGGCTCGACAATGACGGCGGCGATGTGATCGTGTCGATCGGCCAGCAGCGCGCGCATCTCATCGATCGCCTGCGCCTCGTTGCCCAGACGCTGATCCGGCGAAGTCACGATGTGGCTGCGCATCAGCAGCGGGTCGTAGGCGTCGCGGAAGATCGCGACGTCGGTGACGGCCAGCGCGCCGATGGTCTCGCCGTGATAGCCGTTCTTCAAGCAGACGAACTCGCGCTTGTCCGTGAGACCGCGATTGCGCCAGGAATGGAAGCTCTGCTTCAACGCGATCTCGACCGCGGAGGCGCCGTCGCTGCCGAAGAACAGATGTCCCAGCGCGCCGCCGGTGCGCGCGGACAGGCGCTCGGCCAGCCGAACCGCCGGCTCGTGCGTGCAGCCGGCCAGCATCACGTGCGGCAGCGTGTCGAGCTGCCGCTTGATCGCGTCGTTCAGGCCCTGGTCGGCATGGCCGAACAGGTTCACCCACCAGGAGCTGTTGGCGTCGAAATAGCGCCGGCCCTCGTGGTCGAACAACCAGGGGCCCTCGCCGCGGGCGATGGGCAGCGGCGGCACGTCCTGCGCGCGCGCCATCTGCGTGCACGGGTGCCAGACCGCCGCGAGGCTGCGGCGCTGCCAATCTTGTCGTACTGCTTCAGACATTCAAAAGACCTGCTCTCGGAAAACAAGGACGCGGTGCTCGAGCGGGCACCCGCGTCGGATCGGCGGGATCGATCAGGCGAGCCACGAGGGCTTGCCCTTCGACAGGAAACTCTGCACGCCCTCGCGACCCTCGTCGCTGGCGCGGATGTCGGCGATGCGTCGTGCGGTGTCGTCGCGCAGCGTCGCGCTGATCGGGGCATGCGCGACGTCCTGGACGAGGCGCTTGCACGCCCGCACGGCGGCCGGCCCATTGGCCAGCAGCGACGCGACGAGCGCCTCGACCTTCGCGTCCAGCGCTTCGGCATCGGTCGCCAGTTCGTGGACGAGACCCAGGCGATGCGCGTCGGCCGCGGAGAAACGTTCGGCCGTGACGAAGTATCGGCGCGACGCCTGCTCGCCGAGCGCCCGAACGACATAGGGACCGATCGTCGCCGGCAGCAGACCGAGCTTGGCCTCGGACAGGCAGAAGCCGGCGGACTCGGCGGCCACGACGATGTCGCACACCGACACCAGGCCGACACCGCCGGCGTAGACGTCGCCCTGCACGCGCGCGATCACCGGCACCGGGCAGCTGTAGAGCGTCCACAGCATGTGGGCGAGGCGGCCGGCGTCGGCGTGGTTCTCGTCCCAGCTGTAGCCAGCCATCGCCTTCATCCAGTTCAGGTCGGCGCCGGCGCAGAAGGCCTTGCCTTCGGCTGCCAGCACGATCGCGCGCAGCGACGGGTCGCGGCCGAGCGCCTCGAACACCGCGGTCAGCTCGCCGATGACGGTGTCGTTGAAGGCGTTGCGGACGTCGGGCCGGTTCAGCGTGACGCGGGCGACGGCATCGGACGGACCGGAGCGTTCGACGCGCAGCGTGGTCGGAGACAGGGCATCGGTCGAGCGGGTCGAGATCATGGGTGGCTCCAGACGACGGTCCGGTTGATGGCGTAGAGACGGCAGCGTTCCTCGCCGTCGGTGTGCTGGTCGCAGAACGCGAGCGCGCGCGACGGCGCGTCGTCGCCGGTCGCGAGGCCCCAATGGTTGCCGTTGGTCGCGAAGGCGCGCGGCTCCTTGGCCGCGAGGAACTTGCGGTAGCCGTTGACGACGCGCCCGTCCGAGGGCAGCGCCGACGTGTCCTCGACAGCGACCGTGCCACCGGGCGGCACCGCCAGCGCGCCGGGAATCGGAAAGCCCAGCGGCTTCAGGAAGTCGTCGACGATCGGCTGCCAGAGGTCGTTGCCCTTGACGAAGAGCGAATGGCCGTCCTCGCCGAAGGCCGGCATCAGCCGCGTCTGCGCCAGCCCGCCGGCTTCGCGGTAGGCCGCGGACCAGCGTTCCTGGAAACGCGGCGCGATGAAGCGGTCGTTCTCGGTGAACACCCACAGCGTGGGCACCGGATGACCGCCTTCGGCGGCACGGCGGCCGAAGTCGGCGAAGCGGCGCGTGAGTTCGTCGGGGCGGCACGGCTCGCCGCTGTGCAGATCCGGGCTGCCGCCGTGGCCGCCGGCGAAATCGATGGCGGCCACGACGCCGGGCAGTCGCTCGCCGGTCGCGGCCATCGTCGCGAAGCCGCCCAGGGACTGGCCGGCCAGCACCACGCGTCGCGCATCGATGTCGGCCGCGGACTGCATGAAACGCACGACGGCGGCCACCTGCGCGGCCGCTCGCGGCCGCGGCGGTCTCGTAGCGCGGTGTGTCGCACCTGATGCTGGATTCCGGATCGCCGACAGAGGCCAACTCGCCGTAACCGATGCGTGTCGGGACGGCGACGGCGAAGCCCTTGCGGACGAAGAAGCGCGCCGCGCTTTCCAGCCGCTGACGCTTCATCGCGGCGCGTTCCTGCTCGTAGACCGGGCGCCCGTGGTTGAGCACCACCAGTGGGAACGGCCCCTGTCCCCGCCGGCCGGAAGGTCGTCACGATCAGGTCCGCCTGGACGGTGCGGCCGATGTGGTTCTCGACCGACACCGGCACACGGACGACGGCCTCGCGGATGTCGGTGGCCAGTCGCGCCGGCGCGGCCTGCGGCGCCTCGCCGACGGTCGCGTCCTGCGCGTGCGCGCCGGCGGCGATGAGGCCCAGCGCGATCACGAGGCCGAGAACCACCCTGTGTGCGGCGCGTGGGCGTGAGCGCGGAACGACGTTTATGCGGTCCTCGTCCTTCATGCGGTTTCTGCGCGTCCTGCCGGGCGCACCAGCACCTTGCGCATCAGCACGCTGGGATAGGTCTTGCCGGCCCACTGCACGTCGCCCACGTAGGCGTAGCCGCGGCGCTCGTAGCGCCGGCGCAGCGCCTCGGCGGGCACGGCGGTGTCGAGCGCCACGTGCGCATATCCCTGGGCCAGCGCCCAGGCTTCGGCGATGTCCATCAGCCGTTCGGCGACGCCCTGCCCGCGGCACGACGGATGCACGGCCAGTTGGGCCAGGATGGCGGTGTCGCTCTGCGTGTAGCACTCGGGCACCGGGTCGCCGAGATAGCGGCCATCGGGTCGCTTCGGCGGCGCGATGGTGATGGTGCCCACCAGTTCGCCGGTCGCGGTCAGCGCGACGAAGGCCTGCCCGGCGGCCACGCGCTCGCGCGTCGTCTGCACGCTCTGGTCGACGGCCGTGAAGTTCCAGCCCTGCGCCGCGAGCGACGCGTAGGACGCGTGCAGCAGCGCGGTCAGGGCCTCGATGGAATCGTCAGGCGCGAGCGGGCGCAGGGTGAGGTCGGTCATCGTCGGAACGGGCATGGGCACGGTCGAAAACTCGGCACCTTACATCCGGAACACGCCGAACTTCGTCTCGGGAATTTCCGCGTTCAGCGCGGCCGACAGGCCCAGCGCCAGCACGCGGCGCGTGTCGGCCGGATCGATGACGCCGTCGTCCCAGAGCCGGGCGCTGGCGTAGTACGGATGGCCCTGGTCTTCGTACTGCTGGCGGATCGGCGCCTTGAAGGCCTCTTCCTCGTCCGCGGACCACTGGCCGCCCTTGCCCTCGATGCCGTCGCGCTTGACCGTCGCCAGCACCGACGCGGCCTGCTCGCCGCCCATGACCGAGATGCGGGCGTTCGGCCACATCCACAGGAAGCGCGGCGAGTAGGCGCGGCCGCACATGCCGTAGTTCCCAGCGCCGAAGCTGCCGCCGATGATCACGGTGAACTTGGGCACCTGCGCGCACGCCACCGCCGTCACCATCTTGGCGCCGGCGCGGGCGATGCCTTCGTTCTCGTACTTGCGGCCGACCATGAAGCCGGTGATGTTCTGCAGGAACACCAACGGGATCTTGCGCTGGCAGCACAGCTCGATGAAGTGCGCGCCCTTGTTGGCGCTCTCCGCGAACAGGATGCCGTTGTTGGCGACGATGCCGACGGGCATGCCCTCGATGTGCGCGAAGCCGCAGACCAGCGTGTTGCCATAGCGGGCCTTGAATTCATCGAACGCGCTGCCGTCGACGATGCGGGCGATGACCTCGCGCACGTCGAAGGGCTTGCGCGTGTCGGTGGGGATCACGCCGTGCAGCTCAGCGGGATCGTAGGCCGGCGCCTGGGGCGACTGCGTCAGCAGTTCGCCCTGCTTGCGCCAGTTCAACCGCGCGACCGACTGGCGCGCGATCGCCAGCGCGTGCGTGTCGTTCTCGGCCAGATGATCCGCCACGCCGGACAGGCGCGTGTGCACGTCGCCGCCGCCCAGGTCCTCGGCGCTGACGACCTCGCCGGTCGCGGCCTTCACCAGCGGCGGGCCGCCCAGGAAGATCGTGCCCTGGTTCTTGACGATGACGGTCTCGTCGCTCATCGCCGGCACGTAGGCGCCGCCCGCCGTGCAGGAGCCCATCACCACGGCGATCTGCGGGATGCCCTTGGCGGAGAGGTTCGCCTGGTTGAAGAAGATGCGTCCGAAGTGGTCGCGGTCCGGGAAGACCTCGTCCTGGTTGGGCAGGTTGGCGCCGCCGCTGTCCACCAGGTAGATGCAGGGCAGGCGGTTCTGGTCGGCGATCTCCTGCGCGCGCAGGTGCTTCTTGACGGTGATCGGGTAGTAGGTGCCGCCCTTGACGGTCGCGTCGTTGCAGACGATCACGCATTCGACGCCGGACACCCGGCCGATGCCCGCGATCACGCCGCCGCCCGGGGCGGCGTTGTCATACATGTCCAGGCCCGCCAGCGGCGCCAGTTCCAGGAAGGGCGTGCCCGGGTCGAGCAGCATCTCCACGCGGTCCCGCGGCAGCAGCTTGCCGCGCCCGACATGCTTGGCGCGCGCGGCTTCGCCGCCGCCCTCGGCGATCTTCGCCAGTCGGGCGTTGAGGTCGTCGATCAGGCCGCGCATCGCGTCCGCGTTGGCCTTGAAGTCGGCCGAACGGGCGTTGAGCTTGGTGGGCAGCAAGGGCATGGTTCTGGGTCTCCGGTCTTGTGACCGTCGGGGACGGTCTTATGAGCCGCGCTCAATTCGGTGCGGGGGCGCTGGCTGACGGCGCCGTTCCGGGATCGCCGGAGCGACGCAAGGCGCGAAGCATAAGCGAGATGGCGGGGGTTTCCAAGCCTGCGGAGAAACGACTTGAGCCCGGCTCAACAAACCCGGAGAATGCGCTCCACATGAGCCCCGCACCGATGTCCCGAGAGGACACCCGCCTTGACGCCCGCCTCGATCCGCCCTCCGCGGCCGCCCTGCCCGCGCAGCGCCGTTCGCCGGTGGGCGCGAAGGCCGAGCAGCGGGTGAAGGACATCCTGCGCGCGAGCCGCGCGGTGTTCGCCGAGCGCGGCTATGAGCGCGCCACGACGACCGAGATCGCACAGCGGCTGGGAATCTCCGAGGCGACGGTCTTCACCTACTTCCGCGGCAAGCGCGAGCTCTGCATGCGGGTGATCGGCGACTGGTACGACGAGATCATCGAGGCCATCGAATCGGGCCTGCCGCGCGAGCGGCCGATCCGGGACCAGCTGGAGTTCGTGGTCCACACCCACCTGCGGCTGTTCCTGATCCAGGGCACGGGGCTGTGCGAGCTGGTGCTGTCGGAAGGCCGCAAGCGCGAGGCGCCGGTGGCGCGCGGCGAGGGCCAGGACTTCGGCGCAGCCTTCGTCGACCTGCAGCGGCGCTACACGGCGCCGCTGATGGACCTGCTGGCGCGCGGCCAGACGCAGGGCGAGGTGCGGCAGGACATTCCGCTGCGGCTGCTGCGCTCGCTGGTGTTCGGGCCGATGGAACACATGCTGTGGGAGGTGATCATCGCCGGCCGGCAGATCCAGGTGGACGCGGCGGCGCGCGATCTGGTCGCGCTGCTGTGGCCGGCGCTGCAGGCGCCGGACCAGGAGCTCAAGGCCCTGCGTCGACTGAAGGCCCGCGTGGCCGAGGCGCTGGACGGCGGCGGCATGGACGCCGTCGACGGCAAGGCCTGACCCTCAGCGCAACGCGTCGAAGCGCGCAAGACCTGGGAAGGTCAAAAGATCAGCAGTTGAGGTCATAGTTCGACGGCCCCTGTTCGGGAACGATGACGGCTCCGACTTTCGAGTCATTCCATGGAGACCGACAACGTGAACCACGACATCGATCCGCAGCTCAAGAGCTGCTGGGCGCTGGCATTGCGCCGATACAGATCCCTCCACCCACTGCCCCCGGCGCGTACGCGCCTCGCATCAGCGAGGACAACTTTGATCAGGAAGCCTGGGACTGTTGGTATCGGGAGCAGATCCGCCTGTCGATCGAAGACCCGCGACCGAGCATTCCTTTCGATGACTTCGTCGACTGGATGGAGCGCAAGCTTCAGGACATGAGGAGCCGCCATGCTCAATCCCAAAACGATTGAATGTCGCGCCCGCGCGCTGCTCCGCATCGATCTGATCCTCGAGGAAATGGCCCGACACAATCAACTGGCTGCAGAAGAGTTCGGTCGGCAGATGGTCAAGAAGCTGCGATTGGCCCTGTCGTTCCCGATGCTTTATCGCGCCTCGTCGCGCGTGGCCGGGAT
Organism: Roseateles sp. UC29_93; assembly: GCF_042695725.1. Taxonomy (NCBI): domain Bacteria; kingdom Pseudomonadati; phylum Pseudomonadota; class Betaproteobacteria; order Burkholderiales; family Sphaerotilaceae; genus Roseateles; species Roseateles sp. UC29_93. The sequence continues at coordinate 2,389,003 of NZ_CP170545.1, read as the reverse complement.
CCGCGAGATCGTCCTCACCCCCAACTACTTCGTACCGTATCGCGTCACGCCCGAGGCCATCGAAGTACTGGACCTCGTTCACACGCGACAGAACTGGCCGGACCCCTCAGCCTCTGCACTGGCAAGCTGATTCCCGGCGAAAGGGCGACCGCATGCGGTCGCCCTTCCTCATTGCGGCCATCGCTGAAGTCAGCGAGCCCGCCGTTCGATGAGCACGCTGATCGCCGCCAGACCGATCCCGACCACGGCAAGCCCTGCCCCCGCCACCGGCAGCGAGCGCAGCGATGCACCGTGCGTCAGCATCCACCCACCCAGCCACGCACCGCCCGCATTGCCCAGGTTGAACGCCGCGATGTTGAGCGTCGACACCAGCGCCGGCGCATCGGGCGCCTGCTGCATCATCCGCATCTGCAATCCAGGCACCGTGGCGAACGCGGCCATGCCCCAGACGAAGACGGTCACGATCGTGGGCCATTGCCAGTCGAGCACCACCGCCAGCAGCGCCTGCACCACCGCCAGCGCGACCAGCACGCCCATCAACGACGGCATCAGCTTCCAGTCGGCCAGCCTGCCGCCCAGCGTGTTGCCGATCGTCAGGCCCAGGCCGAACAGGAACAGCACACCGGTGATCCAGCCCGGGGTCAGGCCGGTGACCTCCGCCAGCATCGGCGCGATGAAGGTGAACGCCGTGAAGATGCCGCCGAAGCCGACCGCCGTCAGCGCCAGTGCGATCAGCACCTGCGGGCGCTTCAGCACCGACCAGTCGTTGCCCGCTTGAGCGCCGGCATCGGCGTCCTTCGCCTTCGGCAGCAGGGCCACCAGCGCCATCGCCGCGACGATGCCCAGCCCCGCCACCGCACCGAAGCTCGCGCGCCAACCCCATTCCTGGCCGATCAGGTTGCCCAGGGGCACGCCCAGCACGTTGGCCAGCGTCAGCCCGGTGAACATCAGCGCGATCGCGCCGGCCTTGCGATCGGGGGCGACCAGTTCGCTCGCCAGCACCGCGCCGATCCCGAAGAAGGAGCCGTGCGCCAGCGCCGCGACGATGCGCCCCGCCATCACCGTCCAGTAGCCGCCGCCGATCGCGGACAGCACGTTGCCCGCGATGAACAGCGCGATCAGCACCAGCAGCGCCCGCTTGCGCGGCCAGCCGGCGCTGAGCGCCGCCAGCGGCGGCGCGCCCAAGGCCACGCCCAGCGCATAACCGGTCACCAGCAGTCCCGCGCGCGGCAGACTCACCGCCAGGTCCTGCGCCATCGCCGGCAGCAGGCCCATGATCACGAACTCCGTCGTGCCGATGGCGAATGCCGCCAGCGCCAACGCCAGGATCGGCAGCGGGAAACCGCGCGACGCGCGCGGCACGCCGTCCTTCGCCGCGCCAGGAGTGATGACGGCGCTCACGCCGGAACTCCCGCCGGGCGGACCGGCCATGTCGAAACGGATGTCATCGGAGGACTCCAACGGTGATTTCAATGCGGACACTGTGATCTCAACCGATCCGGATGAGAATCCATCGCGCCGCACAAGTATCTGTTCCCGGATGGAACAGATGACACCCCGAAGAGGGCACCCGCCACCTCCCTCGATAGAGGGGGAACGCGGCGATCCGTTGGAGTCTTCCGATGAATGAACTCGATGACATGCGCCTGTTCGTGCGCGCCGTCGCGGCGGGCAGCCTGTCCGCCGCCGGACGCGAGCTGGGCTTCTCCCCCGCCGTCGGCAGCAAGCGGCTGGCGCGGCTCGAGGCGCGGCTCGGCGTGCGGCTGCTGCAGCGCAGCTCGCGACGCCTCGCGCTGACTGACGAAGGCGCGATCTACCTCGAGCGCTGCCAGACCATCCTCGCCGACATCGACGACGCCGAGGCCGAGCTCACGCAGGGCCGACAGCAGGCGCGCGGGCTGCTGCGCGTCACCTCGACCGTCGCGCTGGGCCGTCGCTGCATCGGCCCGCTGGCTGCGGAGTTCATGCGCGAGCATCCCGACGTCACCGTGCAGGTCTCGCTGTCCGACGCGCTCGTGGACCTGATCGAGGAAGGCTTCGACTGCGCCGTGCGCATCGGCGGACCGGCGGACTCGCGGCTGGTCGCGCGCCGCCTCGGCCCGAACCGGCGCGTGCTCTGCGCGACGCCGGACTACCTGCGCCGCCGCGGCACGCCGCGCTCGCTCGAGGACCTCGCCGGTCATGACTGCATCCTGCAGGAGCGCATCGCCACCCGGCAGTCCGACTGGCTGTTCATGCCTGCCGATCCCACAGTGTCGCCGTCGCCGCGCACGGTCACCGTGCAGGGCCGGCTCGTCACCGACAACGGCGAGCAGGCGCACGACTGGGCGCTGGCCGGCCTGGGCCTGGTGCGCCGCGCGGTCTGGGACGTGGTCGACGAACTCGACGACGGCCGCCTCGTCGAGGTCCTGCCCGAATGGGCCGGCGAGGTCGGTCCGCTGCAGCTCGTGTTCCCGTCGCGGCGTCTGCTGCCGGCCCGCACGCGGCTGTTCATCGACGCGCTGGCCGCGCGCTTCGAGCATTCCAAGGACCAGGCCCGCGTGCGATTGCCCTCGCCCAAGAAGAAGCGGCGCCGTTGAGCCCGTACAGACGAAAAAAGGGGACCTTGCGGTCCCCTTCGGAGTGACGTTCAGAGTGAGGCTTGAACCGGCCGGAGCCGGTGTCGATCACTTGAACGTGTAGTTGGCGGTCAGTGTCCAGTAGCGGCCATAACCGTTGTGCATGCCCGAGTTCCAGCCCAGGATCGTGCCGGCCGCGGTGTTGGTGCCCGGGTAGTAAGGCGCCTTCTCGTCCATCACGTTCTGGATGTTCAGCGAAAGCGACAGATCCTTGAAGCCGGAGTACGTGTAGCCCACGTCGAAGGTCATCCACTTGCCGACTGCGCAGTTCGGGTAGCGGTTGATGTACAGGTCGCGGCCATTGGTCGCCGTGGGCGCCACGCCCAGCACAGTGCGGCCAGTCAGGCCGTCCGGATTGGCACCGCCCCAGTGGCAAGTGTTGCCCGAGTAGTACTCCGGCACCGCGCCGTCCATGCGGCGGATGAACGAGACACCGCTCACCCAGTTCATCGCGCCCATGATCGAGTGGCGGCCATCGATTTCCAGCGTCGAGGTCGCACGGAACTTCAGGCGCGGCGTGTCGCCGGCGGAGGTCGCCCAGTCGGCCAGTCCGCCGTTGGTGCCCACCAGGTTGTTACGCGCGTCGCCCACGTGCTCTTCGCGGCTGTAGCGGGTCATGTAGGTGCCGCGCAGCTGGTTGGTCCAGCGCAGGCCTTCCTTCGGGATCATGTTGGTCTTGACCTCGAAGTCGATGCCCGACACCTCGGTGCTGCCCTGGTTGACCCACGGGGTCTGCACGAACAGCAGCGGACCGGAGTTCGCCACGCCCGGCAGTTGCAGCGCCGGGTTGGAGTCGCGCAGGATCAGGGTCGGATAACGTTCCGGGTGGTCCACCACGCTCTGCACGTCCAGCAGGGCGACCTCACCCTTCTTGACGATGTTGAAGTAGTCGACCACGATGTCCACGCTCTTGCTCGGCGAGAAGATCACGCCGAACGAGTGGCTCTTGGACTTTTCGGGCTTCAGCTCGGGGTTCGAGGTGCCCACGCCGGCCACGCTCTTCGCGCAGTCGGCCGCGGCGGCGCCGGGCTTCGGCGTGACGCCATCTTCCTGGCAGCGCAGCGGGTCGATCACGCCGTTGACGAAGTACTGCGCGCCGCCCGGAGCGATCTGCGACACAGCCGGGGCGCGGAAGCCCTCGGAGTAGCTGCCGCGGAACGACAGCTGCGGGATCACCGTCCACTTGGCGCCGACCTTCGGCACGAAGTTGGTCTTGATGCTGGGGTACTTGTCGGCACGACCCGCGAAGTCCATTTCGAAGGACTTGAAGAACGGTGTGCGGAACTCGACGAAGGCCGACTTCACGGTACGGCCCGCGTCGATCTGCGTGTTCGCCAGGCCCAGGATCTTGCCGTTGGCGTTCAGCGGATCAGGCGTGATCTCCAGCGTTTCACGACGGATTTCCACACCCGCGGCCGCACCGATGGCGCCGCCCGGCAGCGAACCGAACTCGGTCGCGACCTTGGCATCCCATTGCCAGATGGACGCATTCGCGTTGTTGGTCAGCGGCGTCGACAGGTTGGGATCGGCGGCGATCTGCGCCAGAGTTCGGCCGTTGGGGCCGAGCATCGTGCGCAGCACGTCCAGGTTCAGGAAGCCGAAACTGGTTTCCTCACGCTTGGCCTTGTTCCACAGGACGGCGCTTTCCCAGTCGAAGTTGCCGGTCGTGCCCTTGACGCCACCCAGCGCGCGGTATTGCTGGTTGGTCAGCTCGCTGCCGCCGCGGATGTTCTCGAAACGCATCTGCACCGAGGAACGCGCGTTCGGGAACGGATTGTCCGGATGACCGATCTCGAGGATCGGCTGGAACGACGGCGCCACGTTGCCCAGCAGGAAGTTGCTGCTCGGGCTCAGGCCGCTGATCGTGCGCGAGGCGCCCAGGTAATCGCGCTCGGTGCGCGCATAGCCGGCTTCGGCGAAGGCGGTGATGTCGTTGGTGACGCGGAAGCTCGCGCGGGAGATCAGGCTGCCGTCCGTGCCCTTGTTCTGCGCCTCGTTGAAGTTGTCGAGGTTGTAGTTGCAGAACGTGCGGTTCAGCAGGGGCGCCGTGGAGATGCCGTAGACCGCGCCGCCGGTGATCAGTTGCGACGGATCGCAATTGGTCCGGTTGATCACGTTCGCGGCCGTGCCCTGCGGGAAGCTCAGGTTGCCCGGGGCGGATTCGCGCGTCAGGAACGGCGACGCCGACGAGAACGAGCCGTAGGGGTTCAGGCGCAGGTTGATCTTGTTGTAGTCGTCGGCGTGGATGTCCTTGACGTCGCGGGTCATGGTGCGGCCGCGATGCGTGATGTCCGCGCTCACCAGGACGTTGAAGCCGTCCTTGGCGAAGTCGCCGAAGCCGAACGCGCCGTTGACGGTCTGGCGGCTGAATTCGCCATCGTCGTTGGCACCCACCGTGGCGCCCATCTGGATGCCCTGGTAGTCGTTCTTCGTGATGAAGTTGATGACGCCGCCGACGGCGTCGGAGCCGTAAACGGCCGAGGCGCCGTCCTTGAAGATTTCCACGCGTTCCAGCGCGGAGACCGGGATCGAGTTCAGGTCGTACAGCGTCGACGTGCCGTTGTTCGGGTTCGCGTAGGCGGCAGGGGTGAGCCGGCGGCCGTTGAGCAGGATCAGGGTCGAGGTCGAGCCCAGGCCCCGCAGCGAGGCGGTGGCGACGCCGCGCGAGAAGCCGTTCTGTCCCGGTGTGTCGCTGAAGCCGTCGGTGCCCATCGCGGGCACCATCTTCATCAGCTCCAGCGCGGTCTTCGCACCGCTGGCGCGGATTTCCGCGGCGGTGATCCGGTCGATCGGCGAGGTGCCTTCGGCGGTGGTGCGGCGGATGTTGGAGCCCGTCACTTCGACGCGCTCCAGTTGCTGCGACTCCTGCGCGGCGGCGATGCCGCAGGCCAGCGTGCTGGCGATCGCGATGCTGGTGAGTACCAGCGCCCTGTGGGTAAGTTGACGAGACATTGCGGTCCTCTTCTGAGAATGGGGTCGCACCGGGTGTTGGCGCTTCTTCCCGAACGTTGCAGAGCGCCCCAGACGGTGATGTGTCCGGTGCGATGCGTGAGCGGATTTTTTCAGTAGCGCAAACGTGTGGTTCACCGACTTAAACATTTGCTACATCGCGCAGCAAAAGAGCGACAGACCTATAAGAAGAAACCCGAAAGTCATGGGTCAAAGCAGGGGGAACCCTATCCCCACAAACCCCCTCAAATGCAGGCGCAAATCACACGGATATGCCGGGTCATTCCCATGACCCAGGCATCCACGGTGTCAAAAGGCAGGGGGGTCCTCCGCGGTTCTTGTCCGGTTCGACATGCTTGAGGCCCCCTCGCCGCGATCGACGGACGAAAAAAACCCGGCCGAGGCCGGGCTTGGGGTGCGGACCACCGCGTCGGGGGAAACCCGACCGCGGTATCCGGAGATCGCGCGCGGCGATCAGAAGTCGTAGGACGCGCCCACCTTGTAGCTGCGCGGACGGATCCGGTAGCCATCGCGGAGGTTGACCGGACGCTCGTCGCCCATCAGGTTGTTGATGTTCAGCGACAGGCGCAGGTTCTTGATGCCGGTGTAACCCAGGCTGAAGTCGGTGCGGATGTCCTCGTCGATGTAGCAGGGCAGCGCGCCCGGCTTCAGGGTCTTCTGGCAACCCTCCTCGCCCCAGCTGGCCACGTCCGTCTCGTCGCGGTTCAGCGCGGTGCGGGACGTGTAGTTGAAGCGCAGGCCGGTCGTCCAGTCGCCCTTGTTCCAGGCGGCCGAGAACACGGCCTTCAGGCGCGGGTTCTCGTACAGGCCGACCTGGTTGGGACGCCACGTGTTCGCGTCGATGTCCCAGGCCTTGTAGGTCAGCGCATAGGTCGCCGCCACGCCGAGGTTCAGCGTGCCGAACGAGCCCGCCGCCACGCGGCCCTTGACGTCGATGTCCACGCCCGAGGTCTCGGTCTTGCCGAAGTTCTCGTACTGCAGCAGCAGCGAGGTGATCTGGCCCGCCTGCCACGCAAGCGTGCCGCCGGACAGCTGGTTGGCGCGGGTCGCCCAGGCCTGCTCCTGCGCGGTCAGCGCGCCGCGGCTGATCATGTTCTCGTAGCCCGGCTTGCCTTCGCGGTCCAGCACGTAGGACGGATCACGGGAATTGATCTCGTTCTTGCGCTCGATCTTGAAGTAGTCGACGGCGATCGACGCGTTCTTGGTCGGCTCGAACACGAAGCCCACGGTCACGCTCTTGGACGTCTCCGGCTTCAGGTCCGGGTTGGCCGAGATCATCGCCGGCACCGAGGCGCGGCAGCCGCTGGCCAGGGCCAGCGCGGCATCGGACTGGTCGGCGGCGTTGCCCTTCTTGAGGATGTCGCTGATGGCCGTGGCGGTCGCGCAGCGCGCCGGATCCACCGTGTTGTTGAAGAAGCCGGTCACGCCGACCTGGCCCAGCGTCTCGGGGATGTTGGGAGCGCGGAAACCGCCGGCAACCGTGCCGCGCAGCAGCAGCTGCGGCAGCACCTCAAACCGGACGCCCAGCTTCGGCGACACGCGGCCGTCGAAGCCCGAGGCCTTGTCGAAGCGCAGCGCGCCGTTCAGCTCCAGCTTCTTCAGCACGGGGGCGTTCAGCTCCAGGAAGGCGGCGTCGAGGTTGCGCTCGCCGTCGATCAGCACCGACCCGCGGCCGACGATCTGCGCCTTCAGGACGTTGTCGGTCGACTTGATCGACACGCCTTCCTGACGGTGCTCGGCGCCCAGCGCGAAGGCCAGCGGACCGCCCGGCAGCTGGAACAGCTCGCCGCTCAGCTTGGCGTCCACCCAGGTCTGGTGGTTCTTGCCCTTGGAGCCGTTGACCGGGAACAGGCGCTCCAGCAGTTCGCGGCTGTTGCCGCCGCCGATCTTGTACTCGCCCGACGCGACGGCCGCGAACAGGTCGCGCGAACCCCAGCGGGCCAGCTTCTCGGCCTCGGCGGCGTTGCGGCCGATCGAGACTTCCCAGTCCATGTCGCGGAACGTGCCCTGCAGGCCGGTCAGCGCGCGGTACTGCTTGCCGGTGCCGTCATAGTTGAACAGGCTGGGGTCGTCCATGAACCGGTAGTCGATGCCGCGGGCCTGGCCCGTGGGGTTGGCCGGGTTCGTGGCCGACAGCACCGGATGCGGCACCGACTGCGCGACCTTGTTGTAGCCGTCGTACCAGCGCGAGGTGGCGCCGGCGCCGATGGTCATCGGCACGGTCAGGTACTCGGTGGTCGTCTTCGAGTAGGACACCTCGGCGAAGGCCTGGATGTCCTCCGTGACCTTCAGGCGCCCCGCGCTGAACAGGTTCACGCGCCGGGCCGGGTCGGAGACCGGGTTCAGCCCGTTGATGTCGGTCACGCACTGGCCCGCCGAATTCAGCGTCGTGCAGCCCGCCACCGGCACGCGGGTCGTGCCCACGCGCAGGTTGCCCGGGTAGGAGCTCAGGCTCGGGTCGCCGAAGGCCGGGTTGTAGAAGCCCTTGTGCCAGGCCGGATAGTCGTCCTTCACGTCGGCCACGGTGTAGCCCTCGCGCCGGTACGCCTCGATGTTGGCGAAGACGTTGAAGCGGTCCTTGTCCAGGTCGCCGAAGCCGGCCACGACGCTGGCCTGGCGCTGCGCGCCGACGCTCGGGTGCTCGTTGAACGTGTAGCTGGCCGAAGCGCCGACGCCGTTGTACGAGCGGCGCGTGATGATGTTGATCACGCCGGCCATCGCGTCGGAGCCGTAGATGGCGGATGCGCCGTCCTTGAGCACCTCGATGCGCTCGACCACGTCGGCCGGGATCGAGTCGACGTTGACGAAGGTGTCCTTGGCGCCGTCGGCCAGGCCGAAGTTGGCGACGCGGCGGCCGTTCAGCAGCACCAGCGTGGCGCCCTTGCCCAGGCCGCGCATCGACACGCCCGAGGCGCCCGACGCGAAGCTGGAGGTGTTGCCGTCGTCCCTGATCTCGCTGCTCGAGGTCGAGGTCAGCGTGTCCAGCACCTGACGCACGGTGTTGGCGCCGGTGCGGCGGATCTCGTCACGGTTGTAGACCTGCACCGGCGAGGCCGTCTCGGAGGCCAGGCGCTTGATGTTGGAGCCGGTCACCTCGACGCGCTGAAGCTGGGTCGTGTCCTGTGCCTGGGCCTGCGCGATCTGGACGCAGCACAGCAGCGCCGCGGCGGCGCTCAGGGACAGGGAGAGCTGGGTGTTTTTTCTCATACTTCCACTTGCGAATTGATGAAGGGCCGGATGGGTGGCATCGGCCGAGGAGACCGGCAGCCGGGTGGGCACCGGGGTCGCGTCCGGGGATCTCCCGAGGGGCGCGAGGGGGCGGATTCTGGGGAGCCCCCTCCCCCATGTCCGTCGTCATCCATTGCAAAACCGCAACAATCATTCACATCGCAGCATTCACTCTTCGCATTGGCGGGCGATGAACGCCCTGATGCCGCAAAAGCGGGCGAACGGCGCGTGGAAACAGGGCATGACAGCGGTTCCAGGAAGGGAAAACCCTCTGAGTTGAAAGCAGCACCATTCAGGTGCGCTGACCGCCCTTTCATGCGAGTTAACCCTGCAGGGGTTCTCCCGAAGCATTCAGGACTTCGGTGGGCATCGCCCCCTCAAGCCCTGACCCCGCACGCTGGAAGTTCGAAAGCGATACGCTTGCGCACCCCCAACGCAAGACCCGACCCCCTTTCAGAAGGGCCGGGCGCGACGGATCCGCCCAGGCGTCCCCAGGAGGAACCCCCCATGTCCATTTCGATGACCGTGAACGGCAAGGCGGTGACGCTCGATGCCGATCCGCAGATGCCCCTGCTGTGGGCGCTGCGCGAAGACCTGCAACTGACCGGCACCAAGTTCGGCTGCGGCATGGCGCTGTGCGGCGCCTGTACCGTGCACCTGGACGGGCAGCCGGTGCGCTCGTGCCAGACGCCGCTGGAGGCGGCCGCGGGCAAGAAGATCACCACGATCGAGGGCGTGGGCGCCACGCCCACCGGCCGCGCGGTGCAGCACGCCTGGCTCAAGATCGACGTGCCGCAGTGCGGCTACTGCCAGAGCGGCCAGATCATGAGCGCCTGTGCGCTGCTGGCCGGCAAGAAGAAGCCCACCGACGCCGACATCGACGGCGCGATGAGCGGCAACGTCTGCCGCTGCGGCACCTACAACCAGATCCGGGCGGCGATCCACGACGCCTCGACCACGCTGGCGAAGGGAGGCTGATCATGAGCATGATGTTCGACCAGGACGCGATGACAACGCCGTCCTCGCCCGCTTCTCCTGCTGCTCCCGCCTCTCCGGTTTCCACGAGCCGTCGTTCGTTGCTCAAGGGCGGCGCGGCGCTGACCGTGTCGTTCGCGCTGCCGCTGGCCGCGGGTCGCGCGGCGCTGGCACAGCCCGGCGCCGCCTCCAACACCTTCGCGCCCAACGCCTGGCTGCGGATCACGCCGGACAACAAGGTCACGGTCGTCTGCGGCTCGGCCGAGATGGGTCAGGGCGTGCTGACCGCGATCCCGATGATGGTGGCCGAGGAACTGGACGCCGACTGGGCGCTGGTCTCCGTCGAGCAGGCGCCGGCGGACGCCGCCTACAACAACCCGATGTTCGGCATGCAGGCCACCGGCGGCAGCACGACGGTGCGCGCGCACTGGACGCCGGTGCGCCAGGCCGGCGCCGCCGCGCGCCAGATGCTGGTCGCTGCGGCGGCGAAGCAATGGGGCGTGGACGCCTCGTCGCTGCGCACCGAACGCGGCCAGGTGATCGGCCCGAACGGCCGCAAGGCCAGCTACGGCTCGCTGGTCGACGCCGCCGCGAAACAGCCGGTGCCGGACAAGCCCACGCTGAAGGACCGCAAGGACTTCCGCATCATGGGCAAGCCGACGCGCCGGCTGGACAGCGCGGCCAAGATCAACGGCACGGCCAAGTTCGGCATCGACGCGCACGTGGACGGCCTGCTGGTCGCGGTGATGGCGCGCGCGCCGATCGCCGGCGCCAAGCCCAAGGCCTTCGACGAAGGCAAGGCCAAGGCCATCAAGGGCGTGCGCAAGGTCATCGCCATCCCGTCGGGCGTGGCCGTGCTGGCCGACGGCTACTGGGCGGCGAAGCAGGGCCGCGACGCCCTCGGCATCGAATGGGACCTGGGCGCGCATGCGGACCTGTCGTCGGAGAAGGTCTCGAGCGCGCTCGATGAAGGCCTGCAGAACGCCACCGCGATCGCGCGCGACGTGGGCAACGTCAAGGACGGCAGCGCCAACGCCGCGCGCAACCTGTCCGCGCAGTACGACGTGCCCTACCTCGCCCACGCCGCGATGGAGCCGCTGAACTGCCTGGCCTGGGTCAAGGGCGACGAGGTCACCATCTGGGCCGGCACGCAGAGCCAGGGGCCGGCGCAGGGCATCCTGTCGCAGGTCGCGCAGGTCACGCCGGCCAAGGTGAAGGTCAACACGATGCTGCTGGGCGGGGGCTTCGGACGCCGCTTCGCGCCGGACTTCACCATCGACGCGACGCTGCTGTCCAAGCTCAGCGGCAGCCCGGTCAAGCTGGTCTACGCCCGCGAGGACGACATGGCCGCCGGCTACTACCGGCCGACGTCGCGCGTGCGCTTCGAGGCGGGGCTCGACGACAAGGGCCAGCCGCTGATGCTGCGCGCCGATGTCGCGAGCCCGTCGATCATGGCGGCGTCGGGCTTCATGAAGATTCCCGAGAACGGCGTCGATGCAATGGCCGTCGAAGGGCTCGCGGACCACCCCTACGAGATCCCGCACCAGCGCATCGCCTACGGCCGCGCGGAGCCGGGGCCGCAGGTGTGGTTCTGGCGTTCGGTGGGACATTCGCAGAACGCGTTCTTCATCGAGAGCTTCATCGACGAGCTGGCGCACGCCGCCAAGGCCGATCCGCTGAAGTACCGGCTGGCGCTGCTCGAGAAGCACCCGCGCGCCCGGGGCGTCCTGCTGCTGGCGGCCGAGAAGGCCGGCTGGAGCCGGGCGCTGCCCAAGGGCCGGCATCGCGGCATCGCGGTGGCGGAAAGCTTCGGCACCTGGGTCGCCGAGGTGGCGGAGGTGTCCGTGGCCAAGGACGGCGGCATCAAGGTCCATCGCGTGACCGCGGCGGTGGACTGCGGCCAGACCGTCAACCCGCAGACGATCGCCCGGCAGATCGAGGGCGCGGTGGTCTACGGGCTGTCGGCAGCGCTGTACGGACGCATCACGTTCAAGGACGGGAAGGTCGAACAGAGCAACTTCCACGACTACCCGGTGCTGCGCCTGAACGAGATGCCCAAGGTCGACGTGCACATCGTGCAGAGCAACGAAGCCCCCGGCGGCATCGGCGAACCCGGCACGCCGCCGATCGCGCCGGCCGTGGCCAACGCGATCTTCGCAGCCACCGGGAAGCGGCTGCGCCAGCTGCCGTTCGACAGCGAGGCGCTCAAGCAGGCTTGATCAAGCAGGCGCCTGAGCGCCTGTCCCACGCTCAGGACGCCGGCGGGTAGCCGGCCTCGCTGAGCACACCCGCCAGCTGCTCGCGGCTCAGGCCGCTCTCCACCTTCACCGTCTTCTGCGGCAGGTCGACGTTCACCTCGGCGTGCGCGTCGGCCTCCTTCACCGCCTCGGTCACGGCAGCCAGGCAGTGCCCGCAGCTCATGTCGGGAAGCTTGAATTCATGCATGGGGATATCCTTCGGATCAGTCTTCAGGCTCAAGCGTAAACCTTGCCGCCATGGGAAGGTCAAGCCTGCCGTCGTCGAGCACGTCTGCGGGATCCGGTGCCGGCCGCCCTCATACGCTGCACATGTTCCGCAAATCGGTCGGCCGGCACCGGATCCCGCAGACCGGTCCACCGCGTCGCTCGGGGCCTCGGACACCTCTCCCATCAGGGGCATGGCCTTGACCTTCCCATCATGGCAAGCTTGAGACTGACGCCATGAACATCGCCACCACCCCCACCATTGCCGCTGCCGGAGCCACGGGCGAGTTCCAGCTCGCCGTGTCCGGCATGACCTGCGCCAGCTGCGTCAACCGCGTCGAACGCGCACTGCGCAAGGTGCCCGGCGTCGAAGGCGCCGAAGTCAATCTCGCCACGGAAAGCGCCACCGTGCGCGCACCCGCCAGCCTCGCCGTCGATGCGCTCGTCGCCGCCATCACCAAGGCCGGGTACGACGCTCACGTGATCGCCGCGGAAGACGACTCGCCCCCACCCCCGCCGCCCTGGGCCGCGACCGGCTGGCCGGTGCTCACCGCCGCGCTGCTCACGCTGCCGCTGATCGCACCGATGATCGCCATGGCGTGGGGCGGCCACTGGATGCTCTCCGGCTGGTGGCAGCTGGCGCTGGCCACGCCCGTCCAGTTCTGGCTCGGCGCGCGCTTCTACCGCGCCGGCTGGGCCGCGCTGAAGGACCGCAGCGGCAACATGGACCTGCTCGTCGCGCTGGGCACCAGCGCCGCCTACGGCCTCAGCGTCTACGAGCTCCTCCGGCAAGGTCCGATGAGCACGGCGCTGTACTTCGAATCGGCGGCCGCCGTCATCACGCTGGTGCTGCTGGGCAAGTGGCTGGAAGGCCGCGCCAAGCGTCAGACGCTCAGCGCGATCGCCGCGCTCAAGCAGCTCCGCCCCGACCACGCGCGCGTTCGCCGCGGACCCGCCGGCGCCGAAACGGACATCGAGGTACCGCTCGCGCAGCTGCGCTTGAAGGACCTGATGGTGGTTCGTCCGGGCGAGCGCATTCCCGCCGACGGCCGCATCCGCGAGGGCCGCAGTCCCGTCGACGAGTCGCTGATCAGCGGCGAGAGCCTGCCGGTGGACAAGGCCGAAGGAGACCGCGTGGTCGGCGGCGCGGTCAACGGCGAGGGGCTGCTGCTCGTCGAGGTCACGGCGCTGGGCGCGGAGTCCACGCTGTCGCGGATCGTGCGCCTGGTCGAATCCGCGCAGGCCCACAAGGCCCCGATCCAGCGGCTGGTGGACCAGGTGAGCGCGGTGTTCGTGCCGGCGGTGCTCGGCATCGCGGCGGTGACGTTGCTGGCGTGGGGCCTGTCCACGGGCGACTGGGAACGCGCGCTCATCCATGCGGTCGCCGTGCTCGTGATCGCCTGCCCCTGCGCGCTGGGACTGGCCACGCCCGCGGCGATCATGGTCGGCACCGGCGTGGCCGCGCGGCGCGGGCTGCTGATCAAGGACGCCGAGGCGCTGGAGCAGGCACGGCGCGTCGAGCTGGTCGTGTTCGACAAGACCGGCACGTTGACCGAGGGCAAGCCGCGCTTGACCGACTTCGTCGCGGCGCCCGGCGGGCGCGAGGACGATGCGCTCGGCCTCGCGACCGCGCTGCAGATGGGCAGCGAGCATCCGCTGGCCCGCGCGGTGCGCGACGCCGCCTTCGAGCGCGCGCTGACGACGGCGCCGGCGGCCTCGGTGCGCGCGATCGCGGGGCGCGGCATCGAGGGCCGTGTCCAGGCCCGCGCGTTGATGCTGGGCAGCGGGCGATGGATGGCGGAGCTCGGGGTCGACCTGTCGGCGCTCGAGACGCAAGCCCAGGCGGCGATGGCACAGGGCCGCACACTGTCGTGGCTGGCCGCCGCCGATGGTCCCGGTGCGCCGGTGCTGCTCGCGATGCTGGCGTTCGGCGACCGGGTCAAGGCCTCATCGGCCGCGGCGATCGCCGATCTGAAGGCGCTGGGCCTGCGCACGCTGATGCTCAGCGGCGACAACGCCGCCGCCGCGCAGGCCGCGGGCGATGCCCTGGGGCTGGATGACGTCCGCGCCGAGCTGCTGCCCGAGGACAAGGCCCGCATCGTGGCCGGGCTGCGCGCCGACGGCACGCACGTGGCGATGGTGGGCGACGGCATCAACGATGCGCCGGCGCTGGCCGCCGCGGACGTCGGCATGGCGATGGGCGGCGGCACGGACGTCGCGATGGAATCCGCCGGCATCACGCTGATGCGCGGCGATCCTCGGCTCGTCGCGGAGGCGATCGCGCTGTCGCGCGCCACGGTCGCCAAGATCCGCCAGAACCTGTTCTGGGCCTTCATCTACAACCTGCTGGGCGTGCCGCTGGCCGCGCTGGGACTGCTGAGCCCGGTGATCGCCGGCGCGGCGATGGCGCTGTCCAGCGTCTCGGTGCTGGGCAACGCGCTGCTGCTCAAGCGTTGGAAGGGAGCCGCGCGATGACCCCCGTCGCCGCTGACCATCGGCCAGGCCGCCGAGCGCTCCGGCGTGTCGCCGAAGATGCTGCGCCACTATGAATCGCTGGGCCTGCTGCCGCCGGTGGCGCGCACGGAGGCGGGTTACCGCCTCTACGGCGAGAAGGAGGTGCACACGTTGCGCTTCATCCGCCGCGCGCGCGACCTGGGCTTCTCGATGGCGGAGATCGCCGAGCTGCTCAAGCTCTGGCAGAACCGCCGCCGCGCCAGCGGCCAGGTCAAGCGCATCGCCGAGACGCACATCGCCGACCTCGACCGCCGCATGGCGGAGATGCAGGCGATGCGCCGCGCGCTGGCCGAGCTCGCACACTGCTGCCACGGCGACGACCGCCCCGATTGCCCCATCCTCGACGACCTCGCACAAGGAGCCGCCCCATGAGCGCCCCCCTCGATTCCGATCCCGCATCCGGCAGCCCTGCCGATCCCGTCCCGGCCCGCTGGGAGCGCATCACCGCGCATCTCGGCAACGTCGGCGGCCTGACGATCCGGCGCGCGGTGCCGACGCCCAAGCGCCGCATGATCGGCGCCTGGTGCTTCCTCGACCACGCAGGCCCCGCCGACCTGACGCCGGAGAACGCCATGCGCGTCGGCCCGCATCCGCACACCGGCCTGCAGACCTTCAGCTGGATGATCGAGGGCGAGGTGCTGCACCGCGACAGCCTGGGCTCCCAGCAGATGCTGCGCCCCGGCCAGGTGAACCTCATGACGGCGGGCCGCGGCATCAGCCACACGGAGGAGTCGCAGTCCGACCGCCTGCAGCTGGCCCAGCTGTGGATCGCCCTGCCGGACGCGGCCCGCCATCGCGAGCCGGCCTTCGAGCACTTCCCCGAGCTGCCGTCGTTCGCGACGGGCGGCTTCGACACGATGCTGCTGGTGGGCGAGTTCGGCGGTCACCGCTCGCCGGTGCCCAGCCACACGCCGCTGCTGGGCGTGGACCTGAGCGCCACGCGCGCCGCGGAGGCGACGACCCCGCTGCACCCCGATCAGGAGTACGGACTGATGGTGCTGGAGGGCGAGCTGTCAGTGACGCTCGACGGCGAATCCACCGGCGCGAGCAAGCCCGGCGAGCTGCTCTACATCGCGCCGGGCGCGCAGTCGCTGAAGCTGCTGTCGGGCGGCGGCAAGAGCCGCGCGCTGCTGCTCGGCGGCCCGCCGTTCGGCGAACCGGTGCTGCTGTTCTGGAACTTCGTCGGCCGCACGCGCGAGGAGATGCAGGTCTACGCCGAGGAATGGAACAGCCGCGAGGATGGCGGCCGCTTCGGCGCGGTCCACGGCTTCGACGGCCCTCGGCTGCTGGCGCCCGTCGTGCCGCCGCTCAAGACGCCGCACTAGTCGGCAGGAGCGGCTGTCCACGCCTGCAGCCACCGATGCGCGCGTGGCTCGTCCACCCAACCGCTGCTGACAGCCGACCGGATGAGCGCGACGTAGGCCTCGATCGCGGCCGCGGGGCGCGGCCCACCGGCCGTCGGCGTCTGACGCGGCGCCTTGCCGCCCCACCAGCGAGGCCGGCCCCGGAGGGCCAGCAGGCGGTGCAGGTCGCGCGACGACAAGGCGCCCTCGCCGTGCAGACGCAGCAGGCAGCGTCCGATCTGCCGCACCGCGCCGGCCCGGTCCGCGAGCAGGGCCGCCGCGAGCGGAGACGGCTGACGCCGCCCCCGGCCCGAGCAGTCGCATCAGGTCCGACGATCGCAGCCGCGCCGGGCGGACGGTCTCGACCGTCAGATCCAGCAGCTCGCCCAGGGCGACGGGCTCCAGCACCAGCGCGGCCATGTGGAAGAGACGGACGCCGCGGCGGTCCTTGGCCGCGATGAGGGTCAGCATGTCCCGGCGGTCGATCCAGCCCATTTCCACGCCCCGGGCCAACGCCCCCATCCACAGGCCCACCGCATCGAAATGGCCCGCCGTCACGGCGACACCGATCGCTGGCGAATCGCCCGGCACCCCCTCGAAGGACGGGAACAACGCCGGCCGCCAGAGACCCCGCTGCAGTGCGAGCGCATGCCCGGTCAGCACACCCACCACCTCGACCTGGCCGTACCGCATCGCCGCGCCGATCGCGACGTGCCCACCGCGCCGGTACCAGCGCGCATGCACCTTGTCTTCCACGTCGAAGAAGCGCCCGAGGTCCAGCACGGTCAGCTCTTCCCGCAGATGTTCCGCCACCGCGCGCGCATGGCCCGCGGCAGCAGCGAGCAACAGCGGCTGCGGCTCGTCGCGCTCACCGAGCAGCAGCCGGCCCACCTGGTCGCGCGACAGGAGACGATCCGTCCGCGCGGCGTGGAGCGCATCGCGATAGCGGGCCGCCGCCTCGCACGATCCTTCGCGCATCGCCTGGTGATAGACGCCCGAGCCATCGACCCGAGGTACCTTCAGGGCATCGAAGAGATCAGGGCCGTCGAGCACGCCCTGTCGCGCCATGCCGATGAGGGCCTGCGTCCAGACGACGATCACGTCGGCGTGGTTGCGCGCCATCGCGTACTCGAACCCGCACCAGTGCCCGGGGCCGTCCGCATCGTCGAGTCCCATCAGCAGTCCCCGCACTTCCGGATGCGTCAGCACGCCACGTTCGTGGGCGACCTCGACGGCGTCCAGGAAGGCCTGCAGCGGCGCGGCCCGGCCTTCCGCGAGCGCCACCCCGATGGCTCCCAGCGAGTCGGCGTCGCCACCCGCCAGGATCTCGTTGAAGGGCGGCCACATGGACAGCGGCGCCGGCCGGGGATGCGCCCGGATCGCGAGCATCGTCGCCACCAGTTCGCGCACCGTGTCCGCGCCGTCCGGCAGGCTCATGGCGCGCGCGAGCGCGGCCTGCCCGTGGTCGTCGCGGGCCACCAGCGCCCGCCCGCGCTGCCGCGCGCCCAGCGCCGGCGCGGCGATCTGCAG
Organism: Roseateles sp. UC29_93; assembly: GCF_042695725.1. NCBI lineage: Bacteria > Pseudomonadati > Pseudomonadota > Betaproteobacteria > Burkholderiales > Sphaerotilaceae > Roseateles > Roseateles sp. UC29_93. The sequence goes on along the minus strand of NZ_CP170545.1, from coordinate 2,371,363 downwards.
CAGGACCTGCCAGCGCTGGAGCCGCGTGACGTCGTCGCGCCGGACCGCGGCGGCCACGATGCCGGTGCCGTCACACCCGAGCCATGCCCGGGCCGCGGCTTCCTCTTTCCTCGGCAGCAGGCGGGCAAACGCCCACGCTTGGTCGGCGGCGTCCGCGGCGAGCATCAACCGATGACGCAGATCCGCCGGCAGGCCATCGGTCCGATGGCTCTGCAGCCAGTCCTTGCAGCGCGCCTCGCCCATGCGGCGCCACCAGATGCCGGTGAGCTCATCGGTCACCAGCCAATGCGGGGTGATCCATCGCAAGGCGTCCTCGGTATCGAACAGGATCGGCATCCGCGCGAGGCCCTCGCGCTCCGCCGCGCCCAGGCGCCTGCGATGAGGCGGCCCCCGGGTCTCCTCGTGATCGAGTTCGCGCAACTGCCGGACACGAACCGGCAAGGCCTCGCCGGGGTCGAAGTCCTCCGCGCGGCCGGTCTGCACCCACCAGAGCCCCTCGCCCAGCTGGCGCAGCCGGTGGGGTCCGTCGGCGGCCGTCCAAGCCAGACGCGTGTCGATCGCACGGGCCGGCAGCGCCCCGTTGTCCATGAGGTTCAGCAGCACCTGCACGGCCAGCCAGGTCGGATGTCCGAGCAGGCCGGCCCGGCCGCTATCGATGTCCTCATGGAACAAGGCCCAGCGGTCCACCGGTCCTAGCGCACGCTCGATGGCGACGATCTCCTCGTCGATCACCGCCTGCTGGTCCGCAGTCGCGGGCCACACGCACGCCAGATTCACACCCGCCTCGCCCAGGCGTGCGCGCAGACGGTCCAAGGCCTCTTCGGCGAGCGAGCGCGCGACCGCCGTCGGCGTCACACGCTGGCGCAGGGCGAGCCGGGCGCGCTTCACGATCTCGGGCGCCAAGGTCCCGGCGTCGAAGTAGCGGTCGTAAGGCTGATCCTGGACGAACGGCAGGCGCAACCGCTGCTCCAGCGCGGTGACGTAGTGGGACTCGTAATTCGCGAGCGACCGGAACCCCTCGTCCGGATCACGGCCCACGGTCGCGCGCACGACCTCGATCAGCGTCTGCCGGACGAGTTCGGTGCGACGCAGCGCGGCGGCCTGTGTCGCACCGCCCGCGGCGCAGCTCAGCCGGTGCACCGCGTCGCGCAAGGCCGTGACGCAACCTCTCACGCACAGGCCGATGGCCTCGGCGGCCAGGACCAGCTGTTCCCGCCGCAGCAAGGCGGCGATGGCCGGATCGACGGCCAGCCGGGCGAGCGCCTGCAGCAGCGCCGCGCCCTCACCATGGAAGAAGATTCTGCGATCGGACTCTGACGCCGGGTCTTCGACGTCCTCGGTGCGCGCCGGCAGGTCGCCGAACAGCGCCGCCTCGCGTGCCGCGCCCAGCGCGCTCGCGCCGGCCGACAGATCGGCGCAGGCCGAGGCGAGGGTCCGCGCCAGGTCGCGTCCGGCCTCGACGCCCTTGGCCGGCGCGACGGGCGCGAGGTCCGGCTCGATGCCGGGCGCGAACCCGAAGTGCGGATCGAAGGCGCCATCGGGGGCGAGCGGAGAGACGACAAGGAACGACGACATGGGGCACGACGGAGCGATGAGCTCCGCTTTGTCGTGCCGCGGTCAGATTCTGCTTGCGCCGCTGTGTCGCGCCGGGGCCTGGTCCGCGTAGCGGAGGTCCGCCAGGGGGGGCACATGGCCCGGTTCGACGGACATCCCCAGGCAGACACGCCACGCCGCGTTGTTGCGGATGGGATGCATCCGGGTGAGGTCGCCGTCGACATCGATGTCGGGATCGTTCAGGCCCAGGGTCACCTGGGCGTCGATTGGGAAAACTGATCCAGCACCTTGTCGAGCGCCCTGTAGATGGCGATGAGGCCGCTTCAGTTCCTGCATCGCCGTTCTGGTTCCGACGACCAGGCGGCGCGGTATCGAACCGCGCCGCAGCGCCCGGTCGGAAGGCCTGGTCACATCGCGAGTTAGCGCAACAGCGTCACCGGGTCTTCGGCCGTCTGAATCAACATCAACGTCGAATTGAGCACCTCCCGCTGCTCCTCCAGCGGGCCTCCGGCAAGCTTTCGATCGATGCGTCGGAGTGCATTCGCGATGCCCCTTGCAGCGTGCCGTCCTTGTCGTCCTTCTTGCCCGGGACCGTGTTGAGCAACGTGTCGGATCACCCGTCGAGCACTGCCGTGTTCATGTCGGAAGCTTTGCAATGCTGTAGCGCTTCATCAGCGCCAATATCAGACTGGCCTTGCCGACGTCGGCCAGTGGGTGCGGCTCGACAGGGCCGAGAACACTCTCCAGACAGACCTGCCAGGCTGCATTGTTGTAGACAGGGTGCATCTTGGAGTTGGCGCCATGGACCGCCCAGTCGGGTGCCAAGCCCAGCTCAAACATGCCGCGACGGACGTCTTCCTCGGTCACCAGCTCCCTCGTCAGCAGCGGCGCGACCAACGCCTCGAAGGCCGATCGGCGTTCTTCCAGATGGGGGCTCCCGAGTTCGGAGGTGCTCTCCGCATCAGTCAGCACATTGGCGAGCATGCTGACATGAGAGCCATACGAGCAGGAGCGAGCTTTGGGATGGACATATTCCTGAGGCATGAGCAGCTCCAGACTACGGAATACGCCCTGGCGACGATCGCGATCGAGCTTGTCCAGTTCATTGCAGAGTGCCGTCAACATCAGGCGGCCACCGAGGAGCATCTCGGCATGCTCCCGTCCAAAGCCGTCTGCCGGAGTCGCATAACTGTCGCGCCATTTGGCGACCCCGCTCTTCAGCAGGGGATTCGTGCCCGGCGGCATCAAGCTGATGAGGCGATCAAAGGCGGCACCGAGCTGCGCGTAACACGCTCGAACGCCCTCCTCGCCCATGTCCGTCAGAGCCTGCGTGAGCACCACATCATCGGACTTGGGCAGCGGCTTCGCAGCGGGAGCGGACGGTGACGGGACGGCCGGCGTCGTCGACCCGGCGGGCAACAACCGCCTGGGCTTCGGCACGGGCCGCGGTGCCTGTGCCTCGCAACGACGCTGCGGCGAAGCCGACTGTTCCGCCACTGCCGAGACCGCGCGTTCGGTCGCCTCTGCCATCTCGACAACCTCGCCCAGTCCTCGCGCTACGCCAAACACCGGATTCAACTCGCGGCAAGCCGCCGCGATCGTGGAGGGGCGTTGGTCAGCTTCCAGCCCCTGGCACAGCTTCTTCACGCTGCGCTTGAGCGACCCATACAGCGTGTACAGGTCGTCCCCCGTCAGCCGCTGCCCAGGATCGGTCAGCCGGCGGTCGAGGTTGGCGAGGCCGCGCCTCACGGCCGCCTCTTCGCCTTTTCCGGGCAGCAAGGTCTGCAGCCAGTGGAGGGTGCACGACAGTGCCGGCCGCCCGTCTGAAACGTCCACCCATTCCTGGATCTGATTCGGCTGGATGTCCATGTGGTCCACGAAACAACTCGACGCTCTGGCGAATTTGATCCGGGCAGGGACGGGCGCAACAGCGTGACCATCGACGTCGGGGATCGACGCCATCGACGGCCCCGCAGCCACGCGCGGAGAGGTGGGCTGGTGATACATGGCGGCTCCAAAAAGTGAGGCCGTATCAGTTCACTCCCAGCCGTTCTGGTTCCGGCGACAAGCGGACCGGTACCGAACCCTCGGTACCGGCCCTGTCCTCAGGCGAACTTGCCCGCCTGGAAGTCGCGAACCGCCTGCAGCAGTTCGCCTTCCGTGTTCATCACGAACGGACCGTACTGCGCGATCGGTTCGCCGAGCGGTTGACCCGCGATCAGGATCGCGCGGGCGCCTTCATCGGAGGCCGTCAGTCGCGCACCATCGGAGCCGGCCGTGTTGGCGAGGATCGCCATCCGGCCGCTCGGCACCAAGCAGCCAGTGTCGAAGCGCAGCGCCCCGCGGTACACGTACAGGAACGCGTTGTGCGTCGCCGGCAGCGCCTGCTCGAAGGTCGCGCCTGGTTCCAGATGCACGTCGAGGTAGATCGGCAACGTGACGTCGCGCTGCATCGCGCCGGCCACGCCGTGGCTCTCGCCCGCGATCACGCGGACCGTCGCGCCCGGCAGCGTCAGCTCGGGGATCTCGGCGCTGGCGATGTCGCGGTACCAGGGGTCGCGCATCTTGTCGCGGCCGGGCAGGTTCAGCCACAGCTGGAAGCCTTCCATGCGGCCTTCCTGCTGCTCGGGCAACTCGGAATGCACCACGCCGCGGCCGGCGGTCATCCATTGCACGCCGCCGGGACCGAGCAGGCCCTCATGGCCCGCCGAGTCGGCGATGGCGCATCTGGCCCTCGAGCATGTAGGTCACCGTCTCGAAGCCGCGATGCGGATGGTCGGGGAAGCCGGCGATGTAGTCGTCGGCGTTGTCCGTGCCGAAGGCATCCAGCATCAGGAAAGGATCCAGGCGCCGCTGCAGGTCCTGCGTCAACACGCGCGTCAGCTTGACGCCGGCGCCGTCGCTGGTGGCCCTGCCCTGCACCAGGCGCTCGACCTGGCGGGGCGTCCGAAGAGAGGTGACAGGGGTGGCGGCGGTCATGATGGATTCCTTTCCAAGGTGTCGATGAATGTCTGTGCCGGCCGTCAGCGGGTGCTGCCGGCCCGGCATGGGGCTTGGGGGTCCAGGAGGGATCCCCCATGCCCCGTGGAGGGCGCGCGCGGTCTATCAGGCCGGTTGCGCCACCGTCACGGCGATCAAGCCGGCTGCGTCTCGCCGAACAGCGCGGCGATTTCTTCGCGGGCGGTGGCCAGGCCCTTGGCCGCGGCTTCCTCGCCCATGTTCAGGCCTTCGGCCAGCACGAACTTCACGTCGGTCATGCCTAGGAAGCCCAGCGTCAGCTGCAGGTAGGGAACGATGTTGTCCGCCGGCTGGCCGCGGTACACACCGCCGCGCGTGCTGACGACGATGACCTGCTTGCCGGTCACCAGCCCTTCGGGGCCGTTGGCGCCGTACTTGAAGGTGGCACCGGCGCGGGCGACCGCGTCGATCCAGTTCTTCAGCTGCGAGGTCACGCCGAAGTTGATCATCGGCGCGGTCAGCACGATGACGTCGGCGGCCTTCAGCTCGGCGATCAGTTGGTCGTTGAAGGCCACGCGGTCGGCCTGCGCCTGGGTGCGGGCGTCGGCCGGCGTGAACAGCGCGCCGAGGGTGGCCTCGTCCATCGCGGGCAGCGGGCGCACCGCCAGATCGTGGACGACCGTCGTGGCGCCGGCATTGCGGGCCACCAGCTGGGCGACGACTTCATTGGCCAGCAGGGTCGAGACCGAGCCTTGGCCCTCGTGCAGACGGCGAGCGCTGGAGTTGATCTGGAGGATGTTCATGGTGCGTTTCTCCGGGCGTTTCGGCTGGATCAGCCGGGGTGTGATGGGATGGAGTGAACTCTATTGATCCCCTGCCAGCACCGGAAGACGTCGTACTGGATAAGATTGTTCCATTCAACGAACAATCCAATTGCCCGGAAAGCACCTTGCCCATGAGCCTTGATGCCGATGACCTGCTGGTCTTTGCCCGCGTGATCGAAAGCGGCAGCTTCAGCCGCGCGGCGGAACGGCTGCAGCTGCCCAAGTCGACGGTGTCACGCCGGATCGCGGCGCTGGAGGAGCGGCTGGGCGAGAAGCTGCTCCAGCGCAGCACGCGGCGATTGACGCTGACCGAGTTCGGCCAGGGCGTGCTGGAGCATGCGCGCGTGCTGGCGGGCGAGGTGGACGGCGCGCTCGCGCTGGCGCTGCATCGGCAGCAGCGGCCGACGGGGCGCCTGCGCGTGTCGATGCCGGCGGACTTCGCCAACCAGATGCTGATCCCGATGCTGAGCCGCTTCGTCGGCGACTACCCGGAGGTGCAGCTGGAGCTGGACCTGTCACCGCGTCGCGTGGACCTGATCGCCGAAGGTTTCGACATCGCCGTGCGCATGGGCCAGCTGCCGCCGGACAGCCAACTGGCGGCCCGGCGCATGGCGATGTTCAGCAGCGGCCTGTATGCCTCGCCGGACTACCTGCAACGGCACGGCGAGCCGCAACTGCCCGAGGGTCTGCTGAGCATGCACGGCCTGATGATCCTGAGCCGCGCCGGCGAGCCCTTGCCCTGGCGCCTGTTCGGCATCGTCGACGGACAGGCGGACCAGCGCATCGAATGGGTCGGCGTGCCGGACAGCCGCACGCTGGTGAACGCGCCGGACATGCTGCTGCAGATGGCCCGCGCGGGCCTGGGCATCACCTGGGTCGGCAACCAGTATGCGCAGGCCTTCGTCGACCGCGGCGAGCTGCTGCGCGTGCTGCCGTCGTGGTGCGCGGAACCGTCGACCTGCTGGGCGGTGTTCCCGCAGCGCCGCCTGATGCCGCTGCGCACGCGGCTGTTCCTGGACGCGATGGCCGCGGCGCTGACGCCGTTCGATCAGGCGGCGATGTACGGGATGTAGGCGACGGCAGCGGTCCGAAGCGACGCGACCTGGACGGCCGCGCACCCAGGGTCGTCAATGACGATGAGAGGACCGCCGTTCGACGGCATGTCCGGCCTCGTCACGGGTCTTCTGGAGCAGCGCCGCCAGGTTGTCCGTCGAGACATCGATGAGCCCCGAGGTCGTCGACCACTGGCTTTCGGGCACGCTCAGGGCAATCCCCAGCAGCTCCGCCACCTTGGCCACCGCCGATTCGACGAGGGCTTCTCGTTCCCGCGCCGACCAGTTCATCAGCGGTCCTTCGGCGCTGCGTTCGAACGGCATCGCGGATCACACGCACACGAGCCTGGTCCTCCACATCACTGTCGCCGGGCCGGATATCCAACCTGGGCAGACGGTATCGGAGGGCGCTCAGCAGAAGCGCCGCGGGTTCCTCGGCGCTTCCGATGCCATGCAGCACGCGCTCGAGCACGTCACGCACCTTGCCCTCCTCTTTCCAGCCCCGTTCCTTCGCCCGCGAGCACAGGTGCTTCAGCGCCTCCAACCCGAAGCGATGCAGATTGCCTACCGGGTCGACCTGCCCGCCTGTCGGACTGCGCCCGGCGAATCGTTCGATGAACCGGTCAAGCGATTCCACCGGCCCGACGCCGAGCTGGACGGCCAGCTGGCGCAGCTCCTCGACGCGTTCATGCAAGTATTCTTCGGGCACCGAGGAGTCCGGGCGCCGTGGCAGGAGCCCCGCACAGGCCGCAGCGGCCGCGTCGCATGTCTGGGCATCGGCTGACATCGCACAGAACTCGCGCTTGGCGGAGACCTTGGACGTCTCGTCGAAGCCGAGATACTGCAGGAAACTCCGCGCCACGTCGGCCGGCGTGACACCCGGGAAACTGCAGGTGCGCGCCCAGGCCTCCAGCTTCGACAGGGCCTGCTCGCGGCGACGCAACGCAAGGTCCGGATCGTTGGCGGCGATCACCGCGGAGAGCGCCCGTCCGATCGCCGTGACGGCGCGCGGATCCAGGTCCGTACCGGGCACGAAGCCGGCACGCAGAGGGTGGCAGGCCAAGGCCTGGATGTCGGGCTGCGGATTGGCCTCCAGGGCCTGGCACAACTCGACCAGCAGGCGCTTGCCGGCACCCGACATCTGCGCCTGCGCAGGGCCCATGGCCGAGCGCGGATCGGTCCACCCCGCCGCCTGTCGTCCGATGGCCTGCGTCACGTCCGCATGCGGGCCAGTCGCCGGAAGCGACGCCGTCAGCCGGCGGAAGAGGACGGACAACTCATCGCGCGCCGGTCCGTTCACGTCGCTGCGAGCGGATACCTCCGACGGCGTGGTCGACGGGAACGGCCAGTCGAAGCTCAGGAACGGCGGCGATTGAGAGAACGATGGATACACGGCGAACACCCCAGGAAGCATGAACAAGGAGGGGTTGGTGCGCTGCACACCCCCTCGCGGTTCACGTCTTCGATCGCCGGGGCGTCACTCCACCTGGAAGCCGATCTCCACGCTGACCTGACGCGGCGCCGGGATGGGTCCGAAGCGCCACTGCTTGACCGCGTTGATCGCGGCCGTGCTCAGCTTGCGATCCGGCGAGCGCAAGGCCTGCGCCCCATCGACCGAGCCGTCCGGCCGGACCGTGAACTGCACCAGCACCGAGCCGGCGCGCTGCTGCGCCAGCAAGGAGCGGGGGTACTCGGGATCGACCTTGCGCAGCAGTTTCAGCGGCACGGGCTCGTCGTCGGGCTCCGGCTCGGGCGCCTTGCCGGCCGGCGCGGCGGTCGACGGTGCCGCCATCGACACGACCTGCGGCGCCGGCGCTTCCGACATCGGCTGCGGCACGGGCATCGGCGGTGCGATCGTCTGCGCGGCGGACTGACCGATCGCCGCAGGCGTGGGCGACGCCGTGGCAACGACTGGCACCGGCGCCGTATCGGGCACGGCATTGCGGGCCGCGAGCGCACGCTCGGCGGCGGGGTCCAGGTCCTGTCGACGCGCCACGGGCGCGGCGGCCGGCGCGGCCGTGGCCACGGGCCGGGCGACCGGCTTGGGCGCCTCGGCCTTGGCTTCGTGCGCGGGCTTCTTCTCGCCCTTCTCCGCGTGGAACTTGATCCACTGGAACACCTTGTCGGCATCGCGCTTGGCGCGGTCGACGTCGCTCAAGGCCGCCTTCGGATCGACCGGCGCGGCCGACGTGGCCGCCGCGGTCGGTGCTGTCTGCGCGGGTTGCGCGGTCTGCGCCTGCGCGGTCATCGCGACCAGACCCCAGGTCAGGGCCTGGGTCAACACCTGGCACGCGACCAGGCCGCGGCGTCGGACGCTCGGGAGACTACGGCTGCTCATCACTCCACCCTCTCGATTGCGCTGGTTGCTCTCTTTTGGAGACAACGCCGGTCTTGTCTACTGCTTGTTGCTGTGGTTCTTTCGCGCCCCGGCATGAGCGCCGCAGTGTAAGAAGTCACCTGGGTGGATCCCCCTCGGTGTTTCCCCGGAATCAGGATGTAACAGCGGCCTGGAAGCCCCATGGCGTCGGGGTTCCGTCGAGGAATTCACATCCGCGCCGCGCCGCGCGCGACCGGACCTATACTGCGCGCCTGCTCCGGGGAGCCCTGGGTCGACGACGCGTTTCGCGCATCGCCGGCACGGGCTGAGACATGGCGATGAAGCCGTGGACCCGCTGAACTTGATCCGGTTCGTACCGGCGTAAGAAGAGCCCGCCCTTCCAGGCGCACCTCGGCGAATCGCGAGCCCCCAGGCCCGCACCAACGCCCAGCGGTCCCGCACCGCGCCCGTGCGCCCCGCCCAGGAAGGGGTCTGTTCCGAACGTCCGAACGTCCCCGTCAGTCCAGCCTCCGGCGCCCAACCGGAGACCCTGATGCCCGACTCGACGCCTGACCTGCAGCAAGACCTGCCCCGGCCGCCGCCGCCTTCCAAGACCGCCTCGCCGCCAGCCGCGCGCCGCTGCCCGCGTCGACCAAGACGCACGAGCCCGGCGTGTTGCATCCGCAACTGCGCGTGCCGCTGCGCGAGATCGCGTTGACCAACGGCGAACGGCTGACGGTGTACGACACCTCGGGCCCGTACACCGATCCCGCCGTCGAGACCGACGTGCGCCGCGGCCTGCCGACGACACGCGCCGCGTGGGTCGAGTCGCGCGGGGACACCGAGCCCTACACCGGCCGCGCCATCCAGCTCTTCGACGACGGCCTGCGCGAGGCCGCGCAGCAGCAGGCGCTGCGCGCGCAGAGCGCCGCGCTGACGCGTCCGCCGCGCCGGGCGAAGTCCGGCGCCAACGTGACGCAGATGCACTACGCGCGACGCGGCATCGTCACCGCCGAGATGGAGTACGTCGCCATCCGCGAGAACGGCCGCCGCGCCTGGATGCACGAGTACCTGTCCGACACCGAGCGCGAGCAGCGCCTGCGCGGCCAGGGCCTGGGCGCGCAGATCCCCGGGATCATCACGCCCGAGTTCGTCCGCGACGAGGTCGCCCGCGGCCGCGCCATCATCCCGGCCAACATCAACCACCCGGAAGTCGAGCCGATGGCCATCGGCCGCAACTTCCTGGTCAAGGTCAACGCCAACATCGGCAACTCGGCCGTGAGCTCGGGCATCGAGGAAGAGGTCGAGAAGCTCGTGTGGGCGACGCGCTGGGGCGCGGACACGGTGATGGACCTGTCCACCGGCCGCAACATCCACACGACGCGCGACTGGATCCTGCGCAACAGCCCCGTGCCCATCGGCACCGTGCCGATCTACCAGGCGCTGGAGAAGGTCGGCGGCGTGGCCGAGGACCTGACCTGGGCGCTGTTCCGCGACACGCTGGTCGAGCAGGCCGAACAGGGCGTCGACTACTTCACCATCCACGCCGGCGTGCGCCTGCCCTTCGTGCCGATGACGGTCAAGCGCCGCACCGGCATCGTGTCGCGCGGCGGCTCGATCCTGGCGAAGTGGTGCATCGCGCATCACCGCGAGAACTTCCTGTACACGCACTTCGAGGAGATCTGCGAGATCATGAAGGCGTACGACGTCAGCTTCTCGCTGGGCGACGGGCTGCGGCCGGGATCGCTGGCGGACGCCAACGACGAGGCCCAGTTCGCCGAACTGCGCACGCTGGGCGAGCTGACCAAGGTCGCGTGGAAGCACGACGTGCAGACCATGATCGAAGGCCCCGGACACGTGCCGATGCACATGATCCAGGCCAACATGACCGAGCAGCTCAAGCACTGCGACGAGGCGCCGTTCTACACGCTGGGCCCGTTGACCACGGACATCGCGCCGGGCTACGACCACATCACCAGCGGCATCGGCGCCGCGATGATCGGCTGGTTCGGCTGCGCGATGCTGTGCTACGTGACGCCCAAGGAGCACCTGGGGCTGCCCGACCGCGACGACGTCAAGCAGGGCCTGATGGCCTACAAGATCGCGGCGCACGCGGCCGACATCGCCAAGGGCCATCCGGCGGCCCGGGCGCGCGACGACGCGCTGTCCAAGGCGCGCTTCGAGTTCCGCTGGGAGGACCAGTTCAACCTCGGCCTCGACCCCGAGACGGCGCGCGAGTTCCACGACGAGACGCTGCCCAAGGACAGCGCGAAGGTGGCGCACTTCTGCTCGATGTGCGGACCGAAGTTCTGCTCGATGAAGATCACGCAGGACGTGCGGGAGTACAGCGCGCAGCTGGCGGCGAACGGCGATGCCGACGGCCATGGCGGTCATGCGGCGGACGCCGAGGCGCAAGCGGGCATGCGCGAGAAGAGCGCGGAGTTCCTGGCCGGCGGCGGCGAGCTCTACATCCCGATCCGCCAGGCCTGAGCGCGATGGCCGCGATCGCCATCGCCGGCGCGGGGCTCGCCGGACGGCTGCTGGCGTGGACGCTCGCGCGGGCCGGACATCGCGTCGAGGTCTTCGACGCGTCGCCCGGCCCCGGGCCTGCGTTCGACGCGCACGGCGCGGCCGCGTTCAGCGCCGCCGGCATGCTGAGTCCGCTCGCCGAGCAGGAACAGGGCGGCGCGGAGATCGCCGCCCTGGGCTGGCGCTCGCTGGCGCTGTGGCCGGGCATCGTCGCGGCGCTGTCGCGACCGGAGTCATGCTCTGGCTCTGGCTCTGGCTCTGGCTCTGGCTCTGGCTCTGGCCCTGGCCCTGGCCCTGGCCCTGGCCCTGGCCCTGGCTCGAGCTCGGGGTCGAGTTCAGCGTCGCGGCCGGTGCCACTGCGCATCGACGGCAGCCTGCTGCTGTCGCATCGCGCGGACCTCGGTGCGGCCCAGCGCGCGCTGATGCGCATGCCGGGCGCGGAGCCGCTCGATGCGGACGCGCTGCGCGCGCATGAGCCGATGCTCGCGCCGGGCCTGCGGGGATGGCTGCTGCCGCGCGAGGGCCTGATCGCGCCGATACCCGCGATGGCCGCGCTGCACGACGGCGCGACAGGCGCGCGCTGGCACTGGGCGCGGGCGGTCGACCAGGTGCTGCCCGGCGAGCTGCACTTCGCCGACGGCGGGCGCTGGCGCGGCGACTGGGCGATCGATGCGCGCGGACTCGGCGCCCGGCCGCCGCTGCCGCTGCGCGGCGTGCGCGGCGAGATCATCACGCTCTCGCTGCCCGCTCACGGTCTGCGCCGGCCCGTCCGGCTGCTGCATCCGCGGCATCGCGTCTATCTCGTGCCGCGCTCCGACGAGGAGCTCGTCGTCGGCGCCAGCGAGATCGAGAGCGAAGACCGCAGCCCCGTCTCGCTGCGCTCCGCCGTCGAGCTGATGGCGGCGGCGCAGAGCGTGCTGCCGGCGTTGTCGGAGGCACGCATCGTGCGGCTCGACCGGCATCTCCGGCCGGCGCTGCCGGACAACCTGCCCTTCACCCATCACGAGCCCGGCCTGCTGCGGCTCAACGGCCTGTACCGCCATGGCTGGCTGCTCGCGCCGGCGCTGGTCGAGCGGCTGCTCGACGACGCCGGGCTGGCCGCCCCTCTCCTGGAGACTTCCCCATGAACGCCCTCCCCCGATCACCGTGCGGCTCGACGACCGCGCCGTGGCGATGCCCGCCGGCGCGACGCTGGCGCAGCTAATTGAACTCGAACGACGCGAGGCCGACGCCGTGGCCACCGCGCTGAACGGCCGCTTCGTCGCCCGAGACGCGCGCGCGGGCACGGCGCTCAACGACGGCGACGTCGTGCTCTTCTTCCAACCGATCGTCGGAGGTTGACATGCTGCTCACCACCGTTGCGCAGTCCACCGATCCGCAATCCGTCGATCCAGGAGTGCCCCATCCGTCACCGCCGCATCTTCAAACGGACGATCCGCTGCTGATCGACGGCGTCGCGCTCGACAGCCGCTTCTTCCTCGGCACGGCCGGGTACCCCAGCCCCGCGACGCTGTGCGACGCGATCCGCGCGTCCGGCTCGCAGCTGCTGACGGTCGGCCTCAAGCGCACGCTGCAGGCGGGCGACAACGGCGCGCTGGCGCGGGCCCTCGCGGTCGGGCGCGAGCAGGGCGCGCGGCTGCTGCCCAACACCGCGGGTTGCCGCAGCGCGCGTGAGGCGGTGCAGCTCGCCCACATGGCGCGCGAGCTCTACGGCACGGCCTGGATCAAGCTCGAGGTCATCGGCGACGACCACACGCTGCAGCCCGATCCGTTCGAGCTGGTCGCCGCGGCGACCGAACTCGTGCGCGAGGGCTTCGTCGTCTTTCCCTACTGCACGGAGGACCTGATCCTCGGCCGGCGCTTGCTGGATGCCGGCTGTCCGCTGCTGATGCCGTGGGGAGCGCCGATCGGATCGGGCCAGGGACTGCTGAACCTGCACGGGCTGCGCACGCTGCGCGAGCGCCTGCCCGACACCGTGCTGGTGATCGACGCGGGCCTGGGCGCCCCGTCGCAGGCCGCGCGCGCGATGGAGCTGGGCTTCGACGCGGTGCTGCTGAACAGCGCGGTGGCGCAGGCCGCCGATCCGGTGGCGATGGCGGGCGCGTTCGCCGACGCCGTGCGCGCGGGTCGGCAAGCCTTCCGCGCGGGCCTGATGGCGCCGCAGGCCTTTGCGGTTGCGAGCACGCCGGTCGGCGGCCATGCCTTCCTGCTGGGGGACGCATGAACGGGCAGAACGAACACGGCGATCGGCGCGAGTCCGCCGCGATGGCCCGCCCGTCGCCGGCCGTGCCGCATCCGAGCCTGCCGGGACCTTGGGCCGCGACGATCGATCCGGACCTGCTGACCCTGACGCCGTGGACCGACGATCCGACGCCGCCGGTCATCTGGAGCGTCGCCGGCACCGACAGCGGCGGCGGCGCGGGCTTCAGCGCCGACACGCGCGCGGCGGCGGCGATGGGCGTTCATCTCTGCCCCGTCGTCGCGGCCGTCACGGCGCAGCACTCGCAAGGCGTGAACGCGGTGTTCCCGCTTCCCGCCAGCCAGGTGCGCGCGCAGTTGAGCGCCCTGCGCCAGGACCTGCCGCCGCGCGTCGTCAAGACCGGCCTGCTCGCGAGCGCGGCGACGGTGGACGCCTTGCTGGCGCAGATCGGCGAGTCCCCGTTGGTCGTCGATCCGGTCCTCGGCGCGAGCGCGGGCGGCGCGGCGTTCTGCGACGACGACCTGCTCGGCGCCTATCGCCATCAACTGGTCCCGCGCGCGGCGCTGATCACGCCGAACCGGCGCGAGGCGGAACGGCTGCTCGGCGTCCCGACGGGCCAGCTGCCGGTGCCGGAACTGGCCGCGATGCTGCGCGGGATGGGCGCGCAGGCGGTCTGCATCACCGGCGGCGACGATGCGGCGCAGGTCGACGGGCTCTCGATGGACTGGCTGGACAGTCCGCTGGCGACGGGATGGATCGCCTTGCCGCGCCTGTCCGGCCGCAACGGCGGACCGCCGCATCACCACGGCAGCGGCTGCACCTTCGCGACCGCGGTGGCCGCCGCGCTGGCGCGCGGCTTCGCCGTGCCCGACGCGGTGATCCTCGCGAAGATGCTCACCTGGAGCGCCCTGCGCGACGGCCACGCGGCGGGCGCGGGCGCCGGACCGCTGCGCCCGGACCGACGCTTCGTGGACGACCCCCGCGCGATGCCCGTGATGGGCTTCGACGACGAAACGACACCCGATCGCGCGACGCTGACGCGCTGGCGCGAGGTGATGTGGCCGGCGTCGCGCCGTCCGGCGCACTTCGCCACCGGTCTGTACGCGATCACGGACCGAGCGGAACGCGTGGCGACCCTGGCGCTCAGCGGCCAGTTCGAGCATGTGCAGCTGCGCATCAAGCGGGGCCCGTCGACCGATGACGAGGCGCTGCGCTCGGCGATCCGCGAGGCGGTGCGCGACATGGCGGGCCGGTCGGCGAGCTTGTGGATCAACGACCACTGGCGGCTGGCGCTGGACGAAGGCGCGCGGGCGCTGCACCTCGGCCAGGAGGACTGGGCGGGAATGGGCGGCGAGGACCGCGACGATCTTCAGCAGCGCCGCACGCGGCACGGCGTGCGCCTGGGCCTGTCGAGCCACAGCCTGTGGGAGCTCGCCCGCGCGCGCGGCGTGGCGCCGGACTACATCGCCTGCGGCCCGCTGTGGCCGACGACGACCAAGGACATGCCGTGGCTGCCGCAAGGGCTGGCGCAGTTGCGCTGGTGGGCGCGCATGGCGGGCGTGCCGGTGGTCGGCATCGGCGGCGTGCTGGAGGAGCGCCAGTGGCGCGCCGGCCTGGCCGCCGGCGCGACGGCCATGTGCCTGGTGCGGGCGGCGGAGGAGATGGTGGCGAAGGGGCGCTTGTCGTCACCTGCTTCTGAGTCATCGACGCGCGGCGCAAGCTCTTCGCGCAGGACAACGACCTGATCCGCATCCTGCAGAGCGAGTTGGAGAACCCGCTGGCGCTGGTGCGGGCGTTGGGTGGTGGATGGCGGCGATCGCCGCGATCGCCGCTCGATCCACGCGCCGCAAACGGGGCAGTGTTGCCAAGGTTTCCCGGTATGAGAAATGCGAGGAGGGATGTCGCTCCTGCGTCTCGCCATTTGGAGTGCCCCCCTTGGCGCGATTTCCAACTGCCGGTCTCGGGTGCAGGATCTGGGCTCGTTCGATGCACGCCGGGCGGCCCACATCGTCATCTCCTTCCACTGCCTCCGAAGGGTCGCCCGGCGTTGCAACGGACGTACAACTTTGTTTTACGTCAACTGCATCGCCCTTCTAGAATCCGACCCAGGCTGCAATGGAAGGGAGGCGCTCATGGAAGTGGTGTTGAAGAAAATGGGAAACAGTACCGCGTTGATCCTCCCGCCGACCGTGCTCCGCAACCTGGGTCTGACCGCGGGTCATGCCCTGACGCTGGAGACCACGTCCGACCGTCGCATCGTCCTGACCCCGAAAACGCAAGTACACGCTGGCCGAGATGATTGCCCAGTGCGATCTCTCCGCAGCGCCACCGGCGGACATGGCGGACTGGGATCGCATGAAGCCGGAAGGCGGTGAAGCGTGGTGAGGAAAGTCTTTGACCGAGGCGATATCGTCGCGGTGCCTCTCGATCCCGCGCTGGGATTCGAACAGCGCGGGACGCGCCCCGCCCTGGTCCTGACGACCAAGGAGTTCAACGCGCTCGGAGACGTCCTGGTGGCGCCCATCACGCAGGGAGGCGACTTCGCTCGTCATGCTGGCTTCGCCGTGACCTTGACCGGCACGGGATGCAAGACGCAGGGCGCGGCGCTGGTCAACAAGATCCGGATGCTGGACCTCCACGCGCGCAAGGCGCGACGCATCGAGCAGGTGCCCATGGAGGTCATCGACGATGCGCTGGCACGGCTGTCGGGACTGTTGCAGTGACCTCGACAGCGACGTGCAGACGGCCGGACCAGGCCGGTCGCGCTCATTGCCAGCGTGCCACTCGAGCCCGCAGCGACGGGGTCGGATCGTTTGCCCGCCTCAGCGCGTCGGTGATCAGGGCGCGCGTCGCCAGCGGCAGGGCCAGCTTCTGATAACCCAGCCGAACACCGGCATGTGGGCCCGGAGATCGGACAACGGATCGACCACGAAAGCGGCAAAAAAAGGACAAGTTCATTTGTCGGAACTTGTCCCTTCAGGTTCGCCGCCTCGCAGATTTCGTCGCGGTTGTCTGCGAGTGACGCAGTGTCGAGTTGCGCAGGACAGGGGCTTACGGGCCCCGCCATTGAAGTCGCTGCCGGGCGATGACGATCACTGCTTGGTGACCTTCGCCGGCCGCTTCGCGCCGGTTGCATCCGCCGGCGCCGTCGCGCCCTTCACCGCCGCCTGCGCGAGCTTGAAGAACACGTCCGTGTTGTCGATGACGCCGGTGAACGCCAACGCGCCCGGGCCGAAAGCCGACAGCGGGATGTCCGTCGCGGTGTGCACCGCCTGCTCGCCGGGCACCTGGCCCGTGACCAGGAACTCGCCCGTCGCGTCGTCGCGTTCGGCGGCGTTGGCCGGGTACCACTTCAGCGGTTCGGCCTTGGCCAGCGGCTGCTGCGAATCACGCAGCGGCGTCGCGTTCGTGCGCCAGTCTTCGTAGCGATCGGCGTTCGCGCCGTATCCGACCAGCAGGCGGTAGTCGATGTCGGTCGCTTCCGGATAACCGTCGGCGGCGATGCGGTAACGCGGGAAGCCCGCCTTCTCGTACACGCCGACGACCTTGTCGCGCAGGTTGGCCGCACCCTTCTTCGTCGCCGCGTCCAGCAGCGCCTGGTCGGTCAGCATCGAGCCGCCGATCAGCGCCGCGCCCGAGCATTCGTGATCCGCCGTCACGATGACCAGCGTGTCGCCGTTCTCGCGCGCGAAATCCTGCGCGACCTGCACGGCACGGTCGAACTCGATCGTGTCGAGCATCCAGCGCTCGCTGTCCATGTTGTGCGCCTGCTTGTCGATCGAGGCGCCCTCGATCATCAGCACGAAGCCCTTGGACTGCTTCTTCAGCGTCGCGATCGCGGCCTTGGCCATCTCGTCGAGCATCGGCTGGTCGGGGAAGCCGTAGTCGTCGACGACGCTGCCGCCGGCCAGGCCCTTCTTCGCGCCGCGGCGGCCGTCGATCTTGTCCAGCGCCACGTTCATGTTGGAGAACGCGAACAGGCCCAGCAGCTTGTCGGCGCCCGCGCCCGCCGTGGCGGCCTCGAGCTCGGTCTTCGTCGGCGCGTAGCGGTAGCCGGCGCCCTGGAACTCCTGGATCAGGTCGCGGCCCTTGTCCTTCGAACCCGGGGCGGCACCCCAGCGCTTGACGATCTCCGACGTGTGGGGATCGGTCGCCGAGAACGCGTAGTCGTTGCTGTCGGCACGCTCCGAGCCGGCCGTGCCCGCCGGCAGGAACCACTTGCCGGCCGCCGCCCAGCAGCACCGTCAGGCCGGTGCGCGAGCGGTCGTCGAAGAACTGGTCGACGATGCCGGTGCCCGCGCCGCGGTTGCTCGTGTGCACTGCGTTGCCAGCCGGTGTCGCGTCGAACACGTCGGCCGTCGTCACGATGCCCAGCGCCTTGCCCTGCGTGCGATGCAGGTACTCCGACAGGTATTCGATGCGCGGGTTGTCGAAGGGCTCGACGGTGTCGTCGGGGAACACGCCTTCTTCATTGTTGTTGTTCTTGTTGCCCGAGACGTAGGACGTCATGCCCGGCGACGAGTCCGTCACCACCGAGTTCAACGACGCCGTCTTCACCATGCCGGTCGCCGGGAAGGTGTCCATCGCCAGCGGGTTGATCACCTTGCCCTGCGCGTAGCCGCCCTTGACGATGCGGGCCGCGGTGCGTTGCGCGGCGCCCATGCCGTCGCCCAGCAGGATGATGATGTTCTTGACCTTCGGGCCCATCGCCGCGGTGAAGGGCACCACGTCGAAATTGCCGATGGCGGCGACCTTCTGACCGTCGGACTGGGTGGCCTCGACGCTGAACTCATGGCGGCCGGCCTTGTCCAGGCTCACCGCGCGGATCGTCGCGATCGCGGTCTCGGCGCTCACGCCCTTCACGCAGCCGGTGGCGCAGTCGCGCAACGCGACCGTCGCGTCGACCGGCTTGCCATCGATCACGAAGCGCGCGGCAGTGATGCGCTGGCCGGCGTCCGGCTTGATCGTGGCCTGCAGGTCGAAGCGTTGGCCGGGCAGGAAGCGCGCGATGACCGGCTCCGGCTGGCCGCTGGAGAAGCGCTCGCTCGGCGGCGTCAGGCGGGTGACGGTCGGAGCCGCCACAGCGTTGTTCGCGGCGCTCAGCGCCAGCAACGCGCAAGCGCCGGCGAGCAGGGAAGGCAGATGTTTCATCGTTGGGAGCTCGAGTCGGGGGAATCGGAAAGGGCGTCGGTCGGCAGTTGCAGGCGGATCCAGGACACGCGGCCGGTCTCGTCCTCGACGCGGCCGATCGACAGCGTGCCGGTGAGCGTCACCAGTCCGTTGCGATGGGCGACGAGGCGGTCCCGCTGGGCCGGATCGAGCAGCACGGGTGACCGTGGCCGCGGGCAGGTCATCCGCCTCGCCGTCGGCGTGTTCGCTCATGCGCACCGGGCGCGGCGTGAGCCAGAAGCGGCCCGGCTTGGCCTGCTCCTGCGCGACCATGTAGCCGACCAGTCGCACCGCGCGACCATCGGCGGCGCGCAGCTGGTCGGAGAGCTCCAGGCCCGCCGGCCCGATCGGCGACTTGAAGAACTGAGCGAACTTCAGATCGGCCACCGCTTCAGCGGGGGCGGGCCCGGCGTGTGCCCGGACACGGAGAGGGGCAGAAGGGCGACCGCGGCGCACAGCGCGGCAATCGAGCGGGCGGCACGGCGGGCAAGCCGCGTACCTGTGGTGAGTTGGACGCACATAGGGACGCGATTCTTTTCGGTCCCGCATGACGGTTCCGTGACGCTCCGTTTTTCTTGCTTGACACCGCGGGTCGCACGCCGCGAAGCTGGCCCGCCAGCACAAGGGAGTCCATGAACACGCCAGACCCTCGGCCCGGGCTTCACGCCCTGAACGCGCTGTACGCGCGCCGTGCGCCGGTCTATGACTACGAGCTGATGCCGGTGGCGCCGCTGCGGCGCGAGGCGATCGCGCTGCTCGGCCTGCAACCGGGGCAGACCGTGCTCGACGTCGGCGCGGGCACGGGGCTGAGCCTGCCCGGCCTCAGCCGCGCCGTCGGACGCACCGGCCGCGTGGTGGCCGTCGAGCCCTGCGAGACGATGATGCGCCAGGCGCGGCAGCGCGCGCGGTCGATCACCTCGACGCATCGATCGACTTCCTGCCGGCCACCGCGGAGGACGCGGACTACGCGTCAGTGCTCGGCAAGCGCCGCGCGGACGCGGCGCTCTTCTTCTTCACGCACGATGTGCTGCAGAGCGAGGAAGGCCTGGAGCGCGCCTTCTCGGCGCTCAAGCCCGGTGCTCGCATCGTGGCGGCGGGACTCGCCTGGGCGCCGCCGTGGATGCCGGTGAGCAACCTGTTCGTGCTTGGTGCGGCGATGCACTCGATCGTGCGCATGGACGGCCTGGAGTGCCCATGGCGGCTGCTCGAGTCCCGGATGAAGAACGCGGAGGTCGAGCGCCGCTGGCTCGCCTCCGCGTATGTGTTGACCGGCTCGGTCTAGCCCTCACAGCCTCACGGGGTGCTCGGTAGCGAAACCGTCGAAGGACGGTGGTGGTTGGGGACGGTGAGGCGTGAGGTTTCGGAGCTTGACTCCGGGGCCTCATGCCTCGGCGGCCAACGCCCCACCCTCCGCAGGCAGGCGGCCTCCCTCAATCCTCCAGCGGCACAAAGATCCACAACAGCAGGTAGAGCAGCACCCCACCCCCGGCGCAGGTCGTGAGCGCCACGAACACGATGCGCCAGAACCACGCCGCGAGCCCGCTCAGCCGGGCGAGCCCGCCGCACACGCCGCCGATCCAGCGGTCGTCGCGGCTGCGACGGAAGGTGTTGATCGCGTTCACCACCGGCGCGCCGCTGCTGCCGCCGTGCGGCGTGGCGTAGGCATAGGACGTCGAACTCGACGACCGGGCGCTGGCGTTCAGCACGCGCTCCTTGGCCTTGGCGAACTCCTCGTCGCTGAGGATGCCGCGTTGATGCAGATCGGCCAGGCGGCTGAGTTCTTCGCTGTCGGACATGGTGGGCTCCTTTCCCGGAGAGTCGTGCATCGGAAGATGCGATGGGTTGAAGACTACGCATCGGCCCGGCCTGCCGCGAGGCGTGTGCGACCGGCTGCATCTGGGCGCGATGCGGAGCGGATGAGGCGCGACAGGGCGTTTCCACCCAGGCCCGGCGCCGCGCGGCGGACTAGCGTTCCCGTCCATGAACCTCGAAACCATCGAACTGCAGACCCGCGAGGCGCCCCGTTTCAGCCTCCTGGTGCTGCACGGCCTGGGCGCCGACGGCAACGACTTCGTGCCCGTGGTCCAGGCCCTGGACCTGTCGCCGGTGCTGGCGCTGGGCGGCCTGCGCGTCGTGCTGCCGAGCGCGCCCGAGATCCCCGTCACCATCAACGGCGGCATGCGCATGCGCGCCTGGTACGACATCCGCCACGGCGACCTCAGCCAGCGCGAGGACGCCGACGGCCTGCGCGTGTCGCAGCGCCTGATCGAGGACCTGATCGCGCGCGAGGAAAGCGAGTTCGGCATCCCGCCGGAGCGCGTCGTGTTGATGGGCTTCTCGCAGGGCTGCGCGATGACGCTGATGACCGGGCTGCGGTATCCGAAACGGCTGGCGGGGCTCGTCGGCCTGTCCGGCTATCTGCCCGTGCTGGGCACGACCGAAGCCGAACGGAACGCCGCCAACGCGGACACGCCGATCTTCCTGGCGCACGGCAGCAACGACGGCGTCGTCGTGCCGGCCCGCGCGCACGCGTCGCTGGCCGAGCTGCGCCGGCTCGGCCACGACGTCGAGTGGCACGAGTACCCGATGGCCCACGAGGTCAGCATGGACGAGATCCAGGACCTGCAGGCCTGGCTCGTGAAGACGCTGACCGCCGCGGGCGCCGCGGACTCAGCCGGCGGCTGATCCGCGGCTCCTGTCCCTCGGCTCCCACTGCCTGTCCGCCCACTTCCTCGACTTCTTCTTCCGCCCCATGTCCAACCGGTCCCTCCTGTCCTCGCTCCCCGCGCTGTCGTTCGCCCTGCTGCCGTTGGCGCCGCTCGCGCCGTTGTCCGCGGCCACGCCGCCGCAGTCCGCCACGCCGGTCGCCGCGGCGGCGGCTTCGGTGGCGCAGCCCATCGCCGCCAGGCTGCCGATCACGCACGACGTCTACGCCACCTGGCGCAGCATCCAGCACACGCAGCTGAGCCGCGACGGGCAGTGGATCGCCTACGCGCTGGTCGCGCAGGAGGCCGATGGCGAACTCGTCGTGCGCCACGTCGCCGACGGCCGCGAGTACCGCGCGCCGCGCGGGACCTCGCCGCAGTTCAGCGCCGACGGGCGATTCGTCGCCTTCGCCGTGCAGCCGACGCGGGTCGAGCTCGACAAGGCCAAGAAGGACAAGAAGAAGGGCGACGACGCCCCCCAAGGCCGGCGCGGCCTGGATGGACCTCAGCACCGGCAAGGTCAGATCGTCGACCGCGTGAAGCGCTTCGCCTGGGGCAAGGACGGCGGCCAGCATCTGGCGTTGTTGCTGGAGGCGCCGGCGAAGAAGGAAGGCTCGAAGGACGCCAAGGCGGCGCCGGCCAAGGTCGACGCCGAGATGGATGACGGGATCGATGCCGGCATCGATGCCGATCTCGACGCGAATCCGCGCGATCAGGAAGCGCCCGCCGAGGGCGGCGCGCCATCCGCCAAGAAGGTCCCCGGCAACGACCTGCTGCTGATCGACGCGGAGACGAAGCAGCGCAACGCCTTCAAGGACGCGTCGGACTTCGCCTGGAACAACGGCGGAACGCTGCTGGCCTACGTCGTGTCCGTCAAGGAACCGGCGAAGAAGGACGCGTCCAAGCCGAGCGCGCCCGCCGTGCCCGCAGCGTCGGCATCGGCGCCCAGGCGTCCCCGGCGCATCCACGGTATCGGACGCTCCGCCCGCGGTCGTCGCCGAGGCAAGACCTGCCCCGATGACGCGGCCCGCGAGGGCGTCTACCTGATCGACCCGGCCGCGCCGACGCAGGCGCGCGCGGTGATGTCGGGCGCCGGCAGCTACAAGCAGCTGCGCTTCGACGAGGCCGGCCGCCGCCTGGCGTTCGTCAGCAGCCGCGATCACGTCGCCGAGACCAAGGCCGCGGAGAAGGCGAAGCGGGCCGACGAAAAGGAGGAGAAGAAGGACGAGAAGGCCGACAGGCCCGATCCCACGCCGTTCAAGCTCTTCCTGTGGAAGGCCGGCCAGGAGCGCGCCGCGGTGCTGGTCAGCGCGCAGACCGCCGGCATGCCCGCCGGCTGGACGCCGAGCGAGCACGCCGCGCTCGCCTTCAGCGAGGACGGACAGCGCCTGTTCCTCGGCACCGCCGAGCTCCCCGCGCCCCGAGCCCAAGGATGCGCCCGAGCCGATGAAGGTCGACCTCTGGCACTGGAAGGATCCGGAGCTGCAGTCGGCGCAGAAGGCCAAGGCCGAGCGGGAGCGCACGCGCAGCTACCGCGCGGTCGTGCACTTGGGCGACGACGTCGACGCGGCGCGCTTCGTGCAGCTCGCGACGAAGGACCTGCCCACGATCCAGGTCAACGAGAACGCCACCGTCGCGCTCGGCCTGAGCGAACTGCCGTATCGCCAGCTGATGTCGTGGGAAGGTGCCTACATGGACGCCTATGCCGTCGACCTGAACACCGGTGCGGCCCGGCCGCTGGCGCGCAAGCTGCGCCATGCGCCGACGCTGTCGCCGGCCGGCCGCTACGTGCTGGGCTTCGACGCGCCGGCTGCGCGCTGGATGGCCTGGCGCACCGACACCGCCGCCGCCATCGACCTCACCGGCAAGATCAAGTCGCGCTTCGACAACGACGACCGCGACGTGCCCGACCTGCCCTCCCCCTACGGCAGCGCCGGCTGGACCGCGGATGACGACAGCGTCGTCGTCTACGACAAGTTCGACCTCTGGGCCGTGCAGCCGGCCACCGGCCAGTCCCGCAACCTCACGCAGGGCTGGGGCCGCAAGCAGCAGCTGCAGTTGCGCGTCGTGCCGCTCGATCCCGAGGACGCCGACAAGAAGCCCCTGCCCGCGGATGCACTGACGCTGGCCGGCACGCAGGACATCACGCGCGCCAGCGGCTACTACCGCGTCGACGCGACCGGTGGTGTGCCGAAAGCGCTGATCCAGGACGACCGCATGATCGGCGGCCTGATCAAGGCCAAGGACGCGGACCGCATCGTCTTCACGCAGCAGAGCTTCACGCAGTTCCCGGACCTGTGGACCTCGACGCTCGCGTTCCAGCAGCCGCAGAAGATCAGCGACGCCAACCCGCAGCAGTCGCGCTACGCATGGGGCACGCAGGAGCTGATCGAGTACACCGCCGCCGACGGCAAGAAGCTGCGCGCGCTGCTGGCCAAGCCGGCCGACTTCGACCCGAAAAAGCAGTACCCGATGATGGTCTACATCTACGAGAAGATGACCGACAACCGGTACCGCTACATCCCGCCGGCGCCGGCGCAGAACATCAACGTCACGCGCTACGTCAGCAACGGCTACCTGGTGCTGCGTCCGGACATCGTCTACACGACCGGGCAGCCCGGCAAGAGTGCGATGAACACGGTGCTGCCGGCGATCCGCCAGCAGATCGCCAAGGGTTACGTCGATCCCAAGCGCGTCGGCATCCAGGGGCACAGCTGGGGCGCGTACCAGATCAACTACCTGATCACGCACACGAACCAGTTCCGCGCGGCGGAGGCCGGCGCGTCGATGGCCAACATGATCAGCGGCTACGGCGGCATCCGTTGGGGCGCGGGCATCAGCCGCGCGTTCCAGTACGAGCACGGTCAGAGCCGCATCGGCGCCACGCCCTGGGAGCGTCCGGACCTGTACCTGGAGAACTCGCCGATCTTCCGTGTCGACAAGGTCACCACGCCCTACCTGACGATCCACAACGACGAGGATGACGCGGTGCCCTGGTACCAGGGCATCGAGTTCTTCACCGCGCTGCGCCGCCTGGGCAAGGAGGCGTACTGGTTCAACTACAACGGCGAGAAGCACGGCCTGCGCGACCGCGACGACATGAAGCACTTCACCGTGCACATGGCCGAGTTCTTCGATCACTACCTGCTCGGCAGTCCGCGGCCCACGTGGATGGACCAGCCGGTGCCCTGCCTCGAACGGGGCAAGCGCGACGTGATGGGCCAGTTCAAACCGGCGACGCCGCCGGCGGAGACCGCCGTGGCCAAGGGCCAGGAATCGTCAACCTCCACGAGCGCCAGTAGGTCTCAGCGCGGCGGTTCCGCGTTCTGCGCCGCGCGCCGGGCGCTCTCGATGCGCTCGCCGATCGGCGGGTGTATCGACAGCCATGCCGTGCCGCTGTCGACGCGGCCGTCCCGCCGCATCTGCTCCAGCACCTTGAGCCACGCGCCGACCAGCGTCTCGTTGGGCAGGTGTTCCCGCAGGATCAGGCGCTGCGCCTCGGCGTCGGATTCGCGCTCCGCGTCGCGCGAGTAGCGCAGCGTCTGCACCGAGGCCAGCGTGCCCGCCGCGACCGATGAGAAGTCGCCCATCACCACGCCCGCCACCGACAGCAGCCCGGCGCCCTGCACCAGGTGGCGCATCGCGTGGCGGTGCTTCACATGGCCGGCCTCGTGGCCGAGCACGGCGATCAGCTCGTCCTCGCTCAGCAATTCCGCCAGGCCGTCGAAGACGAAGAGGGTGCCGTTGGGCAGCGCCATCGCATTGAGGCCGGGGCGGTCGCCCTGGCGCGCGAAGCGGACGTCCAGGGCCACGCCCGGGAACACGCGTCCGGCGATGTCGGCGAAGCGCGCGCGGATCGCCTGCTGGCGTTGCGCCGGCAGCTGGGACGGCTTCAGCCAGGTGGCCGCGAGCTGCTCCTCGACCCGCTTGCCGACCGCGCCGTCGAGCTGCGTCGGAATCAGCGGCAGCGCGGCACGCGCCAGCAGCCCCACGCCCTGGCGGTCGAACCACACGACCAGCGCGATCAGCGCCACAAGCGCGCACGCGGCCAGGCTCCAGCTGCCGATGATCAACGACATCAGCGACTGGCCGCCGAGTACCCGTCCCATCGCGCTGTCCGCGGGGAGCCAGACCGTACCGCCGTCCGGCAGGCCGACCGGCGTCGGGCGGCCGCGCCACCATTCGCCGACCTGCAGCGCCTTGCGGGCGTAGCGGCGCAGGCCGGGCATCGACGGCCGCGACGCGGCCAGCTCCGCCTCCGACGGCGGCGTCGACGACGAGCTTTGCGGGCGCGGCGGCCACGGCATGAATTCGAAGTGATTGCGGCTCAGGCGCACGCGCACCTCGTGCGGCCGGTTCTCGGCGCCGTCGAACCAGCGGGCGGTGGCGGTGAGGGTTTGCGGTTTCATGGCGGGTCCTGCGCGCTCACCAGCCGATGTCCAGGCCGAAGGCCTCGGCGGCGCCGTCGCCGATCGCGCCGCGACCGCGACGCTGCGGGGCGGTCACGACGAGTTCACCGATCGGGGTATCGGACAGCACGACCAGGCCCTCGATGCGCATCTTGGCGATCCGCACGGCCAGGAAGGGCCAGTACAGGCCCAGCGTCAGCAGCGTCAGCAGGCCGTGGGTCAGCAGCGTCTTGAACAGCGCGAATTCTGAGATCGCGTAGGCGAATCCGATGCCGCCCGACAGGTGCGTGCGGGTCCAGGTGAGGTGCTGAAGCCGCGCGACGTAGACCGGCCAGGCGAAGGTCCAGACCACGGCCAGCGCCATCAGCGGCAGGACGGTACTCACCGGCCCTTCTTCCGCGCCCGGTACCAGCTTCAAGGCGGCGGACACGCCGAAGCCGAGCAGCGCGGCCACGACGCCGCCGACGATCAGCGCCAACCCCAGACGCACGTACAGACCGTAGAACGCGTCGACGGACAGCTGGAAGTCGAAGGCGAGCGTGCCGTAGCGGGCATGGCGATGCTGGAAGCGCTTGAGCCGGCCATGCGCGAGCGGCAGCAGCAGGAACAGCGCCAATGCGGCCAGCCCGTCGACGAGCGGATTCGAGCCCCAGCCCGCGACCAACGACGCCAGCGTCCACGCCACCAGCAGCGGCAGGCAGGACGCATAGACGGTGACGGCGTTTGCCTGGAACCCGAAGCGCAGGCCACGCCAGCTGGTGTTGCCCAGCTTGAAGCGCTGGGCGCCCGCGAACAGCATCGGTCCGGCCGCGTAGAGCACCGCCAGCATGGCGAAGCCCGCCACCGCGGACCAGTCGAATGCGTGGCCGTAGGCGATCAGCAGGATCAGCGCGATCACGCGTCCGGCGAGGATGCGGCGCGGGTCGCCGTGGAAGTCGAAGGGTTCACCCGCCAGCAGCGTGTGCCGCGCGAACCAGCGGGCCTTGCGGCGCTTCGCCCAGGCGGAATAGACGCCGAGCGTCGCCAGCGTCAGCAGCGCGTTGACGATCCAGACGCGGAAGTAGTCGCCGCCGGTGCCGGTGAACTCGAGCCGCTGCGCATGACGCTGGGCGGCGAGGGCGTCCGGCGCGGACGCGGCGCCCGACGACCGGCCGACCGGCCGCGCGGGCGCAGGCGACACCGAGCCCGGCCCGCGCGCAGGCGCGGACGTGGCTGGTGCCGCCGGCGGCGCCTTGGGCACCAGCGTCAGCTCGGTCGTGCTCTCGATCAATCCCTCTACTCCCGGGCTCTCGCGGCCCGGGCGAGTCTACTAAAGGGCCTCGGCGCCGAGCCGCCCTCGGACGAGCGTGTGCTCCCGGGCGTCGGCCGGCGCGAACAGCGCCACCATCGTCGCCATCAGCGCGCGCGCCTTGGCCGAGTTGTCACCGCCGTAGTTGCAGACGTAGACGTCCAGCGTGACCGACGCGATCTCGGGCCAGGTGTGGAGCGCGACGTGCGACTCCGCGAGCAGCAGCATGCCGGTGATGCCGCCGGGCTGACCGTCCGGGGCATCGGGGAAGCGGTGCCAGTGTTCGCCGACGACGCTCAGGCCCGCACCCTCCGCGGCCGCTCGGATCGCCCGCGCAAGACCTGACCCGTCCGTGAGCAGATCTTCGTTGGCGCAGCCGGCCAGGTCGGCGGTGAGGTGCAAGCCGTTCATTGGCTGGGAGTTTAGGGGCTGTCCTGCGCAGGGCTGTCCTGCGGAAACCGGGGCGTTGGCCGCCAGAGCGCAGGGCCCCGGCGGCAAGCGCCGAAACCCTGCGCCCTGCCGTCCCCAACCACTGGCGTACTGCCGCGGTTTGGGACCGAGTCAGGCGGTCGGTTGTTGTTCGGCGCCGGCCTCGGCGAGGAGCGCGTGGCAGCGCTCTTCGTGCTGGGCGATTTCCTCGAGCGTGATCTCGATGTCGTTCAGCTGCTGTTGGAGTTGGCGGCGGTGCTGCTCCAGGACGCCGAGGAAGGCGCGCGCCTGCGGCACCGTGTCCGACTGGTTGTCGTACATGTCGACCAGCTGCTTGATCTCCTGCAGCGACAGGCCCAGCCGCTTGCCGCGCAAGGTCAGCTTCAGTCGCGTGCGGTCGCGCTGCGTGTAGACACGGTTGCGACCGGCACGCGCAGGCGTCAGCAGTCCCATGTCCTCGTAGAAACGGATCGCCCGGGGAGTGATGTCGAACTCGGCCGCCAGTTCGGTGATCGTGAACAGCGGCCCCGCGTCGTCGCCGGCCTCGGGCAGCGCGTCCTCGGGCAGGTCATCGGCCGGGGTCGGGCGGGGTGAGGGGCTCATGGCTACACTGGCAAATGACGTTGACGTAAACGTAAGTCTAAAGCCATGGCCAATCCTCGCGAATCGGAACTCTCCTACCCCCTGGGCGACACGCTGCCAGGTCCCGGCGAAGCACTGGACCTGCTGCCCGGCGTGCGCTGGGTGCGGATGGGGCTGCCCTTCGCGCTGGACCACATCAACCTCTGGCTGCTGCGCGACGTGCTCGACGGTCGTGAGGGCTGGACCATCGTCGATTGCGGCATCCACAACGACACCACGAAGGCGAACTGGGAGCGCGTCTTCGCCGAGCGCCTGGACGGCCTGCCGGTGCTGCGCGTGATCGCCACGCACTTCCATCCCGACCACCTCGGACTGGGCCACTGGCTGACCGAGCGCTGGCAGTGCCGGCTGTGGATCAGCGCCACCGACTATCAGCTGGCGAAGGTCGCCTCGTCGTCGACGGTCGGCATGGGCGGCGAAGCGGCGGCGGCGTTCTTCGGCAGCCATGGGCTGACCGACTCCGCGGCACTGGAGAAGATCCGCGGCCGCGCCAGCTACTACCCGAGCATGGTGCCGGCGATCCCCGCCGCCTTCCGCCGGCTCATGGACGGCATGACGGTGCGCATCGGCGATCACGACTGGCGCTGCCTCGTCGGCTACGGTCATGCGCCGGAGCACATCAGCCTGTTCAGCCAGACGCAGGGGAACGGGCTCGGCGTGATGATCGCCGGCGACATGGTGTTGCCGAGGATCTCGACCAACGTGTCGGTCGTCGATGGGGAGCCGGAAGCGGATCCGCTGCAGCTCTACCTGGACTCGCTCGCGCGGTTGACCGCCCTGCCCGCCGACACGCTGGTGCTGCCCGCCCACGGCAAGCCGTTCCGCGGCCTGCATGCGCGCATCGATCAGCTGGAACAGCACCATCGGGAGCGTCTGGCGGAAGTGCTCGAGGCCTGCACGGCGAAGCCCTGTCATGCGGCGGAGCTGCTGCCGATGATGTTCCGCCGGCCGCTGGACCTGCACCAGACGACCTTCGCGATGGGCGAGGCGGTGGCCCACCTGAATCGCCTGTGGCTGGGCGGGCTGCTGCGGCGCACGCTGGACGAGGACGGGATCCATCGCTTCTCGGCCTGAGGCCGCGACGCCGCGCTGGCGTCCGTCCGTGCGCGACGGCGCAAGAAAACAGCCCCCAGAAAGACAGTCGCCGCCGCCCCGATCACGGGACGGCGGCGCTGCGCCTTGTTATGCATCAGCTTGTCGGCTCTGAGCGCGGGTTGTCCTGACGCAGCCTGTCGGCCGGGGAACCCTGAGCGCCGCCGGGAGCGGAACGCGGGAGGAAGTTCTGACTCAGATGCGAGTGATGACAGCAACTCGCAGTGTGTACCGCCACTCAAATCAGCTACAAGCCCCCCTGAAGGGGGAAGCCCGAAACGTACTGCGTCCGCCCGCCTCAGGCCTCGTCCATCAGCGGCAGCACGGCCTGCTTGAGACGATCGCGCGCGAGCTCGTATTCGGGGAACACGGATCTCACCACCGCCCAGAAACGCGGGCTGTGGTTCATCTCCTTGAGGTGCGCGAGTTCATGCGCGACGACGTAGTCGATCAGCGCCGGCGAGAAGTGGATGAGCCGCCAGTTGAGCCGGATCATGCCGTCCGCGCTGGCGCTGCCCCAGCGCGTCTGCGCGGACGAGAGCCGCAACCCCGTCATCGTGACGCCGAGCGGCCCCGCGAAGTGCCGGCAACGCTGCTCGAATCGCTGCCGCGCCTGGCGCTGCAACCAGGCCTGCACCGTGTCGCGGATCTGCTCGGGGGTCGCGTCTTGCGGCAGGCCGAGGTAGAGCATGCGGCGCGGCACCGTCGCCAGCGTCGGTTGCGGATCGGCCTGACCCTCGTCGAGCCGCGCGCCCGTCTGCGACGGATCGAGCACCACGATCAGCGGTTCGCCCAGGTAAGGCAGGCTGCAGCCGTCGCCCCAATGGACGCGAGCCGCCTGCGTGCGTCGCGCGCGCTCGCGCTGCTCGACGAGCTTGCGCAGGATCCATTCGCCCTTCTGCTGCAGCGCCTTGTCGATGTCGCCCAGCGGCACCCACTTCGGCGCGGACACGCGCAGGCCGTCCTCGCTCACGGTGAAGCCGATGCTGCGGCGCCGCGCGCGTTTCAGTTCATAGGGAATGGACTGGCCCTGGAGCAAGACCTGACGCGTCGACGCGCCGGCATCGCCACGCGACCGCGGCGTCGGCGCGAGCGGCTCCGGCGGGGGCAGCGGTGACGTTGTCGGAGAAACGGGCTGGGGCTGGGGCTCGGTGTCGAACAGCGACAGCTGCGTGAAGTTGTTCAGCAGCGCGCCCAGTCCCCGCAGCTTGGAAGGCAGCATGGGCTGCGAGTGTAATCAGGCGGCGGCCGGCGTGGGCGGCGGCGCGGGTGGCGCAGGCGGCGTGGGCGGTGCCTGAGTCACCTCGCCCGACGCGGACGCCGGATAGGCCGCGGGGTCGAGCACCCGCATCTCGGCCTCGATCCAGGCCTGCACTTCCTTCATCAGTTCGGCCGGCGCGCGACCGGTGCTGGGGATCATCGGGCCGATGGAGACATCGATCGTGCCAGGTTTCAACAGGAAGCTCTTGCGCGGCCAGCAGGTCGCGGAGTTCATCGCGATCGGCACCACCGGCACGCCGGTCTCGACCGCCAGGCGCGAGCCGCCGGTCTTGTAATCGCCGGCCTTGCCGCGCGCCACGCGCGTGCCTTCCGGGAACATGATGATCCAGTGGCCCAGCGCCGCGATCCGCTTGCCCTGCGCGGCCACCTTGTTCCAGGCCTCGCTGCGCTTGCTGCGATCGATGTGGATCATGTCGAGTCGCGCCATCGACCAGCCGAAGAACGGGATGTAGATCAGCTCCCGCTTGAACACGTAGGCCAGCGGCCGCGGCATCAGCATCGGGTAGGCGAAGGTCTCCCAGGTCGACTGGTGCTTGGACAGCAGGATCACCGACTGCTTCGGGTCGGTGGGCAGGTGCTCCATGCCGCGGACGCGCCAGTGCACGCCGCAGATGAGCTTGGCCCCCCAGATCGCGACGCGCAGCCAGTTGGCACACATCCAGTACAGCTGGGTGCTGTTCAGGAACAGCGAGCAGAGCACCACCGCGCTGCCCCAGGGGACGACGGTGACGATGAGGTAGAGGACGAAGAGGAAGGAACGCAGCGCAACGAGCATCAGCCCAGGTCTCCAGGAGCGGTATCGGGTTCGGCGGACTCGCCCCGCGACTCGGCGCGGGCGCGGCGTTCCGCGTGGATGAGGGTTTCGGCGAAGGCCGCCAGGTCCTGGTGCACGCGCGAGCCGGGCACGAGCGCGATCTGCTCCTGCAGCTGCGCTTCCTCGACGCCGGCGAGCCGGTCGCCGCGCACCAGGTGCGGCACGCAGCCGGCGTTGCGCGCGGTCTGCAGGTCGCGCACGCTGGCGCCGACCATGTGGACGTTCTTCAGGTCCACGCCGAAGCGTTCGCCGATCTGTTCGATCAGGCCCGGCAGCGGCTTGCGGCAGTTGCAGTTGTCTTCCGGCGCGTGCGGGCAGAAGAACGCGGCATCGAGCCGACCGCCCTTCTCCGCCAGCAGCTGGTTGAGCCGCAGGTGGACGGCATTCAGCGAGGCCATGTCGATCAGCCCGCGGCCGATGCCGGGCTGGTTCGTGGCCATGACGGTGTGCCAGCCGGCGTGGTTCAGCCGCGCGACGGCCTCGAGCGCGCCGGGCAGCGGCTCGAGTTCCTCGGGCGACTTCACGTGGTCGTCGCGGTAGCGGTTGATCGTGCCGTCGCGGCCCAGGATCACCAGCTTCATGCCGTGCGGATGGTCGGACCGGGTAGGCATCGGGGTCTCCAGTGAACTGCGTTTGGACGACGACGGGGCGACGAGGGGCGACGACGGGGAACGATCAGCCGCCGCTCAGACGGCCAGGCGCGACAGGTCGGCCACGCGGTTCATCGCCTCGTGCAGCTGCTTGAGCAGCGCCTGGCGGTTGGCGCGCAAGGCCGGGTCCTCGGCGTTGACCATGACGTCGTCGAAGAACGCATCGACCGGCGCCTTCAGCGCGGCCAGCGCCTTCAGCGAACCGGCGTAGTCGTGCTGCTCGAACAGCGCGTCGGCCTGCGGCTTCACGCCGGCCAGCGCGTCGGCGAGCGCCTTCTCGGCGGCCTCGGTCAGCAGCGCGGGGGTCACTTCGGTCGGGAGCTCGCCCTCGACCTTCTTGAGGATGTTGCCCACGCGCTTGTTGGCCGCGGCCAGCGAGGCCGATTCCGGCAGCGCCGCGAAGGCGCGCACGGCGCCCAGGCGCTTGGGCACGTCGCCCAGGCGGGCCGGGTTCAGCGCCAGCACCGCGTCGACTTCCTGGGCGCTGTAGCCCTGGTCGCGCAGGCTGACCGCCAGGCGGTCGGCGAAGAAGCCCAGCAGCGGCTCGCTCGGGTCCTGGATCAGCTCGCCGAATGCGGGCAGCGCGCCCTCGATCAGTTCGGGCAGCGACAGGTGCATGTGGTTCTCGACCAGGATGCGGATCACGCCCAGCGCATGGCGGCGCAGCGCGAACGGGTCCTTGTCGCCGGTGGGCAGCTGGCCAATGCCGAACAGGCCGACCAGCGTCTCCAGCTTGTCGGCCAGCGCGACGACGGTGCCGGTGTGGTTGCGCGGCAGCGCATCGCCGGCGAAGCGCGGCTTGTAGTGGTCCTCGATGGCCTTGGCGACGCCGTCGCGCAGGCCTTCATGGCGCGCGTAGTAGCCACCCATGATGCCTTGCAGCTCGGGGAACTCGCCGACCATGTCGGTCAGCAGGTCGGTCTTGGCCAGCAGCGCGGCTTCCTTGACCTTGCTGTCGAGCATGTCGAACTCGTCCTTGGCTTCCGCCGTGTACGGGTGCTGGGCCATGCGCAGCTGGTTGACGATCGTGTGCGCGATCGCGCGCACGCGCTCGGCCCGGTCGCCCTGGCTGCCGAGCTTGCCGTGGTACACGACCTTGCCCAGGCCCTCGACGCGCGAGGCGAGCGTCTTCTTGCGGTCCTGGTCGAAGAAGAACTTCGCGTCGGCCAGGCGGGGGCGCACGACGCGCTCGTTGCCCTCGACGACCTTGGAGGCGTCGTCCGGATGCACGTTGCTGACGACCAGGAAGCGGTGCGTCAGCTTGCCGTGGCCGTCCAGCAGCGGGAAGTACTTCTGGTTGGCCTTCATCGTCAGGATGAGGCATTCCTGCGGCACGGCCAGGAACTCGGGCTCGAACTGGCACGAGAGCACGTTGGGCAGCTCGACCAGCGCGGTCACTTCGTCCAGCAGCTCGGGCGCGTCGATCGGCGTCAGGCCCAGCGGCTCGGCCTGCGCCTGCAGCTGACGCACGATGTCGTTGCGGCGCTGCTCGAAGGACGCGATGACGCGGCCTTCCTCGCGCAGCTGCTGCTCGTAGGTGTCGGCGCTCTTGATCGAGATCTCGGCCACCTGGGTCTCAAAGCGGTGGCCGCGCGTCATGCGGCCGGAAGTCAGGCCGAGCGCGCTGATCTCGACGAGCTCGTCGCCATGCAGCGCGATCAGGCCGTGGGCGGGGCGGACGAACTTGACGTCGCTCCAGCCGTCGGCCAGTTGATAGGTCATGACCTTGGGGATCGGCAGCTTCGCGAGCGCCTCATCCAGCGCCTTCTGCAGGCCGTCCTTCAGCGTGACGCCGGCGACGACGGTGTCCAGGAACAGCGCCTCGGCCTTGCCGTCCGGCGCGCGCTTCAGGCTGGGGACGGCCGACGCGTCCGCGCCGACCGAAGCCAGCTTCTTCAGCAGCGCGGGCGTCGCGTTGCCCGACGCATCCAGCGCCACCGCCACCGGCATCAGCTTCTGCTGCACGGCGCGGTCGGCGGCCTTGGCGCCGACACCGGTCAGGTGCACGGCCAGGCGGCGCGGCGTCGCGAAGGCGGTCACGGCGGAGCCGGCCTCGGCCAGGCCCTGCGCCTTCAGCGAGTCGGTCAGCGCCGTCGAGAACGCCTCGCCGAGCTTCTTCAGCGCCTTGGGCGGCAGTTCCTCGACAAACAGTTCGACGAGAAGATTCTTCGTGGTCATGCTGGGGGGTTCCTCGTCGTCAGGCGGCGGTCTTCTTGTCCGAAGCCTTGTCGGCAGCCTTTTCAGACTTGGCGGCCGCCTCGGCGCTCTTCTTCTCGATCTGCGCGATCACCTCGTCGGCCCAGTCCTTGGGCGCCATCGGGAAGCCGAGCCGCGCACGGCTCTCCAGATAGCTCTGCGCCACGGCGCGGGCGAGGTTGCGGATGCGGCCGATGTAGGCGGCGCGCTCGGTCACGCTGATCGCGCCGCGCGCGTCCAGCAGGTTGAAGGTGTGGGCGGCCTTGAGCAGCTGCTCGTAGGCGGGCAGCGCCAGGTGCGCGTCCATCAGGTCCTTGGACTTGCGCTCATATGCGCCGAAGGCGTTCAGCAGGAAGTCGACGTCGCTGTGCTCGAAGTTGTAGGTCGACTGCTCGACCTCGTTCTGATGGAACACGTCGCCGTAGGTGAGGCCGTCGGTGTAGACCAGGTCGTACACGGACTCCTTGCCCTGCAGGTACATCGCCAGGCGCTCGAGGCCGTAGGTGATCTCGCCGGTGATCGGCTTGCAGTCGATGCCGCCGACCTGCTGGAAGTAGGTGAACTGCGTCACCTCCATGCCGTTGAGCCAGACCTCCCAGCCCAGGCCCCAGCAGCCGAGCGTCGGGTTCTCCCAGTCGTCCTCGACGAAGCGGACGTCGTTCTTCTTCAGGTCGAAGCCGAGCGCCTCCAGCGAGCCGAGGTAGAGCTCCAGGATGTTGGCCGGCGCGGGCTTGAGCACGACCTGGAACTGGTAATAGTGCTGCAGGCGGTTCGGGTTCTCGCCGTAGCGGCCGTCCTTGGGGCGGCGGCTGGGCTGGACGTAGGCGGCCTTCCAGGGCTCGGGACCGAGCGCGCGCAGGAAGGTCGCGGTGTGGCTGGTGCCGGCGCCGACTTCCATGTCGTAGGGCTGCAGCAGGGCACAGCCTTGCTGGGACCAGTATTCCTGCAGGCGGAGGATCAGTTGCTGGAAAGTCAGCATAGGGACGTCGGGCCGTCGGCGGGCGTTGGAGAAAACCGACCGATTCTATGTGCGCCTCGTGCCGCGCACCGGCGTCCCGTCTCGGGGACGCGGACCCCGTTCAGGCCAGGCGCGCCGACGCGGGACGGCGACGGCCCAGCACCGGCAGCACGCCGAGCGCGGCCAGCGCCCACAACGGCCACAGCCCGAGCAGCGCCAGCCAGCGCGCATACGGCGTGACGCCGCTGCGGCCGTCGACGCTCACTTCCAGCACGCCGGCCTGCTCCGCCGGCAGCCGCGCGAGCACGCGCCCGCGGTGGTCGACATGCGCGGTCGCGCCGGTGTTGGTCGCGCGCACGATCGGGCGCTGGAACTCCAGCGCCCGCATCTGCGAGAACTGCAGGTGCTGGTCCTGCACCATGCGCGGCCCGAACCACGCCAGGTTGCTGACGTTGACGAGCACCGTCGCGGCCGGCTCGCCGCTGTCGAGCGCGCTGGCGACGACGTCCTCGCCGAACAGATCCTCGTAGCAGATCAGCGGCCGCAGGCGCTGTCCCGCGAAGGGCAGCGCGCCCTCGTGCGTGCCGCTGGCCTGATCGTCCAGCGGGATGTCCATCGCCTTGACGAACCAGTGGAAGCCCGGCGGGATGAACTCGCCGAAGGGCAGCAGATGACGCTTGCCGTAGTCGTAGCGCCGCGCGAAGCCCACGCCCACCAGCGAGTTGACGAAGCCGTCCGTCGAGTTGCCCAGGAAGGTGCCGAGCAGCAGCGGACGCGTCTCGGCGCCGCGGCGCAGGCGCTCGACGTGGTCCTCGTCGAGGAAGGCCAGCGGCACCGGCAGCACCGACTCCGGCGTGATCACGACCTGACCCCGGGCGGCGTCGATCAGCGCGATCAGCTGGTCCAGGTTCTGGTCGAAACGCTCGCGATCGAACTTCTGGTCCTGCGGAATGTTGGGCTGCACCAGCGAGACGGCCAGCGTGCCGGTGGACCGCGTGAAGTCCTGCGGCAGGAACTGTCCCGCGCCGATGGCGACGACGAGTGCGGCCAGCAGCGCCCAGCGCCGCAGCGCCAGCGCCGCCGCCACGAGCGCCGCCAGCGCCGTGATGCCGTAGACGCCCAGGTAGGGCGCGAACGCGGCCAGCGGACCCTGCGCATGCGCGTAGCCGCTGGCGATCCACGGGAAGCCGGTGAGGAAGGTGGCGCGGACGAGTTCCGCCCCCAGCCACAGCCCGGCGAAGGCCAGCGCGCGCCGCCACGGCGCGGCGCCCGCCGACCAGCGCGCGGCCAGGCCCATGCCGGCGGCGTAGTAGGTCGACAGGAACAGCGCCAGCGCCAGCACCGCGAGCGCGGACACGGCCGCGGGCAGATGCCCGAAGTCGTGCATGCTGATGTAGAGCCACCACAGCCCGGAGGCCAGCCAGCCGACGCCGAACAGCGCGCCGGTCAGCGCGGCGCGGCGCGGCTTGGCACCGTCGCAGGCCGCGATCAGCCAGGCGAGCGCCAGCGGCTGCAGCCACCACGCCGGACTGGGCGAGAACGAGGCCGTGTGCAGCACGCCGGCGACGAGCGCCAGCGCGGGATGGCACAGCCACGCGCGCCATCCCTGGCGGGCGGGGCGTTCGAATCCGTCGGCCCCGCGGGAGCCGTCGAAGCGAGATCCGCGGCGCATCAGCCGCTGTGGTCGTCGGCCTCGGAAGCCGGCGCGCGGGTCACCTTGAACCAGCGCACGGCGCCGCCGCGGTTGATCATCACCGAGAAGCGCAGCCCGGCGACCTCGACGGTCTCGCCGCGCCGCGGCACGCGGCCGGTGCTCGTGCGCGACCAGGCCGCCGATGGTGTCGAAGTCGGCCACCGACAGCGACAGCCCGAAGGACTCGTTGACCGCGGCCACGTCGGCGTCGCCGGCGACGCGGTAGCTGCCGTCGGCCAGCGTGTAGATGCCGGCATCGCCGTCGCCGACGTCGAATTCGTCCTCGATCTCGCCCACGATCTCCTCGAGCACGTCCTCGATGGTGATCAGGCCCGCCGTGTTGCCGAATTCGTCGATGACGATGGCCAGGTGATTGCGGTTGGAACGGAAATCGCGCAGCAGTTCGTTCAGGCCCTTGCTCTCGGGCACGAAAACTGCCGGGCGCAGCAAGGCGCGCAGGTTCAGTTCCGGCGCGCGCTGGAGCTTGAGCAGGTCCTTGGCCAGCAGGATGCCGATGATGTTGTCGCGCTGGCCGTCGTACACCGGGAAACGCGAGTGGCCGGTGTCGATGACGTAGGCCAGCAGTTCGTCGGCGGAAGACTGGATGTCCAGCAGGTCCATCCGCGGCGCGGCGACCATCACGTCGCCGGCGCTGAGTTCGGCCATCCGCAGGACGCCCTCGAGCATCTGGCGCGATTCGGGCGCGATCAGGTCGCGCTCCTCCGCTTCGGCGAAGTTCTCGATCAGCTCGCTGGTCGAGTCGGGCCCGGGGTGCAGGAATTCGAGGACGCGTTCGAGCAGGCCGCGTTGTTCATTGCCACGCCCGCCATGTTTGGCGGGCCGACTAGGCTGAGGTTCAGACACTGGGGTGTGTGCCGTCGTTGAAGAGGCGCCAGAATAACCGATTGACATTGACATTCGCTTGAAACACAGTCATCCGCCCTCAGTTGCCGGGCCCAGGCTTCCCTTACAGATTGGTCTTCACCATGTCGTCCGTCCCTGATACCGCCGCACAGGCTTCCACAACGAGTCCGGCGGGCAGTGCCGCCACGGGCCTCATCCCCGCCACCATCCTCACGGGCTTCCTGGGCTCGGGCAAGACCACGCTGCTCAAGCGCGTGCTGACCGAGGCGCACGGCCAGAAGATCGCCGTCATCGAGAACGAGTTCGGCGAGGAGAACATCGACAACGACATCCTCGTCAGCGAGACCCAGGAGCAGATCATCCAGCTGAGCAACGGCTGCGTCTGCTGCACCATCCGCGAGGATCTGCGCACCACGCTGGCCGATCTGGCCGCGAAACGGCGCAAGGGCGAGCTCGATTTCGAGCGCGTCGTCATCGAGACCACCGGCCTGGCCGATCCGGGCCCGGTCGCGCAGACCTTCTTCATGGACGACGAGATCGCGGAGACCTTCCTGCTCGACTCGATCCTGACGCTAGTGGACGTCAAGCACGCCAACGACCAGCTCGACACGCGCCAGGAAGCACGCCGCCAGGTGGGCTTCGCCGACCAGATCTTCCTGAGCAAGACCGACCTGGTCGACGCCGCGGCGGTCGACGCGCTGTCGCACCGCCTCAAGCACATGAACCCGCGCGCGCCGCAGTCCAAGGTCCATTTCGGCGAGGTGCCGATCAAGGACGTCTTCGACCTGCGCGGCTTCAACCTGAACGCCAAGCTGGAGATCGATCCGGAGTTCCTGGCCGTGGACGATCACGGGCATGACCACGGGCATGACCACGGACACGACCACGGCCATGACCACGGTCATTCGCACGATCACGGCCACGATCACGGCCACGAAGGCCACGACCACGCCCCCGGCGAAGCCTGCGACCATCCGCACCACCATCACCACGACGACGACGTCAAGTCCTTCGTCTTCCGCTCGGAACGGCCGTTCAATCCGGCCAAGCTGGAGGACTTCCTTGGCGCGATCGTGCAGGTGTATGGCCCGAA
This sequence comes from Roseateles sp. UC29_93, assembly GCF_042695725.1. Lineage (NCBI taxonomy): Bacteria > Pseudomonadati > Pseudomonadota > Betaproteobacteria > Burkholderiales > Sphaerotilaceae > Roseateles > Roseateles sp. UC29_93. Next base: position 2,332,646 of record NZ_CP170545.1, on the reverse strand, counting down.
GATGCTGCGCTACAAGGGCGTGCTGAACATGAACGGCACCGACAAGAAGGTCATCTTCCAGGGCGTGCACCAGCTGATGGGCTCGGATCTCGGTCCGAAGTGGCTGCCCGATGAAAAGAAGGTCAGCAAGATGGTGTTCATCGGTATCGATTTGCCGAAGGACATCCTCATGCAGGGGCTGGAAGGGTGTCTGGCTTAGTGCCACACTGACCGATGGCTCAAGGCCATCGCTGGGACGTCGGCGGAGGTGGCTACAATCCGCCGCGCCCGAACCAGGCCCCTGCGCCAACGGCGGGAAGCCCCGGCTTCTCATGTCGAGCAGGTATAAAGAGCCGCTAGGAGAGTGAACGTGAGCAAGACCCCGGCCTCCAAGACCGCTGCGACCAAGACTCCCTCGAAGGCGTCCAAGGCCGCGGCGGAGGACAAGTCCGCCGTGGCGGACGCCCCCGACAGCACGGTCTCACTGCTGGACAGCCCCGTCCGGCCCTCGACCCCGACATCAACGAACCAGAACAGCCGACCTGCCGTGAAAGCCGATCCCAAACTCTCCTCTGCCTGGAAAACCAAGGCCGGTGCCGAACTGTCCGATGCCGAAGTGCTCGCGATGCCCGACACCGAATACATGAACGACAAGCAGGTCGACTTCTTCCGCGCCAAGCTGACGCAGTTGAAGGAAGACATCCTGTCCAACGCCGGCGAGACGACCGAGCACCTGCGCGAGGACACGTCCATCGTCCCCGATCCGGCCGACCGCGCCACGATCGAGGAAGAGCACGCGCTGGAGCTGCGCACCCGCGACCGCGAGCGCAAGCTGCTCAAGAAGATCATGCAGTCGCTGACGCGCCTGGACAGCGGCGAGTACGGCTACTGCGACGAGACCGGCGAGCCGATCGGCCTGGGCCGCCTGATCGCCCGTCCGACCGCCACGCTGTCGCTCGAGGCGCAGCAGCGCCGCGAGCTGAAGCAGAAGATGTTCGGCGACTGAGTCGCCCGGGCTTCGCCCGCCAAGCCACAGGAAGAACCGCCAACACTGCGCATTACCGCGCAACACTGCGAAGAGCAAGGTCCGCTAGAGCATGTCCGACCCCAAAGACGGCACCAAAGAAGGCGAGAGCTTCTTCCGCAAGGTGGCGCGCTTCGTCGCCAATCCGACGACCGACTGGGCGGAGATCAACTCGCGCCAGGACGATCCCGAGGCCGACGCCGCGAAGGCCGAGCTGCGGGCGATGGTGGAGCGCAAGCGCCGCAACGACTTCGTGCGCAAGCGCGAACTCGACATGCTGCGCAAGATCCGCCGTGAAGGCCTGACGCCCGAGCAACTGGCCGCCCTGGGTGGTCATGCGACCTCGGGCATCGACGAACTGGGCCGCATCAGCGAGATCCAGGGCGTGCGGCGCGACGACGGCACCGTGAAGGCCAAGATCGACCAGATCGAGCAGCAGATGGTCGGCGAGGGCTTCGTCCCGCCGCAGATCCAGGGGCAGCATCCGCCCGGCTTCTTCGAGACCAGCACGCGTCCGATCAACTTCGCGGCGACGCAGCCGGCGGACCAGATCGGCGCGCGCGTCTCCGACCATGCGCCGCGCGCCGACATCGAACGCCTGGACCTGACGCCCGCGCCGGCCGCGGCGTCGATGGGCGGCGGCATCGCGCCGCCGGCACCGGCCGGCGCTCCGGCGCCGATCCCCGAGCTGAAGAAGGAGATCCCGACGCTGAGCTTCCACGTCGCGGATCCGCAGGTCGAGGTCAGCGAGGTCGTCCACGACGCCGAGCTGGACGAGGCGGTCATCGCCTTCGCCAATGCCGACTACGAGCATTGCGAGCGCAGCCTGATCGACCTGACCCGCGAGGGCGGCGCGCGTCACGAGCACCCCGAGACCTGGCTGGTGCTGTTCGACCTCTACCGGGCGACCGGCCAGCAGGGCAAGTTCGAGAATCTGGCCAACGACTACGCGCAGCAGTTCGGGCTGTCGTCGCCGCAATGGTTCTCGCTGCCCAAGCTGGTGGCCGAGGCGGTGCAGGCGGAACGCGCCCCGCGCGGCCGCGCGAGCAGCGTGTCGTGGACCACGCCGGAGTACCTGGACACCGAGGCCGTGACGCAGATGCGCACGCGCTGCGAGAACCTGCCGATGCCCTGGGTGATCGACTGGGCGCCGCTGCGCCAGATCGACATCGAGGCCTGCGCCAAGCTGCGCGACCTGTTCCGTGCCTGGGCGCAACAGGCGCTGGACCTGCGCTGGCTGTCCGGCGACCACTTCTTCCAGGTGCTGCGGGACCAGGCGCCGGTGGGCAGCCGCGACGCGGATCCCATCCTCTGGATGCTGCGGCTCGAAGCGCTGCGCCTGGCCAATCGCCCGGACCAGTTCGACGAGGTCGCGATCGACTACTGCGTGACCTACGAGGTCTCCCCGCCGAGCTGGGAAAAGGCGCTGTGCCACGTCCGCATCAGCGGCAACGCGCTGTCGACCAGTTCGCCGTCGTCCATCCAACCGGCGGCGATGGACACCGGCATCGCCTTCCTCGAGTCGACGATGACCGACGCGGTCAACACGGCGGCGCTGATGGAACTGTCCGGCCAGCTCAGCGGCGACATCAGCGAGACGCTGGCGCTGATGACCGAGCAGCTGGGCGGCGCGTCGCTGGTGACGATCGCCTGCCCGAAGCTGATCCGCCTGGACTTCATGGCCGCGGGTGACCTGCTGAACTGGGTCCTGGCCCGCCGCAGCGAGAACCGCGCGGTGCAGTTCAGCGATGCGCACCGGCTGGTCGCGCTGTTCTTCGGCGCGATGGGCATCAACGAACACGCGCGGGTCAAGGTCCGGCACGTCTGAGGCGACGCGGCCGTCCTGGCCGTCCTGGCCGTCCTGGCCGTCCTGGCGGTTTCACACTTCGCGACCTTCGCGACAACGGGGCTTCTGGCCCCGTTGTGCTTTCGGATGTCCGATCATCGACCTCGTCAACCGGCTTTCGCACACGCGGCGCCGCAGCCTTTTCCTCACCGTCTCCTCACCTTGTGATTTCCGCGAGGGAACCCACGTGAGGTCTTCACGACGTTCAAGACGTTTGGATCGCCCATGTCTCAAGACCATTCCTCCCCGCTCCCGCCGTACCACGGCACCACCATCGTCAGCGTGCGCCGCGGCAACCAGGTCGCGATCGGCGGCGACGGTCAGGTCACGCTGGGCACCATCGTCGTCAAGTCGACGGCGCGCAAGGTGCGCAAGCTCCACAAGAACCAGGTGCTGGCCGGCTTCGCCGGCGCGACGGCGGACGCGTTCACGCTCTTCGAGCGCTTCGAGGCCAAGCTCGAGAAGTACGAGGGCAACCTCGTGCGCGCGGCCGTGGAGCTGACGCGGGACTGGCGCACCGACCGCGTGCTGCGGCGGCTGGAGGCGATGCTGGCGGTGGCCGATCGCACGGCCTCGCTGATCATCACCGGCAACGGCGACGTGCTGGAACCGGAGCAAGGCATCGTCGCCATCGGCAGCGGCGGCGCGTATGCGCAGGCGGCGGCCAAGGCGCTGCTCAACCACAGCGAGCTGAGCGCGGTGGACATCGTCAAGCAGTCGCTGGTCATTGCCGGCGAGATCTGCATCTACACCAACGGCAATCACACGATCGAGGTCCTCGAATGAACAGCCACGCGGCGCCGGGCCGCCCCAAGCAAGTGGCCATCCCCTCGGGGGATCGGTCGATGTACTCATCGAACGAGGGGCTCCAATGAGCAGCAGCATGACCCCGCAGGAAATCGTCTCCGAACTCGATCGGCACATCGTCGGTCAGGCCGATGCGAAGCGCGCCGTCGCGATCGCGCTGCGCAACCGCTGGCGTCGCCAGCAGGTGGACGAGAAGCTGCGCGGCGAGATCACGCCCAAGAACATCCTGATGATCGGCCCGACCGGCGTCGGCAAGACCGAGATCGCGCGCCGCCTGGCCAAGCTGGCGGATGCCCCCTTCATCAAGGTCGAGGCGACGAAGTTCACCGAGGTCGGTTACGTCGGCAAGGACGTGGACAGCATCGTGCGGGACCTGGTCGACATCGCCGTCAAGCAGGAGCGCGAGCGCCAGATGCGCTTCCAGCGCGCGCGGGCCGAGGACGCCGCCGAAGAGCGCATCCTGGACGTGCTGGTCCCCCCGCCGCGATCCTCGACCGGCTTCGCCCCTTCGGCGACGGAGAGCGGCGGCGTGGACAACACCGCGCGCCAGGTCATGCGCAAGCGCCTGCGTGAAGGCTCGATGGACGACAAGGAGATCGAGATCGCGCTGATCGAGGCCAAGCCCTCCATGGAGATCCTCGGGCCGCAGGGCATGGAGGAGATGGCCGAGCAGCTCAAGGGCCTGTTCTCGCAGATGGGGCAGGAGAAGAAGACCACGCGCAAGCTCAAGATCGCCGAGGCCCGCAAGCTGCTGGTCGAGGAAGAGGCCGGCAAGCTCGTCAACGAGGACGAGATCAAGACCGCCGCGCTGGCCATGGCGCAGGACAACGGCATCGTCTTCATCGACGAGATCGACAAGGTGGCGACCCGCAACGAGCACAGCGGCGGCGCGGACGTGTCGCGCCAGGGCGTGCAGCGCGACCTGCTGCCGCTGGTCGAGGGCACGACGGTGAACACGAAATACGGGATGGTGAAGACCGACCACATCCTGTTCATCGCTTCGGGCGCGTTCCACCTGAGCAAGCCCAGCGACCTGATCCCCGAGCTGCAAGGCCGCTTCCCGATCCGGGTGGAGCTGAAGTCGCTGTCGGTGGGCGACTTCGAAGCGATCCTCTCGAGCACGCACGCGAGCCTGGTGAAGCAGTACCAGGCCTTGCTGGCGACGGAAGGCCTGACGCTGGAGCTCAGCGCCGACGGCATCCGCCGGCTGGCGCAGATCGCCTACGAGGTCAATGAGCGCACCGAGAACATCGGCGCGCGCCGCCTGGCGACGGTGCTGGAGCGGCTGCTGGACGACATCAGCTTCGACGCGCACAAGCACGCCGGCAAGACGGTGACGATCGACGGCGCGCAGGTCGACGAGAAGCTGGGCGCGCTGGCGCAGGATGAGGATCTGAGCAGATTCATCTTGTAAGGCAACGCCTGCCTCCCAAATGCCGGGCCTAGCCCGGCTTTTTTTTGTCGCTTTTGCGAGCGCAAATCCGTTTCTATGTAGAACAGTGTCCGATGCAGCAAGAGAGTGGCAACGAACGCTCAAGTGCCAGAGAAACAGAATCAGACAGAGGGAGGCGAGATGCAATTTGTGATCAACGGGCCGGATGTTCCGGAAGAACTTATCCAGGCTCAAGAAGAGGGTCGAGTCGTGTTCTTCTGCGGCGCCGGGATCTCCTATCCGGCGGGTTTGCCGCTGTTTAGGGGACTGGTGGAACAGATCTTCGACAAGACTGGCATGTCGATGAATCATCTTGAACGAGGAGCGTTTGACAGATCCCAGTTCGACGTAACGTTGGACCTTTTAGAGCGGCGACATCAAGGCGGGCGGCTGGCGGTACGAAGAGCGATGGTCGAGTCTCTTCAACCTCGATTGAGACGCACAGGCGCGACGACCACGCATGAGGCTCTGCTCAGCCTTGCGCGAGATAGGAGTGGCGCGCTACGACTCGTCACCACCAATTTCGACCGAATCTTCGAAACCGTGGCCAGTCGACAGCGGCGAAGGCACAGCGTCTATTCAGCACCGTCCCTACCGATCCCCAAGAACTCGCGGTGGGACGGGCTTGTCTACCTGCACGGTCTGCAGCCGATCATCGACGATGCTCATGCGCTCAACCGCTTGGTGGTGACCAGCGGGGATTTTGGCCTGGCCTATTTGATCGAAAGGTGGGCCGCACGTTTCGTGACTGAACTGTTCCGAAATTATGTCGTTTGCTTTGTGGGCTACAGCATCAACGATCCAGTGCTGCGCTACATGATGGACGCACTCGCGGCCGACCGCATGTTGGGGGAGATCACTCCACAGGCCTATGCCTTTGGCTCATTCGAAGACGATAACAAACGAGCCGTGGAAGATGAGTGGCGTGCGAAGGGTGTCGAGCCAGTCCTCTACCAAGTGAGCAAAGATGCTCGTGGGTCGAAAGATCACTCTGCAATGCCGCGCACACTGGATGCGTGGTCGAAAACCTATCAGGCAGGTTCACTGGGGAAAGAAGCCATCGTCGCAGAGCATGCTTCTGCCAATCCCTCAGAGAGCACGCCGCAAGACGATTTCGTTGGTCGCATGCTTTGGGCTCTCGCACATTCCGATGGTCTCCCAGCCAAACGTTTTGCCGAGATGACGCCTTCCCCCCCGCTTCGATGGCTCAAGGCATTTTCGGATCGTCGATTTCGCCACTCAGACCTCGTCAGATTTGGCGTCACCCCAAATCCCGAATCTGACGCGAAGTTGCGCTTTAGCCTCTTACAACGCCCTTCCCCGTACACCCATTCACCGTGGATGGCACTGTGCTCACAGCTTTCACAGGTCCACATCCTCGATCCAGTGATGCACCAAGTGTCGCGCTGGCTACTGCGGCATCTGGGCGACCCAGAACTACTACTCTGGCTCGTAGAGACTGGCATCGTCCCACACCCAGGCTTCAAGTCGAGCGTCGAGTCGGATATCGCGGCGGTTGAAAAGCTTGAAGCCGCAGGCGACGAAGTCACAATCACTGCGCTGCTCGAGCGTTCTCCGAGCGCAATTCCAAGTCCCACTCTACGGACGCTCTGGCGGGATGTATCTGCAGTGGTCGGCTAAAAGCGACGAACCACTATCAAGACCTGCATGGATGGATTGAGCGAGCCAAAGTGCTTGGGCCAACGGGTTCAGTACGAGCAGAACTTCGCCACCTTCTGGAACCTCGACTCGAAGTACGTCGATCATGGCGACTCGACTCTGCTCCTTCAATTGAACTCGGCAACGAACGGCAACGAGTTCAACTCGTGCTTGATTGGGAGCCCGCGTTGGCGGCCGATCATGTTCAGTCGCTTTTGTCTGATAGGGAGCGTGACCCAGGGATCATCGATCTCCTAGCTGCGCTCGTACCCGACTTGGAGCAGCTGCTTCGCGAGGCCGTTGAACTACAGATTGAAATTGGAGATGCCACCACTACTTCTGATCGATCGTTTTGGGATCTCCCTTCGGTCGAACCACACCATCAGAATCGCGGTTTCCGTGAGTGGGTAATCCTCATAGAGCTCTTGCGCGACGGATGGCTTCGAATTAACGAACAGGATGTCGAGCGCGCGGCTCTCATTGCTCGCGGATGGTTCTCTGTCGGCTATGCGAGCTTTAAGCGCTTGGCCCTTTTCGCAGCGAGTCAACCGGCAACGATTGCCTCCTCAGAATGGGTTGATTGGTTGTTACGAGACGGTGGAGGCACGTTGTGGTCAGCAGAGACCCAGCGGGAAGTTCTACGCCTGCTCGTGCTCCGCGGAAACTCGCTGGACAAGCGAACTCAAGCTCGACTAGAAGGCTCGCTGGTCATTAAGAGTGCGATGGCAACGTTGTCCAACGCGGCAGCTCAGAAGCAGAAGCAACTCGTAGCGGAGCACGCTGTTTGGCTTCGCCTCGCAAAGTTGGCTTCGGTTGGCGTAGTGCTCGGCAAGGGCGCGGCGACACGATTGAAGCGCATCACGGCTAAGCACCCGGACTGGGAGCTTGCGGACAACCTATCAGATGAGTTTTCTCATTGGATGACAGGGTCCGGTGAAGACGACTTTGAACAGCTCCGCGAGATTGTGTCAGCGCCTCGAAGGCGTCACGAGATCGTTGCATGGATCAAGCAGGACTCATCATCGACTCAAGGACTCTTTTATGAAGACACGTGGCGAGACACCTGCAGATCTCGGTTCTTCCACACTGCAATGGCCCTTGGAGATCTAAGCAAAGAGAACATCTGGCCTGCCGAACGCTGGAAGGAAGCCCTTCAGGCCTGGTCTGAACCTGGACTTGCCTCGAAAGCTTGGCATTGGGTCTCCGGATTGATTGCCGCGATGCCCGACGCTGCGTTCAACGTTGTAGCCAGGAATGTCTCGTATTGGATTCAGACGATTGGTTCTGCGGTCACTGATGACGACGAGAACTTCTTTCTCTTGTGCGATCGGATTCTTGACGGCGAGTACGCCGAGGCTGTCGACACGGATGCGCCGGTGACACGCGCAATCAATCATCCAATAGGTCATGTCACACAGGGGCTGCTCAATCACTGGTTCAGTCGCAACCCGGGCGACGGAGAGGGGCTCCCATCGAACTCGAGAGTTCGATTCGATCGTCTGTTCGAGTCGTCGCGACCGCAGAACCGGCATGGCCGCGTCGTACTGGCTTCGCGCTTGATCGCCCTATTCCGTATAGACCGAGATTGGACAACTTCATTTTTACTCCCCTTATTTAATTGGGAGTCAGATCCGGAAGAGGCGAAGGCGGCTTGGGAAGGATTCCTTTGGTCTCCTCGTCTCTACATGCCGCTTCTCCTGGAAATGAAGCCCTATTTACTTCAAACACCTTCTCATTTCCAGAGATTGGGAGAGCATTCAGAGCAGTTCGCCGCCTTCCTGACGTACCTCGCCATCGGTCCAGCCCAACCGACAGAAGGTTTCAGTAGAGACGAACTCCGTCAAGCAATGGCAAGCCTCCCGCAAGATGGCCTCCATCGAGCAGCGGCTACGCTGGCGCGCGCACAAGAGGGCGCTGGTGAACGACGGGAAGAGTACTGGCAGACTCGAATACTTCCAGTCTGGATGCACATTTGGCCGAAAGATAGGAGATACGCCTCCCAGGCAATTGGCAATCACATTGCCAGCCTGATCATTGCCGCGGGTGAAAAGTTTCCGGAGGCACTCCGCGTCACCCATGACTGGCTAGCTCCGCTCGATCAGCCTCACTTCGCGCTCCGCAAGTTGCGCCAATCTGGACTGCCCACGCGCTTTCCAACTGAGTCTCTACAGCTCGCTGACATCCTGGTGAAATCACTCCAATGGGACGCAAGAGATCTCAAGCAGTGCTTGGAATCCATCGCAGCTGCAAGGCCTTCCCTCTCGGATGACTCTCGATTTATCCGCCTTCTAGACGTCAGTCGTGTAATTTCTCGCTAGCGACATTTACGGCACTCCGTCTGATAAATCAATTTCGTCAACGAGTTCGGCGCATCAGCGCGCCCTGGCTGACGGCGATGCTGGAGCGGCGGCCGCGCAACTTCAGTTTCAACGCGCACAAGCGCGCTTGGCACTGCGGCCGGTGACGGACAAGGCCGCGCACTGCAGGCCCGGCGGGATTTCCGTAGACTCCGCCGATCCGCAGTGCCGCGGCCACAAGGAGTTCCATGTTCGACGTCACCACCCTGGCGACCTTCGTCGTCATCGTCCTCGGTCTCTTCCTGATCCCCGGCCCGGCGGTGCTGCTCGTGCTGAGCCGCACCGTGCAAGGCGGTCGCAAGGTGGGCGTGATGACCGGCCTCGGCGTGGCCACCGGCGACTTCGTCCACACCCTGTTCGCCGCGGTCGGGCTCTCGGCCCTGTTGATGACCTCGGCGCTCGCGTTCAACGTGGTGAAGTACGTCGGCGCCGCCTATCTGGTCTACCTCGGCGTCCGGGCCTTCCTGTCCAAACCCTCTGATCCCTCGCTGCCGACCCTGGCGCCGATCAGCCCGCTGCGCGCCTATCTGGAAGCGATCCCGGCGGAAGTCCTCAACCCCAAGACGGCACTGTTCTTCCTAGCGTTCATGCCGCAGTTCGTGCATCCGGAGAAGGGCTCGAGCTTTGTGCAGTTCGCGGTCCTGGGCGCGATCTTCGTCGTCATGAGCAGCCTCTACACGACGGCCGTCGCGCTGTCGATCAAGCCGCTCGGACGCTTGCTCAAGCGGGTGGCCTGGCTCAGCCGCTGGCAGGGCAAGATCATCGGGACGATCTTCGTGTCGCTGGGGCTCAAGGTCGCGGTGCAGCAGCGCTGATGCCACCGCGTCAGCGCTGTTCTCGATTCATGTCCTGACACGGGCTGGACGTAGAGAATGGCGTCCATGAACGCCGTTCCGACCACCGACATCTCCGTCATCCCCGAATCCGCCCGGACCGAGATTCACGCCCGGCTTCGGGCGGCCGAATCCGAGCACCAGGTCCGCGTGCTGCTGGCCATCGAGTCCGGCAGTCGCGCCTGGGGTTTCGCGTCGCCGAACAGCGATTTCGACGCGCGCTTCATCTACGCGAACCGGACGGACTGGTACCTGTCGGTCGGCCTGGAAGAACAGCGCGACGTCATCGAGTACCCGATCGTCGATGAGATGGACATCAACGGCTGGGACCTGCGCAAGGCCCTTCGGCTGTTCCGAAGCTCCAATCCGGGCTTCGTCGAGTGGATCCAGTCGCCGATCGTCTACGAGAGCAGTACGAGCTTCCACCCGCGGGCGCGCGAGCTGCTGCCGATCGTGTACTCGACCGTGCGCGGCATCCATCACTACCGCAGCATGGCCAAGACCAACTTCCGCGGCTACCTGCAGGCCGATGAAGTGCCGCTGAAAAAGTACTTCTACGTGCTGCGACCGCTGCTCTCGGTCCGCTGGCTGGAACGCCACCAGCAGCCCGCGCCGATCGAATTCCATCGGCTCCTCGAGACCATCGCCGACGAGCCAGGCTTGCCGGCGGCGATCGACGATCTGCTGGCGCTCAAGCGCCACACGCCGGAGCTCGGCCTGTCGCCGCAGGTCGTTCCCATCCAGCGCTTCATCGAGCGGGAGCTGGCGCGGGTCGAAGGTCTGGAGCTTCCGGCCAAGGATCGACCCGAAGTGGAGCCGCTGTTGTCCGAACTGTTCCGCGACGTGCTGCGGGAATGCTGGGAGCCAGCGTGATCGGCGACTTCGTCGCCGGCTCCTGAGCGCGCGCTTCAGCCCCGCTTCGCGGGCGCCTTGGCAGCCGTTGTCCGACCTTTCGCCTTTCCCAGCGCCGACGTCGCCGTCACCCGCGCCTTCGCCGGCGCGCGTTGAGCCTCGACTTCCCGGATCACCTCGATGAACGCTCGCAGCGCCGCGGGCATCAGGCGACTGCTGGGGTAGTAGAGGTGATGGCCGGGGATCGGCGGCGTCCAGTCGTCGAGCACCGTCACCAGGCGGCCAGCGGCGATCTCCGCTTCGGCCTTCGTCGACCAGACGTACGCGAGGCCCATCCCCTTCGCCGAGGCCTCGACCATCAGCCCGATGTGATCGAGCGTCAGCGAGCCCGGCACGTCGACCTTCAGCGACTGCCGCTGGCGCTCGAACTCCCAGCGGTACATCTTTCCACTCGGCAGGCGGAAGCGGAGGCAGCGGTGCTCCGCGAGCGCGTCCGGCGTGCGCGGCGTGCCGTGCTTCGCGAGATAGTCCGGCGAAGCGACCACGATGAATCGCACGTCGCCGCCGAAAGGCACCGCCACCATGTCCTGCGGCAGCGCCTCGCCGAGCCGCACGCCCGCGTCGAAGCCTTCGGCGACGATGTCGACCAGCTTGCCCTCGGTGACCAGGTCCAGCTGCACGTCCGGATGGCGTCCGACGAACGTCGGCACGATGTCCCGCATCAACTCGCCGGCCGCGATCTCGGAGACGTTGATCCTCAGCCGGCCCGACGTGCGCCCGCTCAGCGAGCCCAGGTCGCCCAGCGCGTTGTCCAGCTCCGCCAGGATCGGCCCGACGTCGCGCGCGAGCTGCTGGCCGGCATCGGTCGGCGCCACGCTGCGCGTCGTGCGATTGAAGAGGCGCACGCCGAGCCGCTCCTCCAAACCCCGCACCAGATGGCTCAGGCTGGACGGCGACATCCCCAGCTCATCCGCCGCCGCGCGGAAGGATTGATGGCGGACGATCGCCAGGAAGGCGGTCAGCTCCGCGAGGCTGGGACGCTCAGTCACGGGGACCGTCCGAACGCTTATTCATGAAGATTCGCCACTAGCTCGTTTCAATTCCTGAGCATAGACGCATCAATCGCCGGTTCCTAGAGTTCGTTCCATACCGCGACGCCATCGACCAGGCGGCGGGAGACGACCAGCAAAGGAACCGCACCATGACCAGCACCCGACTTGTTTCCGCCGTGATGACGGGCGCCGTGATCGCGTCGCTCGCGATGGCGATTCCCGCAGCCCGCGCCGCGACCGCAGCAGCCCTGGCGAAGGCTCAGGCCAGCGCCGATGCCGCTTCCAATGCCGTCGCCATTGCCGCCGCCAACAAGGCCGCCGTCGACACGATGCTGCGCCGCTGGATGGGCGGCGACTACGGCGCGCTGCAGCCGATGCTCGCCGACGACATCGAATGGACGATCACCGGCAACTCCCTCGTCGCCGGCACGACGCGCAGCCGCGATGAACTCAACCGCACGGTGCTCGGCCCGTTCGGCGCGCGCTTCGCGCAGTCGCCGGACCGCTTCCGGCCGCGCACGATCCATGCGATCCACGCGGACGGCGAAACCGTCGTCGCGCACTTCTCCGCAGCCGGCACGACCAACGCCGGCAAGCCCTACACGAACAGCTACGTCTGGATGCTGACGATGCGCGACGGCAAGGCCGTCCGCGTCACGGCCTTCTTCGACAGCATCGCCTTCGACGATTTCTGGCGGCAGAACCCGATCGCGGCGAACTGAGTCCCCCTGCCCTCACCCCCTTTTTCCTACAAGGAGTTCCCCATGAAGACCTGGTTCATCACTGGCGCCTCGCGCGGCTTCGGCACCCTGTTCGTCAAGGAAGCGCTCGAGCGCGGCGACAACGTCGTCGCCACGGCGCGCAACGCCCGCGCCATCATCGACAAATTCGGCGACCACCCTCGCCTGCTCGCGGCGAACCTCGACGTTACCGACGAGGCGCAGGCCCGCGCCGCGGTCGAGCAGGCGGTCAAGCGCTTCGGCCGCATCGACGTGGTCGTCAACAACGCCGGCTTCGGCGTGCTCGGTGCGATCGAAGAGACCAGCGCCGCCGACGTCGAGGCGCTCTACCGCACCAACGTCTACGGCCTGCTGGCGGTGACGCGGGCCGTGCTGCCGCAGTTGCGCCAGCAACGCGCGGGGCATGTGATCAACATCTCGTCGATCGGCGGTTATCGCAGCGCTGCGGGCTTCGGCGTCTATGCCTCGACCAAGTTCGCCGTCGAAGGCATCAGCGAGGCGCTCGCCGATGAAGTGAAGCCGCTGGGCATCCACGTGACGATCGTCGAGCCGGGCTACTTCCGCACCGACTTCCTCGACGGCGGCTCGCTGACGACGGCCCCGGCCACGATCCCCGACTACGCCGACACGCCGGTCGGCGCGGTGCGCCGCATCGCGGCGGAACTGAACCATCAGCAGCCCGGCGATCCGGCGCGCCTGGCGAAGGCCCTGCTGCAGGTCGTCGACGCGGAACAGCCGCCGCTGCGCATGCCGTTCGGCTCGGACACCGTCGCGGCGATCGAGCAGAAGAACGCCTTCGTCGCGGGGAACTCGCGCAGTGGCGTGAGCTGGCGGTGTCGACGGACTTCCCGAAGTGATCGTGCAGTGATCGCGGCGCACGGGACGCCTGCCGTGCGGCGTCCGCTGCCTTCACCCTGAGCTCACACAGGGCTCATGCTGAGTTCGAACCCCATGGCGAGACTGGGTCCTTCACCTCAGGAAAGGACTCGTCTCGCCATGAACCGCTTTCTCGCTTCCGTGCTCATCGGGCTGCTGGTGTGGAACGTCTCGACCGCCCTGCTCATCGACGTCTACGTCCCGTCGCCCTGCAACGCCATCGGCCGCTGCGACGGCGACATGGCCTTCACGCTGAAGGTCGTCGGCATCTGGCTCGGCATGTTCTGGGCGTCGTCGGCCTCGGTGCTGCTGTACAACGTCGTGGCGTGGAAACGCGAATGGGCGCGGCATCAGCAGCGCGTGCGGTGATGGCACCGGACCGGGCGGAACCTCTTCGACCGGCTCATGTCGAAAACCGCTGATCCCGTTCGTCGTTCGTCATCTACCTTCGATGAACTCCAGGAGCCCGCGATGACCGACGATCCCGTTCACACCTTCCTGCGCGACTACGCCGCGGCAGTCTTCGACCGCGACCTGCAGCGCTTCGTCGGCCTGTACGCCGGGGATGTCCAGGTCTTCGACAGCTGGGACCGCTGGGAGTTCGCTGGCCGCGAAGACTGGGCGGGCATGATCGCCGGCTGGTTCGAAGGCATCCGGGACGTGCGTGTGCGCGTCACGGCGAAGGACGTCAAGACCTGGCACGATGTCCACGTGGCCGGCGGCTCGGCCATGCTGGAGTTCGCCGCGCTCGACGCCGACGGCCGGCCGTTGCGGTCCACGGAGAACCGCCTCACCGTGCTCCTGCGCAACGACGGCGGCACGTGGCGTGTCGTCCATCAGCACACGTCCGTGCCGGTCGACTTCCAGAGCAAGCAGGTGGTGAGCCGCTGAAGCGTCGATGAAGGGCCGAGGACGTCGGGAGGCGTCCGACTTCACACCGACCTCACCGCGGGCTCATGCTGCCCTCGAAGGGCATGACGAGACTGGCGTCTCCTCAACGAGTGGACACCGATCCGTCATGCCGCACTTCCACGTCTCTCTCCGCCTGGGTCGCGATAAGCTGCTGGGCCCGTCGCCCTCCACAGCCACGCCCATGCCGAGCACCCTCATCGAAGTCCGCCGCGCCTACGCTCAGGAGCAGGAAGTCCAGTTGATCGAAGCCGTGCAGGACGCGCTGATCGAAGGCTTCAAGATCCCGGCGGAAGACCGCTGCGTGCGCCTCGTCGCCTACGAGCCGCACCGGTTCATCTACCCGCCGCGTCTGTCGCGCCCCGAGTGCTACACCCTGGTCACGGTCACCGGCTTCGCCGGCCGGACGATCGAGGCGAAGCGTCGCCTCTATCGCAGCATCGTCGAGCGCCTGGGCGCGCTCGACATTCCCGCCGACCACATCACGATCACGCTCAACGAAGTGGAGCGCGAGAACTGGGGCCTGCGCGGCGGCCTGCCGGCGTCGGAGATCGACCTCGGATTCAAGGTCGACGTGTGATGCTCACGACGCCCGCGGCCGGTACCCGCGTACCTTCATGCACTCGTTGGTCAGCTCGATGCGCTTCTCGGCGATGACGATGCCGTCGCCGACGGCCTTGCCCATGGCCTGGCTGCCGCTCTCCTTGCCGGAGCTCGCCGTCGAGTAACTCGCGGTCGCGGCCTTGGCCTCGTACTCGCATTCGGCCTTGTCCTTCTCGACCTGCGACATCGGCGCGTCGGACTTCTCCCAGTGGTGATGGGAGGTCGCGCAACCTCCGAGCCCGATCGACACCGCCGTGCCGACGACAGCGGCGATCAGCGGCAACATGGTCTTCATCTCGCTCATTCGATGCTCCCTGGCGTGAACGGTGACGGACGAAACCAGTGTCACATGCAAGGGTCGATCCGCACCGTCCCGCAGCGAGGGGACAACCGCGGGCGCGAAGTCAGAGCGCCAGCCGATGCGCCTGCAGCGCCAGCAGCCCGTCGAAGATCAGCGAGTCGATCAGCTCGTGCGGGATGTCCAGGGCCGGCGAGACCTTCCAGCCCGCGCCGCCGGTCATCAGCGTGACCGGCGCCTGGCCGCAGCGCTTGAGGATGTGGCGATGCATGCGCTCGATCGCGCCGGTGATCGCGTAGTTGCCGCCGCTGGTGAGCGCGTCCGACGTGTTCGTCGGGAATTCGCGCACCTCGCCGGTCGGCACGCGCAGGCCGGCGGTGCCGCCTTCCAGCGACCGCAGCATGATCCCGTGTCCGGGCAGGATCAGTCCGCCAAGGAACCGGCCGTCCGCATCGAGCGCGTCCACCGTGACCGCCGTGCCCACCATCACCACCAGCGCCGGCTTCGGCGCCTGTCCGCGCCCGCGTGCCACCACATGGTGCCGCGCGCCGATCAGCGCGACGAAGCGGTCCGCGCCCAGGCGTCCCGGATGGTCGTACCCGTTGGTCACGCCGCCCGCCTGCGCCGACGAGGCGACCCAGCGCGGCTCGATGTCCCAGATCTCCTCCATCTGCTCCTCGACGCGATGCCGCATCGCGTCGCCGGCGACGTTGCTGCCGAGCATGCTGCCGGGCGCCGCAGGAAGCTTCGCCCAGTCGTCCTCGGCGAGCTTCTCGATGTTCTCCAGGAACTGCGCGCCGTGCGCCAGCATCGGACTGCCCGGTTGCGGGCCGGCATAAAGCGCCCACTTGAGGCGGGTATTGCCGATGTCGATGGCCAGGAAGCTCATGGGCGTTGCGCGAATCCGTGCGGTTCTTGGGGAAATGTCGGTGCCGTGAGGGACAGGGCGGCAGGTTAGCAGTGTTTGTCCTCAAGCCGGTGCACCGGACAGCCGATTTAGGATTGAATCGAGGCTCGTCGCCCATCCCGGGGCAACGCCGTCGTCACAACAACAAGGCTCCGGACCGATGAAGTTCTCCATCGCCACGCGACTGTGGATCCCCGTCGCCGTCATGTCCGTCATGACCGTCGTCATGACGCTGGGAGCGGCCTCCCGGACACGCGCCCTGCTGGAAGTCGCCCAGGTGACACAGGAAAAGCAGCAGCAGCGCTTCGAACTCGCGCTGCGCTGGCGCGGCCTCACCGAGGCCAACGCCAGCCGCGTGCAGGCCGGGCTGGCGGCCAACGACAACGCCGTCGCCGACGCCATGAAGGCCGACATCGCCCGGACCACCGAGACGATCAACGATGTCCAGAAGCAGCTCGAGGCGCTCGCCGAAGGCGACGAGGACAAGGCCGCGATGGCGAAGATCGCCGAACAGCGCAAGGTCTACATCGCCGCGCGCAACGACGCCAACAAGCTGAAGGCCGGCGGCGACAACGACGGCGCGCATCAGGCGCTCAAGCAGAAGGTCGTGCCCGCGATCGAGCAGTACCTGGCCGCGCAGCAGGACTTCGTCGCGCTGCAGCAGAAGCGCTCCGCGTCGCTGCGCGAGGCCGCGGGCGCCGAGCGGATGCGCACACTGTGGGGCGTGGCGACGCTGATGGCGGTCATCGTCGGCCTGCTGGCGCTGGCCACGGCGTACTTCGTGCGGACGATCTCGGCGCCGCTGAAGTCCCTGATGTCCGAAGCCGAGCGCATCGGCGAGGGCGATCTGTACCACGTCGAGCGCGACTACCGCGACGATGAGATCGGCGACGTGCAACGCGCGCTGGCCGCGATGAAGAGCTCGCTGCGCAAGGTCATCCGCGAGGTGCGCGCAAGCGCCGACGGCATGCAGACCGCCAGCCAGGAGATCGCCAGCGGCAACCAGGACCTGAGCCTGCGCACCGAGCAGACCGCGTCCAGCCTGCAGCAGGCGGCGTCGTCGCTGTCGCAGCTGACCGGCACCGTGCAGCAGAGCGCCGAGAGCGCGCGCACCGCCAACCAACTGGCGGGCAGCGCCGCCGAGGTGGCGGAGCGCGGCGGCACGGCGGTGGGCGACGTCGTGGGCACGATGGCGCAGATCGACGCGTCGGCCAAGAAGATCAACGACATCATCGGCACCATCGACGGCATCGCGTTCCAGACCAACATCCTGGCGCTGAACGCGGCCGTCGAGGCGGCCCGCGCGGGCGAGCACGGCAAGGGCTTCGCGGTGGTCGCGTCCGAGGTGCGGGCACTGGCGCAGCGCAGCGCCGGCGCGGCGCGCGAGATCAAGGCGCTGATCGGCGACAGCGTGACCAAGGTGGAGGTCGGCTCGCAGCAGGTGCGCAACGCCGGCGCGACGATGAACGAGATCGTCGCCAGCGTGCAGCGCGTGTCGGACATCATCGGCGAGATCAGCGCGAGCACCGTGGAGCAGAGCCAGGGCATCGGCAGCGTCAACGGCTCGGTGTCGCAGCTGGACCAGATGACGCAGCAGAACGCCGCGCTGGTCGAGGAATCGGCGGCCGCCGCCGAGTCGCTCAGCGAGCAGGCGCGCAAGCTCACCGCGCTGGTGGGGCACTTCAAGGTCAGCGATCCCAAGCCGACGCAGGAGGAGGCCACGAGCGTCGTCGCGGCGCCCGCGCCGATCGCGCGTGCCGCGGCACCGGTCGCCAGACCGGCGACTGCTCCCCGTCCGGCGGCGACACCCGTCGCGAAGAAGCCGCCGGCACCGCGGCCATCGACTGCGACCAAGACGCCGGTCGTGAAGACCGCGGCCAAGGCGTCCGCGCCGAAGCCGGTGGCAAGACCTGTCCCCAAGGCGCCCGCGCCGAAAGCGCCCGCCGCGTCGCATACACCAAGACCGGCGGCCCCAAAACCATCGGGACCCAGCGCAACGGCTGCTCCCGACGGCGATTGGGAAACTTTTTGATCTGGCGCAACGACCTCTTGAATAGAGGTCGTTTTGCTTTGGGAATGGGTTTTTAGCGTCCGCAACAGGTTTAGGCTGACTGCCCTCCTCCAACGCTTGCGGACGTAGCATGCACTTCATCCCGCATCCCGACGACGCCCCCTCTCCCGTCTCCGACCGCCACATCGCCACGATGGCTACTCTTAACCTCGGACTGCCCGACGATCTGCTGGCCTATCTCGACGAGCAGGCTTTTGCGCACGGACATGACGACAGCGCTCAATACGTCGTCCAGGTTCTCCATCAGCATCGCGAAAGGCAGGCGCTGAAGAGTCGACTGATCAACAGCATCAAGTCAGGTCCGGCCGGCTTCGCGGACGACCAGTACTTCAACGAACTGCTTGAGGAAGCCGAGGCAGAGGCATTGAACATGACGCGGCTTCGTCATTGGCGCGTTGGGCACAAGTCCCCTCAGGAGGTCTTCAATGTTGAGACCGAAGATCATGTACGCATGATCGACGTGATTCATGAGCGTCGTGACATGACGCAATGCCTTAGTCGCGACTGACATCCTTCATCGATTCGTGAGCGATGCGCAGCGCCAGCCCCCTCCTCCCCTGGCAAGTCTCCACCGGCGGCATCGCCGGTCTGATCCTGAGCATCGGCCTGGCGCGCTTCGCCTACACGCCGGTGCTGCCGTTGATGCAGCAGCAGGCCGCGCTCGGCGACGCGATGGGCGGCACGCTCGCCGCCGTCAACTACGCCGGCTACATGAGCGGCGCCGTCCTCGCCGCGCTCATCGACGATCCGCGCTGGCGCTCGCGGCTGTACTTCTGGGGCATGCTGCTCGGCCTCGTCGCCACCGCGCTGATGCCGCTCGCGCCCAACCTGGCGCTGTGGGCGGTCTCCCGCTACCTCGGCGGCCTCAGCGGCGCCGCCGGCATGCTGCTCGGCTCCGGCCTCGTGCTGGGCTTCCTGATGCGCGCCGGCAGACGCCCGGAACTCGGCGTCCACTTCATGGGACTGGGCCTGGGCATCGTCGTCTCCGCGATCGGCGCGATGACGATGGACCGGCTCGCGCTCGACTGGGCCGGCCACTGGTGGGGCTTCGTCGTCATCGGCGCGCCGCTGCTCGCGATCACCTGGTGGTGGCGTCCGCCCGTCCCGCCGCCCGCCACCGCCACGCTTGCCGCCGGCGCACCCAGCGCCCGTTGGATGCGGTGGATGATCGCCGGCTACTTCTGCGCCGGCTGGGGCTTCGTCATCAGCGCCACGTTCACCGTGACCATCGTCGAGCGTCAGCCGCTGCTTCACGGTCAGGGCCCCTGGGCGTGGCTGCTGGTCGGGCTCTCCGCCACGCCGGCCGTGTTCCTGTGGGACCGCGTCGCCCGCCGCTTCGGCGATCTCAACGCGCTGCTCGCCGCCTTCGCGCTGCAGATCGTCTCCGTCGTCCTGCCCATGCTGTCCGGTAGCCTCGCCGCCGCGCTCACCGGCGCGCTGCTCTACGGGGCGACCTTCATCGGGCTGGTGAGCCTCACGCTCGCGCTCGTGGGACGGCGCTCGCCCGGCAATCCCGGCAAGGCGATGGCGCGCCTCACCCTGAGCTACGGCGTCGCGCAGGTCACCGCGCCGGCGCTCGCGGGCGCGATGGCGCAGGCCAGCGGCAGCTACAGCGCATCGCTGTGGTTGACCGCCGCCGTGCTCACCGTCGGCATGCTGATCATGCTCAGACTACGCGGCCTGGAAGCGCGCGGCGACGCGTGAGTCATCGATGCCATCGGCCATTGCGGCCATTGCGGCCGTTGCGGCCCTGACGGCCACGGCGGCCACTTCATCCGGGGCGGACGTCGAGCCCTCCAGGCCCAGGTCCGTTCGCCATTGCGGCGACAGCGCCACCACGTCGCCGATGACCAGCAGCGCCGGACTCGGCAGCCCTTCGCGCTCGATCGCGGCAGGCAGGTCGGCGAGCGTCGTGAAGCACTCGCGCTGACGCGGCGTGTGCGCGGCGCTGACGATCACCGCCGGCGTGCCGGCGGCCAGTCCGCCGTCCTGCAGGGACTGAGCGATGACCGCGGCGCGCGTCAGACCCATGTACACGACCAGCGTGAGCCGGCTGCGCGCCAGCGCCGCCCAGTCCGGTGCGACGCCGTGCTCGCCGTTGTGCCCGGTCACGAAGGCCACGCCCGGCGTGCAGCGCCGGTCCGTGACCGGCACGCCGACCGACGCGGGCGCCGCCAGCCCGGCGGACAGGCCGTTGATCACCTCGACCTCGATCCCTGCCTCGCGCAACGCGTCGACTTCCTCGCCGCCGCGTCCGAACACGAACGGGTCGCCGCCCTTCAAGCGAACGACGCGCGCGCCGGCCCTGGCCTCGCGGATCATCAGTTCGTGGATGAAGCGCTGCTCCGTCGACACGCAGCCGCCGCGCTTGCCCACGCGCAACACGCGCGCGGAGGCCGGCAGACACGCCAGCACGCGCTGGTCGACAAGATCGTCCGTCAGCACGACCTCCGCCTGCTGCAGCCGCTTGAGCGCCTTGACCGTGAGCAACTCCGGATCGCCCGGTCCGGCGCCGACGAGGGACACACAGGGCGTGCGAACGGCCTGACCGAGAGGTGGGCTGGCGTCGAGCGGGCTCATGTCGGTTCCTTCACTTCATTCGAGACGGGTGGCACCCTCGGTGCCTTGGTGTGCACGAGGCGGCGCAGCGCCGGCAGACAGGAGCCGCACTGCGTGCCGCAGCGCAACTCGCCCTGCAGCGCGGCGAGACGGGTTTCGGGCGAGCCCTCCGGCAGTCGCCGGAGGCAGGCGCCGATGGCGTCTTCCCGCACGTTGAAACAGTTGCAGACCTGCGGGCTGACGGGCACGGCGGGCGACTCCGCATCGGGCGCCAGCAGGCGGCGCCCGAACGGCGCCACCGGCACACGCTCGCGCCAGAGCGTGTCGAGCCAGGCCGCTTCGCCGCCCTCGCCGACGCGCATCAGCGATTGCAGCCTCGCCTCGGTCCCTTCGCCGTCGATCCGCAACGATCGACTGCGCCCACGGCGCCCATCGGCGTAGCGCAACACACCGACGCCGTTCAGTTGCAGCACCGCCGCCAGCGCCTGCACCACCGGTGCCGGTGGCGGCTCCGCGAAGGCGAGTTCCAGGCTCCATCCCTCCATCGCATCCAGTCCCTCCTGCGCGTCCTGCGCGGGGCCTGGCAGGCAGCAGGCGTAATCCGCCTCCGCCATCAACGCGCGAAGCTGGCTGCGCAGCGCCGCGCCCTCGCCCGGGCCGACCCACGCAGCGCCGAAGACGCGCCACGGCAGTTGGACGGCCTCGACGGCCACGGCGGTGAACTTGAGCTCCGGCTGCCGCGCATCGGGGCAGTACGCCGGCTGTGTCAGCGCATTGATGCCCGACAGGCCGCGCCCGCCGAGGAACTCGCTGCCCCAGTGCATGGGCAGCCACGCCTGTTGTGCGCCGACGCCCTCGTCCGCGCGAAGCGGCACGATCAGTTCGCCGCGCCGCGACCGCACGCGGACCAGGGAAGCGGCCGTCAAGCCGCGCCGGTCGATGTCCTGCGGGTGCATCGCCACCGCCGGCCCCGGCTCGCCAGCGAAGAGCCTGGCGACCGTGCCGCTCCGACTCATGCCGTGCCACTGGTCACGCAGACGTCCGGTGCTCAGCGCCATCGGGAACCTGGCGTCCTGCACCTCCGCGGTCGGCGCGAAGGGCTTCGTGATGAAGCGCGCCCGGCCGTCGGGGTGAGCGAACTCGCCGTCCTCGTAGAGCCTCGTCGTCGCCGCGTTCGCGCCCGTGGGCCAGGGCCACTGGCGGGGTGCCTCTTCCAGCATCGGGTAGCTCAAACCGCCGATGTCCAGGTCCCGTCCGAGCGTCGCCTCGCGATGCTCCAGCCAGAGCTGCTCCTCCCGGTCCCAGGCGAAAAGCGAGGCCCGCCCCGGTCGCAATGCTGTCTCCATGCGGCGAGCGACGTCCCGCACGATGCGCCAGTCGGCGCGCGACTCGCCGGCCGCCGGCAGCGCCGCACGCACGCGGCTGATGCGGCGCTCGCTGTTGGTGACCGTGCCTTCCTTCTCCGCCCAGGTCGCCGCCGGCAGCACCACGTCGGCGAACGCCGCCGTCGCCGTGCCCGCGAAAGCTTCCTGGAGGATCACCAGCTCGCAGCGTTCCAACGCCGCGCGCACCAGCGCCTGGTCGGGCATCGACTGCGCCGGGTTCGTGCACGCGATCCACAGCGCCTTGAGTTCGCCACGCGCCGCCGCCTGGAACAGCTCGACCGCCGTCTTGCCCGGCCGCTCCGGCAAGGCGTCAACGCCCCACAGCGCCGCCACCTCCGCACGATGCGCGGCGTTGCCCGGGTCGCGATGACCCGGCAGCAGCGTCGCCATGCCGCCGCTTTCGCGACCGCCCATCGCATTCGGCTGGCCCGTGAGCGAGAAGGGCCCCGCGCCCGCGCGGCCGATCTGGCCGGTCGCGAGATGCAGGTTGATCAGCGCCGTGTTCTTCGCCGCGCCGCTGCTGCTCTGGTTCAGGCCCATGCAGTACAGCGACAGCGTCGACGGCGACCGCGCGAACCACTGCGCCGCCTGCAGGATGTCCGTTTCATTCAGTCCGGTCAGCCGCGCCGACTCGGCCGGCGTCGTCGTGCGCACCAGCGCCTTCAACGCGTCGAAGCCGCTCGTGTGCCGCTCGATGAACGCGGCGTCGATCCAGCCTTCCCAGATCGCCGCGTGCATCATCCCGTGGAACAGCGCAATGTCGCTGCCGGGCTTCAGCGCCAGATGCAGGTCGGCGAACTCGGCGGTCTCGGTGCGGCGCGGGTCGACGACGATGATCTTCATCGTCGGGCGCGCGGCGCGCGCCGCCTCGATTCGGCGGAACAGGATCGGATGCGCCCATGCCGTGTTGGCGCCGGCGATGAACAGGCAGTCCGTCTGCTCCAGGTCGTCGTAGCAGGTGGGCGGCGCATCCGCGCCCAACGACTGCTTGTAGCCAACGACCGCCGAGCTCATGCACAGCCGCGAGTTGCTGTCGATGTTGTTGGTGCCGATCAGCCCGCGCGCCAGCTTGTTGAACGCGTGGTAATCCTGGTCAGCAGCTGCCCCGAGATGTAGAAGCCGATCGCGTCCGGGCCGTGCTCTGCCCGGATCGCCAGCAATCGATCGGCGAGACGCTGCGTCGTGGTGTCCCAGGCCACGGGCTGGAGCGGCGCGTCGCGCGTCGCCCGCCATGCCGGCTGCAGCAAGCGCTGCTGCGCGCGCACCATCGGCGTCGCGGTCAGGTGCAAGGTCGAGCCCTTGGTGCAGAGGCGGCCGAAGTTGGCCGGATGCGCCGGATCGCCGCGCACGCCGACGATCCGGGCGTCCGCGCCGTCCCCCGTCGCGTCGATCAGCACGCCGCAGCCCACGCCGCAGTACGGGCAGGTCGAGCGCGTGGTGCGGACGTCCGGGCTCATCGCCATCGGCCTCTCAGCAGGCCACCCGGGTGCAGGGGCCGGCCTTCACCGGCGGCAGATCGATGCCGACCGTGTCCAGTTCATCGCGGTCCAGCAGCACGACGCCGTCCTCGACCTTCACCTGGAAGACCGGCGTGCGGCCTTCATCCGGCTCGCGGGCGCAGCCGTTCTCCAGCGCGATGGTCCAGTTGTGCAGCGGACACGCGACCGCGTTGCCGAAGACGATGCCCTGGCTGAGCGGCCCCGCCTTGTGGGGGCAGCGATCGAGCAAGGCATGGACGCGGTCGTCGGCGGTGCGGAACAGCGCGACCTGCGGGCCCTTTTCGCGGGCGACGCGTCGCGAGCCCAGCACGGGAATATCGGCCACGGTGCAGACGGAGATCCAGTTCGTCATGGGGTGTTCCTCACGCTTGAACGGTGGCGACCGGCTCGAACTGGCGCACGTCGACCTGGGCCTTCGCGAACTCGAACCACGGATCCGGCTCGCCGTCGAGCGCGAACTGCAGCTCGGCCCACAGCGCCTTGCGCCCCTCGGCGTCGTCGAGGATGCGGCGCTTCACATGGTCCAGGCCCACGCGGCTCACGTAGTGCACGGTGCGTTCGAGGTACCAGCCCTCCTTGCGGTAGAGCTGCATGAAGGCGCCGGTGTATTCCATGACCTCTTCCGAGGTCTTGAGCTTGACGAGGAAGTGCGCCACTTCGGTCTTGATGCCGCCGTTGCCCGCGACGTACATCTCCCAGCCGGAGTCCACGCCGATGATGCCGACGTCCTTGATGCCGGCCTCGGCGCAGTTGCGCGGGCAGCCGCTGACGGCGAACTTGACCTTGTGCGGCGCATACATCCGCCACATCGCGCGCTCCAGGTCCTTGCCCATCTGCGTGCTGTCCTGCGTGCCCATGCGGCACCACTCGGAGCCGACGCAGGTCTTCACCGTGCGCAGCGCCTTGGCGTAGGCATGGCCGCTGGGCATGCCGATGTCGCGCCAGACGTCGACCAGGTCCTCCTTGCGCACGCCCAGCAGGTCGATGCGCTGGCCGCCGGTCACCTTCACCGTCGGGATCTTGTACTTGTCGACGGCGTCGGCGATCCGGCGCAGCTCGTCGGCGGTCGTCTCCCCGCCCCACATCCGCGGGATCACCGAGTAGGTCCCATCCTTCTGGATATTCGCGTGACTGCGCTCGTTGATGAAGCGCGACTGCGGATCGTCCACGGCCTCCTTGGGCCACGACGAGAGCAGGTAGTAGTTGAGCGCCGGCCGGCAGCTCGCACAGCCGTTGGGCGTCTTCCAGTTCAGGCGCGCGTAGACGTCGCCGAGCTTGATCAGGTGCTCGTCGAAGATGGCGTCGCGTACCTCCTGGTGGCTCAGGTCGGTGCAGCCGCAGATCGCCTTCTTCTTCGGCGCCGACGAGTAGTCGCCGCCGGCCGTGAACATCAGCAGCTGCTCGACCAGCCCCGTGCAGGAGCCGCAGCTCGCGCTGGCCTTGGTGTGCTTGCGCACCTCCTCCAGCGTGAACAGGCCCTTCTCCTTGATTGCCTTGCAGACGGCGCCCTTGGTGACGCCGTTGCAGCCGCAGACCTCGTCGCTGTCGGCCATCGCGGCCGCCTTGTTGTGCCCCTGGTGGCCGACGTCGCCGATGTTGCTCTCGCCGAACATCAGCTTGTCCCGGATGTCGCCGATCTTGCGGCCCTCGCGCAGCAGCTTGAAGTACCAGCTGCCGTCGACGGTGTCGCCATAGAGGCAGGCGCCGACCAGCTGGTCCTCCTTGATGACGAGCTTCTTGTAGACGCCGGCGAAGGGATCGCTCATCACGATCTCCTCGGTGCCCTCGCCGCCCATGAAGTCGCCGGCCGAGAACAGGTCGATGCCGGTGACCTTCAGCTTGGTGCTGGTCTGGCTGCCGAGATAGCGGCCGATGCCGAACTGCGCCAGGTGGTTCGCGCAGACCTTGCCCTGCTCGAACAGCGGCGCCACGAGACCGTAGGCGATGCCGCGGTGCGCGGCGCATTCCCCGACGGCGTACACGCGGGGATCGGTGACCGTCTGCAGCGTGTCGGTGACGACGATGCCACGTTGGCAGTGCAGGCCGGCGCGCTCGGCCAGCGCGGTGTTGGGACGGATGCCGGCGGCCATCACGACGAGGTCGGCGGGGATCTCCTCGCCGTCCTTGAAACGCACGGCCATCACGCGGCCGTCCTTGTCGCCGATCAGCGCCTCCGTCTGCGCGCCCATCCGGAAGCGCAGGCCGCGTTCCTGCAGCGACTTGCGCAGCAGGTCGCCGGCCTGGTCGTCAAGCTGCCGTTCCATCAGCCAGCCGGCGATGTGGATCACCGTGACCTGCATGCCGCGCAGCATCAGGCCGTTCGCCGCCTCCAGGCCCAGCAGCCCGCCGCCGATGATCACGGCGTGGCGGTACTTCGCGGCCGCCTCGATCATCGTGTTGGTGTCGGTGATGTCGCGGTAGCCGATCACGCCCGCGAGCTCCTTGCCGGGCACCGGCAGGATGAACGGGTTGGAACCGGTGGCGATCAGCAGACGGTCGTATTCGGCCTCGGTGCCATCGTCGGCGACCACCTTGCGGCGGACCCGGTCGATGGTCGTCACCGTCTTGCCCAGGTGCAGCGTGATGCCGTTGTCCTCGTACCAGGACAGCGGATTCAGGATGATCTCGTCGAGCGTCTGCTCGCCGGCCAGCACCGGGCTGAGCAGGATGCGGTTGTAGTTGGGATGGGACTCCGCCCCGAAGACGGTGATGTCGTACAGGTCGGGGGAGATCTTCAGCAGCTCTTCCAGCGTGCGCACGCCGGCCATGCCGTTGCCGATCATCACGAGCTTCATCTTCTTCATGGCAGGGGCTCCAGCTGGGGTGTTCAGAGGCGCGAGTTCGGTGGTGGCGTTCATGCGGAGCGCTCCATGCGGAAGGTGGCGGTCGGGAGAGCCCGGCCCTCACCCCTGCCCTCTCCCGCAAGCGGGAGAGGGAGTGAGAGAGGCGCCTCGGTGGACGCGGAGGGATGCGCGCGGCCGCCGGCGCCGACCCAGGTGCGGGTCCAGCGGGCCTGCATCACGCGCAGCAGGCCGAGCATCGCGAGCGCGAAGACGGCGAAGGCCGCGAAGCCCCAGGCGTAGGTGCCGGCCCATTGCCTGGACAGGCCCATGAGGTTGGGGACCGCGCCGCCGCCGAGGGCGCCGATCTCGCCGATCATCGAACCGGCCACCGCGGTGGCCGCGGGCCAGCGCAGCGGCACCAGCTGGAACAGCGCGCCGTTGCCCGCGCCCAGCGCGCCGAAGCAGACCACCAGCAGCACCGTCGTCAGCACCAGCGAGCCGTTGGCCGGCCCGATGAGCAGCAGCGAGACCGTCACCATCGCCAACACCACCGTCAGCGCATTGACGCCGCCCCAGCGGTCCGAGAGCGCGCCGCCGAAGACACGGACCGCCGCGCCCATGAACGCCGCCAGCATCGTCAACTGACCGGCGGCGATCTTGGAGACGCCGAACTGGTCGTGGTAGTAGGTGGGCAGGAAGGTGGTGAGGCCGATGAAGCCGCCGAAGGTCACCGCGTACAGCAGGCTGAAGGCCCAGCCGTCCTTCTCGAACAGGCAGGCGACGTGCTCGCGCAGACCGGCGTGGGCGTCGACGTCCGGCGGCTCCTTCGCGAAGACCACCATCACGACCATCGGCACCGCGATCGCGGCGGCGGCGATCGCGTAGACGCTCTGCCAGCCCAGCCACTGCGCCAGCGGCGGGGCCACCAGCACCGACACCGCGGTGCCGACGTTGCCCGCGCCGACCAGGCCCATCGCCAGGCCCTTGTACTTCGGCGGGTACCAGCCCGACCCCCAGCGACATCGCCACGCCGAAGCTCGCGCCGGCGATGCCCAGCAGCACGCCCATCGCGAGCAGATCGCCGTAGCTCTCGACCATGAAGTAGCCGTAGCTCATGGCGACGGCGATCAGCGCCATCTCCACCAGCGTCGCGTTCTTGCGGCCGATGTACTGCGACAGCACGCCCAGCGGGAAGCGCATCAGCGCGCCGGCCATGATGGGGATCGACAGCATCAGCCCCTTCTGCGCGGCGGTGAGCTGGTAGGCCTCGCTGATGAAGGGCGCGAGCGCGCCGTTGAGCACCCAGATGCAGCAGGAGCAGGCGAAGTACAGGAACGCCGCGCCGAGGGTCGGGGCGTGGCCGGAGCGCAGGAAGGTGCGGAACGCTGCCATGGCGGAATTGCTGTGGGGGGCTGGAAACGAAAAAAGGCCGCGTCGAGCGCGGGGCTCGGCGAGGCCTTCTGACGGATGAGGCATCGGATCGCGGGCGATCCGGCGCGAAGACCGCGGGACCGGAGCCCCGCGCGGGTGCGGCGCGTCGTTGCGCCACGCCGGAGACTTCGCAAGTCGCATGCCAGCGCGCGCGGCGGTCGGTATTTCTTCAACGCCGGACCGGTACAGGCTTATGCTGCGGCGCTCCGCAAGACCGTCCGTCGATGGCCGGAGACCGTCGCCGCCCTCCTCTGTCAGCCCCATGTCCGAGCCCCTCGCCCGACCCGATGCCGATTCCGCCGACGACGACGCGACGCTGCCCCGCCGCGTCCTGCTGCTCGGCGCCGCCGCGCTGGCGGGCGACCCCGCCGCGCACTGGATTGCGGCAGCCGTGCACCAGTCGGAACGCGACAGCTTGGTGCGCGCCGCACAGGAACGGGACGCGGAGGCGTTCGTGCTCGACCTCGGCGCGTCTCCTGCGAGCGTGTCGCCTGCGAGCGCGTCGGATCGGTCGATCACGGCGCGGTCGATGGTGCCGGCCTGGTCGGACTGGTTCGACGCCCTGGAGGCCGCCCAGCTGAACCTGCCGGGTGTGTGCGTGGCGCCCGGCGCCGATCGGATGCCCGTCGAGTTCCAGCAGCGCGCGATGTCGGTCGGGGTGCAGGTGCTCCTCGAGTCGATGCCGGAACCCGCCGCGCTGCGTCGCCAGCTGCGTTGGGCGGTCGGGCCAGCGCCCGCTTCGCGGCGCTGCGGGCGCAGCTGGACGACCGCAAGTGGACCGATCGCGCCAAGGGCCTGCTGATGTCGGCCCGCGACCTCGATGAAGACGCCGCCTTCCGGCTGCTGCGCGATGCGGCGATGCACGCGCACCTGCGGCTGGGCGAGGTGGCGCGGTCGGTCGTGCAGTCGGCCCAGTTGGCGGAGGCGGTGAACCTCGCCGGCCAGCAGCGCATGCTCAGCCAGCGGCTGGTGAAGCTGATGGCCCAGCGCGCCGCCGGCATCGAGGGCAAGCGCGCCAAGGCGCTGCAGGACGAGTCCTGCGCGCGCGTCACCGCCAACCTGGCCCGACTGCCCGCGTTGGTGGCGGGCCTGCCGCCGTCGACGGGCACACCGGCCCACCTCGTCGACCCCGTGATCAACGCCTGGCACCGGCTGGAGCCCCTGCTCGCCGGCAAGCCCGGCACCGAGGCGCTGGCGGCCGCCGATGGCGCCGCGCAAGACCTGCTGACGCAGTCCGACGCGCTGGCCACGGCACTCGCGGCCTCGGGCGGCGGCAAGCCGCTGCACGTCGTCAATGTCTGCGGACGGCAGCGCATGCTGAGCCAGCAACTGGCGAAGGAGGCCCTGCTCGCGGACCTGCTGCCGGGTCGCGACACGGCGGTGCTGATCGACAGCCTGGATCGCTTCGCCGCGGGCCTCGCGGAACTGGAGTCTTCGCCGCTATCGAGCGACGCGATCCGCGCGCTGCTGGCCGAGGTCGGCGCCGAATGGCTGCGGCTGATGCGCAGCGTGCGCCACGCCCACGGCCGCGAGGCGGCCGAAGGGCTGGCGCGCAGCAGCGAGGTGCTGCTCGATCGGCTGGAACTGCTCACGGTGCATTACCAACAGAGCCTGCAGATCATCCTGGGCTGATCGCCGCTCAAGCGGCCCGCGACTCCACGTGCCGATGCCGCGTGTAGAGGAAGTCGATCACCGCCTTGCGCGCATGGACGTAGGTCGGGTCCTCGGCCAGCGCGACGCGGTCGCGCGGCCGCGGCAGCGTGACGGGCAGGATCTCGCCGATCGTGGCCGCCGGGCCGTTGGTCATCATGACGATGCGGTCGGACAGCAGCACCGCCTCGTCCACGTCGTGCGTCACCATGACCACCGTGCTGTGCGTCGCGGCGACGATCTTCAGCAGCTCGTCCTGCAGGTGCGCGCGCGTCAGCGCGTCCAGCGCGCCGAAGGGCTCGTCCATCAGGAGCACCTTGGGCTCCATCGCCAGCGCCCGCGCGATGCCCACGCGCTGCTTCATGCCGCCGGAGATCTCGTGCGGCCGCTTGAACATCGCGTGACTCATGCCGACGAGGTGCAGCGCCTCCTCGGTGCGCGCCATCAGGCGCGGTCGCAGCTCGCGGCTGCCGAAGACCGACTCCACCGCCAGCAGCACGTTGTCGAAGCAGGTCAGCCACGGCAGCAGCGAGTGGTTCTGGAACACGACCGCGCGCTCGGGGCCGGGGCCGGCGATCTCGCGGCCGTCGCAGAGCAGGCCGCCGTCGGTGGGCTGCAGCAGGCCGGCGATCAGGTTCAGCAGCGTCGACTTGCCGCAGCCCGAATGGCCGATCAGCGTCACGAACTCGCCCTTGGCGATGTCGAGGTAGATCTCGCGCAGCGCATGGAAGCGGCCCTTGCGGCTGGAGAAGACCATCTCGGCCTGCTGCACACGGATGAACGGACTCATCGAAGTCTCCTCGGATCAAGAGGCCCGGGACCGGGCCGACATATCAAGCGGAGCCCGTGGAACTGGCTCCGCCAGGCCACCGGGCTCGCCCCCTTGAGGGGGCCGGCGAAGCCGGTAGGGGGTGGGCCTAGTCATCGAAAGAGAAGCGCTTGGCGAGGGTCATCAGGAACCACTCCAGCAACAGCCCCACGATCCCGATCACGAAGATCGCGATGAGGATGTGCTGCACGTTGAGGTTGTTCCACTCGTCCCAGACCCAGAAGCCGATGCCGACGCCGCCGGTCAGCATCTCGGCCGCCACGATCACCAGCCACGCGGTGCCGACGGACAGCCGCACGCCGGTCAGCATGTAGGGCAGCACGGCGGGGAAGAGGATGCGCGTCACCAGCTTCCATTCGGACAGGCGCAGCACGCGGGCGACGTTCAGGTAGTCCTGCGGCACGCGCTGCACGCCGACCGCGGTGTTGACGACCATCGGCCAGATCGAGCAGATGAAGATGGTCCAGATCGCCGCCGGGTTGGCGCTCTTGAACACCAGCAGCCCGATCGGCAGCCACGCCAGCGGCGACACCGGCTTGAGCAGGCTGATCAGCGGCGACAGCATGCGGCTCGCGAATTCGAAACGGCCGATGATGAAGCCCAGCGGGATGCCGACCGCCGCCGCGAGACCGAAGCCCAGCGCCACGCGCTGCAGCGAGTTCAGGATGTTCCAGCCGATGCCCTGGTCGTTCGGCCCGTTGCGATAGAACGGATCGGCGAACAGCTTGACCGCGGCGTCCCACGTCGCACCCGGCGTCGGGAACTCGCCGCCCTTCATCGTCGCGACGTACCAGACCAGCCAGAGCAGGCCAAGCCCGCACACCGGCGGCAGCACGCGCATCCAGACGGCGCGCCAGTCGATGCCGGCGCGCGGCGGCCGCGCGGGGACCGGCTTGGCGACCGGCTCGTTGGCTGCGTCGCGCGCCAGCGGCAGGGGCGTCGCGACGGAGACTGTGACCGGCTCACCGTTCGCATCGCCGGGGGAATGAAAAACGGCACTGACCATGGCGGACTCCTGCATCGATCAGAAGGGAGAGGTGAGGAAGCCCGTCATGCGCGGACCTTGAAGGCGTCCGCGTACTTGGCGGGATCCTTGGCGTCCCAGACGACGCCGTCGAACAGCTTCGCCGAGCGCATCGTCTCCTTCGGCACCGACACGCCGAGCGCCGATGCCGCCTGCTTGTAGAGCTCGACCTGGTTCACCTGGCGCGCGACGCCCAGGTAGTCCGGGTGTTCCTTGATCAGTCCCCAGCGCTTGTGCTGCGTCAGGAACCACATGCCGTCGGACAACCAGGGGAAGTTGACCTGGCCGTCGTTGAAGAACTTCATGTAGTCGGGGTCGTCCCAGGTCTTGCCCAGGCCGTTCTGGTACCGGCCCAGGATGCGCTGGTTGATCGCGTCGACGCTGGTGTTGACGTAGGCCTTGTCGGCGATGGTCTCGGCCATCTTCTGCTTGTTGGACAGGCTGGCGTCGATCCAGCGGCCGGCCTCGAGCACCGCCATGATCACGGCACGCGCGGTGTTGGGGTACTTCTTGACGAAGTCGCCGGTGGTGCCAAGCACCTTCTCCGGATGGTCCTTCCAGATGTCCTGCGTGGTGGCGGCGGTGATGCCGATGCCGTCGATGATGGCGCGGTGGTTCCAGGGCTCGCCGACGCAGAAGCCGTCCATGTTGCCCACGCGCATGTTGGCCACCATCTGCGGCGGCGGCACGGTGATGACCTTGGCCTCCTTCATCGGGTTCACGCCCGCGGCGGCCAGCCAGTAGTAGAGCCACATCGCGTGCGTGCCGGTCGGGAAGGTCTGCGCGAAGGTGTAGTCGCGCTTGTCCTTCTTCATGACCTTGGCCAGCGAGGCCGCGTCCACCGCGCCGGCCTCGGCCAGCTTCTTCGACAGCGTGATCGCCTGGCCGTTGTTGTTCAGGGTCATCAGGACGGCCATGTCCTTCTTCGGCCCGGCCACGCCCAGCTGCACGCCGTAGATCAGGCCGTAGAGCACGTGCGCCATGTCGAGCTCGCCGTTGACGAGCTTGTCGCGCACGCCGGCCCAGGAAGCTTCCTTGGTCGGGATGATCTTGATGCCGTACTTCTTGTCGAAGCCCAGCGCGGCGGCCATCACCACCGACGCGCAGTCGGTCAGCGGGATGAAGCCGATGCGGACCTCCTCCTTCTCCGGCTTGTCGGAGCCGGCGGCGAACGCGCCGCCGCCCGGCAGCGCGGACAGCCCGCCCAGCGCCGCGCCGGTGGCGAGCAGCTTGCGACGCTCAGCGCTCATCAGACCCTCCTGGGAACCGTGTTGCATTCAAGACCTCCGGGGAAAAACAAAAAAGGCGTCGCGACCGTCCCGCTTCGTCGAAGCGGAACCGATCGGACGCCTTTGCCGAAATCTTTCGATGTGACCCTCACGCCGTTGCGAGGGCACGAGCAGGGCATTGCAGGAAGCGTGCCACGAGGTCGATACGACGCGGCCCAGGAGGAAGCAGGCGGACAGGCACGCCGAAGTCCGTCGCGATGCACTGTCTCGCGGCATCCATGCGCCGTTGCGGTGCGTTCAGCCTCGCAACAGATCGTGCGCGTCGATCACGCGCCGGGCGACCTGCGCGAGCGCCTCGCCGCGGTCCATCGCGAGCTTGCGCAGGCGCTGGTAGGCCTGGTCCTCGTCCAGGCCCTGCTCGCGCATCAGGATGCCCTTGGCCTTGTCGACGACCTTGCGCGAAGCCAGTTGCGCCTGCGTCCTGCTGAGCTCCTCGCGCAGCGCGAGGTCCTGCTCAAAGCGCGCGATCGCCACGTGCAGCACGGGCGCGAGCCGCTGCGTCTGCAACCCTGCCACGACATACGCGCTGACGCCGGCCTGGATCGCGCGGCGCATCGGGGCGCGGTCCTCGTCCTCCGCGAAGATCACGACGGGGCGCGGCATCTTCGTCGACAGCGTGGCGAGGTTCTCGAGCGTGTCGCGCGTCGGCGATTCGGCGTCGACGATGACGACGTCCGGTTGCAGGCGCAGCACGCAGTCGTGGATCAGCGTGGCCTGCTCGATGACGCCGACGACCTCGCAGCCCTGGCGCACCAGTTCATCGCGCAGCAGGTCGACGCGATGGGCGCCGTCGTCGATGAGCAGCACGCGCAAGCCGGCATGCGCGGCATGCGCGGCATGCGCGGGCGGCGGGCTGGCATCGGGGGCGGGCGGCGGCTTCACGCCGATCACGGCGCAAGTTCCATGCCGAGTCCGGCCGCCTCCACGCCGGGATGCCGGGCAAGGCACGCTCCTGAACCACCGCAACCGGCGTGCCCAGGGTCCTGCCAAGAAGGGGCCGCGCAAACCGGCGCTTCGCCGTACTGTCGCGGCGAGCGGCGGTCACGTCGCCAGGGAGATGACCATGCGCCTTTCAACGCATTTGATCCCACACGGGATTCCGCACCACCTCCCGCGTCGCGTGGGTCGCCAGGCCCTGCTGATCGCACTGCTGTCGCTGGGCGGCGGCGCGGTCTGCGCCGCCGAATTCACCGCCGGGGCCGGAGCGTCCAGCCAGACCGCGACGAAGAACGTGCAGCAGGGCGGCGGCGATCCCCGATCGGGCAGCTCGCCGGTGTGGGCCGGCACCGACCTCATCCTGTACGACGCCGTGCCCGGGGTCCTTCAGAACACCAATGCCATCTCCTACGCGAGCGCGAGCTACGGTCACCTGGTCTTCGTCTCCCGCTCGTCGACGAACCAGACTTCCGTGTCGGGCGATCAGCCCGGGCTGCACGCCGAATCCAACGCCAGCGCGTCGATGGCCGACAGCTTCGTCGTTGCCTGCCCCACCTGCGTCGCCGGCACGCGCGGCACGATGAACTTCCGGGTCGTGCTGGAGGGCGACGTGGGTCTGAACAATTCGTCCACCAGCCTCGGCGGTCAACCGATCCCAGGCGCGGCCCGGACCACGCAGTACTACTGGAGCAGCAACCTGTCGATGCGCGCCGAGGGTGTCGCCATGGACTTCCCCGGCCCCGGCACGCTGGCGCTGTTCGCCTACGACTACCGGGCGATGGTCAACGACGACATCGTGGCCGGCGGCTCGCGCGAAGGCATGGGCATCTACGACTACCAGCTCGAATTCGAGTTCGGCAGCCCCATCCACATGAACTGGCTGGCCAGCGCGTCGTCCTTGGCCGACCTGCGGGCGGGCGACGGCAATGCCATCGGCGCGCTGAGCGCGATGGGCTATGCCGCCTTCTCCAACAGCTTCTACTGGGATGGCATCTCCGCCGTCACCGATGCCAACGGCAATCTGGTGAACGGCTTCACCGCGAAGAACGGCGTCGGCGTCGACTACGCGCAGTCCTTCGCCAACGCGGCGCTGGTGCCGGAGCCAGGGACGTGGGCGCTGATGGCGGCCGGGCTGGTGGTGCTCGGCCTGGCGGCGCGGCGTCATCATCGGCGAGTGATGCTCGCGACGATGCTGTCCATGGGCGTCGGCGTCGCCTCGGCGGCCACGTTCGAGGGCTGGTCCTCCGCGACCACCACCACCGGCACGCGCACCGACACGCAAGGAACGGTGGGGTTGCCGCTCGCGAGTTCGACGCCCTTCCTGACGCAGGCCGCCTCGCGTCTCGACGACACGCAGGTGGGGCTCTCACAGAGCGCGACGGCCAGCACCTGGGCGAGCATCTCGTACGGCCACCTCGCCTTCTCGTCGCAGGCGCAGGTGCTGCAGCAATCGGCCGGCGGACAGCCGGGGGCATACGGCGTGGGCCGGTCCGAAATGTCCGTGGCCGACAGCTTCGTCATCCGATGCGACACCTGCGTCGACGGGACGACGGGACGGATGTTCCTGCGCTATGTCATCGAGGGCCGCACCGGGCAGAGCCAATCGGCCACCGATGCCGCCGGACAGCCGTTGCAGGACGCGCCGCTGCGCGCCACCTCGTATGCGTGGAGCACCCTCCTCCGGGTGACTCCGGAAGGCGTCCACGAGAACTTTCCCGGCGGAAGCGAACTGACGATCAACGTCTATGAGTACCTCCTCAAGGTCAACGGCGAGCCGACTTCCAGCGGCAGCCGAGGGGAGG
The DNA here is from genome assembly GCF_042695725.1 of Roseateles sp. UC29_93. Classification (NCBI taxonomy): domain Bacteria; kingdom Pseudomonadati; phylum Pseudomonadota; class Betaproteobacteria; order Burkholderiales; family Sphaerotilaceae; genus Roseateles; species Roseateles sp. UC29_93. Next base: position 2,297,214 of record NZ_CP170545.1, on the reverse strand, counting down.
GCGGCGAGCATGTCGAAGCCCTGGAGTTCATCTTCGGCAATCCCATCCGCATCCAGATGAATGCCACCGTCAGCGCCGACGCCCTGCTGGCGGAGGCCGACAGCGGCCCGGCGGGTTCGTTGAGCGCCGCCGGCTTCGCGGACTTCTCCCGCAGCTTCTATTGGGGCGGCCTCCTGGCCGTGACCGATGCCAATGGCAACGCGGTGAATGGGGTCACCGCGCTGAACAACGTGGGCGTCGATTACGCGCAGTCCTTCGCCAATGCGGCGCTGGTGCCGGAGCCCGGGACGTGGGCGTTGATGGCGATCGGGCTGGTGATGCTGGCGCTGATCGCCGGGCGTCGGCGCTCGCGGCACGTCGATGCGACCTCATCGTCAAGGTCAAGGTCAGCGCCCCGGTTCGCCGCGCTGGTCGCGGCCTGCGGGGGCCTGCTGGGTCCGGGCGTCGGCCACCTTGCCCAGGCGCAGTCCCCGACGTCCTTCGAGGTGAACTACGACTACCAACTGGTCGCACCCGGCGCGCCCAGCCGGATGGACCAGCGCAGCGCCTTCACGTCTGCCGGCGAAGTGCGCCGCTTCAGCGATGCGATCGGCTTCAGCGACGCGTCGCTGTTCTCGGATGCACGCATCGAAGGCTGGGGCGCGGCGCGTTACGGTCATCTGCAGGCTTTCGCCAAGGGCTCGACGGCGCTCACGGCCCAGGCGCCGGACCAGAGCACCTACGTGCTGGGCAGCATCACCGCGACGCTGACCGACAGCTTCGTCATCCAGTGCGGCGGCTGCGCGGCGGGGACCGTGGGCTCGATGAACTTCCGCGTCTTCTTCGACGCCGCCACCGCGCGCGAAGGCGGACTCGGCCAGCCGGTCTCGCAGACCGGCGGCTACCTGGCCGACACCAACTGGTGGACCGGGTTCGGGATCAACGCGCAAGGCGTGCCGAATCCATCGCCCCCCGACGTGCCCGGGCCGCCGAACCCCGGCCAGTTGGGCTTCCAGTTCTACCGTCTGGAGACGCTGCACAACGACGTCCCCGGCATCGAGGAAAGTCCGCGCGTGTCGGCCGGCTTGCAGGAACTGTCGATCCAGTTCGTCTTCGGCGAGCCGATCCGGCTCGACATGAGCCTGAGCGCGGTCGTGCTCGGCGGCGTCTACACCGGCGAGAACACGACGCCGTTCAGCGGGCACGGCGCGATGGAGACCGACGCGACGCGCAGCATGTACTGGGATGGCATCACCAGCGTGGTCGACGCGCAGGGCAACGCGGTCAACGGCTTCACCGCGCTGAACGCCACGGGCGTCGACTACGCGCGCTCGTTCGCCAACGCGGCGGCCGTGCCGGAGCCGGGCACCTGGGCGCTGATGGCAGCAGGCCTGGCGCTGCTGGGCTGGCGCTTGCGTCGCCAGGCGCGATCGGCGCTGACGACGGCGTTGTCCGCTGGCGCCATCGCCATTCCCATCGCAGGGGCGCCGATGCTGGCGCAAGCGCAGGCACCGGAGTTCCTCACCAGCCAGACGCTCACGACCTCGCTCGCGGGTCAGCAACTGACCCAGACGCGCGAAGGCAGCCTGCGCAACGTGCGCGTCGACGGCGCGCTGTCGCAGATGGCGCAGACCGCCGACCTCGCGGGCAGCGTGCAGCTCTCGACCTGGGGACGCGCCGGCTACGGCTACGCCCAGGCCTTCGCACAGGGCGCGAGCCAGCTGTCGACGACCTTGCCGGAACAGGCGGCGGAGGCCTGGGGCTCGTCGTCGGCCATCAGCCGCGACAGCTTCGTGATCGACTGCGACGGCTGCGTGGCCGGCACGCTCGGCTACTTCTCGGCGCGGGTCTACGTCGACGGCGTCACGCACCTGGCCGGCGGTGTGGACAGCCCCGACGCGCTCCATGCCGGTTATGTCGACCGCGGCGCCGGGGTCAGCGTCGAAGCCGAAGGCGTGCCCTGGGACACGCCACCGCCTGACTGGCCCCACGGCGAGCCCTTCCCGCCGAACAACCCCGGCCGCGTGTTCGAGGGCGGGCAGCGGATGGACATCCTCTACAACGACTACACCGAGACCTTTGGCGATGCGTCGTTCGGCCCGGGCTATCGCCACATGACGGTGTTCTTCATCTTCGGCCGGCCCATCCACCTCGAGCTGCACAGCAGCGCCGGCGTGATGGCCGTCGTGTCGGAACAGGGCCAGCCTTCGGTCGACGGTTGGGCGATGTCGACCGCGGACCTCTCCCGCTCCACGTTCTGGGACGGCTTCGACGGCGTGGTCGACTCGAACGGCGTGCCGTTGCGCGAATTCACCGCGCTGAACGCTGCGGGCATCGACTACCGGTATTCGTTCGCCGCAGCCGCGGCCGCCGCCGTGCCAGAACCCGGCACCTGGGCGCTGATGGCCCTCGGCCTGCTGGCGATGGGCGCGTGGGGACGGACCGCTCGCGGGCGCGGCCGTGCGCCGGAGCTCTGCGCGTGAAGCCCGCCACCGCATGGCGCCAAGGCGCGCTGGCCGCGCTGCTGATCGGCACCGCCGCCGGCGCGCAGGGCGCCAACTTCTGGACCTGGGGCAACGGCATCAGCCGCACGAGTTCCGAGCAGGACGAGCGGCGGCTGGAGGAGCGCTTCGCCGAATCACCGCTCTTCGCGCAAGTCGTGACCGCCGCCGACGGCGAGGCGCCGGGCCACAGCAGCGTCGCGCAGGCCCAGGCGCGTGGCGAGTTCACCTATGGCAACGCGCGCCTGAGGGCGCAGGCCAGCGCTTTCCTCGACAGCCGCGACGGCTCCGGCGTCGCCGTGGGCTCCGCGGTGGTGGGAGGCGGATGGAGCGACCGCTTCGCGATCGCCTGCCCCGCCTGCGTGTCCGGGACGACCGGCACGATGAGCTTCCGCATCGTCGTCGACGGCGTGCGCTGGCCCGACGGCTACGCCTCCGTCCTGGAGGGGCCGGGCGGGGTCTATGGCGGGGAGACCTCCTGGCAAACGGCGCTCACGCTGAATGCGGCCACCACGTCGCCGTTCCGCGTGGACAGCTACGAGGTCAACTACTTCTACAACGGCGAGCGCAGCCGCTATGCCTCCGGCGAGGGTGTAGGCACCTTCACGTACACCGTGCCCGTCACCTTCGGCGAAGCAGTGGACATACAGTGGCGCAGCTCGCTCTATGCGACGGCCGTGGTCGGCCTGACCGACACCGACTCGCGCATCACCGCCTGGGGCGCCGGGCTGACCGACTTCTCCCACAGCTTCAGCTGGGACGGGGATCGTCGGCGTCACCGATGCGCAGGGCCGCCCGATGGCGGACGTGACCGCCTTCAACGACGTCGGCATCAACTACGCCGCCTCGCTGGCTGCGGCGACGGTCCCCGAACCGGGCACCTGGGCGCTGATGGCTGCCGGGCTGGCGCTGCTCGCGCTGGGACGCTCGCGTCGCCGCCATCGCTCGGATCAACCGGCACCCTAGGGATTCCCCGCCCTTCGCGGGTGAACAACCCCGGACATCTCACGTTTACGTAAACGTCAACCGGAATCTAGAATCGGCGCGCAACATCGATCCCCAAAAGGGGTCGACCCACGACAGGCGCCGCGGCGGGACCATCCTCTCCATCGCAGGCGACCGCGCCCCCAGCCGGAGACACACGTCATGACCGAGATGTCCGCCGAGTACAAGGCCCTGGCCGAGTACCGCCCTACCCAGAAGGTCCGCTTCGTGACCGCCGCCAGCCTGTTCGACGGGCACGACGCGGCGATCAACATCATGCGGCGCATCCTGCAGAGCATGGGCGCGGAGGTCATCCACCTGGGCCACAACCGCTCGGTGGACGAGGTCGTCACCGCCGCGTTGCAGGAAGACGCACAGGGCATCGCGGTCAGCTCCTACCAGGGCGGCCACGTCGAATACTTCAAGTACATGGTCGAGCTGCTGCGCCAGCGCGGCGGCGAGAAGATCCAGGTCTTCGGCGGCGGCGGCGGCGTGATCGTGCCGGCCGAGATCCGCGACCTGGCCGACCAGGGCGTGCGCATCTTCAGCCCCGAGGACGGCCAGCGCATGGGCCTGATGGGCATGATCGGCGAGATGGTCATGCGCTGCGACCAGGACCTCAGCGCCGCCGCGCCCAAGGCCGTGGCCGCGCTGCAAGACCATTCGGAAAGCGCCTGGCGCGCGCTCGCGCAGGCGATCACGGCGCTGGAGAACGGTCGCGCCGATGCGAGCTTCACGCAGGCGCTGCGCGATGCCGCCAAGGGCTTGCGCACGCCCGTGCTGGGCATCACCGGCACCGGCGGCGCGGGCAAGTCCTCGCTGACCGACGAACTGATCCGCCGCCTGCGCCTGGACCAGGACGACGCGCTGCGCATCGCCGTGATCTCGATCGACCCGTCGCGCCGCAAGAGCGGCGGCGCGCTGCTGGGGGACCGCATCCGCATGAACGCGATCGCGCCCTGGGCCGCGGGTCAACGCGTCTACATGCGCTCGCTCGCGACGCGCGACTTCGGCTCCGAGATCTCGCAGGCGCTGCCCGACGTGATCGCCGCGGCCAAGGTCGCGGGCTTCGACCTTGTCATCGTCGAGACCTCCGGCATCGGCCAGGGCGACGCGGCCATCGTGCCGCACGTCGACGTGCCGATGTACGTGATGACGCCGGAGTTCGGCGCGGCCAGCCAGCTCGAGAAGATCGACATGCTGGACTTCGCCGAGTTCGTCGCGATCAACAAGTTCGACCGCAAGGGTGCGGCCGACGCGTGGCGCGACGTCGCCAAGCAGGTGCAGCGCAACAAGGAGGCCTGGGGGAAGAAGGCCGAGGAACTGCCGGTCTTCGGCACCATGGCCAGCCGCTTCAACGACGACGGCGTCACCGCGCTCTACCAGGCGCTGAAGCCGCGTCTGGCCGAACTCGGCCTGCCGCTGCGAGACGGCGACGGCCGCCTGCCGATCGCCGCCACGCGCTTCAGCACGCACCAGACACCGATCGTGCCGCCGGCGCGTTCGCGTTACCTCGCCGAGATCGGCGACACGGTGCGCTCATACAAGAAGCGGGCCCGCGCGCAGGCGCGCCTGGCCCGCGAGATCCAGCAGCTGACCGCCAGCGCCGCGATGCTCGGTAGCGCCGGAGCCGGCGGCGATATCCAGGCTCATGCCGCGTCGCTGTCCACGCTTGAAGCACTCGCCACCTCGCGTCAGGCGAAGCTCGACGCCGACGCGCGCCAGTTGCTCGCGCAGTGGCCCGACATGCAGCAGGCCTACGCCGGCGACGAGTACGTCGTGAAGATCCGCGACAAGGAGATCCGCACGGCGCTGGTGTCGACCTCGTTGTCGGGCACGCGCATCCGCAAGGTCGTGCTGCCGCCGTACGAGGACCAGGGCGAGCTGCTGAAGTGGCTGATGCTGGAGAACGTGCCGGGCAGCTTCCCGTACACGGCCGGCGTGTTCGCGTTCAAGCGCGAGGGCGAGGACCCCACCCGCATGTTCGCCGGCGAGGGCGACGCCTTCCGCACCAACCGGCGCTTCAAGCTGGTGTCGGAGGGCCTGCCGGCCAAGCGGCTGTCGACGGCCTTCGACTCGGTCACGCTCTACGGCGCCGATCCCGCGCCGCGGCCCGACATCTACGGCAAGGTCGGCAACTCCGGCGTCAGCATCGCGACGCTGGACGACATGAAGGTCCTGTACGACGGCTTCGACCTCTGCCACCCGACGACCTCGGTGTCGATGACGATCAACGGCCCGGCGCCGTCGATCCTGGCGATGTTCATGAACACCGCGATCGACCAGCAGCTCGTGAAGTTCAAGGCCGACAACGGCCGCGACCCGACCGCCGACGAGGCCGCCAAGATCCGCGCCTGGGTGCTGGCCAACGTGCGCGGCACGGTGCAGGCGGACATCCTCAAGGAGGACCAGGGCCAGAACACCTGCATCTTCTCGACCGAGTTCTCGCTGAAGGTGATGGGCGACATCGCGCAGTACTTCGTCAACCACGACGTGCGCAACTTCTACTCGGTGTCGATCAGCGGTTATCACATCGCCGAGGCGGGCGCGAACCCGATCTCGCAGCTGGCGTTCACGCTGTCCAACGGCTTCACCTTCGTCGAGGCCTATCTCGCGCGCGGGATGCACATCGACGACTTCGCGCCCAACCTGAGCTTCTTCTTCAGCAACGGCATGGACCCCGAGTACACCGTGCTGGGCCGCGTCGCGCGACGCATCTGGGCCGTGGCGATGCGCGACAAGTACGGCGCCAACGAGCGCAGCCAGAAGCTGAAGTACCACATCCAGACCTCGGGCCGCTCGTTGCACGCGCAGGAGATCGCCTTCAACGACATCCGCACCACGCTGCAGGCGCTGATCGCGATCTACGACAACTGCAACTCGCTGCACACCAACGCCTACGACGAGGCGATCACCACGCCGACCGAGGAATCGGTGCGCCGCGCGATGGCGATCCAGTTGGTCATCAACCGCGAGTGGGGCCTGGCGAAGAACGAGAACCCGAGCCAGGGCGCGTTCATCATCGACGAGCTCACCGAGCTGGTCGAGGAGGCGGTGCTGACCGAGTTCGAGCGCATCGCCGAGCGCGGCGGCGTGCTGGGCGCGATGGAGACGGGCTACCAGCGCGGCAAGATCCAGGAAGAGTCGATGCACTACGAGATGCTCAAGCACACCGGCGAGTACCCGATCATCGGCGTGAACACCTTCCGCAACCCGCACGGCGACCCGGTGCCGGACCACATCGAACTGGCGCGCTCGACCGAGGAGGAGAAGCAGGGCCAGCTGACGCGCCTGGGCGATTTCCACGCGCGCCATGCGGCCGAGGCGCCGGCGATGCTCAAGCGGTTGCAGCAGGCGGTGATCGCCAACGGCAACGTCTTCGACGTGCTGATGGACGCGGTGCGGGTGTGCTCGCTGGGACAGATCACCGCAGCACTGTTTGAAGTGGGTGGGCAGTACCGGCGCAGCATGTGAGCGATCCGCGGGCGCGCGCCGCGCGTCCGCCGGCCCGGCACTAGGGGAGACCTTCGTCGAGGTCTCCCACCATGCTGCCACCATCCGCTCTCCCCTCCGCGCTCGTCCAGGCGTTCTCCACGTTGTCGCGCCGCGGCGGCGACAGGACGATCCTCCATCCGGTGCTGCAGCGCCTGACCGGCGCCGGCACGTCCGTCGCCGATCTGCGCGACCTGCGTCCGACCACGCTCGACGAGTTGCCGGACGGCTTCCTCCGGCTGCTGGGAAAACACGCGTTTCCGCACCCCGCCGACCATCCGCCGGTGGTGGCGCTGCCGGACGGTTGCACGGCCTCCACGGTCAACCGCTTCCTGCGGGAGCTGTCCGGCACGGAATGCGTCAGCGCGCCGCATGTCGACGCGCAGCGGACCCTCGTGGACCTGCCGACCGACACGGCGCTGCGCCTGTTCGAGACCACGGACCCGCTCCCCTACCTGCTCAACCCGTCCGGTGTTCCGGTGCTGTTCCGCCTGACCGAACGGGCCCCGAGCTGCGTGCCTCTGGCGCGGGAAGACAGCGACGTCGCTCCGACACGCCTGATGGCGGTCGCCGCCCTGCGCGACGCCCTGTGCAGCGATGACTGCCGGCTGGAACTGCCGCCGGCAAAGGCGTTCGGGGACTTGTCGCGCCGGCTCGCCGACCTGTTTGCCTCCTGGTTCGGCCGCTCCGGCGTCGACGACAGCCGCAAGGATGGCGCTCACCCGAGGATCCAGCCGAACGCCGAGGAGCAGCTCACGATCGGCCGTGCGCTGCGCATGGTGCCGCGCGAACTGCTTCCCGCGCCGGGCTCGATCGCCATCGAGGACCTGCTGCTCCGGATGCTTCCCCTGCGCCTGGCGCCTCCGCCTTACCTCAAGCAAGGGCTGGACGAGCAGGACCTGTTGCGCATCGCCCACCTCCTCGACGATCAATGGCACATCGCCAGTCCGCCCCGCGGCGCGTTCCGACCGATCCGGCCGCCGCGCGACCTCGTCACGCTGGCCAAGCTCCAGCGGTGGGCCTGGCCGGACGCCTTCTACACGCGGGCGAAGTGCATCGACGAGGCGTGCAAGGCGCGCCACGCCGCCGCGACCAGCCTGCGCAAGGCCTGGGAGGGAGGCCAGGGCTTCGGCGAGGCCATGTTGAACTTTGCCGAATGGCAGGTGCGTCTGCCCGAGGGCGATGTGCTGCGCCGCATGGGCCTGCTGCAGATGGAAGCGCTGACGGCGCGGCCGCGATCCCGGCGCGTCACCTTCGCGGACCCGCTCTCGCAGGCGGACGATCCGTCGTGACACCGGGCTCGCAGCTCGACCAGGTGACGCAGCAGAACGCCGCGCTGGTCGAGGAAAGCAGCGCGGCCGCCGACAGCCTACAGCAGCAGGCCAAGGAACTCGCGGAGCTGGTGCGGGTGTTCCGGCTCGCGTGAGCGCGCGCCCCCGGGGCCGGGGGGGCCGGGTTCTCCCGCGTGTTGCCGCCCCGCAGCGGCACTCCCATAATCGATTGCACCATCGCTGTTGGAGTACGACATGCTGCAGGTCCTGAGCCGGATGAAGATCACGACCCTGTTGCAAGTCGGCTTCGCGGCAGTGCTCGCGATGGCCGCCTTGATGACCGGCGTCGGCGTGATGAAGCTGCGCGAAATGGTGCGGCTCAGCGACCAGCTGCACACGCTGGAGCAGCGCCGGCTGATGGCCACGAACTGGCGCGCCGCCACCGAGCTCAACCTCAACCGCGTGATGGCGATGGCCAAGTCCGGCGGACACGAGGGACTCAGCGGTTTCCTGTCCGCCGAGATGACGCGCACCACCGAACGCATCAACCAGTTGCAGGCCGAGCTCGACAAGGTCATCGACGATCCCGAGCAGAAGGCCCAGCTGCCGGTGATCGCGTCCGAGCGGCAGCGCTACGTCGACATCCGCAAGGGCGTGATGGCCGCGATCAAGGCGGACCCGGAGGCCGGCGGGCGGCAGGTCGACCAGACGCTGATCCCGGTGGCGGCGAGTTACCTGGCATCGGTCGAGAAGCTGGTGACGCTGATCTCGGAGGACACCGACCACTTCGCCGCGCAGCAGCGCGAACAGGCCACGCAGGCGGCGACGCTGATGCTGACGTTGACGGGCGTCGCGGTCGTGCTGGGGATCTTCATCGCGTGGCGGATCACGCACTCGGTGCGGGCGCCGATGGTGCGGGCCGGCGCGGTGGCGCAGACCATCGCCAGCGGCGACCTGAGCCAGGACATCGTCGTCGACCGCAGCGACGAGATCGGCGTGCTGCTGCGCGAGCTGAGCGCGATGCAGGAGTCGCTGCGGCGCATGGTGCGCCAGGTGCGGGGACGGCACGGAGACGATCAATGTCGCGACGCGCGAGATCGCGACCGGCAACCAGGACCTGTCGGCGCGCACCGAGGCCACGGCGTCCAACCTGCAGGAGACGGCGTCCTCGATGGAGGAACTGACCGGCACGGTCGCCAGCACGGCCAGCTCGGCGCAGCAGGCCAACGACCTGGTGAGCGCGACGCGCGTGTCGGCGTCCAAGGGCGGCGATGTCGTCGGCGAGGTGGTCGCGGTGATGCAGCAGATCGAGTCGAGCTCGCGCCGCATCAACGACATCATCGGGACCATCGATGGCATCGCGTTCCAGACCAACATCCTGGCGCTGAACGCCGCCGTCGAGGCAGCGCGCGCCGGCGAACAGGGTCGGGGCTTCGCGGTCGTGGCCGGCGAGGTGCGGGCGCTGGCGCAGCGCTCGGCCGGCGCGGCCAAGGAGATCAAGGCGCTGATCGGCGAGAGCGTGCTGCGCGTGGATACCGGCACGCGCCTGGCGCAGAACGCGGGACTGGCCATGGGCGAGATCGTCCAGGGCGTGCGCCGCGTGGCCGACATCGTCGGCGAAATCGCGACGGCGGCCGCCGAGCAGAAGGACGGCATCGGCCAGGTCAACGTCGCCGTGCAGCGGCTCGACGAAATGACGCAGCAGAACGCGGCGCTGGTCGAGGAATCGGCCGCGGCGGCGGGCAGCCTGCGCTCGCAGGCGGAACAGCTCAACGCGCTGGTGAGCACCTTCCGACTGGCGGCATGAGGCGTCGCGACGGACAGCGCATCGCCGCGGCCTTCGCCGCACTGGTCGCCGGTTCGGCGCTGGGGACGTTGACCACGTCGTTGAGCGGATGCGCGCGCGATCAGACGGGCACGTCCGTCGTCGTCTCCGCGCCGGACCTCGATGGCGCGGAGTCGTTGATCAGGGCGTCGATCACTTCGGGCGAGGTGAAGGGTCTCGCGCTCGCCGTGATCGAGGACGGACAGATTCGCGCGGTGCGCAGCTACGGCCATCGCAACGCCGACGGTCAGGCGCTGCAGACCGACACGGTGATGTACGGGGCATCGCTGACCAAGGCGGTCTTCGCCTACACGGTGATGCAGCTCGTCGACGAGGGCCGGGTCGATCTGGACGCCTCGATCGCCGCTCTGCTGGACCGTCCGCTGCCCGACTACCCGAAGGACGCCCGCTACGGCCCGTGGCCGGACCTGCGCGGCGATGAACGCTGGCGGGCGCTGACGCCGCGTCTGCTGCTCTCGCATCGCGGCGGCTTCGGCAACTTCGCGTTCCTGGAGCCGGACGGGAAGCTGCGCTTCCACTTTGATCCGGGAAGCCGCTACGCTTATTCCGGCGAGGGCCTGATCCTGCTGCAGTTCGTGCTCGAACAGGGCCGGCTGAAGCTGGACCTCGGCCAGGAGATGCAGCGCCGCGTCTTCGACCGCTTCGGCATGACGATGACGGCGATGAAGTGGCGGGCGGACTTCGCGACGAACCTCGCGGACGGCGTGACCGAAGCGCGCCGCTGGGTCCCGCACGATGCGCGCAGCCGCGTGCGCGCGGCGGGCTCGATGGACACGTCGATCGACGACTTCGCGCGCTTCGCGGCGGGGCTTGCGCGTGGCGACGGCCTCTCGCCGCGCAGCCGCGCGGAGATGACGCGCCCGCAGGCACCGATCACGACCGCGTCGCAGTTCCCGACGCTGCAGCCGGAGCTGCCTGCGACGCAACGCAGGCCGGACCTCGCGGCCGGACTGGGCGTCGTCGTGTTCGACGGCCCGCAAGGCCGTGGCTACTTCAAGGGCGGCCACGACGATCAGACGGGCAACACGATGGTGTGCCTCGAACAGCGCCGCGCCTGCGTCGTGCTGCTGTCCAACGACGTGATGGCCGAACGGCTCTACCCCGCGATCGTGCGCCGCGTGCTCGGCGAGACCGGCGTGCCGTTCACGTGGGAGTACGGGTCGAAGGCGACAGCCTGGCCGCGCTGACAGACATCACGGGAACACCGCAAGGAACAGGAACACCACGAACACCACCATGTGGACCGCCCCCTGCAGCACCGTCGCGCGGCCGCCGCCGAGCGTCAGGCCGCCGACGATGAAGGTCAGGAACAGCAGCACCATGCTCAACGGCGTCAGCCCCAGCACCAGCGAGTGCGGGAACAGCGGCGAGAGCACCGCCACCGTCGGGATCGTCAGCCCGATGCTGGCCAGGCCCGAACCCAGCGCCAGATTGAGGCTGGTCTGCAGCCGGTTGTGCAGCGCCGCGCGCACCGCCGCCACCGTCTCCGGCAGCAGCACCAGCATCGCCACGATCACGCCCACCAGCGACGGCGGCGCGCCGATCGCATGCACGCCGCGCTCGATCGTCGGCGCCAGCAGCTTCGCCAGGCCGACCACGCCGACCAGGCACACCAGCAGCAGCGCCAGACTCGTGCCGGCCACGCGCCAGCTCGGCGGCGCCGCATGCGTGTCCTGGTCGTCGACGCCGGCCACCGGCAGGAAGTAGTCGCGGTGCCGCACCGCCTGCACGAACACGAAGGCTCCGTAGAGCACCAGCGACACGCCGCCCGCGAACAGCAGCTGCGTGGTCGTGAACGTCGGCCCGGCCGAACTCGTCGTGAACGCCGGCAGCACCAGTGTCAGCACCGACAGCGCGGCCAGCACCGCGAGCGTCGGACTCGTGCCTTCGACACGGAAGGCCAGCTCCTGATGCTTCCAGCCGCCGACCAGGATGCACAACCCCAGCACGCCGTTGCACACGATCATGATCGCGGAGAACACCGTGTCGCGCGCCAGTGCGTTGGTCGACTCGCCGCCGGCCAGCATCAGCGACACGATCAGCGCCACCTCGATGATGGTCACCGCCACCGCCAGCACCAGCGAGCCGTACGGTTCGCCCACGCGATGCGCGACGACCTCGGCGTGATGCACCGCCGCGAGCACCGCGGCGATCAGCAGCACGCTCACCACCGTCAGCACCAGCGTCGAATTGGCGCCCGCCGTCAGCCCCAGCAGCGCGAGGATCGCGGCCAGCGGCGCCAGCAGCGACCAGATGGGCAGGGCCGCCGGCAGGCGGGCAAGGAGGGAGTTGGAGCGCTTCACATGCATGGACCGAGCATAGACCACGATGGTCTGGCGACCTCGGAAGCGCTACGCTCGGCAGCCATGCCGACCCTCGATCCGCGCGTCGACGCCTACATCGACCGCGCCGCCCCGTTCGCCCAGGACCTGCTGCGCCACTGGCGCGCGACCGTGCATGCGCACTGCCCCGACGTGGTCGAGACGATCAAGTGGGGCTTCCCCAACTTCACGTACCGCGACAAGATCCTGACCGGCATGGCCGCCTTCAAGGCGCATTGCTCGATCGGCTTCTGGCACGGCGAGGCGGCCGTCGGCGCCGACCACGCGAAGGGGGGCGCGATGGGCGACTTCGGCAAGCTCACGTCGCTCCAGGACCTGCCGCCCAAGGCCGAGCAGAAGGCGATCCTGAAGCGCGCGATGCAATTGATCGAGGACGGCGTGAAGGCCCGACCCGCGCGCGCGGCCGCGCCGAAGCCGCCGCCGGAAGTGCCCGACGACCTTGCCGCCGCGCTGCGGGCCGATCCCGCCGCGCGGAAGACCTTCGAGTCCTTCCCGCCCGGGCAGAAGCGTGACTACGTCGACTGGATCGTCGAGGCCAGGAAGGCCGAGACGCGCGAGCGCCGCCTGGCGCAGGCCGTCGAGTGGATGGCCGAAGGCAAGCGGCGGAACTGGAAGTACGAGAACTGCTGAGGCCACGGCCCGCCAGCGGCTTGGCGCAGGCTCACGCCGCGGACGACCCCGCGCCGAGCTCCCAGTTGCTGTCGTGCACCTGCACGTTGTTGCGACCGCCGTCCTTGGCGCGATACAGCGCGCGGTCGGCCCGCATGAACAGTTGATCGGCGCTCACCTGGTCGCCGGGCTCCGCGACCGCGACGCCGGCCGACACCGTCAGCGTGAAGGCACGCCCATCGCCGTCGCACAGTTGCAGCGTCGCCACCGCTTCGCGGATCTGCTCGACCAGACGGATCGCGCCCGATCCGTCGGTGGCCGGCAGCACGAGCCCGAATTCCTCGCCGCCCCAGCGGCCCACGACGTCCGACGCGCGCAGCCGCGCCCGCACCTCGGCCGCGAACGCGCGCAACGCGTCGTCGCCGGCGTGATGGCCGTGGCAGTCGTTGACGTCCTTGAAATGGTCCAGGTCCAGCAGCACGAAGGCCAGCGGCGTGCCCTCGCGCCGGCCGCGCTCCAGCTCGTGCCGCAGCAGCGCGTCGGCGGTCATCCGGTTCAGGCAGCCGGTGAGGCCGTCCGTGGAGGCGACCTCCTCCATGCGCCGCGCGATGCGCTCGAAGTTCGCGAGCACGAAGCCGAAACCCGCGCCGATCAGGCAGAGGAAGCTGAAGAGGAAGGTCAGGCCCTGGCCGAGGCTGCCCTGCATCAGGTCCAGGTATTCCTCCGGATTCGTCATCGCGTGCAGGCTGCGCAGCAGCAGGCTCGCCGCCGCGGCCACGAGCGTGATGCCGACGGCGCGCAGCGACGACTCGCCGCGCCAGCCCGGCCCCAGCAGCACGAAGATCGCCGGCAGCAGCAGGGTCGCGAAGACCAGCGAGATCGCGCTCGTGCGTACCGCCAGCGGCCAGGCCAGCATCCATGCCGTCAGGCCCCAGGCCACCGTCGGGCCGCCCCACCACATCCAGCGCGGCAGCGAACGCCCCAGCACATGCCGATGGATGGCCTCGTTGTAGAACACGATGCCCAGCGCGATCAGCCCGTTGCCGATCAGCGCCGACACCCAGACCGGCAGCACCACGCGCGCCGTCAGCATCGTGAAGCCGGCCAGCAGCGTCCACGAGCCCCAGGTCCACACGCCGAGGTCGAGGTAGCGCAGCCGGCTGCGCTGCGCCGCCCACAGCTGGACGCCGAGCATCGCGAAACCGCTCAGCAGCGCCAACATCAGCGTGGGGATGTGGATGGACGCCATGACGCGTGAGCGTAGTGATCGACGCCCGCCGGCAGACCCCCTACATCGCAGGCGCCGCGCGTGAAGGGCGCGTCAAGTCGCGTCGCTCACGACCTTGCCGGCGGATGTACCGGCAGATGTGCCGGGGGCGCCCGCGCGGGACGTCGCCGGGGCAGCGCCGATCAGCCCGGCGATCCAGTCGCGCGTCTGTCGTGGCGCGATCACGGCGTCGATCTCCAGCGTCTCCGCGATCGCCAGCGCCTGACCTCGTGCCACCTGCGCCGCGAGCAGGCGCTCGAACAGCGCCTGCCGTTCCGGTCCGTCGGGCACGGCCGCCAGTTCCTTGCGGTAGCCGAGCCGCACCGCCCCTTCCAGTCCCATCGCACCGAATTCGCCGCTCGGCCACGCGGCGCAGCCGATCGGCCGGTGCAGGCTGCCGCCGGCCAGCGCCATCGCACCGAGCCCGAACGCGCGTCGCATCACCACCGCCACCAGCGGCACCGTCAACGCCGCCGCGGCGCGGAAGAGGTCGCCGGCCTCTCGCAGCTGGCCGGTGGATTCGGCCTCCGGGCCGACCATGAAGCCGGGGCTGTCGATCAGGCTGACGACGGGCAGGCCGAGGCGCTCGCACAGCCGCCAGAAGCGCGCCAGCTTGCGTGACGCGGCGCCATCGACCGCGCCGCCCAGCACGGCGCAGTCGCTCGCCACGACGGCCACCGGCTGGCCCTCGAGAAAGGCGGCGGCGGTGATCACGCTGTCGCCGCTGCCACGACCGAGCTCGATCAGCGAGCCCGCGTCGAAGAGACGCGCAAGGATCTCGCGGACCGGGTACGCCCGCTGGCGGATCTCCGGGATCGCGTCGTCGAGCGGTGCCTGGTCCGGCTCGGAGAACGCGGTCGCTGCGGGCAGGCGGCACATCCAGCCCATCAGAGCCCGGACGAGACTGGTCGCCTGTTGCTCGTCGTCCACCAGCGCATCGACGACACCCGCCCGCGCGAGCTCGGGCGCGGGGCCGATCTGCTCGGGCTCGAAGCGACCGAGGCCGCCGCCTTCGATCATCGCGGGACCGCCGAGCCCGATGTTGCTGCCGCGCGTGGCGACGACCAGATCGCAGCAGGCCAGCAAAGCGGCATTGCCCGCGAAGCAGCGTCCCGCCGCGACGCCGATCGTCGGCACCTGTCCGGCCAGCGCGGCCAGTCGCGCGAAGGTCGCGACATGCAGGCCGGCGACGACCGGCATGTCCGTGTCGCCGGGCCGACCGCCGCCGCCTTCGGCGAACAGCACGAACGGCAGCTGGCGGCGCTCCGCGAGCTCGATCAGCCGGTCGGTCTTCTGGTGACTGCGGAAGCCCTGTGTGCCGGCGAGCACGGTGGCGTCGTAGGCCATCACGGCGATCGGCCGGCCGCGCAGGCGCGCGATGCCGGTCACGGCACCGTCGGCAGGCGTCTGCGCCCGCAGTTCCTCGACGGGACGACGCGCGGTCTGCGCGGCGATCGCGAGCGCACCGTACTCGGTGAAGCTGCCGGGATCGCAGAGGGCGTCGACGTTCTCGCGCGCCGTGCGCTGGCCCCGCGCATGCCGCCTGGCGACGGCATCGGGCCGGACCGCGTCGGTCAGCAGCGCGTGGCGCGCGCGCCAGGCGCGAAGGTCGGCACGCTCTCCGGTCGTCGACGATTCGACGGTCCTGTCGTTCGGGGCGCCGTGGTGGGCCGCGGCCCCGTCCGCTGCTTCCGCCGCGGATTCGGATTCGGATGCGGGAGACGCGGCCTGCCACGCCATCAGGGCATCGCCCTCGCGCACCAGCTCGCCTTCGACGGCGAAGAGCTCCGCGATGCGTCCATCAGCCGGCGCGGGCAGTTCGTGCTCCATCTTCATCGCCTCGAGCCGCACGACCGGCTGGCCGCGTCGGACGACTTCCCCGACGGCGACGAGCCACTGCTGGACGGTGGCGGACAACGGAGCGACGAGCGACGGCATGTGGAACCTCCCGGGAGACCGCCGACTCTAGGCGGCCCGTCGGCCGCGCGCTGCCGCGAAGTTGACAGCGGACGGCAGCGCGCCCGCGTCCCTCCCGCTCAGGTCCGTCTCAGGTCCGCCTCAGATCGGGCTCGGGTGCGGCTGGTCCGGCTCAGGACAGGCGCTCGATCAGCGCCATCGCCGCGGCCGGCGCTCGCTCCTTCGCGCCGCTGATGAAGAAGACGAATACGTCGCGCGCACGCTTGGGCGGCGCGCGGTCGGCCTCGACCAGCGGCAGCCGGTCGGGCTGGCCGCCGGACTCCCAGCGCGAGGCGCTGGCGGCGAGGCCGTCGAGCTCCTCCTCCGTGACCCCGGTGACGAGCTCCGGGGCGCGTGCGCATCACCCGCGTGTAGACGAAATCGGCGGTGAGGTCGGGGATCGGCGGATAGTCGTCGGACTCGGTGAACACGACGCCCGCGCCGTGGTCGCGCGCCATCGCCAGGAACTCCGGCGATCGGAAGCTCTCATGCCGGACATCGAGCGCATGCCGCAACGCCACGCCGGCGGAGTCCTTCGGCAGCAGCTTCAGGAAGGCGCCGAAGTCCACCGGATCGAAGCGCTTGGTCGGCGCGAACTGCCAGACGATGGGGCCGAGCTCGGGCCCCAGCTCGGCGACGCCGCTGTCGATGAATCGCATCACCGACTCGCCGGCCTCGGCCAGCACGCGCCGGTTGGTCGCGAAGCGGTTGGCCTTGAGCGAGAACACGAAACCCTCGGGCGCGGTGTCGCGCCACTTGGCGAAGGTCGCCGGCTTGAAGGTCGAGTAGTAGGTGCCGTTGACCTCGATGGCGCTCAGCTTGCGGCTGGCGTACTCCAGCTCGCGCGAGGCGGGCAGGTCCTTGGGATAGAAGGTCTCGCGCCAGGGCTCGAAGTTCCAGCCGCCGATGCCCACGTGGATCGAGGTGCTCATGTCGTCGTGTCCTCCAGAAGTCGTTCGAGTCGGGTCTGTCCGCGGCGCGTCACGCGCAGGGCGCGGCTGTCGGGGTCGGGATCGAGCCAGCCCTGCGTCAGCATCGCCTGCAGCCACGCGGCGCCGAGCGCGCCGCCCAGGTGCGGGCGCCGCTCGCTCCAGTCCATGCAGGCGCAGGCCAGCCGACGGCGGCGCGCGCCGGTGGCGGCGTCGACATCGACGCCGAGGTCGCGCAACGCGTCCAGGCCCTCGCCGGTGAAGCGATAGCCGCGGACCTCGTCGGGGTCGGGCGTCATCCAGTGCAGGCGCAGCGCGTGGTCGTGCAGCCGCACGCCCCAGTGGCCGGCGAGGTGGTCGTAGCAGCGCCGCGCCTGACGCAGCGCGGGCGGCGTGCTGGGCTCGAAACGCGGCCGCGGCAGACCGGCCAGCACCAGCATCGCTTCCAGCGCCTGGCCGACCTCCGGACCGGCCAGCCGGTAGTAGCGGTGCTTGCCCTGCGCCATGCAGCCGACCAGTCCCTGCCCGAGCAGCTTGGCCAGGTGCGCGCTGGCGGTGGACGCGGCGACGTCGCCGACGGCGGCCAGCTCGGTCGCCGTGCGCGCGTGGCCGTCCATCAGGCAGCACAGCATGCGCGCGCGCACCGGCTCGGCCATGCTGGCGGCGATGTGGGCCAGCGCCTCGTCGGCGGTGGGGGCGTCAATCATGCTTCGATGCTAAGCGAAGCGTTCCTGGCGATCCATCGCGAAGATTCCCCCATGACCTCCTGTCCCATTCATTCGCCGCTGCTCGATCCTGACTTGCGCATGCGCCCGCCCGGTGAGCCCTTGCCTCCGCCGCTGTGCGCGCACGGCGGGCCGCTGGGCGACGTCTTCGCGCGCTGGCTGCGACAGCGCGACGATGGCGCACACGCGCCTGAGAAGGCCGCGCTGACGCGTGCGCTGCAAGCGCTCTCCGACGACGACATCCGCGCCCACGCACGGCGCCAGGCCGCGATCGCGCGGCCAGGCGGGTGGTCGCACTGGTCCTGGGCCGTCCCGGCGTCGACAGCGGCGAGCCTGCTCGGCATCGAGCTCAACGACGTCGACGCGCAACGTCGGCTGTACGCCTGCCTGCGCGCGATGGCGGCGGGGCTCGGCGCGGACGCGAATGCCGACGCTGTGCTCGCGGGTGGCGCGGCGGTCACGACGCTGCTGACCGCGCTCGACGACGCGGAGCGCCGTTCGCCGGATGCCCCGTTGCAATGGACCCTGCTGCGCCATGCACCGCCCGCCCGATGGACCGATCGCGCCACGTTCACCGCCAACCGGCTGGCGCTGATCTGGCAGAGCCACGAAGCCGGCGCCGCGCTGCTCGGGCATGCCTTGCTCGACTGGCGGTCGACCGGTCGCGTGCCGACGCGCGAGGACCTGTTGCGCATCGCCCGCGAGGGCGGCGCGGTCCGCGTGACCCGTCGCTTCGATGTGCGGCAGGATCCCGCCACGCCGGTGAGCGTTCCACTCTCCAGCACCGACCATCCTTTCGGCGACGGCGCCCACCGCTGCCCCGGGCAAGGCCTGGCACTGACGAGCCTCCACGCGGCGCTGGCCTGGCTCGCCGGTCAGCCCGGCCCACCGCTGCTTGATCCGGCCCCGCCACTGTCGCTGCCCAACATGGACATTCCGCAATTCCTGGACGAGGAGCTCCGCCCATGATCGCCGTCATCTTCGAAGTCATCCCCAGCGCCGACGGGCGCGACCGCTACCTGGAACTTGCCGCCGAACTCAAGCCGCTGCTGCAGGAGGTCGACGGCTTCCTCAGCATCGAGCGCTTCCAGAGCCTGACCGACCCGGGCAAGCTGCTGTCGCTGTCCTTCTGGCGCGACGAGGCGGCGGTGCGCGAGTGGCGTCGGATCGAGGCGCACCGCGCCGCGCAATCGGAGGGGCGCGCGGGCGTCTTCGCCGACTACCGCCTGCGCGTCGCCGCAGTACTGCGCGATTACGGCATGACCGAGCGCGAGCAGGCGCCGGCGGATAGCCGCGAGCGGCATCGCGGCTGAGCCCGCGAGCCTGCATGGAGCACGTAACGCACGTAACGCGCCTTCCGCCGGGGTCTCGTCGTCGGGGAGGACGATTCCGTCGCACCATCGCGCCCGGCGTCGGGCAGCGCGCCGAGAATCGCCGCCGCTCCTACGACACGGCCTCGAGGCCGCCCCCCCGCTCATGTCATCCCCTTCCCTGCCCGCCATGGGTTCGCCGCGCCAGCACGGCCTGGACACGCTGCGCGCCGCCGCCATCCTGCTGGTCTTCGCGTACCACTACCAGGTCTTCGTGAGCGGCACGCCGACCTTCGGCTGGCTGAGCGGCATCGGCTGGGCGGGCGTCGACCTGTTCTTCGTGCTGAGCGGCTACCTGATCGCCAACCAGTTGATGGGTGGGATGACGCGCGGCGGGCAGCTCTCGCTGCCGCGCTTCTACGGGCGGCGCCTGCTGCGCACGCTGCCCAACTTCTATGTGGTGCTCGCGCTCTACTGGCTGCTCCCGCAGGTGATGGGCGGACGCGAGCCGCCGCCACTGTGGCGCTTCCTCACCTTCACGCAGAACATCGCGCTGACGCCGGGCACGGCGTTCTCGCACGCCTGGTCACTGTGCATCGAGGAGCAGTTCTACCTGGTGCTGCCCGCGGCACTGATGCTGGGGGCCGCGCTGGAGCGGCACCGCCGCGCGCTGGCGTGGTCGCTGATCGGCGTGCTGACCCTCGCGGCGATCCTCTGGCGCGATCACCTGTGGCGCCTGTACGGGACGCAGGACCCGTCGCTCGGCTACTACCCGCACCTGTACTACGGCAGCCTCGCGCGACTGGACGAGTTCCTGCCCGGTGTCGCGATCGCGTTGCTGAAGCATGGCCACGCGGATCTCTGGTCGGCGCTGATGCGGCGCGCGAAGACGCTGCTCGCGATCGGCGCGGCGGCGAGCCTCGGCATGCTGACCTTGATGCTGCACTTCTACTACATCGATGGCTACGGTTACGGCCATGCCATGAGCAGCTGGGGCTACAGCGCGCTGGCCTGGAGTTTCGGCCTGACGGTGCTGGCCGCCCTCGCACCGCGCGGGCCGCTGGCACGCGCGCAGGTCCCGGGTGCGAACGCGCTGGCACGCTGGTCGTATGCGCTGTATCTGACGCACAAGCCGATCGCCTTCGCGCTCGTGAAGCCGCTGGCGGCGCTCGGACTCATGCGGGCGTCGGGATGGACCGTGCCGGTGATCGCGGCGGCCTGCCTGCTCGGCGGATGGCTGCTGTACCGGTGGGTGGAGTCGCCGTTCATGCGCCTGCGGGACCGTTGGATCCCTTCGCAATTCGTCGACACACAGCGTGCTACAACGGCGGATCCAAGGAGTCCCCAGCATGCGTAGCCCTCGTCCTTCCAGCCCCACCCGCCCTGTCCGCAGCCCGCGCCGCGCGGCGGTCCTGTCCGCCGGTGCCGCCGTGCTCGCGCTCGTCGCCTCGGCGTGTGTCGCCGCCAGCGCCGAAGAGATCGGCGAAGTGAGCACGGTGTTCAAGTTCATCGGCCCGAACCACAAGATCGTCGTCGATGCCTACGACGATCCCGCCGTGAACGGCGTGACCTGCTACGTCTCGCGCGCGAGGACCGGCGGCATCAAGGGCGGCCTCGGCCTGGCCGAGGACAAGTCGGAGGCCTCGATCGCCTGCCGCGCGGTCGGCCCGATCAGCTTCCCCAAGCCGCTGCCCAAGCAGGAGGAGGTGTTCTCGGAACGCTCCTCGCTGGTGTTCAAGCGGCTGCGCGTCGTCCGCATGGTCGACCCGAAACGCAACACGCTGGTCTACCTGACCTACTCGGACCGGGTGATCGAAGGCTCGCCGCAGAACAGCGTGACGGCCGTGCCGGTGGATCGGGGGACGGTGATTCCGGTGAAGTGACGACGCCGGTCAGCCTCAGCCAAGAGCGTCACCGGTCGGCACCGGCGACGGTCGGCACTGCGCCGCGTGCGACCTCGAACCCCTCGTCGATCCACCCCGTCAGCCCGCCGATCATCAGCTTCACCGGTCGGCCGAGCTTCGCGAGCCGGATCGCGCCGCGGTGCGCGCCGTTGCAGTGCGGGCCGGCGCAGTAGACGACGAAGAGCGTGTCCATCGGGTAGGCGGCCATCTTGCCCTCGGTGATCTTGCCGTGCGGCAGGCTCACGGCGCCGGGCACGTGACCGCGGGCGAAGAGCTCGTGGCTGCGGACGTCGAGCAGCACGAAGTCCTCGACGCCACGCGTGAACGCGTCGTGCACGTCCCAGCAGTCGGTCTCGAAGGCGAACGCCTGCTCGAAGTGGGCAAGCGCCTGGGCGCTCGGGGCGGCGGGGACGGCAGCGATGTTCGAGCTCATCGGGGATTCCTTCAACGGAGTGGATCGACGGCAGCCAGTGTCGCGAAGCGCCTCGCTTCGGACGAGTGGCCGGAACGACGCCAATCGGTAAGATCGCGCCATGCCCCGTCCGCCTACCGCCGCCCGTGCCGCCCGTCGTTCCGCCGCTGCCTCCGCCGTGGACAAGCCGCATCTCGTCGCGATCCTGGCGTACGACCGGCTCTGCATGTTCGAGTTCGGCTGCGCGGTCGAACTCTTCGCGCTCGAGCGTCCGGAGCTGGGCGTCGCCTGGTACCGGCATGCGATCTGCGCCGCGGAGCCCGGGCCGCTGCGCGGCACCGGCGGTGTCCGTGTCGAAGCGCCGCACACGCTGGCGATGCTGCGCCGCGCCGACACCATCGTCATCCCCGGCTGGCGCGATGCCGCGGAGCGGCCGCCCGAGGCGCTGCTCAAGGCCGTGCGCGCCGCCCACGCGCGCGGCGCGCGGCTGTGCACGATCTGCTCCGGCGTCTTCGTGCTCGCGCATGCGGGGTTGCTCGACGGCAGGCGCGCGACCACGCACTGGCGCTATGCCGAGCGGCTCGCGCAGGAGTTCCCGTTGATCGACGTCGACCGGTCCGCGCTCTACGTCGACGAGGGCGAACTGGTCACGTCGGCGGGATCCGCCGCCGGGCTCGACATGCTCATGCACCTCGTGCGCCGCGATCACGGTCCGCGTGTCGCCAACGCCGTGGCGCAGCGGCTGGTGATGTCGCCACACCGCGAGGGCGGCCAGGCCCAGTTCGTGCCAAGGCCGATGCCTTCGGATGAATCCAGCCCCATCGCCGTGCTGCAGGACTGGTTGCGCGCGCATCCGCGCGAGGCACACACCGTCGCGTCGATGGCCCGCCACGCCGCGATGAGCGCCCGCACGCTGCAGCGCCGCTTCAAGGACGCCACCGGGCTCGCGCCGCTCGAGTGGCTGACCCGCGAGCGCGTCGCCATCGCGAAGGAGCTGCTCGAGACCCGTGACGCGCTCGATGTCGAGGCCGTCGCGGACCTCGCCGGACTGGGCTCGCCAGAGTCGATGCGCCGGCACTTCCGGCTGATGGGCCTGCCGGCGCCCTCACGCTATCGGCGGCAATTCGGCTGAACGGACGCCCGGTCGTCGCCCGTCCACCCGCTCAGCGGAACACGACGCAGGCCGCGCCTGGCATGGCGATGAAGCGGCCGTCGAAGCGCGGCAGTTCCTGGCCGTCGAGCCGGAACACGCAGACCTGATGACTGCGCTGCAGGCAGACCCACAGCTCCCGGCCGTCCGGACTGAAGGTCGCGCTGCGCGGATAGCTGCCTTGCGCCCAGGTCTCGCCGCGCCATGACGGCCGCCCCTGGTCGTCGAGGTCGAAGACGGCGATCGCGTCGTGCAGCCGGTTCAGCGCGAAGAGCCGACGACCATCCGGCGCGACGAGCAGGTCCGAGGCGTAGCTCAGGCCTTCGAATCCTTCGGGCAGGCTGCTGAGCCGAAGTCGATGCGTCAAACGGCCCTCCCCGTCCAGGCCCAGCCAGTCGAGCGCGTTGGCCTGCTCGTTGAGCAGATAGACCTGTCCGTCGTCCTGGGGATGGAAGACGAAGTGGCGCGGACCTGAGCCCGTCGGCAGCGTCAGGCCGTCGAGTTCGAGCGGGTCTGCGGCGGGCCCCTCGAGCCGCCACACCCGCAGCAGGTCGCGCCCGAGGTCGCTTCCCAGCATCAGCGGCCATCGCGGATGGTGGCGAATCATGTGCGCATGCGCATCGGCGACGGGGTCGACACCGACTCGCGGCATGACGACCCGCTCGGGTGCCCGCAGCGCGCCATCCGCGCCGATCGCCGCGCGGCGCAGTGTGCCGTCGCCGTAATGCGCGATCCATGCATGGCGCGCCTGCGCATCGAGTGCCAGGTGCACCGGCAAGGTCCCGCCGGTCGCGTGTCGGGACAGCAGGGTCAACGTCCCGTCCTCCGGGTCGACGTCGAAGCTCGCCAGCTCGTGGCCATCTTCCAGCAGCGCATGCAGATGCCTTCCGCCTTCGGCGAGGTGCAGCCAGGTCGGACTGCCCGGCAGCGCCGCCGCGAGGCGCGTCCGGACATGCCCCTCGGCATCGCGCACCAGCGCGTGGATGCCGGCACATGGCGGCGCATAACCGCCTGCATAGGCGAAGGGCAAGCCCTCGAACGGGGCCGAGGAAATCGTGGGGGTGGCAGGGGTCATCGGAGCGCGACTTTACGGCCACAATGTCCTGTCATGACCAGCTCCAGCCCGTCCTCGCCGGCGGGTGCCGCGTATGCGTTTCGACGTCCCGACGCTGTTCAGCCTGATGCTGATCCAGTCCCTGGCGCTGGCGCTGCTGCTGCCGCTGCTGCTCGGCTGGTGCGACAGCATCGCCGCCCGTCGCGCGCAGCTCAGCGCGGCCGCGCAGGCCACCGGTTGGGCGTTGTTGCTGTTGCCGCCCGATGGCACGCGCCTGACGTCGATCGTCGCGCTCGGGCTGCTCAGCCTCAGCGTCACGCTGCTGTGGATGGCCGCCGACCGCTGGCTGCCGGGGCGGCTCGGCCGCCTTTTCCAGTACGGCATGCCGGTGCTGGTCATGGTCGGCTACGGTGCCGGCTGGGACAACTATGCGCTGCGCCTGGCCTGGTCCAACGGCTGCATCGGCCTGCAGATGCTCGCGCTCGGCGCCAGCCTGATGCAGCCCGTCAAGCGCGGCCCGGTCGGCAACCTGCGATGGCGGCTGCTGTTCACGGTCAGCCTCGGCCTGCTGGCCGTGCTCAACCTGGCGCGGGCCTACCTGGCCGGCTTCGACACCGCGAACCTGCCCCGCTTCGACGCCCCGCATCCGCTCAACATGGTCTTCGCCGTCGTTGCCAACGTCTGCGTGCTGGCCGCCGCGGTCGCGATCCTCGTGGCCTGGCGCGGCGAGAGCGAGGCCGAGCTGCGCCGCCTCACGCAGATCGACGCGTCCACCGGGTTGGCCAACCGCCGTGCGTTCCAGCAGCGTTCGGTGGACATGATCTCGATGGCCCGGCGCTACAGCGAGCCGCTGATGCTGCTCGTCATGGACGTCGACGGCTGCAAGGCGATCAACACCACGCACGGCGAGGCCAAGGGCGACCAGGCCATCGCGCTGTTCGGTCGCTGCCTGGACGAGCAGAAGCGCCTGGGCGACGTCGTCGCGCGCATCGACGGCCAACGCTTCGCCGTGCTGATGGCGCGCTCCGACCTGGTGGGGCCGCCCGCGCTCGACCGCCGGTTGCGCGATGCCTTGCTCGAACTCGCGCCGCGCGAGCTCGGTTTCACGTTGGGCTACTCCGCCGGCTGGGCCAAGCTGCGCAACGGCGACCGCAACATCGAGGACCTGCTGCACCGCGCCGAAGCGGCGCTCTATGCCGCCAAACGCCAGGGAAAGGGGCGCCTGTGCGCCGAACCGGGGCTCGAGGCCGAGCTCAGCGTGGCCGTTCCGGCCTGAGCCCCCCTCGCTCACGGCCCCCGCGAGCACGACGGCGTCGGGACGAGGTCCGATCGGCCCCCGTCCACCTCCCCCCGATGCCCTGCGATGTGACGCGGTTCACGCGCGCCATGCCGCCCGCGCGGCAATCGCCCAGTCGACAGGCGCCAACGCCCGGTTGGCATGACGTTTGCGTCAGGGTTTTCCAGGTCCCGCCGTGATCCACGAGATCGGTCGGGATGCCGTAGACCCTCGCCCTGGAGTTCCCGCACATGCATGTCGCCCTCAGTCCCACGGCCGTTCACGCTCGAGCCCCTCGCGCCCTCAATCCGCTGGCCAGCGATGCCGCCGCGTCGCAGCACCTGCAACGCGCGCCGATGGAGGTCGTCAAGCTGACCTCTCGCGATCTGCAGTGGCTGCCCGCCCTGACGAACCTGCTGATCGACAACGTCCACCTCGGCGCCACGCTGGGCTTCCTGGCCCCGCTGTCGCGCTACCAGGCGCTGGACTACTGGCACGGTGTCTTCGCGCGACTGGGCCAGCACCACATGCTGTGGATCGCCTGCGAATCGGAAGGTCCGGGCCGTCTGCTGGGCGCCGTGCAGCTGTCGCTGTGCCCGCTGGCGAATGCGCACCACCGTGGGGAAGTCCAACGGCTGATGGTGCACAGCCAGGAACGCAGCCGCGGCGTGGCCGGACAGCTGATGTCGCGCCTGGAGTGCGCGGCGGCGACGCAGGGCCGATTCCTGCTGCAACTCGAGACCTGCGCGGACTCGCAGGCGGAAGCGGTGTTCGCGCATCTCGGCTGGCAGCGCGCCGGCCAGATCCCGGATCACTGCCACGGCGCCGAGGGCCAGCTGCAGGCCGCCGCGCTGTACTACAAGCGCCTGCCGCATCTGGTCTGAGCTTCCCGCGCCAGCGCACGGACGCCGGCGCCCGGCGCCCGGCGTCCTCGTGCGCCCGACCGGCAGCGCGTGCGTCAGCGCCCTGCCAGCAGGCCCGCGAGCAGCGCTTCGATGCGCTTCGCTCGCGTGGCAACGCCGCCCAGCGCGGCGAGCCCGCCCTGCTCCAGCATCACCAGGCCATGCAGCCCCGCCCAGAGCGCCGCGGCGCGCGGCACCGGCAACGCCGCGGGGGCGATCAATCCGTCCAGGCCCGCGATCAGCGATTCGCGCAGGGCGACCGGCGTGTCGAGCATCAGCAGCCGGTAGTCGTGCGGGTGCTGCAACCCCCAGTTCACGAAGGCCCGCGCCACGGCGGCGGCCTCGCCGCCTGAGGCGGCTCCGTCCGCCGCGCCTTGCAAGCGCGTGAGCAGCGTGCGCAGGCTGTCCTCGGCCAGGCGCGCGAGCAGTTCCCCCTTGTCGTGGAAGAAGCTGTAGAGCGTCGCATGCGAGTAGCCCACCGCCGCGCCGACTTCGCGCAGCGTGAGCGCGTCGGCGCCGCGCTCCGCAAACAGCTCGCGCGCCGCGGCCAGGATCCCGGCCTCCAGCGCGAGCTTGTGCGCGGCGCGCCGCTGCTGGGAGGCGGTCTGCGGCACATCCGCATCGTCACCGAGACCCAGGGCGGCCTCGCCGTCGAGGTCGCCCTCGTTCAACGCCTTTCGTTGCGCCTGACGCTTGAGTGGACCTTCCGGCTTGGCCACCTTCTGTCGCACGCGCGGCTGGGGCTTCGCCTGCGGTCTCGCATCGGCCGAACCATCCGGCCGGTCCTGCACGACGCCCGACGTGTTGTGCAGGCCTTTCGGACCGCTCGGACGCGGGTCCGGCATCGGCGCGCGGCTGCCACTTGTGGATTTGCTAACCATTGGTTAGTATTTGATCAACGGTTTGAATGAAGACTGGACGATGCCACAAAACCCTGCGATTGACCATGCCGACGCACCCTTCGCCTTGCCGGTGGTGGAGGCAGTCTCCGTCGCTCACCCCGATGCGGTGCTGCTGATGCATCAGCTCAACCAACGGTTGGCATCGCTCAGCGGCGACTCCGGCGCCAGCAGTTTCGAAGCAGGCTCGATGCCGACCGGGCGGTCGGTGTTCCTGGTTGCGCGAGGCGCCGACGGCGCCCTCCTCGGCTGCGGCGCGATCCGCCCGCTCGCGCAGGCTGGCGTGGCGCCGGTGGCCGAGCTCAAGCGGATGTTCGCCCGCGACGGCACCCGCGGTGTCGGTGCCGCGCTGCTGGCCGCGCTGGAGCGGGAAGCCCTCGCCATGGGTTATCGCGCGTTGTGGCTGGAGACCCGTCGCGTCAACGGGCGCGCGCTGCGCTTCTATCGGCGGCACGGCTATTCCGACATTCCCAACTACGGCAGCTACGTCGGCCGCGAGGAGGCGGTGTGCCTCGGCAAGCCGCTGCGCCACGCTGCCGCCCCATCCTTGAACAAGGAAGCCTCATGGATCTGATCGAACTGCGCGGCACCGACCGCGACTGGATGCCGGCGCTCGGCGAGCTGTTCTTCGACGTCATCGATGGCGGCGGCTCGCTGGGGTTCCTGGAGGACGTCGACGAGGCGCAGATGCGCGAGTACTGGGAAGGCGTGTTCGAGCAGCTCGGACCGCGCCATCGCCTGTGGATCGTGCGGGAAGGCGACCGGGTGCTCGGGACGGTGCAGCTGGCGATCTGCGGCAAACCCAATCAGCGCCATCGTGCGGACGTGATGAAGCTGATGGTCCACCGCGACGCGCGGCGACGTGGCCTCGCCGTCCAGTTGATGGCCACGCTGGAACGGACCGCGCGCGACGCGGGCCTCACCTTGCTGACCCTGGACACGGAAGCCCAGTCCGCCGCGGAGACCTTCTACCAGTCGCAAGGCTTCCAGCGCACCGGCGAGATTCCGTGCTTCGCCGCCAACCCACGCGGCGAACTGCAAGCCACCGCGCTGTACTGGAAGCGGCTGGACTGAGCGCTGGTCAGCGCATCAGCGCATCAGCGCCTCAACGCATCAACGCGACAAGCGCATCAGCTTGCCGCCATCGGTCACCGTCAGCAGTGCGCCATCGCGCGCCTGGATCACGTCGCGGAAGCGTTCGCCGAGATCTCCGAACATCTTCTCCTTGCCGCTCACCGTGTCGCCGTTCAGCGCGATGCGCCACAGCGCGGTGCCCGCCAGCGAGCCCGAGATCAACTGCCCGCGCCACTCCGGGAACATGCTGCCCGTGTAGAAGACGAGCCCGGCCGGCGCGACCGAGATCGGCGTCCAGGTCGTCAGCGGCTCGACATAGGTCGGCGCATGCGTGCCGCCGCCGATGCGGCAGGCGTCGCCGACCGGCGAGCCGTAGTCGCAGCCGTAGCTCTTGATCGGCCAGCCGTAGTTCTGGCCGGCGCGCGCGATGTTGACCTCGTCGCCGCCTTGCGGTCCGTGCTCGGTGATCCACAGCTCGCCGGTCTGCGGATGCAGCACGGCGCCCTGGATGTTGCGGTGGCCGTAGCTCCAGATGCCCGGCTTGGCGCCCGCCGCGAAGCTCGGGTTGTCCGCCGGGATGCTGCCGTCGCGGTTCACGCGGATCACCTTGCCCAGCGTCTGCTGCAGGTCCTGCGACGGGCTGCCCTTCATGCGCTCGCCGGTCGTGATGTAGAGCGTCTTGTCGCGCGCGAAGACGAGCCGTGAGCCGTAGTGCCCCGTGCCGTCGACCTTGGGGGATTGGCGGAAGATCACCTGCACGCCGGTGAGCGCGTCGCCCTCCAGCCGGCCGCGCGCGACCGAGGTGCCGGCCTTGCCGGACTCGGCGCCGGTGCCCGGCTCCGAGTAGGAGAAGTAGACCCAGTTGCTGCCGGCGGTCGCGAAGTCCGGGTCGATCGTGATGCCCAGCAGCCCGCCCTGGCCGCTGTCCAGCACCTTGGGCACGCCGGCGACGGTCGCCTCGGTCTTGCCGGCCGCGGACAGCCGCACGATCGTGCCGCCCTTCTGCGTCACCAGCAGCCGGCCGTCCGGCAGCTGCGCCAGGCCCCAGGGACGGTCGAGCGTGCTGTTCAGCGTCTGCATCGAAGGCGCCGCCGCGCCGCCGCCGGGCTGGGTCGGCGCGGCGGTGTCATCCCCGCCGCCGCCGCCACCGCAGGCCGTGGCCGCCATCGCGACGGCCAGTGTCGACATCCATTCCGCCACGCTCATGTCCGTTCTCCTTGTTGCCTGCCGCTCGTGCCGGTGTCACGACACCGTGAAGGCGGCCAGTCTAGGCCGCGCTCGCAACGGAGTTGCAAGCGGATGAAATCGGCGTCTCCGGACGCTCCCGCGACACGGGCAATCACCATGCGCGCCCGGAACCGGCCCGGATGCCCCTGCTTGTGCAGGCCCTGCGCTTCCTCTACGCTGGCCGCAGTCCGGCTCCAGACCCACGTCCAACTCTTGCCTGAGAGGAACGAGCCATGTCCCCCACTCCCTCCCCCGACACGGAAGGCGCCCCCGCGGGCAGCCCAGGCGGCGCCGCGGTGGCCCGGCATCCCGGCATCGCGGCGATCCGCACCCTCGTGCTGGCCGGCCCGGCCGGCGCCGGCAAGACCACGCTGGCCGAGGCCCTGCTGTTGAAAGCTGGCGCCATCAAGACCGCCGGCAGCATCGAGAAAGGCAGCACGGTCAGCGACCACGATCCACTCGAGCGGCGGATGCTGCATTCGCTGCAGGCCTCGCAGATGCACATCACGCACGAGGGCCTGCGCATCCACCTGCTCGACACGCCGGGCGCGCCCGATTTCATCGGCCAGGCGTTGCCGGCGCTCGAGGCGGTGGAAACGGTCGCCGTCGTCATCAACGCGCAGAACGGCCTCGAGCTGATGGTCCAACGGATGATGGACGCGGCGGCGGGGCGCGACCTCACGCGGCTGATCATCGTCAACAAGATCGATGCGCCGGGTGTCGACGCGCAGGCGCTGCTCGGGCAGCTGCAAGCGGCCTTCGGGCGGGAGTGCCTGCCGCTGAACCTGCCCGCCGCGGGCGGCGCGCGGGTGCAGGACTGCTTCTTCGGCTGCAGCGGGGAGAGCGACTTCGGCTCGGTCGAGGCGGCGCATCGCGCGCTGGTGGAGCAGGTCGTCGAGGTCGATCCGGACTTCGTCGACCGCTACCTCAACGACGGCGACGTGCCCGCCACCGAGCTGCATGCCCCGCTGGAGCAGGCCTTCCGCGAGGGTCACCTGATCCCCGTGTGCTTCGTGTCCGCGCGCACCGGCGCGGGCGTGGCGGAACTGCTCGACGTGATCGAGAAGCTGCTGCCCAACCCCTATGAGGCGAACCCGCCGCAGTTCATGCGACGCGAAGGCGACGAGGCGGAACCGCTGATCGTCGCGATGGATCCGGCGCAGCACGTCGTCGCGCATGTCTTCAAGATCCAGTCCGACCCCTACCTCGGCAAGCTCGCGATGCTGCGCGTCCATCAGGGCACGCTGAGGAAGAACGCCCAGCTGTTCGTCGGCCACGCGCGCAAGGCGGTGCGGGTCGCCCATCTGTTCATGCTGCAGGGCAAGGAGCACGTCGAGATCGAGCAGGCGCTGCCCGGCGACCTGTGCGCGCTGGCCAAGATCGACGAGTTGCACTACGACGCGGTGCTGCACGACGCGCAGGAAGACGAGCATCTGCACCTGGCGCCGATCGCATTGCCGACGCCGGTGCACGGCGTGGCGATCCGACCCAGCCGGCATGGCGACGAGCAGCGGCTGTGGGAGGTCCTGGCGCGCCTGGTCGAGGAGGACCCGTGCCTGCGCCTGGAACGTGGTGGTCAGGAGGAGGGACTCGGCCCGCAAGGCGGCGAGACGCTCGTCTACGGACTGGGAGAGTTGCACCTGCGGGTGCTGCTGGACCGACTCAAGGAGACCTACAAGTTCGACGTCCAGACCCAACCGCCACGGATCGCGTATCGCGAAACGATCTCGGCGAAAGCCGAGGGGCATTACCGCCATAAGAAGCAGACCGGCGGCGCAGGGCAGTTCGGCGAGGTGTGGCTGCGCATCGAGCCGCTGGAGCGCGGCGCAGGCTTCGAGTTCCGCGACGAGGTCAAGGGCGGGACGATCCCCGGCCAGTTCATGCCGGCGGTCGAGAAAGGCGTGCGGCAGGCGCTGGCGCAGGGCGTCGTGGCCGGATATCCGGTCGTCGACCTGCGGGTGACGGTCTTCGACGGCAAGCACCATTCGGTCGACTCCAAGGAGATCGCCTTCATCACGGCGAGCAAGAAGGCGCTGATCGCGGCGGTCCGCGAAGCGCGACCCGTGGTGCTGGAGCCGATCGTGCAGGTCGAGATCAGCGCGCCCGAGAACGCGACCGGCGACATCACCGGCGATCTGGCGTCGCGGCGAGGTCAGGTACTCGGGACGCGCAGCAGCGTGCCTGGACTGATCGGCGTCGACGGGCTGGCGCCACTGGCCGAGCTCAGCGCGTACCAGAACCGGCTCAACGCGATGACGAGCGGCCAGGGGCGCTACACGATGGTGCTGTCCCACTACGAGGCGGTGCCCCCCAATACACAGGCCCAGTTGGTGGCCGGCTACCACCTGAAGGAGGAGGAGTAGCCCCGCTCCCCTCACCGTAGCGCTACCACGCCGATGGGCACGGCGCTGGCCCCGGGGTGGGGGCCGGGCGCTTGTGAACGAAGCTTTATCATTGGGGGATGTGTTCCGCCCACCGAGACGTCGCGCAGATCCGCCTGGACAACGCGATGCGCTTGTTCGACGAGTTTGTCTCCGCGACGATCAAACATCCCGATGCCGCCGCCCTGCGCGGCCTTGAGCGCCGTTTTGCCGAGCGCCTGCAGATCCAGCCCAGCTACTGGAGCCAGATCAAGAGCCGTTCGCGGCAGATCGGAGAGCGGCTGGCCCGCCAGTTCGAACAGTTGACCCACAAGCCCAACGGCTGGATGGACCAGGAACACGGCCCGCTCGGCACCGCCGCGCCGGTGGCCGGCGGTACCTCGCAGAGCAACACGGCTTTATCAAGCGCAAGCCGGCCAGGTGCGGCGGACAACTCCCCCAGCCTGCCGCAGGACGACGACGAGCGCTTCATCGTCGGTCTGGTGCTGACCTACTACCGGCGCCATCCGCAACGGGCGCGCACGCGCCTGCTGGATCTGCTGGGCGAGGTGCTCACCCCACCCGCGCCGAATGCGCCGCCAGTGCCGGCGCCCAAGGCCGCTGCGCCAGCGGCCTCCGACGTCGACGACTGGCACAAGCTGCAGCGGAGCATCGCACCGCTGAAGTCCAAGAAGCGCTGACGCGCTTCTTCCGCACGCCCCAATCCTGCACACGCCACGCCGACCCGGTGGGCGCCAGCCTGGGCGCGTCCCGTCGCCCAGGGACAACGTCTGATGAAAAGCTCTTGCGCTTGATAATCAGATGTTTATCATCTGCGCAACTTTTGAGCCCCCGCCGCAACGGCCGCGCTGTCTGGCGCCGTTCCGGGACCGAGGCGCTCACGCTGTCGACCCCTTTCCGTCCCCTTTCGTCTGTCATCACAGGAGGCTGCCATGGCCCAGTTCACCACTCCCCGTCCGCGTCTCGCAATGACCCTGCGCAAGCCGCGCAATCCCTTCGTGGCCCTGAGCCACGGCCGTTCCGCGGGCCGTCACGGCCCCGGCACCGGCGGCCGCCGCCAGCAGGAACAGCAGGCCCTGAAACGCGCGCTTCAGCGGCACGACGACTTCAGCCCTTGAAAGGGTAGCCTCCGACGGAACGGGATGTCCTCCCGGTCCGGCGCAGGCCGCCCCGGGAGACAAGAAATGCAAGAGATCACCTTGATGCCAGGCCGCATGCACGGTCTGGTCCGCCAGCAGAGCCTCCGGGGCTGGCTGGCGATCCTGCTGCTCAGCGCCGGCGGGCGCCTGATCAGTTGGGCCTGGCACGTCGCTCCGGCGGCGCGTCGGGAAGCACCGGCCGAAGGGCTCGAGTTCCACGCCGATGCCGATGGCGCCGGCCGGATCTACGTCGACGGCCAACTGCAGGGCACCCTCGCGGGTGTGCAACGGCTGTGATGCCGGTCTGGCTCGCGGTCGCCGTGGCCGCGGTGGGGATCAAGCTCGCCGGCGCCGAGCCGATATACGATGAACAACGTTCACCGTGCATCGCCGCCCACGCGACGACCCCGCTTCATGACCCAGAGCGCTCCGCCCGCTGCGTCTGCCCCGTCCGGGAGCGCGCCGGGGAATCCGCCGATTCCCTCGCCGCCTCCGGCGCCGCGGCCGCCGTTCCAGCCGCTGACCCGGCCCTTGCCGGATCTGGCGGCGTGGACGGCCCGCTTTCGCGACATGGAGATCCCGGTGCTGGCCAGCACGGCCGAGCAACTGGAGCTCTGGCGCGCGAATGAAGACGCGGTCGACGCGCACCTGCTCGGCGAGTTCCTGAGCAAGGACCCGCTGATGACGCTCAAGCTGCTGGCGCATGCCGCGTCGCAGCGCTCCAGCCGGCTGCTGACCGACACCGAGACGGTCACGGCCGCGCTGGTGTTGATGGGCATCACCCCCTTCTTCAAGGCCTTCGGCGAGCAGCCGACGGTCGAGCAGCGTCTGGCAGACCGACCGGACGCGCTGGCCGGCGTGCAGCGCGTGCTGCACCGCGCCGAGCGCGCGGCCCGCTTCGCATTGGGATTCGCCGCCCACCGCGCCGATCCCGACGCCGCCGTCATCCACAGCGCCGCGCTGCTCCACGACTTCTCCGAGATGCTGCTGTGGTGCGAGGCGCCGGACCTCGCGCTCGAGATCCGGCGCCGTCAGGAGGCCGACCCGACGCTGCGCAGCGTCGCGGCGCAGCGCGCGGTGCTCAACGTGGAACTCGGCGATCTGGAACAGGCCTTGATGCGCACCTGGCGGCTGCCGGAGCTGCTCGCCCACATCGTCGACGACAAGAAGGTCCACGACCCGCAGGTCCGCAGCGTGATGCTGGCGGTCCGCCTGGCGCGACACACCGCGCAGAGCTGGGAGAACCCGGCCGTGCCGGACGATCTCATCGAGATCGGCCAGCTGATGAGCCTCTCTCCCGCCCATACGCTGAAACTCGTCCACGAGGTCGACGGCGTCATCTGACCCCCGCGCCCGGTTACGCTGTCCGCTTCGCAGGAACGCGGACACCGCGCGAGGAGACAACATGGCCGGCCCCGATCAAGCGTTCTGGCAACAGCGGTTCGAGACCGGTCAGACCGGCTGGGACCGCGGCAGCGCGCATCCGCAACTGGCGGCCTGGATGGGCGAAGGTCTGCTCGGCAAGGGCCAGCGCATCGTGGTGCCAGGCTGCGGCCGCGGCCACGAACTGGCCGTGCTGGCGCAGGCGGGGCTCGACGTGACCGGCCTGGACTACACACCGGCGGCCGTCGAGTGCGCGCGCGCCAAGCTCAAGGAAGCGCACCTGCCGGGCCGGGTCGAACAGGCGGACGTGCTGGCCTGGCGTCCGGATCAGCCGCTCGACCTGGTCTACGAGCAGACCTGCCTCTGCGCCCTGCACCCCGATCAATGGACGACCTACGCCGAGCAGTTGCAGCGCTGGCTCAAGCCGGGAGGGCGGCTGCTGGGCCTGTTCATGCAAGCGCGGCGCGAGGAGTCCGAGCTCGGCCAGGTCGTCGGCCCGCCGTACCACTGCGACATCAACGCGGTGAGGGCCCTGTTCCCGCTCTCGCTTTGGAAGTGGCCCGCGCCGCCCTACCTGCAACGCCCCCACGAGCGGGGGTGGTTCGAACTGGCGGTGGTGCTGGAACGCCGCTGACGGCTCCGACTCACACCGGCAAGGCCGTCGTGTTCTTCAACCGGTCCAGCACGAAGCTCGTCTTGCAGTCCTGCACGCTGGGATGACGCAACAGGGTGTCGCTGATGAAGCGCGCGTAGTGGCTCATGTCCTCGACAAGCACACGCAGCAGGTAATCCATCTCCCCCGTCAGGGCGGCGCACTCCACCACTTCGGGCCAGGTCTGGACCGCGGCGCGGAAGAGGTCCATCGGCGTGCGCTTGTGGCTCTCCGTGTGCTTCTCCAGTCGGACGTTGATGTAGGCCGTCAGCCCCAGCCCCACCCGCTCCGGATTCACCAGCGCCACGTAGGCGGTGATCACGCCGCCCTCTTCCAGCCTCCGGACCCGCCGCAGCACCGCGGACGACGACAGGTTGACCTGCGCCGCCAGCGCGTCGTAGGTCATGCGGCCATCCGCCTGGAGGGCGTGGAGGATGCGTCGGTCGATCGCATCGAGCTCGATCTGCTTGTCCATGTCGGGATTCTTGCAGGATTCCTGCGCCTCACCCCGCGAGGACGACGTGGATCGCAGAATTCCTGCGCCCCCCACCTTCTACAGTGACGCCATCGCATTTCTGACCAGATCCCCTTGACCGGGTATTGGAGACAAACATGGCATTCACCCCCTGGGACAACCCGATGGGCACCGACGGCTTCGAGTTCATCGAATTCGCCGCGCCCGATCCCGCCGCGCTCGGCGCGCTGTTCACCTCGATGGGCTTCGTCGCCGTCGCGCGCCACCGCCACAAGAACGTGACGCTGTATCGCCAGGGCGATGTGAACTTCATCATTAACGCCGAGCAGGACGCCTTCGCACAGCGCTTCGCGCGCCTGCACGGACCGTCGATCTGCGCGATCGCGTTCCGCGTCAAGGACGCCGCCTCCGCATACCGCCGCGCGCTGGAACTGGGCGCCTGGGGCTTCGACAACAAGGCCGGCCCGATGGAACTGAACATCCCGGCGATCAAGGGCATCGGCGACTCGCTGATCTACTTCGTCGACCGCTGGCAAGGCAAGAACGGCGCGGCCGCCGGCGAGATCGGCAACATCAGCATCTACGACGTCGACTTCGTTCCGCTGCTGGACGCGGAAGGCAAGGCGGTGCAGTCGACGCCCAAGGGGCATGGCCTGACCTACATCGATCACCTGACCCACAACGTCTTCCGCGGACGCATGAAGGAATGGGCTGAGTTCTACGAGCGACTGTTCAACTTCCGCGAGGTCCGCTATTTCGACATCGAGGGCAAGCTGACCGGCCTGAAGTCCAAGGCGATGACCAGCCCTTGCGGCAAGATCCGCATCCCGATCAACGAGAGCAGCGACGACAAGAGCCAGATCGCGGAATACCTGGACCTGTATCACGGCGAAGGCATCCAGCACGTGGCACTGGGCACCGACGACATCTACAGCAGCATCGAAGGCATGCGGGGGACCGGCGTGGTCTTCCAGGACACGATCGAGACCTACTACGACCTGGTGTCGAAGCGCCTGCCCGAGCACGGCGAAAACCTCGACGAGTTGCGCCGCCTGCGCATCCTGATCGATGGCGCCGCGCATCAGGGCGCGCCGCACGAGTTGCTGCTGCAGATCTTCACCAAGGAGGTGATCGGCCCGATCTTCTTCGAGATCATTCAGCGCAAGGGCAACGAAGGCTTCGGCGAGGGCAACTTCAAGGCGCTGTTCGAAAGCATCGAGCTCGACCAGATCCGCCGCGGCGTGCTCAAGGCCGACGCCTGATCTTTGCCTGACTCAGCCCGCCCGGCTCGCCCTTTCGGGTGCACGCTGGGCGGGCGCTTCGAGCAACTGCATCGCCCGTTCGAAGGCCTGCGGCTCGAACACCAGTTGCAGATGTCCCCGCGCCGGGAGGTGCAGGACGCGGGCGCCGGGCAGGATGGCGGTTTCCGCCGGGAACACGATCTGGTCGCAGTGCCCGTAGAGGCAATCGAAATGACCTGCCAGCTGTGCAGGCTCCTCGCGCGCCATCTGATTCAGCCATTCCGAATCGCCGCGCATCTGGCGGGCGTTTTCGGTGGTCCCGAGTTTCGCCAGCAGCGTGCCGTGATGCGGGGTGCCCAGCGTCAGGATGCGATGGATGCGGTCAAAGGCGTGGCCCTGGCTGCGCCACCAGGCGCGAGCGCTCAATCCGCCCATGCTGTGCGCGACGATCAACGGCGCCTGCCCCGTGCACGCCTGCAGCGCGTGCATAGCCGCGTCGATCTGAGGCGCGTAACGATCGATCGAGCCAAATGCCGGCTCCTGGGTGATGGCGACGAAGGGAATGCCGCGCTTGCGCAGCGCCTTCATCCATCCGTTCCACAAGCCGCGATTGCAGCCATAGCCGTGCAGGAGCACGACGCCGCGCTGCCCTCGTCCCTGCGCGGCGTCGGGGATGAAGTCGGGCTCCTGGTGCTCTGCCCACGGTTGCTGCCAGCTGAACACCTTGGTCACCACGACGACTTCGCGCCACCATGCGTGCAGCAGGTCGCCGAGCGGCGCGGTCGGGAGCCCCGGCGCCGGCGGTATGACGCGCAGAACCAGGAACTGCGGCAGCATCGTCAAAGGGGGCCCCAGCACGAACAGCGCGAGGACGGAAAGACCGATCCATGGCGTCCAGAGAACGGCCGCCCACGCGGACAGCAGCGGTCCGACGATCCAGCGAAACAGGGAAGTGAGGCGCTGCAGCCTGCCGTTCATCCGGGCTCCCGGGCAAAGCATTGAGTGTAGAGGTGGGTTCGGCGTCGCCGGGAGTTCGGAAAATTCTGCGGCGGCGTGCACCGCCCCTCGGATCACCCACGTTGTCCCTCACGTGACGCGTCGGCCTAGGGCATCCCCGCTACGACGAGACCGCGTCAGCCGCCAGCATCGGCAGTTCCTCGGGGGCCAGCCCCCTCCCCAACATCAAGAACGCGACGAGGAGACATGACCGCAACCCACACCGACAAGCCTTGGCTCAAGAACTATCCGCCAGGCGTTCCTGCCGAGATCCCCGTCGATGTCTATCCCTCGCTGGTAGCCCTGCTGGAGGAGGCCTTCCGCAAGCACGCGCGCCGCGATGCGGCCGCCTGCATGGATCAGCGCCTGACCTTCGCGCAGGTCGATGAGCTCTCGACCGCATTGGGCGCCTGGTTGCAGCACCGCGGTCTGGCGCGGGGTGCTCGCGTCGCCATCATGATGCCGAACGTGCTGCAGTACATGGTGACGATCGCCGCGATCCTGCGCGCAGGCTACGTCGTCGTGAACGTCAATCCGTTGTACACGCCTCGCGAGCTCGAGCATCAGCTGAAAGACTCCGGCGCCGAGGCGATCATCGTCCTCGAGAACTTTGCCAAGACGTTGTCGGAGGTCATCGACCGAACGCAGGTGAAGCACGTGGTGCTCACCGGCTTGGGCGACATGCTCGGTTGGTGGCGCGGGCCACTGATCAACTTCGCGGTTCGACATGTCAAGAAGATGGTGCCGGAATTCCGCCTGCCATTGACCGGCGGCCGTAGCGTCACGCGCTTCAACAAGGCGCTTGCGGAAGGCGCAGGCCAGCCGCTGAGGCCGGTGCAGGTGGGCGCCGAGGATCCCGCGTTCCTGCAGTACACCGGCGGCACGACCGGCCTGTCCAAGGGGGCGACGCTGCTGCATCGAAATGTCGTGGCCAACATCCTGCAGAGCGAGGCGTGGTTCGCGCCGATGCTCAACAAGCTGGGCGACAAGCCGCTGACCATCGTCTGCGCGCTGCCGCTGTATCACATCTTCGCGCTGACGGCGTGCTACATGCTGGGCGCGCGGATGGGGATCATGAATCTGCTGATTCCCAATCCGCGCGACATTCCAGGGCTGATCGCCACGCTTCGCAACTACCGCGTGAACATGTTCCCCGCGGTCAATACGCTGTTCAACGCCTTGGCGAACGACCCCGCCTTCGCCAAGCTGGACTTCAGCGAACTGGTGATCTCGAACGGCGGTGGCATGGCAGTGCAGCAGGCCACGGCGGAGAAATGGGCTCGCATCACCGGCTGTCCTGTCGTCGAAGGTTATGGTCTCTCGGAGACGTCTCCTGTCGCGACGGTCAACCGCCTCGACCTGGATCAGTTCAACGGCTCGATCGGGCTGCCTGTTCCCAATACCGAGATTGCCATCCGCGACGACGACGGGAATGACGTGCCATTGGGGCAGCGCGGAGAGATCTGCATCCGCGGGCCTCAAGTCATGGCCGGTTACTGGAATCGCCCGGACGACACCGCACAGGCAATCGGCCAGGACGGATTCTTCAAGACCGGCGACATCGGCGTCATGGACGCCGAAGGCTTCACGCGCATCGTAGATCGCAAGAAGGACATGATCCTTGTCAGCGGGTTCAACGTATATCCCACCGAGATTGAACAGGTGGTCAATCTGCATCCCGGCGTCATGGAATGCGCTGCGATCGGAGTTCCCGATCAGCATTCAGGTGAGGCGGTGAAGCTTTTCGTCATCAAGAAGGATTCGGCGCTCGCGGAAGAGGACTTGTCCGCCTACTGCCATAAGCAACTGACCGGCTACAAACGTCCGAAGTACATCGAGTTCCGCGATGAGCTGCCCAAGACGAATGTCGGCAAGATCCTCCGGCGCGAGTTGCGCCAGTAGCAGTTCGATTGGACTTGGCGAGACGCGGGGCGATGGGCCACCTGAACCTTCCTGCCGGCATGACAGTGCTGGAGCGCGGATGGCTTTCCTCCAACAACATCCTGCTTCATGGCGCGACACGTGAGGAAGGTGCGGTCTTGGTAGATACCGGGTACTCATCCCATCGTGAACAAACGCTCGCACTGATCGCGGAATCACTCCGGCCGGGTGAAAAGCTCCGGCTAATCGCCAATAGTCACTTGCACTCGGATCATTGCGGTGGAAACGCGGCCCTCTCGGCGAGGTATCGTTGCCCAGTTTTTGATCCCCCCGGGCGAATTCTCGGCGATCTTGGCCTGGGACGAGGCCGCACTCAGTTTTCGCGCCACTGGCCAATACTGTGAACAGTTCAGCCCCACGGGCAAGCTGATTCCCGGCGAAGCCTTGTACCAAGGTGGGCACGAATGGCAGATTCATTCGGCACCAGGCCATGATCCTCACTCGGTGATCCTTTTTGAGCCAGAGAACCGGACACTGATCTCGGCTGACGCGTTGTGGGAACGGGGTTTCGGCATTGTGTTTCCGGAGCTCGACGGCGAACACGCGTTCGCGCACGTGGGCGCGACGCTAGACCTCATCGAATCGCTCGACCCTCGAATCGTTATCCCGGGTCATGGCTCGCCATTTAAAGATGCACAAGCCGCCCTGAGCTCTGCACGCGGAAGACTCGAGTATTTCCAGCGCGAGCCTCGAAAACACGCCATGCATGCGGCTAAGGCACTGACGGTCTTCCACATGCTCGAAGCTCAAGCCTGCCCAACGGAGGACTTGGTCGAGTGGCTGACGAGCACCCCTATCCTGGTCCAGACCTGGAGACGGTTCTTTGACTCGGATCCGCTACATGGTTGGGCAGCGGAGTTGGTGCAGAACCTCGTACTTGGCGGCGCCTTGCAACAGGACTCGACGCCAATTCGAACAATCTCAGCTGCGAGCGGTTGAAGTCGGAAATTGCTTCCGGAAAAGGCAAAACCCCTCGACCATGGCTGATCGAGGGGTTTGGCGGGGTATTAGCCTGACGATGACCTACTTTCACACGGGAATCCGCACTATCATCGGCGCTGAGTCGTTTCACGGTCCTGTTCGGGATGGGAAGGGGTGGGACCGACTCGCTATGGTCATCAGGCTTGACTGGTTGGCTTGCTGAGGAACTCAGCAGGCCCAATTCGGTAGAGTCAAATCAGCTTGGTTTGATTGCGTCTTCAGGTTTGAAGAACGGTTTTGATCGGGCATTCCCAGCATGAGCGGGATGCGCGTCGATCTGCGTGACCACTCACCTTGACGTTTTGAGTGTCAAAGTTATAGGGTCAAGCCTCACGGGCAATTAGTACTGGTTAGCTAACGCATTACTGCGCTTCCACACCCAGCCTATCAACGTCCTGGTCTTGAACGACCCTTCAGGGGGCTCTAGGCCCCGGCAAGACTCATCTTGAGACGAGTTTCCCGCTTAGATGCTTTCAGCGGTTATCTCTTCCGCACTTAGCTACTCGGCGATGCCACTGGCGTGACAACCGATACACCAGAGGTGCGTCCACTCCGGTCCTCTCGTACTAGGAGCAGGCTCTCTCAATCTTGCAGCGCCCACGGAAGATAGGGACCAAACTGTCTCA
Source organism: Roseateles sp. UC29_93 (assembly GCF_042695725.1). NCBI lineage: Bacteria > Pseudomonadati > Pseudomonadota > Betaproteobacteria > Burkholderiales > Sphaerotilaceae > Roseateles > Roseateles sp. UC29_93. The sequence continues at coordinate 2,256,290 of NZ_CP170545.1, read as the reverse complement.
CGACGTTTTAAACCCAGCTCACGTACCTCTTTAAATGGCGAACAGCCATACCCTTGGGACCGGCTACAGCCCCAGGATGAGATGAGCCGACATCGAGGTGCCAAACACCGCCGTCGATATGAACTCTTGGGCGGTATCAGCCTGTTATCCCCAGAGTACCTTTTATCCGTTGAGCGATGGCCCTTCCATACAGAACCACCGGATCACTTTGTCCTACTTTCGTACCTGCTCGACTTGTCAGTCTCGCAGTCAAGCACGCTTATGCCAATGCACTATCAACACGATTTCCGACCGTATTTAGCGTACCTTCGAACTCCTCCGTTACACTTTGGGAGGAGACCGCCCCAGTCAAACTGCCCACCATACACTGTCCCCAACCCGGATAACGGGCCAAGGTTAGAACCTCAAACACACCAGGGTGGTATTTCAACGTTGGCTCCACCTGATCTAGCGACCAGGTTTCAAAGCCTCCCACCTATCCTACACAGATCTGTTCAAAGTCCAATGTAAAGCTACAGTAAAGGTTCATGGGGTCTTTCCGTCTTTCCGCGGGGAGATTGCATCATCACAAACATTTCAACTTCGCTGAGTCTCTGGAGGAGACAGTGTGGCCATCATTACTCCATTCGTGCAGGTCGGAACTTACCCGACAAGGAATTTCGCTACCTTAGGACCGTTATAGTTACGGCCGCCGTTTACTGGGACTTCAGTCAAGAGCTTGCACCCCATCATTTAATCTTCCAGCACCGGGCAGGAGTCACACCCTATACGTCGACTTTCGTCTTTGCAGAGTGCTGTGTTTTTAATAAACAGTTGCAGCCACCGATTCTCTGCGGCCTCATTGGGCTAACCAAGTAAATGGATCACCTACTAAAGGCACACCTTCTTCCGAAGTTACGGTGTCAATTTGCCGAGTTCCTTCTCCAGAGTTCTCTCAAGCGCCTTAGAATACTCATCTCGCGCACCAGTGTCGGTTTGCGGTACGGTCGTCAATAGCTGAAGCTTAGTGGCTTTTCCTGGAAGCAGGGTATCACTCACTTCGTCTGCAAGCAGACTCGTTATCACCCCTCATCTAAGCCCGGCGGATTTGCCTACCAGGCACGACTACAGGCTTGAACCGGGACATCCAACACCCGGCTGAGCTAACCTTCTCCGTCCCCACATCGCACTATTGATCGGTACAGGAATATTGACCTGTTTCCCATCAGCTACGCATCTCTGCCTCGCCTTAGGGGCCGACTCACCCTACGCCGATGAACGTTGCGTAGGAAACCTTGCGCTTTCGGCGAGGGGGCTTTTCACCCCCTTTAACGCTACTCATGTCAGCATTCGCACTTCTGATACCTCCAGCAGGCCTCACGACCCACCTTCACAGGCGTACAGAACGCTCTCCTACCACGCACAGTAAACTGTGCATCCGCAGCTTCGGTAACTGGCTTAGCCCCGTTACATCTTCCGCGCAGGACGACTCGATCAGTGAGCTATTACGCTTTCTTTAAATGATGGCTGCTTCTAAGCCAACATCCTGACTGTTTTAGCCTTCCCACTTCGTTTCCCACTTAGCCAATTTTAGGGACCTTAGCTGGCGGTCTGGGTTGTTTCCCTCTTGAGTCCGGACGTTAGCACCCGGTGCTCTGTCTCCCAAGCTGTACTCTTCGGTATTCGGAGTTTGCATAGGTTTGGTAAGTCGCCATGACCCCCTAGCCTAAACAGTGCTCTACCCCCGAAGGTAATACTTGAGGCACTACCTAAATAGTTTTCGGAGAGAACCAGCTATCTCCAGGTTTGTTTAGCCTTTCACCCCTATCCACAGCTCATCCGCTAGTTTTGCAACACTAGTCGGTTCGGACCTCCAGCACCTGTTACGGTACCTTCATCCTGGCCATGGATAGATCACCTGGTTTCGGGTCTACACCCAGCGACTAAATCGCCCTATTCGGACTCGATTTCTCTACGGCTACCCTATTCGGTTAACCTCGCCACTGAATGTAAGTCGCTGACCCATTATACAAAAGGTACGCAGTCACCCTTGCGGGCTCCTACTTTTTGTATGCATGCGGTTTCAGGATCTATTTCACTCCCCTCCCGGGGTTCTTTTCGCCTTTCCCTCACGGTACTTGTTCACTATCGGTCGATTACGAGTATTTAGCCTTGGAGGATGGTCCCCCCATATTCAGACAGGATTTCACGTGTCCCGCCCTACTCTATTCGTGCCTAGTTCCACAATCGACATTTCTCATACGGGGCTATCACCCGCTATGGCCGGACTTTCCATTCCGTTCTGATATGCCAACTGCTAAAACACGAGGGCTACTCCGATTTCGCTCGCCACTACTTTCGGAATCTCGGTTGATGTCTTTTCCTCGAGCTACTGAGATGTTTCAGTTCACCCGGTTCGCCTCGCACACCTATGTATTCAGTGTGCGATACCTCTAAACGAGGTGGGTTTCCCCATTCGGAAATCTCCGGATCAAAGCTTATTTGCCAGCTCCCCGAAGCTTATCGCAGGCTATCACGTCCTTCGTCGCCTGTAATCGCCAAGGCATCCACCACATGCACTTAGTCACTTGACCCTATAACTTTGACATCCGCAGATGTCGTCAAGGACAGATGCTCAACAACTTGAGCATTTATTTGAGTATCACGCGTTCGCCGTTCTTCAATTTCTACTCTTTTCAGAGTTGAAGTTTGTTGACGCAATCAAATGTCGCTGGCGGCACGGTGCCGGTCACCCCTTTACGAGTGCCAAGCTTTCCGCCAGCAACGCTGATTCGACTCTACGAATTGTTAAAGAACAACAGCCGACTAAAAAGTCGAGACTGGCAAACCACAACGTCATGCTTGACGCTGTGGTTTGCCACCCTTGTGAAGTGATTGGTGGAGGATGACGGGATCGAACCGACGACCCCCTGCTTGCAAAGCAGGTGCTCTCCCAGCTGAGCTAATCCCCCAAGATCTTGACGATCCTCGTGGTGGGTCTGGCTGGATTCGAACCAGCGACCCCCCGCCTTATCAAGACGGTGCTCTAACCGACTGAGCTACAGACCCACGCGTTTCATGCGTGCTCCTGTATCGCGCCAACCGGCAAGGCCAGCTCGCCAGGCTCACGCGTTTTCTCACTCACTGTTGTGTGTCTACAGCCGATAAGTGTGGGCGCGCTGAACTCGCATTTTTCGACTCGACTCTCCCGAGCTGCCTAGGCAACCCGACGGTCTCATCATTCTCTAGAAAGGAGGTGATCCAGCCGCACCTTCCGATACGGCTACCTTGTTACGACTTCACCCCAGTCACGAACCCTGCCGTGGTAATCGCCCCCCTTGCGGTTAGGCTAACTACTTCTGGCAGAACCCGCTCCCATGGTGTGACGGGCGGTGTGTACAAGACCCGGGAACGTATTCACCGCGGCAAGCTGATCCGCGATTACTAGCGATTCCGACTTCACGCAGTCGAGTTGCAGACTGCGATCCGGACTACGACCGGGTTTCTGGGATTAGCTCCCCCTCGCGGGTTGGCAGCCCTCTGTCCCGGCCATTGTATGACGTGTGTAGCCCTACCCATAAGGGCCATGATGACCTGACGTCATCCCCACCTTCCTCCGGTTTGTCACCGGCAGTCTCATTAGAGTGCCCTTTCGTAGCAACTAATGACAAGGGTTGCGCTCGTTGCGGGACTTAACCCAACATCTCACGACACGAGCTGACGACGGCCATGCAGCACCTGTGTCCAGGTTCTCTTTCGAGCACTCCCACATCTCTGCAGGATTCCTGGCATGTCAAGGGTAGGTAAGGTTTTTCGCGTTGCATCGAATTAAACCACATCATCCACCGCTTGTGCGGGTCCCCGTCAATTCCTTTGAGTTTCAACCTTGCGGCCGTACTCCCCAGGCGGTCAACTTCACGCGTTAGCTACGTTACTGAGAAGAAACCCTCCCAACAACCAGTTGACATCGTTTAGGGCGTGGACTACCAGGGTATCTAATCCTGTTTGCTCCCCACGCTTTCGTGCATGAGCGTCAGTACAGGTCCAGGGGATTGCCTTCGCCATCGGTGTTCCTCCGCATATCTACGCATTTCACTGCTACACGCGGAATTCCATCCCCCTCTACCGTACTCTAGCCATGCAGTCACAAATGCAGTTCCCAGGTTGAGCCCGGGTATTTCACATCTGTCTTGCATAACCGCCTGCGCACGCTTTACGCCCAGTAATTCCGATTAACGCTTGCACCCTACGTATTACCGCGGCTGCTGGCACGTAGTTAGCCGGTGCTTATTCTTCAGGTACCGTCATGAACCCCCAGTATTAGTAGGAGTCTTTTCTTCCCTGACAAAAGCGGTTTACAACCCGAAGGCCTTCTTCCCGCACGCGGCATGGCTGGATCAGGGTTGCCCCCATTGTCCAAAATTCCCCACTGCTGCCTCCCGTAGGAGTCTGGGCCGTGTCTCAGTCCCAGTGTGGCTGGTCGTCCTCTCAGACCAGCTACAGATCGTCGGCTTGGTAGGCCTTTACCCCACCAACTACCTAATCTGATATCGGCCGCTCCAATTGCGCGAGGTCTTGCGATCCCCCGCTTTCACCCTCAGGTCGTATGCGGTATTAGCTGCTCTTTCGAGCAGTTATCCCCCACAACTGGGCACGTTCCGATATATTACTCACCCGTTCGCCACTCGTCGCCAGGTTGCCCCGCGTTACCGTTCGACTTGCATGTGTAAGGCATGCCGCCAGCGTTCAATCTGAGCCAGGATCAAACTCTACAGTTCGATCTTGAATAAACTCAACGGAATCGAACAAAGACTACTTTCATAGCTTCATTCATATCTTCCGTGAGCATCTAGCGATTTAACCTTCTCAGGTCGCTCGTCCAGACGCCCACGCTTATCGGCTGTAAATTCTTAAAGAACATCGAAGCAGCTTTCGCCTCAGGCTTTCCGCCTTGCTTCGTCGCACCGCTGATTTGTCGTCAGCAGCGCAGAGATGAGACTATAAACGAGTTCGTTTGAACTTGTCAAGCGTCTTTCACGATCATTCTCATGATCTGATCGACACCGCCTCAGCTCCAGAGATCAACGCTCCGCGAAGCGCTGATCTCTGCAAGCAGAGAAAGGAACGCCCGGTCATCCGACCGGGCGTCTCCGGATATTAGCCTGACGATGACCTACTTTCACACGGGAATCCGCACTATCATCGGCGCTGAGTCGTTTCACGGTCCTGTTCGGGATGGGAAGGGGTGGGACCGACTCGCTATGGTCATCAGGCTTGACTGGTTGGCTTGCTGAGGAACTCAGCAGGCCCAATTCGGTAGAGTCAAATCAGCTTGGTTTGATTGCGTCTTCAGGTTTGAAGAACGGTTTTGATCGGGCATTCCCAGCATGAGCGGGATGCGCGTCGATCTGCGTGACCACTCACCTTGACGTTTTGAGTGTCAAAGTTATAGGGTCAAGCCTCACGGGCAATTAGTACTGGTTAGCTTAACGCATTACTGCGCTTCCACACCCAGCCTATCAACGTCCTGGTCTTGAACGACCCTTCAGGGGGCTCTAGGCCCCGGCAAGACTCATCTTGAGACGAGTTTCCCGCTTAGATGCTTTCAGCGGTTATCTCTTCCGCACTTAGCTACTCGGCGATGCCACTGGCGTGACAACCGATACACCAGAGGTGCGTCCACTCCGGTCCTCTCGTACTAGGAGCAGGCTCTCTCAATCTTGCAGCGCCCACGGAAGATAGGGACCAAACTGTCTCACGACGTTTTAAACCCAGCTCACGTACCTCTTTAAATGGCGAACAGCCATACCCTTGGGACCGGCTACAGCCCCAGGATGAGATGAGCCGACATCGAGGTGCCAAACACCGCCGTCGATATGAACTCTTGGGCGGTATCAGCCTGTTATCCCCAGAGTACCTTTTATCCGTTGAGCGATGGCCCTTCCATACAGAACCACCGGATCACTTTGTCCTACTTTCGTACCTGCTCGACTTGTCAGTCTCGCAGTCAAGCACGCTTATGCCAATGCACTATCAACACGATTTCCGACCGTATTTAGCGTACCTTCGAACTCCTCCGTTACACTTTGGGAGGAGACCGCCCCAGTCAAACTGCCCACCATACACTGTCCCCAACCCGGATAACGGGCCAAGGTTAGAACCTCAAACACACCAGGGTGGTATTTCAACGTTGGCTCCACCTGATCTAGCGACCAGGTTTCAAAGCCTCCCACCTATCCTACACAGATCTGTTCAAAGTCCAATGTAAAGCTACAGTAAAGGTTCATGGGGTCTTTCCGTCTTTCCGCGGGGAGATTGCATCATCACAAACATTTCAACTTCGCTGAGTCTCTGGAGGAGACAGTGTGGCCATCATTACTCCATTCGTGCAGGTCGGAACTTACCCGACAAGGAATTTCGCTACCTTAGGACCGTTATAGTTACGGCCGCCGTTTACTGGGACTTCAGTCAAGAGCTTGCACCCCATCATTTAATCTTCCAGCACCGGGCAGGAGTCACACCCTATACGTCGACTTTCGTCTTTGCAGAGTGCTGTGTTTTTAATAAACAGTTGCAGCCACCGATTCTCTGCGGCCTCATTGGGCTAACCAAGTAAATGGATCACCTACTAAAGGCACACCTTCTTCCGAAGTTACGGTGTCAATTTGCCGAGTTCCTTCTCCAGAGTTCTCTCAAGCGCCTTAGAATACTCATCTCGCGCACCAGTGTCGGTTTGCGGTACGGTCGTCAATAGCTGAAGCTTAGTGGCTTTTCCTGGAAGCAGGGTATCACTCACTTCGTCTGCAAGCAGACTCGTTATCACCCCTCATCTAAGCCCGGCGGATTTGCCTACCAGGCACGACTACAGGCTTGAACCGGGACATCCAACACCCGGCTGAGCTAACCTTCTCCGTCCCCACATCGCACTATTGATCGGTACAGGAATATTGACCTGTTTCCCATCAGCTACGCATCTCTGCCTCGCCTTAGGGGCCGACTCACCCTACGCCGATGAACGTTGCGTAGGAAACCTTGCGCTTTCGGCGAGGGGGCTTTTCACCCCCTTTAACGCTACTCATGTCAGCATTCGCACTTCTGATACCTCCAGCAGGCCTCACGACCCACCTTCACAGGCGTACAGAACGCTCTCCTACCACGCACAGTAAACTGTGCATCCGCAGCTTCGGTAACTGGCTTAGCCCCGTTACATCTTCCGCGCAGGACGACTCGATCAGTGAGCTATTACGCTTTCTTTAAATGATGGCTGCTTCTAAGCCAACATCCTGACTGTTTTAGCCTTCCCACTTCGTTTCCCACTTAGCCAATTTTAGGGACCTTAGCTGGCGGTCTGGGTTGTTTCCCTCTTGAGTCCGGACGTTAGCACCCGGTGCTCTGTCTCCCAAGCTGTACTCTTCGGTATTCGGAGTTTGCATAGGTTTGGTAAGTCGCCATGACCCCCTAGCCTAAACAGTGCTCTACCCCCGAAGGTAATACTTGAGGCACTACCTAAATAGTTTTCGGAGAGAACCAGCTATCTCCAGGTTTGTTTAGCCTTTCACCCCTATCCACAGCTCATCCGCTAGTTTTGCAACACTAGTCGGTTCGGACCTCCAGCACCTGTTACGGTACCTTCATCCTGGCCATGGATAGATCACCTGGTTTCGGGTCTACACCCAGCGACTAAATCGCCCTATTCGGACTCGATTTCTCTACGGCTACCCTATTCGGTTAACCTCGCCACTGAATGTAAGTCGCTGACCCATTATACAAAAGGTACGCAGTCACCCTTGCGGGCTCCTACTTTTTGTATGCATGCGGTTTCAGGATCTATTTCACTCCCCTCCCGGGGTTCTTTTCGCCTTTCCCTCACGGTACTTGTTCACTATCGGTCGATTACGAGTATTTAGCCTTGGAGGATGGTCCCCCCATATTCAGACAGGATTTCACGTGTCCCGCCCTACTCTATTCGTGCCTAGTTCCACAATCGACATTTCTCATACGGGGCTATCACCCGCTATGGCCGGACTTTCCATTCCGTTCTGATATGCCAACTGCTAAAACACGAGGGCTACTCCGATTTCGCTCGCCACTACTTTCGGAATCTCGGTTGATGTCTTTTCCTCGAGCTACTGAGATGTTTCAGTTCACCCGGTTCGCCTCGCACACCTATGTATTCAGTGTGCGATACCTCTAAACGAGGTGGGTTTCCCCATTCGGAAATCTCCGGATCAAAGCTTATTTGCCAGCTCCCCGAAGCTTATCGCAGGCTATCACGTCCTTCGTCGCCTGTAATCGCCAAGGCATCCACCACATGCACTTAGTCACTTGACCCTATAACTTTGACATCCGCAGATGTCGTCAAGGACAGATGCTCAACAACTTGAGCATTTATTTGAGTATCACGCGTTCGCCGTTCTTCAATTTCTACTCTTTTCAGAGTTGAAGTTTGTTGACGCAATCAAATGTCGCTGGCGGCACGGTGCCGGTCACCCCTTTACGAGTGCCAAGCTTTCCGCCAGCAACGCTGATTCGACTCTACGAATTGTTAAAGAACAACAGCCGACTAAAAAGTCGAGACTGGCAAACCACAACGTCATGCTTGACGCTGTGGTTTGCCACCCTTGTGAAGTGATTGGTGGAGGATGACGGGATCGAACCGACGACCCCCTGCTTGCAAAGCAGGTGCTCTCCCAGCTGAGCTAATCCCCCAAGATCTTGACGATCCTCGTGGTGGGTCTGGCTGGATTCGAACCAGCGACCCCCGCCTTATCAAGACGGTGCTCTAACCGACTGAGCTACAGACCCACGCGTTTCATGCGTGCTCCTGTATCGCGCCAACCGGCAAGGCCAGCTCGCCAGGCTCACGCGTTTTCTCACTCACTGTTGTGTGTCTACAGCCGATAAGTGTGGGCGCGCTGAACTCGCATTTTTCGACTCGACTCTCCCGAGCTGCCTAGGCAACCCGACGGTCTCATCATTCTCTAGAAAGGAGGTGATCCAGCCGCACCTTCCGATACGGCTACCTTGTTACGACTTCACCCCAGTCACGAACCCTGCCGTGGTAATCGCCCCCCCTTGCGGTTAGGCTAACTACTTCTGGCAGAACCCGCTCCCATGGTGTGACGGGCGGTGTGTACAAGACCCGGGAACGTATTCACCGCGGCAAGCTGATCCGCGATTACTAGCGATTCCGACTTCACGCAGTCGAGTTGCAGACTGCGATCCGGACTACGACCGGGTTTCTGGGATTAGCTCCCCCTCGCGGGTTGGCAGCCCTCTGTCCCGGCCATTGTATGACGTGTGTAGCCCTACCCATAAGGGCCATGATGACCTGACGTCATCCCCACCTTCCTCCGGTTTGTCACCGGCAGTCTCATTAGAGTGCCCTTTCGTAGCAACTAATGACAAGGGTTGCGCTCGTTGCGGGACTTAACCCAACATCTCACGACACGAGCTGACGACGGCCATGCAGCACCTGTGTCCAGGTTCTCTTTCGAGCACTCCCACATCTCTGCAGGATTCCTGGCATGTCAAGGGTAGGTAAGGTTTTTCGCGTTGCATCGAATTAAACCACATCATCCACCGCTTGTGCGGGTCCCCGTCAATTCCTTTGAGTTTCAACCTTGCGGCCGTACTCCCCAGGCGGTCAACTTCACGCGTTAGCTACGTTACTGAGAAGAAACCCTCCCAACAACCAGTTGACATCGTTTAGGGCGTGGACTACCAGGGTATCTAATCCTGTTTGCTCCCCACGCTTTCGTGCATGAGCGTCAGTACAGGTCCAGGGGATTGCCTTCGCCATCGGTGTTCCTCCGCATATCTACGCATTTCACTGCTACACGCGGAATTCCATCCCCCTCTACCGTACTCTAGCCATGCAGTCACAAATGCAGTTCCCAGGTTGAGCCCGGGGATTTCACATCTGTCTTGCATAACCGCCTGCGCACGCTTTACGCCCAGTAATTCCGATTAACGCTTGCACCCTACGTATTACCGCGGCTGCTGGCACGTAGTTAGCCGGTGCTTATTCTTCAGGTACCGTCATGAACCCCCAGTATTAGTAGGAGTCTTTTCTTCCCTGACAAAAGCGGTTTACAACCCGAAGGCCTTCTTCCCGCACGCGGCATGGCTGGATCAGGGTTGCCCCCATTGTCCAAAATTCCCCACTGCTGCCTCCCGTAGGAGTCTGGGCCGTGTCTCAGTCCCAGTGTGGCTGGTCGTCCTCTCAGACCAGCTACAGATCGTCGGCTTGGTAGGCCTTTACCCCACCAACTACCTAATCTGATATCGGCCGCTCCAATTGCGCGAGGTCTTGCGATCCCCCGCTTTCACCCTCAGGTCGTATGCGGTATTAGCTGCTCTTTCGAGCAGTTATCCCCCACAACTGGGCACGTTCCGATATATTACTCACCCGTTCGCCACTCGTCGCCAGGTTGCCCCGCGTTACCGTTCGACTTGCATGTGTAAGGCATGCCGCCAGCGTTCAATCTGAGCCAGGATCAAACTCTACAGTTCGATCTTGAATAAACTCAACGGAATCGAACAAAGACTACTTTCATAGCTTCATTCATATCTTCCGTGAGCATCTAGCGATTTAACCTTCTCAGGTCGCTCGTCCAGACGCCCACGCTTATCGGCTGTAAATTCTTAAAGAACATCGAAGCAGCTTTCGCTTCAGGCTCTCCGCCTTGCTTCGTCGCACCGCCGATTTGTCGTCAGCAGCGCAGAAGCGAGATTATGAACGATTTCTTTCGAACCCGTCAAGCAGTCAGAGAAATTATTTTCATCAGCGACTGCGAGAATCTCGCCGTCAAATGAAAACTAGCTTTTGCTAGTTATTCATCCGACCACCTCGGCATACCCTCCGAGGCCGCTGTTCAGAACGATGTCGTGAACAGCGAAGACCGCTAGTCTAGCACGAGTTTTTTCACCGGCGCAACTCCCCCGTACGACTTGCTTGGGGAGGTGCGATGTTCGACCGCAGCCGCCCGAGTAGGCGGCTCAATGCAGGCGGGACTGCGGCGCGAGTACTTCCAGAGCCACTTTCGCGGGTTCATCGCTCTCCAGGATGCGAGGCAGCGCAGCAGCCAACCGTGGCACGTCGGCCCGCAGGACCCGTTGCTTGACCGAAGGGATCTGCGACGGGTGCATCGAGAAACTGGTGAGTCCCATGCTCAGGAGCAGATCGGTGAAGGCGGCATCGCCCGCCATTTCGCCGCAGACACTGACTTCCTTCCCGGCCGCTCGCGCCTGCGCGATCGAATGCGCCAGTAGATGGAGGACAGCGGGATGCCACGGGTCATAGAGATGGGCGACCGCCTCATCGGCACGGTCGATGGCCAGCGTGTATTGAATGAGGTCGTTGGTCCCGATCGACACGAAGTCCACATGCCTGAGCAGCTGCGGCAGCATGATCGCCGCCGCAGGCACCTCCACCATCACGCCGAGTTCGACTTCGCCATAAGCCTGACCCGCCTCGTCAAGCTGCGCCTTCACTCGTTTGGCGGCCTCCTGGACCTGACGGATCTCACCCAGATGGGCGACCATCGGGATCAGCAGCTTCACCTTGCCGAACGCGCTCGCCCGATAGATCGCACGCAGTTGCTGGCGGAACATGCTCGGCTCCGCCAGACTCCATCGGATCGCCCGCAGGCCCATGGCCGGGTTGAGCACATGTTCGTGCCGGAGCTCGTTGACCGACATCCGGTCCAGTGGCTTGTCGGCGCCGATATCAACCGTGCGGATCGTCACCGGCAGACCGGCCATCGCTTCGACCGCACTCTTATAGGCGGCGAATTGCTCTTCCTCGCTGGGCAGGTCGCCGTCGCGGTTCATGAAGAGGAACTCACTGCGGAACAGCCCCACGCCAGTTGCGCCGGACGCCAGCGCCGCCACCGTGTCGCCCGGCAACTCGATATTGGCGTGCAGTTCGATTCGCTGCCCATCCATGGTGATCGCCGGCGTGTGCCGCAGGCGAGCGAGACGTGCGTTCTCCAGTTCCGACTGCCGCTGCCGGAAGCGGTATTCCTCCAGCACGATGGGGGACGGGTTGACGATCACCGTCCCCGCGTCGCCATCGATGATGACCCAATCGTCCTGGCGGATCAGCCGCGAGGCCTCTCGCGTTCCCACCACGGCGGGGATGGCCATGCTGCGCGCCACGATCGCGGTATGTGAGGTCTTCCCCCCGATGTCGGTGATGAAGCCCTGAAAGACGCTGCGCTTGAACTGGATCATGTCGGCGGGCGCGATGTCGGCGGCCACCAGCAGCAGCGGATCCTCTCCGGCGAAGTCCCGTGCCACCACGGCGGCCGGTCCACCGGCGGGCGCATCGTCCAGTTCCGCGGCGAGGGCGGCCAGGATGCGCTCGACCACCTGTTCCAGATCCGCCTTGCGCTCGCGCAGGTAGTCGTCTTCCATTTCGTCGAACTGACGCGCCAGGACTTCCAGCTGCGCCGACAGCGCCCATTCGGCGTTGTAGTGGCGATCGACGATCCAATCGCGAGCCGTGTCGACGAGCGCCTCGTCGTTCAGCAGCAGCAGGTGGACATCCAGCAGCGCGTCGAGTTCGTGCGGCGCGTCCTCCGGCAGTTCGGCCTTCAGCCCCTGCAATTCACGGGTGACCACATCGCGGCCCCGCACCAGACGGGCGTACTCCTGCTCCGCATCGGCGGCGGCGATGAAGTAATGCGCGACGTCGACGCGGCTGGAGGCAACCAGCACCGCGCGGCCGATCGCCACGCCGCGAGAAACGGGAATGCCGAAGACCTGGAAACTCATGCGCCGACTTTAGCAGCGGGTTCCGAATCCCCCGGTGGACGAAGGTGAACTCCGCGAAAACCTCTGTGGAGCCGGCGTCAATCACCCCGATGCATGAACGTGACGAGGCCGCGACTGTCACGGTTCGTTCACTTGAGGGTCACCGACGCGTCACCCCGCCCGCTCAGCATCGCGGCCATCACTTCAGCGAGGCTTTGCCATGAGGGATCTGCCGCTGCCTACCCTGCCCTTCTCCGATCTGCGCCCTGTCGAAGCGCCTCGGAGGTCACTTCCAGCCAGTTCGCAAGACGTCGCTGTCGATGCTGCGCGCACTCGCTTCCACGTGGGTTGGGCGCGCACGGAGGACGAAGTCCGCCAGGCCCAGCGCCTGAGGTACCAGGTCTTCGTCGATGAGATGGGCGCGCGCCTGAGCGTGCCGGCCGGCGCGCCCGCCGGGCACGACATCGACCTCTTCGACCCCTTCTGCGAGCACCTGCTGGTGCGCACGCTCGACAAGCACGGACAGCCCGGCGAGGTGATCGGCACCTACCGGGTGCTGACGCCGGAGGCGGCCCGCCGCGCCGGCGGCCTCTACAGCGAAACCGAGTTCGACCTGACCCGCCTGCGCTCGCTGCGTCCCCGCATGGTTGAACTGGGCCGCTCCTGCGTTCACCCGGATCATCGCAACGGCGGCGCCATCATGGCGCTGTGGGGCGCCCTCACCGAATTCATGGTGCGCAACGACCTGGACACGATGATCGGCTGCGCCAGCATCAGCATGCGCGACGGCGGTCACTACGCCGCCAGCCTGTGGCGCCAGCTGGACGCCAGTCACATGGCGGACATCGCCTGGCAAGTGCGTCCGCGCCTGCCGCTGCCGGTCGACGAGCTACGTCAGGACCTGGTGGTCGAGCCACCGCCCCTGATCAAGGGCTACCTGCGGGTCGGCGCGCGCATCCTCGGCCGGCCGGCGTGGGATCCGGACTTCAATACCGCCGACCTGCCGATGATCATGCGCATCGCGGATCTGCCGGCGCGGTACCGGAAGCACTTCCTGGGGCGTCGAGCACACGTTGAGCACAGCGCTGCGAAGCCGGAGCGCCGGTACCCCGCTCCGCTCAATCGCCTCCTCACGCTCGGCATTCGCTCCGCAGGGTACCGGCGCTCCGGCTTCTTCGGATCGCGCGGTTCGTGGGGGCGATTGAAGGGGCTGGCGTTCGCCTTACTGGCCTTCGCCGAACTTGTCGTTGACCAGCGCCGTGATCGCGTCATGCGCGGGCTGTTCGTCCTCGCCGGAGGTCTCGAGTTCGACCTCCGCGCCGATGCCCGCCGCCAGCATCATGACGCCCATGATGCTCTTGGCATTCACGCGACGGCCGTTGCGGGTCATGAAGACCTCTGCCTTGAATCCTCCCGCCAACTTCGTCAACTTCGCCGAGGCCCGGGCATGCAGGCCCAGCTTGTTGCTGATGGTGAGGGTCGACTTGATCATGTGCAGGAAGGATGGGACGAGGAATTGTTGGAGGCGCAGGGCGCCGTCGCGTCGCACAGGATGCCCTGGGTGCCGCCCTGGCTGGCGCGCTGGACCAGCGCCTCCAGGCCTTCGCCGGCGTAGCACAACGAGCGCCACAGCATCGGCACGTTGACGCCGGTCAACACCTTCACCTGCTCGCCCTGCAGGCGCAGCGCCGCATTCGTCGGTGTCGCGCCGTACACGTCGGTCAGCACGAGGGTCTGCTGGTGTCCGGAAGCGATGATCAGCGCGCGCGCCTGCGACTCGACGTCGTCGGCGCTCATCTCAGGCGTCACGTCCAGCACCCTCAGCTGCAGCGAGCAATGCGGGAACGTGTGCTCGGCCACCTGCTTCAGCGCGGTGGCCAGCGGGGCGTGAGCGATCAACAGCAGGCCGGACATGGCGATCATTATCGTGCGGCGCAGCATGGTGCGGGCGTGGCTCGCACAAACCCTCAATCGTGGGGAGGATGCAGCCCCCCCCCGCCCTCAGGGCGGCAGTTCCACCGACCCGAGGAATACGTCCCAGGCTTCCGGGTCGAGGCGTTCGCCTTGCATCAGCAACTGATACAGCCGTCCCCCGCGGGAGAACACCGCCTGCCGCACCTGCTGGCGGGGCTGGCCGGCGCGGGCCTCGAACGATTGCTGGAACGCTTCCGGATCGGCCGCGATACCGCGCATGCCCAAGGGCGCGGACGCCTGCGGGAGCATCTGCCGGGCGATGCCCTCATGCATGCGACGCATCGCCGCGGACGTCGCCCCGGCCTCCCGGAGATCCGTCCAGGTCAACGAGAACTGGGCCCCCCGCGCCTTGCAGCTCAGTGACCGCACGGCGACCGCCTGACCCGCCGGGCCGGGCTGCGTACGCTCCTCGCGGTCTGGCTTGCAAGGAAACATCAATTGCATCTGCGCCCCTTCCGGGCTCACCTTGCGCCAGTTCAACGCCGGACTGCACCCGGCGGCCAGCACCAGCGGGACGATCGAAACAAGCAGGGACAACGAACGCATCGGACGATTATCGAGGGCGTGACGACGACGCGCGCCCCCGGTGCGGCCCACCGCAGCATCCCCCACAATGCCCCGATGAGCGAAGCGAACTCTCCCACGCCCTCCGCCATGGCCCTGACGGGCGTGCGCGTGCTGGATCTCTCCCGCGTGCTGGCGGGCCCCTGGTGCACGCAGACGCTGGCCGATCTCGGCGCGGACGTGATCAAGGTCGAGCGCCCGCCAAAGGGCGGCCACCCAGGGGGGGATGACACCCGCGGATGGGGCCTCCCTATCTGAAGGACCGGGACGGGCAGGACACCGCCGAGGCGGCCTACTACCTCGGCGCGAACCGCAACAAGCGTTCGGTCGCGATCGACATCGCCAGCCCACGGGGTCAGGACTTGATCCGGGAGCTGGCGCGACGGGCCGACGTCCTGGTCGAGAACTACAAGGTCGGCGACCTGACCCGCTACGGGCTCGACGCCGCGGCGCTGCTCGAGATCAATCCGCGCCTCGTGTTCTGCTCGGTGACCGGCTTCGGCCAGACCGGGCCATACCGTGATCGCGCCGGTTACGACTACGCGGTCCAGGGCCTGGGCGGACTGATGAGCGTCACCGGCGAGGCCGACGCGCTGCCCGGCGGCGGGCCGCAGAAGGTCGGCGTGGCGGTGGCCGATCTCTTCACCGGCATGTATGCGACGGTCGCGATCCTCGCCGCGCTCCGCCACCGGGACGCGACAGGCCAGGGTCAGGTCGTCGACATGGCGCTGCTGGACACGCAGGTCGCGATGCTGGCCAACCTCGGCGCCAACTACCTGACGACCGGCAAGGCGCCGCGCCGCATGGGCAACGCCCACCAGAACATCGTGCCGTACCAGGTCTTCCAGGCCAGCGACGGGCACCTGATCGTCGCGGTGGGCAACGACGGTCAGTTCGTCAAGTTCTGCGAGCTCCTCGGCCTGCCGGACCTCCCCCGTGATCCGCGCTACTCGACCAATTCGCAGCGGGTCCGGCATCGGGACGACCTGGTCCCGATGCTGGCCGCCCGCGTCGCCGAAAGACCTCGGCAGCATTGGCTCGATGCGATGGAGGCGGCGAAGGTCCCGGGCGGGGCGATCAACGACCTGGCTGAAGTCTTCGACGACCCACAGGTCCAGCACCGAGGCATGGTGGTGTCGATGGCGCATCCGCAGAGCGATGCGCTGCGGGTGGTCGCCAGTCCGATGAAGCTGTCGGAGACACCCGTGGCCTACCGATTGCCCCCGCCGTTGATGGGGCAGCACACCGACGAGGTTCTCGCCGAGCTCGGACACGGCCCCGACGCGATCGCCGCATGGCGCGAGGAAGGGGTCATCGCATGAGCAGCAAGGATCCGGCGCAGGTCCGGAATGAGGAATCTCCCGGCAAGGGCGTGAACATCGTGCTGGTGCACGGTGCCTGGCTGGGCGCCTGGGCATGGAAGCGGGTGCTCGGACCGTTGCGTGCGGCCGGGCATCACGTGTTCCCGGTGACGTTGAGCGGCGTCGGCGAACGGGCCCATCAACCGCACGCGGACATCCGCCTGCAGACGCACATCGACGATGTGAAGGCGGTCATCGAGTGCGAGGAACTGGCCGATGTCCTGCTCGTCGGCCACAGCTACAGCGGCATGGTGATCACCGGCGTCGCCGATCAGATGCCGGACCGCATCTCGCGACTGGTTTACCTGGACGCCGTGGTGCCGGAACCGGGCGAGTCCTGGTCCAGCCGCCACACACCGGAGACCCAGATCCAGCGTCGCGAGTTGATCTCGAAGTTCGGCCACCTGCCGGTGACCGAGCCCAACGGCATGGGCCTGAAGCCGGACGACTTTGACTGGATGATGCGCTGCCAGCGCCCGCAGCCCGGCGGCGTCTATGACAGCCCGCTCGACTTCGACCAGGCGGCGTGGCTGAAGCGCCCACGCACCTTCATCGACTGCAACCGTCCGGCCCTCCTCACCATCGCCGCCGCGCGTGAACGCGCGCGCAGCCAGCCCGGCTGGGAGCTCTTCGAGATCCCCACCGGTCATCAGGTCATGGTTTCCGCTCCAAAGGAACTCACCGAACGTCTCCTGATGCTCGCTGACCGCCAGGCCCAGGAGCCCTGACGGCGTCCTCGGTAGCAACACCGTCGAAGGACGGCAGTGGATGGGGACGGCAGGTCGTGAGGTTTCCGCGCTTGCCGCGGGGGCCTCATGACCTGGCGGCCAAGGCTCGGCGCAAGCAGTCCAGGAACGTCCGCCATCCGCCCCCGACACCCGAGCAATCGTGAGCCATTTCACGCCATCCACCCAGGGGGGCGATTGCCCCCGAGTCACGGGATGGCCTCCCCCGGGACCGCGCGGAACCATGGCGCCTCCCTGCCCCGGCATGCCGCCGGAGGCTCACAAGAACGAGAGAGCATGTCCCGCCCGCCCCCCTCCATTGCCGCGCCGTTGGCTGCCAATGACATGGCGCAGCCCCCGAGCGATTCGCAATGGGGCGACATCGTCCAGCAGCTCGGCGCCGAGATCGCCGGCCCGTTGAGCGCGGCGCTGGAGCGGATCCACACGCTGATCAGCACGGGCCAGATCGATCGCCAGGGCTTGCGGGCGCTGCGCGACTCGGTGGCGCAGGCACGCGAGGCGGGCATGGTGAGTCAGCAGCTGGCGCGGCTGGCATCGGGACGGCTGAGGCTGTCCCGCGAGCGCGTGCCGCTGACGCAGGTGCTGCGCGGCGTGCTGACGCAGCGCAGCCGCGAGACGCAGGCCCGCGGCATCCAGATCCGGCAGCTGCTGCAGCCGATCGAGGTGGTCACCGACGCGTCGCTGCTGTTTTCGCTGCTGAACGCGGTGATGGACTGGGCGCTCGCCAACACGCATTCCTCGCTGGAGATGCGGCTGGACGTGACGCCGTGGCCCGCCAAGGCGCGACTGATGTGTCGCTTCGCCCACCGCTCGCTGGACCTGGGCAGTGCCCCGTCGGCGGTGATCAACGCGCCGCCGGAGTCGCTGAACTCGCTGCACTGGCGCCTGATCGAGCAGACCGCGCTGACCCTCGGCGCGCTGCCGCTGCGCGACGACGAAGCCGGCATCACGATGCTGACGCTGGAGTTTCCGCATGTCGCCGTCGACGAGCCCGCCGCGCCGCACGAACTGGCGCCGCCGGCCCGGCCGGAACGGCCCGAGCTCGACGATCCGACGCCGTCGCACAACTCCAAGCCGCTGGCAGGCTGCCATCTGTTGATCGTCTCGCCGCGCCGCGAGGTGCGTCAGGAGATCCAGAACGCCGTGCGCCACATGGGATTGATCATCGACGCCGTCGGCTCGATGGACGAGGCGCTGCAGTTCTGCGAGGAGGGGCTGCCACACGGCATCGCTTTCGAGCAGTCGATGCGCGACGCCGACTTCGACCGCCTGCGCGCCGACATCACCGGCGAGGTGCCCAGCTTCAGCTTCATCGAAGTGCTGGACGGCGATCAGCAGACGCAGCTGTCCACGGCCACGGCGGACCACATGGCGCGGATCTCGCGCCAGAACCTGCAGGACGCGCTGCCGTCGGTGCTGCTGTTCGAGTTGTCCAAGGCGCTCTGAAGCCCGGGCCATCCGACCCGGAGCCGCCCCTCGGCGCCGCCCCTCGCCGCCGCCTTGGGCGGGCACCCGGCTTAAGCCCCTCCAAAGTGGCGGGCCGACACCCTCGCGCATACACTCGCGCACCATGAAGCTGCCTCGCTGGTCCGGACTCCTGCTGCTGGTTGCCGCCGTCGGTGTCGGCGCCGGCCTCGCCTATGAGGGCTTGAAGCCCGAACCTGCCCCGCAGGTGAACTACGTGCTGCTCGACGGCTCGAAGCACGCCTCCGCGCAGGCGTGGCCCGGCAAGGTGATGCTGGTCAATTTCTGGGCGACCTCCTGCACGACCTGCGTCAAGGAAATGCCGCAGGTCATCGCGACGCACCAGAAGTACAAGGACAAGGGTTTCGACACGCTGGCCGTGGCCATGAGCTACGACCCGCCGGCCTACGTCGCCAACTACGCCGAGACGCGCAACCTGCCCTTCGGCGTCGCGATGGACAGCACCGGCGAGATCGCCGCAGCTTCGGCAAGGTGCAGCTCACGCCGACCACCTTCCTGATCAACAAGCGCGGCGAGATCGTCAAGCGCTTCGTCGGCGAACCCGACTTCGCCGCGCTGCACGGCACGATCGAGAAGCTGCTCGCCGAAAGCTGAGCCCGCGCCGCCCCGCCGATCCATGCCGCTGTCGAGCGGCATTTTTCATGGTCGAACCGCGCCGTCGACCGGGCGCGGATCGGCGGACGATGCGAGGCCGGCACGACCTCGATGCCCCCTCGCGATCCCCTCGTGTTCCCCTCGAATGCGCGGGTTAGCCCCGACGCTTTGCGATTCTTTTCCTCGGGTACACCAGGCTGCTGTCGCCAGATACTAGGGTAGCGACATAGCAAGCATCGCCCGCCCGAATGAACACGAACAAGAACCTGCCCGGCACGCCGGGGACTGTGATCTCCCCGCTTTCCCACGCGTTCACGCACCGGCGACAGCGAGGTCGGGCGACGCCCTGGGTCCTCGGCCTTCTCGTGCTGGCCGTCGCGGCCGGCGGCTGGTGGTGGTGGAAGGGCCGCGGCGCCGACGGCGCGGCGGGCGGACCCGCCTCGGCCGCCAGCGGACCGGGCGGTGCCGGCGGCCCCGGTGGTGGTCCCGGTCGCGGCGGCCGCTTCGCCGCCAACCGCGTGCAGCCCGTGTCGGTGATGCCCGCGCGGCTGCAGGACATCCGCCACACCGCTGCCGCGATCGGCACGATCAGCGCGTCCAACACCGCCGTCGTGCGCGCGCAGGTCAGCGGCGTGCTGCAGCAGATCCATTTCACCGAAGGCCAGCAGGTCAAGGCCGGCCAGACGCTCGCACAGATCGACCCGCGTGCGTTCCAGGCCGCGCTCGGCCAGGCCGAAGGCCAGCTCGCCCGCGACAAGGCCACGCTGGACAACGCCCGCATCGACCTCACGCGCTACCAGGACCTGCTCGCCAAGGACGCGATCGCGCGCCAGCAGGTCGACACGCAGCAGGCCACGGTCAACCAGCTTGTCGGCACGGTCAAGGCCGATCAGGCCGCCGTCGACAGCGCGCGGCTGCAGGTCACCTACAGCCGGGTGCAGGCGCCGATCTCGGGCCGCGTCGGCCTGAAGCAGGCGGACATCGGCAACGTCGTGCAGACCGGCGACACCAACGGCATCGTCAGCATCACGCAGACGCGCCCGATCGCGCTGACCTTCGCCGTGCCCTCGGCGCTGCTGCCGCAGGTCAGTGCCGGATTGAAGGGCAAGACCGCGATGACGGTCGAGGCCTGGAGCCGCGACGGCAAGACGCGCCTGGCCACCGGCAAGCTCGCGACCGCCGACAACGCGATCGACATCACCACCGACACGATCAAGCTCAAGGCGCTGTTCCCGAACGACGACGATGCGCTGTTTCCCAACCAGTCGGTCAGCGTGAAGCTGCAGCTCGCGACCGAGCAGAACCGCCTGGCCGTGCCGGCCGCCGCGGTGCTGCGCGGCGCGCAGGGCTTCTACGTCTACGTCGTGGGCGCGGACAACGCCGTCACCACGCGGGTCGTGCAGACCGGCGCGGTCGACGGCGACTGGATGGCCGTGGACGGCAAGGTCGAACCGGGTGATCGCGTCGTCATCGATGGCGTCGACCGGCTGCGCGAAGGTGCGAAGGTCGAGGTCATCGCCGCCGATCCGAAGCAGCGCGCCGGCGCGAACGCGGCACCGCGTCGCGGCCGTGGCGCGAGCGCACCGGGCGGCGCCGCTTCCGGCGCTTGGGGCGAAGGCCGCAGGGCTTCGGGCGCGTCGTCGCCCCAGGGCTCCGGCAATCCGGCCGACGCCGCGGTGCGCGCGCCGACGGCGGAAGCTCGCAACGACGCGGCGCAGTCCGGCGGCGAACGTCCCGCCTGGCTGGACCGCCTGCCGCCCGATGTCCAAGAGAAGGTCATGAAGATGAGTCCCGCCGAGCGGGAAGCCTGGATCGCCGAGCGACGCGCCGAACGCGCGAAGCGGCAGGCGGCCTCGGGCGGCGGCAACTGATCGAGGCCCGGCCATGGCCATGAACCCGTCCCGTCCCTTCATCGAGCGGCCGGTCGCGACCTCGCTGCTGATGCTGGCCATCCTGCTGGCCGGCCTGCTCGCCTACCGGCTGCTGCCGCTGTCCGCGCTGCCGGAGGTCGACTACCCGACCATCCAGGTCACGACGCTCTATCCGGGCGCGAGCCCCGACGTCATCTCGACCACCGTCACCGCGCCGCTGGAGCGCCAGTTCGGCCAGATGCCGGGCCTGAGCCAGATGACCTCGTCGAGTTCGGGCGGCGCCTCGGTGATCACGCTGCGCTTCTCGCTGGGCCTGTCGCTGGACGTCGCCGAGCAGGAAGTGCAGGCCGCGATCAACGCCGGCAGCAACCTGCTGCCCAGCGATCTGCCGATGCCACCGGTCTACAGCAAGGTCAACCCGGCCGACGCGCCGGTGATGACGATCGCCGTGACCTCGCCATCGCTGCCGGTGATCAAGGTCCACGACCTGGTGGAGAACCGGCTCGCGCCCAAGCTGTCGCAGGTGGACGGCGTGGGCCTGGTCAGCATTGCCGGCGGCCGGCGGCCCGCCGTGCGCATCCAGGCGAATCCGCGAGCGCTGGCGGCACTGGGACTGTCGCTGGACGATGTGCGCAGCGCCATCGCCTCGGCCAACGTCAACCAGGCCAAGGGCAGCTTCGACGGCGCGCAGCGCGCGTCGACGATCGATGCCAACGACCAGTTGCGCTCCGCTGCCGAATACCAGAACCTGATCATCGCCTGGAAGAACGGCAACCCGCTGCGCCTGAACGACGTCGCGGAGATCGTCGACGACGCCGAGAACCTGCGCCTGGCGGCCTGGGCCGACACGACGCCCGGCGTGATCCTGAACGTGCAGCGTCAGCCCGGCGCCAACGTGATCCAGACCGTCGACCGCGTGAAGGCGCTGCTGCCCAAGCTGCAGGGCACGCTGCCCGCGTCCGTGGACGTGCAGATCCTGTCCGACCGGACGACGACGATCCGCGCCTCGGTCGACGACACCGAGATCGAGCTGCTGCTCGCGATCGTGCTGGTGGTGGCGGTGATCTTCCTGTTCCTGCGCAGCGGCAGTGCCACGCTGATCCCGAGCGTCGCGGTGCCGCTGTCGCTGATCGGCACCTTCGGCGTGATGTACCTCGCCGGCTTCTCGATCAACAACCTGACGCTGATGGCGCTGACCATCTCGACCGGCTTCGTCGTCGACGACGCGATCGTCATGATCGAGAACATCGCCCGCTACGTCGAGGAGGGCGACTCGCCGATGGAGGCGGCCATCAAGGGCTCGAAGCAGATCGGCTTCACCATCATCTCGCTGACGGTCTCGCTCATCGCGGTGCTGATCCCGCTGCTGTTCATGGGCGACGTGGTCGGCCGGCTGTTCCATGAATTCGCGATCACGCTGGCGGTGTCCATCCTGATCTCGGCCTTCGTCTCGCTGACGCTGACGCCGATGATGAGCGCCCGGCTGCTGAAGCCCGAGGTCGAGCAGAAGCACTCGCGCCTGGGCACCTGGTTCGGCGAGAAGTTCGACGCCATGATCCGGGCCTACGGCCGCGGCCTGGACTGGGTGCTGGACCGTCCGGTGCTGACGCTGCTGGGCTTCTTCGGGACGCTGGCGCTGACGGCGCTGCTGTACGTCGTCGTGCCCAAGGGCTTCTTCCCGGTGCAGGACACCGGCCTGCTGCAGGTCATCACCGAGGCGACGCAGAGCACCTCCTTCGACGCGATGAGCGAGCGCCAGCAGAAGCTCGCCGAGGTCTTCCTGAAGGATCCCGACGTCGACCACATCGCGTCCTTCATCGGCGTCGACGGCGCCAATGCGTCGCTGAACACCGGCCGCATGCAGATCACGCTGAAGCCGTTCTCGGCGCGTCACGCGTCCGCGACGGAGATCATCGCGCGGCTGGGCGACGCGAACCGGCAGGTGCCGGGCATCACCGCCTACATGCAGCCGGTGCAGGACCTGACGATCGAGGACCGCATCTCCAAGACGCAGTACCAGTTCCTGCTGAGTTCGCCGGACTCGGGCGACCTGCAGAAGGCCAACGACCAGTTGCTGGAGCGGCTCAAGCAATTGCCGCAACTGGCCGACGTCGCCAGCGACCTGCAGAACCAGGGCCTGCAGGCCGGGGTGCAGATCGACCGCGAGGCGGCGGGCCGGCTCGGCGTGACGATCGCGGCGATCGACACCGCGCTCTACAACGCCTTCGGCCAGCGGCTGATCTCGACGATCTACACGCAGTCCAGCCAATACCGGGTCGTGCTCGAAGCGGCGCCGGAGTTCCGCAGCGGACCGCGCGCGCTCGAAGGCCTGTACGTGCCCGGCAGCACGACGACGACCGGTGCCACCGGCACGGCGTCGACCACCTCGGTTCAGGTGCCGCTGAGCTCGGTCGCGCAGATCGTCGAGCGCCCCGCCGCGCTGGCGATCAACCACGTCGCGCAGTTCCCGGCCGCGACGATCTCGTTCAACCTGCCGCCGGGCGTCGCGCTCGGCGATGCGGTGAACGCGATCAAGGCGGAGCAGGCCCAGCTCGACCTGCCCATCAGCGTCGAGACCAGCTTCCAGGGCGCGGCGGAGGCCTTCAGCAACTCGCTGTCGAGCACGCTGTTCCTGATCCTGGCGGCTGTGGTCACGATGTACATCGTGCTGGGCGTGCTCTACGAGAGCTACATCCACCCGGTCACCATCCTGTCGACGCTGCCGTCGGCCGGCGTCGGCGCGTTGCTGGCGCTGCTGCTCGGCGGGCTGGACCTGGGGATCATCGCGATCATCGGCATCGTGCTGCTGATCGGCATCGTCAAGAAGAACGCGATCATGATGATCGACTTCGCGCTCGAGGCCGAGCGCGAGCAGGGACTCGAGCCGCGCGCCGCGATCCACCAGGCCTCGCTGCTGCGCTTCCGCCCCATCCTGATGACGACGATGGCCGCGCTGCTGGGCGCGTTGCCGCTGATGCTGGGCACCGGCGTCGGCCATGAACTGCGGCACCCGCTGGGCGTGACCATGGTCGGCGGCCTGATCGTGAGTCAGCTGCTGACGCTGTTCACGACGCCGGTGATCTACCTGGGCTTCGCGCGGATGGCGCAGCGCTGGCGCGAGCGCCGCCGCAGTCCTGGGTCGGATTCGGGCTCTGGATCGGAGGCGACGGGCCCGAGCGCCGGGCCGCCCCAAGCCGGGCCCGACCCTCTCGGAGGGTCGATCGCCGTACCCGGCGATCGGGGTGCTCCATGAATATTTCGGCGCCGTTCATCGCGAGGCCGGTCGCGACGACGCTGATCACGATCGGCATCGCGCTGGCGGGGATGCTCGGGTATCACTTCCTGCCGATCGCGCCGCTGCCGCAGGTGGACTTCCCGACGATCTCGGTGTCCGCCTCGCTGCCGGGCGCGAGTCCGGACACGATGGCCGCGACCGTGGCGACGCCGCTGGAGCGCGCGCTCGGCAGCATCGCGGGCGTCACCGAGATCACGTCGCGTTCAGCGCTGGGATCGAGCAACGTCACGCTGCAGTTCGACCTGAGCCGCGACATCGATGGTGCCGCGCGCGACGTGCAGGCCGCGATCAACGCGGCGCGCACGCTGCTGCCGACCGGCATGCCGAGCAACCCGACCTACCGCAAGGTGAACCCGGCCGACGCGCCGATCATGATCCTGGCGCTGACCTCGCAGACGCTGACGCGCGGCCAGATGTACGACACCGCGTCCACCGTGCTGGCGCAGCGGCTGGCGCAGGTCGGCGGCGTCGGGCAGGTCAACGTCGGCGGCGGCGCGCTGCCGGCGGTGCGGGTCGAGCTCAACCCGGACAAGCTGGCCGCGAACGGCATCTCGCTGGACCAGGTGCGCCAGGCCATCACCAACACCAACGCGAACCGGCCCAAGGGTGCCGTCGAGGAGTCGGGCCGCTACTGGCAGGTCGGCGCGAACGACCAGGCGCGCACCGCCTCCGAATACGCGCCGGTGGTGCTCTCCTACCGCGACGGCGCCGCGCTGCGGCTGCGCGACGTGGCGGACGTCAGCGACTCGGTCCAGGACGTGCGCAACTACGGCGCCTCCAACGGCCAGCCGGCGATCCTGCTGTTCATCCAGAAGGAGCCGGGCGCCAACATCATCGAGACGGTGCAGCACGTGCGCGAGCTGCTGCCGCGGCTGCAGGCCTCCATCCCGCCCGCGATCGACCTCAAGGTCATCAGCGACCGCACGCCCACCATCCGCGCCTCGCTGGACGAGGTGCAGCGCGCGATGGCGATCGCGGTCGGCCTCGTCATCCTGGTGGTGCTGCTGTTCCTGCGCAGCTGGCGCGCGACGCTGCTGCCGGCGGTCGCCGTGCCGGTGTCGCTGGCCGGCACCTTCGGCGTCATGTACCTGTGCGGCTACAGCCTGGACAACCTGTCGGCGATGGCGCTGACGGTGGCCACCGGCTTCGTCGTGGACGACGCGATCGTGGTGCTCGAGAACATCACCCGCTACATCGAGCAGGGCCTGCAGCCCGTCGAGGCCGCGCTGCGCGGCGCGCGAGAGATCGGCTTCACGGTGATCTCGATCAGCCTGTCGCTGGTGGCGGTGTTCATCCCCATCCTGCTGATGGGTGGCGTCGTCGGGCGCCTGTTCCGCGAATTCGCCGTCGTGCTGTCGGCCTCCATCCTGGTGTCGATGATCGTGTCGCTGACGACGACGCCGATGATGGCCTCGCGCGTGCTGAAGCCGCGCAAGGAACCCGAGCCGGGCGCCGCGACGAAACGCAAGGGCTGGTTCGCGCGCGCCGCGGGACGGTTCAACCGCGCGCTGGCGCGCGGCTACCGGCGCTCGCTGATGTGGACGCTGCGGCACCAGCCGGTGGCGCTGCTGTCGCTGGTGGCGGTGGTCGCCCTGAACGTGCATCTCTACGGCGCGATCCCCAAGACCTTCTTCCCCCAGCAGGACACCGGTGTGCTGATCGGCGGCGTGCAGGCGGACCAGGGCAGCTCCTTCGAGATGATGCGCAAGCGGGTCGACCGCTTCATGGAGATCATCCTGTCCGATCCGGCGGTGGAGAACGTCAACGGCAACACCGGCGGCGGGCAGCGCAACGGCGCCAACTTCTACATCACGCTCAAGCCGCTGAAGGAACGCAAGGTCTCGGCGGACCAGGTCGTGAACCGGCTGCGCGACAAGATGGCGCATGAGCCCGGCGCCAACCTGTTCCTCGTGCCGGTGCAGGACATCCGCATCGGCGGCCGGCAGGCCAACGCGCAGTACCAGTTCACGCTGCAGGCGGACGACCTGGAGGTCCTGCGCGAATGGGAGCCGCGCGTGCGCAACGCGCTGTCGCAACTGCCGGACCTGACCGACGTCAACACCGACCAGCAGGACAAGGGCGTGCAGACCTCGCTGGTCATCGATCGGGACGCGGCCGCGCGGCTGGGCGTGACGGTGAGCACCATCGACACGACGCTGAACAACGCCTTCGGCCAACGCCAGGTCGGCGTCATCTACAACCCGCTGAACCAGTACCGCGTGGTGATGGAGCTGGCCCCGCAGTACCTGCAGGGGCCGGAGACGCTGCGCAAGCTCTACGTCACGAGCAGCACGGGCGCGCAGGTGCCGCTGTCGGCGTTCAGCCGTTTCGAGACGACCAACACGCCGCTGTCGGTGAACCACCAGAGCGGCTCGCCGGCATCGACGATCAGCTTCAACCTGCCCGAGGGCGTGTCGCTGTCGCAGGCCACGGACGCGATCGGCAACGCGATGTCGGAGCTGGGCGTGCCGGTCTCGGTGCGCGGCACCTTCGCGGGCACCGCCAACGCATTCCAGGACGCGCTGAAGTCGCAGCCGATCCTCATCGGCGCGGCCATCATCGCGATCTACCTGGTGCTGGGCATGCTCTACGAGAGCCTGGTGCATCCGGTGACCATCCTGTCGACCCTGCCGTCGGCGGGCGTGGGCGCGCTGCTGGCGCTGATGATGTTCAACACGGAGTTCTCGATCATCGCGTTGATCGGCGTGATCCTGCTGATCGGCATCGTCAAGAAGAACGCGATCATGATGATCGACTTCGCCATCGCGCGGCAGCGCACGACGGCGCACCTGACGGCGGGCGCGGCGATCTTCCGCGCCGCGAAGCTGCGGCTGCGGCCGATCCTGATGACGACCTTCGCCGCGATCTTCGGCGCGGTGCCGCTGGCGCTGGGCAGCGGCGACGGCGCCGAGCTGCGCAAGCCGCTGGGCATCGCGATCGTCGGCGGCCTGATCCTGAGCCAGGTGCTGACGCTCTACACGACGCCGGTCGTCTTCGTGACGATGGAGCGGCTGCGCCAGCGCGTGATGAAGCGCCGCGCGGCCAGGCGCGCCGCGAAGGTCGCAAAGGCCGCCAAGGCCTCGCACGCCGCGCCCCCGATGAATCCCGAGCCGCCCCCGGCTCCGACCCTGCAGGGCTGAGACATGCAGACCCCGATGATGATGAATGCCCCCTCCGCCCGCCCGCGCGCGGCCCTCACCACGATCGCGGCAGCGGCGGCGACCGCGGCGCTGATCGCCTTGATGAGCGGCTGCGCGGTGACGCGCGTCGATCCGCCCCCGCCGGTCGCGGCGCCGGCGCAGTTCAAGGAGGATGCGCTCTGGAAGCAGGCGCGCCCCGCCGCCGCGGAGCCGGTGCCCGAGCAGTGGTGGACGCTGTTCGACGACCCCGTGCTCAACGACCTGCAGCACCGGCTGGTGATCGGCAACGAGAACCTGAAGGCGGCCATCGCGCAGGTGGCCGGCGCCCGCGCCGCGCTGGAGGCGAGCCGCTCGGCGCTGTTCCCCACGCTGTCCGTCGGCGTCTCCGGCACGCGCAGCGCGAGCCCGGACGGCAATGTCACCAACGGCTCGATCAACCGCGGACCGACCAACAGCGTGCAGGCCTCGCTGAACGCGAGCTGGGAGCCCGACCTCTGGGGACGGCTGCGCATGGCGAGCGAGGGCGCGAGCGCCTCGCTGCAGGCGAGCGCCGACGACCTCGCCGCGGCGCGGCTCAGCGCGCAGGCCACGCTGGCGCAGACCTACTTCTCGCTGCGGACCGCCGAAGCACAGGAAGCGCTCTACGACCGCAGCGTGAAGGCGTATCAGCGTTTCCTCGACCTCACGCAGGCGCGTTACCAGAGCGGCGTCGCCGCGCGCAGCGACGTGCTGCAGGCGCAGACGCAACTGCGCTCGGCGGAGGCGCAGCTGCTGGAGACGCGCTCGACGCGCGGCCAGCTGGAGCACGCGATCGCGGTGCTGCTGGGACTGCCGCCGTCGGCGCTGGACCTGGCGAAGAACGCGGCGCTGCCCAAGCCGCCGGCGGTGCCGGAGATGCTGCCTTCGCAGCTGCTGGAGCGCCGGCCGGACATCGCGGCCGCGCAGCGGCGCGTGGCGGCGGCGTACTCGCAGATCGGCGTCGCGGACGCGGCGTACTTCCCGTCGCTGACGCTGTCGGGCAGCGCCGGCTATCGCAACAGCACGCTGACGGACCTGCTGTCCGCGCCCAACCTGTTCTGGTCGCTGGGCCCGTCGCTGGCGCAGGCGATCTTCGACGGCGGCCAGCGCAAGCTGGCGAGCGCACAGGCGCGCACGAGCGCGGAGATCGCGACGTCGACCTATCGCCAGACGGTGCTGACGGCGCTGCAGGAGGTCGAGGACAACCTCATCCTCACCAACCATCTGCGCGAGGAAGCGCGGCTGCAGCAGGAGGCGCTCGACGCCGCGCAGCGCAACCTCGAACTGGTGACGGACCAGTACCGCGCGGGCACGGTGTCCTTCCTGGACGTCACGACCGCGCAGAACAGCGCCTTCAACGCGGAGGCTTCGCTGCTGTCGGTCCGCAACCGTCAGCTGGCGGCGATCAACCTGCTGCTGAAGAACGTGGCGGGGCGCTGGACGCCGGCCTGACGGGCGCTCAAGGGCGTTCTCCCAGCCGAAGCAGGACTGCGGCAGCGCATCAAAGCAAAACGGCTCCCGCCAGGGAGCCGTTTTGCATGGCGTTCGATGGGTCAGGCCGCGGAAGCCTTCTCCGCTTCCACCTTCTCCAGCGCGGCATGCGCCTGCTGGTCCGCGTGGTAGCTGGAGCGCACCATCGCGCCGACCGCCGCGTGCGTGAAGCCCATCTTGTAGGCCTCTTCCTCGAACATCTTGAAGGTGTCCGGGTGCACGTAGCGGCGCACCGGCAGATGGTGACCCGACGGGGCCAGGTATTGCCCGATCGTCAGCATGTCGATGTCGTGGGCGCGCATGTCGCGCATGACCTGGAGGATCTCCTCGTCCGTCTCGCCCAGGCCGACCATGATGCCGCTCTTGGTCGGCACGCCCGGCACCGCTTCCTTGAAACGCTTCAGCAGGTTCAGGCTGAACTGGTAGTCCGAGCCCGGACGCGCTTCCTTGTACAGGCGCGGCGCGGTCTCCAGGTTGTGGTTCATCACGTCCGGCGGCGCGGCCTTCAGGATGTCCAGCGCGCGGTCCATGCGGCCGCGGAAGTCGGGCACCAGCACCTCGATCTGCGTGCGGGGACTCAGCTCGCGCACCTTGCGGATGCACTCGGCGAAATGGCCGGCGCCGCCGTCGCGCAGGTCGTCGCGGTCCACGCTGGTGATCACCACGTAGTTCAGCTTCAGCGCCGCGATCGTCTTGGCCAGGTTCAGCGGCTCATCCACGTCCAGCGGATCCGGCCGGCCGTGGCCGACGTCGCAGAACGGGCAGCGCCGCGTGCACTTGTCCCCCCATGATCATGAAGGTCGCCGTGCCCTTGCCGAAGCACTCGCCGATGTTGGGGCAGGACGCTTCCTCGCAGACCGTGTGCAGCTTGTGCTCGCGCAGGATCTGCTTGATCTCGTAGAAGCGCGTCGACGGCGAACCGGCCTTCACCCGGATCCAGTCCGGCTTCTTCAGCTGTTCCGCCGGAATGATCTTGATCGGGATCCGCGCCGTCTTGGCTTGCGCCTTCTGCTTGGCGGTCGCGTCGTAGTCGGACGCGCTCTTGGCTTCGTGGGTGACGTTCTCGGTTGCCATCAGGCGTTCTCTCGGTTGCCTTGTTCCGGGCCTCAGGGTTGGAGCTGGGCTGAGAGCCGATCTCCGAACCGCTGGGCCACCGTGGCCCAGTCCGTGAAAACCCCGAGTGTACCGAGGTCCACCGTTTGAAGCCCTGCGTATCCGCACGGATGGATGCCCAGGAAGGGCTTCAGGTCCATCGCGACATTCAGTGCGACACCGTGATACGTGCAGTGCCGGCTGATCTTGATCCCCAGCGCCGCGACCTTGCCCAGTCCGCGGAACGGGTCCGCCGGGTCGGCCGGCCCGGTCAGGGCGGCATGCGCCCCCGGGTCGTCAAGCCGTACATAGATGCCAGGCGCCCCGGCCACGCGGTGACCCGTCACGCCGAAGCCGTCCAGCGTCTGGATCACGGCGGTCTCGAGTCGGAACACGTATTCCTTGACGAAGATGCCCAGCCGCTTCAGGTCCACCAGCGGGTAGGCGACCACCTGACCGGGGCCGTGGTACGTCACCTGTCCGCCGCGGTTGGTCTGCACCACCGGGATGCCTTGAGGATCCAGGACGTTGTCGGCCTGGCCGGCCAGGCCCTGGGTATAGACGGGATCGAATTCGCAGAGCCAAAGCTCGTCCGGCGTGTCCGGACCGCGTGCGTCCGTGAAGGCGCGCATCGCGTCCAGCGTGGCCGCATAGTCGACGCGGCCCAGGGTCTTGATCAGCATGTCGGCATGCTATCCGCGATGGCTCTAGCATCTGCGCCATCGGGACATTCAGGAGCCGCGCCATGCCGCGTCACATCACGGCCCTTGCCGCGCTCGCGGTCTGCTGCCTCGCGCTGCAGGGCGGCACCGCGTCGGCCGCCAGCGTCACGCTCGAACAGGCCCTCGCGACCTATGAGCGCGGAGACCTCCGCGCCGCTGAAAAGCAGTTCCGCGCGCTGTCGCAGCAAGGCCTGGCACTGGGCGACTACAACCTCGCGATGATGCATCTGCGCGCGGAAGTGCCGAAGCCCGATGCCAAGCTCGCCCGCCGGTTGCTGGTACGCGCAGCCGGTCGCGGTCTTGTGCGCGCGGAGCTGGCCTTGGGTCAGTTCTATGAGCAGGGCGAGGACGGCAAACCCGATCTGGTCCAGGCCCAGTCCTGGTACCTGAAGGCGGCCGAGCACGGCAGCGTCGACGCGCAGGTGGCCGTGGCCACCGCGTTCTATCTCGGTCGCGGTGCCGGGAAAGACTTCCCGCAGGCCGCGCAGTGGTACCGCGAAGCGGCCAAGGGCGGCGACGTCGGCGCGCAGTACCTGATCGCGTCGATGTACGAGTCGGGCCTGGGTGTCGAGCGCGATCTGCGACTGGCGCGCTACTGGTACGACATCGCGGCACGCAACGGCGACGAGGCCGCACCGTACAAGCTCAAGGCGGTCGACGACGCGCTGGCCGCAGACGCCGGCTCGGTCTGAGCGTTAGAGAACCACCTTCACCATCGGGTGCGTGGTGAGCGTGCGATAGAGCTCGTCGAGCTGCTCGCGGCTGGTGGCGGTGACGGTGATCGTCACGCCCAGGTACTTGCCGCCCGAACTCGGGCGCTTCTCCACCCTCGACACGTCGAAGGCCGGATCGAACTGCTGCGCGACGCTGACGATCGCCTCGACGAAGCCCTCCACATGCGCGCCCATCACCTTGATGGGGAACTGCGACGGGTACTCGATGAGCGACTGCTCGGGCGGGATCGGGGCGTTGTTGAAGCTGGTCATGATGGGGAATTCAAGTGGAGTCGGTCAGCGGCTTTGCAAGACCTTGGCCCGCTGATAGGCCTCGTGGAGCTTCGCGTAGACCGGGCCCGGCTTGCCGCGCAGCGCGCCATGGCCGACCTGGTCGTGGTCGAGCCGCGTGACCGGTGCGACTTCCTTGCTGGCGGAGGTCAGCAGGATCTCGTCCGCGGTGCTCAGCTCGGTCTCCGCGATCGGGCGCAGGTTGCAGGCGATGCCGAGTTCCTCGCAGAGCTCCTTGAGCAGACGCACGCGGATGCCTTCGAGCAGCGTCTCGCCCGGCGGCGGCGTCAGCAGCGCACCGTCACGCACGATCCAGACGTTGCTGCTGGAGCCTTCGGTCACGTAGCCGTCGCGGATCAGCACGGTCTCGTCGGCGTCCTGATCGGCGGCCGCCTGCCGCGCCAGCACGTTGCCCAGCAGCGAGATGCTCTTGATGTCGCCGCGCTGCCAGCGGAAATCGCGCGCCGTCACGCAGCTCAGGCCCTGGTGGCGCTGCTCCGGCGTCAGCGCGTGCAGCGGCTGTGTGTACGCGAGCACCGTCGGCTCCAGGTCCTTGGGCATCGCATGGCCGCGCGCCGCGACGCCGCGGGTGACCTGCAGGTAGATCATCTGGTCCTCGACCTCCGGCAGGTGCGCGACCAGGCTGCGGAACAGGTCCAGCCAGGCTTCACGCTCGTAGGGGTCCTCGATGCGCAACGCCTTCAGGCTGCGACCGAGCCGGTCGAGGTGGTCGTCGACGCGAAACAGCCGGCGCGCGTAGACGGGGATCGACTCGTAGACGCCGTCGCCGAAGAGGAATCCCCGGTCCATCACCGGCACCCGGGCATCGCCGAGCCGGCCCAGGTGGCCGTTCAGGTAGCAGGGCAGGTCAACCCAGGGCATGGTCATCAGTGGCTCCCGCTGTGTGGTCACGCCGAAGCCACCGACTGTACGCCGCCGGCCCGGCTCGCCAACCCCGGCAAGCGAGGGGCCTTGGCCGACAGGCCCGTCGCCACGGCCCGACCCGGCCATGGCGCCAGCACCTCGCCGACTCGCGGGTCTTCGGGTCTTACTTGATCCAGAGCCGGATCGCGTCCCAGGCGCGGCCAAAGATGCCGGCCAGCGGCACCTCCTGCTGCACGACCAGCGGCACTTCGGCCACCGGCGCGCCACCCGCGGTCGTCACCTTCAGCGTGCCCACGCGCTGGTTCAGCGCCAGCGGCGCGACCAGCGGATCGGTGCGTTGGATGTCGGTCTTGAGCTTGCCGCCCTCGCCGCGCGGCACCGCGACGAAGACCGCGTCGGCCGCGCCCAGCTTGGCTTCCGGCACGGCGCCCTTCCAGACCTTGACGGTCGTGATCGGCTGGTTCTTCTCGAACAGGCGCACCGCGTCGAAGGCCGAGTAACCCCAGTTCAGCAGCTTCTGGCTCTCGGTCGCGCGCGCCTCCTTCGAGGCCGTGCCCATGACCACGCTCAGCAGGCGGCGCTTGCCGTTGGGCACGTCGCGCTGCGCGCTGGCGGCCAGGCAGTAGCCGGCCGCATCGGTGTAGCCGGTCTTGCCGCCGTCCACCGACGGATCGCGGCCCAGCAGCATGTTGCGGTTGGACTGACGGATCTTGTTGAAGGTGTACTCACGCTTGGAGTAGTAGTCGGCGTAGTACTGCGGGAAGTCCTGGATCACGTGCGAGAAGATCACCGCGATGTCGCGCGCGCTCGTCTTGTGGCCGGGCTCGGTGATGCCGGTGACGTTCTTGAACGCGGTGTTCTTCAGGCCCCAGGCCTGCGCCTGCTTGTTCATCATCGCGACGAACTGCTCGACGGTGCCGCCCACGCCTTCGGCCAGCGCGACCGACGCGTCGTTGCCCGACTGGATGATCATGCCGCGCAGCAGCTCGTCGACCTTGGGCGTCATGGTCGTGTCGATGAACATCAGCGACGGGTCGCCTTTGCGTTCGTCCCAGGCGCGCTTGGAGACGGTCAGCGTCTGGTCCAGCGTCAGGCGCTTGGCCTTGAGCGCGTCGAAGACGACGTAGGCCGTCATCAGCTTGGTCAGCGAGGCGGGATCCTGCGGCGTGTCGGCGTCGCGCTCGGCGAGCGTCTGGTGCGTCGTCAGGTCCAGCAGGACGAAGTTGCGCGCCGCGATCTCGGGCGGCGTCAGCGCCTGCGCCGAGGCGCCGGTCGTCATCACGAAGCTGGACAGGCCCAGGCCGAGGGCCAGGGAGGCAAGGAAGCGTTTCATTCGGGAGGAATCCTCAGGTGCGCGCGTCGCCGACGGCATGCCAGCCGCGCAGCACCAAGTTCTTGAGCAGCGGCAACTGCCCATGGAAGAAATGCCCGACACCGGGCACCACGATGACCGGCAGCGCCTGCGGGCGCGCCCAGTCGAAGACCGCGCTCAGCGGCACCACATCGTCCTGTTCGCCGTGGATCACGACGGTATCGGCCGGCACCGTCGCGACGCCGAAGCGGCTCGCGGCCGGACCGACCAGCAGCAGACGCTCCGCGGGCTGCTCGAGCTTCAGCGCCGCCTGCGACGCGACGAAGCCGCCGAAGGAGAAGCCGGCCAGTGCCAGCGGCTGCGCCGGATCGCGGAACGCGGCGATCACGGCCAGCGCGTCGTCGACCTCGCCGCGGCCTTCGTCCCAGGCGCCGGCCGACTTGCCGATGCCGCGGAAGTTGAAGCGCACCGCGCGATAGCCCAGGTGCACGAACGCACGCGCGATCGTCTGCACCACCTTGTTGTCCATCGTGCCGCCCTGCGTCGGATTCGGGTGGCAGATCACCACCACGCCGCGCAGCGGGCCCGCGTCGACCGCGGGTTCATCGACGGCGCATTCGATCTCGCCGGCCGGACCGGCGATCTGCCGGCGCTGGGTCTGTGCATTCATGCGAGCGGGCTCCCGATCAGCGGCCGACCGAATCGTCGAGCACCAATCGCTCGACGACCTCGCCATGCTTGAGGTGGCGCTCGACGATCTCGTCGATGTCGCTGTTGTCCACGAACGAGTACCAGACCGCGTCCGGGTACACCACCGCCACCGGCCCGCCGGCACAGCGGTCCAGGCAGCCCGCCTTGTTCACGCGCACGCCGCCCTTGCCGGCCAGCTTCTCGGCCTTCACGCGCTTCTTGCAGTGGTCGAAAGCCTCCTGCGCGTTGTGCTGAAGGCAGGCGTTCTCGTTCTCGCGCTGGTTCAGGCAGAAGAAGATGTGGCGTTGGTAGTAGCTGGCAGAGCTCATCGGTCGATTGTAGTTTCAGGGTTTCCACCGAGCGGCCGTTCGTGCGGTCCGTCACGATCGGCCTGTCCTTCAGACCGCCCATCGGCAGGCGGCGGGCCTGATCGATCGCTCTGCGTGACGCCGTAGAGCAGCCACGCCAGCGCCGCGAACGGCCACAACCACCCCACCCATTGCGCCAGCCCGTAAAGGTTGACGAAGCGGCCCTGCTCCCAGAACTGCAGGCTCTCGAGCAGGTACGGGTCGGACGGCGCCTCGGCCATCAGCGCGATCAGCACGGTCAGCACGACCAGCCCCCACGCCGCGTTCGCGCGCCGCGACATGAACGCCGCCAGCATGGCGAGCACGCCGCCGATGATCAGGCCCGGCGCGGTCGTCGCGGTCAGCCAGGCCCAGGCGTGATCGGGGCCGAAGTTCAGCACCGTCGACCAGGCCGTCGTCGTCACGCCCAGCGCGATCGCGCCCAGCACCAGCAACGCGCGACGCCTGCCCGGTCGCGCGACCGACAGCGCCAGCAGGCACGGCGCCAGGACGCCCATGGCGATCGCGATCGCCTCCAGTCCCGGCGGCAGCGGCAGCTCGTCGGTCAGCTCCTTGGGAACCAGCTCCCAGGGCGTGTTCTCCAGCAGCAGCTCGGCCCACTCGCGCAGACGCGGGAACAATTGGCCGAGCCCCAGGGGCAGCGGCGCCGGATACAGCAGCCCCACCGGCCACAGTGCCAGCAAGGCCAGCGCGCCCGCGCTATGCGGCACGAACCAGCGCTCGCGCCAGCCGTTCCAGCGCCGGAGCCCACCCAGCCCCAGCACCGCCCACGCGCACAGCCCGCCCAGCCAGGCGCCGGCGCTGTTCAACAGGAAGTCGGCCAGCGACGGCACGCGGCCCGGGAGGAAGTACTGCAGTGTCTCCATCGAGAACGACAGCAGCGGCAGCCCGACCACCGTCAGCAGCAGTGCACGCATGAGACTGCCGCTGCCGCGGCTCACCGCGGCGAAGCAGAGCAATCCGAGCGGCCAGTAACCGACGACGTTGACCCAGATGTCGAACTTGCCCCAGTAGCGCGGCCAGGGCAGCCCCACGAAGCCGGGCCAGGGCAGGCTCGGCGGCATCCGCCAGGGCCAGAACGGATACAGGCTGGCGTAGACCACCAGCACGGCGTAACACAGGGCCAGCCAGGTGGCGGAACTGCGCCGATGCATCACCGGATCAGAAGGGTTTGACGACGACCAGGATCACGATCGCCGCGAACATGAGCACCGAGACCTCATTGAACACGCGGAACCACTTGTGGCTGCGACGGTTGGCGAGCATCTCGAACTTGCGCAGGAACGCGCGGCACACGTGGTGATAGCCGATGACGGCGACGACCAGCGCGAGCTTGGCATGCATCCAGCCGTTGCCCGGGCCGCGCCCGATGCCGTAGTAGAGCCACAGCGTCAGCCCGAAGGCCAGGGCGAGCAGCATCAATCCCGAGCTGAAGCGGTAGAGCTTCAGGGCCATGATCAACAGCCGTTCGCGCTCGGCGTGGCTGTCGGCGGGCACCATGGCCAGGTTCACGAAGATCCGCGGCAGATAGAAGAGGCCGGCGAACCACGCGGCGACGAAAATGATGTGTAGCGCTTTGATCCAGAGCATCGCGGCATTATGGAGGGCGCGAAAAAAAACCCGGCTTCACAGCCGGGGTCGGAAAGCCTTATCGCTGTCATCACGTTAAGGCTCCTGCTCAGGGAGGAAAAGCAGGGAACGACAGCCAGCGGCTATCATTCAAGAACGACTTTAACAGATCTGCCGAATTTCGGAATCTACGTCTTTCCACCTAGTGACCCCTCATGCTGGTGGTACTTCTCGGAAATCATGCAACTTCCTGCCCCTTATCCCGCCAGCCGCCCCCGTCGCCTGCGTCGCGACGCCTTCACCCGGGCGCTGGTCCGCGAACACCGCCTGCACGCCAGCGATTTCATCTTCCCGGTGTTCGTCCATGAGGGTGAGAACCGCGTCGAACCGATCGCGTCGATGCCGGGCGTGTCCCGGTTGAGCCTGGACAGGCTGATCCCCGTCGCGGAGGAATGCGTCGAACTCGGCATCCCGGTGATCGCGCTCTTCCCCGCGATCGACACGGCGCTGAAGACGCCCGACGGCATCGAGGCGACCAACCCGGACGGTCTGATTCCCCGCGTCGTGCGGGCGCTCAAGGAGAAGGTGCCCGGCCTGGGCGTGCTGACGGACGTGGCGCTCGACCCGTACACCAGCCACGGCCAGGACGGCGTGCTCGACGAGCAGGGCTACATCCTGAACGACCGCACCGTCGAGCTACTCAAGCAACAGGCGCTGGTCCAGGCCCGGGCGGGCGTGGACATCGTCGCGCCCAGCGACATGATGGACGGCCGCATCGGCGCGATCCGCGCCGCGCTCGAGGCCGACAGCCACATCCACACGCGGATCATGGCCTACAGCGCCAAGTACGCCAGTGCCTTCTACGGCCCGTTCCGCGACGCGGTCGGCTCGCGCAGCAACCTCGGCAAGGCGGACAAGAAGACCTACCAGATGGACCCGGGCAACAGCGACGAAGCGCTGCGCGAAGTCGGCCTGGACCTGGCCGAAGGCGCCGACATGGTGATGGTCAAGCCCGGCCTGCCGTATCTGGACATCGTCCGCCGGGTGAAGGACGAGTTCAAGGTCCCGACCTTCGCCTATCAGGTCAGCGGCGAGTACGCCATGATCAAGGCCGCCGCGGCCAACGGCTGGCTGGACCACGACGCCGTGATGCTCGAAGCGTTGCTCGCTTTCAAGCGCGCTGGCGCCGACGGCATCCTGACCTACTTCGCGATGGACGCGGCGCGTCTGATCCGCGCCGGCGCCTGAGCTTCGGCGGCTCCAGGAAACGCCGGCTGCCCGACCGACGCATGCGCATCTTCCATCTCAGCGACGCGCTCTACGAGGAACTCGCCGAGCTGCCCGACGAACTCCCGCCCGAGGGCTTCCTGTGGATCGGGCTGCCGCGGCGTGAATTCGAGCTCCAGCTCGGCACGCTGCAGCAGCGGCTGATGCGCTGGGCCGGCGCGCAACTGCTCGACCTGCATGTATCGGATCTGATGAATCCGCAGCTGCCGTCGCATTTCGATTACACGAGCTCGTACGACCTGATGGTCTTCCGCCGGCTCGCGACGATGCCCGGCAGCGAGCAGTACCTGTCCGACGACGAGCCCCGCCACGCCGCGGCGGTCAACGAGGCCCTGAAGGCCATCGACACGAGTCCGGTCGGTTTCGCCGTCTTCGACCGCGTGCTGATCACGGTGCATCCGGGCGAGTGCTCGCTGCGGGATCACTTCGCCGGCAAGCTCGGCGCGCAGCAGGAGGGTCGCGACCTGCGTGGCAGCACCCGCCTGCCCCACAGCCCGGCCGAGCTGATGCTGCGCATGGTCAAC
The DNA here is from genome assembly GCF_042695725.1 of Roseateles sp. UC29_93. Taxonomy (NCBI): domain Bacteria; kingdom Pseudomonadati; phylum Pseudomonadota; class Betaproteobacteria; order Burkholderiales; family Sphaerotilaceae; genus Roseateles; species Roseateles sp. UC29_93. The sequence goes on along the minus strand of NZ_CP170545.1, from coordinate 2,217,560 downwards.
CACATGGTGGACAGCTACCTGGATCTGCGCCGGCTGCTCACGCGTCAGCTGACCACGTTGCAGAACCTGCTGCTCGATCGGCGCGGCCACTTCCGCGACTGGCCGGTGGTGCTGCACGCCCGTGACACGCTGTCGCGGCTGGAAGACCTCTGCGAGGACCAGCGCAGTGCCGTGCAGGAATGGATCGACGCGCTCGGCGAATGGCCCGTCGGCGATGCGCGCGCGGAGCGCGAGCGCGAGCTGCTGCGCGTGCGGTCGCGCGACGTGCTCGAACACGTCGAGCGGGTCCTGACCCATGTGCGGCGGCTGGAGACTTCAGCCGAGACCTCGGTGCAGATGCACTTCTCCCTCACCGGCGAGCGCACCAACAACATCATGCGGACGCTGACCGTGCTGACGGCCATCTTCCTGCCGCTGAACCTGATCACCGGCGTCTTCGGCATGAACTTCGACACCCTGCCGCTGATCCACCGGGCCACCGGCTTCTGGATCGCCGTCGGCGTCATGGTCGTCACCGCCCTCGCGCTCGGCGCCTTCTTCTGGCGCAAGCGCTACCTGGGCACGCAGCAGTAGTGCTCAGCGTCTGGCGTAGGGATCGGCGAAGCCGAGGCCGAGCATCACCTCGGTCTCGCGTGCTTCCATGAACTCGGCCTCGTCGTCTTCTTCGTGGTCGTAGCCTTGCGCGTGCAGCGTGCCGTGGACCAGCATGTGCGCGTAGTGCGCCGCGAGGTCCAGCCCCATCTCTTTCGCCTCGCGCTCGACCACCTCGGCGCAGATCACCAGGTCCGCGGCGACGACGGGCTCGTGCGTGTAGTCGAAGGTCAGCACGTTGGTCGCGTAGTCCTTCGAGCGGTACTCGCGGTTGAGCGACTGACCTTCCTCCGCGTCGACGATGCGGACAGTGATCTCGCCCGGCAGTTCCAGCGCGGCGCGCATCCAGCGGATCACCTTGTGCCGCGGCAGCAGCGCCTTGTGGCGCGGGTCCGCGAACTGCAGCGACAGGCTCAATTCTGGGCGGCTCATCGCGCGGCTCCCTTTCGCGCGGACTTGCCGGGAGACTTGGCCGCCGCCTGCTTCGCAGCGGGCTTCTTGACGGCCACCTTTTTCGCGGCCACCTTCTTCGCGACAGTCTTCGTCGCGACGGGCTTCGTCGCCGAGCTCTTCGCCGCCGGCCTGGACGCGGGCTTCCTGGTGGGCGCCTTCTTCACCGGTGCGGGCGGCGGCGGCGGCGGTGCCGATGGCACCTCATCGAATCGAATCGCCGCCTCGCGCATGCGCAATGCCCTCAGACGACGCTCTTCACGCTCTTCCGCGAACTGCGCGCGATGCTCTTCCTGGGCGCGCGCTTCCTCGCGCGCCAGCACTTCCGCCTGGTCCTCGTAAGCCTGCACGATGCGCGCGACCAGCGGATGACGCACGACGTCCGCGCGCGTGAAGCGCGTGATCGCAATGCCCTCGACACCGTCCAGCACCTGCTCCGCGTCGACCAGCCCGCTGTGCATGCCGCGCGGCAGGTCGATCTGGCTCGTGTCGCCGGTCACCACGCACTTGCTGCCGAAGCCGATGCGCGTCAGGAACATCTTCATCTGCTCGGGCGTCGTGTTCTGCGCCTCGTCGAGGATGACGAACGCATGATTCAGCGTGCGCCCCCGCATGAAGGCGAGCGGGGCGATTTCCAGCTGGCCCTTCTCGAACGCCTTGGTCACGCGATCGAAGCCCATCAGGTCGTAGAGCGCGTCGTAGAGCGGGCGCAGGTAGGGATCGACCTTCTGCGTCAGATCGCCGGGCAGGAAGCCGAGGCGCTCGCCCGCCTCGACGGCCGGGCGCGTCAGGATGATGCGCTGCACGGTCGAGCGCTCCAGCGCGTCCACCGCGCAGGCCACCGCGAGGAAGGTCTTGCCCGTGCCTGCGGGGCCGATACCGAAGCTGATGTCGTGCGACAGGATGCTGCGCAGGTAGAGATGCTGATTGCCCGTGCGACCGGCCAGGTCGGCGCGGCGCGTGCGCAGCACGATGTTGTCGCCGTCCGCGTCCTCGCCGTTGGCGAGCTTCGTCGGCGCGGCCACGTCATTGGCAGCCTCGACGATCGCCAGACGCAGGCTCTCGCCGGGAATGGCCCGGTCGGCCCGCGCGTACAGCGACTCCAGCAAGGCGAGCGTGCGCTGCGCCGGAGCGCGGTCGCCCTCGATGTTGAAGTGCTCGGCGCGATGGGTGATGCGCACGGTCAGCGCCGCCTCGATCTGGCGGAGATGCTCGTCCAGCGGGCCGCACAGGTGCGACAGACGCCGGTTGTCGGCGGGGGTGAAAGCGTGGCGCAGGTTCAAGGCGGAGGAGGCTCCGTATTCAGGGGGGTTGAGGGCGGTATTGTCGCGCGCCAGTGCGCCGCGCGCTTGCTGCGCCTGCACAATCGCCCCCCATGCACCGGATCACGGAACAACAAGGAGACGCCGGCCACTGCGATGCCGTGCCGGCACAGGGAGGATCCAGACCTGCGGCGTTCGGCGCCGCGGCCGCGCTGACATTGGCCGTGCCGGTCTGTCTCGCCCAGGTGGCGGGCGCGGCGGTCGCCGGTGCCGACGGCGTCGCCACCGATTCCTTCGCGACGCTATGGACGCGTCTGGCGCCGCAGCTCGCCTATGGTCTGCAGTCCGCGCTGGTGTTGATGGCCTTCGTGCTGGGATTGCTGATCTGGCAACGCCGCGCCCAACGTCACATCAGCTGGCTGCTCGTGCTGATGCCGGGATGGGTCGTCACGGTCGGCCTCGCGCCCCTGTCGTCATGGCGCACGGGGATCGCGGTGATCCTGGCGCCGTGGCTGCTGTGGTGCGCCATCCATTACCTGATGCGGCGGATGCGACGACGCGATCGCCGCATGCATCGCGCGCTGCTGGCCCAGGCGCTGCTCTTTCCTGCCGCGTTGCTGCTGCCGGTGCCGGCAACACGGATCGCCTCCTTCGCGCTCTGGTGGTTGGGCGCCCAGTTGCTGGTCGCGATGGGCTGGCATCTCTGGCATCTGTGGCAGGACATGTTCCTCCCGACGCTTGAGGAGCGGTACCCGCAGTCCGACTTCATCCTCAGTTGCGTGCTGATCGGCTTCGGCGCGCTCGCGGTGCTGGCCGCATGGACGCTGCCGGGCAGCGGTCTGGCGGGCATCCTCGGGCCACTGTGCCTGCTGGGACTCGGCCTGCATCGCGTGCGCGAGTTCGCCCGCGCGCTCACGCAGTCCGAGCTCGCCGTCCTGCAAGGCGAGTTGCGTCTGCAGGAGCGCATCGCCGAGCTGGAGCGCCATTTCGATCAGGTCGCGGAAACCAAGCTGGAGCAGGTCACCGAACGCGAGCGCAAGCGCATCGCCGCCGACCTGCACGACGACCTGGGTGCCAAGCTGCTGACCATCGTCCACACCAGCGAGTCGGACCGGATCTCCACGCTCGCGCGCGAGGCGCTCGAGGAGATGCGGCTGTCGGTGCGTGGCCTGACCGGCAAGCCCGTGCAACTGCTGGACGCGCTGGGGGACTGGCGCGCGGAGGTGGTCTCGCGACTGGCACAGGCCAACATCCTGGCCGAGTGGAAATCGCCCGCCGAGGACATCGAGCACACCTTCCCCGCCCGCGCCTACGTGCAGACGACGCGCATCCTGCGCGAATCGGTGAGCAACATCATCAAGCACAGCGGCGCCACGCATTGCGTGATCAGCTGCTCGGCGCAGGACGGCTACTTCTCCGTGGTGATCCAGGACAACGGCCAGGGCATCCCGCTGGAGCTCGAAGGTCGCCTGGACAAGGGACACGGCATGGCCAGCATGAAGGCGCGCGCCAAGCAGATGCATGGTCAGTGCCTGGTCGAATCCGGCCCCGGTTGGGGCACCGTCATCCGGCTGACGATCCCGCTCTGATCGCATGCCAGCGTGATCCATTGCCGCCGGCGCCACAGTCCGGCGTTGATCAGGATGGTCAGTCCCTCCAGAAAGCCGTACCGTTGCAGGAAGTCAGCGAGCACTCCGCCCGCACGACAATCCTGAGCAAGAATCCGCGCCATGAACCACATCCTGCTCCTCGAAGACATTCCCGAAATCCGCGCCTGGCTCAAGGTCCTGGTCAAACAGGTCTTCGCCAACGCGGTCGTCACCGAGTGCTCGCGGGTGCAGGACGCATTGCAGCAGGTCAACTCGCAGCGCTTCACGCTGGCCCTGCTGGACCTGGGCCTGCCGGACGGTTCCGGAGTCGACGTGATCTCCGCGCTGCGAGAGAAACAGCCTGAAGTCCAGTCGGTGATCGTCACCATCCACGACGACGACGAGCATCTCTTCCCTGCCCTGCAGGCCGGTGCCTTCGGTTACCTGCTCAAGGAGCAATCGCGCGAGCTGCTGGTCGAGCAGCTCCAGCGCATCAGCCAGGGAGAGCCGCCGCTGTCCCCGTCGATCGCGCGCAAGGTCATCGCCTACTTCACGTCGCAACGCCGGCCGCAGGCCGCGCAGGTGCTGCACGAGGTCTCGCTGACGGACCGCGAGACGGAAGTGCTGCTTCGCGTCGCCAAGGGCTTCACGCTGCCGGAGATCGGCGTGCAGTTGGGGCTGTCGCGCCACACGATCGCCGACTATGTGAAGCAGATCTACCGCAAGCTCAATGTGAGCTCGCGCGCCGAAGCGGCGCTGGAAGCACAACGCCTGGGGCTTTTCGGGCGCAACTGAGCGCTTCGCGCGCCGGATCTCGAGGCGTGGCCGCACGCCTCGGGAAAATACTGGACAAACATCCAGCAAATCACCGTCGAATCGCCGCTGAACGCGGATAATCCGCGCCCATGATCGGCAAGCTCACCGGCGTCATCGCGGAAAAATCGCCCCCGCAGGTCCTCATCGACGTGCAAGGCGTCGGCTACGAAGTCGATGTGCCGATGAGCACCTTCTTCAATCTGCCGGGCCTGGGCGAGCGCGCCACACTGCTGACGCACCTGAGCATCCGCGAGGATGCCCACGTCCTCTTCGGCTTCCTCACCGCCGAGGAGCGCAGCACCTTCCGTCTGCTGATCAAGATCAGCGGCGTCGGCCCCAAGATGGCCTTGTCGCTGCTGTCCGGCATGTCGGTCGGCGACCTGGCGCAGGCCGTATCCAGGCAGGAGGCTGGCCGTCTCGTGAAGGTCCCGGGCATCGGGAAGAAGACGGCCGAACGGCTGCTGCTGGAGCTCAAGGGCAAGCTGAGCCCCGACCTGTCGCTGCCGGTGTCCGTGGCCAACGACGCGCAGGCCGACATCCTCCAGGCGCTGGTCGCGCTGGGCTACAGCGAGAAGGAAGCCGGTACCGCGCTGAAGACGCTGCCGGGGGACATTGGCGTCAGTGAAGGCATCAAGCTGGCGATGAAGCACCTGTCATGAATCCGCGCGCGCGGCGTACCCTCCCACCATGAGCATCCAGACCGACGACTTCACGCCCGCGCCGCAACAGGCCCGCCTGATCAGCGCACAACCGGCGTCGCCGAACGAGGACGCGATCGAGCGCGCACTGCGCCCCAAGCTGCTCGACGAGTACGTCGGCCAGGCCAAGGCGCGGGAGCAGCTGGAGATCTTCATCGGCGCCGCTAAAAAGCGACGCGAGGCGCTCGATCACGTGCTCCTGTTCGGACCGCCGGGATTGGGCAAGACGACGCTGAGTCACATCGTGGCCGCGGAGCTGGGCGTCAACCTGCGCCAGACCAGCGGGCCGGTCCTCGAAAAGCCCAAGGACCTCGCCGCCATCCTGACCAACCTCGAGCGCAACGACGTGCTGTTCATCGACGAGATCCACCGGCTTTCGCCGGTCGTCGAGGAAATCCTCTATCCGGCGCTCGAGGACTACCAGATCGACATCATGATCGGCGAGGGCCCGGCAGCGCGTTCGATCAAGCTTGACCTGCAGCCGTTCACACTGATCGGCGCGACCACACGCGCCGGCATGCTGACCAACCCACTTCGCGATCGCTTCGGCATCGTCGCTCGGCTGGAGTTCTACACGGCCGATGAACTGCAGCGCATCGTGACGCGGTCCGCGTCGCTGCTCGGCGCACCGATCGAGCCGGCAGGCGCGCTTGAGGTTGCGCGGCGTTCGCGCGGCACGCCGCGGATCGCCAACCGGTTGCTGCGTCGCGTCCGCGATTACGCCGACGTCAAGGCCGATGGCACCATCACCCGCACGATCGCGGAAAAGGCGTTGGCGATGCTGGACGTCGATCCGCTGGGCTTCGATCTGATGGACCGCAAGTTGCTTGAGGCGGTGGTGCACCGCTTCGACGGCGGGCCGGTGGGGCTGGACAACGTCGCTGCGGCGATCGGCGAAGAGCCCGGCACCATCGAGGACGTCATCGAGCCTTATCTGATCCAACAGGGCTTTCTGCAGCGCACCCCCCGCGGGCGGATCGCAACGCTGGCGGCGTATCGCCACCTTGGAGTCGCTCCGCCGAAACAGGCGGGGCAGTTGTTCGAGCTTGAATGAGCGCCGGGTGAGCCTGCAAGACAACAGGTGCACCGACGCTGCAATGAAAAAGGCGCTCCGAGGAGCGCCTTTCTGCTTCGTGATCCGGAGATCAGAAGTTGTGACGAACACCCAGGGCGAACGAGTTCAGATCGTCGCGCTTGTTCGCAGTGGTGGCGTCCACGGCGGTGTAGAACGCGTAGACCTTGGTGCGCTTGCTCAGGTTGTAGTTGTAGGCCAGCGTGTATTGCTTGCCACCGTTACGACCACTGTTGAACGAGTAAGCGCCCGCCTTGGTGCCACCGACGTTCAGATGGAATTCCGATTGGCCGAGCGTGTACATCACGGCGGCGCGGCCGATCCAACGCGAATCTTTCGCGCCGGCCGACTGCGGCGTGCCCGACTCTTCGCGCTGCGCGTAGCCGCCGAAGGTGAAGGCGCCCAGTTCATACAGGCCGCGGATCGCGTACTGCTTGGCGCTGCCTTGCTTGCTGTAACCAGCACCCAGGTGCACCGGGCCTTGGTCGTAGTTCAGGGCGACGTCGTAACCACGCGGGTCGACGCCTTCACCGGCGTGCAGCGTGAACTCGCCGTTGAAGCCGCTGATGTTCGGCGTGAAGTAGCCGACCTTGTTGGTCTGCGTGAAGCCGGCACCCGAGTACAGCTTGTCTTCCGACGTGCCGGTGTCGTGGTTGTGCATCGACACGTAGTCCGCGGTGGCGTAGTACGAACCCGGCGTCCAGCGGCCCAGACGGATCGCGCCGAAATCGCCGGCCAGTTGCACGCTGGCTTCACGATTCCAGAACGCCGAGCTGGTCTGGCGACCGTCGTCCGAGTTCAGACCGTGTTCCAGCGCGAAGCTGGCCTTCAGGCCGCTGCCCAGATCTTCCGTGCCCTTGAAGCCCAGGCGGGAGTTGTTGTTGATCACCGAGGCGACGCGGTCGTTGTTGCCGGTCTTGATGCTTTCCACCGAGGTGTTGATACGACCCCAGAGCGTGACGGAGCTCTGCGCGAACACGGGAGCGGAGAGAGCCGCGATGGCCGCAGCGAATGCAATCTTTTTCATACCCACCTTCATCCAGTTGGAGGTTTCAGCCGGTCTGGCTCAATGGCTTTACTGCAAGGTGTGCGGAGTATAGAAGTGCGTTGCACGCACCCATAACGCCCGACGCAAAATTGCAACAGTTCCCCGTTAGGGGTGAACGAGGGGGTCGGCGGGTGATAGCAGACGCGCGGTCAGCACCTGCCCCGCCAGAAGTCCGGCGAGGACGGCGATCTGCTCGATCGGACCGAGTCGATGGGCGTTCCAGAGGAACAGCGCGACGGCGACGAGCAGCAGCAGGAACATCGCTCCCGCTGCCCAGGCGTGCGAGGACGAGACCTTCGGGTCGAACAGCGGCCTGGTGTGCGGGTCATATCCGGGCGCTATGCGGGCGCCGACACCGGGCTCCCAGTGCGCGGGCTCCCACCAGAGGCGCAACTTGTCCCGCCAGCGCGTCGTGCGTCGCGTCTTGGTCAGCAACTTGGCATAGACCTGGACATTGGCGGTCCAGGGGCTCCAGCTCTTCAGCGCATCCCGGGTGCCGTAAACGCAGGGCTCGCGATCCAGCTCCTCCTGGAAGCTGCCGAACATCCGGTCCCAGATGATGAGGATTCCGCCGTAGTTGCGATCAAGATAGGGATCGTTGACGGCATGATGCACGCGGTGATTGGACGGCGAGCAGAACCAGCGGTCGAACCAGCCGAGCTTGCCGATCTGCTGCGTGTGCACCCAGAACTGGTACAGCAAGTCGATCAGCGCGACGACTGCGTACACCAGCGGCGGGAAGCCGAGGATGGCCATCGGCATGTAGAAGATCCAGCCCACCAGCCAACCGCTCCCGGTCTGGCGGAGCGCGGTGGAGAGGTTGTAGTCCTCGCTCTGGTGGTGGACGGCATGCGCGGCCCAGAGCAGCGCGGTCGTGTGACCGAGCCGGTGGTGCCAGTAGTAGAGGAAGTCGTACAGCAGCAGCCCCAGCAGCCAGACCCACCAGGCACCTGCGTCCAGTTGGGTCAAGGCCGCCCGCTCGAAGACCCAGGTGTAGATCCCCAGCGTGAAAAGTTTGGTCAGCACGCCCACCACCTGGCTGAGCATGCCCAGCGCGATGCTGCTCACTGCATCGTTCAGGCGGTAGGTGTTGCGGCCGCGGCGCAGGCCGACCCAGTACTCAAGCCCGATCAGGGCGAAGAACACCGGCGTGGCCAGCACGATGATCTGTGCGTCGGTCATGTGTCTCCTCGATGAGCGCTCGATGCGGCGCTTCTGTCGATCTCCGCGGCCGCCGTCCCTCGAGGGAGCCGGCGATCCGGCGCTCAGGCCTTGGCTGTCACCGTCGTGGCCGGCATGAAGCCCGGCACGCCAGGATCATCCAGCGTCAGGCCTTGCAGATGGTGATCATCGTTCCATCCGACCAGACTGAATCCTTGCGGCGAATACAGCAGTCGGTTGATGCTCGTGTTGCCGAGGACCCAGCTTCTCGGCGCCTGCAGGTCGATGCGGGTCGCGGCCCGGTACAGGCAGTCCATCACTCCGCCGTGCGCGACGATCGCGATCGTCTGCCCCGCATGCGCCGCGGCCAGTTCGGACACGACGGCGACGCAACGCGCGTACAGCGTGATCAGGCTCTCGCCGCCGGGCGGCTCGAAGTCCGGCTCACGCCGGCGCCAGCGGAGGGCGTCCTCAGGAAAACCGGATTCGATCTCGGTCCAGAGCTTGCCCTCGTGGATGCCGAAAGCGCGTTCCCGCAGTCGCTCATCGAGCTGGACATCGATACCGTGCGGCGCCGCCAGATGCCGGGCCGTCACCGCGGCTCGATCCAGGTCGCTCGCATAGATCGCGTCGATCGGATGCTCGGCCAGCGCGGCACCGAGCCGCTCGGCCTGACGCTCGCCCAGAGCGTTCAGCGGGAGGTTCAAGTGTCCCTGCAAACGGCCTTCGCGGTTCCACGCGGTCTCGCCATGCCGGATGGCCAGGATCAGGGTCGAGTCCACTCAGACGCCCCAGACCACATCGGTGCTGGCGGCCTGCGCGGTACGCATCAGTTCCAGCAGCGGCCACAGGCGCTGGCGCAACGTGACCTCGGGCTTGGGCGGCGGTTTGCGGCCGTCGGCCACGGCCTCCTCGGCGGCACGATCCAGCGCTCGCTGCTCCTCGGCAATCGCGGACTCTCCCTGCGCGATCAGCGCGGGCAGGTCAGACGCCTGGAGAATCCCCTGGGGAGCCGGAATGCGGCCCAGGGCCTGCAGCGCTTGATCGCCATGGGCGGCGAGCATGATGACATCAGCCCCGGCCTTCGACTTGAACTTGTACAGCACGCGTGTCTCCCGGCCGTCGACGGCGGCCATCGGCGCATTGTGCCGCCCTCGCGCGGCAGGCAGTGGAGAGACCTCCCGACCCCGGTTCGCCCGATCTCCGGGTCGATCCCGATGCACCTTCGGGCGCAGTGCGGCTCACCCGCCGCGCAGCAGATGCACGGACGCGCGCGCGGCACGCGGCGCCACCGCCTGTCCGCGGGCCAGCCTTCCGGCCTCAGCCTGCGCCGCGATCTGGGTTTGACGCTCCTCGAAGGCTCGCGTCTCCAGCGCCGGCGCGCACAGGAAGCCCTGGTACTCGTGGCAGCCGCAGCGGGCCAGGAAGTCGCGCTGCGCATCGGTCTCGACACCCTCGGCGATGACCTTCAGGTTGAGCGCGCGGCCCATCTGGACGATCGCGTTGACGATGCCGGCGTCGCTCGCATCCCCCGGTAGCCCCTTGACGAAGCTGCGGTCGATCTTGAGGCGCTGGATCGGAAAGCGCTTCAGATAGCCCAGGCTGGAGTAGCCCGTACCGAAATCGTCGATGGCCATCAGCACGCCGAGTTCCGACAGCGCCTCCATCCGATGCAAGGCTTCCTCGGCATCGCGCAGCAGGACGGATTCGGTCAGCTCCAGTTCCAGCAGCGACGGCGGCAGGTCGTAGGCGCGCAGCGCCTGCGCCACCTGCTCGACGAACTGCGTCTGCTGAAACTGCAGCGCCGACACGTTGACCGCCACCGGTACGCGCAGCCCCTTCTGGAGCCACGCCGCGGCCTGCGCCACCGCCTGCTGCAGCACCCACTGACCGATCGCGACGATGAAGCCGCTCTCCTCGGCCACGGGGATGAACTCGGACGGCGGCACGTCGCCGCGCAGCGGATCGCGCCAGCGGATCAGCGCCTCCGCACCGATGAGCTCGCCGGTCTCCAGCGAGACCTGCGGCTGGAAGTGCAGGCGGAACTCGTGTTCCTGGAGCGCCTGTCGCATCGCGTGGTCCAGCCGCATGCGCGACAGCAGGTCCACGTCCTTGCGCGGCTGGTGGAAGCGGAAGGCACTGCGGCCGCTTTCCTTGACCCAGTGCATGGCCCGCTCGGCACTGGCCAGCAGTTCCTCGGCGCTGGCGCCGTCGCCGGGGAACAGCGCGATGCCGGTGCTGCAGGTGACCGTGAAGCTCAGCGTGTCGAAGCAGAATGGCCGCGACATCGCCTCCTGGACGCGGCGCGCCGCGTGCTCGGCGCCGCGGGCGTCTGCCTGATGGATCAAGAGCGCGAACTCATCGCCATCAAGCCGCGCGACGGTGTCGACCTCGCGCAGCGACTCCTTCAGGCGCAGCGCAACTTCCTTCAGGACGCGGTCCCCGTAGGAGTGGCCTAGCGTGTCGTTGATCTGCTTGAAACGGTCGAGGTCGACGTTGAGCAGCGCGAACGGGGTCGTCTCGCGGCGTGCCATGGCCTGCGCGTAGTCGACGCGTTCCATCAGCGCCCGACGGTTCGGCAGCCCGGTAAGCATGTCGTTGTGCGACAGCTCTTCAATGCGCTGGTGCGCGGCGAGCTTCTCGCTGAGGTCGCGGAACGAGTAGACGCGGCCGATCGGCCGGCCCCGGCTCCATTGCGGCAGCGATACGCGCTCGAGCACGCGGCCGTCGATCAGCTTGAGGTTGTCGCTGGTGTGCAGCAGCGGTGATTCCTGGATCGCGCCGAGCCGCATGGCGTAGGCGGCACCGTCGACGACGCTGCGCCGCATCCAGGCCTGGACGGCGTCGTCATTGCGATCGTTGAGCAGGTCTTCGGGAATGCCCCATAGCGACGCCAGCCGCTGGTTGAAGCTGCGGATCCGGCCGGCCAGGTCCGTGACCAGGATGCCATCCGCAGTGGATTCGAGCGTGGCACGCAGTTCGGCGAGCAGCGTCTCCCGCTCTTCGTCATGCTGGCGCTGCTGGGTCTGGTCGCGCATCGCGATCAGCCACAGGCCGTCGCCCTGCGCTTGCGCGACGTAGCTGATGCGGCGGGAGACCCACAGCATGCCGGCCGTCGGCGTGACGCATCATCGTGTCGGTGTGCAGGCTCTCGCGACGGCCGATCGCGGCGTCCATCCAGAACAGCGCGTCCTCCGGCGTGGAAGCCAGCGATTCGACGCTGCTTCCGACCAGGTCCCTGGCCTGCAGTCCGAGCAACTGCTGCGACGCGTGGTTGACTGCCACGACGCTGTGGGTGCGCGCGTCCACGAGCCACACCGCTTCCTGCAGGCCGTCGATCAGCGGCAGGAACGCGGTGTTGAACACCGCGGGAGATGCGGCGGTGGCTCGGGTCGGCAGATTCACGCAGCCATCTCCCCGGGGGGTGGCGGCGGGAGGGAGGTCACACCGGCGGACTCGAAGAAGTAGGCGATGCGGCTGCGCGGGCTGAGGTAGTCCAGCGAGGCGCGCGGCAACTGCTGCGGCTTGACGCTGCGGCGGATGCCGAGGTCGGGCAGCTCTTCCAGGTTCAGCACCAGCGCCTCGTCGCGCGGCACCTTGGGGTCGTGGACCATGACCTTGGGCTTGAGCGGGCGCGACGAGTTCACGGCCACGACCAGCGCATAGCGGTCGTCGGTCAGTTGCACGGCGGAGCCCGGCGGATACACGCCCATCATCCGGATGAAGGCGTTGAGCATGGTGGCGTCGAAACGGCTGCGTCCCTGCGCGAACATCAGGGATAGCGCTTCGTGGGGGGTCATCGCCTTGGAGCTGAGCAGCGGATTGCACAGGCCGTCGAAACGGTTGACGAGCGCCACGATGCGGGCGCCGATGCTCATGCGGTCTGCGTTCAGGCGCTGCGGGAAGCCGCTGCCGTCGGCGTGTTCATGATGCTGCGCGATGATCAGCAGCGGCCCAGCCCCCACGCCCATCTTCTGTCCCAGCACCACTCCCTTGGCGACGTGCTGCTGGTAGGCGGCGACCTCGGCGGCGGTGAAGCTGTCGTCACGGTGACGGAATCGGGCGGTCAGCTCCATCTTGCCAATGTCGTGGAGCAGCGCGCCTTGCCCGAGGTCCAGCATCTCGTCGCGGCCGAGGCCGAAGGCGCGGCCCAGCAGCATCGCGATCACGGCGACGTTGAGCGCATGCGCGGTGCCGCGGTCGCCGGCGCCTTCGTTGAGCAGGCGGATGTTGATGTCGCCCTCGACCAGCATCTTGTCCAGCAGCGCCCGGGACAACGCGGACGACCGGTCTCGCGCGTCCGTCGGCTCGCGCGGCACGAGGTCCATCAGGTCGCGCAGGGCACTCGCGGCCTCGGCGTACTGGCGCTCGCACAGCAGCAGCGCCTCGCGCTGCTCGGCCAACAGGCGGCGATGGCGTTCGCGGACCTCGTCTTCGGCGCTGCGGTTTTCCTCGACGACGGCGGCCGCGGGCATCGGCGCGGGCATCGGCGTCGCCTCCAGCGGCAGGTCGCTCTTGCCCGGACTCCAGCGCACCTGCTTGAGGCCAAGACGGCGAAGAATCAGCAATTGCTCTTCCGAACTCAGCTTGAAGCTGCTGAGCGGAAACGGATGCGACATCCAGCCGAGGTCGAGATGGATGAACATCCCGACTTTCAGCTGGTTCACATCGATGAGCGGGTCTGCCGATCTGTCCTTCATTCTTGTAGTTCCGCGTCCCTGTTCGGACGCCCTCGTCAGCAGCTTCGGCTGCGGAGGGGCGCAACTTAAATCAAAAGCGCGTCAACCGTACGGCGTTGCGCATGATCGCGGGGGGATCGTGCAACTTGTCACAGGTTTTTCCTGCACCCCCCTATGATCCTCCGAACCTCGCATTCTCATAAAGATACAGGAGACTTTTCATGCACGCCTTCATCTGCGATGCGCAGCGCACCCCTTTCGGGCGTTACGGCGGCGCCCTGTCGTCGATTCGCGCGGACGATCTGGGTGCGGTACCGATCCAGGCCCTGATGGCGCGTCACCCGTCGTTGGACTGGGAAGCGCTGGACGACGTGTTCTACGGCTGCGCGAATCAGGCGGGCGAAGACAATCGCAACGTGGCGCGCATGTCCGCCCTGCTGGCTGGCCTGCCCATCGGCGCGCCCGGCGTGACGCTGAACCGGCTGTGCGGCTCCGGCATGGACGCCGTCGGCAGCGCCGCCCGAGCAATCCGGGCCGGTGAAGCCCATCTGATGATCGCCGGCGGCGTCGAAAGCATGAGCCGCGCGCCCTTCGTCATGCCCAAGGCGGAGACCGCATTCTCCCGCGCCAATGCCATCTACGACACGACCATCGGATGGCGCTTCATCAATCCGAGGATGAAGGCGCAGTACGGCGTCGACGCGATGCCGGAAACGGCCGAGAACGTTGCCGTCGATTTCGCCATCGCGCGCGACGCGCAGGACCGCATGGCGCTTTCCAGCCAAACCAAGGCGCTGGCCGCGCAGCGCAACGGATTCTTTGACGCCGAGATCTGCCCGGTCACGATTCCCCAGAAGAAGGGCGACGCCGTCATCGTGCGCCAGGACGAGCACCCGCGCGAGACCAGCCTGGAGGCGCTGGCCAAGCTCAAGGGTGTCGTCCGACCGGACGGTAGCGTGACTGCCGGTAACGCGTCCGGTGTCAATGACGGCAGCTGCGCGCTGCTGATGTCCAGCGAAGCCGCGATCGCCCGGCACGGCCTGACCCCGCGGGCACGCGTGCTCGGCATGGCGACGGCCGGCGTTGCGCCGCGCATCATGGGCATCGGCCCTGCGCCGGCGACGCGGAAGGTCCTGGCCCAGGTGGGCCTGACCCTGGACCAGATGGACGTCATCGAACTGAACGAAGCCTTCGCCGCCCAGGGCTTGGCGGTGCTGCGAGACCTCGGCCTGCAGGACGACGACGCTCGCGTGAACCCCAACGGCGGCGCGATTGCGCTGGGCCACCCGCTCGGCGCCAGCGGCGCCCGGCTGGTCACGACGGCGATCAACCAGCTCCACCGCATCCAGGGCCGCTACGCGCTGTGCACGATGTGCATCGGCGTGGGCCAGGGCATCGCGGTCGTCGTCGAGCGCGTCTGACCTGCTCAGGCGCCGGTGGTGACCGGCTTCCTGTCCCTCGTTCATGGCTGAACGCGGCATTCCGAGAAGCGTTTGAGAATTCCAGCAGTCGCCCAGGTTGTCTGACCTCATTTTGGTGCAGGGCGAGAGCGTTGATCGAGCCAACCACTGCGAACGGACCCATAGCCAAAGGTTGGGGGCGGCAAAGAAATAGTCATGGGCGCACGTAGGACCACGTAGGCGCCAATCGCACACCGCGTGTGATACTGACTTCGTTTGATGGCGCATACCGCTCATATATGTAGGGTATGCGGTGACAAGCATGATGTCTGACTATTGACCGCCTGCTTAGCGACCACCGACCGCGGTTTCGCGCACCTTTTTCCCGCTGAACGCCCACGTACACCACCTGACCAAGGCGGTGGGGCGTTCTGCGCAGAAAACGCACCAATTTGATGCATGAGCGTGCGATTTGCGGATAAAACATTTGCCCTGGCAAACATTCTTCACAGGGTTGTCCCTATAGTCGTGGACATCACCTGCTTACGCCCAGCAGATTTGGGCGTCAAACGCACGTCCTCCCTCCCGCCATGTCCGCTGCACGAGCCCACGATGATGAACTGACCGCAATCCAAGCGGTCGTCCCCTCCCCTGACGCTGAAGTCCGTACCGGTCCGCTGAAGCGTGATCTGGTCGCCGGCCTGGAAAAAGGCCTGGCCGTGATCGAAGCCTTTGATCAGGAACGCCCCAGACTGACCATCAGCGAGGTCGCCGGCCGCACCGGCCTGACCCGCGCGGCCGCCCGCCGCTACCTGCTGACGCTGACCCATCTGGGCTTTGTCTCGCAGGACCGCAAGATGTTCGCGCTGACCCCGAAGGTGCTTCGCCTGGGCCAGAGCTACATGCACTCCGCCCGCCTGCCGCGCATCATCGAACCCGAGCTGCACAAGCTGGCGTATGCGATGAAGGAAGCTTCGTCGGCCGGCGTTCTGGACGGCAATGACGTGATCTGCATCTCGGCGACGAGCGCGGGCCGCGTCGTCTCCCCGACGCTGCAGCCGGGCACTCGCGTGCCGGCCTACTGCACCGGCAACGGCCGCGTGCTGCTGGCGGCTCAACCGCAAGCGGAAGTCGACGCCTTCATCGCCCGCCAGGAACTGACCGCGCTGACCCCGCACACGATCACGCATCCGGAACGCCTGCGCATCGAGATCGCCCGCGCCCGCGCCCAGGGCTACGCGCTGATCGACCAGGAGCTGGAGCAAGGCTTGCGCTCGGTGGCCGTGCCGCTGAAGAACTACAAGGGCGACACCGTCGCCGCGATGGCCATCAGCGTCCACGCGACGCGCATGAGCATGGAGCAGATGGTCGAGCACTGCCTGCCGCCGCTGCTGCAGGCGCAAGCGCACCTGCGCATGCTGCTCTGAGGCGTCCGGACTGCGCTCGAAAGCGCCAATGAAAAAGCGACCCGCGGGTCGCTTTTTTCATGTCCGGATCCAGGTCCGGTCGGTGCGAGCCTGCCGTTCAGGCCCACAGGCGCTGCCGCAGCAGCGGGCTGACGCGGTAGCGCTCGCTGCGATACGCGTCGAAGAGCCCGTCGAGCATGTCGACGACGACCGGCGCGCCGAGCAGCGCGAGCCATTCGAAGGGGCCTGCCGGATAGTTGACGCCGAGTTTCATCGCCGTGTCGGCGCCGACCTCGTCGCAGACCCCCTGCCAGACCGCGTCGGCGCCTT
The DNA here is from genome assembly GCF_042695725.1 of Roseateles sp. UC29_93. Classification (NCBI taxonomy): domain Bacteria; kingdom Pseudomonadati; phylum Pseudomonadota; class Betaproteobacteria; order Burkholderiales; family Sphaerotilaceae; genus Roseateles; species Roseateles sp. UC29_93. Next base: position 2,201,058 of record NZ_CP170545.1, on the reverse strand, counting down.
CGTTGACGAGCATCGCGATCGTCCGCGCGACGGCGAGACCAGGCACGTCGCGCAGGACCAGCGGCTCCCAGCCGAGGCTGCGCAGCAGCGTTTCGGCGCGCGTCCGCAGCGCCGCCTCGATGCGCGGCGCAAAGGCGATGGCCAGGCCGTCAATGCGGTCCGGGACCAGTGGCCAGTCGATCACGGCCAGGCCGGGCTGGCTGCGCTCATGCGCCAGCTGTGCGGCGCAACGCCCTCGAGTGAAGTGCAACTGCAGACCCTCGATGGCCACGCCCTGCCAGTCCGCCGTCAGATCGCGCTCGAACGTGACGCCGCGCGTCATCATCCAGTCGCCGAGCCGGTCGATCAACACGCCCTGTCCCGCCAGCGTGACCGGACCGACGTCCTCCTCGGCGGGAGCGGCCGGTGGCGCGACGGCGGGCACGCCGTTGTAAAAGCCCTTGCCGGACTTGCGTCCCAGCCGGCCGCCGTCGACCAGCGCCTTTTGCACCAGCGACGGCTGATATCGCTTGTCGCCGAAGTTGGCCTCGAACACCGACTGCGTCACCAGGTAGTTGGTGTCGTGTCCGATCAGATCCATCAACTCGCAAGGCCCCATGCGAAAGCCGGCGCCGCGCAGCGCGCGGTCCAGCTGCGCGGGTGACCCGGCCAGTTCCTGCAGCAACGCGAGCGTTTCGGCGTAGTACGGCCGCGCGATGCGGTTCACGATGAACCCCGGCGTCGACTTCGCGTGCACCGGCGTCTTGCCCCAGCGGCGCGACAACTGTTCGATCGCCGACGCGGCGGTGGAGGCGGTCTCCGCGCCCCCAACAACCTCGACGAGCTTCATCTGCGGCACTGGATTGAAGAAGTGCATGCCGACCAGGCGGCGCGGCGTCGCCATGCCGTTGGCGAGCGCGGTGATGCTGATGGAAGAGGTGTTGGACGCGATCAGCGCATCGGGCGGCAGCAGGGCGTCGAGTTCACGCAACAGCGCCTGCTTGGGCTCGAGCTTCTCGACGATCACCTCGATCACGAGCGCCGCGTCTTTCAATTCAACCGTCGCGGCGGCCGGCGAGAGCCGGCCCATCACCGCGTCGCGCTCGGCCGCCTCCAGGCGTCCCTTGGACACGAGTCCGTCGAGCGCCTTGCCGATCTGCGCGATCGCCGCAGCGGCGGCGCCCTCACGCAGATCCATCAGCTGGACCGGGTGACCGGCCTGCGCCGCCACCTGCGCGATGCCCGCGCCCATCACGCCCGCGCCGATCACCGCCACCGGCGCCTGCGCGGCTTCGGCCGTCGCAATGCGCCAGGATCCCGTCGATTTCGCCATTGCTGTCTCCTGATCTTCTCTTCGTGTCTCGCTGTCGATCCTGCGAAGCGGCGCATCGCGCGCCGACCCGCGTCCTGTCACCTCTACGCTGCACCGTCGGGCTTCGGCACCCAGGCGGGAGGTCGTTTGGCGAGGAATGCGGCGAAGCCCTCCTTCGCCTCGGCGCCCATGCGCACGCGGGCGATGGTCTGGGCCGTCAGTTCGCGGACCTCGCCGCTCACCGGTCCGACCTCGAGCTGCGCGAACAGCGTCTTGATCTCCGCCTGCGCCTGAGGGCCGTTCATCAGCAGCTCCGCGATCCAGCGCTCAACGGCGCCGTCAAGTCCGCCGGCCGCGTCGCTCTCGACGACCTCATGCAACAGGCCGATTCTCAGTGCCTCGGCGGCGGGAATGCGACTGGCGGTCAACGCCAGCCGACGCGCCTCACGCGGGCCGACGGCGTTGATCACGTAGGGGCCGATCACCGACGGCAGGATCCCGAAGCGGGCCTCGCTGACGGCGAACTGCGCGCCCGCCGTGGCGACGGCGATGTCACAGGCCAGCGTCAATCCGACGCCCCCACCCAGCGCCACGCCGTGGACTTTCGCGATCGTCGGTTTCGGGCAGCGGGCGATGCGGTCCAGCATGCCGGAGAATCGGCGCGCGTCCTCGACGTTCCACGCCTGCGTCGCTTCCGACGCGCGCTTCATCCATTGGAGATCGGCACCGGCGCTGAAGGCCTTGCCGGCGCCCTCCAGCACCACGATCCGGACGGCAGGATCCTGGCCAAGTCGCACGAAAGCGGCATCGAGGTCCACGATCATCGCTTCATCGAAGGCGTTGAACACCTCGGGCCGGTTCATCGTCACGCGGGTCACGCCACGCGTGTCGGTCGATATCTGCAGAGTCTCCACGATGCAGTCTCCGTTGTGATCGACGGAGTATCGCAGCCCGACCGATCGGTCGAAAAATCAACCCGAACGTTCGTTCATTCCCGCCAGACTTCCTCGACCAGCTCGCGCAGCGCGGTCAGCGCATGCTCCTCGGGGCCATCCTTCTGGAGCCAGCACAGCCAGGTCTCGTCCTGCCAGTGCGGCCAGATGCGCAACTCGCCGGCGTCGACGGCGGCCTGCGCCTGATCCAGCCGGAGCACGGCGGCGCCGAGGCCGCTGGCGACCATGCCGCGCACGGCGGCTTCGGTCTCGGCCATCAGGCTGTGCGGCGGCTCGCGGCCAGCGCTCTGGAAGAGGCGTTCGGCCGCGGCGCGCAGACCGCAGTCCACCGGCGTGCCGATCCACGGCAGCGACAGCAGCGCGTCGCGCGACACCGGCCAATCGCGGTCCGCGAAGCGGCGCGGCACCGCGACCGCGAGTTCCATCCGTCGCAGGCGATTGACGATCAACCCCTCGGCGGTCTCGCCGTCATGGAGCACGTACGCACAATCGACCTCGCCCCGGCGCAGCGCCTGCACGCTGTGCAGCGACAGACGCTGCATCAACTGCAGACCGATTCCGGGATGCCGTTCCGCCAGCTTGACCAGCACCTCGCCCAAGCGCAGCGAGATCGGGTCGCTGACCGTGCCCATGCGCAGCACGCCCTGGACGTCGCCGCGGATCTGCGCCGCCGCCTGGCGCAGGCGCTGCGCGGCGTCCAGCGTCCGTCGAGCTTCCTCGGCCAGCTTCTCGCCGGCGATCGTCAGTGTCATGCCGCGCGAGCTGCGTTCGAACAGCTGGACGCCGAGTTCCTCCTCCAGCGCCTTGATCTGCGCGCTGACGGCGGGCACGGACGTGAACACCTTCTCCGCGGCGCGGGTCAGGTTGCGTTCGGCCACGACGGCCAGAAAACTCTTCAGCTGGTACAGCTCCATGGGTCCGCATTCTGACAAGCCGCCGCGGGACCGTTGTTCACATTCTCGGAACGCGTGTTCCAAAGATGCGCATGGACCCCGCGCGAGGCGGCGCCCAGACTTCCCTCCCATCGAAGTCTTGCGAAAGCGAAGGGCGCCATCAGCCTCTCCAACCCCTATGCCGCCACCGTCGCGATGCTGTTCGCGGCGATCTCGTGGGGCAGCCTGTTCCTCGTCGGCAAGCCGGTGCTGAGCCGGCTCGATCCCATCTGGTTCACGGCGGTGCGCTACCTGCTCGCGGGTGTCGGCATGACGCTGCTGGTCGTCTTCTTCGGCGAACGGCCCTGGGCCAAGCTCCGCGCCCACTGGGGCACGCTGACGCGCTACGGCGTGCTGGGCTACGGCTTCTTCGGCATCCTGGTGCTGGAGGGGCTGAAGCTGTCGCTGCCCTCGCACGGCGCGGTGCTGATGGCGACGTTGCCGATGACGACGATCCTCCTGCGCTGGCTGCTCGACGGTCAGCGGCCGGGTATCGCGGTGGCCGGCGCGGCGGTGCTGGCGCTCAGCGGCGTCATCCTCGTCTCCGGCGTGCTGGGGCGCACCGACGGTCCGCCGCACATGCTGCTCGGCGACGCGCTGACGTTGCTGGGCACGGTCGGCTGGGTGCTCTACACGCGGGGCGCGGCGAAGGTGCCGGACCTCAGTCCGCTGGAATACACCGGCCTGACCGCCATCGCGGCGCTGCCCTGGCAGGTGGCCTTCGCGCTCGTCGCCACCGCCGGCGGCTGGATCGACGCGCCTGCCTGGCAGGACGTGACGACCGTCGCGCCGCATCTGATCTACATCGCGGCAGTGCCCACGGTGGCGGCGGTGGTCGCGTTCAACTTCGGCGTGCGGCAACTGGGCGCTTCGCGCGGGACACTGTTCCTGAACGGCGTGCCGGTGTCGGCGCTGCTGATGAGCGTCGCGCTGGGCCAGCATCCGGCCATGCAGGAATGGATCGGCGCGGCGCTCGTCATCGCGGCCCTCACGCTGAGCACGAGGTCGCCGGCATCGGCAGCGCCGGCCATCGGCCTCAACGGCCTCAACGGCCTCACCGGAACAGCGGACCGTGCCTCCGGTAAAGCGGAGGTAAAGGTCGGGGCGATGGCGAGTACCGGCGGGCGGTGCGCAGCCACTTGAGGCGCCTCCCGGCAAGCTGGAAAGCCCCGGTGCGACGGGCGCCACAGACGGCCTCATGCCTTTTGTCATGGGGCTGTCTTCTGGCATAGGCTGGCGGCCTCGTCGGGCCCGGCCCGCGCTCAAGAGCTGCTTGCGATGAAGAATGTCCTCCGCCTCACCACCCTCGCCCTGCTGATGCAGCTGGGCGGCTTCGCGATGGCGGCACAGCCGCAATCGGGTCTGGATCTCAAGGGTTACGACAAGTCGGTCCGACCGCAGGACGACCTCTTCCGCGCCGCCAACGGCCACTGGCTCTCGACCACCGAGATCCCCGCAGACAAGTCCTCCTACGGCGCCTTCCACCTGCTGGCGGATCTCTCCGACAAGCGGGCCCGCTCGATCATCGAGGACCTCTCGAAGAAGAAGGCCAAGGCCGGCACCGTCGAGCAGAAGATCGGCGACTACTACGCCGCCTACATGAACACCGCGGCGATCGACAAGGCCGGCCTCGCACCGGTGAAGCCGCTGCTGGACAGCATCGCGGCGATCCAGACACGCGAGCAGCTGGCCACCTGGCTGGGTGCGCAGACCGGCGTCGTCGACTTGCCGGTGCCGCTGGGCATCGAGGCCGACTACCAGGACCCGACCATCAACCGCCTGCAGACCTGGCAAGGCGGCCTGGGCCTGCCGGACCGCGACTACTACCTGAAGAAGGACGACGAGCGCCTGTCCAAGGCGCGAGGCGCCTACGTCGACTACCTGCAGAAGCTGGCGAAGGCCGCGGGCATCGCGGATCCGGCGGGCAGCGCGCAGCGCGTGCTGGCACTCGAGGAGCGTCTGGCCCAGGTGCAATGGGACAAGGTCGAGCTGCGCGATCCGCAGAAGACCTACAACCCGATGACGCCGGCCGAGCTGGCGCAGAAGGCACCGGGCTTCGACTGGAACGCCTTCTTCACCGCCGCCTCGCTGCCGGGCCTGGACAAGCTCTCCGCTTCGCAGCCGAGCTACCTGACGGGCGCCGCGAAGATCCTGGGCGAAGCGCCGCTGGACGACCTCAAGCTCTACCTGACCTTCCGCACGATCGACGCCAACGCCTCGACGCTGCCCAAGGTCTACCGCGACGCGCACTTCGCCTTCCACGGCGCGGCGCTGACCGGCGCGAAGAGCCCGCTGCCGCGCTGGCAGCAGGCGGTGGGCAACGTCAACGGCGCGCTGGGCGAGGCCGTCGGCGAGGTCTACGTCACGCGCTACTTCCCCGCCGCGGACAAGGCGCGGATGGTGGAGCTGGTCAACAACCTGCTGGCCTCGTACAAGGAGTCGATCGACAAGCTGAGCTGGATGACGCCGTCGACCAAGGCGCAGGCGCAGGACAAGCTGTCGAAGTACATGGTGAAGATCGGCTACCCCGACGTCTGGCGCGACTATGCCGCGCTGGAAGTCAAGGCGGGCGACGCGGTGGGCAACAACCTGCGCGCATCGACCTTCGAATGGAAGCGCCAGGCCGCCAAGGCCAGCAAGCCGGTCGATCGGCGCGAATGGCTGATGACGCCGCAGACGGTCAACGCGTACTACAACCCGACGCTCAACGAGATCGTCTTCCCGGCCGCCATCCTGCAACCGCCCTTCTACAACACCAAGGCGGACGATGCGGTGAACTACGGTGCCATCGGCGCGGTGATCGGTCATGAGATCAGCCACGGCTTCGACGACCAGGGCAGCCAGTTCGACGGTGACGGCAAGCTGCGCAACTGGTGGACCGACGACGACCGCAAGGCCTTCGACGCGATCGGTGCGAAGCTGGTCGCGCAGTACGAGGGGTACGAGCCCATCGCCGGCAAGCACCTGAACGGCAAGCTGACGCTGGGCGAGAACATCGCCGACCTGTCCGGCCTGCAGATCGCCTACAAGGCCTACCTGCGCTCGCTGGGCGGCAAGCCGGCTCCGGTGATCGACGGCTACACGGGTGAGCAGCGCTTCTTCATGGGCTGGTCGCAGGCCTGGCGCGAGAAGGCGCGTGACGAGCGCAAGCTGCAACTGCTGACGATCGATCCGCACTCGCCGCCGGAGTTCCGTGCCAACGGCGCCGCCGTCAACCACGACGGTTTCCACGAGGCCTTCAAGACCAAGCCGGGCGACAAGATGTTCAAGCCCAGCGAGGACCGCATCCGGATCTGGTAACACCTGACCCCGCAACGGACGGCCGGCGACTACCAAGTCCCCGGCCGCTTTTCATCGCAGTCCTCGGTCGCCACCTTCACAGTCCTCAGTCGCAAACCCGTGGAAGGATGACAGTGATGGGGGACGGCGATGCGTGGGGTTTTGGCGCTTGACGCCAAGGCCCCATGCATCGGCGGCCAACGCCCCGACCGAAGAAGGACAACCGCCCTCAGTGCGTCAGCACATCCCGGTCAAGCGCGCGGCTTGCACCGAGCAACGGCGCCTGATCCGCCTCGTGGACGACGAACGTGGGGATTGCTCGCAGATATGACGTCAATCGTCCACAGGTCTCGAAACGCGTCCGGAACGGGCTGCGATCGAACCACTCGCCGAGGCGAGGCACGATGCCACCGCCGATGTAGAGCCCGCCGCGCGCGCCCAGCGTGAGCGCGACGTGGCCGGCGATGTCGCCGAGCAGCGCGCAGAACATGCTGACGACGTCGCTGCTGAAGGGTTCGCCGGCGAGCGCGGCGGCGGTGATGGCCGGCGCGGTCCGACCTTCGCCGGGTGCGAGCTTGAGTCCGCGCAGTTCGGCGAGCGCCGTGTAGAGATTTTCAAGTCCAGGCCCGGACACCGCGCGCTCCGCCGACACATGACCGAAGCGACGATGCAGCAGGTCGAGCACGGCACGCTCCTCGGGCTCGTACGACGAGAGCGTCGCATGCCCGCCCTCACCGCCGACGGCGACCATCGAGGTCCCATCCTCGGACGGCAACAGCCCCGAGACGCCCAATCCCGTCCCTGGTCCGACCAACCCGCGCGCCGCACCGACGACGGCTTCGCCGCCACCGACCTTGCGCGTGGACTGCGGCCCGATCGTCGGCAACGCCAGCGCCAGCGCCGTGAAGTCGTTGATCACCAGCAGCCGCTCCGCCCCGAGCGCCGACTGCAGCGCCCGCGTGGAGAAGCTCCAGTGGTGATTGGTCATCCGGACGTGGTCTCCGGTGACCGCTGTCGCGATGCCGATCGCGCAGCTGCGCGGCGTCGGCAGGCCCTCGCGATGCAGGTGATAGAAGATGGCGTCCGCGAGCGTGTCGAAGTCCTGGCAGACATACCGCGCCACGTGTTCCAGCGGCTCGGCCGCACCGCCCTGGCTGGCGAAACGCACGTGCGTCGCGCCCACATCCGCCAGCAACCGCGCTGGCGCCGTTGCGCCCTGTGTCATGCCTTGTGCTCCTTCACCGATGCTCCATGCGTTTGCGGGGCAAGTGGGTCGCCTGCCCCGAAAAGTCATGGATGCTGCCACAGTCCGTCGCCGGATCCCGGTGACGGACGCCGTTGCGGCCGGTGTTTAGCGCGTCGCGCTCAACGTCCCCATCAACGCGCCTTTCAACGCGCCCGTCAGCGACCGGCCTTGAATGCCGAGATCGCGTCGCGGTACCAGTGCGCGCTGTCCTTGGCCAGTCGCTGCTGCGACGCATAGTCGACGTGGAACAACCCGAAGCGCTTGAGATAGCCCGAGTTCCACTCGAAGTTGTCCAGCAAGCTCCAGTAGAAATAGCCACGCACGTCCGCGCCCAGCGCCACCGCCTGCGCCAGCGCCTCCAGGTGGCCGCGCAGGTAGGCGATGCGCGCCGCGTCAGGCACGCGGCCGTCGACGACGCTGTCCGCGTTGGCCATGCCGTTCTCGGTGATGACGATCGGCGGCGGCGTGTACTCGCGCGTGATGCGCAGCAGGTGCTGGGTCAGCGCCTGCGGGTAGATCTCCCAGCCCATGTCGGTGAAGCCGAGCTCCCCCGGCGGCGTCACGAACTGCTGCTGCCCGTTGAGCACGCTGCGGGTGTAGAAGTTGATGCCCAGGAAGTCCAGCGGCTGCTGGATCAGCGCGAGGTCGCCGTCCTGGACCTTCGGCGCGTCGGCGCCCAGGTGCTCGACGATGTCCGCCGGGTACTGGCCGCGGAACACCGGGTCCATGTACCAGCGCACGTTGGTGCCGTCGTCGATGCGCGCGGCGCGGCGGTCGTCCTCGCTGAGCGGGTCGGCCGGGAAGGACGGCGTGTGGTTCAGCACGATGCCGAGCTGGGCCTTGGAACCGACCGCGCGCATCGCCTGCATCGCGGCGCCGTGCATCATCAGCAGGTGGTGCGAGACCTGGTAGGCCTCGGCCCGGCTGGTGTGGCCGGGCGCGAACTGCGCCGTCTCGTAGCCCAGCGTGGCCGAGCACCACGGCTCGTTCAGCGTGGCGATCGTCGACAACCGGTCGCCGAAGCGCCGCGCGATCTCGGCGGCGTACTCGGCGAACAGCGGGACCACGTCGCGCGACAGCAGTCCGCCGATCGAATCGTCCAGCGCCTGCGGCAGGTCCCAGTGGTAGAGCGTCGCGTTGGGCTTGATGCCCGCGGCGAGCAGTTCGTCGATCAGCCGGTCATAGAACGCGAAGCCGGCCTCGTTCCACGCGCCGCGTCCCAGCGGCTGCACGCGCGGCCAGGAGAACGAGAAGCGGTAGGCGTCCAGCCCCAGCCACTTCATCAGCTTCACGTCCTCGGGATAACGGCGGTAGTGGTCGCAGGCCACGTCGATGTTGGACGCGTCCTTGATGCGGCCCGGCTGGGCGCAGAAGCGGTCCCAGATCGACTCGCCCTTGCCGTCCTCGCGGGCCGCGCCCTCGATCTGCGCGGCGCTGGTGGCGGAGCCCCATTGGAAGTCCGCGGGCAACGACTGGATCAGCGATTGGAAGGTGGCGGTGTCTGCGGCGGGGTTGGCGTCGTTCGCGTGCATGGTGGTGGCAGTCGTGGTCGAAGAGATCGAGGGAATCGAAGAGGTCGAAGGAATCGCGGGAGAGGACATGGCGTTTCCGGCGGTCGGTTGCGGGGGAGCGTGCCGGCCTCAGCCGCGCACGGCTCCCGAGGTCAGCCCGGCGACCAGCCGCCGGGCGCTGAAGAAGTACGCCACCAGCAGCGGCAGCATCGCGATGGCGCTGCCGATCATCAGCGCGCCCCATTCGGTGTTGTTGGGCGCCTGCATCGAGCGCAGCGCCAGCGGCAGCGTGTAGTTCTCGGCCGAGCGCATGACGACCAGCGGCGCGACGAAGTTGTTCCAGCTCGCGATGAAGGTGATCAGCCCCAGCGTGCCCAGCGCGGGCGTCAGCAGCGGCAGCACGATGCTCCAGAAGATGCGCAGCTCGCCGCAGCCGTCGATGCGTGCGGCGTCGATCAGGTCGGGCGGGATCGCGGAGCCGATGTACTGCCGCATCAGGAAGATGCCCAGCGCGCTCGCGGCCGCCGGCACATACAGCGCGCGGGGCTCGTCGATCCAGCCCAGCGCGTCCATCACCATGAAGCTCGGGATCATGTGCAGGAAGGCCGGCAGCATCATCGAGCCGAGCACGATCGCGAAGAGCGTGCGCTTGAAGCGGAACTCGTAGATCGCGAAGGCGTAACCGGCCAGCGAGCACAACAGCAGGTTCAGCGCCGTCGTCATCGACGCGACGTAGAGGCTCATCCCGAGGTTGCGCCAGAACGGCAGGCGCTCCTCGAGCAGCCGCAGGTTCGAAGGTGCGGCGTCGCCGAACCACAGCGGCGGCGGCGTATTGAAGATGTCCGTGCGGCCATGCGTCGCGAAGACGAAGGTGAAGTACAGCGGCGCCACCAGCAGCAGCGCGCCCCCGGCGACGATCAGCCCCGCCAGCCAGTTCTTCTTACCGCGTGTCATGGCGACTCCGCGGATCGCGGCCGAAGAGCCGCGCGTTGACCCAGGTCAGCACGGCGATCAGCACGAACATCAACCACGACATCGCCGACGCGGTGCCGAAGTCGCCGTCCGAGAACGCCGTCCGGTACATGAAGATCGCCGTCGTCATCACCGACGACGCGACGCCCTTCTCGCCGTCGACGAGGATGAACGGCTCCTCGAACAGCTGCAGGTTGCCGATGATCGTCAGCGTCACCGCGAAGAACATCATCGGCTTGAGCAGCGGCAGCGTCACGTGCCAGAACTGCTGCCACTCGGTCGCGCCGTCCAGCGTCGCCGCCTCGTAGAGGTCCTTGTCGATGACCTGCAGGCCCGACAGATAGAGCACGAGGTTCCAGCCCAGGTAGCGCCAGAACACGACGAAGGCCACGGCGGGTCGCGTGACGTCGGCGTCTCCCAGCCAGTCGATGCCGCCGTCCTTCAGCGCCGTCAGCGAGGCCAGCGGACTGCCGATGAAAGGGATGCGCGTCAGCTCGGCCAACGCGGCGTTGATCAGGCCGTAGTCCTTGGAATACAGCGTGGTGAAGATCAGCGCGATCGCGACGCTCGACGTGATGTACGGGACGAAATACGCGCCGACGATCAGGTCCCGGCCGCGCTTGAAGCGGCGATGGATGAAGAACGCCAGAGGCAGTGCCACCAGGTGCTGCGGAACGCCGGCCACCAGCGCGAACCAGGCGGTGTTGTAGAGCGCGTCCCAGAACCACGGGTCGGTGAGCGCGTAGCCGTAGTTCTCCAGCCCGACCCAGTGCATCGTGTGCAGGCCCTCGGCCGGATTCCACTGCTGCAGCGACAGGTAGATCGAGAACACCAGCGGGAACAGGCTGAACACCAGGAACAGCGCGAAGAACGGCGCGATGAACAGGTAAGGCGCGAGACGCCGCGAGCGCAGCGCCGGCAGGCGGAACGATGGCCAGCGCAGTGCGGACAGCGAGGGGAATCGACGCGCAGACATGCGTGTGACCTCAGCGGCGGCGCGCGCGGCGTTCGATGAGATGGCGCGCGTCGGCCAGGGCCTCCGCGATGGCCTTGCCCTTGGCGATGACGCGCTCGAACTCGTCGCGGATCACCGTCGTGGCCAGCGCGTCGAAGCGGTTCACCGGGATCGCGGGGATCTGCGACGCGGTCTCGCGCCACAGCTGGCGCGCGCGCTGGCCGCCAAGGAAGGCGATCGGTTCGTCCATCACCGGATCGCGCAGCACCGCGCGCATCGCGGGGAAGCTGTCGAGCACCTTCAGCGACTCGAGCTGCACCTGCGCGTCGGCCGTCATCAAGCGGATGAAGTCCCAAGCGGCCGTCTTGTTGGCGGCCTTCTTCGGGATCGCATAGAACGATCCGCCGTAGGCCGCCTGCACGCCGCCGGGCAGCGGCGCCGAACGCCACAGCCCCGCCGTCTGCGGCGCGATCCAGTTGCGCAACTGGCCGACCAGCCACGCGCCCATCATCTGCGTCGCGATGCGGCCCTGCTTGAAGCCGGCCGCCCAGTCGTTGGTCCACGCGATCGCGCGCGCGTCCAGGCCCGCGCGGCGCGCGGCGCGGCCGAGCTCGAACGCGTGGCGGAAGCGGGCCGATTCGACGAGCACGCGGCCCTCCGCATCGAAGTAGAGCCCCTCGCCGTCCTGAATCCCCTGGCGCAGCGCGATGTCGCGCAGGTCGGCCGCATCGGCCATCGGTACGCGCCGGTGGCCTTGCGGATGCGCTCGCCGGCGGCGAGGTACGAGGACCAGTCGCGGGTGATCTCCGCCTCGCTGACACCGGCCCGGTCGAGCAGATCCTTGCGATAGATCAGCGTGCCGGGGCCGATGTCGGCGGGGATCGCGACCTGCGCGCCGGTCGGCCCCACGCCCTGCGCCATTGCGAAGCGGACGTACTCGTCCGCATGCGCGGCCGCGTTGAACGGCGCCTGGTTCAGGTCGACGAATCCGCCCGAGCCGGCGAACTTGCCGATGTAGCGCAGGTCGATGGCCATCACGTCGGGCAGGCCGGAGCCGGTCGCCAGCGCGGTCGTCATCGACAGGTGGTGATCGGCGTACTGCATCGACAGCAACTTGAGCTCGACGTCCGGATGCAGCGCGCGCCAGCGCGGCGCGGCGGCGATCGCGGCGCGATCGAGATCGGGGGAATGTGGCGACGCGCAGCACCGAGGTCGGCGTGCGCGTCGGGAGCACCTGGGCCGCCGCAGGGAGCGAGGCAGGAACGGCGGCGGCCACCCCGGCAGCCAGCAGCGCGCACGCTGCCGATCGCCGGTTCAGGTGGACAGTCGGCACAGCGCTCAGAAGTTGTAGCCCGCGTTCACGCCGAAGGTGCGAGGCGCCGCGTACTGCGCGGTCCAGACCGGATTGGCGAAGCTGACCGCGCTGCCGGCGCTGGTCTTGATCTTCTCGTCCGAGACGTTGCGCACGAAGCCGTCGACGTACCAGTTCTTCTTCGACGAGTAGCGCACGCTGATGTCCGCCGTCGAATACGCCTTCTGACGATCGCCCTCGCCCAGGTTGAACACCGACAGCCAGTTGGCCGACTGGTAGTGGTAGCTGATGCGCGGCGCGACCTGATCGCCGTTGGCGAGCGGGAAGACGTGTTCGTACATCAGCTGGATCGCCACCTTCGGCGCGTGCGGCAGCTCGTTGCCGGTGACGTTCAGGCAGGTGCCGCCCAGCGTCGGGTCGAAGCAGGTCGGCAGCTGGTAGTCGTTGGACGCGGCCACCAGCGCGCCGAGCTTGGTCTTCGTGTACGAGGCCGACAGCATCAGCTTGTCGTCGTTGGTGATCATCCAGGCGGTCTCGAGCTCGAGACCGGACACCTTCGCGCCCTCCGCGTTGGAGTACGCGAACTGGCGGTTGCCGTTGACGATCACCGGCGCGCTGAACTGGAAGTCCTTGAACTTCATGTGGTACGCGCTGACGTTGAAGGTCATGCGGCCGTCCAGCAGCGAAGTCTTGTAGCCGACCTCGTAGTTGGTGAGCGTCTCCGGACCGTAGGGCAGGCCGCCGTCGCCGGTGCCGCCGGACTTGTAGCCGGTGGACACGCTGCCGTAGGCCATCGAGTTCTTGTCGATGTCGTAGGTCGCGCGCGCCAGCCAGGTGGTCTTGCTGCCCTTGTAGTGCGCGTCGTTGATGTTGCCGGCCTGGTAGCCGTTGGCCGGATCGGTGGGATCGATCGTCGGATTGAGCGGGATCTGCGGCGCCGCCGCGTTGTAGGCCCAGGTCCAGCCGCGGCCGCCGATGTTCTTGCGGTCGTCGTGCGTGTAGCGCAGGCCGCCGGTCAGGTGGAACGCGTCGGTCAGGTTCCAGGTCGCCTGGCCGAAGGCGGCCTTCGAATCGACCGTCTCCTTGGGCTGGATGAACGAGCCCTGCCAGCTCACCGTGCCCTGCTGCGTCCCGTTCATGATCGGGATGTCGAAGCGGATGCCGTTGTCCTCGGCCGCGTAGTACAGGCCCAGCACCCAGTCGATGGTCTGCTTCTGCGTGCTCTGCAGCGTCAGCTCATGGCTCTGGCTGCGGTAGCTGGTCCAGACGGTGTTGTCTTCCTGGTGGTTGGCGCCGGTCGTGAAGCTGGTCGGCATCTGCACGCCGAGGTCCTGGTCGTAGGTGCCCGAGCCCTTGAAGTGCGTGTAGCCCGCGACGTAGGCCAGCGACATGCCGCCCATGTCGTACTCGGCGCGGCTGCGGATCGACGTGGAGTCGCGCTTGAGCGACGGCGCCGTGTCGATCAGCGCGGACCAGAACTTCTGGCCTTCGCGCGGCGTCTGCATCAGGCTCATCGCCGGCGTGCCGCGGTCGGCGAACTGCTCGACCGACACGTCCCAGCGGAAGGCCTTGATCGGCTGCCACAGGAAGCTCAGCCGCGCGGCGGTCTGGTCCTGCGCGTTGTACTTCGGTCCGCCGGTGGTGAACAGGTTGTAGTTGATCGGCTGGAACGGCGGGAAGGTGCCGCCCGTGTTGCCCGCGTTGTACGCCGCCTGCTGCTGCGCCAGCGTGTACTGCGTGGGCTTCTGGTAGTCGACGTAGCCGTCGTGCTGCTCGTGGATGAAGGCCACGCGCGCGGCGAGCGTGTCGCCCAGCGGGATGTTGATCGCGCCCTTCGCGCCCAGGCGGTTGTAGCTGCCGGTGCCGAGCTCGACGTAGCCGGTGTTGTCCTTCAACACCGGCTTGGCCGTCTTCATGTTGATCGTGCCGACGGTGGAGTTGCGTCCCCACAGCGTGCCCTGCGGGCCGCGCAGCACTTCGATGCCGTCCAGGTCGAACAGCATGGTCGCGGCGCCCTCGGGCCGCGGCGCGAAGACGCCGTCGACGAACAGCGCGACCTCGGGGTCGGCGTACTCGGTCTTGGCGGAGTCGTTGCCGATGCCGCGCAGCGTGATGCTCACGATGCCGTGGTCGCCCTGCCCGGTGCCCTGCATGCTGGGCACGAGGTTGAACACGTCGAGCATGCTCTTGACGTGGGCGTCGTCGATGGTCGACGCGCTGATCGCGGTCACCGCGATCGGGGTCTTCTGCAGCGAGGTGCTGCGCTTGGTCGCCGTGACGACGACCTGCGGCAGCGCCTTGTTCTCCTTGGCGTCGGTCGAGGACGCGGAGCTGCTGCTTTCGGCCTGCGGCGCAGGCGCGGGAGCTTCGGTCGATTGGGCGTGGGCGGCGCCGGCCATCAGCGCGAGGACCGCGATCTGGACAGGCGTGGACAGGCCGAGGCGCGGCCGGCGGATGAGGCGGTCAGTCATGTTGTCTCCTGGTGGGCTTTCGATACGAAGCTCTGTTCCGGGTCTTGTTCTTGTAATTTGAGTGCATCGTCAGGCAACGCATGACAACGCTGTCAACGGGTCGATTGACATCGTTGTCATTTTGCTCACTATCATTTACCCGTAGATCGGACCGCGCCCCACAACATCAGGAGACAAGCGCATGCAGCCCATCCAGGACATCCTCATCGTCGGTGGCGGCACGGCCGGCTGGCTGACCGCCGCGTTCCTCGCGCGACAGCTCGGCACCACGCACGGCGGCGTCCGCATCACGCTGGTGGAGTCCAGCGACATCGGCATCATCGGCGTGGGCGAAGGGACCTTCCCGTCGATCCGCGGCACGCTGTCGGCGATCGGCATCGCCGAGGCGGAATTCCTCGAGGCCTGTTCGGCGACGTACAAGCAGGGCATCCGTTTCGAGCATTGGGTGCGGCCGCCGGGGACGCCCGGCGCCGATCACTACTTCCATCCGTTCAGCCAGCCGAGCCAGCGCCCCGGCGCGCCGGAACTGCTGCCGTACTGGCTGTTGGGCGAGGCCGGCGAGGGGCGCGCGTTCGCGGAGGCGGTGACCTTGCAGAAGGCGGTGGCCGATGCCCGGCATGGACCGAAACGCGCGAGCGACGGGGACTTCCTCGGGCCGCTGAACTATGCGTATCACTTCGACGCGGGGCGCTTCGCCGCGCTGCTGGCGGAGCACGGGCAGGCGCTCGGCGTGAAGCGCGTGATCGCGACGGTGGATCGCGTGGACCTCGATGAACAGGGCGCGATCGCCGCGGTGCACACGAAGGAGGCCGGCACGCTGACGGCCGGGCTCTATGTCGATTGCAGCGGCTTCCGCGCGCGGCTGATCGGCGAGGCGCTGGGTTCACCGTTCAAGTCGATGAGCGATGTGCTGTTCGTCGACAGCGCGCTCGCGATGCAGGTGCCGTATGCGAAGCCCGATGCGCCGATCGCGGCGTACACGATCGCGAGCGCGCAGGACCACGGCTGGATCTGGGACATCGGGCTGCAGGAACGCCGCGGGATCGGTCACGTCTACAGCAGCCGGTACTGCGACGACGACGAGGCGGAACGCGCGCTGCGGCGCTACATCGGCCCGGCGTCGGACGCGCTGACGCCGCGCAAGCTCGCGCTCAACATCGGCTACCGCGAGACGCAGTGGGTGAAGAACTGCGTGGCGGTCGGCCTGTCGGGTGGCTTCCTGGAGCCGTTGGAGTCGTCGGGCATCGGGCTCATCGAGACGGCGGCCTATCTGATCGGGCAGCTGTTCCCGTTCAACGGCGACACAGCGCCGGTGGCGAAGCACTTCAACGCGTTCATGAAGGAACGCTACGCGCGGATCGTCGACTTCATCAAGCTGCACTACGGACTGACGCGGCGCACGGACACCGCGTTCTGGCGCGACAACGCGGATCCGGCGTCGTTCACGGATTCGCTGAAGGAGAAGCTCGCGATGTGGCGCTGCCGGCCGCCGCAGCGGCTGGACTTCATCACCGACGTCGAGATGTACCTGCCGGCGAGCTGGCAGTACGTGCTCTACGGGATGGAATTCGAGACCCAGCTCGGGACCGGCGCTGCCGCACTGATGCGCAGCGAGGAGGCCCGGCGGGAGTTCGCGACGATCGCGCAACTCGGCGCGCATGCGCTGCGGGATCTGCCGCCGCATCGGGTGTTGATCGAGCAACTCCTCGCGCGGACGGGACGGCGGGCCGCCTGAAGGCACGTCGCGAGGACGGGCCTCGGGCGCTCGAAGCGCTCAGGGCTTCTTGAGGCGCGGCGCGGTGGTTGTGCCGAGCACCGCGGTGGAGTCGCGCACGACCAGTTCATGCGGCAGGACGCGGTGCCGGGGCTTGGCGGCCTCGTCGGCTTCGGCATCCGGCTCGGCATCGCGCGGCGCGCCGATCAGCAGGTCCACGGCGACGCGCGCCATGTCGTCCATCGGCTGGCGCACCGTCGTCAAGGGCGGCCACACGCGCGCGGCGGCGGGTGTGTCGTCAAAGCCGGCGATCGAGAGATCGCCCGGCACCGCCAGGCCGAGGCGCTGCGCCGCGGCGAGCACGCCCAGCGCCATGTCGTCGTTGCTCGCAAAAACCGCGGTCGGACGCTGGCGACGGCTCAGCAGCTGATAGGCGGCCTCGACACCGGCGTCGAAGGTGAAGTCGCCCTGCACCACCAGGTCCTTGTCCAGCGGCAGCTTGTGCGCCTTCAACGCGGACAGGTAGCCCTGGTACCGGCGCTTGGAAGCGACCTGCTCCTTCGCCCCCTTGATGATCGCGATGCGGGTGTGACCCAGGCTGATCAGCAGGTTGGTGATCTCCTCGGCGGCGTGGACGTCGTCCATGCGGACGCTCGGGTGGTCGGGCTGGTCGGCGGCAGGGGAGATCAGCACGCAAGGGGTCTGGCTCTCGCGCAAGGCGGCCAGGACCTGGGGGTGGTCGCACAGCGGGGGCGTGAGGATCATGCCGTCGGGGCGCAGCGCGGAGACCATGCGGTCGACCTGCATCGCGAGGTCGGGCGCGTCGTTGTGGAGGGACTCGACGACCAGGTGGTAGCCGGCTTCGCGGCAGCGCAGCGTCGCGCCTTGCTGGACACCGCCGACGAAGGCCGCGGACGGGTCGTAGTACAGCAGGCCGATCAGGAAGGAGCGGCCGCCGGCGAGGCTGCGGGCGGATTGCTTCGGGCGGTATTTGAGGTCGGCGACGACCTTCAGGACCGCCTCGCGGGTTTCTGTGTGGACGCCGGGCTCCTGGTTCAGAACCCGGGATACCGTCTTGATGGAGACCCCCGCTTCTCGGGCAACGTCGATGATGGTGGCGGGTTTACGTGGCGGCATATGGGTCCGGAAGGCTCGCCCGACTTTGCCATAGGGAAACGGTCGGCGTGGGAGGGGAGCCCCGGAGCACCTCAGCACCGCTCGCCGACCCCGCAGGAGAGGACTCGGTCACGCAAGCGCGACCCCAGTTTGGACCTCACGGTCCAAACCATTCGAGTCCTCCCGTGATGTCCCCCGGACATCACTTCCTGGGCCTCAGAATGAGAAAAGCCGGCTAGAAGCCGGCTTTTCAGATTTGGTGCCCAGGAGAGGACTCGAACCTCCACGGAGTTACCCGCTAGTACCTGAAACTAGTGCGTCTACCAATTCCGCCACCTGGGCTTTCAGGATTTCTTCCCCGTCACAACTTCCGTTGCAGCGAGGAATCGGACTTTAGCATGGTTTTGAACACTGACAAGCGATTCAACCACCCCAACTCACTTTTCCAAGACGGGCGTGCGGATCCCACAACACCTGTACTCTCCTCGCCCAATCCAGCATCCCCGGCTCCACGCGCTCCCAATGCGCCCGATACGCCGCCTGCAGTTGAGGCCCGACCCCGTGCTCCGCACTGATCGATCCACCCAGCTCCGCGACCAGCGCGTACAGGCCTTCGCGCAGGGTCAGTTCTTGCTCCGGCGTGAGCGCGCCAGCCGTCGCCGGCCACACCATGTTGAAGTGCATCCCACCATCGCCCAGGTGGCCGAAGTCGGCCAGCCGGACCTGCGGGAAGCGCTCGGCCAGCCACGCCGCCCCGCGCTCGCGGAACGCCATGAAGTGCTTGCGCGGCAGCGAGAGATCGAGCCCGATCACCTTGCCCTGCACCCGCAGTCCTTCGCTGATGCGATGGCGCAGTCCCCAGATCGCCTCGTCGGCATCGAGCACGGCATCGCGCACCCGTCCGGATTCGAACTCGCCCTCGAGCCAGCCCTGCAGCAGTCCGTCGAGCGCAAGTTGATCCGCCGGCAGCTCGCTGCTGAGTTCGATCAGCAGGGCGTAGTCCGGCAGTTGCCCTTCGAACCAGCGCGCGACATCCTGGCCATGCAACCCGGCCTCGAGCGCCGCGCGGCTGATGCCTTCGAAGGCCGAGACCAGCCCGCCCCAACGCTGCATCACGTCGGCGTACAGCGGGAACACCTCGGCCAGCGATGCCGGCGCCACCAGCGCCACGGCCCGCTGGCGCGGCAAGGGCGCGAGCTTGATCGTCACCTCGCTGACCAGCCCCAGGCTGCCGGACGAGCCGATGAACAGCTGTCCGAGCGCCAGCGCCGAGTTGTCCTTCTGCAGCCCCTGCCCCAGACGCAAGACCTGACCCGCCGGCTCCGCCAGCACAACCTCCAGTGCCAGCGTGTTGGCGCGCACGTCACCGTAGCGCAGCATCCGCGTGCCGCCGGTGTTGTGAGCGACCATGCCGCCGATCGACGGATCGGCGCTGAGGTCGACGGGGAACCACACGCCGTGCGGCTCAAGACGCTCGTTGATCTCCGACAGCCGGAAGCCCGACGACACGCGCAGCGTGCGATCGAGCAGGTCGAGTTCGAAGACCTCGCGCAGCCGCTCGGTGCTGAGCAGCACCTCGCCGTGCGCATCATCCGGCGTGGCCGCGCGGACCAGCCCGGTGTGCGCGCCCTGCACCACCACACGAAGCCCGCAAGCGGCCGCGAGCGCCAGCACGCGCGCCGCCTCGTCGCGACTGCCCGGACGCACGAGCGCGGCGGCCCGCCCCGCGGCATAACGCGCCGGTTGCAGGAAGCGTGGCTCGATGTCCGCGCCCACCTGGACGAATGCTTCGCCGCAGACGGCGATGGCCTCCGCGAGGAAGCCGCCGGCCTGGAAGCTCAGCACGCCGCGGCCTCGCCCGTCGTGTCGGCGTCCTTGGCCGCGCCCGCCGTCATCTTGAAGATGCCGGTCGCGTTGCCCGCGTCGAAGGCCAGGTCCAGCGCACCGGACTCATCGAGAGGCGCGCGCTGGATGAATTCGTGGAAACTGCCCGGCACTTCGAGCATCACGCGCTGGCCGCGATCGAGGAACTCGCGCATCACGCGCGCCGCCTTGAACGCGGTCTGGCGCACGCGCCCGGTCGCGGAGGTCTCGATCGCGTCCTTCACCGGCCGGTCGAGCGCGCGCTGCGCCGCAACCACCGACTCGATGTCGGCCACGCGATCGGTCGCGTGGTTGAAGGCGTTGCCTTCGGTCGCGATCCAGGCCATCTCGGCCGACTCGGCGAGCAGCACCTGGTAGTCGTCCGCCTCGAACAGCGCATGCTGCCGCGCGAAGCAGCCGACCAGCTGGGGAAGGAGCGCCACCGCGGACGCCGTCGGCAGATCGCCGTCGCGCGCGAGCTGTTCCAGCAGCGCCAGATCGCCCGGTGTCAGCGGATCCTGCGACGTCGCCAGCACCCGCGTCACCGCGCCCTGGAAACTGCCTGAGAAGCGCTCCGGATGCAGCTCCGAGACGAAGAACTGCGCGATGTCCTCGGGGAAGTCGGCGTGGCGCCAGGCGCGGCCGGTCATCTTCAGGCGCGGCAGCGGATACGTCGCCGCCATCGTGAAGCCCAGCGGACGCAACACGCGCGTGATCGCGGCCTCGCCCGGCGGCAGCGCGCCGGACGGCCACGCCACCGTGCGCAGCGCGCCGTGGTCGAAGACCAGTTGCTGTCCGTCGCGCTGAAGGTCGGCCACGTACGCAGCGGCCATCGGCACGCGATCGGTGACGTCGAGGAAGAGCGCCATGTTCAGCGCCTGCGCCAGCTCGGCGCGCGACACGCGCTCGCCCGCGGGGCGCCGCAGGCCCGGCACCACCTGCACTCGGGCGAAGGCGGCGGAGGCCGCCTCTTCGCCGAGCGCGGCTCTCAACACCTGGAAGACGCCGCTGCCGGCGGCTTCGGCCACGCGGGCCTTCAATTCCGCCGTCAGATCAGACATCGAACTTCACACCCTGCGCCAGCGGCAGCTCGCGCGAATAGTTGACCGTGTTGGTCGTGCGGCGCATGTAGGCCTTCCACGCGTCCGAGCCGGATTCGCGACCGCCGCCGGTCTCCTTCTCGCCGCCGAAGGCGCCACCGATCTCCGCGCCCGAGGTGCCGATGTTCACGTTGGCGATGCCGCAATCGGACCCGCTGGCGCTGACGAAGGTTTCGGCTTCCCGGATGTCGTTGGTGAAGATCGCCGAGGACAGGCCCTGCGGCACGTCGTTCTGCAGCGCGATCGCCTCGTCCAGCGTCTTGTACTTCAGCGTGTACAGGATGGGGGCGAAGGTCTCGTGCTTCACGATGGCCGACTGCGCCGGCATGCGGACCAGCGCCGGCACCGCGTAGAACGCCTCCGGATACTGCGACGCCAACGCGCGTTCGCCGCCGCTGACCTCGCCGCCTTGTTCACGCGCGGCGGCCAGGGCCGATTGCATCGCGTCGAAGGCGGCCTTGTCGATCAGCGGGCCAATGAGGTTGCCGGGCTCGACCGGGCTGCCGATCTTGAGCTGCGCGCGGGCGCGGTCCAGGCGGGCGACGAGCTCGTCATGGATAGCTTCATGCGCGATCACGCGGCGGGTCGTCGTGCAACGCTGGCCGGCCGTGCCGTAGGCGCCGAACAGGATGCCGCGCACGGCGAGGTCCAGGTCCGCGCTCGGCGTGACGACGATGGCGTTGTTGCCGCCCAGCTCCAGCAGGCAGCGGCCGAAACGCGCCGCGACGCGCGGGCCGACCGCGCGGCCCATGCGCGTCGAGCCGGTCGCGGAGACCAGCGCCACGCGCGCATCGTCGACCATCGCCTCGCCGACACCGGCGCCGCCGATCAGGACCTGCGACAGGAACTTCGGCGCGCCTTCATAACGGGCGACGGCCTTCTCGAACAGCGCCTGCGTGGCGAGCGCCGTCAGCGGGGTCTTCTCGCTGGGCTTCCAGACACAGGTGTCGCCGCAGACCAGCGCGAGCGCCGAGTTCCAGGCCCACACCGCGACGGGGAAGTTGAACGCCGAGATGATGCCCACCACGCCCAGCGGCAGGTACTGCTCCATCATGCGGTGGCCGGGACGTTCGCTGGCGATCGTCAGGCCGTGCAGCTGACGCGACAGGCCGACGGCGAAGTCGCAGATGTCGATCATCTCCTGCACTTCGCCTTCGCCTTCGCTGGTCACCTTGCCGGCTTCGAGCGAGACCAGGCGGGCCAGTGCCGCCTTGTTGGCGCGCAGCTCCTCGCCGAACAGGCGCACGAGTTCGCCGCGCTTGGGCGCCGGCACGGTGCGCCAGGCCAGGAAGGCCTGCTGCGCGTTCGCGATCGCGGCGGTCATGTCGGCGGCCTTGGCCTCGTGGACCGCGCCGATCACGGCGCCGTCGATCGGGCTGCGGACGGTCATGGCGCCGCCGGTGACGGCGGCGGCCGGCACGCCCAGGGCGGCCAGCAAGTCGGTGGTGGTGGAAGTCATCGGGGAATTCTCCTTCAGCCGTTCAGGCGGGTCGTGCGATCAGCCGATCGAATCGATCGATCAACCAATCGATTCAACCTGACGCGACTGCTGATACGCCTTGCCGAAGCGATTCGCGAGGAAATCGGGCAGCGCCACTTCTTCCTGACGGACGAAGCCCGACTGCGGCAGCTTGCCTTCGCGGAACAGGTCGACCGCGGCGCAGATGCCGGCGGCGGTGGTGATCTGGATCGCCGACAGCGGCTGCGCGCCGTCGCGCTCCGCGAAGATCTTGCGGGCGAAGACTTCCTGCATCAGCACGCCGTTCTTCATGCCCGACACGGTCACGAACACGAGCACCACGTCCTGCATCGTCGCGGGCATGCTCTGCGCATGATGTCCTTGAGCTTCTCCTGGTCGTTCTTCAGCGCCAGGTCGTCCAGCAGGAACATCATCAGGTCGCGATGCCCCGGATAACGGACGGTCTTGTAGTCCAGGTTGCGGACCTTGTTCTCCCAGGTCTCGCACAGCGTGCCCAGGCCGCCGGAGGTGTTGAAGGCCTCGTACTCCGTGCCGTCCAGCGAGAAGTGCTCCAGGCCTTCCAGCGGCAGCGCGGCGATCAGGGCGCCGTCGTGGATCGCCTCGCAGGGATGGCAGTACTCATTGATCAGGCCGTCGACCGACCAGGTCAGGTTGTACTTCAGCGCATTGGTCGGAAACGCGGGCAGCGCGCCGACGCGCATCTTGACGTCGCTGAGCGAGTCGAAGCTCTTGGCCAGGTGGTGCGCGACGATGCCGATGAAGCCCGGCGCCAGGCCGCATTGCGGCATGAAGGCGGTCTTCGCGCCTTCGGCGATGCGCTTGATCTCCTTGGTCGCGGCCACGTCCTCGGTCAGGTCGAAGTAGTGGCAGCCGGCTTCCAGCGCCATGTGCGCGGCGGTGATGGCCAGGTGGTACGGCAGCGCGTTCACGACCACGTCGTTGCCGCGCAGCGCGGCGGCGAGCTGGGCCTTGTCCTCCGTGTCGACGGTCTTCGTCGCGACGCCCTGGCCGGCCAGCAGCTTCAGCGCGCCGGCGTTCTTGTCCATCACGGTGACCTGATAGTCGCCGCTGCCCTGCAGCAGTCGCGCGATGGTCTGGCCGATGTGTCCGGCGCCCAGCAGTGCCACTTTCATGTCGTACTCCTTGTGATCCTGTGCGGATGAGGTTTCAGATGCGATGCGGGCAGTGTCGGAACCTCCGCTGACGAAAGAAAGCGCGAGTTCGACGGAAAACAGGTCGATACTGACGATTCGTCAGCCGGATCATTCATTCCGGCGAAAACGAGGGTTTATCCCGAGAACTCCGTCACAGCCTGTCGAAGGCCTCGCCCATGAATGCCAGGAAGACCGCGCCGGACCCGGCGTCCGAATCGCTCCCCTCGTCGCCCGCGACCCTGCGCGACCGGACCGACCGCGACCTGATCGCGCTGCTGCAGGCGAATGCGCGGGAAAGCACCGCCGACCTTGCACGCAAGTTGGGCGTGGCCCGCACCACCGTGGTGGCGCGGCTGGCGCGCCTGGAGGCCGAGGGCTTGATCGCCGGCTACACCGTGCGTCTGGGCGGCGAGGCGGTCGAGCGCGGCGTGCAGGCCTTCGTCGGCATCACGGTGCAGCCCCGCGCGGGGCGCGAGGTGGTGAAGCGACTCTCGCGACTGCCGGAGTTGCGCCAGCTCGCGTCGGTCAGCGGCGAGTTCGACTACATGGCCACGCTGCGCGCCGACAGCACGGCGCGACTCGATGCGCTGCTCGACGAGATCGGCGACATCGAGGGCGTGATCAAGACGCACACCTCGGTGCTGCTGGCGCTCCGGGTGGACCGGAGCGCGTGACGCTCGCGGCGGCAAGCTCGCGGCGTGAAGCGCGCGTGAGCCCGGCCGCGCGGACCATGTCGGTCTCGTGATGCGTGAGTAACGTCATGTTTTCGACGCCCGCGCTCGTCAACGCGCCGAGCTGGCACGCCGTTTGCAATTCATGAGTCGCCAGCTCAAGGAGCGCACCATGTCGAAGCCCGCCGTCACCGCCAAGTACGTCCCGCCGATCTTCGTCGGCATGAAGGCCCTCGCGATCCTCGCGGTGGCCTGGGGCGCGGTCTATCCGTCGCTGCTGTGGGGTCTCGGCGCCGTGCTCCCCTGAGCGCCGCGGCGACCTCCACGTCCACCGGAGTTCCGCCATGAAAGCCCCTGCCCGTCTCCACGGCGCCGCACCGCCGGTGCCCGCACAGCCGCCCATTGCCGCCCACCGCTGGCGACGCCTGCTGCTGCCCGCGATCGGCATCGCCGTCGCGGTGCTGGCCCTGCTGGCGGCCATGGCGTGGCTCGACCATGCCGAAGGCGATCTGCGCCAGGTCCGTGCCCCGACCGGGGAGCCCGCCGCCACGACGCCGGCTTCTCCCGCATTCCAGCCGTCCGCGACAAGGGTCTCTTGATCCGTCAGGCACTGGTGATGTCCTTCCGGCAGGCGCATAGTCCGCGCCGCAAAGGAGCGACTTCACCATGTGGGCACTCATCCTCGGACTGATCCTCTTCCTCGGGCCGCATTCGGTCCGCATCGTCGCGCCGGCCTGGCGCGACGTCCGCCTCGCCGCGTGGGGCGAGAAACGCTGGAAGCTCAGCTACACCGCCCTCTCCGTGATCGGCCTGCTGCTGATCATCTGGGGCTACGGGCAGGCGCGGCTCGATCCGCACCCGCTGTGGGCGACGCCTCGCGGCATGAATCATCTGGCCGGGCTGCTGATGCTGCCCTCGCTGATCCTGCTGGCGGCCTCGCAGGTGCCCCGCAACCACATCAAGGCGAAGCTGCATCACCCGATGCTGCTGTCCGTGAAGCTGTGGGCCTTCGGTCACCTGCTGGCCAACAACACCGTCGCGGACCTCGTGCTGTTCGGCGCCTTCCTGGCCTGGGCGATCCTGGACTTCCGATCGGCCCGGCGCCGTGGCGCTCCGCCGCCGCCCGCGGGGACCGCCACGGGGACGGCGATCTCGGTCGCGATCGGCGTGGTCGCCTGGATCGCGCTCGTCATGGGGCTGCACCGGCTGATCATCGGCGTCAGTCCCTTCCCGACGATGGGATGAAGGAAGCGCCCTCGGCGGGCGCTTCCTGTCTGCTCAGAGGCTGCGCTTGCGCTGCAGGACCAGCAGCCAGAAGCACAGGCCCGCGATCACCAGGCCGCCGACGAACTGCGGATGCCACGCGGCTTGCAGCACCTGCGGCAAACCCTCCCGGGCGTAGTCCGGGAAGCGGTAGAGCATGTCGAAGAAGTCCTGCATGTTGAGATGGCCCTCGCGGTCCGAGTCGATCACCAGCCTGGTCCCGGTCTGGACCAGCGATGCGCCGACCCCGGCGACCTGCGTGATCAGCGCGTTGCGCAGCACCTCGGCGGCGGTTTCGTTCTTGTAGATGTTGAGGAAGGCCGCGACCGCGATGACGAGCAGCGGCGCGCCCCAGCGCTTGAGCCAGGCCGAGGCCGCCATCAGCGCGAGCACGATCGGCGAGAGCCAGAGCGCCGCGAGTACCAGCCCGACCGCCAGCCGCAGCCCGAGCCACAAGGTAGCCGCAAAGAGCGCCGACCATTGCGTCTGCTGCAGCGCGGCCAGGCCGAATTCCTTGAACGCCATCGCGGACCCGACGATCGCGCCGCCGACCAGGGCCAGCAGCGTGGCGACGACGGGCACCAGGATGCCGTGGGCAACGATCGGCGCGCCGATGCTGGCCGCATGGCTGCCGGGCAGCGAGGACCAGAACTCGATCGAGCGGTCCTGCTGGTCGCGGCGGGCCAGGCCCATCAGCTGGTAGACGGACACGGCCAGGGCCAGCGCCAGCACCAGGCCGACGGTCAGCAGGCCGGCGATCAGCGCCACCGGCTCGGGGCTGGGCACGTCGATGCCGTCGACCTGGCTGAACGGCACCAGCGCCAGCAGCACCAGCACGGGCGCCAGCACCAGGCCGATCCAGGCCCGCTTGTATTGCAGCCACTCGCGCAGCAGCAGCGTGTTGAAGAGCGTCATGGGAGGGTCCTTGGTAGAGGGGCTATCAGGCTTCGGTGGCCTGACGCTCGGGCTTGCGGGTCAGCGCCATGAACAGGTCGACCAGGCTGGGGCGCACGCGCTGGCCCAGATGCGCGACGGCATCGGGCGGCACGCCGTCGAAGAGCGCGGCGGGCCGGCCCTGGACGCGGTAGCGCAGCAGCGGATGGTTGGCGGCGACCAGCTCGGCGGCGTCGGGGTCATGGGACAGCGCGACGAAGCGCTCGTCCATCTCCGCCAGCGAGATGTTCAGCACCAGCTTGCCCTCGTCGAGCATCAGCACGTCGGACAGCAGCGTCTCGACTTCCTCGACCTGGTGGGTGGAGATGAGCACCGAGCGCTCGCCGTCGCACCACTCGTCGATGAGCATCTCGTAGAAGCTCTTGCGCGACATCACGTCCAGGCCGAGCGTCGGCTCGTCGAGGATCATCAGCTTCGCGTCGATGGCCGCGATCAGCGCCAGGTGCAGCTGCGTGACCATGCCCTTGGAGAGCTGCTTGACCTTGTCGTTCTCGGTGACCGAGGTGCGCTTGAGCAGTTGCCGGGCGCGGTCGGCGGAGAACGCGGGCTGCAGGCCGGCCATCAGCCGGATCAGCTCGGAGACCTTGGCCCAGCGCGGCAGCACGGCCACGTCGGGGATGTAGCAGAGCGAGGTCAGGAGCTGGGCGCGATCCGCATGCGGATCCAGGCCGAGCACGCGGAGCTCGCCTTCGGCGCGCTTCAGGCCGACGAGGGTCTTCATCAGCGTGGTCTTGCCGGCGCCGTTGTGGCCGAGCAGTCCGACGACGCGGCCGGCGGGGATGGTGAAGGTCAGGTCCTGCAGCGCGGCCTTGCGACCGTAGTTCAGGCTCAGGTGGCTGGCCTCGATGAGCGTCTTCATGCGTCCTCCCAATTCAGGTCCTGGGGCCGGAGGCCCAGGCGGCGAAGTTTCTCCCGCAACCGGGGCCATTCCTCCTGGAGGAACTGCTCGCGCTCGGTATGCAGCAAGCGGATGCGGGCGCCGTCGCGGACGTACATGCCCAGGCCGCGGCGGCTCTCGACGAGGCCCTCGTCGACGAGGGCCTGCAGCGCGCGGCTGACGGTCAGCGGGTTGATGAGGTACTGGCTGGCGAGCGTGCGCACGGATGGCAGCGCTTCGCCTTCGGGGGGATCGCCGTCGAGCAGCTGCGACGCCAGTCGGTCGGCGAGCTGCTGATAGATCGGCGCTTGATCGTTCCAGCTGTGCATGACGCGGGGCGCGGAAGCGCCGGTGTGTTGCTGATGTAGCACACCATATCAAGCACCCCCGTTCTCCCCTAGCGGGGGGCGACAGACTGCAGAAAGGGGGGGATGAAGCGGGAGGCTGCCGCGGGACCGCTGTCGGTTCTCATTCGATCTCGAATTTTTTGCATTCGAGTCTGAACTGACTACCAGGCGCCAGCCGATGACCTGCTCAAGTCGGTCTAGCCGCGAGACCGGCTGAATCTGCCACCGGAGCGAACCTCCAACAGAGTGGGCATCGACGACATTGCTGCGGCGGAATCGGTTGCGGCTACCGAGCTCATAGGCGCGTCACCCGCCAACGCTTGTTCGTCTTGACGCCCCACATGATCAAGGGCGTAGACGACCTGCTGTGCAGATCAGCACCATCCCACACAGCGCGAGCCGGGTAAGCGGGGTGCCGCCCCTGTTTGAGCATGTTTTTCCCCCAGCTGTGCAGCCATAGGCACTGAACTGCATGGTCAACATCGGGATCAGCCTGTCGGGACTGTTGCCAAGGAGCTTCTCCACCGTCGAGCAGCGGAATGGGATGGAAAGCAAAGTGATAGTCCCAACCGTGCTGTCCAGCTAGCAAGTCCGGCCCGATGCGAGCCCTTCGCGCGGCGCCTCGTAACGTGCCGGTACGCTCCAGCGCAAATAACGACCGCCAAGCCTTCGGGAATTCTCGGGCGACCTCCACAACCGTACCGTCCGGAAAGCCATAGCAAGCACCCGCATAGCACGCCATCGGCATGATTCGTTCTTGAATCAGCTCTGCCAGGGCCCGGGCGATGCCTCCCTTGACCAGCATGGGAGTAAGCAGCACCCACATCCGCCACAGCTGTCGACCCCACTTGTAAGCGATCTCCGGACGATCGCTTGCATGCGCCGCACGGACTAGAAGAATGATTGCTGCCAGCGCGTCCAAGCATGCGCGGCGCTCTAATGCAGCAGCGAACTTTCCGTCGAAGAGCTTAGGGACCGGCTTTCCCTGTTTGCCAGGCCAAAGCCCATTCCGCTCCAACAGTGCTTTAACAGGCGTGCTGAGCCTCCTAGCCAGACCTTCAATCTGCGGCATCGGGAGAGGCCCCTCCGCAAGGCCCTCCCAAAGTGGGCATTCCAGACAGCTACCTGAACCCGGGCACGCCTCCTCGATCTGCTTCAGGAACCCGCGGGGCTCGTTCAGTCCTTTGGCGAATTCTGGCCACCGATTACGCCGCCGGCGATTTCCTTCGCTATCGCGCCACAAGCTCTCTGGCTCCAACCGCTGCTGGAGTCCGTATGGCCGAGGGGTTTTCGTCAGTCGGCACAGGCTGTAAGTCCAAAACACCGTCTTCAGCGCGGATGTGATGTCTCGCCTTGGACGCGAAAAACCAGCTCCGGCTAACGAGAAACCAGCCCGGAGTGCGAAGTCAGTCAGCGAAAGCTCCGCCGATTCAACAACTTGCATGCGTAGAAGGTTAGCGTGCCGTCCCGAAAGCTGGGAGCAATTTTGTGCCTGGACGTTGGCTCTTCTGGTTCCTACGATCAGCCATGTCCGACGGAGCCAAGCATGAACCAAGCGCAACAAACCAACACGACGCAGAAGATGCTGCGTCAGATGGCGACACGCTACGGACCGATCATGGGTGGCACGGCGCTACGGCAGGCCTTGGGCTTTTCCTCTGCGGCCGCTATGCGCCAAGCTGTTCTGCGGAACCAGGTCGGCGTGCAGCTTTTCAATCTCAAGAATCGACGCGGCAAGTTCGCTCTGACACAGGATGTAGTCAGGTGGCTAGCTGATTGCATGTTGAACGACGAAACCGTCGTGACCGCCGCAACTCTGCCCCCGTCCAAGCATCTGACGAGCAGGGGGCTGACGGCATCCGCGCAGCACAGCCGATGCGAATGAACGCGAGCCGGTACTGAGCAATCACTTTTTCAACGGAAGGACCGCCACACCCAGAAACCGCTCAACCCTTGCCCGCCCAGAAACGAAAAAACCCGAGGCGCCAACCTCGGGTTTGTTCGTCCGGCCCGAAGACCAGAGCAAGTGCGGACTTGTGTGGTTAGTATGGGCCGCATGCCTTGAGGCGTCAAGCCTCTGGGTAGCTGGGCGAACTCGTCCCTTCGTTCTCGAACGGATTTGCCCATGCACATGCCCGAGACTGGGCGCCCGCGCCCATTCAACAGCGGATTCATCGACCGGCCATCAGAGACGCGGCCACCGTGTGATTGCGACGCCCGGGGAGCGGTGTCATGAACGCCCCGGTCCGCAGGCTCATCAAGCCAACCACGCCGCGCACCGTCCATCTCCTCAACATCCGCTCACTGGCATCACCGGTGCAGGCGGAGGCTTCAACTGAGGCAGATTTCGTCCGCCTGGCAGCGCTGTGCCCTACCGTGAGACAGGTCGTTGCGCAACCGTGCACGTTGCAGCTAAGCAGCGGTCAGTACACACCGGACTTCCTCATCGAGTTCCACAGCAGTGAGACCTCGTACTGGGAGATCAAGCTCGCCTCTCGATTTGATCAGTACCGCCCGCTGTTCAACGAAGCGGCACAGCAACTGGGCAAGCAAGGCCTCCGCTTCTACGCGGTGTCCAACGTATCACTGCGCAAACATGACCGTCATCGGTTCGCAGCACTCCTCCAGCGCTACGAAAGGGACCAGCCGAGCGCCGCGGGCATCGAACGGGTGCTGGATCGGATTCGATCTGAGCCGCTTGGTCTGCCCATCAGGGCGCTCGTCGAACTTGCGTCCGTTCCTTGCGAGCTGATCTATCACCTTCTCGCACGTCGACAACTGACGTTCAAAAACCGCGTCAGTCCTGATGACCTGATCACCCTCCCGAACCTACTGGAGAAGAGCGATGACGTTCTGCTTGCAAGCTGGCTTGATGTTTCGCCGTGGCGCGCGGACGCTGGAATTGGTCCGGGAGCTGCCCGATGGAAAACTTGCCCTTGAAGACTGCCAGACTCGGCGTCAATCCTTGTACGAGAAGACCCGACTCCTCGACGAGATTTGGTCTGGCCGGATGACCTTGCAGGACCCCGCTCCGACTCGGGGCGCTCCCCGCGATGGAACTCTGTCGATTCAACAGCTAGCCTCCCTGAAGCCGTCGGCTCGCAAAGGTATTGAACGCCGGCTGGCCTACGTGACCGGGCTCGACAAGGCGCATGTCTCATATGGCGACCGTCCGCGGGTTGCTCGCGTGATCGACGCCGTCTCCAGCCGGATCGGAGATTCCAGGAAGCCATCCACATCGGCGGTAATGGCGTGGGCGCGCCGCTTCAAAGCCGCCGATGGCTATGCCGGGGCGCTGCTCGACAAACGGGCGGTACATCAAGCCCCATCGCGAATCGCCAGCGCGATGGAACAGATCATCGGTTCAACACTGCAGCGCGTATATCTGACCCGCGCACGGAACTCGCTCGTACATACGCAGGCCATGATCCATGCTGAAGCGGCGCGTCGGGTACGCGCTGGCCAGCTAGATGCCATGGATTCGCGCGTCAGCCTGGCAACGCTGAGTCGCCGTGTTGCAGCGCTCGATCGATATCGTGTCATCGAAGCACGCCAAGGATCCGCGCGAGCCCGCATGGTTTGCCGGACAAGCATGGATGGAGCGGCAGCGGAATATCCCCTCCAGCGCGTTGAGGTCGATCACACCCCCATGAACTGGGTCGTTGTCTGCGACAGGACCGGCCTACCTCTAGGACGCCCGTTGCTTACCGTCCTGATCGACGCCTACTCAAGCTATGTGCTCGGCTTCTATGTGAGCTTCTACGGCGCGGGCCTCACCAGTGTTTCCGGCGCGTTGCGCTCGGCGATCAGGGTGAAGGACGACATCACGCGCGGCTTGGGCTTGAAGAACGCGTGGATTGCACATGGTGTCCCCGATCAGCTCATGCTCGATAACGGACTGGAATTTCATAGCCCCGTGTTCCAGCTGATGGGCTGGGAACTCGGCATGAACTTCACGTACTGCCGGGTTCGGACGCCGTGGCTCAAGCCACATGTGGAGCGGTTCTTCTCCACCTTGGATTCGATCACGCTTGCCGCCGGCCGCATTCACAAGCGGGTGGCCAACGTGGTGGAGGTGGACCCAAACGAAGGGGCCGCGGTGATGTTCTCCGACTTCGTGCAGGGCATTGTTCAGTTCGTCGTCGATGTTCACCCGTTCCAGATCAACCAGAGAAAGATGGCTCGCCCCTACCATCTGTTCGCCGAGGGCATCGAACGACGGCCACAAGTGCATTTTCCTCGGGACATGGAAGCGCTTCGACAGGTTTCGGGACTCTCAAAGCAGCTTACTGTCGGGCCAGGCGGCGTAGAGCTTCACGGGATCCCCTACGGCGGTGCCGAGCTTTTGCCGATGCGAAGACACCTAGGCGAGCGCTTCAAGGCGCTGGTGAAGTGGGATCCGGACGAGATTGACCAGATATGGGTTCAGGACCCTATCGCCAAGACTTGGTTGGCGTGCGCGTCTCGCTGGCCCGAGTACACGCGCGGACTCAGCTGGAACCAGCATCTGATGATCCGCAAGTTCGCTCGCCAAGAGCTCAAGAACAACGGAGCTCTTGAGTACCTGGAGCAAGCGCGCCTGCGTCTCCACGGTCACTGGATGGACTCGGTCGCCTGGAAGAGCCGCGTAGATCGATCCACAGCGGCGAAGTTCGCTGGCTACTCGTCAGCGCGCGTTCTGACCGCTTCCGAAGCATCCGCGCAGCTACCAGCGTCGAGTTCACCACCACCCGTTGGTCCTAGTCCCATGCCTCTGTGCGCCGAGGACTTCGAAACGATCGAGCTCGGTTGAGGGGGGGACATATGTCATTCGATGTGATTGATCCCAGTGATGATTGGCCCGAAGAGGAACGCAAGGTCAGGGCACGACGCATGGCGATGTACTCGCCCGGCGCCATCGCCATCGCACGCGATGTGGCCTACAAGTACATCCTCTTCCCCGAGCTGAAGACGGCTCTCGCTTCGTTCGATCGGGTTTATCAACTTTCGCGCGAGTTGGGAATCCCTCAGGGCGTCCTGTTGTCGGGCCCTCCGGGCTCCTCTAAGACGAGCATCGCGGACTACTTCATGCGTTCGCTTCCGCCGACGGCGGACATCGTCGACGGCTTCGGCGCGCTCTATGTCCGGATGCGGCCAGCTGCCTCGGCGGGCTTCGTTGTTTCCCAAGTCCTCAGCGCCGTGCGACATCCATTCACCATCGTGCGACCCGAGCGGATGGCGTCGATGCGCGATATTGCTTGCGAAGCGATGCTGCACAAGGGCACGCGGATCCTGTTTGTCGACGAAGCCCAATGCCTTGCCGTCCGCGGCAAGGAGCGGTCTCTCGATGACCGCGACACTTCAGCAGGAAACCTTCTGCGAGAGTTGATGGATCGGGCGAACGTGGCCCTTGTACTGCTCGCTGATCATCGACTTCAACACCTGGAGCGCGTCGACCGTGCGCTCGCCGACCGAGTCTCCGTTCGGCTGACTCTGGCTCCGTTCCAGAACGACGGTAACTGGGGGGCCTTCCTCGGGGAGTTCTCCCGCTTCAAGGTCATCGACCTCAGCTCGCTCAACGAGACGTCTGTAAGGGCCGCCACATTTGTGGCGACGGCCGGTTGCAGGAGATCCGTGAAGAGACTCATCACTGAGGCGGTTCTCGTCGCGGTCGACGACTCTAAAACCGCAGTCACTAGAGCTCATTTTCGGTTGGCGTTCGAGCGGACCAGTGGTCCTGGAAATGTGACCCCTAATCCCTATGGAGAGAGCTAACCGCACCCAGCTCCCGGTCCGCCTGCAGCTCGCGGACGGAGAGTCGGGACTTGGATATGCACTTCGTGCCCTTCGAGCGAACGGCATCGCGTTCCATGTCGGCATGAAATGGCTGAGCCTGACTCGTTTCCATCCGATCGACCGGGACGCCGCCCGAAGAATCGCTTGGGCGCTGAACGTCGACTCGGACCAGTGGGCCCGGCGGGTCGCGATGGTCGAACCCGGCCGGGCAGGCTGGGTTCGTTTGGCCGGACTTCGGCTCCGTCGCCATGTGGCTTCTACGAAGCTTTATGCGAAGCTGTGTCCGCAATGCGTTCGTGAAACGGGGATCGTCCGGCTGAGCTGGCTGCTGCGGGCGAGCGTCGGATGTCCCCATCATGGCTACAGCCTAATCTGGTCATGCCGTCGATGCGGCGAACGTATTGGGTGGGACCGACCCGATGTCGACATCTGTCGCTGCGGGTTTCCGTTCCAAGCGGTTGGCGCCACTGCTCTTGAACCAAATGTCCTTGCGTGGCAGCTTTGGCTGGAAGCAGCGTTGAACATCGAGAGCGTCACGTGCTCCATGTCAGACAGCCTACCCACTGTGTTCGACCATCTCAGCCCGGACGGCGCGTTTCGAGTGCTGGAAGCGTTAGGGATCTACGAAGAGTCAAACAGCTCGGCGCGTCAGGCGATAGCGTCTTGCACGACTCCCCAGCAGATAGGGGCGACGCTTTCCCGGGGAATCGCGCGGCTACGCGCAATTGAGGCCTCCCCGGAAGATGCTGCGCCCTTCGCCGCGCTGACGCATCAATCTGCGATCGTCGAGCTGGCGAAGGATCACGCCTGCAGCGCCGATCATGCAATTGCATGGTGGCTACTTGCCGTGTTTCGAAGCAACGGCGTTCCCAGCAAGACGCGCGCGGGGCTTCGGCCCAAGGGTCAACTACCGCTATTCCTGCCATGACCACAGATCGACTTCTTCAGCATGGCATGGTTGAACCGCTACGGGACGAAGCGCCAAGTGGTTGGATGTGCCGACTCGCCCTAGCGCAGGGCTGCTCAATCGGAGAAATGTTGGATTTCCTGGGGCTGACCGTAGGTTCCGATGTAGATCTACTGCTGTGGGGACCTCGCCTCGCTGAGCTGCGACGAAGGTGCAGCTTGTCTGCATCCGCCTTTGCTCTCTCGGATCTAATTATGGGAAGGGTTGGAGCTGCCGCACTTGGATCAGACGTTCTCTACCGGTGCGGACCTCGGGTCCCGAGATTCCTGTTCTGTCCAGTCTGCCTAGGACAAGGGCAGCCGCGAACGCTCTCCATTTTTTGGCGGTTCTTGGATAGACGGTACTGCCCACTGCATTCATGCCTGATGGAGACCAACTGCCATCATTGCGGCATGCACTTGCAGTACCCGCATGACATGACCAAGTTCCCGGCTGGAAAGCTGGGCTATGCAAGTCAGCACCGCTGCCAGTTCTGCGGTGCGGAGCTGTCCGCCATCGCACCTTGCTATGTCGACCTAACGCGTCCAGGCGCTCTCGACACAGTCGAAGGGAGGTGGCTTTGGCGCGGACGGATGATCGTTGATCTCCTGGCCCTTCCGAGCTCTGGTGAGCACGATGGGCCTTGCTTCTTCCATCACCCGTGCCCTCGTCCGCTGCCGTCGCTCGCGCTGTGGTCGAAAATGACAAGGGTGATCCGAGAACATGGCGGACTAACCCACACCAAAGATCAGCGTAGTCTCCAGTCGTATGGAAGCAGGTTGCGAAGAAGTTGGGGCCCGAGGCTGCTCTTCACTGTCCCTTTGAATCAGGCCGGAGACTTCAACGTTTGAGCGCCGCGGCAGAGCATAGTAGTCCCGCCGATATCTGATGCAGCGCTCGGTCGCCTTGCGGCCTCGGCTGGGCACCCTCTTGAAGTCGCTGTGGACCTGAGGGGTCCGATTATGCGTAGCAGCACGAAGGTGCAGACTCGATGCCGGCAGCGCTGCCACTCGTCCAGCCTAGGGTTACCGCGATGGATGACAACTGGGATGCAGACGTGGACGCGGAGGAGCTCCCAGGTGGTGGGTTCCAGGCGGTACTCGTCTTTTCTCCGCCGAACGAGATGGGCCCGGCGGTTCGAGTGACCTTGGGCGGGAAATATGAGCATCCTGAGCTAGCTCGTCTTGCCGCTCTGGATCACTTTGTGGCGATGCGTCTTAGGGCAAGTGATTGAGCTGCCGAGAGATCTACGCCTCCCATGATTCATCTCGCTCCAAAGCATCCTCCCGCTCTTCCATGGTCGTGCGCAACGCGTCGTTGAGCGCCGCACCTCCCACCCGCAGTGGATCTCGCGATGGCAGCTCGGACAGATTCCGCGGACACGTCGGGGGTGTCGAGGCCACCGTTGGACACAAAGGCTCCTGGCGGCGCAGTGCGCATGTAGTCCACGCAACCCGCATTCAGCACGGCCATAAGTGGTAACGAAATGCGTTAATCTTCCGGGCATACCAACAGGGAGGGTACGCATGACTGCTGAGAAGCTACTAATCGTTCATCTGAGCGACATCCATATTCGGAAAGAGACCGACGCAATTTTGCAACGGGCTAATGCGATAGCCGCAGCCACTTTCTCGCACCTCCCACAAGTTAGTAATGTATTGATCGCGGTCTCGGGCGACATCGTCTGGAGCGGCCAGAAAGACCAATACGAACGTGCGACGGCTTTGATTACGCAAGTGATCGAATGCATGAGGAAAGAAGCGCCCCCAGTCAAAATCGATTTAGTCGTTTGTCCTGGAAATCACGATGTTGACTTCGACGCCCACGACGAAATCAGAGGGGCGGTGTTGGCCACGCTCCAGACAAGTGGGGTTAAAGACGTTTCGCAGAAGCTAATCGACGCTGCGACAAGCGTACAAAATAACTTCTTCAGTTTTCGAGATGCGATTACATCATTGCCGATAGAGCGCGACAATCGTCTCACTTGGGAACACCGAATTGAAATCGCGAATCAAAGTATTGGGATCAGGTGTTTGAACGTCGCGTGGATGTCTGAGATTAAAGAGCGGCAGGGGATGCTCCATTTCCCAGACACCGCAGTGCGCCCGTTTAATCACGGCTCAAAATCGGGATTGAACATCACAATACTCCACCACCCATTCAATTGGTATGCGCAGTCGTCATATCAACCCTTCAAGAATGCGGTGCGTAGCGAAAGCCATCTCGTTTTAACCGGCCACGAACATTATCAGAATGTTGGTGAGACGCAGGATATTCATAGCTCCCCGAGCGTATTCGTAGAAGGCGGTGTACTCTTCGAATCACACAATGACGGCGCCACATCGACATTTAATTTGGTGTTGCTGGATCTCCGGGAGGAGAAGTATCAAACCGCTCTGCTGGGCTGGGACGGGAATCGATATGTCGCCAGCGTAGATGAATCTGATTGGGGCTCGTTTAGACCACTCCCTTCAAAGGGAAGTCAGCAAATGCAGTTGACCGACCAGTTCGCTGCAAGCCTTGAGGATCCTGGTGCGACATTCAGCCATCCCGCAAAGAAGACCCTTTCGCTCAGCGACATATTTGTTTGGCCGGATCTGACCTTTTTGGACGACACCTCCGTCGTAAAGCGACACCACAGCGCCGCGATGTTTGAGTCGCTTGAAAATATAGGATCGCCGGGGGTGCTAATAAAAGGGGATGAGAAGCTTGGAAGAACGACACTGCTGTACAGATATTTCAGCAGTTACCACAGACGAGGTTTTCTACCGCTATATATCCGAGGAAATTGGCTGCAACGGCAGCATCTCGCCGAGCCGTTGAAAGCGCTCAATTTTGCACTGGATCGGCAATATTTGCGCACGCAGCACACGAACTTTCACCAAGAAACAAAAGAAAAAAAGATACTATTACTTGACGACCTGCACAATTCCAATCTGACTGGCAAAACTCTCTCAGATCTTCTGGAGACACTCTTCAATCATTTTGGAGCGGTAATTGTCACGGGAAAGGATGGTCCAGAGGCCCTGGACCTAATTTCCACGGACAGAGTGCCAGCATTGCAGAAGCTCAAGCATTTCGATATTCGCGAATTCGGCCATAAGAAACGTTATGAATTGATCAGGCGGTGGGTGGCAATCGGTCAGACTACAGAGGAGGGATCACAAGAATGGATGGCGACAATCGACAAGTCTGAAAAAGACCTCACCACTGCAGTCGGCCGACAACTGGTCCCAGCAGTGCCCATTTTCTTGTTGACTCTTTTGCAGAGTGCCGAGGCTAAGCGGTCCGCTGATCTCCAGAACAGCGCTCTCGGCCACTATTATCATTACCTTATAACCTCCTCACTGGAAACGATTGGTGTGCAACGAGACCAATGGAGTGAAGTATTCAATTACTGCTCCAACCTCGCATGGACCCTTCACTCCAGTGCGAGGAAAGAGCTTAGCGACGCAGAAATTCACGCTTTCAGCGCCGCATATTCTCGCGAATTTACGCCAATCGCCCCAGGCAAACGACTTCGAGAGTTAACCCAGGCTGGGATTTTAATAACTGTCGACGACGCTTACCAGTTCAGATATCCCTATCTGTACTTTATGTTCCTCGGGCAATATATTGCCGATCATTTGCATGAGCCGGAAGTCGACAATGTGATCACTTCACTTTGCGAAGACTTGCATCTGCGAGATAACGCAAATATTGTCCTATTCGTCAGCCACCATACGAAGAGCCCGGTCATCTACGAACGGATCGCCAACTCGCTTGTAAATTGCTTTGCGGATGCCACGCCTTTTGATTTCATTGAAGACGTCAAGAACATCAACAAGCTAATCAATGAAGTTCCGACGTTATTGTTTGATGACGTTCCTGGCCGCGACCATCGTGCCGAGATGAGGGCGCGGCAAGATAGCATGGAAGATCGTTCGTCTAAATCGGTCGCAGAGACTGAGGAACAACTTGGCTCCGCTGCCGCAATCACCAGACTCTTCCGTGGAATGGAAATTCTTGGGCAATTTTTGAAGAACCACTATGGAACAACGAAAAATCCGATCAAGAACAATCTGATCGAAACACTCATTCATAGCGGCCTTCGCGGACTGAGGGGCACAACAGAGATACTGATAGCCCACACAGAAAGCCTCTCAGACATGATCGAAAGGGCAATTAGGGATTCACGGGGAGATCTAGAAGAGTACCAACGCAAACAAATGGCTCGGCAAGTTATTTTCGACGCACTTGGAATGATTGCATTTGCCTTCACCCAAAAAGCTTCCACAGCAATCGGAAGTGAATTTCTTAAAGGCAACCTTTCGGAGGTCGCGGGCAATTCCGGGAAGCTTAGCTACAGGCTAATTCAGATGGCCCACCAATTGGATCTACCAGAGCCGATCCCGTTTGATTCCGTGAAAGCGCTTCGCAAGGAGATGGATAACAACCTCTTTGCCATTGCCATGCTCCGTTCAATGGCGTTGCGTCACCTTCATATGTTCAAGGTTCCCTTCCGCGACAAACAGCGGCTATGCAGCGAACTCGGGATAGAAATCCCACAGCAAATGGCGATTCAACATGACCGCGCTAGAAAGTGACAAGACTTCCAAAAGGCGTAAGGCGTCTAGTCTGTTGATTCCCACGCGATCCTGACCCACCGTTTCCATCCGATCTTGACCCACCCTGCTTTGAGCTTCTGAGGCTCAGGCGGTGGGCAACTTCTCAGCCTTGGACTCCTTTGAGGTGGGTTGTGAAGAGCTGCTCTTGAACCGGTAGCTCTCGTTGCTGGTTTCAAGGATATGGCAGTGGGTCCAAGAGGGCCGTGGTCATCTTGGCGTCGCCGAAGCCGCTGGCCCATTCGCTGAAGCTCAGGGTCGTCGTGATGACGACGCTGGTGCGCTCGTAGAGCTTGCTCAGCAGGAGGAAGAGCAGCGCGCCGCCCGATGAGCTAAACGGCAGGTGGCCGAGCTCGTCGAGGATCACCAGGTCCATGTGGGCGAGCCGGTGCGCCATCTGGCCGGTCTTGTTGTTCAGCTTCTCCTGCTCCAGCAGGTTCACGACTTCCACCGTGGAGAAGAAGCGCACCCGTCGCCGATGATGCTCGAGCGCCTGCACGCCGATGGCCGTGGCCGGGTGGGTCTTGCCCGTGCCCGGCCCGCCGACCAGCACAACGTTCTCTGCCCGGTCCATGAACTCGCCGCGGTGCAACTGCTTCACCAGCACTTCGTTCACCTCCCTGTGTGCAAACTCGAAGCCAAACGGCAGGGCAGAGGCTTGACCTAGAGCTCCTCACGACGCGAGAAGCCTCCCTGTGCGTAGACGCGCCGCGCCGGTGTTTCCACGTTGGCGTCAACCTAAGGGCGGCTCATAGAATGACTGGATGGAAGAACATGTGGTAGCTGCGCCGGGGACCGGGAAGCGAGCAAAAAAAGTAACGCCAACCGCTGAGGTGCGTCACGGGGATGCGTTCGACCTCTTTGACGAACTACCGAAGAGCTCGGTTGATCTTGTGATCACATCGCCCCCGTATTGGGGTCATCGTGACTATGGCCTGCCGCACAACTGGGATCTATTCAACGACATTCCAACTGTTCGCGAGATCGGCCCGGACAGCCCAGGCTATGACTGGTATCGATCAAGTGGGGGGTTGCTGGGCCTCGAACCTTATCCTGAGTGGTTCGTCCAACATCTCGCTGAGATCCTCGATAAGGCGAAGCGAGGTCTAAAGGCGTCAGGCAACATGTGGGTGAACATCGGCGACACGTACTTCGCGCGGTGGGCCAGCATTCGAGAGCAGGGACGCCAAGGCTTAGGCTCCGACGAGCGGTATCGTCGCAAAACTCCCATGGGAGGCATCCGTGCGGAGAAGAATCTCATGTTGATCCCCGCGAGATTCGCCATAGCCATGCAAGAACGGGGCTGGATCCTTCGGAACGACGTGATCTGGCATAAGCCTAACGCGGTCCCACGTCCCGAAGTCGATCGACTCAAGAGTGCGCACGAGCACTTCTTCCATTTTGTGAAGAAGCCCACAGCGGGACGTGCGACGTACTACTACGACATCTCTCATGCAGAGCCGAGGGCGGGTGATGTCGTGACGGTGAACGTCGCGCCCGGCGAAGGTGGGCACAGCGCTACGTTCCCGCACGATCTCATCGAGCCCCGAATCCTCACCTCTTGCCCGCCAGGTGGGAAGGTGCTGGATCCCTTCTCGGGAACAGGCCGCGCTTTAGAGGTGGCCCTGGAACATGGGAGAAACGCAATCGGGTTCGATGCGCAACCGACGTTCGTGCAACTGCAAAAGACCAAGCTGAATGGCAACCTCAAACAGCCGCGGAAATTACGTCAGTGAGTGGTTTGGCCAGCGGATCTATCCTCAGGTAAGGCTCTCCTACCCTGCGGTGTCGGGATCCTGCGCGAATCAGTGCCCCTTTCTCACCGATGTCCTCCATCGACCAACGAACTGCGTCAAGAACGAGAACAGCAAAGGCGTCTGCACCATCAGCAGTTCCAGCAACGGTTCGAGGCAGGACTGGCTCGTGTGCCCATACCGGGTGATCAGCTCTTCAATCGTCATCCGGGGGTGCCAGATGATTTTCGGACTATCGGAGCCGGTCGAGCCTATCCCAGTGCCGATCCTTAGCGACGAGGCCGAGCTTGCGGCATTCGTTGATCGTGTGAATCGCGATGGCTCCGGCTATGTCTTCTTCCAAGACAAGCTCGGCGGCGAAATCTCTGTGATCGGTACGCATCGGTCGCCTGAGATGTCGTTCGACGTCACCATCGTGGAGATCAAGCCCGATGGAGAGGGCGGATTTGCTGTTTCCCGTTACGGCATCCTCGAACTGCAGACGATGGATTACCACGGGACCTATAAGCACGCGGTCGGCAACCTTCGCGATGGCTTACGTCTGCACGAGGAAACCTTCGCGGATGCGCTGGGCGCCAATCTAGAGCGATGGGCGGGCAAAGAAGTAGAGGGGCCGAACATCGCCAACGTGTTCAAGCGCACCTTCTATCAGATGCTTCTCAAGTTTCGCCTTGCGGGAGAAGGGTCTGCAGCCGCTGGCACGGTGCTTGCGATTCCGCAGTCGGTATGGGACTCGTGGCAGCCCTTCCTTGGCGCCCCCGAGCTTGAGGATGAGTCTGCAGAGGTGAAACGTCTGCGAGTGGCCCCCGAGGCGCCGGCTGAACCGCTGCTCAATGCGTACATCTGCGTCTTCGACCTCCAAGCAGATAGCACGAAGCCCGTGTCACCGGTCGAGATTAGGCAGTTCATCAGGATCTCGCCAGAGCGTATGGCGCACCACGCTTTTACCGAGGTGCCTTCACATATCCTGCATGCGATCCAGACGGAAGAGTCAGTGCTGGCGACGATCAAGCAGCGCCTCGGCAAATGGTGGCCGGCATTTCAGGTTCGCGGGGCGAGGCGGAACGGAACGGGCGGAACTCGCTCCAAGCCCAAGCCCAAGCCCAAACTGAATGTCTAGGCGGCGTCTCCCCCGACGGTGACCCCGTTGGCAAAACATGGCCCCCTTATTTCGCCTGAGACCCGGGGGGAGGCGGTGGGGGTCTTTTTCCCTACCAACGCACGCACCTCGAAGGTCCCTGTTGATTTCCACTCGATCCTGACCCGCCGTTTCCATCTAATCCTGACCCACCCTTGTTCGAGCCACTGAGGCTCAGGCTGTGGGTAACTTCTTGGTTTTGGACTCCTTCTGGGTGGGTTGTGCTGAGCTGTTTTTGAACCGGTAGCTCTCGTTGCCGGTTTCAAGGATATGGCAGTGGTGGGTGAGCCGGTCCAGCAAGGCTGTGGTCATCTTGGCGTCGCCGAAGACGCTGGCCCATTCACTGAAGCTCAGGTTCGTCGTGATGACGACGCTGGTGCGCTCGTAGAGCTTGCTCAGCAGGTGGAAGAGCAGCGCGCCGCCCGATGAGCTAAACGGCAGGTAACCGAGCTCGTCGAGGATCACCAGGTCCATATGGGCGAGCCGGTGCGCCATCTGGCCCGTCTTGTTGTTCAGCTTCTCCTGCTCCAGCAGGTTCACGAGTTCTACCGTGGAGAAGAAGCGCACTCGCCTGCGGTGATGCTCTAGCGCCTGCACGCCGATGGCAGTGGCCAGGTGGGTCTTGCCCGTGCCCGGCCCACCGACCAGCACGACGTTCTCGGCCCGGTCCATGAACTCGCCGCGGTGCAACTGCTTCACCAACGCCTCGTTCACCTCGCTGTGCGCAAACTCGAAGCCAGCCAAGTCACGGTAAACCGGGAACTTGGCCTGCTTGAGCTGGTACGCGACGGCCCGCACCTCGCGCTCGGCGGACTCTGCCTTGAGCAGCTGAGCCAGGAAGGGCTGCGCGGCTTCAAACGCCGGTGCGCCTTGCTCGGCCAGGTCGCCCACGGCTTGCGCCATGCCAAACATCTTGAGCTCGCGCAGCGCGGTCATGAGCCCGTTGGTTGCTGAGTCACGCATTGCGGACCTTCCTTTCTTCGCGCAGTGCGTCGTAGCGGTTCACGTTGGCCTGCGGCTCGTTGGTCAAGCGCAGCGCGTGCGGGGCGTCCACGGGCGGTGGCGCGGCCTTCCCGTCCACCAGCCGGTGCAGCACGTTGAGCACGTACATCTTGGTCGGCACGCCGACCTCCAGGGCCAGCTCGACGGCTGCCAGCACCGCCTGCTCCTCGTGGTGCAGGACCAGCGCCAGGACGTCGACCATCTCTCGGTCACCGCCAGGCTTCTTGAGCAGCTCGGCCTGCAGCCGCTTGAAGGCCTGCGGCAGCTCGACAAACGGCGCGCCGTTGCGCAGCGCGCCAGGCTTGCGCTGCAGCACCGCCAGGTAGTGACGCCAGTCGAAGATCGTCTTGCCGAGCGTGTCGTGCCGGCGGTCGATGAACCGCTGGTGCTCGCAGATGATGTTGCCTTCGGCTGCGACGACGAGTCTGTCGGCGTAGACGCGCAGGCTCACCGGCCGGTTGGCGTACGACGCCGGCACGCTGTACCTGGTGCGCTCGAAGGTGACCAGGCAGGTCGGTGAGACGCGCTTGGTGTGCTCGATGAAGCCGTCGAAGGGGCGTGGCAACTGCATCAGCAGCGGCCGCTCCTCCTGCCAAGCGTCGTGCACGGTGCCTGGCAGCTTGCCGTGTGAGATCT
The DNA here is from genome assembly GCF_042695725.1 of Roseateles sp. UC29_93. NCBI lineage: Bacteria > Pseudomonadati > Pseudomonadota > Betaproteobacteria > Burkholderiales > Sphaerotilaceae > Roseateles > Roseateles sp. UC29_93. The sequence continues at coordinate 2,157,742 of NZ_CP170545.1, read as the reverse complement.
CGGTCCACAGCGCCTTGCAGCGCTCCTCCAGCCAGACGTTGAGCGCGTCCAGCGAGGGGAAGGCTGGCACGGGCTGCCAGAGCCGGTGCCGGGCGTCGCGCACGTTCTTCTCGATTTGGCCCTTCTCCCAGCCCGAGGCTGGGTTGCAGAACTCGACCTCGAAGAGGTAGTGGCTGACCAGCGCGGCGAAGCGCGCATTGACGTCGCGCGCCTTGCCGCTCAGGACCTTGTCCACGGCGGTCTTCATGTTGTCGTAGATGCCGCGCTTGGGCACGCCACCGAACACGCGGAAGGCGTGGTTGTGAGCGTCGAACAGCATCTCGTGCGTCTGCAGCAGGTAGGCCCTCATGTAGAAGGCCCGGCTGTGGCTGAGCTTGAAGTGCGCCACCTGCAGCTTGGTGCGCTCGCCGGCGAGCACGGCCCAGTCCTCGCTCCAGTCGAACTGGAAGGCCTCGCCGGGCTCGAAGACCAGTGGCACGAAGGTGCCGCGGCCCGTGGTCTTCTGGGCCTCCTGGCGCTTGAGCGCCCAGTCCCGCGCGAAGGCGGCCACGCGGTTGTAGGAGCCGTCGTAGCCGAGTTCCATAAGCTCAGCGTGCATCTGCTTCAAGGTGCGCCGCTGCTTGCGGTTCTTGCCGGACTCGGTCTTGAGCCACTGGGCCAGCTTCTCCGCGAACGGATCGAGCCGGCTGCGGCTCTCTCGCTTGGCGTACGACGGCTCCTTGTCGTCGCTGCGCAGGTACTTCCGGATGGTGTTGCGAGACAGGCCGGTGCGCCGGGCTATCTCTCGGATGGACAACTGCTCACGCAGGGCCCATCGCCTGATGACACTTAGTGTCGCCACGTCAATCACTCCAATGCTCCTGCCGCAAGTTGCGGCAGGCTAGGGTTCATACGTGGGTCAGGTTTGAACGGAAATCAGTGCGGCCGGTGGGTCAGGATTCGGCGGCAATCAACACGGGGTCAGTTTCCACGGAAATGACCCGGGTCAAACACGGCCTGAGTTCAAGCAACATCCACTCAACGCCCGCCGTCATTGCCCCTAGGAACCGCAAAGCGCGGGCGATAAGGTCTACGGAACCGCGAATGCTGCTGCTTGGATTCTCTATCTCATTCATCGCGTCCGCGCCGCTTCGTACGAAGCCTTACGAGATGGGGACGCACCCGATCGACGCGGCTCACTTCACTAGTCCTAAAGGACGTTGGCCACCAACCGCTCACACCTAGCTCGACTTCGCCTGACGAGTGCCAATTCAGGCCGGAGCCGGCTCAGGCTGTGTACGCCGGCTCATGCTGGGGCGGGGCCCGCAATGGCCGCTTGAAGGTCGGCCAATGTCGTCCATCTATGGAACGGTTCACCGACCAGCTGTGCGGGATCTAGCAACGCATCGAGCAGGCCGCAGGCCCGCTCCTGCAGGGCGACGGAATCGTTTAGCCTCTTGAGGGTGTTGTAGGGCTTGTTGGCCGCCGCTTCTTCTCCAAACAGCGCAACCTCGAAGTTGGTCACGGACACAATGTGCACGACTGCGCCTGCCGCCGCACCGCTTTCGATCGCATCACGAATGGAAGTGTTAGCCCCCCAGGCGGGGCTGGCGGTTCCATTCTTGGTCAGCGGCACGTCGGAGTCATGAAGCACGGCATATCTTGCAGAAAACTGATTCAGGATCTTCAGGACGGTGAGAATTGCCCCCTTTCCCCGGGCCCTAACCACATGCAAATTTCGATACTTCGTTGGAAAATTGGCCTTCAATAGCTGGAAGGCTGTGTACTCGGTATCCCCTTCGACGACGACAACATCCCCACCAAAGAAGAACTCATTCAAGTAGGGATCACAGGCGTTAAGTGCCTTGAGATTTGCACGGTCATCGTCATCCAGCTTAATCTTGGATGGGCGATGCAACGTCACGCTTCTGATTGCGTCGTCCTGCCCGCGCTCAACGCGAATCACCGTCGTATTGTTTTTCGCAAGGTCGATGAACACTGGGGAGTGCGTTGTAATCATCACCTGCCAGTTTTTTGTCTCCGGGAGCGCATAGAGGACTTCGCGGGCCTCACGGATGGCATTCGGATGTAGGCATATCTCAGGCTCGTCGAGAAGCAGGACGTGCGGCCGTGAACTGGCTGTCTAGCGGCCTCAGTTTCGGTCAAATACTTAAGCGCGGCCCAAAGCAGTGTCCGTCGTGCGCCGCTCCCCTGCTGCGCCACCTTGCCGAAGTAGCCTCCGTCCGGCCCCATCAGCACCTCGGCGCCGCTTTTGAAAGGCGTATACGCCTTGTCGACGTCGGTTTCCGCCCTAGCATCCAGCTTGATGCGATGTTTAGGAAAAACCTTTTCAAGCAGAGTCGAAACCTCCGCCTCAATCTTCTGCATTTCCCCGGTCGCTGAGTCGACCACTCGTTTCTGAAACGCCGAAAATCTGCGCAATCAGCAGCTCATAGTCTGATTTCTCCTGCGCTGGATCGGTCTTAAACCCTTTGTACTTGTCCATGAGGACATCGATAAGCAGCGATGCAATTTCCTTTGCTTGGACATCCGGTGACGCAAAGGCTTCAATGCGATGGGGCCGAGGCCTTCTGGCGTTAGCGATCGCGGGCGCGCCCCATGGAACGGCTTCGTCCCAGTCCCCCTTCTTTACGTCAAAGCCCCGCCGTTTCGGGTTCTCGCCGGGGTTAGACCACACCCACTGCTCGCGAATTAGCCATTCCCCGTCAGCGGTGGGTGCCAACCATCGGTCACCAGGAGCGTTATCGAACACGATCGTTTGGAGTTCGATCTCCGGTAGTGCCACTTCAAGAACCTTGCCGTTAGGAAAGTCTTCGATCTGGAGCTTGCCCTCGGTAGAGCCTTGCTTCATGGCCACGTCGTACGCGCGCAGGATGCTGCTCTTACCAGCGTTGTTCGGTCCCACCAGAACTACAATTTCGTCTAGCTCAATCTCAACCGGCTTGGGGCCGATTGCCCTGAAGTTCTTAATGATTAGCTTATGAAGCCTCGGGCGCGGAGTCTTGGGGTCTTCCGGCACCAAAGATATGGATGATGCAGCCGTCCCAGCTGCTGCCTTTTTTGCTGTGGCCATTGAGTCCTCCCGGCTCAGTTTTGTTGAGCGTACAGCTGAGGCTCTTTGGTCTCAAGTAGCGGAATGGCCTGTGGACCTAGCGCGACGAATTGAGCGCTGGTTGGGAGACCGAGCTGCCGAGCGTAAGGTCCTGCATTCGCCGCGATGGCGCCATCGCGTCAGTCTAGAAAACGAGGGCATGTCATGCAGATGATTGGAGTGAGCTCTTCCGCCATGGTGGCCGTCGGCTATGACCCCCATACCCGTCGCATGAAGATCACCTTTGCTCAGGGCCACACCTACGATTTCTGCGGCGTGCCTCAGCACGTATTCGACGGACTGATACGAGCGGCTTCGAAAGGCAGCTACTACAACGATCACATCAAGGATCGCTATCCTTGTTGAGGCGGCGGCCGGCTGCGTTTCGGTGGTTGTCTCGTTGGGGCCGATGCCCATAGTGCGCACCACGTTGATCCACCAGAGTTTGAACGATTGCAGTGCCCGGACGGCATCATGCGGTAGATGACCGAGCGGCCGAGTCCCCTGCGCTCGCGAACTCGTGGGCACCTCAAGATGACGGCCGATCTGGTGTACGCCCCAATGGCGGGGTTGCGGGCGAAGATGTCTCTACGGCGGGCTCCGCCTCGCTCGCCACCAAAGTCCATGCTGGTGCGGGGCACGGCTCTCCAACGCATTGCCACCGGTCAACATGAAGTGAGCAGTACAGCAAGATCGTTGACGCGCGTCCTCAGCCTCGCGATATTTGCGACTCCATCTCGGGAGGCATCATGACAAAGCTGACCAAATTTACGCTGGACTACGACAAGAGGAAGGAAGACTGGCGTCTGACAAATGATGCGACGAATCGCGTGGTCAAACGCTTCGACACTAAGGAGGCAGCCACCAAAGGCGGCGTGCTTGCGAAGGCGTCCGGTGCGGGCGCCTCGGTGAAGATCAAAAAGATGGATAACCAGTTCCAGGAGGAACGCACCTACCCGCGCAGTGTTGACCCCAAACGTTCTCGAGGTTGAGCGCTTCTCATGGACAGCGAAACGCTTGAAGCACGGTTCACCCGTTTCCTCGATGGTCTGTCAGCCGCCGAGTCTATAGACCGACTGCAGCTGCCGGATGACGGGAAGAATCGGCGCAAGGCTGACTATCTGCTTGCGAATCGCAAGGTCATCGTCGAGATCAAAACGCTCACGGATGACCCGTCGCACAAGGTTGAGACGTTGGGCGATCAGCATCGGACGCGTGGCGACTGGCCTCTTTTCTATGGCAAGGCCAATGTGCGCAAGGTGCTATCGAACCTCTCAGATGGCGACGCCATTTACAAGAGGCTGGTCAACGCGCTGGGGCGGTCAGTCGAAACTGCAGTCCGCTCCGCGGAAGAACAGGTGACGCACACTCGCCGCGCACTTGATCTTCCAGACGCCGCAGGCGTACTCCTGATCTTGAACGATTCCATCGAGATCCTCGACCCCTATGTGGTTGGTCATCGCGTCGCACAGCTACTGCGACGCCCCCCGCACGGGGAAAAGCGAAGCGGAGAAGCTGGACTTTGTATGCCTCTGCTTTGAGAGCCATTCCGTCGGAGCCGTCGAGGGCCGGCCCGCAGCCCCGTTCATGCTGATCGACAACGACATTGCCCGGAAGTTTCCTTGGTTTAAGGACTTCCATCACGACCTGGTACAGAGGTGGGCTGTCGCGAATGGCGGCGTCAGCGGGTCAAGCGAAATATCGGATGCGTCGGAGCTGAAGTTCACGACGATGCGCGAGGCGCTTGAAGCGCCGCCCGCACAGCTTCCCAGGCACGAGTGGTGGCGCCGCGAGTACCGAGCCCACCCTTATCTCCGCTCGCTGCCCGAAGAACATCTGCTCCAAAGAGGTTCGGACATCCTGCGGCGGACCCTTCCACACTTCGTAGAAGGCGGTCCGGGCTACGTCGAGGATGTTGTTCTTCCACTGATGGAAGAGTTCACGCACTTTCTTGAAGAGATGAATTTTCGTGGCCTCGACATGCGGCGTATTCCAAGACCTTGATCGCCATGGCCGGTCGAACTCATACAGCTCTGCTCGTGCTCTGCTAGGTCAAGATGACTCGCAGCGGCGGCCACAATACCGCCAAAGAGCTGCCGTGGCGCAGGGTGGCTACGCTGTCCGAGCACATCACGATTGACAGACGAAGCCTAGGCCGTACGCTCCCCCTGGCTGGCCCACCACTCGGCGCTGTTGTTAAGTCGGCGGCATTGCTGGGCGGGCATTCCAAAAAATCAGGGAGAGGTTCATGGACTATTCAATTCAGGCGTTTTGGCGCCCAAAGTTTGCGTCAGTCGCGCCTCAACGCCACGCGGGCGTGCTCAAGGGATGGAGCCCCGTGGTCGAACACGCGCCGTCCTTCGTTGAAGCCAGTCTCTCGTTGCGAGACGGCTTCGATGACCTGACGCAGAGCGTCTGGATGATTGCGGCTTCCGGGGCGGTGGGTAAGTCGACGTTGGCTCGGGAGATCTGCGCTGCCACGAACGCCGTTTACCTGGACCTGTCGATTGCCGCTACCGTCGCGGGCAACTACCTTGTCGGCGGCCTGGTCAACGCTGGCCTCTGGAATTCCTGGCAAGTCGGCACCTCGACGCTGCTTGTCGACGCTCTCGATGAGGCCAGGTTACGCGTCACCCAGTCATCGTTCGAAGACTTCCTGACCGACGTGGCCAACGTCGCCGGCAAGCGCGGCGTGCCGGTCGTGCTGCTCGGACGGGTTGGCATCGTCGAAGAAGCGTGGACTATCCTCAATGAGCGTGCTGGCCTGACGCCGCCGATCTTCGACATCCAGTTGTTCAACGCCGACCGAGCCAAGGACTTTGTCCTTGCAGCGCTGCAGCGGCTGTCGAGCGCCACTGAAGAGGGGCCGCCTCGCAAGCTTTTTCCACACCTTGCCACGACGCTCGCCACGCATGATTCGGTGTACCGCGACGCTGCGGATTTTCTCGTGCAGCACCTCACGGACGTCACACATGCCGACGGACCGCAATTCGCGGGTTACGCCCCGGTGCTGAGAAGCGGTGGCCACCGTGATCGCATCGGAACCAAACCCGGCCAAGATCAGCGATGCGACCCGTTCAATCCTGGAAGGACAGGTTCTCGGTCGCGTGACCTCACAGGTCATGATCCGCGAGTCTGGAAAGCTCGCCACACAGCTGGCGGAGAGTGTTGCTGGCTTCGATGCCACAGGTCTCTACGGCCCAGGCGAGCAACTAGCTCGGCTCGCGTCACGTATCTTCAAGACGGGCAAACCACAAGTTCCGGTCGGCCTTCCCCAGCATGCCGTGGCGCCATATGAGCAAGCGGTAGAAAGCTTGCTGCCCCAGCACCCGTTCCTGGACACCAAGGAACTCAAGCCTTCCAGTGCCGTCTTTGGAGCCAGCATCCTGGCTGCGGCGCTGACGAGCGCCGATCATGATGTGGCCAAGGCCGCCGAGCGCTTCGCGGGCAGCGGCCCCAACACACCTAATCCTTTCCTGCTCGAGTTCTACCGCGAGGCCTCTGGCAATGGCCCCATTCCAGCCTCCCATGTCGGTCTTCTCTACGCGTCGCTGGAAGCCATGGCTGGCGCGGGCGACATCGTCCGACTTTCGGCGGACGGCGAGGATGCGCTCGACGTCGAGATGGCGCTGGTCCAGCAATCCGGCTCAGAAAAGCACTACGACTTCAACACAGTGCCAGGCGGCGTGCTCCGCTTCGGTCGAAGGGTCACCGGCATCAACGTCGACGCCGAGAACACTGAGGTCGAGTGCGGCGAAGGGGGCCAGCTCGAATTCGCGGCGCCCATTGCCCTACGCGCTGGCGCTCTCGTCATGAATTGCAGCGAGCTGGTCGTCAAGCCGGACCCCGCAACGGCTGCGATCGACCAGACCATTGTTCTGGAGGCGCGCGAGGCGCTGACAGAAGGCGGCTTGCGGCCTCCCCTCGTGCGACACGGCGCAACCCTACAGGTCATCTGGCCCGGATCTAAGGCCTACCCCTGGACTCCCTTCTCGACCGAGGAGGCAGAAGATCCGGATCCGCGCATGGCAGACGCCCAACGGGCACTACGCCGGCTGTGCATCTCTTTTCGCTCACACAGCAAAGGCCGCCTTGCTCGTTTCAAAGGCAAGGTTGAGCACTTTCGAATGACCAAGGGTCCGCTCGGCGAGGCCCTGCGACAGCGCTTGGTCGACGACAAGGTGCTCTCTTTGGAAGGCGCGATGTATTTCCTCGAACCCGATGCCTTGGGGCGCATCGTGGGAGTGGGGTTTCAGGATCTGAAGATCAAGCATTACCCGGCCAAATGTCGCCTGTATCTTCAAGCCGTGCTCGATAGCTTGGCCTGACAAGGAGCCGGCCGGCCCGCAATGTTGTCTCGACGAGAAGGCAAGACCGATTCGGCTCGGTCATGCTGGTCGCGCAGCGCAGGCCTCCATTCGATCGGTGGTGGGTCGGCCTGATGATCCTCGCTCTCGCTCTCGGCGCGACGCTCTCGCTCGTACCGTGGAGCGTGAAGTAGGCGCTTGCACGAACCATAGGCGGCTGGGTGCGCCGCTTAAGTTTCATCTTGAACGAAACGGAATCCGGAATATTCAACCTTCAGTGAGACGGCGGTTCAAGGTGCACTGAGGTGGTCGTGGCTAAGCCCGCGGCGCGCCGGCAGACCAGTTTTCGCATGAGTGAGAACCGACAACCGCCAGGGGAAGGCCCCGAGGCATTCGTGTCGATGGGCGTGGCGGCGGGGCACGCCAGGTCCGATGGGCTCACTTCTTCATGGCATTCAGGACGGACTGGACGAACTGCAGCTTCGTCTTGGTCTTGGCCTGTTCGTCCTTCTCGGCGAGCGCCACGCCGTGTGCGCCTGTCTTCGGGAAGTCCGTCACCAGGCAGGCAATACCCAACTTCACATAGGCCAGGTCGCGCGGCCGTTCTTGCGACTGCTGCTTGTCTTCGACCTGCTCTGGTTCCTTCGGTTCGCCCAGCACCAGCGCCACATAGCCAAATTCCATGTCCACGGTGCGGATGCCGTAGTTGAGGAGGTCGGACAGCACCGACGGCGTCTCGGCGAGGACAGAAATCACGCTGGCGTGCATGGAGCCCGGCAAGGTCGCCAAGTTGTCCTGGCCCTGGACGTCACCCGGATGCAGGGCATTCTTCTTGAAGTAGCCGTCCTGCCGGAGGATGCCCTCGGGCACGTAGAGCCCGTTGTGCCTCAGGGTCTCGGGGCCCTCCCGTTCACCGTCCAGCGACTGGCGTTGCTCGTCCTCCCGCGGTTGTTCCTCGGGGCCCACGAGCGAGCCGGCGGAGCCGCCGATCAACACCTGAGTGACGGCGCGCCCCTCTGGCGCCAGCAACAGGCGCTTCACGTTCTCGGCCAGCACTTCGCCGTGGTACGAGTGCTGGGTGTCCGAATCCAACGCGGCGAAACGACGGCCGTCTTCTGTTTCGAACAGCGTGGCCACCCAACCGTGAGCCTCTCCGGTCGCTATTGTCTTCATCCCGGAATGTTCGGTCTTGAAGGCGTTGGCGTAGCCGAACACGATCGTGTCGGCCTTCTGGAAATCCACATGGGTCTTGAAGAACTCGAGCAGCCGCCCGTAGTTGTGCAGCAGCGCCTCGCCCTGGACGTGCCTCAGTTCCAGCTTGATATCCTTGGAGAGCATCGCAATGCTGTATTCGCGGATCGACAAGGCGAACTGGTCCATCAGCAACTTCCCTCGGATGCCGCAGATCGCCAGCTTCGAGCCGTTCCGGTAGATCGACTGGGAGTAGTTGATGATCGAGAGTCCCGGCCGTCGCTGGGAATCGGAGGGACCTTGCTCGGGCCCCGGGACCAGCGTCCAGTTCACGAGTGCTTCGTTGGCTTCCTCGAGCGTGCCGGTGGTCAGGAGCACGTCCTCCACGCCCTGCAACGTCTTGCGAAAGTCATCCGGCGCGTCGGTTTTCCCCATCATCTTTTCGGCGTACCCGACGGGGCCCTTCGCCCGGTAGCCGAGTTCGGGCTGGATCTCCTCGCCAAAGGTGGGGGCCTCATGGTGATTCGGAAGCTTTCCGTCGCGATCGAGTGTGCCAAGCCGCTCGACATCCAGACGCTGCTCCTGCGCTTCCCTGTCGATCTGCCGGTCGACGTCCTGCTTCAACTGGTCATGACCGACCGCCGTGGGCTCCTCCGCCAGCAGAGGCTTCAGGTGGTCATGCAGCGGCTCCCAGATCCAGAAGCGTTCCGGCACCGTTTCCAGCCTCTCGGCGTCATGGGGGCGGCGGCCCCCGGCCAGGAAAGCGGCCCAGATGTAGTCGCGAAACTGGATGACGGTCGCCAGGGTCGCGAGGACGTCCTGCTCGGGCGACGTCACGTTCAGCTTGCGCTGGACGGGCGCCGATCGTCCGGTGGTGGGGGGAGGCGGAAAGGACGCCCTGCAGCGCGCGTCGTTGGGCCGCCATGCGGGGAGAGACGGCAACAGCTTCCCGCCATCGCCCCGCCATGGCCAGGCGATGAGCGTTCCGCGGCGGGTCCGCGGCGGGACTCTGGCGCTCGGGCCCGTGCATCGTGGTCGGCCATCCGGGGTCTCCTAAAAGTGGTCCAGTCCACGCCGATGCGCGGCCGGGAAGGGAGACCTTATGGAGGACACGCCCGACCCGGCATCGGACGAAGGCTGAACTTGGCCCCCCCGAGCTGCCGATCTTTTCCCTCCCGGACTCGGCTGTGCCGCTGTCACCGGCCGTCCCGTGTTCGACGCGCAGAAGCCCTGTCAGTTCGCCTCCTCGACCAGCCACGCGGCGACATTCCCCGGCGCATCCCGCGAGCGCCTCGCAGCGACACGAGGTCGCCATCGAGGCCGCAGGCGCCGCGCATCCGCATCCGCATCCGCGAGCGCGGGCGGCGCGGGGCGCCAGCGCTTACTGCGCCGGCTTCCTGAACCGCAGCACGAAGCGATCCGTCTTGCCCCGGATCGCCGGATCGAACACCTTCAGCGTGCGGTCGTCGGCGGGATTGGCCAGCGCATCGGTTTCCCCGTCGAGCACGAATCCGGCCTTCTCCACTTCGGCCTTGACCGTCTCACGGTCGATCCGATGCAGGTCTTCGGTGTGCTTCAGACCTGACCCCGCCACGGCCAAATGGTCGGCCACGATGTAGTACCCGCCCGGCTTCAGCAGGCTGAAGACCGCCTTGTTGTAGGCGTTCACGTCAGCGCCCTTCATGAAGCTGTCGTGGAAGTCGTGATAGTTCTCGAAGGTCCAGAACACGTCGAGCGTGTTGTGGATGGACGCCGGCGGCTGCTCGGCGAGCGGGCTCGAGGTCTGTTCGACGTTGCCATGGCCGGGCTCCGCCGTGATGGCCCTCGCGGTGGCGGCCGGGTTCGACTTGAAGACAGCGAACTCACTCGGCACGTAGGCGTAGACCTTGCCCTTGGGGCCCACCAGCGTCGAGAAGATCCTGGTCCAGTACCCGCCGCCGGGCACGGCGTCGATGACCTTGTCGCCGGGCTTCACCTTGGAGAAGGCGACCAGGTCCGCCGGTCGCCGCGAGGCGTCCTGCTGGACGTCCTTGGCAGGTCGTGTCGCATCCGCCACCGCCGCGGAGACGGCGGCGTCGACGACGGGCGTCTGCGCCATGGCCAGCGACGACATCAGCGCGGCGGCGGTCACGGTGGCCAGCGCGAACAGTCTCGAACTCATGAGGGCTCCTTCTGCAGGTCGATGATCTGGAGGAGCGTAGCGCTCATCCCGCAAGGCGTCTTCAAGTCATGGCTGCCCGGCAGAAAGGAGAAACGCGTGAGGTCTTCATCTCATCCTGTCCATTGGCCCGGGACGTGCCGGGCCGAGCCTCCTTGCCTCACGCAAGCACAACTTCGCGCCTACTGCGAATGCAAGAACCATGGCCCCGCATGAAACGCCCAGGAAGACTTGCTCCGACACCATGACGCCGTTCGCAGGCAGCCAGATCTGAAGGAAATGGATCGAAACCATGGTCGACACCTGTAGTGCAACACCGGCGGCAAAGGCAAGGAGAAGGCGCAGATACCTCTTCATTGCACCGCCCCTCGAACCGTCCCCGACTTGGCTTCGAACAGCACCTTCAGGTGGACCTGCTTGTCGTCCTCACCGCGATGGACGATGAAGAGCACCATTGTTGGCATTTCATTGGCCTGGCATTTGATCGGGCAGATGATTTTCAGCAAGCGCTTGCCGGCCGGTGTCGGCTCGACCCAATTCAGGAACTGCTTGGATGACGCGTCTTCCTGCGGGGCGCCAATCTTTTCCACGATCTCGCCGATTGACCTTTGACCGAAGGCGAGATTCCACCTTTCAGGCAGGTTGCGCCCGTCATCGCTGGCTCCGCATGCCACCAGGAAGGCAGCAACCAGCACCACGCCCAACATTGGCACGGGTAGGGTCTTTGCGATCCCCTTCATTAGCCCACGCACTCAGTCCTGCGCCTTCTTTGGCTTGATGAAGCCCAGTCGGTGGCCCTGTTTCAGCCACATTTGGTTTGCGGCCGAAACCGTCAGCCCGATAACGCCGCAGAAGATGGCGAGGAATAGCAATGGCGGTACCACATAGCCCATCGCCTCGACGGCCCACCGCAATACGAAGACCGCGCCTGCGCCAGCAAGTATCAACAAGATTCCGAGTCCAAGCGTCCCGGCGAGTTTCATGTATCTGTTCACTTCTTGCATCCGCAGTCGTTCCCGTATTTGACCGCCTCAACCATTGCGCTGCCCGCGGCGGCACCGGCCGCACCGCCGAGGTCACTTCCACCCGGCGCAGAGCGTTCTGTCGCCGCAGTCAGCATGCGAGCCGCGTCCCGATGACCGCCCTTCGCCGCGCGACGCAGCCATTTCAATCCCGTCTGACGATCCATTGGCGTGCCTTCTCCATGAAGCTGACACAAGCAGCATCCCAAGCGTCAAGCCTATCCGCAAAGAGCGGCGGAATGAAAACCATCCTTGCGCCGACAACTGATCAGCGCGGCGGCGGTCGCCAGGACAATCAGTCTTGAACTCATAGGGAATCCCTCTGCAGGTCGATGATCTGGAAGAGATCAGCGCCCATCGGGCGCAGCGTCTTCAAGTCATGGAGAGTTTGGTGACTTTCCATGCATCGGACCTGCTCCGCAGCTCGACCGTGAAGCCTCGATCGCAACTCGGGCTGGTCACCCGCCCTCGAAACTTCGCCTCGGCGTTGTCGCCGGAGAACTGGTACGTATAGAACCATCTGCTGAGGTCCACTCGCATCTCCTTGCCGCATGCGGCGACCAGCGCCTGCTCGGCAGGCAGGAGCTCCTTGGCGGCATTCCATCCATCGAGCTTGTGGGCAAAAAGCGGAGGGGATGAACACCAACGCCGCTGCGATGGCGGCGGCAAACCAAGCACCCTCACGAAATCTTGTCTTCATGATCATGGTTGTCTCACCCGTTCCTGCGCGACGCGAGCCCCACTGAAGATCGTTTCAAGGCCTTGCATCTCCGAGCTCGCCTCATCGACACAGACGCTCATGCCAATAGAAATCCGGTCGCAAGATCCATGAGAACTTCTCCTTCTTCGAGAGTTCCCGCAAGGGGCTCAGATCGATCTCATACCGCCACAACAAGGCCATCAACTCGAAGACACGCTCCTTGCTGAGTCGATTGAGTTCGACATTCAGCACCAGGCCCCGGCCGACACCTTTGAAATCCTTGATGCAGTCGAGCTCTCGCAGCCCTTCAAAGAACCGTCGCTCATCGCCATGCGAGAAGAACGCTGTCAAACGGATTTCGATGTGCATGCTTTTCCAGAAGGGTTTGCCAGCGTTCAGCTCGCGCGCGATGCACGCATCGTCAAGGTCACGCTCGTGCCTTGCCCCGGCGCGCTGGTGATCGTCAAGCGCGCGCCCACCGCGCGCGCGCGCTCCCGCATCGACGCCAGTCCCATGTGCCCTGGTCGGCCGCTCGCGGCCAGCGACGGCGGCATGCCTTCGCCATCGTCGCGCAGCTCCACGCGCAGTCGCCACCATCCGAAGCGCCAGGTCATCGTGATGCGATTCGCCCGCGCGTGCCTGAACGCATTCAACAGCGCTTCGCCGAAGATCAGGCGCAGCTCATCGCGGACCTCCGCCCGCAGCGGCCGCTCGCGGCCGACAATCTCCAGACGGAACTCGCCGTCGTAGTCCCGCGCCAGCTGCGACGCGATGTCCTCCAGCGCCCTCGGCAGGCTCGCGCTGCCTGGCTGGGAGCCGCGCAACGCCATCACGCGGCGGCGGCTCTCATCCAGCACGTCGTCGGCCATCAGCAGGTCCGCATCGATCGCCGCGCGCACCGGATGCGCCGCCGGCAGCTGCGCGGAGTGCGCCTCGAAACGCAGGATCAGCCCCTGCACGCCCTGCAGCAGCGTGTCGTGCAGCTCGCGGGCGATGCGGTCGCGCTCGGCCATGCGGGTGCGCATCTTCTCGCGCGCCCGCCGCGCGGCCTGCCTCAGGCGCAGCCGGTGCAAGGCCCAGATCAGCGCGATCACCGCCGCCACGCACAACACGCGGAACAGCGCCGTCTGGTACCAGGCGGCCGGGATGACGATGTCCTGGATCGCTTCCTGCGGCGCCGCGACGCCGTCGCTGTTGATGGCCAGCACGTGGAAGCGGTAGCTGCCCGGACCCAGGCTGTTGTAGGCCGTCTCCCGCCGCGGCCCCGCGTCGCGCCAGCGCGTATCGACCCCGTCCAGCCGGTAGCGGAAGCTCACCCGCTCCGGCACCGCGAGGCTCGCGGCGGAGAAGCGCAGCTCCATCATCTCGGCGTGCTTCGGGAGCGTCACCGTCGCGCCCGGCGCGTACTCGACGCCATGGGCGCGCAGCCCGGTGATCCGCACCACGGGCGGCACCGCGTTGCGCCGTGACCGCCGCGGATCCAGCCACGCCACGCCGGTCGTGCCCGCGAACCACAACCGGCCGTCCGCGGCCTCCACCACGCTCGGCTGCGGCCAGAAGGCCGTGGCGCCGCCCGGGTGGCCGTCCAGCGTGTCCAGCACCTCCACCTTCAGCGGCTCGCCGGGATCGCCCAGGAAGCGGAGCAGGTCCTCGCGCCGGACATGGACCGCCCCCTTGCGCCCGTTGAGCCACAGGTCGCCGTCCGCGGTCTCGGCGATGCCGGACACGCCGGCCAGCGTCTCCGGCACCTCGGTCGCCAATGGCACGAAGCGGTGGTCCCACAGGATCGCCACGCCGCGTTCGCCCGCGATCAGCAGTCGCGATCGGCCGGCATGCACCAGCAGCACGTCGCCGACATCCACGCCCTGCGCCGGCCCGAAACTGCGCACCTTGCCGTCGGCCCAGCGCAGCACCTGGTTGTCCTTGAGTCCGAACCAGTAGGTGCCGTCGCCGGCCCACGCCACCGCGGCCTCCAGCGGCGACGGCTGTCCCGGCAACGACAGCGGCTGCCAGCGGCCGTCCTCCCAGGTCTGCACGCCTCCGCGCTGGAAGGCGACCATCAAGCCGTCGCCGTAGGGGACGATGCCGCTGATCCAGCGCTCCCCGACGCCCGGCGGTCTGGGAATCCCCTCCCACCGCGCGCCCTCGCGGCGCCAGAGTCCCGCGGGTCCGACCAGCCAGAGCCGCCCCTGGCCGTCGCGGCCCGCCGCGGTGATCTGCGCGCCCGGCGCCGGCAGCTTCTCGGCCTCGCCCGCAGGGCCCGACAGCCGCCACACGGTCGATGCCACCGGCGAGTACGCCGCGACCGTCACCCCGCCGCCCGGATCCGCCGCGAGCGCGAAATTGCTGGTGGCGCGCGGCATCGGCGCGGGCACGAGCGCGGCCCGCCGGAAGCGGTCCAGGCCGGTCTTGGTCGCGACCCACAGACTGCCTTCGACGTCCTCGAGGATCATCATCCCGAAGTCGCCCGACAGGCCCTCCGGCGCGGCGAAGCGTTCGTACTCGCCGGTCAGCGGCACGCGGTCACCCTCCAGCGGCCAGGGCAGCCGGCGGCGGCACAGGCCCGCCGGGCAGAACACGGTCCACAGGTTGCCGTCGCGGTCCACCACGGTCGACGACCCCCGCCGCGTCGACAGCCGCGGGTCCCGCGCGATGGCCATCCGCGACAGTGCCGGCGCCTTGCGCATCTCGTTGGCAAAGACCAGCCAGGTCTCGCCGCGCAGCACCTGGAGGCTGGTCGCCTCCTTGCAGTCGCCGACGGCGCGGAAACGCGTCTCGCCCTGCGGCAGTCCGAGCAGGCGCTCGTTGTCGCAGATCCAGACGGTGCCGCGCCCGTCGACGACCGCGCCGTCGATGGCGCGGCCCTCCACGCCCCACGACGCGTCGATGCGCTCCCAGCGGTCGTTCTGGAAGCGGAAGAGCTCGGTGGCACCGCCCGCCCAGATCGCGCCGTCCGCATCCTCGGCGATGGACCGGATGCGGGCGGTCGCCACCGCCTCCGTCACCGGCACGCGCCAGACCTGGTCGCCGCGGATCCGGACCAGCCCGCGCGGGAAGAAGGCGGCCCACAGATCGCCACCGGACGTCGCCAGCACCTTCGCCACGGTGCCGGACGGGAACTCCTGCGGCGGCGGCGGGCGGAAGCGCTCGAAGCGCACGCCGTCGAAGCGCGTCAAGCCGTTCGGTCCGCCCATCCAGAGCAGTCCGTCCGGCGTCTGGGCCATGGTCCAGGTTTCCATCGGCACGCCGTCCTCGGCGGTCCAGGCACGGTGATGGAACTGGTTCATGGCCAGCCCGTGGTCCAGCGCGCGGACCGGCACGGCGGCCAGCAGCAGCGTCGCGGCCAGCACCGCCATCCCGGCCGCCTTCCAGGCCCCGCTCGCGATCGACATGAGCGTCGCCATCGCGCGCAACGCCGTCGTCGCCGCCGGCGAAGCCCGGGGCGTACGGCGCATGGGAGCGGACATCACGAGCGACAACGTCATGGGGCCGGAACACTAGCAGAAGCGGCGGGCGGATCGGGCGAGCCGCGGGGGTGGCGCGAGGCGCCGGCGCGACACCTCCGGGCTAACTCTTTCGAGGGAGCGGGAGTAGCCCCAGGGGCGATCCGGACCGTCGGCTGCGGCTACGCTTCGGCCCTTGCGCCCATGAGCCGGCGCTCCCGACCTGACCGCTGACCGCGCGTGAACGACTCCGCCCCGATCTCCTCCCCCATCACGGTGATGGCCGTCGACGACCATGCGCTGATGCGCAGCGGCATCACGACGGTCATCGACGCCGAGCCCGACATGCGCATGGTGGCCGAGGCCACGACCGGCCTGGAGGCGCTGTCGCGCTTCCGCCAGCACCAGCCCGACGTGACGCTGATGGACCTGCGCATGCGGGACATGGACGGCATCGAGGCGATGACGGCCATCCGTCGCGAGTTCCCGCAGGCGCGGATCGTCATCCTCACGACCTTTCCCGGCGATTTCCAGGCCGCGCGCGCGATCAAGGCCGGCGCGGTGGGCTACCTGCTCAAGGGGCTGATGCGCACCGAGCTGCTGGACACCATCCGCGGCGTGCATGCCGGCCGGATGATGGTGCCGCCGGCCATCGAGGCTGCCATCGCGCAGCATGCCGGCAGCCGTGCGCTGTCGCTGCGCGAGACGCAGGTGCTGCGCCTGGTGGCGCTCGGTCACGCGAACAAGGAGGTGGCGGAGCACCTCTCGCTGACCGAGGAGACGGTGAAGGTCCACATGCGGACCATCCTGGGCAAGCTGTCGGCGAAGGACCGCACCCACGCGGTCACGATCGCGTTGAAGCGCGGGATCATCGAACTCTGAACGCCTGACCGCGGCCGGGCCGGAAGCGGCCTGCCCCGCGCCCTCAAGTCCCGTCGCCCACCCGGCCCACCTCGATGTCGGTCGGGGGCGCGATGGCGACGAGGCGTGGCTGCTCGAAGCCGGCGAATCCGGCAGCGAGGGGGTCACAGTCGAATGGCGAGGCCCTCCAGGCGCTCTAGCAGGCGTATAGACGGACGGCGATGCGAGCGGTAGGTGCTTCCCCCATTCGAGGGTCGAAGGGGTGACATCCACAGCCCATGCGCTCCCATTTGGAGGGAGCGACTGCATGCAATTGCATCGATCTCACCGAAATGAGCGAATTGCCAGTGACGCCGACCGTCGCCAACAATTTCAAGCTTCCTTCGGTCGCTTCCGCATCAGGCAGACGGCGCTCGAAACGTCAGTTCTCCTGAACCGGGACATCGGATGACCAGCGAAGTACTTCTTCTCAACAAGCGCGCAATCGTCATCGGCGCCGACAGCGCCGCGACGACCTCGTCCGGCTCCGACCATCCGCGTTACTCGAAGTCGGCCAACAAGATCTTCGAGTTGACGAAGAACGGCGCGATGGCCGCAGCCGTCTTCGGCAACGCCAGCATCGACGCTGTCCCCTGGGAATTGGCGATCAAACTGTTTCGCTCACATCTTGGGCCGAGGACCTTCAATCGGACGCTCGAATACGCTGCGGCGATCATCTCGTTCTTGACCGCCAACGACCGGCTGTTTCCAACGACGTTCAGGGAACAAGAGACGACCGGGCAGTTCGACGCAGCGATCAAGGAGGTCGCCCGCCTCGCGTGCAACGGCGACGAATCGATCCTCGACACAGCACTGCCACTCGATCTGCGTCGGTCGGCTTGGGACAGGCAGGTGAACCGCATCCGTGCGATTCTGAATGCGAGGGGCGTCGCCGCCCCTTTGACGGAAGAGGCCATGCATCGCGCTCTCGAAGACCTGGATCCCTGGGTGCGGCGCGCGCAGATCCAAATCGCAGGATCTGACTCGTTGCAGGCGATGGACTGCGAGGACCTTGCCGACCTGGGGCATCGACTGCGGTATGTCATGCCCGAGGTCCTTCTGCCGCGTTCCGGCCTCGTCATCGCGGGGTATGGCGAGGATCAGATCTTCCCCTCCTATGTCCAGCTGGAGATATTCGGTCATCTGGGCGACGAGCTGTTCTATCGACTTCAGAACTCATATGAAATGACGCGAGACGGAGACGCCTTGATCCAGCCGTTCGCCATGAGTTCGATGATCAATGTCTTCACGGACGGCTTCGATCGAGCCCTCGAGGGCATCGTCAATGAACAAAGCCAGATTGCTTTCGCGAAGGTCTTCCAGCGACTTCATGAGGCTGGCATTGACGTTCCAGACCAGTGCATCGAACAGATTTCCGACACCTGCCAGCGCGATTTCATGGCGGACTGGAAACGGCTGAACTGGCAGAGCAACCGGGCTCCGCTGCTTGGGATTCTTCAAAGCCTGGGCATCGAGGAGATGGCCCATTTGGCGACATCTCTTCTCGAACTCCAGTCCCTGAAAGAACGGGTGACATCGTCAACCGAGACCGTTGGCGGACCCATCGACGTGGCGGTCATTACCAAAGAAGAAGGATTGGTATGGATCCACCGGAAGCACTTCTTCGACCTCAGCCGGAACACGCGCTACTCGGCGCGACTCCATCACTCACTTGCTTGAAGGCCATCACATGAACGCGATAGACCATGCAGCGACGATTGACGTCATGCCCAGCCCCCTTGTCCAGCATCCGCGTCGAAAGGCGCCGCATGAAATCACTTTC
This sequence comes from Roseateles sp. UC29_93, assembly GCF_042695725.1. NCBI lineage: Bacteria > Pseudomonadati > Pseudomonadota > Betaproteobacteria > Burkholderiales > Sphaerotilaceae > Roseateles > Roseateles sp. UC29_93. Next base: position 2,139,147 of record NZ_CP170545.1, on the reverse strand, counting down.
GGCGAGGTGCTTCAACAATATCTGGAGGAAGAACGAATCCGAAAAGCCCTTCCCGAAAACTCTCCCTTGGCCCAATGGGCCAAACGGAACTTCGACAGGGATCCGCCGCCGCCGCCTCGCAACCCCGTGCTCGACTTCCTCAATTCGCCTTGAGCAGCCTCAGCGATTCACCATCACGATCCCCGCCGCCAGGCCCGCAAGCGCGAGCATCAATCGCGGGGTGATCGGCTCGCCCAGCAGCAGCGCGCCCGCGATGAGGCCGAACAACGGCGTGCTCAGCGTGAAGCTGGACAGCTTGGTCGCCGGGTAGTGGCGGATCAGCCAGAACCACAGCAGGTAGCTCGCGAACGACACGATCACCGCCTGGAAACCGAACAGCCCCAGCAGGCGCCAGGACCAGTCGAGCGGGAGCGACTCGCCAGCCGCCATCGCGCCCGCCGCGAGCGCCATCGCCGAGATCGCCAGCTGGTACAGCAGCGTCTTCTCCGCGCTGGCGGACGACAGCTTCGTCGCGCGGATCGCCAGCGTCGTTCCGCCCCACAGCAGCGCGGCCAGCACGCCGAGTGCATCGCCCAGCCACTGCATCGTCTGCCCGGTCCCATGCAGTCCCTCGCCGAACGCGAAGGCCACCGCGCCGAAGGCGACCAGCAGCCCCGCGGCTTGCCGCTTCGTCAGCCGCTCGGCCGGCGAGATCAAGGGCATGCCCAGCGCAACGACGAACGGCGACAGGTAGAGGAAGACCACCATCCGCGACGCCGTCGTGTACTGCAGGCCGATGAAGATGCAGGCGAATTCGGCCGCGAACAGCAGGCCCGCGAGCAGCCCGCCCGGCAGGCTGCCGTCACGCCGGAACAGCGCGATGCCGCGCGCCGCGGCGAAGCCCCACACCAGCGCGCCGGCCAGGCCGGAGCGCAAGGCTGCCTGCCACAGCGGACCGATCTCGGTCAGCGCGGCCTTGGCCGCGACCTGGTTCAGGCCCCACAGCACGCAGCATCCCAGGAGGATGACCACCGCCGTGCTGTCGAGATGCTGCTTGCGTTCCATGGCGCCGGATCATGCCCGGCGGCCAGTGCGACCTGCCCAGGCCCGCGCGGCCAACGCACACAGCAGCGCCGTCGCCACGCCGGCGATCAGCCCCGTCAGGTGCGCCAGCGGCGCGATCGCGATGTTCCAGCCGTCCCAGTGCCGCAAGGCCGGCGCCGACAAGGGCCGCTCCGCCGCGACCTTCACGGCCAGTCCGACGCCGATGAGCAGCCCGATCACGCGCTCCCGCCCGTGAGACGCCCGCATCCGCATCATCCCGATCGCGGCCACCGCGACCCCCGCGTGCAGCACGCCGGACGCGCCGCCGAAACGCTCAAGCGACGGCTCGATCAGCAGGCCGAACTGCGTCAGCGGCCACGCCAGCAGCCACGCCGCCGCGTCACGCGCGGTCAGCCGCGCGGCGATGCCGAGCAGCCCGATCACGGCGCAGCCGGTGAGGTTGGCGATCAGGTGTTGCGGGCTCCAGTGCAGCCACGCCGCGCTGACGGCACGCCAGGGTTGGGTCGCCGCAAGTTCGGGTCGCCACGCCATCGCGGCCTGCACTTGCGGCGGCTGGATCCAGGCGACCATCGAGCCGATGGCCAACGCCATCGCGACGAGGAGCCAAGCGCGTCCCGGCATCCGGTCCCGCTCCGCGACTCAGCCGAAGACGGCCCGCCAGAGCGCCAGCACCGCGTCGCGCTGCGGCGCAAGCGCCTCGGCGGCCTCGCCGTCGAGCGAGGTCGACTGCTCGTTCAGCCGCGCCCGGTGTTGCACGCGGCGCAGCTCGCGGTACGCGTCAGCGGCTGCGCGGCCCACGTCGGCGGGCAGCAGTCCGAACGACTCGGCGCGCTGCAGCAAGGCGATGTTGCCGGCGTTGGCCAGCAGTTCCGGGTGCTGCGCGGAGTGCGCCAGGATCAGGTACTGCAACGCGAATTCGGCGTCGACCATGCCGCCCGGGCTGTGCTTGACGTCGAAGAAGCCGGCGCGCACGGTCCGCGCGGCGCGCAGCTTCTCGCGCATCGCGACGACCTCCTCGCGCAGCGCCGCCGGGATCGCGCGGCGCGGTCAGCACCGCACGACGCGTGGCCTCGAAACGCTCGGCCAGCGACGCGTCGCCGGCGCAGAAACGCGCCCGCGTGATCGCCTGGTGTTCCCAGGTCCACGCCGTGTTGCTGCCGCGCCCGCCCTGGTAGTTCTCGAACGAGGACAGCGAGGTCACCAGCAGCCCCGAGTTCCCGTTGGGCCGCAGCGCCGTGTCGATGTCGAAGAGCTCCCCCGCCGCGGTCCGGATCGTCAGCCAGGTGATCAGCTTGCGGATGAAGGCGCCGTAGATCTCGGCCGCGTTGTCGTCCTCGTCGTCGAAGAGGAAGACCAGGTCCAGATCGCTGCCGTAGCCCAGTTCCTTGCCGCCCAGCTTGCCGTAGGCGATGACCGCCAGGCGCGGTGCCGGGCGGTGCTTCTGCTTGAGGCGGTCCCAGGCCCAGTCGAGCACGCATTGCAGCGTGGCATCGGCCAGCAGCGACAGTTCGTCGGCGACCTGCTCGACGCTGATCTGCCCTTCCACGTCCCGCACCAGCGTGCGGAAGACCTCGGCGTGATGCGCGCGGCGCACGCTGTCGAGCAGCGCATCCTCGCTCGCCTCGCCGTGTTCGGCCCAGGCGTCGTGACGCGCCTGCAGGTCCTGGATGAAGGCCGGCCCGTCGAAGCGCTCGTTCAGCAGCCGCGCGTCGGCCAGTTCATCGATCACGCCGGGATGCTGCATCAGGTAGCGCATCGGCCAGCGCGCCAGTCCCAGCAGGCGCAGCAGCCGGCCTTGCACGGGGGGGCGTTCGACCAGCAGCGCCAGGTAACTCTCGCGGCGCAGCAGCGGCTCGATCCAGTCGACGAAGCGCTGTGCCGCGTCCATCGTGCACTCGCCCTGGCGCACCGCCTGCGCCGCGCGCCCGACCAGCTTGGCCAGCCGCAGCCGCGATTCCTCGCGCAGGCTCTGCACGCGCGGCTGCTGGGCCCAGCGGCGCACATTGCCCGCCAGTTCGGCAGGCAGCTTGTCGAGGAATTCCTCGCTGTCGATCGGCAGCGGCGGCCCGCCGCACATGCCGTTCCTGCAATTGCCCTTGCCGCCCGGCGCGACGCCGTCGTGCAGCAGCGCGTCGAACTCGGTCGCCACCAGCTCCCGCACCTCCATCAGCTTGTCCAGCAGCGGACAGGCGTGGCTGTTGCAGGTCAGGTTCAGGCTGCGCGCGATCCAGCCGATGTCCTCGTCCGCCGCGGGCAGGCAGTGGGTCTGCTGGTCGTCCAGGTACTGGATGCGGTGCTCGACGCGCCGCAGGAAGTCGTAGCCCTGGGCCAGCGCCGTGGCGGTCTCGGGCTTCATCAGGCCGCGCGCGGCCAGCCGCGTCAGCGCCTTCAACGTCGAACGGGTGCGGATCTCCGGGAACTGCCCGCCGCGCACCACCTGCAGCAGCTGGACGATGAACTCGATCTCGCGGATGCCGCCGCGCGACAGCTTGACGTCGTTGGCCCGCTCGGGCCGCCCGGCGGCGCGGCGCTGGGCCTCGTCGCGGATCTTGCGGTGCAGCTGCCGCAGGCCTTCGAAGACGCCGTAATCCAGATAACGCCGGTAGACGAAGGGCGTCACCAGGCTGCGCAGCTGCATCGCGCGGCCGCTCTTGACGCTCTCGCGCGGCGCGACGATGCGGCTCTTCAACCACGCGAAGCGCTCCCATTCGCGGCCCTGGACGAGGAAGTACTCCTCCAGCATCGCCATGCTGACGGCGGGCGGTCCGGAGTTGCCGTTCGGCCGCAGCGCGAGGTCGACGCGGAAGACCTGACCATCCTCGGTCACGTCGCCGATCAGCGTCGACAGCCGCCGCGACAGCTGGGCGAAGTATTCGTGCGCGGAGATCTTCTGGCCGCCGGCACCGTTGCCTTCCGTCTGGCCGTCTTCCTCGTAGACATAGATCAGGTCGATGTCGGAGGACACGTTGAGTTCGCGCCCGCCGAGCTTGCCCATGCCGACGACCCAGAAGTCGATGTCCTGGCCGACGGCGTCGCGTGGCGCGCCGTACTGGGCGTCGAGTTCGGCGCGGCAGGCCACGACGCCGATGTCCAGCGTCACCTCCGCCAGGTGCGTCATCGCCTGCGTCACGTCGGTCATCGGGGCGCCCTGCTCGACGTCGAGCACGGCCAGCCGTTCCATCACCAACTGTCGCATCACGCGCAGTGCGGCGGGCAGCGGGCGCCCGGCTTGCCGGAGCCGGTCCACGACGGCACGCATCGTGACGTCGTCCGGCAGCCCGGGCGGCAGCAACGGCAATTCAGCCGCGTAACGGCGGCGGATGCGCTGAACGAAACGGCTGTGGTCCGCGGACGCGGCGGGCGTCGTGGCGCCTGCCGGGTTCGAGGTTGCCGAGGCAACTGAATCCATCGGTAAAGAATGCTCTCGCTGGCTCATGGCCGGAATGGCTGTGCTAGATTCGGCGACCGCCGTCCACCCTTACATGTCTTCGTCCGCCGCCACCAGTCCTGACTCCGGTTCCGCGGTCGCGAAACGACGCTGGTGGGCACGTTGCGCCCTCTGGCTCGGTCTGGCTTCGGCAGGGGTTTTCTCCCTGCTGATCGCGGCCTGGCTGGCATTGCACTGGGCGATTCTGCCCCACATCGACGACTGGCGACCCGAGCTCGAAAAGCAAGCCACCCAGGCATTGGGGGTACCCGTGAAGATCGGCGCCATCAGCGCCAAATCCTCGGGCTGGATCCCCACGCTGGACCTGCGCGACGTCCGGATCACCGACGCCGCCGGCCACGAAGCCCTGCATTTGCCGCGCGTCAGCGCCGCGCTGTCGCCGCGCTCGCTGCTGGCCCTTGAACTGCGTTTCTCCCAGCTGCTGCTGGACAGCCCCGAGCTGCTGCTGCGTCGCGATGCCAAGGGCCGCGTCTTCGTCGCCGGCCTCAGCGTCGACGGTCCGTCCGACACGCAGGCCTCCGACGACGCCGCCGACTGGTTCTTCGAGCAGCATGAATTCGTCATCCTGCATGGCCGCATCCGCTGGGTCGACGAGCTGCGCGCGGCGCCGCCGCTGGAGCTCTTCGACCTGAACCTGGTGCTGCGCAACGGCCTGCGGCGCCACCGGCTGCGGCTGGACGCGACGCCGCCGGCCGGCTGGGGCGAGCGCTTCACGCTGCGCGGCGAATTCACGCAATCGCTGCTGGACCGCCCCGGCGACGTGCAGCGCTGGAGCGGGCAGCTCTTCGGCCATCTGCCGCGCACCGACGTCAGCGAGCTGCGCCGCTACGTGGACCTGCCCTTCGAGCTCAACGAAGGCGACGGCGCGCTGCGCGCCTGGCTGGAAGTGGATCGCGGCGAGCCGCGCAGCCTGACCCTGGACATGGGCCTGCGCGCGGTGAAGCTGCGCGTCGCGCCGGGACTGCCGGAGCTGGCATTGGCCAAGATCGGCGGCCGGCTGGTGCTCAAGCAGACGCCGCAATCGCTGTCGCTGGAGGCCAAGGGGCTCGGCTTCCAGGCGGGCGACGGCCTCGACTGGCCGCGCTCGGACTGGCTGCTGGACGTGAAACGCGACCCCAAGACCGGAGCGCTGACCGGAGGCGACTTCCAGGCGCAGCAGCTGGACCTGACCCTCGGGGCGCAGATCCTGGCCCGGCTGCCGCTGGCCGAGTCGCAACGCCAGCTGATCGCCGACATGAAACCCGGTGGCCTGCTCAACGCGCTGCAGCTCCACTGGGAGGGCACGCTCGACGCGCCGCGCAGCTACCGCGCCAAGGGGCAGCTGCAGGGACTGCACCTGACGGCCGCGGCGCCGGAAGCGCCTGCGGATCCGGGCTCCTCGCCGCCGACCGGCCGGCCCGGCGTCAGCGGCGCCGACCTCCAGTTCGACGCCAACGAGCAGGGCGGCACCGCCACGCTGGCGATCAACAACGGCGAAGTGACCTTGCCCGGCGTCTTCGAAGAGCCGTCCCTGCCGCTGAAGCAGGCGCAGGCCACCCTGCGCTGGCAGGCGCAGCGTCCGGCGCCCCTCGGCGGCAAGCGCGCGCCGGCTCCAGCCACAGTGCTGCCGACGACGCTGCCGTCTACGGTGAAGCCCGCGGTCAGCCCGCTCGCGGCGGCCTCGATCGCGACCGCGGCGTCGGCCCCCGACGAGCCCCGCACGCGCTGGTCGGTGCAGTTCAACGGCGTCCGGATCGCCAACGACGACCTGCGCGCGGAGATCGACGGCGCCTGGCAGAGCGGTGACGGCAAGCGTCCGCACGACGCGGGCAAGCTCGACCTGACCGGCCGCATCGACGAGATCAGCGCGCCGCGCGTGCTGCGCTACCTGCCCGCGTCGATGGGCCACGAGGCGCGACGGTATGTCCGCGACGCGATCCGCGACGGCACCGTCCACAAGATCCAGGTGCGGCTGCAGGGCGACCTGCTCGACTTCCCCTTCGACGCGCCGCGCAGCAAGGGCCAGTTCCGCGTGTCCGGGCAGGTCCGCAACCTGACGCTGGCCTATGTGCCCAGCCACCCGGCCGACGACGAGCATCCGGCCTTCCAGTCCCCGTGGCCGGCGATGGAGCAGTTGGACGCCGAGCTGATCTTCGACCGCGCCGCCATGAGCATCCGCAACGCCAAGACGAAGCTGATGGGCGTGGAGCTGTTCAACGTCCAGGGATCGATCCCCGACCTGTACCACCACGCGCCCGTTCTGGAAATCGACGGCCAGGCGCGCGGCGCGCTGGTCGACGGCCTGCGCTACGTGAAGAACTCGCCGGTCGCGGCGCTGACCAGCCACGTGCTGGACAACACGATCGCCACCGGCCCGATGGCGCTGAAGCTCAACCTGCGGCTGCCGTTGATGCATATCGACGACACGACGGTGAAGGGCCTGGTCACGCTGACCGGCAACGACGTGCGCATCCGGCCCGACACCCCCCTGCTCGGCCAGGCGAAGGCGTTGGTGAGCTTCGACCAGAAGGGACTGCAGATCCGCGGCGGGCAGGCGCGCGTGCTGGGCGGCGACGCCACCTTCGACGGCGGCAGCCAGCCTGACGGCTCGATGCGCTTCGCGGCGCTGGGCACGGTCACGGCCGAGGCGCTGCGCAACGCGCCCGAACTGGGGCTGCAGCAGGTCGCGTCTGTGATGACCGGACAGACCTCGCTGCGCTTCGAGCTGGGCGTGCTCAAGGGCGGGCAGACGGAGGTCACCGTCACCAGTCCGATGCAGGGCATCGCGGTCAACCTGCCGGCGCCGATGCACAAGTCCGCCGACGAGACCTGGCCCCTGCGCATCGCCACGCGGGCGATCGCGGCGCCGGCCGGCACGCAGCGCGAGGAGCTGCGCGTCGAGGCCGGTCCGGTGCAGGCGCTCTACCAGCGCGACGTGACGACGCACGAGGCGAAGGTCCTGCGCGGCGCCGTCGCCGTGCGCGAGAAGCTGCCCGAGCTGCCGGCGCAGGGCGCCGTCGCCCGCGCCACCTTCGACCAGTTCAACGCCGACGCCTGGCAGACCGCGCTGCCGGGGCTGACCGGCGGGAAGGAAGGCACGGCGCTCGACAGCGCGACCGACGGCATGGCCGACGGCGGGTACGCGCCGTCGCAGTTGACGCTGAAGGCGCAGACGCTGCAGGTGGCGGGCCGCACGCTGAACGCCGTCACCGCCGGCATCTCGCACGACAGTGGCGCGGGCTGGCGGGTCTCGATGGACGCGCAGCAGCTCAGCGGCCTGATCGAGGTGCGGGCCGCGAAGCCCAACCAGCCGGGCCGCGTCTATGCCCGGCTGTCGCGGCTGTCCGTGCCCCGCAGCGACGTCGACGGCGTCGAGCAGCTGCTCGACAAGCAGCCCAAGTCGGTGCCGACGCTGGACATCGTCGTCGAGGACTTCGAGCTGCGCGGCAAGCGGCTGGGCCGCCTGGAGATCGACGCCCAGCAGCAGAGCGACGCGCGGGACTGGCGTCTCGGGCGGCTCGTGCTCAAGAGCCCGGACGCGACGCTGAGCGCGTCCGGCAAGTGGGCGCCGGAACCCGGCCAGGCGCTGCGCCGCACCGAGCTCGACTGGAAGCTGGACGTCGCGGACGCCGGCAAGCTGATGGAGCGCCTCGGCCAGGGCCAGGTGTTGCGCGGCGGCAAGGGCGAACTGACCGGCCAGGTGGCCTGGCAGGGCTCGCCGCTCTCGCCGGACTACGCGAGCATGAGCGGCCAGTTGAGCGTCGCGATGGAGAAGGGCCAGTTCCTCAAGGCGGAGCCCGGCGTCGGTCGGTTGCTGGGCGTGCTGAGCCTCCAGTCCATTCCGCGGCGGCTGATGCTGGACTTCCGCGACGTGTTCTCCGAGGGCTTCGCCTTCGACAACGTCACCGGCGACATCCGCATCGGCAAGGGCGTGGCCCGCAGCGACAACCTGCGCATGAAGGGCCTGCAGGCCGCGGTGCTGATGGAAGGCAGCGCGGACCTTGCCGCCGAGACCCAGGACCTGCACGTGCTGGTGCTGCCCGAGATCAACGCCGGCGGCGCCGCGCTCGCCTATGCGGCGGTGAACCCCGCGATCGGGCTGGGCGCCTTCCTGGCGCAGTGGCTGCTGCGCAAGCCGCTGGCCGCGGCCAGCAGCGAGGAATTCCGCGTCACCGGCACCTGGTCCGATCCCCGCATCGAGCAATTGCCGCGGCGCGCCCAGCCGCAGGGCAGCTACAACAGCACGGCCGCCCCGCAAGGAGAGACCGCCCCATGAGCACGCCATCCACCGCCTCCCCCAGCGCCGGGCCGCGCGCCGCCGCCCCGGTCACCGTCGCCGCGATCCAGATGGTGGCCGGCACCCGGCTGGAGGAGAACCTCGAGCGCGCCCGCCACTGGATCGGCGAGGCCGCCCGGCAAGGCGCCGCGCTGGTATCGCTGCCCGAGTACTTCTGCCTGATGGGCCACAAGGACACCGACAAGCTGCCTTTCGCCGAGCGGCCCGGTGACGTCGATGCGCCCATCCAGGGGGCGCTCAGCCGCGCGGCGCGCGAGCACGGCGTGTGGATCCTCGGCGGCACGCTGCCGATGGCCATCGACGGCGCGCCGGTGCCGGCGGAGCGGGTGCGCAACACCACCTGCGTCTTCGCGCCGGACGGCTCGCTGACGGCGCGCTACGACAAGCTCCACCTGTTCTGCTACGACAACGGCCGCGAGCGCTACGACGAGGCCCGCGTGCTGGAAGCCGGCGAGGCGCCCGTGACGGTCGACGCGGCGATCCCCGACGGACCGACGCTGCGCGTGGGCCTGTCCATCTGCTACGACCTGCGCTTCCCGGAGCTGTACCGCGCCATGAGCTTCGGCGGCGAGCGGCCGCTCGACCTCATCAGCGTACCGGCCGCTTTCACCTTCACGACCGGACAGGCGCATTGGGAGCTGCTCCTGCGCGCCCGCGCGGTCGAGAACCAGGCCTACGTCATCGCCGCCGCGCAGGGCGGCACGCATGAGAACGGCCGCCGCACCTGGGGCCACAGCATGATCGTCGACCCGTGGGGCGAGGTGCTCGCCTGCGTGCCCGAGGGCGAAGGCCTGGCGGTGGCCAGGATCGATCCGGCGCGCATCGCGCAGGTGCGCGAGCAACTGCCGGCGCTGCAGCATCGGCGGCTCTGAGCCTCGTCCCCTGAGCCTCAGACACTGAGCCCCGAAAGCGGTCCACTTCGGGCGATCGACGCCCGCTTTGCGGAGGCAAGATGCCCGGCATGATCGACCGTCGCCCCGCTCCTCTCCGTTCCGCGCTGGCCCAACTGGCTGCCGCGGCGTGCGCCTGCGCGCTGCTGGCGGGATGCGGCACGCCGGCTCGGCCGCTGGAGTCTTCGCTGACCGACATGGAGTCGTTGCAGCTGCGTTCGTGGATCAGTCCGCAACTGCGGCGCAACATCGACCTGCTGCCGGTCACCGGGGGCCAGGAGACCTCGATGTGGTGGGGCAGCCGCATCAACGCGATGACCTTGAACCAGACCTACCAGGAGTCGCTGCGGCGCCTGGGGCTGATGCCGGACGTTCCCGACACCGGCCGCTACCAGTTGCAGGTCGAGGTCCTGGCGCTGGCTCAGCCGAACGTGCCGGTGCTGCCCGAGGTCGCCCTCTCCGTCCGCTACACACTGACGGAACGTGCCGCTGGCGGCGGCAAGGTGCTCTATCAGCGGACGCTGCGCACGACGCAGAAGGCCGGCATCGACGACAGCCTGAACCCGAGCGAGCAACTGCGCATCGCCACGGAGTCCGCGCTGCGCAACAACATTGCGGACCTGATCCGCGAGCTCGCCTCCCTCGCTCTTCCAGCGTAGAAAGTCCTCGGTAGCAAAACCGGGGCAGTACGGAAGTGATTGGGGACGGTGAGGCGTGGGGTTTCGGACCTTGCGTCCGGGGCCCCATGCCTCGGCGGCCAACGCTTGGCCGCCGCAGGAAAGGCGCCCTTCCCGTTATACGAATTCAGCAGATCCCCCCACCCCGGCATATGCATATAAGCATTGATTGCTTGCCAAACGCCGGGTAATCCCTAAGCATCACGGTTTCCGCCCCAAAGAGAGGCGCACGACGGCAACGGGTGTCACCTGCCGCTAGCGTCCTTCATCGTCCCGTGATCGAACTTCAAAGCCTGCACAAATCGTATGACGTCGAGGGTCGCCGCGTTCTGGCGCTCCAGGGCGTGGATCTGAAGATCGAATCGGGCGAAGTGTTCGGGATCATCGGCGCGTCGGGCGCTGGCAAGAGCACGCTGCTGCGGGTGATCAACCTGCTGGAGCGGCCGGACAGCGGCCGCGTGGTGGTGGCCGGCCAGGACCTGCAGGCGCTGGACGCCGCCGGCCTGCGTGCTGCCCGGCAGAAGATCGCGATGATCTTCCAGCACTTCAACCTGCTGAGCTCGCGCACCGTCGCGCAGAACGTCGCCTGGCCGCTGCGCATCGCCGGCTGGGAGGCGGCCCGGATCGCCCCGCGGGTGCAGGCCTTGCTGGCCCGGGTGGGTCTGGCCGACCAGGCCGACAAGTACCCCGCGCAGTTGTCCGGCGGACAGAAGCAGCGCGTCGGCATCGCCCGCGCGCTGGCGCTGGACCCGCAGGTGCTGTTGTGCGACGAGGCCACCAGCGCGCTCGACCCCGAAACCACGCGCTCCATCCTGGACCTGCTGGCCGAGCTCAATGAAGAGCTGAAGCTCAGCATCGTCCTGATCACGCATGAGATGGACGTGGTCCGCCGCGTCTGCGACCGGGTCGCGGTGCTCGAGGGCGGCCGCATCGTCGAACAGGGTCCCGTCGCGCAGGTCTTCCTGCATCCGCGCTCGGGCACCGCGAAGCGCTTCGTCCTCGCCGCGGAACACGTCGACGAAGGCGAGCAGCGCGACGACTACGCGCATGTCGCGGGCAGTCTCTGGCGGCTGACCTTCTTCGGCGAACGCACCTACGAGCCCCTGCTGGGCGAAGTCGCCCGTCACGCGAATCTGGACTTCGGCATCCTGGCCGGCCGCATCGACCGGATCAAGAAGCAGCCCTATGGACAGCTGACCATCGCCGTCAGCGGCGGCGATCACGCCGCGGCGCGGCAGCTGCTGGCCGAGCGCGGCGTGCAGGTCGAGGAGCTGCGCGCATGAGCCTCGCCACCACCCCTTCCCTGCTCGACACGCTGAAGGCCATCGACTGGCCCGAGATCGCCACCGCCGGCGGCGACACGCTGCTGATGCTCGGCGGCTCGCTGCTGTTCACCGCGCTGCTCGGCCTGCCGCTGGGCATCGCGCTCTACCTGTTCGACCGCGACCGGCTGGTGTCCTCGCCGAAGGTGTACACGCTGCTGTCCTTCGTCGTGAACGTGCTGCGTTCGCTGCCCTTCGTGATCCTGCTGATCGTGCTGATCCCGTTCACGCTGCTGGTCACCGGCACCTCGCTCGGCGTGGCCGGCGCCATCCGCCGCTGGTCGTCGGTGCGACGCCCTTCCTGGCACGTCTGGTCGAGACCGCGCTGCGCGGCGTCGACCGCGGCATCGTCGAGGCCGGTCTCGCGATGGGCGCCAGCACACGCCAGATCGTGTGGCAGGGCCTGCTGCCCGAGGCCCTGCCCGGTCTCGTCTCCGCGCTCACCGTCACCGCCATCACGCTGGTCGGCTACACGGCGATGTCCGGCGTCATCGGCGGCGGCGGCCTGGGCGACCTGGCCATCCGCTTCGGCTACCAGCGCTTCCAGACCGAGGTCATGGTCGTGACCGTCGTGCTGCTGCTGGTGCTCGTGCAACTGCTGCAGATGTTCGGCGACTGGCTGGTGACCCGCGTCTCCCATCGCTAGTCACGTCGACCCGTACCCCGCCTCCCCCTTCCATCGCCGGGCGCCCCAAGCAGGCGCGCGGCACCGTTCCCTCAGAGGAGTTCTACCCATGAAGAAGCTGTTCACCGCCGCCGTCGCGGCCCTGTCCCTGGCGGCCGCCGGCACCGCCGCCGCCGAGAAGCTGACCGTCGCCGCCACCGCGGTGCCGCACGCCGAGATCCTGAACCTCGTCAAGCCCGAGCTGGCCAGGCAAGGCGTGGAACTCGAGGTCAAGGTCTTCACCGACTACGTCCAGCCCAACGTGCAGGTCGCCGAGAAGCGCCTGGACGCCAACTTCTTCCAGCACAAGCCCTATCTGAACGAGTTCAACAAGGGCAAGGGCACGCACCTGGTCGCCGTCGCCGCCGTGCACGTGGAGCCCTTCGGCGCCTACTCGACCAAGCACAAGACCCTGGCCGCGCTGCCCGACGGCGGCACCGTCGCCATCCCCAACGACCCGACCAACGGCGGCCGCGCGCTGCTGCTGCTGGACAAGGCCGGCGTGATCAAGCTCAAGGACAAGGCCAACATCCTGTCCACGACCAAGGACATCGCCGACAACCCGAAGAAGCTGAAGTTCCGCGAGATCGAGGCCGCCACGCTGCCGCGCATCCTGCCGCAGGTCGACCTGGCGCTGATCAACACGAACTACGCGCTGGAGGCGAAGCTGAATCCGTCCAAGGACGCGCTGGCGATCGAGGGCGGCGAGTCGCCCTACGCCAACTGGCTGGTCACGCGTGACGACAACCAGAACGCCCCGGCCGTGAAGAAGCTGGCCGCCGCGCTGCAGACCGAGGCGGTCAAGCGCTTCATCCAGACGCAGTACAAGGGCGCGGTCGTCCCCGCCTTCTGATTTCCGGACGCTCCGCTAAACGCCCCGCATTCGCGGGGCGTTTGCATTTGCGGGCGAGTAGTCGCGCATTTGTGCCGTATGACGAACGCCGCTTCTTGGCACCATGGCGCCCTCCTCCCATGCCCGGGTCGTGCGCTCGCGCGAGCGCACGACCTGCCCCTCCGTGTCCGACCTCCTCGCGGTCCTGCCGCAGTTCTTCCTGTTCCGCGACGGCGCCCCGACGCTGCTGCTCACCGGCCGCTACGACTGGCCACTGGTGCTGCTGTCGCTGGCCGTCGCCTCGCTGACCTCGGCGCTGGCGCTGCAGGTCGCGGGCGTGGCCAAGCCGGCCAAGGGCTGGCGCCGCCAGGCGATCCTGGCCACCGGCGCGCTGGCCCTGGGCGGCGGCATCTGGTCGATGCACTTCATCGGCATGCTGGCGTTCGAACTGTGCGCGCAGGTCGCCTTCGACGCCCACATCACCGCGATCTCGATGGTGCCGGCGGTGATCGCGTCCTGGGTCGCGCTGGCCTTGCTGGCCCGTCACCAGCTCAACGGCTGGCGGCTGGTCGTCGGCGGCGTGCTGGTGGGCGCCGGCATCGGCACGATGCATTACACCGGCATGGCGGCGATGGAGATGTCCCTCGCGCTGCGCTACGACCCCGTCTGGTTCGCCGCCTCCATCGTCGTGGCGGTGTTGCTGGCGATGCTGGCGCTGTGGATCCGTTTTCGGCCTGGCCGGCCGGATCCACCGTCACTGGGCGATCGCGCTGGGCGGCCTGGTGATGGGCTGCGCGATCGCCGGCATGCATTACACGGCGATGGGCGCGGCGCGCTTCGTCGGGCTGGGCGACGGCCCCTGCAACACCAGCGTCGAGAACGCGGGCTGGCTCGCCCTGGCCGTGACCGTGATGGCGCTGGCCATCAGCGCGATCACCGCCGGCGCCAACGGCCTGCTGGCGCTGCGCCGTCTCAACACCGACCTGATGGACGAGCGCCGCCGCATGCTCACGATGGAGCAGGCGTTGCGCGACAGCGAGACCAAGTACCGCACCGTCATCGCCAACAGCCCCGGCGTGACCTTCCGCTGCCGCATGGACGAGAACTGGTCGATGCTGTTGATCAACGACGCCGTCGAGGAACTGACCGGCTGGCCCGCGCAGGACTTCCTGGAGGGCCGGCAGCATTTCGCCGCCTTGATCCACCGCCACGACCAGGAGCGCGTGAACGCATCGGTCGAGACCGCCGTGGCCGCCGATGCGCCGTATTCGATCGAGTATCGCGTCCACACCCGCGAAGCCGGCGAACGCTGGGTGTCCGAGCGCGGTCGCGCGGTACGCGACACCCGCGGCGCGGCGCAGTGGATCGACGGGGTGATCCTCGACATCACCGAACCCAAGCGCCTGCAGCGCCAGCTCGAGGAAGCCAAGGAACGCGCCGAATCCGCCGCCGCGGCCAAGAGCGCCTTCCTGGCCAACATGAGCCATGAGATCCGCACGCCGATGAACGCCATCCTCGGCTTCACCGAGCTGCTGCTGGACACCACCCTGACGGACTCGCAGCGCCGCCATCTGACGACGGTGCGGGGCTCCGCGCGTTCGCTGCTGTCGCTGCTCAACGACATCCTGGACACCGCCAAGCTCGACAAGGGCGCGATGGAACTGGAGGTCGTCGACTTCTCGCTGCGCACCGTCTGCGAGCAGGCGCTGGACTCGCTGCGGCTGCTGGCGCAACGCAAGAACCTGGCGCTGCACCTCGACTATCCGGGCGCCGAGCCGCGCTTCTTCAAGGGCGACCCGCTGCGCGTGCAGCAGGTGCTGCTGAACCTGGTCGGCAACGCCATCAAGTTCACCGAGCGGGGCGTGGTGACGCTGCGCATGCGCCAGGAGGGCGGACAGATCCACCTGGCCGTCATCGACACCGGCATCGGCATCGCCGCCGACCGGCTGGACCGGATCTTCGACGCCTTCGCGCAGGCCGACGCCTCGACGACGCGCCGCTTCGGCGGGACCGGACTGGGCACGACGATCTCGCGCCAGCTGGTCGAGCGCATGGGCGGCCCGCATCACCGTCGAGAGCGAGGTCGACCAGGGCAGCACCTTCCACGTCTGGCTGCCGCTGCCCGCGGGCGACGCCGCGCGCGCCGAGTCCGACGCGACCGAGGTGGCCGTGACGCTGCCGCCCCTGCGCCTGCTGGTGGCGGACGACGTGGCGCAGAACGGCGAGCTGCTGCAGATCATCCTGGGCCGCGAGGGCCATCAGGTCACGCTGGCCTCGGACGGGCTGCAGGCGCTGAAGGCCTTCTCCGACGAACGCTTCGACGCGGTACTGATGGACGTCCACATGCCGGGGCTGGACGGGCTGGGCGCGACGCGCCGGATCCGCAACTTCGAGCATGCGCAGGGTCGCGGCCACACGCCGGTCGTCGCGCTGACCGCGAGCGTGCTGGAAGAAGACCGCCAGGCGGCGCTGGCCGCCGGCATGGACGGCTTCGCGGTCAAGCCGCTGGACCCGGCGCGGCTGTTCGCCGAGATCGCCCGCGTGCTGGGCCTGACGCCGGGGCGCTCGCCGGCCCTCGCCGGTCCGGTGCCGACGACGCGCCATGCGATCGATGCCCGCGTCGCGGGCGCGATGGCCGGCCCGCTGGACTGGCAGCAGGGCCTGCGGTTGTGGGGCAGCGTGACCGCGTGGCAGCGCGGACTGCGCCGCTTCGCCGAGGAACAGCGCGACGGCGTCGCGCGGCTGCATCAGCTGACGCACAGCCGGCAATGGATCGAGATGCGCGGGCTGGTGCATCGCTGGCGCGGCGTGGCCGGCAGCCTGGCGATGCCGGCACTGCTCGCCGCGGCGCAGCCGGTCGAATCGGCGCTGCGGCTGGGCCGGCAGGAAGATCTGATGGCGCTCGTCGACACGCTGGCGATGGCGCTGCAGCACACGCTGGACGCGATCGTGGAACTGGACGGCACGCCGTCGGGCTTTGCCGCGAGCGCGCCGATGCCGATGGCGGAGCCGTCGGCCGCGGCGGTCGCCGTGGCGCAGGAGATCCGCGAGAAGAAGACGCTGATCGATCGGCTGGCGGCGGCCCTCAAGCGCAGCGAGCTCGACGACGAATCGCTGGCCGCGCTGCGCACCGCCTTCGGCGCCGAGGCGCATCGCGCCGCTGGCGCAGGCGCTGGACGACTTCGACTTCGACGCGGCGGTGCTGCTGCTGCAGTCGCTGCGCAGGCAGCTGAGCGCGGCCTCGTCGGCGGCCTCGGGCGCGCGAGGATGACGCCGTGATCGCCGACCACCGCCCCAAGCTGCTGCTTGTCGACGACGAGCCGGCCAACCTGCAGGTGCTGCGCCACGTGCTGCAGGACGACTACCGGCTGCTGTTCGCGCGCGACGGGCAGAAGGCGCTGGAGCTCGCGAAGAGCGAGTCCCCGCAGCTCATCCTCCTGGACATCATGATGCCGGGCATGTCCGGCCTGGACGTCTGCCGGGTGCTGAAGTCGCAGCCGGCGACGAAGCGCACGCCGGTGATCTTCGTCACCGCGCTGGCCGATTCGAGCGACGAGACCGAGGGCTTCGAGGCCGGCGCGGTGGACTACATCGCCAAGCCGGTGAGCCCCCCGGTCGTGCGCGCGCGGGTGCGCACGCACCTGTCGCTGGTGCGCGCCGACGAGCTGCGCGAGACGCGGCTGCAGATCGTGCAGCGGCTGGGCCGCGCGGCGGAATACAAGGACAACGAGACCGGCTGGCATGTCGTCCGCATGAGCCATTTCGCCCACCTGCTGGCGCTGGCCGCGGGCTGGACCGACCGGGAGGCCGACGATCTGCTGCACGCCGCGCCGATGCACGACGTCGGCAAGCTCGGCATTCCGGACGCGATCCTGCAGAAGCAGGGTCCGTTGACCGAGGCCGAGTGGACGGTGATGCGCCGGCACCCGGCCATCGGCGCCGAGATCCTCGGCGACCAGACGACCGGACTGCTGGGCCTGGCGCGCCGCATCGCGCTGACGCACCACGAGAAGTGGGACGGCAGCGGATATCCGGAAGGACTGGCCGGCGAGGCGATCCCGCAGGAGGCCCGCATCGTCGCCATCGCCGACGTCTTCGACGCGCTGACCAGCATCCGGCCCTACAAGCCGGCGTGGCCGATCGAGCGCGCGGTCGAGCACCTGCGCGCGCAAGCCGGCCGGCACTTCGATCCGGCGCTGGTGGAGCTCTTCATCGGCGTGCTGCCGCAGGTGCTGGAAGTGCGGGAGCGCTTCCTCGAGAGTTGACCCCACGCCTGGGCCTGGGCCTGGGCCGCGCGGAATCTCCGGGCGACGTCACGGTCACTCGACGAACCTGAGCGTCCGCGTCGGCAGATCAGTGCCGAGATAGGTCCACCAGAACGTGTCGCCGGCGTCCCTCGGCAACAGCCAGTAGCGCTGATCGCTGTCCAGTGCCTTCAAGCGGAAATACTCGACGCGATTCGAGTACGGGTTGGCATGGATGAAGACATCGCCGACGGTGCCCCGGAAATCGTTCTCGCCCCAGGCATGAACCGGCGTCGTCGCCTGCAGCTTTTCCGGCAGATCCGTCCCGAGGTATTCCCAGTGGAGGTTGTCCGTCTTGCCGGGGAGAAGTACCAGTAGCGGCCCTCGCCGTCGAACGCCGCCAGCCGGAAGAACTCGACATCGCCGTTGTACGGGTTCTCGTAGACATGGATGTCGCCGAGGGTGCCGCGGTGATCGTTGTCGCCCCAGCGGCCGGTGCCCAGCACCTGCCTCGCCAGCTGCACCGCGTCGTCGCGCATTCCCCGGGCCATCAGCGTCCTGTAGACCCAGGGCCAATAGGCGCTCAGCCGCGGATGCACCGACCGTGCCGGAGACGGTGCTCACCAGCCACTCGCCGACCTGCCGGGTCGCGAGGATGGCGCCGCCCCGGTCGCCGGCATCGATGGGCGACACCGCGAACCGGCCCCAGCCGGCCGTGTGCCCGGTGAGGCCCACGATCAGGTCGTCCGTGTCGCTGTCGCTGAACGCCAGCCCGCCCTGACCGGCGGGCGTCTCATAGAGCGACGCATGGAGGCCGGTGGCCGCCGACTGCCAGAAGTAGCTGTAGGGAAAGAAGAAGTGCCGGTAGAGGTCATCCGAGGTCCTCCAGGCGCGAATCCCGGCAAAGGATCGATGGATGAGGGGCATCTCGGTGTCGGCCACATACGTCGTCCTGCGGCGCGCGGAGGTCCGGACGCCGCCGGGATCGTGATCCTGGCCGTAGACCGCCAGGGTCGTCCTGATGCGTTCGCCGGTCATCGGCACCGGATCCGAGAGCAGCCGCTGCTCGAGGCGATAGCTGGGGATGGGGACCGTGGTCGGCATGCCGCCGCCGAACGGCGCGTCGAACAGGACGAGCGCCAGATCGCCCAACGGCCCGAGCTGGCGGGAATACGTCACCGCCACGCCCGTCTGCCATTGATCCGTCCCGCGGTGACGAAAGCTGTGGTGAGGCCAGCCCTCGACGCAGCGCTGCGCCGTCAGTGCGACGCGCGGCGTGATGAGCGTCGCCGAGCAATGCATGTTGCTGAGCAGCCAGGCGGGCGGCATCTCGATGTGGGCGCCGCTGTTGACGCCGGTGGTGACGCTGGCGCCGACGCCTGCCGCGCCGGTCAGCGGCAGCATCGCGAGCAGCCAGCGGGCAAGGCCACGACGAGGCCGGGACAGACGATCATTCATGAGGCACGCCACCCCTTCCACACCGGAAGGGTCTGGCCATTCTTCGAAGTCGGTCGCGCCGGCCCAATGAGCTTGAGCCGGACCGCGACCCGCGTCGACCGACCGGGGTCAGGTCTCCTCCCGGTCGAGGTCAGGGCACGGTGGCTTCCTCGGCAGGCATGTCGTCGACTTCCGGCGCGCGGCCCGACTGCGGCGCGCGCCAGCCCAGGACGCGCCAACGCGTCGGCAGCGCGGTGCCGAGCGGCTCCTACCACGGATCGCTGTCGTCCCCGATCCTCGGCAACCACCAGTAGGACCCTTCCGGGATCCGCGCCTTCAGTCGATAGAAGCTCGTCGCGCCGGTCCGGGAATCCTCGCTCTCGAAGATGTCGCCCGGTGCTCCGCTTTCGGCATTGCCGTTCCACGGCAGCCTGGCATCCAGGACCTGCCGCGCCAGATGCGCGGCATCGGCCCGCAGTCCCTGAGCCAGCATCACCCGGTGCACCTCCGGCCAATGCAGCGCCAGACGGGGATGCAAGGTGCCCGGCGCGGCCACAAGACCCACGAGCGCCCCCGGCAGGTAGTACTCGTCCACGGGCGAGGCGCGCGTCGCCATCAGGCCGGCGCCCTGGTTGGCGCCGATGAAGGGCGCGTCGAGCACGGCCGGCTGACCGGGCAAGGGCACCGGGCGGCCGGTGCGGGTGATGCCGTCCGCCGCCGTTCCGACCAGCGGGATCAGCCAGCGGTCGGCGCGCAGCACGTCATCGCGGCCGTGCAAGGCCGCCGTCACGTCCGGGCCCAAGGTGTCCACGCCGCTGGCAGCCGTCCCGGGAGCGGCGTCAAAACGCGCCGGTTCAGTCTTCCTGTGGAAGGCCAGCGAGCGGTAGGTCAGCGGCACGTTCACCTCATCGCCGAATCGAAAGCCCGAGCCCATCACGCCGTGATAGCTCCTGATGAACATGGGCGTGTCGGTGCGATCGGCCCGCGTCGGCGTGGGTCCGTAGGCATAGAGGCGCGTGCCCTCCCACCGGGCGGGGTTGGGCGCGGCCGGATCGCGCAGCAGTTCCCGCTCGCGCCGATAGCTCGGGATCGGCGCGCCGGTGGTGCCCAACGGCTCCCAGGACTGAGGTTCGTCCAGCAGGATCAGTTGCAGTCCTGCCGGAGGCGCGTGGCTCAGCAGGCGATCCTCGATGAGGCGCCCGCTCAACGGCCGCCGATTGACGCGCTGCGTGAGCTGCACGCGTCCATCGCCCGCGGGGACAACGCGCCGACGGCGCAGGCGTAGGTCGTCAACGCCACGCGCGGCGAGATCTGCGTCGCGGAGCAATGGTCCCGCCCCAGCACCCACAAGGGCACCTGGTAGAGCGTCGCGGACGGCGCGGGACGCCGCGGGGCGTCCGAGGCCGCCTCGGCGGCGAGGATCGTGCCCAGCAGGGCGCCGAGCATCCACGGTCCGCGTCCGCGGCGGATGCCGGGGCGCCTGGCGTGGGAGATCGGGCCGGCGGGCCCTCGACAGCAGGAAAGGATCGACATGACGGTCTCCAGCCCTTCGACGACAGGAAGGGCCAGGCCATTCTTCGGAGATCGCCCTCGCGGCTCAATGACCGCGAGCAGGGGCAGCTCGGCCCTCGACTGCCCGGCATCGGGCTCGCCGGCCCCAGGTGTGCCGATGTCGTGCGCGCGACGGCTGCGGCGGTCCGCCGTCCGCCCGACGTGATCCTCCCCCTGTCCCGCGGCAGTTATGACCCGCCCCCACAAGGTGATGCTCGCAATCCCCAGTCGCCTCGGCCCGGCGCGCGCGGGGCCGGAATAATGCGCGCCCATGGTGCTCAATTTCATCTGGATCGGGTTCTTCCTGATCGGCTTCGCGGTCGCGCTGGCGCGGCTGGTCCAGGGCGACCTGACCATCTTCACGCAGGTGCTGACCGGCATCTTCGACACGGCCAAGACCGGCTTCGACATCTCGCTCGGCCTGGTCGGCGTGATGAGCCTGTGGCTGGGCCTGATGAAGGTCGGCGAGAACGCCGGCGTGATCCAGCTGTTCGCGCGGGCGATGGGCCCGTTCTTCGGCCGCATCTTCCCGGAGGTGCCGCGCGGCCATCCGGCGGGCGGCTCGATGGTCATGAACTTCTCGGCCAACATGCTCGGCCTGGACAACGCCGCCACGCCGCTGGGCCTGAAGGCGATGAAGGAGCTGCAGGAGCTCAACCCGCGGAAGGACACCGCCAGCAACGCGATGGTCATGTTCCTGGTGCTGAACACCGCCGGCATCACGCTGATCCCGACCACGGTGATCGCGATCCGGCAGGCGATGGCGGTGGACCAGGGCCTGGTCGGGTTCAACGCGGCCGACATCTTCCTGCCCACGCTGATCGCCACCTTCATCTCGTTCATGTCGGGGCTGATCGCGGTGGCGTGGGTGCAGCGCATCAACCTGTTCAGCGTGCCGGTGCTGGTGTTCGTCGGCGGCTTCATCGCGATCATGGCCGGCGTCTTCGGCTGGCTGCACAGGCTACCCGCCGGAAGTGATGTCGCAGTACATCGGCGTGCTGGGCAGCGGCGTGATCCTGAGCATCATCGTGATGTTCGTCGCCGTCGGCGCGTGGCGCCGCATCAACGTCTACGAGTCCTTCGTCGAAGGCGCCAAGGAGGGCTTCGGCGTCGCGATCCAGATCATTCCCTACCTGATCGCGATCCTGGTGGCGATCTCGGTGTTCCGCACGACGGGCTGCATGGAGTTCGTCGTGCGCGGCATCGCCGCCGGCGTGGGCGCGCTGGGCCTGCCGACCGACTTCGTCCCGGCGCTGCCGGTCGGGCTGATGAAGACGCTGTCGGGCAGCGGCGCGCGCGCCGCCTGATGGTGGACGTGCTCAAGACCTACGGCGTCGACAGCTTCGAGGGCAAGCTCGCCGCGATCATCCAGGGCTCGACCGAGACCACCTTCTACGTGCTGGCCGTCTACTTCGGCAGCGTCAACATCAAGAAGACCCGCTACGCGCTGACCTGCGGCCTGTTCGCGGATTTCGTCGGCCTCGTGGGCGCGATCGTGGTGGGGTACTGGTTCTTCAAGTGAGGCCGCGCCGGCGTCACTCGACGCGATCGCGACCGTTCGCCTTGGCGCGATAGAGCGCCGCGTCGGCACGCGCGAGCAGCGCGTCCAGGCTGACATCCCCCGGCAGCGCCCAGGCCACGCCCAGGCTCGCCGTGCACGGCGGGATGCCGGGTTCCGGCGCGTGCGTCGCGAGCGCGGCCCGCACGCGCTCGGCCGAGGCATGCGCGGCCTCGGCATCGGTGGACGGCAGCAGGATCACGAACTCCTCGCCGCCATAACGACCGAGCCGGTCCGTCACGCGCAGTTGCTCACGCATCACCGCCACCGCGCCGGCCAGCACCCGGTCGCCGGCCTGGTGACCGTGCCGGTCGTTGACCAGCTTGAAGTGGTCGATGTCGAGCAGCAGCAGCGACAGCGGCTGCCCGTAGCGGCGCCAGCGATCGAATTCCTCGCCGCCGGCCTGCAGCAGCGCGCGACGCGTCAGCGCGCCGGTCAGCGCGTCGCGGGTGGCGAGCAGCTCGAATTCCTCGCGCACGCGCTCGCTGGCCATCAGCAGCACGCCCACGCTCAGCAGCAGCACGCTGAAGCAATAGCTCGCGATGTAGCTCGTCTGCACCGCCGTCATCGCGAAACGCGAGGACTGCGCGCCATCGACCCAGAACGTCGCCAGGCCGCGCAGCACCAGCACGGCGGCCTGCAGCAGCAGCGTCGCGCCGATCAGGCGCGCCGCGAAACCGCGGCCGTCCCGCAGGACCAGCCGCGCATGCGCCAGCACGCAGGCCGTCATCGTCCCGGTGAACACGACCATGCGCACGCGGTAGTCCGGCCAGACCAGGAACCAGGTCAGCACGGCCAGACTGAGCAGCGCGATCGCGCCCCACAGGCGCCAGGTCACGCGCTGTCCGAAGAAGCGTTGCGAGCCGAAATAGAACAGGCCGCACCCCGTGAGCAGCAGCACGTTGCCGGTCTGCGCCACCAGGAATTCCGGCAGCAGTCCCTGCAGCGCGTAGACGCCGGCGGCGAGCGCGCAGGTCATCGGCGCCAGCGCCCAGGGCAGCAATCCGCTGATCGTCGGCGGATAGTTGCGCCGCACGCCGAGCAGCACGCCGCCCATGATCGCCGCCATCAGCGCGGTCATGACGGTGATCGAGCGGGGATCGAGCTGCATGTGCCCGCCAGTGTAGGGGGCGCCCGTGACGGGACCTCGGCCGCCTCGCCGCCGCAGCCCGCCGCGGCCCGCCGCCGCGCGCCAGCAGGCCGCCAACCGCCCTGAGGCCTACATCGACTTGAACAGATGCACGTACGCGCGGCTGACCGGCAGCTCGCTCGCGTGGCCGCGCACGCGCACGAACAGCCGGCTCAGCTCGTCGCGGCGCGTGCCGCTCACATGGTCCAGGTTCACGATCGTCGAGCGGTGCACCTGCCAGAAGCGTTCGCCGTCGAGTTGCGCGGCGAGCTCGTGGATCGGCGTGCGGATCAGGTACTCGGTCGTCGCGGTCTGCACGCAGGTGTACTTGTCGTCGGCGCGGAAGAACAGCACCTCGTCGACGGGGACCTGATGCATCAGGTCGCCCTGCGTCGCGCGCACCCAGCGCAGCGGCCCCGCCGCCCTCGCCAGCGCGCTGCCCGGCGCGTGCAGGCGCTGCAGCGCGGCGAGCAGGCGCGCGTCCACGCCGTCCTCGCCGTGATCGCCAGCCGCGCCGGCCGCGCCCGCGTCCCGCTTCGCCAGCGCGCGGCGGATCCGCTCGACCGTGCGACCGAGCCGCTCCGCCTCCACCGGCTTGAGCACGTAGTCGATCGCTTCCTGCTCGAAGGCCTGCACCGCGTACTGGTCGTAGGCAGTGACGAAGACGACTCGCGTCGACCCCTCGATGCCCTCCGCGACCTCCAGTCCGGTCAGGCCCGGCATCTGGATGTCGAGGAAGGCCAGGTCCGGCTGCAACGCCGCGATCTGCTCGGCGGCTTCCTGGCCGTTGCGGGCGATGTGGACGATGTCGAGCTCCGGCCAGACGGCGGTCAATTGCGCCGCGAGCGCGCGGGCCAGGTGGGGTTCGTCGTCGGCGATCAGCGCGGTGGGTGCGGTCATGGTCGGCATGGGAAGAAGAAGTGAGTCAGGCCGTCGGGCGTTCAGGCGTTCAGGCGTTCAAGCGTTCAAGCGTTCAGGTGTCCAGCGGCACGCGCAGCGTGACGCGGCAGCCGGGCTCGGCGGGAACGAGGGTCAGCGACGCGCGGTCGCCGTAGTGCGTCATCAGGCGCTCGCGCAGGTTGGCCAGCGCGATGCCGTTGCCGGTGCGGCGGGAGGCGCCGGGGCCGACGCCGTCGTCGCGCACCTCGATCACCAGGAAGCCGCCGCTCAGCGCGGCATCGACGCGCACGGTGCCGCCCTCGATCTTGGGCTCGAGCCCGTGATGGACCGCGTTCTCGACCAGCGGCTGCAGCAGCATCGGCGGCAACGGCACGACGCGGGCCTCGGGCGTGGCGTGGATCTCGAAACGCAGGCGGTCTTCCATCCGCGTCTGCAGCACCGTCAGGTAGGCGGTGGCGAGGGACAGCTCGTCGTCGAGCGGGCCGGTCTCGCGACGCAGGCCGCCGAGCGACGCCCGCAGGTAGGCCGTGAAGGCGCCCAGCATCTCCTTGGCCTTGGGCGCGTCGTAGTCGATCAGCGAGTGGACGTTGGCCAGCGTGTTGAACAGGAAGTGCGGTTCGATCTGGCCTTGCAGCAGCCGCAGCTGCGCTTCGGTGGCGCGGCGCTCGGCGGTGAGCTGCCGGTGCCTCGACGCGAACCAGTGGTGCAACGCGAAGGTGATGCACAGCGAGAGCGCGGAGGTGATGCCGATGATCTTCCCGCCCTGCGACCAGTCCATCCGCACCCAGTTCGCCAGGCCCGCCATCCACATGCCCGGTACCCAGCCGATCAGCACGCCCAGCAAGGGCACGGCGGAGAAGAACACCGTGCGCTTCCAGTCCGCCCAGGCGCGGATGCGGGCGCGGCCGCCGAAGAGCGGCACGAGGATCGTGAACAGCGTCTGGATCACCAGGCCGATGGTCACGCAGACAACGACGTTCTTCCAGTACCACCAGGCCCACATCGCGGGATCGGTCCAGCGGGCGGAGCGCGCGTTCAGGAGGAAGCCCAGCACCGTGAAGCCGACCGCCAGCGCGCAGGAGAACAGCAGCGTCCAGACCCACTGCAGCCATTCGGGGCCGCTGGGCTGGACGTCGTTGCTCAGCCAGGCATGCCAGGACGCGCGCAGTCGGCGGGCGTCACGCCAGAGGGGCCGGGAGGGGGCGGGAGTCATGCGGCGCAGTGTAGGGAGCCGCCGTGGCCGCCCGGCCCGGGGAAACGACGGATCGACAGCGCGCCGGGCGGATCGACGGCGGGCGGCGTGGACGGGCCCATCGCCGGCCCCTCATGCCCTGACCTTTGACAGTGCCGGGGGCACGTGGTGTCCAATAGCCCGCAGATCCGGGCGACTCCCGCCAAGTCCGCCTTCCCCGGCATTCCGCCCGCATTCCACGGAGACCCGCATGAGCTACATCCTGCTGATCAACGAACCTGTCGGCCAACGCGAGGCGCGCACGCCGGAGGAAGGCCGCGAGGCCTACGACCGCATGACCGCCTACGCCGGGCAGCTCCAGGCGAAGGGGCTGCTCCATGCGGCGCAATCGCTGCAGTCGGTCAACGGATCGACCCGCGTGGCCAAGCGCGACGGTCGCATGACGACGATCGACGGCCCGTTCGCCGAGGCCAAGGAAATGGTCGGCGGCTTCTTCTGGCTGAACGTGACGACCCGCGAGGAGGCGCTCGCGATCGCCCGCGAATGCCCGGCGGCGGAGTGGTGCACGGTGGAGGTCCGCTCGCTGGTCCCCTGCTACGCGGAGTCGAAGGCCTGAGGCCGCCTCCCGAGGACTCCCCGAAGTTTTTTTCCAGGATCGCGTCGCGTCCTGTCGAAACCGGCGGGGCTGCGTCGTCGTGCCAGTGTGGACGCTCCGGAAGCGGAGCGCCGCCATCAGGAGGGCACGATGCGACCACCGATCCACCCGCACGGGCCCGACGACTTCACACCCCTCGAGGAGTTCCTCCATGCGACACAAGCAAATCTTCGTGAACCTGCCCGTCAAGGACGTCGAGCGCAGCAAGCGCTTCTACGGCGCGATGGGCTACGAGTTCAATCCGCAGTTCTCCAACGAGCAGGCCTTGTCGATGATCATCTCGGACGACATCTACGCGATGCTGCTGGTGGAGGAGTTCTTCCAGACCTTCACGCCGCGCAGGATCTCGGACGCGCATGCGACGACCGAGGTGCTGACCTGCCTGTCCTGCGAGAGCAAGGCGCAGGTCGACGAGCTGATCGCCAAGGCCCTGGCCGCCGGCGGCACCGTGCCGCGCGAGCCGCAGGACATGGGCTTCATGTACTCGCAGGCGTATGCGGACCCGGACGGGCACATCTGGGAGCTGATGTACATGGACATCACGCAGTTCCCCGGCGCCTGAGGCTGAGCGCGCGCGCGTACCATCGCGCGCATGACCGACGAGACCCATCGCGCGATCACGACCGTCTGGCGGCAGGAGTCCGCCAAGATCATCGGTGCCCTGTCGCGGCTGACGCGCGACGTCCCGCTGGCGGAGGAGCTGGCGCAGGACGCGCTGGTCGCCGCGCTGGAGACCTGGCCCCGGCAGGGCCTGCCGGACAAGCCCGCCGCCTGGTTGATGACAACGGCCAAGCACCGCGCGCTGGACCGGCTGCGCCACGTGAAGCTGAGCGGCGACAAGCTGGAGCAGCTCGGCCATGAGCTCGACGCGCGCGAGGCGATGATCGTGCCGGACTTCGTCGAGAGCCTGGACGACGAGCGCGCGGCGCGCGAGATCGGCGACGACGTGCTGCGACTGATGTTCTGCGCCTGCCATCCGGTGCTGAGCCTGGAAGCGCGCGTCGCGTTGACGCTGAAGATGGTGGCCGGCCTGACGACAGGCGAGATCGCCCGCGCGTACCTGCAGTCGGAGCCGACGGTGGCGCAGCGGCTGGTCCGCGCGAAGCGCACGCTGGGCGACGCGCAGGTGCCGTTCGAGCTGCCGCGCGGCGAGGCGCTGACCGAGCGGCTGGCCGCCGTGCTGGAAGTGCTCTACCTGATCTTCAACGAGGGCTACGCGGCCACCAGCGGCGAGCGCTGGATCCGGCAGGACCTGTGCGACGAGGCGCTGCGGCTGGCGCGCATGCTGGTGAAGCTCGCACCGAGGGAGAGCGAGGTGCACGGCCTGCTCGCGCTGATGGAGCTGCAGTCCTCACGCGCCGCGGCGCGTGTCGATGCGCAGGGGCAGCCGGTGCTGCTGCTGGAGCAGGACCGGTCGACATGGGATGCGGCGGCTATCGAA
Source organism: Roseateles sp. UC29_93 (assembly GCF_042695725.1). Lineage (NCBI taxonomy): Bacteria > Pseudomonadati > Pseudomonadota > Betaproteobacteria > Burkholderiales > Sphaerotilaceae > Roseateles > Roseateles sp. UC29_93. The sequence continues at coordinate 2,111,887 of NZ_CP170545.1, read as the reverse complement.
CGCGGCCTGACGGCGCTGGAAGCGGCCGACCGCCTGGCCGCCGAGCTGGACGATGGGCAAGGCCTGGGACCCTACGCGCTGCAGGCGGCGATCGCGGCCTGCCACGCGCGGGCACGTCGCGCCGAGGACACCGAATGGCCGCGCATCGCGGCGCTCTACGAGGCGCTCGCGGTGCGGCAGCCGTCGCCGGTGGTGGAGCTGAATCGCGCGGTGGCGCTGTCGATGGCCTTCGGGCCTGCGGTCGGTCTGGAGATCGTCGACCGCCTGATGGAAGAGCCCGCGCTGAAGCAGTACCACTGGCTGCCCAGCGTGCGCGCGGACCTGCTGTCCAAGCTCGGCCGCAATGCCGAGGCCAAAGAGGAATTCGAACGCGCCGCCGCGATGACCGGCAATGAGCGCGAGCGGGAGCTGCTGCTCAAACGGGCAAGGGAGCAGGGGCACTGAGGCCCCTTCAGAGAAAGAACTCTCGCAACTCCGTTCCTCGGAGCGAGTTCTCCTCGCGGCCTAGCCGTATGAGACAGGCGCTACTCCCACACCGGCAAAACATCGAGGGAGGCGGCCCCTCCTCTTCAGTCCAAGGTAGCGGCCGCGCCGCGGCCATAGCCAACAGCTTCCGCTGTAGCTCCTTCAGGCGTTCCCAGCGCGCGGGACCTTGCAGCTGCTTGATCGCTGCGATGTCGATGCCGATGTCGATGTCCTCGTCGTACATGCAAAGCCCTTTGTAGAAAGGCTCGCAGTCTAGGAACAGCGCTCTTTCAGCGAACTCGCAACTCTTTGCACTCTTGCAACGCGCAGTAGTCAATCCGGCGAATCGCCCTCGCCTTCGCTCTCATCGGTGAGCCACGTGCCCGCCATCGCGGCGCTCTTGCGCTCGCGCTTGGCGGCGTACATCGCGGCGTCGCTGCGCGCCATCAGCGTCTCCAGCGTGTCGCCTTCCTGGCGTTGCGCGGCGCCGATGCTGATGCTCACCTGCAGGCCCTCGGACACCGTCGACCAGTCGTGCTTGCGCACCGCCTCGTCGAGCCGGAGGCAGGCCTGTTGCGCGATCTCTTCGGTCGCGCCGCGCAGCAGCAGCACGAATTCGTCGCCGGCCAGGCGTGCGGCGACGTCGTGCTCCCGCACGTGCTGCCGCATCAGCCGCGCGATCTGGCTTAGCACCTGGTCGCCGACCAGGTGCGAGTGCCGGTCGTTGACCTGCTTGAAATGGTCGACGTCGATCAGCGCCAGGCTCACCACACCACCACCGGCGAGCTGCGCCCGCGCGTGATCCTCGAAGCTGCGGCGATTCGCCAGCTCCGTCAGCGGATCCTCCATCGACAGCTTCTCCAGCCGCAAGGCCTCGTCCGCAAGTTGCGCGCGGTCGCGCTCGCTGCGGCGTGCGTCGAGCTGCCATTGCACCGTCGCCTCGCGGCTCGCGAGGCTCGCGATCCGCACGCGGGCCTCGCGCTCGCGCAGCGCGCGCATCCGCTGCAGCGCGCGTTGCGGCTGCCCTTGCTGTTCCTCGATCTGGCTGGCGATCAGCTCGCCGAGCTGCGCCAGCGGCTCGTGCTGCACGGCGTCCGCCGCCGTCACCGTCTGCGCCGCCGCGCGCCGCGCCTGCGGCCACAGCCGTCGCGCCCACGCGAGCTCCGCCTGCACCCAGCCCGCCAAGGCGACGAGCCAGTGGCGCTCCTGCTCCGGCAGTTGCGCCAATGTCTGCTGCAGCTCCGGCTGCGCGTAGGCCGTGGCGCCCTTCCAGATCTGCGCCATCGTCTCGCATCAGCGTCCACCAGCAGTGCGTCTCGGCATCGCCTTCGGACAGCAGATGCCGCGCGTTGATCAGGTGGCCCTCGAGCGGCCCCAGCGGCGGCAACTGGCCGCGCTGCTCGCGCTCGCCGGCGTAGGCAAGGAGTGACCCCAGCGCGAGCCACAGGCAGGCAATCAGCGGACTGAGCCGGGGCTTGCACGCGTTGGCCGCGTCGGCGGCCTGTCGCAGCACTTCGGCCGCCTTGTCGAAATTGCGCGCCCACACGTGGCAGGCGCCGAGGTCCTGCAGCGCCACCACCAGCGCCGCGCCGTCACCGCGCGATTGCGCCAGGCGCAGGCCGAGCAGCGCCGCCTCGATCGCTTCCTCGTGATGCCCGGCCGTCGACGCGCTGTGCGCGAGCACCGACAGCGCGCCGGCCTCGCCGATCGCGTCGCCCTGCTGCCCGGAACAGACGTGCCGCCAGCTCGCTCCGCTCCCGTGCGTCACCGGGCCGGTGCAGCACGCGGTCGCAACGCGCCAGGTGCAGCAGCGCCTGCGCACGCTGCGCGTCGTCCCCCTCCTCCAGCGCCAGCAGCAGCCACTCCTCGCCGGGCGCCTGCGCGGCAACGGCGTCACCGGCCTGCAACGCGGCGCGGGCTTGCTGGGAAGGGGCGGTGTGCGGGTCCAAGAGGGGATCGGAACGCAAGGTGATCAGCGGTTCAGGCCGTCGGGGCCGGAGACGCAGAGGATAGCGGCAACAGGCGCGGGACCATCAGGTCGGCCAGCCATTGCATGAAGGCCTGGACGCGCCGGGGCAACTGCCGGCGGTGCGCATAGATCAGGTGGACCGGCATCGGCGCGGGCCGGAACTGCGGAAGCACCTCGACCAGCCGGCCATCCAGCACCTCCGTTTCGAAGCCATGGCGCGGCACCTGCGTGATGCCGAGACCCGCGAGACAGGCCGCCGTGTACGAGCCGGAATCGCTCACCGTGAGCGCCCCTGCCATGGGCTCGAAGCGCGTCGCGCCGGACGCGTCGCACCACTCGAAGCCCGGGCAGCGTTGGCCGAGCGTCGTGGCGTACTGGACGAGCCGATGGTGCGCGAGATCCTCCAACGACTGCGGAACGCCGAAGGCGGCGAGGTACCCGGCGCTGGCCAGGTCGGCCATCTCCATCCCGCCAAGCGGTCGCGCGACGAGGCTCGAGTCGCTCAGCGGTCCCACCCGCAGCACGCAGTCGAAGCCCTCGCGCACGAGGTCCACGCGCCGGTCCGTGCTGCTGAGCTCCAGCTCCAACCCGGGATGCGCCGCGAGGAACTCCGGCAGGCGCGGCACGACGATGTCATGCGCCACCCGCATCGGCATGTCGACCCGCAGCCGGCCGCGCAGCCCGCTGGCCGCCGGCTGGAACATCGTCTGCATGTCGTCGAGATCGGCCAGCAGGTCTTTGCAGCGCTCGTAGCAGGCCTGGCCGTCCTGCGTCAGCTGCACGCGCCGCGTCGTGCGGTGGAACAGCCGCGTGCCCAGGCTGGCTTCCAGCCGCTGGACCGCCGTCGAGGCGCTCGCCTTCGGCAGGCCGAGGCTCTGCGCCGCCTGCGTGAAGCTGGCCAGCTCCGCCACGCGGACGAAGACCTGGAGCGTGTCCAGGGACGGCGGCGGCGAGGCCAGCGCTGCGCCTGCCGTGGCGCCCGGCGCCGTGGGAGGAGCGGGCGCAGTCGCTGCAGGCGCCGCGGAGATCGGTGAGGAAAGGACGTTGGCGTCGCTCATTTGTTCACCTTGGACGAACGGTCAAATCAGACTGAGGTGATTTATACGCCGATTCGTCGATCAATAAAGTTCCTGCATCCGATCAACCCGTCCGAACAGGAGCTCACCATGACCACTTCCTCCAACACCAAGATCGCGCTGATCACCGGCGGCAGCCGCGGCCTGGGCCGCAATGCGGCCGTCCATCTGGCCCGCCGCGGCATCGACAGCATCGTGACCTACCGCAGCCAGCAGGGCGAAGCGCAGGCCGTGGTCGACGAGATCCGCGCGCTCGGCGGACGCGCGGCGGCGCTGCAGCTGGACGTCGGCGACAGCGGCGCCTTCCCGGCCTTCGCCGAGGCGCTGAAGCAGACCCTGAAGCAGCACTGGCAGCGCGATCGTTTCGACCACCTGGTCAACAACGCCGGCATGGGCGTCCACACGCCGATGGCGGACACGACCGAAGACCAGTTCGACGAACTGATGCGCGTGCACCTGAAGGGCCCGTTCTTCCTGACGCAGGCGCTGCTGCCGCTGATCAACGACGGCGGCAGCGTGCTGAACGTGTCCAGCGGCCTGGCGCGATTCACGATTCCCGGCTACGGCGCGTACGCGACGATGAAGGGCGGCGTCGAGGTGATGACCCGCTACATGGCCAAGGAGTTCGGTGCCCGCGGCATCCGCGTGAACACGCTGGCGCCCGGCGCGATCGAGACCGACTTCGGCGGCGGCGCGGTGCGCGACAACAAGGAGGTGAACGGCTTCATCGCCTCGGTCACGGCGCTCGGCCGCGCCGGCCTGCCGGACGACATCGGCCCGGTCGTGGCCTCGCTGCTGTCGGACGACAACGGCTGGATCACCGCGCAGCGCGTGGAGGCGTCGGGCGGCATGTTTGTCTGATGGCGTGAGCGAAGGCGGCGGCGATGCTGCCCCTTCGCCTCGGATCATCCGGCTCGTGCATAAGTTGCCTGAGGCTCCTGCGCGCGCTGGACCACTTCGCCCAGGCAGTCGGGATAACGCCGCTGCAGGTGCTTCAGTCCCGCCTGCCGGCTGGCTTGGTAGTCCAGACTCTCCTGCAGGAACTGCAGTCGCGCGCGGTTCTCGTCGATGACTTGCGCCCAGGTCACGACGCGTACCGCATGATTGAACGCAAAGGGCAGTGCGATCTGGTTCCGACGTTCAGTCGCATCGAGTACCCCCTCCTCGATGTCCCGTGCCACCAGCCAGAACGACCACCTCGCATCGACGGAACGGAAGCGCTCGTCTCGCGCCACACGCGACGCATAGTCGCAGATCTGGCTGATCTCATCCTGGCCGACCTTGACGCGCGGCGCCTTCAGCTCCACGACGAGATGTTCCAGCGTCGACGGCTGGTGGCGCCGCGTGGCTCGGGAGAACATCAGATCGATGATGGCGCGCTTCTGCCCCGGTGCGCCGACCGGCTCATCGATCAGCACGTCGTGGCCCAACATCGCGCGGTGCTTGCGCAGCACCTCCGTGAGCGACCGGTTGTCCACGGACAGCGCGAAGCGTTCCCCGAAGAGCCACGGATTGCGCGCGACGATCCGGTGCAGTTCGCCGCGCTCCTTCACGTGCGGTTGCAGATCCTGCTCGAACACGATCGCTTCCAGGCCGTCGAGCAGCAGCAAGCGTTCGGTGACCACGTGCGCTTCGCGAATCACCGACGACAACGAGACATCCTTGAGCAGCTCCGCCATCCTCCGACGATCGTCGGCGGGAAGGTCCAGCACTTCGGTCAACAACGTCTGAAGTTCCTCAGGCCCGCACTCGACGGCTTGCCTCAGCAGCCTGAACTGGAAGGCAATCGCCTCCGGCGCCAGCGTACGAAATACCGGATGGAAGCGGGACAGGTGCCATGCCGCCTGATCGAACAGTTGGCGCTCCAGCACCTCGACCGCCGTCTCCGGCTCGCGCGGGAACGGATAGAGGCCTTGCGCCTGCCACGCTTCGACGGGCGGGCGGTCCGGCTCGCGATGGGATTCTGTCGTCATGCATGCACCTCGACTGCTGGAAGCCCGGTTGGGCGATGCAGTCACTCTATGCAGTCGAGGCGCCGACGACACCTGCGCATTCGCGGTCGACGTGCGCGCGATTCCTACTGCTTCAAGTAGGGCGCTGCCGGATTCACACCGTCCCCGTCTTCTCCCCGCCTTCCGTCGTCACGATGCCGCGCTCGAGCAACTGCCGGCGCCGGCGCGCCCAGCGCCGCTTCGCGTTCAGCCCGCGCAGCGCCAGCGCAAGGCGCTGTCCCAGCGGCGGTCGCACCTCGCGCACGCCGCCGAAGAACTGGTACTTCGCGAAGAAGCGCGACGCCTCCCGACCGTAGGTCGCCAGCACACGGCGTTCGTCCTCCTTCGGATCCGTGTCCGGATGGTTCTTGTAGAGATCGCCGCCCCGCACCGGTCGTGTGTGCCACACCGGCGTCGCGTCCAGCACCGCGATGCGGCGTCTGTCCGCGTTGTCGATCAGGCCCGGCCAGACGAAGTCCAGCCCCCAGCCGATCCGGCTGCGATGGAAGGAGGGCTGGCAGCGCAGCAGCGAGTCGCGCGAGAAGATCGGCGCCATCACCTCGATGAAGCCCATGTGGCGCAGCAGGAAGCCGTCCTGCCGCAGCAGCGTGTCGAAGGTGAAGTACGAGTCGCGCGTCAGCGCCGGCTGCGCCAGCGCCAGCCCGTGCGCATGGAAGAGATCGAACATGCGGGAGATCGTCGCCGTGTCCACCGCCAGGTCGTCGTCGGGGAGCCAGACCGCGTCGTAGTGTTCGGCCAGCTGCGGCTGCTGGTCCAGCAGCTCGCCCAGGCACGGCCACTTCGGTCCGCGGCGGCGCTCGTACAGGTCGCAGGTGTCGGCATGCAGGCCGTCGATCGCGCCGTAGTACGACACCAGCAGATCGAAGTTGCGCCGCGGTGCGGCCACCCACTGCGGATGCAGCGAGCAATCACCCGCACGCACGATCACGAGATTGCGGCGCGGGCGGTCAGGCAGGGAGAGGGTCGGCATCGGTCGCTCCAACAAGGGCGGGGACCGTCGCGGCGACGGCCGCGCGGTGCCCCCCATTGAAGCGGTGCGACGTATCGCCGGTTTGGCCGGCTCGCCGAGCCGCCGACACGTTCGGGACCGTTCGTGTCGACGCTGATACGAACGGTGGTCCGCCCGTCAGTGCCCGCCGCCCAGATACGCCGCCTTCACTGCCGGATCGGTGCGCAGCTTCTCCGCGGGCCCGTGCAGCGAGATGCGACCGTTCTCCAGCACGTAGCCGTAGTCCGCCACCGCCAGCGCCGCCGCGGCGAACTGCTCCACCAGCAGCATCGTCACGCCTTCCGACTTCAGCCGCGCGATGATGCGGAACACCTCGTCCACCAGGATGGGCGCCAAGCCCATCGACGGCTCGTCCAGCAGCACGACCTCCGGATTCAGCATCGTCGCCCGCGCCATCGCGAGCATCTGCTGCTCGCCGCCGGACAGCGTGCCCGCGAGCTGCTGGCGCCGCTCCTTCAGGCGCGGGAAGAGCTCCATCGCCTTCTCGAGGTCGGCCTCCACGTCGCCCTTGGGCCGCGCGCCGGTGTAGCGCGGGAACGCGCCCAGCCGCAGGTTGTCGGTGACGCTCATCGTCGCGAAGACGCGGCGCCCTTCCGGCGAATGCGCCAGCCCCAGCCGGGCGATGTGATACGACTCCAGCCCGTCGATGCGCTTGCCGTTCAGCGTGATCTGGCCGGCGCTCGGCGCGATCATTCCCGACACCGCGCGCATCGTCGTCGTCTTGCCGGCCCCGTTCGAGCCGATCAGCGTCACCACCTTGCCCTTGGGCACCTCCACCGAGATGCCGTGCAGCACCTCGACCTTGCCGTAGCCGGCATGCAGTTGATCGATCTTCAGCATGTCAGTTCCGTTCCGCTCAAGCCGCCTGGCCGCCGAGGTAAGCCTCGATCACCTTCGGATCGGCCTGCACCTGCGCCGGCTTGCCCTCGGCGATCTTCTGGCCGAAGTCCAACACCGAGACCACGTCGCAGATGCCCATCACCACGTCCATGTGGTGCTCGATCAGGATCACCGTGATGCCGTGGTCGCGGATCTTGCCGATGATGCGCATCAGCTCCTTGATGTCCGGCGCGGTCAGCCCCGCCGCCGGCTCGTCCAGCAGCAGCAGGCGCGGGTCCAGCGCCAGCGCCCGCGCGATCTCCAGCAGCCGCTGCTTGCCGTAGGGCAGGTTGCGCGCTTCCTCGAGTGCCAGGTCGGCCAGGCCGACGAAGTCCAGCAGGCTCAGCGCCCGCGCGCGGGCCTTCGCGTCCTCGGCGTTGTAGCGCGGCGAATGCAGCGCCACCTGCACCAGGTTGCTGCCGAAGCTGTGATGCAGCGCCACCATCACGTTGTGCAGCGCGCTCATCTCGCCGAAGAGCTGCACGTTCTGGAAGGTCCGCGCGATGCCCGACAGCGCGATGTCCGCCGAGGTCCGCCCCACCAGCGAGCGGTCGACGAACTTCAGCTCGCCCGCCGTCGGCACGTAGATGCCGGTCAGCACGTTCATCATCGTGCTCTTGCCCGACCCGTTCGGCCCGATCAGGCCATGGATCGTGCCGCGCCGCACCTGCAGGTCGACGTTGTTCAGCGCCTTCAGGCCGCCGAACTGCATCAGCACGCCGCGCGCGTCGATCAGGACCTCGTCGCCCGCGCCGGCGCCCGTGGCCTGGGAGATCGCATCGGACGGCTTCTCCGCCACCGGACCGCCCTCGCCCACCGGCTTGGCCTTGAGGTGCAGCGCGTTGCGCACGAAGCCGACGATGCCGTCCTGCAGGTAGTACACGACGAACAGCGTGATCAGCCCGAAGATCGACAGCCGCCAGTCGGTCATCGTCTGCAGCACGAAGGACAGCGCCGCCAGCGCGATGCTGCCCACCACCGGGATCGCCGCCTGCACGCCGCTGACCTTGCCGCGGCGCCAGGCCACCGCCGTCACCGCCGCCACGACGATCGCGAAGATCACCGACACGTAGCGGAACAGCTCCAGGTCGTCGAGCAGCTTGGGCAGCACCACGATGATCGCCGCGCCCAGCAGCGCGCCGGTGCGGGTCTTGCGGCCGCCCATGATGATGGCCAGCAGGAAGAAGACCGTCAGCTCGAAGTTGTAGGTGTTGGGCGAGATGTACTGCTCGGAATAGGCGTACAGCGCGCCCGCCAGGCCGGCGAGACCGGCGCTGATCACGAACGCGTAGACCTTGTAGCGGTAGACCGAGACGCCCATGCAGTCCGACGCCACCGGGCTGCCGCGCAGCGCCTCGAACGCGCGCCCAAGGTGCGAGCGCAGCACGCGATGCACGAACACCAGCGACGCGATCAGCATCACCACGACGAGCCAGTAGTACTCGTCCTCCGTCATCGTGTGGTCCATCAGCTTGGGCTTGGTGAGCGTGATGCCCATCGGCCCGTTCGTCAGGAAGTCCATCTCGTTGATGAGGATCTGGATGATGGTGCCGAAGGCCAGCGTCACCATCGCCAGGTAGGGACCGGTCACGCGCAGCGCGGGCAGCGCCAGCAGCGCGCCGAAGCCCGCCGTCACCGCGATCGCCGCCGGCAGCGTCAGGTAGATCGGCAGCCCGAACTTCATGACCAGCACGCCGGCCGTGTAGGCGCCGACGCCGAACAGCCCCGCGTGGCCCAGCGACACCTGCCCGGTGTAGCCCACGACGATGTCGAGCCCGAACAGCACGATCGCGTAGATCAGGATCGTCTCGACCAGGTGGATGTAGTACGGGTTGCCGGACACCAGCGGGAACGCGAGCAGCGCGACAAGCGCGATCGCGCCCGCGATGAACTTCTTCGGATTGATCTTGGCAGTGGCACTCATGAGGCTCAGACCTTCTTGATCGCGGTCTTGCCGAACAGGCCGGCCGGCTTGAACGCCAGCACGATCAGCAGCAGCACGAGGCCCGGCACGTCCTTGTAGCCGGTGGAGAGGTAGAAGCCCGTCGTCGTCTCGGCGATGCCCAGGATGATCCCGCCGACGATGATGCCCATGCCCGAGGTCAGTCCGCCGATGATGGCCACGGCGAAGGCCTTCAGGCCGAGCACCGCGCCCATCGTGGCGCCGGTCAGCGTCAGCGGCGCGATCAGCACGCCGGCGAAGGCCGCCGTCAGCGACGACAGCGCGTAGGAGAAGGTGATCACCAGCCCCGTGTTGATGCCCATCAGCTTGGCGGCGTCGCGGTCGTTGAAGGTCGCGACGACGGCGCGGCCGTAGATCGAGCGCCGGTTGAAGAGCTCGACGGCCAGCATCAGCGCCAGCGCGCCGCCCACGACCAGGATCTCCATCGGCAGCACGTTGGCGCCGAGGAACTTGATCGGCGCCTCCGGCAGCGGCGAGGGAAACTTCAGGTCGTCGCGGCCCCAGACGTTCTCGGCCACGTTCTTGAAGATGATGCCCAGCGCGATGGTGGACATGATCCAGCCGAACTCCGACTTGATCTTGATGGCGGGCCGCACGCCGATGCGCTCGACGAAGGCGCCCTGCAGCGCACCGAACAGGCACACGATCGGGATCATGAGCCAGTAGTTGACGCCGTGGCCGACGAGCGTCAGCCCGACCAGCGCGCCGAGCATCAGCGCGTCGCCCTGGCCGAAGTTGAGGGTGTCGGAAGTCGAGAAGGTCAGCTGGTAGCCGAAGGCGATGACCGCGTAGATCATGCCGAGCGCGATGCCGCTGAACACCAGTTGGGTCAGGATCTGCATACGGAGTCCGGAACTGCTGGGAAGTCGGAGGCGCCGCCGCGAGGACGGCGCCCGGAAAAACGGCCGCGCGAGGCGGCCGTTCCAGTGGGTCACTTCTTCTGGGTCAGCGCGCCCTTGGCGTTCACGTCCTTGACCTTGATCTCGGAGGCGGCCTTGAAGTCGGCCTCGTAGGCGTAGACGACGCGCTGGCCCTTCACTTCGCCGAACACCGGGATGTTGGCGGTGATGGCCTCGTGGTCGGTCTTCGTGAACGGCTTGTTGTAGGTCGTCACGACGCCTTCCACCGGCGCCTTCAGGTCTTCCAGCGCGGCCTTGACCTTGGGACCGTCGGTGCCGCCGGCCTGCTTGATCGCGGCGGCCAGCAGGTAGATCGAGTCATAGCCCTGCGCGGCCGACACCGGCGAGTCGATGCGGCTGTTCTTCGGGTTGAACGTCTTCAGGTAGTTGACGATGAAGGCCTGGCGCTTGGGCGTCGTCGGTTCCTGGATGAAGGTCTGCGGCATGCGCGCGCCTTCGCCGCCGGGGCCGGCGTTGTCGATGTAGTTGGCCATCGACAGCGTCCAGCTGCCGACCATCGGCACCTTCCAGCCGAGCTTGGTCATGCCGTTGGCGATCTGCGCCAGCTCGGGGCCGATGCCGTAGGTCAGGATGGCCTCGGCGCCGGCTTCCTTGGCCTTGAGCAGCTGGGCCGTCATGTCGACGTCCTTGATGTTGAACTTCTCGACGGCGACCGGCTTGATGCCCTTGAGCTCCAGCGCCTTCTCCAGGTCGGCGCGGCCGAGCTGGCCGTAGTTGGTCGAGTCGGCCAGGATGGCGACCTTCTTGAAGCCGCGGCGGGTGACAGCTTCTTCCACGATCATCGGCGCCTGGATGCTGTCGTGGGCGGCGTTGCGGAAGACGTAGTTGTCCGGCGCGTCCTTGAACTGCTGCGTGATCACGGAGCCGGTGGCCACGTTGTTCATCACCGGGATCTTGGCGTCCTGGTAGAAGCGCTGCGCGGCCAGGGCCACGCCGGTGTTGATGAAGCCGACGGTGGCGGCGACCTTCTCGCGGTTGATCAGCTCCTGGGCGATCTGGACGCCGCGTTCGTTCTTGGCTTCGTCATCGCGTTCGATGAGCTGGATCTGGCGACCCAAGACCCCGCCGTTCTTGTTGATTTCCTGGGCTGCCAATCGCACACCGTCGCGCATGCTGACGCCCATCGACGACGAGCCGCCGGTGAAGGGACCCGAGACGCCGATCTTGATCGGGTCGGCCGCGAGGGCGGCGAAGCTGGCGGCGGCCAGTGCGGTAGCGGTGATCCAACGCGCGCTGAACTTCATGTTTGTCTCCGAATGGTCTTGGTCCATGAGGGGTCGGAATGCCAACCCTGGAGCGCGGCGAAACAGCAGCCGGACGCCCGGCGTCAGCCTTCTCGGCGCATGGTGCATCAAGCGTGTCCAAATGCACGCAGGCGACTACGTAATCGAAAACCCCGATCGGGGTGTTCAGCGTCGTGTCAGGTAGCTGGACGTGTCGACAGCAAACACCAGGCAGGTGCACGCGGCTCGCGTGCACGACCGACATCGCATGGGGCCTGGCCACTCGCTCGGAGGTGTCATGCAGCCCCATGGCACGGTCGCTACTCACGCCGTCCGGTACGCGGGACTCGATCCGCGGACCGTTCTTGACTCCATTGAAGGAAGTGAGCGACGACATGAATGACATCCAAGAACTGGACCTGGGCCTGATGGATCTGGTCAGCGGCGGCCTCCTCGGCCAGGTCTGCGTCATCGGTTTCCTCCGGGGCTGGGGCGGCGGGAAACTGCTGGACCTGGCCTGGGACGCGATCCGGGACCACAACGAGTCCGGCGCGGCGGCTGAATTCCAGACCGGCGCCGGCTCGGGCGCGGGCACCTTCGGCTGATCCACGCGTCAGACGGCAGCTTGCTTCGCCCGGCGACGCAAGCTGCTGGCGGCGAGCGCGGCGACGGCCAGCACCGCCAGCGCGTACCCCACCAGCGCGCCCCATCCGCTGTGGTCCCAGAACCATCCGCCCATCGCGCCGAGCGTGCTGGAGCCGATGTAGTACGCCAGCAGGTACAACGACGCCGCATGCCCCTTGCTGCGTCCGCCGAGCGCGCCGACCCAGGCGCTGCTCACCGAGTGCGCGACGAAGAAACCGATCGTCAGCAGCACGATGCCCACGATCACCGCCGGCAGCCAGGTCGTCAGCGTCAGCAGCACGCCGGTCGTCGCCAGCGCGATGCCCGACAGCAGCGCCGGGGCGCGCCCGAAGCGGTCGGACAGGCCGCCCGCCGTCGCCGACGCGGCAATGCCGAACAGGTAGGCGCAGAAGATCAATCCGATCGCGCTCTGGCTGAGCGAGAACGGTGCGCGGATCAGCCGGAAGCCGGCGTAGTTGTAGACCGCGACGAACATGCCCATCATCAGGAAGCCCATCGCGAACAGCAGCGGCAGCATCGGATGCGTCAGGTGGCCGCGCCACGCGGCCACGTGCTCCGACAGCTTCACGCCGGTGCGTCGCACGAAGTGCTTCGACGGCGGCAGCAGGAACCAGAACCCGATCGCCGCCGCCAGCCCGAGCACGCTGACGACGAAAAGCGCCGGCCGCCAGCCGAAGGCGTCGCTCAGCACGCTCACGCCGACCCGGCCCATCATGCCGCCGAAGGCCGTCCCGCCGACGTACTGGCCCATCGCGCGGCCCAGGCCCTTGGGGTGGATCTCTTCGGCCAGGTAGGCCATCGCCACCGCCGGCACGCCGCCGAGCACCAGGCCCTCGATCGCCCGCGCGACCAGCATCGCGTGCCAGCTCGGCACCACCGAGGCGATCAGGTTCAGCACCGCGGCCATCGCCATCGACGCGAACATCAGCCGCTTGCGGTCCATGCTCTCGGACAGCGCGCCGGCGCACAGGATCGCGAAGGCCAGCGCACCCGTGGCCAGCGACAGCGACAAGGCGCTCGCCGCCGCGCCGACGTGGAACTCCGCGGCGAACAGCGGCAGCAGCGGCTGCACGCTGTAGAGCAGCGAGAAGGTCGTGAAGCCCGCCAGGAAGAGCGCGAACGCGATGCGGCGGTAGGCGGTGGTGCCGGGTTCGGCGTAGTCGTGGAGGGAGGCGGCGGCACTCGCCGCGCCCGGGGGACTGCTCATGGGAAGGGGCGCGGTCGGCGGCGGCTCGATGGAAGGATCGTCGGGATGGCTCGGCGGAACGGCTCGATGCGCAGGCTCAGCGGCGGCCGAACATCATCTGCCCGGCCAGCGCGCGCTTGAGCGGCGGCAGGGCCTGCAGCGCGGCGAGGCCCAGGCCGCGCGCCGCCGGCAGGCCCGGCCAGCGCCAGGCAAAGGTCCGGGCCAGGAAGTCGGTCGTGAGGATCGTCGCCCAGCGGTCCGGCGCGCGCTGCCATTCGACGCGCCGCAGCGCCGTGTCGATGCGCGGATCGCGCCGCAGCGCCTCGACCAGCGCGAAGGCGTCGCGCAGGCCCAGGTTCAGGCCCTGTCCGGCCACCGGGTGCAGCGTCTGCGCCGCATTGCCGATGCGGATGCGGCGGCCCTCGACCAGGGTGCGTTCGGCGTTCAGGCCCAGCGGGAAACACTTCAGCGGACCGATGCCCTGCAGACGGCCCACGCGGTCCGGCAGCTGCTGCTGGATCACCGTCAGCCGCTGCGCGTCGGTCAGGCCGGCAACCTCGTCCTCGTCCTGCGGCTGGCACCAGATCAGCGCGGCGCGACGTTGGCCCTCGCGGTCCGGCAGCGGCAGCAGCGCCAGCGGGCCGCGTCGCGTGAATCGCTCGTAGGCGACGCCCGCCGGACTGTCCGGCGACAGCGTCACCGTGCCCACCCAGGCGTTCTGCCGGTAGTCGTGCGCCAGCGCCTTGCGGGCCTGGTCGGAGAACACGCCGCCCTCGGCGACCACCGCCAGGTCGAAGCGCTCGGCGATGCCGGCGTCGATCTCGACCTCGTCGGGGCGGTCCTGCTTGATGCCGTCCACCGCCTGGCCGAAACGGCTGATCAGGCGCTTGGGCTCCAGCGCGCTCGCCTGCTGCCAGGCGGCCTGCAGCGGTGCCACCAGTTGCCCATAGGCCAGCACCGCGCCGAGCTGCGGCACCGACTGTTCGGCGGCGGAGATGTGCACCTCCGGCTCGCCCGACGGTCCGAACCAGGGACTGGAGAGCGTCGGCGGCGCCTGGCTCACGTGGACCTCGCGGATCGCCTGTGCCTGCGCCGCGGGCCACACGCGCAGGCGCTGCAGCAGCTGCACGCTGCCCAGCGACAGCGCGATGGTGCGCGGATCGCCGGAGACGTCGCGCTCCAGCGGCCGGGCGTCGAAGAGGCTGACCTGCGCCTGCGGCAGGTAACGCGCGGCGAGCAACGCCAGCGCCAGGCCCGCCGGGCCCGCGCCGATCACCGCAAGGCGCAGCGGCGGCGCGTTGCCGTCGAAGGAGGCATCGAAGGCATCGGCGGCCGCGGAGGCGGCGCCGTCCTGAGCGGCGGAGTCTGAAGGCTGGGGCATGGCATCGACCCGTGAAACTGCTCCGGTCGCGTCAGGCGACCGGTTGCGGATCACTATATCGCCGCCCTCCCCGCACACCTCAGACCGCGACCAGCTTGCGCCCACTCGCGCCGGGCAGCGTGCGCAGCGATTGGGCCACCGTCGCCGTGTAGTCGCGGCTCAGGATCGTGCTGACGAAGATCCAGTCGCAGCGGCACTCGGTCGCCGTCGCGGTCACGGTCATGTAGCCGCGGCGCGAGGTGTCCGCGTAGACCAGCGGCCCGATCAGCTGCGTGAGCGCACCGGCGAGCTGCTGCGGGTTCTCCTTGGACAGGTATTCCTCGAAGCCCGGCGAGGTGACCGACGAGGTCGCGAACTCGACGCCGATCTGGCGGTTCGCGCCGTCGAGCAGATCGTTCGCCCATGCGTTGTGCGTGTCGCCCGCCAGCACGACGAGGTTCTTGTCCAGTTGGCGCACGGTGCCGAGCAAGGTTTCGCGCGCCACCGGATAGCCGTCCCACGCGTCGAGGTTGTAGGGAATGCTCGGCGCGGCGAGGACCGCCTGCTCCTGCGACGTCAGGCCGGCCGGATTGCTCTGCGCCTTGGCGACGATCGCCGCGTACTGCGACACCGACACGCCGGTGCCCGGCGCGTTGGCCTCGAACAGGATCGGCGCGGGGATGTTCATCCGCCCCATCAGCACCTGCTGGCCGAGCACCTGCCAGGTCGCCGTCGAGGCCTGCATCTGCGCCTGCAGCCACTGGCTCTGCGTCGCGCCCATCAGCGTGCGGTCGGTGCGGGCCATGTCGGTCTGGAACTTTGCGCTGTCCAGGCCGGACGCGGTGATGTAGTCGGCGTAGTCGAGCTGTTTGTCGCGCGCGAGCACCCGGGTGTCCAGCATGTGCAGCGACATCAGCGCGCCGAAGTTGAAGCTGCGGTACGTGGTCAGCGGATCGCTGCCGTCGCGCACCGGCAGCCATTCGTGCCAGGCCTGCACGGCGGCGGCGCGGCGCGCGGCGAAGTCGCCCTCGGTGGCCGGCTGGTGGTTCTCGGCGCCGTTCTTCCAGGCATCGTTCGCGACCTCGTGGTCGTCCCAGACGGCGATCATCGGCAGCGCGGCATGCAGCTTCTGCAGATCGGCGTCGGCGCGGTACTGCGCGTAGCGGCGGCGGTAGTCGGCCAGCGCGACGATCTCCTTCTGCGGCTCGACCACGCGGCCCAGGGCCTGAGCGCTGCCGCTCCCGTATCCGCCGGGGCCGTACTCGTAG
This sequence comes from Roseateles sp. UC29_93, assembly GCF_042695725.1. Taxonomy (NCBI): domain Bacteria; kingdom Pseudomonadati; phylum Pseudomonadota; class Betaproteobacteria; order Burkholderiales; family Sphaerotilaceae; genus Roseateles; species Roseateles sp. UC29_93. The sequence goes on along the minus strand of NZ_CP170545.1, from coordinate 2,095,912 downwards.
ATGTAGTCGCCCAGGTGGACGGCGACGTCGTAGCTGTCGGTCTCGGCGCGCTTGGCCGCCTCGGCGTAGACGTTGAAGTAGCCGGTCGGGTAGTTCGAGCACGAGAACACCGCCAGCCGCACCTGCGCCACGTTGGCGGTCGGCAAGGTCTTCGCGCGACCGACGGTCGAGGTCGCCGCGTAGGCCTTGAAGCGATACCAGTAGCGCACGCCGGCCTGCAGGCCGGTGGCGTCGACCTTCACGCAGAAATCGTTCGAGGCGCGCGCGGTCGCGTCGCCCTTGGCCACGATGGACGCGAAGGCGGCATCGCTCGCGACTTCCCAGCTCACCGGCACGTCACGGACGTCGGCGCTGTCCTGCGCCAGCACGCGGGTCCAGAGGATCACGCGGTCGCTCAGCGGATCGCCGCTGGCCACGCCGTGGCTGAAGACCACCGCGACCTGCGGCGCATCGCCGTCGTCGCCGCCGCAGCCGGCCAGCGGCAGGCCGGCCAATGCGCCGGCCGCCAGCGCGCCACGCACCAGATGGCGCCGGGTGTGATCGATGGTCTCGGAGGACGAGGCAGGCTCGTCGTTCTTGAGCAGGTTCAGCAGGGGCTTCTTGGTCATGGTCGGGCGAGCGGAGGCTGGCGTGATGAGGATGAAGCACGTGCAGTCGCATGTGCGCGGCGCAGTGTTCGTGTTCACGGTGACATGACGACGACAACCCGACGGCAAGGCGACGGCAGGGCCACAGCGGGGCGATGACAGGGACGTCCCCACGGGAACGGGGCATTCGACATGCCCTCTGACAGCCGCGCCGGGCTCCGCTAACCTTGCGCGCCTCTAAGAGGAGAAAAGACGCATGCAATACCGTCGACTCGGCCGCAGCGGCCTGCAGGTATCCGAACTGTCCCTGGGCTCCTGGGTGACGTATCACAACCAGGTCGATACCGGCTCAGCCGTCGAGCTGATGGCCGCGGCCCGCGACGCTGGCATCAACTTCTTCGACAACGCCGAGGCCTACGCGCTCGGCAAGAGCGAGGAGATCATGGGCCAGGTCTTCAGGCAGCTGGGCTGGGGCCGCCACACCTACGTCGTCTCGACCAAGTTCTACTGGGGCATCGACAAGTCGGGCACCACGATCAACTACAAGGACACGCTGAACCGCAAGTACCTGATGCAGGCCATCGACGGCTCGCTCAAGCGCTTCGGGCTGGACGAGATCGACCTCGTCTACTGCCACCGTCCCGACCCGCACACGCCGATCGAGGAGACCGTGCGCGCGATGAGCGACATGATCACGCAGGGCAAGGCGCTGTACTGGGGCACCAGCGAGTGGAGCGCCGACGAGATCCGCGCCGCCTGGGAGATCGCCGAGCGCCATCACCTGCACAAGCCGGTGATGGAGCAGCCGCAGTACCACCTGTTCCACCGCCAGCGCGTGGAGAAGGAGTACGCCCGCCTCTACGAGGACATCGGCCTGGGCCTGACGACGTGGAGCCCGCTGGCCTCCGGCCTGCTGACCGGCAAGTACCGCAACGGCATCCCCGAGGGCAGCCGCGGCGCGCTGGAGAGCATGTCCTGGCTGCGCGAGCAGTTGCAGGAACCGCAGCGCAACGCCGCGGTGGCCGAGCTGGGCAAGATCGCCCACGAACTGGGCTGCACGCTGGCGCAACTGGCCATCGCCTGGATCAATCGCAACCCGCGCGTGTCGACGGTGATCCTCGGCGCGAGCAAGCTCTCGCAGCTGCAGGACAACCTGGGCGCGCTGAGCGTCACGCCGAAGCTGACGCCCGAGATCCTGGCGCGCATCGACGCGATCACCCTGCCCCTCGCCAAGTAGTCGCAGAGCAGGCCTCTGCCCCGCGGGCAGCGAGTGCCCGTGGGGCCGGAATGATGCGGGGGGTTCGCGGAGGCGATGCCCCCCCGCGTCGTGGAGTGCCCGCGCCTGGCCTCACGCAGGCTGTCGCCGCCTGCACCATCCTTCGCCCCGGCCTCGGGGTTTGTCCGCAGACCGCCCGCCAAGCCCCTCATTGACGGGGCGGGGTTGTCGCGCCGGTGCCGCAATCCTGCAGGGCGGCCAGCTAGCATCCCGCGCGATGTTGCGACGACGTGCCCTTCCCCTGCTGCCGAGTCTGTGCGCCGCCGTCGTGCTGGTCCTGGCTTCGGCCATGGCGCTCACGCCGGGCGGTGCCGCCGCATTCCCGGACGAGGCGCGCGCGGACCGTCCCGCGCCGCCGGAGGTGTCGCTGCTCGCCGAGCCGCGTTTCGAGACCGTCGGCATCGACGCCCCGGTGCCGCTGAACATCATCTCGGCGATCGCGCAGGACCGCACCGGCTTCCTGTGGATCGGCACCGGCGCCGGCCTGGTGCGCTTCGACGGCTACAACTTCCGCCAGCCCGGTGCTCCGATCGAGAACGGCGTGCGCTCGGCGCGCAGCCTGGGTTTCATCCGCGCCTTGCTGGTCGCGCGCGACGGCCGCCTGTGGATCGGCACCGAGGCCGACGGCCTGGCCGCCTACGACCCGCAGAGCGAGAAGCTGTCGCTGTTCCGTTCCGACGCCGATCCGCAGTTGCCGCGCAGCGCGGTCTCCGCCGGCACGATCCGCGCGCTGGCCGAGGATCGCGACGGCCAGCTCTGGATCGGCACGATCGGTCACGGGCTCGACCGCTACGACCCGGTCGAGGGCCGCTTCCAGCATTTCCGCCAGGCCGACCGCGCGCAAGGCGGCCTGCCCGACGACCGCGTCCAGTCGCTGGTCGTCGATGGCGAGGGCTCGTTGTGGGTCGGCACCTGGAAGGGCCTGGCGCGCAAGCGCGCCGGCTCCGATCGCTTCGAGCCGGTGTTCTCGACGCCGGGCAAGCCGGGCCTCGCCAACAAGATCGTGCTGAGCCTGTTCCTCGCGCCCGACGGCCGGGTCTGGGCCGGCACGCAGCAGGGCGACCTCGCCCTCGTCGATCCGAAGACCGGCGAGGGCACGCTGCTCGAGCGCGCCGAGGAGGCGGTGAACGGCTCGGTCAACACCTTCGTCGCGCTGGACGATCGCCACCTCTGGCTGGGCCGCAACGGCGGGCTGGAGCTGCGCGCCGTCGCCAGCGGCGAGCTGCTGCGGACCATGAAGCACGATCCGCTCAACCGCGGCAGCCTCGGCGGCAACGAGGTCCGCGCGCTGATGCGCGACCGCGCCGGCTGGATCTGGACCGGCGGGTACGGGGGAGGCCTCCAGCGTCACAACCCGTCGAACACCAGCACCTGGGTGCGCGGCCGCGATCCGGGCAGGCAGGCGCAGCTGATCGACCCGAGCACGCGCGCGATGGTGCAGCTCGACAGCGGCGAGATCTGGCTCGGCAGCAACGAGAGCGGCGTGACCGTGCTCGACGAGCAACTGCGCTCGATCGCGACGCTGCGCCCCGCGCCGGGTCAGCGCGGCGGCTTGTCGGGCGGACGCATCTCCAGCCTCGTCCAGATGAAGGACGGGACGATCTGGCTCGGCAGCGACGGCGGCCTCCACCAGTACACGCGTGACCGGCAGCTGCTGCGCGTCATCCAGGCCGGCACGGGCCGCGCGCGACGGCTGCTTGCCGGGCGCGACGGCACGCTGTGGATCGGCACGCAGGACGGGCTCTTCCGCTTGCCACCGGGTTCGTCGGCGCAGGCCGCTCAAAGCGCTCAAGGCGCACACGGCGCTCAGGCCGGACTGACGACACCGATCCGGCTCCGGCAGGAAGGCGGCCAGCCGCTGACCGGCGACGTGAACGCGTTGTCCGAGACCGAGGACGGCGGCCTGTGGGTCGGCACCGAGAAGGGCCTGTACCGGATCGCTCCGGGCGGCAAGGAACTGGTCGTCGCGCGCGCCCGGCCGGGCCGCGACCTGAGCCACCACTCCATCGTCGGCCTGCTGGTCGATTCGAAGCAGCGCCTGTGGGTGGACACCGCGGCGGGGCTGCACCTGCTCACGCGCTGGGACGGCCGCGATGCCGAGTTCGACCGCATCAGCGAGAAGCACGGCGTGCTCGGCCGCGCCTTCGGCGCCAACCTGCTCGAAGACGGCGAGGGCCGCATCTGGTCGCAGAACTTCGTCTACGACCCGGCCAAGGACAACTACTACGAGCTGACCAACGCCGACGGCGTCGACATCGGCACCGGCTGGTTCCGCGCCTACATGAAGACGCGCGACGGACGTCTGCTGTTCGGCGGCAGCAAGGGCGTGCTGGTGGTGACGCCCGAACGCTTCGAGGCCTGGGCCTATCAGCCCGCGCTGGTCACGACCGAGCTGCGCGTGGACGGCCAGCGCCTGGCCGCCGGCAAGCTGCCGGAGAACGGCCTGACCATCGGCGCCGACAACCGCAGCTTCAGCGTCGAGTTCGCCGCGCTCGACTTCAGCGAGCCCGAACGCAACCGCTACGCCTACCAGCTGGAGGGCTTCGATCCGGAGTGGATCAGCACCGGCGCCGACCTGCGCGTCGCGGTTTATACGAACCTCGATCCGGGCAAGTACCGCCTGCGTGTGCGGGGCACCAACCGCAACGGCGTGTGGAGCCCGCTGGAACTCGACATCCCCGTGCGCGTGCTGCCGGACTGGTGGCAGACCTGGTGGGCGCGCACGCTCGGCGGCGCGACCCTGATCGCGCTGGTCTACCTGCTGGTGGCGCTGCGGACCTCGTACCTGCGGCGTTCGCAGATGGCGCTGGAGATCAAGGTGAGGGCACGGACGGCGGAGCTCGAACGGCTCTCGCTCGATCTGCAGGCGAAGACGGTGGCGCTGGAGGAATCCAGCCTGTCCGACCCGCTCACCGGCCTGCGCAACCGCCGCTTCCTGACGCAGCACATCGACGCGGACGTGGCGCTCGCGGTGCGCCGTCATGAGCAGGCGCACGGCGACGGCGTGACGCCGCCGGACGACGGCGACCTGATCTTCTTCCTGCTCGACCTCGACCACTTCAAGGCGCTGAACGATCGCCTCGGCCACGCGGCCGGCGACGCGGTGCTGCAGCAGATGCGCGAGCGGCTCACCGCGGTGTTCCGCGAGGCGGACTATCTGGTTCGCTGGGGCGGCGAGGAGTTCCTCATCGTCGCGCGCGACACGTCGCGGGCGCATGCGGCCGAACTCGCCGAAAGAGCGCGCCTGCAGGTCAGCGGCGCGCCGTTCGATCTCGGCGAAGGCCGGACCGTGGACGTGACCTGCTCGGTGGGTTTCGCGGCCTTCCCGCTCGCGCCGGCGTTCCCGCGCGCGCTGGACTGGGCCGCGACGATCGCGCTCGCCGACGAGGCCCTGTACGCGGTCAAGCGCCGCGGGCGCAACGGGTGGAAGGGCGTCATCGGCGTCCCGCCGCGGGACGATGTCCCCGACCTCGAGGGCGCATTGCGCCAGCACTCGCGCGAATCGATGGCAGACTGGCTGACGAGCGGCGACCTGACGGTCGTGCGCTCTTCGCCGCCGGCCCTTTGATTCCCGATCCCCGATCCGCACCCTCGCGGGGGATCGACGCCGGCAAGTCCTGACCCCTGCGGCACGGCCCGTCCGGATCACCTCCCGGTCCGCCGATTGCCCCACGTGCGACGAGACCGGCGCGGAGACGGCAATTGACGCTCCCACCCGATGGCCGATGACCGGCAATCGGTAAAGCCGACAAGTAAAGGCTGCCAGCGCCTGTCCTGGATCGCCGCCATGGCGACCGGATTGGCCCGATGATCGGGGGCTGTCCCCCGGCCCTCCGGACATCCGGAGCTGGCCGCCGTCCACGAATCGAGGAGAACCTTCGTTTTGATGAACGACTTTGCGAACTTCCTGCAGTTCAGCAGCTGGCCGCCTCGGCCCGACTGGCTGTTCTGGGCCTCGCTGACCATGGTGGCCGCCGGCGTGCTCGGCGAATTCGTGAACCGCCGCCTGGGCCTGCCCCGTGTCGTCGGCTACAGCGTCGTCGGCATGGTGCTGGCGGCGCTCGGCCACGGCATCTTCGCCAACGGCGCGCTGGACGCGCGGCTGCGGCTCGTCGTCGATCTGGCGCTGGCGCTGCTGCTGTTCGAGATGGGCTCGCGCGTGAACCTGCGCTGGCTGCGCAACAACAAGGCACTGCTGGGCGCCAGCGCGGCGGAGGCGCTCGCGTCCTTCGTCGTCGTCGGCTTCGGGCTGACGCTGCTGGGCGTGAGTCCGCTGGTGTCATTCAGCTGCGCGGTCCTGACGATGGCGTCCAGTGCCGCAGTGGTCGGCAGAGTCGGCGCGGAGTTGCGCGCCGCCGGTCAGGTGAGCGAGCGCATGCTCGCGTTGACCTCGCTGAACACGATCTACGGCGTGCTCGCGCACAAGCTGCTGCTGGGCTGGCTCGCACTGGACCAGAAGGGCGACTGGCTGGAAGCCGTCGCGCAGCCGCTGTATGCCTTCGTCGGTTCGATCATCGTCGCCGCGCTGCTGGCGCGGCTCACCGCCAACCTGATGCGCCGGCTGGATCTGCGCAACGAGAACTCGGTGCTGATGCTGCTCGGCCTGGTGCTGGTGGCGCTGAGCGTGGCGCGGGTGCTGAACCTGTCGACGCTGCTTGTGCCGCTGCTGGCCGGCATGATCCTGCGCAACACGACCGAACGGCCGTGGGTCTGGCCGCGCCACTTCGGCACGGCGGGCGGGGTGCTGGTGCTGATGCTGTTCGTCGCGGTGGGTTCCGCTTGGACGTTGCAGGCGCTGGCGATGGGCGCGGTGCTGGCGCTGGCGCTGCTGCTGCTTCGCCTGGTGGCCAAGGCGCTGGCCCTGACCAGCATGGCGCGCCTCAGCGGCATCGACGCCCGCCAGGGCATCGCGCTGGCGGTGTGCCTGAGTCCGGTGTCGGGCACGATGCTGGTCCTGTTCAGCGAGGTGCAGTTGCACCATCCACAGATTGCGACCCTGCTCGCACCCGTCATCCTGTCGACGATCGCCCTGATGGAGCTGGTCGGTCCGATCGCCGTGCAGTGGGGATTGCGCCTCGCCGGCGAGCATCACCCTGAAACGCCTGTAGTCAAGGAGGCTGCGAAGCGATGAGCACAGCCGCACGGCCGCCCGAAGGCGGTGCTGCGTCCCTCTTGGAGGGACCGGCGAAGCCGAGGGAGCACACATGAGCCTCGAACCATTTGCAATCTCGAAGCCCCTGACAATGGGGGTCGAGCTCGAACTCCAGATCGTCAATCGCCACGACTACGACCTGATGCCGGGTTCGAAGGATCTGTTGCGGGTGATGAAGGGCGAGACCGTGCCGGGTGACGTGACGCCCGAGATCACGGACAGCATGATCGAGCTCTGCACCAACGTGTGCACGAACTACGAGCAGGTGCTGGAGCAGCTGACGGTCACGCGCGACGCGCTGGTGCGCAGCGCCGACCGGCTCAACCTCGGCCTGTCCGGCGGCGGCACACACCCGTACCAGCACTGGAGCAAGCAACGGATCTTCGACAAGCCGCGCTTCCAGGAGATCTCGTCGCTGTACGGCTACCTGAGCAAGCAGTTCACGGTGTTCGGGCAGCACGTGCACATCGGCTGCGAGGGCCCGGACCAGGCGCTGCGGCTGCTGCACGGGCTGTCGCGCTTCATCCCGCATCTGATCGCGCTGTCGGCGTCGTCGCCGTACGTGCAGGGGAATGACACCGGCTTCCATTCGGCGCGGCTGAACTCGGTGTTCGCATTCCCGCTGTCGGGGCGCGCGCCCTTCGTGCTGACCTGGGACGACTTCCTGGTGTTCTTCGAGAAGATGACCCACACGGGCGTCGTGAAGAGCATGAAGGACTTCTACTGGGACATCCGCCCCAAGCCCGAGTACGGCACGATCGAGGTGCGGGTGCTCGACACGCCGCTGACGATCGAGAAGGCGTCGGCGCTGGCGGCGCTGATCCAGTGCCTGGCACGGTGGATCTCGCACGACAAGCCGTTCGAGCTGCACGAGGACGACTACCTGCCCTACACGTTCAACCGGTTCCAGGCGTGCCGGTTCGGACTGGACGGGACCTTCGTCGATCCGAAGAGCGGCGAGCACCGCAGCCTGCGCGAGGATTTGAACGTGACGCTGCACGCGCTGGAGCCGCACGCGGTGGCGCTGAAGGCGGAACCGGCGCTGCGGTATGTCCGTGAGGAGATGCGCTGGCAGGGCAACGACGCGACGTGGGCGCGCGGGGTCGTGGAGAAGGAGCAGCTGCTGAACGAGCTGGTGCGGCAGCAGTGCGAGCGCTGGGCGGGAAGGCCGGTGGGGACGGCGCGCTGAACCGGACCTTCTGAGCGTTTGAGATCGCAAATTGCGATCTCAAAACATCAGTCCACTTTCTGCGTGACGCGGGTTTGAGATCGCAATCTGCGATCTCAAACGATGGGCTCAAAGACTTCAACCTGGACGCCCGGAAGATCCGCCAGGATTTCCGTGATCAGCGGTCGCACCTTCTGCCAGTCCAGCCCTCCATTTCCAGCGCCCAGAGCCGGGATGGCGACCGACTTCAAATCGTGCTCGACGATGAATCGCCGTAGATCATGGAGGCCGGATTCAACCCATGCCATCTGAGACGGACTGCGCCAATGCTGTTTGGTCGGAAAGTTGATGATCCACTTAGGCGAATCCAGCTCGGCGGATTCGTCGCAAACATCGCGCCCACCTGCACCAGTCCACCCTTGCACGCCGCAGCGTAGCGCCGGTAGTTTTCAGGGAATCGCTCCTTGAAGGCCAGCGCAATGCCCTTGCCCATCACGCCAACCGTGTTGACGGCGTTGACGATGGCTTCGGCGTCGGAGTCGAAGAGGTCGCCTTGCTTGAATGTGATCATCTGAAGATTTTGAAGAAGAGCTGAGGGCCGCGCCAGGCGTCACGCTCCGTCCCGCTCCATCCGCCACGACACGCGACGGCCAACGCTTTGATCGTGGCGAGACAAGAGCTGATCACGAAGACCTTGCGCTGTTTGAGATCGCAATTTGCGATCTCAAACGAGTGCCTCGTCGTTGACGCATTACCAGCAAATATGGGTGATGGCGGAGAGCTCTGTCTTTCCTTAGGATTGCTTCCATGACGTTGCGAGTTCGCTTTCAACGCTCTGTCGTGTGTTAGCCCCGGCGAATGCGTTTTCCGGTAAGCGACCAGAAGGCCCGGTCTGTTGATCGGGCCTTCGCCTTTTCTGCGCCGACTTCCTCCTCCGAGTCGGCAGAGGGCGCAGTCGAAGTTGCGCCCATCGAGGCATTGCCAGTTCAAGGTCGACATCCCAGCTTTTGAGATCGCAATCTGCGATCTCAAACGGGCACTTCGTCCACAGCGCGGCCGACGATGCCCAGCATGCCGAGGCCTTCGCGCAGCGACTGGCGCACGCTCTCGACCACGTGGCGAGACGGATCGCCCTCGACGCAGTTGTCCTCGACCATCGACAGCGTCGCCGCTGCGGACACGAGGGTGTGACGCAGGTTGGCGATCGCCGAGGCGACGGACACGTCCGTGCGCAGGCAAACCGCGTCGGCGCCAAGGCGCAGGCCAAAGAGCTGCGCGTCGCTCATGCCCCATTCGTTTTGAAGGCTGATGAGCGAGCCGACGTCGCAGCCCGCCAGCGGACGGCGGTCGCGGATCGGACCGCGCGCTTCGTTGATACGCGTTTGATGCAGGGTTCCCATGTTCGTAAGACTCCGAAGAACTTTGGAAACCACCGGCTTCGACTGCCGAGCCGCGACATGCGGTCGATCGATCGAAGGGGTGGGCGAGATGTTCAAACGCCTGAGAACGAAGTGCGGCCATCCTCGCGGAATGACCCATCTCGCCCGCAATCGAATGATCGGGGTCGCACCACGTCTGAGGTGGCGCGCTTCTCAAGGTGTTTGAAGCACCTGCGTGCATCGTGCAACCGGTCGGCGAATCACTCTCTGATAAAAATCAAAGCGCTCCGGCGATTCCGCCATCGTGGGGTCGTGTGGGGGATGCGCTTCCCACCGAAGGGCCAGGTCTTGTCAGGTCGTCGTCAACGACGCCGCACGGCCCTTGCTTCATCCCGAAGTTGCCGCTTAGACTTCATCCCCGACACACCCGCCACACGTCCTGGTTTTCGGCCAGGGTTCTGCGCAAGCAGACGTGCAAAAGGCGGGTTTCTCGTTTCTGGGTCTCATCGTTTGAGATCGCAAATTGCGATCTCGAAACGCCGCAGTGCTCCGCTCGAATTTCCGCAGTTGCCCCCCTCTTCAGAGGGTCTCGCGAGCACACGCGCGGGATCTAGACTCGCGCGCTTCGATTCCGGACTGTCAGAACGCGCACGCCATGAGCACCCTCTTCGCCACTTTCAGCCTGCTCTCCATGGTCGTCTCGACCATCGCCAGCATTGGCTGCATCTGGTTCGCCGCAAAGATCGTTGGCGCGCATGAAGTGAGCTTCGGTCGCTGCGCGGTCGCCAGCGTCGTGTCGGGGTTGGTCGTGATCGCCGGCTTGCTGCTGCTCGGACCTTTGCGCGGTTTGCTGGTCGCGCCTCTGCTGATGCTGGTCGCCTTCAAGTTCATCCTGGATACCAGCTTCCTCGGCGCTTTCATCATTGGCGTGCTCACCGTCGCCTTCCAGACCGGCCTCAGAAAGCTCATGGAGTGACGGTTCTTTGAGATCGCAAATTGCGATCTCAAAAAACAGGCTGCTCGTTGTCAGCCCTTGCCGTTGAGCTCTTCCAACTGCTCCGGCGACCCCACATTCGCCCACGGCCCGGGGTAGAGCTCCGCCGTCACCGCTCGCGCGCCGATCGCGCGGTCGAGGCTCGCGCGGATGCGCTGGTGCTGCCCCGGCAGTACGCCGTCGAAGAACGCGCGCTTGTACAGGCCGATGTTGCTGTAGACCTCGAGGTCGCCATCGATCGTCGCGACGCCATCTGCATCGATGCCGAAGTCCCCCGTCGGATGCCGCGGCTGCTTCGGCACGAACCACAGGTGCGCCAGCAACGGGCTCGCCGCGAAGGCCGCGGCCTTTGACGAATCGAACTCGAACTCCGGAATGAAGATGTCCGCCGACACCGCCCAGAACGCATCGTCGCCATCCGCGCATAGCAGGTCCAGCGCTGTCGCGATGCCGCCGCCGGTCTCCAGCGCGCGACCGTAGCGCTCGCCTTCGTGGCTGTAGTGCAGCGTCACGCCGAATCGCGCGCCGTCGCCCAGCGTCGCTTCGAACTGCTCGTGCAGCCACGCCGTGTTGATCACGATGTCCCGGATCCCGGCCCGCGCGAACGCCTCGATGTGCCACTCGATCAGCGGCTTGCCGCGCACCTTCAGCAAGGGCTTGGGCGTGTGGTCGGTCAGCGGCCGCATGCGCTCGCCGCGCCCGGCCGCGAGGATCATGGCTCGCATCGTCAATCCAGAAAATATCGAGCGCGAGTGTAGTGTTCGACCACACCGCTCGATCTAGTGACCCGCCGCGGACTCGCTTTGGGATGCACCGCTAGGCGTGAACCGGAGCCATAGCCCAGCTATGGCGAGGATTCGCAACGAAGCGGGGCGCCCAAAGCGAGTTGCGGCGGGTCACTAGAATGCCGGGTTTGCCCCAACTCCTGCCCGAGACCAACACCATGGCCGAGACCAGCGCTGCCGTCGTCACCCCGAACACCACCCAGATGGCCAATGCCATCCGTGCCCTGGCGATGGACGCCGTCCAGCAGGCCAACTCCGGCCACCCGGGCGCCCCGATGGGCATGGCCGAGATCGCCGTCGCGCTGTGGAAGCGCCACCTGCGCCACAACCCGGCCAACCCGCAGTGGGCCGACCGCGACCGCTTCGTGCTGTCCAACGGCCACGGCTCGATGCTGATCTACGCCCTGCTGCACCTGACCGGCTATGACCTGCCCGTCTCCGAGCTCAAGGCCTTCCGCCAGATGCACTCCAAGACCCCGGGCCACCCGGAAGTCGGCATCACCCCCGGCGTCGAGACCACCACCGGCCCGCTCGGCCAGGGCATCACCAACGCCGTCGGCTTCGCGCTGGCTGAGAAGCAGCTCGCCAAGGAATTCAACCGCGACGGCCACACCATCGTCGACCATCACACCTACGCCTTCCTCGGCGACGGCTGCCTGATGGAAGGCATCAGCCATGAAGCCTGCTCGCTGGCCGGCTCGTGGAAGCTGAACAAGCTGATCGCGATCTACGACGACAACGGCATCTCCATCGACGGCCAGGTCGGTCCCTGGTTCGGCGACGACACCGCCAAGCGCTTCGCCGCCTACGGCTGGAACGTCGTCGGCCCAGTCGACGGCCATGACGTCGACGCCGTCGACGCCGCCATCGCGCTGGCCAAGACCAGCAAGGACAAGCCCTCGCTGATCATCGCGAAGACGCACATCGGCAAGGGCAGCCCGAACCGCGCCAACACCTCCAAGGCCCACGGCGAGCCGCTCGGCGCCGAGGAAATCAAGCTGACCCGCGAAGCGCTGGGCTGGTCGCACGAGCCCTTTGTGCTGCCCGCCGAGGTCTACGCCGACTGGGACGCCAAGGACGCCGGCACCGGCTTCGAGAAGGCCTGGGACGAGAAGTTCGACGCCTACGCGACGCAGTTCCCGGAACTGGCCGCGGAGTTCTCCCGCCGCATCGCCGGCGTGCTGCCGCCCAACTTCGCCGACGTCGCCGCGCAGGCCGTCATCGGCGCGCATGAGAAGGCGGAGACCGTCGCCTCCCGCAAGGCCAGCCAGATCGCGCTGGAAGCCTTCACCGCCGCGATGCCCGAACTGCTGGGCGGCTCGGCCGACCTGACCGGCTCCAACCTGACCAACACCAAGAGCACGCCCGCCTTCCGCCTGGAAGAGGACGGCAGCTCCAACGGCGGCCGCCACATCAACTACGGCGTGCGCGAGTTCGGCATGGCCGCGATCATGAACGGCGTCGCGCTGCACGGCGGTTTCATCCCCTACGGCGGCACCTTCCTGACCTTCAGCGACTACAGCCGCAACGCCATCCGCATGGCCGCGCTGATGAAGCAGCGCGTGATCCACGTGTTCACGCACGACTCCATCGGCCTGGGCGAAGACGGCCCGACCCCACCAGTCCGTCGAGCACGTCTCCAGCCTGAGACTGATCCCCGGCCTGGACGTCTGGCGTCCCGCCGACACCGCTGAAACCGCGGTGGCCTGGACGCTGGCCCTGGCCAACAGCCAGCGCCCCAGCGTGCTCGCGCTGAGCCGCCAGAACCTGCCCCTACCTGAAGAAGTCGGGCGAGGCCGTCGACGCCATCACCACCGGCGGCTACGTGCTGAGCGAGCCGGCCGACGTCGGCCTGAAGAAGAAGGCGCAAGCCGTGCTGATCGCCACCGGATCGGAAGTGCAGCTGGCCATCGCGGCGCAGCAGCAGCTGGCCGTGGCCGGCATCCCGGTGCGCGTGGTCTCGATGCCCTGCACGAGCCTGTTCGACCGCCAGGACGCCAAGTACAAGAAGGGCGTGCTGCCGGACGGCCTGCCGCGCGTCGCCATCGAGGCCGGCGTGACCGACCTGTGGTGGAAGTACGGCGTGTCCGCCGTCGTCGGCCTGGACACCTACGGCGAATCGGCTCCGGCCAACGTGCTGTTCAAGCACTTCGGCTTCACGCCGGAGAACGTCGCCGACACCGTCAAGGTGGTGCTGGGCAAGGCGCGCCTGAAGTAAGCCACGACCGCTTCGGCGATCGACAGCAAAGGGGTGCTTCGGCACCCCTTTTTGCTGGGCGTGCAGCTTCGAACGAAGCGTCCCGCACCGGCGATGTACCCACGCTTTGAAATTCCTCGTAACCCGGTAACCCGCTCGAAACGCCGGTCCGCGACTATCTGTTCAAATCGAGGGTTCCCGGCGCCCTGGCCCGCTGCCTCGCAGCCCCGCTCGACGCGCCGGACCGAACACCTCCGCGGCACGACGTCCACTGGCTGGGCGACGCGCCCATGACGTCATCGATTCATTTCACTCGCAGGAGACATTCCTCATGACCATCAAGATCGGTATCAACGGGTTCGGTCGCATCGGCCGCATGGTGTTCCGCGCCGCCGTGGCGAACTTCAAGGACATCCAGATCGTCGCCATCAACGACCTGCTCGAGCCCGATTACCTGGCCTACATGCTCAAGTACGACAGCGTCCATGGCCGCTTCGACGGCGACGTGGCGGTCGACGGCAACACGTTGATCGTCAACGGCCAGCGCATCCGCCTGACCCAGGTCAAGGATCCCGCCGAGCTGAAGTGGAACGAGGTCGGCGCCGACATCGTCGTCGAAGCCACCGGCCTGTTCCTGACCAAGGAAACCGGCGAGAAGCATCTGACCGCCGGCGCCAAGAAGGTCATCATGTCGGCCCCGTCCAAGGACGACACCCCGATGTTCGTCTACGGCGTCAACGACAAGACCTACGCCGGCCAGGCCATCATCTCCAACGCCAGCTGCACCACCAACTGCCTGGCCCCGCTGGCCAAGGTGCTGAACGACAAGTGGGGCATCAAGCGCGGCCTGATGACCACCGTGCACGCCACCACCGCCACGCAGAAGACCGTCGACGGCCCGTCCAACAAGGACTGGCGCGGCGGCCGCGGCATCCTCGAGAACATCATCCCGTCCTCCACCGGCGCCGCCAAGGCCGTGGGCGTGGTGATCCCCGAGCTGAACAAGAAGCTGACCGGCATGTCCTTCCGCGTGCCGACCTCCGACGTCTCCGTCGTCGACCTGACCGTCGAGCTCAACAACAACGCCACCTACGCCGAAATCTGCGCCGAAATGAAGGCCCAGAGCGAAGGCGCCCTGAAGGGCGTGCTGGGCTACACCGAGGACAAGGTCGTCGCCACCGACTTCCGCGGCGACCCGCGTACCTCCATCTTCGACGCCGACGCCGGCATCGCCCTGGACGGCACCTTCGTCAAGCTGGTGTCCTGGTACGACAACGAGTGGGGCTACTCGAACAAGGTGCTGGAGATGGTCAAGGTAGTCGCCAAGTAAGCGACCCCGGCGGCCTCTTTCCCGCCTTCCGAAGCCCCGCCCCGGCGGGGCTTTTTCGTTTCCGTGACGTCCAGGTCGCGAGCGTCCTTCAAGGCGTCCTTCAAGGCGTCTCTCAAGGCCTCCCGGCATGCCAAAACCGCCCCCGATACGAACGGTCACCACTTCGACGATAGATGACTCAAATTTGCGTGAGGAATCCCCCTTTGGAGGTGATGCCTCGCAGCAAATGTGTCATCGTATTAGCAATTTCTTGGCGGCCTCACACATAAACTGGTTAGCTCAGTTTTGTGGAGTTTCCGCATGTCCGTGCTGTCTTTGCCGAAGCGTCTGGCTGCTGCCGTGGCTGTACTCGGTTTGTTCGGAGCCGGCACTGCCGGCGCGGTCACCGGCACCGCTCTGCAGCCGGATCAACAGCCCGATTTCGCGCGCGTGATCGTGCGCTTCAAGGCGCAGGCGGATGCGGTCAAGGCACGGCCGCTCGCCGTGCGGGCGACGGCCTCCGAAGCGAAGGACATCGCGCAGGTGCGCGGCACCACGCTGGGCATGAGACACGCGGCCACGCTGCACGCGCGTCGCAGCCTGGACAGCCGCACCCACGTCTACACGGCCAGCGGCATGAGCTCGGCCGAGCTCGCCAAGCGGCTGGCCACCGACGGCGATGTCGAGTCGGTCGAGGTCGACCGCTGGCAGAAGCATTTCTCCGTGCCCAACGATCCGCTGTACGCGACCGCCGCGTCGGCCGGCGTCACCGCGGGCCAGTGGTACCTGAAGGCGCCGGACGCCACGGTGCTGTCCTCGATCAATGCGCCGGCGGCGTGGGGACAAGTCGACCGGCACGGGCGTCGTCGTCGCGGTGCTGGACACCGGCGCGCGCATGGACCACCCGGACCTGACCGGCCAGTTCGTCCAGGGCTACGACATGATCGGCTTCGGCAACAGCGGCACCAGCGTGATCGCGACCGCCAATGACGGCGACGGCGCCGACAGCGACCCGAGCGATCCCGGCGACTGGGTCGACCAGTCCGACATCGACAGCGGCCGGCTGGGCAGCAGTTGCACGGCCGACGACATCGGCTCCAGCTCCTGGCACGGCACGCGCGTGTCGGGTCTGATCGCCGCCATCGCCAACAACGGCCAGGGCATGGCCGGCCTGGCCTACAACGCCAAGATCCTGCCGGTGCGCGTGCTGGGCAAATGCGGCGGCTGGGCCTCGGACATCGCCGCCGGCATGCGCTGGGCGGCGGGCGTCACCGTGCCGGGCCTGCCCACCAACAGCAACCCGGCCAAGGTCATCAACATGAGCCTGGGCGGCGACGGCGCCTGCTCCTCCACCTACCAGGACGCGATCAACGCGGCGGTCGGCGTGGGCGCGACGGTCGTCGCGGCCGCCGGCAATGGCGTCGAGAACGACGACCCGACCAAGGAAGGCGGCGTCGCCGTCGGCACGCCGGCCAACTGCAGCAACGTCATCGCGGTGGCGGGCCTGCGCCATGCGGGGACCAAGGTCGGCTTCTCCAACCTGGGCCCGCAGATCACCATCAGTGCGCCGGGCGGCAACTGCGTCAACACGACTGGTGCCTGCCTGTACCCGATCCTGTCCACCAGCAACAGCGGCACGACCACGCCGGTCGCGGCCAGCAACGCCTTCAACTACACCGGCACCGGCACGAGCTTCTCCACACCGCTGGTCAGCGGCACGATCGCGCTGATGCTGTCGGTGAATTCGAGCCTGACGCCGACGCAGATCAAGGCTGCGCTGCAGTCGTCGGCCCGGGCCTTCCCGGCCGCCGCGGCGGGCGTTGCGCAGTGCGTGGCCGGCAACAGCACGCAGCCGCAGCTCGAGTGCAACTGCACGACGAGCACCTGCGGCGCCGGGATGCTCGATGCGAATGCGGCGGTCCTTGCCGTTACGCCGACGACGCCCACCACACCGACGACGCCGACGACACCCACCGACACGTCCTCGGGTGGCGGTGGTGGCGGTGGTGCCATGAGCGGCCTGTGGCTGGCAGGCCTGGTGCTGGCGATCGTGGCACTGCGTTGGCCGAAGCCGCGTCTTGCCAAGATCCGCTCGAAGTAATCGAGCCCGAGATCCACGAAGTCCTCGGTAGCAAAACCGGGGCAGTACGGAACTGGTTGGGGACGGCTATGCGTGGGGTTTCCGCGCTTGCCGCGGGGGCCCCACGCATAGGCGGCCAACGCCCGGAACTCGTCAGGTAGGCGGTGTCCCGCAAGCGGGAGAGGGAGTCATTCCCTCGGTCCGCCGTGACCGCCCGCAAGTGGGAAAGGGAATCATCCGGTCAGCTCGGTGCACTCTCACTCCCTCTCCCCGCTTGCGGGAGAGGGTGGGGGTGAGGGCCAGCAGACGCAGCAGTCAGCGAGGGTCAGGTCTTGTCGTCAGCGGCTCGCGCCCGACCCTGAGCCGTTCGCCGCGCTTGCCGCGGATGAAGCGGCCGGTGCCTCCACGGAGCAATCCTTGCGCTTCTCGCCCCAAGGCGGATTGGCCAGCGCATTCAACTTCCCGGACTGCGTCCCGTCCAGCCGTGCCAGCCGCAGCGTGGTCTGCTGCAGCGGCTCTTGCAGACGCATCACGCGCAGGCCCTTGTAGTTCCGCTTGGTCATGCCGTCGAGGGCCGCCTGCGCCGCCGCTTCGCTGTCGTGCTTGCTGAGCACCAGCGTCGGCTGCTCGTCGGGGAAGCCCTGCAGCGGCTCGAACGCGATCTTGGCGCTGCGATAGGTCTCTTCCTTGCGTTCGCGGAAGTCCTTGCTCGGCATCTTGATCGTCGCCAGCGCCCACACGCCGCCCGTGTTGACGGCATTGGCCTCGATCGACGACGCCGGAATCCCGGCTCCCGTCAGCGCCGCATTGGCGCGCTTGAGCAGCTCATCGCCGATCAGCGGCCCCAGCTCCAGGCAAGACCGAGCCGCGAGCTGCGTGACGGCCTTCTGGTTGAGCAGCGACAGCCGCTCCGGATTGATCTGCTGGTCCAGCCGTGGCGTGGCGGGTGCCACACCGGCGATCCACCCCTTGTTCCACGCGAACACCAGCACGTTGACGACGAACAGCAGGACGACCGCGGCGCGCAGCATCGTGGCTTACCCCTGTCCGGCGGACGCGCCGCCGAGCCGCACGCTGACCTCGCCGCCGCTGACCGTCTGGCGACCCTGCGGGGTGTCGATCAGCAGTTCACCGCGATCGTTGACGCCCGCGCCGGTGCCTTCCAGCGCGCCGGCGGTGATCGCCTTGCCCTGCAGCAGGTCGCGGCGCGCGAAGCGCTCGCGCCAGGCGTCGAAGCCGCTCTGCGGGAATGCCGCCAGCGCCTTCACCAGCACCGGCGCCAACCGCGCCAGCGCCTGCGGCGGGGTGACGTCGGGAATCAGTTCCTGCAGGCAGGCGAAGCCGGTGTTCAGCTGCGACTCCGCGACCTTCGCGCGGTCCGACACGTTCAGGCCCACGCCGACCACCGCCATGCGCGAGTTGCCCGCCGGCACGGTCTCGATCAGGATGCCGCCGAGCTTGCGCTCATCGAGCCACAGGTCGTTGGGCCATTTCAGGCCGAGGCGGCTGCCGTCGGGGTCGAGCGCCTCGGCGATTGCCGCGCCGACGACCAGCGACAGTCCGGACCAGTCCGCCACCTCCACCGGCATCGACAGCGAGAAGGTCAGCGACGCGCCGGGCGTGCTGTGCCAGGCGCGGCCCTGCCGGCCGCGGCCGTGGGTCTGGTGTTCGGCGATGAGCAGGCAGGGGTGCAGGTCGTGCTGGCGCCGTCCGTACGGACGATCGCCGGCGCGGCCCGTGGCCACGGTGCCCTCGTCGCGGCGCACGCGATCGATCAGCGTGGCGTTGGTCGATTCGACCCGCGCCAGCACCTCGATGCTGAGCCCCGGCAGCAACGGCTCCAGGTCTTGCCACAGGGCCTCAGCGCCCCAGTTCTGATGTTCTTGCATCGCCGCGAATGTGATCTTGCGATCCGTCTTGGTCTTCCCGGGCCGAGCGGCCCGGTGGTCGTGAATGGTCCGAGTCTAGAGGGAGATGGTCATCGTCCGGGGGCCCGCACCGCGAATCGGTGGCTGTAGGACCTGACAGGGTGCCTCGGCGACCTCCAACGCCCCCTGCCCGCTTCGGACGCCGCTCAGCGCTTCCTGTCCTTGGGCGCCAGCATCGTGCCGCGGCAGCCCGGCGTGCCGCAGCGGCACTCGAACCGCTTCTTCAGCTTGGGCGTATAGCGTTCGTCGATCACCAGACCATAGTCGTAGAACAGCTCCTCGCCAGGGGAAATGTCCGTCAACGCATGGATGAACACCCGGCCGTCGAGCTCGCGTGCCTCGCAGTTGGGGCTGCAGGCGTGGTTGATCCAGCGCGCGTTGTTGCCGTCGACGGCCGCGTCGATGACCCCGCCGGTCTCAAGGTGAAAGTAGAAGGTATGGTCCGGTTGCGACGGATCGTGCGGATGGCGACGCAGCGCTTCGTCCCAGTCGATGTGCTCGCCCTTGTATTCGATGAGCTTCTCGCCGGCCTGCAGCGGCACCAGCGCGTACACGCCGCGGCCATGCACGCCGGAGGCCCGGACCTGGATCCGGGCGCTTCTCCGGGTCACGGGGGAAGCGACGGCATCGTCGGCGGGGGCGGGAACACTCGGAGCGGGGCGCGGTTGCGGCATGGAGCGAGTCCGGTACATTGAATTCATGGGTGCGCGCGCGTGTACACACGTACGTAGGCGCGCGAGGCCGGATTGTAGGCAGACGTTCATGAAGATCTTGGACGCCTGAACGAAGAGGAAAGAAGCAAGCGCATGAGCAAGGCATTGGTGATCGCGGAGAAGCCGTCGGTGGCGCAAGACATCGTCAAGGCGCTGACCGCGCTGTCGGGCAAGTTCGAGAAGCATGACGAGTATTTCGAGAACGACGCGTACGTCGTCAGCTCGGCCGTCGGCCATCTGGTGGAGATCAAGGCGCCGGAGGAGTTCGACGTCAAACGCGGCAAGTGGAGTTTTGCCCACCTGCCGGTGATCCCGCCCCACTTCGATCTGAACCCGATCGACAAGAGCAAGGGCCGGCTGAACGCGCTGGTCAAGCTGATCAAGCGCAAGGACGTGACCTCGCTGATCAACGCGTGTGACGCGGGGCGCGAAGGGGAACTGATCTTCCGCCTGATCGTCCAGTACGCCGGCACCGCCAAGGCGCAGGTCGCCAAGCCGGTGAGCCGGCTGTGGCTGCAGTCGATGACGCCGCAGGCGATCCGCGACGGCTTCGAGCGCCTGCGCACCGATCAGCAGATGCTGCCGCTGGCCGACGCGGCGCGTTGCCGCTCGGAAGCCGACTGGCTGGTGGGCATCAACGGCACGCGGGCGATGACCGCGTTCAACTCGCGCGACGGCGGCTTCTTCCTGACCACCGTGGGTCGCGTGCAGACGCCGACGCTGTCCATCGTCGTCGAGCGCGAGGAGAAGATCCGCAAGCACGTCTACCGCGACTACTGGGAAATCCGCGGCAGCTTCGACGCCGAGGCCGGCCAGTACGAGGGCAAGTGGTTCGACCCCGCGTTCAAGAAGAACGCCGACGATCCCGAGCAGCGCGCGGACCGCGTCTGGACGCAGGCGGAGGCCGACGCCATCGCCGCCGCGGCGCTGGGCCAGCCCGCGACGGTGACCGAGGAATCCAAGCCCAGCACGACGGCCAGCCCCGGCCTGTACGACCTGACCACGCTGCAGCGCGAGGCCAACTCGCGCTTCGGCTTCTCGGCCAAGACGACACTGGGCCTGGCGCAGGCGCTGTACGAAAAGCACAAGGTCCTGACCTACCCGCGGACCGACTCGCGCTACCTGCCCGAGGACTACCTGATCGTCGCGCAGGACACCGCGCGCATGATCGCCAGCGAGGACATGCCCGGCCCGCTGCAGGCGCTGGCGCAGCACGCGAAGACGGCGCTGGACAAGGGCTACATCAAGCCGACGAAGAAGGTCTTCGACAACACCAAGGTGTCGGACCACTTCGCGATCATCCCGACGCTGCAGCCGCCGCGCAGCCTGACCGAGGCCGAGGCCAAGCTCTACGACATGGTCGTCAAGCGCTTCCTGGCCGTGTTCTTCCCGCCGGCCGAGTTCCAGGTCACGACGCGGATCTCGACGGTGAAGACGCCGGAGAAGGCCTATGCGTTCCAGACCAACGGCAAGGTGCTGGTGAAGCCGGGCTGGCAGGCCGTCTACGGCAAGGAAGCGACCGACGAGAACGCCGAGCCGGGCACCAGCGGCGCGATGCTGGTGCCGGTGAAGGCCGGCGAGGTCGTGCGCACCGAGAGCACCGACGTGAAGGCCCTGGTGACCAAGCCGCCGGCGCGCTACACGGAAGCGACGCTGCTGTCGGCGATGGAAGGCGCGGGCAAGCTGGTCGACGACGACGAGCTGCGCGAGGCCATGGCCGAGAAGGGCCTGGGCACGCCGGCCACGCGCGCCGCGATCATCGAAGGGCTGCTGGCCGAGAAGTACATGCTGCGCGAAGGCCGCGAGATGATCCCCACCGCCAAGGCCTTCCAGCTGATGACGCTGCTGCGCGGCCTGGGCGTGGAGGAACTGACCAAGCCCGAGCTGACCGGCAACTGGGAGTTCCAGCTGTCCGAGATGGAGAAGGGCCGCCTCAAGCGCGAGGCCTTCATGGCCGAGATCGCCGCGATGACCGAGAAGGTCGTGCGCAAGGCCAAGGAATACGACCGCGACACCATCCCCGGCGACTACGCGACGCTCAAGACGCCGTGTCCGAAGTGCGGCGGCGTGGTCAAGGAGAACTACCGCCGCTTCACCTGCACCGGCAAGGTCGGCAACGGCGACGAGTGCGGCTTCTCCATCCCCAAGATCCCGGGCGGCCGCAGCTTCGAGCTGGCCGAGGTCGAGACCTTCCTGCGCGACAAGAAGGTCGGTCCGCTGGAGGGCTTCCGCTCCAAGGCCGGCTGGCCGTTCACGGCCGAGCTGGCGCTGGTGTTCGACGCCGAGATCGACAACTGGAAGCTGGAGTTCGACTTCGGCGAGGACGCGAAGAAGGCCGAGGAGAACGGCGAGCCGGTGGACTTCAGCGCTCACACGCCGCTGGGCCACTGCCCGAAGTGCAACGGCCGCGTCTTCGACTTCGGCAGCAACTACGTCTGCGAGCACGCGGTCGGCGACAAGATCACCTGCGACTTCAAGAGCGGCAAGATCATCCTGCAGCAGCCGATCGAGCCCGAGCAGATGAGCAAGCTGCTCGCGACCGGCAAGACGGATCTGCTGGAGAACTTCGTCTCCAACAAGACGCGTCGCAAGTTCAAGGCCTTCCTGACCTACGACAAGAAGGAAGGCAAGGTGATCTTCGAGTTCGAGCCGCGCGCCGCGAAGCCGGGCGCCAAGACCGGCGCCAGGCCCGCGGCCAAGACACCCGCAGCCAAGAAGGTCGCGGCGAAGAAGGCGACGGCGAAGGGCTGATTCCCTCGCCATGCACGGCGCTAGGGCGCGCGCAGGAACGCGTCGCCGCCCAGCACCGGCTCGGCGCGCAGCCGCGCGGCCATGAAGTCCACCAGCAGCCGCAGCGACGCGGGCACGCGCCGCCCGGCGGCATGGACGAGATGCACCGGTGCCGCCGGCAGTTCATGGTCGGCGAGCACGATGCGCAGCAGGCCGCTCCGCACCGCGTCCGCCGCCTGATAGACCTGGCACCGCGCCAGACCCACGCCGGCCACCGCCGCTGCGATGCCCGCGGCGTTGTCGTTCACCATCAGCGTGGGCGACAGCGCTTGCGGGCCGTCGCGGAAACGCCAGGGCGTCATGCTCTGGCCGTCGAAGTAGCTGGCGATGATCCGGTGGTCGACGAGGTCCCGCGGCGTGCGCGGTTCACCGGCACGGCGCAGATAGTCGGGCGAGGCCACGATCACCCGTCGCATCGCGCCCACCGGCACCGCGGTCAATCCTGAATCCGGCAGATGGGCGATCCGCACCGCCAGGTCCAGCCCCTCGTCCAGCAGCGACACGACCCGGTCGACCAGCAGGAGCTTGAGCCGGATCCGCGCGTGCTGCTGGAGGAACTCCGCGGCGAGCGGGGCCACGTGTTGCCGTCCGAACATCGACGGCGCGGTCAGCGACAGCAGGCCCGCCGGCTCGGCCTGCGCCCCGGCCGCCGCGGCCTCCGATTCGTCGAGGTCGCCAAGGATGCGGCGACAGTCGACGACGAAGCGCTCCCCGGCCTCGGTCAACCGCACCGAGCGCGTGCTGCGCTGGAACAGCTGCACGCCGAGCCGCTGCTCCAAGGCCGCGATGGCGCGCGTGGCGGCCGGCGCTGAGCAACCCATCCGTCGCGCGGCAGCGGCAAAGCTCTGCGTGTCAGCCACGGCGACGAAGCAGCGCAGGCGGTCGAGGTGATCCATGTCCAGGAACGCCGCAAGCCCGCAGCGTCACATTATTTCGGCAGCTGCAATTCTGAATGATCCGCCATCGGCATTCCAGCCAGCAACTGCAAGAGCTACGGTACGGGCCTCTGAAGACCTCCGCTGGAGCCCTCCCCGATGAACGCCTCCGTCCTCCGCCCGTCCGCGCCGTTCCGTCTGCATCGCGTGGCCGCCTCCGGCCATAGCCACCGCGTCGAGCTGCTGCTGTCCCTGCTCGACCTGCCCTGCACGATGGTCGACATCGACCTGGCCGGCGGCGATCAACGGCAACCGGCGTTCGTGGCGATGAATCCGCTCAGCCAGGTGCCGGTGCTGGAGGACGGCGATCTGGTCCTGCCGGAGAGCAACGCGATCCTGGTCTACCTGGCGACGCGCTACGCGCCCGATGCCGGCTGGCTGCCGCGCGATGCCATCGAGGCCGCCTGGCAGCAGCGCTGGTTCAGCCTGTCGGTGAGCCTGCTCGGGCCGGGGCGCGGCGACGCCGCGTTTCCGCGCGCTGACCGGGTTGCCGGTCGATCCCGCCTCGTTGGCGTTGGGACACCGGCTGTTCGCGCTCATCGAGGAGCAGCTCTCCCGCACCGACTTCCTGATCGCCGACCGGCCGACGCTGGCCGACGTGGCCTTCTACGGCTACACGGCGCAGGCGCCGCTGGGCGGCGTGTCGCTGGCCGACTACCCCCGCCTGCGCGGCTGGCTGGCGCGCATCGAGGCGCTGCCGCGCTTCAAGCCGCTGCCGGACAAGTTCTGAGGCACGCCATGGACACGACCTGGCACCCCGGCGAGCAGACGCTGCAGGAACGGATGGGCGTCCGCGAGCGCATGGCCGAGATCGGCCCCCCAGGTGGTCCGGGACCACATGCCCGACCAGCACCGCGAGCTGTTCAACAAGCTGCCCACGCTGTTGCTCGGCGCGATCGATGCCGCGGGCCAGCCGTGGGCGACGATGCTGGCGGGCCCGCCTGGCTTCGTCGCGACACCGGACGCGCGGACGATGACGGTGGCTGCGGCGCTGGACGCCCAGGATCCCGCGCTCGCCGCGCTGCGGGCGCGTGGACCGGGCGCGCCGGTGGGGCTGCTCGGGCTCGAGCCGCACACCCGCCGGCGCAACCGCATGAACGGGCGGCTGCTTGCGCTGTCCGGCGAACGCCTGTCGGTCGGCGTCGTGCAGAGCTTCGGCAATTGCCCGAAGTACATCCAGGCGCGTGATCCGCTGGCCTGGGACGATGCACCGCCCGCATTGGCGCAGCCGCTGGGCGCGGCGCTCGATGACGGCGCGCTGGCGCTGATCGAGGCCGCGGACACCCTGTTCATCGCGAGCGCGTCGGCGCCGGTGCCCGGCGACGGGCGCGCGGACGGTGTCGACGTCTCGCACCGCGGCGGCCCGCCCGGCTTCATCCGGGCAGAACGTCGACTGGACGGCGGCATCACGCTGTGGATCCCGGAGTTTCCCGGCAACCGCTTCTTCATGACGCTGGGCAACCTGCTGCGCCATCCGCGCGCGGGCTTGCTCGTGCCCGACTACGCGCGCGGCGAGCTGCTGCACCTGGCCGCCGAGTCCGACGTCACCTGGACCGACGACAAGCACGGACTGACCCTGCGCGTCACGGCCGGGCTGCGCCGCCCCGGCGCCCTGCCCTGGCGCTGGAACGAAGCGCGTTCTCGCGCCCCAATTCACCGCCGAGCCAGGACCGCACCCGCGTTAGTCCCCAGTTGGAGAAGCCGGGCGCGACCGGTGCCCCTCGAAGCGAATGCCGAGCATGCGCAGGCGATTGAGCGAAGAGGGGCACCGGTCGCGCCCGGCTTCGATCGCAGGCCACGCGGGCGGCCCTTTCGCGCTCCCCCAATTCGCAACCCGTGAAATCCTGGGGGGTCGGTTCGTGCCTCAATCTTCGGACGCCCCTCGCATTTGCGCGACACTCGACCGCAAACAATTTTGCGGATCAGGAGAGGGCATGCGGTCATGGGTCGATCGACGCTGAGCATCCAGACGCGGCTGGTCGCTGCGCTGAGCCTCAGCGCGACGGTGCTGGTGGGCTTGATCGGCCTGTACTGGGTCGACCGCCACGAGCACGAACTCAACGAGGCGCTGATCGAGCGCCAGCAGCGCATGGCGCAGCTGGTGGCGCGGGGCTTCGCGGAGCCGGTCTGGAACCTGGACAGTGCCGCGCTGTCGGAGCTGCTGGACGCCGTGATGGCGGATCCGGAGGTTCAGTCGATCACGCTGGCGGCGCCGGGGCTGGAGACGCTGCAGCGCTCGCGCCAGACGCCGGCAGTGCGGCCGCTCTCGCTCGAATTCGAGTTGAGCCACCGCGCCGGCGCGCAAGGCCCGGCGGGCGCGCTGGGCCGCGCGACGCTGGTCTACACGCGCAGCTACATCGACCAGACTCTGGGCGAGACGCGTCGACTGGTGGCCAGCCTGCTGGCGACGGTGCTGCTGGCGATCGGACTGACCAGCTACGTGCTGGTGCGACGGCTGGTGGAGCGCCCGGTCTCCCGCCTGCGCGGACTGGCGCAACGTGTGGCGAGCGGCGAGCTCGGCGCCCACATCGAGCCCGAGCATGCCGACGAGATCGGCGACCTGACCGAGCAGCTCAACGCGATGAGCGCCAAGCTGCTCGACTTCGCCGAAGGGTTGCGCAGCAGCGAGCAGCGCTACCGCAGCCTGTTCGAGAACGCGGCCGAAGGCATCTTCCAGGCCGATGGCCACGGACGGCTGCTGCGCGTGAACAAGGCGCTGGCGCAGATGCTGGGGCTGGGGCGTCCCGAGGACGCGCAAGGCGTGACCCTGCGGCGCATGGTGCGCATCGAACACCACGAGTACCGCCGGCTGGCCCGCGCGCTGGAGCGCCACCGGCTGCTGCAACAGGTGCCGCTGCTGGTCACGACGCGCGACGGCCGCGACCTGTGGGTCGAACTCAGCCTGCATCTGGTGCTGGACGGCGCGCCGCGCATCGAGGGCCTGGTCAGCGACATCACGCTGCGCCGGCTGGCGGAACAGGAACTGACGCAGCATCGCGACCACCTCGAGGAGCTCGTCACCGAGCGCACGGTCGAGCTGTCCCAGTCCAAGCAGCGCGCGGAAGCCGCGAACCAGGCGAAAAGCCGGTTCCTGGCGACGATGAGCCACGAGTTCCGCACGCCGCTGAATGCGATCCTGGGCTTCGCGCAGCTGCTGCAGATGGACAGTTCGCTCAGCCCGGCCCAGCAGCATCGCATCCGGCTGATGCGCGAATCGGGCGAACACCTGCTGGTGCTGATCACCGACCTGCTGGACGTCGCCAGCATCGAGGCCGGCAAGCTGACGCTGCAAATGAGCCCGCTCGACCTGCGGGCCCTGCTGGAGATCTGCAGCGAATCGATACGACCGCGCGCGGCCGAGAAGGGCCTGGCCTTCGCCGTGCAGCTGGACCCGCAACTGCCCTCGCGCGTGCGGGCGGACGGGCAGCGCTTGCGGCAGGTGCTGCTGAACCTGCTGTCCAACGCGGTGAAGTTCACCGACCACGGGCGCATCGGCCTCACCGTCGACGTGGTCGCGCAGGGGCCCAGCAGCCTGATGCTGCGCTTCACCGTCTCGGACACCGGCATCGGCATGGCGCCGGAGCAGATGGAGCGGCTGTTCCAGCCCTTCGAGCAGGTGGCGGACCAGTCGCGCCGCACCGGCGGCACCGGGCTCGGGCTGGCGATCAGCCAGCAACTGGTGCGGCTCATGGGCGGGGAGATCACGGTCGAGACCTCGCCCGATGAAGGCAGCAAATTCAGCTTCGCGCTGGAGCTGCCGCTGGCTTCCTGACACGGCCCTTCGGACTTCGCTTCGCCAGGCGCGGGCACTCCACGGTGCAGGGGGCATCCCTCCGGGAACCCCCAGCACCATTCCGGCCCCAGTGGTGATCGCTGACTTCGGCGTCGTTGGAGGACCGCGGTGTGCGGGCGGCGCGCGGTCGGGAGGTGCGCGGCGGCATACTCCTCCGCCATGACTGTCGTCCTGTTCTACAAGCTGCTGGCGATCTTCATCGCCGCGGGCATGGGGTGGTTCGTCGGGCACATGCGCTGGCTGGGGAAGGCCGGCGGCGAGAACGACCCGGCCCGCATCCTCTCGAACATCGCGTTCTATCTCTTCGTCCCCGCGCTGATGTTCCGCACCACCGCGCGCGTGGAGATCTCCGAATTGCCCTGGCTCACCGTGGCCGCGTTCTTCGCGCCGGTGGTGCTGATGCTGGTCGCCGTCTACCTGTACGAGCGCAAGCGCCACCCAGACAGCCCCGCCGCCCCCGCCGTGCGCAGCATCACCGCGAGCTTCGGCAACACGCTGCAGGTCGGCGTGCCGCTGGTCGCCGGCGTGTTCGGCGAGAGCGGCCTCGCAGTCCACATCACCGTGGTCAGCCTGCACGCGCTGACGCTGCTGACCATCGCCACCGTCCTCGTCGAGATGGACCTCGCCCGCCACACGCCCCACGGCGCGAGCCTGAAGCGGACCATCCTCACGACGATGCGCAACACCGTCATCCACCCGGTCGTGCTGCCGGTGCTCTGCGGCTTCGCCTGGCACGCCACCGGCATCCCGCTGCCCGCCGTGCTCGACGAGGTGCTGCAGATGCTGGGCAGCGCGGTCGTGCCGCTGTGCCTGGTGCTGATCGGGATGTCGCTGTCCTACTACGGCCTGCCGCGCGGCGCGATGCGCACGCTGCTCGGCCTGGCCGCGCTCAAGCTGCTGGTGCTGCCGGCGCTGGTGCTGGGCATCGCGCACTGGGGCTTCGGGCTGTCGGGCATGCCGCTCGCCGTCATCGTCATGATGGCCGCGCTGCCGCCGGGCTCGAACGCGATGATGTTCGCGCAACGCTATCGCACCCTCGAGGCCGAGGCCTCCGGCGCCATCGTGCTGGGCACGCTGCTGTTCGCGGCGACCGCGCCCATCTGGTTGGCGATTCCGGCGTGGCTCACGTGAACGGGCCTTCCGATCTTTGCCTCTGAACACAAGGACGACATGACGGAAACGATGACCACCTCGAGCGCAGACTTCTCCTTCGTCCGCGGCGACGAAGTCGCGCCGGAGATCCTCCACGCCGCGTTCACCGGCGCGTTCGCCGATTACCTGATCGGTCCGTTCCAGATCCCGTTCGCGCAGTGGCCGATGTTCCTCGCGCGTCAGGGCGTCGACCTGCCGCTGTCGCGCGTCGCGCTCGACGCGGCCGGCGAGCCGTTGGCCTTCGCGTTCGTCGCGCAGCGGCCGGTGTCGAATCGCTGGCGCCTCGCGACCATGGGCGCGCTGCCCGCCGCGCGCGGCACCGGAGCCGCGCCCGCGCTGCTCGATGACTTCATCGCCCGCGCAGCCTCTGCAGGGCTGCGGGCCGTGGAGCTCGAGGTCTTCGCGCAGAACGAGCGAGCGCGACGCCTGTATGAGGGACGCGGCTTCCGCAGGCAACATGACCTATTCGGCTTCGTGGCCGAGCCCGGCACGATCGCGCCCGCGCCCTCGACCACCGGCGCGCCTCATGCGATCGACATGCCCCATCTGCTGGGCTGGCTGGAAGCCGCCGAGCACCGCATTCCCGACCTGCCGCTGCAGGTGACCGCCGCCACGATCCGGCACGGCATCGACTATCACGGCTGGCAGACCGCCGACAGCCAGATCGTCTTCAGCCTGCCCGACGAGACCGTGATGGTCCACAGCTTCATCGCGCCGCGACCGGACGAAGCCCGCGCGCTGATCCAGGCCATCGCCGCGGTGTATCCGGAACGCCGCCTGCGCGTGCCGCAATTGCAACGCGAGGACCTTGGCGGTGCCACACTGCGCGCCTTGGGCGCCGTGCCGCAGCCGCTGCATCAACAACTGATGCTGCGCCCGCTGTGACGACGCTCGTTGGACAAGGCCTCGTGTTGACGAGGCCTTGACGTGGCACCGACCGCACGATCGGTTCCAACCCGCCAAACCTTGATCTTTCAGAGTTCCGGCACTTGTGAGGGAGGCCCGCTTTGGTTAGCGTGCCCCGCACCAACATTGAAGGGAAGCGTCCCACCATGCGATTCATGCCCGCGGCACCCGCCGCCATCACCCTGGCCGTCCTGACCGCCCTCGGCGGCGCCACCGCCACGTCGGCGGCCCTGGCGGCTCCGGCCGCGGCCGGCACCAGCGCCGTCACCACCGTCGGCGGCACGCTCAACGTGAAGCTGGAGAAGGTGAAGCTGGCCAACGGCTTCGAGGTGATCCTGGTCGAGGACCACCGCCTGCCGCTGGTGGCCTTCAACCTCTGGGTGCACGCCGGCCCGCGCAACGAGGCCCCGGGCCAGACCGGCTTCGCGCATCTGTTCGAACACCTGATGTTCGCCGGCACCCGCCACATCCCGCGCGGCACGGCCGACAAGATCATCGACGCCGCCGGCGGCACCGATTCCAACGGCTCCACCGACTTCGATCGCACGAACTACTTCTTCACGCTGCCCTCGAACCAGCTCGAACTCGGCCTGTGGCTGAAGTCGGACATGCTGGGCTACATGATCGACGAGGTCGATTCGGTGTCGCTGGCCAACCAGCAGGACGTCGTGCGCAACGAGCGCCGCCAGTCCGTCGAGAACCGCCCCTACGGCATCGTCGAGGAAGCGCTGTACCAGGCGCTGTTCCCCGAGGGCCATCCGTACCGCGCGACGGTGATCGGCTCGCATGCCGACATCCAGTCGATCAAGCTGAACGACGTCAAGGCCTTCGCCCGCAGCTACTACCGCCCGAACAACGCGACCCTGGTGCTGGCCGGCGACTTCGATCCCGCGCAGGCCAGGCAGCTGGTGCAGAAGTACTTCGGTCCGTTGAAGGCCGGTGACCCGGTGCCGCCGGTCAACGTCCCGCAGCCGAAGCTGACCGAGGAGAAGCGCGTCGAGGTGACCGACCGCATCGAGCTCCCCCGCCTGGACATCGCCTGGCACACGCCGGCCGTGTTCCAGCCCGGCGACGCGGAGCTGGACCTCGCCTCCCACGTGCTGGGCGGCGGCAAGTCCAGCCGCCTCTACAAGACGCTGGTCTACGACAAGCAGCTGGCGCAGTCGGTGCAGGTGCAGCAGTACTCGCTGTCGCTGGGCTCGGTGTTCTCGGTCGAGGTGATCGCGCGTCCCGGCAAGTCGCTGGACGAGATCCAGAAGATCGTCGACGACGCGGTCGCCGAGCTGTCCGTCAACCCGCCGACGCCCGAAGAGATGGTCCGCGCCCGCGCCGCCATAGAGACCAGCACGCTGGCGCGCCTGGAGAAGGTGCAGGCCCTGGCGGACCAGATCAACTACTACAACCAGCAGGCCGGCGACCCGAACTACATCGGCAAGGACCTGGCGCGTTACCAGGCGATCACGCCGGAGAAGATCCGCGACGTCGTCGCACAGCAGCTGAAGAAGAACGCGCGCGTCGTCGTGCTGGCGACGCCGGGCGAGCAGAAGCTGGCCGCTGAAGTCCCCACCCCGCCGGTGCCCGAGAAGGCCGCCAAGGGCGAGCGCGAGTCGATGAACGCCGACGTCGCCTGGCGCAAGACCCAGCCCAAGGGCGGCAAGGCCAAGGCCTCGGTGCTGCCGGAAGGCAAGCGCCTGACGCTGGCCAACGGGCTGACGCTGATCCACGTGCCGAACCCGGGCCTGCCGCTGGTGAGCGCGACGCTGGTCGTGCGCGCCGGCCAGACCGCCAACCCGGCGGACCGTCCCGGCCTGTCGAGCTTCACCGCCGGCATCCTGCAGCAGGGCACGCAGACGCGCACCGCGCAGCAGATCGCCGACGAGGCCGCCGCGCTGGGCGCGGCGATCAGCAGCGGCGCGGGTCGCGACGAGGCCCGCATCGAAGCCAGCAGCCTGAAGCGCAACTTCGCGCAGACGCTGGCGCTGATGGCGGACGTCACCCTGCACCCGGCCTTCGACGCCGCCGAGATCGCGCGCATGCAGAACCAGCGCCTGGCCGCGCTGCAGCAGCAGCGCGAGCAGGCGCCGGCCGTGGCGTCGGTCGTCTCCAACCGCGTGATCTACGGCGAAGGCCACCCGCTGGCCAAGGCCGCGATCGGCGACGAGGCCTCGATCAAGGCCACCGACGCCGCCGCGCTGCGTCAGTTCTGGGCGACACATTACCGGCCCGACCAGGCCGCCCTGGTGGTCGCCGGCGACATCTCGGCCGACGAGCTGAAGTCGCTGGCCGAGCGCCTGTTCGGCGGCTGGGCGCGTCCGTCGACGGCCGCCGCGGCCGTCAACGCCGCCGCGCCGCAGCCGGTCGCCGCCCGCGTGATCCTGGTCGACAAGCCGAATGCGCCGCAGACCGCGCTGAGCGTCGTCGCGCCCGGACCGAAGGCCGGCACGCCCGACGCCGAGGACATCAAGGTCATGAACGCCGCGATGGGCGGTCTCTTCACGTCGCGCATCAACACGCAGCTGCGCGAGGTCAAGGGCTACACCTACGGCATCTACTCGGCCTACACGATGAACCGCGACAGCGGCCTGTTCGGCATCCGCGGCAGCGTGCGCACCGACGTCACTGGTCCGGCATTGACCGACATGTTCAAGGAGATCGACGGCATGCGCGCCAAGCCCATGGGCGCCGACGAGCTGAACCGCGTGCGCAACGCGCAGCTGCTGGCCCTGCCGGGGCTGTTCGACACCAACCGCGTCGTGGCGTCGAGCTACGCCAGCGAATGGGCCGTCGGCGCGCCGGCGGACAGCATCACGTCGCTGCCGCGCAAGTACGGCGCCGTGAACGCCAGCAGCGCCTACAAGGCGACGAAGACCTACGTCGATCCGGCCGCGCTGATCGTCGTGGCCGTCGGCGACAAGGCGAAGGTGTTGCCGCAGCTGGAGGCCCTGGGGCGCAAGCCGCTGGAGATCCGCGACCTGCAGGGCGCGCCGGTGGATGTGACCGCGCCGTCGGCGCCGGCTTCGGCCGCGAAGCCGTGACGGTCAGGACCACTCCGCGCTGACATCGCGCGGACACCAACGACAACGGGCGCCTCGGCGCCCGTTTTCCGTTGTGTCGCTCAGTCGCTCAGCGGCCCGCCGTCCTGCGGGTCATCGCTTCATCGCTTCATCGCTTCGGCGGGTCAGCGGGTCAGCGGCAGCGCAGCGCCCATCATCGCGAACAGCGAGCCGCAGACGCGGTTGAAGCCGCGGCCGGAGCGCTCCAGCCAGGGGCGCACGCGGTGCGCGAGGCTGGCGATCAGGAATTCGACGATCGCCTCGGTGATGACGAAGGTCGCCGCCAGCCACACGAACTGCACCAGCAGATCGCGCTGAGGATCGATGAACTGCGGCAGGAAGGCGCCGTAGAACAGCAGCACCTTGGGATTCGAGACCGCCGACAGCAGCCCTTGCCGGAACAGCACGCGACCCCGTCTCTGCGCCGCGGAAGCGCCCTCGGCCGGACGCAGCTGGATGGCCGGCGAGCGCCACAGCTGGATGCCCAGCCAGATCAGATAGGCGCCGCCGACGATCTTCAGCACCAGCAGCGCGCTGGCGGTGGTCTGCAGCAGCGCGCCGATGCCCAGCATCGACAAGCCGATCAGCGCGGCGAAGCCGGTCGCGCCGCCCGCGATCGTCCACAGCGTACGACGGCTGCCGTGCGCCGCGCCATGCGCGAGCACGAGCAGGCTGTTGGGGCCGGGTGTCAGCGACAGGCCGATCACGGCCAGGAAGTAGAGGGTCCAGGTGTGCAGTGCCATGCCGGCGATTGTGCGCCTCAGGACGGCGCCAGGTGGTCGATCGCCGCCTCCACGCGGCCGCGGTCGTGCGTGCTCAGCCCGCGCGCCGCCTGCCGGTACTGCGTCAGCACGTCCGGATCCGCCGGCAGGTGTTCCGCCAGCGCGATCAACAGCTCGGCGCGGTCGAAACCGGCGCTCATGCTGCCCGTGGCCCGCAACACCTGCAGCGCGATCTCGCGATCGACCTGGGCCTCGTCCATCAGCGCGGTCAGCGCCGAGCGGCGGTCGAAGTCGCCCGAAAAGCTCCGCACCGCGTCGACATAGGCCGCGGCGTACGGCGCCGCATTCCCGCGCATCTGATGGGCCGCCGCCTCCAGCACGGTGCGCCGGTCGAAGTCGCCGCCGATCATGCCGCTCGCGGCGATCGCCGTGCGCAGGCGGTCCGGCGTGGCCTCGTGGTCCTCGTCGATCAGCGCGACGATGGCGGCCCGCTTGTCGAAGTCGCCGCCGAAGCCGCGCACCGCCTGCTGCCAGGCGGTCATCACGGCACCGTCGTTGACGAGCTGCGGGGACAGCGCCACCAGCACCTCGCGGCGGTCGAAGTCGCCCTTGAGCGTCGGGACCAGTTCCAGCAGCTCGCGCTGCTGGCCCGGCGCCAGCGTCCGATGCTGGATCAGCGCGATGAACGCGGTGCGGCGCTGGAAGTCGTCCTTCATCCGGCCGGCCAGCGCGATCAGTTGCGACAGGGTCTCGTCGCTCTGCGGCCCGCTCTCGAGCAGCGCCTCGATGCGGGTGCGGCGCGCCATCGCGTCCTGCGCCTTGCCGATGTCGGCGAGCGCCGCCTCGGTCCCGCCCTGGCGCAGCAGGCGCTCCACGCGCGGTCCGCTGCCCTGGACGCTTTCCGCGATCAGGCCGATCTGCCCGGCGATCCAGGCCTGCGCCGGTGCATCGATCGGCTTCGTGTCGCCATTGATCCAGAAGCGCCGCACCTGCCCGCCCTTGCCGTCGGCGGCGATCTCGACGCGGCGCGTCACGCCGTCGGCGCGCTCCATGATCGAGAGCTTGTCGTCGAGCGAGACGATGTCGGTCTCGTCGCCGTTGAATTCCAGGTCGCCCGAGTAGTTCACGCGACGTTCGACGCCATCGGCGATCACGACCTGCCGCGTGACCTTCATGCCGCTGAACGCCGACGAGAACGCACCGCTGACCCCGCTCAGGTCGACGTTGAGCCGCGGCGCCTTGCCGATGACCAGCATCGGCACGGCCAGCGCCACGGCGCACAGGCCGCCGGCGATCAGCACGCGTCCGAGACGGCGGCGGGTGGGCGTGGTGCCGGCCAGCGGCGTGCCCTCCAGCAGCGCGTCCATGCGCGTCATCAACGGGGACCGGGCGGCGGCCATCGCGCTGGCCAGCACCGGCATCGGCCGGGCGCCGCGTCGTCCGTCGGTCGCAGCGGTCGCGGCGGCCAGGTCCCGGGCGCAGACATAGAGGCCCTCGGCCAACGGCATCGCGCCGGCCTCGGCCGCGGCCCAGGCATCGCAGGCCAGCTCGGCGAGCAGGTCCAGCCGACGCATCGCCAGCCGGTTCATCGGCTGCAGCCAGCCGAGCTGCGACACCAGCCGGGCCGCCAGGCGCCAGGCCAGATCGCGACGGCGCAGGTGAGCGATCTCGTGCGCGAGGACCGCGACACGCTGCTGGCCATCGAGCGTGCGCATCAGGCGTGCGGGCGGGCAGATCTGCCCGCCCGGCGCGACCAGCGGACTGGCCCAGTGCGGGCTCACGCGCAGCGTCGGCGCGCGCACGCCGGCAATGCCGGCGAGTTCCGCGGCGGCCTGCTGAAGTTCCGGGTCGTCGCAGACCGGCAGCGCGCGGACCTGCCGACGCAGTCCCAACCAGCGGATCAGCGTCAGCCCGAGACCGAGCAGCGCGACCAGCGGCCAGGCCAGCAGCAGGGCGGCGAGACCCTCGCGCAGGAGCTCTCGGCGACGGGCCATCGCGTCATCGCCGATGTCGACGACGTGATCGGCGACGGCGCGGTCGGCGACGACCGACAGGGACTCGGTCGAACGCTCGACCGGTGTTGGGAGAGGCCCTGGCGTGGGCGAGGGAGCGGACGTCGACTCGTTCCCGACGCTCGTGGACAACGCGGCATCCAGGACGGGAGCGGCGCGCTCGCCCTGTTCATGCGCCGGCGCCCAGACCTCCGGCAACGCGACGCGCGTGACCTGCGTCAGCGGCTGCACGCTCGCCGTCAGCACCGCGCCGAAGAAGGCCGCGCGCCAGAACGCCTCGCGCCACGCGGGATGCTTCAGCCAGCCCGCGCGTTCCAGCGCCCAGACGCCGCCCAGCAGCACCGTGCTGTGCAGCAGGTAGTTCAACAGCCAGCCGGACAGGGCTTCAATCATGGCGGCCTCCCTTGCTCTTCAGCAGCGCGCGCATCCTGGCGAGGTCATCGTCGCCGAGTTCGCCTTCGGAGACCAGATGGCTCAACAGCGCCTCGGGCTTGCCGCCGAAGAGCGTGCTCAACAGCCCCGACACCATCGAACGCTGCACCTCCGGCTCGCTGACCGCGGCGCGGTAGACCAGCGCGCGACCGTCGCGCTCGCTGGCGATCAGGCCGCGCTTCTCCAGCCGCGACAGCAGCGTCGCCACCGTCGTGTGCGCCAGCGGGCGCTGCTGCTCGCGCAGCGCTTCCGCCACCTCGGCGTTGCTGGCCTGCCCTCGCGTCCACAGCACGCGCATCAGCGCCAGCTGCAGCTCGCTGAGCGACACGTCGCCCTTGCCGTCGTCGTTGATCGACTCGTCCATCGCCGGATCCCGTATTTCTACAACTGTCGTACTACAACTGTAGAAGATCGAGCCGACCTGCCGCAAGGTCCGGGCTCCTGGGACATACCCGTAGCCCTCCCCTCTCCCATGAGCCGCATGGACCGAGGACATGGCGGACACCGCGAAGGCTTGGCTATCGGCTTTCGATGGCCCCGGCGTCGCAGCGGCTGCGGGGCATCGGTCAGAATCCAAGACTATGTCCGACCTCAACGCCTACATGACCGGCGTCGGCGAGGCGGCCCGCGCGGCCGCGACGCTGATGGCCGCCGCTCCGACCGCCGCCAGGAACCTCGCCCTCCGGGCGCTTGCGCGCCGCCTGCGCGAAGCGGGCCCGGCGCTCGCGACCGCGAACGAACGCGACCTCGCCGCGGCGACGGCGTCCGGCTTGGAAGCGCCGATGGTCGACCGCCTGCGCCTGACCGCGAAGGTGCTGGCCACCGTCGCCGAAGGCTGCGAGCAGATCGCCGCAATGCCTGACCCCATCGGCGAGATCACCGGCATGAAGCGCCGCCCGACCGGGATCAGCGTCGGCCAGATGCGGGTGCCGCTGGGCGTGTTCGGCATGATCTACGAGAGCCGCCCCAACGTGACCATCGAGGCCGCCTCGCTGGCGATCAAGAGCGGCAACGCCTGCATCCTGCGCGGCGGCTCCGAGGCGCTGCACAGCAACCTGGCGCTCGCGGCGCTGGTGGCGGACAGCCTCGAGGAAGCCGGCCTGCCGCGCGACGCGGTGCAGCTGATCAACACGACCGACCGCGCCGCGGTGGGTCTGCTGATCGCGATGCCCGCCTTCGTCGACGTCATCATCCCGCGCGGCGGCAAGGGCCTGATCGAGCGCATCAGCCGCGAGGCGCGCGTGCCAGTGATCAAGCACCTGGACGGCAACTGCCACAGCTACGTCGACGCCGAGGTCGACCTGGACCTGGCGGTGACCGTCGTCGACAACGCGAAGACGCAGAAGTACAGCCCCTGCAACGCGACCGAGTCGCTGCTGGTCCACGCGAAGCAGGCAGCGGATTTCCTGCCCCGCATCGGCATGGTGTTCGCGGCCAAGGGCGTGGAGATGCGCGGCTGCGAGCGCACGCTGGCGCTGCTGGAAGCGGTGCCGCGCGACCTGCTCAAGCCCGCGACGCCCGAGGACTGGGACACCGAGTACCTCGCGCCCATCATCAGCATCAAGGTCGTGGACTCGCTCGACGAGGCCATCGCGCATGTCAACCGGCATGGCTCGCATCACACCGACGCGATCCTGACGACCAACCACGTCAGCGCGATGCGTTTCCTGCGCGAGGTCGATTCGGCCAGCGTGATGGTCAACGCCAGCACGCGCTTCGCCGACGGCTTCGAGTACGGCCTGGGCGCCGAGATCGGCATCTCCACCGACAAGTTCCACGCCCGCGGTCCGGTGGGCCTGGAGGGACTGACGTCGATGAAGTGGGTGGTGCTGGGTCAGGGCGAGATCAGGGGCTGATCCGGCCCGGGCCTCGACATCCGTGGGCAGGCAGGGCAGGGCAGGGCCGGGCCAGGCCGAGTCCCTGGCCCGATGCCGATGCCGATGCCGATGCCGGGCCCGAGGGTCAGGGCATTCAGGGCATGTTCGACACGTACTCGTCCTTCGGCGCGCTGATCCGGTAGACCGCCTGGAAGCGCTGCGTCTGGCCGGGTGCCAGCGGCAATTCCCACATCTGGATCCCGGGACGATCGCGCCAGCCGGCCGTCGTCACCGGCGGCGTGAATTGCGTCTGCACACGGACGTCCTCATGGTCCGGCACTGGCGCGGCCTCCAGCACCTGCAAGGTGACCGGGCGGCTGCGCAGGTTCTCGACCTGCCACTGACGCGTCAGCACGACCTCGCGACGCGAACCGATGAAGCCGCCGTTGGCGCCCTCGCGCTTGTCGGGTTCGACCCGCACGCGCAGCCGGTCGTCGAGACCGAAGGGCAAGGTCCAGGTCTTCTCGGTGCCGAACTGCAGCGGCACCTGCCCGATGAGCGCGTTGTCGCGGAACAGCTGCACCGGCCCCGTCGGCCACGAGCCCTGCGGACGCGGCAGCTCGGCGACGAGGTAGGCCGCCGGCTCGGTCTTGGGCTGCACGCGGGCGAGCAGGCGCGCCTCCGCGGTCGTCCGACCGAGGCTGACCGTCGATACCGCGCCATCGGCACGCAGCGTGACGCGCTGCGGCAGGTCGTATTCGGCGCCGAACTCGCCCTCGAAGACGCTCGGATCGAAGCTCAACGGCACCACCCGGGCGCCGGTGACCTCGACCTTCATGTCCGCCATCGCGGGCGCCATGGCCATGGCCGGCGCCGGAGACTCCCGGAAAAGACCGCGCGCGCTTGGTTTCGGGCGGTCGAGCTCCAGCGTCCACGGCTGCAGCGGATCGACCGCCACGCTCTGACGGGGTCGCACGGTCGACAACTTCAGCTTCACGTCGGTCCAGTCCTCGCCGCTGTTCTGCGCGATCTGCGCGAGGCGCTCGATGACGAGACCACCGGTCGCTGTGTCGAGCCGTGCGCGGTACTGCGGCTGCCAGCCAGCACCGTTCAGCCGGTACGACAGGCCGATGTCACCGCCATCGTTCG
Organism: Roseateles sp. UC29_93; assembly: GCF_042695725.1. NCBI lineage: Bacteria > Pseudomonadati > Pseudomonadota > Betaproteobacteria > Burkholderiales > Sphaerotilaceae > Roseateles > Roseateles sp. UC29_93. Next base: position 2,057,583 of record NZ_CP170545.1, on the reverse strand, counting down.
TCGACAGGCGCAGCGTCACCACCGATACCTGGCTGGAGGCCGTCGGCGCCGCAGCCTTCGCTGCCGCGAGGTCGTTGCCGATGTCGGTCAGCCGCTCCTTCAGCGCCTGGCGTTTCAGCGTCAATTCCTGGGCGTTGCGCCGCAGGGCTTCGAGGCTCGTGGCCAGCGCCGCGCCGGGCTTGGCCTCGCGATCCGACAGACCCTTCAGATAACCGAGCGCCAAGTCGACGCCGGCGATCTCGGCTTCGACGGCGTCGCGCTGCTGCTCGACCTCGCGGACGCGCGGATCGCGCTGGCGGCATTCGGTCAGGGAGTCGCGCGGCACGCGATCGATCTTGAGTTCGCCGAGGTTGATGCCCGGGGCGGCCTGCACCTGGATCGCATCGCGCTCCAGACCCGCCGGCAGGCACGCCAAGCGCGCCTGCGTTGCGCCGGCCGGCACGCGCGTGGTGCGCTCCACCTGCGCGCCGCCCGGATACAGCAGCACCTGGGCGATCACGGACGACCCCTGCGACGCAGCGCCTGCGGATGGGCCAGTCGCCGCGACGACCGGAACACTGAACGCTGCGATGCCAGCAGCGATCACCGACGCCATGAACACTCGTTGCATTGCTTTTCCTCCTGGAGGCCGACGACGCTATCACGGTGCTGGCACACTTCCGGCCTGCCGCATTCCCTGTCAACCGCTGGTCCCCTGGCTACCATTTCCCCATGTCCGACGCCGCCACCGCCCCGATTCCCGCTGTCCATGCCTCGCGCCGCAAGGCGTTGGTGCTGTTCTCCGGCGGCCAGGATTCCACCGCCTGCCTGGCCTGGGCGCTGGACCGCTTCGCCGAGGTCGAGACCCTGGGCTTCGACTACGGCCAGCGCCACCGGGTCGAACTGGACTGCCGCCAGACCGTGCGCGCGCAGATCACCGCGCAGTTCCCGCGGTGGGCCGCCAAGCTCGGCGAGGATCACCTGCTCGACCTGAGCCTGCTGGGCCAGATCTCCGACACCGCGCTGACGCAGGAGCGCGCGATCGAGCTGCAGGCCAACGGCCTGCCCAATACCTTCGTGCCGGGGCGCAACCTGCTGTTCCTGACCTTCGCCGCGACGCTGGCCTATCGCCGCGGCGCGTCGGTGCTGGTGGGCGGCATGTGCGAGACCGACTTCTCCGGCTACCCCGACTGCCGTGACAACACGCTCAAGGCGCTACAGGTCGCGCTGAGCCTGGGCCTGGACACGCCGATGACGCTGGACACGCCGCTGATGTTCCTGACCAAGGCGCAGACCTGGGCGTTGACGGAGTCGCTCGGCGGCGAGGCCTTCAACGAGCTGATCATCGAACACACCCACACCTGCTACCTCGGCGAGCGCAAGACCCGGCACGCCTGGGGCTGGGGCTGCGGTCACTGCCCGGCCTGCGAGCTGCGCGCCAAGGGCTGGAACGAGTTCCAGGTCGCCAAGTCGTCGGCCGGTCCGGCCGTCGCTCCGTGATCCCCGTCAGCGCCGTCAGCGCAGCCAGCACCGTGCAGGCGATTCACTGGAACTGGTGGCTGTGGGGTCTGGCCGCGGTGCTGGCCTTCTGGAGCATCGGCGCCTACAACCGCGTGATGCTGCTGCGCAATGAGATCGGGAAGGCCTACGCGCAGCTGGATGACGCGCTGACGCGCCGTTTCGCCCACGGCGATCTGCTGCTGGAACGGCTGCGCGAACGCCTGCCCAGCGAGCAGGCCAGCCTGGACGCGCTGGCCTCGACGCAGGCCGAGGCCCGGGCCGCCGCGCAGGCGGTGCGCGCCAAGCCCTATGCGGCGGATCCGGTGGCGCTGCTGGCGGTGGCCGCCGCCGTGCACGGCGCGGCGTTGACGCGGATGGTGTCGCTGGTCGAGCACCACGCGGAGCTGAGCGCCGATCCGGACCTCGGCGGCGCCGTCGACGAGCTCAAGATGATCGACCGCCAGCGGGCGTTCTCGCGGCAGGTCTTCAATCAGGCGGTCGACGCCTACAACGCGGCGATCCGGCAGTTCCCGACCCGCGTGCTGATGAGCTTCGTCGGCTTCAGCGAGGCGCGCAGCCTCTGAGCCGAAACGCGAAGGGCCCGCCAGGCGGGCCCTCGTCACCGATCGCGGGAGCGATCAGGCCTTCTTGTTCTTCATCAGCGCGAGGAACTCCGCGCGCAGCGTCGCATCCTTCAGGAACGAGCCGCGCATGACGCTGTTCGTCATCGTCGAGTCCATGTCCTTGACGCCGCGCCAGTGCATGCAGAAGTGGTCCGCATCCATCACGATCGCCAGACCGTCCGGCTTGACGCGGTCCTGCAGCTCGTTGGCCAGCATCACGACCGCCTCCTCCTGGATCTGCGGGCGGCTCATGATCCACTCGGTCAGCCGCACATACTTGGACAGGCCGATCAGGTTCGAGTGCTCGCTCGGCAGCAGGCCGATCCAGACCTTGCCGATGATCGGGCACAGGTGGTGCGAGCAGGCGCTGCGCACGGTGATCGGGCCGACGATCATCAGTTCGTTCAGACGCTCGGCGTTGGGAAACTCGGTCACCGGCGGCGGCGGCGCGTAGCGCCCGGCGAAGACCTCCTTCACGAACATCTTCGCCACCCGCTTGGCCGTCTCCTGCGTGTTGTGGTCGCTGTCGGTGTCGATCACCAGCGACTGCAGCACGTCCTGCATCCGCGCCTGCACCTCGGCCTGCAGTTGGTCGAGCTCGCCGGCCTCGATGAACTCGGCGATGTTGTCGTTGGCATGATGGCGCCGGCCCGCCTGGACCAGCCGGTAACGGATGCGGTCGGAAGCCGGCAGCGCTGCCAACTCTTCGGGGCTCAGGATGAGGGTGCTCGTCATGGGGCGGGATTGTCGCGGCATCTTCATGCCATTGCGAAAGCAAGGCTCTTGGGGGTAGCAAGGGGCCCTGGCGGGGCGCGGGGTTCCTCCTGCCGAGGCACTTGCTGGCGGGAGGCCTGGCGCGGGCTCTCCACGACTCAGGGGGCATCCCTCCGGGAACCCCCAGAGTCATTCCGGCCCCACAAGCGCACGCTGCCTTCGCCACTAAACTCCACCGGTGTCTGCCTCCTCTTCTCCTTCCCCTTCCTCGTCCAAGAACGCCGTGTCCGGCAGCGCCCGCCACTCCACCGGCTGCTGGCCGGTGCGGCCGATGCGGTCCAGGCCGTGCGCGACGGCCACTCGCTGACCGAGTGGCTCGCCCGTTCTCCTGCCGATATCCGCCCCGGCGTCCAGGCGCTAAGCTTCACCGTGTTGCGCCGGCTCGGCGCGGCGCAGGCGGTGCGCGCGGCGCTCGCTCCGAAGAACCCGCCGCCGCGCGTGGACGCGCTGCTGGTGACCGCGCTGGCGCTGCTCTGGCCCGGCGAAACCGCGTACGCCGATCACACGCTGGTGGATCAGGCCGTGCATGCGGTGCGGCAGCGCGCGCCCAACAGCGCGGGCTTCGTCAATGCGGTGCTGCGGCGCTTCCTGCGCGAGCGGGAGGCGCTGGTCGCCGCCGCCGAAGCGGATCCCGTCGCCCGCTTCAACCATCCGCGCTGGTGGCAGGACCGCCTTCGCAACGACTGGCCCGCCCAGTGGCAAGGCCTGCTGCAGGCCAACCAGCAGAAGCCGCCGATGACCCTGCGGGTCAATCCGGCGCACGACGACCTGGACGGCTACCTCGCCCGCCTGCGCGAGGCCGGCATCGCCGCGCACCCGGCAGGCCCGCTGTTCCCGCAGGCCGTCGTGCTCGACGAGCCGCGGCCGGTCCAGGCCCTGCCCGGCTTCGACGGCGGACATGCCTCGGTCCAGGACGCGTCCGCGCAGTTGGCCGCACCGCTGGTGCTGGGCCGCCGGCGCCCGCAAGACCTGTCCCCGGACGAGGCGTGGCCCGAGCTCGGCGAAGGCGCGCGGGTGCTGGACGCCTGTGCCGCGCCGGGCGGAAAGACGGCCCACCTGCAGGAACTCGCCGGCAACCGCCTCGATCTGCTGGCTTTGGACGCCGATGCCAAGCGGCTGGAACGGGTGAGTCAGAACCTGCAGCGCCTGAAGCTCGACGGCGCCGTGAAGGCCGCCGACGCCCGCGACACCGCCGTCTGGTGGGACGGCCGCCCGTTCGACGCCATCCTGCTGGACGCGCCCTGCAGCGCGTCGGGCATCGTGCGCCGGCATCCGGATGTGCGATGGCTGCGCCGGCCGGACGACATTCCGTCGCTCGCACGCATCCAGTCCGAATTGCTCGAGGCGCTGTGGCCGCTGCTCAAGCCAGGCGGGCGGCTGGTTTACGCGACCTGCTCGGTCTTCAAGGCCGAAGGCCAGGACCAGATCGACGCGTTTTTGCAACGCCATGGCGATGCGCGGTCGCGTCAGTTCGACCAGGGGGCCGGGCATCTGCTGCCGCTCGCAGACAATGGTCCGCAGGACTCCGCATCTGGCGCGGCGGCCGTCACCGACGGCTTCTATTACGCGCTGCTGCAGAAGACCTGACCCGAGAACTTCCCCCCTGCATCCGTCCGCGTGTCCCCGCCGTCCCGTCCCGTTCCGCTGCGTTCCTGGTGGCAGCGCCTGACCCTGGTCGGCGCGCTGCTGGCCTTGCACGGCTGGGCGCTGGCCCAGGGCGTGGCCTTGCAGGTGCTGAACGCGGAACGCGTCGAGGACGGCCTGGCCGTCAGTTTCAGCACCCGCTTCGAGTTGCCCCGGCAGGCCGAGGAGGCGCTGCTCAAGGGCGTGGCGATCTACTTCGTCGCCGAGATCCAGGTCTTGCGCAACCGCTGGTACTGGCGCGATGCGCGTGTCGCCCAGGCCAGCCGGACCTGGCGACTGACCTGGCAGCCGCTGACCCGTCAATACCGCGTCAGCACCGGCGGCCTGCACCAGAGCTTCGACACGCTCGGCGAGGCGATCTCGTCGCTGCGTGGCGTGTCCGGCTGGCGCGTGGCCGAGACCAAGGACATCGAGGACGATGGCCGCTATTACCTGGAGTTCAGCTACAAGCTGGACACCGCGCAGCTCCCGCGGCCGATGCAGATCGGGCTGGGCGGCAGCCAGGGCTGGGCCTTGAGCGTCGACCGCAATCTCACGCTGACCCTGGAGGCGCCGTCCACGCCGCCCCCCAACCGGCCGCAGCCTTGAACAGGCAGACCTTGCCGTCGTCTTCCTCCGTCGTTTTTCCGATCCCCCTGTTTCAGCAAGGACCCTGACCCGTGACCAAGTCGGCGCGCCTGGCGTGGTTGATCTCCGTGACCGCGATCGCGGGTGCCAGCGGCATGCTGGCCTTCCTGCTGTCCATCAGCACGACCGCGCAACGCGGCTTCCTGGAGCGCCATTACGTCTGGCTGTTCTGGGTCAACGTCGCGGTCGCCACCGCGCTGATCGTCGTCATCGGCGTCGCCGGCACGCGGCTCGCGCTGCGGGTGAAGCGCGGCCGCTTCGGCAGCCGCCTGCTGCTCAAGCTCGCGGGCATCTTCGCGATCGTCGGCGTGGTGCCAGGCTTGCTGATCTACACGGTCTCCTACCAGTTCGTGAACCGGAGCATCGAGAGCCTGTTCGACCAACGCCTCGCCAGCGCGCTGGAGGCGGGCCTGGCGCTGGGCCAGGACACGCTGGAAAACCTGCGCACCGAGCAGACCGTCCGCACCCGCGCCGCGGCCGAACGCTGGGAAGACGGCGCGCTGGCGCCACTGGCGCTGGAGCGGCTGCGCGATCAGCTGGGCGCGCGCAGCGTCGCCCTGGTCGCGGGCAACGGCCAGATCATGCTGTCCGCCGGCGGTGAGTCGAGCGAGATCCCAGCGCGGCCCAATTCCACGCTGATCTCGCAGGCGCGCAGCAACGGCATCGCCTCGCGGCTGGAAGGTCTGGAGGACGAGCAACTGGCGATGCAGGGCGAGGCGCGCATCCGCTCGCTGGCCCTGCTGCCGAGCAGCGCGCTGCAGCTGACCAACAGCGACCGCTATCTGATGGTCGTCAAGCAGATCTCCGGCAAGGTGATCAGCAACGCGCTGAACGTGTCGGCGGCGAACCAGGAATACCTGCAGCGCTCGCTGCTGCGCGACGGCCTGCGGCGCATGTACCTGGGCACGCTGACGCTGGTGCTGATCCTCGCGGTGTTCGCGGCGCTGCTGCTGGCGGTGGCGCTGTCCAACCAGCTGGTGCAGCCGCTGCTGCTGCTGGCCGAAGGCATGCGCGAGGTCGCGACCGGCGACCTGAAGGCCAAGCCGGTGTTCCGCTCGCGCGACGAGCTCGGCGGGCTGACGCGCTCGTTCGCGGACATGACGCAGCAGCTGGCCGACGCGCGCGCGTTGGTCGAGCACAGCGTGACGCAGCTCGAGAGCGCGCGCACGCACGTGCAGACCATCCTCGACAACCTGACGGCCGGCGTGATCGTGTTCGACGCCGATCGCCGCATCGAGACCGTCAACCCCGGCGCGACGCGCATCCTGAAGCTGCCGCTGTCGGCCTACGTGGGTCGGCCGCTGGAGGACCTGCCGGTGCTGGCGGTATTCGGCAAGGACATCTGGCAGCGCTTCGAACTGCAGAGCAGCCCCGAGGCCAGCGAGCGCGAGCACTGGCAGGATTCGTTCGAACTGCAGCTCGACGAGAAGACCGCGCTGACGCTGCTGGTGCGCGGCGCACTGCTGCCGCAGGGCGCGCGACTGCTGGTGTTCGACGACATCAGCGAGGTCGTGTCGGCGCAGCGCTCCGCCGCCTGGAGCGAGGTGGCGCGGCGGCTCGCGCACGAGATCAAGAACCCGCTGACGCCGATCCAGCTGTCGGCGGAGCGCTTGCAGTTCAAGCTCGAGTCCAAGCTCGAAGGCACCGATCAGGCGATGCTGGTGCGCTCGGTGGGCACCATCGTCAACCAGGTCCAGGCGATGAAGCAGCTGGTCAACGAGTTCCGCGACTATGCGCGGCTGCCCGCGGCCAAGCTCTCGCCGCTGGACCTGAACGCGCTGGTCGCCGAGGTGCTGACGCTGTACGCCGAAGCCCAGGAGGCGGGGCAGCTGAAGGCGGACCTGGCGACCGATCCGCCGCTGATGATGGGCGACGCGCCGCAGCTGCGGCAGGTGATCCACAACCTCGTGCAGAACGCGCTGGATGCGGTCAGCCATCGCCCGGACGGCCACGTGACGGTGCGGACCCAGAAGTCGTTGACCGAAGCCGGCGAGCTGCGGGCGCTGCGGCTGGTGATCGTCGACAACGGGCCCGGTTTCGCCGAGAACGTGCTGAAGCGCGCCTTCGAGCCTTACGTCACGACCAAGACCAAGGGCACGGGGCTCGGGCTTGCCGTGGTGAAGAAAATTGCGGACGAGCACGGCGCTCGCATCCGCTTGGTGAATCTCCCAGCAGCCAGCGGCGCCGATCAGCCGCCGAGCGGCGCACAAGTTTCGTTATCATTTTCAAAACTCGCGACTGCACCGAGCCCTGCGCAGGACGCGCGCTCGGCCGCGTGAACAGTAGGCATACATGGCAACCATTCTTGTTGTTGACGACGAACTGGGCATCCGCGCCCTCTTGTCCGAAATCCTCTCCGACGAGGGGCACACCATCGAACTCGCGCAGAACGCCCAGCAGGCGAGGGCGAGCCGCGAGCGCTCGCGTCCCGACCTTGTGCTGCTGGACATCTGGATGCCGGACGTCGACGGCATCACGCTGCTCAAGGAGTGGGGCAGCACCGGGCAGTTGACGATGCCGGTCATCATGATGAGCGGCCACGGCACGATCGACACGGCGGTCGAGGCGACCAAGTTCGGCGCGATGGCCTTCCTGGAAAAGCCGATCACGCTGCAGAAGCTGCTGCGCGCGGTCGAGCAGGCCCTGGTGAAGACCGCGCCCCGCCCGGCGCCGCCGGCGGCGCCGGTGATCGGGACGGCGATCGGCAACAGCTATCCGCGTCCGGAGACGCTGCCGCCCATCGCGGCCGGCACGCTGCCGGTCCAGACGGCCGGCCTGGCCCCGGTGACGCCGCTGCCGCATCAGGGCCTGGCTTCCGAACAGGTCTTCGAACTGGACCGCCCGTTGCGCGAGGCGCGCGATGCGTTCGAGAAGAGCTACTTCGAATTCCACCTGGCCAAGGAGAACGGCTCGATGACCCGCGTGGCCGAGAAGACCGGCCTGGAACGCACTCACCTGTATCGCAAGCTCAAGCAACTGGGCGTCGATTTGTCGAGAAACAAGCGAGGCAGCGGAATTTAGTGCTATAGTCGCTGTCTTCGTTGTTCGGCACAGGCCGCAAGACCTGGAACAACGGAGCGAGAGACACAGTCTCACGGCCAAGTAGCTCAGTTGGTAGAGCAGCGGATTGAAAATCCGCGTGTCGGTGGTTCGATTCCGCCCTTGGCCACCAGAATAGAAAGCCCCAAGCGCCGCAACGCGTTAGGGGTCGCAGAGAAGCCCGGCAGCGACCGGGCTTTTTTGCGCCCGAATGATGCGCAGTCCGCGTACCGCTTTCCCTCGTGTGGATTCCGGTCAGGCGCGCTACGCTGACCGAAACCAGACTCAGGCACCATGGCGGCTTCCGCGCTCTACACCTTCGGCTACGAGGGCCTAACTATCGAGGCGTTCATCGAACGCTTGAAGCAGGCCCGCGTCCAGCTGATCGTGGACGTGCGCGAGCTGCCGCTGTCACGCAAGAAGGGCTTCTCCAAGACGGCCTTCCGCGAGGCGCTGGCGGCCGCAGGCATCGCCTACGAGCACCGGGCCGCACTGGGATGCCCTAAGCCCGTGCGTGACCGCTACAAGGCCGATGGCGACTGGCAGGCCTACACCAAGGGCTGCCACTTCTTGAATTGCTGATCGTCTTCCACCAGCCGGAAGGGCACGGGGAACAGGCGGACAAGCCGCCCCATCCTCCGCCATGCCGGCCACGCACGACGTCTCCACGTAGCGCGCGCTGGGCGAGGGGTAGGTCTTGCAGAGGATCAGGATGCGTTGGTGGTCTGTTGCCACTTGAGTCTCCCTGTGAAGCTGCGGGTCCGCGACATGTTGAACGAACTATCAGGCCACAGCTGCCTCCACTAGTGCCACGGCCAGTTGGGCATGCTTGGTGCGTGCAGCAGCGATGTGGGTCTTGAGCTGGTCGCAGATGTCGAAGAGCACATGGATTGCGGCGACGATTCGGCGTTGTTCTTCGACGGGCGGGACGGGAATCAACATGTTCTGCATCGCTGTGCCGTTCACGTTTGCCTGACCACACTGCTGCTTTAGCAGTGGATTGATCTGCGTCGCGCGGAAGTACGGCGCGTTCATTGCGAAGTTGACGTAATCCGCAGAGATGAACTCCGGATCGAAGCGAAGACGGATCAGGTACGACGCGAACGAGTAAGTGGCAGGTGGACCTTTGAAGATGCCTGTCTTGCCGACTAGTTCTGCACTGTTGGTTCGGTTGTAGAGGAGGTCATTGGAGTTCAACAGCAGATCTGGAAGTCCTTCTGTCTCGAACCCGACGCGGGCTGCGGTGCCCAGAATGACCTCGCCGTCTTGGACATCCCCCATCTTCAGAACCTGGACCCCCTCTGATACGCCGTCCTTGACGGCCGGCGGCGCGCGCAGCACCTGGAGCACCAAGTCTTCAAGCGGGACGAGATCGTCGCCGAGACTGTGAATGCGTCGGGTGTACCGCGTAGGCATCAGCGAGTAGTCGCACGAGGCGATCTCGGGTGCTATCGCGTCGGTCGCCAGCTGAGGGACGTCGTCGTGACCCTCGTAGTAGTCCATCACGCCGGCGACGTCGAGGTCCTTCCCGAAGCGCTGCTTGACTCGACCTTCGATCGTCTGGCCACTGATGTCTAGCATGCGAACGTTGGGTTCCGCGCGGGCATCGAGTACGAGCAAGCCGCCGGGAATGTTGGTCATGCCCATCAAGCCCGGTGGCAGGTTCAGAACTGCTGAGATCTGATTCTTGGGCTCGACCAGCTCTTGGCGTAGCTTGGACTCCTGGCCTTGGCCGAAGAGGAAGCTGTGCGACGTCAGAAAGACGGCGCGCGACTCGACTTGGGGCCACATGGCAGCAATGCTCCAGGCTTCCGCACGGTCAACATCGTCCACATGCGTGCGCAGAAATCGATGCTGCTTGAACTGGTAGCTCCAGCCTGGCGGGTACATGCCATGCTCGACGCGGAGACCCCACGGCGGAGCGCAGTAGCAGTGGCTAATCTCATCTCGCCCAGCGCCCGCCTCGCCCACGGTGCGCAGGAGACTAAGGCTCGATGGCTGACGGAGATCAGCTTCAAGCGCCAGGATCAGAGAGGCCAAGCCGGCGTCACGCTGACCGGGTCCGCCAAGAACCACTTGCGCCCCGGCCCGGACAAGTCGAGCGCAGATCTGGCCGCTGTGATCGTATGGAACCCAAACCTTGTGGCCCCGTTCTGCGCCCAGGACACGGACAACCAAGTCGCACAACGATGGCTCATACGACCATGGCAGTTGATGCCCGAAGCGTTGGCGGAGATGCCAGATCGCGTCCGTGAAACCCCAGCCTTCGTCCGGCAACTGGTCGACGACCGAGCGAACGATGGCCATCGCCTGAGGTGTGGCGCCTACATCTGCTCGAAGTCCGCTGAGTTCGGCGCACAACTCCATGGGCAGGCCCGCCCGCTCAAGCACAGCCCAACCTTCGACGTCGGCGAACTGCTCAAGCTCGACGTCGGTGTGGTGAAAGTCGTCTCGCCAAACGGCAGGCGGCTTCCGAGGTTTTCAGGGTGCTTGGCGCCCAACTTGAAAATCCGCGTGTCGGTGGTTCGATTCCGCCCTTGGCCACCAGATTCAAGAAAGCCCGGCTCTGCCGGGCTTTCTGCTTTCTGCCTCGACGCGCCAGTCAGGCCATCGAGGGCACGGCTCCCACCGCGCCTCAGCGCGTGATGATGTCCCGATGCATCGGCGCGAGCAGCGCCAGCAACCGGTTCTGCACCGCGAATGGCACCTGCTGGTCGTCCATCGCGAACTGCAGATCCTCGACCAGCGCATTGAAGTCGGCCTTGGTCAGCGCCAGGTGGGCGTGCGAGTTCTTCATCGTCTCGCCCTCGTACTTACACGAGCCACCGCTGAGCACGCAGAACTGGTTGCGCAGCGACTCCTTCAGCGCCTTCGGATTGACGCCATCGAACTTCTTCTGGATGCGCGGATCCGCATAGGCGCGATCGACCATGCCGTCGACGATCCGGGCGATGCCTTCATCGCCACCGAGCGAACGGTACAACGCGTCGTCCGTTGCGTGCGCATGCACACCGACGCCGATCAGCAGCGCCAGCGCGCTTGCCGTCCACAGTCTTCGAGCAGATCGCATCGTCCAGGCCTCCTCGTCGATTCGTCGTGATGGCGATTTGGCGTCGCGCCGGGATCAGTACGCGAACTGGATCGACCCGTAGACACCGCGCTGTCTCCGCGGCTGGATGCCGGGCACCACACGGCCGAGGTCCACATAGGCCGCCGTCAGCGAGACGTGCTTGTTCGGCGCCCAGGCGACGAACACGTCCTTCCAGTCATCCTCGCGCAGCCCGTCGCCGAGGATCGACGGTAGAGCTTGTCGGGCTTCATGCGGTACTCGGCGCCGATCGCCCACTGCTTGTTGATCAGGTACGCGATCGACACCTCAGGCATCAGCGAGTACCGGCTGCTCGCCGTGCCGCCGAAGCCCAGCAGACCGTTCTGGTTGGCCCGCGTCGCGCGCAAGGTCACGTTCACCAGCGTGCTCTGCGCCAGGAACAGCTTGGTGGCGCTCGGATAGACGTCGACGCCGTTGCGCTTCGCACCGAGCGCGCTCAGCGTCGGCGCAAGGCCGCCGGCATCCAGATGCTTGTATTCGACACCGAGCGCAATCTGCGGCATCCAGGTGTCTGCGTCCAGCACGGCGTCTCCACCCAGCCGGACCTTCGCACCGAGAATCGTCTGCTTCAGCTGGAGCCCCGGGAGACCCAGTGCCGCGCCCGTGCCGCCGGCGCTGAAATCCTGTTTCGCGATCGACAGCTCGGCGCGCTCGCCGAAGGCCACGGACGCGCCGTAGCCGGACAGGCCGTAGTCCTGCACCGGCAGGCGCGTGAAGTAGGCCGTGGCGCCGACCTGGCCGCTGGTGGCATAACTCCCGGTCAGGGCCCAGGGGGTCAGGCCGCCACCGGCAGCGCCGTCGATGCTGCTCACCCCGCCGGTCAGCAGCAGCTTGCCCTGTGCCTGCGCGGCACAGGCCAGCGGCACGGCCAGCAGCAAGGGGACCAGCGATCGAAGCATCACCAGGCGCCGACGTTGGGCAGGGAGATCCACGGCTCGGCCGGCGGCAGCGCGGGGCCGTCCTGCAGCAGTTCGACCGAGATGTTGTCGGGCGAGCGCACGAAAGCCATGCGGCCATCGCGCGGCGGACGGTTGATCGTCACGCCGGCGTCCATCAGCCGTTGGCAGGCGGCATAGATGTCCGGCACCGCGTAGGCCACGTGGCCGAAGTTGCGACCGCCGGTGTAGACCTCGGGATCCCAGTTGTAGGTGAGTTCGATCTGGGCATCCTCGTCACCGGGCGCGGCGAGATAGACCAGCGTGAAGCGGCCGGCCTCGTGCTCGCTGCGGCGCACTTCCTGCAGGCCGAGCGCGTCGCGGTAGAACTTCATGGACGCTTCGATGTCGGTCACTCGGACCATGGTGTGCAGATACTTCATGAGCGGTCGGCGGATGGCGTTGGAAGGAAGGGGGAAGGGAATGATGCATTGTGGCCGCGGCGGGCCTGGTGCGCATGCGCCAGGGCCATGTGCGAGGACCGCCTCGGTGCGGCCACGACAAAAGAAAAGGCCCGCGTCAGCGGGCCTTCGTGCGAGCGGCGGGCTCGGAGGGTCAGGTCGCCTTCGGCGCCGCGTCGCCACCCTGCGCCTGTTGCGCCGCCTGGGCCAGGCGCTGCGTCAGTTCCTTGCGGAAGCGGTTCAGCTCCTGGACGCTGGCGAAGCTGCGCTCCATCAGCAGGCTCATGTTGTGCAGGATGCGTTCGACCACCTTGTTCTCCCACACGGTGTCGAACTGGATCTGCTTGTCCAGCCAGCGCTCCAGCCATTCCGGATCGGGCAGGCGGCTCTGGATGGTGTCGCGCGGGAACAGCTTGGCGTTCACATGCAGATTGGTCGGATGCAGCGCCTGGGCCGTGCGGCGCGCGCTGGCCATCAGCACGCCGACCTTCGCGAACGCGGCCTTGGCCTCGTCGCCGAACTTGGTCATCGCGCGCTTCATGTAGCGCAGGTAGGCGCCGCCATGGCGGGCCTCGTCGCGCGACAGGGTCTCGTAGATCGCCTTGATGACCGGCTCGGTGTGCCATTCGGCGGCACGGCGGTACCAGTGGTTCAGGCGGATCTCGCCGCAGAAGTGCAGCATCAGCGTTTCCAGCGCGGGGGCCGGGTCGAACTCGAAGCGCACCTCGTGCAACTCCGCTTCGGTCGGCACCATGTCCGGACGGAAGCGGCGCAGGTACTCCATGAGCACGAGCGAGTGCTTCTGCTCCTCGAAGAACCAGACGCTCATGAAGGCCGAGAAGTCGCTGTCGTCCTTGTTGTCGCGCAGGAACATCTCCGTGGCAGGCAGCGCGGACCACTCGGTGATCGCGTTCATCTTGATCGTGCGCGCCTGGTCGTCGGTCAGCTTGGACGCGTCGAACTTGTCCCACGGGATATCCGTGTCCATGTTCCAGCGCACGGCCTCGAGTTGCTTGAAGAGTTCGGGATAAAGCATCTGTCTGCGTCCTGTTGAGCGCGGCGGATTCTACCGGTCGCACCATGACATTCCCTTACGCCATCCGCCCGTGGGGCGATCTGGCCTAATCGCGCTTCCAACGGACCTGAAGCCACGCTCGCTTCTTACGCAGCGCCGCAGCCTTCGGACCATCCGGATTTACCGATCCCAGGAGATAACGACATGACCCAGTCCTTCGGTTCCTTCTTCAGGCGAGCCGCGCTCCTGCTGGCGCTGGTGTCGCCGTTCGCCGCGACGTCCGCCCACGCCGCGCCCGCGGCCGAGACGACTGCATCGAGCGCCTCGTGCCCCGAACTGCTCAACCGGCAGATGCCCCGCCTGCAGGACGAGAAGCCGCAGGCGCTGTGCCAGTACGCCGGCAAGGTCGTGCTGGTGGTCAACACGGCCAGCTTCTGCGGCTACACGCCGCAGTACAAGGCGCTGGAAGCGCTGTCCGCGCGCTATGCGGACAAGGGACTGGTGGTGCTCGGTTTTCCCTCCGGTGACTTCGGCAACCAGGAGTACGGCAGCAACAAGGAGATCGCCGAGTTCTGCGAGAACACCTTCAACGTGAAATTCCCGATGTTCAGCAAGAGCAACGTGGCCGCCGGAAAAGCCGATCTGAATCCGCTCTTCGCCGACCTGGCCAAGCGCACGGGTCAGGCGCCGAAGTGGAACTTCCACAAGTACTTGATCTCGCGCGACGGCAAGCAGGTCATGAGCTTCGCGTCCGGTGTGAGCCCCGACAGCACCCAGTTCACCCAGGCCGTGGAAAAGCTGGTCGCGCAACCGCAGAGATGAGTGCGCTGAGCCACTGAATCGGAAAACCTGCGCCTGCACCTCATTTTCTCTCGAAAAAACTGATCTCAGGGCGCGGGGTTGGGCAATCGGTGCGCCTGTAGCGAAGGCTCGTCATCACCCTGAAAACTGTCCCGGCTAGGCGGGACAACAGTGACAGTTGCTCACTTATTCGTTCATCGATGGGATGACATCGACGGCGATGCGCTGCACCATGACGGCTCGTTCAACACATCGCTGACGACAAACGCCAGTGCCAACAGCCGGTAGCAGCGGTCCCTTTGGGGACGCTTAAACGGGCCGGAAGGCGCAGCGGTTCAGGAGGGCATTCCGGGTTTCCACCGATCCCGGCAGCGATGGGAGTAAAGTCAACGCATCCACTTTCAGCCGCAAGACCTGCTTCCTCGTGAAGCTGCAATCCCGAGGCCTTTCTCCTCCTCCTCCCTCCCTCCCTCGTTGGCCAGGGGCGTCTTGAGGCTACTTTTATACCCAGGGCTTCCGCATCGCGGAGGCCCTTTGTATTTCTGCCTTGCAGACGCCTCCCTGGCTCGCAAGAGCCTGGGCGGACTAGGACGGGATCAGGCGAGCCAGCCCTTGCGGCGGAAGTAGATGAAGGGGGCGGTGACCGACGCGACCATCAGTCCGAGCGCGAAGACGTAGCCGTACTTCCAGTGGAGCTCCGGCATGCCGTCGAAGTTCATGCCGTAGACGCTGGCGATCAGCGTCGGAGGCAGCAGTGCCACGCTCGCGACCGAGAAGATCTTGATGATCTTGTTCTGGTTGATGTTGATGAAGCCGACCGTGGCGTCCATCAGGAAGTTGATCTTGTCGAAGAGGAAGGCCGTGTGCGAATCGAGCGAGTCGATGTCGCGCAGGATCTGCCGGGATTCTTCGAACTGCTCGGCGTTGAGCATGCGGCTGCGCATCATGAAGCTGACCGCGCGGCGCGTGTCCATCACGTTGCGCCGGATGCGGCCGTTCAGGTCTTCCTCGCGCGCGATGGCCGCGAGCACCGCGCCGGCCTCGGTGTCGTTGACGTCCTTCTTCAGCACGCGCGCGCTGACCTTCTCGAGGTTGTCGTAGATGCCCTCGAGCACGTCGGCGGAGTACTCCGCATCCGCGTCGTAGAGCTTGAGCAGCACGTCCTTGGCGTCCTCGATCAGGGCGGGGATGCGACGCGCGCGCAGGCGCAGCAGGCGGAACACCGGCAGATCCTCGTTGTGGACCGAGAACAGCACGTTGTTGAACAGGATGAAGGCCACGCGCACATTGCGCGGCGCCTCCATGTCGTCGATCAGGAAGTCGGAGCGGATGTGCAGCTCGCCGTTGTCCTCCTCGTAGAAGCGGGCGGACTCCTCCAGATCCTCGTCGACGATGTCCTCGGGGATCACCAGGCCGAAGCGTTCGCGGATCCAGTCCTTCTCCTCCGGCGTGGGCGACTCCAGGTCGACCCAGACCGGGTCACGACCGTCGTCCGTGCGCGCGAGCAGTTCGGCGGCGGTCGCGATCTCCTCCTGGACCATGCCTCCCTTGAGGCGGCCGTTGTCCAGCGTGAAAACATTGAGCATGCAGGTCCTTCGTCGGCGGTGACGCGCTCTGGCGAACGCGCAAGCCGGAGTGCGCGTTGACGGATCCTCGGATCGTCGCGGCGCAGGAAGTTGTCGGGGAGCGGGCGGCGCCGGGACAGCGGCGCGCGCGGAATGCAGGTCGAAGGTGGCCCGTCTCACTCCGGACAAGCGTCGCGGCGGCGTTGGCGCGGTGACGCTGAACGCTCAGGGGCTGCGGCGGATTGACGCTGGAGTGGATGGCCACCGAGGGTGGTCGCTGTCCAAGGGGAACTCCAGTAATCGGGACGCGGAATTATCACATCGCGCTCTCGGGAGCGGCAAGGAAGAGCGCCTCGGAGCGTCCGCCGCACAACACCCAGCATTCGAGCACGGACCTCGCCATGCCGCAAGGCGGGAATATTCGCCCCCAAACCTTGCTTTTGATCACTTGCCCGAGCCCCGGATCGGGAGCAGACTGGCCTCGTCTTCTTCATCGATGTCGCCTCAGAACCCGCATGCCATCGGCCCTCGCGGCCTTCCGGGTCCCTCGCGGACCGTTCATTCCGACGCCATCCTCTGATCCCCCCATCCGCTTCCCGCACGCTTCCGACTCCCTGTCGGCGGCGTGGCCTTCCACCCACATCGATTTCCCCACCGCCTCAAGGCACAAAGACCCCCAAGACCCTGAACCGCTCTTTTCCCGCGGCATCCGCCGCCGACTCCGACACCGTTTCCGACCAAGCCCTTGTGAAAGGAGGCTTTATGAACCTGACCATCAGCGGCCACCATCTCGAAGTGACACAGGCTCTGCGTGAGTACGTGCTGAACAAGTTGAGCCGGGTGATCCGGCACTTTGACCAGGTCGTGGACATCAACGTCCTGCTGACCGTGGAGAAGCAGAAGGAGAAGGATCGACGCCAACGCGCGGAAGTCACATTGCATGTGAAGGGACGGGAGATCTTCTGCGAGCACTCGCACGAGGACCTCTACGCGGCCATCGACGAGCTGATGGACAAGCTGGATCGGCAGGTCTGCCGCCACAAGGACCGTGTGCAGAACCATCATCATGAATCGGCCAAGCGCATGGACCTGAGCGCCGGATGACCGGCTCCCGGGTTCCCGCCACGGCCCACGCCGGGCGGTGAACCCACTCCGGACCCCGGGGATTTCCCGGGGTTCCGCCCGCAAGGCGGCCCGTCGGGCCGCCTTTTTGCCGAGAATTGTTGCAATGCAACACCAGGGACGACCTTTTCACAGGAGCGTCGCATCCGTCACACCCCCTGTCGGTAGCGGGATTCCTATAATCCTGTCCCTCAACCCTCGAATCTGCGCCCCGCTGGTGCGCAGCGCTGCTCTCCCAGCCCGCCGGTCGTCGTGACCGGCAAATGCCCGATGAACCGTCTCGCCGCCATCCTTCCTGCCAGCAACGTGCTGGTCGATGTGGACGCTTCCAGCAAAAAGCGGGTCTTCGAACACGCGGGGCTGCTCTTCGAGAACAACCATTCCATCTCCCGCGCCGCGGTCACGGACAACCTGTTCGCCCGCGAACGTCTGGGCTCGACCGGCCTGGGTCACGGCGTCGCGATCCCGCATGGCCGTATCAAGGGCCTGAAGAATCCGCTGGCCGCCGTGCTGCGCGTGCAGCAGCCGATCGGCTTCGACGCGCCGGACGACGAGCCGGTCACGCTGCTGATCTTCCTGCTGGTGCCCGAAGCGGCGACGCAGAGACACCTCGAGATCCTGTCCGAGATCGCCGAGATGCTGTCCGATCGCGAACTGCGGGAGCGCCTCAAGACCGAGCCCGAAGCCGCGACGGTGCATCGCCTGATCGCCGACTGGGAACCGCTGAAGTCGGTCGCCTGAGCGCCGACAGCCCTCCGACCCCTCACCGCCACGACCACGGCCGCCGAACTTGAAAGCCACCTCCATCAGCGCGGACCGGTTGTTCGAGGAGCACCGCGAGGCCCTGCGTTGGGAGTGGATCGCGGGACACGCGCATCCTGAGCGCCGCTTCGACGAAGCCGCGTTGCGCGACGCGCAGTCGGCCGCCGATCTGGTCGGCTACCTGAACTACATCCATCCGTACCGCGTGCAGATCGTGGGCCGACGCGAGGTCGGCTACCTGAGCCAGGCCTCGGGCGACGTGCTGGACCGTCGCATCGCGCGCATCGTCACGCTGGAACCGCCGGTGATCATCGTCGCCGACGATCAGGCGCCGCCGGACCGGCTGGTCGCGATGTGCGACCGCGCCGAGATCCCGCTGTTCACCACCGCCGAGAGCGCCGGCCACGTCATCGACCTGGTCCGCGCCTACCTCGCGCATGTCTGCGCCAACCGCACGACGCGGCACGGCGTGTTCATGGACATCCTCGGCCTGGGCGTGCTGCTGACCGGCGAGTCCGGCCTGGGCAAGAGCGAACTAGGCCTGGAGCTGATCAGCCGCGGCCACGGCCTGGTGGCGGACGACGCGGTGGACTTCTTCCGCATCGCGCAGACGGCGATCGAGGGCCGCTGCCCCGAGCTGCTGATGAACCTGCTCGAAGTCCGCGGCATCGGTCTGCTGGACATCAAGGCGATCTTCGGCGAGACGGCGGTGCGCCGGAAGATGCGCCTCAAGCTGATCGTCCACCTGGTCCGCAAGGAAACGATGGAGCGGGACTTCGAACGCCTGCCCTACGAGCCGCTGTACGAGGACGTGCTGGGCATGCCGGTGCGCAAGGTCGTGATCGCGGTGGATGCCGGTCGCAACCTGGCCGTGCTGGTCGAGGCCGCGGTACGCAACACCATCCTGCAGCTGCGCGGCATCGACACCTACCGCGAGTTCGTCGAGCGCCACCAGCGTGCGATCGAGCAGGGCCTCAACGACACGAACTGAGCCTCGATCCCCAGCGGATCAGGAAAGAGAAAGGGGCTCCATCGGAGCCCCTTGTCGTTGTCGTTGTCGGCGTCTTGATCGCCGACGTCGGACCGCTCAACGGGCCGTCTTGTTCGGACAGTCCTTCTTCACGCAGTTCGCGTACAGCGCGAGGGAGTGCTCCTGCAACTGGAAGCCGCGATCCATCGCGATGGCGTGCTGGCGTTCCTCGATCTGCGGATCGTAGAACTCCTCGACGAAGCCGCAGGTCAGGCACACGAGGTGGTCGTGGTGATGGCCCTCGTTGAGCTCGAACACCGCCTTGCCGGACTCGAAGTGATTGCGTGACAGCAAGCCCGCCTGCTCGAACTGCGTGAGCACGCGATAGACCGTCGCAAGACCGATGTCCGCGCGTTCATCGAGCAAAGCTTTGTAAACGTCCTCGGCGGTCATGTGCCGCTGTTGGGTCGTCTGGAAGATCTCGAGGATCTTGATGCGGGGCAAGGTGGCCTTGAGCCCGCTGTTCTTGATTTCGTCTGACCGGTTCATGGGGTTTGCGCCTGCGGAATAGCGTGGGTGCGTGCCGCTAGAATCCGTCGATCATAGCCCTAGCGCCTCGGCCGAGACGTGCCATGTCATTGAATTTCCGTATCCCCCGCATTGCACGCCGGAACGCCTCCGGCACCGCCGTGGCCGGCTTGGTTGTTGGTCTCCTGACGCTGGGCGGCTGCTCGCAGATGCCCAAGTTCGACGCGCTCTCCGTGAGCGGCGAGAAGGTGCTCGGCCTGGTCACGCCGTATCGCGTCGAGATCGTCCAGGGCAACGTCGTCACGAAGGAGCAGATTGCCGCGGTCAAGCCCGGCATGACCCGCGCCCAGGTGCGCGACGTCCTCGGCTCGCCGCTGCTGGCCGACGTCTTCCATGAATCCCGCTGGGACTACGTCTTCACGATCCGGCGCCAGGGTGCCGCACCGCAGAACCGCCACATCCTGCTGACCTTCAACGGCGATCAGCTGTCGAAGATCGACGCGCCGGACGACCTGCCGACCGAGAAGGAATTCATCGCGTCGATCAACACGCTGAAGGTCTCCGGCAAGGAGCCCCAGCTCGAACTGACGGAAGAGGAGCGCAAGGCGCTGCCCCCGCCGGTGCGCACCGCAGCGACCGCGACGCCGGAGCCGATCGGCCCGACGCGCGAGTACCCGCCGCTGGAGCCCCGCCGATGAGCCGTCTGCGGATCGCGATCACCGGCGCGTCCGGCCGCATGGGCCGGATGCTGGTCGAAGCGGTGCTGGCGGCGGACGACCTCGAACTGGCCGCCGCGCTCGATCGCGACGGCAGCCCCGCGCTGGGCCAGGACGCCGGCGCCTTCCTGGGTCAGACCACGGGCGTCGCGATCTCCAGCGACGTCAGGGCCGGCCTGGCCAAGGCCGATGTGCTGATCGACTTCACCCGTCCGGAAGGCACGATGGCTCACCTCGCGCTGTGCGCCGAGCTGGGCGTGCGGACCGTCATCGGCACCACCGGCTTCAGCCCGGACGAGAAGGCGAAGATCGGCGAGTTCGCGCAGCGCGCCGCCGTCATGATGGCGCCCAACATGAGCGTGGGCGTGAACGTGGTGCTCAAGCTGCTGCAGCAGGCGTCGAAGGCGCTGGCGCAGGGTTACGACATCGAGATCGTCGAGGCGCACCACCGCCACAAGGTCGACGCGCCCAGCGGCACCGCGCTGAAGATGGGCGAGGTCGTGGCCGAGGCGCTCGGCCGCGACCTGAAGACCTGCGCGGTCTATGGCCGCGAAGGCGTCACCGGCGAGCGCGATCCGTCGACGATCGGCTTCGCGACCGTGCGCGGTGGCGACGTGATCGGCGACCACACCGTGATGTACCTGGGCATCGGCGAGCGCATCGAGATCAGCCACAAGGCGTCGAGCCGCGCCACGTTCGCGCAGGGCAGCCTGCGCGCCGCGCGCTTCCTGGGCGAACGCAAGACCGGGCTGTTCGACATGAACGACGTGCTCGGCATCGCCTGACCCCGCACGCTGCCACGATCGGCGCCCGACCCGCGACGCGATGACCGAACTGATCCATCTCTGGCAAGCGGGCGACGGTGTCGCCCGTTTCGTTTCCCTGCTGCTGCTGACGCTGTCGGTGTGCAGCTGGGTCCTGATCTTCTGGCGCAGCTGGACGCTGGCCCGGGCGCGGACCGACCTCGGCCGCGGCCTGCCGGTGTTCTGGGCAGCGCCTGACGTCGGCCAGGGCCGTGACCAGCTCAAGACGCTCGATCGCGGCGCGTTGATGCTGCCGCTGATCGACGCCGCGATGCAGGACAGTGCGCCGGGCACGCTGGCGGCCTCCGCGCAGAAGACCTCGCAGCTGACGCGCCGCCTGCGCGATGCGCTGCACGCCGTGCTGAACGGCCTGAGCCGGGGCCAGATCGTGCTGGCGACCATCGGCGCCACCGCGCCCTTCGTCGGCCTGTTCGGCACCGTCTGGGGCATCTACCACGCGCTGATGAGCATCTCGTCCACGGGCAACTTCAGCCTCGACAAGGTTGCCAGCCCGGTCGGTGAAGCGCTGATCATGACCGCCGCCGGTCTGGCCGTGGCGATCCCGGCGGTGCTGGCCTACAACCTCTTCGGCAAGTGGGTCGCCGCCTGCGAGGCCGAGCTCGAAGGTTTCGCGCACGACCTGCGCGAGCTGGTCGGCGGCGCGTGAGCGCCCTTCCCGTCCGGACCGCGCGATGAAGTTCGGCCGCCTCGAACGCCGAGAAGCGCCCAAGCCGATGGGCGAGATCAACATGACGCCGCTGATCGACGTCATGCTGGTGCTGCTGGTGATCTTCATCATCGCCGCGCCGCTGATGGGCAGCGCGCTCAAGCTGGACCTGCCCAAGAGCGACGCGGCCTCGCCCGCGCCGGCTGCGAGCTTCATCGCGCTGGCGATCACGCCGGAAGGCGAGTACGTGCTCGGCGAGGACAAGCTCGATGCCAAGGCCATGCGCGAGCGCCTGGCGCAACTGGCCCAGCGCCAGCCCGATGCCGAGCTGCGCCTGAGCGCCGACCAGTCCGTGCCCTACGGCAAGGTCGCGCAACTGATCGGCTGGGCACAGAAGGCGGGCCTGAACCGGATCGCGTTCGTCGCCGAGAACGGCGAACCGGCCGACGGCGTCGAGCCTGCAAAAGGCGCCGCCGCGACTCCCCCGAAGCGCTGATCGTTCCCCCCGTGCGGTGGCCCTCCCACGGTGGATGGGGCGACCGTGCGCGGCCTCCTACAATCGACGGCTACGTTGCCCGAGCCACCATGAACGAGAAATACGCCCCCTCCGAGGTCGAACAGGCCGCCCGCGATCACTGGAACGCCCGCGACGCCTACCGCGTCGTCGAGGACGCGTCCAAGCCGAAGTTCTACGCCTGCTCCATGCTGCCCTACCCCAGCGGCAAGCTGCACATGGGCCACGTCCGCAACTACACGATCAACGACATGTTGACGCGTCAGCTGCGCATGAAGGGCTACAACGTGCTGATGCCGATGGGCTGGGACGCCTTCGGCCTGCCCGCGGAGAACGCGGCGATGAAGAACAAAGTGCCGCCGGCCGCGTGGACCTACGACAACATCGCGTACATGAAGTCGCAGATGCAGGCCATGGGCCTGGCGATCGACTGGTCGCGCGAGATCGCCACTTGCAAGCCCGACTACTACCGCTGGAACCAGTGGCTGTTCCTGAAGATGCTGGAAGCCGGCATTGCCGAGCGCCGCACGCAGGTCGTGAACTGGGACCCGATCGACCAGACCGTGCTGGCCAACGAGCAGGTCATCGACGGCAAGGGCTGGCGCTCGGGCGCGACGATCGAGAAGCGCGAGATCCCCGGCTACTACCTGAAGATCACCGACTACGCCGAGGAACTGCTGGCCGCGGTCGCCGATCCGTCGGACAAGAACTACCTGTCGGGCTGGCCCGAGCGCGTGCGCCTGATGCAGGAGAACTGGATCGGCAAGAGCGAGGGCGTGCGCTTCGCCTTCCCGCATGCGATCGCCGGCGACGACGGCCAGCCCATCCAGGGCGGCCTGCTCTACGTCTTCACGACGCGCGCCGACACGATCATGGGCGTGACCTTCTGCGCCGTCGCGCCGGAGCATCCGCTGGCCGCGCACGCGGCGAAGACGAATCCCGCGCTGGCCGCCTTCATCGAGGAATGCCAGCAGGGCGGCACGACCGAGGCCGAACTGGCCACGCAGGACAAGAAGGGCCTGGCGACCGGCCTCTTCGTGACGCACCCGCTGACCGGGGAGCAGGTCGAGGTCTGGGTCGGCAACTACGTGCTGATGAGCTACGGCGACGGCGCCGTGATGGGCGTGCCGGCGCATGACGAGCGCGACTTCGCCTTCGCGAAGAAGTACGGCATCGCGATCAAGCAGGTCGTGGCGGTGGGCGACGAGGCCTACTCGACCGACGCCTGGGCCGAGTGGTACGGCGACAAGCAGCGCGGCGTGTGCATCAACTCCGGCGCGCTGGACGGCCTGACGCACAAGCAGGCGGTGGACAAGGTGGCCGAGCTGGTGGGCAGCAAGGGCCTGGGCGAGAAGAAGACGACCTGGCGCCTGCGCGACTGGGGTGTGAGCCGCCAGCGCTACTGGGGCACGCCGATCCCGATCATCCATTGCGACAGCTGCGGCGCGGTACCCGTCCCCGAGAAGGACCTGCCCGTCGTGCTGCCCGAGGACTGCATCCCCGACGGCAGCGGCAACCCGCTGAACAAGCGCGCCGACTTCCTGGACTGCAGCTGCCCAAAGTGCGGCGCCGCGGCCAAGCGCGAGACGGACACGATGGACACCTTCGTGGACAGCTCGTGGTACTTCATGCGCTACTGCGACGCGACCAACCCGGAGAAGATGGTCGCCGACGGCACCGACTACTCGGATGCCGATGGACCAGTACATCGGCGGCATCGAGCACGCGATCCTGCACCTGCTGTACGCGCGCTTCTGGACCAAGGTCATGCGTGACCTGAAGCTGATCAAGTTCAGCGAACCCTTCACCAACCTGCTGACGCAGGGCATGGTGTTGAAGGGCGCGTTCTTCCGCAAGCCGGAAGACGCCGGCAAGCACTACTACTGGGAACACGAGGTCGACGTCACCCGCAACGAGCACGGCGTGCCGACCGGCGGCACGCTGAAGGCCGACGGCAAGCCGCTCGAGTACGAGATGACGACGATGTCGAAGTCGAAGAACAACGGCGTCGACCCGCAGGCCCTGATCGACGAGTACGGCGCCGACACGGCCCGCCTGTTCGTGATGTTCGCGTCGCCGCCGGAGCAGACGCTCGAGTGGAATGATGCCGGCGTCGAGGGCGCGCACCGCTTCCTGAAACGCGTGTGGGGCTTCGGCACGAAGCACGCCGACGCGATCAAGACCGGCGGCGTCGACTTCGCCGCGCTGAGCGACGACGGCAAGGCGCTGCGCCGCGAAGTCCACCTGGTGCTGAAGCAGGTCTCGTACGACTACGAGCGCATGCAGTACAACACCGTGGTCTCGGGCGCGATGAAGCTGCTGAACGCGCTGGAAGGCTTCAAGGCCGAGGGCCAGTCGGCCGCGGTGCGCGAAGGCTTCTCGGTGCTGCTGCGCGTGATCTACCCGGCCTGCCCGCACATCGCGCACGCGCTGTGGACCGAGCTCGGCTTCGCTGCCGAGCTGGGTGAGCTGCTGGACGCTGCCTGGCCGCAGGTCGACGAGTCGGCACTGGTGCAGGACCAGATCGAGCTGATGCTGCAGGTCAACGGCAAGCTGCGCGGCGCGATCAAGGTGGCGGCCTCGGCCGACAAGGCCGCGATCGAAGCCATCGCGCTGGCCAGCCCGGACTTCGAGAAATTCGCGGAAGGCAAGGCGCCCAAGAAGGTCGTCATCGTGCCCGGCCGTCTCGTCAACGTGGTGGTCTGAGCATGAAGCGCCGCGATCTGCTGTCGTTCGGTTCCTTGGCCGCCGCCGCCCTGCTCTCGGGCTGCGGCTTCGAGCTGCGCAAGGAACCGGTCTATCACTTCAAGACGCTGGCGCTGACCGGCTTCATCCCGCATTCGCCGCTGGCGCAGGAACTGCGTCGGCAGGTGCAGCGCAGCACGGTGCGCCTGGTCGAGGACCCGAACCGCGCGGACGTGATCATCGACGCCGAGCGCGAGATCCGCGACAAGACCTCGGTGGCGACGACCGCGGCCGGGCAGATCACGGAATGGCAGCTGCGGCTGTCGCTGGACTACTCGCTGCGCACGGCGGGCGGGGACATCCTGCTGCCGCGCACCGAGCTGCGGCTCACGCGCGACATGAACTACAGCGAAAGCGCGGCGCTGGCCAAGGAGCAGGAAGAGGCGTCGCTGCAGAAGGCGATGCAGGTGGAGGCCGTGGGACTGCTGCTGCGTCGTCTGGCGGCGGTGCACCTGCCCAACTGAACCCGGACGGACCGCGCGCATGCAGATCAAGGGCGAAGCGCTCGCCGGCCATCTGGCGAAAGGGCTCAAGCCGGTGTACGTCGTGCATGGCGACGAGCCGCTGCTCGCGCAGGAGGCCGCCGACACGCTGCGCGCCGAGGCGCGCAAGCAGGGCTACAGCGAGCGTCAGGTCTTCATCGTCAGCGGCGCGCACTTCGACTGGGCCTCGGTGATCGCGGCGTCGCAGGCGATGAGCCTGTTCGCCGACAAGCAGCTCATCGAGATCCGCATCCCCGGCGGCAAGCCGGGCAAGGACGGCTCGGACGCGTTGCAGCGGTATGTCGACGGTTTGCCGCCGGACGTGCTGACGCTGGTGACGCTGCCGCGCCTGGACAAGACCCAGATGAGCAGCGCCTGGTTCACGGCGCTGGACAGCGCCGGCGTGTCGGTGAAGGTCGACCCGGTCGAGCGGCGCGAGCTGCCCGCCTGGATCGCCCCGGCGGCTGCAGCAGCAGGGGCAGCCGGTGGCGGCCGGCCCGGACGGCCAGCGCGCGCTGGAATTCTTCGCCGATCGCGTCGAGGGCAACCTGCTCGCCGCGCATCAGGAGCTTCAGAAACTCGCGCTGCTGCACCCGGCGGGCGAGCTCAGCCTGCAGCAGATCGAGGCGGCGGTCCTCGACGTGGCCCGTTTCGATGTCTTCAAGCTCAGCGAAGCCTTGCTGAGCGGCAAGGTGGGTCGGGTGTTGCGCATGCTCGACGGCCTGAAGGCCGAGGGCGAGGCCGCGGTGCTGGTGCACTGGACCATGGCCGAGGACATCCGCGGCCTGAAGCGCGTCCACGACGCGGTGGCCGCGGGCAAGCCGCTGCCGATGGCCTTGCGGGAGTCCCGCATCTGGGGGGCCGAAGGAGCGCCTCTTCGAACGCATCGTGCCGCAGTTGCACGGCGCGGCGCTGACGCGGCTGGTCGTGGCGGCGCAGATCTGCGACGGCATCGTCAAGGGGCTGCGCCACCCGGAATGGCCCACCGATCCGTGGGAAGCGCTGGGGCGATTGGCCCTGATGCTGGAGCAAGCCCTGCGCCCGCCAGCACAGAAAACCCGCTATGGTTGACGCTTGTCTTCCCTCTCGCGTTGCTGATGAGCCCCTCCCGCTCCGCCCTCTCGTCGATTGCAGCCGCGGCACTGGCGGGCGCACTGATGAGCGCCACGGCCGCCCACGCGGCGGACTGGACGATCCAGGTCCGTGACGCCGGTGGCGCACCGGTGCCGAACGCGGCCGTCGCCGTCGAACTGAAGGGCCAGCCGGCCAGGCCCGCGACCGGTGTGACGGCCGAAATGTCCCAGCGGGACCGCCAGTTCCAGCCCCAGCTGCTGGTGGTGCAGACCGGCACGGCGGTGAACTTCCCCGACTTCGACACCGTCCGGCACCACGTCTATTCGTTCTCGCCGACGAAGAAGTTCGAGCTCAAGCTGTACTCGGGCACGCCGTCGGAGCCGGTGGTCTTCGACAAGGCCGGCGTGGCGCAACTGGGCTGCAACATCCATGACCGGATGAGCGCGCACATCGTGGTCGTCGACACGCCGGTGTTCGGCATCACGGACGCCAGGGGCGAGGTCAGGCTGAACCTGCCGGCGGGCGATCACCGCCTGCGTCTGTGGGCGACGCGCCTGGGCAACGCCGCGCCGACCGCGCAACCCTTGACGGTGGGCGCGGGGGCGGCGGGCGTGCTGAAGGTCGAGCTGAAGGACTGACGTCGAGATGCGCTGGCCGGACTTCCTCAACCTGCGGCGGCTGGAAGGGCGCATCGTCGCGTTGTTCCTGGCCTTGCTGCTGGTGGTCCAGGTGCTGAACCTCACGCTCATCAACGAAGGCATCGGTCGCAACGCGCGGGCCTCGGTGGCCGAGGAGCTCGAGGCCAGCGAGCGCATCCTGATCCAGTTGATCGACGAGGACAACGAGCAGCGGGGCCTGGTGGCCGACCTGCTGCAGTCCGACCACGGCCTGCGCGAGGCGGTCGCGCAGGGCCTGCAGGGCGAGGAACTGCGCGCCACGCTGCAGGACGTGTTCACCAACCTGAGCGAGCGCGGCGACGCCGCCTTCATCGGTTATGCCAGCGACGCCTTCGAGCTGGTGACGGCCACCGACCCGATCGCACGCCGGATCGCGCCGCTGCTGCGCGGGGTGACGCGGCAGCAGCAGGGGCGCACCCAAAGCCAGCTGCTGCTGCTCGACGGCAAGGCCTATCAGGTGGTCGTCGCGCGCATGCGGGCGGCGGGGCTGGGTGGCTGGATCTTCACCGGCTTCGAGATGAAGAACGAGCAGCTGGAGGAGCTCAAGCGGATCGTTCACATCCAGGGCGTGCTGCTCACGCAGGCCGCGCCGGGGCAGTGGCAGGTGCTGTCGAGCGTGCTGGATCCCGCGGCGACGGCGCGCGCGGTGCAGGCGATGCCGGCGCTCGCGACGGCGGAGCGCGCCACGCACACCTTCCATCTGGAACTCGACGGCGAACAGTTCCAGGCACGCCTGCAGCCTCTGGCACACGGCGGCGACATGGAGAAGACCGTCGCGGTACTGCTGCTGCGCTCGGTTGACGAGGCGGTGGCGCCCTACCGCCGTCTGCAATGGATGCTGCTGGGCGTCAGCCTGGCCGGGGTGGTGCTGTTCGCGATCGGCGCGGTGCTGACCGCACGACGCATCAGCGGCCCGGTGAAGGCTCTGGCGAGCGCGGCGCACCGGCTCGGCCAGGGGACTACGCGCAACCCGTGGAGCGCCCCTCGCGCGACGAGATCGGCGATCTGGCCGAGGCTTTCGAAGCGATGCGCCAGGGCATCCGGGGCGCGCGAGGAAGAGGTGAACCGCCTCGCCTTCTGGGACCCGCTGACCGACCTGCCCAATCGGGAGCAGTTCCAGCAGGCCCTCGCGAGACGGATGGCGGACAGCGACGTGCGCTTCTCGCTGCTGATGCTGAACCTGGATCGCTTCAAGCATGTCAACGACGTGCTGGGGCGCCCCTTCGGCGACCGGCTGCTGCGCGCGGTGGCGGATCGGCTGCAGCACCTGTTGAAGGATGAGGTGAGCCTGATCGCGCGGGTGGGCGGCGACGAGTTCCTGCTGCTGATCGAGGGCGCCGGCGCGACCCGGGCCGAGGCGATCTGCAAGCGCATCCAGCGCGACTTCGAACGGGCCCTGAGCATCGACGATCAGACGGTGGATCTGTCTGCGGGGATGGGCGTGGCGCTGTACCCGCAGCACGGGCGCGACCCGATGCTGCTGCTGGCACGCGCGGAGCTGGCGATGCACGCGGCCAAGCGCGGCCAGAGCGGCTGCGAGGTCTATGCACCGAGCATGGATGCGGCCAGCCAGGAATCGCTGTCGCTGCTGAGCGAGTTGCGGCATGCGATCGACGCCGGTGAACTGCGCTTGTTCCTGCAGCCGAAGGTGGATCTGCACGGCCAGAAGATCTCGGGCGCGGAGGCGCTGGTGCGGTGGCAGCATCCGACGCGCGGCCTGGTG
Organism: Roseateles sp. UC29_93; assembly: GCF_042695725.1. Taxonomy (NCBI): domain Bacteria; kingdom Pseudomonadati; phylum Pseudomonadota; class Betaproteobacteria; order Burkholderiales; family Sphaerotilaceae; genus Roseateles; species Roseateles sp. UC29_93. The sequence continues at coordinate 2,028,788 of NZ_CP170545.1, read as the reverse complement.
CCGCCGATGGAATTCATCCCGTTCGCCGAGCAGACGGGCTTCATCCGCCAGATCACCGCGTGGGTGCTGCATGCCTCGGCGCAGGCGTGGATGGCCTTGCAACGGGATGGCCTCGCGTTGCCGATCAGCGTGAACCTGTCGACACGCGACCTGATGGACCAGGACCTGCCGATCAAGGTGGCGGACCTGGTGGCGGGCGTGCCGCCGCCGGCGCTGTGCCTGGAGATCACCGAGTCCGCGATCATGGACGATCCGCAGCGCGCGCTGCAGACCCTCGAACAGTTGCACGCGCTCGGGTTCAAGCTGTCGATCGACGACTTCGGGACGGGGTACTCGTCGCTGGCGTATCTGAAGCAGCTGTCGGTGGACGAGCTGAAGATCGACCGCAGCTTCGTGATGAACATGGAGCGCGACATCGACGACGCGAAGATCGTGCGCTCGACGATCGAGCTGGCGCACAACCTGGGGCTGACGGTGGTGGCCGAGGGGCTGGAGACGGCCAAGCAATGGACGCTGCTTCAGACGCTGGGCTGCGACCAGGGACAGGGCTACTACCTGTCGCGGCCGATGCCGGCGGAGAAGTTCGCCGATTGGCTCCGCGGCTGGCAGCCGCCGGACCTGGGAGACGCGAGAGCGAACACCATTCTGGCGGGGTTGTGAGGGGGACAGGTCTTGCCTTGGATGACCGTCGGCCATCGGTGACCCACTCACTCTTGCGAGTCAATTCCTCCACTTTGCTCCCGCCGATTGGGAATGCGATCTCCCCCTCTGAAGCGATTTCTTTCCTCAGGACTCAACGAGATGATTCACGCAGATTTGGGACCCGAACTGGAGGCCATCGTGCTGGATCTGATCGAGAGCGGGAAAGTACTCGTCGCGCACGGAGGTGCTGCGCGACAGCGTGGCGCTGCGGGGGTGGCGTGAGGCCAAGCTCAAGGAGTTTTCGGACTCCATCACGCGGGGCAAGGCGATCGCCGCTGCAGGCGGCGGCAAGCCTGCCGATGAGGTCTTCGACCGCCTGAGTGCGAAGTACAAGGCCATGTCCGAGGCCGCTCGAAAATGATCGTCCGCCTCCTGCCGGAGGCGGAAGATGATCTGGAGTCCATCGGCGACTACATCGCCCGCGACGATCCTCGACGAGCTGTTTCGTTCGTCGCTGAACTTCGCCTGAAAGTGCATGGCTTGCAGACCATGGCCGAAGCATTTCCTTATGCGAGGATTCCCGAGCATCCTGACCTCCGACGTCGGACCTATCGCAGTTACGGCATCTTCTATACCGTTGACGCAATTGCGAAGCTCGTCCACGTGCAAAGAATCCTGCATCTGTCCCGAGACGTCCTCGGGATCTTCCGTGCATGAGCCTGATCGACGCCTGTCAGGAATCTCTGTCCTCAAGGGCATCACACAGCGCCTCAAGCCCCGCGCGCACGGTCTGCGCGCGCACCGCATGCCGGTCGCCGGTGAAGTGCTCCTTCCACACGCGCACGCGCTGGCGGCCGTGCATCAGCGCCAGCCACACCGTCCCGACCGGCTTGTTCTCGGTACCGCCGCCCGGTCCGGCCACGCCGGTCACCGCGATCGCCCAGTCGATCGGCGCGTGCGCCACCAGCCCGCGCGCCATCTGCTCGGCCACTTCTCCGCTCACCGCGCCGTGCAGGGTGATCAGCGCCGCCGGCACGCCGAGCAGTTCCGTCTTCGCCTGGTTGGTGTAGCTCACCACGCCGCGCTCGAACCACTGGCTCGATCCCGCCAGACTCGTGCATGCCGCCGCGATCAGCCCGCCGGTGCAGGACTCCGCGGTGCCCATGCGCTCCTTGCGCTGGATCAGCGCCAGGGCGATGCGTTCGATCAGTTCGGATTCGTCGGGAAACAGCATGGGGATCTCCTCATTGCAGCAACGCCCTCGCGCCGGCCAACACCACAAGCGTACATCCGGCCGCCACGAGATCGTCGAACAGGATGCCGAAGCCTTGCCACACCGTCACCGGCTGTCCGGGTTCGATCTTGAACAGCGCGTCGGCCCAGCGCACCGGCCCCGGCTTCGCCGCGTCGAAGAAGCGGAACACACCGAACGCCGCCAGCTGCCACCAGAAGCCCGCCGGCATGATCAGCCACAGCACGAGCCAGATCGCGACGATCTCGTCCCACACGACCGAGCCCGGATCGCAGGTCCGCAGGTTCCGCGCGGTGACCGTCGAGGCCCACCAGCCGATCGGGATGCTCGCGGCGATCACCACGCCCCACAGCAGCGGCGTCAGCCACAGGTTCAGGATCGCGAACGCGGCCCAGCCCCACAGCGTGCCCACGGTGCCCGGCGCCTTCGGCGCCAGGCCGCTGCCGAAACCCATCGCGATCCAGTGCGCGGGGTGCCTCGCCATAAAGCCGAAAGTCGGACGCACCGCGCTCATGATTTGAAGTGGTCGAAACTCTGCAGCATGCCCTGCAGTGGCCGGCCCGCGCCATCGACGACGCGCAGGCCGGGTTCTTCGTCGATGCGGCCGATGCGGTACACCGGCGTGCCGGACGCGCGCCCCGCATCGAGCACGCGCTCGCGCGCCTCCGACGGCGCGGTGAAGACAAGTTCGTAATCGTCGCCACCGCTCAGCAGGCACAGCTGCTGGATGTCCTCCGGCATCGCGCCCAGCACCGCCGAGCGCGGCAGGTCCGCGAGCCGCAGCGTCGCGCCGACGTTGGAGCGCTTCAACACATGGCCGATGTCGCCGGCCAGCCCGTCCGAGACGTCCACGGCGCTCGTCGCGATCCCGCGCAGCGCGCGGCCGAGCGCGACACGCGGCTCGGGCATTTCCATCCGCAGGCGGGCTTCGTCGAACTGCGCCGCGCTCAGCGACAGCGTCCCCCGGAACACCTCCAGCGCCAGCCGCGCATCGCCGAGCGTGCCGCTGACCCAGACGTCGTCGCCCACCTGCGCGCCCGAGCGCAGCAGCGCCTGGCCAGCCGGCACTTCGCCCATCGCGGTGATGTTGATGTTGAGCGGCCCCGCCGTCGTGTCGCCGCCGGCGAGCACGATGTGATGCGCGTCCGCGAGCTCGAACAGCCCCTGCGCGAAGCCCGCCAGGAAGGTCTCGTCGACGCGCGGCAGCGCCAGCGACAGGAGAAAGGCCTTCGGCGTCGCGCCGCAGGCCGCGAGGTCGCTGAGGTTCACCGCCAGCGCCTTGTGGCCGAGCCGCCGCGGCGACACCGTCGACAGGAAGTGCCGGCCCTCGACCAGCATGTCCGCCGTCACCAGCCAGTGATGGCCCGCCGACGGCGTCAGCACCGCGCAGTCGTCGCCGATGCCCAACGTCACCGCGCCCCCCTCGGTCCGGCCGGCGCGCCCCGTGCGGCCGAAGAAGCGGTCGATCAGGTCGAACTCGCCCAGCGGCCGGCCGTCCCGGCGCCCGCCCGCACCCGATGCGTCAGAAGAATCACCCATGGGCGGCATTGTCGCCGCGCAGCAGGTTGGACAGTTCGACCGCGGACTTCACATCCATCTTCTCGAAGACCCGCGCGCGATGGACCTCCACCGTGCGCACGCTGATGTTGAGCTGGTCCGCGATCAGCTTGTTGGGCAGGCCTTGGACGACCAGCTGCATCACCTCGCGTTCGCGCTCGGTCAGGTCGCCGACGCGATGGCCAAGAGCCAGCTTCGCGTCGCGCGCGGAGATCGCCTCCGCGCTCTGCGCGAGCGCATGCTCGACGCGGTCCACCAGCGCGTTGTCCGAGAAGGGCTTCTCGACGAAGTCGTAGGCGCCCTGCTTCACCGCCGCGACCGCCGTCGGCACGTCGCCATGGCCGGTCAGGAAGATCACCGGCAGCGTCTCCAGCAGGCCGCGTTCGATGAGCCGCTCGAACAGCGCCAGGCCGCTCATCCCGGGCATCCGCACGTCCAGCAGCAGGCAGCTCGGCGCCGACGGCCAGTCGCGCCCGCTGCGCGGCAGGCCGTCCAGCATCGACTCGAAGGCCTCGGCGCTGCCGAAGCCTTCGGACAACAGCCGCCGCGAGCGCAGCAGCCAGGCGAGCGCGTCGCGCACCACTTCCTCGTCGTCGACGAGGTAGACCATCGGCAGGGACTGCGGCTTCATGCGGACGACTCTCCAGATCCAGTGACGGGGAAGCGCTCGGTCCCGGACTTCAGGGCCGAACCAGGCGCATCCTCGCACGGCAGGCTGAATCGGAACTCGGTCCCGGTCGGCGACGCGGGCGCGACGCGGCTTTCGAAATCCATGGCGCCGCCGTGCTGCTCCACGACCGTGCGGCACAGGCTCAGGCCCAGGCCCATGCCCTCGGTCCGGGTCGTGAAGAACGGCGTGAACAGCTGGCGCGCCACTTCCGGCGGAATGCCGGGCCCGCGGTCGATCACCGCGAAGCTCAGCCAGCGCGGCTGCAGCCGTTTCACCTGGATGATCAACGTCCGGTCGGCCAGCGGCGTCGGACCGTCCATCGCCTGGATCGCATTGCGGGTGAGGTTCAGCAGCACCTGCTCGACCATCGTCCGGTCGCAGCGCACGCGCGGCAGGCCCTTGGCCAGGTCCATCTCGATGCGCGCGCCGCTCTTGCGCGCCTGCAGCCGGATCAGCGGCAGCACCGCGTCCAGCAGCTGCTCCACGTTCACCCATTCCCGGGCCGCCTCGCGGCGACGGACGAAGTCGTGCACGCTCTTGATGACGCGGCCGGCGCGCTCGGCCTGCTCGGCGATGCGCGTCACGGCCTGGCGCACCATCGCCGGCGTCTGGGGATCGTCGGCCTCGCGCACCATCAGGTTGATCGAGGCCGTCGCGTAGCTCGCGATCGCCGCCAGCGGCTGGTTCAGCTCGTGGCTCAGCAGCGAGGCCATCTCGCCCACCGTCGCCAGCCGCGCCGTCGCCTGCAGCCGGTCCGACTGCTGACGCGACAGCTCCTCGACCTTGCGCTGCGCGCTCAGGTCCAGCACCGCGCTCATCCAGCCGGTCTGCTGGCCTTCGGCGTTCAGCAGCGGCGCCTCGTAGATCATCACCGGGAAACGCTCGCCCGTGCTGCGGGCGAAGACCGTCTCGAAGCCCTCGCGCGGCGGCAGCCCGGCTTCCCAGCGCGCCTCGCGGTCGTGGTGCCGGCGCCAGTATTCATCGGTGAACTCCGGCGGCCAGTACGGCGGCGCGTGCGGCGGACGGCCGGTGTTGACCACCTCCTCCGCCGGGTAGCCAACCATCGCGCAGAACGCCGGATTCACGTAGCTGATGTTGCCGTCCAGGTCGCGCGCGCGCAGTCCCGTGATCAGCGAGCTCTCCATCGCCTGCCGGAAGGCCAGCGACTCCGCCAGCGCATGTTCCGCCTGCGCGCGCTTGCGGGTGTCGCGCGCCAGGATGATGACCAGCGCGAACAGCGCCATGGACAGGCCGAGCACCAGCGCCGTCGCCAGGTTCGGGATCAGCTGCGGCCGCCCGGTCGCGTTGTCGACGCGCAGTTGGAGGCTCAGGCCGGGCAGGTCGAGCAGACGCTCCGACAGGTAGAAGCCGCTGCCGCGCGTCAGGCCGGTGCGCGCCAGGCGCGTGCCGTCGCCCTCGACGAAGGACATCTCGAAGCGGCGCGCCTGGTCCTGCGAGATCGACTCCTCCAGCAGCGGCCGCAGGCCCATCGTCGCGACGACGTAGGAGCGCGGCTCCCCGGCGCGCACGCGCGGCAGGCAGAGGTCGGCGACCTCCATGCCGTCGCCGCCCGGACCCGGCACGAAGTACGAGCGCGAGAACAGCGGCGTGCCCTGCCGAAGCGCGGCAATGCAGGCGAGTTCGGTCTCGATCTGCAGCTGCTCGCGTGCCAGGATGGAGAACAGCGGCGGCGCGTAAGGCGAGTCGACCGCGCGACGGACCTGGCGCTCGGAGTCGCGCAGCTCGATGCGCAGCAGCACGCGCGTCTGGCGCAGCTGCGCGGCGGCGTTGCCGCGCCAGTCGTCGTCCTCGGCCCACATGAGGCCCTGCAGCCCTTGCAGGTCGCGACCGATCAGCTGCTTGGCGCGCGCGGTCACCTCGGCCGCCGCCAGGTCCGACGCCTCCTGGGCGCGCGCCGCTTCATGGCTCAAGGTCAGCGACAGCAGCAGCGACTGCGCGATCAGCAGCAGCGCGACCAGCGTCCCCCACAGCAAGGCGCGACGCCAGCGCCGCGGCCGGGCGCCCGGTGCCGACGGGGTGAAGGGAGCGGCGGGCCGCATGATGGTCGGAGCAGGCAAGCGGATCGAAGGGACGTCGAAAGGGAAGTCGGCACGTGACGCGTGAACGCAGCGTGAAAGGCGATTGAAAGGATCGCCCGGGCGCACTGCGCCAAGCGCCTGGCAAGTGTCTCGCGCGCGTGCGGGGCAGGCAGTATGGCGCGCCGGAGGCCCCTGGCGATGCGCAGTTTCGCGTATGTGCCTGCGGCCCTCCCGACATGCAGCATACGCATAGTCCGCACTGCCGCCGTCGGGGCGGACTCCTACAATCGCCGACCCGGCCCACGACGGCGGACCGGTTTCAACCAGAAGAGTCCCCCATGTCCACGTCCGAAGAAAAACGTGCGCAGTTGCGCCAGGCCGCTCTCGAATATCACGAGTTCCCGACCCCCGGGAAGATCGCCATCGCGGCCACCAAGCAGCTGATCAACCAGCGTGACCTGGCCCTGGCGTACTCGCCGGGCGTGGCCGCCGCGTGCGAGGAGATCGTCGCCGACCCCGCCAACGCGTTCCGCTACACCTCGCGCGGCAATCTGGTCGCGGTGATCTCCAACGGCACCGCCGTGCTGGGCCTGGGCGACATCGGACCGCTGGCCTCCAAGCCGGTCATGGAAGGCAAGGGCGTCCTGTTCAAGAAATTCGCCGGCATCGACGTCTTCGACCTCGAGATCGACGAGAAGCACAACCTCGACAAGCTGGTCGACGTGATCGCCGCGCTGGAGCCCACCTTCGGCGGCATCAACCTCGAGGACATCAAGGCGCCGGACTGCTTCTACGTCGAGCGCGAGCTGCGCAAGCGGATGAAGATCCCCGTCTTCCACGACGACCAGCACGGCACCGCCATCGTGGTCGCCGCCGGCCTGCTCAACGGCCTGAAGGTCGCGGGCAAGGACATCAAGTCGGTGAAGCTGGTGACCTCGGGCGCCGGCGCCGCCGCCCTCGCCTGCCTGAACCTGCTGGTCAAGCTGGGGCTGCCGCGCGAGAACATCTGGGTGACCGACCTGGCCGGCGTCGTCTATGAAGGCCGCACCGAGCTGATGGATCCGGACAAAGCCATCTACGCCCAGCCCACCGAGCAGCGCAGCCTGCGCGACGTGATCGCCGGCGCGGACATCTTCCTGGGTCTGTCGGCGGGCGGCGTGCTCAAGCAGGACATGGTCGCGTCGATGGCGGCCACGCCGATCATCTTCGCCCTGGCCAACCCGAATCCCGAGATCCAGCCGGAGGACGTCCACGCGATCCGCAACGACGCGCTGATGGCCACGGGCCGGGACGGACTATCCGAACCAGGTCAACAACGTCCTGTGCTTCCCCTACATCTTCCGCGGCGCCCTGGACTGCGGCGCGACGACGATCAACGATGAGATGGAGATCGCCGCCGTCCATGCGATCGCCGAGCTCGCGCAGGCGGAGCAGAGCGAAGTCGTCGCCGCCGCGTATGCGGGCGCGAACCTGAGCTTCGGCCCCGAGTACCTGATCCCGAAGCCCTTCGACCCGCGCCTGATGATGAAGATCGCTCCGGCGGTCGCGCTGGCGGCGGAAGCCTCGGGTGTCGCGCTGCGTCCGATCGCCGACATGCCGGCCTACCTGGAGAAGTTGCAGAGCTTCGTCTACGCCTCCGGCACGACGATGAAGCCGATCTTCCAGATCGCGAAGAAGGCCAAGCACAAGCGCGTGGCCTACGCCGAAGGCGAAGAGGAACGCGTGCTGCGCGCCGTGCAGATCGTCATCGACGAGGGCATCGCCCGCCCGACGCTGATCGGCCGTCCGCAGGTCATCGCGCAACGCTGCGAGCGCTTCGGCCTGCGCCTGCAAGAAGGTCGCGACTACGACGTGGTGAACACCGAGTTCGACCACCGCTACCGCGACTACTGGCAGACCTACCTCGAGATGACCGAGCGCAAGGGCGTGACCCAGCAGCTCGCCAAGATCGAGATGCGCCGCCGCCTGACGCTGATCGGCGCCATGATGCTGCACAAGGGGAAGTCGACGGGATGCTCTGCGGCACCTGGAGCAATACCGCGATGCACCTGCAGTACATCGACCAGGTCATCGGCAAGCGCCCCGGCGTCAAGACCTTCGCCTGCATGAACGGGTTGATCCTGCCGGGCCGTCAGGTCATGCTGGTCGACACGCACGTCAACTACGACCCGACCGCCGAGCAGATCGCCGAGATCACGCAGATGGCGGCCGAGGAAATGATGCGCTTCGGCCTGCGTCCGAAGGCGGCGCTGCTGTCGCACAGCAATTTCGGCTCGAGCAACTGCCCGTCCGCGGTCAAGATGCGCGACGCGCTGGCGCTGATCAAGGAGCAGGCGCCCTGGCTGGAGGCCGACGGCGAGATGCACGGCGACGCCGCGCTCGACCCGCACTACCGCGACCAGCTGGTCTCCAAGAGCACGCTGACGGGCGAAGCCAACCTGCTGGTCATGCCCAACATCGACGCCGCGAACATCAGCTACAACCTGCTGAAGACGGCCGCCGGCGGCGGCATCGCCATCGGGCCGGTGCTGCTGGGCGCGGCCAAGCCGGTCCATGTGCTCACGCCGTCCGCCACCGTCCGCCGCATCGTGAACATGACGGCCCTGACCGTCGCGGACGCGAACGCGGCCCGTTGAGATCCTGACGGATTCCTTCGGAAATCCAGTCCCGCGCGGTCTCGCGTCCCTGCCCGGACGCGCGCCCGGCGACCGAAGAATATTCGGTCGCCGGGACCCTCACGCCCCTGGACGGGGCCCGCAGAGGGCCTTTAAACCCGACCTGCGACCCGGCCTATATAAAAAGTTTGTAGCGGCTCACCAGTCAATTTCTGGCGGATGACTACCAGCGCTGGCTGAGTAAAGACCGAATGTGTGCGCACGCTCACAGTGCCGCTTTTTAGGGCATTCAGGGAGCCCCCCGGCTTGAGCATTCGGGTCCGTTTCTGTACCATCTCGGTTTCAGAGTTCAGGGTTAACCCTCTCTGACCCCACCCATGCCACCGACGATCGCAGGCTCCCCAGCGGGTTCTGTCCGGGGCCACGGCGAGGGTTGGACATGAACTCGGAACCCCATCTAGGAGGAACGCGACAATGCTTTTGCAGACAGTCCGTCCCAACATCGTGCAGGCGATCAGAGCCTACCGGGTCGAGGACTTGATGCAGGCCGCGCAGGACGCCGGCCAACACTTCCTGTACGCCGACCTGGCTCCAGCGGAGACCAAACAGGACGTGCTGGAATTGATTGCCAGCAATTTCCTGTTCCCGGCGCACTTCGGGAAGAACATGGAAGCGCTGTACGACTGCATGACCAATCTGGTCCACAAGTCGGGCACGCAACCGGGTTTCGTCGTGGTGCTGGACCAGTTGCCGGACCATGCGAAGTTCGACCGTGAGGCGCGCGAGCAGTTGCTCGACGTCTTCCGCGAGGCGGCCGATTTCTGGGCCGAGCGGAAAGTCTCATTCCGGTGTTTCTATTCTTTTCAGTAGCCCGCTCCCAAGAACAAGGGTCATGGGAGCGGGCGACTGAGGTGGCCCCCGAAGCGAAGCCGGTGCTCAAGAGCACCAAGGCGAATCCGAATCCGAACTTCGGCATGAACATGCCGATGATGTGCAGTGCCTTCGATACGTCCATGTGGCTCAGCGCCGCGTGATGGATTGAAGAACGACTGACCCTCGGGTCCGATGCAGAAGGCCTTCCGGCGACGGAAGGCCTTTTTGTTTGAGCCATCGAATCGCACGAACCGCGTGGAATCGCGTGGAGTCGCGACGAGCTCAGCCCTGGACAGCCAGCGCCAGCGCGACGAACTCCGCCACCGGCACTTCCTCGGCGCGGCGCTGCAGGTTGAACTCGCCCTGGAAGCCGCGGGCTTCCAGCCACTTGCCGAGCGAATGCCGCAGCAGCTTGCGGCGCTGCGAGAAGGCCGACGCGACCAGCTCGCTCAGCAGCGCCTCGTCGATCTGGGCCGGCGCCGACAGCGGCACCATGCGCACGATCGCGGAGTCGACCCGCGGCGGCGGATCGAAGGCTTCCGGCGGCACGTCGAACAGCGCCTCGACGTCGTAACGCCACTGCAGCATGACGCTCAGTCGGCCGTAGTCCTTGCCGCCCGGGCTGGCGGCCATGCGGTCGACGACTTCCTTCTGTAGCATGAAGGTCTGGTCGACCACGTGGTCCACGAAGCCCAGCAGGTGGAACAGGATCGGCGACGAGATGTTGTACGGCAGGTTGCCGACGACCTTCAGCTTGCGGCCGCGCTCGGCGGCCAGCGCGGCGAAGTCGACCTTCAGCACGTCAGACTCGATGACCGTCACGTCGCCGCGCTTGCGCATGCGGGCGGCGAGATCACGATCGAGCTCGATGACGGTCAACGGCCGGCTGGACGCCGGCAGGCGCTGCAGCAACGGCAGCGTCATCGCGCCCAGGCCCGGGCCGATCTCGACCATGGCCTGGTCCTCGCCGGGCGCGATCGCATCGACGATGCCATCGATGATGGCCTTGTCGGTCAGGAAGTGCTGGCCGAAGCGCTTGCGCGCGACATGTCCCATGAACTCAGTCCCGGCCGCTCAGTCCAGCCACTCGCGCGTCTCGATGAAGGCGCGGGCGCGCATTTCCTTCATCCAGTCGTTGTAGGCGTCGTCGTACTTGCGCTCGCGCAGCGCATTGCGGGCCTGCTCGCGCAGCTGCTTCGTGTCGAGCACCACGTCGCGGCGCTCCATCACCTGGATCAGGTGGATGCCGAAACGCGACGGCACCGGGTCCGAGATGCCCTTGAGCGGCAACGCGTCCATGGCCTGCTCGAACTCGGGCACGAAGCCGCCCGGCGAGACCCAGCCCAGGTCGCCGCCTTCCTGCGCGCTGCCGTCTTCCGAGTTGGCGCGGGCCAGTTGCTCGAAGGTGGCGCGGCCGGACTCGATCGCACGCTTGAACTCGACCAGCCGGCGGGTGGCCTGCTCGGGGCTCAGTTGCTCGGACGGACGCAGCAGGATGTGGCGCGCGCGGGTCTGCACGACCACGTTGATCGAGGCCTTGCCGGTCTGGCGCTCGATCAGCTTCAGCACGTGGAAGCCGGCCTCGGAGCGCAGCGGCTGCGACCGCACTTCGCCGTCCTTCAGGTCCTTGACCGCGTCGACGAAGACGTCGGGCAGCTTGTCCGCGGCGCGAAGGCCGATCTCGCCGCCGCGGTTCTTGTTGGCGTCTTCCGACACCTCGCGGGCGACCTTGGCGAAATCCTCACCGGCCTGGATGCGCGCCAGCGCCGCATCGGCGCGCGCCTTGCGCTCGGCCACGCCCGCCACGCCCAGGCCTTCCGGCACCGGCACCAGGATCTGCGCGATGTTCAGCTGCGCGCGGCCCTGCAACGCGGCCTGGCGCTCTTCCAGGTACTTGTCGATGTCGCCGTCCGTGATGCGGATGCGACCTTGCACCTCGCGCTCGCGGACACGTTCGCTCAGCATCTGGTCGCGCAGGTTCTCGCGGAAACGCTTGAAGTCGATGCCTTCGGCGGCCAGACGCTGGCGCAGCTCGGGCAAGGTCAGCTTGTTCTGGGTGGCGACGTTGGCGACGACACGGTCGAGTTCCGGCTCGTCCACGCGCGGGCCGTTCTCGCGGGCGTAGGTCACGACCACGCGTTCATCGACCAGGCTGTCCACCGCCTGCTTGTGCAGCAGCTCGTTGGTGACGGTCTGGCCGCGCTGACGGGCTTCCTCACGGGCGCGCTCGGTGCGTTGGATCACTTCCGACGCCGCCACGATGTCCGTGTTGACGATCACCGCGATGTAGTCGCCCGGCTTGAGTTGCCGTTGTTCGACCACGGGGCGGTTGACCGCCGGCGCGGACGCCGCCGCGGCAGGCGCGGAAGCCGCGGTCGCAGGGCTTGGAGCGCGCGTCGTCTGCGCCGAGGATGCCGAGCCGGCCAGGGCGGCGATCAGGGACAGGAGGGTGGCCGCCACCGGCTTGAGATGTCGCATCGAACGCAGTTCAGTCATATGTGCCAAAAGCCGAGCGCTCGGAGCTCAGCGAACGGTAACCCGGAATATTGTCTCTCAACACTTTCAGGGCATTGGAACCGAGCGGCGACAGGCCGACCAGCTCCAATTGGAGGATCAGTCGGGTGTTGGTTTCCGCGCGGCCGGTGGCCTGGCGTTCCGCGCCGACGCGCAGGATCCAGCAGCCGGAGTCGTACTCGGCGCCGATCACGGAATCGGTGAAGCGCTTGTCGCGCATGCTGTACTGCAGGCGGCCCGCGCCGTACCAGGCGCCGGCGCAGCCGGGTCCGCCGGCGACCGACTTGCGGTCGGGTCCGAACAGCGGCCATTGCCAGGCCAGCTCGACCTGCTCGCTCTGCCCGCGGGCCAGGCGATAGGACGCGCTGACGGTCCGGAACGGGCCCGGCGAATAACGCAGCCGCAGCACGGTCCGCTCGACCTTGCCGTCGGCGGAGTTCAGCTGCAGCGTGCTGTCGGTCCACCAGGCCTGGTTCAAGTGCGCCGAGGCCAGCAGCACCACGTCGGACAGGCGGTGCGTCTGCGGGCTGCCGTCTGGCGTGATCTGCTGGTTGCGGAACAGGTAGCGCTGGACCATGCCCAGGCGCAGCTGCTCCTCGCCGCGCTCGTCCTCGATCCAGCGCGTGGTCGCGCCGAAGGCCAGCATGTTGGCGTCGTTGACGCGGTCGACGCCGGAGAACTGGTTCTCCGCGAAGACCGAATCGAAGTTGTAGTCCCGCGGCGCCGCGTCGAAGTTGGGCATCGCGCTCTGGTCGCGGTACGGCGTGTTGACGTACAGCAGGCGCGGCTCCAGCGTCTGGCGCATCGCCTGGCCGAACAGCGAGGTGTTGCGCTCCAGGATCCAGCCATGGTCGACGCTGAAGGTCGGGATGGTGCGGCCGATCGAGCGCCGGCCGGTCACGTCGATCGCCTGGTCGAGGTTGTAGCTCGCCGCGTTGATCGACATCTTCGGGATCAGCCACCACGCCGCGCCGCTGAAGGGCAGGCTGACGTGGCCGAGCAGGTGCACCCGTTCGCCGGTCTGCGTCTGCGAGCCCAGCGCGCCGCCGGGCAGGTCGAAGCGGTTGTACTCGAGCTCCAGGCCGCCCTCGAGCCGCGCGCGGCGGCCGGTGGGCAGGTAACCGGCCAGCACGGATTCGTCCGCACCGGTCTGCAGCCGCACGCCGATCTGCGGCGAACGCTGGTATGGCGAGGCGAACTGGTCCTCGACCTGCGCGACCTGCAGGGGCTGCCACTTCTGGACCCGCGCGTAGGTCTGCATCTCGCCCCAGTTGAAGCTGAAGTCGCGCTGCGTGCGCAGGTCCGTCGACAGCAGGCGCGGCGTCTGCGACAGCATGCGGCTGCGCAGGTCCTTCCAGTAGTTGTCGTCGGAGACGCGCTCGGTATGGACGTTGTAGGTCCAGTTCGGCATTACGTCGCCGTCGGCGTTCAGCCGCAGGTCCCAGCGCGAGATGCCGGTGACCCGGTCGTGCGGCAGCAGCGCGTAGTCGATCTGGCCGCGGTGGCCCGGCTCCAGGTAGCGGAACTGGGTGTCGACACCGGGACCGCGGCGCGTCATCACGAAGGGCGTGATCGTCGCGTCGCGGTTGGGGGGCGATGCTCCAGTAGAAGGGCTGGCTGTACTCGACGCCGCTGCGGTTGTCGATGTTGACGTTGGGCGGCAGCAGGCCGGACTTGGGCTGGTCGCCGAGCGGGAAGCTCAGCGACGGCGCGGCCAGGATGGGCACGCCGAGGAAACGCACCACGGCGTCCTTGGCGACGCCCTCGCCGGCATCGAAGTCCAGGTTCAGGCTGCTGGTGACCAGTTCCCAGTCGCGCTTGCCCTTTCCGCTGGCGGCATCGGCGGCGTCCTTCTCCCCCTTCTCCGACACCGGGCAGGTCGAGTAGGTCGCCTCGTCGGCCCGCATGCGCTGGTCGCCGAGGAAGTGGATCGCCCGCGCGCTGCCGCTGCCGCCGGTCGCGGCGAAGAAGTAGGTCGGGCTTTCGAGCTGGCCTTCGAACTTGTCGACGAAGAGTTCCAGCTTCGGTCCGCGCAGCACGGCGCCGTTCTGGCTGAGCTCGACATCGCCCTCGGCCGTGGCCAGGTCCTGCGGGTAGTCGTAGCGCAGCGTCTTCGACCTCAGCAGCATGCCGCCGTAGCGCAGCTGGACGTCGCCCTCGGCGGTGGAGGTCTGGTCCATGTCGCTGGTGATGCGGTCGGCGCTCAGGGCCATCGCGGGACGGGCGTCCTTGCGCTTGGTCTGGTGCAACTGCTTGACCGACTTGAGGATCAGCGGCTGGCCGGCGGACTCCTGTGCTTGCGCGGAAGCCGCGGAGAACGCGGGCAACGCGACCGCCAGGGCGGCGGCCAGCGAGATCGGACGGGGACGGGGAACCGGTGGGCGCATCAGGCGGGCAGCGTCTTGCAGAGGTCAGGCGGCCGCGCGTCGGTCGCGCCGCGCTGCCCGGGGGTTTGTAGAATCATTATCCACGAGGCTCGCGAGCCGGCAGGACCGCCGGAGCGCCTTGTCACCGACCCCGGGGCCGCTCGCGCAGCGGCCCTTCTGCTTCTCCCGCCGATGACCCCTTCCGCCCCGCACGCATCGTCCCCGCTCTGGCCCGATGCCGACCGTGCCGCCCGATTCCATCGCTGGCTGGCGCCCCTCGTGGCGACGCACGGGCTGCGCGAGGAGACGCTCGCCGCGGCCAGCAGCGACGCGGGCTTCCGCCGCTACCTGCGCATCGCCACGACGGACGGCGGCACGCGGATCGTCATGGACGATCCGGCCTCGCCGAATCAGGTGGCGAGTTTCGTCAAGGTCGGCGCCCTGATGGCCGAACGCGGCCTGCATGTGCCGGAGATGCTCGCGCACGATGCCGGGCTCGGCTTCGCGCTGATGGAAGACCTCGGCACCGCGTCCTACCTGGACGCGCTGCTCGCCGCGCAACGCGCCGGCGACTCGGAAACGCCCCGCGTGCTGATGCGCGACGCCACCGCCGCGCTGCTGCGCTGGCAGACCAGCGACGCAGCCCGCGCCGACGGCGCGCTCCCGCTGTTCGACGATGCCTTCGTGCGCCGCGAGCTGCAGATCTTCGTCGACTGGTGCGTCCAGGCCCACCACGGCAAGACCTGGAACGACAAGCAGCGCGGCTACTGGGACCGCACCGTGGCGCTGCTGTCGGCCAACGTGCTGGCGCAGCCGCGCGTGCCGATGCACCGCGACTACATGCCGCGCAACCTGATGGTCTGCCCGGCGGGAACCGCCTCCGACACTGCCAGTGCCGCCGGCACCGCGTCCTTCGCCAGGCCCGGCATCCTCGATTTCCAGGACGCGGTGATGGGCCCGGTCACCTACGACATCGCCTCGCTGATGCGCGACGCGTTCATCTCCTGGGAGGAGGCCGAGGAGCTCGACTGGGCGGTGCGCTACTCGGGAAGGCGCGAAGCGCGCCGGCCTCTTCGGCCTGGACCCGAACGGCGAGGACCCGCACGAGATGGCGCTGGACTTCGGCCTGTTCTGGCGCCGCCTCGAATGGACCGTGCTGCAGCGGCAACTGAAGATCATGGGCATCTTCTGCCGGCTCAAGCACCGCGACGGCAAGCCGCATTACGCGGAAGACCTGCCGCGCTTCTACGCCTACGTGGTGAAGACGGCGACGCGCTACATCGAGCTGTCGCCGCTGCTGCGCCTGATCGAAGATCTGCAGCCGCAGTACACGCAGGTCGGTTTCAGCTTGCGCTGAGGCGTCTAAGCAACGCGGCCGGGCGCCCGCGCTGCCTCAGTCGCCCTCGGCGGGCGTGGCGGCGGCCTTGGCGGCCTGCGCGGCCAGGAACTCCTGCGCCGCCCGATACGACGGGCATCCCGCGGCGGTGAGCCACGGATCCTCGTCCTTCCCGCCGAAGATCTCGACCAGGAAATCCATGAACGCGCGGGTGCGCGCCGGGACGAACTTGCGGGTCGGCATCGCGGCCCACAGCTGGTAGCTGTAGATGCGCCACTGCGGCAGCACGCGCTCGAGCGCCCCTTCCATCAGCGCGTCGCCGACGACGAAGGACGGCAGTCCCGCCACGCCCAGCCCATGCAGCGCGCAGGCGTACTTGGTGTCGACCGAGGAGGTCGTCATCACCGGCCGGCTGGGGATCGCGAAGAAGCTCTCCGTGGTGAGGCCGTCCGCGCCGCAGCGCTCGAAGGTCACGCCGCGGGTCAGCTCATGGATCGGCGGCAGCATGACGTCGTGCTGCTTGAGGTCGGACGGATGCTGCGGCTTGCCGCGCCGGCCCAGGTACTCGGGCGACGCGCACAGGATCACCTCGGTGCGCGCCAGCTTGCGGGCGATGAAGTCGCCCTGCAGCGGGCTGCGCGTGGAGATGACGGTGATGTCGAAGCTCTCGTCGAGCGTGTCGACGGGCCCCGGCGCGACCAGCTCGACGCTGACCAGCGGGTACAGCGCATGGAAGCGCGCCATGTGCCGCGCCAGCTGATGGATCGCGATGGCCGGCGGGATCAGCACGCGCAGCGTGCCGCGCGGCTCGTTGGTCGCGGCGGAGGCGAGCGCCTCGGCCTCCTCGATGTCGCTGAGGATGCGGCGGCAGCGTTCGAGGTAGCCCTCGCCGACGTCGGTCAGCGACAGCCGCCGCGTCGTGCGGTTCAGCAGCCGCGCCCCGAGGTGCTCTTCGAGGTCCGCCACCAGCCGCGTGACCACGGCGGGCGCCAGGTCCATGGCCCGCGCGGCGCCGGCGAGGCTGCCCTCGTCGATCACGCGGGTGAAGACCCGCATCGCCTTGACCTGATCCATCCCGTCTCCTTCGGGCGGACGCCGCGTCGCCGCGGGCCGCCTCTCTGTGCGTGTCGATCAGCGGACCATGGCGACCCGCGGTCCGCGGGGCCGCCTACAGGGAGTCCGCGGCGGTCAGGGGTGCGCGGCGATCACCTGCGCCACCGCGGCGGTCAGGCGCTTGCCGTAGGGCACGTGCAGGAACTCGTTGGGGCCGTGGGCGTTGCTCTTGGGACCCAGCACGCCGCAGACCATCATCTGCGCGGCCGGGAAGCCCTTCTGCAGCATGCTCATCAGCGGGATCGTGCCGCCCTGGCCGATGTAGCCGACCGGCTGGCCGAAGTGGGCCTGGCTGGCGTCGTCCAGCACCTGGCTCAGCCACGGCGACAGCTCCGGCGTGTTCCAGCCGGTGGCGCCGTAGGCACCCGCACGGCCGTCCGGCACGAAGCTGACCTTGGCGTTGTACGGCGCGTTGTCCTCGAGCAGCGCCTTGAGCTTCAGCGCCGCCTCGTTGCCGTCGATCAGCGGCGGCAGGCGCAGCGACAGCTTGAACGCCGTGTACGGGCGCAGCACGTTGCCGGCGCTCTTCAGTTCGGGGAAGCCGTCCACGCCGGTCACCGACAGCGTCGGCCGCCAGGTGCGGTTGAGCAACACCTCGACCGGATCGGAGGTCACCGGCAGCACGGGGCCGCCGTCCGCGCCGCAGGCCCAGGGCAGACGCTTGTAGACCTCTTCCTTCAGGATCGCCGCGGTCGCCTGCGCCTGCTCGAAGCGCACGCCGGGGATGTCGCAATGGAAGGATTCGGGCAGCAGCCGGCCGGTCTTGGAATCCTCCAGCCGGTCCAGCACCTGGCGCAGGATGCGGAACGAGGACGGCACCACGCCCGACGCGTCGCCGGAGTGGATGCCTTCGGTCAGCACCTCGACCTTGAGCACGCCGGAGACCATGCCGCGCAGCGAGGTCGTCATCCAGAGGCGGTCGTAGTCGCCGGCGCCGGAGTCCAGGCAGACCACCAGCGACACGTTGCCCAGGCGCGGCCGGAGCAGGTCGATGTAGGCCGGCAGGTCGTAGGAGCCCGATTCCTCGCAGGCCTCGATCAGGCCGACGCAGCGCGGGCGCGGGATGCCCTGCTGGTCCAGCGCCAGCAGCGCGGTGATCGAGGCGTAGATCGCGTAGCCGTCGTCGGCGCCGCCGCGGCCGTAGAGCTTGCCGTCCTCGTACTTCGGCGTCCACGGGCCGAGGTCGGCGCGCCAGCCGTTGAACTCCGGCTGCTTGTCCAGGTGGCCGTAGAGGACGACGGTGTCGGTGCTCTCGGCCTTGGTCGACGGCAGCTCGAAGAAGATGACCGGCGTGCGGCCTTCCTGGCGGATGACCTCCAGCTTCAGGCCGGGGATCTTCTTGCTTTCCACCCATTGGGCGGCGTCGCGGACGACGCGCTCGATGTAGCCGTTGGCCTGCCAGTCGGCGTCGAACATCGGGCTCTTGGCGGGGATGGCGATGTAGTCGGTCAGCGCGGGGACGATCTCCTGGTCCCAGACCTTCTCGGCGAAGGCGCCCAGGGCGCTGATTTCATCGGTCTGCAGCGGCAACGACGGATCACGTGCGTTCATGCGGGTCTCCTGCGCGGCCGGTGGGCCGCCTTGGCTGGGTCCGGGGTCGCGCGGGGCGGCCGGTCCGGGCGGAAAGTGACGGGATGGGGAATGGGGGCTGGATCAGCCGATTCTAGGAGCGTGAGCCCAGCCAGGCGCGCAGGCGGGCGAAGACCTGTTCGCGCTCAGGCTCGTTGAAGATCTCGTGCGCCAGGCCCGGGAAGGGCACGGCCTGCACGGCGCCGCCCGCGGCAGCGGCGGCGGCGAAGGCGGCACTGCCGGCGGGGGCGACGCAGCGGTCCGCGCCCGCCCACATCAGCAGCGTCGGCGTGGTCCAACGCGGCACCAGCGGCAGCGTCTCGGGGCCGAAGCTGGCGATCATCTTCGCCAGCGTCGGGGTGATGCGGTTGTGGACCAGCGGATCGTCCTTGTAGGCCTGGACCACGTCCGCGCTGCGCGAGACCCAGGACGGGTTCAGCCCGTTGCCGACGGCCAGGTGTGGCAGCAGCGGCAGCGTGGCGCCGAGCAGCCCGCGCTGGAAGGCGGACAGGCCCGCGTCCAGCGCCGGGGAGCTGAGGACGAGCCCGTCGACCGGCCGCGACCACGGGGCCTGCTCCAAGGCGCCGGCGACGAAGCGGGCGGCGACCGCGCCGCCCATCGAGTGCCCGAGCAGGATCAAGGGCCCCCGCCCTTTGCGCTCGTCGGCGCGCAGGCAGTCGATCGTGGCGGCGAGGTCGAGCAGCAGGCTGTCATGCCGGGGGATGTCCCCGCGCGGACCACCGGAGGCGCCGTGACCGCGCTGGTCGAAGCCGGCGACATGCCAGCCCCAGTCGTTCAGGCGCTGGGCGACGGCCTCGTAGCGGCCGATGTGCTCGCCCAGGCCGTGGACGATCAGCACGGTGCCGCGGGTGGGCAGCGACAGGTCGGCGCCCCATTCCCGCCAGTGCAGCGGGAGGCCGTCATGGCCGGTGAGAGTCTTCATGGGGCCGGAGTGTAGGATCGCCTGGCATGTCCCCCGCCGTGGACGACCCCCACGTTTCGAAGACGATGACGCCCGCCCTGCTCGAGTCCTTCCCGCCCTTCAACCCGGAAGTCCGGCTCCAGCCGCCGACGATCGTGCGCTGGCGGCACGGCCCGGGAACCGACGTCGAGTTCGTCCATGTGCTGGACTCCGGCCGGCCGGGACCGACGGCGATGGTCGTCGCGCTGACGCACGGCAACGAGCTGTGCGGCGCGATCGCGCTGGACACGCTGCTGAGCCAGGGGGTCACGCCCTTGCGCGGGCGACTGGTGCTGGCCTTCGCCAACGTCGAGGCCTTCGGGCGATTCGATGCGATGGAGCCGTTCTCGTCGCGCTGCGTCGACGAGGACATGAACCGGGTCTGGGACGACGCCGTGCTGCGCGGTCCGCGCGACTCGGCCGAACTGCGGCGGGCGCGCGAGCTCGCCCCTCTCATCGACGCGGCGGACGTGCTGCTGGATCTGCATTCGATGCAGGAGGCCGGCGCGCCGGCGCTGACGATCTGCGGCATGACAGACAAGAGCGTTCCGCTGGCGCGGGCGCTGGGTCAGCCGGAGACGCTGCTGGTGGACACCGGCCATGCGGCGGGCCTGCGGCTGATCGATCGCGGCGGCTTCGCCGATCCGCGCAGCGCCCGGCAGGCGGTGCTGGTCGAATGCGGCTCGCACTGGGAGCCGGCGAGCGCCGACATGGCCCTCGACGTCACGCTGCGCTTCCTGCGGCACCTGGAGATGGTCGACGCGCCCTGGGCGGACGCTCGACTGCGCTTACCGTCCCCGGAACGGCAACGGCTGGTGCGCGTCGGCGAGGGCGTGACGGCGGTGACGCCGGAGTTCCGGTTCCTGGTGCCGACGCACCACCTGAAGGTGATCCCGAAGGCCGGCACGCCGCTGGCCGAGGACGGCGATCGCCTGTGGGTCACGCCGCACGACGACTGCGTGCTGATCATGCCGTCGCGCCGCGCCGGTCAAAGCGGACAGACGATGGTGCGGCTGGGGCGCTACGAGGCGTGAGCGCCCCGCCGGGGTCGCCCAGGCTCAGTCCCGATCGAACTTGAACACCGCCATGCTGGCCATCAGGTTCGGCAGCACGCGGACCTGGCGCCCCTCCTGCACGCCGAAGCTGTCCAGCACCCGCAGCCCGCACTTGCGCGCCAGGATCTGGAAGTCCGCGTAGGTGCCGACGCGGATGTTGGGCGTGTCGTACCACTGGTACGGCAGCACGCGCGTCACCGGCATGCGGCCCGCGAGGATCTGCAGACGGTTCGGCCAATGCGCGAAGTTGGGGAAGCTCACCACCCCCATCCGGCCGACGCGCGCGGTCTCGCGCAGCATCGCCTCGGTGTTGCGCAGGTTCTGCAGCGTCTCCAGCTGCAGCACGACGTCGAAGCTCTGGTCCTCGAAGATCGCCAGGCCCTCTTCCAGGTTGAGCTGGATCACGTTCACGCCGCGCTGCGCGCAGGCGAGCACGTTCGCATCGTCCAGCTCGACGCCGTAGCCGGTGCAGCCCTTCGTGGCCTGCAGATGCGCCAGCAGCTCGCCGGTGCCGCAGCCCAGGTCGAGCACGCGCGAGCCCGTCGGGACCAGCTCCGCGATCATGTCCATCACCGCACGGTCACTCATGATTGGCTCCCCTCGTCCGCGGCGCGCCGCGTCCGGTCCCCGACGGGACGTGAGCTTGCTTGGGACGGCCCTGCGCTGCGCTCATACCGCGACCCCCTGCAGACGGTGGGAGACCGGCGCGGACGCACCACCGGGCAAGGATTTTTCATGCTCCTTCGCGATGCGGTCGAAGTAGGCGCGCAGCACGCCGTGGTAACGCGGATCCTCGAGCAGGAACGCATCGTGACCGTGCGGCGCGTCGATCTCCGCGTAGGACACGTCGCGCCGGTTGTCGAGCAGCGCCTTGACGATCTCGCGCGAGCGCGCCGGCGAGAAGCGCCAGTCGGTCGTGAAGCTCACCACCAGGTACTTGCACAGCGCCGTGGCGAAGGTGCGGCTCAGGTCGCCGCCGTGCTCGCGCGCCGGGTCGAAGTAGTCCAGCGCGCGGGTGATCAGCAGGTAGGTGTTGGCGTCGAAGTACTCGCTGAACTTGTCGCCCTGGTAGCGCAGGTAGCTCTCGATCTGGAACTCGATGTCCGAGGTCGAGTACCCCAGCTCCGCCGAACGCATCTGGCGCCCGAACTTCTCCTCCATCACGTCGTCGCTCAGGTAGGTGATGTGGCCGATCATCCGCGCCACGCGAAGCCCGCGGCGCGGCACCACGCCGTGCTCGTAGAAGAAGCCGTCGTGGAATTCGGGGTCGGTGATGATCGCCCGCCGGGCGACCTCGTTGAACGCGATGTTCTGCGCCGACAGGTTGGGGGCCGTCGCCACCGCGATGCAGTGGCGCAGGCGCTCCGGATACCGCAGCGACCAGTCCAGCGCCTGCATGCCGCCCAGCGATCCGCCCAGCACCGCCGCCAGCTTCTGGATGCCGAAACGGTCCAGCACGCGCGCCTGCGCGTCGACCCAGTCCTGCACCGTGACGACGGGGAAGTCCTTGCCGTAGACGCGGCCAGTCCCCGGGTTCAGGTGCATCGGGCCGGTCGAACCGAAACACGAGCCCAGGTTGTTGATGCCGATGACGAAGAAGCGGTCCGTGTCCAACGGCTTGCCGGGACCGACGAGGTTGTCCCACCAGCCTTCGCTCTTGTCGATGTCGGCGTGCGTGCCGGCCACGTGGTGGCTCGCGTTCAGCGCGTGACACACAAGGACCGCGTTGGACTTGTCCTCGTTCAGCCGGCCGTAGGTCTCGACCATCAACTCATAACCGGCGATGCGCGCGCCGCTGCGCAAGATCAGCGGCTCGTCGAACAACAGCCGCTGCGGTGTGACGTCACCGACAGATCCCATGGAACACCCCGAAAAAACAAAACCCGGCGCCGCTGCTTGAAGCGGAACACCGGGTCTCGATCCGTGGATCGGGTGTCCCTCTTTAGCTGCATTTCTAAGGCGCCCGCAAGCCGGACAAATCGGCGCCATCGGCGGAAGTATAGCTACGGCGCGGTGCAGAGGCAGTGCACGATCGCGCGCACCGGCGGCTTCGACCCCGCGGGGCCGGCCTCGGCCTGCTCGGCCAGCCAGGTGATGTCGACCTGCGCCTCGCGCAGCGGTGCCGGCACCGCCGGAATGCCGCCCAGCGCATGCATGACCATGCCGCGCAGCGACGGCGCCGCGGCGTCGCCCATGCTCGTCAGCAGACGATCGAAGGCGCTGCGGTCAGGCTCGACGTAACGCACCGACGGGTCGTCACCGAGCTTGGCGCGCTTGGCGGCGCTGGCGATCGCATCGGACAGCAGGCCGTTTCTGTCGACCAGCCCGCGCTCCAGCGCCTGCGAGCCGGTCCACACGCGGCCCTGGCCGACGGCGTCGATCTGCTGCGAGGACTTCTTGCGCGCCTGCGCCGCCTTGCCGGTGAAGTCGGCGTAGATGTGCTCGATGGACGACTGCACCACCTGCGCCATCCGCGGATCCAGCGGGCGCCGCGGGTCATAGCCGTTGGCCAGCCAGGTCGTCGTGTAGCCGCCGGTGTGGATCGACAGCTTGTCCAGCAGCTTCTCGCCGGTGGGCAGCATGCCGAACACGCCGATCGAGCCGGTGATCGTCGACGCGTCGGCGATCACCTCGTCCGCCGACATCGAGATCCAGTACCCGCCCGACGCCGCCACGCCGCCCATCGACACGACGACGGGCTTGCCGACCGCGCGCGTCAGTTCCAGCTCGCGACGCACCAGCTCCGAGGCGAACGCACTGCCGCCCGGCGAGTTCACGCGCAGCACGACGGCCTTGACCTTGTCGTCCTCGCGCGCCTGCCGGATCAGCCGGGACATCGACTCGCCGCCGATCTTGCCCGGGCCGGCACTGCCGTCGACGATCTCGCCTTCGGCCACGATCACGCCGACCTGCCCCTCGGGCTTGGGCAGCTTGGGCGGCAGTTGCGCGACGTAGGCACCCAGGTTGATCTGGCGCAGGCGCTTCTCGTCCTTGGCGCCGCGCTTCTCGAGCAGCGCCTCGACCTCGTCCTCGGTCTTCAGGCCGTCGACCAGCTTCTCGGCCAGCGTCAGCTTGGCGGGATCGCCGCCGGCCGCCTTCAGCCGTTGCGGCAGCTCGTCGATGGCGCGCTGCACCGAACCCTTCGGCAGCTTGCGCGCGGTCTCGATCGCGGTCTGGTACCGCGCCCAGAGTTCGTCGTACAGATAGCCCTCGGCCTCGAGCGTCGCGGGCGACGGACCGTTGGCGAAGTAGGGCTCGACCGCGTTCTTGTAGGTGCCGACACGCAGCACGTTGGGCGTGATGCCCACGCGGTCCAGCGCGTCCTTGTAGTAGTTGCGATAGCGGCCGTAGCCCTCGATCAACACGCCGCCCATCGGGTGGATGTAGACCTCGGTGGCCTGCGCGGCCAGGTAGTACGACCGCTGGTCGAAGGCCAGCCCGGCGGCGATCACCGGCTTCTTGCTCGCCTTGAAGCGGGTCAGCGCGGCTTCGATCTCATGCAGCGCGGCCGGCGTGGCGCCGCCGAACTGGTCCAGGTTCAGCGCGACCTGCACGATGTGATCGTCCTTGGCCGCCGCGTCCAGCGCGCGCAGGATGTCGCGCAGCCGCGTCTGGGCGCGCGCCTCGCCCTTGATCTGCGCGATCGCCTGGTCGCGCGGCGAGCCGGAGAACTGCTCCACGACCTCGCCGCGGATGTCCAGCACGAGCGTCGTCTTGTCCTGCAGCGGCTTGCCGCCGTGCGCCGCGGCCCAGATCAGGGCGATCAGGATCACCCAGAACAGCAGCGTGAACACCACGCGCCGCGTGCCGTTCAGGAACCACCACACGCCACCGAAAAAGCGCCCGATCGGCGCCAACGCTCGCTTCACACCCATCCAATCCTCCCGGGATCCGTCAAAGGAATGTCAGAACGGCTCGGATGTCGAGCCGGATCGGGCGATTGTGAGCCCGTTTGAACACCCGGGCGGGAAGTCAGTGGCGCGTCAGCCGTTCGCGGGGGGCAGCGTGTCCTGGAAGCTCTGACGCGTCATGAGCTTGTCGAAGTGCTTCGCGAGATTGGGGTGCGCCGCGCGCCAGTCGATCTGGGCGAAGCGGAAGTCCAGGTAGCCCAGCGCGCAGCCGAGCGCGATGTCGGCCAGCGTGAAGTGGTTGCCGGAGCACCAGTTCTTCTCGCCCAGGCCGTTGGCCATCGCCTGCAGCGAGGCCAGGACCTTGCTGATCTGACGCTTCACCCAGGCCTCGCTGCGCTCGCCCGGCGCGCGGCCGGACCAGGTGTGCTCCAGACGCGCGGCGACGCAGGCGTCGATGAGGCCGTCGGCCAGCGCCTCCCAGGTGCGCACTTCGCAGCGTTCGCGGCCCGCGCTCCGGGATCAGGCGGCCGACCGGCGACAGCGTGTCGACGTACTCGACGATGACGCGCGAATCGAACACCGCGCCGGTGATCGAGTCCTGCCCCTCCATGACCAGGCACGGCACCTTGCCGAGCGGATTGATCTTGAGGATGTTGTCGCTGCCCCAGACGTCTTCCAGCTCGAACTGGTAGTCGAGCTTCTTTTCCGCCATGACGACGCGGACCTTGCGGACGTAGGGGCTGGTGAGGGATCCGATGAGCTTCATGGTGTCGCGGGATTCTAACGAGTCGCCTCCGGGGACTGACTCCCGCACGCGACAGTGGCGCAGCCCTCATTTGGGTGTATTGCCGTCCCCTGCGCCGGTGACGCACACTCCCGCCCGCCCCGCCTGGATGCGGGGTCGCGGCCGAGGGGGCCGACGACGGCGCATCAGGCAAGCGGTGCGCCCATGGACACGGACCGGCTCCCCGGGAGACCGGCCACCACAACGACAGAGAGAGGGAATCATGCGAGAGCACGAGGAGGGAGCGGCGACCGGCGGTCTGACCGGATGGCCGCTGTCGGAGTACCGCAAGCGCAAGCTCGAGATCCAGTTCACCGGATCGGGCAGCGAATACTTCCGGATCTGGATCGTCAACCTGCTGTTGACGATCGTCACGGCCAGCCTGTACTGGCCGTTCGCGAAGGCGCGGCGCATCCGCTACTTCTACGCCAACACGCTGGTCGACGGCCACGCGCTGACCTTCCACGGCGATCCGTGGAAGATGTTCCGCGGCCATGTGCTGCTGCTGGTGCTGATGGGCACGTATTCGGCGGCCGGGCATTTCTCGCCGATGGCGGGACTGGTGGCCTTCGTCGTGATGGCCGCGATCTGGCCGGCGCTGTGGCGCGCGGGCATGCAGTTCCGGCTGGGCAACACCGGCTGGCGCGGCCTGCGCTTCGGCTTCACGGGGACGCTCAAGGGCGCCTATGCCCCGGCGCTGCCGGTCTGGATCCTCTCGGGCGTGGTGCTGGTGGCACAGGCGGTCGGCGGCCCGGCCGGGCTGCTGGTCAACGGCAAGCCGCGCTTCGGGATCGTCGAGCAACTGGTGTTGCTGGCCGTGCTCGGCATCACGCTGGTGATGCCATGGATCGTCGCGGCGGCCAAGCGCTACCAGCACAACGGCTACCGCATCGCGGCACAGCAAGGCGAACTGCGCCTGGGCGCCGGCAGCGTGTACTGGCTGTGCCTCAAGGGTGCCGGCATCGGGCTGGCCGTGGTGATCGCAGGCATGCTGGCGGCCATGGCGGTCGTGGGCGCCAGCGCCTTGAGCGGATCGAAGGTGGTGCTCATGATCTCGACCTTCGTGTCGTTCGGGCTGACCTACCTGCTGCTCTTCGCGCTGGTCGGACCCTTCTTCACGGCGCGGTTCCAGAACCTGCTCTGGAACCGCACGACGACCGACGACCTGTCCTTCACCAGCCAGTTGCGCTTCGGCGCGCTGGCCGGGCTCACGTTGAAGAACTGGCTGTTGACGGCGGTGACCCTCGGCCTGTACCGGCCGTTCGCCGCGGTGCACACCGCGCGCATGCGCCTGGAGGCCGTGAGCCTGACGATGGATGGCGATCCCGAGACCTGGGTGGCCGGCCAGGAGAGCGCCTCGCAGGACGCCGCGGGCGAGCTCGCGGGCGACTTCTTCGGCATCGACATGGGCCTGTGATGCCGGGGGCAGCGGGCGGATCGAACGCATCGAACGACGCGAAAGGCGTGGAAGACGCGCAGGCGGCGACGCTCCACGCCGACTGGTTCGACGGCCGCAGCGCCCGTGCGCGGCCGGTCCGGCTGTGGCTGGAGCGCGAGCAACTGGTCGTCCACGACCAGGCGCTGGAGGGCATCGAACGCCGTTACCCGATCCGCGCGGTGCAATGGCCCGAGCGCACGCGCCACGGACAGCGGCAGGCGCAGTTGCCCGACGGCGGCGTGCTGATGGCCAAGGACGCCGCCGACTGGGACGCCTGGGCCGACGACTCGACGCAGGGGCGCGGGCTGGGGGGCGGACTCGCGGTGCGATGGTTCTCCAGCTGGAAGCATTCGATCGTGGCGCTGGTCGTGGTCGTGGCCGTCGGCGGCGCGACCTGGCACTGGGGCGTGCCCGCCGCCGCGGACGTGATCGCGCGTCACCTGCCCGCGTCGATCGAGCAGTCGATCGGCGACGGCTCGATGGAACAGATCGACAGTCTGCTGCTCAAGCCGAGCAAGACGTCGGCACGTGATCAGCAGCAATGGCGCGAGCGCTTCGCCGCGATGGTCGCCAGCCAGCCCGGTGAATCGACGGCGTACGAACTGCACTTCCGCGACGCCGGCCAGACCTTCGGCCCGAATGCGTTCGCGCTGCCGGGCGGGCACATCGTCGTCACCGACGAACTGCTGAAGCTGCTCGGCGACGAGCCCGATGCGGTGCTCGGCGTGCTGGCGCATGAGCTCGGCCATGTGCGCGAGCAGCACGGCCTGCGGCTGACGATGCGCGCGAGTCTGATGGGCGGGTTGCTGGGCTTCGCGGTGGGAGACTTCTCGAGCCTGCTCGCGGGCGCGCCGGCGGTGCTGATGCAGGCGAGCTACTCGCGCGACTTCGAACGCGCGGCCGACGCGCAGGCGAAGCGGCTGCTGATCGACAGCGGCCGGTCGCCGCGGGCGATGCTGGTGCTGTTCGAGCGCCTTGGCGAGTGGCGATCGAAGCGCTCCGCTCAGGCCCGCGCCGAGCGCGCCTCCGAGCCCCAGGGCCTCGGCCGCGACGTCGGCGAACGGGCCAAGGCGGGCGCGGGCGACCTGCTGCGCATCGCGTTCAACACGCATCCGGCGGACGACGAGCGGATGCGGTTCTTCGAGCGCTGATCAAGCGCCGGCCCAGCCCTGATCGAGGGCCGGCCGCGCGGCGGGCGGCGGGCGGCGGCTTCTACACTCTCCGCTCCACTTTCGCGGAGATCGTGATGACCGCCTCCCCCTCGGCTTCCACCTCGACTTCCCACTCAGCGTCCGACGTCGGCTACGTCCTCTACGGCACGCAGGGCTCCGGCTCCTCGATCGTCGAGATCGGCCTGCGCTGGTGCGGCCAGGCGTACCGCACCGTGCACGCGTCCTCATGGGAAAACGCGTCGGAGCAGGACGCGCTGCGCGCGCTCAATCCGCTGATGCAGATCCCGACGCTGCACACGCCCGACGGCGACGTGCTCACGGAAAGCGGCGCCATCCTGATGCACCTCGGCCTGCGATTCCCGGACGCGACACTGCTCGGCAACAGCGATCGCCAACGCGACCAGATCCTGCGCGGCCTCGTCTACATCGCCGCCAACTGCTACAGCTGCATCAGCGTCATCGACTACCCGGAACGCTACTCGACCCGCACCGACAAGGACGACCGCGAGGCCATCATCGCAGGCACGAAAGCGCGGCTGCACAAGCACTGGGAGATCTTCGCGGACATGTTCCCTGGCCAGCCGTGGCTCAGCGGCGCCAAACCCGGTGCGCTCGATGCAATGGCAGTGATCGTGTCGAAGTGGTCAGGGTCGAGGAAACACCTGGAGGCGAGTCGGCCTGAATTCTTCGCGCTGCTCCAGCGCATCGAAGCGCTGCCCCACGTCGCCGAGGTCTGCGCAAAGCACTGGCCGCCCAAGACTTCCTGAGGCGCTCTTTCCTTCGTCGGCACGGGCGTTGGCCGCGAGGGCATGGGGCCTTGGCGTCAAGCGCCAAAACCCCACGCCCTCCGTCCCCCATCACTGTCTCACTGCCACGGTTTTGCTACCGAGGACTTCGGGGGAGGGAAAGGGTGAGGGACAGGTCTTGTCGTCAGGCGGCGTGAAACTGCGGCAACAGCCGCACGTGGGTGTAGCGCGCAGGACGCTCGATGGGATCGAGGGTCGCGTCGATCGGCGCGAAGCCGCAACGGGTCCAGAAGGTCGCGGACGCGGCTTCTTCGCAGTTGACATGCAAGCGGCTGAAATGCCCCTGCGCGCTGGCGAGCACCGCGTTCACGAGACGCTTCGCAAGGCCGTGGCCGCGCCAGTCGGGATGCACGTAGAAGCGACGCATGCGGCCGGTGCCAGGACGTCCGGGTGGCGGCTCGACGTCGAGCCCGCCCACCGCGATGACCTGCCCGTTCGTGTCGAGCCAGGCCCACAGCGATTCGCCGGGCTGCTCGTAACGGTTGGCGCCGCTGCGCCATTCGTCCATCAGGCGGCGCAGCATCTGCCGCCCCTCGCTCTCGCTGGCCGCCAGCAGCGGCGCCCAGGCAAGGGGATCAATCTGATGCACACGGATCAGGCGCGGTGCGGCGCCATCGGAGGCCAGGGAAAGCATCGAACGAAGCGGTAACCAGTCGTCAACCGAGCGGGAAAGGACGGATTAAGCAGCAGGCGGAATGCCCCTCGCATCAGGGACAACCCGCCCGCCGTCGGTCCTTTCCAACGCCCGGTCGCCGTCAGTTCCAGTCGCTGACCGATCGCGGCCCGATCGCTGATCGGTCGCCGTTCGAGGCCCCTCCCGGCCGATCACGCGGCAGCGGCAAGGGCGTCGTTTCAGCGCGGCGGTTCCGGCTTCTTCGCGCTGTCCGGATGCTCGATCCAGGCCTTGAGTTCCGCGGCCCGCGCGTGCTTGGGCGAGAGCTCGATGAAGGCGCGGTACGCCGCCTGCGCGCCCGCGTCGTCGCCCGCGCGCAGCAAGGCGTCGCCGAGGTTCAGATGCGCCAGCGCGCGGCTGCCGTCCATCTCGATCGCCTTGCGGTACCAGCGCGCCGCCTCGGCCGGCTTGTCGCGCTTGTAGTAAATGAAGCCGAGGTTGTTGGCCGCGAGCGCAAACTTCGGCTGCAGCTTGAGCGCCTCGGTGAACGCGGCTTCGGCTTCGTCGTAGCGGCGCTCCTTGTAGAGCTGCAGGCCGCGGTCGTTGGCGCGTTGCGCCGCGATACGCGCGCTGGTCGGCGCCGGTGCGGCGCTGGTCGCGATCGCCGTGTCCGTGCCGTCCAGGCCCTTCAACGTGACCTGCACCGAGGTCGCGCTGGCCGCCGGCGATCCGGGCACGGCACCGGTCGGCGCGGAGGCCTGCGCCACCGGCTGCAGCTGCGCGTTGCGGGCGTCGTCGGCCTGCTTGGCGAGCGCGCTCGTTTTGACGTCGAGCTGGTTGCTGTCGCCGCTGAGCGCCTGCTCCTGCGCGGACGCGAGTTCGAAGATGAACTCGCCGCCCTCGCTGCCCGGCAGGCTGCCGAAGGCTGGCGTCTGGTGCGCGATGGCGGACACCGCCGGCGCCACGTAGGCCGCCAGTTCGGTCGCGGTGATGAGGCCGTCGCCGTTGAGGTCGGCCTTGCCCGAGAGCGCCTGCAGCAGCGTCCAGGTGAAGACCGAATGTCCGCCCGGGCCGTCGTCGGCGACCTGCTGGTCGGCACCGCCGGCGGTCATCATCTGGCGGCCCATCCGCCGCGCGTTGTCGCGCACGAAGTTGGCGCTGCCGCCCGGCGCGCCGCCGCGCGTCAGGCCCAGGCCCGAGTAACAGGCATCGATGACGAAGAACGCGTGCTTGGCGGGCAGCGCCTCGCTGAGCTCCTGCAGCTGCGGCATGGCGATGGCGTCGGTCTGCAGGTCGTCGGTGCCGGCGTCGACCGGGATGATGTAGCCGACGTCGCGTCCGCTCGGCAGCTTGCGCGTGCTGCCGTGGCCGGCGAAGAAGACGAAGACGCGGTCGTCGCGCTTGAGCTTGCCGTCCCCGCCCTTGCGCGCCATGCCGTTGAGCGCGCGCAGGATGTTGGCGCGCGTCGCGTCGCCGTCGGTCAAGGTGGTGACGTTCTCGGGCCGGAAACCGAATTGCGTCTGCAGCGTCTCCTGGATCGCGCGGGCGTCGCGCACCGCGTGCTGCAGTCGCGGCCAGGCCTTGTACTGGTCGATGCCGATCACGAGCGCGACGCTGTCGCGATAGAGGTTCGCGCCCGCAAGGTCCGGCGCCGCCGTGTCCGCGGCGGGCGTGTCGGTCGCGACGATCTTGCCGTCCTTCCAGGCGGCGAACTTGTAGCCCTCGGCCTTGAGCTGGTCGAGCACCAGCGGCAGCGCCTCGACGGTGCGCGCATGGATGTCATGGAACAGCACGATGCCGCGCTGCTGCTTGCCGAGCTCGCCCAGCACGCGCGCGGCGATGGACTTGGGAATCGGATCGGACCAGTCCAGCGAGTCGACGTTCCACATCATCGAGCGCAGCTTGAGCGCCTCGATCGCGCCGAGCGCCGCGTCGTTGCGCGCGCCGTAGGGAAAGCGGAACAGCGCCTGGCCGTCGCGGCCGGCGGCGTCGAGCAGGGCCTCGGTCGAGCTGGCTTCCTGGCGGACCTTGTCGAGCTCGAACTTCGACATCACGCCGTGGCTGAAGCTGTGGTTGGCGATCGGATGGCCGGCGGCGAGCACGCGCTTGGCGACCTCGCTGCCGGGCCCGGGCCTGACCTTGCCGTTGGCGTCGACGCTGCCCAGGTTGCGGCCCAGCTCGAAGAACACGGCCGGCGCCTGATAGCGCTTGAGGATCTCCAGGATCTCGTCGGTGTAGCGCGGGTGCGGGCCGTCGTCGAAGGTCAGCAGCACCGTCTTGGGCGGCAGCTGGCGGCCGAAGAACTCGCGTTCCTGCTTGCTGGGACCGCGGGTGGCAGCCGCTGCCGGCGATGTCTGCGCCGTCTGGGCGGTCGGTACCGCGGTCGTCGAGGCCACGGCCTCGTCGGCCCCTTCCGTGATGCTCGGACGTGCCTGCAGGTCCGGCAGGATGGTCGCGTAGTCCTTCAGGATGCGGTCGCGCGCGTACAGGCCCTTGAGCTTGGCGACGTAGTCGGTCCACTTCTCGCGCTTGGGCACGATGCCGCGCTGCGCGAAACGGCCGAAGGTGTCGCGCAGCTCCTGCTCATAGGCGTTCTCGATCTCGGCGAGCACGCTCAGGTCCTCGCCCGCGCGCTTGGCCAGCTTGAGTCCGGCGATGCTTTGCGAGGTCGAGAACTGCTGCGAGAGCTGCGTCAGGAATTCCTTGAACGCGAGCCGGTCGGCGTCGAACCACGACGGTTCCTGCTCGATGCGATCGAGCAGGTCCGAGAGCGCCGCCAGGCCGGCGGGGTCGGTGCTCTTCGAGGCGGTCTCGCCGAGAGCACGCATGCTGTCCTGCATGTCGTGGAAGAGCAGCATGCCGACGGCGCGCACCGCGTCGCGCTCGGCGGGCTTGAGCGCGGACTCGCCGTCCATCAGCACGATCATCTGGCGGAAGCGCGCCAGCACCTCGTCGCTCTGCTTGAGCAGCGTGGCGCTGATCGCCGGATTGGCCGAGGCGGCCTCCACCGGCGCCAGCGGCCGAGGCGCATCGCCGCCGGGCTTGCAGCCGCTCATCAGGGTCATCGTGACGGCGGATGCCGCGGCCATGACGGCCGCTTGGGCGGTCATCCAGACGGCGCCCTTGCGTTGACTTCTCTCTTGCATGCCTTCCCTCGAACCTTCCCTCAATATCCCCGCGCCGGACCTGCCGGACACCGTCCCTCGGCCGGTGGCTGCGCGGAGCGGGGGCCATTGTGACCCGCTCTGTAGAATCCCCGGGTTTTTCCCACCCCCTGAATGGCCGGTTCCGGCCCGCGCGCGCCATGAATCTCTCCGCCCTCACCGCCCTGTCGCCCCTGGATGGCCGCTATGCGTCGCGCATGGCCGCGCTGCGTCCGCTGCTGTCCGAATTCGGCCTGATGCACCGCCGCGTGCAGGTAGAGATCGAGTGGTTCATCGCGCTGTCGGACGCCGGTCTGGCGGAACTGAAGCCGCTGTCGACGGCGTCGCGCGAATTCCTGCGGGCGCTGGTGGCGAACTTCTCCGAAGCCGATGCGCAGGCGATCAAGGACATCGAGAAGACGACCAACCACGACGTCAAGGCGGTCGAGTACTGGATCAAGCAGCAGTTCGCCGGCAAGGCGGAACTGGAAGGCGCGGGCGAGTTCGTGCACTTCGCCTGCACCAGCGAGGACATCAACAACACCAGCCACGGCCTGATGCTGAAGGCCGCGCGCGACCAGGTCATCCTGCCGGCGCTGGACCGCGTCATCGAGAAGATGACCGCTATGGCCCAGACCCACGCCGCCGCGCCGATGCTGAGCCGCACGCACGGCCAGACCGCCAGCCCGACGACCGTCGGCAAGGAGATCGCGAACGTCGTGGCCCGCCTGCGCCGCGCCCGCACCGTCATCGCCGAGGTGAAGCTGCTGGCCAAGATGAACGGCGCCGTGGGCAACTACAACGCGCACCTGTCGGCCTATCCGGAGAAGGACTGGGAGGCGTTCAGCCAGTCGGTGATCGAAAAGCAGCTGGGCCTGACCTTCAACCCGTACACGATCCAGATCGAGCCGCACGACTACATGGCCGAGCTGTTCGACGCCGTGACGCGCGCCAACACCATCCTGGTGGACTGGTCGCGCGACGTGTGGGGCTACGTGTCGCTGGGCTACTTCAAGCAGAAGACCAAGGCCGGCGAGATCGGCTCGTCGACGATGCCGCACAAGGTCAACCCGATCGACTTCGAGAACGCCGAAGGCAACTTCGGCCTGGCCAGCGCGGTGCTGACGCACCTGAGCCAGAAGCTGCCGATCTCCCGCTGGCAGCGCGACCTGACGGACTCGACGGTGCTGCGCAACATGGGCGTGGCGCTGGGCTATGCGCTGCTGGGCTACGACTCGCTGACCAAGGGCCTCGACAAGCTGGAACTCAACCAGGCCGCGCTGGACGCAGACCTGGACAGCTCGTGGGAAGTGCTCGCCGAACCGATCCAGACGGTGATGCGCCGCTACGCGCTGCCCAACCCGTACGAGCGCCTGAAGGAACTGACGCGCGGCAAGGCGATCACGCGTGAATCGATCCAGGCTTTCATCCAAGGCCTGGAACTGCCCGAGGCCGAGAAGCAGCGCCTGCTGGCGATGACGCCGGGGAACTACACCGGCACGGCGGAAGCGCTGGCGAAGCGGATCTGATCGATCCGACCGATCGACCCGGTCGATCGGCGTTCGATCCGCGTTGAGCGATCGACAGGATTGCAAGAATGGGGCAGTGCAAACAGGCACTGCCCCTTTTTCGCTATCAGGCCTCCCGATCGGCCGTCGGCGGCTGACGCCAGCGACGTCCGACGAGCACCACGCAGCCGATGACCCAGCTCGCGGCGATGACCTCGAGCACCACGGCCACCACGGGTTCAGTCGCGACGCCCGCCATCGCGAGGAAGGCCTCCGCGCCGATCGCCGCGACCACGACCCCCAGCGCGGCGACACCTGCCCGCGAGATCCGGGGGCGCGTGCCGCCGACGGCTGCCGCCAGGAACACCAGCGTCACCCGGAAGACGACGACACCCCACAGGAACGCCGCCAGGATCGCCAGGAAGATCCCGGCGTACGACCAGGCCGCACAGCATCCCGGCAGCGCGAGCACGAGCCGGGCGCCCGCGCCCGCGGCGATCACGCGCGCCACGGCGCGGGGCAGGCACCCCGGCCGCGGCCGGACGGCGGCGTCCGTGTTCACCGCGTGATGTTGCATGCCTTGGAGTACTCCGCGGCCAGGCCGCCGCCGATGGCCCAGCCACCCAGCACGGTGATGAAGCTGCCGCCGATGCCGCCCACGGTGGAGCCGATGCTGCTCCACGCGAGGATGGTGTTGGCGCAGGCCGTGGCGTCAGCCGTGGCGCGCCCTTCGGGCGTGCCGGCCCACGAATCGCCGCCGTGCACGGTGTCGATCTCCGCGTCGGTCAGCTCGCGGAACTCCAGGTCGCGCGATTCACAAGAGGATTTCAATGCGTTCATGTCGATGTTCTCGAAAGGAAGTCGGATCCACGAAGTCGGATTCGATGAATCACACCGTCGGGTGACGGCGCGGATGCATTCCATCGAGAACGGAGAGCGGCGCCCATGACCCGCCTGTGCGTCGACGACATCGGGCGCGGACCGCGAGCACAACACGCGCATGTCCGATGGCAATGAAAAAAGGGCAGTGCATTTCTGCACTGCCCTTGCACCTGCCGGGGAATCGGGGGTCGGGTGTCGCTCGGAGCAGCCCCGTCAGGCGCCGGTGCCGGGGGGAATCGGCACCGGTCAACCGTGACCGGTCGTCTTAGAACTGATAGGCCAGGCCCATGCTCAGACGATCGTCCTTCTTGTCGAAGCCGTTGGCTTGCGGCATGTTGTTGAAGCGGGTGGCTTCGGCGCGCAGCGAGACGTTCTTGGTCAGCGCGTAGTCGACGCCGACACCCAGCTTCAGGCCGGTCTTGTCCTTGTCGCCCAGGCCGTTGCTGAAGTCGCGCTCGGCATACGCCACGCCGACCTTGCCGTAGACGCCGAAGCCGGCGCCCAGCGGCGCGCGGGCGATGCCGTCCAGCGAGTACACCTTGTTCTTCGCCGTCACGCCGCCGAAGTCGACCTTGCCCAGGTCGGTGTAGCCCACTTCAGCCGCGAAGTTCTCGTTGAACTTGTAGCCGCCGAAGATGCTGTAGCTGTCCGACGAACGCTTCTGCGCGTTGCCGTCCACACGTTGCGACGCCTTGCCGACGTCGCCGCCGATGTAGTACGGGGTCACCGGATCGGCGTGCGCGACGCCCACGCCCAAGGTCAGCGCGACTGCCGCGGCAGCCAGCAGACCGGCCTTCTTGCCGTTGATCGAGGTGCGGGTGTTGTTGTTGCTGTTCATTTGGAACTCCTTCAGAGCTGTTGACCGATCTGTCGTCCGGGGTTGCCTTGGACATCCGCCAGGCTCGTTCGACATGGAGCTCATTCTGGGAATTCGGCCTCGCCGCGTCTGTGGCGCGAGTTGAGCGCTTGTGTGACGGTCGATGACAGCCGCGCACGCAGCGCTTGACGAAGCTTCACGCGGGGCGGTCTGCGCACCGCGACGGCCACTGGCCCTCACCCCCTTCCCTCTCCCGCAAGCGGGAGAGGGGAAAGAGGACCGAGCCTGGTGGACTCCCTCTCCCGCCTGCGGGAGAGGGCGGGGGTGAGGGCCAGCGGCGGCGGTAGTACTTGGGTCTTCAGGCCGCCTCGGCGGGCCAGTACAGCAGCAACCGCGCGCCGCCGAGCCGCGGCGCCTCGCCCAGCCGCGCATGCCCGCCGTGCGCATGCGCGACATGCCGCACGACCGCCAGGCCCAGGCCGAAACCGCGCGTCCCGCGCCCCTTGCGCTCCAGCCGCTTGAAGGGCTCGAAGGCCGCCTCGCGCAGCGACGGCGGCACGCCCTCGCCGTCGTCGTCGATCGCGAGCCAGAGCTGGCCCGCCTCGACCCACGCCGTCATCAGGATGCGGCCCTTCGCGTACCGCGCCGCGTTGCGCAGCCCGTTGCGGATCGCATAAGGCAACAGGCGTTCGTCGAAAGGCAATTCATCGGGCAGGCGCAGGTCCGTGTCCAGCGCCTTGCCGTCGAGCAACGGCGCCAGCGACGCCGCTTCCTTCGCGAGCATGTCGCCCAGGTTGCCCTGCATCACATGCGGCTGCAGCGCGCCCATGTCGAGCCGCGCCAGCGTCAGGCTCGCGTCGATGAGTTCGTCGAGCTCGGCGATGTCGCGCTCGCAGGCCATCACCGCCTGCTCGCGGCGGTCGCGGTCGTCCTCGTCGACCAGCGCATCGACCGCGAAGCGCAAGCGCGCGAGCGGCGTGCGCAGTTCATGCGAGACCGCGCCCGTCAGCTCGCGCTGCGTCGCCATCGCGGCGGCCAGCCGCTCCAGCATCGCGCGCGTCGCCGCGGCGACCGGCGCGAAGAGGCGGCTCTTCAACGGCGGCAATTCCGTGTCGAGCCGGCCCGCGCTCAATCGCTCGGCCGCACGCTGCAATCCGCGCAGATCCCGCCACAACGGCCTCAACTGCCACCACGCGATCAGCGCGACCGCCAGCGCGATCACGACCGCCACGCCCAGTTGCGCGGCGAGCTCCTTCGGCAGCTCGCCCGCCCGCTTGGAATCGAGCGGGCCGAGCAGCAGCAGCTGGTCGGGCTCGCCCGGCAGCGCCGCGTAGATGCGGCGGTTGAAGCCGGTGACCAGCACCTCGCCGCGTTCGAGCCGGCGGCGCTGGTCCGCGCTGAGCTGCGCGAGGTCGGTGCGGATCAGGCGCACGGGATAGTCGAACTGCGCGTCGAGCTCGCGCACCCGCTCGCGCCGCGCCGGCGGGTCCAGCGGCGCGAGGTCCCGCACCAGCAGGTCCACCGTGCCGCGCATGAAGTTGCGAACGTAATCGTTGGTGACCTCGGAGGCGCCGATCAGCACCAGCCCCTCGACGAGCAGGATCAGCGCCAGCACCGCCAGCCCGAGTCCCAGCGCCATCCGCAACAGCGAGGCGCGCAGCGTGATCGCGGCCATCAGTCGATCGCGAAGAGGTAGCCCTGACCGCGCACCGTCTTGATCCGCACCGGCGCCTGCGCGTCGTCGCCGATCTTCTTGCGCAGCCGCGAGATGCGCGCGTCGATCGCGCGGTCCAGCCCGTCGAACTCCAGCCCGCGCAGGCCCTGCATGATGTCGTCTCGGCTCACGACCTGACCCGCGCGGTGCGCCAGGAAGTTCAGCAGTTCGTATTCGGCGGTCGTGAGGATGACGGGCTCGCCGTTCAGGCGCAGCTCGCGCGATTGCGGCAGCAGCGTCAGCGGGCCGAAATGCAGCGCCTCGCCGACCGGGTGCGCCGCCGGCAGCGCGTCGCGACGCAGCAGCGCCTTCAGCCGCGCCAGCAGCACACGCGGCGCCACCGGCTTGGCGATGTAGTCGTCCGCGCCGCCCTCCAGACCGAGCACCTGGTCGATGTCGTCGTCCCGCGCGGTCAGCATCACGATGCGGCCGCCGAAGTCACGACGCGTGTCGCGCAGCACGTCGAAACCGTCCTTGCCGGGCAGATGGCCGTCCAGCAGCACCAGATCGAAGGGCTCCTGCCGCATCAGCGCCTCGCCGGCCAGGCCGTCGCCGCAGACGGTCACCGCGTAGTTGGCCTTGCTGAGCGCGTCGGCGACCAGCTGGGCCAGACGCTCGTCGTCCTCGATGAGCAGGATGCGCGCGGCGCTCTGAGCAGAAATGTCCATGGCACCGAGCATAGGCGAGGCCCTCCCCCGCCGACTTCAGCCACGCTTAAGCGCGCATGCGCACGCGCGTGTTTTCCGCCGACGCCCGACGGCGCCGTGCTGGCCGGCGCCCAGCGGGGCCGACAGGGGGGCGTCAGCGGTCGGCCGGAATGTCCAGCCGCCAGCCCGCGGGGGTGCGCACGGCCCGCAGCGTCGGGTCGTCCCGCCATCGGCGCCCAGCGCTGCGCGAGGTGGTCCATCGCCTGCGGCGACAGGTCGGTGCGGCTGGCCATCACGCGATCGACGGTCTCCGGCGTCACGCACGCCATCAGCGCCGCCCGCGCCGGGCCGCGCAGCGCGGCGTGCCAGCGGGCGCGCAACGCCGCGATCTCCCGGCGTCGTCCCGCCCCTCGGGATCGTGCCAGGCGTAGACCCGCGACAGGCCTTCGTGCGCCTCGGTCTGCTGCAGGCCCTCGTCGGTCATGCCGATCGCGAGCAGCACGCGCCCGGACGGCTCGTTCTCCGGCGCCGTCGTGCCCAGCAGGTGCCGCATCCCCAGCACCTGGCGGCAGTAGTCGAAGGTGGCCGCCGCCGCCTCCCGCGCGTAGCCCTGGCCCCAGAAGCGCGCCGGAAAGCCGTAGCCGATGTCCGGATGCGGCAGCCCCTCGCGCTGGATCACGCCGGCCAGGCCGAGCAGCTCGCCGTCCTCCAGCCGCTCGACGGCCCAGAAGCCGAAGCCCAGCAGCCAGTAGCGCGCCTCCAGCCGCTCCCGGATCCAGGCCGCGGCCTGCTCGTCGGTGCGGACCTGCGCGTCGTAGATGTGCTCGATCCAGGCCGGCTCGTTGAGCAGCCCGCGGACGAAGGCCGCATCCGATTGCCGAAACCACCGCAGGCGCAAGCGCGCCGTTCTCGACACGTCCATCCACGCCTCCCAGCGCCCGTGAGCGTCATCGTCAGGATCCTCATCGACGCCATCATCAGCGTCATTGCCGACGTCCCCGTGGACGCCGTCCCCCACAAAAGCGGGACAATACCGCACATGAAATTCATGTCGAAGCTCCAGGCCGCCGAGCGCCTGAACGACTCCCTGCTGTGCGTCGGGCTGGATCCCGATCCCGCGAAGTTCCCGACCCATTGGAAAGGCGACGCCGGCCGGATCTACGACTTCTGCGCCGCCATCGTCGACGCCACCAAGGACGTGGTGAGCTCGTACAAGCCGCAGATCGCCTACTTCGCCGCGCACCGCGCCGAGGACCAGCTCGAGCAGCTGATGGCCCACATC
Organism: Roseateles sp. UC29_93; assembly: GCF_042695725.1. Classification (NCBI taxonomy): domain Bacteria; kingdom Pseudomonadati; phylum Pseudomonadota; class Betaproteobacteria; order Burkholderiales; family Sphaerotilaceae; genus Roseateles; species Roseateles sp. UC29_93. The sequence continues at coordinate 1,989,569 of NZ_CP170545.1, read as the reverse complement.
AAGCGCCACGCGCCGCACGTGCCGGTGATCCTGGACGCCAAGCGCGGCGACATCGGCGCCACCGCCGAGCAGTACGCCCGCGAGGCCTTCGAGCGCTACCAGGCCGACGCGGTGACGCTGTCGCCGTTCATGGGTCGCGACAGCGTCGAGCCCTACCTGCGCTACGCCGACAAGGGCGCCTTCCTGCTGTGCCGCACGTCCAACCCGGGCGGCGACGACTGGCAGATGCAGCGCCTGGCCGACGTGCCCGGCCAGCCGCGCCTGTTCGAGCACCTGGCCGCGCTGGCCCAGGGCGACTGGAACGTCAACGGCCAGCTGGGCCTGGTGGTCGGCGCGACCTACCCGAAGGAGATCGAGCGCGTGCGCGAGCTCGCCCCGACGCTGCCGCTGCTGATCCCGGGCGTCGGCGCCCAGGGCGGCGATGCCGCGGCCACGGTCGCGGCCGGCTGGCGCAAGGATGCGGGCACGGTGATCGTGAATTCCTCCCGCGCGGTGTTGTACGCCTCCGCCGGCGAAGATTTCGCCGCTGCCGCCCGCCGTGTCGCACTGGCGACACGCGATGCCCTGAGTCCCACCGCCGCCGCCTGACTCCCCGGCGGCAACGCCCGCCAATTAATTGGCAGAAACCCCGAACGCGCACCGGACTGGGCGGCTTTCGGGATTTCTCGCCTCTTCAGAACACCCCCCGCTCGCCGAGACTCCGTTACCGGACGTTGCAATTCCGGGTCGACGCGCCAATCCGGCATGCCGCTCGCCCCGGAACCTTTCCACGGAGGGAAAGGGCATGTCCACCTACAACGAGTTGGGGCGGGGACGAGTGAGCAAGGATTCCCAGGACGATCTGAGCAGTCTGGTGGGGCACGAACTGTCGCGCGGCGACAGCCTGCCCGCGAAGCTGCAATGGCGCGCCGCGCGGCTGTTCATGGCCGCGTGCGTGCTGCTGTCCGGCATGGCCGGCCTGCTGCTGCTGGCCAGCGCCGGCGCGTCGGAACCCTTTGGCGGCCTGCTGCCGCCGGCGCTCGCCCTCGTGACCACCTTCGCGGGTCTGGCCATGCTGTGGCGGCTGCCTTCCCATCACGGCCCCGCGGCGACGGTCACGCTGATGTGCCTGGCGATGGCGACGGCGCTGTCGCTGGCGGTGTCGCGCCAGCTCGGGCTCAACGCCGCGAGCCTCGGGATCATGGGCCTGATGGTCGCGCTGGGCACCGGCATGATCGGACTGGGCGCGGGCCTGTCGCTGTTCGGGCTCGGACTGGCCGCGCTGGGCGGACTGGCCTCGGCGGAACTCGGCGGCTGGATCCCGGTCGACGGCGCGCCGATCGGACTCACCGCCCGGCTGCTGACGCAACTGCTGCTGCTCACCTCGGGGCTGGTCGTCGGCCTCGGCACGGCCAAGCTGATCCGGCGCGCGATGCAGGAGGTCAACGACCGCCATGCGCGCTTCCGTCACCTGCTCAACATGGCGGCGGACTGGTACTGGGAGATGGATCGCCAGTTCCGCTTCACGCATCTGACCGAACACAACCCCGGCGCCTCGGGCCTGTCGATGGCGGAGCGGCTCGGCCGCGCGCCGTGGGAGATCGAGCACCTGGGGCTCTCCGACGAGGAACTCGACGCGCACCGCGCCGACCTCGAATCGCACCGCCCGTTCCGCGGCCTGGTGATGCGCCGCACGACCGAGGACGGATCGCTGCATTACGTGTCGATCAGCGGCGAACCGCGCTTCGATGCCAAGGGCAATTTCCGTGGCTATTGGGGCGTGGGCCGCGACGTCACCGACGAGGTCCAGACCGAGCAGGCCATGGTGGCCACGGAGACGCGCTACCGCGAGCTGTTCCGCCGCTCGCCGTCGCCGCTGGTGCTGCACCGCTGGGGCCGCGTGATGGACGCCAACCCGGCGGCGATGGCGATGTTCGGGTACACGCAGCGCTCGTCGATGATCGGCCAGGACCTGTTCTCGCATTACGAGCCCGGCGATGAGGAACGCGCCCGTCAGCGCGCCGCCAAGATCGAGTCGCTGCCCGTCGGCGCGATGCTGCCGATGACGGAGTTCCGGCTGCGGACCCTGTCGCGCCGTCGGCGCCTGGTGCAGGCCACCAGCGTGCGCGTGGACGCGGCCACCGGTCCCGCGACGCTGTCCTTCTTCATCGACCAGACCGAGACCTCGCGCGCGCAGGACGCGCTGCGCCGCTCGGAGGCGCTGCTGTCGCACCTGTTCGCGACCAGCCCCGACGTCGTCACGCTGACCGAGACCGTCAGCGGCCGCTACGTGATGGTCAACAAGACCTTCGAGCTGGTCAGCGGCTACACGGCCGACGAAGTGCTGGGACGCAGCTCGGAAGAGCTCGGCATCTGGCAGGACATCGCCGACCGCGATCGGCTGGTCGAAGCGCTGCGCCAGCACGGCCGCGTCATCGACCTGCCGGCGAGCTTCGTCAACCGGCGCGGGCAGCCGATCCCCATGCTGCTGTCGGCGGCGCCGTTCGTGATGGACGGGATGTCCTACCTGGTCGTCAATTCGCGCGACGTCAGCGACACCGAGCGCACGCGGCTGGTCCATGCCGCGATCCTGGAGAACGCGTCGATCGGCATCGCGCTGACGCGCGACCAGCGTTTCGTGCAGGCCAACCGGCTGGTGGAGGAGATGTTCGGCTGGCCCGCGGGCGAGTTGATCGGCCAGGCCGGCAACGTGGTGTGGCCCAGCCCGGAGGACTACGAGGCCGTCGGCCACGAGCTCGGTCCGCGCCTGGCGGCGGGCGAACAGGTCGAGGTCGAACGCCTGATGCGGCGCCGCGACGGCGGCCGCTTCCTGTGCCGGATCCTGGCGCGGGCCGTGGACCCGAACCACCCCAGCCGCGGCGGCACGATCTGGATCATGGAAGACGTGACCGAGCGCCGGCGCGTCGAAGCCGCGCTGGCGCAGGCCAAGGACGAGGCGCAGGCGGCCAACCGCGCCAAGAGCGCGTTCCTGGCCAACATCAGCCACGAGATCCGCACGCCGCTGAACGGCCTCGTCGGCCTGGCGCGGCTGTTGCAGCAGCCGGACCTGAACGGCGACACGCGCAGCCACTACCTGGACCAGATGGTGGACAGCGCGGAGAGCCTGTCGGGCCTGATGTCGGACATCCTGGACCTGTCCAAGATCGAGGCCGGCCGGCTGACGCTGGAGACCGTGCCCTTCGCGCTGCGCGACATGCTGGCGACGATGCGCATGGGCTACCTGACGCTGGCGCAGGCGCGCGGGCTGGGGTTCAGCATCGACGTCGACGACGCGGTGCCCGCCTGGGTGATCGGCGACCCGGTGCGCACGCGGCAGATCCTGAGCAACTACCTGAGCAACGCGCTGAAGTTCACCGAGCAGGGCCGCGTGGCGGTGCGGGTGCGCCGGCTGGACGAGCGCCGCCTGCGCGTCGAGGTCAGCGACACCGGCCCCGGCATCGCCGAGGCCATGCACGAGCGGCTGTTCCAGCCCTTCACGCAGGCCGACGAATCGACCACGCGCCGCTACGGCGGCACGGGCCTGGGCCTGTCGATCTGCCGCGAGCTGGCCACCTTGATGGGCGGCGACGTGGGCGTGGACAGCCAGCCGGGCGCCGGCGCGACCTTCTGGGCCGAACTGCCGCTGCCCGCGGCGCCGGCGCCGGTGAGCGCGCAGCGCCGCGCGCCGGCCGATGACGCGGAACTCGCGGGACGCCGCATCCTGATGGTCGAGGACAACCCGGTGAACATGATGATCGCCGTGGCCATGCTCGAGCAGTGGGGAGCGGAGGTCTCGCAGGCGAGCGACGGCAGCCAGGCGGTGGAGGCGGTGACGGCCGCGGCCAGCATGGGCAAGCCCTTCGACGCGGTGCTGATGGACGTGCAGATGCCGGTCATGAGCGGCCACGAGGCCACGCGACAGCTGCGCCAGCGTTACGACGGGACGCAGCTGCCGATCATTGCGCTGACGGCCGCCGCCCTGGTCCAGGAGCGCGACGAGGCGCTGGCCGCCGGGATGAACGAGTTCCTCACCAAGCCGATCGACGCGCAGCGGCTGCGGCAGGTGCTGGTGAAGCTCACCGCAGACTGAGCGTCGCACCCTTCCAGTCCGCCGCCTGCCAGCGCTGGAACGCGCCGAGCATCGTCACGTCGCCGGCCTGGCGTTTCGTCTCCAGCGTGTCGAGGTCGACCAGCTCGTAGCTGCGCTTGTAGCGGCCTTCCGCGCGGGACTCACGCGCGACCAGCAGTTCCTTGCCGCCGGGCACCCAGCCGGCGAACTCCGCATAGCCCAGGCCCGGCTGCGCCGCCACCGGCGGCAGCACCGACACCTTCCAGCCCTGCGCCGTGCGGCGCAACAGCCAGAGCTCGCGCCAGCCGTCCGCCGGCACCGAGGCGATCGCGATCGCCGTGCCCTCGCGGTTGATGCGCGCCGATGCCGTCATCACCAGCCCCCAGGCGCAGTGGCGCAGCAGCGGCGCGCTGCCTTCCTTCGCGCCGTTCATCGTCAGCGTCAGGCAGGTCTCGCCCGGCTGGCCGGCGGCCACGCTCAGCTTCACGGGGCCGAGCGTCTGCTCCGGCGCACCCGCCGGCAGGGCCGCCCAGCGCATGGCGTTGCCACGCATGGCGGCGTCGTTGTAGGTGGGTTGGTCGTCGTCGGAGAGCTCCGCAGGGACGACGCGAGCGAAGGCTTCGAGCGCCCGGCGCGACGCGGCCGACGACGCGTCCACCTGCAAGGTCGTGGGCGAGACGGCAGCACCGGTCACGCCCGCGACGCTGGCGCGGCGCGCACGGATGAACGCCAGGCTGCTCCACACGCCCGACTGCCGCATCAGCACGCGGTTGCGCCAATGCGTCGCCAACGCCGGATCCCGCAGGTCGACCTTGTCGAGGACATCCGCGCGCCACTGGTCCATCTGCTCGCGCTGCGGCGGCGTTGCGACCGGGTCCAGGCAGTCGGCGCGCGTCAGCGCCAGCGCGGCGCGCGCCTTCTGCTCCGGCATCGACGCCGGCATCGCCAGCACGCGGCGGAACGCCTCGCCGTCGTAGCAGAGCTGCATCGCGCCGGCCTCGCGTTCCAGCGTGCGGAAGCGCAGGCCGTAGCGCGCGGCGACGTCGAGCTGCGCGGCGACCTGAGTCTCCGCAGCGGACAGGGCAACCGTCGCCACGCCGTCCGCCCGCGCTGGCGTGCGCGAGGCGCGATCGGCCAGCCGTTCGGCCAGCGTGCCCATCGCATCGAGCACCTCCGCGCCGTCGACGCCGTTCATCTGCGCCGCGCTCGCCGCCTGCACGTAGGCGGCGGCCAGGCCCAGACCGAGCGACTCCGCGCCCGGCTGCTGGCGCACGACGCGCAGCGCGGCCAGCAGCGCGTCCGGCTGCGCGGCCGGGCCGTTCAGCGGCAGCAGCGCGGTCTTGCGGACGAAGCCGCCGCGCTCGCGGCGGTAGTCGTAGACCTGGAAGTGGTCGGGGCGCTCGCCACGGATCTCCAGCGCCTCGCCGCGCCAGAGCTGCGCCTGCGCCGGCGACGAATCCTTCGCCGCCGCGCGCATCGCGACGTTGTCCTGCACCACCAGCGCGGTGCGCGGCGCGGCGTCATCCGGCGAGACGCGCTTGATCGGCGGCTTCGGCGCGGCGTCGTCGACAGTCGCGGTCGCGGTCGCGGTCGCGGTCGCGGTCAGCGTGGCGGCATCGGCCGAGTGGACGCACAGCAGTTGAACGGCGACGGCGGCAATCGCGGCAGCCATCACGAGCTTCAAGCGGCACATGTCGGAACCCTTTCGACTCAGGATCAGGGACGGGACCAGGAACGCGGAGGAACGGTGACGGTTCATTGCGAGGTCCCCTCGCCTTCGCCTTCCGAGCGACCTTCATGGCGTCCTTCCGGACGCCCGTCCTGCTTCGTCCCCAGCAGCGTCTTGCCGATGAATCCACCGTCCGACGGCGGCGGCGCGATGATCACCTGCACCTTGTCGGAGAGCTTGTCGGCCATCGCCTTCTGGATCAGCAGCGGATGGCGGCTCAGCAGTGCGCCCTCGGCGGCCATCTGGTCGACGGCGACCTTGCCGATGCGCGTCTGGCGATAAGCCTCGGCGTCGGCCAGTTTCTCGCGCGCCTTGGCCTCGCCCTCGGCTTCGATGCCGCGCGCCTGCGCGTTGCCTTCGGCCATGCGGACCCGCGCGACGCGCTCGGCCTCGGCCTCCAGTTGGCGCTGCTCGACCTGGCGCTGCTTGAACGGCAGCACGTGCTTCATCGCCTCCTCCTGGCCCTTGGCGGCGATGATCTGCTCGCGCGCCGAGGCTTCGGCGGCGGTCTCGCGGCGAACCTTCTCGGCGGCCGCCTCCAGCTCGGTCTGCTTGACCTGCTTCTCCTTGAGCTCCAGCGTGTAGCGCATCTTCTCGCTGGCCAGCCCTTCCGACAGCAGGTTCTCCAGGCCGGCGCGGTACTCCTGCGGCAGGTCGACGTTGCCGATCTCCAGGCCGCGCAGCACGATGCCGTCCACCGCCAGCTTGCGGCGCAGCTCGGACTCCAGCGCGGCCTGGATGGGACCGCGCTGCGTCGAGAAGATCTCGCGCACCGTGTGCGTCGCGATCTGGCGGTAGACGATGCCCTGCAGCGCCGGCGCGATCACGTCGCCTTCGATGTCGTCGGGCAGCGAGGTCGCCAGCTGCGCCAGCCGCGTCGTGTCGACGGTCCAGCGCACCGTCAGGTCCAGGCCCAGCGACAGCCCTTCGAGCGACTGGAGCGGCGCCTCGCCGTCGGCGCGGGCGAAACGCTGCGGGTGATAGCTGCGATCACGCACCGGCAGGTCGCGGACGTCGTGCAGACCGGGCAGCTGGAGCATGGAGCCCGAGCGGGCCTCCGTCACGCCGCCGGTCAGCATGTTCGTGCGCAGGCTGACGGCGCCGCGCGGCACCTCGTGCACCGGCGGATGCATCACCAGCAGTGCCACCGCGCCGGCCACGGCGGTCAGGCCGGCCAGCCAGGGCAGGCAGCGGACCAGGCCGGCGCCGGCGCGCTTCAGCGGCAGGCCAAGGCCGCCGGCACCGGCACCAGCGCCGGCGCCTTCGCCGCCGAACTCGTCGCCGAGCTCGTCACCGCGGTGGCGGCGGGAGAAACCGGGCAGCCGAGCCTTGAGCCGCGCGGCGGCGTTGCGGATCGATTGCAGGCGGTCGTTCATGAGGTCCTCCGGGGTTCCCGTTGATTCGGGTGTTGGGATGACGCTCATGGTCCGCAGACGCCCCGGAAGCCTCAATGCGGGCGTCGGCGGGTCCCTTCACGGTCCGGAAGAAACCTTCACGGGCGGGTCGCGCCGCCGGGCGCGGCGATGTCGATAATCCGGCGCCATGGCCATCCCCAGGAACAAGGTCGCCGTCATCGAGGACGACCGCCCCACCAGCGAGCAGCTCACCGGCTGGATCCGCGCCGCGCGGCCCGAGCTGCAGGTGGATCAATGGTTCGACCGCGACGCCGCCGAGGCCGCGCTGGCGCGCGAGCGCTACGAGATGGTGGTGCTCGACATCGAGCTCGGCCGCGAGCGCAACGCCGGCATCGCGCTGATCAACGAGATCAACAAGCTGAACGCCGGCACGCCGGTGCTGGTCGTGTCGGCGATGCCGGCCGCCATCTACCGCGGGATCATGAAGGCGCTCGACGCCTGGGACTACCTCCAGAAGACCAGCTTCGACGAGGCCGAATTCATCGACACCTTCCTCGACATCCTGCGCGCCGCCCGCGCCCGCGAAGCCACCGAGCCGGTGCCGGTCGCGCCGGAGGCGCTGCAGCTGGACCCGCTGTGGCAGCGCAGCCCGCTGTGGAAGGGCCAGCGCATCAACCTGCCGCTGACGGCGCAGCGCATCCTCGCCACGCTGTACCAGCGCGCGCCGCAGGTGGTGTCGTACGAGGAGCTCTACGACGTCGTCAAAAGCGGCCGCACGCGCGACAACGTGCGCAAGCACGTATCGACGCTGCGCGAGGCGCTGAAGGAAGTCGATCCGTCGTTCGACGCGATCGAGAACGTGCCGATGCGGGGGGTTCCGGTGGTCGGGCCCGCGATGACGGTCGGCATGGACGTCGCATGAAGCTCGGACCGGTCGAACTGCCCGCGCTGGCCGTGCCGCGACTGGGCCTGGCGGCGTTCCGCCGCCGCGCGGTCGTTCACCTGGCCTTCCTGCTGCTGGCGCTGGCGACGGTCGGCCTGGTGCTGACCGTGCTGATCGATCAGAAGCAGCGCGCCTACCAGCGGTATGCGCAGGGCTTCCGGCAGTCGCTGGCCGAGATCGTGCTCCAGCTGCGCCATCCGAGCGGCCAGCTGGCGCTGCTGAATCCGACGATGGGCGTGGGCGACCGCGACGGCCAGGCGCCGGTGCTGCTGCCGTTCTCGGCGATCGACTTCGACGACCAGAACAAGGCGCAGCGCGCCGTCGAGATGGCCGGCTGCGGCCTGCGCTGGCCCGACGGCGCGAGCCTGTGCGCCGCCGTCGGCGCGAACGCCTACGCGGGCGGATTTCTCTACCTGGTCGGCAGCCTGGAGAGCGGCCCGCTCGCCGGCCGCGAGCACGGCGCGCTGGACCTGAGCGGCGTGCACCGCGCGCGCGTGACGCTGAAGCTGCGCGGCGGCACGCAGACCTGGATCGCGCCGTTCGAAGGCACCGCCGCGGCCGACGGCACGCAGCGCGGCCGGCTGACCGGCTTCCTGGGCGCGGGACCGCAGCTGCCCGGCAAGGCGCGCCCGGTGCGCGAGTTCCGCGGCTGGCTCTGGCGCGAGGGGCCTTGCGCCGAAGGCAGCAGCGGTCCGGACTGCGCCAGGCGCACCTTCTATTCGATCCGGCTCCCGGTGGAAGCGTTCCAGGACGCGCTCTTCGACGACGCGGGCCATCGCGCCCGGCCGGTGTGGCCGCCGGCGGACCTCGACCAGATGCGGGTGCGGGTGGAGCTGCTCGGGCCTTCCGAACCCATAGCGCCCACCGAGCTGCCTGCTGCGGCCTCTGAGTCGATGCACGCCAGCGTGATCGCCCCGCCGAGACAGGCTCCCACGCCGGCTCCGGCTCCGATCCTCTTCGACAGCGCCAAGCCGGGCGCGTCGCTCGCGCTGTCGCTGGACCGGATCGGCGCATCGCTGCAGCCGGGCGAGACGCTGCGCATCGAGCGACTGGGCAAGCAGGCGACGACGATCGCCGAGCGCCGCGGACCGGAGCTGTCGGAGCGCGCGCTGCCGTGGCTGATCCACGTGATGCGCCGCCTGCCGGTGCAGGGCGAGGTCCTGGGCGTTGGCGCCGACACCGACGCGACCGAGATCCGCTGGCTGACGGCGTCCGACGACGTGGCGACGCCGAGCGGCCGTTACCGGCTCGACCTGCGCGGCGACCTGCGCAGCCTCGACCGTCAGTTGGCGCTGGAGGCGCGCCCGCTGGCCTGGCTGGCGGCGGCGATGCTGGCGGCCGTCGCGCTCGCGTGGCTGATGGTGGAGCTGGGGCTGATCCGCGGCATCGCGGTGCTGACGAAGCGCGCGGCCGCCGTCTCCTACAACATGCAGGACGCGCGGGCGGACCAGCGCATCGGCGAGCTCGACGTGGCCGACCTGCGCGGCCGCGACGAGCTGGGCATCCTGGCCGGCAGCCTGGCCGACGCGCTGACCCGCGTGAAGGACGGCCTGCGCCGCGAGCAGCTGCGCGCCGAACGCGAGCGCGAGATGTGGCATGCGGTCGGTCACGAGATCATGTCGCCGCTGCAGTCGCTGATGGTGCTGCACGGCGCGGGCGACGATCCCAGCCATCGCTACGTGCAGCGGATGCAGCAGGCCGTGAAGGTGCTCTACGGCAGCGCGCCGCCGAGCGAGGCGCTGGCATCCGCCGACCTGCACACGGAGGCGCTGGACCTGGCCGCCTTCTGCCGCGAGGTGGCCGCGAACGCGCATTACGCCGGCATCGACGGCGTGACCTTCGCCACCGAGCTGCCCGAGCCGCAGCCCGTGCACGCGGAGGCCTACGCGCTGGAGGACGCCGTCACCCACGTGCTGCGCAATGCCGACCGCTACCGGCCCGAAGGCACGCCCATTGCCATCACCCTGGAGGCGGGCGAGCCCGGCTTCGTCCTGCTGCGCATCCGCAACCAGGGGCCGCACATCGACGCGGCGATGCTCGACCAGATCTTCGAATACGGTGTCTCCGACACCGCCCCGCAGGTCAACGGGGAACGCCGCGGCCAGGGGCTCTTCGTCGCGAAGACCTACCTGGCGAAGATGGATGGCAGCATCCGGGCATTCAATGTGCCGGAAGGCGTGGTGTTCGAGATGAGCCTGCGCCGCGCCGCGGCCTGAGCCGCGCCGCCTCAATCGACAAGGAGGTCTTCATGCCGATGAATCCCCATTACGCGCTGACCGAGCCGATCCGCGACGCCGTCGACACGCTGTCGAAGGAACATCCGCTGCTGGTCGAGTTCGGTGCCTCGTGGTGCCCCATCTGCGAGGCGGCGCAGCCGCTGCTGGAGCAGGCTTTCGAAGGCCGGCACGCGATGGTCCAGCACATCAAGGTCGAGGACGGCAAGGGCCAGCCGCTGGGGCGCTCCTTCAAGGTCAAGCTGTGGCCGACGCTGATCTTCATGCGTGACGGGCAGGAGGTGGAGCGCCTGGTCAGGCCCACGAACGCCGCGGATATCCGGGCCGCGCTGGAGCGCATCGACGGCACGTGACGGACAATCGCGGCCATGACCCAAGCCCATGTGCTGCTCCCCAAGGACGGAGCTCCTGAACTGCTGTTCGTGCTGCTGCACGGCGCCGGCGCCGATGCCGAACAGATGCGCCCGCTCGCCGAGGCGCTGCACCGCCAGTACCCGCGCGCCGCGCTGGTGCTGCTCGACGGCTTCGAGCCCTTCGATGCGATCCCGGGCGGCGGCGCGGGCTTCCAGTGGTACTCCGAGGAGGGGGACGACACGCTCCGGGCGCTGCGGCTGAGCGCGGCGGTGCCGACGCTGGTCGCGCTGGTCCGCGGCTGGGCGGAGAAGCTCGATCTGGAGTGGGGGCGCGTCGCGCTGGCGGGGTTCTCGCAGGGCGCGATCCTGGCGCTCGAGGCGCTGCAACAGGAAGAGCAACTGGCCGGTCGCGTGCTCGCCTTCGGCGGTGCGTTTGCCTACTGGCCGCAGCATGCGCCGAAGGATGTCTCCATCCATCTGCTGCATGGCAAGGACGACGGCGAGCTGCCCTATCCCGCGCTGCTCAACGCCGCGCGCGAGCTGATGTCGCTCGGCGCGGACATCACGGCGGATGTGCTCCCGCATGTGGGCCATGAACTGCATCCGGCGCTCATCGAGCGCGCGATGGAGCAGCTGCGGACGTTCATTCCGGCGCGCCTCTGGCGCGAAGCCGTTCTCACGGCAGCCGAGCAGGACAAGAACGAACCGCGGCACTGACACGGCCGCAGGCCCTCACCCCTCCCTCTCCCGCAAGCGGGAGAGGGTGAAAGAGGAGTCAGCTTGGCGGACTCCCTCTCCCGCTTGCGGGAGAGGGCAGGGGTGAGGGCTGCGGTCGTCGCAGGACGACCAACGTCAATCGAGGGTGACTTCAGTTCTCACGGTGCCCGCGCGATCAGCCCAGGCGACGAGGCTCAGTCGCGTGCCCTTCGGCGCTCTCACCGTCCATTCGCCGTAGGCGCGATCCCCGGTGATATCCCGCTCCGGCAGGAACGCGAGCTGCGTCTGCTTCGGCGCGTGGCCTTCGAGCTGCGGGCCTTCCATGCGCGGCTTGCCGCTGACCAGCCCGACCTCGGGATCGACCGGCAGGAAGATCTCGAACATCACGCCGCGCGTCTGCTTGCGCGCCAGCGCCTGCTTGGTCACGTAGGCCGGCAGCCAGCCGCTGTTGCCCACGGCCATGCGCACGCGCCAGGTGTCCGGGCCCAGCGCGCGGACCTCCGTGCGCAGCAGCTCCAGCTTCGGCAGGCTGAGCGCGATCTGGTTCATCCACGCGGGGAAGCGCGCCGCCTCCCGCTCGCGCAGGTGCGGCGGCGGGTTGCGCCAGAAGTTCATCTTGTCCCAGCCGCCGATCTCCACCGGCCCCAGCTGCGGATGCATGAACGAGGTCCACTCGACATGCGCCTTGCCGCCGCAGTGCTCGTCGCTCCACTTCAGCAGCTTGAGGTCGTCCTCGACCGGATGGTCGCGGAACCAGTCGATCCACTTGTAGCCGGTGATGCCGGCCTCCTTGTTGGGCGACCACAGCTCCACCACCCAGAACAGCGCGCCCAGGTGTTCGTAGACCCAGTCCTGCGTGCCGGTGATGACTTCCTTGGGGTGGTACTTGAACTCGTGCCAGATGCTCACCGCCGGGTAGCCGGTGTGCTGCTCGCCGAGCTTGGAGAAACGCTGGAAGGCCCAGAGGTCCTCGGGCGCCATGTCGTCGTCGCCGCGCGTGCCGCAGGGACGCAGGATCACGCCGCTGTGCGTGTGGAAGCTGATCGCCGCGCCGATGTTGGGATGGCTCACCATGAAGTCCACCATCGCGCGCACTTCGGGCTCGCTGGTCGGGTAGGGACCGGCGCCGACCTGCTCGAACTCCTGCCGCCAGCCCGCGGGGAAGTTGCGGTTCAGGTCCAGGCCTTCGCTGTCGCGGTTGACCTTGATGCTGAAGCCGTCGTGGTTGATGACCAGGCCCTCGGGCATCAGGCGGTAGTACTCGCCGCCGAATTCGCCGGGCTGGCGCGCGACCATCAGGCGCGGATCGTCCGGGTGCTTCTTGTAGCCGCCGTGCGGATCGGCGATGCGCATCGTCAGGATGCGGCCGTCGCCGTCGATGTCTTCCACGCTGAGGCCTTCGACCGGTTCCTCGTCGAACGGATACGGCCGCGTCGACGAGCGGATGTGGCGCGGCCGGTCCGCCAGCGCGAGCTCGGCACCGTCCGGGTTCAGGCGCGGCACCATGTAGATCGTGCGCGTGTCCAGCAGGTGGGTGGCCTGCGGGTCGGTGCCGTACTTGCTCAACAGATCGTGCAGGTAGTAGAGGCAGGTCGTGCAGGCGGTGAGCTCGGCGGCGTGGATGTTGCCGTCCAGCCAGAAGGCGGGCTTCTCGACATCGCTGCCGGTCGCGGTGTTGGTCAGGATGACGACCCAGATCTCGCGGCCCTCGAAACTCTTGCCGATGGACCGCACCGACACCAGGTTGGGACAGGCCTCGGCGTAGCTGAACAGCAGCTGCGTCAGCGCGTCGTAGCGGGGGAATTCGTCGAAGCGCGGCGTCGGCAGCGATGGCGTCGACGCGGGCGCGGCGGCGGGCGGGAGAGCGGTCATGGGCGTCCCAGGGGCGGTGTCGGTGCGGCCGATTTTGCATGCCCAGGCCCCGGCGACCGAGAGGGCTCTCCACCTCGCGACAGCGCGTTTTCCCTGAGACGGGTTAAATTGCTGGACTTGCACGTGCGCGCCGCCGCTCAGACGGGCGCGCATCGCACGACATGAACGAACGACATGACCGGGACGTCCGCGAGGGCGCCGAGGCGAAGCTGGAGAGATGGCTGTGAATCACTGCGAGAAGATCCCGTTGGGGACGCAAGGGGCGACCGAGTGGGAAGTGGTGCACCTGCCGTCGACGCTGGGCGATTTCCAGGCGCGGGCCTTCCGCAGCCCCGCGACGGGATCGGAGCACCTGGTGCTGTCGGTCGGTCCGCTGCAGGCGCGCGGCGGCCTGCTGCGCGTGCACAGCGAGTGCCTGACGGGCGACGTCTTCCAGTCCCTGCGCTGCGACTGCGGTCCGCAGCTGCAGAGCGCGCTGGACCTGCTGAAGGACGAGGGCGGCATCGTCATCTACATGCGCGGTCATGAAGGGCGCGGCATCGGCCTGGTCGAGAAGCTGCGCGCCTACGCGCTGCAGGAAGCCGGCGTGGACACCATCGACGCCAACCTGCGCCTGGGCCACGCCGAGGACGAGCGCGACTACGCCGACGCCATCGACATCCTGTGCCTGCTGGGCGTGAAGAGCGTCCGGCTGATCACCAACAACCCGCAGAAGCGCGACGCGCTGGTGGCGGGCGGTGTCGAGGTCGAGGCGCTGGTGCCGCTGCGCATCGCGGCGAACCCGCACAACGAGCGCTACCTCGAGACCAAGCGCAAGCGGATGGGGCACTACCTGGAGTGATCCGGGAACGAGCCCGGAGTCATCCCGGACTGACGCCGGCGAGCCATCCATGAGCCTCCTGCACACCGCGCCGGCCGCTGGCTTCGACGAGCCCTTCGCGCTGATGGCCGCGTGCCACGAGCGGATGGCGCGGACCCTGACCCTGCTCGAACGCATCGGCGCGCATGTGGCGACGCACGGCTGCGACGAGCAGGCGCGGGACGCGGCGAAGGACGTGCTGCGCTACTTCACGATCGCTGCGCCGCTGCATCACGAGGACGAGGAGCTGCACGTCCTGCCTCGACTGCGCGAGTTGGGCAACGACGAGCTCGCCGATCGATTGCTGGCCGACCATCGGGAGATGGAAGCGCGCTGGGCCGAGATCGTGCCGGACCTCGAGGCGATCCGTGACGGATCGATGCCGACCGAGACGCTCGACGCGGCGCGCGAGCGCTGGCAGACCTTCGCCACGCTGTACCGGCGTCATATCGACGCCGAAGATCACGACGCGTATCCGTCGGCGAGTGCGGCAACACCTGGCACCGTGCTGCGTGTGATGGGCGAGGAAATGGCCGGGCGGCGACGCGCCTGAATCCGTCGCCCACTCATCGCCGCGATGGGGACTCCTCAAACAAGTGGGAGCTGCACGAAAGACGATGAGACTGAGTCATCGTCAATGAGTGCGCCGCGATTCACCATCTGCTGCTTTCCACTTCGATCGGGGAGCCGCGATGACGGTGACGGACGAGCAGTTTGGCGAGCGCATCCGCGTCGCCCGGGAACGATTCCATTTGACTCAGCAGGAGCTGGGGGAGTTCGTCGGCCTGTCGACGGCCGATATCGACGCCCTGGAGCGAGGTACCCAGGACTTCGGCACCGGGGCGCTGATGCGCATTGCCTACGCCTTGGGGCGCAATCTCCGAGAGTTCTTCGAGGACAGCTTTGCGGACAGCGGCGCCCTGTCCGCCCTGTTTCGCGCCGATGTCGAGATCCGGGATCGACACCGTCTGACGAGGGCGCTACAGGAAGGCATGGCCCATGCTCTGCAGTTCACTTCGCTGGAGGCCATGCTCGGCATCCGCCGGGAAGCGTTGCTGCCCACCGCCGCCGGCCTTGCGGATCCCGGCAACTTCGACGAGGCGGTTCAGCAAGGTGAGCACATCGCGGCAACGGAGCGCCTACGACTCCGATTGGGTGAGCAGTCCATCGATCGCATCCAGCACTTGCTGGAAATGCAGGGTGTCGGAAGCATGGCAGCGCCCTTGCCGGACAGCGTTTCTGGCGTGATGCTTTTTGAAGCCCGCATCGGGGCCTTCGTCCTCTTCAACTCGGCCCAGCCTCTCACCCGCCGCCGCTTCTCGATTGCTCATGAGTACGGCCATGTCCTGATGGATCGGCATCGACTCGGCTGTCTCAGCAGGATCGATGCTCGCGATGATCTGATTGAACGTCGGGCCGACGCCTTCGCTGCGGCATTCCTCATGCCAGCCGACGGCGTCCGACGCATCGCCGCCAGGCGGTCGCACGCCCGGCAGCCTGCGATGGCCGTCGATCGCGAGATCTTGCAGCCTTCGACCGTGGGCATGCTGCACGTGGCGGCTGTAGCGCAAGCGTTCGGCGTCAGCCGCCGATCGGCCCTCCGGCGCCTTCGCAATCTTCAGCTCGTCTCGATGGAGGAGTTCGAGGCGCTGAGGTCCGAGGAAGCGCGGGGCGTCGGCCAACCGTATTCGACGCTGCTCGGTCTGTTCAATCCACCAGAGGCAGACAGCCGAAGGGAGAGTCGCGGCCGTCTCCTGGGGCTGGCATGCGAGGCCTATCGACTGGAGAAGATATCGCGGGGAAAACTGAATGAGATCGGCCAGCTGGCCGGCTTCGAACGGGGTGCCATCACGCGGATGGTCGAAGCGCTTGGCATGGAGTGATCAACCGATGACATTTGCGACGAATCACCCGGCGCCCGAGGTCGTGGTCACGGACACCAACGTTCTGATCAACTTCCTTCATCTGGCGCAATTGCCACTGCTCGGAAGCATGTGCTCCTACCGATGCGCCGTTCCGAATCAAGTGGTCGACGAAATCACACGGGAGTCGCAAGCCCTGGCCCTGGCTGCATCCTTCGAATGCCGCCACATCGATCGCTGCGACACCGACGATTCCGCAACGAGGGATCTGTTCGCGGACCTCTGCACACGGATTGAGATCGGCGAAGCAGCTTGCATCGCGATTGCGTTCATGCGCGGGCACCTGGTGGCGACCGATGAGAAGAAGCACGCCAAGCGAATTGCCATCGAGATGCTTGGTGAGAGGCGTTTGCTTCGCACGGAGGATGTGATCTGGCGATGCGTCGAGGAAGGACTGATCACCATTCCCGAGGCAGACGCATTCAAGGCGCGCCTGGCGGAACTGCGCTACGTCATGGACTTCTCTTCGTTCGCCGACATGGAGCCAGCCTGACTCGGGGCTGCACCCCGGGGGAGCAATCCCTCGCGAATCCGTTTGTGACCAACTCGTAACGCCCCCGCCCCTTCGCAACCTTTCTCCCGCGCGCCGGCACCTACGCAGAACCCCTGCGTGAATTTCCGCCGCGCCCATGCTGCCTTTCTTCTCCGTCCCGATCCCCTGGGACGTCGTTCTCCGGCAGCTCCTGCTCGCGCCCTGCTTCGAAGAGATCCTCTTCCGGCTCGGCCTCCAGGAGCGGCTGTCGACCGCGCGCGCCGCCGCCGCGCGGCGTCATGCCGTCGCGCTCACCGCGATCGCTTTCGGCGCGACGCACGCCCTCGTGCTCGCCATCGTCACGCCCGGCTTGACGCCCACCAGCCCCGCGCTGCTGCTCGCGCTCGCCACCGCCCTGCCCGCCTGGTGGATCGGCCGCAGCTACCGACGACATCGCTCCCTGCCCCGCTGCATCGCCTGGCACGCAGGCTTCAACGCCTGCTGGCTGCTCGCCGCCCCCACGCTGCTGCCGCTGCTGGCTTCGGTACTCGCTTCGGCGCTCGCGTCCCCGCTCGACGCCCCGCTCGATGCCCCGAGCCACACCTCGATTTCATCGGCCTTCCCCACTTCCCTCTCCTCATCCTGACGAGGCTCCCGACATGACCCTTCCCTTGCGCACCGCCCTCCCCGGCGCAATCGTCGCGATCACGGCCGCGGTCCTCGCGGGTCCTGCCTTCGCCGCCGACCCGGTCGCCGGCCAGGCCCGCTTCTCGCAGGTCTGCGCCGCCTGCCACACGGTGGCCTCGACGGCCGTCGTCGACCGCGGCCGCAACAACCCCGCGATGATCCAGAACGCCATCAACACGATCCCGCAGATGAGCGGCGTGGGTGGCGCGGTCTCCGCCACCGACCTCGCCGACATCGCGGCCTACCTCGGCAACTCGCCCTCGTCGATCAGCTTCGCGCAGACCGCCGTCGGCCAGTCGAGCGCGGTCTCCACGATCACCATCAGCGCCAGCCGGCTCGCCGCGCTCGGCAGCCTGTCCGCGGTCGCCGGCGGCGACTTCGCCGTACAGGGCGGCTCCTGCGGCACCACCGTGCCCGCGGGCACCAGCTGCACCGTCGGCGTCGTCTTCCGCCCCACCGCCGCCGGCGCGCGCAGCGGCGCGCTGACGATCAGCCACAACGGCATCTCCACGCCCATCCCGATCACGCTGAGCGGCACCGCCAACGTCGCGCTCACGGCCGTGCTCTCCGCCGACGCCACCACGCTGGCCTTCGGCAACCAGCCGCTGGCCACCGCCTCCGCCGCGCGCACCGTCACGCTGAGCAACACCGGCACCGCGTCCCTGGACTTCAGCAGCATCGGCGTCACCGGCGCCAACGCCGGCGACTTCACCCGCGGCGGCAGCTGCGCCGTCGGCACACCGCTCGCCGTCGGCGCGACCTGCACCGTCACCGCCACCTTCACCCCCGCTGCGACCGGCGCGCGCGCCGCCACGCTGGCGGTCGCGGCGACCGCGCCCACGGCCAACAACGCCACCGCCAACGTCAACATCGCGATGAGCGGCACCGGCCAGGCGCAGCCCACGCCGATCTCCTCGCTGTCGACCACGCAACTCAGCTTCGGCGCGCTGACCGTCGGACGGACCAGCGCCGCGCAGACGGTCACCGTCTCCAACACCGGCAACGCCGCGCTGAGCTTCAGCGCCATCGCCGCCACCGGACCGTTCACGACGACGGACAACTGCAGCGGCGGCGTTCCCGCCGGCGGCAGCTGCGCCGTCAACGTCAGCTTCGCACCCGCCGGCGCCGGTGCCGCCACCGGCACGCTGACCCTCACCAGCAACGCGGCCGCCTCGCCGCAGTCGGTCGCGCTCAGCGGCAACGGCGTCCTCGCCAACACGCCGATCCTGGTCTGGACCGCCGCCACGGGCGCCGATTTCGGCTCCGTCACGATGGGTGCCGACGGCGGCCTCAAGCACTTCACGCTCAGCAACACCGGCGACGTCGCCGCCACCTTGGGCAGCTTCGCCTTCGCCGGCGATGCCGCCGCCGACTACCGCGTCGACACGAGTTCCACCTGCACCGCCGGTGCCACGCTGGCGGTCGGTGCCAACTGCGACCTCGCGATCGGCTTCAGCCCGCGCGGCGTCGGCGCACGCGCGGCCACGGCCGCGGTCGTCGCGGACAAACGCCTCGCTGCCCGCGCCGCTGACGCTCACCGGTGTCGGTGTTGCCCCGCCGCAGCCGGCGCTGCAGCTATCGGCGACCTCGCTCGACTTCGGTCCCGCCGACACGACGGGTCGCCCGCTGACGCTGAGCAACAGCGGCGCCGGCGTCCTGCACATCAGCGCGATCAGTGTCGACAGCGCCCGCTTCTCGATCGACATCACGGGCACCAACACCTGCGGAGCCGCGCCCTTCACCGTCCAGCCCGGCGCGAACTGCCAGATCACGCTGCGCTGGCTGGGTGCCGGCGCGGCCTCGGCACCGACCGGCACGGACACCGGCACGCTCACGCTGCAGGGCGACATGACGCCGGCCACGACGACGGTCGCGCTGCGCGGCACGCCGGGCAACACCGAGCCCTCGAACAGCGGTGGTGGTGGATGCACGATCGGCTCGGGCACCGGCGCTGCCGACCCGCTGCTGCTGCTGATGGCCGGCCTCTCCGCGCTGATCCTGTGGCGCCGCCGTGCGACGAGGACCTCGAGCACCGCGGCCAACGCGACCGACGCGAGCACCGCGACTGACGCGAAGGCAGCGAGTGATGCTGGGGCCGGAATGGTGCTGGGGGTTCCCGGAGGGATGCCCCCTGCACCGTGGAGAGCCCGCGCTTGGCGCCGAGCAGTCCAGGCGGTCTCCCGAAAGGCGTCCCCCCTGGCGCTGGCGGCGATCGCGCTGACGACGGTCTTCTCCTCGACCCCCACGGACGCGCAAGCAGCCGACATCGGCCAGCCTCTCCCGATCGCGAGCGTCCCGAGCGCCGACGGCGCGCCGGTTCCGCTGCACGACGGCAAGGCGAAGCTGACCTACGTCGATTTCTGGGCGTCGTGGTGCGGCCCCTGCCGCCAGTCCTTCCCGTGGATGAACCGCATGCAGGCGAAGTACGGCGCGCAGGGTCTGCGCATCGTCGCGGTGAATCTCGACGCGAGCCGCGCCGATGCCCAGGCCTTCCTCAAGGAGGTGCCCGCCAGCGTCTCGCTCGGCTTCGACCCCAAGGGTGACTCTGCCCGTCGCGTCGGGGTGCGGACGATGCCGAGCTCCGTGCTGCTGGGTCCGGATGGTCGCGTGCTGATGCAGCACAGCGGTTTCCGTGCCGAGGACGAGGCCGAGCTCGAGGCGCGCATCGTCGCCGCGCTGAAGGCGTCGTGAGTCGCTGCGCTCTTCTTCGACCCGACTTTTCTTTCGAGGAGTTCCCCATGTCCCCACGTCCAATGCCACGGCGCCTCGCGCGCGCCGCGATCCTCGCGTTGATCGCGCTTGCCGCCACCGGCTGCGCCCTGCAGCCGCCCCAGCCCTGGGAGAAGGGCGCGCTCGCCCGTCCCGAGATGACGATGGGCGGCGACGTCCTTGGCGACCGCTTCGCGCAGCACATCTACACGAGCAAGGAAAACGCATCCGGCGGCAACGGCGTGGGAGGGGGTGGCTGTGGCTGCAACTGAGCACGACCTTCGCGCCGGTACCGCGATGCCCGCCGATGCCGTCGACGCGGGCGCCGGCGGGCGCAACGCGTGGGGCGGCGTGCTCGCCGCCGCGCTGCTGCTCCCCGGGCTGCAGGCCCCCGCCCTGGCCGAGACCCCGCCCGAACAGGCCGAGATGTCCGTCAAGCTGCTGCACTACCGCGACCGCCAGCCGGGCTTCGACCGCATCAAGGTCACCGCTCCGTCGGTCTACCTGATGGTGCCGGTTGCCGGCCGCTGGTCCGTCGAGGGATCGCTGGTGAACGACAGCGTCTCCGGCGCCTCGCCGCGCTATCACAGCGCGGTCTCCGGCGCTTCGCGGCTCGACGAGACCCGCAAGGCCGGCGACATCCAGGTGACGCGCTACAACGACCGCGACGCCTGGTCCCTTGGCGCGGCGTATTCGACCGAACACGACTACCGCTCGCGCACCGTCTCCGCGGGCTATCGCCGTTCCAGCGAGGACAACAACACCACCTGGAACATCGGCGCCGCGTACAGCGACGACTGGATCGGTTCCTCCGACGATCCGACCCTCAGCCGCGGCCGCAACACCACGCAGCTGACCGCGGGCGTCACGCAGGCCTGGACGGCGGTGGACCTGGTGCAGGTCAGCCTCGGCGCGAGCTGGGGCCACGGCATGTACTCGGACCCGTACAAGTTCCCGGACCGCCGCCCAGACCGGCGCGAGCAGTACACGCTGATGACGCGCTGGAACCATCATTTCAGCGATTGGAAGGCCACGCTGCGCAGCAGCTGGCGCTATTACGCCGACAGCTTCGGCGTGCGCGCCAACACGCTGGAGACGGCCTGGGTGCAGCCCTTGTCCGGCGGCTGGACGGTCACGCCGACGCTGCGCTACACGACGCAGCGCGCCGCGAAGTTCTATTACGACCCCGTCTACGACACAGCGCTCGGCGCGCCGCTGCCGCCCGGCTACACCGCGACCTCGCCGCAATACCTGTCCCCGGACCAGCGCCTGTCCGCCTTCAGCGCGATCACCGTCGGGATGAAAGTCGCCTATGAGATCGCGCCGAGCTGGACCGCCGACCTGAGCCTCGAGCACTACGAACAGCGCGCCGCCTGGCGCCTGGGCGGCAGCGGCTCGCCGGGACTGGCGCGTTTCCAGGCCGACTGGCTGCAGGTCGGTCTCTCGCACAAGTTCTGACCGGCATCGACGCCCCGGAACGACGAACCCGCAACGACGACCCCGCAACAACGAACGGAAGTGACGAACGCGCCATGTGGTCCCTGCACCGCCATGCCTTCACCGCGATGGCCTCGCCCAACGAGATCGTGCTCGGCGGCGTGGCGGCGGACCGGGCCGCCGACGCCTGCGAGGCCGCCGAGGCCGAGGTGCGCCGCATCGAGCGCAAGTACTCGCGCTACCGCGAGGACAGCGTGATCTCCGCGATCAATGCGCGCGCCGGCCGCAACGCCGTCGCCGTCGACGAGGAGACGGCACAGCTGCTGAACTTCGCCGCCGAGCTGCATCGGCAGAGCGACGGTCTCTTCGACATCACCAGCGGCTGCCTGCGCCGTGCCTGGGACTTCAAGGCCGCGCGCGAGCCCACGCCCGATGCCCTGGCGCTGCAGCTTCAACGCATCGGCTGGCACCGCGTGCAGTGGGACGGCCGGGCGATCGCGCTGCCGCAGCCGGGCATGGAGATCGACTTCGGCGGCATCGGCAAGGAGTACGCCGCCGACCGCGCGGTCGCCGCCTTGCGCGGACTCGGGCTGCGGCACGGCTTCGTCAACCTCGGCGGCGACATCCGGGTCATCGGTCCGCGCCCCGACGACCAGCCCTGGGTCTTCGCGATCCGGCATCCCCGCCGCGAGGACGAGGTCTGCGCCCGCATCCCGCTCAGCGACGGCGCGCTCGCCACCAGCGGCGACTACGAGCGCTTCTTCATCACCCCCGACGGCCGGCGCTGCTGCCACATCCTCGATCCGCGCAGCGGCCAGCCGGTGCGCCACTGGCAGGCCGTCAGCGTCGTCGCGCCGTTGTGCGTCGCGGCCGGCGCGCTGGCCACGATGGCCATGCTGATCGGCACCCAGGCGCCCTCGCGGCTGAGCACGCCGGGCGTCGGATTCCTGCTCGTCGACGCCGACGGCCACGTTCGCACGCACGACCCCGAACAACTGCTTCAACCTCTGACTTCGCCATGAGACTCCTCGCCACCTTCCTCGCCGGTGCGGCGGCCGCGTTCGCGCTGGCCGTCACCGTTCCCCCTTCCGCGCATGCGGCGGCCGAAGAGCCCGCGTTCCTCGAGCCGGCCCAGGCCTTCCCGGGCCGGGCCCGCGTCGAGCTGCCCCCGGACGGCGCGGCCGCAGGCCAAGGCGCGGCCGCGGTGATCGTCGATTCAACGTCGCCGCCGGCTATCACCTGTACCGCGAGCGCTTCGCCATCGAGGCGGAAGGCGCGACGCTGCCCGCGCCGGGCCTGCCGGCCGGCAAGGCGGTCTTCGATCCCAACTTCAACAAGACGATGACGCTGTGGGCCGATGCCATCCGCGTCGTGCAGCCGTTGCCGCAGGGCGTCGCGCCGAAGGCGCTGACGGTGCGCTATCAAGGCTGCGCGGATCGCGGGCTCTGCTACCCGCCGCAGCAGGCGCTGGTGCATCTGGAGCGAGGCGGCGACGGCGTGCTGAAGGCGCGCTGGGAGGCGCAGCCGGACGCGTTGTCCGCGCCCCTCGAGGACACTGCCTCGACGGGGACCGGAAGCTCGGCCACGCCGGCTGTTTCGACGTCCTCGACGGCCACCGCGACATCGGCCGCGGCCTCGAATTCGACGGCATCGACCTCCGCCGCCGCCGACCAGGCGCCCGTCGACAGCAGCGCCGCCGCGCTCCAGTCGGGCAGCCTGCTGCGCGTGGTCGGCATGTTCCTGCTCGGCGGCCTGCTGCTGTCCTTCACGCCCTGCGTGCTGCCGATGCTCCCGATCCTGTCGTCGATCATCGTCGGCCAGGGCGCGCCGGTCTCGCGGGCGCGCGGCTTCTCGCTAGCCGTCGCGTACTCGCTGGGCATGGCGATGGTCTACACGAGTGCCGGCGTCGTCGCCGGCCTGCTCGGCTCGGGCTTCGCCGCCGCGCTGCAGAACCCCTGGGTGCTGGGCAGCTTCGCGCTGCTGCTCTCGGTGCTGGCGCTGTCGATGTTCGGGGTCTGGGAATTCCAGATGCCGGGCTTCATCCAGGACCGCGTCAACAACGCCTCCAACCGCATCAAGGGCGGCCGCCACGTCGGCGTGTTCCTGATGGGCGGGCTGTCGGCGCTGCTGGTGGGCCCCTGCGTCGCGGCCCCGCTGGCCGGCGCGCTGGTCTACATCAGCCAGACCCGCGACGTGGTGCTGGGCGGCTCCGCGCTGTTCGCGCTGGCCTGCGGCATGAGCGTGCCGCTGCTGCTGCTGGGGTTGTCCGCCGGCACGCTGCTGCCGCGCGCGGGCCGCTGGATGGAACACGTGAAGACCTTCTTCGGCCTGCTGCTGATCGCGGTCGCGCTGTGGCTGGTGTCGCCGGTGCTGCCGACGGGCGCGCTGATGTTCCTGATCGGCGCGGTCGCACTGGTCGCGGCGATCTGCCTGGGCGCGTTCGAGTCCGGCCGGCCGCGCGCCCTCAAGGCGGGCGGCGCGCTGGTGGCGCTGTGGTCCGCCGCGATGATCGGCGGCGCGCTCTCCGGCGGCGACAGCGTGCTGATGCCGCTGCGCCATCTGGCGCGGAGTTCCGCGGGTGCCCTGCCGCTCGCCAGCGCCGAGGCCGCGTCGCGCGGCACGCCGGCGCCGGCCTTCGAGCGCATCACGACGGTGGCGCAGCTCGATGCGGCCCTCGCGTCGACGGACCGTCCCGTGATGCTGGACTTCTACGCGGACTGGTGCGTCGCCTGCAAGGAGATGGAACACCTCACCTTCTCCGACCCCGCGATCGCCACGCGGCTGCGCAATGCGCGCCTGCTGCAGGCCGACGTGACCGCGAACAGCGCCGAGGCGAAGGCGCTGCTCAAGCGCTTCCAGCTGTTCGGCCCGCCGGGGATCCTGTTCTTCGACGCGCAGGGGAAGGAGCTGGCCGCCGCCCGCACGATCGGCTTCCTGCCCGCCGACGAATTCGCCCAGCGCCTGGACCGCGCCAGGCTGTGACCCTCGCAGACCTGACCCCAGGGACGAAACCGGCAGCACCGACCTGCACCGACCGGTACCCCCCAGCACCGAGCAGAACCGACATGAGCCTCGTACAACGACACACCGCCCTGCTGATCCTCGGCTCCGGCCCCGCGGGCTACACCGCGGCGCTCTACGCCGCCCGCGCGAACCTGAAGCCGCTGCTCGTCACCGGCATGGCCCAAGGGGGTCAGTTGATGACCACGACCGAAGTGGACAACTGGCCCGCCGACGTGATGGGCGTGCAAGGTCCCGAGCTGATGCAGCGCTTCCAGCAGCACGCCGAGCGTTTCCAGACCGAGATCGTCTTCGACCACATCAACAGCGTCGACTTCTCCAAGCGTCCGTTCACGCTCACCGGCGACAGCGCGGTCTACACGGCCGACGCGGTGATCCTGGCCACCGGCGCTTCCGCGCAATACCTGGGACTGCCGTCGGAAGCATCGTTCATGGGCCGCGGCGTCAGCGCCTGCGCGACCTGCGACGGCTTCTTCTATCGCGAGCAGGAAGTCTGCGTCGTCGGCGGCGGCAATACCGCGGTGGAGGAAGCGCTGTACCTGTCCAACATCGCCAGCAAGGTCCACCTGATCCACCGCCGCGACAAGTTCCGCGCCGAGCCGATCCTGGTCGACAAGCTGATGGACAAGGTCAAGGCCGGCAAGATCGAACTGCACGTGTTCCACACGCTGGACGAGGTGCTGGGCGATGCGAGCGGCGTGACTGGCGTGCGCATCAAGAGCACGCAGGACGGCACGACCACCGACATCAAGCTGCAGGGCTGCTTCATCGCGATCGGTCACAAGCCCAACACCGAGATCTTCCGCGGACAGGTCGAGCTGCGCGACGGCTACGTGCTGACGCGCAGCGGCTCGGAGGGCTTCTTCACGATGACGAGCGTGCCGGGCGTGTTCGCCGCCGGCGACGTGCAGGACCACGTCTATCGCCAGGCCATCACCAGCGCGGGCACCGGTTGCATGGCGGCGCTCGACGCGCAGCGCTTCCTGGAGCAGCAGTCGGGCTGAGCCTTCAGAACGACCACGCCACGCCGGCGACCCAGCGCTGCAGCGACGGGTCGCCGCGCTGCGGCAGCGAGCTGTACAAGCGCGCGGCGCTGAAGCGCCAGTCCCCGACGGTGTAGGCCAGCCCGGCATTGGCGAAGCGGTACGAGCCGCTGCCATGCCCCCGAATTGGAGACCATGCCCCAGCCCACGTCCGCGGCCAGCGCATCGACGAGGCGGCGATGCCAGGTCAGCTCGGCGATGGTCGCGCCGCGATGGCCCAGGTAGCCCCACGACGAGTAAGCGGCCAGGTCCGGCGACACCGACACCGTCGCCCCCCATTGCCCCCACGCGGGGGTGTCCCAGAGCCCGCCGAGCGACAGCTCGCTGTAGCGCAGCCGGTTCGCGTTGACGCCGCCGGCGTAGGCGTAATGGGCGCCGGACAGCGTGACGACGCGGCGGTCGTCGATCTGCCACCAGCGGGTCGCGGAGACGACGGCTTCTGCCTTCGCCCCGTTGGACATGTGCATCGTGCCGAGACCGAGGCCGAGGCTCCAATTGCGGTCGTCGCGGTAGTAGAGGTCGGCGGTGGCGCCCGGATGGTCGCCGCTGAGGCTGTTGCCGCGCGAGACGCGTTCCGTCACGGCCGACAGCGTGCCGCCCCAGTTCTGTGCGGCGGCCGCCCCCGACGCGATGAGGCCCGCCGCCAGGAGGGCGAGGGCTCGAGCAGGATTTTTTCGGGGCATGGCAACCATCGGCGGCGATTCTGGCACCCATGAGGGACACTTCTGCAGAAATCAGTCGCCCATGTTTCAACCTGTTCCGAATGAAGCGGACACGGCCGCCGAGTCGCGTCTGCGTGCCTGGTTGCAGGCCGCCTCGGCCGGCGACCGGTCGGCTTTCGAGCAGCTGTACCGGCACTGCCAACCGCGGCTGTCGCGTTTCGTGCTGCGCAGTTGCGGGCGGCCGGACCTGGCCGAGGAGGTCGTCAACGACACCTTGTGGATCGTGTGGCGGACCGCGGGCAATTTCCGCGGCGAGTCGCGGGTCTCGACCTGGATCCACGGCATCGCCTACCGCTGCATGCTGAAGGCGCTGCGCGACGGCGTGACGGCGCAGGAGATCAACGCCTCCTCGGTGAGCGAGGCGGAGCTGGCGATGGCCGAGCCCTCGGTCAACGAGTCCGCCGACCGCGAGTTGCGCGACTGGGTGATGCGGGGGCTGGCCGCCTTGCCGGTGGAACAGCGGGTGACGCTGGAACTGGCGTACTACCTGGGCGAGACCTGCGAGGACATCGCCCGCATCATGAATTGCGCCACCGGCACCGTGAAGGCCCGCATGTTCCATGCGCGCGTCCGGCTGCGCAACGTGCTGCCCGAGCTGGGCGGCGAAGACCGCCCGGCCAGCGGCACCGAAGGACCGACCCGATGACTTCCCACGACGACGCCCCCTCCGACCCCACGGGACTGCCTGCCGGCGATCCGGCGATGGGTCAGCCGAACGAGCACCGCCAGGTGTGGGACGCGATCGCGTGGGTCGTGGCCGGCACGGCGACGCCCGAGCAGCGCCGCCTGGTGCAGGCGCATCTGCCGCACTGCGCGCATTGCCGCGATGAGCTGGAACTCCAGCGCAACATCCATCGCGGCATGCAGGACGCGCGTTCGGCGAACGCCGCGGGTGCCGCGGGTGAAGTGGGCGCGGCGGCCAGCGAGGCCGAGGAGGCCTCGATCCAGGCCGGCCTCGACCGCCTCTGGGCGCGCGATCGCGACGCGGGTCCGGCGACGCCGGTGGAAGGACGACGCGGTGCCTCGGCCAACGACGGCGGATCGCGCACGACGCGCTGGCTGACGGCGGCGGTGGCGGTGCAGGCGGTGGCGATGTGCGTGCTCGGACTGCGCCTGTGGAGCGACGGCCATCCGCCGGCCGACTATGTGACGCTGAGCCAGCCGGCCGCGTTGCCCGCCGGCGCGGTCGTGAGGCTGGTGCCGGAAGAGCGTGTGGACATGGGCCGGCTGCGGCAGGTGCTGACGCACCACGGCCTGAGGATCGTCGGCGCGGACGAGGACGCGAGCAGCCTGCTGCTGGCGCCGCTGCAGCCGGCGCCGGTGGCGGCCGTGCCCGCGATGGTGGAACGCCTGCGCGCGGAGCCGGGCGTGCTGCTCGCGGAGCCGGTCGGCGCCGCGGCGCCGGGACGCTGAGCGATGCCATCGGCGATCGCGCGCCGCCTGCGGACCGTCGGCCCCATCGCGCTGGCCATCCTGGTCGCCGCGCTGGCGTCCGCGAGTCCGACCCGTGCGGCCGAGGGCGGCGGCGACGCGTCCGCCGCTGCCATCACCGCTGCGGCACCTTCGCCGGCGAAGGCGCCCTCTGACGCCCGTCTGATCATCCTGGCCGTCGAGGACCGCGGCGAGCCGCTGCCCGGCGCCGGCGGGTCGGCGCGCGGCGACTATCGCCGGATGGCAGGCTACGCCGGCAGCGCGCGGGCCCTGGCGATGTCGGAGGCGCTCGCGCGCGAGTACGGACTGCGCGAGCAGTCCGCATGGACCATCGCGCCGCTGAACCTGCGCTGCATGCTCTATGCGCTCGGCGCGGGCGATGACGCTGACGCGGTGCTGGCGCGGCTGCGCCAGGACGCCCGCGTCAAGCTGGCACAGCCGCTCAACGAATTCGAGACGCTGAACGACCCCGCGCCGGAAGCGCCGGTGCCTTCGCCGTCTTCACTGTCGTCGCCGTCTTCGCCGTCTGCACCGGCGTCCCCGCCCGCCTCTGCGCTGGGAGCATCCGCGCCGATCTCGCTCTACAACGATCCCTACTTCGGCCTGCAGAAGGGCTTCCAGCAGATGTCCGCGGCGGCGCTGCAGCAGGTGAGCGTCGGCGCGCGGGTGAAGGTCGCGGTGATCGACACCGGCGTCGACGCGCGGCATCCGGATCTGCTCGGCCAGGTGTCGGGTCAGCGGGACTACGTCGCCGGCGGCGGCGCGCTGGTCGATGCCGTGCCGGAGCGCCACGGCACCGAAGTGATGGGCCTCATCGTGGCGAAGGTGAACAACCACCAGGGCATCGTCGGCGTCGCGCCGGGCGCCGTGGTGACGAGCTATCGCGCGTGCTGGACGGACGCCGCGCGGGCGGGCGCCGGCCCGGCAGCGGGCCCGGCGCCGGCGCGCTGCAACTCCTTCACGCTGGCGCAGGCGCTCGGCGCGGCGATCGCGGACGGCGCCGAGGTGATCAACCTCAGCCTGGGCGGTCCGAGCGATCCGCTGCTGACGAAGCTCGCGCAGCACGCCTTGTCGCGCGGCGCGGTGCTGGTGGCGGCGGCGCCGCCGGGGCGGCTCGGCAAGGGCTTTCCGAGCGAGGTGCCCGGCGCGCTGGTCGTGGCCAGCACGGGCGAGGCCGCGGGCTCCGAAGGCTGGCTCGCCGCGCCCGGCCGATCGGTCCTGACGACGGTGCCGGGCGGCGGCTACGACATCGATGCCGGCAGCTCGCTGGCCGCGGCGCACGCGACCGGCGTGATCGCGCTGCTGCGCGCGGCGGCGCCGGGCGCGGACGCAGAGCGGCTCAAACGCGCGCTGCTGGGCTCGATGGGCGTGTCCGGCTCGATCAATGCCTGCGCGGCGGCGCGGGCGCTCGGCGTGGCGGGCCTGCGTTGCGACGCACCGGCGCGCGGCCTGCCCTGATCCGTGATCCTGGCCTGATCGGGCGTCCCCTCGATGAGGGATTCGCTTGCGCGGCGATCTCCGTAGGCTTCGGCGTGCCACACGCACCCAGGGAGCTCCGCATGACCACGTCGTCGCCGTCCTTCGATGTCTCGCAGCTGATCGGCTGGCCCTTCCGGGCGTTGACGCTGGCGCCGAGCCAGCTGACCCAGCCCATCCTGCCCATCACCTACAACATCAACGCGTTCAATTCGAGCGCGCCGCAGACCGAGGCCCGCATCGTCTCGCAGCACAGCTACGGGCGGCAGCTCGGCCGGCTGTCCGACGCGGTGCAGGCCTTGATGGACGTGCTGTATCCGGAGGGCGCGCCCGATGGCCCGAACGGGCCCCTCGCGCGCTTCGAGCAATTGCGCGAGGACATCGAGGCGCTCAAGGCCGATGGCGCGGAGGACCGGCTGGAGCGGGTCGCGCAGGATCTGAAGACCTTGCGGGCCACCGATCCCGATCGCTTCGAACGCGTCCGGAAGACACTGGCGCACGCGCTGCGGGACTGAACCGGACGGACGCCCGACGTGGCGTCACATGATCGGGCTACGCTGGGGGATCCCATGACCGTGAAGGCGGCGATGTACCCAGGCGAGCGCTTGAACGCCGGCACCCATCTCCTGGGGCTGCTGGCGGCCCTTCCCGCCGTCGCGTGGCTGGCGCATCAGGCGCTGGGCACGGGCAGCGGCCGGCGCTTCGCCGTCGCCTGCATCTTCGGCGCGGCCCTGATCGCGCTGTTCGCGGCCTCCACGCTCTGCCACAGCACCCGGGGTCGGCGGCAACGCCTGTGGGTCCGTCTGGACCATTGCGCGATCTTCCTGCTGATCGCCGGGACGATGACGCCGTTCGCGGTCCTGACCGGCGACGGCTGGTGGCGGTGGGTGGCCCTGGCGAGCATCTGGATCGTGTCGCTGTGGGGCATCCGGCGCACGGTGTGGGGCGATGTCGAACGGCCGATGCTCAAGGTCTACCTGGCGATGGGCTGGCTGGCCACGATGGTGTGCATCCCCGCTCTGCAGGAACTGCCGGTGGCCTGCGTGACGCTGTTCGTCGCCGGTGCCGGCGCGTACACCGCCGGCACCTACTTCTTCGCCAACCCGGGCTGCAGTCGTCACGCCCACGGCATCTGGCACCTGTTCGTCGTGGTGGGCAGCGGCTGTCACTTTGGCGCAGTGGCGCACTGCGTGCTCGCGTAGCGGCGTCGTCCGCCGCGCTGCTCAGCGCAGGTAACCCGACACGCCATCCCACAGCAACTTGATGGCGGTGACCACCAGCAAGGCGTAGCAGGCCCTGTACATCTGGCGCTGATCCAGCCTGGCATGCAGGCGCCACCCCAGCCAGACGCCCGAGGGGATGGCCAGCAGGCAGATCGCCATCAGGCTCCAGACGGCGCCGGCCGGCTTGGCCAGCATCAGCCACGGGGCCGCCTCGAGCAGGTTGCCGACCGTGAAGAACAGGCTGGTCGTGCCCGCATAGACCTGCTTGCTCAAGCCGAGCGGCAGCAGATAGATCGCCAGGGGCGGTCCGCCCGAGTGCGCGACCATGGTGGTGATCCCCGACGTCAGCCCCGCGGCGACGGCCTTGCGCGGCGACCGCGGCTGCACCACCACCTCGCCGCCTCGCACGAACCACAGGCCGACGAACACCAGCGTGATCACCGCCATCAGGATGGCGATCGCGCGATGGTCCAGCACGCGGAACAGCAGGTAACCCGCCCCGATGCCCACCACCAGACCGGGAACGAGCAGCTGCAGGTCCGGCCTGGACCAGGTCGACGGCTTCCAGTAGCGCAGGCTGAAGAGGTCCATCGCGATGAACAGCGGCGCGAGCAGGCCGCCCGCGGTCACCGGGTCCATCACGATCGACAGCAGCGGGATGCCGACGATGGCGAAGCCGCCGCCGAAGGCGCCCTTCATGAAGCAGATCAGGAAGACGCCGGCGAAGGCGACCAGGATGGTGGTGGCGGTCAGTTCCATGGGGTCGTCCTGGATCGCTCGTTCATTGCATTGAAGAAATTGTCATGGGTGCGTCGGGGGCGCGGCGACATCAGGCGTACCGCGCCTCCATGGCCGCGATCGCCGCGGCCAAGGCGTTCCTCAAGGTGCCACGGCCCACGCTGCCAAGCAGGAGACCCAGCAGCCGGCCCTTGAGGTTGCGGCCTTCGCGGACGACGACCGCCTCCAGCCGTGTCCTGCCGCCCGCCAACGGATGGAAGGTGTAGCTGTGTCCCGACCGGCCGCCCCAGACATTCGAATCCATCGTTGTCAGCACGACGCGGGTCGGGACGGACCAGTCGTAGTGCAGCCGCTCCCAGAGGCTGGGCGAGCCCTCGGTGACGACCGCCTGCGTGCGCCCCTGACGATGCACCCGCAGGAAGTCGTCGGTGCTGAAGCGGAAGATCTTCGACCGACCCGGACCGAAATCCGTGAGCCCGGCGATGAACTGCTCCGGCGTCAGCGTGGTGTCGAATTGGAATTTCAGTGTTGCCATCGTCGGCGCTCCTTGTCGCGAGAACGTCCTGATAACGTCCATGCATCGAAGACTACGGAGGCCGCCGCCGCCTGCCATCCGACTGGTTCGGCATCGACGCCTCGTTCCAAAGTCGCAGACGGTCCCGGCCTGCCGCCGGCCGACCGTTCGATGCAGCCGGCACTTCGACGAAGGTCGGATGGCGCGTGCCCGTTCCTTGCGAAGAATGGGCGTCGAGTTCCGACGAGCATGACGATGAACACCAGCGACCACCTCCTCCTCGTCCACGGCGATCGCGCGCAGCGCGAGCAGCTGAAGGCCTACTTCGAGCAACACGGGATGCACGTGACGGCGGTCGCGACCGGACGTCATCTGCGCGCGGCGCTCGAGCAGTCGGGCCCGTTCGACCTGATCGTGCTCGACCTCGAACTGCCCGGCGACGACGGGCTGAACCTCTGCCGCGAACTGCGCGGCGGCAAGCACCGGACGATGCCCATCCTCATGCTCTCCGCGCGCGGCGACGAAGTGGACCGGATCCTCGGGCTGGAGATGGGCGCCGACGACTACCTGGTCAAGCCGGTCGCGCAACGCGAGCTGCTGGCGCGCGTCCGCGCCGTCCTGCGACGCACCCGCATGCTGCCGCCCAACATGCGGTCGACCGACACGGTCCCGCGCCTGGCGTTCGGCACCTGGAAGCTCGACACCGTCGAGCGCCACCTGCTCGACGACCAGGAGTCGATGGTGGATCTGAGCGGCGCCGAGTACCGGCTGCTGCGCGTGTTCCTCGACCATCCACAGCGCGTGCTCAGCCGCGACCAGCTGCTCGGCCTCACGCAGGGTCGCCCGACGGAGCCCTTCGAGCGCTCGATCGACCTGCTGGTCAGCCGCCTGCGCCTGCGCCTGCGGGACGACGCGCGCGAACCCCGCTACATCAAGACGGTGCGCAGCGCGGGGTACGTGCTCTCGATGGCGGTTGCGCCCTGCGCCTGAACGCGCAATGACAAGGCGCCGCACGAGGGCGACGCCTTGTCGGGCGCTCAGACAGCGCTCAGCGCAGGCTGGCGAAGCCCGTGCGCAGCTCGCGGACGAAGACCTCGGTCTGCTCCCACGCCGCGAAGTGCCCGCCCTTGTCCAGGCGGTTGAAGTGGATGAGCTGCTTGTAGGCGCGCTCCGCCCAGCTGCGCGGCGCGGCGTAGATCTCGTCGGGGAACACGCTGACCGCGACGGGGATCGCGACCTGCTTGATCGCGAAGAACTCCAGCTTGTTCTCCCAGTAGAGCCGGGCCGAGGACACCGCCGTCTTCGTGAGCCAGTACAGCATCACGTTGTCGAGGATGTCGTCGCGCGTGAGTCCCTCGGCCTGACCGTCGAACACGCGGGCGATCAGCGCCTGGCTGCGGGCATCGTGGTCGAGCATCCAGGCTGCCAGGCCGATCGGCGAGTCCTCCAGCGCATAGAGCGTCTGAGGCCGGTTGGACATCTCGAGCGCGTAACCCAGGCCGTGCTTGAAGAAGTCGTCGAGCTGGTCGAAGGCCTGCTGCTCGTCGGTCGACAGTCCCGCCGGCGCGGGCTCGCCGAGCTTCAGCGCGCGGGCCACGTCGGGCGGCAGCGTCGCCGGCATGTTGACGTGGATGCCGATCAGCCCGGGCGGCGTGAGCAAGGCCATCTGCTCCGTGACCGCGTCGCCCCAGTCGCCGCCCTGGGCCACGTAGCGTGGTGTAGCCGAGGCGGCGCATCAGCTCGACCCAGGCGCGGGCGATGCGCACGGGATCCCAGCCGGTCGTCCGCGGTTTGCCTGAGAAGCCGTGGCCCGGCAGGGACGGGATCACCACGTCGAACGCGTCTTCCGCGCGGCCGCCATGCGCCGTCGGATCGGTCAGCGGCTCGATCAGCTTGAGCTGCTCGACGACCGAGCCCGGCCAGCCGTGCGTCACGATCACCGGCAGCGCGTTCGCATGTTTCGAGCGCACATGGATGAAGTGGATCTCCACGCCGTCGATGGTCGTGACGAACTGGGGATGACGGTTGAGGCGCGCTTCGAGACGCCGCCAGTCGTAGCCGTGCGTCCAGTAGCGGGCCAACTGCTGCATGGTCCTCAGCCGGACACCCTGAGACGCGTCGGTGACGGTCTCCGGCGTGGGCCAGCGCATCGATGCGATGCGCCGGCGCAGGTCGGCCAGATCCGCGCGCGCAAAGCTGGCGCGGAACGGGCGGATCGCCGTGCTGTCGCCGATGGCGGCGCCCTTCAGCGCAGCCGCATGGGCGCTGGCGGGCAGCCAGGGCAAGGCCATGTTGGAAGCGCCGACGACGGCGGCCGCCGCAAGCAGGCGGCGTCGGCTCGGGTATGTGTTCATGCTTGGTGGGTCCTCGGGAGTTCGGAGCCGCTAGGCTCGCGGATCCCGAGGGAGACCACATCCGACCTGACGCCGTCCGCCGCTGCGACCGAAGTCGTAGGCGGAACTGAACCCTCAGCCGCGCCGCAGGTGCTCGTGGCGCTCGAACAGGTCCACGGTCCAGTCGATGAAGACCCGCACCTTGGCGCTGAGGTAGCGGTTCGGCGCATAGAGGACGTGCACGGGGCTCTCGTCGGGATGCCACTCGTCGAGCAGCGACACCAGCCGTCCGTCCAGGACCGCCGCATCGATCGTGTAGCACGGCGCCTGGATCAGTCCCAATCCGGCGAGCCCCGCCGCCAGGTAGGCATTCGTGTCGTTGACGACGAGCGTGTGCTCGAGCGTGAAGCGGTGCTGGACCTCGCCCCGCGTGAAGCGGAACGGCTGCACGCGCCCGCCCGATCCGCCCGCCAGCCCGACGGTGGGATAGAAGGGGACCTCTTCCGGAGACGTCGGCGTGCCGTGCTCGTCGAGGAAGGCCGGCGTCGCGCAAGTGGCGAAGCGGAAGCCGCCGATGCGCCTCGCGACGAGGAACTGCTCGCTGACCTCCCCCGCGCGGATCACGCAGTCGACACCTTCCGCGACCAGGTCCGTGTGGCGGTTGCCCACCCCCAGCTCGATCTTCACGTCCGGATAGGCACGCCGGAAATCGCCGAGCGCCGGCACGAGCACCATCGTCGCGATCGCCGCGGGCACGTCGACACGCACGGTGCCGACCGGTTTCGCGCTCGACTGGCGGGTCGAGGACTCGATGTCGGCCAGATCCGACAACAGCCGCACGACACGTTCGTAGTAGGTCGCGCCCTCGGCCGTCACGGTGACGGCGCGGGTCGTCCGGTGCAGCAGGAGCACCTTCAGGTCCTGCTCCAGGCTCTGGATCTGGCGCGTCACGCTCGCGTTGGGCAGGGAGAGCGACTCCGCGGCCTTGGTGAAGTTGCCGGCCTCGACGACACGGACGAAGGCGTTCATTGCAGCGATCCGATCCATGGGGACCTCCGGACTCTCATGTGCGCGAACTCGATTAGATCGCCGCGGCGATCTTTGTCGAGATCACAAAAGCACTTTGGCGGTCAGCGTCTTGCTGCGCGGGGGGCTCCACTTCTAGAGTCGGCGCCATGACACCCCGTCGGCCGATGCCGGCGGCGCCAAGCATTCCGACCACTTCGCCAGGCAAGTCCATGATGTTCCCGTCCCAACCGCCCCATGTCACGACGCTCCGTTCCACGACGCCCCGGATCCGCGTCCTGGTCATGCATCCGGATCCCCTGCTCTGCGTGGGCATCACCACCGCGCTCGGGGAGCACGGCGGCATCGACGTGTTCAAGGACGGCGTCGACGAGCGGCGGCAGGATCCGCCCATCGACGTCGTGGTCTCGGACCTGCAGGACGCCCTGCGGCTCGCGGCGCCGGGACAGCGCGCCCTGCAGGGCCTGGACGGCGCACGGGTCGTCGCCCTGACCAGCCACGGGCGCGAGGCCGACATCCGCGGTGCGATCGAGGCGGGCGTGCATGGCTACCTGCTGCTCGGCGGCCCGCTCAGCGAGCTGGTCGAAGGCGTGACCGCGGCGGCGCGCGGTCAGCGTTATCTGGGACTGACCGTGGCGCAGCGCATGGCCGACAGCCTGACGCGCACGGCGCTGACCTCGCGCGAAACGGAGGTGCTGCGTCTCGTGGCCGCCGGCGAGTCGAACAAGACGATCGCGCGCTCCCTGGACATCGAGCTCGGCACGGTCAAGTCGCACGTGGGCGCCATCATGAGCAAGCTCGGCGCCAACTCGCGCACCCATGCGGCGGCCATCGCGCTGGCACGCGGCCTGGCGAACGATTTCGCGCCCATCGCGTAGCGCGGCGGGCATCGGCGGATCGCGCTTGTACCGCCATGTATCGCGCGTCGGCGCGCATACAGGCTCTTGCTGAAAGCACGGGGCGGGGACAAACCCCAGATACCTGCGACGGATGAAATCCATCCCACGCCAACCCCAACCCTTCACTGGAGTCCGACATGACCACCGCCACGTCCCGCACCTTGTTCGCCGCCACCCTCATCGCCGCGACGCTCGCCGCCATCGCGCAACCCGCCGCCGCGCAGACCGCCGCGCTCCCCCGCGTGCAGGTCCAGGCCGACCTGATCCGCGCCCACGCGGCCGGCGACAACGGCGACTGGAAAGAGGACGCGCCGTTCTCGCGCACCAGCGACGTGGGCACGCCGCGCACGCGCGCCGAGGTGCTGGCCGAACTGGCCGCCGCGCAAGCGAGCGGCGAGCTCCAGCGCTCGCAGCGCGACAACTACGAACCCGCGCTGACCGGCACGCCCAAGACCCGGCAGCAGGTCCGGGCGGAGACGTCCGAAGCGCGTCGCCTGGGTCTGCTGGACACCCAGGGGAATGACGGCCTCGTGATCGCGACACCCGAGCAGCTCGCCCGCGTCGAGGCGGCCGGCCAACGCGCGCTCCTCGTGACCACGGCCAGCGCCAGCCAGTCGAAGTGACACTATTTGTCGCGTCTGATGTCAGACGTGACAAAACCTGACCCTGCCCCTCGATCCGCACATCGCGCAAATACCTCTTTGGGATTAGGGTCAGGCGTCGCGCGCTCGCGTTTTGCAACGCTGACCGCACTCTGTGACCAACCGCAACCGGCACGCTCTCTGCTTGAACGGGGTGAAAGTCCACCCGGGTCAGGCGTTCGTGCGCGCTCCCCGGGTGTCTCGTTCTACGGACCTGCAGGAGCGCCATGCGCCACAACATTTCAGAGGCTGACCCGACGTCGGCATGCCCTTCCCCGCGAAACCCCTGGGGAATCGTCTTCAGCGCCGTCGTCGCCCTGAGCGCCGTCGGCACGCTGGCAGGTTGTGGTGGTGGTGGCGGCGGCTCGGACGCGGGCGGCAGCCCGCCGGTGTCCGGCGCGCCGGCACCCGCGCCGGCGCCCGGTCCGGCCCCCGCGCCTCCGGCGTCCGCGCCCGTCGGCGACGAACCCGAACTGCCTCCGCCCGCGCCCGCGCCGCCAAGCCTGCCCACCGGCGGCGACAGCGGCAGCCCCACGACGCCCGCGCTGCCCCCGTCGCTGCAATCGCCCACCGGCCTGGACATCAGCAAGCCCGGCAAGGCCATCACCGGCATCACGGCGACGTCCAGCGCGCTGGAGAACAACGGCGACACCGCCCAGAAGACGCTCGACGGCGACCTGAACACGCGCTGGGCCAGCGCCTTCGACGACAAGGCCTGGATCCAGTTCGACTTCGGCACCAAGACGCCGGTCGGCTACATGAAGCTGGTGTGGCAGAACGCGTATGGCAAGGAGTACGCGATCCAGGTCTCCGATGACGGCCAGACCTGGTACCAGCTGCGCTACGTGGCCGGCGGCAAGGGCGGGACGGAAGAGTTCTTCAACCTGAACGCCAACGCGCGCTACGTGCGCCTGCAGGGCGTGGCCCGCGGCACGCAGTACGGCTACTCGCTGCTCGAGGTCAGCTTCAGTTCGCCCGGCAGCGACAACACGCTGCCGATGCTCACCGCCTCGGCCGTGCCGACGCCGCCCGCGAACAGCACCGTGGTCACGCCGGCGACGCCGCCCACGCTGGAGCAGGTGCAGTTCACGCTGCCCGACGGCACGCTGGTGACGCGCTTCGGCTTCGTGGGCCGCTCGCGCCATGGACGCGAGCGCGGCGAGGACTGGAACGAGATCGGCTTCGGCCCCAATGACACCGTGGATGCCAACGGCAAGCCGCAGGACAAGGGCCCGGGCGCGTACCTGAACTTCATCGCCAACTACTTCAAGAACCGCACCTGGGGCGTCGAGTTCATCGACAACAGCCGCGTGGCCGGCGTCACCAAGCCGAGCATCATCGTCAACCAGTACTACCAGCAGGCGCAGCGCGGCGGCGGTCATTCCTTCTTCCGCCGCATCGATGATCCCAACGTCACCGGCTACGGCTGGATGTCGCCGGGTCGGCTGCTGGACAACACCACCTACACGGACGGATTCGTCGACAAGACCTCCTGCCCGGTGGTGCCCAAGCCGCCCGAAGGCGCACTGGCCCGGCCCACCACGGGCTACGGCGGCATCGTCGGCGCGAACGACGGCTGCTCCGTGGTGCTGGACAACGTGCCCGGTCACTCGGACCTGGCGCCCAATGCCAACGGCGTGATGGTGCCCAACGGCGTCAACATCCCGTCGCGCAACCTCAAGGTGGGCGACGCGATCGAGTTCACCGGCTCGTTCTTCTCCAGCCGCGCGGCGATGGACGCGATCCAGGACAACGGCAACTTCCGCTACTACACCAACGAGGTGACCTATGTGGTGGGCAGCGGCCTGCGTCCGCAGTACGGCATCCAGCCGCGGCTGAACAACGCACCGCTGCCGGTCGAGACGCTGTCGGGCGGCACGGGGTCGATCTCCTACGACTACGCGGACAACTCGACCTTCATGTTCCAGCAGCCGAATACGCAGATCGGCATGAAGAACATGCAGACCTTCGTCGAGGGCCGGCGCTGGTTCCACACCAACATGTGGACCGGCGATCACAACGAGCAGGGCAACGATCGCAACACCGACGCGGTGAAGCTGCAGGGTCCGCGCTTCAACCAGACCAACTGCTTCGGCTGCCACATCAACAACGGCCGCAGCCTGGCGCCGCAGGTGCTCAACCAGCGCCTGGACACCATGGCCGTGCGCGTGGCCGCGCTGGACGGCAACGGCAAGCAGCTGCCCCACCCGGTCTACGGCGAGGCCGTGCAGATGAACGCCCGCTCGCTCAGCACCGGTGCGGCGCAGGACTGGGGCAACGGCGTGCGCGTCGCCGGCTTCGACACGAAGAACGTCACGCTGGCCGACGGCACCGTCGTGACCTTGAGCAAGCCCAAGGTCAGCTTCGACGGCCCGACGCCGACGGTGTACTCGCTGCGCAGCGCGCAGCCCGTGATCGGCATGGGTCTGCTGGAGGCGGTCACCGACGCGGACATCCTGTCGCGGGTGCGCAGCACGCCGGACGAGGACGGTGTGAAGGGTCAGGCCAACCTGGTCTACGACCCGGAGACCGGCGCCGTGCGCGTGGGTCGCTACGGCTGGAAGGCGGCCAAGGTGAGCCTGCGTCACCAGACGGCCAATGCGCTGCTGCTGGACATGTCGGTCACGTCCCCGGTCTACCCGAACCGCGACTGCCTGGCCGGCCCGGCCCAGTGCAACAACAAGAAGGTGGAAAAGGGCGTGTCCGAGGCCGAGCTGCAGCTGCTCTCGCGCTACGTGGCTCAGCTGGGCGTGCCGGCGCAGCGCAGCGTGGTCAGCGGCTTCCCGAAGGGCGTGACGCCGCTGTCCTATCTGGACGTGGATCCGGTGAAGGTCGCGGCGGGATCGAAGGTGTTCTCCACCATCCGTTGCACGGCCTGCCACATCGCCGAGATGAAGACGGGCGCGGGCACCGAGCTGGCCGAGATGCGCAACCAGACCATCAAGCCCTACACCGACCTGCTGCTGCATGACATGGGCAGCGAGCTGGCCGACAACTTCGCCGAATCGCAGGCGAGCGGCAGCCAGTGGCGCACGTCGGCCCTGTGGGGCATCGGGTACACCGAGCGCGTGGCGGGCACCGGCGTGAAAGTCGGCTATCTGCACGATGGCCGCGCTCGCACGCTGACCGAGGCGGTGCTGTGGCACGGCGGCGAAGGCGACGCCAGCCGTCAGCGCTTCGTCAAGCTGAGCACGGCGGACCGGGAGGCCCTGCTGGCGTTCCTCAACTCGCTCTAAGGGTCGGACGGGGAGGCGACTCCCCCGCCCAGGCGACGGCCTGGTGCGCAACTCGCAGCGGGAGACGCTCATGGCGTCTTCGAGCTCGGGGGCGCACCAGGCCGATTTCATTTGATCAGCCTCCTCGTCACGCACTCGCGTCGGGCGGGTGTTTGTTGTTCGTCGTCAAGGACTGACCCTTTGGAGGGACGTGCTTCCCCCATTGCTCCCTCTGAGGAGTGAAGGCAGGGCGTCTTTGATCCAGATCAGAAATCGAAGTCGTGATCGGACGGAGCATGGGCCCCAAGCCTCGTCGTCGCCGGATGGACGAGTCGAGACGAAAAAAAGGCCCCGCAACGCGAGGCCTTTCAGAACTGGGGGCGTGAGCCAATTGGATTGAGCAGTCAGACTGCCGCTTCCGCTCAGGTCGTACCCCGCTAGACGGTCGGTCAAGGTGTCTTGACCATTGAGGAAAGATTATGCGCCATGCTGACGTCTGTCAATCCGATGGAACGGTCGCTGCGGGTCGGTTGCTCGAGTTTCTCTCCGATCGAATGCCGTGGAATCGCTCGCTGTGGGGCATCGGCGTGGTGCTTGCGATGGAGGAATTGTTCGAAGCCTGTGAGGCCATGAGGCAGGGGCACCTCAGCGAAGCGTCGATCAAGCGCATCGCCTCTTCGCTTCAGCGCCGGGTCGGTGTACACCCCGCGTTCACTGAAGCGGAGAAGGCCTTCTTGCGCGAACAGGTGAAGCAAGTACCGCGTGCCGATGGCGCAGCCCATTTTGGTATCCGAGAACTTTCGTCGCGCGTAAGCAGGGACTATCTCCTGCGTTGGAGTCAAGCGGTCACCGACGGACGCTTCGCCGTCGAACACCTTGCACGCAGCGTGGCTGCCCATCTCCTGGATGCGGGCTTCGCCGCACAGTACCTCAACGACTTGATCCGCACTTGGCTCAGCGCAGAGCAGCCGATCTCCCTGGCCCAGCTGTGCGAGGAGCTGGCGGCCCAGATGGTGAGCAGTCCGCCAAGGACGTTCGAAGTCTTGCTGGCGTTCACAAGCATTCCGGACTTTCCCAACGGAGTACCCCTCGACTGGCTGCAAGGCCCTCAGGTGCCGGCATGGCTGCAAGCCAACGGCTTCGACACCACCGACGTGCGCGCCCCGGTGGCAAAGATACTGAGGGTGAAAGCGCGGGATGTCGTTGGCGCCGCCAAGGCAGCGCGTGAGGAGTCGGACCGGTATGCCGCCCGAGCGCTGATCGCCACCGGCCGCCTCCTCAACCGCGTGCCGTTGCTATGGGTTGCGGGAAGTCCCGAACCTGCCGCGATGATGGAAGCGTCGCGGGGTGTTGGCGTCAAAGAGTTGTTCCGGGAGGACCGCGTGTTTTCGACAGATGCCAGCCAGAGCGTGGATGCGGCCCTGGAACTGCTCGCACACATGGAGAGCAGTTCAGCGCCGGCAGCGATCGCCGGTGGATGGGCCGCGATCGAGGGGCTGCTCGCCGATCCCAGTGATCGCTCTCTCGCGGCCGATAACCTGGCCACGCTCGTGACGTGCTCTTTCCCCCGAGCTGAGCTGACTGCACTGTCGTACAAAGCGCAGCGAAAACATCCGGACTCGACCGTGGCGCTACAGGGGCTCACCGTCAACCGAACGCGCTCCCGCGTGACAGCGCAACTGATCCTGGACGGTGGTCTGCCACCAATGCCTGCTGTCGCCGACCAGGCCGCGGTGATCCGCCTGAGGAAGCTGCTCGCCAACCCTGGCCCCGAGCTGCTGGTCATTCGGGACACGATCGGGGACTCCTTCCATCGCCTTTACCGTCAGCGCAATCTGATCCTGCACGGCGCACGTCTGGACAGCGTGGCGCTCAACGCGAGCCTGCGCACGGTGTCGAAGCTGGCCGGTGCCGGCATGGACCGAATCACGCATGGACATTACGTGCAGAAGCTCCGACCGCTGGAGCTGGTAGCCAAGGCAAACCTGGCCATCGCGCTCATGACGAAGGCCGATCCACTCGGCTGCGTGGACCTGCTCGAGATCGGTTGAGCCCGCCGAACTCTTTGGCGCCGAACCGGGATCAGCCCGCACCCGGCCCGTCGGCGACGAGCTCCCCGCCCCAATCGCCCGGATGCACATCGCGCTCGGACTGCGAGAACGTCCACACGTAGCCCGCCAGGTCCGACACGGTGTACTGGCGCTCTCCGTACGGGAACGAGTGCGGCTGGGACAGGACCTTGGCGCCCTCCGCCGCAGCTCGCGCGGCGTGCCGGTCCGCGCTCGCGACACGGACCATGATGGAGAAGACGGGCTCCGCTGGCGCATCGCCTTGCGCCACCACCATCGCGCCGGCGCCGATATCGAGCTGTACGCGATGGCCACCGATGCGCAGGCGCTCGGTGAAGCCGAAGACACGGACCAACCACGCCGCCGCGGCCGCCACGTCGGGGTAGTGCAGCACCGGAATGACCGTGGCCGAGGACATCGAGAGGTTCTCGGTGCCGGACAGGAAGGCGGCGTCTTGGGGCATGCGGTGATTGAAGCATGCGAGCGTTTCGCCCCGCAACCATCGTCGCTCACGCGCCCCAGGCGCGCCTCCGTCTGGCCTCGGCTCGGCCCCATTCAACGCCCCATTCCGCAGTTCACGACACGCCGGGCCATTCAAAAGGGCTCTCCTCATACAACGCCTCCTCGAACAGACGGAGGAATGAACATGCAGGCAGATCTCGACGTGGCGGCGGGCGCGGACCACGTGCCGACCATCACGCGGAGGAAGACGAGTTATCTGAAGGCCAACGTGGCCACCGTGGCCGCCATCGCGATTGCCGCGACGGCGGCGTGGATCACCGCCATGAGCTTCGTTGAAGCCTATGGCATCGGCGCGAGCCACTTCGGTCAATCCACCGACATGGCCAAGCGGGCAGGTCCGGGCGTCGAGCTGTTCGTCCTTGACGGCGTTGCGCTCGTGGTCGTTGCCGTCCTCGCGCGACTGGCAGCTCGGGGCTTCCGCGCCGGTCGGTAAAGACACTCCCAGCGCGCGCTTTCTCGCGCTGAACTGTCGATCGCGGCGAGGGTCATTCGTCGTTCCCATACACGCCTCGTGCAAGGATCGACGCCATGACCATCACCATCACCGCTTTCGAACGCTCACCCGACGGGGGCAAAGGGCTGGCACGCGACACGCGCGTCCGCTGGGCGCTGGAGGAGGCGGGGCTGGACTACGACGTCCGCCTCGTCTCCTTCCGGGCCATGAAGGAGCCGGCGCACCTGGCGCTCAACCCCTTCGGCCAGATTCCCACCTACGAGGAAGGCGGGCTGGCGCTCTTCGAGACGGGTGCGATCGTCCTGCACATCGGTCACCAGCATCCCGGCCTCTTGCCTGACGACGCCGATGCGCGAGCGCGCGCCGTCGCCTGGGTCTTCGCCGCGGTGAACACCCTGGAGCCGCCGATCCTCGAGCTGACGATGGCCCGGTTGTTCGAGCGCGACCAGCCTTGGTACGCCGCCCGACTCCCCACGCTGGAAGCGCGTGTGCGCACGCGATTGCAACAGCTGTCGGCGCGGCTGGGCGATGCCGACTGGCTCGACGGCGCCTTCAGCGCCGCGGACCTGATGATGGTGCACGTGCTGCTGCGATTGCGATCGACCGGTCTCCTCGACGAGGTCCCGCGACTGGCCGCCTATGTCGCGCGCGGCGAGTCGCGGCCGGCTTACCAACGGGCGTTCGCCGACCAGTTGGCGGTGAACACGCGAGCACCGCAGCCGCGCTGATCGCCGTCCCATCCGACGCATTCGACGTCTCATCGCATTCGCCGCGCAACGCCTGGCCCCCTCACGGACCATCGCCGCTTCTTCCATTCAAGGAGCGAGCGATGTCCCTCACCACCGCCACGGGCACGCGCCGCACCCGCGCGCTGATCACGATCCTGGTCGCGGTGCTCGAGCTCGCGCATCTCGCGTGGCAGTGGACGCACGGCGGCATCGTCAGCCCTCACCTGCTCGCGAATCCCGACCTGCCGTCCGTGTCCAACGGCTGGGGCATCGTGGCCCTGCCGGCATTGGCGTGGATCCTCTCCGGCCGCTTCCTGCGCCGAGCGACCTCCGGCCCGGCGACACGCGCCATCCTGATCGCCGCGCTGGGCGCCGCCTGCGCGGGCATCGGACTGTCGCTGGCCTTCAGCCTCGGAACGTCCGATCACGCGGCGGTCGTGCTCCTCGCGATCCTGCTCAGCGGCGTCGCGTTGCCAACGTATCGCGCGGAGTACCTGCTCGGCTTCGTGCTCGGCATGGCGTGGACCTTCGGTCCGATCCTGCCGATCCTCGTTGGCTCGGTGCTGGCGCTGAGCTCGTTCCTCGTCCGTCGGGTCGCGTGGCCGGCATTGGGCTGGGCGGTGGCGCGGCTGCGGACTTGACTCCTTTACCGCCAGGATGTCATCGACCCCTCGTCGGCGCCGCGTCCTGCTTGGAGGGGTCATGGCATCCTTCAGTCTGCATCCCAGCAGAACCTCCGCCCCCCATGCCCCTCCGCGACCAGACCGTCCCCGTCACCCCCTTCCGCCAGAACTGCTCGATCGTCTGGTGCGACGTCACGCAGGAAGCCGCGATCGTCGATCCGGGCGGCGAGATCCCGCGCCTGCTTGCCGAAGTCGAGCGCCTGGGCCTGACGCTGAAGGCGATCTGGCTGACCCACGCCCACATCGACCACGCCGGCGGCACCGGCGAGCTCGCGCGCCTGCGCGGCCTGCCCATCATCGGACCGCATCAGGGCGACCAGTTCTGGATCGACGGACTGCCTCAGCAGTCCGCGATGTTCGGCTTCCCGCCGGCCGAGATGTTCACGCCCACGCGCTGGCTCGAGGACGGCGACACCGTCCAGATC
Source organism: Roseateles sp. UC29_93 (assembly GCF_042695725.1). Lineage (NCBI taxonomy): Bacteria > Pseudomonadati > Pseudomonadota > Betaproteobacteria > Burkholderiales > Sphaerotilaceae > Roseateles > Roseateles sp. UC29_93. Next base: position 1,945,069 of record NZ_CP170545.1, on the reverse strand, counting down.
GGCCACGAGACCCTGACCGTGCGCCACTGCCCCGGGCACACGCCCGGCCACGTCGTCTTCCACTCCGCGAGCGCGAAGCGCTGCTTCGTCGGCGACGTGCTCTTCGCCGGCAGCATCGGCCGCACCGACTTCCCCGGCGGCGACCACGACACGCTGATCCGCTCCATCAACGAGCGCCTCTGGCCGATGGGCGAGGACACCGTCTTCGTGCCCGGCCACGGGCCGGAAAGCAGCTTCGGCGAGGAACGCCGCACCAACCCCTTCGTCGGCGGGCGCTGGGGCTGAGGCCTCGCCGTCTCCCGACAGCGTTTGCAGCGGCCCGGGGGCGCGCTCAGAGCGGCGACAACCCCGTATCGAGGAACCGCGACTCCGGGAAGCCCCGCAGCGCCAACGCGGCGAGCTCCACGAGCTCCTCGAAGCTGCGCTCCTTCTGCAGCACCGCCACGCCGCCCATGCGGTCGGCCGAGTCGGTGAGCTCGTCCCCGATGTAGCCCGTCGTGATGATCACCGGCACCGCCGGCAGGGTCGCGCGCACCGCCACCGCCAGTTCCAGGCCGTTCATGCCCGGCATGTTGAAGTCGGTGATCAGCAGCTGCACCGGCACGCGGCCCTGCTCGATGTCCGCCAGGCAGTCGGCCGGCTCGGCGTAGGTGCGGACGTCGTAGCCCGCCTTCTTCAGCAGCGCCTCGACCATCATCAGCACGATCGGATCGTCGTCGACATAGAGCACATGCTCGCCCGTGCCGGGGTCAGCGACCCGCGCCAGCGCCGCCGTGTCCAGCGGCGCCGCCTCGCTGCCCACCACCGGCAGATAGACCGAGAACACGGTCCCCTTCCCCGGCCGCGACTGCACGTCGATCGCGCCGCCGTGCGCATGCACGATGCCGTGCACGATGTGCAGCCCCAGCCCCGTGCCCTGACCCCGCGGCTTGGTCGTGAAGAAGGGCTCGAACAGCCGCTTCGCCACGTCCTCCTCCATGCCGTGCCCGTCGTCGCGCACGCTGAGCTCCGCGTAGTGCGTCGGCGCCACGCGGCCGATCGCGAACGCGTGCGGCACGTCGAACTGCACCGCGCGCAGCCCGACATGCAGCCGTCCATGGCTGCCCGGCATCGCCTGCCAGGCGTTCGTGCAGAGGTTCAGCACCACCTGCTGGACCTCCGCCGGATCGACCGTCGCCACGCAGTCGTCCCCGTGCAGGTCCACCGTCAGCCGCACCGACGCCGGCAGCGTCGAGCGCAGCAGACCGATGCTGTCCTCGACCAGCGGACGCAGGCGGTGCTTGGACAACTCATGTCCGCCGCCGCGCGCGTAGGCCAGGATGCGCTGCACGATGTCGCGTGCCCGGTCGCCGGCCCGCTTGATCTGCTGCATGTGCGCGCGCAGCGGCGACGCCGCCGGCAGCTCGTCGAGCATCATCCCCGCGTGTCCGAGGATCGCCGCCAGGATGTTGTTGAAGTCGTGCGCCACGCCGCCCGCGAGCGTGCCCAGCGATTCCATCCGCTGGATGCGCATCAGCTTTTCCTCGAAGTCCACGCGCGTCAGCTCATCGGCCTTGCGCATCGTGACGTCGATGAACAGCACCACCAGGCCGTGTTCGCACGGGAAGGCCCGGCACTCGAACCACTTGCTGAGGCGGGCGTTGAATTCCTCGTAGATGTGCGCGGCGCGCGTCTGCATCGCGGACCGGGCCTCGACGTCGAATCGGTCGCCCATCGCGCCGGCCAGACAGGCCCAGTAATTCCTGCCGATCAGCGCCTCGCGCTGCCGGCCGCTCGCGCGTTCGAAGGCGACATTGACGAACTCGATGGTCCAGTCGTGTTCCAGCAGGATGACGGCGTCGGTGACGTAGTCGAGCGCGGCCCCGACGTGCGCGGCGCCTTCCTCGGGTGCGGTGGATGCACCCGACCCGTGCGACGACGGCTCCTGACCCGGCATGTGGACCCCTTCTGGACGAGGTGCCAGTGTGGACCCCGTGGGCCGCGTGGGCAATCGCTGTGCCAGCACCTAACCGTAGGGAAGCCCGATGGCATCGGCCTTTCGAGCCATCAGGCCCCGAAAGGCCGGGCGTGTCTCCCCGTGCTTGCCCGAGGTCCCCCGCCGACCTCCGTCAGGACCTGGCCGCCGGCGCGGGCGGCTGGTAGCGCTGCTCGGGCTTGGCGGCGCGGGCGTAGAGGCCCTGCACCCGAGGCAGGGTGCGCTCCATGTCGCGGATCCGCGTCGGCCCCGACGGGTGCGTGGACAGGAACTGCGGCGGCGCGCCCTTGCTCGCCTGTCCATCTTTTCCCACAGCGTGATGCCCGCGTGCGGGTTGTAACCGGCGCGCGCCGCGAGCTCCATGCCGACCAGGTCGGCCTCGCTCTCGTCCTCGCGGCTGAAGGTCAGCGACAGCAACTGCCCGCCGATGTTGGCCACGCCGCGGCCGAAGTCGCCCAGGCCGAAGATCGCCGCGCCCAGCTGGATCGCGCCGCTGGTGGCCATGTTCTTGCCCATGCGCTCGCGGGCGTGTTCCCGCAGCGCGTGGGCCATCTCGTGGCCCATGATCATCGCGACCTCGTCGTCGCTCAGTTGCAGCTGCTGCAGGATGCCGTAGTAGAACGCGATCTTCCCCGCCCGGCATGCAGAACGCGTTGAGCTCCTTGCTGCCGATCAGGTTCACCTCCCAGCGCCACTGCTGCGCGCGCGGGTTCCACGCCGCCGCGAACGGGATGATCCGCTGCGCGATGGCCCGCAGGCGGATCAGCTGCGCGTTGTTGGGCGGCGCCAGCGCCTTCTGCGATTGCGCCTGCCGCATCATCTGCACGTACTGCTGCTGGGCGGCGGCCTCGACCTGTTCGGCCGAGATCAGTTTCGTGAAGCGGCTCTGCTTGCCGACGTCGACCCCGTCCTGGGCCCAGGCGGGCGACAGCGCCATGGCGCCGCCGGCCGCGATCAGGCCGGTGAACAGGCGCCGCGCGGGCTGGCGCGGCGCGCCGTCGGCGCCGCAGCGGCGGCAATCGCAACGACCGAAGCCGTAGGCGGGGGCCGACGGCAGGTGAACCTCGGCATCGGGAGAGAAGTCAGCATCAACCATGGCGAGATTCTAGGCAGGCGACAATCCCGGTCATCATGTCCCAGTCGCCCCTGATCACGCCGTCTCCGACCTGCGCCACCTCGCCGCTCGACCCGCAGGAGTTCCGCGCGGCGCTCGGGATGTTCGCCACCGGCGTCACCATCGTGACCGCGCGCGCCGAGGACGGCACCCTGGTCGGCCTGACGGCCAACTCGTTCAACTCCGTCTCGCTGTCCCCGCCGCTGGTGCTGTGGAGCCTGGCGCGCCGGGCCGGATCGATGCCGGTGTTCAGCCGCGGCTCGCACTACGCGATCAACATCCTGGCGGCGGATCAGAAGGAACTCGCGCAGCGCTTCGCCACGCGCGACATCGACCGCTTCGCGGGCGTGAGATTCCGGGAAGGCTGCGGCGGCGCGCCGGTGCTGGAGGGCTGCGCCGCCGTCTTCGAATGCGCCAACCGCAGCCAGTACGAGGAAGGCGACCACGTCATCTTCGTCGGCGAGGTGGAGGCCTGCACCCGCGCCGAACAGGCGCAGCCGCTGATCTTCCACGGCGGGCGGTACTACACCGAGCTGCCGATCTGAGCAGACAACCTGAACGGACGACCTGAGCGGCGGTTTCGACCGCTCAATCGCCTGCGTGCCGCCCGACCGGCCAGAACGGCGCCATGCGCCGAACCGCGCGCCACCGCCACGCGGCCAGCACGACGGTCAGTGGTGCCGTGATCGCCACGACATGCCAGGGCATGATCTCGAAGAACCGGTTCGCGCCGATGCTCAGTCCGGCCACCAGCATCCCTCCGAGCATGAGCAGCACGGCCTGCGTCGCTCCCGGTTGACGCTTGCGCGACCAGTCCTGCCACAACAGCAGCCCCGCGGGCAGCGCGATGGCGGCGAAATGCAGGCCCATCAGCGGCTGGTCGCGCGGCCAGTCGCCGGGCACGAGCGCCACCATCAGCATCAACACCGCCGCCCCCGAAGCCCAGCACCAGCAGGAACTGGGTCAGCATGCGGCGCGCGAACACGCGGTTCATCGCCTCGCCGCGCGGCATGCCCGGCACGAGGGTCAGCAAGGACTGCTCCATCCGGGTCCGTCGCAGCATCGCGGAGAGGCTGAGCGTCGGCCCGAACAACGCGCACATCACGCCGAACGAGGCGCCCGGCAGCGCGTTGTGCAGCACCGTCGCCGCGCGCGGTGCGGGCAGCCAGTACAGCACCGCGAGTTCCGCAAGCAGCAGCGCCAGGAAGATGACGGCGGCCACGCCCACGGTCGCCGACCAGTGCAGGTTCCGCATGGCGGCGATCTCGGCACGCGCCGCCACGCTGTCGGTCGTCGGCGTGGCGGTGCGGATCAGGTGGCGGGTCCAGGTCGGCAGGCCCCAGGTGAATGGCTTGCCGAGGAGTCGCACGAACGGGTGGGCAGGCGGCCGCGCGGCGCGCGTCGCGCAGGTCGCCTTCATCGACATCAGGTCACTGAACACCCTGGCCGATTGCCAGGAGCGCAAGTGCCCGGGGCCGCCGTCCTGGAACAGGTGCCAGAGGATCACGCTCAGCGCGATCATCGCCAGCGCGGCCTGCGTCACGGGCTGCTGCTCGTGCCAGCCGCGCAGCACCGCCGCGGTCTCGCGCCAGACAACGGTGTCCTTGAGCAGCGCGCTCGGGATCCACGGAAAGACCCAGATCACGAACCAGGCGATCGGCCAGCGCAGCGCGACCGAGAAGCTGACGAGCACAGCCCCCGCCAGCATCGTGAACAGCAGGAAGTGGCCGAACACGGCATGCAGCAGCAACCCGGTCGCCGTGGCGATCAACAGGAACAGCGCGACCCCGACCTCGCGCAACAGGCGCAGGTGGCCGGGGACGAGACGCGCGGTGATCGGGTGGTTCTGCATGCTCAAGGCACCTGCGCACAGCCACCACACGAACTGCAGTCCGATCGCGACCATGATGCAGAACGCGACGCCCGCTGCGGACGCGGACTTCATCGAAGTCAGGCCCGTGATCCCGGCCACCGGCAGCAGCAGCCACCACAGCCGGCGCAAGGGCCGCGTCGTCGCGCGCAGCACCGCGACGTGTCCGCCGACGCCGGGCAGCGGGAGCGCCGCGTTCATTGCGTCAGCTCCAGGAAGAGGTCCTCAAGGCTGAGCGCCTCGCAGCGCAGCGCGGCATCGCCTTGCGGGAGCTTCCCCCTCGGGGAAACGCACCAGCCAGCGCGGCTGCTCGCCAAGGTCGCGCCGGCTCAGCACCTGACCCCCATGCGCGTCGACCGCCGCCTGCAGCCGGCCCAGCGGCCCGGCCAGCAGCCGGACCTCGTCCGCGAGCGCATCCTGCGGCGCCTGCAGCGCGATGCGGCCGCGGCTGAGGAACGCCACGTTGAAGGCCACGCGCTCCAGGTCCGACAGGATGTGCGTCGAGAACAGCACCGTCGTGCCGCGGTCCAGCACCTGATCGACGAGCTCACGCAGGAAGTCGCGCCGTCCGGCGGCGTCGAGGCTGGCGACCGGTTCATCGAGCACCAGCAGGTCGGGCTCGTGCGCCAGCGCGCGGATGATCGACAGCCGCTGCTGCTGCCCTTGCGACAGCTGACCGACACGGCGATCTCGCGGGATCTCCCAACGCGACATCAGGCCGTCGACCTTTGCGTCGTTCCAGCGCGTGTAGAAGCTGCGGAAGTAGCGCAGCAGGTCGCCGGCCAAGAAGTCCTCGAACAGCGCCGCCTGCTGCGGCACGTAGCCCAGCCGCGCGCGCAGCGCGTCGTCCGGGGTCAGCGCCGGCTGGCCGAAGAGACGCACCTCGCCGGCCTGCGGCTGGCGCAGGCCCAGCAGCGTCTCCAGCAGCGTGGTCTTGCCGGCGCCGTTGCGGCCCAGCAGCCCGACCACCTGCCCCGGCGCCAGCGTCCAGTCGAGGCCCGCCAGCACGCCCGGCTGGCCCTTGAAGTCGACCCTCAGGCCGCTCGCGCTCACCGGCGGCGCGGCGAGGGCGTCATCGGCCAGCGCCCGGCTCTGCGCCGGGCTGATCGTCATCGAGTGATCGAGCGTCTCGTGCAGTGTCTGCTTCAGCGTGTGAGTCATCGCGTCTCTCCCTGGTCCTCGAGCAGCGCCTTGAACAGCGCCAGCACCTGATCCGCCGGCAGCTCCAGCTGGCGCGCCTCCGCCGCGGCCTTCTCCAGCGTGGGGCGCAGCAGCTCCACGCGGCCGCGCGTCTTCATCGCCTTCTGATGCTGCGCCGCCACCACCATCGGCAAGCCGCGGCGACGCTCCACCAGCCCCTCGGCCTCCATCAGCCCGAAGGCCTTGGAGACCGTCATCGGATTCACCGCCAGCGCCTGCGCCAGCTCGCGCACGGACGGGATCTCCTGCCCCGCCACCAGCTGCCCGCTGGCCACGCGGCGGCGCAGCTGCTCCACCAGTTGGCGGTAGATCGGCTCGGGGGAGCCCGGGTTGATGCTGAAGAGGAGGTCGGCGTCCATCGGCAAGTGGCGATTGGCGGCGCCGACGGCATCGTCAGCGTGTATCAGTACAGTAATACACAACAGGACGATGTGTCAATCCCGCAGGCGGCGGAGGACTTCACTCGGGGACCGGACTTCTTCCGGGAGACGTCAAGTGGATGGCCGTGCGTTCATCGCGCCTTGACGATCCCGCGATAGAGCAGCGCGGTGGCGGCCAGGCCGACGGCCGCGGCGCCGCTCATCCAGAGACCGGGCGCGGCCTTGTTGCCGGTGGTCTGGATCAGCCAGGTCGAGACCAGCGGCGTGAAGCCGCCGAAGATGGCGGTGGCCAGGCTGTAGGCCAGCGAGAACCCCGTCGTCCGCACTTCCACCGGCATGATCTCCGTGAGCGCGACGATGGTGGCGGCGTTGTAGCTGGCGTAGAGGAAGGACAGCCAGAGCTCGACCGCGAGCATGCGCTCGAAGCTGGGCGCCTGGACCAGCCAGGACATCGCCGGGTAGGCGGTCAGCAGCGTGAGCAGGCTGAAGACGACGAGCAGCGGCCAGCGGCCGATGCGATCGGACACCGCGCCCATCACCGGCAGCCACACGAAGTTGGACAGGCCGACGCAGAAGGTCACCAGCAAGGCGCTGGTGGCGGACAGGTGCAGGACGGACTTGCCGAAGGTCGGCGTGTACACGGTGATCAGGTAGAAGGACACCGTCGTCATGACGACCAGCATCATCCCGGCGCCCACCAGGGCCCAGTTGCGCAGCATGGAGGCGACGATCTCCCCGATCGACGGGTGGTGTTTGCGGGCGAGGAAGGCTTCCGTCTCCCGCGAGCGATCGTCGGATCTGGAACACGAAGGGCAGGATCAGCGAGCCGATCAGGAAGGGGATGCGCCAGGCCCACTCGCTGATCTGCGCGGTGGAGAACCACTGGCTGATGCCGTAGCCCAGCGCGGCGGCGACCATGATGGCGGCCTGCTGGCTGGCGGACTGCCAGCTGACGTAGAAGCCCTTGCGGCCTGGCGTGGCCATCTCCGCGAGATAGACCGACACGCCGCCCAGTTCCACCCCGGCGGAGAAGCCCTGCAGCAGGCGGCCGGTCAGCACGAGGACCGGCGCCAGCACGCCGATGGTCGCGTAGGCCGGCGTGAAGGCGATCAACACCGTGCCGCAGGCCATGATGGCCAGCGTCAGGATCAGGCCTTTGCGGCGGCCGATCTTGTCGATGTAGGCGCCGAGGATGATCGCGCCCAGCGGCCGCATCAGGAAGCCCGCGCCGAAGGTCACGAAGGTGAGCATCAGCGAGAGGTATTCGCTGTCGCTGGGGAAGAAGGTCTGCGCGATGTAGGTCGCGTAGAAGCCGTACAGGAAGAAGTCGAACATCTCCAGGAAGTTGCCGCTGGTCACGCGGAGCACCGCGCCGAGGGCAGCGCGACGGGGCATCCTGGGCGGCATCGCAGTCGTCGCCGACGCGGTCAGAGAGGTCATGGCAGTCTCCGGAATCGGTTTTTCTCTTGTGGGGCATCATGCTTTTCCTTCAAAGTTGCGGGAAGTGCAAAGAACGGAACGATTGATGCGCCATGAGAATCAATTTCGACCTGGGTGAGCTCGCGGCCTTCGTCGCGGTGGCGGAGCGGATGAACTTCCGGGCAGCGTCGGAGGCGCTGTTCATCTCGCCGTCGGCGCTGAGTCGGCGCATCGACCGCATCGAGGAGGCGCTGGGCGTGCGGCTCTTCGACCGCACGACGCGGCGGGTGAGCCTGACCGAGGACGGGGAGCAGTTCCTGACCCATGCGGGCGAGGCGCTGGCCGCGCTGCAGAACGCGATCTCCGACGTGGGCGACCGGGCGGAGCGCCGGGCGGGGCTGGTGACCGTGGCCTGCATCCCGTCGGTGGCGAATCACCTGCTGCCGGAAGTGCTGGCGCAATTCGCGAAGCTGCAGCCAGACACGCGGATCAAGATGCTGGACCACAGCGCGCCGCAGGTGCTCAAGGCCGTGGTGGAGAAGCAGGCCGACTTCGGCGTCAACTTCCTCGGCGCGCAGGAGCCGTCGATCGACTTCGCCGCCATCGTGAAGGAGCGCTACGTGCTGGCGGTGCCAGCGCGGCACAGGCTGGCGACGCTGCGGTCGGTCGGGTGGGAGGAGTTCGTCGGCGAGCGCTTCATCTCGCTGGCGGCGGACAGCGGCAACCGGATGCTGCTGGACAACGCGGTGGCGCAGGCCAAGGCTCGGCCGACGACGCATGTCGAGGTGAATCACGTGGAAGGGGCGCTGGCGCTCGTGCGGGCGGGGCTGGGCGTCAGCGCGATTCCCCGGCTCGCGCTGACCGGGACCTCGTCGAAGGACCTGGTGGGCGTGCCGCTGACGCGGCCGCTGGTGAGCCGGACGCTGGGCCTGATCACGCGCAAGGGGCATCGGCTCTCGACCCAGGCCGAGGTGCTGGCGAAGCTGCTCGTGCAGGCGCTGAAGAAGGCGGGCGTGGCGCAGAACGCGACGCCGAAGGACCGCCGAAAGGGCGCTTCAGCGGCTTGACGCGGTAGGCGTGATGCATGCCGCGCAATGAATGTGCTGAACGTTGCACTGGACGCATCGGCAGGGGGTCCTCAAGATCCAGGCATCTTGATTCCGGACCTCCCCATGCAACGCCCGACCTCGTCCAGCCGCCGCCGTCTCGTTCTCCCTGCCGTCCTGATGGCGGCACTCTCCGCCGCGCCGCTGGCGCAAGCCGCCGACCGCATCGTCGCGGTGTCCTCGGGCGGCTTCGCCGAGGCGTTCAAGGAACTTTCCGTCCGCTATGAGAAGGACGTGCCCGGCGCGATCGTCGATCGGCAGTTCGGGCCTTCCATGGGAGAGACGAAGCAGGCGATTCCGGCGCGGCTCGCCCGCGGCGAACCGCTGGACGTCGTGATCATGGTGGGCCCGGCCTTGGACAAGCTGATCGCACAAGGATTGGTCGACGGGGCGACGAAGGTCGTCCTCGCCGATTCGTACATCGCCTGCGCCGTGCCGGCCGGGGAGCCGGCGCCTGAGCTGGACACGGTCGAGAAGGTCAAGGCAGCGTTCCTGGGCGCCGCCTCCATCGCCTGGTCGGACAGCGCGAGCGGTGAGTACATCCAGCACGTGCTGCTGAAGCGGCTCGGCATCGAGGAAGAGGTGAAGGCGAAGGGCCGCCAGATCCCGGCGACGCCTGTGGGCGAGATCGTGGCCTCACGCCAGGCAGCCTTCGGATGCCAGCAGCGCAGCGAACTCCAGGCCGTGAAGGGCATCCGCATCGTCGGCGAGCTGCCGGAGGAGATTCAGAAGGTCACGCCCTATGCGGCCGGCGTGGTGAGCTCCAGTCGGAATCACGGGCCAGCACAGGCATTCATCCGCTATCTGGCCGCGACAGCGAATGCGGACGCCCTGAAGCGCAGTGGGCTGCATCCGGCATCGACCATCGCGCCTATGCCTGTGACCCGTTGAGGGCCCGTCGCCGCTGCTCGCTGTCCGCCAACAGATCAACGAAGGCTCTCACCTTCACGGGGCGGAAGCGCGCCGACGGAAACACCGCGTGAATGCCGCCGGAAGGCAGGCGCCATTGCGGCAGGACCTCGATGAGACGTCCTGCGGCCAGGTCTTCTTCGACGGCGAAATCCGGAAGGACGGAGAGTCCCATGCCATGGCGCACGGCCTCGCGCACGGCCAGCGTCGCATCGAGACGGACGGACGCTTGCACGGTCACGTCCCGGCGTTCGGTCTCGCCGAGGGAGAAGTCCCAGTGGAGGTGGTCGCGCAACGCGGTGTTGGCGACGAAAGGAAGCCGGGCGATGTCTTCCGGTCCGGTGAGCGGCGCGAGCTGCGGCGCCATCGCCGGGGCGGCGACAAGCACTTGTCTGAACGAGCCGATCTTGCGCGCCTGCAGCCCGGTTTCCGCCAGCCAGCCGACACGGATCGCCAGTTCAATGTTGCCGTCCATGATGTTGAGCGTCTGGTCGCTCAGGATGGCGTCGACCTTGCAGGCGGGGTACCGCTGCATGAAGGCGGCGATGACCGGTACGACGATCCCGACGCCGTAGTCGAACGGCGCCGTCAAGCGCAGGACGCCCGACGGCTCGGTCGACCCCTCGGCCAGTTCGTCGAAGGCCTCCTCGGCTTCGCGCAGGATCATGGCGCAACGCAGGTAGAAAGCGCGCCCGGTTTCGGTCGGCTGCACCCGGCGCGTGGTCCGCACCAGCAGTGAGGTCCGGAACTCGCTTTCCAACCGCGCCACCTGCTGGCTGACCACGGCCTTGGTGATGCCCAGGCGCTCTGCCGCCGCCGTGAACGAGCCGGTTTCCACCACGGCCACGAAGTAGGTCAGCCGCCTCAGGTTGCCGTGGCTTCCCGCGCGGTTCTCAGCCAGATTGTTTGCCTTGAACATACATTGTGTTTATCACGTGTGTATTTGATGATCAATTCTCGGTGCCTACGATGGGGTCCAGACCCCCCCTCCACTTTTTGAAGAAGGCACGACCCCCATGACGACGCGCAGAGATGTGATCAAGACGGCAGGCGCCGCCGGTGTCGCGACGGCAATGCTGGGCGTGAAGAACGCCTTGGCTGCAACGACACGACTGACCTGGAAGCACTTCCCTGCCGGCGAGAACGGCTTCTTCCGTGCTCCCGTGCTGATCTCCGGCGCCAACGACGCCATCCTGATCGACGGCGGCTTCACGCTCCCCGACGGCAGGGCGCTGGCGGAGGCCATCAAGGCCAGCGGCAAGACGCTCACGACCGTCTACATCAGCCAGAGCGACCCCGACTACTACTTCAGCCTCGCGCCCATCCAGGCGGCGTTTCCCGCCGCCAAGGTGATCGCCGCGCCGGCGACGATCGCGGCCATCCAGGGCAATGTGGCCAAGAAGCTGGCGACCTGGGGGCCGCAGCTCAAGGAAAACGGTCCGCAGGTCCTGGCGGACGTCGTCATGCCCGAGCCCTTCGACGGCCGGACCCTCACGGTGGAGGGCCAGCCGCTGGAGATCGTGGATGCCGAGGGTCTCGAGAACCGGCGCTACCTCTGGGTGCCCTCGCTCAACGCCGTTGTCGGCGGGGTGCTGGTGTTCTCCGGCGTTCACGTCTGGACGGCCGACACGCAGGGTGCGCAGGCGCGTGCGGCGTGGATCAGGACGCTCGATGCCATGGCCGCGCGCAAGCCGGCCGTGGTGGTCCCCGGCCACCTGGCACCCGGCGCGGCGACAGACATCTCGGCGATCCGATACACGCGCGACTATCTCGTGGCGTTCGAGGAAGAGCTGGCCAAGGCCGCCGACAGCGCCGCACTGATCGCCGCCATGACCCGGCGCTATCCGAATGCGGGCATGGGCGTCGCGCTGCAGATCGGCGCCAAGGTGGCCAAGGGCGAGATGAAGTGGGGGTGAGGCCGCGGCGCTCCGGGACGTCGCGCATCGGCCTGGGCAACCTGGCCCTTGCGATTACGGAGGCAGAGGACGCCGTGGGCGCTCGGTCAGGCCGCAGCCGACGGCACCGGAAACTTCTCCGCGTAGAGCTGCGCCAGCCAGTCGACGAACACCCGCACGCGCGGCGACAGCTGCCGATGCTGCGGATAGAGCGCTGACAACGTCATCGCCGGACTCTCCCAGTCCGACAGCACTTCGACGAGTCGCCCGTCGGCCAGCTCCTGCTCGATGTGGAAGCGCGGCACCTGGATCAGTCCGCAGCCGCGCAGCGCGGAGGCGACGTAGTTCTGCGCGTCGTTGACCGAGATCCATCCCGGCAGCGGATAGCGCCGCAACTGTCCATCCACCGTGAGTTCGAGCGGATAGTCCGCGCCGCCGCCGCTGGCGAAGAAGCGCACCGTCTGGTGCCACGGCAGATCTTCGGGATGCCGCGGCGTGCCGACGCGGGCGAGGTAGTCGGGACTCGCGCACACGACCTGCGGCATCGAGGCCAGCTTGCGCGCGATCAGCGTCGAGTCGCGCGGCGTGCCCGCGCGCAGCACGCAGTCGACGCCCTCGCGCACGAGGTCCACCAGCCGGTCGCCGCCGCTGACCACCAGCTCGATCTGCGGGAAGCGCGCGCGGAACTCGTCGATGCGCGGCAACACGATGTGCGACGCATGCACCCCGTGCATGTCCACGCGCAGCACGCCGCGCGGGTTCGCCGCCACCTGCTTCAACGAGGCTTCCGCGTCGTCGAGTTCGTTGAGCACGAGCACGCAGCGCTCGTAATACGCCTGGCCGTCGAGCGTCGGCCGCACGTCCCGCGTGGTGCGGTCCAGCAGTCGCGTGCCCAAACGGGCCTCCAACGCCTTGATGGCGTGCGTGGCCGTCGCCCGGGGGATGTCCAGGTGGGCGGCGGCCTGCGTGAAGCTGCGCAGCTCCACGATCCGGGTGAACAGCTGAAGGGTCTCGAATCGGTCCATGCCAGCATCCTCGCAGGCGTTTGTTGAGTCAGGTTGAACTGACAAGTCAATTGTCACGCCTTTTTCCGGATCAGATCAACAACCAGAATTCGTTCCATCGCAACCCGGAAGCCCTTCCCCCTCCCGCCTCCCCCTCTCAGGCGCTTCCCTCACCCCTTGGAGCGAACCATGACCGCCACTTCCATCCCGACCTCGATCTCCACCGACCGCGGCCTGCGCACCGCCCTGGTCACCGGCGCCTCGCGCGGCATCGGCCAGGCCATCGCCAGGCGGCTGGCCGCCGACGGCTACTCGGTCGTCGTCAACTACGCCGGCAACGCCGCGGCAGCCCAGGAGACCGTCGCCGCCATCGAGGCCGCCGGTGGTCGTGCCACCGCCGTGCAGGCTGATGTGTCCGACGCCGGTCAGGTGGCCGCGCTGTTCGAGGAGACGCTGCGTCGCTACGGCCGCCTCGACGCCGTCGTGCACAGCGCCGGCGTGATGCCGATGGCCGCGATCAAGCCGTCCAGCCTGGAGACCTTCGACCAGGTCATCGACACCAACCTGCGCGGCGCCTTCCTGGTGCTGGCGCACGCCGCGGAGAAGGTCGCCGCCGGCGGCCGCATCGTGGTGCTGTCGACCAGCGTGATCGCCAAGTCCTTCCCCAACTACGGCCCGTACATCGCGTCCAAGGCCGGCGTCGAAGGCCTGGTGCACGTGCTGGCCAACGAGCTGCGCGGCCGCTCGATCACCGTCAACGCGGTCGCTCCGGGGCCGGTCGGCACCGAGCTGTTCTTCAAGGGCAAGTCGCAGGAGCAGATCGACAGCGTCGCCAAGGTCGCTCCGCTGGAACGCCTCGGCACGCCCGAGGACATCGCCAACGCCGTGTCCTTCCTCGTCGGCCCGGACGGCGGATGGATCAATAGCCAGGTCCTGCGCGCCAACGGCGGCTTCGCCTGAGAAATGGGAGCACTGTCATGAGCACTTCAACCTCTTCTTCCCAGGTCATCATCGTCACCGGCGCCTCGAGCGGCTTCGGCGCCATGAGCGCCCGCGCGCTGGCCGATGCCGGCCACATCGTCTACGCCAGCATGCGCGCCACGCAGGGCCGCAACGCGCCGCAGGTCGCGGCCGTCGACGCCTATGCCCGCGAGCACGGCGTGAAGCTCCATGCGCTGGAGCTCGACGTCCAGTCGCAGGAGTCCGCAGACGCCGCCATCGCGCGCATCGTGGCCGAGCAGGGCCGGCTCGACGTCGTCATGCACAACGCCGGCCACATGGCCTTCGGCCCGGCGGAGGCCTTCCTGCCGGAGCAGTACGCGCAGCTCTACGACGTCAACGTGATCGGCGCGCAGCGCGTCAACCGCGCGGCGCTGCCGCAGCTGCGCCGCCAGGGTCGCGGCCTGCTGCTGTGGATCGGCAGCAGCAGCACGCGCGGCGGGACGCCACCGTACCTCGCGCCCTACTTCGCGGCCAAGGCGGCGATGGACGCGGTCGCCGTCAGCTATGCGGGCGAACTGGCGCGCTGGGGCATCGAGACCGCGATCGTCGTTCCAGGCGCCTTCACCAAGGGCACCAACCACTTCGTGCACTCGGGCTCGCCGGATGACGTCGAGCGCGTCGCGGCCTATGACAGCGGTCCGACGCAAGGCCTGGCCCAGGAGATCATGACCAAGCTCGCCGCCGCCGAGCCGGCGGACGCGGATCCGACCGAGGTGGCCCGCGCCGTCGTGGACGTCGTCGGCACGCCCTTCGGCAAGCGGCCGTTCCGCGTCCACATCGACCCGTCGGAGGACGGCAGCAACGTCGTCAGCGCGGTCGCCGACCGCATCCGGTCGGAGTTCCTGCGCCGTGTCCAGCTCGGCGACCTGTTGACGGTGCGCAACGCCGGCGCCACCGCGGTGTGACAGGTCGCCGGATTCGCCACGGAAGGCCTCCCCCGTGGGGGGGCCTCCGGGTGGACGAGGGGCCCGCGGCGGCGGGGCGCTGATATCCTGCCGCCGCCTCGCGCTCAGGCGCGCCTGCGGCCCTCCGCCGCGCAACACCCGACCCCTCCGAATTCCATGATCGTCGGCATCGACCTCGGCACGACCAACAGCCTCATCGCGGTCTTCCGCGACGGCCGTCCCCAGCTGATCCCCAACGCCCTGGGCGACTTCGCGACTCCCTCGGCGGTCGCGATCGACGACGCGGGCAAGCTCATCACGGGCCTGGCCGCCCGCGAACGCGCCGCCACCGATCCGGCCCGCACCGCGCAGGCCTTCAAGCGGCTGATGGGCACCGACCGCACGGTGCGGCTCGGCGATCGGAACCTGCGCGCGGAAGAGCTGTCCGCGCTGGTGCTGCAGTCGCTGAAGGCCGATGCCGAGGCCTTCCTCGGCGAGCCGGTCACCGAGGCCGTCATCACCGTCCCCGCCTACTTCAACGAGGCCCAGCGCCGCGCCACGCGCGCCGCGGGCGAGCTCGCCGGACTCAAGGTCGAGCGGCTGCTCAACGAGCCGACCGCCGCCGGCCTGGCCTACGGCCTGCAGGACCGGCCGGACAACAGCACCTTCCTGGCCTTCGACCTGGGCGGCGGCACCTTCGACGTGTCGGTGCTGGAGTACTTCGACGGCGTCGTCGAGGTGCGCGCCAGCGCCGGCGACACGCGCCTGGGCGGCGAGGACTTCGCGCATGCCATGGGCAAGCTGTTCATCGAACGCTGCGGCGCGCTGTCGCTGGCCGAGCGCGAGCGGCTGCAGAAGGATCCCGCGCTGTGGTGGCGCGCTGCGGAGCAGGCCAAGCGCGACCTCAGCGAGCGCGAGAGCGCCGTCATGGGCCTGATGCTGGACGGGCGCCGCGCCGAGCTGGAGATCACCCGCGCCGACTTCGAGTCCGCCACCGCCGAGCTGCTGCAACGCCTGCGCCGTCCGATCGAGCGCGCGCTGCAGGATGCGCAGCTCTCGCCGGGCGCCTTGAACGAGGTGGTGCTGGTCGGCGGCGCGACGCGCATGCCGATGATCCGCCAGATGATCACGCGGCTGTTCCAGCGCCTGCCGCTGCGGACCATCGATCCCGATCAGGCGATCGCGCAGGGCGCGGCCGTGCAGGCCGGCCTGAAGGCCCGCGACGCGGCGCTGGACGAGGTCGTGCTGACGGACGTGATGCCGTTCTCGCTGGGCGTGATCACGTCGCAGCGCGTCGGCCAGCAGCGGGTGGACGACCGCTTCAGTCCCATCATCGAGCGCAACACGCCGGTGCCGGTGTCGCGGATGCAGCGCTACTTCAGCGTGAGCGACCAGCAGAAGTCCGTGGAGCTGGACATCCGCCAGGGCGAGTCCCCGATCGGCAGCGAGAACCTGCACCTGGGCAAGCTGGAGATCGCGCTGACGCCGGCGCCGGCCGGCGAGGCCTCGATCGAAGTGCGCTTCACCTACGACGCCAACGGGTTGCTGGAGGCGGACGTGCGCGACGTGCTGGGCGGCCACACCGCCAGCACGCTGATCCGCAACACCGCGACCGAGATGAGCGAGGCGCAGATGACCGAGGCGCTCAAGCAGCTGCGCGCGCTCAAGCGGCATCCGCGCGACGAGGAAGAGAACCGCTATCTGGTCGAGCGCGCGAAGCGGCTCTACGAGGACCGGCTCGGCGAGCAGCGCAGCGCGATCCAGTCGTGGCTGGGCGAGTTCGAGCAGGCGCTGGACACGCAGGATCCGCGCGCCATCCGCCACGCCCGCCAGCAGATGCGCGAGGCGCTGGACAGCATCGACGGCGGTTTCCGCTTCTGACGGAGAGCGTCGCGATGGAAGACTGGCAGGAGGCCTGGCGTCAGGACTGCGAGACGGTGGGGCTTGCAGCGCCGAGCACCGACCTCGGCGAGATCAAGCGCGCCTACGCGAAGACGCTGCGCAAGACGCGACCCGACGATGACGCGCAGGCCTACCAGGCGCTGCGCGAGGCGTATGACCGGGTCGTCGGGCATGCGCGGTGGCATCAGCAGTCCGTGGAGCGCGCCGAAGCTGAAGCGGCGGCCCAGCCCCCCGCCGTGGCCGACGTGGCCGACGTGGCCGACGCCCTGACGACCGCCATCGCGACCGACGAGCCGCCCGCGAAGCCTCCGACGTCGTCCGACCAGGACGCGGCAACGCGCGAGGCGGCTCTGGCGAAGTTGCCGCCGCTGCCGCTGCCGCGCGACGACGACGTGCTGCAGCGCGACAGACCTCTCCACCACGCGGATCCGGCACCCGACACCCCGACGCTGCCGGCATGGCGGGCGCCCGAGGTGATCTGCGAGGAACTGATGCAGCTGCGCCGCCAAGGCCAGCCGCGCCTGGCCGCTGCCGTCCCGGCGCTGCGCGACGAACTGCTCGCGATGCCGCTGGAGGCACGCGACCACGCGTCGATCTGCTTCGCGCACCTGATCCTCGAGACCCACGCCGAACTGCCCGTGGCGATGATCGACCTGCTGCGCGACCACTTCGCGTGGGAGCAGGACTTCCGCACCGAGCGCCGCCTCGGCCCCGAGCGCATGGCGGGATTGATGGAACTGCTGCGCGAGTTCCCGCGCCCGGTGACCGATCCGGCGGTACTGCGCGAGTTCGGCCCGACGGCCGCCGTCGCGCGGCTGGCCGGATCGGTGCGCGACCGGGACCGCTCGATCGCCTCGCTGGCCGCGGCGATGATGGGCTACGCCTTCCACCTGCACCTGCATCAGGCCGGCGGCTTCCTGCTGCGCCGGCTCGGCGCCGATCGTGGCGACCAGCAGGCGGCGCTCACGCTGATCAAGCGCGTGCAGGGATGGCACTTCCTGCTCCTGCTGATCCTGCTCTTCGGCCTGCACCTCGCGATCGGCCACGACTGGCCGCGCGCGGTGAGCCACGCGGTGGTCCTGGGCATTTCGGTGCCGCTGGGCATCGTCGTCTTCGACACGCTGATGGGCTCGCTGCGCGAAGGCCGGAAGCGGGTCGCCGAGTCGCCGTTCGGACGCCTGCGCGTTCGAGGTCTGCCGCACCTGTGGTCCTGGATCGGCGTGGGATTGCTGGCGGCGAGCGGCGTGGCCGGCTACCTCGACAGCCTGGTCCCCATCACGGACCCCATCCACGCGTGGCTGGTGCCGCTGGCCATCCTCGCTGCCCTGCTCGGCGTGATGCTGGCGATGCCGGACGACCTCGCCACCGGCATGACGCAGACGGGGCTCTACCTCTATCTGCTGACGCTGCCGGGCGCCGTCGCGCCGCTGCCGGCGGGTCTACTCGCCGCGTGGGTCCTGGCGGGTCCGATGGTGCTGCGCGCCGGGCTGTATACGCCGAATCCGGTCTGGCGCCTGCAGCCCGCGCGGCCGCACGGCGGCTGGCCGGCCATCCCCGTGTTGATGACGGTCGGCCTGCCGGTGCTCACGAGTTGGCTGTCCGGCATCGCGGGGCTGCGCATGACGCTGGGCGCCCTGCTGCTCGCCAGCGTGCTGCCGCCGCTGCTGCCCGCGGGCAGTCCGCCGACGGTGCTCGCGCTGGCGGCCCTCGGCGCCTTGTGGCTCAGCGGCGGATGGCTGCTCGCGCTGCAGCGCGTCGGCTGGGCGCTGGGCCGGCGGCTGGTCCGTCCGCACATGAGCCGGGCCTGAGCGCCGCCATGGACACCGCCGACGCGCTCACTGCACCGGCACCCACCCGGACGGCGACCACCGCAGCAGCACGTCCGTCAACGGATTGGGCGACTTGCCCATCAGCTCGCGCACCTGCGCCCGCAGCGCATCGAGCGTCGACGCATCGTCGTCGCTGACGTAGAGCACCGTGTCGTTGGCCGGCGCGGCGACGATCAGCTTGCCCTTCTGCGCATCGGCCAGCGGCTTCCAGTCGTCGATGAAGACCAGCCGGCTCGGCTGCGGCACCGCGCCGTCGAGCTTGCCCACCTCGCCCGCAGGCACCGGCCTGGCCTGCTGCAGCACCTGCGGCATCGCGTCGTAGGTGTTCTTGCGCGCGGTCTCGCGCACCTGGTCGACCGACAGGTTCAGCGTCTTGTAGTCCTTCTCGCTGACCAGCCGCGAGGCGCGCATCGTGTCGAAGACCGGCACCGTCACCAGCGGACCGATGAAGGGCCGCGGCCGGAAGGTCGTCGCGTCGCCGCCGGCCTCGCGCTGCGCCTGCTGCACCGACGCGGCCGTGCGCACCGCCAGCCGCAGCGACTCGCGCGTCGCGGGGATGGTCGACGCGCGGAACTGCTGCGTCGTCGTCTTCACGAACACGTTCACGTCGTCGGCGCAGTTGCCGCGATTCGTCTGGCAGCCCGCATAGAGCTTGTCGAGCCGCGTGCGCTGGTCCGCGACGCCGAGCGTCAGCGGCTCGCGGACGACGACGGTGCCATCGCCCAGTTGCTGACGCAGTTGCGAGGCGACGTACTCGGTGAAGCCGATCGCGTCTTGAGGGACGCCTGCGGACTGCGCAAACGCGCCGCCTGCTGCACCGCAGAACGCGGCCGTGGCCGCGATCGCGGTCAGGGTGGATCGGAGAACGGAACGCGGTTGTCGTTGGAGACGAAGACGCATGACGGACATGAGGACCTCCGTGTTTTCATGGGGAGGCCCGGGTTGGGCAAGCATCGCTCCTGCGGCTCGCCCAACCTGCGGCGGGGCTCACGCCCCGCTGCACCGCTCAGCGCGCCTTCACGCGCCCTGCACGCGGTACTGATCCGCCTTCGCCACCCCTTCCATCGCCGGATCGCTGACCGACGGCGCGCCGGTCTCGATGTGCCCGGCGAAGCGGCGCAGGAAATCGGCCTGGCCGTTCACGCGCACCGACACGTCGTACCAATGCGCCGCGACGGCGACACCGATCCGCAGCTCGCTGCTGCTGCGCGCCGGCACGTTCACGGTGCGCGGCGCCGTGCCCTGGTACTTGTTGTGCGCGACGGTGAAGGTCGCGGCAACAGGCCCCGTGTTCACCAGCGTCAGCACCAGCTCGCCGGTGGCCGGCGCGGACTTCGCGATGACATCCGGATTGGGCTGACCCGCCGCGGCCGCGCGCCGTGCATTGCCGGCGAGATGGCGGTGGAAGCCGTTGGGGCCGAGGATCCACAGGTCGTAGGCGCCCGCAGCCTGCGGCGCGAAGCTGCCGGTGAGCTGCTTGCCGGCTTCGACCGTGTAGCGTCGCGGGATCTCGCCCAGCCGCGTGCGGTCGTAGACATGGAACACGGCGGCGGCGCTGCCGGTGTTCTGGAACGTGACCGCGATCGACGTCGCATTCGGGCCCGCGCCCGGCGTCAGCGCGCTGGTGGCTTGCAGGTCATACGGGAGCGCACGTGCCGGACGCACGCCGGCGTTCTGCGACGGCAGCTGCAACGCGCCGGGAATCGCCGGCGTCGTCGTGCCGGGCAGCGCGCGCGCCTTGTTGGCAAGCGCCACGGTGTCGGGCAGCTTCGAGAAGAACTCGCTGTCCTCCGGATCCGCGAAGTTGAAGCACGAGGTCAGGTCCCCCGCGACCGCGCGGCGCCACGGGCCGATGTTGGTCTCCTTCACGCCGAAGCGCGCCTCGATGAAGCGCAGCACCGAGGTGTGGTCCGACACCTGGGAGTTGACCCAGCCGCCCTTGCTCCACGGCGACACGATGTACAGCGGCACGCGCGGGCCCATGCCGTAGGGACGGTGCAGGTAGGTGGCCGACGCGCCGTTGAGGATCTCGCAGTACTCGCCCGTCGTGTCGACGGTCGACGCGCCGGCGATCACGGCCTGCGCCGGGTTCGCGTTCCAGGTCACGTACGACGGCGCGGCCGGCGGCGGCACGTGGTCGAAGAAGCCGTCGTTCTCGTCGAAGTTGATGAACAGGACGGTCTTGGCCCACACGTCGGGATTCGAGGTCAACGCGTCCAGCACCTTGGCGGTGTAGTCCGCGCCCTGCGCGGGGCTGGACGGACCGGGATGCTCGGAACCTTCCGCAGTCGCGACGACCCACGAGACCTGCGGCAGGCGGTTGTTGATGACGTCGTCGCGCAGCAGGTCGAGGTCGCGCGTGGAGATGCCGCGGTCCTTGAGCACCTGCGAGAAGCCCGGCCGGTTGTACCAGCCGTCGCGGAAGACCTTGAAGCCGGCCAGCGAGTTGTCGGTGAAGTTGTCCGCCATGTTCTGGTAGACCTGCCAACTGATGCCGGCCGACTGCAGCCGCTCGGGGTAGGTCGTCCAGGTGTAGTCGTCGAGCGGATTCGGGTTGAACCAGTCGTGGCTGTTGTCGGTGGACGGGCCGTTGCCCAGGCGCAGCGGATCGTTGGTGCCGGTCCAGATGAACAGGCGGTTGGTGTTGGTGCCGGTCTGCGTCGCGCAGTGGTACGCGTCGCACAGCGTGAACGCGTTGGCCAGGGCGAACTGGAAGGGCAGCTCCTGCTCCTTGAAGTGGCCCATCGAATGGTTCTGCTTGGCCTTGGGCCAGTTGTTCATGCGGCCGTGGTCCCATGCGGCCTGCGCGTCGGTCCACGAGTGCGGCGTGCCGCTGACGCGCATGAAGGCGAAGTTCTGCGCGGTGTTCAGGTGGAAGGGCGCGATCGCGCCGGGCGCGGCGTTGTTGACGGTGGGCTGGATCCAGACCGAGCGGCCCTTCACGTTGGCCGAGTCGGCCACCGGCGCCGGGAACGGATCGCCGAAGCCGCGCACGCCGTTCAGCGTGCCGAAGTAGTGGTCGAAGGAGCGGTTCTCCTGGGTCAGGATGACGATGTGCTCGACGTCCTGGATCGTGCCCGTGCGCACGGCCGCCTTGATCGACAGCGCGCGGGCGATGGCCGGCGGGAAGCTGGTCATCGCGGCGGTGGCGCCGGCGGCGCCCGCGACGGCGCGGAGGAACTGGCGGCGGGGCGGTTGCTGTTGCGTCATGGCGGGCTCCTCAGGCGGTGGCGGTGGCGGTGGCGGTGGCGTTGACGTCGGCGTGTCCCGAGGTCTTGCGGCGGCGGATCACCAGCGCGGCGACGGCGAGGCCGCCGAGCGCGAGCGCGCCCGAGGCGGGTTCCGGCACGGCGGCGAAGGTCAGGTCGTCCATGACGAAGAAGGCCGGATCGTTGCTGCGGAACACGAGGCGGTCGACGAGTCCGGCGTAGCCGCTGCCGAGGAACGCGGGGCTGTCGCTCAGGTTGAGCAGCGAGGTCGACGCGACGAGCGAGCCGCCGAAGTACAGGTCGATCGCGACGTTGACGCCGTCGAAGCCGGCGAACCAGGCGCCCTGGAAGGTGCTGGGCGTGAGGAAGCCGATGGCGCTGGTGGCGCTGCCGCCATCGAAGCCGAGCGTGGCGCGGCGGTCGCCGGAATGCGGCGTGTACGGCGCCTGCTCGCCGCCGTACTGGAACCAGGAGCTGGCGGACCAGTCGAGCCCGGCGTAGTTGGCGGGGACGAGGCCGTCGTCGGTCAGGTCGTCGAAGGTGACGACGGTGGCGGACGCGAACGGCGCGGCGATGGCCAGCACCAGCGGCAGGCAGGCGCGGGGGATGGCGTGCGTGAACGCATGGGAGAGGGAGCGGGCGAAGGGCTTGCGCATGGAGACTCCAGGGAGGTCGGGCGGACGGGAAGCGCCGCGCCCGCGCGTCGATCTGCCCTTGGGGTCAGGTCTTGACGCTGCGGTCGCGGTTGGACGGGGCGGATGTTCGGAGGACGGGGTGACAGACCGGTGACCGGTCGGTGTCAGCGACGGGCCCGGAACTTGCCCGCGGGGCGGTCGTCCCTGGAAGCAGGGGCGCGTCGCGGGAGCGACGCGAAGGCGTCATGTAACGCTGAGGCGCAATGGCTTTGATCAGTATCGGGAGGGGGAATGACCTACCCGGACCAGTTCCCCCGTCGAGACCGCAATTTGGAGGAAAGACGCGAGGTCCCCACTTGCCGAAACTGCAGGTATCGGATCACGGAACCCACCGACGAAAGTGAGCGAACAATGAGCGTGAAATTCAAGAACGATCGTACTGATGCCGAGATCGCGACGACGTCACTGCATGTTCAACGAACCCATTCGAGCGAGGCAGATTTCGACGCGCTGATTCACGCGTTGCGACACCCCCATGTCGCCTTTGGCGCTGCAGCCGACGCCGACCTCATCGCCCGATGTGCAATGGAAGACTGGGACGCCTCCGCGCAGGCATTGAAGGAAGTCCTGAAGCACCACAGGATTTCAGCTTCGGATGCATTGGCCATGCTGCACCTGACCGGAGAGTTCCTGAGGCGCCATCGGATTCGCCTCGACGGCGAGCCCTGGCTCTGCACCTTCCAAACCGAGGAAGGATCTTGGGCGCGATATGACGTGCATACCTCGCTGGACTACGAGGATGCGAACACCTGGGACAAACGACTCGACGACGTCCTCCGAAGTCGCCGCCTGGATCGCGATTCGTTCTACCTTCGTCTGACCGATGGTGGCCCCTGCTGATAGCTTGTCCACGCAGATTCCTGGAGCTCGTCATGTCCAACAAACCCAGCGCTTGGCACAGGCTCGCACGTGAACTCCATCTCTGACCCCCCAACGTCTCACACGTTGAAAGGTGGCGTCGGGGCGCGGACTACGCGCGGTCCTTGGCAAACCGCTGATACCAGGCCACCGCATCGGCGTTCGCCATCGCATCGCGCTTCATCACCTGCTCCGCCGCCGCGCCGAGCAGCAGCTTCTTGATCGGCAGCTCCATCTTCTTGCCTGACAGCGTCCGCGGGATCGCCTCGACCTGATGGATCTCGTCCGGCACGTGGCGCGCCGACAGCGCCTTCTTGATCGATGTCTTCAGCCGCAGCTGCAGCGCCTCGTCCAGCGGAAGGCCGTCCCGGAGCTGGACGAACAGCAGCAGGCAACTCGGCCGGCCCAGGTACTCCAGGTCCACGACCAGGCTGTCCAGCACCTCCGGATGCGCCTCCACCGCGCGGTACAGCTCCGACGTGCCCATCCGGATGCCGTGGCGATTGATCGTCGCGTCCGATCGCCCATAGATGATCCCGCCGCCCGAGGGCGTGACGCGCAGCCAGTCGCCGTGGCGCCAGAGGCCCTCGCCGTTGGGGCCGCGGTACATGTCGAAGTAGCTCGACAGGTAGCGCTCGTGGTCCTTGTCGCCCCAGAAGTACAGCGGCATCGACGGCATCGGCCGCGTGCAGACGAGCTCGCCGACTTCATCGATCAGCGGCTTGCCCTGACCGTCCGCATCCACCTCCGAGAACGCATGCACCGCCGCGCCCAGGCTGCGCACCTGCATCTGGCCGCGCACCAGCGGCTCCGTGATCAGCCCCGTCAGGAACGCGCCGGCGAAGTCCGTCCCGCCGCTGATGATGCAGATCCAGATCGGCTGGCCGTCGGGCTTCGGGCAGTTCGCCCAGATCCAGTCGTAGCTCTCGTCCGCCAGCGGACTGCCCGTGCTGCCGATCGCGCGCAGATGGCTCAGGTCACCGTGTTTCAACGGCTCGACGCCGGCCTTCAGACAGCTCGCGTAGAACGCCGCGCCAGCGCCGAAGAAGGTCGCCCCGGGACAGCGCGACGAAGCGCCACAAGGTGCTCCAGTCCGGCGCGTCCTTCGGGCCGGCCGGGCTGCCGTCGAACAGGCAGATCGTCGTGCCGCCCATCAGCGCACCGACCTGGCAGTTCCACATGATCCAGCCCGTCGAGCTGTACCAGTGGAAGCGATCGCCCGTTGCCACCGTCGCGCCGACGTTGTTGTGGATCGAGCCCTTGAGCATCTCCAGCAGCACGCCGCCGTGGCCGTGCACGATCGGCTTGGGCAGACCGGTCGTGCCGCTCGAATAGACGATCCACAGCGGATGGTCGAAGGGCACCGCCTCCGGCGCATGCGACTGCGTGTTGGCGATCAGCGTATCCCATCGATGCGCGCCGCGTGCCGTCTTCGTCACACCCGCTGCGCTCGAGGATGTGGCCAACGGCGCCGGGTCCGCCTCGGGATCGAGGTTGCCGAGCAGCACCACGTCCGTCACCGTCGGCAACTCGTCGAGCAGCTGACCGAGCATCGCCATCCGATCGATGTCCTGCCCGGCGTAGCGCACGCCGTCGGCGGCGATGAGCAGCTTGGGTTCGATCTGGCGGAAGCGGTCCAGCACCGCCACCGGCCCCATGTCGGGCGAGCACACCGACCACACCGCGCCGAGGCTCGCGACGGCAAGGAAAGCGACCGCCGTCGCCGGCACGTTGGGCAGGTAGGCAGCGACGCGGTCGCCGCGCCGCACGCCGAGTTCATGCATCGAGGCCGCGAGCGCGCCGACCTGACGACGCAGTTCCGACCAGCTCATCTCGCCGAGCTCGCCGCGCGCGAGCATCGCCTCGTTGGCATGCACGATCGCCGGATGGCCGGCGGCTTCCGCCGCGTCGACATGCCGCAGCGCCTGCGCCGCGACGTTCAGGGTCGCGCCGCGGAACCAGACCGCGCCGGGCATGCGCTCCTCGCAGAGCGCCGCCTCGAACGGCGTCTCCGAGCGCAGGTCGAAGTGGTCCCAGATGCTGCGCCAGAACGCGTCCAGCTCCGTCACCGACCAGCCCCAGAGCGACGCGTAGTCGTCGAAGACCAGGCCTCGCTGCTCGTACAGGAAACGGCGGTAGTGATCGATCTGCGGCGTCGGGGGCATGCGGGACTCCTTGTCGAGTCCTGACGGTAGCCGAGATCCCTTCGGCTCGCCGTCACGCGCGTGACCGGTTGGGTCTTCCGTACTGCGACGGCCGCTGGCCCTCACCCCTGCCCTCTCCCGCACGCGGGAGAGGGAGCAAGAAGGGTGATGCGATCGGGAGGACTGCTCGGTGCACTCTCGCACCCTCTCCCGCTTGCGGGAGAGGGTGGGGGGTGAGGGCCAGCGACGGTGGCAGTGCAGAAGGCCTCAGCGCTTCGGCAGCTTGTCCGTCTCGATGTCGACGTAGGGCCAGAAGATCTGGTTGAAGAATGGACGCCGGTAGCCGACCAGCCACGGCTGCGCGAGGTCCGTGACGATGCGGTGCACGCGGAACTTCTGCGGCATGTAGGCGGTGAGCAGCTTCTGCGCCTCGCGCAGCAGCTCGGCGCGTTCCGGGCCGTCGGGCAGCACCATCATGCGGCGGTAGATCTCGTCGTATCGATCGAGCTTGAAACGGCCCAGGTTCTGTCCGCCGGACGCCGGTCCGTAGAGCAACTCCAGCCCGAGCTGCGCATCCGGCGTCGAGCTGTTGAAGCCCAGCTGCCAGATCATCAGCTGCCCGGCGCGCGCCGACTTCAGGTTCTCCGGCCACTGCGCCATGCGGATCTTGATCTGGACACCGAGCTTGTCCATGTCGCGTTTCCACAGCTCGTCATAGGGCTTGGAGCGCGAGTCCGGCGTCGACGCCACCTCCAGCACGAGCGGGCTCCCGTCCGGCTTGTCGCGCCAGCCGTCGCCATCCTTGTCGACGTAGCCGTAGGTGTCGAGCAGCGCCTTGGCGCGCGCCAGGTCGAAGTCGCTGTTCTCGCTCTTGTAGTCCTCCTGGTAGCCCCAGGTCGCCGGCGCGATGACCGACTGCGCGGGCACCGCCTGGTGGCGGCGCGTGGTGGCGATCTCGGTCGGCACGTCGGTGGCCAGGCCGATCGCGCGGCGCAACGCGACCTTGTCCGGCGTGTAGCCGCCGACCGTCGGATCCTCCATGTTGAAGTAGTACATCGTGCGGTCGCTGGCCAGCACGCGGTACAGCTTCACCCCCTGCTTGTCGAGGTTGGGCGCGAGTTTGCCGTGCGGGATCGCGATGTCCGCGTATTCCTCGGGCAGCAGGTAGAGCAGGTCGAACTCGCGGTTCAGGAAGGACAGCCAACGCGGCTGACCGGCTTCGATGATGCTGACCTCGACGGCGTCCACCATCGGCAGCTTGCGGCCCTTGAAGCGCGCGAGCATCTGCTCGCCCTCGGTGTCGCCGGGATTGGGTTGCGCGTCGTAGAAGACGTCGCGGTAGCCGGGGTTCTTCACCAGCCGGATCAGCGAACCGCGCCGCCAGCGCTCCAGCATGAACGGCCCGGTGCCGACCGGATGCTCCATGGTCTTGCCGGCATAGGCCTCGATGACCTCGCGCGCCACCGCGCCGTAGGTGTCGCCGCCCGCCAGGTTGTAGATGAAGCGCGGCCGCGGCTCCGCCAGCTTGAACTGCAGCGTGTAGCGGTCCAGCGCGCGCACGCCCTCGACGGGCTTGTCGTAGTCGAAGGGCTTCTTCGTCTTCAGCGCCGCCACGCGCAGTTCCTCCAGGCCGAGGATGCCCTCCTGCTTGAAGCTCGAGTACAGCGGCCCCTTCGTCGCCGGGTCGTAGAAGCGCTTGAGGCTGTAGACGTAGTCCTCGGCCGTCAGCTCGCGCCGCTTGCCCTTGAAGGCCGGATCGTCGGCGAAGTAGATCCCGGGACGGATCCTGATCGTCCAGGTGCGGAAGTCCTCCGAGACCTCCGGCATCTCCGCCGCCGTGTTGGGCTTGAGCTTGAACGGCCGCGCGAGGTAGTCGTAGTTGTAGAGCGACTCGAAGATGTGGGCCGTGACGATGCGCGAGTACAGGTCGCTCAACTGCGCGGGATCGAAGCCGGTCTCGGCGACGAGGAAGGCGTAGCGCAGCACTTTCTCCTGCCCCTCCTGCTTCGCCGGCGGCGGCGCCTCGGAGGCTTTCGCCACCGGAGGAGGCGCGGCGAGGGCCATCGTCGCCACGGTGGCGGTCGTCGCGACGACCGCGACGGCGAGCGCCGCGGCGCTCCGTGTCAACGCGGCGAGCGCGGCGACCGCGCGATGGAACGGAACGGGGCAGCGTGCGCGCATGGGAGTCGGAACCTCGGAACTTGAACGTCGGGCCTAGTGCTTGAACTTCGCGGCGGCGTCGGGATCGATGTCCACGTACTCCCACCAGTTCAGCCAGAACTGCGGACGACGGTAGCCGCTCATCTGCGGCTGGGCGATGTCGGTGATGAAGCGGTGGCCGCGGTACTTGTACGGCATGTAGGCGACCGCATAGCGCTTGGTCTCCTCGAAGATCTTCATGCGTTCCGGCCCGTCGGGCAGATGAGAGGCTTCGTCGTAGAGCTTGTCGACCGCCGGCAGCCGGAATCGCGCGTAGTTCTGCGCCCCGATCTGACCGCTGTACATGCGCGCCAGCGAGTCCTGCCCGTCGGGTTTGGACGCCGAGGTCGCCAGCGACCAGATCTGGTACTTGCCGGCGCGCAGCGACTTCAGGTTCTCCGGCCACTTCGCCGGCTTGAATGCGATGCGCAGGCCGATCGCGTTCAGGTTCTTCTGGACGATCTCGTCGATCTGGCGCTGGAACTGCTCGGGCGTGGTCAGGCTCTCCAGCAGCAGCGGGCTGCCGTCGGGCCTGTCGCGCCAACCGTCGCCGTCCTTGTCGACGTAGCCGTAGAGGTCGAGCAGCGCCTTCGCGCGCGCCGGGTCGAAGCTGCTCATGTCGCTGCGGAAGTCCGGGTCGTAGCCGGTCGTGCCCGGCATGTACAACGACTGCGCCAGCATGGCCTGTCCGCGGCGCACCAGGCGCAGTTCGCGCGAGACGTCGATCGCCAGCCCGATCGCACGGCGCAGCGCGATCTTCTCCGGCGTGTAGCCGCCGATGACCGGGTCCTCCATGTTGAACACGGTGAACAGCACGTCCGACGCGACGGTCCGGTACGCGTGCTTGCCCTGCTTCTCGAGGTTGGGCGCGATCCTGCCGTTGGGCATCGCCTGGGTGATGAAGTCCTCGGGCGTGCGCTCGATGAAGTCGTACTCGCCGTTCAGGAAGGACAACCAGCGCGGCTGGTTCTCCTCGATGACGCCGATCTCGACGCGATCGACCATGGGCAGGCGCCGGCCCTTGAAGCGCGCCTTCAACGCCTGGCCCTCCGCGTCGTCGGGCGCGGGATCCACTTCCTGGTCGTAGAAACGCTCGCGGTAGACGGGGTTGCGTTCCAGCACCATCAGCGAACTGCGCCGCCACTGCTTGAGCACGAACGGCCCCGTGCCCACCGGATGCGCCATCGAATCGCCCGGATAGGCCTCGATCACCTCGCGCGCGACGGCGCCGTACAGGTCGCCCTGCGCGAAGACCTCCATCAGGCGCGGCCGCGTCTCCTTCGACTTGAACTGCAGCGTGTAGCGGTCCAGCGCGCGCAGGCCCTCGATGGGCTTGTCGTAGTCGAAGGGCTTGCCGGACTTGCGGACCTGCTCGTGGTACTCGTTGAGGCCGACGAGCAGGAGTTCCTCGACTTCGCTCCAGGCCGGCGACGCCACCGCCGGGTCGGCGAAGCGCTTGATCGAATACACGTAGTCCTCGGCAGTCAGTTCGCGCGACTTGCCCTTGAAGGCCGGGGTCGTCCGCGAAACGGATGCCCGGGCGCAGCTTCACCGTCCAGACCTTGTAGTCGTCAGAGGTCTCCGGCATCGCCGCCGCGGTCAGCGGCTTCATGCGTGCGGGGCGCGCGAGCTGGTCGTAGGTGTAGAGCCCCTCGAAGATGTGGGGCGTGATCGTCCGCGAGTAGATGTCGGAGATCTTCGCGGGATCGAAGCCCGTCTCCGCGACGCGGAAGGCGTAGCGCAGGACCTTGGGCGCGGAGGCCGAAGAGCCCGCGCCTGCCGGCGCGCTGGCGCCGTCCGCCGCATGACCGGCATTCGCGCCGGCCATCGCCAGCGCGGACGCGAGGAGTGCCCCGCGCAGGATCGAAGGGAAGCGTCGGGCGCGGAGCATCGTCATGGGCGGCGGTGTGGCGTCAGTGCTTCTTCGCGTGAGCCTTGGCCAACGCATCCGGGTCGATGTCGACGAACGTATAGAAGTCGCGCTGGTAGAGGTTCTTGTCGTAGCCGATCACCCAGGGCTGGGTGATGTCGGTGTAGATGCGATGCACTTCGACCTTGTAGGGCATGTAGGCCGTCAGCAGCCGCTGCGCGTCCTGCATGACCGCGACGCGTTCGGGGCCGTCGGCCATCGAGTGCTGCTTGCGGAACAGCGTGTTGAATTCGGGCAGGTCGAAGCGGGCCTTGTTCGACTGGCCCTTGCTGCCGCCGTAGGCCAGGCCGAGGAAGTTCTCGCCGTCGGGGATGTCGGCGCTCCAGCCCATGCCCCACATCTGGAGCTTGCCGGCGTTGGCGGCCTTCAGGTTCTCCGGCCACTTGGCGATCTTGAACTTGATGCGGACCTTCAGCGCGTCCATGTCCTTCTGCCAGAGCTCGACCAGTTGCCGGTTGCGGCCGTCCGGTTGCGTCGCGTACTCGAGCACCAGCGGGCTGCCGTCGGGCAGGTCGCGCCAGCCGTCGCCGTCCTTGTCGACATAGCCGTAGAGGTCCAGCAGCGCCTTCGCGCGCGCCGGGTCGTACTGGCTCATCTCGGTCTTGAAGGCCTTGTCGTAGCCGGTGACGCCCGGCGAGATGATCCCCTGCGCGGGGATCGCCTGGCCCTTGCGGGGCAGGCGCACCTGGCGTTCGACGTCGACGCCCAGTGCGATTGCGCGGCGCAGCGCGATCTTCTCCGGCGTGTAGCCGCCGACGACCGGATCCTCCATGTTGAAGTAGGAGGCCGAGATGTCGGCGCGCTCGTAGCGGACCGCCCGCATGCCGTCCTTGACCAGGTTGGGCGCGAGCTTGTTCTGCGGAATCGCCACCGGCGCGAAGTCCTCCGGCAGCTCGTCCATGAAGTCGAATTCCTTGCGCAGGAACGCGAGCCAGCGCGGCTGGCTTTCCTCGATCACCGAGATCTCGACGCGGTCGACCATCGGCAGCTTGCGGCCCTGCAGGCGCTTGACCGCCTCGACCAGCGCGGGCGGACGGTCCGCGCCGACTTCCTCGTGATAACGCACATCGCGGAAGTTGGGATTCTTCTCCAGCACCATGCGCGACGAACGGCGCCACTCGGCGAGGCGCCAGGCGCCGGTGCCGACCGGGTGTTCCATGATGCGGTCGCCGTAGAACTCGACGACCTCGCGCGCCATCAGACCCACCATCGGATCGGCGAAGTGCATGAGGAAGCGCGGATCGCTGTTGGCGACGCGGATCTCGACCGTGTAGCGGTCCAGCGCGCGCACGCCGTCGACCGGCCGCGCGTAGTCGAACGGCGTCTTGTTCTTCAGCGCCTCGGCGCGCACCTCGGACAGGCCGAGGATCTTCGCGCCTTCGAGGCGATACAGGTGACCGCTCTTGTTGCGCGGGTCGTAGTGGCGCTTGACCGTGTACACCAGGTCGTCGGCGACCAGCTCGCGCTTCTGGCCCTTGAACGCCGGATCGTCGTTGAAGTAGATGCCGGGTTTGATCTTGAAGACGAAGCGCTTGAAGTCGTCGGAGACCTCGGGCATGCCGTCGGTGATGTTGGGCTCGAGGCGATACGGGCGGCCCAGGTAGCTGTAGCGCAGCGGCGCGTCGAAGATCGCCGCCGTGATGTTGCGCGAGTACAGGTCGGTGACCTGCACCGGATCGAAGCCGGTCTCCGCGACGCGGATCGCGTAGCGCAGCACCTTGGGCGCGGGGGCCGTCGCGGCCGTGTTCACGGGCGCATCGCCAGCGGCCTGCGCGCTCGACGGGATCGCCGTCAGGGTCGCCAGGATCGCCAGGGATGACGCGAGGGATGCCGAAAGTAAGAGCGCCTGGGATTGTGTCCCGGCCGTGCCGCGTCGCATCTGGATGCCGTCCTTGAATTCGAAAGCGCGCCAGTCTAGTGGGCGATGTCCGCGCCCGCCATGCCAACAACCCCGAGAGCTTGAACGCAAGGGCGAGCGGGGGCGCATTGCGGATGAACACACCTGTTTCCACGAGGGTCCATCATCAGTTTTCTTCGATGGATTCAGGGCAAATGCCGGTGCGGGGCTTGCAGGCGCTCACGTAGACTCGCGCGTGGTTTTCGACCCTCAGGCCCCGGCCGTCACAAGCGTCCGGGGTTTGTCTTTATCGGTCGCCGCGTTCGAAGACGGGCTCGGCGGCGCTTGCTTGGAGTTCCGCGCGTATGGCGGCCTATCTCATCAGGCGCCTGTGGCAAATGATCCCCACCTTGCTGGGTGTCGTGCTGCTGGTGTTCTTCCTCTTCAAATGGTTTGGCGGTGATCCCGCCGAAGTGCTGGGCGGCCTGAACGCCAGCCAGGACCAGATCGAGGCCATCCGCGATCAGCTCGGGCTGAACAAGCCGGTGTGGGAACAGCTGTGGATCTTCCTGCAGCAGATCGTCACCTTCGACTGGGGCAAGAGCTGGGCGACCAACGAGTCCGTGGCCAACCTCTTCGCCACGCGCATGCCGGCCACGCTGACGGTGATGCTGCCGATCCTGGTGCTCGAGGTGATCCTGGCGATCCCGTTCGCGCTGGCCGTCGCCTACATGCGCGGCAGCCTCACGGACCGCGCGGTGATGATCCTCACGACGGTCGCGGTGTCCATCTCGCTGCTGGTCTACGTGATCGTCGCGCAGTACTTCTTCGCCTTCCGCCTGGGCTGGTTCCCGGTGCAGGGCTGGAGCGATTCGCTGTGGACCAATCTGACGACCTACGCGCCGCTGCCGGTGCTGGTCGCGGTGGCCGTCGCGCTGTCGCCGTACACGCGGCTGTACCGCACCTTCTTCCTTGACGAGATCGGCCACGAGTACGTCCGCACCGCGCGCGCCAAGGGCATGACCGAGAAGACCATCCTGCTCAAGCACGTGCTGCGCAACGCGATGATCCCGATCATGACCAACATCTCGGTGGCGCTGCCGGGGGTGTTCGTCGGCTCCTTCCTGCTGGAAGTGTTCTTCTCGATCCCTGGCCTGGGCCGCGAGATCCTGCTGGCGGTCAACCGCAACGACTATCCGGTGATCCAGGCCTTCGCAATCTACATCGCGGCGCTGACGATGGTGGTCAACCTGATCACCGACCTTCTCTACAAGCTGGTTGACCCGCGGGTGGTCCTCAAATGAGCGCAGTGCTGTCCAACCAACCCGTGGGCGTGAAGCCCCAGCGCTCGCGCGGCGTCTGGTACGCCTCGTGGCGGCGTCTGAAGTCCGACAAGCTCGGCATGTTCGCGATGGTCGTCGTCGCGTTGTCGCTGCTGCTGGTGCTGGCCGCCGGCCTGGGCCTGGTGGCCCGCGACTGGCAGAAGGAGACCGGCGTGCCCAACGCGCCGCCGACCTTCGTCGGCCCCGCGCCGGCCGAGAGCGCCGGCGCGATCGCGCAGCCCAAGGGCCCGAACGTCGACCTGAGCGACATCGACCCGCTCGCGCCCAAGTACGCCGAGTGGACCGAGAAGGCCAAGCAGTACAAGACCGACGAGGCGCCGCGCGCCGAGACGCTGCCCTTCGGCGGCGACCGCCTGGGCCGCGACGTGCTGGCCAAGGCCATCAAGGGCGCCGAGATCTCCATCATGGTCGGCGTCCTGGCCGCGCTGGTGGCCACGCTCATCGGCACCGTGCTGGGCGCGCTGTCGGGCTTCTACGGCGGCAAGGTCGGCGACTTCCTGGAGTGGGTCTACAACGTCTTCACGGCGATGCCCAACATCCTGCTGATCTTCGCCTTCGCGGTGGTCTTCGGCCGCGGCGTGCTGCCGGTGGTGATGATCCTGGGCCTGGCGGGCTGGACCGGCATCTACCGCCTGGTGCGCGCCGAGTTCATGAAGCACTCGGTGCGCGAATACGTCCGCAGCGCCGAGGCCATCGGCGCGAGCAAGAGCTCGCGCATGTTCAAGCACATCCTGCCCAACGTCTCGCACGTCGCGCTGGTGCAGCTCTCGCTGCACGTGGTGGGCTTCATCAAGAGCGAGGTCATCCTGTCCTACCTGGGCCTGGGCGTCAGCGTGGACCAGGTGTCCTGGGGCACGATGCTGGCCGAGGCGCAGAGCGAGCTGATCCTGGGCTACTGGTGGCAGCTGGCCGCGGTGACCGGCTTCATGGCGGTGTTCGTCACGGCGTTCGCCCTCTTCACGGATGCGCTGCGCGACGCGCTCGATCCCAAACTGCGCGGTCTGGAGTAACGCCATGCTGTTGAGCATTCAAGACCTGAAGGTCGCCTTCCGCATGGGCAAGGTCGACGGCGCCATGCAGCGCCAGCTGGCCGTCAAGGGCGTCAGCTTCGACATCCCGGAGAACCGCACGGTGGCGCTGGTGGGCGAGTCGGGCTCGGGCAAGAGCGTGACGGCGATGTCCATCCTCAACCTGCTGCCCGACAACGCCGAGCGCACCGGCGCGATCCTGTTCCAGGGCCGCGACCTGCTGAAGACCTCGCTGCGCGAACTGCAGTCGGTGCGCGGGCGCGAGATCGCCTGCGTGTTCCAGGATCCGATGAGTTCGCTGAACCCGGTGTTCCCGGTCGCTGACCAGATCATGGAGCCGCTGATCAAGCATCTGGGCATGAGCCGGCGCCAGGCGCTGGTGCGCGCCGAGGAGCTGCTCAACGAGGTCGGCATCCCCGACCCCAAGCGGCGGCTGAAGAGCTATCCGCACGAGATGTCCGGCGGCCAGCAGCAGCGCGTGATGATCGCGGTGGCGCTGGCCTGCAGCCCCAAGCTGCTGATCGCCGACGAGCCGACCACCGCGCTGGACGTGACCATCCAGCGCCAGGTGATGGAGCTGCTCGCGCGCCTGAAGGAATCGCACCGGATGAGCATGCTGTTCATCTCGCACGACCTGGGCGTGGTGGGCGAGATCGCCGACCACGTCGTCGTCATGCGTCATGGCGAGGTCCGTGAGCAGGCGCCGGTGGCGGACATCTTCCACCACCCGCAGGACGCCTACACGAAGGCGCTGCTGGCTTGCCGGCCGTCGCTGACGGAGAACCCGGCGCGGCTGATGGTCATCGACGACCACATCGCCGGCCGCCTGGTGTCCGAGGGCACGGGCAAGGCGAAGGATCCGATTGCGCCGGTGATCCTCGAGGTCAAGGGTCTGAAGAAGAGCTTCTTCTTCAAGTCGGGCCTGTTCAGCAAGACCGAGTTCAAGGCGGTCAAGGGTGTCGACTTCCAGCTGCGCAAGGGTCACACGCTGGGCGTGGTGGGCGAGTCCGGCTCGGGCAAGACCACGATGGGCCTGACGCTGCTGCGGCTGCACGAGCCCACCGGCGGCGAGGTGCTCTTCGAGGGCAAGGACCTGCTGAAGATGAACGGGCCGGACTGGCAGAAGATGCGCCGCCGGATCCAGGTCGTCTTCCAGAACCCGTAT
The DNA here is from genome assembly GCF_042695725.1 of Roseateles sp. UC29_93. Taxonomy (NCBI): domain Bacteria; kingdom Pseudomonadati; phylum Pseudomonadota; class Betaproteobacteria; order Burkholderiales; family Sphaerotilaceae; genus Roseateles; species Roseateles sp. UC29_93. The sequence goes on along the minus strand of NZ_CP170545.1, from coordinate 1,910,172 downwards.
GCCTCGCTGAACCCGCGCTTCACGATCGCGCAGACGCTGCTGGAGCCGATGGAGATCCACGGCATCGGCAAGAGCCACGACGAGCGCGTGGCCACGGCCAGCGCGTTGCTGAAGAAGGTCGGGCTGGACGAGTCGGCGCTGCACAAGTATCCGCACGAGTTCTCCGGCGGCCAGCGCCAGCGCATCGCCATCGCGCGCTGCCTGACGCTGCAGCCGGAAGTGCTGGTGCTGGACGAGGCCGTCTCGGCGCTGGACGTCTCGGTCCAGGCCCAGGTGCTGAACCTGCTGAAGGATCTGCAGGACGAATTCGGCCTGAGCTACATCTTCATCAGCCATGACCTGGCGGTGGTGAAGTTCATCTCCGACGAGGTCCTGGTCATGCAGCACGGCGACGTCGTCGAGCAGGCCGATGCCCGCGCGCTGCTGGCAGCACCCAAGCAGGAGTACACCAAGCGTCTGTTGGGTGCCGTGCCACGCGGCTATCAAGGCACGGAGCCCACAGCGAGCGTCGCCTGAGCCGACCGGACGGGGCCCCTTTTTCGGAGGTCAAGGAGGGAATTGCCGGCTCCGCCGGCGGAGGGACTTCGCTCGGACACAAACAGTCCTGAGGACTGTTTGTGCCTAGCGAAGGCCTGGGGCCTCTGGCCCCAGGCATGGAGAAAAGGGGCCCCTGTTCGGTCGGCTCCCGCTCGGTCCCTCAACCCCTTGCCCCCGCCCGCCCCCGAATGCACCAAAACCGAACTTTCCACAAGCGCGAAGACTAGCCCCTCGCTCACGCGGGACGACCCCCTGCTCGCTCCTCCAGCGATGGCTAGAATGGCCAGCAAGTTTTGTGCCGTCAGGATCCCCCCCATGTCGCTTCGCCGCCCTTTGCTGTTGTCGACCGCGCTCGCGCTGGCCTTGGCCGCGCCTTTGTCGCAGGCCGCGAAGGACGACCGCGCCAAGCCCCTGAACCTGGTCTTCGATCGTGAAGGCGCGATCGACAAGGTCAAGCAGCGGTCCGAGTTCAACGGCAACGTGATCATGACCAAGGGCTCGATGGAGCTGCGCGCCGACCGGATGGATGTCCAGGAGACCAGCGACGGCTACTACCAGGCCTACGCCAACGGCACCTCCGCCAAGCAGGTGCATTTTCGCCAGGACCGTGACACCCCCGGCGAGCGCATCGAAGGCCGCGCCGACCAGATCGAATACGACACCCGCACCGAGACCATCCGCCTGGTCGGCAACGCCGAAGCGCGGGTGATGCAGGGCGACCAGCTGAAGCAGGCGCTCTCCGGCGCCACGCTGAATTACGACAACCGCACCGAACGCCTGATCGTCGAGACCGGCGCCGGTTCGCCGCATCCGAGCGGCCGCGGCCGTGTCGTGCTGATGCCGCGCAACGCCGCGAGCGAACCGCCGCCCGCCAGCAGCGCCCCGCTGCCGTTGCGCCCCAGCATCAACCTGACGCCTCGCCAGTCCCCCCAGCAATGACGGAAGCCCGCACGAACGCTCCCCGGAGCCGCCTCCAGGCCTGGGGGCTGCAGAAGTCTTACGGCGTCAGGAAGGTGGTCAAGGACGTCCACATCGACCTGCACAGCGGCGAGGTGATCGGCCTGCTCGGCCCGAACGGCGCCGGCAAGACGACCAGTTTCTACATGATCGTGGGCCTGGTCCGCGCCGATGCCGGCGAGATCCAGATCGACGGCCAGCCGGTGCAGACGATGCCCATCCACCAGCGCGCGCGCATGGGGCTGAGCTACCTGCCGCAGGAGGCGTCGATTTTCCGCAAGCTCAACGTCGAGGAGAACATCCGCGCCGTGCTGGAGCTGCAGCTCGACGAGAAGGGCAAGGCCTGGCCCTCGTCGCGCATCGACGCGGAGCTGGACAAGCTGCTCAACGAACTGTCGATCGAAAAGCTGCGCGACACGCCCGCGCCGGCGCTGTCCGGCGGCGAGCGCCGCCGCGTCGAGATCGCCCGCGCGCTGGCCACGCAGCCGCGCTTCATCCTGCTGGACGAGCCCTTCGCCGGCGTCGACCCGATCGCGGTGCTGGAGATCCAGCGGATCATCCGCTTCCTGAAGCAGCGTGGCATCGGCGTGCTGATCACCGACCACAACGTGCGCGAGACGCTGGGCATCTGCGACCGCGCCTACATCATCAGCGAAGGGGCGGTGCTCGCCGAAGGCACGCCCCAGCACATCGTCGAGCATCAGGACGTGCGCAGGGTCTACCTCGGCGAACACTTCAAGATGTAAGGGCCGGGAGTCGACATGAGGCCGACGCTACAGGTTCGCCTGTCCCAGCATCTTGCGCTGACGCCTCAGCTGCAGCAGTCCATCCGTCTGTTGCAGTTGTCGACGCTGGAGCTCCATCAGGAGGTGGAGCAGATGCTCGCGAGCAACCCGCTGCTGGAGACCGACGAGGAATTCGACGCCCCGCTGCCGACCGCCACGCAGGAGCGTCTGACCGAGCGCGAGGAACGCGAGGAGCGCGTCGCGCAGACGGAATCGGACGCGCCCGCCGGGGACACGCCCGCCGGCGACGAGATGCGTGCCGAGGAGTTCGGCACCACCGAACGCGACGACTGGGAGAACGGCACCGAGCGTGACGACTTCGACGGCATCCGGGAAACGCCGGGCAGCGCGTCCTCCTCATCCGGGGACGACGACGAGCGGCCCGAGACCGAAGCGCCCGACGAATCGCTGCAGGACGTGCTGCGCGGACAGATCCCCGGCATGAACCTCAGCGCGGTGGATCGCGCGGCGCTGCTGGCGCTGATCGAATCGCTCAACGAAGACGGTTATCTCGAGGACCCGCTCGAGGAGCTGGTCGCCGCGATCCTCGGCGAGGACGCCGATCTGGAGCAGCGCGAGGAGCTGCTGGACCGCTTCAAGGTCGCGCTCAAGTGGCTGCAGTCGATGGAGCCCGCCGGTGTCGGCGCGCGCGACCTCGGCGAGTGCCTGGAGCTGCAGCTGCGCACGCTGCCGCGCTCGCCCGAGCAGGCGCTGGCGATCGTGATCTGCCGCCGGCACCTGGACCTGCTCGCCAAGCGCGACTGGCGCCGGCTGATGTCGCTGACCGGCGCCGACGAGGAGCTGCTGCGCGACGGGCAATCGCTGATCGCCGGCCTGGAGCCCAAGCCGGGCCGTCGCTACGCGCGCAGCGAGAACCGGCCCGTCATCCCCGACGTGATCGTGCAGAAGGCGGGGCGCAATTTCCGCGTCTCCATCAACCCGGACGTGCTGCCCAAGCTGCGCATCAACGATCTCTACGCGCAGGCGCTGCGCGCGACGCGCGGCGGCGTGAGCAACTCGCCGCTGGGCGGGCAGCTGCAGGAAGCACGCTGGTTCATCAAGAACATCCAGCAGCGCTTCGACACGATCCAGCGTGTCAGCGAGGCGATCGTCGAGCGCCAGCGCGGATTCTTCACGCACGGCGAGCTGGCGATGAAGCCGCTGGTGCTGCGCGAGATCGCGGACGAGCTGGGCTTGCATGAATCGACGATCTCTCGCGTCACGACCGCCAAGTACATGGCGACGCCGTGGGGCACTTTCGAGCTGAAGTACTTCTTCGGGTCGAGCCTGTCGACCGAGGCCGGCGGCAATGCGTCCAGCACGGCGGTGCGCGCGCTGATCAAGCAGTTCATCGCGGCCGAGGACACCACCAGCCCGCTGTCCGACAGCCAGCTGTCGACGATGCTCGGCGAGCAGGGCATCACCGTGGCGCGACGCACCGTCGCGAAGTACCGCGAGGCGCTCAAGCTCGCGCCGGCCAATCTGCGCAAGTCGCGCTGACGTCGCACTGCCACCGCCGCTGGCCCTCACCCCTGCCCTCTCCCCCAAGCGGGAGAGGGCGTCAAGCCACAGTCGACGTCGGTGGGACAATCGGTTGCTTGATCCTCCCGGGCGCCGCGGCGCCCGATTCACGCTGCACGCACGATGTCCGATTCCGCCTATCACCTGTTCCTGCCCTGCGCCGCCGGCGTCGAAGACTGGCTGGAGGCGGAGGTGCGCGACATCCTCGGTCCGCACGAGTGTCTGCAGGGCCCGAAGGCCTTCCGCGGCGGCGTCGGCCTGTACGGCACGCTCGCGGCGGTGATGCGGCTCAACCTGCACAGCCGGCTCACGCAGCGCGTGCTGATCGAGGTCGCGCGCGAGGAGTACCGCCACGAGGACGACATCTACGCGATCGCGCGCACCGTCGACTGGACGCGCTGGATCACGCCGCAGCAGACGTTGCGTGTGGACACGACGGCGCAGCGCTCGCCGCTGCACAGCTTGAACTTCGCGACGCTGCGGGTGAAGGATGCCGTCTGCGACATCCTGCGCGACGCGACCGGCGAGCGGCCCAGCGTCGACACGCGCTGGCCGGACCTGCCGCTGCAGCTGCATCTGACCGAGGACCTGGCGACGGTCTATGTCGACAGCTCGGGCGAATCGCTGTTCAAGCGCGGCTGGCGTGAGGACAAGGGCGACGCGCCGCTGAAGGAGACGCTGGCGGCCGCGATGCTGGCCGCGGCGGGCTGGAAGGGCACGCGGGAGGCCGGCGGCGCGTTGCACGATCCGTGCTGCGGCTCGGGCACGATCCCGGTCGAGGCGGCGACCATCGCCTGCAACATCGCGCCGGGCATCCAGCGTCGTTTCGCGTTCGAGAAGCTGAAGCCGTTCCAGACGCTGCTGCCGACCTGGCGCGCGATCAAGGAACAGGCGCGCGCGGCGGAGCGTCCGTCCGAGGTGCCGATCTTCGCGAGCGACGTGTCGTTCCGGATGGTCGACTTCGCGCGTCGCAACGCGGAGCGCGCCGGCGTCGCGCAGTACATCCAGTTCAACGGCGGAGACGCGCTCGAACGTCCGGCGCCGACGCTGCCGGACGACATGCCCGGCACGCTGATGCTGAACCCGCCCTACGGCGAACGGATCGAGGTGCGCGGCAAGGCCGGCACGCAGCGCATGGACGGCGGCGCGCTGTCGGAGGAGCGTGATGCGGGCGACGACTTCTTCCCGCGCCTCTCCGCGCATTGGAAGCGCGCCTACACGCAGCATCCGGCGGGATGGACCGCGTGGCTGCTGTGCCCGGAAATGAAGTTGCCCAGCAAGATGCGACTCAAGGAGTCGCGCCGCATCCCGATGTGGAACGGACCGATCGAATGCCGGCTCTTCAAGTTCGATCTTGTCGCAGGATCGGCCCGCAAGCAGAACGCCGGCAACACTGACTCCGACGAGTAACTCCGCCGAAGGTAGGCCCCCTTGGTGGGGATGCGCCTCCCCCGACGATGCGATTTCTTTTCGAGGGAATGACCGAGATGATTCACGCTGAACTTGGACCTGAATTGGAGGCCTACGTGCAGCAGTTGATCGACAGCGGTCGGTATTCATCCCGGCAGGAAGTGCTGAAGGAAGGCGTCCTTCTCCTTCAGCAGCAGGAGCATTTGAAGGCCTTCAAGGCCATGCTCGACAAGGGCATCGAGGACTCGGAGAACGGCCTCGGTCGCCCTGCCGACGAGTTCTTCGACGAACTAGTGGCTAAGACTCGCAAGCGTCCCGAAGGATCCTGATGCACGTTCACCTCCTCGCGGAGGCTGAAAAGGATCTGCTCGATATTCACAAGTACATCGCCAGGTACGACGAGCGAAATGCGGACGCTTTTATCTTCGAATTGCGCCGAAAGATCGCGTCGCTGTCTCACAGGCCGGAAGCTCATCCGCTCATCGGTCTCGGTGACATTCGACGGCGGCTGCACGGCCGCTACCTGATCCTGTTTCGGCTCATTCCTCGTCTCAACCGCGTGACGATCATCCGCGTTCTCCATTCGGCGCGGGATATCAACATGATCGAGCTTCTTTAGCGCCGGCCGAATTTGCCCGAAGGGAGAGGGACGCGAATTGAAAGTCGAAGAACGAAATCTGATTGAGAGCGCGAATGCCTCATCAAGTACGAAAGTGCTCGGCAATGATAAGAAGCCACAGAAGTCAGCAGCGGCGCAGTTAAGCGCCTTCGACGCATCGATTGAGCGTGGCCTCGCCGAGATCAACGCCGGTGGCGGTATTCCAGCTGAGCTAGCCTTCAAAAGACTGTTCGAGAAGTACCCTCACCTGCGATGAGGCACGGTGGCAGAGCCCGCTCAAGCTTCGGTCAGCGCTAACCAGCCAAGAACGGCGAGCGGCGCAGTGTCGGCCCGCAGGATCCTGGGACCGAGCTTCGCAGCGCTGAACCCGCGTGATCGGGCGGACTGCTCCTCAGCTTCGCTGAGACCACCTTCGGGGCCGCTGAGGACGGTGATGCGCTGCGCATCGGTCGATGACGACGTCAGTGTCGACAAGGGCTGCGCGGCCACCGGGCTCAGCAGCCAGCGCTGCTCGTCGGCATCGGCGGGAAGCTCGGCGAGCCACGCTACCAGCGTCTTCACCGGCGCGACCTGCAGAGGCTTCGAACGACCGCACTGCTCGGCCGCCGCGATCGCGACGCCTTGCCAGTGCGCGCGTTTCTTGTCCGCGCGATCGCCGTTGAGGCGAAGCACGGAGCGCTCGCTCATCAGCGGCTGGATCGCTACCGCGCCGAGCTCGCAGGCCTTCTCGACGATGCCGTCCATCCGGTCGTTGGCCGGCATCACGACAGCCAGCGTGACCGTGCGCTTGAGCTCACGATCGACCGCCTGACGCGCCTTCAGCGCGACGCGGACTTCGCTGCGCCCCATCGCCGTGACCGCCGCGGTCCACTCGTCGCCGCTGCCATCGAACAGCGTGACCTCGTCCCCCGGCTGCAGCCGCAGCACCTGCACATGACGCGCCGCCCCGGGGGGCAGCGCCAGTTCAGCGTCGAGCCCCACCGCACCCAGCGGCTGCTCGACAAACAACCTCGCCGCCAACGCTCACCCCTTGTTCTTGCCCACCCAGGCGGCGAAAGCCGTCAGGACCTTGCGCAGGAAGGCTTCCGTCTCCGGCTTCGCGATGCTGCCGTCATCCTTGAACATGTCGGCCGCGCCGCCGAGGTAGACCTCCGGCGACGGCAGCAGCGGCGTGTTCAGGCAGGCCAGCACCTGGCGCAGATGGTGGTTCGCACCGAAGCCGCCCAGCGCGCCCGGCGACAGCGTGATCACCGCGGCCGGCTTGCCGTCGAAGGCACTCTGACCGTAGGGCCGCGATCCCACGTCCAGCGCGTTCTTCAGCACGCCGGGGATCGAGCGGTTGTATTCGGGGCTCACGAACAGCAGCGCGTCCGCGGACTTCACCGCCTTGCGGAAGTCGACCCACGCCGCCGGCGGCTCGGCCGCCTCGTCTTCGTTGTAGAAAGGCAGCGCGCCGATCTCGACGATCTCGAGCTTCAGCTCAGCGGGGGCCAGGTTTGCCAGCGCGAGGGCCAGCTTGCGGTTGAACGACGCCTTGCGCAGGCTGCCGACCAGTACCGCGACGCGGTAGGACGTGGACATGGAGGGGCTCCCAACAATGGAAGGACCGCCTCCAGGATGTCAGGCGGTCCGGTTCAGTTGAACCCCAGTGTCGCACGCAGTTCGTGCGCCGCGGCGTCACCCTTGGCGGCGCGCACGCGGTCGATGATGTCCAGCGCCAGGGTCTGCAGCTGGCTCATGTCGGCGCACTGCTCGACCTCCAGCGCGATCTTGTAGCCCTTCAGCAGCCCCTGCTGCTTGGCGAAAGTGCTCAGCGCCGTGTACAGCTCCTGGTAGGGCAGCGACGAGGTGGGCGCGCCCGCCAGCCGCGACGGCACGGGTCGCGACGCCGAGGCGCCGACTCATGCGCGACGACGGCCCGCCCGATCCCAGCGGGGTCGCGATCGATGCCGGGCCCATGGGCCGCGACAGCGGCGCACCGGCGGTCACCTTCACGAGCTGATGCTGCACCAGCAGTTCGAGATCGGCGGACGTGGCGCCTTGCACCACCCCCACCCAGTCGCCGCCGGTCTTGCTGGCGTCGATCACCAGCAGCAGGTTGCGCGCCACGCGCGCTTGCACCAGCGCGCGCGACTTGATTTCCGCACGCCCGGCCTCGGTCTTTTCGTAACGTTCTTCGAGCACGGCCTTGCCTCCTCCTCAGGAGGGCGAACTTTAGGGTGTCAAGGGCGGGTTTCGCCCAAGTGCAATCCCTAAAACTGCTACCGACTGCTACTTCTTGTCGCGCAATTCACGGCGCAACACCTTGCCGACCGGAGTTTTTGGCAGTTCGGTCCGGAACTCGATGACCCGGGGGCGCTTGTAGCCCGTCAGGTTCGCTTCGCAGAAGGCCTTGACGTCGGCCTCGGTCAGCGCCGGATTGCGGCGCACGATCACGACCTTCACCGCCTCGCCGGCCTTCTCGTCCGGCACGCCGACGGCGGCGCACTCGGCCACGCCCGGCATCTGCGTCAGCACGTCCTCGATCTCATTCGGATAGACGTTGAAGCCGCTGACCAGGATCATGTCCTTCTTGCGGTCGACGATGCGGAAGAAGCCGCGCTCGTCCACCGTGCCGATGTCGCCGGTGCGGAAGTAGCCGTCGGCCGTCATGACCTTGGCGGTCTCGTCGGGCCGCTGCCAGTAGCCCGCCATCACTTGCGGACCGCGGATCGCGATCTCGCCGCTGCTGCCGGTCGGCACTTCGTTGCCGTCGTCGTCGAGCAGCGTCACCTCGGTGCCGGACAGCGGCAGACCGATCGAGCCGGTATAGGCCGTGCTGTCCGTCGGGTTGCAGCACGCGACCGGGGACGTTTCCGACAGGCCGTAGCCTTCGACGATCGGGCAGCCGGTCTTCTCCAGCCACAGCCGTGCCGTCGCCTGCTGCACGGCCATGCCGCCGCCGACGGAGATCACCAGCCCGCTCCAGTCCACCGTGTTGAACTGCGCGTGGTTGGCCATCGCCATGAAGAGCGTGTTGACCGCGGGCAGGCTGTGGATCTTGTGGTGGCTGAGTTCCTTGAACACCGCGGGCAGGTCCCGCGGATTGGGGATCAGCACGTTGCAGCCGCCGACGCGCATCGACAGCATCAGGTTGGTGGTGAATCCGAAGATGTGATACAGCGGCAGCGCGCAGACGCTCATCAGCTGTTCATCGGCGGGCTTCTTCTTCAGCGCGGGCTGGTACCAGGCCTCGCACTGCAGCGTGTTGGCGACCAGGTTGCGATGCAGCAGCACCGCGCCCTTGGAGACACCGGTCGTGCCGCCGGTGTACTGCAGCACCGCGATGTCGTTGGGGCCGACCGTCGGACGCTTGTAGGTCTGACCGCGGCCCTTCGAGACCGCGTCGTTGAAGCGCACGGCCGAAGGCAGCTCGAACGCCGGCACCAGCTTCTTGACCTTGCGCACGACGTAGTTGACGACCATGCCCTTGGCGAAGCCCAGCATGTCGCCCATCGCGGCCAGGACGATGTGCTTCGTCGGCACGTTCGCGAGCACCTGCTGCAGCGTGGCGGCGAAGTTCTCGATGATGACGATCGCCTTCGCGCCGGCGTCCTTGAGCTGGTGTTCCAGCTCGCGCGGCGTGTACAGCGGGTTGACGTTGACCACGACGAAACCGGCGCGCAGCACCGCCGCGACGGCGACCGGGTACTGCGGCACGTTGGGCATCATGATCGCGACGCGATCGCCCTTCTCCAGGCCCAGGCCCTGCAGGTACGCGGCGAACGCGCGCGAGGCCTCGTCGATCTGCTCGAAGCTGATCGAGCGCCCCAGCATCTTGTAGGCGGCGCGCTCCGGGAACTGCTTGAACGCCGCTTCCATCAGCTCGACGAGCGAGGGATAGACGTCCGCATCGATCTCGGCAGGCACTCCCGCCGGATAGTGCTTCAGCCAGTTCTTCTCCATTGTTCTGTCTCCAAGGTACGGCGCGGATTCTCGCCGATCGCCATCGGGGCCCCATCAGGGGATTCGATAGACCGCACAAAGTGGAGAGATGACTCCAGAACGCATCGGGAACGCATCGGGAACGGCTTGAATGCGGCTTGAATGCCACGCGATTGCGGGCCCGCGGCGTGCCCGCGCACGCGCGTTGCGCTCACGGGTCGACGTGCAGCGGCAGCCACAGCAGCAGTTCGGTGCCGCCCTCGACCGGCGCCTCTTCCGACGCGCGCCAGTCGATGTCGGCGGAGATCCGCTCGGCGCGGCGGCGCATGCCGCGCAGGCCGTTGCCCTGGCGCAGGTCGGCCGCCATGCCGCGTCCGTTGTCGACGATGGACAGCAAGACCTGTCCCCGCGCCTCGTCCACGCGCGTCGAGAAGCGGACCCGCGTGGCGCCGGCATGGTGGATGACGTTGCTGAGCGCCTCCTGCACGATGCGGATCAACTCGCGGCCGCCGGTGCCGCGCAAGGTCGGCAGCAGCGGGATGTCGGTCAGTTGCCAGTCGAGCTCGAGTCCCGCGTCCTGCAGCCGCGGCGCCATCCGGTGCCGCAGGTTGGCGAGCAGCAGCGTGAGATCCCCGTCCGTGACGGCGAGCGCGTCGACGGTCAGGCGCATCTCGCGGATGCACTCGTCGAGCAGCCCGACCAGCGACTGCGAAGTCACGCCGCGCTCGGCGCACAGCCGCGCGGTCACGAGCTGCGAGCCCAGACCGTCATGCATCTCCTGCAGCAGGCGCTCGCGTTCCTGCGCGGCCGTGCGCTGACGCTCGCTGTCCTGCAGGTCTTCCCAGCGATCCTGCAGCTCGCGGGTGCGCGCATCGAGCGCCTGCTCGAGCCGGATGCGCGCCATCGCCTCGTCGCGCAGCGACCCGACGAAGCGCCGCTGCAGCGCCACGCCGGCGATCGCGATCAGCACGGCGTGTCCGACGACGTTGATGTCGACGACGCTCATCTGCTTCGACAACACCAGCGCGAACCAGCTCACATAGAGCCAGACCCAGGCCGACAGCGCCACGGCGCAGGCGCCGACCAGGTGGGCGTAACGCGGCGTCGCGAGCGCGGCCCGGGCCGCCAGGACCGCCGCGGCGCCCAGCACGACGGCACGACTGCCGAGCGCCCACCACGGCCAGGGGTGATGGAAGTCGGTCCAGCTCCAGCCCAGGAAGGCGGCGGCGCCGTCGATCACGGTGCCGAGCACCAGGTAGGCCATGGCCATCTTCTCGGGCCAGCGCGCCCCGATGCCCGAGAGCCGCGCGACCAGGAAGAGCAGGCCCGCCTTCGAGAGCACGTCGGCCAGGTCCAGCGTCACGCGCCACCAGGGCGCGGGGAACAGCGCGCCGTTGAGCAGGTAGGGCGACAGCAGCAGCGCGGTGCACAGGCAGAACAGGCCGGTGACGCCATACAGCCATTCCTGGCGGAGCGCGAGCCACACCATCAGCATGAACGCACCGATGACGATGCCGGCCAACGCCGTGGTGACGCGGATCACCTGCCAGAAGCGGCGCCCCTCCTGCAAGGCGCGGATCTGCGCGGACGGGCCCAGCAGCGGCGCTGACAGCCCCGCGCCTTCGAAGCCCGGACGTGCGAGCCGCAGGCTGAGCCGATGCTCGCCGGCCGGCAGCATGGCGGGCGGGATGCTGACCTGCAGCCGGCGACCTGCGAGCAGCAGGCCGCGTTGCGCGAGATCGTCCTCGTCCTCGGACGCATAACCGCTGCCCGGGCTCGAAGTCGCGATCAACTGCCCGTCCAGATAGACCGTCGCCGCGGGCCGGTGCTGGATCACGAGCCAGTACGGCGCCTCGGCGGACCGGTCCAGGTGGAAATCGAGCGCGAGCCAGAGCGGGCCCGGCGCGTCGGTGTCGTGGATCTGGACCGGCAGCGCGACCACGTGGCCCGGTGCGAGGGGCACGGCGGGCGTGGTCGGCATCGTCGAGGGCATCGGCGTCGGGGTGGCCGTCGGACTCAACGGCCGGGACACGACGGACGACGCGGCCGAGTCCGCGGAGGCAGGCCCGGTCCGCAGTCGCGCGCCCGACCGCGCATCGGGCAATGCTCCGGGAATCTGCGCGGGATCGAGCGCATCGCCTGGCAGCAGGCGGGCTTCGGTCAGTCGCAGCACCTGCGGCGGCGTCGCCGTGCCGTACTGCTGGGAGAACAGATGGACGACGCCGAGCATCAGCAACGGTAGCGCCACCAGCAGCGCCAGCCGCCGGATCGACACCATCGCCGCTGCCGGACGGACCTCCATCGATCGCGTGAATACCGCCAAATCACCCCCACGCCGCACATGAAAGGGAACGGCCGGCTCCGCGAGGAACCGGCCGCGGGAGATGCTAGGTCATCACGGGTCTGGGCGACACCTCGGACCTAGGGGGCGTCTCAGGTCAGATCACAGCGCCGGCGAACTGGTACTGGTAGGTCAGTTGGCTGCTCGGACCCGCGTTGCCGGCGGCATCGATCGCGTAGACCTCGACCGTGTTGGAACCGATGACCCATCCACCCGTTCCGACACCCGGGACCCATGGCTCGCTGGGCCCCCATTCGCCTCCGTTCGTTCGAGACCGGAAGGTGTCACCCAGTTGCAGGCCGCCGACGAGGACGATCGGATTGGAAGTGATCAAGTCCGTCGAACTCGCGCCGTCGTCGTGCTCCAGCGAGAGCTTCGGTGCACTCGGCGGCGACGTGTCGAGGGTGATCTCGACCGGCCTGATGGCGACATTGCCTGCCAGATCCGTCTCGCGCATCTCCAGCTGGTGCTTGCCGTCGGCGCCGAAGGCGCTCAATGGCAGACGACCGTCGGCGGGCACCTCTTTCCAGGTGCTGCCATCGACGCGGTAGGACACGACGTCCTGGCGGGCGTCCCAGCCGCTGTAGCGATTGACCTGGAAGAAGTCCTGCGCACCGAGGGTGACCTGCGCCGGCCCTTCTCCCCCGCCGTGGTCCTTGCCGGAGGACATCCAGCTGGGATTCAGCGCCTGGTTGTCCAGCGTGAAGCTCAAGCTGGCCGCGTCACTGGCGTTGCCAGCGGCGTCCACCTGCTTGACCAGCAAGCTCGGTTTGCCGCCGCCGAAGGGGAAGAGCCAATCCGAATCCACCACGGTCGTGCCCTCGGCAAACGCCTGCCAGTCGCCCCCATTCGTGCTGACCAGCAGCGTCGCGCCGCCTTCCAGACCGTCGACATGAACCTTGCCCGACGACGTGATCCCGTCGGTGCTGCTGACACCCGTGTCGTTGAGCAGCTTCAGCGTGGGCATGGTGGGCGGGGTGACGTCGACAGGGACGTTGAACGTGGTCACCGGGCCGTCGTTGCCCGCCAGATCGGACTGGCGCACCTGGAGTTGCTGCGTCCCGTCCTGGTGGAACTCCGAGACCGGCATGCGGCCGTTGTTGGCGGGGAACCACTGTGCCGCCGAATCAAGCCGGTATTCCACCAGCGCATTGGCTTCGGCGCCGTGGACCTGGATGGCATCGTCAATGCCCAGCGCGGGCTTGCCGGCCGGCATCGTCCATTGCAACTCGCCCGGCGCCGTTCGGTCGAGTTGGAAGGACAGCTGGGCGGCGTCGCTCTCGTTGCCGCTCGCGTCGATCTGCTTGACGAGCAGTTGCTTCAATCCGTCGGCACCGAACAGCGCCTCCGGCAGCTGCGCGTCGCCGCTGCGCGGGGTCCAGGTCTGGCCGCCGTCGAGACTGATGGCGAGGGTGGCGTTCGGCTCCAGTCCTTCGATGTTCACCGGGCCGGCAGCAGTGACGCGATCGTGACGATCGAGACCGGTGTCGACCGCGAGCGACAGCGTCGGAGTCGCAGGCGCGGTCACATCGACACGGGCGACCAGCGTAGTGCTTGCGCTCTCGTTGCCGGCCACATCGATCTGGCGCACTTCGACCTGCCCGGCGCCGTCGTGCTGGAACATCGAGACCGGGATCAGGCCGCCCGCGGCGGCGAGCCACGGCGTCTGCGCGTCAGGGCGGTACTGGACGATCGCGTCCGTTTCGACGCCCTGGACGGCGATCGTGTCAGCGAGGCCCAGCGCGGTCTTGTCGGTCGGCATCGACCAATGCAACGCGTCCGGCGCCGTCCGGTCGAGCGTGAAGGACAGTTCAGCCACCTCGCCCGCGTTGCCCTTCGCGTCGATCTGCCTGACCTCCAGATGCTTCATCCCGTCGGCGCCGAACAGCGCTTCCGGCAACTGCTCGTCGCCGCTGTGCGAGGTCCAGGTCTTGCCCTCGTCCAGGCTGACCGAGAGCGTGGCCCCCGGCGCCAGCCCCGACACGTTCACCGCGCCCGAGGAGGTGATGTGATCCTGCCCGCTGCGACCGGTGTCGACCGCGAGCGACAGCGTCGGTGCGACCGGCACGGGCGCGGGTGGCTGTTGAGCGGGATCGGCCGGCGGCGAGGGGTCGGGATCCGACTTGCCAGGGTCCGGCTGTTGAGACTGACCCGCGTGGGACTGATCTGCTGGCGGATGGTCCGCTGAAGGTTGATCCGTGCCCGGCGTCGACGTTCCGGGGTCCGGCTTCTGTTCCGACACGGGCGGATCCGACTTCGGTTGATCGGACTTCGGAGGATCGGACTTCGGAGGATCGATGGCGCCGATCGGCTTCGAGTCCCCTGCGGATGACGAGCCCGCGAGGCCCGCCGCGCCGCCGATGCCCAGCAGGCCGAGGCCCGCGGCCAGCAGCGCCGAGGAGCGGTCGTCATGGCGTTCGCCGCTGGCCGAGGCGGCGGCGGGGGAGTGCTTCGGTAGCACCGGCGTCGCCATCCGGCATCGCGGCGGCGTCCGGCAACGCAGGGACGTCCGACACCGCAGGGGCGTCCGGAGTGGCCGCGGTTTCCAGCGTGCTGGCGGCGGGCGAGTCCGGCGGGGCGCTGCCGGACTCGGTGGCTGCCTCGTCCAGACGTTCGTCCTTGTCAGGTCGGACACGGCGGTCGTGCGCGCGTGGCGCAGGATTGCCCTTCGAGGTCAATGGCGCAGGCGCGCCGGGCAACAGATCTAGGTTGGCGGACATCATGGACACAGCAGAAGAAAGGACCCTGCAGTCTCTTCAGGTCAGCGCCCGCCCGCACCAGCCTCGATTTGCAGCAAATGGCGACAGCTCCCACCCAAGTCGGTAGGCCAGCCACCAATAAGGCTGGAAGATGACCGGAGCCGCGCGAGCTCCGCCCCGCGGATGTGCTACTCGATGGCCTTGAGCATGTCCTCGACAACCTTCTTCGCGTCACCGAAGACCATCATGGTCTTGTCCATGTAGAACAGCTCGTTGTCCAGGCCGGCGTAGCCCGCGGCCATCGAGCGCTTGTTGACGATGATGGTTCGCGCCTTGTAGGCCTCGAGGATGGGCATGCCGAAGATCGGGCTGCCCTTCTGCAGCGCGGCGGGGTTCACCACGTCGTTCGCGCCGAGGATGATCGCGACGTCGGTTTGGCCGAACTCGGCGTTGATGTCCTCCATCTCGTGCACCTGGTCGTAGGGGACCTCGGCTTCGGCAAGCAGCACGTTCATGTGGCCGGGCATGCGGCCGGCGACCGGATGGATCGCGTAGCGGACCGTCACGCCCTTGTCGATGAGCTTCTGCGCGAGCTCCTTCACCGCGTGCTGCGCGCGCGCCACCGCCAGGCCGTAGCCGGGGACGATGATGACGCTCTCGGCATTGCCGAGGATGAAGGCGGCATCGTCGGCGCTGCCGCTCTTGACGTTGCGCTGCTGCGTGGTGGCGGCCGCCGCGCCGGCCTCGGCGCCGAAGCCGCCCAGGATCACGTTGAAGAACGAGCGGTTCATCGCCTTGCACATGATGTAGCTCAGGATCGCGCCCGAGCTGCCCACCAGCGATCCCGCGATGATCAGCATGCTGTTGTTGAGCGAGAAGCCGATGCCCGCCGCCGCCCAGCCGGAGTAGCTGTTGAGCATGGACACGACCACCGGCATGTCGGCGCCGCCGATCGGGATGATCAGCAGCACGCCGAGCGCGAAGCCCAGCAGCGCCACGAGGATGAAATCCATCGAGCTCTGCGAATGCCAGAAGCCGAAGATGAAGAACGCGGCGGCCAGGCCGAGGAGCGCGTTCAGCCAGTGCTGGCCGGGGAAGGTGACGGGCGCGCCCTGGAACAGCCGGAACTTGTACTTGCCGCTGAGCTTGCCGAAGGCGATCACCGAACCGGAGAAGGTCACCGCGCCGATGAAGCAGCCGAGCGCGAGCTCGATGCGGTTGCCGCCGGGGATGGGCGCGCCGCGCGGCGCGATGGCGAAGGCATGCGGCTCCACGACCGCGGCGCCGGCGATGCACACGGCGGCCAGGCCGATCATGCTGTGCATGAAGGCGACCAGCTCCGGCATCTTGGTCATCTCGACGCGCTGCGCCATGACCGTGCCGATGCCGCCGCCAATCACCAGGCCGCCGAGCACGTAGCCCAGGCCGAGCGTCTGTCCGCCGGCGAGCTTGAGGATCAGCGCGCCGGTCGTCAGCACGGCGATGGTCATGCCGACCATGCCGAAGAGGTTGCCGCGGATCGAGGTCGTCGGATGCGACAGGCCCTTCAGCGCCTGGATGAAGCAGACGCTGGCGATCAGATACAGCAGGGTGACGAGATTCATCGTCATGTGGCCCCCCCGGTCGATGGGTACGTCGCCCGATCCCACGAGGGGATTCGGGCCGGCTTGGGAGCGGCCCGGCGCTCGGCCCGGTCCACGTCGATGCGGCGGTGGGTCACTTGCGCTCCTTCTTCTTGAACATCTCCAGCATCCGTCGCGTGACGAGGAAGCCGCCAAAGACGTTGACCGCCGCCAGCGCGACGGCGAAGGTGCCCAGGCCCTTGCCGAGCGTGGTCTCGGTGAGCGCGGCGGCGAGCATCGCGCCGACGATGACGATCGCGGAGATCGCGTTGGTCACGGCCATCAGCGGCGTGTGCAGCGCGGGCGTGACGGTCCAGACGACGTGGTAGCCGACGTAGATGGCCAGCACGAAGATCGTCAGGTTGATCAGGGTGGGGGAGACGGCGTCCATGCGGAGAGCTCCTTCCGGGGAAACGGGAACGGCGGGAACAGCGGGAACGGGGCGCGGATCCGGGGTCAGGCCTTGCGCAGCACCTGGCCTTCGTGCGCGACGAGGCAGGCGGTCACGATGTCGTCGTCGGCGGGCAGCGCGAAGCCGCCCTCCTTCGTCAGCACCAGCTTCAGGAAGTCCAGCAGGTTGCGCGCGTACAGCGAGGACGAGTCCGCCGCGACCAGCGCGGGCAGGTTGGTCTCGCCGACCAGCGTGACGCCGTGCTTGCGGACGGTCTGGCCGGGCTCGGTCAGCGGACAGTTGCCGCCGGCGGGCGCGGCGATGTCGACGATCACGGAGCCGGGCTTCATCGCGCGGACCATCTCCTCGGTGACCAGCACCGGCGCCGGGCGGCCGGGAATCAGCGCGGTCGTGATGACGACGTCGGCCTGCGCGACGCGCTTGGCGACCTCCACCTGCTGGCGCTGCAGCCAGCCCGGCGGCATCGGGCGGGCGTAGCCGCCGACGCCGACGGCCGCCTCGCGTTCCTCGTCGGTCTCGTAGGGCACCTCGATGAACTTGGCGCCCAGCGATTCGACCTGCTCCTTGACGGCGGGCCGGACGTCCGAGGCCTCGATCACCGCGCCCAGCCGCTTGGCCGTCGCGATCGCCTGCAGACCGGCGACGCCCACGCCGAGCACCACCACCCGCGCGGCCTTGATCGTGCCGGCGGCGGTCATCAGCATCGGGAACAGGCGCTGGTAGTGGAAGGCGCCCAGCATCACGGCCTTGTAGCCGGCGATGTTGGCCTGGCTGGACAGCACGTCCATGCTCTGCGCACGGGACGTCCGCGGGGCGGCCTCCAGCGCGAAGGCGGTGAGGCGGGCCCCGGCCAGACGCTCCAGGCCGTCCCGGTCGAACGGGTTCAGCATGCCGACCAGCACCGCGCCGGGCTTGAACAGCGGCAGTTCGCCGGGGTCCGGGGACCGCACCTTGAGCACCAGGTCGGCGCCGAAGGCGGCCTCCCGGGCGACGATCTCCGCCCCGGCGGCGGCATAGGCCTCGTCGGTGGCGCTGGCGTTCAGGCCCGCGCCTTGCTCCACGCGCAGCACATGGCCCTGCGCGACGAGCTTCTTGACGGTTTCCGGCGTCGCGGCGACGCGCGTCTCTCCCGCCGCGGTTTCCTGCGGCACACCGATCAGCATCTGGAGTCCCTCCGTCCGAATCCGGGTCGAGGCGAGCTTAACCGGGCGACCGCCCTGGGCGAGCCTCGCCCGCGACAGGGGTTTTCACCAGGGAGACGCCACCCCGCAACGTGGGGGCAATGCTGTTTCGAAAGGTGAACCGCTGTCGTCCGCAGGGGTGAAAGCAGCGTTAAATTGGGGCGTCCAATGACCCCCGAAAGGAGTCACCCATGATCAAGAAGATGGTTTTCAGCAGTGCGTTGGCAATCGCGGCCCTGGTGCCGATGACTTCCCGGGCGGCCGATGTCGGCGTGTCGGTCAGCATCGGCGAGCCGGGCTTCTATGGCCAGATCGACATCGGCAACGTCCGCCCGCAGGTGGTGTACGAGCGGCCGGTGCTGGTCGAGCGCGTCCCGGCGCCACAGCCCGCCGTCTACCTGCTGGTGCCCCCGGGCCACCAGAAGAACTGGGCGCGTCATTGCGCGCGCTACAACGCCTGCGGCCGCCCGGTGTACTTCGTTCGCGACACCTGGTATCGCGACGTCTACGCGCCGCAATATCGTCGCGAACACACCGAGTACCGCTGGCGCCCGGACGGCCGCCGCGACTGGCGCGACGACCACGGTCATGGCCGTGGCCATGACCGCGACCATGACCGCGGCCCGGACCGGGACAATGGTCGGGGCCCCGACCGGGATCACGGACGCGGTCCCGATCGCGACCGCGATGACCACGACCGCGGCCGTCGCTGATCCCCTGTCCCGATGACAAGACCCCGGCTTGCCGGGGTTTTTCATTTTCGGCGTTCACAATGCGGCCCGCACCCATCGAGGTGGCCGTTCCCGGCATTGGCGCCGCGGCTCGAGCCGCCCTTTCAGGAAGGACCAATGACCGAACGATTCAAGCCCAGCGTCACCGTCGCCGCCGTGATCGAACAGGAGGGCCGTTACCTGCTGGTCGAGGAACTCACCCGCGACGGACTGCTGCTGAACAACCCCGCCGGCCACCTGGAGCAGGCGGAATCGGCGATCGACGCCGTCGTGCGCGAAGTCCTCGAGGAAACCGCCCGGCCGTTCACGCCGGACGCCTTCCTCGGCGTCTACATGTCGCGCTTCCTGCGGCCCGACCGCAACGACGATGTCACCTATGTCCGGCTCGCCTTCACCGGCCGGGTCGGGGAACAGATCCCGGGCCGCCCGTTCGACGAGCCCATCCAGCGCACGCTGTGGCTGACGCTGGACGAGATCCGCGCCAGCCAGGACCGCCACCGCAGCCCGCTGATCCTGCAGTGCATCGAGGATCACGCCGCCGGTCGCCGCCTGCCGATCGAGGCGGTGAGCGGCCACCCGTCGCTCTACGCGCCCCGGGCCTGGCCGCACTGAGCGGCCCCGGAACGCCGACAGGCCCCGGAGGGCCTGTCGTCACGCGCGGTCGGAGCGATCGGCGCCGGCTTCAGAGCGTCATCGCGGCGCTGATGGCCTGCTGGCTGTGGCGGGGTTCGCGCCGGCAGGCTTCCAGCTCGTTGACCGCGCAGCGCGCCAGCGTCGTCAGCGACTCGCGCTGCCGGTCCCGCAGGCGGCGCGGCAGCCGGTCCATCACGCACAGGCTGCCGACCACCTCGCCGGTCGACAGCGACAGCGGCACCGACGCATAGAAGCGCACGTAGGGCGCGCCCTGGACCAGCGGGTGATCGAGGAATCGCTGGTCATGCCAG
Organism: Roseateles sp. UC29_93; assembly: GCF_042695725.1. NCBI lineage: Bacteria > Pseudomonadati > Pseudomonadota > Betaproteobacteria > Burkholderiales > Sphaerotilaceae > Roseateles > Roseateles sp. UC29_93. The sequence goes on along the minus strand of NZ_CP170545.1, from coordinate 1,890,489 downwards.
GTGTCCGGCACTTCCTGCAGGCTGCCGTGGTGCATCACGTGCGTGCACAGGCCCCGGGCCCGCGGCATCAGCCGCAGGTGAAGGCCCGAGGTGCCGATCAGCCGCAACTGGTCGCCGTCGACCAGGCCCACGGCCGCCATGGCGCCGCCGCTGATGTCGCAGGCCAGATCGGCCAGTTCGTCGAAGGCGACGTGCACCCGCGACTGCAGGTCCAGCCCGTCCACGGCGGCCTGGCGTTCGTCCTCGTCGACCGGCAGCGGCGCGCGCCAGCCTCGCAGCATCGCCAGCGCCTCGTCGGTCTGGCGGCCCTTGTCGAAGAAGCCCGAGATGCCGTGCTCCGCGCAGGCCCGCCGCATCTCCTCGTAGTAGCTGTGGGTCATCACGATCACCCGCGCGCCGACGCCCAGTTGCCGGATCGCCCGCAGCACCCGCAGCCCGCTGCCCGGCTGCAAGGCCAGGTCCATCAGCACCACGTCCGGCTGCGCCCGGGCGATCACCTCGATGGCGGAGCGCTCGCACCCGGCCTCTCCCACCACGTGGATCTGGCGCTCCCGTGCCAGCAGCGCCTGCCATTGCGCCCGTGCCGTGATGGATCCATCGACGATGACGATGTTCATGACCTTGTGCTCCCTGTTTCATCCAGTTTCTTCCCGCCCCGCGTGGCGGTGGAGCCGGCGTTGCCGCGAGCCCCTGTCAGCGTTGGCGCAATCCCTTGTCAGCCATCCCTGACACGCGAATCGGGGGTCGCCCCTCGTGGCGAGGACTGCGTCACGGATCGGAGACCACCGCGCCTCGGGGCTCGGGTCAACCCCGCGGGGGACGGGTGATGTCCACCTTTGGGACAATGCCGCCCCATGAATCCCAAGAAGCAACGCGTCGTCGTCGGGCTGTCCGGCGGCGTTGATTCCGCCGTGACGGCCTGGCTGCTGAAGCAGGCGGGCCACGAGGTCGTCGGCATCTTCATGAAGAACTGGGAAGACGACGACGACAGCGAGTACTGCTCCTCCAACATCGACTTCGTCGACGCGGCCGCCGTCGCGGACGTCATCGGCATCGAGATCGAGCACGTCAACTTCGCCGCCGAGTACAAGGACCGCGTCTTCGCCGAGTTCCTGCGCGAGTACCAGGCCGGCCGCACGCCCAACCCGGACGTGCTGTGCAACGCCGAGATCAAGTTCAAGGCCTTCCTCGACCACGCGATGCGCCTGGGCGCGGAGAAGATCGCCACCGGCCACTACGCCCGGGTGCGCGAGGTCGACGGCCGCGTGCAACTGCTCAAGGGGCTCGATCCGTTGAAGGACCAGAGCTATTTCCTGCACCGGCTCAACCAGGCGCAGCTGCGCAAGACGATGTTCCCGGTCGGCGACCTGCCCAAGACCGAGGTGCGCCGCATCGCCGAGGAGATCGGCCTGCCGAACGCGAAGAAGAAGGACTCGACCGGCATCTGCTTCATCGGCGAGCGCCCGTTCCGCGAGTTCCTCAACCGCTATCTCTCCCAGAAGCCCGGTCCGATCAAGGACGACCGCGGCCGCAAGGTGGGCGAGCACGTCGGCCTGTCGTTCTACACGCTGGGCCAGCGTCAGGGACTGGGCATCGGCGGCATCAAGGAGAAGGGCGCCCCGCGCGGCGGCGGCGAGCACGCGCCGTGGTTCGTCGCCCGCAAGGATCTGGCGACCAACACGCTGGTCGTCGTCCAGGGCCACGATCACCCGCTGCTGCAGAGCCGCGGCCTGGTCGCGCAGGACCTGAGCTGGACCGACGAGGCGCCGGCCTTCGGCGGCTTCGGCGCCAAGACCCGCTACCGGCAGGCCGACGCCGCCTGCGCGATGACGCCGGGTGAACCGGGTGGTCCGGCTGAAGGCAGCATCCGGCTCGACTTCCCGCAGGCGCAATGGGCGGTCACGCCGGGCCAGAGCGCCGTGCTCTATGACGGCGACGTCTGCCTGGGCGGCGGCGTGATCGCGGAAGCGATCGCGTAGGCCTCCGCAACTCATCCAGCGATTCGGGGCACTCGTCGCATGGGCGGAACCGCCCCGCGGGTGTCCCATGACAATGCGCACCTTCCCTGCCGGACGTCGCCTGTGGCACGCTGGCGGCTTGTCGCTCCGTGTCTGCTTCGTCTGGATCGCCCTGTGGATCGCCCCCTCGATCGTCTCCTCGCCCGCATCGCCCAGCCCGCCTTCGTGCTGCGCATCGCCGCCCTGGCGATCTGCCTGCTGGAGCTGGGCTCGGCGATCTGGGGCCTGATGGGCAACCAGACGGAGCCGTACGACGGCGTCCTGGCCAGCCTCTACCGCCGCACCGGCGGCACCACGCACGACGCGCCCTTCGTCCTGACCTGCCTGGCGCTGGTCATGGTGTTCGCCTGGCACTTCTGGCGCCTGGCGCGCCAGCAACACCTGGACCTGCCGCCGCGCAACGCGCTCTCCCGCGTGGTGCTGCTCAACCTGCTGGCGCTGCTGGTGACGCCGGGGCTCCCCTTCCTGGTCACGGTGCTGGCGGCGCTGCTGCTCAACGTGCGGCGCGCCTTCAATTTCGCGCTGGCGCAGGTCGTCATCAACGTCGCGCTGTACTGGCTGCTGCCCAGCGAGGCGCAGCGGCTGGAACAGATCCAGCCCGACATGCCCTGGTGGCTGAACAGCGTGGGCTTGTCGATGTCGATGGTGGCGCTGCACGGCATGGCCTTCGGGCTGGGGCGGCTGGCCGCGGCTGAAGGCGAACGCCGGCGCTGGTTCCAGGCGATGCTGGCCGAGAAGGAATCCGGCGAGCGCCTGCAGATCGAGCAGCTGCGTTATGCCGAGCGCCTGCACATGGCGCGCGAGCTGCACGACGTGATGGGCCACCACCTGACCGCGCTCAACCTGCACCTGCAGCTCAGCGAAGCGCTGCTCAAGCGCCACGACGAGCCGGGCGCGGCGCAGGCGGTGGAGAAGGCCAGGCTCGGCGCGGCGGGCTTGCTGGCGGAAGTCCGCGCCGCCGTGTCGCGCGAGCGCGAAAGCCAGCGCATCAACCTCGAGGCGGCGCTGCGCACGCTGGCGGACGGCATCGCCAGCACGCAGATCGAGCTGGCGCTGGACCCGGTCGCGCAGGACCTGACCCCGCGCTGCGCGCACGCGCTGCTGCGCTGCGTGCAGGAGGCGGTGACCAACGCGGTGCGCCATGCCGGCGCGACGCATGTGCGGGTGACGCTGGAAGCGGTGGAGTCGGCCGCGCCGGTCGCACCGGTCAGGGCCGGCGAGACGGCCTTCGTCGGCGGTCATCCTGGCCCGGCCGCCTTGCTGTCCGCGGGATCACAGGTGCGCGTGCGGGTTGACGACAATGGCCGGGGCACGCGCAAGCTGCGCGAGGGCAACGGTCTGAAGGGCATGCAGGAGCGCATGGCCGAACTGGGCGGGACGATGCAGGTGCTGCGGCATCACCCCGGATTCCTGATCGAACTGAACTGCCCGCGGCGCGCCTGAAGCGGGCCGGCGCCATCCAGGGAAGGAGACGACATGAGCGAGAACACGATCAAGCTGCTGCTGGTGGAAGATCAGCAACTGGTGCGCGAGGGCCTGAAGGGCCTGCTGGCGCTGCACGACGACATCCGCCTGATCGGCGAGGCGTCCGACGGGGCGGAGGCGCTGGAGCTGCTGGCGCGCGAACAGCCCGACGTGATCCTGTCGGACATGCGCATGCCGCGGCTGGACGGGATCGGGTTGATCCGCGCGCTGGCGGCGCGGGCGCTGAAGATCCCGGTGGTGCTGCTGACGACCTTCGACGACACGGCCGCCTTCGACGAGGCGGTGCGGGCGGGGGCGCGGGGCTTCCTGCTGAAGGCGATCAGCCCGGACACGCTGGTGCAGGCGCTGCGCGACGTGGTCGGCGGATCGACCGCGCTGCGGCCGCTGCTGACCGAGCGCATGGAGCGCGCGCCGGTCGAGCGCGCCTTCGCCGCGACGCCCGAGCCCGAGACGCTCAGCCCCAAGGAGCTTCAGGTGCTGCGTCTGGTGGCCAGCGGCCGCAGCAACACCGAGATCGCCGCGCTGCTGGGCAACAGCGAGGGCGTGATCAAGAACCACTGCTCGGCAGTGTTCGCGAAGATGGGCGTGAGAGACCGCACCCAGGCGGTCCTCAGAGCCATCGACCTCGGTTGGATTTGAATCCGGCTCCGTCTCTCGGGGCGTCGCGAGCGGACGTCAGGCGAGGCGGGCGGAGCGGAGGAACCGGAACGTACTTCCTGTACGTGAGGATTCCGAGCATCCGACCAACGACGCATGACGTTCGCGCAGCAGCCCCCGCTCTCAGATCCAGAGGTCGTAGTCTTGGAGGGCGCGGATGCGGCGCTCCACCGACAGGAAGCGGGCCGCGCCCACTTCGCCGATCGCCTTGACGACGCGCGGGTGGTACTTCTTGTAGAGCTTCTGCTCGGCGTCGACGTAACCGAGGTAGCCGCGCGAGAAGTACTTCGACTGCGCATTGGTCGGCTTGTCGCCGATCTGCACGTACTCCACCGACATGCGGGTGAACTGGCGGTTCAGCGCGGCGAGTTCGCGCTCGTAAGCCTCATAGACCGGCACGAACTTCTTGGTCTGGGCCTCGTCCAGGGCCAGCGCCTTCAGGACGACGCCCTTGCGGTCGGCACGGACGGCGTCGCGCAGCGACTGGGCCTGCGCGGTGTCGGGCACCGGCGCCGGATCGGCGAAGGCCGGCAGCGCGGCGGTCAAGGACAGGCATAGCGCGGACAGCGCGGCGAACTTCTTCATCTCTCTTCCCTCGTCATGCGTCGGACTTCGACTGCGCGGCCGATTCTAGGGAGCGGGTTTTGCCCTGACCCTTCGGGACTTCACGGGGAGACAGGCGCGCGCACCTGCCGCCAGCGCTCGAGCCAGCCCGCGTGTCGCGCATCGGCCACGCGCAGGACCAGCTCAGTGCCCGCACCGGGCACGCTGTGCACGGTAAAGCTCGCATCCATGAGCCGCGCCCGCTCGCGCATCCCGCACATGCCGTAACGCACGCCTCGCGCCTGGCGCGACTCCCAGTCCGGCGCCAGGCCGATGCCGTTGTCGCGCACGGTCAGCAGCACCACGTCGGCCCGGTAGTCGAGCGCCAGCGTCACTTCGGTCGCCCGGGCGTGGCGATCGGCATTGGTCAGGCCTTCGCGCGCGATCAGCAGCAGCTCGTCCTCCACCGGCGCCGGCAGTGCGCGCGGCGTTCCGCTCACCCGGATCCGGAACTGGCCTGGCGGGCGGATCAGATCCTGCCCGGCGCGCGCCAGACCGTCGGCCAGGGCACGGCCATCACGCCTGCCATCGCCATCGCCATCGCCGCCCCCATGACCGCCGCCGCCGTGGCGATCGGCGCCGTCATCGCTCCCACCGTCATCGCGGTCATCGCGGTCACGACCTCGCCGCTCCTGCCGCTCGGCGGCATCCTCGTCGTCGATGCGCTGCCGCAGCTGTCCGACGCGATCGCGGCCCTCCGCGAGCAGCGCCTCCGCGCGGGTCAGATCGCGTTCCATCTTGTGGCGCAACGCCGCGTCGGCAACGCGCCGCACGCTCGCATCCAGGCCCAGCAACAAGCCTTGGAAACCCTGCAACAGGGTGTCGTGCAGGTCACGGGCGATGCGTTCCCGCTCGCGGTGGCGGTCGGCCAGGCGCAGACGCAGCCGGGCCTGCAGCGACCGGACGCGCAGCCGGTAGCCGCCCCAGACGGCCACGATCAGCGCCAGCGCCACCGCCCAGCGGAAGGCCGGCTGCTGATGGAGCATCGGCGCGATGCGGAAGGCCAGCACCGTCGGCTGGCGGCTCCAGAGGCCGTCCGGATTCGAGGCGAGCACCTCGAAGCGGTAGTCGCCGGGACCGAGGTTGGCGTAGGTCGCCTCGCGCTGCGTGCCGGCGTCGCGCCAGTCGGCGTCGACGCCGACCAGCCGGAAGCGGTAGCGGACCTGCTCGGCCTTGCTCAGCACGCGCGCGGCGTAGCGCAAGGTCAGCGCGTTGGTTCCCCTGGGCAGCTGCTGGCCCTGCGCGGCCGGATAGTTCTGCCCGCCGGCCATCAGCGCCTGCACGTCGACACGGACCTCGCGCGAGCTGCGCGGCGTCCGCGCAGGATCGAGCCAGACCACGCCGAGGTTGGTCACGAACCACAACCGGCCGCGGGCGTCGCGCACGGCGGTGGGCGTCGCCGAGGCCTGCCGCGCGATGCCCGGCAGCCCGTCGGCGGCGTCGAGCAACTGGTAGCTCAGCGGATGGGCGGACTCGTCGAACAGCGACGGCACCTCCGCCGCGGCCAGCCGCACCAGCCCGCGCGCGCCGTTGAGCCAGAGGTCGCCGTCCAGGGACTCGACGACGCCGGACACCCGCGCGAAGGCGGGATCGCGGGCGAGCGTGATCGTGGCGAAGCCGCCGTTCCTGCCCAGGGCCACGCCGTTCTCGCCGGCGACGACCAGCCCGTGGCGGGTGTTGATCATCGTGTGGATGCGGCCGGTCCGCAGCCCTTGCTCCGGACCGAAGCGCAGGCGTCGGCCGCGGTCGTCGATGCCGGTGAGCACGCCGTCGTGTCCGAACCAGACCGCACCGTCCGCATCGACCGCCAAGGCCGCCGGCGGAGCGCCGTCCAGTTCCGCGTCCTTCACCCGTTCGACGCCGGCGCGGGTCGCGTGGAACACGCCGACGTCCTGCAGCGACAGCCACAGCCCGCCGGTGGGATCGGCCGCCATGGCATTCGCGGCCGCCATCGCGCCGGAGGGCAGCGACAGGTCCCAGCGGTCCCAGCGCCCGCCGGGCAGCGAGCGCCAGAGGGTCTCGTTGTCCCACAGCCAGAGGGCGCCGTCGGTGGCGCGGATCGCCTGCGTGGCCGGCCGCCGCGACAAGGGTCGGGGATCGACGCCGTTGTCGCGCACCGGGCCGCCGGGCGGGTCGACGCGCCAGCTGGCGGAGGAACTCGACAGCAGCACGCCGCTGCCGTCCGGCTGCACGCTGAAGCCGGTGGCGGCCGCGTCTTCCAGGCGCGTGACGCGCTGGATGCGGTGCTGGCGCAGGCTGCTCACGCCGACGTTGGTGCCGACCCAGATCTCGCCGTCATCGCTCTCCAGCAAGGGCACGGTGATCGACGATCCCAGCCCGTCCGCCACGGTGAACCAGCGTCCGCGCGTCCAGTCGAGCTGCTCGCCCGCCAGCAGCCGCGCCGTGGCCGCGGCATCGGTCCGGAACACGCCGCGGCCATTCACCGTGACCCACAGCCCGCCGTCGCTGGCGAACAGCATCTGCTTGACCAGCGTGACCGGCTGGCCGTCGCGTGAGGACACCACGCTGGGGGAAAAGGGCGCCGCGGCGAGATCGTCGGCCCGCAGCGGTCCCGGCGCCGGCGCCGTGCCCGGCAGCGCCGTCCACGCACGCCACGAGCCCGGCAGTCCGAGCGGCCGCACGCCGCCGCGCCCGTCCGCCAGCCAGAGCCGGTCCTGGACGTCCTGCGTCATCACGGCGGAGCGCCCCGTCCGCACGCCGGTGAACTCGAAACGCTCGGCGCCGGCGGCCAGGCGGTAGAGCCGCTCGCCGGAGCTGACCCAGAGCGTGCCTTGCCGATCGCGGAACAGGTATTCGGCGGCGGGCTCCGGATAGCCCTCCTGCTCGCCGATGCGGGACCAGCGCCGGCCGTCGAAACGCGCGAGCCCCTTGCCCGTCGCGGCCCACAGCGCGCCCGACGCCCGCACCAGGCGCAGCACGCGGCCGCCCGGCAGTCCCTGGGCCGCGCCGTGACGCACGACCTGACCCTCGCGCGCGCCGGACCCTTCACGCAGTTGCAGCACGCCGCCTTCGAAGAGGCCCAGCCACAGCGTGCCGTCGTCGTCGACCAGCAGCGCGTTGATGTTGACCGCCGGCAGCGACGGATCGCCGGGCCGGTAGCGCTCGAAACGCAGGCCGTCGAAGCGGTACAGGCCCATGCCGGTGCCGAGCCAGAGCTCGCCCTCGCGCCCGCCGCCCATCGTCCAGACGTCCGGCGGCGCGCCTTCGCGGACGCTCCACGAGCGGTGGGAGAAATCGGCCAGGCCGCCCTCGGCCGCGCGCACCGGCGCATGGTCCGCGCCGACGAGGCTCGCCGCCGCCAGGATCAGTCCCGCCCACCACCTCGCCACACGCGTCCTCCCTGTTCCGATGCCGGTCCGGCACCGACTGTGACCCTGTGCGCCGCCCGGGGTCAAGCGCGCGCTGGACCGTTCATGCGGCCGGCAGCGGACGGAGCCCGTACAGGCCGTGAGCCGCCCCGCGCACGGCGACGCGCACCGGATGCGGGAAGGGGTCGTCGATCAGCGGCTCGTCGTCGAGCAGCCCGCGGCGCAGCGCCTCGGTGGCCGCCTGCGTGCGGCTGCGCGCGCCAAGCTTCTGCAGCAGCGTCTTCACATGCGTCTTGACCGTGCCGGCCGCGACGCCCAGCCGCAGGCCGATGGACTTGTTGTCCAGGCCGAGGCACAGCATGCGCAGCACGTCGCGCTCACGCGGGGTGAGGTCGTCGCCGAGCCAGCCTTCGGCGACCGCGGCGGCCGCGGTGCGGCAGAGGTGGCGACGGCCGGCCGCGACCGCGCGCGCGGCGTCGCGCAATTCCTCCAGCGCGCAGGCGGCATGCACGTAGCCGAGCACCCCTGCGGCCATGGCCTGGCGGACCCGGCCGCCGTGCACCACGGGACTGACAACGAGCCAATGCGGCCCGGGCAGTCCGGCGCCGGCATGACGCCCGAGTGCGCCGGCTCCGCCGACCGGGGCCCGGCGTGGCTCGCCGGCCAGCGCCTGCAGCGCGCCGTCGTGGTCGGCGACGACGAGCCGGATCGGCTCGGCGCGGCCGGACGGTCCGGCGGCGAGTGTCGGCAGCACGCCGGACTCGGCGATCAGGCCGGCGTCATCCTTCGCGTCATGGGCGCGGAAGAACGGCGACAACGCGGCGGCGATGCCGGCGCGCAGCAGCGGATTGCGGTGGAGGACGATCGCGTCGAGGACGGCATCCGGGACGGCATGAAGGCGCTCGATCAGGGACATGGACGGCTCCCAGGGCGTTGAAGGGCGGTGATGGCGAAGGCGGACCGGAGGAGGGCCGCTGGGAGACGCTGAAAGCGCTCTCTCGAAGGACTGCGCCGATCATCGGAAGCGATGCTGCACTGCGATAGCCCCGGTCGAGTCGACAACGCCTACCCGAAAGGGTATCGGCCCCCTGGAACGGGGACGGTGGCGAGGGGGCGCCCCTATGATCGCCGCCATGGTGCCCGCGTCCGATCCCATCCGAGTCCTGACGGTCGACGACCACCCGCTGATGCGGGAGGGCATCGCCGCGGTGCTGGGCGAGCAGCCGGACATGACGCCGGTGGGCGAGGCGGACAACGGCTGGCAGGGCCTGCAGGCCTTCGAGCGGCTGCGTCCCGACGTCACGCTGATGGACATCCAGATGCCGGGCATGGACGGGCTGGAGGCGCTGGCGCGGCTGCGGGCGCTGAGCCCGGCGGCGCGCGTCATCGTGCTGACGACCTTCAAGTCGGACGGCCAGGCCTGGCAGGCGCTGAAGCTGGGCGCCAGCGGCTACCTGCTCAAGACGCAGCTGCGCACCGAGCTGCTGGACGCGATCCGCGCCGTGCACCGCGGCAACCGCTGGATCCCCAACGAGGTGGCGCAGGAGATCGCCGCCCACGCCGGCCAGGAGCAGCTCTCCGGCCGCGAGATCGACGTGCTGGAGCACATCGCGCAGGGCCGGAGCAACCGGGAGATCGGCGGCCTGCTCTCGCTGTCCGAGGACACCATCAAGGCGCGGGTCAAGACCATCCTGTCCAAGCTCGACGCGCGCGACCGCACGCATGCCGTCGTGCTCGCGCTCAAGCGCGGTCTGTTGCGTCTGTAATCCGTCCGGGCCCCGACTGCAACGGGGCGTCACGCCGGCCTGCCTCCGACGGGAGAGCATCGGGTGCGCCATCGGCGGCTGGTTCCACCGGGGAGCCGTTCCTACGATGGTGGCATTCCCCGGAGACCCTCGATGACCACTCCCTCGATCCCCACGGATCCCACCCGCCGCGACGTGCTCGCGCTGGGCGGCCAGTTCGCGCTCGCCGCGGCACTGCCGCTCGCGCTGGCCGACGGCGCCGCGGCCGCGACCCCGGCGGCCTCTTCCTCTTCTTCATCCGATCACACCCTGCCAGGAGCCCCCATGAGCTACGTCACCACCAAGGACGGTACCCAGATCTTCTCAGAGGACTGGGGCAGCGGCCAACCGGTCGTCTTCTCGCACGGCTGGCCGCTGAGCAGCGATGCCTGGGAAGACCAGATGCTGTTCCTCGGCCAGAACGGCTTCCGCGTCATCGCGCACGACCGCCGCGGCCACGGCCGCTCCAGCCAGAGCTGGAACGGCAACGACATGGACACCTACGCCGACGACCTGGCCGCGGTGCTCGACAAGCTGGACGTCAAGAACGCGGTGCTGGTCGGCCACTCGACCGGCGGCGGCGAAGTCACCCGCTACGTGGGCCGCCACGGCACGAAGCGCGTGGCCAAGGTCGTGCTGGTCGGCGCCGTGCCGCCGACGATGATGAAGTCCGCCGCGTATCCGAACGGCCTGCCCAAGGAGGTCTTCGACGGCATCCGCGCCGGCGTCCAGAAGGACCGCTCGCAGTTCTACAAGGACCTGACCACGCCGTTCTTCGGCGCCAACCGCCCCGGCGCCGTCGTGTCGCAAGGCGCGCGCGACAGCTTCTGGCTGCAGGGCATGCAGGGCTCGCTGAAGTCGCAGTACGACTGCATCAAGCAGTTCTCGGAAACCGACTTCACCGAAGACCTCAAGAAGATCACCGTGCCCACGCTGATCATCCACGGCGACGACGACCAGATCGTGCCGATCGGCAACGCCGGCGAGCTGTCGGTGAAGCTCGCGCCCAAGGCCACGCTGAAGGTCTACAAGGGCGGCGCCCACGGCCTGGCGGTCACCGCCAAGGACCAGCTCAACGCCGACCTGCTGGCCTTCGCCAAGTCCTGATCGTCCCGGGTCGATCGCCCGCCCGCTCGCCGGCCCCCGCGCCGACGGGCATCGATCGGCCCCTCATTCCCCGAAGGAGATTCCCATGACCCCGACCGCCAAGGCCGCCCCCGGCGCCAAGTTGCTGAACCCGAAGGACCACACGCTGGTCCTGATCGACTTCCAATCGCAGATGGCCTTCGCCACGCATTCGATCTCCGCCAACGAGCTGCGCACGAACGCGTCGCTGGTGGCGCAGGCGGCGGCCGGTTTCGGCGTGTCGACGATCCTGACCACGGTCGCCGAGAAGAGCTTCTCCGGCCCGATGTTCGAGGAGATCACCGCGCCCTTCCCCGGCCAGAAGCTGCTGGACCGCACCTCGATGAACACCTGGGAGGACGCGGCGGTGATCGAGGAGATCAACCGCATCGGCAAGCCGCGCATCGTGCTGGCCGGCCTGTGGACCAGCGTGTGCATCGTGGGTCCGGCGCTGTCGGCGATCGACCAGGGCTTCGAGGTCTACGTGATCACCGACGCCTGCGGCGACGTCTCGGCCGAGGCGCATGAGCGCGCGGTCGAACGCATGGTGCAGGCCGGCGCGCAGCCGATGACGTCGCTGCAGTACCTGCTGGAGCTGCAGCGCGACTGGGCGCGCGGCGAGACCTACGACCTGACCACCGGCATCGCGCGCAAGGTCGGCGGCTCGTACGGCATCGGCATCAACTACGCCAAGACGATGTTCAACGCCCACGAGGGCTGATGGCCCTCGTTCCCGCGGAAAGGCGGCCCTCATGAATGCATATGTTTTGTCGGCCGCCGTGGGGCTGCTCGTCGGGGTGATCTACGGCGTGCTCAACGTGCGATCGCCGGCGCCGCCGGTGATCGCGCTGGTGGGCCTGCTGGGCATCCTCGCCGGCGAGCAGATCCCGCCGCTGGTGCGGCAATGGCTGCAGCGCGATACGCACCAGGCCAGCTGGATCGAGCAGAAGGTGCGCCCGCACATGTTCGGGCAGATGCCCGGGTGCGATCAGGCGAAGGCACAGGCCGGGACCCCGGCCAAGGCGGAGACCCATGATGTCTGAGACAGGATCCACCTCCTCATCGACGGCCGCTTCGGCGGCTTCTTCCGCTGCGGCGGCCTTGGCCCGACCTGGTGCTGTTCAACGGCCGCTTCACGACGCTGGACCGCGCGCGGCCGCGCGCCGCGGCGGTCGCGATCAAGGACGGCCGCTTCCAGAGCGTCGGCGCCAACCAGGAGATCCTGGCGCTCGCGGGCCCCGCGACGCGCCGCATCGACCTGAAGGGCCGCGGCGTGCTGCCGGGCCTGATCGACAACCACCTGCACATCATCCGCGGCGGGCTCAACTTCAACATGGAGCTGCGCTGGGACGGCGTGCGCAGCCTGGCCGACGCGATGGCGATGCTCAAGGCGCAGGTCGACATCACGCCCGCGCCGCAGTGGGTGCGCGTGGTGGGCGGCTTCACCGAGCACCAGTTCGCCGAGAAGCGGCTGCCGACGATCGACGAGCTGAACGCCGTCGCGCCGGACACGCCGGTCTTCCTGCTGCACCTCTACGACCGCGCGTTGCTGAACGGCGCCGCGTTGCGGGCCGTCGGCTACACGCGCGAGACGCCCGAGCCTCCGGGCGGCCAGATCCTGCGCGACGCCGCCGGGAATCCCACTGGCCTGCTGCTGGCCAAGCCGAATGCATCGATCCTCTACGCGACGCTGGCCAAGGGGCCGAAGCTGCCGCCCGAGTACCAGCTCAACAGCACGCGCCACTTCATGCGCGAGCTCAACCGGCTCGGCGTCACCGGCGCCATCGATGCCGGCGGCGGTTTCCAGAACTATCCCGAGGATTACCAGATCATCCAGAAGCTGTCCGACGCCGGACAGCTGACGATCCGGCTGGCCTACAACCTCTTCACCCAGAAGGCGGGCCAGGAGAAGGAGGACTTCCTCCATTGGGCGCAGTCGGTCACCTACAAGCAGGGGGACGACTACTTCCGCCACAACGGCGCGGGCGAGATGCTGGTGTTCTCCGCCGCCGACTTCGAGGACTTCCGCCAGCCGCGGCCGGACATGCCCGACCAGATGGAAGGCGAGCTCGAGGAGGTGGTGCGCATCCTGGTCCAGAACCGCTGGCCGTGGCGCATGCATGCGACCTACGACGAGACGATCTCGCGCGCGCTCGATGTCTTCGAGAAGGTTCATCGCGACACGCCGATCAACGGGCTGAACTGGTTCTTCGACCATGCGGAGACGATCTCGACGCGCTCGATGGACCGGATCGCGGCGATGGGCGGCGGCGTGGCGGTGCAGCACCGCATGGCCTACCAGGGCGAGTACTTCGTCGAGCGCTACGGCGCCCGCGCCGCCGAGGCGACGCCGCCGGTGGCCGAGATGCTGCGCCGGGGCATGAAGGTCTCGGCGGGGACGGACGCGACGCGGGTGGCCTCGTACAACCCGTGGGTGTCGCTGTCGTGGATGGTGACGGGACGCACCGTCGGCGGGCTGCAGATCACTCCGCAGCGCAACTGCCTGGACCGCGAGGCGGCGCTGCGCATGTGGACGGAGAACGTCACCTGGTTCTCGAACGAGCAGGGCAACAAGGGTCAGATCGCGGCGGGCCAGCTCGCCGACCTGGTCGTGCCGGACCGCGACTTCTTCGGCTGCCCGGAATCGGACATCGCGGACACGAGCGCGCTGCTGACGATGGTCGGCGGCAAGGTCGTGTGGGGCGCGGGCGAGTTCGCGGAGCTCGACGACTCGGCACCGCCGCCGGCGATGCCGGACTGGTCGCCGGTGCGGCGCTTCGGCGGCTACGGCGCTTGGGGTTCGGAAGGCAAGCCGCTGCAGGCGGCGATGCAACGCGTCGCCTGCTGCGATACGGCGTGCGGCGTCCACGGGCATGCGCATGCGAACGCGTGGGCGTCGGAAATTCCGGCGTCGGACCTGCGCGGTTTCTGGGGCGCGCTGGGTTGCGCGTGCTGGGCGGTGTGAAGAGCGACGTGCAGGGAGCGCCGTGTAATGGGCGCTTTGATGGGCGCTGTGATGGGCGCTGTGTGATGGGCGACGCGTGATGAAAGCAGTGTGATGAGCGAGTTCCGAACCTTGAAGACCTTGCCCCCGCGGCGCCGCGGTGGGTCGAGAGGATCCTGCAATGGCCCACCTTCGGGCTCCTGCTTCGGGTGGGGTTGGCCTCGGCCTACCTCATCGGCGGGATCGACAAGGCGATGGACTTCCCCGGCGCGGTCGCGGAGCAGGCGCACTTCGGCCTGCAGCCGGCGGCGCTGTGGGCGGTGCTGGCGATCGCGGTGGAGCTGGTCGGCGCGGTGCTGCTGATCGTCAACCGCCAGGTGTGGCTGGCGGCCGGCGCGCTGGGCGTGTTGACGCTGGTGGCGATGCTCGTCGCCAACAACTTCTGGGACCTGAGCGGTCAGGCGCGCTTCATGGCGAAGAACGCGTTCTTCGAGCACCTCGGCCTGATCTGCGCGCTGGCGATGGCGGCGAGGATCGCCGTGCTCGAGCGCAAGGGGGCGGCATGACCGGCGCGAAGAAGCTGCTGCTGGCAAGCCTCGCGCTGGGCTTCATCGGCGGGTACGTGGACACGGTGGGTTTCGTGGCGTTGTTCGGCCTGTTCACGGCGCATGTGACGGGCAACTTCGTGCTGATCGGCGCGGAGCTGAGCCGCGCGAGCGCCAACAGCGTGCTGCTGAAGCTGCTGGTGTTCCCGACCTTCATCGCGGCGGTGGCGCTTGCGCGGCTGGTGGCACTGCGCTGCGAGCGGACGAAGACGGTGGCGAGCCGGCCGCTGCTGGTGATGCAGACGGTGCTGCTGCTGGTGGCGTTGGTCTGCAGCGTGCCGGCGGGCGCGGTGCTCGCGCCGGATGCGCCATGGGCGATGGCGACGGGGCTGTTCATGACGGCCGCGATGGCCGTGCAGAACGCGGCGGGACGGCTGGCATGGCCGGCGCTGACGCCGACGACGGTGATGACCGGCAACGTCACGCAGGTGGTGATCGACAGCGTCGACCTGCTGCGCGGCGCGGCGGGCCCGGAGGTGCGGGACCGGTTGAAGCGGTTCATCTGGCCGGTGCTGGCGTTCGCGGTCGGCGCGCTGTCCGGAGCGTTCGCGTATGCAGGGTGGAAGTTCTGGGTCCCTGCTATTACCGCTGGTGATGCTCGTCGGTCTGGTCGTGATGGATGTGAGGACGGATCACAAGGGGTGATCGCGTCAGAATGGGTCATTCCCTTTCGACGAGAACACCATGAGCAGAGACCAGGCCCTCACCCAGGCCGCCCAGCAACTGGGCTATGACTTCGACGGCGAGATCAAGGCCGGCGGCAACTACCAGCCGCTGATCCGCGACGGCAACGTCGTCTACGTGAGCGGCCAGGTGCCGCGCGTGAAGGACACCGTCGTGGTCACGGGCCGCGTCGGAGCCGAGGTGGACCTGGCCCGCGCGCAACTCGCCGCGAAGATCTGCACGATGCGCGCGCTCGTGCTGCTGCAGCGCTCGCTCGGATCGCTGGACGCGGTGAAGCAGATCCTGCGCCTCAACGTGTTCACGCAGGGTGCCGAGCACTTCACCCAGCTCAGCGAAGTGGCCGACGGCGCGTCGGAGCTGCTGGTGCAGATCCTCGGCCCGGCGGGCACGCATGCGCGGACATCGGTCGGTGTCTACGCGCTGCCGAAGAATGCGAGCGTGGAGCTGGATCTGACGGTCGCCGTCCAGCCCTGACGGGCGGAGGACGACGGGCGCCTCCCACCCGTCGCATCGTCGCGTTGCTGATCGGCATTTGCGGGAGACGCCGCGCCGACGTAGGTTTGTCCCGTGCACGAACGGATGGAAAGTGCACGCCCGTTACAGCCGCCTCGACGACCTGACATCCGTCATCTTCGTTGGCGACGGGCAGGAGGCGTCGGCTCAGTCGCGGTCGAGCGAGCGGGGTTCGCGGCGGCCTGCGACGGGACACGGGCCATGACGATGCGCCTCGTCAAGATCGCGTGAGCCGGATCGCTTCAGTGCGAACGCCTGAGGTCCGTCCAGGGTTTCCACTGCACGAGCCCGCGAAAGGTCATCGCTAGCATGGCCTCGCGACAGGCGCCAAGCGCCGTCGCCGTCCGACACCAGACTACACGCGGACAAGCCCAGGGGAGGGCTCCACCACGACAGGAAAGAAGCGACGCTGCCTTCGCAGGCCGCCGCATGTCCGATCGCGGCGTGAGCACGCTCTCCTGACTGATCCGCGGCCATGTGTCCCGATGGGCCGTCGCTGGGCCACTCAACAAGGGAGCTTCTCTGTCATGAATCGAACTCTGTCCCGACTGGGCGTCATCGCCGCGCTGGCCCTCGGCGGACTGACCTCGTTGTCCGCGTTCGCCAGCACCAATGTCTACAGCGGCACGCTGGTCCTGCCCGATGGCCGCAACACGCGCTTCGACCAGGCTCAGGCCGGCAGCGTCTACCGGCCGATCGTCGATGCCCAGACCGCGGTGATGTCCAAGATCAAGTCGGCCATCCAGCCCAAGATCAAGGAGGCACTGCAGTCGGTCAATGGCGCCGTCGCCAACAGCGCGGCCTCGACCGTCAGCGGACCGGTCTACCTGCAGTTGAAGAACGGCGTCGCTTCCTTCTGGGGTCTGCAGGCCACCGGATCGGTCCGCGTGCAGCAGTCCAAGCTCGGCGTCACGGTGAGCTGCCAGGTCCAGGCCACGATCAGTTCGTCGACGCGCGTCAACGGCACGATCGACCCGTACACCGGCGTGTTCACCTTCGCCAATGTCGAGAACTTCTCGGTGACGCCGTCGTACACCTGCGACACCAGCCTGGACTGGATCCCGTTCGTCAACATCGTGGTGGATGCCGTCGTCGACCACTACGTCGACCAGGCCATCGCCGACGGCGTCCGCGCGGCCTACAACGCGCTGGGCGAGGTCAGCAAGCTGGCGCCGGTTCAGCTGATGGGGTTGGACACCTTGCCCAACAACCTGTTCGTCGTGAACGGCTCGGACCTGTGGCCGAGCTTCAAGTCGGACCTGGCCAACGCGTTCTGGTCCATCGACCTGACGATGACCATCGGTGATCCGAAGCACTACATCCACGGTCCGACCGGGTACGCGCATACGGCGACCTCGAACGACCCGGTGTTCTCGCTGAACTTCAACGGCTACAACTTCGCGCTGTGGGACAACCGGACCTACATCAACGAGGTCTTCTGCCCCAACACGCCGGTGCAGCCGTACTGCTACTTCTTCTGATGTAGCGAGGGGTGCCTCACGGCGCCCCTGCGGCGCTCCGGCACGCGGCCCGACTTTCAGTCCGACCGGTGGAGACCCCGGGCAAAAAAATGGCCCGCGGCTTTGAGCGACGGGCCAGATGCCAAAGGAGCCTGCGCTCCATGGCGATCAGAACGGAATATCGTCATCCATGTCGTCGAAGCCGGTCGCGGCCTTCGGCGCGGGGGCCGGGGCGCGAGGGGCTGCGGCGCGGGGAGCCGGCGCGCGCGGCGCGTCGAAGTCGCCGCTGTCGCGACCGCTGCCGCCGCCACCCTGGCCACCGCCTTGACCGCCGCCGCGCTGCTCGCGGCTGTAGCCGCCACCACCGCCACCGCCCATCTCATCGCCGCCGTCACGGCCGCCCAGCAGTTGCATCTGCTCGGCAATGATCTCGGTGGTGTAGTTGTCCTTGCCTTCCTTGTCCTGCCACTTGCGGGTCTTCAGGCGGCCTTCGACGTAGACCGGGCGGCCCTTCTTCAGGTACTCGCCGGCGATCTCGGCCAGGCGGTCGTAGAACACCACACGGTGCCATTCGGTCTCTTCCTGGCGCTCGCCGCCTTCGCGGCTCTTCCAGTTGCGCGTCGTCGCGATGCTCACGTTGCACACCGCGCTGCCGCTCGGCGTGTAGCGCAGTTCGGGATCACGGCCCAGGTTGCCGAGGATGATGACTTTGTTGACCGAGGCCATGGTGGTTGCCTTCGCTTGCGTATGGTTGGGGTGTTCTGAAAAGGATGCTTTTGCGCCGCCAATCGCCCGGAACAGGCGTTTCGGGTTGCATTGAGCTGTTTCGGACCGGTTCGGCTTCCCGAAACGCGGCGCAGGGGTCGGATTATGCCGCCTGCCCTTTCCCAGGACACTTCCAAGCAAACACCAATCCGATGGCATCTCCAAGTCGCTGAACGACCTGGATCGGGAGCCCGCGGCTCAGTCCAGCCGCCGCCTCGACTGCTTGTGCGCGGACATCGCCGCGTCACCCACGCTGAAGGCCAACTCGTAGCCCCGCTGCGCGCGCAGATTGAGCGCGCCGACCTGCGCCCGCACCCGCTCCAGCGCCGGGGCCATCTGCTCGGTGGCCGTGCCGCTGAGCAGCGCCACGAACTCGTCCCCGCCGGTGCGGGCCACCACGTCCGACGCCCGCAGGCAGAAGCGCAGGATGTCCGCGAAGGACTTCAGCGCCCAGTCGCCCTCCGCGTGGCCGTATCGATCGTTGACGTGCTTGAAGTGATCCAGATCGAAGTACAGCATCGTCGCCGGCCACTGCTGGCGTCGGCAGAGCGCCAGCACGTGGCCCGCCTGCGATTCGAAGCCACGCCGGTTCGCGAGACCCGTGAGTTCGTCGACCATCGCCATGTACATCGCCGCGAACTGCTGTTCGACCATGAAGGCCAGATCGCGCAGCGTCGCCTGGTCGTCCGCGTCGAAGCCGCGCGGCACGCGGTCGATCAGGCACAGCGTGCCGAGCCGGTGACCGCTCGGCGCACGCACCGGGCAGCCCGCGTAGAAGCGGATGTGCGGCGGGCCGGTCACCAGCGGGTTGTCGGCGAAGCGCGGATCCGCATGCGCGTCGGGGATCAGCAGGATGTCTTCCGACAGGATGGCGTGGCCGCAGAAGCTGAGGTCGCGCGGTGTTTCGCGCACGTCCAGGCCCTGCGCGGACTTGAACCATTGCCGGTCCGCGTCGATCAGGCTGACCAGCGCGATCGGCACCTGGAACAGCCGTCTGGCCATCCGCGTCAGGCGGTCGAAGCGTTCCTCGGGATCCGTGTCCAGCACCTGCAGCACGCGCAGCGTGGACAGGCGGGCGTTCTCGTCATCGGGCAACGGCGCAGCGATCATGGTCGACGTGTCTGCCTGTGCTGTGGAGGTTCGATGCCGCTCTGCGCCGACCGGGGCCCGGATCTCGGCCCGATCGGGATCGGGTCAACGGCGGACCCGTCGATGTGCGGGACAATCGAGAGCTCCATGAGTTCGTCCAGCCATCATCCCGTCCCGCTCGACATCCTGCAAGAGGTGTTCGGTTACAGCGCCTTTCGCGGCCAGCAGGCCTCGATCGTCGATCACGTGACCGCCGGCGGCGACGCGCTGGTCCTCATGCCCACCGGCGGCGGCAAGTCGCTCTGCTACCAGATCCCCGCGATCGCGCGCCAGCGCGCCGGCCATGGCGTCACCGTGGTCGTCAGTCCGCTGATCGCCCTGATGCACGACCAGGTCGGCGCCCTCGAGGAGGCCGGCGTCGAAGCCGCGTTCCTCAACTCCACGCAGACGTCCGAGGAAACGCAGCGCATCGAGCGCGAGATGCTCGCCGGCCGCATCACGCTGCTGTACGCCGCGCCGGAACGCGTCAACACGCCGCGCTTCATCGCGCAGATGCAGTCGCTGTACGAGCGCGGCCTGCTCAGCCTGTTCGCGATCGACGAGGCGCATTGCGTCAGCCAATGGGGCCACGACTTCCGCAGTGAATACCTGTCGCTGAGCCTGCTCCACGAGCGCTTCCCCGACATCCCGCGCATCGCGCTGACGGCCACCGCCGACGACATCACCCGCGCCGACATCATCGAGCGGCTGCAGCTCGAAGAGGCGCGGGTCTTCGTCGCGTCCTTCGACCGGCCCAACATCCGCTACCTGATCGTCGAGAAGGACAGCCCGCGCGAGCAGCTGCTGCGCTTCATCCAGGACGAGCACGAGGACGCGGCCGGCGTCGTCTACTGCCAGAGCCGCAAGAAGGTCGACGAGACCGCCGACTGGCTGCGGTCCAAGGGCATCAACGCGCTGCCGTACCACGCGGGCATGGAGCAGGACCAGCGCAAGCGCCACCAGGACCGCTTCCTGCGCGAGGACGGCATCGTGATGGTCGCGACCATCGCCTTCGGCATGGGCATCGACAAGCCCGACGTGCGCTTCGTCGCCCACCTGGACCTGCCCAAGAACATCGAGGGCTATTACCAGGAGACCGGCCGCGCCGGTCGCGACGGCGCGCCGGCCGAGGCATGGATGGCCTACGGCCTGGCGGACGTCGTCCAGCAGCGGCGCATGATCGACGAGAGCCCGTCCACCGACGAATTCAAGCAGGTGCAGCGCGGCAAGCTCGACGCGCTGCTCGCGCTGGCCGAGGCCATCGACTGCCGGCGAGTGCGGCTGCTGGCCTACTTCGGCGAAGACAGCCAGCCCTGCGGCAACTGCGACAACTGCCTGAACCCGCCCGCAACCTGGGATGCGACCGAGGCGGCGCGGATGGCGCTGTCGTGCATCTACCGCTTCCATCAGGTGACGGGATTCAGCTTCGGCTCCGGCCACCTGATCGACGTGCTGCGCGGCAAGGAGACCGACAAGGTCAAGCAGTACCGGCACCACGAGCTGAGCACCTGGAGCGTCGGCGCATCGCTCAGCGAGCAGCAGTGGCGCGCGGTGATCCGCCAGCTGATCGCGCTGGGCTACGCGGTGACGGAGGGCGAATACAACACGCTCTCCCTCGGCGGCGAGGCCAAGGCCGTGCTGCGCGGCGAAGTGCGGATGCTGCTGCGTCAGCCCGCCACGCCGACCAAGCGGAGCAAGTCCAGCCGCACGGGCGCATCGTCGGCCCGGCGCTCGGAAGCGGAGGCCGATCTGGACGCGGCGGCGCAGGGGCGCTTCGACGCGCTCAAGACCTGGCGCGCCGAGGTGGCACGCGAACACGGGTTGCCGGCCTACGTGATCTTCCAGAATGTCACGCTCGCGGAGCTCGCGCGCGTGCAACCGAAGTCCCTCGACGAGATGTCCGGCATCAGCGGCATCGGCGCGAAGAAGCTCGAGGCCTACGGCGACGCGCTGCTGCGCGTGCTGAGCGAGGACTGAGCGAGGACTGACCCCGCGGCCCCGTCGAGCCCTTCGTCGCGTCATGCGATCGTCATGCGATCGTCATGCGATCGTCATGCGATCGCCCTGATGAAAAGGAAAACGCCCGGCAATGCCGGGCGTTTTCGTTGGCGAGCGCTACAGCTGATCTGCCGCGGTCGCCGCTCTGACAGCGCAACCGCGGGAGCTCAGCAGAGCTGGGTGGTGCAACCGACCTGCGCGGCCGCGGCCAGTTGCCGGCCGTCGGCCGACGTGTCGCGGCGGCCGGTGATGTAGACCGTGGGCAGCTGCGTGCGCTTGGCGGTGATGACCACCGGATCCAGCGTGATGACGGCGGCGCGTTGCTCGCGCTGTTCCTGCACGTGGAGCAGGCTGAATGCGATCGCCAGCGTGGCGCCGATGCCGAAGGCGAAGGCCTTGAAGCTCGCGGCGCCGGTCATGCCGATGCGCGGGCTGCGGGTGGAGCGGGTCTTGGAAGTGGTGGTGCTCATGTCGATCTCCTTGAAGGGGTTGCGTGTGTCAGTGAAGTCAGTGTCGTCATTGCGGCCCTGCTTCGCGAGCCACAAGCGACGAATGCGCGCGGCGGCGGAGTGAACTGCGCGGAATCGCGACGAATGGATGAGTGGAAGGCATCGATCGCCGGGATCGCCCATTCCATCGATGTTCTGAGCGATCGGGCTTCCTGTGTCCGCGGACACATCGGACACTGCGGACACCCGGAGCGGGCGAAAAAAAGAAGCCCGCTGGTCAGGCGGGCTTCGAAATGCCGGGGGGAAGCGTGGCGTCTATCGGAGCGCAGGCCGCACGGTCATCCGCGCGGCTTGCTGGCCTCATCGGCCTGAGGTCCCGGCATGGTCTGCTCGGCCCAGTGCAGGGGCAGGGTGTTGGACGGACGCGCGGCCTCGTTCGTGTCCGCCAGCCACAAGGCGATGACGGCGGCACTGGCCACGGCGGCCAGGGCGGTGAGGAAGGTCTTTGCGGCGTCGTTCATGGTGGTCCCCTGCGGTGTCTTTCCTGTCCTGGAAGGTTCAACGAGGTTGCACTGTGCGCCGCCGTCCATGACAAGGCCATCCGGACGCGACGAATTGCCGCAATCGCGCGCCGAAATGCCGGCCAGCCGGCTGAACGGAAGTTAGGGGGGTGGTCTCAGACGCTCGCGGCGAGCGATGCCCCAGCCTGGGGCGGCCAGGCGGCCAGCCGGTCCGCCAGCGCCACGGCGGGCTGCGGCCGGCAGTAGAGATAGCCCTGCTGCTGCCAGCAGCCGAGCGCCAGCAGCGCGTCGCGCTGCGCCTCGGTCTCGACGCCCTCGGCGACGACGTCGATGCTGAGCGCCTCGGCCATGCCCATCATGGCGCGGACCAGCGCCCGGTCGTCGGCGCTGTTGGGCAGGTCGCGGACGAAGGCCCGGTCGATCTTCAGGCGCGCCGGGCGCAGCAGCTTCAGATAGGCGAGCGAGGAATACCCCGTCCCGAAGTCGTCCACCGACAGGCTCAGGCCCAGTTCCGACAGACGCGCCAGCGTCTGCAGGACGGTGTCGGTGTCGGTCAGCAGCGAGCTCTCGGTCAGCTCGATCGCCAGTTCGCCGGGAGCGACGGCGTGGCGGCGCATCGACTCGGCGATGCGCTCGGCCAGCCGGGGTTCCCGGAACTGCAGCGCCGACAGGTTGATCGAGATCGGCCCCGGGTGCCGCCCCGCCGTCTTCCAGCGCGCCAGCTGAGCGCAGGCCTGCTCGATCGTGCTCCAGCCGAGCGCCAGGATCTGCCCCGTCTCTTCCGCCAGCTCGATGAACTGGCCCGGCATGACCAGACCCCGCTGCGGATGCTGCCAGCGCATCAGCGCCTCCAGCCCCGACCACTCGCCGGTGCGGGCGTCCACGACGGCCTGGTAATGGAGCAGCAGCTCGTCGCGTTCGAGCGCCAGCTTCAGCTCGCGCTCGAGTTCCATCCGCTCCACCGCCGCCGCGTCCATGTCCTGCTGGAAGAAGCTGTAGCGCGACCGGCCCATCTGCTTGGCGCGGTACATGGCCAGGTCGGCGTGCCGGACCAGCGTGTCGAAGTCCTCGCCGTCGCGCGGGAACAGCGCGATGCCGACGCTGGCCGACACGCTCGCCACGCCGCCTTCGAGCTGCAGCGGCGCGTTCAGCGCCTCGATCAGCCGCTGCGCCGCATGCCCGACGTGCTCGCTCGAATCGCGCATCAGCAGCAGGAACTCGTCGCCGCTGACGCGGCAGGCCAGGTCCGATTCACGCACGGCCTGGCGCAGGCGCTCGCTGGCCTGCAGCAGCATGCGATCGCCGGCCGCGTGGCCGAGCGAGTCGTTGATCGCCTTGAAGCGGTCCAGGTCGACGAACAGCAGCGCCAGATGCGTCTGCTCGCGGCGCGCCACGGCGGCCTCGTGCAGGAACACCTCGCGGAACAGCGTCCGGTTGGGCAGTCCGGTCAGGTGGTCGTACATCGCCAGCTGATGCAGCTGCGCGTTCTTGCTTTCCATGTCCGCCAGCAGGCCGGCGATCTGCTGGCCCATCTGGTCCAGGTGGACGCCCAGCTGGCCCAGCTCGTCCTTGCGGTTCCAGCGCAGGCGCGGGACCGGCTGGCGTTCGGCGATCGCGCTGGCCAGCTGCTTCAGGCGGTCGATCGGTCGCACCAGACGCAGATAGAAGACCAGCAGCACGATGACGACACCCGCCGCCACCTGGAACGCCACGATCAGCGCCGTCTGCTGACGGCCCTCTTCCAGCATGCGCTCCTGCGCGGCGTCGTCGAACTGCACCCGCAGGCTGCCCAGCACCTGCGCGTCGCGCTGGATGGTCGCCGCCAGCGTGACCGTCGGCCAGCCGGGGCTGCACTTGGTGCGGACGACATCGCGGGTGTCGGCGCGTTCCTCGCTGAGCTCGACCGCGCAGACGTTCACGTCCGACAGCAGCTGATCCAGCGCCCGCTGCACCGCCGGGCTGTCCACCGTCCACAGCGGCTCGGCCAGGCCGTTCGCGGCGAGCGTCAGCACGGCCGCGCGCTGGCCTTCCAGCACCGGCTCCAGGCTGCGCCGGATGAAGGCATCGCTGAAGGCCACCAGCGCCAGCGCCGGCACGGCGATTCCGATCACCACCGCAAGCAGGATCACGCTGCGCAGCGACAGCGACGGCGCTTTGAGCTTCATCAAGGAGGGTGGGGCAGGAGGGGGATGGCTGATTCTGCACGTCCGAAATGTGGGAGCCCCCCCGCAAAGACGGGGTCACCGGGAAGGATTTAGGCATTCCTCCCGCTGCCACGCGGTGTCAGCAGGGCCCGGCGCGGAACCAGCCCTGGCCCTATCATGGCGAGTTCGACTCCAGCTGTCTCCCGGCCCCCATGTCCAAGAAAGTCCCGCCCGCCGTCCCCGCCCCGTCCGAGCCGAGCGCCGAGCCGAAGGCGGGCGCAGAGCTGCAGTCGGGCGCCGGCCGATACCTGGGACAGGCGCTGCGACCGGTCGGCGAGACGCCGATGATCCGCGTCCGGGGCGCCCGTACCCACAACCTCAAGAACATCGACGTCGACCTGCCGCGCAACCAGCTGGTCGTCATCACCGGCCTGTCCGGCTCGGGCAAGTCCTCGCTGGCCTTCGACACGCTGTACGCCGAGGGACAGCGCCGCTACGTCGAGAGCCTGTCGGCTTACGCTCGGCAGTTCCTGCAGCTGATGGACAAGCCCGATGTCGACGTCATCGAGGGCCTGTCGCCGGCCATCTCGATCGAGCAGAAGGCCACCAGCCACAACCCGCGCTCCACCGTGGGCACGGTCACCGAGATCCACGACTACCTGCGCCTGCTCTATGCGCGCGCCGGCACGCCGTTCTGCCCCGACCATCACCTGCCGCTGGAGGCGTCGAGCGTCGGCCAGATGGTCGACGCGGTGCTGGCGATGCCGGACGAGTCTCGCCTGATGGTGCTGGCACCGGTCGTGCGCGATCGCAAGGGCGAGTTCGTCGAGCTGTTCCAGGACCTGCAGGCGCAGGGCTACGTCCGCTTCCGCGTCGACGGCCAGACCGTCGAGGTGACCGAGCTGCCCGCGCTGAAGAAGGCCGAGAAGCACGACATCGACGTCGTCGTCGACCGCATCAAGCTGCGCCACGACAGCGCCGACACGCTGCGCCAGCGCCTGGCCGAGAGCTTCGAGGCCGCGCTGCGCCTGGCCGACGGCCGCGCGCTGGTGCTGAACATGGACAGCGGCACGGAGGCGATCTACTCCAGCAAGTTCGCGTGCCCGATCTGCAGCTACTCGCTGCCGGAACTCGAGCCGCGGCTGTTCTCGTTCAACTCCCCGGTGGGCGCCTGCCCGTCCTGCGAGGGCCTCGGCCAGGTCACGGTCTTCGATCCGGAGCGCGTCGTCGCCTTCCCCACCCTGAGCCTGGCCAGCGGCGCGGTGAAGGGCTGGGACCGGCGCAACGCCTACACCTTCTCGATGCTGGAGACGGTCGCCAAGCACTACGGCTTCGACATCGAGCTGCCGTTCGAGGACCTGCCCGAGCAGGCGCGTCAGGTCTTGCTGCAGGGCTCCGGCGAGGACGAGATCAGCTTCACCTACGAGGCCGAGGGTGCGAACGGGAAAAAGCGCAGCGTCAAGCGCGCCCACCCGTTCGAAGGCATCCTGCCCAACCTCACGCGGCGTTATCGCGAGACCGACTCGGCCGCCGTGCGCGAGGAGCTCGCGCGCTACCAGAGCGCCAAGCCCTGCCCGCAGTGCGACGGCTCGCGGCTGCGCCGCGAAGCCCGCAACGTGCTGCTGCAACCGGCCGAAGCCGCCGAGGGCGAACGCGGCAAGCCGATCTATGAGGTCGAGCACGCGACGCTGCGCGAGGCGCTGCACTACTTCGAGGGGCTGAAGCTCAAGGGCGCCAAGGCCGAGATCGCCGACAAGGTGATCCGCGAGATCGCCTCGCGGCTGCACTTCCTCAACGACGTCGGCCTCAACTACCTGAGCCTGGACCGGAGCGCCGACACGCTGTCGGGCGGCGAGGCGCAGCGGATCCGGCTCGCGTCGCAGATCGGCTCGGGCCTGACGGGCGTGATGTACGTGCTGGACGAGCCCAGCATCGGCCTGCACCAGCGCGACAACGACCGCCTGATCGCCACGCTGCGGCGACTGCGCGACCTGGGCAACTCGGTGCTCGTCGTCGAGCACGACGAGGACGCGATCCGCGCGGCGGACCACGTGCTGGACCTCGGTCCGGGCGCGGGCGTCCACGGCGGCCGGATCATGGCGCAGGGCACGCCCGAGGAAGTCGCGGCGAATCATGAGTCCTCCACGGGTCGCTACCTGAGCGGTCTCGACCGCATCGAGGTTCCGAAGAAGCGCCATGCGCTGGCGGACAGCCCCGACCCGCGCACGCTGAAGATCGTCAACGCACGCGGCAACAACCTCAAGGGCGTGACCGCGGAGTTCCCGGTCGGGCTGCTGACCTGCGTGACGGGGGTGTCCGGTTCGGGCAAGAGCACGCTGGTCAACGACACGCTGTACGCGGCGGTCTCGCGCAAGCTCTACCAGAGCCACGCCGAGCCGGCCGAGCACGACGAGATCGAGGGCATGGACGCCTTCGACAAGGTCATCAACGTTGACCAGTCGCCGATCGGCCGCACGCCGCGTTCGAACCCGGCGACCTACACCGGCCTCTTCACGCCGATCCGCGAGCTGTTCGCCGAGATGCCCACCGCGCGCGAGCGCGGCTACGGCGCGGGCCGCTTCAGCTTCAACGTGGCCGGCGGCCGCTGCGAGGCCTGCCAGGGCGACGGCGTGCTGAAGGTGGAGATGCACTTCCTGCCTGATGTCTACGTCCCGTGCGACACCTGCTTCGGCAAGCGCTACAACCGCGAGACGCTGGAGGTTCTCTACAAGGGCCGGAACATCTCCGAGGTGCTGGGCCTGACGGTGGAGGACGCGCTGACCTTCTTCAGCGCGGTGCCGACGCTGGCGCGCAAGCTGCAGACGCTGATGGATGTCGGGCTGGGTTACGTGAAGCTGGGGCAGAGCGCGACGACGCTGTCGGGTGGCGAGGCGCAGCGGGTCAAGCTGGCGCTGGAGCTGTCCAAGCGCGACACCGGCCGCACGCTCTACATCCTGGACGAGCCGACGACCGGCCTGCACTTCGCGGACATCGCGCTGCTGCTGAAGGTCGTGCATCAACTGCGCGACGCGGGCAACACCATCGTGATCATTGAGCACAACCTCGACGTCATCAAGACGGCCGACTGGCTGATCGACATGGGTCCCGAAGGAGGATCCGGTGGCGGCCGCCTGCTCGTCGCAGGAACGCCCGAGGACGTTGCCGCCTGCGAGGCCAGCCACACGGGTCGTTATCTGAAGCCGCTGCTCGCCCGCGGCTGATCAACGCTCCGCACTTCGCTCCTCGCACCACTCGATCGTTCGGATCGAGACGACCTCAGCCCCTCTTCGGAACTTAAGAGGGAATTCACTTGCCGGTAGGCAAGTGAAGGAGGGAGATGGAGAAGAGGGGCTGAGGTCGGCTTGATCGCGCGCCGACCGGTGCAGTCAAGCGACGGTCTTGCGCTTCACCGCGAATGCCAGCGCGCCCAGTCCCAACGCGAAGAGCAGCCACGTCTGCGGCTCCGGCACACCCGGCACCACCGGCAGCGTGCCGCCGTTGCCACCGCTGTTCTGCGGGATCTGCGGCAGCGTGATGATGCCGGGGCTGCCACCCGCAGGGGGCGCCGCGCCGCCGCTCAGTCCGCTGCTGCTGCTGCGCGGCGTGGTGGGCGCGAGCAGGCTGGTATCGGACGTCGCTGTTGGCGGCAGCGCTGCCGTCCGCGAGAAGCTGCCCGGATCGCCCGCGCCTTCGGCGGCACCGGCCGCCGGCGGTTCGAACATCAGCGGCCCTTCCTCGTTCTTCGCCGTCTGCGCGCCGCCCGCGGCGGGCTTGAGCTGGCCGCGCGAGATGCGGCTCACATTGCGGCAGACCGTCGGCACCAGGATGCACTGACCGTCCTCGCAATACACGAGGCCGCGTTCCAGCGTCTGCTCGGTCCACTTGCCGCGCGTGACGGTCTTGCAGACCGATCCGGCGCCGAAGTGCATGTCGCGGATCTCCGCACCGTAGTCGTAGCGGCCGACGATGCTGTCGCGATGGATGTCGACGATCTCGTCGTACTGACGCGCCGCCATGCGGGTCTTCAGCTTGGCGCGCGTGGCCGCCGGGATGTCCTTGTACCGGTCCACGGCCGCGACGAGATCCCCCATGAACGGGTTCACGCCGGGTCGATCCCAGGAACAGTTCGGCAGCGTCACCGTGGACGCGGCCAACGCGAATGCGGCCACCAACGACATGACTGATCTCTTTATTCGGCGGCCGCCTCCGTGAGAACACCTCGTCGGGGTCAGGCCTTGCCGGCAGTCTTTCCTGTATCCATCCGTGCGCTTGAATCACGGGATGTGACAGGAATTGGTCGGGAGTGTAGGGAGCGAAACCCCGTCGCTACGGGCCGTCCCCTCAGCCGGGGGTGTGGTCGCGCGTGGTTTTTGTCACACTGCTCTCGCAGTTCGCACACCCAGGGTAAAAGCACCGGCGGCATGGACAACGCTGCCCTCTCGGAAATTCGCTGTTATCGTGCCGTGTCCCCTGCCAGCCACCGCCATGTCGTCCCCCACCGCCGCCCGTCACGTCCTCTACGTCGAGGACGACCGCATCAACATCGTGCTGATGGAAGAGGTGTTCCGTCTGATGCCCGGCTGGACCCTGGACATCGCCGAGACCGGCGCGCAGGCGATGGACGCGCTGTCGCGCGTCACGCCCTCGCTGGTGCTGATGGACATGAACCTACCCGACATGAACGGCCTGGAGTTGATGGCCCTGGTCCGGGCCCAGCCGCAACTCACTCAGCTGCGCTGCATCGCGCTCTCCGCCGACGTGATGGACGACCAACGCCAGCGTGCGCGTGCCGCGGGCTTCCAGGATTACTGGCTCAAGCCGATCGACGTGCGCCAGTTGCGCGCGGCCCTTGAACGGCTCTGAGCCTCGCTGAGCCGCGCTGAGCGCGGCCGACCGGCGGACATAGAAAAAAGCCCGCGCGAGGCGGGCCTTGTCCGGAATGCGGCGGGGTCTCGCGACCCCTCCGTTCAATCCTTCAGGTGGCTGTTGATCAGTCGGGTCATCTCGAACATGTCGGCCTTGGCCTTGCCGAAGATTTCCTTCAGCTTGGCATCGGCGTTGATGACGCGCTTCTGCGCAGCGTCCTGCAGGTTGTGCTTCTTGATGTATTCCCAGACCTTCTTCACCACGTCGGTTCGCGGCAGCGGCTTGTCGCCGACGATCGCGGCCAGCGCGGGGCTGGGGGTCAGGGCCTTCATGAAGGCGGCGTTGGGGGTGCGCTTCTTCGCGGGAGCAGCAGCCTTCTTCGCAGGGGCTGCCGCCTTCGTCGCGGGCGCGGCCTTCTTCGCCGGAGCCGCCTTCTTCGCGGGAGCGGCGGCCTTCTTCGCCGGAGCCGCCTTCTTGGCCGGTGCCGCCTTCTTGGCGGGCGCAGCCTTCTTCGCAGTTGCCATTTCGATTCTCTCCATCAAGGGTTGTTGATGTGCCGGGCCCTGGTGAAGGTCTGACGCCTTCGGTACTCGATGGCACCCTGCGCGGGCAATGGTACTGCGCACCTCTGTCATTGAGAAGGCTTTACCGGGGGAAAACGGCCTCGAAGTCAACGTCGTGGCCCGTGTTTGTCGCAGCCGCGCATCAATCTCCGCGTGTCCTACGCGCGCCGCACGTCTTCACCTACGGGGTTCCCCGTGGTCATCGCGCCGCGCGCGCATCGTCGTCCGCATCCAGGTCGGCGCGCTCAGTAGACGTCGCGACGGTAGCGGCCATCGCGGATGAGGGCGTCGACATCGGCCTCGCCGAGCGTCTCGCGCAACACCGCGTCGACCGCGCCGGCCATGCCTTGCAGGCTGCCGCAGACGTAGAACGCGGCGCCGTCGGCGACCCATTCGCGCAGCTGCTGCGCGTGCCGCGCGAGCAGATGCTGCACATGCACGCGCTCGGTCTGGTCGCGCGAGAAGGCCCAGTCCGCCTGCGCGATCAGGCCGTCGCGCTGCCAGGCCTCGATCTCATCGCGGTAGTGCGCGTCGTGCGCCGACTGGCGTTCACCGAAGAGCAGCCAGACCGGTGCGTGCGCCTTGTCGTGATCGACGGGCCGGCCGGCGGGGTTCGTCGTGTCCATGCGGGTCGCCGCGCGCGCCTTCAGGTGCGCGCGCAGTCCCGCCAGTCCGGTGCCGTTGCCGACGAGGATCAACTTGCGATCGGCGTTCGCACCGATGCGGAAGCTCGCGTGCGAGCGCAGGCGCATCGCCACGGTGCCTTCGAGCGGCAGCCCTCCGGTCAGCCACCCCGACGCGAGTCCGGGCGTGCCGTCCTCGCGCGCGGTGCGTCGGACCATCAGCTCGACGCGCCCGTCCGAGGGCAGCGAGGAGATCGTGTACTCGCGCGGCCGCTGCGCGTCGTGATCGGCGTCGTCGGCGCCATCGGCCGCGACGCTCACCTGCACGAGATCGCCCGCCTCCCAGCCCGGCAGCGGCGAGCCGTCCGCCGGTGTCAGTTCCAGATGGAACACCGGGCCGCCTTGGCTGCCGGGATTCAGATGTCGCCGCGCGCGCAGACGCCACGGCGTGAAGACCGGCATCTCCCATTCGGCGAGATCGGCGGTGCCGGCGAAGTGACTGAGCCGTTGGCGCCATGAGGCGAGCGCATGCTCGTCGGCGCGATCGGCCTCGATGCGATCGAACATCGGACGCGCGCCGCGCTCGTGCAACCAGGCATCGAGCGCGCGGCCGAAGCCGCAGAAATGCGTGTAGGTCGAGTCGCCCAACGCCAGCACGCCGACTTCCAGCGAGGACAGATCCAGGCCGCTCCCCTCCGCCGCCATCAGGTCGCGCGCGAATGGCGCCGCGCTGTCCGGCGCGTCGCCTTCGCCGTAGGTGCTGGCGATGAACAGCGCATGTCGCGCGCCGCGCAAGGCCTCCTGATCGATCTCGCCGAGCGCTGCCACGCGCACCGGCATGCCAGCCAGGTGCAGCGCCTTGGCGGTCTGCCAGGCGATCTCCTCGGCCTGACCGGTCTGGCTCGCGTGCAGCACCAGCACCGGCGGTCCCGCGTCGGCGGCGGGCAGCAGCGCGGCGGCGGCGTCGGCGGCCTGGCGCAGTCGGCGACGATGACGCCACCAGACCGCGGCGCACATCAGCAGATAGAGCGCGATCAGCAGCAGCGCCACCGCGGGTCGGGACAGGATCGGAGCCATCAGAGCATCAGCGCGCGCATCGCGGTGGAGAAGCGCTCCTCGAAGCCGCCGCCTTCAGCCGACGCGCGACGCCGCACCAGCAGCGCAGCCAGTCCGAGTCGCTCCGCCAAGGCGAGGCCGTCATCCGGCCCGAGCACCATCAGCGCCGTCGACCAGCCGTCGGCCCACATCGCGCTGTCGTGCAGGACCGTGACCGATGCCAGGCCGTGCTCGATCGGCCGCCGGGTGCGCGGATCGATGGTGTGGGAACGTCGCGGTCCGCCGGCCTCCTCGAAGAACTTCCGGTAGTCGCCGGACGTTGCGACCGACAGTCCGTGCAGCGCGATGCGCACCGGCGCCAGGCCGCAATCGGCGGACGGCGGCTCCAGGTCGACCCACCAGGGCTGCCCCTCGGGCTTGAGCCCGGCCCCGCGGAGTTCACCGCCGATCTCGACGAGGTGGTCCGGCATGCCGAGTGCCGTCAGGACTGCGGACACGCGGTCGACCGCGAAGCCTTTGGCGATCGCCGACAGGTCCAGCGTCGCCTCGCCCGGTTGGATAGCACGTGCCGCGTGCCGTCCCATGGCAGCGATTGCCAGCCGCAATGGACGCGTTCGCAGGCCTCGGGCGTCGGCGCATGGAAGTCGGGCGCATCGTGGCGCGGCGCGCGCGCGGTCTCGCCCGAGGGGCCGAAGCCCCACAGCGCGACGAGCGCGCCGGCGGTCGGGTCATAGGCGCCGTCGCTCTCGGCCGCGATGCGCAGCGCCGCGTCGACGACGGTGGCGAAACCTTCGGGCAAGGGGAACGCGGTGCCCGCTGCGGCGCCATTGAAACGGCTGAGGTCCGAGCTCGCGTCCCAACTGCTCATCTGCGCGATGACCTCGTCGCAGGCGTGGACGACCGCCGCCTCGATCGCAGCGAGGCGAAGTCCCGACGGACCGATGAATCGCACGGACCAGGTCGTCCCCATCGTCTCGCCGGCCAGCGCATGCACGGCCTGGCCGAGCGCCGGCGGCTCGCCATCGATGCGCAGCGGGACGAGAACGCGGGGCTCGGGCGCGATGCCCGCGCCGCGCGTCGCCATCGTCCCGCTGGTCGCGCTCACTTCGGCAACACCTCGAAGGTGGCGCTCACGCTGGCGCGCTGCACCGGCGCTTCGCGCGTGCCGGTGGGCGCGTTCGGGCCGCGCGCCGGACCAGTGCTGGCGCCGATGAAGTAGCGGCCCGGCTCCGTCCATTCGACGGTGAACTCGCCCTTCGCGTCGGACTTGAGTTCGACCTCGCCGAACTTGTAGCGATAGCGGTTGCCTTCGCGGATCAGCTTGAGCTGCACGTCGGCGGCCGGCTTGCCGTCCAGCACCAGACGGAACTTCGTCTTGTCGCCGTGGCTCAGGTCGGTGACCGGGCCCAGCGGCAGCAGCTCCAGGCCGTCGCCCTCGGGCTTGAAGTCGACCTTGCCGGCCTCTTCCTTGCTGACGAAGGTCTGCTGGCGATTGCTCATCACTGTCAGCGCGGTGACCTCGGCATCGGCCGGCACGTCCTTGGCGAAGCTTTCCTTGGTGCCCCGGAAGCGCTTGGTCTCGCCGCCCTGCTTGTACGCGCCCATCAGCGACTGGCTGACGTTGCTGATGCGCCAGGTGCCGTCCTGCGTCAGCTTCACGTCGAAGCTCTCGCGATGGCGGGCGGCGCTGCGGTTCTCGGCCTCGACGGTCTTGCCGTCGGGCGCGGTGACGCGCACGGTCTCCAGCTTGAGCGCGCGCTCGAAGTTGAAGAGGTCTTCCGAGACGGCGGCGTCGAACGATGCCACCGGCTCCTTGCCGTCGAAGGCCGCCTTGTTGGGCAGCAGCCAGGTCATGTGCGCGTGCGCGGTCAGCGGGAGCAGCGCGGCGATGGCCAGCGCGACGGGAGCGACGCGTGTCGCCATGCGGGTACCGATCAGCGAAGCGATCGAAGTCTTCATCATGGTGAGTTCCTCCGTGTCTTGTCATGGAGCCTGTCGCGGCGCGATCAGGGCTTGACCGTCAGTTCCAGCGCGCCGAGCTCGTGCTCGCCCTGCGCCTTGGCCGTCGCGGCGGCCTTGACCGGCCAGGTCAGCGGCAGGCGCTGCACTTCACGGCCACCGGCTTCGCGGCTCGATTCGACGACGACTTCGTACTTGCCCGGAGGCAGCGCGGCGAGCGCGGCACTCGTGTCCAGCGAGATCGCGTGCTCGCCCGGCGCGCGCGTGGCGGCGGTGACGCCGTCGGCAGGCACCGTGAGATTGCGGCCGCCCTGGCGCCACCACTGGCGCATGTCCTTGAGCCACTTGGTGCCGGCGTTGTTCTGCTTCTTGGTGTCGTACCAGACCGCCAGCTGCGCGACGGCCGGGCCGGACTCGCCGGCCTTCTCGACCCACACGGCGATGTAGGGGCGGTGGTATTCGGCGACGTTCAGGCGCGGCACTTCCAGCTTGAGCTGGACGGTGGTGGCCCAGGCGGACGAGCCGACGGCCAGGGTGCCCAGCGTGCCGAGGGCACCGATCTGGAGGAGGGTACGACTTGCGGAGCGATTCATGGTCGAGTCTCGGTTGAAGGTGGGGAGGTCCTGGCGGCGGCTCGGAGCGGAGAAGAAGAGGAAGCGGCGAGAAAACTGGAAGACGACCACCGCGCCGTCGGAGCGGCGCGTGTCGGTCGTCGGACGGTCAATGGATCAGCAACAGCGCCAGCAGCGCGGGAATCACGAGCCCCAGGCCGACGAGGGGCCAGGTGCTGGGTCGGCTGACCGCGTGGAACTTCAGGATCAGCAGCCCGGTGATCGAGAACAGCAGGCAGGCGACGGCAAAGATGTCGATGAACCAGCTCCAGGCCACACCGGTGTGGCGGCCCTTGTGCAGGTCGTTGAGGTAGGAGATCCAGCCGCGGTCGGTGTCCTCGAACTCGACCTCGCCGCTGTCGCGCGCGATGCGGACCCAGGCATCGCCGCCGGGGCGCGGCATCGCGAGGTAGATCTCATCGCGGTTCCACTCGGCCTCGCGGCCGTCGATCGCGCGGCCCAGTTCCTTGGCCAGCCACGTGCGCACCGAGGCGGGCACCGGGGCCTTGCTGTCGGCTTCGTCGGCGGACTTCGGTTTCAGCGGCGCGGCCAGCTCGACCGGCAATTGCGCGGTCTTGCTGACGATGGCCGGCTTGGACTCGATGTCGGCGGCGTGGTTCAGCGTGATGCCGGTGACGGCGAACAGGATCATGCCGATCAGGCAGATCGCGGAGCTGATCCAGTGCCACTGGTGCAGCTGCTTCAGCCAGCCGGACCGCTTCGCGGGGCTGCCGGGATTCGCACTCTTGGGTCCGTTCATGTCTCGGCCCAGAGGCGCAGCAGGTTGTGATAGTGGCCGGTGAGCGCGGTGGTCTCGGCATCGTCGCCGAGTCGGCCGCGCAGCTTCTGGATGGTCTGGTCGAGTTCGAACAGCATCGCGCGCTGCCAGTCCTGGCGGATCAGGCTCTGCGTCCAGAAGAACGAGCAGATGCGCGCGCCGCGCGTCACCGGCGTCACGCGATGCAGGCTGGTGCTCGCGTAGACGATGAGGTCGCCCGCGGGCAGCTTCACCTCGTGCGTGCCGTAGGTGTCGACGACCTCGAGCTCGCCGCCGTCATACTCGTCGGGCTCGCTCAGGAAGAGGGTCGAGGACACGTCGCTGCGCAGCGGCTGGTCGGTGCCCTGCTGGCGCATGATCGCGCCGTCGACGTGGAAGCCGTAATGCTCGCCGCCCTCGTAGCGGTTGAACAGCGGCGACAGCGTGCGCAGCGGCAGCGCCGCCGAGATGAACAGCGGATGCCGCGCCAGCACCTCCCGGATGTGTGCGCCGATCTCGCGCGCGGCCGGATGCTCGACCGGCAGTTGCCGGTTGTGCTTGACCTTCGCGCCCTGCTCACCGACGGTGGCGCGGCCGTCGGTCCAGTCCGCGGCGTCCAGGAGCTTGCGCATCTCGCGCACGTCCTGCTTGCTGAGCACTTCGGGGATGTGAAGAAGCATGTCCGGATCGAATCAATTCAGGAGGCCGGGACGACGGCGGCCCGCCCCTGCCAGGACAGGGACGGGCCGGTCGTACCCTACCTCAAACGGTCAGGCCAGGCTCAGAAGCCGATGTTGGCCATCAGCGTCACGGCACGCGGAGCGCCCAGCACCAGGCGGCTGCCGCCGTTGTTCAGCGAGGACATGTATTCCTTGTCGAACAGGTTGGTGACGTTCAGCTGCAGGCTGAGGTTCTTGTTGACGCGGTAGGCGCCCATCACGTCCACCACGGTGTAGGCCGGCAGCGTCGACAGGCCGTTCGACGGCGTCGCGGCCACGGTCACGACACGCTTCTGGTCCGCCGTGTGGCGCACACCGCCGCCGATGGTGAAGTCGTTCCACTGGTACGAGTTCCACAGCGTGGCGGACCACTTCGGCGTCCAACGCACGCCGTCGGTGACGGTCTGCACGCCGGTGGTCGCGTTGACGCTGCGCTGATTCAGCGCCTTGGCATCCATGGTCTGGACGCCGGCGGTGATCTGCCAGAAGTTGGTGATCTGGCCGACCGCGGCCAGCTCGATCCCCTGCACGCGGGTCTTGCCCCCCTGCGTCGCGACGTTGGTCACCGAGTCCACGCTGACCTGGCCGTCGTTCTCGCTGCGGTACAGCGCGGCAGTCAGGTTCAGACGCTTGTTCAGCAGGTCCCACTTCGTGCCGATCTCGTAGTTCTTCGCTTCCTGCGCATCGGCGGCCGTCGAGTTCTGACCCGAGGCGGCGAGCGTCGAGTTGGCACCGCCCGGAGGGGTCAGCGAATTGGCGGCGGCGGCATAGACCGTGCCGTTCTCGGCCAGCTTGTACAGCGCGGCAACGTTCCAGCTGGTGACCCACTTGCCGGTGTCCAGGGCGCCGGTGGCGACGCTGGCGTACTTCACCTTGTAGTGCTCGGTGCGCAGGCCCGCGGTCAGCTTCAGCGCGTCGGTGACCGAGATGGTGTCCAGCGCGTAGATCGCGGTGGTGGTCGTGCTGCCCGAGGTGTCGCCGGCCACGTTGCGGGTGGAGCCGCCGAGGTCGACGTTCGGGTTCGGGTTGTACAGGTTGGCGGGCGTCGCGGCGGCGGCGGTGAAGGCGCGGTTGTCCTGGCTCTCGTACATCAGCTCGATGCCGGTCGACAGGTCATGCTTGATGCCCCCGGTCGACAGCGTCGTGTTGATGCTGGTCTGGTTGGCGAGGATCTCGTTCGTCTGGTTGACGCGCTGACGTGAACGGCTCAGCGTCCACGTGCTGCGGTCGGCCGGGTTCACCGCGACGATCGTGTTGATGCCGGTGACCATGCGGTCCATGTACGTGCGGCCGTAGCGCGAGATGTTGCGCACCGTCATCTGGTTGCCGATGTCCATCTCCAGCTTGGCGGTGACCATGTCCGCCTTGACGTCCTCATAGTCGTGGACGCTGCCGTAGAAATTCTTGCTGTCGATCTTCGGGGCCGCCATCAGCGCGGCCGCCTGGGCGGGGGTCACCGTCGCGGAGGACACCGCCGTATAACCGGGCCAGCCGATCGTGGGGATGCCGCCGTCCGGGCGATTGTTCTGACGCAGATGCTGCGAGTACAGGAAGAAGCGGGTCGGCGTGTTCAGGCCGAAGGCGATCGACGGGGCGATGCCGTAGTTCTTGCGCTTGACCTCGTCGCGACCCGGGACGCCGTAGTCCTGCCACACCGCGTTCAATCGCACGGCGCTGTTGTCGAAGATCTTCTGGTTGACGTCGACCGAGGCGCGCTTGCGGCTCGCGTCGCCGATGGTCACCGAGCCGTCGATCGAGTTCTCGACTTGCGGCAGCTTGCTGATCAGGTTGATGTAGCCGGCGCTCGCGGCACGGCCGGTGTCGGCGCCCGCCGGGCCCTTCACGACTTCGATCTGTTCGATGTTGAACACGTCGCGGGTCACCGCGCCGAGGTCGCGGATGCCGTCGACGAAGGTCGAGGTGCTGGCCGAGAAGCCGCGCATCTGGAAGGTGTCGCCGGCGGAGGTGTTGCCGTTCTCACCCAGCTGCATCGTGATGCCCGGGGTGTTCTGCAGCGCCTCGATCAGGGAGACGGCGCCTTGTTCGCGCAGCACTTCCTTCTTGATCACCGAGATGGTCTTGGGCGTTTCCAGCAGCGGCTGGGTCAGCTTCGAGGACGCGCTCTTGTCGGCCTTGTAGTCGGACTGCGCGGTGCCCTCGACCTTCACCTGCGGCAGGTAGGGCGCGGCAGCGGCGGAGGCGGTCGAGGCGTCGGCGGGAGCCGGGGTGTCAGCAGCGTGGGCCAGCGGGAGGGTCAGGGAGGCTGCCAGCGCGGCCAGCGGGGCCACCGCGTGCTTGCGGCTCTTGATGTAGCGGGACATGGAATCGAGCTCCGAGGGAAAAGTTCTTGTAGGAATCGGCTCGGCTGGCTGCGCGTGCTGGCGGCGTCGTCCCGGCGCTTCACGGCGCACGTGGCGGGCCTCCTCCCTGATCGCGTCTGGCTGGCGGTGGCGAGTGATTGAGAGCGGTTGGGCTCAAAAGCCGCAAATGCTAAGCATTCTCATTTGACTGTGTCAAAGGATTGCTGTTCCGCGGTCATTCCGCGTGGCGAACGCGCGACGCCCCTGTTTCTGTTCTGTAAAGCAAAAACCCGCGGGACGCTGGCGCGTCGCGCGGGTTTCAAGGGCCAATGAACGCCGGACCCGGCATTCGCCCGGATCCGGTCAGCCCGGCGTCAGTCGGCCGCCTTCTGGGGCTCGTCCGAGTGGCGTGCCGGCAGCTTGGGCGCGGTGCGCAGGCTCCAGACCATGGTGATGGCCAGGATCGCCACCACCACGCCCAGCGACAGCAGCACGGGGATCTTGATCACGTCGATCAGCATCATCTTCGCGCCGATGAACACCAGCACCACCGCCAGGCCATAGCTGAGCAGATGGAACTTGGACGCCATCGCCGCCAGCAGGAAGTACATCGCGCGCAGGCCCAGGATCGCGAAGATGTTGGAGCTCAGCACAATGAACGGATCGTTGGTGATCGCGAAGATCGCCGGGATCGAGTCCACCGCGAAGATCACGTCAGTCATGCCCACCAGCGCGATCACCAGCAGCATCGGCGTGGCGATCCGTTTGCCGTTCTCGAGCGTGAAGAAGCGCTCCCCGTCGAAGTTCTTGCTGACCGGCAGCACACGTCGCAGCAGCTTCAGCGCGGGGTTGTCCTCGAGGTCGGGCTCCTGGCCGGCCGCCCACCACATCTTGATGCCGGTGATCAGCAGGAAGGCGCCGAAGAGGTAGAGGATCCAGTGGAACTGCGCGATCAGCCAGCCACCCACGAGGATCATCACCGTGCGCAGCACGATGGCGCCGATGATGCCCATCATCAGCACCCGCTTCTGGTAGGCCGAGGGCACCGCGAAGTAGGTGAAGATCATCAGGAAGACGAAGATGTTGTCGACCGCCAGCGACTTCTCGATGAGGTAGCCGGTGATGAACTCCAGTGCCTTCGTGTTGGCGAGTTCCGTGCTGCCGGTGCCGTCGCGTACGGCCCACCAGAGCAGGCCCATGAAGGCGACGCTCAGCGCCACCCACACCAGCGACCAGTTGATCGCCTCCTTGACGCCCACGTCGTGCGCGCCCTGCTTGCGCAGGACGACGAAGTCCAGGATCAGGGACACCACGACGATGCCGACGAATACCACCCACAGCCACATGGGGACGATCGTGCTCATGAGAGCTCCTTGCAAGAAGCGGACGGCGGACAAGCGCCGTCCCGGTTTCAACGACAGCGTGCCGCCAGGGTGGCACGCTGAGGCCGAAGGGTCTTGCAAGGCTGATGCGGCTCGGGGTCTGACGACCTCTCGAATCCAGCATCAGGTGCAGGGCCCGGCTGCCTTCACGGCAACGTCTTGACGGGCGTCTGCCGCGGCCTGCGCCGCGCGGCTACTCCCCCTTCGGAAGGTTCGGATTATCCTTCACTTTTAAAACTTCAACTTCGTATTTTCCTGATGATCGATACCGGTATGCTGAGCACATGAAAACGCTGACCCGCTGGTTGCTGCTGGCCGCCGCACTGCTGCTGGTGGCGCACCTTTATCCTGGCGTCCAGGTGAAGGGCTTCGTCACCGCGCTGATCGCGGCCTTCGTGCTGGGCCTGTTCAACACCGTCCTGCGGCCGGTGCTGGTGCTGCTCACGCTCCCGGTCACGCTGTTGACGCTGGGGTTGTTCCTGTTCGTCATCAACGCGCTGCTGTTCTGGGCAACGGCCAGCGTGCTGGACGGCTTCACCGTCGCGGGCTTCGGCGCGGCGTTGATCGGCTCGCTGATCTACTCGCTGTGCGGGATGGCCATCGACGTGCTGATCGAACGCCTGTTCCCGGACAGCGAGTAACGCCCGATCAGGGCTCAGCGCCTGGCGGAACGCCGCGCGGATACATCTCCATGAGCATCTGGCGACGTTCGTAGCGCAGGTCCCGCAGGCGCGAGTCGATCACCGAGGCTTCGAACTGGTCGGCCGATCTCGCCCGACCTTGCCGTTCCGCGGAGGCGAGCCGGTCGATCGCGCCAGTGATGTCCCCAAGCGCCGCCCGCGTCTCCCCCTGCGCCCGCAACGAGCGCAGCGGTTGGCCGAGTTGCTGCCACAAGGTCCCGCTTTCCTGCCAGGCCAGAGCGTCCTGGGCATGCAGGGCGAGGTGGGTCTGGAGGGCCTCGGCGGCTTCGCGCTTCACCTCCGGCCGCGGATCCGCCTGCGCGAGGTCTGCACGGATCATCAGCATCGGACGCGAGCGTTCGTTCTTCAATGGCTCCAGTGCCGCGAAGCCGGCTTCGGGCTTGCCTCGTGCCACTTCCAGCTCGGCATGCGCGTACACGAGCAGGCGCTTCGCGCCCGGGTCTGCGCCGAGCAGACCGGCCAAGGCATCGGCCGTCTTCAAGGTGGCTTCGGCGCGCGAGAAGTCACGCAGCTTGATCGACGCGAGCGCGCTCGTGTATCGGGCGGCCAACTGGTCGATGTTCTTCTCTCCGGCTCTCGATCCGGCGTCCAGGCCCTGGAGCACCCGCCAAGGGTCGGTCCGCTGGTCCATCAACACCTTCGCACGTGCCGCCATCAAGGCGTGCTCCGGAGTTCCGACCAGCTTGGCTTGAGTGCTCGTGCCCAGTCGGGCCTTCGCTTCGCCAATGCGTTCGCTGGTCAACGGGTGGCTGCGCAGGTAGGGGTACTGCCCCGAATCCATCAGGTGATAAGCCTGCTCCATGCGCTCGAACATGCTAGCCATGCCGGCCGGCTGGTAGCCGGCCTGCGTCATGACCTGGAAGCCGACGCGGTCAGCCTCGCGCTCCATGTCGCGCGAGAAGTTCAATTGCGCCTGTGCAGCGGCCGCCTGGCTGCCGACGATCACCGCCTGAGCGCCGTCCATGCTGCGAGCCTTCGCCGCAGCCAGGATGCCGAGAAGCAGACCCACCGTGGCGAGCGCGCTGGTGCGGGAGTCTCCGACGATGCTGCGCGCGATGTGGCGTTGAGTGATGTGCGACAACTCATGGCCCATCACCGACGCCATCTCGTCGCGCGCCCCGGTCATCGCGATCAGGCCCAGGTGGATCCCCACGTAGCCGCCCGGCAGCGCGAACGCGTTCACCGACCGGTCGCGGACCAGGAAGAGCTCCCAGGCGAAGCGATCGCTGGTGTCATCGCTGATGTTGCCGAGTCGACGCGCGGCATCCACCAGCGGCTGCCAGGTGTTCTGCGCGTACTCGAGCAGCAGCGGATCGTCGAGGTAGTCCGGGTCAGGACGGATCTGCCGCATGACCTGATCGCCGAGCTTCTTCTCTGCGCTGATGCTGACGTCGGCCGACACCGAGTCGCCCAAGGCCGGCAGGTTCACCTGCGCAACGGCGCCCTGGCCAAGCAACGCCGCGCTGAGCAGCGCCGCCAGGCAACGCCGGGTGAAGGGAATGGGGTTCGTTCGCTTCAAGGGATCTCCAGGGCGGGAACTATGATGACGCCTCTTCGGTTTCGCGATTGTTGCCGCGCTCATGAGCTCGCCTCTGACCCATTTTGACGCCAACGGACAAGCCCACATGGTGGACGTCTCCGGCAAGGATGTCACGCACCGTGTGGCCCGGGCCGCCGGTCGCATCCGGATGAAGGCCGAGACACTGGCGCTGATCCGCGATGGAAATGCCAGGAAAGGCGATGTGATCGGTGTCGCACGCATCGCGGCCATCCAGGCCGCCAAGCGAACTTCGGATCTGATCCCGCTGTGCCATCCGCTCCCGATTACACGTGTCACGGTCGAGTTCGAGCTGGATGAGCGATCGAGCGCGGTGATCTGCACGGCGCAGGTGGAGACGCTCGGACGCACCGGCGTGGAGATGGAGGCGCTGACAGCCGTTCAGGTCGGTCTGCTCACCGTTTACGACATGTGCAAGGCC
This sequence comes from Roseateles sp. UC29_93, assembly GCF_042695725.1. Classification (NCBI taxonomy): domain Bacteria; kingdom Pseudomonadati; phylum Pseudomonadota; class Betaproteobacteria; order Burkholderiales; family Sphaerotilaceae; genus Roseateles; species Roseateles sp. UC29_93. The sequence goes on along the minus strand of NZ_CP170545.1, from coordinate 1,848,761 downwards.
GCCGACAGAGGCATGGTGATGGAGCAGATCCGCGTGCTGGAGAAGCAGGGCGGAAAGTCGGGCGACTGGCACGCTGAGGTCTGAGCGCGTCGGTCACCCGACCGATCTCGCCTTCATCGACGCCCTCAGCGCAGCTCGCGGAAGCTGTACTCGCGCTGCGGAGCCTCGCATTGGAACGGCTTCGCCGCCGCGCCGAGCGCCGCCACTTCATCGCATTCGGCCAGCCATTCCTCGCTCGCTGCGTTGCGGAACTCGCGTAGCCGCTGCACCAGGTAGCGGGCCTTGTCGGTCTCTCCCACCGCGTTGAGCGACTTCGCCCAGGACATCAGCAGCCGCGTGTCGATGAGGTGATGACCGGTCAGCCGCGAGGCCTCGAGCGCCACCGCGCCGGGCGGCTGAACCGTCGCTTCGGCGTAGTCGGCCTGCAGCGCGAACAGTGGGGAGCGCTGGCCCGCAGCGATGCGATCGTCGAGCGACACGGCGCCCGCCGGCGGCGCGTAAATGTGAACGATGCGCAGGTAGTCCACCACGACGAGCGGCACCAGTGCCGCCGTCAAGAGACCGAGCGCAGCCAGCGCAGGACGGCGCTGTCCCGGTTCGGTCTTCGAGCCCGCGGCCTTCGTGTCCTCGACCATGCACAGGCCGTATGCCAGCCCCGCAGGCAGCAGGAAATAGGCATACCAGAGCGGGTATTCGAACTGGCTGTGCAGACCGATCATCGCGACCAGCATCCCTGCACAGCGAGTAGCGGCACTGCCAGCGATCGACCGCTTCAGACCGGTCCAGAACCCCCAGGCCAGCAAACCCAACGTGAGCAGACCCAGCGGCAGACCCATCTCGACGAGGAGTTGCAGTTCGAGGTTGTGGGTGTGATCGAAGAAGGCCACCGGGCGATCCGGGAACGGCGTCATCGTCCAGGCGAAATTGAAATCACCCCACCCGGAGCCGGTGAGCGGGTAACGCTGCAGCAGGCCGATGGCGTTCTTCACGATCGCAATGCGGGACGGGGAGCCGGCGCCTTCTTCCGATACGCGCGACTGCGCGCCGAAGGCGTGATGGCTGACGGCGGTGTACCACTCGAGCAGGCCCCAGCCGATCGCGAACATGATCAGCGTCGACCCCAAGGCAATGCGCACGCGGCGCGAGAGACGGCCATCGATCGCGCCCCAGATCGCCAGCATGCCGATGCCGATCATCCCGGTGCGGGACGCGCTCAGCAGGACGCAGAACACAAACAGGAACAGCAGCAGGTACAGCGAGATCGTGCCTCGCAGCGCGCCGCCCAGCCTCCGCGCGAGCCAGCCGCTCTGTGCCAGCCATACCGACGCCACGCAGGCCCACATCAGCAGGCTGGCGAGGTGATTCGGTTGGCGCATGTTGCCGACAGCGCGACCCACCAAGCCCGAACGAGCGATGAAGGTGCCGTCGGCCAGCGACGGGAAGAACATCTGGACGAAGCTGACCATCGCGCTCAGCAGCCCTGCAAGCACGAGCGCGACGCAGAAGAGCGTGAGCACATCGTCACGCTGGCCGGGTGTCACGGCTCGACCGGTCTGTACCGCCAGCAGAACGCCGAGCAGCATGGCGATGCTGGTCAGCGCCATCGACCAGGGCAGTTCGTGGGTGAAAGGTGCGGCGACAGCCACCACCGTCATCAGCAACAGCCCAAGGGAAACGCCATCGACGCGCCAGCCAGCCAGCAACGATCGTCCCCAAGCCAAACCAGCGACCAGCAGGCCCAGCCCTGCGAATGCCGCCAACTGGTTGTAAAGCGTGGCCGAGGGGGTTTGGTTATAGGCGACGAGGGGCGCCAGCGTTACGCCCAGCAGCAAGCCGATCAGCGTCAGGACCTGGAAGTGCGGCGCGGTAGAGGAGGCAGGGAGATCGGCGGCGGGCGCTGTCGCGGCGAGCGTCATGAACGGTCCGGGTCGTGGGGACAGGGCGGAACTCTAACTGCGACGAGAGCGCGGGACACGACCTCATCCGGCAAGGGGTTAGAAGCTATCGATGGGTGCGAAACCGACAGGATCTCCGGTCCTTTCGTCAACAAGGACCGACCATCCATCTCGACGAGCGATCAGGGGCACGGCGCGCAGTTGCTGCACCGGTAGCCCGGTCCGGGCGATTGCTTCGGCCAGTTCAGGTCCAGGCCTTCCGCCGGCCCGCTCCTTGATCATCGTCTCGAGCCGGAACCCCGCATTGAGCGCTTTGGCGCGAGATAAAGCGTCCCAAGCCGTCCAATAACGGGGCCGCATGCCGAGATCGGAGCCTGCCAAGGCCTGGAACACCGCGTCCGCGCGGTCCGTGCTATCAGGCTGTCGGGTGCCGACCAGCCGCGGCCCCGTCAGCGACAAAGTCCCCAACTCCGTCGGTGCCTGCGGCAGCTCTTGAGTCTGCACGCTGGCCGCGATGACAACGCGGAAGCGATCCTCCTCGAGCGCCAACACGACAGGCCGAGCCTCGTGCATGGTGTAGGCACCGTAACCTAATCCGCTCAACTGCAGGATAACCACGATGCACAGGTCGCGCCAAAGCTCCCTGCGCGGCTTTCGTACGTCGAAGATCACCAAAGTGATCAGGGGACCCATCACAAGGTCGACACCGGTCACCAGCAGGAAGAGTTGTGCACCACCTGATATTTCCGTGTACGGCCAGGGGTACCAGAGAAGAAAAACCGCCGCGGCGGCTGAAATCGCGACAAGGGCACTGAAGCCCAAGTGAATCAAAGAGGCTCGGATGCGAGCGCGAAGCAAGGCATTCATGATGCCGAAGTTTAGAACCAGCCGTAAGACCAAAAGCGCGGCCGGGAGACATCGTGAGGAGACGGCACACGACCACCTTCCAGATGCAGATGTGGCGTGGGTGTCTGGATTTCCTCGAGAGCTGCGGCACATGACCAAAGCGCAACCGCTACCAGCGCCATACGCACCACCAACCAGACCGGAGCGCTACCTGCGATGGGAGGGGCGGTCACGCCATCAGCAGACCGAGAGCGACCACGGTACCAGTCGAACGAAAGCCCGATCACCAAGAAGATCCAAATCTGCGAAACGGGCATCACCAGATTTCCGGAGAAGCACGCATCGACCGCCACAGCAACACAAGCACCAATTAGCCCGCTTCCGATTGCTCGACGGTCCACATCCCGTTCCATGCGCAGCGCGCGCGCCATCGCCCAAATTCCCCGCAACATCAATGCAACTAGAATCATCGTTGCCGGCCAGCCCAGTTCGGCGGCAGCCTGGAGGTATTGGTTGTGCGGATGCGCGCCTTTGGCGTTGACCTCATGCGCAAAGTGCATCGGTCCAACACCAAGCCACGGGGAACTCCGGGCGTCCGATAGCGCCATGTCCCATAGATACTCGCGTGAGTGATCGCTGGTCAGTTCCTTCACCGTCGGCGCGTATCCGACGGTCTGCTGCAGCCGCGCCGCTCCCGATTGAAGCCCCGCGTAGATGGTGCCCGCGAAGACCGCAGCACCCAATCCGATCACAAGCCAACGACGGGCATCCCGGCCAAGGACAAGCAAGACAATCGCCGTCGCCGCCAGCAGTCCCACCATCGTTGAGCGGCCTAGCGTCGCCGCGAGCAGGAACAGTTGAAGGGTCAATGCGACGATGACCATCGCACGCATGCGCCACGTCGCACCTGGTCTCGCGGCAATACCGAGCAGCAACGGCAGCGCCGCAGCCTGAACATGGTTGAGGAAACGAGGATTGTCGTATCCGAAGCTCATTTCCCACAGCAGGACGGGCAGTTGATTCGCTAGCGCCGCAGCGATAAGCCCCGAAAAATGTCAGCCCATACAGAAGTTGTGAGAGCCCAATCGCCCCCAACCAAAGCGCACCGGTATTGCCTTTCGAGGTCCTCGCAACCATTACGGCCCAGGCGCATAGGCCCGCAAACAGCGCGATCTCGCGCCAAGCCGCCATCGGCATGGTCGAGCCGGCAGCGGACAAGCTCACAAGAATGAAAAGCGAGACCAGTAGACCGACAGTCCATCGATCCGGGCGGGGCGAAGGAACCCTATCGATGGCGAGCACCAGCGCCGCCGTTAATAGCAGCGGGAGTTGGATCGCGCGCGCAAGATCATGCTCGGACAGTGTCGTCGAGATGAGCGTGGAAAGAAATGGGCCCAGGATCAGCACCAGGCAGGCCGGAAGAATGGTCAATCGGCGGAGCATGAGCTTCATGGCGATAAGGTGCGGATGGACGCAAACGCAAAAAACGGGGCCGAGGCCCCGTTTTCAAGAGTGATCGTCTGATCAGGTCGGCTTGCAGCTAGCAGCGACGAACTTCTTGTCGATGGTCGTCGTGCAGGCCCAATTCAGCGATTCGCCACCGGCAGTGGGGGTCGGGGTCAGCACGATGTCGCCGTCGGCACCGGTAATGTTCTTCGACGTCGCCGTGACCTTCGTGCCGTCCCAAGTGGCGGAGGCGACGTACTGGCTCTTGATGTTCTCCATCGGAATATTGGCGCTCGACGGCAGTTCGTTCTTCACCGTGTAGAACTCCTGAATGGCAGCCTTGGGCTGCGTAGCGGCGGCCATCACTTCCGAAACCTTGGTCTTCTTGATGTAATCCGAGTACGCCGGCAGAGCAACGGCAGCCAGAATACCGATGATCGCCACGACGATCATCAGTTCGATCAGGGTGAAACCTTGTTGAACGCGCTTCATAAAAACTCCAGAGAGGAAGTGGGGTAGAGACGAGCGGTATGTACGCAGGGCTCGTGCCAGCTCATTCCGTCCTTGATTTGTGCATGACATCACGGCCTGGCGGAGTCAGGCATGGCTTCAAGTGACGCTTTTTGTCAGGCGACACGCCCAGATTTGTCACCTTTCCCGATGCTGACAAGGTTTGTCAGATCACGCCGACGCGGAGATCCGGCGTCCAGAAGCGACGCAGCCCGCGGCGGACGTCCGGCGCGGGCTGCAAGTGCCAAGGCATGCGGCAAGAAGACATCAAGCCAGCGTGAATTCCTGGAAATTCTCCAATGCCGAGATGCGATGGGTTGTGTGAAGCCCCATGACCGCGTCCATCACTGCCGCGCGTTCTCCTGGCTTGATGTGGGTGATGTGCACGTCGATTGCACCGCCAAGTTTTGCAAGTTCGTCGCGAAGCGTCGTCGGGCACAGGTGCTTGCTGATGCCAGCCAGACCGCACTCGTCGTCGCCGAAGGCGCACTCGATGATCAGATGCGCCACTTTGATTTCCGACAGTCGCTGCCAGAGCGCCGGGTTCGGGCCGGTGTCGCCAGTGAAGACCCAGTGACCCGGTGCGCCGCCATCGACTGCAAATCCCACAGCTGGCACGGTGTGCGCGGCGCTGATGACCTCGATTCGACGGCCACCGCCCAGATCGAGATGGTCACCCACCGCAAACTCATGGAAGGTCAGAGCCGGCCGCTCCAGCGAGGGGAGGCGCGTGAAGTCGGGCCAGATCACGCCGTTGAAGACATGTGCACGCAGTGCCTGCAGAGTCTCGGGCAGCGCGTGTACCTTGACCGGGGGACGACCAGCCTGGGCGCGTCGACGCTGGACCGTATCTGCCAGCAGGCCGATCGCCAGAACATGATCGAGATGCGAATGCGTCACCAGGATGTGGTCCACCTTGGCCATCGCGTCCACGGTGAGCTCAGCCACGCCGCTGCCGGCGTCGATGAGCACATCGTCGTCGAGCAGAAAGGAAGTGGTCCTGTAGCCGGCCGCCAGGGCGCCAGCGCAACCAAGCACGCGAATCTTCATGCGGAAGACTGTAGAGGCACCCTCGTGTGGCGCTAAGCGCCGAATCCTCGATTCGAAGGTTTATTGCCGTCGCTTACGCGACCCCGCCGCCATGCCGTGAAAACCTGCACGCGTGTAGGTGTTCGCCCGACAGCACCGAATCATCTCGATACAGGATGGTGCGCCTAAACCACGCCGCTGGATCACCGACCGGGCAGCAAAAGGGGCCCCGTGGGCCCCTTCGCATCGAGATGGACCGATCAAGCCTGCACGAACTGCATCTGGGTACCAGCCAGTTCGATCACATCACCGTTCTTCAGGGGGACCGATTCGGCCGTCAACGGCGCGCCATTCACCACTGGCCGGGCGCCACCCTCGACGTGCGCGAACACATAGCCGCTCGGTCTCTTGGTGATCGACGCTACCTGCACGCCCGGCTTGCCTACCGTCGTCACGACCTTGGTGAGCGACACCTCGCGGCCCGCCGCGGGTCCGTTCAGCACCTTGATCGCCGCTGGCGCGGTCGACACCGGCGCCGGACCCAGCCCACCGAACGAGGAAGGCAGACCGAAACCGCTGCTCGGCGCAGTGCCGGGCCGCAGGATCATCGTCTTCTCGTAGTCGCCATTGTCCTCGAGCAGGAACTTGATCTTGTATTTGCCGACCTCAATCACGTCGCTGTGCGACAGCAATTGCTTCTTGATCGCCTTGCCGTTGATGTACGTGCCGTTCGTCGAGTTCAAGTCCTCGATGAACACATCCGCCCCGACCATCTGCAGCACGGCGTGTTCGCCGCTGACCGCTAGGTTGTCGATGACGATGTCGTTGTACGGCCGCCGGCCGAGCGTGGTCTTGTCCTTGGTGATCTGCACTTCCTTGATCACCACGCCATCGAGCGACACCACCAGCTTGCCCATGCTTGACCTCGAGTCCTGTCTTTATTTGTAGAGGGCCGCCTCAACGGCGCCCATTGTTGCGACTGAATGGCCACCACGCCCATGGCTTGGTGCGACTTTCCGCGCGAACCAGAACGATCGCAATATTATCCTTGCCACCCAGATCATTGGCCGTGTCCACCAGCGCCTGCGCTGCTTCAGGCAGATCGTTGTGGCTTTGCAGCACCTGTGCCACGCTGGCGTCATCGACCATGTCGGACAGGCCATCGCTGCACAGCAGGATCTGGTCCCCGGGCAACAGCTCGTGCTGATGCACCTCCAGCATCACCGTATCCTCGACGCCAACGGCTCGCGTGACCAGATTCTTGTTGCTGCTGAAGACGGCTTCCTCTGGCGTCAGTAGACCTGCATCGATCTGTTCCTGCAGCAACGAATGGTCACGCGTCAGCTGGACAAGTTGGCCTTCCCGATAGCGATAGGCCCGCGAATCGCCCACATGCCCGAGCAACAGGCTCTGTTCCCGGAAGACCGCCAGCACCAGCGTCGTCCCCATCCCCGCATAGCGCGGATTGGTGTTGGCGGCGTTGAAGATCGCGCGGTTGGCGTTGTCCACGCAAATGTCCATCGCCCGTCGCACATCGATGTCTGTCGCATGCTGGCCAGACTCGGCCAGCCATCGACCCAACTCCGATTTGATGAACGTCGTCAGCATCTGGCTGGCGACCTCCCCCGCGTTATACCCCCCCATACCGTCGGCAAGCACCGCGAGCCCGACGCCCGGTTCCAGGGCGACCGAGTCTTCATTGTTGTCGCGCACACGACCGGTATCGGTGGCGCTGAAGAACTCCAGGGTCATGTCTTGCTGGCGGGATCGGCTGGGGGAAGGGGATTGTGCACTGCGCCCTGGGACTGTAGCCGCAAAGTTTGCTCGAATGCCTGTCCCGCCGGTGGGGGGGGTGGCACCCGTGCTATTGGCCAGTTCCACTGGAATCTGAGCCAGCACCGCCTCCAGATCCTGGGCCAGCGTGTCGCCGCGCTGGTAGCGCAATTCGGGACGCTTTTCCAGCGCCAACGCCACGACCATGGCCAGCGACTCGGGCAACTCAGGCCTAGACGACGGACATCCGCTGCCGGCTGATTCATGATCTGGTGCATCAGCGTCGCCATCGACTCCGTCTGATGCGGAAGGTGGCCGGTCAACAGCTGGAACAGCATCGCGCCCAACGAGTAGAGGTCGCTGCGACCATCCACTTGCAGGCCGGCCAGTTGTTCCGGCGACATGTAGGACGGCGTACCCAGGACCAATCCCGTCCGCGTCCGACTGCCATCGGCGACACGAGCAATGCCGAAGTCCATGATCTTCACGCTGCCGGATTCCCGTTCCAGCATGACGTTGGCGGGCTTGATATCGCGATGTACGACCCCGTGACCATGGGCGTACTGGAGCGCCCGCGCCAGGCGCGCGGCGAGCAGCAGTACCTCGCGCAAGGGCAGCAGCTGGCCAGGCCGCGTGTGGTGGCTGAGATCCTGCCCCACGACGTATTCCATCGCGATCCAGGTCTCGCCAGCGCATTCGCCAGCGTCAAGCACGCGCAGGATGTCGGGATGATCCAGATGCCGGGCCGCGCTCGCTTCACGCATGAAGCGGTCGCGAACGTCGATCAGGTCCTCCGCCGCAAACTCACGTTGCAGCGCCAGGCGCTTGATGGCGACGGTCCGGCCGCTACGGCGGTCGACAGCCCGATGAACGACGGCCATCGCACCCCGGCCAACTTCCTCGCCGATGTCGTAGTCGTCCAGCGCCACAGCCGCCGATCGCGGCATCGGCTGCGTCGTCGGCAAGGTGTCGGACACACCCAGACTCCCATCGTCAGATGCGCCTCGGCCCAGAAGTCTCTTCAGGAAGCCGGAGGCGCTCATGACATGACAGGCCTTTCGTCAGGCTTGCGCCGGACGGCGCGCGGCCAGCAGCTTGCCGACGAGCAGGACGAACAGCGCGCCGCCGACACCCAGGGCGTAATACACCTGCGGCAGCACTTCCGTCGTACCGGGCTTGCTGCCCGCTTGCATCGGCACCCAGGCATTGAGCGCGGGATCGGTCACCACCATCGTGCCGGCAATCCAACCCAGCAGCATCGCGCCCAGCGTGATCACGATCGGGAACTTGTCCATCAGCTTGATCACCAGCTGGCTACCCCAGACGATGATGGGGATCGACACCAACAGGCCGAAGATCACCAGCGGCATCTGATGTTGACCGCCCGCGCCTTCAGCAGCGCCGGCGATCGCGATGACGTTGTCCAGGCTCATCACGAAGTCCGCAATGATGACGGTCTTCACCGCGCCCCAGAGCTTGTCGCTCGCCTCCATCTTCGAGTGGTCGTCCTCGCCTTCCGGGATCAGGAGCTTGATGCCGATCCACAGCAGCAACACGCCGCCTACCAGCTTGAGGAACGGGAGCTTGAGAAGGGTCAGCGCGAAGAAGATCAGCACAACGCGCAGCACGATGGCACCTGCGGTGCCCCAGAAGGATGCCTTTGGTGCGCAGATTCGGTGGCAGCTTGCGGCAGGCAAGCGCGATGACGACGGCATTGTCGCCACCCAGCAGGATGTCGATCAGGATGATCTGGCCGACGGCGAGCCAGAACTCGGGGCTGGTGAGCATGTCCATGTAGGGAACCCGCGCCGGGCCTCGCGCAACGAGAGCCCAGTCTAAAGCGTTGGAGGGCAAACGAATGAAGGGGCCGATGGGCCCCTTCATTCGTTTGGGGGGTACGGCTGGATTGTCCGCGCCCGCCCCCAGGAACCGCAGTGCGTGAAATTACGCAGCAACAGCTCCTGGCATCAGGTTTTTCCTGCTATTTACAGCAGGCCTTTCAGCAGCTTGCCCATTTCCGACGGGTTGCGCGTCACGGTGAAACCGCACTCTTCCATGATGGCGAGCTTGGCATCGGCCGTGTCGGCACCGCCGGAGATCAGCGCGCCAGCGTGGCCCATGCGCTTTCCGGGAGGCGCGGTCACACCCGCGATGAAACCGACCACCGGCTTCTTCATGTTGGCCTTGCACCAACGGGCGGCTTCCGCCTCGTCCGGGCCACCGATCTCACCGATCATGATGACGGCGTCGGTGTCCGGATCGTCGTTGAAGGCCTGCATCACGTCGATGTGCTTCAGACCGTTGATCGGGTCGCCGCCGATACCGACTGCCGAGGATTGGCCCAAGCCGATTTCAGTCAGCTGCGCCACCGCTTCATAGGTCAGCGTGCCCGAGCGCGAGACCACGCCGATGCGACCCTTGCGATGGATGTGGCCGGGCATGATGCCGATCTTGATCTCGTCGGGCGTGATCAGGCCGGGGCAGTTCGGGCCCAGCAGCAGCGTCTTCTTGCCGCCAGCCAGTTCCTTGGCCTTCATCTTGTTGCGCACTTCCAGCATGTCACGGACGGGGATGCCTTCCGTGATGCAGATCGCCAGGTCCAGATCGGCCTCGACGGCTTCCCAGATCGCGGCGGCGGCGCCGGCCGGCGGCACATAGATCACCGACACGGTGGCGCCGGTCTGGGCAGCGGCTTCCTTCACGGTGCCGTAGATGGGGATGTCCGAGAACTTCTCGCCCGCCTTCTTCGGGTTCACGCCCGCGACGAACGCGTTCTTGCCGTTGGCGTAGGCTTGGCAGCCCAGGGTGTGGAACTGACCGGTCTTGCCCGTGATGCCCTGGGTGATGACCTTGGTGTCCTTGTTGATGTAGATGCTCATGTCGTATTCCTTGGCTGGGTCTTCGGCTTACTTGACGGCGGCGACGATCTTGGTCGCGGCTTCGGCCATGGTGTCGGCGGCGATGATGGGCAGGCCGGACTCGGCCAGCATCTTCTTGCCCAGCTCCTCGTTCGGTGCCCTTCATGCGGACGACCAGCGGGACGTTCAGGTTGACGGCCTTGCAGGCCGTGATCACGCCTTCGGCGATGGTGTCGCACTTCATGATGCCGCCGAAGATGTTCACGAGGATGCCCTTCACCTCGGGGTTCTTCAGCATGATCTTGAAGGCTTCGGTGACCTTCTCGGCGGTGGCGCCGCCACCCACGTCCAGGAAGTTGGCCGGCTCGCCGCCGAACAGCTTGATGGTGTCCATGGTGGCCATCGCCAGACCGGCGCCGTTCACCAGGCAGCCGATGTTGCCGTCCAGCGAGATGTAGGCCAGGTCGAACTTCGAGGCTTCGATTTCAGCCGCGTCTTCTTCGTCCAGGTCGCGGTAGGCGACGATTTCCGGGTGACGGAACAGGGCGTTGGCGTCGAAGTTGAACTTCGCGTCCAGCGCGATCAGGTTGCCCTTCGAATCGCAGTTCAGCGGGTTGATTTCAACCAGCGACGCATCCGTGTCCATGTAGCACTTGTACAGCTTCGCGAACAGGTCGATGGCCTGATCCACCGAAGCGCCGCTCAGGCCGATGGCCGCGGCGATCTTCTTCGATTGCTCGGCCGTGATGCCGGTCAGCGGATCGATGTACTCGGTGATGATCTTCTCGGGAGTCGAATGGGCGACTTCCTCGATGTCCATGCCCCCTTCGCTCGACGCGATGAAGGCGACCTTCTGCGTGCCGCGGTCGGTCACCAGCGAGATGTACAGCTCGTTCTTGATGTCCGCGCCTTCTTCGATGTACAGGCGGCGGACCTTCTGGCCGACCGGGCCGGTCTGGTGCGTGACCAGCTGCATGCCCAGGATCTGCTCGGAGAGCGCCTTCACGTCGTCCAGGCTCTTGCCCAGCTTGACGCCGCCGCCCTTGCCGCGGCCGCCGGCGTGGATCTGCGCCTTGACCACCCAGACCGGGCCGCCCAGCTTCTGCGCGGCTTCGACCGCCTCTTGCACCGTGAACGCGGGAATGCCGCGCGGCACCGGCACGCCGAACTGGCGCAGGATTTCCTTGCCCTGGTACTCGTGAATCTTCATAGGGAGGTCTCGCTTGATGGATGAATCAGGAAGAGGCTGCCAGTGCCGCGGGCGCTCCGCGGTGCCGGCGTGGAGAGGAGGTTTGCAACGCCGGATTCAACCGGGTCTCCGCGACAAGGAACCCGTCGTCGCGACCATAAGGACCGCACGTCGACGGCGCGACGATGATGCGGTGGATGGCGCTCGGGGGAGGCGGAGGAAGACATAAAACCGATGCAAACACGCGAAAACACGCCCGCGGACGAACGCCGGCGGGCTGTTTTGCGAAGCCGAAAATGTAGCATGCTGCGTTGCATCAAGCCCTTGGCGCGGTTGAGACGCGCACTGGCGTGGGCTTGTCAGCGCGCCGCAAGGTGCTCATGACGCACGAAGTTTCGGGGAGTTTCAGCCCCTGTCGCTCATTCAGGCGGCAAGACCGGTGACCAGTCCGACGCGCGCTTCACGCATCGGCATCGTTTTCCTCGGCGACGCGTCGAACCGCCCGGCGCGCGAGATCCGAACCGAATCCCCGTCCGATGAGGAAACGCAGGCGTTTGGCTAGCGCCGCTGCATCGAGGGCGGGGCCATCACCGAACTTGTGCCGAAGCAATTCGCAGGCGCGATCCAATTCGCCGGCCACAAGTGTCGAGCGCTGTTCCGCGTCCAAAGCGAGCCCATGCTGGGCGAGCTCCTGCTCGATACGTCGCTGACCGAAGCGCTGAGAGCGTACGTGGATGCGGGATTCGACAAACCGCGACTCGTCCAAATAAGCGTTGGCCTTGAGCCAATCGAGGACCGCATCGACTTCGTCGTCCAGGCCCTTCGACCCGGCTTCATCCGCGAATTCGTCGCCCCTCGGTTCCGAAGCCTCGCTGGCTTCGGCTTGCCGATCACGCGCGATGCGCAGCAGCTTGCGTCGCAGCTCCATCGCGCTGTGCTCGCGCTGCGCGAGCAACGCAATCGCGCGAGCCTTCAGCGACAGCGGCTGCGAGGCCCGGCCCCGCCGACCGTCGGGCGGGGTCATGTGAAAGCCCCGCGTTTACTCGGCGTCGCCGCCGGGCGTTGCCCCCAACAAGGGGATGCCCAGGGATTCGCGGATCTTGTTCTCGATCTCGACCGCCAGGTCCGCGTTCTCGCGCAGGAACTCACGCGCGTTGTCCTTGCCCTGGCCGATCTTCTCGCCGCTGTAGGCGTACCAGGAGCCGGCCTTCTCGACGATCTTGGCGGCCACGCCCATGTCGATGATCTCGCCCTCGCGACTGATGCCTTCGCCGTAGAGGATGTCGAACTCCGCCGTCTTGAACGGCGGTGCCACCTTGTTCTTGACGACCTTGACCTTGGTCTCGGAACCGATGACTTCCTCGCCCTTCTTGATCGAGCCGATGCGGCGGATGTCCAGGCGCACCGAAGCGTAGAACTTCAGCGCGTTGCCGCCGGTGGTCGTTTCCGGGCTGCCGAACATCACACCGATCTTCATCCGGATCTGGTTGATGAAGACGACGGTGCAGTTGGTCTTCTTGATGGTGGCGGTCAGCTTGCGCAGCGCCTGGCTGATCAGTCGGGCCTGCAGGCCGGGCAGCGAGTCGCCCATCTCGCCTTCGAGTTCCGCCTTCGGCGTCAGCGCGGCGACCGAGTCGATGACGATCAGGTCCACCGACCCCGAGCGCACCAGCGAATCCACGATCTCCAGGGCCTGTTCGCCGGTGTCGGGCTGGCTGATCAGCAGTTCCTGCAGGTTGACGCCCAGCTTCTGCGCGTACTGGACGTCCAGCGCGTGCTCGGCGTCGATGAAGGCGCACACGCCGTCCAGCTTCTGCATCTGGGCGATGACCTGCAGCGTCAGCGTGGTCTTGCCCGAGGATTCAGGACCGTAGATCTCGACCACGCGGCCGCGCGGCAGACCGCCGACGCCCAGCGCGATGTCCAGACCCAGGGAGCCGGTGGAGACGACCTGGATGTCCTCGATCTTCTCGCCTTCGGCCAGCCGCATGATGGAGCCCTTGCCGAACTGCTTTTCGATCTGGGCGAGGGCGGCCTGCAGGGCCTTGGCTTTTTCGGTGTTGGCGTTCTTCACGGGGGCGTCCATGCAATCTTCTCCTGTTGGCTGCGGCGGATTATGGCGCAATCTGTATATCTGTACAGTACTTTGTCGAAGCGGCCGGATGCGCTTTGCGGTGCCGGCAACGGGTCGATGTAGGCATCCTAAGCACCAGATGGCTCACTGGATGAGCCAGCCGTCGCAGTTCCCACCTTTTTCCGCCTTCGGTGGGAGTCATCCCCACGCCGCGCTGTCGTCGGTGTGAGTCGCCACGCCCGACGCATGCCGAGCGAACGCCTCGGAAACGCCTAGGGAACACCAGCAGGCCGCTCCCTAGAATGTCTCCATAACCAGAGGGGACGACACATGCGCATCTTGATCGCCGAAGACGACCAGGTCCTGGCCGACGGCCTTCTGCGCTCGTTGCGGGCGTCGGGCTGCGCCGTCGATCAGGTCGGCAGCGGCAGCGAGGCGGATGCCGCGCTGGCCTCGCATGAATTCGATCTCCTGATCCTCGATCTGGGCCTGCCCAAGCTGCACGGCCTGGAGGTGCTGAGGCGGCTGCGCGCACGAGGATCCTCCGTGCCGGTGCTGATCCTGACCGCGGCCGACAGCATCGAGGAACGCGTCAAGGGCCTGGACCTGGGCGCCGACGACTACATGGCCAAGCCGTTCTCGCTGCAGGAGCTCGAAGCCCGCGTGCGCGCACTCACGCGCCGCGGCCTGGGCACCGCCTCGAGCGTCATCCGCCACGGTCCGCTGACCTTCGACGCGACGGGACGCGTCGCCTACATCAACGACCAGATGGTGGAACTCTCGGCGCGCGAGCTGTCGCTGCTGGAAGTGCTGCTGCAGCGCGCCGGCCGCCTCGTCAGCAAGGACCAGTTGGTCGAGCGCCTGTGCGAGTGGGGCGAAGAGGTCAGCAACAACGCGATCGAGGTCTACATCCATCGGTTGCGCAAGAAGATCGAGCAGGGCCCGATCCCGCATCGCGACGGTGCGCGGACTGGGCTACTGCCTTGAGAAGATTCCCGGCTGAGCGGTCGCGTGGGCCTGGCCGCGCGAGGCGCGGGACAGCTCCGCGCGGACGCCTGACCCACGGTGCGCGTCATGGCGACTGATTCCACCGGCCATCGCTCGCTGTTCGGCGAGATCCTCGACTGGATGCTCGCGCCGCTGCTGGTCATCTGGCCGATCAGCGTCGCCCTGACCTGGCTGGTGGCCCAGGGCATCGCCAACAAGCCCTATGACCGTGAGCTCGACGAGATGGCGCGCACGCTCGGCCTGCAGGTCGTGACCGAGCCCGGGCCAGGCGATGCGGCGGCGCGGCGCGGCCGGTCGCGCTACGCGCTCGCGCCCGAGGCCGCCGCCCTGCTGCGCGCGGACGAATCCGACACCGTCTACTACCAGGTACTGGGCCTGCGCGGCGAGCTGCTGAGCGGCGATGCGCTGCTGCCGGTGCCCGAGGTCGAGCCGCCGATCGTTCCCTGGGAGGTGAATCGCCGGTTCGACGAGATCAACAACGAGGCGGTGCGCGTGTCCTACCTGTGGGTGGTGCCAGAGGGGATGGCGGGCAGCGACCGGATGATGCTGGTGCAGGTCGCGGAGACGCTGGGCAAGCGCTCGCGGCTGACCAACGAGATCATCAAGGGCGTCATCCTGCCGCAGTTCGTGATCCTGCCGCTGGCGGTGCTGCTGGTGTGGCTGGCACTGGCGCGCGGGATCGCGCCGTTGAACGACCTGCAGCGGCGCATCCGCTCCCGCGACAGCTCGGACCTGAGCCCCATCGATGAACAGCGCATCCCCGACGAAGTCGCGCCGCTGGTGCAGGCGATCAACGATCTGCTGGAGCGGCTCGACCAGTCCATCCGGTCGCAGAAGCATTTCCTGGCCGACGCCGCGCATCAGCTGAAGACGCCGCTCGCGGGGCTGCGCACGCAAGCCGAGCTGGCGCAGCGCGAGATCGACGAGGGACGCAGCTCGCCTGCGGAGCTGCGCCGATCGCTGAAGCAGATCGCGGTGTCGAGCCAGCGCGCCGCGCACATGGTCAACCAGCTGCTGGCGATGGCCCGCGCCGAGGACCAGGAGCACGCCGCCCGGCGCAGCGAAGTGAACCTCGCCGTGCTGGCGATCGAGACCGTGCGCGACTTCGTGCCGCGGGCCATGGAGAAGCGGCTGGACCTTGGCTACGAGGGACCGGAAGCGAGCCAGGCCGGGCTGCGCATCAGCGGGCATCCGCTGCTGATCCGCGAGCTGATCCGCAACCTCGTCGACAACGCGCTGCTCTACACGCCGAGTGACGGAACGGTCACGGTGCGCGTGGTCGAGGACCCGTTCGGACAGGTCTGCGTGCTGCAGGTGGAAGACTCCGGACCGGGCATCGCCGAGTCGGAACGCGAGCAGATCTTCCAGCCGTTCTACCGCGCGCTGGGCACCAACGTCGACGGCTCCGGACTGGGGCTGGCGATCGTGCGCGAGATCGTCCAGCAGCATGAAGCGGAGATTGCGGTCGATGACACGCGAGCGCGTCGACAGGCGGAATCGGAAGGCGCAGGGCCGGGGCGCGCGATTCACGGTCCGGTTCGCCGCGCACCCGCTGCAGAACGCCGGCTCCTGACCGCTTCCGCCACCGGAAGCCGCCGCCCGCTCAGCGCTGCGTCCCGCCCCGGCTCTTGGCGATCGACATCAGCATCCCGAGCGACAAGCCCAGCGTCACCATCGCCGTTCCCCCATAGGAGATGAACGGCAGTGGCACACCCACCACAGGGAGGATGCCGGTGACCATGCCCATGTTCACGAACACGTAGGTGAAGAAGCTCAACGTGATCGCCCCCGCGAGCAGTCTCGAGAACAAGGTCGGCGCCTCGTGCGCGATCGCCAGTCCGCGCAGGATCAGCGCGGTGAAGCCGATCAGCAGTCCCGCCGCTCCGATCAGTCCGAACTCCTCGCCGTAGGCCGCGAAGATGAAGTCGGTCGTCCGTTCCGGAATGAACTCCAGGTGCGTCTGCGTGCCCTTCATGAAGCCCTTGCCGGTCACGCCGCCGGAGCCGATCGCGATCTCGCCCTGGATGATGTGGAAGCCCTTGCCCAGCGGATCCTTCGTCGGGTCCAGCAAGGTGCAGACACGGTCCTTCTGGTAGTCCTTCAGCACGACCCATTTCACGTCGGGCTGGCAGATCTGGTCCTCGCTGAAGACCAGCGCCGTGATGCCCGCGCCGGCCAGCACCAGGGCCGGGATGATCAGCTTCCACGACAGCCCGGCGAAGAAGATCACGTACAGGCCCGCGCCCAGCACCAGCAGCGACGTGCCCAGATCCGGCTGCTTCGCGATCAGCCCGACCGGCACCACCAGCAGGATGAAGGCGGCGACGAAGTCGGGCAGCCGCAACTGGCCTTCGCGCTTCTGGAACCACCAGGCCAGCATCAGCGGCACCGCGATCTTCAGCAGTTCCGACGGCTGGATCTGCGTGCCGACGTACAGCCAGCGGGTCGCGCCCTTCTTCGTGATGCCGAACAGCGCCACCGCCACCAGCAGGGTCACGCCGACGGCGTAGAGCGGCAACGCGAGTTGCATCAGCCGTTGAGGCGGCACCTGCGCAGTGACGAACAGCACGCCCATGGCCAGCACCATGTTGCGGGCGTGATCGACGAAGCGGGTGCCGTGGTCGTAGCCCGCCGAGTACATGCACATCAGGCCCAGGCCCATGAGCCAGGCCATCGCGAGCAGCAGCGGGATGTCGAAGCCCTGGAACAGCGGCTTCACCCGTTGCAGCAGGCTGGGTTTGCTGAAGACGGCGCTCATCGTGAGGCTCCCTGGGTGGGACGCGACGCGGCGGCCCGCGCGACGGGCGCGGCCGGCGCCGAAGGCGCGGAGGCCCGCGAAGGGGCAGCGGCGGGCGAGGCGACCGCCGAGGCCGCCGCCTCCGGCGCGCTGGCCGCGGCGTTGGGTAGCGGAATGTCTTCGACGCGGCGCGGCGTGCCGATCGGCGCGCCGACCTGGCCGACCCGCACCTTGGCGATGTCCTCTTCGCTCGGGTAAATCCCGGTGAGCACGTAGTCGAACACGCGGCGTGCGATCGGCGCGGCCGACTCGGAGCCGAAGCCCGCGTTCTCGACGATCAAGGCCAGCGCAATGGTCGGCGCCTGGTAAGGCGCGAACGAGATGTACAGCGAGTGATCGCGCTTGCGCTCGTCCGCCTTGATGCTGCTGTAGGTCTGGCCGGCACGCAGGCCCACCGCCTGCGCCGTCCCGGTCTTGCCGGCGCTCTGGTATTGCGCGCCCGCGAACACCGCGCGCGACGTGCCTTCCAGCGTCACGTCGTGCATCGCGTTGCGGATCACGTCGACGTCCGCCTTGCGCAGCGCCAGCGGCGCCAAGGCATCGCTCGCCACGCGCCGTTGCGCGTGCTTGACGACGTCCTCGATCTCCCGCACCAGCCTGGGCCGGTAACGCTCGCCGCCGCTGGACAGCGTCGACATCGCCGTCGCCAGCTGCAGCATCGTGAAGTTGTTCTGGCCCTGGCCGATGCCCAGCGAGATCGTCTCGCCAGCGTACCACTTCTGCTGGTCGGGCCGCTTGAATGCCCGGCGCTTCCATTCGGTGCTGGGCAACAGGCCGGTGACCTCGCCCTGGAGGTCGATCTCGGTCTTGCGGCCGAAGCCGAAAGGTTCGAGCTGGTCATGGATCATGTCCACACCCATCTCGTTGGCCAGCGAATAGAAGTAGACGTTCGACGACGTCACGATCGCCAGCCGCATGTCCTTCGGCCCCGCGCGGTCGCCGGTGGCGCTGCCGAAGACACGGCCGCCGAAGCTGAAGTTCAGGTTGTCCTGGATCACCACGTTGGCGGCCCGCTTGCCCGTGTTCAAAGCCGCCATCGCCATGTACGGCTTGAAGGTCGAGCCCGGCGGATAGGTGCCGCGCAACGCACGGTTCAGCAGCGGCTTGTCGATGTCCTCGTTGAGCTCGCGCCAGCTGTCCGCGTCGATGCCGTCGACGAACAGGTTGGGATCGAAGGTCGGCTTGGAGACGAAGGCCAGCACCTCGCCGTTGCGCGGATCCATCGCGACGAGCGCGCCGCGTCGGTCGCCGAAGAGCCGCTCCACCAGTGCCTGCAGCTTGATGTCGACCGACAGGTGCAGCGTGTTGCCAGGCGTCGGCGGGCGGTTGCGCAGGCGGCGCACCGCGCGGCCGCCCGCGCTGGTCTCCATCTCCTCGAACCCGGTCTGGCCGTGCAGTTCGCGCTCATAGGCCTGCTCCAACCCGAGCTTGCCGATGTACTTGGTGCCACGGTAGTTGGCGACGTCCTCTTCCGACCAGTCGTCCATCGCCTTCTTCTCGGCCTGGTTGATGCGGCCGATGTAGCCCAGCATGTGCGCGCCGATGTCGCCCATTGGGTAACTGCGGAACAGCCGGGCCTTGATGTCCACCCCGGGGAAGCGGAAGCGCTGCGCGGCGAAGCGCGCGACCTCGGTGTCCGTCAGCTTCGTGCGAATGGGCAGCGACTCGAAGTTCTTGCTTTCCTCCATCAGCCGCTTGAACCGGCGACGGTCGCGCTGCTGGATCTCGATGACCGCGGACAACGCGTCGATCGTGCGCTCGAGGTCCGGCACCTTCGACGGCGTGATCTCCAGCGTATAGGCCGAGTAGTTGCTCGCCAGCACCACGCCGTTGCGGTCCACGATCAGGCCCCGGTTGGGCACGATGGGGACGACGGAGACGCGGTTGGTCTCGGCGCGCTCGAGCAGCGTATCGTGCTGCGTGATCTGCAGGTAGACGAGGCGTGCGACGAGCAGGCCAAAGCAGAACAGCACGAACGCCGCCGCCGCGAACAGCCGCAGCCGGAAGCGGCTCAGCTCCGCCTGGAGGTTCTTGATGACCGTCATCGCGGGCTTGTTCCCGGCACCCTCAGAGCGGACGGTGCGCGTCGGGATCCGGCGCGCGGCGCTGAGGCGCGAGCAGGAGCGCCGCGGCGATCGGCCACAAGGCCGCCTGCAGCAGCGGCGCCAGCAAGAGGCTCCAACCCGGCCACATGCCGCCGACGATCAGCCGGACGATGACGGCGATCGCTGTCGCGAGCACGAACAGCGGCAGCACGTGCAGTGCCTGCGCGCCCAGCGTGAACCACAGCAGCCGGCGGTGCAGCGCGACGGCACCGAAGGCGAGCAGGCTGTAGGCCAGCGCATGCTGGCCGAGCAGCGCGCCGTGGTGGACGTCGATCATCAGGCCGAAGACGAAGGCCCAGCCGACGCCGACGCGACGCGGCTGATGGACGTTCCAGAACACCAGCACCAGCGCCAGCACGTCCGGCATCCAGGGTTGCCGGCCGACGGGGACCATGTCGATCAGCAGCCCGACGATGAGGCTGAACGCGATGAACAGGGGGTTGGCGGGCAACAGCAGCTGGCTTGCGCCACGGGGCATGATCATCGTGTGCCTCCTTTCGGCGCGGACGCGGCCGATGCCGCGCGGCCGCGCGCCGGTCTGCTGGCGGCTTCAGCGGCGGCGGCAATCGCGGCGCTGGCCGCTTCCTGCGCGGCTTCGGTGCGGGCGGACTCCTGACCTTCCAGCGGCTCCAGCACCAGCACGTGGCGCGCACTGTCGGGCTGCGAGATCGGCGCCAATCCGACGCGCGCGAAGCTGGTGTCGCCGCGGCGTTCGACCTCGGCGACCTTCGCCACCGGCAGGCCCGGCGGATAGAGCCCGTCCAGGCCCGACGTCGCGAGCGCGTCGCCGGGCTTGATGTCGGCGTTGGCGGCGATGAAGCGCAGCTCCATCACGCCGCGCTCGCCGCCATAGGCGACGCCGCGCTGCTGGGTACGCGTATTGAGCACGGGGATGGTGGCGTCGCGGTCGGTCAGCAGGGTCACCTCGGCCGACAGCGGATAGACCCGCGTCACCTGGCCGAGCACGCCGGCATCGTTGACCACCGGCGCGCCGAGCCGCACGCCGCCATGGCCGCCGCGGTCGATGATGATGCGACGCGAGAAGGGATCCGGCGCCTCGTAGAGCACCTCGGCGGCAAGGCCCTTCACCGGCAGCGCCTCGCGCAGCTCGAGCAGCGCGCGCAGGCGCGTGTTCTCGGCCTGCAGCTGCGCCGCGCGGCTCAGGATCACCGCCTGCGAGGCGAGCTGCTGCCGGGCCTGGTTCTCGGCCTCCGTGGCCTTCTCCATGCCGCGGGCGTAGTCGCCGGCCTGCTCCCAGGCATCGACGGGCGCCAGCAGCGCGCGCTGCAGCGGATGCAGCGCGAGCGCCAGCCCCGCGCGTGCGGGCGCCGTGACCTGGAAGCGGGAGTCCGCCACCATCAGGAAGACCGCCAATGCCGCGCAGAAGGCCAGCTTCGTCAGTGCTGACGGGCCTTCGCGGAACAGCGGCGGTGGATTGCGGTCGAGGGTGCCGAGAGGCATGAAGATCTCAGCGAAGGAGATTCAACGCAAAGCGGCCATCTGAGGCCGCATCCACTTATTCGTTCGTGAAGATCGAACCCAGGCGTTCCATGCGCTCCAGGGCCATGCCGCAACCCCGCACGACGCAGGTCAGCGGGTCTTCGGCCACGAGCACCGGCAGGCCGGTTTCCTCGGCCAGCAACCGGTCCAGGTCGCGCAGCAGCGCGCCGCCGCCCGTCAGCATCATGCCGCGCTCGGCGATGTCGGCGCCCAGCTCCGGCGGGGTCTGCTCCAGCGCGTTCTTCACGGCCGAGACGATCTGGTTCAGCGGGTCGGTCAGCGCTTCCAGGATCTCGTTGGACGAGATCGTGAAGCTGCGCGGCACGCCTTCGCTGAGGTTGCGGCCCTTGACTTCCATCTCCTTGACCTCGGAGCCGGGGAAGGCCGAGCCGATGTTCTTCTTGATGGACTCCGCGGTCGGCTCGCCGATCAGCATGCCGTAGTTGCGGCGGATGTAGTTGATGATGGCCTCGTCGAACTTGTCGCCGCCGACGCGGACCGAGCCCTTGTAGACCATGCCGCCCAGCGAGATCACGCCGACCTCGGTCGTTCCCCCGCCGATGTCGATGACCATCGAGCCCGATGCTTCCGACACCGGCAGGCCCGCGCCGATCGCGGCCGCCATCGGCTCCTCGATCAGGTAGACCTCCGAGGCGCCCGCGCCCAGCGCGGCGTCGCGGATCGCGCGCTTCTCGACCTGCGTGGAGCCGCAGGGAACGCAGATGATGATGCGGGGCGACGGACGCAGCAGCTTGGTGTCGTGCACCATCTTGATGAACTGCTTGATCATCTGCTCCGTCACCACGAAGTCGGCGATCACGCCGTCCTTCATCGGGCGGATCGCCTCGATGTTGCCGGGCACCTTGCCCAGCATGGCCTTGGCTTCGTGGCCGACGGCCTGGATGGTCTTCTTGCCGTTCGGGCCACCTTCGTGGCGGATGGCGACGACGGACGGTTCGTCCAGCACCACGCCTTTTCCGCGGACGTAGATCAGCGTGTTGGCGGTGCCCAGGTCGATGGCGAGGTCGGTGGAGAAATAGCGGCGCAGGGAGGCGAACATGTGTGTAGGCAAGACCTGGACAAGACGCTTCGGCACCTGGAGCCGCTGGTCAACGTCGAACTACACGCAATCGGCGGCATTCGACGGCATCAAGCGGCGTTCGTCTGCGTTCTGTCCGGGCGGCTGCGATTCGGGGCGGTTCGGGTCGGGTAACCGCGCGGACCGGCGGCGTCCGCGCGAGCGAGATTCCTTGCCATAAGGAACGATTCTGCACTGGCAGCCTCGGCTCATGGAGATAAGCGGGGATAATAACTGATCACCCCCTGGTTTGGCCCGTCTGCAAGCCATCCGTAAGCGTTTCAATCTCCATGGCACTCACCCACGACGACGTCAGCCGGATCGCCAAACTGGCCCGGCTGGAACTTTCCGGCGACGAGCAGGCCGCGCTGCTGCCGCAGCTCAATGGCTTCTTCTCGATCGTCGAGCAGATGAGCGCGGTCGACACCAGCGGTGTCGACCCCCTCTACACGCCGCTGTCGGCGGTCCAGGAAGTGGCCCTGCGGCTGCGCGAGGACCGCGTCACCGAAACCGACCAGCGCGAACTCAACCAACGCAGCGCCCCCGCCGTCGAGGATGGCCTGTTCCTGGTCCCGAAAGTCATCGAATGACCACGCCTCTCCACCACCTCGGCGTGGCCGAGCTCGGCCGCGCCTTGCGCGCCAAGACGGTCTCCAGCACCGAACTGACGCAACATCTGCTTGCGCGTGTTGCCGCGGCGAAGGATCTCGGCGCCTTCCTGCACGTGAACGCGGACTACGCGCTCGCCCGGGCCAAGGACGCGGACGCGCGACTGGCCAGCGGTGAAGCGGGCGCGCTGATCGGCGTGCCGCTCGCGCACAAGGACATCTTCGTCACCCGCGACATGCCGACCACGGCCGGCTCGAAGATGCTCGAGGGCTACCTCAGCCCCTTCGACGCCACCGTCGTCGAGCGCCTGAACGCCGCCGGCACGGTCTCGCTGGGCAAGCTGAACTGCGACGAGTTCGCGATGGGCTCGGCCAACGAGAACAGCGCCTACTTCAAGGCGCTGAACCCCTGGGACCGCACGCGCGTGCCGGGCGGCTCGTCGGGCGGCTCGGCCGTCGCCGTGGCCGCCTGCCTCGTTCCCGCGACGACCGGCACCGACACCGGCGGCTCGATCCGCCAGCCGGCCAGCTTCTCGGGCATCACCGGCATCAAGCCGACCTACGGCGTGTGCTCGCGCTACGGGATGATCGCGTTCGCCTCCAGCCTGGACCAGGCCGGCGTGTTCGCGCGCTCGGCCGAGGACTGCGCGCTGCTGCTGTCGACGATGAGCGGCTTCGACGAACGCGACGCCACCAGCGTCCAGCAGCCGCCGCAGGACTTCAGCGCGCAGATGCTGACGCCGCGTGAAGGCGCGACCGCCACGCAGCCGCTCAAGGGCCTGCGCATCGGCCTGCCCAAGGAGTTCTTCCCGGCGGCGCTGTCCGCCGACGTGGACGGTGCCGTGCGCGCCGGTCTGGCGGAGCTGGAGAAGCTGGGCGCGACGCTGGTGGACGTGTCGCTGCCGCGCACCGAGCTGGCGATCCCGGTCTACTACATCATCGCCCCGGCCGAGGCGAGCTCGAACCTGTCGCGCTTCGACGGCGTGAAGTTCGGGCACCGCGCCAAGGACTACGGCAACCTGATCGACATGTACGAGAAGACCCGCGCCGAAGGCTTCGGGGCCGAGGTCAAGCGCCGGATCATGATCGGCAGCTACGTGCTCTCGCACGGCTACTACGACGCCTACTACCTGCAGGCGCAGAAGCTGCGCCGCATGATCGCGGACGACTTCCAGCAGGCCTTCCAGCACTGTGACCTGATCGCCGGCCCGGTGGCGCCGACGGTCGCATGGAAGCAGGGCGAGGGCGCGGACGATCCGGTGAAGGCCTACCTCGCCGACATCTTCACGCTGCCCGGCTCGCTGGCCGGCCTGCCCGGCATGAGCGTGCCGGTGGGCAGTGGCGAGGGCGGCATGCCCGTGGGCCTGCAGCTGCTGGGCAACTACTTCAAGGAAGGCACCCTGCTCCACGCCGCGCACGCGCTGCAGCAGGCCACCGACTGGCATCGCCAGCATCCGGCGGGGGTGTGAACGTCATGAGCAAGAACAGTCAACTGGTGCGGGGCTACGAGGTCGTCATCGGCCTGGAGAACCACGTCCAACTCTCGACCGAATCGAAGATCTTCAGCGGCTCGTCGACCGCGTTCGGCGCGGCCCCCAACACGCAGGCCAGCGCCGTCGACCTGGCCTTGCCCGGCACGCTGCCGGTGCTGAACCGCGGCGCGGTCGAGCGTGCCATCCGCTTCGGCCTGTCCGTCGGCGCGAAGGTGGCGCCGCTGTCGATCTTCGCGCGGAAGAACTACTTCTATCCGGACCTGCCCAAGGGCTACCAGATCAGCCAGTACGAGATTCCCGTCGTGCAGGGTGGCCACATCGAGTTCTTCGTCGGCGACGAGAAGAAGGTCGTGAAGCTCACTCGCGCCCACCTGGAAGAGGATGCCGGCAAGAGCCTGCACGAGGACTATCACGGCCAGTCGGGCATCGACCTGAACCGCGCCGGCACGCCGCTGCTCGAGATCGTCTCGGAGCCCGAAATGCGCTCCGGCCAGGAGGCCGTCGAGTACGCGAAGACGCTGCACGCGCTGGTGATGTGGCTGGGCATCTGCGACGGCAACATGCAGGAGGGCTCGTTCCGCTGCGACGTCAACGTCTCGGTGCGCAAGCCCGGCGCGCCCTTCGGCACGCGTCGCGAGATCAAGAACCTCAACAGTTTCCGCTACCTGGTCGACGCGGTGAACTACGAGGTCAACTGGCAGATCGACCAGATCGAGGACGGCCTGGAGATCCAGCAGGCGACGGTGCTCTACAACCCGGACACCGGCGAGACCCGCTCGATGCGCACCAAGGAAGACGCGGCCGACTACCGCTACTTCCCTGACCCCGGACCTGCCGCCGCTGATGATCTCGGCCGAGTGGGTCGATCGCGTGCGCGGCGAGATGCCGGAGCTGCCGACCGTGATGGCCGCGCGTTTCCAGGAGGCCGACGGCCTGCCCGCCTACGACGCGACAATGATGACGCAGAGCCTGGCGACGGCGCGTTTCTACGAGGCCGCGCGCGACCTCTGCGGCGCGCCGAAGCTGGTCGCGAACTGGGTGATGGGCGAGGTCTCTCGCCGGCTCAACAGCGAGGAACGCAGCATCGACAGCGCGCCGGTGACGCCCGCGCAACTGGGCGCGCTGATCAAGCGCATCCATGACGGCACGATCAACAACAACTCCGCCAAGCAGGTGTTCGAGGCGCTGTGGACGGGCGAGGGCGCCGATGTCGACACGATCATCGACGCCAAGGACCTGAAGCAGTCCAACGACACCGGCGAGATCGAGCGCATCCTGGACGAGGTGCTCGCCGCCAACGCCAAGTCGGTCGAGGAATTCCGCGCCGGCAAGGAGAAGGCGTTCAACGCGCTGGTCGGCCAAGCGATGAAGGCGGCCAAGGGCAAGGCCAATCCGGCCACCGTCAACGAGCTGCTGAAGAAGAAGCTCGGCGCCTGACGACCGGCAGGCTGGCGGCGAAGGCCGTCCCAACGGCCTTTGCGGTGCGCGTCAGCGCCCGCTGGCCGGGGAGGCCTGCACCGCCGGCTTCGCCGGCGCGGGCTGCGACGGGGAGGACGTCGCGGACTTCTCCAGCGAGCCCGGCGCCGCGCCGGCCCACAGCCGCTTCAGGCGCGCCAACTCATCGTCATAGAGCTTGTTGACGCGCACGATCTCGGCCTTCTGGTTGTCGATCGACTCGCGCTGCGCGGCGGCGGAAGCGTCGTTCATGTCGAGCTGGTGCTGCAGCTTCATCGGCATCCGCTTGCCCTTGTAGAACTCCGCGTCGTCGAGCATCGGCTTGCGCTCGGCCGCGAGCACCTGCAAGCGTTTCTCGGACTGCTGCATCGCTTCACGGATGTCGTCGAGCGCCGCCTCGCGTGCGCGCTGATGCGCGGCCTGATCGGCATAACGCTGCAACAGGTTGCGGTCGCGTCGGACCGCGTCCTGCTGGGCGGCGCGCTGGACTTCCTCCATGCGCTTGCGCTGATCGAAGGCCGCCTGCTCCTCGGGCGACATCGCCGGCGGCTGCATCCGGCGGACCGAGCCGTCGGAGTTCAGCACCCGCTGCTCA
Source organism: Roseateles sp. UC29_93 (assembly GCF_042695725.1). Classification (NCBI taxonomy): domain Bacteria; kingdom Pseudomonadati; phylum Pseudomonadota; class Betaproteobacteria; order Burkholderiales; family Sphaerotilaceae; genus Roseateles; species Roseateles sp. UC29_93. The sequence goes on along the minus strand of NZ_CP170545.1, from coordinate 1,822,502 downwards.
CGCGACTGGCATTCCGGGATCGGGCGATCCGACGTCAGCCGGCGCCCATCGGGCGTCGTGCACGTATAGATGTTGGACGGCGGCGGCGCCTTCGTCTGCGCCCAGGCGGCGCCCGCGAGCGCGCCGGTCAGCAGCAGACCGGACAGCGTCGACCTCATGATCAGGCGGGACAGCAGACGGCGTGAGAGGGAAGCGCGCATCAGACTCCGTAGCGATCTCTGTAGGCATGGACCGCCGTCGCATGGGCGGACACGGCGGTGCTGCTGGTGGTCTGCAGATACTGGAGCAGGTCCGACAAGCCCGCAATGGCGACAACCGGCAGCTTCAACTGGTCGCGCACGTACTGTACCGCCGACCAGGGAGATCCTGCCCGTTCTCGGCGGCCTTCTCCTGGCGATCCAGCGCGATGGCCACGCCGCAGGGCGTGGCGCCGGCGGCCTGGATCATCGCGATCGATTCGCGCACCGAGGTGCCGGCGGAGATGACGTCGTCGATGATCAGCACGCGCCCCTGGACCTTGGCGCCGACCAGCGTGCCGCCTTCGCCGTGGTCCTTGGCTTCCTTGCGGTTGTAGGCGAACGGCTTGTTGTGGCCCAGCCGCGCCAGTTCGATCGCGACCGCCGCGGCCAGCGTGATGCCCTTGTAGGCGGGGCCGAAGATCATGTCGAACTCGACGCCCGAGGCCAGCAGCCGCTGCGCGTAGAACTGCGCCAGCCGGCCGATCTTGAGGCCGTCGTCGAACAGGCCGGCATTGAAGAAGTACGGGCTGAGACGACCCGCCTTGGTCTTGAACTCGCCGAAGCGCAGCACGCCGGTGTCGACGGCGAAGGCGACGAATTCCTGGGCCAGGGCGTCCTGGGAATCCGGGCTCTGGGCCTGGCGATTGGCGGCGGTGGTCATGGCAGCGGGACGTCGAGACGTGAGATTGAAATTGGGCCGGAATTGTAGGGCGTCGGTCTTGGCCACCCCACGGGTGACGCAGCGCGTCATGTCGCCTGAATTCAGCAGTTGTTGAAGCAAGAAGAAGGCCTGCTCCGTCGCCGGAAGCAGGCCCACTTTTTGCAGGGTGGCCCGCGGGCCACTGTGCTGCGCGACGCGGTGTGGTTCAGCCGATCAGAAGATCGCCTTGAACTGGACGCCGTAGGTGCGCGGGTCGTTGATGAAGCCGGTGTTGTTGTTGAAGTCGATCGCGCCGGTGACGCGGATCTGGTCCGTGATGTTGCGGACGAAGCCAGCGACTTCGTACTTGCCGTTGCTCCAGATGTAGCCCACGCGCAGGCCGCCTTCGGTCAGCGACTTGCCGGTGAACTCCTTGGCCTCGTACAGGAAGAAGTTGACCTTCGAGCGGTAGGCCCAGTCGGTGTAGATGTAGAACTCGTTGCCGGCCGCGGTCGGGATCGAGTAACGCGCGGTCAGGTTGGCGACCCACTTCGGCGCGTTCGGCAGCGGATTGCCGTCGATGCTGTAGTTGGTCGTCGAGCCCGCCACCAGCGGATCCGTCATCGTGCAACCGCCGCCGCAAGCCGGCAGCGACAGCGTGTTGTCGCGGATCTTGGTGTTGTTCAGGCTGCCGCCCAGGGTGATCAGCAGTTGATCGACCGGCAGCACTTCCAGGTTCAGTTCGACGCCGTTGCCTTCGGCCTTCTTGGCGTTCAGCAGACGGTTGGCGTTGTTCTGGCCGCCGACGGCGGTCAGCTGCAGGTCCTTCACGGTGTAGGTGAAGGCGCTGGCCGACAGACGCGCGCGGCGATCCCAGAAGTCCGACTTGACGCCCACTTCATAGGAGGTGACGTTCTCCGGCGTCGCTTGCGACTGGCCGGCGAAGCGCGACGCGCCCTGGACGGACGAGGCGCGGAAGCCGGTGGCCACGCGCGCATACAGGTTGGTGTCCTTCGTGACCTTGTAGGTGCCCGACACGTCCCAGTTCCACTTGGAGTCGCCGGTGTTGGCGGTGACACCGGTGGAGGTGTTCAGGTCGGTGTAGTCGCTGCTGACCTTGACGTCCTTCTTGTCGTGCGTGAAGCGCAGGCCGCCGCGCAGCTGGAAGTCCTGCGTGACCGCGTAGTTCACCGAGCCGAAGGCCGCCCACGCGGTGTTCTTCTGGTACGTGTCGACATAACCGGCGGCCAGGCCGGTCGCGGTCGTGTAGTCGGTGCTGCGCGCGGTGTAGCGCTCGTCGAAGAAGTACAGACCGCCTTGCCAACGCAGCGGGCCGGCCGCGGCGGACTCGACGCGGAACTCCTGCGTGATCTGGCGATGGCCGCTCATCGAGCTCGACGACTCGGCCGGGAAGGTCGCCTGACCTTCCTGCGTGTACGGCTTGGGGCCGAAGTACACAAAGCCGCCATCCACGTCGCCGCGGCTGAAGGGGCGCACCGACTCGTAGCCGGTGATCGAGTACAGGTTGATCGCGCCCAGGCCCCAGCGCAGACGGGCGCTGCCGCCGGTGGCGTGCAGGGTCTGCTCGTTGACGCCGTCGGTGTAGGACTTCTCGGGATCGAAGCCGTCGACCAGATCGTTGGTGCCGGTCTTGATGATCGAGGAACGGAACACGCGCGCGCTGCCCTTCAGGTCGCGGCCGTGGAAGTTGAACAGCGCGCTGAAATCCTTGTGCGGCTGGTACAGCGCCTGCAGACGCAGGGCGCGGTCGTCGTAACCCTCGAGCTCGCCGGTCTTGCCGGTGGGCACCTGGTTCTTGACCCAGTCGTCACGGTGCTGGATCTGCGCCGAGATGCGGGCGGCCCAGTCGCCGGTCAGCGGCACGTTGGCGGCGCCTTCCAGGTTCATCGTGCCGTAGGTGCCGTAGGAGACGTTCAGGTAGCCCTCCTGGCGCTGCGACGGCTTGACCGAATCGAACTTCACGACGCCGGCCGGCGTGTTGCGACCGTAGAGCGTGCCCTGCGGGCCGGCGACCACTTCGACGGCGGCCAGGTCGAAGGCCGGGAAGCCCTTCAGGATCGGGTTCTCCTGGACCACGTCGTCATACACCAGAGAGACCGGCTGCGACGCGTTCAGGCGGAAATCGGTGTTGCCGTAGCCGCGGATGTAGAAGCGCGGGAAGGCGCGGCCGAACGACGATTCGATGTTCAGGCTGGGCACGCGGCCCGACAGGAAGCGCACGTCCTGGCCGGCGGAATTCAGCACGTCCAGCTTCTCGCCGGAGATCTTCGTGACCGCGTTCGGCACTTCCTTGATGTTCTCGACCCGACGCTCCGCGGTGATGGTCACCGTCTCGAGCTGACCCTTCTCCTTGGTTGCGGCATCGGTCTGGGCGTCCTGCGCCAGTGCGGGCCAGGCGAGCAGGGCCAGCGACACGGCCGCGGCGGCCTCGCGCAGCGCCGGGACGGCGGCGCGCTGGGTGGCGAATCGATTCATGGATGGACTCCGGGGGAAGGATGGAAAACCGGGAGGCCGACCGGGACACCGACGGGTAAACCGGGTTCACAGACGGCAAAAATGTGGGCGCCGGTTGGCGCGGTGGACGCGAATCTAGCAAGTTCGTCATAAAGACGTCACCCTCCGCACCACGGCGGTGCGCTTTCTGTTGCCCAAACACTGCACCTGATCGCGTGTCGCCCGAATGAGCGTGGACGGCGCATGAAGCGGGCGCTACGTGGTGCAGCGTGATCCCTCGACGGCGGGCCGCATTCCCCCCGCTGCTGCCAACTTCGGAACGAGGCTTTGCGATACTGCCGCCCTCTTCCAGGGTCACCCGTCCACCGCCCATGCGCTTCATCACCCTCAACCTCAACGGCATCCGCTCGGCCGCCACCAAGGGCGTCTTCGACTGGCTGCCGCCGCAGCAGGCCGACGTGGTCGGCGTCCAGGAACTCAAGGCGCAAGCCGACGTCGTCGAATCGCAGTTCGCGGGTTACGACACCCTGAGCGGCCACTTCCACTACGCGCAGAAGAAGGGCTACTCCGGCGTCGGCCTCTACACGAAGGAGACACCCAGCGACGTGATCGTCGGCTTCGGCAGCAGCGAGTTCGACAACGAAGGCCGGTGGATCGAGAAGCGCTTCGACAAGCCGGGACGCAAGCTCAGCCTCATCAGCTGCTACTTCCCCAGCGGCTCCAGCGGCGAGGAGCGCCAGGCCGCGAAGTTCCGCTTCCTGGCGGAGATGTACCCCTACCTGATGGCCCTGCGCGCGGAGCGCGAGTTCATCCTCGTGGCCGACGTCAACATCGCCCACAAGGAGATCGACCTCCGGAACTGGAAGAGCAACCAGAAGAACAGCGGCTTCCTGCCCGAGGAACGCGACTGGATGACGCGCCTGCTCGAGAAGGACGTTGGTCTGGTGGACGTCTTCCGTCTCCTCAACGACAAGCCCGATCAATACACCTGGTGGAGCAACCGCGGCCAGGCCTGGGCGAAGAACGTGGGCTGGCGCCTGGACTACCACCTGGCTACCCCCGGCATGGCCCACCTGGCCACGCGCGAAGCGATCTACCTCGAGCAGCGCTTCAGCGACCATGCGCCGTTGACGATCGATTACGACTTCAAGTTCTGAGTCTTTTGAAGACGTTCTCTGACTGCGCCAGCCAGCGCTGCCGGTGCCCCTCGCCGCTCAATCGCCTCCTCACGCTCGGCATTCGCTCTGAGGGGCACCGGCAGCGCCGGCTTCGGGTCGAGGGGCGCCATCGCCTAGACGCGTTCAGTCGACCTTCGCGCCCGATGCCTTCACCACCTTCGCCCACTTGGTCGTCTCGCGAGCGATGAGCGCGGCGAACTCCGCGCTCGTGCCACCGCCGGGGACCGCGCCCTGCGCGGCCATGCGCTCCTTGATCACGGGCGTGGACAGGGCCTTGGCGACCTCGCGCTGCACGCGCGCGACCTGATCGGCCGGCTGAGAGATCGGCGCCAGCAATCCGAACCATGACGAGGCCTCGAAGGCCTTCAGCTCCGGCACGCCGCTCTCGGCGATCGTCGGCAGGTCAGGCAGCGCCTCGCTGCGCTTCGCGCTGGTCACCGCGATCGCCTTCAGCTTGCCGGACTTGATGTGCGGCAGCGCCGAGGGCAGGTTGTCGAACATCAGGTCCATGTTACCGCCCATCAGGTCCAGGAGCGCCGGCCCCGAGCCGCGGTACGGGAAGTGGATCATGTAGGTGCCGGTCAGGCTCTTGAAGACTTCTCCCGCCAGATGGATGGAGGTGCCGTTGCCGCTGGAGCACATGTTCAGCTTGCCGGGTTGGCCTTGGCCACACGGGCCAGGTCGGCCACGCCGTCGATGCCGTACTTCTGCGCGTTCGCCGGATTCATGACCAGCACGTTGGGCACGGCCGCGACCAGCGTGATGGGCGCGAAGTCCTTGACCGGATCGAAAGGCATCTTCGGATACAGCGACTGGTTGATCGCATGCGTGCCCACGGTGCCCATCAGCAGCGAGTGCCCATCGGTCGCATGGGCCACGTCGGCGGAGCCGGTGTCGCCCCCCGCGCCCGGCTTGTTCTCCACGACGACCGGCTGGCCGAGCGCCTTCTGCAGCTCGGGCGCCATCGCGCGGGCGAGGAGGTCGGTGGTGCCCGCCGGCGGGAACGGCACGACGATGCGCAGCGGGCGCGAGGGCCAGGCCGCTTGCGCGCGGACGAGTTCCGGCAGCCAGACAGTGGACGACAGCGCGAGCAGCGCGCGGCGGTTCAGGCTCATGGGGCGTCTCCGATGTTGTGATCTTGGCCGCCCCAGTATGGGTGACTAGTCCGCGCCGGGCACCTCGGGCGACTCCGGACCCAGGATGGTCTGGAGCTGCACGCGCTCCGAGCTGCAGGCCGCGTCGAAGTCGGCCTCGATCTGGATCAGCGCCTGCGCGTCGCCGGCCTCGACGGTGACGATGCCGCGCGCGCGGTTGCGCCCTTGCGACTTGGCCGTGTACAGCGCCATGTCGGCCCAGTTGACGGCCTGCTCCCAGTGGAGCGCGAGCTGCGCCGGCGGCAGCGGGAAATGCGCGAAGCCGATCGAGCAGGTCACCCGCAGCGGCCCCGCCGCCCGTCTGCACCGGCGTCTCGCCGACGATGAACAGGACGCGCTCGGCCAGCAGCTGCAGCTGGTCCGGCGCGACGTTGCGCGCGAAGACCAGGAACTCCTCCCCGCCCCAGCGCACCACCAGGTCCTCCGCCCGCACCGCCTGCGCGATGCGCCGGGAAACCTCGATGATCACGGCGTCCCCGGCCGCATGGCCGTGGCGATCGTTGACGTGCTTGAAGTGATCGATGTCGATCATCAGCAGCGCGCCGGTGAACATGTCCTTCGCATGGCGGTCCATGACCGCGAGGAAGTGCCGGCGGTTGGCGAGGTCCGTCAGCGGATCGCGCTCGCTCGCCGCGCGCAGCAGACTCTGGTTGGCCTTGAGCTTGCGGTCGGCCTCGCGCACGCGCGCCAGCATCACGCCCATCAGGATCAGCGACAGCCCGAGCAGCGCCGCCAGCCCGACGCCGACATACTGCGCCAGCCGGCGGTTGCCGAGCTCGCGGTCCTTGAGCGTCTGCTCGCGGCGCAGCAGTTCCAGGTCGCGCTGCTTGGCCTCGCTGTCGTACTTCAGCCGCAGCTGCTGCAAGGAGGACTCGCGGTTGCGTCGCGCCGTGTCCGCGCTGAGCGCGCGTTCCTCGTGATAGAGCCGCAGCGCTTCCTTGGCCTGACCGACCTTGGCGTAAGCCTCGCCCAGTTCCCGCAGCTGCAGCGCGCGACGCACGGGATCGAAGTCGCCCTGCGCGAGCTCGAGGACCCGTGCGATCTCGCGCCGCGCCGCCTCGAACTGCCGCTGCTGAACCAGCGCCACCGACAGGTTGTGGCGCAGCGTGCGCTCGACCGTCTGGTCGTCTGAGGACTGCACCACGGGCAGCGCCAGTCGCGCGAGCTGCACGGCCTTGGCGGACTGGTTGGTATGGATGTAGGCGTCGAGCAGGTTGTTCTGCAGCAGCGCGACATCGCGCCGGCCGCCCGCCTGCTCGGCGAGCCGCAGCGCATCTTCCAGCGCGGCCAGCTGGGTCGTCCGGTCCCCGCGCCGGGACGCGACCATCGACTCGACCATCTTCGCGCGGCTCATCGCCGAGACGTCGCCCTGCGCGAGTTGCCACGCCTGCGCCATCCATTGCTGGGCCGCCGTGGACTCGTCCCTCACCTGGCTGTTGACCGCCAGCGATCCCATCATCGTGCCGGTCACGCTGTGGTCCTGGATCGCCTGGGCCAGCGCCAACGCGCGCCGCAACGAGGTCTCGGCGAAGGCGTACTCGCCGCGCGCGCCCTGGGCCCGGGCGATAAGCCGCAGGGCCTGGATCATCACGCGCGCATCGCAGCCAGGTGGAATCGTCGACGCCGACGCGGACGCACAGGCCGGCGCCAATTCATCCAGCGCCAGCTGGGCCATCTCGCCGGAGCGACCGGTCTGGCCCTGCCGATCCTGCAACTCGGCCAGCAGCATGCGCGACAGCGGCCGCGCCAGGCTTGGCTTCCAGTTCGCGGGCAATGCGGCGCACCTCCTCGGGACGCCCGGCCTGCACCGCGTTGCGACCCAGCGTGTACTCGATGTGGAGACGATGTGGCGCATGCGCCGGCTCCGCGAGCAGCGCGCGCAGTTGCTGGCCCGCCTTGCCCGGCTCGTTGTAGCCGAAGCGGTCCAGCTGCGCGAGTTGCGCATCCAGCGCGCGGTCGGGGATCTCCGCGCGCGACTGGGTCGCACCCAGGCCCAGCAGGACGGTCGTCAGGACGGCCATCCTGGCGGCCGTCCGGGCCGTCCCGGCCGTCATCAAGCAGGCGCGGAACCCTGTCCTCATGCGCGCGGCTCCTGCGTCGGCCCGAGCAGGCTGACCAGCTGCACCTGCCCCTGGTGCCAGGCGGACTCGATGCGCCCGGCCAGTGCCAGCAGCTGATCCCGATCGCGCGCCTGCATCGCCGCCACACCGTAGGCCTTGTTGCGGCCGTGCGCCTTGGCCATGTACATCACGGTGTCGACGAGATCGATGGCGCGCTCCCATTCCAGGGTCAGGTCTTGCGGCGCCATCGGGAAGCTCGCGAAGCCGATGGACGCGCTGATCGGGATGCGCAGCGCGCCGTGGTCGACGGGCTGGCCGCCCATCTGGTCCAGCAGGCGCTGGCCGAGCTGGCGCGCATCCTCGGTGGCCTCGGAATTCACCAGGATCAGGAACTCCTCGCCGCCCCAGCGCACGACCAGGTCCTGCTCGCGCAGCACGCCGCGCAAACGGCGCGCGACCTCGACCAGCACGGTGTCGCCCGCCGCATGGCCCCATTGGTCGTTGATGCGCTTGAAGTGGTCGATGTCGATCAGGAACAGGCTGCCGCGCAGCCCGCCCTCGCGGGTGCGCGACGCGATGGCCTGCTGGAAGTGACGCCGGTTCGCCAGTCCCGTCAAGGGATCGCGCTCGCTCTGCACGCGCAGCGATTCGTTGGTCTGCGCCAGCGCCGCGTTCGTGCGCCGGATGCGCCGATAGGCCAGCGCCAGCAGCGCGCCGGACAGCAGCACGCAGCCGCCGACCTCCGCCCACAGCTTCAGCTGCAGGTCCCGCGTGCGGATCTGCTCGGCCTTGAGGCTGTTGTCCTGGTTGAGCAGCCGGATCTCCCGCTGGCGCTGCTGGTCCTCGAAGCGCGCCTGCGCCTCGAGCACGGCCTTGCGGGTCTCGTCGCGCAGCACCTCGTCGAATTCCTTGCGCGATTGATGGAAGGCCGCGATCGCGCCGGGCAGGTCGTCGAACTTCTCCAGATAGATGCCAAGCTCGAGCCACGACTCGGCCGTGTAGCTGCCGGCCTCGCGCTGGGCATCCATCGTGATGGCCTGCAGCACGTCGCGCTTGCCCTCCTCCAGCTTGCGCAGGCCGATCTTGGCGATGCCCGAGTTGTGCCGTGCCAGGATCTCGGTCGAGATGTCGCCGCTCTCGTGCGCCAGTGCCAGGCTTTGCGTCGACATCTCCAGGGCCCGCGCGTAGTTGCCGCTGCGCAGTTCGTAGTCCGCCAGGTTGCCCAGCGCCAGCGCCTGAAGGCCTTGGGCCTGCGCCTCGCGGGCGTACTGCAGCGCCTGCTCGCGGGCCTGCTGGCTGAACTTCGGATCCTCGTCCTGCGAGTACACGATGCCCAGGATCGTGTGGACCGAGTACAGCAGCACCGGGTCGGGATCCTGCTGCGCGGCCTGCAACGCGTCGCGCGCGGTGCGCTTGGCATGGTCGATCTGCTGGCTGCGGTAGTAGTTGAAGGCGAGGGTCGCCTCGGTGGTCGCGGCGCGCCAGCGCGATTCCATCGCGCGTGCCTGATCCAGCGCCTTCAGTCCGCTCTCGACCGCCGCGTCGACCTCGCCGTAATCGCCCTGGATGTAGGCGCGCAACTCGGTCGCGCGCCACATCATGCGGCGGTCGGCGGTGGCGGCGTCGATGTCGGACAGCCCGCCCAGCAGCCGCACGCCCGCACCCAGTTCACCGTTCGCCTTGAGCCATTGCGCGCGCGCCAGCATCAGCGCCAGCGGAATCTGCCCCCGCGTCGGCGCGGCCTCGGGCCAGGCCTTGAGCTGCTCGAGCGCCGCCTCATGACCGCTGCGGTCGCGCAATTGCGCGAGCAGCGCCGCGCGCTGGCTCAGCGCTTCCAGGCGCTCGGCGCTGCCCACCGGGGCGCGCGCCTCGATGGCTTGCAGTTCCCGCACATGCTCGCGGGGATGGGCCTGACCGACGCGCTCCTGCTGTTCGAGCTCGGCCTGCAGCGCGCGATCCTGCATGGCCGGTCCGGCGGACCCGGCCGAGGCGGCGCTGCCGCGCGATCCGGCGCCGTCGCCGGGCCCGCAGCCGGACAGCAGCGCGAGGCTCACCGCCAGCGCCAGCGCCGTTGCACAGAGATCCGGAAGCGCCGGGAGCACCAGGCGGATGAAGGACGCCGAGCGGCGGGCGGGCGGACGCACGCGTCCATCGGCCACGCCCGCCGACGACCCTGCTGTCACCGCTGCTCGCAACACCCCAACCTTGCTCATCGTGCTGATGTCGAGTTGTATGTCTCGTTACTTGAGGTCCAACCCTGTTGAACAGGTGAAGCGTGCACGAGTTCGCGCTCGTGCATGCGGCGTTGGGGTCAGTCCGTGCGGCCGCGCCGGAGCAGCGCATGCAGCAGGATCGCGCCGAAGGTGGCAGTTCCGATGCCGCCCAGGGTAAACCCACCCAGCTTCAACGTGAAGTCGCCCGTGCCGATCACCAGCGTGATCGCGGCCACCATCAGGTTGCGCGGGTCGCGGAAGTCGACCTGGTGGTCCACCCAGATGCGGGCGCCCGCGATCGCGATCAGCCCGAACACGACGATGCTGACGCCGCCCATCACGGCCAGCGGGATGGCCTGGATCAGCGCGCCGAACTTCGGCGAGAAGCCCAGCGCCAGCGCCATCAATGCCGCGAAGACGAAAACCGCCGTCGAATAGATGCGGGTCGCGGCCATCACGCCGATGTTCTCGGCGTAGGTCGTGACGCCGGTGCCGCCGACAGCGCCGCTGGCGATCGTCGCGAGGCCGTCGCCGATGAACGCGCGACCGAGGAAGGGCGTCATGTCGCGGCCCGTCATCGCGCCGACCGCCTTCAGGTGGCCCAGGTTCTCCGCGACCAGGATCAGCGCGACCGGCGCGACCATCAGCATGGCGGCGCCATCGAAGACCGGGGCATGGAATTGCGGCAAGCCGATCCATGCCGCCGCCGCGATCTTGGACAGGTCGATCGGGGCGCCCAGGCCGAAGCCGTTGGTCAGCAGCGCGTAGATCAGGCTGGCCTGGATCAGGCCGGCAAGGATCAGCAGTCGTTGCAGCATGCCGCGCGCGAAGACCGCGACCACGGCGACGCTGACGAAGGTCGCCGCCTGCATCCAGGCGTCGAAAGGCGTCGGCGCCATGTTCTTGATCGGTACCGACGCGAGGTTCAGCCCGATCACTGCGACCACGGCGCCGGTCACGACCGGTGGCATCAACTTCTCGACCCAGCCGCTGCCGGTGGCCGACACCAGCAGGCCGATGGCGGTGTACAGCACACCGCAGGCGATGATGCCGCCCAGCGCGAGCGGCAGGTTGGGATTGGGACCGCTGCCGGCATAGCCGGTCGCGGCGATGACCACGCCGATGAACGCGAAGCTCGAGCCGAGGTAACTCGGCACGCGGCCGCCGGTTAGGAAGAAGAAGAGCAGCGTGCCCACGCCGCTCATCAGCACGGCGACGTTGGGATCGAAGCCCATCAACAGCGGCGCCAGCACGGTGGCGCCGAACATGGCGATCACATGTTGCAGGCCGAGCGCCGCAGTCTGCGGCCAGGACAGGCGTTCATCGGGAGCAATCGCCTTCTCGGGGCCGACGGTCACGGGCCGCCAGCGCATCAACCACGCCATGGACTTTCCTCAATGGGACAAGCCGTCGAGTGTAAGGAGCGCTCATGGCATCGCCACTCCGGCTTATCCCGTGACCGGGTGGTCGGCCGACGGCGGATCGGCGTCCCCGCGGCGCGGGATCAGAACAGCACCATGTCGCGATTGCGCCGCGGCAGCTGCCGCAGCAGGCGGCGCCAGGACGCCCAGGCACGCCACAGCGCGCCACCGGACAGCAGGCTCAGGATCAACAGGATGGTCATGATCGACTCCTTGAAGGTCATAAAGAGGCGTCGCGGCGCACGCCGCAAACGACTTCGCACGGTCGTGCGAAATTTGTGGAAACGATGCGGACGAGGCGGTTCATGGTCGGCAGCCTCAGACGGAGGAAACGGGGGAAACGGGGGTGGGCGGATCGCCCGCGACCAGCGCCGGCGCCATCAGGCGGCGGTAGCTGGTCCAGGCCCGATCGACGGCGTCCGGCGTGCGCAGGAAACGCACCTCGCGGACCAGCGCGGTGAACAGGCCGTCGAGCTCGAAGATCAACTGATCCAGGTCGGCATCGGCGCGCAGCTGGCCGGCGTCCTGCGCTTGCAGCAGCGTGCGTCGCAGCGTCCCGCGCCAGCGTCGCACGCCGTCCAGCAGGTGATCGCGCATCACGTCGTCGCGGTCGTCGTATTCGAAGGCGCCGGCGACGTACAGGCAGTTGCCATGCGGTCCGTCGACGCGGTTCAGCCAGGCACGCACCATGGCGTCCATCCGCGGCAGGCCACGCGGCTCACGCAGCGCCGGCAGGATGACCTCCTGCTGGAAGATCTTCTCGAACGCATCTAGCACCGCGGCCTGCAAGGCCTCGCGCGAGCCGATGCGAGAGAACACGCCACTCTTGGACAGGTTCAGCCGCTTGGCCACCTCGCCGATCGACAGGCTGTCCAGACCGTCCAGGCGCGCCATCTCCAGCGCGACATCGACGATGGCGCTCTGCGTCAGTTCGCTGCGGGCGGTCTCGGCTTCCATGAAGCGCAATTCTAGCACGGTCGTGCGAAGTTCGCTGCTCACCACGATGGCGGGGACAGCGGACGGGTTATTCGTCCGCGTGGTCGCCAGGATGGCCAGGGGCCTCGTCGCTCGCCCCGCCGCCGCTGGCGTCGGCGTCCGCGTCGACCGCCGGCGGGCGACCGCGACGTGGCGTGGGCGAGAGCGCAGGCTTGATGCCGCGGCGCTTCAGGGCCTCGCGCAGCAGCAGCTCGATCTGCGCGTTGGACGAACGCAGCTCGACCGCGGCCAGCCGCTCGATCTCCTCCCACAACGCGGGATCGAGGCGCAGCGGAAACTGCTTCTTGCCGGGACTGCCCATCGCTGCGTCGCTCCGTCGTCAGCGCCCGGGACGGCGGTGGGGGGTGCGCGGTCTCTGACGATCGCCGGGCATCGCCGACGGCAGCGATGATGACGACGACATCGATGGGCGCTCGGGCAGGCGGAAAGTGCGCAGCACCACGACCACCCAGGCCGCCATGGCCACGGCCCACAGCACCCCACCCGCGATAGGCGCCTCGGGGGGCAGTGGCCAATGCATCACCGACGCCAGCACCGCGACGGTCGATCCCACCTGCGCCAGGACGATCAGCAGCCCCAGCGGCCACATCAGACGGCCCAGCGCGGCGAGCGTCGATGCGCGACGCGCCGGCGCCATCCAGTAGTCCTTGTTCGGCATGTTCAGCGCACCGGTGAAGTGCCGGGCGATGAAGGTCACGCCCCAGGTGCACATCGCGGGCACGAAGACTCCCATGCCAAGCGAGATCGCCAGATAAGCGTCCCGGCTCCAGGCCTTGCCCCCGTGGGCAGGATCCACCACGACGGCCGGCAACGAATCGGCGGACAACAGGATGAACGAGAGGTGCGCGCCCCAGCACGCGAGGAACAAGGCCCGCCAGGGGCTCCAGCCGCCCCCCCTTCGACGGCATGACCGTCTCCGCGGAGGTCCCGGTCGATGGCGTGCGTGATGCGCGTGATGTCCGCGGTGTCGTGGCCATGCCTGCTCCTTGCCGCGCTCAGTTGTAGAGCGTGCCCGCGTTGATGATCGGCTGCGTGTCCTTGTCGGAGCACAGCACCACCAGCAGGTTGGACACCATCGCGGCCTTGCGCTCATCGTCGAGCTGCACGATCTCGCGCTCGCTCAGGCCCTTGAGCGCTTCCTCGACCATGCTGACCGCGCCGTGCACGATCTTCTTGCGGGCGCTGATGATGGCCTCGGCCTGCTGGCGGCGCAGCATCACCTGCGCGATCTCCGGCGCATAGGCCAGGTGGGTCAGCATGGCCGTCTCGACGCTGACGCCGGCGGGCTGGAGACGCGCCTGCAGCTCGTCGATCATCGCGGCCATCACTTCGTCTGCACCGGCGCGCAGCGTGATCTCCTGACTGTCGATGTCATCGCCCTCGTCGTAGGCGAACTGCGAGGCGACATGCCGGATCGCGGCCTCCGCCTGGATGCTGACGTACTGCTCGAAGTCGTCGACCTCGAACACCGCGCGCGCCGTGTCCTGGACCCGCCAGACCACGGCCGCGCCGATCTCGACCGGATTGCCGCGCTTGTCGTTGACCTTCAGCGTCGGCGCGTCCAGGTTGCGCGCGCGCAGCGAGAGACGGCGCTTCGCCATGAACAGCGGGATCGTCCAGCGCAGGCCGGACACGCGGTCGGTGCCGACATAGCGGCCAAAGAGCGTCAGCAGGCGCGCCTCGTTGGGTTGCTGGATGTACAGGCCCGACAGCAGGATCAGACCCGCCAGGATCAGCGTCAACTGCGTCAGGTCGATCGCATCGTGGCGAAACGCGATGACGCGCCAGACGGCGAAGGCCAGCAGCCCCAGGCCGATCAGCAGCGCGGCGTAGCCGTTGGCCGTCCCGGCGCGGCGCTCCATCGTCGCCGGCGCCGCGGCGCGCAACGGGGGGGTTTTCGGGACTGCGGTCGTGCTCATCACCAACTCCTCCAAAAAGGTGATATCACTTTAAGCCCCGGACGCACGGTTGCGCAAGTCCTGGCACCGAAAAAGCAGAAAGCGCCCACGAGGGGCGCTTACTGAGGACTCCGGCTGGACGCCCTCTCCCTCACCGCGGGAGAGGGCGGGGGTGAGGGGCAGCCGCCGGGGCAGTACGTCGATCAGACCGTTCAGGCGCCCTTGCGCGCCAGCGGCAGCAGGTAGTTGGCGACAGCGATGCAACGCTGGCCGAGCTCTTCCTCGCTGACGCGCAGGCCGAATCCGGCCATCGCCGGCGAGGTCAGGAAACGCCCGCCGATCGCCACGCTGGGCACGCCATCGATGTTGTACTGGTTCTGCAGCTTCTCGGCCTGCTGGCACTTGGACTGCACGGTGAAGGACTTGAAGGTTTCCTTGAACTTGGCCGGATCCACGCCCAGCGGCGCCAGGAACTTGGCCATCTCCTCCACGTCGAGCAGGCTCTGGTTGCCGCGATGGATGGCGTTGAAGATGGCCGGACGGACCTGCGCTTCCTTGCCCATCGCTTCCAGCGTGAAGAACAGCTGCTGGTGGATCTTCACGTTGGCGCGGAAGGCCACGTGGATCTTGCGGTACACCACGTCCGCTGGCAACTGCTTGGCCCAGGCCTCGATCGTCGGCTCGAAGACGTAGCAGTGCGGGCAGCCGTACCAGAAGAACTCGATCACCTCGACCTTGCCCGGCACCGAGCCGGCCACCGGCGTGGCCAGGCGCTGGTACTGGCGACCTTCGACCGGGCCGCCCTGCGCCTGCGCCGGCGCGCCGGCCAGGAGCGCACCACCGCCCGCGGCGGTCGACAGGGCCGTGAGGGCGTTGAATTCGCGACGCTTCATCTTCGATTCCTTGTTGGTTCCGCTTCGACCGGCGCCGCAGCGGCCGGCCATCCTAGAAAGTCAAACTTAGAGCGGCATTAACGTTGTACGGAGGCGGTACGGACACCGTTCAGGCGCTCAGCGCTGGATCGCCACGAGGTTGGCCTCGACGCCGGCGCCCTCGAGCTTCTTCTGCTGCGCCTCGGCCTCGTCACGCGTGTCGAAGGGCCCCAGGCGGACGCGGAACACGGTACGGCCGGACTGCTCACGTTCCATGACCTTGGCGGAGAAACCCTGGATCGCCAGCTTGGCGCGCTGCTGCTCGGCGTCTTCCATGCGCGTGTAGGCGCCGGCCTGGACGAAGAAGCTGCCGCGCGAGCCGTCGGGACGCGCGCCGTCGGCGCGCGGCTCGGTGGGACGCTGCTCCGGCTTGACGGACGGGATCTGGCTCTGGGCCTGCGGCTGAACCGCAGGGGCGCGTTCCACCGGGCGGCCTTCGACCGCCGGTGCCGGCGTCGTGCCCGTGCTGACCTGCGGGGCCGGCTGGGTCGCGGGCGGCGCCACCGCCGGCGTCACCACGCCCGACGCGGCCTTCGCGCCGGCGCGGCCGGCCAACGGCGCGTTCGGGTCCCAGTTCCGGTTGCGTTCCGCTTCCTGGGCGTCCTGCTCCGCGGTGCGCTGCGGCAGCTTGTTGACGAACGGCACCGGGGCCTTCGTCACGTACAGGGCCACGCCCAGCGCGATCCCCAGCCCCAGCAGCAGGCCCACGATCAGGCCCATGGCGAATCCGCCGCGCTGCTTCTCTTTGCTCATTGCTGCTCCTGCGAGTCACGTTCCATCGCGTCCGGGGCCGACACCCCCAGCACCGCCAGCGCGTTGCGCATCACCTGCCGCGTCGCGGCCAGCAGCGCCAGGCGCGCGCGCGTCAGGGCCGGGTCGTCGCCCAGCACGCGTTCGGCGCCATAGTAGCTGTGCAGCGCGCCGGCCAGGTCGCGCAGATAGAACGCGACGTCGTGCGGGGCCAGGTCTTGCGCCGCCGCCGTCAGCATGCGGGGATAGTCCGCCAGCTTGAGCATCAGCGCGGACTCGGTCGGCGCGGTCAGCAGCGACAGGTCGGCGCCGGCCACGGACACCTCGTCATGACCCTGCTCCGCACCCTTGCGCAGCACCGAGCAGATGCGCGCATGCGCGTACTGCACGTAGAACACGGGGTTCTCGTCGTTGGCCTTGAGCGCGAGGTCGATGTCGAAGACGAACTCGGTGTCGGCCTTGCGGCTGATCAGGAAGAAGCGCACCGCGTCGCGGCTGGTCCAGTCGATCAGGTCGCGCAGCGTGACGTAGCTGCCGGCGCGCTTGGAGATCTTGACCTCCTGGCCGCCCTTCATGACCGTGACCATCTTGTGCAGCACGTAGTCGGGGAAGCCGGGGGGGATGCCGACGCCGGTGGCCTGCAGGCCGCCGCGCACCCGGGCGATCGTGCCGTGGTGATCGCTGCCCTGCACGTTGATGCACTTGGAGAAGCCGCGCTTGAACTTGTTGACGTGGTACGCGACGTCCGGGACGAAGTAGGTGAAGGTCCCGTCGGACTTGCGCATCACGCGGTCCTTGTCGTCGCCGTAATCGGTCGAGCGCAGCCACAGCGCGCCGCCGTCTTCATAGGTCTTGCCGTTAGCGATGATGCGCGACACGGCGTCCTCGACCTGGCCGCCGCTGTACAGCGAGGACTCGAGGAAGTAGTTGTCGAAGCGCAGCCCGAACGCCTGCAGGTCCAGGTCCTGCTCGTGACGCAGGTAGGCCACGGCGAACTGGCGGATGCCGTCGAGGTCCTCGATGTCGCCGGAGGCGGTGAACTCGCGGTCGTCCCGCCTTCACCGTCTCCTGGCGCAGGAAGGCGTCGGCGATGTCCTGGATGTAGTCGCCGTTGTAGGCCGACTCGGGCCAGCCGGCATCGCCCGGCTTCAGGCCCTTCAGGCGCGACTGCGTGGACTGCGCCAGCGTCGCGATCTGCACGCCGGCGTCGTTGTAATAGAACTCGCGGCTGACCTTCCAGCCTTGCGTCGCGAACAGGTGGCAGAGCGAATCGCCCAGCGCCGCCTGGCGCGCATGGCCGACGTGCAGCGGGCCGGTCGGGTTGGCGGAGACGAACTCGACCAGCGCCGACGTGTCGCGCGCCGGCTGATGGCCGAAGCGCGAGGTCGCCGCGAACACTTCGCCGACCACGGCCTGCCGGGCCGCGGGCTTCAGGCGGATGTTGATGAAGCCGGGGCCGGCGATCTCCAGCGCGTCGACCCAGCGCTCGAACGCGGGCTGCGCCTGCAGCTGGGCGATCAGCGTCTGCGCCAGTTCGCGCGGGTTCTTCTTCAGCGCCTTGGACAGCTGCATCGCCGCGGTACAGGCGAAGTCGCCGTGGGAGGCTTGCTTGGGGTTCTCGAAGGCGGCCGCGGGCGCGGCGGCGATGAGGCCGGCGTCGACGGCCTCCTGGCTCAGGCCCTGGAGCACGGTGCCGAGGGCGGCGAGCAATTCCTGCTTGGCTTGGATCATGGGGCCGCATTTTAGGGGACCTCCCCTGTAAGAGACCGTGTGCCCCCCTTGCCCGCACCCTCTCCCTGGGGCAGGATGGCCCTCCGATGAGCGCCTCCGACGATCTCCGTCCCTCCGCCTTTTCCGATTCGACGCTCGGCGGACTGGCCGACCTGCCGGAGCAGATCGGCAAGTACCGCGTGCTGAGACGACTGGGCGAAGGCGCGACCAGCGACGTCTTCCTCGCGATGGACGACTTCAAGGGCCAGGAGGTCGCCATCAAGCGCATGCGCACCTGGTCGGCCGGCGGCCGGCACCGAGGAAGACACGCTCAGCATCCGCTTCTTCGCCGCCGAGGCCGCGCTGGCCGGCCGGCTGCAGCACCCCGAACGTCGTGCAGATCCTGGACGCCGTGCAGGACGGCGACCTGCCGTATCTCGTCATGGAGTTCGTCCACGGCGTCACGCTGAAGCACTTCTGCCGCAACGACCGGCTGCTGCCGCTGGACCAGATCGTCGAGCTCGGCTTCAAGTGCGCGATGGCACTGTCGTATGTCTTCCGCCAGGGCGTCGTCCACCGGGACATCAAGCCCGCGAACCTGCTGGCGGTGCTCGACAACCAGGGTCAGGTCACCGACGTCAAGGTCAGCGACTTCGGCAGCGCGCTCAACCTCAACGCGGACATGACGCAGGTGCATCGCGTCGGCTCGCTGGCCTACATGCCGCCGGAGCAGATCGAGGGCGGCGACGTCGGCGCGCAGGCCGACATCTATGCGCTGGGCGCCGTGTTGTACCACCTGGTCAGCGGCCGGCCGCCCTTCGACGCGCCCAACCAGATGGCGCTGATGCATCAGATCTACCACCAGGCGCCGCAGCCGCTGCTGGGCCAGCGCGGCGGCGTGACGGCGGAACTGGACGCGGTCATCCAGCGGGCGCTCTACAAGCACCCGTCCGAGCGCTACCCGGATTGGGAGTCCTTCGGCCAGGCGCTGTCGGAGCTGGTCGCAAAGCAGTTGGTGCCGCTGGCGCGGCTCAACGAGGTGAAGGACTCGGAGCGCTTCAACCTGCTGCGCGGGCTGGAGTTCTTCGCGGGCTTCGGCGACGTCGAGCTCTGGGAGGTCGTGCGGCGTGCGCGCTGGCGCCGCTATCCGCTCGACTACCTGCTGTTCAAGAAGGGCCAGGAAGGGAACACCTTCCACATCATCACGCAGGGCGAGGTCGAGGTCTGGCGCGACGAGGCGCTGGTCGCGACCCTGGGCACCGGCACCTCCGTCGGCGAGATGGCCTACCTGGCGCCGAATCCCGATCTGCGCCGCCACAGCACCGACATCCGGGTGACCCAACTTTGCACAACCGTGTCCTTCACGCCGGAGTCACTGGGGCAGCTCAGTCCCGAGTGCCAGCACCGC
Source organism: Roseateles sp. UC29_93 (assembly GCF_042695725.1). Lineage (NCBI taxonomy): Bacteria > Pseudomonadati > Pseudomonadota > Betaproteobacteria > Burkholderiales > Sphaerotilaceae > Roseateles > Roseateles sp. UC29_93. The sequence goes on along the minus strand of NZ_CP170545.1, from coordinate 1,803,428 downwards.
TTCGACCGGGCTTTCATCCAGGTTCTTGTCAGGCGACTCCATCTCGCCCATGAGGCGCTGGCTTCTCCGCGCCGGATCATGTGAGTGGTCATCTGACTCGCGTCGGGAAGCGCGAGTCGAATGGATGTCAGCCGGTTCCGGTCACCGGGTTTCTTGACGTACGTCAACCGCACTTGAGGACGGTTCGTTCGTATGCTCAACTGCTGCACAGGTCCTTCCCCAAACCCCCTGTAGCCCCGTAGGAGAGAGTGATGAAACACCTGACCCCGACCTCGCTGTTCGCCGGTGCCTTGCTGGCCCTGGCCGCGCTGGGCGCGCACGCCGCGGACGACGCGAAGAAGGCGCCGTCCGAGAAGCAGTTGAAGCAGCAGCAGTTGATGAAGAGCTGCAACGCCGACGCCAAGGACAAGTCCGGCGACGAGCGCAAGGCCTTCATGAGCGCCTGCCTGAAGGGCGAGACCGCCTCGGGTCCGGCGAAGACCGCTCAGCAGACCAAGATGACGACCTGCAATGCCGACGCCAAGGGCAAGACCGGCGATGCGCGCAAGGCGTTCATGAAGGAATGCCTCTCGGCGAAGTAACGCGACGCCGCATTGGGCGCCCCGCCTCGTTGCAGATCGTCGCCATGGCGCCGCCATGGCTCCGGTCTGCGTCTGGCGGGGCATCCCAATGCGACGCCGCGTTCCTCCGCCGACTGAGCGCTACTTGACCAGCACGCCGCGCGCGAGCATCACCGCGGCGATCGGGATCAGGATCAGCAGGTGCGCCTGCATCATCACGAGGCGGCGCGTGGCGCGCACCTCGGTCTCGCTGGGCAGGCCGCCGCCGCCGTCGAGCGTCTTGAGCCAGCGCCGGTAGGTCAGCGTCGGCTTGATCGAGATCAGCCCGATCACGACGAACATCCCGAACTTGAAGTGCAGCAGCGGCTGGTGCCAGTACCAGCCCAGGCCCTTCATGCCCCACCAGGTGCGGGCCAGGCCGGTCAGCAGCACCGCCACCGCGGTCATGCCGTAGATCATGTCCAGCCTCGACAGCCGACGCACGACGGCCGGATTCATCCATTCGCTGCGGCACAGCGCCGCCTGGCTCGACAGGAACACGACCAGGCTGAGGATGGCCACGATGTGCAGGCCGGCGAGCAGGGCTTCGAGGGTCATGGGGTCTCCCAGGTGGAGGCACGCGCCCAGTAGTCGGGGCTGCCGTGGTGCTCTTTCAGGAAGTCTATCCAGAGCCTCACCCGCAGCGGCAGGTGCTTGCGCTGCGGCAGCACGGCGAAGATGCCGTTGGGCGGCGCGGCGAAGTCGTCGAGCACGCTGACCAGTTCGCCCGCGCGCAGTGCCGCGGCCACTTCCCAGGTGCTGCGCCAGGCCAGGCCGAGTCCCTGCCGGCACCAGTCGTGGAGCACCTGGCCATCGCTGCAGTCGAGCCGCCCACTGGGCCGCAGGTGCTGCACCTGGCCGTCGATGCGGAAGGCCCAACCCCGCGTCTGGCTCGCGTCGGAACTCAGCGTCAGGCATTCGTGCCGCATCAGCTCGGACGGATGCTTCGGCGTGCCGGCGCGCTTCAGATAAGACGGCGCGGCCACGCACAGGCGTCGGTTGTCGGCCAGGCGCATGCTGATCAGGCTGGAATCGCTGAGGTCGCCGACACGCACCGCGCAGTCGAAGCCCTCGTTGACGATGTCGACGACGCGATCGCTGAGGTTCAGCGACACGCTGACCTCCGGATGCCGCGACAGGAAGTCCGGCACCAGCGGTGCGACGTGGCGCCGGCCGAAGCCCGCCGGCGCGGTGATGCGCAGGTGTCCGCTGGCCTTCACGCCGCCGGCGCTGACGCTGGCCTCCGCGCTGGCGAACTCGGCAAGCAGGCGTTGGCAGTCCTCGAGGAAGGCGATCCCCTCGTGCGTCAGCGTGAGCTTGCGCGTCGTGCGCAGCAGCAGCTTCACCCCGAGCCGCGCCTCCAGCGCGTCGAGGCGGCGACCCATCACCGCCGGCGCCACGCCCTCGGCCTGGGCCGCGGCGGTCAGGCTGCCCTTGGTCGCGACCAGGGCGAAGGACTCGATCTGTTTGAGGCGGTCCATGGGCGACGATTGTTGGCCCGTTGCGCCGCCCGGAGCAATGAATGACGACCCTGAGCGTTGTTATTTGTGCAAAAAAGTCAGGGATCTTCGACCAGGGCCGACATGAATCGGCACCCCCGCACGTCCTACAGTCGACGGACCGCTGAACCGTTGAACCGCCTTTGGGAGTCGCCATGACCGCACGCAGCCAACACCACCGTCTCCAGGTCGATGCCGCCCTGGCCCGTTTCATCGAAACCGAGGCGCTGCCGGGCACCGGCGTCGAGCCAGCCGCGTTCTGGCAGGGCTTCGACGCGCTGGCGCACGAGCTGGCCGCGAAGAACGCCGCGCTGCTGGCCGAGCGCGACCGGTTGCAGACCGAGATCGACGGCTGGCATCGCGCCCATCCTGGCCCGATCACCGACATGGCCGCCTACCAGGCCTTCCTCAAGCAGATCGGTTATCTGGTGCCGCTGCCGGCGGACCCGAAGGCGACGACCGCCAACGTGGACGCCGAGCTCGCGATCCAGGCCGGTCCGCAGCTGGTGGTGCCGATCCTGAATGCCCGGTACGCGCTCAACGCGGCGAACGCGCGCTGGGGCTCGCTCTATGACGCGCTCTACGGCACCGACGTCATTCCCGAGACCGACGGCGCCGAGCGCGCCGGCGGCTACAACCCGGTCCGCGGCGCGAAGGTCATCGCCTTCGCGCGCCAGGTGCTGGATCAGGCCGCGCCGCTGACGGGCGCGTCGCACGCCGACGCGACGGGCTACACGGTCAGCGGCACCGCGCTGTCCGTTGCGCTGAAGGACGGCCGCACGGTCGCGCTGGCCGATGCGGCCCAGTTCATCGGCTATCTGGGCGATGCCGCGGCACCGGCCGCGATCCTGCTGCGCCACCACGGCATCCACCTCGAGATCCAGTTCGATCGCACCTCGACGATCGGGCAGGGCGACGCGGCCGGCATCTCGGACGTGCTGATGGAATCGGCGCTGTCGACCATCCTCGACCTCGAGGACTCGATCGCCGCCGTCGACGCCGAGGACAAGCTGCTGGCTTACCGCAACTGGCTGGGCATCCTGCGCGGCTCGCTGACCGAGGAGGTCAGCAAGGGCGGCCGGACCTTCGTCCGCCGACTGAATCCGGACCGCGTCTACAAGGCCGCCGGCGGCGGCGACGACGTCGTGCTGCCGGGCCGCTCGCTGCTGTTCGTCCGCAACGTCGGCCACCTGATGACGAACCCGGCCATCCTGCTCGACGGCGATCGCGAGATCCCCGAAGGCATCCTGGACGCCGTCATCACGACGCTCATCTCGATCCACGACCTGAAGCAGCTTTCGGGCTCGGGGCTGCGCAACTCGCGCCGCGGCTCGATCTACATCGTCAAGCCGAAGATGCACGGCCCGGCCGAGGTCGGCTTCGCCAACGAGCTGTTCGGCCGTGTCGAGCAGTTGCTCGGCCTGCCGGCCTCGACGGTCAAGCTGGGCATCATGGACGAGGAGCGCCGCACCAGCGTCAACCTCGCGGCCTGCATCGCCGCGGCGCCGAGCCGCGTCGCCTTCATCAACACCGGCTTCCTGGACCGCACCGGCGACGAGATGCACACCGCGATGCTCGCCGGTCCGATGCTGCGCAAGGGCGACATGAAGGCCAGCGCCTGGATCCAGGCCTACGAGCGCAACAACGTGCTGACGGGCCTGAGCGCCGGCCTGCGCGGCCGCGCCCCAGATCGGCAAGGGCATGTGGGCGATGCCCGACCTGATGGCCGCGATGCTCGATCAGAAGATCGCCCATCCGAAGGCCGGCGCCAACACCGCCTGGGTGCCCAGCCCGACCGCCGCGACGCTGCACGCGCTGCACTACCACCAGGTCAACGTCGCGCAGGTCCAGCAGCAGATCGAGGCCGAGGCGCCCGGCGTCGATCGCGCCGAGCTGCTCCAGCGCCTGCTCACGATTCCCGTGGCGGCGGCCCCGTCGTGGAGCGACACGGAGAAGCAGCAGGAGCTCGACAACAACATCCAGGGCATCCTCGGTTACGTGGTGCGCTGGATCGATCAGGGCGTCGGTTGCTCGAAGGTGCCGGACATCAACCAGATCGGCCTGATGGAAGACCGTGCGACATTGCGCATCTCGAGCCAGCACGTGGCGAACTGGCTGCACCACGGCGTCGTGACCGAACAACAGGTTCGGCGACATTCGAACGGATGGCAGCCGTTGTCGACAGCCAGAACGCTGGAGACCCGCTGTACGCACCGATGGCCGGCCATCCAGACAGCATGGCGTACCAGGCGGCGCTCGATCTGGTGTTCAAGGGACGTGAGCAACCGAGCGGCTACACCGAGCCGCTGCTGCACGCGTGGCGGCAGAAACGCAAGGCCGCCGGCAACGCCACCGGTCACTGAATGACGCGGCAACGGTAACGATCTGCAGCGTATCGCCGCCATCGTGCGGCGTACGTCTCCACATGCGAAAGCGGCCTCCGGGCCGCTTTTCTCGTTGCGGCCCTGTCACTTTCAGCACTTCGGCAAAACCAGTCCGAGTGACTTTCGGCATACGCATGCCCTGCGACATACCGCAAAGGGCGAAACATGAACCTTCAAGCATGGGAAACCCTTAGGGGAGGGCCCTGGGGTGGACGGCATTTCCTGTTCCTTAAAGTTTCTTCACTTACGCGCAGTGTCCGGTGACAAAAACCCATCGGCTCAGCAATCATTTTTGCCATTTCACGGAACAGGCATGACCCCTTCGCATCAACTCCGCCGCGTCTGCATCGCTACCGCGATTGCTGCGGCTTCGATCGGCGCCGCGCAAGCCCAATCGGCCACGCAGCTCGAACGCATCGAGATCACCGGCTCCGCCATCAAGCGCTCGATCGCCGATGAAGGCGCCCTGCCCATTTCCATCATCAAGGCGGAAGAACTGCGCCAGTCCGGCGTGACCAGCGTCGAGCAGATCATCGACCTGCTGGCCTCGAGCCAGTCGAGCAGCACGGGCTCCAACTCCATCGGTTCGAGCACCGGCGGCGCGGCCTACGCCAACCTGCGCGGCCTGGGCACCAACAAGACCCTCGTGCTGCTGAACGGCCGTCGCATGACGGCCTTCGCCTTCGGCGCCACCGCGGTGGACCTGAACTCGATCCCCTTCGCGGTGATCGACCGCGTCGAAGTGCTGCGCGACGGCGCCTCCGCCGTCTACGGCACGGACGCCATCGGCGGCGTCATCAACTTCATCACCAAGACCAGCTACCGCGGCGGCCAGGTCGTGGTGGGAAGCGACCCGTCCCAGCGAGGACGGCGGCAAGAAGGAAGGCGCGTCCGTCACGGTCGGCTTCGGCGACCTGGAGAAGGACCGCGTCAACTTCTGGGCTTCCTACGACAAGCGTCGCCAGGACCGTGTCCGCGCGCTGGACCGTGACTTCTCCAAGACCGGCATCATCCGCGAGCGCGGCGTCGCCGGCAGCTCGGGCACCACCTTCCCGGGCAACTTCACGCAAGGCACCGGCGGCGGCAACCCCAGCGCGCCGGGCTGCCAGGCGCCGTTGTCGGTCGCCAACCCGACCAACGCCGCGAACTGCATCTTCGACTTCAGCTCGACGATCGACATCATCCCGGACGTCGACCAGGAAACCCTGGCCGGCCGCTTCACCTTCAAGCTGAACGAGAACCACCAGTTCTCGCTCGAAGGCACGCAGACCACGAACGACAACACCTCGCGCGTTGCGCCGGATCCGGTCACCGGCATCACGATGCAGCCGAGCAACCCCTTCTTCCCGCGCACCACGCCCGGCATCAACCTGACCCAGCCGATCAGCGTCGGCTGGCGCATGGTGCCGGCGGGTCCGCGCACGAACGGCGCGCATTCCGAGGCGCAACGCCTGGTGGCCGACCTGTCCGGCGTGATCCTGGGCTGGGACTACAAGCTGGGCGCGCTCTATTCGCGCAGCACCGCCAATGACGCCGCCGTCGACGGCTACGTCAACGCGCCCTTCGTGCGCGCCCAGGTCGCCGCCGGCAACCTGAACCCGTTCGGCGAAGCCACGCCGGCCCAGCTGGCGATCATCCAGCAGGCCAAGCGCGCCGGCGTCTTCGCCAATGCGCTCGGCACGACCAAGAGCGTCGACGCCCGCGTCAGCAAGGAGATCTTCGACCTGCCCGGCGGTCCCGCCGCGGTCGCCATCGGCGCCGAGTTCCGCAAGGAGTTCTACAAGAGCGACACCAACGACGCCGTCGTGCTGGCGATCCCCTCGGCCGGCCGCTCGCCCAACCATGTCGGCGGCGAACGCGACGTGAAGGCGATCGGTGTCGAACTGCTGCTGCCGGTGCACAAGATGGTCGAAGTCCAGCTGGCGCTGCGCACCGACGACTACTCCGACGCCGGTCGCACGACCAATCCGAAGATCGGCCTGCGCTTCCAGCCGATGAAGGAACTGGCGATCCGCTCGTCCTACAACACCGGCTTCCGCGCCCCCGCGCTGGACGACCTGTACGCACCGCTGGCGGTCACCTTCACGGCCGGCGCCAAGAACGACCCGCTGCTGTGCGATGCGCAGGGCAAGCCGATCACCTCGGCAGGGGGCATTGCCAGCCGCGATTGCGGTCAGCAACCCCAGGTGCAGAACGGCGGCAACGCCAACCTGAAGCCGGAAAAGTCCAAGACCTTCACCCTGGGTGCGGTCTTCGAGCCGATGAAGGCGCTGACGCTGTCGGTCGACTACTGGAACATCAAGCTGCGCGACCAGATCGACGTGCTGCCGGTGGACTCGATGCTGGCCAATGCGACCCGCTACGCCGACCGCATCATCCGCTGCAACCAGCTGCCCGCCGCCGAGCAGGTCAACCTGCAGCGCTGCGGCGGCCTGTGGGCCAACAGCCCGGCGATCGGCTACCTGATCACGCACAACGAGAACATCGGCCGCGTGAAGACGGACGGCCTGGACCTGAGCGCTGCCTACAGCCAGAGCCTGGGTGGCTTCGGCAACCTGTCGCTCGGCTACGACGCGACCTACGTCCACCGGTACGACTACCAGACCAGCCCGGCCGACGCGTTCAAGACCCGTCTGGGCGTCTACAACGACGGCAGCGTGGTGTTCCGTTGGAAGCACAACGTGTCGGCGGCCTGGGCGATGAACAACTGGGGCGCTCGCCTGGCGATCCGCCACCAGTCCGGCTACCGCGACCAGAACGATCCGACCACCGTCGTGGGCGGCCCGTCGTTCTACGGCAATGTCGACTCGTACACGCTGGTCGACCTGTCGGGCACGTACAAGTTCAGCAAGGCGACCTCGCTGACGCTGGGCGTGAAGAACCTGTTCGATACCGATCCGCCGTTCTCCAACCAATCCTCGCGCTCGCAGCGTGGTTACGACCCGCGGTACTCCGACCCGCTGGGCCGGGCCTTCTTCGTGCGCGCCGCGTACGGTTTCTGATGAATCCCTGACAAACCCTTCCGGCCGCCTGTGGCAGCCGGGATACTGTTTGTTGCTACTCAACAACGAGTTGGGCGCATGATGAATCGGGCAATCCTCGGGAGAGGATTGCCCGCCGATACCCCTGCATGGCCGGAAGTCACCCGTGACGCCGGTCATGCAGGGGTATCGGTCCTTCCGGGGATGCCCCGTTTCCCGGGGACCGGTACTGCCTCAATTGGTAGGAACCCGCGCCGGTTGTCGAATTCCAGTCATTGACACTTCTTTCACGCGACCTTCACGCAATTCTGCGGACCAAGGTCGTCCGGACATGTTTCGCGCGACGTCACAAGCGCCGCCGCTCGACACCTTTAGGAGTGTTTCTTTGAAGACCAAACTGAACGCGGTGAGCCTGGCAGTCGCCGCCACCATTGCAATCGCGTCGTCGGCCGCGATCGCCCAAGCCCAGGACCAGACCCAGCTGGAGCGCGTCGTCGTGACCGGCTCGGCCGTGAAGCGGATCGCGGTCGAGGGCTCCGTGCCCGTGCAGACCGTGACCCGTGCCGAAATCGAACGCAGCGGCGTGACCTCGGTGGTCGAGCTGATGCAGAACCTGTCGTCCGTGCAGGGCGGCATCACCGAGGGTGACACCGTCGGCGGCGGCGGCGGCGGCCAGGCCACCGTGTCCATCCACAACCTCGGCGGCGATCGCACGCTGGTGCTGCTGAACGGCCGTCGCCTGATCGGCGAAGCCGGCGGCGCGGTGGACCTGAACATGATCCCGCTGTCGATCATCGAGCGCGTGGACGTGCTGACCGACGGCGCTTCGGCGCTGTACGGCTCCGACGCCGTGGCCGGCGTGGTGAACTTCATCACCCGCACGAACTCCACCCGCAAGACCATCGCCGCGGAAGTCTCGATCCCGCAACACAAGGGCGGCAAGGAACGTCGCGCCTCCCTGTCCGGCGGCTTCGGCGACCTGGACAGCGACGGCTTCAACATCATGGCCGCGCTGTCGGTCGACAAGCGCGACTCGCTGACCGCCAGCCAGCGCGACTTCAGCAAGACCGGCGTGATCAACTTCGGTCACAACGGCAACGAGTACCAGTTCTTCAACGGCTCGCCGTCCGCCATCCCGGGCAACGTGAACGTGCCGGTGCGCAACGCCGACGGCACGCTGGGCTCGGACCTGCGCAACGTGTACCTGGCCCAGAACGGTTCCTGCGCGGAGCGCAACGTCCAGGTCGGCGCGTCCTGCTACTTCGACTACGCCGGCACCGTGGAAGCCTTCCCGGACCGCGAGCGCACCAACTTCTTCGGCTCCGGCACGGTGAAGCTGGGCAGCCAGCAGCTGCGCGCCGACGTGCTGCTGGGCAAGACCAAGACCAGCGGCAAGATCGCCGCCGTGCCGGGCGCGGTCGCCGTGGACCCGAACGGCCCCTTCGCCGCCGAACTGGCCGCGGTCGGCTACACCCCCGCCTACCTGACCTCGATCGGCCTGGACCCCAACCGCATCGCGTCGGTGTCGTACCGCGCCTTCGACCTGGGCAACCGCACCAGCACCTTCGAGCGCGACAACAAGGCGTTGTGGCTGCAGCTCGACGGCCAGGTGGCCGGCTGGGACTACACCGCGACCGCCGGCTACCAGCGCGCGGAAGTCGAGGAAAGCAACTCCGGCTACCCGCTGGCCAAGGCCTTCGGCGCCCTGCTGCGCAGCGGCGTCTACAACCCGTTCGTGCTCGCCGGCCAGCAGTCGCAGGCCGCCAAGGACGCGGTCAAGCAGATCATGATCTCCGGCGTCTACGACACCGAGACCAGCACGCTGTTCAACGCCGACCTGCGCGCCTCGCGCGAGCTGTTCTCGACCTCGGCCGGCCCGGCCTACCTGGCGCTGGGCGCCGCGTTCCAGAAGGACAAGGTCACCGACGATCCGGGCGCCGTGGCGCGCGGTGAGGGCGGCGTCAACGGCGACGACCAGCGCTTCGGCGACAGCACCGTCGTGATCCCCTACAGCGCCAGCCGCGATTCGATGGGCGCCTTCGCCGAGCTGATCGTGCCGGTGGTGAAGAACCTCGAAGTCACCGCGGGCGTGCGCTACGACAACTACCGCCACGTCGACAGCGCGGTCAACGGCAAGGTCTCGTTCAAGTACACCCCGGTGCCGGAAGTGCTGGTCCGCGGCTCGGTCGGCACGGGCTTCCGCGCCCCGACGCTGCGCCAGCTCTACCGTCCGCTGCAGGAATTCGGCGTGACCGCCACGCCCTACGACTGCACGCCGGAAATGGCCGCCGTCGCGGCCAGCCTGGGCGCGGCCTGCCAGCCGGGCAGCAAGCAGTACAACGTCTACACGGGCGGCGTGGACTCCGTGAAGCCGGAAGAGTCCAAGCAGGCGACGCTGGGCTTCCGCGTCGAGCCGACGAGCACCTTCTCGTTCGGCGCCGACTGGTGGTGGGCCGGCATCGACAAGACCTTCGGTTCGGTCGATGAGAACGAGGCGTTCAACAACGCCCAGAAGTACTCCAACCTGTTCCTGGTCTACACCGACCCGGTCACGGGCGAGAAGTTCCTGGCCTACAACGCCAGCACGACCAACCTGGGCAAGCGCTTCGTCAGCGGCATCGACTTCGACGTGACCGGCCGGTTCGAACACCCCGATCGGCCGCCTGACGTCGAACCTGCACGCGACCTACATGCTGAGCGACAAGCGCCAGCTGGTGGCCGGCGAACAGTACTTCTCGACCCTCGCGGACAACCACCCGTCGATCGGCGAAGTGACCTTCCGCTGGAAGGGCCAGCTGAGCAACACGCTGGTGACCGGCAACTGGGCGAACACGGCCAACATCAACTTCCAGTCGGGCTACAAGGACTTCCCGACCGAAGTCGAGAACCTGGCCAACGGCGATGTCGACGAGGTCCGCCTGAAGGTCAAGCCGTACGTGACCCTGGACTGGCAGACCGCCTACACCTGGAACAAGCAGCTGACGGTCGCCCTGGGCATCAAGAACGTGTTCGACAAGGAACCTCCCCTGTCGCTGCGCGCCAACGGCGGCCACATGCTGGGCTTCGACTACCGCTACTACAGCCCGATGGGCCGGACCTTCCAGGTCAAGGCCAGCTACGACTTCTGATCGCGATCGCGACGTCCCGCCGCACCACGGCGGGGCATCGGCCGCTTCACGACAAGGACTCCTCCGGGAGTCCTTTTTCTTTGGCTGCCACGGGCATGAATTCGTCGCAAGCCCTCATGGCACTTATGTCCACGTTAAGTATTGTTTCCATCCCCCACCAGTAATTCGTAAATCATTGGATCTACGAACATTTTCCATATTCATCAAATTGAATCGATAAATTCACTGTTGCTGTCCGCATACGAATCTTCTCAATCTCTTAACACCCGACAAACGGTCAATAAACGTTTAGGGCGACCACCGACCGAAACCCCGCAATTTGAAATCCGACATTTCAATGCGAGTTAAGCGTTCGTAAATTCCGAAACTGTGGCGCAGGTACGACCGAACCGTCACCAAACGGTAAGGAGAAACCCGCAAAAACAGGCCGTTTCGGCGCGCACGGCTCCAAATTCGCGCGCTTTACGAACAGGCACCTATGACCTCTGGCAATTCGTCAGCACACTTTTGTCAGGCCTCGCGATGCGGGGCCGTTTCAATTCCGGCTCGCCGCACCCACGAGGAGGGCGGGCGCTCTCCCTAGAGGTGCATATGTACAAGCTGAACGCGGTGAGCCTGGCAGTCGCCGCCACCCTCGCGGCCGCGTCCTTCCCGACGCTGGCGCAGAGCGACAACTCCACGCTGGAGAAGGTCGTGGTCACGGGGTCGGCGATCAAGCGCATCGACGCCGAAACCGCCGTCCCCGTGACCGTGGTCAAGATGGACGACCTGCGCAAGTCGGGCGTGACGTCGGTCGAACAGATCATGGCCAACCTGACCTCGGTCCAGTCGTCGACGAACACGGCCCAGTCGATCGGTTCCAGCAGCGGCGGCGCGAGCTTCGCCGACATGCGCGGCATCGGTGCCGACAAGACCCTGGTGCTGCTGAACGGCCAGCGGATCGCGAACAACGCGGTGGACGGCTCGGCACCCGACCTGAACATGATCCCGTTCGCGGCCATCGACCGCATCGAAGTGCTGCGGGACGGCGCCTCGTCGCTGTACGGCACCGACGCCATCGGCGGCGTGATCAACTTCATCACCAAGTCGAGCTACCAGGGCGTCACCATCACCGGCGGCTATGACTCGCCGCAGCACGCCGGCGGCAAGACCCGCAGCGTGAACGCCGGCTTCGGCTACGGCGATCTGGAGACGCAAGGCTTCAACGTCTTCGGCTTCGCCAGCTACAAGAAGACGGACAACATCTCCGGCTCGCAGCGCGACTTCAACAAGCGCGTCGTCGGCGGCCTGTCGTACAGCACGGATCCGGCGAACTACACGCAGGACTTCGAGCATTACTACAACCCGACGCTGCCGGACTGCTCCGGCACGCAGGTCAAGAACGTCAACGGCGAGTGCCGCATCGTCACCCCGGCCTTCGTCGACTTCCAGCCCAAGACCGAGGTGTACTCGGGCATGCTCAAGGGCTCGCTGGCGGTCAACAAGGACCTGACGCTGGGTGCCGAGGTCTTCGCCACCCGCAGCAAGGTCACGACGCTGGTCGCGCCGGTGCCTTACGGCGGCTACTACATCAATCCGGGCACGGCGTACTACCCGACCGGCAACACCAACATCAGCGGCACGTTCGACGACGGCAGCGCCGGCGCGCCGGCGTTCGCACCGACCAGCGCGTTCCCCAACCCGGTGAACGTGCAGCCGGGCTTCGTCTACGTGCTGTGGCGCGACTTCCCGAACGGCTCGCGCGCCCAGATGAACCAGAACGACCAGCAGCGCCTGCTGCTGACCGCTGAAGGTGCGACGCTGGGCTGGGACTACTCGGTCGCGACCTCGTACAACCACAACAAGGTGCAGCAGTTCCTGACCGGTGGCTACGGCGATGGAGACATGATCGGCGAAGGCCTGCTGGAAGGGATCATCAACCCCTTCGGTGCCCAGACCGCCGCCGGCACGAAGCTGCTGCAGGACGCCGCCCTGAACGGCAAGCTCCAGCACGCCATCGGCGAGGTCTACGACGTCAACGCCCACGCCAGCCGCGAGTTCGGCGACTGGTTCGGCGCCGGCCGCTCGACGCAGCTCGCGTTGGGCGTCGAAGCCCGCTACGAGAAGTTCAAGTCGGTCGCCGAGCCCGACTTCGCGTCGAAGGTGGAAGTGTCGACCGGCGTCGCGCCGGACTCGCACGCCGAAGGCTCCCGCAAGGTCTACGCGCTGTACGGCGAGTTGAACCTGCCCGTGCTCAAGACCCTGGACATCACCGGCTCGCTGCGCTACGACAAGTACAGCGACTTCGGCAGCAGCACCAACCCCAAGCTGAGCTTCCGCTTCCAGCCGATCAAGGAAGTGCTGTTCCGCGGTTCCGCCTCGACGGGCTTCCGCGCGCCGACGCTGTATGAGCTGTACGGCAACCCGGCCTTCACGAACACCGCCGGCAACTACGCCAACCCGATCACCTGCCCGGACGGCACGACCGGCTCGCAGTGCTCGGCGCAGTTCCAGGTGCTGAACTCGGGCAACCCGAACCTGCGTCCTGAAAAGTCGCAGAGCCAGACCCTGGGTGTCGTCGTCCAGCCGGCCAACAACCTGAGCGTGGGCGTGGACTTCTGGTCCGTGCGGCTGAAGGACTCGATCGGCGCGATCCCGCAGTTCGCGCTGTTCAACAACTACGCCAACTACCCGCAGCTGCAGCAGTACTTCCACCCGACCGGCACGGGCCAGCTGTCGGTGATCAGCAACTGCCCGAGCGCGCAGTGCGGCTACGTCGACCAGACCCTGCAGAACCTCGGCAAGGTCCGCACCAACGGCCTGGACTTCAGCACCCAGTACCGCCTGTCGTCGCAGATCGGCGCCTTCGACTTCGCGCTGAACAGCACCTACGTCAACAAGTACGAGTTCCAGGACTTCAAGAACGGTTACTGGGTCTCGGCCGTGGGTCAGTACGGCGAGTCGGGTCCGGTCTTCCGCTGGCAGCACAACTTCGCGACGAACTGGCACTACAACGACTTCGGCGGCGGCTTCGTCGTCCGCTACAAGTCGGGTTATGTCGACTTCGACCCGAAGGCCCATCCGTTCGTCCCGTCGTACACGACGACCGACGTCTACGGCACGTGGTCGCCGGCGAAGGCCCTGTCGCTGACCGTGGGCGTGCGCAACCTGTTCGACCGCGATCCGCCGTTCACCAACCAGACCGACCTGTTCCAGGCCGGCGGCTGGGACTCGCGTTACGCCGACGCGACGGGCCGCGCGTACTACATCCGCGCCACCTACAACTACTGATCGCCGGCGAGGCCGGGACGCTTCGGCGTTCCGGCGTCCCGCGCCAGTGGCACGAAACGAGAGGGATCCTCCTCTCGTTTTTTTCGTCCGTGCCCAGCCACGGCGCGACGGGTGGGAATCGCCGGTCCCGGCGGGTCGGCAGGCTCCCTAGAATGGGCGGTTCCTCGTCTCCGTTCGAAGCGCCCACATGTCCGTCGAGTCTCCCGCGGGTCTGCCCGCCGCCTGCCAGATCCTCATCATCGGCGCCGGCCCCGCCGGCAGCGCGGCGGCGCGCTGGCTGGCCAAGGCGGGCGTGGACGTGGTGTTCGCCGACCAGCAGCCGCTGGGTCGCGACAAGGTCTGCGGCGACGGGCTGATCCCGGACGCACACAAGGCGCTCGACCGCCTGGGCCTGCTGGACCGCGTGATGGCCAGGGCGCAACGCTCGGCGCACGTGGGTTGCATCGGGCCGCGCGGCGGCCGGATCGACGTGCCGGGTCACCTCGCGGTGCTGCCGCGCAAGCAGCTCGACGAGATCCTGAACCTCGGCGCGCAGGAGGCCGGTGCGCGATTCCTGGCGCCGGCCCGCTTCGAAGCGGCGCTGGAAGACGATCAAGGCCGCGTGCGCGGCGCGCGGCTCACCATCGACGGCCAGCCCCACGAGATCGCCGCCGACTGGGTGATCCTGGCCACCGGTGCCGTGCCCAAGGCCCTCACGGCCGCCGGCATGTGCGAACGCCACACCCCCAGCGGCGTCGCGCTGCGCGGCTACGTGCGCGCGCCCTCGATGGTCGGCGAGATCAAGGCGCTGGAGGTGGTCTGGTGCAAGCCGGTGCAGCCGGGTTACGGCTGGATCTTCCCGGCGCCGGACGGCAGCTTCAACATCGGCGTCGGTGTGACCGACAGCCACAAGGACATGGCCGGCAAGGGGCAGAAGAAGGACGTGAACCTGCGCGCCATCTTCGATGCCTTCGTCGAGCACTACCCGCCCGCGAAACGGCTGATGGCCGAGGGCGAACTGATCGGCGAGCTCAAGGGCGCGCCGCTGCGCTGCACGCTCAACGGCGCGCGCTGGACACGGCCCGGCCTGCTGGTCACCGGGGAGGCGGCCGGCTCGACCTACTCGTTCACCGGCGAGGGCATCGGCAAGGCGATGGAGACCGGCCTGCTGGCCGCGGAGGCCATCCTGGCGCACCGGGCCGGAACGACGGCCGCCGCAGTCGACGTCCAGGTCCGCGAGCAGTACGAGCAGGGCCTGCGCGCACTGCAGCCGAAGTACGACCTCTATGAGCGCGGCAACCGCGTGAACCGCTTCCCTTGGCTGGCGGACCTGCTGATCTGGCGCGCGCAGAAGAGCCCGCGCCTGCTGAAGCGGATGAGCGGCGTGCTCAACGAGACCAGCAATCCCGGCAACCTGGTGAGCCTGAAGGGGCTCACGCGGCTGTTCCTCGAATGAGATTCGGCAAGTCGCCTAGGATGAGCGCCGCGACCTGAGCCTGGAGAGACCGCGATGTGCCAGCTGATGGGCATGAACGCCCGCCGACCGACCGATGTGATGTTCAGCTTCGCCGGGTTGGCGACGCGGGCGCACGAGCACAAGGACGGCTTCGGCATCGCGTTCTTCGAGGGCCGCGGGCTGCGGCATTTCGTCGACCACCACAGCGCGCGGGTCTCGCCACTGGCGGAGCTGGTCAAGACCTACCCGATCCGCAGCGACGTCGTCATCGCGCACATCCGCAAGGCGACGCAGGGCGTCGTGTCGCTGGAGAACACGCACCCGTTCGTGCGCGAACTGTGGGGCCGCTACTGGGTGTTCGCGCACAACGGCGACCTGAAGGGCTTCACGCCCCGTCTGCATGCGGCGTTCAAGCCGGTCGGGCAGACCGACAGCGAGCAGGCCTTCTGCTGGCTGATGCAGGAACTGGCCAAGGCGCACGCCGACATGCCGGCGATCGAGGAGCTGAACCACACGCTGCGCGAGCTGCTGCCGCGTCTCAACGGCCACGGCACCTTCAACATGCTGCTGTCCAACGGCCAGGCGCTCTGGGCGCACGGCTCGACGAAGCTGCATTACCTGCTGCGCCGGCCGCCGTTCGGCCACGTCACGCTGCAGGACGAGGATGTGAGCGTCGACCTGGCCGCCAAGACCACCGAGGACGACCGCATCGCGATCGTCGCCACCGAGCCGCTCACGCGCGACGAGGCTTGGCTCCCCATCGAGCCCGGCACGCTGAAGGTCTTCGTCGGCGGCGAGCCGCTCTGCTAGCCGTGGCGGCCGGTGCCCCGTGAAGCGAATGCCGAGCGTGAGGAGGCGATTGAGCGGAACGGGGCACCGGCCGCCACGGCGTCCGCTCGGTCGCAGTCGGCCAACCCTCGCAGTCGGCCAACCGTCGCTGCCGACCGCCATTCGCCGCATCCGGAGGCGCTTGCCGGACCCCTCGCCTAGACTCGCCCCATGACTTCGCCCAGCGCTCCCGCCGACGCGGTCCCTGACGCCAAGCCGCCCGTGGCGGCTGGCACCGCGGCACCGACCGCCACGGCAACGGCCCCATCGGCCGACGCCGGCACCGTCCAGGTCGACTGGACCCAGTGGCTGTTCCCGGGCCCGCGGCGCACGTTCAGCGAGGCGGAGATCGAGCGCTCCGGCCTGAAGCGGTGGTCCACCGCCATCGACAGCTACGTGATGAGCAACGTGCTGGTGCTGGGGCTGGTCTTCTACACGATGCTGCCGCGCGAGCTGGCGCATGTGATCCTGATCGGCGGCCTGGCGATGGCGTCGGTGGGACTGGCCGTCGCGCGCTGGCTGTGGCGCCAGCCGACCCGCACCCGCTTCAACGGCGCGACGCTCGCGCTGAGCGTGCTGATGGTGCTGTTCACGCTGGGCATGGTGAAGGCGGGCTTCCGCGAGGAAGCCCGCGACCTGCTGCCCTTCGTGGCCGGCGGGATGACGCTGACGGTCTCGTCCTGGTGGTTCCTGACGCTGTACCGGACGCAGCAGCTGGGCGCGCGGCTCGCGGAGCTCGACGCCCAGGACGAGCGCATCGCGATGGCGCAGCGGCTGGCGACGGCGCAGATCCAGCCGCATTTCCTCTTCAACACGCTCGCGTCGCTGCAGCACTGGGTCGACACCCGCGACGACCGCGCCGGGCCGATGCTGCGCTCGCTGACGCGCTATCTGCGGGCGACGCTGCCGATGTTCGAGCAGGACCGGCTGCCGCTGGAGCAGGAGCTCCAGATCGTGCGCAGCTACCTGGACATCATGCAGGCGCGGCTGGGGCAGCGCCTGAGCTGGTCGCTGGACACCGACGAGACGGCGCAGGCCGCGATCGCCCGCACGAGCCTGCCGCCGGGCACGCTGCTGACGCTGGCGGAGAACGCGATCACGCACGGCATCGAGCCCAGCCTGCGCGGCGGGCACATCGCCGTGCGGGTGAAGGCGGCGGACGGGCACTTGCGCCTGGAGGTGCAGGATGGTGGCCAGGGCCTGCCGCCAGGGGCGTGCGAGGGTCTGGGGCTCGCCAACACGCGGGAGCGGCTCCGCGCCCAGTTCGGCGCCCGCGCCGCGCTGGGCCTGGAGTCGGGTTCGGCAGAAGCGCCCGGGTGCCTCGCGTGGGTCGAGGTGCCGACCGCCTGACGGTCGCAGGATCGGCGGCCGCCGTCGGGACAGTCCGAAGGACACATCGAAGACCTCATCGGTCACATCGGGGAGACAACACGCATGACGACAAAGATCCGCACCCTGATCGCGGACGACGAGGAAGGCCCGCGCGAGCAGCTGCGCGCCGCGCTGGCCCGGCTGGCGCCGGAGATCGAGATCGTGGCGGCGAGCGTCAACGGCTGCGACGCCTGGGACGACTGCCTCGAACATGAGCCGCATCTGTGTTTCCTGGACATCCGCATGCCGGGCATGTCCGGCCTGGAGGTCGGACAGCGCCTGTCACAGCTGGCGGAGCCGCCGCAGGTCGTGTTCGTCACGGCCTATGGCGACCACGCGCTCTCGGCCTTCGAGGCGGGCGCGGTCGACTACGTGTTGAAGCCGGTCGAGGATGCGCGGCTCGAGCAATGCCTCCAGCGACTGCGGCAGCGGCAGGCCTCCAACGGCACGGCCTCCGATGACGACAGATCGAACGACGGCGAGGACAGACGCGCGACCTCGGCGGCGATGCCCGCGGCCACGCTGGAACTGCTGCGCCAGCTGCTGCCCGCGCAGCGGCCCTCGATGCGCCCCATCCAGGCCAGCCAGGGCCGCGAGATCCAGCTGATCGCCCCCGACGACATCCTGTTCTTCCAGAGCGACAGCCGCTACACCCGCGTCGTGCATCGCGACGGCGAGGCCTGGATCCGCACCGCGCTCAAGGAACTGCTGAGCGACCTCGACCCGGGCGTGTTCTGGCAGGTCCACCGCTCGGTGCTGGTCAACAGCCGCTTCATCACCAGCGCGACGCGCGTCGACGAGAACACGATGCAGCTCTCGCTGAAGGGCTGCGTGGAGAAGCTGCCGGTATCGCGGCAGTTCCAGGGCTTGTTCAAGGGCCAGTGATGCGGGATCGCCGCACGCGACGAGGCCTCCAGGCAACGACGCTGCTGACGATGGCCCTGCTCGCCGCCGGCGCGGCACAGGCGCGCGTGACGCGCATCGTCGTCGACGAGGTGTCGCCGCTGATCGGCGAGCAGCGCGGCTACGAGCAGATCCCGCGGACGCGCGTTCGGCGAGCTCGATCCGGCCGATCCGCACAACGCGGTGATCACCGACCTGAAGCTGGGCGCCGATGCCGACGGCCTCGTGCGCTACGAGACGAACTGGGTGCTCACCCGGCCCGTCGGTCGAAAGCCTTCGAGCGGCTTCCTGTGGCACGACGTGCCCAATCGCGGTGGCGACGTCCGGCTGCAGCCCGGGGAACTCGCCGCCGGCGACATCGGCCTGCGCAGCGGCTGGCAGGCCGACAACGCGGGCAACACCGGCGTGCCGCGCACGCGTCCTGAAGCGGCCCGCAACCACTACGTCCGCGTGCCGATCGCGCGCATCGACGGCAAGCCGGTGACCGGCAGCGTGGTGGCGCGCATCGTCAACCGCAGCGGGCCGGACTCGCAGCCGTTGATGGTGCAGGGCAACCCGATGCCCTACCTGCCGGTCTCGCTGGACACGAGGGGCGCCACGCTGACGGTCCACACGAAGGAGACCGTCGACGGCCGCATCACGACGGCCGGCACCGGCGACCCGAAGGACTGGGCCTTCGCCCGCTGCGATCGCGGACAAGCTTTCCCCGGCACGCCCATCGACATCGATCCGGCGCGCGCGCCGGCCAACCTGCCGATCCACGTCTGCCTGCGCAATGGCTTCGAAGCGGACAAGGTCTACCAGCTCGTCTACACGGCCGGCAACGCCTACGTGCTGGGCGTGGGGATGGCGGCGTTCCGCGACGTCGGCGCCTTCTTCCGCCACGCGAAGGCGGATGACGCCGGCACGCCCAACCCGATCGCCGGCCAGGTGCGGGGCAGCGCGATCCGGGGTGTCTCGCAATCGGGGAACATGGTCCGGCAGTTCCTGTTCATGGGCCTGAACCAGGACGAGGCCGGCCGCCAGGTCCACGACGGCGCGTGGGCCATCATCGCGGGACGGCGCGTCGCGGCGAACGCGCGCTGGGCGCAACCGGACGGCGTGCTGGAGCTTTTCCAGATGGGCAGCGAAGGGCCGCAATGGTGGGTCGACTGGGCCGACAAGGCGCGGGGCCTGCCCGCGAAGGGATTGCTGACCCGGTGTACCGCGAGCAGGACCTGCCCGAAGGTGTTCGAGCACTTCGGCGCCGCCGAGGTCTACGCGTTGAAGCTGTCGCTGGCATGGGTGGGATCGTCGGCGGATACCGACATCCCGCTCCCGCCGAACGTGCGCCGCTATTACGTCGCCGGCAGCCCGCATGGCGGCGGGGCTGGCGGCTTCCGTCACGAGGCGGAGAGCACGTCGTTCAGCTGTCCGGGCAATCACTTCGGGCAGGCGACGCTGGCGCCCAATCCGGTGCCGCATCGCGAGCTGCGCAACGTGTTGAGCGCGGCGATGCGCGATTGGGTGCTCAAGGGCACGTCGCCGCCGCCGAGTCGCTATCCGACGCTGGCCCGCGGCGAGCTCGCCGATCCGACGCGCGCGGCGATGGGCTTCCCGCGCGGCGTGCCGGGGATTCCTGAGCGCGTGTTCCTGCCGGAGAACTTCATCTTCCCCGTCTTCGATTACGACTGGGGTCCTGGCTTCGATCGCGTCGAAGCGTCAGGCGTGCCGGACCAGATCCCGCCGAAGATCAAACGCGTGCTGCCGGCGAAGGTGCCGCGCGTCGATGCCGATGGCAACGAGGTCGGCGGCGTACCGACGGTGCTGACGATGGCACCGCTGGGGACCTACCTCGGCTGGAACATCACCGCCAACGGCATCCATGCCGGGCAGGTCTGCAACTACGCCGGCGGCTATGTGCCGTTCGCGCGCACGCGCGCGGAGCGCGAGGCCAAGGGAGACCCGCGCTTGTCGCTGGAAGAGCGCTACCGCGATCACGCAGGCTACGTCGCCGCCGTGAAAGCGGCCGCAGAAAAAGCATCGGCGGAAGGATTTCTCCTGTCCGCCGATCGCGATCGTCTGCTCAAGGAAGCCTCCGAGAGCGAGGTGCTGCGCTGACTCAGCGCATCGCCGTCGGTGCAGGCGCCTCGGCGTCGATGCCGCCCGCCAGCGCCTTGTAGACGCCGACCAGCGAGGTCGCCGCCGCCGTCTGCGATTGCGCCAGCTGGTTGCGTGCGGTGAGCAGTTCGCGCTCGGCGTCGAGCACGGCGAGGAAGTCGCTGATGCCGACCTTGAAGCGTTCGCGTGCGATGTTGGCTGCGCGCTCCGCCGACACCGCCGCATCGAACAGCGCCTGCGCCTGCTGCTGGCTGCGGTTGTAGGTCACCAGCGCGCCTTCGGTCTCTTCCAGCGCGGCGAGCACGGTGCGCTCGTAGCTGATGAAGGCCGCTTCGTTGCGCGCGTCCGCCGCAGCGATCTGAGCACGGATGCGACCGAAGTCGATCAGGTTCCACACCAGCTGCGCGCCGAGGTTGTAGGCGTACGCCGGACCATCGCCCAGGTCGCCGATGCGCGAGGCGTTCTGGCCGATCGTGCCACCCAGCGTGATGCGCGGGAACATCGACGAACGCGCCACGCCGACACGCGCTGCAGCCGCGGCCGCCTGCGCTTCTGCAGCGCGGACGTCCGGGCGACGACGCAGCAGGTCCTCAGGGGTGCCGATGCGGTCCAGCGCGATCGTCTTCAGGCCCGGCAAGGGCTTGACGTCGGACAGCTCCACGTCGAGCGCCGTCGGCGGCTGACCCGTCAGCACCGCGAGGC
Source organism: Roseateles sp. UC29_93 (assembly GCF_042695725.1). Taxonomy (NCBI): domain Bacteria; kingdom Pseudomonadati; phylum Pseudomonadota; class Betaproteobacteria; order Burkholderiales; family Sphaerotilaceae; genus Roseateles; species Roseateles sp. UC29_93. Next base: position 1,782,228 of record NZ_CP170545.1, on the reverse strand, counting down.
GGTAGCGCGTGCGCGCCAGCGCCATTTCCAGTGCGGGAATCGTGGCCGCTGTGCTTTGCACCAGCGCGCGGGCGCGCTCGGTGTCGAAGCCGTTGCCGCGGCCCGCCTCCTGGCGACCGGCCACCAGCTTCAGCGCGCCCTGCTGCGTCTCCAGCGATTGCTGGGCAACGCGCAGTTGCTCCTGCAGACCGCGCAGCTCGAAGTAGTTGCGCGCCACTTCCGCCGCGACGCTGACCTGCGCCGAACGCAGGCCGGCCTCGCCGGCCAGCAGCTCGGCCGCAGTGGCTCGTCGCTCGTCGGACAGGCGACCGAACAGGTCCGCCTCCCAGCGCACGTCGAAGCCGACGGAGAACGCGTTGCTGCTCTGCGGATTGCCTTGGTAGTCCGGCGCACGGGCGCGGCCGGCCCCGGCCGTCAGGTCGACGGTCGGGAACAGCTGCGCATCGGCGAAGCGCGACAGCGCCCGCGCTTCGCGCAGGTTGGCCGAGGCGATGCGCAGGTCCGTGTTGGCCTGCAGCGCGCGGTTCACCAGCGAGTCCAGCCCGCTGTCGTTGAAGCCTTGCCAGAAGCGCCCCACCGGCGCCTGCGCCAGCGTGGCGCCGTCGCCTTGCGGCGCGTTGGCGAAGCCATTCGCCAGCGGCACTTCAGACTTCTTCGGCGCCGGGGCTGTCGAGCAGCCCGTGAGCGCCACCGTCGCGGCCGCCGCAGCGGCCATCAGAGAGACTCGGAAGAACATCATGCGCCCCCCTTGGTCGGGTTGCCCTTGGGCGTGTCGGCGTCGTCGACGCCCGGGTGGAACGGATGGGCGGCGGCATCGATCTGATGACGCAGCTCGACCGCGTGGGCGCGCTTCTTCTCGGTGCTCTTGCGCAGCAGCGCGTAGAAGACCGGCGTCAGGAAGATGCCGAACAGCGTCACGCCGACCATGCCGGAGAACACCGCGATGCCCATCGCGCGACGCATCTCGCTGCCCGCGCCGGAGCCCAGGATCAGCGGGATGACGCCCGCGCAGAAGGCGATCGAGGTCATCAGGATCGGACGCAGCCGCATGCGGCAGGCGTGGATGATCGCGTCGTGCAGCGCTTCGCCGCGTTCCTCGAGTTCCTTGGCAAACTCGACGATCAGGATCGCGTTCTTGCACGCCAGCCCGACCAGCACCACCAGCGCCACCTGCGAGAAGATGTTGAGATCCCCGGCCTGCGCGAACGGTGGGAAGTGCGACAGCCACACGCCGAAGAGCGCGGACAGGATGCACATCGGCACGATCAGGATGATGGCCAGCGGCAGCGACCAGCTTTCATACTGGGCCGCGAGGACCAGCACCACCAGCAGCACCGAGATCGCCAGCACGGCGCCCAGCGTCGGGATCGAGAAGCCGCCGACCTTGATGTCGCGCGTCAGCCGGTCCTGGTAGGTCAGCTCCGTCCACTCGTAGGTCATGCCGCGCGGCAGGTTCTTCAGGCGCTGCTCGATCTCCGCCTCGGCCTGGCCGCTGGAGAAACCGGGCTTGGCCGCGCCGTTGATGTCCGCGCTCGGGAAACCGTTGTAGCGCGTCACGCGCGTCGGTCCGAAGGTCGGATCGACGTTCATCAGCGCGCCCAGCGGCACCATCTCGTTCTTCTCGTTGCGCGTCTTCAGGTCGGTGATGCTGCCGGCGTTGGAACGGAAGGGTGCGTCCGCCTGCACGATGACCTGATACGTCTTGCCGAAGCGGCTGAAGTCGTTGACGTACAGCGAGCCGAGGTTGATCTGCAGCGTGTCGTAGATGTCCTGCAGCTTCACGCCCATCTGCTTGGCCTTGACCCGGTCGACGTGGGCGAAGAGCTGCGGCACGTTGATGTCGTAGGTCGAGTACGGCGTGCCGATGCCGCTCTTCGGGTCGCCGTAGATCGGACCCAGCGTGCCCCAGACGGCGCCGTAGAGCGCCTGCTCGCCGAGGCCGGAGCGGTCCTGCACCTGCACCTTGAAGCCGCCCGCGTTGCCCAGGCCGTCCACCGCCGGCGGCGGCACGACGAACATGCGCGCGCCCTGGATCTGCTGGATCGCGCCGTTGACCTTGCCCAGGATCGCGTCCTTGGACTTGTCGGCGGAGGTCCGGTTCTCGAATTCGTCCAGGCCGAAGAACACGATGCCTTCGTTGGGCGCGGCCGAGAAGCCGGCGATCGACAGGCCCGGGAAGGCGATCGAGTCACGGATGCCGGGCACCTTCAGCGCGATGTCGCTCATGCGCCGGATGACCTCTTCGGTGCGGTCCAGCGTGGCGCCGGCCGGCAGCTGCGCGATGCCGATCAGGTACTGCTTGTCCGGCGCCGGCACGAAGCCCGACGGGATGCGCGTGAACAGCAGCGCGGTCAGGCCCAGCAGGATCGCGTAGACGACCAGCGCGCCGCCCTTGCGCTTCAGGATGCCGGTGACGCCGCGGCTGTAGCCTTCGCTGCGGCGCTGGAAGAAGCAGTTGAACCAGTGGAAGAACCGGCCGAACAGCTTGTCCATCACCTTCATGATCGGGTCCTTGGGCGCGTCGTGCGGACGCAGCAGCAAGGCCGCCATGGCGGGCGACAGGGTCAGCGAGTTGAACGCCGAGATCACCGTCGAGATCGCGATCGTGACCGCGAACTGGCGATAGAACTGGCCCGACAGGCCCGGCACGAAGGTCAGCGGGATGAACACCGCGCACAGCACCAGCGCGATCGCGATGATGGGGCCGGAGACCTCCTGCATCGCCTTGATCGTCGCGGCATGCGGCGTGAGGCCGTCCTCGAGGTTGCGCTCGACATTCTCGACGACCACGATCGCATCGTCGACGACGATGCCGATGGCGAGCACCAGCCCGAACAGCGTCAGCGTGTTGATCGAGTAGCCCAGCAGCAGCAGCACCGCGAACGTGCCCACGATGGACACCGGCACGGCCAGCAGCGGGATGATCGACGCACGCCAGGTCTGCAGGAAGATGATCACCACCAGCACGACCAGCAGCACGGCCTCGATCAGGGTGTGGATGACCTTCTCGATGGACGTGGCGACGAAGCGCGTCGGGTCGTAGACGATGTCGTAGCTGACGCCGGCCGGGAAGCTGGTCTTCAGGCGCTCCATCGTCGCGCGCACATCCTTGGAGATGTTCAGCGCGTTGGACTGCGGGGCCTGGAAGATGCCGATACCGACCGCTTCCTTGTTGTTCAGCAGGCTGCGCAGCGCGTAGGTGCCGGGGCCCATCTCGACACGGCCCACGTCGCGCACGCGCACCAGCCCGCCGGTGGCGGTGTCGGTGCGGATGATGACGTCGGCGAATTCCTCCTCGGTGACGAGGCGGCCCTGCGTGTTGATCTGCAGCTGGAAGTCGGTGCCCTTGGGCGCCGGCGGCGCGCCGACGACACCGGCCGCCACCTGCGTGTTCTGCTCACGGATGGCGTTGGTGACGTCGGAGGCGGTCAGGCCGCGACCGGCCAGCTTGGCGGGGTCCAGCCAGACGCGCATCGCGTAGTCGCCGGAGCCGAAGACCTGCACCGAGCCCATGCCCTGCACGCGCAGCAGCTCGTCGCGGACCTGCAGCTGCGCGTAGTTGCGCAGGTACAGCGCGTCGCGGCTGTTGTCCGGGCTGACCATGTGGACGACCATGGTCAGGTTGGGACTGGACTTCTCGGTCGTCACGCCGATCTGCCGGACGATGTCGGGCAGGCGCGGCAGCGCGCGGTTGATGCGGTTCTGGACCGCCGTTTCCGCGGCTTCCGGGTTGGTGCCGATCTTGAAGGTGACCGTCAGCGTCATGCCACCGTCGGCGGTGGCCTGGCTGTCGAAGTACAGGACGTTTTCCAGCCCGTTGATCTGTTCCTCGAGCGGCGTGGCCACCGTCTCGGAGATCACGCGCGGATTGGCGCCGGGGAACTGGGCGCGCACGACGACCTGCGGCGGCGCGACCTCGGGGTACTCGGAGATGGGCAGCCGGAAGATCGCCAGCAGGCCCACCAGGAAGATGAAGATCGAGAGGACCGACGCAAAGCGCGGCCGCTCGATGAAGAAGCGTGAGATATCCATGGACGGCCTCGCGTCGGGTTACTTCGACGACGCGGCAGGAGCGGCGGGGGCGGCGCCTTGCGACGCGGCGACGGGGCGTCCCTTGTCGTCGAGCTTGGCCTGCTGCGGCGTGACCGGCGCGCCGGGCATCACATGCTGGAGGCCGTCGATGATCACGAGCTCGCCGGGCTTGACGCCCTGGACCACGCGGTAGCCGTCGAACAGGGCGCCGGCCACGACCGGACGCGGCGCCACGATGTTGTTGGCGCCGACCACCATCACGACCTTGTTGGCCTGGTCGGTGCCGATGGCGCGGTCGGGGATCAGCGTGGCGGTGTAGGAGCCGGACCCTTCCAGCCTGACGCGCGCGAACAGGCCCGGGGTGAAGAGCCCGTCCTTGTTGTCGAACACGGCACGGCCGCGGATGGTGGCGGTGGCCGGATTCAGGCGGTTGTCGACGAAGTCCATGCGGCCCTCGTGCGGGTAGCCCTGCTCGTTGGCCAGGCCGAGACGGATCCTGTTGGCCTGCTCGCGCTTGGCGCCACCGGCGCGAGCGGCGGCGGCGTACTTCAGGAAGGTGGCCTCGCTGGCGTCGAAGTAGGCGTAGACCTTGTCGCTGGAGACGACGGTGGTCAGCACCGGCTCGCCGACATTGACGAGGTTGCCGGGCGTCACGTTGGCGCGCGAGCTGCGGCCGGCGACCGGGGCGCGGACCTGCGTGAACTCGACGTTCAGCTTCGCCTGGGTGACGGCGGCTTCGGCGGCGCGGATGTTGGCCTCGTTGTTGCGGACGGCGGCCTTGAGCTGGTCGATCTCCTGCTGGCTGACGCCCTGGATGGCGACGAGCTTCTCGGCGCGGCCCAGGTCGGACTTGCTCAGGTCGGCGGCGGTGCGGGCGGCGGCGGCCTGCGCCTCGGCGCGGGCGAGCTCGGCCTGGAACGGACGCGGGTCGATGGTGAAGAGCGGGTCGCCCTTCTTGACGACCTGGCCTTCGCGGAAGTGGACCTTGTCGAGTGTTCCGGCGACACGGGCGCGGATCTCGACGGTGTCGGGCGCTTCCAGGCGCGCGGTGAATTCATCGAAGTCCTGGACTTCGCGCGAGATCGCCGGGGCGACCGTCACGGGCGGAGGGCCGCCATGCTGTTGTTGTTGATCCTGTTGTCCACAGGCGGTCAGCAGCAGCGCCACGAAGGCACCGGCGACGGCGTTGCGATTGAAAGAAGGTCCAGCCATGCATCACTCCCGAAAACGCCCGCGGCATCTGTTGCACCGCAGCGTGCGGCGGAATGTACGCGGTACACGAATCACCGACCAGTGCCTGGGGCAATACCTGCCCCTAGGCTGGAGGGCATACATCAACCTGATTGACTGCCTGGGCAAGGTTGTGAGCAAGTCTCGCGGGAGACACTGCCGGAAAACGTCAGGAGGCTGGGGGCTCGGAGGATTGGGCAAGGACGCCGGACTGAACCAGATTGGTGCTTCGGTCGGCCGGTCATCCCTTCGCGCGCCGCATCACGGGCAACAAAAAACCCGGGCATGGCCCGGGTTCTTCCTGGTGAGTCCATGAGGACCCTGGCGCGTTGCTCAATGCACGCCGTGCATCAGCTTCTTCATCACCGGGCTGAGCAGCATCAGCAGCACGCCGGCGCCCGCGGGGACGATGGTGAAGATGAGGAAGAAGGTGGACATCGAGTACGTCGACGAGATCGCGTCGATGTACGAGCCCGTCATGCCGGCGATCTTGTTGGCGATCGCCGCGTTGACGAACCAGACCCCGAACATCAGGCCCAGCAGGCGCGCCGGCGCCAGCTTGGAGATGTAGGACAGGCCGACCGGCGACAGGCAGAGCTCGCCCATCGTGTGCAGCAGGTAGGCCAGCGTCAGGAAGATCATGCTGACCTGCGCCGTCTTCGCACCCGCCGGGATGCCCGACGCGCCATACGACAGCGCCGCGAAGCCCAGGCCCAGCAGCACCAGGCCGACGCCGAACTTCACCGGACCGCTCGGGTTCCAGCGACGTTCCCACATCTTGCTGAACATCGGCGCCAGGATCACCAGGAAGAAGGAGTTCAGGACCCCGAACCAGGTGGCCGGAATCTCGGATTGCTCCATCTGGAACTCGCGGCCCAGCATCCACAGCGACAGGCCCCAGATCACCGCCAGCGCCAGCGCCAGCAGGGCGTTGGACAGCTTGTAGAGGCCCTCGGTGCTGCGGCCCAGCTTGACCAGCAGCCAGCTCAGGATCGCCACCGGGATCAGCGTCATCAGCGAGTTGACGATCTTGAAGATCAGCCCGCTCGTGCCCACCAGCGCGCGGTCGGTGTAGTCCGCAGCGAAGATGGTCATCGATCCGCCGGCCTGCTCGAAGGCGAACCAGAAGAAGATCGTGAAGAACGAGAACACGCCGATCGCGATCAGCCGGTCGCGCACGATGTGCGCGGGCGTGTCGTCCAGCGGCTCGCTCGCGTCCACCAGCGGCGCGTCCTTGCCCGGCGCACCGCCGATGTCGCCGAAGATGCCCTGCGCCAGCCAGAACTGCAGCGCGCCCAGGATCATGAACACCGCCGCCAGGCCGAAGCCGTAGTGCCAGCCGATCTTCTCGCCGATGTAGCCGCACAGCGAGATGCCGAAGAACGCGCCCGCGTTCACGCCCATGTAGAACAGCGTGTAGCCGCCGTCGCGCTGGCCCTCGTTGTCCTTGTTGTAGAGCTGGCCGACGATCGCCGAGATGTTCGGCTTGAACAGGCCCGTGCCCAGGATCACCAGACCCAGACCGACGTAGAAGGTCGCCTTGGTGTCGAAGAACAGCGCGATGTGGCCCGCCGCGATGATGAAGCCGCCCAGCACCACCGAGCGCCGCGTGCCGAGGAAGCGGTCCGCGATGTAGCCGCCGATGATCGGCGTCAGGTACACGAGCATCGTGTACGTGCCGTAGAGGCTCGTCGCCTCCTCGCGCGTCCAGCCCCAGCCGCCCTTGGCGGCCTCGGAGATCAGGTACAGCACGAGCAGCGCCCGCATGCCGTAGTAGGAGAACCGTTCCCACATTTCGGTGAAGAACAGGACGAACAGGCTGTTGGGCTGGCCGAGGATGGTCTGCCGCGCTCCGGGAGTTTGAATTGTGTTCAAACGACGCTCCGTGATGGATCGCTGAGGGATCAATGACCCGGCGCTCCGGGTCACGGGAAACCGCGTTCCAGGGATCAGAACGCGTTTGCCGCTGGTCCAGGCCCCGGATCGATCCGATCCCTTGGGGCCCGCCAGCGGCAGGCGGCGCCATTGTCAGCCAAAGGTCAGCTGGAACCGGCCCGTCGGCACTAGGGCTCACCCTAGGTAGGGATGGCCGTCAGGGGCGCTCTTCGCGCAGCAGCCGCAAGCCATTGAGCACCACCAGCAGGCTCGCGCCCGCGTCGGCCAGCACCGCCAGCCACAGGGACCCGATGCCCGCGAGCGTCAACGCCGCCACGATCGCCTTCAGCCCCAGCGCGACGACGATGTTCTGCTTCAACACCGTCGCGACGCGCTCGGACAGGTCGATCAGCTCGGGCAGCTTGCGCAGGTCGTCCTGCATCAGCGCGATGTCGGCGGTCTCCAGCGCGGTCGCGCTGCCGGCGGCGCCCATCGCGATCGCGATGTCGGCGCGGGCCAGCGCCGGCGCGTCGTTGACGCCGTCGCCGATCATCGCGACCGGTCCCTGCTCGTCCGCGAGCGTCGCGATCGCGTCGAGCTTGTCCTGCGGCAGCAGCGGCGCGCGCACGGCGACCTCCGGCATGCCGAGGCGGCCCGCCATCGCGACGGCGCTCGCGCGCTGGTCGCCGCTGAGCATCGTCAGCGACAGGCCGCGCGCGCGCAGCGTCTTGAGCACCTCGGCGGCCTCGCGTCTCGGCGTGTCCGACAGCGCCAGCAAGGCCAGCGTCTGCGCGCCTCGCATCAGCCAGACCAGCGTGTGGCCCTGCGCCTGCAGCGCGCGGGCCGCGTTGCGAGCCTCGTCGTCGACGGCGCCGCGCTGCTCGGCCAGACGTTCGTTGCCGAGCGCGAATTCGGCGCCGTCCAGTTGCGCGGTCAGGCCCAGGCCCGGCAGGTTCTGCAGGTGATCGACCGGCTCCAGCACGGACCCCACGCGCTGCGCGTGCGCCGCGACGATCGCCTGTGCGAGCGGGTGCGTGCTGCCGGCATCGAGCCGCGCGGCCAGGTGCAGCGCCTGATCGGCGTTCACCGACGGGTACAGCGGCTGCACCGCCGCCAGTTGCGGCTTGCCTTCGGTCAGCGTGCCGGTCTTGTCGAAGGCCAGCGTCTTCAGCTGCCGGGCGCGCTCCAGGTAGAGCCCGCCCTTGATCAGGATGCCGCGCCTCGCCGCCGCGGCCAAGCCGCTGACGACCGTCACCGGCGTGGAGATCACCAGCGCGCAGGGACACGCGATCACCAGCAGCACCAGGCCCTTGTAGATCCAGTCGCTCCAGGTCCCGAAGCCCAGCAGCGGCGGCAGCACCGCCAGCGCGACGGCCACGAGCACCACCGCCGGCGTGTACACGCGGGCGAAGCGGTCGATGAAGGCCTGCGTCGGCGCGCGCTGCGACTGGGCCTGCTGCACGGCCGCGGCCATGCGGTCGAGCAGCGTGTGACCCTTGCCGGCGGTGACGGTCATTTCGAGCAAGCCGTCACCGTTGATGCTGCCGGCCAAGAGCGCATCGCCGGGCGCCTTGTCGACCGGCATCGCCTCGCCGGTCAGGGCCGCTTCGTTCAGGCTGGAGCGGCCCGTGAGCAGGCGGCCGTCGAGCGGCACGCGTTCGCCCGGAGGGACACGAACCCGCGCGCCGATCGCCACGTCGGCCGCAGGCACCGAGGTCCAACGACCCTCGGCACCCTGCACCTGCGCGGTCTCCGGCGCGAGTTGCGTCAACGCGCGGATCGCGTCGCGGGCGCGAGCCAGGCTCAGGCTTTCCATCATCTCGGACAGGCCGAACAGCCACACCACCATCGCCGCCTCCGGCCACTGGCCGAGCACGATCGCACCGATGACCGCGAGGCTCATCAGCAGGTGGATGTTGAGCGTCACGCTCTTCAGCGCGATCCAGCCCTTGCGCAAGGTCGGCAGACCGCCGAGCAGCATCGTCGCGACCGCCAGCGCGATCACCAGCGGACCGGACTCGTCGAATCCGGAGAACGCCAGCGTCTCCGCCGCGATCGCGGCAACGCCGGCGACCGCCATGCGCCAGCGCAGGCTGGTCGAGATCGCCGGCGGCGGCACGGGCGGCGGGGCTTCGGCCTCGATGGCCTCGGCGCTCATGCCGGCCGCGCTGATCGCGGCGCGCAACGGCGCGTCGTCGGGCAGGCGGTGGTGCACATCGAGCAGGCGGTTGATCAGATCGAACTCCAGCGCGACCACGCCGTGCTTGCCTTGGAGTTGCTTGCGCAGCAGGCCTTCCTCGGTGGGGCAATCCATGCCGGCGATGAAGTAGCGCTGGCGTGTGGTGCCGGCCAGTTCCTCGGCGCTCGGGGCCGGAGACTTCGGCGCGGGCGCCGCGCACGATGCGCCATGCCCGTGGTCGTGGTCGTGGTCGTGGTCGTGGTCGTGGTCGTGGTCGTGGTCGTGACCCTGCCCGTGTCCGTGCGCATGGCCCGCGTGTCGATGCGCGGGCGTCGGGGCCGGCGCGACGGGTGGCGCTGTCGCGACGTCGGCGGCGTGACCGCAACATCCCCCGCAGGACGAAGCCGAAGACTCGGGCGCGGCGGGGCGGTGATCGTGTTCCTGATGTGCCATGGGGTCGATTGGATAGTCTGTAGCCGCTCCAAGGTCAAGCGGCTATCCTGATCGACATGCGAATCGGCGAACTGAGCAAGTCCACCGGCGTGGACATCGAAACCATCCGCTTCTACGAGAAGAGCGGCCTGATGCCTCCGCCCGCGCGGAGCGAGAACGGCTACCGCGACTACGCCCATGAGCACCTGGAGCGTCTGGCCTTCATCCGGCACTGCCGGGCGCTGGACATGTCGCTGGCGGACGTCACGCTGCTGCTGAACAGTCTGGAGACCCGCGATCCGGAGGAGCTCGTGAAGGTCGACGTGTTGGTGGCGTCGCAGCTCGGCAAGGTCCGCGCTCGGCTGCAGAGCATGCGGGCGCTGGAGGCGCAGCTCGTCGCCCTGCAGAAGCGCTGCGACGCGGACCACGACCATCACGCCTGCGGGATCCTCGAAGAGCTCGTGTCGGCGGCGCATGGCGAGGCGTGCGCCTGCCATCCGGATGAGGCGCCGACAGCGCCGCGCAGCAGCGTCGCTCGTACCTGACGCTCAGCCCGCCGACGGCAGCGCGGCCTGCACGAGCCGCTCCCGCAGCCGCGGTACCGCGAAGTCGATGAACGCCCGCAGCTTCAATGGCAGCCGGCTCTGGCTGCGCGGCGCATACATCAGATGCACCGGCCGCGGCGCGGGCTCGAAGGGCTCCAGCACGAGTCGCAGCCGACCTGCCCGGACGTCCTCGTTCACCTGGTACGACAGCACCCGCGCCAGGCCCGCGCCGGCGCGCGCGGGCATCGATGGCGGCGTCGATCGTCGTCACGCTCAGGCGCGATCGGAACGTCCCAGTGCGCACCGCGCCATCCTGCCGGAACGGCCACGCGCCGTCGCTGGAGAGACTCCCGAAGGACACCACGCGGTGGCGACGCAGGTCGTCCGGCGTCTCCGGCGCCCCGTGACTGGCGAGGTAGGCGGGCGAGGCGCAGAGGACGTGGCGGCACTCGCCGAGTCGCGTGGCGACCAGGCTGCTGTCCGGCAACTCGCCGATGCGCAGGGCGACGTCGATCTGGTCGTCGAGGAAATGCGTGACCCGGTCGGTGAACTTGAGCTCCACGGCGATTTCGGGAAAGGCATCCAGGAACGCCATCACCGTTGGCAGCACGTGCAAGCGCCCGAACATCGTCGGCGCGGTCACGATCAGCTCGCCGCGCGGCTCGGTGTACTCGCCGGCGGCGGCGCGCTCGGCTTCGTCGAGCTGGTCGAGGATCGTCCGCGCCGCCTCCACGTAGGAGCGTCCCGCGTCGGTCAGGTCCAGGCCCTTGGCCGAGCGGATCAGCAGGGACGCGCGCAGGTGCTTCTCCAGGTCGGCGACCTTGCGGCTCACGGTCGCCAGCGGCAGCCCGAGCCGCTGACTCGCCTTCGACAGGCTGCCGGCGTCCACGGCGGCGATCAGCATCGCCATTGCGTCGATTCGATCCATGCGCACTCGCGACCGGGCGTCAGCGGCCAGGCCTTCCAGTTTTCGGGAGGATTGCTCTCGATCCTAGCGGCTTCCGCAGGAATCCGGGAATGCGGAGACTGCATCCCATGCCTTCCAAGGCGGGTCGCCGACCCGGGGAGGGCGCCAAGGACACCGCCATGAGCGCCACCAACATTGCCATCCGCCACCGCACCGCGACCGTTCTCGGTCGCCAGGTGTTCTATCGCGAGGCCGGCGACCCGACCGCGCCGACCTTGCTGCTGCTGCACGGGCTGCCGACCAGCAGCCGGATGTTCAATCCGCTGATCCCGCTGCTGGCGGACCGCTTCCACGTGATCGCGCCGGACTACATCGGCTTCGGTCACTCGGACGCGCCCAAGCGCGAGGACTTCGCGTACACCTTCGACCACCTGGCGGCGCATGTCGCCGGGCTCGTCGACGCACTCGAACTGAGCTCGTACACGCTCTACATGCAGGACTACGGCGGTCCGATCGGTTTCCGTCTCTTTCAGCAACGGCCCGAGCAGGTGAAGGGCTTCATCATCCAGAACGCCAACGCCTACCTGGACGGCGTGGGCGAGGAAGCCAAGTCGGTGTTCGGCCCGCTGTGGGCATCGCGCACGCCGGAGAGCGAAGCGCCCGCGCGCCAGCTCATCACCATGGCCGGCACGAAGTGGCACTGGCTGGTCGGCGTGAAGGACCCCGAGTTGATCGACCCGGATCACTGGATCGTCGATCAGGCGCTGCTGGACCGGCCCGGCATGCAGGACGCCAACGTCGACCTGCTGGAGAACTACAAGACCAACGTCGCGCTCTATCCGGAGTGGCAGGCCGCCTTCCGCCGCTACCGCCCGAAAACGCTGATCGTCTGGGGGAAGAACGATCCGATCTTCATCCCGCCCGGTGCGCGTGCCTACCTGAACGACCTGCCCGAGGCCAGGCTGGTCTGGCTGGACGGCGGCCACTTCGTGCTGGATGAGTTCGCCCCGCAGGTCGCGGCGGAGATCAAGGCGGTCTTCGGCTGAACCAGGGATGAACCAGGGATGAACCAGGGGTGAGCCTGGGACGAGCCGGCGCCTCGGCTCAGCGCGGCATGGCCCGGGCGAATTCCTCCAGCCGTCGGCGGAGTTCGTCCCGGACCAACCGCAGCGCGGGCGACAGCTGTGCGCGGCCCGGCACGATCAGGTGCAGCGGCGCCGGGTCACCGCGCCAGTGCGGATTGACGTGGACCAGCTGGCCGCTGGCCAGTTCCTGGGCCACGTCCGGCCACGACTTGTAGGCCAGCCCCAGGCCGGCCAGCGCCCAGCGCTTGACGACCTCGCCGTCGTCGGCGACGCGACGTCCGGCGAGCGGCAGTCCCACTGGCTGGTCGGCGATCTCGACGGGCCAGTGGGTCGGCACCTCGCCGGCGACGAGGTAGCGCAGCGCCTCGTGGCGCGGCATGTCCTCGGGCGACGCCGGCATGCCATTCAGCGCCAGGTAATGCGGCGCGGCGACCAGCACCCGGCGGCAGTCCGGCAGCAGCGGCAACGCGACCTGGGCACCGCTCGCCGGTTGGCCGTAGCGGACGGCGGCGTCGACGGGGCGTCGCAGCAGGTCCGTCAGCGGATCGCCGATCTGCAATCGCAGCGTGAGCGCTGGATGGCGTTCCTGGAACTGTTCCAGCCACGGCAGCAGCACATGGCGGCCCAGGTCGGAGGGCACCGTCAGATGCAGTTCGCCGCTGAGCGCCTCGCGCCCTGCAAGCGCTTCATCGCGCCCATCGATCAGCGCCCGCAACGCGGCGCGCGCATGCGGCAGGTAGCGCTGGCCCTCCCCGGACAGGCGCAGGCTGCGGGTGCTGCGCACGAACAGCGGGAAGCCCAGCTCCTCCTCCAGGCGCTTGAGCGACGCGCTGGCAGCGGCGGGTGACCAGTCCAGGGCCTTCGCCGCGGCCGTGAGGTTGCCGAGGTCGGCGATGCGCACCAGCAGTTCGAGGTCAGCAATCCGGGCCATTGTTCGATTTTCTTTGAAAAAGCTTCGTCCGCCAGGGACCTCAACCCCGAGCCCGTCCGTTCCAGACTGTCAACCATCAAACAGCCTGGAACAAACATGGACACTCAACCCGCCCCAGCCCATGCCTCCTCCGCCTTCACGGCGGACACCGTCAGCGTCGTCTTCGGCGGCACCTCCGGCATCGGGCGCGCCATGGCGGACGCGCTCCGCGCACGCCCGGGCCGCGTCGTCGTCGCGGGTCGATCGACCGACCTGGACATCGCCGATCCGGCGGCCGTGGAGGCCTTCCTCGCCACGATCGGACCGGTGGACCATGTCGTCGTCACCGCGGGGTCGCAAGCGCCGGGCGGCCCCGTCGCCTCGCTGAACCTGGCCGCCGCCAAGGCGGCGTTCGACGTCAAGTTCTGGGGCGCGATCGCCGTGGCCCGAGCGGCCGCCGGCCGGCTGCGCCCGGGCGGCACGCTGACCTTGACCTCGGGCTTCCTGGCGCGACGCGCCACGCCCGGCACCTTCGTCAAGACGGCGATGAACGCCGCGATCGAGGCCGGCGCCAAGGTGCTGGCGCGCGAACTGGCCCCGTTGCGCATCAACGTCGTCAGCCCCGGACTGACCGACACGGAGGCCTACGACGGCATGGCGCCCGCGGCACGCGACGCGATGCTGACCAGGGCAGCGTCGACCTTGCCCGCCGGCCGCGCGGGTCGCCCGCAGGACATTGCCGCCGGATATCTGTTCGTCATCGACAACCCGTTCGTCACCGGCGCCGTCATCGACATCGACGGCGGCGCCCTCATCCAGTGACCCGGGGCGATTCGCCCGACCCCTCCTCAAGGATCCCCATGACCGATCTCTTCACCCCGATCATCCTCGGCCCGCTGACGCTGCCCCACCGCGTCGTGATGGCGCCGATGACCCGCGCCCGGAGCACCCAGCCCGGCAACATCCCCAACACGCTGATGGCCGACTACTACGCACAGCGCGCGAGCGCCGCGCTGATCGTCAGCGAAGCCACGCAGATCTCGCCGCAGGGGCAGGGCTACAGCTTCACGCCGGGCATCCACAGCGACGAACAGGTCGCCGGCTGGCAGCTCGTCACCCGGGCGGTGCACCGCGCCGGCGGCCGCATGGTGCTGCAGCTGTGGCACGTCGGCCGGATGTCGCATCCGGTCTTCCACGACGGCGGACTGCCGGTCGCACCGTCGGCGCTGTCGCCCGAGGCGCGCGTCTGGGTCGCCGGCGAGGACGGCATCGGCCGCATGGTCGACTGCCTGGTGCCGCGCGCGCTGTCGCGCGACGAGATCCGCGCCGTCGTCGACGACTTCCGTCGCGCCGCCGCCAACGCGATGCGCGCGGGCTTCGACGGCGTGGAGATCCATGCCGCCAACGGCTACCTGATCGACCAGTTCCTGCGCACGACCTCCAACCACCGAGAAGACGAGTACGGCGGTCCCCGCGAGCACCGCCTGCGCTTCCTGCTGGAGGTGGTGGACGCCGTGGCCGCCGAGGTGGATCCGGCGCGCATCGGCGTGCGCATGGCGCCCTTCATCACCGCGCGCAACATGGACTGCCCCGACATTATCCCGACCATCCTGCAGGCCGCGCGCGAGCTGTCCCGCCGAGGCGTCGGCTACCTCCATCTGGCCGAGGCAGACTGGGACGATGCGCCGCAGGTGCCGGAGGACTTCCGCCGCGCGCTGCGCGAGACCTACGACGGCAGGATCATCGTCGCGGGTGGCTACGACGCCGCGCGCGCCCGGTCGTTGCTGGCCTCGGGTCTGGTGGACCTGGTCGCGTTCGGGCGCGCGTTCATCGCCAACCCGGACCTGCCAGCGCGGCTGCGGCAAGACCTGCCCCTCGCGGGCTTCGACGCCAAGTCGCTCTTCGGCGGCACCGCGGCCGGGTACAGCGACTATCCGGCGGCCACCGAGACCGCCGCGGGCGTCACGGCCGTCGCCGCCTGACCGGCCAGCCGCCTGTCCCCGGGCGCCGATCCGTGACGGAGTCGGCGCTTTCCCGCCCCACCGGGGCGCGGGGGCTGCCGCGACCGTTCAGGTCGGAGCCCGAACGGACGATGTAGAGTCCGGGCCGCCCACGTTACAACTTCAAGACATGTCGACACGTGGCCGGCCTGCCCTCCGCTCCCCACGTCTGTCATGCGTGTCTGTTCACTGTCATCGGTCAAGAACCGGATCGTCCTCGGTCAGCCGCTCGCCTTCAGCGTGCGCGACACCGACAGGACGCTGCTGCTTGCGCGCGGGCAGGTGATCGCCGACGCGGCGCAGCTCGACGCGCTGATGCGTCGCGGCGCGCTGGTCGACGCGAACGAACTCGCCGAGTCCGCGCGCCAGGCCACGCCCGCGCCGACGCGCTCCGCCGCCTACCTGCGCGACCGGCTGCCCGAGGAATGGGACCGCGGCATGCAGGATGTGCGCAACGCCCTCTCGGCGTCGCCCGATCGCATGGCCGGGGCGCTCGACGGCGCGACGGCGCTGATGCTGACCCTGATCGACAGCTCGCCCGAGGTCGCACTCTCACAGGTGGTGCGACAGCCTGAATCCACTAGCGGGCACTACGGCGTTACGCATTCCTTGCATGCAGCCACCGCGTGCCACGCGGCGGCCCGCTATCTGGGTTGGGGTCCGGACGACCAGCGGCGCGCCTTCCAGGCCGCGCTGACGATGAACCTGGGCATGCTGGACCTGCAGGCGCGGCTGTCCAGCCAGGTCTCGCCGCTGACGTCGATGCAGCGCGAGGCGATCAATGAACATCCGATCCGCAGCGTCGAAATGCTGAGCGCCGCTGGCATCGACGATCCCGACTGGCTGGACGCCGTGCTGCAGCACCACGAGACGCCGGACGGACGCGGCTACCCGCACGGGATCAGCGACGTCGGCGAACTGGCCGAGATGCTGCGCTACGCCGACATCTACACCGCGCGCCTGAGCAGCCGGGCCAACCGGCCCGCGATGAGCGCCGCACAGGCGGGTCGCGAGCTCCACCAGATGGCGGCGCAAAGCCCGCTGGCGGCGGCGCTGATCAAGTCCTTCGGCATCTTTCCGCCGGGCAGCCTGGTGCGGCTGGCCAGCGGCGAGGTGGGGCTGGTCGTGCGCAACGGCGACAAGGCGCACCGTCCGATGGTGTCGGCCTTGACCAACGCCAATGGCGAGCCGCGCCACACGCCGGTGCTGCGCGACAGCAGCCGCGAGGACCACGCCGTGGTCGCCCTGCTGCCCACGCACGCCTCGCCGATCCGCCTCTCCGACGAGCGCATCGCCGCGCTGATCGCCAGCGCGTAGCGGCCACGAGGGGCGCCCTGCAAAGCCTTGCAGCCGACCCACCTCGATGCATCACACCTGCAAGGATCCACCCCTCTTTCGGTAGAGCTGGACCCATGCCCTCGCGCGCAGACTCCGCCGCTTTTGGACATGGGGGATGCATGTGGGTCAAGTCGTCGAACTGAAATCGGGGCGCTGGCGCGCGGTGATCGCGCCGGATCGCGGCGGACGGTTGCGCTGGCTGGGGGAGAGCGGGCCCGGCGGTCGTCAACCGTGGCTGCGCCCGCTGCTGATCGAGCGGGGCAGGCTGATCGGCGGCGGCGCGGTGAGACTGGCGCCTCCGTCCGACGTGCCCGAGGACATGGCGGTCCTGGTCCCGGACCCGGGCGCCTTCGACGAGCCTTGGCGCGTCACCCAGCAGGCGCCCGACGCGATGACGCTGATGCTGCATCCTCGCAGCCCCTCGCCGGGCACCTGGGGGTTGCAGGCGAGCCAGACCTTCCGCCTGGACGAACACCGGCTGGACTGGAGCCTGTCGGTGCGCAACCTGAGCCGCATGCCGATGCCGGCGCGCCTGGGGTGGCTGCTGAACTTCCCGGAAGACTTCGCCGACGCCGCGTGGCTGGACGACTCCCTGGACGTGGTGAAGCTCTCCGGCCGCGATCAAGCGGAGCGGCGCGATCCCTGGTGCGGCATCGCCTCGCTGAGCGGCGCCGGCGGGCGCATCGCGCTGCTGCGCGGCGAGCCGCCGCTGGACACCTTGAGCTTCGAGCGCCATGCGACGCGGAGTTCGGTCCAGCTCCGGCTGATGACCCCGGACACGCCGCGGCTGCAGCCGCTGCCGCGCGGCGAGGAGCTGACGCTGCGCGTGTCGATCGACCTGCTGGAGCCGCGGACGCCGCCGCTGCCGCGCGTGCCGCCGGACCATCCCGCCGGGTCGCTGATCCTCTGAGCGCCGATGGGCGAGACGAGGTCCGCACGCGCGTCGGCCGGGGCACCCGCGGGGAAGGTGGCACCTATACTGCCGCGCGCTGCTCCTGCGGCCTCCCCCCATGCCGACGCTGCCCTCCCTCGCCGCCTTCCGGCCCTATCTGCGCGACGCCTTGCGCGACGATCTCGTCGCCGCCGTGGTGGTCAGCGTCCTCCTGATCCCGCAGAGCCTGGCCTACGCGATGCTCGCGGGGCTGCCGCCGCAGGTGGGCCTCTACGCGAGCCTGCTGCCGCCGTTGTTCTACGCGGCGCTGGGTTCCAGCCCCTTCCTCAACATCGGCCCGGTCGCGGTGCTGGCGCTGATGATCATGCAGACGCTGCAGCTGGCGCCCGCCGGCGTTAGCCCGAGCGAGGCCGCGCTGGTGCTGTCCGCCGAGGTCGGCCTGTTCCTCGGCGCGGCGGCGCTGCTGCGCCTGCACGCGCTGGCCGCGCTGCTGTCGGTGCCGGTGCTGCACGGATTCGAATCGGGCGCGACGATCGCCATCGCCGCCAGCCAGCTGCCGGTGCTGATCGGCTCGACGGCGACCGGCGGCACGCTGCCGGAGCTGTGGCGCTCGCTGTCGGCCCACGGCTTCGACTGGCGCGGCGTCGCGGCGCTGTTCGGGGTCGTGTCGCTGCTGGCGCTGGTCGTGGTGCGGCGGTTGCCGAAGGGCTTCGTCTCCCGGATCGCGCCGCTGGCCGTGCTGCTCATCGGCATCGGCGTCGCGTGGGGCTGGGATCCGCAGGGCCTGCCGCGTGTCGGCGAGCTGCCGCCGCTGGCGCTGGTCTTCACGCTGCCGCGGCTGGATCCCGAGCTCTGGACCGCGATGCTGCCCGGCGCCGCGCTGATCGGCCTGCTCGGCTACGTGTCCAGCCTCGCGGTGGCGGAATCGCTGGCGCGTCGGGTCGGTCAACGCGTCGACGCGCGGCGCGAACTGATGGGCCTGTCCGTCGCCAATCTGGCGGCGGCGATCTCGGGCGGCATGCCCGCCGCCGCGAGCTTCTCGCGCAGCGTGCTGATGAGCGACGCGGGCAGCCGCACGCGCATGACCGGCGTCTTCGTCGCCGCGATGATGGGCCTCGTGCTGCTGACCTTGTCACCGCTGCTGGCCTGGGTGCCCAAGCCGGTGCTGGCGGCCAGCATCATGGTCGCGGTGCTGTCGGGCCTGAAGTTCGGTCCCTATGCCGATGCCTGGCGCTACGACCGCGCCGAGGCCCTGCTCATGACGGCGGTGACGCTGCTGGTGATCTTCGTCGGCATCACCGCGGCCCTGGGCCTGGGCGTGGCGAGCGCGATCGCGCTGCTGCTGCAGCGCAGCGCCCGGCCGCACGTCGCGCTGATCGGACGCATTCCCGGCACCGAGCACTATCGCAACGTCGAGCGCTACCAGGTCGAGCTCGATCCGGAAGTCCTCGGCCTGCGCATCGACGAGAGCCTGCTGTTCCTCAACGGCCGCAGCCTGGCCGACGTCGTCCAGGCCCACCTCGACACGCACCCGACCACGCGGCGCGTGCTGCTGCAGATGTCGCCGGTCAACAGCATCGACTTCAGCGGCCTGAGCGCGCTGAAGGAACTGCACGAGACGCTCGAGCGCCAGGGCCGGCGACTCGACCTCAGCGAGGTCAAGGGGCCGGTGCTCGACCGGCTCAAGGCCAGCGGCTGGGAATCGTGGTTCCGCGGGCGCCTGTACCTGTCGCATCACCTGGGGATGCGCGACGCGGGCTGACGCTCAATGCACCTCGTTCAGATGCCCATGCTTGCGCAGGTCGGGGATCAGGAAGCAGACGAGGAAGGCGAAGAAGCACATCACCGAGACGTACAGATAGAACGCGCTCTCGACGTTCGCCGACTTGAGGCTCAGCGCGACGAACTCCGCCGAGCCGCCGAAGATCGCGTTGCCGATCGCATACGACAGGCCGACGCCCAGCGCGCGGATCTCCGGCGGGAACATCTCCGCCTTGATCAGCCCGCCGATCGAGGTGTACAGCGACACGATCGCCATCGCCAGGATGATCAGCCCGAAGGCCGCGTACGGGCTCTGCACGCCCTTGAGCGCCGACAGGATCGGCCACGTGCACAGCGCACCGAGGATGCCGAACCACAGCATCGAGGTCCGCCGCCCGATGCGGTCCGACAACGCGCCGAACAGCGGCTGCATGCACATGTAGACGAACAGCGCCGCCGTCATCACGGTGCTCGCCACCTTCTTGTCCATGCCCACGCTCAGCACCAGGTACTTCTGCATGTAGGTCGTGTACGTGTAGAAGGCCAGCGACCCGCCCGCGGTGAAGCCCAGCACGATCAGGAACGAACGCATGTGCTTGCTGAACAGCTCGCGCATCGAGCCCGATTCCTTGCGGTCGAGCTGCTCCGCCTTCGCGGTCTCAGCCAGCGAGCGGCGCAGGTAGAACGCGATCACCGCCGTCGCGGCGCCCGCCGCGAACGGGATGCGCCAGCCCCAGTCATGCATCTGCGTCTCGGTCAGCGTCTGCTCCAGGACCGCCACGACCAGCACCGCCAGCAGCTGGCCGCCGATCAGCGTCACGTACTGGAAGGACGCGTAGAACCCGCGCTGGCCGCGCAGCGCGACCTCGCTCATGTAGGTGGCGCTGGTGCCGTACTCGCCGCCCACCGACAGGCCCTGGAACAGCCGCGCCGCCAGCAGCAGCGCCGGCGCCAGGACGCCGATGGTCTCGTAGGTCGGCATGCAGGCGATGGCCAGCGAGCCGCCGCACATCATCAGCACCGAGATCATCATGGCCGTCTTGCGGCCCTTGCGGTCGGCGATCCGGCCGAACAGCCAGCCGCCGATCGGCCGCATCAGGAAACCCGCCGCGAACACGCCCGCCGTGTTGAGCAGCTGGACCGTGGGATCGCCCTTCGGGAAGAACGCGTGCGCGAAATAGATCGACGTGAACGCGTAGACGTAGAAGTCGAACCATTCGACCAGGTTGCCGGACGACGCGCCGACGATGGCGAAGATGCGATCGCGCTTCTCGTGCGCGGTGTAGTGCCCGGGGACACCGGACGCCGGCGACATCGCGCCGCCGGACAGGGGAGGGGTGTTGGCATTCATGCCGGCAGCCTACTCCCGCGATGGAAAACCCGCAGGCGTGGTTCGGACGAACCGAACGCCACGCGCACCACGGATGGGCTACCCCATTTCGGCCACCGCCAATCGCACGCCGAAGGCCAGGAACAGCGCGCCGATGCCGCGGTTGAGCCATCGCCCGAGCGCGCGCGCCCACCCCTGCCCACGTGCGCGGGCGCCCGCCACGGCGCTCGACCAGGCGAGCAGGTGGCACCACAGCATCCCGTTCACGTTGAAGACGGCGCCCAGGAACAGGAAGGCGACCGCCTTGCTCGGCGCGTCGGCCGAGATGAACTGCGGGACGAAGGCCAGGAAGAACAGTCCGACCTTGGGGTTCAGCACGTTGGTGAGGAAGCCCTGCGCAAAGATCTTCCGCAGCGGGGCCGCGGGGAGCGGCGTCGGGCCTTGCTCCTGGCGCGCGTCCTCCGCCCGGGCCTCGGCCGCGCGGCGCTTGAACAGCATGCCGACGCCGAGGTACACGAGGTAGGCCGCGCCGAGCAGCTTCACCACGGTGAACGCCGCCGTCGAGGCCGACAGCAGCGCCGACAGGCCCAGCGCCGCGGCCAGGATGTGGACGCAGGTGCCGGCACCGATGCCGAGCGCCGCCGCCGAGCCGGCGCGGAAGCCCTGCGTGGCGCTGCGCGCCATGATCAGCAGCGAGTCCGGTCCCGGCGTCATGTTGAGCAGCAGGCCGGAAGCGATGAAGAGGCCGAGGTCGTGGGTGCCGAGCATCGAATGCATCTCCTGAAAGGCCGCCATCATGCCCGCCCCCGCTTGCGCGGACCGCGCGAGATTCGCGCAGTGATTGTTCCGATCTTTTCAACGGACTGTTGCGAAGGAATGGATTTAAGGGTGAACCCTTATCGTTCATAGTTCATCCCATCGACACACCGAAACCGCTTCCGGGAATCTCCACAAGGCGACGGCTTGAAACCTCCGGGCAACCGACGGATTTCAAACGAAACCGAATTGAATCCCTGGCGCAATCGACGGGTCGAATCATCCACCCCGTGCCCCTTCGCTGTTGCCCTGGGACCGAATCTGAAAGGAAAGATCATGAGCACCAAGAACATCCTGGCTTCCGTCCTGTTCGCTTCCGCCGCCCTGGTGGCCGGCAGCGCGATGGCCAACGACAACCCGCACACCCAGCCCGTCAACACCCCCAGCGCCGTGAGCCGCGCCGAAGTGCTGGCCGACCTGGAGATCTACCGCGAGTCCGGCCTGGCCGCCGTCGAGCAGTCGGAAACCTACGGCTACGACAACGCCCGCCGCGATGCCGCCCAGGCCAAGTACGCCCAACTGCGCAGCTCGCCGTACTACGCGACGCTGGTGAAGAAGTTCGGTGGCAGCGCCCCGGCCACTTCCGTCGCCGGCCGCTGATTCCCGTTCCTGATACCCGCCTGCAAGCACCCCCTGAGAGAGAACTCGAACAATAGATTGGTAGAGAGCATTTTTTGAGGTCAAGGGCTCCGGCCCTGGTCGGTGGCGGTTCTCCGCACTCCTCCCTCCTGTCCGTCACCGACCGCCTATACCCCCTCGGATGAGCCACTACTCGCCGAGGGGGTTTTCTTTTGCTTAAGCACCAATTAAGTCTCCGCGCTGTCCGATACTCCTTCCGATATTCAACCGGCAGGGGCGACATATTCATCCGGCATTCGCCCACATCTCCCCGGAACCGCGTGTGACACGGGAATGCGGCGCGCAACGCGCACGACCGTGCGGAATCCCGGAGAATCGCCCCGCGGCCCCCCAGCAGTCCCCCTCTTCGGGCCGCCAGATCAAGGGCATCGGATGGACCGGATCGTGCAAATGCGGGCGTTCGCCCGGGTGGTGGAAACCGGCAGCTTCACCAAGGCGGCTGACTCGATGGATCTCCCCAAGGCCAGCCTGACGCGGCTGGTGCAGGCGCTGGAAGCGCGGCTGCGGGTCCAGTTGCTGACGCGCACCACCCGCAAGGTGACCGTCACGCAGGATGGCGCCGCCTACTACGAGCGGACGATGGCCCTCTTGAGCGAGCTCGAGGCCATCGACCAGGGGATGCTCCACGACCAGAGCAAGCCGCGCGGCCGCTTGCGTGTCGACGTGACGACGCTGACCGGATCGCGGGTGCTGATTCCCGCGCTCGGAGACTTCCACGAGCGCTATCCCGACATCCAGATCGCCCTGGGTGTCAGCGACCGCGCGATCGATCTGCTGGTCGACAACGTCGACTTCGTGCTGCGCGTCGGCGCGGTGCAGGACGCCGGCCTGGTCGCGCGTCGCGTCGGGCAGATCCAGTTCTGCACCTGCGCGTCGCCGGCCTACCTCGCCAAGCACGGCACGCCGGAGACGCCCGAGGACCTGGACCGAGAGCCCCACCAGGCCGTGGGCTACTTCTCGTCGCGGACCGGGCGCGTGTTCCCGTTCGTGTTCCATCGCGGCGACGAGCGCATCGAGGTCGAGGGCCGCCGCCGGCTCGACGTCAATGACAGCAACGCCTACGTCGCCGCCGGGCTGGCGGGACTGGGCGTCGTCCAGCTGGCGAAATACGCGGTCCAGGACGAGCTCACGAGCGGCGAGCTCGTGCCGCTGTTCCCGGAGTGGCACCACAACGCGGTACCGGTCTACCTGGTCTATTCGCCCAACCGCTACGTGTCGGCGCGCATGCGCGTGTTCATCGAGTGGGTGGCCGAGACGCTGGCGAAAAAAGGCCTCGGCCCGGATTGATCCGGTCGATGGCGTCGATCGCTCAGACGGCGCCGGCCGGCGCGCCGCCGCGGCCGGCCAGCCACACCACGAGCAGCACCATCAGCAGCACCCACAGCACGACGATGGCCGCGCCGACCTTGAGGTTGCGCGGCAGCCGGCCGCGCTGCTCGGCGGCACGCAGGCGCGCCCGCGCGATCACCTGCGGCGGCATCAGCCGCAGCACCAGCCAGAAGCCGAGCGGTACCAGGATCAGATCGTCGAGCAGGCCGAGCACCGGGATGAAGTCCGGGATCAGATCGATCGGGCTGAGCGCGTAGGCGGCGACCGCGATCGCCACGAAGCGCGCCAGCCAGGGCGCCTCCGGATCGCGTGCCGCGTAGAAGACGGTGAGCAGCTCGCCCTTGAGCAGGGCGGCCCAGCGCTTGAGGGATCCGCGTTTCATCCGCCCATCATGCGCCAGCCGCGGGGGCGGCGCGTCAGTCCGCCCAGATGACTTTCCGGCGCTGGGCGATCCAGTTTTCCAGACGCGGACCGTAGACCTCGTCGACGCGATTGCGGCGCACCTTGAAGGTCGGGGTGATCAGGCCGTTGTCGACGGTCCACGGCGTCGCCGTGACGATCAGGCAGTCGAGCTGCTCATGCGGATCGAGGCGCGCGTTGACCTTCTCCAGATGCGCGGTCAATTCCTGCTCCAGCCCGGCGCGATCGCGCGCGGCGGCCTCCGGCGACAGCATCGCGATGCCCACCGGCTGCGCGAAGTTCGCGCCGGTGACCGCGCAGGCCTCGATGGCGGGGTTCGTCGACAGACGGTCCTCGATCGGCGCCGGCGACACGTACTTGCCCTTGCTCGTCTTGAACAGGTCCTTCACCCGTCCAGTGATGCGCACGCAGCCGGCGAGCGCGCCCTTGTCGGAAATCTCCGCCTTGTCGCCGGTGTGCAGCCAGCCGTCGGCGGTGAGCGTCTCGGCGGTCAGCTCGGGCTGCTTGTAGTAGCCCAGCATCAGCGCCTGGCTCTTCATCTGCAGCTCGCCGGTGATCGGATCCAGCCGCGTCTGCACGCCGTCATAGGCGGGGCCCACGCTGCCGATCTGGTCCCGCCCCGGCACGGTGATGTGCGACAGCGCCAGGTTCTCGGTCATGCCGTAGCCCTCGTTGATCGGCAGGCCCAGCGCGCGGTACCACTTCAGCAGCGCGACCGGCATCGGCGCGGCGCCGCCGGCGGCGAAGGTGCACTCGTTCAGGCCCAGCGCCTTCAGGATCTTCTTGCGCACGAGGTTGCCGATGAAGGGCAGCTTCAACAGGCGCTCGAGCTTGGGCTGCGGCACCTTGGCCTGCACGCCCTGCTGGAATTTGGTCCACAGCCGCGGCACGGAGAAGAACACCGTCGGCCGGGCGCGCTGCAGGTCGGCGGCGAAGGTGTCCAGGCTCTCTGCGAAGTAGATCGTCATGCCGGTGTGGAGCCAGCCGTGCTCGACCAGCGCGCGTTCCACGACGTGCGCCAGCGGCAGGTAGGACAACATGCGATCGCGTTCGCTCAGCGGGATGCGCTTGAGCCCCGTGGCGATGGCCCACGCGAAGTTGCCGAACGAATGCATCACCCCCTTGGGCGTGCCTGTCGTGCCGGACGTGTAGATGATGGTCGCCAGGTCGTCGGCGGCGCGGATGGGCTTGCCCTTGAGCGGCTGCGTCTCGGCGCAGATCGCGTCCCAGTGGTCGTAGGTGTCCTGGGCGTCGTCGGGGGAGACCGGATAGGAGATGCAGGTCAGGCCCAGCGGCACGCCGGGGCGCATCCCTTCCCAGCCGTCGAGCTTGCCGACGAACAGCAGCTTGGCCTCGCTGTGGCTGAGGATCTGGTGGATGGTGTCGGGAGCGAGCGTGGGATACAGCGGCACGCTGACGTAGCCGGCCATCCAGATCGCGAGGTCGCTCATCAGCCACCACGCGCAGTTCTTGGACAGGATGGCGACGCGGGCGCCGGGTTCCCAGCCCTGTTCGAGGCCCAGCGTCTTCAGGTGCGCGGCCATGCGGCGCGCCTGATCGGCGACCTCTTTCCAGGTGAAGTCCTTGACGACGCCCCCGCCCATCGGCTGGCGCAACGTGACCCGGTCCGGCGTGTCCAGCTCCCAGGCATAGAGGCGTTGCAGCGCCAGGGAGTCGGCAGGCAGGCGGGTCGTCGTGGACATCGGTGGTCTCCTTGTTGTGGTGTTGAATCGTGACGGAATCAACGTTGGAGACTACGACGCCTCGCGTCGAGGAACGAGCGGGTTTCTTCGATGAACGTGATCGACTTGGCACCCTAAACCAGGGTTTCCTTTCGAAACGCCAGGAGGCTCAGCCCTTCGCCGCGGCGGCCTCCAGCTCGGCGGCCACGAGCGCCTCGAGCGCCGGCAGCAGCACGTCGTCGCCGGTCTCCTTGGCCACCGGCGCGTCGCCCAACGCCGCCGCGCCTTCGCGCTTGATTCTGGCGACCCACTGCCCGGCTTCCTTGCCCTGCGGCAGGCCGGTGCTCTGCAGCAGCAGAGTGCCGTCGGCCGCGAGCAGCTTGAAGTAGAAGAGCCCGTCGGCTTCGCGGTACTGCTTGAACGCCGGCACCGTCGACTTCGCCTTGGTCGCCTGAGCGACCGGCGTGGCCAACGGCTGGAAGCGTCGCAGGCCGACGGCCTCGCGCGCCTGCGCCAGCAGCGGACCCGCGATGGCGCGGGCCTTCGCGGCGCCTTCCATCAGGATCTCCTCGATCTTCTCGGGATTGGCCATCAGCGCGTCATAGCGCGCGCGCATCGGGCCGATCTCCGCATCGATCAGCGCGAACAGCTGGTCCTTGGCCTCGCCCCACGACAGGCCACCCTGCAGCGCCGCGCGGAACGCCTGGCGTTGCGCGGGTGAGGCGAACGCGTCGTAGATCTGGACCAGGTGCGAGCCCTCGGTCTCCTTGGGCTCGCCGGGCAGGCGCGAGTCGGTGACGATCTTCGAGATCGCTTCGCGCAACGCCTTCGCGCCGCCTTCGAACAGCGGGATCACGTTGTCGTAGCTCTTCGACATCTTGCGGCCGTCCAGGCCTGGCAGCAGCTCCATCTCCTCGTCGATGCTCGCCTCGGGCAGCACGAAGAGTTCCGTCTTGAAGGTGTGGTTGAAGCGCTGCGCGACATCGCGCGCCATCTCGATGTGCTGCGCCTGGTCCTTGCCCACCGGCACGCGATGCGCGTTGAACATCAGGATGTCCGCGGCCATCAGGATCGGATAGCTGTACAGGCCCATCGTGATGCCGGCGTCCGGGTCCTCGCCCGCGGCCACGTTGGCGTCGACCGACGCCTTGTAGGCATGCGCGCGGTTCATCTGGCCCTTGGACGTGACGCAGGTCAGCAGCCAGGTCAGCTCGGGGATCTCGGGGATGTCGCTCTGGCGGTAGAAGACGACCCGGCTCGTGTCCAGGCCGGCGGCCAGCCAGGTCGCGGCGATCTGCAGGCGCGAGGCCCTCGATGCGGGCCGGCTCGTCGCACTTGATCAGCGCGTGGTAGTCGGCCATGAAGAAGAAACTCTCGGCGCCGGGCTCGCGGCTGGCCGCGATGGCGCGGCGCACCGCGCCGACATAGTTGCCGAGGTGCAGGGTGCCGGTGGTCGTGATGCCGGTCAGGACACGCAGGGTCATGGGAACTCGTCGCCGTCGTTTCGCAAAACGGCGATTGTCCCGCAAAGGCGGCCCCCCGTCGGAGGGACAGGGGTTGCCAGCGCGCGGCGATCAGCCCAGCGTGGCCATCGACTCGCCGAGGCGCACCGCACCACCGGGCTGCCACTGCGCGTTGAACTGCATCGGCAGGTCCTTCGGGAACAGCAGCACGACGGTGGAACCGAGCAGGAAGCGGCCCATCTCCGCGCCCTGCGCGTAGCTGAAGTGCTCGTTCTCGTAGTGCCAGGTGCGCAGGCGGCCCGGCCGCGGCGGATTGACCACGCCGTGCCAGACGGTGGCCATCGATCCGACGATGGTCGCGCCCACCAGCACCAGGACCCACGGGCCATGCTCGCCTTCGAAGAGGCAGACCACGCGCTCGTTGCGGGCGAACAGGCCCGGCACGCCGCGGGCGGTCGTCGGGTTCACCGAGAACAGGTCGCCCGGCACATGCACCATGCGCACCAGGCGCCCGGCGCAGGGCATGTGGATGCGGTGGTAGTCGCGCGGGCTCAGGTAGATCGTCGCGAAGTGGCCGTCGCGGAACTGCGCGCCCAGCTGCTGGTCGCCGCCGACCAGCGCGGTGGTCGAGTACTGGTGGCCCTTGGCCTGGAAGATCTGGTCCGCGCGGATCGCACCGAACTGGCTGATGGCCCCATCGACCGGGCAGATCAGCGGCGCGTCGGCCAGCGGGCGCACGCCCGGCTTCAGCGCGCGCGTGAAGAAGTCGTTGAAGGTCGAATAGGCGGTCGGATCGGACTCGACCGCCTCGGCCATGTTCACGCCGTACTTGGCGATGAAGCGCTTGATCGTCCAGGTCGTGAAGCCACCCAGTTCCGCGCTCGCCAGCCGACCGGCCAGCCGCGTCATGGCGCCCTTGGGCATCAGGTATTGAGGCAGGACGGCAAGGCGATCGGACACGGCATCGGGCCCCCGAAGGGGCGAAAAATGGGTGGCGGATTCTAGGCGGGCAAGTACGGGTCCCACACCCGGGTTGCTCCTGGGCGGGCTTCGCGCCCTCCCACGGGCCTGCGCGGAAGGTCGGTACCATGACGCCCTGCCCGCCTTCCTGCCTGCCTGCCTGCCTTACGGCGTCCGTCTTCAGTGGTCCCTCCGATGTCTTCCCCGCGCAGCAGCACGAACACGCGCACGAGCATGCGCATGAGCACAGCTCGTTCTACAAGTTCGTCCGGCTGGACGAGACGGGGGCGCTCGCGCAGCGGCTGCGCGACGTCAACGACTCCCTGGGACGCGCCATCGGCGGCAACCTGCTGCTCGCCCCCGAAGGCATCACCGGCGCCATCGGCGGGCTGCCGCAGGCGCTCGATGCCTACGAAGCCGCGCTGCGTGCCGAGCCACCGTTCGCCGACCTGCACTTCAAGCGCAGCTTCTGCGCGACGCGCCCGTTCACGCTGCTGAAGGTGCATGAGAAGCCGGAGCTCGTCGCCTTCGGGCTGGATGGCGTCACGGGACTGGCCGATACGCGCGACACGCATGTCTCGCCGCGCGAATGGCGCGAGCTGATCCGGCGCGACGACGTCGTCCTCCTGGACAACCGCAACCACTTTGAATTCGAACTCGGCCATTTCGAGGGCGCGATCGATCCCGGCGTGCGGCACTTCCGCGACTTTCCCGCCTACATCGACGCCCACGCCGACGTCTGGCAGCGCGAAGGCAAGACCGTCGCGATGTATTGCACCGGCGGCATCCGCTGCGAGAAGCTGTCCGGCTGGATGACCGCGCGCGGACTGACCGTGCGGCAACTGGACGGCGGCATCCTCAACTACTTCGAGCAGATGCCCGATGCCGACGCGGACTGGCGCGGCGAGTGCTTCGTCTTCGACAAGCGCATCGCGATCGACACGCATCGACGCGAGACCGCGACGACGGCGGAAGAGGTCTATGGCGACGATCCCGCTGAGGCCTGGCGGCTCGCGCGGGCGAAGCGGCTCGATCCGAAGGGCTGAGTTCAGCCCGTCAGGTCTTCGGTCAGGCGCAGGCGACGCGGGTTGCGCGTGTCGATGACGGCGGTGTGCGCGGCCTTGTCGTGCAAGCCCTGACGGTTGGCGTCCCACAGGATCTGCAGGAAGCCCATGCCGCCGGTCG
Organism: Roseateles sp. UC29_93; assembly: GCF_042695725.1. Lineage (NCBI taxonomy): Bacteria > Pseudomonadati > Pseudomonadota > Betaproteobacteria > Burkholderiales > Sphaerotilaceae > Roseateles > Roseateles sp. UC29_93. Next base: position 1,753,218 of record NZ_CP170545.1, on the reverse strand, counting down.
TCGCGCCGGCCGCGTAACCGCCGTAGCGGCGCACGCACAACATCGGCTTGAGCGGCTTGCCGGTCAGCTCGACGATGCGCAGGCCCATCAGCTTCTTGCCCGGCGTCTGGCCCGGCCAGATCAGTGGGAAGGCCACGAAGTACACGAAGGCCCAGACCAGGTTCAGGCCCACCACCTCCCACCAATGGCGGAGTTTCTCGAGCGGCGAGCGCTTGGCCTCGTCCTTGAGCGAGCGGACCTCTTCCTGCAGCGCCTTGATGCGCAGGCGGTCGGCCTTGCGCTGCAGCTCGCCGTCCTTCTCGACCTGCCGGATCACCTCCTGCTCCAGCCCGCCGGAGGCCGATGCGGAGGCGGCCGACGCCGCGGTCGCGGCCGTCGCGATCGCGTGCTTCACGAGGTCCTTGACGTCCTCGTGGACCTCGGACGTGTCGTTGTCCTCGTCGTGGCGGTCGGCCTTCTCGGTCGAGGCGGCCTTGTCAGTCGATGCGGCCGCGGCGGCCTCGCGGCGGGCCTGCTTCGTCGGCTCGTCGATGTGCTCCATGGTGCTCGAGTAGAGCCCGAACGCGACCAGGCACAGCGCCGGCGCCCAACCGAGCCAGCCGGATTCCTTGCGGACTTCCCCGCGCGACGCGCGCTGCAGCTTGTACCAGCGCCACGCGACCCAGCAGCAGCCGGCCAGCAGCGGCGTGTTGCCGAAGTTAGAGAGCAGCGTCACCAGCGCCACGTCGACGGCCATCGCCTTGGCGCGCTGCCAGGGAGAGGCCAGCGGCAGACCGAGCAGGGCCGGCGCGACGTTGAGGTCTTCGGGCGTGATCCAGTCGCGCGGGTCCTCGGGCGCCTCGGCCGCGGCGCGCCGCTTCGCGAGCAGCCGGCGGACAGGGGATGTCGCTGGCGAAGGCGAAGGCACGGGCGCTTCCGGCACCGGGGGAACGGTCTCGGAAGTGGGCGGTTCAACGGGCGGGATCATGGGGCAGGATTGTCGCGAGGGCGTTCCCTCTCCGAGGCCCATGACTTCCCTAGCTCTCGCCACGCTCTTGCTCCTCGCGGTACCAGAGGGGGATGTCCCGGTAGATGCGATCATCAATGAGATAGACCGTGCTGGGTACGCCGGGAGCCCAGATCCTCATGCGCACAGAGCGCTGCTTCCATTCCGGCCAGCTGTCGACCTCTCGTTTGGCCTCTTGGATCGCTCGGAGGAATGGGTAATCGTTGCTGTTGAATGTCATGGTCAGGCCGCCTTCGTGGTGTGCAGGGGTGCTCCGGGCCCACTGTCAGGCCCGGCATCGGGAAGCTCGCGGATGAGGCGCTGCTCCTCGGTGACGTAGTCCATGGATGTCGCCCGGAATCGCGGGCCCCAGCCTCGGATAGCGCGTTGCGTGACTTGCCCATCGTCGGTCTTGCGGGGCGCTGTGCCTACGGAGAAGAACTCCATGTAGCGCCGAGGCGCAACGCCTACAAAGGCCCGGAAGTTGGTGCGAATCCGAGACGGCTCCTCGGGCTCCACGCTGATGGCGTCCGCGTGGAGCTGATCCGTGCGGCTCTTTTCGTAAGGCTCGATGAAGAGCACGTCCGCAATGCCGCTTGCAAGGATGTGCCGGGCGCAGAGGTGGCAGGGAAAGGTCGTGCAGTACAGGCGCGTCCCTTTCAGAGAACGGCCATCCTTGGCTGCCTGCGTGATGGCCGCCATTTCCGCGTGTACGGCGCGTCCATACTCGATGACGTCGAACACGCGAGATCGACGCAGGAAGGGATCTCGCCCAAGGAGCGCGGCCCGCGCCAATGCCTGCGGCGTCTGGTCCGCCAGATGCGGCGCCAACCAACCACGATCCTTCATCCGGGAGAGTGTGTCGGTCACCAACTCAGTCTTTGCACCGACGTTCGCGTCATGCCCAAGCTCCGCATCCCGGACCACGATGTCATCCTCCGCCCAGTACAGGCCGCCACCCGACTTCGGTACCTCGTTGCATCCTGTCGCGACGATGTCTCCTTCTGCGGAGGTAATGGCGGCGCCGACTTGTCGGGACAGGTCCTGCGAGCGGAGCGCGGCCGGATGCGCGAAGAACATGCCCTGCTCGTCGCGCGTGGGCGAGACAAAGGGCTCGGCAAAGACCAACTGGACCCGTCGCTTCAGGTTTGCCCTCAGCGCCGCAAGGCGGCCCGCCAACACAAAGTAGTCCGCCAGCGGAAACACGTCGCCCACCTTCTGTCCCAACGGGGTGTCTTCAGCATGGTCGCGGGCAATGAGGCGGATCGCGAGTTCCTCTGGTCCCGCGTTCCCGTGCTGAAGACCAGCAAACCTCAGGGCGAGATTGCGACGTCGACTTTCCCTGGGCGCATAGGCGGAAAGGAGCAGGAAGGCCTGACCGTAGACTTCTCGGAAGAGCGCGATTTCCTCGGGGCGACAGAACGACTTCACGAGATAGGCAAGGCCATGAGTCGCGCGGACATCCATGCTTCCCGTGATCTGCTCGCGAAGAACTCGAATGTGCGCCAGACCCAGCCGTGCCACGATGTCCGCATTGCCTGTCGCGCGCCGCAACTTCGTGCCCTTGCTAATGAGCGCATCCATGCGCTCGAACTCATTGCCAGGGCGATGGACCAAGCCCATGAAGGGGTCAATCAGATCGCCTAACGATACGACCCCCGTCTCATAGCCCGCCAAGTTCAGCTGGCTCGCCAAGGTCTCGCAGACGAGGCTCAGGTCGACCCCTGTCGGCCCTACAAATCCGAAGAACAGCTCCGGCAGGCCCTCTGGCAAGTCTTTTGGGGTCGACCGATCCGCGATCCGAGAATCATCATTCGCTGCTTCCGTCCCGTGCTGCATGTGCACCTCCAAAAGCATCGACTCTAGGCATCAGTTCCTCTTCCAACACCTGCCCAGGATAGGAGTCATTCGAGCGAATCCTCCCTGGATTCGTAGGCCAACCGACTCATGCAAGTCAGCCGCCCTCGAACCGCTCGCCCCGGAGGATTTCCTCCGTCGCCGGAACACAAGCTCGCTGGCATCCGCGAGGCCCAGGTTGCAAGATGCAAATCGATGTCCCGTTCGAGCGCCGGGCCATCCCGCGACCCCCGATAATTCGCGCTCGTCCACCGAATTCCATCCGCGCGCCCGCGCCAGGCCATGTCCAACCTCATCGTCCACGGCGGCTCGCCCCTGAAGGGCCGCATCGTTCCCTCGGCCAACAAGAACGCCGTCCTGCCCATCCTCTGCGCCACCCTGCTCACGCGTGAGCCGGTCCGGCTGCACGGCGTGCCCGAGATCACCGATGTCAAGAAGATCCTCGAGGTCTTCCGCAAGCTCGGCAGCAGCGTGTCCGTGGACTTCAAGAGCGGCGTGCTGGACCTGCACCACCTCGACACCCATTTCGATCCGGCCAAGGACCACCTGCCGGAGGAGATGCGCTCCTCGATCATGCTGGTCCCCGGCCTGATGGCGCGCTTCGGCGCCGCCCGCATCGAGGACGACGTCAAGGGCTGCACGCTGGGCGCGCGCGAGATCGATCCGCACGTCGAGGTCTTCCAGCGCTTCGGCGCGAACGTCGACCGCGCCTCCGACGGCCTGGTCGTGAAGGTCGAAGGCCAGCTCCGCGCCAACGACCACTGGACCGACTACGCCTCCGTCACCACGACCGAGAACTTCGTCCTCTGCGCCGCGCTGGCCCACGGCACGTCGACGCTGATGAACGCCGCCAGCGAGCCGCACGTGCAGGAGTTCTGCCAGTTCATGCAGATGCTCGGCGCGAAGCTCGAAGGCCTGGGCACCTCGCGGCTGACCATCCACGGCGTCGCGGCCCTGGGCGGCGGCGAATTCACCTTCGCCGAGGACTTCCACGAGATCGTCACCTTCCTGGCGCTGGGCGCGATCACCGGCGGCGACGTCCGGGTCAAGAACTCGCAGCCCGAGCAGTTCCCGCTGATCGACCGCACCTTCGCCAAGTTCGGCGTCCAGATCATCCATGAGGACGGCTGGTCGCGCTCCGTCGTCGACGGCAAGCTCAAGGTCAAGGAGCCCTTCACCCGCAACATCCTGCAGAAGGTCGAAGCGGCGCCGTGGCCCTACCTGCCGGTCGACCTGCTGCCGATCTTCGTCGCGCTCGGCGTGAAGGCCGAGGGCAGCGTGATGTTCTGGAACAAGGTCTACGACGGCGCGATGGGCTGGACCACCGAGCTGTCCAAGTTCGGCGCCCACGCCTTCCTGTCCGATCCGCACCGCATGGTGACCTTCGGCGGCAAGACGCTGAGCCCCGCCGAGGTCGAGAGCCCCTACATCATCCGCGTCGCCATCGCGCTGCTGATGGTCGCGGCCAGCATCCCCGGCAAGTCCGTGATCCGCAACGCGACGCCGGTCCGCCGCGCCCATCCGCAGTTCGCCGAGAACATCACCCGCCTCGGCGCCAAGGTGGAATGGGTCGAGGGCGACTGATCGTCGCGGTGCTCGCCGCACTCGTGACCACCGCGCCCGCGGTGGCGCAGCCATCGCCGCCGCCGGCCCCGCCCGTGCTGCGCTGGCTCGTGCAGGACATGCCGCCGCATTTCGTCTATCGCGACGGCAAGCCGCCGCAGCGCGCCGAGGACCTCGGCCAGGGCGAGGTCGACGGCTTCCTGCGTCTGCTCATCGAGCGCATGCCGCAATACCGGCACGAGTTCATCGAGCTCAGCCTGCCCCGCTTCGAGGCCCAGGTGCGCCAGGGCGAGACGCTGTGCTCCGTGCTGCACGTGCGCACGCCCGAGCGACTGCAGTGGCTGTACTTCACCACCTTGTTCCCGCCGATGATGTCGCGCCAGATCCATGTGATCGTCCGACGCGAGGACCTCGCCCGCTTCGAATCCAACGGCCAGCCGCTGCAGCTCGCGGAGCTGCTGCGTCGCACCGATCTCACCGGTCTGCTGACGCGCGACCGCAGCTACGGGCCGCGCATCGACAAGCTCCTCGCCGCGAGTCCGGAACGCGCGCCGCGCTCGATCGTCGCGGGCCGCGGTGCCCACCTGCTGCCGATGCTGCGGGCCAGGCGGATGGACTACACGCTCGAGTATCCGATCATGGTGGACGAGTACAACGCGACGCATCCCGGCCCGCCCGAACTCGCCAAGCTGCCGCTGGCCGAGGGTCGCAGCACATCGGTGGCCACCGCGGGCTGCAGTCGCACGCCGGAGGGTCGCCGCGCGATCGAGGCGATGGACCAGGCGGCACGGCAGTTGGCCGCCGAATCGCAGCGCGATGCGTGGATCAAGGCCTGGCGCAACGGTGCGCCGATCGATACCGACGATCTGCAGCGCCTGAACCGTTTCCTCGACGAGCGCGCCCGCGGTCCGGCGCAGATCGAGTGAACACCGCCGCCGGTTGAAGGTTCAGTTCCCATGGCCCGTCCGCCGAAGCTCGCCTTGCCGCTGCGCGACGGCGTCGCCGCGAGTGCACTCGCCTGCCCGCCGGGCCCGTGGACACGGGTGCTGGACTTCCTGGCCGAGCGTCTGCCGCTGGTCGCGCGCGACGACTGGACCGCGCGGATGGCACGCGGCGACGTGCTCGACGACACGGGCACGCCGCTGCCGCCCGATGCGCCTTATCGCGCGCAACGCCGCCTCTACTACTGGCGCTGGCTGGACGACGAGCCGCCAGTCCCTTTCGAGGCACGCATCCTGCACGTCGACGAGCATCTGCTTGTCGCCGACAAGCCGCACTTCCTGCCGGTCACGCCGAAGGGTCGCTATGTCCAGCAGACGCTGCTGACGCGCCTGCGTCGCGAGACCGGCCTGGCGGACCTGAGCCCCGTGCACCGGCTCGATCGCGAGACGGCGGGGCTGACCTTGTTCTCCGTGCAGCCGGCCACGCGCGACGCGTACCAACGGCTGTTCCGCGATCGCGACGTCGAGAAGGTCTACGAGGCCATTGCGCCGTGGCGCGACGACATCGGCGCACGACTCCCATTCGAGTACGAAAGCCGACTGGAGGAGCATCCCGTCGACTTCATGCAGATGCGCACCGTGGACGACGCGGAATCCACGCCGAATGCGCGCACGCGTATCGCGCTGATCGAGCGTCTCGGCGCCGATCTCGCCCGCTACGAGCTGCGCCCGCACAGCGGCGTGAAGCATCAGCTGCGCGCGCAGCTGTGTGCGCTGGGGCTGCCCATCGAGGGCGATCGCATCTATCCGTTGCTGCAGCCTGTCGAGGACACGGTGGACTTCACGCGTCCGCTGCAACTGCTCGCACGCGAGATCGCCTTCATTGATCCGGTGAGCGGTCAGCCGAGGAAGTTCGTGACCTCGCTCCAGCTGACCGCCGCGGCGACGCGCTCATAGCGCGCCCCACGAGTCTCACTGGGCCCCGACGCTCAAGCGCTCAACGCGTCGAGCTTGCGCAACGCCTCCAGCGTCGCCCGGCAGGCGCCGGCGAGCTCGGTGCCCTTGATCACGAGGTGCTCATGGAAGAACCGGTGATGCGTGGCGTGCTCATGGAATGCCAGCGGCGTGAGCACCGCCGAGAACACCGGCACGCCGGTATCGAGCTGCACCCGCATGAGTCCGTCGATGACGGCCTGCGCGACGAAGTCGTGCCGGTAGATGCCGCCGTCGACGACGAGCGCGCAGGCGAGCACCGCGTCGAACTGCCCGCTGCGCGCGAGCTTCATCGCATGGAGCGGGATCTCGAAGGCGCCAGGGACCTCGAAGGTCTCGACGCGGACGGGCTCGCCGGCTTCGAGTCCGCGGATGGCGGCCTCGCGACATCGACCGACCAGGTCGGCATGCCAGCTCGCGGACACGATGGCCACGCGCGGAACGGCGGAGGAGGGAGAGTGGAGGTGGTTGGTCTGATTCATGTGAACCCTTCGGTTGGAACGATGAATCAGGGCGCGCACGCACAACGCGGCCGCCCGGCGGCGCAGGCGCGAACGCTTGCGCCGGCCCGCGAGGCCGACGATGGACGCGATCTCTTTCATCCGGACTGTGACCGTCGGCCCTGGTTTCTCACCAGGTCTGCTGACCCCGGCACCACAAGGGCGGTGCCGGGCGCTCGCGGGCTCCCGGGGTCGTCGGTCTGTCGACCGCGCCCCGGATACCGCCGGTGGGGACTTCCACCCCGCCCTGAGAACGCTGCCCTGCACGCCTTCGGAAGGAGGGTGTGCGGGGCGGGGCGGATTCTAGGTTTCCGAACGCGGATCCGAGCGACGCGGTCCGCATGTCCCCACGGCTGCGACAGGTGTTCCCCCAGAGGTGGGCCGCCGCGAGTGCGACGAGTCCGCCGAGGTCGATCCAGGCGACCGTTCCGGCCCGTCAGGACCATTCGGGGACCCGTCACGGCTCGGAGTTTCCCCGGGGAAACCAGCGAACACGGCTCGGCACAATGGCCCGACGATGACTTGACGATGTATGGCGGAACTTCCGTCGCAAGCTCGGCATCCACGCATGACCCACAAGGCCATCCGCATCTCGGTGGGCGCCCGCCCACTGCTGGCGCTGTTCGTGTTCGGACTGCTGCTCGTCGCGTTGTCCAGCGGCTGGCAGTTGCGCGAAACGACGCAGCGCCGCGCCGTGGAGGCCGACGCGGAACTGAGTGCCATCCCGCTGCTGTATGCCGGGCCGCTGGCCTACAGCCTCCAGCAGCGGCTGGAGCGGCCCGAAGCGCTGCACGGCCTGCTCCATCACATCCTCACCCGCCACAACCTGCGCCGCGTCGAGCTGCGCACGCGCGATGGCCAGCAGTTCCGTGCCCTGTCCGATGACGACGGTGAACCGGGCCAGAGCGCCGAGTTCTCGCTCGCCGGCAGCGGCGAGCTGCGACTGCAGGCGTCGGCCTCGACGATCGGCGACACGCTGCGCCGCGATCCGCTGCTGCGCTCCGCGCTGATCCACCTGACCCTGGCGACCGTGCTGGGCCTGGTCGCCGCGCTCTTGCTGGACCGCTGGCTGCTGCGGCAGTTGAACCACCTGTCCGCGCAGGCCCGCCGCTTCGATCCGACGCTGCCGCCGCAGACCCTGACCTGGCTCGAGCCCGGCGAACCGCGGCCCCGCGAGCTGCTGCAACTGGAGCAGGCGCTCGACCATGTCCGGACCTCGCTGGGTGACGAGCTGCACCGCGAGCAGTCCCGCGGGCGCGAACTGCGGGAGGAGATCGCCCGCCAGCACCGCGCGCTGCAGCAGGCGGAGCGATCCCTGGAAGCGAAGCGGCGCGAACTGGCGTCCATGGAACGCCACGACGCGTTGACGGGCATCGCCAACCGGAGGGAATTCGATGCCGCGCTGCGGCGTGAGTTCAAGCGCGCGCAGCGCGACCAGGGGCGACTGGCGCTGGCGATCCTCGACGTGGACCACCTCAAGCCGTTCAACGAGCGCCACGGACGCAGCGCCGGCGACGAGGTGCTGCGCCGGCTCGCGCGGCTGCTCGCCGAGCACTTCCAGCGCGACACCGACCTGGTCGCCCGCCTGGGCGGCGAAGAATTCGCGGTGCTGCTGCCCGGCTTCGACATCGAGTCCGCGCAGGGGCTGATGGAAGCGCTGCGCGAGGGTTGGCGGGCCTTGGCCGTGCCGCATGGGGCGCTGCCGGAGGGGACGCCCGAGGGGAAGACGGACGACGGGATCGTGACGATCAGCGCCGGCCTCGCGGCCTCCCAGCCGGGGCATCCCTACCTCAGCCCGCAGGCGCTGCTGCAGGCGGCGGACGAAGCGCTCTACCTTGCCAAGCACATGGGACGCGACCGGCTCTGCCTCGCGTCGTGAGCGCGGCGGCCTCGCCGCGGGAGGCGAGAGCAGCGCGAGCCGCTGTCAGCGACCGCGGGACTCGGCCTGCTGCAGCTGCTCCTCGACACGGCGCGCAGCGCGCAGCATGAGCGTCTCGTCGAGCTGCGCCTGCGGGGCGATCTCCATCACCGTCTCGTCCAGCGCTTCCGGCTTGTTCATCAGCGTCCATGCCACCAGCGAGATCGCGCCGACGCCGCGGCGCTGCATCGCCTCCGGCATCAGCAGTTCATGCTGCAGCTGCACGTGGTACCGCACGCTGGCGACGGCGGCGGGCGCCAGGCCCCAGCTCTCGCAGAGGGCCGCGCCCAGCGCGTCGTGGCTGACACCGAACGCGGTGTGCTCCAGTTGGACCAGCTCCTTGTCGCTGGCGGTGGCGCGCAGCATCGCCGGATAGTGTCCCGGTGCATGGCGGTAGAGCACCGCCTTGCCGCATTCCTCAAACAGGCCCGCCGAGTGCGCCGCCCACGGATCGACACCCAGCATCTGACCCATGCGGCCCATCAGCAGGCCGCGCTTGGCCGCGCGGGTCCAGACGGGTTCCAGTTCGACGGCCGGCGGGAAGGCCGCACGCAGGCCCATCTCGAAGGTGATCGCAGCGACCTCGCGCATGCCGAGGTAGGTCAGCGCCTGGTGCACCGTCTGCACGCGGCCGCGCAGGCCGTACAGCGACGAGTTCACCGCCTTCAGCACGGCGGCGGCCAGGGCCATGTCGGTCTCCACCAGGCCAGAGACGGCTTGCAGGTCGATGTCCTCGTCCGCCATCAGCAGGGAGAGCTTGACCAGCACGTCCGGCTGGGTGGGGATCTCGATATCCAGCGCGCGGAGTTGAGGATCGACAGGCATGGTGGTCAGCGGTTGTTTGGACGGATGGTAGCCCGGGCGATGGGCTGCCGGGCATCCCGCCTTTGGCGGACACCCGGTGCATGTTGTTCGGATAGCGTCTCGCGCGCCCGGAGGGCGGCGCGCCGCCTCAGCGCAGGAAGGCGTCGTAGCCGGTCTTGAGGATGAGCAGCGACACGACGACGACGAACATGCCGCGCACGAAGCCCGCACCCTTGGCCAGGGCCAGGCGCGTTCCCACCAGACTGCCGGCGACGTTGGCCACCGCCATCACCGCCGCCACGTGCCACCAGACGTGGCCCTTGGAGGCGAACAGCACCAGCGCGGCGAAATTGGTCGCCGTGTTCATCAGCTTGGCGGTCGCGGATGCGTGCAGGAAGTCGAAGCCCAGCAGCCGCACGAACAGAAAGACGAAGAAGCTGCCCGTGCCCGGTCCGAAGAAGCCGTCGTAGAAGCCGATCGTCAGCCCGATGACGCTGGCGATCAGCGTCTGCGCCGTGGCCTCGTGGCGCGGCGCGTGGTGCCGGCCGAGGTCCTTCTTCGCCAGCGTGTACAGCAGCACGCCCAACAGGATCACCGGCAGGGCCTTGCGCAGGCCGCTGGGGTCCACCTGCGTGACGGCCCAGGCGCCGGCGAAGCTGCCGGCCAGCGCGGCGGCCGCCGCCGGCATCAAGGCCAGCCAGGGCAGCGAGACACGCTTGGAAAATTGATGGGTGGCCCAGGCCGTCCCCCAGATGGCGGCGCCCTTGTTGGTGCCGAAGAGGGTGGCGGGCGCGGCATTCGGATAGACGCTGAACAGCGCGGGCACCAGGATCAGCCCGCCGCCGCCCACGACGGCATCGACGAATCCGGCCAGCAGCGACGCCACGGCCGCGGTCAACAACTCGATCATCAGCAACGACTCGCAAGAGCGGCCTCGGGGCCGCGGACACGGGCCGAGAACGATCGCAGGGTGCGCGCAAAACCAGGCCACGAAAACAAAACGGGCACCTGATTCAGGTGCCCGCGAATTGTGACAGTGTCACTGCTATTCGTTGGTGTTGGTTTGATCTGTTTGTCTCCTCAGCCCCCGTAGGCAACCCCCATTTGCGCCGGCTTGTCGCCGACCCGGGACGGGTGTCGCGTCGAGTGGGGTGGATGCTAGGACCGCACCCCCATGCACGCACTTGGGGTTTTCACTCGGCGAATGCACCAAGATGGAACGGTTGGCCGGCGCTCACTTGCGTGAAATGGCCCCGACGAAAACGATTTGCGAACATCGCACGGTGCACTGTTCTCGACTTCCGGGCGATGCTCGCCCGGTGTGGCGTGGAGGTGTCATTCCCCTGAAACACGGGGGACGATCGATCTGATGTGGGGGGCCTCTCCAGGCAAGAACGCCGGGCAGTCAGATTCTTGTGTGCGAGCCGGGAACTTTCTGAACAGTTGGCGCAATACGTTCATGCTGCGAGAGAACGGTCTCGCATCCACCCCCGCAACGCACGCCCAACGCCCGATGAGCTTCTGGACCCGCCTGGCTGGCCGCGGCCGCCCCGATCCCGCCGCCGCGCCTGACGGTGGCGAGCGCCAGCCGCCGCCTTCCAACGCCGCCGTCGGCGAAGCGCTGGTGCGCCGCCTGCGCCAGGGCGACGCGAGCGCCCTGGAACCGCTGTATCGCAGTGAATCGCCCGGCGTCTACCGCTACGCGCTGGCGCTGTGCGGCCAGTCCGACTGGGCGGCGGACGCGATGCAGGAAGCCTTCGTGCAGTTTGCCGGCCGGCCCGAGGGCTGGGATTCCGGCAGAGGCCCGCTCGGCGCGTATCTCGCCGGCATGGCGCGGCATCACCTGCTGGCGCGATGGCGGGATCTGCCGGTCGCCCATGAGGAGCAGGCCGAGGAAGACCTTCACCACGACCACGCCGACGCGCCAGAGCAGCAGCTGGTCCGCGCGCAGGACCAGGCGCGTGTATGGGCCGCGTTGCACACCCTGCCGTGGACCTTCCGCGAGGCCATCGTGCTGGTCGATCTGCAGGAACGGGCCTATGCCGAGGCCGCCCGCATCGCTGGCGTCGAGCTCAACACCTTGCGTACCCGGCTCCACCGGGGCCGTGCGCGCCTGCTGGCCGCGTTGCAGGACGAGTCCCGGCCCCTGTCGTCCGCCGCGGCGGACGCGATCGAACGCTCATCGAAGTCCGCATGATGAAGACCACCGACACCTCCCCGCCCCGCACCGCGCGTCTGGCCGACTGGCTGTGGGCCGTGGCCCAGGACCTGCGCCAGCGCACGCCGCCGTTCGAGCGCGACGACGCGGTGCTCGGCGCAATGCGCCAGCAGTTCGCCGCCCGTCAGAAGGCGGGCAAGGCCGGCCGCTGGAGATGGGCGCTCGCCGGCCCGGCCTTGTGCGCCTCGGTGCTGGCCGCCTGCGTCTGGCTGCTCGGCTCCGCGCCGCCGGGCGAATCGGGCGCCACCGTCATGGGCAATCCCGGCAGCGGCTTCATCGTGCTCGTGTCCGCCGATCGCTGGGCCGCCTTCGAGAAAGCCGGCGCCGGCACCGCGTGGCTTGTCCCCGCGGAGGTCCCGCGTGAACGACTCGCCTTGCTGGGCCTGCCCTACGACCCCGCCGATGCCGCCGCGCCAGTGCGCGCCGAGTTGCTGGTGCACGCCTCCGGCGATGTGCTCGCGATGCGGGTCATGCCCTGAACGTTCCGGCATCGCCCGTCCCGCCGCAACCCTGTTCCCGCTCCCTTGAACGACGTCCCGCTCCCCTCCCTGGAGACCGCCATGAAGACTTCCCTCACCACCCTTGCCCTGGCACTCGCCGCCATCGCGGTCCAGGCCCAGCCCGCCGCGCACGCATCGCCGGATCCCAGCGCGCAGCCGGCACCACCGGCGCCGCCCGAGATGCCCGCCGTTGTCCCACCCGTTCCGCCGACACCGCCCGTGCCCGATGTGGCCGAGCTGATCGCCGAGTCCGGCGTCGCGATGCACATCCTCAGCGCGGAGCGCGTGGTCAAGGGCGCGCCCTACTGCGCCCAGGCCGTGCACGAGACCGTCCAGCCGCTGGCCGACGGCAATCGCATCGTCCATCAGCAGACCAGCCAGCTTTGCCGTGACGGCGAAGGCCGGACGCGCCAGGAGGTCGAACGCCAGGGGCGCAAGGTGGTCTATCTGCGTGACGCCGTGAGCGGCGAGAACTGGCTGCTCGATCCCGAACGCAAGACGGCGCGTTACCTCGGCGGCGGCCGCGCGGACGCTGACGCGCAGCGCGAGTACGGCGAACGCATGCGCGAGTACCAGGACAAGATGCGGGACTACAACGACAAGATGCGCGAGTACGGCAGAAAGATGCGCGACTGGGCCCGCGAGAACTTCGGCCACGGCGACGCGGCGCAGCGCGTCGAGGCGCCGAAGCCACCGGCCGCGCCTGCGGCACCGACCACGGTGCGCATCGCAACACCCGTCGTGATCGCTCCGGGAGAGGGCGGCCAGGAGGTCCGCGTCATCCGTGTCGAGACGCCGCCGACCCCGCTGGGCCCGCTGTCGCCGATGTCGCCCCTGCCACCGGCCGTGGCGATGCGGGTCGAGCCCCTGATCCTGAACGGACAGGATACGCAGCCGAACAATCTGCCGCCCAAGGAGATCGACGGCCTCAAGGTCACCGGCGGGCGCACGACGCGCACGATCCCGGCGGGCAAGATCGGCAACGAGAAGCCGATCGTCATCTCCCGCGAGGTGTGGACGTCGCCCGACCTGAAGGTCACGGTCAGCGTCCAGACCAAGGATCCGCGCAGCGGCGAGCAGAACTATCAGCTGCGCAACATCCGCCGTGCCGAACCCGAAGCCGCGCTGATGCGCGTGCCGGCGGACTTCGCAAAGACGGGTCTGCCCAAGCCGCGTCCGCCGAAGGACGGCAAGGAGCGCAAGGAGGGCTGAGCTGGCGGATCGAGCCGGCGGGTCGGCGGCGCGTCGACAATGCGTTCCCGATGACCGCGCCGCCTTCCCCGCTCCCGCCAAAGCTGATCCTGCAGACGCTCAACCGCGGCGACGGCCTGCTCGGCATGCGGCCGCACGGGAAGCTGGGCCCGCGCGGCGACCGCGTGTCGCTGTTTCGGCTGGAGCGCTGGCCGGCGGATCCGGCGGCGCTCGAGCAGTGGCAGGCGCTGCCGCTGCATCCGGTGGACGCCGGGATGCTGCAGTGGCGCGACGCCTCGTTCGGGCGGGGCCTGACCCCGTGCTGGACGCTGGAGCAGGAGGACCTGTTCCCCGACTTCGCCGCCGACGAGGTGCCCCGCCTGCGCCAGCTCGGCTGGGAGATCGATGTCCTCCCCGGCTTTGCGCACCACAGCGTCGCGATCGACGCGTGGTCGCTGGAGATCCAGCCCGAAGGCGACGAGCCGGTCGATGTCCAGACCGCCATCGCGCCGGGCACGGGCGACCGCTTGCCGACGCTGGCGCTCTCGCGCCGCAAGGGCTCGTGGATGCTGAGCCTGGGCGTGACGGTCCAAGGTCAGCGGGTCGATCTCGCACCGATGATCTGGGATCTGCTGCGCAAGGACCGCCGCTGGCTCTACGCCGACGCGATCGCCGGCATCGATGACGACGCCATCATCAGCCTGAAGGCGCCGGGCGGGCGCCGGCTGCATTCGACGGCGGCGCCGCTGAAGCGGCTGATGCTCAACCTGCTGGACGTCCTGGTCGCCCAGCGCTCACGGCGCGGACCGGTGAAGCTCACCTCGTGGGAAGCGGCGCGGCTGGCGGCGCTCGACGTCCCCGACAGCCGCTGGCAGGTCTTCGGGGCCGACGAGCTGCGAACAATGTGGGAGCGCCTGCGCGACGCCGGTCCTCCGCCGGCATCGACCGCGCCGGAGGGTCTGGGGATCACGCTGCGCCCCTATCAGTTGCAAGGCCTGGCCTGGCTCCAGTACCTGGCCCGCCAGGAGCTCGGCGGCATCCTGGCCGACGACATGGGGCTGGGCAAGACGGCCCAGGCCCTGGCGCATCTGCTGGTCGAGAAGCAGGCCGGGCGGCTGAGGTCGCCGGCGCTGGTCGTCGCGCCGACCTCGCTGATCTTCAACTGGACACAGGAAGCCGCGCGCGTCGCGCCCGACCTCCGCGTGGCCACTCTGTCCGATCCCGAGGAGCGGGTCCAGGTGATGAAGCGTCTCGGCGAGATCGACGTGCTGCTGTGCAGCTACGGGCTGGCGTGGCGGGAAGTCCGGGCGCTCTCGAAACCGAAGTTCTCGGTGCTGGTGCTGGACGAGGCCCAGGCGGTGAAGAACCCACGCTCGCGGGCCGCGCGGGCACTGCGCCGACTCCAGGCCGAACAACGCCTCGTGCTCACCGGCACCCCGCTCGAGAATCACCTCGGCGAGCTCTGGACCCAGTTCGATTTCCTGATGCCGGGCTACCTCGGCGAGGCGCGTTCCTTCGCCCGGCACTGGCGCAAGCCGATCGAACAGACCGGCGACGCCCGTCGTGCCCGGGAACTGGCCTCGCGCGTGCGGCCATTCATCCTCCGGCGCCTGAAAGAGGAGGTCGCCAAGGACCTCCCCCCGATGACGGTCCTCACCCAGCGCATCCCCCTGCAAGGGCGCCAGCGTCAGCTGTACGAAAGCGTGCGGATCGGCGCCGACCATCTGGTGCGGCGGCTGCTGAAGGAGTCGGAGATCTTCGGTTCCGGCTTGATGTCCGTGCTGGACGCGATGCTGAAGCTGCGCCAGGTCTGTTGCGATCCGCGGCTGGTCCCAGGGGTCGAGGTCCCGCAGGGCATGGAGGCCGCCAAGCTGGAATGGATCCGGGAGAAGGTGCCCGAGATGATCAGCCAGGGTCGGACGATCCTGGTGTTCTCTCAGTTCACCGGCATGCTGGACCTGATCGAGGCCGCGATGGACGAGCTCCGGATCCCGCTCATGAAGCTGACCGGCGCCACGCCGGAGGGGAAACGGGGCGATGTGGTGCGTCGCTTCCAGGCGGGGGAGGCGCCCCTCATGCTGGTGAGCCTGAAGGCGGGGGGGGTGGGACTGACGCTGACGGCGGCAGACACCGTCATCCAGGTCGACCCGTGGTGGAACCCGGCCGTCGACGCGCAGGCCCATGCCCGCGCGCACCGGATCGGCCAGACACGGCCGGTGTTCGTCCACCAACTGGCCATCGAGGGCTCGATCGAGGAGCGCATGCTCGAACTGCAGGCCCGCAAGCGGGCGCTGGCGGACGGCCTGCTGGGCCGTGACGGGGGGGAGCGTCTGGAGAAGTTCAGCGCCGACGAGATCGATCGGCTGCTGGCGCCGTTGCAGTCCCCGGACGACGAGGACTGACGGACGCGAGGGGCGGGACCGCCGCCCGGACTCGGGGCGACCCCGCTCGGGGAATCAGCGCTTGCGGTCGAAGCGCAGGGCGCGCGCGACGCTGCGGCGGTCGCAGCCCAGGCTGGCGACTTCGAAGGCTTCGTGCTTGCGGCCCTTGTCGTGCTGCGCCAGTTCCGGCATCGGGAGGCGGCGCGGCTGGGATTCGGTACGGGTATGAGACTTCATCATGGTCGTGGACCTTCTTGGCTTTCGGCGGCCGGGAGCGGGGGAAGACCGCTGGCAAAGACCGCTTTGTGCCAGCTAACGCGAGCCCTTGGGACGCCGTTGACAGCCTCCTCACAAATCTGCACAAAGCTCGCGCCATCGTCACGCACACGGCACCAAGACGGTGCTTTGGACGTATAGCGAACGAATTCGCCCTCGGCGCAACTCGGCTAAGCTCCGGCCCCATGTCCGCTGTTTCGCCCTCGTCGCCCCTGCCGGCTCCCGCTTCCGAGGGGTCTTCCGACCTGCTGGTCGCCTGCCTGTGCGCCGCCTGGTGCCGGACCTGCGACACCTATCGGGACGACTTCGCCACGCTGCGCCAGCAGCACCCGGGCGCGCGCTTCCTGTGGGTGGACATCGAGGACGACTCGGAGCTGGTCGACGACCTG
This sequence comes from Roseateles sp. UC29_93, assembly GCF_042695725.1. Taxonomy (NCBI): domain Bacteria; kingdom Pseudomonadati; phylum Pseudomonadota; class Betaproteobacteria; order Burkholderiales; family Sphaerotilaceae; genus Roseateles; species Roseateles sp. UC29_93. The sequence goes on along the minus strand of NZ_CP170545.1, from coordinate 1,736,702 downwards.
GAGGTCGAGACCTTCCCGACGCTGCTGATCGGCCAGGGCGAGCGGGTGTGTTTCATCGGTCCGGTGCTGCCGGGACCGGCCGCGGCCCAGCGGCTGATCCAGGCCGCGCAGGACAACCCCGCGATGTCCGCCGCCAGCCCCAACGCACCGGCCGGCACGACCGCCGCGGCACAGGCCCTGCTGTCGCGTCTGCGACAGTCCTGCTGATCTGACTCGCGCGGGCGCCCCGGTCGCCGTGCGTCTTTCGCCCGTCGTTTGACGCCTTCCGCCCAGAGAGTGACGCTCGTCGGCAGCCCGGCTCCGAACAGCGCGGCGACCCCCACCTCCGGAGGGAGGGCGAGCGAGAATGCGCCACCGCCAACCCCCAAGGCCGGCTCTCCGCGCGACCCGCGGCGGGCCGCTGCATCGATGAACGTCCAATTCAAGAACTCGGTGGCTCGCGCCACGCCCATCCTGGCGCTGGATCGCGCCGCCTACCAGGCCCTCGCCCCGAAGCTGCCCAAGCGCACCCAGCAATGGCTGGCGACGCTGGGCTTCTCCGCCGCCCCGGACACCTTCGCCCTGGTGCCGGGCGAGGACGGCAAGCTCGCGCAGGTCTTTGCGGGCGTGGCGCACGCGGCCCATCCGTTCGCCCTGTCGGCCTTGCCGCTCGCGCTCCCTGAAGGCGCCTACACCTTGTCGCCCGACGGCCTGCCGCTGCAGGACGAGGCCGCCGCGATGTCCTGGGAGCTGGGCTGCTACCAGTTCGACCTCTACAAGCCGCGCAAGCGCGAGCCGGCGCAACTGCTCATCAAGAGCAGCACGGACGGCCAGCGCGGCCTGGCGATCGCGACCGCGATGAGCGCGGTGCGCGACCTGGTCAACACGCCCGCCGAGCACATGGGGCCGGAAGAGCTGTCGAAGGCCGCGGCCGTCGTCGGCAAGCAGCACGGCGCGAAGTTCAAGGAGATCGTCGGCGACGACCTGCTGAAGAAGAACTTCCCCGCGATCCACGCCGTCGGCCGCGCGAGCACCCGCGCGCCGCGCCTGATCGAGCTGAACTGGGGCAGCGACAAGCATCCGCGGCTGACGCTGGTCGGCAAGGGCGTGTGCTTCGACACCGGCGGCCTGGACATCAAGCCGGCCGACGGCATGCGCCAGATGAAGAAGGACATGGGCGGCGCGGCCAACACGCTGGGCCTGGCCACGCTGATCATGGCGCTGAAGCTGCCGGTGCGCCTGCAGGTGCTGATCCCCGCGGTGGAGAACTCGATCAGCGGCAACGCCTACCGTCCGGGCGACGTGATCAAGACCCGCGCGGGCCTGCACATCGAGATCGGCAACACCGACGCCGAAGGCCGCGTGATCCTGTGCGACGCGCTGGCCTACGCCACCGAGTCCAGGCCCGAGCTGATCATCGACCTGGCCACGCTGACCGGCGCCGCGCGCATCGCGCTGGGCGCGCAGTTGCCCGCGCTGTTCTCGAAGCACATGGACACGGCGCGGGACCTGGTCGACCTGGGCCTGAAGATGGACGATCCGCTGTGGCACATGCCGCTGTGGTCGCCCTACAAGGAAGGCATCACGTCGAGCATCGCCGACATCGTGAACACCGGGCGCAGCGCGCTGGCCGGCGCGATCAACGCGGCGCTGTTCCTCGAGGCCTTCATCCCGGCCGAGCAGGACTGGCTGCACATCGACCTCTTCGCCTGGAACGACATCGCGCGTCCGGGCCGCCCGGTCGGCGGCGAGGCCCAGACGATCCGGACGCTGCTGGCCTACATCGAGGAACGCTTCAGCGCCTGACCGGCGCCGATCACTCCCCGGCGCGCAGCCAGGCGGCGGCGCGCTCCGCGATCATCAGCGTGGGCGAGTTCGTGTTCCCGCTGGTGATCGTCGGCATGACGCTGGCGTCGATGACACGCAGGCCGCCGACGCCGCGCACGCGCAGGCGGCTGTCGACGACGGCGCGCTCGTCGTCGGCGCGGCCCATGCGGCAGGTGCCGACGGGATGGAAGATCGTCGTGGCGATGTCGCCGGCCAGGCGGGCCAGTTCCTCATCGGTCTGGAACTCGATGCCCGGCTTGTGCTCGCGCGGCCGGTAGCGGGACAGGGCCGGCTGCTCGACGATGCGCCGCGTCAGCCGCAGGCTGCGCGCCGCGATGTCGCGGTCCTCCGCGGTGCTGAGGTAGTCGGGCGCGATCAACGGCGCATCGGCCGCATCTGCACTGCGGATCGCGACCGTGCCCCGACTGGTCGGATTCAGGTTGCAGACGCTGGCCGTGAACGCGTTGAACGCATGCAGCGGCTCGCCGAAGGCGTCGAGCGACAGCGGTTGCACGTGGTACTCCAGGTCGGGCCAGTCCTTGTCCGGCCCGCTCTTCGCGAACGCGCCGAGTTGCGACGGCGCCATGCTCATCGGACCGGTGCGACGCAGCGCGTATTCGAGCCCGATGCGCGCCTTGCCGAACCAGCTCGACGCCAGCGTATTGAGCGTACTGACGCCGTCGACCTGGAAGACCGCGCGGATCTGCAGGTGGTCTTGGAGGTTGGCGCCGACACCGGGCAGGTCTTTCACGACCTCGATGCCATGCTGTTGCAGCAGCGCCGCCGGCCCGAGGCCCGACAGCTGCAGCAGTTGCGGCGAACCGATCGCACCGGCGGCAAGCAGCACCTCGCCGCCCGGGTTCAGGCGGACAGTCTCCAGCCCATGGGGCGTGCGCACGAGCACGCCGTCGCATCGCACCTCGCCGTCGACCTGCTCGACCAGCAGCCGCTGCGCGTGCGCGCCGGTCCACATCTCGAAGTTGGGGCGCCGGTAGCAGGCCGGGCGCAGGAAGGCCTTCGCCGTGTTCCAGCGCCAGCCGGCGCGCTGGTTGACCTCGAAGTACCCGACGCCCTCGTTGTTGCCGCGATTGAAGTCGGGCGTCGCCGGAATCCCGGCCTCCTGTGCCGCCGTCGCGAACGCGTCCAGCACCGCCCAGCGCAGACGCTGCTTTTCGACGCGCCACTCGCCGCCGTGCCCATGCATCGCCGGATCGAAGCCGGGCGGCCGCTCGGCGCCTTCGTCCAGGCGCCAATGGTCCTCGTGCTCGCGGAAGTACGGCAGCACCGCGTCCCAGCGCCACGCGTCGTCGCCGGCGGCCTCGGCCCAACCGTCGTAGTCGCGGCTCTGGCCCCGCATGTAGATCATCCCGTTGATGCTCGAACACCCGCCCAGCACCTTGCCGCGCGGGTAGCGCAGGCTGCGCCCGTTCAGGCCCGCGTCGGGCTCGGTCTTGAACAGCCAGTCCGTCCGCGGATTGCCGATGCAGTACAGGTAGCCGACGGGGATGTGGATCCAGTGGTAGTCGTCGCGACCGCCGGCCTCGAGCAGCAGCACACGCTTGGACGTGTCGGCGCTCAGCCGGTTGGCGAGCAGGCAGCCGGCGGTGCCGGCGCCCACGATGATGTAGTCGAAGCGGCCTGAGGCCGTCTCGGGGGCCGCGTCGCGGTGGCTCGTTGGGTTGTCTCCGCCCATGTCTCTCTTGTCGTGATGGGTCTGTGAAGACCCATGCTGACCGAGCCACGGGCGGCCGGCAACCACGTTGTCACCAAGTGCCGATGGCCTCCTCTTCCGGCTGCTCCGCAGTGCGCCCGTTCGGCGCGTACCAGTCGATGCGTCGCGTCAGCGCCATGACCGCCGCCAGCACCGCGAAGAGCAGCGAGGTTCCGACCAGCAGCGCGGCCTTCTCCAGGTTGAGCAGCACGAACAGCGCGGCGTAGAGCACCGTCACCAGGGCACCGAATCCCAGCCCGCGCCTGACCGCCCCGAGCATGGCCGTCCCGTAAAAGGTCAGCAGTCCGATCGCCGCGCCCGCCGCCAGCGCATAGGACAGCGCGAAGCTCAGGTGTTCCGACAGGCTCAGCAGGAGCAGGAAGAACAGCGTCATCGCCAGGCCCACCAGCAGGTACTGCACCGGATGGACGCGCCGGCCGGACAGCAGTTCCAGCAGGCCGACGCTGACGAAGGTCAGCACGATGAACAGCAGCCCGTACTTGATCGCGCGGTCGCTCATCACGTAGGGATTCACGGGATCGATCATCGAGAACGCCAGCGTGTCCGCCACGATGCCCGACTTGCCCTCGCGTCCGGGCGCCGGATTCGGCGCATAGGCCCGGCCCGCGTCCGGGTCGCGCTCGACGCCGGGCAGCGAGAACCCGGCGAGGACATCGCGGGGCGCGGTCGTGGCGAGCTCGGTCACCTGCCATTGCGCCTCGAAGCCGCGCTCGTCGATGCGCTTGGACATCGGCAGGAAGCGGCCGCCGAAGCTCGGATGCGGCCAGTCCGAGCGCAGCTTGACCTGCGTCGCGGACGCGGCGGGAACGATGCCGAAGTCGGTCATCCCGACCAGGTGGATCGCAAACGACAGCGTCAGCGGCTGGTCCAGCGCCTGGTCCGGGAGCTGCGCATGGAGGCCGTGCGGATAGCTGTCGTGACCGGTGCCCGGTCTCACCGTCAAGGCCTGGGCGCCGCGCTTGACCGCCACGGCGCGCAGCCCCCGCGCGTCGCTGACGGCGACCATCACGCGCGGGTCCTCGCAGCTCAGCTTGCCCTTGTGCTCCGCCACCGGGATCAGCGCGCCGAGGGAGGCCCACTGGGCCTGCAGCGCCACCTCGCCCACATAGCCGTTCACCTTGAACAGGCCACGCTCGCGCTGCTCCTGGTTCAGCGTGCCGTCGACCTTGAGTTCCGCGGGAACCGCCGAGAGCACGAAGTCGCGCCGTTCCGGCGTCTTCGTGATGTCCTTGCCGGTGCCGCTGACGGACTCCCACTCCTCCGAGCAGCTGCGCTGCAGCATCGGGCCGAGCAGCACCTGCGGGCCTGCCTGCGCCGCGGCGACGCTGGCTTCCGCGGCACGCTGACGATCCTGGCGTTCGTCGACGAGCCAGCCGATCCGCAACAGCACGAGCAGCAACAGCAGCGTCACGCCGCCCAGGATCACCAGCTTCCACCACAGCGCCTTCATCTGCATCGTCCTTCTCCTCGCCCCTCGGCGATCCACGGAAGGCGGCAGTCTCGGCAGCGGCCGTGAGCTCAGGACGAAGTTTGTGAGCCGGCGGTGAAGAGCGGGAAGGCGAGTCGCACACGCAGGCCGGGCCCGGCCGGTTCGAATCGCAACTCGCCGCGATGCAGGCCGGCGATCTGGCGCACGATGGCCAGGCCCAGGCCGGACCCCTTGCGCAGGCTACCGGGCCGGGCCGTCGAGAAGAAGCGCTCGCCCAGTTGCGCGAACGCGCCGGCCGGCACGCCCGGTCCGTGGTCGCGCAACTCGAAGAACGCGCGGGGGGCCTGCGCGTCGGTCGCGGGCTCGATCCCCACCTGGAGCGCCAGCTCGGAGCCGGCCGGTGCGAAGTCGATCGCGTTCGTCAGCAGGTTGCTGATGGCCAGCGCCAGCATCTCGGCGTCGGCCTGCAGTTCCACCGCGTCACGGCGCAGCCAGCGCACCGTCAGCGCCTGCTGCGCCAGACGGTCGCCGAGCTGCGCCAGCGTCTCGTCGACCGCGTCGACCAGCGCCACCGGACGCGGATGCTCCGGCCCGCGCCGCAGTTCCAGCGTGGACAGCGCGAGCAGCCGCTCGACCAGCTCCGTCATGCGCTCGCTCTGCGAGACGACCTGCGCGGCGAAGCGCTGCCGGTCGGCGCCGGGCAGTTCGTCCTGCAGCAGTTCGCCGGCGCCGCGCAACGCGGCCAGCGGACTCTTCGAGTTCATGCGTCAGCGCACGCACCAGATGCTCCAGGCGCTCCCGGCCGTCGAGGCGCTCACGCATCGCGTCCATCGCCTGGGCCAGGTCGCCCAGTTCGCCGGGCACCTTCGGCGGCGGCTGGCGCTGGCCGAGCTGAACCTCCTGCGCATATCGCCGCAGGCGCCGCACCGTGAGGATCATCCAGGCGGTCACCGCGACGCCCACCGCCAGCGAGACCGCCAGCAGTCCCAGCCCGGCGATCCAGATGCGGCGCTCGGCGCGATAGATGATCTGCTGCACGGCGGCCGCCGGCTTGGCGACGGTGACGACGCCGATCGTGCGCCCGTCCAGGCGCACCGGCGCCGCCACGTACATCACCGGACTGCCCTGCGCATCCTTGCCGTTGCCGAGTTCGCCGGCATTGCCGTAGAGCGTCGGCTTCTCGGGCGTCGAGCGCGCGCCGTACTCTCCGCGCAAGGTGCGGGCGACGTCGTTCCAGGCGGAGTAATCCTGGCCCACCGCCGGGACCGGGCTGGTGTCGAGCACGACACGCCCGGCCGCGTCCGTCACGTAGATCCGGAAGTCCAGCGAGCGCTTGCGGGCGCTGAGGATGCGGGCGTCGACGGGGCGCTCGGCGTAGTCGCGCACGCGCTGCGCAAAGCGCGTGCCGCTCAGATCGCCGCCGGGCGGCATGGCGGCGAGCTCGTCGCGCGCCAGCTCGGCCACCAGGTTGGCGGTGTCGACCATCATGTCCTCCATCACCTCGCGCACGCTGGGCTTGAATTCGCCCAGCACGACGCGCAGCAGGATGAAGGCGCTCAGCCCCGCCACCAGGAAGAAGCCGAGGAACAGTCGCAGGCCGAGGCGCATCCGCCGTCACTCCAGCGAATAGCCCATGCCGCGGTGGGTGCGGATCGGGTCGAGGTCGGGCCGCACCTGGCGCAGCTTGGCGCGCAAGGTCTTGATGTGGGTGTCCACGGTGCGGTCGCCGCTGTCGGCATCCATCCCCCAGACGGCGTCCAGCAGGCTGTCGCGACTGTGGATGCGCCCCGGCGCCTTCAGCAGGCGCAGCAGCAGGCCGAGCTCACGGCGGGTCAGCGGCAACAGCTCGCCGTGGAAGCGCACGCGGGAGCCCTCGGCCTCGACCACGAAGCCGGCGACGGCGGGCGCGGTCGACGCCACCGGCGCCTGGGCGCGGCGCAGCAACGCCCGCACCCGCGCGACCAGTTCGCGATTGCTGAACGGCTTGGCCAGGTAATCGTCGGCGCCCAGCTCCAGGCCCAGCACCTTGTCGCCTTCCTCGCTGCGGGCGCTGAGGACCAGCACCGGCAGTCGCGCCAGCGGCCCCTGGCGCAGCTCGCGACACAGGTCCAGGCCGTTGCCGTCCGGCAGGCCGACGTCCAGGATCGCCAGGTCCGGCGCGTTCGAGGCCAAGGCCGAACGCGCCTCGTGCAGCCAGCCGCAGGCGCGGACCCGGTAGCCCTCGCGCTCCAGGACAAAGCTGACGGTCTGGGCGATCGCCGGGTCGTCCTCCAGCAGCAGGATCTGGCCGGCGAACGGTACGGACGACGGCGACGTGGCGGATGAGGTGGCGATGGAAGGCGTGCTCATGTCCGTGATCATCGCGGAGCCTGGGCCAGTTCGCGGAGGTAGCGCAGCCCCTGCGCGGCGCGCGGGCCATACCAGCTGATCAGTTCACCGTCGACCAGCCGCACCCGGGCATTAGGACAGAGCGCCTGCGCTTCGGCCAGATGCTCCTCACCGAACCGGTAGGGCTCCGAGCTGAGCAGCAGTTCGTCGATCTCCGCCAGCCACGGTTCGTCGCCGGTGACGACCGGGTAGCGCGCCGCGCCATGCGGACCGCCTTCGACGGGGGGCCAGGTCTCCCAACCCACTTCGGCGAGCATGCGCGCGATGTAGGTGTCCCGCGCCACCGTCATCCAGGGCGCCCGCCAGATCAGGTAGAGCACGCGGCGCCCCAGCTGGGCCCGCCGAAGATCGGCGAGGAAGGACCGGCACGCGGCCAACTCCCCCTGCAACCCGGCGGCGAGACGCTCAGCCCGGTCACGCAGATCGGGGACATCCGGCAGCGCGACTTCGGCGTAGGCAAAGTCGGCCGGCGGCAGGACATTTCTGCCGGTGGGTTCAGACCTGACCCCCAGTTCGGCGGCAAAAACCTCCACCATCTCGACGATCTGCGCGATCAAGGCGAGGTTGTCCGCCGGCCCGCAGGGGTGGGTCACCACCACATGGGGGATCCAGGCGCGCAGGGCCTCGACCGTGTCGAGGCGGTTCTCGTCCACGTTGACCACCACATGGCTGGGGGCCAGCGCCCTCACTTTCGGGAGGTTGACGTCCTTCGTCCCACCGATCTTTGATATTGCTGACACCGCCGGCGCCGGGTGAATGCAAAAACCGGTGCGGCCCACGATCCAGGGGCCCAATCCGAGTGCGAACAGCAGTTCCGTCACCGAGGGGACGAGCGAGACGATGCGCAGCCGCGGCGTGGCCGAGGCCTCGTCCGGGAGCGGGTGTTGCGGGGCGATGGACGACACGTTGTGCGATTTCAGCAGGGTTGCATCCGCATAGTGGAAAACACTGAGCAACTCAGGAGCATGCTTTGCCCCACCAAGACGCCGGAGGCGGAGATCGTCGAGCGCCTCTGACACTGCTCGGGGTTTGCGCGCATCGGCTGAAAAACAACAACCAGCTTGACGCGTTGCGAACCGCCAATCCTGTCACACATAATCGGATCGCCTGAATGCAGCGCCTTCGTATGAGTGGTTCACGATGGGTTGAAGCAGCACATTGGGTTATTTGGTTTTGAAAGGGCTTCCCCCATGGGAAACAAGCTATACGTGGGCAACCTCGCTTACAGCGTGCGAGACGAGTCGCTCCAGGAGGCATTCGCGCCATTCGGCACCGTCATTTCCGCCAAGGTCATGATGGATCGTGAGACCGGACGTTCCAAGGGCTTCGGCTTCGTGGAAATGTCGACGGACGATGAAGCGCAGGCTGCCATCAACGGCATGAACGGTCAGGCCCTCGACGGCCGCGCGATCGTGGTCAACGTGGCTCGTCCGCGCGAAGACCGTCCGGGCGGCGGTGGCGGCTTCGGCGGCGGCGGTGGCCGCAGCGGTGGCGGCGGCTTCGGCGGCGGCGGTGGTCGCAGCGGTGGCGGCGGCTACGGCGGCGGTGGTGGCGGCGGCTACGGTGGTGGCGGCGGCGGTGGTCGCAGTGGCGGCGGCGGCGGTTACGGCGGTGGCCGTAGCGGCGGCGGCGGTTACGGCGGCGGCGGCGGTGGCGGCTACGGTGGTGGCGGCGGCGGCAGCTACGGCGGCGGTCGCGGCGGCTACTGAGCCACGCACGGCAGGCGGGTTCATCCCGCCTTGCAATGAGAAAGGCGCTCCTCGGAGCGCCTTTTTCTTTTGGTGATCAGCTTTTGATCACCCTCCCAGCAGACCAGCAGATGCCCAGCAATGCCAGGTCTTGTCTTGCCCCCTCTCCCGCTTGCGGGAGAGGGTTGGGGGTGAGGGCCAGCAGCCGTGGAGTGAAGCGGGGTCAGGTCTCGCCCTGCCGATGCTTGCGCGGACGCCCCGCCAGCAGGCGGTCGAAAACCGCGCCCGGCAGCAGTCGCATGACACGGGCGACGACGCCCATCTGCCACGGTATGAATCGAACCCTGGCGCCCGCCGCGATGGCCGAATAAGCCTTGCGCGCGAAGTCCTCGGGCTGCATCAGGAAGGGCATGCCATACCGGTTCTCGCGCGTCAGCGGAGTATCGACATACCCCGGCGCGATCGTCACGACCTTGACGCCATCGGGCCGACATTCTCCGCGCAGGCTCTCGCAATAACTGAACACCGCGGCCTTGCTGGAACAGTAAGCGCCATGTCCTGGCAGTCCCCGGATGCCCGCGACGCTGGCGATGCCCACCAGCGTGCCGCTGCGGCGCGTCCGCATCGGGCCGACGAAGGGATGGAAGGTCGCGGCCAGGCCGATGTTGTTGGTGGCGTAGAGGCGCTGCATCACCGCGAGGTCCTCGTAGATCGCCGTGTCCATGCCGATGCTGATGCCGGCGTTGGCGATGACGACGTCGGGCAGGCCCTGCTCGGCGATGCAACGGCGACCGGTGGCCGCGATGGCCTCGACGTCGCTGACGTCGGCGCGGTACACGCGCCAGCGCGACGGCTCCAGCCGCTGCTGCTCGGCCCAGGCAGCCAGTTCCTCGACGCGGCGCGCCACCAGCGCCAGGTGCCAGCCCTCGCGGTAGTACTGCAGCGCGAGCGCCTGACCGATGCCGCTGGAGGCACCGGTGATGTAGACAAGTCGGGTCATGGCTTGCTGCTGAAGGTCGCGGTGCCGGAAGCAGCCGCGGCCGGTCTGGCAGCCGGCTTGGCGACAGCGCTGGTCGCGGCAGTGCCGGCAGCCTTCGCGGCGGCCTTGGCGGGCTGCAGGGACGGGCGCGCGCCGGGCTGCGCGGCGAAGGTCGCGCGACCACCGCCGCTGAAAGTCAGGCGACCGGTCAGCTGGTCGTAGACGAAGCTCTTCACCTGCATCTCGCCGCCCATGCCGACCACCCGCGCCGGCAGGTGGGATCGGATCTGCTGCTGCGGCACGAAGGCGTGCAGGAACTCGCCATAGAGCTCCAGGTCCGGCGGCTTCGTCGTATCGCCGTTGGGATAACGCTTGACCTTCACGTCGCCGAGCAGCTGCACCTCGCTGCCATCGCCGTTGGACACGCCGCGCTGCGCGTCGGCGACCAGCAGCTCGTCGAGCTTGCCGTAGGCACGCAGCTGCGGCGTATCGATCTCCAGCGTGTCGTTGTCCGGGTAATGGCGCATCTCGGTGCCGATGATCCGGCCGGTGAGCCGGCCGTCGCTGCTGAAGCGCTGCACCTCGAAGCCGTTCATCCGGTAGTCCGGCTCATGCTTGGGCGCGGCCTTCTCTCGCGGCGCCTCGAGCTGCGGCGTGTTCTTGATGAGCCACCAGGTGAAGCCCGCCAGCATCGCCATCAGCAGCAGCGGCACGTAGTTGGCCAGCATCGACTGCAGGCGCCACAGCAGCGGCTGGGCGCGACGGCGCGGGGCGGTCGGCGGCGGAACGAGTGCCGCCATCAGTGCCCGCTCCCGTCCAGCGTCTCGAGGTGGCCGTGCAGCAGCTTCGCGTACTGGCCGGCAGCCATCAGCAGCAGGTCGCAGAACTCGCGCGCGGCGCCGTGGCCACCGGCGGTGGCGGTGACATGATGCGCCACCGCCTTCACCTCGGCATGGGCCTGTGCCGGCGCGCACGCGAAGCCGGCGCGCACCATCAGCGGCAGGTCGGGCCAGTCATCGCCGATCGCGGCGACCTCGTCCCAGTGCAGGCCCAGCTGGTCAAGCAGCGGCTGCGCCGCGGCCAGCTTGTTCTTCGCGCCGTAGACGGCGTGCGGCAGGCCGAGGTCGGCCACGCGGCGCCGCACGGCCGGCGAGTCGCGACCGGTGATCACGATCGGCACGATGCCGCCTTGCGCCAACAGCTTCATGCCATGGCCGTCGAGCGTGGCGAAGGCCTTGATCGTCTCGCCCGCCTCGCTCAGGTAGATGCGGCCGTCGGTCAGCACGCCGTCGACGTCGAAGATCGCGGCCTTGAGCCCGAGGGCCGGGCCTTGCGCCTTCAGCAGCAGCTCGGGGGGGAAGGACAGCGCGGGCTTGAGTTCACGCACCACGGCCGGCATCGCCGCTGCCGGATTGCCCGGGGTGTAGGAAGGCGTGCCGCTCATCAGATCACCTTCGCGCGCATCAGGTCGTTGATGCTGATCGCGCCGACGAGGCGCTGCTCGTCGTCGACGGCGAGGACCAGCGTGATGCGCGCCTGCTCCATCAGGTCGGCCGCGACGACGGCGAGCGCGTCGGCGGCCACCGTACGCGGATTCGGATGCATCACCTGCCCGGCGGTCAGGCCACGCAGGTCGGTGCCGCGCTCGATCAGACGGCGCAGGTCGCCGTCGGTGAAGATGCCGCCGACCTGGCCGTCGGCATCGGCCAGCACGGCGCAGCCCAGGCCCTTGTCGGACATCACCCGCATCATGTCGAGCAGCGGCATCTCCGCGCTCACGCGGGGCAGCGAATCGCCGCTGCGCATCAGGTCGCGCACGTGCGTCAGCAGGCGGCGGCCCAGCGAGCCTCCTGGGTGCGAGCGGGCGAAGTCCTCGGCGCGGAAGCCGCGGGCGTCGAGCAGCGCCACGGCCAGCGCGTCGCCGAGCGCGATCTGCGCAGTGGTGCTCGCCGTCGGTGCGAGGTTGAGGGGGCAGGCCTCCTGCTCGACCCGCGAGTCCAGCACGAAGTTCGAATGCTTGGCCAGCGACGACGACAAGCCGCCGGTCATGCCGATCAGCGTGACGCCCAGGCGCTTGAGCACCGGGATGATGGCGTTGAGCTCGTCGCTCTCGCCGGAGTTGGACAGCGCCAGGACGATGTCGCCGGGGGTGACCATGCCGAGGTCGCCGTGGCTGGCTTCGCCCGGATGGACGAAGAAGGCCGGCGTGCCCGTGGACGCCAGCGTGGCGGCGATCTTGCGGCCCACATGGCCGCTCTTGCCCATGCCCATCACGACGACACGACCGGCGCTGTCGAGGATCGTCCGGACCACCTGCTCGAACGACTCGCCGAGGCGCGGACCGAGCGCGAGCAGCGCGTCGGCCTCGACTTTCAAGGCCGCGCGGGCCACGTCGAGCGCGCGGGAATGGGTGAGGGCGGCATGGGTCGTCATAAGGGCGAAAGTGTAGCCGCCGGGGTCGATTCAGTCCGGCGCCGGACCCAGCCGCATCGCCACGCCGAAGCCCCCGTCCACGGGGGGCAGGCGCAGGTCGCCGCCGTGGGCGCGCGACACCAGGTCGGCCATCATCAGCCCCAGGCCCATGCGGCCTTCGTACTGCTGGCGCTCCAGCGCGTCGTTGAGATCCACGCGCTGCCAGTCGGCCACGCCCTCGCCGTCGTCGGTGAGTTGCAGCAGCAGGCCACCGTCGGGCTGGCGGTGCAGCCGCAGCTGCACCCGCGACGCGCCATGGCGCCAGGCGTTGTCGAGCAGGTTGATCAGCGCGGCGGCGAGCAGGTCGGGGTCGGCGTCGATGCCGGCCTCGTCCTCCGGCAGATCCAGTTCGAGGCCGTCCGGCAGCGGCAGCATCGCCAGCAGCTCGATCAGGTCCAGGCGCTGCCAGCGCAGGCTCATGCCGGTGCGGAACAGCGTCAGCAGCGCGGTCACGACGCGACGCAGCCGGTCGGCGGCCTCGCGGGTGCGCTGCAGCCGGGCGCGCGATTCGGGCGGGGCCTCGCGCAGCGCCATCGCGAGCTGCGCATCCATGCCCGCGAGCGGCGTGCGCAGCGCATGGGCCGCGTGCGCGCTGAAGGCGCGCTCGTTGGCCACGCGTTGCGCCAGGCGCTGGCCGAGGTCGAGCACCGCGGCACGGATCCCGGCCAGTTCCTGGCGGTGCTGTTCGGGCAGCAGCTGGCGCGTGTCGAGCGGGTCGTAGTCGGCGAGCGCGCGGGACAGCTCGGCCAGCGGCGCCAGCTCGGCGCGCGCGCGCCGGTTCATCCACATCATGCAGAGGCCACCGACCAGCAGGGCCGAGAAGGCGCTCGCGAGCCCGACGCGGCTGCGCACTTCCGTCCGCTCGGCGCTGGTCTGCGCGACCATCAGCCAGCCCGACCCGGCGACCGTCGGCAGCGGACGCACATGGACGCGCCAGTCATCGCCATCGGTGCCGTCGTCCTTCCAGTCGCTGAAGCCGGGCGGCAGCTTCCAGGCGTTCACCGGCGCCAGCGGCGAGCGATGCAGCAGCGCGCCGTCCGAGCCCACCAGCTGCCAGGCGAAGTGGGTGCTGAGGTCATCGCTGTCGGCGATCTCGGCCGGCATCGCGCTGCCCTGGCGCAGCAGCTGTCCGAGCACTTGCGAGGACGCCTGCAGCGTCTCGTCGAGCAGCTCGTCCACCTCCTCCTGCACGACCAGCCAGACGCTGACGCCCGCCAGCAGCGCCCAGAAGGCGGAGATCATCAGGAGCTGGCGCGCCAGGCGGCCGGCGATCGACGGTCGGCGTGGTCCCGGGGGCGCGTTCACGGCCACGTTCACGGCCACTTTCACGCGGCCTCCGGCCCGAGCCGGTAGCCCAGGCCGCGGACGGTCTCGATCAGTTCCCGGCCGAGCTTGCGGCGCAGGCTCGACACATGGACCTCCAGCGCGTTGCTCAGGACTTCGGCGTCGTCGCCGAGCACCTGCAGCTCGAGATCGCGCTTCGGATACAACCGGCCGGCGCGCTGCGCCAGCGCCTCCAGCACCGCCCATTCCCGGGCGGTCAATTCGACCGCATGGCCGTCGCGCGTCGCGCGCTTGGCCGCCAGATCCAGCACCACATCGCCATGACGCCGCTGAGAGCTGCTCGCGCCCACATGGCGGCGACTGACCGCGCGCAGGCGGGCGGCGAGCTCCTCCGGCGCGAAGGGTTTGACCAGGTAGTCGTCGGCGCCACCGTCCAGGCCCTGCAGGCGGTCGGCGAGCAGGTCCCGCGCGGTCAGCATCAGCGCCGGGGTCGACACGCCGCGCTGGCGCAGTCCGCGCAGCCAGTCCAGGCCCGAGCCGTCCGGGAGCTGCCAGTCGACCAGCAGCGCCTCGAATTCCTCGTGCTGGCGGGGCAGCACCTCCGACAGTCGACGGGCCCAGGTCACCGTGTGACCCTCGGCGCGCAGGAAGTCGCGCAGGGCCTCGCCCAGGAGTTCGTCGTCTTCGAGCAGCAGCAGTCGCATGGCGTGGGGGCGGCCTTCAGGCCGGGTCGGCGAGCGGGAAAGATAGCAGCCGCCGGGGCGGCGCGCGAGCACCCCCGCCGATGTGCGAAACGGCGGGGGTCTTCAGCCGGCCTTCAGCTTGGCTTCAGGGCGACTTCAGTGCCGGCGCGCCCACTGCGTCCCGTGAAGCCGCATCCCCTGTCCTCCCTCCAGCTCGGCGCCGGCTCGACCTCGGCGCCGGTCCTGTCGCCCGTCGGGGCGATGTCGCTGCCGGCGCTGCGGCGCGGATGGCTCGTCGCGCTGGCCGGCCTGGCAGCGCTGCTGCTGTGGGACGCCGCCGGATGGGACCTCACGGTCGTGCGGCTGTTCGCGGACGCGCATGGCTTCACGTTGCGCGATCACTGGCTGACCTCGGGCCTGCTGCATCAAGGCGGACGCTGGGTCGCCACCGGCCTGGCCGTGATGCTGGTGATCAACGCGGTCCGGCCGCTGTGGCCCGGACTCACGCGCCGTGAACGCTGGGGCGCGGTGGTACTGACGGCCGTCAGCCTGATCGTCATTCCATTGATGAAGCAGGGCAGCACGACCAGCTGTCCCTGGGACCTGGCCGAGTTCGGCGGCGTGGCGCACTACGTGTCGCACTGGCACTTCGGCGTGCGGGACGGCGGCCCGGGTCATTGCTTCCCTTCGGGGCATGCGAGCTCCGCCTTTGCCTTCTTCAGCCTGTTCTTCATGCTGCGTCGCGCCTATCCGCGACAGGCGCGGTTCGCGTTGGGCGCGGTGCTGACGATGGGCGTGCTCTACGGCTTCGCGCAGATGGCGCGCGGCGCGCATTACCCGAGCCACACGATGTGGACCGCCTGGATCTGCTGGACGCTCGCGGTCCTCGCCGTGCCCTGGCTGCGAGTCCGCGACGCCGACGCGGGTACATGACGGATTCATGGCCCTGACGATCGCGGCCTTCCAGAATCGGCGCTCCTGCAACGACTCTGGAGAGATGCGATGGGCAAGAAGCTGCTGCTGCTGGCCGGCGACTACGTCGAGGACTACGAGCTGATGGTGCCGTTCCAGGCGCTGCAGGCGGTGGGTCACCAGGTCCACGCGATCTGCCCCGGCAAGAAGGCCGGGGACTTCGTGCTGACGGCGATCCATGATTTCGAGGGCGCGCAGACCTACTCGGAGAAGCCGGGTCACCGCTTCACGTTGAACGCGAGCTTCGACGACATCAAGCCGGAGGATTACGACGCGCTCGTGATCCCGGGCGGACGGGCGCCGGAGTACCTGCGCACGATGCCGGGCGTGCTGCCGCTGGTGCAGCACTTCGCGAAGACCGACAAGCCCATCGCCGCGATCTGCCACGGCGCTCAGTTGCTGGCCGCGGCCGGCATCATCCGTGGCAAGAAGGTCTCGGCCTATCCGGCCTGCGCCGCGGAGGTCGAGCTGGCTGGCGCCAGCTACGCCGACATTCCGGTCGACCAGGCGGTCACTGACGGCAAGCTCGTCACCGCGCCGGCTTGGCCCGCGCATCCCGCCTGGATTGCGCAGTTCCTGCAAGTGCTCGGCACGAAGATCACGCACTAGGAAAAGAAAAACGGGCGCCAGAGGCGCCCGTTCGTCCCGTAACCGCGAGAAACCGCGAGAAACCGCGGTCGGTGGCTCAGGGGTACAGCCCGCGCTCTTCGCGCGCTTCCAGCACCCGCGTGCAGGCCACCGTGAAGGCGGCCGTGCGCAGCGGGATCTTGTGCTGTTCCGCGGTATCCCAGATGCCCTTGAACGCGCCGACCAGGATCTTGTCCAGGCGGACGTTGATCTCGTCTTCGGTCCAGAAGAACGACGAGAAGTCCTGCACCCATTCGAAGTAGGAGACCGTCACGCCGCCCGCGTTGGCGATCACGTCGGGGACGACGATGATGCCGCGGTCCGCCAGCACGGCGTCGCCGTCCGGGGTCGTCGGGCCGTTCGCGCCTTCGATCACCACGCGGGTCTGCACGCGCTTGGCGCGTTCACCGGTGATCTGGCCTTCCAGCGCGGCCGGGATCAGGATGTCCGACTTCACGTCCCAGAAGTTCTCGTTGTCGATGCGGTCGGCGCCCTTGAAGCCGCCCACGCCGCCCGTGCGGGCCACGTGGTCCAGCAGGTCGGTCATGTCCAGGCCGTTCTCGTTCAGGATCGTGCCGGTGTGGTCCTGCACCGCGACGATGATGGCGCCATTGGCGGCGAACATCTTCGCGGCCACGGAACCCACGTTGCCGAAGCCCTGCACGGCGACGCGCGCGCCTTCCAGGTTCACGTTCAGGCGGCGCATCGCTTCGCGGCCGACGACGAACACGCCGCGGCCGGTGGCGGCCACGCGGCCGAGCGAGCCGCCCAGCGCGATCGGCTTGCCGGTGACGACGCCGGTGGCGGTCGCGCCGACGTTCATCGAGTACGTGTCCATCATCCAGGCCATGATCTGGCCGTTGGTGTTCACGTCAGGCGCGGGGATGTCCTGCGTCGGGCCGATGATCATGCCGATCTCGCTGGTGTAGCGGCGGGTGACCTTCTCCAGCTCCTTCAGCGACAGCGTCTTCGGGTCCAGGCGGATGCCGCCCTTCGCGCCGCCGTAGGGCAGGTTGACCGCGGCGTTCTTGACCGTCATCCAGGCCGACAGCGCCATCACTTCTTCCAGCGTGACGTCCGGGTGGTAGCGCACGCCGCCCTTGCCGGGACCGCGGGTCAGGCTGTGCTGGACACGGTAGCCCTCGAAGTGGGCGATGGTGCCGTTGTCGAGTTCGATGGGGATGTCCACGATCAGCGCGCGCTTGGGGCGACGCAGCGTTTCCACCCAGCGGGCCAGCTTGCCCAGGTAGGGCTCGACGGCGTCGATCTGGGACAGGTAGGTGCCCCAGGGACTGTTGCGCGTGGGGGAAACGAAAGACAGGTTGGGCATGAAATGCTCCGTAACTTTTCGGTGGCGCGAACGGTACCCCGAAGCCCTGCCCGTCCGCCACGTGCGGCAAAGCCGAGTGCACATGCGGGCATGCGCCCCATGCATAAGGGGGCTAGTTTGCGCCTCGGACATGACCAAAGCCAAGCCCCTTCGGGCGAGACCGCGGCGTGATCGTCTCCGGCCCGCGCCATGAAAAACAGGCCCCGCAGGGCCTGTTCAGCGCGCGCCGTCAGCCGGCGCGAGATCGACGGGCGGTGATCAGCCCTTGATCGCGGCGCGGAACTCCGCGTCGTCGAGCAGCTTGCCGATCAGCGACTTGTAGAGCGCGCCGTACTGGTTGATCGCCAGCGGGATGGCGGTCGCGCCGACGAAGCTGGACTCCCAGCTCGACTCGGCGGCCAGTTCCTTGTCGAAGACCTTCTGGCCGTTGCGCTTGACGACGAATCGCGCGGCCAGGCGGCCCGTGCCGGTGCCGATGGCGGCGTCGACGCGGCTGTCGGTCAGCTCGCCGTCGATGACGACCGGGCTGTTCGGATCGAGCAGGCCGGCGCCCTTCAGTTCGGCGGCGAGTTCATCGCGCAACTGGCCCGAGAACGTGCCGGCGGACGGCTGCATCGACGAGCCACGCAGGCCGCCGAGTTCGGTGTCCATGCCGGCCGGCTTGCCGGCGGCGAGCTTGAAGGTACCCACCTGCGACGGCGCGGCCTTGGCGGCGCGCAGCTTCTCGACATTGGCGGCACTGGACGACGGCGCAGGCATCTTGGCGGTCACGCAGGCGGTCAGCGCGGCGGTGGCGGCCAGCACGACGGTCAGGCGGGCGGCGCGGATCAGGAACGAGGTCATGGGAAGTGCTTTCTCGAAACTTGAAAGGGAAAAGGAACCTGGACGAAAGGGGGGAGCTGGACAGGCGGAGGACCGCGGCGATCAGCCGCGATCGACCACGATCCAGCGCGATCAGCGGAACGCCGGATCGCGCGTCACGTCGTTCAGCACATTGCTGACGACCTGGCGACTGATGCGGGTCATGGCGGCGTCGATGCTGTCGGCCTTGGTCGCGCCCTCGGGCGACGACTTGGCGCCGACGGTGGCCCACAGGATGCCGCGGGCCTTCTTGACGACGGGCTCGGCGGCGCCGGGCGCGCGGTAGGTCGCGGTGCAGAGGTAGCCGTCGCCGACCTGCGAGCCGACCAGGCCGAAGGTCAGCCCGGTGACGAAGCCTTTGCTGAACGCGTCGTCGGAGGTGGGCACGTTGTCCAGCACGATGCTGAGCGACGCGCCGCCGTCCACCGGTGTCTCGGACACGCTGCTGAAGACGCCGCTGGTGCGGACCTGGTCCGTGATGCGGCCCTTCAGCAGGGCGGTGGCCTGCTGGTTCTGCACGCCCTTGGTCTGGAACTCGAAGAACAGCTGGACCGGTTTCGGTTCGGCGGGTCTGGCGAACTGGCTGGCCGGCACTTCGGCCGGCCGGTTGTCGACATAGACGCTCATGCAGCCGGTCAGGCCGATGGCGAGCGCGAAAGCGCCCAGCGCGCGCGCCAGGCTGGCGCCGCGGACAATGGCAGTCATGCGTGGATCTCCCTCGTGAAACGCGTCCGATGTGTGTATGGAATGCGACGGACGTCGAGTCGCAAACTATATCGAGCCTCAGTCTTGTCGCAACCGGGACCGCCCGGGGTGGGGGCCCAGTACCATCGCCGCCATGCTCACCGCGCTGGACCTGACACTCATCTACCTGATCGCCGCCGTGCTGGGCGTGGTGGTCTGCCGTTCGCTGAAGCTGCCGCCCATCCTGGGCTATCTGGTCGTGGGCGTGGTGATCGGACCGAACGCGCTGGCGCTCGCCAGCGACGTGCCCGGCGTGCAGCACCTGGCCGAGTTCGGCGTGGTGTTCCTGATGTTCGTGATCGGCCTGGAGTTCAACCTCCCGAAGCTGCACAGCATGCGGTCGATGGTGTTCGGACTGGGGCTGCTGCAGGTGGTCGTGACCATCGGCGGGACGATGGCGGGCAACCTCTTCCTGCGCTGGCTGTTCGGCGTGATGGGCTGGGCCTGGGACCTCGGGTGGCAGGGATCGCTGGCGCTCGGGGCGGCGATGGCGATGAGCTCGACGGCCATCGTCGTGAAGCTGATGTCCGAGCGGCTCGAGCTGGAAAGCGAACACGGCCGGCGCGTGATCGGCGTGCTGCTGTTCCAGGATCTGGCCGTCGTGCCGCTGCTGGTGCTGATCCCGGCGCTGGGCGGAAGCGGCGCGGAGATGATCGAATCGCTCGGCTGGGCCGCGCTGAAGGCGGTCGTGCTGCTGGTGCTGCTGCTGACCGGCGGCCAGCACCTGATGCGCCGCTGGCTGACGCTGGTGGCGCGGCGCAAGAGCCAGGAGCTCTTCATGCTGAACCTGCTGCTGGTCACGCTGGGTCTGGCCTGGCTGACCGAGCATGCGGGGCTGTCGCTGGCGCTGGGCGCGTTCGTCGCCGGCATGCTGATCGCGGAGACCGAATACAAGCATCAGGTGGAACTGGACATCCGGCCCTTCCACGACGTGCTGCTGGGGCTCTTCTTCATCACCATCGGCATGCGGCTGGACTGGCAGACGCTGGTCTACCAGTGGCCGCTGGTGATCATCCTGACGCTGGTGCCGACGCTGGCGAAGTTCGTGCTCGTGGCGGGACTGGCCAAGCTGTTCCGCGCGCCGACCGGCGTCGCGCTGCGCACCGGCCTGTACCTCGCGCAGGCGGGGGAATTCGGCTTCGTGCTGCTGACACTGGGCGCCCAGCAGAACCTGATCGCCGCGCAGTGGGTCAGCCCGGTGCTGGCGGCGATGGTGCTGTCGATGCTGCTGACGCCGATCATCATCGAGCACAGCAACCGCATCGTCATGAAGCTGTCCGCGAGCGACTGGCTGCTGCAGTCGGTGCAGCTGACGACCATCGCCAAGAAGTCGATCAAGACCGATGCGCACGTGATCATCTGCGGCTACGGCCGCAGCGGGCAGAACCTGGCGACGCTGCTGGAGGCGGAGCACATCCCCTACATGGCGCTGGACCTGGATCCGGACCGCGTGCGGCAGGCGGCTGCGGCGGGGAAAAGCGTGGTGTTCGGCGATGCGGCACGGCTGCCCAGCCTGATCGCCGCCGGCCTGACACGCGCGAGCGCGGTGGTCATCTCGTACCACGACACGGCATCGGCGCTGAAGGTGTTGCATGAGGTCCGCGGCCATGCGCCGCATGTGCCGGTGGTCGTGCGCACGATCGACGACACCGACCTCGAGAAACTGCGCGCCGCCGGCGCGACCGAGGTGGTGCCGGAAGCGATCGAAGGCTCGCTGATGCTCGCGAGCCACGCGCTCGCGCTCGTCGGCGTGCCGATGCGGCGGGTGCTGCGCATCGCGCGGGATGCGCGGGATCGCCGCTACGGGCTGCTCCGCGGCTACTTCCACGGCGCCGACGACGACACCTCCGAAGAACGCGACCAGGCCCGGCTCCAGTCCATCAGCCTGCCCATGGCCAGCATCCTCGAAGGACGCACGCTCGGGGAGATCGGATTGGTCGCCTGGGGCGTCAGCGTGGTGTTCGTGCGCCGGCCCAATGGGGCGGTGAAGGACGCGAGCGACGATCTGGTGCTCCAGGGCGGTGACACGCTCGTCGTGTCG
This sequence comes from Roseateles sp. UC29_93, assembly GCF_042695725.1. Taxonomy (NCBI): domain Bacteria; kingdom Pseudomonadati; phylum Pseudomonadota; class Betaproteobacteria; order Burkholderiales; family Sphaerotilaceae; genus Roseateles; species Roseateles sp. UC29_93. The sequence continues at coordinate 1,715,666 of NZ_CP170545.1, read as the reverse complement.
GGGACGCCGGAAGCCCTCGCGCGCGCTGAACACGGGTTGTTGGTGGGCTGAAGACCGCCCGCCTGCAATGGCTGGGGCGTTGGCCGCGAGGGCATGGGGCCCCGCGGCAAGCGCGGAAACCCCATGCCCTCCCGTCCCCAACCACGGCCGTCCTTCGACGGTTTTGCTACCGGGGACTTCGGAGGAGGGCCAGCTGCCGCTCGCCGAGTGACTCGGACATCACCGCCGGCATCAGCAGGCGCGAGCCCTCATGGCTCAGGTGGCCCTGGTCCCGGTAGAGCGGCACGCCGTCGCGCTCGACCTGGCACGTCCTGCCGTCGCACAGCAGCGGCTCGAAGCGCAGGACCGGCAGGCGCGCGTCCGACTTCGCCAGGTCGGCGATGAAGCGATGCTCGGCAGCGCGCCGGCGTTCGTCGTCGCGCTCGTCGATCACGCAACCCGGCGTCGCGCCGATCGTCCAGCGACGCGCTTGACGACGTTCCAGGCAGCCCGCGATGTCGAACGGCGCCGACGGCGGCGGCGCCACCACCATCACCCGCTTGCCCATCGCCTTCAGCCGCTTCACGGTCGCCGTCATGTCGTCGAGCAACGCCGCGCGCATGGCCGTTTCGCCTCGCAGGCGCTCGCCGCCGCGCGTGCGTTGGAGCTCGTACTTCGACTCGTCCAGGTATTGCGTCAGCAGGCTCGACAGGACGACCGTGTCGATCTCCGGATGCCGCTCCAGCCAGCGCAGCACCGACGCGTTGAAGGCCTGACACTGCTCGATCCACGGCGACGCGAAGCTGTTGCCACGGCCGAGCGCCGGCCGCACCGGCGTCAGGCCGGGGAAGGGCCCGCACGAGGACTTCGTTGCCTGCACCAGGCCCTGGTCGCTGGCCACGCGGACAAGTCCTGGCACCAGGTGCATCGCATAGGAGTCGCCCCAGACCATCCAGCGCGCGCCGGGGCGCGTGCGGCAGTCCTCGCGGCCGTCGAAGGGCTCCTCGGCATCGCAGTTGGCGGACAGGCCGTAGTTGGCCTTGCGCAGTTCGACGAAATCGATCGCGCCCGGCGCCGGCTTGTGCAGTGCCAACGCGATGCCGCCGAACGCGAGCAACGCCGTCCCCGTTCCCAGGATCCATGCGCCACGACGGCCCGTGAGCAACGCCTTGGCGGGCCGCTCGACAGCGCGATGCAACGCCCACGCCAAGGGGAACGCGAGCAGCACCGCGCCCAGTCGCCAAGCCATCAGCGCCTGCGGATCGGCCTTCAGTCCGACCCAGGCGTTGTGGAGGATCGCGATCAGCGGCCAGTGGACCAGGTACAGCGCATAGGACCAGTCGCCGATGCGGATCAGCGGCGCGGCCACGCGCGGCAGGCGAGCGGGCTCGCGCAGGAGCAGGACCAAGGTCGCGAGTCCGACGACCAGCGCCGCCGGTCCGGGATGCGCGGCGCCGAACCACTGCGGCGCAGTCGGAACGGCGATGAGCAGGGCCCAGGCTGGCCATGCGAGCCATCGCAGCGCCGCCTGCATCGTCTGCATCGCCTTCGTTGTCTTCATCGGCTGCGGCTGCGGCGCCGTACCCGGCCCCCTGCTGCTCATCAACGCGCCGATCGATCCGAGGCCGAGTTCCCACGCGCGGGTCGGCAGCAGGTAGAACGCGCCGCTGGCGTCGATCGGTTGCCACCAGATCAGCAGGCCGAGGCTGGCCGCCGTGACGAGGATTGCCATGCCGGCCCGCAGTCGCGCCGGACTGAAGACCAGCAATGCGGGCAGCACGAGGTAGTACTGTTCCTCGAGCGCGAGCGACCAGAAGTGCAGCAGCGGCTTGAGGTCGGACGCGCCCTGGAAATAGCCTGTCTGCCGCCACAGCACGACGTTGTTCGCAAAGCCGAGCGCACCGAGCAACTGGCCGACGAAGTCGATCTGTTCGGTTCGGTTGAGGGCCCATGGCGCCGCGAGCAGGGTCACGCCGAGCACGACGTACGCGGCCGGCAGCAGGCGCCGCGCGCGGCGTCCGTAGAACGCGCGGAAGGAGAAGTCGCCGCGCTGCAGCGCGCGCTGGATCAATCCGGTGATCAGGTAGCCGGAGATGACGAAGAAGATGTCGACGCCGAGGTAGCCGCCCGACGCGCCGGGGATCTGCGCGTGATACAGCAGCACCCACAGCACGGCGATCGCACGCAGTGCCTGGATGTCGTCGCGCAGCGGCACTTCGCCGGTCGCATGCGGACCGTGAGGGCGATGGAAAAGCGTCGGAAAAAGGCTGGTCACCAAGGCATCAGATGAATCAACGGAAAGCGCGCGATTGTGGCTCCTGAAGCTCGACTCCCCGCGGCCGCCGCGGCTCTGCTTTGGGATGCACCGCTAGGCGCAAACCGGAGCCATAGCCCAGCTATGGCGAGGATTTGCAACGACGCGGGGCGCCCAAAGCAGAGTCGCGGCGGCTGCGGGGAGGTGCCGCCTGCGTGACAGTGCGGCTTCCTTCGTTGCGCCACACTGCCTGCCATGTTGGACACCCAGCCCCGCAGCCCGCAACGCCGTCGCATCTACCTGATGCGCCATGGCGCGGTGACCTACTTCGATGGCTCGACCGGTCGCCCGGTGCTGCCCGAGCAGGTGCAGCTCAACGACGACGGCATCGTCCAGGCCCAAGCCGCCGGCGAGGCCTTCCGCGCCGCCGGCGTGCGCTTCGACCGCGTGATCGTGTCGGGCCTGCCGCGCACCGTCCAGACCGCGGACCTGGTGCTGCGCCATTCCGGGCAGCCGGATCTGAAACCGCAGGTCTGGCCCGAGTGGCAGGAGATCCGCGGCGGCCGCCTGGGCGAGATCCGCAACGAAGATCTCGCCGAGTCCTTCAACGGACTGCAGCGCAGCCCGGTCGCGGAGTCGCAACGTTTCCTCAACGGCGAGCGCGTCGGCGAGCTGCTCGACCGCGTGCTGGGCGGCGTCGCACGCCTGCAGGCCGATCCCGACTGGGACTGCGCGCTGCTGGTGTTGCACGGCGTGGTCAACGCGGCCATCCTCTCGCACGCGGTGACCGGCGGCCAGCGGGTGATGCTGGGCAGCTGGGTCCAGTCGCCGGCCTGCATCAACGTGCTGGACGTCGCGCCGCCAGCCGGGGACGCGCCCGCCAGCTGGCTGCTGCGCGTCTGCAATTTCGCCCCGTCGCATCCGCTGCATGCGGACGAGCGGGCCACCACGATGGAGGCGCTGCACACGCAATACCTCCGCTATCGCAGCCAACGCGGCTGAAGGACCTCCCCATGAACTTCGACTACAGCCCCAAGGTTGACCAGTTGCGCGAGCGCCTGCTCGCCTTCTTCGACGAGCACATCTATCCCAACGAGAAGCGCTATCACGAGGAGATCGACGCCAACCGCCGCGGCGGCAACGCGTGGATCCCGACGAAGGTGATCGAGGAGCTCAAGCCCAAGGCCCGCGCCGCCGGCTTGTGGAACCTGTTCCTGCCGCGCTCGCCGCGCGCGCCGGAAGGCCTGTCCAACCTCGAGTACGCGCCGCTGTGCGAGATCATGGGCCGCGTGTACTGGGCCCCGGAGGTCTTCAACTGCTCGGCGCCGGACACCGGCAACATGGAGACCATCGCGCGCTACGGCAGCGAGGCCCACAAGGACCGCTGGCTGGAGCCGCTGCTGCGCGGCGAGATCCGTTCCGCCTTCCTGATGACGGAGCCGGACGTGGCCTCGTCGGATGCGACCAACATCGAATGCCGCATCGATCGCGACGGCGACGAGTACGTCATCAACGGCACGAAGTGGTGGTCCTCCGGCGCCGGCGATCCGCGCTGCGCGCTGTACATCGTGATGGGCAAGACCAACCCCGACGCGGGCCGCCACGAGCAGCAGTCGATGGTGCTGGTGCCGGCGAACACGCCGGGTCTCACGGTCAAGCGCCACCTGAGCGTCTTCGGCTACGACGACGCCCCGCACGGCCACATGGAGATCGAGCTGAAGAACGTGCGCGTGCCGGTGGACAACATCCTGCTGGGCGAGGGGCGCGGCTTCGAGATCGCGCAGGGCCGCCTCGGCCCGGGCCGCATCCACCACTGCATGCGCTCGATCGGCGCGGCGGAGCGGGCGCTGGAACTGATGTGCAAGCGGGCGATCTCGCGGGTGGCCTTCGGCAAGACGATCGCGCAGCAGACGGTGACGCAGGAGCGCATCGCCGAGGCCCGCTGCAGCATCGAGCAGGCCCGGCTGCTGACGCTGAAGGCGGCCTACATGATGGACACCGTCGGCAACAAGGTCGCCAAGGCGGAGATCGCGATGATCAAGATCGTCGCGCCGAGCATGGCGCTGAAGGTCATCGACTGGGCGATGCAGGTCCATGGCGGCATGGGCGTCAGCGACGACACGCCGCTGGCCTACATGTGGGCGGGCCAGCGCACGCTGCGCTTCGCCGACGGTCCGGACGAGGTCCACCGCAACTCCCTGGCGAAGCTGGAGCTCGCCCGCCACATGACCCTGCCGGGCGCCGGCGACATGCCGATCACCCGCGGCGGCTGAGCTTTTCGTACACCGTCACGCCCAAAGCGTGGCACCACACCAACGGGGGGCGTCGCAGGAACCTGCTTCTCCCCCCGGAGAGCGGTTTCCATCGCGGAGCCCGGTGGCTAGGATCAGCCACCCTTTTTTCCGGTCGCCCTCCCGCGCCGCTCCCGCGATGAACCGATTCGCCGAAGTCCGCACCTGGCCGCTGCTGGCGTTCGCGCTGCTGGTCGGCCTGCAGGCCATCGTGCTGACGGTCAGCCTGGGCGGCTACGCGGTGGATGGCTGGCTGGCGTGGGTCGGCATGGCCTCGCTGGTCCTGACGGTGCTGCTGGCGGTGGCGGTCGTGTCGACGCTGGCGCGCACGCAGGCCCGGGCGAAGCTGGCCCAGCGCACGATGGAAGAGGCCATCGACGCCCTGCCGGCCAGCGTGGAGATCTTCGACGCCGAGGATCGCCTGATCGCCTACAACCGCCGGCTGGTCGAGATCTATCCGCACATGCTGCGGCACTTCCAGCACAAGTGCACCTTCGAGGACCTGGTGCGCGAATCGCTGGCGCGCGGCGGCATCCCCGAGGCCCGGGGGCGCGAGCCGGAATGGCTGGAGGAGCGCAAGCAGGCGCGCGGCCAGCAGACATCACCGCTGCTGCAGCGCGTGCATGACGACATGTGGCTGCGCATCTACGAGTCGCGCACCCCGTCGGGCGGCATCGTCGGCGTGCGCATGGACGTGACGGACCTCATCCATGAACAGCAGCGGCTGGCCGCCAGCCGGGCGCAGTTGCGCGCGACGATCGAATCGGCGGCCAACGGGATCCTGACGCTCGATTCGGGCGGGCATGTGCTGGAGGCCAACCCGAGCTGCGAGCTGCTGTTCGGCTTCACCGCGGCGGAGCTGCAGGGCGTGCACCTCGGGATGCTGCTGGGCGCGGCCACCGCGACGGTGCCGGAGCCGGGGGCCACGCCGGACGCGGCGCTCGACCCGCGGGCACTGCTGGGTCAGCCGCGCGAATTCACGGCGCGGCATCGCAGTGGCGAGGCGCTGCACCTGCAGCTGACACTGGCCGAAGTCCGCACCGACACCATCCACCTGTACGTCTGCATCGTCACCGACCTCACGGAGCGCAGAGCGCCAGGAAGAGCGCTTGCGCCGCGCGAATGAACTGCTCGCGCGGCAGTCGACGACGGACGGCCTGACGGGCGTGGGCAACCGGCGGCTCTTCGACCAGCTGCTGCAGACCGAATGGCACCGCGCCACCCGCGCGAACCGGCCGCTGGCGCTGCTGATGGTCGACATCGACCACTTCAAGCAATACAACGACTGCTACGGTCACGTGTCCGGCGACGACTGCCTCCGCCGCGTCGCGACACTGCTGCGCAGTTGCGCGGGCCGGGGCGGCGAGTCGGTCTGCCGCTACGGCGGCGAGGAATTCGCGGTGCTGCTGGTGGACACCGACCTGGCCGGTGCGCAGGTGGTGGCGCAACGCTGTCTGGACAGCGTGCGACTGGCCGCGATCGAGCATGTGGGCTCGCCGGTGAGACGTTCGGTGAGCCTGTCGATCGGGGTGGCGTCCTTCATTCCCCAGAACGGCGACGCGGCACAACGCCTGATCCAGACGGCGGACGCAGCGTTGTATGAGGCCAAGCAGGCTGGCAGGGCGCGCCTGATCTGCCAGCAGCAGACGGCCTGAACCGCCGACGTCACGGCAGCGCGACAATCGCGCTCATGCCGCACGTCGACCCCCTCCAGGACCCGATCGTTTTCCTGAAGCAGCAGATCCGCACCGTGCCGGACTGGCCGTCGCCGGGCGTGCAGTTCCGCGACATCACGCCGCTGCTGTCCAACCCTCGGGCGTTCCGGGTGTTGATCGACCAGTTCGTGCATCGCTACTTCGACGCGCGTCCCGATGCGATCGCCGGCCTGGATGCACGCGGATTCATCATCGGCTCGGTGCTGGCGTATGAGCTGAATGTCGGCTTCGTGCCGATCCGCAAGAAGGGCAAGCTGCCGTTCACGACGGTGCAGGAAACCTACGAGCTGGAGTACGGCAGCGCCACGGTGGAAATGCACACCGATGCGGTGAAGGCCGGCGATCGCGTGCTGCTCATCGACGACCTGATCGCGACCGGCGGCACGATGATGGCCGGCAAGCGCTTGCTGGAGCGCCTCGGCGCGGAGGTCATCGAAGGCGCGGCGATCGTGGATCTGCCCGAGCTGGGCGGCTCGAAACGGCTGCGCGACGGGGGATTGAAGGTGTTCTCGCTGGTCGAGTTCGACGGGCATTGAGCCCGGTCATTTCCCGATGCAGAACCTGCTGAAGATCTCCCCCAGCAGGTCGTCGGCGGTGAACGCGCCGGTGATCTCGCCGAGCGCGTCATGCGCGAGGCGCAGTTCCTCCGCCATCAGATCCAGCGCCGGGGGCAGCGCCTCCGCCTGAAGCAGCGCCAGCTCGATGTGCTCGCGCGTCCGACGCAGTGCCTGCACATGGCGCTCGCGCGCGATGAAGAGACCCTCCGGCACCGCGTGCCAGCCGACCTGCTCCAGCAGCTTGTGGCGCAGCCCATCCAGGCCCTCGCCTGTCTTCGCAGACAGCGTCAGCGCGCCCGCAGGCAGCGACGCCGGCGCGTGCGCATCCGCCTTGTTGTAGATCTGCAGGATCCGCGCGGGATCAACACTCGCGAGGCGTCCGCGGATCTCGGCGTCCTCGGACTCGTAGTCCGCATGGCCGACGCGGGTCAGGTCGTGCAGGAACAGCACCACGTCCGCATCCGCGATCGCATCCCAGCTCCGCGCCACGCCGATGCGTTCCACCTCGTCCTCGGTATCGCGCAGGCCCGCCGTGTCGCTGATGTGGAGCGGCACGCCTTCGATCTGGATCGTCTGACTCAGCTTGTCGCGCGTGGTGCCGGGAATCGGCGTCACGATCGCCAACTCGGCGCCGGCCAACGCATTCAGCAGCGAGCTCTTGCCGACATTCGGCTGCCCCGCCAGCACGACCTTGATGCCCTCGCGCAGGATCGCGCCCTGGCGGCTTCGGTCCAGCAGGGCTTCCACCCGCGTCAGCAATCGCCGCAGCTTGCCCAGCGCATCGGCCTGCTCGAGGAAATCGATCTCCTCCTCGGGGAAGTCCAGCGTCGCCTCGACCAGCATGCGCAGCTGGATCAGCCCATCGCGCAAGCCGCCGACCTCGCCGCTCAACGCGCCGGCAAGCGCCCGTCCAGCGCTGCGGGCCGCCGCTTCGGTGCTCGCATCGATCAGGTCGGCCACCGCCTCGGCCTGCGCCAGGTCCAGCTTGCCGTTCAGGAACGCGCGCCGCGTGAATTCGCCGGGCTCGGCCAGGCGCATCCGCAGCGCGGGGTCGGCCTCCAGGCATCGCGCCAGCAGCAGCTGCAGGACCACGGGTCCGCCATGGGCCTGCAGCTCCAGCACGTGTTCGCCGGTGTACGAGTGCGGCGCGGGGAACAGCAGCGCCAGGCCGTGATCGATGGCCTCGCCCTGCGCGCTGCGGAAGGGCAGATAGGTCGCCTCGCGCGGCTTCAGCGCGCGGCCGCAGATCGCCGTCACCAGCGGGGTCAGGTCTTGCGGCGCGGACACCCGCACGATGCCGACCGCCCCTCGTCCTGGCGCGGTGGCGATGGCGGCGATGGGATCCTGGTGGCGCGACAGCATGGACACGATTGTCTCGCAGCGCCCATGAAAAACGGCGATGCGCCGTGAGACGCATCGCCGTTGTCGTGAATGGCGCGGGGTAGGCCTCGTCGCCGTCTCTCGTGAGCCGACGCCTGGCGCCTCCGGTTCTCCACCACCTCAAGCCGGGTGGAGAAGCGACCCCCGCATGCGTTCGATTAAGCGCCTGCGCGCGGGACGAAAAAAAGCCCCCGGGGTGCGGGGGCTCGGGGACGCGCGTGAGGAATTGCCGAATGCCTCCCGCGCCGCTCTCCCTTACTTCTTCACGGCCGCGCCGCCGATCTGCTTGTTGATCATCCATTGCTGGGCGATCGACAGGATGTTGTTCACCAGCCAGTACAGCACCAGGCCGGACGGGAAGAAGAAGAACATCACGCTGAAGGCCAGCGGCATGATCCACATCATCTTGGCCTGCACCGGGTCGGCCGGTTGCGGGTTCAGCCACACCTGCAGCAGGCTGGACGCCGTCATCAGCAGCGGCAGCGGACCGATCGGCGCGCCGAACAGGTGACCGAACAGGCTGTCCGGCTTGGACAGGTCGTGGATCCACATCACCCACGGGGCGCCGCGCATCTCGACGCTCGACAGCAGCACCCAGTACAGCGCGATGAAGAACGGCATCTGCAGGAAGATCGGCAGGCAGCTGCCCAGCGGATTGATCTTCTCTTCCTTGTAGATGCGCATCATCTCCTGCTGCATCTGCTGCGGCTTGTCCTTGAGGCGCTCGCGCATCTCCTGGATGCGCGGGTTCACCGCCTTCATCTTGGCCATGCTGCGGTAGGCGCTGGCGTTCAGGCCGTAGAACGCGGCCTTCAGCATCACGACCAGCAGGATGATCGCCCAGCCCCAGTTGCCCAGCAGCGAGTGCAGGACGTCCAGCAGCCAGAACAGCGGCTTGGACAGGATCTTGAAGATGCCGTAGTCCTTCACCAGCTCCAGGCCCGGGGCCAGGACTTCCAGCTTCTTCTCTTCCTGCGGACCGACGTACAGCACGTTGTCCAGCTTCGCCGAGGCGCCGGGGGCGACGGCGGCGAAGTTCATCACCACGCCGGCGGTGTACAGGTTCTCGTTGAGTGCACGGACGTTGAACTCACGCGGGCCCGCGTCGTTGCGGATCCAGGCGCTGACGAAGTAATGCTGGACCATCGCGACCCAGCCGTCGTCGGCGTTCTTCTCGTACTCGGCCTTGCCCTTCTTCAGGTCGTCGAACGCGAGCTTGTGGTACTTCGCCTTGTCCGTGTAGATCGCGGGGCCCGAGAACGAGGTCGGCGCGAAGGACGGACCCGTATGGTCGATGTGGCCGTCACGCACCAGCTGCAGGTACAGCTGCGGCGTCACCGCGGCGGCGCCCGTGTTGGTGACCTCGTGGTTCACCGCGATGGCGTAGTCGCCGCGCTTGAAGGTGTAGGTCTTGACCAGCTTCACGCCGCCCTGGTCGGCTTCCAGGCGCACGGTCAGCGTGTCCTGTCCGTCCTTCAGCTCGCGCGGGCCGTCGATCAGCGTCAGCACCGTCTGGTCGCTGGGCGCGTTCGGCACGTTCAGCAGGCCGGAACGGGCGCTGTAGTTGCGCAGCGGATCCAGCACGACGACATGGCCGCTGGGGTTGGTGTCGTCCGCGTGCTTGAGCAGCTCGACGCGCACCAGGCTGCCGCCACGGGTATCGATCGTGGCCTTGACGACGTCGGTCGTGAAGGTGACCAGCTCGTTCTTGATCGGTGCCGGGGCCGCGGCGGTCGTACCGGCGGCGGAAGCGCCGGCAGCAGCCGGCAGCGCGGCGGCGGAGGCGGCCGACGCCGGGCCGGCCGGCGCGGTCGCGACCTTCGCCGGCGCCGGGTGGAACAGCGAGGGCTGTCCGTTGTGCCGCTGCCAGCCGTCCCACAGAAGGACCAGCGACATCGTGAACACCACCCACAAGATGGTGCGGCGAATATCAGTCATGGGAAGCTTTTGGATTGGCGGTTGAAGAGGCTCTCCCCGGACGGCATCCGGACGGACGCAGCAGTCGGGTGAACAGGCGGGGCGGATTGTCGGGCACGGGATCGTGTCCGCCCAGACAGAATGGGTTGCAACGCAGGATCCGTGCGGCCGCCAGATAGGTGCCGGCGGCCGCGCCATGCTGGCGCAGGGCCTGCATCGCGTAGTTGGAGCAGCTCGGGCTGTAGCGGCAACCCGCGCGCAGCCAGGCGCTGAACAGCAACTGGTAGCCGCGCACCAGCCCCATCAGCAAACGCGTCGACAGGCCGGGGCGGGGATCCATGGTCGTTTTTCCGAACCGGGATCCGGTCAGCCCGCCGCCGCCGACGCTGGCGGACGCGCCAGCTTGCGGGTCAGCTGCAGCAGTTCCGCGCGCGCCACGGCGCGCAGCGCGTCCGAGGACGCGCTGGGGAACTGCTTGCGATCGAAAGGCATGCGCAGCCGCACCACCCACAGGCCGGGCGGCAGTTCGGGCAGATCGCCGAACACCGCGCGGATCTGGCGCTTCAACAGCGTCCGCGTGACCGCGCGCTTCGCGTGCCGTTTGGGCACGACGTAGCCCAGCCAAGCCCGGTCGGGCGCGGCTGGAGGCGGTGCTGCAGGAGTGGGCGCCATCGTCGCGACGGGCGTTTCATCCACAGCTTGTGGATGAAACGGTGCATCACCTGTGGACAAGTCAGCCGTTCCTGTGGATGGACGGCGCTTGGGCAGCGAGGGGCTGTCAGCCAGATGATGCACGGCGAAGTGCGCGCTGCGCGCGCGGCTGGGCGTGCCCAGCACGCGCTCGAAATCGGCCGATCGTACGACGCGGCCGATCACGGTGCTGACGAGGTCGTCTGGCGTTTCGCTCAGACGGCCAGGCGCTTGCGGCCCTTGGCGCGACGAGCAGCGATGACGGCCTTGCCGCCACGCGTCTTCATGCGGACCAGGAAGCCGTGGGTACGGGCGCGACGGGTCTTGGAGCCTTGATAAGTGCGTTTCATGTTCAACCTCTAGGAAATCTCGGAACTTCCCGTCGCCTCGCGCCACGAGCCTGTTGGCCTGTGGCGCCGCGCACGGACATCGGGGGATGTCGGAAGCCGCTCGAAAAGCGGAGGCCCACGCAGCTACGTCCGGGCGTCCGGAAAACCCGCGATTACAGCAAAGATTTGCGTCAGGGTCAATCCGGATGCAATTCGCCACGGGGAATACCAGCACTTGACCGGGGCAAAAAATCTGTGGATAACCCAGACTCCGCGGCCTCGGATCGGTACAATCGGGCCGCTCGAAGAATAAGTTTTCCACAATGAGCGCAGACTTGTCGGGTGCGGCCCTGTGGCAGCGCGGTTGCGAACGCCTGGCCGCCGAACTGCCTGAACAGCAATTCAATACCTGGATCCGGCCGCTGCCCCCCGCGGAGGTCGCCCAGCAAGACGAGAACGGCCACGAGGCCGTGCTGGTGTCGCTCCGCGTCCCCAACCGATTCAAGCTGGACTGGATCCGCAGCCAGTATGCCGGCCGGATCGAGGCCATCCTGACCGAACTCGCCGGCAAGCCCGCGCGCCTGGAATTGTCGCTGGCGCCGCGCGAGGCCATCGCGCCGCTGCCCCGCACTTCGCCGTCCGGCATGACGATGGGCCAGGTGCTGCAGCAGCACGGCCTGCGCGGCGGCGCCGCCCAGCCCGCGACCGACCCGGCATCCGTGGCCACGCGCCCGGCCGCCGCGGCGGCACCCGCCGTGCCGGCCACCGCCGCCAGCCTGATCCAGGCCGCGGCGCCCAACGTCCCGGCCAACCTCCCGCCCAGCGCCACGCGCCACCGCATCAACACGAGCCTGACCTTCGACACGCTCGTGCCCGGCCGCGCCAACCAGATGGCGCGCACCGCCGCGCTGCACGTGGCCGGCGCGCCGGGCCAGATGTACAACCCGCTGTTCATCTACGGCGGCGTCGGCCTGGGCAAGACCCACCTGATCCATGCCGTCGGCAACGCGCTGCTGAAGGACCGTCCCGACGCCCGCGTGCTGTACCTGCACGCCGAGCAGTTCATCTCGGACGTCGTCAAGAACTACCAGCGCAAGACCTTCGACGAACTCAAGGCCAAGTACCACTCGCTGGACCTGCTGCTGATCGACGACGTGCAGTTCTTCGCCGGCAAGGACCGGACGCAGGAAGAGTTCTTCAATGCGTTCGAGGCGCTGCTGGCCAAGCGGGCGCACATCATCATGACGTCGGACACCTACCCCAAGGGCCTGGTGGACATCGACGAGCGCCTGACCAGCCGTTTCGACGCCGGCCTCACGGTGGCCATCGAGCCGCCCGAGCTGGAGATGCGTGTCGCGATCCTGATCAAGAAGGCCGACGCCGAGAACGCCCCGATGCCGGAGGACGTGGCCTTCTTCATCGCCAAGAATGTGCGCGCCAACGTGCGCGAGCTGGAAGGCGCGCTGCGCAAGGTGCTGGCCTACAGCCGCTTCTCGCACAAGGAAATCAACATCCAGCTGGCGCGCGAGGCCCTCAAGGACCTGCTGTCGATCCAGAACCGGCAGATTTCCGTCGAGAACATCCAGAAGACCGTGGCCGACTTCTACAAGATCAAGGTCGCGGACATGTATTCGAAGAAGCGCCCGGCGAGCATCGCCCGCCCGCGCCAGATCGCGATGTACCTGGCCAAGGAACTGACGCAGAAGAGCCTGCCGGAGATCGGCGAGCTGTTCGGCGGCCGCGACCACACCACGGTGCTGCACGCGGTCCGCAAGATCGGCGGAGAGCGCCAGAAGAACACCGAGTTGAACCAGCAGTTGCACGTCCTGGAGCAAACGCTGAAGGGATGAGAAAAAACGCCTTCGCCTTCAGCGAAAATGCCGCGTTCGCCCGTACAGCCAACAGTGGAGAGAGGTTGACATGATCGTGTTGAAAGACAGCCAGGACAAAGTGCTTGCCGCGCTGCAGGCCGTGTCCGGCATCGTGGAACGGCGCCACACGCTGCCCATCCTGGCCAACGTGCTGGTCCGCAAGCAGGGCCGGCAGGTCGAGCTCACCACGAGCGACCTGGAGATCCAGGTCCGCACCACGGTCGACTTCGACGGCGACGACGGCGACTTCTCCACGACCATCGGCGCGCGCAAGCTGATCGACATCCTGCGCTCGATGCCGTCGGACCAGACGGTGAGCCTGACGTCCAACCAGAGCAAGATGACGCTGCAGGGCGGCAAGAGCCGCTTCACGCTGCAGACGCTGCCGGCGGACGACTTCCCGCTGGTGCAGGAAGCGGCCGACTTCGGGCCCGCGTTCAGCGTGCCGCAGAAGACGCTCAAGGGCCTGATCAACCAGGTCCACTTCGCGATGGCGGTGCATGACATCCGCTACTACCTGAACGGCATCCTGTTCGTGGCCGAAGGCAAGATGCTGACGCTGGTCGCGACCGACGGCCACCGCCTGGCGCTGGCGCAGGCCGAGACCGACACCGAGATGCCCAAGCAGGAAGTCATCCTGCCGCGCAAGACGGTGCTGGAGCTGATGCGCCTGCTGAAGGACGGCGGCAAGGGCGACGACGAGAGCGCGCCGATCGAGATGCGCTTCGCCGGCAACCAGGCCAAGTTCAGCTTCAGCGGCATGGAGTTCGTGACCAAGCTGGTCGAGGGCAAGTTCCCCGACTACAACCGCGTCATCCCGAAGAACCACCGCTTCCACGTGCTGATCGGCCGCCAGCCGCTGCTGGCCGCGCTGCAGCGCGCGGCGATCCTGACCAGCGAGAAGTTCAAGGCGGTGCGCCTGTCCTTCGACCCGGGCCTGTTGTCGATCGCATCGAGCAACGCCGAGCAGGAAGAAGCCAAGGAAGAGCTCGAGATCGACTACGGCGGCGACCAGATCGAGACCGGCTTCAACGTCACGTACCTGATGGACGTGCTGGCCAACATGTCGCAGGACATGGTGCGCGTGGACCTGAACGACAGCTCGTCCAGCGCGCTGCTCAGCATCCCCGAGCACAGCGGCTTCAAGTACGTCGTCATGCCCATGAGGATCTGAGGCCGCGGGGCGGCCTCGGATCCGCGTTCCGCGGTGAGTGTGGCGCACCCCCCGCCCCCGCCAAGCGGGGGCTCTCGCTAGACAGTCAAACGGCCGCGGGGCGGCCTGGAATACCCACTGATGACCGACAACAGCACTCCTGAGAACACCCCGACGCCCGTGCCGCAGAACGACGGCGCGGGGTACGGCGAGTCCAGCATCCAGATCCTGGAAGGGCTGGAGGCGGTGCGCAAGCGCCCCGGCATGTACATCGGCGACACCTCGGACGGCACGGGTCTGCATCACCTGGTGTTCGAGGTCGTCGACAACTCGATCGACGAGGCCCTGGCCGGCTACTGCGACGACATCGTCATCACGATCCACACGGACAACTCGATCTCCGTCATCGACAACGGCCGCGGCATCCCGACCGGCGTGAAGATGGACGACAAGCACGAGCCCAAGCGCTCGGCGGCCGAGATCGCGCTGACGGAACTGCACGCGGGCGGCAAGTTCAACCAGAACAGCTACAAGGTCTCGGGCGGCCTGCACGGCGTGGGCGTGTCCTGCGTGAACGCGCTGTCCAAGACGCTGCGCCTGATCGTGCGCCGCGAGGGCAAGGTCCATCAGCTCGAGTTCAAGAAGGGCTTCCCGCAGGACCGCGTGATCGAGATCCGCGACGGCGTCGAGACCAGCCCGATGAAGATCGTCGGCGAGACCGACAAGCGCGGCACCGAGGTGCACTTCCTGCCCGACACGGAGATCTTCACGCAGAACTCCGAGTTCCATTACGACATCCTGGCCAAGCGCCTGCGCGAGCTCTCGTTCCTGAACAACGGCGTGAAGATCCGCCTGGTCGACGAGCGCAACAACAAGGAAGACAACTTCGCCTTCGCGGGCGGCGTGCGCGGCTTCGTCGAGTTCATCAACAAGGGCAAGACCCCGCTGAACCCGAACATCTTCCACGCGCAAGGCGACAAGATGTCCGACCAGAACACCAACGTCGGTGTCGAGGTCTCGATGCAGTGGAACGACGGCTTCAACGAGAGCGTCCTCTGCTTCACCAACAACATCCCGCAGCGCGACGGCGGCACCCACCTGACGGGTCTGCGCGCGGCGATGACGCGGGTGATCAACAAGTACATCGAGGACAACGAGCTGGCCAAGAAGGCCAAGGTCGACGTCACCGGCGACGACATGCGCGAAGGCCTGGCCTGCGTGATCAGCATCAAGGTGCCGGAGCCGAAGTTCAGCTCGCAGACCAAGGACAAGCTGGTGTCGAGCGAAGTGCGCGGCCCGGTGGAAGAGGTCGTGGCGAGCAAGCTGACGGACTGGCTGCTGGAGAACCCGGTCGACGCCAAGATCATCTGCGGCAAGATCGTCGAAGCCGCGCGTGCGCGCGAGGCGGCGCGCAAGGCGCGCGAGATGACGCGCCGCAAGGGCGTGCTGGACGGCATGGGCCTGCCGGGCAAGCTGGCGGACTGCCAGGAGAAGGATCCGGCGCTGTGCGAGATCTACATCGTGGAGGGCGACTCCGCCGGTGGCTCCGCCAAGCAGGGCCGCGACCGCAAGTTCCAGGCGATCCTGCCGCTGCGCGGCAAGATCCTGAACGTCGAGAAGGCGCGCTACGAGAAGCTGCTGACCAGCAATGAAATCATCACGCTGATCACGGCGCTGGGCACGGGCATCGGGCGCGGCGCGGGCAGCGACGACTTCAACCCCGAGAAGCTCCGTTACCACCGCATCATCATCATGACCGACGCGGACGTGGACGGTGCGCACATCCGGACGCTGCTGCTGACCTTCTTCTACCGGCAGATGCCGGAGCTGGTGGAACGCGGCCACATCTACATCGCGCAGCCGCCGCTGTACAAGGTCAAGGTCGGCAAGCACGAGCAGTACCTGAAGGACGGCCACGAGCTGGACGGTTTCCTGCTGAAGGTCGCGCTGAACGACGCCGAGCTGCACACGGCCGGCGTGGGCACGGGCCCGGTGCTCAAGGGCGAGCCGCTCGAGACGATGGCGCGCCAGTACGTGGCGGCGCAGAACGTGATCGAGCGCCTGTCGGCCTGGATGGACGGCGAGGCGCTGCACCTGCTGGCGTCCGGCCTGTCGATCAGCCTGGACACGCCGGAGGCGGCGCAGATCGCCGCGACGGCGCTGCAGACGACGCTGCACGACGCGGTGGTGAATGCGGAGACGGATCCGCGCACCGACAAGCAGTTCCTGCGCATCAGCCGCCGTCACCACGGCAACGTGCGTTCGAGCATCATCACGGCGGACTTCGTGCACGGCGCGGACTATGAAGTCCTGGCCGCGGCCGGCACGACCTTCAAGGGTCTGGTCGGCGAGGAAGCCGTGATCCGCAAGGGCGAGGGCGAGAAGGCCAAGGAAAGCAAGGTCGCGGACTTCCGCGCCGCGATGGCGTGGCTGATGACGCAGGCCGAGTCCAGCGTCGGCCGCCAGCGCTACAAGGGCCTGGGCGAGATGAACCCCGCGCAGCTGTGGGAAACGACGATGGACCCGACGGTCCGCCGCCTGCTGCGCGTGCAGATCGAGGACGCGATCGAAGCCGACCGCGTGTTCACGATGCTGATGGGCGACGAGGTGGAACCGCGCCGCGAGTTCATCGAGCAGAACGCGCTGAGGGCGGCGAACATCGACGTGTGAGCGTCGGACCGCCGAAGCACAAAGCCCCTGATCCGCAAGGAGTCAGGGGCTTTTGTTGGTGCCGCCAAGGGGTCGGCACCGGCTGCAGCAAGCCGCACGGATGGATCGCTGGCCGGTCCCCGCTCCGGGCGGAGGTCTCAAGGCGCGAACTTCGTGAACACGTCGTCCCGCGCCTTCACCAGCGCGTTGTGGCAGGCGAAACAGGTTTGATGCTGGGCCTTGTCGACGGGTTGGCCGTCGACGAATCGCCCGTACCCCCATCCGCCGCTGTCGGCATAGCGCTTCGAATCCTTGACCATGACCTGGACCGTGGTCGGTTGTCCGGGCACCGTCGCTGCGGGGAACTCGGTCGACCGTTGGCGTTTCCATGCCAGCTTGACCAGCATGGCGCCATCGGGGAAGGGCAGCTGGCCCAGGCGATAGGCGTCGATGGCGATGCGGTTGCCCACCACCGCGCGCAGCTCGTCCAGCGGCGCATCCTCCGTGGCGACGCCGACCAGTTGCCAATGGCGATAGTCCTCGGGCACCACCACGCCATAGAGGGGCGACGCCGGCTTCGGAGCGGCCTCTTCGGCCGACGAGGTCGTCGATGTGGCGGCGAACAGCGCCAGGACGAGCGCCGATGCAATGCGGTTCGAATTCATGGGTCACTTCCTGCCAGGTTGAGCAGCGACGAGCCTGCGATCACGCGACGCTGAACGCCACCTCGATGTTTCCCCGCGTCGCATGCGAGTAGGGGCAGAGCTGATGGGCGCCGTCGACCAGGGCCCACTTCTGCGCCTCGTCGAGTCCGGGCAGTTCCACATGCAGCTTCACCGCCAATGCGAAGCCGCCGTCGGCGGTCGTGCCGAGCGAGACCTGCGCCCGGATCGACGCGTCGTCGGGCACACGGATCGGCGGGGTCGCCTTGACCCGGCGCATCGCGCCCATGAAGCAGGCTGAATAGCCCACGGCGAAGAGCTGCTCGGGATTGGTGCCCGTGCCCGTGCCGCCGGGCGTGCTGAGACGCACGTCGAGCGCGCCGTCGCTGGAGGTGCCGTGGCCCTCGCGGCCGCCCGTCGTGCGGGTTTCGGCGGTGTAGAGGACGTTGTCGATGATGCGGGTCATGAAGAGGCCTTGTTGTCGAGAATGAAGCGACGCACGCGGTGCGTCGAAGGGCGGGAGAGGCGCCTCACCACCGGCTCGCGTCGAGGACGGCGCGGGCGAATTCGGCGGGCGCTTCCTGCGGCAGGTTGTGGCCGATGCCGCCGGTCAGGTTGCGGTGTTCATAGCGGCCGGTGAAGCGAGAGGCGTAGGCGGCCGGCGGCGGATGCGGCGCACCGTTGGCGTCGCCTTCCAGCGTGATGGCCGGCAGCGCCACGGTCTTGACCTGGGAGAGCTGGCGCTCGAGCGCGTCGTACTGCGGATCGCCTTCCGCGGCACCGATGCGCCAGCGGTAGTTGTGGACCACCAGCGCCACCTGGTCGGGGTTCACGAGGCTCTGCGCGCAACGTTCGAACGTGGCATCGTCGAAGCGCCATTGCGGCGAGGCCTGGCGCCAGATCAGCTTGGCGAACGCCTTGAGGTTGGTCTGGTAGCCGATGCGGCCACGCTCCGTGGCGAAGTAATACTGGTACCACCAGGTGAGTTCATCGGCCGGCGCCAGCGGCGTGAGTGCCGTGGCGCGGTCGAGCACCAGGAATCCGCTCACCGACACCAGCGCCTGGCACCGCTCCGGCCACAGGGCGGCCATCACGCAGGCATTGCGCGCGCCCCAGTCGCAGCCCGCCACGACGGCCTTGCGGATGCCCAGCGCATCCATCAACGCGATCGCGTCCGCGGCCAGCGCCGTCTGCTGTCCGCTGCGCAGGGTCGCGTCCGACAGGAAGCGGGTCGTGCCGTAGCCGCGCAGGTGGGGCACGATCACGCGCAGGCCCTTGGCGGCCAGCAGCGGGGCCACTTCCTCGTAGCAGTGGATGTCATAGGGCCAGCCGTGGAAGAGCATGACCGGCTGGCCGTCGCGCGGGCCGATATCGACGTAGCCGACATTCAGAGCGCCGGCATCGATCTGGCGCAGCGGGCCGAAGCCCGTGCTCGCGGACGCGGACGCGGCCGGCAACGCGCGGGAGAGGCCGGACAACGCCAGGCCGGCGCCGGCGACCGTGGCCTGGGCGAGGAAATCGCGACGGGAAGTCTCGTTGGACATGGCAGTCTCCTTGAGAGGGTTCATCGGGCCGCGCGGGCGGCGGTGTCGATCAGCGCCGCGACCTCGTGCGGGTGGCTGACCTGCGGGACGTGGGACGCGCCGGGGATGACGACCGTGCTGCGCGCATGGGCGCGCTCAGCCATCCAGGCCATCGCCGCGGGCGGGATGTTCTTGTCCTTGGCGCCGTAGATGAAATACACCGGCAGCGACTTCCAGGCGGTGCCCTGGCTGTGCTCCGACAGCGCCGCCTCGGCCACCGGCCGCTGTCCGATCGCCATCAGGCGGGCCTGCGCGGGCTTCACATCGGCCGCGAACTGGGCGGCAAACTTCTGCTGGTCGATGTAGAGGTCGCTGCCGCCTTCGGGCAGCGGCACCGGTGCCGCGAGCGAATCGCCGAGCGTGCTGCCGGGGAACTTGCCGGCGAGCTCGGCCACCGACTCGCCTCGCTCCGGCGCGAAGGCGGACACGTAGACCAGGGCCTTGACGCGCGCCTGGCCCTCGGCGGCACCGCTGATGACGGAGCCGCCGTAGGGAATGGCCCACCAGCACCATCGGGCCGGGGATGCGGTCGATCAGGCTGGCGGTGTAGCGCGCGTCGCCGGACACGGAGCGCAGCGGGTCTGGCGACTGCCACCACGGGGTAGCCCTTGTCGCGCAATTCGGCGGCCACGCCGTTCCAGCTCGAGGCATCGGCGAACGCGCCGTGCACCAGCACGATGGTGGGCTTGTCCGACAGGGCGTCGGTGGCGAAGGCGGGCGCGGCGATCGCGGCGGCGATCAGTGCGAAGGCGGCGAACGGGCGGATGATGAAGCGGGTCATGAGGGCCTCTGCGTGAGTGGGGGATCGGCGCGGAAGCTGGGCTTCCAGCGCCTCGGGGCCTATCAGAGCAGCGGTCCGCCACGCCGGGTATTGAACGAGCGGAGCGCGGGCTCATACCTTCGTTTGGTCCCCTGTCCGCCGCCCATCTCCCGATGGCGCGCCGCCGGACCCGGTCTTCCCGGCGGCCTTTATGATGCGTGCCTCGCGCAGCAAATGTAGTAACTGCTACATCGGATCCCATGGCACACACCAGCAAGACGAAGACGGTCCGCGGCACGGGCGTGCGGGAGGCGTCGGCCCAGGCGACGCGCGACAGCATCCTCAAGGCGGCGACGCGGATATTTGCGCGCTACGGCTACGACGGCGGCAGCATCGAGAAGATTTCCAGCCTCGCGAAGTCGCACGATCGGATGATCTACTACTACTTCGGCAGCAAGGAGGGACTGTTCATCGCGGTGCTGGAGGGCATCTATCAGCGCATGGATGAAGCGGAGGCCAAGGCCGCCCCCGTCCTGCCCGACGCGGTCGAGGCGCTCACGGCACTGATCCGGTTCAAGGTGGCCTACTACCGTCGGCATCCGGAGTTCGTCACCTTGCTCAACACCGAAAACCTTCACAAGGGCCGGCATGTGGCGAAGTCTCAGAAGGCGACGCAGTTCTCTTCCAATGCGGTCGACCTGATCGCGGGGATCCTCGAGCGGGGCGTGGCCCAGGGCCGCTTCCGGCCCGGATTGCGGCCGCGCGACATCTACCTGCTGATCGTCTCCACCGCCTATTTCTTCACCTCCAACCGCTTCACCATTTCCGCCTTCCTGGGCGAATCGCTGGAGCGTCCCGGCGCGGTCGAGGAATGGGCGGACTTCGTCGTCGACAGCGTGCTGCGCGTGGTGCGCGCGCAGGCCGACTAGGGCAGCCGGACGCCCGGCCTGTAGGATGCCGTCGACACGCCGTGCCACGGCCGCTCCCGATGAACTACCTCTGCGCGAATTCCCTCGACGACGCACTGGCCGCGCTGCAACGCGGGCCGCGCCGCATCGTCTGCGGCGCGACCGACGCGTACGCTGACGCCACCGCATCACCCTCCGGGGTGGCGTGGCTGGACGTCAGCGCCGTCGACGCCCTGCAGGGCATCGCGCCCTGCGGATCGGCGCTGCGGATCGGCGCGGCCGTCACCTGGGACCAGATCGACCAGTGCGAGCATGTGCCCACGGTGTTGCGGGAGGCCGCGCGCACCGTCGGATCACGGCAGATCCGGCTGCGGGGCAGCCTGGGCGGCAACCTGTGCCATGCGTCGCCGGCCGCCGACGGCATGCCGGCATTGCTGGTGCTCGATGCGCGCGTCACGCTCCGCGGCCAGCGCGGCGAGCGCCAGCTGCCGTTGTCCGAGTTCGTGCTCGGCCGGCAGCGCACGGCGCTGCTGCCGGAGGAACTGCTCGTCGCGGTCCTGGTCGAGTCGCAACGACCCGACGAACGGACCGCCTTCATCAAGCTCGCACAGCGCGAGGCCTCGGCCATCGCGGTGGTTGCCGCCGCGGTGCGCCTGCGCTGGCGCGACGACCGGACGCTCGCCCACGCGGCCATCGCCGTGGGGGGCGCATCGGAGGTCGCCGTGCGGCTGCGCACGCTCGAGTCACGGCTGGAGGGGGTGCCCCGGGAGGCGGTCGGTCACCTGATCGCCGAGACGCCGATGCCGGAGCTGTCGCCGATCGATGATCGTCGCGGCTCGGCCGCGCTGCGCCGCCACTGGGCGCGCGTCGCCGTGGAGCGCGCTTGCGCGCGTTGTGAGGCACCCGATGACGGCCGCCGCTGACGCCATGCCCGGCTGGGTCGAGGTCAACGGCGAGCGACATCCGCTGCCCGAGGACCTCTCGCGGCCGGCCACGCACTTCCTGCGCGAACGCCTGGGACTGACCGGCACGAAAGTCGGCTGCGGCCAAGGCGACTGCGGCAGTTGCACCATCGTCGTCGACGGCGAACCGCGCTATGCCTGCATCACGCCCGTGGCCCAGCTGCGAGCCCGCCGCGTGCTCACCGTGGAGGGGCTTGCCGCGGGCAGCGCCTGCGGTCGGCGCCTGCAGCAGTCCATGCTGGCCCATCAGGCGGTGCAGTGCGGGTACTGCATCCCCGGCATGTTGATGTCGGCCTGCGCGGCGATCGACGCCGGACGCGTGCGCGATCGGGCCGATGCCGAGGCGGCGCTGGACGGCGTGCTGTGCCGCTGCACCGGCTATCGCAAGATCGTCGACGCGGTGCTGGACGTGGCCACCGACGCCGCGCCGCGCCCGCTCACCCTGCCGGACGACGGCCTCGCCGTCGGCCGTCCGTTGACGCGGCTGGATGGCGCCGCCAAGGTGACGGGAACGGATCGCTTCGGCGCCGACGGCATTCCGGTGGACAGCCTCCACCTGCGCGCCGTGCGCTGCCCGCATCCGCGCGCGGGCTTCGTCTTCGGCGATCTGCAGGCCTTCGTCCAGGCCCACCCCGGCGTGCTGCGGGTGCTCACCCATGTCGACGTGCCGGGCAGGAACGTGCATGGCGTGGCCGCGCCCTATGCCGACCAGCCGGTGCTGCCCGACGGCGAGGCGCGCCATCACCTGGAGGCCGTGGCCCTGATCGTGGGCGAGGCGGACGCCGTGGCCGCCCTGGATCTGGCGTCCTTCCCCATCACGTGGACCCCGAGACCCGCCCTGGCCGACGTGGACGTGGCGGCCCGCGCCGACAGTCCCCTGCTCCATGCGCATCGTCCGGGCAACCTGCTCATCGAGGGCCAGGTCCAGCGCGGCGATGTGGAAGCCGCCCTGCGCGACGCGCCGCTGGTCGTGGCGGGCCGCTTCGAATCGAGCTTCGTCGAGCACGCCTATCTGGAACCCGAAGCCGGATGGGCGCGCCGCACGGGAGACGGCATGGAGATCCACTCGCCGACGCAGGCGCCCCATCCGCATCGCGAGGATCTGGCGCGCGTCCTCGGCATCGCTCCGGACCGGGTGCGTTTCGTGCCGACGGCGGTCGGCGGCGGCTTCGGCGGGAAGCTGGACATGACGGTGCAGCCGCTGCTCGCCGTCGCCGCCTGGCACATGGATCGGCCGGTGGCGCTCGTGTACACGCGGGAGGAATCGATGGCCACGTCGACCAAGCGCCATCCCGCGCGCATCGCGTCCAGCATGGCTGCCGATGCGCAGGGCCGGCTGCTGGCGGTGAGCTTCGAGGGCGACTACAACACCGGCGCCTACGCGTCCTGGGGCACGGCCGTGGCCAATCGCGTGCCGGTGCATGCCGGCGGACCGTACCGCATCCCCCACTACCGCGCCCGGGCCCGCGCGCGCCACACCCATGTCACGCCCGCCGGCGCCTTCCGGGGCTTCGGCGTGCCGCAGACGACCATGTCGCAGGAACAGCTCATCGACGAGCTGGCCGTGCGCGGGGGTTGGGACCCGCTGGAGTTCCGGTTGCTCAATGCGCTGCGTCCCGGCGATACCTTGCCGACCGGTCAGATGCTGGACGACAGCGTGGGCCTGGTCGCCTGCCTGGAGGCCCTGCGACCCCATTGGCGGGCCGCGCGCGCGCGCACCGGCGACACCGGACCGCGGGAACGGCGGGGCGTGGGTCTCGCCGCGTTCTTCTACGGGTGCGGCAACACCGCGCTGCCGAACCCCTCGACCGTCCGCATCGGCCTGCGGCCCGACGGCACGCTGGTGCTGCACCAAGGGGCCGTGGATGCGGGTCAGGGCGCCAACACGGTCATCCCCAGATCGCCGCCGATGCGCTCGGCATCCCGCTGGCCCGGCTGCACATCGTCGGCGCCGATACCCACCTGACGCCGGACTGCGGCCGCACGTCGGCCTCGCGCCAGACCTTCGTCACCGGGCGAGCCGCCTTCCTCGCCGGACAGGCGCTGCTGGGCAAGCTCCGCCGCATGGCGGGTGCGGACGAGGCGGCGCCGGTGCGTTTCGGCGACGGCGGGGTGGAGGTCGCCGGCGTGCGACTCGTGCTCTCCGAACTGCCGGTCGACGCGCAGGGCTATGCAGTGAAGAGCGAGGAGCGCTTCGACCCGCCCACCACCACGCTCGACCACGACGGCCAGGGCCGGCCCTATGCGGCCTACGCGTTCGGGGCGCAGATGGCGGAGGTCGTCGTCGATCTCGACACCGGACGCGTGCGGGTGCGACGCGTCGTCGCGGCCCACGACGTGGGCCGCATGGTGAATCCCACCCTGCTGCAGGGCCAGGTCGAAGGCGCGATCGCCCAAGGGGTGGGCATGGCGCTGATGGAGCGCTACGAGCCCGGTTCGGGGAACAACCTGCACGACTACCTCATCCCGACGGTCCGCGACGTGCCGGAGGTGGAGACCCTCTTCATCGAGGCGCCCACGGCGCTGGGTCCATACGGGGCCAAGGGGATCGGCGAGCCGGCGCTGGTGCCGACCGCCGCCGCGATCCTCAACGCCATCCACCACGCCACGGGCGTCCGCGTGCGCGAGGCGCCGGCCACGCCGGACGCCGTGCTGCGCGCGATGGCGGACGCCGGATCGCAGCTGCCGCCCGGCACCCACAAGGACTGACGCGATGCGCCTTCACCACTGGCTCGGCCTGCTGCCCTTCCTCCACGCGGCGCTCGGTCTGGCGGTCGCCAACCGCGTCACGCCTTTCGTGCTGGGCCTGCCCTTCTTCATGGCCTGGATCATCGGCGGCGTGCTGCTCAGCGCGCTCGTGATGGCCTGCGTGTATCGGCTCGATCCGGCCAACCGCAGACCGCGAGACAGGCAGGAGGAGGAGGAATGAACGTCGCGCTGTCCGTCATCCTGCTCACGCTGGTCTTCGCGTTGTGCGCCGGCCTGTGGGCACGGCGGGGCGTATGCATGGACCTGGCGCAATGGAGCGTCGGAGGACGCGGCTTCTCCACCGTGCTGGTCTTCGTGCTGATGGCGGGCGAGCTCTACACGACGTTCACCTTCCTCGGCGCCAGCGGCTTCGCCTACGGACATGGCGGAGCGGCGCTGTACGTCCTGGTCTACACCTGCCTCGCCTTCGTGATGTCGTACTGGCTGTTGCCTCCGATCTGGCGGCTGGCGCGGCGGCACGGCGCGATGACGCAGCCCGAGGTGTTCGCCGCGGCCTACGGCAGTCCGGCGCTCGGGCTGCTCGTGTCCGCGGTGGCCCTGCTGGCGCTGGTGCCTACCTGGTCGTGCAGATGAAAGGGCTGGGCCTCATCGTCCAGGTGACGTCCTACGGCGCGTTGTCGCCGGCCCTGGCCATCCTCACAGGGGCGGTCGCGATGACCGCCTACGTGATGCTGTCGGGCATGCACGGATCGGCGGTCACGGCCGTGGTCAAGGACGTGCTGGTGCTCGCGGTCTGCGTCTTCCTCGGCCTCTACCTGCCGGCGCACTTCCACGGCGGACTGGGGGCGATGTTCGAGCGCATCGAGGCGGCGCGGCCCGGCTTCCTCGCCCTGCCGGACACCGGGCGGAACACCGTCTGGTTCGCCTCCACGGTGGCCATGTCCGCGATCGGCATGTACCTGTGGCCGCACGCGTTCAGCGCCGTCTTCACCGCGAAGTCGCCGCGCATCTTCCGCCGCAACGCGGCGGTGATGCCGCTCTACGCGCTGGTGATGCTGTTCTCGATGTTCGCGGGATATGCCGCTGTCCTGAACGTGCCGGGATTGAGCGGAGGACGGATCGATCTGGCGCTGCTGGCGCTGTCCATCCGCGCCTTCGACCCCTGGTTCGTCGGCGTGATCGGGGCGGCGGGCATGCTGACGGCCCTCGTGCCGGGCTCGATCATGCTGATCTCCGCCTCGACGCTGCTGGCGCGCAGCCTCTACCGGCCGCTGCGGCCCGGCAGCTCGGACGCGCACCTGATGCGCGTGTCCCGCGTCGCGGTGCCGCTGCTGATGGCGGTGACCGTGGCGTTGACGCTGAACGGCGGCGCCAGCATCGTCGTGCTGCTGCTGATCGGTTTCGCCGTCGTGGCCCAGCTCGCGCCGGCCTTGCTCACCGTGCTGATCGCACCGTCGGCGGCCAATCACGTGGGGGCCATGGCCGGCATCATCACCGGCGTCGGCTTCGTCTGCGCCACCGCCATCGGCGGCGTGGCCCTGCGCGATCTGCTGCCGTGGGCGCCGTCCTGGCTGCAGGACCTGCACCCGGGCTTCGTCGGCCTGATCCTCAATGCCGCCGTGATGTTCGCGTCGAGCCGGCTGACGCGGTCGTCGGCGGGCGCACGGCCGCGAACCGACACGGACCGGCTGCCCGCGTCCTGAGTCGGGCGACGGCGTCGGCGCATGCGCCGGCGCTCAACCTTCGCGGGCCGTCTCCTCGAGCGCGCGTCGCACCCAGTCCTCCAGCTCCGCGGCGTCGATCGGCTTGTCGATGACGCACAGCGCGCCCTGGTGGAGCGCCCGGCGCCGGACGGACTCCGAGGTCAGCGCCGTGATGAACACGGTGGGCACATGGCAGCCCTCGGCCTGCAGCTGCGCGAGCAGGCCGATGCCGTCGAGCGGATCCATGTGGATGTCGCAGACCAGGCAGTGCATCCGCGCCGCGACATCGGCGGCGAAGAACTCGGGCGCGGACGCGAAGGCGCGCGCCTGCCAGCCGAAGGCGCGCACGAGGCTGCTCGTGGCGGTGCGGACGAACGGGTCGTCGTCGACGATGACGATGAGCGCCGTGGCAGGGATCGGGGCCGGGTGGACCAGCATGCGCGTGCTCAGACGGCCGCGTCCAGCAGGCCCAGCGACTGCATCTTGCGCACCAGGTCCGCGACCGACCTGGACTGCATCTTGCGCATCGCCTGGCCCCGATGGATCTTGGCCGTGATCTCGGCGATGCCCATGCGGTCCGCGATCTGCTTGTTCATGAGTCCGGTGGCGACCAGGCCCAGCACCTCGCGTTCGCGCGCGGTCAGGCTGGTCCAGCAGTCGCGCAGCCCCTCCAGCGACTGGTCCAGGGCGAGCCGGCGCGCATCGGCCTCCAGCGCCGCGACGACCGCGTCGATCATGTCCTGGTCGCGGAACGGCTTCTCGATGAAGTCGCGCGCGCCGGCCTTCATGGCGCGGACGGTCATGGGCACGTCGCCGTGGCCGGTCATCATGATGACCGGCAGATGGCCCAGCCCGTGGCCGGCCAGCGATTGCTGGAACGCCAGGCCGCTTTCGCCGCGCAGGCGCACATCCAGCACGAGGCAGGACGGCCCGGCCGGCTTCGGGTGCCGCGAGGAAGGCCTCGGTCGACGGGAAGTCGCGCACCTGCAGGTCCATCGAGCGCAACAGCCCAGCCAGCGCCGTGCGGATGAGCGGCTCGTCATCCACCACGTAGACGGTGCGGGGCGAATCGGTCCGCGACGCGGCCTCCGGCGTGGGGACCGATCGAGCGGTCGGGGAGAACACGTGCTGCATGGTGGCTATCGGGATCGCATCAGGCGCGAACGGTAGCAGAGGCTACCGGTCGGCGTCTCCTATACGAAGGGATGTCGGCAGGGTGATCGGGGCTCAGCCGAACGTGAAGGCGTAGGCCCGCACGCCGGGGTCGAGGAAGCGGATCTCGACCCGGCGGTCGCGCAGCACCTGCGGCTGGCGGACCAGCTGGTAGAGGCGGCTGGCGTTGACCACGCCGCGACCTTGCGCATCGACGTCCAGGCCGTGGGCCTCCCCGGGCGGCGCGCCGTCGAGGGTCAGCACGAATCTCATGGGTGCGCCGCCGGGCGGCACGCCCAGCACCAGGTGCAGGTCGCGCGCGTGGAAGCGCATGGCGATCACACCGTCGGCCGCGGCCAGGGTGGCGTACTCGGGACCCACGGTCCAGGTGCCGGACAGCCCCCAGTCGTTCAGCGCCAGATCGCCGATGCGGTAGCGCGAGGGACGGTCATGGACGGCGCCGCCCGGCGAGACCATCGCGGTGGCCTGCGCGTAGCCGATGTAGGACTCCGGTGAACGCAAGGTCGCCAGGTCCGCCGAGGCCCCGACGCCGCCCGTGTCGGCCACGGCGTCCGAAGCGGGAGGTGCCGCGCCGTTTTCGGCCAGCAGCGCCCGGATGACCTGCTCGGTGCGGGCCTCGCCCCCTTCACCGAACTGGTGGTGACGGATGCGGCCTTTCGCGTCGATGACGTAGATCGCCGGCCAGTAGCTGTTGCCGAACGCGCGCCAGACGCGGTAGCCGTCGTCCTGCGCGACCGGATAGTCGATCTGCAGGCGCCGCATCGCGGCGGCCACGTTGTCGCTGTCCTTTTCGAATGCGAATTCCGGCGTGTGGACGCCCACCGCCACCAGGCCCTGCGACGCGTACTGGCGCGCCCAGGCGCGCACGTGCGGCAGCGTGCGCAGGCAGTTGATGCAGGAGTAGGTCCAGAAGTTGACGACGACCACCTTGCCGCGCAGGGCCTGCGCGTCCAGCGGTCCGCCGGACAGCCAGCCGGTGGCGCCCTGGAAGCCTGGGAAGCGGCCTTCGTCGGGCAGGTCGGCGGCGTCCGGTGTCGTCGTGGCGTCGGGTGCCCGGCGCCACCAGGCCACGGGCACGGCGCCGACCCGCGGGCCGTCATCCTCCGACGTGTCCTCGACCAGCAGGTCTCCCGCCGAGCGCGACCCGGTCGGATCGGCGGAACGCGCGCGGCTCCACCCGTCGAGCAGACGCTGTTCCGCCGCCTGGAGCGCGACGGACGGCAGCCGCGTCAGCGCCTGTTCCCATCCGCCCGATGCCACCGCGGCGACCGACAGCAGGACCAGGGCGCCGATCACCCGTCTCAGCGCGGCCACGACCTGGGCCGTCCGCCGCGCGGCGAGGGCGAGCCGCCGGCCCGCGCCGATCACGAGCGCCATCACGCAGGCGGCCCCGGCACCGAAGGCCAGCAGCCGCAGCAAGGTCGTCAGCGGCGGCGCGCCGGCCACGGCACCCGCCAGCACCAGACCCAGCACGGGACCCGCGCAGGGGGCCCACAGCAGGCCGGTCGCCATGCCCGTGACCGCGAGTGACCATGCGCTGCCGTCTTCCGATCCGCCCGCCGGCCCCGCCTTCCTGGCGAGCAGCCGATCCGACCAGCGCGTGACCGGCGCGGCCAGACGTTCGGCCAGGCCCGGAAACAGCAGGCTCATCCCGACCACGGCGAGCCAGACCAGCGCGAACTCCCGCGCCAGCACGCTCGATCGCAGCACCCAGCCGCCGCCGAGCGCCGTCAGCGACGCGAACACCGCAAAGCTGCCGGCCATGCCCAGCAGCAACGGCAGCGCGCCGCGGCGCAGCGGTCGTCCGGATCCGGTCAGCACGAAAGGCAGCACGGGCAGGATGCAGGGGCTCAACAGCGCCAGGGCGCCGGCGGCGAAAGCAAGCAGCAGGAAGGTCATCGGGGGCTCCGGATCGGGCGGACGTGCCAGCACGTGGTCGAGGTGCCGGGCGTGGCCGCGCCCCGGCGCCAGGGTCGTCAGACTCAGCCCGGCATGCGCAGGGCCGAGACCAGCGTCTGGTAGCGATCGCCGTGCTTGAGCGTCTCGTAGCGCGCTCGTGCCGCGACGTAGTCGGGCGAGCTGCGCGAGAAGTCGCCCTCGCTGCGATCGAACGCGGCCAGGCCCGATTCGCGATAGACCTGCAGATCGGCAAGCACCTCCGCGCGACTGAGCGGCTTGTCGTTCATGTCGCCCATCATGCTGAGCTCGTCGTAACGCGCCTGCGCCTGCAGCAGCGCCTCGGAGACATTGGATTGCTCGCCGTCGCGCCGCTCGGCCGCCGCCAGGCCGGACACCTCATAGTGGCGCAGGTCCTCGAGCACCTCCTGGCGCGTCAACGGCTTGGCGGCGCCGGCCGCCATGTGCGTCAACGCGAGGTAGCGCCGGCGCGCCTGACGCCAGGCCTCGGTGCCGACCTGCGATTGGGAATCGTCGTGCTCCAGGGCGGCCAGGCCAGAGTCCTGGTAAGCCTTCAGGTCCTGCAGGACCTGGGCGCGGGTCAGCGGCCCCATGCCGGCGGAGGACGGTTCCGCGGCCAGCGCGACGGACATCAGGCCGGCCAGGAGGGCACCACCCAGGGTGATGGCGAGCAGCAGACGCTGCGGGCTGGCGCTCCGTGCGCCGGAGAACGAAGGGAACGGGGACGTGCGGTTCATCATGTGAAGCTCCATGCATCAGGGGCCCCCGGCGACGCGGGCGACGCCAGACGCGAGGCCCACCGCCGGGATGGCGGATCGCGGTGCGTGGGCCGTCGGCCTCGATCCGCGATGCCTCCATCGGACCAGGGCGACGTGCGTCGACCAATCGGACCCTGGGATGACGCGCCCCCTACGACGGTTTGTGCGGGGTCAAACGACCGCGGCCCCCGCCCCCTGCGAACGGGCCGTCGACCCCGTCCCTGCGGCCAGGGCGTGGCATGCCGGCGGTGGCGGCGGCGGCCACGTCGCCGGCCGGAAAGCGGGCCGCCTCAGGCGAGCACCGGTCCGGTGTCCGCGTCCACCCGGACCGCAGCGGGCGCCGAGCCGAGGATCCGCGAAGCCGTCGGCCCGTCGTCCGGCAGGCCGGCGGGCGCATCGGCGGCCGGAAGATCGAGCACCACCCGGGTGCCGTGCGGCAGCGCCGGCGAAAAGGCCAGCGTCCCGCCATGCGCGCCGACGATGGACTTGCAGATCGCCAGGCCCATGCCCATGCCCGTGGCCTTGGTGGTGAAGAACGGCTCCAGGATCTGGCCGAGCGCCTCGGGCGAGATGCCGTCGCCCCGGTCCTCGACCACGACCTGCACCCGTCCGGCCCCCTCGGTCCCCCAGGACAGCGAGAGGCGACGCCGGTCGGCCGGCACGTCGAGCATGGCCTCCGCGCCGTTCATCAACAGGTTGATCGCCACCTGCTGGAGCTGCACACGATCGCCCATCACCCGCGTCGACGCCCCGGTGTCGGCGAGGTCGAGCGCGACGCCCAGCTCGGCGAGCGAGCCGCCCACCAGCGTGGCGCATTCGCGCAGGGCATCGCCGAGGTCGACCTCGGCCAGTCGCGGTTCGACCTTGCGCGTCATCGCCCGCAGGCCCTGAATGATGCTCTTGGCCCGCCGCGCGCTGAGGCCGACGTGACGGACCATCGCCAACGCCTCGCCCACCTCCGGCTGGCTACGGTCCAGCCAGCGGCCCGCGGCGCTCGCCGAGGTGTCGATGGCGCTCAGCGGCTGGCCGATCTCGTGCACGATGGAGGCCACCAGCTCGCCCATCGCCTTCAGCCGGCTGGCCCGCTCGAGTTCCGTGAGCGCGGCGCGCAGGCGCTCCTCGGCCGCGGCGCGCTGCAGGTTCTGGTCGACCGCCTCCTCATAGAGCCGGGTGTTCTCCAGCGCGAATGCGGCCTGCGACGCGATCACCTCCAGCAGTTCCGCCTTGGCCGCCGTGAACACCCGCGGGGCCAGGTTGTTCTCCAGATAGAGCACGCCGATCAGCTGACCGCGGCGCATCATCGGCACGCACAGCAGCGACCGGGGCCGATGACGTTTCACGTAGTCATCCTGGGCCAGGGCCTGCGATTCCCGCGCGTCGTCGAACTGCGCCGCCTGCTGCGCCCGGGCCACGGCGTACACCACCGACACGGGAAGCACCTCGCTCGACAGCGGGGCCGGCTTCTGCGCGACCACGATGGCGCCGGCCTGCACGCGCGCCGTGGCGCGCACCAGCCAGGCGTCGCCGCGCAGCAGCGCCAGCGTCCCGTACTCCGCGCCCGCGCTCTCGAGCGCGGTGCGCATGGTCGTGTCGACGACCCGCTCGGGCACCAGTTCGCCCCCCAGCGCATGGCTGATCCGCAGCACCGCCTGGACATCGAGGGTGTGCAGCCGCGTCGTCGGGAAACTCGTGGCCTCCGGCTCCAGCAGGTCGGCGTGGCGCGACTGGAGCTCGCGCTGCTTGGCCGTCGCGCCCCAGCGCTGCCAGGCGGCCAGCGCGTGTCGCAGATAGGCGCGCCCCTCGATGTCGCGACCCTGCGCCAGATGGAACTCCGCGGCCAGCTCCGCCGCCAGCGCCTCGACCTGGGTGAGTTGATGGCGTCGAGCCTGTGCCACCGCGTCGGCGTAGAGCGCGGCCGCGTCGGCGCCGCGACCCTGACGGCGCGCTTGTTCTGCGCGGACCAGCGCCCAGCGGGCGCCGAAGTTCTCCGGACAGTGCGTCGACCATCCCGCCAGGGCTGCCATGTGACGTTCCAGCGCCTGTGCGTCTTCATCGGGCGCCGGCGCGTCCGCGCCCGCGAGCAGTGCCAACGCGCCATAGAACGGCAGGTCGCCGTACTCGGCGAAAGCCCGTCCTGCGCCCTGGCAGGCTTCGGCGCGCAGGCGCGCCCGGCGCGCCATGGCCGCATCGCCGAACAGCACGCCCACCTGCAGCCGGTACACCCAGTAGGCAAGGTCGACCAACGTGGGCGCCGCCGACTCGACGGGCTCGGCCATCGTCTCGTCCATCACGGCCTGGCCCGAGCCGCCGTGGCCGCCTTCACCACGGTCACCGCGGTCGCCATCCTGCAGCTCGCTCAGCAGCGTCCGCTGCGCCAGCAGTGCGTCGACGACGAGCTTGAAGCCCGCGTCGCGCGCCCGGGCCAGCGCGGGTTCCACGCTCTGGCGCACGTCGGCCAGGAACTCCCCGGCGAACAGCATGCCGGTCGCCCGGTTGCGACCGCAGTACAGCGCGAACGTGTGGTCGCCGACGCGCGTGGCGACTTCGAAGGCGCGGTCGAAATGCGGGCGCGCGCTGCGCGCCGGCGCCGTCCACGGGACGACGAAGGTGGCGTACGTGTGATAGACCCGCGCCTGGTAGCGGCTCAGGCCCCGCTCGTTCACCAGGTGCAGGGCCAGCTCGCCGAACGCGCGTGACGTGGCGAAGTCGCCATGGCGCGCGCCGAACAGCTGGATCATGCAGACGTAGCCGTTGGCCGAGGCATCCGCATGACCGTTGGCGATGGCCAGCCGCACCATCCGGAGCAGCATCAGGTCGACCAGGCGCTGGTCGGAATAGAGCGCCGGCGGCAGCAGGTCCGCGAAGACGTCGACCATGGCGCGGCGCCGCGGATCGGTGTCGTCCGGCAGATCGCGCAGCGCCGCCATGCCGTGCGCGTCGATCCATTTGGCGCACCAGGCGGTACTCGGCCTCCACCTGCGCGTCGTCCGGGCGCCGCGGCAACTCGAAACCCGCCTGCCGCAGGAAACCCAGTCCCACGTCGAGGGCGTCGTCATAGCGCCCCAGGGCGGTGTACAGCGCGGCACGCAGGCGCGCGAGCTCGGCGCCGAACACGCCGTCGCCGGCCAGGTCCGCCAGGCCGGCGAGCCGCGCCTCGGCGTCGGCCAGCGCGCCGGTCATGAACTCGGCTTCGCCGCAGAGCAGGGCCGCCTGGAGCGCCTCCTCGCCGCGATCGCCGTCGAACCAGCGCAGCGCATGGCGGAAGTAGTCCAGCGCCGCCTGATGGGCCGTCGCGGCCTTGGCGCGCCGGCCCGCCTCGAGGTTCACCAGCGCGAAGGCGCGCCGCTCGTCCTGCGGGCCGGGCGACGGCGCTGCGAGGTTGGCCTGCGTCGCCAGGAGGTAGATCGGCACGGTCGACGGCGGTGCCGTCATCAGCCGGCGCGCGATGGACAGATGCAGCGCCGCTTGCGCCGCCGGAGGCTGCGACGCCAGCACGGCTTCACGGACGTGATCGTGGGTGAAGGCCCACTCGTCGCCGTCCGCGCTCACGAAGCCCGCCTCCGCGGCCGCCGCGAAGGCCGGCGGCAGGGCCTCGGGCGCGACGCCGCCCGCCAGCGCCAGCAAGGGGCCGGCGACGCGGTCGCCGAGCGCCGCCAGCGTCCTCAGCAGCGACAGCGTGGGGCCGGGCAGTTCATCGAGGTCCAAGGCCAGCAGTCCGCCGACATCGCACAGCCCGGGCTCCGCGCGGATGCGGTGGAGGTCCCAGGTCCAGGCACGGCGCACCGGGTCGTGCCGCAGCAAGCGGGCGGCGAGCAGACGGTTCAAAAGCCGACGGATGAAGAACGGGTTGCGTCCGGTCCACTTCTCCACCAACTGCTGCAGATCGGCCAGCGCCGCGGCATCGGACATGGCTTGTCCCAGGGCGCCGGCGATGAGCCGGCGCGTCGACGCACTGTCGATCGGCGCGAGATCCAGGTGCAGGGGCGCGACGCGCGCGCTGGGCGCGGGTGACGGATGCCGCGGATGGCCCGGGCCCGAGGACCGGATCGATCCCAGCACGAGCAGGGCCGCATCGGCATGATCGGCCAGCAGACGATCCAGCAGTCGCAGCGTCTCGACATCGGCCCATTGCAGGTCGTCCAGCATCAGCACCAAGGGGCGCTCCGGCCGCGCGAAGCAGGCGATCATGCGGCCCATCGCGTGCAGCACGAGCTCCCGTTCGAAGACCAGCGCCATGTCGGCGAGGGACGGCGCAACGTCCTCGGGGGTCAGATCCAGCAGGGGACGCAGGTCGGGAAGCAGGCCGGCCACCGTCGCGGAGACCGGATGCGTGGCCTCGCGCAGGCGCTGGCGCCACCTCGCGAACTCCTGCTCGGCGCTGCTGAGCGCGACCTGCAGCAAGGGCCGCAGCGCGCGCGTCATCACGTCGAACGGCAGGCCGGTGCCCGCGGACATGCACTTCGCCGAGGCAACCAGTGGCGCGCCGTCGCCCTCCAGGCGCGCGACCAGCTCGCGCAGCAAACGCGACTTGCCGATGCCCGCGTCGCCATGGACGAAGGCGGTGCGCGCGCCCCCGCCGGTCCGGACACACTGGTAGAGCGCCTGCAGCTGGCGCAGTTCATGGTCACGCCCGAGGACGGGCATCGCGTGGTCCCAATCCGCCATCGCGGAGCCGGCGTTCAGCGGGAAGGTCGGGATGCCGCCGTGCTCGTCCAGCAGTTCTTCGCACGCCGTCAGGTCGGCCAGCAGCGCCGCCGCATCGGCATAACGCAGCTCGGGCGATTTCTCGAGCAGGCGGCCGACGATGCGCGACAGCTGCATCGGCACGTCGGGCCTCAGGCGATGGGCCAGGGCGGGCCGCCGGGTGGCATGCGCATGCAGGCGCGCCGCGGCGTCGGGGGCTTCGAAGAGCGGCGCGTGGACGAGCAGCTCATGGAAGATGGCGCCCAGCGCATACAGGTCGGCCCGAACATCGGCCCGGACATTCATCCGCGCGCCGAGTTCCGGCGCCAGATAGTCGAAGCTGGCGTCATCCCATTCGACGGGATCGTCCGCGGGAGCCTGCTCGTCGCCCCCGAGGCGCGAGGCCATGCCGAAGCCGATGAGGTGCGCGCATTGCAGGCGCTCATCCACCAGGATCCGGTCAGGCGTGAGCGCTCGGTGCAGCACGCCCGACCGATGCATCGCGGCGATGGCCGTCGTGACCGCGCAGGCCAGCCGCAGGAACTTGCGCACCGGCAGGGCGGGCTGGGCCAACTCACGCAGCGGCAGGCCGCCGGGATCGCTGCCCAGGAGCAGCGACCGCTGTCCACTCGGAATGAGCGATTCCGGCTGCACCGCCCAGTCGCCGTGCAGCGCATGCCGGAACGCGTACTCGCGCTGAAGCAGCGACAGCAGGGCCGCGGAATCGTTCCGGCTCCCGGCCAGCAGCCGGGACGACCCGTCCTCCAGCCAGACGCGATGCAACCGCGCGCCGAGGCGGCGGGCGGATTCGTAGGGCAGGTCTGCGAGTGGCGGCATCTTGTTTTATGTAGGGAACGCTACATGAAACTGGATCATAGGAGCAGTCGCCGCGGTTCGCAAGCCGGGCGGTGGGATCCCGTCGGAGCGCGGTCGTCGGCATGCCGCGTCATCGCGGCGGCGCCCGGGGCCCATACCTTGGTTGCAGCCTGCTGAACGAGGGTGCTATGGGCCGCACGCGCCGGTTTTGATGTGATGCGTCGCCTTGACCCACTCTCTTCTGGAGAACCCACATGTCCGACTCGAATCCGCCGCGCGCCGATGCCGCCCGACGTCACTTCCTCGCTGCTTCCACGATCGCAGGCGCATCCGGTCTGAGCCTGCTGACCCGGTCCGCCGAGGCCAGCCACGGCGCCACGGCCAGCGCCTCCTGGAGCGGCGCCGTCGGCGCCGGACCCACGCAGGTCGCCGCGGGCGATGCCAGCATCCGGCCGTTCCGCATCGCCGTCCCGCAGGCGGCGCTGGACGACCTGCGGCGGCGTCTGGCCACCACGCGCTGGCCCGACCGGGAGACGGTGCGTGACACCTCGCAAGGCGTGCCGCTGGCGACGCTGCGCAAGCTCTGCGCCTACTGGGGCGGGCCGTACGACTGGCGTCGTCTCGAGCGCTCGCTGAATGCGCTTCCCCAGTTCGTCACCCAGATCGACGGCGTGGACATCCACTTCCTGCATGTGAAGTCGCGACACCCGAACGCCCTGCCCCTGCTGATCACGCACGGCTGGCCCGGCTCGATCCTGGAGATGGTCAAGAGCATCGGTCCGCTGACCGATCCGACCGCGTACGGCGGCGCGGCGACGGACGCCTTCGACGTGGTCATTCCGTCGATCCCCGGCTACGGCTTCTCGGGTCGGCCGACGGAGTTGGGCTGGGGCCCCGAGCGCGTGGGGCAGGCCTGGGCGGTGCTGATGGAACGGCTCGGCTATGCACGCTACGTGTCGCAAGGCGGCGATCACGGCTCGGTGATCTCCAACGCGATGGCGCGGCTCCAGGTGCCGGGACTGGCGGGCATCCACGTCAGCATGCCGCCGACCGTGCCTCCGGAACTCGTCAAGCCGATCAACGCCGGCGACGCGGCGCCGGCGGGGCTCTCCACGCCGGAGCGCGTCGCCTTCGAGACCCTGAGCCGCTTCTTCGCGCGCAACGCGGCGTACGGCGCGCTGATGGTCACGCGGCCCCAGACCATCGGCTACGCGCTGTGCGACTCGCCGGCCGCGCTGGCGGCGTTCATGTTCGAGAAGATCGCCGAATGGACCTTCAGCGACGGCCACCCGGAGCGCGTGCTGTCCAAGGACGAGATCCTCGACGACATCACGCTCTACTGGCTGAGCGACACCGGTGCGTCGTCCTCGCGCTTCTACTGGGAGAACAACAACAACAACTTCAGCGCCGAGCACCAGCGCACCGCGCAGATCCGCCTGCCGGTCGCCGTCACGATCTTCCCCGGCGAGATCTATCGCGCGCCGAGGTCCTGGACCGAACGGGCGTATCCGACCCTGGCCTACTTCCATGAAGTGGATCGCGGCGGACACTTCGCCGCGTGGGAGCAGCCGGAACTCTTCGCCTCGGAGATGCGGGCGGCCTTCCGTTCACTGCGCTGAGTCTGTCGGCCGCCGCCTGCCGGGCGGCGGCTCGCCGCCCGGTGTTCAGCCGACGGTGATGGTCTTGGGCTCCAGGAAGGCCTCCATCCCCATCACGCCGAATTCCCGTCCCAGGCCCGACTGCTTGACCCCGCCGAACGGCGCCAGCAGATCCGGCGCCACGCGGTTGATCAGCACCGTGCCCGCCTGCAGGCGGGCGGCGATGCGTCTCGCCGCGGCGATGTCGTCGGAGAAGACATAGGCCTGCAGCCCGTACGGCGAGTCGTTGGCGACCGACACCGCGTCGTCCTCGTCGTCCACCGCCAGGATGGACAGCACCGGACCGAAGATCTCCTCGCGGGCGATGGTCATGTCGTTGCGGACGTCGGCGAACACCGTGGGCTGCACGAACCAGCCGCGCTCGATGCCGGGCGGGCGACCAGGCCCGCCGACCACCAGCGTCGCGCCTTGCTGGATTCCGCGGTGGATATAGGACTGGACGCGCTCGAAGTGGGCACGGCCGACCATGGGGCCGACGGCCGTTGCCGGATCGCCCGGGTCTCCGACCCGCAGGGCGGCCACGGCGGCTTGCACGCGCGCCACGACCTCCGCCATCCGGTGTCGTGGGACCAGCAGCCGCGTGCCTGCGACGCACGCCTGGCCGCTGTTCGTGAATGCGGCCGCGACGGCCAGGGGCACGGCAACGCCCAACCTGGCGTCGTCCAGCAACAGGGAAGCGGACTTGCCCGTCAGCGCCAGGCTGACGCGCTTCAGGCCGTCGATGCCGGCTTGCGCGATGAGCTTGCCGGTGGGGGTCGAGCCGGTGAAGGACAACTTCGCGACGGCAGGATGGCTGCTGAGTTCCGCGCCGGCATCCGCGCCGCGTCCGGTCACGATATTCACGACGCCACGCGGCAGGCCGGCGTCGTCAACCGCTTGAGCCATCACCTGCGCCTGCCAGGGGCTCAACTCGCTGGGCTTCACGACGGTGGCGCAGCCGGCGGCGAGCGCGCCAGCCAGCTTGCTCGCCATCGTCCCGGCCGCGGCGTTCCATGGCGCGAAGAGTCCCGCCACCCCGACGGGTTCCATGCGCAGTGTCGAGATGCCGTCCGCGCCCGCCGGGCGTTCGAAGGCGTAATGCTCCAGCGTGCGCGCCGCTTGTCCGAGGCATTCGGCCGCGTAGGTCGACACCCATTGCGAGCGAGAGAAGGGACCGCCGTACTCGAGGATGGAGGACTCCCGCAGCGCATCGGCGTGGGACAGCATCGCCGCCTGCAGGCGCTCGAGCATGCCGATGCGCTCGGACTTCGAGGTCCGCGCGAAGGTCGGCTGCGCCCTCGCCGCGGCGTCGATGGCGCGTCGGACGTCCTCGCGGTTGGCCAGCCTTGCGCGGCCGATGACGGCCTCGCTGGCGGGGTTCACGATCTCGACGATCTCGTCCCCCGCGGTCGGAACGAAGCGGCCGTCGATGTAGCTGTGCTCGATGTTCAGCATGGCTGATGCCCTCAAGGAATACGGGAAGCCATCAATGTAGGGAGCACCACAACGGCAGGTAACCATACGAAGGTTTCCAGGGCGCCCGCGACGCGATGACGACATGAGCTCCGTCATGCACGCCATTGCCTTTCGTGCCGCGTCGATGTCCGCGATCCCCTGTCGCTCGGCCTGCTGGCTGCAACGGCCCTGTCCAGGCCCAGTCGATCGGCGTCAAGCCAAGCCTCCGGACCGGCGCCGGCTTCAACACGCTCAACGGCCGGAAGACGCCCACGCGATCTTCGACATCAACGGGGCGCTGACCTCGCCGCAGAAGAGCGGTCTGTCGGCAGACGGTCACCGGCAGGTCGAGGCAGGTCGAGGCAGGTCGAGGCAGGTCGATTGACATATGATGATGATCATATTAATCTTCGCCCCATGAGCGCCTCGTCCTCCTCTTCCCGTTCCACCCGCAAGGAAGAATCCCGCGACCGCATCCTCGACGTCGCCTCCCGCACCGTCCGGCGCGCCGGCTTCGACGGCGTGGGCGTGGCGGACGTGATGAAGCAGGCCGGGCTGACGCACGGCGGCTTCTATGCGCATTTCCCGTCCCGCGACGATCTGCTGATCGCCGCCGCAGTGCGCGCGGGGCAGGACAGCCGGCAGGTCCATCAAGGGCATGTCGACCGCCTCATCGCCGCGGGCGTCCCGCCGTTTCGCGCGGTGGTGGAAACCTATCTGCATGAGGCCGGCCTCGACAACATCGAGTGCGGATGCCCCGTCGCCGCGCTGGTCTCGGAGATGCCTCGCCAATCGAGCGCCGTCCAGGACGAAGGACGTGGCCTCGTGTTGCAGCTTCAGCGGATGGTCTCGGAGGCGCTGGGGCCTGACGCTCCCGCAGAGGCCGCCTGGCCGATCGCCGCAACGCTGATCGGCGCCTTGCAACTGGCCCGCGCCGTCGGCGACAGGGACCAGGCGCTCGCCATCCTCGCCAGCACGAAGCGCTCACTGCTGGCTCAACACACCGAAGCCGCGCAGCCGGCACGGTCCGCACGCCCCGTGCGCTGATTCCTGTTTTTCGTTCAGGGACTCTCGGGTCCCTTCTCTTTGCCCACATATATGACGGGCGTCATATGAAATCAACGCGCTGCGGCGCAGAAGGAAGTTCCATGCAGATCAAGGATGCCGTCGTCTTCATCACCGGTGCGAACCGGGGCCTCGGGCTCGAATTCGCGAAACAGGCGCTGGCCCGCGGCGCGAAGAAGGTCTACGCGGCGGCTCGCGACATCTCGACCATCACGCTGCCCGGCGTCGTGCCGGTGCAGCTCGATGTGACCAAGCCCGAGCAGGCCGCCGCCGCGGCACGCGCCTGCGGCGACGTCACGCTGCTGATCAACAACGCCGGCATTGGCCGTGTCGGCGGGATCGCGAGCGACAACGCCGAGATCGTCCTGCGTGAGCAGCTCGAGACCAATCTGTTCGGCATCTTCCATGTCGCACGCGAGTTCGCGCCGGTGTTGGGCCGCAACGGCGGCGGCGCGATCCTGAACATGCTGTCCATCCTCAGCTGGGTGAACACGCCGATGCTCGGCGCCTACGGCGTCAGCAAGGCCGCGGCCTGGGCGCTGACCAACAGCCTGCGTGCCGAGCTCGCGCCGCAGGGCACGTTGGTCGCCGGCTTCCACGGCGGCTTCATCGACACGGACATGATCCGGGATTTCGACGTGCCCAAGGCCCGTCCCGAAGACGTGGTGCGAGATTCGCTCGACGGGATCGAACAGGGTGCCGTCGAGATCACCGTCGACGACTCGACGCGCCAGGTCAAGAAGGCGCTGTCGGACGGGGTGTACCTGATGGATCCGCTGGCGCGCTGAGCGTGCCGGGTGCCGCAAGGGCGCTCGACGCGTCGAAGAAGTTCACGCTGAACCGGCGTCGCAGGCGGAAGCCCAGGCGCTCGTAGAGCGCGATCGCCGTGACGTTGTCGCTGAACACGTGCAGGAAGGGCGTCTCACCACGGTCGAAGATGCCCTGCGCGACCGCCTTCATCAGCGACGCGGCAAAGCCGCGGCCACGACACGAGGGGTCGACGCAGACCGCGCTGACTTCGGTGAAGCCGGGCACCTTCATCCGCTCGCCCGACAGCGCCACCAGCCGCCCCTCCAGTCGGACGCCGATGTAGCGGCCCAGCTCGAGGGTGCGGAGCCCGAAGGGCCCGGGCTGCGTCGCACGCACGAGCTCGAGGATGTCCGGCACGTCCGTGGCACCGAGCGTCAGCGTCTCGATGTCCGGCACGGGCGCCAGCGCCGATGCATCCACCAGCACCATCTGGTCGACCGGCGCCCGCTTGATCGGCACGATGCCGCCGAACGGACGTTCGTCCTCCGCCGTCACGAGGACGACGGGAGATCCGACGCGCAGCAGTGCCGACAGTTGTTCAGGCGAGCCGTTCGACGGCGGGCGGATCGCCCCGAAGGGGGCGACGTCCGGCAGGAATCGTCGGGCATCACCCTCGCTGACGGCCAACGAGGTTTGACGGCTGGTGAGCGCATGCCAGACCACATGATCGAGCGGCGAGTCGTCGGGAGGCTGAGGGACAGGGGAAGTCGGCGCGATGTTCATGCGCCAGCACTCTAGGCGGTCAGCGGTCGTGGCGCCACCGTCGCCCGCGACATCCCGGCGGTCATTCACGACGCGCCGGTTTCTCCTCGCCCAACGCCGCCCTGTTGCGTGATCACTCCGCCTTCGCGCCCGCCGCCTTGATCACCGGATCCCACTTCTTGATCTCGGCGGCCGTCTGCGTGCCGAGCGCCTGCGGCTTGAGGCGGTCGCCTTGCGGCGGGACGACGCCCATCTCCTGGAAGCGCTTCACGACGTTGGGATCCACCAGCGCATGACGCAGCGCCGTGTTCAGGCGCGTCACGACCGCCGCGGGCGTGCCCTTCGGCGCATAGACCCCGTGCCACACGGCCAGCTCGAAGCCGGGCAGGCCGCCTTCGGCGAAGGTGGGAACGTTCGGCAGCTGCGACACGCGCGCCTTGGTCGCCATCGCATACGCCTTGAGCGCCCCCGAGGCCACGTGCGGGCCCGTCGCCACCGGCTGGTCGCAGATCAGGTCGACATTGCCGGCGATCACATCCTGCAGCGCCGGCCCGGTGCCGCGGTACGGCACCATCGTCACCGTGGTGTTCGTGGTCTGGCTGAACAGCATCGCGCAGAGATGCGAGGTCGCGCCGACGCCCGCATGCGCGAACCGCACCTCGCCGGGCTTGGCCTTCATCTGCTTGATGACTTCGGCGACCGTCGCCGGCGCGAAGTCCTTGTTCCCCACCAGGATCATCGGCACGTCACCCGCCAGGCTGATCGGCACCAGGTCTTTCGTGGCATCGAACGGCAGCTTCGGATACAGCGCCGGCGCCGTCGCGATGCCCATGTTGTGCAGCAGCACCGTGTAGCCGTCAGCCGGCGCCCGCGCCACCTTGGCCGTGCCGATCGTGCCGCCGGCGCCACCCGCGTTCTCCACGATCACCTGCTGGCCCAGGTCGCGCGTCATCGCTTCGGCGATCAGCCGGCCGATCACGTCGGTGGAGCCGCCCGTCGCGTAGGGAATCACCATCGTGATCGGCTTGTCCGGATACGCGGCGGATGCCGCCGTGGCCAACGCCATCGATACCGTCGTCACCGTGACGGTCAGGACCTTCTTCGCAATCTTTCGCATGTCTCGCTCCAAGGGGGTAAGGAAGTGCGCCTCCGGTCCATCGCCGGCCGCTGCGTGTCTGTCGATGCAGGAAATGAAATGCGCCTCGACGCGAGCCGTCAGGCCGCGCCGATGCCGCCGAAGCTCATCAGCTTCAGCTCGGTGTATTCGTCCAGGCCGTGCCGGGAGCCTTCGCGCCCCAGCCCGGATTGCTTGATGCCGCCGAACGGCACCGTCTCGCTCGAGATCGCGCCGGTGTTGATGCCGACCATCCCCGACTCGATCGCCTCCGCAACGCGGAAGCAGCGCGCGACATCGCGCGAGTAGAAGTAGCTCGCCAGGCCGAACTCGCTCGCGTTGGCCCAGGTGATCGCCTCCGCTTCGGTGTCGAAGGCCACCAGCGGCGCGACGGGACCGAAAGTCTCCTCGTCCAGGCAGCGCATGCCCGCCTTCACGTCGAGCAGCACGGTCGGTTGCATGAACCAGCCGGGTCCGTCGATCGCCTGGCCGCCGGTGCCCAGGCGTGCGCCGCGGTCCAGCGCATCGCGCACGTGCGACAGCGCCTTGCGCCGCGCCGCCTCGTTGATCAGCGGACCTTGCGTCACGCCTTCTTCCAGGCCGTTGCCGGTCCGCAGCGCGCGGACACGCTGGATCAGCCGCGCCGCGAAGTCCTCGTAGATGCCGCGCTGCACGAAGAGCCGGTTGGCGCAGACACAGGTCTGGCCGGCGTTGCGGAACTTGGAGGCGATCGCGCCCTCCACCGCCGCGTCGAGGTCCGCATCGTCGAAGACGATGAACGGCGCATTGCCGCCGAGCTCCAGACCGAGCTTCTTCACCGTCGGCGCGCATTGCGCCATCAGCAGGCGGCCCACCGGCGTGGAGCCGGTGAAGCTGAGCATCCGCACCGTCGGCGACGACGTGAGCGCCGCGCCGATCTCGACGGCATCACCGATGACGACGTTCAGCACGCCGACCGGGAGGCCGGCGTCGAGCGCGAGTTCCGCGAGTCGCAATGCGGTCAGCGGCGTCAGCTCCGACGGCTTCAGCACCATCGTGCAGCCGGCCGCGAGCGCCGGCGCCACCTTGCGCGTGATCATCGCGGCGGGGAAGTTCCACGGCGTGATCGCGGCGCAGACGCCCACCGGCTCGCGCACGACGAGCTGCCGGCGATCCGGCGACGAGGCCGGGATCGTCTCGCCATGCAAGCGCCGCGCCTCCTCGGCGTAGAAGCGGATGTAGCTCGCGGCATAGACGATCTCGGCGCGCGCTTCCGCCAGCGGCTTGCCTTGCTCGGAGACCATGACGCGTGCCAGTTCGTCGGTCTTCGCGATGACGAGCTCGAACCAACGCTGCAGCACCTCGGCGCGGGCGTGACCGCCGCGCCGCCGCCAATCGACCTGTGCGATGCGCGCCGCCTCGATGGCCGCCTGCGCCTCTGGCGCCGAGGCCTTGCGCACCTGCGCGACGCGCTCGCCGGTCGCGGGGTTGACGACGTCGAAGGAAGCGCTCATCGCGTCAGGCCCTGCCGACGAAACGGAAGAGCTCGGTGTGATCCGCGGCCGGACCGAGCGATTCGGAGGCCTCCGCGGTCATCGCGTACACGTCCTGCGCCAGGGCCATCGGCAGGCCCATCGCGCGGCCCAGCGACGCGGCGATGCCCACATCCTTCGCCTGCAGCGCCAGCGAGAAGCCCGAGTTGAACGCACCGTTCAGCATGAACTGGTGGGCCTTGTTCTCGGTCGTATTGTTCCGCCCGGTCGAGGCCTGGATCACATCGACGATCGTGGCCGGGTCGATGCCGAAGGCCTCGCCCACATGGATCGCTTCCGCGGTGGCGATCAGCGCGGCGGCGGACACGTAGTTGTTCAGCGCCTTCAGCGCATGGCCGGCGCCGACCGGGCCGACATGGGTGATGGCCTTGCCCATCGTCTCCAGCGCCGGACGCACCCGCTCGAAGGCGGGGACGTCGCCGCCCACCATGATGGCGAGCGTGCCCGCCACGGCCTTCTTGACGCCGCCCGAGACCGGCGCATCGATCAGCGTGATGCCGGCCTCGCCCAGACGCTCGGCGAGCGCGCGGGTGCGATTGGGATCGGCGGAGCTCATTTCCACCACCACCGCGCCGCGCTGGAGTTGCGCGGCCAGCGGCCCCACGACGGCGTCGACGATGTCCGAGTTCGGCAGCATGGTCACGAGGACCTCGCAAGCCGCGAAGTCCGAGGCGCCGCTGGCGATGCGCGCGCCGGCGTGGGC
Organism: Roseateles sp. UC29_93; assembly: GCF_042695725.1. NCBI lineage: Bacteria > Pseudomonadati > Pseudomonadota > Betaproteobacteria > Burkholderiales > Sphaerotilaceae > Roseateles > Roseateles sp. UC29_93. The sequence goes on along the minus strand of NZ_CP170545.1, from coordinate 1,671,229 downwards.
GTCAGCGAAGGCCCGGGCGACCTCCGGCCGGGCGTCCTGCACGACCAGCTCGTGGCCGGCGGCGTGCAGCAGGTGGGCCATGGGCGTGCCCATCATGCCCAGGCCGATGAATCCGATGCGGGTCATGGCGGCGGCTCCTCAGGCGTCCATGTCCTTGAACACCTCGGCGGCGACCCGGAACGAGTCGATCGCCGCCGGCACGCCGCAGTAGATCGCCGTCTGCAGGAAGACTTCCTTGATCTCGTCGCGGGTCAGGCCGTTGTTGATGGCGCCGCGCACATGCAGCTTCAGCTCGTGCGGGCGGTTCAGCGCGGTGATCATGGCCAGGTTCAGGAAGGAGCGCGTGCGGCGGTCCAGCCCCGGTCGGTTCCACACGTCGCCCCAGCAGTACTGCGTGACCAGCTCCTGCATGTCGATGTTGAAGTCCGTGGCGTTCTTGATCGAGGCGTCGACGTACTCGGCGCCGAGCACCTCGCGGCGGGTCGAGAGACCTTGGTCGAACAGGGCCTGGTTCTTCGGGGCGTACGCACGGGTCATCGGAAACTCCTGGTGATGGGGTGGGGACGAGACGAGCCGTCTGCGGCCGGTCGATGGCCCAATGTAGTCGGATTGTCGGACAATCCGACACTAGGAATACGAGGATTGAAAGCGCGGTGGACGTGTTGTATGACAATCCGTCTGTATGAACATCAGGTGATCTGTCCGTCTGGACATCGCCCGCCCACAGGTAGGATCCGGCTCATGAGCCTCGTCAAAGTTGCCCGCGAAGAGACGTCACTGCGCCAGCGCGCCACCCAGGCGCTGCGCACCGCCATCCTGGACGGCGTGCTCGCGCCGGGTCAGAAGCTGTCGGAGCGGGAGCTCTGCGAGAGCCTGGACGTCAGCCGCTCCTGCGTGCGGGAGTCGCTGCAGCACCTGCAGGCCGAGGGGCTCATCACGATCATTCCGCACCGCGGGCCGGAGGTGACCAGCATCTCGCGCGACGAGGTGCGCGAGATCTACGAGGTCCGCGCCAGCCTGGAGAGCCTGGCCGGACGTGGCTTCGCGACGAACGCGTCGGACCCCCAGCGGGCGGCGCTGCGCGCCAAGCTGACCGAGCTCGCGCAGGCGCATGCCGCCGGCGACCGGGCCCGGATCCTCACGATCAAGAACCAGTTCTACGACATCCTGGTCGAGGGCTGCGGCAACACCGTGGCGGGGCAGATGCTGAAGCAGCTGAACAACCGCGTGACGGTGCTGCGCCGCATCTCGATGGCGCAGCCGGGGCGGCTGCCCGAGACGCTGCGGGAGCTCGATGCGATCGTCACGGCGATCGAGCAGCGCGACGGCGAGCTCGCCGCGCGGTTGTGCGGCGAGCATGTGAAGCAGGCGGCGGAGAACGTGCTCCGCAGCATGGGTTGAGGGCTACCGCCGCTCCCGTTGGGAGCGGCGGTGGGCGTCAATCGGCGATCAATCCGCGTACTGCCCCGACGCCTCGATCACCTTCTTCCAGCGCGCGACTTCGGTCTCGACGAAGTGCTTGTGGCCGGCCGGTTCGAGCCGGCCGTCGTTGACGACGCTGATGCCGAGCGCCTCCGAACGCTTGACCAGGTCCGGGTCCTTCAACGCGGCCTTCAGCGCGTCGTTGAGCTTCTTCAGCACCGGCGCGGGGGTGTCCTTCGGCGCGTAGAGCCCGTGCCAGACGGTCACGCTGAAGTCCTTCAGCCCGGCCTCCGACAGCGTCGGCAACGCGGCCAGCGCCGGCAGCGCCATCCGCTGCGTGCTGGTCACCGCGTAGGCCTTGACCTTGCCGCCCTCGATCTGCGGCACGGCGTTGGTGGCCTGCTCGCACATGAGGTCGACCTGGCCGCCCATCAGGTCGGTCATCGCCGGGCCGGTGCCCTTGTACGGCACCGAGGTCAGGTTGGTCTTCAACGCCGACTGCAGCATCAGCCCGCACAGCTGCGACGCGGAGCCCACGCCGGCATGCGCGAGGTTGATCTTCGACGGGTCGGCCGCGATGACCTTGCGCAGCTCGTCGAAGGTCTTGGCCGGCATCGACGGCTTGGCGATCAGCGTGGACGGCGCCTCGTTGATCAGGCCGAGGAAGGCGAAGTCGTCGATGCCCTTGTACGGCAGCTTGCGATAGAGCGACGGCGCGGTCGCGAAGCCGATGTGGTGCACCAGCAGCGTGTAGCCGTCCGGCGGCGCCTTGGCCACGCGCGAGGTGCCCAGCGTGCCACCCGCGCCGCCGACGTTCTCGACGATGACCGTCTGGCCGAGCTTCTTGCGCAGCGCCTCGGCCAGGTCGCGGGCGATCTTGTCCGACGGCCCGCCGGCCGCGAACGGCACGATCAGCGTCACCGGCTTGTCCGGGAATTCGGCGCGCGCCAGCGTCGTCACGACGCCCAGCGCCACCGCGATGCCGGTCAACGCCAGCCGCCTGCGGATCTTGTCCATGCGTGTCTCCTCGATGTCCTCTGATGGGATCTGTGGCTCAGCCCGAGGCGACCGCCCCGGCCTGTGCCGATCATCGAGACCCGCGCCGCTTCACACCAATGCCGGATTAGTTGGCTTTGATGCCGCGCCGGCACCGCCGTCCACCGCCGCCCAGAACGTCTCCGCCGCCGCGCCCATCGCGCCGCGATCGCGATGCAGGCGGATGTCGAGGTCCAGGTGCCAGTCCTTGCCCCCGGCGACCACCAGCCGCCCAGCGGAGAGGTCGTCGCCGATGAGGATCTTCGGCAGCCAGGCCACACCGCGGCCGTCCAGCGCCATCGTGCGCAACACCGACGCCAGATGCGCCGTGAACACCGGTTGCACGTTGAGCCGGTCCAGCGCCGTGCCCTTGACCTCGCGCAGGATGCGACCCAGTCCGGACTCCGAGCTGTAGGCGAGCAGCGGTACCGCGGCCCCCTTCGATCCCTTCCCGGATTCGAGCGGATGCGCCGGCCCGCCGTCCGCATCGGGCGCGCAGACCGGCAGCAGTTCATCCTGGCCGACGACCACGCGGGCGAACGCCGCCTCGTCCAACGGCCCCTGCACCTGCCGGTGCCCATGCGCGAGCACGAACTGCACCTGGCTCTGCAGCAGCAGCGCCTCGCATTTCTGCTGGGTGTCGGAGACGAGGTTCACCGGACCGACGCTGGTGCGGGCTTCCAGCGCGCGCAGCCAGCGCGGCATGAACGAGAACGACAGCGCATGCGTCGCCGCGAAGCGCAGCGTCTGCGAGCTGGCTTCCGCGATGGCGCGCGCCTCGCCGGGGACGCGGGCGACATGCGCCTGCAGCTCCTGCGCGGTCTTTCGGAACCACACGCCTGCGTCGGTCAGCCGCGCGGGCTGGGAGCTGCGATCGAAGAGGTCCGTGCCCAGCCACTCTTCCAGCGCGCGGATGCGCCGGCTGAAGGCGGGCTGCGTCATGTGGCGCTCTTCCGCCGCGCGCGAGAAGTTGCCGCTGGCGGCCAGCACCATGAAGTCATCGATCCAGCTCAGGTTCAGGGTCATGGCGGTGGGGGTGGAAGCAGGGGGCGAGGAGGCGGTGCCCGCAAGGCATCAAAAGCTAAGAAAACTGAATTGGCCTCGCGAGGGGGTGCGGCGGGATCATGCGACCCATTCGAGCCAACCTGAAGTGGAGTTCCCCGTGAAGATCGTCGAGATCCGAGAAAAGACGCTGCCGATCAGCAGCCCCATCCGCAACGCCTACATCGACTTTAGCAAGATGACCCTGAGCCTCGTGGCGGTCATCACGGACGTGATCCGCGACGGCAAGCCGGTGGTGGGTTACGGCTTCAACTCCAACGGCCGTTACGGCCAGGGCACGCTGATGCGAGAGCGCTTCATCCCGCGCATCCTCGAGGCCGATCCCGATTCGCTGCTGGACAGCCGCGGCATCCTCGATGCCCACAAGGTCTGGGACGCGATGTTCACCAACGAGAAGCCCGGCGGTCACGGCGAGCGCTCCGTCGCCATCGGCACCATCGACATGGCGGTGTGGGACGCGGTCGCGAAGATCGAAGGCAAGCCGCTGTTCCAGCTGCTGGCCGAGCGCTACGGCACCGGCACGCCGGACCGCAAGGTCTTCGTCTATGCCGCGGGCGGCTACTACTACCCGGGCCAGGACCACGGCAAGCTCAAGGACGAGATGCGCAGCTACATCGACCGCGGCTACTCGGTGGTGAAGAAGAAGATCGGCGGCGCGTCGCTGGACGAGGACCTGCGCCGCATCGACTCGATCCTGAGCGTGCTGGGCGACGGGCAGAAGCTGTGCGTCGACGCCAACGGGCGCTTCGACCTGGACACGGCGATCGCGTATGCGAAGGCGCTGTCGAAGTACGACCTGTTCTGGTACGAGGAAGCCGGCGATCCGCTGGACTTCGAGCTGCAGGCGACGCTACGCAACTACTACGCCAATCCGATGGCGACGGGCGAGAACCTGTTCTCCATGCAGGACGCGCGCAATCTGATCCGCTACGGCGGCATGCGGCCGGACCGCGACTGGCTGCAGTTCGACTGCGCGCTGAGCTACGGCCTGGTCGAGTACCTGCGCACGCTGGACATGCTCAAGGAACACGGCTGGTCCGCGAGCCGCTGCGTGCCGCACGGCGGGCACCAGATGTCGCTGAACATCGCGGCCGGCCTGGGCCTGGGCGGTAACGAGTCTTATCCAGACCTGTTCCAGCCCTTCGGCGGTTTCCCTGACGGGGTGAAGGTGGAGAACTCCTACGTCACGCTGCCGGACCTGCCGGGGATCGGGTTCGAGGGGAAGTCGGATCTGTATGCGGTGATGCGGGCGTTGTCGGACTGAGCGCAATCCGCACAAGAGCATCGGCCCCCCAAAAGAGGCGGAGCCCGGCTGGCGGCCCTTAACGCCGCAATGACAGAATCCCTCGGCCGCAACACTGCGGTTCCAAAAAAAAATCGGTGCGCCTCCTCCGCGCCTTGACCGAGGGAAAACTCATATGACTCACAACCTGTGCGGACGCTCGTTCGTGCTGCTCGGCATCGGCATTCTCGCCAGCGCCCTCTTGACCGCATGTGGCGGTGGTGGCGGCGGTGGCGGAGATAGCGGCAATCAAGCACCGCCCCCCGGTGTCGTTCGCGCCGATCAGCGCTCCCTCCGATATTGTCGCCGGCAGGGCATCGACGTTGGCCGTCACCGCCACGGTCAACGATCCGGCAGCCTTCTCGGGCACGGTCTACGCCGTGGTCGTTGACGACAAGGGAGTCCTCGACAGCACTGTCTCTCTCGGGCCGCTGACCGGAAACACGCTGGTCGCGACACTGCGCACGGCTGCCGGACTGAGCGCCGGACGCTACACCGGCACGCTTCAGATCAAGCTCTGCCGAGACGCCGGCTGCAGCGCCCAGTATCCCGGTTCTCCGGTGTCCCTGCCTTACGACATCATCGTGAACGCGCGTCCGTTCTCGCTGACCGCCGCGGGCACGACCAGCTTCACGGTGCACCAAGGCGGGGTGTCCGGCACGGTGGCCCTTAGCGGCACGGCGGATGCGAATTGGACCGCGACCTCCGACAGCGCGTGGTTGCGCGCCGAGCCACTCTCCGGCACCGGCAACGTCGGCCTGACGCTTCGTCCCGACGCAGCAGGTCTGGCCATGGGCAAGTACACCGGCACCGTCACCGTGAAGACCGCGGACGGCCGTCTCGCCACTCAGTCCGTCCAATTGGAGATTCTGCCTACCGCCTTTGTGTTCTCAAAGGCGGAGGGGGCAATCTTCACGGCGGTCAACGGCGCACCGATCCCTCCGCAGTCGATCCAGGTCGACCTGAACAACGCCGGCAACTCGCCCTGGCAGGCTTCCAGCACGCAGAGCTGGCTCAAGATCTCGCCGTTGACCGGCACGGCACCTGCCGAAGTGACCCTTACCGCGGACGCGAACACGCCTCGCCTCGGCTCGGGCACTTACAACGCGAATGCGGAGTTCGTGTCCACGGGCTTGGCCTCGGCCAGCATCCCCGTCAAGCTCAATCTGGTGCCGGCGACGCTCGCCGCACCGGGCGGCATGATCTACCTCGGCGGCATCCACGGCCGTTTCCAAGTGGCGCAGCCCATCGACCTGACCCTCAACACGGGAAGCAACAGCTGGCCCTTCACGGTCACCGGCCTGCCGTCCTGGCTGTCGGCACCGGCGGGCGGCAATGTCGGCGGCGCGGCCCCAGCGAGCTTCTCCGTGGGTTTCAGCAACGTGGCCGCACCCATCGGCAGCACGGTTGTCAACGCCAGGGTGACCGCGCTGGTGAACGGCGACACGCTCATCGTCGACGTGCCGCTGAGCGTTCAGCGGGACCAGCGCCGCTTGTTGCCGCAGCGCGCAGGCATCGGTCTCGCAAGTACGCCGCTCGGCCAGGTCCTGACCCGCGTCGTCCAGGTGGGCACGTCTTATGGCGCTGCGGTCCCGTGGAGCGCAAGCTCGGATACAGCCTGGCTTGCCGTGGCCACGGCGGGCAACCAGCTCACGGTGACTGCGAATCCTGCGACGTTGCCGGACGACGCCATCAGCTACGCGACGGTAACGCTGACGACCTCCGACGCCGACGTGGAACCGTCGAAGATTCGCGTGGCGTTGTGGAAGGGCACGACCGGCGCCGTCGCGCGCACGATCAACACCGCCTACCAGCGCGTGGTCGCGGACACGATCCGGCCATGGGTGTATGCGAGCGCGCTCGGAGCGTCGATCGACGTCGTCAACGCGCACACCGGCGCGATCGAGACGACCGTGACGCTGCCGGGCACACAGCTGGACGCCATGGCAGTCTCGCCCGACGGCGGCCTGCTGTACCTGCATGACAACGTGCGCAAGGAGTTCGCCGTCCTGCGCCTGCCGGACTTCGTGAAGCTTCGTGCCGTACCGCAACGCCGCACCGCCGACACGCCGCAGTTCCTGGCGGTCGGCCGTCCGTCAGGTGTCGAAGTGCTTTACGCCGGCAGCGATGTCTATCGCGTCAGCGCAACGGAACCCAACGGCCATGTGCTCGGCGGCATGACGGCGAATCAGTTTGCCGTGAGCCCGGACGGCCAGAGCTCGATCGGCTTGGGCATCGGTGAGAGCGGCATCCAGTATTCCGTCGTAAATGGCGGCCTGTTCCTCCAAGGTACCCAGTTCACGCTTCAGGATGCGGGCAACGTTGTCGATGCCGCCTACTCGCCAGACGCCACGCGGGTCTACTCGGCGGCCGCCAGCAGCGTCGGCGGCTACCGGTGCGTCGTGCAGAATCGCGGAAACGGCACCACGCCCACCGCGTTGCCTGGCGGCGACGCATATCCAAACAACATCGAGGTCACCAGTGACGGCCGCGCAATCTGCGGAATCCAGGGTTGGTACTCGACCTACGACTTCTGGGTCCACACACCGGCTGGCGCGCTGGTTCAGGGTTACAAGGTTGCCGGATACGCCCGGGCCTTGCTGCCGCGCCAGCTCGTGGTCAGCGCGGACGGCGGCGTGGTGGTCGTGCCGACGGACGATCCCAAGCTCGCGATCGTGCCTATCGGCTACTGATCGAAGGGAAGGCGGGAGCGACGGGAAGTGTCATTCCCGCCTATCGAAGCATCACCTCCTGATGCCCCTTCCCCGCCGGGATCATTGGAAAGCAGTTCTCCGCCGGCGCGACGTCGACGTCGAGGAAGTACGGACCGTCGCTCGCCAGGCACTCGGACAGCGCGGCGTCGAGGTTCTCCCGGCGCTCGACGCGCAAGGCCTGCCAACCGAAGCCTTTCGCGACCGCGACGAAGTCCGGCATGCACGCGTTGTAGCTGTGGCTGTAGCGCTCGCCATGGTGGAGCTCCTGCCATTGCCGCACCATGCCCATGTGCCCGTTGTTGCAGAGCACGACCTTGACCGCCGCGCGATGCTGGCGCGCCGTCGCCATCTCCTGCAGGTTCATCAGGATCGACGCATCCCCGCTGACGCAGACGACCAACCGCTCTGGATGCGCCACCTGCGCGCCGATCGCCGCGGGCAGGCCGTAACCCATCGTGCCTGCGCCGCCCGAAGTCAGCCATCGCCGCGGCTGCTCGAACGCGAGGTGCTGCGCCGCCCACATCTGATGCTGGCCGACATCGGTCGACACGATCGCGTCGCGGCCGGCGAGTTGTGCCTGCAGCCGCGTCATCAATGCCTGCGGGGCGATCACGTCCGGCGTGTCCTCGAAGGCCAGCGAACGCTGCGACCGCCAGGCATCGATGCGCCTCCACCAGTCCACGAGCCGTTCCGGCGGCATCGCGCGTTGCTCCAGCGCGCGCCGCAGCCTTGGCAACAGCACGCGTGCATCGCCGCACAGCGCGAGATCCGCGCGGCGGACCTTGTCGATCGACGCCGGATCGACGTCCAGATGGATCACCCGGGCGTTGGGGGCGAAGCTGTCCAGGCGCCCCGTCACCCGATCGTCGAAACGCGCGCCCGCGCACACGATCAGGTCGGCGTGATGCATCGCCAGGTTGGCCTCCAGCGTGCCGTGCATGCCGAGCATGCCCAACCACTGCGGCGATGACGCAGGCACCGCTCCGAGCCCCATCAAGGTCAACGTGCAGGGCGCGCCGCTCAGCGCAACCGAGGCCGCAAACGCCGCGCAGGCCACGTCCCCTGCGTTGATCAGCCCGCCGCCGCCGTAGAACACCGGGCGCTGCGCTGTCGCGATCCAGTCCGCCGCCTGCTCGACCGCGCGCACGTCCACGGCCGGCATCTCCCTGAGCGTCCTGATCGGCAGGCTCGAGGTCTGACGCGCTGGCGCCAGCTGCACGTCCTTGGGCACATCCAGCAGGACAGGCCCCGGCCGTCCGCCCCGCGCGATGTCCACGGCCTGCCGCAAGCGCGCCGCCACATCGTCGCCGGGCCGCAACTGCGCGTTCCACTTCGTCACCGGACGCGAAATGCCCAACGCATCGCACTCCTGGAACGCATCCGTGCCGATCACGGCGCTGTTCACCTGCCCGCTGATGCAAAGCACCGGGATCGAGTCGCACAGTGCGTCCAGCAACCCCGTCGTCGTGTTGCTCATCCCCGGCCCCGAGGTCACCAGCACCACGCCCAGGCGTCCCGTGCTGCGCGCGTAGCCCTCGGCGGCGTGCACGGCCGCCTGCTCGTGACGGACCAGGATGTGCCGCAGCCGCGGCTCGCCATGCAGCGCGTCATACAGCGGCAGCACCGCGCCGCCGGGATAGCCGAAGACGGTGTCGACCCCGCAGGCGACCAGCGTGTCGAGGAGCGTCTGCGCGCCGTTGCGCGTCGTGGCTTCAGGGGCGCCCAGCACGGCGCCGTCGATCAATGCATTCATGCGGGTCAGTATCCCGGGCCCCTCCCGGGAAGCGTTGCCGTTCTTGCCTCCTAGAATCGCCATCGCAGCAAACTTTCCTTCAAAAGCGACATGGATCAGGAAATCAAACTCGACAAGTTCGATCGCGCCATCCTGCGGGCCTTGCAGCGCAATGCGCGGGCCAGCCTCCAGGAAGTCAGCGAAGAGGTGGGCCTGACGACGTCCCCGTGCTGGACGCGCATCAAGCGGCTCGAGGAGTCGGGCGTGATCGAGGGCTACACCGTCAAGGTCAACGCCGAGAAGATCGGCCGCCCCGAGCAGCTCATCGTCCAGTTGACGCTGAACAAGCACACCGACGCGGCGATGGCGGAGTTCGCGCGGCACCTCGAAGCGATCCCCGAGGTGATCGACGCGTATCTCGTGTCCGGGGACTACGACTACGTGCTGCGCCTGTCCGTCCGCGACACGCGTGACTACGAGCGGCTGCTGCGCGAGAAGCTCTACAAGATCCCCGGCGTGCGGCACAGCAAGTCGAGCTTCGTGCTGCGTTGCCTGAAGGCGAGCTCGCTGCCGCTTTGATGATGGCTGCGGCGCGAGACATCGTCACCTCGGCACCGGCGGCGTCGGTGGCACCGGCGATTCCGGCACCTTCAGCATCCGCAGCATGTAGGCGCGCGACGCCGCCACATGGCGGCGCACCGCCTCGCTGGCGATGGCGGGATCGGCGTGCATGAGCGCCTGCAGCATCGCGCGTCCCTGCGCGGCCAGGATCTCGAGTTCCGGCGCCCACAGCGCCACCCGCGCGCGCCGGAATGCCTCCAGCAAACGCCCGCGGGACGCCTGCATGCCCAGGGCCTGGTCGTTGCCACCCAGGCGACCCAGGTGATCCTGCAGGGCTTCGTCCGCCGCCAGCAGCTCCCGCACGCGGCCGGCGCGCGTGGCGTCCTCCAACGGCCCCAGCAGCGCGTTCACGCCGGACAGCGTCTGGGCCGAGCCCGCTCCCATCGTCCGGCAGGCCCGCGCCAGCAGCATGGACTGCAACGCCTCGCGGACATCGAAATACTCGTCGATGAAACGCGCGTCGACCGCCCGCACCACCGCGCCCTTGTTCATCCGCATGTCCACCATGCCGTCGCCCTGCAGCTGCAGCAGCGCCTCCCGCACCGGGACATTGCTGACGCTGTAATGCGCGCTCAGCTCATGCAGCGTCAGGTGCTGCCCCAGCCGCCAGCAGCCGTCCTCGATGTCGCTGCGGATCTGGTCGCGCAGCCGCAGATAGGTCGGCGTATTGATCGGGTGTGTGGAACGAACCATCGCGGCACTCCGTCCGGTGAACTGTGGTGAATCACGGATCACTCTACGGAGAGATGAACGCCCTTTGCCACGCCGAATCGCCCCTGAATCGGCGTTCTGCTGAAGCGCAATGAATGCGCATTCGGACGCCGGATCGACTGCCCCATCGACGCATTTGTCGCGCCGCACCCTACCGGAATCAGTGGAATCGATCCCGCATCGAAGGAAGTCGCTGTGTTGTTTCCGCATCGGTGACCACCAAGCGCTACAGTCGCGACCGGGAGGTCTGCGACTTAGAGGCGAATGCCCGATGTCAAACACCCGAATGGAGCCCGTTGAATGGCCAAGTCCTTGAAGCAAGTCCTGTCCCAGATCGAGAAGCTGAAGAAGGAAGCCGAGTCGCTGCGCGCGAAGGAGATCTCCGGCGTCGTCGAGCGCATCCGTGAGGCCATCGATCATTACGGACTCACGGCCGAAGAGCTGTTCGGCACGGCCGCGACGAAGTCGTCGGGCCGGGGCAGAGCGGCCAAGGCAGGCAAGGTCGCGAAAGCCGCCGCGGGTCCGCGCAAGGCCAAGGCCTCGCGCAGCGCGGGCGCTCCGAAGTACCACGACGGCGCCGGTCGCACCTGGACCGGCGTGGGCAAGCGCCCGAACTGGTTCAAGGACGCGCTGGCCGCCGGGAAGACGGCCGAGGACCTGCTGATCAGCTGAGTGCCACCGCGCGCGGCGTGGCACTGTCGGCCAGGAAGTCCTTCATTGCCAGGAGGACCCCGTCGCGCGCGTTCGCACACGCCATGGAATCCATGATGGGCTCCGACGCCAGCAGGGCGCGTTCCGCCGCGGGCAGGTTCCGCGCATGACGCTGGAAGACCCTTCTCTGCCCTTTCGTCAACTCGGAGAGCGCCTGAAGGGTCGCCATCGATGCGACCTTTCCGGCCAGTTCGTGGATCTCCCGGGGCTCGAAGCGCTTCGCCGCACGGGCGGCCACGACATAGGCGTCGACGCATTGTTCGAAGCGCGCTCCTCTCAAACGATCTGCCAGCGTCTTCGCTGAAACGCCAGCACCGAAGGACGCCTTCGGTGCGCCAGTCAATTTCCTGAAGCGCGCGGGATTCGACGTCACGAACTCCTGGACCATTTCCTTGACGACGGACTCCATGGCCTTGCGCGCCTGGTCCAGCGTCAACCTGTCCTTGGCCGGGACGGCCGAGGCTTTCGACGGGGCATGGATCGCCGCCGCCGGTTCTGCGGCGGCCGTCCGGACTCGCAGCGGTACCGGCGGTAGCGGCCGTGGCGGCGGTAGCGGTCGCAACCCGCCCGCACACGGCTTGGGCGGTGGTCGATGCGCATCGATGCCCGGTGATGCGAGCTTGAGCGCCTTCGTCTGGATGGCGTCGATCGTGGTGTAGAGCACGTCGGCGTCGGCCTTCTTCTTGAGGCGCCGGCCGCCGAGGGGATGCTTCTGAAACTCGATCTGGATGTAGTTCAGTTCTTTCGCGCCGGCGCGATATGGCACCACCGAATCGACGTCGTGAGGCGCAGCCCCCACGTCCGCGGGACCGGATGTCGACGTCGCATCGTCGTGGATGGGATCAGTCGTGGGCGACTGAAAGGTGCGGAGAGGAAGGTGGAGGGGCATGGCCTGACGGATGGAGTGGAAAGACATCGGCCCGGCACGCGTTGCGCGGCCGGGACCATCCATCAGTCACTCATGCAAACCCACGTGGTTCGGCGGAAAAACCGCCTCACCACACCCGGCAGCGCTCCGCGTCCGGCTTCACCATCTTCTGCCCCGGCTTGCAGCGGAAGGCCTGCTCGAACTCGGGCATGTTCACGGCGACGCCGTTGATCCGGTAGCGCCCCGGTGAATGCGGGTCGGTCAACGCATGCACCCGCGCATATTCAGGTCGGGCATGACTGCAGTCCCATTGCGCGAATCCGACGAAGAAGCGCTGCTCCGGCGTCAGGCCGTCGCGGTCCGCCGGCTTCGGCGACATGTCGGCGATCTGCGCCTTCCACGCCGCGTGCGCCAGCACCAGGCCGCCCAGGTCGGCCAGGTCCTCGCCCAGCGTCAGCTTGCTGTTGATGCGGATGTCGTCGACGACCACGTACTGCGCGTACTGCTTCGTCACGCAGGCCGCGCGTTGCTCGAAGGCCTGGCCGTCCTTCTTCGTCCACCAGTCGCGCAGGTTGCCCTTGGCGTCGAACTGCCGGCCTTCGTCGTCGAAGCCGTGGATCAGCTCATGGCCGATCGTGCCGCCGGTGTTGCCGTAATTCGGCGCGTCGTCCAGCTTCGGATCGAACAGCGGCGGCTGCAGCACGCCGGCAGGGAAGTTGATGTCGTTCATCTGCGCGTCGTAGTACGCGTTGACCGTCTGCGGCGTCATGCCCCATTCGCCACGGTCCAGCGGCTTGCCGATCTTGGCGAGCTGACGCTTGAGCTCGAAGTCGTTGCCGCGCATCACGTTGCCGGCGAAGTCGTCGCGCGCCACCGTCAGGGCGCCGTAGTCGCGCCAGCGATCCGGGTAACCGACCTTGTTGACGATCGCGTGGAGCTTCTCCTGCGCGCGCTGCTTCGTCGTCTCGCTCATCCAGCTCAGCGACCGGATGCGCGCGGCCATCGCGTCCTCGATCTGCTTGGTCATCGTCAGCGTCTTGTCCTTCAGGTCGGGGCTGAAGTTGCGCGCGACGAATTCCTGGCCCAGCGCCTCGCCGAGCTGCGCATCGACCAGCTCGACGCAGCGCTTCCAGCGGGCCTTCAGCTGCGGCACGCCTTGCAGCGTCTGGCCGAAGAACTCGAAGTTCGCCTGGACAGCCGCGCCCGACAGCGTCGGCGCCTGGCTGCTGACCAGTTGCCAACGCAGGTAGTTGCGGAGTTGCGCAAGGTCGCGCTGGCGCAGTTCCTTCGACAGCGCCTTGAAGAACGCGGGCTCGGTGACGTTGTAGGTCGCCTGCGGGTCCAGGCCCAGCCCGCGCTGGTAAGCGGCCCAGTCGAAGCCCGGCGTCAATGCCTGCAGGCCGGCGGCCTTCATCGGATGGAAGCCCTTGTAGGGGTCGCGCTTGTCGACCCGGCTCAGCGAGGCCCGCGCCAACGCGGTCTCGAGGGCCATCACCTGCCGGGCCTGCGTGCGTGCGGCCTCGGGCGTGTCGCCGAGCAGCTCGAAGCTGCGTGCCACGTGCGCGATGAACTGGTCGCGCAACGCGCGCGACTTGTCGTCGGCCTTGAAGTAGTACTCGCGGTCGGGGAGGCTCAGGCCTCCGGCGTAGGCGAACGCGATCACGCGCGTCGAGTCGGCCATGTCCTGGCCCGACGTGAAGTGGAAGAGCACGCGCTCGTTGTTGGTCGCGAGGTGCAGCGCGGCCAGCAGCGCAGGCAGTTCGCGCCGGTCCTTGAGCGCATCGATGCGCGACAGCAGCGGGCGCAGCGGCGTCAGCGCGTGGCGGTCGGCGGCAGACTCGTCCATGCAGGCGGCGAAGTAGTCGCCCATGCGGGCCTGATTCGCCGTGCGCTGCGGGTCGGCCGCCGAGAGCTTGTCCAGGATGCTCCAGAGGTAGCGCTGGTTCTCGTTGGCCATCTTGGCGTAGACCGACCAGCGCGCCTGGTCCGGCGGGATCGGATTGGCGGCCATCCAGCCGCCGCAGGCGTACTGGTAGAGGTCTTCGCAAGGATCGGCGCTGCGGTCCATCGCCGCGGTGTCGAGACTCGGCGTGTAGGGCAACTGGTCGAGCGGCCCTTCCGGCGCCGCGGTGACGCCTGCGCTGGCCGCTGCGGCCGGCGTCGCGTTCTGCGCCAGCGCGTCGGCGGCGGCGCCAAAGGAAACGGCCGCGACAAGCGCGGCCGCGGCGGTGCGGGCGAGGAGGGGAGAGGTCATGCTCGACAGCGGAGAGTGTGTGCTGCCGGCATTCTCCGCCAGCGGCCTCCCACTGCAGGGTGCCGGACGACACCTCGGGTTGACCCGTCTTGGCGCGGTGCAGGGACGGCGCCTCAGACCTTCGGGGTCACCTGCTCATAGTCGAGGCCCTGCTCCTCGCGAAGACCCAGCGCTGCGGGATCAGGCAAGGCCGTGGGATCAGCAGGCGCCGTGGCACCCGCCGGCTCCGTCCGCTTCGGGAGCGCCGCGCGACGGTCGTGCTCCGCGCGCACCAGGGCCATGGTCGGCCACAGCCGGTCTGCCATGACCCTGCGGTAGTCGACGCCATTCCCACGCATGTCGGACATGCGGCTGACGACGGCGCAATAGTTATCTGTCGTCACCCGTTTCATCCACTTGTCGAGCTGCCCATCGCTCAGCCCCTTGACGACGTGGGACATGCGTGCCGCGAGAATCAACGCTCTGGCGGAGGGCTTGTCCAGCGAGAAGTCGACGAATGCGCGATCGACGTCTCCCTCGATCTGCTCAAGGAGGGCTCGATGTTCGTGCTTGAGCGGCTCGCTGCAGAATTCCTTGATCGCCTTGCCCGCACCGTAGGAATCACTCGACCTGAAAGGCTTGAGCGGACCGGCGTCATTCCTGCGCGTCAGCACCTCGACTTCCCGTCGCATGAACGCGTCCAAGGCGCGACCTCTGTCTGTGCTGGCGTCGCCCCACTCCTTGAATGCCTGCGATTCCTTGAAGGCCTTCTCGGCGAAGTGTTGCGCTGTCGCCTTCTTCTGAGCGCGGATGACGGCATCGTTCGGATGTTCGGCGCGCACAGCCGGTAGCGCACCTTCCTCTTCCGGCGTGGGTGCCGAAGCCGGCACCGAAGCCGACGCCGACGCCGGCTCCAACTCGGGGGGTTGCAGTGTCGTCTGTGAGGAGTGAACTTTCATTTTTGCGGCCGCGTTTCCAGGGTGAGAGCGCGCAGACCGAGGACCACGCGCAGGCATCAGTGGAAAAGCAGCAGCAGCGAGCAGGGATTTTTCAGCTCGACCTGACGTCACTCCTGCCGGGGGACGCGAACCAGCGGCACGGAGCGCCCTGCGCCCCGCGCCGCACCCGCTTACTGCGCGCTGAAGGTGTTGAGCGCCTTCGGGAACTTGAACAGCCACAGGTGCGTCAGACGGTCGACCTCGTTGCCGCGCGTGACGCGCGACAGGACCGCGCCGGCCGCGCAGGTGCCGTCCTGGGCGATCACGCCGTTGACATCGACCGTGCACTCGGTCGGATCGCCGGCGACCGGCTTGCCCTTGGCATCCGCCAGCACCGTCTTCAGACCGAAGTCGTTGTCGTTGATCAGCGCCAGCGTGTTGCCGTCGACGATCGCCAGGCCCTCGGCCTTCTCGGCCTTCCAGCCGGCGGCGTTCAGGTCGAGCAGCACCGTCTTCTTCAGCTTCACGACGTTGGCCCAGCTCACGGCCGAGGTCGTCACGCCGTCGATGCTGTTCTTCTCGAGCTCGATGCCGATCGCGGCGATGTCGGTCGCCGTGGCCGGCACCTCGACGAGCATCAGGAAGTTGCGCACCGCGCCATTCGCATCGGCGCCCTGCTCCACCACGATGAACTTGCCGTTGCCCAGCGACACCAGGTCGCCCAGCTTGGCGCTGCCCGTGCGGTTGCGATCCCACTTCTCGCCCTTGGCGGCGAGCGGGTAGCTCAGCGGGTAGGCGTACAGCTTCGAAGTCTCAGTCTTCGGGTCGAACTCGATCCAGCGCGCGAACTGCGCGAAGTCGCGGACCTTCACCTTGTCGGTGTTCTTGCCGTCCTGGTCCAGGTCGGCGCTGTCGACGACCTCGATGCTCTTGCCGGCGTTGTCCACGGGATCGATCGGGCTCTGCAGGAAGCCGTGCAGCTTGCCGCCGGCGACATCCATCGCCAGACCTTCCATGCCGCGGTTCGCGCGACGATTCCTCAGCACGTCGGGCAAGCTGCCGGGCGCATAACGCTTGATGATCTTGAAGGTCGCGGCGTCGATCTTGACGATGAACGGGCCGTATTCGTCCGAGGTCCAGAACACCTTGTTGGCGTCGTCGTAGACCAGGGTCTCGCTGTCGAGGCCGTTGGCGTCGAAGGCGCCCTTGGTGCCGTCGTACTTCAGCGTGTCGGACAGCGGCACCTCGGCGCTGCTGCCGACCGCGCCGAAGGGCAGCGGACGGCCGGTGACGGCGGAGCCGTCGGCATTCTTCAGCGGATTCAGCGCGGAGATGACCGCCCCGTCCTTGCCCAGCGTGATCACGCCGATCGACGGCGAGAAGCTCGGCGCGGGGAACATCTTCGTCGTGACGATGGCGCCGTTGTCGGGGCGCGGCGCGTTGGGGCTGTCGCCGTTGGGGCCGCGATCGGTGATGCCCCAGAACTCGAGCGCGCCCGCGGCGTTCTTGCCCTTGTAGACCAGGCCCGAACCGACCGCCGGGTAGAAGCCCTTGGGGAAGTCCTTCTTCGCGTCGGCGTTGCTGCCCTCGTAGGGCACATACTGGTTGTCGGCCGCCTTGATCTGGAACTTGGTGATCGCGACGGCGCCGCCGGCCGTGGCCTGCGCGACGGTGCTCGTCTCGGTCTTGCCCAGCAACGTGGCGAGCGTGGACTCGTAATGCTCGACGGCGGCGGCGCGGCGGTTGGCATTCATCGTGCGGGCAGCATACGCCTGGCCGTAGACGTCGTTCTGCCCGGCCGGCAGCAGCGCGGCGAAGGCCTTGTCGAAGTCGGTCGCGGCGGCCGCGAAGTCCAGCGTCTTGCCCGCGAAGGCGTCATGCACCGCCGCCGGGATCTTGATGCCGTTGGTGGGATCGTCGTCCTCGTCCAGGGCCTGCAGGAACACGAGGCGGTTGGCGAGCTTGTCGTCCGTCAAGGTCGCGGAGCCGGCGAGGTCGCCGACGGAGATCGTCTCGCCGCATTTCGCGCTGCCCACCGCGACGCCGCCGACGGTGAAGCTCACCGTGTCGCCGGTCTTGCAGGTGAAGGCGCCATTCGCGGCCGTCTTGCCGCTCGTGCCGCTCGGTGCCAGCGCATAACTGACGCCCTCCACCGGCGCGTCCACGAGGCGCGACTGGATCGTCGGCACGACCGGTTCATCGTCGCCGCTGCCGCAGGCGCTGAGCGCCGCGGCCGCGATCAAGGTGATCAGCGGGAGTTGCGGGCGACGGATACGGGTGGCCCGAGGGGCGGCGAGGGTGGAGGCGGATCGTGCGGTCGTCTTCGTCATGTCGTTCTTTCGTGGATCGCGGAGGCCCGCCGTGGCGGGACAGGGCGGCACGCTAGGCAGCGCTGATGACAGCGCCGTTAAGCGGCTTCACGAATCGACACGAATACGACAAGAAGGCGGGAATTCCCGAGGGAATCCCGGCCCGGACCGGGCGACCGCCATGCAGAAAGCCCCGGCGCCGCGTCATCAGACGCGGTCCGGGGCTCCGGTCAACGGACGGCAGAGGAGGGAATCAGCCGTTGACCTTGATCAACCGTTCACCTTGATGCGGTTGTTGACGGACTGGACGCCCTTGGCGGCCAATGCCATCGAGCCCGCGCGGTCCCGCGCGGCCAGGTCCGGCGCGGTGCCGTCCAGCGTCACGTGGCCCTTTTCGGTCTCGACCTTGACGTCGAGCGCGCTCAGCTTCGGATCGCCGGCCAGCGAGGCCTTGATGGACGTCGTGATCTGGGCGTCGTCGATGGCGGCGCCCGCCTTGTCGGCGGCGCGTTCCATCTTGGCTCCAGCCTTGTCCATGGCCTGCTCGGTGTCCTGCTTGGCGGCTTCGGACTTCTGTTCCATCTTGGCGATGCCATCGTCCAGGCGCTGGCCGGCGGTGCGGCCATCATCCTCGCGACCGCAGGCGGTCAGGGCGACGGCGGCCACCACGGCAGGCAGCAGCAGGGACAGGGCGGTCGGGCGGTAAGAGTGCTTCATGGCGAGGCTCCTTTCGCGGTGCGAATCGCTGATATCGCGGCGCATCGCGGATGAGGCGGAAGGTCCGCAAACAGTCCGCGGGTGGCCGCGGATCCATGACTTCACTCTAGACATCCCCCCATCGGCACGGGGTCGGCTGCCGCCGGAAGCGCCGGTCGCCCGGCGTCCCGGCGCGCCGTAGGAGCGCACCTACAGGCCGCCGCCGGCCGGCGGCAGGCCGCCCTCACCCGCGGGCGTCGGCGCCTGGGCCGGCGATGGCGCCGCACCCGGCATGGCGCTGGACATGGCAGTCAGGCCGGGAATCGGGAAATCGATCCGCGGGATGTCCGGCTCGTCCTGCTTGAGCGGCAGCCAGGCACAGACCTCCGTGCCCTGCCCCGGCGCACTGCGCAGCCGCAACTGGCCGCGCTCGGCCTCGACGCGGAAGCGCATGCCCAGCAGCCCGTGCGAGCCGAGCGCCAGGCGGCCCGGGTCGAAGCCCTGGCCGTTGTCGGTGACGATGACCATCGCCTGCGCGTATTCGCGCTTGAGCGCCACGGTCACCGCGGTCGCATGGGCGTACTTGGCGGTGTTGGTCAGCGCCTCCTGCACCAGCCGGAAGGCGGTCAGCTGCGCGCTCGGGACCAGATCCACCGCGGGATCGAGTTCCACCGCGATCGGCACGCCCAGCCGCTCGGACATCTCGCGGCACAGGATCTCCAGCGCCGGCACCAGGCCCAGCTGATCGAGCGTCGACGGACGCAGGTCCTCGATGATCCGGCGCTTGAGCGCGATGCCACTGTTGAGCGTCTCGGTCAGGTGGGTGAGCCGCTGCATCAGGTCCGGCGCGCCGGCCTGCAGCTTGGGCCGCAGCCGCGCGACGTCAAGCTTGGCCGCCGTCAGCAGGGCGCCCAGCTCATCGTGCAGGTCGCGGGCGAGACGGGCGCGCTCGTCCTCGCGCGCGGTCTGCAGGTGCCGGGCGAGCTGCGTCAGCTCGGCGGTGCGGCGGGACACCTCGACCTCCAGCCGGTCGCGCTCCGCGCGCACCTCCTGGGCCTGCTCGGCGCGCTGGACGTCGAGCGCCCGGCTCTTGCGCACGAACAGCACGAACACGATCAGGCTCAGCAGCGTCATGCCGGCCACGCCGATGCGGCTGAGCATCAGCGTGTCGTAGACCTGACCGGTGCCCAGCGCGATGCGGCGGTTCTCGTCGGTCAGCAGTTCCGCCGAACGGCGCCGGATCTGCTCCATCTGGTCGCGGCCGATGTCGGTCATCATCAGCTCGCGGCCGGCCGATTCGCGTCCGCTCTCGTAGAGCTTGAGCACTTCCTGCAGCTCGCTCAGCTTGGCGCTGACCGCGCCGGCGATCTCCTTGCTGCGGTGCTCGGCATCCTCGGCGCCGACCTGCGCGTACATGCGCTGCAGGGAGTTCAGGCCCTGCGACGCGTCTTCCGCGGCGAATCGGTAAGGGTCCAGGTATTCCGGGCGGCGGGTGATCAGGTATCCCCGTTGCCCTGACTCCGCGTCGGTCACGCGGGCCATCAGCCGGAGCAGTTCCATCCGGGCCCGGCCCAGCGTGTCCAGACGGTCCATCTGCGAGACGGCGCCGAAGTAGGCCAGCTCGCTGATCAGGATCATCAGCAGGGCCACGAACACGCCGAGCGGCATCGCCCACGTCTTGCGACCCAGGTTCGTGACGGTGTCCTTCAGGCTCATCCTCTACACTCCCTGAGCGATTTCGCTCACTTGACCATCGCCACCATGATCCGAATCGCCATCGTCGACGACCACGCGATTGTCCGCGCCGGGCTGCGGCAATTCCTCTCCGAACAGGTCGACCTGCGCGTCACCGGCGAAGCCGGCTCGGGCCGCGAGGCGTTGGACCTCGTGCGCGCCGGCGAGCTCGACGTGATGCTGATGGACCTCTCGCTGCCCGACCAGAGCGGCGTCGAGACCCTCGCCGCCATCAAGGCCCGCAAGCCGGAACTGCCGGTGCTGATCCTCAGCGGCTTCCCGGAGACGCACTACGCGACCACGCTGCTGCGCCAGGGCGCCAGCGGCTACCTCAACAAGGAATGCGACCCCGAGGAGATCGCCACGGCGATCCGGACGGTCTTCCGCGGCCGCAAGTACATCACGCCGGCCGTGGCGGAGCTGCTGGCCGACGGCCTCGGCGCGCCGGCCGACCAGGCCGCCCACGACACGCTGTCCGAGCGCGAGCTGCAGGTCTTCCTGCGCCTGGCGCGCGGAGAGACCGTGGGCCACATCGCCGACGGCATGTCGCTGAGCGTGAAGACGGTGTCGACCTACCGCTCGCGCGTGCTGGAGAAGCTCTCGCTCAGCACCAACAGCGAGCTGACGTATTACGCCCTCAAGAACGGGCTGATCGAGTAGCCGCATCGCCGGCGTCCCGGTTGGCCGCGTCGACCAGGCCGCCGCAGTAGGCCAGCAGGTCTTCCAGCTCGGCCGATTTGTCGAAGACCTTGTCGGCGCCCAGCGCGAAGCAGCGCTGGCGCATGTCCGGCGTGGCGTAGTTGCTGAGCACGACGCGGCGTGCTCCGGGCATGCGCTCGCCGGCGGCGCGCAGCACGTTCAGTCCGGTCCCCTGCGCGAGGAAGATGTCGATGATCAGCAGGTCGCAGCCGGGATGGTCTTCCGACAGCCAGTTCAGCGCGCCGTTCTCGTCGACCGCATGGCCGAGGACGCGCAGGTCCACCATCTCCTCGAGCGTCGCCACCAGGTTCTCCCGGATGACGGCGTTGTCCTCGACGAGGAAGCAGGTGAGGGCGGCGCTGGCGGGCTGGACATCCATGGCGGGCTCGTGAACTGCTCGAAACCACAAGCGGGTAAGCGCGAACGGACGGGTTGCACTGGCAGACCGTCCGTTCGCGCGGTGCGCCCGGAGCGGGTGGTCAAGCCGCCGTCGGACACACGTTCAGGGGAATCGCGTCAGCGCATCAGTTGCGGATCGCGATCTCGTTCTTGACGCGCTTCACGCCCTTGACTTCACGCGCCAGGCGTTCCGCGTCGGACTTCTCTGTGGCGTTCTTGGCGAAGCCGGTCAGCATCACCTCGCCTTGCAGCGTCTCCACGTGGATGGAGCTGGCGTCGACCGACTTGGCCTCGACGAACTTGGACTTCACCGCGGTGGTGACGGCCGCGTCGTCGACATATTCGCCGACGGAGGATTGACCGCGCGTCACGGCGCAGCCGGGCAGCAGGGTCAGGGCGCCCACAGCGGTGGCCAGGGCGAGAACGGTGGCTCGAATCATCATGTTGATCTCCTTCGATTGATGAAAAGGCTCGGACTCACGCGGCGTGGCGGTCTGACGACACGACAGCAGGGGCCGGCTCGGCGAACGTCGCGGGGGCGTGGTCCAGCAGATAAGGAAGCGCCGCTTCCAGACCCAGCACCGGTTCGTGGTCGCTGACCGCGGTCCATTGGACCTGGCAGGCGAATTCATGAACGTGCAAGGCGAGGGAATGGTGGTCGGCGATGCCCATCTGTCAGCTCCTTGTGCACCCCGTGGTGCGCTGGGATTGACTCTACGTATCCCGAACAGTCCGCCCTGTCGTCCGCGTCCGCGATGTCTTGTAGGACAAGCGGAAACGGCGTTGCCGACGGGCCGAATGCGGCGTTGTCCTACAGGGCGTCGCGCGGGGGCCTCACAGGCGTCGCGAGCCTCTCTCCCTAGGATGTGGGCATCGAACAAAGACCTGAGACGAGAACAAGATGAACACCTTCTCCGCCGCCGTTGGAAGCGCTCCCCGGGCTCCGGCCCCGATCCATCCCGACTTCCGCCCCTCCCATTGCGTGAACGCCGAGCTGCTGCTCTCCACGCCGCTGACGGTGGTGGTGCGCGCGCAGCTGTCCTACATCGACGCGAACGGTCAGGCCGATGATCAGGAGATCGCGCTGGTCATCCCGCGCAGCCGCTGCGAAGGCGACCGTCCTTACTGGCCCGCCCTGCTGTCCGCGGCGACCGAGCACTGGCAACGTTGCCCGGGCTGCGCCCGTCGGCTGTCGGCCCGCGTCGACGGCGACTGGCAGACCTTGCTGACCGCGCAGACGACGCATTGAGCGCGTGTCGAGCACCTGTCGAGCACGCTGAGCACGCACTGAGCCCTCGCCTCAACCTCCTCTAAGTCAGGGCGCGGATAATCTGTCGCTGGCCGATCACGGCCTGACGACGATGATCCGACGCCCTTTTTCCTTTTCTCCCCGCATCGCTGCGCCCGTTCGCGATGGCCGCCTTGGCCGCGACCTTGATGACGGGCTGCGGCACCTTCGGGACAAGCGCCGAGCGCAAGAACTCCGTCTACCAGAACGAGCGTTTCGCGTCGGACGAGACCTTCTCGCGCCTGTTCGATTCGAGCGTGCAGGACACCTGCGAAGCGGCGCGGCGCGCGCTGCTGAGCCAGGGCTACGTGATCAACGCGGCGCTGCCGGATTCGATCTCGGGCACCAAGCGCTTCCAGCCCGAGGGCGAGGTGCACGTGGAGCTCAGCTTCACCGTGGTGTGCGTGCCGGAAGGCGGTAGCGGGAAGCTGGCGACGGCCTACGTCTCGGCCCTGCAGGACCGCTACAACGTCAAGCGCAGCGCGAATTCCACCAGCCTGGGCGTGAGCGCGATCGGCTCGATCTCGGTGCCGCTGTCGTCGTCGACGGAGTCGCTCGTGAAGGTTGCCTCCGAAACCATCCCCGCCGGACAGTTCTACGACCGGTTCTTCGCGTTGATGCAGCGCTTGATCACGCAGCAGGGGAACGAAGACGCGAGCGATCTGGACAAGACGGGCGGGTGAGGCCTCTCAAAAACGAAAGAGGGCGCCTCGATGAGCGCCCTTTGACGAACCACAGGTGACAGCCCACCTCCGGGTGGCCCGTCTCCCCCAGATTACTGTGGCGTCGATGCCTGCGGTTTGCCCGCCGTCCGGGTCTTCTCGATGACCAGGCCGCGGCGCTCCAGCAGCGGCTGGATCTGCGGCTCGTGGCCGACGACGCCGCGGAACAGCGTCAGCGCGTCCTGGCTGCCGCCCTGCGACAGCAGCTTCGCGCGGAACGCGTCGCCCAGCTCGCGCTTCAGGCCGCCGTTGGCCTTGAACCACTGCACCGTGTTGGCGTCGAGCACCTCCGACCAGATATAGGCGTAGTAACCCGCCGCGTACCCGCCCATGATGTGGCTGAAGTAGGGCGTGCGGTAACGCGGCGGCACCGCGTCGTAGTCGTAGCCTTCCTCGCGCAGCGCCTTGGCCTCGAAAGCCATCACGCCGTCGGCGTCGGGCACCTGGTCCAGCGGCAGCTGGTGCCAGCGCTGGTCCAGGCTCGCCGCGCTCAGGTACTCCGTCGTCGCGAAGCCCTGGTTGAACTGCTTGGCCGCCAGCACCTTGTCCAGCAACGCGCGCGGCATCGGCTCGCCCGTCTTGTAGTGCTTCGCGTAGTTGGCGAGCACGCTCGGCCAGTCCGCCCACATCTCGTTGACCTGCGACGGGTACTCGACGAAATCGCGCGGCACCTTGGTGCCCGCCATGCTCGGGTACTTCACGTTCGAGAACATGCCGTGCAGCGCATGCCCGAACTCGTGGAACATCGTCGTCACCTCGTCCCACGTCAGCAGCGTCGGCTTGCCGTCCGCCGGCTTCGGGATGTTGAGGTGATTCGCCACCACCGGCTTCTGGTTCATCAGCCCGCTCTGGTCGACATACGCGTTCATCCACGCGCCACCGCGCTTGGACGGCCGCGCGTACATGTCGGCGATGAAGATCGACAGCTGCGACCCGTCCGCATTGAACACGTCGTAGACCAGCACGTCCGGGTGGTAGACCGGCAGGTCGTGGCGCTGCTTGAACTTCAGGCCGTACAGCTGCCCCGCCGCGTAGAACACACCGTTCTCCAGCACGTGCTTCATCTCGAAGTAGGGCTTGAGCTGCGCCTCGTCGAAGCCGTACTTCTCGGCCCGCAGCTTCTCACTGTAGAAGCTCCAGTCCCACGCCGCCAACTGGAAGGACGGCTGCTTCTTCGCCTTCTGCTCGCGGTCGATGATCGCCTGCAGATCCGCGCCCTCGCGGCGCGCGGCGCCGACCGCCGCCGGCGCCAGCTGGCGCAGCATGCCGTTCACGGCCTGCTGGTTCCGGGCGGTCTCGTCCTTCAGCACGAAGTCCGCATGCGTCGCGAAGCCGAGCAGCTTCGCGCGCTCGGCACGCAGCGAAACGACGCGCGACACCAGCGCGGTGTTGTCGTAGGCGTTGCCGCGCGAGCCGCGCACCACCGAGGCCTCGTAGATCCGCTGGCGCAGCGCGCGGTTCTCCAGCTGCGCCAGCACCGGCTGGCCGGTCGTGTTCAGCAGCGCGATCAGGTACTTGCCGTCCAGGCCGCGTTCCTTCGCGGCGGATGCGGCGGCGGAGATCTGCTCATCGCTCAGGCCCTTCAGCTCGTCGAGGCTGTCGACGATCACGGCCGAGTCGTTCACCTCCGCCAGCACGTTCTGGTTGAAGCGCGCGCCCAGCTGGGCCATCTCGGCGTTGATGGCCTTCATGCGGGCCTTGCCGTCCTCGTCCAGCTTCGCGCCGGCGCGCAGGAACTGGTTGTACTGGCGCTCGATCAGCCGCTGCTCCTGGGCGCCCAGGCCGAGCGACGCGCGGCGCTGGTACAGCGACTCGATGCGCGCGAACAGCGTCGGGTTCAGCTGGATCGCGTCGCGGTGCGCGGCCAGCTTCGTCGCGTAGTCGGCCTGCAGCTTCAGACGCGCGGGATTGGCGTCGGCGCCGGTCAGGCTCATCAGCAGCGTGGTGGCTCTCCCCAGCGTGCGACCGCCGCGCTCCAGCGCAACGATGGTGTTGTCGAAGGTCGGCGCCGCGGGGTTGTCGGCGATCGCGGCGACCTCGGCCAGTTGCTCGGCCATGCCCTGGTCGATCGCGGGACCGATGTCGGCGTCGCGGATCCTGTCGAAGGGCGGGTATTGCAGCGGCAGCGTGCTCGGCGCGAGCAGCGGGTTCGCGACGCTGGCCGCGCTGGCCGCGGTCGTGTCCGTGGCCGGCTTGCCGGCGGAGGCGTTGGTGGACACGGCGGCCGCGGCGGGCGCGGCCGTCTGGGCCATCACGGGAGCGGCGAGGGCCACGGTGGCGGCCAGGACGAAGGGAATCCTCATGGGAGACGGCCCGTCTTGTGGGCGGGCATTCGTGTTGTGCGAGTCCGTCACCTTAGCCGAAGCGCCTCTCGAAGCCGAACGCCATGGGCGCCGTCCGCCCCGTGGAGAACCCGCCCCGGGACAACCCTGAGAGTCTCGCGTTCCGGGTCCGTCGGCCGCCCGCGACGGGTCCGCCCGATTAGCATCACCGCTCATGTCCGAACGCACTTTCCACTGGGCCGTCATCGGCCCCGGCTCGATCGCGCAGCGCTTCGCCGAAGCCGTCGCGCAACTCGACGGCTGCCGTCTCCACGCGGTCTGCGGCCGCGACGCGCATCGCGCGCGGCAGTTCGCCGAGCGCTGGTCGACGGTGGGCGAGCCCGCCGTGCTCGCCCACACCGATCCCGCCGCGGTGATGAACGACCCGGTCGTCGATGGCGTCTACGTCGCGACACCGCACGGTCAGCACTACGAGTACGTCCTGGCCGCGCTCCAGGCCGGCAAGGCCGTGCTGTGCGAGAAGTCGCTGGTGCCGAACCGGGAGATGGGCCGGCGCCTGGTCGAGGCCTCGCGCACGCACCGCGTCTTCCTGATGGAGGCGGTGTGGACGCGCTTCCTGCCGCTGTACCAGGACCTGGCGGCCTGGCTGCGCGAAGGCCGGCTCGGCGCGCTGCGCGGCATGCAGTCGAGCTTCTGCTTCCCCGCGCCCTACGACCCGACAGCCGCATCTTCAGCCCCGCGCTGGCGGGCGGCGCGCTGCTCGACATCGGCATCTACAACCTGACCGCCACGCGATGGGTGCTGCAGCACGCGCTCGGCGAAGTCCCGCCCCTGGTGGATCTGGCCGTGAAGGCCCGGCTGGCGCCGACCGGCGTCGACGCCGGACTGGCGGTGACGCTCGACTTCGGCGACGGACTGACGTCGCAGTTCCAGTGCGCCATCGACACCTTCGCGCCGAACACGATGCACATCCTCGGCGGGGCGGGCGCGATCGTGCTGCCGGAGACCTTCTGGGAGGCGACGCGTGCCCAGTGGCTGCCGGCGCGCGGCACGCCCGAGACGATCGAGCGCCGCTTCGAGATCAACGGCTTCGAGTACGAGATCCGCGAAGCGATGCGCTGCGCGCGTGCCGGCGAGATCGAGAGTCCGGTGGTGCCGCATGCGGAGACACTCGCGGTGCTGGGCTGGATGGATCGCATCCGGGCGCTCGCCGGCGTGAGGTCTCCGTTCGACGACGCGTTCCCGACAAGCGCTTGAAGAGAGCCACGATGGAGACACGACCCGCGTCCTTTGACGACTCGATCCCGGTCCCGCTGCCGGACACGCCGACGCTCAGGATCGAGCGCGCCGCGCCGGACGACCTGCCGCGCATCGAGAACCTCATGCAGTTCTACAACTACGACCTCAGCGAGTGGACACCGGTGGCGTTCGCGCACGAGGGCCGTTATCAACTGCGACCCAAGGCCCCGTACTGGGCGCAGGCCGACGTGCATCCGTTCCTGATCTGGGTGGGCGATGAACTCGCGGGCTTCGCCGTCGTCGACGGCGAATGCGAGCAGCCGGACTCGGACCACAACATGGGTTACTTCTTCCTCGCGCGCGGCTATCGCGGCCACGGCCTGGCGGCGCGTGCCGCGGGCGAGGTGCTGGCCCGCTTCCCTGGCCGCTGGGAGGTCTACCACCTGATGGCCAACACGCCGGCCGCGCAGTTCTGGCCGGGCGTCATCCGCGGCCAGGCCGTCGGCGAGATCACCCGCGAGGTCCGCACGCTCCATGAGGACGAGTGCTGCCTCTACCGCTTCACCGTGGTGCTGCCGCCCGGCGCCTGAGCGCGCCGAGCGCACCGGCCGGCGCCACCGCGTCATTGCCTCAAACGCCGAAAGGACCCGCCATGCAGCTCATCGGCATGCTCGACTCTCCCTACGTCCGCCGCGCCGCGATCGCGATGCAGCTGCTCGGCCTGCACTTCGAGCACCAGTCGCTCTCGGTGTTCCGCACCTTCGACGAGTTCAGCCGCATCAACCCCGTCGTCAAGGCGCCGACCCTCGTCTGCGACGACGGCACGGTGCTGATGGACTCCACGCTGATCCTGCAGTACGCGCAGGCCTTGTCGCCCGGCCGCGCCCTGCTGCCGCCCAGCGATCCGGCGCTCAAGCGCGCGCTGCGGTTGACGGGCCTCGCCCTCGCGGCCACCGACAAGAGCGTGCAGGCGGTCTACGAGCAGCAGCTGCGTCCCAACGACAAGCAGCACGCGCCTTGGCTGGAGCGCGTCGGCGGCCAGCTGCGCGCGGCCTTGATCGAGCTGGATGCCGAGATGGCGAAGGCGCCGCTGTCCGCCGCCCGCGATGGCATCGGCCTGGCGGGCGTGACGATCGGCGTGATGTGGGAGTTCGTCCGGCAGATGACGCCGGAGCTGCTGCCGCCGGCGGACCGGCTGCAGACGCTGATCGCGTATGCGAGCGCGGTGGAGCAGTTGCCGGAGTTCCGGGCCGCGCCTCACGGCGACGGCATCGTCCAGCCCTGCGGGGGCTGAACGCCCGACGACTTCAGCGCGGCGCCGCGGCCAGCGGCACGCCGGTGCGAGGCAGGCGCTTGATCAGGTGATTCAGCACCAGCGCGATCACGAGCAGCACCGTCAGCCCGAAGGCCCAGGCCACCCAGACCACCGGGACCAGCCAGCCGATCGCCGTGCCCGCCATCGGCGCGCCGGTGCCGGCCATTGCCATCAACCACTGCACGGCGCCTTGCACGGCCTCGAGCAGGCCGGTGTCGAGGAAGGGCTCGACCCAGGCCGGGAACTTGAACTCGACCGCGCCCTTGCCGAGCTCGGCCGCGCGGCCGGTGGAGAGGGCCTCCACCGTCCAGCGCACCAGTCCCGCCGTGGCCCAGGCCAATCCGCTCCAGAGCAGCGCGAACAGCCCGGTCACGGACCACAGGAAGGTCTTCATCGCGTGTCCTGCCCGGTCCGCATCAGTCGTCGCTGGAGCCGGCGAAGCCGAAGATGCTCAGCAGGCTGGTGAACAGGTTGAACAGCGACACGAACAGGCTGACGGTGGCCATCACGTAGTTCCGCTCGCCGCCGTTCACGATCATGCTGGTGTGGAACAGGATCATGCCCGCCGACAGCAGCGCCACCACGCCCGACACCACCACCGACAGCAGCGGCAGCTGGAAGAACAGGTTGGCCAGCGACGCCAGGATCGCGATGATCATGCCGGCGAACAGGAAGCCGCCCATGAAGCTGAAGTCCTTCTTGGTCGCCAGCACGTAGGCCGACAGCACCAGGAAGGTCGCGCCGGTGGTGCCCATCGCCATGGCGATGATGCTGGCGCCGCCCGCCATCTTCAGGATCGCGCCCAGCAAGGGGCCCAGCGTGTAGCCCATGAAGCCGGTCAGCGCGAACACCAGCGGCACCGACGCCGCGCTGTTCTGCGTCTTGTGGATCGCGAACAGCAGGCCGAAATAGCCGATCAGCGTCAGGATCATGCCCGGCGCGGGCAGCCGGTACGCGACCGCGGCGGCCGCCACCGCGGCGCTGAACAGCAGCGTCATCGACAGCAGCGCGTAGGTGTTGCGCAGCACGCGCGCCACGTCGGCGCGTTGGGTGAAGACCGAATCGCCGCCGTTGGCGGTGGCGGGCGTCCAGCTCGAGGGGGACGCCGGTTGTCGTTGGAAGTCGCTCATGAGAAGTTCTCCTGGAGCCGTGGAAGCCGTGTAGACCGTTGAACGGGAAGCGCGCTCGCGCGCGCATGAGGACCCGACCTTAACGCCATCATCACATCGAATAAACCTGCTTATTGCTCATTTTGCTGAAGCAATTTCCGTTTCGAGTTCATTCAGGGGGATCGGGGTGCCGCGCCGCTCCAGCAGCTTGGCCACCAGGGGGTGGTTCTGACCGCGGCGCGAGTAGATCGCATGGACGTCCTCGACCACTTCGGTCTGGCCCAGCAGGTGCAGGCCGGCCATCAGCGAGAGGTCGTCGGCGCCCAGTCGGCTGACCGGGAACACGCCCAGGCCGCGGGCGGCGAAGACGCTCATCAGCGCGCTGTCCTCGAACTCGCCGACGATCTGCGGACGGATGTGGTGCTGCTCGAACCAGCGCTCCAGGCCCGATCGCAGGGACGCGTGACGGGTCGGCAGCAGGACCGGCAGCGTCTCCAGCACGTACGGGAAGCCCTTGTTCGGCGCACGACGGGCGCGCTCGATCAACTCCGACGGGCCGTACCAGTCGACGGTCGTGCTCGCCAGCAGCTGGCTGGTGATGCGCAGCGTCGGATTGACCGGGGCGGGCTGGTCGGTGAGGACCAGATCCAGGTGGTGCAGCGCGAGTTCGCCGATCAGTTGGTCGACCTCGCCTTCATGGCAGACGAGGCGTAGTTGCGGGGTGTCCAGCACCGGCGCGAGCAGGGCGTGCGCGGCCAGCTTCGACAACCCGTCCGACAGGCCCACCGACAGCCGTTGCACGCGCTGCGTGGCCGCTTCGTGGACCTCGTTGGGCACCATCTGGCCGATCTGGAAGATCTCCTCCGCTCTCGCGAAGGCGGCCTGGCCGGCTTCGGTCAGCACCAGGCCGCGACCTTCGGGCTTGAGCAGCTGGTGGCCCAGCGAGCGCTCCAGCTCCCGCACCTGCGCGCTGATCGTCTGCACCGCCATGCCCCAGGCGGTCGGCCGCCCGGGCGAAGCCGCCCTCCTTGGCGACGACCCAGAAGTAGTGGAGGTGACGGTAGTTGAGGGTGGACATGGCAGGGCCTCCGAGAAAGACGAAGCTGGATGATAACGAACTTCGCTTAAACGGAAGTTAAGACGAGCCAAGCGAAGGTTTTTCCGACAGCGCGTCGGTCCGGTCAGGTGGAGTCCATGCCCCTGGCGGTTGAGTTCAGCGCGCGGTTGACGCGCATATCTTCACGCATTCTTCACGCCCCACTTCGTTTCTTGTGCGGACTGCGGTTCGGAAAAGCAGAACGCGCCGGCGGCCTCCCGGCCCCGGCGCGTTCCCTGGGTCACGGACGCTGTCGTCCGCGTGGTCGTCAGATCGGCATCGTCCGATCGCCTCGTCAGATGGCGGCGAGACCCGCCTTCAAGTCATCGCGCAGGTCCTCGATGTCCTCGATGCCGGCGGAGATCCGCACCAGCGAGTCGGTGATGCCGAGACGCTCGCGCGTCTCGACCGGGATCGACGCGTGCGTCATCAGCGCGGGCAGCGAGATCAGGCTCTCGACGCCGCCCAGGCTTTCCGCCAGCGAGAAGATCTGCACCCGCTCCAGGAAGCGGCGCGCGCCGGCCAGGTCGGTGTCCAGCTGCACGCTGATCATCCCGCCGCCGCCGCGCATCTGGCGCTTGGCCAGCGCGAGCTGCGGGTGGCTTTCGAGGCCCGGGTAGTAGACGCGGCGGACCTTGGGTTGCGCCTCCAGCCAGCCGGCGAGTTCCAGCGCGCTCTCGTTGTGCCGCGCCATGCGCAGCGCCAGCGTCTTCAGCCCGCGCAGCGCGAGGAAGCTGTCGAACGGCCCGGCGATCGAGCCGACGGCGTTGTGCAGGAACTCGAGCTGCTCGCGCAGCGCCGCCTGGCGTTGCTCGCCGCCGACCACCACCACACCCGAGATCACGTCGCTGTGGCCGTTCAGGTACTTGGTGGCCGAGTGCATCACCGCATCGAAGCCCAGTTCCAGCGGGCGCTGCGACCAGGGGCTGGCGAAGGTGTTGTCGGCGATGGCCAGCGCGCCGTGCTCGCGCGCGATCTTCGCGACGGCCGCCAGGTCGGTCAGCGTCAGCAGCGGGTTGCTGGGCGTCTCGATCCAGATCATCTTCGTCTCGGGACGCAGCGCGGCGCGGACGTTCTCCGGCTTGCTGCTGTCGACGTAGGTGACCTGCAGGCCGGCGCTGCGCTTGCGCACGCGCTCGAACAGGCGGTAGCTGCCGCCGTAGAGGTCGTCGCCGGCGACGATGTGCGAGCCGGCGTCCAGCGTGTCCAGCACCGTGGCCATCGCGGCCAGGCCCGACGAGAAGGCGTAACCCTGCACGCCGCCTTCCAGGCTGGCGATCGCGCGCTCGTAGGCCTGGCGGGTCGGGTTGTGCGTGCGACCGTACTCGTAGCCCTGATGCACGCCGGGGCTCTGCTGGCGGTAGGTCGAGGTCGCGTAGATCGGCGGCATCACCGCGCCGGTCGTCGGATCGGGATGCTGGCCGCCGTGGATCGCGCGGGTGTCGAAGCGCAGATCCGCGCCGTGGGAGTTCTTGTTGTCGTTGTCGGAGTCGTGGCTCATGACAAGCCCTTTCGCAGGTGGTTCAACAGGTCGAAACGGGTGACGAGGCCGTGGAAGCCGCGATCGTCGGCGATCACGGCCACCAGGCCCTTGCGCAGCTGCGCGATCAGGTCGGACAGCGGCGCGCCGGGAGGCAGGGTCTGCACATCATGACTCATCGCGCTGTCCACGCTGTCCTTGAAGTGGCGCGCGTCCATGTGCATCTGGGCGAGCAGGTCGGACTCGTCGAGCAGGCCGACGAGCTTGCCGTCCTTGAGCACCGGCAGCTGCGAGACCTCGGCCTGGCGCATGCGCGAGAAGGCGGTGGCCAGCGTGTCCTCGGGGCTCACGCTGATGACGGCGCCGTCCTCGGGCAGGCGGGCGATCAGGTCGCGCAGGTCGCCCTTGGTCGCGCGCTTGAGCAGGCCCTGGTCGAACATCCACGGGTCGTTGTAGACCTTGGACAGGTAGCGGGTGCCGGTGTCGCAGACCAGCGTGACGACGCGCTTGGGCGTCGTCTGCGCGCGGCAGTACTTCAGCGCCGCGGCCAGCAGCGTGCCGGTCGAGGAACCGGCCAGGATGCCTTCGGCGCGGTACAGGTCGCGCGCGGTGGCGAAGCTCTCCTCGTCGGTGATCGAGTAGGCGTGGCGCACGCCGCTCAGGTCCGCGATGGGCGGGATGAAGTCCTCGCCGATGCCTTCGACGGCCCACGATCCGGCCTCGCCGAAGCTGCCGGTCTCGATGAAGTCCTTGAGGATGGAACCCGCCGGATCGGCGAGCACCATGTCGAGCCCCGGGCGCACCTTCGCAAAGAAGCGCGACAGCCCGGTGATCGTGCCGCCGGAGCCCACGCCGCAGACCATCGCGTCGATGCGATGGCCGACCTGCTGCCAGATCTCCGGACCGGTCGTGGTCTCGTGGGCGAGCGGGTTGTTGGGGTTGTTGAACTGGTCGGCGTACCAGGCGCCGGGGATGTCCTGGACCAGGCGCGCGGCGCGGTCCTGGTAGTAGTCGGGGTGGCCCTTGCCCACGTCGGAACGCGTGATGTGGACTTCGGCGCCGAGCGCCTTCAGCTGCAGCACCTTCTCGGCGGACATCTTGTCCGGCACGACCAGCACGACGCGATAGCCCTTCGCGCGCGCGACCAGCGCGAGCCCGAGGCCGGTGTTGCCGGCGGTCGCCTCGACGACGGTGCCGCCGGGCGGCAGCAGGCCGTCGCGCTCGGCGGCCTCGATCATCGACAGGCCGATGCGGTCCTTGATCGAGCCGCCGGGGTTCTGCGATTCGAGCTTCAGGAACAACTGGCAGGGGCCGGTGTCGAGCCGATGCACGGGGACCAGCGGCGTGTTGCCGATCAGGTCCAGCACCGCAGGCCGCTCCGGCGGTTGCTGCACGGGGGGTGGAAGAAGTCTCCTTGGCACTCATGGGCGCTCCTTGTGATCCTGGTGGGATGGTCGGGCGGCGCGTCCGGCGGGGGGTCGTGCCGGGCGCGGGCAAACCGCGTAGGTTATCCGCTGGAAGCGATGGCCTCCAAGCGCGGTTGTCGCAGCAGCTTATCCGCGGATGGCATGAGCGGCCAACGCCCTCATGGCAGCACCGCCGCGCCCAGCGCCGGGAACACCTTGCCGACCTTGCCCAACAGGTACTCGCCGTAGGTGCCGGCGAAGACGTGCAGGTTGCTCGCGTCCCAGCGCGACGCGCTGTCGTCTTCGGCCGGCGGCAGGCCGGGAATGGGCTGGACGCGGCTGGTGAAGGACGGATCGAGGAACAGCGGCACCGACAGCCGGTCGTGCGCGCCGCGGTTGAGCTTCACGCGATGCGGCGTGCTGCGATAGAGCCCGGCGGTCATGCGGTCGAGCATGTCGCCGATGTTGCAGACGAAGGTGCCGGGCAGCGGCGGCGCATCGATCCAGCCGCGGCGGCCATGGACCTCGAGGCCACCGCTGTCGTCCTGGTACAGCAGCGTGAGCAGGCCGTAGTCGGTGTGCTCGCCGACGCCCCAGGGCGCGTCGACGTCGGTCCCGGCCGGCACCGCGGGGTAGTTGAAGAGCCGCAGCAGCACCAGCGGGTCCGCGGTGGCATGCGTCAGGAAATAGGCGGGCGGCAGATCGAGGCTGAGCGCGATGCCACCCAGCACGCGCTGGCCGACGGCGGTCACGGCGGCGAGGTACTCGAGCACCGTGTCCCTCAATCCCGGCACGTCGGGCCAGAGGTTGGCGCCGTGCAAGGGCGTGCCGGCCAGCACGCGCGGGTCGTCGGGCGGCAGTTCGGCGCCGAGGTACAGCCCCTCCTTCCAATCCGGCCGGCCCGAGGTCAGCTCGCCGCCGGTGCTGAAGTAGCCGCGCCAGGCCCTGCCGCCGTCGCTCATCGGCCAGCGCTGCTTCTGTTCTCCGGGCAACGCGAAGAACATGCGCGCCAGCCGGTCGAGCCGCGCAATCAGCGCGGGATCGACGCCGTGATGGCTCACGTAGAAGAAGCCGTGCGCGCGGCAGGCCTCGCCGATCTGCACGGCCGCGAGATGGCCGCCGGGCGAGGCGGGATCGCTGGACGCCGGATCGTGCAGCCCGGAGATGTCGATGACGGGCACGCGGTCGTGGAGGAGGGTCATGGGTCGAGCATGCCGCAAGCGCGAACCCGCGTCGATGAAGGGGACGGGACGGGGGACGTGCGAAAGCCGCGTTTGCATATGCCCATCCGTTCGTTCCGCGTGAAGGTCGAGCTTCCTAAGCTGATGTCCATCGTGAACCACCGCTCCACTGCTCCCAAAAAAGGACACCGACGCCATGACCCTGAACGTGACCCGCCGCGCCCTGCTCGTGATCGCCACCTCGGCCGCCATGCTGGGTATCGCCCATGCGGACCAGCTGGACGACATCAAGAAGAAGGGCGAGCTCGTGGTCGGCGTGCTCGGCACCGACGAGCCCAACAGCTTCATCGATCCGAAGACGCGCGAGATCGTCGGCTACGAGGTCGATCTCGCGAAGGCGGTGGCGCAGAAGCTCGGCGTGAAGCTGCGGCTGAAGCAGCTGGCGGTGGCGGCGCGCATTCCCGAGCTGCAGCAGGGCCACGTGGACGTGCTGGCCGCGAGCCTGACGCACAACAAGGAACGCGAGGCGGTGATCGACTTCTCGCTGACCACCTTCGTCACCGGACAGAAGGTGCTGGTCAAGAAGGACAGCGGCATCAAGGCGCTGAACCAGCTGGCCGGCAAGAAGGTGGTGACCATCAAGGGCGGCACGCAGGAACCCAACGTCCGCAAGGCCGTGCCGTCGGTCGACGTCGTCACCTTCGACACCGGTCCGCAGGCCTTCCAGGCGCTGCAGCAGGGCAAGGGCGTGGCCTTCGTCAACGACGAGGTGTCGCTGCTGGACCAGTACGCCAAGCTCGGCCCGGCGGCGTCCCAGTACGAGATCCTGTCGGCCAACCTCAGCGTCGAACCGCTGGCGCTGGGCCTGCGCAAGGGCGAGACCAAGTTGAAGGCACAGGTGGACGGCGCGCTGCGTGAGCTCGAGGCCAACGGCACCGCCGAGCAGCTGTTCAACAAGTGGTACGGACCGGCGACGCGTCTGAAGTTCCAGACGCGCAGCTTCAAGATCGATAGCGACCAAGTGGAGGGCTGAG
This sequence comes from Roseateles sp. UC29_93, assembly GCF_042695725.1. Classification (NCBI taxonomy): domain Bacteria; kingdom Pseudomonadati; phylum Pseudomonadota; class Betaproteobacteria; order Burkholderiales; family Sphaerotilaceae; genus Roseateles; species Roseateles sp. UC29_93. The sequence goes on along the minus strand of NZ_CP170545.1, from coordinate 1,635,911 downwards.
CACGACCCAGATGAACTGATCTACCTTGTCATCCGATGCGAGCACGCCCCGGCTTCGGCCGGGGCGTTGTTTATTGCGAGCCGCGTTGATTCCATGCCTCATCTCGATTTCTCGGTGCTGCTGCAAGGGCAGTTCCTCGACTGGCTGCTGGCCGGCGTGCGGCTGTCTCTGACGCTGACGCTGCTCGCGCTGGTGATCGCACTGCCGCTGGGCACGCTGATCGCGCTGGCGCGGCTGGCGCCGTTCCCGCCGCTGCGCGCGCTGGCCTGGGCCTACGTCGAAGCGGTGCGCAACGTGCCGCTGCTGGCGCACATGCTGTTCTGGTACTTCGCGGTGCCGGAGCTGCTGCCCGACGGCGTGAAGGCCTGGCTCTACGCCGGCAACATCGAAGCGGCGGCGGCGTTGGCCGCGCTGGTGGTCTACACCGCAGCCTTCATGGCCGAGGACGTGCGCTCGGGCCTGCGGTCGGTGCCGCCCGGACAGTGGGAGGCTGCACGCGCGATGGGTCTGCGCTTCGCCGGCTCGGTGCGATGGGTCGTGCTGCCGCAGGCGCTGCGGGCGACGGTGCCGCCGCTGATCTCGCAGACGCTGAATCTCTGGAAGAACACCAGCATCGCGACGGTCGTCGGCGCCGCCGAGCTGATGTACCAGGCACAGCGCGTGGAGTCCGCGACCTTCCGCGGCTTCGAGACCTTCGCGATGGCGACGGCGACCTACCTCGGCGTGTCGATGCTGATCACCGGCGCCGGCGTTCTGTACCAGCGGCGCTATCCGGTCCGGCCCGCAGGCCATTGAACCGATCGTGATGAAGAGGAGCGCATCGCGATGAGCATCGCCGAGATGATCGACACCTACTGGCTGTACGTGCTGGTGGGGCAGTATCCGAACGGGCCTCTTGGCGGGCTGGCGTTGACCGTGCTGCTGGCCGCGCTCGGCCTCCTGTTGGCGCTGCCGCTGGGCGTGCTGCTCGGCATCGCGCGCGTGAGCCGCCGCACCTGGCTGCGGTGGCCGGTGACCGCGCTGGTCTATGTGGTGCGCGGGACGCCGCTGCTGATGGTGGTGTTCTGGGCCTACTTCTTCCTGCCGGCGGTGACCGGCCACAAGACGGACCAGTTCAACACGATGCTGGCGGCGCTGGTGATCTTCGACGCCGCCTACCTGGCCGAGATCGTGCGTGCGGGACTGCAGTCGCTGCCGCCCGGCCAGCGCCTGGCCGCGGAGGCGCTGGGCCTGTCGCGGGGTCAGTCCTTGCGTCTGGTGCTGCTGCCGCAGGCGCTGCGGCACATGCTGCCCTCGCTGGTCAACCAGTTCGCGTCGACGATCAAGGAGACCTCGCTGGGCACGATCATCGGGCTGTCGGAACTGTCCTTCATCGCCGGCCAGGTCAACGCGCAGGTGCTGGTGCAGCCGGTCGCGGTCTACGGCACGCTGGCCGGGTGCTACTTCGTGATGTGCTTCGGGCTGTCGCGACTCGCCCATGCGGTGGAGCGGAGAAGCAGTCGCCAGCGCGCCACTCTCGTCGTCACGCCATCCACCGCCGACCGCTTCTACGCCTTTATGCGATGCGGACTACGGAACTCAGTGAGCGCGATGGCAAGGAACACAAGAACCAGCCAGTGACGTCGGAGGGCAATGAGATCAACCTGATGACTTCGCGATCCGATGTGTGTCGAGACACTGAAGCGATTTCCGTGGCGGCACATCGGAGCGAGGTCATGCAAAGGACGATCATGGTTGACGAGGCCCTCTATCAACGCGCACTCGAACTCTCCGACTCTCCGATGAGTCCGGACGAGCTCGTGACCTTGGCGATGAAGACCTATATCGCACTCCAGGCGGGCTACCGTCTGGGTGAACTGGGAGGTTGTGCACCTGACATGGAAGACATCCCGCGCCGTCGTTGGGACCCCCAGGAGGACTCCTGATGACCACTCGAATCGTCGTGGACTCCTCCGTCTGGATCGCGCATTTCCGCGAACGCAATCCGACGCTGCTGAAGCTCATCAGCGAGAACCGCGTCCTCACGCATGAACTGCTCATCGGTGAACTGCGTTGCGGCACCCCGCCGAATCCGCGCGCGTCTTCCCTACGCTTCTTCTCCGATCTCTTTCACATGGAACCCGTCGACCTCGACGAAGTTCTGGCGTTTGTCGAGGATGAGGAGATTTATGGAAAAGGCTGCGGACTGATCGACATTGCCGTCCTGGTCGCCACCATGAGGACTCCCAAAGCCAAGCTTTGGTCTCGTGACAAGAAGATGGAACGACTTGCGACGCTGTTGGGAATCCCGTTGATGAACGGGCGACCCCACAAGCAGAACTGAACGGCGGGACGAACTCACCGCTGCATGCCCCACCGCGTGACTGTCGCCTTCTCGATGGTGCTGAAGACCAGCCGCTCGACCAGCCATCCGATCAGGATGACCAGGGCCAGCCCTGCGAACACCCGATCGGTCTGCAGTTCATTGCGGTTCTGGAAGATGTACCAGCCCAGGCCGCCCTGGCCCGAGGAGGCGCCGAAGAACAGCTCGGCGGCGATCAGCGTCCGCCACGCGAAGGCCCAGCCCACGCGCAGGCCCGAGAGGATCGACGGCAGCGCCGCCGGCAGCAGGATCTGCGCGACGTAGCGCGGTCCCGTGAGTCCGTAGTTGCGGCCCGCCATGCGCAGCGTTTCCGGCACGGACGAGAAGCCCGCCGATGCGGCCAGGGCCAGTGGCCACAGCACCGCGTGCACGAGCACGAAGATCAGGCTGCCCGATCCCAGGCCGAACCACAGCAGCGCCAGCGGCAGCAAGGCGATCGCCGGCAGCGGGTTGAACATCGCCGTCAGGCTTGAGAGCAAGTCCCGACCCCAGCGCGACGAGGTCGCCAGCGCCGTCAGTCCGAGCGCCAGCACCACACCCAGCGCGTATCCCTGCAGCAGCAGCTTCAGCGAGATCCCCGCCCGCACCAGCAGTTCGCCGCCGTACAGGCCGTCCCACAGTGCCCGCGCCGCAGCGAAGAACGAGGGGAAGAGCAGGTCGTTGTCGGCCGCGCGTGCGGCAACTTCCCAGAGCCCGGCGAGCAATGCCAGCAACGCCGCCTGACGCCAGGCGCTGGAATCCAGCGCGCGGCGCCACAGCGGAATCGACGCCACCTGCACGGGCACGTAATCGGCGAGCGCTTCTTCGCGCTCGGCGCGCAGCGGCGGATCGAGCGGCCGCTGCGTCGGCAGCGCGGTGACGGTCATCAAGGAATCCTCAGTTCAGCGCCACGGCCGCAGCGGCGGCTGCCGTGGCGGCGCCGGTGGCAGTGGCGGCAACGGGAGTCGCCGACTCCGCGATCGGCTCATCGCCAAAGAGCAGATGCTCGATGCGCTGCGCCTGCGCAACGCGTTGCGACGGTGTCAGGCCTTGCGCATTCAGCTCCGCGCGCACCCGGCCCGGGTGCGGCGACAGCACCAGCACCCGGTGCCCCACGATCAGCGCTTCCTCGATCGAGTGCGTCACGAAGAGCAGCGTGAAACGCTCCTGCTCCCACAGCGCGAGCAGCTCGTCCTGCATCCGGCGACGCGTCAACGCGTCGAGCGCCGCGAACGGCTCGTCCATCAGCAGCACGCGCGGCTTCATCGCCAATGCGCGCGCGATTGCGACACGTTGCTTCATGCCACCCGACAGCTGATGCGGATAGGCCGACGCGAAGTCGGCCAGCCCCACGCGGGACAGCCAGTCGCGCGCACGCTCCAACGCCTGCTTGCGCGATGCAGTGCCCGACGCGATCAGCGGGAACGCGACGTTCTCCAGCACCGTCTTCCACGGCGGCAGCTGGTCGAATTCCTGGAACACCGCAATGCGGTCCGGCCCTGGGCCGTTCACGGGTTTGCCGTCGACGAGGATGCGCCCCTCCGCGGGCGTGACGAACCCGCCGACCGCCTTCAGCAGCGAGGACTTCCCGCAACCCGACGCGCCGAGCAGCACGAAGCGCTCCGAGGGCAGCACGTCGAAACCGACACGATGCGTCGCGCGCACCACGCCGCGATCGCTGCGGTAGTCGAGGCTGACGCCGTCGACCCGCAGGCGTGCCTGCCGGTCCTGCGGGCGGGCGCCCGCCAGGTCGCCGCACGCCTCGCAGGCGGGCACCGCGTCGAGCTGCTCCAGCACCGCGCTCATGCTCAGCTTCCGGCCGCGTTGTGCGGGTCGTCGAAGAAGTAGTCCTTCGCCGACGCCGGCTTGTTCTTGATCGCGCCGATGCGATGCATGAACGACGCCAGCGCGAAGGTGTTCTGCGGCGTGATCTTGAACTGCACCTCCGGGTTCTTGATCACCTTCAGCAGCAGTTCCTTGGGCACCTTGGAGTTCTCGTTCCTGATGTAGATGTCCGCCGAGCGCTCCGGGTTCTTCGAGATGAAGTCCGCCGCCTCGGCCAGCGCGCCGATGAAGGCCTTGTAGGTCTTCGGGTTGTCGCGCCGGAACTTCTCCGTCGTGTACAGCACCGTCGCCGACGCCGGCCCGCCGAGCACCTCGTAGCTGTTCAGCACGATGTGGACGTTCGGGTTGCCCGCCAGGCCCTGTTCCTGGAACGGCGGATTGCCGAAGTGCGCGTTGATCTCGGTGCCGCCCTTGATCAGCGCCGCCGTCGCCTCCGGGTGCGGCAGCGCGACCTGCAGCCGGTCCAGCTTGTTGAACTGCGCGTCGCCCCAGCGCTTGGCCGAGGCCAGCTGCAGGATCCGGGACTGCACCGACACGCCCACCGCCGGCAGCGCGATGCGGTCCTTGTCGCCGAAGTCGTCGATGGTCTTGACGGCGGGGTTGCTGCTGGTCAGGTAGTACGGGAAGTTGCCCAGCGAGGCGATGCCGCGCACGTTCTGCTTGCCCTGCGTCTTGTCCCACAGCGTCAGCAGCGGGCCGACGCCCGCGCCGGCGATGTCGATGCTGCCGGACAGCAGCGCCTCGTTGATCGCCGGGCCGCCGGAGAGCTGCACGCGCTCGACCTGGATGTCGACGCCCGCGGCCTTGCCGTGCTTCTCGATCAGCTGCTGATCCTGCGCGACGTTCAGCAGCAGGTACACGATGCCGAACTGCTCGGCGATGCGGATCTTGCCTTCCGCATGCGCGGAGGTCGCCGACAACGCCACGGTCGCGGCGAGCGCGCCCGAGAGCAGCAGGGGAGGAAAGTTTCTGGAGCTTCATGCCGGAACGTCGCCTTCGATGGTGGTGCGGTAGAGGTGTCGACGCAGGTGATCGGGGCAGCCCGTGGCGAGATGCAGCAGCGAGCGGTTGTCCCAGAACACCAGGTCGTGGGGCAGCCACTGGTGGCGGTACACGATGCTCTTGCGGCTGCTGTGCTCGAAGAGCTGCGCAAGCAGGTCGCGGCTTTCGTCCTCGGGCACGTCGAGGATGCGCGTCGTGAAGTGCTCGCTGACGAAGAGCGCGCGGCGTCCGGTCTCCGGATGCGTGCGCACGATCGGCTGCGGGACCGGCTTCACCTCGGCGATCTGCTCGGGCGTCAGCTTCGGGCGCCACGGGTTGCGGGCGCGGAGCTCCTCGTATTTCGCGAGGTAGCTGTGCTCGGCGCGCTTGCCGGCGATCGCGGTCTTCAGCGCCAGCGGCAAGCCGTCGTAGGCGTGATGCTGATTGGCGAAGAGCGTGTCCCCGCCTTCCGACGGCAGCTCCTGCGCGTGCAGCAGCGAGCCCAGGCTGGGGCGCTCCTTGTACGAGAGGTCCGAGTGCCAGTACTGCCCGGCGTCGCCCAGGCCGACCGGCTGGCCCTGCGCGTCGCGCACGTTGGAGACCTGCAGGATTTCCGGGTGACCCGCCAGCTGGAAGTTGCGCAGCACGTGGATCTGGAGCGGTCCCCAGCGGCGGCTGAACGCGATGTGCTGCGCCGGCGTGATGCGCTGGTCGCGGAACACCAGCACGTGGTGATCCAGATGCGCGCGATGCAGCCGGGCGAAGTCGGCGTCGTTCAGCGCTCGCGTCAGGTCCAGCCCCACCACCTCGGCGCCGAGCGGCTCATCGAAGGCGTTGATCTCGAAGTGCTGCGACGGCGCATCGGCGAAGGCCGCCGACGCGGGCGTCACCGGGACGGTCGCGTGGGCCGCAGCCGCGGTGGAAAGGGGCGGGGCGAGGGCTGTCATGGTCGCCGACTCTAGGCATCGGACTTCCTGGCCGGAACGAAGCTGACGGCATGTCCAAGCGCAGAAATCGAATAAGCGACGTCCTGAATGCCACGCGTTCCGAGGATCGCCCCGTTGGGCGAGGACGGCGCCATCCCGGGATGCCAGGCGTCACGCCTCGGAATGCCCCGTTTGCAAACCATTTACAACTGCATGCGTATAGTGACGGACTTCCCCGAAGCCAGTAGGGATAACAACCAGAGGAGCACGAGCCCCATGAAACAAGTCATCTGCGTCAAATGGGGAACCGCCTACGGCCCTGAGTACGTCAACCGTCTGTACGGCATGCTGCGTCGGCACATCACCGGCGACTTCCGTCTGGTCTGCCTGACCGACAACGCCGAAGGCCTTCGTCCCGAGGTCGACGCCTACGACCTGCCCGAGCTGGGCTGCGAATGGCCCAAGAAGTCGCTGGGCAAGTGGCGCAAGCTCGTGATGTGGAGCGCCGACATGGGCGAGAAGACCGGCCTGTCGGGTCCGGTGCTGTTCGTCGACCTGGATTCGGTGATCGTCGACAACATCGACGGCTACTTCAGCCACGGCCATCCGGACGACGTCATCCTGGCTCGCAACTGGGCCAAGCCGATGCAGCGCCTGGGTCAGACCTCGGTGTTCCGCTTCCCGGTCGGCAAGTACCCGCACATCATCGAGAACTTCCGCGCCAACCCGCAGGCGGTCGCGGACAAGCATGGCTTCGAGCAGCATTGGGTCACCGCGTCCGTGCCCGGCGGCATCAAGTTCTGGCCGCACCTGTGGACGCGGCACTTCCGCCTGCATTGCCTGCCGCCGTTCCCGCTGCGCTACTTCAAGCCGGCGCGCCTGCCCTCGGGCGCGCGCATCGTGACCTTCCCCGGCGGCCCGAACCCGGCGGACGTGCTGCTGGGCCGCTGGAACACCCAGGACCCGCCGCACGAGAAGCCGTGGGACCACTTCCGCGCGGCCTTCGCCGGCGGCGTCAAGCACCGCTGGCGCCATCTGCGCAGCTTCGTGCTGCCGCCCCCGTGGGTGGCGCAGCATTGGGTGGAGTAAGGCCCTTCGCGGGCTAGTGCGGCGTGCCGGGCGGCGAGCCCGGCCGCGCCAGGTCCTGGATCACCTCCAGCGCCGTCTTCACCTTGAACGGCTTGAGCATGATCCGCCGCACGTCGAGCTCCTTGTAGAGCTGGGCGGTGGGCAGGTCGCAGGCCTCCGCGGTCAGCGCGACCGGCGTGTCGGCGGCGCACCGCAACGCCCCGGCCCGCACGCTCTGCAGCAGCGCCAGGGCGTCCAGCCCCTGGCCGATGTCCAGCAACAGGCCGTCCATCGATTGGCTCTCCAGCAGGCGATGGGCCGCCTCGAGGCTGCTCGACTCGTGGACCTCCGCGATCTGCAGCTGCCGGGCCACCATGGCGACGGTGCGGCGGAACAGCGAGTGGGGATCGACCAGCAGGAGCTGACGCTGGGGACCCGGCATCAGCGGTCCTCCTCGACGGCCTGCCCGAGCAGCTCGGAGACCACCAGGTCGCGCAGGCTCATCAGGATGGCCAGATCGGTGTCGTCCAGCGTGCGTCGCCGCCGGTCGATCAGGCACAGCGTGCCGATGCGCACCCCGGGACGGACCTCCAGCGGCGCGCCCGCGTAGAAACGGATGTTCGGCGGGCCCAGCACCATCGGGTTGTCCGCGAAGCGCGGATCCTGCGTCGCGTCCTCCACCACCATCACCTCGGGGACGTGGATCGCGTGGCCGCAGAAACTGCTCTTGCGGTCGGTCTCGCAGACCGCCAAGCCGAAGCGGGCCTTGAACCATTGGCGATCGTCGTCGATCAGGGTGATCAGCGCGATCGGCACGCCGAACTCCTCGGCGGCGAACGCGACGATGCGGTCGAAGCGCTCCTCTGGCGGCGTGTCCAGGATCAGCAGCTCGCGCAGTGCCTGGAGCCGTTCGGCTTCGTTGTCGGGAATCGGGGCATTCATCATGGACGCGGCACCTCGCTCTTCCGATGTCGTTCTTTCCCTGGGCGACCGGACTGCCGCCACGCCGTCGACACCCCAGACTATCCGAGCTGTCCAGAGGACGCCACCCGGGTCGCCCTTGAGAGGGAACGACGGGGGATGACCGTGGGAACACCTCGCCGCCGGGGCGCCGGCCCTTGCCCGACCGGGCATATGACGGGCCCGCAGCAGCTTGCGCCCATTGCGCATTGGCGATGCGGCGCATCGCGGCCCAGACTCCGTTCCACGGGGCGCGCCCATGTCGCCCCCGCCGGCGGCGGCAGTACGGCCGCCGGGAAGGCATGGTGAGAGCCCAGGTCGCGACCGGGGGCCGCCCTCGGGGTCTTGGGGGAGGCGCTTCCGGCGGTGTCCGATCGCGGTCCTGGCGCTTTTCTTCTGCCTCCGCCTTCTGCCTTTCTTGCATATGCGTTATGCGAGATAAGCAAATGCCCAAACAATCGTTCCTGGAATAAGGACTGTTTGGCAAGCTTCGCAGCCCGACCCTCAACGTCGCCGGCCCACGCCCGCTTGCCCAGTCCGCCATGACCCAGAACAACGCCCGCCAGAACACCCGTTCCCTGTTCTCCGCCTCCCGCCGCCAGGCGCTGATGCTGGCCGCGGTGGTGCCGTTGCTGGGCGTGCCGATGCTGGCAGCTGCGGCCGATCAGCCGACGACGCTGCTGAACGTCTCCTACGACGTGGCGCGTGAGCTCTACAAGCAGGTCAATCCGGCGTTCGTCGCGTCGTACAAGGCCAAGACCGGCCAGACGATCACGGTCAACCAGTCGCACGGCGGCTCGTCCAAGCAGATCGGCTCGGTGATCGGCGGCCTGGAGGCCGACGTCGTCACGATGAACCAGGCGACCGACGTCGACACGCTGGCCGAGAAGGGCCTCACCGGCGCCGACTGGCGCAGCAAGCTCCCGAACGCCGCCGCGCCGTACAGCTCCACGATGCTGTTCCTGGTCCGCAAGGGCAACCCGAAAGGCATCAAGGACTGGGCGGACCTGGCGCGTCCCGGCGTGTCCGTGATCATCCCTAACCCCAAGGTCACCGGCAACGGCCGTTACGGCTACCTGGCCGCGTGGGGCAGCGTGATCGCCAAGGGCGGCACGGACGCCCAGGCCAAGGACTTCGTCTCCAAGGTGCTGGCCAACGTGCCGGTGCTGGACGGCGGCGGCCGCGGCGCGACGACCACGTTCACGCAACGCGGCATCGGCGACGTGCTGCTGACCTTCGAGTCGGAAGCCGAGCTCATCGAGAACGAATTCGGCAAGGGCAACTTCGAGGTCGTCGCGCCCAGCATCTCGATCGAAGCCGACGCGCCGGTCGCGGTGGTCGACAAGGTCGCCGCCAAGCGCGGTTCCGCCGCGCTGGCCAAGGCCTACCTGGACTTCCTGTGGACGCCGGAAGGCCAGGAAATCATCGCGCAGAACAACTTCCGTCCGCGCGATGCGGCGATCTTCAAGAAGCATGAGAAGCGCTACGCGCCGATCAAGCTCTTCACCGTCGACCAGACGCTGGGCGGCTGGGCCAAGGTCGGCAAGACGCACTTCGCCGACGGCGGCACCTACGACCAGATCATGGCCTCGCGCCGCTGATCGTCCGACCCCGATCTCCGCTTCCTTGACCCGACGATGAACACCGCCGTGCTCCCCGCGACGCAGGCCGCGCCCGCGCCCGCCCGCAAGCGTCGCCGCGTGCTGCCCGGCTTCGCGCCGACGCTGGGCTTCACGCTCTTCTATCTCTCGCTGCTGGTGCTGATCCCGCTGTGCGCGGTGTTCCTGAAGTCCGCCGGCCACGGCGCCGAGGCCTTCTGGGCCGCGGCCACGTCGCCGCGCGTGCTGGCCTCGTACCGGCTGAGCTTCGGCGCGGCGCTGCTGGGCGCGTTCATCAACGTGATCTTCGGCTTCATCCTGGCCTGGTCGCTGGTGCGCTACGACTTCTGGGGCAAGAAGCTGGTGGACGCGCTGATCGACCTGCCCTTCGCGCTGCCCACCGCCGTCGCCGGCATCGCGCTGACGGCGCTGTACGCGCCCAACGGCTGGATGGGCAAGTGGCTGGAGCCGCTGGGCATCAAGGTCGCCTTCACGCCGCTGGGCGTGCTGATCGCGCTGATCTTCATCGGTCTGCCCTTCGTCGTGCGGACGGTGCAGCCGGTGCTGGAGGACCTGGACACGGAGCTCGAGGAAGCCGCCGCCTCGCTGGGCGCGCACCGCTGGCAGGCCTTCCGCCTGGTGGTGCTGCCGATGCTGACGCCGGCGCTGCTGACCGGCTTCGCGCTGGCCTTCGCGCGCGCGGTGGGCGAGTACGGCTCGGTGATCTTCATCGCCGGCAACATGCCGATGGTCAGCGAGATCACCCCGCTGATGATCATCACGAAGCTCGAGCAGTACGACTACGTCGGCGCCACCGCGATCGCGGTCGTGATGCTGGTGTTCTCGTTCCTGCTGCTGCTGGGCATCAACGGACTGCAGGCCTGGAGCCTGCGCCGCAACGGTGTGGACGGGAAGCGCTGACATGGCTGGATCCACCGCAACGCTGGGCCGCGGGCGCACCGCCGGCCACTACCAGGGGAACCCCGCCACGGCAGAGAAGCGCTGGGTGCGCTACACGCTGCTGACGCTGGGCCTGGCCTTCTTCGCCCTGTTCCTGCTGCTGCCGCTGGCGGCCGTCTTCACCGAGGCGCTGCGCAAGGGCTGGGACACCTACCTCACCTCGCTGATCGAGCCCGACGCGGTCTCCGCGATCAAGCTGACGCTGCTGGCGGCGGTGATCTCGGTGCCGCTGAACATCGTCTTCGGCGTCTGCGCCGCGTGGGCCATCACCAAGCACGACTTCCGCGGCAAGCAGCTGCTGATCACGCTGATCGACCTGCCGTTCTCGGTGTCGCCGGTGGTCGCGGGCCTGATCTACGTGCTGATCTTCGGCGCGCAGGGCTGGTTCGGCCCGTGGCTGCAGGAGCACGACGTCAAGATCATCTTCGCCGTGCCCGGCATCGTGCTGGCCACCGTGTTCGTGACCTTCCCGTTCGTCGCTCGGGAGCTGATCCCGCTGATGCAGGCGCAAGGCCGGGATGAAGAGGAAGCGGCCACGGTGCTCGGCGCCAGCGGCTTCCGCACCTTCTGGCACGTGACGCTGCCCAACATCAAGTGGGGCCTGCTCTACGGCGTGATCCTGTGCAACGCGCGCGCCTTCGGCGAGTTCGGCGCGGTGTCGGTGGTGTCGGGCCACATCCGCGGCCAGACCAACACGCTCCCACTGCAGGTCGAGATCCTCTACAACGAATATCAGTTCGCCGCGGCATTCGCGGTCGCATCGCTGCTGGCCCTGCTGGCGCTGGTCACCCTCGGGCTCAAGCAGCTCGTGGAATGGCAAGCGACGCGTAGTGTCGTGAAGGAAGAAGCATGAGCATCCAGGTCCGCAACATCCACAAGTCCTTCGGCAGCTTCACCGCGCTGGGCGACGTCAGCCTGGACTTCCCCACCGGCGAACTGACCGCGCTGCTGGGCCCGTCGGGATGCGGCAAGACCACGCTGCTGCGCATCATCGCGGGGCTGGAGACGGCCGACCGCGGCCAGGTGCTGCTGGACGGCGCCGACGCGTCGGACACGCATGTGCGCGAGCGCGAAGTCGGTTTCGTCTTCCAGCACTACGCGCTGTTCCGCCACATGACGGTCTTCGACAACGTGGCCTTCGGCCTGCGCGTGAAGCCGCGCAAGCAGCGTCCGCCGGAAGCGGAAATCAAGCGCAAGGTGCATGAGCTGCTGCAGCTGGTGCAGCTGGACTGGCTGGCCGATCGCTATCCGCCGCAACTGTCCGGCGGCCAGCGTCAGCGCATCGCGCTGGCCCGCGCGCTGGCCGTCGAGCCGCGCGTGCTGCTGCTGGACGAGCCCTTCGGCGCGCTGGATGCGAAGGTCCGCAAGGAACTGCGCCGCTGGCTGCGCCGCCTGCACGACGAGCTGCACATCACCAGCATCTTCGTCACGCACGACCAGGAAGAGGCGCTCGAAGTCGCCGACCGCGTCGTGCTGATGGATCACGGGCGCGTGGAACAGGTCGGCTCGCCGATCGAGGTCTACCAGCGCCCGGCGACGCCCTTCGTCTACGGCTTCCTCGGCGCGGTCAACCGCTTCGAAGGCCGCGTGGACAGCGGCATCGTGCGCGTCGGCGACCAGACGCTGGCGCAGGGCGCCGCGGCCTCGATCGAAGGCGCCCAGCATGGCCTGGTGCAGGCGTATGCGCGTCCGCATGAGCTGGTGATCATCCCGTCGCAGGATGCGCCGGGGCTGCCGGCGACGGTCGAGCGCGTGCTCGCCTTCGGCGCCGCCGCGCGTGTCGAGCTGCGCGGCGCGCAGGGCGAGCACCTGGAAGCGGAACTCAGCCGCGAGCAGGCCGAGGCGCTGCAGCTGTCCGCCGGTCAGCACGTGCGTCTGCAGGCCTCGCGCCTGAGTCTCTTCGGCATCGACCAGGCGGCATGAACCTCCAGCAGCTGCGCATCGTCCGCGAGGCGGTGCAGCAGAACTTCAACCTGACCGAGGTGGCGGCGGCGCTGTTCACCTCGCAGTCGGGGGTGAGCAAGCACATCAAGGACCTGGAGGACGAACTCGGCGTCGAGCTCTTCCAGCGCCGCGGCAAGCGCCTGCTCGGCCTGACCGAGCCGGGCAAGGAGCTGGCGGTCGTCGTCGACCGCATGTTGCAGGACGTGCGCAACATCAAGCGTCTGGCGCAGCAGTTCAGCAGCGCCGACCAGGGTCAGCTGACGATCGCGACGACGCACACGCAGGCGCGGTATGCGCTGCCGCAGGTCGTGGCGCGCTTCAAGGCGGCCTATCCGCGCGTGCACCTGGTGCTGCACCAGGGCAGTCCGTCGGAGATCGTCTCGCTGCTGCAATCGGGCGAGGCCGACATCGGCATCGCCACCGAGGCGCTCGGCAAGGACGACGCCTTCGTCACCTTCCCGTTCTACGAGTGGCGCCATGCGGTGGTCGTGCCGGAAGGGCACGCGCTGACGCGCCAGCCGCTGACGCTGGAAACACTCGCCGAGCAGCCGCTGATCACGTACCACGAGGGCTACACCGGCCGCGCGCGCATCGACGCCAGCTTCGCCGCGGCCGGCCTGGCGCCGGACCTGGTGATGTCGGCGCTGGATGCGGACGTCATCAAGACCTACGTGCAGATCGGGCTGGGCGTCGGCGTGATCGCGGCGATGGCCTTCGAGCCCGCGCGCGACTCCGGCCTGCAACTGATTGACGCGACCCACCTGTTCCCGCCCAACACGACACGCATCGCGCTCAAGCGCGGCCACTACCTGCGCGGCTTCGCCTATCGCTTCCTGCAGGAATGCGTCGCCGAGCTGACCGAGGACGCCGTGCGCGAGGCGATGGATCCGGGACGCGTGAGCCCACGCGCGCATCCCTGCGCGACGGCGGGCAAGGTTTGCAGCTTAGGCCTTCTATCCACATGCCTCCAGCGCGGGAATGCTTATCGATTTTTGTTGGAGGACACCGGGGTCGCGGATTCGAATAATCAATCCGCATAAGCAATCCGCTTTCCCGACGTTTCCTGACGTCTCCGACGCTTTCCGATGTCTCCCGCATCGGCTGACGTTCCCCCCGATGTGTGGCCGACGATGAACTTCCAGCAACTCCGATCCGTCCGCGAGGCCCAGCGCCGCAACTTCAACCTGACCGAGGTCGCCCAGGCGCTGCACACCTCGCAGCCCGGCGTGAGCCGCCAGATCCGCGAGCTCGAGGACGAGCTCGGCATCGACATCTTCATCCGTGCCGGCAAGCGGCTCACCGGGCTCACCGAGCCGGGCCGCAACGTGATGCCCATCGTCGAGCGCCTGCTGCGCGAGGCCGAGAACCTGCGCCGCGCCGGCGAGGACTTCGCCCGCGCCGACAGCGGCCACCTGCGCATCGCGGCGACGCACAGCCAGGCGCGCTATGCGTTGCCGCCGGCAGTGCGCGACTTCCGTGAATCGCATCCCGAGGTCAGCCTGCAGTTCACGCAGGGCTCGCCGCAGCAGGTCGCGCGGCTGCTGATCGACGGCGAGGCGGACATCGGCATCGCGACCGAAGCGCTCGCGCTGCATCCGCAGCTGCTGACGCTGCCCTGCTACCGCTGGACCCACACGGTGCTGGTGCCGCCCGGCCATCCGCTGGAAGCTGAAGCCAACGCGGGCACGCCGCTGTCGCTGGAGCGCCTGGCCGAGTTCCCGGTCATCACCTACGAGACCGGCTACACCGGCCGCTCGCACATCGACGATGCCTTCGCGGCGGCGGGGCTGGACCTCAACGTCGTGCTGGTCGCGATGGACGCGGACGTGATCAAGACCTATGTCGAGCTGGGCCTGGGCGTGGGCATCGTCGCCGCGATCGCCTACGACGAGGAACGCGACCGCCACCTGCGCTCGATCGACGCACGGCACCTGTTCGCCGACAACCTGACGCGGCTCGCCGTGCGCCGCGACGCCTACCTGCGCGACTACGTCTACGCCTTCATCGAGACCTTCGCGCCGCCGCTGTCGCGCGAGCTGGTCGAGCAGGCGCGCGTCGCGCCCAACGGCTCGGATTGACCGTCGATCGATGGGCGCATGGTCCCATCGAGGGGTGCCAAAAGAAATTCCGCATGTGCATAGTCCGGGTGCACAGCTAAGCAACGCAGAAAGCATTGGTTCAACGCGGAGAGGGCGCTTCCTAGAGTGACGGGCTCACCTGTTCACTCCCACAAGGAAGTCTCTTGAAGCAGTTCGTCGACCACGTGGCCCGCCTTACCGGACCGGCCGCCACGCTGGCCGCGGCCCTCGCCGCGGCCTATCCCGTCACCGGCGCCTTCGCGCAGGCCCAGCCGCCCGCTGGGCCCACTGTGTCCGCATCGGCCGCCGCGTCCACACAGGACACGGCCAAGGAAGCGCCGCTGCCGTCGGTGGTCGTCACCGGCTCGCGCATCTCGCGCGTCAACAGCGAGGGGCCAAGTCCGATCACGGTGATCAAGTCGGAAGACCTGGACCGGCTCGGCTACAAGAACGTCTCCGACGCACTGAGCAGCCTGACCGAGAACACTGGCTTCACGCAGGGCGAGGACTTCGGCAACACCTTCACGCCGGCCGCCAATGCGATCAGCCTGCGCGGCCTCGGCCCCAACCACACGCTGGTGCTGGTCAACGGCCGGCGCGTGGCCGACTACCCGACCGCCTATGAGGGCTCGGTCAACTTCGTCAACATCGCCAACATCCCGTCCGCGCTGATCGACCGCATCGAGGTGCTCAGCGGCGGCGCCTCGTCGGTGTACGGCTCCGACGCGATCGCGGGCGTCGTCAACATCGTGCTGAAGAAGCACGTCGACGGCGTCACCGTCAACCTGCGCGCCGGCAGCACCCAACGCGGTGGCGGCGAGAACGCGCGCGCGCAGATCACCGGCGGCCTCGATGCCGGCGCCTTGCAGGGCGTGTGGGGCGTCGAGCTCAGCAGCCGCGAGCCGATCTGGAGCCGCCAGCGCGACTTCATGGCCGACACGACGCTGCAGGGCGCCGCGCCGACGGTCGTCTTCGGCCGGCGCAACGCGACCGGCGGCGCCTACCTCACGCCGACCGACGGCTGCGCGGGCGCGGGCACGCTGTTCGAGGGCTCGGTCTCGGCCTACACGGCGAGGAACGGCACCTACTGCGGCAGCGGCCGCGCGTCGCCGACGTACTGGACGACGCAGACCGGCAACCGCAGCGCGCAGGCGGCGGGCGCGCTGACGCTCGCGCTGGACCACGGCCTCGAGCTGTTCGCCGAGGGCCAGTTCGGCTGGGCGCGGACCGAGAACAACACGCGTGGACCGAGCTGGACCTCGGACATCGCGGGCAAGGGCTACTTCCGCAATGCCACGACGGGCCAGCTGGAGATCTGGACGCGTCGCTTCGCGCCCGAGGAAATCGGCGGCGTGGACCGCTTCAACCGCAAGTGGCAGGACTCGACGCACAACGTCGCCGTCGGCGCGCGTGGCGAGCTGGCCGGATCCTGGACCTTCGAGGTGTCGGCCAACAGCTCCTACTACCTGAACCGCACCACGACGCCGCGACTGACGGCGGGCATCGAACAGCTGCTGCTCGGACAGAAGCTCGGGACCGAGGCGGACGGCACGGCGATCTATGCGGCCGATCCGGCACGCCTGTTCCGCCCGCTGACGCCGCAGGAGATCGACAGCGTCACCGACCGCAGCTGGACGCGCAACGCCAGCTGGAACCAGCAGCTGAGCGCGTCCGCCAGCGGCGAGTGGTTCAAGCTCCCCGGCGGTCCGGTGCGCGCGGCCGTCGTGGCTGAGGCAGGCACGCAAGGCTTCCGCAACGAAGCCGACCCGCGGCTGGGCCAAGGCGTCTTCTACAACACGAGCACCTCGCCCACCGTGCGCGGCACGCGCGAGCGGCTGGCGCTGGGAGGCGAACTCAATGCGCCGATCACGAAGCAGCTGACCGCGACCTTGGCCGCGCGGCACGACCGCTACGAATTCGCCGGCCGCAGCGACGGCAGCACGACCTACAACGCGGGCCTCGAGTTCCGACCGCTCTCGACGCTGCTGCTGCGCGCGCAGCACGCGACCAGCTTCCGCGCGCCGGACATGAACTACATCTTTGCGCAGCAGACGAAGGGCTACTACTCGTCGTCGACGGACTACTACCGCTGCGCGCAGACCGGGCAGCCGCTGTCGACCTGCGACTTCGCGGACGTCTCGCCCGGCTTCAACTTCGTGCGCACGGGCTCGTCGGACCTGAAGTCGGAACGAGGTCGCTCGTGGGGCGTGGGTGCGGTGTGGCAACCGGCCTCGTCCTTCGACGTGTCGCTGGACCTGTGGAAGATCGCGATCCGCGACCTGGTCACCGACCTCAGCGCCGACGGCGTGCTGCGCGACGAGTCGGTCTGCCGCACCGGCATCAAGGACATCCAGTCGCCGACCTGCGTGGACGCGATCGCCCGCGTGCGCCGCAACCCGGCCGACGCACTGGTCCGCCCGGGCGAGGTCGCGGAGGTCCGTGTCAATCCGATCAACGCGGCGAGCGAATCGACCTGGGGCCTCGACGTCGGCACGCGTTACACCTGGGCGACGGCCACGTGGGGCAAATGGACGGTCGACGCGAAGTACACGCGGGTCAAGAGCTTCAAGTACCAGCAGTTCGCCGGCGACGAGAACCGCAACGTCGTGGGCACGGCGGACTTCAGCGATTGGCCCAGCCGGCTCAACGCGAGCGTGGTCTGGCAGACCGGCGACTGGACGCACGCCGTCTCGGCGCAGCGCAACGGCCGCATCGCGCGCGAGGACCACGAGGGCACGCTGGGCCCCTACTGGAACTTCAACGCCAGCACCGCGTGGCAGATCGGCAAGCAGACGCGCGTCAGCCTGATCGTCAACAACCTGTTCGACAAGATCCGCCGCGATCCGAGCGCCACCTGGCCGTACTACCCGGTCGGCTACTACTCGCCGCACGGGCGGCAAGGCTGGATCGAGCTGGAACACCGCTTCGGCGCCTGAGCGCCGCACCGTTCCGACTGCCGCGGCGACCCCGCCCCGGCTTGCGGGCCGCCCCTCACGAGGGGGCGGCCCTTTTTTCCGGGAACGATGCAAAGCAAAGCAGATCTTCTTCGTTCCCTTTGACTGTGCGCTTGCCTACATTGAGCGCTCCCCTCAACCCCCCGTGATGAGAAGAATCCCGTGAACCCCATTCGCCGTCTCCGTCGCACCGTCTCGCTGCTCGCCACCGCCGCCCTGCTTGGCGGTGCCGCGCTGATGCCCCTGGCCCACGCGCAGGGCTCGGTCACGCTGCTCAACGTGTCGTACGACCCGACGCGCGAGCTCTACCAGGACTACAACGCCGCGTTCGCGAAGTACTGGAAGGCCAAGACCGGCGAGACGGTGACGGTGAAGAACTCGCACGGCGGCTCGGGCAAGCAGGCGCGCTCGGTGATCGACGGCCTGGATGCGGACGTCGTCACGCTGGCGCTGGCCTACGACATCGACGCGCTGCACGACCACGGCAAGCTGGTGCCGGCCGACTGGCAGAAGCGCCTGCCGAGCAACGCGTCGCCCTACACCTCGACCATCGTGTTCCTGGTGCGCAAGGGCAACCCGAAGCACATCAACGACTGGCCGGATCTGGCCCGCAGCGGCATCGACGTGATCACGCCGAATCCGAAGACCTCGGGCGGCGCGCGCTGGAACTACCTGGCCGCGTGGGCGTATTCGCTGAAGCAGCCGGGCGGCAACGCCGATTCGGCCAAGGCCTTCGTCAAGCGCATCTATGCGAACACCAAGGTGCTGGACTCCGGCGCCCGCGGCGCCACGACGACCTTCGTCGAGCGCGGCATCGGCGACGTGCTGATCGCCTGGGAGAACGAGGCCTACCTGGCGGTGAAGGAGCTGGGTCCGGACAAGTTCCAGATCGTCACGCCGAGCCTGTCGATCCTGGCCGAGCCGCCGGTGTCGGTGGTGGACAAGACGGTCGACAAGAAGGGCACGCGCAAGGTGGCGCAGGCCTACCTGGAGTACCTGTACTCGCCGGAAGGCCAGGAGATCGCGGCCAAGAACTACTACCGCCCGCGGGACCCCAAGATCGCCGCGAAGTACGCCAAGACCTTCGCGCCGGTGAAGCTGGTGACCATCGACGAGGTCTTCGGCGGCTGGCGCAATGCGCAGAAGACCCACTTCGACGACGGCGGCGTCTTCGACCAGATCAGCGCGGTGCGCTGAGTCCCGACGGGACTGCGCTTCACGCTGTCAACGTTTGTCTCCTCGGTCGGTCTCGGGCGCCGCGCAAGCGGCGTCATAGGCAACCAGACCGTTCGCTCTGTGCGAGCAGCCCCGCTGGCGGCAAGTCGGCGGGGCCTTTTTTCGTCCGCCCCGCCGGAACGTGCTGGGCAGTGACCAACTACCGCTCCACGGCGCAGGACAGGGGCGCCGTGCGACAGCGGCCAGCAACGATCCCCGTATGCTGTGGCCCGTGAAGTTCCTCGCTCCGATCCGTTCGCGCCTTGTCGCCCTCCTGCCGTCGACCGTCCTGCTGCTGGCGGCGCCGCACGCGGGCGCGCAAGGGCCCGGCGCAACACCTGCCCCCGCGCCGGCCGTCACCAGGATCACCTGGCTCGCCTCCGACCATGCGCCGCAGATGACGGGCGCCGACGCCAGCGGCGTGACCGGGCGCGTGATCGCCTACCTCGAGAAGCAATGGCCGGGCGTCCGGCA
Source organism: Roseateles sp. UC29_93 (assembly GCF_042695725.1). NCBI lineage: Bacteria > Pseudomonadati > Pseudomonadota > Betaproteobacteria > Burkholderiales > Sphaerotilaceae > Roseateles > Roseateles sp. UC29_93. The sequence goes on along the minus strand of NZ_CP170545.1, from coordinate 1,616,567 downwards.
CGAGATCGTCTTCGCCAACGCCAAACGCAGCTGGCAGATGATCGAGAACGGCGACGAGGTGTGCCGCGCCAACGTGGTCCGCACGCCCGATCGCGAGAAGGCGGCCTACTTCATCAACACCCAGCTCACGCCGCCGCCGGGCCTGATCGTGCGCCGCGACAAGCTCAAGCGCCTCCCGCGCAACGCCGCCGGTGAAGTGCAGCTGGCGCGGCTGCTCGCCGATCCGTCGCTGCGCGGCGCGCTGATCGACGGCCGCAGCTACGGTCCGGTGCTCGACGAGATGCTTGCCGCGCGGCCCGCCGACAGCGCGGTCTCGCTCTACTCGCCCAAGGACTTCGGCGCGCGCCTGCTGCAGATGCTCAGCCTCGGGCGCGCCGACTATTCGGTGGAGATGGACATGGCGCTCGTCATGGCCGGGAATCCGGAGGACCTGGTCAGCGTGCCGATCCAGGGCGCCAGCGACCTGGTGATGGCCGGCATCGCCTGCCCGCGCACGCCGTGGGGGCTCGCCGCCATCCGCGGCATCGACAAGGCCTACGGCCGACCCGAGGGCGCCGCCACCCTGCGGCGGGGCCTCATGCGCTGGCTCACGCCGGAAACCAAGGCCCACTACGCGGCCCGCTTCGATGCGTTCTATCGCGAACGCAGCAAGCCGTCCCGCATCGACCCCTGAACGACACCGTCGGTCCTCGTCGGTCCTCGTTGGAGCTTGCCGGTGAACGCCGGCGGCCGCCGACGGGCCCGACGCTGCCGCGCGTGGCGCTGGTGACGCTCAGGACTGCCGCTCGACGCGGTTGCGACCGCCGTCCTTCGCGCGATACAGCGCCTGGTCGGCACGACCGAGCAGCTCCTCCACCCGCAGATCCTCCGGTCGCAGCGCCGTCACGCCGAAGCTGGCCGTGAGCGACGCCAGCGGCGAGCCCGGTTGCAGCGCCAGCCCGCTGATCTCGATGTGATGCCGCAGGCGCTCCACCAGGTGCGTCGCGTCCTCCAGCGAGGTCTGGGGCAGCAGCAGTCCGAATTCCTCGCCGCCGAGCCGCCCCAGCAGGTCCTGCTTGCGCACGATCTGCGCGCACAGCTGCACCAGGTGGCACAGCGCGGCGTCGCCGCGCGCGTGGCCCAGCGTGTCGTTGATGCGCTTGAAGTGGTCGACGTCCATCATCACCAGCGACATCTCCAGCCCGTAGCGCCGGCTGCGCGCCAGTTCCGCGTCGGCATGCTCCAGGAAGCAGCGCCGGTTGGCCGCGCCGGTCAGCGCGTCCGTCGTCGCCAGCCGCTGCAGCTCGATCTCCAGGCGTTTGCGGTCGGTGAAGTCCACCAGCGTGCTCAGCACCGACGGCGCGCCGTCGTACACCACCGGCACCATCGACAGCAGCATCCACAGCTCGCTGCCGTCGGCCGCCAGCAGGCAGATCTCCTCGCCCTGCAGCCGGCCTTGTTCCTTGAACTTCACCTGCATGCGGTCCCGCTCGCCGGGCTCGCGGTAGAAGCTGATCGCCGGCTTGCCGACGAGGTCGTCCAGCGGACGTCCCACGATCGCCGCCGACGGTCCGTTCGCGTACACGATCAGGGCATCGTGCTCGCGCGTCACAACCATCGGGATCGGCGCGTGATCCAGCACCGCGCGCAGGCGCTCCTCGCTGTCGGCGAGTTCGCGCGTGCGCTGCGCCACGCGGCGTTCGAGGTTGGCGTTGAGCTCCTGCAGCTCGGCCACCAGCCGCGCGTTGTCCACGGCGTTGACGACGTTGGCGCAGAGCAGCTCCAGGAAGCTCACGCGCGCCTCGGTGAACACGCCCGCCGCGGCGGCGTTCTCCAGGTACAGCGCGCCCACCGTCTGCCCCTGCTTGAGCAGCGGCAGCGCCAGCACCGAGCGGGGCGGCGAGGGGTGGCGCTGGAAGTAGTCTTCCATCGTCGCCAGGCCGCGCGCGTCGACGATCAACTCGCGCCGGCCGTCGCGCAGCACGCGGCTCATCAGCGTCATCGGCAGTTGCTGCCCAGCGCGCTCCAGCGGCAGTTGCTCCAGCAGGTGCAGTGTCGGCGACTCGCCGAGCGTCGCCTCCGCCTGCAGCACCCAGCGCGAGGGACCGGCCGTGCCGCTCGCCAGCACGATCGCCGCGCGCTGCGCGCCGGCGTTCTCGGCGACGACCTCCAGCAGGCGGCGCAACAGGCGCGGCAGATCGGGCTGGCTGCTGATCGCCTGCACCGCCTTCGTCAGCGTGCTGAGATCGGCGGCATCCGCGCGGATCTCGCCCCCCTCGGCGCCTGCGTCGATCGAGGCGTCCCGGTCCTCGGCCGGCAGCGACATCGCCTCGCCCGCGAGCGCCGTGATGCCCCAGTCCTTCCAGGTCTTCTGCAGCCGCCATCGGGCCTGACCGGCGCGCGCCGGCGCGCGGTCTCGCCACGCGTCGACCTGCGCCCGCAGGACGGCCGCCACGTCGAGCGGCGTTCCCTGCGGTCCCTCCGCCGCTGCCAGCGCCTGGGCCAGCAGACGATCGATCTCTTCCTCCGGCGCGGCCGCCAGCATCGCCTGCTGCGCCAGCAGCAGCGCGATGCGGTCGTGCAGATGCCCGGGACCCGCGTCGCACCAGCGTTGCAGGCGACGCAGCGCGTCGTCCTCGAGCGCCTGATCGCGCGCTCCGCCCGCCAACGCAACGCGTTGCGCGGCCCACGCGGCGATGAAGAGCAGCAGTGATTGCGCATGCATGCCGCGCCCCGCGGCGAAGCGCGTTCGCGCCTCCAGCGCCAGGCGCAGCGCGGGCTCGGGCCGATCGGCGATGAAATGCAGCACCGCCTGCCAGCCGTGCAGGAACATCAATCCGGTCTGGTCCTGGCGCTCACCGTAAGTCCGCACGAGCGCCTCCATCCCCTCGAAGCCATCCTCCGGCAACCGGGGCTGCCGCAACGCGCGCACGAGTCCGAGCAGCGCGTCCTCATAGTCCGCCGCGACCGGCTGGCGCATCGCGCGCAGGCGCTGCCCGTGCGTGACCAGCTGATCCTCCAGCGCCGGCAGCGGCATGCCCGACAGCAGCGCATGCACGTCGTGGACGTACAGGCCGAGGCCCGCATGGCGCAGGTTGCCGAACTCCAGCCCGTTGCGATGCGTCTGCATCAGGCCGTCCATGCTGACGCGCAGCCCCTGCACCCAATGGCTGAGGAAGGCGTGGAACGAGAAGCCCGCGTGCGCGAAGACCTGCATCCAGCCGTGCCGCTCCACGAGCGCCGTCGACATGCGGCCCAGGTCGTGGGCGAAGCGGTAGTCGCCGAGGAATTCCGCGCACATCAGGCCCAGCACCGAGTACGCCGACAGCGCCTGCGGCACGTGGCCGTGGTCGACCATCAGCCGGACCTGGAACAGCGTCAGCAGCGGCAGCAGCGCCGGCCGGACGATGTAGGCCGCGGCGGTCATCTTGGCGGCGATCGAGATCAGCAGCAGCCGCTGCTCGTCGCGCATCGGTCCGCGTTCGGCCAGCGTGTCCAGGCCGATGGCGGCGATCTCCTGCTGCAAGGCGGCCAGCAGCTGCATGACCTGCCCCATCGCGTCGGGACCGCCGGCGCGCGGCAGCTCCGCACCGAGCAGCAGGAACAGCTCCAGTCCGAGGTCGACGGTCTCCGCGAGCCGACCCTGCGCGTAGAAGGCCTCCATGCGGACTTCCAGCAGCCGCGCGCGTTGCGCGTTGTCCTCGGCATCGGCGATCGCCGATTCGAGCAGCGCGTCCATGCGGGCCGGACGCCCGGCCAGATAGGCCATCCGCGCCGCGTGATGCAGCCAGGCGGCACGATGCGGCGAGTTGGGCGCCAGCTCGAGCGCGAGCTCCGCGTAATCCGCCGCCGGCTCGAAAGCGGCGGCGTCCATCGCCTGCCGGGACGCCAGGGCGTTGAAGCCGGCCAGCGCCTGGCGTTCGGCGTCGTGGTGGGCCTCGTGCAACAGCAGGCGCGACGCGTTCAGGTGATGCAGCACCGTGTAGGGAAGCGGCACATCCGGATGCAAGGCGCGATGACCGTCGCGCAGCAGCCGGCCGATGCGCAACTGCAGGGCGGGACGCTGGTCGGCCGCGATGCGCTGCAAGGCCGCCTCCTGCACGCGGTCATGGGCGAAGGCATAACGGACCGACTCGCTGGCATGGCCTTGCAGCTGCGGCGCGTAGCGGTACAGCGCGCTCGCCGGCACCAGCAGCTGCGCCTGCAGCGCCGGCAGCAGATCGGTGGCGAGCAGATCGGCCGGGACATCGAGCGCGGTGGCCAGGCTGTCGAGCCCGAAGCCTGCGCCCAGCAGCGCCGCCACGCTCAACGCCTGCCGCGTCGTGTCGGGCAGACGCTCGAGCTGCTGCAGCATCAGCGCGACGACGTTGTCCGCCGTGCGCGTGGCCGCGATGCGCTCCAGCGCGTGATCCCAGCGCTGCGCGGTGGCGTCGTAGTGGATCAGGCCGCGACGGACCAGGTCCTCCAGCAGCCGGCGAAGGAAGAACGGATTCCCCGCCGTGCGGGTCTGGCAGAGGCGCGCGAGCTCGTCGAGTCCCGCGTCCTCCTCGGCCGGATCCCGATGCAGGCTGTCGGCCAGCAGATGGCGCGTGTCGTCGAGTCCGAGAGGGCCGACGCGCAACGGCATGAAGCGCTCGCCGAGTTGCTGACGCAGTTCCGCCAGTTCCTGCGCGACCGGATGACCGGGCGGGACCTCGTTGTCGCGATAGGCCACGACGAACAGCGTGTGGCGCAAGGTCGCGTCGTGCAGGCATTCGCGCAGCAGTCGGCGCGAGGCGCGGTCGGCCCATTGCCAGTCGTCGAGGAACAGCGTCTGCGGCTCTCCCTCGCGCGCCAGCGCGGCGAAGCCCTGGCTGACGGCGCGCAGGAAGCGGTTCTCCGCCTCGGCCGGGCCGACCGGCATCAGCGGTGCATCCAGGGCCAGCAACGGCGTCATCTCCGGCAGCGCCTGCGAAAGCAGCGCGGCATTCGCGCCGAGGCGCTCGCGCAGCCGATCGCGCCAGACGGTCTGCTGAGGCGCGGGCAACGCCAGCACCTGCGCGGCGCGCTGGACCAGCAGGTGCAGCAGCGGACCGTACGGACGGTCCTGGCCGTACTGGTTGAACTTGGCAGCCGCGAAGTGCCCGCGCTGCGCGAGCAGGCTGCGTTGCGCCGCCAGCACCAGCGCGGTCTTGCCGATGCCGGAGAAGCCCGACACGGCCACCAGTCCCGCACCGCCGGCCTGCCCCTGGGCGGCGTCCTCGAAGGCCAGCCCCAGTTGCGCCTGCGCCGATTCGCGGCCGTAGAGGCGCCCGCTCGGCTGGAAGCGCACGGCCGCGTCGCCCTGTCCGGCCTCGAAGCCCGGCAACCCGCGGCCCTGCTCCAGCGCCGCCTCGCAGAGCTGCAGGTCGTGCCGCAGCGCCTGGTGGCTCTGGTAGCGGCCTTCGGGCTCCTTGTGCAGGCAGTGCGCGACGACCTGCGCCAGCGGCGCGAAGACCTGGTGATTGCGCGTCGTCGCCATCGGCGCCGCGAGCGCCAGATGCGCATGCACGGCGCGCGCGGGATCGTCGATGTCGAATGGCGGCGCGCCGGTCAGTGCTTCCAGCAGCGTGGCACCGAGGCTGTAGAAATCGGCCCGGTAGTCGACATCGCGGCTCATGCGACCGGTCAGCTCCGGCGCGAGCGTCGCGAGCGACGCCTCGATCAGTTCGGCCCGCTGGACCAGCGGTCGCTCGCGCTCGATCTCGGCGGCGAGCCCGAGGTCCGCGATCAGCACCTTGCGCGCGTCACGGCCCGCGCCGGGCAGCAGCACGATCTGGCCGGGTCCGAGATTGCGGTGGATGAGGCCCTGTCCGTGCAGGTGCTGGAGCGCCTCGACCAGGTCGAGCGCGATGCGGATCAGCGCATCGTTGCCCAGCGTGCCGCGGCGCAGGCGGTGTCGCAGGGTCTCCGCGCCGAGATCGGGCAGCAGCAGCGCCGGACGGCCGTCAGGCGCGATCCACGCCGAGGGGCGCAGGATGAAGGCGGGGTCGAGGCGCTGGGCCAGCTCGAACTCGCGGCGCAGCCGGGCCACGGCGGCGGCATCGGCGCGGGCGTCCCGCAGGCGCTTGAGCAGCGCCGTGCCGCCTTGGCCATCGCCGACCCGGACAACCTCGCTCCGGCGGCCCTGGTGGAGCATCTGCTCGGCCTGCCAGGCACCTGGGTCGGTCGCCTCCCACGCTCGTCTGTCCTTCATCCCATCCGCTCTCTGTTGTCCACGGACTGTAACGGCTGGCTACGACGGGCCAGCCTTCCTCCACCGTCAAGGCGACGACGCCCGCGGCAGGAAGCGGAAGAAAGCGACAGATCCGCCCGGCTTCGTGGCGTGGCGTGCACGGCGCTGTCCCGCGTGCGGGCACGGGACCCGCGGCAGATCACCGATTCGATCAAGAAACGAAGCGGCGAGGACCGCTGGATGCGGCCCTCGTTCATTGGCGCCTGGCGGCACTGTCCGTTGCAATCGGCTTCAGCTGCCGTACTTGATCGAACAGCCGTAGGGCTTGGTGCTCGCGTGCGTGATCTTCTTGCCGGCGGCCAGCTCGCCCAGCGCCGTCTTCACGTAGGGATCGGCCTTGGCGATGTCGTCGGCCTTGGCGGTCGCGATGCTGTCGATGCCGCCCTTGTAGACCAGCACGCCTTGCGGATTGACGATGAACAGGTGCGGCGAGGTCTGCGCGCCGTAGGCCTTGCCCAGCTGGCCGCTCGGATCGAGCAGCACCTGCGTCGGCGCCGCGCCGCGATCCTTGTTCAGCTTCGTCGCCGTCGCGCCGTCGACATGGCCCTGCTGGCCGGGCGCCGACGAGATCACCTGCAGCCACACGACGCCTTGCGCGGTGGCCTCCTTCTGCAGCGCCGGGATGTTGCCGCTGCCGTAGTGCTTCTTCACGAAGGGACAGTCGTGGTTGGTCCATTCCAGCACGACGGTCTTGCCCTTGTAGCTGTCCAACGTGACCGTCTTGCCGTCTGCCGTGGTCGCGCTGAAGGCGGGCGCGGGCTGGTCGATCTGCGCTTGCGCATGCGCCAGTCCGGTCATGGCCATCGACGCCGCGATCGCGGCACCGGCCAGGACGGCGCGCCGCGACAGCGCGCCGCGGAACGATGAGGTCATGGAAGTCATCGGGTGATTCATGGCGAGGTCTCCAGGATGAAAACGGCGATAGGACGGGAACGGCGTGGGCCGGCGGCTCAGGAAGTGCCAGCCCTCAGGGCCGTGGTGACGATGCCGGGCGTCAGCAGCTGCGGCAGCACCTGCGCGCCGCTGCCCGTCCCGGCCGGATAGAACAGGTACAGCGGCACGCCGCTGCGGTCGTGCTGCTTCAGCAGCTCGGTGATGCGGGGGTCCTGACGGGTCCAGTCGCCCTTGAGGTAGGTCACGCCCTGCTTCTCGAAGGCATCGCGAACTTCGTCGGTGGACAGCGCGACGCGCTCGTTCACGAGACAGGTGATGCACCACGACGCGGTCAGGTTCACGAACACCGGCTTGCCTTGCGCGCGCAGCTGGGCCAGACGTTCGGGCGAGTAGGGCTCGTGATCGGCAGCTGCGGCTCGTTGGGGGACCGCCCGATGTCGCCGCGTCTGGTGACTCGGTGCCGCCGATCGCCGACAGCATCGGCAACAGCGCCGCGGCCGCCACCAGCGACGCGATGGCTGCGCCCGTGCCGGTCCATTGCCAGCGCGACGACGCATTCCGGCTCACCGAACGGATCCAGGCGGCCAGCGCCAACAGGCCCATGCCCGCGAGCGCCACCAGCACGCCCATCGGTCCCGCCTGCTGCGCAATCACCCACACCAGCCAGATGGCCGCCGCAAACATCGGGAATGCAAGCGCCTGCTTGAGCACGTCCATCCAGACGCCCGGACGAGGCATGCGTCGCTGCAGCGCAGGCCACCAGGCCAGGGCCAGATAGGGCAACGCCAGGCCCAGTCCGAGCGACAGGAAGACGGCCATCAGTTCCGCCGCCGGTTGCGCCAGCGCATACGCCATCGCCGCGCCCATGAACGGCGCCGTGCACGGTGTCGCGACCACCGTCGCGAGCACGCCCGTGAAGAAGCTACCGGAGAGGCCGGGCTTGCTCGCCAGGCCCTGTCCCACGCCCGCGAAACCCGCACCGATCTGCAGCTGGCCTGCCAGCGACAGGCCCAGCACGAACATCAGCCAGGCCAGCAACAGCACGAACAGCGGCGAGTGGAACTGGAAGCCCCAGCCCACGCTGCCGCCCGCACCGCGCAACGCCAGTAGCACGCCGCCGAGCGCGGCAAAAGCGATCAACACGCCCGCGGTATAGGCCAGACCCTGGCGGCGATGCTCGCCGGCATTGCCATGCAGAAAGCCCAACGCCTTGATCGCCAGCACCGGGAACACGCAGGGCATGAGGTTCAGGATCAGACCGCCGATCAACGCGAGACCCATTGCTCCCCAAAGGCTGATACTGGATCCGCTGGCGGAGGATGTGCCCGCCGTTGACGCCTCCACCGGTGTCACGACCGTTGCAGGCGTCGTCGACGTCGGCGCCGTGCCGCTGACCGGGAGGCTGACTTCCCATGCCTGGCCATCCACCAGCAGCAGACCGTTCAACGGCTTGCCGGCCGGGGCGGGTGCTTCACCGACGGGCGCGCGCAATCGCCAGTCATCACCGACGCGGTCGAGCTGCGGCTTCGCGGCATGCTGCATGCGACCCCAGTCCTGCGGCATGAACAGCGCCTGCTTGACCTCGGGCGTGGCCGACGCGGGCCACGTCACGAGCAGGTCCTTTCCCTCCAAGCGGGCGGCGGCCTGGAACGATGCCTTGCCGGGCAGGGCGGCGCGCGCGGTGGACAAGATGGTGGCTTCCGCCGAGTCCTTCGCTGCGGCACCGATGGGAATCGACAACGCGAGCGTCGCCTGCTGCGGGATGCATTCCTCGCGGCAGACGAGCCAGGAGGCTTCGGCGGTCACGGTCGTCGTCTGTCCTGGGGTCAGGTCTTGCGGCAGGCGGACTTCGGTCAACAACAGGACCTGGTCCTCGTAGCCGTAGTTGGTGATGGGACCGACGTCGAAGCGTTTGGGTGCTGGCCAGAGGATCTGGCCGGCGGTCGCGCCCTTGGGCAGCGTCCATTCGATGCTGGTGGGCTGGCCGGAGTCGCCGGGATTTTTCCAGTACGTGTGCCAATGGGGAGCGATGCGTTGTTCGAGCGCGAGTAGCAGCGTCTGGCCTGGTGCCACCTGCGAGGACGCGCTGATCAGTCGGACCTGGACCTCGTCGGTGGCGGAGCGATCCGTCGGAGGTGCGGCGTCCGCGGCGGACGCGAGGGTGACCAGCGCGACGAACGTCGTTGCCGCTGCCGATCGCAGGAGGTTCAAGGGAACAAGTCGCATGGGCGCGATGCTAGGCAATGGTCCTGACCCTCACAAGGCGTCGACCTTCCTTGTTTCCTTACTTCCACGATTCGAGGAAACCGGAAAATCCGACATCCGCGATCCACGCCACCCGTGAAGTCGCCAAGAAAGGGGAGGTCAGCGGGTGCGAGTGGGGCCGGAATGGGGCTTGGGGGTCCAGGAGGGATCCCCCATGCCCCGTGGAGAGCCCGCGCTTGGCCAAGCGGTGTCCAGGGACCTCAAAAAGCGCAAAAACCATCGCACAAAAACGCTGAGAGCCTGACAACCCCTGCCAGGAATGAACGCCGGAATCAGCCGTTCGGAATATCGGGCTCGACGAGTTGGGCAAGCAGCATCAACGACTCCTGCCAGCCCAGATGGCAGGCTTGGGCAGGGATGACATCGGGGATGCCTTCCTGCGTGACGTTCATTTCGGTCCCGCAGAAAACGGCCGTCAGCTCGATGGTCGTCGTCATGTCGCCGGGCAGATTGGGGTCGTCGAAACGGCTCGTGTAGCGGAGCTTCTTCCCGGGCTCGAGCTCGAGGTATTCCCCGCCGAAGCTGTGCGACCCGCCGGCCGAGAGGTTGGTGAACGACATGCGCCAGGTGCCGCCGACCCTCGGATCCATATGATGCATGGTGCCGGTGAAGCCATGCGGCGGCAGCCATTTGCACATCGCGGCCGCATCGGTGAAGGCGCGATAGACGCGTGCCGGCGGTGCTTTCAGGACGCGGTGCAGACGGATGGTGAAGGGCATCGGTGTCTCCTGGATTCGTTCGCGAATGGAGAATCACCATAGCCTCGGAAGGTGTCCGGCGCGAGACCCCGCGCCCCTGACAGGGATTCCACGGAGGAGGGTGTCTTGCGACCGCGGCTCACCGCGGTTCATCGCGGGTCAGGCCTTGCTCAGACCGAGAACGACCACTCCAGGATGCCGGCGCGCTCGGGCCGGCGCTCTCGCGCGGCACGGGCCTTGGCGGCCTCGACCCAACGCTTGGCCAGCGGGAACGGACCGAAGCCGGACTCCGTGTTGATGTGTCCGACCAGGCCGATGTTGCTGTAGCTGCTGCCCCAGCGCGTGGCCCAGCGTAGCGCGCTCGATGCGCTCATCCAGGGATCGTTCTGGCTGGCGATCAGTGCCGTCGGACGACCCAGTCGCTGGTGCGGCAGGCTCTCCGCCAGGCCGAACTTGTCCGGCTCCGCCGGCGCGACCAGCAGCGCCTCGCGCACCGGCGAGTCCGGATGACGCTGCAGGTGATGCGCCAGCGCCAGGCAGCCGAAGCTGTGCGCCACGACGATCCATTCGCCGGGGCCGGCGTTGTCGATGCGCGCATGGATGCGCTCCGACCAGCGCTCCAGATCCGGATGGCTGAAATCGCGCTGGCGCACCCGGTGCGCGTCGCGGTACTGCTGCTCGAGCCAGCTCTGCCAATGCGCCGGCCCGCTGTCGTGCAGGCCGGGGATGATCAGCAGGCGCGGCTCGGCGCTGCCGTTGTGCTGTGTCGCACGGAGAGGGTAGAGCGCCATGGCGATCTCCTGCTTGACTCGGGCCAGCGGCTCACAGGGTGGCGATCGACACCTCGGTGGACTTCACCAGCGCGACGACTTCCTTGCCGACGGTCAGGTTGAGCTCCTTCACCGAGCGCGTCGTGATCACCGACGTGACGATCAGGCCGCCGGCGGTCTGCACGTCGACTTCCGAAACGACCGGACCTTCGACGATTTCCTTGATGGTGCCGCGGAACTGGTTGCGGACGTTGATGGCGGTGATGGTCATGTGAGGGGCTCCTGAAAAGATGGGGACCAGCTTAGGCAGCGGGGCTCATTTGCCGAACGAAGCGCTTGATGGATCAACATGCGCTGGCCGCATAAGAGGCGTGGGAGGGCGGGGGAGGGCGAGAGCGGTAAAGCGGAGGTAAAGCCGGTGTCGCCGCTGCGCGATGCGCCCCGCCGGCGCCGTCACGCGGGAATCTCCGTTGAAGGCTGTCACGGAGCCCCGTGCACGATCCGCCATCCCCTGCCGGCCGCCGCCGGCGCATCGTTCGACATGGGTTTCTTGTCATGACCAAATCGTTTGCGCGCGGCCTGGCCGCGTTGTCGCTGATGGCCGTTTGTTGCGGTCAGGCCTTCGGATTCGGGGCCGTCGGCCACAACACCGTCGGTGAGATCGCCGCCCAGCTGATCAAGGGCCACCGCGCCGAAACCGAGGTCAAGCGCATCCTCGGTCCGGTCTCGCTGCGTGACATCGCCGTGTGGGACGACTGCGTGAAAGGCATCGACACCGGCAACGACTTCAAGTACGCCGTGACCGGTCGCTTCGCCGAGTGCGCGGTGTTCGAGAACAACGCCGAGGAAGAAGCCCGGATGCGCGACTACGTGAAGCGCAACTTCGAGCAGTGCCAGCCCAAGCCGGGCGAGGAGTCCTGCAACAAGCAGTACCACTATGCCAACGTCGCCATCCAGCGTGGCCGCTACATCCCCGGTGCGATCGGCACCAGTGATCATGACCTGGTGCCGGCGTTGAAGGCGGCGATCCTCGTGCTGAAGACCGGCAAACAGACACCACCGATGGACTTCAACGAACGGGAGGCGCTGGCGCTGGTCGTGCATGCGATTGGCGACATGCACCAGCCGTTGCACATGGGTTCGTTGTACCTGGACGCGGACGGCAAGCCGTATGACCCGGACACGCAGGGGGCGGACGCGCAGACGCACACGGTGGGCGCGAACGCCATCACGCTGCCGAAGCCGGACGGCACCCCGGGCGGCAACCTGCACAGCTTCTGGGACGGGCTGCCGGGTCGGCTGAGCGCCGAGCAACTGGCGGCGATGCCCGCACTGGCCAAGGACGTGCCGCCAGCGACGGGCAATCCGAACGACTGGCCCGTGCAGTGGGCAAGCGAGTCGCTGCTGGGGGCGCGCGATGCGTTCGACGGCATGAGCTTCGGCGCCCGCCAGCAGAGCCTGCGAGGTCCACGCTGGCTGGCCACGCCTCCGGCGGGCTACGACGCTCGCAGCCTCGAGCAGACGCGTCTGAACGTCATCAAGGGCGGCGCCCGCCTGGCGCAGATGCTGGAGAGCATCTGGCCGGACAAGGGGGACAAGAGGTGACCCTCGGAACTCGCTTCCACACCCTCAGGAAGCCCCGCCATCGCGGGGCTTTTTTCGTCCTGACGGACGACTTGTCTTGATCGGCGGGCCTGTGCACAACCCTGGGGATGAGCGATGAACAACTGGCAGGTTGTCCACATCGGTTCCGCGGCGCCAGAACTTGTTGTCTTTCCATCCCGCAGTTGCACCGGGTTCGGCCCACACCATTGCCCTGCTCGCAAGTCCTTGTTCCGACAAGCAATTCGGGCGTTGTCCACACGAACCCGCGAACACCTACTAATACGACCAAGAAGATATTCAATACAAGAAGATAAGAAAAGCGGGCATGTCACACTCTCGGAATGTCTGCTTTACCTGCCTCTCCCGCTTCACTTTTCACCGCCTCGGCGGGGTTCGAGTCAGCGTGTCAGATCGACGCGCTCCCCCCAGGACACCGCTCGCGCGGTCTGCATGGTCACAGCTATCTGGCCACGGTCCGCGCCGAACTGCCCGCCGGTTGGGCACCGTTCCCCGGAGGCGAAGTCAGCGCGCTGCGCGACTGCCTCGAACGGTGCATCGCCCCGCTCGACCATGCGCTGCTGAACCAGCACATCACGCAGCCGACCGACGAGAACATCGCGCGCTGGATCCGGCACCGTCTCGAGACCGAGTTCAAGGTCCCCGGCATCACGCAGGTCGGCATCCAGAGCACATCGAACTCCGGCGTCGACCTGGACGCCAACGGTCACGCGCATGTCTGGCGTCGATACCGTTTCCAGGCCGCCCATCAGTTGCCCAACGTCCCGATGGGCCACAAGTGCGGCCGCATGCACGGTCACGGGTTCGAACTGATCCTGCATGCCAACCAGGATCTCGGTGAGCGCGACCTGAGCATCGACTACGACCACCTCGACGAGCTGTGGGCACCGTTCCATGCGCAGTTGAACTACCAGTGCCTGAACGAGATCGAAGGCCTGTCCAATCCGACCAGCGAGCTGATCTCGTCCTGGCTATGGGCACGCCTGAAGCCACAGCTGCCCGAGCTGAGCTGGGTCACCGTCTACGAAACCGGTTCGAGCGGCGCCAACTTCGACGGCGAGCGCTACCGGATCTGGAAGGAGTTCACCCTCGACAGCGCGGTGAAGCTCGATCGCGCGCCGGCGGGGCATCCGCTGGCGGGCATCCACGGCCACACCTTCACCCTGCGCTTGCACCTGAGTGCGCCGCTGGACCAGGTCTACGGCTGGGCCATGGACTTCAGCGATGTGAAGCTGCTGTTCGATCCCATCTTCAAGGCGATCGACCATCACCCGCTGCATGAACTCGCCGGCCTGCCGGATTCCGACACGGCCAGCCTCGCGGCCTGGGTGCTGCAGCAGGCCAAGGCGCAGCTGCCGCCCCTGGAGCGCGTCGACCTGTACGAGACCCGTGGCAGCGGAGCGATCGTCAGCCATGGTCCGTTCGAGGAGCTGATTCCGGTATGACCTACGCCGTCAAGGAAATGTTCTACACGCTGCAGGGCGAGGGCGCTCAGGCCGGCCGCGCGGCCGTGTTCTGCCGCTTCGCCGGCTGCAACCTGTGGACCGGTCGCGAGCAGGACCGGGAGAAGGCCGTCTGCACCTTCTGCGATACCGACTTCGTCGGCACGGACGGGCAGGGTGGGGGCAGTTCGCCGCGGCCGATGCCCTCGCGGAAGCCATCGACGCCAAGTGGCCCAAGGACGAGCACGGCCGCAAGACCGGCACGCCGTACGTCGTCTGTACCGGCGGCGAGCCGCTGCTGCAGCTCGATGGTCCGTTGATCACCGCGTTGAAGGCTCACGGCTTCGAGATCGCCGTCGAGACCAACGGCACCCAGCCCGCACCTGAAGGCCTGGACTGGATCTGCGTCAGCCCCAAGGCCGATGCGGAAGTCGTGCTCACCCGGGGCAACGAGTTGAAGCTGGTTTATCCACAGCCCTTGGCCTTGCCGGAACGCTTCGCGGATCTGGCCTTCGACCACTTCTTCCTCCAGCCCATGGACTCGATCCTGCAGAAGCAGAACACCAGGGCGGCCATTGCGTATTGCATGGACCATCCGCAATGGAAGTTGTCGATCCAGATGCACAAGGTGGTCGGGATCGATTGAGGCGAACGGGGAAGTTATCCCCGTTTCCGTCGGTGCTAGCGCAAGTCGGACGCCGCTGTATAGCCAACAACGCTGTGGAAAACTTTCTGGCAACTGGCCACTTCTCCACAGGCCGGCACGGGGAGTCACCTGTTGTTGTCGATCCGTGCAACGCCAACGAGGTCCTCCACACACAAGGTTTCAGTCAGCTCAAGTCTTTGGTTCTAAAGGGAATTTCTGACTTGTCCACAAAAAGATCGTCCCTCTACTAAGACGACTAAAGAGATATTTAAAACCTTGATGTTGAAAACAGAGGCGAGAAAATCTTTGCGACGTTGCTGTCGTGTGCCTGCAGCGCACACGGCGCTTGAGCAGGCCGCGTCGGACTTGCACACTGCGAAGCCATGGACATAGCCGACCTGCAACGACGGCTGCGCGACTTCGCCGCAGCTCGCGACTGGGACCCCTACCTCACGCCGAAGAACCTGGCGATGGCGCTGGTCGTGGAGTCAGCCGAGCTCGTCGAGATCTTCCAGTGGAAGACCGCCGAGGAGTCTCGGCAGCTGTCGCCCGAGGAGCATCAGCATCTGGGCGAGGAAATCGCCGACGTGTTGATGTACCTGCTGCAGATCGCCGATCGTGCCGGCATCGATGTGCCGGCCGCGGTCGATCGCAAGATCGCGATGAACGCCAAGAAATATCCCGCTCCGACCGCATGAAGCGCACCATCGCCGTCATCGACTTCGAGACCACGGGCAACTCCCCGCAAGGCGGAGGCCGAGCCACCGAGATCGCCGCCGTGCTGCTGCGTGACGGGGAGATCGTCGGCCAGTACCAGAGCCTCATGAACACCGGCGCGTGGATCCCCCCGATGATCGAGCGCCTCACCGGCATCAGCAACGAGATGGTCGAGGACGCACCCGATGCGGCGAAGGTCATGCGTGAGGTCGCGACGTTCACCGAAGGCTGCGGCTTCGTCGCGCACAACTCGAGCTTCGATCGCGGCTTCTGGCTGCATGAGCTTGATCGTGCCGACGCTTCGCCGCGCATTGCGCCCGAGTTCGCCTGTACCGTGAAGCTGGCTCGTCGCCTCTATCCGGATTCTCCGAACTGCAAGTTGGGTACGCTCGCCCGCTTTCATCGCCTGCCGGATAACGGTCGTGCCCACCGCGCGCTCGCAGACGCATTGACCACCGCTCAACTGGTGCAACGGATGCAGCGCGACATCGGCGTCGAACTCGCCGAATTTCTCGGGGAACTGAGCGTCGAACACGAGCTGTTGCTGCGCTTGCAAGCCGTGGCGCGTCCTCACTGGCATAAGGCCGCCACCGGTTTTGCCCGCGACTTCCGGCGTCATCTGCAGGTTTCACTGGTTTGAAGTTCGCCTGTCGTTAGCCTGGTGGCGCGACATGGCTCGATGCGCCCCTGCGGCGATCAAGATCAGCAAAACATTTGCTGTCAAGGTCCCCGTTTGGTCGCATTGACTGGGACAATCCCGCCCTTTCCCCGAAATGCGTTTGTTCTCCAAGTATGTCGAGTATTCAGATTCGCCCGGCCACACTGCGTGATGCCAAGGCCATCGCCCAGATCCAGGTGAGTTCCGCTCAGGACGCGTACAAGGAGTTCTGGCCCGATACCGCCCTGAACGGCTTGTCCGTCGCCCAACGCCAGGCCTACTGGCGCGAAGCCATCAACATGTGCGAACCGCAAGTGCTGGTCGCGCACCTGGACAACGAGGTGATGGGTTTCGTCGGCTTCGACCGCTCCCGCGACAAGGGCACGCCCTCCACGACCGGTGAGATCTGGGCCATGTACGCGATGCCTGCCCATTGGGACAAGGGCGTCGGCCAGGCGCTGGTCGAAGCGGCTCAGGAAGGTCTTCAGGAAGAAGGCTGCACCCGCGTCACGCTGTGGACCTACAAGAACAACGAGCGTGCGATGCGATTCTTCGAGCTCGCCGGCTTCCGCGCCGAGACGGACAGCGTCAAGGCCGTCGACGTCGAAGGCCGCGCGCTGGAACAGCTCCGCCTGCAACGTTCGCTGGTCTGAGCCTGTGCTGGCGAAGCTGACGTCCAAGAACCAGCTGACCCTGCCGAAAAGCGTCACCGACAAGCTCGGTCCCGTGCAGTACTTCGAAGTGCTGTTGCAGGCGGGGCAGGTGGTGCTGACGCCGGTGCGCATCCAGCGCGGCGATGCGGTCCGGGCCAAGCTGGCGGAACTCGAGCTCGATGATGGCGTCATCGCCAAGGCAATGGCGTTCTCGTCGAAGGCAGCGAAGCCTGCCGCCAAGGCCGTGAAGGTCGAGAAGGCCGTGAAAACGCCCGCCACCACGGGCAAGACCGCCGTTCGCAAGACCGCTCGCAGATCCGCATGACGCGTCGATCGAAGAAGACGGCGCCGGAGCTCGCCGTCATCGATCCGGCTTTGATCCTGCGCGCGTTGCTGATGTCGGGGGGTGAAGCGCTCGGCCTGCGCCGTGCGTGGCAGCAAGGTGTGCTGCGGCCACTGGTCAGTCCTGATCTCGCGGCGACGCTGATGCGGGCACTTGCCTATCCGAAGCTTGTGCTGTCCGAGGTGCAACAACAGGAACTGCTCGCGGACTTCCTGCCGTATGCCGAGGTCGTGAAGCCGGCGCGTGGACCAAGGATCGCGGGCGTTTCCGAGTCGATGCAATCGCTCGTCGAACTCGCGCTGCAAGGGGGTGCTTCACTGCTCTTGTGCGACGACTCGGTGCTGTCGGCATGGTCTGCGAACAGTCGCAGCCAGGCGGCTCGGCAACTCTGCACGGTCCGTGCGATGTCTGCATGGTTCCAGGTGTTGCCCCCCTCCCAGCGTGACATGCTGCTTTGCTAGATTCCGCGGTCGCATATGTCCAGCTTCCACGACCGCATCCCCAGCAACATGTGGCGCGTGGTGTTCTACGAACGCCGCGGCAATCGCGTCCACCTCGACCGCACCGGGCCCTGGCTCCCTCAGAAATCGCACGCCCGTCAGTGGGCGGACTGGTTCAAGGAGCAGGGCTACCACGTCGCGCTCCAGGACCAGAACGGCAGCCTTGAAAAGCTGCACGTGGGGCTTCCGGGCTGAAGCTCGCGGTGGGGTTCAGGCCGCCGATCGGAATCCCTGACGTTCCAGCGCCCAACCGTCCGTGGGGGCAACGTGGCTCTGGACGCGCACGGTGCTCAGCCGCTTGCTGGCGGCGCGTTGCACCAGCTGTTCCGCCTGTTCCGGGGTCAGTTGTTGCGCGAAGTGCGTCCAGCGCTTCTGCAGCAGCGGATCGCGCCACGCATCCTCCAGCGCCCAGCGGATGTCCATCGGGTCGGTGAGCGACTGGCAGCGCAGCACGCGGGGGACCAGCGCCAGGACGAACTTCGAAAAGTCGGCGCGTTGCTGCGCGGCCATCAGTGCTTCGAGACGCGTCAGGCGCTGACTCCATCCGGGTGTGGCCAGTTGGCGAGTGACCAGGGCCTGCAAGGCCTGCACCGGGTTGAACATCCGCAGGCGGTTCGGCGGGAGGGCCAGCATCGGCAGCTGTGCGGCCAGTTCATGCGACATCGGCGTCACGAAGCTCGTCAGGATCGCCATGCGTTCCCAGGCGTCGGCGTTCAGTCCGCCGGCCATCGTCATCGGTCCCTGGCGCAGGCTCTGCGCCATCGCCCAGCATTGCTGCCATCCGCGGTCGAGCTTCGCGACATTGGCCGCGTGGCTGATCAAGGCCAGGTTGCCTGCCGCATAGCCGGCGTCGTCGCGCACGCGGTCGATCGAGCGTCGCTGCGGGTGCCCGTCCTCGTCACTGAACCCCAGGCGGCTGACCGGGCAGTGCGTCGTGTCCAACTGCTGCAGGTAGTTGGGCGTGACCAGCAGCGTCTCGAAGCTGCGGCCGCGTTGCCAGGCATGCAGGCGCAGCGAGAGCCACAGCTGCGTATGGCGGTGCGACTTCAGCGTGCGCGCGCCGAAGGTCGACCGGCCCAGTTGCCAGCCTTGCTGCAGCGGCGATTGACGGAACAGCTGCTCGACCGGCGGCGTCAGCCCGTGGTGGGCGTAGTCCCAGCCCAGTTCGAAACCGACGCGCTCATGGCTCGAGGCCCCGGTCTCCTCCTTCGTGTCACCCAGGTCGTCGACCGCGGTCATCGGCAAGGGCAGTTGCTGGATGGCGATGTCGTCGGCGTTGCGGTGGATCGTGGCGACCATGTGGGTTCTCCTTGAGGACTTGGAAACCGGGACCTGGGGCATGACTGCTTCAGGCTTGGGATCAAGTATTCAAGTTGGGTGGCTCATAGAATGAGCCATCCCATCCCCAGTCGACAGAAAGTTGAGGGTCGACTACCCAGATCTGTCAGGAGAGGACCCGCATGGACCGCACCGAGCGCTTCTACAAGATCGAAATGCTGATCCGCAGTCGCGGCTGCGTGAGCTTCGCAGAGATGCGGGAGCTGCTGGAGGTGTCGCCGGCGACGCTCAAGCGCGATCTGCAGTACCTGCGTGAACGCATGGATGCCCCGATCGAGTACGACGCCACCGAGAACGGCTATCGCTTCGGCCAGCAGTGGCGCGGCCAGCGGCACGAGTTGCCCGGCGTCTGGTTCAGCGAGAAGGAACTGCACGCGCTGCTGACCATGCATCAGATGATGGCCGGGCTCGACGAGAACGGACTGTTGAGCCGGCACCTGCAGCCGATGCTGGACAAGCTCACCGGCATGCTCGGCGGCGACGAGGTCGAGGCGCAGGAAATGACGCGTCGCATCAAGCTGATCTCGACGGCGCGGCGGCGGGTGCCGTCAGAGCATTTCGAGACGGTCGGAAGCGCCGTCGTGAAGCGTCTGCGGCTGAAGCTGCGATACCGCAAGCGCGGACCCGGCGGCGGGTCGGTCAGCGAGCGCGAGGTGTCCCCTCAGCGCCTGGTCCACTACCGGAACACGTGGTACCTCGATGCGTGGTGTCACGCCAGCGACGGGCTGAGACGCTTCGCGCTCGATGCGATGGAGGATGCGGCCGTGCTGGAGGATCAGGCGGCGCGCAGCCTGCCGCTCAAGGAACTCGAGGGAGAACTCGACCAGGGTTACGGGATCTTCGCCGGCGGCGATCCGCAGTGGGCGACGGTGATCTTCAGCGAGCAGATCGCGGCCTGGGTCTCCAGCGAGGAATGGCATCCGGCACAGCGCAGCGAATGGTTGCCCGATGGACGCTGGCGTCTGGAGCTGCCTTTCGTCGATGCGACAGAGCTGCTCATGGACTTGCTGCGGCACGCCGGCCAGGTCGACGTGGTGGCGCCGCCCGCGCTGCGCGAGGCCTACGTGAAGCGCCTCAGGACCGCGGCGGCCGCCGTGGCCTGAGGGAGGCCGTTCAGGCGCTCAGGAGGCGTTCCCGGGGCCTTCCTGGGCTTGTTCCGCGGCCTCTTCGGCCGCGTATCGGGCCAGACGCTCGCTTTTCCAGTAGACGTCATCGCCGCCCTTGCCGTCGAGATTGGCCCGATTCAGCACGCGCGCCAGCACGAACAGCAGGTCCGACAAGCGGTTCAGGTAGTGGCGCGGCGCGGTGTTGATCGTCTCGTGCGCTGCCAGCGTGACCACGGCGCGCTCGGCGCGCCGGGCGATCGTGCGGCAGACATGGGCAATGGCGGCACTGCGGGTGCCGGCGGGAAGGATGAATTCCGCCAGGCGGGGCAGGGCGGCGTTGTGATCGGCCAGTGCCTGGTCGAGATGCAGGACCGCGGCTTCCTTCAGCAGGCTGTAGCCGGGCATGCAAAGCTCCCCACCGAGGTTGAACAGCTCGTGCTGGATCGTGACCAGCAGGTCGCGGACGTCGTCGGGCAGGGGCTCGGCCAGCAACACGCCGATCTGGGAATTCAGTTCGTCCACATCGCCCATCGCCTGCACGCGCAGATGGTCCTTGGGGACGCGGGTGCCGTCGCCGAGGCCGGTCGTGCCGTCGTCGCCGGTGCGGGTCGCGATCTGGGAGAGTCGATTGGCCATGGCGGGTGCCGCGCGGGCTGCGGAGTGCAAACCCGGCATCTTGCCGCAACTCGTCCGACCCGTGGACCGAGCGCCGTCAGATCCGTCAGTTCCGGCTGCCGCTGCGATGGAATACCGGGCGGTGGTGGGACATGCCGGTCGAATGGCCGTGGATGTCGTGGACCGCGTGGCGCGGAATGCCGACAGGTCTCGGCACGTGATGCGCCTGCGGGCGCGTGCCCGGTTCGGGCGCGTCGGCGGGAACGCCGGGATCGATGTCGCGGGCTGCCGCGTCGTTGGGCAGGTGGCGGAGCTGATCCATCCACCAGACCTTCAGCCAATCCATGCGCAGCGTGGCGACCACCAGCAGCGCCAGTAGCAGGGCCCAGATCGTCCATAACCACAGATGGGACATGGCGGACTCCTCATGTCGCGCGAGCCAGCGCGCGGTCCGTCCATGCTGTCACTGTGCGGGTCGCGACGCAAGCGCGACGATGCAAGCGGATGCAGCGACCGCGCTTCCTAGAATCGACCGGACAACACCGGCCACGGAGTTCCTCCGCATCGGACCGCGTGGAACCAGGAGACAGCGATGAATGCGCCTCGAGAACTCGGTGACCCTCCGACGCCACACGCGTCGGCCCATCAGCCGTCCCATGCGCCGCGGCCAATGCCGGCGGCGATGCTGGACGCGTTGAAGGCGCGGTTCGGGGATCGCTGCAGCACCGCAATGGCGTTGCGCGAGCAGCACGGTCGCGACGAGTCGCCGTTCGACGTGCCACCGCCGGAGGCCGTCGTCTTTGCCGAGAGCAACGAAGAGGTGGCGGCGGTGCTGGCGTTGGCCAACGCGCATCGCGTGCCGGTGATCCCCTACGGCGCCGGGACCTCGCTGGAAGGGCATCTGCTGGCGGTGCAGGGCGGCGTGAGCCTGGATCTGTCTCGGATGAAGGGCATCCTGCGGGTCAATGCCGAGGATCTGACGGTGACCGTCCAGGCCGGCGTGACGCGCAATCAGCTCAATGCCGAGGTCCGTCATCAGGGCTTGTTCTTTCCGATCGACCCGGGCGCGGATGCCTCGATCGGCGGGATGTCGGCGACGCGCGCGAGTGGCACGAACGCTGTGCGCTACGGGACGATGAAGGAGAACGTGCTCGGGCTGACCGTCGCGACACCGGATGGCCGGCTGATCCGTACCGGTTCCCGGGCCCGCAAGAGCAGCGCGGGGTATGACCTGACGCGCTTGTATGTCGGCAGCGAGGGGACATTGGGCGCGATCTGCGAGATCACGCTGCGGCTGTATCCGTTGCCCGAAGCGGTGTCGGCGGCGGTGTGCTCCTTCGAATCGATCGACGCCGCCGTCCGGACGACGATCGAGATCATCCAGATGGGCGTGCCGATCGCGCGCTGCGAGCTGCTCGACGCGCATGCCGTCCGGGCGGTCAACCGCCATGACAAGCTGAGCCTGCGCGAGGCGCCGATGCTGCTGATGGAGTTCCACGGCTCCGAGGCCGGTGTCGCGGAGCAAGCCGCGACGGTGCAGGAGATCGCGGCCGAGCACGGCGGCACCGGCTTCGAATGGGCGACGACGCCGGAGGAGCGCACGCGACTCTGGACCGCGCGGCATCACGCCTACCTGTCGGCGCTGCAGACGAAGCCCGGCTGCCGGGCGGTGACGACGGACACCTGCGTGCCGATCTCTCGACTGGCGGAGTCGATCAACGTCTCGGTCGAGGAGGTCGAGGCCAGCGGGCTGCCGTACTTCATCGTCGGCCATGTCGGCGACGGCAACTTCCACATGGGGTACCTGATCGATCCGGCCATTCCCGCGGAGCGCGACACCGCCGAGCGCCTGAGCGCGCAGATGGTGGCCCGGGCCATCGCGTTCGAAGGCACCTGCACCGGCGAGCACGGCATCGGCCTGCACAAGCAGGGATTCCTGCTGCAGGAGGCGGGGGAGGGCGCGGTCGATCAGATGCGAGCGCTCAAGCGGGCGCTCGATCCGAACGACATCATGAATCCCGGGAAGATCTTCGCCTGACGGGCCCGGAATCTCAGTGCTGAGGTGCCGGCACGCTCCAGCGGCGTGACACGTCGCCGCGTGCATTGACGCTCTCGAGCTGGACGCCGAATCCCCAGAGTCGGGCGACGTGCTTCAGCACTTCCTGTGCGCCGTCATGCAGCGGGCGGTCCTGATGCTGCTGGTGGCGCAGCGTCAATGAACGGTCGCCTCGCAGGTTGACGTTCCACACCTGGATGTTGGGCTCGCGCGTGGACAGGTCGTACTGCCGGGACAGCGCCTGCCGCACGTACTGGTAGCCTTGTTCATCGTGGATCGCGGAGATCTCGTACTCCGCCTGATGCTCGTCGTCGAGGATCGAGAACAGCCGGAAATCGCGCATGATCTTCGGGCTCAGGTACTGCGCGATGAAGCTCTCGTCCTTGAAGTTGCGCATCGCGTGGTCCAGCGTCGGCAGCCAGTCGCTGCCGGCGATCGCGGGGAACCACTCGCGGTCCTCGTCGGTCGGCTTCTCGCAGATGCGCTTGATGTCCGTGTACATCGCGAATCCCAAGGCATACGGATTGAGCTGCGCCATCGCCGGCTGCGCCACCACGTTGGTGTGCGACTTCAACCACTCGATCATCATGCCGTCCGACAGGTAGCCGTCGTCGTACATGGTGTTGAGCAGCTTGTGATGCCAGAACGTCGCCCAGCCTTCGTTCATGACCTGCGTCTGACGCTGCGGATAGAAGTACTGCGCGATCTTGCGGACGATGCGCACGATCTCGCGCTGCCACGGCTCCAGCAGCGGCGCGTTCTTCTCGATGAAGTACAGCAGGTTCTCCTGCGGCTCGCTGGGGAAGCGGCGCTTCTCTTCTTCCTTGGCCTCGTCCTCCATACGCCGCGGCAGCGTGCGCCACATGTCGTTGACCTGCAGCTGCGCATAGGACTCGCGGTCCTTGCGCATCGCCTGCTCCTGCGCGAGCGAGAGCTTGGCTGGCCGGCGATACCGGTCGACGCCGTGATTCATCAGCGCGTGGCACGAGTCCAGCGTCGACTCCACCGCGTCGAGGCCGTAGCGCTGCTCGCAGTCGGCGACGTAGTTCTTCGCGTAGACCAGGTAGTCGATGATCGACGACGCGTCGGTCCACATCCGGAACAGGTAGTTGTTCTTGAAGAAGCTGTTGTGGCCGTAGCAGGCATGCGCAATCACCAGCGCCTGCATCGCCATCGTGTTTTCCTCCATCAGGTAGGCGATGCAAGGGTCGGAGTTGATGACGATCTCGTAGGCCAGACCCATCTGGCCGCGCTTGTAGTTGCGCTCGGTGGAGATGAACTCCTTGCCGTAGCTCCAGTGCCGGTAGTTCACCGGCATCCCGACCGACGCATACGCATCCATCATCTGCTCGGCGGTGATGACCTCGAGCTGGTTCGGATAGGTGTCCAGCCCATAGCGCTCGGCCGTCTGGCGGATGACGTCGTGGTACTGCTCGACGAGCTCGAAGGTCCAGTCGCTCGGCGACGGGAGCGGATGGTCGGGCCGCTTCTCCAGCGGCCGCATCTGCGTCAATGGCGCGCGGACACGGCGGCCGCCGTATTCGTTAGCACCGACGCCGACACCGACATTGCGGCGATTCTCCAGGCTGCTCATGGTGATGCCCTCCGGCGCCGCGGTCACGCGGTCGCCCCTTCCTTCTTGAACAGGTCGCGGAAGACCGGATAGATCTGCGCCACGTCGACCGCCTTGCGCATGGCGAAGTGATGCACCTCCTGCTCCAGCTTGGCGTACTCCTCCCAGAGGTTCTGCTCGGCCTCCGCCACCTGCACGTAGGCGTAGTAGCGGCAGAGCGGGAGGATCTTGTCGGCCAGCAATTCGCGGCAGCGGCCGCTGTCGTGGTGCCAGTTGTCGCCGTCGCTGGCCTGCGCGCCGTAGATGTTCCAGTCGCCGGCCGGATAACGCGCGCGGATGATCTCTTCCATCATCACCAGCGCCGACGACACCACCGTGCCGCCCGTCTCCGTGGCGTGGAAGAAGTTCTGCTCGTCGACTTCCTGCGCCTGGGTGTGGTGGCGGATGAAGACGACCTCGATCTTCTCGTAGTGCCGCGTCAGGAACAGGTAGAGCAGGATGAAGAAGCGCTTGGCCAGGTCCTTGCGGCTTTCGTCCATCGAGCCCGAGACATCCATCAGGCAGAACATCACCGCCCGCGTCGTCGGCTGCGGCACCTTGATGCGGTTGCGGAAGCGCAGGTCGATCGGGTCGAGGAACGGGATGTTGGACAGGCGCTGGCGCAGGAGCACGATGCGTGCCTCGGTCTCCGCGATCAGCGCCTGGATCTCGGGGCGGCGCTGGTCCTCTTCCTGCTGGAGGGTCAGCAGCCGGGTCTCGAGTTCGTGGAGCTCGCGCCGCTTGTCCATGCCCAGCGCGATCCGACGCCCCAACGCGCCGCGCATCGAGCGCACCACGTGCAGGTTGGTCGGCGTGCCGTCGGTGACGTAGCCGGCCCGCACGGTCTTGTACTCGGGGGTCTCGGCCAGCGTTGTGCGGGCGAGGTTGGGCAGCGCCAGGTCCTCGAAGAAGACCTGC
This sequence comes from Roseateles sp. UC29_93, assembly GCF_042695725.1. Classification (NCBI taxonomy): domain Bacteria; kingdom Pseudomonadati; phylum Pseudomonadota; class Betaproteobacteria; order Burkholderiales; family Sphaerotilaceae; genus Roseateles; species Roseateles sp. UC29_93. Next base: position 1,591,481 of record NZ_CP170545.1, on the reverse strand, counting down.
ATGAACTCCTCCTTGCTGAGGTGGAAGACGAAGTCGTCCTCGCCCTCGCCGGAGTCGCTCGCCTGAGAGCCGCCGCCCCCGCCCTGGCCGCCCTGCGGCTTGCCGATGCGGTCACCCTTGATGTGCTCCGTGTTGCCGGGCCGCACGACTTCGCGGGTCCCGCCTTCTCCGTGGCTGAAGACGGGCTCGCTCAGGTCGCGTTTGGGGATCTGGACATCCTCGCCGCGCTCCATGTCCCGGATGCCGCGCTTGTCCACCGCGCGCCGCACCGCGTCGCGGATCTGGTCCTTGTAGCGGCGCAGGAAGCGCTCCCGATTCCCGATCGACTTGTTCTTGCCCGACAGCCGTCTATCGATGATTTGTTGAAGGCCTGTCATGAGGGGGACCTTTCCGGTGGCATTCGTTCGACTCAGCTCGACTTCCTCACGCGCAGATACCACTCGCAGAGCAGCCGGACCTGCTTCGGCGTGTAGCCCTTGTCGACCATCCGCTGGACGAAGTTCTCATGCTTCTTCGCCTCGTCGGCGCTGGCCTTGGCGTTGAAGCTGATCACCGGCAGCAGTTCCTCGGTGTTGGAGAACATCTTCTTCTCGATCACCGTGCGCAGCTTCTCGTAGCTGGTCCACAGCGGGTTCTTGCCGGCGTTGTTGGCGCGCGCGCGCAGCACGAAGTTGACGATCTCGTTGCGGAAATCCTTCGGGTTGCTGATGCCCGCGGGCTTCTCGATCTTCTCGAGCTCCGCGTTCAGCGCCGACCGGTCGAAGACCTCGCCGGTGTCGGTGTCGCGGTACTCCTGGTCCTGGATCCAGTAATCGGCGTAGGTCACGTAGCGGTCGAAGATGTTCTGGCCGTACTCGCTGTAGCTTTCCAGATAGGCGGTCTGGATCTCCTTGCCGATGAACTCGGCGTAGCGCGGTGCCAGAACCTCCTTGATGAAGCCGACGAACTTCTGTTCCGACTCCTGCGGGAACTGCTCGCGCTCGATCTGCTGCTCGAGCACGTACATCAGATGGACCGGATTGGCGGCGACCTCGGTCGAGTCGAAGTTGAAGACCTTCGACAGGATCTTGTACGCGAACCGCGTCGAGATGCCGGCCATGCCCTCGTCGACGCCGGCGTAATCGCGGTATTCCTGGATCGACTTGGCCTTCGGGTCGGTGTCCTTCAGGTTGTCGCCGTCATAGATCTGCATCTTGCTGAAGGCGCTGGAGTTCTCCGGGTCCTTCAGCCGGGTCAGCACCGCAAACTGCGCCATCATCTTCAAGGTGCCGGGGGCGCACTTGGCCTCGGCCAGCGAGGAGCCGCGGATCAGCTTCTCGTAGATCTTCACTTCCTCGCTGACGCGCAGGCAGTAGGGCACCTTGACGATGTAGATGCGATCGAGGAAAGCCTCGTTGTTCTTGTTGTTGCGGAAGGTCTTCCACTCGCTTTCGTTGCTGTGCGCCAGCACGATGCCGTCGAAGGGGATCGCGCCGAAGCCTTCGGTGCCCTTGAAGTTCCCTTCCTGCGTCGCGGTCAGCAGCGGGTGCAGCACCTTGATCGGCGCCTTGAACATCTCGACGAACTCCAGCAGGCCCTGGTTGGCCAGGCACAGGCCGCCGGAATAGCTGTAGGCGTCGGGATCGTCCTGCGCGTAGGTCTCGAGCTTGCGGATGTCGACCTTGCCGACCAGCGAGCTGATGTCCTGGTTGTTCTCGTCGCCCGGTTCGGTCTTGGCGACACCGATCTGCTTGAGCACGCTCGGCAGCCGCTTGACGACCTTGAACTTGCGGATGTCGCCGCCGAACTCGTCGAGGCGCTTCACCGCCCACGGGCTCAGGATGCGGTTGAGGTAGCGGCGCGGGATGCCGTACTCGCGTTCCAGCAGCGGGCCGTCCTCGACGACATCGAACAGCCCGAGCGGGCTCTCGTTCACGGGGCTGTCCTTGAGCGCGTAGAACGGCACGTGCTCCATCAGCTGCTTGAGGCGCTCGGCGATCGAGCTCTTGCCGCCGCCGACCGGGCCCAGCAGATACAGGATCTGCTTCTTCTCTTCCAGCCCCTGCGCCGCGTGGCGGAAGTAGCTGACGACCTGCTCGATCGCGTCCTCCATGCCGTAGAACTCGGCGAAGGCGGGATAGATCTTGATGACCTTGTTCTGGAAGATCCGCGACAGGCGCGAGTCATTGCGCGTGTCCAGCATCTGCGGCTCGCCGATCGCCTTGAGCATGCGCTCGGCGGCGGTGGCGTAGGCGAGGGGATTGCGCTTGCACTCGTCGAGGTACTCCTCCAGCGTGAGTTCTTCGACCTTGCTGCGTTCGTAGCGTGCCGCGAAATGGCTGATCACATCCATGCTGACCTCCAGGGTGGTTCATTGGGAGGCGACGCGCGTCCGTGCGACAACGGACCTCGCATCGTCCAGGAAGTTCTGGCGACGTCCATGACTCAAGGCGTCATCAGAGCTTTCCGAGCTCAGCAAGCATTCAGCAAACGGCCAGCCCATGCTGGTCCAAAGTCCGCCGTCCTGTGCAAGGTCCCGATCGACGACCTTGAGCGCGGTACGGCTTTACCGGGTCATGCTACGCCCATCGGAAGCGATGCGCGATAGCAAGACATGACCCCGTTGTACTCCCATGTCCAACGCCTGTGAAGCGCGAAAGTTGACGATCCCCCGACGTGGGGCACCTGTGGGAAGTACGAAGAAGACAGCACGCATCCCGCGTGCCATTCTTGCGGATTGGCCGATCGGCGAGCCTCCGTGGGAGGCCGCGCGCGGCGTCACTCGTCCGCGCCGGCGGGACGCAGTTTTTGCAGCAAGCCGTTCAGTTCATCGAGCGAGCCGAAGCTGATCGCGACCTCACCCTGTTCGCCGCGTTTGGTCTTCTTCTTGACGCGGATTTCCACCTGCGCCGTCAGCAGGTCGGAAAGTTCTTCCTCGAGTCGGAGCACGTCCCGGCTCTTGTTCGCCTTCACCCGCAGCAGCGGCGCCTGCCGGCCGCCACCCTGCTGACGTTGGACCAGCTTCTCGGCCTCCCGCACGCTGAGCTTCTTCGCGGCGATCTCTGTGGCGCTGGTGATCTGGTGGGCGCCGTCCAGCGCCAGCAGCGCGCGTGCGTGGCCCATGTCGATGTCGCCGGCCATCAGCATGTTCTGGACGGGTTCGGCCAGGTTGAGCAGGCGCAGCAGGTTGGAGGCCGCGCTGCGCGAGCGGCCCACCGCCTGCGCCGCCTGGTCGTGGGTCAGTCCGAATTCATCGACCAGCCGCTTCAGGCCCTGGGCCTCTTCCAGGGCGTTGAGGTCCTCGCGCTGGATGTTCTCGATCAGCGCCATCGCGGCGGCGGCCTCATCGGGCACCGGCTTGACCAGCACCGGCACCTCGGCCAGGCCGGCCAGCTTCGCGGCGCGGAAGCGCCGTTCGCCCGCGATGATCTCGTAGCGGACCGCGCCGTTGGGCGCGATCGGACGCACCAGGATCGGTTGCATGATCCCTTGCGCCTTGATGCTTTCGGCCAGCTCGTAGAGCGAGCCTTCATCCATGCGGGTGCGAGGCTGGTATTTGCCGGCCTGCATCTGCGCCAGCGGGAGCACGCCGGGTTCGCCTTCGCGCACCGCCGGTGCGTCGCTCACTTTGGGGCCGAGCAGGGCCTCCAGGCCCATGCCCAGGCCCTTGGGTTTCTTTGTCGCCATGGGGCGCGATTCTCCGTGATTCCGGGGAGGGCCGTCGGCCCGATGTCGGATGTCGCCTGATCGGCTGTGTCAGCCGGCCAGACGCTTCAGCATCTCGCGCCCTTGCGGCCACGCGCCGAGGCCGGACGCGGCGTTGAGATGTCCCAGCGGTCCTGCCAGCACGAACTCCGCGCCCCAGTCTGCCGCCATGCCGGCGGAACGTTCCGGTGTGCAGAAGGGATCGTCGTTCGATGCGACGACGATCGCGGGGAAGGGCAGCCGCGGGCGCCGGATCGGCCTCCAGTTGTGCAGCTGCGGGGGCATCTCTTCGCGCTCGGTGTCGGGAGGCGCGACGAGCAGCGCGCCGGCCACCAGCCGCGTGTGGGCCGAATGCTCCGCCCATGCTGCCACCAACTGGCAGCCGAGGCTGTGCGCGACCAGCAGCGCCGGCTGGTCGTGCAGGCGACCGTCCTGCTGCAGCACTTCGTCAAGCCGGGCCATCCAGTCGCCGCGGCGTGGCCACTCCCAGTCGTTCTGCTCGACCCGGCTGTCGCCGTGAAGGCGTTGCCATTCGCTCTGCCAGTGATCGGGGTCGGAGTTCAACCACCCCGGCAGCAGGTAGACGGGCCGCGTGATCGGGGAGAGGTCCGGGTCATTCGGCGGAATGGCGTGTGTTGACATCGGTTGGCCTTATGCTTCGCGCTTTCTTCGGGAGGGTCCCGGAGGCAGCGGATTTTGCAGGAGCGGCGATGAAGTACGCGGTGTATGTCGACGGGCAGGAAGGCACGACCGGCCTGCGCATCAATGAATATCTGGCGCAGCGCGCCGACATCGAGGTGCTGCGCATCGACGCCGACAAGCGCAAGGATGCCGCCGAGCGCGCGCGACTGCTGAATGCCGCCGATGTCGCCTTCCTCTGTTTGCCTGACGCCGCCTCGCGGGAAGCCGCGGCCATGGTCAGCAATCCCAAGACCTGTCTGATTGACGCCAGCACCGCGCACCGTACCGCGCCGGGCTGGGCCTTCGGTCTTCCGGAACTGGCAAAGGGCCAGCGTGCCGCGATCCGCGATTCGAAGCGAATCGCCAACCCGGGCTGCCACGCCAGCGCCTTCATCCTGGCGGTGCGCCCGCTGGTCGATGCCGGCCTGCTGTCGCCCGACGCGCTGGTCACGGCGACGTCGATCACCGGCTACTCGGGAGGCGGCAAATCCATGATCGCGGAGTACGAGGCGGGCGGGAATCCGAAGCTGATCGCGCCGCGGCCTTACGCGCTGGGCCTGGCCCACAAGCATCTGCCGGAAATGATGGCTCACACCGGCTTGAAGACGGCGCCGGTGTTCATGCCCATCGTCTCCAACTTCTACAAGGGCCTGGCGGTGACCGCGCCGCTGCACCTGAGCCAGCTTCGCGCCGGCACGACGCCGCAACAGGTCCGCGACGCCCTGGCCGCCCACTACGAAGGCGAGCGCTTCATCCACGTGAAACCGCTGCGCGATGCGGACACGCTGGCCATGGGCTTTTTCGATGTGCAGGCCTGCAATGACACGAACAACGTCGACCTGTTCGTGTTCGGCAGCGAGCAGCAGATCCTCGTGATGGCCCGTCTGGACAACCTGGGCAAGGGCGCCAGCGGTGCCGCGGTGCAGAGCATGAATGTGCATCTGGGCGTGGACGAGTCGCTGGGCCTGACCGGTCCGGACGTCAACGACATCTGATGGCATCGACGAAGGGCGCTGGCTGGGAATGGCGCCGGGATGGCGCCGTCACCCAGCGCGACCTCGAGCTGCTTCGCGACGGCGTCATCCGCTACGGACGTCAACAGGCGCAGGGCAGCGATGCGCAAGACATCGCCGTGGCGCTGTATGACGGCGAGGAGTTGATCGCCGGCGCCTCCGGGCGCACCGAGTTCCAGCGCCTCTACGTCAACTACCTGTGGGTCCACGCGGACCGTCGTGGGCAGGGTATCGGCGGCGATTGCCTGCGCCAGCTCGAAGCAATGGCATTGAAACGAGGGTGCGTCGACGCGCTGATCGAGACGGTGCTGGACGAGACCGCCGAGATGTACGAGCACTTGGGCTACGCCTGCATCAGCCACGTGCACGACTTCGTGCCGGGCTTCACCCGCCACACGCTGTTGAAGGTCTGGCAGCCGCGCGACTAGGCGCTCACGCCCAGGCGCGAGGGTCGTCGCTGCGGTAGTGGTAGCGATAGGCCTGCAGGAAGCCCAGGCGGTCGTACAGCCGCTGCGCGGCCGCGTTGTCGGCTCCCACCTGCAGATACGCGCTCAGGGCGCCCTGGCGGCGCGCCTCGGCCAGGAGGGCCGCGCAGAGCCGGAGGCCATGACCGCGACCGCGTTGGTCCTCGGGCGTGAAGATGTCGAACAGCCCCGCCATTCCGCCTGCCGGCGCTCCGTCGGGACCCGGATCGATGGCCACTTGGCCACAGGCGAGCAGCACGCCGTCGTGCTCCATCTTGAAGGCCTGATGCGGGATGCTGGCTTGCTCGAGGCGACGCGCATGGCCGTCGATCTCCTCGGCACTGGAACCGCGCAGTGCGCCGATCAGTGCGGCGTACTCGACGGGCGACAGCGACATCAACCCGTTCGCGTCAGCGAAGGCATCCAATGATGGCAGCACCATCACGTCGGCGGGATCAAACCGGATCCACCCCTTGGCGGCGAGTTGATCGTCAAGATCGGCGGGTTGGCTGAATGGGGTGAGCCGAAGGATCAGCGGCAGTCCCGCCTGCTCGAAGCTGGCGCGGCAGCGGCGCAGCAGGTCGTCGAGAGGAAGGGTGCCCCCCGCGAGCGCGTTCACGCATCGCGAGCGCTTGGCCTTGCCCGGGGAGAGTCGCAGCAGCCAACCCTCGACCTGTGCTTCACGTGGCGAGGACGCCGCGTTCAAGCCGGCCAGTTCCGCACGGCGGGCGAGGGCGTGCAGCTCGGCCGACATCGTTCAGCGCATCGCGCCGACGCGAGTCACCATTTCCTTGGCGAAATCGATGAAGGCGTGCGCACCCTTGGAGCCCGCGTCGAAAACGACGCCAGGCAGGCCATAGCTGGGGGCTTCGGCCAGGCGGACGTTGCGAGGGATGACGGTGTCGAACACCTTCTCGCCGAAGTGCGCCTTCAGCTGTTCGCTGACCTGCTGCTGCAGCGTGATGCGCGGGTCAAACATGACGCGCAGCAGGCCGATGATCTGCAGGTCCGGATTCAGGTTGGCGTGGATCTGCTTGATCGTGTTGACCAGGTCCGTGAGGCCTTCCAGCGCAAAGTACTCGCACTGCATCGGGACGACGACGCCATGCGCCGAGCACAGTCCGTTCAGCGTCAGCATGGACAGCGAGGGAGGGCAGTCGATCAGGATGAAGTCGTAATCCTGTGCCGAGGCAGCCAATGCCGTCTTCAAGCGTTGCTCGCGGCGGTCGAGTTCTACCAGCTCCACCTCGGCACCAGCCAGCTCACGATTGGCGCCCAGCACGTCATAGCCGGCCTTCTCGCTCCGCTGCCTCGCCTCGGCAATGGTGGCCGACTCCAGCAGGACGTCATAGACGGTCAGCGACAGTGCTCGCTTGTCGATGCCCGAGCCCATCGTCGCGTTACCTTGGGGGTCAAGATCCACCACCAGCACGCGCTGCCCGACCTTGGCGAGTCCGGCAGCCAGATTCACGGTGGTGGTCGTCTTGCCGACGCCGCCTTTTTGGTTCGCAACGCAAAAAATCTTGGCCATGAATGGTCGGTGGGCAGGGCTCTGGAGAGGGGCGCAGCTTAACCGATGGCGGCCGTCGGACGAATCCACAGCAGGCAACGTTGAGCGTCGAGACCCGGAACGTTCAGCTGTTCCACGTGAAACACCGACAGATCCGGGGCACGTTGGGCGAGTTCGGCGAGCTCTTCAGTGGGATGCTGGCCCTTCATCGCTGCCCACACAGCCCCCGGCTTCAAGTGCATCCGGGTCCACTCGGTAAAGTCGGCAAGCGAGGCGAATGCCCGCGAAGTGATGACGTCGAAGGGCGCCGTCTTCAGTTGCTCTACCCGAGAGTGCTCAGCGTGCAGATTGGGCAATCCAATCTCCGCAGCGACTTGGGCGATGAAGAAAGCCTTCTTGCCGACGGTGTCCACGCACGTGACATCGATGGTCGCGTCGCAGATGGCGATGACCACGCCCGGCAGGCCGCCGCCGCTCCCCACGTCCATCAGCCGGAGCGGTTCCCCGGCAGCATGCCGCCGCAGCGGCGGGATCAGGCTGAGGCTGTCCACCAGATGCTGAGTCAGCATCGCCTGGGGATCGCGAACGGCAGTCAGGTTGTAGACCTTGTTCCACTTCGACAGCAGGTCGAGATAAGCGATCAGCCGGTCAAGTTGCTCGTCAGTGAGGGCGAGCCCAAGTGTTTCAGCGGCGGTAGCGAGGCGGGAACGGCGGTCGAGGTCGGTCATCGATGAGCGGATGAGGAAGGAATCAAGCGGCAGTCGAGTCGACCAAGGTGTGATCGGTAAAGCCCTTGAAGCGGCCCTTCCGGAGATGGATCAATAGGAGCGAGATCGCCGCTGGCGTGATGCCGGAAATCCGCGATGCTTGGCCGAGCGTCTCCGGGCGATGTTTGCCCAGCTTCTGGCGAGCTTCAAAGGAGAGGGCGGTGACCAAGCCGTAGTCCAGGTCGTCGGGCAGCTTCAGGTGCTCGTAGTTTGATGCACGGGCAACATCTTCCTGCTGCTTGCTGATGTAGCCAGCGTACTTCACGCCAACTTCCAGTTGCTCAATGACCGCCGCGGCGAGATCGGTTCCCAGTGATTCAGCAAGGGCGGTGCGAGTGACGCCGGCGCCAGGGCGTGCAATGGATGCCACTTCAGCGATGGTGTCGAACGTGACCCCCGGTCGACGCAGCAGGTCGATGAGGTTGTACTCACGCTCCAGCGCCTTGCCCACCAGCCGCTCGGCATCGGCCGCTGGAAGGATGTTCGGATTCACCCAGGTCGATTTCAGCTTCTCTGTTTCACGTGAAACAGCATCGCGCTTCCGGTTGAAGGCATCCCAGCGAGCATCGTCGACCAGCCCCAGTTGGCGGCCAGCTTCGGTGAGGCGCATGTCGGCGTTGTCTTCTCGAAGCTGCAAGCGGAACTCGGCACGGCTCGTGAACATCCGGTAGGGCTCGGTGACGCCCTTGGTGATCAAGTCGTCGACCAGCACGCCCAGATAGGCTTGGTCGCGGCTCGGGAGCCAAGCATCCTTGCCCTGGATCTGAAGCGCCGCATTCAATCCGGCGAACAATCCTTGCGCCGCCGCCTCTTCATAGCCGGTCGTGCCGTTGATCTGACCAGCGAAGAACAGGCCCCCGATAGCGCGGGTCTCGAAGCTGGACTTCAGCTCCCGCGGGTCGAAGTAGTCGTACTCGATCGCGTACCCGGGCCGAAGAATGTGCGCGTTCTCCAGGCCGGGGATCGACCGGACGGCGGCCAACTGGATATCGAAGGGAAGGGAGGTCGAAATGCCGTTCGGATAGAACTCGTGCGTCGTCAGGCCCTCGGGCTCCAGGAAGATCTGGTGCGAGTTCTTGTCGGCAAAACGATTGACCTTGTCCTCGATGGACGGGCAGTAGCGCGGGCCGACACCCTCGATGACGCCCGTGAACATCGGGCTGCGGTCGAAGCCGGAACGGATGATCTCGTGGGTGCGCTCGTTGGTGTGCGTGATCCAGCAGGGAAGCTGCCGAGGATGCTGCGCGGCGTTCCCCATGAAGCTGAACACAGGCACCGGGTCCAGATCGCCTGGCTGCTCCGCGCACTTCGAGAAATCGATGGTGCGGCCATCCAGGCGCGGCGGGGTGCCGGTCTTGAGGCGGCCTTGAGGCAGCTTGAGCTCCTTGAGCCGTCCCGACAACGATACCGCCGGCGGATCGCCGGCGCGGCCGGCTGCATAGTTCTCAAGACCGATGTGGATCTTCCCGTCGAGGAAGGTCCCTGCGGTCAGCACCACGGCGCGAGCGCGGAAACGCAGACCCGATTGCGTGATGGCGCCGACGACGCGGTCGCCCTCGACCATCAGGTCGTCCACGGCCTGCTGGAACAGCATCAGGTTGGGCTGGTTCTCCAGCCGGTGGCGGATGGCCGCCTTGTAGAGAATGCGATCGGCTTGCGCGCGGGTGGCGCGCACGGCCGGACCCTTGGAGCCGTTCAGGATGCGGAACTGGATGCCACCCTCGTCGGTCGCCGCGGCCATCGCTCCGCCCAACGCATCGACTTCCTTGACCAGATGGCCCTTGCCGATCCCGCCGATCGACGGATTGCAGCTCATCTGCCCCAGCGTCTCGATGTTGTGGGTCAGCAGCAATGTGCTGACGCCCATGCGGGCGGCTGCCAGCGCGGCCTCGGTACCGGCATGGCCGCCACCGACCACGATCACGTCGAACTCTTTCGGATAAAGCATGGCAAGGCGTCCAGCGAAATCGGCGATCAGATGGATCAAGGCCATCGCGACGCGCCCAAGGCGCGAAATCAGGCGATGGAAGCCGGCTGGCGTTCAGATGAGGGAAGGGGGCGATTTTACGCGGGGCTGTGGATAAGTCACTGCCTCATGGGCATCGCCAAAGGACCTTGTTGGCGCCATTCACGGCGAGCGGCGACAATCCGTCTCCCATGAATTGCCGCCCCTCCTGCGCCGCCTGCTGCATCGCGCCGTCGATCAGCAGTCCGATCCCCGGCATGCCTGACGGCAAGCCGGCCGGGGTGCGCTGCATCCAGCTCGATGAAGCGCTGCGCTGCAAGATCTTTGGCCAACCGGAGCGGCCCGCGGTGTGCGGTTCCTTGCCCCCTTCCGAAGACATGTGCGGCGACTCCCGCGAACAGGCGATGCGCTGGCTGGGCTGGATGGAAGAAGAGACGCGACCCTTTTGAGCGTCCTGTCGACCCCTCTCGCCGGGGTGGGGGCGGCGGCCGCCCGGCCCAGGGCCCTGAAAGCACGCTGACAGCGGGCCCCGCGTAGAGTCGGACTTTCCAGAAGAACCTATCGGAGACTCCGCATGATCCCCATCGACGAGGACCGCCGCCGCTTCCTCCTGCAGTCCACTGCGCTCGGCGCCGCTGGCGCCGCCCTCGGCGCGTCGTTCCCTGCCTTTGCGCAATCGACCTGGCCATCGCGGAACGTGCGTTTCGTCGTGCCCTTCGCTCCGGGTGGCAGTAGCGAGATCGTCGCCCGCGCAACCGCCGCCGAACTCAGCAAGACGTTGGGACAGTCGGTCTACGTCGACAACAAGCCCGGCGGCGGCGGCAACATCGCGATGAGCGAGGTTGCCCGCGCGGAAGATCAGCACACGCTGATCCTCGGCCACATCGGCACGCTGGCGGTGAACCCGTACATCTACGACAAGCTGCCCTACGACCCCAACCGCGACTTCAAGCCCATCACGCTGCTGGCCAAGGTGCCCAGCCTCTACGTCGTCCACCCCGACGTGCCGGCGCGCAACCTGAAGGAGTGGGTGGCTCTCGTGCGCAAGAACCCGGGCAAGTTCAGCTACGGTTCTGCGGGCAACGGTAGTGCGGGGCACCTGGCGATGGAATACCTGAAGATGGTCGCCGACCTCTTCATCCTGCACGTGCCGTATCGAGGCACCGGCCCGCAGTTGACGGACCTGCTCGCGGGGCGCCTCGAGGCGGCCTCCGTGGGCGCGCCGGCCATCATGCAGTTCATCAAGGCAGGCAAGCTACGTTGCATCGCGACCGGCTCCAAGGAGCGCCTGCCGCAACTGCCCGATGTGCCGACGGTCGCGGAACAGGGCTACCCCGGCTTCGAGATGACGCAGTGGTACGGGCTGTGCGCGCCGGCCAACCTGGCGCAAGCCAACGTCGACAAGCTGGCGGTCGAATCGGTGAAGGCGATCCGTTCCGCGTCGGCCCGGGAGCGTCTGAGCCATGACGCGGCCGAGGCTGTGGGCAACACGCCCGCGCAGTTCACGGCATTCATCGCGCAGGAGCAGCAGCGCTGGAAGCAGGTCGTGGCCCGCGCGAAGATCAAGCCGGATTGAACGGAAGAGACGGCGTCTGCGGGGCGCAGCTCAGCGGTGCTGGACCGAGCGGAGGTCCAGCACCACCCGTCCGCCCTGCAGGCTGACGACGCGCTGCGCCGCCGCGATCGTTTCGGGGCGGTGCGCGATGACGATGCGCGTCAGCGACAGCTGGCGAAGGCTCGCGTTGACGAGCCGCTCGCGCTCGACGTCGAGTGCGCTGGTGGCCTCGTCCAGGAACAGGAAACTCGGCCGCTTGTACAGCGCGCGCGCCAGCAGGATGCGCTGGCGCTGACCGCCGGACAGGCTTGAGCCCATGTCGCCGATCAGCGTCTGCAGGCGCATCGGCATGGCCTCGATATCCTCGAGCACACAGGCCAGCCTTGCGCACTCGCGCACCCAGTCCGGATCGACGTCGAGGTCGAAGAAGCTGATGTTGTCGGCAATGCTGCCGGCGAAAAGCTGGTCATCCTGCATCACCGTGCCGATGCGTTCGCGCCAGGCGTTAGCGCCCAACTGCGTCAGCGCCACGCCGCCGATGCGGATCTCACCGTGCTGCGGCGCATGGATGCCCAGCATCAGCTTCATCAGCGTCGTCTTGCCGCAACCCGAAGGCCCGACGATCGCGACCGACTCCCCGGGTTCGATGCGAAGAGAGCAGCCGGCGATGACCTCCGGCTCACCATCGGCGTAGCGGAAGCGCAGGCCATCGAGTTCCAGCGCCGCGTCGTGCGGCACCGCGCGGCCGGGTGCTTCGAACTCCGCCTCGGGTGCGGTCAGCACGATGTCGGCCAAGCGCTCGCCTTGGAGCCGCAGCATCTTCAGCGCGACCACCTTGTCGATCAGCCCGGCGATGCGCTGGCTGAACTGGTCCTTGTAGGCGAGGAAAGCGAACAGCATGCCCACCGACAGCGCGTTGTCCAGCACCAGCATCGCGCCCATTGCGACGATGACCACGCGTTCCAGACCGAACAGCAGCTTGTTGCCCTGTGTCATGCCGAGTTCGAGCTTGCGGCCGGTCAGTGACGCGTTCATCTGCTCGACGATCAGGTTGGCGAAGCGCGCGCCGCGATCCGCCTGCGCATTGAAGAGCTTGATCGCCTGCGCGCCGCGCAGCGATTCGAGGAAATGCGTGTTCTGGCGCGCCTCGTGGGTCAACGCTTCTTCCTGCGCGTCGCGCAGCGGTCGGAAACAGGCCCAGCGCAGCAGCGCATAGCCGGCCACTGCGGCCAGCGCGACAGCCGTCAGACGACCGCTGTAAAGCACCATCATCGCCAGCGTCAGCAGCACCATCAGACCGTCGAGGATGGCCTCGATGAAGCTGCCCGTGAGCGTCTTCTGGATCTCCTGCACGCTGGAGAACCGAGACCAGATGTCGCCCAGGTGGCGCTTCTCGAACCAGGCGAGCGGCAGCCGCAGCAGATGCGAGAACACGTTGGAAAGCCACTGCAGGTTCAGCGATGCGGACAGGATCATCACCGCCCACGAGCGCAGCAGCCCGACACCCACTTGCAGCAGGACCAGCAGCGCGAAGCCGATGCCCAGCGTCACGAGCAGGTCGCGATCGGCGCTGACGATGACACCGTCGACGGTCCATTGCAGCAGGAACGGCGCGAGGAGGCCGAGCAGCTCCAGCCCCAGCGCGAGGGCCAGGACTTGCGCGATCGAGCGTTTCAGGCCGGTCACGTGACCGAGCAGCTGGCGCCACTTCGGCGCAGGCGCAGGCGCCTTGCGCGCGAAGTCCATGCCCGGGCGTAGTTCGAGGGCGACCCCGGTGAAATGCTTGGAGACCTCGGCGAGCATCAGCCTGCGCTCGCCATGCGCGGGATCGAGGACGACGGCACGGTCGCCGTCGACACGTTCCAGCACGACGAAGTGGTTGAAGTCCCAGTGCAGGATGCAGGGCGTCTGCAGCTTGTGCAGCGTCTGCGGCTCGGCGCGCAGGGCGCGGGCGGTGAGACCCAGTTGCGCGCCCATGCGGACCAGATCCGCCATGGTCAGACCCTTGAGGGAGACCGCGAAACGGTCGCGCAGCTCGCCGAGCGTCCAGCGCTGGCCATGCGCGCCGGCGACCATCGCGAGGCACGCGAGGCCACACTCGGCGGCCTCGGTCTGCAGGATGACGGGACGGCGGCGGCGCCAGCCGAGGTTCAGCCGCGACAGGATGCCGTCGGGCGTGGCGCCCGAGACAGGGGCGCCGGAAGAGGGGGCATCAGACACGGCGGACGAGGCTCAACAGCGGTTCGAAGATCCATTCGATCAGACGGCGCCGCTCAAGAAGCACGTCGGCTTCGAGAAGCATACCGGGGCTGAGCGTCTGGTCCTGCCCGTAGGCCTCGACCGACTGGCGTTGGAGCTGCACCGTGATGCGATACATCGGCTCGCCTTGCGCCATCGCGGCAGGCAGACCGAGTTGCGCGAGTTCCGCTGCCTGTAGCGGCGTACGCGAGACCTGCAGCACCTCGCCTTGCTGCTGGCCGAACTTCTGATACGGAAACGCCTGGTAGCGCAGCAGCACCGCCTGATGTGGTCTCAGGAAGCCGACGGCGCTGGACGGTGCGTAGAGGTGGGCCTGCAGTTGCGTGCGCGCTGGCAGCAGGGCGGCGAGCTGCGTGCCGGCCTGAACGACCTGGCCAGGCTCGGCGAGCACGGTGCTCATCTGACCGTCGCTGGGCGCACGCAACACCAGTCGTCGGCGCGCTTCGTTTTCGACGCCTTGCGCCTGCAGCGCGGCGATGTCGCGTGCGAGTTCCCCTTGCTGGACCTGCGCCTTCAACGGAATCGACTGAAGCTCAGCTTGCAAGCCCAACGCCTCCCGCTGCAGGTTCTCGCGCTCTCGCGCCAGCGCCTGCCGTTGGGCCTGCAAGCCAAGCAACTCCTCCCGCTTGGTCTGGACCTGGGCACTCGAAACGAACTGGTCCTTCGCCAGCGATTCGAGCCGTCCCAGACTCTGCTGCGCCAGTGCTTCGCGCTGGGCATGCAGCTGCAGCTCGGCGTCTGCCTGCTGCAGTGTGGATGCGAGCGTGACGACCCGCGCCTTCAGCGACGCCGCCTGACTCTGCGCAAGTTCCCGCTGCTGCGCCTGCGCGGCACCCAGCGATTGCTCACGATCCTTCAAGGTCCGCGACAGGCCATCGCCAGTCGGGTTGGCGCTGTCGAGCGACAGCACGAACAGCACGTCACCTTCGCGGACTTGCTGCCCGTCCTGGACGGGTCGTGCCATGACGGTGGCGCTTTGCGGCACGCTCAGCCGCATCACGCCCCGCTCGGGCACCAGCAAGCCGTTGACGCGGGCCTTGCGGGTGTATTCGGTACTGAACAGGAAGGCACCGACTGCGATCACACCGCCCAGCGCCAGAATGCTCAGCCACTTCAACGTGGTCGGTCGATGCAATTGCACCGAACCCAGCCAGGCCTGCTGTTGCGAGGCCTGCGCCTCGGCGCGGAACAGCGCCACCACGATTTGCTACGCCTTGTTGCGAACCTGACGGTTCGCGAAACATGGAGGGTTTACCAAGTGCCCTTGGGTGCGGGTTCGACTTCCGCGGCGGACACATCGACGAGGACAGTCTGCCCCACCAGCCACGTGCCCTTCGGAGCGCCACCGCCGACATGCACCAGGGACTGCAGGTCCAACTCGACCAGACCTTCTTCGACTTGCGTGTTGACGGCGATGTTTTGGGGTTGGGCTTGCATGAGAGGCTCCAGATTCGGTGACGTGCCCAGGAATGTGTTGAGCACGGAACGGATTGAAGCAGCGTGCGGACGCCCGCATAACTGTCAGCTCTTACAGTGTTTACAAGCTGGCGCCGAAGGCAGCATCAGCGAATCAGGCCCAGCCGCAGGGCCTTGAGCACCGCCTGGTGCTTGTTCGAGCAGGCCAGCTTGTGCATCGCATTGTTGATGTGCAACACGGCCGTCCGCTCGGTGATGCTGAGGATCGCGCCGACTTCCCAGGCGGTCTTGCCTTCCATCGTCCAATGCAGGCACTCGAGTTCGCGCGGCGTGAGCCGGGGAGATTCGATGACCTTCTCTTCCGGCAGCAGCACGCGCAGCGCGGTGTCCACCGCGTGCACGGCGAACAGCTGAAGATCCGCGACCATGCGCGTCAACTGGCCCGAGTCGCTGGGCAATGGCTGATCGCGATCGACGCCGAGTACGAAATGCCGCCCCTCGGGCAGATGCAGCGCCAGGCAGATGCCGGTGCTGTAGCCGAATTGCGCCTGCGATTCCCAGATGTCGCTCGCGCCGTGACGGGCGTAGGTCTGACGGTCCCAGACGATCGGCATGCTGTTGCGCTTGCAATGCTGCATCACCGGATCGCGGCGGCCGAACTCCGGTGCGTGCATCACTTCGGCGTAGCCCACGGGGCAGTTGTCGATGGTGATGAACTCGGTCTCGGCCAGCGTGTGATCGACGACCGTGATGGCCGACACCGTCTGGAAGTCCAGCTTATGCGCGAAGCGGATCACCTCACTGCGGAACTCTTCGCGTGAGCGCGCTTCCAGGACTGATTGATAACCGCCTTGCAGCATTGATCGCTCCGGCCCGTGGCCGGCCTAGTGGGCCTCTTCGGTCGCTGTGGCGGACCTGCTCGCCTGTCTGTGATCCGCCACGCGCCCCATCGGGCCGCATAGGTCACGTGACGCATTCACGCCCCTGACAGGGTTTACAGCTGGCGAGCCGACCGCTTCGTGACCACACTTCTGGTCAAGGGGAGAAGCAGCAACCGCCGATCCGCAATAGCCAAACCAAACAATTCTGACAATGACACCAGCTTGGATTGTGTACGCGTGGCCACGAATATTGTGTGATGTCCAGCGTTTGCCCCGCTTACAGTTCGCGCATTTGAGCACGCGCGTGTTGGTGACGGGAGACGAGGATCACCCGGCCATGGGGCAAACCCTGTGGAGCGGCGAATCTGAATTCGGTGCAGCCGGTGTGGCGTGGGACTGGGTGCGCATGCCTTACGGGGTGGTGTCGATGGTCGATCCGATGGCGCTCGTGACCAACATGCAGTTCCTGAATGGTGAGGGCGAGGTGCTCGCGCCGATCGAATCGGCGATCCAGCTCAATGGCATCGTGCACATGCTGCCTTGGCAGGAGCAGGTCCAGCTGGCGCTCGCCACGCGCCACTGAGTACCCTGGTGCCGCTCATCGCGCCACCGCGGCGCGCATCGAGCGGGCCACCAGCGCGAGTCCGCCGAACGTGAGCGCGGCACCGACGATCACCGTCGGCATCACTTTCGCAAAGGTCAGCGGTTCGCCCTTGAGCACCTGCATCATGAGCTGGTTCTGACCGAGCCCCGGCACCCACAAGTGCCAGGAGGCCTCTCCCCCTGGATTGACGATGGCCACCATCGGCGTCAGGGCGATGGCGGTGATGACCAGCGTCGTGCTCGCCTGCGCCTCCTTGAAGGTCTTGGTGCGGATCGCCAGCGCCATCAGCACAGCGGACAGCCCCGCGCCCAGCGGGATCTGCAGCAGCAGGAAGCGCAACGCCTCGCCCCAGCCGAACTGGAACATCGCGGCGAGCGCGTCGCTGCGCATCAACCATTGGCCGGGCAGGAAGCTGAGGTTGGACAGCACCGCAACCAGCAGCCCGGCCATCAGCACGGCGGCCCACTTGCCCGCGACGATCGCTGAATGAGGCGCCGGGTTGACCAGCAGCGGTTCGAGCGAACCGCGTTCGCGTTCGCCGGCGGTGCTGTCGAGCGCCGCGGTCAGCGCGCCGTAGAGCACCGCCATCATGATGAACATCGGCAACATCTGAGTGAGCCGCGTGGAGCGCGCCTGCATGCTGGCGAGGTCGCGTTCCTGGACGTCGATCGGGCGGAGCTGCTGCGCGCCGATGCCGCGCATCGCGAGGGTCAGCGTCGCGCGTTCGCTGCTGAAGCCCTGCAGCAGGCGGCCGAGCGCGCGCGACACCGGCCTCCGCGCGCTGGTTGGCGCTGTCGCTCACGATCTCCACCGTCGCCGGCTCGCCGCCAGCGAGCAGCGTCTCGAAGTCCGCCGGCACGACGAGGACCGGATCGGTGAGCTTCGAATCGCGCAGCCGCGCTTCGTAGTCGACGGGCGCGGTCTTGATCGTGTAGGTCTGGCGTTCGATGTAGTTGCGCAGGGTCGGCGCGTGCTCGATGCCCGCGACGAGCACCTCGCGCTGCTCCGCGCGCTCCTGCAGCGAGGCCGCCAAGCCCGACATCAGGGTCAGCATCAGCGGGCCCATCAGCACCGACGGGATCAGCAGGCGCAGGAGCGTGCGGCGGTCGCGGAGGGCATCGAGGACCTCCTTGGCGAAGACCGTCCGGAAGGCTTTGAAGAACGGACCGTTCATGCGGACTCCAGGCGCGCGGGCGCGGCTTCGGGGAAGGCGAGGTCGACGAAGGCGTCCTCGAAGCGCTGGCGGCCGGTCTGCGCCAGCAGTCCGTCGACGGTGCCCGTGGCCACCGAGCGGCCGTGGGACATCACGACCACCTGGTCGCAGAGCTGTTCCACCTCTTGCATGATGTGGCTGGAGAAGACGATGCACTTGCCACCGCCTTCGGGCGAGCGCAGGTGGCGCAGGACCTCGCGCAACGCGCGCGTGGCGACGACGTCCAGACCATTGGTGGGCTCGTCCAGCACGATGTTGGCCGGGTCGTGGACGAGCGCGCGGGCCAGAGCGGTTTTCATCCGTTCGCCCTGGCTGAAGCCTTCGGCGCGGCGATCAAGGATCGCGCGAAGGTCCAGCAACTCGGCCAGCGATTCGGTCCGTGCCTGCGCCTCGTCCATCGGCATGTCCTGCAACCGCGCGAAGTAGACGATGTTTTCGCGTGCCGTGAGTCGAGGGTACAGGCCGTGCGCGTCACCAAGGATGCCCATCCGCGCCAAGGCCGCGCGCGGTTGCTTCAGCACGTCGAGGCCGTCGACCTCGATCGTGCCGCGGTCGGGCGGGAAGAGGCCCGCGAGCATCCGCAACGACGTGGTCTTGCCGGCGCCGTTGGGGCCGAGCAGGCCGGTGATGCGACCGTTGGGTGCGTCGAGGTTCAGGTGCTCCACGGCGATGACCGTACGGGCCTGGGCCTTCTTTCCGAACATCGACGCCAGCGACCCTCCGCCGCGCGTCTGGAAGGTCTTGTGGAGTGCATGCAGGCGGATCATCGGTCGGACTCCCGGGCGGCGGAGGCGGCGGCCGCGATGGCGGCCGGCGTGGGGGGCAGGAACGCGGGCGGACGGGGCACGCCCTTGGCACAACTCGCATCCACTTGAAGCGCGTCGGCGTCGCGCGGCGCGTCGATGAAGCGGAACAGCACGTCGCGCATGCAGGGCAGGGTCAGCGCGACGCCGTGGCCGGCGGCACCGACGACGACGTGACGCGCCTGGTCACCGAGCGCAACCTTCACGCGTTGCCCGTGCCGCTCCGGCGTGGCGGGATCGTTCCCGCCGCTGGTGAGCAGGACCGGGGACCTGGCCGTCGGGATCGTGTAGAAAGCCGGCGGCACCTCGCCGCGCGGCCACGCGCCGCAGACACGGGCATAGAGGTCCCGGTCCAGGGTGCCGAAGTCGGGGCGCGGGCGCTTCGGTCGAGGCCGCGATGCGCGGCGCGTCCTCGGCGCAGACGACGGAAAAGTGCATGCCCTCGAAGATCCGCATCGCCCGCGATCCGCCGCCCAGTTGACCGGCCAGACCGGCCAGCGCGTCGAAGCGACCCAGCGAGGCCTCGTGCAACGCGGCCGGAAGCGCCGCGGCGACGCTGGGGGCATACAGCGTCGGCCGGACCAGCCCGAGCAGGCCCTCACGCGTCAGCGTCGCCTCCTCCGGCCGGCCGGTCAGCGGTTGCGTGAACGAGACCTTGCGCGGCAGACTCTTGAGCAGCCCCTGCCACTCGGATTGCAGACCGGGGAAACGCGAGGCGCAGGACGCATCGGCCGCGCAAGCGCTGAACACCGTGTCCAGCGCCCGCTGCGAGTCCTGCGAGAACGTGACCGGCAGCACCATGTCGGGTGGCGCGACGCCGTCGATGACACTGCGGCGCACGCGATCAGGGAACTGACGCTGGTACTCGAGCGCCGCCCGCGTGCCGTAGGACGCGCCGACCAGGTTCCAGCGCTCGACGCCAAGCGCCGCGCGGACCGCGTCCATGTCCTGCATCGCGATCGTCGTCGTGAAGAAGCGCAAGTCGCCGTAGGGCAGCTGCTTCAACGCATCGCGGCACTGTTCCAGCAGCCGGACCTTGGCGCCGGGCTTCAGCAGTTCGTCGAGGCTGCGCCCGCTGTTGTCCGGGCAGGCCAGCGGTGCCGACCGTCCCGTGCCCCGCTGGTCGATGAACACGAGATCGCGGCGGTAGTTCAGCCGGGACAGGCGGGGCATCACCGTGGCCGTCAGCGCGATGGCGCTCTGACCGGGCCCGCCGGCAAGCAGCAGCACCGGATCTGGCAGCTTGTTGCGCGCCAGCGCAGGCACGACGACGTAGTGAACGTCGATGCGGACGCTATCCGGTCGGGCGGGATCAAGCGGGCGCTTGAGGCTCCCGCACAGGACCTCGGTGGGCACGCCCTCGACGCGGCAGGGTTGCAGCGCTCGGCCAGGAGCATCGGCCCGCGCTTCGACGCCGGACAAGGCCGCCACGGCGGCCATCGCCGTCAGGGCCAGGGCGCGGATCGGCCAGGTTCGGGGGACAGGGCTTGCCCCGGGACGCATCGTCATCAACTCGCTCCTCCTTGGTGCCCGGCGATTATGGCGAGCGGGAGGCGCGCGGGCGGGTGCCTTCGGTCAGCTTTCCGACCCGCTTTCCCTGCGACCGAACATGCCCCAGCCTTCCATGCTCATCACCTGCTCGTCCTTCTGGTTGAAGACTTCCCAGGCCGAACGCACCAGGCCGATCTGCGGACGGCTGCGACTGGCCTTGGTCTCCAGCACGCGCATGCGCACGCGCAACGTGTCGCCAGGGCGCACCGGCTTGAGCCAGCGCAGGTTGTCGATGCCGGGCGAGCCCTGGCTGGTGGAGTCCAGGAGGTAGGCGTCGCACATCATGCGCATGACCAGCGCACAGGTCTGCCATCCGCTGATCGACAGGCCGCCCAGCACCGAGGCATCGGCGGCGGCTTCATCCAGATGCAGCGGTTGCGGGTCGTAGGCGGCGGCGAAGGCGAGACCCTCTTCGCGGTCGACCCGGCGCGAGCCGAACTCGCGCACCTGGCCGACGGTGAAGTCTTCGAACGCGTAGGTCTTGGCGGAGGAAGCAGTGCTCATGGAGGAGGCCCTTGGACGCGGTGGGGACTGGCAGACTGTACGAGTACGATCGACAAGTCAGAAGGAGACCCCCCATGAAGCTCTACTACAGTCCCGGCGCCTGCTCGCTGTCCCCTCACATCGTCCTGCGCGAGGCCGGCCTGGCCTTCGAGCCGGTGATGGCCAGCACCAAGACCCACAAGCTGCAGGACGGCACCGACTACTACGGCATCAATCCGAAGGGCTACGTGCCGCTGCTGGAGCTGGACGACGGCCAGCGATTGACCGAAGGGCCGGCGATCATCCAATACATCGCCGACCAGGCGCCGGACAAGCAGCTCGCGCCGGCCAACGGCACGATGGCGCGCTACCGGCTGCAGGAGTGGCTCAACTTCATCACCACCGAACTGCACAAGACCTTCAGCCCGCTGTTCAATCCGGCGATCTCCGAGGACGCCAAGGGCGTCTTCCGGACCAAGCTGCACGAGCGCTTCAAGTGGGTCGACGGGCAGCTCGCGGGCAAGCAGTTCCTGATGGGCGACCAGTTCTCGGTGGCGGATGCCTACCTGTTCACCGTCTCGAACTGGGGCCAGCACGTTGGCGTCGACCTGGCCGGCTATCCGGACCTGGTCGCCTACCGCGGCCGCATCGCGGCGCGGCCGGCGGTCCAGGAATCGATGAAGGCTGAGGGCCTGCTGAAGTAACTCGGGACGAGGAGGGGCCTCAGCCCTTCTTCTTCAGCAGCGACTCGCAGGCGCCCTTGTCGCCGGCGTCCTGCTTGGCGCAGACGCCGTCCAGCTGGGCGCGCAGACGAGTGAGCGAGGCGTCGTGCTGCCCGCTCGCGTTCCACGCCACCAGCTGGCTGCCGACCTTCTGCAGCGAGCGCGCGCTGCGCTCGTAGAAGGCGCCCTTGTCCTTCTCGGCCTCGGCCAGCAGCTGCGCCGCGGCCTTCTCGATGCGGGCCGAATCCTGCGGCGCCAGCTCGACGAGCGCGCTCAGGTAGTTCGATCCCCATTGCAGGCGGGTGGCGGGGCCTTCGCTCTTGTTGAAGGCCTCCTCGTACCAGCGCAGTGCCTCGTCCTTCTTGCCCTGCTTGCGGGCGTTGCTGCCGAGCGAACTCATCAGGTAGTACGGGCTGTGGCTCTTGGCGATGCTGGCCTTCAGCAGCGCGTCACTCTCGCTCCACAGGCCGGCACGTCCGAGCAGGTAGGCCGCCGACGTGATCACCGCCTGGCGCTCATAGCCGTCGGTGACTTCCTTGTCGACCTTGGCGGCATGCGCCTTGGCCTCGGCCAGCAGCGGCGCCGGCAGCTTGGGAGCGAGCTCATCCTTCTTCTGGTCGAGGCGTGCCAACTCGACACGCGCCAGCAGCGACTGCAGCCGGTCGGCGCGCGACAGCGAGGCGTCGGCCTCGAAGCGCTTCAGCGCCACATCGAACTTCGCGACCAGTGCCTGCCGGTCCGCGCCAGCCGCGGGGGAGAGCGCGCGAACGATGTCGTCGCCGTTGTTGCTCAGCACGTCCATCTGCGCACGGGCGGCGGCCGGGTCTGCCAGCACCTGATCGACACGCGCCCGCAGGGCGGCGTCGGCCTTCAGGGCGCCGCCGCCTTCAGTGGCGGCCAGCGCCTTCAGCCACAGGCGCGTGGTCGTCTCCTCATCGACGCCCTGGCTCGCCGCAGCCAGCTTCGCGAGCAACGCCGGACGCTGCGCGGCGGGCACCAGCTGCTGCTCATCGGTTTCCCACGAATAGAAGCCCAGCAGCTTCCACTCGTTGGCGGAGATCTTCTTGCCGGCCTGCGCGTCGGCCAGCACGGTCTTCACCGGACGACCGCCGGCCAGGCCCAGCTGCAGCACGCGCAGCACCTGCGGCGCATCGACTTCGCCCGGCAGGCGGGTGAGTTCCTGACCGTCGTTGCTGAACAGGATCATGGTCGGGTAGCCGCGCACCTTGAAACGCGCGCCCAGGCGCTGGGCGCCGGGGTTGTCGCCGTCGATGTGGACCGCGACGAAGGCGCGCGACTGCTCGATGAAGTCGGCGCGGTTGAACAGCGTCGCCTTGAGCTGGTTGCACGGCGGGCACCACTTGGCGCCCCAGTACAGCAGCACCGGCTTCTTCTCGCCACGGGCCTGGGTGAAGGCGCGCTCGATGTCGGCGTCGCCGGAGGCCTCCTGCCACGACACCGAGGCCGAGGCGCTCGCGGCCATGGCCATGGGCATCAGCGCCGGCAGCGCGCCGATCGTGGACAACGCGGCGGCGAGGGCGGTCAGACGGGCGGCCGAGCGGAGACGACGGGCCATCGAGGTGGGGAAGGTCATGGCAGGAATCGCGGCCTCGTGAGCCGGTCGATGTCGAGGAAGCTGGCATTGTGGCGCCGCGCCGCAGAACCCGATATGCGGGACGCTTCTAACCTTGCACGGCACTAGGGACCCTCTGCCCCTTCCCCGGGCGCAAGACGCGCCTGGCATCCGCCATGATTCCTGGCTCCCTGCCTTCCCTGCCACCCGCCTCGCCTGACGAGACCGAAGCGGGCTCGGCATCCGCATCCGCCACGTCTCAAGCGCCCTTGTCCCGGCCAAGCTGGCAGTCGAACTCGGACTGGCATCGTTGCTCGGACGATTTCGACCGATGCACGTTGGTCGAACTGCAGCGCTGGGTCTGGGTCGTGATGCTCATGACCCTGCGCCGCAACGAAGGTGAGCCGTGGTGCCATCACGCCTTGCAGGCGAAGAAGGCCCAGTCGGACCTGAACAGGGACCACCCGGATCCTGCCACGATCGCGTCGATCCGGGCGTGGTTGCACGATGTCCGGCGCGACGTCGGTGCCTTGCAGCCTCAGCGAGATTCAGCGGCCGACCCGGAGGGCAAGGACCCGGCGCGCGATGGCGTTGTTCCTGGAGCGACGGCCATGGCGACGACCGCTCGCTCGACAGTCAGCGGCGAGGCGCTCAGTGCGATCCTGAAGTTCAGATCGAACCTGCCGGCACCTGCCAAGGATCTGTTGCGTGAGGTGCGCTTCATTGCCGTCCCGTCGGCGGACATCGCTCGGGGGATGGTGCCGGTCACATCGATCGGGACGGTCCTGACCCATGGGCCGCAGGTTTCGCTTGATGAAGGGCAGCGGCGGATCTTTGTCGCGGGTACGAGTCGACAGTGGAAAGCGCTGGACGTCGAGCAGAGCCTCCAGCGCGCGCGGCCGGACAGTGCCGAGGTGTCCGCGATCTGGCTCGCGGTGGCGCACATGCTGGAAGCAGTCGCATCGCCGCGTGGCCGCGAGGATCAGTTCCTGCGCGCCCTCCATCTGGAAGAACGTGGGCGCGACGCGGCTGAGGCACCCACCCGGGAGGCGCTCGCCGTGTGGCTGCTCGCCCGCGCCTTGACGGGACATTGGCCGACGGATCATCGGGCGGTGCGCTTTCTCCGGCGCTTCCTGGGCCCGCCCGACGACGCTCAGGCCCCGCGCGGCGGATCCTGAGTCGTGGGGGCCGTCCCCGTGCCGGACGGACGCTTCGCCCGCAGGATCGCTCCGCGCTCGAGGCTTTCGGGGGACCAGTGCTGACGGACGTCGTAGTACTCCGGCACGGCGACGGCCTCGGGCGGCAGCTGGACCCAGGGCTGCTTGGAGGCGGTGAAGATGTGGATGTCCGGCGGCAGGCGGTCGGGCTCGTCGAGCGTGCCGACGCGGACGAAGCGCACGGCGTCGCCGCCGCCGGCGTAATTGCTCCAGACGGCGATCGCGCAGCTCGGGCAACGCCAGATCTTCTGGCCCTTGCCGCTTTCGCTCGGGTTCAAGAACGGCACCGGTTCGCCGGCCAGCAGCTCGACGCGGTCGGCCTCGATCATCGCGTTGAGCGCGAAGGCCGCGCCGCTCGCACGCTGGCACCAGCGGCAGTGGCAGCAGTGGACGATCAGCGGTCGGCCGGTCATGCGGTAGCGGACCTGGCGGCAGTCGCAGCCGCCTTCGAAGATGTCAGGCGTGTCAGGCGTGTCGGTCATGGCGTCTCCCTCGTGATGCGAGCGCGCAGGATAGCGGTCCGAAAACGGCCATTGCACCGCCGCCCGGCCACAAGAACCGGGGACGACGGAGGTCACCCGTCGCCGGACCTCAGACCTCGCCCAGCAAGTCCTGACCCTCGTCGAGCGGCGCGGGCTCCGGATATGCCTTGGCGAGCGTCATCCACGTGCCGAAGTCCGGTTTCATCGGCCGGCGCGGCGCCGGGCGGCCGAGCTCGAAACGGAAACCCTCGCCGCCGCTCAAGTCGTGCGCGAACAGCACGCCGAACGCCGGCGGAATTTCCTCGACCTCGGCGATGCCGGCGCGCAGCACGTACCAGCATTGGCCGCTGAGTGCGAGGTAGGCCTGCGCCTTGGCGGGGCGGCGCAGCTCCGACAGCAGGTCGGCCCGGCTGACCTTGATCTCGTGCACGGCGGGTTCGAGGTAATCCTCGACGGTGGTGTTGCGCACCGAGTAGACGTCCGGCATCGCGTTGACCCATCGCATCCGCTCGGGCTCGTCCTCACGCGGGAGGCCGGCGCGCAGCGACAGCCCCCGCCAGACGACACGCCCCGCGCGTTGCAGCTCGACGGCCATGCGGGCGACCAGGTCCTCGTGGCGGTGGCGTGCGGTGCGGTTTTTCTGGAGTCCGAGGTGCAGCACCTCGATGCCGGCCTCAGTCAGTCGCAAGGTCTCACGGCCGTGCGGATCGACCCGACGCTCGAGCCAGCCCAGCGCCAGCAGTTCCACCTCCAGCATGTCCTGGCACGGCCAGCCGGCTGAGCGCCAGAGCTGGCGCAGGCGGCGGACCTGTGTCACGGTGGGACGGTAGACGGGCAGGGACATGCAGCGATGTTGCCGCATGTCCCCGCCAGGGACCGTCAGGAGGAGCGATGCGCGACGGGGAATCCCTCCGGCGGCCCGGACCCGCGGCCGGTCAGCGTTCGCGCCGCAGGATGCCGGCGGGTGCGGCGGGGTCTCCCGCCACGAACACGGCATACACGCCGTTGGCGCCGATCGCGACGTCGCGCGCGGCGTACAGCGGCGCGATGGACTGGGTCGAGGTGACCGTCAACAACGCGGCGCTGGCCGGTTCCACGGTGGCGTAGCCCGAGCTGCCCGGATCGACGGCGGCCACGACCGGGCTGTAGTCGAAGTTCATCGTGGTCGAAATGTCCAGACCGTTGACCAGCCGCAGACGCGCCTGGCCGGGCACCGCTGGCAGGCGGTTGTCGTCGGTCAGCACGGTCACGACAGGCGTGGCGGACACGCCGCGCAGCAGCACGGTGTAGTCCCCGCCAGCCACCAGCGCCGGCAGCGTGGCCGCGACAGGACGACCGTCGACCGAAGCCGTCAGCGACGGCGCGCTGGCCGGCACCATGCGGTAGTCGCCGATCGTCGGCGAGGCCTGACCGGCCAACAGGGGTTGTCCTCCGAGGGCACCGTCGACGCGCCCGTCCGGCATCGCCGCGATCATCCGCACGCGCGCCGATGCGTTGTCCAGGCGCGTGAGCTCGCCGCGCTGCGGGAGCATCAACGCGTGGACCAGAACGCCACCTGCTCCCCCTCGCAACACCAGCGTCGACACCTTGGCCGAGTCCAGTGTCACGGCGGGGAGGTCCAGCCGCACATCGTCGCGCTTCCCCGCGCCGGTGACGCGCAGTCGGTAGGTGCCGCTGCTGCGCATCAGGAACCCGCTGGATCCGCCGGCGAGCACGTTGGTGGCGAACGGCGGCGCGTCGGCTGGGTCGGCCGCTGGCTCGGTCAGGAAGACGTCGACCGGGCCGGCGTCCGGTGCGACGTTCAGGACCAGCAGCTTGCTCTGGCCGGAGACAGGCGCTTCCTGCTCCTCCTCCAGCAGGCTGGTGCGCACCGCGCCTGCGGGCCCGTACGCGATCAAGGTGTAGTGCGTGTCCGCCTTCAAGGTCGCGGGCGACGTGGCCACGGTGGCACTTCCGTTGCTGTTGAGCACCTGCAGGGACACGGGGCCATCGCCGCGGTTCGCATAGGACCCCAGCGTGAGCGCGGACACCGGGCCCGCCACCTTGTCCTTGTCGACGGCCAGATCGGCGCTCGCCAACTCGGGACTCGCGTTGAGCAGGCGGATCTGCGCGTCCTTGTCGTCACCGCCATTGCAGGCAGCGGTCAGCAGTGTGGCGGCGATGACGCCGAGCGGCATCAGCCATCGTGTGGTGCGGTCGGGGATGTGCATGGTCGGAGTGGCCGCCCGGGCAGCGGACATCGAGTGGATGAGGTCTCCGCAGACTAGGGGGCAGGCTTTGCCGACACATCAACTCGGATGGGTGGAACTGCCGACGGCTTCTAGTGAAAGAAGGTGTCCGCTGACTCAAATGAATGAGTCTGCTGACCCAAATGACTGGAAAGGGCGGGCGACGTTTCCGAAGGACGAAAAAAAGGCCACGCCTCGTGAGAGGACGTGGCCAACAGGGAGGAGGGTGCACCGGGCCGCGGTCGTGGTGACCGTCGCGCTGTGACGCGCATTCAGTGGTCCCGGGGCCGGGCGTTGTTCCCGGCCGATGCGCTCAGCGACGCATCATGGGTTCGGTCGGATCAGTTGGAAGAGCGCTCGCGACGCAGCGAACCGACCATTGCGTTGCTGTCGCCCATCACGAACACGGTGTAGACGTAGCCCGCCTGGATGCCCAGTTCGCTCAGGCTGTAGACCGGCGTCGTCGAGGACGGCGAGGTCACCGTCAGCAGCGCGGAGGTCGAGGCGGCGGTCGCCTGCGGCGACGACGAGGTGCCGGCGACCACGTTCGAGGCCAGCGCGCTGTAGTCGACGTTCAGCGTCAGTCCGGTGGTGGCGCTCGCCACGCCGTTGACCAGGCGGATCTTGGCCGTCGTGGTCGGGCTGGTCGGCAGGCGGTTGTCGTCGGTCAGGACCGCCAGCTTGGGATCCGCCGCCGTGCCCCACACCATCAGCGTGTAGTCGCTGCCCGCGGTCAGCGCCGGCTTCGTGAACGACATCAGCGCGCCGTTGACGTAGACCGACAGGTCCGCCGTGCCGGCCGCGACCGTCGTGTAGTCGCCGATTGTCGGCGCCACGGAGGTCGGCATCAGCGAGGTCTGGCCGATCGAGCCCGAGACCAGCGCGCTCCCGCCCACCGCGGCCACCAGGCGGGCCCGGACGGTCGAGTTGGGGAAGTTGGACGGCGCGCCCTGCTGCAGCAGCTGGATGCCGTTGACCAGCACGCCGCCGGTGCTGCCCGTCAGGATCAGCGTCGAGACACCGGCGGATGGCAGCGTGATGCTGGGGATGTCCAGCCGCAGGTCGGTCTTGGAACTCGCGGCGGTGATCCGCACGCGGAAGGTGCCGCTGTTGAGCGTGATGTAGCCGCTGCCCGAGCCGGTCGCGATGCCGCTCGCCACGGTCGAGGCGGTGTCCAGCGAGTCGTCGGCGCCGGTGACGTACACGTCCATCGCGCCGGCGTCCGGCGCCAGGTTCAGCACCAGCAGCTTGGACTTGCCGGTGGCCGCCGCGTCCTGGTCTTCCTGCAGCAGCGTCGTGCGCACCGAGCCGGCCGAGCCGTACGCGATCATCGTGTAGTGGCTGCCGGCGGCCAGCGTCGGCGTCGACGACGCCAGCGTGCTGCCGACGTTGTTGCTCTGCACTTCGGTGCCGGTGGCGTCGGTCTTCACGTCGGCATAGCTGCCCACGCCGGCATAGGCCACGCCGGAGTTCACCGTCGTGCTGTCCACGGCCATGTCCAGCGCGGCGTAGCCGATGCTGGCGTTGAGGAGGCGCATCTGCGCCGAACTGCTGTCGCTGCCGCCGCCGCAGGCGGTCAGCAGGGCGGCGGTGGCCACGCTCAGGCCCCAGGCCCAGGTCTTGAATCGCATCGTCCAACACTCCGATTGAGAATGCGGCGATTGAACGCGGGCCGTGTTGCTGGGGCTTGTGGCCGATTGCCAGCTTTGTGAACTTCCATATCAAGGCCGACACAGAGTTGCGGGGCGCCTCGGGTGTCCGTTCCCGGTATCGGTGCCGAGGTCTGGGCGCCGGGCCTCTTGGTATCGCCTCTCTAAACGCGCGCGGGCTCCGGCGCTAGCATCCGCGCGATGAACGCCTACCCGCAGCTGCTGTCGCCCCTGGACCTGGGCTTCACGACCCTCAAGAACCGCGTGCTGATGGGCAGCATGCACACGGGGCTCGAGGACTCGCGCAAGCACATCGACCGCCTGGCCGAGTACTTCGCCGAGCGCGCCTGCGGCCAGGTCGGCCTGATCGTCACCGGCGGCTACGCGCCCAACATCGCCGGCTGGACCAAGCCCTTCGCGGGCACGCTCATGACGGGCGGGGCCGCGCGCCGGCACCAGGCCATCACGCGGGCCGTGCATGGCGAGGGCGGCAAGATCGCGCTGCAGATCCTGCACACCGGCCGCTACGGCTACCACCCGTTCAACGTCGCGCCGTCGGCGTTGAAGTCGCCGATCTCGCCGTTCACGCCGCATGCGTTGAGCGAGCGCGGCATCGAGCGCCAGATCCGCGCCTTCGTCCGCTGCGCCGTGCTGGCGCGCGAGGCCGGGTACGACGGCGTCGAGGTGATGGGCTCCGAGGGCTACTTCATCAACCAGTTCCTGATCGCCGCCACGAACCAGCGCACCGATGCGTGGGGCGGCGACTTCGAACGCCGCATGCGGCTGCCCGTCGAGATCCTCACCCGCATGCGCGAGGCCGTCGGCCCCGACTTCATCATCATCTACCGCTTGTCTATGCTGGACCTCGTGCCGGAGGGCGGCAACTGGGACGAGGTGCTGCAGCTGGCGAGGGCCGTCGCGAAGGCCGGCGCCACCATCATCAACACCGGCATCGGCTGGCACGAGGCCCGCATCCCGACGATCGCGACCAGCGTGCCGCGTGCCGGCTTCGCCTGGGTCACGAAGAAGCTGCGCGACCAGCTGCATGCCGAGGGCATCCGCACGCCGCTGATCACCAGCAACCGCATCAACACGCCCGAGGTCGCCGAGTCGGTGCTGGCCGACGGATCGGCGGACATGGTGTCGATGGCGCGCCCGCTGCTGGCCGATCCGGCCTTCGTGCGCAAGGCCGCGGAGGGGCGGGCCGACGAGATCAACACCTGCATCGCCTGCAACCAGGCCTGCCTCGATCACGTGTTCAAGCAGGAGGTGGCGTCCTGCCTCGTGAACCCGCGCGCCGGTCACGAGACCCTGCTGCGCATCGTCCCGGTTGCCGCCGGGCAGCTGCGCAAGCGCGTCGCCGTCGTCGGCGCGGGACCGGCCGGCCTGGCGGCCGCGACGACGCTCGCCGAGCGTGGCCACCACGTCACGCTGATCGACGCCGCCCAGGAGATCGGCGGCCAGTTCAACCTGGCCAAGCGGATCCCGGGCAAGGAGGAGTTCCACGAGACGCTGCGCTACTTCAAGCGGCGGCTGGAGTTGCTCGGCGTCACGCCGCGACTGGGACGTCGCGTGAGCGCCGGTGATTTGATGGACTACGACGAGGTGCTCCTCGCCACCGGCGTGACGCCGCGCGATCCGCGCATCCCCGGCCAGGACGAAGGCATCGCCCGGGGCCAGGTCTTGACCTACCTCGAGGTCCTGCGCGGCGAGAAGCCGGTCGGGCGTCGTGTGGCGGTCGTGGGCGCGGGCGGCATCGGCTTCGACGTGGCGGAGTTCCTGCTCGAGCAGGGGCACTCGCTGGCGCTCGACGCGCCGGCGTGGCGCAAGCACTGGGGTGTCGGCGATCCGGAGCAGACGCGAGGCGGGCTCGCGCGTCCGCAACCCCGAGCCCGCCGAGCGGGAGATCACCTTGCTGCAACGGCGCGCCGGCAAGCTCGGCGCGGGCCTGGGCAAGACCACCGGATGGATCCATCGCGCCGCCTTGAAGACGCACGGCGTACGGATGGTCGGCGGCGTGCAGTACGAGCGCATCGATGAGCACGGCCTGTGGATCAGCCAGGGCGAAGATCGCACCGATCCCGAGCGCATCGACTGCGACACCATCGTCCTGTGCGCGGGTCAGGAACCGCTGCGGGAACTCGAAGCGCCGCTGCGCGCGGCGGGCCGGTCGGTGCAGCTGATCGGCGGTTCGGCCGAGGCCAAAGAATTGGATGCAAAGCGTGCAATCCTGCAGGGAACGCGTGTGGCGGCCTCGCTGTAACCCCTAGCAACGTTTTCTTACCGGCGTCGATACTCCGGCGGTCGTGCATGAGGGAACGCCCGCGACCCGCGGGCGGCGCCGACATGGGGCCAGCTGTTGCCCCTCCATTCATAAAAAGATCCTTGGGTGAGCCATGCGTCTTCGCCTGAACCGTCGTTGGGGATGCCTTGTCGTGTCCGCGCTGCTGCCTGCGTGCCTGAGCACGTCGGCGTGGGCGGGTGCGTCCGCGTCTGTCCCCGCGGCGGTGCCGTCCGCGGCGCGGTCGATGGCGGCGCATCTGCCGGCGTGGATCGATTCCGGCTCCACCGTGTTCTGGCTGGGCGCCGGCTGCGTGATCGGCGGCCTGACGCTGGGCGTGATGGTCAGCCTGTTCGTGCAGCAGCGCGGCCGTCTGCAAGGCCGCCGCGAGGAACTCCGACGCGTGCGCCGGGAGCGCGCCCGGCTCAGCGCGCTGCTGAACGCGATTCCCGATCCGATGTATTTCAAGGATGCCAACGGCGCCTATGAGGGCTGCAATCCGGCCTTCGAGCGGGCTGTCGGCCTCACCGAGCAGGAACTGATCGGACGCCGCGACGCCGACCTGCCGAACCCTCCGGGCTGGGTGGACACGCAGTCCGACGGCCGCCTCCTGACCTGGCGCGACGACAGCAGCGAGACCGGCGGCGGGACACGTTGCCTGGACGTCTCCAGCGCCCGTGTGTTCGACGACGACCAGTACCTGGGCCAGGTCGCCATCGCGCGCGACGTGACCCAGCTGCAGCAGGCCACCGACGCCGCCCGCCGCGCCGCCACCGTGTACGAGCACTGCGGCGAGGGCATCATGGTCATCGACCACCAGTTGCGCATCGTCGACGTCAACCCGGCCCTGGTGGCGATGGTCGGCCACGACCGGCAGACGCTGCTGGGCAAGCGCCCGTTGCTGCTGCGCGACGCCGAACAGGACCCCGAAAAGCTCCGTGCCCTGTGGACCGACATCGAGACCCGCGGCAAGTGGAGCGGCGAGGTCACCGAGCGCCACAAGAACGGCGACTCGATCCCGATGTGGGCGACCTTCGTGAAGGTGCCGGCACCGTCGGGCGATCCGGAGCAGGTGCAGTACCTCAGCGTGCTGACCGACATCTCCCGCATCAAGCAGACCGAGGCCGAGCTGCTGCACCAGTCGCTGCACGACAGCCTGACGGGCCTGCCCAACGCGGCGCTGCTGCGCGACCGCATCTCGCGCCAGGTCGGCAACGCGCAGCGCGAGCACACCTGCGTGGCCGTGCTGTACATCGACCTGGACGGTTTCCGCGACGTCAACGACATCGCCGGCCATGCCGCGGGCGACCAGGTGCTGCTGACCGCGGCGGCGCGCTTCGCCAACGTGACGCGGTTGAGCGACTCGGTAGCGCGCGTCGGCGCGGATGAATTCGTCGTCGTGCTGTCGGGCCTGGTCGACGAGGAGACCGCGATGCGGCTCGGCGACCGGCTGATCCAGGCGATGGACGAGCCGATCATCATCGACCATCACCGCTTCAACGTCGGCGCCAGCATCGGCCTGGCGCTGTTCCCGGCCGACGGCACGCACGTCGACGAGTTGCTGCGCAACGCCGAGGTCGCCATGGTGCGCGCCAAGCTGCACGCGCGCGGTTCGGTCCAGGCTTACCGGCCAGAGCTGACGCAGGCGGTGCAGCAGCGTTTCGAGCTGACGCACGCGCTGCGGCAGGCCAACGAGGCCGCGCAGTTCCGCCTCGAGTACCAGCCGCAGGTGCGGCTGAGCGACGGCGCGCTGATCGGCGCGGAGGCGCTGCTGCGCTGGCGCCATCCGACGCGCGGGCCCATCTCGCCGGCGGACTTCATCCCGCTGGCCGAAGAGACCGGCCTGATCATCCCCATCGGCCGCTGGGTGCTGGAGCAGGCCTGCGCGCAGGTGGCGCGCTGGCAGGGCCAGGAGGGCAAGCCGCAGCAGGTCGCGGTCAACGTTTCGGCGCGGCAGCTGCGCCAGCCGGACTTCATCGAGACGCTGGATTTCATCCTCGGCGAGACCGGCTGCCCGCCGAGCGCGCTGGAGCTCGAGGTCACCGAGAGCCTCCTGCTCGAGGACGCCGAGCAGGCCATCAGCCTGCTCACGCGGATCTCCAACCGCGGCGTGCGCATCGCCATCGATGATTTCGGCACCGGCTACTCGTCGCTGGCCTACCTGAAGCGGATGCCGGTCAGCACGCTGAAGATCGACCGCAGCTTCGTCAACGAGCTGAGCAGCGATGCCAACGTCGCCGCGATCGCCCGCACGGTCATCGTGCTGGCGCGCAGCCTGAACCTCGACGTGCTCGCCGAGGGCGTCGAAACGATCGAGCAGGCCGAGTGGTTGCGCCGCGAGGGCTGCGACTGGGCGCAGGGCTGGTACTACGGCCGCCCGATGCCGCCGGAAGACTTCGTCGTCACGCCGCCGCCCGAGCCGCTGCGCCGCGCGCCCAAGCGTCTGCAGCTGGCCTGATCGCCTTGCTTGCGGGCCGAGGCCCGATCACGCGTCGCCATCGCCATTCATCCGACGTCGCGGCGTCGCCGGCGCGGCGGTCGCCGAGGGCGCTGCGGGCGCTTCCGCCCACACGCGCCATTCCTTCGCGCTGACTTCGCGGACCTCGAGGCCGCGGCGCAGGATGAAACTGGAGTCATGCCAGCTTTCCACCGGTCCGGCGAGCGTTCGCCGTGGCGGTGGTTCCGCGCCGAAGTCGGAATCGCCGAAGCTGCTGCCGCTGTCGGAGTAGCGACTGTCGCCATGGCTGAACCGGCTGTCGCCGTAGTGGCTGGGCAGCTCGCTGTCGGGGCCGCCGGCGCCCACGAACGGCCTGGACGCGGCGCGCGGGAGCTGGGACGGGGTCTGGGAGGGCCGGTACTTCATCTCGGAAACCTCGGAATCACGGGAGAGGCACTCCATGGTGATCCTGTCGCAGCCCGACCGTCAGCCCGCAGATGGAGGGGCTGAAGGGGGAGGACATCTCCCCCTTGAATTCGCTTGCAACTGTCGGCGGTGTGTGTAAATCACAGGGACAGCGCGATCCCGTTCACAGCGGCAGCGCGGTGGTGTTCTTCACCTCTTCCATGACGGCGTAGGTCCGCGTCTCGCGGACGCCGGGCAGGGTCCAGATCACCGCCCCGATGAACTCCCGGTAGGCGGTCATGTCGGACACCCGGGTCTTGAGCAGGTAGTCGAAGCCGCCCGCCACCAGGTGGCATTCCAGGATCTCCGGCCGGGCCTGCACGGCGGCGCGGAAGTTGTCCATGACGTCGTGCACCGTGCGGTCGAGCAGGATCTCGATGAACACCAGCATCTGCGCGCCCAGCTTGGCCGGGTTCAGCCGCGCCTCGTAGCCGAGGATGAAGCCGTCGCGGGTGAGGCGCCGGACGCGCTCCAGCACCGCTGTCGCGGACATCTGCACTTCCTCGGCCAGCTTCAGGTTGCTGATGCGGCCGTCCTGCTGCAGCAGCCCCAGGATGCGGCGATCGATCTTGTCCAGGTCTTCAAGGCTGCTCATGCTGGATTCCATCCGGCGAAGGTCGACAACATTGGTGAGTAATTCGGCGTGTTACTTCCTAAACTCCCGCCATTCGCTAGGGGAGCGCCCCTCGCACGAACATCCGAGGATTCTATGACCGCCTTCCCCCTCCCGCCGGAAACCTCCCGCCTGCCGGACCCGTATCGCGAGGAACTGCCGCTGGTGCGCGCGCTCGCCGCGGAAATGCAGGCGCTGAACTGGCAGGCGATCGTCGACCAGGCGCGCCCCTGGGTGCAGCAGGTGCGCGGGAATCCGGCGCCGTTCTGGGCCATGGAATCGCTGCTGCGCGAGTACCCGATCACCAGCGCTGAAGGTCTGGCGCTGATGCGTCTGGCGGAGGCGCTGCTGCGCGTGCCCGATGCCGAGACCGCCATCGCGCTGACGGCCGACCAGCTCGGCCGCGCCGACTTCGACGGCGCCTCGGACGGCCCGCACAAGATGCTGGCCGGTCTGGCGGCGAGCGCGATCTCGCTGTCCAAGAAATTCCTCCCGGATGCCGAGGCCGACTCCGGCCTGATGAAGCGCCTGGGCGCGCAGACCGTGGTTGCCGCCACGGTGCGCGCGATCCAGCTGCTGGGTCGCCAGTTCGTGCTGGGTCGCAACATCCAGGAAGCGATGAAGGAGGCTGATGCCGCGCGCAAGGTGCAGGACCAGTTGCGCTTCTCCTACGACATGCTGGGCGAAGGCGCCCGTACCGAGCGCGACGCCGAGCGCTACCAGGCCTCGTATCTCAACGCGATCGCCGCCATCGCCGCCGGCCGCAAGGCCGAGTCGCCGGAAGGCAGCGATGGCATCTCGATCAAGCTCTCGGCGCTGTTCTCGCGCTACGAGGTCCTGCAGCGCGAGCGCGTCTACGCCGAGCTGCTGCCGCGCGTGTGGCAACTCGTCGAGAAGGCCGCGCAGGCCAACATCAACCTGACGATCGATGCCGAGGAAGTCGACCGGCTCGAGATCTCGCTCGAGCTGCTGGACGCCCTGGCCGCGCGCATCGCGACGCACTTCCCGCAATGGCGCGGTTTCGGCCTCGCGGTGCAGGCGTACCAGACGCGGGCCCGCGACGTCGTGGAGGCGGTCGCCGCGATCGCCCGCCAACACGGGCTGAAATTCATGGTGCGCCTCGTGAAGGGCGCCTACTGGGACGGCGAGATCAAGCGCGCCCAGGAGCAGGGCCTGCCGTTCTACCCGGTCTACACGCACAAGCCGCATACCGACGTCTCCTACCTGGCCTGCGCACAGGCGCTGCTGCGGCATCACGACGTCATCTATCCGCAGTTCGCGAGCCACAACGCCGGCACCATCGCCGCCATCCTGCAGATGGCGCGCTCGCTGGGCGCCAAGTTCGAGATGCAGCGCCTGCACGGCATGGGCGAGGGCGTCTATCGGGAAGTGCTGAAGGACGGCTCGATCCCCTGCCGCGTCTACGCGCCGGTGGGCGAGCACCGTGACCTGCTCGCCTATCTGGTCCGTCGCCTGCTGGAGAACGGCGCCAACTCGTCCTTCGTGCATCAGCTGGCCGATCCGACCGTCGCGCCGGAAGAGCTGCTGGCGTCGCCGATGACCGAGATCCGCGACGAAGCCTCGCTGCCGCTGCCGATCGCCCTGTACCGCGACGCGGCGGGCCGCGGCCGCGACAACTCGTCGGGCCTGGACCTCGCCGTGCCCGAGCAGCGCCAGACGCTGCTGGATGCGCTGGCGCAGTGCACGGTGCCGGTGATGGTCGAGGCCTCGCCGGAGGAGGTCGACGCCGCGATGGCGCGACTGCAAGGCGGCTTCGCCGGCTGGAACGCGACGCCCGTGGCCGAGCGCGCCGCCGTGCTGCGCCGCGCCGCCGACGCGCTGCAGGCGCAGCTGCCGCAGTACTGCGCGCTGCTGGTCAAGGAGGCCTACAAGAGCCTGGGCGACGCGATCAGCGAAGTGCGCGAGGCCATCGACTTCCTGCGCTACTACGCCGACGAGGCCGAGCGCCTGGCGGCCGACGGCGTCGCGTTGAACGGGCGCGGCGTGTTCGTCTGCATCTCGCCGTGGAACTTCCCGCTGGCGATCTTCGCCGGCCAGGTGGTCGCGGCGCTGGCCGCGGGCAACGCGGTCGCCGCGAAGCCCGCGGAACAGACCCCGGCCGTTGCTCGCGAGTGCGTCGCGCTGCTGCACGCGGCGGGCGTTCCCGTCGACGCGGTGCAACTGGTGCACGGCCGCGGCGAGACCGTCGGCGCGCGCCTGGTGGCCGCGCCGCAGACGGCGGGCGTGTGCTTCACCGGCTCCACGCAGGTGGCGCAGATCATCAACCGCCAGCTCGCGGCCAAGCCCGGCGCCGCGGCGCTGCCGCTGATCGCCGAGACCGGCGGCCTGAACGCGATGATCGTGGACTCGACGGCGCTGCCGGAGCAGGTCATCGATGCCGTCGTGCAATCGGCCTTCCGCAGCGCGGGCCAGCGCTGCTCGGCGCTGCGACTGCTGGCGGTGCACGAGGCGGTCGCCGACGGCGTCATCGAGATGCTGCGCGGCGCGGTCAAGGAACTGCGTGTCGGCGATACCGCGGACCTGTCGACCGATGTCGGCCCGCTGATCGACGACGAAGCCTTCGAGGGCGTGTCCAAGGACGTCCAGCGCCTCAAGCGCGAAGCGACGCTGATCGCCGAGGCGGTGCCGGCCGACGGCTGCCCGCGCCTGCTGCCGCCGGTGGCGGTCGAGCTGCCGACGATCGCTTCGCTGAAGAAGGAGATCTTCGGTCCGGTGCTGCACGTGGTGCGCTGGAGCGGCGACGTCGACGGCGTCGTGCGCGAGATCAACGCGCTGGGCTACGGCCTGACGCTGGGCATCCAGACCCGCATCGACAGTCGGGCGCTGCGGCTTGCGTCGGAAGCGCGCATCGGCAACGTCTACGTGAACCGCAACATCATCGGCGCGGTGGTCGGCGTGCAGCCGTTCGGCGGCGAAGGCATGTCCGGCACCGGTCCGAAAGCCGGTGGTCCGCACTACCTGCTGCGCTTCGTCGCACAGCCGAAGGTGGAAGCGCCAGCCGACGCGCCGGCGCTGTCGACGACCGGCGCGGGCGCGGACCTGTCGCCGCTGTTCACCGCGCACGAGGCCTGGGCCGAGCGCCCGGTCGACGAGCGCGCAACGGCGCTGGAACGCTCCGCGGCCGGCCAGTCGCCGGTGGTCGCCGGGGCTTGGCGCACGCTGGCCGCGGGCGCCCGGCGCTCGCTGGTCGACGTGAAGCTGCCCGGCCCGACCGGGGAGAGCAACGAACTGCGCCTGCACGGCCGCGGTGTGATCGCGGTGCTGGCGCAGGGCGCGTCGCAGGAGGAGCTGGCGCGTGCGCTCGGTGCGGCGCTGGTGGCCGGCAACGCGGTCGCGATCGTGGGCGGCGGCGACGTGGCGCAGGACCTGCGCACGGCGCTGATGCGCGGCGGCGTGACCGCGGCGGCGATGCAGCTGCTGCCGGCGGACCAGCTGGGAGCGGTGCTGCGCGCGACGCGACTGGCGGGCGTCATCGCGCCGGCGGCGCTGCAGGTGCCGGTGCAGCGCGAGCTCGCGGGCCGTGATGGCGCGATCCTGCCGGTCGTGCCGATGGTCGAGCTGGCCGATGCCCGCCAGCTCTACCGCCTCGTCGCGGAGCAGACGCTGACGATCAATACGGCGGCCGCGGGCGGGAACGCCGCGCTGCTGGCGGGCGTGCACTGATCCGGCTGGCCGGGTCGCGCGAGACCCGGCCCTCCAGCCGCCACCAGCCGGTGCGCGGCACGACCCAGACCTCGCCGCTCCTGAAGCGGCGCGCCTGCGGCCAGCAGTGGTCAGCCCAGAGCGCGGGCGCGTCCTCGACATCGACGACGCCGGCCTGCACGTGCATCACGGTGCCTCGTGCGAGCTTCAGCATCAGCGACTGGCCGGCGACCAGCCGGAGTTCCTGCGGCCCCGTCGAAGGCTGCCGCACGCGGGTAGGCGCAGCCAGCGCGGGCACGGTGTGCGGTGGCGCGGCCTGCCAGGGCCAGGGGATGGGCAAGGATCGCAGGACGGCGGCGAGGAACATGACGGCGTCGCCCGAAGGCGCCTCGATGGGATGGGTGTCCAGTGTTCCCATCGACGACGCGGTGTGACAGGCACAGCGGCGCCCTTTGTTCTGCGTAACAGCCATCGTCGCCGGGCTGTTCCGTATCGACGGGGCGCCGGCTGTTCCGGTGTCGCGCGCGCCTGCGGGCGCAGAATCGCCGGCATGGACGCTTCGGACCCTCTGTACGCGCAGGTCGCCGCGCACTACCGCCAGGCCATCGCGGCCGGCACGATGCCGCCGGGGAGCCGGATGCCGTCGGTGCGCACGCTGATGGGTCTGCACCGCGTGAGCCTGAGCACCGCGCTGCAGGCCTGCCGTCTGCTTGAAAGCCAGGGCCTGCTGCAGGCCCGTCAACGCGCCGGCTATTTCGTGAGACCGCCGCGCCCGAACCGGCTGGCGCGCGCCGCCGAGCCGCGCCAGACGCAGGCCGATCCGGCGCGTTTCGTCGGCGTGCACGAGCGCATCTCCGAGATCCTCACCCGCGGCATCGCCGCGAAGCCCGAGGTCAACCTGTCCGGCGCCTGCGCGCATGCGTCGCTGTATCCGACCCGTGCGCTGGCCCTGCACGGCCAGCGGCTGCTGCGCCGCCGACCCGAGATCCTCGGCATCCAGCCCGATCCCGCAAGGCCTGCTCGCGCTGCGCCAGGGCCTGTCGCGCCTGGCGCTGAACGCACAGATCCAGCTCGACCCGTCGCAGCTCGTGATCACCCACGGATGCACCGAGGCGCTCGGCATCGCGCTGCGCGCGGTGACGACGCCGGGGACGCGGTGGCGGTCGAGTCGCCGACCTACTACGGCCTGCTGCAGCTGCTGGAGAGCCTGGGCCTGCGCGCGCTGGAGATCCCGACCAGTCCCCACACGGGCCTGTCCGTCGAGGCCTTCGAGGCCGCCGCGATGCACGAGCCCCGGCTCAAGGCGGTGGTCGTCGTGCCCAACCTGCAGAACCCGCTCGGCGCGGTGATGCCGGACGATGCCGAGCAGGCGCTGCTGGCGGTCTGCGAGGCCCGCGATCTCGCCCTCATCGAGGACGACACCTACGCGCTGCTGTGCGACACGCCGCAGCGCGCGATCAAGTCCTGGGACACGACGGGGCGGGTGATCTTCTGCTCGTCGCTGCACAAGACGCTGGCGCCCGGCATGCGCGTGGGCTGGATCGCGGCGGGGCGCTGGCAGCCGCGCGTGGAGATCCTCAAGTACGCGCAGAGCCGGCCCAACGAGATGCTGGGTCAGGCCATCCTGGCGGAGTTCCTGGCCGGCGGCCAGATCGAGCGCCACCTGCGCGCGCTGCGGGCGAAGCTCGCCACGCAGCGCGAGCAGATGGTGGCGGCGTTGTCCGACGAATTGCCGGCCGGCACCCGGCTCAGCCTGCCGCCAGGCGGCCCGAGCCTGTGGGTCGAATTGCCCGAGGGGCTGTCCTCGCTTGCGTTGTTCGACGCCGCGCTGGAGAAGGGCATCCGGCTGGGGCCGGGGCTGATGTACTCGAACTCCGAGCGCTTCGACAACTTCATCCGCATCAACGCCGGCAATCCGATGGATGACACGCAACGGCGCGCGATCGCGACGCTGGGCGAGCTCTGCACGTCGATGTTGAGAGCACGTTGAACGCCCGGATCCAGGGCGCACCCGCCATGAGGCGGGACTACACTGCCCGCCCATGAATTCCTGCATCGCATTCATCGGTGGCGGCAACATGGCCAGCGCCATCGTCGGCGGCCTGCGCCGGGCGGTTTTCCGGCGGAGGATCTGCTGGTGGTCGAGCCCTTCGAGGCACAGCGCGAGCGTCTCGCCGCCGACTTCGGCATCCGGCCGCTCGCCGCGGCGGAGGCCTCGCTGTCGCGGGCCCGCGCCGTGGTCTGGGCGGTCAAGCCGCAGCTGTTCCAGGAAGCCGCCGTACCGGTGGCGCCGCACGTTGGAGGCGCGCTGCAGCTGTCGGTGATGGCGGGTCTGCGCAGTGACGCGATCGCGCGTGCGACCGGTGCCGCGCGCGTCGTGCGCGGCATGCCCAACACGCCGGCGCTGATCGGGCAGGGGATCACCGGCCTCTGCGCAAGCGCGGCCGTCACGGCCGACGATCGCGCGCTGGTCGAGCAACTGCTTCAGCCCACCGGCCGGACGGTCTGGGTCGACAACGAGGGCGACCTCGACACGGTCACCGCGCTGTCGGGCTCGGGGCCGGCCTACTTCTTCTTCCTGGTCGAGCACATGGTCGCAGCGGCGCGCGCGCTGGGCCTGGACGAGGCCAAGGCGCGCGAGCTTGCGTTGGCCACCTGCGGCGGCGCCGCGGCGCTGGCACTGCAGTCGGGCGACTCGCCGACCGCGCTGCGGGAGAAGGTGACATCGAAGGGCGGCACCACGCACGCCGCGATCACCAGCCTGCAGGCCGACGGCGTCGGCGAGGCGGTCGAGCGCGCCGTGAAGGCCGCGCACCGCCGCGCGGGCGAGCTGGGCGACGAGTTCGGCCGCGCCTGATGCGCGCCGCCTCACGATCGTCCGCCGGCGTGCCGCCGACTTCCTGACTTCCGAGAGCTGTTGCAACCGATGGGGATCGCCGATCGCTGGGGCCTGCGCGCGTGGTTGCGTGCGCCGGGCTCGCTGAGCAAGCGCCTGGCCGCGACCGGTCGCCGCTATGAGGTGCAGGTGCTGCGCCAGACGACGGCGCCGCTGCGTCCGCAGGAGCGCGCCGCGCTCGGCCTGCCGAAGCGGGGGCTGACGCTCGTGCGCGAAGTGCTGCTGCGCGTCGACGGCCAACCGCTCGTGTGGGCGCGGTCGGCGGTGCACGGCCACGCGGTGGCCGGTCCGTGGAAGGCGTTGAAAGGTCTGGGCAGCCGGCCGCTCGGCCATCTGCTGTACGACGATCCCCGCATCCATCGCAGCGAGCTGCAACCGCGACGCGTCACGCGGGCACGGTGCGACGCACCACCAGATGCAGCGCCAATGGCTGGCAGCCACGGGAACCGAGGCACCGGCGTCGATGCAGTGGTCGCGCAATTCGGTCTTCACCCGCCACGGGCAGCAGCTGCGGGTGATGGAAATGTTCGTGCCCGACGTCGCGCTGCGCGATCCCGGGCCGCTGCGGCGCAAGTCGAGGCCGCGTCGGTGATGAGCAGACTCCGCCGCTGGCTGCAGGCGTTCCGTCCCGCGCCGATGCGCGTCGACGCGCGCGAGCGGCTCCGCGTGGTGGCCGGCGCCATCGTCGGGCTGCTGCTGACGGGGGTGCTCACGGAACTGCTGTCCCGTCATGTCCCCGGCGTGCCGTGGCTGGTGGCGCCCCTCGGCGCGAGCGCGGTGCTGGTGTTCGGCGTGCCGGCGAGTCCGCTGGCGCAGCCCTGGGCGGTGGTGATGGGCAACACCTCGTCGGCGCTGGTCGGTATCGCGTGCGCGCACCTCTTCGGCGGCACACCGGAACTGGCCGCGGCGATCGCCGTCGGCGGTGCGATCGGGCTGATGTTCCTGCTGCGCTGCCTGCACCCGCCCGGTGGCGCCGCGGCGCTGCTGATGGTGCTCACCGGCGTGCACGACTGGCACTTCGCGCTCGACCCCGTGCTGCTGAACTCGGTGCTGATGGTGCTCGCGGGCATGGCCTACAACGGCGTCACCGGCCGCAGGTACCCGCACCCGCAGATGACCGTGCCCGCCGCGGGGCCGGCGACGGGCGCGACGAGCGGGTCCGGCGGCACGGAGCCCGGAACCGCCGTCTTCAGCGGTGTCGACCTGGACACGGTGCTGGCGCACTACAACCAGGTCCTGGACGTTCCCCGTGACGA
The DNA here is from genome assembly GCF_042695725.1 of Roseateles sp. UC29_93. Taxonomy (NCBI): domain Bacteria; kingdom Pseudomonadati; phylum Pseudomonadota; class Betaproteobacteria; order Burkholderiales; family Sphaerotilaceae; genus Roseateles; species Roseateles sp. UC29_93. The sequence continues at coordinate 1,549,149 of NZ_CP170545.1, read as the reverse complement.
TCTGCAGGCGATCGTCGACGAGGCCGGTCTGCTCGCCGCGCGGCGCCGGATGACGACGCTCCGCTGCGCCGACGTGATGTCGCGCGACGTGAAGGCGGTCGAGTGGGGCACGCCGCTGCAGGAGGCGTGGTCGCTGATGCGGACGCATCAGATCAAGGCGCTGCCGGTGGTGGACCGCGCCCGGCGGGTGGTCGGCATCGTGACGCTGGCGGACTTCATGCGCGGCGCGTCGCTGGACGTGCACGACGACTGGGCGACGCGGCTGCGCCATCTGATCCGCCCGACGCCGACCACGCACAGCGACAAGCCGGAAGTGGTCGGCCAGATCATGAGCCGGCAGGTGCGCGTGGCCAGCGCGGACCGGCCACTGGCCGACCTGGTGCCGCTGTTCGCGGCGACCGGGCATCACCACATTCCCATCGTCGGCGACGAGGCGCGGCTGGTCGGCATCCTGACGCAGTCGGACCTGGTGGCGGCGCTGGCGCGGGTGGACGGGCTCTGAGCAAAGGGCTCCCAGGGGGGCCTGCGCGCAGACCCCGGGGCCGGGCAGCCTGAGCATGGGCTCAGCACGGGCTAAGCGAACGTACAGGTCCCGCTCAGCTTCGCTCGGTATGCTGCTGCGGCCTTTGATGAAGACCGTGCCGCCCATGGACATCGACCCCGACGAACTGATCGAGACCGCCCGCCAGGCCAACGAGCGGACGGAGACCGCGGCGCCGCAATCGCGGCTGAACGTGGCGGTCGCGCTGACCGTGGCGCTGCTGGCGACCTTCATGGGCCTGTGCAAGATCAAGGACGACAACATCGGCCAGGGCATGCAGCAGGCGCAGGCGGACAAGATCGACCACTGGGCCTTCTACCAGGCGCGCAATGCGCGGGAGGAGGTTGCCAAGGCCGCGCTGACGCAGCTGAAGCTGCAGGCGATCGGCGCGCCGGCCTCGGCCGCCGACGGCTACCGGCAGGCGATCGCGCACTACGAGACGCTTGCCGCCGACCAGGCCGCCAAGAAGGACGAGCTGCGCAAGCAGGCGGAGGCTGACCAGCAACGCTACGACGCGCTCAACTACCGGGACGACCAGTTCGACCTGTCCGATGCGCTGCTGGCCATCGCGATCGCGATGCTGGCGGTGACCGCGCTGACGCAGCTGTGGTGGCTGTACGCCGCGGCGATGGTGCCGACGGTCTTCGGCCTGCTGATGGGGCTGGCGGGGCTCGGCGGCTGGCCGCTTCATCCGGACGCGATCGTGCAATGGCTGTCGTGAGTCCCCGGGGATGAGGGGATGAAGGGCTGAGCGCGGGGAACCTCGTGTCCTGATCGCCCATGAGGGTCGGCGCCGGTGCGGATGCGCCGCGAGGCCGGGCACAATCGCGCCCGCGCCCGTCGAAGGCGGTCCAGGGAGGACGCCGGCGCTCACACGAGAACAAGTCTCCAGCCATGTCCGATGCCTCGATCGAGCGGCTTCTCCAGCCCAGCCTGGACCACGCCGAACCCCCCGCCCGCGCGCCGTTTTCCGCCAGCGCCCAGTTCCTCACCGGTGTCTTCGGTGGTCCGCTGGGGTTGGTGTTCTGCTTCGTCGGCAGCATCCATCGCCTGCGCCGCTGGCGCCAGGACGCGTTGTTCCTCGCCGCCTTGATCGTGATCCTGTTCGGCGCCGTCCTGCTGCCCCAGACGGCTGCCGGCGCACCGCTGCGCGCCTGGCTCGTCGATCTGCTGGGCCGCAGCGGTCCAGGTTCCTGGACCACCCTGTGCACGTCGCTGGCCGCGCTGGCGGCCATCCATCGCCACCAGCGCCAGCGCCGTGCCGCGGACCTGATGGGCCTGCGCGTCAACGGCGCCTTCGCCGCCTGCCTGGCCATGGTCGTGGTGTCGGCGGGCCTGTCCTACCTGTTCAACGCTGTCATGAGGATGTCCTGATGGAACCCGTCGATCCGGACGTCTCCGACCTGCGTCCCGCCATCCAAGAGCCACCCGGCGTCGACGCGCTGATCGAGCGCGCCGAACTGCTGATCGAGCGCCGCCGCTGGCGCGAGGCCGAAACCGTGCTGCGCCAGGGACTCGCGCTCGAACCCGAGAACCTGACCCTGCTGACGGAGCTGGCCCGCACGCGTTTCGCGCAGAACGACAACGACGAGGCGCTGCACCTGGTGCGCGGCGTCCTGGTCAAGGACCCGTCGCACTTCGAGGGCCGGTACCTGCTGTTCCACGTCCTCACCGACATGGACGAGGCGGCGGAGGCCGAAGCGGTGATCCTCGCCCTGATCCGCGAGTTCCCGGGCGCCCCCGGGTTCTACACGTCCTACGCCCGCCTGATGCTCAGAGCGTTGCAGGTGGACAAGGCCCGCGGCCTGGTGGCGGAAGCGCTGCGCCTGGCCCCGGACAGCCACGGCGCACTGCAGGCCGCCGCGCTCTGTGACCTGGTCGACGGCCGGCGCGGTGACACGGCCGCGATGCGGCGCTTGCTGGTCGAGGATCCGGGCAGCCGCGAGACACTGTCCCTGGTCATCAACGCGCTGATCGACCGCGGTCGTATCCGCGAGGCCTACCGCCTGTCCAAGGAACTCCTGCGCGCGCAGCCCGACGACCCCTTCGCGCTGCAGCGCGTGAAGGCGCTCGCCGGCGAGGCCCATTGGGCGCTGCGGCCGTTGTGGCCACTGCAGCGCTGGGGCTGGCAGGCCTCGGTCGGCCTGTGGGTTGCGGCGGTCGCCATCGGCCGGCTGCTGGAGCGGCAGGCGCCGGAATGGGCGGCGACCTTCTGGATCTGCTGGTTGGTCTATGCGGTCTACAGCTGGATCGCTCCGCCCCTGGTGCGTCGTCTGGCGGCCCGCTGAGCGGCCATCGCCGCGCTTCGTCTCATCTCGGAATTCCGGATTCATTGCCATGCAGGAACTTGAACAGGCGCTGCTGAAGGCGCCCTTCGATCATGGGCTGCGCGCCCGTTATGCGCGCGCGCGCTGCTGGACGCGCGCCGCATCGACGAGGCGGAGGTCCAGGCCGGCCTCCTGGCCCAGCAGCGGCCCGACGAGGCGGCGGCCCTGGTGATCCAGGCGCTGTGCCGGCTCGAGCGCGAGCCCGCCGCCGCGCTGGACCTGTACCTGCGCGCGCGCCGCGCGTCCGGCTTCGAGCCGGAGGCGGCGCTGGAGGATCTCGCCGCGCATGCCCATCCGGCGCGCGGCGAAGTGCCGGCGGCCGAGGCGCCGCGGCTGCAGCTGGTCGGCGGCGGCCAGTCCGCCAAGGTCGCGGCGATCCAGCAGGTGCCCGAGGACAAGGTGCGCTTCTCCAGCATCGTCGGCATGGAGGCGCTGAAGAAGACCATCCGGCTCAAGATCATCGAGCCCTTCCTCAAGCCCGGGCTCTTCCAGCGCTTCCGCATGAACAGCGGCGGCGGCATCCTGCTCTATGGCCCGCCCGGCTGCGGCAAGACCTTGCTGGCGCGCGCCGTGGCCAACGAATGCAATGCGGAGTTCATCTCCGTCGGCGTGTCCGACGTGCTGACGATGTGGCAGGGCGAGAGCGAGCGCAACCTGGCGGCGATGTTCGAGCGGGCGCGCAGCCAGACGCCGTGCGTGCTGTTCTTCGACGAACTCGACGCGCTGGCCTATGCGCGGTCCAAGTCGTCGAGCGCGAGCACGCGGACCGTGGTCAACGAGTTCTGACGCAGCTCGACGGCCTGGGCAAGAACAACCAGGGCGTGCTGGTGCTGGCCGCGACCAACATGCCCTGGGACGTGGACGACGCGATGAAGCGGCCGGGCCGCTTCGCGCGGCAGGTCTTCGTGCCACCGCCGGACGAGTCGGCGCGCGAGGAGATGCTGCGCATCAAGCTCACCGGCGTGCCGGTGGAGTCGCTCGACCTCGCGGCATTGGCGGCGCGCACGCCGCATTGCTCGGGCGCGGACATCGACGGCCTGATCGACCTGGCCAAGGAGTCGGCGGTCCTGGACGGTCTGGCGGGCGACGAGCGGGGGCTGCGCATGGCGGACTTCGACGCCGCGCTGCAGACGCAGCAGCCGTCGACGCTGGAGTGGCTGCGCACGGTGCGCAACGTGGTCAAGTACGCCGGCGAGGACGCGAGTTATCGCGATGTCGGCGCCTACCTGAAGCAGCACCGGATGCTGTGAACGCGAGGGCCCGTGCGGGCCCTCACCGACCTTGCCGACCCTGTCTCAGCGCAGGGCCAGGTCGGCCACGGTGCCGGCGAAGATCGCGAAGCCGACCCAGTGGTTCTCGCGGAAGGCCCTGAAGCAGCCCTCGCGGCTGCGGTCCTTGATCAGCGTGTAGTGCCAGACGACCTGCGCCGCCGCGACCGCGAGGCCGGCCAGGAACCAGTGGCCCATGCCCAGCCGCAGTCCCAGCGCGGCCCACAGCGCGAGGAACGCGACGTAGAACGCCATCACGCCGATGACGTCGAAGCGGCCCAGCGTCAGCGCGGAGGTCTTGATGCCGATGCGGATGTCGTCGTCGCGGTCGACCATCGCGTACTCGGTGTCGTAGGCCAGCACCCAGAACAGGTTGGCGACCAGCAGCCCCCACGCCTCGACCGGGACCGAGGCTGAGATCGCGTGCCATCCCCATTCGCGCCCGCCCTGCGCGGCGGAGAAGGCCATCGGGATGCCGAAGGAGAAGGCGACGCCCAGCACCGCCTGCGGCATCGACACCCAGCGCTTGGTGAAGGGGTAGAGGACCGTCACCGCGAGCGCGGCGAAGGACAGCATGATGGTCGGCGGATTGGTCGTCAGCACGAGCGCGAAGGCGATCAGCGCCAGGACGGCGCCGAGCACCAGGGCCTCCTTGACGGAGACCAGGCCCGAGGTGACCGGGCGCTGGGCGGTCCGTTTGACGTGCTTGTCGAAGTCGCGATCGGCGACGTCGTTGACCGCGCAGCCGGCGCTGCGCATGAGGAAGGTGCCGAGGCAGAAGACCAGGAGCAGGTGCCAGCCCGGCCAGCCGGCCCAGCCGTCGGTGGCCATCCACAGCGCGGCCAGCGTCGGCCACAGCAGCAGGTAGGTGCCCGCCGGGCGGTCCCAGCGGATCAGGTTCAGGTAGAGCGACAGACGCGACGGCGCGGCGGGAGCGGGGGCGGCGGAGGTCATGGCCTTCATTGTTACGCGGCGGGAGCTGTTCGCATGTCGGGGATCGCTCAGTTGAGCTTGCGTCGCAGCTCCACGGTAGAAATGTCGTCGATGTGGCGGAACGCCGTAGCGATGCGGTCCATCTCCAGGGGGCTGACGCCGAACTGCTCGAAGTACATGCGCCATTGACGGACGACGCGCCAGACGTCGTCGATGGCCTGCGCGGCATCGCGCTCGGAGAGCGTGAATCCGGCGTGCGCCGCCAGCGCATTGTCGAGCGTAGCCAGTCGGCCTGACGGGCCGATACCCAGATGGAGGAATCGCTCGCTCGCCAGGCCGGGTCGGGGCATCACGTCGTAGAGGGGGCTGAGCCGCCAGCCCTGCAGTCGTGGATCCCACAGGAAGCCGTGATTGCGCAGATGGTCGTCGTCGTTGCTGACGAGGATGTTGAACACCATGCGCTTGAAGAGTTCGGTATTGCCGGCACGGATCATGTCGGGGTGCGCGTAGCGGCGGATCGCATCGGCGAGGTCGGCATAGGACTTGGTGCGCGACTCGCTCTCGTCACAGCCCAGCCAGGTCAACCCGCTGTTGAAGGCCAGCCGACGTTCTCCGAAACCGTCGGCCGGCGAGGCCTTGAGCAAGGTGGGATCGTCTTCGACGTCGGACAGGTGATCGGAGGACCAGTAGCGATCGAAACGTCGGATCAGCATGACGTGGCGATCGCCGATGGTCAGCGTCTTGACGGGTGGTACGGACAGCGAGGCCTCGGCTGCCAGCCGCAACGCGGCGCATTCGATGGCGGGGATGTCCATGCGGTCCTGGCGACTGGCGAATTTCGCCAGCCACAGCACCCCGTCGTCGTCTCGTACAGAGGCTTTTGGGCGCGCGCCTCCCAGCGATGCGCCGTCCATGAAGATGGCATCCAGATGTGCGGGGACGGGCGCACCTTCCTCGATGCGTTCGGCGGCCTCCATCAGGTGCTGCAACGTGTGCCAGGAACTGACGCCCGAACTCGGTCCGTCGGCCAGCCCTGCCCGCACGTCGAGCGCGCCGACGCGTTCGCTGCCTGCATGGATCAGGTATTGGGACTCCGGCAGGCTGTTGGCCGGTACCCGCAGCTTGGCCTCGATGACGCGGCGTCCCCACGCGTCCGGCGCCGCGTCGCGGATGCCGCCGAAGAAGGGCAGGTTGTTGATGGGGCGCAGCCGTTGACCGCGGACCCGTTCACGATCGACCAGACTCAGGCTCACCGGATCGATCTCGATGGCGTCGGGGCGTCGCAGGTAGTTCAAACCGTAAGCCAGGGTCGAACCCTGGAGTTCCTGATCCTGCTCGTTCAGTTGAAGCTGGCCGCATGGCGCCCAGGCGGATCCCAAATGCGCGAACACGGTGAGCTTGGCTTCCTTGGCCGCCATGAGTCGCCCTTCAGAAGTCCAGTTCCAGCATTTCAGCCTGCGTCAGCCCGCGCACACGCTGGCGCTGCTCTTCCTGCTGCTGCTGGAAGAGCGCTGGGTCGCTTTCGGTCAGGAGGTGCGTGAGCGTCAGACCCGGTGCGATGGCGTCCAGATAGCGCAGGATCTGGCCGATGGCGAGCCCGGGGTCACCCCGTTCGATCCGGTAGGCGGTATTGCGGGACAGCCCCGCCCGGACGGCCGCATCAGTCTGCTTGATTTGCCGGGCCACCCGCAGACGTGCGAGGCGCTGCCCCAGTTGAGCGCTCTCGGTCTGGAGGCGCACGGGAAGCACGGACGACTGATCGACCTTCATGTTCGTTAAATCGAGCCTTAACGCGATAAGACTCGATATTACGAGCATGTCGCCGAAATTGCTAGTTCGGCGATGCGACCATGGTGCTCGTTAAATCGAGCATTAACGAGATACCGCTCGATTTAACGAGCATTTACTGGCTTGCGCAGCCGCTCCCACAAGGCCCCCGCCTCGCCCACCAGCCCGCGCCGGAACGCCAGCACGCAGACGATGAAGATCAGCCCGGTGACCAGGCTGACCGATTCGCCCAGGCCGCCGAACCACTGGATGCCGGTCAGGCTGGCCAGCCACTGGCCCAGGTCGCCGATCTTGTTCTCCAGGGCGATGATCACCAGCGCCCCGACGATCGGCCCCACCATCGTCCCCATGCCGCCCACCAGCGTCATCAGGATCACCAGGCCGGACGTCGTCCAGATCGCATCGGTCAGCGTCGCGAAGCCCAGCACCAGCGTCTTGGTCGCGCCCGCCAGCCCGGCCAGCGCCGCCGACAGCACGAAGGCCATCAGCTTGAACCGCGCCGCGTCGTAGCCCAGCGAGGTCGCGCGCGCCTCGTTCTCGCGGATCGAGGTCAGCACCTGCCCGAACGGCGAATGCACCGTCCGGTAGATCAACCAGAACCCGAAGACGAAGATCGCCAGCACCAGGTAGTACAGCGCGCTGTCGTTCTCCAGGTTGATGCCCAGCAGGCTGCCGCGCGGCACCGACTGCAGGCCGTCCTCGCCGCCGGTGAACGGCGCCTGCAGGAAGTAGAAGAACAGCATCTGCGCCAGCGCCAGCGTGATCATCGAGAAATAGATCCCCGACCGGCGGATCGCCAGCAGCCCGAACACCAGCCCCGCCAGCGCCGCCATCAGCGTGCCGAACGCGATGCCCACCAGCGGCGGGAAGCCCCAGACCTTTAGCGCATGCCCGGCGCCGTAGGCCGCCGCGCCCAGGAAGGCCGCGTGGCCGAAGCTCAGCAGCCCCGTGAAGCCGATCAGCAGGTTGAAGGCGCACGCGAACAGCGCGTAGCACATCACCTTCATCGCGAAGATCGGATACACGCCCAGGAAGGGCAGCAGCGCGATGGCGATGAACAGGGCCACGTAGCCCAGCGGTTTCTTGTTCATTTCTCTTTGCCGAACAGGCCGGCGGGACGCACCAGCAGGACCAGGGCCATGACGACGAACACCACCGTGTTGGACGCCTCCGGATAGAAGACCTTGGTCAGGCCCTCGACGACGCCCAGCCCGAGGCCGGTGAGGATCGACCCAGGATCGAGCCCATGCCGCCGATCACCACCACCGCGAAGACGACGATGATCAGGTTGGAGCCCATCAGCGCGTTGACCTGCAGGATCGGCGCCGCCAGCACCCCGGCGAAGCCGGCCAGCGCCACGCCGCCGGCGTAGGTCAGCGACACCAGCCGCGGCACGTTGACGCCGAAGGCCTGCACCAGCTTCGGGTTCTCGGTGCCGGCGCGCAGCGTCGCGCCCAGCGAGGTCTTCTCGATCAGCACCCACACGCCCAGGCACACCACCAGCGAGGCCACCACCACCCAGGCCCGGTAGTTCGGCAGGATCATGAAGCCCAGGTTGGTCGCGCCCGACAGCGCCTCCGGCGCCGCGTACGGCTGCCCGCCGACGCCGAAGAAGGAGCGGAACACGCCCTCGATCACCAACGTCAGCCCGAAGGTCAGCAGCAGGCCGTAGAGGTGGTCCAGCTTGTAGAGCCACTGCAGCAGCAGCCGCTCGATGACAAGCCCGAACACGCCCACGATCAGCGGCGCGATCAGCAGCATCGCCCAGTAGTTGATGCCGAAGTACTCCAGCCCCATCCACGCCAGGAACGCGCCCATCATGTAGAGCGCGCCGTGGGCGAAGTTGATGATGTTCAGCATGCCGAAGATCACCGCAAGCCCGAGCGACAGCATCGCGTAGAAGGACCCGTTCACCAGCCCCAGCAGGAGCTGGCCCAGCAGCGCCGGCAACGGGACGCCAAAGAAGTCGGTCATGCGGTGTCTCCGGCCTCAGCTCACTTCTTGACCAGCGGGCACTTGGAGTCGGCCAGCTTGGTGAACGCGTCATCGCCCGCGATGCGGGTCACGACCTTGAAGTAGTCCCACGGCTCGGTGGATTCCTTCTGCGACTTCACCTGCAGCAGGAACATGTCGTGCACGCCGCGGCCGTCTTCCTTGCGGATCGTGCCCTTCGTGTAGAAGTCGTTGATCGGCGTGGCCTTCATCTGCGCCACGACCTTGTCGCCGTCGTCGGACTTGATCGCCTCGACCGCCTTCAGGTAATGCGACACCGCCGAATAGTCCGCCGCCTGCAGCGACGAGGGCATGCGCTTCATCTTCTCGAAGAAGCGGCGCGCCCAGGCGCGCGCCTCGGGGCTCTGGTTCCAGTACCAGCTGTCGGTCAGGTACATGCCTTCGGTGGTCTTCAGGCCCAGCGAGTGCACGTCGTTGATGAACATCAGCAGGCCGGCCAGCTTCATCGTCTGGTGATGCCGAACTCGTTGGCCGCCTTCACCGCGTTGATGGTGTCGCCGCCCGCGTTGGCCAGGCCCAGGATCTGCGCCTTGGAGCTCTGCGCCTGCAGCAGGAAGGAGGAGAAGTCGCTCGCGTTCAGCGGATGCTTCACCGCGCCCAGCACCTGGCCGCCGGATTTCGTCACCACCGCCGACGTGTCGGACTGCAGCGACGTGCCGAAGGCGTAGTCCGCCGTCAGGAAGAACCAGGTCTTGCCGCCGGACTTGGTCACCGCCGCGCCGGTGCCGTTGGCCAGGGCCACCGTGTCGTAGGCGTAGTGGATGGTGTAGGGCGTGCATTCCTCGTTGGTCAGGCGCGAGGTGCCGGCGCCGATCGAGATGAAGGGCTTCTTCTTCTCCGCCGCGACCTTGGCCATCGCCAGGCTGGTGCCGGAGTTGGTGCCGCCGATCAGCAGGTCCAGGCCTTGCGTGTCGAACCATTCGCGCGCCTTGGAGGCGGCGACGTCGGCCTTGTTCTGGTGGTCGGCGAAGACCAGTTCGATCTTCTTGCCGGCGGCCATGCCCTTCGCGTCGGCGATGGCCATGCGGATCGCCTCCACGCCGCCGGCGCCGTCGATGTCGGCGTAGACGCTGGACATGTCGGTGATGATGCCGATCTTGACGGTGTCGCCGGAAAATCTGCGCCTGCGCGCCGAGGCTGCCGCAGGCCAGCACCGAGGCCAGGGCAACGGTTTTGAGGGTCGTCTTCATCGCTTGTCTCCTTGTTCTAACGGCCTCAACGGGCCCATGCGGGTTTCAGACTCGAAGCTCGGAATCCTGGAAATGTCGGCTGTCGGGATCGTGCGTCACGGAGGCGGCGCGCGTCCGTCACACGCTCAGCAGCTCGTCGAGCAGCGCGCGCTTGCTGTCGAGCTGCGCGGCGCTGAAGGACTCGACCACCTGGCCGTGTTCCATCACGACGAAGTGGTCCGCCAGCGGCGCGGCGAACCGGAAGTTCTGCTCCACCATCACGATGGTGAAGCCCTGCGCCTTCAGCGCGGTGATCATGCGGGCCAGCGCCTGGACGATGACGGGGGCCAGGCCCTCGGAGATCTCGTCCAGCAGCAGGATGTCCGCGCCGGTGCGCAGGATGCGGGCCACGGCCAGCATCTGCTGCTCGCCGCCGGACAGCCGGGTGCCCGGGCTGTGGCGGCGCTCGGAGAGGTTGGGGAACATCGCGTAGATCTCGTCCTCGGACATGACCTTGCCGCGGCCGCTCTTGAAGACGGGCGGCAGGCGCAGGTTCTCCTCGGTGCTGAGCGACGCGAAGATGCCGCGCTCCTCCGGACAGTAGCCCAGGCCGAGGCGCGCGATGCGATGCGTGGGCAGGGTGACGCTCTCCTGCCCGTGGACCTTGATCGAGCCGCTGCGGCGGTCGGTCAGGCCCATGATGGCGCGCAGCGTCGTCGTGCGGCCGGCGCCATTGCGGCCCAGCAGCGTCAAGACCTGACCCTGCGGGATCGCCAGGTCGATGCCGTGCAGGATGTGGCTCTCGCCGTACCAGGCCTGAAGTCCCTTGATCTCGAGTGCGTTCATTGGAGCCCCTCGTCCGATGCCAGCATCGGCCGGTCCCCCAGGGGACGCGTGCTTGCTTGGGGCGGCCCGGGCGCGGCGCACGCCGAGCGGCAACGGCACGTCGGCTTCATGCATGTGCCCCTTGCAGCTCGGTGGCCTCGGAGCCCATGTAGGCCTCCAGCACCTTCGGATGGCGGGACACGGTGGCGTAGTCGCCCTCGGCCAGCACGGCGCCGCGGGCCAGCACGGTGATGCGGTCGGCGATGCTGCTGATCACCTTCATGTTGTGTTCCACCATCAGCACGGTCCGTCCTTCGGCGACGCGCTTGATCAGCGCGGTGACGCGGTCCACGTCCTCGTGGCCCATGCCCTGCGTGGGCTCGTCCAGCAGCATCAGTTCAGGTTCCATCGCCATGGTCGTGGCGATCTCCAGCGCGCGCTTGCGGCCGTAGGGCAGGTCGGCGGCGCGCAGCGCGGCCATGTCGCGCAGGTCGACGAGTTCCAGCAGCTCGAGCGCCCGGCCGTCCAGCCTGGACAGGCCGCCGAGGCCCTTCCAGAAGTGGTAGCTCGTGCCGGTGAAGCGCTGCAGGCCGATGCGCACGTTCTCCAGCACCGTCAGGTGCGGAACACCGCGCTGATCTGGAACGAGCGGATCACCCCGCGCCGGGCGATCTGCGCAGGCTTCTCGCCGGTGATGTCGTGGCCGTTGAAGAGGATCTGGCCGCGGGTCGGCGTCAGGAACTTCGTGAGCAGGTTGAAGCAGGTCGTCTTGCCGGCGCCGTTGGGGCCGATCAGCGCGTGGATATGCCCGCGCTGCACTTGCAGGTCGACCGAGTCCACGGCGGTGAAGCCCTTGAACTCCTTGGTCAGTTTGCGTGTCTCCAGGATGAGGTTGCTCATCGGCGCAAGGGTGGGCGCCGGTGGTCCGGTGCCTCTGTAGTGGAGCCAGGAATTTAGGGCCCCGGCGAGGTCCCGTCGACAGCGTAAAACCCTTTAAGCAGCATTGCGCAAGGGCTAACCCTCGGGCCTCCGTGGTCGCGGCGACGCGGGGGTTCCACATGACGCCGCATGCGTCTTTCACGAGGCTGACGTGCAGCGTCGCCGGGGCGATTTCCAGAAGGGGCCAGGACATGCCACAACGCCGTCCTGAAGAGCGCGTGTCACCGGAATCTCCTGCGGGGGAAGGGTGCTTCTTCCGAACGGGGAGGGTGGCGGGCGCGCGGGCGTGGCTATGCTGCGCGCCAGTTCGAACACAGCGGTTCCAACAACGCACGCATCGCTTGGAACACACTCATCACGCCCCACACACGCATCACATGCACAGGAGATTCCCCATGATCCGTTCCGGAAAATTCGCCGCGCTGGGACTGGCGCTCGCACTGGCCGCCGCTGGCGTGCAGGCGGCCGCGCCGCAGGTGAAGACACAGGCGCCGGGCTACTACCGGCTGATGCTCGGCGACTTCGAGATCACCGCCTTGAGCGACGGCACGGTCGATCTGCCGGTCGACCAGCTGATGGACAAGGCCAAGCCCGGCACGGTGGTGAAGGCGCTGGCGAAGAACGCCCTGAAGCCGCCGGTGGAGACATCGATCAACGGCTACCTGATCAACACCGGCACCAAGCTGGTGCTGATCGACACCGGCGCCAACGGCGCGTTCGGTCCGACGACGGGCAAGCTGCTCGCCAACCTGAAGGCGGCGGGCTACCAGCCGGAGCAGGTCGACGAGGTCTACATCACCCACCTGCACCCGGACCACGCGGCCGGCCTGACGAAGGACGGCCAGGCGGTGTTCCCGAACGCCGTGGTGCGGATGGACCAGCACGATGCCGACTACTGGCTGAATGCGGCGAACGCCGCGAAGGCCGCGCCCGGCCACAAGGACTTCTTCGGCGCGGCGATCGCGGCGTTGAAGCCGTACCAGGACGCGGGCCGCCTGAAGCCGTTCAGCGGCGAGACCGAGCTGGTGCCGGGCATCCGCACGCACGCGGCCTATGGCCACACGCCGGGACACACGGTCTACATGGTGGAGAGCCAGGGCCAGAAGCTGGCGGTGTGGGGCGACCTGATGCACGTCGCGGCAGTGCAGTTCCCGGATCCGACGGTGACGATCAACTTCGACAGCGACTCGAAGCTGGCGATGCCGCAGCGCCAGAAGGCCTACGCGGACGCGGCGAAGAACGGCTACTGGGTCGCGATCGCGCACGTGTCCTTCCCGGGCCTCGGCCACGTGGCCGCGGACGGCAAGGGCTATCGCTGGGTGCCGGCGAACTACAGCATCAAGCCGTGATCAGCTGAGCGCGGCGCCGCCGCCGGCCTCGACATGTCGCTCGAGGCCGGCCACCAGCACGTCGAACACCGCCCGGCATCGTGGACTGTCCGCAGGTCCTCGTGCATCGTGACCCAGGTCTCCAGCGGGATGCTGAGCTCGTCCTCGAGCACACGATGCAGCGCCGGATCGCGCTTCGCGAGCGCGACCTGGCACAGCCCGAGTCCGGCGCCCGCCCGGATCAGTGCAAGTTGCGCCAGGTCGCTGTCGGCGCGCAGCGCGAAGTGCTCGCGGTCCATCACCGGGTAGCGCCGCGCCAGCTCGCGGACGTAGGGGGCCGGCTGGTCGTAGCCGATCAGCGCGTGACCATCCGCGACCAGCGCCTTCATCGAGCCCGGCGTCCCATGCGCCGCCAGGTAGCGCTCGTGGGCGTGGAGACCCACCTCGATCACGCCGACGCGCCGCGCGATCAGCTGCTCCTGCTTCGGCGGCGTCATGCGGATCGCGATGTCCGCTTCGCGTCTCAGCAGATCCTGCACGCGGTTGCTCAGCACCAGTTCGACGATCAGCGCCGGGTGGCGCTCGCGCAGTTCGGCGATCAGCGGCGGCAGCACCTCCACGCCGATGACCTCGCTCGCGGTCACCCGCACGATGCCCCGCACGCCGTCGCCGTGGCTGCGCGCGGTGCGCTCCAGCGCGGCTGCCGTGCTGTCCATCGCCTCGGCGTAAGGCCGCAGCGCCAGCGCTGCCTCGGTCGGCAGCAGGCCGGCGGGCGTCCGCACGAAGAGGGACTGCCCCACCCGCGCCTCTAGCGCCGTCACGTGCCGGCCCACCGTCGGCTGGGTGAGGTCCAGCGCCCGCGCGGCCCCGGACAGCGAGCCCTCCCGCAGCACGCCCAGGAAAGAGCGATACCACTCCCAGGCGATGCCGGAACTGGACGCACCGGCGGAGTCGGCGGCGCCGGCAGGAGTGGGGGTATCCGTCGTCCGCGAGGAAGTCTTCAAAGCCATGCAGAAATGTATAGCCGCCTGTCGATGCTCGGTAATTTTCAGGAAAGCCGCTCTTTTCCAGAATCCGTCCCATGCCTTCACCCAACCGGACCGGCCCGGTCCAACAGGAGCTGACGATGGATGCGATGACTTCGATGGATGCGATCGGTGTGCTGGCCGCGATGACGGCGGTGGCGCGGCGGACGGCGCTGGTGCTCGGCGCGAGCGGCGGTGTCGGCGGCGCGGTGGCCAGGGCCTTGCGCGACGCGGGCTGGACGGTGCGCGCGCTCAAGCGCGGACTGGCCACCGAATCGGAACACCGTGACGGCCTGCAGTGGCTGCGCGGCGATGCGCTGGAGGCCGAGGACGTCCAGCGCGCCGCGGCGGGCTGCAGCGTGATCGTCCACGCCGTGAACCCGCCCGGCTACCGTCGCTGGAACGAGCTGGTGCTGCCGATGCTCGACAACACCATCGCCGCCGCGTCGGCCCGGGGCGCGACCATCGTGCTGCCTGGCACCGTCTACAACTTCGGGCCCGACGCAATGCCGCACCCGCTCGAAGACTCGCCACAGCGCCCGCTGACGCGCAAGGGCGCGATCCGCGTCGAGATGGAACGCCGCCTGCAGGAAGGCGCCGAGCGGGGCGCCTTCCGGGCGATCGTGCTCCGGGCCGGCGACTTCTTCGGCCCGGGCGCGGCGAACAGCTGGTTCTCGCAGGGGCTCGTGACGCCGGGCCAGCCGGTGACGCGGATCCAGCAGGCGGGCACGGACGGTGTGGGCCATCAATGGGCCTATCTGCCCGACGTCGCGACGGCCATGGCGGCGTTGATCGAGCGCTGCGACACGCTGCCGGCCTTCGCCCGCTTCCACTTCGCCGGCCATTGGGATGCCGACGGACGCCAGATGGCAGAGGCGATCCGCCGCGTCGTCCGGCGGCGCACCGGCACGCAGCCGCGGGTCACCCGCTTCCCGTGGTGGGCGGTGCGGCTGGCCCAGCCGGTGGTGCCGCTGTTCCGCGAGCTGGCCGAGATGCGCTACCTGTGGCGCGAGCCGATGCGCATGGACGAGGCGCGCCTTGCGGCCGAACTGGCCAGGGATGGCGGCGTGCCGCACACGCCGCTCGATGCGGCGATCGAGCGCACCCTGGAAGCACTGGGCTGCCTGCCCGCCGCGCCTGCCGCCGCAGGGGCGGCCGGTGCGGCGCCGCTCAATCGAAATACTGCTGCCGCAGGCGCTCGTAGCGCCCATCCCGCCTGAGACGGTCCAGCGCGGCCTGCAGGCGTCGAGCCAAGGCCGGATCGCTGTCCGCCGGCAGGCCGTACCAGTAGGACTTGTCGACGTCCATCGGCAGCACGGGCGCCAGCGTTGCGTAGGGCAGCTTCAGCTCACGCAGGTGCCAGGCCGCGGCCCAGTCCAGCAACACGATGAGGTCCATGCGGCCGGCCAGCAGCTTGCGCAGGTTGGTGGCGTCGTCGAGGCCGAGTTCCAGCTCGGTCTCGGGCCGCAGCCCCTCGGCGATCAGATGCTTCGCGGCGGCTGAATCGCGCGACACGCCCAGACGCAAGCCGTTGAGCTGCTTGAGGCTGGCGGGGCGCACATCGGTGCGGTGGCTCAGCCGATAGACCAGGATGCGTCGCGGGCTGATGGGTCCGACCCAGCGGTACTGGGTCTCGCGCTCGGGCGTGCGCGTCAGCGAGAACAGCACGCTGTCCGGGTGCCGACCGGCCTCCTGCACCGACCGTTGCCACGGCAGCACCTGGACGCGCAAGGGCAGGCCGGCGTCGGCCGCCATCAGCGTCAGGAGTTCGGTGCTGAAGCCGCGCGCCGCGCCGCCCTCGTTGTAGTTCAGGGGCGGCAGGTTCTCGGTGAACGCGACCAGCTCGGTCGGCCCCGCCGCCATGCCCGCGATCGTCCGCGCGCGGGCCGCGGGCGCCGCCAGCGCCGCGGGCAGCGCGCCCGGCAGCAGTCCCGCCGCCAGCAGGAGGCAGCACAGACGGCGCTCCGGCAGGGGCTGGATCTCGTGGGGCATCGCGGCAGTGTAGGAAGGGGCGATGACAGGCCGACAACGATGTCGTTGCATAAACGCCAACAAGGTCACGACACCCGGACGGCGGACGAAAGACCTGACCCCTGTTCCGTTTCCTGATCCGATCCGTTCGCCGACGGGTCGTGAACCTCAGGCGTCCATCTGCTTCTGGAAGACCAGGCCCGCGTGCTCGCGCAGCGCGTGGAACTTGATCTTGGGCCAGTTCTCCTGCATGGCGCGGAGCTCGCCGGCGTACTCGAGCAGCACCGTCGGCGCGTTCACCGCATCCCACGCGACGCGATGCGCGTTGTGGTCGATGAAGCGGCGCAGTTCCTTCTCGCCGCCGTCGGCCTCGTCGCAGGTGACCCAGCGCGCGACGTTGTAGCGCGCCGGCATGACGCGGGCCTTGACGCCGTATTCATGCTCCAGGCGGTGGGCGACGACCTCGAACTGCAGCTGGCCGACCGCGCCCAGCAGCAGCACGCTGCCGGCCTCGGGGCGGAAGACCTGGATCGCGCCTTCCTCGCCGAGCTGGCGCAGACCTTCGCGCAGCTGCTTGGTCTTGAGCGGGTCCGCCACTTCCACCGACCGGAACATTTCCGGCGCGAAGAAGGGCAGGCCGTGTACTGCAGCGCCTCGCCCTCGGTGATCGTGTCGCCGAGCTGCAGCACGCCGTGGTTGGGGATGCCGATGATGTCGCCGGCGAAAGCCTCGTCCAGCAGCTCGCGGCGCTGCGACAGGAAGCTCACCACCGTGTTGGGACGCAGCTCCTTGCCGGAACGCACGACCTTCAGACGCATGCCGCGCTCGAAGTGGCCCGAGGCCACGCGCAGGAAAGCGATGCGGTCGCGGTGCGCCGGGTCCATGTTGGCCTGGATCTTGAAGACGACGCCGGTGAACTTGGGCTCCTCCGGCTGCACGACGCGCTGCATCGCGGCGCGCTCGGCCGGCGCGGGGGCCAGCTCGACCAGCGCGTCCAGCACTTCCTGCACGCCGAAGTTGTTGACCGCGGAACCGAAGAACATCGGCGTCTGCTGGCCGGCGAGGAAGGCCGCCTCGTCGAAGGCCGGCGCGGCCTCGTTGACCAGCTCGATCTCGCCCTGCGCGTTGTCGTACTGCATGCCGAAGCGCTCGGCATAGGCCGGGTTGTCCAACCCGTCCAGCACCTCCTCGGTGCCGGCGGCGCGGTCCTCGCCGGGCGCGAAGACGCGCATGCGCTGCTGGCGCAGGTCCATCACGCCGTGGAAGTGCTTGCCCATGCCCACCGGCCAGGTGAACGGGACCACCGTCATGCCCAGCTCGCGCTCGATCTCGTCCATCAGCGCCAGCGGCTCTTGGACCTCGCGGTCCATCTTGTTGACGAAGGTCAGGATCGGCGTGTTGCGCGCGCGGCAGACCTGGATCAGCCGGCGGGTCTGCGGCTCGACGCCGTTGGCCGCGTCGATCACCATCAGCGCCGCATCGACGGCGGTCAGCACGCGGTACGTGTCTTCCGAGAAGTCCTGGTGACCGGGGGTGTCCAGCAGGTTGATCACGCAGTCGCGGTACTCCATCTGCATCACCGACGAGGCCACCGAGATGCCGCGCTGCTTCTCGATCTCCATCCAGTCGGACGTCGCATGCCGCGAGGCCTTGCGCGCCTTCACCGAGCCCGCGATCTGGATCGCGCCGGAGAACAGCAGCAGCTTCTCCGTCAGCGTGGTCTTGCCCGCGTCAGGGTGGGAAATGATGGCGAAGGTGCGGCGGCGGCGCACTTCGGCGGGGATGCGGGAAGGGTCGGTGGACATGGCGGCTGTGGGGCGGCGAACCCGCGATTATCGGGCAGTCTTCCTTCTTTGACCGCGCCCGTCGGCGGCAGCCGGCCCCGGGGGCTGCTCCCACGCTGGCGGGGCTCAACCGCAGGTCGCATCCCCCGGGGCCGGCTGCCGCCGACTCCAGAGGGTGGGTGTCCTGGGACCCTTCATGCGGGCGTCATGAACGGGCGGACACGGGCCAGCAGGCGCTCGACGTACTCGTCCTTCTCGCCGACCGGCGCGGCGTAGGTCAGCGCATCACGCGCGGCGCTCTCGCCGGCCTTGCTCCACATCAGCCACGCGGACAGGTACTGCGACGCGAGGCAGCCGCCCGACGTCGCCACCGGGCCGCGGGCGTGGAAGGGCTCGTCGAGGACGCGCACGCCGGCCTCGACCAGCCAGGGTCGCGTGGACGAATCGGTGCAGGCCGGCGCATCGCCGAGCAAGCCCAGCCGTGCCACCAGCAAGGCGCCGGAGCACTGCGACGCGATCAGTTGCCGCGTCGGATCGAGCTGCAGCCGGTCCAGCAGCGCCGAGTTCTCCGCGATCGCCCGCGTGTAGATGCCGGAGCCGAACCAGACGGCGTCGGCCTCGTTGGCCCATTCGAGCGGATGTTTCAGCTGCACGGTCACGCCGTTCATCGAGGTGACCGCCGGTCCCGGGCCGCACAGCTCGGCGGACCAGCCCAGCGGCTTGAGCCGGTTCAGCAGTCCCAGCGGGATGAAGCTGTCGATCTCGTTGAAGCCGTCGAAGGAGAGGATGGCGATGCGCATGGGGGAAGACTCGAGAGGCCCGCAAGGCGATGCGGCCCACTGTAGCGCCGCCGCCCGCCCGGCCCAAGCCGTCGGGGTTATTGGCTGCTGGCGCCGCCGCCGTTGCCGCCGCTCTGCGCCTGCGGCGTGCCCAGCGTGCCGAGCTGCGTGCCGATGCGCACCAGCAGGTGCTGGCGCACGCGTTGGACGACCTCGGCCGCGTCGACCGGGCCCAGTTCCTCGGCCAGCCGGGCCTGGACCTCGTAGTGCAGGTAGAGCATGCCGCGCAGCTTCTCGAAGCCGCCTTCGTGGCCGTCGCCGCAGATGCGCAGGTCGTTGTCGAGCACGCGCTCGATGACGCCGGGATCGAGCAGCCGCACGTGGCACATGATCGCCAGCTGCGCGATCTGCAGGTCCACGTCCTCGACGGTCTTCTCCCACTCCTCGTGGCTGTAGCGTTGCTTGGGCGTTCGCATGGTCACTCCTCCCCGGCGAGCAGCCGGAACGTGTGGCGGGCCATCATGAGTTCCTCGTCGGTGGGGATGACCCAGGCCTCGCACCGGCTGTCGACGGTGCTGATCCGGCGCTCGGCTGGCCCCTCGCGGTTGGCGGCCTCCTGCGTCGACACGCCCAGCCACAGACAGCGCGACAGCACCCGCCGACGGATCTCCGCAGCGTGCTCGCCGATGCCGGCGGTGAACACCAGGCCGTCCAGGCCGCCCATTTCCGCCGCCAGCGCGCCGATCTCGCGGGCGACGCGGTGGACGAAGACATCGATCGCGAAACGCGCCCGCGGCGCGTCGCTGGCCAGCAGCTGGCGCATGTCGCTGGAGATGCCGGACAGTCCCAGCAGGCCGGACTGCTTGTAGAGCAGGGTTTCGAGCTCGCGCGCGTCCATGCGCTGCTCGTCCATCAGGTAGATCAGCACGCCGGGATCGACCGCGCCGCTGCGCGTGCCCATCGGCAGGCCGTCGACGGCGGTGAAGCCCATGCTGCTGGCGATGCTGCGGCCGCGGTGCAGCGCGCAGGCGCTGGCGCCGTTGCCCAGGTGCAGGATGACGGTGCGTCCGTCGGCCAGCCGCGGCGACAGTGCCGGCAGCCGCGACGCGATGTACTCGTAGCTCAGCCCGTGGAAGCCGTAGCGGCGCACGCCGGCCTCGAACAGCGCGTAGGGCAGCGCGAAGGCGTCGGCGACGTCGGACTGGCCGCGATGGAAGGCCGTGTCGAAACACGCGACCTGCGGCAGCCCCGGAAGCGCCGAGAACGCGCGGCGGATCGGCGCCAGGTTGTGCGGCTGATGCAGCGGCGCGAGCGGCACCAGCGTCTCCAGTTGCGCCAGCACCGGCGGCGTCACCCGCACCGGCTGCGCGAACGCGGTCCCGCCGTGCACGACGCGGTGGCCGATGCCCAGCATCTCGATGCCGGGGAACTCGTGGGTGACGAACTCGACCAGGTGATCGAGCGCGCCCTCGTGCGTCAGCGCCTCGCCGACCGGCCAGTCGCGCGAGCCGGCTTTCGAGCCGTCGGCATGCGAGGCCTCGAAGTGCGGCGTCGCGGTGCCGATCCCTTCGACCTGCGCGCGCAATTCGAGCCGCAGCGGGCCCAGTCGGCGGTCCTCGTGCAGCGAGTACATCGACAGCTTGATGCTGGATGAGCCCGCGTTGACCACCGCGATGAATTCGCCTTCAAGTCGTGGATCCATCGCTCACCCCATGATGTGATAACCGCCGTCGACGTACAGCGTCGAGCCGGTGATGAGCCGCGCGTGGTCGCCCGCGAGCATCGCGGTCGCGTAGCCGACGTCGTCGATCGTCGCCAGCGCGTGGGCCGGCGCGCGGGCGGCGGCATCGGCGAGCAGTTGGTCGAACTCCTCCAGGCCCGAGGCCGCGCGTGTCGCGATCGGCCCCGGCGAGATCGCGTGCACCCGGATCCCGGCCGGACCCAGCTCGTGCGCCAGGTAGCGCACCGAGGCTTCCAGCGCGGCCTTCACCGGACCCATCAGGTTGTAGTGCTCGACGACGCGGCTCGCGCCCTGGAAGCTCATCGTGAACAACGTGCCGCCGGAGGTGCGCATCAGCGGCTCCGCCAGGCGCGCCATGCGGATGAAGCTGTGGCACGAGATGTCCATCGCCAGCGCGAAGCCGGCCGCGCTGCTGTCGACGAGTCGCCCGTGCAGATCGTCCTTCGGTGCGAACGCGATCGAGTGCAATGCCGCGTGCAGCACGCCCCAGCGCTCGGAGACCGCGGCGAAGAGGGCGTCGAGCGACTCGGGCTCGCGCAGGTCCAGCGGCAGCAGCAGCTCGGCGCCGAGCGCGTCGGCCAGCGGCTTCACGTGCGGCAGGGCCTTGTCGTTGAGGTAGGTCAGCGCCAGGTCGGCGCCCATCGCGCGGAAGGCCCGGGCGCAACCGTAGGCGATCGACTGATCGTTGGCGATGCCGGTGATCAGCACCTTGCGCCCGGCCAGCAGGCGGCCGAACTGGACGGCGGCGGAGTTCATGCCACCGCCTTGCGGCGACGCGCGGGCTTGGCCGCCGCCGTCGAGGCCGCGATCGAGACCGTCGCCGTGGTCGCCGCGATCGGTGCCGACAACGCGAGCGCCATGTCGGCGACTCGTGCCGGATCGACGTGCAGCAGCTCGTGGACGTAGCGCGCCGCGGGCGACTGCGGGTCGGCGAGCTCGGATTCGGCCATCAGCACCGCGCTCGCGAGGGCCACCGCCTGCTCGCGGTCCTCGAGCGTCGGCAGCAGCGTCGGCAGCGCGGCCATCGCCTCGTCGGGCGCGAAGGTCACGATGAGCGCCTGCCGATGCAGGAGCGTCGCCCAGTCCTCGCCGGGCACCGCCGCAGCGGCGACGGCACCTTCGGCCTCCTCGGCCATGCGGCGGTGGGAATCGGCCAGCAGCTGGCCCAGGACCAGCCCGCGCCGCTGGACGACGCCGCGATGGGCCAGCCCCGCCAGCAGGATGCGGCAGACCGCGTCCGCGAATCCGCCTTGTTCGACCTGCTCCAGCGCCATGCGACGGCCTTCGCGCTCGTCGGCGGCCGCGTGCGCGACGCCGGACGCGAGGTCCGAGTCACGCGGTGGCAGCACCGCGCCCAGCCCGCTCGGGCCATACACCGCCTCGACCCAGTGCACGAGCGTCGCGTCACGCTGGTGGCCGAGCCGGTCCAGCGATTCGCTGATCGCGCGGGAGCCGAGCTGCTCCCACTTCAGCCACGGGTTCTCGGCATCGACGTTCTGGCGCTGCGTGCGCGCGTGGTCGGCGGCCTGCTTGAGCCACGGCGCCAGCGGATGCAGGTCGGAGATCGCCAGATGCTGCAGGCGCAGCGGGTGCGTCCAGCGCAGCCACTCGCCGAGCGCCTTGCTGCCGACCGCGCGCACCGCCGGTTGCAGCCATTGGCGGTAGCGGCGCATGTTCATCTCCGACACCTGCGCGATCGTGCTGAACAGCGCCTCGTCGCGGCGGCATTCCGGATTCAGCGCGCGCAGGTCGTCCACGGTGCGGGTCTCGAAGCTCACGGAGTAGTCGCCCGATTCCAGCGCCGCCAGCGGTGCGTCGGGATCGCGGGCATCGATCTTCATTTCGTAGAGACCGGGCGGCAGCGCGACGATCTGTTCGAGCGTGTCGAAGATCTGCTCATGCTCGCGCCGCGCGATGCCGCCGCCGACGAAGATGCCCAGGTGGCCGATCTTCGGATGCAGCATGTAGACGATGGTGCGGCCCGCCTTGACCAGCGCCTTCTCGCTGCCCCAGACGTCGATGATCCAGTCCAGCGCCTGCTGCGGCGGCGTGATGTTGTCGCCCCAGGACGCGAAGATCACCATGGGCGCGGTGATGTTGCGCAGGTCCAGGCGATAGCCTTCCAGCTCGACTTCGCCGCGCGCCAGGCGGTTGCCGATGAACAGGTTCTCGACGATGGCCTCGATCTCCTCGCCGGTCATCCGGAAGTAGCCGCCCCACCAGCGCTCGAAGTCGAGGAAGCGCTCGCGCTCGGTGTCGACGTTGGCATAGAGGTGGTAGTACTTGTCCCACCAGCTGTTGGCGAGGTTGAGGTTCTCGAAGTTGGAGACCAGGTGCGCGCCGTCGAAGCGGTCGCCGCCGAGGTCCGCCGACAGCGCCGACATCCAGGCGCCGCCGAGCGCGCCGCCCGCGTAGCGCATCGGGTTCTGCTCGGGCGAGCCGGCCCAGTACGACAGCGGTGCGCCGTTCAGCACGATCGGGCCCATCAGGTCGCTGCGCACGGCGGCCAGCGCGGCGACGGCCCAGCCGGCCTGGCAGTTGCCGATCACCGCCGGCAGTCCCGGCGCCTTCGGATGGCGGCGGGCGACTTCCTCGATGAACTGCGCCTCGGCCCGGGCGACGTCGAGCAAGGTCTGACCCTCGACCGGTTCCGGCTCGAAGGTGATGAAGTACACCGCATGACCGGCGCGCAGCGCGACGCCGATCTCGGAGTCCGGCTTGAAGCCGCCGATGCCGGGGCCGTGGCCCGCGCGCGGATCGATGACGACGATGGGCCGGCGCGCGGGATCGACGATGTCGCCGTCGGCCGGCAGGATGCGCAGCAGCGCGTAGTTGCAGGGTTGCGGCAGGTCGCGGCCGTCGATCAGCAGTTCATGTTCGAACTTGAGCAGCGCCGGCTTGCCGGCCTGCAGATGGTCGAGGAACACGTTGCCGCGCTCGCGCATCGTGTCCAGCGTCAGCAGCGTGCGCTGCCACGCGTCGGTCGCGTACGCTTGCCAGTCGTGGATCCAGTCGGACGTTCCGGACATTCGCTTTGCTCCCAGCACTGCCTCGCGAGGTCCGCTCGGCTTGATTTGTTGCACCGCAGCATGCATCATCGACCGCGACTCGTTGCCAATGTCCCAGGGAGACGCAGGGTGATCGAACAATGACCGAACAAGCGCCCAGTGCCCATCCGCACTACGACCGCCTCATCGAGGCGGTGCGCCACCTGCCGCCGCTGCGCATGGCGGTCGTCCACCCCTGCAACGACGTGTCCCTGCTCGCGGCGACGGAGGCCGCGTCATTGGGGTTGATCGAACCGATCCTGATCGGCCCGGCGGGCAAGGTGTCCGAGGCTGCCGCCGCGGCCGGCGTGGACCTGTCGCGCTACACGCTGGTCGACGTGCCGCACAGCCATGCTGCGGCGGACATGGGCGTGGCGATGGCGCTCAAGGGCGAGGTCGACGCGTTGATGAAAGGCAGCCTGCACACCGACGAACTGATGGGCGCGGTGGTACGGCGCGAAGGCGGCCTGCGCACCGCGCGGCGCATCAGCCATTGCTTCGTGATGGACGTGCCGGGGCATGCGCAGCCGCTGATCATCTCGGACGCGGCGATCAACATCCAGCCGACGCTGGAGGAGAAGGTCGACATCGTGCAGAACGCGATCGACCTCGCGCATGCGCTGCGTCTGCCGGAGGTGCGCGTGGCGCTGCTGTCGTCGATGGAGACGGTGAATCCGAAGGTGCCGTCGACGATGGACGCGGCGGCGCTGTGCAAGATGGCCGACCGCGGGCAGATCACCGGCGCGGTGCTGGACGGCCCGCTGGCGATGGACAACGCCATCGATCCCGAGGCCGCGCGCATCAAGGGCATCGTGTCGCCGGTGGCGGGCAAGGCCAACGTGCTGATCGTGCCGGACCTGGACGCGGGCAACATGCTCGCCAAGAGCCTGAGCTTCCTGGCGCAGGCCTACGCAGCGGGGGTGGTGCTCGGCGCGAAGGTGCCGATCGTGCTGACCAGCCGCGCCGATTCGCGCACGGCGCGGCTCGCGTCGTGCGCGTTGGCCTCGATGCTGGCGCAAGCCCGGCGGGACGGGCGCATCAAGGCCGTGGGCTGATCACTCTTCCAGCAGCGAGCGCAGCATCCACGCGGTCTGCTCGTGCACCGTCAGGCGCTGGGTGAGCAGGTCGGCGGTCGGCTCGTCGCTGGCCTTGTCGACCAGGTCGAACAGCGCGCGCGCGGTGCGGGCGACGCCTTCATGACCGTCGACCAGGATGCGGACCATGTCCAGCGCCTTGGGCGGCGTGGTCGGTGCGTCCGGCAGCGAGCTCAGCGCCGCGAATTGCGCGTAGGAGCCCGGCGCCTTGTGACCCAGCGAGCGGATGCGCTCGGCGACCGGGTCCACGGCGTTCCACAGCTCGGTGTACTGGGCCATGAACATCGCGTGCAGCGAGTTGAACATCGGCCCGGTCACGTTCCAGTGGAAGTTGTGCGTGGTCAGGTAGAGGGTGTAGGTGTCGGCCAGCAGCTTGGACAGGCCCTGCGCGATCGCGGCGCGGTCCTTGTCGCTGATGCCGATCTGGATGGACGGCGCGCCCTTGGCGGAGGCGGCTTTGGCGGGCGAGGGGCTCTTCTTGGCCATCGAGGGACTCCTTACGGGAATGGAAGACAAAAGACGCCCCGCAGCCTAACCGATCCAGGTGATCGGCAACATGACCGTGGGGCGCGAGGCGGGTGCTGCTCAGGCGACGCTGTGTTGCATCCAGTCGATCAATGACTGTGCATTCAGCGCGGCGCCGGCGGCCACCAGCAACCAACCCAGTGTGCGCTGTCCGGATCGTGGGGTCATGTCTTGCTCCTTACAGATGAAATCCGGCGGTGTCAGACGGTGAACTCGATGTCGAGCGCGCTCAGCGCGGCGCGCACGACACGGCCGTAGGCCGGATCGGCCTTGTCGAAGTGGCCCAGCTGCCGATCGATGATGAAGGCCGGCACGCCGCGCATCGATTCGGCGATGTTGCGACCCAGGCGCTGCTGCTGTTCTTCGCCGAGCAGGCGGAAGAGGGCGCCGGGCTGCGCGTAGTCGTCGTTGCCGACACGATGGTCGAAGCGCGCCGCGTCGCCCTGCAGGCGCAGCGGCGGTTCGGCCACGGACGGATCCTGCGTCGCGCCGCCGAAGCTGTTGGGCTCGTAGTACGCGTTCGGATTGCCCGTCGGCGTGCGGAAGAACTTCATTGCGCCGTCCTTGTGATAGTGATGGACGGGGCACTTGGGCGCGTTCACCGGCAGCGCCTCGTAATGCGTGCCGAGGCGGTAGCGGTGCGCGTCGGCGTAGCTGAAGATGCGCGCCTGCAGGACCTTGTCGGGGCTGAAGCCGATGCCGGGCACGATGTTGCTCGGCGAGAACGCGGCCTGCTCGATCTCCTCGAAGTAGTTCTCCGGGTTGCGGTTGAGCTCGAGCACGCCGACCTCGATCAGCGGATAGTCGGCATGCGGCCAGACCTTGGTCAGGTCGAAGGGGTTGTACGAGGTCTTGTCGGCGTCGAGTTCCGGCATCACCTGCACGGACATCGTCCACTGCGGGAACTGCCCCTGCTCGATCGCGCCGAAGAGGTCTTCCTGGTAGCTCTCGCGGGTCTGTCCGATGACCGTGCTCGCCTCGGCGTTGGTCAGGGTGCGATGACCCTGGCGGGTCTTGAAGTGGAACTTCACCCAGAAGCGCTCGCCGTCCGCGTTCCAGAAGCTGTAGGTGTGGGAGCCGAAGCCGTCCATGAAGCGCGGGCTGACGGGGATGCCGCGGTCGCTCATCAGGATGGTGACCTGGTGCAGGCTCTCGGGGGAGAGGCTCCAGAAGTCCCATGCGGCGGTCCCGGAGCGCAGGTTGGTCACCGGGTGACGCTTCTGCGTGCGGATGAAGTCGGGGAATTTCAGCGGGTCGCGGATGAAGAACACCGGGGTGTTGTTGCCGACCAGGTCCCAGTTGCCTTCGCCGGTATAGAACTTCAGCGAGAAGCCGCGGACGTCGCGTTCCGCGTCGGCGGCGCCCTGCTCACCGGCGACTGTCGAGAAGCGCGCCAGCATCGGCGTCTGCTGGCCGACCTCGCCGAACAGCTTCGCGCGGGTGAATCGGGTGATGTCCTGCGTGACGGTCAGCGTGCCGAAGGCGCCCCAGCCCTTGGCATGCACGACGCGCTCAGGAATGCGTTCACGGTTCTGGTGGGCCAGCTTTTCGATCAGCTGGTAGTCCTGCATCAGGACGGGGCCGCGCGGGCCGGCGGTCAGCGAATTCTGGTTGTCGGCGATCGGCGCGCCGGCGCTCGTCGTCATGACCGGGCACTGGGCGGGATGTTGGGGCTTGGCGCTCATTCGGGGCACTCCTCGATGCTTCAGACAGGGACGCTTTTGTAGAGGTCCGGACCGGCGCTGAACTCTCCCGGAAGGAGGACGGCGACGGCGCATGAGGAGGACTTTAGGGAATTGCTATCGATGGCGATATTTGGATAGCTTAAGTGTCGCGATAAGGAAAAACTAAAGCCGCCCGAGGGCGGCTTAGGCAAGGGGTCGGGTCTTGCGGCAAGTCACGACAGCAACGTCACCCCTTTGAGCGTGCACGCATAGACTGCGTTGCGCAGCGCCGCGACGGCCTCGTAACGGGTGAAGGTGCGGCGCCAGGCAAGCACGACGCGACGCGTCGGCGCCGGGTCCTCGAAGGGCACGTAGCGCAGGTGCGGCGGGACGTGGTCCGGCACGCTCAGCGCCGGCACCACGGTGACGCCCATCCCGGACGCCACCATGTGCTTGATCGTCTCCAGCGAGCTGCCCTCGAAGCTCTTGCGGATGCCCTCGGCGTCCGTCGAGAAGCGCGCGAACTCCGGGCAGACCTCCAGCACGTGATCGCGGAAGCAGTGGCCGTTGCCCAGCAACAGCATCGTCTCGGCCTTGAGCTCCTCGGCGCTGATGCGCGGCTTCTTCGCCAGCGGATGCACCGCCGGCACCGCCACGACGAAGGACTCGTCGTACAGCGGCGCCACCGCCAGGCCCGCGTCGGGGAAGGGCTCGGCCATGATCGCGCAGTCCAGCTCGCCGGTGCGCAGCATGTCCAGCAGCTTCTGGGTGAAGTTCTCCTGCAGCATCAGCGGCATGCGCGGGTAGAGGTCGATGCAGTGCTTGACCAGCTCCGGCAGCAGGTAGGGTCCGATCGTGTAGATGATGCCCAGCCGCAACGGCCCGTCCAGGGGGTCCTTGCCGCGCTTGGCGATGTCCTTGATCGCGCTGGCCTGCTCGATCACCGACTGGGCCTGGCGCACGATGTCCTCGCCCAGCGGCGTCATCGTCACCTCGTTGGCGCCGCGCTCGAAGATCTTGACGTCGAGTTCCTCCTCCAGCTTCTTGATCGCCACCGACAGCGTCGGCTGGGAGACGAAGCAGGCTTCCGCGGCGCGGCCAAAATGGCGCTCGCGGGCGACGGCGACGATGTAGCGCAGTTCAGTCAGGGTCATGGCCGGCATTGTCCTCAGAAAGCGGCATCGTGGCACCGTCCCGGTACACTGCCGCCCCACCCCCCGGACCCTCCCCGGACCTGCCTCCAGGGGACACGCATGACCGACCAGACCTCCCCCCCGACCTCCCTCTACGCCGTGCCGCGGCCCGCGGGCTCGTCGCCCGACCGCAAGCCCGTCACGCTGCAGCGCCTGCTCGACATGCATGCCGCCGGCGAGAAGATCGCGATGCTGACCGCCTACGACGCCACCTTCGCGCACGCGATGGAAGACGCCGGCGTGGACTCGATCCTGATCGGCGATTCGCTGGGCAACGTGGTGCAAGGCCTGCAGACGACGGTCCCCGTCACGCTGGAGGCGATGGTCTATCACACGGCCAACGTGGCGCGCGCGCGCCGCGTCGCCTGGGTCATCGCGGACCTGCCGTTCGGTACGTACCACGAGTCCCCGCAGGTGGCCTGGAAAAACGCCATGCAGCTGGCGCAAGCCGGCGCGCACATGATCAAGCTCGAAGGCGGCGGCTGGACCACCGAGACGGTCCGCTTCCTGACCGAGCGCGGCATCCCTGTCTGCGCCCACCTCGGCCTGACGCCGCAGACCGTGACCGCCCTGGGCGGATTCAAGGTGCAGGGGCGCGATGAAGCCGGCGCCGCGCGCATCAAGGCGCATGCGCGCGAACTCGTCGACGCGGGGGCGCAGATGCTGCTGCTGGAGATGGTGCCGGCCGCGCTGGCCGGCGAGCTGACGCGCTCGCTGGGCGTGCCCGTCATCGGCATCGGCGCCGGCGCGGAGTGCTCCGGCCAGGTGCTGGTGATGCACGACATGCTGGGCGTGGGGTGGCGGCCGCAAGCCGCGCTTCGTGCGCGACTTCATGCAGGGCGCGGCCTCGATCGGCGACGCCTTCTCGCGCTACGTGACCGAGGTCAAGTCCGGCGCCTTCCCCGCCGCCGAGCACACCTACTGATCATGAAGATCCACCACGACATCGCCGGCCTGCGCGCCGCGCTCGCGGGCGGCCGCCCGGTCGCGTTCGTGCCCACGATGGGCAACCTGCACGACGGCCATCTGGCGCTGGTGCGCCAGGCTCGTGCCGCGGTCGGTCCGGACGGCCTGGTCGTCGCCAGCGTCTTCGTCAACCGGCTGCAGTTCGCGCCGCACGAGGACTTCGACCGCTACCCCCGCACGCTCCCGCGCGACGCCGAGCTGCTGGAAGGCGCCACCTGCGACCTGGTCTTCGCGCCCGACGAACGGGAGATGTACCCGAGCCGCAGGGCTACAAGGTGCATCCGCCGGCGGAACTGGCCGACATCCTCGAGGGTCACTTCCGGCCCGGCTTCTTCATCGGCGTCTGCACGGTGGTCGCGAAGCTGTTCCAGATCGTCCAGCCGGACGTGGCCGTCTTCGGCAAGAAGGACTACCAGCAGCTGATGGTGATCCGCCGCATGGTCGACCAGCTGGCGATGCCGATCCGCGTGCTGGCGGGCGAGACCGAGCGCAACGCCGACGGCCTGGCGCTGTCCTCGCGCAACGGCTACCTGAGCGAGCAGCAGAAGCGGGACGCGCTGCTGTTGTCGCGCACGCTGAAAGCGATGATCGCGCGCTGGCAGGCGGGCGAGCGCGACCTCGATCGCATCGAGTCCGACGCGATGGCGTCGCTGCGCGACGCCGGCTGGGCGCCGGACTATCTGACGCTGCGCCGTCGCCACGACCTCGGCGCGGCGCGCGAGGGCGAGCCGCTGGTAGCGCTCGCCGCCGCGCGGATCGGCGAAACACGCCTGATCGACAACCTCGAGTTCTGAAACGGGACGTGTCTTTCCGGCGGGAATCCTGGGCACTCCAGAACCGCCAGAGTGAGGTCCGACACTCTGTAAACGCGGCGTTAGGGAAAGCACCGCCTCATTTCGTGCGGCGCCCGCACCGGGCCCCATGACTTGTGTCAGCGCGCCCACGATACTTCGCCCTTCTTTGCCAGAAAGCGGGAGCCACAAGCTCCCATCGCGAGCCCACATGAAGTCGATCACCCTCCTCTCCCCGATCTCCTCCAAGCCCCGTCTGCTGGCACTGTCCGCCGCGCTGGGCGGCGCGTTGATGCTGGCCGCCTGCGGCGGCGGCAGCGACAATGACAGCGGCAATCCGGTGCAGACGCCGAAGCCGAACCCGGTGCCGGTCGCGCCGACCACGTCCTGCAGCGCCGCCGGCATCGCCGCGTCGAACGCGAGCACGGCCGCGCGCGTCGTGTGCATGCTGACCAGCGACGGCGAGATGGTCGTCGAGCTCGACGCCCGCACGCCGATCACGACCGCCAACTTCCTGAAGTACGTCAACGCGAAGTACTACGACAACACGATCTTCCATCGCGTCGTGCCGGGCTTCGTCGCGCAGGGCGGCGGCTTCATCACGGGTTACGTGGCCAAGACCCCCGGCACCGACCTGGGCGGTGCGATCAAGCTGGAGACCAACGTCGGCGTGTCCAACGTGAAGTACACGATCGCGATGGCGCGCACCTCGGTGGCCGACTCGGCGACCAGCCAGTTCTTCTTCAACTCCGTCGACAACAGCGCGACGCTGGACTACAAGACCGCCGCCGACCCGGGCTACGCCGCCTTCGGCCGCGTGATCTCGGGCCAGGCCACGGTCGACAAGATCAACGCCGAGCCGCAGCTCTACAGCGGCGCCGAGACCCCGGCGACCGAAGTCCTGCTGTACTGGGCCATCCAGCTGAAGTGATCCGGCCCTGAGCGATCAGGCCCTGAGCGATCAGGCCTTGAGCGATCAGGCCTTGAGGTACTCGGTCTTGTGACCGAGCCACCGCTCGACCTGCAGCTGCGCGGCGCGCGGCTGCTCGTCGAGCAGCCGGGGCGCCAGCGCCCGCGCCGCGCTCAGCAGCGGCGCGTCTTCCTGGAGATCGGCGAAGCGCAGCAACTGCGCGCCGCTCTGGCGCGCGCCCATGAATTCCCCCGGTCCGCGGATGTCGAGGTCGCGTCGCGCGATCTCGAAGCCGTCCGTGGTCTCGGCCATCGCGCGCAGGCGCGACTTGCCGGTGTCCGAGAGCGGCCCGGTGTAGATCAGGACGCACACGCTGGCGACCGATCCCCGCCCCACGCGGCCGCGCAGCTGGTGCAGCTGCGACAGGCCGAAGCGCTCCGCGTGTTCGATGACCATCACGCTGGCGTTGGGCACGTCGACGCCGACCTCGATGACGGTCGTCGCGACGAGGATCTGCATCTGCCCGCCGCTGAACAGCGACATCACCGCGGCCTTCTCCGCCGACGGCATGCGGCCGTGCAGCAGTCCGACCATCTTCCCCGGCAGCGCGGCCCCGAGCTCGGCATGCGTCTCGGTGGCGTTCTTGAGATCGAGCGCTTCCGACTCCTCGATCAGCGGGCAGACCCAGTAGACCTGCCGCCCGTCCTCGACGGCCGCGGCGATCTTCTCGATGACGTCGTCGCGTCTGCTGTCCGCGAAGACGCGCGTGACGATCGGGCTGCGTCCCGGCGGCAGTTCGTCGATCGTCGACACGTCCAGGTCGGCGAAGTAGGTCATCGCCAGCGTGCGCGGGATCGGCGTGGCGCTCATCATCAGCAGGTGCGGCTCGAGCGGGCTTGAGCCCGAGGCGCCCGCGCCCGCGGCGCCGGTGGCCTCGTCCGCGAGCTTCTTGCGCAGCGCCAGCCGCTGCGCGACGCCGAAGCGGTGCTGCTCGTCGATGATCGCCAGCCCCAGCCGGTGGAAGCGCACCTTGTCCTCGATCACCGCGTGCGTGCCGACGATCAGCGTGGCCTCGCCCGAGGCGGCCGCGTCGAGCATCTTCTGCCGCGCCTTGCCCTTGATGCTGCCGGTGATCCAGGCGACGCGGATGCCCAGCGGCTCCAGCCAGCCAATGAGCTTGCGGAAGTGCTGCTCGGCCAGGATCTCGGTGGGCGCCATCAGCGCGCATTGCCAGCCGGCGTCGATCGCCACGGCGGCCGCGAGCGCCGCCACCACGGTCTTGCCCGACCCGACGTCGCCCTGCAGCAGGCGATGCATCGGTTGCGGGCGGGCCAGGTCGGCGGCGACCTCCTCGGCGACACGGTGCTGCGCGCCGGTCAGCGCGAAGGGCAGGGCGGCGAGCAGCCGTTCATGCAGGCCGCCGGGCCTGCCCCGCAACGGCGGTGCGCGCAGATGGGCCCGCTCGCGCTGGGCCCGCTGCTGGCTGAGCTGCTGTGCGAGCAGCTCTTCGAACTTGAGCCGCTGCCAGGCCGGATGGGTGTGGTCCTCCAGCGTCGACAGGCCGGCCGACGGCGGCGGGTGGTGCAGGAAGTTGAGCGCGTCGCGCAGCGCGGGCAGCCCCTTGGGGACGAGCGCCAGCGGCAGGACCTCGTCGAGCGGCGCTCTGCGCAGCGCGGACGCGACGGCCTTGCGCAGGTAGGCCTGCGGCAGCTGGGCGCTGGTCGGGTAGACCGGCGTCAGCGAGGTCGACAGCGGCGTGTCCACGTCGACCTTGCGGAAGCTCGGATGGACCATCTCGCGACCGAAGAAGCCCACGCGGATCTCGCCGCGCACCCGCACGCGGGTGCCGACCGCCATCGTCTTCTGATGCGCGGGATAGAAGTGGAGGAAGCGCAGCGTCAGCAGTGCGCCGTCGTCGTCGCGCAGCTTGACCAGCAGTTGCCGGCGGCCGCGGATCTCGATGCGGCTCTCGATGACCTCGCCTTCGCACTGGAGCGTGTCGCCATCGCGGGCGCGGTCCAGCGGCGTCAGCGTGGTCTCGTCCTCGTAGCGCAGCGGCAGGTGCAGCGCGAGGTCGATGTCGCGCGTCAGGCCCATCTTTTCCATCGCCTTCTGCGGCGCGGACTTGGACGGCGCGGCCTCTCCGCCCGCTCCCGCGCGACCCGGTTTCGCGGGCGGCGGCGACGACGATGGAGCGGTGCTGGCCTCGGACATATGGGCAGGATTCTGCCTCGGACGCCGCCCTGTCCCGGACGTGACCAGGGAGGGCGGACGACGGCGGATGGGCACATCGAACGGCCGGCCCGATACCGATGCATTTCGCGCGTGGCCGTGACCGATTGCCCGTTAGGCCCGCCGTTCTGGCGTTCGCACCCGGGTCGGAGGGGAGTCGCTCGCCACTCACGGCTGCTAGGCTGGCCCAGACGCGCCTGCCGGCCGTCCGCCCTCATCGATCCAACTCACCCCGTCCGCCCATGACCACCCGCCGCAAGAGCCTGCTCTGGCTCGCCGCCACCGCCATGCCGGCGCTGCCGGCGCAGGCGGAGGATGCGCCGGTGCGGATGGTCGCCACCGAATTCCCGCCCTACACCGGCAGCACCTTGCCGGGCGGCGGCATCGCCTGCGAAGTCACCCGCGCGGCCCTGCGTCAGTCGGGCCGGTCGATGACGCTCACCTTCCGCCCCTGGGCGCGGGCGCTGCTCGAATTCCAGCGCGGCGAACATGACGGCGTCATCGGCGCGTGGCGCTCGGCGGAGCGCGAGCGCACGATGCGCTTCCCGCAAGCGCTGGGCATCCTCAACCAGGTCGGCTTCATGGCGCGCGCGGATCACAGGCTTCGCGTCGACGACCTCGCCGCGCTGCGCGAGGTGCGCATCGGCGTCGTCAACGGCTACGCGAATCCGCCCCGTTTCGACGCCGCGAACCTGCCCATCGAGAGCGCCGTCGACGACCTCGCCAACCTGCGCAAGCTGCTGGCCGGTCGCGTCGATCTGGCGCTGATCGACAAGGGCGTCGGCGCCCATCTGCTGGAGACGCACCTGCGCGAGGCCGCCGGCAAGCTGGTGTGGCTGGAGCCCTCGGTGTCGGAGATCCCGCTGTTCACGGTGTTCTCGAAGATCCGGCCCGAAGGCGAGCGCTTCGCCGCCGCGCTGAGCCGCGGCATCGGCGATCTGCAGGGCAGCGGGCGGCTGGCGATGCTGCTGCAGCAGGGGGCGCGCTGGCAGTAGTGGGAAAATCGTTCCCATGTCCCGAACCTTCTCGGTGAGCGATTTCGATTTCGCTCTGCCTCCCGACCTCATCGCCCAACACCCCGCCGCGGAACGCAGCGCCTCGCGTCTGCTCGACGGCCGGTCCGATCCGCCCGTCGACCGCGTGTTCCGCGAACTGCCCGATCTGCTGAATCCCGGCGACCTGCTGGTGTTCAACGACACCAAGGTCATCAAGGCCCGCCTGTACGGCGCCAAGGCCAGCGGCGGCGCGGTCGAGGCGCTGGTCGAGCGCGTGCTGCCCGGCACCCGCGAGGTCTGGGCCCACATGCGCGCCAGCAAGAGCCCGAAGGCGGGCGCCGTGGTGCGCTTCGCCGACGCTTTCGACGCCGAGGTCCTCGGCCGTTGCGGACCGGACGACGGTCTCTTCCACCTGCGCCTGTCCGGCGACCCGTTCGAGTTGCTCGAGCAGCACGGCCATGTGCCGCTGCCGCCCTACATCGAGCACGGCGACTCGGCGGACGATGTGCGGCGCTACCAGACCGTGTTCGCGCGCGAGCCCGGCGCCGTGGCCGCGCCAACCGCCGCGCTGCATTTCGACGAAGCCCTGCTGGCGCGGCTGGCAGAACGCGGCGTCGGCACGGCGCACGTGACGCTGCATGTCGGCGCCGGCACCTTCCAGCCGGTGCGCGTCGAATCGCTGGCCGAGCACAAGATGCACAGCGAGTGGTTCCAGGTCACGTCCGACACCGTCGACGCGATCGCGCGCTGCCGCGCCGCGGGCGGCAAGGTGACTGCCGTCGGCACCACGACGCTGCGCGCGCTGGAGTCGGCGGCGCTCGGCGGCGGGCTGAAGGCCGGCGCGCGGGAGACCGACATCTTCATCACGCCGGGCTTCGACTTCCAGGTCGTCGACCGGCTGGTGACCAACTTCCACCTGCCCAAGAGCACGCTGATGATGCTGGTGTCGGCCTTCGCCGGCTACGAGCCCATCATGGCGCTCTACCGCCATGCGATCGCGCAGCGCTACCGCTTCTTCAGCTACGGCGACGCCATGCTGCTGGAGCGCGCCGGGCGCTGATCGACGCGGGTCCCGTTCCCGGGCCCGCCCTCCGTCGGCCGACGAGGGGCGGCTGCGCTCACCGGTCGTGTCACATCGGAGTAGGCTGCGTCGTCTTGTGAGCAAGACGACTCCGGACGACGCGCCATGACCGATCACGTTCCCGACCCTGCTCCCGACGCTCCCGCCGCCAACGGCCCGGCGCTCGACCCTTCGCCCGCCGCGCGCGCGCTGCGCTACGACCGCGATCACGCCCGATCGCTGCGGGCGCTGGCCTACCGGATGCTGGGATCGCGCGCCGAGGCCGAGGACATCGTCCAGGAAGCGTGGCTGCGCTGGGCCGATGTCGACGAGTCGACCGTGCGCCACGCCGGCGCCTTCCTGTCGCGGCTGGTGACCAACCTCTGCCTGGACCGGCTGCAGTCGGCGGCGATGCGGCGCGAGCAGTACGTCGGCGTCTGGCTGCCCGAGCCGCTGGTCGACGAGGCCGGCGACTGGTCGCCGAGCCCCGAGGCGCAGGCCGAGTTCGCGCAGGACGTGTCGGTGGCATTCATGCTGACGCTGGAGCGGCTCTCCCGCTGGAGCGCGCCGCCTTCCTGCTGCACGAGGTGTTCGAGCTGGACTTCGACGAGATCGCGCGCCGGCTGGGCCGCAGCGCCGCAGCCTGCCGCCAGCTGGCGAGCCGCGCGCGGCAGCACGTCAAGGCCGACTACGCGCGCCACGAGGTCGAGGATGAGGAGCGCCAGCGCCTGTTCCAGGCCTTCATGGGGGCCTTGCAGTCCTTCGACGTCGAGGGCCTGGCCAAGGTGCTGACCGACGACGCGATCCTGCTGGCGGACGGCGGCGGCAAGGTCTCGGCGGTGCCGCGCATGCTCGAAGGCGGCGCCCTGGTGGCGAGGACCTTCGTGGGTTTCGTGAAGATGCCGACCGCCCGCGACTGGCGCGTCCGCCCGGCGCGGGTCAACGGTCTGCCGGGCTACATCGTCTACGACGTCGCCGGCGAACCGATCCAGACCGTCGCGCTGCGACCCGCGCCGCAACCGGGCCGGGTCAGCGCGATCTATGTCCAGCGCAATCCCGACAAGCTCGGTCACCTGCCGAGGATCGAGCCGCTCGTGGTTTCCGGGGCCGTGCCGCCGTCCGTTTCCGCCCCGCCCGGCGACGGTGCGGCGTGAGCCGAAAGTGGGCGCGATGCGCCCACACAGCGCAGTTCCGCGCCGTTCTGGCGCGATATGACCGGGGAGGCAACACCCGACCCCCTCCTTCGGACTGTGGTGTCCCCCGTGCCCACGGGGGGTTGGGCGTGTTTGGGAATCCCTATGTTTAGGGACAATCGAGCCTACAAGATCTACCTCTGCTCGGGATTCACCATGACGCTGTTCGCACGTACTTCGATCGCCGCCGCCGCCGCGCTGTTCAGCGGCCTGGCCGCCGCCGCCTCCATCGGCGGCCTGGTGAACACCGGCGCCGGACAGTCGACCGGCAGCACCGACACCAACTACAAGTACACGGCCACCGGCAATGCGGCCGGCCTGTCCGGTTTCGGCGTCGTCAGCAACGGCAGCGCGGATCCGTTCCCGAGCTGGCTGCCCAACACGGCGACCTCGTCGTGGCTGATCCCGGGTGCCGACCAGAACACCAACTACAGCCCGACGGGCAATTCGACGTTCACCTGGACGCTGAACTTCGACCTGACCGGCTTCGACGCCAGCAGCGCCTCGTTCAGCGGCCACTGGGCGGCGGACAACAACGGCGTGCTGCTGCTCAACGGCGTGGCGATCTCGACGATCTCCGGCCAGCGCGGCTACGCGGACTGGACCTCGTTCGCGGCCTCGAGCGGCTTCCTCGCGGGCGTGAACACGCTGCAGTTCGTCGTGACCGACACGGTCGACCAGACCTACAACTTCACCGGCCTGCGCGCGGAGTTCCTGAGCTCCAACGTCAACGCCGCGGTTGCCCCGGCCGTCCCGGAACCGCACACCTACGCGCTGATGCTGGCGGGCCTGGGCGCGCTGGGCTTCCTGGTGCGCCGCCGCCGCGGCTGATCGCCGGGATCGGGGCGTCGGCCCCGCGAATGAAAAAAGCCGCTGAGCGATCAGCGGCTTTTTGCTTTCCGGCTCGGTGCCGACTCGGTGCTTATTCGCCCCCGCCGGTCAGCAGCGGGATCGAGCCTTCCGAGTTCTTGCCCAGCAGGCCGCTGCGGCTGTAGACGCCGAGCTTCTCGCGGGTGTCGGCGATGTCCAGGTTGCGCATCGTCAGCTGGCCGATGCGGTCGGCCGGCGTGAAGGCGGCGTCCTCGACCTTCTCCATCGACAGGCGCTCCGGCGCGTAGGTCAGGTTGGGGCTGACGGTGTCGAGGATCGTGTAGTCGTTGCCGCGGCGCAGCTCCAGCGTCACTTCGCCGGTGATCGCGCGGGCGACCCAGCGCTGGGCGGTCTCGCGGAGCATCAGGCA
Organism: Roseateles sp. UC29_93; assembly: GCF_042695725.1. NCBI lineage: Bacteria > Pseudomonadati > Pseudomonadota > Betaproteobacteria > Burkholderiales > Sphaerotilaceae > Roseateles > Roseateles sp. UC29_93. The sequence continues at coordinate 1,511,808 of NZ_CP170545.1, read as the reverse complement.
TTGCGGGTCGAACCAGCGGCCCTGGTACAGCAGACGGCCGAGCTTCATGCCGTTCATGCGGTACTGCTCGATCGTGTCCTCGTTGTGGATGCCGGTGACCAGGCGCTCGTAGGCGATGTGCAGCAGCGCCATGCCGGGGGCTTCGTAGATGCCGCGGGACTTGGCCTCGATGATGCGGTTCTCGATCTGGTCGCACATGCCCAGGCCGTGGCGGCCGCCGACGCGGTTGGCTTCCAGGAACAGCTCGACCAGGTCCGGGAAGGTCCGGCCGTTGATCGCGACGGGCACGCCTTCCTCGAAGCGCACCGACACGGTCTCCGGCTTGATGACGACGTCTTCCTTCCAGAAGGCCACGCCCATGATCGGGTTGACGATGTTCATGCCCTGGTTCAGGAACTCCAGGTCCTTGGCCTCGTGGGTGGCGCCCAGCATGTTGGAGTCGGTCGAGTAGGCCTTCTCCACGCTCATCTTGTAGTCGAAGCCGTTGGCGATGAGGTACTCGCTCATCTCCTTGCGGCCGCCGAGCTCGTCGATGAAGGTCTGGTCCAGCCAGGGCTTGTAGATCTTCAGCGCCGGGTTGGCCAGCAGGCCGTAGCGGTAGAAGCGCTCGATGTCGTTGCCCTTGAACGTCGAGCCGTCGCCCCAGATGTTGACGCCGTCGTCGCGCATGGCCACGACCAGGGCGGTGCCGGTCACGGCGCGGCCCAGCGGGGTCGTGTTGAAGTAGGTGGCGCCGCCGCTCTTGATGTGGAACGCGCCGCACTGCAGGGCGGCGATGCCTTCGGCGACCAGCAGCGCGCGGCAGTCGACCAGGCGGGCGATCTCGGCGCCGTAGGCCTTGGCCTTGCGGGGGGATCTCGTCGTAGTCGCTCTCGTCGGGCTGGCCGAGGTTGGCGGTGTAGGCGCAGGGGACGGCGCCCTTGCCGCGCATCCAGTGCACCGCGGCGCTGGTGTCCAGGCCGCCCGAGAAGGCGATGCCGACGCGCTCGCCGGCGGGAATCTTTTGGAGGATGGTTGCGGCCACGGGCAGTCTCGCGCGGTAGTGGGGAAAACAGCCGGCGATTCTAGGCTGCGGAGGCCGGCGAGGCTTCGCGGATGGGCGAGACACGTCGGCGGGGCGCCGCGGACGTGGCTTTCAATCGTCGGTCTTCAGCCAGCCGATCCGCCCTTGGCCTGCCTCGTTGAGCAGGGCGACGAAGGCGTCCGCGGCGCTCTCCGGCAATCGCAGCGTCACGTCAACGAGCGCCCCATGCGCCACGTCCACCAACTGCGCCCCGGCCTTCTCGGCCTCGCGCCTCAGCAGGCCTTCCTGCGCGTAGGGCAGGGTGCAGCGCAGCGTCCGCAGCCGGATCACCGGCACCTTGTCGGCCTTCAGCAGCGCCTGCGCGACCGCGTCGGTGTAGGCCCGCACCAGCCCGCCCGCGCCCAGCTTCACGCCGCCGAAGTAGCGCACCACCGTCGCCAGCACGCCTTCCAGGTCCTGGTGGCGCAGCACCTCCAGCATCGGGCGGCCGGCGGTGCCGCCGGGCTCGCCGTCGTCGTTGGCGGCGGACTGCCCGCCGGCCATCAGCGCCCAGCAGACATGGGCGGCGCCGGGGTGTTCGGCGCGCAGCTGCTCGACGCGCGCCAGTGCCGCGGCGCGATCGGGCACCGATTCCACGCAGCCGATGAAGCGGCTCTTCTTGATGATCAGTTCGGCGTGGACCGGCGCGGCGAGGCTGTGGGGCATGGGCGGGATTGTCGCGTCCGCGTCGTCCGACGCGATTGCCTCACGGGGTCTGGGACAGATCGCCGAGATGCTTGTGCTTGAAGCCCTCGATGGTCCCATCCTTCAGCATCTCGTCGACGGCATGCCGCATGAGGTCGCGATCGGCCTGCGGAATGCGTTCGCGGGACAGCGCCAGCGCGCCGATGCTGCGCTCGTTCGGCGCGAAGGACAGCGCGGTGAAGGCTGCGAACACCGGATCCGCGCGCCGCGCGAGGGCCAGGCTGTGCGCGCCCAGCACGACGGCGTCGCCGCGGCCGGCCTTGAAGATGCGGATCGCGGTGGGCTGATCGGGCGCCTCGTCGACGCGGCCCTGGATGCGCAGGGTCGTGAGCCACGATTCCACCGTCGGCGTGAAGACGTAGCCGCGCACGACGATGACGCGGCGCCGCTTGTCGGCGAGGAAGGCCGCGGGCGTTCCGCTAGCGGCTGCCAGCGCCGGGCGCATCACGACGAACTGCTTCGACTCGATGTACGGGATGAACTCGACGAGGAGCTCCCGCTCCTTCGTCATCATCGCGGAGACCGTCATGTCCATCTGGCCGGAGGCGAGCCGCGCCCAGATGCGCACGCGCGATTCGGTGATGGCCGAGAGCTTGCAGCCGCTGCGGCGGGCCACTTCGTCGACGACGTCCTTGTCGATGCCGGTCCAATGACCCTGGGCGTCGCGATAGTAGAGCCCGCTGTACTCGTAGAGGCCGACCGTGTACGGCCCGCAGGCGAGCGCGGGCGCCGGCGCGATGGTGCCGGCGGCCGTCGCGACAAGGGCGGCGATCCAGGACCTCAAGATGCTTCTCCGGGGAGTCTGTGCTCCCGATTGCGAGAGGAGTCTACGCCGCGGCCATGACGCCTCGCCTCGGCGCGACCCCCATCGGACGCGGGGCCCGATAATCGCGCCCATGCTGAAGTTCGAACTGCTCAAGACCGAAGGCCGCGCGCGACGCGGCGTCATGACGCTCAACCACGGCGTCGTGCAGACGCCCATCTTCATGCCGGTGGGCACCTACGGCACCGTCAAGGGGGTAATGCCGAGGTCGCTCGAGGAAATGGGCGCGCAGATCATCCTGGGCAACACCTTCCACCTCTGGATGCGGCCGGGCCTGGACATCATGAAGCAGTTCGGCGGGCTGCACCGCTTCGAGAGCTGGAACAAGCCGATCCTGACGGACTCAGGCGGCTTCCAAGTCTGGTCGCTGGGCGAGATGCGCAAGATCAGCGAGGAAGGCGTCAAGTTCGCGTCGCCGGTGAACGGCGACAAGCTGTTCCTGACGCCCGAGATCTCGATGCAGATCCAGACGGTGCTCAACAGCGACATCGTCATGCAATTCGACGAATGCACGCCGTATGAATCCAAGGGCCAGCTGACGACCGAGAAGGAAGCGCGGCTGTCGATGGAGATGAGCCTGCGCTGGGCCAAGCGCTGCCAGGACGAGTTCACGAAGCTGGAGAACCCGAACGCGCTGTTCGGCATCGTGCAGGGCGGAATGTTCGAGAACCTGCGCGACGTGTCGCTGGCCGGGCTCAAGGACCTGGACCTGCCGGGTTACGCGATCGGCGGGCTGTCGGTGGGCGAGCCGAAGGCGGACATGCTCCGCATCCTCGATCACATCGCGCATCAGCTGCCGGCGGACAAGCCGCGCTACCTGATGGGCGTGGGCACGCCGGAGGACCTGGTCGAAGGCGTGCGCCAGGGCGTCGACATGTTCGACTGCGTCATGCCGACGCGCAACGCGCGCAACGGCCACATGTTCACCCGCTTCGGCGACCTGCGGCTGCGCAACGCGCGCTACAAGTCCGATGAGAAGCCAGTGGACGAGACCTGCAGCTGCTACTGCTGCCAGAACTTCAGCCGCGCCTACCTGCATCACCTCGACCGCTGCGGTGAGATGCTGGGCCCGATGCTGACGAGCGTGCACAACCTGCACTACTACCTGAACCTGATGAAGGAAGTCCGCGAGTCGCTGGATGCCGGCGACTTCGAAGGGTTCCGGCAGCGGTTCGCGGCGGATCGGGCGCGCGGGGTGTGAGACCGCCTGCCTGCTGAAGGCGCCTACCTGCTGAGGATGGGGCGTTGGCCGCCGATGCATGGGGCCTTGGCGGCAAGCGCCAAAACCCCACGCATCGCCGTCCCCCATCAACGCCGTCCTTCCACGGTTTTGCGACCGGGGACTTCAGAAGGTCCTAAGTTCGGGCGTGCAAAGATGGCGTGATGCTGAAGTTGCTCGTCGCGCCGTTCCGCTGGCTGATCCGCGTCGTCCTGGCCATCATCATCCTCTTCGAGGAATGGGGCTGGGAGCCGCTGCAGCGCGTGATGGGCGCCATCGGCCGCCTGCCGGTGCTGCGCCAGCTGGAAGCCGTCGTGAGACGGCTTCCGCCGTATGTGGCGCTCGTCGTCTTCTTCCTGCCGGGCCTGCTGCTGCTGCCGATCAAGCTGCTGGCGCTCTGGCTCATGGGCATCGGCCGGCCGGGTCTGGGGCTCGCCGTCATCGTCCTCGCCAAGGTCGTCGGCACGGCAGTGGTGGCGCGCATCTTCGCGTTGACGCAGCCCGCGCTGATGAGCCTGCCCTGGTTCGCGCGACTCTACGGGCGCTGGACCGTGTGGAAGGAAGGCCTGCTGGTCTGGGTGCGCGCGAGCGCGGTGTGGCGCTCGGCGAGGGCGATCAAGTTGCGGATCAGGCGGCTGATGCGGCGAGGCGCGCGTAGCGCGTGATATTGAGCGGGATGACCATGGTCAGTGGCTTCGGCGCTCAGGCCTCCTAGACTGCCTCTCCATCATGCGCATCGCCTTGTCGCCCGTCCGTTTCATCACCCTCGCGATGCTGTCTGCCGGCTTCGGATTGGAGGCGGCCGCTGCGCCGGAGCCCTTCAGTTGCCCGGCGCAACTGCCCCTCACGAATCAGTCGCTCACCACCGTTCCCGCCGGCTGGGAAGCCACCACCGCAGGCTCCGAGCGTACGCAACACCAACTCTCCGGTTTCGCCTTGAACGCCGGACCAGTCGGCTCGCCCAACGGCGAGATCTACGACAAGGAGGAAGAGCGCAAGGACGGCAAGGGCGGCGCGACTCGCACGCAGAGCTGGAACCTGCAAGGCATGACCGGCGGTTTCGCCGTCTGCAGCTATTTCCGCACTCGCGTGGAGCTGGCGCGCTCGCTCGACGGCTACTCCAGCTGCGAAGTGGTCTACAAGCGCTCGAAGAACAGCGATTTCAAGATGGCGTCGGCGAGCTGCCGTTGATTTCGCCTCGAAGAGCCTTGTGAGGCTCAAGAGCAGAAGGCCCTCTTGCGGATCAAGCGTTCGGTAAGCGTGTTGACAACATGTCGCCGCCCGTTGGCATCTTCAAAGGCCGCTGTTCCCTCGGAACGGCGGCCTTTCCTCATTGGCGATCCGGTGCTTCGTGCCCGCAGCGGGGGCAGGTTCGAACGTCAAGCAGCCAAGCGAGCCAGTCGTTGCTCGACATCTTCGAGATCCCATGCCAGACAAGGCTCAAGCCGCAGGAGGGGCACCGGATAGCCAGACAGGCCCCGACGAGCACGAAAAGCCCAGTAAGCGACGCCGCGAGCTTGAGCATGGCTGGACTCGTACCGAGCAGAGTGGCAAGAGCATCTGGGATGAGGTAGCAAGCACCAACCGCCGCTACGCTCGCTGCGCAGAGCCATAGCTTCCAACGCTGTGATGCCACAAGCCTCATGTCAGCTCACGCCTTCGCTGTCTGAGCCACCACAGCGCTTTCCGGGCCCAGCAGCGCCGCCACCCGTTCCCGCAGCAACTCCGGCGTCACATCCTTCGCCGCGATCGGCGCCGACGCCACCAGCCCCACGCGGCTGAACAGCCCGCGCCGGAACGGCCGCACCATCGCCTGTCCCTGCTCGACGCGCGAGAAGAACGAGCCCCACAGGTTCTGCAGCGCCATCGGCACCACCGGCATGTCGGGGCGCCCCTCCAGCAGCTTCATCACGCCGCCCCTGAACGTCTGCAGCGAGCCGTCGCGCGTCAGGCCGCCCTCGGGGAAGATCCCCACCAGCTCGCCGTCGTCGAGCACCGCCTGCGCGGCGGCGAACGCGGCGTCGTAGGTCGCGGCGTCTTCCTTCTGCGGCGCGATCGGGATCGCCTTGGCCAGCTTGAACAGCCAGCCGAGCACCGGCACCCGGAAGATGCGGTGATCCATCAGGAAGCGGATCGGCCGCGGACTCGCCGCCATCAGCAGGACCGCGTCGACGAAGCTCACGTGGTTGCACACCAGCACCGCCGCGCCTTGCGTCGGGATGTGCTGATCGCCGCTGACGCGGAAGCGGTAGATGACGCGCGACAGCACGAAGGCGAAGAAGCGCAGCAGGTATTCCGGCACCACCAGGAAGATGTAGAACGCGACCAGCGCGTTGGCGATGCCGACCACCAGGAACAGCTGCGGGATCGACAGCCCGGCGCCCAGCAGCGCACCGGCCAGGATCGAGCTGGCGATCATGAACAGCGCGTTGAGGATGTTGTTGGCCGCGATGATCCGCGCGCGGTGCGACGGCTGGGCACGCATCTGGATCAGCGCGTACATCGGCACGCTGTACAGGCCGGCGAAGAGCGCCAGCAGGCCCAGGTCGGCCAGCACGCGCCAGTGCGCATGGTTCGCGAGGAAGGTACCCACGCTCATCGGCGCCGACGGCGGCAGCCCGCGCGACGCGAAGTACAGGTCGATCGCGAAGACGCTCATCCCGATCGCGCCCAGCGGCACCAGGCCGATCTCGACCTGTCGGCGCGACAGCACCTCGCACAGCAGCGAGCCGACGCCGATGCCGACCGAGAACACCATCAGCAGCAGCGATGCCACCTGCTCGTTGCCGTGCAGCACTTCCTTCGCGAACGACGGGAAGTTGGCCAGGAACACCGCGCCGAAGAACCACATCCACGAGATGCCCAGCAGCGAGCGGAACACCGCCAGCTGGCCGTGCGCGAGCTTCAGGTTGCGCCAGGTCTCGCTGACCGGGTTCCAGTTGATGACGAGGTTCGGATCCGTCGACGGACTGGCGGGAATCGCCTGCGCCGTCGCGCGACCGAGCAGCGCCACCACCACGCAGGCGATCGCGACGTGCTGCGGCCCGACGATCGGCGTCGCGACCAGCAGGCCGCCCGCCAGGTTGCCCAGCAGGATGGAGACGAAGGTGCCCATCTCCACCATGCCGTTGCCGCCGGTGATCTCGTGATCGTTCAGATGCTGCGGCAGGTAGGCGTACTTGACCGGCCCGAACAGCGTCGAGTGCAGCCCCATCAGGAACACGCAGCCCAGCAGCACCGGCACGTTGACGGCGTAGAAGCCGTAGGCGGCCAGCGCCATGATGACGATCTCGAGCGATTTCACGAGGCGCATCAGCCGCGCCTTGTCGTACTTGTCGGCGAGCTGGCCGCTGGTGGCCGAGAACAGCACGAACGGCAGGATGAACAGCGCGCCGATCGCCAGCCCGGCCTGCGCCGCCGGCAGCCAGCTCACGTTGAGCTGGTAGGTCACCAGCACGGTGAAGGCGAACTTGAACAGGTTGTCGTTGCCCGCGCCAAGGAACTGCGTCCAGAAGAACGGCGCGAAGCGGCGCTGGCTCAGCAATGCGAACTGGCTGGTGTGGGAAGAGTCGCTCATGGGAGGGCTCGCTATGGAAGTCGGGGGAGGAGATCGATCAGTGACCTGGCGCGCGGTCGTCAGGGCGCGGCCTTGACGTTCTGCGGCGCCTGGCCGTAGCCGCTGCGGGTCAGCCAGCTGAAGATGGTGTCGGCGGTGGTGGTCTCGATGTGGCCGGAGAAGCGCTTCGCGGACGGATGATCGTCGAAGGCCACGTTGGCCATGCCGATGCGCGCGCCCAGGCGCTTCGCGGTCGACAGGCGCAGGTCCGACGGCTCGTAGCCCTGGCGCTTGAGCCAGTCCTGCGCCTGCGCGCGGTTGAAGACCTCGCGCGGCGCCGCGGCCGCCGCCAGGGTCTCCAGCGCCCACTGGTTGCTCTGCTGATACTCGCGGGACCACGGGTACGCGACCATGTTGTAGGCCGGCGTGTGCAGCGCGGCGACGCGGGCGTTCTCGCGCAGCAAGGGCAGCAGCGCCTGCTGCAGTTCGGGCTTGAGCACCGAGTACGCCGCCTCGTAGCGGAACGGGCTGTCCATGAAGAATTCGCCCAGCCCTTGCCGGTACAGGTCGGCCAGCGCCGTGCCGCACTGGTTGAGCTTGTGCATCACGCGCCAGACCGGTTTGGCATCGGCGCCGCTGCCCATCGTGTCGCGATAGACGAAGCCCACATGCGACCAGCGCAGCCCGTACTCGCTGAGGTTCTGGCCCGCGCGCGCCAGCAGCACCACGTCCGCGCCGCTGCGGTCCAGCGCGGCGGCGGTCGCCTGCGCCAGGTCCATGCCGCGCCGGATCTGGTCGAGCGTGGGCTCCTTGTCCTCGCAGGGCCGGCCCGCGTGGGCCGGTGCCGTCGCGAGGGTCGCCGCCAGCGCGGCAGCCGCCAGGACCGCCTTCATGGCAGGGCCGCCGCTCATCGCGTGACGCGGTCCTTGTTGGTGACGCGCTCGTTGTAGAGCAGCGAGGCGCCGATCTCGTTCGGGATGAAGGCGATGGCCTCGGCCGCGGCGGAGATCACATAGCCCGTGCTGATCGCCGTGACGACGACGGCCGTGCCGACGGAGGTCGCGGCGCCGACCACCACCTTGCCGGAGAACTCGACGCTGATGCGCACGCCGTCGGAGGCGCGCTCCAGGACCCAGACGGTGCCGCGGGCGGTGCTCTCGACCGCGACGACGACGAAGGCCGCGCCGCCGGCCAGCACCGCGGAGGGCGCGACGACGGAGATGGCGACCGGGACGGCGGACAACGCGACGCTGGCGTCGCTGGGACCGCCGTGGGCGCGGGCCGCGCCGGTCGCCCCGAAGGCGAGGGCGGCGGCAGTCAACAGGGTGATGAGGGACGAACGGGGACGCATGGGAAGACTCCTTGCGGTCGGGACAGTCGAAGAGGGTGACGGTGCGAGGTCGGCGGCGGCGCTCATTGAGCGGCGGCCGGCACGGCTTCGCGCTGGGCCTCGCGGCGGCCTTGCTGGCGCGCCTCGGCCAGGTCGGCCTCGTGCGCATCGCGCAGCATCTTGGCGAGGGTGAAGACGTTGGAGATCAGGTAGAGCCAGCAGACCAGCAGGTAGGCCTTCCAGACCGGCTGGACCTCCATGCGCCACAGGCCCCAGCCGGTGAGCGACATCGCCAGCGCGAAGCCGCTCCAGACGACCAGGCCCCACATCGGCGTGTCGGTGCGGGCGCCCTGGTTGTCGCGGATGTACTTGGACAACGCGAAGGCGGCGGACAGGCAGAACACGTAGCCCATGACCATGAAGGCGCGGTCCAGGTCGGCGCCGGGCAGCCAGGCCAGACCGATCGCGCAGAGCGCGACGCTGATGCCGAAGGAGATCCACACCTGGTAGCGCCAGGCTTGCGTGTCGCGCTGGATGCGGATGTGCGGGGTGCTCATGTCTACGTTTCCTCCTGTGGGCCGGTCGGTCAGGACCGGTGTGTTTGCCGGGGTCATCGCCCCTTTGAGTGGTTTCCGGTGGCGATGGCGCGACTGTCGTCGCGAGCGGTCCGGTCCCCCTGCAGATTTGCGGCGAGTATCACCCGCCGCCTGTCCCGGTATCGATCGGTGCTACCGCTCGGTCGGGCCCCGGTCGCCTGGGTAGGCCCCGGGGTTCCGGGGTGTCCTTCACGCCGCCTGCACAGGGAAGTGCCGGGCGGTCGCGAAGACCGGGGCGGCCAGTGCGTCTCCCTGCCACCGGGCGAGCCGCTTGAGGGTGAGATCAAACATCGGGGGTGGTGGTCGCGCAATGCCCCCAAAGGAGCGACGTGGGCCTCGTCCAGCACACCCGCCCGGACGAGTTGGGGCAGCCGGACCAGGGGCAGCACGCCCGGCAGCGGGTAGTCGGAGCCGTGCAGCAGCCGGTCGTGCCAGTCCTGGCGACGCAGCACGGTCCGCCAGACCTCGGGCCGGCGGTTGAACTGGAACATCGCGGAGACGTCGCCCAGCAGCAGGCCCTGCCAGGCCGGTTCGTCCATCAGGCGGGCGAAGAGTTCGAAGGCGGGCACGGAGCGGGGGCGCGGGAGGTCCAGGTCCATCGCGTGACCCAGCGAGGCGCAGTGCGCCGCGATCACGCGCACGCCGTGGCGCAGCGGTTCGCGCAGCAGCAGCGGATTGCCGAGGTCCTGGCGGTCCGCGCCGGGGACGGCGTGCTCCTCCCCGCAATGGACGATGAGCGGAAGGCGTGCCGCGGCGAGACGGTCGTAGAACGGCCGCAGCCGGGCGTCGCGCAGATCGATGGCCATGCTGCTCGGCAGCCATTTGATCGCCAGCGCGCCGCCGGCGATCGCACGGTCCAGCCGTGTCAGCGCGTCTTCGCGGTTCGGATGGATGCTGGCGACCCAACCGAAGCGGTCGGGTCGTGCGGCCGCGACGGCGCGGGCATACGCATCGGGAACGTGGAAGGTCGTCCAGTCGGGCCGTCGGTGGCCGGCGGCGTCCACGGCTTCGTCGAACGCAAAGAGCAGCCAGCGTGCGCCGACCGGGAACGCATCGGCCAGCGCGGTGAGGCGGCGGACGTACGCGCGGTCGATATCGCCCGCGGCGACGGCGCGCGGATCGACGCAGGCGCCGTTGAGGATCGCGTGCTTGCGGGCGAACTCGACCGGATGCCACCACTGCGACAGCGACGGCGCGATCCAGCAGCCCGAACCCGAATCGCCGGTGCCGATCAGATGGGCGTGGACGTCCCAGAGCTGCTGGAGGTCGAGGCCGTCCCAGATCCGTTCAAGCCACTGCGGATCGACGCCCGGAATCGGCAGAGAGGCATGGCCGCAGGGATTGCGCAACGGACCGGCCGCATCGGCCGCGAGCGCGCTGAAGAGACCCGCCGCCGCGGCGGCGCCGCAGCATAGGAGATGACGTCGGCTGAGCATGGTCGGCGCCCGTGGAAGTTGGAACGGACGCGATGGTCGGGACGCGCGCCGGCCGTGACGCGCTTCATGTGCGGCGGTATCGCGGCGCGGGCCGTCCGGTCTCGAATCCCGGTACCCGGTCGTGCCAGCGAGTTGCGCTAACGTCCGCCCCCATGGCGAGCACGCAATCCCTCATCGATCTCATCAAGGCCGAGCTGAAGCAGTCCGGCATCAGCTATGCGCAGCTGGCGACGGCGCTGGACCTGTCGGAGTCCAGCGTGAAGCGCATGTTCGCGTCGGGCGGCGAGATGCCGCTGTCGCGCATCGACGAGATCTGCCGCGTGCTGAAGACCGATTTCGCCGAGCTCTCGCAGCGCCTGGCGCAGTTGCAGCCCTTGCGCCGCGAGCTGACGCTGCAGCAGGAGCGCGAGGTCGTCGCCGACGAGAGGCTGCTGCTGACCGCCATCTGCTGCCTGAGCCAGTGGAGCTTCGAGCAGATCGTCGCGACCTACCGCATGGGCGAGCCGGACGTGACGCGCGCGCTGGTGCAACTGGATCGGCTCGGCATCATCGAGCTGCGGCCCTTGAACCGATATCGGCTGCAGGTGGCGAAGACCTTCCGCTGGCGGCCGCAAGGTCCGGTAATGGCCTTCTTCCGCGAGAACGTCATGCAGGACTTCTTCGCCGGTGGCTTCGACAACGACGCGGAACTGTTGATGCTGGTCCACGGCCAGCTCAGTCCGGGCATGGCGCGCGAACTGCGCGACCGGCTTCAGCGCGTCGCCGAGGACTTCGCGCGCCAGCACCTGCTCGACCAGAAGCTGCCCGATGAGGAGAAGCGCCAGTTCACGCTCGTGATGGGCATGCGCTGCTGGCTGTTCGAGCGCTTCAAGCACCTGCAGCGGCCGGCGGCCGTGACGAAGGTGCTCGAGCGCTGAGCGGCGGCGCCTTCGGGCCGGTCACCAGAATTCCCAGCGCCCGCTCCAGACGACCCAGATCCCGAGCACCCCGTTCGTCACCGCATGCGCGATGACGGCGCACCACAGTTTGCCGGTGCGGATGTAGAGCCATGCATAGGCCGCGCCGGCGACGATCGCCGCCAGCCACAGCGTGTGGGCGAGCATGAAGACGAAGGTCGACAGCACCAGCGCGCGCAGGCCGGCGGCGCGCGGATCGACGGTCTCGAACTGCGGGCTCGCGATCCAGCGCATCAGGAAGCTGCGCCAGAACAGCTCCTCCATCACCGGCACCAGCAGCGTCGCACCGAGCCAGCGGACCGCGATCAGCGGCCAGTCCACGCGACCGTCCGCCGTCATCGGCACGAAGGCGGCGGTCGCCTCGCCGAGCTGCATCCATGGCGCGTCCAGATGGATCCACAGCCCGAAGACGATCAACCCGACGGCGATGCTCAACCCGGCCTCGCCGAGACGCGGCCGGTTCTGCCGGTCGAATTCGCCGTAGCCGCGCCAGAACCAGGCCAGCGCGCCGCCGACCACCACCAGGTTCAATGCGTAGATCCAGCGCGGATCGAGGCCCAGCGCGTTCTGCTCCGGCAAGGCGCCCCGCAGCGCCAGCAGCAACATGAAGAGGGCGAAGGGGACGATGCGGGCCCAGGCGGCTTGACTCAATGGCATCCGGCGAATGTACCGGCGAGCCGTGACCGTGCCATGCGGACAACCGAGGAACCGTCAGCGGTGCAGCGAGAGGCCCTTGATGGCCTTGTCGACTGCCTTCTTCGGTCCCCGGAGCGCCAATCCGACGAGGTCGGGGTGGTGGGCGTCCTCCGCGAGGAAGACGTTGCGGTTGGCTTCGTCATGGCCGGTGGAGAACATCGCATGGACGTAGGGCACCAGGGTCAGGTCGCTGTCGATGCCCCGGCGGTGCGCGGTCTGCAGGCCGGCGAGGTCGGCTTCGAAGACCAGCATCGGCTGGCCGAGCATGGCCGCGAAACGGCGCCCCAGGGCATCGACATACGGCTCCCCGATGGCCTCCGGCGCGGAGGCCGCCACGCCCGTCGCGAGGAACGCGGTCACGTTCAGCCGTTGCCAGGTCGCCAGGTCGTTGCGGACGATGATCGCCACTTTCGTATCAAACATGGACGTCGCACTGCGTGCTTCAACTGCGAAGACCGCATCCTCACGGCGGCCCCGGATCCCGGTCTAGAACGTTTGTGCAGCGACGCCGGTAGTCCGCCGGCGTGAGGCGATAGGCCCGCTGGAACCAGCGGCCCAGGTGGCTCTGGTCGGAGAAGCCGACCTCGGTCGCCACTTCGGACGGTCGATGGCCGCGCGCCAGCAGCGCCCGCGCGGCACGCAGCCGCAGGCTCACCAGGTAGGCGTGCGGCGATTGCCCGAAGGACTGCTTGAACTGCCGCGTCAGCCGGAAGCGATCCATCCCGGTGTGCGCGACCAGATCGTCGAGGCCGACGTCCCAGGCCATCCGGTCATGGAGGAACTCGCGGGCGCGATCCGCCAGCCGCGACGAATCGCCGCGGACCGGTTCGTCCGAGACACCGACATGCCGCGCGAGCAGCCCGATCAGGCGGTCGAGGTGCTGGTCGCAGCCCAGGCGCGACTCGCCGGCGTGCAGGGCGTCGAAGGCCTGCCCGATCGCCGAGACGAGGCGCGGATCCTCCGCCAGCGTGTCGCGAAACGCCGGCTGGATCGCGGACAACCCGCCGAGCCCGTGCTGCGCCAGCAACCGCGTCGTCCAGTCCTGCGGCAGGTAGAGCATCGCGTAGGTGAAGCCGGCATCCTCCGGGGCATGGCCGTCGTGGACCGCGCCCGGTTCGATCAGGATCGCGCGCCCGGGTGTGCTCGTGTGCAGCGCGCGTTGGCAACGGAAGCGCTGCACGCCTTGCTGCGTGATGCCGATCAGGAGCTCGTCGTGGCCGTGGGGGTCGTACGCATGTCCGGTGAAGTGCGCCCGCACGGTCTCGATGCCGGTGCGCGGGTCGCGGCGCAGCTGGATCCAGTGGTCATCGGCCATCGGGCGCGCTCCTGGCGGATGCGGTCGACGATGCGGAGGATGCCGACGATGTCGGATGCGCTGTCGAGGGCGAGCCCGAAAACGCCGGACGAAGCGCCTCGATGGCATGCCGGACCTTGGCCGGTTGCGCATCGCGTTGCGGCGTCATCACGTAGACCGGCAGCGTCGGCAACGACCAGCCCGGCAGCAGCGGCAACAGGCGGCCCTGGGCCTGCGACTCATCGACATCCTCCGCGCTGAGCAGCGCCAGCCCGATGCCCGCTTCGCAGAACTGCTGCAGGCTGAGCTGGTTGTTGCTGCTCGCGCGTGGGCTGACGCGCAGCACCTCCTCGCGCCCCTCGGGGCCGACCAGCGAGAGGCTGCGCATCGCGCCGCTGTCGGAGCGCAGGAACACCCAGTCGTGCCGCGTCAGGTCCGACATCGAGGTGGGAACGCCGCGCCGCGCCAGGTAAGCGGGCGCCGCATAGAGACCGACCGTCCGCTGGCCGATGCGCTGCGCGACCCAGTTGCTGTCGGGCAGCCGGCCGAAGCGCACGGCCAGGTCGATGCGCTTGGCGACAAGGTCGGTGAAGCCGTCGTCGACTTCCAGGTGCAGGCTCATCCCCGGGTTCGCTGAGAGCAGCGGCCCGAGCGCCGGCCCGATCTGCCGCGCGGCGCCGACCGGCGCGCTGATGCGCAGCTCGCCTTCGGGCGCGTCGCGCAGGTGGTGCAGCTGGGTCTGCGCCTCGCGCGCGGCGGCGAGCATCGCCTGACAGCCCTGCACGAAGCGCTCGCCAGCGGGCGTCAGGCTGATGCGCCGCGTCGAGCGGTGCAGCAGCGTCACGCCCATGTCGCGCTCCAGCGCGCGCAGCTGCTGGCTGACCGCGGAGGTCGTGGTCTGGAGCTGCCGCGCCGCGGCGACCAGGCTGCCCTGTTCGACGACGGTCGCCAGCACGGCCATCCGGCGGAGTTGGTCCAGCATCGGGGATTGTGTAGATCGTCTAAAGAATGGAGTCGGATTCTGAGGACTTCTGCGGCGATTGTGAAGTTTCTACAGTTCACTTCATCGCGACACCCCCGTCGCTCCCCCGAATCCCTCGGAATCTCCCTCGAAAGGAATCCCCATGAAAGTCGCCCTGATCGGACCGACCGGCTTTGTCGGCAAGGAAGTGCTCAAGGAACTGCTGTCCCGCGGCCATGAGGTCGTCGCCCTGGCGCGCGATCCGTCGAAGTTGGAAACCCGCGCCGGCCTGACCGTGGTGAAGGCCGACGCGAAGCAGGCGGACCAGGTCGCCGCCGCCGTCGAAGGCAGCGACGCGGTCGTCAGCGCCTACAACCCGGGCTGGTCGGGTGCCGGACATCCACACCGAGTTCCTGGACGGCACCCGCGCGATCTACGACGGCGTGAAACGCGCCGGCGTGAAGCGCCTGCTGGTGGTCGGCGGCGCGGGCAGCCTGTATGCGGCCCCGGGCGTGCAGATCGTGGACCTGCCGGAATTCCCGGCCCAATGGAAGCAAGGCGCCCTGGCCGCGCGTGAAGCGCTGAACCTGATCCGCCTGGAGTCGTCGCTCGACTGGACCTTCCTGTCGCCCGCACCCCACCTGGAACCCGGCGAGCGCCGCGGCAGCTATCGCGTCAGCCTCGATACGCCGGTGATGGACGCCAACGGCCCTGCGCACGTGTCGACAGCCGACCTGGCAGTCGCCATCGTCGACGAGCTCGAACGCCCGCAGCACATCCGTCGGCGGTTCACGGTCGGGTATTGATCGCTGCCGGAGATCGCAGCGGAGGCCGGTGCCCCTGTCCGCTCAATCTCCTCCTCGCCGCTCGGAATTCGCTCCCAGGGGCACCGGCCTCCGCTGCTCCGAGCGAGAACTTCGTGTAAGCCCAAAGCCCAAAGCCCGGAGCCCGGAGCCCGGAGCCCGGATGCGCGCGGGAGCGCGATCAGGCGGTCTGCTGTTCCAGCAGGTAGTTGGCGTCGTCGTACTGGCCGAGCGTGTCCACGAGCGTGGGCAGGCATTCGGCCAGCTTGTCGTGGAGCACGAACGGCGGGTTCACGACGAACATGCCGCTGCCCATCATGCCGAAGCCGCGCTCGTCGGCCTGCGTGACGGTGAGGCGCACGTGCAGCCAGCCCTTCTTGGCGACGGGCTCGGAGGCCGACTTCAGGCGCTGCACGAGCTGCGCGGACTCGACGGTCTGCAGCTGCGGATACCAGATCGCGATCGTGCCGTCGGCGAAGCGTTGCAGCCCTTCGCGCAATGCGGCGACGACCTTGCCGTAGTCGGCCTTGATCTCGTAGGAGGGGTCCATCAGCACGACGCCGCGCCGCGAGGGCGGCGGCAGTTCGGCCTTCAGCGACGCGAAGCCGTCCTGCTGCAGGACCTGCGTGTTGGCGCGGTCCTCGAGGTAGCTGGCGAGGATGCGGTGGTCGGTGCCGTGCAGCTCATAGCAGCGCAGGCGGTCGTCGAAGCGCATCAGCATGCGCGCGATGGCCGGCGAACCGGGGTACTGCTCGAGCTTCTTGCCGGGATTGAAGTCGTGCACCAGCTGCACGTACTGCTGCAGCGGCTCGGGCAGGTCCTTGCGCGAATAGAGCGCGGCGATGCCGCCGGCGTGTTCGGCGTTCTTCTGGGCGTAGCGGCCGTCGAGGGCGTATCCGCCGGCGCCGGCGTGGGTGTCCACGACGGTGTAGGGCTTGTCCTTTTCCCCCATGTAGCGGAGGACCTCGGCCAGCACCAGGTGTTTGAGCACGTCGGCGTGGTTGCCGGCGTGGAAGGCGTGTCGGTAAGCGAGCATGGGCAGGACTGTAGCGCGCCGGCCCGGGACTGCTCAGTCCGCCCGGACGCGGTTCATGTCGACGACGCGCCTTTTCGCGGCGGAGCGCGCGAGAACGGCGAGCACTGTCAATGAGCGCGACATGCATTTTTCATCCTGCTTTTACTCACTTTCAGCTGTCCATGGCGGCGCTCTGGTGCGCTACCGGGCGGCGAGGCATGACTTGGATTTGCAGGAGCGAAAAAGGGCGTCGCGGACTCACGACGGCGTCGAGGCCGGGTGAAATTCGACCGTTCGGAACGGGCGCAGGATTTCGGTCTGTTGCCGCCGGAGATCTGGATGAACTCGAAACTGAAAGTCGTGACCCCGCCCGCCGCCCAGTTCGGTCAAATGCGGTTCGAACACCTGACCGCCAAGGAAAGGATTGATTCGACGCACACGGAAGAACTGGTCATCGCCCTGTGCGGGCCCCTTGGCTCGCCCATGAACGACGTCGCGCGCAAGTTGGAGCAGGTGCTCCGCGACGTGTTCGACTACGAGACAGTGGTCCTTCGGGTGGACCAGTACGTCCAAGACTTCGCAACACGTCAAGGGCAGGCGCTCCCGCAGCGGCCGGCCGAACGACGCAGTGCCTTGATCGAGTACGGAAGTCTGATGCGCACCGAATTCGGAGTGAGCGTCCTTGCAGAACTCGCCGTCAACCACATCCGGTACGGTCGCGGGAGGACCGCCATCGCCAATGGCAGCCATGAAGCTGGGGCGCGTCGCATCTGCCACATCATTGATTCCATCAAGAGCCCGCAGGAGCTCGATCTGCTGCGCACGGTGTACCGGGAACTGCTCTACGTGATTGGCGTGCACTCGCCCTTGTCCGATCGCGAGGTCATGTTGAAGGCCGAAGGTCTGGAGATCTCCGACATCGCGGCACTTATGGATCGGGAATCGGGCGAGGAGGTTGCAGTTGGGCAGTCGGTGGAGCAGACCTTCTCCCGATGCGACTTCTTTCTGCGCATGGACTCCTACACGGAATCGCAACTTCGCACCCGCGTCGAACGGTTCCTGCATCTCGTGCTGGGATCGCGGGTCATCACGCCGACCCGCAGCGAGACGGCCATGTATGCGGCAGCCTCCGCCGCAGGCAATTCCGCATGCCTGTCGCGGCAGGTGGGAGCGGCCGTCACGGATGAATCCGGCGAGGTGCTCGCAATCGGATGGAATGATGTGCCACGTCCCTTCGGGGATCTTTACGTCACCGACCTTGCCTCCGATCCGAGCGGCGAGCGCGACAAGCGTTGCTGGAACTTTGGCGAGAAGTGCCACAACGACGAGGAGAAGAGCCTGTTCGCTGCGCACGTGGTCGATGCCTTGGCTCCGCTGATCAAGGATGGTGAGCACCGGCGCGCGACGGAAGTGGTCGCGAAGAACAAGAAGCTGCGTGGCCTGGTCGAGTTTTCGCGAGCGATCCACGCGGAAATGCACGCGCTCCTGACTGCATTGCGCCAGACCGGCGAGCGGGTTCTAGGAGGCTCGATCTTCGTGACCACCTACCCGTGCCACGCTTGCGCCCGACATCTGGTGGCCGCTGGCATCCGGCAGATCCACTTCATCGAGCCATACAAAAAGAGTCTCGCGATCAAGCTGCATGCAGACGCGCTGACGGAGTCGGACCAGCCCGGCAGGGTGAAGCTGATTCCGTATGACGGCGTGGCACCCGCGCGTTACTTGAGTCTCTTCAAGATGGCGCCCGACTCTCGGAAAAGGGCAGGCAAGCTTCTACAAATCCCGTCGGGCGCCGCCACGCCAAAGCTGGAGAAGAGCTTGGCCGCCTTGCCCGTGCTGGAGTCACTTGTCATCGAATCGCTGCGAGAGCGCAGCTTGATTGCCGACGACGAGTCCAAGCTTCCTCATACAAACGGAGTTGCTGAACATGAAGCAACCTGAACCGATCGCGCAACAGACGACGACGGGTGCCAGCGTGGTGTACCTGGACGAAGCAAGGGCTCGAAGGGAATCGGCGATACGCCACGCCATCTACGCCGCAATCCGTGACAGCGTCCGCCACATCGACATCACTCGTGGCCGCCGGATGGCCGAGGCTCGGGAGCGCGCGACCTACACCTGCTGAGCGGTCAAACCTGAAACGCCCCCGGCGAATACGTCGTCCCCGCCGGCACTTCCTTGAGCCCGCACGGGTGCTGGTACTGCATCGCCGGCTTGAGCACCTGGCCGTCGACGACGCCCGCATCCACCGCACGCCCGATCAGCGGCGAGTCCGGCCGCAGCCGGAAGTCGTAGCGGTCCGCGTCGACGAAGCTGTCCAGCTCGACGAAGTAGTTGTGGTGCTGCTCGCGGTCCGGTCCGGCCGGCAGCTCGTGCTTGCCGCACAGCAGGTTGTTGATCAGCCGCAGCTTCTGCGCCTGCTGCGCCATGCGCAGGTACACGCCACCGGCCTGGCGCCGGTCGACCAGCGTGTTGTTGATCAGGTGCAGCTCGTTGCGGCGGTTGGACAGCCCCTCGCTGCCATACGCGATCAGGTGGTAGTTCTCGCTCGACGGGCTCTGCTGGATCACGTTGCCCATCACCAGCGCGACGCCGCCGTTGGGGGAACTCGAGCTCGAAGCTCGCGCGGCCCGTCTCATCGGTCAGGCGGTTGTAGAAGAGGTGGTTCACCGCGGCACGCGACTTGAGCAGATGGCCCGATGCGCCGTGGTGGAAGTAGCTTGCGACCACCGACAGCTTGCCGATCGCCCCGACGTAGCAGGTGTGCGTGCGGCCCTCTCCAGGCGCGATCGGGCCGAAGTCGCAGGACTCGATGCGCAGCTCGATGCCGGCGTCGTTGCCGGCGAGCAGGCCGTTCTCGTTGTCCTGGAAACGGCAGTCGCGCAGCGTCAGCGAGCCCCGCTCCAGGCGGATGCCCGCGCCGTTGCGGTCCGGCACACGCGCGCCGACGAAGTCGAAGCCCTCGATCGTCATCCGTTTGCCGGTCGTGACGAAGATCCCCTTGCCCTGCGCATGCGCGCCCTTGGCCACCATCCGGGCGCGGCCGCCGACGGCGCGCAGGGTCAGGTCGTCCTGCGGCCAGACGGCGACGTCGCCGGCATAGTCACCGGCCTGCACCTCGATCGTCATGCCGGCCTTCGCCTGCGAGGCGGCCGCCGCCAGCGTCTTCACCGGATGGTCGGGCCCCACGTGCATCACGGCGCCCGACGCGCCGCCTCGCTGCGCGCGAGCCGACAGCAGCCAGGGCGCCAGCCCCAGCGAGGCGCCGGCCTGCAGAAGCCGGCGGCGTCGAGATTCGAGCGAGGAACCGAAGGGCATCGACAGGCTCCCGAGTCGTGGCGGTGGAGGAGGGGCGCCGCGCGGAGGGGGTCGGCGTCCCCCGGCAGCCGGGCGAGTGTAGCCAAGCGTTTCAGCGCGGCCGTGAAGGTCACGCAAGGCCCCAGCCGGCGTCCGGGCTGTCGCCTAGGCGCTGCGACGGACCCTTTCGCTCGCTAAGCTGCGATCCATCCTTGTCCGGCCCCGCCGGGCTTCACGCCACATCCATTCCGCATCCTCGATATCGACATGCCCAGTCTCTTCGATCCCTTGCAAGTCGGCGCCGTCTCCCTGGCCAACCGCATCGTCATGGCGCCGCTCACGCGCAACCGCTCCGTCGGCCTGGTGCCGGGACCGCTCGCGATCGAGTACTACCGCCAGCGCGCCAGCGCCGGCCTGATCATCAGCGAAGGCGCCCAGATCACGCAGGAGGGGCAGGGCTACCTCGACACGCCCGGGATCCACTCGCCCGAGCAGATCGCGGCGTGGAAAAAGGTGACGGACGCTGTCCATGAAGCCGGCGGCAAGATCGCCGTGCAGCTGTGGCACGTGGGCCGCATCTCCCATGCCGACTTCCAGCCCGGCGGCGCCAAGCCGCTGTCGGCGACGGATCGTCAGGCCAATAGCAAGACCTTCACCAAGGATGGCTTCGTCGATGTCGCCGCGCCGCGCGCGCTGAAGACCGAGGAACTGCCCGGTGTCGTCCAGTCCTACGTCCATGCGGCGAAGGCGGCGATGGCCGCGGGCTTCGACGCCGTCGAGGTTCACGGGGCCAACGGCTACCTGCTGGACCAGTTCCTGCGCAACAGCATCAACGACCGCACCGATGCCTACGGCGGCTCGATCGAGAACCGCTCGCGCCTGCTGCTCGAAGTGATGGCGGCCATCGCCGGCGCGATCGGTGCCGATCGCACCGGGCTGCGCCTGTCCCCGGTCACGCCGGTCAACGACGCGGGCCAGGACAGCGATGCGCAGGCGCTCTTCAACCATGTCGTCGAGCAGCTGTCGCCGATGAAGCTGGCCTTCCTGCATGTCATCGAGGGTCACACCGGCGGGCCGCGCGATGTCGCGCCGTTCGATTACGACGCGCTGCGCGAGCGCTTCAAGGGCGTGTACATCGCCAACAACGGCTACACCCGCGAGATGGCGATCGACGCTGTCGCCAAGGGCCATGTGGATGCGGTCGCCTTCGGCCGCAGCTTCATCTCCAACCCGGATCTGGTGCGCCGGCTGAAGCTCAACGCCCCGCTGCAGAAGGCCCACTCGGCCACGATGTATGGCGGTGGCGCCGAGGGGTATACCGACTATCCGGCGTTGGCGGACTGAGGGCTTCAGTACTGCCACCGCCGCTGGCCCTCACCCCCACCCTCTCCCGCAAGCGGGAGAGGGAGCAAGAAGGGCGATCAGCGCTGGGTCTTAGCCCGGAAGAGCTCCGCGATGG
Source organism: Roseateles sp. UC29_93 (assembly GCF_042695725.1). Classification (NCBI taxonomy): domain Bacteria; kingdom Pseudomonadati; phylum Pseudomonadota; class Betaproteobacteria; order Burkholderiales; family Sphaerotilaceae; genus Roseateles; species Roseateles sp. UC29_93. The sequence goes on along the minus strand of NZ_CP170545.1, from coordinate 1,490,599 downwards.
AGACCTCGCGCGGGCCGGGGCGCACGGTGAAGGTCTGGCCGGCCGTGATCGTGCCGGGCTGCCGCACCGCGAGGTAGAAGCCGCACCATCCGCTCTGGGTCATCATCTTCGCGGCCTTGTTGAAGCCCATCACCGCGTTGAATTTGAAGCAGGGATAGCGCGGCTCGCTGACGGCGAGCTCGCAGTCCGGGAAGACCAGCACGTCGCCGATCCAGGCGTCGCCCTCGGCGAGGCCGGAGATCGTCAGGTTCTCGCCCATCGCCCCCCACGGGAGCGCGTCGTCCCAGCCCGCGACCTGCGCCTGCGCGCGCACGGTGCGCCAGAAGGCGTAGTGCTCGGACGGGTAGGCGTAGACGGCCTTGGACAGGCCGCCGTGGACGCTGGGATCGGCTTGCTCGTCGCCCTCCAGGCCGAGGGGCCGGACTTCGATCGCGCCGTCCACCGGACGCTTGCGGATGCCCGTCATGACCGGGCGCCCGTCGATGAGCAGCGGTTCAGCGCGGGCCGTGTTCAGACTGATCAGTTGCATCGGGCGATTCTGCCGCAGGCCTCAGCGGCGGCGGAGGCGTCGGAGGCCGGAAGGCGGCCGGCGTGGTCTCGACGAGACCAGCCTCCTGTCGACGCAGCGCGTCGCGCAGGCCGTCGAGCTCGCGCGCCTGATCGCGCTCGCGCCGCAGATGGTCGAGCGCGAAGGACAGGTCGCCGGCCATCTCGTCCATGAGCCCGAGCACCTGCGGGCTGAAGTAGCCCGGCTCGCCGGCGAGCAGGGTGAGCGCGCCCACGACCTCACCGCGACGGCGCAGCGGGAAGGCGGCCATGGCCTCGACGCCGGGCGGGATCAGCGGCGCGCCGGGGACGGCGAGGCTCGGGTCCTCCAGCGCCCGGTTGCTGACCTGGTGCGTGCCTTCGAGGATCGCGCGCGTCGCCATCGAGCTGCGCGCGAAGGGCGAGTCGCGCGACCACTCGCGGGGCGCGCCGGGCATCAGTCGGTCGCCGGGACCGTGCTCGGCGACACGCTCGAAGTGATCGCCATCGAACAGCACCACGGCCGCGAAGCGGGCATGGCCCGTCTCGACGCAGATGCGGCAGAGGCCCTCGAACAGATGCTGCTCGGCCCGAGGATCATCGAAGGCCTCGGCCTCGCGGCGCACGATGAGCTGGTTGGTCTGCGACAACGCGACGTAGAGCCGTTGGAGCTGCTCGCGCGAATCCTGGCTGAGGCGGCGCTCGTCGTCATAACGCGTCCAGACGGTGCAGACGACGACGCTGCACAGGCCGCCGGTCAGCAGCACCAGCAGCAGGCCCAGGTGCGCGGCCTCCGTGGCGGCCTGCTGGGCGCGCTCGGTATCGACGCGGGCCTGGCTGAGCTGGAAGGCGATCAGCTCGTCGAGCATCCGCGTCGTCGCGAGGCGGCGCCGGTTCAGCTCGCGCAGCGTGTCCGGCGAAGCCCCCTGGCTCGCGGTGAGGGCGGTCCAGAGCTGGTCGAGCAGCGGCTGCGTGCGGGCGATGAGGGCGCTCTCGGCCGGCGTCATGCGCGTGGCGAGGTAGCGGGTCCAGAGCTGGCGGGTCGTGTCGGCGAGACGGCGGCCGCCGCTGTCCAGCTTGCCGGCATCGGGCTGTTGCGTCTGCGTGATCAGCAGCGTGCCCAGTTGGTGGGGACCGAGCGCGTGCTCGAGTTCGCGGAGCAGGTCGACGGGGACAAGGCGGTCCTCATACAGCGACTGCGCGATCCCGGCCAGCCGCTTCGACTGCCACCACCCCAGCAGCGCGGAAGCGGCAACCAAGGCGAGCGCCAGGCCCAGGACCAGGTAGAGGCGGGCGCGGAGCGAGAGGCCGGTGGGTGCGGACATGGGCGTCGGAGACCTCGCGGAGGAGGCGCCGAGCATAGGGTGTTTCGATGGGGGAGCCGATCCCCGAGGCATTGGGGGCTTTTGTCGAAGTCGCCCCATCTTGGAACTTGAGCCTTAGGCGCATCAATCACTTAGAGGATCGCTGCTTTTTCATCCTGATCCCCAAGATGCAGCTCATCTTGGAATCTTCCGGAAGAACGTGCGCTTCATGTTGGAACGACCGCGGAAGCGCCGGCCGCCCAGCGTTGCTGTGAGGTGCAGCCCCGATCCAGCGAGCTGAACTCTACGGCTTTAGAGGCTCGCCCACGCACGCGGTGACGTCACGCAGGTCCACGCAGGCATTCCGGGAAGCGCCGCATATTTCGCCTGAACCGCGGCCAAGCAACTGGCTGCGGAACGCGAGCGCTGGCTGAGCTCTGCCAGTCCCTTGTCGCCGGCAGTCGCCTTGTCCGTCAGCGCCAGTCCGGGGCGGTAGTACTGGTCGAGGCTTCGTCCCGTGTCCTGCGCAAAGTAGGCGTTCGTCAGTGGGCAAGCATCCGTCCCCTTCGACGAGGCTGATGGCTGATTGGCCGCGATGACGGCTCGCCAGTAGGTATCGCCGGCCATCAGGTACGCATGGGCGTTCGCGTGGTTGGGGTAGGAGTTCATGTAGGCCTTCAGCGCCTTATCAAATCGCCCCTCTCGATAGGCCCGGTCCCCTTCATCGTTCAGTGCGGCCGCAGCCTTCCGATCCTCAGTGGTCGCAGTGGTGACTTCGCCGGCGCATGCCAGCTGAACTGCAAGCAGCGAGGCCAAGACTGGGGCGAAGAGGGCGCGCGTGGGTGCCTTGGTGCTCATCGTTCGCGCTCCGGCTTGCCCTTAACGGTCAGAAGGGCGACTCCTCGCCCGTCGGCGGTGCGGTGGCTGAGAAGCGCTTCATGAATCGCCGGCCAACGTGCGAAGTCCATCACCGTCACGCAGCCATCGGAGACGTTGCCGATGTGGACGTAACGGCTGTTGTTGCCGAACAGGATCGGGAACCACACCTGATCGAACGTCAGTTGAGGTTCCACTCGCCGGTAAAAGCGAGTCATGTTTGCATCGTGGGGACGTCAGGCAGAAGCACGGTGTACGTGCCCGGCGGCAACGGGAAAAATCCGGTGCCCCACACGGTGTTCATGGTCACCGTCGACTTGATCCCCGCAACGTCTAGCACTGCCGTCTGTTGGGGGAGGCGCTCGTTGCGGGCCTGGGAGTACCAACTCTCCTCGTACTTGCCATACGTGACTGTGATGTGTGCCGGCGTCGCCTTCGGCGCGATCAAGCCAAGGTGCTCTTTCGCGTTGGCATCGGTGAGGCTCATCACGCGACCTTTCGCCGCGCCTTCCATGACCGTGAAGTACGTGCGCCCACCGCGGCTCTGGACTCCCGACACCTTCGTGTACTTGAAGAGCGACAGACGCTGATTGGATCCCTCGGCTAGGGCCTGCAGCCATCCGTCACTACCGACCTTGTTGACGTACATCACCAAAGGCGGCGCCGCGGCTCGCGTCGAGCCTAAGGGCAGGTGGGCACTGGCGCTGGTCAAGGGGCGGTCGCTGGGCACGTTCGAGTTCCTTCTTCGTGGAGATGGGCTCAACTACGGTTGCCCAAGTACCAGCCGAAGATTCCACGGCCGCTGGCCTGCGAAAGTGGCTAACGTCAACTGGAGCGAAGTCATACCTTCCGGCGCGCCAGATGTCTGGCGCCAAGAGCGGGCACCAGGAGGATTGCGCACGGTCATCATTGCCGTAGGCGATCGCATCTAGCCAACATTCCCGGTCCTCGGACCTTAGTGGCAATGAGCCAGGTCTCGCGAGTCGATCAGATTATGTGCGAGGAGAATATACTATTTGCACATAATCTCATCGGCGCGCGAATTATATTATAAGAAACGCCAATCGAGCGTAATGTCCGATCAGGGCGCAAGGGGTTGATACGGAGGTGCGATAGCTCTTACAGTCGGCGCGCCCCAAAGGGTGGCCACTCATGACAAATCGCACCACTTTCACTCACGGCAGGTACGAAGAACTTCGAGCTTCAGTCCGAAGCGAATTCACTGCTCGTGGGGAATCGATCGCCGACTGGTCGAAGCGGCAAGGCTTCCGACCATATGCTGTCTATCAGGTCTTGAGTGGGCGCACACTTGCGACAAGAGGCGAGGCCCATCGCATAGCTGTGGCCTTGGGGCTGAAGCCGGAGCCGCTCGGTCCGCCCCTACCGATATCAGCAGAGGAGAACAACATGTAGCGCACGTAGTGTTGATTTCCACTCGATCCTGACCCGCCGTTTCCATCTAATCCTGACCCACCCTTGTTCGAGCCACTGAGGCTCAGGCTGTGGGTAACTTCTTGGTTTTGGACTCCTTCTGGGTGGGTTGTGCTGAGCTGTTTTTGAACCGGTAGCTCTCGTTGCCGGTTTCAAGGATATGGCAGTGGTGGGTGAGCCGGTCCAGCAAGGCTGTGGTCATCTTGGCGTCGCCGAAGACGCTGGCCCATTCACTGAAGCTCAGGTTCGTCGTGATGACGACGCTGGTGCGCTCGTAGAGCTTGCTCAGCAGGTGGAAGAGCAGCGCGCCGCCCGATGAGCTAAACGGCAGGTAACCGAGCTCGTCGAGGATCACCAGGTCCATATGGGCGAGCCGGTGCGCCATCTGGCCCGTCTTGTTGTTCAGCTTCTCCTGCTCCAGCAGGTTCACGAGTTCTACCGTGGAGAAGAAGCGCACTCGCCTGCGGTGATGCTCTAGCGCCTGCACGCCGATGGCAGTGGCCAGGTGGGTCTTGCCCGTGCCCGGCCCACCGACCAGCACGACGTTCTCGGCCCGGTCCATGAACTCGCCGCGGTGCAACTGCTTCACCAACGCCTCGTTCACCTCGCTGTGCGCAAACTCGAAGCCAGCCAAGTCACGGTAAACCGGGAACTTGGCCTGCTTGAGCTGGTACGCGACGGCCCGCACCTCGCGCTCGGCGGACTCTGCCTTGAGCAGCTGAGCCAGGAAGGGCTGCGCGGCTTCAAACGCCGGTGCGCCTTGCTCGGCCAGGTCGCCCACGGCTTGCGCCATGCCAAACATCTTGAGCTCGCGCAGCGCGGTCATGAGCCCGTTGGTTGCTGAGTCACGCATTGCGGACCTTCCTTTCTTCGCGCAGTGCGTCGTAGCGGTTCACGTTGGCCTGCGGCTCGTTGGTCAAGCGCAGCGCGTGCGGGGCGTCCACGGGCGGTGGCGCGGCCTTCCCGTCCACCAGCCGGTGCAGCACGTTGAGCACGTACATCTTGGTCGGCGCGCCGACCTCCAGGGCCAGCTCGACGGCTGCCAGCACCGCCTGCTCCTCGTGGTGCAGGACCAGCGCCAGGACGTCGACCATCTCTCGGTCACCGCCAGGCTTCTTGAGCAGCTCGGCCTGCAGCCGCTTGAAGGCCTGCGGCAGCTCGACAAACGGCGCGCCGTTGCGCAGCGCGCCAGGCTTGCGCTGCAGCACCGCCAGGTAGTGACGCCAGTCGAAGATCGTCTTGCCGAGCGTGTCGTGCCGGCGGTCGATGAACCGCTGGTGCTCGCAGATGATGTTGCCTTCGGCTGCGACGACGAGTCTGTCGGCGTAGACGCGCAGGCTCACCGGCCGGTTGGCGTACGACGCCGGCACGCTGTACCTGGTGCGCTCGAAGGTGACCAGGCAGGTCGGTGAGACGCGCTTGGTGTGCTCGATGAAGCCGTCGAAGGGGCGTGGCAACTGCATCAGCAGCGGCCGCTCCTCCTGCCAAGCGTCGTGCACGGTGCCTGGCAGCTTGCCGTGTGAGATCTCGGTCCACAGCGCCTTGCAGCGCTCCTCCAGCCAGACGTTGAGCGCGTCCAGCGAGGGGAAGGCTGGCACAGGCTGCCAGAGCCGGTGCCGGGCGTCGCGCACGTTCTTCTCGATTTGGCCCTTCTCCCAGCCCGAGGCTGGGTTCAGGAGAACTCGACCTCGAAGAGGTAGTCGGCTGACCAGCGCGGCGAAGCGCGCATTGACGTCGCGCGCCTTGCCGCTCAGGACCTTGTCCACGGCGGTCTTCATGTTGTCGTAGATGCCGCGCTTGGGCACGCCACCGAACACGCGGAAGGCGTGGTTGTGAGCGTCGAACAGCATCTCGTGCGTCTGCAGCAGGTAGGCCCTCATGTAGAAGGCCCGGCTGTGGCTGAGCTTGAAGTGCGCCACCTGCAGCTTGGTGCGCTCGCCGGCGAGCACGGCCCAGTCCTCGCTCCAGTCGAACTGGAAGGCCTCGCCGGGCTCGAAGACCAGTGGCACGAAGGTGCCGCGGCCCGTGGTCTTCTGGGCCTCCTGGCGCTGAGCGCCCAGTCCCGCGCGAAGGCGGCCACGCGGTTGTAGGAGCCGTCGTAGCCGAGTTCCATAAGCTCAGCGTGCATCTGCTTCAAGGTGCGCCGCTGCTTGCGGTTCTTGCCGGACTCGGTCTTGAGCCACTGGGCCAGCTTCTCCGCGAACGGATCGAGCCGGCTGCGGCTCTCTCGCTTGGCGTACGACGGCTCCTTGTCGTCGCTGCGCAGGTACTTCCGGATGGTGTTGCGAGACAGGCCGGTGCGCCGGGCTATCTCGGATGGACAACTGCTCACGCAGGGCCCATCGCCTGATGACACTTAGTGTCGCCACGTCAATCACTCCAATGCTCCTGCCGCAAGTTGCGGCAGGCTAGGGTTCATACGTGGGTCAGGTTTGAACGGAAATCAGTGCGGCCGGTGGGTCAGGATTCGGCGGCAATCAACAGACGGGGGCTCGTGAGCGCTCGCAGCACTCGATCACTAGCGCTACCCCTGGCGTGGGCCTATTGGCCAGACTCAGTTTTCAGCTTGGTGTGCATCGAAGCGGTTGAGCTGAGCGAATCCATTCCAAGATGAACCACACATCGTTCCAAGATGAAGCACCTTCGACAGCTTTTGGCACCCCGCTTGCCCACGCCTTCGCGCGCGGCCTTGGCAAGCCGAGCATCAAACCATTCCAGAAACGCATAACCCCCGCGCGCGTTGGAGTTACGGCGTGATTACATTGGAAGCAGTGTTCGGCGAAGCACCACGCTGAGGCGCGGCATTGGGTCAGCTCCGCGGTCTCCTCCTCTGAAAAACAGGGGCGGGAGCCACCGGAACGGAGCTGACCCAATTCCGCTTTTCATATCCTCAAATTGGGAACCGCCATGAACCAACCCGTAATGGAAGGCTTGCGCCTGAACGTACCGGCTTACGTCAAACACCAGCGTCTCGTCGCCTGGGTCGCCGAGATCGCCGCCCTCACCGAGGCGAAGGACGTCTACTGGTGCGACGGCAGCCAGGCCGAGTACGACCGCCTGTGCCAGCAGCTCGTCGACGCCGGCACCTTCCAGAAGCTGAACCCGGCCAAGCGCCGGGCAGCTACCTCGCGTGGAGCGATCCGAGCGACGTCGCGCGCGTCGAGGACCGCACCTTCATCTGCACGAAGAACAAGCTCGACGCCGGTCCCACGAACAATTGGATGGAACCTGCCGAGATGCGCGCGCTGCTGCAGAACGGCGACAACGCGCTGTTCCGCGGCGCCATGCGCGGACGCACCCTGTACGTCGTGCCGTTCTCGATGGGCCCGATCGGCTCCCGATCGCCCACATCGGCGTCGAGCTGTCCGACAGCCCCTATGTCGCCGTGAACATGCGCATCATGACCCGCATGGGTCGCGCGGTGCTGGACACGCTGGGTGACAACGGCGAGTTCGTCCCTTGCGTCCACACCGTCGGCGCGCCGCTCGAAGCCGGTCAGGCCGACGTCAAGTGGCCTTGCAACAAGACGAAGTACATCGTCCATTACCCTGAGACCCGCGAGATCTGGTCCTACGGCTCCGGCTACGGCGGCAACGCGCTGCTGGGCAAGAAGTGCTTCGCGCTGCGCATCGCGTCGACGATGGGTCGCGATCAGGGTTGGCTGGCGGAGCACATGCTCGTCCTGGGCGTGACCTCGCCCGAAGGCAAGAAGCACCACGTCGCCGCCGCCTTCCCGAGCGCCTGCGGCAAGACCAACTTCGCGATGCTGATCCCGCCCACCGGCTTCGAAGGCTGGAAGGTCACCACCATCGGCGACGACATCGCCTGGATCAAGCCCGGCAAGGATGGCCGCCTGTACGCGATCAACCCGGAAGCCGGCTATTTCGGCGTCGCCCGGGCACCAACGTGCAGACCAACCCGAACTGCATGGCCAGCCTGGACAAGGACGTCATCTTCACCAACGTCGCGCTGACCGACGATGGCGACGTCTGGTGGGAAGGCATGACCGACACGCCGCCGGCCCATCTGGTCGACTGGCAGGGCAAGGACTGGACCCGGCGATCGCCAAGGAAACCGGCGCCAAGGCCGCCCACCCGAACGCCCGCTTCACCGTCGCCGCGACCAACAACCCGGCGCTGGACGCCGAGTGGGACAACCCCGCCGGCGTGCCGATCGACGCGTTCATCTTCGGCGGCCGCCGCTCGACGACCGTGCCGCTGGTGACCGAGGCCCGCGACTGGACCGAAGGCGTCTACATGGCCGCGACCATGGGCTCCGAGACCACCGCCGCGGCCGCCGGCCAGCAGGGCGTCGTGCGCCGCGACCCGTTCGCGATGCTGCCCTTCATGGGCTACAACATGGCGGACTATTTCCAGCACTGGCTGACGCTGGGCGCCAAGCTGGCCCAGTCCGGCGCCAAGCTGCCGGCCATCTTCTGCGTCAACTGGTTCCGCAAAGGCGCCGACGGCAAGTTCGTCTGGCCCGGCTACGGCGAGAACATGCGCGTGCTGAAGTGGATGCTCGAGCGCGTCGACGGCCAGGGTCAGGGCGTCGAGCACGCCTTCGGTACCAGCCCGCGCTACGAGGACCTGAACTGGCAAGGCCTGGCCTTCACGCCGGAACAGTACAAGACCGTCACCCACATCTCGAACGAGGACTGGGCGACGGAGCTGAAGCTTCACGACGAACTGTTCGTGCAACTGGCCCAAGGCCTGCCGGCGGAATTGCCCGCCACCAAGGCCAAGATCGAACAGCGTCTGGCCCAGGCCTGATCGTTCCCCGAATTCCACCCGGCGACCGCCTCGAAAGAGGCGGGTCCGGGGAAGCCCGAAAAGGCAAAGCCCGCTCGAAGTGATTCGAAGCGGGCTTTTCTTTTGCTTAGTCCGAGTGCGATGGCCAATGAGAGCCTGCGCTCACATCACACCGTCTCCGGACCAGCGACCGGGCCCGTACGGCGCCCGGCGGGGTCGGCTGATCAGCCGTTACGACGGGCGTTCGCGGCGCGCAGCTCAGCGGCGAAGGAGGGCATGCTCTCTTCGTACTGGGCGGCGAGGGCCAGGATCTCGCGCTCGGCGCGAGCCATCTTGGCGGACTCGATGCGGGCCTTGACGTTCGTGATCGTACGGGCCCAGACGCGGGCACCGATGGTGGCGAACGTGCCGCCGCGACGCACCGTGCGGCTCAGCGGAAGACCGAAGGTTTGGGTAGCGACGCTCATGGCGATTTCCTTTGATTGGCTTGTTGGGTCGGCTCTGTAGAACCGATGAGCGAACTATAGGGTTTCCCCTAGGCATGCCGCCAATGAAAGATGGGCATCGAATGTATAAACAGCGTGCATATCATTGGGCGGATCGCGTTCAACCCGTGATGGCCGTCACGCCGCCCCGCGCCGAGTGCCAAGGAATGCGCAAGCTGGGGCCACGATGACCTGTTTGAGGGCCTTCTTCGTCCCGTTGCGCCACCGCCACCTTCGCGCGTTTTCCGTGAAAAAGTGCCTTCCATGAGCTTCCGGAACCTCGATCTGAACCTGTTGAAGGTGTTCGACGCCGTGATGGCCGAGCGCTCCATGACGCGCGCCGCGGAGCGCTTGTCGATGACGCAACCGGCGGTCAGCCATGCGCTGAAGCGGCTGCGCGAGGCGCTCGGCGAGGACCTGTTCGTGCGCCAGGCCTTCGGGATGAAGCCGACTTCGCGGGCAGAAGGGCTCTGGCCGGACGTCCGATCGGCCCTGACGCGGCTGCGCGTGGCGCTGGATCCCGGCGACTACCAGCCGACGTCGGAGGAATACACCTTCCGCCTCGCCATGGCCGACGCGACGGCCGCGCTGATCCTGCCGCCGCTGATGCAGCAGCTGGAGCGCATGCGGGCCCTGGCCAACGTCCACGTGCTGCCGCTGACGACCCGCGACCCGCGCCTGCTGCTGGAACAGGGCGAGACGGATTTCGCGCTCGGCTACTTCCCGAACGCGGTCGCCGCGCTGAAGGGGCAGGGCGACATGGCGGCGATCCGGCAGCAGCGGCTGTACGACTCGTACTACGTCTGCGTGATGCGGCGCGGCCATCCGCTGGCCGACCAGGAGCTGACGCTCGACGCCTTCTGCCAGGCGCATCACCTGCTGGTCAGCTTCTCGGGTCGGCCCTACGGCTTCGTCGACGAGGCGCTGGCGGCGCTCAAGCGCAGCCGCCGGATCGCGCTGACCGTCAACCAGTTCTTCACCGCCGGCCGCGTGGTCGCGCATTCCGACCTGCTGACGGTGCTGCCGCAGTCCTTCATCAGCGCCACCGGCTACCAGGAGGCGCTGATCTACCGGCCGCTGCCGATGCCGCTGTCGCCGGTGCACGTCGACGTGCTCTGGCACCTGCGCAACGAGGACCGCAGCGCCCAGCGCTGGATGCGCGAACGGCTGATCGACGCGGTGCGGCCGCCGTCCGTCGACACCCCTGCCGACGCGACCGGCGACGATCGCGCCCATGAGCATTGCCCACGACCTTTCCGACGCCGAGTTCGACGAACTCGACGAACTCCTCGCCATCACGCCCGAGCCGCTCGAGCCGCTGGACGCCTCGATGCTGGACGGCTACCTGGCCGGCGTGCTGGTGCAGCCCCGCCTGATCCCCGATCGAGGAATGGCTGCCGCCGATCTTCGACTACGAAGGCCGCGCGCTGCCCGACGACATCGACCGCGCCTGGCTGGCGCGCATCCGCTCGCTGGTGGAGCGCCGCTTCGCCTCGCTGAACCAGAGCATGCTGGAGCAGGGCTGGTTCTACCCGGTGGTGCTGGACCTGGAGGCCGAAGAAGCGGCTGCGGAAGACGGCGAAGCCCCCGCCGAGGGCGCCGCGGAGGCTTCTGCCGACGCCGCCGTCGACGCGGAGGCTGAAGAGCCCGTCGATCCGGACGCGCCGCAGTTGCCCGAAGACCCGATCACCCAGGCGTTGCTGCCGTGGGTCGGCGGCTTCGAGTACGCCGCGGTGACCTTCCCGACCTGCATGAGCAGGCCGACGACAACATCAACGCGCTGCTGGCGCGCCTGTATCGCCATCTGCCGGCCGAGACGCCGGAAGAGGTGGAGATCGTCGAGCTGTTGAACGAGGAGCATCCGCTCAGAACATCGACGAGGCCATCGAAGACCTGATCCTGACGGTCGTCGACCTGCAGGAAGCGACGGAGCAGCAGCGCTACCACGTCGAGCAGGTGCGCCGCGACACGCCCAAGCTGGGCCGCAACGATCCGTGCCACTGCGGCTCGGGCAAGAAGTTCAAGAACTGCCACGGCGCGGCCTGATCGCCGCCGATCGTCACGCCGCTCCCGGGGAGCGGTAGAGACTCCCGACGCCGGCCCTTGTGCCGGCGTTTTTCATGCTCAGCCGCCGGCCGCGAAGTCGGCGACCGACACCGTGCGCAACGCGTTTTCCAGCAACGCGACATCGCCGCCGAGCAGCCGGCTGGCCTCGCGCGCGGCGCCGAGCACGGCGCGGCAGGCGTCCAGCATCGTCTCCGGCGGCGACAGCCGCACGCGCGGTCCGGAAAGGGCGATCGCGCCCTGCACGCGCCCGTCGATGGCCCACACCGGCGCGGCGACCGAGGCCGTGTCCGGCTCGCGCTCGCCATAGGAGGCGGCCCATCCGCGTTCGCGGATGGCCGCGAGGCCCTCGTCCCGATCGCTCAAGGCGTCCGAGAACGCGCACAACACCTTGCCGGACGCGCCCTGGTGCAGCGCGTACTGCTGCCCCACTGCCACCGCCGCGCGCACCGAGCGCGCCGGCTCCCAGCGATAGAGCGCGATCCGCGCCTCGCCATGACGGACGTAGAAGGACGCGGTCTCGCCCGTGTCGGTGCTGAGCTGCTTGAGCAACGGTTCCACGATCGGCCCGACATGGAACGAGCGCTGGTAGATCGTCGCCAGGCGCAGCGGCGCGGGTCCGATCGCGTACTGGCCGTCCGGCAGCCGCCGCACGAAGCCGCCGTGCTCCAGCGCGGCCAGCAGCCGCAGCACGGTGCTCTTGTAGAGGCCCGTGCGCCGCGACAGCTCCGCCAGCGACAGGGCGTCGTCGTCCTGGCCGAACGCGCCCAGCAGTGCGAACGCGCGATCGAGCACGGCCACGCCGCTCGATGCGGCGGTGCTGTCGGCGGTATCGGAAGAGGAGTCGTCTTTGTCGGCCACGGGTAATCCCTCGTCTCATGCCCGGTGAGACGTCCTACAGTTCTACCAAACAAACCGACGTTCTGCTAGATAGAACAAACACGGAGACGCGACATGACGCAGTTCCTGATCCGAGGCACCGCCTTCACCCTGATCGCCGCAGCCAGCGCGGGCGTGACCACGACGGCGGCACTGGCTGCCGATGCGGCGTTCCCGACGCAGCCCATCAAGCTGATCGTTCCGTTCCCCCGGGCGGCGGAACCGACATCGTGTCGCGGCTGATCCTCGAGAAGGTGCGCGAGGACACCGGCTGGACCTTCGTCGCGGACAACAAGGCAGGCGCCGGCGGCAACATCGGGCTGGACGCCGTCGCCAAGAGCAAGGCCGACGGCTACACGCTGGGCATGGGCCAGACCGCCAACCTGGCGATCAACCCCACGCTCTATCCCAAGATGCCGTACGACGCGGCCAAGGCGTTACGCCGGTCGCGCTGGTGGCTGGGCAGCCGGTGGTGCTGGTGGTCTCGTCGTCCTCGAGCTTCAAGACCGTGGGCGATCTCGTTGCCGCCGCCAAGGCAAAACCTGGCACCTTGACCATGGCCTCCGCCGGCAATGGCACGGTGGGCCATCTGACGGGGGAGCTGTTCTCCAGGCAGGCCGCCATCCAGGTGACCCACATCCCTACAAGGGGGCCGGCCCGGCGGCGACGGATCTGCTTGGCGGGCAGGTGGATTACTACTTCGCGACGCCGCAGACGGTCGTGCCCTTCATCAAGGCCGGCAAGCTGCGCGCGCTGGCGATCAGTTCCGCCGCGCGGCTGCCGGTGCTGCCCGACGTGCCCACGGTGGCCGAGAGCGGCTTCAAGGGCTTCGACGCCTCGGACTGGAAGATGATCGTCGCGCCTGCCGGCACGCCGGCAGCAGTCGTGACACGGATGAACGCGCAGGTGCAGAAGGCGCTCTCGAAGGCGGCCATGATCGGGCAGCTGCAGTCCGAAGGCAGCGTGCCGATGGCCGGCACGCCGCAGCAGGCCGCGCAGTTCCTGCTGCGCGAGCAGAAGCGTTGGGGCGACGTGGTGCGCAGCGGCAACGTCAAGGTCGACTGAGCGCGCGACGGAGCCTCGCATGAGTCGATCTCCGCTCCGCGGCGTCCGCGTCCTCGAGCCTGACCAATGTGCTGGCCGGCCCCTTCGCCTGCCACCAGCTGGCTCACCTGGGCGCCGACGTGATCAAGGTCGAGGCGCGCGAGACCGGCGACCTCGCCCGCCAGCTCGGCGCCGACACGGCGCTGAACCAGGCGCACATGGGCGTGTCCTTCCTGGCGCAGAACCCCGGGAAGCGCTCGATCACGATCGACCTCAGAGCGGCCCGCCGGCAAGGCGGTGTTCCGCAAGCTGGTGGCGACGGCGGACGTCGTCGTCGAGAACTTCCGACCGGCGTGATGCAGCGCCTGGGCGTCGGATTCGACGAGCTGCGACAGGTGAATCCGCGGCTGGTCTATTGCGCGATCTCGGGCTTCGGCCAGGACGGCCCGCTGCGCGACCTGCCCGCCTACGACCAGATCATCCAGGGCATGTCCGGGATGATGAGCATCACCGGCGATCCGCACACCGCGCCCTATCGCGTCGGCCATCCGGTGGCGGACACGATCGGCGGCCTGACCGCGGCGATGGCCATCGCCGCGGCGCTGGCCGACAAGGAACGCGCCGAGGCGACCTTCATCGACGTGTCGATGCTCGAGGCCGCGATGGCGACGATGGGGTGGGCGGTGTCGAACCTGCTCGTCGCAGGACGCGAGCCCCAGCCGATGGGCAACGACAACGTGACGGCCAGTCCTTCGGGCACCTTCCGGACGGGGCAAGGCCTGCTCAACATCGCGGCCAACAAGCAGGAGCAGTTCGAGGCGGTCTGCGACACCGTCGGTCATCCGGAATGGAAGACCGATGCGCGCTTCGTCGATCGCCACGCGCGGTTGAAGCACCGCGCCGAACTCAAGCACCTGCTGGAGGCCGCGATGAGCGACCGCCCCGCTGCGGATTGGTGGCAGCGCTTCAACGACGCGGGCGTGCCGGCGGGGCCGGTGTACTCGGTCAAGGAGGCGCTCGCGCATCCGCAGGTGGCCGATCGCGGGATGGTCGCCCACTTCGAGAACGTGCCTGGCGTCGGCCGGGACGTCCGCGTGCTCCGCACCGGCTTCAAGCTGAATGGCCACGCGCCGTCGGTGTCGACGCCGCCACCGCGGCTCGGTCAGGACACGGAAGCGATCCTGGAAGAACTGGGCTATGGCGCCGCCGAGCGCGCCGCGCTGAAAGAGGGGAAAGCCGTATGAGCACCAGACGACGACAAGGCGCCCGCAGGCGACGGGCCGGTGCAAGACCAACGCGTGCCCGGACTGGTGGCGCACCTCGATCATCGAGATGTCGCCGGGCGTCATCCGCTATCGCGGCCACGCCATCCAGGACCTGATCGGACAGGTCAGCTTCGCGCAGATGATCTGGCTGATGACGCGCGGCGAGCTGCCCGGTTCGGAGCAGGCCAAGCTGCTGGACGTTGCGCTGATGGCCGCGGTCGACCACGGCCCGCAGGCACCGAGCATCGCCATCGCGCGCATGGCGGCGACCTGCGGCGTCGGACTCAACAACGCGATGGCGTCGGCGATCAACGTGCTCGGCGACGTGCACGGCGGCGCGGGCGAGCAGTGTGTGGAGATGCTGCAGTCGATCGCGGCGCGGATGGACGCCGGCGCCTCGCTCGAGGACGCGACCGTCGCGGGCCTGGACGAGGCGATCGAGCTGCGCGGCAAGTTCGTGGCGGGCTTCGGGCACCGTTTTCATCCGGTGGATCCGCGCGCGCCCCGTCTGCTGGAACTGGTCGACGAGGCGGCCCAGCTCGGCGTCGTGTCGGGCCGCTTCGCGGCCATCGGCCGGGCCGTTGAGGCGGAACTGCGAAGGCGCAAGGACGGCCGCCGCATTCCGATGAACATCGACGGCGCGACGGCCGTGATCTACGCCGAGCTCGGCTTCCCGGCGCCCCTGGCGCGGGGGCTGTTCTGCATCTCGCGCTCGGTCGGGATCCTGGCGCACGCGTGGGAACAGACGCAGCAAGGCGGCCGCAACAAGGGCCCGATGCCGCGCGAGTACCTGTGGACCTACGATGGTCCGCCGGCCAAGCGCTGAGGCTGAGCCACATCCGGCCGAGTGCGGTCGGGCTCGGCGAGCTGAGACCTGGGCTCAGACCTCGATGACGAGGTCCGGCCGGTAGTCCTCCTGCTCGCCCTTGTTGGCGTAGCCCAGCGGATTCGCGACGACGCGGCAGCGATGCGGCACCTCGCCGCGCGGCCCGGACGGCGATTCGACGACGTAGTCGTGGCCGCAATGCAGGTGGCCGTGCAGCCACAGGTCCGCGAAGGGCAGCAGGTCGTCGAGCGAATTGCAGAAACCGGCCGTGCCCGGCGTCAGACCGTAGCGCGGGTCGGCGCTGCGCAGGGTCGGGGCGTAATGGGTGACCGCCACCGTCCGGCCGTCGAAAGGCCGCGCCAGCGCTTCCCGCAGCCAGGCCTGGCATTCCAGCGCCAGGTCGCGCTGCCGCTCGGCCAGCATGTGCTGCCCGTCGACCAACGTCGAGAACCGGCGCAGGTAATGATTCGCCGCCCGGAAGGCCTTCTCGCGCGCCGCCAGCTGCTTGGTCGGCGTCGCCTCGCGCGCGGCCAGCGCGTCGAAGTCCGCCCACAGCGTCGTCCCGAGGAAACGCACGTCGCCGATGACGATCTCCTCGCGGTCCAGCCACTCGATGCCGAGATCGGCGCAGGTCTGGCGCAGCCGCGCATGGGCGGTGGCGAAGTCGATGCCGTCGTACTCGTGGTTGCCCGGCACGTAGAGCACCCGCGACCACGGCGCGCCGTCGCGCTTCGGCGAGAAGCGGCCCAGGCCGAAGTCGTCCGTCACCAGCCGCGAGCCGGCCTGGTACGAGCCGACATCGCCGGCCAGCACCAGCAGGTCGACGTCGGGCGCGGCCACGGTCTGGAAGTCGGTCTGGCGCTCGAGATGGAGGTCGGAGATCAGTTGCAGGCGCACGGCGGATCAGCGGAGGGCGGAAAGCGCGATTGTCCAACGTCAAGGACGAAGCAACCTGCGGCTCGCAAGCGGCTTTCCGGAACCGACCCTGTGCCACACTGTTCCGTGGCCGGACGTCGGCCGTCAGAGAGGGACCCCACGATGAAGATCCTCGTCGCCGTCGATGGCAGCACGTACTCGAAGCGCATGCTGGCCTATCTCTCCGCCCACGACGAGTGGCTGGGCGGATCGCATGACTACACGGTGGTGCACGTGGTCCCGGGCGTGCCGCCGCGCGCCGCCGCGGTCCTCGACAAGGCCGTGCTCGCCGAGTATTACGAGGACGAGGCCGCGAAGGTCCTCAAACCAATCCGCACGTTCATGGACAAGCGCGGCATCAAGGCCCAGTACGTCGTCAAGACCGGGCATGCGTCGGAAGCGATCACGGCCGTTGCCGAAAAGGGTCGCTTCGATCTGCTGATGATGGGCTCGCACGGCCACACGGCGCTGGGCAAGCTGGTGCTGGGTTGCGGTCGCCACGAAGGTCATGGCCCACAGCGACGTGCCGGTGCTGCTGATCCGCTGATCCGCGCCCCAGAGCCGCATGGGCGGCGTCACTGGAATGCAAAAGGCGCCCGCAGAGGGCGCCTTGCCGCGTCAGCCGCGCCGGGCGGCCATCCAGGACAGGGGCGACTCGATCGTGGCCGGCGGGGCGGATTCGGACTCCAGGCCGTAGTCGCTGCGCCGGAAGTCCTCGTACTCGCTGTCGTCGCCAAAGCTGGCTTCCATCCCGAAGGCGGTGCCCATGTCGGCCGGCTCCGGTTCGTGAGTGCCGGACGAGTTGCGACGGAAAAGGCGCAGGGCAGACGTGATTCGCATGATGGACCTCGTCGAAAAGCACGGGGTGTGACCGCCGCCCGGTGCCGATGCTGCGCCGCGCGGTGAAACACAGTTTGCGCGTCTTTGTCTTCAGGCAAATCCCCAGATCGCGGGTGCGGTGGAATCGCGTTCACAAATACACACAGATTGGGGCCTGCCCACCACAGGTGCGGCGAAATAACCACGCGCCCCTCTTAGGTGTGATGCCCCCCTCATTCAGGGGTGACTATGCTCCGGACCTTCCCTAGTTCGTGGAAGCCATTGCTTTCTCATGTCTCCACTGATTCACAAATCGATGACCTGGGCAATCGTCAGCAGCGTCGTGCTGACTTCCGCCTGGCTGGCCAATTCCGTGCAGGACAAGCACGAGCGCGGCGGTTACCGGCTGCGTCTGGCCGAGCAGCGCGCCACGCCCGCATCGGCCGCACCGACCGTGGTCCCCGCGCATCTGAAGGCGCAAGCCGAGACCCAGGTGCAGGTCGCGTCGCTCAAGCGCTGATCAAGGCGTCCCGGGCACCCCGGGCCAGCGCTTCTCCGATCTGGTCCAGCAACGCCGGAGGCGCACCGCCTTCCGGCGCTGAGGCCTGTCCGGCTTTCCCGGTTCTTGCGGCGTTGGCGACGCCCGCGGCGCCGGCGGCGGTCTCCCGCCGAGCTTCCACTGGTGCCAGTACAGGGCGACCTCCACCTGCACCTCCGGTCGCAGTGCCACCAGTTCCCCGCTCGCGAGCAGCGGCCGGACCTGCAGCTCCGGCGCGACGCCGACCCCCCAGCCCATCCGCACCGCGTTCACGTAGCCCTCGCTGGATGGCACGTATCGGGCGTTCAGCCGCGCCGAGCGCAGCCCCATTGCCTGGCGGACCCACTGCTGCTGGGCGTCGTCCTTGCGGTTGAAGACCAGGAAGGGCACCTGCGCGAAGTTGGCCGCCCCCAGGCCGTCGGGCAGCATCCTCGCGACGAAGTCGGGGCTGGCGACGGCGATGTAGCGCATCACGCCCAGCGGCTGGGCGATGCATCCGCGCAGGGCCTGGGGCACGGTCGTGACGCAGCCCAGCACCTCGCCCTGGCGCAGCCAGTCATGGGTGAAGTCCTGGTCGTCGACGACCAGCTCCAGCCCGAATCCCTCCCGCATCCCGCGCTGCACCAGCGGGTCGAGCGCCGGGAGCACCCAGGTCGCCAGGCTGTCGGCATTCACCGCGATCGGCAGCCGCTCGGCCTGGGCCGCCTGCACGCCGAGTTCCCGGACGACGTCGGAGCGCAGCGCCGCCAGCTGGCGCGCATAACGCAGCAGGCGCTTGCCCGGTTCGGTGAGCCGCAACGGCCGGGAGCGCACGACCAGCAGCTGTCCGACCTGGGCTTCCAGACTGCGCAGCCGCTGCGACACGGCGCTCTGCGTGATGGCCAGCGTCTCTGCCGCCCGTTCGAAGCTGCGTTCGTCGGCCAGCGCGGCGAGGCAATCCAGGCCGGCGGCGTCCAGGTCTTTCATAAGCGTTCCTAATGGAGACGCTGAGATATTAATCCCGCTTCATGAAAGAGGGTGTGCTCCCGACAATCCGGCGAACCGTTCCTTCGGACGGGTGGCAACGCTCGCCCCAACACCTTCTTTCTCCCGCTCCGTTTCAGACGGATCCCTCCGATGTCATCGTCCAGCGCAGCCCTGTTGCAAGGCTGGCTCACCGGAGCCGGTCTGATCGTCGCCATCGGCGCGCAGAACGCGCTCGTGCTGCGGCAGGGCCTGATGCGCCAGCACGTGGCGCCGGTGGTGGTGGTGTGCGCGCTGTCGGACATGCTCCTGATCTGGCTGGGCGTGTTCGGGCTGGGCCGATTGATCGCCGCCAGCCCGCTGCTGATGGAAGCCTTCCGCTGGGGTGGTGCCGCTTTCCTGCTGGCCTACGGCGCGAAGGCGGCGCTGCGCGCGTTGTCCCCCAGGCCGGTCTGCAGGCGCAGGCGGGCAGTGCCTCGCTGCCGACGGTCCTGGGCAGCACGCTGGCGATGACGTATCTGAACCCGCATGTCTACCTGGACACGGTGGTGCTGCTGGGCACCGTCGGTGCGCAGCAGCCGGCGGGCCTGCAATTGCCGTTCGCGGCGGGCGCCTCGGTGGCGTCCTGGATGTGGTTCTCGCTGTTGGGCTTCGGCGCGGCGGCGGTCGCGCCGGCGTTGCGCCGGCCGGCGGTCTGGCGCAGCATCGATGCCTTGATCGCCGTCGTGATGGCCGTGCTGGGACTGCAGCTGATCCTGCGCCCGCTGGCCTGAAGCATGCATGTCCAACGCTGAACCGCAGCAGAACCACAAGTTCACCTGGAGCTCTCCATGAAGGTCATCGTTCTCGGCGCCGGCATCATCGGCATCCACACCGCCTGGTACCTGCTGGACCAGGGTCACGATGTCGTCGTCGTCGACCGCCAGCCCGATGCGGCGCTGGAAACCAGCTTCGCCAACGGCGCGCAGATCTCGGTCTGCTTCTGCGAGCCCTGGGCCAACGCCGGGGCGCCCTTCAAGGTCGCCAAGTGGCTGTTGAAGGACGACGCGCCGCTGCTGTTCCGCCCGCGGCTGGATCCGGCGCAGTGGCGCTGGGGGCTGTCCTTCCTGGGTCAGTGCACGACGGCCGCGTTCGAGCGCAACGTCGAGCAGCTCGTGCGCCTGGGCCGCTACAGCCATGAGTCGCTGCAATCGCTCGTCGCGGAAACGGGCATCGAATACAACCGCCTCCAGAAGGGCATCCTGCACTTCTTCGGCAGCGAAGCCGACTTCGAGGCCGGCGCGCAGGGCGCCGAGATCATGCGCCGCCACGGCGTCGACCGTCGCGTGCTGAGCCGCGACGAAGTCCTGGCGATCGAGCCCGCGCTGCGCTCGGCCCAGCATGCGGTGTTCGGCGGCACCTACACGCCGAGCGACGAATCCGGCGACGCCCGCGTTTTCACGCAGGCGTTGGCGAAGCTGGCCGAGAAGCGCGGCGCGCAGTTCCTGTGGAACCACGACATCGTGACCCTGCAGTCGCAGGGCGGCGCGCAGGGGACCGAGATCGCGGGCGTGCAGATCCAGTCGCGCGAGACTGGCCAGACGCAATGGCTCAAGGGCGACGCCTACGTCGTGGCGCTGGCGTCGTATGCGCCGGCCCTGACGAAGTCCCTGGGCGAGCACCTCAACATCTATCCGGCCAAGGGCTACTCGGCCACGCTGCGGCTGAAGAAGCCGGAGCAGGCCAGCACCGTGAGCCTGCTGGACGACGCGCGCAAGATCGCGATCTCGCGTCTGGGCGACTTCGTCCGCATCGCCGGGACCGCCGAACTGGTGGGCCTGGACACGAGCCTGGACAGCCCGACCTCCAAGGTCCGTTGCGAGTCGCTGGTGCGTCGCTATGAAGAGCTGTTCCCGGGCGTCGCCGACCTCTCCGAGCCGAACTTCTGGACCGGCCTGCGCCCGAGCACGCCGACCAACGTGCCCTACATCGGCCGCAGCCAGAAGGCGTCCAACCTGTGGATCAACGCCGGTCACGGCACGCTGGGCTGGACGCACGGCGCCGGCTCCGGCCGCGCGCTGGCGGAACTGATGAGCGGCAAGCGGCCCGAACTGGACTTCGGCTTCTATGGCGACGCGTTGCCTGCCCAGGCCGTGCGGAGCCTGCAGCCCGCCTGATCCGGCGGAACCCCTCCCGGCGTCATCGGAGCGCCGGAGCCCCGAAACCAGGGCGCGGCTAGAATCCGCGCCCTTTTCGCATTTCCGCCGCGCCGCCATGTCCTCTCTGCTTTCCGACCTGCCGCGCGATTTCTGCGCCATCGACTTCGGCACCTCCAACTCGGCGGTCGCCGTGCCCGACATCGAACGCCCCGGCGCGATGCGCCTGGTGCCGCTCGAAGGCGGCAACGTGACCATGCCGACGGCGGTCTTCTACTTCGCCGAGGGGCGCCGACGACGCCGACGGCCCGCCGCGCGCCTTCGGCCGCGCGGCGATGAACGCCTACGTCGAGGGCGTCGACGGCCGGCTGATGCGCTCGATGAAGAGCATCCTCGGTACCAGCCTGATCGACCAGGTCACCGACGTCGGCGGCGGCCGCGGCGTGAAGTACATCGACATGCTCAGCGGCTACCTGAAGCGCCTGCGCAAGCAGGCCGGCCTGTCCGATTCGCACGGCCACGAACCGCGCCGCGTCGTGCTCGGCCGGCCGGTCTACTTCGTCGACGGCGAGCCTGAGCGCGACGCCGCGGCGCAGGCCTCGCTGGCTGCCGCCGCGCGGGCGGTGGGTTTCGAGGACGTGCACTTCCAGTTCGAGCCGATCGCGGCGGCGTTCGACTTCGAGCAACAGGCCGACCGCGAGCAGCTCGTGCTGGTGGCCGACATCGGCGGCGGCACTTCCGACTTCTCGCTGGTGCGCGTCGGCCCCGACCGCGCGAAGCGGCTGGATCGCCGTGACGACATCCTCGCCAACCACGGCGTGCACATCGCCGGCACGGACTTCGACCGCCACATCGAGCTGACCGGCATCCTGCGCGAATTCGGCTATCGCGCGCTCGGCCCCGCCAAGCCCGGCCAAACGCCGCGCGAGGTGCCCAGCGGCGTCTACTTCGACCTCGCGACCTGGCACCTGATCAACACCTGCTACAGCCCGCAGCGCGTGCTGGAGCTGCGCAACATGAAGGGCTTCTACGGCGATCCGCGCCATCACCAGCGACTGATGACGGTGCTGGACGAGCGGCTCGGCCACGAGCTCGCGAACCGCGCGGAAGACGCCAAGATCGAAGTCGCCGGCGGCGGCGACTGCACGATCGACCTGCAGCTGATCGAGTCCGGCCTGACGGTGCCGCTCTCGGAAGCCGTGGCGCTGGATGCGCTGCGCGGCGACATCGAGCGCATCGCGCAGGCGGGTCGCGAGACGGTCGAGCGCGCGGGGCTGAAGCCGTCGGACATCGATGCGCTGTACTTCACCGGCGGCTCGACCGGCCTGACCGTGCTGGCCGACCGCATCGCGGCGGACTACCCCGACGCCAAGACGGTGCGCGGCGACCGTTTCGCGTCAGTCGCGACCGGATTGGGCCTGCATGCGGCGCGTCTGTTCGCTGCGTGATTCGGACGTGAGGCCGGGAGCCTGAAACCTCGGGATCACCCGGGGGGCTGACGTCGGACATCGGGGGAGGGCGCTGCTAGATTGCCGCCTTCCTCTGCTTAACGGTGCCGACACATGCCCACGCCTCGCGCCTCGTCGTTGATCCCGCTGACCCTGTCCCTGTCCGCCGCGTTCAGCGGTCTCTCCGCGATCGCGGCGCCGGCGGACGAGGCCGCGTCGACCTCGGCCCTGACCTCCGCCGCGACGCTGGCGCAGATCTATCAGCAGCCGTCCGAGGCGATCCGCGCGGTGCTCGACGCGAAGGCCTTGCCGGTCTTCCAGGTCTCGCCGGACCAGCGCACGCTGGCGATCGTCGTCAACCGCAAGTCGCGCGCGATCGCCGAGCTCGCGCGGCCGGTGCTGCGTCAGGCCGGCCTGCGCTACGACCCGGCGACCGACAGCCCGCAGCTGATCACCACGATCGAATCGCTGTCGCTGCGCCCGCTTCAGAACGGCGCGGACGGCGTCGCGCGTCCCGTCGTGCTGCCCGCGGGTGGCGCCTTCCATCACCTGCGTTTCTCGCCGGACGGCAAGCGCTTCCTGCTGAACCGTCGCACCGACACGGCCGTCGAGCTGTGGGTCGGCGACGTCGCGACCGGCAAGCTCAAGGCCGTGCCCAAGCTCAAGCTGCACACGATGCTCGAGAACGACGTCGTGTGGCTCAATGATCATGAGCTCGTCACGCTGACGGTGCCGGCCAGGCGCGGTCCGGCGCCGACCTTCGCCGCGCCGTCGGGTCCGGCTATCCAGGAATCCATCGCACGCAACTCGCCGGAGCGCACCCAGCAGGACCTGCTGACCAATGCGCAAGAGGCGACCGTCTTCGCGCATCACGCGACCTCGCAGCTGGCGCGCATCGACCTGAACACCGGCGCGGTGCGTCCGGTCGGCGAGCCGGGCCTCTTCAGTCACCTCGAGGCGCTGGGCACGCCGGGTCAGGTCTTGACGATGCGGCTGCTGCCGCCGTTCAGCTACCAGGTCGGCTGGGATGACTTCGCCGCGCAGGCCGAGGTCCGCGGCATCGACGGCAAGGTCGCGGCGATCGGCAAGGTGAAGCTGAAGGAAGGCGTGCCGGTCGAAGGCGTGATCACCGGCCCGCGCCACTTCTTCGCATCGCCCGGCGCGGACGGCGCGGTCTATTGGGTCGAGGCGCTGGACGGCGGCGACAACCGCGCGCAGGTGCCCCATCGCGACCGGCTGATGCGCCTGGATGCGCCCTACACCGGCGAGGCGCGCGAGGTGCATCGCGTCCCGCAGCGGCTGTCGCGGCTTGAGTTCCTCGAAGGCGGCAAGCAGGCGCTGGTGCAGGACTTCGACCTGACGAAGATGCGCACGTCGACCGAGCTCGTCACGACGGACGGCACGTCGCCGGCGCAACGCCTGGTCGAGCGCTCGGTGCGCGACCGCTATCGCGATCCGGGCACGCCGGTGCATCGGATGCAGCCGACGGGTCGCGCGGTGGTGCGCCTGGACGGCGATGCGATCTGGTACTTCGGCACGGGTGCGAGCCCCGAAGGCGACAAGCCCTTCATCGACCGGCTCGTGCTCGCGGACAACAAGAGGACGCGCGTGTTCCAGTCCGGCGCCGAGGCCAACGGTGGCGACAGCGCGCACTACGAGCGCCCGCTGGCCGTGCTCGACACCGAAGGCGCCCGCGTCCTGACGGTGCGCGAAAGCGTCAGCGAGCCCGGCAACGTGACGCTGCGCGGCGGCGCTGCGCTCGCCACGGCGCAGGCGCTGACGGAGGTGAAGGACCCGTCGCCGCAGCTGCGCGACATCCAGCGCGAGTTCGTCCGCTTCAAGCGCGCGGATGGCGTCGAGCTGTCGTTCTGGCTCTACAAGCCGCCGGGCTACCAGGCCGGCGAGCGTCGCCCGACGTTTGTCTGGGCCTATCCGCTGGAGTACACGGACGCGTCGACGGCGGGTCAGGTGAGCGGCTCCGGCAACCGCTTCAACAGCTTCGCGGCCACCAGCCCGCTGATGCTGCTGCTGGACGGCTACGTGGTGCTGATGGACGCGACGATGCCGGTGGTCGGTGACCCGAAGACGGTCAACGACAGCTTCATCGCGCAGATCACGGCGAACGCGCAGGCGGTCATCGACAAGGCGGTGGAGCTGGGTGTCAGCGACCGCGAGCACATGGTCGTCGGCGGGCACAGCTACGGCGCGTTCATGACGGCCAACCTGCTGGCGCACACCCACCTGTTCAAGGCGGGCATCGCGCGCAGCGGCGCGTACAACCGCAGCCTGACGCCGTTCGGCTTCCAGAGCGAACGCCGCACCTACTGGGAGGCGCAGGACGTCTACCAGAAGCTCTCGCCGTTCAACTACGCCGACAAGCTGAAGGAGCCGCTGCTGCTGATCCACGGCGAGGCGGACAACAACTCCGGCACCTTCCCCATCCAGAGCGCGCGGCTGTACCAGGCTCTGGCGGGCACGGGCGGCACGGTGCGCTACGTCACGCTGCCGTTCGAGTCGCACGGCTATTCGGCGCGCGAATCGGTGGGACACACGCTCTGGGAGATGAGCGAGTGGATGAAACGCCAGGTCGGACCCGGCGCGGCGATTCCTCAGCGCTGAGCGCTGAAGTCGCGCTGCGCTGACGACCTCAGCGCAGGCGACGGGGCGGCGGTCCGCCGCGGCGCGGGCCGCCCGGACCGCCAGGCCCCCCGCGATGGCCGCCTGGCCGTTGCGGTTTGGGGGCGGGCTGCGGCCGGGAGACGTCCGCCAGCAGCAGACTGGCGCGGACGAGGCTCTCGACCGCGTCGTCGAGCTCTTCCGGCGGCTCCAGGCTCTCGATCTCCTCAAGCAGCGCATCGGCGTCCTCGAGGTCCTCGGGATCCAGATGCATGTAGAGCTGGGCGAGCGGTTCGGTGAGTTCGGTCTCGTCCAGGTTCATCAATGCCGGGAACAGATCGGCCGCGAGCGCGAAGCCCGCGACCCAGGGCAGCACCGTCTCGGAGGCGGAGGCGTCCTCGTCGAGTTCGAACACCCAGGGATCGAACCACTGGCGATCGGCGATGGCCTGCTTGAGGTCGTGCTCGCGGCGCTGGACGAGTTGCAGCAGCGGCCGCGCGTCGTAGCGGGCGGGGGCGGGCCGGCCCTCCTCGGAGTCGAGCACCCAGCGCCACCAGTCGGACAGCGGGACCGGCTTGGGTTGCAGGATCACGGCGACGAGGAAGCCGTCGAGCATCGACACGTCGAGCGGTTCCAGCGGCGCGGGCACCTCGTCGAGCAGCGCTTGCAGCTCCTCGAGATCGGCATCGCTCCAGGCCTCGGGCGGCGCGCCAGGCGCCGCGGCGGGCGGAGCGGACGGGCCCGGGCCGGCGAATCCCTGTTGCGGCCGCGGACCCCGCGCTGGCGTGCCAGCCTTGGCGGGGCTCCCGGAAGTCTTGGGAGCGGGCCTGCGAGGCGCGGACTTGTTGGGGTGCTTGGGCGCGGTCATGGGGGCGATTATCCGGGTGGGCCCGTCACGGCAGGTCTGTCACGTGGCTTCTGTTCGCCACCGCACGAAAGTCATGGTGCGAACAAGGCGGTAGCGTGCAGTTTTCCGTAATGCGGAGTCGCTCTTACACCTGCTGACCATTTTTCGCATGTATCCCACCTTGAGGGGATGCCGCATGCTCAGGGTTCGCCCTAGAGTGCATCTACGCCCTCCAACGGCGCGGCCCGCAAGGCCCCGATGGACGGCACCGATCCCAACGACGTCCTTTCTAGGACTTGCAACGCCCGGTCAGCTCTGCTGGTCGGGCGTCCTTTTTTGTGGATCGCGAGCCTGGGAGGCGGCTCGGACTGTTCTTCCGCGATGACCGGATGACCGCTGAGGACGCGCGGAGAATCCGTCGCCATGATCCACGCTCCTGGCTCCCTGCCAATCGTTCAGTTCCAGCGCGCTGAGTCCACGGACGCCGATGCTCTGGTGGCCCTGCGCATCGCCGCCATGCGCGAAAGCCTCGAGCGCATCGGCCGCTTCGATCCCCAGCGCGCCCGCGAGCGCTTCCTGTCGACCTTCGATCCGACGCGCACGCGGCACATCGTCGTCGACGGACATCGCGTCGGCTTCGTCGTCACGACGCCGCAGGTGGAATGGCTGTCGCTCGATCACCTCTACATCGATCCGTCGAGCCAAGGTCGCGGCATCGGCGCTGCGGTGCTGGCGGACGTCTTCGATGAATCGCGGCGGCTCGGCCTGCCGGTGCGGGTCGGGGCGCTGAAGCAGAGCGACTCGAATCGCTTCTACCAGCGGCACGGATTCGAGCTCGTCGACGAAGGCGAGTTCGATTGCTACTACCTCCGCCCGCTGGACCGGGACATCGCGGCTTAGCCGTGCTCGCGCCGCTCCGGCTCTTCCCGGTGCAGCGTCACGGCCAAGGTGTCCCGCGGCGGCGACAACGAGATCTGTTTCAGGAGGCGCCCGACCTCGCCACGATGAAACCCGTCGTGGGTCGCGACGTGGAACAGTATTTCCTCGCGCGTCATCGCGCCACGATCGCCGTCGGTGAAGGTGAATGCGATGCGCTCGGCCAGTTGCTCCGGCGTGACCGACGCGACGTAGTCCAGGAACCATCGATCCGACGCCGCGTGCGCCGCACGCAGCGCCTCCGGCGTCGGCGTCTCGACGGTGTTGCTGGCCGTGTACCCGTGCGGCCGGCCCGTCAGGTGCCCCGTGAAGATCTGGTTGACCACGTAGCAGTGATTCAGGATCCGCAGGGCCGTCTGGCGCTCTTCGGGGTGCTGCCCGGCGTCGGGCGTCTCGAGGACCTGAAGGAACCCGTCATGGGCCCAGGCCTGGTGGCGGAACAGCTTCGACAGGATGGAGACGGTGCTCATGGTCGGTCACTCCTTGGCGGTCGGCCTGCGACGGGCGTCGGCTGGTCGTCATCTTGGCAGTGACGGGCTCGCCAACCAAACGTCAGCCTCCAGGAGGGGGGCGATTAAAGCATCGACATCCCACGGTCGCCTTCACGTCCATGGGCGCCCGACACACGACTCGGTCGCCGCCGTGATCCCTCCGGCTCACGGATCTCATTGGGAACCGACATGGACACGACACTCGACGACGCGGCCGTCGCCGCGCCGGCCGCCACCTCCGGCATCTCCGCGACCTTCCGCGATGCCCGGCATCTGATGGAGGACGTCGCCGCCCGTTGGCGCGACAGCCTCGCGCGGACGGAGACGGACCTCGCCGCGCTGCTGCACCTGAACGAGCGCGCGGAAGCCGAGCGCGACGAGCTGCAGGCGCATCTGGACCGGGCCGCCGCCGACCGGGACGAAGCGCTCTCCCGCGTCGCCGAACGCGACGCCAGCATCGAGCGCCTCACCATCGAGTTGCGCCACGCGCGCGACATCGCCTCGGACGCGCTCGTCGGCAAGGCCAAGGACCAGCTCGCCATCGCGGGCAAGGACGGACAACTCGCCGACCTCCGCCAGCAGCTGGAGCGCCAGGTCGCGACCTCCGCCGCGGAATCCGACAAGCGCCTCGCCGCCGAGATGGAGCTCGTCGGCGCCACCACCGCCCGTGACAACTTCGCCGCCGAGATCGCCGACCTTCGCGCGCGGCTGGATGCCCTTTCGGGGATCGGCGCCGCGGTCAATACCCCTCGCTCATGACGCCCTTGAGGTGGTCGATCAGCAATCGCACCCCCTGCGGGGTGTGGCTGCTCCACGGGTGGATCGCGTAGATCGCATCACCGAAGAAGCCGACCGCGCGCCAGTCGGGCAGGACCTCGACCAGCCGACCCTCCCGCATCGCATCGCGCGCGCTGAAGTCGGGCAACAGCGCAATGCCCAGCCCCGACAGCGCGCCGTCCCGCAGCACCTCGCTGTTGCTGGCGCGGAAGTGACCCTGGACCGGCACGCGGATGCGCTCGGGCTCCGCGTCGCCCGCGCTGCGTTCGAAGAACCACTGCGCGGGTCCCGGCCGCAGATACGGCAGGCAGCGGTGCTGCGCCAGTTCCGCCGGATGCTGCGGCACGCCGGCCCGCTCCAGATAGGCCGGACTCGCCGTCAGCAGCGCCCGCGACGCGCACAGCTTGAACGCCACATGCGTCTCCGGCGGCGCGCTCGTGTGCCGGATCGCCAGGTCGAAGCCCTCCTGCGCCAGCGGCACCAGCCGGTCCGACAGGTCGAGCTCGATCCGCAACTCCGGATAGCGCTCGAAGAAGGCCGGCAGCGCCGGGGCCACGTGTTGCCTGCCCAGCGCCACCGGCGCCGTGACGCGCAGCAATCCTCGTGGCGCGCCGGCCGCCTCGCGCGCTTCGCTCAGGCTGCGGTTCAGCAGGACGAGGCCCGGCTCCGCCTGCTCGACGAGCCGCAACCCCGCCTCGCTCAGGCGCACCGAGCGCGTCGTGCGCTGCACCAGCTGCTGGTCGAGGTGGCGTTCCAGCTCCGCCACCCGCTGACTGATCGCCGCCTTCGACAGCCCCAGCCGCTGCGCTGCCTTGGTGAAGCTGCCGAGCCGCGCCACCGCGATCAGCGCCTGCAGCTGCGACCACAGCAATTCATCGCGCGCGTCCCCCCGTATGGACGAAGGACCAACACCCTCCGAGGGCAGGCTTGCGGGGGCGGGCACAGCAGGAGCGGGGGAGCGGGGGGAGGGACGGGTGGCCATGATTGTTCAGTCTATCGAACAATGTGATCGGTGATCTGGGCTAGGCAGGGGAGGGCCCGGTGCCTAGACTCATCCCAACCCCCAAGAAGCAGGAGACCGCCGTGACCTCGTCCGCCCATGCCCCCGCCGCCTTCACCGACAGCGCCGACATCACCCACTTCATCGCTGGTGAGCGAGTCCCGGCGACATCGGGTCGCAGCCAAGCGGTTTTCAATCCCGCCACGGGCCAGGTCGCCCGTCAGCTCCAGCTCGGCAACGTCGAGGACGTGAACACCGCTGTCGCTGCCGCGCAGGCCGCCTTCCCCGCCTGGGCGGATGCGCCGCCGCTGCGCCGCGCGCGCGTGATGTTCAAGTTCCTCGAGCTGCTGAACCAGCATCGCGACCGCCTCGCCGCCATGATCACCGCCGAGCACGGCAAGGTCTTCACCGACGCGCAGGGCGAGGTGAGCCGCGGCATCGACGTCGTCGAGTTCGCCTGCGGCGTGCCGCAACTGCTCAAGGGCGACTACACCGAGCAGGTCTCCACCGGCATCGACAACTGGACCACGCGCCAGGCGCTGGGCGTGGTCGCCGGCATCACGCCGTTCAACTTCCCCTTCATGGTCCCGATGTGGATGGCCCCGCTGGCCATCGCCACCGGCAACGCCTTCATCCTCAAGCCCAGCGAGCGCGACCCGTCGCCGAGCCTCGCCGTTGCCGAACTCTTCAAGCAGGCCGGTCTGCCCGACGGCATCTTCCAGGTCGTGCAGGGCGACAAGCAGGTCGTCGATGCGCTGCTGCATCACCCCGACGTGCGGGCGCTGAGCTTCGTCGGCTCCACGCCGATCGCGCAGTACATCTACGAGACCGGCGCCCGCAACGGCAAGCGCGTGCAGGCGCTCGGCGGCGCGAAGAACCACATGGTCGTCATGCCCGATGCCGACATCGACCAGGCCGTCGATGCGCTGATCGGCGCCGCCTACGGCTCGGCCGGCGAGCGCTGCATGGCGATCTCGGTGGCCGTGCTGGTCGGCGACGTCGCCGACCGCATCGTGCCGCTGCTCGCCGAGCGCGCGAAGGCGCTCAAGATCAAGAACGGCATGGCGCTCGACGCCGAGATGGGGCCGATCGTCACGCGCGAAGCGCGCGACCGCATCGAGGGCTACATCGCCCACGGCGTCGAGGAAGGCGCCACGTTGGTCGTCGATGGCCGCGGCCACCGCGTCGACGGCCTGCCTGACGGCTTCTTCACCGGCGGCACGCTGTTCGACCACGTCCAGCCGTCGATGCGCATCTACAAGGAAGAGATCTTCGGCCCCGTGCTGGCTTGCGTGCGGGTCAAGGACTTCGGCGCGGCGCTGGACCTCGTCAACGCGCACGAGTTCGGCAACGGCGTCGCCTGCTTCACCAGCGACGGCAACGTCGCGCGCGAGTTCGCGCGCCGCGTGCAGGTCGGCATGGTCGGCATCAATGTGCCGATCCCGGTGCCGATGGCCTGGCACGGTTTCGGCGGCTGGAAGAAGAGCCTCTTCGGCGACATGCACGCCTACGGCGAAGAGGGCGTCCGCTTCTACACGAAGCAGAAGAGCGTCATGCAGCGCTGGCCCGCCAGCATCGCCAAGGGCGCCGAGTTCGTGATGCCCACGAGCAAGTAGGCCCCGCAGGGACCGCAGCCGTCGCACGCTGCCTGATCGGCTAACCTTGCCGGATGTTTCCGCATGGTGCTTCCTCTTCCGTCCCGGTTCCGGCGCCCGCCTTCGACGGCGTTCCGCTGAGCGAGCTGCTCGAGCGCGCGCGCCTCGCGCAGCAGCAGGCGCGGCTCGACGACGGCGTTGCGCTGGCCGATGCGATCTGGGATCGCGCCGAAGCCGAAGGCTTCATCAACGAGCAGGCCGAGGCCGGCAAGCTGCGCAGCTTCTTCCGGCTGCGCATGGGCGATCTGCCCGGCATGCTCGACGTCGGCGAGCGTGCGCTGCGCCTGATGCGTCCGCTGGGCGCGAGCCCCGCGATGTGCGAGCTGCTGCGCTGGATGAGCCTCGCCGCCTGCGAGCTCGGCGCGTACGAACAAGGGCTGGCCTGCGCGCATGAGGCGCTCAAGCTCGCCGGCGAGCTCGGCGACATGCGGCTGCATGCGGTCGCGCTGAACGGCCTCGGCGCCTGCTTCGAGCGCATGGGCGATCCCTGGCAGGCCGAGCGCCTGATGAGCGAGGCCGCGGGCCTGCTCCGCAGCAATGCCACGCCGTTCGAGCAGGTCGTCACGCTGACCAACCTGTGCACGGTCGCGCTCGGCGCCTACCACCTGCAACGCGACGGCGCCGCGCCGGCGCAGGCGACGCGCACGCTCGAACGCGCGCTGGAACTCGCCCGCGAGGCGCGTCCGCATTCGCTGCAGCTCGGCGACCGCTACGGCATCGCATTGACCGCGTCCAACTTCGCCGAGGTGCTGCTGCTGATGGGACGCCTCGACGAGGCCGAGCCGATGCTGATCGAGGCCCGCGACGAATGCGAGCGCGCCGGCTTCCGGCTGCTGGACTGGCGCCTGCGCTGCATGCTCGCCGAGCTGCAGCTCGCGCGCGGACAGGCTCGCATGGCCTGGCAGCAACTGCAGGTGCTGTGCGCGGAGACCGAGCACGTCGCCACCACCGATGCACCGGCAGCGGCGACGAGTCCCGCGCTTCACGACGTGCCGCTGTTCCTGCGCGTGCGGCTGCACCAGGCCAGCTATCGGGCCGCGAAGGCGCTCGCGCTGCTCGGGCCGTCGCTGTTCCACCTCGAACAGGCGCGCACGCTGGAGCGTCGGCGCGCGGTCTCGCAGCTGATGGCGCAATCGCAGTACTTCGTCTCGCGCATGGAGGCGGAATTCGCCACCGACCCGGCGAGTGTCGCCGCGCGCGATGCCGCCGAGTTCAAGGATCCCTTGACCGGCCTGGGCAACCGGCGCTGCCTGGAAACCCGCCTGCCGCCGCTGCTGCGCACGGCGGAGCAGGAGGCGCGTCCGCTGACCGTCGCCCTGATCGACGCCGACGGCTTGCGCAACATCAACGAACGCCACGGCCACGAGATCGGCGACCGTGTGCTGCAGGAGCTCGCCGAACTCCTGCGCGAGAACACGCGCGGCTCCGACCTGCTGCTGCGATGGAGCGGCGAGGAGTTCCTCGTCGTGTTCCCCGACACCATCGCGGACCGCGGCTTCGAGGTCTGCGAGCGCATCCGCGCCAGCGTCTCCGTGCACCCGTGGCATGAGCTCGCACCGGGCCTGGACGTGACGCTCAGCATGGGCCTGGCGAGCGCGCCGCCCTACGCGACCGACCTGCTCATCGCGCGCGCCAACGCCGCCGTCGAACGCGCCAAGCACCTGGGCCGCAACCGTGTCGCCCTGGCCTGAGCACGGCCGTCGACGAACACACCTGCCGCCACGAACGCCACAAACGCTCGAACGCTTGAACGCTCGAACGCTCGAACGTCACTGGGGCCGGAATGGGGCTTGGGGGTCCTGGAGGGATCCCCCATGCCCCGTGGAGAGCCCGCGCTTGGCGACTCGAATGAGGCCCAGCCTGAAGCCCGCACACGGTGACAGGTCTTGCCCGACTGCTGGCCGAATCTGTTTCTACAATGAGAACAGTTCTCATCTGTCGGGTAACTCCCCGCCGATGAACTTCCTGCCAGCCTGATCTTCCGCTCCCCCGCGCCTGGCAACGTCCGTTGCACACGCCGCGCGACGCTGGAGCCGATCCCGCAAGCCTCCGTCATTCACCTCCCTCCCCGGGGCCGGTGCGCTTGCGCGCGCCGGTATGCGGGCTCACGCCTGCTTGCTGCTGCTCCTCCCCATGTCACGCTCCTCTCGAACCCCTGTCGCGGCTGCGGTCGCCTTGCTCTTGTCCGCCGGTGCCGCCATGGCCCAGTCGATGCCGGCGTCCGGCCGCGATGTCGATGTCCCGCATGTCGACGCTGATGCCGCCCAAGCTGCGGCTGAACCTGCCGCCGAAGCTGCCAATGAATCCACCGGCGAGGGCGCGACCCGCGCCGACCGCCGCCGTGCGCTGGACCGCGTCACCATCAGCGCCGCGCGCAAGAAGCTCGAGGGAGCGAGCACGCGCCTGCCGCTGACCGCGCGCGAGACGCCGCAGTCGATGAGCAGCCTCGACGCGAGCCGCCTCGAGAACGAGACGCTGATCAGCATCAACGACGTGATGCAGAACATCACCGGCGTGAACGTGTCCTTCTACGACACGCAGCGTCCGCTGTACTTCGCGCGGGGCTTCCAGATCACCGACTTCCAGACCGACGGCGTGCCGACCTACAGCGGCGGCACGCAGCAGGAGTACGACACCGTCTTCTACTCGCGCATCGACGTCGTGCGCGGCGCCAACGGCCTGACCACCGGCGCCGGCATTCCGTCCGCGACGGTCAACATGATCCGCAAGCGGCCGGAGAAGGCGTTCTCGGCCTACGGCGGGCTGGTGATGGGCTCCGAGGATTTCCATCGTGTCGAGGCCGACCTCAACACGCCGATCACCCGCGACGGCCGCGTGCGGGCACGCCTGATCGCCTCGGCGCAGGAGAAGGACGGCTATCGCGATCGCCACAGCGAGACCAAGACCGCCTTCATGGCCACCGTCGAAGCCGACCTGACGGACAGCACGACGCTGACCCTCGGCTACCAGGACCAGAACAACGTGCCCAAGGGCCCGATCTGGGGCACGATCCCGCGCTTCGGGTCGGACGGCTCGCTCGCCGACCTGCCACGCGAGACCAGCTTCTCGCCGCCGTGGACGCGCTGGTCGCGCCACAACGGCACGAGCTACGCGCAGCTCGAGCAGAAGCTCGGCGGCGACTGGACGCTGAAGGCCATCGTCAACCACAGCGAAGGCAACACCTTCAGCCTGCGCACCTATGCCAGCGGCTATCCGGACCCGAAGACCGGCGCGGGGCTGAAACTGCTCGCCGCCGTCGGCAAGAGCTGGGAGAAGCGCGACAGCCTGGATCTCTACGCCTCGGGCACGTTGACGCTGTTCGGCCGCCAGCACGACCTGGTGATCGGTGCCAACGGCGTGAAGACGACGACGACCACGCCGACGCTGACCTCGGTCGCCTCGTGGAGCTACAACATCCCCGACATCCACAACTGGGACGGCAACGCGCCCGCGCCGACCTTCAGCGCCACCGGCGCGAAGCGCGTCGCCGAGACCGAACAGAGCGGCGTCTTCGCGATGGGCCGATGGAAGGTCCTGGAGCCGCTGTCGGTGATCACCGGCGCGCGGCTGAGCTACTGGAAGACCGGCACCGACGCCTTCAACGCGTCCGGCAACTTCACGGCCCGGACGGGCGCCTACAAGGTGACCGACGAGGTGTCGCCGTACTTCGGCGTCGTCTACGACATCAGCGACGCGGTCTCGCTGTACGCGAGCTACACCGACCTGTTCAAGCCGCAGAACTACAAGGACAAGAACGACAACCTGCTCGCGCCGGTCCGCGGCAGCAACACCGAGTTCGGCATCAAGGGCGAGTTCCTCGACAAGCGCCTGGCGGTGTCGGCCGCGGTGTTCGAGGCCAAGCAGGACCACTACGCGGTGCGCGACTCGTCGGTGCCGGAGGGCACGCTGCCCGACGGCGGCTCCGCCTACATCGGCGTCAACGGGACGAAGACCAAGGGCTTCGAGCTCGACGTTGCCGGCCAGCTCGCGCCCGGCTGGACCTTGAACGCGGGTTACGCCAATACGCGCATCACGCGCAACGCGCTGGACCTGATCTACGCGAACCTGCCGCGTCACACGGTGCAGCTCAGCACCAGCTACCGCCTGCGCGGCGCGTGGGAGCGGCTCACCGTCGGCGCCGGCGTGAATGCGCAGAGCACGGTGGCGGGCTATGGCATCCCGCATCCGACGTTGGGCACGGTGACCGTCACGCAGGGCAGCTACGTGCTGCTGAACCTGCATGCCAACTACCAGTTGAACGACCACTTCAGCCTCGGCCTGTCGGTCCGCAACGCGCTGGACAAGACCTACTGGGCCAACCTCGACTATCCCAACTACGGGGATCCGCGCAGCGTGATGCTGAGCGTGCGCGGCCGGTTCTGACGGGGGCTGCACCTGAGCGCTTCACACTGGCACTTCGCTGAAGGGGGCCGAGAGAGGATCCCTGAAGCGGACCCCTGAAACGGATCGCCGGAGCAGATCAGCGCTCCGGCCTCCGTGCCAGTTCGAGTTCCACCGCCTGCACCACGTTGCGCCCCTGCGCCTTCGCGCGGTAGAGCGCCTGATCGGCGCGTCGCAGCACGTCGGCGGCGGTGGCGTCTCCAGTCATGGACTCGGCGATGCCGAAGCTGGCCGTCAGCGGCCAGCCCTGTCCTTCCCAGGCGAACGGGTGTTCCGCGAGCAGCGTCCGCATCCGCTCCGCCACCAGGGCGGCGCCGGCGATGCCGGTGTGGGGCAGCAGCACGCAGAACTCCTCGCCGCCCAGACGCGCGAAGCGATCCACCTCGCGCAGGCACGGCTTCAGCAGCGTCACCAGCGACCTCAGCGCCGCATCGCCGGCCGCGTGGCCGAGCGTGTCGTTCAGCTGCTTGAAGCGGTCCATGTCCAGCAGCACCAGCGCGTAGCCGTGACCGCGCATCTGGCGCGAATGCTCGAGGTCCACGGCCTCGGACAGCGCACGCCGGTTCAGCGCGTCGGTCAGCGGGTCGCGCTCGGTCAAGCGGCGGATCTCCAGCACCAGCTTCATCAGCAGCAGGAACGCGATCCAGCCGTTGATCAACAGCGCCAGCACCAACGAGGCCCACAACCACGCGATGTTGAAGGCGCTGGCGACGTCGATGTCCCCGGTGCGGCCCGGCGCGAGCGAGGCCTCCACCGGCCGCGAGAGCAGCAGCAACCCGACGACCACCAGCGGGGAGGCGAGCACCAGCGCCGCCCGCGCATTCAGCCCACGCGCGCGCATCAGCCGCCAGGCGTCGAAGGCCGACAGCAGCGCAAGCGCACTCATGGCGCCGAAGAGCACCAGCGTGTGCGGCAGCGTCCCCGGTCCGCCCGTGAACCGCGCCGTGCCGAGTCCGACAGCCACGATCAGCAGCGCGGTCGAACGCCATGGCGCGGGCCGCTCGCCGACCAGCGGCACCGTCACGCGGACCAGGCCGAAGGCCGCCAGCGACAGGAAGTCCGACCACCCGTCGTTCATGCGCGGGGCGAGACCCAGCGCCTCATGCAGCAGGAACGAGCCCGCCAGCGCCGCGTTCGCGCCGGCCACGCTGGCGCATGCCCAGGGCGACTCGCGCAGACCGACGGCGAGCATGAGCCAGACCACCGCCGCGACGCCGAACAGCGCCACCAATGCGGCGATCAGCGTGACGGGATCGGCGACGGGCAGCATCAGGCGAGTTCCGGCTCGCCGGCGGCGCGCAGCACGCGATTGCGTCCGCGCGCCTTCGCCGCGTACATCGCCGCGTCGGCCCGCGACAGCGCGCCGTGGCCGTTGGCGTCGCCCGGATGCATGGTTGCGACGCCGAAGCTCGCGCTGATCGGCCAGAGCTTGTCGCCCCACGCCAGCGGCTGCTTCTGCAGCAATTCGCGCAGGCGCTCGGCGACCAGCATCGCGCCGTCCAGGTCGGAGTCCGGCAGCAACACGGCGAATTCCTCGCCGCCCAGACGCCCGAAACAGTCGGTGTCGCGCAGCGTCGCCCCGAGCACGCCCGCCAGGTGCTGCAGCGCGGCGTCGCCGCCGGCGTGACCGAGCTCGTCGTTGATGCGCTTGAAGTGGTCGACGTCCAGCACCAGCACGGCATGGCGGCGGCCGCGCTCGGCCTGCGCCTGCAGGCGGGCGAGGTGCTCTTCCAGCGCGCGGCGGTTGAGCAGGCCGGTCAACGCATCGCGACGGGTCAGATGGCGCACCCGCGCGATCAGGCGCTGGATGACGAGCGCGACCAGTCCGGTGGCGATCGACAGATCCACCACCAGACGCAACAGCGCGAGTGGCGCATTGGCGCCCAGGCCCGCGGGACTCAGTCCCGCCGGGAGCCAGCCGAGCAGTCCGCCCGCGCGCCAGATGCAGCCGGCGGCCAGCACGCCGTACGGCAGCACGACGACGCTGGTGAGTCCGATCCGGAAGCCCGCGCCGATGGCGACGTCCATGCGGCCATCAGCGCCAGCACCCCGCCGACGAGGTTGGAGATGGCGCGCGCGGTCGCCAGGTCCGGATCGCCGGCCGTGAAGGCGGTGGCGACGAGCCCGAGGCCGACGATGGCGACGATGTCCCAGGCGCCGTCGCGGACCCGTGTCAGCGCGCGCACGCCGGCGGTGAGCAGGCCCGCGGAGACCAGGTCCAGCGGCAACGCGACCAGCCGCTCCATCGAGTCCGGGAGCGTCGGCCACCAGGCCAGTGCGAGCAGGCCGTGATACGCCGAGATCCGCCGCGAGGCCCGCGGCGCGATGCGCAGCGCCTCGCCCAGCGCGAGCCAGACGACACACGCGACGGCGTCGATCACGGCGATCACCATCAGCAGCGTGGCGGCGTCGAGCGGCGGCATGCGGATCATCATCGCAAAGCGATGCCGCGCGCACAATCGCGCGCATGACGAATGATGTCCCTGACTCCGAGGGGGCCGGCGGGCCCGCCGCGACGACCGATGAGGCCGATCGCCCGATCACGCTGATCACCGGCGCCGGCCGCGGCATCGGCGCGGCGACCGCGCTGCTGCTGGCGGCGCGTGGCCACGACCTCGCACTCAACTATCGGCAGGACGTCGATGCCGCCGAAGACACGGCGCGGCGTGTGCAGGCGCTGGGACGGCGGGCGGTGACGATCCGCGCCGACGTTGCCGATCCGCAGCAGGTGTCGGCGATGTTCGCGCAGGTCGACGCGCGGCTCGGCCGGCTCACCGGGCTGGTGAACAACGCCGGCATGGTGGGACGCATGGCCTCGTTGGCAGACCTGACCCCCGACCGCATCCGGCGTGTCTTCGAGGTCAATGTCTTCGGCCTCATCTACTGCACGCAGCAGGCCGCCGTGCGGATGAGCACCGCGCACGGCGGACGCGGCGGCGCGATCGTCAACCTGTCGTCGCGCGCGGCGCAGCGCGGATCGGCGAATCTCTATTCGGATTACGCCGCCAGCAAGGGCGCGGTGGACACGCTGACCTTGAGCCTCGGGCATGAGCTGATCGGACAGGGCATCCGGGTCAACGGTGTACGCCCTGGCGTCATCGAGACCGACATCCATGCCGACAGCCTTCCGGCGGACGAGCTGCAGGCCCGGCTGGCGGAGGCGGCCAAGGGCATTCCGATCGGCCGGCTCGGCCGCGCGGAGGAGATCGCCGAAGTCATCGTCTGGTTGATGTCCGACGCGGCCAGCTACACCGTCGGTGCCACGCTGGACGTGGCCGGCGGGCGCTGAGTCCTCAGCGCCGCTCGACCAGGATCGGTGTCAGCGCCATCGACGTGCGGACGCGGTCCGCGGCGGCGCGGGCATCCTCGCGGCTCGCGAACGGGCCGGCCTGCAGGCGGTGCAGGTTCTTGTCCTTGAAGATCGTCAGCATCGGCGCGAGTTCTTCCATGCCGCGCGTGAAGCGCTCGCGCAGCTGCTCGGCGCCTTCCATGCGGGAGAACGCGCCGAACTGCAGCCAGTAGCCCTGCGCGGCGGCGATCTTCAGCGCGGGCACCGGTGCCTGCGAGTCGGTCGCGGCGATCGCGCCGGCGGTGGCGGTCGCCATCGCGTCGGCCTTGGATTGGCCCGACGGCGGCAAGTCGCTGCCGGGCGGCAGCGCGGTGATCGGAATCGGCGTCATGCCCGCATCGGGCGCCGCTGACGGAGACGTCGAAGGAAGCGTCGACGGAGAGGCCGTCGCCGTCGAGGAAGTCGAGGACGCGGCGGGCCGGTCCGCCTTGGCCACCGGCGGGATCAGCGGCGCCGGCAGCGGCACTTGCGCCGGCACCGGCGTGACCGGCGGGCGCATCTGTGCGGTGGTCGTCAGGTCGGGCGCGCCGCTGGGCGTGGCGGCGGCATACACCGGCGTGTCGGGGGCGACCTTCGGATCGGGCGAGAGGGTGTCGCGGTCGCGTGTCCACGCGCCGGTGCGGATGTCCTCGTAGGTGATGCGTTCGATCTCCACCGGCGCCACGCCGTTGAGCACGTCCAGCTTGAGCGCGGCGGTGTAGCTCAGGTCGATGATGCGGCCCTTGTGGAAGGGTCCGCGATCGTTGATGCGCACGATGATCTCGCGGCCGTTCTTCGGGTTGCGCACGCGGGCGTAGCTCGGGATCGGGATCGTCGCGTGCGCGGCGGTCATCGCGTACATGTTGTAGATCTCGCCGCTGGACGTCGGCTTGCCGTGGAACTTGCGGCCGTACCAGGACGCCAGGCCCTTCTGCACCAGCGGCTTGTCCTCGGCGATCGGCTCGTAGCGTTCGCCGAGCACTTCGTACGGCTTGTTGGGGCCGCCCTTGCGGATGGACTCCAGCCGGGGCACCGCATCGGGGACCTTCTTGAGATCGGGGGGAACGACGGCGTCGGGGCCGTCCCGGTCGGGCCAGGAGGAGACCTTGGCGCCGCCGGAGGAGGAACGGGTGGAGGAGGGGCCAGGGCTGGCGCAGGCGGCCAGGATCAGGGCACACGTCAGGACGGTCAGGCGCTGACCGGCGGGGCGGGCTTCAAACATGGCCGCAACCCTAGCAATGCGGCGCGGATTTGCCAAGGTTATGCTGCGCGCACCCTTCTTTCCTTTCATGATCGTTTCGATCGTTACGTCCGCACCGTCATGAGCAACTACCTCTTCCCCCCAGCGCCGCAGGCCGCCGTGGCCGTGCGCGGCACCGACGCGCTCTACGCCGTCAGCCGCATCTTCTGCGTCGGCCGCAACTACGCCGCCCACGCCCGCGAGATGGGCAGCGATCCGGATCGCGAGCCGCCGTTCTACTTCACCAAGCCGGCCAGCGCGCTGGCGCCGTCGGGCGGCACCATCCCCTACGCGCCGGGCACGAAGAACCTGCACTATGAGATGGAGCTGGTCGTCGCGATCGGCAAGCCGGTGTTCAAGGCGACGCCCGAGCAGGCCGGCGATGCGGTCTGGGGCTACGCCGCCGGGCTGGACATGACGCGCCGCGACCTGCAGAACGAGGCCAAGGCCATCGGCCGGCCCTGGGACCTGGGCAAGGGCTTCGAGCACTCGGCGGTGATCACCGAGCTGGTGCCGCGTTCGGAGCAGGGCGAGCTGAGCAAGGGCGCGATCACGCTGTCGGTGAACGGCGTGGAGAAGCAGCGCGGCGACCTGTCGGACATGATCTGGAGCATTCCGGAGCTGGTGGCCAACCTGTCGCAGTTCTATCACCTGGAGCCGGGCGACCTGATCTACACGGGCACGCCGGAAGGGGTCGGTCCGGTGAAGCCG
The DNA here is from genome assembly GCF_042695725.1 of Roseateles sp. UC29_93. Lineage (NCBI taxonomy): Bacteria > Pseudomonadati > Pseudomonadota > Betaproteobacteria > Burkholderiales > Sphaerotilaceae > Roseateles > Roseateles sp. UC29_93. The sequence goes on along the minus strand of NZ_CP170545.1, from coordinate 1,450,329 downwards.
GGCGACAAGATCGTCGGCGTGATCGAGGGCTTCGGCGAGCTGTCGATCACGATCGGCGAGGCCGAGTAACCCGGCGCCAGTCAGAGACCCGCGACGATGTTCGATCACAACGAGACCCTGGACGAAGCCCGCGCGCGCAACATCCGCGATGCGCTGTTCGAGGACATCGGCGTCGCCGACTGGACCGCGCGGCTGGTGCCGGCGGGCCGGCGCGTGACGGCGCATGTCCGCGTGCGCGAGGCGGCGGTGCTGTGCGGCCGCGACTGGTTCGAGGGCGTCTTCCTGGCGCTGGACGGGTCGTCGCGGATCGAGTGGTCGTATGAGGAAGGCGCCGACATGGCGTCCGACACGGTGGTCTGCCGCATCGAGGCGGAAGGCCGTTCGCTGCTGTCGGCCGAGCGGCCGGCGCTGAACTTCCTGCAGCTGCTGTCGGGCACGGCGACGACGACGCGCGCACATGCACGCGCGATCGAAGGCGCCAGCCCGAACCCGCGCGGCTGCGCGGTGCTGGACACGCGCAAGACGCTGCCGGGCCTGCGACTGGCGCAGAAGTACGCGGTGCGCGTGGGCGGCGGGGCGAATCAACGCCTGGCCCTCTACGACGGGATCCTGATCAAGGAGAACCACATCGCCGCGGCCGGCGGCGTGATGCAGGCACTGCAGCAGGCGCAGGCGCTGGACGCCGGCGTAACGATCCAGGTCGAGGTCGAGACCATCGAGCAACTGCGCGAGGCCCTGAAGGCCGGCGCGGTCAGCGTGCTGCTGGACAACTTCAGCGAGCCGATGATGCGCGAGGCGGTGGCGATCGCCGGGGGTCAGGCCTTGCTGGAGGTCTCCGGCGGCGTGGCCATCGACCAGCTGCGCTGGATCGCGGCGACGGGCGTCGACCGCATCTCGGTCGGACGGTTGACCAAGGACGCGAAGGCGGTTGACTACTCGATGCGGGTCGACGGCTGACACTGACTTCCATATCAGCGACTCCTGCAATTCGGCGCCATATTCGGCGCCGAAGTTCTTTCAGACACTGGCTGTCTTCCCAACCGCAGGAGACAGAAGTGATTGAAGCAAGCAACGATGAACACTTGCCCGATGCGAATTCGGGTGCCCTCCGCGACATCCTGAGCCGCTGGTCGGCCAGCATGGCCGCACTGGTGCTGAATGAGGTGGAGTGTCGTCTGCGACTCATGGCCGAGCTGCGAGGCAAGCTCAGCGTCATCGGTGTTGACGAGGTCCATGAACTCCAGCCACTCTTCAAACGCGGACTTTGGATGTTCGGACCTCACTTCGAGTCCGCGGAGTTCACCGCAAATGAGGGGATGACTACGGTCATCCAGCGGCTCCTCAAGCTTCCAGAGGGAACTGGGTCCCGGTGCCGTCCCGACTTCGTCGTACTGCCGGACAGCAGCGTCGGGCTCTATGCCTGTCCTTCGTTTGACGATATTCATGAGGTCGATGGCATCGATCACCTGGTGATCATTGAACTGAAGACGACGGGCAAGGAGATCGGTAGCCGCGAGCGTGAACAGGTCTGGAAGTACTACAAGGAACTTCGTAAGGTCGGCTGCATCAAGCCGCACACGCGTGTGGATGCATACATCCTGGGCGACTGCATCGAGTCCGGCGAAGAGTTCGAAGCCCCGTACCCGATCGGCGTGAGGATCCGCCCCATGCTGTACGAGACCATCTTGAAACGAGCGGAGAAGCGGCTTCTCAATCTCTACGGGCACATCAAGCACGCTCCATTTCTGAAAGGTGCCGTAGAGCGTTCACCCTCGCAGCCTGACGTGAGGCAGGAGAGCGCCGCAGCAGCGTGACGATGAGGTGCCGGTCGGGCACTGCGACAGTGCCCGCCACACCAAGCTTGTGCGCAACGGCGGTGCGTGGGTGTCGTTCTGGCTTGCATACAAGACAGATGAGCCTGGGAAGGCAGGGAGTACCCGCACTGGCACGGAAGCTGCAAAGCCCCGTGCATGGGCATCACCGCCACCGACATCAGCCAGCGCATCATCGATGCGGTGCTCGCGCAGAAGCTGGCGCCGGGCACCCGCCTCGGCGAGCAGCAGCTCGCGCTGCTCTTCGACTGCAGCCGCACCATCGTCCGTGAGGCGCTGACGCGGCTCGCCGCGCGCGGCATCGTCACCGTCAGTGCTCGTCGCGGCTGGTACCTCATCGCCCCCTCCCGCGACGAAGCCCGTGAAGCCTTCGAGGCCCGCCGCGTCATCGAGCTCGGCCTGCTGCGCGGTCGGCGACCGCTCGACAAGCCCGCGCTCACGCGTCTGAAGAAGCACCTCGCGCAGGAGAAGGCCGCGCTGCGCGGTGACGACATCGGCGCGCGCAGCTTCCTGCTGGGTGACTTCCACGTCTGTCTGGCCGAGTGCCTCGGCAACAGCCTGCTCGCCGACACGCTGCGCGACTACACCGCGCGCACCACCTTGATCGCGATGCTCTACCAGTCGTCGCACGACGCGGCGCAGTCCTGCCAGGAGCACGTCGCCATCGTGGCCGCGCTCGAGCAGGGCGACGCCGTCCGCGCCGAGGCGCTGATGGCCGAGCACCTCGCCAGCGTGCAGGCCGGCCTGCAGCTCGAGACACAGACCGACGACCCGCTGCATCACCTGCGGCAGGCGCTCACGCCGATGGCGTCGAGTGCCTCCGCGTCTTCCCCAGCTTCCCCCGCCGCGCCGGCGCGCCGTTCCCGCGCGCGCACGGTGGCGGCCGACGCCGCCGATTCCGCCCCCGCCCCCTACCTAGGAGCCCTGCTATGAGCCACGCCGTCCGTCCCTCCGTCCGCACTCTCATGCCGCGTCGCCTGCTGCTGGCCGCCGGCCTCGGCCTCAGCATCGGTGTCATGGCGCCGGGCGCGCACGCGCAGACCGCGCTGGACACGATCACCAAGTCCAAGACCATCAAGATCGCGATCCCCACCGACTACCCGCCCTACGGCTTCGTCGGTCCCGACATGAAGCCGCAAGGCCTGGACGTCGCGATGGCCGAGCTGATCGCCGCCAAGCTTGGCGTGAAGGTCGAGCTGGTGCCGGTCACCAGCGCCAACCGCATCCCCTATCTGCAGACGAAGAAGGCCGACCTCGTCATCTCGACGCTCGGCAAGAACCCGGAGCGCGAGAAGGTCATCGCCTTCAGCTCGGCCTACGCCCCGTTCTATCAAGCCGTCTTCGCGCCGAAGAGCCTGGCGATCAAGAGCTTCGCCGACCTCGCCGGCAAGACCGTCGCGGTGACGCGCGGCGCGATGGAGGACCAGGAGCTCGCCAAGGTCGCGCCGGCCACGCTGGAGTTCAAGCGCTTCGAGGACAACAACGCGACCATCGCCGCGTTTGCCGCGGGCCAGACGCAGGTGGTCGCCACCAGCGCCGCCGTCGCCGGCAACCTGATGCAGCGCCAGCCCGGCCTGAACATCGAATACAAGCTGCTGCTCAAGGACAGCCCGTGCTTCATCGGCGTGGCCAAGGGCGAGGACGCCCTGCTCGCGAAGGTCAACGCGATCGTCGCCGCGGCCAAGCAGGGCGGGGAACTCGAGGCGCTCTCCAAGAAGTGGCTGGGCCGCGGCGCGGGCGAGCTGCCGCTCTGAGCGGTGAGCCCGCTGCCCTCCGGCATTGATTGCGCATAGCAGGCACTTCGGGAGCCGCCCATGATCGAGTTCGACTTCGGTGCCGTCCTTGCCGAATGGCCGCTGCTGCTGCGTGGCCTCGCATGGACCGTGGGCCTCACGGTGATCGCCGTGCCGCTGGGCCTGCTGATCGCGACGCTGGGCGCGTGGGCCCGCGCCTGCGGGTCGACGGCGCTGCGGCGCGGCGTCGGCGTCTATGTCGAGCTGCTGCGCAACACGCCCTTCATCGTGCAGCTGTTCTTCGTGTTCTTCGGCCTGCCGGCGCTCGGCGTGAAGCTGTCGCCCGAGGCCGCCTCGCTCATCGCGATGACGCTGAACCTCGGCGCCTACGGCACCGAGATCCTTCGCGCCGGCATCCAGGCCGCGCCCAAGGGGCAGTGGGAAGCGGCGCAAAGCCTGGCCCTCGGTCCGACGCAGGTCTTCACGCGCGTGATCCTGCCGCCGGCGTTCAAGCGCGTGTGGCCGGCGATGACCAGCCAGATCGTCATCGTGATGCTCGGCACGGCGGTGTGCGGACAGATCTCCACCGAGGAGCTGAGCTACGCCGCCAACCTGATCCACAGCCGCAACTTCCGTGCGTTCGAAGCGACCTTCGTCGCGTTGGCCATCTATCTGGCGCTGTCGATGATCACGCGGCGCTTCCTGCTCTGGGCGGGGCCGAAGTGGCTGTTCGGCGGCACGCCGGTCGCCCTGAAGCCGCCGCTGTGGCGACGGCTGGCAGGTGCCGGCACCGGAACGGGAGGCGCCCATGATTGAGTTCACCCTCTGGGACATTCTTCGCAACCTGGCGCTCGCCTTGCGCTGGACGGTGGCGCTGTCGCTGATCGCCTTCATCGGCGGCGGCCTGGTCGGCGCGACGCTGCTGTGCCTGCGCATCGGCTTGGGGGCCAAGACGCAGCGCGTGATCGGCGCCTACGTCGCGGTCTTCCAGGGCACGCCGCTGCTGATGCAGCTGTTCCTCGCCTACTTCGGCGTCTCGCTGCTGGGCATCGAGGTCTCGGCCTGGACGGCGGCCTCGCTGGCGCTGACGCTCTACACGAGCGCCTACCTGGTCGAGATCTGGCGCGGTTGTGTCGAGGCCGTGCCGCGCGGCCAGTGGGAGGCCGCGCGCAGCCTGGCGATGAGTTTCGGCGAGCAACTGCGCCACGTGATCCTGCCGCAGGCCGCGCGCCTGGCGATCGCGCCGACGGTCGGATTCCTGGTGCAGGTCATCAAGGGGACCGCGTTGGCGTCGGTGATCGGCTTCGTGGAACTGACCAAGGCCGGCGGGATGATCGCCAACGCGAGCTTCAAGCCCTTCCTGGTCTTCGGCTGCGTGGCGCTGTTCTATTTCGTGCTGTGCTTCCCCGTGAGCCTGGCCGCCCAACACCTCGAAAGGAAGCAGCATGGCCGCACTGCCTGACAAGACGATCGATCACGTGATCGACCACGCCATGGGCGGGGCCGTCGACAACGCCATCGACGGCGAGACTGCACCGACGACGATGCCCGCCCCGGGCGTCCCCATCGTGCGCATCACCGCGCTGCGCAAGTCCTACGGGACGAACGAGGTGCTGAAGGGCATCGACCTGGACGTGATGCGCGGCGAGGTGATCGCGCTGATCGGCAAGAGCGGCTCGGGCAAGAGCACGCTGCTGCGTTGCATCAACGGGCTGGAGCAGTTCCAGGACGGCTCGCTGCGCGTGGCCGACAAGCCGCTGCTGCACGACAGCGCGATGGCGATGCGCGCGCTGCGGCAGCAGGTCGGGATGATCTTCCAGAGCTTCAACCTGTTCCCGCACCTGAGCGTCGGGCGCAACGTGATGCTGGCGCCGACGCTGGTGAAGCGGCGTTCCGAGAAGGACGCCGCCGAGCAGGCACGCGCGCTGCTGGCGCGCGTGGGCCTGGCGGAGAAATTCGACGCGATGCCGGACCAGCTGTCCGGCGGCCAACAGCAGCGCGTGGCCATCGCGCGGGCGCTGGCGATGGAGCCGCAGGTGCTGCTGTGCGACGAGATCACGTCGGCGCTCGATCCGGAGCTGGTCGGCGAGGTGCTGCGCGTCGTCGAATCGCTGGCCGACGAGGGCATGACGCTGCTGATGGTCACGCACGAGATGAACTTCGCGCGCAAGGTCGCGGACCGGGTGATCTTCATGCATCAAGGCCGGGTGCACGAGATCGGCACGCCGGCCGATGTCTTCGGCTCGCCGAGGACGCCGGAGTTGAAGCAGTTCCTGAAATCACTCGACGATTGAGTACCCACTGAAGGGGGGCGCCCGATGGGGCGTGTCCCAGCGGCAACATCCCCCGCCGGCTCGATGCCGGACTCACGAGGCGTTCCTAAACTGCTTCGTCATGAGTCAACGTCATTCGCTTGTCGGTACCGGTCTTTACCGCATTCCTCGCGCTGCCCAATTGGTCGGCGCCGATGTGCGCAACGTGCGCCGATGGCTGAAAGGCTATTCGCGCCGGACGGCCTCAGGGACGTCGATCACCCAGCCCTTGTGGCTTCTCCAGTACGCCGACGATGAAGAGATCGGCGGCGACTACGTGCTGGGTTTCAAGGACCTGATGGAACTGCGGATGGTCACGCAGCTGATCCGGCAAGGCGTGTCCTTGCAGGCGGTCCGCGCGACGATTGAAGTGGCCCGGGAAGACCTGGGTCCATACCCGTTGCAGTCCAAGCGCTTCCTGACAGATGGAAAGCGCATCTTCATGGATGTGGTCGGCGCCTCCGCGCAGGATCGACGGCTGGTGGATGTTCGGCGGCGTCAGTACGTTTTCGATCGGATCGTCAGGCCGGCCTTGAAAGATCAGATCGACTTCGACGGCAACGGTCAGCCTTTGCGATGGTTTCCGTTGCCGAGGAAGCGACTGATCGTGATTGATCCGTCCCGCCAGTTCGGGCATCCCATCATCGAGCGTACCGGCGTTCCGACCATCACCGTCCACCAGTCCTACATGGCAGAGAAGGGCGCCTTGGACTTCGTCTCGAGGCTCTGGCGTGCGACACCTCAGGAAGTCATGGCGGCCGTCGAGTTCGAGCAAAGGGTCGCCGCATGAAGGTGATGTTCGACAACAACCTTTCGGAGACCATTGCTCGCGCGATGGCGGTTCTGTCCGAGGAGAAGCATCTCGCGGAGCGGGTCGTGCATCTGCAGGAAGTGTTTCCTGCGCACATGGCCGACACGGCATGGATGGATGGACTCGGAGTGCAGGGATCTTGCTGGGTCGTGATCACGCGCGATCAGCTGAACAAGCGGGCGGGTGAAGAGCGCAAGGCGATACGACGAAACGGTTTGATCGCCTATGTGCTCGACAACCAATGGGCGTCCCAGACGTTCTGGCCGATGGCCTCCCGGTTGGTCGATTGGTGGCCGCTCATCGTCCTGCATGCGCGCACCGCGAGCGCTGGCGTCTACCGCGTTCCTTGGAAGAAGGGCACGGCGCGTCAGCTGACTTCCTGCTGAAGATCGGTTCGTGCCTAGACTTCGCCTCGAACTCCGAGGAGCCCCGCCATGCCCGATCGCCGCTTGATCCTTCGATCCTCGCTTGCGCTGACGTCCGGTGCGTTCGAGTGCGACCGCCATGACCTCCTCGACGGCTGCGGCGTCTTCCGCCAAAGCCAGCGTCGGCGACAGCAATCCTGTGCGCGCCGCCGAAGTCGCCTTCGCGGCCACGATGGCGAAGCGGGACTTCAAGGCCTTCGCCGAGTTCATCGCCGAGGACGCCGTCTTCATCGACGGGAAGCAGCCGCTGCGCGGCCGGGCCGCCGTGCTGGCGCACTGGAAGCGCTTCTTCGACGGCGCAGAAGCGCCGTTCTCCTGGGCGCCCGATCTCGTCGAAGTGCTGCCCGACGGCAAGCTCGGGTACTCCACCGGACCGGTGCATGTGAAGGACAAGCTGGTCGCGCGTTTCGCCTCCACATGGCGGCTCGGCGCCGACGGCCGCTGGCGGGTCGTCTTCGACAACGGCAGCGAGGTCTGCGACTGCAAGCCGCCGCGTTAGCATCACTCCCCACGCACGCGGCGTCTCGACCGCGAGCCGTGACAGGGAGTCACCCATGAGATTCGAGGTCGGAGCGCGCCGTCTGGCGGGAACCTTGCTGGCCGCGTGCGCCTTGATCGCAGGGACTGTGCACGCCGAAGGCCTGAAGCGCGGCGACCTCGCGCCTGAACGGCTCGGCCGCACCTTGGACGGGGACGAGCTGAACCTCGCCAAGCATCGCGGGCAGATCGTCGTCGTCACCTTCTGGGCGACCTGGTGCCCGTACTGCCTCAAGGAGCTGCCTCAGCTCGAAAGCCTGCAGGGCGTCGCCAAGGAGCGTCTGCGGGTGATCGCGGTGAACACCGAGGACAAGAAGGTCTTCCGCCGCGTGGCCGGCATCATGAAGGACTTCAAGCTCCAGCTCGTCAACGACGCCGACAAGTCTGCGCAGCGGGCCTACGGCGTGAACGCGCTGCCGCATCTGTTCATCATCGACCGCGACGGCCGCATCGCCGCGATGCACCGCGGCTACGGCGAGGACTCGCTGGAACGGATCCTCGAAGAGATCAACGCGCAGCTCGCGAAGCCGGTCCCGCCGGCGGCCGAGGGTGGCGCGGCCACATCCGGACCGTCCGCGCCTTGAATCGCACGACAGCACTGCGGCGACCGACGCCGTGGCTCCTTGGCGTCTCGGTGGCGATCGCTTTCCTCCCGTCGATCGGAGCCGCCGCCGAAAGCCGTTGTTTCGGCACCGTGGCCAACGGGCGCATCGCCGACAGCGTCCGCCTCCCGTTGAGCGGTCCGAACTTCTCGGCGTACAGCACGATCGCCGCCGGTGCGGGCCGAACCTACGTGCACTCGTCGGTGGCGCAGATCGTCGAGCGCAGCTACCGGACCTTGGAGACCGCGCTCCCAGGCACCGTTTTCGTCTATGGCGAAACCGGCCTCGCCGACGGTGGGCGCTTCAAGCCGCATCGCACCCATCAGAACGGCACCTCGGTGGACTTCTTCGTCCCCGTCAGGGACGGCAAGGACCGGTCAGTGCCGCTGCCCACGCCCGTCACGCAGCGCTTCGGCTACGACATCGAGTTCGACCGGGCGGCGCGGCATGGCGAGTACCGCATCGACTTCGAGGCGATGGCGGAGCATCTTTACCAGCTCGACGTAGCGGCGAGAGCGGAGGGCACGGGCATTGCGCAGGTGATCTTCGATCGTGCCTTTCTGCCGAAACTCTTCGCCACGAAGCGCGGCCCGTGGCTGGAGAAGCACCTCAGCTTCATGCGAAGCAAGCCGTGGGTGCGCCATGACGAGCATTACCACGTGGACTTCGCGATCCGCTGCAAGGCGGCGTCGACAGCCTCTCGCTCTTGAGCCGCCAGCAGCGGCCCGGTCCGCTCACGCGAACCAGTCTTCGTCCGGCAGCTGCTCGAACACGCGCTTCAAGCCGCCGCCCCAGCCCTGGCTGATCGTCTTGAAGTAGGGATCATCCTTGGTGATCCGGTGCGGTTCGGCCGGCGCGAAGCTGTCGGTCTTGTAGAGCAGCATGTCGATCGGCAGCCCCACGGACAGGTTGCTGCGGATCGTCGAGTCGAACGAGATCAGCGCGCACTTCGTGGCCTCGGCCAGCGAGCTGTCGAAGTCGATGACGCGGTCGATGATCGGCTTGCCGTACTTGGACTCGCCGATCTGCACGTAGGGCGTGTCCTCCGTCGCCTCGATGAAGTTGCCTTGCGGATAGACGTGGAAGACGCGCGGCGCTTCGCCCCGGATCTGCCCGCCGACGATGAAATTGGCGCCGAAGTCCACGCCCTGGTTCAGCTGGCCGACGCCGTCGCTGTCGCGCGCGACGACTTCCTTGAGCGTCTTGCCCACCAGCTCCGCGACGTCGTACATCGACGTCAGGTTCATCAGGTGCCGGCCGTCGGCCGAGGCGCGCTGGCGCAGCAGGCTCACCACGCTCTGCGTGGTCGCCAGATTGCCGGCCGTGAGCAGCGTGACGAGGCGCTCGCCGGGCTGCTCGAACAGATTCATCTTGCGGAACGTGGCGATGTGATCCACGCCCGCATTCGTCCGCGAATCCGACGCGAACAGCAGGCCGGCACGCAGCCGCATGGCAACACAGTAAGTCATGGGCGGAAGGTTAGCGCATCAGGCTGGCGGCGCGCCGTCGTGGTGCATGCTCATTGCTGGTCGGTCGTGCCGGGCTTCACGTGCACTTCCGCCCGCATCGTCTCCAGTCCGCCCCCCGTGCGCACACCGCGCACCGGGCAGGCGTCCAGGTAGTCCGCGCCGGTCGCCAGCTTCACGTAGCGCCCGTCCGCCAGGCACTGGTTGCTGATGTCGTAGCCCAGCCAGCCTCCGGCCATGCCGTGCGCGGGGGCGGTGGCGTCGGCCGCGGGCAGGCGCACCTCCGCCCAGGCGTGGCTCGCCACATGCTCGAAATCCGTCGCGAGGTAACCCGACACGTAACGCGCCGGCAGCCCCAGCAGCCGCGCGCAGCAGACAAAGACCTGCGCATGGTCCTGGCAGACGCCGTGACCCGTCTCGAAGGCCTCCGCCGCGGGCGTCGCGGCATCGGTATAGCCCCGCACGTAAGGCATGCGCTCGCCGATGGCCGCCATCAACGCCAGCAGTGCGCCGTGCGCGTCGGCCTTCGCCGCGTCCGCGAAGCCACCGGCGAACAGCCGCAACTGCTCGTCCGCGCGCGTCAGCGCGCTGTCGCGCAGGAACAGCGGGGAGGGCAACTCTTCTTCGGGGTCCGGCGTGGGCGGCGCGTCATCGGTGTCGACCTCGCCGATCGCGCGCAGCACGATGTCGCGCCGCGGCCCGTCCAGGCTCAGCACGTGCATGGTGTTGCCGAACGCGTCCTTGCAGGCGCTGGCGGGCGACGGCAGTTCCAGCTGCCAGTGCAGCACGCGCAGGCCGCGCGTCGGGCGCGGCGTCAGCCGCAGGTACTGCGTGCTGCGCGCCACGGGTGAGTCATAGGCGTAGACGGTCTCGTGCGAGATGTGCAGATGCATGGCGCTCTTTCTGTGCGGTGGGGCCCTCGGATCCGGAGGATCGAAGGGGTCGTGCGGCCGGGCGGTCGCCCGCCTGCCGTCACTGCGCCTCGAAGTAGGCCTGCTGGATGTCGCGGCCCAGCCGTGCCGAATCCTGCAGGAAGCCCGTCAACCAGGGGTGCAGCCCCTGGTCGAGGATCTCATCCACCGCACCATACTCCAGCCGCAGCGCGAGCCGGCCGGCGCTCTGCTTGACATTGCGGCCCGCGTCCTCGGCGCCCTCGCGCGCTTCGATCTGCGGCAGCACCGCGCGGATCTCGTCGCAGCAGGCGCGCAGCGAGCGCGGCACGTCCGGACGCAGGATCAGCAGCTCGGTCACGCGGCGGCCGTTCAAGCTGTCGCGATAGGCCGCGTGGTACGCCTCGAACGCCGACAGCGACCGCAGCAGCGCATTCCAGGCGTAGAAGTCGGGCGCGCTTTCGCTCGGCGCGTCGACCGGCGCCAGCGTGTCCACGGCCGGCGCGATCAGCTGCGACTTCACGTCGAGCAGCCGCGCGGTGTTGTCCGCGCGCTCGACGAAGGTGCCGAGCCGGATGAAGCAGTACGCGTCGTTGCGCTGCAGCGTGCCGTAGGTCGCGCCGCGGAACAGGTGGGAGCGCTCCTTCACCCAGTCGAAGAACGACGAAGGCTCGGCCACGCCCTTGCGCGCGAGCTCGCGGGCTTCCAGCCAGCTGGTGTTGATGGCTTCCCACATCTCGGCGGTGATCTGGCCGCGCACCGCGTGCGCGTTCTCGCGCGCCTGCCGGATGCAGGACAGCACCGAGGCCGGGTTCTCCAGGTCGATCCCCATGAAGCGGAAGAGCTGCGCGGCGCTCAACTGCGGGTGCCGCGCCTGATAGGCCTCGAGCGTGCCGGTCACGGCGAGCGGCGCGGCGAGTTCCGTCGCCGCGCCGCGCGATTGCGGCAGCAGCGACAGCGAATGCGTGACGTCGAGCATGCGCACCAGGTTCTCGGCGCGCTCCATGTAGCGGCTCATCCAGTAGAGCTGTGCGGCGGTACGGCTGAGCATTCAAGCCTCCCGCCGGGCCGACCCAAGGGGGGCGTGCGCCCCCTCGGGGGGCAGCGAACGAAGTGAGCGTGGGGGCTTCATCATTAGTTCTCCAGGATCCAGGTGTCCTTGGTGCCGCCACCCTGGGACGAATTGACGACCAGCGAGCCTGCCTTCAGCGCCACGCGCGTCAGGCCGCCGGCGACCATGTTGACCTCGCGCCCCGAGAGCACGAAGGGCCGCAGGTCGATGTGACGCGGCGCGATGCCGCGCTCGACGAAGGTCGGGCAGCTCGACAGGCACAGCGTCGGCTGCGCGATGTAGTTCGAGGGGTCGGCCTTGACGCGTTCCTTGAAGGCCGCGACCTCGGCGGCGGTCGAGGCCGGTCCGACCAGCATCCCGTAACCGCCGGCGCCGTGCACCTCCTTCACCACCAGCTCGGCCATGTTGGCGAGCACGTGGTCCAGGTCCTGCGGCTTGCGGCACTGCCAGGTCGGCACGTTGTGCAGGATGGGTTCCTCGCCGAGGTAGAAGCGGACCATGTCCGGCACGTACGGGTAGATGGACTTGTCGTCCGCCACGCCGGTGCCGACCGCGTTGGCCAGCACCACGTGGCCCTGCTTGTAGACCGACAGCAGCCCCGGCACGCCCAGCATCGAATCCGACCGGAAGGCCAGCGGGTCGAGGAAGGCGTCGTCGATGCGGCGGTAGATCACGTCGACGCGCTTGGGGCCGACGGTGGTCCGCATGAACACGAAGCCGTCCTTGACGAACAGGTCCTGGCCCTCGACCAGCTCCACGCCCATCTGCTGCGCGAGGAAGGCATGCTCGAAGTAGGCGGAATTGAACGGCCCCGGCGTCATCACGACGACGGTCGGGTTGTCCGCCAGGCTGGCCTGGCGCAGCGTGTTCAGCAGCAGCGCCGGGTAGTGCGCGACCGGCGCGATCGGATACTTCGCGAACAGCTCCGGGAAGAGCCGCATCATCATCTTGCGGTTCTCCAGCATGTAGCTGACGCCGGAAGGCACCCGCAGGTTGTCTTCCAGCACGTAATAACCGCCGTCGGAGTGCCGGATCAGGTCCACCCCGGTGATGTGGGCGTAGACGCCCAGCGGCAGGTCCAGCCCCTGCATCGCCGGCTGGTACTGCGCGTTGGCGAAGACCTGCTCGGCGGGGATCAGGCCGGCCTTCACGATCTCATGGTCGTGGTAGATGTCCCACAGGAAGCGGTTGAGCGCGGTGACGCGCTGGCGCAGACCGCGCTCCAGCATCCGCCAGTCGTCGGCGGGCACGATGCGCGGGACGGTGTCGAAGGGGATCAGGCGCTCGGCGCCGGCCTCGTCCCCGTAGACGGCGAAGGTGATGCCGACCTTGTGGAACAGCAGGTCGGCCTCGGCCCGCTTCTTGGCGAGGGCGTCGGGCGTCTGCGCGTGCAGCCAGTCCGCGAAGTCCTGGTAACTGGGCCGGATCGCGCCGCTTTGCAGCAGCATCTCGTCATAGTGGCCAGCGGCCGGAAGGGTCAGCGCATGCATGAGGTCTCCAGGGGACGGACCGCCTCCGGTTGGCGGTCGGGAAGGGCAGGTTGCAAGCCTCGTGCCCACCCCGGTCCGGCGGACGGGCGGGCAACGCCTCCAGCTTGATCGCTTTTGGTGCGCCTGCAAAGCCCGCCCCGCGACGGTGCCCGGACAGGGTCGGTCTTTGCCCGCCGCTGGTGCAGTGGCACTATCCCGCGTTGCGGGTCGGCCCGGCTCTCGCTACAACTGTCGCGATGCATGAGAACACGCAGGTCCTGCCCCCCCGCCAGCCCCCGGCGGGCCCCCCGGTTCCGGCGGCGTGAACGCCGACGGCTTCGTCCCCCCGCGCGGCTCGCGCGCCTCGCTGGGCCGCTGGCTGACCGCCATGGTGCTGGCGGCGGTGGCGGTGGCGCTGCTGACCTCTGCGGTGCTGATCGAGAACTTCGCCCGCGCCCATGCCGAGCGCCGCGCGGTCGAGTCGCTGCGGCAGGTCGCGGTCGACTTCCGCGACGCGCTCGATCGCGGCATGGCGCAGCAGTTCAAGGAAGTGCGGGTGCTGGCGCAGCTGGAGCCCTTCCGACGTTTCGACGATCCCGAGGCGATGCGCCGCGCGCTGGATCAGGTGCAGGTGGGCTTCGACCACTTCGCGTGGCTGGGCGTGACCGACGGGCAGGGCAAGGTGCTGGCGGCCGCCGGGGGGCTGCTGGACGGTGTCGACGTTTCCAAGCGTCCATGGTGGCAGGGGGCGAAGGGCGGCCAGCCTTTCGTTGGCGACGTGCATGCGGCCCTGCTGCTGGAGAAGCTGCTGCCGCGCCAGAACGAGCCGTGGCGCTTCGTCGACTTCGCGATCCCGTTGCTCGACAGCCGCGGCCAGCTGCAGGGCGTGTTCGGCGTTCACCTGAGCTGGGGCTGGGCGCGGCAGATCAAGAGCGAACTGATCGACGCGACGATGGCCTCCCACCAGGCCGATGCACTGGTGCTCGGCAAGGATGGCGTGGTGATCCTGGGGCCGTCGGACCGAGAGGGCAAACCGATGCCGATCGGCACCGAGCACGGCCAGGGCCTGCGGCACCACGAGGCCGACGGGGTCGACTACTTCGCCGTCAGCGTGCCCAGCCAGGGTTACGGCCTTTATCCCGGCCTGGGCTGGACGGTGCTGGTGAGGCAGCCGGTGGCGGTGGCGCTGGCGGACTACTACGGGTTGCGGCGCCAGATCATGCTCAGCGCGTTGCTGCTGCTGGCGATGGCCGTGCCGCTGAGCTGGTGGCTGGCGCGGCGCATGAGCCGGCCGCTGCACCAACTGGCCAAGGCGATCGCGCAGCGCCGTCACCTGAGCGAGGACGCGCTCCCCACTGTCGGCGGCTACCGCGAGGCGGCGGTGCTGTCGCACGCGCTGAACGAGCTGGCGGAACGGCAGGTGGCGCAGGACCGCTCGCTGGCGGAGCTGAACGCGTCGCTGGAGCTGCGCGTCGAGGCGCGCACGCTGGAGCTGCACGATGCGATGCTGCGGCAGGAGGCCAGCGAGCGCCGGCTGCGCACGATCGCGGACAACCTCCCGGTGCTGATCTCCTACATCGACGCGGAGGAGCGCTTGCGTTTCCTCAACGCGACCTTCCGGACCTGGATGGGCATGGAGCCGGAGGCCGCGCTGGACCGGCCGCTGGCCGAGGTCATCGGGCCGGTGCTGCATGCGCAGCGGCAACCCTTCCTGAAGGCGGCGCTGGCCGGTGCGCGGCAGCGTTTCGAGACGCGCTCCGAATCCAACGGCGTGGTGCGCGACATGCTCGCCGAGTACGTGCCCGACCTGCGTCCCGACGGCAGCGTCGCGGGCGTGTACACGTTGGCGACCGACATCACGCCCTTCAAGCAGGTGGAGCGGGAACTGGACCAGCTCAGCCGCGTGGACCCGTTGACCGGGTTGCCGAACCGGCGCCAGTTCGAGTCCCGCCTCGCCGACGCCATCGCCCGCACGCGTCGGAACGAGCGCACGATGGCGCTGATGTTCCTGGACCTGGACCACTTCAAGCAGGTGAACGATTCGATGGGGCATGCGGCGGGGGACGTGGTGCTGAGGGCCTTCGCCGACCGCGTGCGCGGCGCGATCCGCGAGACCGACCAGCTCTGCCGCCTGGCCGGCGACGAGTTCGTCCTGATCATCGAGAACCTGCATGCCCCCCAGGAGGCGGCGCTCGTCGCGGAGAAGGTGCTGGCGGTGGTGAAGGCGCCGCTGACCTTGCAGGGGCAGGACCTGCAGCTGTCGACCAGCATCGGCATCGCCTGCCATGACGGCGGGGCCGAGGGCGACGTGGCCTTGCTCGGCCGCGCCGACAACGCGCTCTATGCCGCGAAGGCCGCCGGACGAGGCTGCTGGAAGTTGGCGGACTGAGCGCGCGCTCCGGGCGCGGCTTCGGGTGTAATGCGCGACATGGTTGCCCGCTCGACTCCCGCTCCGTCCACGTCCAAACCGGCGCTGAAGCCAGCGCTCAAGTTCCGCATGCGCGTCACCATCGGCGAAGTCATCGCCATCGGGCCCGGCAAGATCGCGTTGCTGGAAGCGCTCGACGAGACAGGCTCCATCACCGCGGCGGCGAAGTCGCTGGACATGTCCTATCGCCGCGCGTGGCTGCTGATCGATGAGACCAACCGCGCGCTCAAGGAACCCGCCGTTGCCACCGCCGCCGGTGGCGCCAAAGGCGGCGGGAGCGCGCTCACCGAGTCCGGTCGGGCGCTGATCTCGCTCTATCGGCAGATCGAGGAGACCGCACTGGCAGCCTGCAAAGGCGAGATCAAGCAGCTGATGAAGCTCCTCGCCGCCTGAGGCGCAATATCCTGGGATATATTGCGAGCCTCCTCCGTGTCCGCCCTTCCAGGGACTCGCCATGCGCTCGATTCTTCCCGTCCAGATCGCTCGCCGAGCCGCCGTGCTGAGCCTCGCGCTGATGGCCGCCAGCCTCGCGCAAGCAGCGGACGTGACCGTCTCCGCCGCCGCCAGCCTGACCAACGCGTTCAAGGAACTGGCCCCGGCTTTCGAGGCCGCGCATCCGGGCACCAAGGTCCAGTTCAACTTCGCCGCGTCGGACGCGCTGCTCGCACAGATCACCAAGGGCGCGCCGGTCGACGTCTTCGCGTCGGCCGACCAGGAGACGATGGACAAGGCCCAGCAGCAGAAGCTGCTGGTCGACGGCACGCGGCGCAACTTCGTCAGCAACGCGCTGGTCGTCATCACGCCGGCCGAGAACGGCGTCGCGCTGAAGACGCTCGCCGATCTGCAGCAGGCGGGCGTGAAGCGCATCGCCCTCGGCAAGCCGGAAGGCGTGCCTGCCGGCCGTTATGCCAAGGGCGCGCTGGAGAAGGCCAAGCTGTGGACAGCCGTCGAGCCGAAGGCGGTCTACGCGCAGAATGTGCGCCAGGCGCTGGACTACGTCTCGCGCGGCGAGACCGAGGCCGGCTTCGTCTACGCGACCGACGCCCTCGTGCTGAAGGACAAGGTCCGCATCCTGTTCAGCGTGCCGACCGAGACGCCGATCTCCTATCCGATCGCCATCACCAACGGCGGCACGAATGCCGCGGGCGGCAGGCAGTTCCTGGACTTCGTCGCCTCGGCCGCCGGTCAGGCGGTGCTGGCCAGACATGGCTTCCAGAAGCCCTGAACGGCCGCTGACATCCGGCTGAGGAGCGGCACCCCCGTGGAACCTGCCTGGATCGCGCTCGCCTTGTCGCTGAAGGTCGCCGGCTGGGCGACCGCGCTCAATCTGGTGCTCGGGGTGGTCGCCGGCTTCGCGCTCGCGCGTCTGCGCTTTCCGGGCCGGGAGCTGCTCGACGCCGTGCTGACGCTGCCGATGGTGCTGCCGCCGACGGTGCTCGGCTACTACCTGCTCGTGGTCATCGGCAAGCGCGGCTGGCTGGGCGCGTGGCTGTGGGAGACCTTCGGCATCAACCTGATCTTCACCTGGCAGGGCGCGGTGATCGCGGCAACGATCGTCGCCTTCCCGCTGGTCATGAAGTCCGCGCGTGCCGCGTTCGAGGGCGTCGATCCGCAGCTGGAGCGCGCCGGCCGGGTGCTGGGGCTCAATGAATGGGCGCTGTTCTTCCGCGTGACACTGCCGATGGCGTGGCGCGGCGTGCTGGCCGGCGTGCTGCTGGCCTTCGCCCGCGCGCTGGGCGAGTTCGGCGCGACGCTGATGGTCGCGGGCAGCATCCCGGGCAAGACGCAGACGCTGTCGGTCGCGGTCTACGAGGCGGTGCAGGCCGGGCAGGACGACACCGCCAACCTGCTGGTGCTGATCGTGTCGCTGACCTGCGTCGTGGTGCTGCTGGCCGCCGGCCGGCTGGCCGGACCGAGGAGCGGCGCATGAGCTTCGAGGTGCGCATCCGCAAGCATGTCGAGGGCGGCGGGCGTCGCTTCGAGCTCGATGTCGCCTTCCGCACCGACGCGCGGCGGACGGTGATCTACGGGCCCTCGGGCGCCGGCAAGAGCCTGACGCTGCAGGCGATCGCGGGCCTGTTGAAGCCCGACGCCGGCACGATCCACATCGACGGTCATCCGGTCTTCGACAGCGCATCGCGCATCGACGTGCCGGCCCGCGAGCGGCGGCTGGGCTATCTGTTCCAGGACTACGCGCTGTTCCCGCGGCTGACGGTGCGGCAGAACATCGCCTTCGCCCTGAAGCGCGGTTGGCGGAACCCGTCACGCCACGAGGGCGGCGAGGCGGTCGACCGCTGGATCCAGGCCTTCGAGCTGGAACGCGTCGCGCAGCAGCGACCGCACCAGTTGTCCGGAGGACAGCGTCAGCGCACCGCGCTGGCGCGCGCGCTGGTGAACGAGCCGCGCGCGCTGCTGCTCGACGAGCCGTTCTCCGCGCTGGATCCGGCGTTGCGCGGCCGCATGCGGACGGAGCTCGATACGCTGCTCGAGCGCGTCGGCGTGCCGATGCTGATGATCACGCACGACCCCGAGGATCTGGCGCGCTTCGGCGACCACCGCGTGATGCTCCGCGACGGCAGGGTGCGCGAGGCCGAGTCCGAAGGATCCTGACAGCGCTCGTCGTCCGGACCCTGAGAATCAGGCGTCATGGAGGGCGACGTGGGAAGCGACGACATGCGGCAGTCAGAGGCGGGGCCGGAGGCGGACGGGGTCAGTCATTGCGACCTTGTCATGAAGGGCGGTGTCACCAGCGGCGTCATCTATCCGCGGCTGGTGGCCGGGCTCTCCGATCGATACCGGTTCAAGAACATCGGCGGCACCTCGGCCGGCGCGATCGCGGCCGGGGCGAGCGCCGCGGCGGAATTCGGCCGTCAGCGCGGCCATGCCGGCGCTTTCGAGCGGCTGGCCCGGCTGCCGGAGGAACTCGGGCGCCGAACTCCCCGGGGCAAGACGCGGCCCCGCTCGCAGCCGGCTGTTCACGCTCTTCCAGCCGGTCCCCGCGCTGCGCCGCCACTTCGATGTGCTGACGCGGGCGCTCGGCAAGCCGGTGGGCGCGGCGGTGGCGTCGGTCCTCGGCGGGATGGTCGCGATGCACGGCCTCGCGGCACTGGCGATCGCCGGCATTGGCGCCGCCTTGCTTGTGCCCTATGCCGGGCTGCTCATGCCGGACGCAGGGACCGGGCCCTGGCAGAAGCTGCTCGCGGTCGCGGGGCTGGCGGTGATCGTGGCACTCGTGGCGGCAGCCGTTGCCGGGACCGTGCTGCTGCTCTTCACCCGAGGCTTGCTCCGCGGGCTCAAGGACAACGGCTATGGCCTGTGCAGCGGCCAGACCCAGCCGGGCCACGAGGGACCAGCCGCGCTCACCGACTGGCTCCACGTCTATTTCAACGAGCTCGCCGGCAAGAGCGTCGATGGCCCGCCGTTGAGCTTCGGCGACCTGTGGGGACCGGACCCGGCGACGCGGCGCATCAACCTCGAGGTGATCACCAGCGCGGTCAGCCAGCAGATGGTCTACAGCATCCCGTTCCGGCCCGGGACGCCGATGTTCTATTACGACCCGACGGAGTGGTCGCGGCTGTTCCCGCCCGCGGTGATGGCGGCGTTGGCGGCCCCGTTCGGCAGTGGCCATGACGGTCCAGTGATCGAGAGCGCCCAGGGCCGCGAGCTGCGCCCGCTGCCCCGGCATGGCGATCTGCCGGTGGTGGTGGCGATCCGGATGAGCCTCAGCTTTCCGCTGCTGCTGTCGGCGGTACCGCTGTACGCCGTGGACTGGTCGCGCACGGCCAACCAGCGCACGCAGGCCGCGGTGACGGCCGAGGAGCGCCGCGGCCTGAGACTGCGGGCGACGCGCATCTGGTTCTCGGACGGCGGCATCGGCAGCAACCTGCCGCTGCACCTGTTCGACGCGATGCTGCCGCGCCATCCAACCTTCGCGGTCAACCTGAAGCGCCCGCATCCGGACCACGTGATCCGACCCGAGGACCCGGGCAACGAGGGCGGGCGGATCTACCTGCCCGAGGACGACCGCGGCGGCCGCCTGCGCTACTGGCCGGAGCCGGACCTGGTCGACGGCTGGGAGCAACACCCGCCGCAGGCGCGGGAGAAGGCGCCGCTGGCGGGCCTGGCCGGCTTCCTGTGGAGCATCGTCGCGACGATGCAGAACTGGCGCGACGAGATCCTGTTCCCCACGCCGGGCTTCCGCGACCGCATCGTCCAGATCAGCCAGAAGGCCGACGAGGGCGGGCTCAACCTCGCGATGCCCGCCGGCACGATCGCCGCGCTGGCGGAGGCGGGCGACATGGCGGCTCGGCGCCTGGTGGCGCGTTTCCACCCGTCGGGCGCCGAGGGCGGGGCAGGCTGGGACAGCCATCGGCGCGCCAGGCTGACGACCTTCCTCGGCGTGATGCAGCCGGCGACCGTGGAGTTGGCGTCGGTGATGGCGTCGGTGATGGCGACAGGCACGAGCAGGAGCACCGGGTCGGGGACGGTGGCGGACTGGCTGGTGCTGCTCGACACGGATACGCGTTACCAGCGCTCGTCGGCGATGCGGGCCGAGGCGGCGCGGTTCCTCACCGGCCTGGACGGCATCGGCGCCGCGACGCCGCGCAAGCTTTCGGGTCAGCCGCGCACGCTGGATGTCGGCTCGCTCAAGCCCCTCCCTCAGGTGCGATTGACGCCCCGGATCTGAGCATCGCCCACACCTGTGCCAAGCTTTCCACAGGGCCGACGCCTCTTAACGGCGGCTTGAGATGGGTGTACGGTGGGGGTGCCAACATCGTGCCGCGCGGGGTCCGATCTCCCTTCGGGCCGGCGACCGAGGAGAAAAAACATGGCGTCCAACGTGAACGTCCGCGGGTCCATCGGCCGGCGACTGGGCTTGGTGCAGGCCCTGGTGCTGGTGATTGCGCTGATCGGATCGGCGATGGGATATCTGGGTCTGAGCCGCGTGGCGGCGCAGACGGAGTCCATGTACCAGGAGACCATCGTCACCGAGCGGGTGGCCTCCGACTGGTACCGCAACGTCTTCAACGGCGGGACGCGCACGACGGCGATCGCCGTGAGCGCGGACCCGGCCCTGGCGACCTTCTTCGCCGAGCAGGCGGCGGAGTCGACCAAGTCCTCGACGGAGCTGCAGGGTCGGATGGACAAGCTGCTGAACTCGCCGGAGGAACGCGCCGCCTTCGACCGCGTGATCGATCTGCGCAAGACCTACATCAAGGTGCGCGACACGATCACCGAGGCGAAGAAGCAAGGCGATCCGGCGCGGGCGAAGCAGCTCTTCGACGAGCAGTTCAAGCCGGCTGCGGCGGCGTATCTGGAGAGCATCCGCGTGATCGCGCAGCAGCAGCGTGATCAGCTCGATTCGGCGCTGAAGGCGCTGGCGGAGACCAACGCGCGGGCGCGGACCGCCTTGGTGGTGTTCGGGCTGGTGGCGCTGGTGGCGGGCGGAGCCCTGGCGGTGTGGCTGACGCGATCGATCACGCGTCCGCTCGCCAAGGCGGCGGAGGTGGCCGACGCCATCGCGCGCTTCGACCTGACGGGCCGCATCGAGACGACGGGCGGCGACGAGACGGGCCAGTTGCTGCGGTCGCTGAGCGAGATGCAGGGCGCGCTGGTCCGCCTGATCGGCGAGGTGCGCGGATCGACGGACAGCATCAGCACGGCGAGCGCGGAGATCGCCACGGGCAACATGGACCTGTCGGCGCGCACGGAGCAGACGGCGTCCAACCTGCAGCAGGCGGCGGCGTCGCTGACGCAGCTGACGGGCACGGTGCGGCAGACCGCGGACGCGGCGACGACGGCCAATCAGCTGGCCGGATCGGCGGCGGAGACGGCGCAGCGCGGCGGCGCGGTGATGGGTCAGGTCGTGGCGACGATGGGCGAGATCAGCGACAGCTCGCGGCGCATTGCCGACATCATCGGCGTGATCGACGGCATCGCGTTCCAGACCAACATCCTGGCGCTGAACGCGGCGGTCGAGGCGGCGCGGGCCGGCGAGCAGGGCCGGGGCTTCGCGGTGGTGGCGAGCGAGGTGCGCTCGCTGGCGCAGCGCAGCGCGCAGGCGGCCAAGGAGATCAAGACGCTGATCGCCACGAGCGTGGACCGCGTGGAATCCGGATCGCGGCTGGTCAGCGACGCGGGTTCGACGATGAACGACATCGTGACCAGCGTGCAGCGGGTGACGGACATCATTGCCGAGATCCGCGCGGCGTCGCAGGAGCAGAGCGACGGCATCAACCAGGTGAACGCCGCGGTGGGTCAGCTGGATCAGATGACGCAGCAGAACGCGGCGCTGGTCGAGGAAGCGGCCTCGGCGGCGGAGAGCCTCAAGGACCAGTCGCTGCGTCTGTCGACGGCGATCGGGGTGTTCAGGTTGACGTGATGTGGCCGGAGCCGCCCGGGCCGCTCGGCCGGCTCGTGGCGGAGTGGCCGGCGAGGATCTCGGCCTCGCGCTCCGGCGACAGCGTCGTGACGAGCTTGCTGGCATCCCAGCCCGCCTCGCGCGGTGCTTTCGCCCAGGCGAGGGTGTCGGCGGCCGTCTCCTGGATGGGCCGGGTCATGAGACCCGCGGCGACGGCGCGGGATGCGTCGCCCAGCAGCATGCCGCCGTGGGTCGGATCCTCTTCGGGCAGCCACAGCGGCAGCCCGGTCCACGGCGCCACGCCGAGCACGAGCAGCATGGCGTCCGGCTTCCAGTGGAAGCGGGCATCGCTGCCCGGCGCGGCTTGCAGGCAAGCGTCGAGCAGCGTCTGCATCGGCAGTGGCGGGCCGACCGCGTTGAACGCGCCGGTGGTCCGTGACTCCGCGAGCGTCACGCAGAACGCGGCGAGGTCGCGGACATCGATGACCTGCACCGGCCGCTCGGGCCGCCCCGGCGCGAGCACCTCGCCGCCGCGCGCGACGCGCGTCGGCCAATAGGTGAATCGACCGGTCGGGTCATGCGGGCCGACGATCAACCCCGGGCGCACGATCGCGTGGCGGTCGGGCAGGGCGCGGGCGAGTGCTTCCTCGGCACGGGTCTTCAGCGGACCGTAGCCTTCGTTGCCTTCAGCGAGCGGCGTTGATTCGTCGAAGACGCGATGCGGCGGGAACACGCCGTACGCCGAGATCGAGGACACGAGCACGATGTGCGGCGCGCCCGTGTCGAGCGCGGCGACCGTGCGCTCGATCTGCGCGGGGTTGAAGGCGGTGCAGTCGATGACCGCATCGAACTCGCGACCGCGCAGCGCGCTCATGTCGCCGTCGCGATCGCCGATGAGGCGCTCGACCTCCGGGAACAGACCCGGGCCGTGCCGGCCACGATTCAGCATCGAGACCGTGTGACCGCGCGCCAGCGCGGCGTCGATGACGTGGCGACCGAGGAAGACGGTGCCGCCGAGGATGAGCAGGCGCATGGCGATTCGTCGGTGGACATGGGGATGATCCAGTATCCGCCTCGCCGATCATTAGAACGGAAGTTCCATCTTGGTCGCCTGGGCGCTGTCGAAGAGATGTTTCGTCAGCGGATAGTCGGGGCTGTCGCTGTTTGTGTAGAACTCGAAGTCGCTCCCTTGCGCATCTCGATAGACGAAACGGAAGACGCCGCAGTCTTCCCTGCCATTGAACGAGTAATGGAGGGAGACAGCGAAGTCCTTTTCCTTCCAGGCGACCGCGTCGAACAGGTCGTATTCCCACGGGATCTCACCGGCCTCGGTTCGTTGAACGAGCTTGGCAATGAAGCGTCGGATCTTGTCAGGGAACATGATTCGCAGTCCTTCCAGAAATGAGTTGTTCAAGAATCTCTTTGGCAGCCAGAAGCGCCTGCTGGATCTCGACCGAGCCGCGCTTTGAGCGGGATGCCGTGGCGGCCGCTCGGACCGAGTCCTGCAAGAGTTCTTCAACCTCCGCGAGCTTTCCAGACAGCGCCTCCGGGCTGGTGCTCGGCATCGCCGCGCGGAGGAAAGAGCGGCGGACTTGCTGGAGACCTTGCAGGGCGGTTCCGAATCGCTTGTCGATGACGTCGTCGTTGATGCGATCGATCATCAGCAGGCATTCGCTGAACAGGGCCGCTCGATCCACCTTTCGTGCTTCGGCGAGCAATGCCCGCGCCTCGGCGCGGATGCCCTTGGAGATGCTGATCGCTTGCAGCACTTCAGACACCGTGATCAGAAGACCGATGAAGGTCGCGACACCGCCGATGTAGCTGAAGCGGTCGAAGGTGTCCTTGTCCGCCAGCACTTCGACGCGGAAGTGATACGCGGCCCACACGATGCCGATGCTGGCCGCGCCGTAGGCGAGCCTGATCCAGTTCTCTTTGAGCAGTTCCATCCGAAGACCTCTTGGCGGGCGTGAAGTCAGCTCCGGCGAAGCGCCGACCTGACCGGTCCCGCTGGAGCAGAGGTGAGGAACTCTAGGGAAATCCGTTCGCGGATCAATCGCACAAATGGCGGCACCCGCATGAGCGAATTTGCGTGTCGGCGGTCCCGCCGACGGGGGGTCGCGCCGTGCCACGCCAGAAAGCAGAAAGCCGGTTGCCACGCTCGTGACAACCGGCTTCTCGGTATTCTGGTGCGACCGGCAAGAATCGAACTTGCGACTAAGCCTTCGGAGGGCCCAATGATATCCACTTCACCACGGTCGCCGCGGGAAGCGCGCATTCTAGCCTTCTTCTGACCCTCCCCGACCCGACCGCGCGCGTCCCGGCAAAACGGAACCATCGCGAACACCTGCGCGACCCTCGCGCAACACCTGCCCCACCAACGTGCCGACCTTGACGAAAGCCCCAGGGTGGGGCGACAGGGGGCTGGCTATACTGCGCCGATTTGCTGTTCCCCGGTCCGGTTTTCCCAGGGCGCCACGTCATCCGACACCCCCTTCGAAACTCGGACTCGCTTCTGCCGTATTCGATTCGATCCACGAGGAATTCATGAGCGGAACCCAGGACCACGCCAACGCCCAGGACACGCACGCCGAAGGACACGACGCCCACGAGGGCCCGATCAAGACACCCAAGCAACTGGTCGTCGCCGTCTTCTTCGCCTTCGTCATTCCGATCGTGATCATCGTGATGCTCGCGAACTACGTGTCCAGCGAGATCAAGCCCGGCGCCGGCGGCACCGGCCTCGAGGCGCAGGCCGTCGCCGCCCGCATCCAGCCCGTGGGCTCGATCGAGCTCAAGGACCTCACGAACCCCGCAGCCATGAAGACCGGCGAACAGGTCTTCCAGGGCCAGTGCGCGGCCTGCCACGCCACCGGCGCGGCCGGCGCGCCCAAGCTCGGCGACCATGACGCCTGGGGCCCGCGCGTGAAGACCGGCTTCGACACCCTGGTGCACTCCGCCCTCAAGGGCAAGGGCAACATGGGCCCGCAAGGCGGCGGCGACTTCAGCGACTTCGAGATCTCCCGCGCCGTCGTCTACATGGCCAACCAGGGCGGCGCCAAGTTCGACGAGCCGAAGCTGCCCGCTGCGGCCGCCTCGGGCGCCGATGCCGGCGCATCCGCCGCTGCCCCGGCCTCCGCCGCGTCGCAGTAAACCGCGCCCGCCAGAGACACGAAAGCCGACCCACGGGTCGGCTTTTTCATGGAGGGTCAGGACTTGCCTGACTCCCCCTTTGGGTCGAGGGGCGCCAGCAACACCCCATGACGGGCGATCAGCTCGGCGTGCGTGGCGTTCGACATCGCCCAGCGGCCTGCCTCCAGCGCGTCCGCGGCCGGCCCCATGTCCTGCGTGTGGACCAGTCCCAGGCCGAGATCCGTCTCGAGGAACAGCCGGTCCCGCTCATCGAGCACCGCGCCGACGACCTGTGCCTCGCGTCCGGTATGGCTCAGCACGCGGCCGTCCGGCTGCAGGCGCCAGATCCAGGGCGCGGCCTCCAACTCCACGTAGACCCGCTGCGGCCCGTTCTGGAAGAACCAGGCGCCCTGGTCGTCCGAGGCGTAGTTGCGGTCGATGAAGCCGATCAGCTTGTCATGCACGATGCGGCTGCCCTTCACCGCCGGAAACGGGCCCGCAGCCTGGATGCGCTCATCGCGCATGTACCAGTCGCCGCGCGCGTCCAGCGCCAGCCAGCCGTAGCAGTGCGGCACGTTGGGCCACTTCTTCAGCGCGGCTTCGACGATCGCGTCCATGAGCGTTCCTTTCCGGTCGTGGCCCGCGAGGCGGGCCGCTGTGGGTGGGCGCGTGCGGCTCAGAGCCGCGTCGCGAGCCAGTCGGTCACGCGCTCGGGCATCGTGCGCACGTGGCCGGGCGGACGGCCCGACGGGAAGCCGACATGCCCGCCCTCGCGCGGCTGCCACAGCGTCACATTTGCGCCGACATGGCTCTGCTCGGGCAGGCTGTGTGCCGGCACGAACGGATCGTTGCGCGCGTTCAGCACCAGCGCCGGGATGCGGATGCGCGCCAGATGCGGCTTGGCGGATGCGCGCAGCCAGTAATCGTCGACGTCCCGGAAGCCGTGCAGCGGCCCGGTGAAGATGTTGTCGAACTCGTAGAGGTTGCGCACGCGCCGCATCCGCTCGGCGTCGAACAGGCCCGGGTGCTGCTTCAGCTTGCTCATCGCCTTGGGCATCATCGTCCGCAGGAACATCCGCGTGTAGACCAGCCCGTTGAAGCCCTTGCCGATCGCATGGCCGGCGGCCGTCAGGTCCAGCGGCGAGCAGACCGAGCACACGGCCTTCACTGTGGACGCGGCGCTCTCGCCGGCTTCCTGCGCCCAGCGCAGCAGCGCGTTGCCGCCGAGCGAGATGCCGACGGCGATCATCGGGCCGCGATGCGACGCGCGCAGTTGCTCCAGCATCCAGCCGATCTCGAGGTAGTCACCGGAGTGGTACGCGCGCGGCGCGAGGTTGAGCTCGCCCGAGCACCCGCGGAAGTAGGGCATCGCGAAGGCCCAGCCCCGTCGCTGGGCCATCGCCGCGAAGGCCTGCACGTACTGGCTCTCCACCGAGCCTTCGAGGCCGTGGAAGAGGACCAGCAACGGCCGCTCGGCGGGGGAGTCCGCGGCATCGACGAGGTGCTCGACGTCGACGAAATCGCCGTCCGGCGTCTGCCAGCGTTCGCGGCGGAACTGCGGCGGGGGACCGTCGTAGCGCCGCGCGAACAGCGCGGGCCAGATCGTCTGGGCATGGCCTCCGGGCAACCAGGGAGGCGCCTGGTACTGCATGGACAACCCTCTCAATGCAGCGTCGTCGGCGCGCCAGCGGACACGATCGACAGCTCCTGCTTCACGTCCTGCGAGGTGCCCGGACTGGCATGGTGCGCGACCATGCGCCAGCCCAGCGCCGTCTTCAGGTAGACATTCGTCGCGACGACCCACGCGCTCTGCACGCCGTCCTCGTCGGTGATCTCGACGCGCTCCAGCACCTGGTGGATCGCCGTCTCGCCGTTGACGAGCCTGCGCTGGCACTCCGGATGAACGGGGATCGAGCCTCTGGCGAAGATCTGCTCGAAGCTCGCCCGGATCGCCGCCGCGCCGACGACGCGCGGCCCGCCGGGATGCACGCAGCAGACCTCGTCCTCGTCGCCCCAGACGGCCATCAGCCGCTCCAGGTCGCCGGCCTGCAGGGCCTCGTAGAACTGCGCTTCGGTGTCCTCGGGAGAGGCCAGCAGCAGGGCGGTCTGAGGCTTGCGCACCATGGGTCTCGTTCCTTGTTCAAGGGAGCGGGCGTCGGCCGATCGGGGGACGGTCGGCCGTCGTGGCTCAGTGGCCGGAAGGCAGATGCTCGCCGGCCTTCAGCTTGTACAGCGTGCCGCAGTACGGGCAGGCGCCTTCGCCGGTGTGGCTCAGGTCGATGAAGACGCGCGGGTGGTTGCTCCACAGCGGCATCTTGGGATTCGGGCAGAAGACGACGCCCGGACCTTGCAGGTCCTGGGCGGTGACTTCGACGGTGGCCTTGGGCGTGGTGGTGTTGGCGCTCATGATCTTGTTCTTGAAAGCTTGCGGAGGCTGGCGGTCCGGTGGGCGGGAGGCAGAGGCCGCCCGCTCAGACCACGCTCAGCCAGTGGGCGTACTTGGGATTGCGGCCGTTGACGATGTCGAAGAAGGCCGACTGGATCTTCTCGGTGATCGGGCCGCGGCTGCCGCTGCCCAGCTCGATGCGGTCCAGCTCGCGGATCGGCGTGACTTCGGCGGCGGTGCCGGTGAAGAAGGCCTCGTCGCTGATGTAGACCTCGTCGCGGGTGATGCGCTTCTCGACCAGCTTCAGGCCCAGGTCCTCGCAGATCGCGAAGATCGTGTTGCGGGTGATGCCGTTGAGCGCGCCCGCCGACAGGTCCGGCGTGGAGACGACGCCGTTCTTGATGACGAAGAGGTTCTCGCCCGCGCCTTCGGAGACGAAGCCCGAGGCGTCCAGCAGCAGCGCCTCGTCGTAGCCGTCCTCGGTCGCTTCCATGTTGGCCAGGATCGAGTTGGTGTAGTTGGACACCGTCTTGGCCTGCGTCATCGTGATGTTGACGTGGTGGCGGGTGTAGCTGCTGGTCTTGACGCGGATGCCGCGCTTGAGGCCTTCCTCGCCCAGGTAGGCGCCCCAGGCCCAGGCGGCGACCATCAGGTGGATCTTGTTGCCCTTGGGGCTGACGCCCAGCTTCTCGCTGCCGATCCAGGTCAGCGGACGCAGGTAGCAGCTGGCCAGCTGGTTCTCGCGGACGACGGCCTTCTGCGCTTCCTCGACCTGCTCGATCGAGAACGGGATCTTCATGCGCAGGATCTTGGCGCTGTTGAACAGGCGCTCGGTGTGCTCGCGCAGCCGGAAGATGGCGGTGCCCTTGTCGGTCTGGTAGGCGCGCACGCCCTCGAAGGCGCCGCAGCCGTAGTGCAGCGTGTGCGTCAGGACGTGGATCTTGGCGTCGCGCCAGTCCACCAGCTCGCCGTCCATCCAGATCTTGCCGTCGCGATCGTCCAGAGACATGAGTCTTCCTTTGTCGGCCGCGAATGGGCCGGGTGCTGCGAAGTCGGGGATTTTATGCGGCCGGTGTGTCGGCGGGGGCGGCCGATTCCGGCTCCTGGGCGCGGATCAGCGTCCATCGCGCGACGACGCCCCGTTCCATGACCACGTCTACCGCGTCGCCGCCGGTGTCGGTCCAGCGGTAGGTGTCCTGCCCGACCTTGATGCCCAGCGACTTGCACATCCGGATCAGGTCGATCAGCTTCATGCCGGCGTGCAGCTTCGAGTTCAGCATGATGGCGCTGGAGACGTGCCCCAGCGGCGAGTTCTGGGCCGTGCGCATGACGCGCATCAGCTGCGAGAACTGCAGCAGCAGGTAGAAGATGACGGCGGACGTGCCCAGGATGGCGCCCTTCCAGCCGAAGAAGTAGGTGCCGAGGACGATGGCGGCGAGGGCGAGCAGGATGCCGGCGAGGCGGTTCATGCGGGGGAACTCCGAAGGGGTGAAGCCGGGGGCCGGGGCGGGGTGGCCGGGCGGAACCCGCGATTGTCGTCGCGCCGCCGCGGCGAGGGGTGTGGCGATTGCGGATGCCGCCATCGCCATTGCCGTCGCCGGCCCGTGCGGCGTCACAGGCCGCGCAGGATCTCGATGGCGTCCTCGATGCGGGCGACCGGGTGGACCGTCAGGCCGTCGATGGGCTTCTTCGGCGCGTTGGCCTGCGGCACGACCGCGATCGAGAAGCCCAGCTTGGCGGCTTCCTTCAACCGCTCCTGGCCGCGCGGCGCGGGGCGGACCTCACCGGCCAGGCCGACCTCGCCGAAGGCGAAGAAGCCCTTGGGCAGCGGCTTGCCGCGCAGTGAGCTCTGGATGGCGAGCAGCACGGCCAGGTCGGCCGCCGGCTCGCTGATGCGCACGCCGCCGACGGCGTTGACGAAGACGTCCTGGTCCATCGTCGCGACGCCCGCGTGCCGGTGCAGCACCGCCAGCAGCATGGCGAGGCGGTCGCGCTCCAGGCCCACCGACAGCCGGCGCGGGCTGGGCCCGCCGCCGTCGACCAGCGCCTGCAGCTCCACCAGCAGCGGCCGCGTGCCCTCCAGCGTGACCAGCACGCAGGAGCCGGGCACCGGCTCGCCGTGCGTGGACAGGAAGATCGCGCTCGGGTTGGTGACGCCCTTCAGGCCCTTCTCGGTCATCGCGAAGACGCCGATCTCGTTGACCGCGCCGAAGCGGTTCTTGATCGCGCGGACCAGCCGGTAGCTGCTGTGGGTGTCTCCCTCGAAGTAGAGGACGGTGTCGACGATGTGCTCCAGCACGCGCGGACCGGCCAGCGCCCCTTCCTTGGTGACGTGGCCGACCAGCACCATCGCGCAGCCGCCGGACTTGGCGGTGCGGGTCAGCTGCGCGGCGCATTCGCGGACCTGCGCGACCGAGCCGGGCGCCGAGGACAGCTGCTCGGAGTACATCGTCTGGATCGAATCGATGACGCAGAAGTCGGGCTGCTCCACCTCGATCGTGGCGAGGATCTTCTCCAGGCCGATCTCGGCCAGCACGCGCACCTGGGAGCCGTCCAGGCCCAGACGGCGGGCGCGCATCGCGACCTGCGCGCCGGACTCCTCGCCGGTGACGTAGAGGACCTTCATCTGCCGGGACAGCGCGTCGACCGCCTGCAGCAGCAGCGTCGACTTGCCGATGCCCGGATCGCCGCCGATCAGCACCACGCCGCCGGTGACGATGCCGCCGCCCAGCACGCGGTCCAACTCTTCCAGCGAAGTCGGGGTGCGTTCGAAGTCGCGGGCCTCGATCTCGGACAGCGTCGCGACGGGCTGGCTGCGGGCCAGCGCCTGGAAGCGGTTCTTGCCGGCGGCGGGTTCCGCGGCGGTTTCGACGAGGGTGTTCCAGGCGCTGCAGGACGGGCAGCGGCCCAGCCACTTGGCGCTGGTGGCGCCGCATTCGGAGCAGACGTAGTGGGATTTCTGAGCAGCCATGGGGCGGAATTGTCGCCGCCGGCCCGACCCGCTCGCGGCAGGAGCCCGCCCGCCCTCGCCGCTACTTCAACCGGATCAGTTGCCAGGCATGCGGCAGCGAGTCGGCGGCGGGGATCCAGCGGTCGACGGCCGCACCCAGCAGCACGCCCACCACCACCAGCGACAGGGCCGGCAGCCAGGTGCGCCGGACCGCGCATCGCCAGAAGCCTTCTTCGTGCAGGCGCCGCCAGGCCATGCCGCCCGCGACGCTCGCCAGCGCCAGTTCGACGGACACCGCCAACAGCACCTCCACGCCGAACAGCCCGAAGACGCAGAAGCCCAGTGCCGCGCCGATCCCGACGATCAGCAGCACGGGCACGGCGACGAGGGCGCCCTCGTCCAGCCCGCCCACGGCGTCGCCAGCGGCGCCGAGCGCATCGCCGGCTGGGGACAAGTCCAAGGGAGAAGCTGTTGGCAAGTCCACTGGAAAACCTGTGGACAAGGATGTTGGCAAGTCGGTGGACAAGGATGTGGATGCGCTTGTGGAGAAGTCTCCGGAAGCCCCGCCGCCGCCGAAGTTGCCGCCACCGCCGGTCCGGAACGGCACGGGTGGCGTCGGGCGTCCCAGGTTGCCGCTCAGTCGGATGCCGAGATCCAGCAGGTCCGGTGTGGCCTCGAGCGGCGATCCGTCGCCACGCAGCAGTGCCAGTGCCCACAGGCGCAGCAGACCCAGGTAGAAGAGGTAGCTGATCGGCAGCAGCAGCGCGTAGCGCCAGGCCAGCGCTTCGACGCCGAGCGCCCTCAGTCCGGCGCCGCCCAGCATCAGCGCTCCCAGCATCAGCAGCGCGATGACGAAGACGTGCAGCCGCAGGAGGAACTGGCCGCGCAGCCGCTGCCGCAGGCTCTGGATCCAGTGCAGACGCGCGTGGTGGCGCTGGGCGAACGTCAGGGGCGCCGAGGCGTGATGGGCCTGACGGGAGTGATCGGCGCGCGGCAGGGGTTGCGGCGGAACGTGCGGCGTGGGCATGTCGCCGCAGGATAGCGGGCGCGTGTCAGTCCGCCACTGCGGAACGTTCGATGCCGCCCATCGAAGAACGCGAACCGGCCCAGAGCCCGCCGAAGGTCAGCGCGGCATTCACCAGCAGCAGCTCCAGCCCCATCCGGTAGTCCCCGAAGAGGGTGGCCTGATGCGCGTCGATGACCCAGCACAGCGCGGGGGCCGCGAGTGCGACCCACGGCAGGATGCCCGCCCGCAAGGTTCGCGTCGTGAGGATGCCGAAGGCGAACAACCCCAGCAGCGGGCCGTAGGTGTAGCCCGCCAGCTTGAGGATGAGGTTGACCATGCTGGGGTCGTCCAGCCATCGGAAGCCCAGCGTCAGCAGCAGGAACAGCAGGGCGTAGCCGAGGTGCACGGTCTTGCGGACGCGGCGCTTGCGGGCCTCGTCCCAGTCGCGGCGCTCCTGCAGGCCGATCAGGTCGATGCAAGTGCTGGAGGTGAGCGCGGTGATGGCGCCGTCGGCG
Organism: Roseateles sp. UC29_93; assembly: GCF_042695725.1. Taxonomy (NCBI): domain Bacteria; kingdom Pseudomonadati; phylum Pseudomonadota; class Betaproteobacteria; order Burkholderiales; family Sphaerotilaceae; genus Roseateles; species Roseateles sp. UC29_93. The sequence continues at coordinate 1,418,405 of NZ_CP170545.1, read as the reverse complement.
CTCGGGAACAGCGCCGAGATCAGCGCGATCACGAAGATCAGCTGCACCCAGGCCGGCAGGTGCCCCATCACGACGGCGGGGAAGAGCCGGTCGCCGTGGGCGCTGATGTCCTGCTGCTGCGCATACATCGTCAGCAGGCCGCCGAGGAACAGGAACAGCAGCACGACGACGGTCATGATGGCCGCCATCACCATCATGTTCTTCTGCGCGTCGGCCAGGCGCTTGACGGAGATGTTCTTCTGCATCATCTCCTGGTCCAGGCCGGTCATCGCGACGGCGATCGCCGCGCCGGCGAGCAGTTGCTTGGCCCAGTGCGAGGCGCTCATCGGGTCGGTGACGAAGACGTCGGCGAGGCCGGCCGCGCGCATCGTCGACCAGCCGGAGGCCAGGTCCAGGCCCAGCGCGTGCAGCAGGAACACCACGCAGATCACCAGGCCGCCGAGCATGCCGGTGGTCTGGAGCGTGTCGGTCCAGACGATGGTCTTGACGCCGCCCTCGAGCGTGTAGAGCAGGATCATCACGAGCACCAGCAGCGCGCTGAGCCAGAACGGCATGCCGAACTGGGCCAGCACCAGGTCCTGCAGGATGCGCACGACCAGGTAGAGCCGGGCGGTCGCGCCGAGCGTGCGGGACAGGATGAAGAAGCCGGCGCCGGTGCGGTGCGCGGCGACGCCCAGGCGGGTGCCGAGGTAGCGGTAGATGGAGCTGAGGTTGAGCCGGTAGTAGAGCGGCAGCAGCACGAAGGCGACGACGGCGTAGCCGGCGAACTGGCCGATCATGATCTGGAAGTAGCTGAACGCGCCGGCGCCGACCGAGCCCGGCACGCTGATGAAGGTCACGCCGGAGAGCGAGGTGCCGATCATCCCGAAGGCGACCAGGCCCCAGTGGCTGTTGCGGTTGCCGATGAAGAAGCTGTCGTTGTCGGCGCGGCGCGAGGTCCACCACGCCACCGCCAGCAGCAGCGAGAAGTAGGCGACGACGACGACGAGCAGGACGGAGGCGGACATGGCGCGGGATTATTGGAGCGCCGCCGTCCGGGCGGCATTCCGAATGTGGCGGGGGGCATAACCGGGCCGATGCCCGCCAGTCCACCCTCCCAGGGGACGGTCGGTGGCCCGCAAGGCCGATGGGCACGGGGACGCGTTAACCCTGACCTTCGTTGGTGGGGAGGTGGCGTGCTACAACCTCGGCTCCCTTGAAGGAGTCGATCATGGAGTTGTCAGTCTGGCTGGGGTTTTTCGCGGCCTCCTGGGCCATCAGCCTGTCCCCGGGCGCCGGTGCCATCGCGGCGATGAGCGCCGGACTGAATCACGGCTTCCAGCGCGGCTACTTCATGACGATGGGCCTGATCCTGGGCATCCTGACCCAGATCGTGGTGGTTGGCGCCGGACTGGGCGCGCTGATCGCGGCGTCCGAGCAGGCGTTCGCGGTGGTCAAGTGGGCCGGCGTGGCCTACCTCGTGTACCTCGGCATCCAGCAATGGCGTTCCCCGGCCAGGCCGCTGGTGGCCGAGCAGGCCGAAGGCCGGCAGGTGTCGCGTCGTGAGCTGGTGCTGCGCGGCTGGGGCATCAACGCGGTGAACCCCAAGGGGACGGTCTTCCTGCTGGCCGTGGTGCCGCAGTTCCTGAACCTGCACCAGAGCCTGCCGCAGCAGTACGCGGTGATCGGCGCGACGCTGGCCTTCACCGACGCCGTCGTGATGGCCGGCTACACGCTGCTGGCCGCGCGCGTGCTGCGGGCGCTGAAGTCGGAATCGCACCTGAAGGCGATGAACCGGATCTTCGGCTCGTTGTTCGTCGGTGCCGGCGCCTTGCTGGCGACCTTCAAGAAGGCCGCCGACTGAGGCGCCAATTCCAGAACATCAGGTGACCCCCCACAAGGGTGTCGCCCCCCACCGAAGGCCGCCCCCAAAGGGCGGCCTCGTCGCTTTCACCGGCCCGCTGAATGCTTCCCCACGTGGGCGGCCGGTACAGATCGCTGCCGCACATCATGTCCACCGTTTCCGACCGCTGGTTGTTCTGGGGCCCGACGCTGATCTGGGCCAGCACCTGGCACGTGATCCTCTATCAGCTCGCTTCGGGCGTGCCGATCCTGAACTCGGTGGGCTGGCGTTTCGGCCTGGCGGCGCTGATGCTGGCGGGATTCGCGCGCTGGCAGAAGCTGTCGCTGAAGCTGCCGTGGTCGGCGCATGGGCTGATGCTGGCGACTGGGATCGTGCAGTACAGCGGCAACTACTACTCTGTCTACGAGGCCGAGCGCCACATCCCCAGCGGCCTGGTGGCGGTGCTGTTCTGCCTGATGGTGTTCGGCAACGCGCTGTCGGGCCGGATCTTCTTCGCCCAGCGGGTGACGGGCCGCTTCCTGGCGGTGTCGGCGGGCGCGGTGGCGGGGGTGGTGATGATCTTCTGGCCGGAGATCGCCTCGACCGGCGCCCGCCCGACGGCGGCCTACGGCCTGGCGATCGGTCTGGCGGCGGTGCTGGCCGCGTGCATCGGCAACGTGCTGACGCTGACCTTGACCCGCCGCGGCCTGCCGCTGGTGCCGGTGCTGGCGTGGAGCATGGGCTACGGGGCGGTGTTCCTGCTGGTCACGTCGGTGACGACGGGGCAGGGCCTGAACTTCGCGTGGACGCCGGAATACGTGTTCAGCCTGCTGTACCTGGCGGTGTTTGGCTCGGTGATCGCCTTCGTCCTGTACTTCAAGCTGGCGCAACGCCAGGGCACCGCGCGGGCGGCGCTGACCGGCGTGGTGATCCCGGTGATCGCGCTGGGGATCTCCGCGATCTTCGAAGGCTGGCGGCCGACGATGTTGGCGCTCGCGGGCATGGTGCTTTGCCTGAGCAGCATCTACGTGGCGACAAGGCCGCAGCGGTGAGCGGCTTCTCTCGTTCGGTTCGAAATTCTTCCTGATTTCTTCCTGATGCCTCGCTGATGGCTTCCCGCTGAAGCGGGAAGCGGGGCCAGGTCTTGCGCAATCGCAAGGTCTCGCGCCTCATTCGATCACACGCTTCGCCCTCGATGACGGAGCGCCAATGCGGATTTCCGTCACTAACCAACTAGGTTAATATTCGATGGAAAAGCACAAGGCGCATTACCCGCTGGCCACGGTCAAGCAACTGGTGTCACAAGGGCGCATTCGAGCAACGCTCTCGGCGTCCCTCGGAGCTGAGGCCCTGGGCTTCGACGAGGAACAGATGTCCGACGTGGTGCTGGCGCTGGGCCGGGGTGACTTCTACAAGAGCATGACCACGTATCACGATCATCGCGAGTGGCAAGACGTCTACCGGCCTACGACGCTTCGAGGTTGGGTCTACCTGAAGTTGAGCGTGGCCGAGGAAGTTGTGCTCGTCTCATTCAAGGAGTTGTGAAATGAAATGTCCGGCCTGCGGATTCGCGAAGACGGTACGCGACACCCGAGATATTGAGCATGTCTACAAGGGCATGTCCACGATCATTCCCGCGGTTACCGGAGACTTCTGCCCATCTTGCGATGAGGTGACGATGGACATGGACGAGTCTGGGCGCGTCATGCGCGCGGTGAGCGCATTCTCGAAGCAGGTGAATGCGTCGCAGGTCGATCCGTCTTTCATCTCGGAGGTCCGAAAGAGGCTCGCGCTGGATCAGCGCGAAGCCGGAGAAATCTTCGGCGGTGGCGTGAACGCCTTCTCCCGCTACGAGACCGGCAAGACTCAGCCGCCGCTGGCGTTGATCAAGCTGCTGCGGCTTCTTGACCGCCACCCGGATCTGCTGGAAGAGATCAGGGCTTGATCGCTTCTTCTGCACGGCGGCGCCGTGCCGCGAAGCCGACCGCTGCCACTCCCGCCAGCATCAACGCATAGGTCGACGGCTCCGGCACCGCGGAAGCGGTGTCGACGACGGACACGATCCGGGCGAGACCCGCGGCGGTGACGCCGCTGTAGTTGCCGGCCGCGTCGAAGTAGGCGTCGGTGAGTTGAAGCTGCATGCAGTAATTGCAGCCGATCGAGGTTGACAGCAGGTTGCGGAAGTAGGCGTCCGACTGCAGGTCGTCGAAGTTGGTGGCATCCGTGGGGAAGCGGACGCTGCCACTCATGCTGATGCGGCTCTGGAAGGCAGAACCGTCGCTCCCTTGCCAGATCAGCGTGGAACCCAGGGTCCAGGATTCGAACGTGGTCGTGGTCACCGAATGACCGTCGAAGTCTCTGAACCAGTGCGTCAACGAGCGCGTGCGGTTGGCGGAGGTCGTGGCCAGCAGTGTCGCGTCCGGGTCGCCCTCAAGCGGATTCCACGTCGCCGACGGGATCGCAGGCACCTGCGCAACGGCAGGGTCGCCGGAGCGCCAGCTGGCATGGTTCTGGGTGAAGCGGAGATCCTCGTCAGATGAGGCCGGTCACCGGGTCCGTGCGGGGCCGGATGCTCATTGACGAGGGGGCGGCCCCGGGGACAGCCCCTCCTTGAAGGTGAAGGTCAGTGTGAACGGGGTCGCGTCCAAGGCGATGGGGTTGTCCGCGCAGACGTCCGCCGTCGCCGGGCAATCGATGGTCTTCCAGCCGCCCGCCAGTTCACCCTGCAAGGTGACCTTCACATCGGCCATCGCCAGTTGGCACAGCCCCGCGCTCAGCGTGATGGCCATCCACTGTTTCTTCATGGCGTCCTCCCTCTCGTTGTGATCAATGCGTGGGTCGCGCTGCGACGTCGCTCGTCAGCCCGACTTGCGACGCCGCGCGGCAAAGCCGATCGCCGCCACGCCGGCGAGCATCAGCGCATAGGTCGACGGTTCCGGCACCGCCGAGGCGGTCTCGGTGATCGAGACGATGCGGCCGAAGCCCGTCAGCGATGTGCTGCCGGTCACGCCGTCGGCACGGGCGTATCTGTTCGACAAGCTCACGGTGAGGCAGCCCGCGCAGCCACCGAGGCGGTCCATCAGGGTCAGGAAGTAGGCGTCCGACGTAACGTCGTAGGCGTTGGCCACTGTGCCCTCGAAAGACGGGGAGCTGGCCGGGCTGATGCTGAAACTGTCCTGGGAGTAGGACCCATCGGCGTTGGTCCAGATCACCGCGTGGTTCAACGAAAAGGCTTCATCGCTTCGGAGCGTCTCACCGGTGTCCGTCCATGCGTGCACGGAGCGGATGCGGCGCGCTACGCTGTTGACGTCGAGCTGCGCGCCCGTTCGATCCACCGGATCGAATGTGGCGATGGGAAGCCTCGGGACTTGAGCATCCGCCAGATCGTGGGTCAGGAAGTTGGAATAACGCTGCGATGCCGTCATCCAGTCATAGGCACGTCCCGTGCCGTCTTGACCATGCGACAAGGTGGTGACGAACGGCAGCCGGCCCGGCGACACGCCGTATTCGAACGAGAACGACTGCGAGAACGCGATCGGGGTGCCCAGCGTCGTCGTCGTGCCGACGCAGGACGAGTCCATCGGCGCGCAATCGATCGCCTGATTCTGCGACGTGTAGAACCCCTCGAAGGTCACGGTGACCGTCGCCATCGCGACCGGGCTCAGCATCGCGCCCACGAGGGCGACCATCCAGCGCTTCGTCATTGTTTCGTTCTCCCTCGGACTGTCGTGAATCGTTGCGACCCGGCGCTCAGACGGCCTTGCGACGCCGCGCGGCAAAGCCGACCACTGCCACGCCGGCAAGCATCAGCGCGTAGGTCGCCGGTTCCGGCACCGCTGAGGCGCCGAGCTGTCGCACGCTGAAGGCGCCGATCGAGCCGTGGAACAGGTAATCGCTGATGGTGCCGCCGCCCGCCACCGTCGCCGAGACGATCAGCGTCTGCGTGCAGCCCTGGCACCAGAAGTCCTGGTTCATGCGCGCGATGAAATCGCTCACCGACATCGCCTCGGACAGGTTCTGCTGGGTCACCGCGAACGGCATCGCCTGCATGAACTGGAACATCAGGCTCACGTTCTGCCCGCTCGCGGTCGTCCAGCCGACGCTCTCGTTGGCGCCCCACAGGTCCGCCCGGGACTCTCCGCCGGCCGCATCGAGGTATGTGCTGATGTCCCGGATGTGGAAGGTGCTGACGTAGCTGCCGTCGATGGCAGCCGGCGCCGTGAGTTGTGCGTGCGCCAGGACACCGGCCGGAATCAGCGCCCCGGAGACCGGCTTGCTGCTCGTCAGGCTGCCCATCGCCTGGTCGCCCAGCTCGTAGCGCATGGGGCGGCCGTACCAGTCGACGGAGGGCTCGAAGACGCCCGTGCCGACGGCGGTGCTCATCCCCGGGCCGCCCACCTCGAACACGAAGGAGCGGGTGAAGGTGATCGGCGCCACCGGCGACAGATCCTGCCGCGATGCGCAGACGATCCTTTCCCAGTCCTGGCAGCCGACGGTGGACTGCATCCGCGTCAGCGTGCCGGTGAACGTGGCTTCGAAGCGCTCCGCGCGCGCCGGTGAAGCGGCCATGCTCGTGACGGCCGCCAGGGCGAGCGTCAGCTCGCCGATCTTCTTGTTCATGGAGTTCCTTCCCTCTCGGGCGGGATTTTCTCCATGTCAGCTTTGCAAAGCGTCGGCAGGCCCCCTCGAATGGAGGGGGCCGCAACGCCCGCTTACTTCACCCAGCCGATCTCCACCGCCGTCGCCGGACCGATGACCGTCTCGCCCAGGCCCGATGGGATCCGCTGCTCGCCCTCACGTACCGGGATGCGGCCGGCCATCAGCTCGGCCGCCGTCTGCGGATATCGGGGCTCCTGGCGTGGTTCCGCAAAGCCCTCGGGGAATACCGGCGCCAGCGTCGACGGGTCGTACTTGTCGGTCGCGCCGAAGGTGTGCAGCGCCTCGTGCGCGATGACGACCTCGTTCTGCGCCTGCTGTCCCTTCGACGCGAACAGGTGCACCAGTCCGAGCCGGCCCTTCTCCAGTCCGATCGAATGCGGCAGCGCGCCGGCGAAGTCCGGCGGGTGGTACATCAGGAAGAGCTTCACGTCCGGCACCGGCGAGCTCGGCGGCGTCTGGCGCCCGGCCCACCAGCGCATCCGCAGGCTCCACGAGATCGCCGACAGCGGCCCCGCGTCGCGCGGCACCGCGGGTGGCGCGACACGCACACGGCTGCCCAGCACGATCCGCACCGGCTCGGACAAGGACACGCCGTACCGGGCCGCCTCCCGCTGGAAGTAGGGCGCCAGTCCCGCGAAGGCGGCGGCGTCCAGTCGCTCCAGATAGAGGTCCGTCACGGCGTCGCCCGACGCGTTGATCGGATACAGCGTCACGACCTGCGGCCGCTTCCAGGACTGGGCCTGCCAGCGGCCGACCAGCGTGGTCACCGCCACCGTCAACAGGATCCCGAGCAGGATCAGGATCCGCAATGCCTTGAACATGTCCTCTCCCTCATCGATCTTGCGGTCCCGGCCGGCTCAGTCGCCGCGGACCTTGCCGCGCCCGGCCTTGATGTCGCCGCGCTGGCTCTTGGCCTCCAGGCGGCGCTTCTGCGAGCCGTAGGTCGGCTTCGTCGCCCGACGCGTCTTCGGCGTGTGCGCCACGCTCTGCGCCAGCGCGACCAGGCGCGCGATCGCATCGGCACGGTTCTGCTCCTGGCTGCGCGATTCCTGGGCCTTGATCACCACGACGCCCTCGGCCGTGATCCGCTGATCGCTGAGCGCCAGCAGGCGTTCCTTGATCAGCGCCGGCAGCGTGGAGCGCCGGATGTCGAAGCGCAGGTGCACCGCGCTGCTGACCTTGTTGACGTTCTGGCCGCCGGGACCGCTGGCCCGGATCGCGGAGATCTCGAGCTCCCAGTCGGCCGGCGTCCAGTCCAGGTGCATGACGCCGACGGAGCCGGACGATCGCCGGGCCTCAGCCCAGCGTCTCGACGTGCACCGGCACGCGCCGGGTCACCGCGCACATCAGCTCGTAGCCGATCGTGCCGGCCGCGCGGGCCACCTCGTCGATCGGCAGCACCGAGCCGTGGGGACCCTGGCCCCACAGCGTGACCTCGCTGCCGATGCCTTCGTTGGGAAGATCGCTCAGGTCGACCGCCAGCATGTCCATCGACACGCGACCGATCGTCGCGCTGCGCCGGCCGCCGACCAGCACCGGCGTGCCGTGCACGGCGTGACGCGGATAACCGTCCGCATAGCCGCAGGCGACCGTGCCGATGCGCATCGCGCGTTGCGCCACGAAGCTGCTGCCGTAACCGACGCTGTCGCCTTCCTTCAGGTGCTGCACTGCCAGCACCTTGGCCCGCAGCGTCATCGTGGGCTTCAGGTCCCAGTGGGCGATGTCGTGCTCCGGAAAGTCCGGCGCGCTGCCGTAGGTCATGATCCCCGAGCGCACCCAGTCGGCCCGCACCGCCGGGTCCTGGCTGTGACGCAGGATCGCGGCGCTGTTGCTCAGCGTGCGTGAGCCCGGCAGGTCGGCCGTCGCCTCCTTGAAGACGGCGATCTGGTGCGCGATGCCGCGCGGACCGTCGGCGTCCGAGAAGTGCGTCATCAGCGAGATCTCGTCCACCTGCGGCAGCGCGTTCAGCCGCGTCCAGGCGCCGCGGAACGCGCTCGGCGTGAAGCCCAGCCGGTTCATGCCGCTGTTGAGCTTCAGGAACACGCGGTGCGGCTCATGGGTCTTGTGCATGGCCAGCCAGTCGACCTGCTGCTCGTGATGCACCGTGTGCCAGAGCTTGAGCCGCGAGCAGAGTTCCAGGTCGCGCGATTCGAAGCAGCCTTCCAGCAGCAGGATCGGGCCGCGCCAGCCGAGATCGCGCACGCGCTGGGCCTCGTCCAGGTCCAGCATCGCGAAGCCGTCGGCGCTGCGCAGCGCGTCGAACGCGCGCTCGATGCCGTGGCCGTAGGCGTTGGCCTTCACCACCGCGAACACCTGCGCGTCGGGCGCGCAGGCGCGGGCGCGGGCGATGTTGTGGGCCAGTGCGGGCTGGTGGATGAGGGCTTCGATCGGACGCGGCATGGTCGCCCATTGTGCCGCGCCATGAACGGGTTCACGCCCCCGCGCGGCGCGAGGGGGAGGGCGTCCGGGAGACGGAAAAGCGGTGCTGGATAGCACAGGGACACTGTCCCGTGAAGCGCTGTTACGAAAACGAGCGCATGCTATAAACCCGCCGCAGCGCTGCCTTCCCCACCCCGTGGACCCAGCGTGTTCACCGCAGTTCCAGGTATGCCGGGTCGATGAAAAAAGGCTTCTACACCATCATGTCAGCGCAGTTCTTCAGCTCGCTGGCTGATAACGCGCTGTTCGTGGCCGCCGTTGAACTGCTCCGCACCAGCGGCGCCGCCGAGTGGCAGCGTGCCGCGCTGGTGCCCATGTTCGCGCTGTTCTACGTGGTGCTCGCACCCTTCGTCGGCGCCTTCGCGGACGCGGTGCCCAAGGGCAAGGTCATGTTCATCTCCAACACCATCAAGGTGCTGGGATGCCTGAGCATGCTGGTGGGGGTGCACCCGCTGATCGCCTATGCGATCGTCGGTCTCGGCGCCGCCGCCTATTCGCCAGCCAAGTACGGCATCCTGACCGAGCTCCTCCCGCCGTCGCAACTGGTGAAGGCCAACGGCTGGATCGAGGGCCTGACCATCGCCTCCATCATCCTGGGCGCCGTCTTCGGCGGCCAACTGATCGGCGACAAGGCGTCGGCGTGGCTGCTGGCCATCGACGTCCCCTTCATCGACACCGGCATCGACACGCCGCCCGAGGCCGCCATCGCCTTCATGGTGGTGCTGTACTTCATCGCCGCGCTCTTCAACCTGCGCATCCCCCGCACGGAGTCTCCGCTGCAGCCGATCGCGCACAACGCGACCGACCTGGTGCGCGAGTTCGCCGCCTGCAATTCGCGGCTCTGGCAGGACAAGCTGGGCCAGATCTCGCTCGGCATGACGACGCTGTTCTGGGCGTGTCGGGGAACATGCGCTACATCGTCTTCGCCTGGGCCGCGGCGGCGCTGGGCTACGGCACGACGCAGGCGTCGGCGCTGGCCGGCGTGGTGGCGATCGGCACCGCCGTCGGCGCCGTGGTGGCCTCGATGGTCGTGCGGCTGGACAAGGCCACCAGCGTCATCCCGCTGGGCATCGGCATGGGCCTGCTGATGCTGGTGCTGAACTTCATCAACAACCTCTGGCTGGCCATCCCCTTCCTGATCGTGCTGGGCGGGATCGGCGGCTACCTGGTCGTGCCGATGAACGCGCTGCTGCAGCACCGCGGCCACAACCTGATGGGCGCGGGCCGCTCGATCGCCGTGCAGAACTTCAACGAGCAGGCCTGCATCCTGGGCCTGGGCGCGCTGTACACGATGCTGACGCGCTTCGGCACTTCGGCCTTCGGATCGATCACGATCTTCGGCCTGCTGGTGGCGGGGATCATGTGGGTGGTCGGGCGCTGGCACGCGCACAACAAGATCGAGCACGCCGAAGAGCTCAACCGCCTGCTGGCCATCGCGCGCAGCGACAAGCACTGAGCGCGACGCCGGGCGGAGGTTTCCGCTCAAACGACGACGGCCCCTCGCGGGGCCGTCGTCGTTTGTGGCGTTCATTCTTACTCCCTCTCCCTCTCCCTCTCCCTCTCCCCGCTTGCGGGAGTGGGCAGGGGTGAGGGCCAGCGGCGGTGGCAGTCCTGAAGCCCTCAGCGCCGCGCGCGCCCGCGCCCGGTCGGCGGCGCCGCGACGACGATGCCGCCGGTGGTCAGCACCTGGTCGATGTGCTCCGACCAGGCGCGGCCGATCTTCAGGCAGCCGCTGTGGTTGAGATGGATCTCGTTGTGCCAGTCGCCGCTGATGCCGCTGGCGCCCGGCGTGGCCGCGGCCAGGGGGACGGCGGTCGAGTCGAACACGAACAGCCCCGGGAACTGCTCCTTGTCCGCCATCAGCGTCTTCAGCAGCAGCGCCAGGTGCATGACCATCAGTCGGCTGACCGCCGCCCAGTCGGCCGCCGGGATCGCGTAGGCCTTGAGCGCTGGATACAGCCACGGGCCGTGGCCGGCGTCTTCCGCGCCGGCCGGGCGCGGCATCGGCACTGCGTAGCAATGGATGAAGACCGGCTTGCCCGCGGACGGCCCCTGGTCGCGCAAGGTCAGCAGGTGGCGCAGGTTGGCCTTCAGGTACTCGGCGTAGGTGGCCCAGCCGGGCTCCGAGAAGTAGCGGCCGACACCGGCGGACGGCGGCCCCCATTCGGTCTGGTTGCGCAGCAGCCGCAGATGCAGCGGCACTTCCACGCCGTCGATCTGCGTCGGCGTCTGGGCCGCCTGGATCAGGTCGTTGCCGCCGACGGACAGCAGGATGCCGTCCCAGACCGGCGCCTCGGGCGCGGTGAGCAGGCGCACGAAGTCGGGGGGAAGACGCCAGTTCAACCACCTTGGACAGGCTTTCGCGCTGTCCGGCGCAATTGATCGCGACGGCGGCCTTGGTCAGCACCAGTTCCTGAAGCAGGTTCGCGTGCGCGCTGAGCTTGGCCTGGGCGGTCGAGAACCAGGAGTCTCCTTGAGCCAGCAGCCGCCAGTGATAAGTCTGCAGGTCGGGCCCGGGCTTGGACTGCAAATCCTCGGGGGCGAAACAGGCCAGGTGATCCAAGAAGCTCTCCCTACTTTGGTGGACGGGTCACACGCGACAGGGTAGGCCGCGTGCATGACAGGCGCACGGCGCCCCGATTGGAGGTCAGGGTCAGTCCTTGCGCCATGCTACAAACCCTGGGCATTGTTGGCCGGTCCGCAGCCCGGATCCAAGCCCCGTCGGGGGGACTGTTGCACAAGCCCCACCTCTTGGGCGTCCCCCCCGTTCCTTCGTCTGTCCCCAGTTCCCGAATGCCGATCCTCGCCCTGATGCTCAACGCCACCATCTGGGGGCTCTCCTGGTGGCCGTTCCGACAGTTCGAGGGGGCCGGCATGCACCCCTTGTGGACGACGGTGATCCTGTACGTCCTGTCGCTGATCGTGGTGCTGGCCAGCCAGCGCGGGGCGATGGCGGAATGGCTGCGCTGCCCCGGCCTGTGGGTGGTGACGCTGGCGGCCGGGATCACCAACACCGCGTTCAACTGGGGGGTGTCGACCGGCGACGTGGTGCGGGTGGTGCTGCTCTTCTACCTGATGCCGCTCTGGGCGGTGCTGCTGGCGCGGCTGGTCCTGGGCGAGCCGTTGACGGCGTCGGCCGGTCTGCGGATCGCCCTGGCGCTGGGCGGCGCGCTGGCGGTGCTGGCGCCGTCGGAGGGCGGCTGGCCGGTGCCGTCCAGCCTGCCGGACGTGCTCGGACTGCTCGGGGGATGACCTTCGCGTTCAACAACGTGATGCTGCGCCGCGAAGCCGCCCGCAGCTCCGGCGCGCGGGCGCTGGCCATGTTCGCCGGCGGCGTGCTGGTGGCGGGCCTGTCCGCGACGGCCATGGCCGGCCAGGGCCTCGCGCCGTGGCCGTCGCTGCCGGGCGCGGCCTGGTTGCTGCCGCTGGCGGGGATGGCGTTGCTGTTCTTCGTCTCCAACCTGTCGCTGCAATACGGGGGCGGCGCGGCTGCCGGCCAATGTGACGGCGGTGGTCATGCTGACGGAGGTGCCGGTGGCGGCGGTCTCGGCGTTGCTGCTGGGCGGCGGCACGCTGGACGGCAAGACCGCGGCGGGCGGCGCCGCGATCCTGGCCGCGGCGATGCTGGCGGCACTGGAACGCCGTCGCGCCTGATCCGTGCCGCCGCGCTAGGATGCACCCCGGTCCAACCGGTCCGCAACGAGGAGGTCCCCCATGAGCGCCAATGGCAAGACTGCGTTCGACTTCGACGCCGTCAGCATCGCCGGTGAACCGGTCGAGCTGTCGCAGTACCGCGGCCGCGTGCTGCTGGTCGTCAACACCGCCAGCGAATGCGGCTTCACGCCGCAGTTCAAGGGGCTCGAGGACCTGTGGCGCGATTTCCAGGCGCGCGGGCTGGTGGTCGTCGGTTTCCCCAGCAATGAATTCGGCGGCCAGGACCCGGGCAGCAACGAGGAGATCTCGTCGTTCTGCCAGCTGAACTACGGCGTGAGCTTCCCGATGATGGCCAAGATCAAGGTCAACGGCGGGGAGGCGCACCCGCTGTGGCAATGGCTCAAGGGCGAGAAGCCCGGCATCCTGGGCACGCAGGCGATCAAGTGGAACTTCACCAAGTTCCTGGTCGGCCGCGACGGCCAGGTGCTGAAGCGGTTCGCCCCGAACGACTCGCCGGACTCGATCCGCGGGGAGATCGAGGCGGCGCTGGCGGACTGAGCCTCACGGCGGGGGGCGTTCCGCCTTCCACCTCATCGACGACATGCACGACGCCGACCGCGAAGCCTTGGGGCGCATCGCCCACCACTTCACCCGGTTTGCCGAGACCGACGGCGCGGACGACGCGCTGTACCAGGCGCTCGCCGCGGTCATCGCGGCGGATCCGGAGCTCATGGCCCTGCTGCTCGAGGCGCCGCAGACGCAACGCAAGCCGGTGCTGCTGCTGGCCGCGCTGCACGACCGGATCCTCGCGGGCGCGCCGCACCCGCTGGCCGCGTACTACGCGAGCGTCGGCGGCACGCGGCGTCCAGGCGGCGACCTGGGACCGCTGCTCAGGGACTTCGTCCATCGGGAGGATGCCGCGCTGCGTGCGCTGATCCGCTCGCGCACGACGCAGACCAACGAGACCGGCCGCTGCGCCGTGCTGCGGCCCGCGTTGCAGACGCTTGCCACGCGGCTGGGCGGCACCGACGACCAGCCGGTCGAGCTGGCGTTGTTCGAATTCGGCTGCAGCGCGGGCTTGATCCTCGGCGTCGATCGCTACGCCTACGACGATGGGGTCCAGGCGACGCCCGGCGAGCGCGCCGATGCGCCGTTGATCCGCAGCGCCTGGCGGGGTGAGCGCCCCGCCGCGCTGCTCGGTGCGTCACGCTGGCGGGCCAGCCGCCGCATGGGCGTCGACCTGCATCCCATCGATCCCGCCGACGACGCCGCGGCCCGGTGGCTCCGCGCGTGTCTTTGGCCGGGCGATGCCGCGCGTCGCGAGCGCCTCGACCGCGCACTCTCCGATGCACGACGGCATCCGTTGCCGCTGGTGCAATCGGAGGATGGGCTCTCGGCCCTGGAGCGCTGGCTCGATGAGCTGCCCGCCGGCGTCACGCCGGTGATCTTCAACGTCTGGGTGCTGGCCTACTTCGACGCCGCGGCGTTCAAGACGCATGTCGAGCGCATCGGTCGTCTGGTGCGCAAGCGTGGTCTGGCCTGGATCAGCGGCGAAGTGGGCAAGCTCGCGCCGCTCCCGTCGCCCCCGGACTGCCCGGCCGGGGAATCGCCCGGCAGCGGCACGCTGTGGACGCTGCAATGGCGCGACGGCGGGGAGGTTCGCACCGAGCCGCTCGCCTGGTCGCATCCGCACGGACGGTGGATCGAATGGCTGGACGCCGAGGGTGTCCGCTCGGCTTGAGCGACTCCCCGTCGCTCCGACCTCAAGCCACGGCCGTCAGCTTCACCAGACGCAACGGCGCGCCGAGCAGTTCCCCGGCTTGCCGCTCGAACGCGCGGAAATGCGGCGTGGCGCGGTGGGCCTCCAACGCGGCCTCGTCGTCGAACGCCTCATGCATCTGGAACGTACCGGGCTCGTCGAGCATTTCGAAGAGGCGGTAATCCCGGCAACCCGGCTCCAGCCGTGTCGGCGCCACCAGTCCGGCAAGGGCGGCCCGCAGGTCGTCGCGACGGCCGGGTGCAGCCGTCAGCACCGCGATCATCGTCAGCAGGCGGGGAGAAGAGGGGTCCGTCAGGCTCATGAGGCGCTCCAGGGAAGGAAAGCGGCGAATGCTAGGCGCCCCGCGTCCAACGCGACAGCCCCTCGCACACGAAACACTTTCAACCCGGACGCAAGAACGCGACCCCGATAGGATCGGCCCTTCCTTCGCTCCCGAGGGGGCGGTTCCTTCAAGAACGATCTGGAGACTTCGCCAATGCTCGCTACCCTTCCCACCTTGCGCCGCGCAGCGCTGGCCCTGGCCGCGATGACCGTCCTCGGCGTCCAGGCGCAGACGGTGCCCGAGCTCAACGCGCTCGCCGCCAAGGAACAGCCCGCGTTGATGAAGACGCTGCAGCAACTGGTCGAGATCGAGTCCGGCAGCTCCGACCGCCAGGGCCTGGACCGCATCGCCGGCGTCATCGCGCAGCGCTTGCGTGAGCTCGGCGGACAGGTCCAGCTGATCGATCCGGACACGATCATCGCCTCGCCGACCTCGGACGCGGGCGACGGGCCGGCCAAGGTCGGCCAGATCGTGCGGGCGTCGTTCAAGGGCGGCAACGCCAACGGCAAGCGCCTGATGCTGATCGCGCACATGGACACCGTCTACCAGCGCGGCGGCCTGAAGCAGCAACCCTTCCGCATCGACGGCAACCACGCCTACGGGCTGGGCATCGCCGACGACAAGCAGGGCGTCGCCACCATCCTCCATGCGCTGGCGATGCTGAAATCGGTCGGCTTCAAGGACTACGCCGAGATCACTGTGCTGATCAACGGCGACGAGGAGATCGGGTCCCCCGGCTCGAATGCGCTGATCACGAAGCTCGGCGGCGAGCATGACGCCGTGCTGTCCTTCGAAGGCGGCGGCGCCCCGACATCGCCGGACACGGTGCGCCTGGCCACCAGCGGCATCGCCTCGGTGGACCTGAAGGTCAAGGGTCGCTCGTCGCACGCGGGCGCGGCGCCGGAGAAGGGCATCAACGCGCTGACCGAGCTGTCGCATCAGATCCTGCAGACGCGCGACCTGTCCGATCCGAAGCGCGGCCTGCACCTGAACTGGACGATGTCCAAGGCGGGCTCGGTCCGCAACGCGATTCCCGAGCGAGCCGAGGCCCAGGGGGACGCGCGCGCGGACCGCTTCGCCGACTTCGACGGCATGGAAGCCGAACTGCGCAAGCGCATCCAGAACAAGCTGATCCCGGACGCCGAAGTGACTTTGAGCTTTGTCCGTGGACGCCCGCCACTGCAGCCGAACGACGCGTCGCGCGCGCTGGCCGCCAAGGTCAAGGCATTGGCTGACGAACAGAAGCTGGAGCTCGTCGTGCGCGACCGTTCAACCGGCGGCGGCACCGATGCCGCTTATGCAGCCATGGCGACCAAGGCGGCGGTGATCGAAGGCCTGGGCGTGCGCGGCTACGGCGCGCACAGCAGCGACAGCGAGTACGTCGTCGTCGACGCCATCGCGCCGAAGCTGGTGCTGGTCACGCGCCTGGTGATGGCGATCGGCAGCGGCAAGGCGCTCTGACGCAGCCCTCGGTGGCCCGGAGAAGGCCGCAGTCCTCGGTCGTTCGGGGACGGCATGGCGTGGGGTTTCGGACCTTGCGTCCGGGGCCCCATGCCATGGCGGCCAAGCGCGCCACAGGTGGCAGGACCAGGCGTATTCAGCCCTTCGGATACAGGACCATCTGCGTGCAGCGGAACAGCGCGATCGTCTTGCCGTTGTGCGTGACGGTCGCGTCCCAGACCTGGGTGGTGCGGCCCATGTGGACGGCGGTGGCGGTGCACTCGATGACGCCGTCGCGGGCGGTGCCCAGGTGGTTGGACTTGAGTTCGACCGTGGTGAAGTTCTGGGCGCCTTCGGGCAGCGACGAGATGCAGCCGTAGCCGCAGCAGGTGTCGGCCAGCGTGACGACGCTGCCGGCGTGCAGGTAGCCGTTGGGCGCCATGACCTGCTGGGTGACTGGCAGGCGGGCGAAGACGCGGCCTTTCTCGACCTCGACGATTTCGATGCCCATGTGGCCGGGCAGGCAGGCGGCGCCGCGCGCGTTGAAGTCGTTGATCATGTGATTCTGTGGAGCGGGTGATGCGAAGCCGGCATTGTCGTCGGCCTGTATCGGCGCATCGGCACGGGGGCTGTTCCGGTGCGGGCGGGCGTGGCTGGGGATAATGACGCGAGCCGATAGTCCAACGGGGAGTTCCCAGCATGTTCCAGCACGTCGACGCCTACGCGGGCGATCCCATCCTCAGCCTGAACGAGGCTTTCCAGAAGGATCCGCGCACGCAGAAGATCAACCTGTCCATCGGCATCTACTTCGATGACGACGGTCGCATCCCGATGCTGGACTCGGTGCGCCGGGCCGAGCTGGCCGTGGTGGAACAGGCGGGCGCGCGACCCTACCTGCCGATGGAAGGCGCGGCCAACTTCCGCACCGAAGTGCAGAAGCTGCTCTTCGGCGCCGACAGCGAAGCGCTGCAGAGCAAGCGCGTCGCGACGATCCAGGGCGTGGGCTCGTCCGGCGGCCTGAAGGTCGGCGCGGACTTCATCAAGCGCTACTTCCCTGACAGCGCGATCTACCTGAGCGACCCGACCTGGGACAACCACCGCGCCGTCTTCGAGGGCTCCTACATCGAGTGCCGCAGCTACCCGTACTACGACGCCAGGACCGGCGGCCTGCGTTTCGACGCGATGCTGCAGGCGTTGTCGGAGGCGCCGGCCCGCAGCGTCGTGCTGCTGCACGCGTGCTGCCACAACCCGACGGGCGTGGACCTGTCGCAGTCGCAATGGGACGCGCTGATCCCGGTCCTGCAGGAGCGTGAGCTGATCCCCTTCCTGGACCTGGCGTACCAGGGCTATGGCGACGGGCTGGAGCAGGACACCTTCGCGATCCGGGCGCTGACCTCGGCGGGCCTGAGCTTCTTCGTCGCGAACAGTTTCTCCAAGAACATGAGCCTGTACGGCGAGCGCTGCGGCGCGCTGTCGGTCGTGTGTCCGGACGCGGCGCAGGCGGCCAACGTGCTGGGGCAGCTGAAGTTCACGATCCGCCGCAACTATTCGAACCCGCCGATGCATGGCGGCCAGGTCGTGGCCAAGGTGCTGGGCGACCCGCAGCTGCGCGCGCTGTGGGAAGGCGAGGTCGAGGAAATGCGCGAGCGCATCCTGGCGATGCGCAACGCGCTGTTCGAGGTCGTGTCGGCCAAGGTGCCGGGCCGCAACTTCGACTACTTCCTGAAGCAGCGCGGCATGTTCAGCTACACCGGCCTGACGCCGGAGCAGGTGGACCGTCTGCGGGAGGAATTCGGCGTCTACATCCTGCGTTCCGGCCGCATGTGCATCGCGGGCCTGAACACGCGCAACGTCGAAGCGACGGCGAACGCGATGGCGGCCGTCCTGGCATGACCTGACCCGGTCAGTGCCGGATGTTTGGAGGGCAGCCGGGAGGCTGCCCTTTTCGTTTCTCGAACGATCGGGACGAACTTTCTTGGTTTGCAGGCGCACTTCGTGCACCCCTCGTACCAGGATGTCCCATGTATCCCCTTCCGTTGTCCGCAGTCCGTCAAGTTCATCTGGCGGCGGATGTCGATGCCGCCGAGCCTCATGGTGGTTTGTCAAATGAACCGGACGCTTCCTCGTGGCAGGCGGCAGGGCCTCGCAGACAGCGGCCAGTGCCCCATGCCGCCACCTTCGCCGGCGCGGCCGCTTTGCGCGGACAGCAGGGCTCAGGCCACGGGCGGGCTCACAACGCGGGCATCATCGATGAGTTCCTGGACCGGCGCTGCAATGGGCTGAGCGCGCTGAAACGGACCGTCACGGCGATCCACCAATGCGGCGCCAGGACTGTTGACGCGCTGGCCTGCTTCGAGGAGCTGGACCGGGCGGCTCGTCGGTCGGGCGACGCTCGGGCCAGTCCCAACCGGTTCATCTACAACGCGCTGATCTCGGCGCATGTGAAGGCCATGGACCCGGACGGCGCCGTCCAGTGGTTCGAGAAGATGCTCAAGAAGGGCATCAGGCCGGACGTGGTCACCTACAGCACGCTGATCTCGGCGCATGAAAGGCTCGCCGACCCGAAACGCGCCGCCGATTGGTTCGAGCACATGGTGAACAACGGCGTCGAGCCGAACGCTGTCACGTACAACGCGCTGATCTCGGCGTATGCGAAGGCTGCGGACCCGGAAGGGGCCAGCGACCGGGTCGATCAGATGGTGAGCGACGGCATCGAGCCGGACATCTTCACCTACGGCGCGCTGATCTTGGCGCACGCCAGGCGTGCCGACACGCAAGGTGCCGTCCGATGCTTCGAGCACATGCTGGCGCAAGGCATCCAGCCGAATGCGCGCATCTACAGCACGCTGATCTCCGCGCTGGAGAAGGGTGGCGATCGGCGTCAGGTAAGCAGGCATCTGAGAGACGCCGTCGCGTGCGGGGCCTTCCAACACTGCCTGGGCTACGACAAGGACAGCAACAAGCTGGACTTGCACAGTCGAGCCGTCGAGTCAGGCGCGGAGCACGAACGAAAGGGCGTCTGCACGGAGGTGGCGCGGGCCATCTTCCGTCATCTGTTGAATGAGCAGGTGATCAACCGGCAGACCACCGTTGTCGTGGGAAGTCACGGCGAGGATCTGATCAAGGAGGCGATCCGGCAGTGCATGGTCGATGCCGGATGGACGCCGCACCACCCGATCGACCACCGCACAGGACGTCCCAACGTGGGATGCTGGGTGGGGAGCGACCCAGGCCCCAGGGGGACGGCGAAGTCCGCCACGTCACGGAAGCCGCAGGCATCACCCTTGCGCGCATTCAACAAGGTTATGGGTAGCGGCACCGCTTTCATTGGCTGACGTCGTCACGAGTCCGTAACCTCCCGGACCATTCAAGAATGATTTCGTCCGGGATGAAGCAGCTAGTCGTGATCGGTGGGGGCGTCGTGGGCGTCACCACCGCCTGGGCCCTGGCGGAGGCGGGGCACCGGGTGACGCTCGTGGAGCGCGAGGCCACGCTCGCCACCGGCGCCAGCCGTGCGAACGGCGGGCAGCTCAGCTACCGCTACGTGTCGCCGCTGGCCGATGCCGGCGTGCCGCTGAAGGCGCTGCGCTGGCTGCTCGATCCGGACGGCCCGCTGCGCTTCAAGCCCGACGGCACGACCGCGCAATGGCGCTGGTTGGCCTCGTTCCTTGCGCATTGCCGCGGGCCGGTGAATCAACGCACGACCGAGCGGCTGCTCGAACTGGGCGCCTTCAGCCAGCAATGTTTCGGCGAACTGCAGCGGCACGCGGCGCTCGATGCCATTGCGCTGCGCACGCCGGGTAAGCTGGTCGTGTACCGCAAGGCGGAGGAATTCGCCCGCGTCGCCGCGCGCACGCCCGCCGGCGGGCCGGAACGGGCGTTGACCCGCGATGAGTGCCTGGCGATCGAGCCCTCGCTCGGCGACGGCGGCGCGCAATGGCTGGCCGGGGGCATCTTCACGTCCGGCGAGGCCGTCGCCGACTGCCATGCACTCAGCGTGCAACTGGGCGAGCGGCTCGCGCGGCATCCGAATTTCCGAGGGCGGGTGAAGGCCAGTGCCACCGGATTCGTCGTCGAGGGCGGCCGCGTCGTCGCGCTGAGGACGGACCAGGGGGGATCTGGTCGCGGACGGCGTCGTGCTGGCCGCCGGCCTGCAAAGCGCGGCGTTGGCGGAGCTCGTCGGCGTGCGGCTGCCGCTGTACCCGCTGAAGGGCTACAGCCTGTCCGCGCCAATCAACGGTGTGCATCGACCGCCGACGGTCAGCGTCACGGACTTCGAACGCAAGACGCTCTACGCCCGCATCGGCGATCAACTTCGCGTCGCGGCGATGGTGGACCTGGTCGGCGACGACACCAGCATCGACCCCAAGCGCCTGGCGGCGCTGCAGCGCAACGTGCGCGAGACCTTCCCGAGGGCGGCCGACTACGAGCATGCCGTGCCCTGGGCTGGCCTGCGCCCGGCGACGCCGAGCGGCGCACCCATGCTCGGCGAGACGCCGCTGCGCGGGCTGTGGCTGAATGTCGGCCATGGCGCCCTGGGATTCACCTTCTCGTTCGGCTCGGCCCGCATCGTGGCCGACCTCATCTCCGGCAAGCCCAGCCCGATCGCGCTGGACGGGCTGCAACTCCGCGCCGCCTGAGGGGCCGTGATGACGATGGCCGGCAAGCCCGTCGCGCTGGACGCGGCCTCGCTCGCCAAGGCGCTGCGCGCCGCGGTGCTGGCGCAGGACTTCGGCGCCACGCGCGATCCGCAGGACGAGGGCCGGTCGATCCGGCATTTCCCGAGCATCGACCTCGCCGTGGTCGCGTTCCCGGAACGGGGCGCGCCGGTCGCGGCGAACGTGCTGTTCTCGCGTGAGTTTCCCGAGGGCCTGGTCGCCGATATCGCGGCGGGCGCGGGCGCCGTGCGCAACATCCGGTATCTCGCAGATCAGCGCGATGCCGAGGGCAACTCGATCGCCTGGCGGCCGGCGTCCGACTGGTCCGCGATGGACTGGGTACCGCTGGCCGGCGACGTGGGCGAGGGCGGCGGTCGCGTGGTGGCGCCGTACCCGGCATCGCTGCTCAAGCTGATGCTGCTGGTGGGCGTGGGCCGTCTGGTCGACCAGGGCCGGGCGGGCTGGTGGCAGCCGCTGACCTACAACGGCCGCGAGCGCGCGGTGTCCGACTGGGCCTACGACATGGTCACGTGGAGCAGCAACGAGGCGACCTCGGCGCTGGTCACTTTGATGCACGCGGCCGGCGCCATCCGCCGCGACGGCGGGCGCGAGGTGCGCAACGAGCTGCACACGCTGTTCGCCTCGCTCGGGCTGACGACGCTGCGCTTCGCCAACACGACGGCGGAGGGCGGCTGGGGCAACGGCTCGGGATCGGGCGTGGGTCAGATCCAGATGACCGCGTGGGACACGGTGCGGCTGCTGTGGTGGTTGGACCCGGTGGCGCCGCGCGCGCCGTGGTTGCGCGCCGATGCGCCGCGGCTGTCGGCCGAGAGCCGCAACCAGGCCATGCATGCGTTGCAGGACCAGGCGCTGCACCAGGTGCTGTCGAGCAGCGCGCTCGGCGGCGTCCCCGGCTGGGTGCCGGGTCTGCCGGCGCGCCTGCCGGGTCGGTGGCTGCTTCCCGACGGCGCGCTGCACGCGGGCGAGGTGTCGTTGCCCGGTGACCTGCGCCGTTTCGCCACGGGGGGCGAGGTCTGGTTCGCCCACAAGACCGGCAACACCGAGAACTACACGTCCGACGCGGGCATCGTGCGCGGCATCCTGCCGCGGCGCCGGCATTACCTGATCGCGCTGCTGAGCAACCTCGGCTCGCGCTACGCTCCGCACCCCAGCTGCTCCACGACCTGGCGCATCCCGGCGCTCGGCGCCGCGATCGACGCGCGGATGGCGGCGTGGCTGGAATCCTGATTCCGACGATGTTCCTGGCGCGCGCCGCCGATGTTGTTCCTCAACGCTGCTCATGGCTGAAGACACCTTCCTGCTGCCTCCGTTGCCCGAGCGCGCCTGCCTCGGCGTGATCGCCCCCGCCGGACCGCCGCGGGACGGCACGCTCGACCTCGTGGTGCCGCTGATCGAGCGGCTGGGTTTTCGCGCCAAGCTCTTCCCGAGCTGCCATGGACCGGCGTTCCTCGGTCATCTTGCGGCGGACGATGGACGACGGCTGGCCGACCTGCATGAAGCGCTGGACGACCGCCAGGTCGACGCGGTGATCGGCCTGCGCGGCGGCTACGGCTGCCTGCGCCTGCTCGACCGCATCGATCGCGCGCTGCTGCGTCGATCACCGAAGCCGCTGATCGGCTACAGCGATCTCACCGCGCTGCACGCGCTGCGACAGCAACTGGGTGTCGCCGGCTGGCACGCGCCGATGCCGGCCTCGGACTGGCACAAGGGCGACGCCGGTTGGGCCGATGCCGTCGCGCTGGCCGAGCGGCTGCGCCGCGGGCTTCGTGCGGGTGACTCTCTGGACCTGCGCTCGCGCCGCATCCGCTGAACCGTGGCTCGACGCCGGTGCGCGGCGTGCTGAGCGGCGGCAACCTGGCGGTGCTCGTCGCGCTGATGGGCACGCCGTTCATGCCGGACCTGCGCGGCGCGGTCCTGTTCCTCGAGGACATCGGCGAGGACCCGTACAAGATCGATCGCCTGCTGTGCCAGCTGCGCCTGGGCGGCGTGTTCGACGACATCGCCGGTGTGCTGCTCGGCAGCTTCACCGATGCCGACATGCCCGACGAGGTGCTCGCCGACTACTTCGGCGACCTCGGCATCCCGGTCCTCGCCGGCTGGCCGAGCGGCCATACGACGCCCAACCTGCCATTGCCGATCGGCGTGGCGGTGACTTTGGATCCGGTCGAAAGAACGCTCAGGGCTTGAGCGACGGCACGCCCCAGATCACCGTGGCACCAGCGGGCGCCACCACCGAAGTGCGATGAGTTCCTGGCGCGTTTGACGACTCGATCAAGTCGTGTTCCGGCAGCAGCGGGGTGCCCGGTGCGGGGAGATGGTCTCGCGGCATCTGATCGATGCTCACTGCCCAGAGCCCAAACTCGCCCGTCAGCTGACTCTCTCGCAGGAGCCACATCCAGGTGCCGGTCAATGCATCACGGATGCTCAATTGTCCTTGCTCGAGCAGGCGCAGATCACGCCCCGAGATTGGCGCCAGCAGCGTGAAGCGGAAGTGCGCGTCCTCGCCTGCCAGATAGGCCAGCATGATCTGGCGATGACTGTTGCGCGTCAGATAGACGATGGGTTGCTCGGCTTCGTACAGCACGCGTTCTTCGATGAGCGGGATCGGAAGCAATCCATCGGGAAGTTTGGCGGCGAGGTCGAGATCAATGGTCATGGGCGGTCACCTCGAAATCGTTGGCATCCAGCATGTCGTTGAATGGCCACCAGTCCATGTGGCCGCTGGTGTGGGGGCGACTGATCGGGCCGTGCAGGGGCGTCAGCGTCGCCATAGCAATGTGAGCGCCGAGATGGGGTGAGCTCATCTGGCGATGTCGTGCTTCTCGCCAGGACGAGAAGACCGAGAGTGCTTGTCGGCGACACGGATCTGCCTTCGTGGCGATGCCGAGTTCCGCATGCGTGCGGAAGTCGAGACCCGAGGGCGGATTGGTCTTGACGATGCGATAGACCGGTTGACGACGAAGCGTGTCGAGCATCTTGTTCTCGCGCCGATGACAACCACTCCGATTCCGTCAAGAAATTGGAATGCGCGGCGCGGGCGCCACACGACGGGATCTCCCCCATCGGAGGGCCGACTTCAGGACGAATCAGTCCCGGGCATGACCTGTCACTCACTCCGCTCGCAACAGTGCGAGGAGGTCGATGTGGCGCATGCCGTCTATCTGGTCGAAGGCTTTCAACGTTGGATGCGCAAGCAGGCCATGCAGAGACGCCGACCTCTGCCGCGCCGTGGCGGAAATGGAACGCGGGCTGATCGATGCAAATCTCGGTAGTGGACTCTTCAAGAAGCGGATCGCACGATCCGGGGCCGGCAAGCGCGATGGGTATCGCGTGATCATGGCCCATCGACAAGGCGCTCCGTGGTTCTTCATTGAGGGCTACGCGAAAAACGTCATCGCCAACATGGATGAGCAGCAGTTGCATAACTGCAGGACCATGAGTGTTTTCCTTTCCGCAATGGACGCAGGCCATCTTGAAACCGCCATCAACTCAGGATTCTTGAAAGAGGTGAACTGTGATGCGCAAGCGCAAGTACGACTCGATTGACCGAATGGTGAAGACCGGACGAGGCATGCACGCTCTCGGGCTGATGAGCGACGAACACATGCAGCGTCTGGGATGGGGCGGCATAGCGCCTCCTGGGGACCTGACGCCCGAGGAGGTCCGCGCCATCCGGGAGGAGGAGGATCTGAACCTCTATGTCTTCGCCAACATGCTCAACACGACGGCGCGTCTGCTGCGCCGCTATGAGCAGGGAATGACCCGACCCACCGGACCCGTCCTCCGACTGCTGCACACGATCCGGGAACAGGGCATGAGGAACGTTTTTCCCCTGAGTTCCCGTGCACTCGGCGGCATCACGAAAAGGCCCGCCGGTCTCCCGGCGGGCTTGGTGTCCGAAGGCCCGCCGCGCGAGGCGGCAGACAGTGCTTGATCAGAAGAACTTGTAGTCCAGGCCCAGCGTGAACGAACGTCCGCGCGGGTCGGCCACACGCGGCTCCCACGAGCTGCCCGAACCGGTGTTCGTGTCGTAGCTGTTCGCGAACGGCGGGTCCTGGTCGAAGATGTTCTTCACGCCCACGGTGACCGTCAGGTTCTTGATGCCGCTGTAGGCCACGCTCGCGTGGTGCAGGTAGTAGGGCTTGACCCACGGATCGAAGGCCGGCGCCGACGCGTTGCCGTTGGCCACGCCCGGCGGGACATAGCCGTAGTAACCGGTGCTGTACTGCTGGCGCAGCGACCAGGCCCAGTCGCCATACGTGTAGGTGATGTACGCGCTGTGCTTCCAGCGAATGCCCAGCTCGCTCGACCGCGTGAACTGGCCGATCTCGCTCGGGCCGAAGGCCACGTTGTCCAGCAGCTTGGAGCGCTTCTTCAGCAGGTAGGTGCCGTCCAGCCCCGCGCTCAGGCGGCCGCCGTTCATCGGCGTGCTGCCGCGCATCGACAGCTCCAGCCCGCGCGTCTGCGTCTCGCCGGTGTTCACCCAACGGGTGTCCACCGTCTGCAGCACGCCGTTGGCGTCGCGCTGGAAGGCCTGCGGGAACAGCTGGTAGTTGTTCAGGATCTGCGTCAGCGTCAGGCTCTGGATCTGGCCGTCACGACGGATGTCCCACAGGTCGACCGAGGCGCTGAAGTCCTTCACCGGCTGCCACACGAAGCCGATGTTGGACATCTTCGACTCTTCCGGCTTCAGGTCCGAGCGACCGCCGAACAGCGTGTTGAAGGTGACCGCCTGGCAGCCCGGTGCGTTGCTGACCACGTTGGTCGGGCAGGTCGACGGGTCCGGCACGCCGGCGCCGGTGTACGGCGACTCGGTCACGCCGTTGAACAGCTGGTTGAAGGTCGGCACGCGGAAGCCGGTGCTGTACGACGCGCGGAACACCAGGCTGTCGATCGGCGCGTAGCGGATCGAGGCCTTGGGGTTGGTCGTGCTGCCGAAGCCGGTGTACTTGTCGTAGCGCACCGAGAGGTTCAGGTCCAGGTTCTTGACGATCGGGATGATGGTCTCGCCGAAGATCGCGCCCACCTTGCGCTTCACGCCGTTCAGCGCGTTCACGTTGTCGAACGGCGCGTTGAAGATCCAGGTGTTGATGTCGTTGGTGTTGACCGTCTGGTTGCCGTCGAAGCGGTACTTCTCGATCCGGTAGTCCACGCCCACCGCGCCCATCACGTCGCCGGCCGGCAGCTTGAACAGCGGGCCGGACGCCGTCGCGTCGTACTCGTCGGTCGTGTACTTGCCGCCGTAGAGCTTGGTGCCTTCCGCCGAGATCGCGTCCAGCGCCGCCAGCGCGGCCGGCGTCTGCGACTGGCCGGCCAGCAGGAACGGGTTGAGCACGCCGGTGTTGATCAGGTTGGCCAGGCCGACCCAGTTCTGGTAGCCGGAGCCCAGCACCGAGTTGCTCTTGCTGAACGCCTGCGACGCGCCGACCTTGTAGTCCCAGTCCTTGAGGAAGGGCAGCGGACCGTCCATGCTCAGCAGGTAGCGGCCGGTGTCGGTGGTGGTCTCGAATTCACGCGAGCCGCACTCCATGCAGCGCCAGCGGAAGGCCAGCGGCTTGCCGGCCTGCGAGGCCAGCGACGGGAAGGCGCCGACCAGCGCGTTCCACACGGTCTGGTAGCTGGCGCCGGACGACGGATAGGCCAGGCTGCGGAACGGGCTCGGCACCGCCGTGCCGTTGGGCAGGCCGATCGTCGCCGTGGCGCTGCCGCTGCTGATCTGGTTGGCGGAGAAGATCTTCTGCGACTCCGACTTGCCCAGCAGCACCTCGCCGGTCAGCGTGTGCTCGCCCAGCTTGAGCATGCCGCGCGTGACCAGGTTGGTGTTCTTCACCGGCTGCTGGATCACCGCCGCCTTGCCCGAGTCCCAGGCGCAACCGAACTGGTTGGCCGGCGACGCGGCGGCGGAGTTCCACAGCTTCTCGGCGTAAGGCGCCATGCCGGGTTGCGAGGCGCAACCCGCGCCGCCCGGCAGGTCCAGGATGTTGGCGCTGGTGAGGGTGGCGCCGTTGTAGACCGGCGGCGTGATCGTGGGCGAGAAGAAGACCGTCGCGAACGGCGTGCCGCGCGTGTCCGGGGACAGGCCGCGCTCGGGCTGGAAGCTGTTGACGAAGTCGCGCTGCGAGCCGTCCAGGCGCTTGTTGTCCGTCATGGACAGCACGGCCATGACGTTGAAGCCGTCCTTGTCGATGTTGCCCACGCCGCCCGTCACCGAGCCGCGGTAGATGTTGCCGCCGCCGTGCTGCGTCACGTCGGTGAAGCCGCTGACGGTCAGGCCGGTGTAGTCCTTGCGCAGGATGAAGTTGATGACGCCGCCGACGGCGTCGGTGCCGTAGGTCGACGAGGCGCCGTCCTTCAGCACCTCGACGCGCTCGATCGCGGCCATCGGGATCTGGTTCAGGTCGACGACGCCGCCGTTGAGGCCGTGCGCCGCGATGCGGCGGCCGTTCAGCAGGATCAGCGTCGCGTTGGCGCCCTGCAGGCGCAGGTTGGCGGAGGTCGCGCCGTTGTTGCCGCGGGACTGGCCCGAGACCACGTCCGCGTTGGAGGCCAGGTTGTCCAGGCCGTTGCCGTTGGACGAGAGCGTGGCGATCAGCTGCTCGGCCGACACGATGCCCTGGCGGTCGAGGTCGCGGCGCGAGATGGTCTGCACCGGCAGCGCGCCCTCGTCCTGGATGCGCTTGATGCTCGAGCCGGTGATCTCCACCCGCTCGATCTTCTGGACTTCCTGCGACCAGGCCGCCGCATGGGCGCCCAGGCCCACCACGACGAGGCAACGGGCGAGTTGATTCAGTTTCACGACCTTCTCCTTGTTAACCGGACCGGCGTCCTGGAACGCCTCCAACGACTGGGGTCGTCCGATGCGCGGCCGACCCTTGGGGTGCTGTGTTGCGAGCTGTGAATGATCTTCAAGCACGAGCGGTTTTCACCGTCATAGGAACGTCACCCATTTGTTGTTTCCGTCCCGATGAATGCTTGTCTCGCGCGTATAACCTGCGGGAATGCAGCGGGGCCGGGAATATACAGTCGCTGCTCATGCGATCGATCCCCGCCTTCGTGCTCCTGGTTGCCGCGCTCGCGACGAGCGGCTGCGCCACCTTCGTCGACACCCCGCCCGCGCCGGTCGAGACCGCGCTGCGACAGGCCGGCGTGCCGGCGTCGTCGCTGGCGGTGGTGGCCTATCCGCTGGACGCGACGGGCACCGGGCTGCGCCTGAACGCGGACCGGCCGATGGCGCCGGCCTCGACGATGAAGACGATCACCGCGGTGGTGGCGCTGGACCGGCTCGGTCCCAACAGTCGGGGACAGACGCAGCTGCTGGCCGCGGGCGAGGTGCGCGACGGCCGCCTCGACGGACCGCTGGTGCTCAAGGGCGGCGGCGACGCGGACCTCGACTGGCCCGCGCTGTGGGCGTTGCTGCGCGAGGTGCGCGAGCGCCACGGCGTGCGCGACCTGGCCGGCGGCATCGTCGTCGATCGCGGCCTGTTCAACCCGGCGCGCCTCGACATCGGCGCGCCGCGTTTCGACGAGCAGGCCGAGTTCCCGTACAACGTCATTCCGGATGCGCTGCACCTCAACGGCAGCCTGCTGCAGTACGACTTCTGGTCCGACGACCGGGGCCTGACGGTGCGGCCGTATCCGCAGTTCGGCGGGCTCGCGATCGACGCCAGCGCGGTCCGGCTGAACGACAAGCCGTGCAAGGACTGGGACGACGGCTGGAAGCCGTCGCGCTTCGAGGCGCTGCCCGACGGCGGCGGACGCCTGGTGCTGGCCGGCGAGTTCCCGCGCGGGTGCCAGGTCTCGCAATCGCTGAACGTGCTGGACCGCCAGTGGGAGACGGCCCAGGCGCTGCGGCAGCTGTGGGGCTCGCTGGGCGGCACGCTGTCGGGCGAGATCCGCGAGGGCATGACGCCCGAAGGCGCCCGCGTGCTGGCGCAGCACCGCGACCGCCCGCTGGCCGAGCTGCTGCGGCCGGTGCTGAAGTCCTCGGACAACGCGCTGGCGCGGATGCTGTTCCTGCGGCTCGGCGCCTCGGCGGCGCAGCCCGGCGAGGACACCCGCGAGGCCGCCGTACGCGTCGTGCGCGAGTGGTTCGCCGCGCAGAAGATCGACACCACCGGCCTGACGCTGGAGAACGGCTCCGGCCTGTCGCGCAGCGAGCGCGCCTCGGCGGCGCAGCTGGCGGCGATGCTGCAGGCGTCGGCCCGCGGCGCGCACGGCCCCGAGTTGCTGGCCACCTTGCCGGTCGCGGGCGTCGACGGCACGCTGGTCCGTCGCATGAAGGGCACCGCGGCCGAGGGCCGCGCGCGGATGAAGACCGGCACCTTGCGCGACGTCGTGGCGCTGGCCGGCTTCGTGCCGGACTCGACCGGCAAGACCTGGATCGTGGTCGCGATCGTCAACGACGATCAGGCGGCCAAGGCGCGTCCGGCGATCGACGCGCTGGTGGACTGGGTGGCGCGGCGCTGATCCGCGTGACGGGTCAGAAGCGACGCCACGGGGCGCGACTGGCCTGCGGCAGATAGCGATCGAGCAAGCGCAGGACATCGCCGCCGACGGCGGGATCGCTGCAGCTTTCCAACCGGTCCATGAGCGCGTTGAACTGGTCGCGATCCGGCAGCGGCAGCTGTCTCACAGGGTCGAACCGGCCCTGCTCGTACGCGTTGAAGAACGCATTCCGGTGGTGCAGGAAAAAGACCATCGCCTGCTGGGCGGGGTCCTGGGCGACCTGTTCGATCGGCCGGCCATCCTTGTTGCCGATGCTCAGGAGGATGCGCTGGTTGGCGGACCAGATCCGATCGAACTGGGCGAGGCGTTCTTCGATGCCCGTCACATTGCCGGCCTGCGCCCGCGCCTTCACCCCTTTCGCCATGGTCTCGAGGTGCAGTCCCCATCCCCGCAGCGCCTCTCGCACCTGCGGCGTATAGGCGGTCGTCAGCGTCGCGGCGGCCCACCGCAGCCCGATGCGCCAGGTGCTTTCCCAATGGAGCGCAGCCTGCGCCAGTTCATCAGGGGTTCTTGAGACGCCAGCTGTGGCGGGGGTCGCGGTGCCGTCCGCCCACAGGCTGGCCGGCGGTGTCGCGGGGATGAATTCGGGGGCCGCCGGGTCCATGACAGCACCTTTCGGAAGAGTGGAGACGCCCGGTCAGTGGGCGGGGCCCACCGCGTCATCCGCGACCCTTCAGCGCACCGCCGGCGACAGCAGGCGCAGCGTGCCGGCCCGTGCGTCCATCTCGGCGGGCTGGCCCACCGGCACGGTGAACTTGCGCTTGATGTGGCCGATCATCGCGCCGCGGTAGACGGGCACGTTCAGCGGCAGGAAGTAGTCGTCGAAGACCTCGTCCAGTGTCAGCGTGCCGAAGTTGCCGTCGCCCGGTCCGCACTGCGTGAACTTGCCCAGCACGACGCCGGCGAGCTGGTCCAGCGCGCCGCACAGGCGCAGCGTCGAGAGCATGCGGTCGACGCGATAGATGTACTCGTTGACCTCTTCCAGGAACAGGATCGCGCCGCGGGTGTCGGGGAAGAAGGGCGAGCCCGCCAGCGAGCTCAGCACCGCCAGGTTGCCGCCGACCAGCGGCCCGCGGGCGAGGCCCGGACGCAGCGTGCTGATGCGGTCCTCGCGCTGGACCAGGTTGGCGCCGCGCTCGCCCTGCGGGTTCTGCAGCAGGTCCGCCTGCGCGTCCATCGCGACGGCGCGGAAGTGCTGGAGGGAGAACTCGTTCCATTCCGAGCCCGCGACCGGGCAATGGAAGGTGATCAACCCCGTCTGCCGGTGGATCGCGTTGACCAGGCTGGTCAGGTCCGAGAAGCCGCCGAAGAACTTCGGCTTGCGGCGGATCAGCGCGTAGTTCAGCTTGTCGACGATGCGGTTGCATCCCGAGCCGCCGGTCAGCGCCAGGATGCCGGCCACGTCGTCGTCGGCGAAGAAGTCGTTGATGTCGGCCGCGCGCTGGACGTCGGTGCCGCCGAACTGACCGTAGCGTCCGCGCACGTTGGCGCCGAGCTTGACCTTGAAGCCGAGCGCCTCGAGCGACTCGACGGCGATCTCCAGCGGCTCGCGCTCGTAGGTGGCGTTGGCGGGGCTGACGAGGCCGATCGTGTCACCGACCTTCAGCCGCCGTGCGCGCAGCGGCTCGGGCAGGGCCTTCTGGGCTTGTGCGGCTGGCAGCGCGCCGAGCGCGGTGGCCGCCGCAGTGGCGGCGCCGGTCAGGATCTGGCGACGGGAAGCGGTCATGGAGTCTCCGGAAGACGCTCAGATCACCAGCGGCAGCTCGCGGCGGACGCGTTCGCGGTCGCCGAAGTCGAAGTGCCACCACTCGGTGCTGATGGTCTGGAAGCCGGCGTGGCGCATCGCCGCGCGCAGCCAGCCGCGGTGGCGGAGCTGGTCGGCGGTGAGGCCGCCGGTGGCGAGCTGCTCGGCCTCGAACTCGGGGTGCGAGGCCGGCGTCATCTCGTCGAAGCCGGTGCCCATGTCGAGCTCGCGGCCCTCGGCGTCGAGCAGCGTGACGTCGACCGCCATGCCGAACGAATGGATCGAGCGCCGCGCCGGATGCGCGAGGTACCGGGTCAGCGGCGTGCCTTCGAGTTCGGCCCACAGCGCCTCCTGCACGCGCTGCGGCCGCAGCGCGTCCAGCACGACCAGCGTCACGCCGGGGCAGTGGCGGCCAAGGTAGGCGGCCGCTTGCGCAACGGCATCCGCCGACTCGCGGCGCAGGTAGGCGCAGTCCAGTCCGCCGTAGACGTTGCGGCCGACGAAGTTGTCGGGCGTCGCGTAGCGCAGGTCCACCGCGATGCCGGGGATCGTCAGCAGCGAGCGGAACTCCGCGTGCGCGGCGATCTCCTCGCAGGGGATGGGCGGTGGCGGGGCGGTGGCGGCGTCGTCCGGGGTCATGCGAAGCAAGGCGTGGAAAGAGAGCAGGCGCCGCGGCGCGTCACTCCAGGCTCTCGAGGTTGGCGCGGGCGGCATCCCGCAGGTAGGTGACGAGCCGGCGCGCCGCTTGCGCCAGCGGTGCGCTGGCGGAGGTCAGCAGGTACAGCTGGATGCTCATCGACGGCGCCAGCGGGCGGACCTTCACGCGGGTGCGGTCCGCCGAGGCGGCGGTGAAGGGGTCGACGGCGGTCATGCCGACGCCGGCTTCCACCAGCGCGCGGGCGAGCTGGTAGGTCTGGACGGTGATGCGGCTGTCGAGGTGGCGGCCCTCGGCCTCGCTGGCGTTGTGCAGCATGTGTCCGAGCGGGTCGTCCTCGGCCATCGCGATCAGCTCGGACTGGATCTCCTCCAGCGGCAGCGGGCCGGTGCCTTGCGCCTCGGGGGCTGTGCATGGGGCACAGCGCCATCATCGTGCCGCTGGCCAGCACCTCGGCCTTGATGCCGGGGTGACGCGGGTCCTGCAGGCTGAGCGCGAGATCGGCCTCGCCGAGCAGTAGCGCGGAGACGATCTCGCGCGTGTGGTTGGTGCTGAGCTGGCAGCGGCTGCGCGGGAAGGCCTGCGCCCAGTGCGTCATCGCCGCGGGGATCACCGACGCGCCCAGCGTCGGCGTGGCCATCAGGCGCAGCGATTCGGATTCGCCGCTGCGCAGGTTCGCCGCGAGGCGCCGGATCGCGACGAGGTCGCGGTTGAGCTTGTCGATCTCGACGAAGAGCCGCTGCGCTTCCGGCGTCGGGTAGAGCTTGCCCCGGACGCGGTCGAACAGCGGCATGCCGAGCTGCAGCTCGCAGTGCTGCAGCACCTTGGTCACCGCGGGCTGGGAGATGTGCAGCAACTGCGCGGCGCCGCTGATCGTGCCGGCCTGCATGATCGCGTGGAAGACTTCAATGTGACGGAGCCTCATGTCGGCCCCCCGTCCGACGGGGACGTCGTCCGGCCCCCCGAGGGGGCCCGGCCCGGCGTGGGGCGGCCCGGCGCTCGGGCCGGCGCGCTAAGAAGGAGGGGAGGCTTATTCACGGTAGACGTTCTCGAAGACCACCCCGCCGTTCGGCTGCATCTTGAAGCCGCGCAAGTCCTTGCTGGTGGGGATGTACACCGTCGAGTGTGCCATCGTGATCCATGGCCGTTCGCGCTTGAAGATCTCCTGGGCCTTCTCGTAGAGCGCGATCCGCTGACCTTGATCGGCCGTGGCGCGGGCGGCGTCGATGAGGCGTTCGAATTCGGGGTTGCAGAACTTCACGCCGGACTTGTTGGTGGCGCAGCTGAGGTTGGGCGTCAGGAAGTCGTCGGCGTCGCCGCTCTCGCCGGACCAGCCGCTCATGTAGACGGTGTGTTCGCCGGCGTTGGCGCGCTTGAGGTACTCGCCCCATTCGTAGGTGCGGATCTGCGCGCGCACGCCGATGCGGGCCCAGTCCTGCTGGATCAGCTGCGCCATCAGCTGGCCGTTCGGATTCGTGGGCCGCGTGACCGGCAGCGCCCAGAGGTCGAGGTCCAGCCCGTTCGGGAAACCGGCCTGCTTGAGCAGCGCCTTGGCGCGATCGGGGTTGTATTCGTTCTTGATCGACCGGTTGTAGCCGGGGATCGCGGGCGGGAACGGATTCACCGCCTGCATCGCGTCGCCGCGCGGGAACAGCGCGCGGAAGATCGCGTCGCGGTCGACGGCGATGTCCAGTGCCTCGCGCACGAGCCGGTTGTCGGTCGGCGCCTTGCGCAGGTTGAAGGACAGGTAGGAGATGTTGAGCGCCTGGATCTTCTCGAGCTTGATGCGTTCCGGATGGCGGTCGATCGCGGCCACGTCGATGTCGCGCAGCGGCGAGGTGATCTGGCACTCGCCCGCGAGCAGCTTCTGCACGCGGACCGGGGCCTCGCGGCTGATGCTGAAGATCAGCTTCTGCGTCTTCTGCGGATCGCCCCAGTAGTCGGGGTTGCCTTCCATGCGGACGACGTCGTCCTTCGCATAGCTGCGGAAGCGATACGGACCGGTGCCAATGGGCAGGCGGTTGATCTGCGACGCCTTGCCGTCGCGCAGCAGTTGCTGGCCGTACTCCGCCGACTGGATGCCGGCGAAGGCCATCGCGAACCAGGTGACGAAGGTGACGTTGGGCTGCGCCAGCGTGAAGCGGACGGTGCGGTCGTCGAGCTTCTCCATCTTCGCGATCGCCTTGGCCAGGCCGAGGTTCTGCGGATAGATGAAGTTGGCGGGGAAGGCCTTGTTGAACGGGTGCTCGCGGTCGAGGAAACGTCCGAAGGTGAAGAGCACGTCGTCGGCGTTCAACGTGCGCGTCGGCGTGAACCAGGGCCGGGTGTGGAAGTGGACGTTCTCGCGCAGCGTGAAGGTGAATTCGCGGGCGTCGGGGCTGATGGTCCAGCGGGTGGCGAGAGCCGGCTGCAGCGCGGTGCCGCCGCGCTCGAAGCGGACCAGCCCCTGGAACATCTGGTTGTTGACGTTGTTCGTGCTGGCCGAATCCCATAACCCCGGGTCGAAGCCCTCGGGGCTGGCGTCGGTGCAGTACACGAGCGGCTTGACCGCGGCGGCGCCGGCCGCGTGAGCGGCGGGGAATGCGGCGGACAGGAGCAGAGCCAGCGAGAGGGGGAGGACTGAGCGCATCGGGAGGAGGGCAAGCCGGCGCATTGTGGAAACGCCGCTCCCCAGGTCACAACTGAAATGGGCGGGTTGGACCATAACACTGGGTTATGTGGAGCCGATCGCGCCTATCGCCCCGTCCTCAAATCACATCGCAGGCCACAAGCCGCCCATCGATCTCCCGCAATTCCGGCCGCACCTCCGCGCAGCGCGCGACGGCCATCGGGCAGCGCTGATGGAACGCGCATCCCGTCGGCGGCTTCAGCGGGCTGGGCAGCTCGCCGTGGATGCGGATGCGCTGGCGGCGATCCGCCGGGCGCAGCGCCGGCGTGGCGCTGATCAGCGCCTGCGTGTACGGGTGGAGCGGCTTCGCGAAGAGGCGGCGCTTGTCGGCGTGCTCCACCACGCGGCCGAGGTACATCACCATCACCTCGTCCGCCACGTGCTCCACCACCGCCAGGTTGTGCGAGATGAACACGTAGCCGGTCCCGAACTCCTCCTGCAGGTCCATGAAGAGATTCAGGATCTGCGCCTGGATCGACAGGTCCAGTGCCGACGTCGGCTCGTCGGCGACGACGATGCCTGGTTGCATCACCATCGCCCGCGCGATGGCGATGCGCTGGCGTTGGCCGCCCGAGAACATGTGCGGGTAACGCTGCAGATGCTCCTGGCGCAGCCCCACCTTCGCGGCCAGCGCCTCGATGCGCTCCTGCCGCTCGGCGCGGCTCAGCGACGTGTTGATCACCAGCGGCTCCGCCAGCGTGGAGGCGATCGTCTTGCGCGGATTCAGCGCGGCGTACGGGTTCTGGAACACCATCTGCACGTCGCGCCGCAAGGCCTTGCGCGCCGACGCGTCGGCGGCGTCGCGGCCATGGATCCGCAGGTCGCCGAAGGTCGGCGTCTCGATGAGCGTCAGCGCCCGCGCCAGCGTGGACTTGCCGCAGCCCGATTCGCCGACCACGGCCAGCGTCTTGCCCGGCGACAGCGAGAAGCTCACGCCGTCGAGCGCCCGCACCGTCGCCTTGGGCGCGAGCCAGCCGCGGCTCACGCGGTAGTGCCGGGCGAGATCGCGCGCCACCAGCAGCGGTGCCGCATCGGCAGCGACCGGCTTGTCTGGCACGGCGCTCATGCGGTGGCCTCCTCGATCAAGGGATAGAAGCAGCGCACACCGTCGACGACCTCCGGACGCTCCGCGCGGCAGCGCGGCTGCACGCGCGGGCAGCGCGGCGAGAACAGGCATCCCGCCGGCCGGTCCAGCGCACCCGGCACGATGCCCGGCAGCGCCTGCAGCCGGCGCGCGCCGCGGTTGTGTTCCGGGATCGCCGCCATCAGCGCGGCCGTGTACGGATGCTTCGGGGACTCGAAGACATCGGGCAACGCGCCCGTCTCTACCACCTGGCCCGCGTACATGACGGCGACGCGCTGCGCCATCTCCGCCACCACCGCCAGGTCGTGCGTGATCATCACCAGCGCCATGCCCTGCTCGCGCTGCAGGCGCAGCAGCAGGTCCATGATCTGCGCCTGGATCGTGACGTCGAGCGCCGTCGTCGGCTCGTCGGCGATCAGCAGCTTCGGCGAGCACGCGATCGCCAGCGCGATCATCACGCGCTGGTTCATGCCGCCGGAAAGTTCGTGCGGATAGGCCTTCAGCCGGCTCGCGGCGTCGGGGATCTCGACCTGCTCCAGCAGCTCCGTCGCGCGCTGGCGCGCCGCGGCGCCGCGCAGGCCCAGGTGGGCGCGCAACACTTCCTCGAGCTGGTGGCCGACGGTGTAGCTCGGGTTGAGGCTCGCCAACGCGTCCTGGAACACCATCGCGATGTCCTTGCCGATCAGCCGGCGCCGCTGCGAGGCGCTCATGCCCAGCAAGTCCTGACCCTGGAAGCGCAGCGCGGTCGCGCTCACCTGTCCGGGCGGATCGATCAATCCCATCAGCGCCATCATGCTGACGGACTTGCCGGAGCCGGACTCGCCGACGATGCCCAGCACCTCGCCCGGCGCGACGTCGAGGTCGACGCCGTCCACCGCCGGGAACGCGCCGAAGCGCACGCGCAGGTCGCGGATCTCCAGCATCACGAGACCCTCTTCAGGCGGGGGTCGAGCGCGTCGCGCAGCCCGTCGCCCATCAGGTTGACGCTCAGCACCGAGAGCAGGATCGCCAGTCCCGGCAGCGTCACCACCCAGGGGGCGCGGACGATGTAGTCGCGCGCGGACGAGAGCATCGTGCCCCACTCCGCCATCGGCGCCTGCACGCCCAGGCCGAGGAAGCCGAGGCCCGCCGCCTCGAGGATCGCCGCCGAGAAGCTCAGCGACGCGTTGACGATCAGCGGCGCCAGGCAGTTCGGCAGCACTGCCGAGAACATCAGCCGCCAGGTCGACGCGCCGGCCACGCGGCTGGCGGTCACGTAGTCCTTGCCGAGCTCCGCCAGCGCCGCGGCGCGGGTGAGCCGGACGTACTCCGGCAGGCTGCCGACGGCGATCGCGATCACCGTGTTCGTCAGCCCCGGGCCGAGCACCGTGATCACGCAGATCGCCAGCAGCAGCCCCGGCAGCGCCAGCATCACGTCCATCACGCGCATGACGACCGGGGCGAGCAGGCGTTGATGGAACGCCGCCAGCAATCCCAGCAGCACGCCGGGGATCAGCGACAGCACGACCGACGCCAGGCCGATGCCCAGCGACACGCGCGCGCCGTGCAGCAGCCGCGAGAGCAGGTCGCGGCCGAGCTCGTCGGTGCCCAGCAGGAAACGGGTCTGTCCGCCGTCCATCCAGATCGGCGGCGTCAGCATGTGCTCGCGGTACTGCCGGACGGGATCGTGCGGTGCGATCCAGGGCGCGAGCAGCGCCGCCAGCGCGAGCAGCGTGAAGACGACCAGCGCGACGAGCGCGCCGCGGTTGGCGCTGAAGCCGCGCCAGAACTCGGCGAAGGGGCCGGGCGGCGCGACCGCCGCCGTGGCGGATGACGTGGTGGGGAGGGCGCTCATGGTCGTCTCATCCCTGCCATGTCCGCCGCCGGGCCGCCCCAAGGCGGACTGCGCCCCTCGGGGGCAGGAGCGGATCGACTGGGGGGCTCATTTTCTGATGCGCGGATTCACCACGCCGTACAGCAGGTCCACCAGCAGGTTGACCGCGATGAAGGTGCAGGCCGAGATCAGGATCCCCGCCTGCACCACCGGATAGTCGCGCCGCGCGATCGCGTCGATCAGCCACTTGCCGATGCCGGGCCAGCTGAAGATGGTCTCGGTCAGCACCGCGCCGGCCAGCAGGCTGCCGACCTTCAATCCGATCACCGTGATCACCGGGATCAGCGCGTTGCGCAAGCCGTGCACCAGCACCACCCGCGCCGGCGACAGGCCGCGCGCGCGGGGCGCTGC
This sequence comes from Roseateles sp. UC29_93, assembly GCF_042695725.1. Lineage (NCBI taxonomy): Bacteria > Pseudomonadati > Pseudomonadota > Betaproteobacteria > Burkholderiales > Sphaerotilaceae > Roseateles > Roseateles sp. UC29_93. The sequence goes on along the minus strand of NZ_CP170545.1, from coordinate 1,380,730 downwards.
GCATGTAGTCCTCGCGCAGCACTTCCAGCAGGCTGGAGCGCGTCATCCGCGCGATCACCGCCATCGTGCTGGTGCCCAGCACCAGCGCCGGCAGCAGCAGGTGCCGCAGCGCCGAACGCCACGCGCCTGCCTCGTCGTGCAAGGCCGCGTCGATCAGCATGAAGCCGGTGACGCGCTGGACGTCGTACTCGACCGCGATGCGGCCCGATACCGGCGTCCAGCCCAGGCCCACCGAGAAGAACATGATGAGGATCAGCCCCCACCAGAACACCGGCATCGAGTAGCCCACCGTCGCCACGCCCATCACGCCCTGGTCCAGCAGCGAGCCGCGTCGCAGCGCCGCGCCGGTGCCCAGCGCCATGCCGAGCACGATCGCCAGCAGCAGCGCGAAGAGCGCCAGTTCCGCCGTGGCCGGGAAGAGCGCGAGGAACTCGTGCGACACCGGCTCGTGCGAGACCAGCGAGCGTCCCAGGTCGCCGTGCAGCAACCCGCCGACGTAGTCCGCGTACTGGCGCCACAGCGGCTGGTCCAGGCCGAGCTCGTGCATCAACCGCGCATGGGTGGCGTCGTCGAGCGCGCGCTCTCCCATCATGATCGCGATCGGATCGCCCGGCACCAGCCGGATGAGGCCGAAGGCGACCAGCGTCACGCCGATCAGGGTCGGCAGCAACGAGGCCAGGCGGCGGAGGAGGAAGTTCAGCAAGGCGGGCGGCGGCGGACGTGCGGGGATGGGGTCAGCGGGGAACCATCAATACTCTGAACGCGGCCGGCTGTCCGCCGGCAGCGGCTTCTTCATCAGCAGGCCGCCGGGCGTCGTGACGACCTCCAGCAGCGCGGCCGTCTCCGCGTCCATGTTCCCGGAGAAGTCGGCGGGCCGGTACTTCATCTGGAAGGTGCTGATCACCTCGCGCGTGGCGGTGTCCAGCATCCCGGTCTGCGGCGTCTGATAGCCCACTTGCGCGAGCCGCTTCTGGAACCAGACGGCGTCCGGCACCGGCCCGACCTGGTAGATCGCCTGCTTGATCTGGACCTGCGTCGCGTCGGGCCAGGCGATCAGGCCGGCGTCGGCGAGCTGCTTCCACGGGAACTCCGGACCCGGGTCCTGCTTGCGGCCCGGCGCGATGTCGTTGTGGCCGAGGATGCGATCCGAGCGGATGCCGTGGCGCGCGACGATCTCCTTGACCAGCTTGATCACGTCGTCGATCTGTTCCTGCGGATACGGCGCGTAGACGCGGCCCATCGGCGTCTCGGTGAAGCCGGGGTTCACGATCTCGATGCCGATCGAGGCCGAGTTCAGGTTGGTCGCGCCACCCCAGTAGCTGACGCCGCCGTGCCAGGCGCGGCGGTTCTCGTCGACCAGCTGGTAGACCTTGGAGGGCTTCTCCTGCACCAGGTAGTGGGCCGAGACCTTGCCGCCGGTGGTCAGCACCTTCATCGACTTGTCGAAGTCGAGCACCGTGTAATGGAGGATCAGGAACTGCGCGCGGCTGTCCTGGTTCTCGGAGACGTGGGTGCGATCGATCTGCAACGTGCTCGTGGGCGTGGCGCAGGCCGCCAGCAGCGCGGCGGCGGCGAGGGTCAGGAGCTTGGTTTTCATGAGGCGAGCGCGGCCCGCCTCGCGGCGGCCAAAGCGGTGTCGGGTTGATGAACGGTGAGGGACAGGTCTTGCGGCAGGGCGTCGCGCAGGCCTGATTCGATCGCGGGATGCAATTGCAGCACACGTCCGGCGGCGCTGACGGGACGCACGCCCAGACGGCGCACGAGCGCCAGCGGCAGCCGGGCGAGTTCGCGGCCGGCGCGATGCAGCAGGGCCAGCGCGTCGGCGTCGTCGTCCGCCGCGGCGCGCGCGCGACGGCCAGCGCCAAACGGCCGATCGAGCCGCGGCGTGCCGCGCTGTCGCCGCCGTACATGAAGGCACGCGTCGTCGGCCAGTCGGCGCCGCCGAGTTCGTCGAAGAGATGCTGCGCAAGCCGGGAATCGTTCCAGGCGCCGGGTGATTCGTCCTCGCGGCGCCAGACCAGCGCGAGCGCCTCGCGCGCGATCCACTGGCCGCCGCCTTCGTCGCCCAGCAGCGGACCGCGGCCGCCGGCGCGGTGCAGCGTGCCGGCCTCGTCGATGAAGGCCGCGATCGCGCCGGTGCCGGCGTAGACGAGGTAACCCTCGCCGGGTCGGAACAGCGCATGCCAGGCCTGGGCGATGTCGCTGTCGCACTGGATCTGCGCAGGCGCCAGGCCCAGCTGTTGCGCGAGCAGCGCGCGCAATTGCCGGCCGGCGGGGCCGTCCGGTTCGCCGAGTCCGGTGATGCCCGCCTGCAGCCCGTGCAGCGCTCCGGGCGCGGCGTGCGCCAGGACCGCAGCGGCCAGCGATTGCAGTGTCTGCGCCAGCACGACGCGACCGGCGCTGGTGTCCAGCAGCAGCGCGGTGAATCCGCCGACCTCGCCGCGTGCGACGAGGGTGCCGTCGGGGCGGGCCAGGGCCCAGCGTGTCTGTGTGCCGCCGGCGTCCAGGCCCAGTCCCAGCGGCCCGGATGACATGCCCGCGCGTACCGGCGCTGGGCGGTCAGGCGCGAGGGAATCGGCGGTGGCGGAGGGCGTCGGACTCATGGCGGCGTTGGCGCGCGGAGCTTACGAGGGGCTTCGTGCGTTTGCCATTGTCAATGCGCGTGGCAGGTATGAGTCAGGCTCATGGGCCGGAGAGGGTCAGGCATCGCTTCGCGGCGGGGCCTGTACCGCCGGCGGCCGGACGAAAAAAAACCGCGCCGGAAGGGCGCGGTTTTCGTGCGAAGCGGCCGGAGCCGCTTCGGTGCGACGACTTAGAAGTCGGCGCTCAGGTTCATCGACACGAAGCGCGGGGCGCCCCAGTAGTAGAAGACCGTGCTGCCGTTCTGCGTGAACGGCTTGCCCGCCACCGTGGTGCTGTACGCCTTCGTGTTCGTGATCGTGCCCGAGCTGGGGTTGCGGTATTCCGCATTGCCGATGTTGCTCACGTTCAGGCGCAGCTGGATGTTCTTGAGCCAGTCCCGGACGTTGCCGAAGTTGTAGCCGGCGTCGACGTCGCCGACCCAGTACGCCGGCACTTCCTCGTCGTTCATCAGCGACGCCTGTTGCTTGCCGGTGCGCTTGACCTTCACACGGGCATAGAACGGGCCGTAGGTGTACTGCACCGAGCCGCCCAGGATCATGTCCGGCGTCAGCGTCATCTTCTTGCCGTTGGTCGGCAGGTAGACCTGCTCGTAGACCGGGGTCTGTCCAGTCGGTGCAACGTTCACGCGACCGATGGACATGTCATTCTTGACTTCGCTCTTCTGGACCGTCAGCGAGCCGTAGGCCGAGAAGCCCTTGAAGGTGCCCGATCCGACTTCCAGTTCCAGACCGTGGGTATTGACCTTGCCCACGTTCATGTAGGTGCTCTTCTGCTGTTCCCAGTCGAAGGCGTTGGCCTGGCGGTCCTTGAAGGCCACGTTGAACAGCGTCGCGGACAGCGAGATGTCGCGGGTCTGGAAGCGGTAGCCCAGATCCGTGTTGATCGAGGTCTCGGCCTTCGCTTCGCGGGCCAGCGTGGCTACGCCGGCCGTGCTGACGTTGACGTTCGTGCCGGTGAACGCGAAGTTCGGCGGTGCACGGAAGTTCTTCGCGACGTTCAGGAAGACCTGCTGGCTAGTCGTGAGCTGGTAGCGCACGCCGACCTGCGGCAGGAAGTCGCTGTAGGTCTTCTTGAAGTTGTAGTCGACCGGGGTCGTCTCGTTCGCGAAGTTCTGGACGTCACGCTTCACGTAGGGCGTGCGGAAGCCTACCGTCAGCAGACCCTTGTCCTGGGCGAAGGACCAGGCGTCGCTGGCGTAGAACTGCGATGCGGTGCTGACGGTTTCCCAATCGCGACCTTGGTAGCGCGTGCCGTCCGGACGGAGGATGTAGCCCGAGTTCAGCCAGACGCTGGCCAGTTCGCCATCGTTGCTCACAGTGACCGCCGGCTGGGTCTGCTTGTGGCTGGCGCGCTCGAACCAGACACCGGCCTTCAGGAAGTGGTCGCCCAGTTGAGAGTTGACTTCGGTGGTCACGCCAGGACGCGAGGTGCGCGTCACGCTGGCGCGGCCGACGATGATCGTGTCCGCCGTGTCGCCGTCGCCGTTCAGGTCCTTGGAACCGGTCAGATTGTTGGGGCCGGCCAGGAAGATCTTGTCTTCCTTCAACGTCGTCTGTTGCACGCCGCCGTTGCCGAAGCCGTACCAGAGGTAAGGCTGGACCTTCAGGTAGGTCTGGTCGGCGATCTTGAACGAGCCCGACATCGACACGACCGCGTTCTCGAACGGGTTGTTGGCCAGCTTGTAGTACGCCGGCGACGTGGCGATCTTGCTTTCGTCCTGCGCGCCCGGGCCGGGAGTCAGGTGGCCGGGGAACTTCGTGTTGAAGTCGAAGTTGTAGCCGTTGGCATTGCGCTGGGCCAGGCTGATGCTGTTGATGTTGTTATTGATCGCGCGGTTGTAGAGCACCGAGCCCAGGATCACGTTGTCCTGGTCGATGTCCCAGCGGAACGCGGCGTCGATGTGGTCTTTCTTGGCTTGTCCGTCGCCCTTCCACTTGTCAGCCTCGGTGTGCGAATAGCTGATGAAGACCTTGGCGCTGTTATTGAAGAACCGGCCGGTGTCGTAGCGCAGGAAAGAGCGGATGTAGCGCAGTTCGCCGAAGCCTTGGCTGAACCGGATTCGCTGCTTGTCTTCCGGGTCGCAACTGGTGACGGTGATGTTGCCGCCCGTGGCGCCGGCGTTAGGAGAGTCCACGTCCGGGGTGCCCTGGGCCAGCGACTGCGTGCACAGGTTCTCCTGGTCGGCGTACTCCTGCGGGTAGACCGCGAAGTTGCCGGAGTCGTTGACCGGCACGCCGTTGATGATCATGCCCATCTGGTCGGCGCCGAAGCCGCGGACCGTCAGGCCGCCGCCGAACAGGCCGGTGGCGTCGTAGTTGAAGGTGTTCACGCCCGGCAGCAGGGCCAGCGCCTGGAACGGGTTGCCCGACGCACGGTCCTTGTCGATCGCCTCGCGGGTCACCGTGCTGCGGGACTTGGCGCCGTCCTCGTTCAGCATCTGGCCGGCGGCCAGCTTGCCGCCGCTGCCCACGATCGTGATCGTGCCCAGACGGACCTTGTCTTCCTTGGCGCGCGGCGCGCCGTCATCGGCGGACGTGTCGGCGTCCTTCTTGGCTTCCTGGGCCATGGCCGGCATGACGGCGACCAATGCCGCGGCGGCTGCCAAGGCGGTTTTGCGGAAACCCGACCAATTCTTCTGACTCATTCCTGCGCTCCTGTGCGACGAGACCAAACTGAACTAACAACTGAAACCTGGTGCAGCTGGGGAGGGCTTCCGCCCCTCCGTCGGCAGATTCTTCGCGCAACCGTTTTCGTCTATCGAAGGCTTGAACTTCTCAAGCTCGCAAACGTTTTACGTTGGTTTTTCCGGCCCAGGAAAACATCCTCGGCCAAGCTCTGCTCGTACCAGCCCGCGTGTGTCGGGAGCCGTCTTGCCGCGGCTCCTCCTTCATCTCAAGCAAAAAGCCTACCAGTCGAGACAGCCCCCAGCAATGCGGCGAAATCCGCCGTGCGGGGGGCTTTTCGCGCTTGCGGGCCCTGTTGCTGGGCGGATTCCGGAGGCTCCGGCAACCGCCTTGGCGATGCACGGGCGTGAGTCTCTTTGCGGGATGTTGTGGGTTTGTGACAAGGAATGACAGGGGCGCCAGGCCGTTCCCACCTGTTTGTCGAACGCGACGGAACGGGCGGAGCGCGCCCTGAAACGGGCTCTTCCGGGCTATTGGCGCACCAGGGCGATACAGGGTTTCCACGGAGTCTGGGCGCGCCCCCGCGCTGACTCGTCGTTGCGTGGAATCGACAGTTTTGGGCCAGTAACGTTCAATTCGAGAACGTTGCTCGAGGCCCTTCGCGATTGACGGCGTTGACCGCGCTGGCGCTCAGCAGCCAGCCGTCGCCGATGGCGCCCAGGTCGCCGTCCGGGCCGATGAGGTCGAAGCGCCAGGGCGAGTCGACGCGACGCGCCTCGCGCCTCCACAGCGCAAAGGCGCGGGGCGGGGCGCCCTCCGGGGCGGACAGTCGGAGGCGGCCGTCGGCCAGACGTTCCAGGGTGACGGCACCGCAGGCGGGGGGCGGTCAGCCACGGCGTTTCAGGCGGCAGGGCGGGATGAAGGTAAGCGCCGGCTCGCAAGGTATCCGCGATGCTCCGGCGGTTCTTCAGCAATGCGACCATGCTGAAGTGCAGGTGTCCGCCGGTCGACGGCGCGGTGCGCATGATTTCGATCTGCGCCGGGATCTCGTCGGCCGGCCAGCCTTCGGCCTCGTTGGCGGCCCGGCTCGTGAACAGGCCCGGCCAGACATGCCGCCCCAGCGGATTGACGCCCTGCCAGGCGCGCATCAGCGGCTCGAAGGCCTGCGGTTTCTGCGCGCGGGGCCAGTAGAGCTGCGGCGCCACATAGTCGAGCCAGCCCATCGCCATCCAGTGCTCGACGTGGGCATAGAGCTTGTCGTACTGCGAGAACCCCGTGATGCCCGCCGGGCGCAAGTCCGGGCGCGGCAGACCGAACGGGCTGATGCCGACGCGCGCGGTGGGGCGCAACTCGCGGACCAGCTCGTACATTCGCCGCACCAGTTGGTCGACGTTGTCCCGCCGCCAGTCCGCGCGCGCGAGCGTGCCGCCGCCGTGCAGGTAGCGCAGCCAGCTCGCGTCGTCGGGGAAGTCGATGTCCTGCTTGGCCGCGTCCTGGACCGGGTAGGGATAGAAGTAGTCGTCGATGTGCAGGCCGTCGACGGCGTAGCGCGTCAGCAGGTCGCGGCAGACGGCCAGCGTGTGATCGGCAGCGGCCGGCTCGCCCGGATCGATCCAGAGCTGGTCGCCGTACTTCTTGACCCACTCGGGCCGGGTGCGGCTCAGGTGCGTGGCGGCGGGCGCGGACTTCCCGCCGCTCTGCTTCGCGCGGTACGGGTTCAGCCAGGCGTGCAGCTCGAGGCCGCGCGCATGCGCCTGCTCGATCCACAGCGTCAGCGGGTCGTAGCCCGGTCCCTGGCCCTGGACCCCGGAGAGGTACTCGCTCCAGGGTTCCAGCGTCGACCGGTAGAGGGCATCCGCACTGGTGCGCACCTGCAGCACGATCGCGTTCAGGCGCAGCGCGCGGGCGCTGTCGAGGATCGCGTGGATCTCGGCGATCTGCGCCGCGTCGCTCAGGCCGCGACGGCTCGGCCAGTCGATGTTGGCGACGGTCGCGACCCAGGCGGCGCGGAACTCGCGCGGCGCCGGCGGCGGGGCATCGTCGGGCGCGGGACCCGGCAACGCGGGCAGCGCCTGGGGCCGGGCGGTGCCGCAGCCCGGGAGCGTGCCCAGGGAACCCAGCACCGGCGCGGCCAGGGCCGCGGTCATCCACTGTCGTCGTCGCATTGAAGGCTCTCACCGGGCGGCGCCGCAGGGGCCGCTCACACTTTCACGATCCAGCCGCGCCGCCACATCGCCCACGCGATGCCGTAGAACACCGCCACGAAACCGATGGCGAACAGCAGCGACGCGAAGCGCGGATCCACCGGCAGCGCGCGCAGCGGCGCGACAAGCCAGGCCTTGAGCGTGACGCCCTCGGCGACGTGGATCAACCCGAGCAGCCGGGCCACCAGGCCCGACAGCGCGAAGAGGAACAGCGCGTTCATGCCGAACACCACCAGCGGGCGCAAACGTCCCGCCATCGCGTCGCGCATGCGCGGCAGGGGCGCGGCATCGAGCAGCCAGTAGAACACGCCGAAGACCAGGCACCCCCAGCCCGTCGTGAGGAAAACGAAGGCGGGCGTCCAGAGATTCTTGTTGATGGGCAGGGTCCAGGCGTCGAGTACCTGCGCGATCCACAGGCAGGCAAGACCTGCCACCATGAACCAGGCGGCCTTCTCGCCGGGATCTCGACCGCGCAGCGCCAGCCAGCGTCCGGCGAGCAGGCCGGCGATCTGGCTCGCGACGGCGGGCAGCGTGCTCAACAGGCCTTCGGGGTCCCAGGTCTTGCTCTTCGCCCAGAGGTGGCCGCCGAGCAGCGTCCGGTCGAGCCAGGCGCCGACGTCCTCGCCCGGCTGCAGCGAGCCGCGATGCCAGACGCCTTGCGCGTCCGGCACGGCGACGAAGGTCTGCACCAGGCCGTAGCCGAGGAGCAGGCCGATGAACCACGCGAGCTGGGCGCGCCAGCCGCACCACAGCGCGATCGGCGCCACCAGGATCGTGATCAGGCCCAGCCGCTGCAGCACGCCGGGGATGCGCAGTGTCTCGAAGTGGAAGAACGGGAAGAGATTCAGCGCCAGCCCGATGAGGATGATCGTGGCGCCGCGTCGCCACATGTGGCGCAGCAGGGCGACGCGATCGGCCGCCTGGCCGCGGCGGGCCAGGCTGAAGCTCATCGAGATCCCGCTGATGAAGACGAAGAACGGGAAGATCCAGTCGGTGAAGGTCCAGCCGTGCCAGGCAGCGTGCTCGAGCGGCGCGTAGAGCTGCGACCAGTCGCCCGGGTTGTTGACCAGCAGCATGGCCGCGATCGCGAAGCCGCGGAAGGCGTCGAGCGACAGCAGGCGGTCGCTGCCACCGTGGCCGACACCCTGACCGGCGCCGGTCGAGGCGGCACTCACGCGGTGGACTCCTTGCGGCCGAAGTTCTCGGGGATCCTGATGAGGGCGGTCATGGCCAGCGACGGGACCGTCGCGATCAGCACCCACGCGAAGAAGTGCGGATAGCCGAGGTGATCCTGCAACCAGCCGCTCCACATGCCCGGCAGCATCATGCCCAGCGCCATGAAGCCGGTGCAGATCGCATAGTGGGCGGTCTTGTGGGCGCCCTCGGCGACCAGGACCATGTACATCAGGTAGGCCGTGAAGCCGAGCCCGTAGCCGAACTGCTCGACCGCCAGCGCCGCGCTGATGACGGTGAGGCTTCCCGGATGCGCGTAGGCCATGACCAGGAACACGACGTTGGGCAGGTGCATCGCGAGCACCAGCGGCCAGAGCGCCTTCTTCAGGCCGACGCGGGAGATGATCCAGCCGCCGAGCAGACCGCCGAGCGTGAGCGCGATCAGGCCGACCGTGCCGTAGGCCAGGCCGACCTGCTTGTTGGTCAGCGCGAGGCCGCCCTTGTCCAGCGGGTCGAGCAGGAAGGGCGTGGCAAGCTTCAGGAGCTGCGCTTCCGGGAATCGGTAGAGCAGCAGGAAGCCCAGCGTCACCGCGAGTCCGGGCTTGCGGAAGAACGCGGCGAAGATCCGGAAGAAGGTGCCCGGATCGCGCTGGTCGCGGGGGAGCGGGGCATCGACGGCCGGGCGCGGCAAGCGCCACAGGTGATACGCCGCGAGGAGCAGGAAGGCGCCCGCGAGGACCGCCATCACGCCCTGCCAGGCGAGTACCCAGCTGTCGCCGCGGTCGTGCAGCTCGCCGGCCAGCCAGACGAGGCCGCCTTGGCCGCCGATGTTGGCCACCCGGTAGAAGGTCGAACGCACGCCGACGAAGGCGGCCTGCTCATGCTTCTCCAGCGCGAGCAGGTAGAAGCCGTCGGCGGCGATGTCGTGCGAGGCCGAAGCGAAGGCCATCAGCCAGAGCACGGCCAGCGACATCTGGAACGCGCGCTCCATCGGCAGCGTCAGCGCCACCATCGCGAGCGCCGCGCCGACGGCGAACTGCAGGGTCACGACCCACAGCCGTTTGGTGCCCAGCATCTCGACCAGCGGCGACCACAGCGGCTTGATCACCCAGGGCAGGTAGAGCCAACTGGTGTAGAGCGCGATGTCGGTGTTCGAGATCTCCAGGTTCTTGTACATGATGACCGACAGCGTCATCACGACCACGTACGGCATGCCCTGCGCGAAGTACAGCGTGGGCACCCAGTGCCAGGGGCTGCGAGCGCCCGGGGCGGCACCCGACGGAAGGGAAGAAGCGTGCATGACGCTCAGTGTCGGCGCAAACCGGGAGGGCGTCGCATCGGGGATTGCAGCGCTTGCGTGCGAGGACCGTGCAGGGCCGGCGGGTGTGAGCTCGGCGATCAGCGATCGGCGAGCGCGCCTCGCACGTCGCCGGCGTGTCGCGCGAGCAGCGCCTGCGCCCCGGCCGCGTCGAGCTGACGCAGCAGCATCACGACGGCCGTCTTCACGTGGAAGCCGCATTGATCGAGCGCCGCGCGCGCGGCGGACTCGTCGGCGCCGGCGGCGCGCATCGTCAACGCGACGGCGCGCCGGACCAGCTTCGCGTTGGTGGCCTTCATGTCCACCATCAGGTTGCCGTAGACCTTGTGCAGCCTGACCATCAGCGCGCTGGAGAACGTGTTCAGCGCGATCTTCTGCGCGGTCCCTGCCTTCAGGCGCGTGCTGCCGGAGATCACCTCGGCGCCGGTGTCCAGCAGGACCGGATGGTCGCCCGCGGCCAGGACCGCGGCGCCCGGGTTGTTGGCCATCGCGATCGTCAGGCAACCGGCGGCGCGGCCCGCGGCCAGCGCGCCCAGCACGTAGGGCGTGTGGCCCGAGGCGGCGATGCCGATCAGCACGTCTTGCGGCGTGGGCGCGAGCGCCTCGATGTCGCGACGGCCCTGGGGCTCGTCGTCCTCCGCGCCTTCGACGGCGACGAACATCGCGCCTTCGCCGCCGGCCAGCACCGCCACCGCGCGGTCACGCGGCCAGGAGAAGGTCGGCACCAGCTCGACACTGTCCAGCACGCCCAGCCGGCCGGAGGTCCCGGCGCCGGCATACAGCAGCCGGCCGCCCGCCGCGATGCGCGGCAACGCCGCGTCCACCGCGGCGGCCAGCGCTGGCGCCGCCGCCCGCACCGCCTCCACCGCCGACCGCTGGTCGTCGATGAAGACCTCCATCAGGCGGGCACTGTCGTACAGGTCCAGGTCTTGATGGTGGGCGCTGGGGGGTTTCGGTCTTCAGAGGGTGGGACATGGCTCGGCCGGAGCGGAAGGGGAGGCCCGCAAGGTGCGGCCTACTCTAGTGGGGAGACGGCCTCCGCTGCCAATGAAACCCGGCGGGAGCGTCATAACCCACGGTAATCCAGAAGCCTCATCGGCGTCCGTTCGTGCGGGCTTCGGCGTCCAGCACGGACTGGATCACCTCGGCGAGGGCCACTGGCGTGGGGGCGGCGTCCAGCTCGACCAGCACCATGTAGCCGCGGTCGCGGCCCTGCGCGGTGAAGGCCTGCAGCAGGGCGATCTGGTCGCTGTGCACCATCACGCCGTCCGGGGACCAGTACTCCATCGCCACCAGACAGCCGTCCGACGGCGTGCCGGGGTAGTAGCGGCTGCCGGCGTAGTAGCGCGGATCGATCGTGCTGCCGTGCATCAGCATCTCGTCGCGTCCGGCGCGGCCGGCGAGCCAGGCTTCCTGCAGCGGCGCGTAGTCGCGCCAAGAGGCCGGCAGCAAGGCCCGGTAGCGGTCCAGCGACCAGGCCGGCTCGTTCGGGCCCGGGGCGCGCTGCTCGTATTCGGCCACGCTCGCTTCGCCGGGCACCTTCGTGTGCAGGTACGGGGTCGGGCCGATCCAGATGTTGGACGCCGCGCGTCCCGCGCCCTGGATCGTGAAGAGTCCCTGCGGCGTGTTGCCCAGCGTGATCGTGCCCGGCAGGCCGCTGCTGGACAGCGCCAGTTGCTCGATGTTGAACAGGCCGCCGTCGGGACGCCGCACGAAGCGGCCGTCGGCTTGTCGCACCAGCGCCAGACCCATCTGCTGGCGACCAGGCCGCTGGAAGCTGAACACGACGGGATGGCCCGGACGGATCGCCAGCAGGTCGGCCAGCGGCGGACGCGCCGGCTGCGGCACGCCCTGCGCGGTGGACACCGCCTGTGCGAGCGCCTGCAGGCGCGGCTCGTCGCGGTCACGCTGCGCGAGCTGGGACTGGATCAGTGCCAGGTCCGCGGGCTGGCGCGTCTGCATCAGTGCGTAGGCGGCGATCGCGAATTCGCGCGGCGTGTTCAATCGCGGCAGCAGCGGACGCAGCAGCGGCGCGGCGTCGACCGCGTAGAGCGTGTACGCCGCGGTCAGCAGCGGACGCTGGATGTCCGCCGGTTGGCTGTCCAGCGCCGGCAGCGCCGCGAGCAGCGCGGGTCGGGCGGTGTCGATCTCGGTCCGGTAGTGGGCGACGAGACGAAGGGCCTGGGCGAACTCGCGCAGCGCGGCGCCGTCCTGCGGCGCGGCCAAGGCCTGCGCGGAGGCCGTCCGGATGCGGGCGCGGTCAGTGGTCCACCGGTCCTGGGCCTGGACGGCGGAGCCGACCGTCGAGCGGAACTGCTCCGGTCGCAATGCTTGCAGTGCCGCCGGGCTGAAGGCGCCGCCCGGTGTCGGCTCGGGGGACGGTGCCGGCATCCGGGGCAACTGCGAGCAGGCCGCCAGAAGCAGCGGCGCGACCAGCGCGGCCCAACGGGGCCAGGACTTGCCCGGCGCATGGTCGACCAAGGGATACATCTGCATGGCGGCCGATTCTAGGGACGCGGGGCGGAAAGTTCTGCCATGTGGACCCAGGAACGCTGTTTGCACTCGACGGCCCGACTGAACAAGGGCCAAGCACAATGATGTCGATCAGGGAGTTCCGCCGCCGTCTGGCAATGGCGATGACATGGGCGGCCGCCGCGCTGGCGGCGCTCATCGCGGCCATGCCGCAGGACGCGTCCGCGCAGATTGCGGCATTGCCGACGGAGAACCCGGCAATGTCGGCGGCCTCGTCGGCCAGGACGCCGGCCGATTGCGCCCTGATCCGCGACAACGATGCGCGTCTGGCTTGTTATGACCGCCTGAACGGCCGGGCCCCCGACGCGCCGCCGCCCTCCGCGGCGGCCCAGGTCCGGCTCCAGCCGGTGCCGGCCGCCTTGCCGGTGGCCGCCGCGGCGAGTTCGCCGCGTGTGGACGATCCCTGCACGCGTCTGCCGGAGGCCTCCGGCAGCGCCCGCGACTACCTCGGCTCGACGCTGTCGGAGCGCTGGGAACTGTCCTGCCGCGACCAGATGCCGCGCTTCCTGCCGCGCCCCCACCGGCCGGTCTACCTGCTGCCGGTGTCGTGGACCTCGCGATCCAACCGGACCCCGGCGCCGTCCTCGTCGGAAAGCCCGGACAACGGCGTGGTCCAGGCGCTGGACCTGGACAAGAACGAGGCCAAGTTCCAGATCAGCCTGAAGTCCAAGATCTGGGCGCTCGACGATCACGGCACCCTGTCGGTGTGGGGCGCGTACACGCAGAACTCACGCTGGCAGATCTACAACGGGCGCGAGTCGCGACCGTTCCGCGAGACCAATTACGAGCCCGAGCTGATCGTGACCCACGGCACCGACGTCGAGCTGCCGTTCGGCTGGAAGGCCAGCATGGTGGGCCTGAGCCTGAACCACCAGTCCAACGGGCGGGCGGTGCCGCTGTCGCGCAGCTGGAACCGGGTGATCGGCGAGCTCAGCCTGGAGCGCGGCGAGACCACGGTGAGCCTGCGCCCCTGGTGGCGGATCCTCAACACCGGCAGCGACGACAACCCGGGCATCCAGGACTATGTCGGCCGCGGCGAGATGCTGGTGACGCAGAAGCTGGGCCGGCACGTCCTGGCCCTCACGGCGCGGCACAGCCTGAAGGGGGGCGATCGTTCGCGCGGATCGGCGCAGCTGGAGTGGGCCTTCCCGATCGGCGGCGGGCTGCACGGCTACCTGCAGCTGTTCAGTGGCTACGGGGAGAGCCTCATCGACTACAACTTCCGCGAGTCCCGGATCGGGCTGGGGGTGTCGGTCGTCGAGTGGCGCTGATGCCTCTTCCTGGGGCTTTGATTCGATGAATATGGCGCACAGGTCGGGGCAGTCCCCATCGTCAGCCCGGTGCGGCTGGACTAGGCTGCGCGGATGTCCGCATTCATCGACACCTGCGTGATCTGGGTCGTGGTCTACCGCCTGGACGGGCGCGACCGCCAATGGGTCCGTGCGCTACCGCCCACGACGGAGGCGCAGGTGCGCGCGCTGCTGCTGGAGGAGCTCGACGAGCTCTACGGCGCGCGTTCGGAACTGGTCTCGCTGCGGCGGGCCGAAGACGCCGAACGCGCCACGCTCATGGCCGGCGGGCTGCCGATGTGCCCGGTCGCCACCCCGCCGGGACCCGCGTCGGGCTGAACCGGCGGCCCTCGGGCGATCGATGATCGCCCGCCGCGGTGGCGGCGAAACCACAGACCCGGGCGTCCTTCCGGCGCCGTCACGGTTTCATGTCGGTTTCATCGCGGTTACGGCCCCCGGCCCGAAGGCATCACGCGAGAATTCCGCGCGTCGTGTCCACCGCTGTCAGCGGCGGCGCGGGACCTCCCTGCCGCCGCCGTCCATGTCGTCCCCCTCGTCCCATTCGTCCCAGTCGCCTCCCACGCCGTCGCCCCGCCTGTTCGCACTGGCCTGGCCGCTGTTCCTCGAGCTCTGCCTGGGCATCGCCATCGGGGTGATCGGGACGATGCTGGCGGCGCGGATCTCCGATCCCGCCGGCGCCGCATTCGCCCTGGCCAACCAGCTGGCGGCGACGCTGTTCATCCTGTTCCGCATCATCGGCGCCGGCATCAGCGTGGTGATCACGCAGGCGCTGGGCGGAGGCCGTCGCGCGGTGGCCGATGCGACGGCGCGGGCGGCGCTCGGCGCGAGCACCTGGCTGGGCGGCGTCACGGCGCTGATGGCGCTGCTCTTCGCGGGGCCGCTGCTGCGATTGATGAATGCGCCGGCGGAGGTGCTGCCGTTGTCGCAGCCCTTCCTGATGGCGCTGGCGCCGGCCATGATGCTCGACGCCTGGAATGCCTCGATGGCGAGCGTGATGCGCGCCCACCTGCGCAGCCGCGACACCCTGATGGTGCTGGTGGCGATGCAGGTGGCGCAGCTGCTGCTGTCGATCACGTTGATGCCGCAGCTCGGCCTGCCGGGCTTCGCGGTGGCGCTGGCGGTGAGCCGGGCGTTCGGCCTCGGCCTGCACGTGTGGCTGTGGCGCGCGCGGCTGGACCTGCGGCCGAAGGCGTCGGACTGGTGGCGCCTGCCGCGCGCGGAGCTCGCCGGCGTGCTGCACATCGGCCTGCCGGGCGCGGCGGAGAACATCGCCTACCGGCTGGCCTACATGGTGAGCGTGGCGATCGCGGGGCACCTCGGCGCGTCGGCGCTGGCGGCGCACAGCTACACCTCGCAGCTGATGTACTTCGTGCTGCTGCCGGGCCTGGCGACGGGCTTCGCGGCGGAGATCGTCGTCGGCCACCTGATCGGCGCGGGGCAGCTGCACGAGGCGCACCGCCTGGTGCGACGCGCGCTCGCCCGCGGGCTGCTGATCAGCGTCGTGGTGGCGGCCGGTGCGGCGGCGGCTTCGCCGTGGCTGCTGCAGATGTTCACGCACGACCAGAAGATTCTCGCCAGCGCGGTGGTGCTGATGTGGATCACGGTGATCCTGGAGCCGGGGCGGACCTTCAACCTCGTCGTCATCAACGCGCTGCGCGCGGCGGGCGACGCGAAGTACCCGGTGATGGTGGGCGCGGGGTCGATGCTCCTCGTGCTGGCCGGCGGCAGCTGGCTGCTGGGCGAGGTGCTGGGACTCGGCCTGGTGGGCCTGTGGATCGCCTACGCCGCCGACGAGTGGATCCGCGGCCTGCTGATGTGGCGCCGCTGGGCGCGGCTGGGCTGGGTGCCGCAGGCGAGGGCGGTGCATCGGCGACTGCGTCTGGCGGCACGGGGCCACTGAGTCGCGACCGCCACCGTGGTGCCGGGATTTCGCGGCACTGAGCCCGGCGTTCGTCAGCGCAGCGCGGCGTGGATCCCGGTCTCACCGTCGGCGAAATTGACACTCCCGCGCGCGTGCCGATCGCGGCACTGAAAATTCTCAATGCCCATCGCCACTTGCCGCGCTGGCCCGGGGCTTGCTGCGTCTTGCGTGCCGGTCGCGCGCAGACGCGTCGGCGAGGAGCAGGGGGGTGACAACACGCCCCGCGGCGTTCGCCGGCAAGGTCGGCGGACCCGGCGGAGTCGAGGGGATCGTCATGCCCATGCTTGCCTCCTTCGTCCTCGCCGCAGCCGCGGCTTCGACGGCGATGCCGTCTTCCGCGCCGCCGTGCGCACCCGCCCGGCCCGAATTGCTGCGCGACGACGCGTCCGCCGCGAGCGGTCTGGACCGCTACACCGATCTCAGTCCCGACGTCCGGAGGCAGCTCGCCCAGCGCATCGCGGACCTCCGCGTCGACGACCTCGTCATGCTCGGCCGCGCCGGCGTCAGCGGGCAGTACCGCTATGACGACGAGATCCGCCACGCGCTGATCGGCGGCCAACTCTGCGACCGGCTCGATCTGTCCGCGTGGAAGGCCTCCGACGAGGCCAGCGCATTGGTGTTCTGCGAAGGCGACCACTGCGTGGCGATGACCGTCGACGGCCGCATGCTCGCGCGCCTGACGCGTCGCAAGCCCGATGCCTTCGACGCACTTGCGCAGGCGCTGCGTGTGCGCCCCGGGGGACCGCAGTCGGCGCTCGAGATGCCGCCGCCCGCCGCCGGGACCGCCAACGGCTGGGCGCGCCAGCGCGTGCTCGTGCAGATGCGCGCCGGCCTGGGCGACAAGGACCTCGACAAGATCCTCTCGCCGCATGGCGGCAAGGCGCGCCGCATCGGCCGCTCTTCGCTGGCGATCGTCGATCTGCCTCCCAATGCGTCGGAGACGGCCGTCGCGATGCTGCTCGCGCGCCATCCGCAGTTGAAGTCGGCCGAACTCGACATGCGCATCTCCCCGGCGATGACACCCAACGACCCCTACCTGGGCAGCGAGTGGCACCTCGCGCGGATCAACGCGCCGCTGGCCTGGGACAGCGCGCAGGGGGCCGGCATCAGGATCGCGATCCTGGATACCGGCGTCGACGCGACCCACCCCGACCTGGCCGGCCGCCTGGTCCCCGGCTGGAACTTCTATGACGGCAACGCCGACACCAGCGACGTGCACGGCCACGGCACCGCGGTGGCCGGTGCCGCGGCTGCGGCGATGAACAACGGCATCGGTGTCGCCGCCGTGGCCGGGCAGGCGTCGCTGATGCCGGTGCGCATCGCCGACGCCAACGCCTATGCGTACTGGAGCACCGTGGCCCAGGGCCTGAACTGGGCCGCGGACCAGGGTGCCCGCGTGGCCAACATCAGCTATGGCGGCGTCGCCGGCAGCGCCACCGTGCAGGGCGCCGCCGACGACATGCGCAGCAGGGGCGGGCTGGTGATCGTGTCCGCCGGCAACAACGGGATCGATGAGGGCCTCGCCCCCACGGCCAGCATGATTCCCGTCTCGGCCACCGACGAGACCGACAACCGCACGAGCTGGTCGAGCTACGGCGCCTTTGTCGCGATCGCCGCGCCGGGACAGAACATCTGGACCACCAACCGCGGCGGCGGCTACGGCGCGTGGTGGGGCACCTCGTTCGCGAGCCCGGTCGTCGCCGGCACCGTGGCGCTGCTGATGTCGGCCCGCCCGACGATGAGCGGTGGCGCGATCCAGAACGTGCTGTTCAGCACCGCCACGGATCTCGGTGCCGCCGGCCGCGATCCGTTCTACGGCTGGGGCCGCGTCAACGCCGGTGCCGCGATGCAGGCCGTTCTGGCCGCGCCGGCGCCCGACACGCAGCCGCCCGTCGTCTCGGTCGGCGCGCCGCTGCCCGGCGCGCTCGTCAGCGGGCTGGTCGCGGTGGACGCCGCCGCCGCCGACAACCAGGCCGTCGTGCGCGTCGATCTGCGCGTCAACGGCGCGGTCGTCGCCTCCGACACTTCGGCGCCCTATGGGTTCAGCTGGAACTCGGCGGCGGTGGCGAACGGCCCCGTCACGATCACCGCCACCGCGGTCGACGCGGCCGGCAACAGCGCCACCAGTGCGCCGGTGACCTTGACCGTCGCCAATGCGGCCCTGGCCGACACGGAGCCGCCGACGATCGCGATCACCAGGCCGGCCAGCAACAGCAAGGTCGCCGGCAATACCGTCACCATCTCGACGAGCGCCGCCGACAACGGTGGCGCGGCCGGCATCCGCCAGACGATCTACATCGACGGCGAACTGGTCGCCAGCGGCACCGGAACGAGCCTCAGCTACACCTGGAACGTCAAGAAGGCGTCGACGGGCGCGCACACGATCCAAGCGGTCGCCCGCGACGCGGCCGGCAACACCAGCGTGGCCACGACGACGGTCTCGAAGTAGGACGCACCACGAAAAAGGCCCGCCGAGGCGGGCCTTCCTTCAGTGCGCTGTGCTCAGCGGGAGAAGCTGGGCAGCCACGGCAACCGCGGCGTCCGGCGGCGCGCCAACCCGGCTGCCAGCGCGGCGGCCGCCAGCAGCGCCAGCGCGTTCGGTTCCGGCACGTTGCCGTTGCTGCCGCCCGCGCCACCACCGCCGCCGCCGCAGGCCCCGGTGCCCTGGATGCAGCCCTCGAACTCGATCGACCTGCCCAGGGTCCCCACGCCCTGGAACTTGATGGCGTAGGGGCTGGTGAAGCCGATGCCCTGCGTCATGAAGTTGTCGGACGCGTCGGTCGTCAGCGTGAGGTTGAAGGAGGACGACCCGCCCATGCCGAGGCCGTCGTTGATCGATCCGCCCGCGCACTGGTTGCCGGACAGCAGGCAGAGATCGATGTTCTGGAACGAGGGGAAGTTGACGTCGATGCCCGCCCCCCAGGCCGCCGAATTGGTGCTGGCTCCGGTCAGCGTCGGCGAGATCGCGGTGATGCCGAAGGCCATCAGCACGTTCTGGCCCGGGCCGCTTGAGTTGTTGGTGACGATGGTCGAGAAGGTCGCCGTCTGCGCCGACCAGGAGGTCAGCGTGAACTTGACCGTGGCGTTCAGCGTCGCCCCGTCCTGGGCGCCTGTGAACAGCAGCGTCGCCGTGCTGTTGAGGCTGTTGAACAGCACAGCCGCGGCCTGCGCCTGGCTGCAGAGGCTCAGCGCCGCCGCGGCGACGACCCAACGGATCCTTGTTGGTTTCATGACCGACCCCTTTCCGGGCAGTGCACGTGGCTTCTTGTTGGTCCCCCTGTGTCCGGGATACGCATAAGCCGGGCCAATGCGCCAAGTGCTTGATCCAGCGGCTGTTTCTGGCCAATGTGATAAAGATGCCGGTGAAACTGTAAAAAAGTGCGACACCGTACGGCACGCCGATTGCGCGGCCTGGATGGCCCGACAGGGCGGCGGGCGAGACGCTGGCGACCCCTATGATCCCGCCCGCGATGAACTACCTGCTCAAGCGCCTGGCCGTGCTGCTGCTGACGCTGCTGGCCGCCTCGGCGCTGATCTTCGGCGCGCTGGAATGGCTGCCCGGCAATGCCGCCCAATTGATCATGGGCCCCGAGGCGCCGCCCGAGGCCGTCGCCGCGCTTGCGCGTCAGTTGGGCCTGGACCAGCCCGCCTGGCACCGCTACGTCGACTGGCTCACCGGGCTCGTGCGCGGTGATCTCGGTCTGTCCTATGCCTACGGCGCGCCGGTCATGGATCTCCTCCTGGAGCGGCTCGCGCTGACGCTGCCGCTCGCGCTGATGGCGATGGCACTGACCGTCGTGCTGGCGCTGGCCGCCGGCTGGTGGGCCGCGAGCCAGCAGGGGCGTGCCGGCGATCACCTCGTGATGGGTCTGACCCAGCTCGGTCTGGCGGTGCCCAGCTTCTGGCTCGGCATGCTGCTGGTGCTGCTCTTCGCGGTGAAGCTGCAGTGGTTCGATGCCGGCGGCTTCCCCGGCTGGCGCGAGGACCTCGGCGGCGGCCTGTGGCCCGGCCTGCGCGCGCTGCTGCTGCCCGCCGCCGCGCTGGCGCTGGTGCAGGCAGCGATCCTGGCGCGCATCGCGCGCTCGGCGCTGCTCGACATCGTCCGCGAGGACTTCATGCGCAGCGCCCGCGCCAAGGGCCTGTCGCGCCGCGCGGCGCTGTGGCGCCACGGCCTGCGCCATGCGGCGATCCCGCTGCTGACCCTTGGCGGCCTGCAGTTCGCCAACCTGCTCGCCGGCACCATCGTCATCGAGAACGTCTTCACCCTGCCCGGACTCGGTCGGCTGATGGCGCAGGCCATCGCCAACCGCGACCTGATCGTCGTGCGCAACGGCGTCATGGGGCTCGCGGCGCTGGTGCTGCTCCTCAACTTCGCGATCGACCTGCTGCACGGCTGGATCGACCCGCGGCTGCGCACGAGGACCGAGGCATGAGGGCCGGGACATGAAACGCGCCGGATTCTTCGCGGGCATCATGCTCACCGCGCTGCTGCTCCTGACCGCGCTGCTGTCGCTGGCCTGGACCCCGTGGCCGCCCGAGCAGATCGACATGACCCGCCGGCTCGCGTCGCCGAGCCTCGCGCACTGGCTGGGCTGCGACCAGCTCGGCCGCGATGTGTTCAGCCGCCTGATGGCCGGCGCGCGCAGCGCCTGGCTGGTCGGCATCGTCGCCGTCGGCATCGGGCTGATCGCGGGCACGGCGCTGGGCCTGCTCGCGGCCGCGCGGCGCGGTCCGGTGGAGGCGCTCATCCTGCGCGGCGCCGACCTCGGCTACGCCTTCCCCGCGCTGCTGCTCGCGATCCTGCTGGCCGCCGCGCTCGGCCCCGGCATGACGGTCGCGATGGCGGCGATCGGGCTGCACGCGGTGCCCTCGTTCGCGCGACTGGTCAACGGCAGCGCCAAGAGCTGGTGGGCGCGCGATTTCGTGCTCGCCGCCCGCGTCGCCGGCCAGGGGCCGTGGTCGATCACGTGGCGTCATGTCTTGCCTCAGTTGCTCCCGCTGCTGATCGTGCAGGGCACGACCAGCTTCGCGCTCGCGATCCTGGCCGAGGCCGGCCTGTCCTACCTCGGCCTGGGCACCCAGCCGCCGCAGGCCAGTTGGGGCCGGCTGCTCGCCGAGGCCCAGACGCTGATGTTCGAAGCGCCGCAGCTGGCGCTCGCGCCCGGCGTCGCGATCACGCTGGCGGTGCTCGGGCTGAACCTGCTCGGCGACGGCCTGCGCGACCGGCTCGATCCGAAGGAGCAGCCGCGATAGAGCGCCCCGCTGCTCGAGATCCGCGATCTCCACGTGCATCTGCCGGGGCGCCGCGGCGAGCGTCTGCACGCGCTGCGCGGCATCGACCTGTCGCTGGCGCGCGGCGAGAGCCTCGCGCTGATCGGCGAGTCCGGCAGCGGCAAGACGTTGACGGCGCTCGCCGCGATGGGCCTGCTGCCCGAAGGCGCCGAAGTCACCGGACGGATCGCGCTCGACGGCCGCGAGCTTCTCACGCTTGATGAGGACGGCTGGTGCGGCCTGCGGGGCCGTCGCCTCGCGATGGTGTTCCAGGAGCCGCTGACGGCGTTGAATCCGCTCCAGCGCGTGCTGGCGCAGGTGACGGAGCCGATCCTCCTCCATCGGCTGCTGCCGGACCGCGCCTCCGCCCGCGAGCGCGCGATGACGCTGCTGACGCGCGTGGGTCTCGATCGAGCGCCAGGCGCGCGCCTACCCGCATCAACTGTCCGGCGGTCAGCGGCAGCGCGCGCTGATCGCGATGGCGCTCGCCGCGGAGCCCGACCTGCTGATCGCCGACGAGCCCACCACGGCGCTCGATGCGCGCCTGCGTGTGCAGGTGCTGGACCTGTTGCGCGACCTGGTGACCGAACGCGGCATGGGGCTGCTGCTGATCTCGCACGACCTGGCACTGACGGCGCGCCGCGTCGACCGCCTGGCGATCCTGTACGGCGGGCGCGTGATGGAGCAGGGCGCCGGGCCGGAGCTGCTCGACCACCCGCGCCATCCGTACACGCAGGCCCTGTGGGCCGCGCGGCCGCGGCTGGGGGCCGGGCGCGACCAGGCGCTCCATCCGCTCAAGGGGAACGTGCCGGCGCTGACGCAGCTCGGCGAGGGTTGCCCGTTCACGCCGCGCTGTCCCTTGGCGACGGCACGCTGCGCCGCGGAGCCTCCGCGCTTCGACGGCCGCCTGGCCTGCTGGGAGGTGACACCATGACCGGGCCGTCCTCGATGACGGTGCCTTCTCCGGCATCCCCGGTGAAGCCGCCACCCTCGGCGACCCCGTTGCTGCAGGTCGAGGGTCTTGGCCAGCGCTACGGCGGTCGGTCGGTCCTGCGCGACATCGACTTCACGCTGATGCCCGGCGAGTCGCTCGGTGTCATCGGCGAATCGGGGCGCGGGGAAGAGCACGCTGGCGCGGCTCGTCATGGCGCTGGAGCGCCCGCATCAGGGGCGCGTGTGGTGGGACGGGCAGGACGTGAACGCGATGGCGGCGCGCGATCGGCGCGCGCTGCGGCCGCGGGTGCAGATGGTGTTCCAGGATCCGTACGGTTCGCTCGATCCGCGCTGGCGCGTCGGACGCAGCGTGATGGAGCCGCTCCAGGCCTTGCCCATGAACGACGCCCAGCGCCGCGAGCGCGTGGCCGAGGTGCTGGCCGCCGTCGGGCTCGAGGCCGACGCCGCGCTGCGCTTCCCGCATCAGTTCTCCGGCGGCCAGCGCCAGCGGCTGGCGATCGCGCGGGCGCTGTCGACACGGCCTCGCCTGATCGTCGCGGACGAACCGCTGTCGGCGCTCGATGTCTCGGTGCAGGCGCAGATCCTGGCGCTGCTGCGCGAGCTGCAGCGACGCGACGGCATCAGCCTCGTCATCGTCAGCCACGACCTGCCGGCGATCGAGGTCCTGTGCGATCGCGCGCTGGTGCTGCGCGGCGGCGAGGCTGTCGAGCACGGACCCGCCGCGCGCGTCCTGGGCGAGCCGCGACACCCGTACACGCAGGACCTGCTCGCCGCTTTGGCATGATCCGCCGCCATGGACCCCCTCCTGGAGATTGCCCTGGACCGCCGCCGCTTTCATCTGCTGTCGCTCGGCGCCGCCGGCGCGACCCTCGGCGCTTCGTTGCCGGCGCTGGCGCAGGGCAGCGCCGCGCGTCCGCTCGTGCTCGGCATGACGCTCGAACCGCCGGGCCTGGATCCGACCACGGGTGCCGCCGCCGCGATCGGCGAGATCGTGCTCTACAACGTGATGGAGCCGCTGACCAAGGTCGCGGAGGACGGCTCGGCGCTGCCGCTGCTGGCACTGCGCTGGAACGTGTCGTCCGATCAGAAGCGCTGGACCTTCACGCTGCGACCGAACGTGCGCTTCCACAACGGCGAGCCGTTCGACGCGAAGGCGGTGAAGTTCAGCTTCGAGCGCGCGGGCGCGCCCAACAGCCTGAACAAGGACCGGCGCGTCTTCGAGAACATCGCCGCGATCGGCACGCCGGATCCGCTCACCGTGGTGCTGACGCTCAAGCATCCGGAACCTGAGCTGCCCGCACTGCTGGCCCAGTCGCCGGCGGTGATCGTCGAGCCGAAGAGCGCCGCGGGCAACGCGCAGAACCCGGTGGGCACCGGGCCTTATCGCGTCGCCCAATGGCAGCGCGGCGCGAGCCTGAGCGTCGTCGCCTGGCCGGGCTTCCGCGACGCGGCGGCGATCCGGATCCCGCGCGTGCAGTTCCGCTTCATCAGCGAGCCGGCCGCGCAGGTCGCGGCCCTGCTGGCGGGCGATGTCGACGTCTTCCCGCGCGTCGCCGCGGCACGCGCGATGACGCAGTTCAAGGCGCAGCCCAAGCGCTTCCAGGTGATCACCGCGTCCTCGCGTGCGAAGACCATCCTGGCGATCAATCACCAGCGCGCGCCGCTGAGCGACGTCCGCGTGCGTCGCGCGATCGCGATGGCCATCGACCGCAAGGCCGTCATCCAGGCAAGCGCCGACGGCTTCGGCGTGCCCATCGGCAGCTTCGTCACGCCGGACACGCCGGGCTACGTGGACTGCACCGCGATCAACGCCTACAACCCCGCCGCCGCGAAAGCGCTGCTGGCCGAGGCCAAGGCCACCGGGCTGTCGCTCTCGCTCAAGCTGCCGCCGGTGCCCTACGCGCGCCAGGGCGGCGAGTTGATCGCGGCGCAACTGGCGGCCGTCGGCATCACGGCAAGGATCGAGCAGATCGAATGGGCGCAGTGGCTGTCCAGCGTCTACGGCAGCAAGGCCTATGACCTGACGGTGATCTCGCATGTCGAGCCGCACGACTTCGGCAACTTCGCGCGGCCCGACTACTACTGGGGCTACCGCAGCGAACAGTTCAATGCGCTTTACGAACTCATGCAGAACGCGGCCGATCCGGCGCAGCGGATGAAGCGCTTCGGCGAGGCGCAGCGTCAGGTGGCGGAAGACGCCGTCGCCGCCTTCCTGTACCAGCCGCAATGGATCACCGTCGCGCGTGCCGGCCTGAAGGGCCTGTGGACACGCACCCCGCTGTTCGCGAACGACCTGTCGGCGTTGAGCTGGGCCTGATCCGCCTCGGCGCGAGCCCGGTGCGACGGCGTCCAGGCCGGAGGTCACACAAGCCCCCTGATGCAGGGACGGCGCCACAAAGGGCTGTGGTGCGAGCGCATCGGCCCCGGGAACCCAGTGGCGGCTCGTCGGTCGTCATCCACCGGCCATCCACCGAGAGGGCTTTTCCTCTACAGTGACGCCCCTCGACCGTGTAGCGTGCCCGGTTTGGGGAGGAGTCGGAGAGACGAATGCCGTTTGATTTGCCTGAGACCCTGCAGCCGTTCCTGCTGCCGCTGCTGATCGTGGTCCCGTTGGCCATCCTGATCATCATCATCACGGTGCGCCGCGGCGACTACCGTGACTTCGGCGCGCCGCCGCCGCCCGTGTCGCGACCGCAGCCGCCGGCGCCGACGGCCGCCACCGTTCCTCCGCCGGCGCCGGTCGCTCCGAGCGCCGCGCCGGAGCGCCTGCCGCTGCTGGTGGTCGACGATTCGGCCGTGGTGCGCGCCAAGCTGCTGAAGCTGTTCAGCGAGGCCGGCCATGAGGTGGTCGCCGCGCGTGACGGCGTCGAGGCGATGGAGCTGCTCGGCCAGACCCGCTTCGGCGTGCTGATCACCGACCTCGAGATGCCCAACATGGACGGCTTCGAGCTGATCAAGGCGGTGCAGGGGGCGCTGGCCACCGAGGACCTGCCCATGATCGCCATCACCGGCCACGAGGAGCTGCATGCGCGACTGCATCAGATCCAGGGGCTGTACGGCATGTTCCACAAGCCCTGGAACGACCGCGAGCTGATCAAGCGCGTCGAGGCGCTGTCCCACCTGCGCGCACCGGTCCGCCCATGAGCGTCGGTCGCTGGCTCAGGCGCGGCGCGATCACGCTCGCCGTGCTCGTGGCCATCGGCGCGGCCGGCGCGGCCTGGCACGTCTACAAGAAGCTGCCGGTGCGGGACGGCGAACTGCAGCTCTCGGGCCTGAGCGCGCCGGTCACCGTCCGCTACGACGAATGGGGCGTGCCCCACGTCGACGCGCGCAACGAAGACGACCTCTACCGCGCGCTCGGTTATCTGCATGCGCAGGACCGGCTGTTCCAGATGGAGATGCTGCGCCGGCTGTCGCGCGGCGAACTGGCGGAAGTGCTGGGCCCCAAGCTGGTCGAGACCGACCGGCTGTTCCGCACGCTCGGCATCCGGCAGCGCGCCGATGAACTGGCCGCGGCCTCGTCGGCGATCACCGCGCAACCGGGCGCGGTCCGGGCGCTGTACGCCTACCTGGACGGCATCAACCAATACCAGGCCACCCGGCCGGCGCCGCTGGAGTTCGAGATCCTCGGCATTCCCAAACGCCCGTTCACGGCGGCGGACACCTACAGCATCGCGGGGTACCTGGCCTACAGCTTCGCGGCGGCCTTCCGCACCGAGCCGGCGCTGACGGCGGTGCGGGATCAGCTCGGGCCCGACTACCTGCGCATCTTCGATCTCGCGTGGCGTCCGAAAGGCGCGCTGGAGCCGCAGGCGCTGAACGCGCCGGGAACTCCCCGCGCGCCGGACGGCGCGGACCGCCGCTTCGCCGACGTGGCGCCGGTGCTGGCGCGCCTGGCCGAGGTCAGCGGACGCGCGGCGGAACTCGCCGGCCTGCCGCAGTTCGAAGGCAGCAACGCCTGGGTCGTCTCGGGCAGCCGCACGGCCAGCGGCAAGCCGCTGCTGGCGGGCGATCCGCACATCGCGTATTCGACGCCGGCCGTGTGGTGGGAGGCGCATCTGCGCACGCCGCAGTTCGAGCTCTACGGGCATCACCTCGCGCTCAATCCGATGGCGCTGCTGGGCACAACCAGCGCTTCGGCTGGAGCCTGACGATGTTCCAGAACGACGACGTCGACCTGATCGCCGAGAAGGTCAACCCGGAGAATCCGAACGAGGTCTGGATCAAGGACCGCTGGGTGCCGATGACCTCGCGCCAGGAGGTGCTCAAGGTCAAGGGGCAGCCGGACCAGGTGCTGACGCTGCGCCGCTCGCCGCACGGACCGATCGTCAACGACGCGATCCCGGGCGACCGCGGCGAGCGCCCCGTCGCGATGTGGTGGGCCTTCCTGGAGACCGAGAACCCGGTGCTCGACGGCTTCTACAAGCTGGGCCGCGCGGACACGCTGGACCGGGCGCGCGAGGCCGTCAGCCTGATCCACGCCCCGGGCCTGAACGTCGTCTGGGCCAACGCGGCCGGCGACATCGCCTGGTGGGCCGCGGCGAAGCTGCCGATGCGGCCCGAGGGCGTGAATCCGACCTTCGTGCTCGACGGCGCGACGGAGGAGGCCGACAAGCCCGGCTTCCTGCCGTTCTCCGCGAATCCGCACGAGGAGAATCCGGCGCGCGGCTACATCGTGTCGGCCAACTTCCAGCCGCCGGGCGACACGCCGGTGCCGGGCTGACTACAACCTGGCCGAGCGGGGCATCCGCCTCGACGCGCTGCTGAACCAGGGCAAGCGCTGGGACATCCACAACAGCCAGGCGCTGCAGCTCGACGTGCAGACCGACTACGGCCCGCGCGGTGCTGCGGCCGATCATCCCGTTGCTGCGCGGCTCGGCCTCGGCCGAGGAGCAGTCGCTGGTCGAGGCGCTGGTGCGCTGGAACGGCGCCTACAAGGCCGACGCCGTGGCGCCGGTGCTGTTCCAGCAGTTCGCGGCGGAGCTGCTGCGCGCGGCGATGAAGGACGAGCTCGGTGACGCGCAGTTCGACAACCTGCGCCGCACGCGTGCGCTCGATCAGGCGCTGCCGAAGCTGACCGCGGACACCGACTCGCCGTGGTGGGACGACCGCTCGACACCGCAGCGCGAGACGCAGACCGACATCGTGCGTCGCGCCTGGAAGGCGGCGGTCGCGCACCTGACCATGACGCTCGGCGCCGACAGCACGAAGTGGCGTTGGGACAGCGTCCACACGCTGACGCACGAACACCCGCTGGGCAAGCAGAAGCCGCTCGACCGGGTGTTCAACGTCGGCCCGTTCCCGGTGCCCGGCGGGCACGAGGTGCCCAACAACCTCGCGCAGCGCAACGGCAGCGCGCCATGGGGCGTGGTCTACGGGCCGTCGACGCGACGCTTGATCGACTTCGCGCGGCCGCAGGAGGCGCTCGGCGTCAATCCGGTGGGCCAGAGCGGCGTCTGGCCCGATGCGCATTACAGCGATCAGGCTGAGCTGCTGGCCAAAGGCCAATACCGTCGCGAGTGGTTGAACGAGACGGACGTTCAGGCCCACTCTCGCGGGATGCTGATCCTGAAACCATGAACGCGATGCGAGTCGCCAAGTCGATCGCCGCGGCGATCGCGATATCGGGTGCGTGGGCCGCGATGCCGGTCCTCGCCGTCGAACTGCCGAAGCCGGCCGACCTTGGCCGGGAACTGGCTGCGCCAGCCGGCAAGGGCGTCGGCCCCGGAGGTCGACAAGGGCCCGGGCGGGAAGACGACGCGCAATGGCGCGGCGGTCACTGTGGCCGTTCTCGATCCCCATCTGATTCACGACGGCCGCATGCCCGAGGTGCGCTATGTCGGCTTCCCGGCGGAGGCCGTGCTGACGGCGGTGCTCGGCAAGGGATGGCGCGCGCCCGGCCAGGAGCTCGAGTTCCGCGCGCTGGACGGTTTCGTCTCGCGCATCCCGGTGGAACGCTTCGCGCAGCATCGCGCGTGGCTGGTCTACGCGCGTGCCGACGGGCAGCCGTTCCAGGTCGACAACCACCTGCAGGGCGAAAAGCAGGTGCCGCTCGGCCCGTTCTATCTGGTCTGGGACAACCGTTCGTCGAAAGCCTTGCAGGCCGAGGGCGGCGCCCTGTGGCCGTACCAGGTCGCGTCGGTGAGCGTGGGGCCGTCCTCCACGCGCGCGTTGTTGCCGGACGGCCTGGCGGCGAAGTACGCCGACGCGGCGGACCTGGCCCGCACGTACTGCTTGAGCTGCCACCGCATCCGCGGCTACGGCGGCGACAAGATGCCGCTGGACCTCGACGTGGTCGTCAAGGGCTACGACGCCGCGGCGTGGAAGCGCTGGCTGCTCGAGCCCGCCGCGGTGCGCCCCGGCACGACGATGCCGCCGCTGGTCGTCGAGAGGCCGGCGGACGAACGTGCCGCCATCGCGCAGCGGCTTTACGACTACCTGCAGGCGCTGCCCCCGCGCTGACGGACACGGCGACGCGCCGGCAACATGCCGACGACGAGCGGGACGCGCGGGATGCGCGTCGGTCGGCTCAGAACCAGGGCTTCGGCAATTTCTCGGTCTCGATCGCGCGCTGCAGCGCGGGGCGTTGCGCCATGCGTTCGAGGAAGGCGCCCAGCGCCGGGCGGTTGCGCGCCGGATCGGCGAAGTTGCGCGTCCAGCGGCAGAGCATGAACGCGAAGGCATCCAGCACCGAGTAGCGCTCGCCAAGCATGAAGGGGCCGCCATGTCGCTCGAACTCGGCGGCGAGCAGATCCAGCTGCGCACCGGCCCGGACCTGCGCCTGTGCCTTCACCTCGGCGCTGCCGGCGGTGTTGCCCGGCGCGACGAAACGATCGGGGTAGTAGTAGGCGATGACGGTGGGCTGCAGCGTGTTGGTCAGCCACATCAGCCACTTGTAGGCGTGCGCGCGCTGGGCGCTGCCGAGCGGCGGCATCAGGCCGGCGTCGGGGTGGGTGTCGGCGAGGTGCAGCAGGATCGCCGCGGTCTCGAACAGCACCAGGTCGTCCGCGCCTGCGCGCGTGTCGCGCATCGCGGGCAGCAGGCCGTTCGGGTTGATCGCGAGGAACGCGGGCGACTTGTGTTCGTCCTTGTCGCGGTCGACCAGCCGGAGCTGGAACGGAACGCCCAGTTCATGCAGGACAACGTGAGGCGCGAAGCTGGCGTTGCTGGGGAAGTAGTAGAGCTCGATCATGGCGTCGGGGTGGCGCGTGGCGGCGGCGTGAATGTCTCGTGAATCTCTCGTGGAGGTGTGCCATGACGGGGGAGGCGCCAGGCGGCGGGCATCATCGCCGATCCGGCGGCGGGTCCGGCCGCGACCCGGCGTGACGGCGTGCATGACGGCGTGCATGACGGCGTGCATGACGGTGTGCGCGGGGGCTTCGGAAGCAACGGTTCTTTACCCCGGCGAAACGCCCTCCCGTAGACGTGGCCGAGCGCTGCGGCGTTGAATAAGCCATCTGGACTTCCTGGGCGCCGTTGGACGGCGCGAGCAGATCATGAGCAACATGAACAAGCTTCGTTGGTTGATTCCCGTCGCACTGGCCCTGTCCGCGGGGCTGGCGTCGGCGCAACATCACGGCGGCGGTGCGCGCGTCGACATCGGCCTGCGCCTGGACAGCCGCTACCACCATGACCACTACTACCCCGCGCCGGGTTACGTCGCACGCGGCCTGCCGGGCGGCGCGGTGTTCGTGGGCAACCGCTACTGGTACCACGGCGGCGTCTGGTACCAGCCGTGGGGTCCGAGCTTCCGCGTGATCGCGCCGCCGCTGGGCTTCGTGGTGCCGATCCTGCCGAGCGCCTACGTGACGCTGCGCATCGGCGGCTACCCGTACTACTACGCCAACGGCGCCTACTACACGGTGGCCTCGCCGGGGCCTGGCTACGTGGTCGTCGCGCCGCCGCCGGGTGCCGACGCCGCGACACCCGCGCCTGTCGCGCCGCCGCGGCCCGATCCGATCATCTATCCGCGCAACGGACAGTCCGCCGGCCAGACCGAAGCCGACCGCCAGGAATGCAACCGCTGGGCGACGACGCAGCCCTCGTCGATGAACGACGCCGGCGTGTTCAACCGCGCGGTGGAGGCATGCATGGATGGGCGGGGATACAGCATGCGTTGAACGCGACCCTCGGCGAGGGCATTGACGTCGAGCAAGGGCCGGCCGCGTGCTGGCCCTTCGTCATTTCGATCTCCCACTTGTCAGGCGACGTGTACTGGAGATAAGCTATTAACAAATTGCTTAATAGCTGATTCGCATGCAACTCGATCGCGTCTTCGAAGCGTTGGCCTCCGGGCCGCGTCGCCAGATCCTGGCGTATCTGTCCGGCGGCGAACTGAGCACGAGCGCGCTCGCCGAGCGCTTCAACATGAGCGCGCCGGCGATCTCCCGTCATCTCTCCGTCCTCGAGTTGGCCGGTCTCGTCAGCAGCGAGCGCCAGGGGCAGTTCGTCCTGTATCGCTTGAACTCGGACAACCTCGTCAACAGCCTGACCGGCTACGCGCTGGAGGTCTGCCCGGTCGGCCGGCCGCTCAAGCAGGAGGCAAAGGCGCGCGCCAGTGCTGCCAAGGCCGCGGCGCCATCGACTCCCGCCAGGACGGCGAAGGTCACGAAGGCCGTCAAGACCGTTGCAGCCGCCAAACGAGCCAAGCCCGCCAAAGGCTGATCCTGGAGACCACCATGCCATTCGCCGCCCCTGAATCCCTCGACGGCCATCGCGTGCATGTCGATGCGCCGGAAGACGTCCTCATCGGCGAGGTCCGCTACTCGCCGCTGAAGTCGCTCTGGTTGCTCGCGAATCTGGCTGGCGCGCTCGTCGGCGTCTGGTTCTTCCTGTGCTGGTCCGCCGTGCTGATGTTCGTGATGGCCACGGTCACGGTGCTCTTGCTGGGCCACTCGCTCGGCAGCCATCGCAAGCTGATCCACGACAGCTATCAAGCGCCGCGCTGGCTCGAGCGGCTGCTGATCTGGTTCGGTGTCCAGGTCGGCCTCGCGGGGCCGCTGGGACTGCTGCGTCAGCACGAGCTGCGGGACTTGGTGCACGTCCAAGGCACCGGCCAGGTGGTGCGCGGCCTGCCCGCGCTGTGCGTCAGCCTCTCTGCGCGAGGTGCCTTGGCGAGCTGGGCGGCGGCGGCGCTGCTGCCGATGGCCGCAGCCTGGGAGTCCGGTCGATCGGCATCGCAACCTGCCTGAGCGGGTGGGTCTCCGCCAAGTAGATTTCAGGCGCTGGATCATGTCCTGCGGCATCTCGCGCGGGAGCGAGGCGATGCATCTCGCTTGCCACAGATCTGCCTTCGCGATTTCGAAAGAGATGCCCTTGAGAGGGTTCTCGCAACGATTGGCGGCAGCCATCGACCAGATCTTTGACGGAGGACAAGCAGCCGTCGAATTGAGCGCCTCATCGAAGCACCTGGAGAGAGACGAGTCCTAGACTGATTCGTCCCCTTCTCTTTGAACAGCGCTCAAGATGAACACGATTCCCAAGCCCGCGGAGCGGTTCCCGTTTCCAACCTCTCTCTGCCCACCAATCGTCGCTCAGACGTCAGCCGGAGATGGCCGCCTGCTGCTGAAGAAGCGACGCGTCCCATATGGCATTCTCAAAGGGCAGATCCGCATTTCCGAAGACTTCGACGCACCGCTGCCCGAACATATTCTCGCAAGCTTCGAAGGCCGCGTATGACCTTGCTTCTCGACACGCACATCTTCCTGTGGGTGGTCGAGGGCTCCCAACGACTGACCGCAGCGACGCGAAATCTCATTGATACGGCGGACGCCGTATACGTCTCCGCCGTCTCGATCTGGGAACTTGCGATCAAGGCTCGAATTGGTCGACTCGATGTGGACCCTGATCAACTGGTCAGGAAGATCGAGATCTGTGGCTTTGTGGAACTACCGGTCAGCGCTGAACATGCTGCGACCACCATGATTCTGGCGTTGCACCACCACGACCCCTTCGACCGCCTGCTCATTGCGCAAGCGATCAGCGAGGCGGCGCATCTGATCACGGCTGATGGGCAGCTGCCGCAGTACAGCGAATTGATCGTGCAGGTCTGAAAGGAGCGAGCATGTTGGATGATCAACGTGTGGTCAGACCACGCAACCCGCCTCGCTCCCATCCGACGGTGCCCCGCTGCTGCTGACCTGCACCCCATATCGCTCCGCGGTCATGTGCGCCAGGATCGCCAGCGCAATCTCAGGCGGCGTGCGGGCGCCGATGTGCAGGCCCACCGGGCCGTGCAGCCGATCGAGCTGCGCGTCGGTCAGGTCGAAGTGTTCCTTCAGCCGCGCGCGGCGCTTGGCCTGGTTCACGCGCGAGCCGATCGCGCCGACGTAGAACGCCGGCCCGCGCAGCGCCTCCATCAGCGCCAGGTCGTCGAGCTTGGGGTCGTGCGTCAGCGCCACGATCGCCGTGTGGCCGTCGGGCTTCAGGCGCTGGACGACGTCGTCCGGCATCTCGCGCGTCAGCGGCGCAGCGATCAGCGTCCACGGGTAGTCGTCGCGCGGATCGCAGACCTGCACCTGGTAGTCGAGCGCCAACGCCATCTGCGCCAGGTACTGGCTCATCTGCCCCGCGCCGATGATCAGCAGCCGCCATTGCGGCCCGTGGTGCGTCACCAGCTGGGTGTCGCTCAGCACCAGCCGGTCCGCGCCGTCGCGCGAATGCGCGCCGGGCTCCGCGAGCGAGACGGCGCCGGTCGCCAGGTCGAGCGTGCGCAGCACGCGCTCGCCGCGCGACAGCCGCTCCAGCAGCGGCGCGATCGCCGAGTGCGCGCCGACCGGCTCCAGCATCAGCTCCAAGGTGCCGCCGCAGGGCAGGCCGAAGCGCTGCGCCGCCTCCGCCCCGACGCCGTAGCGGATCAGCTCCGGCGTTTCCAGGGACAGCGCGCCCTCGCGGATCTTCGCGACCAGGTCGTCCTCGATGCAGCCGCCGGAGACCGATCCGGTGATCAGTCCGTCCGCCCGCACCGCGACGATCGATCCGACCGGCCGCGGCGCCGAGCCCCAGGTCCGCGTGATGGTGCCGAGCACGACGCGCTGGTCGGCGTCGATCCATTGCTGCACTTGGCGCAGCACCTGCAGGTCCATGTTGTCCATCCGCGCACCATAGCGAATTTCGCTCCCGTCTGCGTCAGACCGGGCATGCAGGCTCACAATCGTCGACATGCCCACGCTCGCCCTCAACGACGACCTCGTGCTGCCCGTCCCGCAGGCCCTGGCCTGGAAGACGCTGCACGACCTGACCCTGCTCGCGGACAGCCTGCCCGAGGGCGCCCGCCTCCAGGCCGGCGATGCGCCGGGCGCGTTCACGCTGGCGTTGGCGGGATTCGACGGACGTGTCCTGCAGCTCGATCTCGACGCGCCCAGCCGACTGCGCCTGAGCTTCGACGGGCGCGGCCCTCGCACCGGCGCCGTGACGGGCCAGGCGCAACTCCGGTTGGAGTCGCTCGGCGACGACCGCACGCTGCTGCATGTGGCGATCGTGATCCAGGCCGAGGGCGCCACGCCGTCGAAGGTCGCCGGGCTGCAGGCGCTCCGGGCGAGGCTCGTCGCCTTTGCCGCCGCGGTCGAGCGCCGCCATCCCTCCGACCGCCCGCTGCCGGTGAAAGCACCGCCCAAGCCGTGGCCGCAGCGGCTGGTCGACTGGTACCTCGGCTGGTTCGCGGCGATCTTCAACGGGACGCTGTTTCCCGCGCCGAAACCGCGTCCTCCGGGCCCGCGCGACAAGCGCTGAGCGCGACACCCGGGCGTCATGCGACCGCCACCGCATCTGTGCCTCGATGTAACTTGTTGATTTGCTTATAGAATCCGGCGCAATCCAACGGCCACCTCGCGGTGGCCGCTTCGTTTTCCGCCGAATGCGCTCCCCAGGATCGTCGGCGACCGAATCCGCCGACCCCCGATGGCTTCTCGCCTGCTTCCCGCTGGACGCGCTGCGCGCGGCCGCCGCGCAATTGATCGTGCTGCATCACCTGTCGGTCTACGGACCGATCGCCGAGGCGATGCACGGCCTGTTCCCGCTGCTGTCGGGATGGCTCTACGACTACGGTCGCATGGCCGTGCAGGTGTTCCTCGTCCTGGGCGGCTATCTCAGCGCGCGGGCGCTGTCGGCGCAGGAGCCGCAACTGCGCCGCTCCGCGCCGGCCCTGCTGGCGCAGCGCTACTGGCGCCTGGTGCCGCCCTTCATGGCGGCCGTCGGGCTGACGCTGCTGGCGTCCTGGCTGGTCCAGCCCCTGCTGCCCGAACTGGTCCCGACCCAGGTCCACCTGACGCAGATCCTGGCCCATGCGCTGCTGCTGCACGACCTGATGTCGGTCGAGGCGCTGACCGTCGGCGCCTGGTACGTGGCGATCGACTTCCAGCTCTTCGCCCTGCTGCTGCTGGTGATGTGGGGCCTGCGTTGCCTGCCGCTGACGCGCGCGTCGCGGCAGTGGATGGCGCCGGCCGTCGTCGGCGCCCTGTGCGCCGCGTCGCTGCTGAAGTTCAACCGCATGGCCGACATGGACGCCTACGCGATCTACTTCTTCGGCGCCTATGGCCTGGGCGTGCTGCTCTACTGGTGCCAGGGCTGGGCGCCGGCCGCGCGCCGCGCCGGACTGCTGGCGCTGGGCGGCCTGATGGTGGTCGCGCTGGCGCTGCAGTTCCGGGAGCGTCTGGTCGTCGCCGCGCTGACGGCCGTGGTCATCGTGATGTGGCGTCGCGGCACGCTGCCGGCATGGTTCGAACGGCGCGGACAGGCGCCGGTCCAGGCCATGGCGCGTCATGCCTATGCGCTCTTCCTGGTGCACTTCCCGGTCTGCCTGCTCGTGAACGCGATCTACGAGCACCGCGCCGAGAGTCCCGCCCCCATGCTGGATGCACTCGCGCCGCTGGCGCTGGTGGCCGCCTGGTTCCTCAGCAACCTGGCCGCGTTGCCCTTCCATCGCTGGATCGAGGCGCCGCTGCTGCGCTGGCGTCCGCGCGCCGCGGTGCTGCCGCAGGGCGTGGCGGTCCGCTGATACCGCTCGACGGCGTTGGAGCCGCCGATGCCTGTCCGCTGATCCAGGACCGCTGACGCCGGTCCGTTCGGACTAGGCCCAGTTCTCGCGCGCGTTCTCGCGCCGCTGCAGATCGGCGAGCGTCTTGCCGGGCTCGTCGCGGAAGCGCTCTTCCGTCATCTCGAGCTGCTGCACGCGGTCGACGCGGAAGCTGCGGAAATCCTCTCTCAACTCGCACCAGGCGGAGAAGGTCCACACCGGTCCCCAGAAGAAGCAGGCCAGCGGCCGCACGAGGCGCGTGCTGGTCTGGTCGCTGAGGTCGAGGTAGTGCAGGCGCAGCTTGGTGCGGGATTCGGTGGCCTGGCGCAGGTGGGTGAGGCGCTCGCGGGTGGCGTCGTCGAGGCCGCGCTGCGGCGCGTAGACGGTGAGGCTTTCGGCCGCCGCGCGCGCCGTGCCGGGCAGCACCGCGAAGATCTTGCCGAGCGCCTCCTCCGCGCGCTGGCCGAGCACCGCGTCGAGCTGCGGCTGCGCCAGCCGCACCGCGGCGACCAGCGACTGGGCTTCCTCGGCGCTGAACATCAGCGGCGGCAATTCGAAGCCCACCCGCATGCGGTAACCGACGCCCGCCTCGCCGTCGATCGGCACGCCCTGCTGCTGCAGCGCGGCGACGTCGCGGTAGACGGTGCGGATCGACACCTCCAGCCGCTGGGAGAGGAACTCCGCCGTCGTGAGACGGCGTCCACGGATGAGTTGGACGATCTGGAACAGGCGGTCGGCGCGGCGCATCCGATGATTGTCGGCCATGGGCATGACCTGTCCAGGTCGTCATCCCCGCTACGATGTGTCGCATGGCTGACCCACATGTTGTGCTTCCCCATGTCGTGATCGTCGGTTGCGGTTTTGGCGGCCTGGAGGCCACCAAGGTCCTCGACGGCGCGCCGGTCCGCGTCACGCTGATCGACCGCAGCAACCACCACCTGTTCCAGCCGCTGCTGTACCAGGTCGCGACGGCAGGGCTGTCCGCACCGTCGATCGCCTCGCCGATCCGCCACATGCGGCGGCACCAGCGCAATCTCACGGTGCTGATGGCCGACGTCGAGGCCATCCACAAGGACGCGCGGGAGATCGTGCTCGCCGATGGCCAGCGCGTGGGGTATGACCAATTGATCGTGGCCGCCGGCGCCACGCACAGCTACTTCGGCAACGACCAGTGGCAGGCGCACGCGCCCGGATTGAAGACGCTGGCTGACGCCTTCCAGCTGCGGGCCCGGCTGCTGAGCGCTTTCGAGCGTGCCGAGACGCTGCCCGATGCCGCCAGCCGCGCGCCGTGGCTGAACTTCGTCGTCATCGGCGGCGGGCCGACCGGTGTCGAGATGGCCGGCACGCTGGCCGAGATCGCCCGCCACACGCTGCGCGACGAATTCCGCCGCATCGATCCCAGCCGCGCGCAGGTGCTGCTGGTCGAGGGCTCGGACCGGATCCTGGCAGCGTTCAAGCCGGCGCAGTCGGCGCAGGCCCAGGCGCAGCTGGAACGCATCGGCGTGGTGGTGCGGACCGGCTGCCGCGTCGTCGGCATCGACGAGGCGGGCGTCGACCTCCAGACCGCCGATGGCGGCACGGAACGCATCGCGTCGCGGACCAAGGTCTGGGCGGCCCGGGGTGGCGGCGTCGCCGCTGGCCCGCACGCTGGAGGTGCCGCTCGATCGCGCGGGTCGCGTGGTCGTCGACGAGCACATGAACATCCCCGGCCATCCGGAGATCTACGTCGTCGGCGACATGGCCGCGGCGACCAGCCTCGAGAAGGACGGCAGCCGCAAGCCGGTGCCCGGCGTCAGCCCCGGTGCGAAGCAGGCCGGCCGGCATGCCGCGCGGCAGATCCTGGCGCGGATGCAAGGGCGTTCGGAGCCGCCGTTCCATTACCGCGATTACGGCAACCTCGCGACGATCGGCCGCAAGGCGGCCGTCGCCGACCTGGGGACGATCCAGTTCAGCGGCTTCTCCGCGTGGCTGTTCTGGCTGTTCGTGCACGTGTACTTCCTGATCGGCTTCCGCAACCGCGTCCGCGTCTTCGCGGATTGGGCCTGGGCGTACTTCACCTTCCAGCGCCACGCGCGGATCGTGGTCGAGCCGCGCCCGGGCGTTGGAGACGACGCGTAGGACGCGTCGGCAGCGTTCAGATGGGCGTTCAGATGGGCGTGCAGATCTCGACCAGCGTCCCGTCGGGACATCGGACGTAGGCCACCACCTGGCCCCAGGGCTTGGTCATCGGCGGGGTCAGGCCTTGCGCGCCGGCGGCCAGCGCCAGGGCGTAGGCGGCGGGGACGTCCTGCGTGGAGAGTCCGATCTCCATGCCCAGGGGCGCGCCGTCCTCGGCTTTCCGGTAGTCCTGGCCGAGATTGCCGCGCGCGATGTCGTGCCGCGCGAACGACAGGGTCGTGACGCCGGTCTCCAGCTCGCCATAGGCGCCGGACTCGTGCAGGAAACGTCGCCGGAGCCCGAAGGCGCGCTCGAAGAAGTCCAGCGACGCACCCACGTCCTCGACGTAGACGATCGTGTAGGCGAAGTTCAAGGCGCTCATGGCGGCTCTCCGTGGAAGGACGATGACAGCGGGGCACATGTCCCCTGCGCGCGGGGCGTCGGCGCGAGCCGGCTCCCCCGTCGCCCTGACCCGAGGCCCCCCGATTCGGGTGGGCCATCGTGTAGGACGACGTCGCGTCCATGATGCGGACCGGCTGCTGACAGCGGATTGGCAGCTAGGATTGCCGCCCATGAGTGCCCCGTCCCTCGAGCCGCAACGGCTTCCCAACGGCCTGCTCTGGCTGGCGCGTCCGGTCGCAAGCACGCAGGCGGCGGTGCGCGTCGTCTACCGTTGCGGCGGACGCGACGATCCCACCGGCCGCAGCGGCATGACGCATCTGGTGCTGCGACTCGTCGCCGGCGCCAGCCGTTACCTGGAGCCCGGCCAGTTCAATCGGTTGATCGCCTCGGCCGGCGGTCGCAGCGGCATCGAGATCGACGAGGACTTCGCCGCGCTGCAGACCGTCGTGCCCGCGCATCAGCTCGAACGCGTGCTGTGGGCCGAGGCCGAACGCATGAGCAACCCGCGGCTGGAGCCGGACGCGCTCGTCACGGCGCGGCAACAGCTGCGCCAGGCGGTGCAGGCGCCGCAGCTCCATCCGTATGCGCGGCTGGACCTCGCCGTCCAGCGCCACGGCTACCTGACGCATCCGTACCAGCGCGGCGCGCTCGGCGACCCGGAGCAGCTCAAGGACCTGGACATCGACACCGTGCGGGCCTTCCATGCCAACCGCTTCGGCTGCGACCGCGCATTGCTCGTCGTCACGGGCGCGTTCGATGAAGCGGCCGTCGCGCGCTGGGTGATGCATTACTTCGGCTCGATCCGGCCGCCGATGCCGCCCGCGACGGCGTCCGAGCCGGTCGACGTTCGCGAGTCGCGCCGTCCCCAGAGTCAGACTCAGAAACTGTCGCTCGCGCAGGCGCCGCTGCCGGCCGCCGCGCTGGTCTGGCAGGTGCCGCGCGCCGACGATCCGACCTTGCCGATCTGGCAGCTCGCCCACGCGCTGCTCGGACTGGGTCGTTCCGGCCGGCTGATCGACACGCTGGTCGACGAGAAGGCGCTGGCGCATCAGCTCAGCCTGCGTCTGGACACGCATCGGGACGCGGGGCTGCTGGTCGCGCAGGCGCTGGCGGCCCACGGGCAGACGTCCGCGCCGGTGGCGCAGGCCCTGCAGCAGGAAGTGCTGCGCCTGGCCGACGAGCCGGTGACTGACGAGGAACTCAACAAGGCCAAGGCGCTGCTGCGGCGCCAGACCTTGTCGGACGACTGGACCGCGGACCGCCTAGCGCGTTCGCTCGGCACGGCCTGGGCGGTGCGGGGCGACGCCGGCGCACCGGCCAAGGACATGGCGACGTGGGTCAAGCTGAGCGGTGCCGAGGTGCAGCAGTTCTGGCGCAAACAGGTCGTGCAGGCGCCGGTGCTGACGCTGCTGGCGGACATCGGCGCCGCCGCGGGGGTCGCCGCATGACGGTCGATCTGAACCGCCGGGGGCTGATGCTCGGCACGGCGATCGTGTCGGGATCGGCGGCCTGGCCGGCGCTGGCGCAGGACGGTTTCGACCGACCGCCCGAGGCGCCTTCGGCCCCGGCGCCGCAGCCGTTGCCGCTCGAGCAGACGAAGCTCGCGAACGGATTGCGCGTCATCGTGCTGCCGCGTCCCGGCGCGCCGCGCACGGCGGTCCGACTGATCGGCGAAGGCGGCTGGCTGCGCGACCCGGCGGGCAAGGACGGTCTGGCGGAGGTGGCGTTGTCGATGCTGGCGCAAGGCGCGAAGCGCGACGGCGAGGAGATGGAATCCGCCGACATCGCCTATGCGGGCGATCTGCTGGGCCTGCCGCTGCGGCTGGAGTTGACGCCGTCGACGGCGGAGATCGTGCTGGAGGCTTTGCCCGATCAGTGCGACGACGCGGTCAACCTGCTGGCGGACCTGACGCAGCGGCCGCTGCTCGCCTTCGAATCGCTGGAGCACATCCGCAGCCGCGCCATCGATGCGCTGGTGCTGCGTCGCGCCGATGCGCTGCTGCTCGCGCCGTGGGCGGCGCGGCGGCAGTTCCGGGGCCGCGCGCAGCCGGTGCAGACCACGGCCAGCCTGAAGCGGCTGCGCCGCGAGGACGTGTTGGCCTTCCACCGCCAGCACTGGCGGCCGGAGCGCGCGGTGCTGCTGTTCACCGGCGACCTGAGCTTGCAGACGGCGCGCGGGCTAGCCGAGGACTTCATGGGCGGCTGGCGCGTGCCGAAGGTGCCGGCGACCGGTCCGACGCCGGCGGTGGCGCTGCCCGCCGCGGCGCCCACGCCGGCGATCGCGCAGTTCCTGCCGTTGCCGCAGGGGCAGGGCTGCCGGCTGATCGTGCAGACGCCGGTGCCGCGCGGCACGCCGCCCGCCTTGCGCGAGCTGGCGCGCACGCTGATGCATCAACGGCTCGCGGCGCGGCTGCCGTGGCCGTGGGAGAGTGAGATGGAGTCCCTCGGCGGCGCGTTGTGCTGGCGGCTGAGCGTGACCTTGCCGGCGTCGGCGGTGCCGGAGCAGCTCACGCTGTTGCGCGAGCAACTGCCATTGCTCGCGGCCGAGGCGGTGACGCCGGAGGACCTGGCGCTCGCGCAGGCACTGGCACAAGGGGACTGGGAGTTCGAGCTCACCGAAGCGCCGGATGCGCTGCTGGCGCAGGCGCTGGCGGTGGGGGAACTCGAGGACTGCGTCCACTGGCCGCAGCGCGTGCGCGCAGTGAGCGCGCCGGTGCTGCAGCTGCTGATGGCGTCCAGCTGGCGCGAAGGCCGCACACATCTGCTGCTGCTGGGCGATGCCGGGTCGCCGGAGCCGGCGCAGCGCGCGTGGCCGGGGCTGGCCTTGACTACAATGCGGGCTGTCATTGGGGAGTAGCCGCTGCACCCCCGCCCGTCGCCCGACGGGCCGATTCAGCAGACCCGCGTCAACAGACTTGAGCCTTGGCTCATGGCGCGAGGTAGCCAGGAACCCACCGGTTCCCAGCCTGGCGAGACCTTTGACCATGTCCCCGGACTTTGCGGCCGGCGGTGACGTGGTCATTGGTTCGTCTCGGCCGCTGAGTCTTTCATGGAAGCCTTCCTCATCTCCACCGGCCTCGTGGCCCTCGCCGAAATCGGCGACAAGACCCAGTTGCTGGCCTTCATCCTGGCGGCGCGCTTCCGCAAGCCGGGACCGATCGTGCTGGGCATCCTGATCGCGACCTTGGTCAATCACGCCTGTGCGGGTGCTGTCGGCAGCTGGATCACGACGCAGGTGTCGCCGCAGACGCTGCGCTGGGTGCTGGGCGTGGGCTTCATCGCGATGGCGGCGTGGACGCTGATCCCCGACAAGATCGACGAAGAGGAGACCGGCGGCAAGTTCCGCCTGGGCGTGCTGGGCACGACGATCGTGGCCTTCTTCCTGGCCGAGATGGGCGACAAGACGCAGATCGCCACAGTGGCGCTGGCGGCGCGCTTCAACGACCTGTGGATGGTGGTCGCGGGCACGACCCTCGGCATGATGATCGCCAACGTGCCGGCGGTGCTGGTGGGCGACAAGCTCGCGCACAAGCTGCCGGTGCGGCTGGTTCACGGCATCGCGGCGATCATCTTCGCGGTGCTGGGGGTGCTCACGCTTCTGGGGGCAGGGGAGTCGCTGGGGCTGTGAGGCCCCTGTTGTCATCGCGATAGCGTGCGCGCACGCGAGGTAACTCACCAACCGACCGGAGATAGCTCTCGACCACCGCCTCGCCGATTCCGTCGTTCATCTCCTCGATCGTCAACGGGCGACCGAATCGGTTGGGCTGAGGACCTTCGCCAAGCGGAGGCCTGGGTCTGATGTAGAAGAGAAACTCGTCGTCACTGAGCGACGAGAACTCCACTTGGTCACCGGGCTCCAGATGGAACTCTTTCAATACTTGGTCAGGTATCGTGACTCGATTGCATTCATCGATCGTTGCAAACGGACCTATTTCGCGGAAGTGAAATTTGGGCATCGGCAGATTCAAGCTCTCAATGGAAGAAGCTCGCAACTCTAGGCACGCCGATTCCGTCTGGCACTTCCTCAAACTTGTCATTGAGGGGTGAAGACCTGACCCCCTGAATGGGGCCTTCCGAAGAGGGGCCGTTCAGCGCGCCGAGGCCTGCCTCACCGCGCGTTCCCACTGCGCCATCAGCGTCTCGGCGCGGTCGCGCGACATGGTCGGGCGGAAGGTGCGCTCCGTCTGCCAGTTGCGGCCGATGTCGCCGAGGTTGCCGTAGACGCCCGCCGTGAGGCCGGCGAGGTAGGCCGCGCCGAGCGCCGTCGTCTCGATCACCTTCGGACGCACGACCGGGATGCCGAGCAGGTCCGCCTGGAACTGCATCAGCAGGTCGTTCACGCACGCGCCGCCGTCGACGCGCAGCTCGCTCACCGGCGCGCCGCCGGCCGCGACGGCATCGCGGCTCATCGCCTGCAGCAGCGCCGCGCTCTGGAACGCGATGCTCTCCAGCGCCGCGCGCGCGATATGCGCCACTGTCGATCCGCGCGTGAGGCCCACGATGGCGCCGCGCGCCTCCGCGTCCCAGTAGGGCGCGCCCAGGCCAGTGAAGGCCGGCACGAACATCACGCCGCCCGCGTCGGGAACGCTCTCCGCGAGCCCCTGCACCTCGCCGCTGCCCTTGATCGCGTTCAGCCCGTCGCGCAGCCACTGCACCACCGCGCCGCCGATGAAGACGCTGCCTTCGAGCGCGTACTGCGGCGTCGCGTCGATCTGCGCCGCGCTCGTCGTGATCAGCCCGTTCGCGCTGGTCTGGAAGCGCGGCCCCGTGTGCATCAGCATGAAGCAGCCGGTGCCGTAGGTGTTCTTGGCCATGCCCGCCTCGAAGCAGGCTTGGCCGAACAGCGCGCTCTGCTGGTCGCCGCCGATGCCGCCGATCATCAGCGCCGTGCCGAGATGCTCCGGCGCGACACGGCCAAAGTCCGAAGCCGACGGCTTCACCTCGGGCAGCAGCGATTTCGGAATGCGCAGCAGCGCGAGCAGCTCTTCATCCCATTGGTTCTCACGCACGTTGAACAGCATCGTGCGCGACGCGTTGCTCACGTCGGTGACGTGCACCTCGCCGTTCGTGAGCTTCCAGATCAGCCAGCTGTCGATCGTGCCGAAGGCGAGCTCGCCGCGCTCCGCCGCGTCGCGCGCGCCAGCGACGTTGTCGAGGATCCACTGCAGCTTCGTCCCCGAGAAGTACGCGTCGACCACCAGCCCCGTCTTCTCCTGGATGCGAGCGCCGTGGCCCTGCTCGCGCAGCGCGGCGCATTGCGGCTCCGCCCGCCGGTCCTGCCAGACGATCGCGTGATGGATCGGGCGGCCGGTCTTGCGGTTCCACACCAGCGTCGTCTCGCGCTGGTTGGTGATGCCGATCGCCTTCACCTCGGCGGCTTTCAGCGACGCCTTGGTCAGCACCTCGCGGGCGACGGCAAGCTGCGTCTCCCAGATTTCATCGGCATCGTGCTCGACCCAGCCGGGCTGCGGATAGATCTGGCGGAACTCGCGCTGCGCCATCGCGACGATGCGCCCCTGCGCGTCGAAGACGATCGCGCGCGAACTCGAGGTGCCCTGGTCCAGGGCCAGCAGATAGGTCATGGCTTGTCTCGCTCGTTGTGTTCTTGAACTGCTTTTGGAAAGAACCCGTCGCGATGCTACGGCGCGACCACGAGCTCCACGCCCGCATCGGCCATCAGCGCGGGGAAGGGCTCCGGCGGCGGCTCGTCGGTGAACAGCGCGTCGATCTGCGGCAGGCGGGCCACCTCGGCCATCGCCGGCCGGTTGAACTTGGTCGCGTCCGCCGCGACCCACACCTCGCGCGAATGCTCGACGATGGTCCGCGCGACCATCACCTCGCGATAGTCGAAGTCGCGCAGGCTGCCGTCGGACTCGATGCCCGAGATGCCGATCAGCCCGATGTCCACCTTGAACTGGCGGATGAAGTCGACCGCCGCCTCGCCGACGATGCCGCGGTCGCGGTGCCGCACCGAGCCGCCGACCATCACCAGCTCGCAGTCCGGGTTGTCGCTCAGGATCATCGCGACGTTCAGGTTGTTCGTGATCACCCGCAGGCCTTTGTGGCGCAGCAGCGCGTGCGCCACCGCCTCCGTCGTCGTCCCCAGGTTCAGGATCAGCGAGCAGCCGGCCGGGATGCGCGCCGCGATGGCGCGCGCGATGCGCGCCTTGCCGTCGGCCTGCATGGCCTGGCGTTGGCGGTAGGCGATGTTCTCCGTGGTCGACGACGGCACGCGCACGCCGCCGTGGAAGCGCTGCACCAGGCCGGCCTCGGCCAGGCGCTGCACGTCCCGGCGCACCGTCTGCAGCGTCACGCCGAACTTCTCGGCCAGCGCCTCGACGCTCACCGATCCATGGGCGCGCACCTCCTGCAGCAGATTGTTCTGACGAGGGTTCGGATTCATGGCGCGCAGGCTAAAGGAACCGAAACGAACAATTGATCGGGTTAACCCTCAATCGAAACGCGCATATTCGCGCTAAAAAGAAAAAAGGAGAACAGAATTGCGAACTTTCCAACGGCCATCGCAGGGTGGCCGTTTGACTGTCCGGCCAATTCGCTCCAAGGAGACACCTTGACCGCCGCCTCGATCCCCGAACCGATCTCCGTTGACCGCGCCTCCCTCGATGCAGGCGTCGCCGGCGCGCGCGACGCCGCCGGCGTGGGCGGCGCGATCGGTGACTGCGACGTGCTCGTCGTCGGCGGCGGCATCAACGGCGCCGGCATCGCGCGCGACCTGGCCGGCCGCGGCTGGAAGGTCGTGCTGGCGGAAGCCTCGGACTTCGCGGCGCACACGTCCTCGTCCTCGACCAAGCTGATCCATGGCGGGCTGCGCTACCTCGAGTACTACGAGTTCTCGCTCGTGCGCAAGGCACTGCAGGAGCGCGAGGTCCTGCTGCGCAGTGCCCCGCACATCATGTGGCCGCTGCGCT
This sequence comes from Roseateles sp. UC29_93, assembly GCF_042695725.1. Lineage (NCBI taxonomy): Bacteria > Pseudomonadati > Pseudomonadota > Betaproteobacteria > Burkholderiales > Sphaerotilaceae > Roseateles > Roseateles sp. UC29_93. Next base: position 1,336,280 of record NZ_CP170545.1, on the reverse strand, counting down.
TCGTGATGCCGCACGACGCGGCGATGCGCCCGGCCTGGATGATCCGCATCGGCCTGTTCCTCTACGACCATCTGGCGCGGCGCGAGGTGCTGCCGGGCTCCGAGGGCGTGGACCTGCGGCGCTCGCCCTACGGCGAGCCGCTGAAGGCCGAGTACACGAAGGGCTTCGTCTATTCCGACGGCTGGGTCGACGACGCGCGGCTGGTGCTGCTGAACGCGCTCGACGCGCGTGAGCACGGCGCCGTGCTGCACACCCGCACGACGGTCACCGCCGCGCAGCGACACGCGGATCATTGGACCGCGACGCTGCGCTGTGCCGACGGCGACCGCACGCTGAAGGCGCGCGCGCTGGTCAACGCGGCGGGTCCGTGGGCCGAAGGCTTCCTGCGCGAGGTCGCCGCGCCCGCGCGTGGCGAGGCGCTCGCCACGAAGAGCCTGCGCCTGGTCAAGGGCAGCCACATCATCGTGCACAAGCGTTTCCAGCACGACCACGCCTACATCTTCCAGAACCCGGACAAGCGGATCATCTTCGCCATCCCCTACGAAGACGACTTCACGCTGATCGGCACGACCGACGTGGAGCTGGCGCCGGACGCGCTGGCGGGCTTTGGCAAGGCGCGCATCGACGAGCGCGAGATCGCCTACCTCTGCGAGCAGGCCAGCCGCTACTTCCGCGAGCCGGTGGTCGCGTCGGACGTGGTCTGGACCTACGCCGGCGTGCGGCCGCTGCTGGACGACGCGTCCGGCGATCCGTCGGCGGTGACGCGCGACTATCTGCTCGAGACCCACGCCGACGGCGGCGCGCCGCTGCTGAGCGTGTGGGGCGGCAAGATCACGACCTTCCGCAAGCTGGCGGAGGATGCGGCCGACCTGCTGGGCGACCTGCTCGGCGACCGTCGCCGGGCCTGGACCGAGCACGCCCATCTTCCCGGCGGCGACCTGCGCGACTGGATCGGCGCGCCGCAGCGGCCCGACACCGATTTCCAGCGCCTGCTGTCCGCCGTCGGCCAGCGCCATCCGTGGCTGCCGCCGTCGCTGGCGCGGCGCCTCGCGCGGGCCTACGGCGCGCGTCTCGGGCGCGTGCTCGGCGGCGCGGAGCGGATCGACGACCTTGGCCCGGAGATTGCCCCGGGGCTGCACCAGGCGGAACTCGAATACCTGGTCCGCGAGGAGTGGGCGCGCGCCGCGGACGACGTGCTGTGGCGCCGCTCCAAGCTGGGACTGCATTACACCGAGGCGCAGCGGATGGCGGTGGTCCAGTGGTTCGCCGAGCGCGAGCACCTCTGGGCCAAGCCGCCGGCCGCGGCGGCATGACCTGACCCCGGCGCGGGCGCCGATCCCGACTCCGATCGGGCAACCGATCCAGAGACCGATCCACAAGAACGACATGCGAAGAGACACCCCGATGGAGCCGACATCATGGAGCTGACCTTGCGCGGCGTGAGCCACAAGGTCGGCGCGCAGCAACACCTGTACCCGATGGACCTGCGGCTGGTGCCGAACGCGGTCACCGTGCTGCTGGGCGCGACGCAGGCCGGCAAGACGACGCTGATGCGCCTGATGGCGGGCCTGGACAAGCCCAGCGACGGCAGCGTGACGGTCGACGGCACGGACGTCACCGGCTGGCCGGTGCGCAAGCGCGACGTCGCGATGGTCTACCAGCAGTTCATCAACTACCCGTCGATGAGCGTGCGCGACAACATCGCGTCTCCGCTGAAGCTGCGCGGCAAGCTCGATCGCGACGCCATCCGCAAGCGCGTCGACGAACTGGCCGACAAGCTGCACATCGAGATGCACCTCGACAAGCTGCCCGCGCAGCTGTCCGGCGGTCAGCAGCAGCGCGTCGCGCTGGCGCGCGCGCTGGCCAAGCAGGCGCCGCTGATGCTGCTGGACGAGCCGCTGGTGAACCTCGACTACAAGCTGCGGGAGGAACTGCGCGAGGAACTCGGCCAGCTGTTCGCCGCCGGGGAATCGACCGTGGTCTACGCGACGACCGAACCGGCGGAGGCGCTCCAGCTCGGCGGCTACACCGCGGTGATGGACGCCGGCGAGCTGCTGCAATACGGTCCCACCGCCGAGGTCTTCCACCGACCCGCGTCGCTCCGCGTCGCGCGGGCCTTCAGCGATCCGCCGATGAACCTCGTCATCGCCCAGGGACTTGGCGACCGGCTGCAACTGCGGCCGGGGCTCGACCTGGCGCTGCCGGGGCAGGGCGGCGTGACGGTGGGCGTGCGTGCCAGTGCGCTGCACGTCACGCAGCGGCCCGGCGACATCGCGATCAAGGGCGAGGTGGAACTGGCCGAGATCTCCGGTTCCGACACCTTCGTCCACGCCCACACCGAGGTCGGCGAACTCGTCGCGCAGCTGACCGGCGTGCACGACTTCGAGCTCGGCGCCCCGCTGACGCTGTACCTCAATGCCGCCCATGTCCACGTCTTCGACGCGGCCGGGTTGCTGACGCGCGCCCCCGAGCGCCAGGGAGCCCGCTGATGGCCCGCATCGACCTGGACCTCGCCCACGCGTACCGGCCCGATCCGAAGGAAGACAGCGACTACGCGCTGCTCCCGCTGAAGATGAGCTTCGAGGACGGCGGCGCCTATGCGCTGCTCGGCCCCTCGGGCTGCGGCAAGACGACGCTGCTGAACATCGTCTCCGGGCTGCTGCGGCCCTCGCAGGGCACCGTGCGCTTCGACGGCCGCGACGTCACCGGGCTGACGCCGCAGCAGCGCAACATCGCGCAGGTGTTCCAGTTCCCCGTCATCTACGACACGATGACGGTGGCCGAGAACCTCGCCTTCCCGCTGCGCAACCGCGGCGTGGCGGCGGACAAGATCAAGGCCCGCGTCGGGAAGATCGCGGAGATGCTCGAGCTCAACGGCCAGTTGAACCAGCGCGCCTCCGGGCTGTCCGCCGACGCCAAGCAGAAGATCTCGCTGGGCCGCGGGCTGGTGCGCGAGGACGTCTCGGCCGTGCTCTTCGACGAGCCGCTGACCGTCATCGATCCCCACCTGAAGTGGCAGCTGCGCCGCAAGCTCAAGCAGATCCACAACGAGCTCAAGCTCACGCTGATCTACGTCACCCACGACCAGGTCGAGGCGCTGACCTTCGCGGACCAGATCGTCGTCATGACGCGGGGTCGCGCGGTGCAGGTCGGCTCGGCGGGCGAGCTGTTCGAGCGCCCGAGCCACCGCTTCGTCGGCCACTTCATCGGCTCGCCGGGCATGAACTTCCTGCCGGCGGCGCTGGAGGACGGCGGCGGACTGAGCGTCGCCGGGCAGCCGGTCGCGGGTTCGGTCGATCCCGTCGCCGGGGCCGCGCTCTCCCGGGCGGAGCCGTTCATGGTGGGCATCCGACCCGAATATGTCGAGGTCGACGATGTCGGTGACGGCGTGCCGGCGCTGCCGGGCACGGTGACCGGCGTGGTCAGCCAGGTCCAGGACATCGGCACCTACTGGCTGCTCACCGCCAAGGTGGGACCGCACACGCTGAAGGCGCGTCTGTCCGCCCATGCGCAGCCGCCCGCGGCCGGCGCCACGGTGGCCCTGCGCGTCCTCAATCCCCACACCTGTTTCTACGGTGCCGACGAGCGGCTGATCGTCGGCGCGGTACCCATGGCCGCGACCTTCGCGGCGATCACCTCGGGTGCTCCGGAGGGCCTCGCATGAAACCGATCAACCAGAAGGCCTGGTTCCTCGTCCTGCCCGTGCTCATCTGCGTGGCCTTCTCGGCCATCCTGCCGCTGATGACGGTGGTGAACTATTCGGTGCAGGACATCATCTCGCCCGAGCGGCGCGTCTTCGTCGGCACCGAGTGGTTCGCCGCGGTGATGCGCGACGAGGAGCTCCACGGCGCGCTGCTGCGCCAGCTCGGCTTCTCGCTGGCGGTGCTGCTGGTCGAGATCCCGCTGGGCATCTGCCTGGCGCTGTCGATGCCGGCGCAGGGCTGGCGCTCGTCGCTGGTGCTGGTCATCGTCGCGCTGTCGCTGCTGATCCCCTGGAACGTCGTCGGCACCATCTGGCAGATCTACGGCCGCGCGGACATCGGGCTGCTGGGCGCGTCGTTGCAGGCGCTGGGCGTCGACTACAACTACACGGGCGATGCGACCGACGCGTGGATCACGGTGCTGGTCATGGATGTCTGGCACTGGACGCCGCTGGTGGCGTTGCTGTGCTTCGCCGGACTGCGCTCCATCCCCGATGCCTACTACCAGGCCGCGCGCATCGACGGCGCCAGCAAGTTCGCCGTGTTCCGCTACATCCAGCTGCCCAAGATGCGGGGCGTGCTGATGATCGCGGTGCTGCTGCGCTTCATGGACAGCTTCATGATCTACACCGAGCCCTTCGTCCTCACCGGCGGCGGTCCCGGCAATGCGACGACCTTCCTCAGCCAGTACCTGACGCAGAAGGCGGTCGGCCAGTTCGACCTCGGCCCGGCGGCGGCGTTCTCGCTGATCTACTTCCTGATCATCCTGCTGCTGTGCTTCATCCTCTACAACTGGATGCAGTCGCTCGGCACGCAAGACAAAACGGAGAGCGCTCATGGATGAACGCCGTTTCCGCAAGCGCACGATCTTCCTGATCGCGTACCTGCTCTTCGCGCTGCTGCCCATCTACTGGATGGTCAACATGAGCTTCAAGACCAACGAGGAGATCCTCTCCAGCTTCAGCCTCTGGCCGCAGCACTTCTCGCTGGCCAGCTACAAGACCATCTTCACCGACCCGTCCTGGTACAGCGGCTACATCAACAGCCTGATCTACGTCGGCATCAACATGGTGATCTCGGTCAGCGTGGCGCTGCCGGCCGCCTATGCGTTCAGCCGCTACTCGTTCCTCGGCGACAAGCACGTCTTCTTCTGGCTGCTGACCAACCGCATGACGCCGCCGGCGGTGTTCCTGCTGCCGTTCTTCCAGCTGTACACGACGCTGGGGCTGATGGACACGCACATCGCGGTCGCGCTGGCGCATCTGCTGTTCAACGTGCCGCTGGCGGTGTGGATCCTGGAAGGCTTCATGAGCGGCATCCCGCGCGAGATCGACGAGACCGCCTACATCGACGGCTACAGCTTCCCGCGCTTCTTCCTGACCGTGTTCCTGCCGCTGATCAAGGCGGGCGTGGGCGTGGCGGCGTTCTTCTGCTTCATGTTCTCGTGGGTGGAACTGCTGCTGGCGCGCACGCTGACCAGCGTCAACGCCAAGCCCATCGTCGCGACGATGACGCGTACCGTCAGCGCCTCCGGCATGGACTGGGCGACGCTGGCCGCGGCCGGCACGCTGACGATCGTGCCGGGCGCGATCGTCATCTGGTTTGTCCGTCACTACATCGCAAAAGGCTTTGCGATGGGCCGCGTCTAAGGGAGGTCCGCGATGTTCGATTGGATGGTGTGGACCACGCCCGTGGCCGTCTTCTTCACTTGTGTGGTGCTGATGCTGGTCGGCATGACGGTGTGGGAGATCAAGTCGCCGACGACGCTGCGCAAGGGCTGGCTGCCGATGCGCACGACGCGCGGCGACCGGCTGTTCATCGGCCTGCTGACGGCCGCGTACATCAACCTGGCCTTCGTCGGCCTGGGCGCGAAGATGGCCGAATGGTTCCAGCTCGAGGCCGAACCCAGCGTCTGGATCAGCTTCATCGCGTCGATGCTGGTGCTGGGCCTGATCCTGCGCAAGGGATGATCGAGTAGTTCAAGCTTCAAGGAATTCGGCTTCCCCGTTCCCCCGGAGCCGCGATTCGTCCTCATGCAGGGGGAGATTCGACAGACACAGGAGACAAGCGTGAACAAGAGCAAGTATTCCGCGCTGGCCGTGGCCGCATTGCTGGCGTTGGGAGCAAACGCCGCGTGGGCCGGCGAGGCCGAGGCGAAGAAGTGGATCGACAGCGAATTCCAGCCGTCGACCCTGTCCAAGGACAAGCAGACGGCCGAGATGAAGTGGTTCATCGAGGCGGCCAAGAAGCTCCAGGCCAAGGGCGTGAAGGAGATCTCGGTGGTGTCCGAGACGCTGACCACGCACGAGTACGAGAGCAAGGTGCTGGCCAAGGCCTTCGCCGAGATCACCGGCATCACGGTCAAGCACGACCTGATCCAGGAAGGCGACGTCGTCGAGAAGCTGCAGACCTCGATGCAGTCGGGCAAGAGCATCTACGACGGCTGGATCTCCGACTCCGACCTGATCGGCACGCACTACCGGTACGGGAAGATCATGAATCTTTCCGACTACATGACCGGCGCGGGCAAGGAGTGGACGAACCCGGGCCTGGACCTGAAGGACTTCATCGGCACCAGCTTCACGACGGCGCCGGACGGCAAGCTCTACCAGCTGCCCGACCAGCAGTTCGCCAACCTGTACTGGTTCCGCGCCGACCTGTTCGCGCGCAAGGACCTGCAGGACAAGTTCAAGGCCAAGTACGGCTACGACCTGGGCGTGCCGCTGAACTGGAGCGCCTACGAGGACATCGCGGCCTTCTTCTCCAACGACGTGAAGACGCTGGACGGCAAGCCGATCTACGGCCACATGGACTACGGCAAGAAGGACCCCTCGCTGGGCTGGCGCTTCACCGACGCGTGGCTGTCGATGGCCGGCGCGGCGGACAAGGGCATCCCCAACGGCATGCCGGTCGACGAGTGGGGCATCCGCGTCGCCGACGACAAGTGCACGCCGGTGGGCGCCTCGGTGGCGCGCGGCGGCGCGACCAACTCGCCGGCGGCGGTCTACGCGCTGACCAAGTACGTCGACTGGATGAAGAAGTACGCGCCCAAGGAAGCGACCGGGATGACCTTCGGGGAATCGGGCCCCGGTGCCGGCGCAGGGCCAGATCGCGCAGCAGATCTTCTGGTACACGGCGTTCACGGCGGACATGGTCAAGCCGGGCCTGCCGGTGGTGAACGCGGACGGCACGCCGAAGTGGCGCATGGCGCCGGGGCCGAACGGGCCGTACTGGAAGGACGGCATGCAGAACGGCTACCAGGACGTGGGCAGCTGGACCTTCTTCAGCGGTCATGACGCCAACCGGACCGCGGCGGCCTGGCTGTACGCGCAGTTCGTGACGGCCAAGTCGGTGAGCTTGAAGAAGAGCATCCAGGGCCTGACCTTCATCCGCGACAGCGACATCCGCAGCGACTACTTCACCAAGAACGCCAACAAGTACGGCGGCCTGATCGAGTTCTACCGCTCGCCGGCGCGCGTGGCGTGGACGCCCACGGGCACGAACGTGCCGGACTATCCGAAGCTGGCGCAGCTGTGGTGGAAGAACGTGGCGCAGGCGGTGACCGGCGAGAAGACGCCGCAGGCCGCGATGGACACGCTGGCCGACGAGATGGACGCGGTGATGGCGCGGCTGGAGCGCGCCGGCATGGCCAAGTGCGCGCCCAAGCTCAACAAGAAGGAAGACCCGAAGAAGTGGCTGTCCGACAAGGGCGCGCCGTGGGCCAAGCTGGCCAACGAGAAGCCCAAGGGCGAGACCATCGCCTACGAGAAGCTGCTGAATGCGTGGAAGGACGGCAAGGTGCGGTGATCGCGCACCCGGGCTGAGACTCGATAGGGCCGTGCCGGTGGCACGGCCCTTTTCATTGCGCGTTTAAGACGGGCATAAGGCCCGCTCCGGGCGCCGTGCCACCATCGGCCCATGTTCAAGTCGCTCATGGACCTCTTCGACACGCTGGCGCCGGACGACGCGTTCGGTGGCTCGCGGGGCGGCGCGCCGTCGTTGCCGCTGGCGGCCGCGGTGCTGCTCGTCGAGGTGATGCGCTCCGACGCGGATTTCTCCGGCGTCGAGCGCTCGGCGGTGGGCAAGGCGCTCACCGTGCTGTTCGCGCTGTCCGAGGATGAGGCCGACGCGCTCACCGCGCAGGCCGAGCGCACCGCCCGCACGGCGTCCGACCTGTTCGCCTTCACCTCGCCGGTCGACGAGCGCTGGGACATGCCCGCGAAGCTGCGCCTGGTCGAACTGATGTGGGGCGTGGCCTACGCCGACGGCAAGCTCGGCGACATCGAGCGCCACACGATGTGGCGCATCGCCGACCTGCTGCACATCCCGCAAGGCGCCTACCACCACGCACGGATCCGCGCGAAGGCGGCGGCCGGCCTCGGCGAGGACGACTGACCCGCCACGCCGGCTGAATCGACCACCCGAAACGGAAAGGCCCTCCTGAGGAGGGCCTTCTTCGTGGGGACTCCGCGCGGTCGCGGGGTCAGCGTGCGTTCTGGAACACCACCCGTTCCGCCAGCTCGCGCGGCGCGCCCACGGTCCGGCGTTGGATGTGGTCCAGCACCTGGCCGGCACGCTCGCACGTGATGGGGGCGGGGCCGGCATTGCCGTCGGTCCACAGCTTGGAGAACGCGCCGGGGGCCGTGGCGCCGACCGTGCGGGTCACGACCTCGAGTTCCAGCGGCGTCGCTTGCGGCGCGCGGGCGCGCGTGGGGAGGGCTTCCCCCGCGGCGTCGGTCAGCCAGAGGGCTTCGAGTGCCATGGCGTCCTCCGGCAGCAGCCGGCGCGGCACGGGGGAGCCGGACAACCAGGACTGGCAGGTTTCGGCGCCCAGTGTCTGCGCGGCGGTCAGTTGCGCGCGCAGCACTTGCAGGTAGCGGCGGCGCAGGTCGCGCGATCCGTTCAGGAGCATCTCACGCACATTGGGGGCCAGCACGCTCTGTGCGGCGATCTGGGCCCCGGCGACGGCGTGCTCCGAATCACCCAGCGCGAGTTGCGCCGCGCGCATGCGGCCAGCGGCCTCGTCGATCAGGCCGGGGAAACGCTGGTCGAGCCGGAACCAGGCATCGCTGGCGCGCAGCGCGTTGACGTAGTCGCTCAGCGGCGCGTACTGGCCGGGCTTGTCGCCCTCGGGCAGGGCGACGTCCAGCGTCTTCGGCGGCGGTTGGATCAGCGAGTGACGCACCAGGTCGACGGGCGGCGGATACCACATGGTGCGCGACGGCGTGCTCAGCGTCTTCTGGATGAATTCCTCGGGCAGCTCCATGCGGCGATAGGTGCGCGCGAGTTCCTGGTTGGCGATCTCGTCGAAGGCCGGATTGAAGGTGCCGCTGCTGGCGCGGTGGAAGCCGAGCTGCGCGCCCGGCATCAGCTGGCGCTTGTTGCCGGCGAGGAAGACCAGCGTGCAGGCGCTCTCGCAATTGCCGATCGCGCGCGTGCCGACGCCGCGCTGGCGGATCAGCTGGACCATGCGTTCGGCTTCGGTCACGCGGCCGCCGGGCGAGGCGACCTCCAGCAGCCGCACGGCCGGCGAGGCTGCGAGCAGCGTGCCCAGCCGGCCGGCGTCCCCGGCGCCGATGGGGCCGTTGAGCTGCATCGTGCGGCCGTCGGTGCTGACGACCAGGCGCGCGTTGCCGATCGGGTCGATGCCGCGCGCGAGCTTCCACAGCTCGGGGAGTTCCCCGAACACGCCCAGCGCCAGCGAGAACGCGATCTGCAGGAACGACAACAGCAGGCACAGGCGGGCGAAACCGGAGATCAGGAAGGAGCCACCGGCGTCGACATACCCGCGCACCGAGCGCCAGGTGCCGACGGTGCTCCAGATCTCGACGAGGATCAGCAGCGGCCAGACGATCAGCAGCGCGATCGCGACGCCCTGCAGGCCGTCGCTCTTGGTGGCGAGCCAGGCGACCAGGCCCTGCACGCCGGCGGCGAGGGGCCAGGTCAGGAGGACGTGGTTGATCCAGAAGCTCTGGGCCAGGCTCTGCTCGCCGCGCCAGTGGCTGGCGATGTAGCCGATGAGCAGGCCTTCCCCGTCGGCCGGGGCGGGCCGGCTGCGCTCGACGGCGGTGCGGGACAGACGGTCATGCCAGGTGCGTCCCTCGGCGTCGACGCGCGCCCACAGGAAGCCGGCGAAGAGCGGGATCGCGGAGATCAGATACCCGACCCAGCGGATCACGGCCTGCACGGGGCTCGGACGACCGCCGCTGCGGGCGTCCACCACCTTGATGCCAGCGACGAGCTTGCCGGGCGTGGCGCCCTGCCAGGTCCAGAACGCGACGCAGACGATCAGCGGCAACAGCCAGTTGATGGCGATGGTGCCTGGCCGCAGATCGTTCCACTTCGACACGGGGTCGCCGTACACGGCCCACATCAACAAGGTACTCGCGGCGATCATCAAAACGCCGTCGATGACCATGGCCAGTGCGCGGGGCGCCAGGCCGACGGATTGGTTCGACATCCTCTTCTCTCCCTCCAGGGCGGGAAGTGTAAAGAGGGTGTGAACGGCTTCGTGCGTCAGCTCGACGACAGCGCGGGAGCTGTATTCATTCCGTCACAGGCATGAGGGTGGGCTTCCCCCTTTGGGAGGAGAGCAGGTCGTTCTCAGCGGCAGAGAGGTGGCGAGTCCCTCAGTCATCCCACAAGAAGCGCCGGTCCGGGTAGACCACGCTCTGCGAGGTGCGGACCACCACGCCGTTCTTGAAGTGGACGTTGAAGCGCAGCAGGTAGCCGTTCATCTCCGGCGGGATGTTCCAGTCCCAGACGTCCTCGCCGCTGAGCCTGAAGAACACGCGCTTGCGCTCCCGGCCGAGCATCCGCGTGACCTGATCGGTCGTCAGGCCCGGCACGATGCGGGCGCGGTTCGCCGCGGACAGGCCGTCCGTCGTGCCGACGAGGCGGTCCTGCGCGTCCAGACGGACCATGTAGCAGGTCTGGCCGAACGGCTGGGTCGCGTACTCCAGCGTGCGGCCGCCGTCGGCCTCGGGCCAGACACGCGTCGGGGCGCCGTAGTACTGCTGCACGTCGGCGCTGGTCGTCACGCCGGCCCTCATCCGCTCATCCTTCACCGGCGTCGCGCAGCCGCTGAGAGCGACGGTCGCCACCACGGCCATCGTCGTGGCGCACAGGGTGCCCAGGCTCGTCCATTCGCGCATCGTTGTCTCCTGCAAGGCGGAGCGGCCATTGTGCGGCGATCGGGGCAGCGCACAATCCGCGCCATGTCGAGATCGCACATCCGGAAGGCGCTTGAGAACGCCGCCCTCGTCGCCTTCGCCGTGGCCGCAGGGCCGTCGCAGGCGCAAACGCCAGCGTCCGCTCCGACGCCCGCGCCAGCCACCGTGGCAAGCGGCGCGCCGTGCGTGCTGCTGTTCGGCCAGGGCCGCAACTTCGATCCCGACCAGCCCGCCGCCAACCGCCGCTGGGACGAGGCCAACGGGGCCTTCAACCTCGCCGCGCGCGAGCCGCTCGTGGCCGCGGGCCTGCCGGTGGTGAACGTGGTGCTGCCGGTGTCCGCGACGGATGTGCCACGCAATCTGCAGGGACTGGTGGCGGAGGTGCAGCGGCGCGGCTGCACGCGGGTGTTGGAGACGGCGGTGTTCGCCGATGCGGCGCAGGGGCTGCTGATCGCGCGGCTGCGCGTCTATCCGGTGCTGGGGATGCTCGGGCCGCAGGCGGCCGGCAGCGTGCCGAGGATCGGCGCGGTGGCCTACACGCAGCAGAAGGAATTCGCGCTCGACGCGCGCGTGATGGATCGCGTGAACCCGTCCCGGCTGGGACGGGTCATGGCGGAGGAGGCGCTCGGCGCGCTCCGGTCTCAATGATTTCTGGACAGCCCCAGGACGGGGGAGAACAGGTACTCCTCGACCCGGCGTTCCTCAAGCACCAGATCCGCCTGCAGCGTCATGCCGGCACGTAACGCAGGTGCGGTTCAGCGGCCTTCTGGAAGTATCCCGATCGGATCTCAGTGCGAGTCGTTCATCACCTGCGGGTCGCTGCTCGGATAGAGGCTCTGCACGCTGCCAGGCGTGGAGAACAGCAGTACGACGCCTTTGGTGATGACTGCATCCGTCGGCATCGTCACCGCCACCTCGTTTTCATCATTGGCCGGGCAGAAATTGCTGGCGTTCATTCCTGGCGTGGAGCCAATGGTCTTGAAGGTCGCGCCGATCAGCAGCAACCCGGTCGTGTCGGCTTGGCCAAAGGTGCACGCGCCGGACGTTGTAGGAATGTGAATCTCGGAACCTTCAATGGGCTGGGTAGCCTCCCGATCCTTGAAGTACTTGCAGTCGGCGAAGTTGCCGTCCGTACTGATGTTCGCCTCGACGTACACGTTGTAGGACATTTTTTTCCTCCTTGGGGTTGATTGCCAGGATCAAGGGTGCGGCATGGCCGATCTGTCGCGTAGCAACCAAGCAGCGGCTCGCTTCACGTCATCCCGCTCTCCCTGACCCAGGCAGGATTGGGCCTCAACCCATGCCTGGGTAATCCTCTGATGAACCCGGATCGCCGCATCTATCTTCACGGTAGCGTCAAGAATCTGCTGACATGCGGCCTTGGTCGCTTCGCTCGGTGCTGGTCGCCGGGTCAACGATTCGACCATCATCCGCATACGACGCGTTTCGACATAACTGGTCAAGAAGCCCAGGTCCGTTGATCGGGACGGGAGCGTCGTATCCTGCACACGCGCCGCTTCATCAAGCGCCTCGAACGCACCTCCCGCGTCGCCAAGGCGGAGCAGTGATTGAGCCAACACATTGGACAGACTGCCAGTCAACTCCAGCAGCTTGTTCTTCGTATTTGCATTCGCAGCCCCCATCGCCTCGTTGACGCGGGTCAACAGCGCGCGGGCTTGTTCGGCCGACTCAGCGGGCACGAGCCTCGCAGCGCGGATCTCGAGATCGAATCCTTCGGAAATCAGCAGATTGATCCGCCACTGAAGGTTGGTCGGATCCTGCTGCTGAAGCGTGCGAAGAATTCCCAGGCCAAGTTTTGACTCTTGGGCGGCGGCGTCCTGGCTACCCAGGCGAGAGAGCGCGACCGCGTGCCAGCGGCGCACGATGGACTCGTGGTAACCCCACTTGTCGTCGCCCGGAGCCTTGGCGCGCACAGCGGCAATGATCTCGGCGCCGTCCGCATACATGCGCGCTGCAGCAGCATCCAGTCCCTGTTGAAGATAGACGCTGCCCAACCAGCTGAGACTGTCGGACAGATCTATCTGCGCGGCTGCGTCTGACTTGCTGCCATCTCCGAGACTGCGCCGCTTCAGTTCAATCGAACGCACAAAGTAGGTTGAGGCGCCAGGCAGGTCCACATTGAGCATTCGCGCCGATCCCAGGCTGTTGTAGGCATAGGAGAGCTCCATCAGGGCTTCTTTGTCGTCAGGCTGGACATTGAGCCAAGCCTGGGCGGCGTCGCGATAGGCCAGCCAGGCGGAGGTTGCCTTGTCGGTGTCGCGCGCGTAGTAATGGACATTGCCGACCCAGAATGCCGCAGCACCCTGTGCCCTGCGCCACTCTGCGGCAAGCGATGGCTCCGGGGGCGCGCCTTCAAGCAATCGTCGAGCGAGTTCCAAAGGCTCGAGCGCGCCCTTCAGGTCGCGTCGGGTGATCCGCACTTCGCCGAGCACCATCAGCGCCTTGGCCCTCTGCAGACGCTCGACGGGAGTAGCATTTGAATCCTGTGCAAGATAGGTGAGCGCTTTGCTGCCCACGCTATCCAGCAGTTCGAGTCTGCCGACAGGGCGCAACTTGTCTGCCAGTTCCCCGAGCATGTAGCTCAGCAGATCGTCCGCCTGTTGCCGCCGCTCCTGCGCCTGATGTTCGGCCCGCTCGGCACGCCGCGCCTGCAGCACGCTGAGCCCGGTCAGCGATACCATCGCCAGCACGGCCACGCTGCTGGCCGCCACGCTCCACCGATGGCGCCGGACGAACCGCCCCAACACATAGAGCCGCGTGTCAGGTCTTGCCGTGATCGGCTCATGCGCCAGCCAGTGCCGCAGGTCGACGGCCATCGACTCCGCGTTGGCATAGCGCTCGGACGGCTTCTTCTTCAGCGCCTTGCCGACAATCGTGTCCAGGTCGCCGCGCAGCAGCTTGGCCTGGCGCGCGATGACCGGGTCGAGCTGGTCGCTGGCCACCTCCGACAGCCGCTTGGGCACGAGCTCGACGACGGCGCGCAGCCGGTCGAGGTGGGTCTGCGTGTCGTCCGCCGTCGGATGGCGGCCGCCCAGCATCTGGTAGAGCAGCACGCCCAGCGCGTAGACGTCCGTCGCGGTCGTGACGTCGGCCTGCTGGACCTGCTCCGGCGCCGCGTACTGCGGCGTGAACGCGCTGCCGGCGCGCTGCGTGAGTTCCGTCGCCGCGCCCGAATGCGTGGCGTCGTCGAGCAGCTTGGCGATGCCGAAGTCCAGCAGCTTCACCTGCCCGTCGTGCGTGACCAGGATGTTGCTGGGCTTGAGGTCGCGGTGCAGGATCAGCCGCGAATGCGCGTGCGCCACCGCCGCCAGCACGTCGAGGAAGAGCTGGATGCGCGATTCGATGTCCAGCGCGTTGATCTGGCAGTGGCGGTCGATGGGCAGGCCGTCGACGTACTCCAGCACCAGGTAGGGCTGGTGCCCGTTGTGCACGCCCGCGTCGAGCAGCCGCGCGATGTTGGGATGCGAGAGCCGCGCAAGGATCTGTCCCTCGCGTTCGAAGCGCCCGCTGTCGCCCTTGCCGAACAGGCCGGACTTCAGGAACTTGACGGCGACCTGGCCCTCGAAGCGGCCGTCGGCCCGGCTCGCGAGCCACACCGCGCCCATGCCGCCCTGGCCGATCTCGCGCTCCAGCTCGTAGGGGCCGAGCGATTCGCCGCGCAAGTCCAGCGGCGGCACCGCGGACGGCACCGGTCCCTGCAGCGCCTCCGCAGCGGGCTGCTCGAGGAAGCCGTCGTCGTTCAGGGCCTCGTCGCGCGCGAGCAGCGCCTCGAGGTGCTCGGCCATGGCGACGTCGCCGGCCCGGATCTCCTCGAGCCGGCGGACGCGGTCCGGCCCCTCCAGGTCCAGGAGTTCGTCGAGCAGCGGACTCAGCGCGATCCAGCGCTGTTTATCGAGTGCGTCCATCGGTCGGGCGTCTTGTGTCGGTGAGGACGACGGGTCTCGGACCCGACCCGGGCGGGGGTCAGTCCTTGAGGCTCATCGAAAGCAGGATTCTCGCCTTCTGCCAGTCCCGCTGGACGGTCCTTTCGGTGACGCCGAGGGCTTCCGCGATTTCCTGCTCGAGCAGCCCGCCGAAGTAGCGCATCTCGACCACCTGCGCCAGGCGCGGATCGATCGTCGCCAGCTCCTCCAGCGCCTCATGCACACGCAGGATGCTGTCGTCGGATTGCGGCGTGCCTTCCACGACGGCGGTGTTCAGCGTCAGGTCCGGCTGGTTGCCGCCGCGGCGCTCGGCCTGGCGCGCGCGCACCAGGTCGATGACCACGTGGCGCATGGTGCGGGCCGCGTAGGCCAGGAAGTGCCGCCGGTCCGGGAAGGTCTGGCCCTGAGAACCGGCCAGCCGCAGCCAGGCCTCGTGCACCAGCGCAGTGGTGTCCAGCAGGGTCAGGTCTCCTGCCTGCCGGATGCGCTGCCGCGCCAGGCGCTGAAGGTCGCCGTACAGCTGCGCCACCACCTGGTCAGCGGCGGACCGGTCCCCTTGACCGGCGTCGTGCAGCAGTTCGGTGATGTCCTTCATGGAGCAGAACTCTAGCGGCCCCGTATGACCCTGTTACACAGGCGCGGGCGACGGATGACGCGATCAGCGCCATGGCGGCGTCAATTCAAGGGTTTCCACTGAGAAGATTTTTGTTAGCGGATGTCGGGATGGCCGCCGGGGATCCGTTTTAGATAGATGAGGACACGGCTTGGTCAATGTGGCAAGGGAGGCCGGCATGGATCGGGCTGCTTCAGCGGGTCGTGTCCTCACCCTCTTCATTCGCACCCGCGGAAGGCCGATCAAAGGCAAAGGCGCGGGCGTGACCCGTCTTCCGCCTGGAGCAGTTGCGCATGAGTCCGTCCACCGCCGCCGCAGCGCCCGCCGACGCCTTGGAGCAGGCCCCGGTCGGGCTCCTCAAGCCGACGCGCCAGACGCCGGCGCTGTGGGTGCCGCGGGTGGATTCGCTGGCCGAGTTCGGCCTCATGATCTCGCGCCAGCTGACACAGTGCCGCCGCTACGGCGGGCACCTGTCGGTGCTGTGGCTGGAGGCCGAGGCGGCGGCGACCGCGGCGCAGGCCATGGCCGGTGCCGACGATGTCGGTGAGGACGAGGACGAGGGCGAGGGCGAGGGCGCCCGGGAACGCGCCGCCGCGGCCGAGGTCCGGGACGGGCTGATGACGGCCGTGGGTCGTCGCGTGCGCAGCCGGGTGCGTGGGACCGACATGGTCCTGCAGGTGGGAGAGACCAGCTTCGCGGTGCTGCTGCTGGATGCCGGCGTCGCCGAGGCTCACCTGGTGCAGCACCGTCTGGAGACCGCGCTCAACGGGCCGTACGGCGTCGGTGCCGTGACGATGCAGGTGCGCCTGCAGATGGGCATGGCGTCCTTCCCGGAAGGCGGCGCGCGCGGCACCGATCTCGCGGAAAGCGCGCGCCAGGATCTGCGCCGGCGGATGCGCTGAGACCGGATCAGGATCCGGCGCCTCCGCCGTCGCGATCTCCCCCCGGTCAGAAATCCTGGCCGTAGACGATGAACCCCTTGTGTTCCGCGACGCGGTCATACAGCGCGCGACCGGCGGCATTGGTCGTGTGCGTCTGCCAGTAGAGGCGATGGCCGCCTCGCGCCTGGACGGCGGCCGTGACGGCCGCGATCAGCGCACGTCCGACGCCGCGGCCGCGGACGTCATCGGCGGTGAACAGGTCCTGCAGGTAGCAGGTGTCCTCGATCCGCGACGTGCTGCGATGGAAGAGGTAGTGCGTCAGGCCGACCAGCCGGCCGTCGAGTTCCGCGACGAAGGCGTGCACCGGCTCGCGCTCGTCGAAGAAGCGCGACCACGTGGACGCGGTGACGGCCTCGGGCAGGGCGGTCTCGCCCACGCGTCCGTAGAAGGCGTTGTAGCCGTCCCAGAGCGGACGCCAGGCGGCGAGGTCGGACGGAGCGATCGGACGGACGACGAGATCTGAGGACATGCGCGGTGAAGCTGAGGGCCGAGCCCGGGGTTGAAAAGGCCCGGATCATCAGCCCTGGTGTCCGCACGATCAAGCCGTCGCCGGCGCGCGGGGTGAGCGGACGTCTCAGCGCACCGGCGTGGTTGGCGCCTCGATCGCCTTCATCACCTCGCGCCACGGCACCAGCTTGAAGTTCTGCCGGCCCATCGGCCAGCGCTTGTGGCCGTCCTGGACGACGAGCAGGCCCTCGCCGTATTCGCCGCCGAGCGATGCCGAGGTCACGTCCAGGCCGTCCGTCTCCGACGCCGCGTCGATGCCGCGCGCCGGGTTCAGTCCGACGCGGAAGCGTCCCTTGACCGCGTGCGGCGCGTCGGCGTCGAGCACCACGTAGCTGTCGTTGCCCTGCGAGGACACCACCAGCCATGCGCCCGCCGCGCTGCGATGCACCGCCATGCCCTCGACGTCGGCATGCAGCACCTCGCCGACCGGCAGGATGAGCGTCGCGTCGCCGAGCCGGCCGTCCGCGTCCAGCGCCACGCGCCACAGGCCGCGCTTCTCCTCGCCGATGAACAGCTGCCGGCCGGGCTCGTCCGCGACGCAGCCTTCCGGCTGCGTCGCCAGCTTCATCGACGCCACCGTCTCCGACGTCCACACGCCGGCCTTGCGCGTCACGCGCATCTGCAGGAGCCGGCCATCCTTGTCGTTGACGAACACATCCAGCCCGCCCGCCGGATGGCGGGCGCTGCAGACGCCGTAGACCTCGTCCAGCCCCGTCGGCAGCTCGGCGAGCGTCGAGACCTTGCCCGCGCCGTCGATGCCGAAGAGCAGCACGCTGCGCTGGTCGCGCTGCGTCGCGACCGCGAGGTCCCAGGTGCGATCGCCGTCGCGCACGCGCTGGCGCAGGTCGACGTTGTTGACCCGGCCGACCGGCAGGAACTGCGTCTCGCGACCCTGCAGGTCGTAGACCGCGAGGCCGCGCTTCTTGTCGGTGCCCAGGATGCGGCTCCGGGACGGCCGGGTCGGATGGACCCAGATCGCCGGGTCGTCCGCCGCATCGCCGCCGCCGCGCACCGGCTCGGTCTGCGCCGAGGGCGTCGCGACCGGGATCACGGGACGCGGCTGCGCCGCGCGAGCGTCGAGCCAGAGCGCCATGTCCTGCGGCGCCAGACCGGGGGGCGACGAGCTCACGGCCCGCGCGCTCCGCATCCGCGACGAAGGCCCACAGGCCGACGCCAGCCTCGGCGACGTACAAGGTCGCCTCGTCGTCGCGCACCGTGCAAGCCTTGGCATCGGGGACCGTGGCGAGCTGACGCAACACCTGGCCCCTCGCGAAATCCTTGCCACCGTCCTTGCTGTTGCCGCTGCCGCTGCTGTTGCTCTTGGCGCTGCCCTGGCCCTGGTTCGACGGCCCCAGCACCCATTGCTCGGCCAACCCGTCGCTGCTCAGCAGGAACGCCTGCAGCGTCTGCTGCCGTGGCTCCAGGTACAGGCAGATGGCTTCCACATCGAAGGCGGGGCCATGCCAGTGCGCGCGTTCACGCAGCTGCCGATCGCCCACCTCGATCAGGCGCAGGGCGCCGGAATCGGCGTCCTGCAGCAGCGCGACCGTCGTCCCGTCCGCCAACTGGCGGCGATCCCAGCGCTTGGCCCGGACGCCGAACTCGTCCACCACCTGACCCTTGTCGTCGAGCAGGCGCAGCCCGCTCTTGCCGAGTTCGAGCGCCGCCTTCGGCGTCGCCGCGCCGGCGGAGAACCCCGCCACCGACAGCGTCGCGGCGAGTGCAGTGGACGCGAATGCGCGAATCGTCTTTGTCATCATCGTCATCCCGCGCCGCCGCCTCAGAACATCGCCAGCTTCAGGCTGAGCTTGTAGGCGCGGCCGTACTGTTCGTACTGGGTGTTGAAGGCCTTGCTGCCCTGGTACACGTAGTAGCGCTCGTTGCTCAGGTTGAGCGCTTCGAACTGGAGCTGCAGCTGCGGGGTCAGCTGCACGCGCATCGACGCGTCGATCTGGTTCTGCGTGTCGACCTTGCGGTCCTGGCGGGCGTCCAGCACGTCGCCGACTTCGAGCAGGTAGGGCGACTTGTGGTTCAGCGCGATCCGCGCGCCGAAGGCCGGCGACTCCCACCCCAGGCTCAGGTTGACGCTGCGGTCGGACTGGCTCGGCAGCGCGATGCGGCGGCTGACGAACTGGCCGGCGTCGTAGCCGCCGATGGTCGCGCGCGACTTCACGAAGCTGCCGTTCGCGCCGATCACCAGGCCGTTCCACGGGGCGGGCAGGATGCTCAACGCCTGGCTCCAGGAGAGCTCCACGCCGCGCACGGTCGCGTCGCCGCCGTTGGCGAAGGCCTCGACATGGCTGAAGTCCTCCCAGCCCGTCGTGCCCGCCAGGTCGGTCTGGAACGCGAAGTCGCGGATCTTCTTGTGGAAGACGTAGGCCGACATCGCGCCGTCGCGGCCCAGGCGCTGCTCCAGGCCCAGGTCCAGGTTGCGCGCCCGCAGCGGCTTGAGCAGCGGGTTGCCGATGGTGGCCTCGTCGCCGTCGACGGTCACGCCGGGGCTCAACTGCCCGAAGGCCGGCCGCACCACCGAATGCGTCAGCGCCGCGCGCAGCACCAGGCCCTCGTTCAACTTCTGGCGCAGCAGCACCGCCGGCAGCCAATGGCGCGAGCGCGTCTCCTCGTGCACCGGGCTCAGCACGCCGTCCTTCCAGGCGGTGCCGTCGGCGGTGAAGCGCACGCGCTCGTGGCGCACGCCGACCAGCCATTGCGTGCCGCCGCTCTCCAGCGTCGCCTGCAGGTAGCCGGCGTCGGTGCGTTCCTTCATGCCGTAGTCGTTGACCGTCGAATCGACTTCGTCGCGGAACGCGTTCAGGTCGTAGCCGCCGTACAGGCCGCGCAGCTTGCCGACATCGATGCCGGGGCCGAACGAGGTCCACGGATAGTCGACCGGGCCGCCGCCGACATAGCCGCCCAGGCCCAGCTGCGACGAGGGCACGTTGTACGGCGCCTTCTTCAGCAGCTTGGCGCTGGGCGCGTAGGTCTCCTGCTCGTTGTCCTTGTCGCGACGGGTCGCCTTCAGGCCGGTCTTGAGGTCGAGGTCCCAGCCGCCGAGGTCGAACTCGCGCTGCACGTCCGCCTTCAGGTGGCGCACGCGGTCGGTGGCGCTGCTCTTCTCGATCTTGGCCTTGTTGAAGGCATACCGCGACGGGTCGTTCAGGCCCGTGACGGCCGTGGGCATCGGCTTGACCGTGTCCGTGTAGCCCAGGCCGGAGAAGTCCGCCGTGAACGAGGAGGAGGCCAGCGTGTCGGGCTTGTTCTCGCTGGCGCGACCGGCGCCGGCCTCGGCCCAGAACTTCCAGTCGCCGCGCGACAGCTCGGTGCCGAGCACCACGGCGCTGGACTTGTTGATCTCCTTGCGCGCCTTCAGGCCGCGGCTGACGGTGCCTTCGCCGGTCTCGCCGGGGGCCTGCGGCTCCTCGAACTCGACGGCGACCGACTGCCGGCTTTCCTGGTCGGTGAACCTGCTGGTGAAGCTGCGCAGGTAGAAGAGCGACGCGTCGTCAGGCTTGAAGTCGAGGTTCAGCGCGGCGCCGACGCGCTCGCGGGTGATGGTGTAGCGGCGCAGCTCGAAGCTGTTGAGCTTCTCGCCGTCCCGAATCCCCGCCGGTCTCGACGTTGTCGCTGGCGAAGCGGCGCTGGTCGCCGGACAGCGCCATCGCCACGCCCAGCGTGCCGCCGGCGAAGCGGTCGGCGAAGGCCACCGAGCCGCGCGGCTTGGTCTTGGACGCATTGGCGTCGTAGTTGCCGCCGAGCTCCATCGTGAAGAGCCGTCCCGGCTGGTCGAAGGCGCTCAGCGTGCGCACGGTCACCGTGCCGCCGAGCGAGTTGGCGTCCTGGTCCGGCGTCAGCGTCTTCTGCACCTCGAGCGACCGGATCAGGCCGGCCGGCACCAGGTCCAGGCCGGGCGCGCGGCGGTCGGACTCCGAGGCCGGCGTCAGCGCGCCGTTGATGTTGACGGCGTTGTAGTCCGGGCCCAGGCCGCGGACGCGGATGAAGCGGCCTTCGCCCTGGTCGCGCTCGACCGAGACGCCCGGCATGCGGGCCAGCGCCTCGGCGGCGTTGTTGTCGGGCAACTGGCCGATGCCGTCGGCGTGCACGACGTTGACGATGCCCGAGGCGGCGGTCTGCTTGTCGAGCGCGGAGCGCAGCGACGCGGCCTGGCCGACGGTGACGACGGTCTCGAGCTGCTTCGCCTCGGGCGTCGAGTCCTTGGCGTTCTTCTTCGCATCGGCCTTCGCATCGGCCTTCGCGTCGGACGTCGCCTCGGCCTTCGATGCGGTCCTGGCGTCGTTCTTCGGGTCCTGCGTCTGCTGGGCCAGGGCCGGCGCGGCGGCGAAGAGGCTGGACAGGCAGAGGGCGAGCAGGGTAGGGCGGGGAGGCGTGCGCATGGTCGGGGGTCGGTGAGTCACGGATGGCGACGCACGTTAGGAACCGCGGATGGCGGGTCCGTGACAGCGCGCGATTCTCGTGTCGTGCCGGCCCGGACGGCTCCGTCGCGGGGGCGCGGTGAGCCGATCCGACCCCCTGGTGGCGCGCAGGCGACGTCAGAGCCGCCGGATCATGGCCCTCAGCCTGTCGATGATCTCGTCGGATTGCTCGTCGATGAACTCGGACGCTCGCTGGTACCAGCGGCGCTTCCTGGGTGCTTCGGGCTGCCGGTCGTCGGTCGCTGGGACCGGTCGCATCGCGACCTCGGGAATCGGTGCCGTCGCATTGCCGTCGCCGGGGGCGGGCGTGGACGTGGTCCTTTCGGGAGGGCGACCCTCTGCCGACGGCTTGATCTCCGTCGTCCCCGCCGGCACCTTGCGAGACAAGGGGCGGAGATTGCAGGTCTTCGCCGGCTCGTTGCCGGGGACCCGCACGTTGCCCATTTCCCCGAAGGTCCTGCCCGGTTGCACGGGGACCGGGGCGTCGATCATGCAGTGCGAGCGGTCCACCCGCCAGAAGCGGTTCTGGACGAAGGACAGGTCGTCGATCGTGGTGCTGGCCTTGTCGTCGCCGGTGACAGGCTGGGTGACGCTCACGGCAGTGCCGACCAGGTCATTCGTCTTGACGATGGTTCGCTTGGTCGGACGTTTCCCCTCGGCGTCTGGCACCAGCTGCAGCGGGACGCCCTCAAGCGTGTTCCCGGTGATGTGCGTGTCCTGCGGCGCCTCGATCAGGAGCGGCAGCCCGGTGGTGGCCGCGTCGCCGTCGACGGCGAAACGGTTGTCCATCAGGGACAGGTCCTGAACGTTCCTCAGCTGGGCCACCTGGCCCGCGGGGCCGACCTCGCCGCCGCGCGAACCGTTCACCGAGACGTCATTCCTGGTGATCTGCCCCCGCGGGTGCCGTCGACATGAAGGGCAACGGTGAAGTAACCCTGAGGCTGGCCTGCGTCGGGCACCATCCCGTCAATGGCGGCCAGCCACGTCATCCGCTTGGCGAGCTTCAGCGTGCGGGCGTCGACGACGGCCAGACGCTTCATCCCTGCGGTCGAGCTCGCGTCGCCGCTGCCGAGCAGATTGCCCGAAATGAGCGCTCCGCGACCGCCGTAGTCGGCGATGCCGCGGCCTGCATGGTCCGGCTCACGCCACAGCACGTTGCCCACGATCCTGTCCGCCCCGTGGGTCCAGATCTGCGGTTGTTCGGACGCAGTATTGCGAAAGCCGTTGTAGCGGGCCACGCTGGTGCCGGCGTGCGTGAAGTTGATGGCGATGTTGTCCAGGACCAGGCCCTCGACCAGGATGTTGTTGGCACTGTGAAAGGTCTGATCGATGGAAGACGTCTTCCCGGCCGGATTGACGAAGTGCGTGACCCCGGACCGGCTGCCCACCAGCACGTTGCCGCTGCGCAGCCAGAGGTGCCCCGACACGAGGTAGCGGCCCGTCGGGAAGTACAGGCCGGTGTCTTTGTCGGCCAGGCGTTCCAGCGCGGCACGGATGTTGTCGCCCTGGTCAGCCCCCGAATCGGCCATCACGCCCTCGTTGAGCGCGCACACCACCTGGTAGGGCGCTTCGAGGATGGGCATCGGCTCGTTGCCGCACATCACCATCGGCGGTGGGAGCGTCGTGACGACCGTGACGGATCGGGGAGGCAAGGCGGTCGACAGGGCGGAAACGGTCAATGGCGCCAGCAGCGCGGCGGCGATCGGGGTGAGGGACAGGACGCGGTTCGGCAAGAGGTTCTCCGGTTGACGTGGCGGGGCCACGGAGGCCGGTGAGTGGCGTTGGCCGGGCGTTCGTGAGCCGAAACGACCCCGTCCCCGCCGTGTGACAACGGCTGTCACACACGCCGCCTAGCATCGCGCGCCATGAAAGTCGTGCTGCCTCGCCCGCCGCTGGTGCTCGCTCCGGTCGCGGGCTCGCGTCATTTCGGCCATGCGCTGCTGCTGGCCATGGCGGGCATCACCTGGGCCTTCGGTTATTGGGCCGTGGCCAAGCCGATGGCGATCTGGCGCTGGATCGACCTTGTCAGCGAGACCTCGATCGTCGCGATGCTGGCGCTGTGGCTCGTCCAGCTGCGCGCGAGCCGGCCTGCGGGCCGCGTGACGACCTGGCTGTGCCTGGGCCTGTCGGGGATGCTGCTGGGCGGCTGGGCCGACCTGATGGACGAGTTCTGGAAGTTCCCGCGCGAGTTCACGCTGCTGATGGGGATGGAGTCGACCTTCCACGTCATCGGCATGACGGGCCTGACCTTCGGCCTGCACCTGTGGCGGCAGGAGCAGCTCGCGCTGAATGCGCTGCGCGCCGGGCGCGAGCGGGGCTATCGCGAACACACGCAGATCGACGGCCTGACGCAACTCGGCGACGGCGCCTACCTGCTGGATCAGATCCGCCGCCAGCAAGACCTGGCACGAGCGTCGAACGCGACGTCGGCGGGCACGGCGGCGGTGGGCACCACGCTGGTCATGCTGGGCTGGTTGGACCTGTCCACGCTCGCGCGCCAGCACGGGCTGGCCGAAGCCGACCGGCTGCTGCAGGCCACCGGCCCGCTGTTGCTGCTGCAGTTGCGTGGCGGCGACCTGCTGTGCCGCTATGCGGCCGACCGCTTCGTGGCCGTGTTGCCGGACGCCGATTCGGCGCTGCCGGGCGATCTGCTGGGGGCCTTGTCCTCCCATGTGCATCCGTGCGCCGACGGACGCACGCGGGCGCGGCTGAGCGCCCGCATGGCCAGCGCCGCGCTGGATCCGCAGGAAGACGCGGAGACGCAGCTGCTGCGCCTGCTGGAGCGGCTGCGGTGAGGCTCGTCGCGGACGAAGCCGACGCCGCTGCCAGCGCCGCGGTGGGCGCGGTCGCAGCGACCGGCGCAACCGGCGCGACCGCTGCGTCCGACGATGCGCTGGCCGCGTTGCGTCAGGCCTTGCCGACGCGCGCCGTGCCGCATCACGGCGCGGACCGCGCCTTCATCCCGTGGGCCTACCAGGGCGCGCTGCTGGCCGAGTTCGCCCGGAGCCGCGCGTTCGAACCGCAGGAATGGCTGGGCCGTTGCGGGGTGGTGCCGGGGCAGGTGTTGTCGCCTCGGCAACTGCTGTCGATGCTGGCCGCGCTGCAGCCGCTGGCGCGCGACGTCGGGTTCGTCGTCGGCCAGTTGAGCCTGCCGGGGCATTACGGCCTCGCCAGCCAGGCGATGCAGCAGGCCGGCGACCTGGGCCAGGCGCTGCGCGTGCTGTGCGACTGGCCGGCACGTCTGTCGCCGCTGCTCACGCCTCGGCTGGTCGAGACCTCGGACGAACTGCTGCTCGTCTGGACCGAATCCTGCGGCGCGCCGGCCAGCCTGCAGCCCTTGCTCGTGGACATGCAGATGAGCGCCGTCGTCGCGATGGCGCAATGGCTGGGCGGCGGGCAGGCGCTGCCCTGGTCCTTCAGCTTCAACCGCACGCGCCCGCGGGAGCTCTCGCAGCACGCGGCCTACCTCGGCAGCGATCTCCGCTTCGGTTGCCAGGTGGATGCGATGCGCCTGCCCCTGGCGGCGGCGACCGCGCCCTGGCCCGCGGCAGTCCCCGGCCGACCGGCCATGGCGGCCAGCGCGCTGGCGCAGGGCGCGGATCCGGAAGCCGCCTCGCGCGGCCAGCTCGCGGCGCTCTACGACCACCTGCTGGCCGAGGTCGGCGGCGATCCGTCGCTGGAACGCAGCGCGCGGCGTTTCGGCGTCAGCCCGGCGACGCTGAAGCGCCAGCTGGCCCAGCTCGGCACCCACCACCAGGCGCAGCTGGACCAGGTCCGCGCGCATGCGGCGCTCTACCTCATGCTGATGCGCGGCCAGCGCGGCGAGGCGGTGGCGCGCTCGCTGGGCTTCACCGACAAGAGCAACTTCCGGCGTTCATTCAAGCGCTGGACGGGGATGACGCCGGGATTGCTCTGAGCGGCGCGATCCACGGACTTCCGAAGCCGCGAAGGCTGGCGCCGACGCGTGGCGCGAGGCCCGCATAGACTCGGCCTCATGCCCACGGCGTTCGAACATCCCGAGGACCAGGCCCAGTACCGGCGTCCCGCGCATCGCGCGGGCGTCGAGCTGTACCACGCCCACATCCTGCGCCACAGCTTCGAGCCGCACACGCACGAGGCCTACGGCCTGGGCGCGATCACGGACGGAGTCGGGCGCTTCCGCTGGCGGGGCGGCGAGCACCTCGCGCCCCGGGCGACGCTGATGCTCATGAACCCCGAGGACATCCACACCGGCGAGGCGGCCACGGCCGACGCCTGGGGATATCGGATGGTCTACCTCGACGAGGCGCTGCTGGCCGAGCTGTACGGCGGCCCGGCGTGGCGTTTCGACGTCGCGGTGGCGCACGATGCGGCGGCCGCCACGCGCGCCGCCGCGCTGATCGCCGCGCTGTGGCGCGCGCGCGGAGCCGCTGGCCTTCGACAGTGCCTTGCTCGAACTGGTCCAGGGACTGAGCCGCCACGCGCATCGCGCGCCGGTCCGCCCCGACGGCGGCGCGCCGCGCTTCGCGCCGGTGATCGAGCACATGCGGGCCCACCTCGACGAGTCGATGGACACCGGACGCCTGGCCGCCGTGGCCGGCCTGAGCCCGTTCCACTTCCTGCGCAGCTTCAAGGCGCAGCACCATGCGACGCCGCAGCAGGCGCTGATGGCATTGCGGCTCAACGAGGCCAAGCGGCAACTCGCCGCCGGCCACGCGCCCGCGCAGGTCGCGGCCGCCGTCGGACTCACCGACCAGGCGCACCTGACGCGCGGTTTCGCGCGTCGCTACGGCGTGACGCCGGCGCGCTACCAGCAGCAACTGGGTACAAGACGCCGCCCCTGACGCCCGGCGACACTGCGCCGCATGCTGTCCGGATTCCTGTTCGCGCTCGCCGCCGGCCTGATGTGGGGCCTGGTGTTCGTCACCCCGCTGTTGCTGCCCGACTACCCCGCCGCCATGCTGATGGCCGGCCGCTACCTCGCGTTCGGCCTGCTGGCCGTGCCGCTGGCGTCGATCGACTGGCGGGAGCTGAAGCGCCTCACCCGCGCGGACTGGGTCGACGCGGTGAAGCTCAGCGCCATCGGCAACTTCCTCTACTACCTGACGCTGGCCGCCGCCATCCAGCGCGCCGGCGGACCGCTGCCGACGATGATCATCGGCACCTTGCCCGTGGTCATCGCGGTCTGCTCCAACCATCGCAACGCCGCGCGCGACGGCCACTACCGCTGGCGCGACCTGGCGCCGGCGCTGCTGCTGATCGCCCTGGGCATCGGCTGCGTCAACCAGGTCGAGCAGGCCGCGGTCGCGCCCCAGCAACTGGGCCGCTACCTGCAGGGCGCGGGTCTGGCGTTGATCGCGCTGGCCTGCTGGACCTGGTACCCGATCCGCAACGCCGACTGGCTGCGCGCGCACGCCGATCGCAACCCCCGGGCCTGGGCCACCGCGCAGGGATTGGTGACGCTGCCGATGGCGGTGCTGGCCTTCGTGGTGCTCGCGATCGCCGACGGCGCCGGGCTGCCGCTGCTGCCCGCCGGCTTCGACTTCCCCACCGGTCCCCGGCTGTGGCCCTATGTCGGACTGATGGCCGCCGTCGGGCTGTTCGCGTCCTGGCTCGGCACGCTGTGCTGGAATGAGGCCAGCCAGCGCCTGCCCACCGCGCTGGTGGGCCAGTTGATCGTCTTCGAGACGCTGGCCGCGCTCGCCTATGCGCAGTGGCATCGCGCCGAGTGGCCGCCGCTGATGGGCGTGGCCGGCGTGGCGCTGCTGGTCGGCGGCGTTTCCTGGGCCCTGCGCCTCAAGCCGGTGCCGCCACCGGGGCGGGAACGGCATCTGCCCGCCTCGTCGCCATGAATTTTCTGCCTCACGACCCCGCTCGCCGCGCGCTCCTGAAGCGCGCTTCCGCCTTTTCCGCCTTCTCCGCCGTGACGGCCGTGGGCCTCCCCTTCGGTGCCGCCGCATGGCTTCCCGCGCGTGCGCAGAGCGCGCCGGATGCCGGCGTCCAGCAAGGCGTCTGGCGCGATCAGTCCCGCCTGCGCGACATCCCCTGGCGGCTGCGCCTGCCCGACGGCGACCGGCCGATGGCGCTGGTGGTGTTCTCGCACGGCCTGGGCGGCAGCCTGGACGGCGGCACCGAGTGGGGGCAGGCCTGGGCCGAGGCCGGCATCGCGACGCTGCATCTGCAGCATGCGGGAAGCGATCGCGCGATCTGGCGCGGCGGGCTGCAGGCGGTGAAGGCCGCCGCGAGCGTCGAGCAGTTGATCGAACGCGGCCACGACGTGCAGTTCGCCGTCGGGCAGATGTTGAATCTGCAGAAGGATGGCAGCGGTCCGTGGGCGCGCGTGTCGCCCAAGGCGCTCGGCATGTCGGGCCACTCGTTCGGCGCCCAGACGACGCTGGCGGTCGCGGGACGCGACTTCCAGGTGCGCAACGCGCCGGACCTGACCGACTCGCACTTCAGGGCCTTCGCCGCGTTCAGTCCGTCGGCCGGCCACTTCCCGGGCGGCATCAAGGGCATCACGCGCCCGATGCTGTGCCTGACCGGCAGCCTCGACGGCAACCCGATCGGCCAGGAGCGCGACGGCCGCTATCGCCGCGTCGTCTACGACACGCTGCCCGCCGGCGCCAAGGCGCAGCTGTGGCTCGAGGGCGCCGATCACATGAGCTTCGGCGGCGGCGGCGAGCGAGGCGCGGGTTTCGGGCAGCGGCTGCTGGGGCGGGCGCGTGAGGGCGCTCCGGAGAAGCTCGCCGCGCACCACGCGTCGCTCATCAAGTCCATCAGTACGGACTGGTGGCGCTGGCGATTGCTCGAGGACGAAGGCGCGCTGACGCGCCTGAAGTCACCGAAGGGCCTGGACGCCAAGGACGAATGGCTTCAGGGATGAGCGACTGCTAAGCCGCGAGCTCGTCGTTGGACGTGTTGGAAGGGGCCATGAGCAGCGCCTTCGCCAACGCTCCGATGCGGCGCAGCGCGCGCGGGTGCGCTTCGCCCCACTGGCCGCCGACACCCAGACGCACGCAGTTCCGGAAGCGCGGACTCGCCGAGAACATCATCCCCGGCGCGATCACGATGTGCTCGGCCAGGCAGGCCTCGTACAGCAGGGCGGTGTCCAGTCCGTCAGGCAGTTCCACCCACAGGATGAAGCCGCCGGCCGGGTCCGACACGCGCGTGCCCTTCGGGAAGCTCTCCGCGATCATCTGGCGGGCGTGGTCGACGCGCGCGGCGATCGTCGCGCGCAGCTGCCGCAACGCGGCACCGCCGCCGGCCTGCGTCAGCAGGTCCGCCAGCGCCAGCTCCAGCACGCTGGTCTGGCCGCCGGACTGCACCGCCTTCGTCCGCCGCAACACCTGGCCCCAGCGGCCCGCTTCCACCCACCCCAGCCGCAGCCCGGGCGCGATCGTCTTCGAGAACGAGCCGCAGATCATCACGTGCCCCGTCGTGTCGAAGGACTTCACCGCGCGGCGCTTGTCCTCCTGTTCGGACAGGTCGTTGTAGAGCACGTCCTCGATCAGCGCCACGTCGTGCTGCGCCAGCATCGCCGCCAGCCGGCGGCGCTCAGGCACCGGCATGGACGCGCCCAGCGGATTCGACAGCGTCGGCACCGTCAGCACCGCCTTGACCTGCTGGGTCTCGAAGGCCAGCTGCAGCGCGTCCAGCGACATGCCGTGCCGCGGATGCGTGGGGATCTCCAGTGCGCGCAGGTGCAGGCTCTGCAGGATCTCGAGGAAGCCGTAATAGGTCGGCGATTCCAGCGCCACCACGTCGCCGGGCTTGCACACCGTGCGCAGGCACAGGCTGATCGCCTCCATGCAGCTGTTGGTGAGGACGACCTCGTCCGGGTCGAGCACGCAGCCCAGGCCGAGCGCATGCCGCGCGACCGCGCGCCGCGCCTCCTCCATGCCGGGGCCGAGCGGGTAGGTGCACAGCAGGTCGCGATGGCGCATCACCGCGCGCGCCATCGCGCGGCGGACGCGGTCCTGGTCGAACAGCTCCGGGCCCGGACAGGCCGCGCCGAAGGAGATGAAGGCGGGGTCCTGCGACAGCGCCATCACCTGCACGCCGAGCTGGTCCAGCTGCACCATCCGGGACGCCGTGTCGGGGCGCGAGACGCGCGGTTCCGGCAGCCGCGGCGGGCGTGCCGCGACGAAGTAGCCCGAGCGCGGCCGGGCCTCGATCAGCCGGGCGTCCTCCAGCCACCGGTAGGCCTGGACCGCCGTCGACAGCGAGACGCCGTGCTGTCCCGCCAGCTCCCGCACCGACGGCAGCCGCTCGCCGCGCTTCAAGGTGCCCGAGCGGATCGACCGGGCCATCCGGTCGGCGAGTTGCATGTACAGCGGTAACAGCGGCGCGTCCATGCATCGATTCTGTGTGTTCCCACCCGGCGATGACCGATACAGATGAGCGGCAAGCCGGCCAGCACAGGCCCGGTTCGTGCGCGGGCTGTATGCCTCGTGTCGGTCGGCGGCTGTGGATGGAGCGCGACAGCCATATTTTTTAAGGTGACGGCATGCAACCGCTCCGCCTGCTCCCCTCGCCGTTCCGGCCCCGCCTCCAGCCCCAGGTCTGGCCCGCGCCGGCTTTTGTCCCTCCCGGGCCGGGTCCCGACGCCCTCGTGCTGCCGACCGACGGCCGCCCGGTCGCGCTGCGCCTGCGGCGCCCCGTGCGGCTGCGGGTCTTCGGCGGCCGGGCCTGGATCACCCGGGTCGGCTGGCCGGACGATCACTGGCTGGAACCCGGCCAGACGCTGGACCTGCCGGCGCCCCCGGGTTGGTTCGGTTGGCGGATCTTCGCCAGTGGCGAGGGCGCATCACTCGTCACCCTGAGGGCGGAGACCCTCGATTAAGTCCAAGGCCTGTCACCGGTTTTTCGCTATAAATCGGCCCTCGAAGGTTTCCCGATGACATCACGACGATGTCAGCCAACCTACAAGACATGGGACCGAAGTCCCACGAGGGAGTTGCGATGAATCGATCCGTGATGGGCCGGGTGGCGCGTCTGGCCGTGGCCGGCGCTGTTGGCGTGTTGATGCTGAGCGCCTGCGGCGGCGGGGGGCGGTGAGAGCGGCACGCCGCTCAACGGCAGCAACAGCGGCAGCAACGGCGGCAGCAACAACGGCGGCGGCTCCGTCGGCGGCGGGGGCAACACCGGCGGGAACACCGGGGGGCGAGACCACGATCCAGCCCAGCGCCAGTTACGCCCAGCAATGCGCGCCGGGCAACACGGAAGCGGCGGCCAATCTGCGCACCGCCTCGTTGTCCACGGAGAAGAGCTGGGTCCGTTCCTACCTCGACGAGGCCTACCTGTGGCGCGAGGACGTGCCGTCGATCAACGCCTCGGCGGCGGCCTACAGCGGCAGCGACGTGGAGACCGCGCTGAACGCCTACTTCGAGGACCTGCTGTCGCCGGCGTTCACGGCGAGCGGCAAGCGCAAGGACCAGTTCAGCTTCATGATGAGCACGCGCGAGTGGAACGCGCTGTCGCAGAGCGGCGTGGAGGTCGGTTACGGCATCGAATGGTCGATGAAGTCGCCGACGCCGCCGCGCGGTCTGCGCGTCGCCTTCGTGGAACCCGGCAGCGTCGCCGACCGGGCCGGCGTGCGCCGCGGCGACACGCTGGTGACCGCGGACGGCGCGGCCGCGGATGCCGCCGATGCGGCCGGCGTGAACACGCTCAACGCGGCGCTCTTCCCCGACACCGCGGGCGGCAGCCACCGCCTGGTGCTGACGTCCAACGCGGGGCTGCCGCGCGACGTCTCGCTGGTCGCCGGCAATGTCACCAAGACGCCGGTGCCGACCAGCCAGGTGCTCACCGCCGCCGACGGCGCGAAGGTGGGCTACCTGGTCTTCAACGACCACATCCTGACGGCGGAGGCGCAGCTGATCAGCGCGATGCGCAGCTTCGGCGCCAGCGGCGTGAGCGATCTGGTCGTCGACCTGCGCTACAACGGCGGCGGCTACCTGTTCATCGCCAGCGAGCTGGCCTACATGATCGCGGGCGGCACGGCGACGTCGGGCAAGACCTTCGAGCAGCTGCGCTACAACAGCAAGCGCAGCGCGGAAACCAACAGCCCGGATTCGAAGACGCCGTTCTACAGCGAGTCCTGCCTGCTGTCGGGCAACAACTGCACGTCCCAGCAGCCGCTGCCGGCGTTGAACCTCAAGCGCGTGTTCGTGCTGGCGCAGTCGGGCACCTGCTCGGCCAGCGAGGCGCTGATCAACGGCCTGCGCGGCGTCGACATCGAGGTCGTGCTGGTCGGCGGGACCACCTGCGGCAAGCCCTACGGCTTCTCCGCGAAGGACAACTGCGGCTACAGCTACTTCCCGATCGAGTTCGTCGGCACCAACAACAAGGGCTTCGGCGAGTACGCGGACGGCTTCGTCCCTGCGGGCACGGGCGCGACCGGGGTCAAGGGTTGCCAGGTCGCGGACGATTTCGACCACGCGCTGGGCGACACCAGCGAGGCGATGCTGGCCGCGGCGCTGCAGTACCGGGCCAACGGCACCTGCCCGGCGGCGCAGTCGTCTGAAACGGGCCGGGCCCGCGCGATGGGCGTGCGGGCGGCGGACGGCGATGCGATCGCGCTGAGTCTCAAGAAGCTCGCGGCGCGCAGCAACCGGATCGTCGGCGGACGGCCCTGAGCCGTCGGTCCGCGCCGTTCATGGCGCACTGAAGAAGCCGCTCCCCGGAGCGGCTTTTTCGTTGTCGCGCGCGCCGATTTGTTGCACTGGGCAACGGAACCCTGCCCGCAGCGCTTCGACAAAGTCGCCTTCTCCCACAGAGGCGGCCGATTCGTTCGGCGGACAGCAGAGATGACCAAGAGAACCTGGATCGAGCGCGCGGCCAAGCGTGCGTCGATCATCGTGATGTGCGCCGCTTGCGTCGCGGTCTTGCAAGGCTGCCATGACGGCGGCGAAGACGTGATGGCCGTGGACGGGGCCGA
Organism: Roseateles sp. UC29_93; assembly: GCF_042695725.1. Taxonomy (NCBI): domain Bacteria; kingdom Pseudomonadati; phylum Pseudomonadota; class Betaproteobacteria; order Burkholderiales; family Sphaerotilaceae; genus Roseateles; species Roseateles sp. UC29_93. Next base: position 1,304,054 of record NZ_CP170545.1, on the reverse strand, counting down.
TGGCAAGGACGGCCCGCCGGGGCCGGCTGGAAAGGATGGCCGGGACGGGACGAACGGGACGAACGGGACGAATGGGATGGCCGGGATGGACGGCTCCCCCGGACCTCGCGGTCTGCCTGGCGAGGCCGGTCTGCCCGGACCGGCGGGCAGGGATGGCAAGGATGGGCTGGATGGCGAGGACGGCATGCCCGGACCTCGCGGTCTGCCCGGCGAAGCGGGCCTGCCTGGACCGGCGGGCAAGGATGGACGGGATGGCGAGGACGGCTTGCACGGGCTTCGCGGTCTGCCCGGCGACGCGGGCCTGCCCGGACCGGCGGGCAAGGACGGGCGGGATGGCAAGGACGGCTCGCCCGGCAATCCGGGTGAACGTGGTGAGCCGGGCGTTCCTGGTCCGGAAGGTCTTCCAGGCCGGCCCGGTTTTCCAGGCCCGCGTGGTCCGGCTGGCGCGGACGGCAAGGACGGCGTGGACGCCGGTCGGGTGCTGAATCGCGCCTTTCAGCACAGCTCGGTCTACGCCGGGCAGTGCGCCCCGGACAACGTCGAAGCGGAGAACGCCCGGGACGGAGCGCCCACCGGCAGCCTGGCAATCGAGCGGAACTGGGTGCGTTCACTCATGGACGAGGTCTACCTCTGGCGCCAGGACGTGCCATATGTCGATGGACTCGACGACAACGACGTGTCGCGAGCCCTGTCGGCCTATCTGGACGCGCTGCGCTCGCCCGCGTTCAAGCCCGGCGGAAAGCGCCGGGATGAATACACCCAGGTCGTGCCCACGTCCGCGTTCAATGCCTTCATGAGCGGCGAGAAAGTGCCCGGTTTCGGCATCGAATGGTCCGTGGGATCGCACACGCCGCCAAGGAACATCCGGGTCGCTTTCGTTCAGCCCGGCAGCCGGGCGGAGCGGCAAGGCGTCAAGCGGGGCGATACGCTGGTCGCAGCCGCCGGCGTCGAGGCCGACGACGACGACGAGGAACGCGCGGCCCTCCTCGCGGCGTTGATGTTTCCGCGCGACATGGAAACGGAGCACCGCTTCATCTTGAGGTCGGAGGGCGACGCTTCGACGAGGACCGTGACCTTGACCAGCGGCCTCGCCAGGCAGCCCGTGCCGGTGGCGAAGCTCATCAAGATGGGAGAGGACGATGTCGGATATCTGCTGTTCCAGGAACATGGCGCGCACGCGACCGCCGAGCTGGTCAGCGCGATCAATGACTTCAGCGAGGCGCGGATCGACCACCTCGTGATCGACCTGCGCTTCAACCAGGGCGGCGACTTGTCCGTCGCCAGTCAACTGCCCTACATGGTCGCTGGCAAACGCAGCATGGGACAAGCCTTCTCGCGCCTCCAGGGCGGGCAACTGAGCGGCACGGAGCTGCCGTTCCGTGGCTGCGCCGACCTGAGCGGGCGCTGTCTGACGCCTGACCTGCCCACGCTCGATGCCGGCCATCTTCGGCGCGTGTACGTCCTGACCCAGGCCGGCACATGCGCGGCCAGCGAGGCCTTGATCAACGGCCTGCGGGGCGTCGGCGTGGATGTCGTGCTGATCGGCAGCACCACCTGCGGTCGCCCCTATGCCGCCAGCCCGAGGGCCAACTGCGGCCACACCTACCTGCCGCTGGACCATGTCGTGAGCAACGCCCAGGGATTCTCAGGTTACGGCGAGGGATTCGTGCCGGGCGGATCGGGCGCCAATGGGGTTCAGGGCTGCTTCGTGGTGGACGATCTCGCCCATGAGCTCAGCGATCCCGATGAGGCGCTGCTGAAAGCGGCTTTGATCCATGCCGCCACCGGCCAGTGCCGGGTGACGAGGCCATCGGAAGACCGGCCCGCCGATGCGGCGCCGCGGGCGCCCTGGCGCGATCTGCTGCGCGGTGGCGCGATCGTCACGACGCCGCCGCACTGAGGGCGGCGGCGGCGGTCTGGCGGCGGTTTGGCGGCGGTCAGTCGGCATGATGCCGACCTGACCGTCGCGCCGGATCAGAGCTTCGGAATCCTGATCCGGCTGATCATCAGCGAGCCCGAGATCGCGAACAGCAGCACCAGCGGGTGCAGCGTGAAGCCGCCGAGCTTGACGCCGCCGAACCACAGCGCCTCGCCGATCGCGCCTTGCCAGGCGGCGATCCACAGCACGATCACGATCAGCAGCGAGGTCGGGGATCGGCGTGCCTTCGAAGTAGGCGACCTTGTCGTTGCCGCCGGACAGCGTCTCGGCGGTGATGTTGTAGCGGGCCAGACGCGACACGCCGCAGGCGACGAAGAAGCCCAGCACGATGCGGTCCCACAGCCCCTGCATGCCGCAGCCGTAGGCGATCACCGCCGGCGCGACGCCGAAGGAGATCACGTCGGCCAGCGAGTCGAGCTCACGCCCCATCGCGGAGCTCTTCTGGCGCCAGCGCGCGATGCGGCCGTCGAGCACGTCGAAGACCAGCGCCGCCGGGATCAGCGCGCACGCGTAGTACAGGTGCTGCACCGCGCCGGTCTGCAGGAAGGTCATCACCGAGAACAGCGCGCCGACGCCGCAGAAGGCGTTGCCCAGGGTGAACCAGTCCGCCAGGTGGAACTCGCGGATCATGGAGAAAGGCTTGGGTCGGTTCATGGGAAGCGAGCATAAGCGAAGGCCTTGGCCCACGTGGCAAAGGCCGCGCCCGGGCAGGCCCTCACCTCGGCCCAGTCTCGCGAGCTGAGAAGGGAAGAAGAGGGCGGGGGAGGGCTCTCAGCCGTCGCCCCGGGTCGCGCCGGGCGCGTCGACCGGGGGCGCCTCCGGCACCGCCGTCATCCGGCCCCAGGCCTTGCGCCCCAGGTGCAGCGCGAGCAACCCGACCGGCATCCGCAGCCAGTGCGACCGCACGTACAGCGCGACCTCGGCCAGCGCGTGGCCGGGCAGGCGGCAGCTGTCGTGGGCCGGCCGCAGCGCGCGGCGATAGCAGGCGTCCAGCAGTCGCAGCGCCACCGGACCCGGCGGCGGGCCGAGTGCCGACGGCAATGTGTCCGGATAGGGCGTGTCCAGCAGCATCCGCGTGTAGCGCAGCGCGAGCCACAGCGGGCGGGAGAGGCCGATCCGCCGCGCGCGCTCGGCCAGCCGCGGCCAGAAGCCCTCGATCGCGCCGAACTCGCGCAACAGCGCGTCGAGGTCGAACAGGTCGCGCAGGCCGTTGGGCAACTCGCCCTCGTGGAACAGGTGGGCGGCGCTGTGCAGCAGCATGTCCTCGGGCGGCAACGTGAAGACGCCAGGCAGACCGTCCAGGGGCCGCGGGGCGTCGAACAGCGCGCGGCTGTCCAGCGGCGTGCGCGCCGTCGGCGGCAGCAGCGTGTGGTGCACGTCCAGCGAGGTGCCCCGGCGCTTGTGATGCAGCGGCGGCAGCTCGTGCATCCAGGTGCGGTAGTAGCGCTGGTCGTAGGCGTCCAGGCCGTCGTCGAAGTCCCAGCCGTGCACCAGCAGCGTCGTCTCGCAGCGCGGCAGCTGTTCGGGCGGGATCAGCAGGTCGATGTCGCTGAACATCCGCCCCGACGCCGGGGCGTGTCCACCGAGCGCATACGCGGCGCCCTTGAGCAGGATCAGCGGCCCGGGCAGCTCGGCCAGTGTCTGGCGCAGCAGGTCGACCTCGCGCCGCAGCATCTGCGCCTGCCGCCGCGACAGCAGCAGCGCCGAGCGCAGATGCGGCTGCACCGGCTCGGGCAGTGTGGCCAGCCAGCCGCCGGCTTCCATCTGCGCGGCCAGCTTGCCGGCGAGGTTGGACCGCCGCGCCTGGCGCAGCAGCAGGTCCCAGTCGGTCAGGCTCAATCCGGCCGCGATCGCGGGCTGCAGCAGCACGCGGACCAGCAGCGGACGGCGGCGTTCGCCGTGACCGCGACCATGACGCGCGCTCATGGCGCCGCCTCCGCGAGCGTTTCGAAGAGCGCCACGGCCTCGTCGAGCCGGCTGTACTCGAAGCGGTAGCACGCGCAGGCGTCGACCAGCCGTCCCAGCGTCTGGAAACCGGCCTGGCCATGGACGTCGTAGTTGAAGGACTGCTCGGCGAGGTCCATGAAGGCGCGGGCGCGCTCGATGGGCAGCAGCTGCGCGGCCGCCTCGGCGCGCCAGGCGGGCAGCACGACCCAGGCGGGCCGGGCGGGCGCGAGCCGGTGCTCGATCGCGTCCTGCGGCGCGCGCACCAGCGCGACCGTGCCCTTGGACGTGTTGGGCATGGACGCGCTGAAATGCGCCTCCGGCACGAAGGATCGGATCAACGGGATCGACGCGTTCTTCAGGTTGATCGGCCGCGCCATGCCATGCACCAGGCCGGTGGCCATGTCCAGCAGGCCGAGTTCGTCCGACAGCAGCCGCCAGCCGCGATGCGCCAGCGCGGCGCACAGCGTGCTCTTGCCGGAGCCCGGCGGTGCCGGCATCAGCAGCGCGCGGCCGTCGCGCTCGAGCACCGCCGCGTGGATCAGCAGGTATTGATGGGCGTGGGCGGCGATGCACCAGTTGATGCCCCATTCGAGCATCGCCAGCGCCTGCGCGGCCGGCAGCGGCGTGAAGGAGCGCTGGCCGTCGAACCAGAACTCGGCGCGGCCCTGCAGACGGCTCAGCCAATGGGGGCTGCGCAGGACGGCGACGTGGAAGTCGACGAACTCCTCGTCGCCGGCCAGCTCGAAATCCTGGTACATGGCCGCGACGTCGGCCGCGAGATGGGGGATGTCCGAGCGCACGCGCACGGTGAAGGGCGACAGCCGCAGCGTCACGCCGCCGTCGCGCATCCGGGCCCGCAGCCCGGCGGTGCCGACGTCCTGCAGTCTCAAGCGACCGGCTCCTCCGCCGCCTCCGCCACCGCATCCGCCAGGTCCGTCGGCATCAGCAGGTGGATGTCGGCCAGGCGGCGCAGATGCAGGTCCAGCAGTTCGGACAGGGCCTCGGGGGTGGGCGGCTCGTCCCAGTCGACGTCCCGGGCCAGGCGCGCCAGGAGTTGGTCGCGGTCCAGCGGCTCGGCGGCCAGCCATTCGGCCAGCTGCGCGCCGAGCGCGGCGATCAGGTGGGTGTCCCCGCTGTCGGGGTCGAAATAGACCGCGTGCTGTTCGCCCTCCCAGGCGAGCAGCACCTCAGCGATCGGTTGCCTGCAGCGCCAGGCGGCTCCGGCCATCAGGCCACGAGCCAGTTGCTGTACAGGTAGTTCTTGAAGTCCGCCTGGGTCCAGGCCGCGCCGGTCGAGTTGGTCGGCTTGAAGAGGCCGGGGCCTTGGGAGGCCATCTGCAGCAGCATGTCCTGGCCGGTCGCCGACAGCACGCATTGACCGACGCTGTTGCCGGCGAACAAGGTGTTCAGCCGCGCGACGATCATCATCGTGCCGTAGCCCGACGGGTCGTTCTTCAGCAGGTTGTAGACGTTGGCCGTGCCGCTGACGTTCTTCAGGCCGCCCGGGAACAGCTTGGAGACGGTCAGGTTGTTGCGCGCGTAAGTCAGCGTCTTGCCGGAGTAGTACTGGGCAATGACGTAGTTCCAGGGGGCGTTGCCGCCGCGCACCTGGGACCGGCCCGAGTTGTCCTTCCAGTTGGAGATGTACCAGCACTCGGTGTTGTTGATCACCGCCGCGTCGGCACGCGCCTGCACGCTGGCGCCGCCGTTGCGCAGGATCGCCGAGCCCCAGGCCGAGGTCGTGTTGCAGTGCCACGCCATCGCGGGACGGCTGGCCAGCGTCAGACCGACCGGCACCACGCCTGCCTGGATGAAACGGCGGCGGCGTTGCGAGACGACGGAACCCTTGACCGGGGTCGGGGTGGCCGAAGACTGCGGGGTGGTGTCGCTGCTGTTGTCCATATGCTCAGCTTTCGTGGTGCTATGCCGTCCTGATTCCTGCGGACGCTCAAGCGGATCGGCGCTCCCGTCCGACCTGCGATCGCAGTGTTCCATACAAGCCTGCCACCGGATACCCCGCCCAACCCCTTGAACGGGTGGCGTGCGGTGTCCGTCCCGCGCCAGATAAGTCAGCGCCTGCTTACGCGGAATCCCTTGCTGTCGTTGACGCTGGATCCATGTGTCCAACGGTGGATCCGACGGCATGAGGCGGATGGCCCATGCCCGTGACGGCTTCAGGCGACAACGCCCGCGCCCGCCCTTGCGCCGGGGTGTCCTCCTCCACGTCCACGTCGTCCTCCACCAGGAAGCCGCCGCTCTGGTGCGCCCACAGCTTCGCGTAGAGGCCGCCCTGGGCCAGCAGCGCCGTGTGGTCGCCCTGTTCGACGATGCGGCCCTGGTCCATCACGATCAACCGGTCCATGGCTGCGATCGTCGACAGCCGGTGCGCGATCGCCACCACGGTCTTGCCTTCCATCAGCCGGTACAGGCTGCGCTGGATCGCGGCCTCGACCTCGGAGTCCAGTGCGCTGGTCGCTTCGTCGAGCAGCAGGATCGGCGCGTCCTTGAGCATCACCCGGGCAATCGCGATCCGCTGGCGCTGGCCGCCGGACAGCTTCACGCCGCGCTCGCCGACGTGGGCGTCGTAGCCCTGCCGGCCCTTCGGATCGGTCAGTCCGTCGATGAAATCCACCGCCTCGGCCCGCTCGGCGGCGGCGCGCATCTCCTCCTCCGTCGCGTCGGGACGGCCGTACATCAGGTTGTCGCGCACCGAGCGGTGCAGCAGGCTGGTGTCCTGGGTGACCATGCCGACCTGCCGTCTCAGGCTGTCCTGGGTGGCCGTGGCGATGTCCTGGCCGTCGATCAGGACGCGGCCCTTGTCCACGTCGTAGAAGCGCAGCAGCACGTTGACCAGCGTCGACTTGCCCGCGCCCGAGCGGCCCACCACGCCGATCTTCTCGCCGGGGCGGATCGTCAGGGTCAGGTCGTGCAGCACGGTCTTGCGACCGCCGTAGCTGAAGTCGACATGCTCGAAGCGGACCTCGCCCCGGGTCACGTCCAGCGGCCTGGCGTCGTCCGCATCCTGGATCGCGATGGGACGCGACAACGTCGTGATGCCGTCCTGCACGGTGCCGATGTTCTCGAACAGGCTGGCCATCTCCCACATGATCCAGTGCGAGATCCCGTTCAGGCGCAGTGCCATCGCGGTGGCGGCGGCGACCGCGCCGATGCCGACCTGGCCTTGCGTCCACAGCCACACCGTCATGCCGGCGGTCGAGGCGATCAGGCCCATCGACAGCGCATGGTTGACGATCTCGAAGCCGCTGATCAGCCGCATCTGGCGGTAGGCGGTGTTCAGGAAGTCCTGCATCGCGCCGCGGGCGAAACCGGCTTCGCGGTTGGAGTGCGAGAACAGCTTGACCGTGCTGATGTTGGTGTACGCGTCGGTGATGCGGCCGGTCATCAGGCTGCGGGCGTCGGCCTGCGCGGTGGCGGCCTTGCCCAGGCGCGGCACGAAGTAGCTCAGCGCCACCACGTAGCAGGCCAGCCAGCCCAGGAAGGGCAGCAGCAGCGTCGCGTCGAAGCTGCCGACGACGCCCAGCATCGTCACGAAGTAGATCGTGATGAAGACCAGGATGTCGGTGACGATCAGCCAGCATTCGCGCACCGCCAGCGCGGTCTGCATCAGCTTGGCGGAGACGCGGCCGGCGAACTCGTCCTGGTAGAAGCTCATGCTCTGCGCGAGCAGGTGGCGGTGGAAGTTCCAGCGCAGCCGCATCGGGAAGTTGCTGGACAGGCCCTGGTACTTGCTCAGCGACTGCAGCGCGATCAGCAGCGGGCTGGCCAGCAGGATGCCGCCGAGCATCAGCAGCTTGTCCTGCTGCGTCGCCCACCACTGCGCGGGCGGGACCTGGCTGAGCCAGTCGACGACCGAGCCCAGCATCGAGAACAGCAGCGCCTCGAAGGCGCCGATGGCGGCGGTCAGGACGATGAGCACCCCCACCAGTCCGCGCATGCCGTGCGAGCCGGCCCAGACGAAGGCGAAGAACCCCTTGGGCGGCTGAGGCGCCGGGGTCTGCGGAAACGGATCGACGAGTTTTCGAACCAGCCAAACACGGCGGTCTCCCTGTCACTTCTGCGAGACCGGTGAGCCTACAGGAGCCGTGTGGCGGGCGCACCCCACCCCCGCTTCGGTGGCGGGTGGGTGGGGTGAACGGGGGGAATCCGCGCTCGGTTGGGTTACTTCGCCGGCAGGGGCAGCAGCCGGCCCTGCGCCTGCTTCGGCGCGGGGATGTGCAGAAGGGCCGACAGCGTCGGCGCGAGATCGACGATCTCGACGCGCTGCTCGATGCGGCCCTGGCCGACCCACGTCGGTCCCCCAGGTCAGCAGCGGAACGTGGGTGTCGTTCTCGTAGGGACTGCCGTGGGTGGTGCCGGTCGCGCGGGAACCGAACATCCAGCCCGCCTTCGGCACCACCTGCAGCGGCGCGGCGATGCCGGGGTACCAGGAGCGGCGGAACTGCTCGAGGTAGGGCGTCGTGGTGTCCGTCCCGGCCAGCTGCGCGCGGGTGAAGGCCACCTGGATGCCATCGATCTGCTCGACCGACGCCTTGGCGACGGCATAGACGTCGTCGGGGTTCAGGCCGCCGGCCTTGATCGCCACCTCGTCGAAGATCACGCCCGATCCGGACATGTTGAGTGCCCAGCGGTACTCGCCGAAGCGTTTCGACAGGCCCGCGTTGATGACGCCCACGACCTGCGCCGGGTTGATGCGCCCGGCGTCCCGGCCCTGCGACTTCGCCCATTCGGGCGTGTCGGTGAAACCGTGGTCGGCGGTCAGCACGGCGACGTAGTTGTCGCGCCCGACCTTGGCGTCGAGGTACTTGAACCAGTCCTGCAGGCAGGCGTCGAGGTGCAGGAAGTGGTCGTGCGACAGCCGCGACTCGGGACCGAAGGCGTGGTTGATGTAGTCATGGCTGGAGAGGCTGACGGACAGGATGTCCGTCTGGTCGTCGGTGCCCAGCCGCTCGCCCTCGACGGCCGCCTTGGCGAAGGCCAGCGTCAGCTCGTCGCCGAAGGGGGAGGGCAGGATGTTGCCGTAGAAGCGCGGCCCCGGGCCGTCCATGCCGGCGCCCAGCACGGCCGGCAGCTTGTTGCCGTTGCCGCTGTTGGCCTGCCAGGGCTGGCCGTCCGGCACGCTGCGCGCGTAGGCCGCCTCCGGCAGCATCGGGGACCAGGTCTTGCCGAAGAACTTGTCGGCCGGCTTGGCCGCGTTGAAGGCGTCGACCCAGGCGGGGTGCTTGTCCATGTAGTAGGTGGACGACGCGAATTCGCCGCTGCCGCCCATGTACATGTAGGCCGTGCCCTTGTGGCCGGCCGGCAGGATGGCGCCGCGATCCTTGCCGGAGATGCCGATGACCTTCGACCCCGGTTGCAGCGTGCGCAGCACGTCGCCGACGGTCTCGACCTTGTAGTTGTTCGGGCTCGTGCCGGCCAGCGGCTCGGTCTTGTTGCCGATGTACTGGTAGCGCGCATCGGCGGTGTTGTACTGCGGGGCGGCGGTCATCGGATCGCGCCACTCGTTGCCGATGATGCCGCTGCGCTGCGGATAGGCGCCGCTCAGCATGATCGAGTGGCCGGCGGCCGTGACCGTGTAGCCGTGACCGTAGTACGCGTTGGCGAACCACGCGCCGCGGTCCAGGAAGCGCTTGAAGCCGTCCGGCTGCAGCTGGTCGCGGTAGCCGAGCACCTGCCGGATCGGCAGCCCGTCGACCACCATGAAGACCACCATCCTGGGCGGTTTCTTCGCCGCGAAGGCGGGGGCCACGGGGCCAGGTGTTGCCGGGGCGGTGCCGGCGTCCGAGGTCGGGGAGGACGGGGCGTTGGCGCAGGCGGCCAGCGCCGCCAGGACGGGCACCAGCAGCCAGGTGCGACGGGTCAGGGTCATGGCGGATCGGGGCTCCGGACGAAGCCGCTGAAACAGATATGACAGCGGAGTATCCGCCTCCCGCTCGCGGTGTCGGGGCGGCTGCCGGCGCATCTGCTCGCTCTGCGCGGCGGGGAAACCCTGACCGGGCGGCCGGGATCCTGCCGGGAAGCCGAAGGCGCCTGGACGGAAAAAAGGCCGGTCACCACGCGGTGACCGGCCCATTTCACTTTCTGGTTGGATCGCTTGACGCGCTCCCCTCCTGTTATGGGAGGCGATTCTGCGGGCCGCAGGCAAAGGGCATGCCCGGGTTTGCCCGAGGTGGGGCGATTGACGTGAGAACTCCTCCTCAAGTGGGAAGGGTTTAGGCGCGAAGTGATGCGCCGAAGCGACGCTTCCTCAAGAGATTCGGGGCGCGAGTCAATGACTCATCGATGTAGAAGTGCATCGTCCAGCACTTCGACCCAATGTCGGACCGGGACGTCCGTGCCACTTTGCAGATGCTGGATGCAGCCGATGTTGGCCGAGACGATGGCCTCGGCCGCCAGCGGCGCGAGCGCGGCGAGCTTGCGTTCCCGCAACTGCTTGGACAGCAGCGGTTGCAGCACCGAATACGTGCCGGCGGAGCCGCAGCAGAGGTGGCTTTCGCTGGGGGCGACCGAGATCTCGAAGCCGAGCTCGCGCATCAGGCCCTCGACGCCGCCGCGCAACTGCTGGCCGTGCTGCAGCGTGCAGGGCGGGTGATAGGCGAGCTTCGGGCGCGGCGCCGTCGACGCGTCCTGGCCCATGCGCGAGCGCAGCGGCTGGACCAGTTCGGGCAGGAACTCGCTGAGGTCCCGGGTCAGGGCGGACACGCGCTCGGCCTTCGCCGCGTAGTCCGGGTCGTGCGCGAGCAGCCGGCCGTAGTCCTTGACCTGCACGCCGCAGCCGGACGCGTTCATCACGATGGCCTCGACCTGCTCGCCGTGCCCGTCGACCATCGGCCACCAGGCGTCGATGTTGCGCCGCGCGTCGTCGAGGCCGCCGTGGTGGTCGTTCATGTGCGTGCGGATCGCGCCGCAGCAGCCGGCCTCGTCGGCGACCAGCGTCTGCACGCCGGCGGCGTCGAGCACGCGGGCGGTGGCGGCGTTGATGTTGGGCATCATCGCGGGCTGCACGCAGCCGAGCAGCATCAGCACCTTGCGCGGATGCGTGCGTTGCGGCCACTGGTGGGCGCGCGCGTCGGGCTTGGGCGGCACCTTGTCCTTCAGCGCGCCCGGGACCAGCGGACGCAGGGCCTGCCCGATCCGCAACGCCGGCTTGAACAGCGGCGAGGTCAGCCCCTCCTTCAGCAGCCAGCGCTTGAGGCGCTCTTCGCGCGGGCGCTCGACCTTCGCGTCGACGATCTGCCGGCCGATCTCGACGAGCTGGCCATACTGGACGCCCGAGGGGCAGGTCGTCTCGCAATTGCGGCAGGTCAGGCAGCGGTCCAGATGCAGTTGCGTCGCCGCGGTCGGCGGCTCGCCCTCGAGCACCTGCTTGATCAGGTAGATGCGGCCGCGCGGTCCGTCGAGCTCATCCCCCCAGCAGCTGATAGGTCGGGCAGGTCGCGGTGCAGAAGCCGCAGTGCACGCAGCGCCGCAGGATGGCCTCGGCGGTCTCGCCTTCCGGGGTGCCTTGGAATTCGGGGGCCAGGTGGGTTTGCATCGGTCGGCTTGCTGTGGGCTTGCTGCGCGTCGTGAGGCTGGAGGAGACGTCTCGCTTCGGAGATCCGGTTCAACGGCCCGGGTCAGAGGTTCGAATCAAAGATCCGGATAGAGCCGCCCCGGATTGAAGATCCCCGCCGGATCGAACTGCCGCTTCAACTCCTTGTGGATGCGCGTCAGCTGCGGGCCGAGCGGCGAGAAGGTGCCGGCCGACTTGTCGTTGGCGTAGAACATCGTCGCGTGGCCGCCGGCCGCGGCCACCACCTCGCGCACCTGCGCGGGCGCCATCGGCGTGACGACCCAGCGCTGCGCGCCGCCCCATTCCACGAGCTGCTCGCCGTGCAGCGGCATCGGCGGCGTCGTCGACGGCACGGCGATGCGCCACAAGGTCGCGCCACCCTGCACCGCCCGGCGCGCGCCGAGGAAGAACTCGTCGCACTGGTCGCGCAGGCCCTGCCAGAACGGCGCGGCCATCGCCTCCGGAATCGCGGAGCCGCCGAGCTTGTGGATCGCCGCGCGGACCGCCGCCTCGGCGCCCGAGAGCCGCACCACCAGCGCGCCGTCCCACCACGCGCTCGCCGACACCGGCAGCGGCTGCCCGCCCCAGCGGTTCATCTGCAGCAGGGCCTTGTCCTGCTTGGCCTCGAAGCGCAGCGTCGCCGTCGCGACCGGCTGCGGCAGCACCTTCAGCGTCACCTGCGCGATCAGCCCGAGCACGCCCAGCGATCCGGCCATCAGCCGCGACACGTCGTAACCGGCGACGTTCTTCATCACCGTGCCGCCGAAGTGCAGCAGCTCGCCCTTGGCGTCCAGCATCGTCAGCCCGAGCACGTGATCGCGCACCGCGCCGGCCGTCGCGCGCGCCGGGCCCGACAGCCCACTCGCGACCATGCCGCCGATCGTGCCCGTGCCGCCCGAGGCCGCGCCGACGAAACGCGGCGGCTCGAAGGCCAGGTGTTGCCCGTGCCGCGCGAGCAGCGCCTCCACGTCCGCCACCGGCGTGCCGGCGGCCGCGGTCACGTAGAGCTCGCTCGGCTCATACGCCATCACGCCGTTGAGCGACAGCGTCGACATCGGCTCGGCGTCGCCCAGCGGACCGCCGTAGAAGTCCTTGCTGCCGTGGCCGGTGAAACGCACCGGCCGGCCTTCGGCGAAGCGGGCCGCCATCGCCTCCAGCGTCGCCATCAGTTGCGTCGCGGGGACGAAGCCGGGGGACGGGTCCGTGTCCGCCGCCGCGACACCTGCTGCTTGCACTGCCATCAGAATCGCTCCAGTTCTGGAAATGAGAGTGCGCCGCGCTTCACGTGCATGCGGCCGTATTCGGCGCAGCGCTGCAGCGTCGGGATCACCTTGCCGGGATTCAGCAGGCCCTGCGGATCGAAGGCCCGCTTCAGGGCCAGCATCCGTTCGCGCTCCTGCGGCGAGAACTGGACGCACATGCTGTTGAGCTTCTCGACGCCCACGCCGTGTTCCCCGGTGATGGTGCCGCCCATCGCGACGCTGGTCTCGAGGATGTCCGCGCCGAAGCGCTCGCAGCGGTGCAACTGGTCCGGATCGTTCGCGTCGAACAGGATCAGCGGATGCAGGTTGCCGTCGCCGGCATGGAAGACGTTGGCGCAGCGCAGGTCGTACTTGCGCTCCATCGCCTGGATCGCCAGCAGGATGTCGGCCAGCCGCTTGCGCGGGATCGTCGAGTCCATGCACATGTAGTCCGGGCTGATGCGCCCCGACGCCGGGAAGGCGTTCTTGCGGCCGCTCCAGAAGCGCAGGCGCTGCGCCTCGTTCTCGCTGACTTCCAGCCGGGTGGCGCCGTTGGCGTTCAGCACCGCGCTCATGCGGCCGATCTCTTCCTCGACCTCCTCGGGCGTGCCGTCGCTCTCGCACAGCAGGATGGCCTCGGCGTCCAGGTCGTAACCGGCGTGGACGAAGTCCTCGACCGCCGCGGTCATCGGCTTGTCCATCATCTCCAGGCCGGCGGGGATGATGCCGGCCGCGATGATCGCCGCCACCGCGTCGCCGGCACGGCGCAGGTCGTCGAAGCTGGCCATGATGCAGCGCGCCAGTTGCGGCTTGGGCGTCAGCTTGACCACCACCTCCGTCACCACCGCCAGCATGCCTTCGCTGCCGATCACGACGCTGAGCAAGTCCAGGCCGGCGGCGTCCAGCGCCTCGGAGCCGAACTCGACCGGCTCGCCCTCGACGGTGAATCCGCGCACCTTGAGCACGTTGTGCAGCGTCAGGCCGTACTTCAGGCAATGCACGCCGCCGGAGTTCTCCGCGACGTTGCCGCCGATCGTGCAGGCGATCTGGCTGCTCGGGTCCGGCGCGTAGTACAGGCCGTGCGCGGCGGCCGCTTCGGAGATCGCCAGGTTGCGCACGCCGCATTGGACGCGGGCGGTCCGTGCCAGGGGATCGATCGCGACGATGCGGTTGAACTTCCCGAGTGCCAGCGTCAGGCCTTCGGCGTGCGGCATCGCGCCGCCGGACAGGCCGGTGCCGGCGCCGCGCGCCACCACCGGCACGCCCAGCGCATGGCAGGCCTTCAGCACGCCGGCGACCTGGGCCTCGGTCTCGGGCAGCGCCACGGCCAGCGGACGCTCGCGGTAGGCGGTCAGGCCGTCGCACTCGTAGGGGCGGGTCTGCTCGTCCTGCCACAGCAGCGCGTGCGCGGGCAGCTCGGCCCGCAGGGCCTGGACCAGCTGCGCGCGACGCCCGGCGCGGAAACCGGCCAGCGCGGCGGCCTGGCCGCCGGGCGGCTCGTGGGTCGAAGGGAGGACGGCGGTCATGGCGTCGAACTGTAGCCCCGCGCGCTGACCCCGGCCTGAACGCGGCGTCAGCGCATACCCGGCAGCGGCCACCACAGCGCCTTGCGGTCGAGCGGCGTCTGCGCCGGCAGCAGCGGGTTGCGCAGCCGCAGCACGCGGCGCTGGTCGATCCGGTGACGCTGCAGCAGATCGCCGAAGATCTGCCGCGACAGGCGTTCGAAGGTGCCGTCGGCCACCAGGGCGTTCATGCCCCGCGTGAGGTCCGCCGCCAGGCGCGGACGCCCCGGGCGGACGAACATGTAGAGCGCCGCCGGATAGTGCAACAGCAGGTAAGGGTCGATGACGAGGTTCTGGTCGGCGAAGCTGCCGAGCTCGGCGTCGATCTCGAAGATCGACCGCGGGAAGTAGTCGAAGCGGCCCGCCGACAGCATCTGGAACAACCCCTGGTAATGCGTGCTGACCTGCACCGGCAGCCCGTTGGCGCGCAGCACGGCGGTGTCCGGCCAGTCGTGCATCTGCCCGGCGGTCAGCCGTGCCAGGTCCTTCAGGTCCCGCACCTCGCGCAGGCGGTCGCGGTCGGCGGCGCGCGTCAGGCACAGGCGCCATCCGATCAGTCCGCGGTCCAGCGGCACGCGGATCGGCAGCAGGCTCTTCTCGCGCTGCGGGTCGGTCATTGTCCAGAACACGTCGATGCTGGGGTCGTTGCTCGCCATCTCCAGCAGCGCGCGGCTCTGCACCATCTCCGACTGCGTCTGGACCAGCGCATAGCGCGCGCCGCTGCGTTGCAACGCGGCGTGCAACAGGCTGATGAAGTAGTCGACCTGCCGGTCCTGCTGCGGCAGGTGGCGCGGATAGATGACGGTGGCCGGCTCCAGCGGCGCCGCGGCGAGCGGGGCCGCCGGCGCAGCACGGGCGGCCGTGGCGCGGCCCGGCAGGAGGGACAGCGCAGGCAGCGTGGCGGAGAGGGCCGAGGCCGCGGCGGCCTGCAGCAGGTCGCGGCGTCCCGGCATCAGGCGTCCAGGAAGACCGTCAGCACGCCGGTATAGCCATGCAGCCGCGCGTGGGCGATCTCGCCGTTGGCGAAGAAGCCGGCCAGCGGCACCTCGCCCAGCGCGTGCTGCACCCACTGCAGCTCCGCCGACGGCGCGCCGAAGTGCGGACCGCCGCGACCGGTGCAGCTGAAGTACAGCGCGCCGGCCATGCGCGCGCCGCGCTCCTCGGCCTCGGCGCGGATCTCGGTGCAGATGCGCACCAGGTCGCGCCGGGCGGCGTCGGGGTGGCGTTCGCAGAAGCTCAGCAATTCGCCCTCGCGCATCTGCTCGGCGACGGCGATGCCGCGTCGGCCCGGATCGAGGCCGACCAGATGTCGCACACGGACCTCGGCGCCGTACTCGCGCCGGGCGCCGGGTTCGTCGCTGAGGCCGACCAGCGTGCGGCGGAACAGCGGCATCGCCTGGCGCAGGGAACCGGATTCGCCGGTGTAGGCGGGCAGCTTCAGATCCTCGAGCAGTGCGTCGAGCGCGGGTTGGCCGTCGAGCTCCGTGACCAGCGGGCCGTCGCAGGCGGTGACGCGGCGCTCGCGACCGAGCGGCTGGCAACCCTGGCTGACGCGCGAGATCCAGCGCACGTCCGGGCCCAGCGCCAGGCCCGACAGGCCGCCTTCGAAGATGCCGTCGGCGATCTGGACCGCGTCGTCGCCGCCGCTGACCAGCCCGCCGAAGAGGTAGCCGCTGCTGCAGCGCTGGGCGAGCTCGGCGATCAACTCCTGCAGGTCGGGCGTGCCGCCGTCGGCGTGCAGCAGCAGGCTGCGGGATTCGCAGTCCGGCGTCAGCGGCCGCAGTCCCGAGAAGATCCGCCATTGGTCGGCGGGCAGGTCGCACAGCATGACGACCAGCGCCGGCTCGTCGAAGTATTCGACGCCGCTGGCGCTGACCGCCAGCGCCGAGGCCCCGACCCAGCCGCAGCCCGGCCAGCGCTCGCGGACCTCGTCCAGCAGCGCCTGCGCGTGCGGCACGTAGGGATGCGTGAGGTAGAGGAAACCCAGCGTCGGCGTCATGCCGGCGCGCTGCCCCTCCAGCTGCGCGCCGGCCAGCGCCAGCGCCATGTGGGGATCGGGATGGGTGGCGTGCGCCTGGAGGAAACGAGGCATGAACGGCCCTCGGGGAAACTGGGGATGGCTCAGGGAGCCTTGCGTTTGGGAGCGGTCTTGCGCGCGGGCGCCGCCTTCTTCGCGGCTGGCCTGGCCGTGGACGTGGCGGAAGTCTTCTTCGCCGCGCCCGGCGAAGTCTTCGTCGCCGGCTTCGCGGTGGACGTCGGGGCCGAGGCTGCGGAAGCCGAGGACGTCGCGGCCGACGTGGCGGCCGTCGCCGCCGTCTGGGCCGTCTTCATCGCGTTGGCCGCGACCTGCGTGAACTGCTGCGTCAGCGCGTTCCACCATTGCATCGGGTCGGCGCCGGCAGGCTTGGGCCCGGCCGGGTCGCCGGCCTTCGCCTCACCCTTTGCCTCACCCTTTGCCTCGCCCTTCGCGTCGGCCGGCGCGTCCTGGGGAGCCGGCGTCGCGGCGGCGGCGGCAGGCTCCTGGGGTCTCGGCGCGGGCGACGGGCGCGGCGGCACCTGCGTCTTCAGCACGTCCTTCAGGTCGGCCATGGGCACGTTCATCGCGTGCAGCGTCGACAGCGTCATCCGCTGCACCTCGAGCGCCTGGATGGTCGCGTTGAGCATGCGGGCGTTGTTCTCGAGCCAGAACTGCACGGTGCGCAGCTCGTCGATGCGTTTGTCCAGCTCCTGCGGGTCCAGCGTCGGCGCGACCCACTGGTTGAAGCCGGGGATCGCGGCGCCGGCGTTCTTCATCAGCCCTTGCAGGAAGTCGAAGCCCGGAACGAATTTGCTGAAGTCGGTGTCCGCCATGGTGTCTCCTCGGGAGCCGTCCTCGCCAGGGACCCCGGCGTGCGCAGGGGCGCCCCGGGGGCGGCCATGGGCTCGATCCTACGTCCTGGCGGCGGCCGCCCGATGTCGGGAAGGGCGGTGGCCGCGTCAGGTCGGAATGTGGTTCAGGTCGGCCCAGCCGGTCCACAGGATCTGGATGCCGATGCACAGCAGCACGAAGGCCATCAGCCGCATCATGACCAGCGTGCCGACCTCGCCCATCTTCATCAGCAGCCGGCCGCCGTTGCGGTAGACCAGATAGACCACGGCGGCGGTGAAGGCCGCGCCGATGGCGGCGATGCCCGCGCCCATCACGTACGGCACCGGCGATCGCGGGATCTGCGCGCCCAGCGCGATCGCCGCGGCGATGCTGCCCGGCCCGGTGGTCAGCGGGAAGGTGATCGGGAAGAAGCTGCGACGGACGATCTCGGTCTCGCTGATGTCGCCGGGCGAGGCGTGCACGACGGCGGTCTGGACGTCGTCGGTCTCGTTGCGGGTCAGCATGACCCAGGCGCTGTAGGCCACCAGCAGGCCGCCGCCGACGCGCACGACCGGCAGCGAGATGCCGAACAGGTCCAGCACGTAGGTCCCCACCAGCAGCGACACCATGATCACGACCCAGCCGTTGATCGCGACCTGGCGCGCGAGCCGCTTGAGGACCCGGTCGTCGCCGCCGGCCGCGCCGATGACGATCGGGGCCACGCCCACCGGATTGATGATCGGCAGCAGCGTCAGCGGCACCAGGAACAGGGATTGGAGGAAGGACGGCAGGTTGTCCAAGATGCGCGACTCCAGAGGAAAAAGTCGGTGGAAAGGTCGGTGGAAAGGGGGGTGGGGAAGACCGGCGGGAAGGCCCGGCCAGGCCGGCGCGGCCCAGTGTGCCGCAACTCGGTCACCGCGATCCGGATCGCGGCATCAGGGTTACCTCGAAACCCTGCTCCTTGAGCAGCGCGGTGAGCGCGCGGGGGGCCGGTCATGTGCATCGCGCCGACGGCCACCAGCAGCGACTGGCCGCGCTGGTGCAGCTCGGAGATGCGCTGGGCGAGGGCCGGATTGCGCCCGTCGTTGATGCGCTGCAGCGCCGCGCGATCGGCGGCGTCGGTCACGCAGTCGCACCACTCGGCGTATCGGTTCAGGCGGGCCAGGTCGCCGCGGTCATAGACGCCCACCATCGTGTCCAGCGTGCGCAGCAGCGACTTCGGGCGTTCGAGCTGCTGCAGGTTCGAGCGCAGCTCGTGCCGCGCCGCGTCCACGTCGGCGGGCAGCAGAGCTTCGAGCTGGCCCTGCAGCGTTTCCAGCGCCAGCACCGGCAGGCCGCGGTCGCGCGCCCACTGGCTCAGCAGCATCTCCTGGCCGTAACGCACGTCCAGCCCCAGCGACCGGGCGCGCAGCAGCATGTAGGTGCTGGTCTGCAGCAGCGGATGCATCGCGGCGAGGGCGTGCGGCTCCAGGCAGACCGCCACGGCCTGCGCATCCAGACGCTGGCGCATCGCGGCGTCCAGCGGCAGCTCGGGCATCGGCGGCATCTTCCAGGCGTCGCGGTCGAGCGGGTCCAGTTCCAGCGCGACGGCGTCGACCTCGTCCAGCGCCTTGCGCAGGCGGGGACCGGGCGCGGCCCAGCCCGGCTTGCCGACGTGCA
Source organism: Roseateles sp. UC29_93 (assembly GCF_042695725.1). Classification (NCBI taxonomy): domain Bacteria; kingdom Pseudomonadati; phylum Pseudomonadota; class Betaproteobacteria; order Burkholderiales; family Sphaerotilaceae; genus Roseateles; species Roseateles sp. UC29_93. The sequence continues at coordinate 1,285,288 of NZ_CP170545.1, read as the reverse complement.
GGCTGGCGTACAGGTAGGAGGTCCGACCGTCGCGCTTGAGCGTCCACATCAGCCCGCGATCCCTGGCCTGGGCGGCGAGGCGGTCGGCCGGCAGCGGCGCGGGCTCGGGGGGCAGGAGGGCTTGGGCGGCGCGGCCAGCGCGCCGGCGCCGGCCAGCAGCGCCAACAAGGCGAGCGAGCCGGTGGCGAGACCGCGAGAGGCCCGCATCAGCAGCGTCGAGAGGAACGGGTTCAGCATGGGCGGCACGATGCCATAGAACCGGCGCGGTTCGAGGCAGGCGGTGCACGACCGCGCTCTCCGGCGCGACGCGGGAGATCGGCTGGGGCGGATGAACGGGCCGGGGTCAGGCCTCGCCGGCGCGGAAGCCCATCGGGCGGCGCTGGCGGACTTCCGGCTTCACGCGATGCTCGGCCTCGAGCAGCGTCAGGAATTCGTCGGGCGACAACGCCTCGCCGAGGATCTCGGCCTGCTGCCGCACCGCGGCGAAGTCGCCCAGCGTCAGCGCGTCCAGCGCGCCCAGCCGGTCCGCGTGCGCATCGTCGGGCGCCACGCCGACTTCGCGCTCGAACATCGTCAGCCGCTGGTCCGGCCGCAGCGCCTTGAAGCGGATCTTGAAACTGAAACGGCGCAGCGCGGCCTCGTCCAGATCGTCGAAGGCGTTGGTCGTGCAGATGAAGAGCCCGGCGTGGCGCTCCATGCCGGCCAGCATCTCGTTGACCTCGCTGACCTCGTAGTGCCGCTCGGCGGCGCGGCGGCTGCGCAGGAAGCTGTCGGCCTCGTCCAGCAGCAGCAGCGCGCCCTCGGCGGCGGCGGTCTCGAACATGCGGGCCATGTTCTGCTCTGTCTCGCCGACGTATTTGGACATCAGGTCGCTGGCCAGCCGCACCATCAGCGGCCGTTGCAGTTCGGAGGCGATGTGCTCGGCCAGCGCGGTCTTGCCGCTGCCCGGCGGGCCGTGGAAGCACAGGCTGCCCCATGCCGCGGCGGCGCAGCGCCTCGATCAGGCGCGGCAGCGCGAAGCGGCATTCGCAGTGGATCAGGTCGAGCGAGTAACGCGTCGCCGACGGCCGCGACTGGGGCGAGGCATCGACCAGACCGAGCGCCTTGTCGGCGTGCAGCAGCTGCCGGCTGACGAGGCGCTCGTTGGCGGCGGCGACCTCGGCAGGATCGGCGGCGCTGTCGTCGCCTCCCCGTCCGGCCCCCGCCAGCCGCGCGAAACGCACGGCGGTGCGGACCTGCGCCGGCGTCAGGCCGCGGCGCTCGGACAGCCGTTCGGCGAAGCCCTCGGGCACCGGCAGTTCCTCCAGCGCCTTGCGCACCAGCCCCAGCCGCGCGCCGGGCGGCGGCGAGGTCAGTTCCAGGTGGTACTGGAAACGGCGCCGGAACGCGGGGTCGATGTGCTCGATGCGGTTGGTGATCCACAGCACCGGAACGGGGTTGCTCTCGAGGATCTGGTTGACCCAGGCCTTGCCGTTGACGGCCATCGTCGCCGGCAGTTCCAGCGCCGCGTCGAGCCGGGCCATCAGATGCGCGGTGTCGCCGCTCAGGTGCGGGAAGACGTCCTCGACCTCGTCGAACAGCAGCGCGACGTCGCGGCTCGCCTTCAGGAACACCTGGCTGATCTGCAGCGAACGGTAGCGGTCGCGGCCGCTCAGCGCATTGCCGTCGCGGTCGGCGTACTCCACCTCGTACAGCGCCAGGCCGGCCTCGCGCGCGGCGACCTTGGCGAGCTCCGTCTTGCCGGTGCCGGGCGGCCCGTAGAGCAGCACGTTCACGCCGGCCTGTCCCTGCGCCACCGCCTGGCGCAGCAGGGTCGCGAGCAGCGTCACGTCCTCGGCGATGAAGTCGAAGTCCGCGCGTTGCAGCGGGCTCGGCGTCACCGGGCGCGTGAACACGGCCATCAGGTCCTGCGGACCGTCATAGGCCCGCATCAGCACCGGCGGCAACTGCTCGCTGACCTTCATCAGGTCGGAGAGATCGGTGATGTTGTGTTCGGCGATCAGGTTCTCGATCATCCCGACCCGCTCCAGCCGCGACCCGGCGCGCAGCGCGTCGGCCACCTCGTGCGGGTCGACGCCGGCCAGGTCCGCGATCGCGGCGAAGGCTTCCTGCGCGGTGTTGACCTTGAACTCGACCAGCGCGCCGCGCAATTCGCGCTGATATCGCGCCAGCGTGCCGTAGAGCAGCAGCGCGCGTTCGGCCGCGTTCAGCTGCAGCAGGCGGCCCAGCACGTCGATGTTCTGCTCGACCAGCGTGGACCGGCTGCGCAGCTGGCCGTCGAGGGCGTCGCAGGTGCAGGACAGCAGCGCGAGGAGGTCCTTCGGCGCATCCTTGACGTACTCGTCGAGGTAGAAGAACACCGTGCCTTCGGCGAACGGGCCGCGCCACACGCCGTGGCGGGCGAGGAAGGCGGCGTCGCCCAGCCGTTCATGGCCGGCCCACAGCGAGTGGCCCTGGCAACGCCGCGCCAGATAGCCCCGCACACGCGTGAGCACCTGCGGCGGCCAGACCAGGTGCCGCGCCGTCAGCGCCAGCAGGCCGCTGAGGTCGCGGCGCGGATTGAAGCGGTTGGCGTGGCGGACCGTCAGCGTCAGCACGAAGTGCGAGCACATGCGGTCCAGCACCGGGCTGTCGGACAGGCCCGGGGAGTCCAGTGGAAGTTGCGCGCGCTTGCCCATGGTTCGTGCGGGAGGGGGATCTCCGGAACGAGGACGGCGTCGAGGACGCGGACATGGCCCCGGACCCGGGCGCCGCTTGCCGCGTCACCCCTCGAAGGGGCGCGGCTGCACGATCTTGGCGCAGGGATGGTTTGGGGACAAGCCCCGGCTGACGGAATCAGCGGCGGTCAGCGTGCGGGAGGCCAGGCGCGGGCTCTCCGCGGTGCATGGGGCCTTCCTCCGGGAACCCCAAGCGCCACTCCGGCCCCACCAGCAATCGCTGACTGCCCGTTTGCGGGGCAGTGGTCGACTGCCTGTCAGGGGCGGGTGGTGTGGGGGATCAATGCATGATCACGGGCTGCTGGCCCAGGTTCGCGTACTGCGCGATGAAGGCGTCGAGGTCGTCGACGTCGGGACCTTGCTCGATCAGGGCTTCGACGCCCTCCTGGAAGGTCTGCGCCAGGGCGCCTTCGATGAAGATCTCCTTGCGGGTGAACTTGTCGACGATCTCGAAACCGTCACGCTGCAGCGATGGCAGGTTCGTGTGGTCCACCTGGGCGGCGTGCGCGGCATCGCCAGCGGACGGAGCGACCGGTACATCGAACTGGACGACGATGTAGCTCGGTGAGTCGTAAAGCATGTGCATGAAGGACTCCTTGGTTGGAGGAGTTATGGCCTGTTGCGACAGATTCAAGACCCGTCGCTCCCAACCAGGCCATGACCCATGGTGGCAGATCTCGCGGAACACGCTGCACCGTGTCTCAAGCATTTGTGGTGCCAACCGCACAGGGTTTCACGGATTCACGAACCGTAACGCGCACACACGGGATCGAGATCAAGCGGACATGCACGCGGCGGACAGGGTCACTCCAGCAATCGGAGCGCCCACTGCTCGTCGTCGTCCAGGCTGAAGCGCAGGTCGACGGCCAGGAAACCGCGCTGACCGTCGAGCCAGACCGACCATTGCAGCGCCGGGCGGCCCGCGCCGCGGGCCAGGTCGCGCCGCAGCAGCCACCGGCCGCCGTCGCGCGCGATCACCTCGAAATCCCAGTCGTTGACGCCCGTCGGGCCGGCCACCGGCACGCGCAGGCGCTGCCCGATGCAGGGCGCGGGTTCCGCGGCCATCATGGCGGCCACCTGCAGCCACCACGACAGGCGGTCCTGCGTGCCAGCCGACAGCGGAAAGGCGCGCGCGCCTACAAGCAGAACCGGACGCGCGGCGTCACGGTCGAAGATCTGCAGCTCCCGTTCGCGACCCTGGCGCGACACGCGGTGCAGCTCCGGCTGCAAACCTTGCGGACCGACGCGGCCCTCGCTGTGCCAGACCGGCAGCTCGCGATCGCCCGAGCGGCGTTCGAGCGTGATGTCGTAGCGCCCGTTCCCGATGTGGAAGTTCAAGGCGGCCTCGCCGGGTTGGCCGTCGATGACGAAGGCGTAGGCGAGGGCGCCGTCGCCGCGCAGCGGCAGCGCGAGCAGCGCCGGCACGGGCCGGGTTTCGGGATCGGGAGCGGGCCTGGGACGCGAAGGCGTGCGCGGCGTGGCGGGCGGAGTGACCACGGGCGCGACCGCTTCGGGCTTGGGCGGGCGCGGGGCCTCGATGACGCGGGTCGTGACCACCGGCGCATCGATCGCCTGCGGCGGCGGACGCTGAGACAGCGCACCGATCGCCGCGGCGTGCAGCACCAGCGCCCCCGCGACGGCCGTCGCGAGCGCGACCCGATCCTGAGGTGAAAATGCCGCCAACGATCGCCCGACGAATGACTGTCCGCCCACCACAATGAAACTCGCAACCTACCGCGACGGATCCCGCGACGGCCAACTGGTGGTCGTGTCGCGAGACCTGAGTCAGGCATGCTATGCCAACGGCATCGCGACGCGCCTGCAACAGGTGCTCGACGACTGGAATTTCATGGCGCCTCAGCTGGAGATGCTGTCGCAGTCGCTGAATCACGGCCGCGCGCGGCATGCGTTCGCGTTCGACCCGAAGCAATGCCTGGCACCGCTGCCGCGCCTGGCCGGCTGGATCGCCGGCGAGGCCTACCCGGACCAGGGTCAGGCCTTGCGCGAGCGCGGCCTCGCGTGGCCGGAGCGCCTCAGCGCCCCGCTGCTGCGTGCCGGCGGCGCCGAGGCGCTGCTCGGTCCGACCGAACTCCTGGACCTGCGTACGCCGGGGCTGGAACCCGAGCCGCAGCTCGCCGTGCTCACCGGCGACCTGGCGCAGGGCGCGGTGCCGTCGCAGGCGCTGGAGTCGATCCGGCTGCTGATGCTGGTCAGCGACTGGGTGCTGCGGCCGGTGCAGCAGGAGGAACTCGCCAACGGCTGGCCGGCGCTGCACAGCCGCCCGGCGCTGCAGTTCGCGCCGGTCGCCGTCACACCCGACGAACTGCCCGGTGCGTGGTACCTCGGACGCGCGGCGCTGCAGCTGCAGGTGATGCGCAACGGACGCAAGCAGGCGGTCGTCGACGCGAAGACCGGCATGCGCTGGTCCTTCGGCGACCTGCTCGCCGAGGCGGCCCTCAACCGGCCGCTGCGCGCCGGCACGCTGGTCGGCGCGGGCACGCCGGTGCTCGGCAAGCCGGTGGTGCTGGAGGCCGGGGACAGCCTGCGCATCGAGTTCAAGCTCGGCGACGGTCCCGGCCCGTTCGGCGCCATCGACATGGATCTCGCGGAGTCGGAAGATGCAACGTCCGACGACGCCGGCCTGGACGAGAACACCGAGTACACCGAGAAGGCCGAGAACACCGACGACAGGCCCTCGAACGCCGCCGCCGCCTCGGAAGGCGCTGCCGAGGCGGCGATCGAAGCCGAGAAAGCGACCCCCACTGAAGCTCAAGAAGGAGACACCGATGAACCTGCTTCGCCGTGACCTGATCGCGCTGCTGGGCGCGGGCTGCGCCTCGCCGTGGGCGATGGCGTTGAGCCTGAGCGAGGGCGACGCCGCCTCCGGCGTGCGCGCGGCCCTCGAGCGCGGCGCCCAGGCGGCGCTCGCCAACCTGGGTCGCACCGACGGTTTCCTCGGCAACCCTCAGGTGAAGATCGAGCTCCCCGGCGCCTTGAAGGACGCCGCGCGCCTGCTGCGCACGACCGGCCAGGGCAGGCGCATCGACGACCTGATCACCTCGATGAACCGCGCCGCCGAACAGGCGATGCCCGAGGCGCGCCAGCTGCTGGTGACCACCGTGCGCAACATCAGCGTCGAGGACGCGGTGAGGATCGTGCGTGGCGGCGACAACGCGGTGACGCAGTTCTTCGAGGACAAGACCCGCTCGCCGCTGACGACGAAGTTCCTGCCCATCGTCACGAAGGCCACCGAGCGCCAGTCGCTGAGCGAGAAGTACAACGCGGTCGCCGGCAAGGCCTCCGGGTTCGGCCTCATCCGCAAGGAAGACGCCAACCTGCAGGGCTACGTCACCGACAAGGCGCTGGACGGCCTGTACTTCATGATCGGCCAGGAGGAGAAGAAGATCCGCCAGGACCCGGTCGGCACCGGAAGCGCCATCCTGAAGAAGGTCTTCGGCGGTTGAGAACGATGGGGCGGGGTGGGGCTTCCTACGATCGAGCCCCATGAACGCCCCGACCTCCGCCCGTCCCGCCGTCGCCTACACCCGCGGCGCCGCCTTGCCTGCCATCCTGGCGCAACGCATCGCCGTCCTCGACGGCGCGATGGGCACGATGATCCAGCGCTACAAGCTGACGGAGGCCGACTTCCGCGGTGAGCGCTTCGCCGATCATCCCAAGGACCTCAAGGGCAACAACGACCTGCTGGTGTTGACGAAGCCCGAGGTCATCAGCGAGATCCACCGCCAGTACCTCGACGCCGGCGCCGACATCATCGAGACCAACACCTTCGGCACGACCACCGTCGCGCAGGAGGACTACGGCCTCGAGGCCTACGCTTACGAGATGAACGTCGCCGCCGCGCGCCTGGCGCGCGAGGCCTGCGATGCGTTCAGCACGCCGGAGAAGCCGCGCTTCGCGGCCGGTGCGCTCGGCCCGACGCCGCGCACGGCCTCGATCAGCCCGGACGTCAACGACCCCGGTGCGCGCAATGTCGACTTCGACACGCTGCGCGCGGCGTACTACGACCAGGCCAAGGCGATGCTGGAAGGCGGCGTCGACCTGTTCCTGATCGAGACCATCTTCGACACGCTGAACGCCAAGGCCGCCATCTTCGCGGTCGACCAGCTGATGGACGACACCGGCGAGCGTCTGCCGGTGATCATCTCCGGCACGGTGACCGACGCGTCGGGCCGCATCCTGTCGGGGCAGACGGTGACGGCGTTCTGGCACTCGGTGCGGCACGCGCAGCCGATCGCGATCGGCTTGAACTGCGCGCTCGGCGCGGCGCTGATGCGGCCTTACATCGAGGAACTCTCGAAGGCGGCCGGCGACACGCCGATCTCCTGCTATCCGAACGCCGGCCTGCCCAACCCGATGAGCGACACCGGCTTCGACGAGACGCCGGACGTCACCGGCCGTCTGGTCGGCGAGTTCGCCGCCGCGGGTTTCCTGAACATCGCGGGCGGCTGCTGCGGCACGACGCCGGATCACATCCGGGCGATCGCGCAGAAGGTCTCCGCCTACCAGCCGCGTCGCTGGGGCAGCAAGCTCTTCAGCGGGCTGGTCGCCGAAGAGGTCTGAGCCTCAATACAACTTCAGCATCGCGTCCATGTTGATCCGCAGGCGGATCTCATGCGGCGCGAGGCTGGCCGTGATGGCCTGCGCCTGCAGCCGCGTGTCGCGCAGCACCGGCACGGTCAACGGCGTGCCGCTGCGGCCGACCAGCGAGGCCACGAGCGGCGCGTTGGCGCTGTGGCCGCGCTTGAGCACCATGCCTTCCTCGCCGTTGGCCAGCCGGGCCAACGAGCCCGGCGGGTAGAGACCGATCGCCTTGATCAGCGCGGCACCGGCCTCGTCGGGTTGCTGGAGTTCGTCGAGGTAGACCGCCCGCGCCGCCTGTGCCGCGGACAGCGGCCGGCGGCTGCGTCGCGGGCTGAGGCGGGCGCCGTACACGTCGATGCGCCGGAGCAGCCGAGCCATCAGCTCGCCGTCCGATCGGCCCGCCAGGGGGCCCGGACCGGCGTCGTGATGCAGCCGCACGGCGGTCAGCCAGTCCTCGTCGTCCACGCCGATCGCCTGCAGCGTCGCCGCCGCGCGGTCGCCGTGCCCGGCCAACTGCTCGCGCTGCGCGTCGCCGAGCGCTTGCGGACGCATCGCGTGCTGGTCCTGCTGCGCGCCGCTGTCCAGGTTCATCGTCAAGGCCGCGAGCCCGAGCGTGCGACGGCGGCCTTCACCCCAGCCGAGCTGGCGCGTCGTCATCTCGACCAGCGCCAGCGACAGCAGCGCATGCCGCGCGCTGTACTGCAGCGGCTCCTGGCCGGCGTCGTGCACCAGCATCGCCAGCGAGGCGTCCGGCTGCTGCGTCAGCCGGGCCAGCACCTTGTCGAGCAGTTCGCTCAGGCGCAGCAGGAATTCCGGCCGTCGCGGATCACGCAGCACCTGCTGCGCATGCCATTGCAGGTCGGCCCAGATGGCGGTGTGCGCCGGCGACGTCGACTGCGGCATGGGCATCGGACGCGTGGGCTTGTATTCCGCGGTCGCGTTGGCCAGCGCCGACATCGACGCGCCTTGCAGCATCATCGTGTCGAGCTTGTGGGCGAGGGCGCGCTGGTACTCGCGCGTCTCGTGCGCCTGCACCCACGGCCCGCGGGCCAGCAGGTCGCGCACCTGCGGCGTGTCGGGCAGCGGATGCCCCGAGGCGAACAGCAGATGTCCCGCCGCGTCGCGCAGCGAGAACGTCAGCACCTGTCCCACGCGCAGGCTGTTGGGAGGAAGTTGGACCAGATCCACGGTGGCTTCCCATCGACGTGTCGTCGTCTTGTCGTTGTGCCGCGCAGGATACGGGCGCACCTGGGCCGGGAAGGCAATACGGCACGAACAAACCAGGGCCGGACCGGTAGAATGCACGCTGTTCCCGCTACCAGCAAGGCCGCACCGCGCCCCTGCGGCGGCGGTGGTTTCCGAGGAGCGTTGCGACAGGTCCCGTCACCCGGGTTCCCGCCAGGCTCGGAACGGCGGTGTCGGACCCCTGGACCCCGCCTCACAACGGCGCTCACCGACCCGCGTTCCGCGGGGTTGCGGTGAGTTGCGCGGCCCCGTCTTTCGTTTCAGCTCACGTCCAGCTTCGAAAAGCGCCGCCGCCATGTCCGCCCCGAATTCCGCCTCCGCTTCCGCTGCTTCCGATCTTTCCGCCGCGCCAGCCTCGCCCGTGGCCGTGCCGCCGATGAAGCTCTCCGGCCTGGAGCCGGTGAACATCGGCGCCGGCACGCTGTTCGTGAACATCGGCGAACGCACCAACGTCACCGGCTCGAAGGCCTTCGCGCGGCTGATCCTGAACGGCGAGTTCGAGGCCGCGCTGAGCGTCGCCCGTCAGCAGGTCGAGAACGGCGCGCAGGTCATCGACATCAACATGGACGAGGCCATGCTCGACAGCAAGGCCGCGATGGTGCGCTTCCTCAACCTGATCGCCTCGGAGCCCGAGATCGCGCGCGTGCCGATCATGATCGACTCGTCCAAGTGGGAGGTGATCGAGGCCGGCCTGAAGTGCATCCAGGGCAAGGGCATCGTCAACTCGATCTCGCTGAAGGAAGGCGAGACGGAGTTCCGCCGCCAGGCCAAGCTGATCCGCCGCTACGGCGCGGCCACGGTGGTGATGGCCTTCGACGAGACCGGCCAGGCCGACACCTACCAGCGCAAGATCGAGATCTGCACCCGGGCCTACCGCATGCTGGTCGACGAGATCGGCTTCCCGCCCGAGGACATCATCTTCGACCCCAACATCTTCGCGATCGCCACGGGGATCGAGGAGCACAACAACTACGCCGTCGACTTCATCGAGGCGACGCGCTGGATCAAGAAGAACCTGCCCGGCGCGAAGGTCAGCGGGGGCGTTTCGAACGTGTCGTTCAGCTTCCGCGGCAACGAGCCGGTGCGCGAGGCCATCCACACGGTCTTCCTGTACCACGCGATCCAGGCCGGCATGGACATGGGCATCGTCAACGCCGGCATGGTCGGCGTCTACGACGAGATCCCCGCCGACCTGCGCGAGCGCGTCGAGGACGTGGTGCTGAACCGCCGCGAGGATTCGACCGAGCGGCTGCTCGAGGTTGCCGAGACGGTCAAGGGCGCCGCCAAGGACGACAGCGCCAAGCTGGCCTGGCGCGCCGGCGACGTCGCCGCGCGGCTGTCGCATGCGCTGATCCACGGCATCACCGACTTCATCGTCGAGGACACCGAGGAGGCCTGGCAGGGCATCCTTGCCCAGGGCGGCCGGCCGCTGCACGTGATCGAAGGGCCGCTGATGGCCGGCATGAACGTCGTCGGCGACCTGTTCGGCGCCGGCAAGATGTTCCTGCCGCAGGTGGTGAAGAGCGCCCGCGTGATGAAGTCCGCCGTGGCGCACCTGGTGCCCTACATCGAGGAAGAGAAGCGCCTGATGGCCGCCGCCGGCGAGGACGTGCGCTCCAAGGGCAAGATCGTCATCGCGACGGTGAAGGGCGACGTGCACGACATCGGCAAGAACATCGTCACGGTGGTCCTGCAGTGCAACAACTTCGAGGTCGTCAACATGGGCGTGATGGTCCCGTGCCAGGACATCCTCGCGAAGGCCAAGGTCGAGGGCGCGGACATCATCGGGCTGTCGGGCCTGATCACGCCCAGCCTCGAGGAGATGCAGTACGTCGCCGCCGAGATGCAGCGCGACGACTACTTCCGCATGAAGAAGATCCCGCTGCTGATCGGCGGCGCGACGACCAGCCGCGTGCACACGGCCGTCAAGATCTCGCCGCACTACGAAGGCCCGGTGGTCTACGTGCCGGACGCGTCGCGCTCGGTGGGCGTGTGTTCGGAGCTGCTGTCCGACGAACGCGCGACGCGCTTCATCGACGAGCTGAAGTCCGATTACGAGAAGGTCCGCGAGCTCCACGCCAACAAGAAGCAGACCCCGCTGGTGACGCTGGCGCAGGCGCGCGCGAACAAGCACCGCGCCGACTTCACGAGCTACACGCCGGCGGTGCCGCGCTTCATCGGCCGGCGCCAGTTCCGCAACTACGACCTGGCCGAACTCGCGCAGTGCATCGACTGGGGCCCGTTCTTCCAGACCTGGGACCTGGCGGGGCCGTTCCCGGCCATCCTGAAGGACGAGATCGTCGGCGCCGAGGCGCAGCGTGTCTTCAGCGACGGCAAGCGCATGCTGCAGCGGCTGATCGAGGGCCGCTGGCTGACCGCCAGCGGCGTGATGGGCCTGTACCCCGCCGCGCAGGTCAACGACGACGACATCGAGATCTACAGCGACGAGTCGCGCACCGAGGTGCTGATGACCTGGCGCGGCCTGCGCATGCAGACCGAGCGGCCGGTGGTCGACGGCGTGCGCCGGCCCAATCGCGCGTTGGCCGACTTCATCGCCGCCAAGGGCACGGTGCCGGACTACATCGGGCTGTTCGCGGTCACCGCCGGGCTCGGCGTGGACAAGAAGGAGCAGCAGTTCATCGACGACCTGGACGACTACTCCGCGATCATGCTGAAGGCGCTGGCGGACCGCCTGGCCGAAGCCTTCGCCGAACGACTGCACCAGCGCGTGCGGCTGGATCTGTGGGGGTATGCGGCGGACGAGACCCTCAGCAACGAGGAACTCATCGCGGAGTCGTATCGCGGCATCCGTCCGGCGCCGGGCTATCCGGCCTGCCCGGATCACCTGGTCAAGCGGGACATGTTCCGCGTGCTCCAGGCCGAGGACATCGGCATGGCGCTCACCGAGGGCATGGCGATGACGCCGGCGGCCAGCGTGAGCGGCTTCTACCTGGCGCATCCGGAGGCGACGTACTTCAACGTCGGCCGCATCGGGGACGACCAGGTCGCCGACTGGGCGGCACGGATGGCGCTCGACCATCAGGCCGCGCAACGGGCGCTGGCGCCGCTGCTCGGCTGACGCGCGACGCGTCCGCGCAACGAAAGCCGCAGGACGCGGCCTTGTCCTACAGGCGGCGTTTCACCCCTTTACAAACGGGACAGTTTTAGGCCCCCGCGACTTGTAACAGCGTGGCATTCTTCGCTCATCCCCCGAGATAGGGGAAAACCATAAGAGGTGAATCATGGCGTTGAATACCAATCAGAAGATCGCGGCTGGGGCCGTTGGGGCGACCGTGCTGGTCGTGGCGGCCTTCTTCGCGGGCCGGCAGGCCGCGCCGACCTTGCCGGATTCGCCGGTGGCGGCGACCGAGCAGCAAGGCAACATCGTCGACCGCAATGGCGCCAACGCCGCGGACGAGGCCCGGGCGGCCCGCCGCTCCGGCGATGACGCCGTCCAGCAGCGTCCGGCCAACGACTCGCGCCGCGTCGCGCAGCAGCAGGCGCCGCGCGACGGCGGTTCGACCGGCTATGCGGACAACGCCGGCACGTCCGGCGCGGGCCAGACCGAGTCCCGCCTGTGCGCATCCTGCGCGACGGTGCTGTCGGTCCGTACCGAGGCGCGTGAAGGCCAGGGCACGGGCATCGGCGTCGTTGGCGGCGCGGTGGTCGGCGGCCTGCTGGGCAGCGCGGTCGGCGGCGGCACGGGCAAGAAGATCGCCACGGTCGGCGGTGCGGTCGCGGGCGGCTACGCCGGCAACGAGATCGAGAAGCGCCAGCGCAGCACCACCGTGTGGGTGGTCAAGATGCGCAACGCCGACCAGAGCAACCGCACGATGACGTTCAGCCACGACCCGGGTGTGCAGAACGGCGACATCGTGCGCGTGAGCGACGGTCAGCTGATCCGCCAGTAAACGCTGCGTCCCGGGCTTGCCCGGTGTTGCGACCGACGCCGACCTCCGGGTCGGCGTTGTCGTTTTCGAAGCGCCGACCCGGGCCGGCTACAGCCCGCTCCATCAGTTCGATCCGAACGAGGACTGACACGGGCGCTCCGCCATCGCTCACGCATCGCGCCCCGGCAGCGCGCGGCGCCACTGGATCGCTTCGGAGACATGCGATGCCGTGATGGCGTCACTCTCCGCCAGGTCGGCGACAGTGCGCGCGATCCGCAGCACCCGATGGAAGCTGCGCGCGGACCAGGCCAGCCGCGCCGCGGCGCGATGCAGCATCGCTTCGGCTTCCGGCGCCATGGCGAGATGCCGGTCCAGTTGTCCCGCCCCGAGCAGTCCGTTGGTGCATCCCTGCCGGCGGATGGCGCGGTCACGGGCCGCAGCCACGCGGGCGGCAACGGCGGCGCTGGTCTCGCCGTCCGCGGCCGCCGACAGGATCGCGGGCGGCAGCACTGGCACCTCCACCGTCAGGTCGATGCGATCCAGCAGCGGACCTGACAGGCGGTTCTGATAACGCGTGACCTGATCCGGCGAACATCGGCAGGCCTTGGTCGGATTGCCCAGGTGTCCGCAGGGGCAGGGGTTCATCGCCGCGACCAGCTGGAAGCGCGCCGGGAACTCCGCTTGATGCGCCGAGCGCGAGATGTGGACGCGGCCGGTCTCGAGCGGTTCGCGCAGGGCTTCGAGTGACATGCGCTGGAACTCCGGCAGTTCGTCGAGAAAAAGCACGCCGTGCTGGGCGAGGGTGATCTCGCCCGGCCGCGGCGGCGAGCCGCTGTGGCATTTTTCCATTGCTGCGACACGGTTACACGGGCCACAATGACTTAGCGCGAACTACTCTCAAATTGCTGCGACGGATATGAGCAAAATTGCTGCGACCGCCCCACAATACTCCTCAAATAGCTGCGACTACCCAGATCGCCCGCGCTCCGTTCGAAAGATCCCAAGGTCTTACCGGAACGTCACAGGACAAGTGTTCTTTCGTGACTCCGACGAAGGGGTTCCCTTTGAGTCGCTTCTTGAGCGGGACTACCTGTACTTGCAGAGGCACAGTCTGGCCGTGTCGGCGGTCGTCTCCCAGCCTTGTGAGATTCCCTTCGTCGCGCCGACGGGCCGCCAGTACACCTACACGCCGGACTTCCTGGTGATTTACCGCTCGACCACTGCCCCGGTCGACATGCAGCGAAAGCCACTGTTGGTGGAGGTGAAGCCGCAGAAGGATTGGCAACTGCACTGGCGCGAGTGGAGCTCGAAATGGAAGGCGGCTCGGCGCTATGCGATCTCCATGGGTTGGCGCTTCACCATCATGGACGAGAGCCGGATTCGTACCTTGGCACTGGACAACATTAACTTCCTGCGTCGGTATGACGATTTGGAGTTCGATGAGGCGCTCAGCGACTGCATCGTGGAGGACCTCGGAGAACTAGGCACGACGACCTTCGACTACCTGCTCACCAAGTACTTCCCGACCGTACATCGCGCCGAGGGCATTGCGCAGCTATGGAGCCTCGTGGCGAAGCGCAGGATCGAGTGCGATGTCTGTCTGCCACTGAACCTGAACACCTTCCTCTGGATTCCGACGAATGGCTAAAGAGAAGGAGAACGACGGCAGTGCTGACGCCGCCGTGACGATGAACCTGTCCACCTTCGTCATCGCGCAGGGGGCCCTCGTCAAACACGCGAGCGGTGTTTTCCGGGTCGACGAGGTGCTTGGGCTGGAGTCGGTCTTTGCGCGCAACCTCGACACTGGCCGTCCGGAGGTGCTTCGAGTTGCGGAGTTGGAAGCCATCGGCAGCCAGATCCCGCCCGCTTCGACGCAGGCGGTTGAGGGTATCCCTGAGCCTGACTGGGCCGAAGCAAGAGCGCGTTACGAGATCATCCGACCGCTGCTTGAGTCAGGAACTCCCACGCGTGTCCTATCCATCGCGAAGTGATGTGGGCAGCTGCCCTGTCCAGCGCTTGAAGGCACGGCGAAAAGAACGAGCATCCGCATAACCAAGCGCTTGTGCGACTTCTGAGATGGTCATAGTGGTGTTTGCGAGGAGATCGCGCGCACGTTCCAAGCGAGTGCTGTCCCGCAGCGCACGGAAGCTTGTATCGCGTTGCTCAAGCCGACGCCTCAACGTTCGCTCGCTAACGTTGACTAGGCTTGCCAGTTGCTCTTGGCGCGGAGCGTCTTGCAGGCCGTAACGCAATCGGTTCGCCACCGACTCTATGAGGTCGTCCTGGCCGATGGGCACTTGCAGCAGCCGGTTGAGTTGCTGACGAACTAGACCACTCGTTATGCGGTCATGGCCCGGCAGACGCGCTTGCAGCCACTTGGCCTCGATGGTCAAACGATGCTCGTCTGCCTGGAAGCGCACAGGGCAGCGAAAAAATCGTTCATACAGCCTGTGGTGATCGCCGCTTGGATAAGCGAGGTCGACTTGCAGTGGCCGAAAGCCTGGACCGACCATCGCACGCACGACCGCTACTGAGCCGGCAAACGCCTCCTCCACCAAAAATGCTTCGATCTCCAAGTCGAATAGGCGAGGCGATGCGCTTAGATGAACGCGCTGGCCGTCGGCTATCACGTGATGTTCCAGCAGCGATCCCGTTTGCGTCTGACGTTCCAGGCCGTAGTGCACAGCCTCCCCGAGCGTCTCACAGGTCAGCATGGCCAGGCCTGCCAGACCCCAGGACACTGGCGTTTCGCGCGCACCCACCGCCAGCCCGAGTGCGGGTTCATCCAGCATGCGCTGGGCTCGCAAAATGAGCGCGCGAGTCTGCTGGTGTGAGACGAGCACATCGGGCATCGTCAAATCCTGCGGGCTCAGTCCTAGGCCACGACAAAGCCGCTCTGGTGATATCCCGCGATCCTCGGCGAGCCCCAACACCATGCGAGCCACCCCGGGTACTAGGTTGGCGATGCGGCGCCCTTCGAAGGGATCTTTCTCGGATTGCGATTCAGTCATGGCGAACTCGGGTGGGAACCTGGCCGATTCGGCTCCTGATGGCCCGTTGGCGCAGCGCGCACAACAGCAAAGCCCTGGGCCAGGATGACCTCGGCGATATAGCCGACTAGTAAATCACGCCGTGCGTCCGAAGGTGTCTTCGAAGGATGTGGCTTGGCCCCAATTGCCCCCAATGTGGCCGAATTAGTTCCCTTTTTAGGGAACCTTGATCCCTAGAGTGCGAGCCCATCGACACCTGCATCGGTCCGCCGGAAGTTCCATGTCCGCAATTCCTACGTCTGCCTCCTCCCTCGTCCTCACGGCGAGCACCCTGATCGTCTCCGCTGTCTCCATGCTGATCCTCGCAGGGTGCGGCAACAACGCAGATAGCGCTGCGTCGCGAACCGCGCCGCGACCCGTACTGGTGGCCCCAGTGGTGCAAGCGCCGCTTGGCGGGCTGAGCTTTGCCGGTGAAGTGAGAGCCCGAGAACGCGCAGAACTGGCTTTCGCAGTGTCCGGCGTAGTACGACATGTTCGGGTTGAGCCCGGCGCAACCGTGCATCGAGGACAACTGCTCGCACTCATCGACCCGACGCCGCAGCAGGCTCAACTCGCAGTTGCCGACGCGGAGGGGCAACGTCTGCAGGCCGCGCTAGACGAAGCCCAGCGCCGAGAAGTACGGTTGAGAGCCGCCCGCGATAGCGGTGCGGCCACCGAGGCGGAATGGACCGCCATTCAAGCTGAAGTACGGGCTGCCCGTGCCACGGTGGCTTCCGCGCATGCGCAGCGCACCGCCGCAGCTTGGAGCCGGGAGCAGACTGAGTTGCGGGCCCCTTTTGATGGCCGCATTGCCATGCGCCAGCTAGAGGTCGGACAAGCGGTCGGCGCTGGCGCTCCGGTGCTGGCCGTCGAGGGCCGCGGTCGTGAATTGTGGCTGGCGCTGCCGGCTTCGCTCGCGCTGACTGCGGGCCAGTCCGTGAAGATGCGCGGAGCTGCGAACGTGGCCATCGGGAAAGTGCAGGAAATCGGCGCCCGACTGGAAGCCGGGGGCACCCGTCGCGTGCTGCTCAGCGTGCCAGACGAATGGCCCACGGGCGAAGCTGTGTCGGTGCAACTTTGGCCGTCCGATGGCAATGCAGCGCTGTTGGTGCCGCTGCGGGCAGTGCAGCTGGACTCGGCGCACCCGGGCCAAGGTCGTGTGCTGCGCCTGCCCGAAGGCAAAGACGTGCCGGACAGCGTGACCGTTCAACTTGGCGACGTGCAGGGCGAACGGGTAGAGGTGCGCAGTGGTTTGAAGCTGGGCGAGCAGGTCGTTGTGGCTGGTGGTCAAACCTTGGCTGCCGGTGAACGGATTATGGCAGTGAGCCGCCTGCGCTGAGGAGCACACTGTGAGCATTGCATCCTACGCGCTGAAGCGGCCGCGCTTCGCGTTCCTCGCCGCGCTGCTTCTGGTCCTGTCCGGTCTTTGGCTAGTGATGGACTTCCCATCCACGGAGGAGCCGCAGATCACCATTCGCACGGCCACCGTCCTCACGCTTGTGCCAGGTGCCTCCGTCGAGCGCATGGAGCAGTTGGTGGCGCGTCCATCGGAGGAGGCCATCCAGACACTGCCGGAGGTCAAGCGCGTGAAGACCACCGTGCGCCCCGGCTTTGCGTTCAGCTACGTCGAGCTGGAAGCTAGCGTCGGACCTCAAGCGCTACCTGCCGTCTGGCAGCGTCTTCGCAACCGGCTGGCTGAGGTGCAGCCACGCTTGCCACAGGGTGCTGTTGGCCCCATCGTGGATGACGAGTTCGGCCGCGTGGCCGTGCTCACCCTCGGCCTGACCGGTAACGGCTATACGCCTGGCGAGTTGCGTGACCAAGCTCGGCTGATGCGTGATCGCCTCTACCACCTGCCAGGAGTGGAGCGAGTCACGTTGCATGGCGTACGTGACGAGCAATTGCAGGTTAGCCTCGACATGGCAGCGCTGACTGCTCAAGGTCTTGCCCCGACGGCAGTGGCCGATGCGCTTTCTCGCCGCAATATTGTGGCGCCGGCCGGCTTCGTGCAGGTCGGTGGCGCACACCTTGCGCTGCAGGTCAGCGGGGATGCCACGAGCATCTCAGAACTGGCCCAGACACCGGTGCCTCTGCCGCGCGGGGGCTGGCTGCCGCTGGGACAACTGGCCCGCATCGAACGCCTGCCAGTCGACCCGGCCAGCTCTGGCGCCTTTGTCAACGGCCAGTCGGCTGCAGTACTCGCGGTGTCTATGGACCCCGGGCTGAACGTGACCAGCTTTGCAACGAGGCTGCGCGAGGAAATCAGCCGATTGGAAGGTCAGTTACCGGCTGGCATGTCGCTCGTGCCCATCACTGACCAGGCCCAGGTCGTCGGGAAGCAACTCAAGCAGGTCGGACAGGTGTTCCTGGAGACCACCGTCATCGTCATGGGCATCGTGGTTCTCTTCCTCGGCATGCGCACAGGCCTCATCGTCGGCGCCATCGTTCCAACCACGGTGCTAGGCAGCTTGGTGGTGATGAAGCTGCTCTCCATCGACCTACACATCATCTCTACCGGCGCAGTCATCATCGCTCTGGGCCTGTTCGTTGACAACGCCATCGTTGTCGCCGAAGACATGGAGCGGCGACTCAGTTTGGGGGAGCCGCGGGAGCAGGCCGCAGCGCAGGCTGGGCGTACGATGTTCGTGCCACTGCTTGTGTCGTCGCTGGCCATCATTCTGACGTTCATGCCGCTCGTGCTGAGTCAGACCGAAACCGGTGAGTACTTGCGCAGCATGGGCATCGTTATGGCGATCGCGCTACTGCTGTCGCTCGTGCTGGCGGTCACTGTGACGCCATTACTGTGCCAGCGGTTTGCACACCATCATGCGCAGCTCAGCCGCACGGCACGTGCCGTCGAAGCGCTGACAGGCTGGTACCGCGGCAAAGTGCGATGGGTGCTGGGTCACAAGACTTTGTACATCGGCAGCATGGTGGCGCTGCTGGTGGCTGCGGGCTGGCTATTCGGCCATGTGCCATCAGAGCTGATGCCGGCCTCCGAGCGGCGCCAGCTGCAGATGTCCATCGAGCTGGCGCCCGACAGCAGCGGCAACACCACGCTGCTGACCGCCAGCCGCATCTCCGAGGCTCTGGCAGATGCGAAGCGCTTCCCTGAGATTCAAAGTCAAGCGGTCTACGTGGGCGACGGCGGACCGCGTTTCATCCTGGCGCTCAACCCACCCACACCCGCCTCGCACCGTGCATACGCAGTGCTGAGCCTTGCGCCAAACACGACCCATGATCAGGCGCTCAAACGTCTGCGCGAGGACCTACCCAAGCTCTTCCCGGACGTGCGTTTCGAACCCAAACGATTCTCAATGGGGTCTGCAGAGTCAGGACTGGCGGTGTTCCGCCTTTCCAGTGCAGACGGCCATTCCCACCACGAGGCGGCCGCAAAGCTCACCGAGGCACTGCGCAGTCTGCCCGGTATCGTCGAGCTGAGCAGCGACGCCGAGCGTGCCATTCCTCAACTGCAAGTGCAGGTGGATCAGCTCAAGGCTACCGCTGCCGGTCTGTCCAGCGCTGACATCGCCCGCCAGCTCGACACCCTGCTTGCCGGCCAGGCCGTCACGCAGTTCCGTGACGGCGATACGTTGCTGCCAGTGGTGGTGCGCGGCGTAGCGGACGCACGCGAGCGCGTCGAGCAACTACGCGCCACGCCGCTGTTGCGCCCCGATGGCCGTGGCACCGTGCCTTTGGGCCAAGTGGCGCAAGTGCGGCTTGCCGCCGAACCCTCGGTCATCCAGCGCTACAACCAAGAGCGCACGATCACCGTCACGGCCAAGCATGCTCACTGGACCGCCCAGACCCTGGCCGACGCCGTGGCGAAAGAGACCGCAGTCCTTCAGAACGATGGCAAGGTGCGTATCGCACTTGGTGGGGAGATCGAAGAGAACGCCAGCGCTAACGGCGCTATCTCGTCCCTGCTTCCCGCTTGCGTGGTCGCGATGTTCCTCCTGTTCGTCTGGCAGTTTGAGAGCTTGCGAAAGAGCCTCATCGTGCTGGCAAGCATTCCCTTCGTCAGCATCGGCGCGGCCATAGCGCTCAAGGTCACAGGCACCACCCTTACCTTCGTCGGCACTCTGGGCTTGCTTGCACTGGCAGGCATCATCGTCAACAACGCGGTGCTGCTGCTTGACGCAATCGACGAGGCCCGCGCCAGCGGCATGCCAGCGCTTGAGGCCATCGAGGATGCGGCCGCGAAGCGGCTGCGACCGATCGTCATGACCAAGATGGTTTGCATCCTGGGTCTGGTGCCGCTGTACCTCTTCGGCGGCGCGGTCTGGAACAGTCTTTCCGTCGTGATGATGGGGGGGCTAGCTCTGGGCACGCTGATCACTCTGGGACTCATCCCTGCGCTCTACGCCGTCGCCTATCGCGTGCCGGCCCCGGCCCGTCCGGCCGCCTGACCCTTCGAAGCCATGACTGCAACCCTTCCTTGCCGCCGCTTCATGCCGGCCGCCCTGGTCCTGTCGCTGATCCTGAGTGGCTGTGCGTCGGTGTCCCCTGGCTCGCAGCTGGCGTCGCTTCAGGCCCGCCACGACGGGACACTGCCCGCCGCAGCCGGCCGAACGACGACGGCTGGCACCGCAGGTCGTGCCTGGTGGCAGGACTTACGCGATCCCGCTCTCGATGCACTTGTCGCCCAGGCCGAAGCGCGAAACCTCGATCTGCAGGCGTCCCTGGCCAGCGTCCGCGAGGCACGCGCACGTGCCGGTGGCGTGCAGGCCGAATCCCGCCCGCTCGGCAGCCTTGACGCTCAGGCCCAGGTTACGCGCCCGGCACTGACTGAGGTAGACCCCTATCGTCAAAGTTTGCCCCGACCGCCCGAGCGGCGTCTCATCACATTTGGTCAGGCATTGAGCTGGGAGATCGATCTGTTCGGTCGCGCCGGCACGGCCCGCGCTGCGGCTGAGCGCGAGGTGGATGCCAGCGCCGCCGACGCACGAGGGGCCCAAGCGCTGCTACAGGCCGAAGTGGTTCGCCGCTACGTGGCCCTGCGCCACGCTCAGCGGGCAGAACGCCTCGCGGCAGAGCAGGTGGCTGTAGGCGAACAGAGACTGGCTCGGCTACAAGCTCGAACTCGCGCTGGCTTGACCGATCCCCGCGAGGTCGATGCGGCCACGGCAGACCTGGCCCAATTGCGGGCAGCCCATGCCAGCTGGCTCGCCCAGGGGTCGGTGGAACTTGCCGCGCTCGCTGTGCTATTGGGCGAATCACCTGCACGGCCCAGTGCCGCGCTGCAGCGCCTGCTGCCACCGAGCGCGTTGCCCAGTGTGCCGGACGACGCAACGCTGACGGTCCCCGCCGACCTTCTCAGCCGCCGGCCCGATGTGGCCCGGGCTGACGCGCTGCTGCGCGCCGGACTTGGCCAGCAGGTGTTGGCTGAACGTGCCCACCTGCCCACCCTGTCGCTTGCCGCCACGCTGGGTCTGCAGCAAACCGCCGGTAACCTTGGTCAGTCCAACGCCGTACGCTACGCCGCTGGGCCAGTGTTGCGTTGGGAGTGGCTGGACAGTGGGCGCCGCGCTGCGCAAACCGCCGCCGTGAGGGCTGGCAACGAGCGAGTCTGGGCACAGTTCGAGCAAACCGTGCTCAATGCGCTGGCCGAAAGCGAGTCGGCCCTACGTAATTGGCAAGCCCAATGGCAGAGCTGGCAGCAGGCACATGCGGCGCTGCAGGCGGCGGATCAAATGCTGGCATACACAAGCCGCCGCTCAACGCTTGGGCTGGAACCGGAAGGCTCAGCACTTGCCGCTCGCCTTCAGCAGCTGGCCGCCGAGCAGCAGCATCTTCAGCAGCAGGCTCAGGCCCTTTCTGCCTACGCCCAGGTGCAGCTGGCACTGGCTGCTTGGCAGCCGCAGACCAAGCAATGACCGCGCCGCGCATCGTTATTGTCGGCGGAGGGATTGCCGGCCTTCTACTCGCTACTGGCCTGGGCCGAAAAGGCCAAGCTCGGGTGACGCTGGTGGATCGCAGCTTCACGCATGTGTGGAAGCCGATGCTGCACACCTTGGCTGCCGGCACTCGGGACGTGCAACTGCAGCGGGTGAGCTTTCTCGCCCACGCGCAGCGCCATGGCTATGCATTCGAGCCGGGCGAGTTGGTCGCGTTGGACCGTGTCGCGCGTCGCGTGCGCCTGGCACCGCTGCTCGCCGCCGACGGCTCAGTGGCCGTCGAGGCTCGTGATCTGCCTTACGACTGGCTTGTGCTGGCGCTGGGCAGCGGCATCAACGACTTCGGCACTCCAGGTGTTCGGACGCACGCGCACGCCATCGATAGTCAAGAGCAGGCTGAGCGCTTCAACACCGCGCTGCGCTCTCAGCTGTTGCGCGCAGCCCTTCATGACACGGAAGTGCGCGTGGCCATCGTCGGCGGCGGCGCCACGGGTGTGCAACTTGCAGCTGAACTCAGCCAGTTGATGGAATTGGCCTCTGGCTTCGGCGACGCGAGCATGCGGCGACGGTTGCGCCTCAGCCTTTTCGAGAGTTCGCCCCGGCTTCTAGCCGCTTTCCCCGAGCGCATTGCGGCGGCCAGCCAAGAGACGTTGCAGGCGTTGGGCTTCGAGATCCATACCGGCACGCGAGTGCGATCAGTTTCGGCCAGCGGCGTTGATGTGGCGGGACTGAGCCACCAACGGACTCACCTTACCGTCTGGGCAGCCGGCGTGAAAGCGCCCGACGTGCTGTCCGGAATTGGCGGCCTGGCTAGCAACGGCCAGCAACAGTTGCACGTCGCTCCCGGGCTTCACAGCACGGGGGATGAGCGCATCTTTGCCATCGGTGATTGCGCGAGCCTGCGGCAGGGCGGTAGCGAACGCCAGTTGCCCCCCACCGCCCAGGTCGCTACCCAGCAGGCCCAGCACTTGGTCCGCCACTTTCCGGCACTGCTGTGCGGACGGAAGGTGCCGGACTTCCGCCACCGTGATCTAGGTGCACTGGTTTCCTTGAGCCGCTATAGCGCCTACGGCACGCTCGGCAGTGCCGGCGTGCTGCCGGGCCATTTCCTCAGTGGAAAGGTGGCTCAACTCGGGCATGACTGGCTGCATCGGCGCCACCAAGCAGCGGTTCTGGGTTGGGCGCGCACTGGTCTGCTATGGGCAACCGAGCAGTTGCACCTCCGCGCGCTACCGCCCATCCGGCTGAGTTGAATCGAGACGCAGCGAACGGCACCAGCATGGCCTACCCATACATGTTCCGAGGGAATGATGCGGCACCGACAGTTGCGCAGGCAACGTCCTTGAACCGATGGATGCGGTGCGCAGCGCTGCTGGCGCTGGGGATGCTGACTGGCTGTTCCAGCTATCGGCCCTGGATCAACCCACCGCTGGCCCCCGTGTCTTCACCCGAGGAGCCACTGCGCTCCACGCAGCAAGCAGCATCGCAACCGGTGATGATGGCGGTCACGCTCTCGGGCGGCGGAGCGCGGGCCGCGGCCTTCGGGCTGGGCGTGCTGCGCGAACTCAAGGCCACCAATTTCACCCTCAACGGCCAGCCCACGACTCTGCTAGACCACACAGCGTTGATCAGCGGAGTGTCGGGAGGCAGCATCCTTGCAGCGCATTACGCTGCCTTCGGTGACGCGACGCTTGATCGCTTCGAATCGGACTTCCTGCTGGTGCCATTTGAGAGCCGCCTGATCCGCGAGGCGCTCTGGCCAGAACGGCTCTACAAGCTCACCTCTCCTTGGTACGGCCGTAGCCAGATCCTGGCGCAGCGGTTGGACGAACTCTTCGAAGGTCGCACCTTCGCAGACGTGCGCCAGCGCCCCGGGGCGCCCGACCTGATGATCACGGCTACCGACCTGACCACTGGTGCGCCTTTCGACTTCACCGCTGAGCAGTTCCAGCTGATCTGCTCGGACCTGGGTGCCACGCCGCTGTCTTTTGCGGTGGCGGCATCTTCAGCGGTCCCGCTGCTGTTGTCGCCGGTGACGGTACGCAACCATGCCGGCACCTGTCCACTACCCACCGTCCCAGTGTCGAAGGGACAGGACTACCGAACCCGCATGCTGCAGAGCAGCGTCGACAGCTACGGCAATGCTCAAGAGCGCCCCTTCATCCATCTTGTGGACGGTGGCGTTACCGACAACCTCGGCGTGAGGCTGATGCTAGACCGGCTGGTGGCCGTTGGGTCGATGAGCGCCAACTTCGCTGACGTGAAGCCCGGCACGCTGCGTCGGCTAGTACTCGTGACGGTGAACTCGGAGCGGGGTCTGGCTGAACGAATCGACAGCAGCGACCGGGTGCCATCCACGACGCAGGTGCTTGAGTCCCTCATCTTCGGCGCTGGCTCGCGCGAAACACAACTCACGCTGGCCCTACTCAACGACGACCTGCAGCGCTGGCGCGCAGAGGTCGAACGCATCCGCGGCCAGCCGGGAAGCCCTTTCGCAGCCGATGCCGAAATTCATGTCATCAGCGTCAGCCTGCACGACGTGCCCGACGACAAGGTCCGCCACTCGCTCCTGCGTGTGCCCACGGCTTTCACCATCGAGCGCAGCGATGTGATTGAACTTCAGCGCGCTGGAGCGGCCGCGCTCAGGAGATCGCCTGAGTTCAAAGCGCTGCAGGAGTCACTAGCGAATCTCCAGGCTCCCCGTTGAAGTATTTGCCTGGCGATTGAGCCAAGGCGTCTTTTAAGAGAGGCGAAGCGCAAGCTACGCCAAATGAAATAGATCGCCGAGTAATCCACGTGTCTTCGAGACTGCCAAGTCGTGCCCCCGGAGACAGATACAAATTGAAGGCGCAATGCCTGAGTTTTGCAAATTGAAATGAAAACGCTAGATTCCATCCCTTTTGCTGAGTACAGCGCTCACTTCCGGGGGGCGAACTTTCGGAATCCCACAATCTTGGGCGCCGGGGGGGCTTCGAGGCTTCTCGCGGTGGGGCCGTGCACACTTGAGCAAATCGCCAGGAGTTCGCTCGCGGCGATGGATCTGGTTCTATACCACGCGGGCCCATTGCCGCAACTTCCAGAGCCGATCAATCATTACGACGCCGTCCTTTTTGCACTAACGTTGCGGGAGCTACTGCCCGACGACGCCCTTTGGCATACCCCGATGGGCGATGAGTTGGCGTACCAAGCGCTCTACCGTCAAACCCGTCGCGACATGGAACAGCAAGTTCGGCGATTGCACGAGGTGGCGGAGCAGGGGCAGTGCCCCGCATTTTTCCTCAACTTCTGCGAGCCTGTTCTCAATCCAAATGGTCGGTTGATGCCCGCCGATTCTTTCGGGAACATCCGTCATTTCATCCATCAGTTAAATCTGGATCTCGACCGGATTTGCAGAGATCTTTCCAATTGTCACGCGGTCGACTTCGATGCAATTCTGAGCACGTACGGGAAGATGTATTTCACTGACGAATTCGTTGAGTGGTATTCACACGGATCTATGTTTCCCGTGCCTCGGGATGGGAGCAATGGGAGTCGGATGGAATCCACCCCGAGCATTGTTGAGCATTTCACGCTGATGTCTCCTCAGACCATAGCCGATGCCGTGGTCTGCGAGCTTTTGGCTCAGCTGAAAATACTGCGCCAGCAGGATCAGATCAAGCTGGTCGTTGTCGATCTTGACGACACTCTGTGGCGTGGCGTCATAGGCGACAGTGCTCTTTCAGAGGCTGAGTTGACCGAGGGCTCACTTCGCGCGCTAGTTGAGGGATGGCCATTGGGACTGGCGGAAGCGTTGCTCTACTGCAAAAAGCGTGGCGTCCTACTCGGCATCATTTCGCGTAACGACGAGGACTTCATTCGCAAAGTTTTTCCTGCAATCTTTGGGAGTCGGCTGAAATACGAAGATTTTGCAAGTGTTCTGGTGAACTTTTCGTCAAAGCCAGAAAACATGGCGACGATGCTCTCCCGCACCAATATCCTTCCGGGCAATACAATTTTTATTGACGACAATCCCCACGAGCGCGCGCAAATGCAAACTGCATTCCCAAGCATGCGTGTGTTGGGTCGGTACTTTCTTTACAGTCGACAGATATTGCTACACGCACCTGAGATGCAGGTGGCGCGAGTCAGCCCCGAATCGGCGCATCGGACCAAGATGATTCAAGCAAATGAAAGCCGACTCAAGTGGAAAGATTCTGTCAGCGCGCAAGACTACTTGCGCGAGCTCGGTGTGAAAGCGCACATGTTTAAGGTTACTCCAGGTGTGGGCACCAGTCGAGAATTGCGCGCCATCGAACTCATCAACAAGACCAATCAATGGAACTCGACCGGCGAGAAGGTGAGCCTGGATATTCTTGCTGCTGCCCAGGCCCGTGGGGAAACGCTACTCGGATTCTCTGTTGAAGACCGTTTCGGACACCACGGCGACGTCTGCTTTTTGCGTCTGCATGGATGCGATGTGATTCAGTTTGTGATGTCGTGTCGGATCGCGGGGCTGCAGATTGAGCGACTTTTGCTCGGCCATGCTTTGGCCAGTGAAGGTATCGCGGAAGCAAGAGTGCGATTTCTTCAAACCGGGAAAAATGCCGCATTCGAACGATTTGTCCGCTCCATCGGTATCGAAAAGGAGGAGCAATTCCTGGTTTCAACCGCAGTTCTTTGCGGCGAGGATGCTCATATCAGCTTCCAATGACTAGGCGGCGCACTAGTCGGCAGAGCATCAGTGGCCGTTTGAAGCTGTCGTAACTTAGCCGATCACGTGCCGCCTGATGCCGGGATGCAGGAGACAACGGATGAGTTCATCGAGTTCAACGAAATCGCTCTCGGCGACGTCTGGAGCGATTCCGCACAGCTTCGGGTCGCTGCATGATGCTGACGAACATGGGCTGCCTCTCCACCGCGGGCGGGCAAACAGGTTGCAAGAGCGCCCCAGACTTGCCATCGTTGATCGCCCAAGTCCGAGGACGGTTGCGGTCGCTTGTTGGGCGCCTGGTGAGTATCACTATGGGTACCAGGTCTGGACTCAAGCAGTTGCGCGGCGCAGCGCACTTTGCAGCTTGACCGGCGCGGCCATAGCCGACGGGGACCTCGTCTACGTGCCCAAGGCCATGGATCCGATGCCAAGAAACGCAGACATGATGATTTCGGTCGTCCAGGTGGGCGGCTGAATCGCTGTCCGTCATCACGACTGCGGTCCGCGCCGAACGTAAAACAACCAGTGAGCCGTTGATCGCTTTCGACCCCAGAGCGTGAGCCTTCCTTCACGCCGCGACCGACAGCGTCGGCTGCAGAGCGGCAGTCTGGTTAGGAACAGTGAGGCGGTCAGGGCGGGCAAGCGTGCCGGTCAATCGCGACCAGCGCCCGCAGCACGCATAAAGGATCAGCTAACCGTCCCTGCGCTCGAAGGTCACGGCATCGACAAAGCGTTGTTCGAGACTGTCGGGTCCGCAGCGGCATCTAGACGGACGCGCATGCTTGATGTGCTCAGGCCACCCATCGAGGGCGATGAGCAAAGCGCGCAAGTCCATCTGCCAACGAGGCTCGCCTAGCAACTAGTCCTCATGTTCGGGTGGGGGGCGGATCGCTGCAGGCTCTTGTTGGCGGTCGCCAAACTGGGTCCGGTGATTGGCAATGTTCGCCGAGGCGCCTTGGGCTTTGATTGCCTCGTTGATCTCGTCGATGGAGACGCCTCTTGACGCTACAAAGAGTCGCCTGAGTTCCGCGACCGACCGGTTGCGCACGAGTAACTCAAAGCGATGAGGTCCCAGCTGAACGAACTCCACAGCGTCCCCATCCTGGAGCTCGAATGCATCGATAACGTTGCGAGGCAACGCCACGCGTCCATCGGCGTCAAGGCGAGAAGTGATCACTTTTTTCCTCTGAAGGTCGGAGGCTGCGATCAGGCAAATGTACTTGCTAGCCCCGCCCAGTCCGAAGTCATTTCCCGCAGCGCCATTCCATCAACTATGCCTTGCCAAGCACGGATCGTTGGTATCCTTGACTGACTCAAGCGTCCGCCGCGCAACATGCCCGCCTCTGCAGAACAGCAGGTCATCACTTGGTACCAGATCGAGGATTTGGCGCAGCGCATCTTTTCCACCTGTGAGGACGCAAAGACTTGGCTTGCCGCGCCTCACCCGTTGCTCGGCGGGTTGTCGCCCCTTGATGCCGCTCGAACCTCGGCTGGGGCTGGAAAAGTGAGAGATCTGCTAGTTGCGCTGCAGTACGGCGGCGCCGCCTAAAAGTCCGCTGGCGGACCTCAAGCGCCCCCATGCTGGCTACTTCTTGAGACGCGGAGCAAACAGGTCCCGCACCGGGACTTCAAGGGCCTGAGCGAGACGCTCGATGTTGTCGATCGAGGCGTTGCGATGCAGTCGTTCGACGTGCGCGATGAACGTGCGGTGCAAGCCGCTCTCAAATGCCAGCGCCTCCTGGGACCAACCCCGTTCACTTCGAAGCCGGATGAGATTCAGCGCCAGCAGTTCGCGGGCACTGGAGGCAATCTCTATTGGCTTGATCCGTGGTGAAGACACCTGTGGAAGTCTTCACGCTAGTCGTCTTTGCGTCACCCGCGTTTAAGTCACAATCTACGCGATCCAAGGGATGCAGACATGAAACTCACCGAAGTAGTTCTCGACAACGGCCAACGAATTCGACTCGCCACGCTTACGGGGATCGTTATCAGCGCTCCAAGCGATCGCGTTGGTTCCGGGCGCAAGACCGCCGAATTGAGTTTGACCAACGACTTTGTTGTAGGTGCCCGTATGGGAGGTG
Source organism: Roseateles sp. UC29_93 (assembly GCF_042695725.1). Lineage (NCBI taxonomy): Bacteria > Pseudomonadati > Pseudomonadota > Betaproteobacteria > Burkholderiales > Sphaerotilaceae > Roseateles > Roseateles sp. UC29_93. The sequence continues at coordinate 1,257,137 of NZ_CP170545.1, read as the reverse complement.
ATGTTCAGGGGTTCTGGCTGCAAGACGAGGCTGGTGTAGAGCGCTTCGTTCAGTTGAATGGCTTCGTGCTGCCGGCGCGCGAGGGGCACCGCGTGTCCGTGCTCTTCGGCGCACCTGCGTGGTTGCGAGACGGGGCTAGCTTTGGTGCTCGGAACCATTCGAGTGGGGACATGGTGTGCGACATCACTGTGCTACGCACGGCGCTTCGCAGCTGGGGAATCAATGTGGGGGCGCTGGGCAGCTTGCTGCGCTGGACCGCCGCGTTTGCCGGCCTCCTGGCGGCCATCGCATTCTTTGTGTCGAAGGGGCCGCTCGACAATCAAGCCGCGATGGCCCTGGGCTGGCTGTGCGTCGGTGCGGTCGTCGGAGTGCTGGCATGGCTTTTCGTTGGAAGCAATATTGGACCGGATGCTCGTGCTCGGCAGCTGGCAGCGCAGATTAACGAGGCCGGCGCCGCGGCGCTGCGATCTGCCTCCTGAGGGATCAGGCCGCCGGCCGGGCGCCCGGGGACCTCGTGGAGAATGGTCGAAGACTCGCGGGAGCTGCTGCTTGAGAGTGCTTTTTCTCGACTTCGATGGTGTACTTCATCCAGCCGGCGGCAAGCCCGGTGAGGTCCTGCCCTTCGAGTGGTTGCCGCAGCTCGCGGCGATCGTTGGACCGTTCCGCGATGTGGGCGTCGTCGTCCACTCCAGCTGGCGGGATTCGTATTCGGAAGAGTACATGCGGGACTTCCTTGAGCCTTTGGGCGATGCCTTCAAGGGCGTCGCGCCTCCAGGCCATAAGGCGCATGCCATTCGAAGATACTTGGAAGAACACCCAGAGATCGGCGAATCAGTGGTCCTGGACGACCAAGCTGAGGAGCTTCCTTCAATCAGGGGCGTACAGATCCTCGTTTGCGATCCGAGCCTCGGGGTGTCATGCCCCCGGCTGCAAGAACGACTTGTGGTTTGGTTGAAGGGGGGAAGCACGAACTAGGCGACCGCATTCACGCGGTGCCGCGGACCTAGAGGCTCGGACTTAGCTCACCGATCGGGGCTCCTCTGTGCTTCCCAATAAGCACGGAGCGGGTGCAGCGATGAGCGCGTTCACCTCTTGACCGCGCCACTCGTCGCGTTGGTCGTTCCGGATGTCTGGGCTCTGATTCGATGGCTGCCAATTCCCGGTCCAGACCGTCGAGCGGGACGCTCGCAGCATCCAATCGACGCCTTCGACATAGTCGAGCGGCGCAACTACCTTTCTTCGATAGCGATTCCACTTCACGAATAATTCGTTCAAGGCTATCAGGGGGAAATTATCCGCCCACCATAATTCCAAATAATTGACAGTCACCACCCGAATGACCGCACTTGAGCCGTCCGCCGACGGAGTTCAAGACTCGTATCCCCCGAGCTCGGCAGCCCGAGGTGCGCCCGTTTATGCGACGCTGGGCCAGCGGCGAAATCCAGTCGCAGCTATTTAGAGTGAGTCGCAATTATTTGAGATGCCGACAGCCGCCGCCGATCATCGCGGCGGACGAGGCGCTGTGATGCGGCGCGCGGAAGGCGCGTTGCGCCCACATCGACGGGCGGAACTGGCCGTTGGCGCTGAGCAGCGCGGCGGACTCCAGCGCCTCGGACTCCGACAAGGGCGGCAGCAGCGTCGGCAGCCGCTGCGCGAGCATCGATTTGCCGGTACCCGGCGGGCCGACCAGGAGCACGCTAGGCTTGTCAAGCCCAAATACGGACTTAGCACATTGCCACTCCGCTAGAGGATGAGACAGATGGCCGTGCTCCCGTGCCGCGTACCAAGTTCGCCGAGTAGATGAGCGTGCTTACATTGGGCACAAACTTGGCCGCACGCCACATCGGCACGGCTAGGCGCATAGAGGAGGTGAGGTGCCCGCTAGCGGTCTTCGAAGGGGGCGCGGGGGGGAAGCGTGCATGCATTTGTTCGAAGGTGCCCCCTCAAAAATGTCTAGCAAATTTGAGCCGCGCCGAGTTTCCGTTGTCTGACCGACGAGTCAACTTCAAGCCGTCAGCAGGCCGGGCCGACGAAACGAGGGGGGTAGCTCCATAAGGTGTTCTATTGGGCTCACCCCCCACGTTTGTCAGCGAATCGAGCGGATCACGGATTGACCGGCTCGCTGCCAAGTTTGGCTTGGATCTTGAAGCCTCACGAAAACCAGAGCGAACGTCAACGCGTCCCGCCAGGTCTGCCGATCGGCTGGAACGGCAACCCCCGCTTTGATGCTCCGGATACTTAGCCGATTCACGGAAGCTGGCTGCGTCAGCAGATGAGCTTTTATCCGTGCTGAGAGGCTCTGCGTGAGCGGACCAAGTTTGAGATCAGGGACGATCTTCCACACGATGCCGGGCAAGCTCTCGGCGAGGGCTTCGTGCAAGCCTTTGATATCTGCTAGGACAGTTAGCGACATCGCATGGGCCATGCCGTCTTCATCCACATTCCGACAGCTCCCTCGGTTCATCGCCTGGAGCACACAGTGAGCCACTTCTGACAGTTGAATCGCCCTCAGTTGCTCGGACGTAGGTCGATAGCACAAGTCATCTTCACGTCCCGCAGCACTTGCTGATAGGTCAAGCGGACTTCGACGAAGTACGCCACCTAGAAGGATGTGCTGACAGTGGCTGTATTCGCTCAGGCTTGTCTCGTTCCCCCATGTCAGCCAGTTGATTCGGGCACGACCGTTGAACAGCCGAGCCTCGAGATCGACACCGCGTTCTCCCAGTTCTCTCCGTACCTTCGCAAGCAAAGTTGCATCGTCATCACCCTTGAAGGTAAAGATCAAGATGGCCTCGTCCATCGGGATGTCGGCGACGCTTGCGGCAAGGGCAGAGACCATTTCCTTAAGACGATCAGGATGAGTCTGGAGTGTTGTCCGTCCAGTCGCTAGGCAGAGTTGTCGTACCGAGACTCGGTCATACCTCTTGCACGTCCTCATCGCTGAAGTTGTCCCATCGAGGATCGCGTGGTTGTGCGTCAGTTCCCGAATCGGATAGCTGGCGTCCAGAACTGCGATGTTGTCGAGTTCGGCTGGTACGGCGACGGTGTAACGGATCAGACCATCGCCTGACATGCCGTTGCCCGTCAACGCCATCGAGATCGGATGCGTGGCTAGCTTGGTCAACTGCCGCACCGCCTTAACCGCCGCAACGCGAAGTGGACTCCCTCCAGACCGCAATTGGCAGGCTAGTGCCTGGATCTCATCCAGATCGAGAGAGCCGCGGAGATCAATGGGCTGGGGCTTCACTCCCATGCGTTGAGCATCGAGATCGGCCTGCATCGCTAGAAGTGCATCCCTGAGCCAGTGGGCCAAGCAGGAGTCATGCAACTCAGGAAGTAGTCGCTCGACAGCCGACTTAACGTCCAGCCAAGTTAGAACTTGGACGTCGGCGGTGATGAGACTCTCGTCCCAAATCAGGAGGTGGCGTTTGGCTCCTTTGTGCAGTGCAAACGTCGATGAGTCACGCTGCCCTCGAATCCGCGCGTGAGACACCAGCATGATGGGTCGATCATCCTCACCCGTATCGGGAAGTCTCGCGTTGGCGCCTTGACTATGCCTAAGGCCGATCATTGACTCTGGAACTCCTGCCCGCATCAAGTCCAGCTTGATCGAGCAGAGGGCGTCAATCTGAAATGCTGAAACGGCTACGGACAGTCCGAGTCGTAGCTCATGAACGGCAGTGATCCAAGCAACGACGCTCTGAGTCTTTCCGGCACCACAAGGCATCGCATACGCGAACCGTCCTGGAAGGACGCCGAGGGCTTGACCGCTGAGCGCTTTGCTCAGGTCTAGGAGCGCTTGCCCATGCGTTGAGCTGATCTGGTTTCCGTAACCTCGAAGGGCTGCGAGCACCTTGCTGTGTGCGAGCGAGCTGAGCCTCTCCAGAGTGGACGGCGATTGAGGAGTTGGCGAGCAACAGTTGCCACCCTCAAGGTGTGCGGGATGTACTTCTTCATTGATAGAGTGCATATCGAGTTGGTTAGTTCAGGGCTCCGCCTCACCTGGAAAAGGTGCGGGAGCGATGAATGGTTGTGGCTACCTACGGTCGAAAGACGTTGGTGGCCGAGAGGGAGGGGGCAGGAACAGCTCGAAGGCGTTCAAGAGAGCTGCCTGCCCTCTATATCCGGTACCGATTTGCCAGCCTCGCGTGCAGAAGTTGCACGTACTGCTCTGATACGGTACCGAATTGGCTCTGCTGACTGGTCGCCGGACCTTGATGGGTGACGGTGGACGTGGGCGAGCCCTCGCCACGAAGTCGTTGCGGGACCCGCAGGATCAGCGCCGGACGCAAGAAATGAAGGAACTTCCTGAGCCACTCTTCGCTGTCTACGCGCTATCTCTTCCTCGTGGCCATGGCTTTGGTTCGAGGCCGCCAGCGGGGGCCTGGACTACCGATGACGGCGCTTCAGTTGGAGTATTGACGCGCGACGACTCCAACGTTTTTGGGGTGCTCGTGATGCGACGCCGTGTCGATGATGTGTGGACGATCACCGATGCGGCAGACGGCATTTCGGATCGCGACCAAGCGATGCGTCGTATCGGCGAGGCGTTAGTCGAGGGGAAGGCACGTGAGCCCGTCCCATCGGGCGTTCCACCGCGCGCTGCGCTGTATGACTTGGGCAGTAGAACCGCGAGTGATGTGTTCGGGCTTCTCGCTGCCCCTACGCATCACCGAGCCGCATGGATGCTCAATCAGCTCTATCTCGCTCTTCCTAGACCAGATGCGAACTGGGTAAGCGACTGCCAGACAGGCAACTTCCACACTCGGCTCTGGGAAGCGATCCTCCTGGGGGCCTTTAGGGAGCAGGGCCACCTTGTCACGCAACCCCAAGAGTCTCCAGATTTCCGCATCGAGAACCGACGCGGAGACTCGGCATGGGTTGAGGCGGTTACCGCCAATCCCTCTGTCCCGTACAACCATTTCAACGCGCAGGAGGTCGCTCCGCCAACGGAACCGATGGAGGTTTTCGCCGGTGCTGCGGCCGTGCGTTTTGCGAAGACGCTTGGGAACAAGCTACTCCGCCGGTACGACCAACTGCCGCATGTGAAGGGGCAGCCTTTCATGATTGCGCTTGCCGACTTTCACGCGGCAGGCTCGATGAAGTGGTCGCGTGAGGCCCTGATCGGATACCTCTATGGGCATGGCGCGGAAGTGGTCGAGGTGGCTGGCCTCAAGCAGCCGAGGTCCCTACCTTTCACGCATCTACTAGGGCCTTCACGATTCCCTGCTGGCTTGTTCGCGAACGAGGCCTGTGCGGAACTCAGTGCAGTCGTCTTCTCCAACGCCTGCAGCATCGCTAAGCTCAATCGAGTGGCGATCACAACCTTCGGCGCACCCGCTGGGTTGCGCTACATGCGCATGGGTCGATTCTTTGACAGAGCACCAGGCGCACTCGAAGGGCGACCCTTCTGCATGGACATCATGTCCGATGAGTACAGAGCCCTATGGCCGGGCGAGCGAGAGCCTTGGTCCGCCGAGTTGGAGGTCTTCCATAACCCTTTCGCGCGGCATCCGGCACCTCGCCGCCTGCTCCCTGAAGCTACCCATTGGTTCATGCAGGATGGGGAAGTGGTCTGTGCCAGCCACTATCCACATCAGATACTTTGGTCTCAGTCGATGATCCTCGATGCAGACAAGCCAGCCCCGACGCTTGAGGACTTCCTGCGGCGTGGAGCGTATATCGTTCAAGACGATGCCTAGCCTTCCGGCAAGGTGGGTCGAAGCGTCAGATGATCAGCGCAGAGCTGCTTTCAAGCGACCAAGTAGGGTCGGACGTAGGTGCTTCGACGCAATCTCCGCCACCTTCAGAAAGTATGAACGCTGAGAGACAAGCACTGCCGAAATGCTTTCGTAGCTCTGTGGTCCTGGTAGCGGCTGGTTGTTGAAGTCGCGGACGGTACAGAGCTGTCCACCCTCTGGCCTCGTCGACACAACGATTGAGGCGAGCAGCACAGGCGTGTCGTTGTGCATAAGCCCTACCGCCATAGACGTAGCGCCGGCAGCGAATTCGGTGAATCGAACAAAGCCAGGGAGCCTCGCGTGAAGTCCGAGGCTGTTCGCGAATTCCTGCACCAAGAGCACCTCTGACTGAGAGAGCAAGGCACTCTCAATAGCTGTAGCGGAGCTGTGCTGAGGGCTTCGCTCCTCGCGTGCCTTCAAAGACTCGATTACTTGCCTAACTCGCACCTCCGCAAAGACTAGAGCCTCGCGGAAGTCGCGATAGGCTGAATGCGGTCCAAGTTGCTCTCCTTCTGAGGAAAGTGGCCCGAACCAGACCCCACCCTTCTGGTCTGGTGCACTTTGAACCATGGCCACATCGGCGCTGAATGCAAATTCCTGGGCTTCGATCCGCAGGACTACAGCGTCAAAGCCAGCAGACGATCCCAGCGTTGCCGATACCGTTACCCCAGTTGTGAGTTGCAGGCGTGACAAGCCATCGCGCAGTTGCGAGAGGTGTTGGTCCGCAAACTTGTAGCCGGTTATGCGCAGCATGGCGAGCTCGGCAATGCTTCTCGCGGCACATGCAGCGAGCTGGAGCCCCTGGAGGTGAGGTACTCCCCGCGATGAAGCTGGGGGCAGGCGCTGACGCCCTCACGATCAACAGCCCGGCTCGGCCTATTTATTGACCCGATGACCAATGCTTCATGAATTCCGTCCAAGGCGCCCCCCTCCTGTACTTAACCTCGAATGCCGGTCGCGACCAAAGCCGCATATCGGTGTAATTTGTCGTGTTCAAGGACGACAAATTGCATTCTGGCTTGAGCGGACGTTGAAGACAACCATGCGTGTTGGCTCGCTACACGACAACGTTGGTTGACCTTGCCCTCCAAGAAAATTGACCTGGCTGTCCGGGAGGCCCTGCCTATCCGGCTTGGACGGAACATCGCGTCGAGACGGAAGGCGCTCGGGCTTACCCAAGCCGACCTTGCCGAGCGGCTAGGGGTGGATACCGAGACGCTCTCGCGCTTCGAGCGCGGCAAGCATGCGCCCTCGCTGATGACGTTGGAACGCTTAGCGGCGGAGCTGCTAGCGACCTGCGCCGAACTACTTGACGAAGCTCCAGCTGCGGTAACTTCTGAAGCTCACGAGATGGAAGCGCTCATCGGGGGCTTGACGCAGAGCGACGTCGCTTTCATCAGACGTTCGCTCAAGGCATTGCGAGATCATCTTGCTTCGAGAGCAAAAGGCAGCTGAGGTCCGGTAGGACTGGCCGAGCTTTGTACAGCCAAGATGCCGAAGCGTCGGACGGGGCCAATGGTCACGGCCATTGACCATCTGACCCCCTTGCCGTCCGTTCGTTGCAGCGCTACTACGATCTTGAACAACCTGTGAACAGATCGAGCAGGGCAGTAGCGACAGGTGACAGGTTTGGGGTCTATTCAAGCAAAAGCTTTGCGGCCAACTCGTTCCGGATGCGTCGCGAGCCGAGGTCTGTTAGCCGATAGTTGCCGTTGCGGAGTACGACTACTTGGCGCACGCTTGGATCAGTGAGCTTTTGGAGTACCCGAGTGACTGTTGACGCAGCCGATTGGCTGTGACGCCCGCATTCCGTCCGAGAGAAGCCTTGCTCGCCCGCGTAGTGCAGAAGCACAAGAAGCTCTTCCTCAGCCGACAAGTCGGTTCGTTGAACGAGTAGCACGTCTTCAAACTTTCCGATGCAGGGAACATCGAACTGAAGCAGCTCTCTGATCGCTTTTGCTACCTGTTCTCGATCTCCATTCCAGAACAGACGAAGCGTCTCGTTCATAGCCCAACGAATGCACTCGATAACAAGCTTTGCATCCATGTGGTTGGGTGCGTAGCTTGGGCTGATGTGCACAGCACCTCGCTGGCTTCGGAATTTGTAGACCGTCTTAAGTACCCGCACTAGGTGGAGTGCGTTCTGCCTTGGCTGTATCGCATGGTTTACTTGGTCATTCTCAATGTACTTGTTGCAGTCATCGAAAGACTTTGCATTGCTGAGGTTGCCAGAGTCCTTGTGGTAAATGATGCGAGCCAGAATCTCACAGAACTGGCCTCCATCGAGTTCGGCCGGTTCCCAGTCGCGCTGGATGAAACGCTTCTCAGCAGAGATGAATTCGTCTAGAAGCTGGCTACAAAGCAGATGGTCTAGCGGCGGCGACAGCTGAGTAAGCAACTGTGCTCTGTCCACAATCGGCATCAATTACTCCGTCCGGCCCAATGCTTTGGCCACTAGGCTTTGTGCGTAAGCCTCTCCCGCATCGGTGAGATACCAGGCGGAGGGATTGCGGGTCGTATCCTCTCCAACTACGGCCGGACCGGCTTTCGTTTTAGCCTTTCCTAGGTCTCGGTTAATGTTAAAGGTAAGGATGGTGCCGGACTGCCGGAAGTGTTTATTAAAGGTGTCGGCGATGCCGCGTGCCGACAGGTCTTTATGACTCGTCTGGTTGGCGACGACGTACAGCAACCAGATCGCTTTGTCACTGGTCTTCCATGTCTGGAGTGGATTTCCGAACTTCGTTGGATCGTGCGGCCAGTCAACCACGGTGGACACAGTTTCCGTCGCTGGGGCGCTTCTCTTGGAGCTGGGCTTTCGGCTCCCTTTGCGGCGAACCTCTTGGACCATTTCGAGCGCTGCAGGAGGAGACGCCGAAGCAGTGGTAGGCGGGGCGGGTGGCTCGCCCTCCTGATGGCCTGACACCCCCGTAGCAGCACCTATAGCCGGAGCAAGCAGTCCAGTTAGCTGATTGGAGATGCCTCTCGTGAGCGCTGGAATGTCGTCCTTTTCACCTTCGATGCTGACTTCCAGGCCCTGGAGTTTGAGCGATACCTTGAACTTCGCCATGAATTCCTCCCTGTATCAGGTTGTTGTTCTAGGATCCTACAAGGATAGAGCCAAGCGGCATAGAAGCGCGATTGCGAATGCCGATCTCGCCAGTAGGCGTCCCCGCGATCAGGGGGTAAGCGTCATGCGCGACGAGAAGTTCTGGCCAACGTGGAAGTCCAGCAGACTGATCACCGGCTAGAAGTAAAACGGCCAGCCTTCCCTCTACTCTGCACATTGACGCGAGGAGCCCGCGTGAGCGTTGGCAGCTGAATGCTCACAGAGCCTCCGTGACGCCAAGTGAGCCGGATCAAGCGTTCCAGCGGGTCATAAGCTCCCTCCGTGAAGATGGAGCGACAAATGGCGTTGGTTTCTTCTGCTGAGGCTGCGCCCGCGTCCAATGCGTCCGCAAGCGACAACGACCTCCGTTGAGAAATCCCTGGGGCGATCTGCTGAAGCTCTCGTTCAAGAGAATTTGCTTCGGCTCGATGTCTTGCGCGATCCGCTTCCAACGAGTCGATCCGGCTCCGGACAGTGGGTGAGAGATAAGAGGACTCGGCTTCAGTCACAAGGGCGCTGAGCGCTTGCTCCACACGTCCAAGCGCGACCATGACCGCTCCAAGGTTCCAGCTTAGTTCCTTCGCTCGCTCACCCTCCCCGGGGCAAGAACGGAGAGCTGCGGGCAGTTGATCCCAGATGGCAGACTCGACCTGTTCCGCACGCATCGGCTTGAAGAATCCGCACCGCAGTGCCCCCTTCTCCTTGCTGCCAACGCACATGTAGTACGACCATACGGTGCCGTCTGCACCTTTGCCCTTATTCGCTCGAACAATCGAACGGCCACAGTGACAGCGCAGGAGTCCACCAAGCGGATTCTTAACCGGACTCTTGCTTGCAGCACCCCTGGGTTTGCGGACTGAGCGCAGTGCTTGGACAGCTGCCCAAACCTCCTCCTCAACGATGTTTGGGTAGTAGCCGGGGATTGCGTCCAACGCTACCCGGGTGGACTTGCCAGCGATGTGCTGATACGTATGCGGTGTCATAGTGCCGATCACCGCGCTGTTCGAGAGAATGCGCCCCACGTAGCTAGCGTGCCAACCAGACGATCCTGCCCGCCGCCGTCGCCCTTGCTCCCAGGCGAAGGGGGCCGTGCCTCGGACATTCAAAGTTGCAGCGATGGTTTGTCTTCCCTGGCCCGACAGGGCCATCGCGAAGATGTCTCTCACAACCTCTGCATACTCCTCGATCACGACAAAGCCGTTGTCAGTTGCTCGCAGCCAAGCAGGAGCCAGAGAGGTGAGTCGCCCGCCTGGTGAAGCTGACGCCTGTTCGCGCTTTTGTTCCCACGCGTGGCGGAGTCTTCTGGCCTTCGTCGCACTCTCTTCATTTGCACGAATCATGAACAAGAGTGCGATGAGAAGGTCTGTACCTTCCAGGCTCTTCAGATCGTAGATCCGCTCATCGAAGAGCGTCACTACATTGACCCCAGCCTCGATGATGTCCTCCAGGGTACGCAATGCCTTACGTGCTGTCTGCCGGGACAGGCGGTCGAGCGACTCGACAAGGAGGTAGCTGCCCTTTGGGATGTGCCCATCGCGTAACAGCTCAAGGAAATCTGCAAGCCTTCCGCTTTCGGCATTCGCGCCACGGAAGGCGCTCAGTCCGAGGTCGTGAAGATCGAGAGACTCATCCAAGTCCAGACCGTGCTGGTCGGCATATCGACGTGCGATGGTCACCTGCCGACGGTAGGAGTCGCCCTTCTGTTGGTCGGGAGTAGAGAAGCGCACGTAGCTGAAAGCTTTTGGGCGAGCGGTAGCCGGGGTGGTCATTTCAACAAGGTGGCGAGAGTTTGGGTTTCACGACCTTATTATGAGGATGCTCAATGCGCCTGCCGCGGCGATCTCCAGGGCGCGCTTCGGCCCGGTCTGGCCCTTGATGTCGCGCAGGTCGAGCGGCGTCTCGCCGCGCGGCGGCGGATCGCGCTGCACGCGAGGCAAGGGCGCTTCGCTGCGGGCTTGCAGCGCATTCACGAGGTCGAGCAGGTGCGCGGCTTCCCGCACCACCAGGCCTTGCACCAGCGCTGCCTCGTCGGCACAGCCGCGCGGCAGGACCAGTTCCCGATCGAGCTTGGCGGCGCGCAGCGCGAGCGCCATCGCCAGCGCGCCCTTGACCGGCCGCAGCTCGCCTGAAAGTCCGAGCTCGCCCGCGCATTCGATGTTCGCGAGCATGTCCGCGTCGATCTGCCCGCTCGCCGCAAGCAGCCCGAGCGCGATCGGCAGGTCGAAGCGCGCGCCTTCCTTCGGCAGGTCGGCCGGCGACAGATTGACCGTGATGCGCTTGTTCGCGGGGAACTCCAGCCCGCTGCTCTGCAACGCGGCGCGCACGCGCTCGCGGGACTCCTTGACCTCCAGGTCCGCGAGACCGACCAGGGTGAAGCTCGGCAGCCCGTTGGCCAGATGGACCTCGACTTCAACGGCCGCGGCGGATAGGCCGTCCAGCGCGCGGCTGTGGATGATGGAGAGGGACATCGCCATGTGACGTCGCCCAGCGTCAGCGTTTGGGCAGGCCCTTGAGCACCATCTCAATGGTGTCTGTCGCGGCTTTGAGCAGCTCGATGCCGGGAAGACCGCCGCCTGCGGAGGAGGTCTCTTTCTCGGGCGTTGAAGGCACATCCGTATTGACCTTCATCGAGAACGTTGCGCGGACCAGTCCGATCGCCAGGACAACCTCGCCAATCAACAGGATCGAGATCACGGCAACGACGGCGTGCGGCCAGGCTTGGGCCGGTGAACCGTTGGTGGCGTCCACGTCGGTCGCCGTGTCGAGGCTCGCGGGTGTCGCATGTGGAGCGTCGTACTGCCCGGCATGCACATCGCTGACAAAGCCGGATATCACGGCGTGGAGGCCGAGTGTGGTGAGGACTAGCACCATGGCGGCGAGGCACAGCGACAACGCGCGGAAGCACATGCGGGCGCGCGCTTCGATCGAGTCGTCAGAGACGCGGAGAAGCGGGATCTCGGGTGTGATCGCGGCCTCCGCCTCCCCTTGTCGGTCCGGTGCGTGCTCCGAGGGAAGTTGGGACATTTGCAGCTCCTTGAGCAGCAGGCGGCGTCATCGAGTCAACGACGTCGGAGCAGCTGTTGGTATCGGAATTCGAGGAGTTCCAATGGAACCCAGAGCGTCTTGACGATGTGGTCGACGTTTCTCATCCAGCCGCTCGTGACGCACCACCGCAGCTTCTCGGTGGGCACGAGCAGACTGGCCGCGAACATGTTGGCCGCATGGTCCCGCGGGTCGGGTGGGTGGTTTCCGAACGAGTTCCACGCCTCCAGCGGCGGATGCTCGTGACGCAGCAGGATATGCCCCAGGCCATGAGCCACCGCGAAACGCTTGCGATGGTTGCTGCCGTTCGTGTCGATCACGATCCGCAGTCCACCGTCCGGACCCGCGTACACCGAATGGCGATGGTGATCAGCCAGGGCACACACACGGATCCCCATCTGCTCGGCAATCTTCTCCGGAAGGATCGGCATCGCGCCATCGCCGTACCGCGCCACCACCCACTCCGCCGCGTCCTCCGGCCGCAGGTGCGACAGGTCCACCGGCCACCGCACCGTCACGTTGCTCGATTCGCCGTTCGACCCGCCGTTCGACCTCTCGTTCGATCCGTCGCCTTGCATCTGCATTCCTTCCGCACCCATTCGGTTCATGAGCTCCGCAGTGTCCGCAGCGAACGATTTCACGCCTAGCACCCTGTTGGGGCGTTTCCAGGGTTAACCACTCCCCCGCTTGTGCATGCATTTGGTGCGCTTTGACGCTTGACGGGGCGTGATCGGCAACCGTTCGTGGCGATGTGAGCCGGAATGGGGCCCCTTCATGGGGGAAGGGACTCGCCGAGGCCCGCTTGGCACAAAAGCTGCAAAGCCACGTCCGGAAGCAGTCGCCCAGAGTCGCCCCAAACAATCAGGAGCCCCCGCGCATGAATCCCATCGCCGTCGTCCGCGCCGCAGCCGTCGCCGCCATCGCCGCCATCGCCCTCCCGGCGCTGGCGCAGGAGGCCAACCCGCTGTCCTTCAACGTCAGCGTCACCTCCGACTACCGCTATCGCGGGATCTCGCAGACCCGCCTCAAGCCCGCCCTGCAAGGCGGTGTCGACTACGCCCATTCGAGCGGCTTCTACATCGGCGCCTGGGCCTCGACCATCAAGTGGATCAAGGACGGCGGCGGCGACGCCGACATCGAGATCGACACCTACGCCGGCTACAAGACCGAGGTCGGCGGCGGCGTCACCGTCGACGTCGGTTTCCTGCGCTACAACTACCCTGGCAACGACCTGCCCACCAGCGCCAACACCAACGAGCTGTACGGCGCGGTGTCCTTCGGTCCCGCCACGCTGAAGTACTCGCACTCGATCAGCAACCTGTTCGGTTTCGCCGATTCCAAGCAGAGCGGCTACCTCGACCTGAGCGCCACCTTCGACGTCGGCGGCGGCTTCACCCTGACCCCGCACATCGGTCACCAGAAGGTCAAGAACAACGGCGACTTCAGCTACACGGACTACTCGCTCACGGTGAACAAGGACTGGTCCGGCTTCACCTTCGGCGCCGGCTTCGTCGCCACCAACACCGACAACTACATCGGCGGCAAGGGCAAGGACCTGGGCAAGAACGGTGTGGTCGTGTCCGTCAAGAAGGTCTTCTGAGGAGCTACGCATGAAACTGATCACTGCCGTCATCAAGCCCTTCAAGCTGGATGAAGTGCGCGAGGCGCTGAGCGCCATCGGCGTCCAGGGGCTGACCGTCACCGAGGTCAAGGGCTTCGGCCGCCAGAAGGGCCACACCGAGCTGTACCGCGGCGCGGAGTACGTCGTCGACTTCCTGCCCAAGGTGAAGATCGAGGCCGCGGTCTCCGACACCGTGGTCGAGCAGGTCATCGAGGCGATCGAGAACGCCGCCCGCACCGGCAAGATCGGGGACGGCAAGATCTTCGTCTCCCCGCTGGACCAGGTGATCCGCATCCGTACCGGCGAGACCGGGCAGGACGCCCTCTGATCGCCCCCTGATCCGCCGCGGCCCCCGAGGGAGGCCGCGCACTCCGCAGCAGTCCTTCGCCGTCCCCGCGCGCAGCAGTTCCGCGCGTGCGCCGATCAAGATCCAACGAAGAGAGTCCCGATCATGAAGAAACTACTCGCCTGCCTGGCCTTGGCCGCGGCAGCCTTCACCAGCCTGGCCCCCGCGGCCATGGCGCAGGATGCGGCCTCCGCGCCCGCCGCCGTCGCCAGCGAGACGACCGCCCAGGCCCCCGCGCCGACGGCGCCGGTGGCCGCCGCGCCCGCCGCCTCGGCCCCCGCCGACGCCGCCTCGGCCGCCGCCGCGCCCGCGCCGGTCCCCAACAAGGGCGATACCACCTGGATGATGGTCTCCACCCTGCTGGTGATCCTCATGACCGTTCCCGGCCTGGCGCTGTTCTACGGCGGCCTGGTCCGCAGCAAGAACATGCTGTCGGTGCTGATGCAGGTGATGGTGACCTTCTCGCTGATCCTGGTGCTGTGGGCCCTGTACGGCTACAGCCTGGCGTTCACCGAAGGCAACAAGTTCGTCGGCGGCTTCGACCGGCTGTTCATGAAGGGCATCTGGGACAACGTGGCCGGCACCTTCGCGCCGGCGGCGACCTTCAGCAAGGGCGTCTACATCCCCGAGATCGTGTTCGCCGCGTTCCAGGCCACCTTCGCCGGCATCACCTGCTGCCTGATCGTCGGCGCCTTCGCCGAGCGCATCAAGTTCAGCGCGGTGCTGCTGTTCATGGTCCTCTGGTTCACCTTCAGCTACGCGCCGATGGCCCACATGGTCTGGTTCTGGATGGGTCCGGACGCCTATGCCTCGGCGGCGGTCGTCGATGAGATGAACAGCAAGGCCGGCCTGATCTGGCAATGGGGCGCGCTGGACTTCGCCGGCGGCACCGTGGTGCACATCAACGCCGCCGTCGCGGGCATCGTCGGTGCCTTCATGGTCGGCAAGCGCATCGGCTACGGCAAGGAAGCGTTCACGCCGCACAGCCTGACGCTGACGATGGTCGGTGCCTCGCTGCTGTGGGTGGGCTGGTTCGGCTTCAACGCCGGTTCCGCGCTGGAAGCCAACGGCTTCGCCGCGCTGGCCTTCATCAACACGCTGTTCGCCACCGCCGCCGCGGTGCTGGCCTGGTGCGTCGGTGAAGCGCTGCTCAAGGGCAAGGCCTCGATGCTGGGTGCCGCGTCGGGCGCCGTGGCCGGTCTGGTCGCGATCACGCCGGCTGCCGGCAACGTCGGCATCGGCGGCGGTCTGGTGATCGGCCTGGTCGCTGGTTTCGCCTGCCTGTGGGGTGTGTCGGGCCTGAAGAAGCTGCTGGGCGCGGACGACTCGCTGGACGTCTTCGGCGTCCACGGCGTGGGCGGTATCGTCGGCGCGCTGCTGACCGGTGTCTTCAACTCCCCGAGCCTGGGCGGCCCCTCGGCCGTCGGCGACTGGGTGACCGCCGCGACGATCGCGCCGGACGCCTACTCGATCGGCTCGCAGGTCTTCACGCAGCTCAAGGCCGTCCTGCTGACCATCGTGTGGTCGGGCGTGGTCTCGGTGATCGCGTTCAAGGTGGTCGACCTGGTGATCGGTCTGCGCGTCTCCGAAGAGGAAGAGCGCGAGGGCCTGGACATCGCGTCGCACGGTGAAACCGCGTATCACAAGTAAGCATTCGAGAAGTAGATCTCCAGTCTCCTGCAATGCTCAAAGCCGCCCTTCGGGGCGGCTTTTTTTTCGTCGGTGCATCCCCATAATCCGCCGCCATGAACCTCCGCTTTGTCGAAGCCTTCCACTGGGCCGCCTCGCTGCGCAGCGTCACGCGCGCGGCGGAGAAGCTGCACATCACGCAGTCCGCGCTGTCCAGCCGCATCGCGTCGCTGGAGGAGGAACTCGGCGTGGTGCTGCTGGACCGTCGCGACAAGCAGTTCCGTCTGACCGTGGCCGGCCAGCGTTTCCAGACGCTGGCGCAGCGCCTGCTCGACGTGCAGCGGCAGGTGAAGGAGGAGATGGGCGGCGCCGGCGGCGCGGGGCGGCCCGTGGTGCTGCGCATCGGCGCGATCGAGTCGGTGGTGCACAGCTGGCTCACCGGCTGGCTGCAGGAGATGCGCGCGGCGAATCCGGACTTCGAGCTCGAGCTGACGGTGGAGACCTCGCCGGTGCTGGTCGATCAGGTGCGGCGGGGCGCGCAGGACCTGGTCTTCGCGGCGATCCCCGCGGCCGACGCCGGCGGCGTGCGCACGCGGGCGATGGCGTCGATGCCGATGGGTTTCGTCGGCCGGTCGGACCTGCACACGAAGCGCCGCTACGGGCTGTCGGACCTGGCGGGCCACGACCTGCTGACCTTCCAGCGCGGCTCGCAGCCGCACCAGGCGCTGCTGCAGATGTTCCAGGAATCCGGCCTGCCGCTGCCGCGCGTGCACGCGATCTCGTCGATCTCCGCGATGGTGCAGCTGGTGGAGGGGGGCTTCGGCATCGCCACGCTGCCGGTGGCGGTGGCGGAGCAACTGGCGAAGCGGCTCTCGCTGCGCGTGCTGCGCAGCGACACCGACCTGGTGGCGCTGCCCATCCACGCGAGCTACCGCGAGGATCCGAGCTCGCAGCTCACCGAGACGGTGCTCGACTCCGCGCTGGACTTCGTCGCGCGGCAGCAGCGCGCGGCGCGGGCTTCCGGGAAACCCCGCATGGCCGGAACGTCGACCCCGCGCTAAGCGGAAGCACTGCTGGGCTCATCGAAAAAATCGATGAGACGAGGCGGAAAATTTCCGTTGGATCGCAATGCCGGGCGGCTTCCACAATCCGCCGCATCGTCAGACAGCCTTCGCGATCCCGCCATGAGCCACCCGACCGATTCCCTCGATATCGACGCGTCCTCCAGCGCGCTCGACGTCCGACTCGCCGCGCGTCGCGGCGGTTTCACCGGCCACACCAGCGGCCTGGCCAGCGAGTTCGTGCAGGCGAATCTCGCCATCCTGCCGGCGGCGCTGGCCGCGGACTTCCGCCGCTACTGCGCGCTGAACCCGCAGGCCTGCCCGCTGCTCGGCGTGACCGAGCCTGGGGATCCGACGCTCGCCGCGCTCGGCGTCGACCTGGACCTGCGCACCGACGTGCCGCGCTACCGCGTGTGGCGGGACGGTGAACTCGTCGACGAGCCCGCCGACGTGACGCGCTGGTGGCGCGACGACCTGGTCGCCTTCGTCATCGGCTGTTCGTTCTCGTTCGAGCACGCGCTGCTGGCCGAGGGCATTCCGCTGCGTCACGTCGAGCAGCGCCGCAACGTCGCGATGTACCGCACCAGCATCGAGACCGCGCCGGCCGGCGTCTTCCGCGGACCGACCGTCGTGTCGATGCGGCCGCTTGACCGCCGCCGATGCGATCCGCGCGGTGCAGATCACGTCGAAGCTGCCGCAGGTGCACGGCGCGCCGCTGCACCTGGGCGATCCGTCGCGCATCGGCATCGACGACATCGCCCGGCCCGACTACGGCGACGCCGTCGACATCCGGGACGGCGAGCTCCCGGTGTTCTGGGCCTGCGGCGTCACGCCGCAATCGGCGATCGCGACGGCCCGTCCGCCGTTCTGCATCACGCATGCGCCGGGGCACATGCTCGTCACCGACCTCCTGAACCGCGATCTCATCGCGGCCTGATCGCGGTCCAACAACAAGGAACGACACCATGTGGCTCAGAGACACCACGCCGACCGAACGGCGCACGCTCACCGCGACTTTCGCCGGCTACGCCGTCGACGGCTTCGACTACATGATCTACACCTTCCTGATCCCCACGCTGATCGCGGCCTGGGGCATGAGCAAGGGACAGGCCGGCGCGATCGCCACCGGCGCGCTGCTGACCTCGGCGGTCGGCGGCTGGGCGGCCGGGGTCCTCGCGGACCGCTTCGGCCGTGTCCGCGTGCTGCAGTGGACGGTGCTGTGGTTCGCGCTGTTCACGTTCCTCAGCGGATTCACGACCTCGTTCGAGCAGCTCTTCTTCACCCGTGCGATGCAGGGCTTCGGCATGGGCGGCGAGTGGGCCGTCGGCTCGGTGCTGATCGCCGAGACGATCAAGGCGAAACATCGCGGCAAGGCCGCCGGCCTGGTGCAGAGCAGCTGGGCCATCGGCTGGGCGGCGTCGGCGCTGGCGTTCTGGGGGCTGTACTCGGTGCTGCCGCCGGAGACCGCGTGGAAGGTGCTCTTCTGGATTGGCATCCTGCCGGCGCTGCTGATCCTCTACATCCGCCGCAACCTTGACGAGCCGCCGGTCTACCTGGCTGAGCAGGCGCGCGCCAAGGCCCGCGGGGAGCGCGCGAACTTCCTGCGGATCTTCTCGCCAGAACTGCTGCGCAACACGGTGCTCGCCAGCGTGCTGGCCACCGGCATGCAGGGCGCGTACTACTCGGTGACGACCTGGCTGCCGACGTTCCTCAAGACCGAGCGCCACCTGTCGGTGCTGGGCACCAGCGGCTACCTGCTGGTGCTGATCGCGGGCTCCTTCGCCGGTTACCTGACGAGCGCGTGGCTCTGCGACGCGATCGGCCGGCGCCGCTGCTTCATGCTGTTCGCGCTGATGGGCGGCATCCTGGTGCTGGCCTACACGCAGATGCCGATCACCGACAGCCTGATGCTGGTGCTGGGCTTCCCGCTGGGCTTCTTCCTCTCGGGCATCTTTTCCGGCATGGGCGCCTTCCTGTCGGAGCTGTTCCCCAGCGACGTGCGGGGCTCGGGCCAGGGCTTTTGCTACAACATCGGACGGGCGTTCGGCGCGGCCTGTCCCGCGCTGATCGGACACTTCAGCACGCAGTACCCTCTCGGGCAGACCTTGGGATGGATCGCGGCGCTGTGCTATGGCCTCGTGATCGTCGCGGCGCTGGCGCTGCCTGAGACCCGTGGACGCGAACTCGCGCCCGCGGCAGCCTGAATGAACTCCTGGGACCTCACGATGCAAGCCACCCCTTCCCCCGATCGCTGGCAGTTCTGGATCGACCGCGGCGGCACCTTCACCGATCTGGTCGGACGCGCGCCCGATGGCACGCTGCAAACGCTCAAGCTGCTGTCGGAGAACCCCGAGCACTACCGCGACGCGGCGGTCGAGGGCATCCGCCGCCTGCTCGGCCTGAAGAACGGCGAGCCGATCACGGCGGAGCGGGTCGACTGCGTCAAGATGGGCACGACCGTCGCGACCAACGCGCTGCTGGAGCGCCGCGGCGACCGCACGCTGCTGGTGACGACGCGCGGCTTCCGCGACGCGCTGCGCATCGCGACGCAGGCGCGGCCCCGGCTCTTCGAGCGCCACATCCAGCTGCCCGAGCTGCTGTACGAGCGCGTCGTCGAGGCCGACGAGCGTGTCGATGCGCAGGGCCGCGAGATCGCGCCGCTGGACGACGCCGCGCTGCGCGTGGAGCTGCAATCGGCGTTCGACGCCGGCCTGCGCGCCTGCGCGATCGTGTTCCTGCACGGCTGGCGCGCGCCGGCGCATGAGCTCGCGGCCAAGCGCCTCGCGCAGGACATCGGCTTCACGCAGATCTCGGTCTCGCACGAGGTGAGTCCGCTGATGAAGCTGATCCCGCGCGGCGACACGACCGTCGTCGACGCCTACCTGAGTCCGATCCTGCGGCGCTACGTCGACCAGGTGGCGGCCGAGATGCCCGGCGTCCGGCTGTTCTTCATGCAGAGCTCCGGCGGCCTGACCGAGGCGCGTCGCTTCCAGGGCAAGGACGCGATCCTCAGCGGCCCGGCCGGCGGCATCGTCGGCATGGTGCGCACGGCCGAGGCGGCCGGCCACGACCGGGTCATCGGCTTCGACATGGGCGGCACGTCGACCGACGTCAGCCACTTCGCCGGCGAGTTCGAGCGCGCCTTCGACACCGAGGTCGCCGGCGTGCGCATGCGTGCGCCGATGATGAGCATCCACACGGTGGCGGCGGGCGGGGGCTCGGTGATCGCCTTCGACGGGGCGCGTCTGCGCGTCGGGCCGGCCTCGGCCGGCGCGAACCCCGGTCCCGCGAGCTACCGCCGCGGCGGCCCGCTCGCGACGACGGACGCCAACGTGATGCTGGGCCGCATCCAGCCGGCGCATTTCCCCAAGGTCTTCGGACCGGGCGCGGACGAGCCGCTGGACGGCGAGGTCGTGAAGACGCGCTTCGCCGAGCTCGCCGCACAGATGTCCGCCGCGGGCAAGCCGATGACGGCGGAGGACGCCGCCGCCGGCGCGTTGCAGATCGCCGTCGGCGCGATGGCGAACGCGATCAAGCGCATCTCGGTCGCGCGCGGCTACGACGTCACCGGCTACACGCTGCAATGCTTCGGCGGCGCGGGCGGCCAGGCCGCCTGCCTGGTCGCGGACGCGCTCGGCATGACGCGCATCCTGGCGCATCCGTTCGCCGGCGTGCTCAGCGCCTACGGCATGGGCCTGGCCGACCAGACCGCCATGCGCGAGGCTTCGATCGAGCGTGCGCTCGATGCCGACGGCCTGTCCGCCGCGCGCGAGACGGCGGCGTCGCTGGCCGCGCAGGCCGGCGGCGAGCTGGCGTCGCAGGGCGTCTCCGCCGGCGCGTTGCGCACCATCGCGCGGGCGCAGGTCCGCTACCAGGGCACCGACACGGCGCTCACCTGTCCGCTGCCGCTCGACGGGTCGGCGCCGGCCGCGATCGCCGCCATCCGCGAAGCCTTCGAATCGGCCTACCGGCGGCGCTTCGCCTTCCTGATGCCGGACCGCGCGCTGGTGATCGAGGCGGTCTCGGTCGAGGCGCTGGCCGCGGGCGCGTCGCTGGAGGCGCCCGTCGAGGCCGCCATCGCGAGCGCGCATCGCCCCGAGCCGCTGGAGCGCGTGCGCATGTACTGCCTGGCCGACGAGTCGCCCGCCGGCTGGCGCGAGGCCGAACTCCACCACCGCGAGTCGCTGCGCCCGGGCGCGCGCATCGACGGTCCGGCCATCGTCGCGGAGCGCAACGCGACCACGGTCGTCGACGCCGGCTGGCGCGCCGAGCTGCAGTCCTCGGGCGACCTGCTGCTGACCCGCGTCCGCGAACGCACCCGCACGCGGGCGCTCGGCACCGAGGCCGACCCGGTGGTGCTGGAGGTCTTCAACAACCTCTTCATGAACATCGCCGAGCAGATGGGCCTGCGGCTCCAGAACACGGCCCATTCGGTCAACATCAAGGAACGGCTGGACTTCAGCTGCGCGCTGTTCGACGCGCAGGGCCAGCTGATCGCCAACGCGCCGCACATGCCGGTGCACCTGGGCTCGATGAGCGAATCGATCCGCTCGGTGATCGAGCGCAACCCGTCGATGAAGCGCGGCGATGTCTACGTCCTCAACGACCCGTACCACGGCGGCACGCACCTGCCCGACATCACCGTCGTGACGCCGGTGTTCCTGGACGAGGACGACGCCAGTCCCGGCTTCTTCGTCGCCAGCCGCGGCCACCACGCCGACATCGGCGGCATCACGCCGGGCTCGATGCCGCCGTTCTCGCGGGACATCACCGAGGAGGGCGTGCTGATCGACAACTTCCAGCTGGTCGAGCAGGGCCGGCTGCGGGAGGCCGAGCTGCAGGCCCTGCTGCGCTCGGGGCCGCACCCCAGCCGCAATCCGGCGCAGAACCTGGCCGACCTGCGCGCCCAGGTGGCCGCCAACGAGAAGGGCGTGCAGGAGCTGCAGGCGATGGTGGCCCAGTTCGGCCGCGCCACCGTCGAGGCCTACATGCAGCACGTGCAGGACAACGCCGAGGCCTCGGTGCGGCGCGTGATCTCGGTGCTGAAGGACGGCGCGTTCACGCTGCCGCTGGACAACGGCGCCCGCATCCAGGTGGCGGTGACCGTGGACACGGCGGCGCGCCGCGCGACCGTCGACTTCACCGGTACCAGCGCGCAGCAGCCCAACAACTTCAACGCGCCCAGGTCGATCACGATGGCGGCGGTGCTCTACGTGTTCCGCACGCTGGTCGATGACGCGATCCCGCTGAACGCCGGCTGCCTGAAGCCGATCGACGTGATCGTGCCCGAGGGCTGCATGCTCAATCCGCGTTATCCGGCGGCGGTGGTGGCGGGCAACGTGGAGACCTCGCAGTGCGTGACCAACGCGCTGTACGGCGCGCTCGGCGTGATGGCGGCCGGCCAGTGCACGATGAACAACTTCACCTTCGGCGATGCGACGCACCAGTACTACGAGACGATCTCGGGCGGCTCCGGCGCCGGGCCGGGCTTCGCAGGCACCTCGGTCGTGCAGACGCACATGACGAACTCGCGGCTCACCGATCCCGAGGTGCTGGAGTTCCGCTTCCCGGTGCGGCTGGACAGCTATGCCATCCGGCAGGGGTCGGCCGGCGCGGGCCGCTGGTCCGGCGGGGAGGGCGGGGAACGCCGCATCCGTTTCCTGACGCCGATGACGGCCTCGATCCTGAGCAACGGGCGGACGTCGGGCGCCTTCGGCATGGCCGGCGGCCAGCCGGGGGCGGTCGGCGAGAACCTCGTCGAGCGCGCCGACGGCCGGATCGAGCCGCTGGGCCACATCGGCCAGGTGGAGATGGCGCCCGGGGATGTCTTCGTCATCCGCACGCCCGGCGGCGGGGGTTACGGCGCGGACCGGCGCTGATCGTCCGGAGCGCCGCTCAGGGGATTTGCGGCGAGGTATTCGGTGAAGTCGGCCATCGTCGTCAGATCCTTCTCCATCAGGGAGAAGGCGCCGCATAGCGCTGTCAGATCACGGGCGTGACGCAGCGTGACGGCGTCGACTTCGGCACGGCGCAGCCGGTGCCCGGTCCAGTCCGTGAAGATGCGTTCCATGCCGGCCAGCGCGGCGGCAGGCCCGCGTCCGTCGACGGACAGGAAAGCGATCCGCTCGTCAGGGCAGTCCTGGCGGTGGCGTTGGCAATGGCGGACGAGGGCGAGCGCTTCTGCCACCGTCAGGGCGTCGCTTGGGTCCGTCCGACCGAGTTCCACCAGATCGATGCTGCATTTCTGCGTCCGCGCCGCCGCCCTGCCATGGCGTGCCGGCGGAGCCAGCATCAGATCGAGCTGAACGGTCGTTGCGCGCTCGGGCAGGCCCTGCGTCGGCGGCGTGTCGACCCGACAGATGTCCGCCCGTTCGCCGGTGGGCAACTCGCCGTCCCAGGTGGAGGACAGGCCGTGGGGGCCCGTGCGGCAGGACTCCCCGGTGCTCAGGTCGACGATGAGGCCGACGTTGTGATGCATCAGCGCGCCGATCAGGCGGGCCCGGCTGGCGTCATCGACATCAGGCGCCCGCAGCACCAGCGTGTGGCTATCGACGAGATGGCCGCGCAGCGGCGCATCGTTCCCGCCTTGTCGAGGGGTATGCAGGGGACAACGCCGCTTTGCCGGGCAGGCGGCCGACGTCGCCAGTGCCACCTGGCGGCCCGGAGAAGCCGGTCCGACGCTCCAGTTCCTGGTAGAGGCGACGACCACGCTGGGGATTGGCGTAGACGACGACCGTGTCATCCGCCGACGGGATCTCGGCCGGCAGTGTGGGCTCCGATCGAGCGGTGAAGAAGCTCGGCAGCAGGTAGTTCAGCATGGGGATTTGCGAAGTGGTGTCGTCTGATGAGTTGTCGCCGGACCTCTTGAGTTCGAGGGAAGGAACGCAGCCTCTTGACTTGCGGCATGTCGCCCCCAGTTGCGCATGCCTAGAATCGGCTTACTCCCCTCAGGTCCGCCTCCCGGCGGCCGCTGCCCATCATGGTCCCTCACCTCATCACCGCCCTGACCGGGCCCATCAATGAACTGGAGCAGCGCGTGCTCGAGTCGATGCCGGCGATCGAACGCTGGTTCCGGCTCGAGTGGATGGAGCACACGCCCCCCTTCTACAGCTCGGTGGACCTGCGCAATGCCGGCTTCAAGCTGGCGCCGGTGGACACCAACCTGTTCCCCGGCGGCTTCAACAACCTGACGCCGGAGATGCTTCCGCTGGCCGTGCAGGCGGCCATGGCGGCGATCGAGAAGATCTGCCCCGAGGCCAAGAACCTGCTGCTGGTCCCGGAAGCGAAGAACCGCGGCAGCTTCTACCTGTCGAACCTGGCGACGCTGGTCCGCATCTTCTCGATGGCGGGGCTGAACGTGCGGCTGGGCTCGCTGGACGAGTCGGTCAAGGAGCCGACCACGGTCGCGCTGCCGGACGGCAATTCGCTGACGCTGGAGCCGCTGGTCCGCCAGCGCTCGCGGCTGATGCTCAAGGACTTCGATCCCTGCACCATCCTGCTGAACGACGACCTGTCGGCCGGCACCCCGGACGTGCTGAAGCACCTGCACGAGCAGTACCTGCTGCCGCCGCTGCATGCCGGCTGGGCGCAGCGCCGCAAGAGCCAGCACTTCCGCGCGTACGAGGAAGTCTCGAAGAAGTTCGCCAAGCTGCTGGGCATGGACCCGTGGCTGATCTATCCGCACTCGGTGGCGGTGGACGGGCTGGACTTCGCGACGGGCGCCGGCCTGGACGCGCTGCAGGCGCAGGTCGACGCGACGCTGACGCGCACGCGCCGCAAGTACAAGGAATATGGCATCCAGGAGAAGCCCTTCGTCGTCGTCAAGCCGGACGCCGGCACGCACGGCCTGGGCGTGATGACGATCCGCGACGCGAAGGACCTGGACGTGCTGGCGATCAAGGCGCGCGACAAGCTGGCCAGACTCGAGGGCGTGCCCGCGCTGTCGCAGGTGCTGGTGCAGGAAGGCGTCGTCACGCATGAGCGCATGCATGAGGCGGTCGCCGAGCCGGTCGTGTACATGATGGATCGCTACGTCGTCGGCGGCTTCTACCGCGTGCATGCCGACCGCGCCGAGGACGAGAACCTCAACGCGCCGGGATCGAGCTATGTGCCGCTGGCCTTCGCGCACTCGTCGCACCTGCCCGCCCCGGGCGAGAAGCCCGGCGCCAGCGCGCCCAACCGCTTCTACATGTACGGCGTGATCGGCCGCCTCGCCATGCTCGCGGCGAGCTACGAGCTGGAGACGACCGATCCGGACGCCGAGGACTACGCCTGAGCCGAGGCCGCCTGCGGACGCAGGCGGTCGATCAGCCGATGCACGGCGGCGTCGACAGCGCGCCAGGCCCGACGCAGCGGCAGCGGCACGGCATTCGCCAGGCGCTGCTTGACGCGCTGGTACCGCGTGGGCGGCGGGTCCGCCAGGTGCAATGGCAGCGCGCCCCCGAGAGGGTGTGGTGCGCGGGCCGAGGGGCTCTTCGGCGCCTGGCCGGGACGCAGCAGCGAGCGGGCCTCTCCCTCGCTCACTTCCTCCCAACCGCTTGACTGGGGCCGCGCTTTGTTCACGGATGCGTCCACTGATGCGTTCACGGATTCCAGGCGCAGTACCGCGGGGGGCGTCCATGGCTGTTGCCATCGCGGCGGCTGAGGGGCCGGGCCCTTGTTGCTCCGCTGGCCCGAGGCCGGGGACAGCCCGTGGGCGGTGCGGGCGGTCGGAAGATTCAACAGGCGCTCGGTGAATCGGGTCTGGGGTCGGGATCCAGCAGTCGGGCGTTGTCGGGACGCCCTGCGTACGAAGCACCCGATACGTTGCGGTGGACGCGCGGGAGGGGAGTGGGGGTGAACATGGAGACCTTTGATCCATGAGACCACCTCATGGTTGCCAGGCTCAGTTGTCAGCGGGCATCCCTGGTTCCACCGGTCGCCCGATTTTCGTCCGGCGCCTCCACGGGCCTGGCGGGCGGGTCAGTGCTTGCCGCTCTCGGCACCCGCCGTCTCCACCAGCAGCTGCCTGAAGCGCTCCACCGCCTCGACCTGCGTTTCGGGCAGGTGCCAGACGCTCATCGGGCCGAGCCCCAGATCGACGGCGTGCGGCAGGATCACGACCACCTCCTGCTTCGCAGCGGTCATGGCCATGTCGTGCGGCATGACGGCGACCAGCGGCATCTCGCGCATCAGGCTCAAGGCGAGCATCGCGTCGCCGCTCTCGATCAGGTCGGCGGGCGGCGCGAGGCCCATCTCCTGCCAGAGCCGGTCCATCAGCATCCGCGTGCGCGTGCCCGGCAGCTGCCAGATCCAGCGCTGGTGGCTCAGCACTTCCCAGCTCAGCTTGGGCGTGCGCGCCAGCGGATGCTGCGCGCTCATCGTCAGCACTTCGGGTTGCGGCAGCAGCGACACGCGCGCCAGTCCGAGCGGCTCGTCCTGCGGCATCGCGCGGGCGACGACCAGGTCCAGCGTCCCCGCCTGCAGTTCCGCGAACAGCGAGCGCAACGCATGCGTGCGCACGCTCAGCGTGACGCCGGGGTTCTCGCGCTTCATCGCCGTGATGGCTACCGGCAGCAGGCGCGCGAGCGATGCGTTGGTCGCCCCGATGCGCACCTCGCCGGACGCGCCGCGCACCATCGTGGCGACGTCGCCCGCGGCGCGTTGCAGGTCGGCATCGAGCTTGCGCGCCAGCGTCAGCAGACGACGCCCCAGCGGCGTGGGCTGCATGTTGCGTCCGCGCCGCAGGAACAGGGTTTGTCCCAGCCCTTGCTCCAGCTCCGCCAGCGTCTTGCTCACCGCGGGCTGCGTCACATGCAGCTGATCGGCGGCAGCGCTGATGCTGCCGGTGTCGTTGAGGGCCAGCAGCACCCGTGCGTGGCGCAGCGACATGCGTCGGATGACGAAGTGTTCGGCGGCCTCGGGCGACGTCGATGACGCATTCATAACCAAAGTTTCACAAGTCCATCACAAAGCATCATGGCCCGAAGACGCCCCTCCTTACCGTGACCCCGTCTCCCCCGAGTCCCGTCACAGGAGTGTTCTTTCATGGTCCGTCGAATTTCCCGTCCGCAGCGCCTGCTTCCGGTGCAGCCCTTGCAGCTTGCGGCTGCCATCGCCCTCGCGCTCGCCAGCCAGGCCCACGCCCAGCAGGCCCCCCGCCGCCGCCGCATCGGCCGCGGCCACGTCCCCTTCGGCGGATGACTCGAAGAAGCTGGAGCGCGTCGAGATCACCGGCACGCTGATCAAGCGCACCGACAAGGAGACGCCGTCGGTCGTCCAAAGTATCACGCGCGAAGACATCCGCAACTCCGGATATGCCAACGTCGAGGAGCTGCTGCGTGCGAACTCCGCCGTCGACCTGGGCTCGATCGGCGACGGCGCCGCGTCGGGCTTCGTCGGCGGCCTGTCGACGATCTCGCTGCGCGGCTTCGGCTCGCAAGGCACGCTGATCCTGATCAACGGCCGCCGCACCGCGCCGGTCGCGGCGGTGGACGTGAACTTCGGCCGCGGCACGATGATCAACGTCAACACCATCCCCAAGGAGGCGATCGAACGCATCGACATCCTGAAGGACGGCGCCTCGGCGATGTACGGCTCGGACGCGATGGCCGGCGTCATCAACTACATCCTGCGCAAGGACTACCAGGGCATCGAGGGCAGCGCCTCCTACGGCGCCAACGACCAGGGCGTCGGCGCGACGAAGAACGGCGCGATCACCTTCGGCTTCGGCAACCTGGCCACGCAGCGCTTCAACGTCTTCGGCGGCCTGGAGGTCTCCAAGCGCGACAGCGTCATGGCCAACGAGCTGAAGGACCGCGGCAACCTTGCGCTGCAGAACCAGTACCTGACGTCCAACGGCTCGCTGGCGCGCTTCACGCCGGACTCGTCGGCATCGTTCTACGGCAACTACTACCGCGTGCCGACGAGCCTGACCGGCTCCACCACGATCGGCGGCATCAGCGTCGCCAACAACAGCCTGTCGGGCGCCAACTACCTGGGCACCCGTCGGGCTGCCCGGCGGACCGGACTGTCGGCCAGGGCGTGCCGAACCGGCCCGCGGGCTTCCTGCCCACGACCGGCTCGCTGCCGACGGGACTGTGCCGCTTCAGCCTCGACGACGCGGACGAGATCGTCGCCAAGCAGGACCGCCAGAGCGGCATGGTGCGCGGCACCTTCGCGATCAACAACGACCTGACCGCGTATGCCGACCTGATGTACTCGAAGACCAAGACGACCGAGCAGCGCGTGCCGTACGCGATGACGACGTCGCTGGTGACCTCGGGCAACCCGGTGGCGACGACCTGGCCCAAGCTGGACGGCAGCTTCCTGCGTCAGAACGCGATCATCCTGCCCGTCGGCCACCCGGACAACCCGACCAACGGCACGGCGAACCAGCAGCAGGTGCAGCTGATCTACCGCTTCGAGGACCTGCCCCGGGGCGACATCAACATCCTGCGCTCCACGCGCCTGACGGCGGGCCTCGAAGGCACCGCCTTCGGCTGGGACTTCGACACCGCGATCCTGGTCAGCCAGAACAACAACGAGCGCTTCCAGGAAGGGCGCGTGCGCAGCTCGCTGCTGAACGCGGCGATCGCCAACGGCACCTACCGCTTCGGCAAGACCAATTCGCAGGAGGCGATCAACAGCGTGTCGTCGACGGCCTACAACGAGGGCAAGTCGCAGCTGGTGTCGTGGACCTGCGCGGCAGCCGCGAGCTGTTCCAGCTGCCGGGCGGCCCGGCCGCGATCGCCGTCGGTACCGAGCTGCGCAAGGAGAAGCTCGACGCCATCCCCGACGACGTCTACGGCACCGGCGACTACATCGGCCTGGTGGCCAACGGCGCCTCGGGCAGCCGCAAGTCGTATGCCGCCTTCACCGAGCTGAGCCTGCCCGTCGTGAAGCAGCTGGAGCTGCAGGCCGCGGCGCGCTACGAGCACTACGACGACTTCGGCAACAGCACCACCGGCAAGGCCGGCTTCAAGTGGACGGCGCTGCCGTCGCTGATGGTGTTCCGCGGCACGGCGGCGACGGGCTTCCGCGCGCCGGCGATCTCGCAGATCGGCAACTCGTTCGCGCTGTCCTTCCACAGCTTCCAGGAGCGCCGCGTCTTCGACAGCCTGCGCTGCGACACCAGCAACCCCAACGCCCCGGTCAGCAAGGCGCCGGTGTCGGTGAACCGCGACTGCAACGTGCTGGGCTTCAGCGCGGTGCCGTCGGGCACGACCAACCCGGGCAGCATCCCGACGGTGATCAGCGCCAACCCGAACCTGGAGCCGGAGAAGTCCAATTCGTTCACCGCCGGCATGATCTTCACGCCGAGCAAGTACGCGGACCTGGCGATCGACGGCTGGTACTTCCATCGCAAGAACGAGATCCGCTCGCAGCGCGGCGTGGACATCATGGACGACTACAACGCCAACCCGAGCTCGGGGAACGTGCAGGTCGTGCGTGATCCCAATCCCGAGACCTGGCTGCCGGGCGTGGCCAACAGCGGCCCGATCATCATGCTGGTGCGCCAGTACGGCAACAACGAGTGGACCAAGACCTCGGGCATCGACTACGACCTCAACATCCGCCTGCCGGCGATGGCGTGGGGCAAGTTCAGCATGAACGTCAACGGCACCTACACGGCGCGCTACGACCAGCTGATCCTCAAGGGCGGCGAGGTGCAGCACCAGGTCGGCACCACGGCGTCGGACATCTCCAAGACCCGCGCCAGCGCGACGTTCAAGTGGGACACCGACCGGGCGCGGGGCTGGATCCGCTTCAACCACGCGGATCCGCTGTCGAGCACGGTGTGCTCGTCGCTGACCGCGGCGCAGCGGGCCTTCCTGAGCAACCTCAACCGCTGCCGCGTGGGCCGCGACCGCACGATCGACCTGGGCGCCTCGTACAGCGGCATCAAGGGCCTGACGCTGTCGGCCAGCGTCATCAACGTCACCAACGACTACGACCGCGCCAACGGCATCCCGACCGTGTTCAGCTACTACGACAGCGGCGCGTCCAACGTGCTGGGCCGGCGCTTCAACGTCGGGGCGAGCTACGTGTTCCAGTGATCGCCGTCAACCCCCGCCCCCGTGACGGTGGCGGGGGCCATTGACGCACCGCACAACGGAAGGCAGACAATACGCGTTTTCGACTTCCGGCGGCCCGGGCGGCCGCCGCGATCCTTGTGAGTTCACATCACGCGCCCCGTTCGCCGGCCGCCCTGGCCGGCCTGACCATCGGCGCCCTCGGTGTCGTCTACGGCGACATCGGCACCAGTCCCCTCTACGCGCTCAAGGAAGTCTTCCACGGCGCGCATGTCCCCATGACGCACGACAACATCCTCGGGGTGCTGTCGCTGCTGTTCTGGACGATGACCATCGTGGTCTCGTTCAAGTACGTGCTGCTGATCCTGCGCGCCGACAACAACGGCGAGGGCGGCCTGATCGCCATGCTCGCGCTGGCCACGACGGCCGTGCGCGAGAAGCCCACGCTGCGGCGCGGGCTGATGCTGGTGGGGCTGTTCGGCACGGCGATCTTCTTCGGCGACGCGGTGATCACGCCGGCGATGACGGTGCTCTCGGCCGTCGAGGGCATCGAGGTCTACGCGCCGCAGTACCACGACGCGGTGGTGCCGATCTCGCTGGTGGTGCTGGCGGGGCTGTTCGCGGTCCAGCGTTTCGGCACCGGCGGGGTGGGCAAGGCCTTCGGGCCGGTGATGCTGGTGTGGTTCACGTCGCTGGCGCTGCTGGGCGTGCCCAAGATCATCGGCAATCCGCATGTGCTGCAGGCCATCAACCCGATGTGGGCGATCGACTTCTGCACGCACTACGGCTGGATCGCCTTCGTCGCGCTGGGCGCGGTGGTGCTGGTGGTGACCGGCGGCGAGGCGCTCTACGCCGACCTGGGCCACTTCGGCAAGCAGCCGATCCGCATCGCCTGGTACAGCTTCGTGATGCCGGCGCTGACGCTGAACTACTTCGGCCAGGGCGCGCTGCTGCTGGACCGGCCGGAGGCGATCAAGAACCCGTTCTTCCTGCTCGCGCCGAGCTGGCGGAGATCCCGCTGTTCGTGCTGGCGACGCTGGCGGCGATCGTGGCGTCGCAGGCGCTGATCACGGCGGCGTTCTCGGTGACCAAGCAGGCGGTGCAGCTGGGGCTGCTGCCGCGCATGCGCATCGTGCACACGTCGGTGCGCGACATCGGCCAGATCTACGTCCCGTTCGTCAACTGGGGGCTGTTCGCCTTCGTCGTCGTGGCGGTGGCGTTCTTCGAGTCGTCGAGCAAGCTGGCCGGCGCCTACGGCGTGGCGGTGACCATCGACATGACCATCACCACGGTCATGACCTTCTTCGTGATCCGCTTCGGCTGGAAGTACCCGCTGTGGCTGTGCGTGCTGGCGACGGGCGCATTCTTCGTCATCGACGCCACCTTCCTGGCGTCCAACCTGCTGAAGGTGCTGCACGGCGGCTGGTTCCCGCTGCTGATCGGCTTCGGCATGTTCACGCTGATGCTGACCTGGAAGCAGGGCCGCCGGCTGCTGTCGGACAAGCTGCGCGAGGACGCGATCGACCTGAAGAGCTTCCTCGAGGCGGTGTTCATCAACCCGCCGACGCGGGTGCAGGGCACCGCGGTGTTCCTGTCGGCGGAGCAGGGCACGACGCCCAACGCGCTGCTGCACAACCTCAAGCACAACAAGGTGCTGCACGAGCAGAACCTGTTCGTCAGCGTCAAGCATCACGAGGTGCCGTGGATCGGCTTCGAGAAGCGGGTCGAGGTCGAGAGCCTGGACAACGACTGCTGGCAGGTGACGCTGCACTTCGGCTTCAAGAACGAGCCCGACGTGCCGGACGCGCTCAAGCTCCTGGAGCAGCGCGGCGTGCATCTGGACGAGATGGAGACCAGCTACTTCCTGTCGCGGGACATCGTGATTCCGACGATCGGCTCGGGCATGGCGTTGTGGCGGGAGAAGCTCTTCGCGAGCATGCACCGCAACGCGGCGGCGGCGGCGGACTTCCTCCACCTGCCGGCCAACCGGATCGTGGAGCTGGGGTCGAAGGTCGAGATCTGACCCCCGCGCCATGAATCGCTGGCTGAAAGACCTGTCCCTGTCCGCCGTGGTCGCGGGCTTCGTCGCCGTGCTGGTGGGCTTCACCAGCTCGGTGGCCATCGTGTTCCACGCCGCGCAGGCGCTCGGCGCAACGTCCGCGCAGACCAGCTCCTGGATCTGGGCGCTCGGCCTGGGCATGGGACTGACCAGCCTCGGCCTGTCGCTGTGGACCCGCCAGCCGGTGCTGACCGCGTGGTCCACACCGGGGCGCGGCACTGATCGCGGGCGTCTCCGGCATCTCGATGTCCGAGGCCGTCGGCGCCTTCATCGTCTGCGGCGTGCTGATCCTGATCGCCGGCGCGACGCGCTGGTTCGAACGGATCATGGACCGCATCCCGATCGCCATCGCCTCCGCGCTGCTGGCCGGCGTGCTGGCGCGCTTCGGCCTGGACGCCGTGCTGGCCACGAAGACCGCGCCGGCAATGGTCCTGACGATGGCGCTCACCTATGTGCTGGCGCGGCGTTTCCTTCCCCGCTATGCGACGCCGCTGGTGCTGCTGGCGGGCGTGGCTGTCGCGGCCTCGCAGGGGCGGCTGCATCTCGAGGCCGTCGACTGGAGCTGGGCGATGCCGGTGTGGGTCACGCCGTCGTTTTCCGTGACCGCGCTGGTCGGCGTGGCGCTGCCGCTGTTCCTGGTGACGATGGCCTCGCAGAACCTGCCCGGCGTCGCGGCGCAGCGGGCCTCGGGCTACCAGACGCCGGTGTCGGCGAGCATCGCGGCGACCGGGTTCGCGTCCATCGTCTTCGCGCCCTTCGGCGGCTATGCGTTCAACCTGGCGGCGATCACCGCGGCGATCTGCATGGGGCGCGAAGCGCACGAGGATCCCGCCCGGCGCTACATGGCCTCGGCGATGGCGGGAGTGTTCTACCTCGCGATCGGCCTGGCGGGCGGCGCGGTCGTGGGCCTGCTGACCGCCTTCCCGCGGGAGCTGATCGCCGCCGTGGCCGGCCTGGCGCTGCTGGGCACGATCGCCGGCGGACTGTCCGCCGCGCTGAAGGACGAGCACCACCGCGACGCCGCCATCCTGACCTTCCTGGTGACGCTGTCGGGACTGAGCCTGCTGGGCATCGGGTCGGCGTTCTGGGGCGTGGTCGCCGGTGCGGTTTCTCTTTTGGTGCAACACTTCAAGGCTCGTTGAGTTCCTTGCTGAAAGCCTTGCCCATGAAACTGCTGTTCGTCGCCGATCCGCTGTCGACCTTCAACACCTACAAGGACTCCACCTTCGCGATGATGCGCGAAGCGGCCCGGCGCGGCCATGAGCTCTGGGTCTGCGAGGTGCCGGACCTGCTGTGGGTCAGCGGCGGGCGCGTGACCGCGCATGCGGCACAGCGGCTGACGCTGACGCCGGAGGCCGTCGCCAGCCAGGCCGGCACGAAGCTCGCCGTGTGGCACGCGGTCACCGCGACGCAAGACCTGGCCCTGGCCGACGTCGACGCGGTGCTGATGCGCAAGGATCCGCCGTTCGATTCGGAGTTCTTCTACGCCACGCACCTGCTGGAGCAGGCCGAGCGCGAAGGCGCGAAGGTCTTCAACAAGGCGGCCTCGCTGCGCGACCATCCGGAGAAGCTCGCGATCCTGGAGTTCCCGCAGTTCATCGCGCCGACGCTGGTGACGCGCTCGGCGGCGGCGATCCGGGCGTTCCATGCGGAGCACCAGGACATCATCCTGAAGCCGCTGGACGGCATGGGCGGCATGGGCATCTTCCGCGTCAAGGCGGATGCGCTGAACCTGGGCAGCATCATCGAGACGCTGAACAAGAACGGCGCGCAGTCGGTGATGGTGCAGCGTTTCGTGCCGGAGATCGTCAAGGGCGACAAGCGCATCCTGCTGATCGGCGGCAAGCCGGTGCCGTACTCGCTGGCGCGGATCCCGCAGGGGACCGAGGTGCGCGGCAACCTGGCCGCGGGCGGCAAGGGCGTCGCGCAGCCGCTGACCGACGACGACCGCCGCATCGCCGAGGCGCTGGCCCCGGTGCTGGCGGCGCGCGGGCTGCTGCTGGTGGGGCTGGACGTGATCGGCGACAGGATGACCGAGCTCAACGTCACCAGCCCGACCTGCTTCCAGGAAATCATGGAGCAGACGGGTTTCGACGTCGGCGCCGTGTTCATCGACGCGCTGGAAGCGGCGGTCGCCGCGGCGCGTTGAGCGCGGCGAGGATCTCCGCTCAGGTCACCGACGTGATCGTGAGCCGCACCGGGACATCGACATGACTTTCGAATTGATCAGCGAGCACGCCAGCTTCGGCGGCGTGCAGCGTTTCCATCGCCATGACTCGGCCGAGATCGGCCTGCCGATGCGCTTCGCGCTGTTCCTGCCGCCGGGTGGCGCGCGGGCGGTGAAGGGGCTGCTGGTGTTCCTGGCGGGGCTGACCTGCAGCGAAGAGACCTTCACGATGAAGGCCGGCGCGCAGCGCAAGGCGGCGGAGCTGGGACTCGCGCTGCTGATGCCGGACACGAGTCCGCGCGGCGAGGCGGTGAGCGCGGTGCCGGGCGCGACGGCGTCGTGGGACTTCGGCGTCGCGGCGGGGTTCTACCTCGATGCGACGCAGGCGCCGTGGGCGACGCACTGGCGGATGGAGAGCTACCTGATGCGGGAGCTGATCCCGCAGGTGCAGGCGTCGCTGGGACTGGACGCGACGAAGACGGGCATCGCGGGGCACTCGATGGGCGGTCACGGCGCGCTGACGCTGGCGCTGCGGCATCCGGGCGCGTTCGCGTCCGTGTCGGCGATCGCGCCGATCGCGGCGCCAAGCCGCTGCTCCTGGGGCGTGAAGGCGTTCACCGGCTACCTCGGCGAGGACCGCGACGCCTGGCCCGCGCATGACGCGAGCGCGCTGTTCCAGGCACAGGAGCGCGCGCCTTATCCGCATGGCATCCTGGTCGACCAGGGTCTGGCGGACAAGTTCCTCGTCGAGCAGCTGTATCCGGAAGCGTTGGAGTCGGCGTGCGCGTCGATCGGCCAGCCGTTGACGCTGCGCCGCCATGACGGCTACGACCACGGCTACTACTTCATCGCGACGGTGATCGACGATCACCTGGCGCATCACGCGCGGCAGCTGGCGGGCTGATTCGAGCCATGCCTGTCATGCCGCGTTCCGCCCGTCATCGTGCGCTGGTGCTCGGCGTGGCGGTTGTAATGGCCGCCGTGGCGACACGGGACGCGATGGCGGAGAGTCCGCTCCGCGCGACGGAGGGCGACAGGCGACTTGGGTCCGACCGCGTATGGGTTGCCGCTGCCTCGACCACGCCGACTGATGCTGCGAGTTGGCGGCTGCAGTCGGAGCGGCAGTTTTCCCGCGGTGAACTGACGGCCGCGGCGGAATCCGCACGGCGCGCCGCGCAGTTGGCCGACAGCGGCAACGCGAGCGATGAAGCGCTGGCCGCGCTGCTCGCAGGGGGCCGTGCACTGACCTGGTCGGGCGATGGACCGTCCGCCCGCAGCACGCTGCAGGAAGCGGTGACGCTCGGTGCGGCTCGCGGCGCAGGCAGCCCGGCGCATTTGCGGTCCCTGATCGCCTGGTGCCGCAACGGCCTGGATGGCGGCTTCGTCGACTTCCAGACCGAATGCCGGGTGCCGGCGCTGCAGGCGCTCGCACGGGCGAGCGCGGGGCCATCGGCACCCGCGTCCTTCCTGTATCTGCTGTTGGCGGAGGCTGGCGTCGCGCGGCGGGAGGCGGCCGCTGCCTCTTGGCTCACCGAAGCCATGCTGCGGCATCCGAGCTCGCCGACGGATGCGGACGAGGAGTTCAGCTATCAGTTAATGCTTGACCGAGTGTCGAGGGAAACTGGCGATGTCCGCGGCGCCTATGCCTCCGCGGAGCGAGCGGCGCGACGCGCCGAGGCCTCCGAAGAGGAACGTGGCCGCGCCTGGCTTCAGTTGGGGCAATGGCGACTGCGGGATCGTGAAGGGCCTGCGGCGGTGACGGCGCTGTCGGCGGCACAAGCTTCATTGAGCGCGGCGCACGGGCCGATGAATCTGGAGGCGATGCAGGCAACGGCCTTGCTGAGCGACGCCTATGCTCTCATCGGCGACCTGCCGCGTGCGGTGGCCCTCAGGAAGAGTCAGCTGGCGCAAATCATCCGTCAACGCGGCGAGGGTCACGCTGTCGTGGCGACGGAGCGGGCGCGACTGGCGAGGATGTTGGCCGCGAGCGATCCGGCAGAGGCGGTGGCGTTGTACGAAGCGGCGATGCCGGGACTTGAGCGTGCTTTCGGTCCCACCAGCGGCATGTTGCTGAACGAGCGGGCGTCGCAGTTCCAGGTGCAGCTCGCCGCGCGTCGCTTCGACCTGATGACGGCCACGTTGGATAAGCTGGATGCCATGAAGCTGGTCCGGCTGTCCTATGTCGGGCCGGTGGCTGACGCCGCCCGCAGGCTGATGGAGGCCGGACAACGTGAGACAGCCCGGCGTTTC
Organism: Roseateles sp. UC29_93; assembly: GCF_042695725.1. Lineage (NCBI taxonomy): Bacteria > Pseudomonadati > Pseudomonadota > Betaproteobacteria > Burkholderiales > Sphaerotilaceae > Roseateles > Roseateles sp. UC29_93. Next base: position 1,221,102 of record NZ_CP170545.1, on the reverse strand, counting down.
GGCGGACTGGCGCTGCGTTGGATGTCGGACGCTCCCAGCGGAACGCGCGCGCCGGACGGCGTGCATGTCCTGTTGCTACTGCACGAGGTCGCCACCGCCTTGGATGATCGGTCGCAGCTCGCTGAAATCCAGGCGCTGCGGCAGCGGTACGGCGCCGGCGACACGGAACGGCCGAACGCGCGCTGAGACGCGCGGCTCGGTCCGAATGGGGACCTCTTATGCGCATCGCCTTGCTGTCCGACATCCACGGAAACCTGCTCGCGCTGGAGGCCGTCGTGGCCGATGCGCGGCGACGGGGCGTCGATCAGATCGTGAACCTGGGCGACATCCTGTCCGGGCCGCTGCAGCCGTTGGAGACGGCGCAGTACCTGATGGCGCAAGACTGGCCGACGATCGCCGGCAACCATGAGCGGCAGTTGCTCGCGATCACGGCGGAGAAGCCGGGCGGGGCGTCCGACCGCTTCGCGCGTGAGCGTCTGGGCGAGCCGGAGCTGGCGTGGCTCCGCCGGCTGCCGAAGACGATGCAGCTGACCGATGAGGTGTTCCTCTGCCACGGCACGCCGCGCAGCGACATCGAGTATTTCCTCGACACGCAGGACGGTCCGCGCTTGCGGATGGCGACCGCGTCGGAGATCGCCGATCGGCTCGGCGAGCAGGCATCCATGTTGGTCTGCTGCGGCCACACGCACGTCCCGCGCGTACTGCGCAGCGCGCGAGGACAGTGGCTGGTGAATCCCGGCAGCGTCGGACTGCAAGCGTGGGACGACGACCATCCGATCCGCTATGTCGCCGAGAACGGCTCGCCCGATGCGCGCTACGCGATCGTGGCGCGGACTGCGCAGGGCTGGATGACCGAGTCCATCAGCGTGCCGTACGACCATGAAGCGATGGGGAGCATCGCTTCCAGGAATGGGCGGGAGGATTGGGCGAGGTGGTTGAGGACGGGGTGGGCGGACGAGTGAAGGAGGGCACAGCGGGCACGGCGGGCGCTGCATTGCTGCTGGCTAGAACCTTCGAAAGATGGTTTCTGCGCTGAGGGACGCTCCGATCGTTGCAAGCTCCAACGGGGCGCCGTCCGGCATGAGCAGACTTGTCCAGATGCCGTTCGCATCCCTTCGGTGAACGGTCATCCGACGCCGATGGCAGTCGATCTGCACGTACTCCCGCAACGATGGACGTTGAAGTCGTTCTCGCAACCGTGTCACACGATCGCGCCGCCCGATCGTCCCGGAGTGTGCCTCGACGAGCAAGGCTGGCTGCGACACATCCTTGACTGCCGCGACGTCCTCCTGGTGCTCGAACATCCCGATATCAAAGAAGAACGGTTCGTCGAGATCGGTTCTTGCTTCGGGGTGGTCTACATAGTCGACTCGACGACCGCTTCCTTCAAGCAGGGCACGCAGTGCAAGCTGGATGTGAACGATCGCCTGAAGATGCCCACCCTTTGATCCATCCGTCGTCACGATTCGACCTCCGATGAATTCATGCCGAAACTCTTCGTCCTGGTCCCAATCCAGGAACTCCTTAGCCGTCAAAGCACGCTCGGGCAGGTCCAACTGATCGAACACTGTCGCGACCGGCAGATCCAGGTTCAATGAGCTGAGCGTCAATGTCCCGTCGGCTTCGATGACCTGTGTCGTCCAAGTGGCGTCCATATTGCGTCGATGCCGCTCGATGCGACGCTTGTGGACATCGATCAGCAGGATCTCCTGAACTGACTTCACGCCTCGGGCGGCGCGGGATCTGACGAAGTACCGAAGACGCGGGGTCTGAGGGAGAGAAGACCGCAGCAACCAGACGTGGCGCCCAGCAGTCTTCCGAATCTTCGACCACGAAGACATCGGGGTAGAGGACGTTTCGGTCGTCCACCTGCAGCGCTTGCCCTCGAATCAGCGTCGCGTACGCGGCATCTTTCAAATGCCGCTTGAACGCCGAGGACAGATTTGCGACAACCCGGAAGAAGGGCGGTCTGCCAGCGCGCACTGCCCTTGGAATGCCGTCGACGAGCTCATGCACGTCATCCCAGATCGGCTGCCATTCAAGGAATTCCTGCGCGTTCATGAGGCACCGAATAGACGACCACGTCGGATGGCCAGACGCTTCAATTCCTTCGCAGTGACCCGCCGACTCGTCTGAGTCTGAGCGGAGAAGTCAGCAAGGGCATGCGCGGGGTTATCCACCAAAGTCGGATGATCTTGTACTGGGTCTTCGATGCAGCTCACGCCGCATGCCATGAACTCTGCAACGCTCAGTCCGTAGACCGCGACAGATACCTTGTCGTTGCGCGTGTAGAGCCGATGGGATTGCTCGGCCGTCGTGAGAGTCGACCGGTCGACCGACAGCAGACCGTTGTCCGACTTCGAGGGCATGAAGCAGGAGCTGCAAGGGTGTCCAGCTTTCAGACCACTGGGATGGATCTGACGGAACAGGACCTCATCCGCGTTACTCAACCTCACAGCCATTCCGGACCTCCCACGGTGTCGAGCGCTTCGAGAAACTCGGCGTTCATGGAGGGATAGGGATGCGGAAACAGCTTGTGCGTGCCGTCGATCTCGAAACCGAAGATCTCCAGCGTGCCGTCGGCACTGATCTCCACTGTGAGGTCCCAAGTGCCTCGAACGTATTCCATCAGCACACCGCCGTCGGGGGATGGAAACAACTCGCCGAGCCGGATGAGCGGTGGACGCAGTGCCAGGAGTTGCCGGGTGATCTCCAGTGCCAATGCGGAGATGGGCGGCGCCCCGTCATCGTTCCAGTTGGCAGTCAGCGCGGCCAACTCGGCCAGGCGTTCTTCGACGGCCATCCATTGCGCTTCGGTCGTGTGGGATTGCTGCGGTTCGCTTTGACGCGCCGGTGGCGCGCGCGGCGGGATCGGCTTGGTGGGCATCAGGCGGTCCGAATATGCGTAGGCCATTCACCGCTCCTTGCTTGGTTGTGGAAGGAGCAGTGATTCTTCGAGGTGAGTCGCCTGACGTCTCTCACCTCAATCGGCATGAAATCCAGGCGCAGTCCCCGATCCAAGGAGACTGGGTGACCGAGATGAGCAGGGCGGTTCCGGATGCTACGGCGCGGGCGCCGGAGAGGCCTCTGGCGGCTCGTCCGCCACCGCCGTCTGGCGATGTCCCGCCGCCGCCTTGTAGCGCTTGACGAACGCATCCACCTCCGCCGGATCGATCACATCCTCCAGGCGTTCGAAGCCGTCCGGCGCGCGTTCCTCGACCATGTCGAGGATGTAGTCCAGCCCCTCCTGCCGGTTCAGCTCGACGATGCGCGCGCACATGGGCCGGCGCTCGGCCTCGTAGTGATCGAGCGCCGTCTCCACGCGTGGTTCCTCGCGGAGCGCCCGCGCGATCGCTTCGGCGTCGAGGATCGCCTGCGTCGCGCCGTTCGAGCCGATCGGGTACATCGGATGCGCCGCGTCGCCGAGCAGCGTGATGCGGCCGTGCCGCCAGCGCGGCAACGGATCGCGGTCGACCATCGGCCATTCCAGCAGCTGCGTCGCGCTGCCGATCACGCCCGGCACGTCGAGCCATGGGAAGCGCCAGCCGCCGAAGGTCGGCAGCAGATCGTCGATGGAGCCGGGCTTGTTCCAGTCCTCGCGACCCGGCGCGGTCAGGCCGCCGCCGAGGCCGTCCTCGCGCAGGCGCCGGTCGCAGATCCAGTTGATCAGCTGCAGCCCGTCCGGCCGCGGCGGTGCGATCGGATAAACGACGAACTTCGCGCGCCGGTGTCCCGCCTGCACCATCGTCCGCCCATCGAGGAAGGGCTTCGCCAGCGAGGTGCCGCGCCACATCATCATCCCGTTCCAGCGCGGTGCGCCTTCGTCGGGATGGAACTGGCGACGGATCGCGGAATGGATGCCGTCCGCCGCGATCAGCAGGTCCGCACGACGTTGCACGGGTGCACCGCTCGCGTCCGTGCCCAGCACGATGACCGCGTCCCCGTCGTTGCGCGCGCCGGTCGTGCGCCAGCCACTGACGACGCGTTCCGCGCCGAGCCGCGCCACCGCCTCGCGCCACAGCATCAACTGCAGCTCGCCGCGATGCACGCTGAATTGTGGATGGCTGTAGCCGCCGGCGAGTCCGCGGCGGTCCTCGTAGATCGTCTGGCCATGCCGGTTGGCGAAGATCAGCGCCGATGTCGGCACCGCCATCGCCTGCAGCGTCGGCATCAGCCCCAGCCCGTCGAGGACCGCCACCGCGTGCGGCAGCAGGTTGATGCCCACGCCCAGCGGCTTGAGTTCCGCCGTGGCCTCGCAGACGGTCACGCGGTGGCCGTCGCGTTGCAGCGCCAGTGCCGCGGTCAGTCCGCCGATGCCGCCGCCGGCGATCAGGATGTCGAGGGCCATGGGGATCTCCAATCGATCAGATCAGGGTAAGCGAGATAGTTGCGCTATGCAACAGTATCTAAGCTGATCCCAATGAGCCGAGCCACGCCGCCGAAAACCCTTTCCGAGTTGCGCGAGCCGCCCGAGGCGCCGCTGCTGCCCGTTCCCGGCCTGGACTACGGCGTCCTCGACGACCTGCTCGGCTACGCGCTGCGGCGCGCCCAGAATGCGCTCTACCTGGACTTCTACCGGGCGACCGCGGAGCTCGACGTCAGCCCGCAGCGTTTCGCCGCCCTGGTCCTCGTCGGACGCAATCCCGGCATGCGGCAGGGACTGCTCGCGCAGGCGATGGGCCTGCACCGCAGCGGCGCGCTGCGTCTGACGGATTGGCTCACCGGCCGCGGCTGGGTGGAGCGGCGTGACGACGCCGAGGACGCGCGTCGCTGGGGCCTGTTCCTGACGCCGGCCGGCAAGCGTCAGCTCACGGTGCTGGAGCGCCGCGTCCGCGCGCACGACGAGCGCCTGATGAGCCGGCTCGGCGATCGCGCCGCGCGCCTGAAGGCGGACCTGGAGCGCCTGGCGGAGATCGCCACGACGGACGACAACGACCGATAGCGTCGACGGCCGACGACGACAGATGGCGGGGACAGATGGCCGCGACGGATGCCGAAGACAGAGAACGACGACAGACAACAACGACGGAGACAAGCGATGAACGACCTCGATCGGAAGCTCACCCGGCGTGACGCCGGCCTGCTGCTCGGCGCTGCGATGGCCGGACTCGCCGGACCGCTGCGCGCGCAGACCGCGGCGATGCCGCGCATCCTCGTCGGCTTCCCCGCCGGCGGCTCGGTGGACGTCAGTGCGCGGCGCCTCGCCGAAGCGTGGCGCGGACGCCTCGCGGAGAACGTCCTGGTCGAGCAGCGCGTCGGCGCCGGCGGCCGGCTCGCGGTGACCGCGCTGCGCGACGCGCCGCCCGACGGGGGCACGATGCTGGTCAGTCCGTCGTCGATGTTCACGATCTATCCGCACGTCTACCGCAAGCTGGCCTACAAGCCGGAGACCGACGCGATCGCGGTCTCCCCGATGGCCAACGCGACCTGCGGCTTCGGCGTCGGGCCGATGGTGCCGGCGACGGTGAAGACGATGGGCGATTTCGCCGCCTGGGCCAAGGCGCATCCGGACCAGTCGTCCTACGCCTCGCCCGCGGCCGGGGCGATGCCGCATTTCCTCGGCGACCAGTTCAAGCGCGCCGCCGGCATCACGCTGACGCACGTGCCGTACCGCGGCGCCGCGCCCGGCCTGCAGGACCTGATGGGCGGGCAGATCGCGTCGGGCTGCTTCCTCCTGGGCGACCTGCTGCCCTACGTCGCGGGCGGGCGGGTGCGCATCCTCGGTGTCACCGATCACGAGCGCTCGCGCTTCGCGCCGGAGGTGCCCACCTTCGGCGAGCAGGGCTTCAAGGGCATCATCGGCGTGGAGACCTACGGCCTCTTCCTGCCGCCGAAGACGCCGGCCGCGATCGTCGACAAGGTCTTCGACCTGGTCCGCGTCGCGCTGCGCGAGAAGCAGGTCGTCGAGGGCCTGGCCAAGCTCGGCTGCGAACCGCTGGCGATGCAGCCGGCGGACTACGCGCGCCGGCTCGCGGCCGAACGCACGCAGTGGGGACCGATCGTGGCGGCGTCGGGGTTCTCGTCGGACGATTGAGCGAGCCGCCGCCACGCGAAGAGCGCCAGCGGGATCGCCAGCAGGGACAGCGCGAGCGACAGGCCGCCCGCCGCGCTCCACCCCCAGCGCTCGACGACCGTGCCCATCAGCGGCGGCCCGAGCAGCGCGCCCGAAGCGCCGAACTGCGTGAGGCGACCGCTGGCGAGCGACAGGCGCTCCGGCGTGCGCGCGGCCAGCGGCAGCAGCGCGAAGACCAGGCTCGGGAACACGCCCGAGGCCGCGTTGATGCCGATGGCGAGCATCGCTTGCCACGAGGCATCGCCCCCGTCCCGCATCACGCCGAGATAGAGCAGCCCTGACGCGCCCAGCGACGCCGCCATGCCGACGGCGATCGCGCGCGACAGCGCGCCGTGTCGTCGCAGCAGCCACGCGCCGAGGGCGCTGGCGGGCACATTGGCCAGCGCGGCCGCGGCGGTCCAGGTGCCGGCCGCGCTCAAGGGCATGCCGCCCTGCGTGAGCAGGCTGGGCAGCAGTGCGAGCAGGCCCACCTCCGCGATCGCGTATGCGCCGAAGGCGGCGACCAGCGCCCAGAGCAGCGCGCCGGTCGGCCCCGGCGGATGCCGCGATTCGATGGCGTGCGGGTCGTCGTCCACACGGATCGATCGCAGCCCGAGCCACAGCAGCACGCCGCCCGCGACGCTGAGCGCCTGCGCGGGCCGCCAGCCGGCCCAGCCCGCCGCGTGCGCATACGCCCACGCGCCGATCGCCATGCCCACCGGGAGGAAGGTGCTCCACAGCGCCATCGCGGCGGCCTGGCGCCGACCCTCCGCCGCGCGGGCGATCAGCACGGGCGCGGCGACGACGATCGCGAGGTAGCCCAGGCTTTCGACCAGCCGCGCCAGCGCGAGCAGGGCCACGCCCTGGGCGAATCCCGCCGCGGCCGCGCCGACCGCGAGCGCCAGTACCGCCGCGGCCAGCGCGCGCTTCAGCCCGATGCGCGGGAGCCAACGACCCGCGACGCCGCCGAGCGTGGCGCCGCAGACCTCCAGCAGCGAGGTCAACGCGGCCATCGCCGCCAGCCCGAGCTGGAGCTCGCGGGCGATCGGCGGCGACAGGGCCGCCAGCTTGCCCAATTGCGCCGCGGCGAACACGCCGCAGAGGTAGTACAGCAGAATCCTCACTTCGATCCCTCGTTTCCGTTCATCCTGAACTTCGACTTCGACTTCGACTTCGACTTCGATCCCTCGTCCTGACTCCTGCCCGCCGCCGCTCCATGAACGACTCGCCGCTGCTCTCCTGCGATGCCCGCCAGCTCGGCCGCAGCCTGCGCCTGTGGCGCACGTTGCGCCGTCTGAAGCAGGGGAGCGTGGCGGCCGAACTGGGCGTGTCGCAGACGACGGTGTCGCGTTGGGAATCGGGACTGGCCGCGCCCTCGCTCGACGAGCAGCAGACCCTGCGCCGGCTGATGGCCGCGCGACTGGACAGCGCCGCCGACTTCGAGCTGGGTCGCCTGGTCGAGCGCGCACCCGGCGCGGTGCACCTGATCTGCGATCTCAGCCATCGTCTGCTGGCGATGTCGCGCGGACGCGAGCGCCATTGCCGTCTGCCACGCTCCGAATTGATCGGACGCGCGCTGTGGTGCTACGCGACGCCGGAGATCGTCGCGCAGGAAGCGCGGCTCGACGCGCTCGGCTGGTACGAGCCGGCGCCCGGCGCGGTCGAGTTCGACACCGGCGCCTCGGTGGAGCAGGACATGCCGATCGTCCCGAGCCGGATGCGCTGGGTGCGCTTCCAGCTGTCGGACGGGAGCTTCGTGCGGCTGACCGAGACGATCTCGGAAGGCGGTCATGCCGCGAGGCTACGGACCGCCTCGCCCGCCGTCCACGAATAAAAGATTCAGCGCGGCCGCAGCCGCAGCCGCAATGACGTCGCCGGACGCAGCGTGATGTTGAGCACCGGCGAAGGCGGCGGTCCATCGGGCACCGGCGCGAGCCGGTGCCGTTGCAGCACCATCGCCGCGATCAGCGTGATCTCCATCAGCGCGAAGTGACTGCCGAGGCACACCCGCGGTCCCGCGCCGAACGGCATCCAGGCGCCGCGCGGGATCTCGCGATGCCCGGACGCGGGATCGAAGCGCTCCGGGCGGAAGGCATCCGGTTCGTCGAACCAGCGGGCATCGCGCTGGATCACGCCCGGCGTCAGCCGCAGCATCGCGCCGCGCGGGAGCCGTAGGCCGGCGATCTCCAGCTCGCCGGTCAGCTGGCGCGTGAACAGCGCCGGCGCCGGCGGGTAGAGGCGCAGCGTCTCCTTGATGCACAGGCTCAGCCATGGCAGCTGCGTCAGGTCCGCCGCCGTCGGCGGCCGGCCGTCGAGCACGGCGTCGACCTCGTCGGCCGCACGCTGCTGTGCCGCCGGATGCGCGGCCATGCACCAGCCCCACCAGGTGAGTGCGGCCGCGCTGGTCTCGTGGCCGGCCAGGAAGGTCGTCATGCATTCGTCGCGCAGCGCCGTGTCGTCCAGCGCCGCGCCATCGGCGTCGCGCAGCGACATCAGCATCGCGAGCAGGTCGTCGGGCGACGGCTCGCCGCGTGAGGCGCAATCGCGGCGTGCGGCGAGATGGCCGCCGATCAGCGTGTCCAGCGCGCGCAACGCGCGGCGCTTGCCGCGCTTCCACGGCGCCCACAGCGGCGCGCTGGCCGGCACGTACATCTCGCCCATCGCGACCTTGCCGAGCTCGTGCACCGCCCAGGACGCCTCGGCGACGACCGCTTCGCCGTCGCCGGTCGAGAACAGCGTGCGCAGGATCACGTCCATCGTCAGCAGTGTCATGAGCTGCTCGAAGTCGATGTCGACGACACCGGCGCGATCGACGCCACCGATGCGGCGCGCCGTTCCCGAGCCGCTCGCCGCCTTGCCGGGAAGGCGGTCCAGCGCGCGATGGGCGGCGTCCACCATCAAGGGCAGAAAGCCCTGCACACGCTGCGGCGCAAAGCCCGGCTGCAGCAGCTTGCGCTGCCGCTGCCAGGCCGGTCCTTCGGCGACGAGCACGCTCTGGCCGTGCGCGTCGGCGAAGACCTGCGTCGCGCGTTCCCAGCGGATCATCCCGTCGTGGCCGGCGATCAGCAGTTCGCGGACCTGGTCGGGATGGAAGAAGTTGAAGTCGTCCAGGCCGAGCAGCCGCTGGTGGACGACGTCGCCGTAGCGCTCGTGCAGCCGCCGCATGTGGCCCAGATAGTCGCGGCGCATGGACAGGACTTCGGGCAGACCGGCCCAGCGCGGACGCGGACCTGGCACGGTGTCGGGGATCGCAAGGACGTGGCTCATGAGGTCGCATCGTCTCCGTGTCTTGCCGAGACGTCTTGAATCGAAGCGACATCGTCCGGGCTCGTACTTCCCCCGCCGCGGGCCCTCACCCCCACCCTCTCCCGCAAGCGGGAGAGGGAGTAAGAAGGGCGCCTAGACTGCGACGCATGGACGCTCCCCTGCATCCCGGCACCGTCGCCCGCTTGCACATCCCGCCTCGCGCGCTGGAGGGCTGCCTCTACGCCTGTCTCTGGCGAGACCTGTCAGCGGCGTCCGCGCAAGGCGAGACCTTGACCGACGCGCAATGCCAGAGCTGGTTTCCCGCGACGCCGCTGTGCGGCCTCAGCTGGACCTTGAGCGGGCGCGTACGCGAACTGGACGTCGGGATGCAGGATGCCGGCGATGGCGATGGCGATGGCGATGGCGATGGCGATGGTGACGCAGAGCCATGGCTTCCCGCCAGCGTCATCGGTGGTCCGCGTGGCGGCCCCAAGCGCTTCCAGGCGACGCCCGACTGCCGGGCGTTCATGGTCGCGATCCGGCCGGAGGCGCTGCGGGCCATGACGGGCATCGATCTCGCGCTGCTCAAGGACCGCATGCTGCCTTTGTCGTTCATCGACGATCCGGCGTGGCGCGCGCTCGACGCCGCGATGCTGAGCTGCCGCGACGAGCAGGAGGCCCGCCGCACGCTGGAGGACTTCCTCCTGCCGCGTTGGCGCGCCGTGCGCGACGAGGTGCTGTCGGAGGATCCACCCCCGCGCGGTTACGCCGGCTGGATGCAACACCTGGCGCTGCGCGCGATCGCGGCGGGTCATGGTCGCAGCGTCCGGCAGGCCGAACGTCGCATCAAGCAATGGAGCGGCCAGAGTCTGCGCGCGCTGCGTGTCGTCAGCCGCGCCGAGGCCGCCTTCCAGCAGGTGCGCAAGCTCGACGAGGACGAGGGTGCCGTGATCTGGAGCGCGCTGGCGCAAGACCACGGTTATGCCGACCAGGCGCACCTGTGCCGCGAGACCCGCCGGCTCAGCGGCTTCAGCCCCGAGGAGCTGCGCCGCCGCGTCGCGCAGGACGAAGCGTTCTGGGCCTATCGCGTCTGGGTCTGAGCCAGACCGCCACCGCCGCATTCCTCCCTCTCCCGCGTGCGGGAGAGCACAGGGGTGAGGGCCAGCGGCGGTGGCAGTGCTGAGGCCGTGTCGCGCCATCGAGGACAATCGCTGCCATGGCTGTCCTTTCCCTCTCCAACGCCCACCTCGCTTTCGGCCACGTGCCGCTGCTCGACGGCGCGAATTTCTCCCTCGAAACCGGCGACCGCGTCGGCCTGATCGGTCGCAACGGGACCGGCAAGTCCTCGATGCTGAAGGTCCTCGCGGGCATCGAAAAGCTCGACGACGGGCTGCTGCAGCTCGAAAAGGGCCTGACCAGCGTCTACGTGCCGCAGGAGCCCGAGCTGCGCCCCGAGGCCACGATCTTCGACGTCGTCAGCGAAGGCGTCGCCGAAGCGAAGGCGCTGCGCGAACGCTACGAGGCGCATGACGAGAACGACGACCTCGGCTGGGTGCAGGAGCGCATCGAGCAGATCGGCGCCTGGAACTGGGAGCAGCGCGTCGACGAGACGCTGCACCGCCTGGACCTGGACGGCGGACGCAAGATCGGCGAACTCTCCGGCGGGCTGAAGAAGCGCGTCGCGCTGGCCCGCGCGCTGGTCGCGCAGCCCGACGTGCTGCTGCTCGACGAACCGACCAACCACCTGGACCTCGACGCGATCCGCTGGCTCGAAGAGCTGCTGAACGGCTTCAAGGGCTCGCTGCTGCTGATCACCCACGATCGCGCCTTCCTGGACAACGTCGCCAACCGCATCGTCGAGCTCGACCGCGGCCAGCTGCGCGGTTATCCCGGCAACTTCGCCGCGTTCCAGGCGGCCAAGGCCTACGAGCTGGAAAACGAGGCGCTCGCCAACGCCCGCTTCGACAAGATGCTGGCGCAGGAAGAGGTCTGGATCCGCAAGGGCGTCGAGGCGCGCCGCACGCGCAGCGTGGCCCGCGTCCAGCGACTGCACCGAGATGCGCAACGAACGCCAGGCCCGCCGCGACGTGCAGGGCAAGGTGCGGCTGGACGTGGCCACCGGCGACTCGAGCGGCAAGATCGTGGCGGAGCTGGAGAACGTCTCCAAGCGCTTCGGCGATCGCGTGATCGTCGACGGCTTCACCGGCACGATCCTGCGCGGCGACAAGGTCGGCCTGATCGGCCCGAACGGCGCCGGCAAGACGACGCTGCTGAAGATGATCCTCGGCGAGCTGCCGCCCGACAGCGGCGCGGTGCGCCTGGGCACGAAGATGTCGGTCGCCTACTTCGACCAGATGCGCGACGCGCTCAACCTCAACGCGACGCTGGCCGACACGATCAGCCCGGGCAGCGAGTGGATCGAGATCGGCAACCAGCGCAAGCACGTCAAGAGCTACCTGAGCGACTTCCTGTTCTCGCCGGCACGGGCGGAATCGCCGGTGTCCAGCCTGTCCGGCGGCGAACGCAACCGGCTGCTGCTGGCGCGCCTGTTCGCCCGGCCTGCCAACGTGCTGGTGCTGGACGAACCGACCAACGACCTGGACATCGAGACGCTGGAGCTGCTCGAGGAACTGCTGGCCGAGTACGACGGCACCGTGTTCCTGGTCAGCCATGACCGTCGCTTCCTGGACAACGTCGTGACCTCGACCATCGTCAGCGAAGGCGGCGGCAAGTGGCGCGAGTACGAAGGCGACATCGAGGACTGGCTGCAGCAGTCGCAGCGCGCCGCCGAGATCAAGGCGCGCCAGGCCCCGGCCGCCGCGCCGACCCCGGCCCCTGCACCGGCGCCCGCACCGGCTCCGGTCGTCGCCACGAAGCGCAAGCTCAGCTACAAGGAACAGCGCGAGCTGGACGAGATCCCCAAGCAGATCGGTGCGCTCGAGACCGAGCAGAAGCACCTGCAGGCGCTGCTCAACAGCACCGAGCTGTACCAGCAGGGCGCCGGCCGGATCACCGAGGTGACCAACCGCGCCGCGGAGATCGACGACGAACTGTTGACGCTGATGACGCGTTGGGAAGAGCTTGATGCCAAGTGAAGGACGCTCGCCGAACGTCTGAACCGCTTGGGGCGATGTCGCACTGATCCCCCCTTTGCCAAGGGGATCGCGATGTTCAAGACCGTGGCTGCGGCGGACGCCGCGCAAGCAATTCACCCGCAGCCCTGCGCGGCCGAGGACGGGCCGCTCGCCGGTGACAGCAGGGACGTGCACGGCGGCCGGCAGATCGCCGGTGGCCGCTGCAACCAACGCGTGGAGCACCAAGGCGGCGCGCTGTTCGTCAAGGACGCGTACTTGTCGGCACCGATCGTTGCGGACGACTTCGGCGTCAAGCTGGAGCGATCGACGCTGAACGTGCCAGGGCATCCAGGACCGGTACTGGCATCTGAACGCGGCGGGGTTCTTCTCGATTCGGTCACCGTGGTCGGCGACATCGTCTGCGGCGGGACACTTGGCTTCTCGGCCTGCAACACCTCCGTGAAAGGCGACATCCACACGACGCAGTTCTGCCCGGAGAAGAACGTGCACATCGAAGGACGAGTCCGCGTCGCCGCCGCGTCGACCCTTGTCGGGTCCGGATGTCATGTCGATGCGATGGAACTGAGCCCTGCGGCCAGTTATCCGGACTTCCCACCCAATCTCTGTCTGTTGCCGGGAGCGTCGGTCGGGCGTGTCGAATGTCCCATCCCGGGGACGCGGATCCTGTTGGGGCGCAACGCTTCGATCCGGGAGGTGGTGGGTGGGACGAACGTGAAGGTCTCGCGCTCGGACTCGCTCCAGGGTGAGGATGACGGAAGCTGCCCGATCATGTCGGCCTGGAGTTTTCGGCAGGCGCCCGATGGGCTTGCCTCCCGAACCACCGAAGTGAGCCACCGCAGTGCCGGGATGCACGAGCAACTGCTCGTGCCGATGCAGCGCTGGCGTGCGGCTCTGGGCGCATCGCCTGCCAGAACTTCGGATCCGGGGAGGTCGCGAGGCGGATGCGCCTCAGTCATGCCGCCACGCCGGCGGCGCGGACGCTCAGCAGCGGACGACGAGTTCGCCCAGGCCCTCATAGCGCGCGGTGACCGTCGCGCCTTTCGCGAGCTTCGTCGCAACGCGCCACGAACCCGTCGTGACGACGCTGCCCGCCGGCACCGTCAGCCCGCCGCGCGTCGCGGTCTGAAGCCAACCGGCGACGACCCAGGCCGGGTCGTTGAGGCCGTGACCACCGATGCCGCCCATCGGGGGCTGGCCTTCGACGATCAGTTCGCAGGGCTGGTTCGCCCAGTCGTGGCCCGGCTTCCACGCCTGCCACGGACCCAGCGCCAGCGCGCCGTGCGTCTGTGCGTCGGCCAGGCGCAAGGTGTTGTCCGCCGCCAGGCCGCGCTGCCAGCGCGAGCCCAGCCATTCCACGGCGACGCACATCGCGTCGATCAGGTGCTCGGCCTGACCGGGCACCAGCGCCGCGGCCATCTCCGGGGTCACGTCTTGACCGAGGCGCAGCGCGATCTCCGCTTCGGCGCCGACCAGCGTCAGGTCGCCGAAGTCACCGCCGTTGCGCAGGCCGCGTACTTCGCGCGCGCGCAGCGGCGGCAGCGGCGAACTGCCCAGCGCCCCTTCGCGCGACGAGCCGCCGCACTTCCAGAACTGCACCCGGCCCGGCGGCAGCCAGTCGAGCCGCCTGGCGAGCTCGGCCTGCGCCGCGTAGGCCGCGGCCTCGTCGGGCAGCGACCACGCGGTGTCGTCGAGCAGGGTGTCGGCGGTCCAGGCCTCGGCGAGCGCGGCACCGAGGTCGGCGGGGGAGGAGGAGCTAGGGATCGTCATGAGCGCGGATCTTAGGCGCCGTCGCTAGGATGGGCGCGACAACAACGTACACACGCCGTCCGCGCGATGCGGGACGCGCCCAGGGAGGTTCCCCGATGATGATCCGCTCCTTGCACGCGGGTGGCGCCGCGGTGCTCGCATGGGCCGCGCTGCTCGGTGCCTGCGCCCCGCAGCCGCTCAACCCGTTCGGCCGTCCCTACGACACCGACAACGTGCTGAAGCCCGGCGCGATCGGTGGCTGCAAGGGGCCGCACGATGTCGCGCCCTACCTCGAGTTCGGCAGCGACACGATGTACCCGGCGACCCACCTGATGAACGGCAACGACGCGAATGTCGTCGTGATGTTCAAGGTCGACGCGCAGGGCCGCGTGGAGCCGTTGACCCTGGCCGAGGGGCCGACCGAACCTTCATCACCCACGTTCACGTGGCGATGAAGGACTGGCGCGTCCCGACCCGCCACGCTGCGCGGCGAGCCGGTCGCCGTGATCTGCACGCGGCGGCAGGGCTACCGGCTGATCGGTCCCTGGGCGCCGGTGCGCGACGAGGGCGATCGCCAGTGATTCCGCGACTCAGCGCCTGAGCGCCTCCCGCGCCCGCTCCAGCGCCTGCCAGAACTTCGGATCCTGAGAGGTCGCGAAGTTGATGCGCATCAGCGTGCCCGGCGTGCGCGTCGGGCTGAACAGGATGCCGGGTGCGATCAGCCAGCCCTGGTCCATCAGCGCGGGCGCCAGGCGCTCGGTGTCGGCGCCCACGTCGACCCAGCCGAACAGACCGGCCGGCGTCGCGGCGAAGCGGCAGCCGGCGTCCTCGGCCAGCCGCACGCAGCGTTGACGCGCGGACACCAGTCGCGCCGCGATCCGTTCCGCGTGCTTGCGCAGCAGGCCCTGCTCCAGGCACAACGCGACCGCGCGGTCCATCAGCGGGCTGGTCGTCAGCGAGGCCAGGAGCTTCAGGTCGGTCAGCCGCGCCATGCGTTCCGGGCTCGCCGCCACGAAGCCGACGCGCCACGCCGGCGACAGCATCTTCGAGAAGCCCGAGACGTAGATCGTGCGCCGCAGCTGGTCGAGCGCGGCCAGCCGCGGTGCGTGGTTGGGCGCGAACAGCGCGTAGGTGTCGTCCTCGACGATCAGCAGGTCGTGCGCGTGCGCCAGCTGCAGCACCTGGTGCGCATGCGCCAGGTCCAGCGTCGCGCCGGTCGGGTTGTGCAGCACCGACACCGTCACGTACATGCGCGGCCGGTGTTCCTCGATCAGCCGCCGCATCACCGCCATGTCCGGCCCGTGCGCGCCGCGCGGCACCGGCAGCAGCCGCATGCCGGCCTGGGACAGACGCGCGTATTCGATCGCCCAGCCCGGGTCGTCCACCAGCACGGCGTCGCCCGGCTCCAGGAAGGCGCGTGTGATCAGGTCCAGTCCGTGCGTCGCGCCGACGGTGCTCATGATCTGGTCCGGTGCGGCCTGGACGGCGATGTCCAGCAGCCGCCGCGACAGCGCGCGCCGCAGACGCTCGTCGCCGAGCGGCTCGCCGTAGCCGGACAGCAGCGCGTCGTCCGCGTTCGCCGCGAGCCGGCGCAGCGTCGATTGCAGCAGCCCCAGGTCCAGCCATTCCGCCGGCAAGGTGCCCAGGCCCGGCGAGCGCCGCGCATCCGCCTGGAACATGCCGCGGATCAGTGCGCTGGCGTCCACCGGGGGCGGCAGTGGCGCGGGGGCGACGTCGTGGGCGACCGTCGCCCGGGGCGGCGGCGTCCGGGTTTCGCGAACGAAAAACCCACGCTTCTTGCGCGCCTCCAGCAGGCCCTGCGCGAGCAGCTGGTCGTAGGCCGCCACGACCGTGTACGGACTGACCCCGTGGTGCCGCGCCGCAATCCCGCACCGACGGCAGCCGCGCCCCCGGCAGCAGCAGACGCTGCTGGATCCGCGCCGCGAAGCGCTGCGCCAGCTGCTGCGCGAGCGGCTGGCTGGCGTTGCGGGAGAGGGCGACCGGAGCGACATTCGCGCTGTTGGGCGCGCTCATGCCGGCGTTGGCTGTGCTGGTGTCCATGCCGATACAGATCATGCGGTGGTATGGCGCAGTGTATTGGTCCTGTGCTGGTCGACCCCTTAGACTGGTCCGCTCAACCGGAGACAACCCCCATGAACCGCAGTCCCTGGACGCAGGCCCGCCGCGCGGCGCGCATGAACCCGTCCATCATCCGAGAGATCCTGAAGGTCACCGAGAAGCCGGGCATCCTGTCCATGGCTGGCGGCCTGCCCAGCGCGGACACGTTCCCGGTGGAAGCCATCAAGACCGCCTGCGACCGCGTGCTGACGCACAACGCCAAGGAGGCGCTGCAGTACGCCGCCAGCGAGGGCTTCGCGCCGCTGCGCGAATGGGTGGCGGCCAAGGTCGCGACGCTGGGGATCCAGGCCTCGCCGGACCAGGTGCTGATCACCAGCGGCTCCCAGCAGGGCCTGGACCTGGTCGGCAAGCTGCTGTGCGACGCGGGCGCGCCGGTCGCGGTCGAGACGCCCACCTACCTCGGCGCGCTGCAGGCCTTCACGCCGTACGAGCCGATCTTCGCCAGCCTTGCCAGCGATGACGAAGGCCCGCTGCCCTCGGCCATCGAGGCCCTGCCGCACGACGCGCCGGGCACGCGCTTCGCGTATCTGCTGCCGAACTACCAGAACCCGACCGGCCGCGTGATGAGCGCCGAGCGCCGCCAGGCCGTGGTCGCCGCCGCCCGCAAGGCCGGCGTGCCCATCGTCGAGGACAACCCCTACGGCGACCTGTGGTTCGACCAGGCGCCGCCGGCCTCGCTGAGCTCGCTGTGGCCCGAGGGCAGCATCTACCTGGGCTCGTTCTCCAAGGTGCTCACGCCGGGCTTCCGCCTGGGCTACATCGTCGCCCCGACCGAGCTCTACCCGAAGCTGCTGCAGGCCAAGCAGGCCGCCGACCTGCACACGCCGGGCTTCAACCAGCGCGTCGTGCACGAGGTCATCAAGGGCGGCTTCCTGGACGAGCACGTGCCCAAGATCCGCGCCCGCTACAAGGCCAACCGCGACGCGATGGCCAAGGCGCTGGCGGAATCGCTGCCGCCCGGCTGCGAATGGCAGACCCCGGAAGGCGGCATGTTCTTCTGGATCCGCCTGCCCGAGGGCTTGGACGCGATGGCGCTGCTGCCGCGCGCGGTCGACGCCGGCATCGCCTACGTGCCGGGCGCCGCGTTCTACGCGCACCAGCCGGACACGCGCACGCTGCGCCTGTCGTTCGTGACGCTGACGCCGGACCTGATCGCCGAAGGCGTCGACAAGCTCGGTCGCGTGCTGCACGAGGCGCTCGCGCTGACGACCGCCGAAACGGCGCCCTGATCGACGAGCCGTCACCGACCCCGCCCGGGGGTCGGGGCTTGTCCCCTGTTCCCGTCACCCGTCACCGCCCCGTCACTGCCTCGTCAGGCGGTACGGATCGACTCGCCCTGTTTTTCCGAGGTTCCGCATGTCCGAACTCCGCCGCTTCGTTCAAGTCGATGTCTTCACCGCCGAGGCGTTGAAGGGCAACCCGCTGGCCGTCGTCATCGACGGCGCGGGCCTGGACGAGGCCACGATGGCGAAGTTCGCCGAGTGGACGAATCTCTCCGAAACGACCTTCCTGCTCCCGCCCACGCATCCCGAGGCCGACTACCGCGTCCGCATCTTCACGCCGGGCGGCGAACTGCCTTTCGCGGGGCATCCGACGCTGGGCTCCTGTCACGCGTGGCTGTCCAGCGGCGGGGATCCCAAGCGGCCCGGCGAGGTGGTGCAGGAATGCGCCATCGGTCTGGTGCGCATCCGCCGCGACGGCACGCGGCTGGCGTTCGCCGCGCCGCCGCTGCGGCGCGAAGGACCGGTCGAGCCGGCGCTGCGCGAACAGGTGGCGCGCGCGCTGCGCGTCGCCGACGCGGACCTGCTGGACGTCGTCTGGGTGAACAACGGCCCCGACTGGATGGCGGCACGGCTGGCCTCGGCCGAGGCGGTCCTCGCCCTCGAACCGGACTACGTGTCCATGGGGCGACTCAAGCTGGGCGTTGTTGGCGCTTATCCTGCGGGCTCGCCGCTGCAGTTCGAGGTGAGGGCCTTCGTGCCCGGCCTCGGTCCTGCCGAAGACCCGGTGACGGGCAGCTTGAACGCGGGTCTGGCACTATGGCTGCAAGGCGCCGGTCTGGCGCCCGATCGCTATGTGGCCGCCCAGGGCGCCGCCCTCGGGCGTGCCGGCCGGGTGCATGTGGCGAAAGAGGGCGGACATTGCTGGATTGGCGGCGATGTCACGCCGTTGATCCACGGTCAGGTGAGGTTGTAAAGCCATGAGCATGGAAGTCGATCATCTCGTTGTCGCCGCGAACACCCTCGAGGAGGGCCGCGCCTGGTGCGAACGCGTCCTCGGTGTGTCCCCTCAGCCCGGTGGGCGCCATGCGCTGATGGGCACGCACAACCTGCTGCTCAACATCAGCGGGCCGCCGACCTATCCGCGCTGCTACCTGGAAATCATCGCCATCGACCCGGAGGCCCCGGATCCGGGCCGGCCGCGCTGGTTCGACCTGGACCAGCCGGCCGTGCGCGAACGCCTGAAGCAGGACGGTCCGTCGCTGCTGCATTGGGTCGCGCGCGTGCAGAGCCTGGACGCCACCTTGGCGACCTGGGCGGGTGAGGGCATCGACGCCGGCGAGGCGGTCGAGGCCGCGCGGGGCGACTTGAGCTGGCGCATCGCCTTGCGCGAAGACGGTCGCCGCCTGCGCAAGGAAGGCCTGCCCGTGCCGATCGAATGGAAGGGCGACGCCCATCCGACCGACAAGCTGCCCGAGAGCGGCGTGCAGCTGCTGAGCTTCGAGGCCCGCGACGGCCTGCGTGCGCAGCTCTCGACGCCCAAGGGCACGGTCGAACTGGAGGCGATCGAGGGCACCTTGTCCGATGCGCCGACGGGCCATGGAGACCTCGAATGACGTGTCGCCGAGGTCCCGCCGGGGCGCTGACAAGCATCCGATGAGCACGCTGGATCTTTTCCGTGAGGACGCGCAACTGCGCGAATGCGAGGCGACGCTGCTGCGCGTCGACGAGCGCGGTCTGCTGCTGGACCGCACGGTGTTCTATCCGCAAGGCGGCGGCCAGGCGGGCGATGCCGGCGTGCTGACCTTGCCGGGCGGGCGGGAACTGCGGATCGTCGACACCCGCAAGGGCGAAGGCGGCGAGATCCTGCACCTGCCCGCGCCGGACCAGGACCTGAGCGGACTCGAAGCCGGCACGGCGGTCACCGCGCGCATCGACTGGGCGCGCCGGCATGCCCACATGCGCTTCCACACGGCGACGCATCTGCTGTGCGCGCTGGTGCCGCATCCGGTCGACGGTTGCTCGATCACGGCGGGCTACGCGCGGCTGGACTTCCACATGACCGAGGCGCTCGACAAGGACGCGCTGACGGCCGGCATCGCCCGGCTCGTCGCCGAGGCACATCCGGTGGGCCACCGTTGGATCGGCGACGAGGAACTCGACGCGAATCCGACGCTCGTGCGCAGCATGAGCGTGCAGCCGCCGCGCGGCACCGGTCGCGTGCGGCTGCTGGAGATCGATGGCGTCGACCTGCAGCCCTGCGGCGGCACGCATGTCGCCAACACGTCGGAGATCGGCGCGGTGGTCGTCACGAAGATCGAGAAGAAGTCGGCCAGGACGCGCCGCGTCGTGCTGGGCTTTGCGCCCGCGGACTCGGTGGCGACCGCGACATCGTCATGAGCGGACTTCGCGTGCTCGGACGCGCGGCGTCCATCAACGTCCGCAAGGTGTTGTGGACCGGTGTCGAACTGGGCCTGGACCTGTCGCGTGAGGACGTCGACGTGAAGGCGGACGCGTTCCGCCGGCTCAATCCCAACGCGATGATGCCGGTGCTGATCGACGATGACGCCGCGGCGCCGGCATCGGCGTCGGAAGCAGCGGACGATCAGCCGTTCTCGATGTGGGAGAGCAACAGCATCTGTCGCTACCTCGCTCGTCGCGAGGGGCGCGTCGACCTGCTGCCCGACGAGCCCCGCCAACGTGCGTTGGTCGAGATGTGGATGGACTGGCAAGGCGGCGAGCTGAACAACAGCTGGCGCTATGCGTTCATGGCGACCGTGCGCAAGAGCGCGCAACATCAGGACGCCGCGCAGATCGAGGCGGGCATCGCGAACTGGAACCGGCACATGGCGATGCTCGACGGACAACTCGCGCGCTCCGGCGGGCCCTTCGTGCTCGGCGGGACGTTCACGCTCGCGGATGTGGTGCTCGGCCTGTCCGCCCATCGTTGGCGGGCCGCGCCGATCGCGCATGCGGACCTCCCCGCTGTCGAGACCTGGTACCAGCGACTGCTGACGCGTCCCGGCTTCGCCACGCACGGCCCGGCCGCCGGTCCTTGATGGACGCCTCTAGACGCGGCACTTGATCGCCGGGACGGCCTCGCTACACTCGCCCGCTGTGGACACCCCTGAGATACGACTGATCTGCCCCGATTCGCCCACGTTGTGGGAAGAAGCGCGCGTGATCATGCGCGAATACGCGCAGAGCCTGGCCGTCGACCTGGACTTCCAGAACTTCGACGAGGAACTGGCCTCGCTGCCCGGCGAGTACGACGCGCCGCAAGGCGCGCTGCTGCTGGCACTCGTCGACGGCCAGATCGCGGGCTGCGGCGGCTTCCGGCCGATGACCGATTCCGATTACGCCAATGCCTGTGAGATGAAGCGCCTGTTCATCCGCCCCGCGTTCCGCCGCTTCGGCCTGGGCCGCACGATGGCGCAGGCGCTGATCGATCGCGCCACCACGGCCGGCTACTCCAGCATGCTGCTCGACACGCTCGATGACATGGAAGCGGCGCGCGATCTGTACGAGAGCCTCGGCTTCGAGGAAATCCCGCCGTACTACTTCAATCCGATCGCCGGCGCGCACTACCTGAAGGTCGATCTGGACTGATCCGACGATGCCGTGGCCCCGACCGGCCTGTTCGCCGGCAGGGGGATCGGTTTCGTCGGGTTACGGGCATAGCATCGGGGCATGAGCTCACAGCCCCACGCCGCTTCGACGACGTCCTCGGACGACTTCTTCCGCCTCGAGCCCGCATCGCTGACGCCGGCGCTGCTCGGCGAGTCGCCGTTCTGGCATCCATTGGAGCAATGCCTCTATTACGTCGACATCCCGGGCAAAGCGTTGTTCCGGCTCGACAACCGCGCGGAGACGCCGACCCGCTGGGCGCTCAACGACGAGCCGGGCTGCGTGGTCCCGCTGACCGACGGCAAGCTGCTGATCCCGCAGCGCAACGGGCTGTGGCGCTTCGATCCGGCGACCGGCGCGTATGAAAGGCTGCTCGACCCGCCCTACGACGCGTCCAAGCGCCGCTTCAACGACGGCAAGGCCGATGCGAAGGGGCGTCTGTGGGTCGGCACGATCGATGACGCGCGCGAGCCGGAGTCGGCGCTCTACTGCCTGCGCGACGGGGCGTTCGAACAGGTCCTGGACGGCATCACCGTGTCCAACGGCCTGGCCTGGAGCCCCGACGGCCGCACGATGTATTGGGCCGACACCAAGGCCCATGAGGTCTACCGGTTGAGCTTCGATGCCGACACCGGCACCGTCGGCGCGCGTGAGACCTTCATCAGCTTCGACAAGCGCGCGCCGGAGCAGCCGCTCGAGACCTACGGCGGCCGGCCGGATGGCGCGGCCGTGGACGTCGAGGGCGCCTACTGGATCGCCATGATGGAAGGGCAGCAGTTGCTGCGGCTGTCGCCGTCGGGCGAGGTGCTCACGCGGGTCGAGCTGCCGGTGCGCTGCGCCACCATGCCGACCTTCGGTGGTGCAGACATGTGCACCCTTTTCGTCACCACCGCACGGGAAGCGCAGCGAGGCCGAGCTCGCCGCTCAGCCCTGGGCCGGCTGCGTGTTGAAGATGCGGGTGCCGGTGGCGGGGTTGCCGGTGCAGTTCGCGCGTTGGGACGACTGAGCGCCCGGGGAGGGGACAGGTGTTGCGTGCGCACAGCGCGCCGCTCTGGTAGGGTGAGTGTTCCGAAAGCCGATGAACAGGGCTCGGGAGAGCCCTAGTCGCGGTTCGCGCAGCCTGTCAAGTCGGCGCGGATGGGCCGGCGCCACGGCCTGTTAAGGGTTCGTAAGGCCAGAACCCCTATAATCCCGTGGTTTTGCAGCTCGCCCCCTGACGCCGTGAATCCCCATCCAGCGCGCGCACCCGTTGCGCCGCCCGCAGAGCCGCACCGGCCCGTTCAGATGAACGACCGTGGCACCGCCAGCCAGGATGCTTGGGACGACGGAACAGAAGGAAATGCGGGTGGCGAACCGGCTTTCAAGCCCCTGACGCGAGAAGAAGCGCAGGACTTGCGGGCCCGGCTCCCGGTGATGTCCGTCTGGTCGTTGTTGACCTGGCAGGCGGCGGCGGGCGCCACCATGGTCGCGCTGTGGGGGCTGCTGTCCCTGCAAGCCGACAAAACCTGGTCGGCGCTGTTCGGTGCCGTCTCGGTCGTCGTGCCGAACGCCTTGATGGCGTGGGGCGTGACGCGGCGCAAGACCGTGGATGCCGGCACTCCGATGCTGTCGTTCGTGGTCTGGGAGCTGGTGAAGATCATTCTGGCGGTCGCCATCCTGGTGGCGGTCGCCGCGGGTTTCCCGTCGTTGAGTTGGGCAGCATTGCTCTCGACCCTCGTCGTGACCCTGAAGGCAAATTGGCTGGCCCTGCTTCGGCGGGGTCGAATCAGAAAATAGAGACGGAAATACAACCATGGCAGCAGAAGGGCACGCGCCGACTTCGGGTGAATACATCACCCACCATTTGCAGCATTGGCAGAAGAATTTCGCCTTCGAAGACGTCAAGCAGACGGGTCTGGTCGACTTCAGCGTCTTCAATTTCGATTCGCTGATCTATTCGACAGTCCTCGGCCTGCTGGCCGTGTTCATCCTCTGGCGTGTCGCACGCAAGGCGCATGCCGGCGTGCCGGGCCGCTTCCAGGCCGCCATCGAGATCCTCGTCGAGATGGTGGACAACCAGGCCAAGTCGGTCATCCACAACGAGAAGAGCCGCAAGGTCATCGGTCCGGTCGCCCTGACCGTGTTCGTGTGGATCTTCTTCATGAACGCGATGGACATGCTGCCGGTCGACTGGTTGCCCACGCTGTTCACCAACTACGTCGCCCATGACGCGCACCACGCCTATCAGCGCGTCGTGCCGACCGCCGACCTGTCGACCACGCTGAGCCTGTCGACCTTCGTCCTGGCGCTGGTGTTCTTCTACAGCGTCAAGATCAAGGGCCTGGGCGGCTGGGGTCACGAATTGATCGCCGCGCCGTTCGGCGACAAGTGGTTCCTTTACCCCGCCAACTTCGCCATGCAGGTCATCGAGTTCGTCGCTAAGACGGTGTCTCATGGCATGCGACTGTTCGGCAACATGTTCGCCGGCGAACTCGTGTTCATGCTGATCGCCCTGATGGGCGGCGGCTGGGCCCTGACCGGAACCGGCATCGGCCTGGCCATCGGCCACGTCCTGGCCGGCACGGTCTGGACGCTGTTCCACATCCTTGTGATCACGCTGCAGGCCTTCATCTTCATGATGCTGACGCTGATCTACCTGGGCCAGGCGCACGACGCGCACTGATCCGGCCGGACAGCTCGATCCCCGCGATTTCTCGATTCCTTTTCCCTTTCCCTTTTATCTAACTCTCTCAGGAGCAAAACATGGAAAACATCCTCGGTCTGGTCGCTCTGGCTTGCGGCATCATCGTTGGTCTGGGCGCGATCGGCGCTTCCATCGGCATCGCGCTGATGGGCGGCAAGTTCCTGGAATCGTCGGCCCGTCAACCCGAGCTGATGAACGAACTGCAAACCAAGATGTTCATCCTGGCCGGTCTGATCGACGCCGCCTTCCTGATCGGCGTCGCCATCGCCCTGCTGTTCGCGTTCGCCAACCCGTTCGCCGCTACGCTGCTGGCCACCGTCGCTCGCTGATTGAGCCCGAACCCTTTCACGACTGAAAGGATCGTGCCGTGAATATCAACGCTAGCCTCTTCATCCAGTGGATCCCGTTTGCGCTTCTCGTGTTCGTCACGATGAAGTTCATCTGGCCGCCGATCGTGAAGGCACTGGACGAGCGCGCGGAGAAGATCCGTGCCGGCCTGACCGCCGCTGACCAGGCGAAGGCCGAACTGGCCAATGCCAACAAGAAGGTCGACGAGCAACTGGCGCAGACCCGCAACGAAACCACCAAGCTGCTGTCCGACGCTGAAAAGCGTGGCGCCGCGATCGTGGACGAAGCGAAGAAGCGTGCGGAAGACGAAGGCGCCAAGATCATCGCCGCTGCCAAGGCCGAAGCCGAGCAGCAGTCGGTGCGCGCCCGCGAGGCCCTGCGCGAGCAGGTCGCCGCGCTGGCCGTCAAGGGCGCCGAGCAGATCCTGCAGCGCGAGGTCAATGCCGGCGTGCACGCCGAATTGCTGAACCGTCTCAAGACGGAGCTGTAATCATGGCTGAACTCGCAACCATTGCCCGTCCCTACGCCGAAGCGCTGTTCCAGGTCGCGTCCTCCCAGGACCTCAAGACCTGGAGCGAGCAGCTCGCCGCGCTGGCGCTCGTCGCCGGCGACAGCCAACTGCGCCAGTTCGCCGAAGACCCCAAGGTGAGCACCGAACAGGTGTTCCAGGTGGTGTCCGCGGCGAGCGGCCAGTCGCTGGTGCCCGGCGTTCAGAACTTCCTGCGCGAGGTGATCGCCAACGGCCGCCTGTCGGCGCTGCCGGCGATGGTCCAGCAGTTCCACGAACTGGCCAATGCCGCTTCCGGCGTGTCCGATGCGCACATCTACAGCGCGTTCCCGATCGAGCCGGCCCAACTGGCCGACGTGGTCGTGTCGCTGGAGAAGCGCTTCGGTCGCAAGCTGCAAGCGCAGGTTGAGCTGGAGCCTGGCCTGATCGGCGGTATCCGTGTGGTGGTCGGCGACGAGGTGCTGGACACCTCGGTGAAGGCCCGTCTGGAACGCATGAAAGTGGCGCTGACTGCCTGAAGCCTCGGCTTCAGGCTTCGGCCCGACTGCCTGAGATCCCCCCGATTCACCCTGGTGTCCCGCTTCGGCGGGATGCCGCTGGGAGCAAGCAATGCAACTGAATCCTGCTGAAATTTCCGAACTGATCAAGAGCCGCATCGAAGGCCTTGGCGCGTCCACCGACGTGCGCAACCAGGGCACCGTCGTGTCCGTGTCCGACGGCATCGTGCGCGTGCACGGCCTGTCCGACGTGATGCAAGGCGAAATGCTGGAGTTCCCGGTCGCCCCGGACGGCACGCAGACCTTCGGTCTGGCGCTGAACCTGGAGCGCGACTCCGTCGGCGCCGTGATCCTGGGCGCGTACGAGCACATTTCCGAAGGCGACACCGTCAAGTGCACGGGCCGCATCCTGGAAGTGCCGGTCGGCCCCGAGCTGATCGGCCGCGTCGTGAACGCGCTGGGTCAGCCGATCGACGGCAAGGGCCCGATCAACGCCAAGATGACCGACGTCATCGAGAAGGTCGCCCCGGGCGTGATCGCCCGCAAGTCCGTCGACCAGCCGGTGCAGACCGGTCTGAAGTCGATCGACTCGATGGTGCCCGTCGGCCGTGGCCAGCGCGAGCTGATCATCGGCGACCGCCAGACCGGCAAGACCGCCGTGGCGATCGACGCGATCATCAACCAGAAGGGTCAGAACATGACCTGCGTGTACGTCGCGATCGGCCAGAAAGCCTCGTCGATCAAGAACGTCGTGCGCGCCCTGGAAGCCGCTGGCGCGATGGACTACACCATCGTCGTCGCCGCGTCCGCGTCGGAATCCGCCGCGATGCAGTACGTGTCGGCCTACTCGGGCTGCACGATGGGCGAGTACTTCCGCGATCGCGGCCAGGACGCGCTGATCGTGTACGACGACCTGTCCAAGCAGGCCGTCGCCTACCGCCAGGTCTCGCTGCTGCTGCGCCGTCCCCCGGGCCGCGAAGCCTTCCCCGGCGACGTGTTCTATCTCCACAGCCGTCTGCTGGAGCGCGCCGCCCGCGTCAACGCCGAGTACGTCGAAGCCTTCACCAAGGGTGAAGTCAAGGGCAAGACCGGCTCGCTGACCGCGCTGCCGATCATCGAGACGCAAGCCGGCGACGTGTCCGCCTTCGTTCCGACGAACGTGATCTCGATCACCGACGGCCAGATCTTCCTGGAAACCAACCTGTTCAACGCCGGCATCCGTCCCGCGATCAACGCCGGTATCTCGGTGTCGCGCGTCGGTGGCGCTGCGCAGACCAAGCTGATCAAGTCGCTGTCCGGCGGTATCCGTACCGACCTGGCCCAGTACCGTGAGCTGGCCGCGTTCGCGCAGTTCGCCTCGGACCTGGACGCCGCGACCCGCAAGCAGCTGGACCGCGGTGCCCGCGTGACGGAACTGCTGAAGCAGGCCCAGTACAGCCCGCTGTCCATCAGCCTGATGGGCGCGTCGCTGTACGCCGCGAACAAGGGCTTCATGGACGACATCGACGTCAAGAAGGTCCTGCCGTTCGAGCACGGTCTGCACCAGTTCCTGAAGTCCTCGCACGCCGCCCTGCTGACGAAGCTGGAAAGCGACAAGGCCATGGACAAGGATGCCGAAGCCGAACTGAACGCCGCGATCACGTCGTTCAAGAAGTCCTTCGCCTAAGCAACCCATGACCGGGTCTCGTTGAAGTCAGGCAAGACCCGGCCCTCACAGGAGAAATCATGGCAGCAGGCAAGGAAATTCGCGGCAAGATCAAGTCGGTCGAGAACACCAAGAAGATCACCAAGGCCATGGAGATGGTCGCCGCTTCGAAGATGCGCAAGGCGCAGGATCGGATGCGCGCGGCCCGTCCGTACGCGGAGAAGGTCGGCAACATCGCCGCCAATCTGTCGAAGGCCAATCCGGAGTACCGTCACCCGTTCATGGTGGCGAACCCGGACGCCAAGTCGGTGGGCTTCGTGGTGGTCACGACGGACAAGGGTCTGTGCGGCGGTCTGAACACCAACCTGCTTCGCGCGGCGACCGGCAAGCTCAAGGAAGTTGAGTCCGCGGGTCAGAAGTCCGAAGTGGTGGCGATCGGCAACAAGGGTCTGGGTTTCATGAACCGGATCGGCGCCAAGGTCGTCGCGCATGCGACGCAGCTCGGCGACAGCCCCCAGCTCGAGAAGCTGGTCGGCCCGGTCAAGACGCTGCTGGACGCGTATGCGGACGGCAAGCTGTCGGCGGTCTACCTCTGCTACACGCGCTTCGTCAACACGATGAAGCAGGAGCCGGTGGTGCAGCAGCTGCTGCCGCTGACGGCCGAGTCGCTGGAGACGGATGCCGCGGGTCACGCATGGGACTACCTGTACGAACCCGACGCCCCGACCGTGATCAACGAGCTGCTGGTGCGCTACACCGAAGCCCTGGTCTATCAGGCCGTGGCCGAGAACATGGCGTCGGAGCAATCCGCGCGGATGGTGGCCATGAAGGCCGCGACCGACAACGCCGGAACGCTGATCGGTGAGCTGAAGCTGGTCTACAACAAGACCCGCCAGGCCGCGATCACGAAGGAACTGTCGGAAATCGTCAGCGGCGCGGCCGCCATCAGCGGTTGATCTCGCGATCGATCGCAGGCAACAGATTTGAATTGAAGGAACGAAGAAATGGCTAACACTCAATCGGTGGGCAAGATCGTTCAGTGCATCGGCGCCGTGGTGGACGTGGAATTCCCGCGTGACCAGATGCCGAAGGTGTTTGACGCCCTGAAGATGGAAGGCTCGACCCTGACGCTGGAAGTTCAGCAGCAGCTGGGCGACGGCGTGGTGCGCACCATTGCGCTGGGCTCGTCCGACGGCCTGCGCCGCGGCAGCGAGGTCTACAACACCGGCGACATGATCCAGGTCCCGGTCGGCCAGCCCACGCTGGGCCGCATCATGGACGTGCTGGGCAACCCGATCGACGAGCGCGGCGAAGTCTCGCGCGCGCAGACCGCGTCCATCCACCGCAAGGCCCCGGCCTACGACGAGCTGAGCCCGTCGCAGGAGCTGCTGGAAACCGGCATCAAGGTCATCGACCTGATCTGTCCGTTCGCCAAGGGCGGCAAGGTCGGCCTGTTCGGCGGCGCCGGCGTCGGCAAGACCGTCAACATGATGGAGCTGATCAACAACATCGCCAAGGCTCACTCGGGTCTGTCGGTGTTCGCGGGTGTCGGCGAGCGTACCCGTGAGGGCAACGACTTCTATCACGAGATGTCCGACGCGGGCGTCGTGAACCAGGAGGACCTGAGCAAGTCGAAGGTCGCGATGGTCTACGGCCAGATGAACGAGCCCCCGGGCAACCGTCTGCGCGTGGCGCTGACCGGCCTGACCATGGCCGAGTCGTTCCGCGACGAAGGCCGTGACGTGCTGTTCTTCGTGGACAACATCTACCGCTACACGCTGGCCGGTACCGAAGTGTCCGCGCTGCTGGGTCGCATGCCGTCCGCGGTGGGCTACCAGCCGACGCTGGCCGAGGAAATGGGCCGCCTGCAGGAGCGGATCACGTCGACCAAGGTCGGCTCGATCACCTCGATCCAGGCCGTGTACGTCCCTGCGGACGACCTGACCGACCCGTCGCCCGCCACGACCTTCGCCCACTTGGACGCCACCGTCGTGCTGTCGCGTGACATCGCGTCGCTGGGCATCTACCCGGCCGTGGACCCGCTGGACTCGACCTCGCGTCAGATCGACCCGAACGTCATCGGCGAAGAGCACTACAACGTGACGCGTTCGGTGCAGTCGGTGCTGCAGCGCTACAAGGAACTGCGCGACATCATCGCGATCCTGGGCATGGACGAGCTGTCGCCGGAAGACAAGCAGGCCGTGGCCCGCGCTCGCAAGATCCAGCGCTTCCTGTCGCAGCCGTTCCACGTCGCGGAAGTGTTCACCGGCGCGCCCGGCAAGTACGTCCCGCTGAAGGAAACCATCCGTGGTTTCAAGATGATCGTGAACGGCGAATGCGACCACCTGCCGGAACAAGCGTTCTACATGGTCGGCACGATCGACGAGGCTTTCGAGAAGGCCAAGAAGATCCAGTAAAGCCCGTTCGACGGCGCGGTCCTGACGGACCCGCCGTCGATGAGCTGAACGGACTTCCCACCTTTCGATCAAGGAAACGCAATGGCAACCCTCCACGTGAACGTGGTCTCGGCGGAAGAGCAGATCTTCTCGGGCGAGGCGAAATTCGTGGCGCTGCCGGGCGAAGGCGGCGAGCTGGGCATCCTGCCCAAGCACACCCCGCTGATCACCCGCATCAAGCCGGGCGCCGTGCGCATCCAGCGTCCCAACGGCGATGAAGAGTTCGTCTTCGTCGCCGGCGGCCTGCTGGAAGTGCAACCCGACGTCGTGACCGTGCTGGCCGACACCGCGATCCGCGGCAAGGACCTCGATGAGGCCCGCGCCGAGGCCGCGAAGAAGGCCGCCGAAGACGCGATGAAGAACGCCAAGAGCGACATCGACTTCGCCAAGGCGCAAAGCGAATTCGCGGCGATGGCCGCGCAGATCGCGGCGCTGCGGAAGTTCCGCGCCAAGCGCTGAACCCCTTCCGGCCCCAGCCGAGCAGCCCGCCTCGCGACATCGAGGCGGGCTTTCTTCATCATGAATCACCGCTTCCGCGTCGTTCGTTGGGCCGCCTGGGCTCCGGGTCTCGATTCCCGGGAAGCCTGGCGCGCCTGGCTCGCTTCGCCCACGCCGATCGCCGCGGAGGGCCAACCGCCGCTGGCCGAAGTGCCGGCGATGATGCGCCGTCGCATCGACCCGCTGGGCCGCGCCGCGCTGCAGGCCGCGTGGTGGGCGCAAGGCACGCCGGAAGAGGGCGCCGGCGCGATGCCGGTGATCTTCGCGTCACGCTGGGGCGAGATCGCCCGCTCGCTGACGCTGCTGCAGCAACTGGCCGGCGGTGAGCCGCTGTCGCCGACGCACTTCAGCCTTTCGGTGCACAACGCGTCCGGCGCGTTGTATTCGATGGCGCGGCAGGACCGCCAGAACTACCTCGCCGTCGCCGGCGGCGAACACAGCGCGGAAGCCGCCTTCTGCGAGGCGCTTGGCCTGCTGGCAGAAGGCGCGTCGCAGGTGCTGGTCGCGCATGTCGATGCGCCTTTGCCCGATGCCTACGCGGCGCTCGGACAGATCGACCCCTCGACGGCGGATCCGGCGCTCGTCGCGTGGGCCTGCGTGCTCGCGCGGCCGGAGGCCGGTTCGCCATCCTTCGAGCTGGAGCCGGTGGCGGCCGACGCACTCGCGCCGGAGGCACCGTCCTCACCATGGTTGAGCGGCAGCCTCCCGGTGCTGGCGCTGCTCGCCGCGGCAGACGAAGCCGGCGCGGCGCGGGAAGGCGTCTCGCTGGACCGTCTCATCGCCGGGCAGCCCGGCGGCTGGCGCTGGACGCGCCGTCCGGCCGACACGCCCTGAGCCGATGCCATGGGCCCGTTGCTCGACCTCCTCGACCGCACCGTCGGCCGCGCCTGGCGCGTGCTCGCAACCGCGATCGCCTTCGCGAGCTTCGGCGTCGGCGGACTGATCCTCTGGCTGGTCTGGTTCCCGGCGCTGGACCTGTTGGTCCGCAACCGCGAACGTCGCGTCGCGCTGGCCCGCGGGGCAGTGCATCGAACATTCCGGCTGTTCATCGGCTGGATGCGGGTGCTGGGACTGATCGGCTTCGAGATCCGTCATCGCGAACGTCTGCATCGCGGCGGTCTGCTGATCCTGGCGAACCACCCGACCTTGATCGACGTCGTGTTCCTGATCGCCCTCGTGCGAAACGCAGACTGCGTGGTGAAGTCCACGCTGGCGAGCAATCCCTTCACCAGGGGCCCCGTGCGGTCAACAGCCTACATCTGCAACAATTCTGGGGCCGACTTGCTGCAATCCTGTATGGACAGCCTCGCAGCGTCTGGCAACCTGATCATCTTCCCGGAAGGTACGCGCACGCGGCCCGGCGAGCCGCTGCGCATGCAGCGCGGCGCCGCCCAGATCGCGACGCGCGCCGTCCAGGACATCACACCGGTGACCATCCGATGCACCCCGCTGGGCCTGACCAAGGGCCAGCCGTGGTGGCAGGTGGCATCGCGGCGACTGCACTTCGACATCTGCGTGGGTGAAGACATTGCGGTGGCGCCGTTCCTGACGGCCAGCGGCGGCGAACCCGCCCTGGCGGCAAGGCGGTTGACGGACCATCTGATCCATTATTTTTCGAATGAACGAGGGAGCCATGCAGGCGCTGGAACGTGACATCAAACTGCTATTGATCGAGGCCTTGAATCTCGAGGACCTGACGCCCGAGCAGATCGACGCGGAAGACGCGCTCTTCGTGACCGGCCTGGGGCTGGACTCGATCGACGCGCTGGAGCTGGGGCTGGCCCTGCAGAAGAAATATGGCGTGAGCATGGCTGCGGACTCGGAAGAGACGCGCCGGCATTTCGCCAGCATCCGCGCGCTGGCCCGCTTCGTGGCGGAGCACGGCAAGGTCGCGGCCTGATTCAAGCCGGCAGGGAGGATCCACGACATGACGAATGAAGACATCTTCGCGCGCCTGCGCGACATCCTGATCGAGACCTTCGACATCGAAGCCGATCGCATCACCCCCGAGGCCCGCCTCTACGAGGACCTCGACATCGACTCGATCGACGCGGTCGACCTGATCGTGAAGCTCAAGCCGATGGTCGGCAAGAAGCTGCAGCCCGAGGCCTTCAAGGCCGTGCGCACCTTGCAGGACGTCGTCGACGCGCTGCAAGGCCTGATCAAGACGCCGGAGACGGCCAGCGCCTGAGTCTCCATGGCCCGCGCCGTGTTGTGGTTGCTGACGGCGGCCTATCCCCTGCTCGTGTATCTCGGTCTGGCGCATGCCCAGCCGCGCGACCTCGCGCTGCTGCTGGCGGCGCTGGCCGCGTTGCGCGCGCTCGCCCGTCGCGGCAGCGCCGAGGCCCGTCTCTGGTGGTGGAGCGCCGCCGGCGCCGCGCTGCTCGCCGGCGCGGCCGCGCTGATGAACCAGAGCCTGCCGCTCAAGCTCTATCCGGTGCTGGTGAATGCCGGGCTGCTGGGGCTGTTCGGCGTGAGCCTGTGGCACGGTCCGCCGATCGTCGAACGCCTGGCGCGCTTGACGGAGCCCGATCTCGATGAACGCGGCCAACGCTACACGCGCCGTGTCACCCAGGTCTGGTGCGGGTTCTTCGTGATGAACGGCGGCATCGCCCTGGCGACGGCGCTCTGGGCCGACGACAAGGTCTGGGCGCTGTACAACGGGCTGGTGTCCTACGTGCTGATCGGACTGCTGATGGGCGGCGAGTACCTGATGCGCCTGTGGGTGCGTCGGCGCGACGCGGTCCAGACCTGATCCTTCCTCCTCCATGAGCTTGCTGAAGACCCTGTGCGCGCTGATGAGCGCGCCTCCGCGCCCCGGTCGACCGGTGGCCCGCCGTGCGGGCGGGCTGGTGGACGAGGCCGGCTTCCACGCGCGGACGCGCCGTTGGGCGGCCGCTTTTCGCGGCGCTGGATCGAGGCCATGCAGACGCAGCGGTGGGGGGCTTGTCGAGTGGCACCTCGGGTGCGCCGCACGTGTCGCTGCACTTCGAGGACACCGTTGAATTCTCCGCCGCGCTGTTCGGCCTCTGGGCCGTGGGCGGCACGGCGTGGCTGCCGGGTGATCTCCAGCCCGCGACGCTGCAGGCGCTGCGCGGGCGCGTGAGCGCGCTGGCGAGCGATGCACCGACGACGGCGATGTCGGCGCCGGCCGCAGGCGCCATGAATGTCGCAGACGCCGCGCTGCCGCGCATCGAGGCCGCCGCGACGCCCGACGACCGGACCTTCGAGCCGCTCGACGCCGAGGCCGAACGGCTCGTCATCTTCACTTCCGGCAGCACCGGCCAGCCAGGCGCGATCCCGAAGCGGCTGCGCGAGCTCTTCGCCGAGGTCGACGCGCTGGAGGAGGCCTTCGGCGCCCGCCTCGATGGCGCCGAGATCCTGGGCCTCGTGTCCCACCAGCACATCTACGGCCTGCTGTACCGGGTGCTGTGGCCGCTGGCCGCGGGCCGCGTGCTGCATGCCGAGCGCCTGCCCTACATCGAGACCCTGCTCGCCGCTCTGCACGCGGGCCCGCGCTTCGCCGTCGTCGCCAGCCCGGCGCACCTGAAGCGTCTGCCGCCCGCCGACAGCGCGCCTCCAGTCGAGGCCGCCCATCTGGCGCTGATCTTCTCGTCCGGCGGTCCGCTGCCCGACGAGGCCGTGCCCGATTGCCGCCGCCTCTTCGGCCAGGCGCCGCTGGAGGTCTACGGCAGCAGCGAGACCGGCGGCGTGGCCTGGCGCCAGCGCGACGTCGGCGCACCGACGACCTGGACCGCGCTGCCCGGCATCGAGTGGCAGGCTGACGAATCCGGCACGCTGCGCATCCGATCGCATCACCTGCCCGATCCGGCTGAATGGTTCGAGAGCGCCGATCGCGTGCGCCTCACCGCCGACGGCTTCGAGTTGCTGGGCCGCGCCGATCGCATCGTGAAGATCGAAGGCAAGCGCGTGTCGCTGCAGACGATCGAGACGGTGCTGCGCGACAGCGGCTGGATCGAGGATCTGCGCGTCTTCGTGCTGGAGCCCGGCGCGCGCGAGCAGCTCGCCGTCGCCGTGCAGCTCAACGACGCCGGCTGGGCCGAGCACGACGCGCACGGCAAGGCCGCATTCGCGCAGAAGCTCAGGGACCGGCTCGCGCCGCACCTGGAGCGCATCGCGCTGCCGCGGCGTTGGCGCTTCCTCTCGCAGTTGCCGGTGAACGCGCAGGGCAAGGTCACGGTGGCTGCGCTGACGCGGCTCTTCGACCCGCGACGGCCGGGGGGTGCGGTTGCTGGCGCGGTCGGCCCACGAAGTCACGTTGCGCCTCAGCGTCGATGCGACCTTGCCGCAATTCGACGGTCACTTCCCCGGCCATCCCGTCCTTCCGGGTGTCGCGCAGCTCGACTGGGTGATGCTCTTGGCGCGCGAGTGGCTGCCCTTGCCGCCGGCGGGTCAGGCCGCGGGGCAGGCGGACTTCGCCGGCATCGACAACCTCAAGTTCCAGCAGGTCATCGCGCCCGGGATGACGGTGGAGCTCACGCTCGCGTTCACCGCGCCGCTGCTGAGCTTCAGCTATCGCTCGGCCGCCGGCGCTCACGCCGCCGGAAAGATCCGCCTGCAGGGAGCGACCGCATGAGCCTCACGGCCGTCGTGCCCGTCTACAACCACGGCGGTCCGGTGGGCGGCGTCGTGCAGGCCCTGCGCGCCCAGGGGCTGCCGGTGCTGCTGGTCGACGACGGCAGCGAGCCCGGCTGTGCCGCCGTGCTGGATGCCTTGTCCGCCGCCGATGCCGAGGTCCGCCTGCTGCGCCTCGCGGTGAACCAGGGCAAGGGCGGCGCGATGATCGCCGGGCTGACGCAAGCACAACGACTGGGCTTCACCCACGCGCTGCAGATCGACGCCGACGGCCAGCACGACGTCGGCGATCTGCCGCGTTTCCTGGCCGAATCCGAGGCCTTCCCCGATCACTTCATCTGCGGCTGCCCCGTCTACGACGCGTCGGTGCCCAAGGGGCGGCTCTACGGCCGCTACGCGACGCACGTCTGGGTGTGGATCAACACGCTGTCCTTCGCGGTGAAGGACTCGATGTGCGGCTTCCGCGTCTATCCGCTGGCACCGACGGTGGCGCGGCTGACGCGCACGCGCATCGGCCGACGCATGGACTTCGATGTCGAGATCGCCGTGCGCCTGGTCTGGGACGGCGTGCGCGTGCGCAACGTGCCGACCCGCGTGCGTTATCCCGAGGACGGCGTCTCGCACTTCCGCGCGCTGCGGGACAACCTGCTGATCTCGTGGATGCACACGCGGCTGTTCTTCGGCATGCTGCCGCGCCTGCCGCTGCTGCTGTGGCGCAAGGTGGCCCCGTGAGCGATCCGCACCCCGCCTCCGGGTCGGGTCCCGCCGACGCACCGCGCCATTGGGCCCAGTTCGGCGAGACGACCTTCGTCGCCGGCATCTGGCTGCTCTACGCGGTGCATCGCGTGGCGGGACGATGGCTGTTCCGCGCGGCGATGTTCCCCGTGGTGTTCGTGCACTGGCTGAGCCGGCCCACGCTGCGCCGTGACAGCCTCGACTATCTGCGCCGCGTGCATGCCGTCGCCGGCCGCCCGGCGCCGACCTGGCGCGACAGCCTCGCGCATGTCGCGCTGTTCGCCGACACGATGCTCGACAAGCTGCTGGCGATGGCCGGCCGCTATCCGGCGGAGCGCGTCAGCGTCGACGGCAAGGACGAGGTCCTTGCGCAGCTGCGTACCGGGCAGGGCCTGGTGCTCGCGACGGCCCATATCGGCTGCCTGGAGCTGTGCCGCGCGCTTGCCGGCCGGATGCCGGGCCTGCGTCTCAACGTGCTGGTGCACACGCGCCACGCGCAGAGCTTCAACCGCATCCTCGACCGGCTGCAGGGCGCCGACGCCATCGCGGAAGGCGCCAGCGTGCGCCTGATCGAGGTGACCGGCATCGATCCCGCGCTGGCGATGCAGCTGGCCGAGCGCATCTCGGCCGGCGAGTGCGTCGTCATCGCCGGCGACCGCGTGCCGGTCAACAGCGGCCGCACGCTGACGCTGCCCTTCCTGGGCGAGCCGGCGCGCTTCCCCATCGGGCCGTACCTGATCGCCGGGCTGCTCAAGTGCCCGCTCTTCTTCATGGGCTGCGTGCACGAGGGCCGCGGCTATGCGCTGCGCTTCGAGCGCCTGGCCGATCGCATCGCCCTGCCGCGCGGCGATCGCGAGCGCGCGATGACCGATCCGGCGCTCGCCTACGTCGCGGCGCTGACGCGTTGCCTGCGGCGCTCGCCGCATGACTGGTTCAATTTCTTCCCGTTCTGGAATCAACCCGATGTCGAGTCCTGAGACCCTGCTGCCCACCGTGATCTTCGACGGCGGCCCGCTGCGCATCGAGGACGTCGCCGCGATCGCGGAGCGCCGCGCCGAGGCGCGCCTGTCCACCGATGCCGCCTTCCAGGCGCGCATCCGCGCGGGCGCCGACTTCGTCGCCCGCCTGCTGGCCGAGGACGGCGTCATCTACGGCGTCACGACCGGCTACGGCGATTCCTGCACCGTCGTGATCCCGCCGCACCTGGTCACGGAACTCCCGCACCACCTGTACACGTACCACGGCTGCGGCGCCGGCGCCTACCTCACGGCCGAGCAGACGCGCGCCGTCCTGGCCGCGCGGCTGAACTCGCTGGCGCAGGGCATGTCGGGCGTGAGCCTGGAGCTGCTGCAAGGCCTGGAGCAGCTGCTGCGCCACGACGTGCTGCCGCTGATCCCGTCGGAAGGGTCGGTCGGCGCGAGCGGCGACCTGACGCCGCTGTCCTACGTCGCCGCCGTGCTGTGCGGCGAGCGCGAGGTGATGTGGCGCGGCGAGCGCATGGCTGCCGCCGACGCGCTGAAGGCCATCGGTCTGACCCCGCACAAACTGCGCCCGAAGGAGGGCCTCGCGATCATGAACGGCACGGCCGTCATGACGGGCCTGGCCTGCCTCGCGTGGACGCGCGCCGACTACCTGAACCGCATGGCCACGCGCCTGACGGCGATGAACGTCGTCGCCAGCGCCGGCAACGCGCACCACTTCGACGAGACGCTGTTCGCCGCCAAGCCGCATCCGGGCCAGCAGAAGATCGCCGCGCGGTTGCGCGCCGATCTGGCCGTCGACGCGCCGAGCCGCAACTCGCATCGCCTGCAGGACCGCTACTCGCTGCGCTGCGCGCCGCACGTCATCGGTGTCCTCGAGGACGCGCTGCCCTTCCTGCGCCAGCTGATCGAGAACGAGCTCAACAGCGCCAACGACAACCCGCTGATCGACGCCGAGAACGAGCGCGTGCTGCACGGCGGCCATTTCTACGGCGGTCACATCGCATTGGCGATGGACACCTTGAAGAACGCCGTGGCCAACGTCGCCGATCTGCTGGACCGGCAGCTCGCGCTGCTGGTGGACACGCGCTACAACCACGGTCTGCCGTCCAACCTGTCAGGTGCGTCCGGTGAGCGCGCCGCGATCAACCACGGCCTGAAGGCGCTGCAGATCAGCGTGTCGGCCTGGACCGCCGAGGCCCTCAAGCAGACGATGCCGGCCTCGGTCTTCAGCCGCTCGACCGAGTGCCACAACCAGGACAAGGTCAGCATGGGCACGATCGCCGCGCGCGACTGCCTGCGCGTGCTGGAGCTGTCCGAGCAGGTCGTCGCCGCCATGCTGATCGCCGCCCGCCAGGGCCTCGCGCTGCGCGCGCTCCTGCAGCCGGAACCGCTGGCGCTGGGCACCGGCGCCGCCGCGATGTTGGAGGAGCTTTCGGCCCGCATCCCCCTCATCGAGGAAGACCGCGCGCTCGATCGCGAACTGCTCGCGCTGGTGCACGCGCTGCGCGAGCGGCAGTGGAGGCTCCATGACGATTGACGCCGACGGCAGCGGTTTCGACCGTGCCGACAACAGCCCGCCGGACCTCAGCCACGAGATCGAGCTCTCGCCGGCGTTCCATGACATCGATCTCATGGAGGTCGTCTGGCACGGCCACTACGTCAAGTATCTGGAGCTCGCGCGGTGCGCGCTGCTGCAGAAGTTCGACTACGACTATCCCCAGATGCGGGCGTCCGGCTACGCGTGGCCGATCGTGGACATC
Organism: Roseateles sp. UC29_93; assembly: GCF_042695725.1. Lineage (NCBI taxonomy): Bacteria > Pseudomonadati > Pseudomonadota > Betaproteobacteria > Burkholderiales > Sphaerotilaceae > Roseateles > Roseateles sp. UC29_93. The sequence goes on along the minus strand of NZ_CP170545.1, from coordinate 1,183,268 downwards.
CGGCTGAAGTACGTCGGCATGGTCGAGTACGGCCAGGCGGTGCGCATCCGCGCCGAGATCGTCGAGTGGGAGAACCGCCTGAAGATCGAGTACCAGGTGCGCGACGCCGCGACGGGCCGCGTGCTCAACAAGGCCTACACGATCCAGGTCGCGCTGGAGATCGCGTCGCGGCAGATGCAGTACGTCTGCCCGCGGATCCTGTGGGACAAGCTGGGCGTGCGCCCGGCGTGACGGCGATGACCACGATGCACAAGATGGGCACGACGAGCGTCGATCCGATCCGTCGCCGACTGCTCGCTGTCGGCGCGCTGTCGGCCTTCGTGTTGCCGACTTCGGCGCTGGCTGCGACCGATGAAGCCGCGCTGATGAAGGGCGTGCAGTCGCGTCTGCGTCAGCCCGATTGGCTGCGCGGCGATTTCGAGCAATCGAAGCAGGTGCCCGGATTCAAGAAGCCGGTGGTCTCGCGCGGCGACTTCGTCGTGGCGCGCGGCCCGCGGCGTGCTGTGGCACACGCGCACGCCGTTCGAGAGCGAGCTGCGCCTGACGCGCGACGAGATCCGCGCCAGCCAGGGCGGCGCGACGGCGATGCGGATGGACGCCCAGCGAGAGCCCGCACTGCGGCTGGTCAACGAGATGATGTTCGCGCTGCTCGGCGGCGATGTGGGCGCGCTCTCCAAGCTCTTCGCGATGGAGGGCGAGTTGACCGGCACCGCCGCTTGGAAGCTGGACCTGCGTCCGCGCCAGGCGGCGTGGTTGCAGGTCCTGCAGCGTCTGGCGCTCAGCGGCGACACGCACGTGCGCGCGGTCGAGCTGGTCGAGGCCGGCGGCGACATCACGCGCATCGTCTTCTCCAATCTGCGCGAATCCGCCCCCGAGGGCGGTGCGCGGCTCTTCGACTGATCGCCGCATGACCGCCCTCGCGTCGCGTCCTCCGCGCGGTCACCGCCTGCTTGCCTGGCTGTGGCTGGCGGTGGTGCTCGTCATCGCGGCGCACCAGGCGTGGCTGTGGACGCGACCGGCCGGCGTGCTGGACAGCGACGTGCTCGCGATGCTGCCGCGCGACGAGCGCCGCCCCGCCGTCGCCACGGCCACGCGCGCGCTGGCCGATGCGGGCGAGCGACGCGTCGTCGTGCTGATCGGCACGAAGGATCCGGCGCAGGCACGCCGTGCGGGCGACGCGTTCGCCGAGGCGCTGGGCAAGGAGGTCGCGCTGCGCTGGCGCGTCGACGAGGGCGAGCAGGGCGCCTGGCTCAATTTCTACGCACCGTGGCGCGCCGCGCTGCTGACCGAGACGGACCGCCGCGCGCTGCAGACGCAGTCGACCGAAGCGCTCGCCCAGCAGGCGCTGCGCGCGTTGCACCAGCCGGTGGGGCTGCCGCGCATCGGCTCCTGGGCCGAGGACCCGCTGAATCTGCGCGGCCGCTGGCTCGCCGAGCGCGCCGGCATCAGCCGCGTGCGTGTCCAGGACGGGCGACTCACGGTGACCGACGGCGACACGATCTACGCGGTGCTGATGGCCGAATCGACGGCGCCGGCCTTCGCGGTGTCGGCGCAGCGCGCGCTGGTCGCGCGACTTGAAGCCGCAGCGGACGCCGCACGCACCACGGTGCCGGACGCGCGCGCGTGCTGATGGGCGGCGTGCCGCTGTTCGCGGCGTCCGCCGCGGCGCAGGCCGAGCGCGAGATCCACACCATCGGCGTCGGCTCGCTGATCGGCATCGTGCTGCTGACGTGGTGCGCGTTCCGCTCGCTGCGGCCGCGCGTGCTGGTGACGCTGTCGATGGCCGTGGGCCTGGCGGCGGCGGTCTCGGTGACGCACGCGCTCTTCGGCGGACTGCACCTGATCACGCTGGTGTTCGGCGCGACGCTGCTGGGCGTCGCGGAGAACTACGGCAGCAACTACTTCTGCGCCCGCATGGGCCTGCCGCGCGCGGCGCGCTGGGACATGCTGCGGCGGCAGTGGCCGATCGTGAGCCTGGCGATGCTGACGACGGTGATCGCCTACGCGCTGATCGGCATCGCACCGTTCCCCGGACTGCGCCAGATCGCGGTGTTCTCGTCGGCCGGTCTGCTCGGCGCGTTCGTGACCGTGATGCTCTGGTTCCCGTGGCTGGACGGCGAGGCCGCGCCGCCGACGCGTTTCGGACTGTGGCTCGGCGGCCTGCGCGCCCGCGTGCCCCATGCCCCGCTGCGCCGCTGGGCGTCGACGCTGATCATCTTCACGTCGATGTTCATCCTGATCGGGCTGTATCAGCTCACGCGCAACGACGACATCCGCCAGCTGCAGAGCGCGCCCGCGGCGCTGATCGACCAGCAGCGCGAGGTCGGCCGTGTGATGGGCCTGCCCGGCGTCGCGCGCTTCGTGCTCGTCGAGGGCGAGAGCGAAGAGCAACTGCTGACCCGCGACGAGGCCGTGGTGCGGGCCCTCGGTGCGCTGGGCGTCGAGTCGCAGGCGGTGTCGCAATGGCTGCCGTCACGGCAGGCGCAACGCGACGACGCCGCGCTGATCGCGCGCCGTGCGGCCGAGATCAACGGCGCGCTGTCGACGATGCTCGACGAGACGCTGCCCGCGCCCGCCGCCGTCGCATCGCCGCTGCTGCCGGCACCGTGGCTCGCGTCGCCGGTGTCGGAACCGCTGCGTCATCAATGGCTGGGCCGCGGCGCGGATGGTGCTTGGCGCAGCGCCGTGCTGCTGCGAGGCGGCGATGCGCCGCTGGACGCCGCGCGACTGTCCGCGGCGATCGGCCAGATCCCCGGCGCGGTCTGGGTCGACAAGGTCGGCGAGATCTCCGCGCTGCTCGGCCGCTACGCGTCGCTGTTCGGCGTGATGGTGGTGGCCGGGCATCTGCTGGTGTGGCTCGCGCTGATGCCGCGCTTCGGCCGCCGGGCGTGGCGGGCGCTGGTGCCGACCTCGCTCGCCACGCTGCTCACGCTCGCCGTCTTCGGCATGGCGGGCGTCCCCGTCACGCTGTTCCACCTGCTGCCGCTGCTCATCCTGCTCGGCCTGGGCGTCGACTACGGCATCTTCCTGCTCGAACAACCGGGCCGCCGCGAGATCCAGCCCTTCCTGTCCGTGAGCCTGGCCGCGCTCTCCACGCTGCTGGCCTTCGGCCTGCTGGCGCTGTCCACCACGCCGGCGCTGCGCGCCTTCGGCCTGACGATGCTGGTCGGCGTCACGCTCGCCTGGTGGCTCACGCCGCTCTTCATGCCCGCGGACACCGACACCGGCACCGACGCCGACGCTGTCACGCGCCCTGACCAGACCAACGATCCGAGAGGCGCCACCGCGCCCACACCACCTTCATCACAAGGGACTCCATGACCACGACCGCGACCCAGGACACCGCAGCGCACGGTGCCACCGAGGCCATCGACAAGCGCTTCTCCCCGCCCAAGCAGAGCGCCTTCGCCGCGCGCTACGAGGCCCAGAAGATCGCCTTCGGTCCGGTCGTCTTCCAATGCGTGCGTTACGCGTGGAAGCGCGGCATGCTGGAAACGCTGGCCGGCGCCGGTGACGCTGGACTCAGCATGGAACAGCTGGTGGCCGACGGTCGATGGACCGCCTACGCGCTCAAGCTCGCGCTGGAGTCCTGCCTGTCGGCCGGCGTCGTCGAACTGAAGCAGGGCCGCTGGACGCTGGACAAGACCGGCTACTGCCTGATCAGCGACCGCATCACGCAGATCAACATCAACTTCGTCCAGGACGTCTGCTACCAGGGGCTGTTCGACCTGGAGCGCTCGCTCGACGAGGAGCGCCCGCTGGGCCTGGCCCACCTGGGCCCCTGGCCGACGATCTACGAAGGCCTGTCGCAGTTGCAGGAGCCGGCGCGCACGAGCTGGTTCGAGTTCGACCACTTCTACTCCGACACCTCGTTCCCGGACATCCTGCCCGACGTCTTCGCCACCGCGCCCAGGCGCGTGATGGACATCGGCGCCAACACCGGCAAGTTCAGCCGCGCGGCGCTGGCCTACAACGCCGATTTCGAGCTGAACCTGGTGGACCTGCCGCAGCAACTCGAACTGGCCCGCGCCACGCTGACCGAGGCCGGCACCGTCGGCCGCGCGAAGTTCCACGGCCGCGACATGCTCGACGACAACGCCGCGTTGCCCGAAGGCATGGACATCATCTGGATGAGCCAGTTCCTGAGCTGCTTCGGCGAGCCGCAGATCGCCAGCATCTTCCGCCGCGTGGCCGACGCGCTGGCGCCCGGCGGCCAGGTGCTGATCCTGGACACGCTGTGGGACCGTCAGCGCTACGACATCGCCGCGTACTGTCTGATCAACACCTCGCCGTACTTCACCGCGATGGCCAGCGGCAACTCCAAGGTCTACCAGAGCGGCGACTACCTGCGCCTGGCCGCGCAGGCCGGCCTGAAGCTCGTCACGATGCGCGACAACATCGGCTACTGCCACAGCCTGATGCGGCTGACGAAGGCGTGATGCGTCCGATGAGCCTCAGGGGGCTGCAGGCGTCGCTCCTCGTCCCGTTCGCCGCGCTCGCGGTGGCGATGACGGGGTGCGCGTCCTCGCGGCTGCCTGCTGCCGCGTCGACGGGAGCGGCGGCGCCGACGTCGGCGTCGGCCTCGGCGCCTGCCAGCGAAGAGACGCCGCTGCCGATGCTGCGGCTGGCCCCTGCGCTGCTCGAGCGCGACGCGAGCCTGAGCCAGCGGCTCACGGTCACGCCGCTGGACGGCAGCGGGCGCGAGCCGCAGGTCGTCGACGTGCAGCTGGAGATCGACCGCGAGGGCCTGCGCCTGGCCGCCTTCGCGATCGGCCAGCGCGTGCTGCTGATGCAGTGGGATGGCCGCGAGCTGAAGACGCAGCGCCATCCGCGCCTGCCCGCCGAGGTCGACGAGCAGCGCATGCTGCGCGACATGACGCTGGTCTACTGGCCCATGGCCGCGCTGCGCGGCGCGCTGCCGTCGGGCTGGACGCTGCGCGAGACGCCGGGCCGCCGCGAGCTGATCGCGGGCGCGGACGTCGCACACCCGGTCGTCGATGTCGCCGTCTCCGGGGACCTCGGGGGGGACAGCCGGATCGTCATCACCAACCAGCGGGAGCACTATCGGCTCCTGATCGAATCCCGACCCCTGGAGTCCGGCCGATGAGCGTGGCCGCCTATCTGCATGAACTGGGCGTCGTCTGCGCATTGGGCAGCGGCGTGGACGCGCTGCGCGCGGGCGTCTTCGCGGACGCGCCGGGCGGCGTCGCGCCGAACGAGGCGATCTGGCCCGGGCGCACGCTGCACCTCGGCGCGGTGAACGCCGCGCTGCCGCCCGTCGCTGCGCGGCCGCTCGCCGAGCGCAGCCGCAACAACGCGCTGCTGCTGGAGGCGCTCGCGCAGATCCGGCCGGCCGTGGACGCCGCGATCGCGCGCTTCGGTGCCGGTCGCATCGGCGTGGTGCTGGGGGACCAGTACATCCGGCGTCGGCGAGGCCGAGGCGGCCTGGAACGCCGCGGCGCAGGCCGGTGGCGATGGGTCTCGACTCCCCGAGTCCTTCCACGTCGGTCAGCAGGAGATCGGCGCGCCTGCGCTGATGCTCGCGCGCGAGCTCGGCGCCGCGGGTCCGCGGCACGTGATCTCGACCGCCTGCTCGTCCAGTGCCAAGGCGCTCGCGAGCGCCGCGCGGCTGTTGCGCGCCGGCCTCTGCGACGCGGTCGTCTGCGGTGGCGCGGACTCGCTGTGCCGCTTCACCGTCGCCGGCTTCGCGGCCTTGGACTCGGTCGCCGAGGCACGCTGCAACCCGATGAGCGAAGGCCGCGAGGGCATCAACATCGGCGAGGCCGCCGCCCTGTTCCTGATGACGCGCGAGCCCGGCCCGGTGCGACTCGCCGGCTGGGGCGAGACCTCGGACGCGCATCACATCTCGGCGCCCGAACCGGGCGGCACCGGTGCGCTGGCGGCCATGCGCGCCGCGCTGACGCAGGCCGGACTGGCGCCGTCCGACATCGATTACCTCAACCTCCACGGCACGGCCACGCCGCAGAACGATGCGATGGAGAGCCGCGCGGTCGAGGCGCTGTTCGGGCTCGATTTGCCGTGCAGCTCGACCAAGCCGCTGACCGGCCACACGCTCGGCGCCGCCGGCGCGCTGGAGGCCGCGATCGCCTGGATACACCTGCGCGACAACCCGGACGGCCGCCTCGCGCCACACTGGTGGGATGGCCGCCGCGATCCGGCGCTGCCCGCGATCCGGCTCGCCGTGCCGGGCGAGCGCCTGGGCCGTCCGCCGCGTCACGTGCTGAGCAACTCCTTCGCCTTCGGCGGCAGCAATGCCGCGCTGATCCTGAGCCGACACGATGTCTGAGCCGATGAACCCGTCGAACCCGTCGAACCCGTCGAATCCGTCTGACGCCGCCTTCGACCTCGTGTTCCCGATGCCGGCCGCCGAGCTGGTGCCGCACGCCGGTCGCATGAGCCTGCTGACGCGCGTGCTGGCCTGCGAGGGCGACCGTCTGGTGGCCGAGGCGGTGCTCGACGGCGACCAGCTCTTTCACGACAGCCAGGGCGAGGGCACCGGCATCGGCGGCTGGATCGGCATCGAGCTGATGGCGCAGGCCGTGGCCGCGTGGGCCGGTGTGCAGGGCCGCGCCCAGGGCGAGGCGCCGCGCATCGGTTTGCTGCTCGGTTGCCGCAAGTACCGCAGCACGCGCGCCCGCTTCGAGGCCGGCGAGACGCTGCGCATCGAGATCGCGCGCGAGTTCCAGGCCGACAACGGACTGGGCCAGTTCGCCTGCGTGGTGCACCTCGCCGGCGATGCGCCGCATTCGCCGGAGGCGCCGCCGCTGGCCCAGGCCCAGCTCACCGTGTTCGGGCCGCCTGATCCGGCGGCTTTCCTGGCCGGCATGGCGCCATGAAAATGGCGTGACGAGGTCCGAAGAGGTCTCGCCCGCCCGACGAGAATTCCAAAGAAGAACGCTTACCCCGCTCCATGAAGAACAACAACGATTCCAACGACACCGTCCTGGTGACCGGCTCCAGCCGGGGCATCGGGCGCGCGGTGGCGCTGCGCCTGGCGCGCGACGGCTACGACGTGGTGGTGCATTGCCGCAGCCGCGTCGAGGAAGCCGACGCCGTCGCCGCCGAGATCACGGCCCTGGGCCGCCAGGCCCGCGTGCTGCAGTTCGACGTCGCGGACCGCGAGGCCGCGTCGACCGCGCTGCTGGCCGATGTCGAGGCGCACGGCTGCTACTACGGCGTCGTCTGCAACGCCGGCATCGCCCGGGACGGCGCCTTCCCGGCGCTCAGCGGCGAGGACTGGGACCAGGTCATCCACACCAACCTGGATGCGTTCTACAACGTGCTGCACCCGCTGACGATGCCGCTGGTGCGCCGCCGCAAGCCGGGTCGCATCGTGACGCTGGCTTCCGTGTCGGGTGTCATGGGCAACCGGGGTCAGGTCAATTACAGCGCCAGCAAGGCCGGTATCATCGGCGCCACAAAAGCGCTGGCGGTCGAATTGGCCAGCCGGCAGATCACGGTGAACTGCGTCGCGCCCGGCCTGATCGCCACCGAGATGGTGGACGAGCGGGTCCTCGAGGAAGCGATGAAGCTGATCCCGGCGCAACGCGTCGGGACACCGGAGGAGGTGGCCGCCACGGTGGCCTTCCTGATGGGCAAGGACGCGGCCTACATCACCCGACAGGTGATCTCGGTCAACGGAGGAATGGTGGGATGAGGCGCGTCGTCGTCACGGGCATTGGGGCGATCAGCCCGTTGGGCTGCGATTGGGCCTCGGTGCTGGCCCACCTGCGCAGCCGCCGCAATGCCGTTCAGCACATCGACGAGTGGGACGAGTACGAGGGCCTGAACACCCGCGTCGGCGTGCCCGCCGCGCCCTTCCACCTGGACCCGGTCCGCTACAACCGCAAGACCACGCGCAGCATGGGCCGCGTCGCGCTGATGGCGGTGCGTGCCAGCGAGATGGCGCTGGAGCAGGCCGGTCTGCTCGGCGATCCGGTGCTCAAGGGCGGCAAGGTCGGCGTGTCCTATGGCTCGTCCGCCGGGACGCCCAAGGCCATCGGCGACTTCGGCCGCATGCTGCTGGAGAAGAGCACCGAGGGCATCAACGCCACGACCTACATCAAGATGATGTCGCACACGGCGCCGGTGAACATCGGCGTCACCTTCGGCCTGACCGGCCGCGTCGTCACGACCAGCAGCGCCTGCACGTCGGGCAGCCAGGGCCTGGGCTACGCCTACGAGATGGTGCGCAGCGGCCAGCAGGTCGCGATGCTGGCCGGCGGCGCGGAGGAACTCGACGCCACCGAGGCGGCGGTCTTCGACACGCTGTTCGCCACCAGCGTCAAGCACAACGACAGCCCGTCGCTGACGCCGCGCCCGTTCGACGTCCATCGCGACGGCCTGGTGCTGGGCGAGGGCGCCTGCACCTTCGTGCTGGAGGACTACGAGCACGCCAAGGCGCGCGGCGCGACGATGCTGGCCGAGGTGATCGGCTTCGGCACCAACAGCGACGGCTGCCACGTCACGCAGCCCAACGCGCCGACGATGGCGCAGGCGATGCGCCTGGCGCTGGAGAGCGCCGGCCTCGATGCGGCCGCGATCCCCTACGTCAATGCGCACGGCACCGCCACCGAGCACGGCGACGTGGCCGAGTCGCGCGCGACGAACGAGGTGTTCGGGCCGAAGGTCGCGATCTCCTCGCTGAAGAGCTACATGGGCCACACGCTGGGCGCGTGCGGCGCGCTCGAAGCGTGGATGACCATCGAGATGATGCGCGAGGGCTGGTTCGCCCCGACGCTCAACCTGACCGAGGTCGACCCGCGCTGCGGCGAGCTGGACTACGTGACCGGCGACGGCCGCGCGCTGCAGACCGACCTCGTGATGAGCAACAACTTCGCGTTCGGCGGCATCAACACGTCGCTGATCTTCCGCCGGATCTGAGGGCCGCGATTGCGGAACCCGCCCCCCTCACCACCGTCCTCAAGAAAGGGAATCCATGACCACGAAGAACAAGTACGCCCTCGTCATGAAGCGCTCGCTGGCCGTCGGCGTCGCCGCGCTGGGCCTGGCCGCCGGTGCCGCGCAGGCGCGCGACACGGTGCTGAACATCCCGCTGGCCGACGTGCTCGCCATGCCGGAAGCCGAAGGCAAGCTCGACGGTTCGGTCAAGTTCTTCCTGGCCGGCGCCAAGACGCCTCGCGTCGAGAAGCGCATGGGGTCGGACAGCTCCAACCAGAAGACCAATGGCATCGGCAAGTCCGACGAGTTCGGCTGCAAGTGGGCCGCCCTGAGCGCGCTGATCCAGTTCCAGAACAGCGCCAAACGCCAAGGCGCCAACGCCGTGGTCGACATGGTCAGCTACTACAAGAAGAACGAGACCCGCAGCGACACCACCTTCGAATGCCATGCCGGCGGCGTGATCATCGGCGTCGCGCTCAAGGGCACATACGCCAAGGTTGCCAACTGATCGGAGGGTCGACATGAAGCGTTTCCTGATTGCCGCCGCGCTGATCGCGGCCACCACGCTGTCGCAGGCGCGCGATTCCGTGCCGATGGTGGAACCCGGGCGGACCACCATCACCAACATCGACGGCCGGACGCCCGGGGTCGAACTCATGAGGAAGTCCATCGTCGAGGGCAGCGCCAAGCGCGGCTGGCGGCCTGGCAAGGAAGAGCCCGGTCGGATCGAGCTCGTCTACACGAAGGACAACGGCCGCATCGAGTGCGTCATCGCCGTGGCCTATGACGCGGACAGCCTGCAGATGAGCTACGTGTCCAGCCGCGAGCTGGGCTATGAAGTCAAGGACGGTGTTCCTCAGATCCATCCCAACTACAACAAGTGGCTGCCGTCCCTGACCAAGGACATCCAAGCCGCGGCGCGCCGTTGAGCGCGCGCCGTTTTCCTTTTCTCAACCACAACAACGACTTTTCAGGGAGTTCTCCATGCGTCGTCATTTCCTTCGCGTCTTCGCGATCGCCGGCCTGATGGGCCTTGCCGCCCTGCAGGGCTGCGCCACCCGGGTCAAGGCCACCGCGCTCGACAACCCGCCGCCCACGGAAGCCTTCAAGGCCTTCGGCCGCATCGAAGTGCAGCCGCTGCGCGTGGCGGACGGCATCAAGGCCAGCCCGGCGGGCGTGGCCAAGATCCAGGAGAACCTGACCAAGGATCTGTCCACCGCGCTGCCCGAGTGGAACGCCGGCCCGGACAACGGCCGCAAGCTGACCATCCTGCCAGTGCTCGAGCAGCTGCAGTTCACGCACGGCGCCAAGCGCATCCTGCTGGGACCGCTGGCCGGCAGCTCGGGCGTGCTGCTGCGTCTGCGCATCATCGACGACAAGGGCCGCGTGGTCGCGACGCCGGAGTTCTTCCAGCGCGCCGACGCCATGGCCGCTGGCTTCGTGATGGGCGTGCATGACAACATCATGCTGACCCGCGTCGCCAACCTGGCCAGCGGCTACGTGCTGGCGAACTACAGCGTCGCCAAGGGCGGCCCGACCGGCGCGGACGACAAGGCGCTGGCTCCCGCCACTGCCACCGCCAAGTGACGAGGATGGCGGCAGGCGATCAAAGTCGCGTGTCGCCGCCGTTCCTTCGCCTGGCGCTGACGACGCGGACCGGTCTGTCCGGTCCGCCGTTGTCGCCCGAAGACCTGCTGCCGGGCGAGCGCGCCCGGCTCGCGGGACGCCGCAACGACGACGCGCGGGAGCGCTTCGTCGAAGGACGTCGGCTGCTGCGGCAACTGACGACTGTTCCTCCCGATATCGATGCCGACGGACGCAGCACGCTGCCGTCCGGGCACATCAATCTCTCCCACAGCGGCGACTGGCTGTTCGCCGGCGCTTGCGCGCTGCCGATCGGCGTCGACATCGAAGTGCTGCGACCACGTCGCGGCGACCTGCTCGCGTTGTCGCGGCAGGTGCACGGCGAGGCGCAATGCGCGGAGATCGAGCGGCTGCGGACCCTCGGCCGCGACGGCGATGCACTCGCGGTGTTCTACGGCTGGTGGACGCTCAAGGAAGCGTGGCTGAAGTGCCGGGGACGCGGACTCGACTTCGCGCAGATGCGCGCCCTCGAATTCCAACCGATCGACGACACCGGCGTGTCGGCCGATGCCGATCCCACTGTCGATCCCAACGCTGATGCCCATGTCGACGTCGACGCGCGGCGCGCGGACTGCGCCTGCGCCCGCATGGAAGGCCTCGGCCTGATGCTCGCCGTCGTCGTGGAGGGCGCTCTCCCGGGGCGCGGTCTGCGCCCGCATGACCTTCCCGAGGAGATGGCCGGCGAACCGCTGCGCTGGCAACTCCTAGAATCGCGGCCCTCCGCCTGAAGTTGTTGTCGCCCATGTCCACCCCGATCGCCATCACCCGTCACCAGGGCCTCGAAGCCCTTGAACTCCGCGCCCCCGGCGGCGCCCGCGCGACGCTGCTGCTGCACGGCGCCCATCTGGTGTCGTGGGTGCCCGCCGGCGCCGATGAGCAGCTCTTCCTGTCGCCGAAGAGCGCCTTCGCCACCGGCCAGGCGATCCGCGGCGGCGTGCCGGTGATCTTTCCGCAGTTCGCGACCCGCGGCCCGCTGCAGCGCCACGGCTTCGCGCGCGGCAAGCCCTGGCAGCTGGTCAGCGCCGAGTCGGGCAAGGAAGACGCGCTCGCCGTCCTGCGCCTGAGCGACGACAACGCCACCCGCATGGTCTGGCCGCACGCCTTCGAGGCCGAGATCAGCATCCGCATCGCCGGCCGCGCGCTGCAGATCGAGCTCGCCTGCGAGAACAAGGGCGACGCCCCGCTGTCCTTCACCGCCGCGCTGCACACCTACCTGCGGCTGACGCAGATCATGTCGGCCTCGGTGCAGGGTCTGTCGGGTCTGGCGTATTGGGACTCCGCCGCCGAACGCGCGGGCACCCAGCACGAAGACCTGCTGCGTCTGGACGGCGAGATGGATCGCATCTACCAGGACGCCCGGCACGACCTGACCCTGCGCGACGGCGACCGCCGCGTGGCGATCCGCCAGCAGGGCTTCACCGACGCCGTGATCTGGAATCCCGGCCAGGAGAAGGGCGACGCGCTCGCCGACATGCCCGAGGGCGGCTGGAAGCAGATGCTGTGCGTCGAGGCCGCGCAGGTGCTCAAGCCGATCGAGCTGCCGCCGGGCGAGACCTGGGCGGGGATGCAGACGCTCGAACTGCTCTGATCCGCCGCATCGGCGCATCGCCTTAGCAGCGCAGCAGCAGCAGCAGCAGCAGCAGCACGGCAGCTGCGGCGCCACCTCCGCGTCGGCGGTGATGCGCGGTAAGCTGGCCCGTCCTTCACGGCACGGAGACAGCATGGCCGACAAGAAGTCCAAGAGCGGTGGCAAGCGCAGCGACGACAGGAGCAGCGCCAAGAGCGGCAACGACAAAGGCAGCAGCGACAAGGGCGGCAACGACAAGGGCAGCGGCAAGAACGGCAAGCTGTCGAAGTCGGACTACCTGGACCGCCTGCAGCCGATGCAGGTCGAGCTCAACAACCTCGCGCGCTGGCTGCAGCACACGCGCAAGCGGCTGCTGATCATCGTCGAGGGCCGCGACACTGCCGGGAAGGGCGGCGTCATCAGTGCGATCTCCGAGACGCTGAGTCCGCGCCAGTGCCGCACCGTCGCGCTGGGCAAACCCAGCGAGCGCGAGCAGGGCGAGTGGTACTTCCAGCGTTACCTGACGCACCTGCCGTCGGCGGGGGAGATCGTGCTCTTCGACCGCAGCTGGTACAACCGCGCCGGCGTCGAGGCGGTGATGGGCTTCTGCACGCCGCAGCAGACGGAGGACTTCCTGAAGCAGGCGCCGGTGCTGGAGCGGCTGCTCGTCGACGACGGCGTGCTGCTGTTCAAGTACTGGCTGACGGTCGATCAGCAGCAGCAGGAAGAGCGCTTCGCCGAGCGCGCCGAGGATCCGCTGAAGCAGTGGAAGCTCTCGCCGATCGACCTTGAGGCGCGACAGCATTACGAGGACTACGGCCGCGCGCGCGACCGCATGCTCGAACACACGCACACGAAGCAGGCGCCCTGGACGCTGGTCGACTTCAACGATCAACGCCGCGGCCGTCTGACCGTGATCCGCCATCTGCTGGACCATCTGCCGGACGTCACCGTGCCGGCGAAGGAACTGAAGTTCCCGCCGGTGAAGGGCGGTCTGAAGGAAGAGCGCTTCGGCTGGAAGCTCAAGCCGATCAAGAGCCTTTGAATCTCAGAGCACGACGACCGCGTCCGGCAGCTCGTTGCGCGGCACCGCGCCGGCTTCGGGCGGGAAGTGCTGCGCCAGCAGCGCCTCGACGGCACGGATCGCTTCCACCAGCCCCTGCTCGAACTGACCGCCGCGCAGCGACTCCCGCAGCCCGTCGACGATGGGCTGCCATTGCGCCGCGCTGACGCGCCGGTTCAAGCCGCGGTCCGCGACGATCTCGATCGCGTGCTCCGCGAGCAGCAGATAGATGAGCACGCCGTTGTTGTGCTCGGTGTCCCAGACGCGCAGCTTGCCGAACAGCGCCAGCGCGCGCTGTCGCGCCGTCAGGCCGCGCCACAGGTAGCTGATCGGCAGGCTGGCTTCCACGCACAGGCGGATCTCGCCGGCGTGGCTCAGCTCGCTCTCGGTGACCCGCGCGGACAGGCGCGCCAGCGCCGCGGCCGGCAGCACGCGCCGCACGTCGGCCTCGTCCCAGAAGCGGTGGCGGAAGAAGCGCCCCAGCCGGCTCGTGTCGCCGGCGTGGCGGACGTCGTGATCGGTGGGTCGGTCCATCACCAGTCTCCCGAAGCGCCGCCGCCGCCGAAGTCGCCGCCGCCGCCGGACGAGAAGCCGCCGCCGTCGCTGCCGCCACCCCAACTGCCGCCGCCGTCGCCACCACCGCCGCCCCAGATGATCGGCGGCGAGATGCCCCCGGACCCATGGGCGCTGCGCCGGTAACCACTGTAGGAAGGACTCGCGCTGCGCCGTCGCGCCGCGCCGATGCCGAGCACGCCGACCAGGATCAGCGACGCGACCGCCGCGCCGGCACCCAGCAGCAGGCTGTTGCTCAGGCCCCAGCCGACGGCGCCCGCGCCGACGCCGGTGAACAGGCTGCCGATCTTGCGGCCGAAGATCGAGGTCAGCACCGCGCCCACCAGCGGCACGGCGAGGAAGGCGATCATCGCGATCTCGCCGATGTCGATGTTGTGGCCGCCGCCGGACTTCGATGACCGCGGCGTCGGCGCCGGCAGGTGCTCGCCGCGGATGCGCGCCTGCAGCGAGTCGATCGCGCGGTTCAGTCCCCCGGCGTAGTCGCCGGCCTTGAACGCGGGCGTGATGTCGCGCTCGATGATCTGCCGGGCGGCGAGGTCGGGCACCGCGCCCTCGAGCGCCTTGGCCGTCTGGATGTTGATGCGCCGGTCATCCTTCGCGACGATGACCAGCAGCCCGTCGCCGACGTCGCGGCGGCCGATCTTCCACTGGTCGCCGAGGCGCTGCGCGAACGCGGCGATGTCCTCCGGCGCGGTGGTGCGCACCATCAGCACCACGATCTGCGGGCCGGCCTCGCGCTCGAAGGCGGCCAGCTTCGCGTCGAGCGCCTCGCGCTGCGCGGTGCTCAGCGTCCCGGTCTGGTCGATGACGCGGCCGCTGAGCGGCGGTATCGGCTGGACGTCCTGCGCCCGCGCGCGCGGCAGCATGCCGACACTCATCAGCAGGCCGAAGAAGACCAGCGCCAGCAACCGCCACACGTGTCGCGACAAGTGATGCGACGACAGCCGCCGGTGCGGCAACGGGAGCGAGGCCGCCCGCATGCGCGGGGCCTCAGTTCGACGCGGGCGAGGCCGCCGGGGCCGGGGCCGGCGTTGTCGTCGCCGGCGGGGTGGCGGGCGTAGCCGGCTTGTCGAAGCCACCGTCGGCGGCGCGGAGATCGCCGCCTCGTTCTGCACGGTGAAGTTGGGCTTGGTGTCGTAGCCGAAGACCTTCGCCGTCAGGTTGGTCGGGAAGCGGCGGGTCAGCACGTTGTATTCCTGCACCGACTTGATGTAACGGTTGCGTGCAACGGTGATGCGGTTCTCCGTGCCCTCAAGCTGGACGCGCAGGTCGCGGAAGCCCTGGTTGGCCTGCAGCTGCGGGTAGCGTTCGCTGACGACCATCAGCCGGCTCAGCGCGCCGGAGAGCTCGCCCTGCGCGGCCTGGAACTTCTGCAGCGCGGCGGGGTCCCGCGCCAGTTCGGGCGTGACCTGGATGCTGGTGGCCTTGGCGCGCGCCTCGACGACCTTGGTCAGCGTGTCCTGCTCGAAGCTGGCTTCGCCCTTCACCGTGTTGACGATGTTGGGGATCAGGTCGCTGCGGCGCTGGTACTGGCTGAGCACCTCGGACCAGCTGGCGTTGACCTGCTCGTCCAGGCTCTGGAACTCGTTGTAGCCGCAGCCGGTGAGCGCCATCGGCGCGCCCACGATCAGCGCGGCGGCCGCGGTGGCGCGAAGCGACGAGCGAATGGCGTTGAATGGGCGGGACAGGGTCGAAGTCATCAGCGGATCCTCCTAGTGCGCAGCGGCATATCGTGTGCCGGGTCCCGGAATTCAAGAGCGGGGGCCCGAGCATAATCCCCTCCCCATGAGCGCCCCCCTTCAGAACGACGTCTTCCTGCGCGCCTGCCTGCGCGAACCCACCGAGTACACCCCCGTCTGGCTGATGCGTCAGGCGGGCCGCTACCTGCCCGAGTACCGCGACACGCGTGCCAAGGCGGGCAGCTTCATGGGGCTGGCCACCAACAGGGACTATGCGACCGAGGTCACCCTCCAGCCGCTGGAGCGCTATCCGCTGGACGCGGCGATCCTGTTCAGCGACATCCTGACCGTGCCGGACGCGATGGGCCTGGGTCTGTCGTTCGCGCAGGGCGAGGGTCCGAAGTTCGAGAAGGTCGTCCGCGACGAGGCCGCCGTGAACGCGCTGGCCGTGCCGGACATGGGCAAGCTGCGCTACGTCTTCGACGCGGTGACCTCGATCCGGACCGCGCTGAACGGCCGCGTGCCGCTGATCGGTTTCTCCGGCAGCCCGTGGACGCTGGCCTGCTACATGGTCGAGGGCGGCGGCTCCGACGACTACCGCCACGTCAAGAGCCTGATGTACGCGCGTCCCGACCTGATGCACCGCATCCTGTCGATCAACGCCGATGCGGTCGCCGCCTACCTGAACGCGCAGATCGAGGCCGGCGCCCAGGCGGTGATGGTGTTCGATTCCTGGGGCGGCGTGCTGGCCGACGGCCAGTTCCAGCAGTTCAGCCTGGCGTATTCGCGCCGCGTGCTGTCGCAGCTCAAGGGCGAACACGACGGCCGCCGCATCCCCAAGCTGCTGTTCACCAAGGGCGGCGGGCTGTGGCTGGACGAGATCGCCACGGCCGGCGCCGACGTCGTCGGCCTGGACTGGACGGTCAACCTCGGCCGCGCGCGGGCGCAGGTGCAGGACCGCGTCGCGCTGCAAGGCAACCTCGATCCGAACGTCCTGTTCGCGCCGCCGGCCGCGGTGCGCGAGCAGGCGCGCGCGGTGCTCGACAGCTTCGGCGCGCCGCAGCGCGCGGACGGCGGCTGGGGCGGACACGTGTTCAACCTGGGCCACGGCATCAGCCAGTTCACGCCGCCGGAAAGCGTCGCCGAACTGGTCGACGAAGTGCATAAGCATTCGCGCAAACTGCGCAAGGGCACGGCGTAGTTATCCCCAAATTCGTGCATGTCACCGAAACGCAGCACATGCGTGGCATCGGAGCTAGGGCTTTCCCCGATGGGCGCGTAAGTCGTTGATTTCAAAGGGGTGTCCGCGTTTCCCCGGAATTTGACGCCCGAGAGGCGCCGCGGCGCCAATCCTGGCGGCCCCAGAAAAGCCAGCGCGTTTCCCACAAAGTTATCCACAGGCTTTCGACCCCGTTGTGAACACCTTTGGAAATCAGGCACTTGGCGCGTTTTCCTCATGGCCGGTGGAGGCCGGAGGGGACGGCGCGAGCGGTGATATCCGGCGCCGGGGGCCGGGCCGATGAGCGAGAGTCCGCCCCTGCGCCGCGTGCGGGTGGCCGTGGAGGCGCCGCAGCACAGCGGGCTGACCGGGCCGCTGGATTACCTCGGCCCGCAAGACTTGACCCCCGGCACCCTGGTGCATGTGACGCTGGGCCGCCGCAACGTGATGGGGCTGGTGTGGGACGACCTGCCCGAGGGCCAGGACTTGCCCGAGGAAGAGCAACTGCCCGAGTCGGAGTTGCGGCCGGTGGGCGAGGCCCTCGATGCGTTGCCGCCCTTGTCCGATCGTTGGCGCCGGCTGCTCGACTTCGCGGCGCAGTACTACCAGCGCAGCGTCGGCGAGCTGGCGCTGGCGGTGCTCCCGCCGCAACTGCGGGACCTCGACGCGAAGCAGCTGCAGGCGCGGCTGAAGAAGCTCGACAAGGCCGATGCGGCAGCGGCGAAGGCCGTGGCCGAAGTGCAGGACGGGTCGCCGGCCTCGCCGGAGCGCCCGGCGCTGACCGCGCAGCAGCAGGCGGCCCTGGACGCGCTGGCCGAGCTGGCCGGCCGCGACGCCCCACCGCCCGCGCTGCTGTGGGGACTGACCGGCAGCGGCAAGACCGAGATCTACCTGCGCGCCGCCGAAGCCGCGCTGGAACGCGGGCAGCAGGTCCTCGTGCTGGTGCCTGAGATCAATCTGACGCCGCAGCTCGAGGCACGTTTCGCCGAGCGCTTCGCGGGTCGTTCGATCGTGTCGCTGCACAGCGCGCTGACGCCGGCGCAGCGCCTGCGCAACTGGCTCGCGGCGCACTTGGGGCGCGCGCAACTGGTGCTGGGCACGCGGCTGGCGGTGTTCGCGTCGATGCCGCGGCTGGGCTTGATCGTCGTCGACGAGGAGCACGACCCCTCCTACAAGCAGCAGGACGGTGCACGCTACTCCGCGCGAGATCTGGCCGTCTATCGCGGCCATCTGGAGAAGGTGCCCGTGGTGCTCGGCTCGGCGACGCCGTCGCTGGAAAGCTGGCAGCACGCGCTGGGCGGCCGTTATCGGCGCATCGATCTCACCGAGCGCATCGGCGGCGGCGCGCTGCCGCGCGTCCGGCTCTTCGACATGAACCGGCTCGAACGCAAGAAGGGCGTGACGACGGCGCTGTCGGTGCCGCTGCTGGACGCGATGCGCAAGCGGCTGGAGCGTGGCGAGCAGAGCCTCGTGTTCCTGAACCGCCGCGGCTACGCGCCGGTGCTGCACTGCGACCAGTGCAACTGGAAGAGCGACTGCCCGCATTGCAGCGCGCACCAGGTCTTCCACAAGGAGGACAGGACGCTGCGCTGCCACCACTGCGGCGTGACGACGCGCGTGCCGCGCGCCTGCCCGTCCTGCGGCAACCCGGACATCGCCCCGCTGGGGCGCGGCACGGAGCGGCTGGAGGAGCAGCTCGCGCTGGCGCTGCCCGGCGCGCGGGTGGCGCGCATCGACGCGGACACGACCCGGCTCAAGGGCAGCCTGGAAACGCAGCTGGCCGCGGTGCATGACGGCGAGGTCGACATCCTCGTCGGCACGCAGATGGTCGCCAAGGGCCACGACTTCCGCCGCATCACGCTGGTGGCCGCCGTGAACCCGGACGGCGCGCTGTTCAGCAGCGACTTCCGCGCGCCGGAGCGGCTCTTCTCGCTGCTGATGCAGGCGGGCGGCCGCGCGGGGCGCGACGCCGCGCAGGCGGCCGCGAGCGAGATGTGGATCCAGACCTGGTATCCCGAGCACGCGCTCTACCAGTCGCTGCAGAAGCACGATTACGAGGCCTTCGCCGGCAGCCAGCTGCATGAGCGGATGACGGCGAACCTGCCGCCGTTCGCGCATCTGGCGCTGGTACGGGCGGAAGGGCGCAGCGTCGAGGCCGCGCGCGATTTCCTCACCGCCGCGCAGGAGGCGGCGCAGGCGCTGCCCTTGTCGCTGGGCCTGCTGCTCTATCCGCCGGTGCCGATGGCCATCGCGCGCGTGGCCGACAGCGAGCGCTTCCAGATGCTGATCGAAGCCGGCAACCGCGCGCAGCTCCAACGTTTCCTGCGCGCCTGGCTGCCCGAGCTGCACGCGCTCAAGCGGCGTCAGAAGGGCCTGACGCGGTGGGCGGTGGACGTGGATCCGTTGGCGATCTAGGGAAGCCCGGTCGCCGCGGATTCAGAGCAGGCGCGAGAGCGCTTCTTCCAGCACCGGCCAGGCGGCGCGCGCGGCGGCCAGGGCGTCCTCGGAGCCCGTCGCGGCCTCTTCGGCATCGAGCTCCAGCTGCCTCGCGACCTCGGCCGCCTCGGCATGCCCCAGCGTCAGCAGCACGCTCTTGAGGCTGTGCGCGAGATGGCGCAGCTTGACGTGTTCGCCGCGTTCGCAGGCGAGGCGCCCGTTGGCGATGTCGAGCGGGAACTGCATCCGGCAGCGCGCGAGGAAGGCCTGGTACAGCGCGGCGTTGCCGCCGAAGTACTGTTCGATGGCGGCCTGGTGGATCGACGGCATCGCCGCGGGCGGCGGCACATCGCGCAGGCCGTCCAGGCAGGATTGCAGATCCCCCAGCGAGCAGGGCTTGGACAGGAAACGCGTCACGCCGAGCGCCTCCAGCTGTTCGCGCACGGCCGGGTTGAGTCCGGCGCTGAACACGGCCAGCCGCGCCGTGCCGCGCAGCTCGGGCCGTTGTTTGAGCGTCTGCAGCAGGTCCAGGCCGTGCCGTCCCGGCAGCATCAGGTCGCTGATGACCAGGTCGAAGCTCTGGGTCGCGAGCGCGAGCAGCGCCTCGTCGACGGAGATGCAGGCCTGCAGGCGCACCTCGTCATCCTCCAGGGCCATGGAGACGAAGCGTTGCAGGGTGGTGTCGTCCTCTACCAGGAGGACCCGGACGCGGGACGCCATGATCAAAACCCGCCGAGGTCGACCGGCTTCAACCGGCGAACTGCGGCTGACGGGCCTGGATGCGCTGGATGGCGGCGCCGAGCAGCGGCGGCAGATCGGTCACGAGCCGGGGCTTGTGCACCAGCGGCAGGCCGGCCAGCGCGAATGCGTAGGGCGCGCGCTGCTGCTCGTCGAGCGCGGTGACGAAGATCAGTTCGCTGCTGGCGAACTGCGGCTGCGAGCGCAGGCTGGTCACCAGCGCCGCGCCGTCGATGCCGGGCAGCAGGATGTCGACCAGCAGGATCTCGGGCTGCAGCTGCCCGTACATGACCAGACCGCCGATGCCGTCGTTGGCCGTGTGCAGGTCCAGGTCGGGGAACTCCTGCTGCGCCAGCAGCATGACGAGGTTCTGGTAGTGGACCGAGTCCTCGATCAGCAGCGCCTTCAGGCGCTGCGGGGCGCCGTCGGCGGGCGACAGGTCGGCCGGCTTGGTCGGCGCCAGGCCGCGGCCGGTCAGCCACGCGTCCAGCGACGCACGCAGGATCCGGCGGTGCCCGCCCGGCGTGCGCCAGGCCTGGAGCTCGCCGCGGTCGACCATCAGCTGCACCGATCGGACGGCCATGCCGAGGCGCTGCGCCACTTCGCGCGTGCTGAAATCCTCTTGCATGTCGTCAGGTGTACGGGCAATGGCAGTCATGAGTCGATTTTGCCGAATTAACCAAACTTGTAGGTGGGCAATATCCCCATTTATAAGCGATAAAACTGATATCGGGTGTGACTTCGGTGGCGGGTGGGGGCATCCCTCGCGGTCGAGTGGCGCGAACTCTGGTGCAATCCGGAGCCGAGGAGATGCGATGACGAAGCGATGGACCGGACAGACCGCGACGCTCCGGCTGACCCGGACCTGGGCCGCGGGACTGCTGGTGGCGGTGGCGCCGGGCGCATGGAGCGCCCCGGCGTCCGCGCCTGCGCCCGTCAACGCCGCCGCCAGCCCGGCGCTGCAACGCGTGCTCGCCCACGGCGTGCTCCGCGTCTGCATCTGGCCGGACTACTACGGCATCACCTACCGGCATCCGCGCGACGAGACGCTCAGCGGCATCGACATCGATCTTTCCAATGAACTGGCCAAGGAACTCGGCGTTCGCCTGCGGTACGTCGAGTCCTCGTTCCGGCGCCTGATCCCGGACCTCGAGGCGGAGCGCTGCGACGTCGCGATGTTCGCCGTCGCCGTGCTGCCGCAGCGGGCGGTGGCCCTGTCCTTCACGCAGCCCTATCTGCAGAGCGACATCTACGCCATCGCGAGTCGCGCGAGCCGCGTCGTCAAGCGCTGGGAGGACATCGATCAGCCGGGCGTGGTGGTCGCCGTGCAGACCGGCACGTCGACGGAGCAGGTGATGCGCGACACGCTCAAGCGCGCGACGCTGCTGGTGGTGCAGCCCCCCGCGACGCGCGAGCGCGAACTGGAGTCCGGCCGCGCCGACGTCTTCATGACCGACTATCCGTACAGCCGCCGGCTGCTGGACAACGCCGACTGGGCGCAGCTGATCGCGTCGCCCAAGCCCTTCCACGTCCTGCCGTATGCCTACGCGATCAAGCGCGGCGATGCCGTCTGGCTGGCGCGGCTGGACGAATTCGTCGGGCGCATCAAGCGCGACGGCCGCCTGCGCGCCGCCGCGGAGCGCCACGGCCTGAGCGCGATCGTCGTGCCCTGAGGCGGAGTCGCAGCGATGCTCGGTCCGGCCGTCCGATCCCTCCTGCGTCTGCGTCGTGCGACGCTGTGGGCGGGCGTGGCCGTCGGGGCGGGCACGCTGGCCGGGCTGATCGGACCGGCCTGGATCGGCCGCCAGGAAGCGATCGACGAGGCGCGCGCCCGCGGCGCGCTGCTGGCGCAGGTGCTCGAGAGCGACGCGAGCCGCACGATCGAGACCGCCTCGCTGTCTCTGCATGCGATCGGCGACGGGCTGACGCGCACGGTCGCCGACCCGCACGAGGCGCAGCACCTCGAGGAGCATTTCAGCCATGTGCTGGTGGGGCTGCCCTTCATTCGCAGCGTGTCGCTGCTGGACACGCGCGGGCGGGTGCTGATCAGCACCAATGCCGACGAGATCGGCCTGGAGATTCCGCTCGACGATTTTGGCCGCCTGCCGGCGCCGGACCGCGATCTGCTGCTGCCGCTGCGGCCGGGACGGGGGCTGGCGGACCTCGCGAAGGGACGCGCGGCGCGAGGCTCGCCGGTCGGCATGCTGCCGCTGCTGCTGCAGTTGTCGCCGTCGCCCGACGCGCCGGCCAGCGGTGCTTCCGCGCCCGTGGGCATCTCGCCGGGCACGCGCGAGCGCGACCCGCGCTGGCTGCTGGCGCTGATCAATCCGGACGCGCTGACGCAGGTCCAGCAGCGCGCGCTGCCGACCGGCCGGAGCGCCGCATGGCTGGCCTCGACCGACGGGCAGTTGCTCGCCGCGATGGAAACGCTGCATCAGCTGCCCGGTCAGCGGCTGGATGGGCACCCGGCCTTCGACGGGCTGCGCCGCGGGCGCGAGCACGACACCTACATCGGCGCAGGCGCGCTGCCGGGCGAGGTCATCGTTGCCTACCGCGCGGCGCCGCGGCGTCCGTTGATGGTCGGCGTCGAGCAGTCGATGGACGAGGTGCTGGCCCGCTGGCATGCGGGGCTGCGCTGGCTGCTGCTGATCGGCGCGCTGGCCCTGGCCCTGATCGCGCTGGCGACGATCACCGTGCGGCGCAGCCTGCAGGCGCGGGCGGAGGCGGTGGAAGCGCTCGAGGGCGCGCATGAGCAGCTCGCCGATCGCGAGCGCGACATGCGCGTGCTGTCAAGAGCGTGCAGGAGGTGATCTTCCGGACCAACCCGGCGGGCACGCTGACCTTCGTGAACGCGCGCTGGACGACGCTGCACCGCGGACGTCCGGACGAGGCGGTGGGGCGCCGGCTGGCCGATATCGCGGAGCCGGCCGACCGCGACGCGGTGGCGAGCCTGTTCGGCGGCGACGAAGGGGTGCGCAGCGTCGAGGCCACGATCCGCAACGGCGAGGGCGCGCCGCGCCGTTACCAGATCGCCACGGTGCCGCTGCGTCGCGACGGCGACCTGCTCGGCTACGCCGGCAGCGCGGTCGACATCACCGAACGCGCCGCCGCCGAACGGCTGACGCGCCAGGCGCGCGACGCGGCGGAGGAGGCCTCGCGGACGAAGACCGAGTTCCTCGCCAACATCAGCCATGAGCTGCGCACGCCGCTGCAGTCGATCCTCGGGTTCTCCGAGCTCGGCATCATGCGCAGCGGCGGGCAGGAGCGGCTGCAGGCGATGTTCTCGGACATCCACGGCTCCGGGCAGCGGATGCTGGCGCTGGTCAACGACCTGCTCGACGCGTCCAAGCTGGATGCCGTCGGCGCGCTGGAACTGCGCGCGGAGGACTTGCGCGGGCCGGTCGACGCGGTGATGCGTGAGCTCGCGCCGCTCGCCGCGAAGCGCCAGCTGACGATGGCCGCCGACCTGCCGGCGCCGATGCCGGGGCGCGTCGATCCGCTGCGTTTCCAGCAGGCCGTGCGCAACGTGCTGGCCAATGCCATCAAGTTCGCGCCGCAGGGCGGCACCATCGAGCTCCGCGGCGGTCGCACGCCCGAGGGGGCCTTGCACCTTTGCGTCGCCGACCGGGGACCGGGCATCCCGGTCGACGAACTGGAGCGCATCTTCGATCCCTTCGTCCAATCCAGCGCGACCAAGGACGGCTCCGGAGGCACCGGCCTCGGCCTGCCGATCAGCCGGCGGATCGTCGAGATGCACGGCGGCCAGCTCTATGCCGCCAATCGCGAGGGCGGGGGGCGCCGAGTTCCATCTGATCCTCCCCGCCGAAGACTCGCTGGCGGCGGGCAGCGAGGCCCAGGCAGCCGACTGAGTGCCTTGTCCCCTGATCCAGGGGGACGGGGAGGGCGCTCTCGGGGCCCCGTCCGACAGTCGCATCCCACGCGCTGTGCGATCCTTGCAAGCGGTTCGTGCCGGCGGGACGGCATCAGGAGCACATCATGAAGTGGGAAGGCAATCGCGAGAGCGACAACGTCGAGGATCTGCGCGGCAGCGGCGGTGGAAGCCGCGGCGGCGGCGGCCTGCCGATGATCGGCGGACGTGGCATCGGCATCGGCGGCATCGTGGTGGCGCTGCTCGCGTCCTGGGCGTTCGGCATCAATCCGCTGACGGTGCTCAGCGCGCTGGACGGCAGCGCGGTCCAGACCACGCCCGGCCCGGCCCAGCGCCCCGTCGAGCACAGCCGCCCCCAGGACACGCCCGCAAAGTTCGTCAGCGTCGTGCTGGCCGACACCGAGGACGTCTGGACGCCGCTCTTCAAGGCCGGCGGCAAGACCTACCAGGCGCCGACGCTGACCCTCTTCGAAGGCCAGTCGCGCACCGCCTGCGGGCTCGGACAAGCCGCCATGGGACCGTTCTACTGCCCCGGCGACAGCAAGGTCTACATCGACCTCGGCTTCTACCAGACCCTCCGCGACCGGCTCGGGCCCCCGGGGACTTCGCCCAGGCCTACGTGATCGCCCATGAGGTCGGACACCACGTCCAGCATCTGCTCGGCATCACCGACAAGGTCGACGCCGCCCGCCGTCGTCAGTCCGAGCAGGCGGCCAACGCCACCAGCGTCCGCGTGGAACTCCAGGCCGATTGCTTCGCCGGCGTGTGGGCCCATCACTCGCAGCAGTCCAAAGGCTGGCTGGAAGCCGGCGACATCGACGAAGCGTTGAATGCCGCCGCGAAGATCGGCGACGACACGCTTCAACGCAGCGCCGGGCGCGCGGTGGTGCCGGAGAGCTTCACCCATGGCACCAGTGATCAGCGGCAGCGCTGGTTCAAGCGGGGGATGGCTCAAGGAGATCTGCGGGACTGCGATACGTTTTCGGCGAAGCAGCTTTAGGTCGAGCGCGACTCGCTTGGCCGGGGCCGCCGGCGAAGCCGAAGCTGGGGCGCTCAACTCCCGCCGCTCGCCTGCGGCTCGCTTTGGTCAGACAGAACGCGCCTGGTCAGTCCTGGAAGCTTCGGCTTCGCCGGCGGCCCCGGCCAAGCGAGTCCACACCGTCCGGTTACTGCGAGGCGCCGGATCCGGCTGTGGGGCGAGGCTTGGGCTCGACTCGCGGGTCGCCCACGCAGCCCTTCAACCATTGGCTCATCTCCCATTGCACCTGGCCCGCGGACTCGCGCGCAGTGTAGCCGTGCGCCTCGAAAGGAAGCAGGACGTAGCGGGCCGTGCCGCCCAGGCCCGCCAGCGCCTGGTACAGGCGCTCGCTCTGCATCGGGAAGGTGCCGGAGTTGTTGTCCGCCTCGCCATGGATCAGCAGCAGCGGATCCTTGATCTGGTTGGCGAAGAGGAAGGGGGACAGCTTCAGGTAGACGTCCTTTGCGTCCCAGAGTGAGCGACGCTCGCTCTGGAATCCGAAGGGCGTCAGCGTCCGGTTGTAGGCGCCGCTGCGCGCAATGCCGCAGCGGAACAGCTTCGTGTGCGCCAGCAGGTTCACCGCCATGAAGGCGCCGTAGCTGTGGCCGCCGATCGCCACCCGCCTCGGGTCCACCGTGCCAAGATCCTCGGCCTTGTCGACGATCGCCCGCGCGTTGGCGGTGATCTGCTCGATGAAGCTGTCGTTCATGTTGCGCGAGTCGCCCACCACCGGCATCGTCGCATCCATCAGCACCACGTACCCATCCATCAGCAGGTTCAGCGGACTGATCCCCGAGAAGCTCATGTACCGGCCCGGTGATCCGCTCAGTTGCCCCGCGATCGCCGCGTCGTTGAACTCCAGCGGGTAGGCCCACACCAGCGCCGGTCGCTTCTCACCCTCGCGCTGGTCCGGCGGCAGGTACATCCAGAACGAGAGCTCCACGCCGTCGTTGCGCTTGAAGCTCACCAGCTCGCGCCGCACGCCCTTCAACTGCGGCGTCGGATCCTTGATCCGCGTCAGCGGCGTGACCTTGCCGTTCTCGCGCAGCACCAGGTTGGGCGGCTCGTGCTCGGTCTCGCGCTGCGTCAGCAGCCGGCGATCCTCGAGCAGCGCCACGGGCTGCTCGTACACCCCCCTCCGCCGACTGGAACAGCCGCTGCACGCTGAGGTCCTTCAGCGAGAGCTTGTCCAGGAACGGCCGGTCGCCCTTCGGGCCCGCGCCCTGGCCCGACAGCAGCAGGTCGCCGCCCAGCGTCTGCGCCACCTGGTGGCCGTTGGCCAGCGTGCGCATGAACGGAAAGCCCGGATGCCGGTAGCGCTCGCGCACGGAGTGCTCGAACAGGGGCCGGCTCTGCTTGCCGTTGAGCGGCAGCAGGTAGGTCCGCGACCAGCCCCGGCTGCGGTCTTCCTCCGTCAGCAGGCCGTGGATGCCGTCGTCCAGGAAGCGCAGCCGCGTGAAGCGGTAGGGCATGCGCTGCACCTCGAAAGGATCGCCGGTGTAGGGCGGATCCAGCCGCATCACGCGATCACGGAACGCCGCGCGGTTGGCGGGGTTGCCGCTGTCCAGCGCCTCGACCCAATAGATGGCCGCATCCTTTGTCGGCGACGGGTAGAACACCCGGGTCCCGCCAGCGAGCCGTCGATCGCAACACCCTGCTTGAGCGGCATCTTGGCCAGTTCGCGGATGACCTTGCCGTCGCGCTGGCGGACCTCGACCACGGTCGGGAAATCGTCGAAGGTCAGGTTGTAGCTGAACGGCCGCACCAGCCGTTCGGTCAGCAGCGCCTGGCCGGTGCCGATGCTGGAGACGCTGGTGAACAGCCCCGGCGTGCCGATGTCGCGGCTCTGTCCGCTGGCGACGTCGATCAGCGTCAGCTGCGAGCGGGCGTAGTGCTCGAACAGGTCCTCGTCGCGCGGATTGCGCAGCAGGTCCGGATAGGTGCGTTCCGGCGAGGCCTTGCCGTGCGTCTCCTGGATCGCCGGCCCGGTCTGCGCCCGGCTGGGCGCGGCGCCGCGGTCGTCGGGCACCGTCAGCACGACGGCCTCGCGGGCGTTCAGCCAGGCGATGTCGTCGGCATCGACGGCGTTGTTCAGCCGCACGTTGTAGATGCGCCAAAGCTGGCCGTTGGACGTGGCGCCCGCCCACAGCTCGTCCGCCGTGTCGGTGCGCCGGGACAGCAGGAAACGCTGCCCGTCGGGCGCCCAGATGAAGTTGTGCCAGGTGCCGCCGGCCGGCAGCTCGACGTCGCGTTCCGTGGCCTCCGGGTCGAGCAGCGAGCGCAGGCGCACGCGCTGCACCGCGATCAGGTTCTGCTGGCTGGCGTTGCGTGGATCGAATCGCGCGCCGGCCAGGCGCAGTCCCGGTCGCGCCAGTTCCTCGAGCGGCGTGTAGCGGCGTTGCTCGACCAGCGCCAGCGCGGCCCGGTCCGGCGACGGGATGAGCCGCGGCAGCGCCGGCGCGTCCAGCAGCTCGCGGATCGCCGCGGACGGCTGCTTGTACGGCGCGGGCGCCGCGGCGGCCAGCCCGGAAAGCGCCGTGGCGAGCAGGGCGACGGTCATGCGCCGGAGCCACGGGAGGGGCGCCGTCGGTGCATCAAGGGCGTCGAGGGCACCGACGGGCGGATGGCTCAGGCCGACAGAGGGGACGCGGGAGGACATGGGGCCGAAGTATCGCTGCGCTAGGATTCGCGCCCATGATCGAACCCCCCGCCCCCGCACGCGCAGGACCCCCGCGCACCGCACGAGCCAGCCCCCCGGGCCCCGGCCGCGGTGCCGGCCGTCGGCGAGCGGCTGGGCGTCTGGCGCGTCTCGGCCGTGCTCTTCGAGTGCGCCTCCGGCGTGTGGTTCCGCGTCGAGCACGGCAAGGCCGCCGCGCAGACCGGCCTGGCGCTGGTCTACCGCCACGAGTCCGATGCGCAGGCGGTGCTGATGCGCTTCGCGGAGGACTCGGAATCGCTGTCGCGCTTCCGGCATCCGGCCTTCGGCGCGCCGCTGGACAGCGGACTCAGCCCGACCGGCCTGCCCTACCTGGTGGTGCCGGCGATGGAGGGCGCGCCGCTGCTGCGCGTGGCGATGGCGCTGCCGTTGAAGCGGCGCATGCAATTGCTGCTGGACCTGATCGATGTGCTCGACGCCGCCCACGTGCATGGCCTGGTCCTCCACGAACTGGATCCCGGCACCTTGTGGCTGAGCCCGGCGCAGCAGCTGCACTGGCTGGGGCAAGGGCTGGCACCGCGCGACAGCCAGGCGCCTGCCGCGCTGGTGCGCGCCGCCGAGCCGCTGGCCAACGCGCGTCAACGCGCCGGCGGCCGCCCCGACGCCAACAGCGAGACCCACGCGTTGGGCCGCCTGCTGGGCATGCTCGTCAACGGCCGGCTGCCGCGACGCGACGCGACCGAGGACGGCTTCGAGGAAGAGCCCGAACCCGGCGCCACGCCCGTGGCGTCGCTGCAGTCGTGGATGTCGCTGACGGCCGCGCAGCGCGAGAGCCTGGACCAGTTGCTGGACCGGGCCATGATGGACGGGCGCTCGTTCACCGACCGGCAGCTGCTGGCGCAGGCCGTGCGCGACTGGATCGAGGTCGAGCCCGCCGCTCCACGTGCCGGATCCGGCCCTGCAGCCTCAGCATCGGCGCCGATGCCGCTCCTGCCTTTGCCGCCACCGCTCGAGGCCGACGACGAGCGCCCGGCGTCCCCCGGCGCGTCATGGGCGGAACGGCTGGCGGGCCTCGCCTTCGTCCTGGCCCTGGCGGCGATCGTCGCCTGGCTGCTGCTGCGGGGCGCCTGAACGCGCCGCGCCCCTTTTCGCCCTCCTTCGCGTCCTTCCGCCGATGAGTCGGCGACCCACCTCGATGCACTAGTGCTCCCGCAGGGGTGAGGCAGGACCCATCGGAAACGCCCATGCGAATCGACAAGTTCGCGCTTCAGAGCGACTTGGAAGAGTCATTCAGCGGTCGATGAAGGCGGATTGTCCGAGCGGGGTGCCTCTGCCTACGATCGTCCTTCTGTCGCCATGGGTCGCGACGCGAGGAGGATGTGCGTGAGTTTCGAAATTCGACCGATGTCCGCCGCGGACTGGCGCAATTGCTGGCGGGACTCGGTCACCGATCCCGACTGTTCGCCCTGGCTTCGCGGCGTGCTCGAGAGCTGCATCGACGGGAAGAACGCGCACTGGATGCGGCTGTCGGTGCGTTGGGCCGTGGATGGGGGACGGGGGACTACCTGGTCCGGCTGCCTTCGCTGATCGGACGCCAGATCGCCGACCAGTTCTGCGCCCGCGTCGGCGACCGGCTCTACGGGCTGTGCGGGCTGGGCATCGGGGACGCCAAGGTGTTCTTCGCCGGCGGCTCGTCGCCGTCCTACGAGACGATGGGGCAGGTCCATGCCGTGCTCTCGGCGGCGTTCGCGGTCCACGGGTCCCATGGCGAGGACATCGGCCGCGATCCCATCCGCACGCCCATCTTCATCCCCGGCGCGCTGGTGCCGGAGGACCTCGCCGCCGAGACCCGCGGGCATTGAAGGACGTCCGCCACCCCGTGTCGCGGGGCTGCCCGCGCACGAAGCGCGCGCCTATCATGGGCACTCCCATGGACGCCTTCCGTCGACACCTGCTCCGTGATGCCGCGCTCGGCGCGATGGCCGTCGGCATGGCGGGCGCGGCGGGTGCGCTGCCTTCGTTGACCGGTGCGCCCGGCGTTGGACGGCCGCGGTCGGCGCAGGTGCATGTGGCGGGCACGACCTTCGCGCGGCTCTTCGAACCCGGGATGGACGGCGGCAAGCCGCGCGGCCTGGCCGTCGACCTGCTCGACGCGATCCTGATCCCCGCCGGCCACCAGCCGCGCTACGAGTTCTATCCCTGGCTGCGCGCACAGTCCATGATCGAACATGGTCCGGCGCAGATCCTCGTCGGACCGTATCGCACGCCGGAGCGCGAGCGATCGATGCGCTTCTCCCGCCTGGCCTTCTACGAGGACGCGCTGGTGTTCTACGCGCGCCGCCGCGAGGAAGGACTCTGGTGGGACGACTTCCGGGCGCTGCAGCCGCTGCGGATCGGCGCGGTGCAGGGGTGGGTCTACGGCGACCGCTTCGAGCAGGCGCGCGCGGGCCTGAACGTGACCGCCGTGCGGGACCTGGCCACCGCGCTGCGCATGCTGCAGCTCAACCGGCTGGACCTGATCGCGGCCAACCAGCGCAATTCGGAGCCGGTGATCCAGGAGCTGGGACTGGCAGACCAGGTCGTGCTGTGCGCGCCGCCGTTCGCGCAGCTGCGCGGCCACTTCGCCTTCAGTCGCGACGCTGCGGGCGAGCCCTGGGCGGCGCTGGTCGATGCCGGCATGCAGCGCCTGCGCGCCAGCGGCGAACTGCAGCAGATGGCGGCACGACGCGGCGTTGCGCTGCCGGACTGAACGGCGTCCCGGCGGGCGACCCGGGCGAATCGGGCGAATCGGGCGAATCGGGCGAATCGGGCGAATCGGGCGAATCGGGCGAATCGGGCGAATCGGGCGAATCGGGCGAATCGGGCATTTTGGGCCCGGACCGCGCTGCCTCAGCTCAACAGCAGCAACGCGAGGCCGATCGCCGCCGGGATGGCCTGGATGAAGAGGATCTTGCGGCTGGCCGTCGCGGCGCCATACAGGCCCGCCACCAGCACGCAGGCCAGGAAGAAGATCTTCACCGGTCCGCCGGCCGCGCCCAGCACCAGGCCCCAGATCAGCCCGGCCGCGAGGAAGCCGTTGTACAGCCCCTGGTTGGCGGCCAGCACCTTGCTCGCCTCGGCGAATTCCTGGGTCAGTCCGAAGGCCTTGCGACCCTTGGGCGTGGTCCAGAGGAACATCTCCAGGATCAGGATGTAGACGTGGATCAGCGCCACGAGGGCGACGACGACATTGGCGGCAATGGCAAGTGTTGTGTTCATGGTTCGCACTGTACGTCCCGCTATCATCCCCGGCCCCTCCGCGCTTTCCTGTCCCCCACGTTCCATGTCCAAAGCCCAGCTCAACCCCGCCCAACTGGCGGCGGTGCATCACCTCTCGGGGCCGTGCCTGGTGATCGCGGGCGCGGGCTCGGGCAAGACGAGCGTCATCACGCAGAAGATCGCCAAGCTGATGTCCGAGGGCTACCGGCCCGAGAACATCGCCGCGATCACGTTCACGAACAAGGCCTCGCAGGAAATGCGCGAGCGCGCCAAGCACCTCGTGGGCAACAAGGCGGGCTCGGAGCTGCTGGTGTCGACCTTCCACTCGCTGGGGGTGCGCATCCTGCGCCAGGACGGGCGCCATCTCGGGCTCAAGGAGCAGTTCTCGATCCTCGACTCGGACGACGTGCTGTCCGTGCTGCGCGATGCCGGCGGCACGACCGACGCGGCGACGGCGAAGTCCTGGCAGTGGACCATCTCGCTGTGGAAGAACCAGAACCTGAGCCCGCAGCAGGCGCTGGCCTACGCGAAGGACGACATGGAGCGCGCCGCCGCCGTCGTCATGCAGCGTTACCAGGAGCGGCTGACCGCGTACCAGGCGGTCGATTTCGACGACCTGATCGGCATGCCGCTGAAGCTGCTGCAGACCAATGAAGAGGCGCGCGGCAAGTGGCAGGAGACGCTGCGCTACGTGCTGGTCGACGAGTACCAGGACACCAACGCGGTCCAGTACGAGCTGCTGAAGTGCCTGGTCGGCGATCGCGCGATGTTCACCGCCGTGGGCGACGACGACCAGTCCATCTACGGCTGGCGCGGCGCGACGATCGAGAACCTCAAGAAGCTGCCGGTCGATTTCCCGCAGCTGAAGATCATTCCGCTGGAGCAGAACTACCGTTCGACCAGCGCGATCCTGCGCGCCGCCAACAACGTGATCGGCGGCAATCCGAAGCTGTTCCCGAAGACGCTGTGGAGCGAGTTCGGCGAAGGCGATCCCATCACGCTGATCGAGGCCGACGGCGAGGAGCACGAGGCCGAACGCGCCGTCGCCCGCATCCAGTCGATCCGGGCCAACCATCCGACGACGAAGTTCTCCGACTTCGCGATCCTGTACCGCGCCAACCACCAGGCGCGCATCTTCGAGCAGGCGCTGCGCCGCGCGGAGATCCCCTACAAGGTGTCCGGCGGGCAGAGCTTCTTCGACCGCACCGAGATCAAGGACCTCTGCGCCTGGCTGCGGCTGCTGGTGAACCAGGACGACGACCCGGCCTTCCTGCGCGCCGTGACCACGCCCAAGCGCGGCATCGGCCACCAGACGCTGGGGCACCTGAGCGAGTTCTCGGCGAAGTGGAAGCTGTCCATGTTCGAGTCGCTGTTCGCCGAGTCGCTGAAGGCGACGCTGTCGAGCAAGGCGCTGCACGGGCTGCACGAGTTCGGCCGCTATGTCGTCGACCTCGAGTACCGCGCCCGTCACGCCGTCGGCGGCGAGGAGGGCAAGGCGTTGATCATGGAATGGCTCAAGGACATCGCCTACGAGCAGTACCTGATCGACCAGGAAGACAACGAGAAGGTCGCGCAGGCCCGCTGGAGCAACGTGCTCGACTTCGTCGACTGGGTCGCCAAGCGCTGCGGCGGTGAGATCTCGACCGACGGTGGCATCACCACCGAGAGCCCGCGTCAGACGCTGCTCGAAGTGGCGCAGACGATCAGCGTGATCCTCTCGCTGGCCGAGCGCCAGGAGGAACAGGACCAGGTCGTGCTGACGACGCTGCATGCGTCCAAGGGCCTGGAATGGCCGCACGTGATGCTGGCCGGCGTCAACGAAGGCCTGCTGCCGTTCAAGGCCGAGAACGACGAGCTCACGCCCCAGCGCGTCGAGGAAGAGCGCCGGCTGATGTACGTCGGCATCACGCGGGCGCGGCGGACGCTGGCGGTGTCGACGCTGCGGCGGCGGAAGAAGAACCGCGAGACGGTCGTCGGCGTGCCCAGCCGCTTCATCGCGGAGATGAAACTCGGCGAGGGCGGGGTCAAGGAAGACCCCCGCGAGAAACTCAAGCGCATGCGCGAGCAGCTTGCCGCCAAGGCCGCCGATACCGCGGCGAAACAGGCGCAGGCGGCGAAGGACGATCGCTCGAGCAAGACCTGTCACTCGAACAGTCAGTGACGGTGGTGGGCGAACGATTCTTACTGGTTCGAGTCATTTCGCGGCGAGGCGCGCGTTTCTAGCATCCGGTCCCTCTGCGCCCGCCGAGGAGACCGACCATGGACGCTGCCCCGCTTTCCTGCCACCCCTTCCGAGAATCCCCCGAGCCGGCCGACGCCGCGGCGCGCCACCGCGCCATCGACGCCCTCGCCGATGAACTGCGCAAGACGCACTGGGACCAGGCCACGCTGCCGCTGAACGCCCACGAACTGGCGGAGGGCGTCGGCGTCGAGATCCGCGACCGCGGCGGCCCGCGGGAGCCGATGTATCCCCATCGCGGCCGGCTCCTCTATCTGGACGAGCGCCCGGTGATCGAGCTGAGCCTCGCCGAGGACCCGATGCGACGCCGCATCGTGCTGGCGCATGCGTTGGGCCATCACCTGCTCGGGCACGGTGCGGTACCGCCGGAGACGGCGTCCAATCTCTCCATTCACAGCCCGCGCCGCATCGAGCAGGACGCCCATCGCTTCGCGCTGGACCTGCTGATGCCGGACTTCGCGATCTACCGGCTGATGAACCAGGGGATCGTCAGTGCCCGCAGGCTCTCGGAGAAGTTCTTCGTCCCCGAGTCCGCCGTCCACGAACGCCTGCAGGCCCTGGATCGGCACTGGTCGCATCTGTGATCCTCGCGCATGCCGTGCGCCTCGTGCGCTTCGCGCGCGCCACGGGCGGTGATCGACATGGTGCGGCGGTCAGCGTCAAGCGCCGCATCGACCCTGTAAGGTCTGCCATGTCACCCGGAACCGGGGGGTGGGCGTCGTCGGCAAACGGCAAAATGCCGGCGCATGACAGCCTCCGCCGCCAAGTCCGCCACCAGGCTCGCCGCCGCGCTCCCGCTGCTGACCCTCCTCAGCGCGGCTGCCGCCATCCTCGCGTTGTCACAGCCCGCGCAACTGCCGCCGGCCCTGGCCTTCGTCTTCAAGCCGCTGACGACGATCCTCATCCTGCTCTACGCCTGGCGTCGTGGCGCCGAGCGTCTACGGCTGGCGCGCTGGCTGCGTGCCGGGCTGCTGTGCTCGCTGGCGGGCGACATCGCGCTGCTGTGGCCGGCGCAGGGCTTCCTGCCCGGTCTGGTGAGCTTCCTGGCCGCCCATGTCTGCTACATCGTCGGCTTCTGCACCCGCAAGAAGCTGGGCGCCGTGCGCTGGCCCTTCCTGATGTTCGGCATCATCGCGGCGGCAGTGCTGGGGCGGCTCTGGCCGCACATCCCCGCCGAGCTGCGCGCACCGGTGGTCGTCTACGTCGTCTGCCTGTCGGCCATGGCGGCGCAGGCCTGGGCCTGGTGGCGCGGCAGCGTCGGCCAGCCCGATGAACCGCTCGCGCGCTGGGCCGCGTGGGGCGGCACGCTGTTCGTGCTCTCCGACGCGATGCTGGCGATCAACAAGTTCGCAGGCCCGCTGGAGATGGCCAGCTTCTGGGTGCTCGCGAGCTACTGGCCGGCGCAGTGGTGCATCGCCAGCAGCCTGGAACGGCCCCGCGCATGAAATTCGTCCTGCCTCGGCGCCCTTCATCGCTGGCCACGTTGGTGACCGGCGTGGCCAGCGCCGCCGTCGGGCTCTGGCTCATGCGGCACTACCCGGTCGAACCAGTGGCCGCCACCGCGTTGTGGGTGGCGATCGCGGTGGCCAGCTTCTTCGGATGGCGCTCGTTGCCGCTGCTGGTGCCCGCGCTGGTGCCGGTGATCGGGTTCGCGCCGTGGACCGGCTGGATCACCTTCGAGGAACTCGACCTTTTGGTGCTGGCCGTCGCCGCCGGCGGCTACACCGCGATCGCCGTGACCGAGCCGCCGCACAAGCCGGTGGCGTGGCGTTATCGGACGCTGCGCTGGCGCGCCGCGGTGCGGGTGTTGATGGCCGTGTTCGCGCTGTCGGCCTTCATCGCCGTCTGGCGCGGCTTCGACCAGGCCGGCGGCGTGCAGTTCGGTTTCTGGCAAGGCTTCCAGGAGCCGATGAACAGCCTGCGCGCCGGCAAGAGCTTCTTCCTGGTCCTGCTGCTGCTGCCGCTGTGGCAGAAGGCGTCGGACCTGCGGCCCTCGTCGGTGCAGCGCCTGTCGCGCGCGGCCTGGGTGCTGGTGCTGGTCACGACCTCGCTCGGCGCGTTGTGGGAGCGCTGGGTCTACACGGGGCTGCTGGACTTCTCATCGGACTACCGCACGACCTCGCTGTTCTGGGAGATGAACGTCGGCGGAGCGTCGCTGGATGGCGCGCTGGCGTTGAGCCTGCCCTTCGCGATGCTGTGGGCGATGCGGGAGCGCCGCCCGCTGCGCTTCGTGATGGCGCTGGCGGTGATGCTGCTGGCGTTCTACGCGTCGCTGACGACGTTCTCGCGCGGTGTCTATCTGGCGGTGCCGTCCGGCATGGCGCTTTGCGCGCTGCTGTGGGCGGTGCAGCGCCGC
The DNA here is from genome assembly GCF_042695725.1 of Roseateles sp. UC29_93. Classification (NCBI taxonomy): domain Bacteria; kingdom Pseudomonadati; phylum Pseudomonadota; class Betaproteobacteria; order Burkholderiales; family Sphaerotilaceae; genus Roseateles; species Roseateles sp. UC29_93. Next base: position 1,148,011 of record NZ_CP170545.1, on the reverse strand, counting down.
GAGGAACGGAACGCGCCGCGACCGGATGGGGCGCCGTCGTCGCATGTCTTCCCCGGTGCGCGCGGGACGGTGCCGCTTGCGTGGTCGGCCGGCGTGATCATCGGTACCGCGGTCGCCGCCTGGGTGCTCTTCGGCGCTGGTGGCTATCGCGCCTTGCTCGCATTGGCGGGCAGTGTCGCGGTGCTGCTCGCGATGCCGGCCTCGCGCGCAGCGTGGCCGCGCGGACAGCAGCGGGCGCTGATGGCGCTGTCGCCGCTGCCGGCGCTGCTGCTGGCCTTGCTCGGCGGATTGCTGATCGATCTCGTGCCCAAGGGCGCCTACCTGATCGACGGCGCTGTCGTCCTGCTCGGCCTCGGATTGGCCTGGCTGTGGCGCGGCGGACTGACGCAGCCCTCGCAGGCCTTCGCGCTGGCGATCGTGTGGATGGCGACGCTCGCCGGCACGGGGCTCGTCGCGGCGCATTGGGGCGGCGGCCAGGACGTGGTGGCGATCGCCGCCGTGCTGTCGGTGCTGGCGATCGCGTGGATCGCGACGCAATGGTCGCCGCGCGTCGGCGCCGATCTGCGCACCGCCGGCTGGCGCATCCGCGGCCTCGTGTGGACGGGCTGTCTGCTGGCGTGCGCGGTGGTCGCGGCGCTGGGTGGTGGCGCCTACATCGGTCAGCGGATGTCGACCGGACAGCAGGATCTCGAAGGTCGTCTCGAGCATCGGCGCGTCGGCCTGGGCCTGCTCAAGTCCATGGACGAATGGCTGCTGGGCAAGGGCAGCGGCCGTTTCCCGGCGAGCTTCGCCAACGGCGGGCCCTTCGATGAACGCGTCGGTGACTACCACCTGAACGCGGCGCGTTCCGAGCTGCCCGCGTCCGGCCTGCCCGGCACGGAGCCGTTCCCGCATCCGACGGTGACGCTGACCAGTGGCCTGCACCAGATGGGGCACGGCGAGATGTTCCGGCTCAGCCAGCGCGTGCCGGCGGTCGCCGGCGAAGTCGCGGCGACGGTGACGCTGCGCACGCAGTTCAAGACGCGCCTGCGCGTCGAGATCTGCGAGAAGTTCCTGCTCTACCCGCTGCGCTGCGTCGACCGCGAGACCGATGTGGAGCCGCTGGGCGGCGCCTGGCAGCCGGTGCAACTGAAGCTGGGCCAGGCGCCGGCCGACTTCGGTGGCCGGTCCTGGGCACCCGAAACGTCTGGTGGCCTCGGTGACGCAGAACTGGCGCGGCGGCGTGCTGGAGATCGCGTCGATCTCGATCGTCGACAGCGTGCACGGTCCGTTGCTGCGGAACGGCGATTTCAACGAGGGTCTGGCGCGCTGGTTCTTCACCAGCGACCGCAACCACATGCCCTTCCACATGAAGAGCCTGCCGGCGCACGTGCTGTTCGAGCAGGGCCTGTTCGGCCTGGCGCTGTGGACCAGCCTGCTGGTGACGGTGCTGGTGCGCCTGAGCTTCGGCGCGGGGCGCCACCATCCGCTGGCGCCGGCGGTGGTGGGCGGGCTGGCGGGCTTCGTGATCGTGGGGCTCTTCGACAGCCTCATCGACGCGCCGCGGATCGCCTTCCTGTTCTACGCGCTGATGGCGCTGGGGCTGGGCCTGCGGGCGTCGTCACGCAAGTCGCATCGCCCGGGCGATCCCGATTCCCGCCTGGAACTGGAGACCCTGCAGCCGGAGCTCGAGTCGGCCTTCGAGGACGCCCCCGAAGTCCGCCGCGCGATGGCGGCGGCAGGCGTCAAGCTGAAAGGTCCGCCACGCTGACGCGGTGTGCCCGATTCTGGGCCGCGTCACATCCCTTTGAACAGGTGCGTGTAGCTGCGGCTGACCTCAAGCTTTTCATCGAGTCCGCGCACACCCACCAGCTGACGACCACGGAAGTCGCGGCTGATGCCGTTGATGGCCTTGACGTTGACCAGCGTCGAGCGGTGGATCTGCCAGAACAGCTTCGGATCCAGCTCGTCGACGAGTTCCTTGATCGGCTTGCGGATCAACGCCTCGACGGTCGGCGTCTGGACGCGGGTGTACTTCTCGTCGCTGATGAAGAACAGCACTTCCTCGACCGGGATCATCTGGATGGTCTGGCCGACCGAGGCCTGGATCCATTGCAGGTATTGCGGCGAGCCGCTGGTGTTGTTGACCCGCGCCGACAGCGAGTGCAGCAGCTGCTGCAGCGTGCCGGTGCTGGGGCCTTCGGGCTCCACCTCGCCGCTGCGCAGGGCCAGGCGCTTCTTGATGCGCTCGACCGTGACCAGCAGGCGATCGCGCTCGGCGGGCTTGAGCACATAGTCGCAGACACCCTGCTCGAAGGCCTCGACCGCGTACTGGTCGTAGGCGGTGATGAAGACGATCTCGGGCAGGGGCCAGTCGTCGTCGTCGGGCAGCTGCGCGATCTGCTTGGCGGCCTCGACGCCGGTCAGGCCCGGCATGCGGATGTCGAGGAAGACCAGGTCGGGCTTGTGCTCCTTGACCAGTTCGACCGCCTCCAGGCCGTTCTTGGCCTCGGCGACGATCTGCAGCTCGGGCCAGACCTCGGCGATGCGGCTGCGCAGCTGCTCCCGCATCAGGCGTTCGTCGTCCGCGAGGACGGCGCGGGGGGCGTGGTGGGTGTCGCTGGTGTCGCTCATGGGAGGCGATGTTAGGGCAGGTGAGGGGCGATCCGGCGGTGGACCCGCGCGTGGTCTCAGGCGTGGAGGGACGGTTCGGCCGGCGTGGACGTCATGGCGGGCGCTGCCGGCGCGGGCGGCACCCGCGGCGCCTTGCGCGGCTTGTCGCGCACGATCAGCCAGACGACGAGGCCGATGAGCAGCAGCGGCGAGCCCACCACCGCGCCGACGCCCGCCAGCGCGGCCAGCGCCACGAGCGCCAGCCCGCCCAGGATCAGCAGCGGCAGGCCCAGGCCGAGCAGCAGCACCAGCGGCACGACCAGGCACATCACGACGATGGCGATGATCAGGCCGAGCCCGGCGCCGAAGGCGTCGGCGATGCCCATGCCGCTCAGGATGACTTCCTCGCCGTCGACGGTGAGGTGCACGCCAGGGACGTCGCCGAGCAGATGGATCACGCCCCAGCCCAGCAGCAGCGCGCCGGCGACGAGGACGAATCCGAGGACAAGAAGGGTCTTGAACAGCGTTTTCATGCGTGTGCTCCTTGCGTTCCTTGTTCGGGCGCGTGGTGGGCGGAGGTCCGGTAGGGGACGGTGATGATCACGACGGTGCCGGACGGCTGGTTCTCGGCCACGGTGACGCTGGCGGCCTTGCCGTAGAGCAGCGAGAGCCGCTCGCGGATGTTGGCCAGGCCGACGCCGGTGCCCGAGGTCGCGGCGCGGCCGAAGCCCAGGCCGGTGTCGGCGACGGTGACCTGCAGCTTGCCGTGGACGATCTCGGCCTTGAGCAGCAGGCTGCCGCCCTCGGCCTTGGGTTCGAGGCCGTGCTTGATGGCGTTCTCGACCAGGCTCTGGATCATCATCGGCGGGAACTCGGCGGACAGCAGGCCGTCGGGCACCTCGATGCGCGACACCAGGCGCTCTTCCATGCGGACCTGCAGGATCTCGAGGTAGGGCCGGATGACGGCCATCTCGCGGCCCAGGTCGCGCACGCCGCCGTTGGCGTTGGCCTCGCGCATCGTCGGCATCGAGGCCCGCAGCAGCGCGATCAGGTTCTTCTGCATCTGCGAGGCGCGCGGCGGATCGGTCTCGATCAGGTGGTCGATCGACGCCAGCGTGTTGAACAGGAAGTGGGGCTCGACCTGCGCCTGCATCGCGGCCATGCGGGCTTCGACGACCTGACGGCGCAGCGACTCGGCCTCGGCGGTCTCGGTGGCCTTGGCGGCCTTCACCTCGGCCTGCAGGCGACCCTTGTAGGTGGCCTTCAGCAGCGCCGAGGCCAGCACGACCAGGATGGCCAGCTTGTCGAGGAAGTCGCCCAGGTGCACGGTGCGATAACGCGTCTTGCGCGAGGTCTCGCGCTGGACCTGTTCGAGCTCGTCACGCGCTTCCTCGGCATCGGCCTTGGCCTGCCGGGCTTCTTCCGCCGCCTCCTCGAGGGCGCGCTTGGCGTCGGCCGCGGCGGACTTCACCGCGTCGCGGATGGCCTCGCGCTGCTTCTCGTTGGGGATGCGGATGTCCACGGACGGCAGGTTGGGGTCGACGGCCCCTTCGGCGTCGGCTGCGGACGCGGCGCTGGCCGGCGAGGCCGGATGGCGCGGCACGATGCGCACGCCGCGGCTGTCGATCTGGACTTCGTAGCGCAGGCCGTCGCCGTCGACCGCGGAGGATGCGCCGTGACCCGCCTCGGAGCCGGCTTCGGCGGAGTCGGCGGGTTTCGTGGCCTTGTCGATCTTCTTCTGCGCCTCGGCCACCTTCTTCTCCGCTTCGGCGGCGCGCTGCTTCTCGCGGCGTTCGCGGTCGGTGTCGCGGTCGCGGCGCAGGTCCTTGGGCGGATGGATGGTCTCGGTCGTCTCGACCGGCAGTTGCCAGCTGAAGGAGAAGGGCGGGAGGGTCTGGAGGATGTTGGCGCCGATGATCAGCATCACCGCCAGCAGCGTGAAGCGCTTCCAGGTGATGGACACCAGCCAGTTGCCGTAGGCGTGGAAGCCCTGCTCGGCGGCTTTCATGAAGCTCTGCCAGCGCTGGCGCGGGGTGGGGGGAGGCGGGAGTCGGCGCGTTCATGGGAGGACCTGTCGTATGGCTCGCACTTTACGCAAGACCCCGGCGCTCCCGGGGCGGCGGGCGACGCGCCGTGAAGACGGCGGGATGGACTGCACCGATCGGCGACAGGCCGGAGGCCGATGGGGCGCGCAAGCGTGGCCCGGTCAGCCGATGGCTGGCCGTAGTCGTGATTGGTCAAATTGCCTGCGTGCAGTTGTTCACAGCTGGTGCCGAGGCACCCGTCGGCGATGGACGATAGGCGTCTTTCGCTTGGCGCCCCCGCAGCGTTCTGCGACTCAGAAAGCTCAACGCCACCCGAAGGTGGCGTCTTGCTCTACTGCTGCTGCGGGCATCACCGGCTTTGGAACCTGCCAAGAGGTGCGGGAGTGGGATCCGCAGTGCCTACGGGGCGGGAGAGTAGCGAGTTGAACTTGACGAGTCAAATCCTTCCACGAGTGCGAACACCGCAATTGACGATCTCGTACTCTGCGGGGCCCCCTTCCGCTGCCGACGTGCTGGATCGCCTGTCTGCAGCTCGGATGGCGCCGTACGGTGTGGCGTTTGCGCCGGCATCGGATGCAGCGACCTTGGGCTGCTACCAGTGGGCGCAGGCGCTCAGCGCCAGCATTCATCCCTTCGTTGGACTGGTCGAGGTCGTGCTGCGAAACGCGATCCATCGCTCCCTCTCGATGCAGGTGTCGGCGCAGTCCAGTGCATCCTTTCCCTGGTACGACCGGGCGGTACCCGGCGCGGTCCCGTTGAAAGGGAAATCGCTCGAGCGGATCGAATCCTTGCTGTCCGAAGGCACCCCGCCCACGCGCAGGCAACTGCAACCCTCACCGGACGCCGTCGTGGCCTGCCTGTCCTTCGGGTTCTGGCCGAATCTGCTGGAGGGCCTGTCCCATCGATACGCGCCGAGGACGTTCACCGAGGTCTTCCCCCATCACCCGCATTCGAAGCCGCCGTATTGGAGCCGGGATATCAACAGGCAACCCGTGCTGTTCCAGGTGAAGCGCCTTCAGCAGTTGAGGAACCGCGTCTGTCACTTTGAACCCATCTGGAAGCCGCACTGGTTCGCGCGCGGGAATCCGCCCAGTCGCCATTGGAGCCATGCGGTAGCGGCGTTCCGACAGTTTCATGAGGAACTGCAGCAATTGCTTGCATGGAATTCGCCGGAGTGCGCGGCGGCCTATCGGGCCTCGTTCGCCTGGGACTGGTTCAACAAGCTGTGCACGACGCATGCAGTGAAGGCCTTCATGGAAGACCATGCGACCAGCGGGCGGCTGATATCCATGGCTGCCGGCATCCCCGTCAACGCGCCCGCGTAGCAACGCCACAAACGCGAAAGGCCCGCTTCCGCGGGCCTTCCGGCATGGTTGTGAAGTGTTCCCGAGGGGATTACTGCTTCACGGCCTCGACCTGGACGATGACCTTGATGTCCTTCGAGAAGCCGTACTGGATGCCGTAGTCGACGCCGAAGGCGGTGCGGTCGAAGGTGGTCTCGAAGTCGCCGCCGCAGACTTCGCGCTTGAGCATGGGGTTCTCGTAGCAGTTGAAGTTGGTGGCCGTCAGCGTCACCGGCGCGGTCTTGCCCTTCAGCGTCAGCTGGCCGGCCACCGAGGCGACCTTGTCACCCGAGAAGGTGAACTTGTCGCCGACGAACTTGGCCGTCGGGTTGTTGGCCACGTCGAAGAAGTCCTTGCTCTTCAGGTGGGTGTCGAACTGCGACGAGCCGGTGCTGATGCCGTTCATGTCGAAGGTGATCTCGACCTTGCCCGACTTGCCAGCCTTGTCGAACTGCACGGTGCCTTCCTTCTTGTCGAAGCGGCCGCGGTTGGTCGAGGTGCCGAAATGCTTGATCTCGAACGTGGCGTAGGTGTGCGTCGGGTCGATCGCGTAGGTCGCGCTCTGGGCCTGGGCCAGGCCGGCGACGGCGAGCAGGGAGGCGAGCAGCAGGGCTTTCTTCATCATGGTGGTGGGTCCTTGTCGAACAGTTGTCGGAACAGTGATGGAACCGCGGCGGGTACCGCGGTGGAGAAGGAACCGGGCGAAGGACCCGGACCGGTTGGAGAAATCGGGAGAGGCTGCGGATGGGCCTCGGAATCGGCTTACAGCGGCGCCATGCCGGTGATGGCCAGCTTGAACTTCACCTGCACGTCGTTGGCGACGATGGAGGTGTCCTTCCATTCGCCTTCGCCGATGTTGAAGTCCAGCCGCTTGATCGCGAACGCGCCGGTCGCCGTCGTCGTGCCGCCGGCCTGGGCCAGCGCCACCGGGACGACCACGTCCTTGACCTGACCCTTGATGGTCAGCTTGCCGGCGGCCTCGAACTTGCCGCCGCCCAGCGCCTTCAGCGAGGTGCTCTGGAACGTGGCCGTCGGGACCTTCTTCACGTTGAACCACTCGGGCTTGACCAGCTCCGCGTCGGTCGCGGCGTCGCCCAGCGTGGCGCTGCCCAGCTCGATCGACAAGGTGACCTTGCCCGCCGCGGCGTTCTTCGGATCGAAGGCCAGCTGCGCATCGAATTTCTTGAAGTGGCCGTCCACCGGCACGCCCATCTGGCGGAAGGTGAAGGCGATGTCGCTCTGCGCCGGCACCAGCTTGGGCGCGGCCGCCGTCGTCGCGGCGGCTGCCGTGGCGGGCGCTGCCGCCGGCTTGTTCTGCGCCATCGCCGGCGCGGCCAGGAGGAGGGCGGCGCTCAGCACCGACAGCGCGGTGATCGAGAGATGGGTGGCCATGCGTGCGGTCATGAGGTCCTCTGCCAGTCGTGGATCTTGGGGGTCAGGTGTTGTCAGGTGTTGTTTCTTGCGGTCCGGGCCGGGGCTGTCGCCGTGCCGCTCAGGCGCGGCCCGGGAGCATGCGCCGCAGCAGGCCGTCCTTGTCGAGGACGACATGCTTGACCACGGCGCCAAGGTGGGCAAGCACCAGCAGCCCCAGCCCGTAGGCGAAGAACTGGTGGACCTGCTTCAGCGATTCGGCCAGTTCCTTGTCCTTGCCGACGAAGTCCGGCAGCGGCAGCACGCCGAACCACACGATCGGGAAGCCCGCCGCCGAGCTGTAGGCCCAGCCGCTCAGCGGCACCGCGAAGAAGGCCGCGTACAGCAGCCAGTGCACCGCGTGGGCGCCCAGCTTCTGCCAGCCCGGCATCGGCAGGTCCGCCGGCGGGCGGTGCGTCAGGCGCCACAGCAGCCGCAGCGCCGACAGCGCCAGGATCGTGACGCCGGCCCACTTGTGCCAGTTGAAGAGCTTCAGCCGCGTCAGCGAGAACGGCAGGTCAGCCATGTACCAGCCCACGGAGAAGGTGCCGATGATCGCGATCGCCAGCACCCAGTGGAAGAGCATCGCCAGGCCGTCGTACCGGGTCTTGCCCGTGGGCGGCACCGCGGCCGGCACCGGCGGCATCGCCGTGGACGCGGGCGCTGGCGACGCGGCGATGGGGGCCGCGGTGCCATCGTGGGTCTCGGCGGGCAGCGTGGGCTGCTGGTCAGGGTCGTTGTTCTGGTTGTCGATGGCAGTCATGTCGGCTCGCGTCCTTGGGAAGACCTGGGGCGTCGGGAGGTCCGGAATGGCATGAAGTGTCCGCGTGCGCCGTACATCGTCGGTTCACCGGAACTGAGGCCACTGTTCATCCAATTTGAATGGGAGCCCCGGCCATGCTTCACAGATCCGTCATCGGCGGGGTCGAGACTGGCGCCCGCTCCGCCCTTGGAGCGATGGCTAGGAGTTGCCATGGACCTGATCGCCAAGATCGAGGCGGTGTTCCGCCGCCGCGGACACCTGCAGTACGGCGACGAGCGCCGGGAGCCCGTCACCGCGCTGGAGCACGCGCTCCGATGCGCCCAACTGGCCGAGTGGGCCCACGCGGAGCATAGCCTTGTAGCCGCCGCGCTGCTGCACGACATCGGGCAGCTGATGGACGGCGGTTCTGGCGCCCCTCTGCGGGACGACGAACATGAGTTGACCGCGCTGCCGCTGCTGCGCGCCGGGGGATTGGGCCCGGCCGTGGTGGAGCCGATCCGCCTGCACGTCGCCGCCAAGCGTTACCTGGTCAGCACCGACCCGGCATACGGACCGGGGCTGTCGGACGCCTCGCGCCACAGCCTGGCGTTGCAGGGCGGGCCGATGAATGCGGAGGAACGGCTGCTCTTCATGGCCCACCCGCACGCGAGCGCCTCGCTGCAGCTGCGCCGTTGGGACGATCTGGCCAAGCGGCCGGGCATGCGCACGCCGCCGCTCGGCTACTACCTGGTGCTGCTCGAAGAGTTGCTGCACGACACGCGGGCCCCGGAACGGGTGCGCATCGCCTGAGGCGCGGGCGGCATAGGCGCATTCCGTATGAGCACATGCGGAATGGGTCGATGTCAAAGCGTGTCTCCCTCTTGAGGGGGATATCGGACCCCCGAGTCGCTTTGCATACTGGGTACCGATCGCGCGCTGCCTGGACCTCAGCGTCGTGATCAAGGGGAGGAGCGCTATGCCGACCTACCAAAGCCCGCAAGGGTGGCGGTGGTCGGCATAGTTTTATCTGCGCGGCACGTTTTCGGCACGGCACGATATATTGCCGGCCCAGAACAAGCCTTACACAACCCATGCATTTCCATTCGCGGCAGTGGCCAGGCGCTGTCTGTTCCGGTCATGGCGGGTGAGCGCAGCGCCGAGCAGGCGAGCGTCGAGCTCGAACTGCTGCGGCTGATCGGCAAGCAGGGTCGTCGCGTCCCCTATCCGGTGAGCATTGCCGCCTTGATGATGGCGGTGATGGCGGCCAGCGTGATGTCGCCCTGGCTGGCCTACGGCTGGCTGGCCGCCGTGTACGCGGTACTGGTGACGCGCTGGGCCGTGCTGGGCCGCCTGCCGGAAATGCAGGACCGCCCGCTGGAACAGCGCATGGACTGGGCCGTGTGGCTGAGCCTGGCCAACGGGCTGGTCTTCAGCGCCTCGCTGATCGCGGCCCCCCACCTGAGCGACTTCCAGCGGATGGTGCAGACCATCGTGCTGCTGGGCCTGTGCGCCGGCGCGGTCGCGACGACCGCCGGGCACCGCGTCGTGTTCCAGGTCTTCCTCTGGCCGGTGACGCTCGCCACCGCGCTGTCGTGGGGGCTGTTCCACGAGCCCGGCGCGGAGCACCGCTGGCTGGACTGGGTGCTGTCGGCGCTGATCGTCTTCTTCGGCCTGATCCTGACCGGCCTGGCGCGCGACACCTACCGCGTCTTCGCCGAGTCGGTGCTGATCCGGCTGCAGCAGAACAAGAGCAACCAGCAACTGCGCCAGGCGCTGTCGCAGGCGGAATCGGCGATGGCGGCGAAGACGCGCTTCCTGGCCTCCGCCAGCCACGACCTGCGCCAGCCGATGCACACGCTGTCCCTGTTCGGCGCGGCGCTGGACAAGCGCCCGCTCGACGACGAGGGCCGCGTCATCGTCACGCAGATGAACCTGGCCCTGCACTCGCTGTCCTCGCAGATGGATGCGCTGCTGGACATCTCGAAGCTCGACGCCAACGTCGTGCCGGTGAACAACCAGGTCTTCGCCTTGCAGCCCTGGCTGGGCCGGCTGCAGCGGGAGTTCCAGCCCACCGCGCTGCGCAAGCACCTGCTGCTGCGACTGGACTGCCCGCCGGAGGCCTGCGTCGAGAGCGACCCCGTGCTGCTGGAGCGCGTGGTGCGCAACCTGATCGACAACGCGCTCGAGTACACGGCGCGCGGCGAGGTGGCGATCGAGGTCCATCGCGGCCAGGACGAGGAAGTCTGGCGGCTGACGGTGCGCGACACCGGCATGGGCATCCCGGAACACGAGCAGCAGCGGATCTTCGACGAGTTCTACCAGGTCGGGAACCCGGAGCGCGATCGCGCCAAGGGCCTGGGTCTGGGCCTGTCGATCGTGACGCGGCTGGTGGACCTGCTGGACCTGCACCTGGCGCTGCGGTCGGCGCCGGGGCACGGCTCGAGCTTCATGCTGAACGTGACCGCCGCCGACATCGGGCTGGTGAGGCCCGGCTCGACGCCGACGCAGGGCCCGGCGCTGCCGCCCATGCGCGTGCTGGTGATCGACGACGAGGAGCCGGTGCGGGTCGCGATGCACGCGCTGCTGACGGCGCACGGCTGCCAGGTGCTGCTGGCCGGCAGCACCCGCGAGGGCCTGCTCAAGAGCATGGGCCAGCAGCCGGACCTGCTGCTGACCGACTTCCGGCTGCGCGGCGGGGAGGACGGCATCAGCGCGGTGCGCTCGCTGCGAAGCGCGTTCCCGGGACTGCCCGCGCTGATCGTGAGCGGCGACACTGCGCCCGAGCGGTTGCGCGAGGCCCACGAGGCGGGCCTGACGCTGCTGCACAAACCGGTCACCGAGGAGCTGCTCATCAACGCGATGCAGGCCGCGCTGGCCGAATATCGCAGGGAGGGTGCCGATGTCTCGACCGTTCGAGGAGGCGCCGAGAGTCCCCTCTGAGGCCCCGTCTGCCGCGTCGTCCGACACGGCGGCTCGCGTGACGTCGGACGGCACCGACGCTCGGCGGCCGAGACCCTCGGGCACGCGCTGGCTGTCGCGGCCGCTCGAGGACTGGATGGCCGGGCGGCTGTCGGTCCCGGAGCCGGGCCCGGCCGCCGTGGACGTGTTGATCGTCGGCAGCGGCTATGGCGGCGCCGCGGCGGCGCATGCGCTCGCGGGACGTCGCGACGAGGACGGCCGTCGGCTGAGCGTGGTCGTGCTCGAGCGCGGGCGTGAGTACCTGCCCGGGGCGTTCCCCAGCCGCTTCGCCGATCTGCCCGGTCACGTGCGGCTGGCGCGTCCCGGCGCGGATGCGCCGACGGGACGTCGCGAAGGGCTCTTCGACCTGCGGCTGGGACCGGATGTCTGTGTCGCCCTGGCCAACGGCCTGGGGGGGCGGATCGTTGATCAACGCGGGCGTGATGGAGCGACCCGCGCCGACGGTGTTCCGCGAACCCGGCTGGCCGCAGGCTTTCCTGCGCGAGGACATGACGCCCTGGTTCGAGCGCGCCGAGCGGCTGCTGGGCGTCCGCGACGACGAGGGCGACAACACCATCGAACGCCTGCGCGCGAAGGCCGGCTTCAAGACGCGCCGGCTCGAGGCGCTGAAGGCGCTCGACCCGGCGCGCACACGCGCGGCGAGGATCCAGGTCGCGATGGACGCGCGCCCGCGCGGTGCGGCCGAATGGTCGCACCAGCCCTGCATCGCCTGCGGCGACTGCGCGACCGGCTGCAACCACGAGGCCAAGCAGTCGCTCGACACGAGCCTGCTGCTGCAGGCCTGGCGGCAGGGCGCGGAGCTGGTCTGCGGCGCGAGCGTCGAAGCATTGGTGGCGGCCCCCGGCGCCGGTTGGCGCGTCACGCTGCAGCACACCGACGAGCTGCTGCGCCGGCGGCAGGGCGAGCCGTTCGAGGTGCTCGCCCGTCGGGTGATCCTGGCCGCCGGCAGCCTGGGGTCGACCGAGATCCTGATGCGCTCGCGGGACCGGGGGCTGACGCTGTCGCGGATGCTGGGGCAGGCGTTCTCGGCCAACGGCGACGTGATCGCGGTCGGCCACGGCTGGCCGCGGGCGGTCCATGCGGTCGCCGACGAGGACCAGCCGCCCGCGGCGCGCCAGGTGGGGCCGACCATCACCGGCGTGTGGGACGCCGGGCCGGATCATGTCGTCGAGGACCTGGCGATTCCCGGCGCATTGCGTCCGGTCTTCGAGGAGGGCTTCGCGCTGGCGGCGACGCTGGATGCGCTGGCCCGTTCAAACGCCGGCCCGCATGAGGAGCGCGCCGATTTCGACGATCCCTTCGCGGTCCGTCCTTCCGTGACCGAGCGGCAGCTGCCGCTGGCGATCGTCGGTCGCGACAGCGGCACCGGCCGGCTGGTCCGACGGGAAGGCTTCGAGGAGCCAGGCGGGCTGCAGGTCGACTGGCCCGGGCTGCGCGACGAACCCGCGATCGCGCGCCGTCACGAGGCGCTGGCGCGTCATTGCCACACCCAGGGCGCGCGACTGCTGCGCAATCCGCTGTGGCAGCTGCTGCCGCCGGACATGGCCTTCCTGACGAACGACGCCCGCGGGCCGATGGTCAGCGTGCATCCGCTGGGGGGCTGCGCGATGGGGGACCTCGGCAGCGACGGCGTCGTCGACGCGATCGGGCGGGTGTTTTCCGGCGACGGCGAGGCGGTGCACGACGGGCTCGTCGTGCTGGACGGCTCGATCGTGCCGGGCTCGATCGCGATCAATCCGGCGCTGACGATCAGCGCGCTGGCGCAGCGGGCGCTGGACCGGCTCGCCGTCCTCTGGCGACTGGGCGCGCCATCGCCGGTGGCCCGGCGCCGGGAGCCGGAGCGTCCCGTGTTCCGCCTGCCTGCCGGGCCTGGACGGGGTGGGCCGCCGTCCTCCGCCGCCGGTCACTCCGGCAATGGCGGCAGCGCGAGCAGCGACGGCGCCGCCAGTGCCCCCGATGCCACGGTGATCGAGGTGCGCGAGCGCCTCGGCGGCTTCGTGCGCTGGTCCGGAGCGCCGGGCTCGCCGGTGAAGTACGTGGAGCTCTGCGTCGTCTTCCGTCCGAAGGCGTTGGTGGAGCTGTTGAGACCTGGCCCCGAGCGACGACTGATCGTGGCGCCGGGCAGCCGGCTTCGCGTCTTCGAGGCTCGCGAGCGACGGCCCGGATGCTTCGAGATCGTCGGCCCGAAGCCGGGCGACGGTCGCCTCTGGGCGCACGAGGAACGCGGCGATGAGCACGCATTGTTCACCGCGCCGCTGGCGGAAGGCGTGCTGACGCTGTTCCAGCGCGAGGACTCGGGATCGCTGCGGCGGCATGCGCGCGGGCTGTGGGCCTGGGCGATCAACCGCGGCGTGCGCGACGCCTGGCAGGGTCTGATCGATTGGGCGGGGCGCAGATCGCCGCCCAGGACGCCGGGCGCGGCACGAGCAGGCCTGCGCGCGCGGGCCGTCAACGCCTGGCACCTCTCGGGCCATGCGGGCGAGGCGCGGGTGATGCGCTACCAGGTGCTCATCGACCCGGCCGCGGACCTGCCCGCGTGGGCCGCCGGGCTGCGCGGGCAGTCGTTGCGCGGATGCAAGCGGATCAGCTACACGCGGCGCGGCAATCCCTGGACGCAGCTGAGCCGCATGACGCTGACGCCGGCCGCCGGCATGGCGCCGCCACCGGGCGCGCGGGACATCGTCCTGACGCTGGACATGCACCACCTCGCCCGCGAGCGGCTGCCGCTGCTGCGCATCCGGCAGGCGCGCGACATCCCTTCGGCGGCGCGCGACGTCGGCGCGTTGATGGCCTACATCGCGCGGATGACGATCGGGCTGCATGCCTGGACCTTCCGCAAGCCCGACGAGGCCCCGCGTCGGCGCATCTCGCGCCTGCCGGGCACGGTGCCGGGACTGCCGGATCCCGTGGTGATCGAGATGGCCGCCGGCCGCTGGGGCGACGCGGGCGCGCAGCGCCAGGACCTGGACCGCCCGACGCGCGAGGACGACGACCGGCCGGTGCTGATCCGCCTGACGCGTTACGGCCGGCCGGGCGGCGAACCCGTGCTGATGATCCATGGCTACAGCGCCAGCGGCACGACCTTCGCGCACCACTCGGTGCGCCCCGGTCCGGCCCAGCTGCTGTGGGACGCGGGCCACGACGTCTGGCTGCTGGACCTGCGCACCAGCGCGGGATTGCCGACGGCCAGGCTGCCGTGGACCTTCGAGGAATCCGCGTTCAACGACATCCCGCTGGCTGTCGATCGTGTGCTGCGCGAGACCGGTCGGGAGCGGCTCAACGTCCTCGCGCACTGCATGGGATCGGTGATGCTGCACATGGCGCTGCTGGAGCCGCGCGAGCAGCCGTGGGAACGCTGCTTCGCACTGCGCGCGGCGCTGAAGGACCGGATCTCGAAGCTGGTGATCTCGCAGGTCACGCCACTGATGGTGATGTCGCCGACGAACAGCCTGCGCGGCGTGCTGATGCAGTACCTGAGGCCCTACCTGCCGCTGGGCGGGTACGCGTTCCGGCCCGAGGGCACGCCGACGCTGTTCGATCACCTGCTCGACCGGCTGCTGGCCAGCCTGCCGTATCCGGAGGCCGAGTTCGATCTGGAGAACCCGCCGCCCTGGCCGCCATGGCGGATGAGGCGCACGCCCTGGACCGCCACGCGGCACCGCATGGACCTGCTGTACGGGCGCGACTTCGCGATCGGCAACGTCGATCGCGCGGTGCTGGCATTCATCGACGACCACTTCGGGCCGCTGAACATGGACACGGTCGCGCAGGCGATCCACTTCGCCCGATGCCACGAGATCACCGACTGGCAGGGCGCGAGCGTCTATCTCGACAGTCTGGCGAAGAGCCTGGCGCTGCTCAAGGCGTTCCCGGTCCTGTCGCTGCACGGCGAGGACAACGGGTTGTGCAGCGCCGACAGCGCCGAGCTGCTGAAGGACTACTACGACCAGGCCGCGCCGGGCCGTTATCGCTACCGGGTGATCGCGGGCCACGGGCATCAGGACTGCCTGATCGGACGCCATGTCGCGACGCAGGTGTTCCCGCACGTGCTGGCCTTCCTGGCCGAGGAGCCGCAGTCATGAGCGGGGTCCTGCACGGCACGCGCCGGGGCGCGCCGGCCAGCGCGCTGCTGATTGGCGCCGAGGCGCCGGGTCATCGCATCGAGCGGGCGCCGCCGGAGACCGGCCGCGTGCCACTGCTCACAGCGCTGCGACCGGAGCGTGGCTGGCCGCATTGGCTGCTGTGGGTGCCGATGCGGTGGCGCGGTGGCTGGACCTACGAGCAATTGCCGCAGCCCTGGCGGATCGAGTCCTTCGTGCCACCGGGCGTGGGGCAGCCGGGCGCGCCCTGGCGGACCTCGCAGGCCGTGGAGGCGTTCCCTGTGCCGCCGCGCGCGATGTCCGATGCAGCGGGTCACCCGAAGGACGAGGCCGCGACGGGCGCCGACGGCGACGAGCATGAGATCGACATCCACGGCCTGCTGCTGGTGGCGCTGTACCTGGAGCCGCGCGCGCTGGCCATGGAAGGCGCGCATCGCGGCGTGATGCACGAGCTTGGCCACGAGGAGTTGCACGCGCAGGTCGAAGGCGCGCTGGATCAGTTCTTCGATCTGCCGCCGCATCGCTGGGCGCATGGCTTCGTGCCCTCGCCGGGCGGGTCGGAGGTCACCGTCGACGACGGAGGCCTGTGCTTCGCGCTTGCCGCGTGCCAGTACCCACCGGGCCTGCTGGATGTGAGTCCGGGGTGGGAACTCGATGCGTCGCAGGCGGGGCCAGGTCTTGCGTCACTGGCGAGACTGCACCAGTTCACGCGATCCACGGCGCGAGGACAGGACTGCTCGCTGGTGCTGTTCGCCGGCGACCAGATCTATGCGGATGCGAGCGGCGGACTGGCCGACTCGCGCAGCGGCATTGAGCGGTACGCGCGCGCCTACGGCGAGTTCAAGGCCGGTCCGGTGCGGCTGCTGCCACCGACGGTGGCGCGCGTCGTGCAGGCGATCGACGACCACGAGATCGTCGACAACTGGGAACCGGGTCCTGGCGCCAGCCACGGCGGCAACGGCCCCTGGTTCGATGTCGCGCGCCAGGCCGCCTGGCATCACCGGTGGGAAGCCGGCCCGCGCGTGGGCGGCCCGGAACTGCTGTGGCACGAGTTCGACTGGCGCGGCGCTGCCTTCTTCACCGCCGACGCGCGCTGCGAGCGCGAGGCACGACGCGTCGCAAACTGGTCGAGCGCGCGCCTGTGGTCGACCACCCAACGCGATGCATTCAACGAATGGTTGTCGCGCGGCGCGTCTCGGCCGAAGTTCGTGCTGAGCGGATCGCTGCCGCTGCCGCGACGCCGGATGAGCGTTGAGCACGCGGCGAGCTGCCTGCGTTCGGATGGATGGGACGGCTACCCGCACAGCCTGCATGAACTGTTGGGCTTGGTGTGGCGGCATCGTGCCTCGGGACTGGTGTTCCTGTCGGGCGACGAGCACCGCTCGGGCTGGGTGAGCGCGGAGATCTCCGCCGTCGACGGTGACGACCGTGGCCCGGTGCGCATCCACTCGGTCCACAGCTCCGCGCTCTACGCGCCGTGGCCATTCGCGATCACGGCGGCCGAGGAGCTGGCCGCGCCCGACGTGTTCGAGTTCGACGGCCCGGATGGTCAGCGGCTGCGATGCGTCGTCAGCGCATGGGCCGACCATCCGGGCGATGGCTTCGCGGTGCTCCGCGTGCGAGGTGGGGAGGTCGAACTCTGGTTTGACCGAGCCGGTGCGGTGCGGGCCGAACCGGATGCCGTGCTGTCATTTCGCCCATGCGACACTGCCTGATGACCGAAATCGAACTGCGTTTCCAGATCCCCGAATCGCAATGGCCCGCCGTGCGCCGCTGGGTCGCGGGGGCGGGCAAGTCCGTCGCGGCGCAGGAGCGCCTGCAGGCCTCGTACTTCGATACGCCCGAGCGCGACCTCGCGCGCGCCGGCTTCGCGTTGCGTCTGCGGCGCGAGGGCGAGGTCTGGGTGCAGACGCTCAAGGGCTCCGCGCCAGACGGCATGACCCGTCTCGAACACAACGTGCCGCTCGGCGCGGACATTCCCCGGCTCGACGTCGCCCGGCACGCCGGCCATCCCGCCGGGCAGGCGTTGCAGACGCTGCTGGCCTCTCTGCCCGAAGGCGCGCTGCAGGCGCTGTTCCGCACCGACATCACCCGCCTGACGCGGCCGCTGCGCACGCCGCATGGCACGGTCGAACTGGCGCTCGATCACGGCGCGCTGCTCGCGGGCGAGGGCGACTCGCTGCGCAGCACGCCGGTCGCCGAGCTGGAGATCGAGCTGAAGAGCGGCGAAGCCCGCGCCGTGCTCGAAACGGCGCGGCAATGGGCCATCGAGCGTTTCGGGCTGTCGCTGGAGCTGCGTACGAAAGCGCTGCGTGGCGACCTGCTCGCGCGCCAGCTCGACTGCGCACCGGTCGCCGATTCCCATGCGATCCACTGGACCGGGGACATGAGCTGCGACGACGCGCTCCACGTGCTGCTGCGCGAGTGCCTGGAGCCGGTCGTCGGCAATGCCTCGCAGATCGCGAGCGGCCGGCATCGGCCCGAGCACCTGCATCAGATGCGCGTCGGTCTGCGCCGCCTGCGCGCCGGCCTGCGGCTGCTGGCGGCGGACGACGACGTCGCGCTGCTCGCGCTCGCCGAGGGCGCCGGGCAGCTGTCGCGACGGCTCACCGCCGCGCGCGACGCGGATGCGCAGGCCGAAGCCGGCTGGCGCGCGACGATGCTTGCCGCCTGGCGCGCCGAGCGTCCGTCCGCGGCCTCCGAGGTCTCGCCCGCAGCGCCCATCGACGTCGCCGGCCTGCTGCTCACGCCGGAGGTCCAGGGCTGGCTGCTCGCGGTCATCGGCTGGCTCGCGCGCCCCGCGCCGGACCACGCGCCCGAAGGGACGCAAGGCCTGGCCCCCATCCATGCCCACCTCGCGCAGTGGCGCGCCGCGACGGACAAGCAGGTCAGACGCTTCGATCGTCTCGATGTCGAGGGACGGCATCACCTGCGGCGCCGCCTGAGACGCCTGCGCCTGGCGATGGAGCTGACGTTCGCGGTCCCTGCCGGTGTCGACGGCGGCAAGTTGACCAAGAAGGACATCGAACGCCGGGCCCGGGAGCTCGCCCGTGTCCACGAGGCCGCGCAGCGGCTCGGTGCGCTGAACGATCTCGAGGTCGGCCTGTCCCAGGCGCGTGAGCAACTCGCGCTGGCGATGGCACGAAGCGACGTGCCTGCGGCGGCGGCAGCCGGCTTCGCCCTGGGATGGCTGAGGCCGCGTCAGCGGCAGGCGTTGGAGAAGGCGACCAAGGCGGTCAAGGCCGTGAAGCTCGTGGGCGTGGGCGACGCCTCGAAGCGCGCCAAGACTGCCAAGCCGTCGCAGCGCCGCAAGCAGGACTGAAGCATTTTGGCCGACTGACTTCACTGAAGAGGGCGCCCGCGGCCTCATGCCGAGGCGACGGGACGCACTCCCTCATTCCAGTCACTGCGAGGCCCCCATGCCGTTGTTCCATCCTCTGCCGTTCACCGAACTTCCTCCCCGTCCCGCCGAGGATGTCCCGGATCGCGCCCGGATTCCCGGGCTGCTGGCGCTGGCGGTCGATCCCGACCGGCTCAGCGCCGCGCAGGCGCTCGCCGCGCGCAGATTGCTGGATCCCGAGGGCGGCACCTATCCCGCCGACGGATGCGCGATGACGCTGTCGGTGCTGATGCGGGCGGCGGGATTCGATGTGCCCGAGCTCTGCTGGGCGATCGACGTGCCGGCGACGCTGCTCGCGCGCGGTTGGATCGAGGTGCCTCCCGGCAGCCAGCGCGGCGGGGACGTCGGCAGCACCTGCCGCGAGGACAAGCACCACGGCGAGGACCACGTCTTCCTGGTGGTCCGATGCGTCAACCAGGACGAGATGATCGTCGTCGACAACCAGGCGACCTACCCGCACTTCCGCTGGGCGAGCGGGCAGGGCGGCAAGACGCCGACCGCGATGTTCTACCGGGCGCCCGGCGCGCCGGACTGATCGACGCGCCCGGACGCCGCCGTCAGGTGTCGCCGCCGAGATGCCGCGCCGCGCCCAGCATCTCGTGGACGTCGTGCGTCATCACCGCGAGGAATGCCGCCAGGCCGATGTAATACGCGGCGTACTCCCACTTCACGCGGGCGGGGACTGCGTAGTAGGTCTTCGCCTCCTCGCTGTCGGAGCGGTACTTCCATGCCTTCATCAGCTGCGGCGCGGCCAGCAGCGCGATCAGCAGCAGCATCGGGCTGGGCCGGTAGAGGAACAGTCCGACCAGGACCGGCACGCCGACGAACCAGATCCGCGGCGACAGCACCGCCGTGATCCGGCCGCCGTCGAACGGCGACATCGGGATCAGGTTGAACAGGTTCAGGAAGAAGCCCGCGTACGACACCGCCAGCAGCCAGTCCAGGTTCCAGCTGCGCGCCAGCAGGTAGCAGACGGTCGCGCCGACAGTCCCCAGCAGCGGACCGCCCAGGCCGACGTAGGCCTCGGTCTGCGCGTCGTGCGGCATCTCCTTGAGCTCGATCCACGCGCCGACGAAGGGGATGAAGGTCGGCAGGCCCACGTTCAGGCCCTTCTGACGCGCGGCGAGGTAGTGACCCATCTCGTGCACGAACAGCAGCGCGACGAACCCCACCGCGTAGCGCCAGCCGTAGATCCAGGCGTACAGCAGCAGCGACAGCAGCATCGTGCCCCCGCTGAACAGCAGCTTGCTCAGCTTGACGCCCGAGAACAGCAGGAACAGGAGCTTGGTCATCGGCTCAGGACTCCGCGGACTCGCTCTTCTTGCGGCCGAACAGCTTCATGATCGCGCCGCCGAAGCCGACCACCGCCAGGATGATGATCTTGGCGAACTTCAGGAAGAACGCCCCGATCACCGCCAGCAGCCCCAGCTTCTTGGCGCCGACGCCCAGCACCAGCGCGGCCAGGCCGTACTCGGCGACCTTGTCGGTGCTGCTGTTGAAGTCGGCGTAGCGCTTGCCGTCGTTGAACTCGAGCGCGCCCAGCAACTGCTGCGCGTCGCCCTTGTACTTCGGCAGATCGTCCAGGCCCGTGACCAGGTTCAGGCTCATGTAGCCCTCGCGGCCCAGCGCGTAGGTGTTGTAGTTGACGCCCTGCGGCTCGTTGGCCTGTGCGCCGACCTCGCGCGACTTCATCGCCCACACCAGACGGTGCGAGTCCGCCGCGTAGGTCGGCTCCTGCGCCCAGCCGGTGATCTCCAGCCCGCGCACGCCCATCTTCTTGCGCTCCTCGTTGGCGGCCTCCGTGCCTTCCTTGAAGCTCTTCAGCATGTCCGCCGCATCCCAGTGCTTGGCGTCGTCGTCCTTGATGTAGCCGGACTTCTCAAAACGCAGCGTCGCGAACCAGTCGGCGTCGCCGCGCGGGAACACCACGCCTTCCAGGTCGCCGTAGTCGCCCGGGTTGCCCATCGCGCGCATCAGCTTGGCCGCATGCGGTTGCGGGATGTAGACCTTGCCTTCGGGCAGATGCAGCACCGCCTGGCTGGACAACTTCACGTCCTGCGGCCCCTTGACGATGTCGTTCTGGGCAGCGGTGAGGACCTTGGCGAACTCGTTCTCGCCGGTCTGCGCCGAGGCGGGCGCGGCCGCGATGAACATCGCGCCGGCAAGTGCGCCGACGAAGGTCCGCAGCGAGCGGGCGAAGGGGGTGGCGATCATGGATTTCCCTCGAAATGGTGTGTCGAACCTGGCCTCTGGCGGGCCGAAGGGTGCGAGTCTATCGATCCGAGTCATCGGGAAAGCCGCACTTCCCCCATCGGGGGGCGTCAAAAAACTTGTTGAGTGACGAAAGACATACGGCCCGCCCCAGGCATCCCGGGGCGGGCCGTATCGCGGACGGGAAATGGATCGGATCAGGCCACTTCTTGCCACTGCTTCTGCAGCTGGTCCCATTTCAGGCGCGCCGCCTTCAGATGGCGCTCCTTGACGTGACCATAGCCGCGGATGTCTTCCGGAATGCGGGCCAACTCGACCGCCGTCGACAGTCGCTCGGTGCTGAGGCCCTTCGCCAGGATCGACTCGATGGTCGCGCGGTAGTCGGCGATCAGCCGGCGTTCCGTCTTGCGTTCCTCGGTGTAGCCGAACGGATCGAAGGCGGTGCCGCGCAGGCCCTTCAGCCTGGCCAGCACGCCCATCGCCGGACGCACCCAGCCGCCGAAGGGGCGCTTCTGCAGATGACCGTGGTCGTCCTTCTTGGCGAGCATCGGCGGTGCCAGGTGATGCACGACCTTGAAGTCGCCTTCGAACTGGCCCTTGATCTTGTCGAGGAACTTCGTGTCGGTGTGCAGGCGGGCGACCTCGTATTCGTCCTTGTAGGCCATCAGCTTGAACAGATAACGCGCGACGGCCTCCGTCAGGCGCGTGCCGCCCACCGGTGCCTCGGCCTGGCGGACCTTCTCGACGAAGGCGCGGTACTGCTCGGCGTAGGCGGCGTTCTGGTAGTCGGTCAGGAACTCGACGCGCTTGGCGATCAACTCGTCCACGCCCTGGCGCTTGACGAAGTTGATGACCTGCTGCGCGGCGAACAGCGACTGCACCGCGGCCAGGTCATGCGCGCAGCGACGGCCCCATTCGAAGGCGGCCTTGTTGTTGTCGACCTGCACGCCGTTGAGCTCGATGGCGCGCATCAGCGCGGCGAGGCTCAGCGGCACGCGGCCCTTCTGCCACGCGAAGCCCAGCATCAGTGGGTTGGTGTAGAGCGAATCGCCCAGCAGCTTCACCGCGACCTCTTCCGCGTCGAACATGCCCAGGTGCGAGGCGCCGACCGCCTTCTGCACGGCGGCCTCGCAGGCGGCGCCGGGGAAGGACCAGTTGGCGTCGTTGACCAGCGTCGCGGTCGGCGAGCCGTGCGTGTTCAGCGCGACGAAGCTGCGGCCTTCGCGCATCACGGCCAGCGTCGTCTTGTTGGCGGCGACGATGGAATCGCAGGCGATGACCAGGTCCGCCTCCGCGGTGCCGACCTTGGTGCAGTGGATCGCGTCCGGCGTGTTGGCGATCTGGATGTGGCTCCAAGTCGCGCCGCCCTTCTGGGCGAGGCCGGCCGCGTCCTGCGTGATGACGCCCTTGCCTTCCAGATGCGCGGCCATGCCGAGCAACTGGCCGATCGTGATCACACCGGTGCCGCCGACGCCGGCCACGACGATGCCCCAGGCCTCGACCGCGTTCGGGATCGTCGGCTGCGGGATGACCGGCAGCGACGCGTCGAACGGGCTGACGCGCTTGTCCTTCTTGGGCTTCTTGAGCTCGCCGCCTTCAATGGTGACGAAGCTCGGGCAGAAGCCCTTCACGCAGCTGAAGTCCTTGTTGCAGGTGTTCTGGTTGATCTGGCGCTTGCGGCCGAACTCGGTCTCCAGCGGTTCGACCGACAGGCAGTTCGACTGCACCGAGCAGTCGCCGCAGCCTTCGCAGACCAGCTCGTTGATGACGGTGCGCTTGGCCGGATCGACCAGCTTGCCGCGCTTGCGGCGACGGCGCTTCTCGGTCGCGCAGGTCTGGTCGTAGATGATGACCGTGGTGCCGGGGATCTCGCGGAACTGGCGCTGCAGCGCGTCCAGCTCGTCGCGATGATGCACCGTGACGCCGGGCGCCAGCGGCTTGCCGTCGTACTTCTCCGGCTCGTCGGTGACGATGATCAGCTTGGCCACGCCTTCGCTGACCAGGCTGTTCATGATCTGCGTGACGCTGTGGCCTTCGGGGCGCTCGCCGACCTGCTGGCCGCCGGTCATCGCGACCGCGTCGTTGTACAGCACCTTGTAGGTGATGTTCACGCCGGCGGCGATGGACTGGCGGATCGCCAGGATGCCGCTGTGGAAGTAGGTGCCGTCGCCGAGGTTGCTGAAGATGTGCTTCTCGTCGGTGAACGGCGCCTGGCCGACCCAGGGCACGCCTTCGCCGCCCATCTGGGTGAAGGTCGCCGTGTTGCGGCCCGGCATCCAGGTGACCATGTAGTGGCAGCCGATGCCGCCCACGGCGCGCGAGCCGTCCGGCACGCGCGTGCTGGTGTTGTGCGGGCAGCCGGAGCAGAACCACGGCGTGCGGTCGGCGCCGCCGGCGGTCTTCTCTTCGCTCTTGAGCGACTGCTCCTTGGCGTCGATCAGCGCCATGCGGGCGTCCAGGCGCGCGGCGGTGTCGGCGTCGACACCGAGCTTCTTCAGCCGCTTGGCGATGGCGCGGGCGATGATGGCCGGCGTCAGGTCGGCCTGCGGGCGCAGCAGCCAGTTGCTGCTCGGGTTCGGGTGGCTCCACTCGCCGCCGCTGCGGTCGCCGTCGGTCTCGTCGAACTTGCCCAGCACGTTCGGGCGGACGTCCGGACGCCAGTTGTACAGCTCTTCCTTGAGCTGGTACTCGATCATCTGGCGCTTCTCCTCGATGACGAGGATCTCCTGCAGCCCGGTGGCGAAGTCGCGGGTGATGGTCGCTTCCAGCGGCCACACGACGTTGACCTTGTGCAGCCGGATGCCCAGGCGGCGGCAGCTGTCGTCGTCCAGGCCCAGGTCGTGCAACGCCTGGCGGGTGTCGTTCCAGGCCTTGCCCGACGCGATCAGGCCGATGCGGTCATGCGGCGTGGCGATGACGTTGTGGTTGAGCTTGTTGGCGCGGACGTAGGCGAGGGCGGCGTACCACTTGTGGTCCATCATCCGCGCCTCTTGATCGAGCGGCGGATCGGGCCAGCGGATGTGCAGGCCGCCCGGGGGCATCTGGAAGTCCTCGGGCATCAGGATCTCGACGCGGTCGGGATCAACGCTGACGCTGCTGGACGATTCGACGATCTCCTGGATCGTCTTCATGCCCGACCACAGGCCGGAGAAGCGGCTCATCGCGAAGGCGTGCAGGCCCATGTCCAGGATCTCCTGGACGCTGCTCGGGAAGAACACCGGGAAGCCGACGGCCTTGAAGACGTGGTCGCTCTGGTGGGCGGCGGTGGAGCTCTTGGCGATATGGTCGTCCGCGGCGATGGCGATCACGCCGCCGTGCTTCGAGGTGCCGGCCATGTTGGCGTGCTTGAACACGTCGATGGAGCGGTCCACGCCAGGGCCCTTGCCGTACCACATGCCGAAGACGCCGTCGAACTTCGCCTTCTCCGGGAAGAGCGCGAGCTGCTGGGTGCCCCAGACGGCGGTGGCGCCGAGTTCCTCGTTGACGCCCGGCTGGAAGACGATGTGCTGCTTGGCGAGGTGCTTCTTCGCGGCCATCAGGGCCTGGTCGTAGCCGCCCAGCGGGGAGCCGCGGTAGCCCGAGATGAAACCGGCGGTATTGAGGCCGGCGATGGCGTCGCGGGTGCGTTGCAGCATCGGCAGGCGGACCAGCGCCTGGACGCCGCTCATGAAGGCGCGGCCCTCGTCGAGTGCGTACTTGTCATCCAGCGTGACCTTCTCGAGGGCGCGCAGGATGTGTTCGGGCAAGGGGGCGTTCATGCGGGGGAGTCTCCTGATGGGTGGCTGACCTCCGGTCCCCGCTTGTGGCGAGGCCGTGTGCCTTGGCTGCCGTCGCGCCGAGTATGGCGGCGCGCGGAAAACGCAGAGAACAGTGTAGGAAACAATGCCCGGCGAGTGTTTGCTAGTTCCGCGCCGGCGGCGGTCGTTTGAGCAAGAATCTTTCCCGGAATGGCGAAAGGGATTCAAATGGCATCGAAAAATGGCGCCTCAGGGAAAACCATGAGGGCGACGGCGGGTTCCGCGGGCGTCGACGAGGGGGTCGACCGGAGCGCCGATCGGGGAGAGGACGCGGGCGGATCCGGTGCTCCGGCAAGCGGCGAACTCGACCGGTATCACGTGGCCATCCTGGGTGAGCTGCAGCGCGAGGCGCGCTTGTCCAACGCCGAGCTGGCGACCCGGATCGGCCTGTCGCCGGCGCCGACCTGGCGGCGGGTGCGGTGGCTGGAGGAGCAGGGCTTCATCACCGGCTACCGCGCCGAGATCGACCGCCGCCGCCTTGGCCTGGGCGTGCTGGCGTTCGTGCGCGTGGACGCGGACCGCAACAACGGCGCGGCGACCAAGCAGCTGGAAGAGGCGATCCGGCAACTGCCGGAGGTGATCGCCTGCCACTACATCAGCGGCGCCGGGACCTTCGAGCTGGAGGTGATGGCCACCGACCTCGATGCGTTCAGCCGGTTCTCGATCGACACTCTGCTGAACCTGCCGAACGTGAAGGACATCCACACGAGCTTCTCGCTTGGCGAGGTCAAAGCGGGAGGCGCGTTGCCGCTGGGGCATCTGAAGCCGAAGGGTTGAACAGCTGTACCGGTGTCACCCATGTCCTGGCACGGGTCGGGCTCCCTCGCCCGCTTGCGGGAGAGGGCGGGGGGTGAGGGCCAGCGGGCGACGCAGTACGCGGGTCCTGTACCGGTCGCACTCGCAATCCCCTGTACCGGCTCGGCCGAGAGCCCCGCTGGCATAGTCGGCGATCCCCCCTCGTTCCCCGGCCGCCATGACGCTACCGCTCCGCCATTTCCTGCTCGCGCTGTCCGTGGTCGCCATCTGGGGAAGCAACTTCGTCGTGATCCGCTGGGGCCTGAACGCGTTCCCGCCGCTGCTGTTCGCGGCCCTGCGGTTCACCTTCGCCGCGCTGCCCGCGATGCTGCTGCTGCCGCGTCCGAAGGTCGGCTGGCGCAACCTCGCCGCATATGGCGCCTTCGTCGGCGTCGGCCAGTTCGCGCTGCTCTACCTGGCGATGCGCTCGCAGATCTCGCCGGGGCTCGCGTCGCTCGTCATCCAGACGCAGGTCTTCTTCACGCTGCTGCTCGCCATGAAGATGAGCGGCGAACGCGTCCAGGGCTTCCAGTGGCTCGCCCTGGTCACGGCCGCGGCCGGCATCGGCGTCATCGCGTCGCACACCGACGGCACGACCACTGTGCTGGGTCTGGCGATGGTGCTGCTCGCCGCGCTCTGCTGGTCCAGCGGCAACATCGTCGGCAAGCGCGCCGGCGCCGTGAACATGCTGGCCTACGTCGTCTGGAGCAGCGCCTTCGCCGCGCCCGCGTTGTTCGTACTTTCCTTCATCGTCGAAGGTCCCGCGCAGATGGGTGAGGCGATCCAGAACGCCAGCGTCGGCGCGTGGGGCGCCGTGCTTTGGCAGTCGGTGGGCAACACGCTCTTCGGCTACGGCGCGTGGAGCTGGCTGCTGTCGCGCCACCCTGCCGCGACCATCGTGCCGATGGCGCTGCTGGTGCCCGTGTTCGGCATGAGCTGCTCGGCGCTGCTGCTCGGCGAAGGCCTGCCGCCGTGGAAGCTGATCGCTGCCGCGCTGGTCATCAGCGGGCTCGCGATCAATCTGCTGTGGCCGCATGTGCGCGGCGTGCTGCGGACCGCGAAGGCATGAGCATGGGCGCCGGCATGCGCATGGACATGCGCCTCGGCGCGCGCGCGCATCGCCGGCTTGCCGGCGCGTTGGCCGCCCTGGCCCTGGCCCTGGCGCTGCTCGGTGCGCTCACGCCCCGTGGCGCGAACGCTCAGTTCGTCCCCGCCCGAGAAGGGCAAGGCGCCCACGACGATTCCCTCCGTGCGCGACCAGGAGATCGCCCAATGCCTGCCCGGCGAGGTGCAGACCTGGGGCGATGGCCGCGATCGCGCGATCGCGACGCGCTCGTTGCGCTTCGCCTATCGCCATGACAACGCGCCGCCCTGGTTCCGCGAGCCGCAGGTGATGGCGCTGGTGACACGCTCCGCCGAGGCCTGGTCGGCCTGCGGACTGAAGCTCGCCGTCATCGCCGTGCCGCGCGGCCAGGTGCCGCCGGAGGACGCCATCCAGATCCTCTGGAGCGACGTCGGCAGCCGCGGCCAGTTCGCGCTGGCCAACGTGACGGCGCGCAGCCTGTCGATCGGGCCCGGCCTCTTCGCGCTGCTGCGCGAGCGCAATCCCAAGCACCCGGCGGACCAGACGCTGCAGATGGTGCTCTCGCACGAGATGGGCCACTTCTTCGGCCTGATGGCGCATTCGAAGCGTTGCGTCGACACGATGTCCTACTACGACAACGGCAAGGGCGAACGCTGCGCGCTGCGCGATCCGAAGAGCTGGGGCAGCGTCGTCGAGTACCGCTCGATGCTGCCCACCGCCTGCGACATCGACCGTTGCAGAGCGCTGAACCGGTGAGGTCCTGGGTGGCCTCGGGATGGGCTGCGTGACTGGGGTCGTGATGGACGTCCTCGCGGCGTATGCTGGCGTGATGAATCTGCATCGCCGCTTCGCCGTTCTTGCCGCCGCCGCGCTCGGCGTCGGTGTTTCCGTGATGACGCCGGTCCACGCGCAAGGCCCGAAGCAGAACCTGCAGGTCGAGCTCCGCTGGGTCGAGTCCGAGCTCAGCGGCTCGACGGTCGCGGGCATCCGCGACGGCAGCACGGTGGTCAGCACCGGCGGCAGCGTGTCGGCACGCGGCGGCGTGACGCTCTCCACCGAGAACCGCGAGCAACGCCAGCAGCTGTTCCCGCGCCTGCTGGTGCTCAACGGCTCGCAGGCCTCGTTCACGATGACCGAATCGACGCCGATCCAATGGGTCGATGTCGCGCTCGACCGCCAGCGCGGCGAGCGCGATCGCGTGGTCGTCGTGCCGCGCCAGGGCATGGCCGAGCGTGTGCGGGGCATCGTCGTCCGACCGAAGTGGCCGGGCGGCCGCAGCCCGGTGGATGTCGAGGTCCGGGCCTCCGACCAGGCGCAGATGCCGCAGGGGGGCGCCTATGGCACGTCGCTGCCCGACGGCCAGCAGCGGCCGAACACCGACGTCCTCAGCACCGTCCAGGCCCCGCTCGGCATCTGGGTCACGATCGCGCGCACCGGCAGCGTGACGTCGAGTGCTGGCCGCAACACCTACAGCACGCGGGACGCGGAGGTGCAGAAGCTCCGCGAACTGCAGCTTCGGGTCGAAGTGGCTCCATAAAGGTTTCTCCGAACTCGGTGAATCAGTCGAATTGGTATTTGACTGGTGTTAATTTTCGGCTCGATCCGCTAAGCTGCGGCGTCCATTGGAGGCCCCGCATGTCTGCTCGAGTCCTGTCCTGCATTCCGACCCCGCTGATCGCTGCAATCGCCGCACTGGGTGCGATCGCCGCCTCGGCCGCAATGGCCGCACCACCGGCCGCCGAGGTCAAGCCCGGCGCCAAGGCCGCGGCGAAGTCGGAGGCCCCTGCGCAGGCGCCGGGATACGCGCTCTTCGGCGCCAAGCCGGTCGAGTTCGAGCGCACCGGCGGGAAGATCGTCGGCATCTACGTGCCCAACTGGGAGCCGGTCGAGCTGATCGAGCGCGTGCCGCCGCAAAACCTGACCCACGTGCTCTACGCCTTCCTGCGCCTGTGCGGCCCGGGCCAGCTGGAGAAGGACGCCGCCAAGTGCGTCGGCAAGAAGGATTTCGAGATCGGCACCGGCCCGATCGACACGCGTTTCAACGACGCATTCCAACGCTACAAGCAGCGCGCGCCGCATCTGAAGATCGTCGCCTCGGTGGGCGGCTGGGGCGGGTCGGATCCGATCTTCCACCTGGTCGGCGATCCGGCGAAGCGCGCGGTGTTCGCGGCCTCGGCGCAGCAGTTCCTCCGCGATCATCCGGCCTTCGACGGCATCGACATCGACTGGGAGCATCCCGGCAACAACGGCGCGGCCAACGGCGTGCAGCTCGGCAGTCCGCAGGACGGCCAGTCCTATGCGGAACTGATGGCCGATCTGCGCAAGGCGCTGGATGCGCTGACCGCGGAGACGGGCCGTCCCTACCTGCTGACCACGGCCGTGAATCCGATGGACTCGATCGTCGGCAAGATCAACTTCAAGGACGCGTCCAAGCCGCTCGATCTCGTCTTCATGATGACTTACGACTTCTACGGCATGTGGTCGCCGGTGGCGGGGCATCACACGACGCTGCGCTCGTCGTCACCGCAGGCGGACGACAGCCTGGAGCGCGCGGTGGCCAACCTGGAGAAGGCCGGTGTGCCGCGCTCGAAGCTGGTGGCCGGCGTCGCGATGTACGGCCGCGGCTTCACCGGCGTGAGCGAGACAAAAGCGGGCGCCGCGAAGGCCGGCGCGTACCCGGGCGGCGAGGGCGCGCAGGGCTATCGCGAGATCGCCGGCCGCATCCTCGATGCGAAGGGCAAGGGCCGCGCAGGCTACCAGTCCGTCTGGGACCCGGTGACGCAGTCGTGGTCGCTGTTCAATCCGACGCAGAAGCTCTGGATGGGCTACGACGATCCGCGTGCCGTGCTTGCCAAGGGGCGCTTCGTGCGCGACCAGGGCCTGGCGGGCGTCTTCGCCTGGGAACTGAGCCAGGACAACGGCGACTTGCTGAACGCGATGAACCGGGGCGTCGGCAACGTGCCGCTGGCGACGCAGAAAGAACCGCGCCGGTAACTCGCGCGCCGTTCCTCCGGGCCTACGATCGCGGCCATGACTGCCTCCACCGCTCCTGATTCCGCGACGACGACCGCCGCGCCCGCGCGCCTGCGCATCGCCCTGATCGCCCACGACGGCAAGAAGGACGAGATGGTGATGCTCGCCACCGAGTTCGCCGGCTTCCTCGGTGGCTGCGACCTGGTGGCGACCGGCACGACCGGCTCGCGCCTGACGGCCGAGGTCGGCTTGACGGTTGAGCGGATGCTGTCCGGGCCGCACGGCGGCGACCTGCAGATTGGCGCGCGGCTGGCGGTCGGGCTGGTCGACGCGGTCGTGTTCCTGCGCGACCCGATGACGCCGCAGCCGCATGAACCGGACATCAACGCGCTGGTCCGCGCCTGCGACGTCCACAACGTCGCCTGCGCCACCAACGTCACCAGCGGGCGGCTGATGCTGCGCTCGCTGCAGGTGCTCGGCACGGGCGGCGGCCGGGAGTAGAGTCATCTGTCGACGCCGGAGTCCGACGCTGGCCCCGGTCAACGACAGAAGGAGACTCCGATGCAACGACGTTCCCTGATCGCCACGGCGGCGGCTCTCCCCGCGTTATCCGCATTTGCGGCGCTGCCGGCCCACGCACAGACCCGTCCGCCAATGATCGCAGCCGAGCAGTACTTTTTCATCTTCCTGGAGACCGGCAAGCCGGTCCCCGACGACAAGGCGGCTGTCGCGGCGATGCAGGCCGGGCACCTCGAGAATTTCAAGCGGCTCTTCGCCGACGAGAAGCTCTTCGCGGCCGGACCGATGCGCGACCCCTTGAAGCAGAAGCGCGGCATCGTCGTGGTCAAGGCCCCCAACCGGCAGATCCTGCTGAGCTACTTCGAGCCCGACCAGTACGTCCGTGAGGGCTACATGGTCGTCAACGCCCAGCCCGCCACGGTGCACCAGGCGCTGAACCACACCGGCATCGATCCCAACGGCATCGAGGAGCACCGCATCGTGCTGTTCAGCCGCGCGCAGGAGCAGGACAAGGACGCGGTCCCGATCTTCCTGCAACGCGCGCTCGACCAGGGCGTCATCGGCGCCTGGTACTCGCTGGAGGACGGGCCCATCGGCGAGGTCGTGTTCTCGCGCGGCACCGACGAGACGGCGCTGCGCAAGACCATGGCCGAATACCCCGGACTCTCCGATCAGCGCGTGACGATGAAGATCTGGGGGCAGTGGCTGGGGAAGGGCGTGCTGCGATAGGTCCTGCGTTGGACCGAGCAGGTCGGCGGGAGCCGGGGCACCCCCGGGCTCATACGCTCGCAGGCTCCGCTAAATCGCCCGGGGCACCCCGGCTCCCGCCGACCAGGACACCGAGGCGTTCGGGCCCTTGTCAGCGCCCCAGCGGCAACGGATAACTCGCCAGGCTTGCATGGCCTGACGTCGACACCGCCTGCACGCCGAAGATCAGGTTGTCCTTGGACAGCGGCAGCGTGACCGTCGTGACCTTGCCGACGTCCTTCGCGCCCTCCCACGCCTGCGATTCGCTGCGGCGCCAGACGACGCGGTAACCCGCCAGTTCCGGATCGACGTTCGCGGTCCACAGCAAGGTCGTGTCGTTCGTCAGCTCGCGTGCGTCGATGCGCGCGCCCTTCACCGGCGATGGCGCCCAGGCCAGCGTCGCCAGTCCCGCGAGGTTGACCCGCGCCACGTCGGCCACGTAGCCGAAGTCCACGAACTCCGGCAGGTCGCCGTAGACGACGCCGTTCTCGGTGCGCAGGTTCTGGTGCTGGTGGCGGAAATCCTCGAAGGGCTCGGAGAAGCGCACCGCCGCGTAGCCGCGGTCCAGGAAGGGCAGGTGATCGCCGCCGCGCAGGTAGCGGTCGCGGCGCTGGATCAGGTCGATGCGGAAGCCCGGCAGGTAGCGCTCGCCCTCAGCCTTCAGGTGGCGGCCGAACTGCTGCGTCGGCAGCTCCTCGCCGCCACCGGCCACCGCCAGCGGTTGCAGCTGCGCGCGGATCGCCGCGTTGGTCTTGACCTCGTCCTCGTTGGCCGGGCTGTTGGCGTTCGCGTTGACCAGCAGGCGCAGCAGCGGATCGAAGCCGTCGGCGAACAGGCGCAGCCGCTTGGGATCGTGCTCGCCCTTGTCGCCGCGCGAACTGCCGACGATGTCGTTGGTGATCATGCCTTCGACGTTCAACCCCTGCGCGCGGGCGCGCCGGGCCCAGTGGCGGGCGCCGAGCAGGCCCTGCTCCTCGCCCGGAACCGCCATGAACACGAGCGTCGCGTCGAAGCGCTGCTTGGCCGCCGCGCAGGCCATCTC
This sequence comes from Roseateles sp. UC29_93, assembly GCF_042695725.1. Taxonomy (NCBI): domain Bacteria; kingdom Pseudomonadati; phylum Pseudomonadota; class Betaproteobacteria; order Burkholderiales; family Sphaerotilaceae; genus Roseateles; species Roseateles sp. UC29_93. The sequence goes on along the minus strand of NZ_CP170545.1, from coordinate 1,116,232 downwards.
CATGACGGCCGCCGTGCCGGAGGCATCGTCGTTGGCGCCAGGCGCCTCGCCCTGCGCGTCCATCACGTCGCTGTTGCGCGAGTCGTAATGCCCGCTCACCACGAGGATGCGCTCGCGCGGCGTGCCCGCCGACGCGCCGGGCAGCGTGGCCACGACGTTCACCAACTCCGTCGGCGCCGAGAGTCGATTGCCCGCCGGCTCGATGAACGCGTCCATCGTGACCTGCAGCCGGCCGCCGGCCTTCGCGCCGCAGTCCTTCAGCTGGCGCTCGATCCAGCGCCGCGCGGCGCCGATGCCGCGCGTGTCGCTCTTCGTGTCCGACGCCGTGTGGCGCGTGCCGAAGGCGGCCAGCTTGCGGATGGTCTGCTCGATGCGCTCGGCGGAGATGTCCGCGAGCAGCGGCGCCACGCGCGGATCCAGCGGCGGCGCCGCGGTCTCCGAGGCGGCGCGCGCCGTCGCCGACGCCGGACCCGAGGCCGGCGTGGTCTGTGCGATGGCGGAAGCAGCGATCAGCGCCCAGACAGCGGCGGCGGTGGGGATCAGGCGGCGGCGATGGAGGGTCATGGGCTCAGTCGATCAGGCGAGGTGTTGCTTGAGGAAGTCCAGGGTGCGCGACCAGGCCAGCTCGGCGGCGGCCTCGTCGTAGACCTCGGGGCGGGTCTTGTTGGAGAACGCGTGGTCCGCGACGTAGCGGTGGATGACCGGCTGCTTGCCGGCCGACTTCATCCGGGCCTCCAGGGCGTCGACCTTCTCGGGCGTGCACCAGTCGTCGCGCGTCGCGAAGTGGCCGAGGAAGGGCGGTTCGATCTTGGCCGGGTCGGCGAACTCGGCCGGCGGAATGCCGTAGTAGCAGACCGCCGCCTGCAGGTCCTTGAGGTTCACGCCGGCGAGGATGGTCAGCGCGCCGCCCATGCAGTAGCCCATGACGCCGACCTGGCCGCAGCCGAGGTGCTCGCGCAGGTGCGTCAGCGCGCCCTGCAGGTCCTGCGTGGTGGCGTCGACGAAGTCCAGGCCGTCCATCATGTGGCTGGCCTCGTCCGCGTCGGCGGCGATGCGGCCGCGGTAGAGGTCGGGCGCCAGCGTCGTGATGCCGGCGGAGGCCAGGCGCTCGGCGATGTCCTTGATGTGGGGTTTGAGGCCCCACCATTCCTGGATGAGGATCATGCCCGGCGCGCCGTCGCCGGCGCTGGCGAGGTAGCCGGCGGTGGTGCCGCCGTCGGGGCGTTCGTAGTCGATCATCTGTCCCATTTGGAACTCCCAGTGCCGAAAGAGGAAGAAGCGAAGGATGAGGAAGAATCGGCTCCCTCGAAGAACATCACCGGCGACCCCTGCGGGCGGTCGCATCCTGAGGGAGGAACCCGTGAGTCTGCACGAGCAGTTGTACCAATGGACGGCCCGCCAGGGCCTGGATGCGAGCAGCGCACGGCGCTTGCGGGCGCTCAGCGGTGTCGATGATCCGCCGGGCGATCCGTGGACGCCGCTGCGCCGCGGCGCGGGCGCGCTGGCGGCAGGGTTGATCGGGTTCGGGTTGATCCTGTGGGTCGCGGCGAACTGGGACGACTTCGGGCGCGTCATGCGCTTCGGGCTGCTGCAGGCGGTGCTCGCCGTCAGCCTGATCGCGGCGGCGACGCTGCGACCGTGGCGCGCGCCGCTGGCGATGGTGGCCTTCCTGACGCTGGGCGGCCTGCTGGCCTTCTTCGGACAGACCTACCAGACGGGCGCCGATCCCTGGCAGCTCTTCGCGCTCTGGGCCGCGCTCGGACTGCCGATCGCGTGGGCGTCGCGCTCGGACCTGACGTGGACGCCATGGGCTCTCGTGGTCGCGACCGGCATCGGCTTGTGGATGGAGACCTTCGGCGGGCACTCGTGGCGCTTCGATGCGTCCACGGTGCCGGTGCATGCGATCGGTTTCGTCGCTTACGGCCTGCTGTGCGCCGGGCTGGCGCTGCGACCGGATGCGCTCGCGCAGCCCTGGGCATGGCGCCTGGCGGTGCTGGCGTCTGTGATCGCGATCTCGGGGACGGCGCTGGGTGGGCTGTTCGCAAGGGACGTGGCGCCGCAGTATTACCTGGGCCTCGGGGTGATGGGCGTGAGCCTCGTGCTGGCGTGGCGACGCGGCGAGGTCTACGCGATGAGCGCGCTGGCGTTGGCGGTCGACACGCTGCTGGTCGTCGGGCTGGCACGCTTGATCATCGACGCCAAGGGCGATATCGGCGGCGTCTTCCTCATCGGCCTGGTGGCTTGCGCACTACTTGCGGTGAGCGTCAGCCTGATCATGCGGCGCGTACGCGCGTTGGAGGCGCGTGCATGAGCGGCGCTGACTGGATCGCGCAAGCGCGCGCAGAGGGGCTGGTGCCCGCCGGGACCGATGTGCCGGAGCGGCCCTGGCCGGTGGTGCTGCTGACGGCGCTCGGCGCCTGGCTGGCAGTGCCGCCGTTCCTCTTCCTGTTCGCGATGCTGTTCGGGGGCGACTGGGATCGCGGCCCGATGCCGTACATCGAAGGCATCGCCTTGATCGCGCTGTCCGTCGTGCTGTTGCGGGCGCGGGCCATTCCGCTGTTCCTGGAGCAGGCGGCGGTGCCGCTACTGCCGACGGGGCTCGTGTGCCTCGGCTACGGGCTGCAGCGGGATCTCTCGCACGCCGGCGCGGCGTGGATCGGCCTGGCCATCGGCGCGGCGCTGATCGTGCTGCTCAAGCAGGGCTGGCTGCGCGGACTGCTCGGCGTCGGGATGGCGGCGTTGGCGGGCTACCTCGGGCACCTGTGGATCGAGGGCATCGCGCCGAGGGCCTGGTACGAATGGGACGGCGGACTGTCTCTGATGGCCGCTGCGATGCTGCTGGCGGAAGGCGGGTTGCTGTGGCTGCTGCAAACCCGGTTGGGTCGTGATGCCCGCACCGCGTCTGCCGCAGCGGCGCTCGAATCGGCGCTGAGCGGCTGGTGGGTCGCCGTGCTGGTGATGCACGCGGTGGCCGCGGGTTGGTCGTTCACACCCGTCGGTGCGTTCTCAAGTGGCGACATGTTGCGTGGCCTCACCCGGGAATTGACGAGCACCCATGTGTTCCTTGTGGGGGCGAGCCGTGCCCTGTCGGCGCTGCTCGCGCTCGCTGGCGCGATGTGGCTGCTGCGCCGCTGGCGGCCCACGGGCGCCGCGCGACTGCTGCCGCCGGTGCTGCTGATGGCGGCGCTCTCGGCGCTGATGCCGGCGCTCGGCGGGATCCTGCTGGTGCTGGCGTTGATGGCGTCGACGCGACGCTGGCGCCTGGCCGCGCTCGCCGGCGCGGCGGCGGTGTGGGCGATCGGGGCGCTGTACTACGAGTGGCAACTGCCGCTCGCCCACAAGTCCCTCGCGCTGGTGGCCGCCGGCGCGGCGCTCGCCGCATGGGTCCGCTGGCTGGCGTGGCATCCGGCGGCGCCTTTGTCCGATGGCGAGGCGCGACCGGCGCTCGCGCTGCGTGGCGCGGCAGCGGTGCTGCTCGGCGCGGGCGTGCTGTCGCTCGTGCTGGTGAACGTCCTGATCGCCAGTCGGGAGCAGCTCATCGCCAATGGCCGCCCGGTCTTCGTGAAGCTGGCGCCGGTCGATCCGCGTTCGCTGATGCAGGGAGACTACATGCAGTTGAGCTACGACCTGCCCGGGGTGAGCTGGAGCCGCACGTTGGGGAATGTCACATGGACCCGGCTATCGCGGGAGAAGGATCCGCTGTGGGGGCATCGTCTGCAGATCGCGGCGACGGTCGATGCTCGCGGCGTCGTGCAGTCTGCGCGGATGCTCGAACCAGGCGAGGCCTCTCCAGCCGGAGCGCAACTGCTGGAACTCACGCCCAAGGACGGCCGATGGACCTTCGTGTCCGACGCCTGGTTCTTCAAGGAAGGCGAGGCCGAACGCTGGCAGCCGGCGAAGTACGGCGAGTTCCGCGTGACCCCCGAAGGCAAAGGCCTGCTGGTGCGGGTGGTGGGGGAGGATCTGAAGCCGTTGTGAGCGTCAGTTCGCAGCCGGGTTCCAGCCGTCGATGGCGATCTGATAGTGGGTCGATCTTCCCGCGCCAAAGCGCCGCAGACATCCGAGTGCTTCCAACTCCAGCAGTTCCCGGGATGCGGTGGCGCGCGAGGTCTCGCCGATCTGCTCGTACTTGCGCGTGCTCATTCCGCCTTCGATCCCGGCGGGACCCGCATCGATCAGTGTGTTCAGCACGGCGCGTTGCCGCGGCCCGATGTCGTGGCCTCCGTGCTCTGCCCAGAAGCGAGACTTGGCCAATCTGCCGTCGATCGCCTGCGTCGCGCATTCGCACGATGCGCGCACCTGCTCAAGAAACCAGACGACCCAGGCTTTGACCGGCGCTTCACCGTGCTGCGTCGCCCGGAGCCCCTCGTAGTACTCGCTGCGCTTTTCGAGCAGACGCTCCGACGTTCGGATCAGACGCGTGGCGGTCCCGATCTGCCTGGCCATCAGCAGATCGATCAGCGCTCGGCCTGCCCGGCCGTTGCCGTCCTCGAAGGGATGGATGGTTTCGAACCACAGGTGTGCCACGCCCGCGACCACGAGCGGATCCTCGATCTGCCGGTGAAACGGCCGAGAGCGCGCCTTCCACCGCACCCACCGCCCGCCAGGTACGCGAGACGATCGGGCTGAGAATCGCCTCGAATTCTGAGTCGATCTGATCGGGGAATCGCCTCATCCAGGGGGTCACTCCGCCAGCCCCTCCGGCTCGCCACCATCCACCATCAGGTCGATCAGTTCCTTCAGGAACGCCAGGGCTTCCTCGGAGGTGGCAAAGTAGTACTCCCCGCCGAGGTCGGCGGCGTCGCCATCCGGGCCGACGTGGACGACGGACCAGCCTTCCGCGCCGCCCCCGATCGCGCAGATCCCGAAGCTGCCGGGTGTCAGGTCTCTCGCAGACCCGGCGGTGACGAAGATGTCCTTGCCCCGATGGGCGAAATAGCGTTTGAGCACGAGGAGTTGGAATGAAGGCAATCTGGAACGGCGAAGTCATCGCCGAGAGCGACGACACCGTGGTGGTCGAGGGAAATCATTACTTCCCCGTCACCTCGCTGAAGCGCGAGTTCACCACGTTCAGCAATCACCGCACGTCCTGCCCGTGGAAGGGCCAGGCGCACTACTTTAGCCTGATGGTCCACGGCGACATGAACCCGGACGCCGTCTGGTATTACCCGGAACCCTCCGAGGCCGCCGCCGAGATCAAGGACCGCGTCGCCTTCTGGAAGGGCGTCCAGGTCACCGAGTGAGCGCCTTCGGCCACAGCACCCACAGCCGCAGCGGCTGCTTCATGCGGCCGGCCTGCGCCTCGGCCGCTTCGCCCCAGCCCCAGAAGTAGTCCGCCCGCACCGCGCCGACGATCGCCGCGCCGGTGTCCTGCGCCATCACCAGCCGCCGCATCGGCGTCGTCGACAGCGGTTCGGTCGTGTCCAGCCACACCGGCGTGCCGTAGGGGATGCTGGCCTTGTCCACCGCGATCGAGCGCCCCGGCGTCAGGGGCACGCCCTGACCCCCGCGCGGACCCACCGCCAGATCGGGCAACGGCTCTTCGCGGAAGAAGACATAGCGCGGGTTCGCCCACATCGCCTCCTTGAGCCGCTGCGGATTGCGCCGTCCCCAGTCCTTGATGCCCGGCCACGACGCCTCCGTGGTCCGCAGCTCACCCTGGGCGATCAGCCACTGACCCATCGAGCGGTACGGCTGCTCGTTGTGCGCCGCGAAGGACAGCCGCACCCAACGGCTGGTGCCATCGCGCTCGGTCACCCGCAGCCGGCCGCTGCCCTGGATCTGCATCACCAGCGCGTCCAGCGGGTCCTGCACCCAGGCCAGGCTGAGCCGCGACAGCGACGCGTTGCTCTCGATCTGCTGACGGGTGTCGTAAGGCTTGCGCTGTGCCAGGTCTTGCGGCGGCGCCAGCAGCGGCACGCGGAACTCGCCCTGCGACTGGCGCCGCGCCGCGAGCTCCGGCTCGTAGTAACCGGTCGCCACGCCTTCGCGCTGGCCCTCGGGCGATTCGACGCGATACGGTTGCAGCCGCTTCATCAACCAGACCATCGCGTCCCAGTCGTCGCCCGGCTTGAAGCCGCGAGCCTGCGCGCAGATCGCGGCCCAGCCCGGCATGGGCTTCTCGCAGCCGCGCAGCATCGCGGGCCACCATTCCAGCGCTCGGTCCTGGCCCCAGCCGGGCAACTCGTTCCACGCCGCGGCGACCCAGCGGGCGCGCTCGCGTTGCAGCACGTGGCGGCCGGCGGTGTCGTCCTCGCCGTTGAGCAGCTTCTCGGGATCGATGGGCAATCCCGTCGCGAAGGCCAATGGAGCGACGAGGGCGCCGGAGGCCGCCCCCAGCGCGCCTAGAATCGCCAGCGCCGCGCTCCAGCGGCGAGTTCTGCTACGGATCGGACCACGAATCATGGGCGTGATTTTGCTGGAGGCGCTCGGCGCCCTCGCGCTGCTCGTCTTCATCGTCTGGTGGACGATGTTCTCCGGCCGCAAGGGCGGCGAACGGCCCGACGACCGCGACGCCGCCTGAGCGGCCCGGCGTTCAGGCGTCAGCCCTCGAGCGTCGGCGTTCGAGCCTCAGCCCTTCGGCGGCACGAGGAAGCTCAGCGGCTGGCGGCGCATCCGCGTCCAGATCGCCGCGCGCACGCGCTTCTGGTCCGCGAGCCGGATCCCGCGCGAGCGCAACGCCACCTTGAACGCGAGGTAGAAGCTGACGCCCACGTTCAGCACGCCGGTGCCCAGGATGCTGATCACGCAGAGCCAGAACGGCCAGTGCTTGAGCACGTCCAGCCCCAGCGCCCCGGCTGCGGCGGCCAGCTGACCGGTCGACAGCGTCACGTGCCGGACCTCGATCGGCAGACCGAAGAACCCCAGCAGCGCCGGCACCAGCCCGAGCATCAGGCCCAGGCTGATGTTGGCCGTCAGCCCCGAGATGTTGTCGCGCCACCAGCGCGACCAGCGTCCCGCCCGGTTCGCGCCCAGCCGCGCGACGATGCGCGGGTTCCACGCGATCGCACTGTCCAGCCGATGGAAGACGAACCAGTTCTCGACCCAGCCCGCGATCAGGCTGGACGCGAACAGCAGCACGCCGGTGAAGGCCGCGAAGAACAGCGACGGCCCCAGCACGGTCAGCGAATGCAGCACGTGCTCGGCTTCCTTCACGCCCACCAGCGGTTTGCCGAAGCTCAACCAGGCCGCCAGTTGCACGACGAGCACCATCGGCGCCGCCAGCGCGAGGTTGCCGATGATCCCCGCCGTCTGCGAGCGGAACAGGTGCGCCACCTCGTCGACGAAGGCCTGCAGGCCGGCGTCGCTGTCGATGTGGCGGAGCTTGTCGGCCAGCGCGGGCGCCGTCATCGCCGGCTGCTTGGTCGCGACGGTCCAGTGCAGCAGCAGGATGAGCACGAAGCTGGCCGCGTAGTTCACGCCCGCCCAGAACCCGCCCCAGAACGCGGACAGGCCCACCGCCATGATCGCGAACTTCATGAAGGTCGTGCCCGCGATCACCAGCCCGCCGCCCCCGGCGCGGCGCAGCATGTCGCCGTACTCCTCGCGGTTGCGGGTGATGTAGTGCTCGCCGGTTTCGGCGCTGCGTTCGGCGACCTTGCGCGCCAGCAGCGAGTAGTGCCGCGCGAACAGCGTCCGGATGCTGCGTCGATCGTGCACGACGGCCACCAGGCTCGCCACCAGCCGCAGCAGCTCGCGCTCGGGGTGATCCGCCAGCAGCACCGCGAGCAGGTCCTCGACGCGGCGCAGCCGCGCCTGCATCTGCTCGACGCCGAACATCAGGTCCACCGAGACGCCGTGTTCCTCCAGGTGATCCGGCACGGAACGCACCGCCGCCCGGCATTCATCGAGCAGCCCGCGCAGGTACTGCAGCCTGCCGGGCAGCGTGGCGCGGTCGTGTTCGACCAGCGCGTGCTCGACCTGCTCCCAGGCGGTCGCGAGGTTGCGGAACGGGCGCTTGGCCAGCAGCTGCGGATCCATGCGCACGCGCAGCGCGCCGGACAGGCCGGCCGAGCGCACCGAGCTCACCAGCACCGTGATCGCGGCGCGCATCTCCTCGCGCCAGTCGCCCTCGGGCGCGCCGGCGAAGAGCAGTCCCAGGCGCTCCAGCAGTTCGTCGTCGACGGCGTTGATCCACTGCTCGTCGGCCTCGTGCGGGAACAGCAGCTCGAAGAGTTCGGACAGGTCCCGGGTGTCCGCGCTCAGCGGCAGCAGGCGCCGGCGCAGGCGGCCGAGGAACTCGTTCCACAACGCCATCCGCGGCGCGAAGCCGACCTCGGCGAACAGGCTGATCGCGTCGACGTCGGCCCAGACGCTGGCGATGACCTCGGCGAAGGCTTTCGCGTGATCCGGATGGCGCTCCAGCATGCGGAGCAGGTACTTGAGACGGCGGACCGGCAGCGGGGCGGACGGCGCGGCGGCGAGCGCGACGGCAGGCGCCGCGGGTGCCGGCTCGTCCCCGAGGGTCGACGGGGTCGCCGCGCCCGCGGCGGTGGCGGCCGGCGCCGGCGCCCGGTCGTCCTTGAGCGGCGCGTGCCGCAGCCATTCGATCAGTCGCACCAGCCAGAGGTTGCGCTCGGCCAGCGGTGCCTGCGGATGCGCCGCGTTGAGCAGCGCGGTGAGGTCCCAGCCCTGGCGACGGAACATCAATGCAGGGAGCCGGAGTCGGCCAGCAGGAACTCCGGCACGTCGGCGTGGAAGACCTCGGCCTTGTCCGTGACGCACAGGAAGCGGCCGCTCATCGTGCCGTGGCGGGTCGCGATCTGCGCCCAGGAGCTGTACTGGAAGCGTTCGCCCGGCTGCAGCAGCGGCTGGTGGCCGACGACGGCCAGCCCGTGCACTTCCTGCTCCTTGCCGTTGCCGTCGACGATGGTCCAGTGGCGGCCGATGAGCTGGGCGGTGACGTCGCCCCGGTTCTCGATCGTCACGGTATAGCCGTACGCGAACTCGTTGCGATCCGGGAAGGTCTGATCGGCGAGCGGCTCGACGGCCACGCTGCAGTGGAAATGCGGATGTGCCATCGGCGGATTCTAGGCGCCGCCTCGGCTATGCTGGCTATCGCACAGAGCACAAGCAGGACCCGCTCGAACGGACCACCCCACGCGGCCGGCACGCACCGGACGCCATCCGTCATGGAGACAAGGGCAGGACACCCGCCGGCATCCCCCCGGCCCAATCGACGTCAGGCCATGGCGCGCGGCTGCGCGTTGGCCGGCGGCGTGGCCGCGGGCGTCAGGTTCGGGCTGGTGGCCGCGAACTCGGCGATGGCGGCGCCGTCCGGGCCCGCGGCACCCGCGGTGCCGGGGGCCGGCGCCACGGGACCGCTGATGCTGCGCAGCGCCGCGCAGGCCGGCGCGCCGGCCAAGTACGCGTCGGGCGACCCGCAGCGCCCCGGTCTGTGCGGCGAGATCGCCGAGGCCGTGATGCGGACCGATCCGGACCTGCGCATCGAGGGCCTGACCCAGCAGGTGCCGCTGCGCCGCCTCGAGCTGATGCTGAGCAACGGCGACCTCGACGTGTTCTTCTGCCTGCTCAAGTCCGAGCACCGCCATGCGCTGATGCGCTACCTGCCGGTGCCGCTGTACCGCATCTCGCATGTGCTGGCGATGCGCGTCGGCGAGGAACGCGCGCCCGGCAGCTGGGACGAGTTGCGCGCCTTCTCGCGGCGCCAGCCGCTGCTGCTGGCCCAGGGGACCAAGCTGGCCGCCACCCTGCAGGAGGCCGACGTGTCGTTCATCGAATCCGCGCGCAGCGACAAGGAGGCGCTGCAGATGCTGGTGCGCGGCCGCGCCGGCGGGGTCTATGGCCAGGACTTCAACCTGCGTCAGGCCGCGCGCGGCGAGGGCCTGGCGTCGCGCGTGCGCATCGGGCCTCACGTCTTCGAGGAGGAAACCCAGTACGTCGTGGTCTCGCGCCAGCTGCCCGAGGCGGTGGTGGAGCGCCTGACCGACCGCCTGCGCCAGCTCAGCGCGTCCGGGGAGATCGCGCGGCTGGCCGAACGCTACCGCTGAGCGCCGTCGTCGAGCGCCATCGACGGGTGTCATGGCCGGGCGGCGCCCGCTCGCGCGCCGGCCTTTCTACAATCGTCGACTTTCCCCGCCAGCGGCTCCGCGCCCGCCCCGCCATGAACCCGCCCACCTATCGCATCGCCCCCAGCATCCTGTCCGCCGATTTCGCCAATCTCGGCGAGGAAGTCCGCAACGTGCTGGCCGCCGGCGCGGACTGGATCCACTTCGACGTGATGGACAACCATTACGTGCCCAACCTGACCTTCGGCCCGATGGTCTGCGAGGCGCTGAAGAAACACGCCGTGAAGCCCGACGGCACGCCGGCGCCCATCGACGTCCACCTGATGGTGCAGCCGGTGGACAGCCTGGCGCAGGCCTTCTGCCGCGCGGGCGCCAACCTGGTGAGCTTCCACCCCGAGGCCAGCGCGCACGTCGACCGCACGATCCAGCTGATCAAGGCCGAAGGCGCGCAGGCGGGCCTGGTGTTCAACCCGGCCACGCCGCTGGATGTGCTGGAGTGGGTCATCGACAAGGTCGACCTGGTGCTGATCATGAGCGTCAACCCCGGCTTCGGCGGGCAGAGCTTCATCCCCGGCGCGCTGAAGAAGCTGCAGCAGGCCAAGGCCATGATCCTGGCCAGCGGCCGCGACATCCGCCTGGAGATCGACGGCGGCGTGAAGGTGGACAACATCCGCGAGATCGCGGCCGCGGGCGCGGACACCTTCGTGGCGGGCTCGGCGATCTTCGGCAAGCCCGATTACAAGGGCGTCATCGACGCGATGCGCGCCGAGCTGGCGCTCTGAACCCGGACGCGTCGACACGGTGACCCGACTGCTGCTGGTCTGCGCGGCCAACCTGTGCCGCTCGCCGATGGCCGAGGCGGTGCTGCGGCTGCGCGCCCCCGAGCTCGGCCTGACGGAGGTGCACTCGGCCGGCGTGTTCGCGTCGTCGCGCGCGCACGCCGTCGACAAGCGCGCGCTGGCGGTGCTGGAGCAGCGCGGCTACGGCATGGACCGGCGCTGGCGCTCGCGCAAGGTGAAGCCCGAGGACTTCGACCGCTACGACCTGATCCTGGCGATGGACCGCCAGGTGCTGCGCGGCCTGCAGGCGATGCGGCCGCCGGCGGCGCAGGCGCAGCTCGGGCTGTTCCTGGCCGGCATGACGGGGCTGGGCCTGGACGAGGTGCCGGATCCCTACTACGGCGCCGCCAGCGGTTTCGTGCAGGTGCTCGACCTGATCGAGGCGCGCGCCCACACCTGGCCGAGCGACCGCGCGCGGTTTCACCGCGACCCGGGCTAGGCGACCGCGTCGACGGGTTTGCCGACGGCGGCGGCGATCTCCTCGGCGCCGAAGCCCAGCGTCGTCATCGTCAACGCCAACTGCTGCTCGATGAAGGACCTCAACCCCGCGCCCGGGTCCGGGACGGCGTCGTGCAGCGCCCTGATCAAGCGGCAGGGCGTTCCGGAACCCGTACCGGTCACGGCGCTCAACAGCTGACGACGCCGCTGCGCGACCTCCGTCGGCTCAGGCGGCAACGGCTCGCGAAGCCCCGCGAAGCGGGGGCGCGGCACGGACCACAGGATGTTCAGGACCTGCTGCTGTTGCCAGTTGTCCGCGAGATCCCCCCAGGCCGACACGTTGCCTGCTGGGGGCGGGACCAGCAGTGTTTCCGCCTCCTCGACCGCCAGGTGGCCTTCCGCACACAGTTGAGCGATGCCCAGGAACCAGGCCGACGCGGGGGGACGTTTCGTCATCGAGGGCGTGGCCTGCCAGGCATCGGCCACGGGATGGGCGCTGCGTCCGTGGCCGGTCAATCGCAGGAGCTCGTCCCGGCGTGACCACGCCGCGCGACGCCGCCTCTCTCAGCGCGGAGAAATAGGCTCGCAGGCGCTTGTCGGCGCGCGCGTCGGCGCGCTCGAACAGGACGAGCGGCAGGGGCGTCGACGAGGCGGCGATCGGTGCGGATCCGAAGAAGCAGTTCCAGGCCACGTTCGCGTTCGAGATGGCCGTCGGCCACCGCCCTCGTGGTGAACGCCAGCAGGGTCTCCAGGTCGAATTCCGGCGAGGTCAGCCGTGCGGTCAGCCCGTCGGAGGCCGCGTGCGGCTGCGTCAGCCGCGCGACCAGTCGATCCGTGGCCAGAAGACCATCGCGTTGCAACTCCGTCAGGCCGTCCATGAAGACCTGCCGCACGTTGTCGTCCGCCACGGTGAGGGCGCGGACGAACGGGACGGTCGACTCGCTGCCTGCCGTCGTCAGCACATCCGCCAAGGCGTCGCCGGTCATCCGCGGCGGGTCGGCGCGCAGGGCCTCGCCGACCGTGGCCCACCACGTCCGGATGGGTTCTTCGATCGCCATCGCACGCTTGAAGGCGTTCCGGGCCTCCCGGGCCGCGCGGGCGGCGTTGGTGAGGTCGGAGGCGTCGACGGCGCGAGGGGCCCTCGGCGTCGGCTCGGTCAAGGTCAAGCTCAGCAGGTCGCTCAGGTGGGTGAGCGTCTCCGTGGACAACGGGCCGAGCTCGCGCTGGTCCAGCAGATCCCCGATCCGGGCGCCCAGCAGATCGCTGATCTGGACGGGCGCGAGCTGATGCTGTCCCTGGGCGTCCGACCAGCTGATGCGACCCGCGGGGGGCGGGTTCGGGCCGTGTGCCTCCTGGACGCCGGTCCACCAGGCGTCGAGCTCGTCGGTCCAGGTGCCGGCGGCACGTCGTGCCTCGACCAGCGCTGCGACCCCGCCCAGCCCGACGCGACCCAGCAGGCGGTCGCCCACCTCGCGGTTCAGCAGCCAATCGGGCTCCGCCAGGGTGGCGACGGTGTCGGGCGGACTGTTCGCGATGGCCGCCAGGACCATCGGCGCGCTCAGGGCGGCGCGGTCGTTCAGCTGCTTCAGATCCTCGGCCTCCAAGGGGCGCCGATGGCCGTTCTCTGCCACCCAGGTCAGCCCATCGACCGACTGGAGCTCACAGTGCGCCGGCGGCAGGTCGACGGTCGTCCAGCGGGCGACGGTGCTGGGCGCGCGGCGTTGCTGCAGCATGCCGGCGTCGTGCAGGCTGTCCAGCAGGTGCGCCGCGACGAGCGTGGGGTCGGTGAGGCATTCCCAACCGATGCCGTCCGGGTGCTGTCGCAGCAGGCCATGGCGCGGCGGCGGCGGACCGAACTCCAACGACAGCAGGGCGGTGCAGTCCTCGACATCCCCGTCGGTGGGCCAGGCCCCCGCGCCGCGCGGCCTGAGCGTCTCGTTCATGCCGTCGGTGAAACGCGCGAGGTAGTCCTCCGCCATCACACGGGCCACCGCCCCGGGCGCGATGGCCTCGGTCAGGGATCCGGCCACGCGCCGGACGAAGTTCTCGGAGTGCCGGCGGTAGGCGGAGTCGTCCGCGGGCAGTTCCCAGCGCAGTCCGAGTTCCTGATACAGCTTCGATTTCAATCCGGCGACGTAGTGCCGCTGCTCCAGGTGAGCCAGGTGGAAGTCGCGCTGGTACTTGATCTCGACGGCATCGGTGGCCGCCTGTTCGACGATGTGCTCGACCGTGGCGCGGAACTTCCCGCACAGACCGGAGCGTTTCAGCTCGAGCTGGATCAGCGCGGACTGCACGGCGTTGAGCGCGCCGTTGGCACAGACCGGCAGCTCCGGCGCCAGCCGCTGCAGTTCCGTGCGCCGGCTCTCGAGGCGCATCGTCTCGTCGTGGAACAGCGGCACCAGTCGGTCCAGGGACTCGACCAGGGGGCCATAGGACTTGATGACCTCGTACGGCTTGACGCTCAGGGGATGCCCGTCGACGCCGATGTCGAACAGCTTGTTGCGCAGGGCCTCGAGGTGCGGGACGGCGCCGCGCAGGTCGCCGGCGCGGGCGAAGGCGATCAGATCGTCGATGTTGCGTTCGACGCGTTCGCGGAACGGCGGATAGTCCGCGTGTCGAAAGAACGCCTCGAAGGCGCCATGGCGCTGGGGGTTGTAGGTCCAATCGCCGTCCGACGTCGCATCGGCAGGTGCGGGCGGCGGCGGCTGGCGTCGACGATCGGCGCCTCGGCGAGGAAGGTGGAAGAGTACAGATCGTGGATGACAGGCATGCGCGGTGAGTGTGCGAACAAACATGATCGATTCGTCGATTCGTCGATTCGTCGATCCGTCGATTCGCGACGGCGGCGCGACGGGCGGCCGGCTCGCCCCGGCGTCATCGGGCGAGGGTGTAGGTCAACAAGTCGTCGAGCGACTCCGGGAGCTGTTCGTCGTCCGTCGCGCTGTCGATCTGCCGGGCGACTTCGTCCAGGATCTCGCCCACTTTCGCGGAGGCCGAGGAGGGACGGATGCGAAGCAGGGCCCTCGCTTCCTCCCGGCTGAAGGACAACCGCCGCATCGCCCGGAGGGTCTCCGCCAGCAGCGCGATGAAGAGGTCCTCGGTGCGCGGCCCGTGCAGACGCTGCAGGGCCCCGGAGGCGCATCGGCCGGGGCCCTCGAGCAGCGCACGCAAGGTGTGGCGGCCGCGCGCCTTGTCGCCTCCCCAGGCATACTTTCCGATGACCTCGACGGCCAGCAACGCGGCAAGGACGTGACCCTCATCGTTCGTATCGATGACCCGTGGAAATATCCCCTTCACGGGAGGGAGCAGGTCCGTGGCCAACTGTCTGGGCGAGCTGGTGCCCTTCATCAGCAGGCCTTGCAGATTGCGATGCTGGAACAGTCTGGTCAGCGAACAGTAGGTCCCCGTGGACCGGTAGAGGCGCGCGGCGATGCCCGACTTCTCCATGGCGGCATCGGTGAAAACCTCCCAGGTGCCGATCTCCAGCTCCCCCGCGCGGGCCCGGGTCGTCAGCGCATCCAGAAAGCGGCAGCACAGGGGCAGGTCCGCCTTCAGGAGGACGCATTCCAGCAGCGACTGTTGATCCTGGACCGTCATGGCGAGGACCTGCCGCAGACCGCCGGGATCCAGCTTCGGCGGCTTGGCGTCCAGTGCGCGGACGATGACCGCGAGACGGGCGTTGGCGGGCCAGTCGAAGGGCAGGCTTGTGAACAGATCGACGCGGCCCTGGGCAGCGAGCGCGTGCGCAATCCAGGTGAACTGCTCCGGGGTCCAGGCTTGCCTGGCATGCCAATCGCTCAACAGCGACGCCAGACCGGCGTCGTCGAACTGGTCGCACAACCAGGTGCAGGTGTCGGCGTCCCGCAGCAGGCGCGGATCGACGTGCGCGGCCAACGCCGATGGCGTGCTGGCCAGCCTGAGCGACCGCCTGGCCGCCGCGTTCAGCGGCGCGACGGTCAAGGTCGCCAGCCCGGGGAGGTCCGATGCGATCAGCGGCCGTGGCCGGCCGTCCTGGACGGCCCACGACAGCGCCCCGTTGACGAAGCACTGCACCGGCTCACCGCTGCCGTCGATCCATGAAGCGACCGGTTCGTGGCACGCCGCATGGACCACGTCGGCCTTCGACAGTTCTTCGAGGAACTGGAGGCCCACCAGGATCGGATCGTCCTGGAGCACGCAACTGCCGGCGTCCGCGTCCACGCGAACCAACGCGTCGTGCGTCGGCGTCACATTGAACTCGTGGAGCAGCGTCAGCGTCCCCGCGTCGATCTCGCCGATCGTGAGCGGCGCGTCCGGGCGGCACGCGCCGGCGTCGCGGAGGGCCTCCGTGCATCTCGCGAGATAGTCCTCCGCCAACGTCAATGCCAGGGCGGATGGCGTCAACACGCTGCCGAGTTGCTGGAGGCAACTCTCGATGGTCCGGGGTGGGGAACGTGGCCTTGGCCATCGGATCGTTGGACGGACGCCAGGGCAGGCCCAGTGCGCCGTACAGGCGCGTCTGCAGGCCCGCCACATGGTGCCGATGCATGCCCGGTGCCGCCCACAATGCCCTGGCGTGACGCCGGTCGAGGACTTCGGCGGCGACCTGTCGATGGTGAGTTCCATGAGCGTGCGGCATTTCCCTCGCAGACCCCGTCCGTCCGGATCCAGGCGCGCGACGCTCTGCTGAAGGGCGACCACGGCACCGTTGCCGCACTCGACCAATTGCGGGGCGAGCTCGCGCAATGCGGTGATGCGCGTCTCCGGCGTCAGGCGAGGGTCGCCGATCAGGTGCACGAGGCGATCCAGGTACTGGGCGCCCTCGCCATAGACGTTGCCGGCGGCGTCACCGAAGTGGCGGTTGGCGCCTTTGCTGTCGACGTCCAGCACATGGGCCTGGAAGGTGACGAAGGCGTCGGCTTCGATCGACGCCGTGCCGACGATCGCCGCCAAGGCCGAGATGCGCGCCGACAGGCTGGACGCGAATCGATCGAAGCCGTTGCCGCGCGCGAACGCTTCAGGCGACTGCCGGGATCCGGGCTGATACCACCAGGGGTCGTGCGCCCGTCCTTCGGCCGTGCTGGCGGTCACGGGCACCGCGGCGTCGAGCGCAGGGTCCTGGAGAAATGAGGACGTGAACGCGGCGATCAGTGGATGCATGGCGCGTGCAGTGGCACTGGGCGGGGGAGCGTTCTGCGCGTCGGGGGCACGCTTGCCGGCAGAATCGCCAGTCAGGGCCCGCGTCGAGGCCGTGCGGAGAGGTGATGACGGAACGATTGGCGCAAGGCCCGGACGGCCAATGGCGATGCAAGTGGTGCGAGGCGCCGGGCTTCGACATGTACCGCGACTACCACGACAACGAATGGGGCTACCCGGTCGACGAGGACCGGCGACTGTCGAAAAGCTCTGCCTGGAGGGGTTCCAGTCGGGGTTGTCGTGGCGGACGATCCTCGCGAAGCGCGAGACTTCCGGAAGGCCTTCAAGCGGTTCGAGATCGCCAGGGTCGCGAAGTTCGGCGAGGCCGACATGGCGCGACTGCTCGCGGACGAGGGCGTCGTGCGTCATCGCGGCAAGATCGAGGCGGCGATCCACAACGCGTCCCGCGCGCTCGAGCTTCAGAAGGACGCCGGCTCGCTGGCCGCGTTCTTCTGGCGCTTCGAGGATCCGGAGGAGGGCGGCGATGTGAGGGCGACGTCGGAGACGTCGATCCGACTGTCCAAGGAACTGAAGAAACGCGGCTGGAAGTTCGTCGGCCCGACGACGGTCTATGCGTTCATGCAGGCGATGGGGCTCGTCAACGATCACGCGCCGGGATGCATCGGACGCGATGCGGCGGCGCTGGCACGTCGGCGCTTCAACCCGCCAGGCTGAGCCGGCGGGCGTGGCGAGGGGTCAGGTCATGCGGGTTGCGAAGCCAGTGGGAACGGCGGCGCCTTCTTGCGCGGGACAGTGCTGACCTGGCCGATCTCGGCCTCGGTGAATTGCATCTGGTACATGAAGTCGACCATACGACTGGCCAGGATGGCCCTCTGGCCGTCGAGAGGTGGCAGCCACGAGACCTTGTCGAACAGGGCCATGCTGAGTAGCACCTCGCTCGGCGAGTTCCCTTCGGTCTCGAGCAGCCCCCGTAACAGCGATTGGCTGGCGGCGGTCGCCGTCCCGTCGCTCAATACGGAAGCTCTTGTGAGGGTCTGAAGCGTGTCATGCGCCAGACGGATGCGCCACGATGTGTTCAAGCTGGTCAGCCACGAAGGTTCGCTCGGTACCAGGAGGCGTCGAGCGTGTTCCACGGGCAGATCCCCGTTGCGAACGGCAGCCGCGATCATCGCCACCCTGTCTTGCAGGACGAAGCTGTTGGGGGGCAGCTCGGACGCGTCCACGAATCGCTTGATGGGCGAAGCAAGGTCGTAGATGTGTTCCGTCTGTAGAACTGCGGATGGCGAGCGGCTCGCGCCGGCGGGAGAAGAATTTCAGATTCTGAAGATGTGCGGCAAAGGCCTGGTCTGTGGGCCACGACGCTGCCGACGGCGGATCGGGTGCGAGCGACGGAGGCGATAGGGAAGATGAGGTGGGGTTGGTGCGTTCGATTGACATGACAACTGAGTTGATGCCGATCCACAAATGTTCAAAGTTCGTTTTACAGACGCCTCGTCTCGTGGTCAGTCCGCGTGGCCGGGAGCTGGCTGCGCCGGATGTTCCGTCAGTCGCGTGTGCTCCACCTCCCGCGTATCCGGCCCCTACCGCTGAAGCGGTCCAGCGCCAGGTAGATCACCGGCGTGATGTAGAGCGTCACCGCCTGCGACAGGACCAGTCCGCCGACCACCGCCAGTCCCAGCGGCTGGCGCAGTTCCGCGCCGGCGCCCAGGCCCAGCGCGATCGGCAGCGCGCCCATCAGCGCGGCCAGCGTCGTCATCATGATCGGGCGGAAGCGCAGGATGCAGGCCTCGCGGATCGCCTGCTGCGGCGTCATGCCGCCGTTGCGCTGCGCGTCGAGCGCGAAGTCGATCATCATGATCGCGTTCTTCTTGACGATGCCCACCAGCATCAGGATGCCGATGGTCGCGATGATCGTCAGCTCCATGCCCGCGAGCTGCAGCGTCAGCAGCGCGCCCACCGCCGCCGACGGCAGCCCCGCCAGGATGGTCAGCGGGTGGATGTAGCTCTCGTAGAGCACGCCCAGCAGCACGTAGATCACCGCGATCGCCAGCACGATCAGCAGCAGCTGGCCGCCCTGCGAATCCTTGAACACCGCCGCGTCGCCGCCGTAGCTGGTGATGATGGACGGCGGCAGGCCGATCTCCTTGGTGAACTGGTCGATCTTGCCCGTGGCCGTGCCCAGCGGCACGTCCGGCGCGAGGTTGAAGCTCAGGGTGATCGCCTGCAGCTGGCCCTGGTGGTTCACCGCCGTCGGGCCGAGCTCGCGCTTCACGCTCGCGAAGGCCGTCAGCGGCACCATCGTGTTGTTCTTGCCGCGCAGGTAGATCTTGTCGAAGGCGTCCTCGCTGAGGCGGTCGCTGTCGGTCGCTTCCATGATCACCTGGTAGGTGTTGCTCTCCGCGTAGATGCTGGAGACCTGGCGCTCGCCGAAGGCCGAATACAGCGCGTTGCGCAGGTCCTGCATCTGCACGCCCAGCAGCGTCGCGCGCTCGCGGTCGATCACGAGGTTGGCCTGCAGCCCGCGCAGCTGCGAGTCGCTGGTGACGTCGCGGAAGACCGGGTCGTTGCGCAGCTTGTCCTGCAGCTTCACGGCCCAGGTGTTGAGCTCGCCGGTACTGACCGACTGCAGCGTGAACTGGTAGCGGCTCTTGGACTGCCGCCCGCCGAGCTGCAGGTTCTGCACCGGTCGCAGGTAGACCGCGATGCCGGGCACGCCGCGCAGCTTCTTGCGCAACTGCTCCAGCACCTGCGGCATCGGGGGACGCTCGCCGCGCGACTTCAGGTTGATGAAGAGGCGCCCCGTGTTGACGTTGCCGCCGCCCCCGCCGCCGCCCACCGCGGCGGACGCCGACGACACCGACGGATCGTCCTGCACGATCTGCGCGACGCGTTCCTGCAGCACCGTCATCGCGGCGAAGGAGATGTCCTCGGCCGCTTCGGTGCTGGCCTGGATCTGGCCGATGTCCTCTTCCGGGAAGAAGCCCTTGGGGATGGCGATCCAGAGCCACGCGCTGGCGATGAAGGTGGCGAGCGCCACCACGCCGACGACCCAGCGGCGCGCCAGCGCCCAGTCCAGCGACGCGGTGTACTTGCTCAGCACCCAGCCGAAGCCGGCCTCGAACGTGCGGCCGAGCGCGTTCTCCTCGACCTCGTGGTGGCTGCTGAGGAAGCGGCTGCACAGCATCGGCACCAGCGTCAGCGACACCCCCGCCGACACGCCGATCGCCAGCGACACGACGACCGCGAACTCGTGGAACAGCAGGCCGATGACACCCGGCATGAAGAAGATCGGGATCAGCACCGCGATCAGCGAGATCGAGATCGACATGATGGTGAACGCCATCTCGCGCGCGCCGCGGATTGCGGCGTCGAAGGGCGCCATGCCGTCCTCGACGTGGCGGTAGATGTTCTCCAGCATCACGATCGCGTCGTCGACCACCAGCCCCACGGCCAGCGTGATGCCCAGCAGCGAGATGTTGTCCAGGCTGTAGCCCAGCGCGAACAGCAGCGTCACCGCGCCGATCAGCGAGATCGGAAGCGACAGCGTCGGGATCAGCGTCGCGACCATGCGGCGCAGGAACAGGAAGATCACCATCACGACCAGCGCCACCGTCAGCGCCAGCGTGAAGTAGACGTCGTGCAGGCCCTCGCGGATCGACACCGAGCGGTCGTTCAGCGTGCTCATCTGCACCGACGCCGGCAACTGCGCAGCGAAGCGCGGCAGCATCGCCTTCACCGCGTCGACCACCTTCACCGTGTTGGCGTCGGGCTGGCGCTGCACGGCCAGCACGATGGAGCGCTCGCCGTTGAAGTTGGAAAAGGACTTGACGGTCTCGTAGCTGTCCTCGACGTCGGCCACGTCGCGCAGGAACACCGGCGCGCCGTTGCGCGTGGCCACGACGATGCCGCCGAAGGCGTTGGCGTCGCGCAGCTGCTTGTTGGCCTGGATGGTCAGCGTCTGGCGCGCGCCGTCCAACGTGCCGACCGGCGTGTTGGCGTTGGCGCCCTTGACGGCGGCCTGCAGCTCGTCGAGCGTGATGTTGCGCTGCTGGAGCAGCTCGTTGCGCGCCTTGATGCGCACCGCGAAGCGCTTCTGGCCGTAGATGGACACCTGCGCCACGCCGTCGATCGTCGACAGGCTGGGGGTGATCAGGTTTTCGGCGTAGTCGTTGAGCTCGGACAGGTTGACCGACGGGGAGGTCAGCGCCACCAGCAGCACCGGCGCATCGGCCGGGTTGACCTTGCGGTAGGACGGCGGCGTCGTCATCTCGACCGGCAGCGCCCGCAGCGAGCGGAACAGCGCAGCCTGCACGTCGACCGCGGCGGCGTCGATGTCGCGCGCGGAGTCGAACTCCAGCGTCAGCGAGCTGTTGCCCAACGTGTTGGTCGAGGAGATCGTCGTGATGCCGGCGATCGTCGAGAACTGCTTCTCCAGCGGCAGCGCGACGGACGAGGCCATCGTCTCGGGGCTGGCGCCGGGGAGCGTGGCCTGCACGTTGATGACCGGCGTGTTGAAGCTGGGCAGCGCGGCGACCGGGATGCGGCTCCACGCGGCGATGCCGGCGACGACCAGCGCGACGTTCAGCAGCACGGTCATGACCGGCCGGCGGATGAAGAGTTCGGTGAGATTCATGGCAGCTTCCGCGGGGGCTGAAGGCGTCGGGACGTCAGGGACGTCGAAGGCGTGGGCCGGACGGCCGGATCAGGGCGCGGCGACGTCGTTGCCGGAGGCGCCACCGCCCGCGGCGGCCGAGGCCGCGGCCAGACGCGCGGCGGCGGCTGGATCGACGGCGGCGGGCTGCGTGCGCAGCGGCGTGCCGGGGCGCAGGTTCTGCTTGCCGTCGAGCACCACGGTCGCGCCCGCGTCGACGCCGTCGACCACGGCCATCTCGCCGAAGGCGTAGCGCAGCTTCACCGGCTTGAGCTGGGCGGTCTTGTCGGGGCCGACGACGTAGACCTGGCGGTCGCTGCCGCGCAGGATGATCGCGGCCTGCGGGATCACGACCGCGTCCTTCATGCTGCGCAGCGTCATGCGCACGCGCAGGTACTGGCCGGGCCAGAGCTTCTGCGCGTCGTTCGTGAACTCGGCCTTCAGCTTGATGGTGCCGGTGGTCGCGTCGACGAGGTTGTCGACGAAGGTGAGCTTGCCGTGGGCGACCGATTCGACGGACTTGCCGCCCTTGCTGTCTTTCCGGGAAGGGCCGCCTTCGATGGTCGGCAGGACGACCTGCACCTCGGGCGGCCTGACCTGGGCGCCCGTGGCGGCGGGACGCATCGCGTCGAGCACGGGCGCGAGTTCCGTCTCGGGCAGGTTGAAGCTGATGGCGATGGGATCGATCTGGACGATGTTGACCAGCGGCGTGCCGGTCGCGCTGGCCTGGACCAGGCTGCCGGGCCAGACGTTCACGGCGCCGGCGCGGCCGGAGAAGGGCGCGCGGATCTCGTTGTAGCTCAGCGCGACGGCGGCGGATTCCACCGCGGCGGCGTCCGCGTCCACCAGGCTGCGGCCGCCTTGCAGGCTGGCCAGCGCGGTGTCCAGGGCGCTCTGCGCGACGAAGTTCTGCGCCAGCAGGTCCTTGGCGCGTTCGTACTGGCGCTGCAGGTCGCCGAGGCTGGCCTTGTCGCGGGCGAGCTGGGCCCGCGCCTTGTCGAGGTTGGCGCGGTCCGCGCGCTCGTCGAAGCGGAACAAGACCTGACCCTTGGTGACCGTCTGGCCGTCGTGGACCAGCACGTCGCGGATCGTCGAGGTGGTCTGGGCGCGGAGGTCGACCTGGTTGATCGGCGTGACGGTGCCGGAGGCTTCGACGGTGACCGGGACGTCGCGGCGCTGCGCGGTGACGACGCCGACGGTCTGCGTGCCGGCGGGGCCCGACGCTCCGGTCGCGCCGCGCGCGGCCGCGGCGGGTCCTGCCTCGCCGCCTTCGCGCGAGGCCGCCCGGGACTTCCACCACCAGCCTCCGCCCGCGATGAGCAGGACGACGATCAATGACAGGACAAGGGGCTTGCGGCGCATGAACACGTTCTCCAACGACAGTCATCCAGGGCGCGCTTTGCAAAGCTCCCTGAGGGCGCGGAAGGTTAAGTCCGGCTCTTTCGATGATTGTTTCGTTCAGGTTAATCCTGCGCGAGCGGGAGGAAAACCTGTGCGATTGGAGCGTGAAGGAACGTTTTCGGAGATGGCTGAAAGGAGCTTGTCACCCTCTCTCGCTTGCGGGAGAGGGAAGGGGTGAGGGCCAGCGGCCGTCAGAGTGCGAGCGCCTTGGCGAGCGCCGCGCCGACGACGGCGTTGTGCTTCACCAGCGCGATGTTGGTGACGAGGCTGGCGCCGCCGCTCAGGTCCTTGATGCGGGCGAGCAGGTAGGGCGTCACGGCCTTGCCGCTGATGCCCTGCGCGGAGGCTTCCGCGAGCGCCTGCTCCACGAAGCCGTCGATGACGGCGCGCGGCATCTCATGCGCCGCCGGAACCGGGTTGCTGATCACCGCGCCGCCGCTCAGCCCGAGCGCCCATTTCGTCCGCAGGAAACGCGCCTGGTCGGCCGGCGCGTCGATGCGGAAGTCCGCCTTCAGGCCGCTGTCGCGCGTGTAGAACGCGGCGAAGTTCTCCTGCCCCACGGACAGCACCGGCACGCCGTGCGTCTCCAGGTACTCCAGCGTCAGCGCCAGGTCGAGGATGCTCTTGGCGCCCGCGCAGACCACGGCCACCGGCGTGCGGGCCAGTTCCTGCAGATCGGCGGAGATGTCGAAGGACGTCTCCGCGCCGCGGTGCACGCCGCCGATGCCGCCGGTGACGAAGACCTCGATGCCGGCCAGGCGTGCGCAGATCATCGTCGCGGCCACCGTCGTGGCACCGACGCGGCCGGTCGCGAGCGCGAAGGGCAGGTCGCGGCGGCTCAGCTTCATTGCGTCCGGGGACTGGCCGAGCAGTTCGAGCTGCGCCTCGTTCAGGCCGACGCGGATCTTCCCGTCCAGCACCGCGATCGTCGCGGGCACCGCGCCGTGTTCGCGCACGATGGCCTCGACCTCGCGCGCCGTCTGCACGTTCTGCGGGTAGGGCATGCCGTGGGAAATGATCGTGGACTCCAGCGCCACCAGCGGACGGCCCTGCGCCCGCGCGGCCGCCACCTCAGGCGAGAAGTCGATGAGGTTCTGGTCGATCAGGTCTTGCGTGCTCATGGGTTCTCTCTTGGATTCGAGCCTGAGGGGTCTCGGACTCGGATTGGGATTGGGATTCGTGCGCGCGACGCTCGGGCTCAGACGAGCAATGCCGGGCTCAGCGCCTCGCTGACGGTGGCGTCGCTCTGCAGCGTCAGCGCCGCCAGCCGCAGGCCGAACGCGCAGGCGCCGCGCAGGTCGTCGGGGTCGCGGTGCAACGCGGCGACGATGCCGGCGGTCATCGCGTCGCCGGCGCCGGTGACCTCGCGGATCGACGCCGGATCCAGCGGCGGCGCGGGGAGCAGGACGAGCGCGTCACCGTCGGAGAAACGGACGCCGTCCGCGCCGTCGCTGATCACGAGCCGTTGCAGGCCGGCTTGCCGCAACGATCGCCACGCGGCGTGCAAGGCGTCGTCGTCTGGCAGGGCCCGGCCCGACAGCGCCTGCAACTCGCCGCGGTTGAGCACCAGCAATTCGACACCGCGCAGATCGGCGCCCAGCCGCGCCATCTTCGGTTCCGACACGGCCACCAGCAGCAGGCGCTGGCCGCGCAGCCGCGCTTCGGCGCGCAACTCGTCGAGCGTCTCGCGAGGCAGGTTCAGGTCGGCGACCAGCCAGCGTGCCGGCGCCCGCTGCGGCGCGGTCTGGCGCAGGAAGGCAGGATCGAGCCGGTCCGTCAACTCCATGTGCGCGAGCGCCAGCACCAGCTCGCCGTCGGGATCGAGCACCGCCGTGTAGCTGCCCGTCGCCGCGTCGGAAGCCTGCAGGCAACCGGCGCAATCGACGCCCAGCCCCTGCAGCTGCGCCAGCAGCGTCTGCCCTGCGGCATCGCGTCCGACGGCGGTCAGCAGGTGGACCGGCAGGCCGAGCCTCGCCAGGTTCTCCGCGATGTTGCGGGCGACGCCGCCCGCCGATTCATGCTGCCGTGCCGGGTTCGAGCTGCCCATGCGCAGCGGGTCGACGGCGCGCAGCTTGCGGTCCAGGTTCGTGCCGCCGATGCAGACGATGGGCTGGCGCTGCGGCAGCACGTAGGCGCGGCCGAGGATGCGGCCCTCGCGGGTCAACTGCCCCAGGTGGCCGGCCACGGCGGAGCGCGACAGGCCGAGTTGGTCCGCCAGCTCTTGCTGGCCGATGAAGGGGTTGGCTTCGACCAAGGCCAGCAGCTGTTCCTTCGAGGAAAGTTCCTTGGGAGGCGTCATGGCGCGTGATTCTAGGGCGCCAGCCTATGCATGATCAAACAAATGTCTTTCATTAAAACATTTGTCAGTCGTTGCTGGCGTTGATATGAAGGGGTCGCGCGATAAGCGAACTTTTCATACGCTTAACGCGCTTCCACAGACCGGCACACGGCGGGAAGCGCACCGCATCAAACAGTCAAGGAGGACGCCATGCGGAAGAACTTGCCCGTCACCCAGCGCCAGTACGACTTCCCCGCCGACGCGACGCTGATGTCCACGACGGACACGAAGAGTCGGGTCACCTACGCCAACGAGGCTTTCGTCGAGGCCAGCGGCTTCACGACGGAGGAGTTGCTCGGCCAGCCCCACAACATCGTCCGGCATCCCGACATGCCGCCCGAGGCCTTCGGCGACATGAGGCAGACGCTGCAGGGCGGCGAGTCCTGGACCGGGTTGGTGAAGAACCGGCGCAAGAACGGCGACCATTACTGGGTCCGCGCGAACGCGACACCGGTGATGCGCAACGGCCAGCCGGTGGCCTACATGTCGGTGCGCACGCGGCCGTCGGCCGAGGAGATCGCCGGCGCGGAGCGCCTCTACGCCGACATGCGCGAAGGCCGCGCGAAGCACCTGCGCATCCACAAGGGCGTCGTGGTGCGCCAGGGCGCGATGGCGTGGACCTCGATGATGAAGACGATGCCGGTGCGCTGGCGCGTGCGGCTGCCCGTGCTCGCGCTGATGATCGCGGCGATCCTGTCCGCGTGGATGCAGCGCGGCCACGCTGGCCGTCGCGGCGACGTGGATCGGCGCCCTCGTGGTCGTCTCGCTGCTCGCGATGGGGTTCCTGCAGGCGCAGATCGTGGCGCCGATGGAATCGCTGGCGCGGCATGCGAAGCGCGTCGCCAGCGGCGACACGCGCGAGCCGCTGCAGATGGACCGCGTCGACGAGGTCGGCATGGCGCTGCGCTCGCTCAACCAGCTGGGCCTGATGTTCCGCTGGGTCATCGACGACGTGGCGGCGCAGGTGGTGACGGTGCAGTCGTCCAGCGGGGACATCCTCAACGGCAACAACGAGATCAGCTCGCGCACCGAGCAGGCCTCGGCGAGCCTGCAGCAGACGGCCGCGTCGATGGAGGAGATGAGCGCCACCGTGCGCAGCAACGCCGACGCCGCACGCCAGGCCGAAGATCTCGCGCAGGGCGCGAGCGTCGCGGCCGCGCAGGGCGGCGAGGTGGTCCGTCACGTCAACGAGACCATGGCCGGCATCACGACGTCCAGCAAGCGGATCGCCGACATCATCGGCGTCATCGACGGGATCGCCTTCCAGACCAACATCCTGGCGCTGAACGCGGCGGTCGAGGCGGCACGCGCCGGCGAGCAGGGACGCGGGTTCGCGGTGGTCGCGAGCGAGGTGCGCTCGCTGGCACAACGCAGCGCCGCGGCGGCCAAGGAGATCAAGCAGCTGATCGGGGAGAGCGTCGAGCGCGTCGAGGCCGGCGGCCGTCAGGTCGACGAGGCCAGCAAGGCGATGCACGAGATCGTCGAGCAGGTGAAGCGCGTCTCGGCGCTCATCTCGACGATCGGCAATGCGACGCGTGAGCAGGCGACCGGGATCTCCCAGGTCAGTCAGGCGGTCAGCGAACTCGATCGCACGACCCAGCAGAACGCGGCACTGGTGCAGCGGTCCGCCGGGGCGAGCGATTCCCTCGAGAAACAGGCCACGCAGCTGGTTCAAGCCGTGGCCGTGTTTCGGATGAGCTGAGCGGAGACCGACTGCGGGCGGACAAGCGCGGGCACTCCACGTCGCAGGGGGCGTCCCTCCGGGAACCCCCAGCGACATTCCGGCCCCACGCGCGCTCGCTGCCCGCGGGCCTTTGGACTTAGGACTCCGTCAGAAGAACCCGAGCTTCTTCTGCGAGTAGCTCACCAGCAGGTTCTTGGTCTGCTGGTAGTGGTCCAGCATCATCTTGTGGGTCTCGCGACCGATGCCGGATTCCTTGTAGCCGCCGAAGGTCGCATGCGCCGGGTAGGCGTGATAGCAGTTGGTCCACACGCGTCCGGCCTTGATGCCCTTGCCCATGCGGAAGGCCGTGTTGATGTCGCGCGACCACACGCCCGCGCCCAGCCCGTACGGCGTGTCGTTGGCGATGCGCAGCGCCTCCTCCTCGGTCTTGAAGGTCGTCACCGCCAGCACGGGGCCGAAGATCTCCTCGCGGAAGATCCGCATGTCGTTGGTGCCCTTGAAGAGCGTGGGCTCGATGTAGTAGCCGCCGGCCAGATCGCCACCCAGCTGCGCGCGGCCACCGCCGATGAGGCACTGCGCCCCTTCCTGCTTGCCGATCTCGAGGTAGGACAGGATCTTGTCCAGTTGCATCGACGAGGCCTGCGCGCCCATCATCGTGTCGGTGTCCAGCGGGTTGCCCTGCTTGATGGCCTTCACGCGGTCGATCGCGCGGGCGATGAACTTGTCGTAGATCGATTCGTGGATCAGCGCGCGCGACGGGCAGGTGCAGACCTCGCCCTGGTTGAACGCGAAGAGCACCAGCCCCTCGATCGCCTTGTCGAACAGGTCGTCGTCCTGCGCGGCGATGTCGGGGAAGAAGACGTTCGGGCTCTTTCCGCCCAGCTCCAGCGTGGCCGGGATCAGGTTGGTCGCCGCCGCCTGCGCGATAACGCGGCCCGTCGCGGTCGAGCCCGTGAACGCGATCTTGGCGATGCGCTTGCTCTGTGCGAGCGGCATGCCGGCTTCCTTGCCGTAGCCGTTGACGATGTTGAGCACGCCCGGCGGCAGCAGGTCGGCGACGAGCTCGGCCAGCAACAGGATGCTGATCGGCGTCGACTCGGCCGGCTTGAGCACGACCGCGTTGCCCGCGCCCAGCGCCGGCGCCAGCTTCCAGGCCGCCATCAGGAGGGGGAAGTTCCACGGGATGATCTGGCCGACGACGCCCAGCGGCTCATGGAAGTGGTACGCGATGGTGTTGGCGTCGATCTCGCTGAGCGCACCCTCCTGCGCCCGCAGGCAGCCGGCGAAGTAGCGGAAGTGGTCGACCGCCAGCGGCAGGTCGGCGTTCAGCGTCTCGCGCATCGGCTTGCCGTTGTCGACGGTCTCCGCGTAGGCGAGCAGCTCGAGGTTCTGCTCGATGCGGTCGGCGATGCGCAGCAGCACGTTGGCGCGCTCGGCCGCGGGCGTGGCGCCCCACTTCTCGGCGGCGGCATGCGCGGCGTCCAGCGCGAGCTCGATGTCGGCGGCGGTCGATCGCGCCGCCTGCGTGTAGACCTGCCCGGTGATGGGCGTGATCACGTCGAAGTACTGGCCGTCGCGCGGCGCGGTCCATTGGCCGCCGATGAAGTTGTCGTAGCGCTTCTTGAACTGCAGCGGCGCGCCGGCCGCGTTGGGCTTGGCGTAGATCATGGTGTTGTCTCCGTGGTTGTTGAGGCGAAGGACGCCTGGGGGCGTATTGCATGGGCCGTGCCAACGCCGCCTTCGCGCCGAAGACCCTGCCTGATGGGCGGAATGCCTCTTCCCAATCCGGCTGGCTTTGGTCAGGATCGGTCCGGCATGGCGCAGGCACGTCATCGGTGGCACAGGTGTTCCGGAATGGAACACCCGGGGTGTCGAGACCGGTTCAAACCGGCGGGCAAGACCCGATGAGCGCGCACCCAGCGCCCAAGGAGACAACGGCATGGTGAAAACCCCGAGCGACGCCGCCATGGCGCCGCGACTGCTGCGCGCGGCGCGGCGCGAGCTGCTGGACACGGGCCGGCTCAGCGTCGCGACGCTCGACGAAGGGCTGAGCCGCAGCTGGCTTCGCAGCCGCGATTTCGGCCTGAGCCCGGTCGGACGGCCGCCGGGCGCGCCGCACGCGTCGGGCGCGCAGTTGCGACGGGCGTTGGAGCGCCAGCATGAGCTGGTCGCCCACGCGAGGCCGGTGATGGAGGACCTCTTCGAGCAGACCCGCGACGGCGACGGCCTCGTGATCCTGGCCGACGCGCAGGGGCTGCTGCTCGGGGCGCTGGGGGACGGCCGCTTCGTCGATCGCGCGCAGCGGGTCGCGCTGCGGCCCGGTGCGATCTGGGACGAGCGCTGGCGGGGCACGAACGCGATCGGGACCGCGCTGGTGGAGCAGCGGCCGGTGTCGGTGCTCGGCGGCGAGCACTTCCTGGAGCGCAATGCCTTCCTCAGCTGCACGGCGGCGCCGATCCGCGATCCGCAAGGGCGCGTGCTCGGCGTGCTGGACCTCTCCGGCGAGCAGCACGGCTTCCAGCGGCACACGCTGGCGCTGGTGCGCTCGGCGGCGCGGATGGTGGAACACCGCCTGTTCCAGACGCGGCACGCGGATGGACTGCGTCTGCAGATCCACATCCAGCCCGAGGGACTGGGCACGCCGACGGAAGGGCTGCTCGCGCTGAGCGAGGACGGCTGGATCCTGGGCTGCAACGCGGCGGCGCAGGCGTGGCTCGGGACGGACGCGGCGCGACCGAGTCCGCTGGAGTCGGTGCTGCCGCTGCGATGGGCCGAGTTGATGGATTGGGCGCGACAGGATGGGGAGGGCGCGCGGCTGCTGCATCGCGAGGACGCTCCGCCGCTGTGGATGCGGCTGTTGGCGCCGCGCGGATGGCGACATCCCGCGCCGCCGGCATCGAATGCTGCCAGCGCGCCCCCGGCGGTGGTCGATGCCGATGTCCTCGCCCGTTCCTCGACGGACGTGCCGCGGGGCACGATCGTCGCGACGCATCCGGGCGTCGAGTCCGCGTTTCGAGCCTTGTCGGTGGAAGACGCCTTGCAGGCGCTGGACCTCGGCGACGCGGCGATGCATCAGGCGGTCGTCCGGGCGCGGCGGGTGCTCGACAAGCCGATCCCGCTGCTGCTGCAGGGCGAGTCGGGCGTTGGCAAGGACCTGTTCGCCCGCGCGGTGCACGACAGCGGTCCGCGCCGCGGTCGATCGTACGTGGCGGTGAACTGCGCCGCGCTGCCGGAGTCCTTGATCGAGGCGGAGCTCTTCGGCTACCGGCCTGGCGCGTTCACCGGGGCGTCGCGCGAGGGCGCGCCAGGGCGTTTGCGCGAGGCGCACGGCGGCACCTTGTTCCTTGACGAGATCGGCGACATGCCCTTGCCACTGCAGGCGCGGCTGCTACGCGTGCTGCAGGATCGGCAGGTGCAGCCGCTGGGCGGCGGGCCGTCGGTGCAGGTGGACTTCCAGCTGATCGGCGCGAGTCACCGCCCGTTGCGACCGCTGGTCGCGCAGGGGCTGTTCCGCGAGGACCTCTACTACCGGCTCAACGGGCTCACGCTGTGCCTGCCGCCGCTGCGGGAGCGGCAGGACCTGCCGGTGCTGGTGGAGCGCCTGCTGTCCGCGTTGGAGCCGATGCGGCGGGTGGTGCTCGATCCGCCGTTGGCGCGCGAGCTGGCGGCCTACCGCTGGCCCGGCAACGTGCGCCAGCTGGAGCAGGCGCTGCGCATCGCCTGCGCGCTGATGGAACCCGGCGAGTCGGTGATCCGGCGCGGGCATCTGCCGGACGATCTCGTCGAGGACCTCGACCAGGACGAGCGCCTGGTCATCCCGGTGCTGGTCCCGGTCGCGGCGCGGATGTCGACCTCGGCGGCGGGGCGATCGGGCGCGTCGCCGCGGACAGTCTCCGCAACAGACGCCGCAACAGACGCCACAACGGACGCCACAACGGACGCCACAACGGACGCCGCGCCGGCGATGCTGCGAGCCCAGTCCTGGGCCCACGCCCGTCGTGTCCTCGCCGCCTGCGACGGCAACCATTCGGAAGCCGCGCGGCGGCTGGGCATCGGGCGCAACACGCTGTACCGGCTGCTCAAGGAGCCTGACGCGTAGGGCGGCGTAGGGCATCGCCTCACGCGCGCATCAGCCATCCGCCGAAGCCGCGATGGGGTGAACCCGCCTTCCGGGATCGACGGCCGCTGCGTATCCTTTCATTCATGCGGTCCGGGTTTCTGGTGGTGGATCCGCAGAGGCGCAAGCCGGACGTCAATGGGTAAGGCGGACATTCGAAAGGATGTCCGCCTTCGTCTTTTGGGGCTCACCGGTTGGCGAAGTACTGGATCGCGCGACCGACGCGGGCCGTTTCGAGAAGGTTGCCCAGCTCTTCCAGCAACTCGTCGCCATCGCCGCAGTAAAGGCTTTGGAACTCGTAGACCAGGTGCGTGGCGTATCCACCGTTCGAGCCGGTCTCCCAACCCGCGATGACTCGTCCGTCACGTTCGTCCTCCGTGCTCTGGATGACGAGCCGGAGGGGCACGCTTGCGAGCCGCATCGCTTCATCTTCTTCGGCGTTGTGGAACTTGCCGACGAACAGCTTGCCCTTGCCGGACGTGCTGCGGCGGATGGCTTCGTCCAGCTTGCCGAGGATGCGCTCGATCTCGGCGAGCTCTCCATCGGCTGTGGTGGCGTTGTCGATGCCGGCGCGGATGTGGCTGTCGAAGTCGATCATGGGTATTGCCTTTCAATGTGTCCGACGATGGGAAGGTGATCGAAGATCCGTCGCGTCGAGCGGATCTCGAAGCCGGCCTGGGCTTCAGGGACGACACGCGTGGACGCCTCGTCCAGGCGCCAGCCGGACGTGCCGAAGAGCACTGCGGAAGAGACGATCAACTGATCAAAGGTCCGCCACCAGGTGTCCCTGCCACCACGATGGAAGTAGGTGCCCGGATCAGCGGCATGGTGTTTGACGAGTCGATGCTCGAACGAGCTCAGGTGTCGCCAGAACGGGTTGTAGAAGAGCTTCGGATTGCGCTTGATCTTGTCGTGGTCCCTGGTGGCACGCAGATAGCGCTCCAATCCTTCATCGAAGGGTTCGTCATTGAAGTCGCCCACGAGCACGATGTTCGGATGGGAACTGCCGCGGAAGATCTTGTCCTCGATCCAGTGGCGGAGGAACGCCGCGATGTGGGTTCGTCCACTGTCATGGCGATCCAGGTGCAGACGGCTGGGCCAGTGCGAGACGATGAGATGGATCCACTGGCTGTCGTCCCACAGGCGGACCGCGAAACGCAGGCCTACCTTGGTCACCGACTTCCCGTCCTCGAGCAGGATCGGATCCTGGAACTGGACGTGCACGTAGTCCTTGCGACTCAAGACGCACACGGAGAAGCGGCTTTTCCCCGCAGGGTGGCAGGCCGGCAGCCATGTATAGCGGGCGACCGCATCCGGGCACTTGTCCCGCAGGGCGGCGATGGCGCTGTCGGACATCTCGCCCAGGATGATGATGTCGGCCAGAACCACGTTCATCAGCCGCATCAGTACATCGGCCGCGGCCAGGGCGACGGCGTCGCTGATCGTGGCGGCCACGTGCGCCGGCGAGAGTTTGGTGTTCCACCATGCGATGCGCAGGCCCGTCTCGGGCGGAATGGGATCGGGAGTCATGGGCCGAAGCATGTCCTTGGCAGAGTCTGTTCCACATCGCCGAGCCCTGGCTGCCGGCGCCTGCTCCACTGCGAAAATTCGCGGGGAGGGCAGTCACTCTACGGGGGTGGAATTCGCGATGCCAGCGTTGGAGCGCTCTCGAATTGGTGGACTTTCAAGCCTCGATACCGCTCATAAACTAGCGCACCCACCGATACCTGCGGTGGACACTCTCAACCGCGCTCCATGAAGCTCTACGAGACGCTCGCCGACGACATCGAACGCCAGATCCGCGGCGGCGTCTTCCGCCACGGCGACCGGCTGCAGTCCGTGCGCGAGACCAGCAAGCAGCGTCAGCTCAGCGTCACGACCGTGCTGCGCGCTTATGTGCTGCTCGAGAGCCGGGGACTCATCGTCAGCAAACCGCAGTCCGGGTACTACGTCCAGATCAAGCCCGGTGCCGCCGAGCTCGAGGCGCCCGCCACGCCGCGGCCGATCGCCGTCTCGTCCTCGGTCGACGTCAGCCGGCTCGTGCTGTCCACGCTGCGCTCGATCGCCGCGCATGACGCGGTGCCGCTGGGCTCGCCGTATCCGGATACCGGCAGCTTCCCCTTCGAGAAGCTCAACCGCTACGCCTTCGCCGCCGGCCAGGATCCGGCGCTGCGCACGCTCAAGGACGCGCTGCCGCCCGGTCATCCGCTGCTGATCCGCCAGATCGCGCGTCGCTACCTCGACAAGGGCCAGGCCGTCGATCCGGCCGAGATCCTCGTCACGATGGGCGCGACCGAGGCGCTCAACCTCTGCCTGCAGGCCGTGGCCAAACCCGGCGACGTGATCGCCGTCGAGACGCCGACCTTCTACGCGATGCTCCACGCCATCGAGCGCCTGGGCATGCGCGCGCTGGAGATCCCGACCGATCCGGTGCGGGGACTCGACGTCGACGCGCTGGCCGCCATCGCCGCGACGCAGCCGATCGCCGCCTGCATGGTGATGCCGAACTTCCAGAACCCGCTCGGCTTCCAGATGCCGGACGAGCGCAAGCGCGCGCTCGTCGCGCTCGCGGCGCGGCTCGACATGCCGCTGATCGAGAACGGCGTCTACAACGAGCTCTACTACGGCGCCGTCGCGCCCAGCACCCTCAAGGCCTATGACACGCGCGGCCTGGTCCTGCACTGCGGCACCTTTTCGAAGACGCTGGCGTCGACCTTCCGCATCGGCTGGGCGCTGCCGGGCCGCTATCGCGACGAGGTCGAGAAGCTGAAGTTCCTCAACACGCTGACCACGCCGCCGCTGCCGCAGGTCGCCATCGCGCGCTTCCTCGAACGCGACGGCTACGAGGCCCACCTGCGTCGACTGCGCAAGACCTTCGCGCAGCAGGCCAGCCTGATGCGCGCGATCGTGCTGCGCTTCTTCCCGGAGGGCACGCGCGTCTCGACGCCCGTCGGCGGCTACGTGCTCTGGGTGGAAATGCCGCCGGCCATCGATGGATTGCGGCTCTACGAGCTCGCGCTGGAGCGCGGCATCACCATCGGGCCCGGCTACATGTTCTCGGTGAGCAACAGCTATCGGCACTTCATCCGGCTGAACTACAGCACGCCGTGGTCCAAGGACATCGAGCAGGCGGTGATCACCGTCGGCAAGCTGGCCGCCACGTGCGCGCGACAGAACTGTTGAGACGATCGACTCGGTAGCAGGCAGGCCTGGCTTCTTGCGCAAGTCGGGCAGACCAGGCAGATCGAGCGGATCCAGCAGAAGCGTCGATCAGGTCAACTGGAAGGCCTCCGTCGGCGTGACGCGCTCCGGCATCGCGCGCCCGCTCAGGGCCAGCACCGAGCGCTCGATCCCCCGCGCCATCGCATCCAGCGCCAGCGCGTTGGGCGCCAGGCCGAAGGGCTCGGCGACCTCGTTGGCCACCGCTTCCAGCGCGATCAGCGTGTAGGAGAGGAACACGCACAGCAGCGGCGTGAAGAACTCGGTCGCGTCCACCAGCCCGAAGGGCAGCAGGACACAGTAGGTGTAGACCGTGCGATGCAGCAGCACCCCGTAGGCGAAGGGGATCGGCGTCGACGCGATGCGCTCGCTGCCGCCGATCGCCTTGCCGATCTCCGTCAGCTGCGTGTCCAGCGTCCAGAAGCGGGCATCGCCGAGGTGGCCGTCGTCCTGCAGCGCGCAGAGCCGCTCGCGCACCGCGTGCAGCGCCGCGCTCGAGGTCTGCGGATCGCGCCGCAGCCGGAACGCCTCGCGCTGGCCGACCAGGCGCACCAGGTCCTCTTCGGGATCCGTGCCGCGCAGCTCGTGCTTCAGCGCGTAGACCGCCGCCAGCAGCCGATCCGTCGCCGGCTGCGCCATCGCCTTGTCGGGCAGGTAGCAGAGCAGCTCGGACACCAGCGCGCGCGAGGCGATCAGCAGATTGCCCCACAGATGCCGGGCCTCGTTGAAGCGCTCGTAGCTCGCGTTGTTGCGGAAGCCCAGGAAGATCGCCAGCGTCAGACCGAACGGCGTCATCAGCGTCGCGTTCAGCGGGATCTTTTCGCCGAAGACCTGGCCGTGCGTCGCCACCGCCAGCACGCTGACCGCCGCCATGAAACCCAGCTGCGGGAGGATGGACGGCAGCACCGAGCCGTGCCACACGAACAGCAGCCGGAACCAGCTCTGTCTTGGTCGGATGATCATCGCGAATCTCCGATCAGGCGGGCGATGCGGAGGATGCGACCGAGATCGCCGATGCCGCCGATGTCGCCGGCGCCGCGGCCATCGCGGGCGTGGCGGCGGCCAAGGCAGTGGCCGTCCGCACCAGCCGCACCGGGATCGACTTGTACGACGGCGTGCCGCTGTCCTGGTCGATGTAGTCCAGCCGCGCCAGCACGTTGGCCTCGGGGTAGTAGGCGGCGACGGAGCCGCGCGCGATGTCGTACTCGATCACCGTGATGCCGGGCAGTCGCAGCGACCGGCCTTCGGCGACGGTCTCGATGTCGACGACGTCGCCGTGCTCCAGGCCCTGCGCGGCGAGATCGTCCGGATGCATGAACAGCACGTCGCGCCGGCCGAAGACGCCGCGGTAGCGGTCGTCCAGGCCGTAGACCGTCGTGTTGTACTGGTCGTGGCTGCGGATCGTGACCAGGCGCAGCGCGTCGGCGGACCAGGGCTCGTAGCGCTCGCGCACGCCGCGGAAGACAGAGAACATCGCCTTGCCGGTCGGCGTCGGCCAGCGGCGCTCCGTCGGCGGCAGCGGCATCCGGAAGCCGCCGGGCGTGCGGATGCGGCCGTTGTAGTCGTCGAAGCCGGGGATGGTCCGTTCGATCAGGTCGCGGATGCGGTCGTAGTCTTCCACCAGCGCGTGCCAGGCGACCTTGCTGTGCGGCAGCGTCGCGCGCGCCATGCCCGCGACGATCGCCGGCTCCGAGCGCAGCTGCGGCGACGCCGGCCGCAGCCGCTCCGCCGAGGCGTGCACCATCGACATCGAGTCCTCCACCGTGATCGACTGCGGCCCGCTCGCCTGCAGGTCGAGCTCGGTGCGGCCGATCACCGGCAGCAGGAAGGTCTCCTTGCCGACCAGCAGGTGCGAGCGGTTCAGCTTGGTGCCCAGGTGCACGCTCAGCGCCAGCGACTTCATCGCCGGGAAGCAGCGTTCGGGATCGGGCAACGCGACGGCGAAGTTGCCGCCCAGGCAGATCAGCGCCTTCGCCTCGCCGGTCTCCATGGCCCGCATCGCCCTCACCGCATCGTGGCCGTGCGCCCGCGGCGGCGTGAAGCCGAAGACGTCCTCGAGCCGGTCGAGGAAGTCCCCGGACGGCTTCTCGGTGATGCCGACAGTGCGGTTGCCCTGCACGTTGGAATGCCCGCGCAACGGGCAGATGCCGGCGCCGGGTTTGCCGATGTTGCCGCGCATCAGCAGCAGGTCCGCGATCAGCCGCACGTTGGCGGTGCCGGTGTTGTGCTGCGTCACCCCCATGCCGTAGGTGACGATCGTCGCCCCGGACCTGGCATAGGCCTGGGCCACGGTCTCCAGGTCGGCACGGCGCAGGCCGGACTCGTCCTCGATCTCGGCCCAGGAGGTGGCGTACAGGTCCTCCACCAGCGCGTCGAAGCCGCTGGTGTGCTCGGCGATGAAGTCGCGGTCCAGGATGCCGGCACCCTGGCCGGCCCAGGCGTCCAGCGCCAGCAGCGCCTTCATGATGCCCTTCAGCGCGGCCGCGTCGCCACCGGCCTTCACCTGCAGGTAGGTCGACGCGATGTCGGTCGAGCGGTTGGTCGCCATCTCGACGACGTCCTGCGGATCCGCGAAGCGCTCCAGCGCGCGCTCCCGCAGCGGGTTCAGCACGATGATGGGCACGCCGCGGCGGGCGCACTCGTGCAGCGTGCCCATCATCCGCGGGTGGTTGGTGCCGGGGTTGTGGCCGATGGACAGGATCAGCTCCGTCGACTCGAAGTCCGCCAGCGACACCGTGCCCTTGCCGATGCCGATGGACCGGGGCAGGCCGACGCTGGTGGCCTCGTGGCACAGGTTGGAGCAGTCGGGGAAGTTGTTGGTGCCGTACTCGCGGGCGAAGAGCTGGAACAGGTAGGCGGCCTCGTTGGACGCGCGGCCCGAGGTGTAGAACTCGACGCGGTCCGGCGACGCCATGCCGCGCAGCACCTCGCCGATGCGGGCGAAGGCCGCGTCCCACTCGACGGCGCGGAAGGTGTCGGTGGCCGCGTCGTAGGCCATGGGATGCGTCAGGCGGCCGAAGTTCTCGAGCTCGTGATCGGACAGCGCCAGCAGCGACGACACCGTGTGCCGCGCGAAGAAGTCCGGCGTCACGCGCTTGCTGGTCGCTTCCCAGGTGACGGCCTTGGCGCCGTTCTCGCAGAACTGGAAGGTGGACTTGTGCTCCTTGTCCGGCCAGGCGCAGCCGGGGCAGTCGAAGCCGACGGGCTGGTTGGTGCGCATCAGGACGATGGGCGCCTCGACGATCTCCATCTGCTGGCGCACCGCCTGCGCGGTGGCGCGCAGCGCGCCCCAGCCGCCGGCAGGTCCGTCGTAGCGACGGATGCCGGGGACTTCGCGGCGGGGGCGGGGGGGCATCTTGCTCATCGGGGACTCCAGGGCTTCCAGGGGGTGGCGCACTCCGGACTCCATGGTGGAGAGCGGCGCCGCCCCGTGGGGCATGCAGTTCGGACCGCCGCAAAGGAGCACAGTTCGCCAGCATCGCGTGGCGCCGCGGCCACGGAATGCCGGCCGGATGTCGGCGGACATCGGGGGAATACCGATGAAATGGGGCCTCCCGGGCCTCGGACCCCTATGTTGTCAGGCGCGTCGGCCGATCAATCGGCGTAGCCTTCAGGCGGTCGGCAGGGATGCCGGCCAGGGATGTCGGCAAGGGAACGAGGGCCAGGGATGGCCAGGAGGCGGCCTCATGGATGACTCCGCACAAGACTCCGCACAGCGACCCACCTCGGCGGCAGCCGCCGCGATGCTGGGACAGATGAAGCGGGCGGTCTTCGACGGCTCGCGGATCGCGGTGATCCAGCGCGACCTCGACAACAACGTGCTCTACGCCAACGCGGCCGCGCTGGCGATGAGCGGGGTCGAGCATGTCGGGCAGTTGCGCCTGGACCGGCTCTTCGCCGGCGAAGCGGGTCGCGTGCTCGACGAGGAGACGCGCGGGCGTCGCAACCGGGAGCTCGGCGCCTACCGCGTCACGCTGACCTGCCAGGACGATCCGGAGCGGCAGGTGGCCGTCGAGGTGACGGGCCTGCCGCTGATGGATGAGCGCGGCACGGTCGTGGGCTCGCTGGGCTTCTTCCGCAGCCTGCAGCACCAGGTGCTGACCGACCAGGTGCGCGCGCTGACGCTGAGCCATGCCGGTCGCCCGGACCTGCTGCCGCTGGTGGCCGAGGCGCTGCGCCGGGAACTGCCCTTCGACCTGATGCTGGTGTCGCGCGTCGTGGAGGACGACAGTGCCTGGGAATCGGAGATCGTCTTCAACCATCCGCCATTCCGGCAGGACGTGCCGACGGCCTGGTATGAGCTGAACGCCGCGCAACGCGCGTTCATGGAAGACAACGACGGCGGCGTCCACGACTTCGAGACGGTGATGAGCGAACCCCCGTGGGCCGACATGGCCGACGAGCCGATGTGCCGGCAGATGCACGCCATGGACCTGAAGTCCAGCATGTGGCGCCGCATCACGCGCGGCGAAGGCGAGGACGAGCGGACCGTCGCGATCATGACGCTGCTCAGCCGCGAGCGCGGCGCCTACGACGAGCAGCACCTCGCGCTGTTCAACCAGCTCCCGCTGATCGAGGCGGTGCTGTGCAGCCTGGACCACGCGGATCGCGAGCGCGACCGACGCCAGCTGCAGATGTTCCGCGCGCTCAACCGCTGCGTCGACATTCAGGGCGCGTGCCGGTGCCTGTCCGATGCGCTGGTCGAGATCTTCGACTGGCGGCACGTGTCGCTGTTCCGGATCGACAGCGCGCGCGAGGCGATCGTGCGCGTGGCCTCGGCCCGGCTCGGCGACGACGGATTCGCCGTGGACACCGGCGTGTCCTGGGGCGACTACTCGCAGGGCATCGGCCAGGGCATCCTCGGCCGGGTCGTGCGGACGATGCAGCCGCAGAAGATCCCCGACGTCACGCGCGATGCCGAGTACCTCCGGACCCCCGACGGCGAACCGATCCGTTCGGAACTGGCCGTGCCGATCATGTTCTCGGAAGGCGAGCGGGTGCGCTTCATCGTCAACGTCGACGATCCGCGGGTGAACGCGTTCTCCCGGGAACACGTGCGGCAACTGACCGACATCGCGCACGAGGTGGCCGGCGCGATGGAGCGCATCAGCGACCTGACGCTGATGACGGAGTGCGTCAACAACGTCTCCGATCCGATCATCGCGACCGACGCCAAGCTGCGCATCCGCCGCGTCAATCCGGCGGCGGAGGCGCTGTTCGGCGCGGCGCCGAAGACGCTGGAAGGGCGCAGCCTGCTGGAACTGTTCCAGAACCCGGAGCCGCTGGCGGCGCTGCTCGACGGCACCGAGGCGGGGGACCGCATCGGCGAACTGCGCGTGTGCCGCAGGGGCGTCGCCGTCGACGAGGCGCCCGAGGCCGCGATCGCTGCCGTGCCCGACACCTCGTCGGAGGCGGGCGGCCTGCCGGTCTTCATCACGCGGCGCGACTTCCCCGGCAAGCTCGGCGGGCATGTCTTCATCGCGCGCGACCTGCGGCCGATCCGGCGTTCGGTGCAGCTGGAGTTCCTCGAGGAGACCGCCTACGAACTGGCCGTCGAGACGCAGGCGCCGCTGGGCATGGCGATGTCGTGCTTGGAGGATCAGCTCGAGGCGGCGTTCGGCTCGGACGCGGCCCGTGAGCAGGCGCGCGGCCGGGAGCTGCAGACCGTGCTCCGGCAGCTGGGGCGCGTGAAGCACGCGTTCACGCGGCTGGCCATGTACAACCGCGAGGCGCGGGTCGCCTCGCGCGTCGCGAGCACCATCCGGCTGGACTGCGAGATCGACGCGCTGCTTTCCAGCCTGGCTGCATCGGAGCGACGCAAGGTCGTGTTCGAGACCGCGGCGCGCAAGGTGGAGGTGGAGGCCGACCACATGCAGTTGCATATCGTCGTGGAGAGTCTGCTGTCGGTGCTGCTGCGCGCGGCGCCGGAGACGGCGATGGTGCGGCTGACGCTGGTGCCGGACGACGACCTGGTCTTCCTGCGGCTGCGCGGCCGGCTGCCGCCGGCGCGGCGCCATGGCGAGCGCTTCTCCGCGCCCGAGGCGGCGCAGGCGGACCTGCGGCTGGCCAATCCGCTGCTCGGCAAGCTGATGAAGAACCAGGGCGGCGCGCTCAAGGCCAGCGTGCTGCCGGACGGCGACACCGAGTTCGTGCTGAGCTTCCTGCGCAGGAGGGTCCATGGCTGACATCCTCCTCGTGCTCAGCCCGCAGCAGCAGGGCAGCCTCGGCCCGCAGATCAAGAAGCAGCTGCGGCAGCTCGGCCGTCACACGATCCAGGAAGAGACCAACCGCGAGACCGGACTGGAGCTGCTGACCGGCCAGCCCTTCGACTACATCATCGTCGGCAGCCAGCTGGCCGACGACGCGGGCGCGGTCGTCGCGGAGGACGGCGGCCTGGCCTTCTGCCGCGAGGTTCGCGTGCTCGGCAACACGCCGATGATGCTGCTCGCGCCGGCGATGACCACCGAGCTGAACATGGCCTGCATCCGGCTGCGGGTGACGCTGCATGCGGATCCGGCGTCGGCCGGGAGCTTCGCGCTGGAGCTGCTGGGTCTGGAGTCGTCCGAAGCGGAGGGCTCCGGCGCGGGTGGCGATGCAGGGGGCGACGCCGGGAACGGCGCGCTCGCGGGCCGCGGCGGCCGGGCACGCGTCGCCGCGCTGAATCCCTGCCTCGACATCCGGGTCTCCGCGATCGCGGACAACTGGCGCTTCGAGATGCATGGCATCGACTTCCAGTTCCAGGGCGCGGGGCCGCTGACGGTCAGCAAGTCGGCACGGCTCGACTGGCAGGCCCAGTACATGCACGAGCCGGACTGGTACAAGGAGTTCTCCCGCATCGGCAAGAGCATCCGCATCGCGCTGTGCGAGGACCAGGAGAGCTTCCGCCTGCAGCGCGAGAACGCGCGGCTCAAGGCCTTCCAGCAGCTCGGCGAGGCCGGCAAGGACGTGACGGACCGCATCACTTTCGAGGTGTCGGAGGACTGCTATCCGCTGCTGCTCGAGGCCATGTTCGAGCCCTCGCAGGAGGTCCCCTGGCTGGCCAAGGCAGCGTCGATGTCGCGGCGGCTCGCGGCCTCGAAGGAGAGCCAGAGCAGCCTGTTCGCCGGCCCCGTGGCGGCCCGCCGCGCGCTGCTGATCTGCGCGGACACGCACGGCACGGCCTACGACGACCAGCTCAAGGGCGGCGCGCTGCAGCTCGCGCCGCTGACGGCGGTCCGGCGCGAGTGCGCGCGCGTGAAGAAGCTGCTGACGCGGCCCGACCCGCGCAGCGGCCAGCCGCTCTTCCACGAGCGCAACGTCAGCGTGATCGGCCTCGACGGCCCGCTCAGCCGCGAGAGCCTCGTGGCGGCGCTGGGCGACGGCGGCTGGGACCTGATCCACTTCGCCGGCCACACCTGCTTCCAGCCGGCCGGTGCGCGGCAGCTGGGCGGGACCGGCTTCCTGTTCGTCGGACCGAAGGAAGAGCCGCAATGCGTCGACTTCGGCGACATCCTCAGCTACCTGCGCGACACGCGCTTCGTCTACCTGAGCAGCTGCGAGAGCGGCAACTCGGGCTTCGCGACGCTGGCCGCCGAGGCCGGCATCCACGCCGTGCTCGGTTATCGCTGCCGGGTCAACGACCGCACGGCGGCCGTGCAGGCGCTGCTCTTCTACCGGATGCTGCAGCGCAGCCGCTCGCTGGACGCGGCCTTCGGGCACGCGCGGCGGCGGCTCTACCGCCGCTACGAAGGCCAGGACAACGCCTGGGCCTCGGCCATGCTGGTCACGTCGGGTGTCCCGTCATGAGGTCGAGCGAGAGGCCCGCCGCGGCGTCCGCCGGGTAGAAGGCCTCGTGGCCGTGCGCGGCGCGCATGGCCGGCTCGTCCCACGGCGCCGTGCGCGCGGAGCGGTAGTTGAAGAGCAGCCGCGCGCCCGGCACGTGCCGCACGACGGTGTGGATCGCCTCGTCGTCCGGGTGGTTGAAGATGCTGCCGTCGGTGGAGATCAGCCAGGTGCTGCACTCGATCCGGCTGAGGAAATCCTCGCTCAGGTTGGCGGCGGAGCCGTGGTGGGCCATCTTCACCGCATCGAGTCGCAGGCGCGGTTCGCCCGCCGCGCCGGCGAGGCGCCGCAACGCGGCGGTCAGCGTCGGCGCGTGCGCGTCACCGAGCAGCGCGATGCGGCGGCCCTGGTACTCGGCGACCACGGCGATGCTGGAGCCGTTGGCCACGGCGTTGTCGATGGGCCCGAGCGCCAGCGCCGTCGAGGACAGCATCTCCTCGGGCTTCGGACGCCGGCGCAGTCCGCCGGAACGGAACGCGGCGCGGCCTTCGAGGCGAGCGCCGAGTGCCGCTTCATCGGTGGCGTCCAGCTCGGCGCGCTCCAGCGCGCGGTCCCACGCGGCGCGCAGCTTCTCGAGCTTCTCCAGCGTCGGCGACAGCAGCGTCAGGCGCAGGCCGCCGGGCAACTCGCGCACGGGCAGCGGGCCGATCGCCGGCACGAAGATCGGCGCGCCCTGGAAGGCCGCGTTCCACTGCCGGTCCTCGATGCGGACGCTGATCATCGAGCCCTGCAGCGCGCTGCGCTGGGCGTTCACGTCCGTGGCGCCGTGGCCGCCCGTCGCGCCGGGCCGGGGCGGCGGCGGCTCCTTCAGCGGCTGCGCGATGTGCGGCCAGCCGTTGAACCAGATGTCGCGGAAGGTGGCCAGCTCGCGGTGGTTCAGCAGCTTGAGGCAACCCTCGATGTGATCGCCGTCGACGTGCGTGATCACGAGCAGTTCCAGCTCGCGCTCGTCGTCGGGCAGCGCGGCCAGACGTTGCGACAGCGCGCCGTACGCGCCGATCGGACCGCCGTCGATCAGCACGCGATGCGGTCGCGCGGCGTCTCCGTACTCGAGCAGCAGGCAGTCGCCATGGCGCGCCGGCAGCAGCTCGATGCGGAAGATGTCGGCCATGGCGCGGCGTCAGCCGGGCTTCCTCAGTTCAGCGCGTGCTTCGGATACGGCCACGCCGGCGACTGATGCCGCAGTGCCACGTGCGGTGCGCGCGATCTCACCGCGGCGTCGCTGACGGCATAGCCCCAGTTGATCAGCTCGCACTGTTCCTGCTCCTTGAAGCGGTCGAGCCGGGTCCGGATCGCGGCCAGGTCGGCGACACGCGC
Organism: Roseateles sp. UC29_93; assembly: GCF_042695725.1. Taxonomy (NCBI): domain Bacteria; kingdom Pseudomonadati; phylum Pseudomonadota; class Betaproteobacteria; order Burkholderiales; family Sphaerotilaceae; genus Roseateles; species Roseateles sp. UC29_93. The sequence continues at coordinate 1,073,243 of NZ_CP170545.1, read as the reverse complement.
GAGAGCAACGGGCAACTGGGCCTCTTCGGTGGCCGGGTAGTCGGCGATGTCGGTGTCGATGGCCCAGAACGCGCCCTTCGCGTCGCCGCGGGCGTAGGCCGCGATCAGCATGCGCTTGCGCAGCGCCAGCGCCTGGTTCAGGCCGATGTCCATCGTGCGCATGATCTGGCGCGGCGCCATCGTGCCGATGCCCGCGTCGATGTCGAAGGGCTTGCCGGCGTCGCTGACCAGCACCGTCTCGTAGCGGCCCCAGACCGTCTCCAGCCCCAGGTTGTCGTAGACGCCGCCGTCGGCCAGCATCAGCCGGCGGCGGTAGTCGATCTGGTCGTAGAGATCGGCGCCGTCGACCTTCGTGAAGTCCTCGGGGTGGACGTCCAGCTCGATGGGCGCCAGCACCGGCGGGAACGCGCTGGAGCAGGCGACCGCCGTCGCCACGTCGAAGCGCGGCTTCGGGATCAGGCCGATGCGGTAGTCCCCCGCATAGGGCTTGGAGAAGCGGAAGCTGACCCCGGTCGCGTAGTTGGTGGCGTTGAAGACGAAGCGCGGTTCGTCCGGCAGCGACTGCAGCGAGACGTCGAGGCCCAGGCGCTTGCGGTACTCGTCGGCGACGGCTTCTCCGGCCGAGCGGAACGGATTGAACGCGCCGGACAGCACCGAGGCGACGTCGATGTTGCGCGCGCAGAACTCGCGCAGCGGCGCGGCGACCTCGGCCTCGAAGAGCGCGGAGCGGCGGTCCTTGTCGAACGCGAGCCGAGGCCAGCGCACGGCCAGCAACCCCGAGGCGATGGAGCCGCCGGACACGCTGGAGATCCGCGCCAGCCTGCCCAGCACGCCGAGCTCGTTGAGCCGCCACAGCACGCCGACGTGGAACAGCACGGCGCGGAAGCCCCCGCCCGAGAGTGCCAGCGCGATGCCGCTGGTGCGCGCGTCATGGTCGAAGGGCATGGCGGTCTCCCGCAGTGTGGATCGTTGAGCCTAGGCCTCGCATGGGCGGTCCGCAATCTGTCAAGTTGGGGGTGCCGGCCCGGATGCCGCAGGGAGACGGGACGCGCGATGGCGCAGGGGGTGGCGGCCGGCACCTGCCCGCGAAGATTTCAAACTTGTCATGTGGCTGTGCGTCTGGCGTGGGAGCCCGGTTTCTACAGTTCATTCCAAGCAGTCGGCACCGGGCCGCTGCGACTCTCACCCGAATCTTCCCGAATCTTCCCTATAGGCAGGACGCCGATGACGGCGTCCGATCCACGCGAAAGAGCCTCATGAACCGCAAGACCTTCCTCGGCCAGTTGATGGCCACCGCCTTCGTCGCGACCGTGTCCCTCGGCGCCGCGCATGCCGAGACCGATGCCGCGCCTTCCCCGCAGTCCGCGCCCGTCACGGCCAAGTCCGCGCCGATCGCCGTCCACAACGTCGTGCTGGTGCACGGCCTGTACGCCGACGGCTCCAGCTGGGGCAAGGTGATCCCGCTGCTGCAGGCCAAGGGCCTGCACGTGACTTCGGTGCAGAACCCGCTGACCAGCCTGCAGGACGACGCGGACGCCGTGAAGCGCGCGCTGGCGCAGCAGGACGGCCCGACGCTGCTGGTCGGCCACTCGTACGCCGGCATGGTGATCACCGAGGCCGGCGCCGATCCCAAGGTCAGCGGCCTGGTCTACATCGCGGCGCGCGCGCCGGACGCCGGCGAGGACTACCCCGCGCTGACCCGCAAGTTCCCGACGGCCCCCCGCGGCCGCCGGCCTGAAGTGGAGCGGCGACTGGGGCAGCCTGTCGCAGGACGCCTTCCTGAAGGACTTCGCGGGGGACCTGCCGTCCGCCGAGGCGCTCAGCTACTTCGCCGTGCAGCAGCCCTTCGCCCGCGCCGTGGCGAGCGGCAAGACGACGGTCGCCGCCTGGCGCGTGAAGCCGACCTGGTACGCCGTGTCGACGCAGGACCGGACCATCAACCCCGAGCTTCAGCGCTTCATGGCGCAGCGCATGGGGGCCGCGACGATCGAACTGAATGCCAGCCACGTCTCGCTGCTGTCTCAGCCGCAGGCGGTCGCCGACCTGATCGTCAAGGCCGCGCAGGGCCAGCGCTGACTTGCTGCCGATAATCCGCCACGCGCCGCCGCCGGGCAGGGAGCCCGGCGGCGGCGGCGATCAAGGAGCAGACATGCGTGTCCTCGTCGTCGAAGATGAACCGAAGCTCGCCGGTTACCTCCGCAAAGGACTGACGGAGAACGGCTACGTCGTCGACGTGGCGGCCGACGGCATCGACGGCCGCCACCTGGCGCTGAATGGCGAGTACGACCTGATCGTGCTCGACGTGATGCTGCCGGGCATCGACGGCTTCAGCGTGCTGAAGGCGATCAAGGCGGAGAAGGACGTCGCCGTGCTGATGCTGACCGCGCGGGACGGCGTCGAGGACCGCGTGCACGGCCTGCAGGAGGGCGCCGACGATTACCTCGTCAAGCCCTTCGCGTTCTCGGAGCTGCTCGCGCGGCTGACCGCGCTGCGCCGCCGCGGCGTGCGCTCGGGATCGGGCGCCGGTGCGGGCGGCATGTCGGAAACGATGCTCACGCTCGGCGATCTCCAGCTGGATCTCGCGCGACGCAAGGCCTTCCGCGGCGGTCAGTCCATAGTGCTCACCAACAAGGAGTTTCAACTGCTCGCGCTGCTGATGCGGCGTCGCGGCGAGGTGCTGTCGCGCACCGTGCTCGCGGAGCAGGTCTGGGACATGAACTTCGACAGCGACACCAACGTCGTCGATGTCGCGGTGCGGCGTCTGCGCGCCAAGGTCGACGACCCGTTCGAAACCAAGATGCTGCGCACCGTGCGCGGCATGGGGTATGTGCTGGAGGTGCCCTCGACATGAGGCGCCCGGTGCCGCCGTTCCTGCCGATGCGGCCCACCCGGCCGACCCGGCCGATCGTGCTCACGAAGGCGTCCCGATCAGCGCGGGCCGGCTGGGCTCGATCTCCGCGCGGCTGGTGCTGATGCTGGCGCTGGTGGCGGTGGTGGTGTTCTCCGCCGCCGGTTTCCTGTTGCACAAGGCGCTGGAGCAGGTGCTGATCGCCGACGAGCGCGCCGACCTGCTCGGCAAGACGGAGGTCGTGAAGCACTTCATCGGCGAGGCGCGATCGATGGACGATCTGCCGATGTTGCGCCGCCACCTGGCGGCGACGAGCGTCGGCGGGCGCTTCCGCTGGAACGTGTGGCTGGTCGGGCGCGATGGCGCGCTGCTGTACGGCGCGGAACCCATGCCGCCGTCGGTGCAGCGCGACGGCGAAAAGGTCTGGCTGCGTCGGCAGGATGGCGTCGAGCTGCGCGGCGCGCATTTCCGTCTGCCGATCACGCGGTGTTCCCCGATGCGCAGGTGCTGATCGGAATGGACCCGAGGCCGCGCCAGCAGATGCTGTCGACCTATGACGACGCGGGCCTGATGGTCGGCGTGGCCGGCGTGCTGTGCACGATTGCGCTGGCGTGGCTGGCGACGCGGCGCGGACTGCGCGCGTTGTCGGCGCTGTCGCGCGAGGCCGCCGTGATCCAGCCCGGCGCGCTGTCGCGCCGGCTCACGCTGCCCGAGGACAGCGCCGAGCTGATGCCGCTGGCGCAGCGCTTCAACGAGGTGCTGTCGCGGATGGAGGAGGCGTGGCACCAGCTCGAGGGCTTCAATGCGAACGTCGCCCACGAGCTGCGCACGCCACTGGCGATCATGATCAACGGCGCCGAGGTGGTGTTGTCGCGGGGACCGGCCGGAGGCCGAGATGCGCGACGTGCTGGAGTCCCACCTCGAAGAACTGCGTGGCATGGCGTCGATGATCAACGACATGCTGTTCCTCGCGCGCGCCGACCAGGGCGATGCGGCGGCCGATCTGGTCGAGCTGTCGCTGCGCGACGAGGCGCTGGGCGTGGGCGAGTTCGTCGAGATCCTGCTCGACGAGAAGCAGCAGCGGCTGGCGGTCGAAGGCGACCATCGGATGCCGGTCAACCGCGCGTTGCTGCGACGAGCGCTCGTCAATCTTCTGACCAATGCGTCGCGGCACGCACCGGATGGCGCGACGCTGACGGTGCGGATCGAGCGCGCCGGGGAGGGTCAGGGCTTGCGCGATGTGAGCCGCGGAGAGGGCATGACGGGTGACGCCGACGGCGTGAAGATCGTCGTGATCAACCCGGGCGATCCGATTCCCGAGGACATTCGTCGGCGCATGTTCGACCGCTTCTGGCGCGGCGAGTCCTCGCGCTCGAAGGCGGGGGACCGCTTCGGCCTCGGGCTGGCCATCGTGCGCGCGGTCGCCCGCATGCATGGCGGCGAGACCTTCGCGGCGTCGGCCGACGGGAAGACCGAAATCGGTTTCACGCTCCGGACCCCGATCCGTGCGGTTGTGACGGATAACACCGTGCGTTAGCCGGGGCCTGGGCTCGGCAGGCGCGGGAACTGGCCGATAAACCCGGATGGCCCGTTCGGGCCATCCCGTCCGCCGCGTGCGGCCGCCAGCCTTCCACACGTCCTCATGAAACTCCGAACCCGAATCCTCTTCCTGTGTCTTGCCGCGCTGATCGGCATGGTGGTCCTGGCCGCGGTGTCCCTGACGACGCTGCGCCAGACGATGATGAAAGAGCGCACCGCGCAGCTGTCCACGCTGGTGGTGCTGGCGCAGTCGGCGCTGGAAAAGCTGCATGAGCAGGAGACCGCGGGCAAGATCACCCGCGAGGAGGCGCAGAAGCAGGGCAAGCTGATCATCGGCAGCTTCCGCAAGGACGAGCTCTACTTCTTCGTCCGCGGGTACAGCGACGACGTCAACCTCGTCCACCCGAACCCGAAGCGCGTCGGCATCGTCGACGCCAAGGGGCGGCAAGGAAGCCGGCGTGCGCTACCGCACCGCGCTGGAAGGCAAGAAGGTCGGCACCGTGATCGCGCTGGGCACGCGGCCCAACACGAAGGACGAGGTCGAGAAGCTCTACGCGGTGGTCCGCTTCGAGCCCTGGGACTGGATCATCGGTTTTGGCGATTACATCGATGACATCGACAACGCCTTCTGGCGCAGCGCCGTGGTGCTGCTGTCCATCGGCCTGGCGCTGATGGCGGTGGTCGGCGTGCTGGGTTGGCGCCTGGCTGGCAGCATCTATCGGCAGCTGGGCGGCGAACCGGCGTATGCCGCGGACATCGTCCACCGCATCGGCGCGGGCGACCTGAACGTGGCGGTCGACCTGCGCGGCGCGCACGCCGACAGCCTGCTGTCCGCGATGGACCGCATGCAGCGCAGCCTGTCGACGACCGTCGGCCAGATCCGCGGCTCCACCGACACGATCGCGACGGCCGCCGGCGAGATCGCCGCCGGCAACCGCGACCTGTCCTCGCGCACCGAATCGCAGGCGAGCGCGTTGGAAGAGACGGCGGCCTCGATGGAAGAACTGACGGCGACGGTCAAGCAGAGCGCCGACAACGCGCGCCAGGCCAACCAGCTGGCGATGTCCGCGTCCGAGATCGCGGTGCAGGGCGGCAAGGTGGTCGACGAGGTGGTGGCGACGATGGCGTCGATCAGCAGTTCGTCCAACAAGATCGTCGACATCATCGGCACGATCGACGGGATCGCGTTCCAGACCAACATCCTGGCGCTGAATGCGGCGGTGGAGGCGGCACGGGCCGGTGAGCAGGGGCGCGGCTTCGCGGTCGTGGCCTCGGAGGTGCGCACGCTGGCGCAGCGCAGCGCGACGGCGGCCAAGGAGATCAAGACGCTGATCGGCGACTCGGTGCAGAAGGTCGAGGCGGGCGGCGTGCTGGTCGGCCAGGCGGGCGCAACGATGTCGCAGATCGTCGGCAGCGTGAAGCGGGTCACCGACATCGTCGGCGAGATCTCCAGCGCCAGCCAGGAACAGACCTCGGGCATCGAGCAGATCAACCAGGCCATCGCGCAGATGGACCAGGCGACGCAGCAGAACGCGGCGCTGGTGGAGCAGGCGTCCGCAGCGGCGGAATCGCTGGAGCAGCAGTCGCAGGTGCTGGTGACCGCCGTCGGCGTGTTCTCCTGAATGACGCCCTCTCCCGCTTGCGGGAGAGGGAGCAAGACGGGGTCTATGCAGCGGCTTGCTCGCTGAACTGCGTGTAGCCCTCCGCGCCGCCGCCGAAGTACGCCGACTGCGGCGCGTCGAACAGCGGCAGATTGCCCTTCAGACGCTCGACCAAATCCGGGTTCCCGATGAAGGGCTTGCCGAAGGCGACCATGTCCGCGTGACCTGAGGACGTGGCATTCAACGCGCGCTGGCGGTCGTAGCCGTTGTTGGCGATGTAGGCACCGCCGAAGGCGTAGCGCAGCGCTTCGACGTCGAAGGCATCGGCGCCGTTGCCGGCATGCAGCTGACCCTCCACGACGTGGAGATAGGCCAGTCCCGCTCGCCGAGCTTGCGGGCCAGGTAGCCGTGGGTCTCGGCCGGCGTGCTGTCGATCGGCGTATCGCCGATCGCCGTCGACAGCGGCGACAGGCGCAGGCCGACGCGGTCCGCGCCCCACACTTCGGTCACGGCATCCACGACTTCGAGCACGAAGCGCGCACGGTTCTCGATCGATCCCCCGTACGGGTCGGTGCGACGGTTGGTGCTATCGCGCAGGAACTGCTCCAGCAGATAGCCGTTGGCCGCGTGGATCTCCACGCCGTCGAAGCCCGCGAGCTTCGCGTTGACCGCGGCGCGGCGGTAGTCCTCGACCAGGCCGGGGAGCTCGGACAGCGCCAGCGCGCGCGGCGCCGACGGCGGCTCGAAGCCGGCCTCGGTGAAGACGACCGTGCCCGCCTGGAGGGCGGACGGCGCGACCGGCGCGGCGCCGTCCTCCTGCAGGCTCACATGCGACATGCGGCCCACGTGCCAGAGCTGCAGCACGATCTTGCCGCCGTCGGCATGCACGGCATCGGTGACGCGCTTCCACGCCTCGACCTGCTCGGGCGTGTAGATGCCCGGCGTCCACGCATAACCGCGGCCCTGGCGGGAGATGTTGGTCGCCTCCGCCACGATCAGTCCGGCGGAGGCGCGTTGACGGTAGTACTCGACGGCCAGCGGCGACGGCACGCCGTCCGCGCTGGCGCGGGAGCGGGTCAGCGGCGCCATCGCGACGCGGTTGCGGACCTCGATCGCGCCGATGCGGCCGGGGGTGAAGAGCTTCTGGTCGGAGGCGGCGATGGGGGTGGACATGACGGTTCCTTTCACGTTGAGTCGGAGCGTGGTGAGCCGTCTGATGTCGGAGGAATCGTGTCGGCGGCTCGATGACAGGACGAAGTCTGGGCATCGGCGCCACATTCATCCAATTTATCCGTTGAACAACAGATATGCGTCGGGCAACATGGCTGGATGCGATACGACCTGAACCTGCTGCCGGTCTTCCTGGCGGTGATGGAGGAGCGCAGCGTGACCCGCGCGGCGCAGCGGCTGGGCATCACGCAGCCGGCGCTGTCCAACGCGCTGACGCGGTTGCGGGCGATGCTGATGGATCCGCTCTTCATCCGGGAGCGCTACGGCATGCAGCCGACGCAGAAGGCGGAGGAACTCGCGCCGATCATTGCCGCCGCGCTGGCCAGCCTGGATGCGGCGATCCTCGGCCAGCAGGACTTCGATCCGGGGAAGTCGACGCAGCTGGTGACGCTCGCGCCGAACAGCTATGTCGAGCTGGTGCTGGTGCCGGCGATCGTCGCGCGGCTGCGGCAGCGGGCGCCGAACATGGCGGTGCGGCTGACGCCGTTCGGCACCGACCTGGCGGAGACCGGCGTGATCTCGGGCTCGACGGCGATGGTGTTGGGCCGGGTGGTCGAGCCGCCGGACAACCTCGTGGTGCAGAAGGTGATGGAGGACGGGCTGGCGTGCATCGTGCGGCGCGGACATCCTGCCGTGGATCGCAAGCTGACGCGCAAGCAGTACGAGCAGCTCAAGCACGTGAACGTGCTGCCGCCGGGCCGGCTGCGCGTGGGGCTGTTCCAGGCGCTGGAGAAGCAGGGCCTGAAGCGCGAGGTCGCCGTGTCGGTGACGCACTTCCTGGCGGTGCCGGAGGTCGTCGCGGTGACGGACTACTGTGCGACGCTGCCGGCGCAGATCTGCCGCAAGCTGGCCTCCGACAAGCGGCTGAAGGTGCTGCCGTCGCCGGTGGACCTCGGCACCTTCCCGGTGGAGATCGCGTGGCATGTGAGATATCGCGACGATCCGGCGCACCGGTGGTTGAGGGCGCTGGTGGCGGAGGTCGCGGCCGAGGTGGCGGCGCAAGGCGAGGTGGCTTCGTCGAAGAAGGCGTGAGGCGCGGCTAGGATGACGGCATGCCCGCTCTCGATCCGACTCCCACCGCCTTCATGCTCGACCTCGACGGCACGCTCGTCGACACGCTGGGTGATTTCGTCGCGGTGCTGAACCGCGTGATGGCCGACATGGCCTTGCCCGCCGTCCAGCGCGACTTCATCGAACACACGATCGGGCAGGGCAGCGAGCATCTGATCCGCAGCGTGCTCGCCGAAGCCGGCGCGCCTCAGGAACACTACGAGCAGGCCTGGGCGCTCTACCAGCGCCACTACGAGGTGCTCAACGGCGAGCACGCCGACGTGTTCCCCGGCGTGATCGAAGGGCTGGACGCGCTGAAGGCGCTCGGCCTGCCGATGGCCTGCCTGACCAACAAGCCGGCCGCGTTCGCGCGGGAACTGCTCAAGCGCAAGGGCTTGGACGGCTACTTCGACCGCGTCTTCGGCGGCGACGACTTCGAGCGCAAGAAGCCCGATCCGATGCCGCTGCTCAAGACCTGCGAGGCGCTCGGGTCAGCGCCCGCGACGACCTGGATGATCGGCGACTCCAGCAACGACGCCCGCGCCGCGCATGCCGCCGGTTGCCCGATCGCGCTCGTCAGCTACGGCTACAACCACGGGCAGCCGATCCGCGAGGTGCCCGCGGAGCGCTACATCGATCGGCTCGACGAACTGCTCGGCTGAGCGTCCGGGAAGCGCCGCCGGGGAAGGGCTCGGAGGAGGGGCGCTTCAGCGCCCGCTGCCCGCCGCGTTGCGGTTGCTCGCCACCGCCTTCGCGCCGCCGAGCAGCGCGACCTTCAGGTCGCTGTCCGCCGGCGACTTGCCCAGCCAGATCTTCAGCAGCACGTTGAAGAAGTCCTCGCCCTTGATCGGGTCGCCGGGGATCAACTGGCCGTTGACGAAGACCACCGTGCCCGTCCCGGGGATGTAGTCCACGCCGAAGCTCTCGCCCGTCTTGAGCTTCTTCTTCTGCACGAAGATCTCCGACATGCGCAGCACGCCGGAGATCGACCGTCCGAATTCCTCGCGCGACGCGTTCTGCTCCATGCCCTTGGTGAAGAGCTTGCCCAGCTCCTCGCCGTCGATGTCGCGCAGCATCTGGATGTGGATGCGCTGGGCCCGTTGTTGGCCAGCACGGCCTCCGGCGTGGTCGCCTTCGCGTTCATGTAGAGGCCGGCCGTGTAGACCTTGAAGATCGCCTTGTAGCGGATCCCCGCGCCGTTGAGCAGCAGCTTCTGGCCGGCCACCTCCACGGTGCCGTCGTACTTGACGCCGGCCACCTCGATCGGCGCGGTGGCCGCAGCGGCCGCGGAGGCGGCCGGGGCGTCGACTGGGCCGACGCCGCGAACGGCGCCAGCATCGCGATCGCGAGCACGCCCGCGGCCTTCAGGACTTTGCGCTTGGACATGTTGTCTCTTTCCCTCCAGGGGTCGGCCGGCTCCACGGTCGGCTCTGGATGCGAAGTATCCGCCAGGCACCCGAAGCGGGGCCTCCGGGAATCCTCCTGCTACGCCGCCTGCTACACTGGTCCGCACCATGTTTATCACGCGCAAGCACATCAAGGGGTCGAACGACCGGGGAGCCTGGCCCTGGCGATCCTGGCACGACTTCACCTGAAGCCGCCTGATGCTTGCCACCCGCCGTCCACCCCTATCCCCCGGACGCGGGAACCGTCACACATCCTCTGCACCCTACCGTACGGGGCAGGTCCAACAGGCGACCTGAGTTACCGCTTGCGCGCGCGTCGTGATGCCCTGCGTCACTGACGACACGCCGCAACCGACGAGAGGTTTGACGACGTGATCACCGAACTGGAATTCCAGAGCCTGGCCGCCGACGGCTACAACCGCATCCCGCTGATCAGCGAGGCCTTCGCGGATCTCGAGACCCCGCTCTCGCTCTACCTGAAGCTCTGTGCCGGCAACGGCCCGGGCCGCCACAGCTTCCTGCTGGAATCGGTGGTCGGGGGCGAGCGCTTCGGCCGCTACTCCTTCATCGGCCTGCCCGCGCGCACCGTGCTGAAGAGCGAAGGGCCGGTCACCCGCGTGATCCGCGACGGCGCCGTGATCGAGACCCACGAGGGCGACCCGCTCGCCTTCATCGAGGCCTACCAGCAGCGCTTCAAGGTCGCGCTCCGGCCCGGCATGCCGCGCTTCTGCGGCGGACTGGCCGGCTACTTCGGCTACGACGCCGTCCGCTACATCGAACCGCGCCTGGCCGGATCCACCGCGCCCGGCGGCCTGCCGACGCCCGACGTGATGCTGCTGCAGTGCGAGGAGCTGGCCGTCATCGACAACCTGTCGGGCAAGCTCTACCTGATCGTCTACGCCGACCCTGGTCAGTCCGAGGCCTACTTCAAGGCGAAGAAGCGCCTCACCGAGCTGAAGGACAAGCTGGGCTATTCGGTCGCCGCGCCGCGCGTCGCGCGGGCGCAGGCGCATCCGGTCGAGCGCGAGTTCGCCAAGGCCGACTTCCTCGCCTCCGTCGACAAGGCCAAGGCCTACATCGCCGCCGGCGACTGCATGCAGATCGTCTTCGGCCAGCGGTTGAAGAAGCGCTACACCGAGTCGCCGCTGAGCCTCTACCGCGCGTTGCGCTCGCTGAATCCCAGCCCCTACATGTACTTCTACGACATGGGGGACTTCCAGATCGTCGGCGCCTCGCCCGAGATCCTGGTGCGCCAGGAGCAGACGCCCGACGGCCGCAAGGTCACGATCCGTCCGCTGGCCGGCACGCGTCCGCGCGGCGGCACGCCGGAGCAGGACCAGGCGCTCGAGGTCGAGCTCAAGGCCGATCCGAAGGAACGTGCCGAGCACCTGATGTTGATCGACCTGGCCCGCAACGACATCGGCCGCATCGCACAGACCGGCAGCGTGAAGGTGACGGACGCCTTCGCGGTCGAACGCTACTCGCACGTGATGCACATCGTCAGCAATGTCGAAGGCATCCTGAAACCTGGCATCGGCAACATGGACGTGTTCCGCGCCAGCTTCCCCGCCGGCACCTTGTCGGGCGCGCCCAAGATCCGCGCGATGGAGATCATCGACGAGCTCGAACCCGTCAAGCGCGGCATCTACGGCGGCGCCTGCGGCTACCTGAGCTTCGGCGGCGACATGGACCTGGCCATCGCGATCCGCACCGGCATCGTCATGGACCAGGTGCTGTACGTGCAGGCGGCGGCGGGCATCGTGGCGGACTCGGTGCCCGAGCTCGAATGGAAGGAGACCGAGGCCAAGGCGCGCGCGCTGCTGCGCGCCGCGGAACTGGTCGAAGAAGGCTTCTGAAGCTGAAGTGAACGAAGGAGCAACGACATGCTGCTGATGATCGACAACTACGACAGCTTCACCTTCAACCTGGTGCAGTACTTCGCCGAGCTCGGCGCCGAGGTGAAGACGGTCCGCAACGACCAGATCACGCTCGACGGGATCGCCGCGCTGAACCCGACGCATCTGGTGCTCTCGCCCGGCCCGTGCACGCCCAAGGAAGCGGGCGTCTGCGTGCCGGCGATCCAGCGCTTCATCGGCCAGTTGCCGATCCTGGGTGTGTGCCTGGGCCACCAGAGCATCGGCGCCGCGCTGGGCGGCAACATCATCCGCGCCAAGGTGCAGATGCACGGCAAGTCCTCGACGATCACGACCGACACGCAGGGCGTCTTCAGCGGACTGCCCGAGCGCTTCGACGTGATCCGCTACCACTCGCTGGCGATCGAGGAATCGACGATGCCCGCGGCGCTGGAGATCAGCGCCCGCAGCGAGGACGGCGAGATCATGGGCGTGCGTCACCGCGCGCTGGCCGGCACCGCGACGCCGCTGGAAGGCGTCCAGTTCCATCCCGAATCCATCCTCTCGGAGCACGGCCACGCGATGCTCAAGAACTTCCTGGAGTTGGCACGATGAACACGAGCACGAACACGGCCTCGCACCCCCGCGCAGACCTCGTCGATCTGCGCAGCGACACCGTCACGCAGCCGACCGCCGGGATGCGCGCGGCGATGGCGGCCGCGGCGCTGGGCGACGACGTCTTCGGCGACGATCCGAGCGTCAACGCGCTGCAGGCGGCGCTGGCGGAGCGGCTCGGCTTCGAGGCGGCGCTGTTCATGCCCACCGGCACGCAGAGCAACCTCTGCGCGTTGATGGCGCACTGCCAGCGCGGCGACGAGTACATCGTCGGCCAGTTCGCCCACACCTACCGCTGGGAAGGCGGCGGCGCCGCGGTGCTGGGCTCGATCCAGCCGCAGCCGCTGAACCACGCGCCGGACGGCTCGCTGCCGCTGGCCGACATCGAGGCCAACATCAAGCCCGACGACGCGCACTTCGCGCGCACCCGGCTGCTGGCGCTCGAGAACACGATCGGCGGCAAGGTGCTGCCGATGGACTACCTTGCCGCGGCGTCCGAGCTGGCGAAGCGCCATGGCCTGTCGCGCCACCTCGACGGCGCGCGCCTGTTCAACGCGGCGGTCGCCGTCGCCGCGCGCGATGGGAGCGATCCGTACGACGCGGCCAGGCGCATCTGCTCGCACTTCGACAGCGTGTCGGTCTGCTTCTCCAAGGGCCTGGGCGCGCCGGTCGGTTCGGTGCTGTGCGGCTCGCGCGAGCTCATCAAGAGCGCGCACCGCTGGCGCAAGATGCTCGGCGGCGGCATGCGCCAGGCCGGGCTGCTCGCGGCGGCGGCGCACTACGCGCTCGATCACCAGGTGAAGCGCCTGGTCGAGGACCATGCGCTGGCCAAACGCCTTGCCGAAGGCCTGCAAGGACTGCCGGGTCTGACGGTCGAAGCGCCGCAGACCAACATCGTGTTCTGCGACGTCGACAAGGGCATTGCGGCGAAGCTGGTCGAGCATCTGAAGTCGGAAGGCGTGCTCACGACCGGCCTGTACAAGCTGCGCTTCGTCACCCATCTCGACGTGGACGCCACGGGCGTCGATCGCGCGGTCGCGGCGACGCGCCGGTTCTTCAACGCCTGAGCGGGAGATCGCCATGCCCATCACCGACAACGAGGCGCTGACCCGCGTCATCGAGCACCGCGAGATCTTCCACGACGAGATGCTGGCGCTGATGCGCCGCATCATGAGCGGCGACATCTCGCCGGTCACCGCCGCGGCGATCCTGATCGGCCTGCGGGTCAAGAAGGAAACCATCGGCGAGATCACCGCCGCCGCGCAGGTGATGCGCGAGTTCTCCGTCAAGGTGCCGATCGAGCCCGGGCCGCATCTGGTCGACGTCGTCGGCACCGGCGGCGACGGCGCGCACACGTTCAACATCTCGACCTGCTCGATGTTCGTCGCGGCCGCGGCCGGCGCGCAGGTCGCCAAGCACGGCAACCGCAGCGTGTCGTCCAAGACCGGCAGCGCGGACGTGCTGGAGGCCCTCGGCGTGACGCTGTCGCTGCCGCCGCAGGCGGTCGCCGAGTGCGTCCGCAAGACTGGCATCGGTTTCATGTTCGCGCCCAACCATCATCCGGCGATGAAGAACATCGCGCCCGTCCGCAAGGAACTCGGCGTGCGCACGATCTTCAACATCCTGGGACCGCTGACCAACCCGGCCGACGCGCCCAACATCCTGATGGGCGTGTTCCACCCGGACCTCGTCGGCATCCAGGTCCGCGTGATGCAGCGCCTGGGCGCGCAGCACGCGGTGGTCGTCTACGGCAAGGACAACATGGATGAGATCTCGCTGGGCGCGGCGACGCTGGTCGGCGAGCTGAGGAACGGCGAGATCCGCGAGTACGAGATCCATCCCGAGGACTTCGGCATGCCGATGGTCGCGAGCCGCAACCTGCGCGTCAGCGGGCCGGAAGAGAGCCGCCAGGTGCTGCTGGGCGTGCTCGGCAACGAGCCCGGCGCGGCGCGCGACATCGTGCTGCTGAACGCGGGCGCGACGCTGTATGCGGCCAACGTGGTCGAGTCCATCGCCGACGGCATCGCCAAGGCGCGAGTCGCGATCGAGTCCGGCGCCGCACGCGCGAAGCTGGATCAGTTCGTGGCCGAGACGCAGCGGCAGGCCGCCGCGCAAGCCTGAGACGTCCGAGACGCGGCAGGGCCGATCGGGCCTCGCCGCGGTAGCGCCCGGCCCTCGCGCCGGCATGAAGTGAGAGTCTTATGTCTGACATCCTGGATCGCATCAACGCCGTCAAGCGCGAGGAAGTCGCCGCGGCGCAGGCGCGCGTGCCGCTCGCCGCGCTGCGCGCTGAAGCCGAATCCCGCGCCGAGCCGACGCGCGGTTTCGTGAAGGCGCTGCGCGCCAAGATCGCCGACGGCCGCAGCGGCGTCATCGCCGAGGTCAAGAAGGCCAGCCCGAGCAAGGGCGTGCTGCGCGAGGACTTCCGTCCCGCCGACATCGCCCGCAGCTACGAGCAGCACGGTGCGGCCTGCCTGAGCGTGCTGACCGATGCGCCGCACTTCCAGGGCTCGATCGAATTCCTGAAGCAGGCCCGCGCGGCGTGCGCGCTGCCGGTGCTGCGCAAGGACTTCATGATCGATCCGTACCAGGTCTACGAAGCCCGCGCGATGGGCGCCGACTGCATCCTGCTGATCGCGGCGAGCCTGGACGACGGTCTGATGGCCGAGCTCGAGGACTGCGCGCTGGGCCTCGGCCTGGACGTGCTGGTCGAGGTCCATGACGGCGCGGAACTCGAGCGTGCGTTGCGCCTGAAGACCCCGATGGTCGGCATCAACAACCGCAACCTGAAGACCTTCGAGGTCACGCTGGACACGACGCTCGGACTGCTGAAGCACGTGCCGGCGGATCGTCTGCTGGTGACGGAGTCCGGCATCCTCGGCCCCGCCGACGTGCAGCGCATGCGCGACGCGCGGGTCCATGCCTTCCTCGTCGGCGAGGCGTTCATGCGTGCGCCCGATCCGGGCGCGGCGCTGTCGGCGCTGTTCCGCTGATGGATCGCTGCCCGGTCCTGCTGAAGAACGCCCATTGCCGATGACTGCGACGCTCAAGACCCTCGACTGGTCGGCCGGTGACGGCTGGCAGCCCCTCATCGACGCCTGGCGCGACAGCGCCGACGGCCAGCGCATCGAGGCCTTGCTGAAGGCCCGCCTCGCCGAGGGCGCGGTGATCTATCCGCCCGATCCGTTGCGCGCGCTGCGCCTCACGCCGCTGACGAACGTCAAGGTCGTCATCGTCGGCCAGGACCCGTACCACGGGCCGGGGCAGGCGGAGGGGCTCTCGTTCTCCGTGCCGGTGGGCGAGAAGCTGCCGCCCTCGCTGCGCAACATCTTCAAGGAACTGCAGCGCGATCTCGGGCAGCAGCCGGCGATGTCGGGCCATCTCGGCGAGTGGGCGCGGCGCGGCGTGCTGCTGCTCAACACCAGCCTGACGGTCGAGGACGGCGCCGCCGCCTCGCATGCGAAGAAGGGCTGGGAGTCGCTGACCGACGCGCTCATCGCCGCGACCGCGCAAGACCCGGCCCCCAAGGTCTACCTCCTCTGGGGAGCTCATGCGCAGGCGAAGGCGCCGCTGATCGAGGCCGCGAGCCATCGGCACCTGGTGCTGCAGGCCAACCATCCCTCGCCGCTCTCCGCCACGCGTGGTCCCGCGCCTTTCATCGGCTGCGGCCACTTCTCCACCGCAAGCGACTGGCTCCGAGGCCAGGGCATCGAGCTCGGCTGGTCCCTGGATTGAGGGTTCTGCCAAGATCGTCTGCTACGTGGTCCTCCCGATTTCCCGCAGAGCCATAACTGGTACGTTGGTGGTTATAACCACGACGCCCCTCCGAACGGGGCTCGGACATCAGGGTTAAGTCCAGTGCGCTACCAATTGACGCTGCGCGTTTTTTGGTACTAAACTGGTATTAATCATGACAAGCCACCCCCTGGCGGACGCCTGGTCCGCACCTCTGCAGCCGCGCTTCGCGGGCGTCCGCTTCCTGGTGGGAGTGGATGGCGGGGGCACCGGCACGCGGGTCCGGCTGAGCGATGTCCACGGACAGCTGCTCGGACAGGGATGGGCGGGGCCGTCGGCCCTGGGGCAGGGCATCGCCCAGGCCTGGCGCCACATCCAGACGGCCGTCCAGGAAGCGGCCGCCAAGGCAGGGATCGAGCGTCTGCCGCTCGGCGAAACGGCGATCGGCCTCGGTCTCTCGGGCGCCGGCGTCGCCGCGCAGGCGCAGGCCTTCATCGCGCAGCAGCCCGGCTACGCCCACATCGAACTCGTGAACGACGGCACCACGTCCGTCATCGGCGCCCATGCGGGCCGGCCCGGCGGCGTGATCGCGGCGGGCACCGGCACGGTGGGCGAGGCGCTGCGCGCCGACGGCTCGCTGGTCTGCGTCAGCGGCTGGGGCTGGATCGGCGGTGACGAAGGCAGCGGCGCGTGGCTCGGCATCCAGGCGATGCGGCTGGCGCAGAAGGCGATGGACGGCCGCGTCGACGCCGGCCCGCTGGCCCGCGCCGTGTGGGCCGCCGCCGGATGCGGCAACGACCAGGACCGCGATGCGATCAACGCCTGGGTCGCCCAGGCCGGCCAGCACGCGTACGCGCAGCTGGCGCCGCTCGTGTTCGAGCAGGCGGAATCCGATCCGGCCGCCGCGGCGCTCGTCGCGCAGGCGGTCGCGGAGTTGGAGCAGCTCGCGCTCGCGCTCGACCCGGCGCGGCAACTGCCGCTGTCGCTCGCGGGCAGCGTGGCGCAGCGGCTCGCCGCGCTTTTCTCAGGCAACATTCGGGCCCGTTGCGTGTCGCCCCAGGGCGACTCGGCCGACGGCGCGCTGCGGCTGGTCCGCGGCGCTCTCTCCGACCCCCGTTGAAGACGAGAAGCCCGATGAGCACCAAGCTGCCCTTCCAGTTCAAGCCTGACCCCGCCGCCGCGTCGCCGCTGTACATGCAGCTGGCCCACAAGCTGGCGCAAGCGATCCGCGAAGGCCAGTACCAGGCCGACGAGGCCCTGCCGTCGGAGCGCGTACTCTCGGAGTCGCTCGACCTCTCGCGCGTCACCGCCCGCAAGGCGATCGACCGCCTCGTCGAACAGGGCCTGATCGTGCGCAAGCGCGGCTCGGGCAACTACATCGCGCCCAAGCTGGAGCAGCCGCTGTCGCGCCTGACCAGCTTCTCCGAGGAACTCCACCAGCGCGGCTTCAAGCCCAGCAGCCGCTGGCTGACGCGCGGCTTCGCCATGGCGGCGCCGGATGAGCAGCTCTCGCTCGGCCTGACGACCGGCCAACGCGTCGCGCGCCTGGAGCGCCTGCGCCTGGCGGATGCCGTGGTCATGGCCTATGAGCTCTCGGTCCTGCCCGAGGCCGTGCTGCCCGATCCGCAGAAGGTCGAGTCCTCGCTGTACGAGCACCTCGCCCAGCACGGCGGCGCGCCGGTGCGCGCGCTGCAGCACATCCGCGCCATCAATGCGGACTCGCGTCTGGCCGGCCTGCTGCAGGTGCCGGTGGGGCAGGCGGTGCTGTTCATCACCCGCGTGGGCTACCTCGACCAGGGTCAGGCCGTGGAGCTCACCCATTCCTACTGCCGCAGCGACTACTACGACTTCGTCGCGGAGATGAGGCGAGACGGATGACGACCCAGCACATCGACGGATTCATACTGACACCTGACGGGTTCATCCGCGGTGTGCTGGAATTTGACAACGGCCCCCAGGGCGGGTCTGCGGCCAGCCCGTCCCCCGAGGGGGGCCCGGGCGCCTGGGGCGGCCCGGCGCTTCCCCGGGCCGGTCGCATCGTCCGCATCGACGGCACCGCCGTGTCCGAGCACGAGGTTCGACACGGCGCGCAGGACCTGCCGATCGTCCTGCCCGGCTTCATCGACACCCACGTCCACGGCGGCGCCGGCCGCGACACGATGGAAGGCGGCGACGCCGCCGCGCAGCTCGCGAAGCTGCATGCGACACACGGCACCACCTCGCTGCTCGCGACGACGATGACCGCGCCGCTGGACGAGATCCGGCAGGCGATGCGCGGGCTGGCCGAGCTCTGCGTCGTGCGCCCCGAGGGCGGCGCGCGCGTGCTGGGCGTGCACCTCGAAGGGCCGTACATCAATCCCGGCAAGCTCGGCGCGCAGCCGGACTTCGCCAAGGTCGCGTCGATCGCCGAGATCCGCGAGCTGCACGCGATCGCGCCGATCCGCCTGATCACGCTGGCGCCGGAACTGCCGGCGCACCTCGACCTCGTCACGCAGTTGCGCGAGGCCGGCTTCCAGGTCCAGATCGGCCATTCGCTGGGCACCTACGAGGACGGCGTGGCCGCGCTCGGTCGCGGCGCCGGCGGCTTCACCCACCTGTTCAATGCGATGACGGGCCTGCACCACCGCGAGCCCGGCATGGTCGGCGCCGCGCTGGCGCACGCGCAGTACGCCGAGATCATCCCGGACCTGCTGCATGTGCATCCCGGCGCGATCCGCGTCGCGCTGCGCAGCATCCCGCACCTGTTCTGCGTCACCGATTCGACGGCGGCCGCCGGCATGCCCGATGGCGAATACCGCCTGGGCCGCCACCGTGTCACCAAGTGCCCTCGGCGGCGTGCGCCTGCCCGACGGCACGCTGGCGGGATCGACGCTGACGATGGACCAGGCGCTGCGCAACCTGGTGCTGAAACTGGGCCTGCCGATCGAGGACGCGTCGAAGCGCGTCTCGACGAACGCGGCGGATTATTTGGGTCTGGACGATCGGGGCCGTCTGGCGCCGGGCGCCTGGGCGGATTTCGTGGTGATGGACCGTGGCTTGCAGTTGCAGTGCGTGGTCGTTGAAGGAGAAGCAATTGACCTCGCGAATGCTGGATGAGGCGCTGAGCGCGCCGCAGGTGGTGGCCCGTCAACTGGCCGCTGATCAGAACGCTTATGCCTCGCTGGGCAACGCACTGCGCGAGCAGCCGCCGACCTCGCTGCTGACGATCGCACGCGGCAGTTCGGACCACGCGTCCCATTACCTCGCCTACCTCGTGATGGCGCGGCTGGGCCGGCTGGTGACCTCGCTGCCGATGTCGCTGATCACGCTCTACCAGAGCAAGATCGAGAGCCAGGGGCTGGTGTCGTTCGCGTTCTCGCAATCGGGCCAGAGCCCGGACCTGGTCTCGCCGACGCAGTACTTCCGCGCCAACGGCGCGCGCACGGTGGCGTTCGTGAACGCCGACGGCTCGCCGCTGGAGGCTGCCGCCGAGTACGTGTTCCGCCTGCATGCCGGCGTCGAGCAGAGCGTCGCCGCGACCAAGAGCTACATCGCGCAGCTGGTGGCGGGCGCGCGCGTCGTGGCCGCCTGGCAGGGCGACGAGGACCTGTCCGCCGCGCTGCAGACCCTGCCGCAGGCGATGGAGCAGGCCGCGAAGCAGCGCTGGGACGTGGCGGTCGACGTGCTCAAGGGCGCGGACAAGCTGTTTGTCATCGGCCGCGGTACCTCGCTGCCGATCGCGCTGGAGGCGGCGCTGAAGTTCAAGGAGACCTGCGGCATCCAGGCCGAGGCCTTCTCCGGCGCGGAAGTGAAGCACGGTCCGATGGCGCTGGTGGACGAGGGCTATCCGCTGCTGGTGTTCGCGCCGCGCGGTCCCGCGCAGGCCGGTCTGCTGGCGCTGGCCGAGGAGATGCGCGGCCGTGGCGCGCGCGTGCTGCTGGCGGCGCCGGAGGGCACGCCGGGCGCCGAGTTGCCGCTGACCTGCACCGGCAACGAGGACCTCGATCCGATCGCGGCGGTGCAGAGCTTCTATCCGATGGTCGAGGCGCTGGCGCAGGCGCGGGGCCTGAACCCCGACCAGCCGCGGCATCTGGCCAAGGTCACCAAGACGCATTGAGGGACGGGCCCGGCGCCGCCGGGCCTCCGCGGACTTCCGCGATCCATCCGAATTACCCAGCCGTCGACCCGCGGGCCAGGCAGAAGAGAGCGACATGAGCGAGACAGCATTCCATCCGGGCCGGCTGGTGATGGTGGACATCCAGGGCAAGACGCTGGATGCGGCGACCGCGGCCTTCCTGCGGGACAACCGGATCCGCGCGGTGTGCCTGTTCCGCAAGAACCTGGGCACCGAGGCGGAGGTCCGCCAGCTCACGCAGGACCTGCGCGACGCGATGGGCGCGGATGCGCTGATCGGGCTCGACCAGGAGGGCGGCTCCGTCGTGCGGGCGACCTTCCTGCCGCAGCCGCCGTCGGCGATGGCACTGGGCGCGGCGGGTGACGAAGGCCTGGCCGAGCAGGTCGGCGCGGCGGTGGCGCGCGGGCTGCGCGGCATCGGCATCAACTGGAACTTCGCGCCGGTCACCGACATCAACAACAACCCGGCCAATCCGGTGATCGCCGAGCGCAGCTTCGGCGAGACCGCGGACACCGTCACGCGCCTGGCCGGCGCGTGGATGAAGGGCTCGATGGCGGCGGGCGTCGCCTGCTGCATCAAGCACTTCCCGGGGCACGGCGACACGCACGTCGACTCGCACCTGGACCTGCCGACGGTCGAGAAGTCCCGCGCCGAGCTGGACGCGCTCGAACTCAAGCCCTTCCAGGCGCTGCGCGACGTGGCGCCGTCGATCATGACGGCGCACATCGTCTATCCGAAGATCGACCCGCAATACCCCGCCACCTTGTCGAAGACGATCCTGGGCGGCATCCTGCGCGACGAGTATGGCTACGACGGCGTCGTCATCACCGATGCGCTGATGATGAAAGCCATCGCCGAGCGCTACGGCTTTGCGAAGGCTGCGGTGCTGGCGATCAACGCCGGCGCCGACATGATCCTGGCGCAGGGCTCGCTGGACGAGCAGGCGCAGGCGATCCACGCGTTGCAGGACGCGTTGACGCGCGGGACCCTGAGCGTTGAGCGCGGCCGTCAGGCCGAGGCGCGGCTGGACAAGCTGGCGCGTGATTACCCCATCCGCGTCGATGATTACCGAGGCGCGCAGCGCGAGGCCGACGACGTGCTGATGCGCCGCGCCTGGGCCGCGGGTCTGAGTGCGCTGCGCGGCGCGAAGCCGCCGGCGATCGAACGGCCGATCCGCGTGCTAGTGCAGGACGAGGTGCCAACCGACGGCGTGTCCGAGGCCGGCCCGACCGGCGCGCAGGTGCGCGCGCTGTTCGAAGGCTACGGCGATGTCGAGTTCGTCTCGCTCGGCGACATCGCGACGCTCGACTGGTCCATCGTGCCGGACGACGGCCGCTTCACGATCGTGGCCTCCACGCACCGCGCGCGCTACGGCGCCAACGCCGCCGCATGGCGGCCGGACCTGCACCTGGTGCTGTGGAATCCGTTCCAGGCGCTGGATGTCTCGGCCCCCACGGTGATCAGCTGGGGCTATGCCGACGGCGCGCTGGGTGCGCTCGGTGCCTGGCTGCAAGGTCGCGGCGAGGCCGGCGGGCAGTCGCCGGTCACGCTGGATTGACGCTGGCATCCGCCGCCCCGCACAGCACCGCATCGCACCGAGGTCCTCCCCCATGAGCTCTTCGAAGATTCCCCCCGCCGCCGCCGCAGCAGCGCGCAGCGACCGCAGCCCCATCCGCTGGGTGTCCAGCCTGTACTTCGTGCAGGGCATGCAGTTCTTCGTCGTCATGCTGATCGCCGGCCTGATGTTCAAGAACATGGGCGTCGCCAACGACCAGATCGCGCGATGGACCGGCCTGCTCGGCCTGGCCTGGGCGTTCAAGCCGTTGTGGAGCCCGTTCCTGGAGTTGGCGCGCAGCAAGAAGCTGATCGTCGTTGCCGGGCAGTACACCGGCGCGGTGGGACTGGGCCTGATGGCGGTGGCGTTGCAGCTGCCGATGTGGTTCGCGGCCAGCATCGCGGTACTGTTCCTGCTGGCCTATGCGTCGGCGACGCATGACATCGCCTGCGACGGGCTCTACATGGCCTCGCTCGACGACCGGCAGCAGGCGGCCTATGCCGGGTGGCAGGGTGCGTTCTTCAATGCCTCGAAGTTCCTGACGCTTGGCGGACTGCTCGTGCTGGCGGGGCATCTGGAGCGCGGCATCGGCGTGATGAACGCCTGGTCGGTGATCTTCGCGATGCTGGCGGTGCTGCTGTTCGTGCTGGCCAGCTACAACGCCTATGCCTTGCCCGGCATGCTCAACACCGATCACGGCGATCTCACCGTCGAGGGCGTGTGGCAGACCCTGCGCGAGGTGATCGCCGATTTCCTGAAGAAGCCGGGCATCTGGCTGATGATCCTGTTCATCGTGATGTTCCGTTTCGCCGAGGGTCAGGTGCAGACGATCGGCCCCTTGTTCCTGATCGAACCGCGCGAGAAGGGTGGCCTGGGTCTGACGACGGAGCAGGTCGGCGGCATCTACGGCACCGTGGGCACGGCGGCGTTCCTGGTCGGGAGCATCGTCGGCGGTTACTTCACGAGCTGGCTGAGCCTGCGTCGCGCGATGCCGTTCCTGATCGTGGCGATGGCGGTGCCGAACGCGACCTTCTACTACCTGGCGGTCACGATGCCGGCGGACCTGTGGCATGTCGGTGCCGCCGTGGCGATCGAGATGCTGGGTTACGGCTTCGGTTTCGTCGGGATGATCCTGTTCATCATGCAAGCCGTGGCGCCGGGCAAGTACCAGACGGCGCATTACGCGCTGGGTTCCGGCGTGATGCAGTTGGGTTTCATCCTGTCGAAGACGATCAGCGGCGACATCCAGATCGCGATGGGTTACGAGCACTTCTTCCTGTGGACGATTGGTTGCGGAGTGCCGGCGCTGATCCTGCTGCTCTTCGTCCACATGCCCGGCAAGAAGGAGAAGGACAAGGACAAGAGCAACGGCAATGCGCCGACCCCGATCGAAAGCGCGACATGAACGCCCACGAAGTCCTCGGTAGCAAATCCGTTGCAGGACGGCGGTCGTCGGGGACGGCTGTGCTTGGGGTTTTGGCGCTTGCCGCCAAGGCCCCATGCACTGGCGGCCAACGCTCAGGCCTTCTCAGGTGGGCGGTCGCCGCGACGCTCATTGCGACAACGGGCGCTCAAGCTGCCCCCCCGCAGTTCTTCTTCGACGACTTCAGCTACGCCGATACGGCGGCGATGTTCAAGCAGGGATGGACGGCGCGCCACGCGGCCGGTCATCCGGGGTTGCCGGGCGCGCGCTGGTCGCCGGAGGCGTTGAGCGTCTTCGACGGCAAGCTGCGTTTGCGCGGCACGACGGACGGCACCGGCGCGGGCACGACGCAGGTGCAGGTCTGCCACCAGCGCAAGTACCTCGCCGGGACCTACGCCGCGCGCGTGCGCTTCAGCGATCAGCCGGTGAGTGGTGCCGACGGCGATCCGGTGATCCAGACCTTCTACGTGGTGAGCCCGCTGAAGCACGACTTCGATCCCGAGTTCAGCGAGCTCGACTGGGAGTATCTGCCCAACGGCGGCTGGGGCAGCGAGAAGACGCGGATCTACGGCATCACCTGGCAGACGGTGCGGCTGGACCCTTGGCTCGCCTTCAACCAGCAGCATGAAGAGTTTGGCGCGCTGGGGGCGCCTGGCAAGGACTGGCACACGCTGGTCATGCAGGTCGCCGACGGCCGCACGCACTGGTTCATCGACGGCCGCAAGATCGACCAGCACGGCGGGCGGAACTACCCGGTGGTGCCGATGTCGATCAACTTCAACCTGTGGTTCTCGCCGGAGGGGCCTCTTCCGCAGGGGCCCGCAGGCGGACCACCACGCGTGTACGAAGAGGACGTCGACTGGGTCTTCCACGCGAAGGACACCGTGCTGAGCCCCGCCCAGGTGGAGGCGCAGGTGAAGCGCTGGCGTGCCGGCGGCGTTGCGCGCCTCGATCAGGTGCCTGCCGCCGAGCCGGCGCTCGAGAGCCGCTGCGACTTCTGATCCTTCCGACCTCATTCCCATGAACGCTCCCTCGAAACGCATCGCGTCCGTCGACGCGCTGCGCGGTCTGGCCGTTGCCGCGATGCTGCTGGTCAACAACCCCGGCGACTGGGGCTACGTCTACGCGCCGCTGGAGCACGCGGCCTGGAACGGCTGGACTCCCACCGACCTCGTGTTCCCGTTCTTCCTGTTCATCGTGGGCGTGTCGCTGTCGCTCGCGATGGGCGCGCGGATCGAGGCCGGCGGCGGCGATGCGCTGCGGGGCACCGTGGTCAAGCGCGCGCTGCGCATCCTGGTGCTCGGTCTGGCCTTGCACGTGCTGGCCTGGCTCGTGATGGGCAAACCGGCCCTGCGCATTCCCGGCGTGCTGCAGCGGATCGGCCTGTGCTTCGCGTTCACCGGATTGATCGCGATCCAGTGGCGCGCGACCGGGCAGCGCGTCTGGATCGCGGCGCTGCTCTTCGGCTATGGCGCGTTGCTGCTGTGGGGCGGCCCGCTCGACAAGGCCGGCAACATCGCCAGCCGCATCGACGCGTGGTTGCTGGGGCCTCATGGCTATGAATGGGACGCGGCCACCGGCCTCGGCCACGATCCCGAGGGCATCGTCGCTACGCTGGGCGCGCTCGCGACCACGCTGCTCGGCTGGCGTTGCGGCGAGGCGCTGCGCACCGGCGCGTTGAAGCAGCTCGCGACCATCGGCATCACGGCCGCCGCGGCGGGCTTCGCGATCGACGCCATCGGGCTGATGCCGATCAACAAGAACCTGTGGACGCCCTCGTTCGTCCTCTTCACCGGCGGTCTCGCCGCGCTGGCGCTGCTCGGCGCGCACGGGCTGATCGATCGCCTCGGCTGGCCACCACTGTTCCGCAGCTTCGGCGTCAACGCGATCGCCGCCTACGCTGGCGCGTGGTGCTGCACCGTCGCGCTCGTCGGCTTCGGCTGGATGGGCCCGGTTTATACGCACGGCTTCGGCTGGCTGGAGCCGCTCGTCGGGCCGCATGGGCGCTCACTCGCCTTCGCGCTGGCGTTCGTCGCCGTCTGGTGGGCGATCGTGCGCGTGCTCGACCGGCGCCGCTGGTACTGGAAGATCTGAGCGGCCTGCGCCCGCACAATACCGATCCATGAGCCCGGAGACCTTCGCCATCCGCATGCCGCCCGACATCCGCGCGGTGCGGGTCGGCGAGCACCCGGTCGTCGTCATCGACGATTTCATGGCGCATCCGCAGGCCCTGGTCGAGGCAGCCTGCCAAGCCCGCTTCGAGCGCTGCCCGGGCGCTGACGAGCGCAAAGGCTATCCAGGGCTGCGAGCGCCTGTGCCCGCAGCCTATACCGAACGCCTGACCGAGCTGCTCGACCCGCTGATCCGGCTGAACTTCGGCGTTCCCGAGGAATTGCCGTTGCGCAAGTCGCCGTGCACCTTCTCGCTGACGACGGTGGCACCCGAGGACCTGGGACCCCTGCAGCGGGTGCCGCATTTCGATGCCAGCACGCCGCACTTCATGGCCGTGATGCTCTACCTCTGCGACGAGCGCCATGGCGGCACCGCCTTCTATCGCCACAAGGCCAGCGGCCTGCAGCAGATCACCGCCGATCAGCGCGAACGCTACGGCGACCTGATCTATGCGGAGATGGCGCGTAACCCGGCACCGCCGCGCTATTTCAGCGATTCGGACGACTGCTTCGAGCTGCTGGGCATGCTGCCGGCGCGATTCAACCGCCTGGTGGCCTACCGGGGCAGCCTGCTGCATTCGGCCATCGTCAACCCCGCGACGGGGCTCAGCAGCGACCCGCGCCTGGGCCGGCTGACCATCACCACCTTCTACGACTTCTAGCGCACGAGCGCTGCCGGTCGGCGGACACGGCCCCTCTTGTTTGCGCGGCTGCCCGGCTGCTCAGCCACGCGGCGCAATGAAAAAAGCCCGGCGGCCGCCGGGCTTTCGAGGTGACGCAGCGGCGTCGGTCAGAACTTCGCGCTCAGGCCCACCTTGTAGGTGGTCTCGCCCTTGAAGCTCCAGGCCGGGTAGCCGGCGCGCAGCGGGTCCTTGATGGCGGTGTTGGAGGCCGCGGCGGCGCCGTACTGGACGTCGTCTTCCTTGGTCAGGTTGATCGCCTCGAATGACAGCCGCAGGTTCTTGGTGATGTTCCAGCCCACGCTGGCGTCCAGCGTGCCGTAGTCATCGTGCATGCGGTTGCCGTACCAGTACGCGCCTTCGCGGATCATGTACTTCGAGCGCCAGTTGTAGGCCAGGCGGGCGTAGTACTGCTCGTTCTCGTAGTAGCCGACCAGGTTCACGTTGTGCTTGGAGGACTGGGTGAACACGCCCAACTGGTCCAGGTAGCTGCTGGCCGGCGCCGTGCCTTCGGTGAAGGTGTAGTTGCCCTGCGCGCCGAAGCCGTTGCCGAAGGCGTGGTTGGCCTGCAGCTCCAGCCCGCGGATCCTGCCGCCGCCGGCGTTCTGGAAGCTCTGCACCGTCCAGTTGTCGACGCCGGTCTTGGGGTCGACCAGGCCGACCTTCTGGTTCGGCGTGGCGTTGGCGACGACGAAGTTGGAGATGTCCTTGACGAAGTAGGTGGCCGACATCATGTTGCCGCGGCCGTAGTAGTACTCCAGGCCGATGTCGGCCTGGCTCGACTTCATCGGCTTGAGGCCGATGTTGCCGATGGTCCAGGTCTCGTTGCCGTTGCGGTCGTCGTTGTAGCCGGACACCGTCACGCCGAACATGTTGGCGAAGTTCGGGCGGGTGATGGCCTGCGAGGCGGTGGCCCGCAGCACCAGGTTGCTCTTCAGGTCGAAGGCCAGGTTGATGCTTGGCAGCACGTCGTTGTAGGACGACTTGGTCGACGCGGTGGTCGTCGCCCAGTTCTGGTTGCCGGCGTACTGGTCGGCCGGGGTCACGCCGTCGAACTTGTAGCCGGTGCTGGTGGCCTTGGTGGAGACGTAGCGCACGCCGAAATTGCCGCGCAGGCCTTTGGTCTCGAACTCGAACATGCCGTAGGCCGAACGGTTCTTCTCGTTCAGCTCGCCATAGCCGGAGCGGTCCTCGACCCAGCCGGCGATGTTCCGGTTGGTGTTGTCCAGCATCGCGCCGATGTTGGCGCGCGGCACCGTCCAGCCGCCGACGTTCACCGAGCCGTCGAACAGGCTGGAGGTGGCGACCGGGGTGATCGTCGCGTTCCAGATCGGGCGGTAGCTGCGCTTTTCGAAGGTGTGGTCGGCAAAGCGCACGCCGGTCTTGAAGGCGTTGATGACGCCCCAGTCCAGGTCGAAGGTGGCGTCGAGCTGGCCGAACTTCTCCTTGTCCTTGTTGGGGCCGGCGGAGGTGGCCCAGGTTTCCGGCGACATCTGCGCCGGCAGGGCGCCGATGCCCCAGGACTGGTTGTTGCTCGGATTGATGCTGATCTGCTTGCCGGTGGCGTCGATCGTGCCCTGCCAGTTCGGCCGCGTGAAGGGGCCGGCGGCGCCATCGAAGGCGGCGGTCTGGTAGTTGGTGGTCGCCGAAGTGCCGCCGTCAGCCTTGGTCGTGCCGACGACGAGGTCGAACTTGGCGCTGCCGAGGGTGTAGTGGGCGTCGGCCACGGCGCTTTCCGAGTCCATGCTGGCGCCGCGCGCCCAGACCTGGAAGAACTTGTGCGGCAGCGGGTTGGCGGCCGTGGTCGTGCTGTGCAGGCACATGCCGGTCGGGTTGAAGTCGGACTTGACCTCGGTATTGCGCTTGTCGCAATTCGCGTCATGCATCAGGTAGTCGCTGGCGTTGGAGCTGTCGGAATCCAGCTTCAGCTTCAGCAGGTTCAGGCCGACTTCGAAGCCCTCGACCGGGCGCGCCTGCAGGGCGACGTTGAACGAGGTGCGCTTGCGCTCCGCCACGAAGGCGGTGGGGGCCACGTCGCTGTTCCAGCGGCTGTCGGCCTCGACACCGCGGCGGATGTAGTCGCCCTTGGACAGGCCGGCGGCGACCAGCACGCCCAGGGTGCGGCCCTCGTTGCGCCAGCTGTACAGGCCGGAGACTTCCTTCTCCGAGTCGCTGATGGTGCCGTCGCCGTAGCGCACGCTGCCGAAGACCGTGTTGGCCTTCAGGTCCAGGGGCTTGCGGGTCTTGACGATCACCGTGCCGCCGATGCCGCCTTCGGTCAGGTTGGCCTGCGAGGACTTGTAGACCTCCATGCCGCCGATCATTTCGGAGGGCAGCAGCGAATAGTTGAACGACCGGTCGATGTCCATCTGGTCATACCAGCCGGTGGACGCGACGGTCTGGCCGTTCAGCGTGGTGTACGTCATCTGCGGGTCGGTGCCGCGGATCGACACCGAGGCGCCCTGGCCGAACGCCCGACCCACCGAAATGCCGGGGATGCGGCCAAGGGCCTGGCCGACGTCGGAGTCGGGAAGCTTGCCCACGTCCTCGGCGGTCACGGCGTCCACGACGGCGCTGGCGTTCTTCTTGATGTTGGCCGCCGATTCCAGCGACGCGCGGATGCCGGTGACGACCACCTGATCCAGCTGCGTGTTTTCTTCTTTCTTCTGTTCCTGCGCCTGCACGGCGAACGCCGCGCTCAGCAACGTCAGCGTCACCGCTGCCGCGATTGGGGTCTTGTTGACCTTCATGATGAACTGCTCCTCGTATGGCCAGGGAGTTGTGGCCGTGATGAAGACTCGGCACCTGAAATCACGACACCCTTCGGCGGAGTGGCATGCAGCTGGCGCCCCCGATACACCTCAATGCAACCAATGCCATGCCACTATAACGAGCGGTAAAGCCACTTTGCTACCAATTTAACGCCGGTGTTTTCCCTGCTGTGGCATCGCCGCGACCCGCATGGACAGCGGTGTCTGGGCGTCCACTCGTCGGACCTCGACCCCTGGGCGTGGAGGGGTGTCGATGAGACCACTTGGTCGCAAATTGGTATTAAAAGTGGTCCGTTTCGTCGCGTGCAGGTGTGTGCGCTGGGGCACATTTGCCGAAGAGCGGGGCATCGCTCTGGCGTCGGTCGTTGGGGTGTTGCCAGAGAGCGCCAATCGCACGCGTGCAGTTCCTGGCGGATTTTTTGTTTGCGCCAAAAAATAACGGTGCTATAGTCGTGGGCTCGCCTCGGAGGGGTGGCCGAGTGGTTAAAGGCAGCAGACTGTAAATCTGCCCGCTAACGCGTACGCTGGTTCGAATCCAGCCTCCTCCACCAAGGCGAACAGATGCACGAGCAACGAAGCGGGTGATCGACACCCGCTTCGCGGTTCAGGCAGCTGGAATTGGAAAACTCCCGGGCGGGAGTAGTTCAATGGTAGAACCTTAGCCTTCCAAGCTAATGACACGGGTTCGATTCCCGTTTCCCGCTCCATCGGAAGTTAAAGGTGTTGTGTCGAGATATCGACACAGGTTTGCTGATAAGGTCATCAATCCTGTGTCGATGCCCATGTGGCTCAGTGGTAGAGCACTCCCTTGGTAAGGGAGAGGTCGCGCGTTCGATCCGCGCCATGGGCACCACCTCTCTTCTATCCCGTTTCTTGATTGATCTGATCGCCAGGAGCGCATGATGGCAAAAGGCAAGTTTGAACGTACCAAGCCGCACGTGAACGTGGGCACGATTGGTCACGTTGACCATGGCAAGACGACGCTGACGGCCGCGATCGCGACCGTGCTGTCGAAGAAGTTCGGCGGCGAAGCCAAGGCGTACGACCAGATCGACGCGGCGCCGGAAGAGAAGGCGCGTGGCATCACGATCAACACCGCGCACGTCGAGTACGAGACGGCCAACCGCCACTACGCGCACGTTGACTGCCCGGGCCACGCTGACTATGTGAAGAACATGATCACGGGCGCGGCGCAGATGGACGGCGCGATCCTGGTGTGCTCGGCCGCTGACGGCCCGATGCCCCAGACCCGCGAGCACATCCTGCTGGCGCGTCAGGTGGGTGTGAAGTTCATCATCGTCTTCCTGAACAAGTGCGACATGGTGGACGACGCCGAGCTGCTGGAGCTGGTGGAGATGGAAGTCCGCGAGCTGCTGAGCAAGTACGACTTCCCGGGCGACGACACGCCGATCATCAAGGGTTCGGCCAAGCTGGCGCTGGAAGGCGACACGGGCGATCTGGGCGAGCAGGCCATCATGCGCCTGGCTGACGCGCTGGACACGTACATCCCCCAGCCTGACCGTGCCGTTGACGGCGCGTTCCTGCTGCCGGTGGAAGACGTGTTCTCGATCTCGGGCCGCGGCACCGTGGTGACGGGTCGTGTCGAGCGCGGCATCATCAAGGTCGGCGAGGAAATCGAGATCGTCGGTATCCGCGAAGTCCAGAAGACGACCGTGACCGGCGTGGAAATGTTCCGCAAGCTGCTGGACCAGGGTCAAGCCGGCGACAACGTCGGTATCCTGCTGCGCGGCACCAAGCGTGAAGACGTCGAGCGCGGCCAGGTGCTGGCCAAGCCCGGCTCGATCAAGCCGCACACCCACTTCACCGCTGAGATCTATGTTCTGAGCAAGGAAGAGGGCGGCCGTCACACCCCGTTCTTCAACAACTACCGTCCCCAGTTCTATTTCCGCACGACGGACGTGACTGGCGCCGTGGAGCTGCCGAAGGACAAGGAAATGGTCATGCCTGGCGACAACGTCAGCATCACCGTGAAGCTGATCGCTCCGATCGCCATGGAGCAGGGTCTGCGCTTCGCCATCCGTGAAGGCGGTCGTACCGTCGGCTCGGGCGTCGTGGCGACGATCATCGAGTAATTTAAGTTTGAGGCCACAGGGGCATAGCTCAATTGGCAGAGCGTCGGTCTCCAAAACCGAAGGTTGGGGGTTCGAGACCCTCTGCCCCTGCCAACGATCAGCGATAAGCGAACGTTGGTCCTAGTGGTCAAGGCAAGCCCGCGGGAGTTATCTCGGCGGGCTTTGCTGCTGGTGGGTTCGTCCAAATGTTTGGGCGGACAAAGGCCGCGACATCGTGTCGCGGCACGGAAGTGAGTTCAATGTCCAATCCTCAAGTCGAAACCGTCACGACGGGCGCCGACAAGGTCAAGCTGGCCGGCGCCGT
The DNA here is from genome assembly GCF_042695725.1 of Roseateles sp. UC29_93. Classification (NCBI taxonomy): domain Bacteria; kingdom Pseudomonadati; phylum Pseudomonadota; class Betaproteobacteria; order Burkholderiales; family Sphaerotilaceae; genus Roseateles; species Roseateles sp. UC29_93. The sequence continues at coordinate 1,042,255 of NZ_CP170545.1, read as the reverse complement.
GGTGCTGCTGATCGCGGCGATCGTGGCGTTCTATGTGCTGAGCAAGCAGGGTCCGTGGGTGCAATGGGGCGCCCTGCTGGCGCTGCTGGCCGCGGCCGTGGCTGCGTTCTTCACGTCGGAATCCGGCAAGTCGCTGATCGCCTACGGTCAGGATTCGATCAAGGAAGTGGGCAAGGTGGTCTGGCCGACCCACAAGGAGGCCCGCCAGATGACGCTGTACGTGTTCGCGTTCGTCGTGGTGATGGCGCTGTTCCTGTGGTTCACCGACAAGACGCTGGAATGGGTGTTCTACGACCTGATCCTGGGTTGGAAGCGCTGAGCGGGAACGGATAGGGACCAAGATGAGCGAAGATCAAAACGTCGTTGCGACCGAGTCGACCGCGCCCGCTGGCCCGGCCAAGCGCTGGTATGTCGTTCACGCCTATTCCGGCATGGAAAAGGCGGTGGAGCGCAACCTGCGTGAACGCATCGACCGTGCCGGCATGCAAGACAAGTTTGGCCGCATCCTGGTGCCGACCGAAGAAGTCGTCGAGCTGAAGAACGGCAAGAAGGCCGTGACCGAGCGCCGCTTCTTCCCGGGCTACGTGCTGGTCGAGATGTTCATGGACGACGACAGCTGGCATCTGGTCAAGCACACGTCGAAGGTCACCGGCTTCGTCGGTGGCGCGAAGAACCGCCCGGCGCCGATCTCGGAAGCCGAGGTCATGAAGATCGTCAACCAGATGCAAGAGGGCGTGGACAAACCGCGTCCGAAGGTGGAATGGATCGTCGGCGAGATCGTCCGCGTCAAGGAAGGTCCGTTCACCGACTTCAACGGCAGCATCGAAGAAGTCAACTACGACAAGTCGAAGCTGCGCGTCTCGGTCACGATCTTCGGCCGCGCGACGCCCGTCGAGCTGGATTTCGCCCAGGTCGAGAAGGTCTGATCGCGCGCGAGACGGCATGGCGGCTCTGGCCGCCATCGGTCGTTTCAGGAACAAGAGCTTGAAGGTGCTCGACGGCGCAGGCCGGCACGACCTTCCGTGACCAGTCCGCAACGAGAGGCGGACAAGAGGAGCAAGGGTAAGTCTCTGACCAGCCCCTTGCGTTAGCACTCAGGCGATGCGGCGTGGCCGTCGCGTTGCCATCAGGAGAAAACATGGCCAAGAAGATTGTCGGCTACATCAAGCTGCAAATCCCGGCTGGCAAGGCGAATCCGTCGCCTCCGGTCGGTCCCGCGCTGGGTCAGCGTGGTCTGAACATCATGGAATTCTGCAAGGCGTTCAACGCCCAGACGCAGAGCTATGAGCCGGGCCTCAAGCTGCCCGTCGTGATCACCGCCTTCGCGGACAAGAGCTTCACGTTCATCATCAAGTCGCCCCCGGCGACCGTGCTGATCAAGAAGGCTGCCAAGATCGAAAAGGGCTCGCAGCGCCCCCATCTGGACAAGGTCGGCAAGCTGACCCGCGCCCAGCTGGAAGAGATCGCCAAGACCAAGCAGAAGGACCTGACGGCCGCCGACATGGATGCCGCAGTCCGTACCATCGCCGGCTCCGCCCGTTCGATGGGCATCATCGTGGAGGGTGTCTGACATGGCCAAGCTGACCAAGCGTCAACAAGCCCTGCAGGGCAAGGTGGAATCGACCAAGCTGTACGCGTTGTCCGACGCGATCAACCTGGTCAAGGAATGCGCCACCGCCAAGTTCGATGAAGCCATCGACGTGTCGATCCAGCTGGGTGTCGATGCGAAGAAGTCGGACCAGGTGGTCCGTGGCGCCGTCGTGATGCCCAACGGCATCGGCAAGACCAAGCGCGTCGCCGTGTTCGCCCAAGGCGCCAAGGCTGAAGAAGCCAAGGCCGCCGGCGCCGACGTCGTCGGCATGGAAGACCTGGCCGAGCGCGTCAAGGCGGGCGACATGCCCTTCGACGTCGTGATCGCCTCGCCGGACACGATGCGTATCGTCGGTACCCTGGGTCAGATCCTGGGCCCGCGCGGCCTGATGCCGAACCCGAAGGTCGGCACCGTGACCCCGGACGTCGCCACCGCCGTCAAGAACGCCAAGGCTGGTCAAGTCCAGTTCCGCGTCGACAAGGCCGGCATCATCCACGGCACGATCGGCCGTCGTTCGTTCGACACCGACAAGCTGGAAGGCAACCTGCGCGCGCTGGTCGAAGCCCTGAACAAGGCCAAGCCGGCCTCGAGCAAGGGCATCTACCTGCGCAAGGTCGCTGTCTCGTCGACGATGGGCGTTGGCGCCCGCGTGGACGTCGGCACGATCAACGCCGCGGCCGCTGCCTAAGCTGCATTCAATCGAGGCGTCGCGCGAGTCTGGCGTGACGCTGATGAATTGGTGGGCTGGCCGGAGCAATCCGGCCAGGTCATCCAAGACCGCTGGCGAGAGATCCCGCAATTCCGGGGAGATCGCTTAATCGGAGGCTCCGGCCCCCAGCCAGCGCAGATGGCGGTCCCGCTGAAAGGATTCGAATCGCGATTCGTCGCGATGGGTTCCTGACAGGAGGTCGCTGATTCCGGTGCCCCGAGACGCGATGGTGAAACATCGCGTCGAGGGCGAAATGTGAGGAGTAGACCTTGAGTCTCAATCGCAACGAGAAAGCAGCCGTCGTGTCCGACGTGGCAGCGCAAGCCGCCAAGTCCCAGACGCTGGCGTTGGCTGAGTATCGTGGCCTCACCGTTGAAGCCCTGAACAAGCTGCGCGTCACCGCGCGTGCCCAAGGCGTGTACCTTCATGTCCTGAAGAACACCCTGGCGCGTCGTGCTGTCGCCGGCACCTCGTTCGAGGCTGCAACGGATGCCATGGTCGGCCCGCTGATCTACGGCTTTTCGGAAGACGCTGTCGCGGCTGCCAAAGTCATCGCTGACTTTGCCAAGACCAACGACAAGCTCGTCATCAAGGGTGGTGCCTACGGCGGCAAGGCTCTGGACGTCAACGGCGTGAAAGCGCTCGCGTCTGTCCCGAGCAAGGAAGTCCTGCTGTCGCAGATCGCCGGCCTGCTCAAGTCGCCGGTGCAACGCACCGCGGCCGTGCTGGCTGCCCTGGCTCAGCAGAAGGGTGGCGGCGCCGAAGCCGTCGCCGAAGAAGCTCCCGCCGCGGCCTGATCGACGCTGCATTCGCGCATTCAAATCTCTCTGTATTTAGGAACCTATCATGGCATTCGACAAAGACGCTTTCCTGGCTGCCCTGGACAGCATGACCGTTCTGGAACTGAACGACCTGGTCAAGGCGATTGAAGAGAAGTTCGGCGTGTCCGCCGCTTCGATGGCCGCTCCGGCTGCTGGTGGCGCTGCCGCCGGTGGCGCTGCCGCCGCTGAAGAAAAGACCGAGTTCACCGTCGTCCTGACCGACGCCGGCGCTCAGAAGGTCTCGGTCATCAAGGCCGTTCGCGAAATCACCGGCCTGGGCCTGAAGGAAGCCAAGGACCTGGTCGACGGCGCTCCGAAGCCCGTCAAGGAAGGCATCGCCAAGGCCGACGCCGAAGCTGCCAAGAAGAAGCTGGAAGAAGCCGGCGCCAAGGTCGAACTCAAGTAAGACCTTGTGGGGATCCGGTGGCGCGTTCACCGGGTTCCGCACCGCGAGAGGGGTGGTCCCATGGGGCCTCCCCTTTCCTCGTTTCAGGGTTTGTCCTGGGATGGTTTCGGTTGACAAAGAGCAATCGAAAGCATCGTGCTGTATCATGCACGGTTCTTTCGAGTGTTCTCTGATCCGACTGCAGAGAACGGTTTGGTCGGACCGCGGTCAAGCCGTGCGTCACGCGTGGGGTGCAACGCCCTCCGTGCCGCCCGGTGATCGGGGTTGTCCGCCAGCGGTTGGTAGTGGCCAACCACCAAGCTTCGTGGTGCAACGCCCGAACAGCCAGTCGCCGACGCAGCACGCCTCCAGGCCAGGGGCGCGCTCGACACGGAGTCTTTATGGCGCAAGCAACCCCCTACAGCTACACCGAGCGCAAGCGCATCCGCAAGAGCTTCGGCAAGCGCGTGAGCGTGCTCAACGTTCCGTACCTGCTGACGATGCAGAAGGAGTCGTATGTCGACTTCCTGCAAAAGGATGTCGCTCCCCTGAAGCGCAAACCGGAAGGCCTGCAAGCGGCGTTCCTCTCCACGTTCCCGATCACGTCGCACAACGGGTTCGTGGAAATGAAGTTCCTCGAATTCAACATCGCCAAGCCGCCGTTCGACGTCCGCGAATGCCAGCAGCGTGGTCTGACCTTCGCCGCCGCCGTGCGCGCGAAGCTGCAGATGATCATCTACGACCGGGAGAGCCCGCAGCCTAAGACGGTCAAGGAGATCAAGGAGCAAGAGGTCTACATGGGCGAAGTGCCGCTCATGACCGACTACGGCTCGTTCATCATCAACGGCACCGAGCGCGTCATCGTCTCGCAGCTGCACCGCTCGCCCGGCGTGTTCTTCGAGCATGACAAGGGCAAGACCCACTCGTCCGGCAAGCTGTTGTTCTCGGCCCGCATCATTCCGTATCGCGGCTCGTGGCTGGACTTCGAATTCGACCCGAAGGACATCCTGTACTTCCGCGTCGACCGCCGCCGCAAGATGCCGGTCACGATCCTGCTCAAGGCCATCGGCCTGAATCCCGAGCAGATCCTGGCGCACTTCTTCGTCTTCGACAATTTCCGCCTGATGGATTCGGGCGCCCAGATGGAGTTCGTGGCCGAACGCCTGAAGGGAGAAGTCGCGCGCTTCGACATCACCGACAAGAGCGGCAACGTGCTGGTCGAGAAGGACAAGCGCATCACCGCCCGTCACGTGCGTCAGCTGGAGCAGTCCGGCACGCAGCATGTGACCGTGCCGGAAGACTTCCTGCTGGGCCGTGTGCTGGCCAAGAACATGGTCGACCCGGACACCGGCGAGATCATCGCGAAGGCCAACGATGAGCTGACCGACTCGCTGCTGAAGAAGCTGCGCGGCGCCGGCATCAAGGACATCCAGGCGTTGTTCACCAACGAGCTGGACGAAGGCGCGTACATCAGCCAGACGCTGGCCTCGGACGAGACCGCCGATCAGCTGGCGGCCCGCGTCGCGATCTATCGCATGATGCGCCCCGGCGAGCCGCCGACGGAAGACGCGGTCGAAGCGCTGTTCAACCGTCTGTTCTACAGCGAAGACACGTACGACCTGTCTCGCGTCGGCCGCATGAAGTTCAACGCCCGCGTGGGCCGCGACATCCCGACCGGTGCGATGACGCTGTCGAACGAGGACATCCTCGACGTCGTCAAGATCCTGGTCGAGCTGCGCAATGGCCGCGGCGAGGTCGATGACATCGACCACCTGGGCAACCGTCGCGTCCGTTGCGTCGGCGAACTGGCCGAGAACCAGTACCGCTCCGGCCTGGCCCGTATCGAGAAGGCCGTCAAGGAACGTCTGGGCCAGGCCGAGACCGAAGCCCTGATGCCGCACGACCTGATCAACTCCAAGCCGATCTCCGCGGCGCTGAAGGAGTTCTTCGGTGCGTCGCAGCTGTCGCAGTTCATGGACCAGACCAACCCGCTGTCCGAGATCACGCACAAGCGTCGCGTCTCGGCCCTGGGCCCGGGTGGTCTGACCCGCGAGCGCGCCGGCTTCGAAGTCCGCGACGTGCACCCGACCCACTATGGCCGCGTCTGCCCGATCGAAACGCCGGAAGGCCCGAACATCGGTCTGATCAACTCGCTGGCGCTGTATGCGCGCCTGAACGAGTACGGCTTCCTGGAGACCCCGTACCGCCGCGTGGTGGACTCGAAGGTCACCAACCAGATCGACTACCTGTCCGCGATCGAAGAAGGCAAGTACGTGATCGCCCAGGCGAACGCGTCGCTAAACGAACAAGGTCAACTGGTCGACGAACTGGTCTCCGCGCGTGAGAACGGTGAATCGGTGCTGACCTCGCCGGAACGCATCCAGTACATGGACGTGGCGCCGACCCAGATCGTGTCGGTGGCGGCGTCGCTGGTGCCGTTCCTGGAGCACGACGATGCGAACCGCGCGCTGATGGGCGCGAACATGCAGCGTCAGGCCGTTCCGACCCTGCGTCCTGAAAAGGCGTTCGTCGGCACGGGCGTCGAGCGCGTGGCCGCGAAGGACTCGGGCACGGTGGTCGCGGCTCGCCGCGGCGGCGTGGTCGACTACGTGGACACGAACCGCATCGTGATCCGCGTGAACGACGACGAGACCGTGGCCGGTGAAGTCGGTGTCGACATCTACAACCTGATCAAGTATCAGCGTAGCAACCAGAACACCAACATCCACCAGCGTCCGATCGTCAAGCGTGGCGACAAGGTCGCCGCCGAAGACATCATCGCCGACGGCGCCTCGACCGACCTGGGTGAACTGGCGCTGGGCCAGAACATGCTGGTCGCGTTCATGCCGTGGAACGGCTACAACTTCGAAGACTCGATCCTGATCTCCGAACGCGTGGTGGCCGAAGACCGCTACACCTCGATCCACATCGAGGAACTGGTGGTCATGGCGCGTGACACGAAGCTGGGCAGTGAGGAAATCACCCGCGACATCCCGAACCTGAGCGAACAGCAACTGGCTCGTCTGGACGAATCCGGCATCGTGTACATCGGTGCCGAGGTGAACCCGGGCGACGTGCTGGTCGGCAAGGTCACGCCGAAGGGCGAGACCACGCTGACGCCGGAAGAGAAGCTGCTGCGCGCGATCTTCGGCGAGAAGGCTTCGGACGTGAAGGACACGTCGCTGCGCGTGGACCAGGGCACCAACGGCACGGTCATCGACGTGCAGGTGTTCACCCGCGAAGGCATCCAGCGCGACAAGCGCGCCCAGCAGATCATCGACGACGAGCTGAAGCGCTTCCGCCTGGACCTGAACGACCAGCTGCGCATCGTGGAAGCCGACGCGTTCGACCGCGTCGAGAAGCTCCTGGTGAACAAGGTCGCCAACGGTGGTCCGAAGAAGATCGCCAAGGGCACCGTCATCTCGAAGGACTACCTGGCCGAGGTCGAGAAGTTCCACTGGTTCGACGTCCGTCCCGCCGAGGACGACATCGCCAACCAGTTGGAATCGATCAAGAACTCGCTGGAGCAGACCCGCCACAGCTTCGATCTCGCCTATGACGAGAAGCGCAAGAAGCTGACGCAAGGCGACGAGCTGCCGGCCGGCGTGCTGAAGATGGTCAAGGTCTACCTGGCCGTCAAGCGCCGCCTGCAGCCTGGCGACAAGATGGCCGGCCGTCACGGCAACAAGGGTGTCGTGTCCAAGATCACGCCGATCGAAGACATGCCCTACATGGCCGACGGCACGCCTGCCGACATCGTGCTGAACCCGCTGGGCGTCCCGTCGCGGATGAACGTGGGTCAGGTGCTGGAAGTCCATCTGGGCTGGGCTGGCAAGGGCATTGGCCAACGCATCGGCGACATGCTGCAGCGCGAGGCCCGTGTGGCCGAGCTGCGCGACTTCATGGACCAGCTGTTCAACCAGAACGGCGGCAAGTCCGAAGAGCTCGCGCAACTGAGCGATGACGAGATCCTCGGCATGGCCCAGAACCTGCAGCACGGCGCCACCTTCGCCACCCCCGTCTTCGACGGTGCGAAGGAAAGCGAAATCCGCGCGATGCTGAAGCTGGCCTATCCGGACGACATCGCGGCGAAGAAGGGCCTCACGCCCACGCGCACGCAGGCCTTCCTGTATGACGGCCGCACCGGCGAGCAGTTCGAGCGTCCCACGACGATCGGCTACATGCACGTGCTGAAGCTGCATCACCTGGTCGACGACAAGATGCATGCCCGTTCCACCGGTCCGTACTCGCTGGTCACGCAGCAGCCGCTGGGCGGCAAGGCGCAGTTCGGCGGACAGCGTTTCGGCGAGATGGAAGTGTGGGCGCTGGAAGCCTACGGCGCTTCGTACATCCTGCAGGAAATGCTGACGGTCAAGTCCGACGACGTGAACGGCCGTACGAAGGTGTACGAGTCCATCGTCAAGGGCGAGCACTCGATCGAAGCCGGCATGCCCGAGTCGTTCAATGTGCTGGTGAAGGAAATTCGTTCGCTGGGCATCGACATCGAGCTCGAGCGCAACTAAAGAGAACAGGAGAATCGTATGAAGGGTTTGTTGGACCTGTTCAAGCAATTCACGCCGGACGAACATTTCGACGCGATCAAGATCGGGCTGGCCTCGCCCGAGAAGATCCGCTCGTGGTCGTTCGGTGAAGTGAAGAAGCCCGAGACCATCAACTACCGGACGTTCAAGCCGGAACGTGATGGCCTGTTCTGCGCCAAGATCTTCGGCCCGATCAAGGACTACGAGTGCCTGTGCGGCAAGTACAAGCGCCTGAAGCACCGTGGCGTGATCTGCGAGAAGTGCGGCGTCGAAGTCACCCAGACCAAGGTGCGCCGTGAGCGCATGGGCCACATCGAGCTGGCCGCTCCTTGCGCGCACATCTGGTTCCTGAAGTCGCTGCCGTCGCGTCTGGGCCTGGTGCTCGACATGACGCTGCGCGACATCGAGCGCGTGCTGTACTTCGAAGCGTACGTCGTGGTGGATCCGGGCATGACCCCGCTGAAGAAGTTCAGCATCATGTCCGAGGACGACTACGACGCGAAGCGCATCGAGTTCGGTGACGAGTTCATCGCGCTGATGGGCGCCGAAGGCATCCAGAAGCTGCTGGCGGAAATGGATCTCGACGTCGAGATCGACCGCCTGCGCAACGACATGACCGGCTCCGAGCTGAAGATCAAGAAGAACTCCAAGCGCCTCAAGGTGATGGAGGCCTTCAAGCGCTCGGGCATCAAGCCGAACTGGATGGTGCTGGAAGTGCTGCCGGTGCTGCCGCCGGACCTGCGTCCGCTGGTGCCGCTGGACGGTGGTCGCTTCGCGACGTCGGACCTGAATGACCTGTACCGCCGCGTCATCAACCGCAACAACCGCCTGGCACGTCTGCTCGAGCTGAAGGCCCCTGAGATCATCGTGCGCAACGAAAAGCGCATGCTGCAGGAAGCCGTCGACTCGCTGCTGGACAACGGCCGTCGCGGCAAGGCGATGACCGGTGCGAACAAGCGTGCCCTCAAGTCGCTGGCCGACATGATCAAGGGCAAGAGCGGTCGCTTCCGTCAGAACTTGCTGGGCAAGCGCGTCGACTACTCGGGCCGTTCGGTCATCACCGTGGGCCCGACGCTCAAGCTGCACCAGTGCGGCCTGCCGAAGCTGATGGCGCTGGAGCTGTTCAAGCCCTTCATCTTCTCGCGTCTGGAAGCGATGGGCATCGCGACCACGATCAAGGCCGCGAAGAAGGAAGTCGAGAGCGGCACCCCCGTCGTCTGGGACATCCTGGAAGAGGTCATCAAGGAGCACCCGGTCCTGCTGAACCGCGCACCGACGCTGCACCGCCTGGGCATCCAGGCGTTCGAGCCGGTGCTGATCGAAGGCAAGGCGATCCAGCTGCATCCGCTGGTCTGCGCGGCGTTCAACGCCGACTTCGACGGTGACCAGATGGCCGTCCACGTGCCGCTGTCGATCGAAGCGCAGATGGAAGCCCGCGTGCTGATGCTGGCTTCGAACAACGTGCTGTTCCCGGCCTCGGGCGAGCCGTCGATCGTGCCGTCGCAAGACGTGGTGCTGGGTCTGTACTACGCGACCCGCGAGCGCACCAACGGCAAGGGCGAGGGCATGGTCTTCTCGGACATCCCCGAGATGATCCGCGCGCTGGAGAACGGCGCGGTGGAGATCACCGCCAAGATCAGCGTGCGCCTGACCGAGTACGTCAAGGACGGCGAGGAATGGGTCGCCCAGACCAAGCTGACGGACACGACCGTGGGCCGTGCGCTGCTGTCCGAGATCCTGCCCAAGGGCCTTCCCTTCTCCAACATCAACAAGGCGTTGAAGAAGAAGGAAATCTCCAAGCTGATCAACACGTCCTTCCGCAAGTGCGGCCTGAAGGAAACCGTGGTGCTGGCAGACAAGCTGCTGCAGGCCGGTTTCAAGCTGGCCACGCGCGCGGGCATCTCGATCGCCATCGATGACATGCTCGTGCCCAAGCAGAAGGTCGAGCTGATCGACCGGGCCGAGAAGGAAGTCAAGGAGATCGAGCAGCAGTACGTCTCGGGTCTCGTGACCGCCGGCGAGCGCTACAACAAGGTCGTCGACATCTGGGGCAAGACCGGTGACGAAGTCGGCAAGGTCATGATGTCGCAGCTGTCCAAGGAAAAGATCCTGGACCGCCACGGCAAGGAAGTCGAGCAGGAGTCGTTCAACTCGATCTACATGATGGCCGACTCGGGCGCGCGGGGTTCCGCGGCGCAGATCCGTCAGCTGGCCGGCATGCGCGGCCTGATGGCGAAGCCGGACGGCTCGATCATCGAGACGCCGATCACGGCGAACTTCCGCGAAGGCCTGAACGTTCTGCAGTACTTCATCTCCACCCACGGTGCTCGTAAGGGCCTGGCGGACACGGCGCTGAAGACCGCGAACTCGGGTTACCTGACCCGCCGCCTGGTCGACGTGACGCAGGATCTGGTCGTGACCGAATCCGATTGCGGCACGGACAACGGCATCAACATGCGCGCCCTGGTGGAAGGCGGTGAGGTGATCGAGTCCCTGCGTGACCGGATCCTGGGTCGCGTGGCTGCGATCGATGTCGTGCATCCGGAAACGCAAGGCGTCCTGCTGACCGCCGGCAACATGCTGGATGAAGACATCCTGGACATGCTGGAAGCTGCCGGCGTGGACGAGGTCAAGGTCCGCACCCCGCTGACCTGCGGCACCCGTTTCGGTCTGTGCGCGAAGTGCTATGGCCGCGACCTGGGTCGTGGCGGCATGGTGAACACCGGCGAAGCGGTCGGCGTCATCGCCGCCCAGTCGATCGGTGAACCCGGCACCCAGCTGACGATGCGGACGTTCCACATCGGCGGTGCGGCGTCGCGCGCGGCGGTGGCCTCGAGCGTGGAAGCGAAGTCGGACGGCATCATCGGTTTCAACGCCACGATGCGCTACGTCACGAACGGCAAGGGCGAACTGGTGGTGATCTCGCGTTCCGGCGAAATCGTCATCTCCGATCCGCATGGCCGTGAGCGCGAGCGTCACAAGGTGCCTTACGGCGCCCTGCTGAACATCAAGGCTGACCAGACCATCAAGGCCGGCACCATCCTGGCGACCTGGGACCCGCTGACCCGCCCGATCATCACGGAATTCGCCGGTCAGGCGAAGTTCGAGAACGTCGAGGAAGGCGTCACCGTGGCCAAGCAGGTCGACGAAGTGACGGGCCTGTCCACGCTGGTCGTGATCGACCCGAAGCGCCGCGGTGCTGCCAAGGTCATCCGCCCGCAGGTCAAGCTGCTCGACGCCAATGGCCAGGAAGTGAAGATCCCCGGCACCGATCACTCGGTGACGATCGGCTTCCAGGTCGGCTCGCTGGTCCAGATCCGCGACGGTCAGGAGCTTGCTCCTGGTGAAGTCCTGGCCCGTATCCCGGTGGAAGGTCAGAAGACCCGCGACATTACCGGCGGTCTGCCGCGTGTTGCCGAGCTCTTCGAAGCCCGCTCCCCGAAGGACGCTGGCTTCCTGGCGGAGCAGACCGGCACGGTCTCGTTCGGCAAGGAGACCAAGGGCAAGGTCCGCCTCGAGATCACCGATCCGGAAGGTCGCAAGCACGAGCTGCTGGTGCCCAAGGAAAAGAACATCCTGGTGCACGAAGGCCAGGTGGTGAACCGCGGTGAACTGGTGGTCGACGGCCCGGCCGATCCGCAGGACATCCTGCGTCTGCTGGGTATCGAGGAACTGGCGCGCTACATCGTCGACGAAGTGCAGGACGTGTACCGTCTGCAGGGTGTGAAGATCAACGACAAGCACATCGAGGTGATCGTTCGCCAGATGCTGCGCCGCGTGCAGATCGTCAACCCGGGCGACTCGGCCTACATCGCCGGCGAGCAGGTCGAGCGTTCGGAGCTGCTGGACACCAACGACCGCCTGCGCAGCGAGGGCAAGCTGACCGTGACGCACGCCGACGTGCTGCTCGGTATCACGAAGGCCTCGCTGTCCACGGACTCGTTCATCTCCGCGGCGTCGTTCCAGGAAACGACCCGTGTGCTGACCGAAGCCGCGATCATGGGCAAGCGCGACGAACTCCGTGGTCTGAAGGAGAACGTCATCGTGGGTCGCCTGATTCCTGCCGGTACCGGCATGGCCTTCCACCAGGCGCGTCGCGCCAAGGAAGAAATGGACGACGCCGAGCGCCGTTCCATCGCCATCCAGGAAGCCGAGGAAATGGCGGCGGTGCAGCTGTCCGCGCTCGACGCGGCCAGCGACGCCGGCACCGGCGAGTAAACGCACCAACTGCATCGAGCCGCTTGCGGCTTGATCCGAAGGCTGCCGTCCCGCAAGGGCGGCAGCCTTTTTCATTGGCGCGACGAAATCAGGGCGTGGAACTCGCCGCGTTCAGCTTCAGCCAGGCGGTGGGGGAAAGGATGGGGAGTCCGAGCTTCGCGGCGCGTTTGGCCACCTTGAGCACGGCCCTGTCTCGGGAGATCAAGCTCGTCGAATGCGTCGTCGCCAATGCAAGGCCGAGATCGATGAACTTCTGGTCATCGGTATCGCTGCAGCGCGGGCGCGCAATGCCGAGTATGGGCTCGTCGACAATGCAGCAGTGCCGGGCGAACGCTTCATGCACCCGCGCCAGGTTCGGTGCGTAGCGCGCGGCCACGCCTCGTCCGATCACATGCAGAAGCTCCGCCTTCATGGCTGCCGTGGCCGTCCAATGCAAGCGCTGGCTTACTACCGCGGCTATCAATGGAGCGAGACTGGGCTCGTTGAAGACCAGCCAGTCCATGACGACCTGCGTGTCGAGGACGACCAGGGGCGCCGAGTCGTCGGCGTTGCCCGGATGCAGCGGAAAAGCGGCGGAGACGGCGGTGCTCATAGGGTCCGGGAGCATAGCGCCTTGTGTGTTTTGGTTGAACTCGCCTACAATCGCCGGCTCTCCAGCATGTCTTGATGCGTCCCGGGTCCAGGTTTCGAACCGGCCCCGGGTTGATTCGAGCGTGGTGCCGCAAGGCGCTGCGCTTTTGTCGCTTGTGGGATGCCGCGAATTCGTGGACTTCCTGAAGGCCAAGACCGGCTGGGGTTGTGACTTCAAACGGGAACAAGTTACTTATGCCAACCATCAATCAGCTCGTTCGCCACGGTCGTGAGACCGAGGTGACGAAATCCAAGTCGCCGGCGATGCAGTCGTGCCCGCAACGTCGTGGCGTCTGCACCCGCGTGTACACCACCACCCCGAAGAAGCCGAACTCGGCGCTTCGTAAGGTTGCCAAGGTTCGCCTGACCAACGGTTTCGAGGTCATCTCGTACATCGGCGGTGAAGGCCACAACCTGCAAGAGCACAGCGTCGTGCTCGTGCGCGGCGGCCGGGTCAAGGACTTGCCGGGTGTGCGCTACCACATCGTGCGCGGCTCGCTCGACCTGCAAGGCGTCAAGGATCGCAAGCAATCGCGTTCCAAGTACGGCGCGAAGCGCCCGAAGAAGTAAGGCTCTACAGCCAAGGTCTTGGTGGCCGAGAGGTCATCGAATATTTGCGGCCCGAGTGTATGTGCACCGGCAGCCGAGTAAGTGGATCCCCCCAGATGTCGGTGGAGATCCGCGGCGGGGCGAGAGCCCTGACCAACTGAAGCATTGAAGGAAGAATCCCATGCCACGTCGTCGCGAAGTACCCAAGCGCGAGATCCTGCCGGACCCGAAGTTCGGAAGCGTTGATCTGTCCAAGTTCATGAACGTCATCATGGAATCGGGCAAGAAGGCCGTTGCTGAGCGCATCATTTATGGCGCGCTGGAGCAAGTCGAGCAGAAGTCCGGCAAGGACCCGCTCGAGATCTTCATGATCGCGATCAACAACGTGAAGCCCATGGTCGAAGTGAAGTCCCGTCGCGTTGGCGGTGCGAACTACCAAGTTCCCGTGGAAGTTCGCCCCGTCCGCCGTCTGGCCCTCGCCATGCGCTGGTTGAAGGAATCCGCGCGCAAGCGTGGTGAGAAGTCGATGGCCCAACGTCTGGCCAACGAACTGCTGGAGGCCTCCGAAGGCCGTGGTGGCGCGATGAAGAAGCGCGACGAAGTCCACCGCATGGCAGACGCCAACAAGGCGTTCTCGCACTTCCGCTTCTAATCAAGACCTCTCTGGCCGCCTCGGGTTACTACTGACCCGATGGCGGCTCCATGCATTTGGAGTGACACCATGTCCCGCAAGACCCCCATCGAGCGCTACCGCAACATCGGTATCTCGGCGCACATCGATGCCGGCAAGACCACCACGACGGAACGCATCCTGTATTACACCGGTGTGAACCACAAGATCGGTGAAGTGCACGACGGCGCTGCCACGATGGACTGGATGGAGCAGGAACAAGAGCGCGGCATCACGATCACGTCGGCCGCGACGACCTGCTTCTGGAAGGGCATGGACATGTCCTACCCCGAGCATCGCTTCAACATCATCGACACGCCCGGACACGTGGACTTCACGATTGAAGTCGAGCGTTCGATGCGCGTGCTGGACGGCGCCTGCATGGTGTACTGCGCCGTCGGCGGCGTGCAGCCCCAGTCGGAAACCGTCTGGCGCCAGGCCAACAAGTACCGCGTGCCGCGTCTGGCGTTCGTGAACAAGATGGACCGTACCGGTGCCAACTTCTTCAAGGTCGTCGACCAGATGAAGACCCGCCTGAAGGCGAATCCGGTGCCCATCGTGATCCCCATCGGCGCCGAAGAGAACTTCACCGGCGTGGTGGACCTGCTCAAGATGAAGGCCATCATCTGGGACGAAGCGTCCCAGGGCATGAAGTTCGAGTACCAGGACATCCCGGCCAACCTCGTCGATACCGCCAACGAATGGCGCGAGAAGATGGTTGAGGCCGCTGCGGAAGCGACCGAAGAGCTGATGAACAAGTACCTCGAGACGGGCGACCTGACCGAGGAAGAGATCAAGCTGGCGATCCGCAAGCGCACCATCGCGACCGAGATCCAGCCGATGCTGTGCGGCACCGCGTTCAAGAACAAGGGCGTGCAGCGCATGCTGGACGCCGTCATCGACTTCCTGCCGTCGCCGCTGGACATCCCGCCGGTCTCGGGCACGGACGAAGATGAGCAGCCGATCTCGCGTCAGCGTACCGACGAAGAAAAGTTCTCGGCGCTGGCCTTCAAGCTGATGACCGACCCGTACGTCGGCCAACTGACCTTCGTGCGCGTCTACTCGGGCGTGCTGCAGTCGGGTGCGACCGTCTACAACCCGGTCCGCGGCAAGAAGGAGCGTATCGGCCGGATCCTGCAGATGCACGCCAACCAGCGTGAAGAAATCAAGGAAATTCTGGCGGGCGACATTGCTGCCTGCGTGGGCCTGAAGGACGTCACCACGGGCGAAACCCTGTGCGACCCCGACAGCATCATCACGCTGGAGCGCATGGTCTTCCCGGAGCCGGTGATCTCGCAGGCCGTCGAGCCGAAGACCAAGGCTGACCAGGAAAAGATGGGCATCGCGCTGGGGTCGTCTGGCGGCCGAAGATCCGTCCTTCCGTCTGCGCACCGACGAGAAGAGTCCGGCCAGACCATCATTTCCGGCATGGGCGAGCTTCACCTGGAAATCATCGTCGATCGCATGAAGCGCGAATTCGGCGTGGAAGCCAACGTGGGCAAGCCGCAAGTTGCCTACCGCGAAACGGTCCGCAAGTCGGTGACCGACGTTGAAGGCAAGTTCGTGCGCCAGTCGGGCGGCAAGGGCCAGTACGGCCACGTCGTGTTCTCGCTGGAACCGCAAGAGGCCGGCAAGGGCTTCGAGTTCGTCGATGCCATCAAGGGCGGCGTGGTGCCCCGCGAGTTCATCCCCGCGGTCGAGAAGGGTGTCATCGACAGCCTGCCGAACGGCGTGCTGGCCGGCTACCCGGTCGTGGACGTGAAGGTCACGCTGACCTTCGGTTCGTACCATGACGTGGACTCGAACGAAAACGCGTTCAAGATGGCCGCCTCGATGGGCTTCAAGGAAGCCTGCCGTCGCGCCAGCCCGGTCATTCTCGAGCCGATGATGGCCGTGGAAGTCGAAACGCCGGAAGACTATGCTGGTACGGTGATGGGCGATCTGTCCAGCCGTCGTGGCATGGTGCAAGGCATGGACGACATGATCGGTGGCGGCAAGATCATCAAGGCGGAGGTTCCTCTGTCCGAGATGTTCGGCTACTCGACCTCGCTGCGTTCGGCCACGCAGGGCCGTGCGACGTACACGATGGAGTTCAAGCACTACAGCGAAGCTCCGAAGAACGTCGCTGACGCGATCATCACTGCTCGCGCAAAGTGATGACCTGAGCCGGTGCTCTGGGGTGCCGGCTCGTTTCGTTCTCGATCATCGAATCGTCTTCGCAGTGACTCCTCCCGGTTGCCGGTCGCCGGGATACAGGACGCTGCGGAAACGCTAAACCAACAGACCGGGCAAATGCTCTTTTTGGAGAATTGAAATGGCAAAAGGCAAGTTTGAACGTACCAAGCCGCACGTGAACGTGGGCACGATTGGTCACGTTGACCATGGCAAGACGACGCTGACGGCCGCGATCGCGACCGTGCTGTCGAAGAAGTTCGGCGGCGAAGCCAAGGCGTACGACCAGATCGACGCGGCGCCGGAAGAGAAGGCGCGTGGCATCACGATCAACACCGCGCACGTCGAGTACGAGACGGCCAACCGCCACTACGCGCACGTTGACTGCCCGGGCCACGCTGACTATGTGAAGAACATGATCACGGGCGCGGCGCAGATGGACGGCGCGATCCTGGTGTGCTCGGCCGCTGACGGCCCGATGCCCCAGACCCGCGAGCACATCCTGCTGGCGCGTCAGGTGGGTGTGAAGTTCATCATCGTCTTCCTGAACAAGTGCGACATGGTGGACGACGCCGAGCTGCTGGAGCTGGTGGAGATGGAAGTCCGCGAGCTGCTGAGCAAGTACGACTTCCCGGGCGACGACACGCCGATCATCAAGGGTTCGGCCAAGCTGGCGCTGGAAGGCGACACGGGCGATCTGGGCGAGCAGGCCATCATGCGCCTGGCTGACGCGCTGGACACGTACATCCCCCAGCCTGACCGTGCCGTTGACGGCGCGTTCCTGCTGCCGGTGGAAGACGTGTTCTCGATCTCGGGCCGCGGCACCGTGGTGACGGGTCGTGTCGAGCGCGGCATCATCAAGGTCGGCGAGGAAATCGAGATCGTCGGTATCCGCGAAGTCCAGAAGACGACCGTGACCGGCGTGGAAATGTTCCGCAAGCTGCTGGACCAGGGTCAAGCCGGCGACAACGTCGGTATCCTGCTGCGCGGCACCAAGCGTGAAGACGTCGAGCGCGGCCAGGTGCTGGCCAAGCCCGGCTCGATCAAGCCGCACACCCACTTCACCGCTGAGATCTATGTTCTGAGCAAGGAAGAGGGCGGCCGTCACACCCCGTTCTTCAACAACTACCGTCCCCAGTTCTATTTCCGCACGACGGACGTGACTGGCGCCGTGGAGCTGCCGAAGGACAAGGAAATGGTCATGCCTGGCGACAACGTCAGCATCACCGTGAAGCTGATCGCTCCGATCGCCATGGAGCAAGGTCTGCGCTTCGCCATCCGTGAAGGCGGTCGTACCGTCGGCTCGGGCGTCGTGGCCACCATCATCGAGTAAATCTTTTGCTGGTACCCGCCGGGTACCTGTGAGGCGCGCCACCCGTTTCGGCGGGCGGCGAGTCCCGAACTCGGCGGCGCCATCGCTGCCTCCGCGATGCTTCGCGCATCGCGTCGCTCTTTGAAGGAAAAGTCATGTCTACCAAGCAAAAGATCCGCATCCGGCTGAAGGCCTTCGATTACAAGCTGATCGACCAATCGGCTCTGGAAATCGTGGAAACAGCCAAGCGCACCGGCGCGATCGTCAAGGGTCCCGTGCCCCTGCCGACGCGCAAGGAACGTTTCGACATCCTGCGTTCGCCGCACGTCAACAAGACGTCGCGCGACCAGTTTGAAATCCGCACCCACCAGCGTCTGATGGACATCGTCGATCCGACCGACAAGACGGTCGACGCGCTGATGAAGCTGGACCTGCCGGCCGGCGTGGACGTCGAGATCAAGCTGCAGTGATGCGGCTGGGCGCTGGAGTGATCCAGCTGCTCTCTGGAAGGCGACCTTCGGGTCGCCTTTTTCTCTGGCGCAGCTGGCGCGCTGCTTGCGGTGCGGTCAGGGTTGGCGCTATACTCCGCAGCTTTTCCGCGCCGGGATTTCCGGGTGCGGTTTCGTCGCATCGCCGTCGAAGGGTCTGGGGCCTTTACCCCTGGTCTCATCGAAGGAGCGGTGCTTGTCGGCCCGGCCAATCGATGTCGGGTGTGTGAAATGACTTCAGGTGCACGGCGGTGTCTCCGTCGGTGCGTTCGGGGTCAGGAGAAAACCATGAGTCTTAGCAATCGTCTCGGATTGCTGGGCCGCAAGGTGGGCATGATGCGTGTGTTCACGGTCGACGGTGATACCGTCCCCGTGACCGTGCTGGACGTGTCCAACAACCGCGTGACCCAGATCAAGACCGAAGAAACCGACGGCTACAGCGCCATCCAAGTGACCTACGGCGCGCGCAAGGCGTCCCGTGTCACGAAGCCGCAAGCGGGTCACCTCGCCAAGGCTGGTGTTGAAGCCGGTGAAATCATCAAAGAATTCCGCGTGGATGCTGCGGTCGCCGCCGAATACAAGGCTGGCGCGCAAGTCCCCGTGACGCTGTTCGCCGCCGGCCAACTGGTCGATGTGCAGGGCACGTCGATCGGTAAGGGCTTCGCAGGCACCATCAAGCGCCACAACTTCGGTTCGCAGCGCGCTTCGCACGGTAACAGCCGCTCGCACAATGTTCCGGGCTCCATCTCGATGGCGCAGGATCCGGGCCGGGTGTTCCCGGGCAAGAAGATGTCGGGCCACCTCGGCGACGTCACCGTGACCGTCCAGAATCTGGATGTGGTCCGTATCGACGAAGCCCGCCAGCTGGTTCTGGTCCGTGGTGCGGTTCCTGGCGCGAAGGAAGGATTCGTCGTGATCCATCCGGCCGTCAAGGTCAAGGCCAAGAAGGGAGCCAACTGATGCAACTCGAGCTCCTGAATGAGCAGGGTCAGGCGACGTCGAAAGTCGACGCCCCCGACACCCTTTTCGCTCGTGATTACAACGAAGCCCTGGTGCACCAGGTGGTCGTGGCCTATCAGGCCAACGCCCGCCAAGGCACTCGCGCCCAGCTGACCCGCGCTGAAGTCCGTCACTCGACGAAGAAGCCGTTCCGTCAAAAGGGCACCGGCAACGCGCGTGCTGGTATGACCTCCTCGCCGCTGTGGCGTGGGGGCGGTCGCATCTTCCCGAACAAGCCCGACGAGAACTTCTCGCACAAGCTGAACAAGAAGATGTACCGCGCTGGCATGGCTGCGATCCTGTCGCAACTGGCTCGTGAAGGTCGTCTGGCTGTGGTGGACTCGATCTCGATCGAAGCCCCGAAGACCAAGCTGCTGGCCGCCAAGCTCAAGGGCATGGGTCTGAATCACGTCATGGTGATCTCCGACCAGGTGGACGACAACCTGCTGCTCGCTTCGCGCAATCTGCCGAACGTGCTGGTCGTTGAGCCGCGTTACGTCGATCCGCTGTCGCTGGTCTTCTACAAGAAGGTCCTGGTGACGAAGGCTGCGATCGAGCAACTGAAGGAGATGCTGGCATGAGCGCGCCCAAGTTTGCTGATGGCCGTCTGGCCAAGGTGCTGCTCGCTCCGATCGTGTCCGAGAAGGCCACGATGGCTGGTGAAAAGCACAACCAAGTCCTGTTCAAGGTCTTGCGCGACGCGACGAAGCTCGAGATCAAGGCCGCTGTTGAACTGATGTTCAAGGTCGAGGTCGATGCGGTGAACGTCGTCAACGTCAAGGGCAAGACCAAGCGCTTCGGCGGTCGTCAAGGCCGTCGCGACCACGTCAAGAAGGCGTATGTGTCGCTGAAGGCTGGCCAGGAGCTCAACTTCTCCGGGGAGGCTGCGTAATGGCCGTCGTTAAAGTCAAGCCGACTTCGCCTGGCCGTCGTGGCGTGGTGAAGGTGGTGCACAAGCACCTGCACAAGGGCGCTCCCGAGGCTTCGCTGCTCGAGCCCCAGAAGCAGAA
The DNA here is from genome assembly GCF_042695725.1 of Roseateles sp. UC29_93. NCBI lineage: Bacteria > Pseudomonadati > Pseudomonadota > Betaproteobacteria > Burkholderiales > Sphaerotilaceae > Roseateles > Roseateles sp. UC29_93. Next base: position 1,022,160 of record NZ_CP170545.1, on the reverse strand, counting down.
CTCTGGCCGTAACAACAACGGTCACATCACGGTGCGCCACAAGGGTGGTGGTCACAAGCACCACTACCGCGTGGTCGACTTCCGTCGCAACAAGGATGGCATCCCGGCGAAGGTCGAGCGCATCGAGTACGACCCGAACCGCACGGCCCATATCGCCCTGGTGTGCTATGCCGATGGTGAGCGTCGCTACATCATCGCTCCGCGCAATCTGGAAGTCGGTTCGACGATCCTGAGCGGCGCTGAAGCTCCGATCAAGGTTGGCAACACCCTGCCGATCCGCAACATCCCCGTGGGTTCGACGATCCATTGCGTGGAACTGCTGCCGAGCAAGGGTGCCCAGATCGCCCGCTCCGCCGGTACCTCCGTGGTGCTGATGGCGCGTGATGGTTCGTACGCTCAGATCCGTCTGCGTTCCGGCGAAGTCCGCCGCGTGCACATCGATTGCCGCGCCACCATCGGTGAAGTGAGCAACGAAGAGCACAGCCTGCGCCAGTACGGCAAGGCCGGCGCCATCCGCTGGAAGGGTATCCGCCCGACCGTGCGTGGTACCGCCATGAACCCGGTCGACCACCCGCACGGTGGTGGTGAGGGTCGTACGGGTGAAGGTCAGGCCCCTGTGTCGCCGTGGAACACCCTGACGAAGGGCTACCGCACTCGCAACAACAAGCGCACGCAGACTTTCATCGTCTCGCGTCGCAAGAAGTAAGGGGTAGACCAACATGGCTCGTTCCCTCAAGAAGGGTCCCTTCGTGGACCATCACCTGATGGCCAAGGTCGACAAGGCCGTTGCCATCAAGGACAAGAAGCCCATCAAGACCTGGTCGCGTCGCTCGACGATCCTGCCCGAGTTCATCGGTCTGACGATCGCCGTGCACAACGGCAAGCAGCACGTGCCGGTCTATGTGTCGGACCAGATGGTCGGTCACAAGCTGGGTGAGTTCGCTCTGACCCGCACCTTCAAAGGCCACCCGGCCGACAAGAAGGCCGGCAAGAAGTAAGGATGACGACGATGGAAACCAAAGCAATCGTTCGTGGCGTCCGCCTGTCGTTTGATAAGGGCCGCCTCGTGGCGGACCTGATCCGCGGCAAGAAGGTGGATCAAGCGCTGAACATCCTCGAGTTCACCCAGAAGAAGGCCGCGCTGATCATCAAGAAGGCGCTGGAATCGGCGATCGCCAATGCCGAGCACAACGACGGTGCCGACATTGACGAGCTGAAGGTCACTTCGATCTACGTGGAGCAGGGCACCACGCTGAAGCGGTTCTCCGCGCGCGCCAAGGGCCGCGGCAATCGCATCAGCAAGCCGACCTGCCATATCTACGTGACCGTCGGCCACTGAGCCTGAAGGAAGACTATGGGACAGAAAATTCATCCGACTGGCTTCCGCCTGCCCGTCACCCGTAACTGGGCGTCGCGCTGGTACGCGAACAACCAGAACTTCGCCAGCATGCTGGCCGAAGATCTGCAAGTCCGCGAGTTCCTGAAGGCCAAGCTGAAGAACGCCGCCGTTTCGCGCATTCTGATCGAGCGTCCTGCGAAGAACGCTCGCATCACGATCTTCTCGGCCCGTCCGGGCGTGGTGATCGGCAAGAAGGGCGAGGACATCGAGAACCTGAAGGCCGAACTGACCAAGCGTCTGGGCGTGCCTGTCGCGGTCAACATCGAAGAAGTGCGCAAGCCCGAAATCGATGCCCAACTGATCGCCGACTCGATCACCCAGCAGCTGGAAAAGCGCATCATGTTCCGTCGCGCCATGAAGCGCGCGATGCAGAACGCGATGCGCCTCGGCGCGCAGGGCATCAAGATCATGTCCGCTGGCCGTCTGAACGGCATCGAAATCGCTCGTACCGAGTGGTATCGCGAAGGTCGTGTGCCTCTGCACACCCTGAAGGCTGACATCGATTACGGCTTCTCCGAAGCCAAGACCACCTACGGCGTGATCGGCGTCAAGGTGTGGGTGTACCGCGGTGACCGCCTGGCCAATGGCGAGGCCCCCGTGATCAACACCCCCCCGGGTGCCGAAGATGATCGTCGTCCCCGTCGCAATGCCCGTCCGGGCGCGCCGGGTGGCCGTGGTCGTGGCGACAAGCCTGCCGAAGGCGGCGACAAGCCTGCTGCGAAGCGTGTGGTGCGCAAGCCCGCCGCTGACGGCGGCCAGGCGTAAGGAGAACTGAACATGCTGCAACCCGCTCGTCGCAAATACCGCAAGGAGCAAAAGGGCCGCAACACTGGTGTTGCTACCCGCGGCGCGACCGTCGCTTTCGGTGACTTCGGCCTGAAGGCCACCGAGCGTGGCCGTATCACGGCTCGTCAGATCGAAGCGGCTCGCCGCGCCATCTCGCGTCACATCAAGCGCGGTGGCCGGATCTTCATCCGCATCTTCCCGGACAAGCCGATCTCGCAAAAGCCTGCCGAAGTCCGTATGGGTAACGGTAAGGGTAACCCGGAGTACTACGTGGCTGAGATCCAGCCCGGCAAGGTGCTCTACGAGATCAACGGCGTGCCCGAGGCTCTGGCGCGCGAGGCGTTCACGCTGGCCGCTGCCAAGCTGCCCCTGCGCTGCACCTTCGTGGCCCGCCAGCTCGGCGCCTGATTGGAGAACACCCCATGAAAGCATCTGAACTGCGCGCGAAAGACGTGGCTGCCCTGAAGAAGGAAGTCACTGATCTGCTGAAGGCCCACTTTGGTCTGCGCATGCAAAAGGCGACGCAACAACTGACCAACACCTCGGTGCTGGGCAACACGCGTCGTGACATCGCCCGCGCCAAGACCATTCTGGCCGAGAAGAAGGGAGCCGCGAAATGACGCAAGCTCAAGAGAAGAACACCCGCACCCTGATCGGTCGCGTCGTCAGCGACAAGCGCGCCAAGACGATCACCGTGCTGGTTGAGCGCCGTGCGAAGCACGAGCTCTACGGCAAGATCGTGGCCCGTTCCCGCAAGTACCACGCCCATGACGAAAATGGCGAGTACAAGATGGGCGACGTGGTCGAGATCGCCGAAGGCCGTCCGCTGTCGAAGACCAAGAGCTGGGTTGTGACCCGCTTGGTCCAGAAGGCTCAGTTGGTCTGATCGCCGATGTCGCGCGCTGAGCGCGACGTGTGCCTGGAGCGGGTGACCGCTCCGTGTGCGCAAATGGCTGGAACATCGGTATTCCCGGTGTCCAGCCATTTTTCATTTTTCGCGGCACACTCTGCCGCATTCATCAACCGACAACAGAATCAGGAGTGCGACATGCTGAAAGTGGGCGATCGACTGCCAACTGGCAATCTGCAGGAATTCATTGAGGTGGAGGGTGGGGGGTGCTCGCTTGGCCCGAACAGCTTCGACATCGAGAAGCTGACTGCGGGGAAGACCGTGGCGATCTTCGCGCTGCCTGGCGCGTTCACGCCGACCTGTTCCGCGCAGCATGTCCCGGGCTACGTCGCTCAAGCTGAAGCGCTCAAGGCAGCTGGCGTGGACGAGATCTGGTGCGTGTCTGTCAACGATGCGTTCGTGATGGGCGCCTGGGGCCGTGAGCAGAAGACCGCTGGCAAGGTGCGCATGATGGCCGACGGCAGTGCCACGTTCACTCAGGCCACTGGTTTGACGCTGGATCTGGCCGCTCGAGGCATGGGTCTTCGCTCGCAGCGCTACTCGATGCTGGTCCGGGACGGCGTGGTGAAGAGCCTCAACATCGAGGCCCCTGGCAAGTTCGAAGTCAGTGACGCCGGAACGTTGCTCAAGCAGGCGCAGTCGCTCTGAGTAGAGCAACAGCAGTTGACAGTCGGATTGTGCTTGCTGCATAATCCGCAGCTTCGCCGAATGGTGGCTCCGTCGCTCGACGGGTTCTGTGGCCAGCTCACAGGGCAGCCGCCTTCGGTTCTAGGTTTCTTGCCCATTTAGGCCAGACGCGGGTCGCCGCAAGGTGACAGGTGATTGGCTTACGGGCCCGAGACTGACCGCTCTCTGGATGGCTGCGATGGTCGCAGTTGCCTGAGCGGGAAAAGTTGGGGGACAGACATGATCCAAATGCAATCGCGACTCGACGTCGCGGACAACACTGGCGCCAAGTCCGTCATGTGCATCAAGGTGCTTGGTGGTTCCAAGCGTCGTTATGCCCATATTGGCGACATCATCAAGGTCAGCATCAAGGAAGCTGCGCCGCGTGGCCGCGTCAAAAAGGGCGAGGTTTACAACGCGGTGGTCGTGCGCACTGCCAAGGGTGTGCGCCGCCAAGACGGCTCCCTGGTCAAGTTCGACGGCAATGCCGCCGTGCTGCTGAACGCCAAGCTGGAGCCCATCGGCACCCGCATCTTCGGCCCGGTCACGCGTGAACTGCGTACCGAGCGCTTCATGAAGATCGTGTCGCTGGCGCCTGAGGTGCTCTAAGCCCCGCTCAGACAAAGGTATTGCCATGAACAAGATTCGCACAGGCGACGAGATCATCGTCCTGACCGGCCGCGACAAGGGTAAGCGCGGCACCGTGACGCTGCGCGTGGACGCTGACCACGTCGTGATCGACGGCATCAACGTCGTCAAGAAGCACGTTAAGCCGAACCCGCTGAAGGGCACGACTGGCGGCATCGTCGACAAGTCCATGCCCATCCATCAATCCAACGTGGCGATCTTCAACGCCGCTTCCGGCAAGGCCGATCGCGTGGGCATCAAGCTCGGCGCCGACGGCAAGCGGGTGCGCGTGTTCAAGTCGACCGGCGAAGAGATCAAGGCCTAAGGGGTAAGACATGGCTCGTTTGCAAGAGTTCTATCGCGAGAAGGTCGTCCCCGGTCTGACCGAGAAGTTCGGCTACAAGTCCGTGATGGAAGTGCCGCGCATCACCAAGATCACGCTGAACATGGGCGTGAGCGAGGCGGTCGCTGACAAGAAGGTCATGGACCACGCCGTGGGCGACCTGACCAAGATCGCTGGCCAGAAGCCCGTGGTGACGAAGTCGAAGAAGGCGATCGCCGGCTTCAAGATTCGTGACGGCGTGCCTATCGGCTGCATGGTGACCCTGCGTGGCGCCACGATGTACGAATTCCTGGATCGTTTCGTGACCGTGGCCCTGCCGCGCGTGCGTGACTTCCGCGGTATCTCGGGTCGCTCGTTCGACGGTCGCGGCAACTACAACATCGGCGTCAAGGAACAGATCATCTTCCCCGAAATCGAATACGACAAGGTGGATGCTCTGCGTGGTCTGAACATCAGCATCACGACGACGGCCAAGACGGACGACGAAGCCAAGGCACTCCTGGCTGCGTTCAAGTTCCCGTTCAAGAACTGAGGTGACCCGTGGCAAAACTCTCGATCAAGCAACGTGAGCTGAAGCGCGCCCAACTGGTCGCCAAGTACGCGAAGAAGTACGCGGAACTGAAGGCCATCATCGACGACAGCAAGAAGTCGGACGAAGAGCGCTATCTGGCCCGTCTGGAGCTGCAGAAGCTGCCCCGCAACGCCAACCCGACCCGCCAGCGTAACCGCTGCGAGCTGACCGGCCGCCCCCGTGGCACGTTCCGCAAGTTCGGCCTGGCACGTAACAAGATTCGTGAGCTGGCCTTCAAGGGCGACATCCCCGGTGTCGTCAAGGCCAGCTGGTAATCGGCAGGTTTAGGAGATTTCGTATGAGCATGAGTGATCCTATCGCCGATATGCTGACCCGCATTCGCAACGCCCAGAGCGTTGAGAAGGCCAGCGTCGTGATGCCTTCTTCGAAGCTGAAGGTCGCGATCGCCAAGGTCCTGAAGGATGAAGGCTATATCGACGATTTCGCGGTGCGCGGCGACGCTGCCCGTCCCGAGCTCGAGATCGCGCTGAAGTATTACGCCGGCCGTCCGGTGATCGAGCGCATCGAGCGCGTGAGCCGTCCCGGCCTGCGCATCTACAAGGGCCGCCACGATATTCCCAGGTCATGAATGGCCTGGGTGTGGCGATCGTCACCACCCCGAAGGGCGTGATGACCGACCGCAAAGCACGTCAAGCCGGTGTCGGCGGCGAAGTGCTCTGCTACGTCGCATAAGCCAAGGAGAGACAGACAATGTCCCGCGTTGGAAAAATGCCGGTCGTCCTCCCGCAAGGCGTGGAAGTGACGATCAGCGCTGAGAAGATCAGCGTCAAGGGAGCCCAAGGCACCCTGTTCGTGGCCGTGAACCCGCTGGTTACGGTCAAGCTCGAAGGCGGCAAGCTGACGTTCGTCTCCGTCAACGAATCGGCGGAAGCCGATGCGATGAGCGGCACGATGCGCGCTTTGCTGGCCAACATGGTCAACGGCGTCAGCAAGGGCTTCGAAAAGAAGCTGAACCTGGTCGGCGTGGGTTTCCGCGCCCAAGCCCAGGGCCAGAAGCTGAACCTGCAGATCGGGTTCTCCCACCCGGTCGTCAAGGACATGCCGGCTGGCATCAAGGTCGAATGCCCGACCCAGACGGAAATCCTGATCAAGGGTGCCGATCGCCAGGTCGTCGGTCAGATCGCCGCTGAAGTGCGCGCGATCCGTCCGCCGGAGCCCTACAAGGGCAAGGGCATCCGCTACGCCGACGAAAAGGTCTCCCTCAAAGAGACCAAGAAGAAGTAAGGAGCCGCGCCATGCTGAACAAGAAGGAACAACGCCTGCGTCGTTCGCGTCAAACGCGTGCTCGCATCGCCCTGCAGCGCGTGGCCCGTCTGACGGTCTTCCGCTCGAACCTGCATATCTACGCCTCGGTGATTTCCGAAGACGGCCAGCGCGTGCTGGCTGCCGCTTCGACCGCCGAGAAGGAAGTGCGCACGCAGCTGTCCGGCAAGGGTGGCAACGTGGCCGCCGCAAGCCTGATCGGCAAGCGCATCGCCGAGAAGGCGAAGGCCGCTGGCGTCGAGAAGGTGGCTTTCGACCGTTCGGGCTTCGCTTACCACGGCCGTGTCAAGGCCCTGGCTGAAGCCGCTCGCGAAGCCGGCCTGCAGTTCTGACGCTCAAAGGATTAGGAAATGGCAAAGTTTCAACCCCGCGCTCAGACCGAAGGCAACGACGACGGCCTGAAGGAAAAGATGATTGCGGTCAACCGCGTCACGAAGGTTGTGAAGGGCGGCCGCACGCTGTCCTTCGCTGCGCTGACCGTGGTCGGTGACGGCGATGGCCGCATCGGCATGGGCAAGGGCAAGGCCAAGGAAGTTCCGGTCGCCGTGCAAAAGGCGATGGAATCGGCCCGCCGCAACATGGTCAAGGTTCAGCTGCGCAACGGCACCATCCAGCACAACGTGGTGGGTGAGCACGGTGCAGCGCACGTGATCATGGCTCCGGCTCCGGCTGGTACTGGCGTCATTGCCGGCGGCCCGATGCGCGCTGTCTTCGAAGTGATGGGTGTGACCGACATCGTGACCAAGAGCCACGGTTCGACCAACCCCTACAACATGGTTCGTGCCACGCTGGACGCGCTCAAGCGCTGCTCCACGCCTGCCCAAGTGGCGGCCAAGCGCGGCAAGACGGTTGAAGAAATCTTCAACTGAGCGCCAGGAGATCGAGATGTCTGAAAAGAAAACGCTCACGGTCAAGCTGGTCCGCAGCCCGATCGGCTGCCGCGCGGATCACCGCGCGACGGTGGTCGGCCTGGGTCTTCGCAAGCTGAACAGCACGAAGACGCTGGAAGACACGCCGGCGGTCCGCGGCATGATCAACAAGATCGCCTACCTGGTGCAGGTGCTGTAAGCACGGCATCGACGAGGAACACAAGATGCAACTCAATACCATCAAGCCCGCCGCTGGTGCCAAGCACGCCAAGCGTCGCGTGGGCCGTGGCATCGGCTCCGGTCTGGGTAAGACCGCTGGCCGTGGCCACAAGGGGCAGAAGTCGCGTGCCGGTGGCTTCCACAAGGTCGGCTTCGAAGGCGGTCAAATGCCGCTGCAACGTCGCCTGCCCAAGCGTGGTTTCAAGTCGCTGGCTCGTCCGTTCAATGCGGAAGTGACGCTGTCGGAACTGAACCTGCTGACCAGCGAAGAGATCGACCTGCTGACGCTGAAGGCTGTGGGCCTGGTGTCCGAGCTGGCCAAGTCTGTCAAGGTCATCAAGTCCGGCGAAATCACCCGCAAGGTGAGCATCAAGGGTCTGGGCGTGACGGCGGGCGCGAAGGCGGCGATCGAAGCCGCCGGCGGCTCGGTCGCTTGATCAGCCAAGCACAGGACTAGGCAGCAGTGGCAAGCAACGCATCACAGTTGGCCAAGAGCGGCAAGTTCGGCGACCTGCGTCGCCGCCTTGTGTTCCTGGTGCTCGCGCTGGTCGTCTACCGCGTCGGGGCTCATATCCCCGTGCCCGGCATCGATCCGACGCAGCTCCAGCAGCTGTTCAAGGGTCAGCAGGGCGGGATCCTGAGCCTGTTCAACATGTTCTCGGGCGGTGCGCTGTCGCGCTTCACCGTCTTCGCGCTGGGCATCATGCCCTACATCTCGGCCTCGATCGTCATGCAGTTGATGACGTACGTGGTGCCGAGTCTGGAAGCGCTGAAGAAGGAGGGCGAGGCTGGTCGTCGCAAGATCACGCAATACACCCGCTACGGCACGCTGGGCCTGGCAATCTTCCAGAGCTTGAGCATTGCTTTCGCGCTGGAGAGTTCGCCTGGTCTGGTGTTGAGCCCTGGCTTTGGTTTCCGCATCACTGCGGTGACGAGCCTGGTGGCTGGCACCATGTTCCTGATGTGGCTGGGTGAGCAGATCACCGAGCGTGGCCTCGGCAATGGCATCTCGATCCTGATCTTCGGCGGCATCGCTGCGGGTCTGCCGGGCGCCATTGGTGGTCTGCTCGAGCTGGTTCGCACCGGCGCGATGAGCGTGATCTCTTGCCTGCTCGTGATCGCGATCGTCATCGGCGTGACCTACCTGGTCGTGTTCGTTGAGCGTGGTCAGCGCAAGATCTTGGTCAACTATGCCAAGCGGCAGGTCGGCAACAAGGTCTACGGCGGCCAGAGCTCGCATCTGCCGCTGAAGCTGAACATGTCGGGTGTGATCCCGCCGATCTTCGCGTCGTCGATCATCCTGCTGCCCACCACGCTGGTGAGCTGGTTTGCGACCGGTGACAGCATGCGCTGGTTGAAGGACATCTCGGATGCGCTGCGTCCGGGACAACCGATCTATGTGCTGCTTTATTCAGCCGCGATCGTGTTCTTCTGCTTCTTCTATACGGCGCTGGTGTTCAACAGCCGTGAGACCGCAGACAACCTGAAGAAGAGCGGTGCGTTCATCCCCGGGATCCGTCCCGGTGACCAGACGGCTCGACACATTGACAAGATCCTGTCCCGGCTGACGCTGGCGGGTGCGGTGTACATCACCGGCGTGTGTCTGCTGCCTGAGTTCCTGACGCTGAAGTACAACGTCCCGTTCTACTTCGGTGGCACCTCGCTGTTGATCATCGTGGTCGTCACGATGGACTTCTGGGCCCAGGTCCAGTCCTACGTGATGAGCCAGCAGTACGAGTCGCTGCTGAAGAAGGCCAGTTTCAAGGCCAACTGAAGGCGCACCAGGCAAACAGAATATTGGATCCAATTTGGCAATTGCGAAGGTATGGCGAAAGATGACGTCATTCAAATGCAGGGGGAGATTCTGGAGAACCTCCCCAACGCAACCTTCCGAGTCAAGCTGGAGAACAGTCACGTCGTTCTCGGTCATATCTCCGGGAAAATGCGGATGCACTACATCCGCATCCTCCCCGGCGACAAGGTGACCGTTGAATTGACGCCGTACGATTTGAGTCGTGCTCGCATCGTGTTCCGGGCGAAGTGAGCTTTTTAGCAACCCCCGGATCAACGCTGATTGAGCGAACAGAGTAGGTCAAGGAGCAGACCATGAAAGTTTCGGCATCTGTCAAGAAGATGTGCCGCAATTGCAAGATCATCCGTCGTAATGGCGTGGTGCGTGTGATCTGTACCGATCCGCGGCACAAGCAGCGCCAAGGCTGATTGGCCTAACGACTGCAAGCGAATTAGAGGACGCACATGGCACGTATTGCTGGTATCAACATTCCGCCGCACAAGCACACCGAGATCGGTCTGACCTCGATCTACGGCATTGGCCGTACGACCGCGCAGAAGATCTGCAACAGCTGCGGCATTCCGCTGGACAAGAAGGTCAAGGACCTGAACGACTCCGATCTGGAAAAGATCCGTGAGGAAGTCGGCCGTCTGACCATCGAGGGCGACCTGCGTCGCGAGATGTCCATCAACATCAAGCGCCTGATGGACCTGGGTTGCTATCGTGGCTTCCGCCATCGCCGCGGCCTGCCGGTGCGCGGCCAGCGTACCCGCACGAATGCCCGTACCCGCAAGGGTCCGCGCAAGTCGGCGGCGACCGGCAAGAAGTAATCCGCGGCAACTGAAGAAAGCTAACCATGGCAAAAGCACCCAATAACTCGGCTGCCCAGCGCGTTCGCAAGAAGGTTCGGAAGAACGTTGCCGACGGTATCGCCCACGTCCACGCTTCGTTCAACAACACCATCATCACGATCACTGATCGCCAAGGTGGTGCGCTGTCTTGGGCATCGTCGGGTGGCCAAGGCTTCAAGGGCTCGCGCAAGTCGACCCCCTTCGCGGCCCAGGTGGCTGCCGAAGTGGCTGGCCGCGCTGCTCAAGAGCAAGGCATCAAGAACCTGGACGTCAAGATCAAGGGCCCGGGCCCCGGTCGCGAATCGTCGGTGCGCGCTTTGGCTGCGCTCGGCATCCGCATCAACTCGATCTCTGACGTGACGCCGGTGCCGCACAACGGTTGCCGTCCGCAGAAGCGTCGCCGCATCTAAGCGGTGGTGCTGAACGGTCGCGATTAGTGCGATAATCTCCGGTTCGTTCAGAACATGCCGGCTGGCGCGCGAGTGCCAGCCGGCCGTTTTGCTGAGGTGGGCGAAAAAGCCTCCTTAGCAGGGGCCGACGGCGACGTCGGCCCGGTAGAAGTCACTGACTTCTTGAAGCCCACCGTCCGAGCCTACAAAAACACTGGCCGGACTCGCGCGGTGCCCGGAATGTCTCCGAGCTCGCGTCAGATTGATGAAGGACACGCAAAGTGGCACGTTACCTCGGCCCGAAGGCCAAACTTTCCCGCCGTGAAGGCACCGACCTGTTCCTGAAGAGCGCTCGCCGCGCCATCAGCGACAAGGCCAAGTTCGACACCAAGCCTGGTCAGCACGGCCGCACGTCGGGTCAGCGTACGTCCGACTTCGGTCTGCAGCTGCGCGAGAAGCAGAAGGTCAAGCGCATGTATGGCGTGCTGGAGCGTCAGTTCCGCCGCTACTTCGCTGAAGCCGAGCGCCGCAAGGGTTCGACCGGTGTCAACCTGCTGGTGCTGCTGGAATCGCGCCTGGACAACGTCGTCTACCGCATGGGCTTCGGCTCGACCCGCGCGGAAGCCCGCCAGTTGGTCTCGCACAAGGGCATCACCGTGAACGGCGAAGTCGTGAACATCGCTTCCTACCTGGTGAAGGCTGGTGATGTTGTCGCTGTGCGTGAAAAGGCCAAGAAGCAGCTGCGCATCATCGACAGCCTGAAGCTGGCCGAGTCGATCGGTCTGCCGGCCTGGGTGGCGGTCGATGCCACGAAGCTGGAAGGCATTTTCAAGAAGACGCCGGACCGCGACGAGTTTGGCGCCGAGATCAACGAGTCGCTGATCGTTGAGTTGTACTCGCGTTAATTCTTTCGTGCCTGCCGAGCGGCCCTGCAAGGGCCTGCTCGGCTTTTCCTCGTCCGGGTATCGCCAGTTGTTGTGGGCGGACCTGGTTGGTCCCTCAGCCTTATCGGTGTAACGAACCGAGGGTATTGATAGAAAGACCTCATGCAAACGAATTTGCTCAAACCCAAATCCATCACTGTGGAACCCCTGGGCGGTCATCGCGCCAAGGTGATCCTGGAGCCGTTCGAACGCGGCTATGGCCACACGCTGGGCAACGCCCTGCGTCGCGTGCTGCTGTCCTCGATGGTGGGTTATGCGCCGACGGAAGTGACGATCGCGGGTGTGCTGCATGAGTACTCCGCCATCGACGGCGTGCAGGAAGATGTGGTCCACATCATGCTGAACCTGAAGGGCGTGGTGTTCCGTCTGCACAACCGTGAGGAAGTGACGCTGGTCCTGCGCAAGGAAGGCGAGGGCCCGGTCACGGCCGCCGACATCCAGACCCCGCACGACGTCGAGATCATCAACCCTGATCACGTCATCGCCCACCTGTCGCAAGGCGGCAAGCTGGACATGCAGATCAAGGTCGAGAAGGGCCGTGGCTATGTCCCCGGCAACATGCGCCGCTACGGCGACGAGCCGACCAAGGCCATCGGCCGCATCGTGCTGGACGCGTCGTTCAGCCCGGTGAAGCGCGTCAGCTACGCCGTCGAGAACGCCCGCGTCGAGCAGCGTACCGACCTGGACAAGCTGGTCATGGAAATCGAAACCAACGGCGCCATCTCGCCCGAGGAAGCGATCCGTGCGTCGGCCAAGATCCTGGTCGAGCAGATGGCCGTCTTCGCGCAGCTGCAGGGTACCGATCTGGTCGACGTGTTCGACCAGGCCCCGGCCGCCCGTTCCAGCAGCTTCGATCCGATCCTGCTGCGTCCGGTCGACGAGCTCGAGCTGACCGTGCGCTCGGCCAACTGCCTGAAGGCCGAGAACATCTATTACATCGGTGACCTGATCCAGCGTACCGAGACCGAGCTGCTGAAGACCCCGAACCTGGGTCGCAAGTCGCTGAACGAAATCAAGGAAGTGCTCGCCTCGCGCGGCCTGACCCTGGGTTCGCGTCTCGAGAACTGGCCGCCTCAAGGTCTCGACAAGCGTTGATTTTTTGAAAGAGGACGGGTCCATCGATCCGTCCGGTGCCCCCGGCAGTACCTGATCCGGCTGCTGGCAATAACTGAAGGAAGGAAAGCACCATGCGCCACCGTAACGGCCTCCGTAAACTGAACCGCACCAGCGAACACCGCGCCGCGATGTTCCGCAACATGGCGGTCTCGCTGCTGCAACACGAAGCGATCAAGACCACGCTGCCCAAGGCGAAGGAACTGCGCCGCATCGTCGAGCCGCTGATCACCCTGGCCAAGGAAGCGACTGTCGCGAACCGCCGCCTGGCGTTCGACCGTCTGCGCGACCGTGACATCGTCGTGAAGCTGTTCAACGAGCTGGGCCCGCGTTTCGCCACCCGTCCGGGCGGCTACACCCGTATCCTGAAGATGGGCTTCCGCGTCGGCGACAACGCTCCGATGGCGTACGTCGAACTCGTGGATCGTCCTGACGCCGCCGAAGGCGAAGGCTCTGCTGAATAAGCAGCGACTACGCCACCGTGCGCCAAAGGCCAGCAGGAATGCTGGCCTTTTTTTCTTGTGTGTCCGCGATACGCGCAACGTGGGCAGGGCATGGCGCGTGTCCAACGTCATGCGAGCCCGCTTGGCGCTAAGCTTCGCGCCTTTCCGACCTCACCGGCGACGCGGGCCCGACCCGTTCGCGTACGCCCCGCGTTCATGACTCCCATTGCCCTGATGCGACGCCTGCTACCGGCGCTGTTCCTGCTGGTGACGCTGGCCTCGGCCTTGCTCGCCAGTCCGGCGCGCGCCGACGATTTCCTCGATCCCGAACAGGCCTTCAAGATCGATGTGCAACTGACCGGGGACCGCGAGTTCCAAGTCAACTTCACGATCGCGCCCGGCTATTACATGTACCGCGACCAGTTCAAGCTGGACGCCGCCGACGCGAAGTTCGGCGACATCGCGTGGCCGGCGCCGAAGCGCAAGTTCGATGAGACCTTCCAAAAGGAGGTCGAGACCTATCGCGATCGCCTGAGCATCAAGGTGCCGGTGGAGGCGCTGTCGGAAGGCCCGTTGAAGCTCGTGCTGACGGGCCAGGGCTGCGCGGACAAAGGCTTGTGCTACCCGCCGATGAAGAGCCAGTTGACCTTGGGGCTGAAAGGCTTCGGTGGCGACGGCGCGGTGAAGATCGGTGCGGCCCCGGATGCGCTGAGTGGCTTCGGCGTTTCGAGCGCGGTGGCGTCCACTCCTGCCGACGCGTCTCCGGCGAAGGTGGCAGAAGGGCGGCAGGCATCCTCCGACAAGTCGGCGGGATCGCCGCTCGACGATGCGCTCGCGTCCGGCCGCCTGTGGTTGATCGTCGGCGCGTTCTTCGCCGCCGGTGTCCTGCTGTCGCTCACGCCCTGTGTTCTGCCGATGCTGCCGATCCTGTCGTCGATCATCGTCGGCCAGGGTGAAGCGCCATCGCGCGCACGCGGCTTCTTCCTCGCGTTCAGCTACTCGTTGGGCATGGCGCTGCTCTACACGGCACTGGGGGTCGCGGCTGGCCTGGCCGGTGGTGGGTTGGCCGCGTATCTGCAGAAGCCGTGGGTGCTCGCGCTGTTTGCGTTGCTGCTGGTCGGCTTCTCGCTGTCGATGTTCGGTGTCTACGAGATTCAGTTGCCCAGCCGCTTCACCGGAGGCGTGTCCGACGCCACGCAGCGCTTGCCGGCCGGCAAGTTTGTCAGCGTGTTCGTCATGGGCGGGCTGTCCGCGCTGATCGTCAGTCCCTGCGTAGCCGCACCGTTGGCTGGCGCGCTGCTCTACATCAGCCAGACCGGCAACGTCGCGATCGGGGGACTCGCCCTGTTTGCGCTTGCCTGGGGCATGAGTGTCCCGCTCCTGCTCCTGGGTCTTTCGGCCGGCACGCTACTCCCTCGCGCCGGTGCATGGATGGAGACGGTCAAGTACTTCTTCGGCTTGCTGCTGCTTTCCGTGGCGCTGTGGATCGTGCAGCCAGTGCTGTCGCCAGTGATCGCACAGCTCCTGTGGGGCGCCTTGCTGGTTGCCGTCGCGGCCTTGCTGGGACTCTTCCAACGTAGCGAGTCCAATACGCCTCGCGTGTGGCTGCGAAAAGAGCGCAGCCGTGGCAGCGATGGTGTTCGGAGTCGCGCAGTTCATCGGCGTTGCCGCGGGCGGGACCGACACGCTGAAACCGCTCGCCGGCATCAGCGGCGCGAGCAAGGCCCCGGGCGGCACGGTGGCTGCGGAGTCGTCCGCGGTGAGCTTCCGCAAGATCTCGACGGTCACTGAACTCGACGACGCGCTGCGCAGTGCCGGCAGGCCTGTGATGCTCGACTTCTATGCGGACTGGTGCGTCTCGTGCAAGGAGATGGAGCGCTTCACCTTCACCGACACGCGCGTGCAAGCCAAGTTGGCGGGCGCGCTGCTGTTGAAAGCCGACGTCACCGCGAACAACGCCGGGGATCGCGAGCTGCTGAAGCGGTTCAAGCTCTTCGGCCCGCCCGGCACGATCTTCTTCGACGCGAAGGGCGAGGAACTGACGGGCGTGCGCGTGATCGGATTCCAGGACGCGGATCGCTTCCTGCAATCGCTCCAGGCCGCAGGGCTGTGACTCTGGAAGGACTGTCGCCGAAAGTTGAAGTGGCGGTCCTTTTCGTGCTACACTCTCTTTCTTCAGTCGCGGGGTGGAGCAGTCTGGTAGCTCGTTGGGCTCATAACCCAAAGGTCGTAGGTTCAAATCCTGCCCCCGCAACCAGAACATTGAACGCTGTCGCAGGACAGCGTTGTTGATCGGAACGGCAGCCGTCAGGGCTGGTTCGATCCGATTGACGAAACGGCAGATCAGCGTCGGCGCTGATTGCCAAGCGGTACAGCCGCGGGGTGGAGCAGTCTGGTAGCTCGTTGGGCTCATAACCCAAAGGTCGTAGGTTCAAATCCTGCCCCCGCAACCAATCGAACAAGGGCCCTCATGCGAGGGCCCTTTGTTTTTTGGTCACGGCGCGGAACGCCGGGAATTTCAAAGGATCTCGGATCCCATCAAGCAACGCGTAGACGCGAGCCATCGCCCTCAGCGACGACGCGTCCAACGACGCTGGCGGCGCCGAAGCCGTGCCGAGCGAAGACCGCCAACACCTGATCGACGGCTGCGGGTGAACACGACACCAGCAAGCCGCCACTGGTCTGGGGATCGCTCAACAGCGCCTGCGTCTCCGCCGGCACTGAGGCATCCAGCGCGATCTCGGCGCCATAGGCCGCCCAATTCCTCCCCGACGCTCCCGTGATCAGGCCCTCGGCGGCCAGCGAGCGGACGCCCTCGAGCAGCGGTACTGCGGCCCAATCGATCTCGATCGCGCAGCGCGACCCACGAGCGATTTCGAGGGCATGTCCGGCGAGTCCGAACCCTGTCACGTCGGTCAACGCATGGACGCCAGCGAGCGCCGCGAGTTCCGGCCCCGGCGTGTTCAACAAGGTGGCCGTGTCCAGCATCCGCCTGTATGACGCGTCATCGAGTCGGCCTTTCTTCAGCGCCGCCGACATCACGCCCACGCCGAGTGCCTTGCCCAGCACGAGCACATCACCGACCTTGGCGTCCGCATTGCGCTTCACGCGGGAAGGATGAACCAGCCCCAATGCGACCAGCCCGTAGATCGGCTCGACGGAGTCGATCGTGTGTCCGCCGGCGATCGGGATACCCGCCTGGCGACAGACCGAGGCGCCGCCTTCGAGAATGCGCCCGATCGTCGCTGCGCTCAGCACCGCGACTGGCATCCCGACGAGTGCCAACGCCATGATGGGGCGGGCGCCCATCGCGTAGACGTCACTGATCGCATTGGTGGCGGCGATACGGCCGAAGTCATGGGGGTCATCGACGATCGGCATGAAGAAGTCGGTCGTGGCCACCAGAGCCTGTTCGTCGTTGAGGCGATAGACCGCTGCGTCGTCCGAGGTTTCGATGCCGACGAGCAACTCCTTGGGCACGGGAAACGCGCCCGTACCCTTGAGGATCTCCGATAGCACGCCTGGCGCGATCTTGCAGCCGCAGCCGCCGCCGTGCGACAGCGAGGTCAATCGCGGCTCGGAGGCCGGGGTAGGGGCGGCGGTGATGGGGTTCATGGCATCGCAGCTTACCGCGCAGCGCCTCAGGCCTGTGGAGGAGGGGCGTTGCCCGCCAAGCGCCACTGCAGCGCGACAAAGGCATCCATGGCCTGCCATAGCGGCGCATAGCGGCCCTCGTCATCGTCGAGTGCCGCCAGTGCCAATGCGCAAGCCTCCAGCGTGCTGCGCTGCGAATCCGCATGAGCACGGCGGATCCTGTAGCGCGACGGTGGAGGCGCCTCAAGAGCGAGTCGCGGTAGCGTCTGCAGCCACGGGTTCAAGGCAAGCAGTCTTCGACTGCGGCGCCAGGTGCCGTCCAGCGCCACGAGCGTGGTTGAAGCGGCGTCCGCAGTTATCGATGCTGAACCTTGCGTCGGCGAGCCCGCGGGCACGTGGTCGGGAGTCCTTGGATACAGCAGGACAAGGCCCTCGACGGATCGGGGTGGCCGGAAGCGCTCGCCGACACGCAGCTCGACACGTGACAAGCACCGTGCCAGCAGTGCGGCGGTGCCTTTCGCCTGCCCCACCTCGCCGGGGTCTTGAAGGATGAGCAGCGCGGAGCGGTTGTCGACGTGATGCACGCATGCGCACCAACAAGCGACGAGCGGCCGTCCGCATCCCTCGCAGAGGGGGCGTCGGCCGCTCAGGCCACCATCGGCGGCGGACACGGGAAGGATCAGCGCGGTGGGCGCGGGGGCTTGCGAGCGTCGTTCGGACGAGCCTGACCGTCACGGCGAGGGCGGTCGCCCCGATCGCCGCGCGGGCCTTGGCCCGGACTGCCGGGATGGCCCTCTCCCCGTGGACCACCACGGCGATGCTCGCCGCCGCGGGGTGGGCGGTCGTTGCGTTCCGGACGCGGCGGCTGCTGCGCCTCTTCCTCTCGTGCCAACTTCAGTTGGGCGTCCAGCTGTTCCTGCGTCAGGCCCTTGAGCGCGCAGAAGTTCGACGGCGTCAGCGTCGTGCGCGAGAAGTCCCGCAGCAACTGCGCACGCTCCAGGCGGCCGCGATCTTCCTCGACGCGACGCGCCTCGGTGATGCCGCGGCGACGCGTCAACTCTTCCTGAGCGGCGACTCTGTGTTCGTCGCTGAGTTCCCCAGCGGGTTGCCCGTCGAGATCGAACCGCGTCTTCGCGCGGGTCAGCGCGATCAGGTAGCCGGTGCCACCCGTGTAGCGGCGCAGGAATGCGGACAGCTGTGCCTTGGTGAACTGGCCCGGCGCGCGTTGCTGGATGTCGGACTGAACGCGCAGCTTCAGCGGCTTGGCGCCGCCGGCGAACAAGGCCGGGAAGAGCTCCTTGAGCTTGGCGGCGACGGCCTGGACATCGACGCGACCGCCCTCGGCAGCCTTCGCCTGGCCGGGCGTCGCCGCCGCGGGGGCGGCATCGCTCGTCTCGGCGTCTGCGGTGGCCTCGCTGGAGGATTCATCTGCTTCCGGCACGGGCTCTTCGGCCTCCGACACCGGTGCCGTCAGCACGGCCTCAGTCGTCTCGGTGGCGGGGGCCTTCTGATCGGGGAACTCGGAGGAGGTCACTTCGCCTTGCGGCGTGGTGCTGGAGGACATGCATCAAGCGGCGCGGGGCCGGCCTTCGGGAAAAAGGGGGATTGTGCCCATAGCCGCGCGGGCGTGGCAATTCGCGCCGATCGACGGAGCGCGCCCGTCCTGCCTTGGGGACGCCTTCCGTGGGAGAAATCAGGTCTTCGGTTCGCAGGCGGGCTTGCACACCAGCTCGGTCCGACCCAGGATCCGCTTGGACTGGAGGCTGCTTGGGGGGCGATGACGCCCGCATTTGAAGCAGGAGCGGGTTTGACCGCTACCCTGGAACGGCGACCCCCCCAGCTTGGAGGCATAGCGCAGGCCGTCATCCCGAACGGCGGTGCAGGTGTCTTTGCTCATGGTCTCGCTTCGCTTGGCGCTCTTGTTCGCGCCGGCGGGTTCGTGTCCCGTCGGCGCATCGATTCCCTCGTGATCAATAGTAGGTGGGGCGTGTGACGCCCCGCTACATCGCTTGCCCGGGGGTGAAAAGCGCTGTCCCGACGAACGGCGGGTTTTACGCCGACAATCGCCCGCTTGCCCGGCAGCCCGGGCGTTCGAGAACCATGGCCAAACTGTTTTTCCGCTACGCGGCGATGAATGCCGGCAAGTCCACCGCCCTGCTGCAGGTGGCACACAACTACGAGGAGCGCGGCCATGCGGTGCGCCTGTTCACCGCAGGGGTCGACGACCGCTACGGCAAGGGAATGGTCACGTCGCGGCTGGGGCCGCAGCGGGTGGCGGAAGTGTTCAACGGCGAGACGGATTTCCGCGCGCTGATCACGCAGTCGCCGGGCATCGCCTGCATCCTCGTCGACGAGGCCCAGTTCCTGACGAAAGACCAGGTCTGGGCGCTGCATGAGATCGCGCACATGCGCCACGTGCCCGTCATCTGCTACGGCCTGCGGACGGACTTCCGCGGCGAGCTGTTCACCGGCTCGGCAGCCCTGCTGGCGCTCGCCGACGAGATGGACGAGATGAAGACCATCTGCGACTGCGGCCGCAAGGCCACGATGAACATGCGTGTCGACGCCACCGGTCGCAAACAGACCGAAGGCGCGCAGGTCGAGATCGGCGGCAACTCCCGTTACCGCGCGGTCTGTGGACGCTGCTTCAGGGCATCCTGAAGATGCCCGGTAAGCCTGGGCTTACTTCTTCGTCAGCTGCTCTTCCAGTTCCTTGCAGGAAGGAGCGCAGACTGGCTGGGACTTGCCCAGCAGCTTGCCGGGACTTCAGCAGCGCACGAGGGCGATGCTTGCCGCAGAGGAAGCACGACATGGTTGCCGCGCCAAACGAGGAGGTCGCCGCGAACGGCGAACCTGGAGCTTTAGAGCGATAGCGCAGACCATCGGCTTCGATGGTCGTCTTGGTCGTATCCTTGGCCACGCTGTTCCTGATCCTGATAAGAGTTTGAAATGCCGCGCCGACGGTCCCAAGTTCCCCCCAGGGACAGACGGCGAAACCCGTATTTTCCTATAAGCCGGGGCTTCCCCGTACCGGGGCATCGCTAATGACCTCGCGCGAAGGTCGCCCGAATCGGTTGCAAGAGACATTCGTTGCCGCAGGCGCCGGCTGCGTTCCCTCTCTGGCGGACGCCCGCCCGAAGGCGCGTGGCGCGTTTTAGGGAAAACACTTAAGAATCCGGCCGCGCCGTTTCACCGTGGCGTCAACAACAAGGACACACAGGGAGCGAGCGCGGCGATGGAAAGGATCGAAGGGCTGTTTGCCGCCATGCGGGCGGCCAGTCAGGAAATGGAATGGCCGGCGACCGAGGCCCGCGACAGCGGCCTGGAAACGGCCGGCGAGCTGGCCGAGCGATACGCGCTGGCCGTCAGCGAGGCCCTGTGCGGCCACTTCCGGAGTTCGCACGCCAGCCTCTGGCTGCTGGATGGCGAGCCTGGGGATTACCGCCTGCGTTGCCTTGGCGCGCACGCGATCGACGGCGTGAGCCGTCAGCGCACGCTCTGCGAGCAACGTGCCTATCCCGGCTACTTCGACGCTCTGCTGTCCGAGGGCGTCTTCAACTGCGCAGACGCCCAGGCCGATCCGCGGCTGAGCGCACTGCAACCGCCGCCAACCTGGCGCGCGATGCTGGACGTGTCCGGGCAGATCAACGGGAAGACCTTTGGCGTCATCGCGCTCGGACAGCGCGACACCGCCCGTGTCTGGACGAAGCGCGAAGAACTGGACCTGCGCCGCGCCACCGCGAAAGCCTGCCTCCACCTGCACGCGCTGCGGAACGAACTCGAGACGGTCTGACTGCCGGCCGCAAGGTCTGCGCAGCGCGTGATTCAACTTCGACCGACCGGTCGGATTAATATCTTGCGAAATGTCAATGCGGCATCCACTGACGGACGGCTGAAGGCTTCCCGCTAGAGTCGGTCGCCACACGTCCCATGGACGACCAACCCCCGGGCGATGGCCTTCGGAGCGGTCGCGACGGCGCCGGCACGCATCGGCGACGCGCGGTCAACGGCCTTGCCCGGCACCACGACAGGAGACAAGGTGGACGGGGCGATTGCAAGCATCCTGGTGCTGGACGGGGTGACCAACGGCGCGATCTACGCGCTGCTGGCACTGGCCCTCGTCCTGGTCTTCGCGGTCACGCGGGTGATCTTCATTCCTCAGGGGGAATTCGTCGCCTTCGGCGCGTTGACCCTGGCGGGACTGCAACTCGGGCACACGCCGCTCACGATCCACTTCCTGATCGCGATGGCGCTGCTGACGGCGGTGCTGGACCTCATTGCGGCCGCGCGCGCGGGACGCCTCGGAGCGGCGTGGGTGTCGATCGCGCTGCGAGCGCTGCCAGGCGTTGCGATCGGGCTCTGCGCGCTGTGGCTCGCGCCGATGAAGCTGCCGCTGGTGGCGCAGGCGTTGCTGACGCTGGCGATTGTCACGCCGATGGGCGGGTTGCTCTACCGGCTTGCGTACCGAGTCGCTGGCGGACGCGTCGGTGCTGGTGCTGCTGATCGTCTCGGTCGGCGTGCACTTCGCGTTGACGGGGCTGGGCCTGGTGTTCTTCGGCGCCGAGGGCTCGCGCAACCCGAGCTTCTGGGAGGCGAGCTACTCGGCCGGGCCGCTCATGTTCTCGGGACAGACGCTCATCATCGTGATGGCCTCGGCGGCGCTCATCGTCGCGTTGTGGCTGTTCTTCGAGAAGAGCCTCTACGGGAAGGCGCTGCGCGCGACCGCGGTGAACCGGCTCGGCGCCCGGTTGATGGGGATCTCCAGCACGTCCGCGGGCCGGTTGTCGTTCACGCTGGCCGCCTTCATCGGCGCGCTGTCGGGCATCCTGATCAGCCCCACCACGACGATCTTCTACGACAGCGGCTTCCTCATCGGCCTGAAGGGCTTCGTCGCCGCCGTCTTCGCAGGCCTGTCGAGCTATCCGGGCGCCGCGCTGGGCGCGCTGCTGGTCGGCCTGATCGAGTCGTTCAGTTCCTTCTGGGCCAGCGCCTTCAAGGAGGTCATCGTCTTCACTTCCATCCTGCCGGTGCTGCTGTGGCGCAGCTGGCGCGATCCGCACCATGAGGAGCATTGACGTGACCTCCGATCGATCCGCTGCCATGAAGGCCGCCGCGGCCCCCGCCACGGACTCGACCGACAAGTCCAGGCCGTGGAAGCGCCGCATCGTGCCCGCGTTGCTGTTCGCCGCGCTCGCGCTGTTGCCGCTGCTGCCGGTGCCCGAGTTCTGGATCACCCAACTGAACTACATCGGCATGTTCGCGCTCGTCGCGTTGGGGCTGGTGCTGCTGACCGGCGTCGGTGGGCTGACGTCGTTCGGACAGGCCGCCTTCGTCGGTGTCGGTGCGTACACGACCGCGCTGCTGAGCGCGCGCTACGGACTGTCGCCGTGGATCGGACTCGCCGCCGGCGTCGCGATCACGCTGGTCATCGCGCTGGTGCTGGCCCTGATCACGCTGCGGATGTCGGGCCATTACCTGCCGCTGGCGACGATCGCCTGGGCGCTCAGCCTGAACTTCACGATCGCCAACATGGAGTCGCTCGGCAAGTACGACGGCCTGCTCGGCGTGCCGGCGATCGAACTGTTCGGCGTCAGCCTGGCCGACGGCCGCGCGATCTACTACCTGATCTGGCTGTTCGCGCTCCTGGGCGCGATCGCCGTGCGCAATCTGCTGGACTCCCGCCCCGGTCGCGCGATCCGGGCGCTCGGCGGTGCGACGGTGATGGCCGAGTCGATGGGCGTCTCGACCTTCCGCTACAAGGTCGTCGTCTTCCTGATCGCCGCGGTGCTCGCGTCGATCTCGGGCTGGCTGTTCGCGCATGTCCAGCGCACCGTGAACCCGAGCCCCTTCGGCCTGAAGATGGGCATCGAGTACCTGTTCATGGCCGTCGTCGGCGGGGTGTCGAGCGTGTGGGGCGCCTTCGTCGGCGCGGGCGTGTTCAAGATCATCGAGGACCAGCTCAAGGAGCTGTTGCCGGCGCTGCTGGGCAGCAACGGCAACTTCGAGATCATCGTGCTCGGCGTCGTGCTGGTGCTGATGCTGAAGTACGCGCCCAAGGGACTGTGGCCGTCGCTGCAGAAGGCGCTGTCGCGCTGGTGGCCGGCGCGGCCACGCGAGCGGAACTGGGAGGGCGCGCCCGCGCTCGAATCGCGCGCGAAGCCGCAGGCCGGTTCGGTGCTGCTCAAGGTTGACAAGCTGCGCAAGCAGTTCGGCGGACTGGTCGCGGTGAACGACGTCAGCTTCGAGTTGCGCGCGGGCGAGATCATGGGCCTGATCGGCCCGAACGGCGCCGGCAAGTCGACGACCTTCAACCTGGTTTCCGGCGTGCTGTCCGCGACCAGCGGCGACCTGCGCTTTGCCGGCGAGCCCATCACCGGCCTGCCCGCCCGTCAGATCGCGCGTCGCGGCATGTCGCGGACCTTCCAGCACGTGAAGATGATCGCGGACATGACGGTGCTGGAGAACGTCGCGCTCGGCGGCTATCTGCGCTCGCACAGCGGCACGGCGCACGCGATGCTGCGCCTCGACCGCGCGGAAGAGAAGCGCCTCTTCGCCGAGGCCGAGAACCAGTTGCGCCGCATCGGCATGCAGGACCACCTGCACGAACTCGCCGGCAACCTGGCGCTCGGACCGCAGCGCCTGATGGAGATCGCGCGGGCGCTGTGCAGCGACCCGTCGCTGCTGCTGCTCGACGAGCCGGCCGCGGGCCTGCGCCACAAGGAGAAGCAGGCCTTGGCCGCCGTGCTGCGCCAGTTGCGCGCCGAAGGCATGAGCATCCTGCTGGTCGAGCACGACATGGACTTCGTCATGGGGCTGACGGACCGGATCGTCGTGATGGAGTTCGGCACCAAGCTGATCGAGGGCACGCCCGCCGAGGTGCAGGCCAGCCCCGAGGTGCGTGCGGCCTACCTGGGAACGGAACACTGACATGAGCGAGTTGCTGAAGGTCAGCGGATTGCATGCGGGCTACGGCCGCGCCGAGGTGCTGACGGGCCTGGACCTGCGGCTGCGGGAAGGCGAGGTGGTCACCGTCATCGGTCCGAACGGGGCCGGCAAGAGCACGACGCTGAACGCGCTGATGGGCGTGCTGCCCGCGCGCGGGCAGATCGTCTTCGACGGCGAGGACATCCAGGGCCTGAGCCTCGAGGACCGGGTGATGAAGGGCCTGGCGCTGGTGCCCGAGAAGCGGGAGCTGTTCACGACGATGTCCGTCGAGGACAACCTGGTGCTCGGCGGCTTCCGCCCGATGCGCCTGGGCGTGAAGGGCTGGCGCGACGAGTTGGAGCGCGTCTACACGCTGTTCCCGCGCTTGAAGGAACGCCGCGCCCAGCTCGCGGGGACGCTGTCCGGCGGCGAGCGCCAGATGCTCGCGGTCGGCCGCGCGCTGATGGCGCGGCCCAAGCTGCTGATGCTCGACGAGCCCAGCCTCGGCCTGGCGCCACTGATCGTGAAAGAGGTGTTCCGCATCGTCTCGCAGTTGCGCGAGGCGGGCGTCTCCATCCTGCTGATCGAGCAGAACGCGCGCGCCGCGCTCGAAGTCGCCGACTACGGCTACGTGCTGGAGACTGGCGAGATCGCGCTCGAAGGCCAGGCCGCCGATCTGGCGAAGGATCCCCGGGTGATCGAGACCTACCTCGGAGCGAGTCGCCAGGCGCAGTGAGTCGCGCCGCGGCGTGAAGGAAACGCCGTACGGTCGACGCTCACACCCCGAATCGGGGGGAGAAGCGTGACGCCCGCGAAACACCCGCGCGGAACCGGCCGACCATAATTCGGCGAACTCGCGCCATGGCTCTCCTGTCCTCCCTCCGCAAACTGCTCACCGGCTCTGCCGACACCAGGTCGGCCGGCGGAGCCGCCGCCAAGGGCGGAGTATCGAAGGGGGCGCCGCCCGCGACGTCGCCGGTCCGAGCCGTCGACATCCCGATCCCGCCCGTGCTGTCGTCGGCGTCCTCGCACTCGCAGGGCCCCGGCATGGTCTCGACCCAGACCGCGGTCTACAGCGGCGGCGACATCGTCTTCCCCACGCTCGATGCCTCGCCGGAGTGGCTGCACTTCAGCACCCGGCTGTTCGGCTTGTCTCGGCTGAAGGACGTACCGCCGTCGGCCGGCGAGCAGGGGCTGATGCAACGCCTGCAGGCGCAGCGCGGCTCGCAATGGGCCGACCTGCTGCCACGCCTGCCCGCCGTGCTGCCGCAGTTGATGCGACTCGTGCGACGCAGCAACGTGTCCTCGACGGAGCTGGTGCAGCTGATGTCGCGCGATCCCAGCCTGGTCGGAGAGCTGATGCGGCTGGCCAACTCGCCGCGTTATCGCACCGAGCGCGACATCACGGATCTCGCCGGCGCGGTGATGGTGCTGGGCCAGCAGGGCCTGGACCAGTTGGTGATGAGCGTCGCGATGCGACCCATCTTCCATCACGGCAAGGGACGCTACGGCAGCCGCTCGGGGACGCTGCTGTGGGATCTCAGCGAACGCACCGCGTTCGCCACGGCGCGTCTGGCCAATGCGGGCGACGACGAGTTCTCCGCCTATCTGGCCGGCCTCAGCTCACAACTCGGCCTGATGGCGCTGCTGCGCGCGCTGGACGGGATGTCCGCGCCCTCGGTGCCGCCGCTGGACCGCGAAGGCCTGCATCGCCAATTGCTGCCGTTGACGGCCGCATGGTCGGCGCAGATCGTCGAGCACTGGGGCTTCCCGCCCCAGGTCGCCGAAGCGCTGGCACCGCGCCCGGGCCGTGGCGCCGAGTCCGTCGTGCTCGCGCACCTGGTGCGGCAGGCGCAGGCGGTTGCGCTGCGCCAGCTCATGCAGCCGGGGCTGCAGCCCGCGCAGTTGGGGGACTGGTCCCCAGCACAGCAGCGCTGCTACGCCGAGCTGGAGCACGAGTTCCCCGCCGGCGAGCCTTGAGCTGCCCGACGTCGCGGGCGCTCTCCGCGAGACCTCAGGCCCCGCGGCTTCTCGCCAGTTTCCACGCCATCAGTCCGAACGCGCCTTCGAAGAGCAAGGCCAGCGCCGCGGCCGGCAAGGCGCCCGCAAGCAGCAGGGTCTGATCGTTCAGCGCGAGCCCGGTGACGATGCGTTCCCCGTAGCCTCCGGCGCCGATGAAGGCCGCCATGGTGGCGGCCCCGACGGACAGGCTGGTGGCCGTGCGCAGGCCCGCGAGCATGACCGGCAAGGCCAGCGGCAACTGCACTGAACGCAACACCTGGCCCCGCGTGAGGCCCAGCGCCTTCGCGGCGGTGGTCAGGCCCTCGGACACTTCGCTGAGACCGACCGTGCAGTTGCGCAGCACCGGCAACAACGCATAGAGCGTGAGCGCGACCAGCGCCGGCACCGGCCCGATCCGGTTCGTCGCCCAGATCAGGAGCGCCAGCATCGCCAGCGAGGGCACGGTCTGCAGCAGCGCGCAGACGGCCAGCAGCGCTTCGCGCCAGCGCGGCCACGGGTGCAGCGCGACCGCCAGCGGCACGCCGATCAGCGTGGCCAGCGCGACGGATCCCAGGACCAGCGCCAGGTGCTGCACCGTGAGTCGACCGAGATCCGGACCGCTCAATCTCGACCAGAGGTCCGACTTGGCCGGCTCGGCCGGACCGGGGAAGACGCAGGGGCCGATGTCGTGGAGCCGATGGAAAAGGCGGAGGAAGAGGCGGAAGGGGCGGAGGCGGCCGCGGCCGAGGAGGCGGGGCCACGGGTCGCCACGAACGCTCGAGCGATCGCGTCGAACGGTTGCCGCTGCACTTCGGCCCGCGCATTCATCGCGATCATCGCGGTCTCGTCGATCCTGCCGCGCAGCGCCTGCAGCGCCGCCCAGGCGCGCGGATGGCGCTGCGGCAGATCGACTCGATACAGCAACACCGCGTCATACCGCGGAAGAAGTGCGCGTCGTCGGCCAGCACCGTGAGATCAAGCGCCGCGATCTGCGCGTCGGTCGTGTACACGTCGGTGACATCGATCTGGGCTTCGGCAAGCGCGCGGTAAGCGAGCCCGTGATCGAGCCCCGTCGGGGTCTGCGGCAGCGCATAGCGCTTCGACAAGCCGGGCCAGCCGTCCGCGCGGCCCAGGAATTCGTTGCTGAGGCCGAGCTTCAACGTCGGCCGCCCTTTCAGCTGTGACAGCGCATGGAGACCGAGTTCGCGCGCCTGCGCCGACCGCATTGCCAGTGCGTAGCCGTTGTTGAAACCGAGCGGCACACCGATCGCCAGCCCGAGCGGGCGCAGTTCCGCCTGCAGTTGATCGAGCGGCGCGCCGGTGGTCGCGTGGCCGAGGATCTCCCGCTCGATCGTGCCGAGGTACTCGGGATAGACGTCGATGCTGCCGGCCTTCAGCGCCGCGTGGACGATGGCGGTGTTGCCCAGGCCCTGGCGGACCTCCACCTCGGCGGACGGATCGTCGGCGCGCACGGTCTGTGCGAGCACCTCGGCGAGGATGTAGCTCTCCGTGAACCGCTTGGAGCCGATGCGCAGCGGCTCGGCGGCCTGGGCGTGCGGCGCGCCCGTGAGTGCCGCGCAGACCAGCAGGAGAAGGAGGGGCCACAGCCGGCGGAGCAGCATCATCGGCGCAGCATAGTCGAGCCCGTCCGGCTGCGCGCCAGCGTGCGCAAGACCTGGCCCGCGAAGGCGTCGGCCGCCGCGGAGCCTGCCGAGGCCTTGCTGCGCATCAGCACCACCGACATCGCCGGCAGCGAGGTCGCCGGCGGCATGCCGTGACGCTCGTCGAGCAGTTCCATGCCCTCGGGCACGCTGCAGCGTGTGAACAGCGCGATCGCCAGGCCGCTCTCGACGGCCGCCAGCATGCCGGCCGGGCTGGCACTGTCGCAGACGATGCGGTGAGGCCGCTTCAATGCCGCCAGCGCCGACAGTGCCGCCTTGCGCGCAAGACTGCCCGATTCGTAGACCGCGACGGGCAAGGGCGTCTGCCGCCACGCCTCGAAGCGCGGCGCGCCGAACCAGGCCAGCGGTTCGTCGAACAGCGGCTGCCCGCGACCGGCTCGATCGCGCGTGACGACCGCCACGTCGACTTCGCCGCGCGACACCCGGGGGATGAGCACCGTCGACTGCTGGCAGACGAGGGTCAGCTCCACCGCCGTGTGCCGTCCCGCGAAGTCGCGCAAGACCGGGGTGAGGTAGGGCAGCGCGTAATCCTCCGGCACGCCGATGGTGAGGCGGCCGTGCAGCGTCTCGCGCTTGAGCGCCTGGACCGCTTCGTCGTGCTGCGCGATCAGGCGGCGCGCGTGTCCGAGCAACTCGCGTCCCGCCGGCGTCAGATCCAGCCGTCGCGGCGTGCGCACCAGCACCGGCTGACCCACAGCCCGTTCCAGCTTGGCGATCTGCATGCTCAATGCCGACTGCGAGCGATGCACCAGGGCGCCCGCCGCCGTCAGCGAGCCGCCGTCCACCGCCGCCACGAAGGCGCGGAGCCAGTCCAGTTGAAGGTCGGTCGAGGGCATCAGGTCCTCCGCCCCTCGGGGGCATCCATTCGATTCCGTGATGCTAAGCGTGAAGAGGATTCGCTTTGCCGAATGCGGGCAGCGGCCCAGACTCTTCCCATGTCCACGTCGCTCGCCTCCTCGCCAGAATCCTCTTCCCCGTCTTCGGCGACCGCAGCCGGCGCGGCCCGGCGCCTGCGGGAAGGTCAGGGGCTCATGGTGGGCGGCGGACTGCTGCTCGGCACGATCGGCGTGTTCGTCGAGGAAGCGGCCCAGGACCCCGCCACGACCGTGTGGTTCCGTTGCGTGTTCGGGCTCGCGGCGCTGCTCGCCTGGGGCGCCGCGCGCGGCCAGATCGGCGAGCTCGTCCGGCTGCGCGGTCGCGCGCTGGGCGTGGTGCTCGCCGTGGGACTGCTCACGGTCTTGAACTGGGGACTGTTCTTCGCGGCGATCCCGCGCTGCTCGATCGCCGTGTCGACGGTCGTCTTTCATGTGCAACCCTTCTGGCTGATGGCGATGGGCGCCTTCTGGCTGCGCGAACACGTGACGCGCGCGCAGTGGCTGGCAGCCGCCATTGCGTTGTGTGGCCTCGCGTTGGCCACCGGCATCGCGTATGAGGTGTTCGCGCCCGGCGGCGGCGCGGGCGGCGCCATGCGGTTGCCGGGTTATGCCCTCGGGGTGGGGATGTGCCTGCTCGGGTCGGTGACTTACGCGGCGGCGAGCTTCCTCGCCAAGCTCGAGGCTGAACGCGCTGGATCGTTCGCGCTGTCGGCGGGACAGTGCGTCGTGGGCGCCGTCGTGCTGCTGCCCTGGCCGCTGATGCACGGGCTGCCGGCGTTCGGCGCCTCCTGGAGCTGGTTGGCGGGACTCGGCGTGCTGCACACCGGGCTGGCGTATGTCGTGCTGTACGCCGGCATGGCGCGGCTCGGCACCGGGCGCATCGCGGTGTTGCAGTTCGTCTATCCCGGGACGGCCGTGCTGGTCGACTGGGCGGTCTACGGCCGGGCGCTCAGTCTCACGCAGATCGTTGGCGTGGGCCTGATCGGTGCTGCGCTGTGGACCTTGCGGCGCCGCGCCTGAGGAAGCGCCCGCTCCGCGATGGATGCGGTCTGTCCCTCCGGGGATGCAGTTGGTCGCCGCGCGGGCGCTGCGCGATGCACCGGTTCGTACAGTGCATCGCACCTCGAACCAGGGAGCGTCCCGTGATCCAGCCTTCGATCTCCTCGTTGTCTTCCCCGCCGACCTCGTCCTTGACCCACCGTCCGTGCGCGCGGATGTCGCGTGCGGCACTGCTGGTCGGTGCCGTCACGCTGGCGCTGGGGGCCTGTGCCCAGTCCGCGCCGCCGCCGCCCGCTCAGGAGGGCTTCAGCGCCGGCATCACCGTCGACGCCAAGGCCGACGGCGTCGACCTCGACACGCCGCTCTATCCCGGCGCCGTGCCCTACAAGGATCGCGACGAGGACAAGTCGAGCGTGCAGATGAGCCTCTGGGGCGGGCTGTTCGGCTTGCAGTTGGCGGCCGGCAAGTTCCAGAGCAAGGACGAGGTCGATCGCGTCGGCAGGTTCTATCGCCGCGCGCTGTCGCGCTACGGCACGCCGTTGGATTGCGGCGCCGCCGATGCCCCGCGCGGCAAGCCGAAGGACGGCGGTCCGCTGACCTGCGACGACGACAAGCCCGATGCGGGCGGGCAGCTCTACAAGGTCGGACTGCCGAAGAACTTCCGCGTGGTGTCGGTGAAGCCGCTGCCGGACGGCACGACGCAGATCAGCGTCGCGCGCGTCCGCTTCCGGTGAGCAGCCCCGGCAGGACCGCCGTGAGGCGCGGACCGGGCCTGCTTCGCAAGCGGGTCAAGCCCCGGCCGGCGCCATCGCCACCGACCGCCGCGGCGGCTGGCGACGAGGATTCCGGCAGGCCGCCTCTCAGCGCGCCGTCCGCGCGTCGATCCAGCGGGTCGTGACGGTCGGGCCCCTCAAGCAATCACCTGCTGCGTGAACGCGCGCAGGTGATCCATCAGGACGTCCGAGGCCGCCGCTGCCGCTTCTCCGTCTCCGCCCGCGATGGCTTCCGCGAGGCGCTGATGCGCGCGAGCGCCGATGGCGACGTCGCCCAGATGCCGGTACGCGTACCAGAAGCGCCGGCACTGGATGATCATCGGCAGCACCGCGGCCACCGCATAGCGGTTGCGGCAGGCCGCGTGGTTGACCCGGTCCAACGCCTGGTCCACCCGCATGTAGGCTTCCAGGTCGTGCCGCTCGGCGGCTTCGCCCATGAGGGCCGAGCAGGCCAGCAGTTCCGAGCGCTGCGCCGGCGACGCCCGGCGGGCGGAGCAGCAGGCGATCAACCGCTCCAGCGGCCGGCGTGCTTCCAGCAGATCCAGGTGTTCCGCCAGCGGCATGTCGCTGACCAGCAGGCCGCGCCGCGGCTGCTGCGCGATGAGGCCGCTGGCGACCAGCCGCATCAGCGCTTCGCGCGTCGGTGTCCGACCCAGCCCGATCCGCGCGATCAGTTCCGTCTCCACCACCGGCGCGCCCGGGCGCAACTGCAAGGTCGCGATCAGCGTCTCGATCGCGTCGTAAGCCTGGTCCGCCTGGCGGCGTTTGTCGACGTCCTGCAGCTCAAGGGTGTCTGAAGTCATGGGCGCGGATCATCGCAGGGTCTGGCCTACGGGCAATCCCTGGTCCGGACCGGATTGAGTTTGCGCAGGTCAACCCCAGTTAAATCCGCGTCCGGCAGGTGCCGGGCCGGCCGGATGGGCCGCATACAATCACCGGTTCTTCCGTACGCCAGGACCTCGTGTCCGGCGGCGCTCCGGCCCCTGGCCGGCGCCAACGCAATTCCTGAGGGATATCGACGTGTTTATTTCCAACGCTTTCGCCCAGGCCGCGCCTGCTGCCTCGTCCGACCCCACGGGCGGCTTCCTGCAGATGCTGCCCCTGGTGGCCGTCTTCGTCGTCATGTACTTCGTGATGATCCGTCCCCAGATGAAGCGCCAGAAGGAGCACAAGACGATGGTCGAGGCCCTGGCCAAGGGCGACGAGGTCATCACCGGCGGCGGCATGCTCGGCAAGGTCGTCAAGATCGGCGAGCAGTACCTGACCGTCGAGATCGCCTCGGGCGTCGAGATCCAGGTCCAGCGCACGTCCGTCGTGCAGGTCCTGCCCAAGGGCACCGTCTCGAAATAATTCGAAACCCCGACCTGGGGCGGCCGCGTCCGGCGTGACCGCTCCCTGACGACCCGGCCCGTGCGACGCACGCGCCGGGTCGGTTTTCAGAGGCGCCCGCGGACCCGATGCCCCGCATCGGCCGACGCGGCGCCTGGTTTGCAGAGGATCTCCTCATGAACCGTTATCCGCTGTGGAAGTACGCGCTGCTCGTCGTGGCGTTGCTGGTCGGCCTGATCTACACGCTGCCCAACCTGTTCGGCGAAGCGCCGGCGGTGCAGGTGTCCAGCGCCAAGGTCGTCGTCAAGATCGACGACACCGTCCGCCAGCGCGTCGAGCAGGCGATCACGCAGGCCGGCGTCACGCCCGACTTCGTGCATCTGGAAGGCAGCTCGATCCGCGCCCGCTTCCATGACACCGACGCGCAGATCAAGGCCAAGGACGCGATCGCGAAGGCCCTGAACGGCAGCGAGACGTCCGACCCCACCTACATCGTCGCGTTGAACCTGGTGTCGCGCTCGCCGGCCTGGCTGACCGCGCTGCACGCGTTCCCGATGTACCTGGGCCTGGACCTGCGCGGCGGCGTGCACTTCCTGATGCAGGTCGACATGAAGTCGGCGCTGACGAAGAAGGCCGAGTCGATGGCCTCCGACGTCCGCACGATGCTGCGCGACAAGACCATCCGCCATGCCGGCGTCACCCGCGAGGGCAACGACGTCGCCATCAACTTCCGCGACGAGGCCACCCGCACGCAGGCGCAGAACCTGCTGCGCGACCAGGTGCCCGACTTCGCCTGGGTGCCGTCCGGGCGCCGGCACCGAGCTGCGCCTGACCGGCTCGCTGACGCCCAAGGCGGTGATCGCCGTCCAGGACGCCGCGATCAAGCAGAACATCACCACGCTGCACAACCGCGTCAACGAGCTGGGCGTCGCCGAGCCGGTGATCCTGCAGCAGGGCCGCGACCGCGTCGTCGTCCAGCTGCCGGGAGTGCAGGACACGGCCAAGGCCAAGGACATCATCGGCCGCACCGCGACGCTGGAGATGCGCATGGTGGACGACAGTGCCGAGGCCCAGGCCGCGCTGGCGGGCACCGGTCCCGTGCCGTTCGGCACCGAGCGCTTCACCGAGAAGGACGGCGTCACGCCGATCATCGTCAAGCGCCAGGTCGTCGTCACCGGCGACAACCTGAACGACGCGCAGCCGAGCTTCGACGAGAACCACCAGCCCTCCGTGACGCTGAAGATGGACGCCAAGGGCGCCCGCATCATCAAGGACGTCTCGCGCGAGAACATCGGCAAGCGCCTGGCGATCCTGCTGTTCGAGAAGGGCAAGGGTCAGGTCGTGACCGCGCCGGTCATCCGCGGGGAGCTGGGCAACAGCTTCTCGATCACCGGCGGCGCCATGTCCACGCAGGAAGCCAGCGACACCGCGCTGCTGCTGCGCGCCGGCTCGCTGGCCGCGCCGATGGAGATCATCGAGGAACGCACCATCGGCCCGTCGCTGGGCAAGGACAACATCGACAAGGGCATCGCGTCGGTGACCTGGGGCTTCGTCGCGGTGGCCGTCTTCATGTGCCTGTACTACATGATGTTCGGCGTGTTCTCCGCGGTGGCGCTGGGCTTCAACCTGCTGCTCCTGCTGGCGGTGCTGTCGATGCTGCAAGCCACGCTGAGCCTGCCGGGCATCGCGGCGATCGCGCTGGTGCTGGGCATGGCCATCGACGCCAACGTGCTGATCAACGAGCGGGTGCGCGAGGAACTGCGCGCCGGCCTCGCGCCGCAGCAGGCGATCCATGCCGGCTACGAACGCGCCTGGGCGACCATCCTGGACTCCAACGTGACGACGCTGATCGCGGGCCTGGCGCTGCTGGCCTTCGGCTCGGGTCCGATCAAGGGCTTCGCGGTGGTGCACTGCCTGGGCATCATCACCTCGATGATCTCGTCGGTGATGTTCTCGCGCGCGCTGGTCAACCTCTGGTACGGCGGCCGCAAGCGGCTGAAGTCCGTGTCCATCGGCACCGTCTGGAAACCCGGCACGACCGCGGTCCCGGCTGAATCGGCGGCCGAAGCCGTCGAGGCCAAGTAACAACGGCTGCGGCCCCCTTAGCGAGCGCACAACGCCATGGAATTCTTCCGAATCAAACGGGACATCCCGTTCATGAAACGCGCGTTGATCCTCAACGCCGTGTCCTTCCTCACCTTCGTCGCCGCGGTGTTCTTCCTGGTCACGAAGGGCCTGCACTTCTCGATCGAGTTCACCGGCGGCACGGTGGTCGAGGTCCAGTACGCGCAGGCCGCCGACATCAACAAGACGCGTCACACCGTCGAGCAGATGGGCTTCGGCGAGATCCAGGTGACCAACTTCGGCACTTCGCGCGACGTCATCGATCCGGCTGCCGGTCAAGCCCGACGTCAAGCAGGACGTGCTGGTCAGCCGCGTGTTCACCGAGCTGTGCAAGTCCGAGAACGGCAATGTCGTCGAGCACCAGGAGGTCACGCCGCAGGGCGAGGCGGTGACCCGCCAGGCCTGCGCGGTCGGCACCGCCGAACCGCTGAAGCTGACCCGCAGCGAGGTGGTCGGCCCGTCGGTCGGCGCCGAGCTGGCGCACGACGCTGCCTACGCGCTGGGCTTCACCGTCATCGGCATCATGCTGTACCTGGCCTTCCGCTTCGAGTGGAAGTTCGCCGTGGCCGGCATCATCGCCAACCTGCACGACGTGGTCATCATCCTGGGCTTCTTCGCCTACTTCCAGTGGGAGTTCTCGCTGGCGGTGCTGGCGGCGATCCTGGCGGTGCTGGGCTACTCGGTGAACGAGTCGGTGGTCATCTTCGACCGGATCCGCGAGGCCTTCCGGAAATACCGCAAGCTCAACACCCACGAGGTCATCGACCACGCGATCACGTCCACGATCAGCCGCACGATCATCACGCACGGCTCGACGCAGATGATGGTGCTGTCGATGCTGCTGTTCGGCGGCCCGACGCTGCACTACTTCGCGGTGGCGCTGACGATCGGCATCCTGTTCGGCATCTACTCGTCGGTCTTCGTGGCCGCGGCGATCGCGATGTGGCTGGGCGTCAAGCGCGAGGACCTGGTCAAGACCGGCCCCGCCAAGCAAGGCGACCCGGATGACCCCAACGCGGGCGCGGTGGTGTAGTAGAGTCATCCGCACTCCTCAAACTCGAGCTCGATGACCGCCGCCGACGCAAGATCCCAGGCCCTGGCTTCGCAAGCGCGGCGCGTCCACACGGAGGTGCTGCTGCGAGGGCTGCCCGCCATGGTGGCGGTCCTGACCACGGCGGTGCAGGACCAGCTCGCGCAGCCGGCCGAGCACGCGCTGCAGATGGCCCGCCGCGACGCCTTCGAGGCGTGGCAGCGCGCCTCGACCCCCTGGCACGCGCGGCTGGGCAAGTCGTTGCGGCACGCCTACCACCACGGTGCGGGCGATTCGCGATCGGCCTCGCTGTCGTCGCGCCCGCAGAACCTGACCCTCGTCAGCGACGACACGATCGAGCGCGAGATCATTGCCTCCCGCCTGGCGCTGGCGATGATGGACAAGGCCAGCTGGGAATTCAGCGACCTGCGCAACCGGATGCAGTCGCTGGAGCGCGTCGAGGACCTCCAGCAGCAGGATCTGCTGCGCGCGCAGGTGCTGGCGCGACTGGTGCTCGATGCCTGGTTCGAGGCCGGCCTGAGCAGCTCCGTCTGGCAGATGCTGCAGCGCTGGTTGCACCATGAGTTCTCGCAGCTCCTGAACGAGGCCTATCACGAGGCCAACCACTGGCTGATCCAGCAGGGCGTGATGCCCGAGGTGGACCTGCGCCCCTTCATCCGTCGCAACGCGCCGGCGGGGGGGATGACGCAGGCCGCGCCGCTGGGGCCGGCGCAGGGTCCGGGCCAGGCGCACGGCGGCATCGCGCCGCAGGCGGCGCAGGTGGCCGTCCCGGCGGGTCCGGCGGGGACGCCGGCCAGCCAGTCGGCCCAGCAGGTGATGGCGCAATTGCAGCGCGTGCTCGCGCGGCATGTGCCGGAGCTGGCGCAGCCGCAGGCCCAGGCGCCGTCGCGTTCCGGCATGCCGGCGGCGGGGCCGGCGACGCGCAGCGGATTGCCCGCCGCACCGGCCGGCCCGGCGACGATGTCCGGTCATCCGGCCGGTCCGGCGACGCGGACCGGTTCGCCACGGCTGACCGCCGCGATCAATCACGCGCAGGAAGCGGTGCAACGGCGCGCGGACAAGGTCGCGACGGTCGACCAGCAACTGACGGCCCCGCAGGCACTCGACGAGATCCGCCACCGCAACCAGGCGCTGAAGCAGGTCCTGAAGAACGCCGCCGACACGCCGGCCGAGCGTGCCACGATCGAACTGGTCGCGCTGCTGTTCCAGGCCATCCTGCAGGAAGAACGCATTCCGCCGGCGATCCGCGTCTGGTTCGCGCGGCTGCAGATGCCGGTGTTGCGCGTGGCCGTCGGCGAGCCCGACTTCTTCGCCACGGACGACCATCCCGCGCGCCGCCTGATCGACCGGATGG
Organism: Roseateles sp. UC29_93; assembly: GCF_042695725.1. Classification (NCBI taxonomy): domain Bacteria; kingdom Pseudomonadati; phylum Pseudomonadota; class Betaproteobacteria; order Burkholderiales; family Sphaerotilaceae; genus Roseateles; species Roseateles sp. UC29_93. The sequence continues at coordinate 986,248 of NZ_CP170545.1, read as the reverse complement.
GCTCGTGCGTGATGGGCTTCAGCACCTCCACCGCCGAGATCGGCGATGCGCTGGAGCGCGAGATCAAGCGCGTGGTGCAGGTCGTCGAGGCCTACCCCGACACCGGCCGACGTGTCTTCCAGACGGTGCTGACCGAGTTCGAGAAATTCCTCGATCACTACTTCGAGCAGGAGAACGAGGTCTCGAAGAAGGGCGTGTCGCTCGCGCAGCAGGTCGAGCAGCGCGAGACGCTGGCGATCCAGTACACGATCGAACTGCGCAAGATGCTGTCCGAGGTCCCGGTGCAGGACGGCGTGCGCGACTTCCTGTTCCAGGTCTGGGCGGATGTGCTGGCGGTGACGGGCGTGCGTTACGGTCCCCAGGCCGAGCAGACCAAGGCGATGAAGCGCGCCGCGGCCGACCTGATCTGGTCCGCGAGCGCGAAGGTGTCCCGCGAGGACCGAGCCGAGGTGATCCGTCGCCTGCCGCCGCTGCTGAAGACGCTGCGCGACGGCATGGGCCACGCGGGCCTCAGCCATGAGCGCCAGGACGAACACATCCGGTCGCTGAACAACGCACTGGCCGCCGCGTTCACCGCCAAGACCGCGGCGATCCCGCGCGAGCGGCTGGACGACCTGATGAGCCAGCTCGAGACGCTGGAGGCGATGCTCCCGTCGCCCGAGTCCGGCGAGATCAACGAGACGCTGGTGCGCGACCTGTCCAGCCATGAATGCGACGGGCTGGAAGTGGTCGCCGAGGGCGGCGCGGCACCGACGTCGGCGATGCTGGCGTGGGCGCGCGAGTTGCAGGTCGGCAGCTGGTACATGCTCGACTACCGCGGCCGGGTCGAGCCGGTCCAGCTTGTCTGGCGCGGGCTGCGCCATCACCTGATCCTGTTCGTCTCGCCTCAAGGGCGGGGCGTGCTGTTCCAACTGAGCCGGCTGGCCGCGTTCCTGCAAGCCGGGCTGATGCTGCCGGCGCAGGACGAATCGCTCACCGTGAAGGCGACGCGCAACGCGCTCGCGAAGCTGGAAGTCGACCCGAGCCGCCTGCTGGCCTGAGGCGGGTCGGCGTTCCACGCGCCCATGAAAAAACCGGCGCCGCGATGCGGGGCCGGTTCTGCTTTCTACGCCAGCTGGAAGCAGGCGGATCAGTGGATCAGGCGCTCTTCCGGCGCGACGAACAACTCGTCGAGGATCAGCGCATCGGGCTCCTCGCCCAGGCTCCAGAACACCATCAGCACGATGATCTTCAGGTCTTCGAGGTCGAGCGGGCCGCCGGGGATGGCCATCGCGCGATCGATCACCATCTCTCGCATGGCGGTCGGCAGCACGCCGGCCGAGGCCAGGAAGCTGATGAACCCCATCGAGCTCTCGCCCAGATGGTCCTGCTCATCGCGCGTGTAGACGCGCATGCTGCGTTCGCCGGGCTCACCGTGATGGGATTCGGCAGCGCCGGCCAAGCCGTCCAGCCACGACAGGGCGTCGCGGATCTCGTCGTCTTCGAACCCGACCGCCGACAGTTTCCGGGTCAGCTGTGCGTGATCCGGGCAGGCGTCGGGCCGCCAATAGGTTTCGTACAGGTAGACGAGGACGTCAAACATGGCGGGGATGATAACCGACGCCCTGAAAGCCCTTCCTCCCGAAATGAACGGTCCGGCGCATGGAATTCCTCCTTCCAGAACGCCGGAACGCGTTCTTGACGGGATCGGGATTCACGTCGTGCGGCGGCGTTGGAAAAGCGCGCCGGGCAGCCGTGCGACGCGACCGTCCAACTCCAGGTCCAGCAGCGTCGCGTTGAGCTCGTCCTGCGGCCAACCGCTGCGCTGCGAGAGCTGCTCCAGGGACACCGTGTCCCGCCCGATCGCGCGAAGGAGGGGGTGATCGACGTCCGCTTCCACGGCCTCGGGCGCCGGCGAGCTGTCGGGTTCCAGGTCGAGCGGCACCGTGCGCGGCAGTCCGCCGGTGGGGAGTTCGTTGAGCAGGTCGTCCAACTCCTGGACCAGGCAGGCGCCCTGCTTGAGCAGGTAGTGACACCCCTTGGATTGCGGCGCATGGATGGGGCCCGGGACGGCAAAGACCTCCCGGCCTGCCTCGGACGCCTGCCGCGCGGTGATCAGGGATCCCGACTTCAGGGCGGCCTCGACCACCAGGCAACCCTCCGACAGTCCCGCGATGATGCGGTTGCGTTGCGGAAAATTCGGCGCCATCGGAGGCGTACCGACGAAGTACTCGCTCACCAGCAGCCCGCGTCGCGCGACGTGGCGGGAGAGATCCGCATGATCCAGCGGGTACACCTGGTCCGGCCCGGTGCCGAGAACCGCGATCGTGCTGCCTCGTGTGTTCAGCGCGGCCTCATGCGCGGCGCCGTCGATGCCTTGGGCCAGTCCGGAAACGACGCAGAACCCCGCTTCGCCCAGGCCGGCGGCGAAGTACCGCGCGTTCTCGTCGCCTTGCGGGCTGGGACGCCGACTGCCGACGACCGCGACGCAGCGTTCGCTGAGCAGCTCGCGCCGGCCGTCCAGATAGAGCATCAGCGGCGGATCGGCCGTGTGCAGCAGAGGCAGGGGGTAGTCCGGTGCGCCCAGGAGCAGGATCGAGCGGCGCTCGCCGCTGGACAGCCAGTCTTCGGTGCGTCGGACCAGCCGGTCAAGCTGGTCCGGGCCTTTCGCCAGCAGCGTGGCTTCCTCCGGAGCAAGTGCGGCGCCCCAGCCGGCGCGGCCGGCCCTGAGGACGGCGCCCGGTGCGCCGTGGCGCGCGAGCAGCCGCCGGGCGGCGCCGCGCGAGACGCAGGACAGCAGATGAAGCCAGTCGCGCAGTTCGTCGTGGCTCATCCGTGCGGTCCTCGGGACGACCTGATCCGGAGAGCCGCCGCGCTGACCGCCGTGATTACGGCTGCGTGAACCGGTCGCCCGGGACGACCGGTTCCTGGACCGACAGGATCAGCGCGTACGACACGCGGTCGAAGACCTGGAAGACGAACAGCTGGCCGTGACGCTCGTCGGGCAGCCGGATCTCTTCGCGGCGCGCGGTGGTGGGGTCGCGCACGACGCGACCGGCGTGCCACAGCGCCAGCACGTGACCGCGCTCGAGACCGTCGCGCTTGCCCTTGTTCAGCGCCACGATCTGATTCTGGCCGGCGGTGATCGCATCGCCGTAGACCGAGATAATGGAGCCGCTGATGGGGCCTTGCGGTGCATGGGGCACGTAGCTCGTGTAGCCGCGCTCCGGTACCGGAGCGAGGCGGTCGCCCGGCTGTGCCTCGATGCGGTTCAGCGTCATCGTCAGCGTCGCCGGGACCTCGTTCTTCGTGCCATTGCCGCTGCCCGGGCGGGTCAGGTCGGCGGTGCCGACGTAGACGGCTTCATAACCCAGCACCTCCTTGGTCACCGGATCGCGCAGCGGGCGCGGCTCGCGGAACACGCGGAAGTTCTCGACGTTGGCCGGCAGGTTGCCGCGGGCGTAAGCCAGGTCGCCCTTGCTGATCCAGACGCGGTTCTCCTGCGCCGAGAAGATCCGCGGCGCGGCGTCCAGATCGTTGCTGTTGAGCACCACCGCCTCATTGAGGAAGGGCTCGATCAGGTGTTGCGGGATCGCGGCGATGGAGCCGTCGTACAGCGACTCGGAGCGCACGCGGGGCGACAGCTTCACCGTGCCGCCGGGGCCGCCGGCGCCCACGTCGCGGCCCAGCTGGAGGCGGGCGCGGCCGTCGGCCTTGATCAGCATCAGCACCTGGCCGGGGTAGATCAGGTGGGGGTTGCGGATCTGGTCGTTGTTCATGCCCCAGAGCTCGGGCCAGCGCCACGGGCTCTTCAGGAAGATGCCCGAGATGGCCCAGAGCGTGTCGCCTGCCTTGACCGTGTACGTGTCGGGGGCGTTGGGCGCCAGCTCCGACAGGGGCACGCCGGCCTGGGCGACCTGCTGCGCCGTCTGGCGCTGTCCCTGGGTGATGGGGAAGTCCCCCGCCGCGAACGACGGCGCGGCGGCAAAGGTGCCCGCCAGCAGGGCTGCAGAAATCATCGTCAAGCCCAGCGGCCGCCTTTGCGTCATTACTTGTTCTCCGCGCGCCGAGATCGAAGGCCCCTCGTGGCCAATGGCGCTTTTGTGACGAGGGCCAGACTGACCGCCAAATCGGCGAAAATCAACCGTCTCGCTGGCGGCGATTCTGCCCCGGTTCAGGGGGCCCGGCAATGAACCGGCCCGCCCTCCCTTGCAAGCCCTTACAAACCGGCGTTGTGCGCTGTCCACAGCGGCTCACCGCGCCTCGCGTCCTCACCATGGCGAAACTTTCCATTCTTCGATACCCCGATCCACGCCTGCACACGGTGGCCAAGCCCATCGCCGCGGTCGACGACCGCCTGCGCGCGCTGGCCGACGACATGCTGGAGACGATGTACGACGCCGACGGCGTCGGCCTGGCCGCCACGCAGGTGGACGTGCACGAGCGCCTGCTGGTGATGGACGTCTCCGAGGAGCGCAACCAGCCGCTGGTGCTGATCAACCCGGAGCTCGTCGCGCGCAGCGAGGAGATGATGGAAGGCGAGGAGGGCTGCCTCTCCGTGCCGACCATCTACGACAAGGTCATGCGCCACAAGAAGGTCACCGTCCAGGCGCTGGACCGCGACGGCCACACCTTCCAGTTCGATGCCGAAGGCCTGCTGGCCGTCTGCGTGCAGCATGAGATGGACCACCTCGCCGGCAAGGTGTTCGTCGAGTACCTGAGCCCGCTCAAGCGCGAGCGCATCAAGACCAAGCTGGTAAAGAAGGCCCGCGAGGACGCGAAGCACTGATGGCCTCGGCTCTGCGCGTCGCCTTCGCGGGCACTCCCGAATTCGCCGCCGTGGCGCTGCAGGCGCTGCTGGACGCGGGCTTCGAGGTCCCGCTGGTGCTGAGCCAGCCCGACCGCCCCGCCGGCCGGGGCATGAAGCTGCAGGCCTCGCCGGTGAAGCAACTGGCCGTGTCGCGCGGCATCGCCGTGGCCCAGCCGCGCAGCCTGCGGCTCGACGGCAAGTTCCCCGACGAGGCCGAGGCGGGCCGGCAGGCGCTGGCCGACGCGCGCCCGGACGTGCTCATCGTCGCCGCCTACGGCCTGATCCTGCCGACGTGGGTGCTGGAACTGCCGCGACTGGGCTGCCTGAACATCCACGGCTCGATCCTGCCGCGCTGGCGCGGCGCCGCGCCGATCCACCGCGCCATCGAGGCCGGCGACGCCGAGACCGGCATCACCATCATGCAGATGGACGAGGGCCTGGACACCGGCGACATGCTGCTGCTCGAGCGGCTGCCGATCGCCGCGGCGGACACGACCGCGACGCTGCACGACAAGCTGGCGACGCTCGGTGGCCGGCTGATCGTCGAGGCGCTGGAACTCGCCGCCTGCGGCGGCTTCCATCCGGTGAAGCAGCCCGAGGCGGGCGTCACCTACGCCCACAAGATCGAGAAGGCCGAGAGCCAGATCCGCTGGACCGACGACGCCGCGCAGATCGCTCGCCGGCTGCGGGCGTTCGATCCTTTCCCGGGCGGCGTCGCGCAGCTCGACGGCGAGGCGGTGAAGATCTGGCGTGCCGAGGTCGTCGAGGCGCAAGGCGCGCTCGGTGAGCCGGGCCAGGTGCTGGCGGTCTCGCCCGACGGCCCGGTCGTCGCCTGCGGCGCGGGCGGCGTCCGGCTGACCGAACTCCAGCGTGCCGGCGGTAAGCGCCTGCCCGCCGCCGCGTTCCTGCAGGCGCGGCCGCTGCAGGTCGGTACCCGCTTCGCTTAACCCTGACTGAATCGTCGGTCAAACCGGACCGGCCCCGGCTTGAACCGGGCCGCCTTGCCGTCACATGGGACATCGGGACGGTGTACTGTCCGGGGTGAGTTTCCCTTCGCGGCTCCGGCCGCTGTTTTCGAGGAGTGATTGCAATGTTCAACCTGATGAAGACCGCCATCCTGATGGCCGCCATCACCGCGCTGTTCATGGCGATCGGCTCCCTGCTGGGTGGCCAGACGGGCATGCTGATCGCACTGGTCGTCGCGGTGGGGATGAACTTCTTCAGCTACTGGTTCTCCGACAAGCTGGTGCTGAAGATGTACAACGCCCAGGAAGTCGATGAGCGCAGCGCGCCGCAGTTCTACAACATGGTCAAGGAGCTGGCCGCGCGCGCTCAGCTGCCGATGCCCAAGGTCTACCTGATCGAGGAGAACGCCCCCAACGCGTTCGCCACCGGCCGCAATCCGGAGCATGCCGCGGTCGCCGCGACCACCGGCATCCTGCGCGTGCTGTCCGAGCGCGAACTGCGCGGCGTGATGGCGCACGAGCTGGCCCACGTGAAGCACCGCGACATCCTGATCTCGACGATCAGCGCGACCATGGCCGGCGCGATCTCGATGCTGGCGAACTTCGCGATGTTCTTCAGCCCGCGCGACAGCGAAGGCCGTCCGGCCAACCCGATCGTCGGCCTGCTGGTGGCGATCCTGGCGCCGATCGCGGCCTCGCTGATCCAGATGGCGATCAGCCGCGCCCGCGAGTTCGAGGCGGACCGCGGCGGTGCCGAGATCTCCGGCGACCCGCAGGCGCTGGCGACCGCGCTGGACAAGATCCACCGCTATGCCCAGGGCATCCCGCTGGAGACCACCGAGCGCCACCCGGAAACGGCGCAGATGATGATCATGAATCCGCTCTCGGGCGGTGGCATCCGGGGGCTGTTCAGCACCCACCCGTCGACCGAGGAGCGCATCGAGCGCCTGATGGCGATGGCCCGCCGCTGAGCACCGCGACGCCGGGGCACGCCGATGGCGATCCCGGGCGCCGGAACCACGAAACACCGCCTCCGGGCGGTGTTTTTCATTGGATCGGGGGTGATGGCGTCGACGGCACAATGGCCCGATACCGCTGGTGCGCCTGTTTCAAGCGCCTGTCCCCGGCGGCCGCAAAGGACAGCATGAAGGCCTCTTCCCGTTCCCTGACCGCCTTGGCGGCGCTGCTCGGCGCCGCCGCGCTGCTGGCCGGCTGCGATCAGCTCGGCATCGAGGATCCCGCCAAGGTCGCGGCGGCCAAGCAGGCCGAGGGCAAGGCCATCGGCGGCGCCTGCCGCAACGCGCTGCGCGCGATCGAGGACTGCTACGCCCTGAACCCCAAGGCCCAGAAGGCGGCCGTCTACGACGGCTGGCGGGAGATGGACGAGTACATGCGCGAGAACAAGCTCGAGGGCACGCGTCCGCTGGTCGCGAACCCGCAGGCCAGCCGGCCCGGCGCGGCCGCGTCGGACGACGAGGAGGAATCGCCGCGCTCCGCCAAGGGGCAGGTCAGCGAGAAGGCCGCGGACAAGCCCGCCGACAAGACCTCGGACAAGGGCAAGGGCGGCCATTGAGCGTCGCCCGCTGCATTCGGCACATCGCCCAGCCGTGCAGTTGATCCCGTGGATGGTGCAGTTCGTCATCGCCCGGTCGCCGGGCGGGGGCGACGCGGCGAAGATACGATCATCCGAAAGATCAGGAGATCGTCCATGACCACCCCGTCCTTCCGCGCCACCCGCCGTCTGTTCGCCATCACCGTGCTGAGCCTGGCGTCCGTGGGCGCCGTCGGCACCGCGCAGGCCTGGTCGCTGAGCTTCGGCAGCTCGCAGCGCATCGAGGGCAATGGCGATGTCGCCGCCGATGCCCGCGACGTCGGCGCATTCGACGCGGTGGCGTTGTCCGGCGATTTCAAGGTCTTCGTGCGCCAGGGCTCGGCCGACAAGGTCGAGGTCAAGACCGACCGCAACCTGTTCAGCTACATCGAGACCAAGGTCGTCGACGGCAGCAAGGGCCGCACGCTGGAGATCTCGCCCAAGCGCGGCTTCAGCCTGAACGCCCGGGGCACGCCGACGATCACGCTGGACATGCGCCAGCTGCGCGGCCTGTCGATCTCGGGCTCGGGTGACATCCGCGTCGAGCCGATGAAGACCGGCAACCTGGACGCCAGCATCGCCGGCAGCGGCGACCTGCGCGTGCAGGGCCTGGAGGCCGACCATGTGACGCTGCGCGTCGCCGGCAGCGGCGACATGCTCTTCAACGGCAAGGCCAACGCGCTGTCGGTGACGGTGGCCGGCAGCGGCGACGTCAAGACCCGCGAACTGATCGTGGACGAGGCCAAGGTCAGCATCTCCGGCAGCGGCGACGTCACCGTGGCGCCGACGCGCAAGCTGGACGTGCGCATCGCCGGTTCGGGCGACGTCGGTTACGTCGGCAGCCCGGAGATCAGCATGTCCAACGCGGGCTCGGGCTCGGTGCGCAAGCTGAAGTGAGCGCCTGACGCGGCGCCCCCGGGCGCTGTGTGGACGCCCCTCGACGCGACAGCGGGCGAGGGGCGATTCGTTTGGGCACCGCGCAGACGACAATCGCGCCCATGGCGGAAGGACTCTCGGCGCTGGTGCGCCACCCGGAATTCAAGCGCGGCGCGAAGGAGATGCTCGGCATCACGCTGGGCATCTCGGCCTGGGGGCTGGTGACCGGCGTGGCCATGGTCAAGAGCGGCCTGGGCGTGGGCCTGTCGCTGCTGATGAGCCTGACGGTCTTCGCCGGCAGCTCGCAGCTGGCCGCGCTGCCCCTGCTCGCCAGCGGCGCACCGCTGTGGGTGCTGTGGGCCACGGCCTTCTGCGTCAACCTGCGCTTCGTCATCTTCAGCGCCCAGTGGCGCCTGTACTTCGGGCCGCTGCCGCGCACGCAGCGGCTGGTCATCGGCTACTTCGCTGCCGACCTCAACTACGTCGCCTTCCTCAAGCGCTTCCCCGACCTGAAGCCCGATCCGGACAACCAGCTCCCGTACTTCTGGGGCGGCGTCGCGGCCAACTGGCCCGCGTGGCAGATCCCGGCCATCGCCGGCATCCTCCTCGCCGACCGCATCCCGACCAACTGGGGCCTGGGCTTCGCCGGCGTGCTGGCGCTGCTGGGGCTCAGCTACTCGCTGCTGAAGGACCGCAACACCTGGATCTCGGGCGCGGTGGCCGGCTGCGCGGCGGTGGCGGCGTACGCGTTGCCGCTGCGGCTGAACATCCTCGTGGCGATCGCCGCCGCGGTGGCCGTGGGGCTGACTGATGGAAAAGTGGCTCCCGCCGGCGTCGCCGGGACCGGGACCCGGACCGACCAGCTCGTCCGGTTCCTCCTCGGGGAGGCCGGCATGAGCGTGTGGGAGGCGGCGCTGGGCATCCTCGGCATGGCGGTGATCACCATGGTCACGCGCAGCTTCTTCATGATCCCGGATCGCGAGGTCCCGCTGCCGCAGTGGGTCCGCGACGGCCTGCGTTATGCGCCGCTGGCGGCGCTCGCGGCGGTGATCGTGCCGGAGATCGTCATGACGCAAGGGGAGCTGATCCACACCTGGAAGGACGCGCGGCTCTATGCCGCGGCGGTCGGCACGGCCTACTTCTTCTGGAAGCGCGGCATCCTCGGGACCATCATCAGCGGCACCGCGGTGATGCTGACGCTGCGGATCGGGCTCGGCTGGTGAGCGGCCGGCCGGGCGGGCGGTCGCCGGTTTCAGCGGCGTTCCGTAACTCGCTCGGAGGGGGCGTGCCGTCACGCGGCTGTTAAGCTGCGGCCCGATTTGCCGGGCTTCTCCCGCTGCGTCTCCACGACGCGCGAGCACCTCGGCGCACCGCTTTCTAACTACTCGAAGCTCATCCCATGAACGTCCTGCCGAACGTCCAGCGTTTCGCCGATCTGATCGCCGCCGGCAAGGTGGCCGACCAGCGCGTGTTCATCCGCGCCGACCTGAATGTGCCGCTCAACGATGCCGGCCAGATCACCGAAGACACCCGTGTCCGCGCCTCGATCCCCGCGATCGAGATGGCGCTGAAGGCCGGCGCGGCGGTGATGGTCACCTCTCACCTGGGCCGTCCGACCGAGGGCGAATTCAAGCCCGAGGATTCGCTGGCGCCGGTCGCCAAGCGGATGGGCGAACTGCTTGGCCGCGAGGTGCCGCTGGTCGCGAACTGGGTCGACGGCGTCGACGTGAAACCGGGTCAGGTCGTGCTGCTCGAGAACTGCCGCGTCAACAAGGGCGAGAAGAAGAACAGCGAAGAGCTGGCCAAGAAGATGGCTGCGCTGTGCGACATCTTCGTGCACGACGCCTTCGGCACCGCGCATCGCGCGGAGGCCTCGACCTACGGCATCGCACAGTTCGCGAAGATCGCCTGCGCCGGCCCGCTGCTGGCGGCCGAGATCGACGCGATCAGCAAGGCGCTGGCCAATCCGAAGCGTCCGCTGGTGGCGATCGTGGCGGGCTCCAAGGTGTCGACCAAGCTGACCATCCTGCAGTCGCTGTCGAAGAACGTCGACGGCCTGATCGTCGGCGGCGGCATCGCCAACACCTTCCTGCTGGCGGCCGGCCTGAAGATCGGCAAGTCGCTGGCCGAGCCCGACCTGGTCGGCGAAGCCAAGGCCGTGATCGAGTCGATGAAGGCGCGCGGCGCCGCGGTGCCGATCCCGGTGGACGTGGTGACGGCCAAGACCTTCGCCGCCGATGCGCCGGCCACGGTGAAGGCCGCGACCGACGTCGCCGACGACGACCTGATCCTGGACATCGGCCCGAAGACGGCGGCCCTGCTGGCCGAGCAACTGAAGGCGGCCGGCACGGTCGTGTGGAACGGCCCGGTCGGCGTGTTCGAGTTCGACGCCTTCGCCCACGGCACCGAGACCATCGCCCGCGCCATCGCGGCGTCGGACGCGTTCTCGATCGCCGGCGGCGGCGACACGCTCGCGGCGATCGCCAAGTACGGCATCGAAGACCAGGTGGGCTACATCTCCACGGGTGGCGGCGCCTTCCTCGAAGTGCTGGAAGGCAAGACGCTGCCCGCGTTCGAGATCCTGGCCAAGCGCGCGCAGGGCTGAAGCCGCGCGGCGGCTGAACATCGAGGGCGCCGTCGAGCGCCCTTTTCTTCGACCCGGTCCCACGCAGGACACGGGCGCAGAGGGAGGAGGATCATGAGCGACATCGACGGCACGACGCCTGCGGTGCGCGGTGCGGAGACCGGCATCGCGCCGGTCTGGCTGGCGCTGATCGCGCTGGCGGCCTCGTTCTTCCACCAGCTGATGCTGCTGGTGCCGGCGGCGCTGGTGACCCTGGCGCCGGCCGCCGTGTTCGACAACTGGCTCTTCTGGGGCGCTGGCGTCTTGGCATTCGTGCTGATGGCCTGGCTGGCGCAGCCGAGCTGGCACGGGTCGCCGCACCGCCTGACGCGCGAGCAGGCGCCGCGGCTCTACGCCCGCGTCGACGAGATGACCGATGCCATCGGGGCTCCGCGTCTCCATGCCATCGCGATCGACAACAGCATCAACGCGGGCGCGCTGGAGGAACATCGCGGCGTTTCGCTGCGGCCGACCCGGCGCGTGCTGATTCTCGGCCTGCCGCTGCTGCGCCTGCTGGACACCGCCGCGGCGGAGGCGGTCATTGCGCATGAGCTGGGGCACTTCTCGCGCCGGCATGGGCGGCTCGGGCACTGGCTCTATCGCACGCGTGCGGCCTGGACCGCCTGGGCCGCGAGCGTTCGCGAGGACGAGGACGACAGCAGCCCGTGGGATCGCGCCGGCGCGAACTTCGCGGAGCTCTTCCTTCCGTGGTTCAGTCGCGCCTCCGAGGCGCATTCACGACGCTGCGAATTTGAAGCCGACGCGCTCGCGGCGCAGTGGGCGTCGCCGGAGGCGTTGGCGCGTGCGCTGCTGTTGATCGAGATTGCCGTGATGCGCCAGGGCGAGGCGCCCACCTCGCTGGACGTGGATGCGCTGCGCGCGAGCGCAGAGCCACCCGCGCAGTGGGCGGACCAAGCAGCGCAGGAGCTGCTGGCGCATCCGCCGACGCCAGAGGAAATCGCCGAAGCGCTGCGCCATCGCCAGCCGCAGGGAAGCCATCCGCCGCACCGCCAACGGATGGAGGCGCTCGGCGTGGTCGGAGAGTCGATCGAGTTGCGGCCTCCCGCCTGGGAAGAGAGCGCCGCCGCCCAATGGCTGGACGGCGTCTGGCCGGAACTCTGCCAGGCTCGAGGGCCGTGGGCGGGCGTCGGCGAGCGCTTGAGCTGGGCGATGGCGCACGAGGCGCTGGTCGGGCTCGACGCGGGACAGCCGGCCCGTGCTGCCGCAACTGCCGGAGTTGCCGGAGCCGTCGGACGACGCAGCCTGGCGTCGTCTCCATCGCCGGCGGGCCGCGGCCCAGGCGGCGATCGAGCACGGACAGGTTCGGCCTTGCGATCTCGCGCCGTCGCAGATCGAGGCGCTCCGTCGGGCGGTGTCGGTCAACCCGGCCATCGTGCAGGCGTGGCTCTTCGACGTGCCGGTCGAGCCGCCGACCGTGGCCGTCGTGTTGCGCGTCGATCCCGAGCGGATGATCGCGATGAAGCTCACTCTCGAGCAGGTCGCGACGACCTTGGCATTGACGATGGGATTCGTGCTGCCCGCAGGACGCGACTGGATGCCGCGCTTCAGCTACATGACCGAGGGACTGCCGCCTGAATTGCAGGCGCGTGTCGATGTGACGCCGCGCCTGAAGGGTTGAGGCTTCAGATCCCCAGATACGCCGGCAGCTTCCCGTCGGCCGGCTTGACGGCCGCGAAGCGTGCGGCCAGCTTCGACTGCAGTGCCACTGGCAGCGGCGCGAAGCCGGTGCCGCGTGTCAGGTCGTCGCCGTGCATGAAGCACCAGTACAGGAAGCTCATCACCGGCGCCGCGCCGGCGCTGGTCGCGGGCGTCGCGTCGATCAGGATGAAGCTGGTCATCGTGATGGGCCAGCTCTCCGCGCCGTCGCGGTCCATCAGCGAAGCCAGGTCGTCGCCCTTGCGCGAGAGATCGCTGTTGGCGATCGCCGACTTGAAGCCGCTCTCGCCCGCCGCCACCCACTGGCCGGCGGCATTGCGCAGGCGCACGCCGTTCAGCTTGTCGCGCTGCACGCGGTCGTAGCTGACGTACGCGATCGTGCCGGGCGCCGCCTTCAGCGCCTTGGCCATGCCGTCGTTGCCTTCGGCGGCTTCGACGTCGCCGGGCCACTTCGGCTGCGCGTTCACGCCGATGTCTTTCGCGAAGGCCGTCGACACGGCGGCCAGGTAGCGCGTGTAGCCCTCGGTCGTGCCGGACTTGTCGGCCCGCACGATGCGCTTGACCGGCAGCGCCGGCAACGCGACACCCGGATTCAGCGCGGCGATGCGGCCGTCGTTCCACTTCGCGACGCGGCCCATCATCAGCTCGGCGAGCAGGTCTCCGGTGAGTTGCAGGCGGCCCTCCGGCACGCCCGGCAGGTTGACCACCGGCACGATGCCGCCGACCAGCATCGGGATCTGCACGAGCTTGCGCTTGGCCAGTTCCTCCGCGGTCAGTGGCGAGTCGCTGCCGCCGAAGGCCACGCCGCGCGCGGTGATCTGCTTGACGCCGTCGCCCGAGCCGGTCGGCTTGTAGCTCACGGCCTGACCCTTGGCCTTCTCGTAGGCCGAGGCCCAACGGCCGTAGACCAGCGAGGGGAACGAGGCCCCGGCCCCCGCCAGCGCAACGGTCTGCGCGAACAGGACCCGCGGTGCGCCGAAGGCGAGGGTGACGGGGAGGGCGGCGGTCAGTCGCAGCAAGGCACGACGCGGAAGGGCGGGACGAACAAAGGCGGGACGGGAGGCAGGCACGGCGGAAGCTCGGAAGAGGTAGTCGACAGCGGGGCGCATTCTAGTGAGCACGTTCTTCGCACGCCGTGATCGATGCCCGGTGGCGGCACTTGCGGGCGGATCCGGGGAGATTGTTCCCACTTGCGGGCAAATCCCGATGCCGATTCCATTGCGCGCATCGGCGATTGCCATCTTTGCATGGGAGTTAAAGCTGAATTCATCGCGCCGCCGGAGCCGGAGGATTAAGCTTTGCGCCCCCCAGGCCCCATTACCGGGCGGTTACGAAGGCGCGATGTCGCGCCGCGAAGACCGACGACGACAGGGCGCCGGGCCTCATTCATCGCGACGGAGATTTGCATGACCGACAAGAACGACGACCTCGACCTGAGCCCGGCCGAGGCCGCACTGCGCGAGGCGGCGCGGGACTACCACCGCTTCCCGACGCGCGGCAAGATCGCCGTCACGCCGACCAAGCCGCTCGCGAACCAGCGCGACCTGTCGCTGGCCTACTCGCCGGGCGTCGCCTATCCCTGCCTCGACATCGAGCGCGACCCGTCGCTGGCCGCGGACTTCACCTCCCGTGGCAACCTGGTGGGCGTCATCACCAACGGCACCGCGGTGCTGGGCCTGGGCGACATCGGCCCGCTGGCCGCCAAGCCGGTGATGGAAGGCAAGGGCTGCCTGTTCAAGAAGTTTGCCGGCATCGACGTCTTCGACATCGAGCTCGCCGAGCGCGACCCGGACAAGCTGGTCGAGATCATCGCGGCGATGGAGCCCACGCTGGGCGGCATCAACCTCGAGGACATCAAGGCGCCCGAGTGCTTCTACATCGAGAAGCAGCTGAGCGCGCGGATGAACATCCCCGTTTTCCACGACGACCAGCACGGCACCGCGATCATCTCGAGCGCGGCGCTGCTGAACGGCCTGGAGCTCGTCGGCAAGGACATCGGCGCGGTGAAGGTGGCGGTGTCGGGCGCCGGCGCCGCGGCCATCGCCTGCCTGGACGTGATGGTCGGCCTGGGCGTGAAGCGCGAGAACGTCTTCGTCGTCGACTCCAAGGGCGTGGTCCAGAGCGAGCGCGCCGACGCCGGCAAGCTCGACGAGTCCAAGCGCCGCTACTGCCAGATCACGTCGGCGCGCACGCTGGCCGACGTCGTCAAGGACGCGGACGTGTTCCTGGGCTGCTCGGCCGCCGGCGTGCTGACCGCCGAGATGGTCAAGACCATGGCGCGTCAGCCCATCATCCTGGCGCTGGCCAACCCCGAGCCGGAGATCCGTCCCGAGCTCGCGAAGGAAGCGCGCCCCGATTGCATCGTCGCGACCGGCCGCTCGGACTATCCGAACCAGGTCAACAACGTCCTGTGCTTCCCGTACATCTTCCGCGGCGCGCTGGACTGTGGCGCGACCAAGATCACCGAGGCGATGAAGCTCGCCTGCGTGCGCGAGATCGCCGAGCTGGCCAAGGCCGAGACGCCGCCGGAGGTCGCCGCCGCCTACGCGGGGCAAGACCTGGCCTTCGGTCCCGACTACATCATCCCCAAGCCCTTCGACAGCCGGCTGATCCTGCGCATCGCGCCGGCGGTGGCCAAGGCGGCCGAGGAGTCCGGCGTCGCCACGCGTCCGATCAAGGACATGGCCGCCTACCGCGAGCAGCTCTCGCGCTTCGTCTACCAGACCGGCATGTTCATGCGCCCGGTCTTCGCCGAGGCGAAGGCCCATCCGGCCCGCGTCATCTACGCCGAGGGCGAGGATGAACGCGTGCTGCGCGCCGTGCAGGTGGCGCTCGACGAAGGCCTGGCCAAGCCCACGCTGATCGGCCGCCCCGAAGTCATCGCGATGCGCCTGAAGCGCGCCGGCCTGCGGATCAAGCTGGGCGAGGATGCCCTGGTGATCGACCCTGAGAACGACCACCGCTTCCGCCAGTACTGGGAGGCCTACCACCAGGTCATGGGCCGCAACGGCTTCACGCCGGAGATGGCCAAGTCGGCGGTGCGCCGCTCCAACACGACGATCGGCGCACTCGCGATCCAGCTCGGCGATGCCGACGCCATGATCTGCGGCACGGTGGGTCGCTTCGACTCGCACCTGGAGCACATCCAGAACCTGATCGGCCTGAAGCCGGAGGTTTCCAACTTCGCGACGATGAACGCGCTGATGCTGGAGCAGCGCACGCTCTTCATCGCCGACACCTTCGTCAACGAGGATCCGACCGCCGAGCAGCTTGCCGACATCGCCTGGCAGGCCGCCGAGGAACTGCAGCGCTTCGGCCTGCCGCCGAAGGTGGCGTTCCTGTCGCACTCGATGTTCGGCAGCAGCAAGCGCGCGTCGGCGGTCAAGATGCGTCGCGCCCGCGACCTGTTCGCCGCCGCCTACCCGAACATCGAATGCGACGGCGAAATGCACGGCGACGCGGCGCTGTCCGAGGACGTGCGCAACAACTTCCTGCCCGAATCGACGCTCTCCGGCTCCGCCAACCTGCTGGTGCTGCCGACGCTCGACGCCGCGAACATCCTGTTCAACGTGCTGAAGGTTGTCGGCGGCCAGGGCGTCACGGTGGGTCCGATCCTGCTGGGCGCCAAGCGTCCGGTGCACATCCTGACCCCGTCGGCCACGGTGCGCCGCATCGTCAACATGACGGCGCTGGCGGTGGCCGACGTCAAGGCCGCGAAGGCCTGATCTGATCCTTGCATGGAGGTGGCATGGCCACCCCCGGCGAGGAGGCCGAGCGAGGGCGCGCGGAGCGCGCTTCCATGACTGACTGGGCGCAGACTGTCTGAGGGCAGCGAGCCGAAGGTGAGCGGACCGAGTTGGGCGCCCCCTCGCGAGTACCGAGTCGCCGGGGGTGGTCATGCCACCGAGGCTCGGTCTCAGCGACCGAGGCTCGGTCTGAGCGACCGATGCCGTTGGAAACTGTGTCGTAACTCGTGGAAACTGTTCCGACGTCGTTCTTGCGGCTCATAATCGACCGCTGTAACTAAATTTCAGACAGAGACAAGACATGTCCCGTGCCACCAAGATCGTCGCCACCCTCGGTCCTGCTTCGTCGTCTCCCGAGGTCCTGGAAAAAATGATCCAGGCCGGCGTCGACGTGGTGCGGCTGAACTTCTCGCACGGCAAGGCGCAGGATCACATCGACCGTGCCCGCATGGTGCGCGAGGTGGCGGCGCGGGCTGGCCGGCAGGTCGCGATCATGGCCGACCTGCAGGGTCCGAAGATCCGTGTCGGCAAGTTCGAGAACGGCAAGATCGAGCTGGTGAACGGCACGCCCTTCGTGCTCGACGCTGACCGCACCGAGCCTGGCAACGAGATGGTCGTGGGCCTGGACTACAAGGAGCTGCCGCGCGACGTGAAGCCCGGCGACACGCTGCTGCTCAACGACGGCCTGCTGGTGCTGACGGTCGAGGCGGTGCGCGGCTCGCAGGTGCACACCGTCGTCAAGCAGGGCGGCGAGCTGTCCAACAACAAGGGCATCAACAAGCAGGGCGGCGGCCTGACGGCGCCTGCGCTGACCGGCAAGGACATGGAGGACATCAAGACCGCGATGTCCTTCCAGTGCGAGTACCTGGCGGTGAGCTTCCCCAAGAACGCCACCGACATGGAAATGGCCCGCCAGCTGGCCAACGTCGCCGGCGAGCCCTTCCGCCACAAGCCGGGGATGATCGCCAAGATCGAGCGCTACGAAGCGATCCCGCACCTGGAAGCGATCCTGAAGGCCTCCGACGGCATCATGGTCGCCCGCGGCGACCTGGCCGTGGAAGTCGGCAACGCCGCCGTGCCCGCGCTGCAGAAGCGCATGATCAAGATGGCGCTGGAGCTCGACAAGGTCTGCATCACCGCGACGCAGATGATGGAGTCGATGATCGTGAACCCGGTGCCGACCCGCGCCGAGGTGTCCGACGTCGCCAACGCCGTGCTCGACGGCACCGATGCCGTGATGCTGAGCGCCGAGACGGCCGCCGGCCGCTTCCCCGTCGAGACCATCCAGCAGATGGCCGCGATCGCGCTGGAGGCGGAGAACGCCGAGTTCGTGACGCTGGACACCGACTTCGCGAACCGCCAGTTCGGCCGCATCGACCAGTCGATCGCGATGGGCGCGCTGTTCACCGCGCACCACCTGGGCTGCAAGGCGATCGTGGCGCTGACGGAGTCCGGCTCCACCGCGCTGTGGATCAGCCGCCACCGCATCCACGTGCCGATCTACGCGTTGACCTCGCAGGTGCTGACGCTGCGCAAGATGGCGCTGTACCGCAACGTGACGCCGCTGCTGATGCCCAACTTCAACGACCGCGACGAGGCGCTCAAGGCTGCCGAGGACCTGCTGATCGAACGCGGCGTGCTGATGCCCGGCGACACCTATGCGATCACCTGCGGCGAGCCGATGGGCTACCCGGGCGGCACCAACATGCTGAAGGTCTGCCGCGTCGGTTGACGGGGCAGCGGACATCCGGAGCCGCGCCGTGACCCCGCTGCGCCGCCGCGATCTCCTGATCGTCGGCGCCGGCGCGACGATGACGGTCGGGACCGTGCTCGCGCAAGGTGGCGCGGGCGGCGTCGGCAGTGCCGGCGCCGATGCCGCTCCAGGGGTCGTCGTGGACGGCCGGGAGCCGGTCCGGCTCGCGATCAGCGAGCAGACGCACAAGCCCTTCGTCCTGCCGCTGCTCAAGCAGATCGCCGAGGCGGCCGACCTGCAATGGGAATTGCTGCTGCTGCCCTGGCCGCGCGCGCTGCTGGGCGCGCAACTCGGCCAGCACCTGGTCTTCGGGCTGTCGCGCAGCCCTGCGCGGGACAGGCTGTTCGCGTACAGCCAGCCGGCCTTCGTGAGCCGCGGCTGGCTGGTCGTGCCGAAGGCGAAGCCGATCCGGTTCGACAAGCTCGAAGACCTGCGCGGCCGCGCGCTGTGCGTGCCGCGCGGCTCGACCTACGGCGCCGCGTTCGAGGAGGCGCGCCAGCAGCAGCTGTTCCGCGTCGAGGGCGGCGGCAACGATCTCGGGGGCCGTGTGCGCATGCTGACGGCGGGGCGCTGCGACGCGATGCTCGCGACCCACCGCGGCAGCGCTGCCGCGCTGGAGCGGCGGCTGCGCGCGCTGCGCAACGGGGCGCAGTTCCTGGTCCTGCCCAAGCCTGTGGTGGAAGAGGGCATCCTGTTCGGCGCCGCCAAGGGCAGCGAACCCGCCGCATTGCTGCCGCGTCTGGACGACGCGATCGCCCGCAGGCGAGCCGCGATCCAGGCCTTGGTCGACAGCGATCTCTGAGCGCGGTTCCTGGACGGCGGACTGGACGCCGCGGCGACGGCGAAGCGGCGCCCGCGGCGTTGTGGCCGGCCTCAGGCGTTGCGCGCGGCCTGCACCAGCGCGGCGATGCGCGGTGTCATGTTCAGGGGCACGAGTTCCACTTCCTGGTGCGCGCGCGCGAAGACGCGGAACAGCTCGTCCGCGAAGGCGTGGCCCACATCGGTGACGCCGTCGAAGTCCACCTCCGCCCGCTTGAACTGCGGCAGCCGCACCGCCACGCGCCTGGCCTGGGCGCGCGAGTCCAGCATCTGCCCCGCGACGACCACCAGGTTCAGCATCACCCGCGTCTGGTCGAAGGCGATGCCGGTGCCGTCGACGCTCCACTGCTCGAGCACCTGCTCCAGCGTGCGCGTGCTGTCCAGCGACATCGCCATGTAGATCGAGCTGCCCTGGCGCGGCAGGCCCTTGCCGTCCTTCCACGCGTTGCCTTCCCAGGCGCGGCGCTGGAACGCCTTGCCGTTGGCGTGGATGTCGAAGACGTCCGCCAGCTGCGAGCTGAAGAACAGCCCGCGCCCGGTGTGCGCCTGCGGCTGCGTCGTCAGCCGGCCCTTGCTGAGCTCCAGCATCGCGTGGCGCGCATCAGTCAGCTCATAGGTGTCGCGGATCTTGTCGAAGACGCCGCAGCCGTCGTCCGACACCAGCAGCTGGGCGTGCGTCGGCGTCTGGCGCAGCGACACGGTGACGCTGGTGCCGCCGCTGTGGTCGATGGCGTTGTTCACCAGCTCGGTGAAGCCGTGCTGGATCATCCGCGCGACGTGGCGCGGCAGCGCGAAATGGGGCGCGTAGTCGCGCTGCCAGACCACGTCCTCCATCAGGCCGTGCAGCGTGTAGCTGCGCGCCACCTGCCGCAGCGCGCCGGGTCCGAACACCGGCCGGCGGGCGGTGCCGGAGCGCGTCAGCCAGTGGGCGTCGACCAGCCGGCGCAGCGCGGCCAACGTGGCGCGGTGGCTGGCCCCGGTGCGTTCTTCGACGAAGGCGGGGAGGTCGAGCGAGTGCTCATTGGCGGCGGCGGTGATCCAGAGCGTCAGCTGATCGATCGCGAGGCGGGTCATGAAGTTCCTGGAAGCGGCGGTCGCGCGGGCGGTCCTCGCCGCCGGCGGCGGGGCAAGGCACGGCGCTTGCTCCGACGGGGCGGGACGCCCGGGCGACAGCCTACCGGCCGCTTCCGCCGCCGCGCAAGCGCACAGACCCCTGTCCGGGGGGAGTGCGCTTGCGCGGATGCGGTCTGCGCCCGCGACAGTCCCCGGGACGGCGGCGCCGGCGGCCCTGACGGGTGCTGGTATGGCACCAGTTCAGGGGGAGCCCCAGGTTCGTTACAGAGCCGGTCATGGGGGCTGGCTAGAATCCCGACCAGTTACGGCGCGGTTACGGCGAGGTTCGGCGCTGGCCCGCGGCCCAGGATTTTTCACTATCTCGGAGAACTCTCATGGCACTCGTCTCGATGCGCCAGCTGCTGGATCACGCAGCCGAACAGGGCTACGGCATTCCAGCGTTCAACGTCAACAACCTGGAGCAGGTGCAGGCCGTGATGGCCGCCGCCGACGAGGTCGGCGCCCCGGTGATCCTGCAGGCCAGCGCCGGCGCCCGGAAGTACGCCGGTGAAGCCTTCATCAAGCACCTGATCCAGGCCGCGGTCGAGGCCTACCCGCACATCCCGCTGGTGATGCACCAGGACCACGGCACCAGCCCGAAGATCTGCGAAGGCGCGATCAACCTGGGCTTCGGCTCGGTGATGATGGATGGCTCGCTGATGGACGACGGCAAGACGCCCGCCAGCTTCGACTACAACGTGGACGTGACCCGCCGCGTCGTCGAGATGGCGCACAAGGTCGGCGTCACCGTCGAGGGCGAACTGGGCTGCCTGGGCAACCTGGAAACCGGCGACGCGGGCGAGGAAGACGGCATCGGCGCCGACGTCAAGCTGGACCACAGCCAGATGCTGACCGACCCGGAAGAGGCCGCGGTCTTCGTCAAGGCGACGCAGCTGGACGCGCTGGCCATCGCCATCGGCACCAGCCATGGCGCCTACAAGTTCTCGCGCAAGCCCACCGGCGACATCCTGGCGATCTCGCGGGTCAAGGAGATCCACAAGCGCATCCCCAACACCCATCTGGTGATGCACGGCTCGTCGAGCGTGCCGCAGGAACTGCTGGCGATCATCAACCAGTACGGCGGCCAGATGAAGGAGACCTTCGGCGTGCCCGTCGAGGAGATCCAGGAAGCGATCAAGCACGGCGTGCGCAAGATCAACATCGACACCGACATCCGCCTGGCGATGACCGGCGCGGTGCGCAAGTTCCTGTTCGAGAACCCGGACAAGTTCGACGCCCGCGAATGGCTGAAGCCGGCCCGCGAAGCCGCCAAGCTGGTCTGCAAGGCGCGTTACCTGGAGTTCGGCTGCGAAGGCCAGGCCCCGAAGATCAAGCCGCGCAGCCTGGTCGACGTGGCCGCCGCCTACGAGCGCGGCGAGCTGGCGCAGGTCGTCCAGTAAGCGCCTGACGCAAGCGCGTTGAACCGAACCGGACCGGCCTCGCGCCGGTCCTTTCACATCCGCCCTCGTCTTTCGGAGCCCGGCCATGGCGCACGCTTTCACCTACGGCACGCTGATGTGGCCGGACATCATGGCCCGCGTCTGCGGTCCCGACGCCGAGCCGGCCGCGACGCCCGTATCGGCCACGCTGGCCGACCACGCGCGCCATCCGGTCCGCGGTCACGACTACCCCGCGATGATCCCGGCGACCGGCCACCATGTCGTCGGCCGGCTCTACCTCGACGTGCCCGACGCCGCGTGGGAGCGACTGGACCGCTTCGAGGGCGACGACTACGAACGCCACGAGGTGCTGGTGACGCTGGCCGACGGCAGTTGGCGGCGGGCCTGGACCTACCTGTTCAAGCCGGCGCTTGTCGCGTCGCTGGACGACGGCGATTGGGACGAGGCGCGCTTCGAGCGCGAGGGGAAGGCGCGCTTCGTGTCGCGCTACGTCGGATTCACGTCGATCTGAAGCGCATGAAAGCGGATGACGGCGGCGCCCTGGGGCGGGTGGGGTTCCCACGCCGCCTCTTAGAATCCCCGCTTTGCTGTTCCGACCGACTGCACACCCATGACCGCCGCCCTGCACACCTCGTCGATCACCTCCCTTCCTCTCATCGCACGCGGCAAGGTGCGCGAGAACTACGCGGTCGGCGAAGACCGCATCCTGATGATCGCGTCGGACCGCATCTCGGCCTTCGACGTCATCATGAGCGAGCCCATCCCGGGCAAGGGCGCGCTGCTGACGAAGATGGCGCTGTTCTGGTTCGACAAGCTGGACGGCATCGTTCCCAACCACCTGACCGGCGACGATCCGCTGTCGGTGGTGACGGAGGCCGAGAAGGCGCAGGTCCGCGACCGCGCGATGCTGGTCAAGCGCCTGAAGCCGCTGCCGATCGAGGCGGTGGTGCGCGGGTACCTGGCCGGCAGCGGCTGGTCCGAATACAAGGCCAGCGGCAAGGTCTGCGGTGTCGAGCTGCCCGCCGGCCTGCAGAACGCGAGCAAGCTGCCGCAGCCGATCTTCACGCCCGCGACCAAGGCGGAGATGGGCGACCACGACGAGAACATCGATTTCGAGCGCTGCGCGCGGATCATCGGCCGCGAGATGGCCGAACGCGTGCGCGACATCGCGATCCAGCTGTACCAGCGCGCCGCGGACATCGCGCTGACCAAGGGCATCATCATCGCGGACACCAAGTTCGAGTTCGGCCTCGACGCCGACGGTACCCTGACGCTGATGGACGAGGTGCTGACGCCCGATTCCTCGCGCTACTGGCCGGCGGAAAGCTACGCGGTCGGCAGCAACCCGCCGAGCTACGACAAGCAGTTCCTGCGCGACTGGCTGGAGCAGGCGACCGTGGACGGCCAGCCCTGGGCAAGGTCGCGCCGCCGCCGACGCTGCCCGAGGACGTGATCGTCAACACGTCCGCGAAGTACCAGGAAGCGCTCGAACGGCTGACACGCTGAGGCCGGCATGCACGACGCTTCAGCCCCGCCTTCCGCCGCCGCCGCCCCCCAGGTGATCAAGTCCCGGCTGCTGAAGCAGCTGGAGAAGGACATCGCCGCCGCGACCTCGCCGATGGCCTCGGCGGCCGCACGGGCCAAGCGCGCGATGCTGCTGGCGCGGCACGGCGCCGTGGCCGAGGCGCGCGAGGCGCTGACGGCGCTGCATCAGCTCTCCTTCCAGCACCCGCATCCGGAGATCGGGGCCTGGCTGCACATGGCCGAAGGCCTGATGAGCTACTACAACGGCTTCGTCGCGCAGCAGGCCTGGGACCGCATCCAGCGGGCGCACACGATCGCCGGCACCTCGCCCGCGCTGGTCGAGGTGCGCGTGCTGGCCTCGGCCTGGCTGGCGCAGCTGGCCTTCATCCGCCACGACCCCGCGGCGCTGGTCGAGCATGCGAAGCGCTGCCTCGACGAGGCGCTGCCCGAGCACAACGTGGCGCTGGCGCGCGTGGCCATGGCGATGGGCGTGGGCTGGCATTACGCCGGCGACATCGAAGCTGCGCAGCGCTGGTACATCCGCGCGCGGCGTCACGCGTCGGTCGAGGGGGACGACGCGTCGCTGTCGGCGCTGATGTTCAACATGGCCGGCATGCGCGCGTCGCAGCTGCGGCGCGAGAGCCTGTCGGGCCTGGCGCCGCGCGGTCCCGAGCTGCTGCTGACGGTGGACTCGATGCACCACTTCGACGAGGCGGTCGGCGCGCAGATGATGGCGGAGCTCACGCCGGTGCTGCGCGCGCAGGTGCTGACGATGCAAGGCGGCTTCGACGAGGCCAGACGCCTCTACGAGGAGCACCTGCCGCAGGCGATGTCGCTGGGGCTGGAGCGCCTGGGCAGCAGCCTGCTGTCGGACCTGGCCTGGTGCCGGGCCAACCTCGGACAGCACGAGCACGCGCTGCATCAGGCGCGCGAGGCCGAGATCGAACTCGATCCCGATTGCGAGCTCGACGACCGCGCGATCACGCACAGCCGGCTGGCGCAGACCTTCCGGCTGCTGGGTGAGACGGCGGATGCGGACCGCCACCAGGCGCTGGCGGACGAGGCGTGGCGACAGTTCGCCGAACAGCAGCAGCAATGGCGTGAGCTGATCGCGGCAAGCGCGCTTCAGGCCTGAGCGGGCCGTCCCCGCGCACTCAGCGCTTGGACGCGAAGCGCTTCGCGATGAAGCGCCAGATCATCGCCGTCGCGTCCGGACCGTTGGGATCGCTGAACGGCTCTTTCGCGGGCCCGCCGCTCCAGGCATGCGCGAGGCCGTCGATCTCGACGAGCGTCGCCGCGACGGCGCTTCCGCGCTTGAAGTCGACGATCGTCATCGGCAGCCGCTTGCCGCGTTGCACCCGACGGTCCTGCACCGTCGCCGCTCCGGCGGCCAGTGCCCACTGGCGCGCGGCCTCGAACGCATTCGGCGTCGCCACGATGCGGTCCTGATTGCCTTGGATGACGAGCAACGGCGGCCAGGTCGCACCGCCGTCGACCGCGGCCGCCTCCGCCTGGCCGCGCATGGCACGCAGCGCCGTCGTTGCTGAGCTCGCCAGTCCCGGAGGTACGCCCGAATGCATCGCGATGGCGCGGAAGCGCTCCGGATGCAGTGTCGCCAGCAAGGCGGCCATGCCCGCGCCGGCGGACAGCCCCACCAGCGCCACGCGCTCGCGATCGGCGCCGTGGAGTGCACAGACCTGATCGATGGCGGCGAGGATCAGCGCGGCCTCGCCCTGCGCGCGGCCGGACTCGGTGTCGAACCAGTTCCAGCAGCGCTGCGGATTGGCGAGCCGGCTCTGCTCTGGATAAAGCACCAGCAAGCGCTCCCGCGCCGCGAGCCGGTTGATCCGCGTGCTGCGCGCGAAGCCGGCCGGATCCTGGCCGCAGCCGTGCAGCATCACGATCAGCGGCGGGCGTTCGCCCGGCGTGAGGCCCGTGGGCCGGAACAGCTTGAAGCGCCGCATGCCCACCCGCGCGGTCGCCAGCCCGGACAGCCAGTCCCCGAGACCGGGCGATGGATGCGGCGGCGTCTTCTTCAGGCCGGGCATCACATCAGGCGCGGCGCTGCGGGCGGCCTTGGTCGCCGCGCGCATGACCTGGCCCGTCACGGCGCGCAGGCCCTTGTTCCAGGCCTTGCGCAGGGCGGCGGTGGACGAGCGTTTGGGCATCGAGGGGGAGGGTGGACCGACACATTCTGAGGCCTGACGGTGTCGGTGCTCTTCCTCATACCCCTTGAAACAACGATGAAGGGCTGCAATGCCCCATGGATCCTGGGTGTTCTCGAATTGCACGCACACCGATTGCCGCAGGTCGCGCCATGATCGCCCCCATGTCACCGCCCCGCTGGTCCCTGCAAGACCTGGACCTTTCCCGCATCGAGCCTGCGCGCGTGCGCGAGCACGATGCGCTCTTCCTGCTGGTCTGCAGCGCCTCGTTCATCGAGAGCGGCAGCGACATGTACACGCGCAACCTGATCGAGCATTTCGCCGACGATGCCGAGGTCGGCGCCTGGCTGCGCGACCACTGGGAGCCGGAGGAACTGCAGCACGGCGCCGCGTTGAAGGCCTATGTGCGGCACGTGTGGCCGGGTTTCGACTGGGAATCGGCCTATGCCGGCTTCTTCGAGGAATACGCGCGGCTGTGCACCATGGACGAGCTCGAGCCTACGCGCGGCCAGGAGATGGTGGCGCGCTGCATCGTCGAGATGGGCACGACGACCTACTACCAGGCCTTGCACGAGGCCACGGACGAGCCGGTGCTGCGCGACCTGTTCTGGCGCATCCGCTGCGACGAGGTGCAGCATTACAAGAACTTCTTCGCCTTCTTCCGCAAGTACCGCGAGATCGAGGGCCTTCACCGCGGACAGGTGCTGGCCGCGCTTGTGCGTCGCGCGTTGGAACTGCGTAAGGAAGACGCTTCGATCGCGTTGAGGCACGCGGTCAACGGGCGCCTGCGCACCGGCGGTGTGGACGGCGGGCCCGCGCCCATCGCCAATGCCGAGCAATTGACGAAGGACGCCATCCAACTCGTCAGTTCGAATCTGCCGATGGGCCTGGCCGTGCGCATGACGCTGAAGCCGCTGCTGCTGCGGCCCGGCGTGCAGCGCGTCGTCGAGCGTCCCCTCGCCGCGCTCGGCCGCCGTGTGCTGCTGACCTGATCCCGCCCCCCGCCCCCCGCCTCCCGCGGCAGATGCAGATGCCAAGGCCCGCATGCCTGGGCCTCACTGGGGCCGGAATGGGGCTTGGGGGTCCTGGAGGGATCCCCCATGCCCCGTGGAGAGCCCGCGCTTGGCGTTGCGCAGTCATTCCCGCGCCAGGCCTCGCGCAATCGCTCCCGTGATCAACGCCGCAAGCGTTCCACCGCCAGATCGATGAACGCCCGCACCTTGCGCGACGCCCGCAGCCCTTGATGCTGCAGCGCTTGCACGGGCACGGCCGGTGGCGCGAACTTCGCGAGCACCTCCACGAGTTCGCCGGACGCGAGTTGCGTGTCGACCATGTAAGACAGCACGCGCGTGATCCCGAGTCCTTCAGTCGCGGCCAGGATCGCATGGTCGTTGCTGTTGGTGGCCAGCCGCGCCCGCACGGCGACCGCGACGCTCGGTGCGTCAACACCTGACCCCTCGCGAAATTTCCATTCCGTTCCCGGCTCCACGCCGAGCGCCGAGATCACTGTGTGCTTCGCGAGATCCTTCGGCTGTTTCGGCGTCCCGTTCTGCTTGAGATACGCCGGCGACGCGCACACCACGCGCCGCACCGTCGCGAGCGGTGTCGCATGGAAGGACGCATCGGGCAGGTCGCCGATGCGGATCGCGACATCGACGTCCTCGTTGAGCAGGTTGACGTTGCGATCGAGGAAGCGGCACTCGACCTCGGTCTCCGGATAACGCTTCAGGTAGTCGAGCACGACCTCGTTGAGCTTGAGCCGCCCATACATCACCGACGCGCTGACGACGAGCTTCCCGCGCACCGCGCCGTGGGATCCGCTGGCTGCCTGCTCGATGTCCTGCAGCTCGCCGAGCACCCGGCGGCAGTCCTGCGCATAGCGCTCGCCGACCTCGGTGACCTTGACGACGCGCGTCGTGCGTACCAGCAGCCGCACGTTCATTGCGGCCTCGAGCTCGCTCACCGCGCGCGTGACGACCGGCGCGGACACGCCGAGCCGCCGCGCCGCCGCGGAGAAGCCGCCGTCCTGGACGACGGCCACGAAGATCGCCATGGCATCGAGCTTGTCCATATCGTTTCTGATCCAGAAAGAGTCATTTCCCCGGCGCGCCGATTCTCTCCGCGGGGCATGAAGGCCACCATTCGTTCACCTTCAACCCACCGGAGAACTTCCATGAGCCGCATCCACGTCGTCGAGTCGTCCACCGCCACGCCCGAGCAGAAGGCGCTGCTGGACGCGATCCAGGGCCAGCTTGGCATGGTCCCCAACTTTCTCAAGGTCTTCGCCAATTCGACCACGGCGCTGCAGGCCTTCCTCGGCCTGTACGGCGTCGCCAACGGCGGCAGCCTCGATCCGCTGGATCGTGAGCGCATCGCGCTGGCGTTGGCGCAGCAGAACGGTTGCCAGTATTGCGTCTCGGCGCACACGGCGATCGGCCGCAAGACGGGACTGTCCGCCGAAGAGATCGCCGCCGCCCGCGCCGGCACCAGCGACGACGACACCTCGGCCGCGATCCTGAAGTTTGCGCAGAGCCTGATGGAGAAGCGCGGCGAGATCTCCGCGCTGGAGCTGACGCAGGTCCGCGCCGCCGGTGTCGACGAGGCGCAGATCGTCGAGATCATCACGCACGTCGGCATGAACTTCCTGACCAACATCCTGGGCAAGGCCAGCCTGGTCGAGATCGACTTCCCGAGCGTGAAGCTCGAACTGCCGGCGGCGGCGTAAGCGGCGCCGCTCGCGCCGAACGTCGGCCACCGCCCTCGCCACGGCCATTGCCGCTGCCATCGCCATCGCGACAGCCGTCGTCATCGTCATCCTCATCGGGAGCTCATCATGGGACGCGCCTATTCCGACATCACGTTCACGCCGACGGTCCGAGAGGTCCAGTCGGAGAGAGGGAGTCGCGAGCAGTACGCGTTCCTCGACACGATGAGTGACCGCGGCGATGTGCTGACGCCGCGCGAGTCGCAGTTCCTCGCCGATGCCGATCACTTCTTCCAGGCCACCGTCAGCGAGACCGGCTGGCCCTACGTGCAGCATCGCGGCGGACCGAAGGGCTTCCTCAAGGTGCTGGACGCGAAGACGATCGGCTTCGCGGACTTCCGCGGCAACGTGCAGTATCTGAGCGTGGGCAATCTGCGGAAGGACGATCGGATCTCGATGATCGTCGTCGACTATCCGAATCGGCGCCGGCTGAAGTTGCTCGGTCGCGTGGAGCTGGTCGAGGCGGGCGACAGCGCGCAGGGCGACGCGGCGATCGCCGCCGTGAGCGACCCCGCTTATGGCGCGACGGTGGAGCGCGCCTTCCTCATCCGCATCGAGGGCTGGGACTGGAACTGCCCGCAGCACATCACGCCGCGCTTCACGGAGGCCGAGGTCGCGACGCTGATGGCGCCGATGCGCGCGCAGGTGCAGAAGCTGAAGACGCAGTTGAGCGAAGCCAAGGCGGCCATCGCCGCGAGTGCGGAGCCCGCCAGGCCGGTTGAGCCGCGCGCGCTCGGCGACGGCCCGCTCGCGCTGACGATCAGCGGCGTGCGTCAGCTGACGCCGTCGGTCCGCGCGTATGAGCTGCGATCCGCCGACGGCTCTTCGCTGCCGGCGGTCGTCGCGGGCGCCCACCTCGATGTGCCGGTGCGGCTGGCCGACGGCACGCCGTCGACGCGCAGCTACTCGATCGCGTCGAGCCCGCATCGCACCGATGCCTACGAGATCGCCGTGCTGCACGAACCCGAGGGCAAGGGCGGGTCGGCGGCCGTGCATCAGGACTTCGCGCTCGGTGTCCGTCTGAACTGCGGGCTGCCGAGCAACGCGTTCGCGCTGGTGGACGTGCCACACAAGGCCGTCCTGATCGCCGGCGGCATCGGCATCACGCCGATCAAGGCGATGGCCCACGCGCTCGCCGCGCGGGGCGAGGCCTTCGAGCTGCATTACGCAGTCCGATCCCGCGCGGAGGCACCGTTCCTCGGTCAGCTGATCAAGGCGTTCGGCGGTCGCGTCAAGGTGCATGCGAAGGACGCAGGCGATCGCCTCGATGTCGCGACGCTGATGCTCACCCTCGGCGAGTCCGATCACGTCTATGTCTGCGGCCCATCCCGCCTGATCGACGCCGTCTCGGCGGCGGCCGCATCCGCCGGCGTCCCCACCGGACGCGTGCACTTCGAGAAGTTCAGCGTCGACACCGCCAGGCCCGACGACCGCGCGTTCGTCGTCCATCTCGTCCGCAGCGGCAGGGACATCGTCGTCCCCGCCAACCGGTCCATCCTCGAGGCCGCGGAGGCGCAGGGCGTCCGGGTGCCGGCGTCGTGTCGCATCGGGAACTGCGGCACCTGCGCGACGCGTGTCGTCGCCGGCACGCCCGAGCATCGCGACGAGGTGCTCACCGACGCGCAGAAGACGGAGCAGCAGCTGATGTGCGTCTGCGTGTCGCGGACCGCCGGCGAGGCGCTGACGCTCGACCTCTGACCCGCCGACTCCGCAGATCGCACGCCGGGCCCGTTCCCCGCCGCCTTTGGAGGGCGCTGCCAACAGCGCCCTGTTGATCCCCCGAGGGTCCGCTCCTACAGTCCGCTCGTCCGACGGCTCCCCCGGTCGTCGCGCGCGCAGGAGCACCCCGATGAATCTTTCCCGATGGGCGGTCCCCGCCTCCTACTTCAGCATGGTGCTGGGCCTCACGGGCCTGGGCAACGGCTGGCGCGTGGCGGCGCGCCTGTGGGGCTTCCCTGCCTGGATCGGCGAGTGCGTGATGGCGATCGCCGTGGCGGTGTGGGCGGTGCTGCTGATCCGATTCGCGATCAAGTGGATCGCGGTCCGCGAGGCGGCGAAGGCCGAGGCCGCGCATCCGATCCAGTGCTGCTTCATCGCCCTGGTGCCGGTGGCGACGATGCTCGCCGGCATCGGCGTGCTGCCGCATGCGCATGGCGTGGGGACGGTGCTGATCCTCGCGGGCGCGGTGGCGTCGCTGCTCTTCGGGCTGTGGCGTCACGGCGGGCAATGGCGCGGGGGGCGCGACGACAAGGCCACGACGCCGGTGCTCTACCTGCCGACGGTCGGCGCCAACCTGGTGTCCGCGATCGGGATGTCGGCGCTTGGCTGGCCGACCTGGGGCCAGCTGTTCTTCGGCGCCGGCGTGCTGGCCTGGATCGTCCAGGAGTCCATCATCCTGGCCCGCCTGCTGACCGTCGAGCCGATGCCCCTGGCGCTGCGGCCGACGGTCGGCATCCAGATGGCGCCGCCCGCGGTCTCGCTGCTGGCCTACGCCGCGGTCACCGTCGGTCCGCCGGACGTGTTCGCCCGCATGCTGCTGGGCTACGCGATCGTGCAGGCCCTGATGGTGCTGCGGCTGATGCCGTGGATCCGGCAGCCGTTCACGCTGTCGTACTGGGCCTTCACCTTCGGCGCGACGGCGATCTCCACCGGCGCCATGCGCTTCGCCGAGCGCGGCGACGATCCGATCTTCACGACGCTCGCGCCGGTGCTCTTCGCGATGAGCAACGTCGTCATCGTCGGCCTGTCGATCGCGTCGGTGCTGTGGGCGCTGCGCGCGAAACCGGCCCCATCACCGGCGACGGCCACGCCGTCCGGCGGCACGCCGACGCGCTGAGCCACGGGGTCGCCGCGCCGGCCGTCTGATTCAGCGCCGGTCGTCGAAAGGCGCGAACACCTCCGCGACCCAGTCGACGAACAGCCGCAGCTTCGCGCTCAGGTGCCGCGACGCCGGGTAGACCACATGCAGCGGATGGCGCGGCCGGGTCCAGTCGTCGAGGACCGTGCGCAGCGCGCCGGTCTCCAGATGCGGCGCCGCCGCGAAGCGGAAGGTCTGTCCCAGCCCCGCACCCGACAGCAGCGTGCTGAGATGCGCGGTGCTCTCGTTGACGGCCATCACCGCCTCGCCGGCGATCAGCAGGTGTTCGTCGCCGCGGTGGAACTCCAGCGGAAACGCCCGGCCCGTCAGCGACGAGAAGTAGCCTGCGATCGCATGTCCGGGCACGCGGGCGCGATCTTCGGGTCCATGGGTCCGCGCGATCAACTCGGATGGATGCTTGGGGACACCGCGCGCCTTCAGGTAGACCGGGCTCGCGCAGGTGACCCAGTCGAGGTCGGCGATGCGGCGCGCCACCAACGTGTTGTCCGCCAGCTCGCCGCCGCGGATCACGCAGTCGACGCCTTCGCCGATGAGGTCGACGGGCCGGTCGCCGACGCCCAGGTCCACGTGCAGTTCCGGATGGCGCGCGCGGAAGTCGGGCAGGGCGGGGATCAGGATCATGTTCGCCAGTACCGAGCCGATGTCCACGCGCAGCCGGCCGCGCGCCTGCGCGCGTGATCGGGCGGCCAGCTCATCCATCTCCGCGAGGTCGTCGATCAGGCGCCGGGCGCGCTCGTAGTACGCGGCGCCTTCGGGCGTCACGCTGACGCGCCGCGTCGTGCGCTGCAGCAGCCGCGTGCCGAGGTGGCGCTCCAGGTCCTGCACCAGCTTCGTCACGGTCGGACGCGGGATGTTCATCGCGTCCGCCGCTTTCGAGAACGCGCCCGATTCAGCGATGCGCACGAAGACGCGCAAGGCAAGCAACTGGTCCATCGAAGGGCGCTCTCGTTCGTGTTGGCGCGTCCATGCCCGCAGACGTCGACGCTTGAATGACTCGATTATTCAGGATCTGGAAAAAAGAAGTCGCGATCGATGACTTTATTCGATGAGGACGAATTCTTAAGCTTCGCTCACCTCTTCACCACTTCCTGAATGGAGCGAAACATGAGCAAGCAACTTGAAGGCAAGGTCGCGGTCGTGACCGGCGGCACCACCGGCATCGGCCTGGCGGCGGCAAAGGCCTTCGCGTCGGAAGGCGCGGTCGTCTACATCACCGGTCGTCGCAAGCCGGAGCTCGACGCCGCGGTGGCGGCGATCGGCACGAACGCGATCGGCGTGCAGGCGGACTCGACGAAGCTGGCCGATCTCGACCGGCTGTACGCCGAGGTCGGCGAGCGCCATGGCCGTCTGGACGTGCTCTACGCCAATGCCGGCGGCGGCACCATGGCCCCGCTGGGCGAGCTGACCGAGCAGCACGTCGACGAGACCTTCGAGCGCAACGTCAAGGGCGTGATCTTCACCGTGCAGAAGGCGCTGCCGCTGCTGGACAAGGCGAGCCACGGCGCGTCGGTGATCCTGGCCGGATCGACGACGAGCTCGATGGGCACGGCCAACTTCAGCATCTACAGCGCGACGAAGGCGGCGGTGCGCAACCTGGCGCGCAGCTGGATCCTGGACCTGAAGGGCCGTGCCATCCGCATCAACACGCTGTCCCCGGGCCCGATCCACACGCCGGGTCTGGTGGAGCTGGCCGGCCCCGATCCGGCCAACCAGCAGGGCCTGCTGGACTACCTGACCACGCAGCTGCCGATCGGCCGCATCGGCCAGCCGGAGGACATCGCGAAGGCGGCGGTCTACCTGGCCTCGGACGCCTCGTCCTTCGTCACCGGCATCGAGCTGTTCGTCGACGGCGGCATGGTGCAGGCCTGAGCCTCGACGGGGCGGACCGCGCGGCCGCGCCGCGACCGGCCCGCGGCGCTCACGCCGGCGCGGCGCGGCGCGTCAGATCTTGGATTCCCACGGTCGTGACAGCCGCACCGCCCCGTTGATGATGCCCACCATCGAGTAGGTCTGCGGGAAGTTGCCCCAGAGCTCGCCGGTGACCGGGTGGGTGTCCTCGGACAGCAGGCCGAGGTGGTTGCGCGAGGCGAGCAGCGCCTCGAACAGCTCCCGCGCCTGCTCGACGCGTCCGATGCGCGCGAGCGCATCGATGCGCCAGAACGCGCAGATGTTGAACGAGGTCTCGGGCTTGCCGAAGTCGTCGGGCGCCTCGTAGCGGCGCATGTAGGGGCCGTCGCAGAGCGAGGCCTCCAAGGCATCGACGGTCTTGATGAAGCGCGGATCCATCGGATCGATGAAGCCGACCTCGGTCATCAGCAGCACGCTGGCGTCGAGGTCCTTGCCGCCGAAGCTCTCGACGAAGGCCTGGCGCTGTTCGCTCCAGGCGTTGTCGAGGATCTTCTGCTTGATCAGCGCGGCGCGTTCCGCCCAAAGCGCGGCGCGCTCCGGCAGGTCGAGCACGTTGGCGATCTTGGCCAGGCGGTCGCAGGCGGCCCAGTTCATCAGCACCGACGAGGTGTGGACGCGGGCCCGCGTGCGCAGCTCCCACATGCTGGCGTCGGGCTTGTCGTGGATGGCGAAGGCCTGCTCCCCGGCGCGTTCCAGCAGCGCGAACTCGTCGATGCCCGCGCGCTGGTGCAGGCGGTGGTCGAAGAAGGACTGCGCCGAGCCCAGCACGATGTTGCCGTAGACGTCGTGCTGGAAATGCTCGTAGGCCTGGTTGCCGGCGCGCACCGGCCCCATGCCCGCGGTAGCCGCGCAGGTGCGGGACCATGTACTCGGTCAGCTTGGCTTCGAGCCCGATGCCGTAGAGCGGCTGCACGTGGCCGTCCTTGGACTGGCCGATGATGTTGCGCATCCAGCGCAGGTAGTCCTCCATCGTGCCGGTCTCGGACAGGCTGTTGAGCGCGCGCACGACGAAGAACGCGTCGCGCAGCCAGCAGTAGCGGTAGTCCCAGTTGCGCTGCGTGTGCGGGGCCTCGGGCACGCTGGTGGTCATCGCGGCGACGATGGCGCCCGTCTCCTCGAAGAGGCACATCTTCAGCGTGATCGCGGCGCGGATCACGGCCTCCTGCCATTCGAGCGGGATGGCCAGGCGGCGCGTCCAGTCGCGCCAGTAGCTGATGGTCTTTTCCTCGAGCAGCCGGGCGGTGTCCTCGACCGCGCGGTCCAGCGTCTCGTCGGGGCCGAAGATGAAGCTCATCGGCATGTCCAGCGCGAAGGGCGTCTCTTCCTGCACGTAGGTGAGCGGCGCGTTGGTGGTCAGGCGGATGGTGCCTTCCGGGCCGACGAAGCGCAGGTGGTTGCTGCCACGGGTGCGGGCCGGGTGGGCGGAGCCCCACTGGATGACGGGACGCAGGATGACGCGAATGCGCGGATGACCCTGGATCGGGCGCATGCGCCGCACCAGCATCATGGGCCGGTAGGGCCGGTCGTTGAGGAAGAAGCGCGGCATGAAATCGGTGATCTCGATGCCGTTGCCGTGCGTGTCGTAGAGGCGGGTGCGCAGCACGGCGGTGCCGTGGTCGTAGGACTGCTCGCTGCGGGAAAAATCTTCCAGCTCGATCTGGAAGGTGCCGTCAGGACCGATGCCGTCCGGAGAGTCGATGAGCGCGTGGAAGACGGGATCGCCGTCGAAGCGCGGGGCGCAGCACCAGACGACGCGGGCGCGGTCGTCGATCAATGCGCTGACGGCGCAGTTGCCGACGAGGCCCAGTTTCAGAGAGGCGGCTTCCATCGGTCCTCCTTTTGTTCGTCGTTCTTGCGATGTTGCACGGACGGGAACCGGGCAGGAGGCAAAGACCGTTCCCGTGAAGGGGGAGGCGGCCACCACGAGGGCGGTAGGCGATGGAAACAGAATGTGGGCGGCCTGGAATCAGGCCTCGGCCTCTCCGGTGGAGGCGATCAGGCTGTCGCGCAATGCCGCGATGCTCTTCTGCACGCGGGCGAACTCGTCGGGCGACAGACCGGTGGCGGCCAGCAGCGGGGAATTCAATTCCACCGCCTTGTCGCGCAGCTTGCGGCCGCTGCGGGTCAGGCGCACGCGGACGATGCGCTCGTCCGCCGAGTCGCGCTGCCGCTCGACGTAACCCATCGCCTCGAGCTTCTTGAGCATCGGCGTCAGGGTGTTGGACTCGAGGAACAGCTTGGCCCCGAGACTGCCGACGGTCTGGTCGTCCTCCTCGGCGAGGGCGACCACGGCGATGTACTGCGTGTAGGTGAGTCCGAGCTGATCCAGCATCGGCTTGTACGCCCGGCCGAAGGCCAGGTTGGCCGAGTACACGGCGAAGCACAGGTACTCGGCGAGCGGGAACGCCTCGACAGGCGGCTTCTTGGCTGCGGACATCGAAATCCCTCGTGGTCGGATGCGTGGACGCGGCGCGTCCATCGCATGCGACTTTATCGTGCCTTCGATGTCCATGAATGACGCATGCGTATTGATCGCATGCGACATATGTGGGCAGCGAAGTCGGCTCAGGCCGTGGTCACCGTCAACGCCACGTCGATGTTGCCGTGCACCGCCTTGGAGTAGGGGCAGGTCTGGTCCGCTTCGCGGGCCAGCGCCTCGGCGACTTCCTGATCGAGACCGGGCAGCCGCACGTTCAGGCGGGCCTGCAGGAAGTAGGCGTTGCCGGTCATGCCGAGGTCCACCTCGATGTCGACGGCCATGTCGTCGGGCAGGGTCAGCTTGCGGGCGCTGGCGGCCAGGCCGATCGCGCCGGTGTAGCAGGCCGACCAGGCGCCGGCGAAGAGTTGTTCCGCGGTCGGATGGGGCACGATGGCGTCGAACTGGTGCGTCGGTGCGCCGGGGGCGGTCAAGGTCATGTTCACCTTGTAGTCGTGACGGCTGGCCTTGGAGCCGCCGCCCGCCACTTGCGTGTGGGTCTTGCCGGTCAGGAGGACTTTGTCGATCTTGGTCATGATGGATTCCTAGGAGTCAGGAGAGGCTGAGGGAAGGGTGACTGTCTATCGGATGCGCTTAAATCGCATGCGATGGAATTAATGTAGTTGAGGGAAGGAGAAACGTCAAGCGCCGAGATGCCGCGTGCCGATCCGGCGTGCGGCGATCTCCGACGGACTACTTGAACTTCATTTCCTGCAGCAGCATCGAGCTGCCGATCTCGCGGAACTCGAAGCGGTTGCCCGACTCCTTCTGCAGCTGCGCGTCGGTCTTCTTGCGCCAGGCGAGGTACTCGTCATTGCGCTTCTCGCCTTCGGGTCCGGTGGCGATGCGGTCGGTCATCAGGATCAGGTAGAGGTCGGGCTCGCCCTTGCGCGGGTAGGCATTGCTCAGCAGCAGGTAGCCCTTGATCCAGCCCTTGGACTTGGCGAACTCCTGGTCGGCCTTCCACTCCTTGGCGAGGAACTCCGCGTAGGTCAACGCGGCGCCGTCCTTGAGGTGCACGCCGGTGACTTCCCAGTAGTCGCCCATCGCGAGGGGCCAGTCGCCGGCCGTCGCGGTGGTCGGCGCGGTCAACGCGGCGGTGCAGGCGCTGAGCGCGAGCAGCGCCTTCACGAGTGTCTTCTTCATGTTGTTGCCTCCAGGCCGCCCCGGGGCGGGGCCAGGAAACTTAGGCGATGGGGATCGAAAGCTCTGCCCCTAACTTCGCAACGCGGTCGCGAGTTAACCTGTCTTTCACGGCTACCTCATCAAGGTGAATGACATGGCGCTGAGCCTGCACTTCCATCCGCTCTCATCGTTCTGCCACAAGGCGCTGATCGCGTTGAACGAACTGGACATCGACGTCGAGCGGCGGTTCCTGGACCTCGGCGATCCGACGCAGCGGGCGGAGTTCCTCGCGCGTTGGCCGACGGGGAAGATGCCGCTGCTGGTGGACGGCGATCGCGTGGTGCCGGAGACCAGCGTGATCATCGAGTACCTCGCCAAGCGATACGGGCGGCCGGATCAGCAACTGGTGCCGACCGATGAGGACGCGGCGCTGGAGGTGAGGTTGATGGATCGGCTGCTCGATCTCTACGTGATGCTGCCGATGCAGGCGATCGTCGGGGACCGGTTGCGCGCGGAAGCGGACCGCGATCCGATCGCGGTGAACAAGGCGCGCGACACGCTGGCGATGGCGTACGGGATGCTGGATGAGCGCCTGGCCGATCGCGAGTGGGCCGCGGGCGAGCACTTCAGCATGGCGGACTGCGCGGCGGCGCCGTCGCTGTTCTATGCGGCGACGCTGGTGCCGTTCGCGCCCTCGCAGCAGCGGCTCGCGGCGTACTTCGAGCGGCTGATGCAACGCCCCTCCGTCGTGCGCACGCTCGAGGAGGCGAGGCCGTACTTCAAGTTCTATCCGTATCGGGAGGCGTTGCCGGCGGAGTACCGGCCGAAGATCGACTGACCGGCCTCAGCCGCCCTTGCCCCCCGGCATGAGGCGCAACCCGGAATCGTCGCCATGCCGCACCGGCGGCTATCCCTCGATCCACCGCAACGCCGGTTCGGCGATCGCGACCTGCACCACGCTGCCGGGAGCGAGCTCGGCCTCTTCATGACTGCGCCACAGCGTCAGCGTCTGACCTCCCGGCCCCTCCAGCTCACACGCCACGCGCTGCTGCCCGGGATAACTCGCCCGCAGCGTTGCCGTGAATCGCAGCGCTTCCGCGATGCGTCGCCGGTACCCTGGCCCTCCTCGATTGCCAGCGCCTCCACGGGCGCGATCCAATGGCCGCTGTCGCGCCGCCACGCACCGTCCAAGGTCCGTGCGTCCAGGCGGTTGAAGATCCCGAGGAAGTCCGCCACCCGCCGGTTCGCCGGTGCGCGCCGCAGTTCGCGCGGCGACGCGCATTGCGCGATGACGCCGTCGAACATGACCGCCACGCGGTCGGCGATCTCGAATGCTTCTTCGCGGTCGTGCGTGACGATCACGCAGCTCTGGCCGAGCTCTCGCTGCAGCTGACGGAACTGCCGCCGCAGCGGCAGCCGGAAGTGCTCGTCGAGCGCGGAGAACGGCTCGTCCATCAGCAGCAGCATCGGTCGCGTCGCCAGCGCCCGTGCGAGCGCCACGCGCTGCCGCTGTCCGCCCGACAGCGCCTGCGGCAGCCTGTCCGCCAGCGCGCGCAGGTCGATGAGATCGAGCAGCTCGTCCGCCCGCGCGTCGGCGAGAGCCACTTCCTCGCCGCGCGCCAGCGGGCCGAAGCGGATGTTCTCGCGCACCGAGAGATTCGGGAACAGCGCGTAGTGCTGGAACACCATGCCGATGTCGCGCGCCTGCGGTCGCAACGACTCCACGTACTGTCCCGCCATCGCGATGGACCCGCGGTCCAGCCGCTGCAGCCCCGCGATCGAGCGCAGCAGCGTCGTCTTGCCGCAGCCCGAGGCGCCGAGCAGCGCGACGACCTCGCCGCGCGCCAGCGTCAGGTCGATGCCGCGCAGCACCGGTCGCCCGCCCAGCGCGAGCTCGGCACCGCGGACCGCGAGTTGCGCCGGCACGTCGGCATCGTGGGAAGTCGTAGGAGCGGTCGAGGTCATCGCACGGAGGTCGTTGAAGTGAGGCGGGAACCCAAGGTCGTGGCGAGGCGAGCGCTCATCGACGCTACGCGGCTGAAGTCCAGCGGCGGGTGAGCGCGGCCACCGCCGCGACGACCGCGCCGACGCCGCCGAAGGCCAGCACCATCAAGGCCGCCGCCTGGTGGCCGTTGGCGTTGCGCAGGCTGTTCATCAGCGGTTGCAGCAGCTCCAGCTGTCCGCCGAGCAGCAGGTTCGCGATCGCGAATTCCATCGCCGCCGTGACCCATGCGAGCAGGAACGCCGCGAGCAGCGCCGGCGCCAGCATCGGCAGCAGCACGCGCCGCACCGTGTGGCCGTCGCTCGCGCCCAGCGTGCGGCCCGCCTCGATCAGCGAGGCCGCGTTCAACTGCGCGAGCGCCGATTGCAGCGTCTTGTGGATCAGCGGGAAGAGCGTCGGCGCAACCACCGCGACGTAGACCAGCGGGAGCGGCAGCCAGCCGCCCCAGCGGCCGACGAAGAGCTCCAGCGCGCTGATCGCGATCACCACCGGCGCGATCGCAAAGGGCAACAGCGCCACGAGGTCCAAGCTGCGCTGCAGTCGACGTGCGGCCGGGCCGTCGTCGAGCTGCACTGCGAGGGCTGCGGGAATCGTCGCCAGCGCGCCGCAGACCAGCGCCAGCGTCGCGCTCGCCAAGGCGAGCAGCGTCGTGCGCACCACCGCGCCTTGCACGCGCGGATCGGCGACGGCTTCGACGATCCAGCGCAGCGTCGGATCTTCCGGCCACCAGTGGCGGTCCATCGCCCGGTGAGGCCGTAGACCAGCAAGGCCGCCATCGGCACGAGCACCACGATCAGCAACGCCGAGAGGGCGAGCGCCGAGATCACGGGACGGTTCGTGGTGGAGGTCGAGGGGGCGCTCATGCGCGGCCCCTCCGCAGTCGCGCTGCCGTCCAGCGCGTCAGGCCGATCACCACCGCGAGCATTGCGAACAGCACCAGCGCCAGCAGTGCCGACAGCTCGGGCTGCGCAAAGATGTCGCCGCTCACCAGCGAGGCGATGCGCACCGCGAGCACATGCGCCGCCGTGCCGCTCAGCGCGAACGGCGTGGCGAAGGCCGCCGCCGCGTTGGCGAAGAGAAGGCCGAAAACCTCCACCAGACTCGGCAGCATCAGCGGCAGACCGACGCGCCGCCAGTACAGCATCGGCCCCGCGCCGAGCGTGGCTGCGGCGTCCTGCAGCGAGCCGTCCAGCATCTTGACCGGCGCGATGAGCAGCAGCGTTGCGAGCGGTGCCTGGAAGCAGACATAGGCGAGCAGCAGTCCGTCCAGCCCCTGCAGGTCCACCCATGGCGCGAGCCCGGCGGCCTGCATCGTCGCCGTCACGACGCCTTGCGCGCCGAAGAGCAGCAGCAGCGCCACCGCGAGCGGCACGCCGGAGAAGTTGGCGCCGAGGCTCGCGAGCAGGGTCACCGAGGACTCCAGCCGCGGCACGCGCAGCAACGCGATCGCCGCGCCGAGACCGATGGCCAAGCCGATCAGCGCCGACAGCATGCCCAGCCACAGCGTGTTCCAGGCGGCTTCGAGGTAGTAGCTGTCGGCGGTCAGCTCGCCGATGGCGCAGCCGTTGCCCTGGCCGATGCAGTCGACCAAGAGCGCGATGGCGCGCCAGCCGAAGGGCAGCAGCAGGGCGGCGGCCGTCAGCAGGAGCAGCGGCCCGGCGAGGCGCGTGGCGGTCCGCGCGTTCAGGCTCATGCGAGCGCGCCGCCCATGGCGTCCTTGATGCCCAGCCGCGCGAGGATCCAGTCTGCGATGCCGGTCTGACGCTCGGGCAATTCCAAGCCCACCGCGCCGTCGTGCGGCACCCAGACCAGCGGGACCTCGCGCTCCACCGGCAGCGGCCCGCCGTGCATGCGATCGGCGTTCATGCCGTGGTCGCTGGTCAGCAGCAGGTCGAAGCCGTCGGCCTGCCAGCGCGGCAGCAGCTGCGCGAGCAGCATGTCGAGCTTGCGCGCGCTCATCGCGTACTGCGTCGATTCACCGCCGTGCACATGACCCGCGAGGTCCGGCCCCATCGGATGGATGAACAGCAGCGACGGGCCTTGCACCGGCAGGTGTGCGCGGCGCAGTGCTTCGGCGTCGGCGAGCAGGTGGCTGTCGGGATAGTCGTCCTCCCAGTACCAGCGCGCCGCCTGGATGCCGCAACCGGTCGGCACCGCGTCGCGATGGCGCAGCGGATCGAAGACCTCGCCCGCCAGCAGCTCGTAGAACCAGTGATACGCGGCGACCGCCGCCGGCACGCCCTGCGCGTCCAGGCGTTGGAACAGATGATGCGCGAGCTGCTGCCCCGCCTGACCGTTGCCGAGGATCCCGTGCGTCAACGGCGGCTCGCCGTTGATCACCGTCGCGTACAGCGGGCGCGACAGGCTCGGCAGCTCGCAGCGCAGCGAGCGCCATTGCGCGCGGCCCGCCTCGTTGAGCGCCTGCAGGTAG
This sequence comes from Roseateles sp. UC29_93, assembly GCF_042695725.1. Taxonomy (NCBI): domain Bacteria; kingdom Pseudomonadati; phylum Pseudomonadota; class Betaproteobacteria; order Burkholderiales; family Sphaerotilaceae; genus Roseateles; species Roseateles sp. UC29_93. Next base: position 945,623 of record NZ_CP170545.1, on the reverse strand, counting down.
CCCATGTAGTCGCGCGCGGTGTCGGCGCGCAGACCGTCGGCCAGCAGCACGACCAGCTTGCGCGCCGGATCCGCCGCCTGGGCGATCGCGGCGGCTGCTTCCGCCGCGGCGTCGATCGAGGACGAGGAGGTCGGCAGCGAGGCTGGCGGGGCAGTGGAGATCGTTGCGGCCGCAGCCGTGGGCGAAGGCGCTCCGGCGCTCGTTGAGGCGCCGGGGAAAGGGGGAGGAAGAGGGCCGGTGCTCGTGGTCGATCGTGCCGCTCCCAGCACCTCGCGCTGCCACGCGCGCGGCAGCTTCTTGACCTCTTCGGTCCACACGGCCGGCTTCAGCGCGCGCGCCTTCGCGTACTGCGCCTCGGGCACCAGCAGCGCCTTCAGGTCCGGCGGCAGCGGCAGCTGCGCGATGCGGATCGGCCGGGCGTGACCGCGCGCGAGGTTCATCTGGCCGGCATCGCTGAAGATGTACTCGCGCGCCAGCATCGCCGCGTTCGGATGCGGCGCCCAGCGGTTGAGGATCGTCGTGTAGCCGCTGGTGATCGAGCCGTCCGACGGGATCAGTACCTCGTAGTCCGCCGCGTTGGGCAGCTTCGCGCGGTAGGACAGGGCGTTGAAGTCCCACAGCAGGAAGACGTCGGCCTCGGCCCGCTCCATCAGCGCGGGCGTCGCGTTGGTGCCGATCAGCCGCTTGTCCTTCGCGATCTGCGCGAAGGCCACCAGCGCCGGCTGCAGCTTGGTCTCGTCGCCGCCCAGCGCGACCGCCGCCGCCAGCACCGCCGCGTTGGACTGCGCCGCGCGGCCGACCTCGCCGATCATCACGCGCGCCTTGGACGCGAACAGCGCCTGCCAGCTCCGCGGCACGTCCTTCAGCCGTTTGCGGTTCACCGCGAAGGCGATCGTGCCGGTGTAGGCCAGCGCCCAATGGCCGTCGGCATCCTTGGCCCAGTCCGGCACCTGCGCCCCAGGTCGTCGGCTTGTAGGGCTGCGTGATGCCGCGCGCCTTCGCGATCGCGCCGAACTCGAAACCCACGTCGCCGATGTCCGCGCTCGCGTTGGATTTCTCGGCCTCGATCTTGGCGATCTCCTCGGCGCTGCTCATGTCGGTGTCGACATGCGCCAGGCCGTAAAGCCGTTGCAGGTCGGCCCAGGTCGCGCGCCAGTTGGCCCAGTCGTCGGGCATGCCCAGGCTGTTCACGCGGCCCTCCTTGCGGGCGGCGGTCATCAGCGCGTCCAGCGCGATCGAGGCCGGCTGGCCGCCTTGGGCGAAGGCGTCAGACGCAAAAGGCCCGCACAGGGCGGGCACGAGGGCAGGCAGCGAAGCGGGCAGGGTCCGCAGCAGGCTGCGTCGGGACAGGGTCATGCGGTCTTCTCCTTGGCCGGGAAGCGCAGGCCCGACAACGTCAGTGCCTTCGTCACCTTGGCCTTTCCATTCACGTCGCACAGCGCGAAGCGCAGGCGAAGATCATCCTCCCCTTCGGTGACAGGCTCGATGTCGAGCACGCCGAAGTTGAGTTCCGCCATCACCGCCGAGCGCCGGTTGCGATTGGGCGTCGGGATGTCCCAGACCTCGGTCAGGCCGCTGGACGTCGCGTCCCACAGCGGGTAGCCGCCGTCGACATCGATGCTGGAGAGCTCCGCGTAATGCATGTCGCCGCTGAGGAAGACGACGCCTTCGGCGCGCGTCGTGCGGATCAGTTCGACCAGCCGGGCGCGCTCCCGCGGAAAGTTGGCCCAGCCTTCCCAGCCGCTGCCATCGGCCGCGAACTGCACGCTGGAGCCGATCAGCCGCACGTCTGCCGGCACGCGCAGCTGGGCTTCGAGCCACGTCCACTGCGCCTGGCCGAGCAGCGTCGCCTCGGGCCGCGCGTCCGGCACGTACCAGCCGGTCATCGGCTGCCCGCTGAGCTTGGCGCGCAGCACCATCGCCGCGTAGCTCGACTTCAGCGACGGGTCCGCCGTCAGCATCGTGCGGTTGAAGCGCAGGTCCGGCAGGATGACCTGGATGCGCCGGCCGAGGGCCTCGAAGACGTAGCTCTGGTAGATGCCGTCCGCGCGTCGGCGTGGCGAGCCGGCCGGCTCGTTCCACGCATCGCAGAACAGCTGCTGCGAGAGCTGCTTGAGCGGATAGTCCGCGCCCTCGTCGTCGTCGCCGAAGTCGTGGTCGTCCCAGATCGCGACGTGGCGCGTCGAGCGCCGGAATGCCTGCAGCGGCTCCACCGCCATGAACTCGGCGTAACGCTGTCGCAGCGTGGCTTCGTCGCGGGCGTCGGCGTACAGGTTGTCGCCGAGGAAGACGAACAGGTCCGGCTTCGCCGCCCCGATCGCGCGCCAGATCGGCTGCGGCTTGGACTGCTTCGCGCAGGACCCGAAGGCGACGCGGAATCGCCGGGGCGCCTCCGCATCGACCTTCGCGGTCGGGTCGGCGACCGGAGTCGCCGGGTCCGCCGATTCCGTCGTGGCGCAGCCTGCCAGCGGCACCGCGAGAGGCGCCGCCAGCGAGCCCGCCAGCAGCTGACGGCGTGTCAGCCGGGCGCCCGCATCGGGAGCGCCTTTCACGTCATCGACATCCCCGGCCATGGCCTCAGAACTTCCCGGTCAGCGTCACGAAGAACTGACGGGGCGCACCCGGCAGCAGCGTCGCGTAGGTGCCCGTCGGGTCGCTGTTCGTGAAGCCGTTCGAGCCGATCGTCGAGATGTAGTGCTTGTCGAACACGTTGGTCACGCTGCCTTGCAGGCTCAGCTCGCGCAGCATCGACACGTTCTTCAGCTTGTAGCCGGCGCTCAGGTTCACCAGCGTGCGGTCCGGGACCGAGGCGTCGTTGGTGTACGAGTAGTAGCGCTTGGACATGTAGTCCACCCCGATGTTGCCGAACAGCGCGCCGTCGTCGTAGCCCAGCTGCGACTTGATCATCGTGTCCGGCGCGTCGGCCACGCGCTTGCCGCGGATCGCGATCGTCGTGGTGCCGCTGACGACGTCGTCGCGGTAGGTCGACTTGGACAGGCTCACGCTGTTGTACCAGGTGAGCGCCGAGGCCAGGCGGAAGGACAGGGCCGCTTCGACGCCGGTGGCGCGCACGTCGCCGACGTTGGACAGCACGACCGGGTTGCCCTGGATGCCGGAGCCTTGCTGCACGCTCAGCAGACGGTCCTTGAAGTTGACCAGGTAGGCGCTGACCGAGCCTTCATAGCCGCGGCCGCTGGTGCGCCAGCCGGCTTCCACGGTGTCGGAGGTCTCGGGCTTCAGGCTGCCCCTGATGGCGTTGAAGCCGGCGGTGGTCGTCGCGAACGGCGAGGTGCCGGTCGCCGCGCCCTGGTAGGCGCGCATGTTGCGGGCCAGCGTGCCGTAGAGCTCGTTGTTGGCCGACAGGCGGTAGTTGATGCCCAGCTGCGGCAGGAAGCCCTTCTCCGCGCTGATCGAGCCCGACGGCATGCCGGTGCCCGCTTCCAGTTGGCCGTCGATCTTGACCTTCAGCGCCTTGAAACCGGCGCCGACGGTCAGGTCCTTGGCCACCGACCAGGTGTCGGACAGCGAGAACTGCGAGGTCTTCGTGTTGAACGCGTACTGCCACTGCGTCAGGAACGGGTTGCTCGGGAACTGGTAGACGCTGGTGTTCGCCGTGGCGGCGTAGAAGCGGCGGGCCTGGTCGAAGTCGTTGTCCTCGAACCAGACGCCGGCCTTGATCAGGTGGTCGCCCAGGTCGAACTCGGCGTTGGAGACCACGCCGCCGCGCTTGATGCCGTACTCGGTCGTGCGCACCGAGATCGGCGTGCCGTCCGGCGAGGCCTGGTATGGCGTGAACCACAGGCCCATGCCCTTGTTGTGGTGGTAGTAGGCCGTCGTCTTCCAGGTGATGTTCTGCGCCAGGCGCAGGTCGGCGGTGGCGCCGTACAGCTCGTCGTTGCGCAGGCCGGCGCCGGCGTAATACTGGTCGTCGCAGGCGGCCACGTAGGTGCTGCCGTTGTTGCCGCACAGCGTGTTGGAGGCGTTCACCGCGGCGGCGAAGTTCGGGTAGAAATTGTCCAGCGTGTCGCCCTTGCGCTTGATCAGGTCCAGCGACAGATCCTGGTAGTCCACTTCCTTGCGGCGCGAGGTGTTGATGAAGGCGGACAGGCGGCTGTCGCCGATCGCCTTGGTCCACTTCAGGTTCCACTGCTCCTGCTTCTGCTGGCCGTCACCCTTCCACTTGTCGGCGTCCTGGTTGGTGTAGCTGACATAGAAGTCGCCGACCACCGTCGCGGCCGCTGTCCACGCGCAGGAAGGTGCGGGCGGCGGAATCGCTGCCGATGGTCTGCGAGGCGCGGAAGCCGAACTTGTCCAGCGGGTCGCTCGAATAGAACTGCAGCGTGCCGCCCAGGTTGCTGGACGAGGCCGTTTCCAGCGCGCCGGCGCCCTGCGACAGCGAGGCGCGTCCGACGTTCTCGCTCGAGATCGCGCGGCTGATGTGCAGGCCGTTGAAGTTGCCGTAGGACATGTCGCCCAGCGGCACGTCGTCGAGCGTGAAGCCGATCTGGTTCTGCGAGAAGCCGCGCACGGTGAAGCGGGTCGACCACTCGTAGTTGCCCAGGCCGTCGGCGGACTGGAAGTTCACGCCGGGCAGGCGGGCGACGGTCGCCAGCGGGCTGCTGCCGGCCAGGGCGTTGTCGAACTCGGTCTGGCTCAGGCTCTGCACGGAGCGCAGCTGGCCGCGGCCGACGGAGACGGTGACGCGCTCCAGCTCGGAGCGTTCGGACGACGCGGCGGCGGTTGTGTCGGCGGACTTCGCGGCGTCGGTCGATTGGGCGGCGGCGGGGAACACATAGGCCAGGCTCAGGGCCAGGACCAGCGCGGTGGGCATCGGGTGCTTCATGGTGGGGACTCGGTGCGTTGAGGTGTCGGAGGAGAGGTCGTCAATGCGGTCGGTTTGACCAACGAACGACCCGCACTGTCACAACCGTCCACGACAAGACAACGACAAACACGGAAAACCACAGCCCTTCTCGCGATGACTGCTGGATATCCACAACATCACAAATAAATCCTCAAACTGTCATGAAGGCGCTGCGTGGATTTGGGTGAATGCGACGTCCGGTGACGGCTGAACCCATCGACAGGGATGCGGCGGCCGATGCTCCGGCAGGGAGAACAAGCGATCCATGTGGTCCCAGGAACGACACGACAAAATCCTCTTGCTGCTGCGGGAGCGCCACCGCCTCACGACGGACGAAGCGGCGCGCGAGCTCGGCGTGTCGCGCGAGACGGTGCGTCGCGACCTGATCGAGCTGGAGCAGGGCGGCAAGCTCGCCCGTGTGCACGGCGGCGCAGTGCAGTCGGAGGTGCCGGCCGAAGCCGAGCTACGCAGAGCGCGCGCAGTCGCGCCGGCGGCAGAAGCAGGCGATCGCGCGGCAGGCGCTCACGCTGGTGAAGCCGGGGATCAGCCTGTTCATCGATGCGGGATCGACGACGCATGCGCTGGCGCAGGCGCTCGCCCAGGCGCAGGAACTGCGCGTGATCACGAACTCGGTCGCGGTGTGCGACGCGATGGCAGGGCGCCAGGGGCACGAGCTGTTGATGCTCGGCGGGGCGTATGTGCCGGGAGACGTCCGGGACCTTCGGCGAATTCACCGTCGCGGAGATCGCGCGGCATCGCGTGGACATCGCGCTGATCTCGCCGACGGCGCTCGACGTGCGGCAGGGCGCGTCAAGCTACCTGTGGGCGGAGGTGGCGGTGGCGCAGGCGATGCTGGCCCGTGCGCGTCAGCGCGTGCTGCTCGCTGACTCCAGCAAGCTCGGGCAAGGCAGCCGGATGCAGGTCTGCGATTGCGCCGATATCGACGTGCTGGTCACCGACAACGAGGCTGATCCCCAGGAGCTGGATCGGCTGGCGCGCGCTGGGGTGGCGCAGGTGATGCTCTGATGCTGCCGTCCTGCTGAGGCCGGGGCGTTGGCCGCCAGGTCATGAGGCCTCCGCGGCAAGCGCGGAAACCTCACGACCTGCCGTCCCCCACCATCGACGTACTTCCCCGGTTTTGCTACCGGGGACTGCGGGGGAGGGCTCGGGAGGGCTGTGGGGTCAGGTCAGAACAGCGCCATGCTCAGCTTGCGGCGGTACTGGTCGACCAGCGGGTCGGCCGGCGCCACGGTGCTGTGGCCCGACAGCTGCAGGCCGCCGGCCTGCGGCGCGGCAGCGCCGTGCGCCGCCTGCACCGGCTTGGTCATGATCTCGAGGATCGCGACATAGGTCTTGCGCGCCAGCTGGTCGTTCCAGGTCTTGTCACGCATGATGATCTCAAGCAGCTCTTCCATCGCGCCGGTGAAGTCGCGGCCGGCGAAGAGGCCCTGCGCGAGCGCGAAGCGCGCGTCGAAGTCGCGCTTGTTGTTGGCGATCGCCGATTGCAGCGCGGCCGGGTCCAGGCCTTGCTCGGCACGCTCGGCGGCAGCGATCCAGGCGGCAAGCGCCTTGAATCTCGCGTGCGGCGTGATCGTGTCCGCCGCCTGGTGCGCCACCGGCGCGAAGGCAGCCTTGGCGTGTTCCAGCTGGTCGTCTTCCAGCAGCGCGCGGATCAGGTCGAAGCGCGCCACCTCGTTGTTCGGATCGGCCAGGACCGCGGCCTGCAGCTTCTCCAGCGCGCCGTCGGCATCGCCTTCCTCGAGCAGCGCCTGCGCCTCGGCCAGGTCCTCTTCGGCCTCGAGCGCCTCGCCGGTCGGCACGTGGCGGTCCAGGAACTCGCGGATCTGCGCTTCGGGGATCGCGCCGACGAATCCGTCCACCGGCTGGCCGCCGACGAACATCACGCAGAACGGGATCGAGCGCACGCCGAAGGCCTGGCTCAGCTGCGTGGCGATCTCCGGCTGGTCGTCGCTGTTGAGCTTGGTCAGCTTCCAGCGGCCCGCGTAGGCCACCTCCAGCTTCTCCAGCATCGGCCCCAGCGTGCGGCAGGGGCCGCACCACGGCGCCCAGATGTCGAGCAGCACCGGCTGCTGCATGGAGGCCTGCAGGAGGTCGGCTTCGAAGTTTTGGAGGGTGATGTCGGTCATGGTGGGGCAGGGCGGGAGCGGGCGGCGACGCGATCCTGTCGGAACAGGAACGGCAAGAACGGCACCTGAGGCTCCCGCCTACAATTCAAGGTTTCACGATTTGACAATCGAGGACCGACCCGGTGAGCAGCGCCACCACTCCCGACATCGCCCCCGTCATCGGCGTGGTGATGGGCTCCAGCAGTGACTGGGAGACCATGAAGCACGCCGCCGACATTCTCACCGAGTTCGGCGTGCCGTTCGAGGCACGGGTCGTTTCGGCCCACCGCATGCCCGACGAGATGTTCGCCTACGCCGAGCAGGCGGAAGGCCGCGGGCTGCGGGCGATCATCGCCGGCGCCGGCGGCGCCGCCCACCTGCCGGGCATGCTGGCCGCCAAGACCCTCGTGCCGGTGCTCGGCGTGCCGGTCGCCAGCCGCCACCTGCAGGGCGTGGATTCGCTGCACTCGATCGTGCAGATGCCCAAGGGCATCCCGGTCGCGACCTTCGCCATCGGCAACGCCGGCGCGGGCAACGCGGCGCTGTTCGCCGTGGCCGTGCTGGCCCGCGACAACCCGGACCTGCGCGCGAAGCTGGACGCCTTCCGCCGGCGCCAGACCGCCGCCGCCACCGCGATGACCGAGGAGCTGCGCTGATGCCGCTGCTGCCGGGTGACGCGACGCTGGGCGTGCTGGGAGGCGGCCAGCTCGGCCGCATGTTCGTCCACGCCGCCCAGGCGCTGGGCTATCGCTGCGTGGTGCTGGACCCGGATGCGTCCAGCCCCGCCGGGGCCGTCGCCCAGGAACACCTGAAGGCCGATTACCTGGATCCGGCGGCGCTCGACGACCTCGCCCGCCGCTGCGACGCGGTCACCACCGAATTCGAGAACGTGCCCGCCCGCGCGCTGGAGCATCTGGCCCGGGTGCGCGTCGTCGCGCCCGGCGCGTCCGCCGTGGCGGTCTGCCAGGACCGCGCCCGCGAGAAGGCCCACTTCGACGCCAGCGGCGTGCCCTGCGCGCCGTACGCGGTGCTGCACACCGCCGCGGATCTGGCCGCGGTGCCGGACACGCTGCTGCCGGGCATCCTCAAGACCGCCCGCCTCGGTTACGACGGCAAGGGGCAGCGCCGCGTCGCCGACCGGGCGCAGCTCGCCGCCGCCTTCGATGAACTCGGCCGCGTGGACTGCGTGCTCGAACAGATGCTGCCGCTCGCGCTGGAGCTGAGCGTGCTGGTCGTGCGCGGCGCCGACGGCGAGGTCGTGACCTTCCCGGTCCAGCAGAACCTGCACCGCGACGGCATCCTCGCCGTGACCGAGGTGCCCGCGCCCGACGTGGACGATGCGCTGCAGACGCAGGCGCGCCGCTCGGCCGCCGCGATCGCGACCGGCATGGGCTACGTCGGCGTGCTGTGCGTCGAGTTCTTCGTGCTGAAGGACGGCCGCCTGGTCGTCAACGAGATGGCGCCGCGCCCGCACAACTCGGGCCACTACACGATGAACGCCTGCGACGTCTCGCAGTTCGAGATGCAGGTCCGCGCGATGGCCGGCCTGCCGCTGCGCGAGCCGCGCCTGCATTCGCCGGTGGTGATGCTGAATCTGCTGGGCGATCTGTGGTTCGACGCGCAAGGGCGGGAACGGACGCCCGACTGGGCCGGCGTGCTGGCACTGCCCGGCGCCGAGCTGCACCTGTACGGCAAGGCGCAGGCGCGCCATGGCCGCAAGATGGGCCACCTGAACGTGATCGGCGCGACCGCCGAGGACGCCCGCGCGAGCGCTCGGCGCGCCTGCGCGCTCCTCGGCCTGCCCGAGGCGTGGTGAGGCCGAGGGCGTGGGCGATGACGCAGAGAACGACGCGGGTAACGACGCGGGTAACGACGTGGTGATGGGACGTGGTGATGGCGTGATGACGGAGTCCGGCTTCCAGGTGCTCGATGGCCAATCGCCCGACGCGGTGCGGGCCACCGCGCGCGTGCTCGCCGCGGGGGAACTCGCGGGCGTGCCGACCGAGACCGTCTACGGCCTGGCGGCGCGGGCCGACCAGGACGACGCGGTCGCCAAGATCTTTGCCGCCAAGGGCCGCCCCAGCGACCACCCGCTGATCGTGCACGTGCTCGACGAGCAGGGTGCCCGGGTCTTCGGGCAAGACCTGTCGCCGGTCGCCCACCAATTGATCGAGGCCTTCTGGCCCGGCCCGCTGACGCTGATCGTCCGGCGCGTCCCCGGCATCGCCGCGGCCGCCGCCGGCGGGCAGGACACGGTGGGCCTGCGCTGCCCGTCGCATCCGGTCTTCCGCGCGCTGATGGCGGAGTGCCGCGCCCTCGGCGTCGAGGGCCTGGCCGCGCCGAGCGCCAACCGCTTCGGCCGCGTCAGCCCGACCACCGCCGCGCACGTCGCCGACGAGTTCGACCCCGGCCTGACCGTGCTGGACGGCGGTCCGTGCGAGGTCGGCATCGAATCGACGATCGTCGACGTCAGCCGCGGCGGCCTGGTGCTGCTGCGGCCCGGTGTGCTGACCCCGGCGCAGCTGGAAGCCGCCGCGGGCCTCGCTTTACACGCGCCCGACGCACAGGCGCCGCGCGCGTCGGGCACACTCGCTGCGCATTACGCGCCGCGGGCGACGGTCCGGCTGATGGGCTCGGAAGCGCTACGCGCCGCGCTGGCGGGCGACCGTCCGGCGGGGCTGGCGGTATATTCCCGCTCGTCCTTCGCCGGGACCGGCGCGCCGGCGCTGCACCGGGCCATGCCGGCCCAGGCGCGCGCGGCGGCGCGTCAGCTGTTTGCCGTCCTGCGCGAGCTGGACGCGGCGGGCGCGACGGAGATCTGGATCGAGGCGCCTCCGCAAGAGGCCGCCTGGGATGGGGTGCGGGACCGCTTGTCCCGCGCGGCGGCGGCCTTCGCGCCCCGCTGAGTTTTCGAGATTTGGAGAGTTCATGAAGAGTGTGAAGCGCCACCTGGCCGTGCTGCTGGGTGCGACCGCGATGCTGGCCGCCTGCGGCGGCGGCGGCGAGCAGATCGACCCCTTCCGCGCCACGCGCGTCATCGCCTTCGGTGACGAGACGAGCACCATCCGCAGCGACGGCACGAAGTACTCGATCAACGGGACCGACGCGACCACCGCGGCCGTGACCTGCACCTTGAACCAGGTGTGGACGCAGCAGGTCGCCGCGCGTTTCGGCCTGGTGTTCGCCGAATGCAATCCGGACAAGCTGGCCACGCCGACCGCGCGCATGTATGCCACCGCCGGCGCCAAGGTCGCCGACATCACCGGGCAGATCGACCGCCAGTTCGCGCTCGACGGCTTCGACTCGAAGGACCTGGTCACCATCCTGGCCGGCGCCGACGACGTGCTCGAGCTGTACGCGCAGTACCCGGCGCAGGACGCCGGCACGCTGGGCAACGCGGCGCAGGCGCGCGGCGAGGCCCTGGCCGCGCAGGTCAACCGCATCGTCGACGCCGACGGCCGCATCATCCTGTCCACCGTGCAGGACATGGGCCTGTCGCCGTTCGCGATCCGCGAGAAGGCGGTCCACGCCGACACCGATCGTGCCGCGCTGTTGACGGAACTCTCACGCCGCTTCAACGCCGGCATGCGTCTGAAGATCCGCAACGACGGCCATTACATCGGCCTCATCCTGACCGATGAGCTGATGGGCACGATGAGCCGCTATCCGACGCTGTACTCCGCGTCGAACTCGACGGACGCCGCCTGCCTGGCGAGCTCGCTGCCGCCGGTCTGCACCGACAAGACGCTGGTGGCCAACGCCACCTCGGCCACGCACATGTGGGCCAGCGACCGTCTGGTCGGTCCGGTGATGCACAACAACATGGCCTCGCAGGCCATCAACCGGGCGACGAACAACCCGTTCTGAGACCGATCCTGACGCGCGCATCGCGCGCGGTCTGATGACGGAAGTGTTGCAACCGCGCCTCGATGGGGTCAGGTTGTGCGTCCGTCGTCCCAACGACCCTGGCATGCTGTGGCTTGTCAGGGTTTTCCTTTTGTAAGCGCCGGCTGACGCGCGCTTAAAGTGATCCCTGAGAAAAACGAACGACCGTTCGATTTAGTGCCGACCGCGATCGCCGGGACGGTGCAGACGACGGAGACAACCCCTGGAGAAGTCCGAATGAACAGCCAATTCAAACTGGCCAGCCTGACGCTGGCCGCCGTGGCCATGCTGAGCGCCTGCGGCGGCGGCAGCAATCCTTCGAGCGATGATCCGCCGCCGGCGCGCGGCACGCTGGAACTGGGCCTGAAGGCCGGCGCGGCGACCGCCGCCCAGATCGACGCGGGCACCGCGGCGAAGGGCGTGCAGGCGATCAGCGGCAAGGCCGCGTGCGACGTGGACGTGCGCTACGTCTACTACTGGACGCGTGATCCCCAGGGCCTGCCGGCCTCCGCCTCCGCCGCCGTGCTGGTGCCGGCCGGCACCGGCGCCGCCTGCACGGGCAACCGCCCGGTGGTGCTCTATGCCCACGGCACGACGACGGACCAGGCCTACAACATCGCCGACATCCAGAACAACGCCGAAGGCTCGCTGGTCGCGGCGTTCTACGCCGCCCAGGGCTTCATCGTCGTGGCGCCGAACTACCTCGGCTACGACCGTTCGGGCCTGCAGTACACGACCTACCTGAACGCCGAGCAGTCCGCGATCGAGATGATCGACGCGATGCGCGCCGCCCGGACCCACCTGGCCGCCGAGAGCGCCGTGAAGCCGTCGGCCAAGCTGCTGCTGGCCGGCTACTCGCAAGGCGGCCACGTGGCGATGGCGACGCAGAAGGTGATGGAGCGCGACTACGCGACCGAGTTCCCCGTCACCGCCGCCGCGCCGATGTCCGGCCCGTACAACCTGGTGGGCTTCAGCGACCAGATCGTCAACACCGGCCCGGTCAACGCCGGCGCGACGCTGTTCCTGCCGCTGATGCTGACCAGCTACCAGAAGGCCTACGGCAACATCTACTCTGCGCCGACCGACGTGTACGCCGCGCAGTTCGCCGCGACCGCGGAGACGCTGTTCCCGTCGAAGAAGTCGATCACCACGCTGATCCAGGAAGGCAAGCTGCCGAACGATCCGACGTTCACCAACCTGTTCGGCGCCGGTGGCCTGCTGAACCCCGCGTTCAAGACCGCGTACCCGACCTCGAACTTCCGCGCGGCGCTGCAGACCAACACGCTGCTGGGCTGGACGCCGAAGGCGCCGGTCGCGCTGTGCGGCGGCTCGGGCGACCCGACCGTGTTCTTCACCAACACCGCCCAGGCGCAGGCCGACTTCGCCTCGCGCGGCAGCTGTACCCGGCGTCCAACCTGGAAAGCTCGGCCTCGATGGCCTGGGCCGGCCAGGTGACGGCGGCGACGATCGCGGGCGGCTTCGCACAAGCCAAGGCGGCCACGTCCGCCGCGGCGGGCGGTGGCGCGGCCGGTGCGGCAGCGGTGCAGGGGGCCTATCACGGCACGCTGGTTCCGCCGTTCTGCAATGCGCTGGCGCGCGGCTTCTTCCAATCGGTCCTGGCTGCTCAGCCGTAATCGCCGACGACCAGCACGGAGACATCATTCATGAAGAAGAACATCACCCTCATCCTGGCCGCTTCGCTGATGGCACTGGCGGGCGCCGCCCGCGCCGAAGAGCCGGCGGTCGGCACGCACACGGTCTACCTGGGCCTGGCCCACATCGACGTGAACAGCAAGGCCGCGCCGCTGGAAGGCGGCAGCAAGCAGTTCCCGGCGCCGGGCGCGCAGATCCGCGTCGGTGACGCGACCACGACGGGCTTCGGCTACACCTACCGCTTCGCGCCGCGCTGGAGCGGCGAGATCGCGCTGGGCATTCCGCCGTCGCACAAGATCTACGGCAACGGCGTGCTCGCCAACGCCGGCCAGATCGCGGTCGTGCGCCAGATGCCGCCGACGGTGTTCGTGAACTACCACCTCGGCGAATGGATCCCGAAGTTCCATCCCTTCGTCGGCGCGGGTGTGAACTACACCTACTTCGAGAAGAAGCGCAGCACGCCCACCGGCGACGCGATCAGCGGCGGCCCGACCCGCATCACGCTGGAGAACTCGTGGGGCCTGGCCGCCCACGCGGGCTTCACCGTGGCCTACACGAAGCAGTGGTCGCTGAACGCGACGGTCGCCTACGCGGACGTGCGAAGCAAGATGCGCTCGTTCACGACGACCAAGGACGGCGTGGAAGAGCTGCACACGGACATCAACTTCCGTCCGGTGGTGTACACGCTGTCGCTGGGTTACTCGTTCTGATCGGCCTTCCAGGCCGATCCCTGATCGACATCGCGCCCCACGGGGCCGGGGGATCTCCCGGCCCCGCGACGTCCCGGGCCACTACACTTCAGCCATGAGCGTGTTGCTGGCCCTGGATAGCTCGACCGAACACATGGCTCTGGCCCTCGTGGGCCAGGGCCATGATGCTTTTGTGGACGCCGATGGCGGGGCCCTGGCCTCCCAGCGGCTGGTCCCCGACGTGATGGCGCTGCTGAAGCAGGCCGGCCTGCCGCTGGCCGCCGTGGATGCGGTCGGTTTCGGCCGCGGGCCAGGCGCGTTCACGGGGCTGCGCACCGCGTGTTCGGTGGCGCAGGGCCTCGCGTTCGGCGCGGGCAAGCCGGTGCTCGCCCTGGACAGCCTGATGCTGGTCGCCGAGGACACGCGCCAGCAGCTCCTCGCTGCCGGTGGGGAGCTTCCATCGCTCGACGTGTGGGTCGCGATGGACGCCCGCATGAACCAGATCTACCTCGGCCGCTACCGCTGGAACGGCGCGCGGTGGTCGACGACCCTTGAGCCGGTGCTGACGGACCTCGATCCGCTGCGCGCGCTGTGGCAGGACGAACCGCCGACCATCGTCGCCGGCTCGGCACTGGGCGCCTTCGCGCTGGAGACCGGCGCGGCCCGGCGTTTCCCGACCACCGCCTCGCGCGCCCGCGCGCTGGGCGCGCTCGCGCGGCAGGCCTTCGATGCCGGCCTCGCGGAGGACGCCGCCAACGCGTTGCCGCTGTACGTGCGCGACAAGGTGGCCCTGACCACCGCCGAGCGCGAGGCCGCCAAGGGAGCGCCCACGAGATGAGCGCCCAACCCCGCGATCTGGCCTGGCCGCCGTCGCTGCAATCCTTGCAGCCGCTGCGCGCGCTGGACCTCGACGAGGTGATGGCCATCGAGGCCGTCTCCTACAGCCATCCGTGGACGCGCGGCAATTTCATCGATTCGATGGCTGCGGGTTACGTCGGCTTCGTCATGCGTGACGAGCAGGCGCGGCTCTGCGGCTACTTCCTCGCGATGCAGGTGATCGACGAGATGCACCTGCTCAACATCACCGTGACCCAGGAGCGGCAAGGGCAGGGACTGGCGCGGCGCATGCTCGACGCGCTGGGCCTGCTGGCGCGGGCCCGCGGCTGCCACCAGGTGTGGCTGGAGGTGCGCGAGAGCAACGTCCGCGCGCGCCGGCTGTACGAGCGCTACGGCTTCGTGCAGAGCGGCCTGCGTCGCGGCTACTACCCTGGCGCGGATGGCCGCGAGGATGCCATCCTGATGACGCTGCGCCTGATGGAGCCCGCCCCATGAGCTGGAACGATCGTCAACGCGCGATGCTGGAGGCGATGGGCCTCAAGCTGTGGACGCCCGCTTCCGGCGCGGCGCCGTCGACCGAGGCGCCTGCGCCTGTCGCGCCTGCTGCGCCCGTCGCGCAACGTGCCGTGGCGCCCGCGCGATCGACCGACCCGCACGCCGCGCCCGCGGCGCGCGCGCCGATGGTCGACGCCGAGGTCGCCCTGGCGGAGCCGCCCGCGCCGCGCCGCGCGCCGGAAGCCCCGGCGAGGACACCGTCCGCCGCGCCCAACGTGGCTCCCGTCGCGGCCCCCGTGGCTGCCTCCGTTGCGGCACCGGTGACCGCGGCCGCTGCGGCCGATGCCGCGCTCGCCCAGGCCCGTGGCCTGGCGCGCGAGGCCGTCGCCCGCCTCGACTGGCCCGGGCTGCGCGACGAGGTCGCGTCCTGCCGCGCCTGCGGGCTCTGCGAGTCGCGCAAGAACACCGTGTTCGGCGTGGGCAACGAGCGCGCGCACTGGATGGTCGTCGGCGAGGCGCCGGGCGAGCAGGAGGACCTGCAGGGCGAGCCCTTCGTCGGCGCCGCCGGCAAGCTGCTGGACAGCATGCTGCGCGCGGTCGGCCTGAGCCGCGGCGAGGGGACGCCGGAACGGCAGGTCTACATCGCCAACACGCTGAAGTGCCGGCCGCCGCGCAACCGCAATCCGGATCCGTCGGAGCTCGCGCAGTGCGAGCCTTTCCTGCAGCGCCAGATCGAACTGATCCAGCCGCGCATCATCCTGGCGATGGGCCGCTTCGCGGTGCAGCAGCTGCTGCGCAGCCAGGAGCCGATCGGCCGGCTGCGGGGGCGCGTCCACCGCTACCAGGGCGTGCCGCTGGTGGTCACGTACCACCCGGCCTACCTGCTGCGCAACCTGCCGGACAAGGCGCGGGCGTGGGAGGACCTCTGCCTCGCGCTGAAGACGCTGGATGAGCAGCCGCCGCGCGCGGACGATGCCGCTGCGAGCGCACCGTCCGCCATGTCCTCGACAGCCGGGACGGACTGAATGAACGCGCCGGTGCCGCCCCTGCCGCCGGCCTGCCCGGCGCCCTCGGCCGAAGACCAGGCCGCGCAGTTCCGGCTGCTCGCGGACAACGTGCCGGTGCTGATCGCGGTCTTCGACGCGGCCACGCGCACCTGCCGCTTCGCCAACCGCCAGTACGCGCGCAGCTTCGGCCTGGACGAGGCCAGCGTCCTGGGCCGCACCTTCGCGCAGATCATCGGCGAGGACGCCTCGCTGGAGATCGAGCCCCACGTGCAGCGCGTGCTGCGCGAACGCGTCAGCGTCAGCTACGAGCGACGGCTGGAGCGCCGTGACGGCAGCCCGCGCTGGATCGAGGTCAACCTGATCCCCTACATGCCGCCGGGCGCGGACGAGGTGCAGTCCAGCTTCGTGCTGATCTCCGACATCACCCGCTTCCGCGAGGCCGAGCTGGCCGTGCGCGACTCCGAGGAGCGGATGGGCAAGTTCATGCAGGCGTCGATGGAGGGCATCGTCTTCCACCGCGACGGCGTGATGACCGACGTCAACCCGCCGCTGTGCGAGCTGGTGGGCTACACGCTCGAAGAACTGGTGGGGCGGTCGGCCCTGTCGATGATCGCGCCGGATCAGGTCGACACGGTGCGCGACGTGATGATGAGCGGCACGGAGACCCGCTACCCGACGGCGATCCTGCATCGCAGCGGCGAGCGCATCGACGTCGAATTCATCGTGCGGACCCTGTGGCGCAACGGCGAGCGCCTGCGCATGACGATCGTCCGCGACCTGCGTCCGCACCTGGAGGCGCTGGCGCGCATCCAGCACCTCGCGCAGCATGATCCGCTCACCGGCCTGCTGAACCGTGCGACCTTCATGGAGCGGCTGCGCGAGCGGCTCTCGCAAGGCAATGCGCGCCGCGCGGCGCTGCTGTTCATCGACCTCGACAACTTCAAGCGGGTCAACGATTCGCTGGGTCACCTCGAAGGCGACCGCGTGCTGCGGACCGTCTCGGAACGCCTGCGCGGCGGCCTGCGCGGCAGCGACCTGGTGGCGCGCTTCGGCGGCGACGAGTTCGTCGTGCTGCTCGAGGACGTGCATCAGCGCAAGGATGTGCAGACGGTGCTCAACGCGCTGCTGAGCGTCGTCGAGGTGCCGGTCCAGGCCGACGGCCGCGACCTGTCGGTGACGCCGTCGATCGGCGTGGCGATGTACCCGGAGCATGGCGAGTCGCCCGAGGAGTTGCTGCAGCACGCCGACACCGCGATGTACCTGGCCAAGACCGCGGGCCGCGCGACCTACCGCTTCTTCGAGCACGCGATGGCCGAGAACGCCTACGCGGACCTGGTGCTCGAGACCGAGCTGGCGCAGGCGTTGACGGCCGACCAGTTCGTGCTCTTCTATCAGCCGCAGGTCGACGCGCGCACCGGCGAACTGGTCGGCGCCGAAGCGCTGCTGCGCTGGCGGCACCCCGAGCGCGGGCTGCTGACGCCGGATGCCTTCATCGTCGTGGCCGAGCGCCATCGCCTGATGCTGCCGCTGGGCGAGTGGGTGATGTACGAGGCCGCGCGGCAGACGCGCGCCTGGCATGAGCGCGGTGTCGCGTCGGTGCCGATCGCGGTGAACCTGTCGAGCATGCAGTTCCGGCTGGCGAGTTTCTCGAAGTCGGTGGCCCACGTGCTGAAGACGGCCGGCGTGCCTGGCGAGTGGTTGGAACTCGAGCTGACCGAACGCATGCTCACCGAGGAGATCGACCGCCTGCCCGAGCTGCTGCAGACGCTGCGCTCGCAAGGGCTGGCGATCTCGATCGACGATTTCGGCACCGGCTATACGGCGCTGAACCAGCTGACCCGGCTGCCGCTGGACAAGCTCAAGATCGACCAGAGCTTCGTGGCGGTGCTGCCGGACGATCGCGGCGCGGCCGCGATCACGCGCGCCATGGTGCAGATGGCCAAGGGCCTGGGCCTGCGCGTCGGCGCCGAAGGCGTGCGCAACGCGCGGCAATGGCACCTGCTGGCCGAGTGGGGCTGCGACGAGCTGCAGGGCGAGGTGATCGCGCCGGCGATGCCCGCCGAGGAATTCGAAGCCTGGCTGGCCGAACGCGGTCAGCCGACGCTTCCCAGGATCGACACATGACTTCCAAGTTGCCTGATTCCGCCCGCCTGAACGGCGCGGCGCCCGCGCCGCATGGCGCTGCCAGTCCCGTGCAGGGTGCTTCCCGTTCCTCGCAGGGGGCCTCGACCGCGTCGTCGCGGGGCGCGTCGGCTGCCGCGATGCAGCATGCGACGGATCCCGCCATGGCCGCGCTGCTGCGCGACGAGATCGCCGCGGCCGGCGGGTGGCTGCCGTTCGACCGCTACATGAGCCTGGCGCTGTACGCGCCGGGCGTGGGGTACTACGCCAACGCGCGGCGCAAGTTCGGCACGATGCCGCAGCAGGGTTCGGACTTCGTGACGGCGCCGGAGCTGTCGCCGCTGTTCGGACGCGCGCTGGCCAGGCAGGTCGCGCAGGCGCTGACGGTCAGCGGCACCGACACGGTGATCGAGTTCGGCGCCGGCAGCGGCGCGCTCGCGGCGCAGCTGCTGGAGACCCTGGACGCGGCGGGAACGCCGGTGTCGAAATACTTCATCGTCGATCTGTCCGGCACCTTGCGCGAGCGCCAGGCCGAGCGGCTGGCGCGCTTCGCGCCGCGGGTGGAGTGGCTGGACCGCTGGCCCGACGAGATCCACGGCGTGCTGGTCGCCAACGAGCTGCTGGACGCGATCCCCGTCGAGCTGCTGCGCTGGGACGGCCAGCACTGGCTGCGGCGCGGCGTGACGATGGACGATCAGGGCGCGCTGTCCTTCGACGACCGGCCCGGCGATGCGCGCCCGCCGACGCCGCCGGAGCACGACATCGGCTTCGTGCCCGGCACGGTCACCGAGGTGCATCCGCAGGCCGAGGGATTCATCCGCACGCTGGCCGAGCGCCTGAAGCGCGGCGCGGCGTTCTTCATCGACTACGGTTTCCCGGAGTCGGAGTACTACCACCCGCAGCGCACGGGCGGCACCTTGATGTGCCATCACCTGCACATGGCCGATCCCGATGCCTTGGCGCTGCCGGGGCAGAAGGACATCACGGCGCACGTGAACTTCACCGGCATCGCGCTGGCGGGACAGGACGCGGGGCTGATGGTGCTGGGCTACACGAGCCAGGCCAATTTCCTGATCAATTGCGGCCTGGTCGAGCTGATGAGCGGCGCCGACCTCGCGCAGCGCGGCATGGCCCACCGGCTGATCGCCGAGCACGAGATGGGCGAGCTGTTCAAGGTCATCGGCTTCGCGCCGGGGGATGGGTTCGATGCGCTGGGGTTCAGCGCGGGCGATCGGTCGCACACCTTGTGAGCGCGGCGCGACAACGAGAGTGACTCATGCTGGTGGGAATTCAGCCGAGCATGGCTGACATCAGTTAGCTGCGGGTCTCGAAGGCGTTCGAGTCCTCGCGCGTGTTGTTCAATCACCTCTCCATTCGAATGCGCCACACCGGCGCGAAGCAGCGAATGAGGCGAGGTGCCATGCAGCAGGAAGAATTCCAGATCGAGGTTCAATCGAGGACCGCCAGGCATAGGGCGTTTGACTTGAACAAGAACCACCTCCGTTCGATTGCGGCGCAGGAAGCTCGCAGCTTCGTTGCCGAATGGAAGGCGGAGAAGATCTATCCGTTCCCTGACGATGAACCCGTGACCCAACTCGAGCTGATCGAGCGTCAGGTCTTCGACATCGTCGCCCTCAATGTCGCCCGATATCTTCCCGATTTCGAGGCAGCGGCGCCGCGGAGCAAGGCCCTCCACCTTCGGATGCTCCGTCAGGCGATCGAGAAGGGCCCCGAGGATCTTCAACTGATCCTGACCGAGGTCTTGAACCTTCCGGTGCGCCAACAGGAGGAACTTGCCGAACTGTTGCGCGAGGGATCGATGTCTTCGATCATCAATGGAGCGAAGGTCGTCTCCGAACGGCTCAAGTTCCTGAACGGCCTTGAAGCGATCCTCTTCGACAAGGGACCGAAGCAGCGACTGAAGGAGCGGGCCCAACTGCATCGGATCCTCGCCCAGAACCCATGGATCTTCGGTGAGGAGTTCCATCTCTCCGTTGATGACATGTCGCTGACCGAAGTGCTTCGCAAGCACAAAGCGCTGTTGGGCGAGGACGTCGTCATCGGCGCACCAGTCAAGCATGTCTCCCAGACGCGCGGCATCGTTGACCTGATGTTGTCGAGGCAGACTCGGCGCTATCGCGCCAACGACTTGACTCACTTCGTTGTGGAACTCAAGGCGCCCTCCATCAAGATCGACCGCGACGAGATTTCTCAGATCGAGTGCTACGCCGCCTCGGTGATCGCTGACGAACGCTTCCGCAACGTGGATGTGAATTGGGTGTTCTGGGTGATCAGCGACGACATTGGTCCCGTGGGGAAATTCAAGATCGGCCGGAATACATCGACCGGTCTTGTTCATCAGAATGACAACGTGTCCATCCACATCAAGACGTGGGGTCAGGTGCTCGACGACAACCGGGCCCGCATGCAGTTCTTCCAGGAACGGCTGGCCTACCAGGCCGACAAGGGCGCAGCGCTCAAGCATCTGCATGAGCGCTATTCGAGCTACCTGGAAGGGGTCATGGACCCCGACGAAGTTCAGTCGCAGTCAAGCACTTCGAGGACCTTCCTTCAGCCTGAAGCTGCGGCGTCCCCGGGATAAGAGACGCCACGACCTCAGCGCGGGCGATCGCTCTCACACGCTTTGAGCGCCGCCTTGCGGGCCTCGTGGATCGCCTGGCCGATGGCCGGGCCCTTCTTGCCCGCCGCCAGCGCGGCCGAAGAGATCGCCGCCTGATCGACCGACTGCACCGCCCGCAGGTCGTGCAGCAGCGCCGCGCGCTGGGGGTAGGGGCGGTCGCGCAAGCCCGCGCGCCCGCGGGCGTCGCACTCGCAGGCCAGCAGCAGCTGGGCGAAGCGCTCCGGCCGGCGCAGCGCGTCGCTGCGCTCGATCAGGCGCAGGCGCGCCTCGGCGCTGAAGTCGAGGCTCTGGTGCACGTGCGTGTGTTCGCGCGCGACCAGCTCGGCGAGCTCCTTGCAGTCCGACGGAACCCGCCAGCGCTGCGACAGCGCCGCCGCCAGTTCGACGCCGCGTGATTCGTGCTTCAGGTGGCGCGGCCATTCCTCCTCGGGCGTCGTGCCCTTGCCGAGGTCGTGGCACAGCGAGGCGTAGCGCACCGGCAGCGGCGCCTCGACGCGCGCGCATTCCTCCAGCACCAGCAGCATGTGGACACCGGTGTCGATCTCCGGGTGGTGCGCCTCGGGCTGCGGCACGCCGAACAGCCGCTCCAGCTCCGGCGCGATGCGCGCCAGCGCGCCGCTGTCGCGCAGGATCTCGATCATCCGCGCCGGGTGGCCTTCCATCAGGCCGCGGGCGACCTCCTGCCAGACGCGCTCGGCGACCAGCGCGTCGGCTTCGCCAGCGGCGACCATGGCGCGCATCAACGCCATCGTCTCCGGCGCCACCGTGAAGTCACCGAAGCGGGCCGCGAAACGCGCCAGCCGCAGGATCCGCACCGGGTCCTCCGCGAAGGCGTCCGAGACGTGCCGCAATACGCGCGCCTCGAGGTCGCGCCGACCGCCATAGGGGTCGATGAGCGTCCCGTCCTCCGCCTGGGCCATGGCGTTGATCGTCAGATCCCGGCGTGCCAGGTCCTGTTCAAGCGTCACATCGGGGGCCGTGTGGAACTGGAAACCGTGGTACCCGGCAGACGTCTTGCGCTCGGTCCGGGCCAATGCCACCTCTTCATGGGTCACGGGATCCAGGAAGACCGGGAAATCCTTGCCGACAGGAAGAAAACCCTTGTCGATCAACGACTTGGGCGTTGCGCCGACCACGACCCAATCGCGGTCCTGCACGGGCAGTCCCAGCAGGGCGTCCCGGACAGCCCCCCCAACGAGATACATCTGAACACTCATGTTGCGGCGCAGCATCCCCGATGAAGGGGATAGCTAAAGTAGTCTCTCTATCCGTATATTCACCAATGCCACCTGCACACCAGTGTCTGTTCAAACAGGCCAACTACCGAGAGAGACGTTGTAGTCAGGCAGGCCGGCATAGCAGTAGGGAGTATCTTGAATGAAGTCTGTTCTTCTCCTCCTGCTGGGCGGAATTGGTCTCGCCGCCCAGGCGCAGGAGCAGCAAGCGCCGGACACGAACTCCGTGCACGTCGCCGCTGACACCAGTTTCACCCGGCAGAGCCAGCCCGCCCCCGCGCAGCTGGCAGATGTCAACGAACAAGAGGGCGCGGACACCGTCGTGCCGTCCTTCGTCTCCGAGCCCACGAACCAGGCCATGATGCTCGGCGGCCTTCTCGCCGCAGGTTTCATGGTCCGCCGCCGCCGCGACCACTGATTTCGCGTCGGCCCACCTCGCCGCTTTCCGCCGCCTGCCCGCACAGGCAACGGAAGGCGGTTTTTCATTTCAAGGCTTCAAGACCGGTACCGGTCCGCTGACGTCGCGGTAGGGCTCTTCGAAGTCGAGGAAGTCCTTCTCTGCCATCGCGTCGGCGATCCACTCGCGCACGCCCGGGGCGGCTTGCACGGCGTTCGTGTAGGCCGTCAACGGCGCGGGCAACGGCAGTCCGTAGCGCGTCACCCGCATCACCACCGGCGCGAAAAATGCGTCCGGCGCGCCGAACTCGCCGAACAGGAAAGGGCCGCCGCTCTGCGTCAGCGCGTCGGTCCACAGTTCCACGACGCGGGCGAGGTCCTTGCGCAGGCCAGCTTCGGTCTGCAGCAGCCGTGCGCCGACGGTTGTCAGGTCGGCGTCGATGTTCATCATGCAATGGCTGCGCAGATGGCCGAAGCCGCTGTGCATCTCGGCGCAGAGGCAACGCGCCCGCGCGCGCTGGCGGGCGTCGCGCGGCCAGACGGCCTTGTCGGGGAAGCGGTCGGCCAGGTACTCGACGATCGCCAGCGAATCCCAGACCGCGAGGCCGTCGTCCACCAGCACCGGCACCTTGCCGGCCGGCGTGACCGCGCCGATCTCGCGATAGAAGGTCGAGTCGGGCGTGAAGTCGAAACGGACGATCCGCTCCTGGAAATCGATGCCCAGTGCCTTCATCAGCACCCATGGGCGCATCGACCAGGACGAGTAGTTCTTGTTGCCGATGATCAGCTGCATGCGGAAAGCTCTCTGCAAAGGGGAAGGGCGCCGTCGCCGGCGCGCCGGGGTCAGTTCGTGCCGTTGGCCGGGATGTCCGGCGCCGACGCGGCGGCCGGCCCGATGACGCTGCCGAGCCGGTCGCGCAGCACGATGCCGCGCTCGCGGCCCATCAGCTGCGCGTAGATCGTCGCGTTGGACAGCACCTTGCGCACGTAGTCGCGGGTCTCCCAGATGGGGATGTTCTCGGTCCAGATCGCGGCGTCCAGCTGCGGACCGTCGCGCCAGCGGCGCGGCCGGTTCGGGCCGGCGTTGTAGGCCGCCGCGGCCATCGCCTGCGAGCCCTCGAAGCTGTCCATCACCAGCTTCAGGTAGCCGGTGCCCAGGCGCAGGTTGGTGTCGCGGTCATGCAGCATGTCGGGCTTGAAGTCGACGCCCAGCTTCCTGGCCGTCCACTTCGCGGTGGCCGGCATCACCTGCATCAGGCCGCCGGCGCCGACGTGCGAGCGCGCGTCCATCATGAAGCGCGACTCCTGCCGGATCAGGCCGTAGACGTAGGCCGGGTCCAGGCCCACCGCCGTCGATTGCTTCAACACGTCCGCGCGGTAGGGCATCGGGAAGCGCTGGGCCAGGTCGATCTCGGTCTTCGTCCGCTCGCTGGTCTGGATGCAGCGCTCCCAGAGCTCGCGTTCGCAAGCGGCCTGCGCGATCGACAGCAGCTCGCGATCCGACAGGCCGCGCAGGCTGAAGTTCCATTCGCGCTGGCCTTCGCTGCGCAGGCCCACGGCGAGCAGCATCAGCGCGCGCTGGATCCCCGGATTGGCCAGCCCCTGCGCGCGCTCCGGCGCCGTCAGATCCGCGGGCGTCGGCGGCAGCGGCAGGCGCAGCTTCAATTCGTCGGCGGCGAGCTTGCCGTAGAAGCTGAGCGGCGAGGCGATCGCGCGCAGCGTCTCCTGGGCTTCGCGGCGCTGGGCGTCACCGGACGGGCCGGTCGGCGCCAGTTGCTGCTGCGCCTTCGCGCGCCAGTACTGCCAGGTGATGTCCTTCTGGTCCGACGGCTTCATCAGCGCGATGGCCGCGATCAACTGCTCCGGCCGGCTCGCGCCCGCGTCACCGCGCAGCGCGGCGCGCGCCATCCAGCTGATCGTGTCGTCGCTCCATTCGACCGGACCGAGCTTGGCCTGCAGCTTGATCGCGCGATCGAAGTGCTCGTTGGCCTCGTCCTTCAGCCGCAGCGCCGCCTGTCTGCCGTACTGGGCCCAGAGCCACGCGGACAGGTCGTTGGGCAGCTTGGCCGCCCAGCGGCGCACGTCGTCGTCCGCCTTGTCGTAGTCGGTCGCCAGCAGGCGCATGAGCGCCAGCATCGTCAGCTCGGCCTTGGCGCGCGGCGAGGCCGCGGCCTTGCGCTTCAGGTAGCGGTCCGGCTTGTCCATCAGCTCGGCCAGCGCCTCCTGGTCGGGCTTGGACAGCAGCGCCCCGGCCTGCTTCACCGCGCGGGGCTTGTTGGTCTCGACGATGAAGCGCAGCTTGCGCCAGACGTCCGAATCCTTGAACTGGCCGTTCTCGTGCAGCGTGGCCGCGAGCATGTTGCAACCCTCGTCCGCATCGCGTTGCGCGAACCAGGCGGCGCGCGCGGCGTCTCGCAGGTCGCGCCCTGGCGGATCCGCGAGCAGCGCGTAGCAGGCGACTTCGCGGTCGTCCTGCATCTTGTAGGCGGCGTGGTCGCGGCGGAAGTTGGCCCAGTCGCGGCGGTGTCCCAGCTCCAGCAGCCAGTCGTTGCGCAGCCGGTCCTCGACGTAGGCGCCCGGCCAGCGCGCATAGAACGCGTTGAGCTCCGGCTGCTGCGCCTCGGACAGGCGGGCGTTCAGCTCCCAGTAGTCGAACCAGGGCGCGAGCGGATGCTGCTGGTCGAAGGCGACCTGCCGCATCGCGGCCAGTCGCGAGCGGTCCCGGACGCGCCAGGCCTCGCGGGCATCGGTGACCAGGTCCGGCAGCGGCGGCAGGGGGGTTGGGCACGACGTTGAAGGTCGTGGTCGATTGCGCGAGCGCTGGCGGGGCCGTGACCGCGGCGGCCACGCAGAGGGCGCCCACGGCCCCCAGGGCGCCGACGGTGGCCGAGACGGTCACGGTGGCGGAGGCGAGGGCGGTTACAGTGATCCGAGCGAACTTCATGCCGACCTGCGATGAGTGACTCCCCCACGGCTCCCGAAGCCGCCGGCACAACCGGCAAGACCTGGCCCCATGAGCGAAGCGAATTGCGTCGCGCCTTGCTGGCGCGCCGCCGCGAATGGTGGGCCGGTGCCGAGGCGCGTCTCGCCGCCGACAAGCTGGGCGAGCAGCTGCTTCCGCTGCTGCGCCAGCTCGAGCCGCTGACCCTCGGCCTCTATTGGCCCCTGGAGGGGGAATTTAACGCAGCGGCCTGGGCCTCGACCCACAAGCTCGGGGGAGAAATGCAATTGGCGCTGCCCTTCGCGCGTAAAGCCGGCGACCACGGGCCGGCGTCGATGACGTTCCGGCGCTGGGACGGCCAGGAACCGACGGTGAAGGACGAGTGCGGCATCCCCAGCTCGACCGGGCCGGTGCTGGTGCCGGAGGTGCTGCTGGTGCCCTGCCTGGGCTACACGCGGGAAGGTTTCAGACTGGGCTACGGCGGCGGCTACTTCGACCGCTGGATCGAGGCGCACCCCGGCGTGACGACGATCGGTCTTGGATGGAGTTGCTGTGAAGCCGCCTTCGAAGTCCAGCCGCATGACCAGGCACTGACCGTGGTGCTGACCGAGCGCGAACTGATCGCGCCCTGAGCTCGGGCCGGGCCTGGGCCGATCAGCCGGAGTTCTCGTCCACCGGCGGATCCGGCTCGCCGATCGCGCGGCGCGTGAGCGCGGCGTGTTCGCCGATCCAGCGTGCGAATTCGACGACCTCGGGCCGCGCCCGCCCGTGCTCCGACATCATGAGCCAGTACACCGTCGGGCAGTCGGTGCGGCCGGCCTCGCCGAAGGGCTCGACCAGCTCGCCACGCTCCAGCGCCTCGTAGATCAGCGGCAACCGGGCCAGCGCGACCGCCTGGCCGGACACCGCCGCCTGGATCTGCTGGTAGGTGAAGTTCAGGTACATCCAGCGCCGCGGCTGCAGGTCCGGCGCGCCGTGCAGCGCCAGCCAGCGCCGCCAGCTCAGGAACAGGCCGCTGGGACGCTGGTCGTCCTCCTCGGCCAGCGTGTACTGGCGCAGGTCGGCCGCCTGGCTCAGCGGCGGTCCCTGGCCCTCCTGCGCCTGCTTGGCGACCCAGGGATTCACGACCGGCGTCAGCATCTCGCCGAACATCCGCTGCGCCGAGGGCGCCACCCGGTTCGGCGCGGCGTAGCGCAGCGCGACGTCGAATTCGCTGTCGTCGATCTCGACGAGCTGATCCAGCGCCGAGACGCGGATGTCCATGTCCGGATGCTCGCGCTGGAAGGCCTCCAGCCGGGGGATCAGCCACAGCGACGCGAAAGAGGCGAAGGTCGTCACGTTGACGACGCGCCGGCCCCGCGTCGAGCGGATCTGGCGCACCGTGCTGTCCAGACGCTCCAGCATCGGCTCCACGGCCGACAGCAGCAGCTTGCCGTCCGGCGCCAGCTCGACGTGACGGGTGCCGCGCAGGAAGAGCGTGGCGCCCAGTTCCTCCTCCAGCGACCGGATCTGGCGGCTGATGGCGGATTGGGTGAGGTAGAGCTCCTCGGCGGCGGCGCTGAAGCTCAACCGCCGGGCGACCGCCTCGAAGGCGCGCAGCGAACCGACGGCGAGCGGGCGATGACGGGGCGGATTCATGCGTGGATGGTATCAATCGACGCGACAAGACTCATTGGACCATCGTGCGGGTCAACCCTAGTATTGCACCATGTTCACGAGGAAGGCCGCCGGTGCGCGGACCGCCCGGCGGACAAGGAGCAGATCATGAATGTCATGCAAAAGTCATCAATCCAGGTCAGCCGCGACGACGCCGCGTGGACGTTGTCGCAGGGCGAGGCCATGAGCCTGCCCATCGGCCCGGGCCGCCGTGAACTGCATGTGCTCGACGGTCGCGTCTGGGTCACGCAGCGCGGCGACCTGAACCTGCCGGCGCAGGACTTCTGGCTGTCGGCCGGTGAAACGCTGGAAGTCGCCAGCGGCACCGAGCTCGTCGTCGAAGCCTGGCCGACCGCCCGCTTCCAGCTGATGGTGCCGCCGCAGGCCTGCGCCAACAAGCCGGCGCGCAGCGTCGTCAGCCGCCTGCCTTCTTTCGGGCAACTGTTCGGCCAGCGCCTGGCGAACGCTTGACCGCAGGAGCCGCCGTCGTGACACCCTTCAGCGCCTTGACCGGCTTCTCCGTCCTGACGGTCCTGGGCTCGGCGCTGGTGCCGGCGCTCTTCTTCGGCGTCCTGGCCTTCGGCTTCGCGTTGGCGGAGCGCAAGGCCGACTCCATCGCCAGCCGCCCCCAGGGCAGCATCAGCGCGGGCGACTCCAGCGTCTCCTCCGGCGGCCGGAAGTAATTCAGGCTGGCGACCTCCTCTCGCCCGTCCTTGCCGGTCTTCGAGTACCGGAACGGCTCGCAGCCTGCGTCCACATAACGCGCCTGGCTGGCGGCGTCAGCCTTCAGGTAGAGCTCGTCGCGACTGATGATGGCCAGGAACAGGCCGTCCACATACAGCCCGAAGCCGCCGAACATCCGCCGCGCCAGCACCGGCCCGAGCGGGGCCAGCAACTCCATGCAGTGATTCGCGAAGTCCGCGCCGGCGCCGGTGAGGTGCCGGACGGTTCCCGTGGTGGTGGTGCGTGCCATGGCGCCGACTCTAGATCAGCGCTGGCGCCCTGTCCGCGAGGCGGCCACAATGGTCCGCTCCAGGGCCCGCCGGGTCCTCCAGGGAAGGCGAATGGGCTGGATGGATCCGAACGACAATCTGCCGATCTCCGAAGACCGCCAGGCGCTGCGCGAGCGCCTGATCCGCGAACGCCTGGACCTGCCGGGCCGCCTTGAACTCGCCGACGTCGTGCAGAGCGTGCTGCGCGTCTGGCTGATCGGACGCAAGGAAAAGCGCATCGCCGCCTACTGGCCGATCAAGGGGGAATTCGATCCGCTGCCGGCGCTGTACCGCTGGAGCGAGGTCGACGGCGACCGTCGCATCGGCCTGCCCGTCGTCGATCGCGAGGAAGGCCGGCTGCGCTTCCACGTCTGGTACCCGGGCTGCCCGATGGAAGAGGACGCCACCGGCATCACCAAACCCAAGGACACCGAGGCCTTCGATCCGCAGTTGCTGCTGCTGCCCTGTCTGGGCTACGGCCCGGGCGGGATCCGCATGGGTTACGGCGGTGGCTTCATGCTGCGCACCATCGGGCAGATCCAGCCGCGGCCGGTGGTCGTCGGCGTGGGCTTCAGCCACGGCTTCCAACCGACGCTGACCGCCCAGCCGAACGACGTGCGGCTCGATGCGATGCTGACCGAGATGGGGGTCGTCTGGGAGAATTCCCGCGCATGAATCCCGCCTCGAGTTCTGCCGTGAGCCCTGCCATGAGTTCCGTTGATCCCCACGCCCTGAACGCCCTCTACACGGCCCACCTCGCGGAGCAGCAGCGCCGCACCGAACACGCGCTGCAGCGCGGCGGATTCGACGCGCTGCTGATCGCCTCGGGCATCGAGAAGTTCGCCTTCCTCGACGACCGGCCCTACGTCTTCCAGCCGAATCCCCACTTCAAGCTGTGGGTCCCGCTGATCCGTCATCCGGACAGCTGGCTGGTGATCCGGCCGGGGCACAAGCCGCGTCTCGTCTACGTACAGCCCGAGGACTACTGGCACGTGCCGCCCGAGGCACCGAGCGGCTTCTGGGTCGACCACTTCGAGCTGATCGTCGTGCGCAAGCCGGAGGAGGCGCTGCCCTATCTGCAGGTGCCCGGCACGCTGGCGATCGTCGGCGAAGCGGACGCGGCATTGGGAGACATCGTCCCGAACAATCCGCCCGACGTGCTGAACCCGCTGCACTACGCGCGCGCCGCGAAGACCGGCTACGAGCTGCTGCGCCTGCGCGAAGCGTCGGCGCTGGGCGCCAAGGGGCATCTGGCGTCGCAGCGCGCCTTCCGCGACGGGCGGTCCGAGGCGGCCATCCACGACGCCTATCTGGACGCCTGCGGCTTCGCGGAGCGCGACCTGCCCTACGGCAACATCGTCGCGCTCAACGAGCACGCGGCGGTGCTGCACTACCAGTACCAGGACCAGCGCGCGCCATCGCAATCGCTGTCGCTGCTGGTGGATGCGGGCGCGCACAGCTGTGGCTACGCGTCGGACATCACCCGCACGACCGGCAACGGCGACGCGTCGTTCCAGGCGCTGATCGATGCGATGGAGGCCTCCCAGCTGCGGCTGGTCGATCGCGTGCGGGCGGGCGTGGACTATCGCGACATCCACCTGGACTCCCACCGCGAGATCGCCGGGGTGCTGCGCCAGCTCGGCATCGTGAAGATGGACGAGGACGCGATGGTCGCGCAAGGCGTGACGTCGACGTTCCTGCCGCACGGCATCGGGCACCTGCTGGGCTTGCAGGTCCATGACATCGGCGGCTTCATGGCCGGCGAGGCCGGCGGGACGATCGCCAAGCCGGAAGGCCATCCGTACCTGCGCCTGACGCGCGTGCTGCAGCCCGGCATGGTCGTGACGATCGAGCCGGGCCTGTACTTCATCCCGATGCTGCTGGACAAGCTGCGCGCGACGCCCGCGGCGGCGAACGTGGATTGGGCGCTGGTGAAGCACCTGAGCGCGTTCGGCGGTGTCCGCATCGAGGACGATGTCGCCTGCCGCGAAACGGGCGCGCCGGAGAACCTGACGCGGGACGCGTTCGCGGCGCTGAGCTGACGCGGCGAGAGGCGCTCGCTGTCGGGCAATGAAGAAGGGGTCCTGACGGACCCTTTCTTTCATCTGCACTCAGCTGCGCCGATCAGAACCGGTACCCGACGCCCACGCCCACCAGCAGCGGATCGATCTTGAACTTCCCGACATTCACGCCCTTGGCGCGGACTTCGGTGTCCATCTGGATCTTCTTCACGTCGACGTTGATCGACCACTGCTTGTCGAGCATCACGTCGAAGCCGGCCTGGGCGGCCAGGCCGATGCTGTGCTTCTTGATGGTCGGCTGCAGCGCCGTCTGCACGGCCGGGTCGAAGTGGACGCCGGAGAAGCTCGTGTAGTTGAGGCCAGCGCCGACATAGGGGCGGAAGGTCCCTTCCGGGTTGAAGTGGTACTGCAGCGTCAGTGTCGGCGGCAGGTGCTTCACCGTGCCGATGCGCGTGCCGTTGCTGTAGAGCTTGTGACGCTGCGGTACGGTCAGGATCAGCTCGGTGGCCCAGTTCGGGGTCAGGAAGTAGCTGAAGTCGAGCTCGGGGATCGTCTTGCGGCTCAGCGACAGCCCCAGTCCGGTCTTGTCCTTGTCCGCCGGGTCGATGTTCACCGCGCGGGCGCGATACACCCACGGGCTGCTCTGCGCGTGGGCCGACGGTGCCAAGGCGGCGAGCGCCGCGAGTGCGACGGCCGCGACGATGGCGGGGTGGAAAGAGGCGAGGGCGGTGGTGCGGGACATGCGGTCACTCCTGGTCAATGGGATGACCGGGATTGAACGCGGACCGCTCCGTGAGAACCTTGACCGTTCACAAGGAACGGCGGCGAACCGGAGCGGTTCCCTGCGATGGCGCGGAGCGCTTGCGCCTTATCAAGCTTTCGCGGCGAGACCGAGGCGTTCACACAACGCCAGCGTCAGTGCGCTCTGGTTGAGCGAATAGAAGTGCAACCCCGGCACGCCGCCGGCGATCAGCCGTTCGCAGAGCCGCGTGACGACGTCCAGGCCGAAGGCGCGCACCGAGGCGGCGTCGTCCATGTAGCCCTCCATCTTCAGCGCGACCCAGCGCGGGATCTCGATGCCGTCGCGTTGCGCGAACTGCGCGATCCGCGCGAAGTTGTTGATCGGCATGATGCCCGGCACGATCGGCACGTCCACGCCGATCGCCCGCGTCGCGTCGACGAAATGGAAGTAGGCATCGGGGTTGTAGAAGAACTGCGTGATCGCGCCGCTGGCGCCGGCGCGCACCTTGTCCGCGAAGAACTGCAGGTCGCGCGCCGCGTAGCGCTGCTGCGGGTGGTACTCGGGATAGGCGGCGACCTCGATGTCCCAGTCCGCGCCTTGCGTCTCGCGGATGAAGCGCACCAGTTCGGCTGCGTAGCGGAACTCGCCCGCCGTCGCCGTGCCGCTGGGCAGGTCGCCGCGCAGCGCGACGACGCGCCGGATGTTCTGCGCGCGGTAGGTCGCCAGGATCTCCGCGATGTTCTCGCGCGTCGAGCCCACGCAGGACAGGTGCGGCGCCGCCTCAAAGCCGGTCGAGGCGATGTCCGCGACGGTCGACAGCGTCTTCTCGCGCGTCGATCCGCCCGCGCCGTAGGTGACGCTGAAGTACTGCGGATTCACCGCGCGCAGCTCCTGCACGACGGTCTTCAGCTTCTCGGTGCCGACGGGCGTGTTGGGCGGGAAGAATTCGATGCTGACAGGCGTCGTCATGGTTTCTGAACCCAGATGAAAAATTCGGTGTTGCCGTCGCCGCCGGTGACGGGGCTTTCGAACCAGCCCCTGACGACGAGGTCGCGCTTCTCGGCGGCCGCCACGGCCTGCTCCTTGAGCACGACGTATTGCGCCTTGTCCTTGACGATGCCGTTCTTGTTCAAGGCCTTCGGGCCCAGCTCGTACTGCGGCTTGATCAGCAGCAGCGCCTGGCCTTGCGGCTTGAGCCAACCGACCACGTGCTTGAGCGTGCCGATCATCGAGATGAAGCTCAGGTCGCCCACGACCAGATCGAAGGGCGCCTCGGGGACGTAGTCCTTCACGTGCATGCCTTCATGGGCCGTGACGCGCGGGTCCGCCTTCAAGGTCTCATGCAGCTGGCTGTGGCCGACATCGATGCCGGTCACGTGCGCCGCGCCGGCCTTGAGCAGCACGTCGGTGAAACCGCCCGCGCTCTGGCCCATGTCCAGCGCCGAGAGGCCTGCCACCGACACACCGACCTTGGCCAGCGCACCTTCGAGCTTGAGCCCGCCGCGCGAGACGTAACGCAGCTCGGCGTCGTCCGTCACGCGCAGGGGGGTGGTCTCGGGCAGGTCCTCGCCGCACTTGCGCACGACAGTCCAGCCCTTGGGTCCTTCCCACTCGACCGCACGCGCGTCGATCAGCCGCTGGGCGGCCGAGCGCGTGGGCGCCAGGCCAAGGGAGAGAAGCAGCTGGTCAGCACGCATGGGTCGGGTCTCGGGTCAGGCTAGGGTCAGTGGATCAATAGCGATAGGTGTCGGGCTTGTACGGGCCCGACTTCGACACGCCGATGTAGGCGGCCTGCTCGTCCGTCAGCTCGCTCAACTGCGCGTTCAGCGTCTTCAGCTGCAGACGGGCGACGTGCTCGTCCAGGTGCTTGGGCAGCACGTAGACCTGGCCGACGGCGTAGGCGTCCTTGTGCGCGAACAGCTCGATCTGGGCGATCGTCTGGTTGGCGAAGCTGGACGACATCACGTAGCTCGGGTGGCCCGTACCGCAGCCCAGGTTCACCAGACGGCCCTTGGCCAGCAGGATGATCCGCTTGCCGTCGGGGAAGATCACGTGGTCGACCTGCGGCTTGATCTCTTCCCACTCGTACTTCTCGATCGAGGCGATGTCGATCTCGTTGTCGAAGTGGCCGATGTTGCAGACGATGGCGTTGTGCTTCATCGCGGCCATGTGCTCATGGCGGATCACGCCCTTGTTGCCGGTCGTGGTGACGAAGATGTCGGCCTTGTCGGCGGCGTATTCCATCGTCACGACGCGGAAGCCCTCCATCGCGGCCTGCAGCGCGCAGATCGGGTCGATCTCGGTGACCCACACCTGCGCCGACAGCGCGCGCATCGCCTGGGCCGAGCCCTTGCCCACGTCGCCATAACCGGCGATCACGGCGATCTTGCCGGCGATCATCACGTCGGTGGCGCGCTTGATGCCGTCCACCAGCGATTCGCGGCAGCCGTACAGGTTGTCGAACTTGCTCTTGGTGACCGAGTCGTTGACGTTGATCGCGCGGAACAGCAGCGTGCCCTTGGCCGACATTTCCTTCAGGCGGTGCACGCCCGTGGTCGTCTCTTCCGTGACGCCGATGATCTCCGCGCTCTTGCGGGTGTACCAGGTGGCGTCCTCGGCGACCTTCTTCTTGATCGCGGCGAACAGGATGCGCTCTTCCTCGCTGCCCGGGTTGGCCAGCACGGACAGGTCCTTCTCGGCCTTCTGGCCCAGGTGCATCAGCAGCGTCGCGTCGCCGCCGTCGTCCAGGATCATGTTCGGGCCTTCGCCCGGCGTGCCCTTGGCGCCGAAGTCGAAGATGCGGTGCGTGTAGTCCCAATAGTCCTCCAGCGTCTCGCCCTTGTAGGCGAAGACGGGCGTGCCGACGGCGACCAGCGCGGCGGCGGCGTGGTCCTGCGTCGAGAAGATGTTGCACGAGGCCCAGCGGACTTCCGCGCCCAGTGCCTGCAGCGTCTCGACCAGCACGGCGGTCTGGATCGTCATGTGCAGCGAGCCGGTGATGCGCGCGCCCTTGAGCGGCTGCGCGGCGGCGTATTCCTCGCGGATGGCCATCAGCGCGGGCATCTCGCTCTCGGCGATCTTGATCTCCTTGCGGCCCCACGCGGCCAGCGACAGGTCTTTGATCAGGTACTGGTCTTGGGCCAGCGGCTTCAGTTGGGCGTTCATGCGGACTCCTGCGAAGAAGGGCCGTCGACACCAACGATCAGGACGCGGGGAGATGCGGAGAGGGCATTTGCCGCTCGGTCCTCACCCGGCCAACGAAGGGTCGACGGGTGAGCGCGGTTGCCATTGCCGCGGACGTGTCGCCGCGCGGCGGTTCCGAGCCTGGCCTCGATGGGATGGGAGGTCGCAACGCTCCTCGGAACAGGGCGCGATTGTAGTCAAGTTCCGGCCGCGGCTCGATGACAGCGTTGCGCTCGGGGCCACAATCGCCCCCCATGCGAACGATCCCCCCGCTCAGCGACTGCCCCCGCGCGGCCTGGCTCCCCCTGCGCGGGGTGCTGACGGACATCGACGACACCCTGACGGCGGATGGCGCCATCGCGCCGGCGGCACTGGATGCGCTGCACCGGCTGTACGCGGCCGGCGTCCCGGTCATTGCGATCACGGGGCGCCCGGCCGGCTGGAGCGAACCGTTCGCGATGGCCTGGCCCCTGCGGGGGATCGTCGCGGAGAACGGTGGGGTGCTGCTGCATCGCGAAGGGGCGGCGCTCGCGACCGAATTTGCCCAGGACGACGCGACACGATTGGCGAACTTCGCGCGACTGCAGGCGTGCGCGCGGGAGATCGTGGCGACCGTGCCCGGCGCCGTGCTCGCGCGCGACAGCGCCGGCCGGCTGACCGACATCGCCGTCGACCACAGCGAGTTCACGACGCTCGACGACGACGCGATCGCCGCCGTCTGCGACCGGATGCGCGCGCATGGGCTGGTGGCGACGGTCAGTTCGATCCACGTCAACGGCTGGATCGGCGATCACAGCAAGTGGACCGCGGCGCAGTGGGCGGTGAAGCGGCTGACGGGCCTGGACTTCGATCCCGCCGAGTGGGTGTATGTGGGCGACTCGACGAACGATCAATTGATGTTCGAACGCATGCCGCTGTCGGTGGGCGTCGCCAACATCGCGCGTTTCCTGCCGATGCTGGACCACCCGCCCGCTTATGTCACCGCGACCGAGCGCGGCGACGGCTTCGCGGAAGTGGCCCGGGCGCTGCTGTCGACGCGCGGGTAGGCCGGCTCATCGGCAACCGGGCGGTGGGGACGCGGCTGGCGGCCCTCGACCGGGTCCCAGGCATGACGGCCGACCAGCGCGGAGACGCCCGGCCAGTCATGCCCGCGCGGCAGTACCCGGGCCAGCGCCGCATGGCTGACCCGGCCCCCGAGGGCGACCAGACGCTCCGCCACCTCGATCCGCCGGCGGCGCAGCCGCGGCAGCAGCCACCGATTGGTCGGACGCTCCCGAAGCACGCTGGGATGCGGCATGCAGCGGTGCTCCGCCATCAGCAGGTGGCGCAGCAGGATCTCGAGTCCGAATGGATCGAGGCCCCGCCAATCGGTGCTCAACCGCGCCAGCGCGAAGCGTAGATTGGCCTGCGCGTCGGAATGCGCGACATGGAAGCGGTTCTGGCCGGTCATGAACATCTGGACCTCCGGAGGGCGGGAGCACCGCGCCGCTGTGGCAAGTGCGGCGCCTGTCCTTGATGTCGGCCATCGAGCCTCAGTTCTGAACCGGGGGATGTCCCCGAAAACGTCACGAAAGGAAAGCACCCCGTGGAGGGGGCGGCGGGCTCGCCAAAAGGAAAGGGCCGCGCGAGGCGGCCCTTCGGGTGGGGTTCGGAGAATCGTCAGGACTTCGACGTTCAGGACGCCTCGGGATGGCGCGACTTCCAGGCACGCAGGGCCTGCCGGTACGCGTCCATCGCCAGATCGTACAGGTCGAAGATGCACGGGTCGCAGCCGTTGCCGCAGCACGCATCGATGTCCGGCTGCGGCGGCGGCACGGGCATCGGATCGTCGCCGGCCTCGAGCGAGGCCGGAACGGCGGCGGAGTCGGACTGGACGTCGGTCATGGCTGGCGATTCTCGCGCGGGGGGCCCGGGGCCTCCCGCGGCAAGGCGCGTCAGCGACGGACCGGCGGCGGGCCCGAGTGGTTCGAACGCTGCAGGTGACGGAAGGTGATCCGGCCCTTGGTCAGGTCGTACGGCGACATTTCCAGGGAGACGGCATCGCCGGCCAGGATGCGGATGTGATGCTTGCGCATCTTGCCGCCCGTGTAGGCGATGACCTGATGGCCGTTTTCCAGCGTCACGCGAAAGCGCGAGTCCGGCAGGATTTCGTTGACGACACCCTGCATCTCGATCAGTTCTTCCTTGGCCATATGGCTTGCTCCATTCTTGAAAATGAAAAGGGCGCCAGCCGCGGTCTGCCGCAGGCCCTCGCCTCGGGAATCAGCGGCGCGCGGCTCAGTGGCTGCGCGCCCAGGCGGTGCCTTCGGTCTCCGCGTAGCGCAACGCGGCGCGGCGGGTCTCGAAGGTCGGCACGAATCGCATGACACGATCAATGCTGGCCATGCCGCGTCCCGACTGGATCGAGACGGCCGCGGCGAATCCGCCGTCGGCATGGGGTTTGGTCATCGGTGAGACAAGGAATCGCCCCACCTCAATGCGTTTGTTCTGCATCGTTATTTTGAGGTGTGCGCCTTGACAGGCAATCGCAATAAGCAACCGTCTTGGCGCGGTGTGGGAAGGTGTGTCACTCCGATTCGATGATACGAACAGAAGAGGCACGGAAAGTGGCTTCTGATGCCAATCAGCCGAATGGCGAACAGGCAGACCGAAGCCAGAAACGCTCAAGCGCACGAACCGGGGGGTGATGCTGGTGCGAGCCGCTCGCAGAAGGGTCCTTGGGAGGGACCGGAGGGGCTGCAGAAGAAGACCTGAAGAGGGTGGTCTTGTGCGAGTCAAGTCGGGGAATATAACACAAGGGGCGTTGGCGCGCATCCCCGGGTGTTGCGGCGGCGCCGGAACGGTACTTTGGCGGATCGTGCAAGCGGTGCGCCGGAATCGGCATGGGCGATCGCCGCCCCGTTCCTACGATTCATCCGTCCCCCCAACACCGGCCCCGGCACCTCATGCCGCTGGCCCGAACCCCCTGAAGGACGGAACTCCATGAGCAAGATCTGGTTCATCACCGGCGCCAACCGCGGTTTCGGCCGCGAGATCGCCCAGGCGGCGCTGGCCGCCGGCGACCGTGTCGTCGCCACCGGCCGCAACGTCGACGCGCTGAAGACGGCATATGCGGATCACGGCCAGGCCGTGCTGTGCCTCCCGCTGGACGTCAGCCGCGAGGCCGATGCTGTCCACGCGGTCGAGCAGGCCGTTGCCCGCTTCGGCCGCATCGACGTGCTGGTCAACAACGCCGGCTACGGCCAGCTCGGCCTGTTCGAGGAAATCAGCGCCGCCGACATCGAGCGCCAGTTCGCCACCAACGTCTTCGGCCTGATGCATGTCACCCGCGCGGTGTTGCCGGTGATGCGTCGTCAGCGCGACGGGCACATCCTGAACATCGCGTCGGTCGGCGGCTTCCGCGGCTTCGATGGCGCGGCGGTGTATTGCGCGACGAAGTTCGCCGTCGACGGCTTCACCGCGTCGCTGGCGCCCGAGCTCGCCGGCTTCAACATCCGCGTGACGGTCGTCGAGCCGGGCTTCTTCCGCACCGATTTCCTGGATGCCAGTTCGGTCCGCTACGGCACGCAGTCCATCGCGGATTACGCGACGCTGCCCACGCCGCCGCTGTCGACCTACGAGGCCTACAACCACCAGCAACCCGGTGATCCGGCGAAGCTGGGGCGGGCCTTCGTCGAACTGGCCGCGATGCCGACGCCGCCGCTGCATTTCGTGGCGGGCTCCGACGCGCTCGGCATGGCGCGCGAGACCTTCGGCCAGCGGATGGCGGAGGTCGAGGCCCACGCGGGGCTGTCGGCCTCGCTGGATCGCGACGGCGTCTGACCGACCGTCTCGGGCGGGCCTCCGGCAACGGTCACGGGGCGCGGCTACCATCGCGCCCCAGGACAGGCCGGCCGGGGAGGGCGCGATGGATCGAGGAGGCGCGCCCGCATGACGGCGTCGCATTGGCAGCGTCCCGCAGGCAGGCGGCGATGGGTCGGGCTGGCTGCGGCGCTGCTGGTGCAGGCCGCCTTCCTGTCGATGCTGTGGATGGACCACGGTTGGCGAGGGCGCAGGACGTCCGAGGGCCCCCGGCTGACCGAGGTGCGGCTGCTGCCGCTCCCGAAGAGCCGCGAGACACCGCCCGCGGCTCGACCAGAACTCGAGCGACGTCAGCTCGATGTTCCGCGGTTGCAGGCGCCGATCCTCGTGGCGCCGCCCGAGGTGACGATCACCGCCGCGCCGCCGTCGACGTCGATCCAGACGGTGGCGGCACCGGCACTGCCGGCCTCGGGGGGCGTCAGCGCCCCTCGGCAACGGGCGCACGACGCTCAACCTCGCGCTGCCGAAAGCCGGTGCCGCCTCCGATGCGCGCGTGCGCATGGCCGATCAGATCCGCAACGACGATCGCTCCCACAGCGCGCCGCGCACCGTCGAGTCCGCGATCGCGGACGCCGCCGGCACCCTGCCCATCGTGTCGAGCGTGTCGACGAGCGGCTCGGGCTCCAAGGTGATCCGCCAGGGCAGCAAGTGCACGCGGGTCTACGAGAACCGCGTCGCCGCCATCAACCCGACCGACGATCGTCTCAAGGACGCGCCAGCGATGGTGGGGAACTGCTTCAGCAAGTGAGGGCGTCCGGCCCGGGGGGCATGGGGCGCCGACCGGGGCGCCAACCGGATCGCGGCGGCGCTCAGGCCGTGAACCGCGAGGCCGGCGTGTCGCGCCGCTTCGCTGCGTCGCGTGACGGCGGCGCACCGTAAAGGCGGCTGTACTCGCGGCTGAATTGCGACGGGCTCTCGTACCCGACCGCATGGCCGGCACGCGCGACTTCCAGGCCCTCGGCGATCAGCAGCCGGCGGGCCTCCTGCAGTCGCAGCTGCTTCTGGTACTGCAAGGGACTCATCGACGTCAGCGCGCGGAAATGGTGGTGCAGCGACGACGCGCTCATGTGCGCCTCCTTGGCCAGCGACTCGATGCGCAGCGGTTGCGCGTAATGCGCCTTCAGCCAGCGGATCGCGCGGTGCACGCGCTGCGTCTGGCTGTCGGCGCGCGCGACCTGCGCCAGGCGCTCGCCCTGCTCGCTGCGCAGCACGCGGTAGACCAGCTCGCGCATCGCCATGGCCGCGAGCGCGGCCTGGTCCTCCGGATGATCGAGCAGCCGCATCAGGCGCGCCGATGCGTCGCGCATCTCCGCCGTGACCGCGCTGACGAAGAGGCCGCGGCCGAGGTCATCGCCCTCGGCGTTGCCCGTCGATGCGACCGGCGCCACTGTTGCCACAGGTGCTCCTGACGCGGCGGGCGCCCGAGGCGGACCGCTCCGTGCGACCAGCTCCGCCACTTCCTCCGGATCGAAGTCCAGGCGCAGGCAGAGGTAGGGGCGCTCCGGGGTCGCCTCGGTCACGCGGCCGCTGACCGGCAGGTCGGTCGTGAACACCATGAAGCGCGCGGCGTCGTAGACGTAGCGCTCCTCGCCGAGCCGCACCTCCTTCGCGCCCTGCGAGATCAGGCACAGCGAGGCCGGCTGAACCGCGTGCGCGAGTTCGCCGCCCGGCGCGTCGAGCCGGATGATCCACAGCCGGGGCAGGGCCGTCGGCCAGACGCCCTCACGCGGCGCATGGCGCGACAGCATCGCGCTCAGCGCCTCGGTGTCCTGCATGAGCGGGCTCATCCTGCGCGCAGCAACTGCTCGATGTCGGCGCGCGGCGGCGTGCCGAAGAGGCGACGGTATTCGCGGCTGAACTGCGAGGCGCTCTCATAGCCGACCTGATGCGCCGCCGCCGCCGCGTCCAGCCCTTCCCCGAGCATCAGCCGCCGGGCGTGCTGCAGCCGCAGCTGCTTCTGGTACTGCATCGGCGACATGCTCGTCAGCTGCTTGAAGCGCTGATGCAAGGTCGAGGCGCTCATGTGCGCCACCGCGGCCAGCTCGTCGATGCTGATGGCTTCGCTGAAGCGGCGGTTCAGCTCGTCGATCGCGCGCGACAGGCGGCGCGTCGCGCTGTCCTGCTGAGCCAGCGCGCGCAGCCGCGGACCGAGCGGGCCGGTCAGCACGCGATAGAAGATCTCCCGCTGCAGCAGCGGCGCCATGACGCGCTGGTCCGACGGGTTGTCCAGCAGCTGCATCAGCCGCAGGGCGGCGCTCAGCAGCGATTCCGACACCGGCGCGACGTTCAGCCCCGACTGCGCCGACGGCGACGCATCGGTGCTCGCCGGGCCGACCTCGAGCATCAGCTCCGCCAGCGTCGCGGTCGAGCAGTCGATGCGCACGCACAGGTAGGGCTTGTCCGGCGTCGCCTCGATGACACCGCCCTTGGGCAGCATCGGCATCGACACCAGCAGGAAGTGCAGCGGGTCGTAGTACAGCGTCTCGGTGCCGAGCTCCACCTTCTTGCGCCCCTGCAGCACGATGGCCAGGCCGGGCTCGTAGAAGGCCGGCGCGGTCTTGGGCATGCTGCAGCTGGCCTTGATCAGGTGCAGGCAGGGAATGGCGGTCGGGCGGGAGCCTTCGCCGTCGATGTGCCGGAGCGTCAGATCCACCATCTGCGCGCGCAGGGCCTGCAGCGCGTCGGGGAAGCCGTCGGCGAGGGGAATCGGAGTGGGTGCGACCATGCATCGGATTGTGCAAGTCCGTCGCGCGCGCCGCCAGCGCCCGCGAGG
Organism: Roseateles sp. UC29_93; assembly: GCF_042695725.1. Lineage (NCBI taxonomy): Bacteria > Pseudomonadati > Pseudomonadota > Betaproteobacteria > Burkholderiales > Sphaerotilaceae > Roseateles > Roseateles sp. UC29_93. Next base: position 905,505 of record NZ_CP170545.1, on the reverse strand, counting down.
GCGCCGGACGGGGTTCCGGAGGATTGGGCAAGGACGGGCGAGCATTGCGCTGGTTCCGGAGGGGGGCGGATTCCTAAGCTCTCGGTCATCGCGGCGGTCGTCCGATCGCCGCCGTCACCTTGCCTTCGAAGGAGTGCCGCCATGACCATCATGTCCAGGGAACCGCTCAACAACCTGCCCCAGTTGCCGCGCCGCCGGCTCGGCGCGCACGGGCCGGAGGTCTCCGCGCTCGGGCTCGGCTGCATGGGGATGTCCGATTTCTACGGCCCCGCCGACGAGGCCACGTCGATGGCCGTCCTGCACCGCGCGCTGGACCTCGGGATGAACTTCCTCGACACCTCCGACATCTACGGCAACGGCGCCAACGAGCGTCTGCTGTCGGGGCTGCTCGCCAACCGCCGCCGCGAGGTGGTGCTCGCCACCAAGTTCGGCATCGTCCGCAACGCCGACGGCCTCTCGGCCGGCGTCAACGGCAAGCCGGCCCATGTCCACGCGTCGTGCGATGCGAGCCTGCGCCGGCTCGGCGTGAACCACATCGACCTGTACTACCTGCACCGCGTCGACAAGTCCGTGCCGATCGAGGAGACCGTCGGCGCGATGGCCGAACTGGTGCGCGCGGGCAAGGTGCGGCACATCGGGCTGTCGGAAGCCTCCGCGGAGACGATCCGCCGCGCCCACCGGGTGCATCCGATCGCGGCGGTGCAGTCCGAGTACTCGCTGTGGACCCGCGATGTCGAGGCCGAGGTGCTGCCGACCTGCCGTGAGCTCGGCATCGCGCTCGTGCCGTACAGCCCGCTGGGGCGCGGCTTCCTGACCGGCGCGATCCGCAGCGCCGATCAACTGGCGGCCAACGACTGGCGGCGGGTCAATCCGCGCTTCCAGGACGGCCACCTGGCGCAGAACCTCGCGCTGGCCGATGCGATCGTCGCGCTGGCCCGCGACCACGGCCTGGCGCCGGCGCAACTGGCGCTCGCCTGGCTGCTGGACCGCGGTCCGGACATCGTGCCGATCCCCGGCACCCGCTCGATCGCACGGCTGGAGGAAAACGCGATGGCCGCGCGCCTGCGGCTCAACGACGTGCTGCGCGAGGAACTGCACGAGCTGCTCGACGCGTTCCCCGTCGCCGGCGAAAGGTACCCCGAGGTGTCGATGGCGCTGGTCAACGCGTGATCGCTGTCATTCCTCGAGTCCGAGGAACACGGCCATCTCGTAGTACGCCTCGTCCAGCGCGGCGCGGAAGGCCGCATCACGCGGCCGCTTGTCGATGAAGCCGAGGTCCGGGACCAGCGTCCCGGCCTCGACCTTCAGGTTGGCCCAGCCGATCATCCGGTCGCCCCAGAGCATCGGCAGCGCGTAGTGGCCCATCGTGCGCTTGGCCGGCGGCGTGTAGGCCTCGAAGCGGTAGGCCCAGCCCCACAGCCGCTCGAAGCGGCGGCGGTCCCACACCAGCGGGTCGAACGGCGCGAGGAAACGCAGCCGGTCCGGCTCGACCTTGTGCGCGCGTGACGCCGGATGCTCGTCGGCGGGCCAGTACCAGACCTCGCCGTCGATCTTCGCGTGGCCCCAGCGCGCCTTGGCTTCCTTCAGCACGTGGCGCGCCTCGACGTTCAGGTGCGGTGCGCCGTAGCCCAGCAGCGAGGTCAGGTAGCCGAGGCTGGGCGAGGGCAGCGGCGCGTAGAGCGCCACGATCATGTCGAGCAGCCGCGCCGCCCGCGCGTGGCGGGCCTCGGGGCTGTCGTCCTGGGGCAGGTGCTCGATCACCTCGTAGACCCGCGTGCCGGAGTCGCGCCGCGCCACGCGCAGCAGGCCGCGGTAATGCATGCCGTCGAGCAGGTGCGTGCTGGCGTTGAGCTCGCCGCCCCAGTAGCCCTCGACGCGTCCATGGCTGAACGCCTGCTGCACATGCTGCGGATGCGTGCGGCCGCGCGCGCGGATGAACTCGAGGACCTCGGCGGCGCGGGCGGTCATCGCCTCGTCCCAGGCGCGCTTCGGGGTGCGCGGATGGAGCAGCGACAGCATCTCGCGCGGCAGGAAGCCGTAGTTGACGAGGGCGTCCTCCTCGACGGCCAGCTTCGCGTAGCGCGCTTCCAGCTGACCGGCGCGGTAGTCCTTGACCCCGGTGCATCAGGATCAGGTCCTGTGCCCGCGCCGGGGCGCGGATCGGGTCGGCCTGCACGAAGCCCAGGCGCTGGATCGCGCGCAGCAGCGTCGTCGGCTTGAAGAAGGTGCGGGCGATGGCGTGACGCCGCAGCGCGTCATGGTCGATCACGGGCATTCGGAAGCAGGGGTCATCGAAAGCCCTGACGGTACCCTCGGCACGACACCGGATGTGTCAGCAGGGAGTCGTCGAGTGCCGGGGTGAGGGCCAGCGGCGGCGGAAGGACGGGAGCGGATGCGCCTCACAGCGGCGCGAAGCCGCTCGGCGCCTGCTCGACGGTGTCCATCTGCATCTCGAAGCTGAAGAAGCGGTTGCGGCCGCGCGACTTCGCCGTGTAGAGCGCGTCGTCGGAGCGCCGCAGCAGGCCTTCGACGGAGGTGTCCGCGTCCGGCACGCAGGTGGTGATGCCGCCGGACAGCGTGACGTGGGGCTCGACCGAATCCGGGTGGCGCATGTTGCAGTTGCGCAGCGTGCGCATCACCGCCCGCGCGAAGGTCATCGCGCCGGAGCGCGGCGTGCCCGGCAGGATCAGCGCGAACTCCTCGCCGCCATAGCGGGCCGCGCAGTCGCGAGGACGGCGGCAGGTCTCCTGCAGCAGCCGCGCGACGCGCTGCAGGCAGGCGTCGCCGGCCAGGTGCCCGTAGCTGTCGTTGTAGCGCTTGAAGTGGTCGATGTCGCACAGCACCAGCGTCAGCGGCTGCTGGTCGCGCCGCGCGCAGGCGATCTCCTGGGCCAGCCGCGCGTCGAACGCGCGGCGGTTCATCAGCCGTGTCAGCGGATCCTCGCCGGAAAGCTTCTCCAGCCGTTCATTGCTGTGCCGGAGATCGTCCGACACCTGCTGCAACCGCGTCTGCATCCGCCGCAGCCGCTGCATCGCGCGCAGCTTGGCCTGCAGCACGGTGTTGGAGACGGGTTTGACGAGGTAGTCGTCGCCGCCCGACTCGATGCCCTGCCAGAGGTCCTGGTCGCGGTCGCGGCTGGAGAGGAAGATGATCGGCGTCCAGCCGCCGTTCTCGTGCGCGCGCATCTGGCTGGCGACCCAGTAGCCGTCGTGGTCGGGCATCTCGACGTCGAGCAGCACCAGGTCGGGATGGTCGCCGTCGAAGCGGGCCAGGGCGCTGTCGCCGCCGTCCGCCTCCAGCGTGTGATGTCCGATCGCCTGCAGCTGCCTGCAGAGGAACCCACGCGTGCTGGCCTGGTCATCCACGACCAGGATGCGCAGCGGAGGGAGCGAGGCAGGCGGCAGCGAGGCGGAAGCGTCCATGGCCGGGCATCGTCGACAGGCGGCAACAAGATGTGCCGGAGCCGATTATGCGGGGCCGGTCCCGCCGAAGGCAGTTCGGGTATGCCTCAAGTCGGGGACGACGGCGGCACGCCGGGTGCGGTCGGCGCGGCGGTCGCCGGCGCGGCCTGGCGGCGCTGTTCCGCCGTGTCCATCTGCATCTCGTAGCTGAAGAAGCGGTTGCGGCCGGTGGACTTGGCGTTGTAGAGGGCGTCGTCGGCGCGGATGATCAGGCCCTCGGCGCTGGTGCTGTCGTCGGGCAGGCAGGTGGTGATCCCGCCGGAGAGCGTGATCGTCGCGCCGGTCGGCGAATCCGGATGCGGGATCGCGGCCAGTTCCACCGTGCGCATCAGCGCGCGGGCGTAGGTCATCGCGCCGGAGCGCGGCGTGTTGGGCAGGACCAGCGCGAACTCCTCGCCGCCGTAGCGTCCGGCGCAGTCGCTCGGGCGGCGGCAGGTTTCCTTCAGCAGCTGGCCGATGCGGCGCAGGCAGGCGTCGCCGGCGACGTGGCCGGCCGCGTCGTTGTAGCGCTTGAAGTGGTCGACGTCGCAGAGCATCAGCGTCAGCGGCTTGCCGTCGCGGCGGGCGAGGTCCAGTTCCTGCTGCAGCCGTGCGTCCAGTGCGCGCCGGTTCATCAGGCCGGTCATGGCGTCGACGCTGGAGAGCTCCTCCAGCTGCGCGTTGGCCGCGCGCAGTTCCTCGGACATCTGCACCAGCCGCGCGCGCATCTGCGCCAGGCGCTGCATCGCGCGCAGCTTGGCGTGCAGGATCATCGCGGAGGCGGGCTTCACCAGGTAGTCGTCGCCGCCGGATTCGATGCCCTTCCAGACGTCCTCGTCCTGGTTGAACTGGCTGAGGAAGATGATCGGCGTCCAGCCGCCAGGCTCGGCGGCGCGCATCTCGCGGCAGGTCCAGTAGCCGTCGTGGCCGGGCATCTCGACGTCGAGCAGCACCAGGTCGGGCCGGTAGCGGCGGAACAGCTCCAGCGCCCACTCGGCGCTGTCGGCCTCCAGCACGCGGTGACCGGCGCGGTCCAGTTCCGCGGTCAGCGCCACGCGGGTGGCACTCTGGTCGTCGACGATCAGGATGGTCAGCGGGGACGGCGAGGTCGGCATGGCGTGCATGCGGTCATTCTGCCGCGATGCCCGCCTTCATGAAACGACAAGGGCCGCGCAAGGCGGCCCTGAGTCGGGGGATCAAGTTTCCGCGTGTGCGGCAAATGACCGGTTCGGGGGAGGGGGTTTGTGGTCGACGCTCACATCCGCTGCCGCGGATATGAGCGTCGCCCCAAAGCGAAGAACTTGCTGCGCAAGTTCCGGGCTTACAGCCCGGCCGCTGCTCGCAGCGCCTTCGCTTTGTCCGTCCGCTCCCAACTGAACTCCGGCTCTTCACGCCCGAAGTGACCGTACGCCGCCGTCTTGCCGTAGATCGGACGCAGCAGATCCAGCATCTGGATGATGCCCTTGGGACGCAGGTCGAAGTGCTCGTTGACCAGCGCGGCGATCTGCTCGTCGGGCAGGACGCCGGTGCCTTCGGTGTACACCGTGACGTTCATCGGACGCGCGACGCCGATGGCGTACGCGACCTGGATCTGGCACTGCTTGGCCAGGCCGGCGGCGACGATGTTCTTCGCCACGTAGCGGGCCGCGTAGGCCGCCGAACGGTCCACCTTGGTCGGATCCTTGCCCGAGAACGCGCCACCGCCGTGCGGGCACGCGCCGCCGTAGGTGTCGACGATGATCTTGCGGCCGGTCAGGCCGCAGTCGCCCTGCGGGCCGCCGATGACGAAGCGGCCGGTCGGGTTGACCAGGTACTTCGTGTCCTGCAGCCATTCCTTGGGCAGCACCGGCTTGATGATCTCCTCGATGACGGCCTCGTAGAACTCGGGCTTCATCTTGTCGCCGAGCGACATCTCCGGCGCATGCTGCGTGGACAGCACGACGGTGTCGATGCTGTGCGGCTTGCCGTCGACGTAGCGCATCGTCACCTGGCTCTTCGCGTCCGGACGCAGGAAGGGCAGGCGGCCGTCCTTACGCAGCTGCGCCTGGCGCTCGACCAGCCGGTGCGCGTAGTAGATCGGCGCGGGCATCAGCTCCGGCGTTTCATCGCAGGCGTAGCCGAACATCAGGCCCTGGTCGCCGGCGCCGGTGTTCAGGTGGTCGTCGGAGGCCTGGTCGACGCCCTGGGCGATGTCGTTGCTCTGCTTGTCGTAGGCGACGAGCACGGCGCAACCCTTGTAGTCGATGCCGTACTCGGTGTTGTCGTAGCCGATGCGCTTGATCGTGTCGCGGGCGACCTGGATGTAGTCGACATGGGCGTTGGTCGTGATCTCGCCGGCCAGCACCACCAGGCCGGTGTTGCAGAGGGTCTCGGCCGCCACGCGCGAGCGCGGGTCCTGCGCCAGGATCGCGTCGAGGATCGCGTCGGAGATCTGGTCCGCCACCTTGTCGGGGTGGCCTTCGGACACGGATTCCGAGGTGAAGAGGAAATCGCTCGCCAATTTAAACTCCTGTGATTCAGTCTTCGGGCACTGCCTTCTGGCGTTGCCGAGACGGGAGTCAGGCGGCGAACGCTTTAGCGGGATTTATGAGTCGCCCCGCAAGTTGTCCAGATTAACTCGGCGACTGGGGCGGCATTATAGGAAAGACCAAGGCCCGGCAGGGCCCACGGATGGGTGGATGGGAAAACTGGGTACATATGCGCTGATCGCGCTCCTGTGGCTGCTGCACTGGCTGCCGCTGCGCTGGTTGGCGGCCCTCGGATGGGGGCTGGGCGGGGTCCTGCATCGCGTGGCCGGGTCGCGCCGGCGCGTCGCGCTGCGCAACGTCGAGCTGTGTTTTCCGGACAAGCCGCTGGCCGAACGCGAAGCCCTGGTGCGCGAGCATTTCGGCTGGCTGGGCCGCAGCCTGCTGGAGCGGGGGCTGCTCTGGTACGCCTCGGACCGGCGCCTGCTGCGGCTGATGCGCATCGAGGGCAACATCAAGCTCTCCGAGCAGGTCGACCGCCCGGTGATGTGGCTGATGCCGCACTTCGTGGGCCTGGACTGGATCGGTCCGGCGCTGATGCTCAACCAGGCAAGACCTGGCGCCAGCATCTACCAGCGCCAGAGCAACGCGCTGTTCGACGAGGCGTTGCGCCGGGCACGTTCGCGCTTCGGCACGACCAAGCTGGTCGACCGCCACGAGGGCGTGCGCAGCGTGCTGCGGGCGATCCGCGACGGCTACTCCTTCCTGAACCTGCCCGACATGGACTTCGGCCCGAAGGACTCGGCCTTCATCCCGTTCTTCGGCGTGCCGGCCAACACGCTGCTGGCGCCGGCCAAGATCGCGCAGACGATGAAGATGGTGGTGCAGCCGGTGATCGTCACGATGCTGCCCAAGGGCGAGGGCATCGTCATCCATGCGCATGAACCGCTGGCGGGCTATCCCAGCGGCGACATGGAGGCCGACGCGAACCACTTCCACCGCTGGCTCGAGGACCGGATCCGCGAGCACCCGGCCCAGTATTTCTGGGTCCACAAGCGATTCAAGACGAGACCGCCCGGCGAGCCGTCGCTGTATTCCCGATAATCCGCTTCCATGAAACTGCGCTTCACCAAGATGCAGGGCGCCGGCAACGACTTCGTCGTGCTGGACGCCACGCGCCATCCGATGCCGCTGACGAGCGAACAGCTGCGGCGTGTCGGCGATCGCCGTTTCGGCGTGGGCTGCGACCAGATCCTGGTGATCGAGGCGTCCAAGTCGCCGGACGTGGACTTCGGCTACCGCATCTTCAATTCGGACGGTTCCGAGGTGGAGCAGTGCGGCAACGGCGCGCGCTGCTTCGTGCGCTACGTCGTCGACAAGGGCCTCACGGACAAGCGGACCATCCGCGTGCAGACGATCAACGCGCTGCTCGAGCTGCGCCTGCAGGACGACGGCCGTGTCACGGTCGACATGGGCGCGCCGGTCTTCGACCTGCCGCGGATCCCGTTCGATCCGAAGGAATCGGCGCCGCGTCACGAGAACGGCTTCGAGCGCTGGCCGCTCGACCTGGGTGACGGCATCACGGCGGATGTCGCCGTGCTGTCGATGGGCAATCCGCACGCGGTGCAGCGGGTCGACGACGTCGATCACGCGCCGGTGGGGATCGTCGGGCCGCTGGTCGAGCACCATGAATCGTTCCCGCGCCGTGTCAACGCCGGGTTCCTGCAGATCGTCAGCCGCGGCGAAGTGAAGCTGCGCGTGTTCGAGCGCGGCGCCGGCGAGACGCTGGCCTGCGGCACCGGCGCGTGCGCGGCGGTGGTGGCGGGCATCCGGCTGGGCTGGCTGGACGCCGCGGTCGAGGTGCACACGCGCGGCGGCGACCTGCGCATCGAATGGGCCGGCATGACGCCGGGCGGCCCGGGGCTGTCCGCCCCGGTCTACATGACAGGGCCGGCGCAGACGGTCTTTGAAGGAGAAATCGAACTGTGAGCGGCATCGAAGGCATCACCGAACAAGACATCGCCGACTACCTGGCGAATGACCCGGCGTTCTTCGAACGTCACGCCGAACTGCTGGCCAACGTCCGGATCTCGCATCCGCACGGCCAGCGCGCGGTCTCGCTGCAGGAGCGCCAGGCGGAGCTGCTGCGCGACAAGATCCGCGGCCTGGAAAACAAGATCATCGAGATGATCCGCAACGGGCAGGAGAACGTCGCCATCGCCGACCGGCTGCACCGCTGGACGCTGGCGCTGATGCTGACGCGCGACGACCGGCAGCTGCCGGAAGTGCTGCTGCGCGAGCTGCGCCACCAGTTCCTGATTCCGCAGGCCGGCCTGCGGCTGTGGAACGTCGACGCCGGCCATGCGCTGGCGCCGTTCGCGGCCGAGGTCAACCCGGACGTGAAGACCTTCGTGGGCAGCCTGAACCAGCCGTACTGCGGCATCAATTCGGGCTTCGAGGCGGCGCGCTGGCTCGAGGACGACGTGGCCTCGCTGGCGCTGGTGCCGCTGACGACGGGCGCTCCGGCGCAGCCGTTCGGGCTGCTGGTGCTGGGATCGCCGGATCCGACGCGCTACACGGCCGAGATGGGCACCGAGTTCCTGGCCCGCGTCGGCGAGATCGCGAGCGCCGCGCTCTCCCGCCTGCTGGACGCCGACCCGCACGTCGCATCCCCTGTGGCTCCTCATGTCGCCGCTCAGCCTGACTGACGAGCAACGGCGCTACCTGGAACACCTGCGCGTGCAGCGCCGCCTGGCGGAGCGCACGCTGACGCTCTACACGGACGCGTTGCAGCGGCTGACCGGGCTCGCCTCGGTCGAGGACCTGGACCTGCTGCGCCTGTCCGCGCATCAGGCGCGGCGTTTCCTCGCCAAGCTGCACACGCAGAAGCTCAAGCCGCGCACGCTGGCGCTGATCCTGTCCGCGTGGCGCGGCTGGTACCGCTGGCTGGGTCAGAACGGTCTGGTCGACGCGAACCCGATCGCCGACCTGCACGCGCCCAAGCAGGGCCGGCCGCTGCCGAAGGCGCTCGGCGTCGACGACGCGGTGCGGCTCTCGGAACACCATCAGGACGCGGCCGATCCGGTCGCCGAGGCGCTGGAACGCTGCCTTGTCGAGCTGCTCTACGGCAGCGGTCTGCGCGTGTCCGAACTGGTGGGCCTGGACCTGCGCCACCAGGCGTCGTCGGCCGGCTGGATCGTGCTCGAGGATGCCGAGGCGCAGGTGCTCGGCAAGGGCTCGAAGCGCCGCGCCGTGCCGCTGGGCGGTCCGTCGGTGACGGCGCTGAAGGCCTGGATCGCGCTGCGCGGCCACTGGGCCGCGGCGGACGAGCCGGCGCTGCTGGTCGGTCCGCGCGGCGGCCGGCTCAGCGCCGACCAGATCCGCAAGCGTCTCAAGCAGCGCGCGCTGGCGGCGGGCATGCCCACGCACGTCCATCCGCACATGCTGCGCCACTCGTTCGCGTCGCACCTGCTGCAGAGCAGCGGCGACCTGCGCGCGGTCCAGGAACTGCTGGGCCACGCCAACATCAGCACCACGCAGATCTACACCCGGCTGGACTTCCAGCACCTGGCCAAGGTCTACGACGCGGCGCACCCGCGCGCCCGCAAGAAATAACCGATCGACAACGATGCTCCGCTCCGTCCTGAACGCTTCGAACGCCCCGTTCCCGTCCCGTCCGCTGCTGCTGTGCTCGGCACTGCTCGCGGCCCATGTGCAGGCCCAGGCGCAAGCGCAGGCACAGGGTCCGGCGCCATCGCCGGTCATCACGGCCACCGACAGCCGACCCGCCGCCTTCGAGCTGAACTGGTCGCCGGTCAAGATGCCCACGGGGCAGAAGACGGCCTTCCTGGGCGCGCATTACATGGTGGCGGTCAACGAGGACTGGGGCCTCGGCCCGGCCGCGTACGGCGCGGCGAAGGGCGAATTCGGCGGCCTGTTCACGGTCGGCTTCAACGTGCAGCGGCGCTTCCGCATCACGCCGGAGGTGCACCTCGCGGCGAGCCTGTACGCGGGCGCGGGCGGCGGCGTGAGCTCGGACAAGGTGCGCGCCGGCGGCGGGCTGATGCTGCGGCCGGAGTTGTCGCTGCGCGGCGAGTTCGGCAACTGGTATGCCGGCGTGGGCGTGTCGCACATCACTTTCCCGAACGGCAACGGCAACATCAAGGACACCGGCGTCGCGTTCACCATCGGGCGGATGGATCGGTTCCTGAGCTTCAATCCGAGCGATTCTGGATCGCCGGGACGCGCGGGCGATCGCACGGGCATGGGCTTCGACGAGATCGCGCTGAGCGCCGGCGTCGAGAAGCCGCGCACCGGCAGCCGCACGCGCGGCGGCGTGCCGCTGACGGGCCGCAAGGGCAAGGCCGGCGGCGACCTGCGGCAGTACTTCGGCGACGGCTCGTCGTGGTGGGGCCTGGAGGCCTCGGGCGCCGCGTCCGGCGGACACGACGGCTACATGGAGATCCTCGCGAACGCCGGCCAGGACTGGGGCATCGGCAGCGAGCGGCTGCGCATCGGCGGCCAGTTATCGTTCGGCCTGGGCGGCGGCGGCGACATGGACACGGGCAACGGCTGGCTGGTGCGCGTCGGTCCGACGCTGCGCTGGATCACGCCGTGGGGTCCGACGCTGCGGCTCGATGCGGGCTACATGAAGGCGCCGTGGGGGAACTACTGAGTCCCTCCAGGTGCGCGGTTCGCTGGCGCTGCCGCTGGAGAAGGTCTCGCGCATCCTGAACACGCCGCCGCTGGAGTCGGGCACGGTGCGCGCGCAGGCGCTGTACCTGAGCATGCCGTACTTCAAGGAGTTCAAGTTCAAGGACGGCTCGAAGGACAACGTGACCGGCCTGGGCATCGGCATGACGCGCGACTTCGGCGGGCCGTGGTACGGCGTGGCGCACGCGGGCAGCGCGGCGCTGGGCAAGGCGGGCGCGTTCTCGTACGGCATGTTCGGTCTGGGCGCGCAGTCGCCGAAGTGGAACGGCGTGCGCGTCGGCGCGGAGGCGCTGGTCGGCGCGGCCGGCGGCGGCGGCGTGGCGGTCGGCGGCGGCGCGGTGTCGCAAGGCGAGATGTGGGCGCAGTGGGAAGGCGCCGGGCGCGACCGCCTGCGCGTGAAGGTCGGCGTGGGCCAGTGGAAGGCGCTCGGCGGCGAGAAGCAGAGCACCCCGATGGTCAGCCTGAATGTCGGCTGGGCGTTCGGGACGCTGGGGCCGGCGGCGCAGCGCTGATCGTTGTCGGGCGCAATCGAATTATCAAGTTTTATCGGCCAGACCGATAAATTATCGCCTTCGCGATAAAGATCCGATAAAACGGGGTTTGCCCCGTGTTCATCGGGGCTGTACGCGATCGAAGAGAGTCGTCTCATGAAATCCATCCGTCTCCGCGAGGGCAAGGACCGCTCGCTCCTTCGCCGCCATCCCTGGGTCTTCGAGGGCTCGATCGCGAGGGGCAAGGCCGACGCCGGCGAGACCGTGCGCGTGGAAGCCGCCGACGGCAGCTTCCTCTGCTGGGCCTCGTTCAGCCCGGAGTCGCTGATCCGCGTGCGCGCCTGGAGCTTCGATGAGAAGGAGCGCATCGACGCGGCTTTCTTCGAGCGGCGGATCGCCGCGGCGCTCGCGCTGCGGGCGCGCATGCCGATCGACTCGGATGCGGTGCGCCTCATCCATGGCGAGGCCGACGGCCTGCCCGGCCTGATCGTGGACCGCTACGGCGACACGCTCAGCGCGCAGTTCCTTTCCGCCGGCACGGAGCGCTGGAAGCAGACGATCGCCGACCTGCTGCTCGCGCAGACGGGCCTCACGCGCCTGTACGAACGCTCCGACGCGAACGTGCGCACGCTCGAAGGCATGGAGCCCGTCACCGGTTGGCTGCGCGGCGAGGGCGCGACCGAGCTCGTCATCTCGGAGAACCGCTGGAAGCTGAGCCTCGACGTGGCCGAGGGCCACAAGACCGGCTACTACCTCGACCAGCGCGACAACCGCCGGAAGTTCGGCGAGGCCGTGAAGCACTACGGCTGCCGGTCGGTGCTGAACTGCTTCAGCTACACCGGCGGCTTCTCGGTCGCCGCGCTTGCAGGCGGCGCGACAGACGTCATCAGCGTCGACTCGTCCGGCCCGGCGCTGGCGCGCGCCACGGCGCACGTCGCGCTCAACGGCTTCGACCCGGCGCATCACACGGCGCTGGACGCCGACGTCAACCACACGCTGCGCGACATGCTCAAGCAGGGTCGCAGCTTCGACGCGATCGTGCTCGATCCGCCGAAGTTCGCGCCGACCGCCGCGCATGCGGAGCGCGCCGCGCGGGCGTACAAGGACATCAACCGCCTCGGCCTGATGCTGCTGAAGCCGGGCGGCCTGCTGTTCACGTTCTCATGCTCGGGCGGCGTGGGGCCGGAGCTGTTCCACAAGATCGTCGCCGGCGCCGGCATCGATGCGGGCGCGGACGGCCTGATCCTCGATCGCGTCGGCGCGACGCCGGACCATCCGCAGACGATCTACTTCCCCGAAGGCGAATACCTCAAGGGCCTGCTGATCCTCAAGCGCTGATCAGGGCCGCGCCGCCGGGAGGGCCAGGCGCGGCTCGAACTTCGCGCGCTTGACGCTGAAGAAGGCCTTCACGTTGCGGACGTTGGCCTGCTGCGTGAACAGCCTTTGCACCAGCGCGTGATACGCCGGCATGTCCGGCACCTGCAGCACCAGCACGAAGTCCGGCCCCGGCGCCACGCGCCAGCATTGCTGGACCTCGGGCGCCGCGACGGCGATGGCCTCGAAGGCGTCGAGGTGCTCGGCGCCCTGCCGGTCGAGCGTGATCTCGACCAGCGCCGACAGGCCCGCGCCGAGCTTGTCCGGCGACAGGATGGCCACCTGCTTCTCGATGACGCCGGACTCGATCAGTCGCCTTACGCGGCGCAGGCAGGTCGCGGGCGACACATGGGCGCGCTCGGCCAACGCCTGGTTGGACAGCGAGGCGTCCTGCTGGAGCAGGTCCAGCACCCGCAAGTCGATGGCGTCGAGTGTGAGAGAAGATTCCATCATTTGTTCGAGAATGAAAGAATTCGCCAAGCAGTGGGCGAAGCGATGGATTCTTTCACTAATCGTTGAATGTTGAAAGCATCCACCTCGCCGTGATGCCTAGCATTCCGCCATTCGCAAATTCATCCGGACATCCGGGGAGACACATCATGTGCGGCATCGTCGGCGCGGTTAGCCAGAAGGACATCGTTCCCATCCTGATCGAGGGCCTGAAGCGGCTCGAATACCGCGGGTACGACTCGTGCGGGGTGGCGGTCCACCAGGACGGTCAACTGCGCCGCGCGCGCAGCACCTCGCGGGTGGCGGAGCTGCAGGAGGTGGCGGCGCACGACGGCGTCGCGGCCGGCACCGGCATTGCGCACACGCGCTGGGCGACACACGGCGCGCCGGCGATGCACAACGCGCATCCGCACTTCTCGCACGGCCCGGGCGCCGAGGCGCACCTGCAGCCGGGCCGCGTGGCGCTGGTGCACAACGGCATCATCGAGAACCACGATGAACTGCGCGCCGAGCTGAAGTCGCGCGGCTACGTCTTCCACAGCCAGACCGACACCGAGGTCATCGCGCACCTGGTCGATTTCCATTACCACGGCGACCTGCTGGAAGCGGTGCAGACGGCGGTGGCGCAGCTGCGCGGCGCGTTCGCGATCGCGGTGTTCCACAAGGACGAGCCGCACCGCGTGATCGGTGCGCGCGAGGGCTCGCCGCTGGTGCTGGGCGTGGGCAAGGACGAATACGCGGGGGCGAATTTCCTGGCCTCGGACGCGATGGCGCTGGCGGGCGTGACGGACCAGATCGTCTACCTGGAAGAGGGCGACGTGGTCGACCTGCAGCTGGGCCGCTACTGGATCAGCAACAAGGACGCGACGACGGGGCGCTTCGTCAACGTCGAGCGCGAGGTGAAGACCGTGCAGGCGCACAGCGGCGCGGCGGAGCTGGGCCCGTACCGGCACTACATGCAGAAGGAGATCTTCGAGCAGCCGGTGGCGATCGCCAACACGCTGGACGCGGTGACGGGCATCAGCCCGGAGCTGTTCGGCGACGGCGCGTTCCGGGTGTTCAAGGAGATCGACTCGGTGCTGATCCTGGCGTGCGGGACCAGTTTCTACGCGGGCTCGACGGCGAAGTACTGGCTGGAGAGCATCGCGAAGATCCCGACCAGCGTGGAGATCGCGAGCGAGTACCGGTATCGCGACAGCGTGCCGAACCCGCGGACCCTGGTGGTGACGATCAGCCAGAGCGGCGAGACGGCGGACACGCTGGCGGCGCTGAAGCATGCGCGCTCGCTGGGGATGGTGCACACGCTGACGGTGTGCAACGTGTCGACGAGCGCGATGGTGCGGGAGTGCTCGCTGGCCTACATCACGCGCGCGGGCGCGGAGATCGGCGTGGCGTCGACGAAGGCGTTCACGACGCAGCTGGTGGGCTTGTTCCTGCTGACGCTGGCGCTGGCGCAGACGCGCGGGCACCTCACGGAAGAGCAGGAACAGGAGCACCTGAAGGCGCTGCGCCACCTGCCGGTGGCGGTGCAGGCGGTGCTGGCGCTGGAGCCGCAGGTCATCGCATGGAGCGAGGAGTTCGCGCGCAAGGAGAACGCACTGTTCCTCGGCCGCGGGCTGCACTATCCGATCGCCCTCGAAGGCGCGTTGAAGCTGAAGGAGATCAGCTACATCCACGCCGAGGCCTATCCGGCGGGTGAGCTGAAGCATGGCCCGCTGGCGCTGGTGACGGCGCAGATGCCCGTCGTGACCGTGGCGCCGAACGACACGCTGCTGGAAAAGCTCAAGAGCAACATGCAGGAAGTGCGGGCGCGCGGCGGAGAGTTGTTCGTGTTCGCCGACGGCGATACGAGGATCGACAGCGAGCCGGGGCTCCACGTCATCCGCATGCCGGAGCACTACGGTGCGCTCAGCCCGATCCTGCACACGGTGCCGCTGCAACTGCTGGCGTATCACACGGCCTGCGCACGCGGCACGGACGTGGACAAGCCGCGGAACCTGGCGAAGAGCGTGACGGTGGAGTGAGGGGGCGACGGTTTTCCGCGCAATTGCGGAGGCAAATTAAAAGGTTCTTCGCCGATGTGCGGGAAGAACGAGACGCGGCCAGGTGCCACACCTGCTAAGTTGAAGTTGTCGAGACTCACTTTCGCAGGGGGCAGCCATGGCCGCATCCCGGTGTATTTCTCGCCTTGGCGCGTGGGAAGGCTACTGGGTCGAGCGTGACGAGGAGGTCCACCGGTCTGGTGTGGTCTGGTGCATCATCTACCTTCAAGCCACGAGGCGGGCGAGGCGCTGTTGCAGCGGCTGCGGCGAGACGGTCGCGGCGGTCCACGATGTGCAGGAGCGACGAGTATGAGACCTGCCGATCTTCGGTGTTCCAGTGGAACTGGTCGTTCCGCGAATGCGTTTGCTTTGTCCGCGATGCGGCCCCAAGCTGGAGAAACTGTCCTGGTTGGAGCCCTACGCCCGGGTGACGATGCGTCTGGCCAACAGCGCGGCTCGGCTGTGCAAGTTGATGTCGGTGCGCCACCTGGCGCAGTTCTACGGGCTGGCGTGGACGACGGTCAAACGCATCGACAAGCACCACTTGGAGCGCGAACTCGGTCCAGTCGATCTTCAAGCTGTACGCGTCGCGATTGACGAGTTCGCGATCCACAAGAGCCACCGCTACGCGACTGTGATCGTCGAGCCGTACCGCAAGCAGGTGCTCTGGGTGGGCCTGGTGCGCGGGCGCGCCGACATCCGTCCATTCTTCGAGCTGTTGCCGCCGGCAGGGCCGGCCTGCAGGCGGTGGCCATGGACATGAAATGCGGGGTACGCCGAGGAAGTCCGAGCCCAGTGTCCCAGCGCCAAGATCGTCTACGACCTGTTCCACGTCGTGGCCAAGTACGGTCGCCAGGTCATCGACCGGGTCCGTGTCGATCAGGCCAACCGGCTACGCGGCGACAAGGCCGCGCGCAAGCTGTTCAAAGGCGCTCGGTGGCTGCTGGCGCGCAACCTGAGCAACGTCACGCGCGCCCAGGACCTCGTGCGCTTGCGCGACCTGCTCAAAGCCAACAAGGCGCTCTTCACCGTCTACGTGATAAAGGACGACCTCAAAACGCTGTGGGACTACCGGCACAGCGGCTACGCCGAGCGATTCTGGAAGCAGTGGTACGACCGGGCCATGCGAAGCCGTATCGAGCCGCTCAAGGCATTCGCCCGCAACCTCAAAGGCTATCTGCCAAGCATCCTCTCTCACTGCCGATGGCCTTTGGGAACCAACCTTGTCGAGGGCATCAACAACAAGATCAAAGTCATCAAACGCATGGCCTACGGCTTCCGCGATGAGGACTACTTCTTCCTCAAGATCCGGGCAGCGTTCCCCGGAGATCAGCGATGAACCTCTTTTATCTGCCGGTCGAGCAGCGTCAGCACCAACGGGCTGAAAGACACATCAGAAGCCACTCCAGCGTCTTTGACTCAACGCCGCGCAGCGCCAGATACTCATGAGCAAGCGGCTCAATTTCCTCGGCGAAGCATCGAGCGTCATCCCTCGCGGGCCCGGCCTTCGCTTGTCCCAGCTGAATTGCGTCGGTCAGCTTGTAATGGAGCCAGAGCCGGTCATAACGCTCCCTCAGCAAACCCTGCTTAGCATGGTCGTACTGCTCCAAGTAGGCGAGGAACTCGGCTTTCGGCAGGTTGTATGCGTTGTCGTTGTAGGGTCTGCCCGTGCCTTTGAGCTCCTCTCGGTAAGTCCGGCGGGCTTGGGATATCAACTCAATCGCGTCATGTGTCCGCTCAGAGCGCTCCTCAAGCTCGTCGATACGTGCAAGCCCCTGCGCAAGTTCGCAAAAAATCCTGTGGACCTGCGACTGACCGCAGTAGTGAGGCTCAAACGCTTGCATGACATCTCGTGCGCGCGCAGCGTAGACCGCGTCGAGGGACTCCTCGTCCGCCTTCAAATCCAATTCGCTCGACGTCCAACATCGAGACGTGGTGCTCTCTAAGCATGTCCGCGAGATGGCTTTGGTCGAGCAGCCGTACACCGTTCAGCTCTGCGTTCTCATGGGCTAGCCGATTGAAGAACTGGTTCGTAATGCATACCTTTTCGAACGTCACGCCGGGATGGCGACGCCTGTAGAAAGCCTCGCCACCGACAACATCCTTCACTGCATCCCATCCCAACGACGCGCCGTCAGTGCCGCTTGTCTTCGCTTGAACCAACTGGCCCTTGCTTGCCTTCAGCGCGACGACGTCCACGCCGTTGTCTGCGGTGCCGGGTGTCCGGTAGCAGGCATAGCCCTTCTTTGACCACAGCGCACCCACGAGGCACTCAAAGTAGTTCCACGGCATGCGCAGCGCCATGTCGAGGGTGATGCTGGTGTCGAAACCATCCACATCTGTCATCGGGATGACGTCCGTGACTGTGAAATCTCCGGGCATCACATCGCCCGAGCCATTCAGGATGTCCTCAGCCAGCCCCCGCTTGTACGCAAGCAGCTGGTCCAGCTTCACATCGAACGTTGTGAAGTCGCTCGCGTTCACCACCGGGTAGTACACGTAGACCGGCTTCTTCTGGCCGATGCGGTATGCCCGGTCGGTGGCTTGGTCTTCCTTCGCTGGGTTCCAGGTTCGCGTGTAGTGCACTACGTGATTCGCAGCCTGGATGTTCACCCCAAATCCAACGGCCACCGGCGACAGCACCAGCACGCCGAAGCCCGGAGCATCCTGGAACGCTTTGATGCGCTTCTGGCGGCTCGCAACGTGGGACGACGACGCGCTCGTGTCACCGTTGATGATGTCGGGCCGGAAGCCAAACTCAGCCTCGATGTGGCTCGCGACGATTCCGGGGTGATCGAGTTCCTTGAACAGCACGTTGCGGTCAACCCGCGCCATGGCTTCGGCCTGATCTACGACAGTGCTCGCCACCAAGGTAAGCCCTGGGGCAAGACCGTGATGTGGCGCGTGTACTGCGACCTCAAGCTCAATCTGCCCAGGCGCGGCAAGAAGCGATTGCCCGCGCGCATCAAGCGGCCCTTGGACCGCTCGCGCGAACCCAATCAGCACTGGAGCGATGTGCTCTGGTTGGGATGGCGCTTCAGGACGTTCAACGTCATCGACGAGTTCAACCGCGAAGCGCTGCGCATCGAGGTCGACACGAGCCTGCCGGCAGCGCGCGTGATCCGGGCCTTGAGCGAACTGGTCGAGGTGGGCGGCGCGCCGTTGTCGATCCGGCTGGACAACGGGCCCGAGTTCATCGCCAAGGCGTTATGCGACTGGGCCGCCGCCAAGGGCATCGAGCTACGTCACATCCAACCCGGCCAGCCTACCCAGAACGCCTATGCCGAGCGCTTCAACAAGACCTACCGAACCGAGGTGCTGGACTGCTACGTCTTCGACTCGTTGGCCGAGGTGCGAGCCATGACTGCCGATTGGCTTCAGCGCTACAACCACCATCGACCACATGAAGCGCTGGGTCGCGTGCCGCCAGTCGAGTACCGTATAAAGCGATTCCCTGACCTCTACTTCTGACTGGCACAGGAAATCAAGGAGGCTTCAGGATCCTGAAGCCTCCTTGCTTGATCCGTAGTTGCATAAAGGACGCTTCGCCTAGACGCGATTGATGAGGCGGCAGAGTCCTCAACTGGATGAAGAAGGTGGCCCCCGCCGCCTCAGCTCAACACAACGCCTGCAACAACGTCGGCAAGTCATACGGCTTCGCAATCACCGGAAACCCCTCATCCGTCGCCACCTGTGCGACGTCGCTGTGCCCCGTCACCAGCACCGGCCTGATCCTGGGGCGCACGCGACGCACCTCGCGGACCAGCTTGACCCCGTTCATGCCTTGAGGCATCACGATGTCGCTCACCAGGATGTCGGGATCGAATCCGCGGCTGAGCAGCTGCAAAGCCTCCTCCCCGCTGTCCACCGCCTTCACCACGAATCCGCTGGACTCCAGCAGCTGCTGTGTGGCTTCCCTGACGTCGTGGTTGTCGTCGACCAGCAGGATCACCCGGCCGGCCGTGACGACCGTGTCCCCCTCGGGCACATTCGCTTCCGCGGCGTCTTCCACTGGCCGCGAGGGAATCATCAGGCAGATGGTGGTGCCCGCACCGGGGACGCTGTCCACGCGGATCGCGCCGCCCGAGGCTTCGATGAAGGCCGCGACCTGCGGCATGCCCAGCCCGCTGCCTTTGCCCTGCGGTTTCGTCGTGAAGAAGGGCTCGAAGATTCTCTCGATGACCTCAGCGGTCATGCCCTCGCCGTCGTCGGCCACGCGCAGGACGCAGACAGCGCCGAGCCGCTGGTCTTCCCCCGCCTCCGCCGACATCCGGATCACGCCGCCCGCGGGCATCGCATCTCTCGCATTGGTCACCAGGTTGGTCAGCGCGATCTCCAGTTCCAGGCCGTCCACGGCGACCCGCCCCAGATTCGGCGCGGCGCGCAGTTCAACCGTGTGCCGGGCGTCGAGCAGTTGCTGAACGTTGTCCGCGATACGCTCGAGTTCGACTTTCGTGTCCAGAGGGCGAGCCACCAGCGCCCGACGGGCCGACAACAAGGAGAGCTGGCGCGTGAGCGCCTCCGCCTTGGTGACGCTGCGCCTGATCACCGCCACATCGGCATCGGCGGCGGCGCCGACACGGCGTTGCAGGATGCTCAGGCGCCCGGTGACCACCTGCAGGATGTTGTTGAGGTCGTGCGCGAGACCCGCGCCCAGTTGACCGACCATCCTCAGCTTCTCCGCCTGGGCGAGCTTCTGCTCCGCCCGCTCCCGTTGATGCACGGCGGCTTGAAGTTCCTCCGTGCGTCGGAGCAGTTTCTCCACCGTGTCCGCGAGGCCGCGCTGGACGCGGCGGAAATGATGGGCCAGCAAGACCAGGACGATCGAACTCGCGATCAGGCCTTCGACGCGGACCGAGTACCACGCCAAGGTGTATCGCGAACCGCTGTGGGTGCTCAGCCATACGCCGCCAGCCTCCGCGGTGAGCACGACGACCAGCCAGATGAAGATGGAACGCCGATGGAGCCCGCGGAGCCCGATGAGGACGATGGCCAGGACTGCCAGGACCGCCGCGCTGTAGGAGCCGTAGACGCTGAACAGGCTGAAGAACTGCCGCCCCCCTTGGTCGAGGGTGGCCGCGGCATCGGTCCATTGGGAGGCAAAGCCGCCCATGACCGCCGCCGCCGTGGCGACCAGGGGCGGCCAGTAGGTGAACGTCCGGGGCTCCTTGCTCGGTTGCATCGCGGACAGCGCCGCCCAGATGACGAAGCACGCAAACCCCGCGCGCCACGTGATGAACAGCCAGCTGACCGCGTGCGGTGAACCGAGCAAGGGCCTGTCGGGAAGCACGGCTCCGGGGAAGGTCAGTACATGCAGCACCGCCATCAGCCCGGCGTAGAGGTACGCGGCAGCGATGACCGAATGCGATCGAGGCTGGCTGGGCGCGGAGATGAGGAGCCAGAACGTGGCCAGGTTGATCATCGCCGCCGCCGCGCCATACATGCCGCTGATGTGGGGCAGCGGGACAAGCGGCTCGGAGGCGTAGGGGAGGACCGACGCGATGCCCACCAGAAGCGCCACGGAAAGCGTCAGCGCGGCACGGCGCTGTGCGGTGCTCGCGATTTCCTGAACGACCTCCCTGAACGGCATCACAGTGCTCCGGCCTTGTCTTGACGGCGCGCGATTGTCTCTCTCGCGGTTCATGCCATGCGCCATCGACTTGTTTCGCGTTCGCGCGCTCTGGCAAGTGAGACTCCCGGAGCCCGCGCATTGCGACGCCCCACGCGACCGAAGGCGGTCTCGTCCGTCTCCACCTTCGTGAGGCCCGTGCGCCGTGCTGCGTTATTCCAGCCGGTGCAGCGGTACTGCAAGGGTGAAGACGCAGCCCTTTCCAGGCATGTCCTGGACCGTCAATCGTCCGCCGTCCGCCTCGACGCTGCGCCTGGCGATCGACAACCCCAGTCCGAGCCCTCGCTGGTCGTCGAAGCCCTGCTTGAACGGCTCGAACATCGTCTCCGCGCCCCCGACCGGAAGGCCACCGCAACGGTCCTCGACGTCCACCAGGATCCAGGTGTCGGAGGTGCGGACCTGCAGCGAGACTTCGCTGCAGGGATGGGTGAACTTGAAGGCGTTCTGCAACAGGTTTCCGAGCGCCGCGGAGAGAAGTTCGCGATTGCCTCTGATCGCGAGATGCGGGTCGACGTCCGCGATCCGGAGTGCGCAGCCGGTGTCTGCCGCGTAGAGCTCCGCCACGCGTCCGGCGTCGGCCAGGAATTTCGCGAGGGAGAAGACGCGCGGCTGTGAGGATGCCGCCGCCGCATCGCGGATGGTGGCGAGTGAGCGGTCGATCAAGCTCTCCAGCGAGCCGAGACTGCGTTTGAGCACCGCGCCGGTCGAGCCTCCGACCGGAAGCCTTCCGGAGTCCAAGGCCGCGAACGCGAGCTTGGCGATGTGAAGATGGTTCCGCAGTTCGTGCGCGAGGAAGCCAAGGCGCTCGTTCTCTTCCGCGGACTGCCGCCGGGCCAGTTCAAGCTCGCGCTGGGCAGCGAACTCGGTCACGGCGTCGGCGATGGCGTTGTCCAGGCAGCGGTTGAGGGTCCGGAACTCGTCGACGGAAAACGGGGCGTCGCGCTCGACGGCAAGGTCGGTGATCGCCTGGCAGAGATCCCCATAGTCATGGACGACCTGGTCGACCGTGTAGCCGAGTCCGAGCAACTCGCCGCCGTGGACAGTCGCCGAGACGCCCATCTCGGACAGCGCGGTGGCATCGCCGCCTGGCGGGCCGGAGATCCGCAGCCCGCCCGCGGCGTCACCGTCACCTTCCGCTTCGAGCGTGCGCGTCAGTTGATCGAGGAAGAGCGGCACGCCATGTGCAAGTTGCTCGCGCGTGGCGCCGCGCGATGGCCGCAGGGCGACCTTGTCCTTGCATCGTTGGATGAGCTCATCGCGGTTGTTCAGGAGGAAACCACGCATGTCGATGGCCCTGGCGGGCTGCGGCGTCGCGCCGGTCGCAGCGGGTGGTGGCGGAAATGACTCGCTTCGCCCTGATCTTTGAGGAGTATGCGCCATCGGACAGGCGTCACCCCGGAGCTTGCGCCGATCGCGACGTGGTTACCTGGGCGATGGCGCCCGCGATGGCTCGGGCGCCCTGGAGAACCATCTCGCGGACTCGGTCAGCACCGGCGTCATGACGCCCCATCCCGCAGCCAGAACCGCCAGCGCCGGCCCGGGCGCCGGAAAGCTCCCGGCGCCCAGCCGCACCGCCGCGAGATAGGACAGCGGGCCGCCCACGGCGCCCAGGGCGGCGGCAAGGAGCGGCCGTCCATGCAGCCAGGACAGCGGCCCACGAAGCAGCGTCGCGAACAGCGCCCACAGCGCGAGGATCCAGACCGGCGCCCAGCCTTCAAGCGGTCCCGGCGACGCGTACAGCACCCAGCCGCCTCTGAGCATCCAGGTATCCCAGGCCAGGCCCATCAGGACCGCCTGCGCTGTCAGGGTGATATCCGCAACGGGCCGGTCGCTCATGCGCCAGCTGACGAGCACCACGGCGGCCACGGCCAGGACACCCCACCCAGCCTGCGCCTGCGCCGCGCCGTACACGCATGCGAACCACGCTCCCTGAAAGAGGCAGAACTGGACGATGCCGATCAGGAGGTGCCTCCAGGCGGGCCGGATGGAAAGATTCATTTTTCTTCCTGGGTCATGTCAGCGGCGAAGCGCTCGCGCAGCTGTCGCGCCTGCGCGCTGATCGCGTGCATGTCCGCTTCAGAGAGGCGATCGAGCTGTCGGATCTGAGCACCGAGTCGTGGATGGCGAGCGAATCGCGCCCGGTGCTGGCGCATGAAATCCCAGTAGAGCGTGGTGAACGGGCAGGCCCGAGGACCGACCTTGAGTTCCGGTCGATAGGGGCAGCGCGCGCAATACTGACCGCTGCTCATGCGCTCGATGTACTTGCCGCTGGCGATGTAGGGCTTGCTGGTCATCGAGCCGCCATCGGCGAACTGGCTCATGCCCAGCGTGTTGGGCAGCTCGACCCACTCCACCGCATCCACATAGACGGCGAGGTACCACTCGTGCACCCGATCCGGCCGCACGCCCAGCAGCAGTGCGAACAGCCCGGTGACCATCAGCCGCTGGATGTGATGGGCGTAGCCCAGCGTCAGCGTCTGCCGCAGCGCATCCGCCAGGCAGACCAGGTCCGTCTCCCCGGTCCAGAAGAAGGGCGGCAGCGGCTCGTCGGCATCCAGCGCATTGGCCTGCGCCAGCGCCGGCATGCGGGTCCAGTACAGACCACGCACGTACTCCCGCCAGCCCAGCACCTGTCGGATGAAGCCCTCTGCGCTGGCCAGCGGCACCTGGCCCGCGCGCCAGGCCTGCTCGACGCGCGATACCACCTCCCGCGGGCCGATCAGTTTCAGGTTCATGGCGGCCGACAGCTGCGCATGCCACAGCCAGGGCGTGTCCGGCCACAGGGCATCCTGCCAACGGCCGAACTCCGGCAGACGCTCCGCGATGAAGCGGTCCAGCGTCTGCAGCGCCTGCTCCCGCGTCACGGCCCAGTCGAAGTCTTCCAGCGATCCGGGGTGATCGGGGAATTCCCGCGCCACAAGCGCGATCACCTCCCGCGTCACGGCGTCGGGCGCGAAGCCCACCCGCTCCGGCACGAAGCCCGGTCCGCCGCGCGGGAAGGGCTGCTGGTTCTCCGCGTCGAAGTTCCAGCGGTCGCCGGCGGGTTCCTCGCCGGCCATCAGGACGCCGTGCCGGCGCCGCATGTGCCGGTAGAAGGTCTCCATCCGCAGGCTCCGCCGATCGCCGGCAAAGGCCGAAAACTCCCGCACGGCGCAGAAGAAGTGGCGGTCGTCCCGCAGCTCGATCGTCCCACCCGACTGCGCGGCAGCGCCACGGAGCGCCTTCAGCACGCGCCAGTCGCCCGGCGCGGTCATCAGCACGCGAAGCGGCTGCCAGCGCTGCAGCGCGCGTGACAACTCGGTGCCGAGACTCCCGGTGTTTCCGGCGTCGTCCAGCCTCACGTAGTCGACGTCCCGACCCAGCCGGCGCAGGACATCGGCGTGATGACGCATGGCCGCGAGAAACAGCGCAATGCGGATCCGACTGGACCACACGTGCGTTGACTCTTCGCGGACTTCCGCCATCCACACCTTGTCGACGCGCGGGTCGAAGTCGTCGAACGCGGAGGACTGCGCATCGAGCTGATCGCCGAGCACGACGATGAGGGAACGCACGGCACCCCTCATCGTGCTCATCCCGGCCTGCCCGGTGCCGGACCCAGCGGCAGCAGGACCATCGCGGGGGCCAGGCAGGCGGCGACGGCCAGCCGTCGCACGCGGTGACGCCAGCCGAGGGAGAGAGGTCCGGCGGTCGGGGAGGGAAGCGACGACATACGCGACGGGCGTGCACGGTGGTTGACCGCCACGCCGGTGAAGCCCTGTGGATGGATCGTCTGTACGTGCGCCGCGCCGTTTCAGATCACAGGGACCTCACCGGAAACTCGCCCGGACCTCACCAGGTCCTCGCCCGGACTTCACCCGGCCGTCGCTCTACTTGAACGACAGGTTCACGCTCGCGTAGAAGGTGCGCCCGCGCGGATCCGTGTAGGTCGGGTCGTAGGTCGACAGGAAGTAGTAGCTCTGGTTGGAGAAGGGCGGCGCCGTGTCGGCCAGGTTCTGGATGCCGGCGCGCACGCGCAGCATCTTGTTGACCTTCCAGGCGCCCGACACATCCCACAGCGAGTACGCCTTGACGCGGCGCGGCGCCGTGTCCGGCAGGTAGCTGTCGTCCTGGTAGCTCGAGTAGAACGTGTTGCCCAGCGTCACGTTGAAGTCGCCGAACTCCCAGTCCACCGAGGCGCGATGGCGCCAGCGCTGGATGACCTGGTCGTTGAGGAAGCGGCCGACGTTGCTGACATACGGCTCCAGCGGGCCGAACTGGCGCTTGTACGCCAGGATGTAGGTGCCGCTGAGGTTCAGGCCGAAGCGACCCCAGGCGCTCGGGCTGCTGCGCAGGGTGGCCTCCAGGTCCAGGCCGGAGGTCTTGAGCCGGCCCTGGTTCTCCTTGCGAAGCACGATGGTGGGCTCGTCGAATTCGTTGCGCTCGATGTATTGCGCGTAGCGATCGGGGTTCTCGAGGATCGTCTTCTCGTAGAGGTCGCTGATGACGTCGCGCTTCTTGATCAGCCAGTAGTCCAGGCTCACGCTCACGTCGCGCGCCGGCTCGACGACGATGCCGGCCGAGAACTGCTGCGAGCGCTCCGGCTTCAGGTTGGGGTTGGCTTCCTTGCGGGTGGCCCATTGGTCGAAGCTGTCGAGCACCTTGTCGTAGATGAAGGCCGGGCTGGACCCGTAGCTCGTGGGCCGGTAGAGCTCGCTGAACGACGGCGCGCGGAAACCGGTCCCGGCCGAGGCGCGCAGCAGCAGCTGGCGGCTGGGCTGGTAACGCACGCCGAGCTTGGGATTGGTGGTGCTGCCCACGCCCTGGTAGTGGTCGAAGCGCACGGCGGCCTGGACCTCGAGTTCCTTGAGCAACGGCGCGCTGAGCTCCGTGTACGCCGACGCGATGTTGCGGCTGTTGCTCGTGGCCTTGAGCGAGGTGTCCGGCACGCCCGGATCCAGCGAGCCGTCGCGGTCGCCGCCGATGTTGTTGGACACCAGCAGCGCGGACGGCGTGAACTTCTGGCCTTCACGTCGCAGCTCGGCGCCCACCGCGATGCCGAGCGAGCCGCCGGCCAGCTCCATCAGCGAGCCCGTCAGCTTGGCGTCCACGCCCTGCGTCGTGCCGCTGGACCTGCGCGCCACGTCGTTGACGCGGATCGACTCGATCAGCGCCTTGCCCGCGGCCGACGACGGACCGAAGGGATTGATGTCTCCGGACTTCACGCCGGCATCGAGCTGGTCGAAGAGGAAGTAGCCGTTGACGTACTTGTCCTGCGACTTGTTCTTCGCATAGCTCGCGGCGAGCGAGTAGTCCCAGTCGTTGCCGAAGCTGCCGGTGAGGCCGGCCACATAGCGTTCGGCGTCGCTGGTGACTTCGTTGGAGCGGTTGCCCAGTTCGGTGGCCCGCATCCGCACCTCCACCGTGCCGCTGTAGTTGATCGGGCGCGGCAGGTTCCTGTTGAGCGCGGCCACGCTCACGCCGGTGAAGTTGGTCGGGTTGGGCGACAGCACGTAGGTCGTCTCGGCGCGGCTGCGGAGTACCTCCAGGAAGGCCTGGCTGCGATCGGTGATCTTGAGCACGCCGCGGCCGAGGAAGCTGGTCTTGCTCGCGTCGGGATAGATCTCGGTGTCGGCCATGTAGTCGTAGCCGCAGGTCTGGGTGCCGGGCGTGAAGACACTCGCGGGAGGTTGGCAGTCCGGCGCGAAGAGGTTGACCGTGCGATCGGTGAAGGGCTGGCCGCCGATCGTGTAGCCGGCGGCGTTGATGGCCGCGAGTTGCGCGGCGCGCGTCGACGCGGAGCCCGACAGGCGCAGGTTGGCCGGATAGGGGCGGCTGGACATGTAGTACGGCAGCAGCTCGGACAGCGGCCGCTCCTTGAGGAAGTCCCGCTGCGTGGAGCGCAGGGCGTCGAGCTTCTGCACGTCCAGCACGCCGAAGACGTTGAAGCCCTGCTCGCCCAGGTCGCCGTAGCCGGCGGCCACCGAGGCCGCGCGCTTGCCCGCGCCGCCCTCCTGCGTGCCCGACGCATAGGCGTTGAGGTCCACGCCGCGGTAGTCCTTGCGGGTGATGAAGTTGATGACGCCGCCGATCGCATCGGTGCCGTAGATGGCGGAGGCGCCGTCCTTGAGGATCTCCACGCGCTCGATGGCGCCCGCGGGGATGTTGTTCAGGTCCACGCCGGCGCTGTCGCCGGGCGAGGCGAAGTTGGCCAGGCGCCGGCCGTTGAGCAGCACCAGCGTGCTGGACACGCCGATGCCCCGCAGGTTCGCGCCGTTGAAGCCGCGCTGGCCGCCGTTGTTGTCGCTGATGCTGGCGCCGTCGGTCAGGCCCGCGGCGTTGCCGCTGATGTTGCGCATCAGCTCGGCGGCGGTGGTGGCGCCGGTCTTGGCGATGTCCTCGCGCTTGATCGTCTGCACGGGCAGGGCGGTCTCGCCCGCCAGGCGCTTGATGCTGGAGCCGGTGATCTCCACGCGCTCCAGGGTCTGGCTGCCGGCCTCCTGCGCGTGGGCAGCGGCAGTGGTGATGAGGAGCAGCAGGGCGGCGGCGTGGGCGATGGCGTGCGGGCGCGAAACCTGTGTGGTGACCATGAGGGGCCTCGAAGAGTTGGGGGAGCTCAGGTCGGCGCCAGGCCGTCCTTGCGGCGCACTCTAGAAGTCGGTGTCCACCGGTCGACATGGGGTTTTGGCGGGGCGGTCGCGCCGATGCAAGACCGCGTCGCTTCGCCGCAAGCCGTGCCACGCGGCCGCGCCTCGCAGGCCCCAACACCTTGCAGCATTGCGACACTGGCTTGCATGCAGGGCACCTCTGAGGTGCAACCCTGTCGCGATCCGCTCGACCGGCCCGCACCATGGCGGCATGCACATGTCCCGCAGTTCATCCCGCCTCGTCCGCCTCGGCCGGCGCGCCGCCGTCGGCGCGTCGCTGGTCGTGTCCTCCATCGCCACGCAGGCGCAGACCGCGATCGTCATCGGCGGCGCGCTTAAGTTCGACAACGACGCCGTGTGGCAACGCATCGTCGATGAAGCCGGCGGGCGCCAGGCCCGGTTCGTCGTCTTCGCCACCGCGGCCGCCAACCCGGAGCGGTCCGCCGCGCAGATCGTGGATGCGCTGCGCCAACGTGGCGCCGACGCGCAGGCCATTCCCGTCACGCCCAAGCTGTCGCCCGACGCGCTGCAATCGGCCCTGCGTGATCCGGCGCTGCTGGCGAAGGTGCGTGGCGCCCGCGGCATCTTCTTCTCCGGCGGCGCGCAGGAACTGATCGTCGACACCCTGCAGCCGAAGGGTCGCCCCACGCCGATGCTCGATGCCATCTGGGATGTCTACCGCCACGGCGGCGTGATCGCCGGCACCAGCGCCGGCGCGGCGATCATGAGCCGGGTGATGTTCCGCGACGCGCAGGACGTCCTGCAGGTGATGCACGGGCAGTTGCGCGACGGCGTCGAGATCGACCGGGGCCTGGGCTTCGTCGGCGAGGACCTCTTCATCGACCAGCACTTCCTCAAGCGCGGTCGCATCGGACGCATGCTGCCGCTGATGCTGGCCAAGGGCTATCGCTCGGGCCTGGGCGTCGAGGAGAACAGTGCCGCCGTCATCACCGCCCACCAGGCCGAGGTGATCGGCGCGCGCGGCGCGCTCTTCGTCGATCTGCGCGACGCGAAGACGGACGCGCGCCTGCCCGCGTTCAACGTCGAGAACGCGCGCCTCACCTACCTGGAACGTGGCGACCGGATCGACCTCAGGACGGGCGCGGTGACCGCGTCGGCCCAGAAGCGCGGCAGCAGCGTCCTGGATCCGGCGGCGTCAGACTTCAAGCCGTACTTCAAAACCGAGCCCTTCTATCCCGACATCCTGGGCGACAACACGATCGCGCAGGCCATGGCGCAGTTGCTGGACAGCCCGGCGAAGGAGTTGCGAGGCTTGGCCGCCCGACTCGACGCGAGCACGAGCACGAGCACGAGCACGAGCGCGGGTGCGGGTGCGGGTGCGGGTGCGGGTGCGGTCGCGGTCGCGAAGGCAGACCGCGGCGAGCCGCTCGGCTTCGAGTTCCGCCTGTACAAGGGGCCGGACACGGTGGGCTGGTTCACCGGCGCCTTCGGCGGCGAGGACTACACCGTCGTGAACGTGCATCTGGACGTGCGTCCGGTACGGGTCGCGTCGCCGCTGTATCGGGCGTTGCCGGCCGCGACGACGGACGGCGCGCCTGCCGTCGGCGCCACGACGAGGCCTTGAGCATGGAGGTCCGTCAACACGAATTGCCTGGCGCCTCGCAAGGCACGCGCCGCGCTCTGTGCAGCCTGCACTTCGGGCGGCGCCTCACCGGCCGCAAGGTCTACCTGCAGGCCTCGCTGCATGCGGACGAAGTGCCCGCGATGCTGGTGGCCCATCACCTGCGCACGCTGCTGGAGGAGCTGGACGACGCGGGCGCCCTCCTCGGCGAGATCGTGCTTGTGCCCATGGCCAATCCGATCGGCCTCTCGCAATCGCTGCAAGGCGCGCATCACGGCCGGTTCGACATGGCCTCGGGCGTCAACTTCAACCGGCAGTTCCAGCATCTGACCGAGCGCATCGCGGCGCGCGTCGAGGGGCTGTTGACCGGCGACGCCGCCACCAATCTCAGCCTCATCCGCGAGTCCGCCCGGCAGGCGCTCGACGAGCACCAGGCGCAGTCGGAAGCGGAGTCGCTGAAGCTGCTGCTCCAGACCCTGGCGATCGACGCCGACATCGTGCTGGACCTGCACTGCGACCACCAGGCCGCGATGCATGTCTACGCGGGCTCGTCGCAGGCGGACACCGCCGGCCTGCTGGCCCGGCGATTGCGCGCCGAGGCGCTGCTGCTCTGCGTCTGCTCGGGCGACGATCCCTTCGACGAATCGCTGTCGCGCCACTGGTGGGAACTGGCGGAGCGCTTCGGCGCCGCGCATCCCATCCCCCCGGGCTGCTTCGCCGCCACGGTCGAACTCCGCGGCGAGACCGACGTGGACGACGCGCTGGCGATCCAGGACGCCAGCGCGCTGGTGGAGTTCCTGCAGGACACCGGCCACGTGCTGGGTCAACCCCCCGCGATGCCCGCGGCGCGCTGCGAGGCGACGCCGCTCGAAGGCGTGCAGCCGATGGTCGCGCCGGACAGCGGGATCCTGGTGTTCCACCGCGCCATCGGGGACCGCGTGAATGTCGGCGACTGCGTCGCCGACATCGTCGATCCCGCGTCCAGCG
The DNA here is from genome assembly GCF_042695725.1 of Roseateles sp. UC29_93. Taxonomy (NCBI): domain Bacteria; kingdom Pseudomonadati; phylum Pseudomonadota; class Betaproteobacteria; order Burkholderiales; family Sphaerotilaceae; genus Roseateles; species Roseateles sp. UC29_93. The sequence continues at coordinate 875,706 of NZ_CP170545.1, read as the reverse complement.
CCCGCGTGCCGGTGATCGCGGAGGTCGGCGGCACGCTGTTCGCGCGCCTCTCCCGGCGCTGGGTCACGCGGGGCATGCGCCTGGCCAAGATCGCCGGTCCCACGCCGTACCGCAGCGGCAAGCTGCTCTCCCTCTGAGCCCCCCATGACGTCCCGCAAGCTGCCCAACACGTTCGTCCTGATCTTCGCGCTGCTGGTCCTGATCGCGGTGGCCACCTGGTTCGTCCCCGGCGGCAAGTACGCGACGGTGCTGGTGGACGGCAAGCCGGTCATCGACCCGACGAGTTATCAGGCGGTGGCCAGCCAGCCGCAAGGCGTGGCCGCCGTGCTGATGGCGCCGATCAAGGGTTTCGTCGAAGCCGGCCTGATCATCGGCTTCGTGCTCATCGTCGGCGGCGCCTTCTCGGTGCTGCAGGCCACGCAGGCGATCGACGCGCTGATCAAGGCGGTGGCCCGGGCGCATCAGGACTCCGCCTTCGTGCGGGCGATGCTCATCCCCGGGTTCGTCACGATGTTCTCGCTGGGCGGCGCGACCTTCGGCATGGCCGAGGAGGCGATTCCCTTCGTGCTGATCTTCGTGCCGCTGGCGCTGGCGCTGCGCTACGACACCTTCATCGGCGTGGCGATCCCGTTCGTGGGCTCGCAGGTGGGCTTCGCGACGGCCTTCCTCAATCCGTTCAACGTGGGCGTCGCGCAAGGTCTGGCGGGCGTCCCGCTGTTCTCGGGGCTGGGCTACCGCTTCGTGTGCTGGGTCGTGTTCACCGGCGTGACCATCGCTTTCCTGATGCTGTACGCGCGCAGGATCCGCCAGCGGCCTGAGACGAGTCCCTGCTTCGCCGACGACCAGGACAAGCGCGCCGCGCTGGACCTGCAGGCGATCGCGTCCTTCCCGGGCATCCAGCCGGCGCAGCGCCTGGTGCTGCTGAGCTTCGCGGCCACGCTGGTCGCGATGATCGTGGGCGTCGTGCGCTTCGGCTGGTACATCGAGGAGATCGCCGCCGTCTTCCTGGCCATGGCCATCGTCGTGGGGCTCATCGCCCGCATGGGGCAGGACGAATGGGTGCGCCACTTCCTGACCGGCGCGAAGGACCTGGCGGGGACTGCGCTGGTCATCGCGCTGGCCAAGGGCACGGTGGTGCTCATGCGCGACGCGCAGATCATCGACGCGATGCTGCACGGCCTCGCGCCCTGGGGTCGCCTCGGAGCACGCGGTCTTCTCGCTGCACAAGATGTTCGGCATCCAGACGGTCATCAACTTCTTCATCCACAGCGGCACGGGACAGGCCGCGCTGACGATGCCGGTCATGGCGCCCCTGAGCGACCTGGTGCAGGTCAGCCGACAGAGCGCGATCCTGGCGTTCCAGTTCGGCGAGCTCACGACGCCCATCATCCCGACCTCCGGCATCACCGTCGGGGTGCTGAGCCTTGCGCGCATCCCCTTCGGGCGATGGGTCCGATGGATGCTGCCCTTGCAGCTGATCTTCGTCGCGCTCGCGTTGACGATGCTGGCGATTCCGAGCCTGGCGCCGCAGTGGGTGGGGTGGTGATGTCCGCAGCCGAGCGCGCCCGGACGGCCGGCGCGCGCCGACGCTACAGTGGCGTCATGCTCCCGCGCGCTCATGAGTGACTCCCGCTACGCGCCGACCGCCGCCCTGGTGCTGCCCGGGTTCTCGGCGCTGGCGCTGGGCGCCGCGCTGTCGACCTTGCAGGCCGCGGCCGATCTGCTCGACCAGCCGTATCTGCTCGGCCCGCGCGTGCTGTCGTTGACGGGCGGTCTGGTGGCGGGCAGCGCCGGGCTGCGCGCGGGCTCGGAGCCACTGCGCACGCACCAGCCCTGGGGCCTGGTCGTGGTCGTGGGGCAGGACGCGCATGTCGACATCGGCTTCGATGGGGCCGACCTGGACCAGGGCGATACCCAGCGCCTCGTCATCGCCTTGCGCGAGCTGGCGGGCACGGGCTGCGCGCTGTGCGCGAGCGGCAGCGCGATCAGCCTGATGGCGCAGGCCGGGCTGCTCGACGGGCGGCGCGCGGCGTGCCCGTGGAGCAGCGCCGATGCGCTGCAGGCCGAGTTCCCCGCCGTGCTGTGGACCACGCAGCTCTGGGCGAGCGCCGCGGGCGCCCTGACGGCGGGACCATGGGCGGGGTCGTCAGCGGGGCTGTCCGCAGGTCCGTCAACAGCCCCGTACAACAGGCCCGTCAGCGGAACGGGCGGGCGGCATCCTCACCGCCACGAGCGGCGCCGCGCTCGTGGATGCGTTGGTGGCGTGGCTGGGAGCACGGCATGGCGAGCACCTGTTGCCGGACCTCGCGCCGCTGCTCGGACTGGAACGCGGCCGGGCCGCGGCGGAGCCGCAACCCAAGCCGGGACGCCTGAGCCAGACGGCCAGCCCCAAGCTGCGCGACGCGCTCGCGCTGATGGAGGCCAACCTGGGCGAACCGCTGCCGACCGAAGACGTCGCCCGTCTGTGCGGCGTGTCCCGCCGTCAGCTCGAGCGGCTCTTCAAGCGCCACCTCGACACGCTGCCGTCCAGGCATTACCTGGAGCTCCGGTTGCAGCGCGCGCGGCGCCTGCTGCTGCAGAGCGGGCAATCCATCCTGCAGGTGGGGCTGAGCTGCGGCTTCTCGTCGGGGCCGCACTTCTCGAACGCCTACAAGGCGCGATTCGGCCGCACGCCTCGCGACGAACGCGCGCCGGGCGCCACCTTGGCCATCGCACCCGCCGCACCCACCGCACTCGCCGCACTCGCCGCACTCGCCGCAGCCATCGCACCCGCCGCAGCCACCGCGGTCACCGCGGCCACCGCCCCCCCGGCCGTCGACGACCCGCTGCCGACGGCCTCCGTTTCTTCACCCGGTGAGAATCCCTCTTGCCCCCACGATCGAGGAGAGGGCGCTTGAACCCACACGATCTCCTGCTGCGTCCGGCCTCGTGCGCCGACCTGCCGGCGCTGGAGCGCATCGCCGCGTCCAGCGTCCACGGCATCGGCTCGCTGCCCCAGGACCCCGTCAAGCTGCGCCGTCGCCTGGAGCACGCCGAGCAGTCCTTCCAGTCCGAGGACGTCGCCAGCGGCGAGGAGTCCTATCTCTTCCTGCTGGAACACCAGGGGCGCGTCATCGGCTGCAGCGGCATCGCCGCCAGCGCCGGTTTCCATGAGCGCTTCTACAGCTACCGCAACGAGTTCATGGTCCATGCGTCCCGCGGTCTGCGCGTGACCCGGCGCATGCACACGCTGCACCTGTGCCATGACCTCACCGGATCGACGCTGCTCACCTCGTTCTACATCGAGCCCGAGTTCGAGACCACGGTCGCGCCCGAGCTGCTGTCGCGCGCGCGGCTGCTGTTCATCCGCCGCTTCGCCGATCGCTTCGCGGGCTCGCGCATCGCCGCGGAGATGCCCGGCGTGTCCGATGAACACGGGCACTCGCCGTTCTGGTCGGCGGTCGGCGAGCGCTTCTTCAAGATGAGTTATCCCGAGGCGGAACGCGTGAGCGAAGGTCGCAGCAAATCCCTCATCGCCGACCTCATGCCGCGCACGCCCGTCTACGTCGGCCTGCTGCCGCCGGTGGCGCAGATGAGCATCGGCCAGTTGCATCCCGTGGGCGAGCTGCCGTTCCAGATCCTGTTCCGCGAGGGCTTCGAGACCGACACCTACGTCGATGTGTTCGACGCGGGACCGACGGTCGCTGCCCACCTGGACCAGCTGCAGACGGTGCGTTCCGCGCAGACCTTGACTGCGCCGGCGCTGGACGGCCGCGCGCCGCTTGCGGTCCATGGCGCCGCGTCTTCCTCCGCGTCTTCTTCCTCCTCCTCTTCCTCTTCGTTGTCGGGGGCCTGGTACCTGATGGCCGCCGGCGACCGGCAGGCTTTCCGCGCGACGCTGGGCCAGTTGGACGGCGAGGGCGCAGGGGCGAGCCTGGGCGCGGACGCGATGCACCGCCTGGGACTCGCGGCAGGCGATCAGGTCGACATCGCGCCGCTGCAACTCGCCGACGCTTCGCAGGAGAGCTGCCATGAGGGTTGAACGCGTCGATGCGCCGGGCGTGCTGGCGGCCTCATGGCGCGACACGATGGCGGGGTGGGTGAATCAACTCGGCGAGCCGGTCCCGACGTCGTTGACGACCGGACAGTCGCTGTTCCTGCTGATGCAGGACGACCGCGTGCAGGCCTGCGCCCGGCTGGTGCCCGCCCTGTCCGCCCTATCCGCCGATGCCGGCGCTCCCGCTGACACGGTGAGGGCCAGCAAGGCGCTGCGATTCCATTTCCGCGTGGGCAGGCTCGTGCATCTGAGCGAGGAACTGGACCTCTTCAATCCGCAGCAGATCCTGCTGTTGGGCAATGACCTGTGCGACGCCGCCGAGATCACCGATCTGGCCGTCGACCCGGGAGCGCAGGAGGGCGCGCTCAAGCTCGCCCTTCTGCTCAAGAGCATCGTGCAGGCCCGCGAGGGGCAGGGCCGCCTGTCCGTGGATCTGCAGGGCCATCGTGATGCGCGGGGGCTGTCGCCGTTCTGGCAAGGACTGGGCGCCCGTTTCCTGCCGGAGCAGGGCGACACCCCGGGCGTCGGTCCCCAGTGGCGAAGGGACTTCGCGGACCTGCTGCCGGCGTTGCCGCTGTACGCCTCGCTGATGGACGACGCGTCGCGCGCGTGCATCGGCCAGATCGGCCCCGCCGCGCGCGTCGCCCAGGAAGCGCTGCTGGCGGCCGGCTTCCAGCCCGGTGCGCACGTCAAGATCGACGACGCCGGACCGACCTGGCAGCGCTGAGCGTCGGCCGCGCGACCTGCGCTGGCGACCTGCGCTGAAGACCTGCGCTGACGACCCGCGCTGACGACCCGCGCTGGCGACCTGCGCACGCAGGGGCCTGGTCCAAGGCCTCTGCGCGCACCGGCGGCGCTTCAGTAGATGTCGACCTTGGCCTTGTCCACCGTGTAGCGGCCGCTGCCGTAATAGCCCTTGGTCGAGGCGTCACGCGTGAAGCGCAGCTTGATGGCGGGGGATCCCGACGGGTAATTCGGTCCGGAGCTGTACGAGGGCACGGGCGCCGTGCCGATGTTGGTCGTCGGCGACTGGTCCACGAGCCGCGTCAGCGACTTGGAGGTCTGCAGCGCCGCGAAGACGTCGGTGGCGTCGAAGTAGCTCGAGTAGTACGGACTGCCGATGGCCGCCTTGGTGCTGGTCACGCTCTTGCTGGCGTAGTTGTAGCGGTCACCGGCGGTGAGCAGGCTGACGCGCAGGCCGTTGACCTTGTAGTACGTGCCCGCCTGCACGCTGGCGGCGGCGGTGTCGATCACGATGAGCGAACTGGCGCCATAGACCGTCGCGGTCTGCGCGGCCGTGTCGACGAGCACGCCGGTGTTCTCGTCCACGCCGAATCCTTGCTGCACGCTCAGATCGCGCAGCGCGGCGGCCAGGCGTCCGAGTCGCCCGGAGCGCGAATCGAAGTGGGTGTCGCTCAGGAGGCCGGAGGGCAGGAAGCCGAGTGCCTTCATCGTGGCGCCGTTCTCCAGCGCGCGCAACGCGGTCGCGCCGTCGCGCGTGTCCATGAGGCTTTGCCATTGCGTCACCGGCTTGTCCTGCAGTTCGGCGCCGAAGTAGAGGTAGCCGTAGCTGACGCCGGACGCGTGCATGGTGGCGTTGAGCGCATGGTTGCCCGCCGAGTCCCCGGCGATGACGATGTTGCCGTTGCCGTTGCTCCACCGGGATCGCAACGCGGCGGCCAGGCCCGAGTCGGCCCCGGTGTCGGTCAGGAAGCTCCGGATGATCTTGGCCTGGTCCCCGCCGGCGAACCACACGGCGTCCGCCTGCTGGATCAGCGCGATGTTGGCCTGCCCCTGAGGCGTCGCGGCGCTGCTGTGCACGCCGTAGTTGTCGACGTGCGCGGTGATGAACTTCGGCGAGAAGCCGTGGGTCTGGAACAGGTTGTAGTAGCCGCGCTTGAGCGGCGAGGACCCGGACGCCGGGATGTCGTTCTGGAACGCGTCCAGCCCGGTCGCGTAGCTGTCCTTGGCGGCCGTGATGACGGCGATGCGGGGACAGACCGTAGTGGTCCAGTCGGTGCCGCAGTTGCTGGTGCTGTTGATGTTGGGCGTGAAGTTGGGATCGCGACCCGTGGCCTTGCGAAGGCCGTTGACGAAGAGATCGGTGTTGGCGTCGTCGTACGCGCCGCCGGACAGCAGGAGCTTGCCGGCCTGCGCCTGCGTGGACAGCACGGCGAGGATGCCCAGGACCAAGGCGAGCCGATCGGCCTTGTCGGAGAGATGTCGCATGAGTTGCTCTTTCGCTCGGGGCGACGCGAAGGGGTCGCGCCTCACACCCCGCGGCAACGGTAGTCAGCGAGGTGCTCGCCGGCCATAGCCGCGCTTGCACGATTGCGACCTGTGCTTGCGTCGCCGTGCCACGTCCGGGAATGTCCTATCCGCACTCGCCCGGATCAACGGGGCCCTCCGGCGGAACGCCAGTCCCCATGAGCGGATCGTGCTGCCGGCAGCAGGAACGATCAGTGACGGCGCGGTACCGCCTCGGCACCATTTCCGTCATTCGACGCATGCGGTGTCCGGCTCGTGGAACGAGATCGGAACAGCGGCGTTCTTTCATATCCATCGAGAGGGAAATGACAGTGAAGCTGAAGCGACTGATCGCAGGTCTGGTGATGATCGCCTTGACCCACGTCCATGCACAGGTCAGGCAGGAGGCGACAGGCGCGGACCTGATCGTGCACAACGCCAAGATCTTCACTGGCAATGCCGCGCAACCCGCGGCCTCCGCCCTGGCCGTCAAGAGCGGGCGCATCTACGCGGTCGGCTCCGAAGCCGAGGTGCTGGCCTTGAAGAGCGCCGGCACGCGACTCATCGACTCCCGCGGCCGGCGGCTCATCCCGGGCCTCATCGACGCGCACACCCACGTGCTCAACGAGGGTGGCTACAACTACACCCTGCGTTGGGACGGCGTGCCGACGCTGCGTCGCGCCCTGGCGATGCTGAGCGAGCAGGCCAGGCGGACCCCGGAGGGGCAGTGGGTGAAGGTGATCGGCGGCTGGTCTCCCTACCAGTTCGAGGAGAAGCGCTTCCCCACCATCGAGGAGATCCGGCAGGCCGTCCCCAACCGCCCGCTCATCGTGCAGTACGCCTACAACCGCGCCTACCTGAACCAGCAGGCGATGGACGCCCTCGGCGTGGGCACCGACAAGTTCCCCAAGCTGCCGGACACCGTGCTGGAGAAGGACGAGCAGGGCCGGTACACCGGCGTGGTCCATGGCAACACCTTCATGTTCATCGCCATCGAGGCCATGGTTCCCCAGCTCAGCGCGGAGGAGGAACTGAGCTCGCTGATCCAGACGGTCCACAGCCTCAACCGCGTCGGGATCACGTCCATCGTCGACGCGGGCACGGGCTTCCGCGGCTATCCCAAGGCGCAGCGCACCGTGGACGTCCTCGCCCGCGACAACCGCCTCAACATCCGCATGCCCTTCGTGGACATCCAGTTCGACGGCAACGTGGTGGACGCGCAGATCACGGCGATCACGAAGACGGCGCCCATCAGTCCCGGGCAGAACCTGCACCCGCAACTGGCGCACGGTCACGTCTATCGCGGCGCCGGCGAGCTGCTGTCGGCGGAGGTGCACGACCACGAGAATTTCGACCGCCCCGCGATCGTCATCCCGCCGGAAAAGTGGCACGAACTGGTGGAGCGCGACATCGCCAAGCTGGTCCAGCGTCGCATCCCTTTCCGCGAGCACATCAGCTACGACGAGAACATCACGCCCTTCCTCGATGCGCTCGAGAAGCTCAATGAGAAGACGCCGCTCGACGGCCTGCGGTGGAGCCTCGAACACGCCGAAACCATCAGTCCCGCCAACATCGCCCGCGTGAAGGCGCTGGGCGGCGGCATCGCACTTGACACCAAGATGGCGCTGCACGGCGACGGCTTCATCAAGACCCACGGCCGCGAGAAGGCACTGCTCACGCCGCGCCTGCGCGAGCTGGTCGACAGCGGCATCCCCCTGGCCATGACCACCGACGCCTTCCGCGCGGCCTCGTTCAATCCGTGGGTCGGCATCAGCTGGATGGTGTCGGGCAAGTCGATCGCCGGCACCGAGGTGCTCGCCAAGGACAACCGGCTGTCGCGCGTCGAAGCGCTGAGGCTGTTTACCCGCAATGCCGCGTGGTTCATGCACGCCGACGCGGAGGTGGGCATGATCGCCCCGGGCTACCTCGCCGACTTCGTGCTGCTGGACAAGGACTACTTCACCGTCGCGGAGTCCCAGATCAAGTCCGTCGGCTCGGTCCTGACCGTCATGGATGGCCGGGTGGTGTACGGCGCGCAGGACTACCAATCGCTGTCGCCGGTGCTGCCCGAGGTCTTACCCGCCTGGTCACCGATCAAGTACTTCGGCGGCTACTACCAAGCTCGATGAGGGGCGCCGCACCCGTCAATGCGCGGGGGCGGTGGTGGCGGTCAGGCGGGGTGAGCGCGCGCGCAGTGGCGCTCGGCCTGCGCGTTCCTGCGCGAGACCGGCGCCGGCAAGGTGCTGAGCTTCCTCAGCCTCAGTGCGCAGTACCGGTTCTGAACCCGTCAGGGCGGCATCCGTCAGCCATCCGCGCATCGATGAAGACACTCTGATGACCATCCCTATCGACAACCCCCCGCCGGTCCCGCGACAGACCCCGCGAGACCATGCGTTCGCGGATGTCGTCGTCGTGCATCGCCATCCGCTCATGCGGGCCGGCATCGCTGCGGCCCTCTCTCCGACCCTGCCGGCCTGCGACGTCGGCGGCACCACCGTGCCCCTCCGGACGGGGGCGGTCGGTCCGCGCCTGCTCGTGCAGGCCGTCATCCAAGCCATGCGCCGCGACCTGATCGACGAGGGGCGGTACTCGTCGGCGATCGATTCCGACTGTCTTGCGCAAGATCGGACAGTGACCTCTCGCGGCGGCGTCGGCAACATCCCTTCTCACCCGCAGGCGACCCCCCGCCGCGCATCGCCGCGGCGGAGCCTGCTCAATCCCACCGACGGCGCGTGAGCGCCGGATCATTCAAGGAACTACCCATGCCCAAGACCGGTCTTCCCGCATTGCTTCGTCCCGAAGACAGCATCGTTGTCCTGATCGACCATCAGCCCTACCAGTTCGCGAACCTCCACAGCCACGAGCCGACGATGATCACGAACAACGTCATCGGGCTCGCGAAGGGCGCGAAGGTCTTCGACGTGCCGACCATCTGACCACGGTGATCGAGGAGCGCGGCGGCTACCTGATCAAGGGATTGCAGGACGTGTTCCCCGACCAGAAGCCGATCAACCGCACCTTCATCAACACCTGGGAGGATCCGGCGGTCACCGACATCGTGAAGAAGAGCGGCCGCAAGCAGCTGATCCTCGCGGCGCTGTGGACGGAGATCTGCCTGGCGATGCCGGCCATCCAGGCGTTGGGTGAAGGCTACGACGTGTTCGTCGTCACCGATGCCTCCGGCGGCGTGTCGGCGGAGTCCCACGACATGGCCGTGCGCCGGCTGGTGCAGGCGGGCGCCGTGCCCATCACCTGGATGGCGGTGATCTCCGAATGGCAGCGCGACTGGGCGCGCGTGGAGACTGCCGTCGCGCTGACGGAAGTCGTCCGCGACCATGGCGGCGCCAGCGGCATCGCCTACGCCGGGGAAGTCCAGCTGCTGGAGTCGGCGACCAAGGGGTCCAACATCCCCAAGATCGCCGGCTGAGGGTCAGGTCATGCCTCGGAGGAGAACCCCATGAATCGTGGACGGCGATCTGCGCTTCGATGATCCGGCGGATGGCACCGGGCACATCGGCTTCGGCGGCCTTGAATGGATGCGTGCCGACGACCGGCCCCGCGCATGTCATCCTTGGATCGATCCCGGTGTTCAGCGGCAAGGCGAGCGGCGAGTAGGCGACCACCGGGCAGGCGATCCCTACGCCGCCACGAGATTCGGTGTCTGGTCGAAGTACTCGCGCAGCAACTCGATCAGCACGCGGATCTTCCGTGAGGGGTGCGGGCCGGGTGGACGCACGACATAGGCGCCCGCCGTCCGGACGGGATGGCGGGTCATGACGGGCACCAGGGCGCCGGACGCCCGATGGCTGTGGGTGAGGCCATCGGGCAGATAGCCGATGCCCAACCCCGCGACGGCCGCGGCCACCAGCGCCGACCCGTTGTCCGCCTTGAAGCGCCCTTGCGGACGCACCGTGATGACCTCGTCGCCATCCATCAGCTGCCAGCTCTCGGTGCCCTGCATCAGCGCCTCATGCGCCAGGAGCTCCGCGGGGGTCTCGGGGGCGCCGTGCGCCGCGATGTAGGCGGGGCTGGCCACCAGCTTCGCGTGGATCTCGCCGACGCGCGCGGCGACGAGGTTCGAGTCGGGCAGGTAGCCGACCCGGATCGCGCAGTCGAAGCCTTGCGTGACGAGATCGACGAAGTGGTCGCTGTAGCAGGTCTGGAGGTGCAGCTGCGGGTGACGGCGCGCCATCTCCGCCAGCACGGCGGCGAAGTGCGTCGGACCGAAGGACAGCGGCGCGGCGACGCGCAGGCGCCCGCGCAGGTCGCCGGCCGGCAGGACCGTCTCCCGCGCGATGTCGAGCTCCGCGCAGATCCGGGCGGCGTAGTCCCGGAAGGTCATCCCGGCTTCCGTGAGCGCCGCGCCCCGCGTCGTGCGCGCCAGCAGCTGCACGCCGAGGTCGGCTTCCAGCCGCGCGAGACGCCGGCTCACGATGGATTTGGCGACCCCCAGCCGGAGCGCGGCGGAGGAGATGCCTCCCGCGTCCGCCACTTCAACGAAGGTCTTCAGCTCGTCGATATCCACGTCGCGTTCCTGTTCTGGCAACACAGCTGCACGCGCAGCGGGGCTACCGTACCACGTAGGGGAATGCGAACATCGTTTCCATGACGAGCCCTCCTGAGCTTCCCGAAAATCTGTTGAAACGGGAGACCTCAGGCCGCCGCTGGAGCGGGGTCCTGGTGGAGGTGACGGAGTTCACCTGCGGGGGTCGGGTCTTGCATCAGATGCGGCACGGACCCGAGACCCGGCTCGGCGTGATCCTGGAGGAAGTCGGCCGCGGCCGTTGCGAGCCTCGCTTGAGCGCGAACACCCCGTGTCCGGTCGACTACAGGCCGCGTCACATGCACTTCGCGCCGGCGGACATCGAGCTCTGGGGGTACACGGCGGATGCGCGTTTCGTCAAGGATGTCAGCCTCAGCTTCGACATGCCGACCTTGTGCGAGCGTCTGCAGATCCCGTCAGGCACAGGTCTGCTCGACGTCCCGAGACTGCGCTTCACCGATGACCGGGTGTGGTCGCTGGCGAAGCTGCTGGCCGAGGCTGTGCAGGATCCCGATCCTGGCGCGCAGCTGTACGGGGACTCGCTGATCGCGGCGATCGCGGCTCGGCTGCTGGAGCCGCCCAGGACCGCCGACAGGCCGGCGGCGGGCCTGTCTCCGAGGCAGCTGAGGGACGCGATCATGTTCCTGGATTCGCAACTCCCGGCGCGAGTGGATCTGGCGACCCTGTCGGCGTTGGCGGACCTGTCCCAGTCGCACTACAGCCGCGCCTTCAAGGCGTCGACGGGCGTGGCCCCTACCAATGGCAGTTGCGCGCACGGATCGAGCGGGCGAAGGATCTGTTGATGAACACCTCCCGGTCGCTGGACCACGTGGCCGAGGCCACGGGCTTTGCCGATGCCGTGCACTTCGGTCGGGTGTTCCGCAAGGTGACCGGATCGACACCGGCGGCGTGGCGCCTGGATCGGCTGACCTAGCCTGGCGGGCGTCGTCATCGACACGATGCTCCCGCGAGGCACGACCTGGCACCGTTCTGGCACGGGCCTGGAACGACGCGCCCCGAAATGGAAAATCCGTGCGAGCAGAGGCTCGTGCCGACTCGCCGGTGCGACTGCCGCTCGTGCTCTTCGCTTTGGTGAACTCATTCGTATGCAAAATCCGTCGATCTGAATTGGTACCGGTACCAATCCTGTAGACATGGGGCATCGATGAGGCATCGCTCGCCCCCGCACGAACAACGGACAGGGGTCGAACGGATGAATTTCACGAGGTGGATACCGCGTGGCGCAGCGGCGCTCTCGCTCTCGATGCTGGCCTTGTGCGCCTGCCCGGGGTTGGCGCTGGCGGAGCAGCCGGCGGTCGACGCGGCGCTCATTGCGCGCGGCAGGCAACTGGCCATCGCGGCCGATTGCGCGGCCTGCCACACCACGCCCAAGGGCGGCGCGCCCTTCGCCGGCGGCTATCGGATCGAGTCGCCGATGGGCGCCATCGTGGCGACCAACATCACGCCGTCGACGACGCACGGCATCGGCGGGTACACGCTGCTCGAGTTCCAGCGCGCGCTGCGTCAGGGCGTGCGTCGCGACGGCGGCCATCTCTACCCGGCGATGCCCTACACCGCGTACACGCAGCTGTCCGATGCCGACACCGCCGCGCTCTACGCGTACTTCATGCACGAGGTGAAGCCGGTGGACCAGCCGGTGGCCGAGACAGAGCTGCCGTTCCCGTTCAGCGTGCGGGCCTCGATGGCGGTGTGGAACGCGCTGTTCCTGAAGGATGAGCGCTTCACACCTGACCCCGCGAAGTCGGAGCCGGTGAATCGCGGCGCCTATCTGGCCAACGCGCTCGCGCACTGCAGCACCTGTCACACGCCGCGCAACACGCTGATGGCCGAGGAACTGGGCAAGCCCTTCCTGTCCGGCGCCAACGTCGGCCCCTGGTTCGCGCCGAACATCACCTCGGACCCGGTGCACGGCATCGGCGGATGGAGCGAGGACGAGCTGGTGCAGTACCTGCGGACCGGTCAGGTCCACGGCAAGGCGCAAGCGGCCGGCCCGATGGCCGAGGCGATCGAGCACAGCCTGCAGCACCTGCCCGAATCGGACCTGCGCGCCATCGTGGCCTATCTGAAGCAGACGCCGGCAGTGGCCGGCGCCGCCGCGCAGGCGGTCGGCAAGGCGCGCCACGCGTTCGGCGAGGCGTCCCGCGATGAAGTCGCGCTGCGCGGTCTCCAGCAGGTCGATCCCGGCTGGCGGGTCTTCAGCGCCAGCTGCGCGCACTGTCATCAGGAGAACGGAACCGGGACCTCGAACGGCGAGTACCCCTCGCTGTTCCACAACAGCGCCACGGGCGGCGATCGCGCCGACAACCTCATCGCCACCATCCTGCACGGCGTGGACCGCACCGTCGCCGGCAAGCCGCATTTCATGCCGGCCTTCGGCGATGCCGCGTCCTTCACCGATCGGCTCGGCGATCAGGAGATCGCCGACCTCGCCAACTACGTGCTGAGCCGCTACGGCAATGCTGCGGTGAAGGTCGGTGTCGAGGACGTCCGTGTCGCCCGCGCCGGCGGCCCCAAGCCTTTCCTCGCGAAGGCGCAGCCCTTCATGGTGCCGGGCGGCGTGCTGGTGCTGCTGGTGCTGATCGTCCTCGTGCTGCGTCGCCGACGCCGTGTGCAACGCGCCCGGCGACTGCGCGGCGCCTTTTGAACGGAGTCCTCCATGACCCATGAACACGATCCCTCGTCGGCGCTGAACCGGTCACTCTCGCGGCGCAGCCTGCTGGAAATGGCCTCGCTGGCCGGCACCGCGCTGGCCCTGGGCGGCGCGGGCCTGCTGGCCGCGCGCGATGGCCTCGCCGCCGGCGCGGCGCCCGCCGCGCTGCCGGCCCCCGACTTCCTGCGGCTCTCCGTCTTCCTGACCGGCGGAAAGCCGCTCGACGCGACGCTGGCCGGCCGCTACCAGGCGGCGCTGGCCAGGCGCGATCCGCAGTTCGACGACAGCGCCCGGTCGCTCCTCGCGGTGATGTCGACGAGCCAGGCCGCGAGCGTCGAGCAACTGCTCGACGCGCCGGAGCTCCAGGACACGCTGCGCGCGCTGACCACGCGCATCGTCTCCGCCTGGTACCTGGGCATCGTCGGCCAGGACGCCGACGCCGAGCTGATCAGCTACGCCGAGGCGCTGATGTACCGCCCGACCCAGGACGTCCTCGTGGTGCCGACCTACGGCGCCGGCCCCGACTCCTGGGGCGACAAGCCGGGCGTGACCCCGCCTGTGACCCCGGCCGCCACCAACGAACGCAAGACCGCATGAGCACACAGTACGACGCCGACCTGATCGTCATCGGGTCCGGAGTGATGGGCGGGCTGATCGCCAGCCGCGTCGCCAAGGCGGGCAAGTCCGTCATCATTCTCGAAGCCGGTCCGCGCGTGCGCCGCGCCGACATCGTGGAGACCTTCCGCAACTCGCCGGTGAAGCTCTCGCTGGCCAACATGAAGCTGCAGGGCGCGGGGTCCCCGTTCCCGAATCCGCCGCACATCCCGTCGACCTATGGCGACTACCTGCGCCAGACCGGGCCGGTCTCCTATCCGACCAAGTACCTGCGCGTGGTCGGGGGCACGACCTGGCACTTCGGCTCCGCGCTGTGGCGGATGATCCCGAACGACTTCAAGCTCAAGACGCTCTATGGCCGCGGCCGCGACTGGCCCATCGGCTACGACGAGCTCGAGCCCTACTACTGCCAGGCGGAAGCGGAGCTGGGCGTGTCCGGCGTCGACGGCCAGGACGAGAGCGGCCACGGCGGCGAGGCCAGTCCGCCGCGCTCGCAGCCGTTCCCGATGAAGCCGCTCAACGAGCCCTACTTCATGAAGCGGGTGGCGGAGATGCTCAAGCCCGGCGGCTACCACCCGGTGATCGAGCCGCACGGCCGCGCGTCGCGTCCCTACGGCAACCGGCCGGTCTGCGCGGGCAACAACAACTGCAACCCGGTCTGCCCGATCGGCGCGAAGTACGACGGCTCCATGCACATCGACGTCGCGGAACGCGCGGGCGCGAAGCTGCTCGACAACGCGGTGGCCTATCGCATCGAGGCAGGCCCCGACGGCAAGATCACGCGCGTCCATTACAAGAAGCCGGACGGCAGCTCGCACGCACTGACGGCGCGTCACTTCGTGCTGGCCGCCTACGCGATCGAAGGGCCGAAGCTGCTGCTGATGTCGACCTCGGAGAAGTACCCCAACGGCATCGCCAATTCCTCCGACCAGGTGGGCCGCAACCTGATGGGCCACACCGGCATCAGCATGAACATCATGATGAACGAGGACGTGTGGCCGGGGCAGGGCCCGACGGAGTTGCTGGTCTATCTGAACTACCGTGACGGACCGTTCCGCAAGGACATCCCCAGCTACAAGACCAAGTTCCGCAACACGGTGACGACGCAGCAGATCGCGTCGGAGCTGCTGGCCAAGGGCGTGATGGGCGCCAAGCTGGACGAGGAGATCCGCAAGCGCTCGGCACGCTCGCTGAACGTGGCGGTGGACTTCGAGACCGAGGCGCAGCCGCAGAACCGCATCGTCCCGAGCAAGACGCACAAGGACGCCATCGGCATCCCGGTGCCGGAGATCTACTACAGCGTCAACGACTACTGGAACGCGGGCCGCGACTTCGCGGTCAAGGACCTGGAGCGCATGGCCAAGCTGATGGAAGCGGACGTCCTGAAGGTGGACACCAAGCATCAGGACCGCCAGCACATCATGGGCACGACGCTGATGGGCGACGATCCGAAGGATTCGGTGGTGGACCGCGACTGCCGCACGCACGACCATCCCAACTTCTTCATCGCGGGGACGGGCGTGATGCCGTCGGCCTCGTGCATGAACCCGACGCTGACCGGCGCGGCCTTGAGCCTGCGCATCGCGGACACGCTGCTGAAGGAGATCTGATCGGCGGCGTGACGTCCGTCGACGACCGAGGCAGCCGGCGAGCGCGCGCCCCCGATCATTTCGGACCTCTGGCAGAGGCGGGATGCGGGGCGCTGCGCTCGACGGGCACTTTCAAGCCGTTGCAATCCAAAACCCCAATTTTATGAAAGCGCTTTCAGAATCCGCATTTCTTGCCTAGGATGGTTGGCGCAGGAGAAAAGTCGCGGACCCGGACCAGCGTCGCAGAGCGCTGGCCGGACCGTGCCGATCGGTGCCCTCCCGCACACCATCGACACCTCTTGGAGACATGAATGGGATTGCAGAACCGCTTCGACGCGCAGGGGATCCTGCGCGCTACCGCCTTGGGCTTGTTGGTCACTGCCGCCGCGCAGGCCGACGCCAGCGTGACCAACCCGACCATCGGTCGCCTGTTGTGGTCCGAGGAATTCAATGGCGCTTCGTTGAACACCGGGCTCTGGACGGCGTACGACGGCAATGGCTGCCAGATCAATCTCTGCGGCTACGGCAATGCGGAGCTCGAGTACTACAGCCCGAACAACCTCTCCATCGCCGACGTGCCGTTTGAAGTCGGCACGCGGGCGCTGGCGATCCGGGCGCTGCGGCAGACCGTCGGCAGCAATGAGTTCACCTCGGGGAAGATCGATTCCTTCAACAAGGTGCAGGTCAAGTACGGAATGATCGAGATCCGCATGGCGACCCCGCAGCTGCAGACGGGTCTGTGGCCGGCGGCGTGGCTGCTGGGCACCAGCCCGCAGGCATGGCCGCGCAAGGGCGAGATCGACATCGCCGAGCTGGGCCACAAGTCGTCGGCCTGGGCCGCCGCGGGCGCGCCGGGGCCGGACTACTTCGTCGGCGCCAACGTGATCACCTTCGCGGAAGCCGCGTGTGTGCCGGGCAATGAATCGTGTGCGGCGTCGACGGCGTGGCAGACGAAGAATTGGTACAAGCCGACGACGTCGTTCGCGAACCGCTTCGTCAAGTACCGCTTCTATTGGACGGAAAGCCAGATGCGGTTCACCGTCGTCGACAACGACGGCGAGCACGACATGTACGACCAACCGCTGCCGGTGAACACCGAGGCCTTGCGCGCGCCGTACTACATCCTGCTGAACCTGGCGGTGGGCGGCAACTTCACCGACGCGGCGAATCCCTCGCAGGTGACGGCGCCGCTGCCGGGCACGATGTACGTGGACTACGTCCGCGTGTACGAGCTCGACGGCAAGGGCGAGGTGAAGCTGGGCAACCAGACCGTGCCGGAAGCGGCGGGCAAGTTCGGCGTGTTCACCGACAACACGACGATCAGCAACAAGCTGGTGGCGGGCACCACGTCCGACATCTTCCTGTGGAACGGCGCGTCGACCGGCGCGGGCAACATCCAGCCGGCCGAGGGCACCAACGTCATCGCGTGGAGCTACAACACGCCGGGGCAGTGGTTCGGCGGCGGCATCCAGGCGCGTCAGTTGCGCGACCTGACGAACTACCGCAATGGGAATCTGAAGTTCAAGATCAAGATCCCGGCGAACGTGTCGTTCAACATCGGCATCGGTGATACCTACACCAACCAGAACTGGGTGAACTTCCCGGCGAACACGACGGCCTTCGGCCTGGTGCGCAATGGGGAATGGGCGACGGCGACGGTGCCGATCTCGACGCTGATCGGACCGAAGGTCGCGCTGCAGTCGATCGCGGACATCTTCATGTTCTCGGGCGACAACACCAAGCTGCCGACGCAGGCGTTCCAGTTCGCGATCGACGACGTGTACTGGGATACGGGAACGACGACGCCGACAGACCCGACGACGCCGACCACGCCCACCACGCCCGACGGCATCACGCAGCCGACGGCGACCACGGTGAAGTTCTCGCAGGCGACGGGCACCTGGGCCGACGTGCATTACACGGTCAACGGCGGTGGCCAGTTGAACGTGCGCATGCTCAAGGAAGGCAGCGGGAATGCGTACACGGTGTCAGGTCTGAAGAAGGGCGACATCGTGCGCTTCAACTTCACGTACTGGGACCCGGCGCGCAACGGCGCGTATGACACGGCGCAGCAGAGCTATACGTTGAAGTGAACGTGTGAATGGGTCGCCTCGGAACTCTCCGGGGCGTTCCCTTCGACAGAGGTCAGTCGCAAAGCCGCCTTCGGGCGGCTTTGTCATTGGGCCTGCGACGCCTGGATGTCGACCGGCTTCAGCGGCCACGGTCGACGGCGATCGGTCGTGGGGACGGCGCGGCGAAGAAAATTCTCCGGGCGCTGTAACCTCAGCGGCGGCTACTCCGAATAGAAGGGTACGGAACGCGCAGGAGCGCTCCGCTTCATCCACCTGAACCTTCTTACGGAGTGCACCCCATGATCAGCAAGACCCAATCCGCCGCCCTGGCCGCCGCCGCCGCCCTGTTCGCCCTGTCCGTCCAGGCGGCGCCCGCCCCCCAGGGCAGCAGCGGCCTGGCCGTGGCCGCCAGCGACAAGGTGCATTGCTACGGCGTGCACGAGTGCAAGGGCAACGCGGACTGCAAGACCACGGAGAACGCCTGCAAGGGCCAGAACGCCTGCAAGGGTCACAGCTTCAAGGGCATGAGCGCGGCGTCGTGCCTGAGCGCAGGCGGCACGATCGGCGATCTGGCCGCGAAGTAAGCCCATGAGGCCCGGCCCCGCATCGCGCGTCGCGCAGCCGAGCCCGGGCTTCGGCCTGGGGCTGCGCAGCACGCACTATCGAGAGTTCCTCGAGCGGCCCCAGCCGGTCGACTGGCTGGAGGTGATCTCGGAGAACTACCTCGTGCCCGGCGGCAAGCCCCTGGCTATGCTGGACGGCATCCGCGCGAAGGTTCCGATGGTGATGCATGGGGTCTCGATGAACCTGGGTGCCGTGGCGGGTCTGGATGCGGACTACTTGCGGCAGCTGGCGTCGCTGGCCCGTCGCGTCGAGCCGCTCTGGGTCTCCGATCACCTGTGCTGGACCGGCGTTCACGGTCGCCATCTGCACGACCTGCTGCCCTTGCCCTACACGGACGAGGCGCTGCGGGTGGTGGTGCGCAACATCGGTCAGGCGCAGGAAGCGCTGGGCCGCCGGCTGGTGGTCGAGAACGTCTCCAGTTATCTCGACTACGCGGACTCCAGCCTGACCGAGGCGCAGTTCGTGGCCGAGGTCGCGCGACGGGCCGACTGCCTGCTGCTGGTCGATGTGAACAACATCCATGTGAGCGCCGTGAACCACGGATTCGATGCGCTCGCCTACCTCGATGCGTTGCCCGCCGATCGCGTGCAGCAGATCCACGTCGCCGGCCACAGCGACCACGGCGACCATCTGATCGACACGCACGACCAGCCGGTGGCCGAGCCGGTCTGGCAGCTGTACGCCGAGGCGCTCCGACGCTTCGGCCCGGTGGCGACGATGATCGAACGGGACGACCACATTCCGCCGCTGTCGGAACTGCTGGAGGAACTCGATCAGGCCCGCGTGATCACCGCGACCACCTGGCCCGGCGACGCCGGAAGGAAGGCCGCATGAACGCCATCGAGCAGCCCCTTCACCCCCTTCAGCCCCATCGGCCTCTTCAGCTCCTGGACCTGCAGCAGTCGCTGCAGGCCTACCTCATCGGGCAACCCAGCCAGATCGACAACCAGCTGCGTCGTGGTCCCGGCATCGCCGCGGAGCGACGCCTGTCCATCTATCACCATGCCTATCGCGCGCGGCTGCACGACACGCTGGCGGACAGCCACGGGCATACGCTGCGATACCTCGGCGACGACTGGTTCGAGCGCGAGGCGCTGGCCTTCGTCGAGGTCCACGGCTCGCAGCACTTCAGTCTGCGCTGGTATGGCGCGGACTTCGCCGACTGGCTCCGGCAACGATGGCCGGATGACGGAGAGATCGCCGAACTGGCCGCGTTGGACTGGTCGCTGCGCAGCGCCTTCGATGCCGCCGATGCGCCGACGCTCACGATGGCCGACCTGGCGTCGCTGGCGTCCGAGGACTGGGCCGACCTGCGACTCCAGCTGCCGCCCAGCTACGCGCGCCTGAAGCAGTCTTTCAACACGTTGGCGCTGTGGCAGGCGCTCGACGGCGACGAGACGCCGCCGGCCGCGCAGCCGCTGACCGCGCCGCTGGACCTGCTGATCTGGCGGCGCGGCCATTCACCGCACTTCAGAAGCCTGGGGCCGCTCGAGGCTCAGGCGCTGGATGCGCTGGCCTCGGGTCGCAGCTTCGCCGAAACGTGTGCGGACCTGGCCGAGGCCCAACCTGAACTGAACGTCGCGGCCGAACTGGGCACGCTGCTCCGTCGCTGGGTGGACGAGGAGTTCCTCGTCCGCTGAGCCGTGTCTGCTCATTTCACGACCAACTGGCCGACCATGCCCGCTTCGAAGTGACCCGGCAGGAGGCACGCGAACTGGAACTCGCCGGCCTGGGTGAACTGCCAGACGATCTCGCCGGCCGTGCCGGGTTTGACGTGAGCCATGTTGGCGTCGGCGTGCTCCATGCCCGGGAACCTGCGCATCAGCGCAGCGTGCTCGGCCAGGGCCTGGCGGGTGCCGAGGACCATCTCGTGCAACACCTGACCCCCGTTGCGGACCACGAACCGGACGGTCTCGCCGCGCTTGACGGTGAGACTCGCCGGCGTGAAGCGCATGGTGTCGGCCATGTCGACCTGGATGGTGCGCGTGACCCGCTGCGGATTGCCCTCCTGGCCGAAGTCGGTGACCTCCACCTGGGCGGGATCGAACTTGCGGGGCGTGGCGTGGTCTTCGTTGCCGTGGGCGACAGCGACAGAGGTGGCGGCGATCAACGCGGCCAGCGTCAACAGAGGTGATGGCTTCAAGGGGCTCTCCTTCTCATCGGGCAGAAAGCTCGTCGCCGGCACCGAGATGGCCGCGAACGAGCTTGCGAGGATGCTGAACCTTGTCACTGTGGCAAGGTCAAGCGAGACGTGCGCTCGACCTTGTCGGCAGTTGGCAGGTGAAGCTTCCTCTCTGGGTGGGGGGCCGTCAGGGCCTCAGGGTTAGCCCGCGATCCTTCCGTCGGAGGTAAAGGTCGCAACGCCAGGTTGATTGATCGGGTCGGGAGCGGCTTTGACACTCCGCCCGCATACCGCCACCCATGGCGGACCTGGAGACAAGCATGACCCTGACTCGACGCCAGTTGATGGGTGCCGCCGCCGGCACTGCCGCAGCCGTCTGGCTGCCCACCGCGCACGCGCAAGCGAGCGCGCTGAAGATCTCCCACCAGTTCCCCAGCGGCACGCTGACCGAAGGCGACTTCCGCGACCGGCTGTGCCGTCGCTTCGCCGCCGAGGTGGAGAAACGCTCGGGCGGTGCGCTCAAGGCGGCGGTCTATCCGGGCTCGTCGCTGATGAAGACCAACGCCCAGTTCTCGGCCCTGCGCAAGGGCGCGCTGGACATGAGCCTGGTGCCGCTGTCCTATGCCGGCGGCGAGGTCGCCGAGACCAATGCCGGGCTGATGCCGGCGCTGGTGCCCAGCTACGAGCAGGGCGCGGCCTGGAAGACGGCGGAGGTCGGCAAGCTGCTGTCCAAGGTGCTGGACGACAAGGGCGTGATGATCGTCAGCTGGGTCTGGCAGGCGGGTGGCGTGGCCAGCCGCGCGCGTCCGCTGGTGACGCCGGACGATGCCAAGGGCCTGAAGGTGCGCGGCGGCAGCCGCGAGATGGACATGATGCTGAAGCAGGCCGGCGCGTCGGTCATCACGCTGCCGTCCAACGAGATCTACGCGGCCATGCAGACCGGCGCGATGGACGCGGCGATGACCTCGTCCACCAGCTTCATCTCCTTCAAGCTGGAGGAGATCGCCAAGCACCTGACCTCGGGCCGCGAGCGCACCTACTGGTTCATGCTGGAGCCGCTGATGATCTCCAAGGAGGTCTTCAACAAGCTGCCCAAGGCGCAGCAGGACATCGTCATGGGCGTCGGCGCCGAGATGGAAGTCTTCGCCCGCGATGCCGCGAAGGCCGATGACAAGGCCGCGGCCGCGATCTATGCGAAGGCCGGCGCCAAGGTCTACGACATGGACGAGGCGACGCTGAAGAAGTGGCAGGCCATCGCGCGCGACACCGCGTGGAAGGACTTCGCCGAGAAGAACGAGTCCTGCGCCGGCATCCTCAAGGCCGCCCAGAAGCTGCTGTGAGATCGCGATGAGCCACGGCTTTGAACTGAAGCCGGCGGTGGCCGGCATCGACCCCGACACGCCGGCGGTCCTGCTGCCGCTCGCGCGGCTGCTGCACGTCATCAACCAGGGCGTGGTCGTGCTGGGCATGCTGGCGCTGCTGGTGGCTTCGCTCGTGCTGACCTACAGCGTCGTCTCGCGCTACGTGATGAAGGCGTCCACGGACTGGCAGGACGAGGCGGCGGTCTTCTGCCTGGTCGGTGCGACCTTCCTCTGCGGTGCCTTCGTCCAGTCCTTGCGCGGGCACGTGGGCATCGAGGCGATGGCCGGACTCCTGCCGCGGTCGGTCAACCGCCTGCGCCTGGCGCTGGTGGACCTGATGTGCACGGCGTTCTGCGCCTTCTTCGCGTGGAAGTCGTGGACGCTGTTCCACGAGGCCTGGGTCGAGGGGCAGACGACCTCGTCGTCCTGGGCGCCGCCGCTGTGGATCCCCTACGGCCTGATGGCCCTGGGCATGACGCTGCTGAGCCTGCAACTGCTCGTTCAACTGACCGCCCGCATCAACGCACTCTTCAAGAAAAACAACTCGGCAAACAACTCGGGAGTGGGCGCATGAGCATGCTCGTCCTCGGCTCGCTGTTCGGGATCGTCACGCTGCTGTTCATGTTCTCGGGCGCGCCGATCGCGTTCGCGCTCGGCAGCGTGGCGGTGCTGTTCATGGCCCTTTTCATGCCGGCGTCCGCGCTGGACACGGTCACGCAGAACGTCTACGAGGAGATGGCCAGCATCACGCTGCTCTCCATTCCGCTCTTCATTCTGAAGGGGGCGGCCATCGGCAAGTCCCGGGCGGGGCAGGACCTGTACGCGGCGATGCACGTCTGGATGGGGCGCATCCCCGGCGGGCTGGGCATCGCCAACGTCTTCGCCTGCGCGCTGTTCGCGGCCATGGCCGGCTCCAGCCCGGCGACCTGCTCGGCCATCGGCAGCGCCGGCATCCCGGAGATGCGCAAGCGTGGCTACTCGCCCGGCTTCGCGGCCGGCATCATCGCGGCGGGCGGCACCTTGGGCATCCTGCTGCCGCCGTCGATCACGATGATCCTGTACGCGGTGGCGGCGGAGCAGTCGCTGGGCCGGCTGTTCCTCGCAGGCATCGCGCCGGGCATCCTGCTGGTGGTGCTGTTCGCCGTCTACGCGGCGCTGCGCTACCGCAAGGAGTACGCGCTGGCCGAGGCCGAATTCAATCGCACGGGGGCAGCCTCAGCGCTGCTGTCGAAGGAGACCTTCACCACGCGTCAGAAGTTCGAGATGCTGCCGCGCGTCGTGCCCTTCGTGCTCCTGCTGATCGGCGTCATGGTGGCGCTGTACGGCGGCTTCGCGACGCCGTCGGAGACGGCGGGTCTGGGTGCGCTGCTGGCGCTGGGTCTGATCGCGGTGATCTACGGTGTGTGGCGGCCGCGGGACGTGGCGCCCATCCTCACGTCGACCTTGAAGGAGTCGACCATGCTGATGTTCATCATCGGCATGTCGCTGCTGTTCTCCTACGTGATCAGCTACCTGCACATCAGCCAGGCGGTGGCGGAGTGGATCGTCGGCATGCACCTGTCCAAGTGGGTGCTGCTGGCGGCAGTGCTGCTGATGGTCATCCTGCTGGGCTTCTTCCTGCCGCCGGTGAGCATCATCCTGATGACGGCGCCCATCATCCTGCCGCCGCTGAAGGCAGCGGGGTTTGATCTGATCTGGTTCGGGATCCTGATGACGATCGTGATGGAGACGGGGTTGATTCACCCGCCGGTGGGGCTGAACATCTTCGTGATCAAGAACATCGCGCCGGATATCGACTTGCGGGACATCATCTGGGGCGTGCTGCCGTTCGTTGTCCTGATGCTGCTGGCGGTGCTGTTGATCTGCATCTTCCCGAGCATCGCGACAGGGTTGCCGGATTTGGTGATGGGGAAGGGGGCGACAGCGCACTGATGAGTGCGGCCGTCTGAAAGCATTTAAATGCTCGATCAGCGAGGTAATGCCAGAGTTCGGCGGGACAACGCCGCAAGACCTGCGCCCCGTTCGCCACGGCGAATGGCGTCACGCAGACGATGGCGACAAGGAGAAGGTTCTCACAGTGGCCCGTTGAGCATTCGGATGCTCAAAGAATGTGGCGGGGCCGTGACCCGCGGCGTGACTGGAATCTAAGAGGGCGCGGATGGGCAAATCGTTGTGAAGCCACATCGTGAGCAATGACGGCCCTTCTGCGGGCGGTTGACGGACGTTGATGGCAGCACTCACGTCCGCTATAGCCATAAAAACGTAATGCCGACCGAGCCTGAGGCGGTGCTCGCCCAGCGGGCGTCGGACAACTTCGCGATTGCTTGCAACAGCGTTTCGCAAGAGGTGGTCGTCAAGCCAGGCGATGTGCTCGTCGTCAGCAATCGCATGGGCCTTCACGGGCGCGGTGAACCGGGAGGAGACTTCGGGGGCCAAACTCGGTGGCTGCTGCGCACCTACGGACTTGATACGGCTGGACTTGACGACAAAAAGCGCCACATGGAAGGGCGTCCGCCCCACGTGCTCTATCCGTGAGAAGCCCACCCGTAGGCGGAATATCTGCGGGGCAGGCATCGGCGTAATTTCACAACCTTCGCAAACGCCCGCGCTTCCCTTCGCAACCTATCGCAACTTCATCGTTGCCCGTCGGCCCATCCGCTGCGAACATTGTGAACTTCCCCATTTCACAACTTGCAATGGACTGGCCTTCCGCGCTGTCGAGCGCTTCTTCGACGGAGATGCTTCGCAGCGAGCTGGTGCTGCCGCGTCACGCGAACCACTACGGCACCCTGTTCGGCCCTGAGGCCTTGTCCTGGCTCGGCCAGAACGCCCACATGGTCGCCGCGCGCTTCTGCCACCAGGACATCGTCATGGTGGCCGTGAAGGACGTGCAGTTCCTCGCCCCCGTCCCGGTAGGCTCCGTCCTCCACATCCACTCCCGCGTCTCCCGCGTCGGCGGCACCTCGATGACCGTCGAGGTCCACGCCCGCATCGACAATGCGGCCCCTTCCGACGTCCTCCGCGCCACCTTCGAGATGGTCGCCGTCGACGGCGGCAAGCCTTGCCGAATCACCCCTCGCACGCCGTCCGAGCCGCAGCCGCTAACCTCGTCTGCATCGGACCTCTGAGCCATCCGCCTTTCCGAATCCCTTCCCAGATTCCATCTCCAGGAGACATCCCCATGAGCGACACCACGACCGCGAACGCGGCAGCCGCCCCCGCCTTCAAGCCCAAGAAGTCCGTCGCCCTGTCCGGCGTCGCCGCCGGCACCACCGCCCTGTGCACCGTCGGCCGCACCGGCAACGACCTGCACTACCGCGGCTACGACATCCTCGAACTCGCCGAACGCTGCGAGTTCGAAGAGATCGCCCATCTGCTCGTCCACGGCAAGCTCCCCAATGCCGCCGAGCTGCGCGGCTACAAGGCCAAGCTGAAGTCGCTCCGCGGCCTGCCCGCCGCCGTGATGGACGCGCTCGAAACCCTCCCCGCCAACGCCCATCCGATGGACGTGATGCGCACCGGCGTCTCCGCCCTCGGCTGCTCGCTCCCCGAGAAGGACGACCACAACCTGCCCGGCGCCCGCGACATCGCCGACAAGCTGATGGCCTCCTTCGGCTCCATGCTGCTGTACTGGTACCACTACAGCCACAACGGCCGCTCCATCGAGGTCGAAACCGACGACGACTCCATCGGCGCCCACTTCCTGCACCTGCTCCACGGCATGCCGCCGTCCAAGGGTTGGGAACGCGCGATGCACACCTCGCTGATCCTCTACGCGGAGCACGAGTTCAACGCCTCCACCTTCACCGCCCGCGTCATCGCGGGCACCGGCTCCGACATGCACTCGGCCATCGCCGGCGCCATCGGCGCCCTGCGCGGTCCGAAGCACGGCGGCGCCAACGAGGTCGCCTTCGAGATCCAGAAGCGCTACGACACGCCCGACGAGGCCGAGGCCGACATCCGCCGCCGCGTCGAGGCCAAGGAAGTCGTCATCGGCTTCGGCCACCCCGTCTACACCGTCAGCGATCCCCGCAACGAGGTCATCAAGAAGGTCGCCCACCAGCTGTCCAAGGACGCCGGCTCGACCAAGATGTTCGACATCGCCGAACGCCTCGAGAAGACGATGTGGGACGCCAAGAAGATGTTCCCCAACCTGGACTGGTTCAGCGCCGTCAGCTATCACATGATGGGCGTGCCCACCGCCATGTTCACCCCGCTGTTCGTCATCGCCCGCACCAGCGGCTGGTCCGCCCACGTGATCGAGCAACGCCAGGACAACAAGATCATCCGCCCCAGCGCCGTCTACACCGGCCCGGAAGACCAGGTCTTCGTCCCGCTGGCCCAGCGCCCCTGAGGACCGGAGCTCCCCGTCGACCGCGATGACCGCATGAGAGAAGTTTCAGAAATGCCAGCCACGACGCCCGCATCCACCATCGCCTCCGCAATCCCGCTCAACGAGACCTGGCGCAAGCCGCTGGCCGGCACCGCGCTCGACTGGTTCGACGCGCGCGCCGCCGTCGAGGCGCTGCGCCCCGGCGCGTGGGAACGGATGTCCTACACCGCCCGCGTCCACGCCGAGAACCTGGTGCGCCGCTGCGATCCCGCCACGCTGGACGAGAGCCTGCTGCAGCTCGCCGACGGCAAGGCCGATCGCGACTTCCCCTGGTACCCGGCGCGCGTGGTCTGCCACGACATCCTGGGCCAGACCGCGCTCGTGGACCTGGCCGGCCTGCGCGACGCGATCGCCGATCAGGGCGGCGATCCCGCGAAGGTGAACCCGGTCGTGCCGGTGCAGTTGATCGTCGACCACTCGCTGGCCGTCGAGTGCGGCGGCTATGACCCGCAGGCGTTCGAGAAGAACCGCGCGATCGAGGACCGTCGCAACGAGGATCGCTTCCACTTCATCGAGTGGTGCCGCACGGCGTTCCGCAACGTCGACGTGATCCCGCCGGGGAACGGGATCATGCATCAGATCAATCTGGAGCGGATGTCGCCCGTCGTGCACGTCGATCGCGGCGTGGCCTATCCCGATACCTGCGTCGGCACCGACAGCCACACGCCCCACGTCGACGCGCTCGGCGTGATCGCCGTCGGCGTCGGCGGGCTGGAAGCGGAGAACGTGATGCTCGGCCGCGCCTCGTGGATGCGGCTGCCCGACATCGTCGGCGTCGAGCTCAGCGGCCATCGCCAGCCCGGCATCACCGCGACAGACCTGGTGCTCGCGCTGACCGAGTTCCTGCGCAAGGAGAAGGTCGTCGGCGCTTATCTGGAGTTCTACGGCGAAGGCGTCTCCAGCCTCACGCTCGGCGACCGCGCCACGATCTCCAACATGGCGCCCGAATACGGCGCCACCGCCGCGCTGTTCGCGATCGACGAGCAGACGCTCACCTACCTGCGCCTGACCGGGCGCGAGGAGTCGCAGGTCCAGCTCGTTGAGACCTACGCGAAGGCCGCCGGCCTGTGGTCAGGGGAGGGCAACACGCTGTCCGGCGTCGTCTACCCGCGCGTGCTGAAGTTCGACCTGGCCAGCGTCGTGCGCAACATGGCCGGCCCGTCGAATCCGCACCGCCGCCTGCCGACCTCCGCGCTGACCGAGCGCGGCATCGCCGGCCCGTGGACCGAAGAGCCGGGCCGCATGCCCGACGGCGCCGTGATCATCGCGGCCATCACCAGCTGCACGAACACGAGCAACCCGCGCAACGTCATCGCCGCGGCGCTGCTCGCGCGCAATGCGCGTCGCCTGGGCCTGACGCGCAAGCCGTGGGTGAAGACCTCGCTCGCGCCCGGCTCGCGCGCGGTCACGCTCTACCTCGAGGAAGCCGGCCTGCTCGGCGACCTGGAGGCGCTGGGCTTCGGCGTCGTCGCCTATGCCTGCACCTCGTGCAACGGCATGTCCGGCGCGCTGGATCCCGCCATCGATCGCGAGATCGTCGAGCGCGACCTCTACGCCACCGCCGTGCTCTCGGGCAACCGCAACTTCGACGGCCGCATCCACCCGCGCGCCAAGCAGGCCTTCCTGGCCTCGCCGCCGCTGGTGGTCGCCTACGCGATCGCGGGCACGATCCGCTTCGACATCGAACGCGACGTGCTCGGCGTTGTCGAGGGCCGCGAGATCCGCCTGAAGGACCTCTGGCCCGAGGACGACGAGATCGACGCGCTGGTCCGCAGCAGCGTGAAGCCGGAGCAGTTCCGCAAGGTCTACGAGCCGATGTTCGCGATCACCGCGGCGTCGACCACCAAGACCGAGCCGCTGTATGACTGGCGCGCGCAGTCGACCTACATCCGCCGCCCGCCCTACTGGGAAGGCGCGCTGGCCGGCGAACGCACGCTGCGCGGCATGCGCGCGCTGGCGGTGCTGCCGGACAACATCACCACCGACCACCTGTCGCCGTCCAACGCGATCATGCTGGACTCGGCCGCCGGCGAGTACCTCGCCAAGATGGGCCTGCCGGAGGAGGACTTCAACTCCTACGCCACCCACCGCGGCGACCACCTGACCGCGCAGCGCGCCACCTTCGCCAATCCGACGCTGAAGAACGAGATGGTCCGCGATGCCGATGGCAACGTGATCGCCGGCTCGCTGGCGCGGATCGAGCCGGAGGGTCAGGTCGTGCGCATGTGGGAAGCCATCGAGACCTACATGGACCGCCGCCAGCCGCTGATCATCATCGCCGGCGCGGACTACGGGCAGGGCTCGTCGCGTGACTGGGCGGCCAAGGGCGTGCGCCTGGCCGGTGTGGAAGCGATCGTGGCCGAAGGCTTCGAGCGCATCCACCGCACCAACCTGATCGGCATGGGCGTGCTGCCGCTGGAGTTCCTCGCCGGAACGACGCGGTTGACGCTCGGCCTGGACGGCTCGGAGACCTACGACGTGTCGGGCGCGCTGTCGCCGCGCGCGACGCTGACGGTCATCGTCCATCGCCGCAACGGCGAGCGCATCGAAGTGCCGGTGCGCTGCCGCCTCGACACCGCCGAGGAGGTCGAGGTCTACCAGGCCGGCGGCGTGCTCCAGCGTTTCGCGCAGGACTTCCTGGCGGCGGCCGAAGCGGCCTGAGCGCCGCTCAGGCCCGCAACAACGACGGACACAACAATGAGCTTTCTCCCTCAAGTGAAGATCCCCGCGACCTACCTGCGGGGCGGTACCAGCAAGGGCGTGTTCTTCCGCCTGGACGACCTGCCCGAGGCCGCGCGCGTGCCCGGTGCCGCGCGCGACCGGCTGCTGATGCGCGTCATCGGCAGTCCCGATCCCTACGGCAAGCAGATCGACGGCATGGGCGGCGCCACGTCGAGCACCAGCAAGACGGTGATCATTTCGCGCAGCACGCGGCCCGGTCATGACGTCGACTACCTGTTCGGACAGGTGGCGATCGACACCGCGCTGGTCGACTGGTCCGGCAACTGCGGCAACCTGTCCGCAGCGGTCGGTCCGTTCGCGATCCAGGCGGGGTTCATCGACGCCTCGACGCTGCCGCGCGACGGGATCGCCACCGTGCGCATCTGGCAGGCCAACATCGGCAAGACCATCGTCGCCAAGGTGCCGATGCGCGACGGCCAGGTGCAGGAGAGCGGCGACTTCGAGCTCGACGGCGTGACCTTCCCAGCCGCGGAGGTCGAACTGGCCTTCCTCGATCCGGGCAATGACGACGCCGATGGCGACGATGCCGGCGGCGCGCTGTTCCCGACCGGGAACGTCGTCGACGTGCTGACGATGCCCGAGGACCTCGTCCCCGGCGGCCAACTGCGCGCGACGCTGATCAACGCGGGCATCCCGGCGGTCTTCGTCGATGCGAAGGATCTGGGCTACTCGGGCACCGAGCTGCAGGACGCGATCAACGGCGACGCCGCGGCGCTGAAGCGGCTGGAGGCGATCCGCGCGCACGCCGCGCTGCACATGGGCCTGATCAAGACGCTGGACGAGGCGAAGACCCGGCAGCACACGCCGAAGCTGGCCTTCGTCGCGCCGCCGTCGACCTACCGCTCGTCGAGCGGCAAGACCGTCGAGGCCGGCAGCATCGACGTGCTGGTGCGCGCGATGTCCATGGGCAAGCTGCACCACGCGATGATGGGCACGGCGGCGGTGGCCATCGGCACCGCGGCCGCCATCCCCGGCACGCTGGTGTGCGAGGCCGCGGGCGGCAAGGCGCTGCCGGCGGTGCGCTTCGGCCATCCGTCGGGCACGCTGCGCGTCGGCGCGGAAG
This sequence comes from Roseateles sp. UC29_93, assembly GCF_042695725.1. Lineage (NCBI taxonomy): Bacteria > Pseudomonadati > Pseudomonadota > Betaproteobacteria > Burkholderiales > Sphaerotilaceae > Roseateles > Roseateles sp. UC29_93. The sequence goes on along the minus strand of NZ_CP170545.1, from coordinate 845,628 downwards.
CGGTCCAGGAAGGCGGCCCGGGCGGCCCATGGCGCGTGACGCAGGCGGTGATGAGCCGCAGCGCCCGCATCCTGATGGAGGGCACCGTGCGCGTGCCCGCCGAGGCGCTGTAATCGTCGGCATCGACGTCGCCATCGGCATTCAACGAATCCAGACAATCAAAGAGAACTGACATGACATCGACCCGCAAGACGCTGCGCGCGCTGGTGAACGAACGCCGTGGCGTGCTGGTGCCGGGCGCCTTCAACGCGCTGTCGGCCAAGGTGATCGAGGACCTCGGCTTCGAGGCGATCTACGTGACCGGCGCCGGCGTGACCAACATGTGGTTCGGCCTGCCGGACCAGGGCTTCATGGGCCTGTCCGAGATCGCCGACCACACCGCGCGCATCCGCGACGCGGTGAACCTGCCGCTGATCGTCGACGCCGACACCGGCTTCGGCAACGCGCTGAACGTGCGCCACACCGTGCGCGTGCTGGAACGCGCCGGCGCGGATTGCATCCAGCTCGAGGACCAGGTCGCGCCCAAGCGCTGCGGCCACTTCAGCGGCAAGGAGGTCATCTCGACCGAGGAAGCGGTGAGCAAGATCAAGGCGGCGGTGGATGCGCGTCGTGACCCGGACTTCCTGATCATGGCCCGCACCGACGCCTGCGCCACGCAGGGCTTCGAGGCCGCGATCGAGCGCGCGCAGCGCTTCGCCGAGGCGGGCGCCGACATCCTCTTCGTCGAGGCGGTCACCAAGGCGGAGGAGATCCGCGCGCTGCCGCAGCGCCTGTCGACGCCGCAGCTGATGAACATGGTCATCGGCGGCAAGACCCCGATCACCGATGCGAGCGAGCTGCAGCAGATGGGCTATGGCGTCGTGCTGTATGCCAATGCCGCGCTGCAAGGCGCAGTGGCCGGGATGCAGAAGGCGCTGGGCGTGCTCAAGACGCAGCGCCGCATCGATGAGGATCCCAACCTGGTCGTGCCCTTCGCCGAGCGCCAGCGCCTGGTGGGCAAGCCGGAGTGGGATGCGTTGGAGAAGAAGTACACCTGAGTACTTCGACGGCCCTCAGCCCTCACCCCCACCCTCTCCCGCAAGCGGGAGAGGGGGAAAGAGGACCGAGCCTGGCGGGCTCCGTAGGCCGATGAATCCCATTCACGTCTTCTTGAATTAATATCGTTTTACGTCATGGAGAACGGTCCCTACGCTTCGGGACCTTTCAGCAGTTGATCTCCCGGGAGGGAGCCTCGCCATGACCACGATCCACAACCTCGGCTTTCCCCGTATCGGCGCCAGGCGCGAACTGAAGTTCGGCCAGGAGGCCTACTGGAAGGGCCAGTCCACGCGCGATGAACTCCTCGCCCTGGGCGCCCAGCTGCGTGCGAAGCACTGGGCCGACCAGCAGGCGCTGGACCTGGTGCCTGTCGGCGACTTCTCGTTCTACGACCAGGTGCTGGACATGAGCTTCACGCTCGGCAACCTGCCGCAGCGCGTGCGCGACTTCCACGGCGACACGCTGGACAACTACTTCCGCGTCGCCCGCGGCCGCTCCGCCGAAAGCGCCGAGGCGCACGCGCACTGCTGCGGCGGTGTCGCCGCCGGCGAGATGACCAAGTGGTTCGACACCAACTACCACTTCATCGTGCCGGAGTTCGATGCGTCCACGACCTTCAAGCTCGACGCCTCGCGCCTGCTGGCGCAGCTGTTCGAGGCGAGGGTGAAAGGCGTGAAGGCCAAGCCGGTGATCGTCGGGCCGATGACCTATCTGGCGCTGGGCAAGGCGAAGGACGACTCCGACCGCCTCGCGCTGCTGCCCAAGCTGTTGCCGGTCTACGCGGAGCTGCTGAAGACGCTCGCCGCGCAAGGCGTGGCGTGGGTGCAGATCGACGAACCGATCCTCGTCACCGACCTCGAAGCCGGTTGGGCGCAGGCGTTCAAGACGGCCTACGCGGCGCTGGCGGGGTCAGGCGTGAAGTTGCTGCTGGCCACCTACTTCGGCCAGCTCAAGGACAACCTGGCGCTGACCGCAGGACTGCCGGTGCAGGGCGTCCACCTGGACGCCATCAATGCGCGCGACGAAGTCTCCGCGCTGACGGCGGCGCTGCCCGCGGACCGCGTGGTGTCGCTGGGCGTGATCAACGGCCGCAACATCTGGAAGAGCGATCTCCATGCCGTGCTCGACTGGCTGGAGCCGGTCGCCGCGACGCTCGGCGAGCGCATGTGGATCGCGCCGTCGTGCTCGCTGCTGCACGTGCCGGTGGACCTCGCGAGCGAGCAGAAGCTCGATGCCGAAGTGAAGTCCTGGCTCGCCTTCGCGCTGCAGAAGCTGGCGGAGCTGGACCTGCTCGGTCGCGCGCTCAAGGGCGGCCGCGCTTCGGTGCAGGCCGAGCTCGATGCCAACCGCAACGCCGTCGAAGCGCGCCGCCGCTCGCCGCGCGTCAACAACCCCGCCGTGAAGACCGCGGTCGCCGCGATCGATGCCAGGCTCGGTCAACGCCAGACCGCCTACGCGCAACGTGCCGCGAAGCAGGCCGCGCTGCTGAAGCTGCCGGCCTTCCCGACGACGACCATCGGCTCGTTCCCGCAGACCGGCGAGATCCGCCACGCGCGCAGCGAGTACAAGGCCGGCCGCCTCGACGAGGCCGGCTACCAGGAGGCGATGCGCGCGGAGATCGAGCGCAGCGTCAACGAGCAGGAAGCGTTGGGGCTGGACGTGTTCGTGCACGGCGAGGCCGAGCGCAACGACATGGTCGAGTACTTCGGCGAGCAGCTCGAGGGCTATGTGTTCACGCAGTTCGGCTGGGTGCAGAGCTACGGCTCGCGCTGCGTGAAGCCGCCGGTGCTGTTCGGCGACATCAGCCGCCCGAAGGCGATGACGGTCGAGTGGACCCGCTACGCGCAATCGCTGACCGACAAGCCGATGAAGGGCATGCTGACCGGTCCGGTGACCATCCTGAACTGGTCCTTCGTCCGGGACGACCAACCGCGTTCGGTGTCGTGCAAGCAGCTCGCGCTGGCGATCCGGCAGGAGGTGCTGGACCTGGAGCGGGCCGGCGTGCGCGTGATCCAGATCGACGAGGCCGCGCTGCGCGAAGGCCTGCCGCTGCGCAAGTCGCAGTGGAGCGAGTACCTGGACTGGGCCGTCGAGTCCTTCCGCATCACCGCCAACGGCGTGGCGGACGAGACGCAGATCCACACGCACATGTGCTACTCGGAGTTCAACGACATCATCGCGTCCATCGCCGACATGGACGCGGACGTGATCACGATCGAGACCTCGCGCTCGGACATGGAGCTGCTCGATGCGTTCGACGACTTCAAGTACCCGAACGAGATCGGCCCGGGCGTCTACGACATCCACTCGCCCAACATCCCGACGCAGGAGCACATCGTGCAGCTGATGCGCAAGGCGGCGGAGCGCATCCCCGCGGAGCGCCTCTGGGTGAATCCGGACTGCGGGCTCAAGACCCGTCAGTGGGCGGAGGTGATCCCGGCGCTGACCAACATGGTCGCGGCGGCGAGGACCCTGCGGCAGTCGGTCTGAATTTCGCTCTTCCACAAGCGGGAGAGCGAGCCACGCCGGCGCCCTTCTCACGCCCTCTCCCGCTTGCGGGAGAGGGCAGGGGTGAGGGCCAGCAGCCTCACGCCCGCCTTCGGGGCCGGGTCTTGCCCTCAGGGCTTCAGGAAGTCGTTCTCGACCCAGGCCGCAGCACTCGCCTCATTGAACTTGAAGCCGGCCGCCACGCGCACCTGCGCGAGCTGCTCGCCGTCGTCGTTCAGCGCGGTCAGCGTCGCGTACGGGTTGTCCTCGTCGGGAACGATGTCGAGCAGCACCTGGATGCGGCCGTTGTCCGTGTCCAGCTTGACGCTCTTGTGCAGCCGGGCGTGCAGCTGCTGCTCGTGACGGCGCAGCACCTCGGACGCCGTCTTCACCAGCGTGTGGAAGGCGGCCGCATCGAGCGGCTTCGGGTTCTTCTTGTCGCGGCCCATGGTCCAGGGGCCGACCAGCGCAGGCTCGGACTCGCCGATCAGGGTCATGGCGACAGCCCAGCCTTCGTCGTCCTCGTTCTTGATCACTTGCGCGGTCCAGCGCTCGTCCTGCCACGTGCGCGGCTCTTGAATGATGGGGCGTTCTTCGTCGGGAGAATTCGTGCTCATGGCGATGAAGGTACCACGCGGGCGGCAGCGCCGAAGCGTGCCGGGGCGCGCTTCGCGTCGACCGCCGCGGCGCGGCCATGGCCCGGCGCGACCGGCGACAATCCATTCATGACCGAGTCCGCCCCGCCGCCGCAAGAGCAACCGCGCAACCCGTTGCACGGCCTGACGCTGGAAACCATCGTGACCGAGCTGGCCGCCGAGTACGGCTGGGACGGCCTCGACGAGCGCATCCCGCTGCGCTGCTTCGCCTTCGAGCCGAGCGTCAAGTCCAGCCTGAAGTTCCTGCGCAAGACGCCGTGGGCGCGCGAGAAGGTCGAAGGGCTTTACCTGTTCATGCTGCGGGAGCGGCGGCGGAACTCGACGCGACCGTGATCGACGCGGCCGTGACCGGCGAGACCATGGCCCAGCCGAGCGCCTGGTAGAGCGCGGCGCCTGCTTCGGTGGCGACGAGCACGCCGTGCCTGGCGCCGAGATCGAGCGCCGCGTTGGACAACGCGGCCATGACGAGCCGACCCAGCCCCTTCCTTCGGTGAGCCTCCGACGTGACAATCTGATCGAAGGTCGCGAAGCCGCCGTCGATGGCGGCCTGGCCGCTCGCGGCCAGCTCTCCGGAATCGGCAACGATCTTCGCCAGCACCAGGGCGCCCGCTCGTTCGGTCTGAACGCGGTAGCCCGCGATGACCGGCGCCGTGCCCGCCGCGAGGGGGACGCTCATCAGGAATTCAGGGGCGTGAACGGTCCAGTCGTCGGAGAGCAGGGGCGACACGTCCTGAGACGGCGCGCAGACCTTCAGCCAGATGCCAGGCCCTCCTTCGGTGGCGACAAGCCGTCGAAGGACGTCGGGATCGAAGCGAGGAAAGACGTAGCGGGTGAGCTGCTCGGGCTTGCCGACAAGGATCTGGAAGTAGCCGGTGCGTTCGACCGGCGCTGGCGTGCCGCGGGAAATCGACCAGCCGTGCGCCCATGCCCGGGCGGCGACCGAGGGATCGAGCGCGCCGATCTCAGGCACGCCCGTCGAGGTGGATGTCGATGGCGATGGCGATGTCGATGTCGATGTCGAGGTCGAGGTGAGGGGTTTCATCCTGGACATCTTCTTCTGCGCAGACCGGCGCGTAGAAGGTCATGGCCCGCCACGGTCATCCTTGAGGCCGAGCCGCGTGAGGGATCAGAGATCGATGATCCCGCGCCTCACCGCGATCGTGACCGCATGCGTGCGGTCGCTCGCGGCGAGCTTGCCGAGGATGCTCTTCATGTGCGCCTTCACCGTGCCCTCGGCGATGTCCAGCTGGCCGCCGATCCGCTTGTTCGAGCGGCCTTCGGCCACCAGCTTCAGCACCGTCGTCTCGCGGCCGGTCAGGTGCTGATCGGCCACATGCTCGGCGAGCTGAATGGCCAGCGCCGACGGAAAGCGTCTCCCGCCGGCATGCACCGCGCGGGATCGTGTCCAGCAGATCCTTGCGCAGCGTCTCCTTCAGCAGATACCCCGCCGCGCCGGCCTGCGCGGCCTCGAGCAGCTGCGTGGGCGCACCGAAGCTGCTGAGCATCACGACGCGCGCCGCGGGGAACTCGTCGCGGATCGCCTTCAGCGCGGCGAGGCCGTCCATCGTCCGCATCCGGACGTCCATCAGCGTCACGTCCGGCAGGTGTCGGCGGAAGGCTTCCAACGCTTCGGCGCCGTCCTGTGCCTCGGCCACCAGGCGCATGTCCGGCTGCAGCCCGATCGCCCCGGCCAGGCCCTCGCGCAGCATCGGGTGATCGTCGACCGTCATCACGCGGATCGGCCGGTCGTTCTTCAGCGGTGTCGTCGTCATGGCGCATGTCCTCTCCGCAGGCACTCTGCCCGGCCGCGTGAGGACGGGGATCTCTCCTCCGGGAGAGGCCGACCGGTATCGGTGACTGCGTGTGGAAGCCAGGTCCCGGGCCGCCTACCCTGTACGAAAGAGGGAGGCGAGCGGGAGCCTATGCGGCATGGCGGCGCGCGAGGACCCTGGCGAACATCGCCGTCACCTCCGCCACTTCGGCGCAGGTGACCCACTCCCAACCCGGCAACCCTTGCCCCGCCTGAAGGAATCCCTCATGACATCGAGCACCACCCGCCGCGCCGTCGCGGCCCTGATCCTGGCAGGGGGCGCGGCGCTCAGCGCCGTCGGCGCCCTCATCCCGCCTCCCCGGCGATGGCCCAGTCGAAGGGCTCTTCGATGCCCTCGACGCCCTCGGCGTCGGCAAGACCCGGCACCATCGTCGAACGCGACGCCACCGTGAACGGCGTGAAGCTGCATTACCTGACGGCCGGTTCCGGCGACGCCACGCCCATCGTGCTGCTGCACGGCTACGCGCAGACCAGCCGCATGTGGCGCCCGCTGATGCCGCGCCTGGCGACCGACGGCCCGGTGATCGCGGTGGACCTGCGCGGTGCCGGCGGCTCCGGCAAGCCGGACCGCCCCGGCGAGAAAAAGCTGCTGGCCCAGGACATCCACGCGCTGACGCAACAGCTGGGCTACAGGAAGGTGAAGATCGTCGGCCACGACATCGGCCTGATGGTCGCCTACGCGTATGCGGCGCAGTACCCGGACGAGGTCGAGAAGATCGCGCTGCTGGATGCCTTCCTGCCGGGCGTCGGCGACTGGACCAAGGTCTGGCTGCTGCGCGACCTGTGGCACTTCCACTTCTACGGGGAGGTCCCCGAGAAGCTGGTCGCCGGCCGCGAGCGCATCTACTTCGAGCACTTCTGGAACGACTTCGCCGCGGACAAGACCAAGTCCATCCCCGAAGCCGATCGCAAGTTCTACGCGGCGGCTTATGGGCAGCCGGGCGGCATGCACGCCGGCTTCGGCTACTTCAAGGCCTTCGAGCAGGACGCCAAGGACTTCGAGGCGATGTCGAAGACGAAGCTGAAGATGCCGATGCTCGTGCTCACCGGCGAGAAGGCCTCGGGCGAATTCCTGATCGCGCAGGGACGTCTGGTCGCGGAATCGGTCGACGGCCGCATCGTGAAGGGGGCCGGCCACTGGATCATGGAAGAGTCCCCGGACGACACGATGGGTGCGCTCGTCGAGTTCCTGAAGTGAGCCAGGTCCTCGCGTGATCCCGATCCGGGCGTGACCTGAGCGTGACCCGGGCGTGACCCGGCTTCAACCTGCCCTCCACCTGCCCTCAACCCGGCGCACGCGTGGGCAGCGCGCGACCCAGCAGCTCGCGCAGCCACCGCCGAAGCGCCGGGAGGCGCGCCTGCTTGTCGCGCTGGCGATAGGCCAGTGCGGCAGGGATGCTCAGCAGCACTTCGGTCCCGGCGCCCGGCGCGCTGCGCAGCTCGAAACTGCCGCCGATGCGGGTCACGCGCTCGCGCATGCCGCTCAGTCCCCAGTGACCCGGCCTGTGGCCGTCGACCTGCGTCGCGGTAGGCACGCCGACGCCGTCGTCGGCGATCCTGATCGTGAAAGCAGCATCGGTGTACGCGATGGTGAGCGTGATGCCCGTCGCCTTCGCATGCTGGAACGCGTTGAACAGCCCCTCCCGGCCCACAAGCGCCAGCTCCGCGTGCACGCACGCGTCCAGCAGCCGCGGCGTGCCCTCGACGTCGGAGCGGAACGCTGCGTCATGGAAACCGGAGAGGTCCCGGCCCAGCGCTTCCAGCGTCTGCTCCAGCGTGCCGACGTCGGGCGGCGGCAGGCGCAGGTCGGTGACCCGGTTGCGACCTTCGATGACGACGGCATCGGCCTGGTCCAGCACGCGCTCCATCTCCGCACGCGCCGGCGAATCGTCGGGGATGCCCCACGCCACGCGCTGGAAGCGCAGCAGCAGCCCCTGGAAGCCCTGCAGCAGCGTGTCGTGCAGGTCCTGCGCGATGCGGGTGCGTTCGTCGAGCCGGGCGCGGTAGCGCTCACGCGCCCGCGCTTCGATCTGGCGCAGGCGCATGCGCACGACGAGCGCGACCAGACCCACGGCCAGCAGCGCGCACAGGGCGCGGAAGCCCGTGGACTGCAGGAACGTGGGCGGGATCTCGATGGACAGCGACGCGGGCTCGGTGCTCCAGACGCCGTCCTCGTTGGTGCCCTGGACTTCGAAGGTGTAGCTGCCCGGGCCCAGGTTCGTGTAGAACGCCTGGCGGCGCGAGCCGGCCTCGTGCCAGGTCGTTTCCAGGCCGCGCAGCCGATACTTGAAGTTCGCGCGCTCGGGCATCGCCAGCGACAGCGAGGTGTAGTCGACCTGCAGGTCCCTGGTCCCCGCGACGGCCTGCACGCGGCCACCCGCTTGCGGTGGCAACGGCGCGCCGTTGACCAGCACGCGCTGGATGGCGAGTGGCGCGGGGGCGGCGCTGCGGGTGAGCCGGGCGGGGATCCACGGTGACCACGCCGTTGGTCATGGCGAACCACAGCCGGCCATCGGGCGTCTGCAGCGCCGTGCGCAGCGGCCAGTTGGTCTCCGCCCGACCGGTCAGCCCGTCTTGCGTGTCCAACTGCGTCAACGGCACCTGGAAGCCCGGCGCCTCCATCGCCCGCCGCAGGTCGGCCGCCGCGATGCGGGTGATGCCGGCCGCGCCGTTGAGCCAGAGCTCGCCCTCGGGGGTCTCGACGATGCCGCTCACGCTGTTGAGCGCGTCCGCCGAGCCGCTGCGCAGGTCGTGGAAGCGACCGTCGTCGTCCAGACGCTGCACGCCGCGGTCGCCGCCGATCCAGACATGTCCCTTGCCCGCGGTGATCGCCAGCACGCCGCCGACGCGCAGCCCGTCCTTGTCGGCGAAGCGGGTGAGCCGGTCGCCTTCGTCGACGCGCAGGACCTGACCGTCGACGTAGCCGATCCAGACGCGTCCGCGCGGATCCACGGTGATGCTGGAGGCCAGCGAGCCCGGCGGGAATCCCTTGTTCCCGGACAACCACTCCCACCGTCCATCGCTGAAGCGGCGCAGCAGCCCGCTGAACTGGGAGGCGACCCAGATCGTGCCCGATCGGTCTTCGGCCAGATCCTTGATCGTGCCCTTCCAGTTCGGAACGTCCGGGGTGCGGACGACAGCGGACGGCCCGCCGGGATCCAGGCGGGAGAGGCCTCTGATCTCGCCCACCCAGACGGTGTCGGCATGGTCGACGAACACCCGGGTGATGGTCGAATTGGGCACGGCGTACTGCCGCAGCTCCTGCTCGCCGCCCGCCGGCGGCAGATGGAAGATGGCGGCGCGTGACGTGAACCAGAGGTCCCCCGCGCGGCCCCATGGCCATCGCCAGCGTGGACATGGGAACCGGGAACTGGAACAGGGAGACCCGCGTGGGCCGCAGGCGGTCGAGCCCGCCGTTCGTGGCGATCCAGATCGAACCCTCCCGGTCCTGCAGCAGCCGCATCACCTGCTCGCCGCTCAGGCGCTGGTTCGGCGTCAGTCGCTGGATGGCCGGGAGGCCGAAGGTGTAGGCCTGCATGCCGCCGGTCGCGGTGGTGATTGCCACGGCTGCCGAGGCGGCCGTGGTGGCCGGGGCGGCCGATGCGGGCACCAGCGGGAGGAAAGGCGTGGGCGGCGGGGCCAAGGCTTCGGGCGAGAGGTCCCGGCCGACGGCGGGCTCCTCGCCCGGGAAGCGTTCGCGTGTCACCCCGTCGCGTGCACCGGACCAGAAGTAGCCGTCCCGGTCGAACATGGGCATGTAGGTGCTCGCGGCGACGGGGTGGCCGGTGCCGAAGACGTCGCCGGGCACCTGGGGACGCGGCAGTCTGAAGTAGCGCATCTGGAACGGCTCCATCTTGATGACCGCCCAGATCCGTCCGGTCGGATCCACTGCCAGGTAATTGGGGGTGGCCCCCGGCGTCTCGACCCGGGAGAAATGGGACTGCCCCGCCGCTTTCACCAGCAGGCCGCGGGTGTTGTTCACCCACAGGTTGCCGTCGCCGTCCAGATGCACGTTCCAGGTGATGAGATCGGGGGAGGGCTCGGGATAGCCCTCTGCCTTCCCCATCCGTTGCCAGCGGTCGCCGGTTCTCTTGAACAGGCCGCGCGTGCTGGCCACCCAGACGGTGCCATCCTTCTCCTGTGCGAAGCCGCGCGTGGCGCCTTCGAAGCCGCCGGGGCGCATCGGCTCCTGCAGCAGGACGTGGCCGTTGCGGACGTGGGCGAGGCCGCCGCGCATGAAGCCGATCCACAGGCCGTTGTCCGGGGTGGCCTGCAGCGAGAGCACGGACCGCTCGGGGAGCTTCTCGCCGGCGAGGGACTCGAAGGTCTCGAAGCGGACGCCGTCGAAGCGCAGCAGGCCGCGATCGGTGCCCAGCCACAGGTAGCCGTCGGTGGTCTGCGCCAGGCTGTAGACCGGCCCGACCAGTCCTTCCCGCGGACCCCACGAGGTGTGGTGGAGCTGGTCCAGCGGCGGATGCTTCAGCAGCTCGGCGAGGGGTATGCGCTCCGGCGTCGGCGCCTGGGCTGCCATCGCGGCCATGGCGGCGGCCGGGAGGAGGAGCGGCAGCAGCAACGCGAGACCGGCACGGACGATGGATCGAAGCAGACGAAGGCCGGGTGCTTGCATGTCGGGTGCCGGTGGTGCGGAGCGCGCAACATACCACCGGCGGGGCGGGGCGGCCTCGCCCGGATGGGAGACATGCAGAGGGGTCGCAGGGGCGCCGGAAGGCGCTTCGCCTCAGGGTCTGCGCAGATGCACATCCATCTGCGGATACGGAATGCTGATGCCCGCCTGCTGGAGCGCTGCGAGCACGCGCGCGAGCAGTTCGCCGCGCAGCGCCGTCCATCCGCCGACGTCCTGCGTCCAGACGCGCACCACGAAGTTGAGCGAGCTGTCCGCATAGCTGGTCATCAGCACCACGGGGTGTGGATGCTCGGCCACGCCAGGTGTCTCGCGCGCCGCCGCGCCCAGCACCGCCAGCACCTGCGCCGGGTCCGAGCCGTAGGCGACGTTCACCGCGATCTCGATGCGGCGGCTGCGGTCGAACATGGTCCAGTTCGTCAGGTTCCCGCTCAGCAGCAGGCCGTTGGGCACCACCACGTCGGCGCCGTCGAAGGTGCGCAGGATGGTGGCGCGCAGACCGATCTCGCGCACGGTGCCCGAGGTGCCCGCGGCGTCGACCATGTCCCCCGGCTGGATCGGACGCTCGAACATCAGCACCAGGCCGGAGACGAAGTTGTTGACGACGCCTTGCAGTCCGAATCCAATGCCTACGCCCAACGCGCCAAACACCAGGGCGAGCTGGCTGACCTTGAAGCCCGCGGCCGACAAGGCCACCAGCAGGCCGAGCAGCAGGACGCCGTAATAGCTCAACGAGGCGATGCTGTTGCCGACACCCCGCGGCAGGGCCGCATGGTGGGGCAGCTCGTCGCGCAGCAGTCGACGGACCGCGCGGGCCACCCACAGGGCCAGCCAGGTGGACAGGAAGAACACCAGGACGTCGCCCAGGTGGATCGAGACCTCTCCACGTCGACGCCGAGATCGAGCACGTCGGCGCCGACGGCGCGCAGGGGCCGGAGCACGCGGAACCGGTCCGCGCTGTAGAGGAGCCAGCCCAGCCACGCGGCGAGCACCAGCAGCCGGGTGGCCATCACCTCCAGCGTCGGTCCGTGCTGCCGGACGAGCTTGCGCTGCGCCAGCTCGGGCTGCCGTCCGAGCGCGTGCAGGATGCCGCGCACCGCCGCCACGCCCGCGTAGAGCAGCAGGGCCATGTAGCCGCTGTCGATCACGCCGCTGGTCAAGGTTTCCGCCAGGGAGATGTTCCCGCCGATGTTGGACGCGACAGAGACCGTGAGCACGGCCAGCACGACCCAGCTGATCCGGCGGACCGCCGTCCGGAGACGGCTCTCGTCGGTGGCACGGTCGGCAGGCGCGCGGCGGAGCAGCCACACCGTGAGTCCCATGGCCAGGACGCTCACGCCCAGCGTGTAGAGCCGGTACAGGCCGACGTCGGCCGGCACGGCCACGCCCAGGCGGTCGACGATGTAGAGCGCCACCGCGACGTAGGGCCAGACGCCCAGCGCGCGCACCGTGCCGGACGGCAGCAGGCGCAACACGGGGGTGAGCGCCAGCACCAGGGCGAGTTCCTGGACGAGCAGGGGCGCGTCAGGCTCCAGCACCAGCACGCCCAGCATCGCCAGCAGCAACCACGACGAGACGGGGCGACGCAGGGCGCGCGTCACGTGGCTCGGCTCGCTGTCATCGGGCGCGCGCCGGCTGCGCACGGCCAGCCACAGGATGAGCGGCAGCAGCAGGATCTGGATCATGCGCAGCGCCTGCTGGTTCCCGCCGTCCGCCGCGTGATAGTCCACCGCGAACTGGCGCTCGATCTCGAAGCCGCGTTCCATCGCGGCGATCGCTCCCGCCGTGCCGGTGCCGGGCCAGAACTCGCTCCACAGCGGCGGCACGTCCGTCCGCAACAACTGGCGGTCGATCTCATCGATGGCCGCGTCGACCTCGTCGTGACCCGCGTTGATGCGGGCCTTCAACTCGCTCGCGCGCTGCGTCAGGTCGAACTGCTTCGCCAACACGATGCTCAGGGGACGCTTCAGACGCATCGAACTGCGCGAGCATCGTGTCCACGCGTGCCGAGAGCGCCGGGGGAAGTCCGTCGAGCAGGCCCGCCGCGCGCGTGGCCGACCACGCGGCGCGACGCTGGGCCAACTGGACCGCGGTGTCCGCGTACGGTGCCAGCGCCCGGGTGGAGCGCACTTCCCATCGAGCGAAGCGGCGTTCGTCGAAGTCCCAATGTCGCGCCAGGCTCTCGAGGCGCATGACCGTCAGCGTGCGCAAGGCGCTGCCCGCGGCGGCGTTGAGCTTGGCATTGACCGGGCGCGCGATGTCGTCGAGCTCGCGGGCGAGCCGTTCGGACGGGTCCGGCGCCTGGAGCAGCCGTTTGGCGCGATCGACGCGTTGCAGGTCCTCGTCGGCGCGCGTCAGGATGTCGGGCGCGGCGACGGCGCTGACCGTGGCAGTCCCCGACGCTGTGGGCGGAGGCGGCTCCGGACTCGCCGCCGCGAGCGTCAGCAGTGGGACCAGCAATCCTGCGACCAGGAGCCGTTGGACGCGTCGAACGAAGGGGTTGGGCAATCCGCGCATTTGGCAGCGGATTGTGCATGCGCGCCCCGTGTCCCGGCCGACGTCCTCATGGCGCGTCGGCCCGCGCGCCACCGTTCATGAGCAGCGGGTCTGCCTTCAGCCGCGACTGGACTGCGGCAGCTTGCTGTCGGGGGAGGGCTGGCGCCCGGAGCGGCGCGACGGGAATTCCTCCGGGTGATGGTCGTTGAGGCGATCGCTGGGTGGCACGTCGCTGCCCTCGGGCAATTCTTCGGGGGGCTTGATCTCTTCAACATCGGACGACTGCCGGGTCGGTTCCGCCTTGTCGTTGCCGGTGCGAACGGCACCGGAGTTCGACGCGTCCTCTTCCGTGTCGTCAGGGACGTCGGCGCCGGTCGACTCCCCCACGGGGCGGTTGTCCCCGACCGGGTCGTCGTCTTCGTTCTCGGGACGCGACGTTTTCGGGGCTTGCGTGCCGCCAGGCGAGGTACTGCTGTTCATGGTGAGACCTTCGTTGTGCCGAGAGACCGGCTCAACGACTGGAGGCAAGTTCGAGGCCATGACGTGTTCCGCTCGACGTAAAGACAGCGTCGCTTGGCGTCATGCGCCAGCGCCATCTTTTCGCGGTGCTGAGGTCGGACCCGCGCGACGAGGTCGCCCGGTAATCCGGGCCGATAACGAGGAAACGCGGAGAGAACATGCGGGCCCTGAGGCCCGGCCTGGTGCGGGGCCGTTCAGTGATCGTCCTTCGTGCGGTAGGTGTCGCCGCGCTCGGTGGCGGCCTTGTCGTCGGTCCTCGACTGGGCCTCGTGGCCGCTCTGCCACGCGTCCTTGCGTTCCTTCCACAGGTCGGAGCATTCCCCGGTGCTGGTGGGCAGGTTGGACGTCTCGTCCATCGGATTTCCGGAAGACCCGTCGCCGCGGGCCGCGGCCTTGGCGCCTTGCCGCTGCAGCTCCGCCCGCTCCGCGGTGGGCAGACCGCGTTCGGCGCCGGGTCGTGGTCGCTTGTCCGGGTGGGGTTTGGTACTGCGCTTCATCGTCCACTCCAGCCTTGATCGTGAGCCCCATTAGGCGCCTGTCGCGAAGGGCAGGGGGCGATGTGGAATTCTTCAACCCGTAAAGCGATACGACACCAGCGACGCGTGGTCGCCGGCCGCCACCAGCGCCGTGTCCGCATCTCAGCGACGGGCGTCAGCCGACGAGCGTTCTCATCGCCGAGATCGATGACCCAGCAAGACCAGGAGTGGCAGTCTGATCAGCACATCGAAGGTGTCAAGGTCCCGCATCGCCGCCATTCTGGCGTCGTTCTCGAGCGTGCCGCCGCGCTGCGTGTAATGGCGGCGAGCTTCTTCGATCTCGCTCGACCGCGGCGTTGCCGGGCAAGCGCATTCGCTGCAGCGCTCGCATGCGGGCGCGTTCGAGCGGCCGCAGGACAGGCAGGACCAAGCGTAGGAGGGCATGCGCGGAGTATCAGCGCTGCCGGGACTTCCACCAACGTTGCCACCAGCTCCCGGGAGCCGAACCGTCTGCCGACGTCGGTGTCTTCTCCAACGACCACCGGTGGAGCATCTCCCCGTTCTTCGACAGGAACGCGGATCTCACGAGATCCTGATGAATCAGCTGGGACAGCAGCGCGTGGTAGGCGCGCTCGAGTTCTCCCCAGTCGTCGAAGCCCTGGTGGAATGCAGGAGCCGCATCGCACCACAGCGTGCCCCTGGGAGCGTCACCAAAAGGTCTGTCCGTCCAACTCCCCGCCATCGGAGAACGCCAGGCCTTGCCGAGCGAGGATCGCAGGATGCGATGTCCTGCCGGACTTTCCGGCATGAAGCTCTGCAGTTGACCGCCCGCGTCATCTATCCATAGCCGGCCACACTGCTCGCATTGATAGCACGTGCGATCCAGCATTCGGCGGGACTCCCACGCTACCTCGAAGCTGTCGCAATGGTCTTCCCAATCCTGGTCGGCAATCAGGTAGGCCTTGTAGGGCAGGAAGTCGGTCTGGTCGACGATGACGTGACCGCAGGAGCATGCGAACTTCATGGGAGGTGCATCGTGTCTTAGAGGTTCATGGAATCGATCTCAGCCGGTGAAGCGATACGACACCAGCGACTCGCTGTCGCTGTCCGCCACCAGTGCCTTGCCGGCGGGCGGGAATGCGCGCTGGACGCAGTGCTCGCGCGGGCAGACGCGGCAGCCGGGGCCGATGGGGATGGCCTGCTTGGACACCGTGCTCTCGTCGAAGTTCAAGCCCTCGGCGTAGACCAGCTCCCGTGCATGCGAGATGTCGCAGCCGAGCCCGATCGCAAACAGCTTGCGCCGCGCCAGGTAACCGCCGCCGCCGTGTCGCTCGATGGTCCGCGCGATGCCGAAGAAGCGGCTGCCGTCCGGCATTTCCGCGATCTGCGTGAGGAAGCGACCCGGCTGCGCGAAGGCCTCGTGCACGTGCCACAGCGGGCACGCGCCGCCGTGTCGCGCGAAGTGGAAGCTCGTCGCGCTCTGCCGCTTGGAGATGTTGCCCGCCTGGTCCACACGCACGAAGTAGAACGGCACGCCGCGGTTGCCGTTGCGCTGCAGCGTCGAGAGGCGATGGCAGATCGTCTCCACGCTGACCTGGAATCGCTGTTGCAGCAGCTCGACGTCGTAGCGCGCGTTGCGCGCCGCGGTGAGGAACTCGCCATACGGCAGCAGCGTCGCGCCGGCGAAGTAGTGGGCGAACCCCTGCCGGGCCAGCGCGCGCGTCGCTTCGTCGACGAAGGCGCCGGCGCCGAGTTCCGCCTCGATGGCATCGGCCTCGGCGATCAACGCGTACTGCGTGGCGAGCTGGAACGCCTGCTGCGCATCGCTGAGGAAACGCGGCATGCGCAGCAGCCGTCGACGCGCGTCGTAGTGACGCAGGAAGGCGTCGGACATCTCTTCCCGCGTCTGCGGGTCGTCGGCCACTTCGGTCTTGATCCCGTGGCGTTGCAGCAGCAGCTCGCGCAGCGGCTGCGCGCGATGGCCAGGGACCAGGCCGAGCGATTCCGCCAGCTGCTCGCCGCGCAGGTCCAGGTCGTCGAGATGGTTGTTGCGGCGATTCAGGTGATCGCGGACGGCCTCGTGCGGCAGCGGCTCGCCGCGGAACGAGGGCGGCGCGCCCGCCGCCTCGCGACCCTGCTCGCCGTAGAAGCGATCGATCATCTGCGAGTGCTCGTCCTGCAGCCGCAGGTAGCGCTGATGCAGCGCGACGTAGGACTCCGCCAGCTCCGGGGCCTGTTCCACCAGCCGCGCGACCTGTGCCGGCGCCATCGCCGTCGTGGTCAACGAGCGGTCGCGCAGCGCCGCGTCCAGGTCCGCGAGCAGCTGCTGGTCCTGCTCCTCCGAGAACTGGCCGATGCCGCCGCCGAAGACCTCCGCGAGCTTGATCAGCACGCTCGCCGTGACCGGCCGCTGGTTGGTCTCGATCTGCGACACGTAGCTGAGCGACAGCGCCAGACGGCTCGCCAGCTCGGCCTGATTCCACTGCAGCTGCTCGCGCAGGCGGCGGATCCGCGGCCCGATGAACAGCTTGCGGGACGAACTCGACGGGGTACCGGTGGGGCTGGCCATGCGTTTCACAGCATTCGCTGATTTCACAGAATTCGTGTGGAGTGTTTTGCCTGGTCACCGCATCACAAGAGGAAGAACTGGCGTCTTGCAAAGTGTGTGGATAGATTCTCTGTGAAATTCAACCCACCGTCGAGTGCGCCGCAGAACCGGTCGCCACGATGGCATCGAACGCTTGGAGACCGTGCATGAGCCGCGAAGACTTGCCCCGTATTCCGTTGTTGATCAACGGCGAATTCGTCCAGTCGCGCAGCACCGAGTGGCGCGACGTGATCAACCCCGCGACGCAGCAACGCCTGGCCCGCGTGCCGATGGCCACGCCCGATGAAGTCGAGGCCGCCATCGCCGCCGCGCAGGACGCGTTCAAGACCTGGCGCAAGGTGCCCATCGGGCAGCGCGCGCGCATCTTCCTGAAGTACCAGCAACTGATCCGCGACAACATCAAATCGCTGGCCGCGACGCTGACCGCCGAGCAGGGCAAGACCCTCGCCGATGCCGAAGGCGACGTGTTCCGCGGGCTGGAGGTCGTCGAGCACGCGGCCAACATCGGCTCGCTGCAGATGGGCGAGCGTGCCCACAACGTCGCCGGCGGTGTCGACACCTACACCCTGCTGCAGCCGCTGGGCGTGTGCGCCGGCATCACGCCGTTCAACTTCCCCGCGATGATCCCGCTGTGGATGTTCCCGATGGCGATCGCCTGCGGCAACACCTTCGTGCTGAAGCCGTCCGAGCAGGACCCGATGGTGACGATGCGGCTCGTGGAACTGGCGCTCGAGGCCGGCATTCCCAAGGGCGTGCTCAACGTCGTGCATGGCGGCGAGGACGTCGTCAACGCGCTGTGCGATCACGCCGACATCCGGGCCATCTCCTTCGTCGGGTCGACGCGCGTCGGCACGCTGGTCCACGACCGCGCGACGAAGGCCGGCAAGCGCGTGCAATGCATGATGGGCGCGAAGAACCACGCGGTCGTGCTGCCCGATGCGCACAAGGAGCAGACGCTCAACGCGCTGGTGGGCGCCGCCTTCGGCGCGGCGGGGCAGCGGTGCATGGCGGTGTCGGTCGCCGTGCTGGTCGGCGCCGCGCGCGAGTGGCTGCCGGATCTGATCGCCAAGGCCCAGGGGCTGAGCGTCGGCGCCGGTGATTCGGCGACGACCGATGTCGGGCCGCTGATCTCCTGCGCGGCGCGTGATCGGGTGGAAAGCCTCATCGCCCGTGGCATCGAGGACGGCGCGACGCTGGCGCTCGACGGCCGCCTGCCGCCGCTCAGCGGCCAGTTGAAGGAAGGCAACTTCGTCGGCCCGACGATCTTCAGCGGCGTGAAGCCCGGCATGACGATCTACGAGCAGGAGGTCTTCGGCCCGGTGCTGTGCGTCGCCGAAGCCGCGACGCTCGACGACGCCATCGCGATGATCAACGCGAATCCGAACGGCAACGGCACGGCGGTGTTCACGCAGTCGGGCGCGGCGGCGCGCCGCTTCGAGGACGAGATCGACATCGGCCAGGTCGGCATCAACGTGCCCATCCCCGTGCCGGTGCCGCTGTTCTCGTTCACCGGATCGCGCGCGTCCAAGCTGGGCGACCTGGGTCCTTACGGCAAGCAGGTCGTCATCTTCTACACGCAGACGAAGACCGTCACCGCGCGCTGGTTCGACGACGCCTCCACCGGCGGCGTCAACACGACGATCAGCCTCAAGTGAGCCGGTGAGCGCCTGATGGACTTCGAGCTCGACGAGCAGCAACGCGCCTTCCAGCAGGCGGCGCGCGACTTCGCCCGCGACGAGATGGCACCGCATGCAGCCGGCTGGGACGCGCAGTCTTTCTTCCCGCGCGACACGCTGCGCCATGCGGGCGAACTCGGCTTCTGCGGGTTGTATGCGCCGGTGGCCAGCGGCGGACTCGGGCTGCCGCGGCTGGACGCGACGATCGTGCTGGAGGAACTGGCCGCCGCCTGCCCATCGACGACGGCCTTCCTCAGCATCCACAACATGGCGGCGTGGATGGTGAGCACGTATGCGGCGGAAGCGATCGCGCGCCGATTCGGTCCCGCGTTGTGCAGCGGCGTGAAGCTCGCGTCGTACTGCCTGACCGAACCGGGCTCGGGCTCCGACGCGGCGTCGCTGCGCACGACCGCGCGCCGCGATGGCGATGCCTACGTGATCGACGGCAACAAGGCCTTCATCTCCGGCGCCGGCGCGACCGACGTGCTGGTCGTGATGGCGCGCACCGGCGGTGCGGGTGCGGATGGCATTTCCGCGTTCCTGGTGGAAGGCGATTCGCCCGGGATCCAGTACGGCCGCAAGGAAGAGAAGATGGGCTGGAACAGCCAGCCCACCCGCGCCATCGCGTTCGACGGCGTGCGCGTGCCGGCGGCGCATCTGCTGGGCGAGGAAGGGCAGGGTTTCCGCATCGCGATGCAGGGGCTGGACGGCGGCCGCATCAACATCGCGACCTGCTCGGTCGGCGCGGCTCAGGGCGCGCTGGCCGCGGCGCAGCGCTACATGCACGAGCGACACCAGTTCGGCCGCGCGCTCGCGGACATGCAGGTGCTGCAGTTCAAGCTCGCCGACATGGCGACGGAGCTCGTGTCCGCGCGGCAGATGGTCCGGCTCGCCGCTGCCAAGCTCGATGCGAAGTCGCCCGATGCGCAGGTGTACTGCGCGATGGCCAAGCGCCTGGCCACCGACATCGGCTTCAGCGTCTGCAACGAGGCGCTCCAGATCCACGGCGGCTACGGCTACATCCGCGAGTACCCGCTGGAGCGCTACCTGCGCGATGCGCGCGTGCATCAGATCCTTGAAGGCACCAACGAAATCATGCGCGTCATCGTCGCGCGCCGGATGTTGCAGGACCAGGCGCCGGAAGCGATCCGCTGAAGCAGAACAGACAACCCGAAACCGGAGACCACGATGACTGAATCCCTCGACATCAACGCCGCCTACGCCGGCCTGCGCCTGGAGCGCCGCGGCCACGCGGCCATCGTCACGCTGACGAATCCTCCCGCTCATACGTGGACGGCGGACAGCCTCGCCGCGCTGACGCGGCTGGTCGGCGACCTCAACCGCGACCGCGAGGTCTACGCGCTGGTCATCACCGGCGACGGCGAGAAGTTCTTCAGCGCGGGCGCCGACCTGAAGCTGTTCGCCGACGGCGACAAGGCCGTCGCCGCGACCATGGCGCGCCGCTTCGGCGAGGCCTTTGAAGCGCTGTCCGCATTCCGCGGCGTCAGCATCGCGGCGATCAACGGCTACGCGATGGGCGGCGGCCTGGAGTGCGCGTTGGCCTGCGATCTGCGGATCGCGGAATCGCATGCGGTGATGGCGCTGCCCGAGGCGACCGTCGGCCTGCTGCCCTGCGCCGGCGGCACCCAATGGCTGAGCTGGACCGTCGGCGAAAGCTGGGCCAAGCGCATGGTGCTGCTGGGCGAGCGCGTCGACGCGGAGACCGCGCTGCGCATCGGCCTGGTGGACGAGCTCGCGCCGAAAGGCGGCGCGCTCGCGAAGGCACTCCAGTGGGCCGAACGCGTGCAGGCGCAGAGCCCCACCAGCGTGACCGCGTGCAAGCGACTGATCCAGGGCGCGCGCACCGCGCCGCCGCAATCGCAACTCGCGGCCGAGCGCGAGGCCTTCATCGGACTCTTCGAGACCGACGACCAGCGCGAAGGCGTGCAGGCCTTTCTCGGCAAGCGCAGCCCGCAGTGGCGCAACGCTTGAGGAAGTCCGATGACTGATTTTCAGAATGAAGCCCCGGTGCTGTTCCGCACGGTGGTGACCGCGTCGGGCCATCGCTTCGGCCACGCGACGCTGAACGCCCCGGCCAGCCTCAACGCGCTGACCTTGCCCATGGTCGACCAGCTCCAGGCGCAGTTGAACGCGTGGGCCGACGACCCGCAGGTGGCGGGCGTGATCCTGGACGGCAACAGCGAGAAGGCCTTCTGCGCCGGCGGCGACGTGGTGAGCCTCTACCGCGCGATGCGCGCGACCGTACCCGGCAAGGTGCCGCGCGATGCCGCCGAGTTCTTCGAGCGCGAGTACCGCCTCGACCACACGATCCATCGCTATCCGAAGCCGCTGCTGGTCTGGGGACACGGCATCGTCATGGGCGGCGGCATCGGCCTGATGGCGGGCGCGTCGCATCGCGTGGTGACGCCGCGCAGCAGGTTGGCGATGCCGGAGATCACGCTGGGCCTCTATCCGGATGTGGGAGGAAGTTGGTTCCTCTCGCGGCTGCCGGGGCGCACGGGCCTGTTCCTCGCGCTCACCGGGGCGCCGCTCAATGCGGCGGATGCGTTGTGGGCCGGTCTGGCCGATCGCGCCGCGCGTGCGGAGGACCATGGCGCGTTGCTCGAAGCCATCGCGCATGCGCGCTGGGACGGTGAACGCGCAGCCGATGCCGAACGGCTTGACGACCTGCTGCGCGCGCTGCCTGCCGCTGAGCTGGCGCCGAGCCAGCTGGCGCCGCATCGCGATCGCATCGATGCGTTGATCGGTCCGCACGACACGCTGGCGACGATCGCGCCGCGACTGCGCTCGCTCGCCTGTGATGGCGACGCGTGGCTGGCGACCGCCGGGGCGACGTTCCAGAAAGGATCTCCGACATCCGCCGCGCTGGCCATCGCCTTGCAGCGCCGCCTGCGGCAAGCGTCGTTGGCGGGAAGTGTTCCGGCTGGAGTACCAGGCCTCGGTCGGCTGCTGCGTGTTCCCCGACTTCGCCGAAGGCGTGCGCGCGCTGCTGATCGACAAGGACAAGACGCCGCGTTGGCAAGGTAGCTCGCAGGACGACGGTGGCGAGGCGCAACTGGACGCGCTGCTCGCGCCGCGCTTCACCGGCCCCCACCCGCTCGCCGATCTGCGCTGAACGATCCGGTCATTCAACGACAAAGGAGACAAGACCATGAGCAACGCGACGACTGCTGAACGCATCGCCTTCATCGGCCTCGGCCACATGGGCGGGCCGATGGCGGCGAACCTCGTGAAGAATGGCTACCCGGTCGCGGCTTTCGATCTGAGCGAAGCCGCCCTGACCGCCGCGCGCGCAGCGGGTGTCACCGTCGCCCCCTCGGCGGCCGCGGCCGTGGAGGGCGCGTCGGTGGTCATCTCGATGCTGCCGGCCAGCAAGCATGTCGAGTCGCTGTTCCTCGGCGATGACGGCCTGATCGCCCGCATCGCCACCGGCGCCTTGGTCATCGACTGCAGCACCATCGCGCCGGCGAGCGCGCAGCGCGTCGCCGAAGCCGCGCGGGCGCGTGGCCTGGGCATGATCGATGCGCCGGTGTCCGGCGGCACCGCGGGTGCGGCGGCGGGCACGCTGACCTTCATCGTCGGCGGAGAGGCGGCCGCGTTGGAGCGCGCCCGGCCGGTGCTCGCAGCGATGGGGCGGAACATCTTCCACATGGGCGCCTCCGGCGCCGGCCAGGTGGCCAAGCTGTGCAACAACATGGCGCTCGGCGTGATCATGGCGGTGACCGGCGAGGCGCTGGCGCTCGGCGTGTCCCACGGCCTGGATCCGCAGGCGCTGTCCGCGATGATGGCCGTCAGCACCGGGCGCAGTTGGGCCACCGAGGTCTGCAACCCCTGGCCCGGCGTGAAGCCCGATGCGCCCGCGTCGCGCGGCTACAGCGGCGGTTTCGGCAGCGACCTGATGCTCAAGGACCTCGGCCTGGCGGTCGAGGCCGCGCTGCAGGTCGGCGCGGCCGTGCCGCTCGGTGAGCTCGCGCGCAATCTCTATGCGCTCAACAGCCGCGCTGGGCGGGGAGGCCTGGACTTCTCGAGCGTGCAGCAGCTGCTGACGACGCCGTGAGCGCCAGCGCCGCATCGTCCCGCCACAGCGCGCGTTGCAAGGCGACCAGTTCATCGGGGGCGCCGGCTCCCTCGCGGGCGTTCCACTCCAGCTCACCGGCCAGCCAGACCCGGCCGCCGCGCAGCTGACGCAAGGCCCGCAGCGACGCCAAGGCTTGCGTGCCGCCGTGGTCCGGGCCGTCGACCCGCACCGACAGCTCCCGCTCGCGCGGCAGTCGCAGTGCCGCTTCCTTCAACTCATCGGAATCGATCGGCGCGTTGATGTGCAGGCCGGCCACTGGCAGTTCGCAGGCGAGTGCCAGGTTGCCCGGCAGCAGCGCGGCGCCCGTCGTGAGCATCAGGTGCTGATCGACGCCGAGCAGCCGCGCGTAGGCGCGTCGCAGCGCGTCCTGCCACGCCGGCTGAAGCGTTTCGGCGAGCATAGGTTCATCGATCTGCACCCAGGTCACGCCACGCGCCGCGAGCTTCGTCAGCAGCGCTTCATAGACGGGGAGCAGTCGGTCCAGCAGGCCGAGGCGGTCGAATGCGTCTTCCCCGTTCGTCCCGAGGAACAGCAGACTCACCGGCCCGAGCAGGGCCACGCAGGGGCTGGCGGGGAGGGCGATGGCTTCATCGATCTCCGCCAGCAGCGCGCCGGCGTCCAGCTGGAAGGTCGTGGCGCTGTCGAACTCCGCGGAGGGGGCGCCGACCAGCGACAGCATCTGCGTCACCGCATCGACGCCAGGCCGTGCGCCCACCGTCACGAAGTCCCGCCCCTTGGCCTGCTGCGCCCGCCACACGGCCGCGCGAGACGCAGGCGCCGTTGGCGCCTGGCCGAGCCATCGCATGGGGTCATGAATCCTGATCATCTGAAGCGTCCGGGGTGAATCTCGATGCGGATGATCCCGGCTCGCTCGTTATGATTCAAACGAAACGTTTTTTAGTCGATCAACAATTTAATTCATGAACCTGCCCTTGGAACTGAGACACCTCCGCACGCTGCTGGCGGTGCGGGAGGCCGGGAACGTGTCGCGCGCGGCGCAGTTGCTCAACCTCACGCAGTCGGCGCTGTCGCACCAGCTCAAGGGGCTGGAGGACCACTACGAGGCGGTGCTGTTCGAGCGCAAGAGCCAGCCCGTGCAGTTCAGCGTGGCAGGCCAACGCCTGCTGCGTCTGGCCGAACTGGTGCTGCCGCAGGTGGAGGAGGCCGACCGCGACCTGCGCCGCCTGGCCGCCGGTGCCGCGGGCCAGCTGCGGATCGCGGTGGAGTGCCACACCTGCTTCGACTGGCTGATGCCGGCGATGGACGCCTTCCGCAGCCGCTGGCCGGAGGTGGAACTGGACATCGTGTCCGGCTTCCACGCGGATCCCGTGGGGCTGCTGCATCAGGACCGCGCGGAAGTGGCCATCGTGTCGGAGGTGGATGCGGACGAGGCGGCGGTGGTCGTGCACCCGCTCTTCGAGTTCGAGATCGTCGCCCTGCTGCCCAAGGGTCATGTCTTGCTCGGCAAGCCGTGGCTGGAGGCGGCGGACTTCGCCGACCACACGCTGATCACCTACCCGGTGCCGGACGAGATGCTGGACCTCGTGCGCCGCGTGCTGAAGCCCGCCGGCGTGACGCCGCCGCGTCGCACCAGCGAGCTGACGGTCGCGATGCTGCAACTGGTGGCCAGCGGCCGCGGGCTGGCCGCGCTGCCGCTGTGGGCCGTCGAGAGCTACCTCGCCCGCGGCTACGTCGCGCAGCAGCGCATCGGCGAGGCGGGCCTGACCGGCCGGCTCTATGCGGTGAGCACCACCTCGCTGGCCAGCAAGCCCTACCTGGGCGACTTCGTGAGCATCATGCGCGAGACCTCGCTGCTGACGCTGCCGGCGGTCAGTCTGCTCTGAGCGCCGTGTTGGAGGCACTCGAAGCGCTCGATGCCTTCGAGGCCCTCGCGGCAATCAGCGCCAGGCTTGCCAGGTCCACGGGTTTGGTGAGGTGCGCATCGAAGCCAGCGGCCTTCGCGCGGCGCTGGTCCTCTTCCTGCCCCCAGCCGGTCAGGGCCACGATGTGCACGGCGGGGCCGATCTCCTCGCGGACGTGCCGGCAGGCCTGATAGCCGTCGACGCCCGGCAGGCCGATGTCCAGCAGCACCAGCCCCGGATCGAACGCCCGCACGTCGTCCACGATGCGGGTGGCGTCGTAGGCCACGCGGACCTCGCCCCCGCTCATCGTCAGCAGCATCGCGACGCCGTCGGCGGCATCCTGGTTGTCGTCGACCACCAGCACGCGGAGGCCGGCCAGGTCGAGGTCGTCGTCGTCGCTTCCAGGCGCGGGCGGCGGCGCGGCGGGCGTACTCACGGGCAGACGGATGACGAATTCGCTGCCGTGGCCGGCGCCCGAGCTGCTGGCCTCGATGGCACCGCCGTGCAGTTCCATCAGGCTGCGCGACAGCGCGAGCCCGATCCCCATCCCGCCATGGCGCGAGCTGTCCGAACGCGCCTGCGTGAACAGGTCGAAGATGTTGGGCAGCATCTCCGCGGCGATGCCGACCCCGGAGTCCTGGATGCGGAGCACCTGCTCCATGTCGGGTCCGGACGCGGCCGGCTGCAAGCTGGCGCGGATCGCGATCCGGCCGCCGGCGGCGGTGAACTTCACCGCGTTGTGGAGCACGTTCGAGATGACCTGCGACAGCCGCGTCGGATCGACGTCGAGCTGGCGTTCCGGATCGTCCAGCTCCACCAGCAGCTCGATGCCGCCTGCCGTGATCTGGCCGCGATGCGCCTCGAGCGCGCTCTCCACCAGCGATCGCAGGCTCACCCATTCGCGCTTGAGCTGCACCTTGCCGGACCGGATCCGCGAGACGTCCAGCAGGTCGTCGATGAGGTGGACCACCTGGACGATCTGCCGCTCCATCATCGGCCGGACGCGATCGATCAGCCGGGCGTCGCCGTTGGCGCGCTTGAGCACCTCGATGCCGCTGCGGATCGGCGCCAGCGGATTGCGCAGCTCGTGCGCCAGCACGGCGATGAACTCGTCCTTGCGGCGGGCTTCCTCGCGCAGCTCGCGCTCGCTCGCCAGCAGGGCTTCCTGCACCTGGTTGCGCTCGATGAGGTCGGCGGCCTGACGGCCCAGCAGGTCGAGGAAACGGAGCTCGCGTTCGTTGAGCTCGCGCGGCTCGCTCCAGTGCGTGGAGAACATGCCGATCGGACGACCCGCCCGGCTGACGAGGGGCGTGGATTGGGCGCTTCGCACGCCGGCCGACAGATGCAGCCGGTTGGAGCCATCCGGGTCCGGCAAGGTCGGATCGTCGAAGCGCACGAAGGACCGCGCGCCGGTCGCCAGCGCGATGCCGCACGGCGAGCCCGACGACGCATCGACCTCGGCGAAGTGCGCCACCATCGCCGGAGGAAAGCCGCGGGTGGCCAGGAAGCTCAAGGTCTGGGAGCGCTCGTCCAGCAGCTGGATGGTGCCGGCATCGCCGTCGAGGATCTCGATGGCCGCTTCGAGGATCTCGCCATACAGGGCCGAGCCGCCATCGGTGCCGATCAGCCGCGCGGCGACGTCCCGGAGCCGCCGCGTGTCGTTCAGCTCGCGCGTGATGACGCGTTCCACCTGGTCGCGTTCGCTCAACAGCGCGGTGATGCGCTGGTTCTCCCATTCGAGCAGTTCGCGGGCATCGGCGGCGGCCGCGAGGGCCGTCCGGCGCTGCTCGTCCAGGTCCTGCGCGTCGAGCTGCGTGCCGATGAGCTTGGCGAACAGCTCCAGCGTCTGATGCAGCACGGGATCGTCGAGCTTGGCCGGCCGCGGGTCGATGGCGCAGAGCGTGCCGAAGAACGAATCGTCGGCGCGGAAGATCGGGATCGAGACATAGCTCTCGAAGCCGTACATCCGGGGCGTCGGGTGCTCGCGGAAGCGGTCGTCCGTGCTGGCGCTGCCGAAGATGACGGGGCGTCCGTGCTGCCGGATCTCATTGCAGATCGTCGTGACGAGCTGGAGTTCGTCCCCGGGCTTGAGCCCGAAGGCGATCTCGTCGCGTACGGCGCACGCCGTCCAGGTGGTGTCGGTCACGCGGGCGACGGCGGTGAAACGCATCCCGGTGAGACGCGCCATGGCGTCGAGGATGGTCGGCACGACGGCCATGCGGCCGATCGCGTCGATGTACTGCTGTTCCGTGCCCATCGGCGGATGTTAGCGCCGTCGCCTGATTCGCTCGCGAGCAGGGCCGCTGGGGTTAGCACGGAGAAGGCCGATGGCGACGGCTCGTCGCGCGTCGGCCATCGCGGGCTGAGGATCGCGGGCTGAGGAGCGCGGAGTGCGGAGGGCCAGGAAGGACCTGGAGACCTAGGGCGAGCCAGGCGGGCGCGCCATCGATGTCGCCGCCAGCAGCATCCACGTCGTATGCGGAAGCCACTGCTCCACCCAGCGCCATTGCTCGTCGTCGGGACCGGGGCCGAAGGCGATGCCTTCTCCCGTATCGCTGCCGACCGCGCCGGTGATGCCGTTGGAGATGCCGCCGGCGAACATGTCGCCCGCGCTCGACGCCACCGTCGGCGGGTTGCGCTTGCCGAAGCCGTAGAGCATCGAGATGCCGTAGGGGTTCCGCCCCAGCGTCCAGTCGACCTGGTCCTGTGCGAAGGCGGCCCAGTCGGCGGGCAGGGCGGGTGAGGCCTTGTGGCCGGCCACCGCCATCGCGGTGCTCAGCGACAGCAGCCGCGCGCTCTCGCCTTGCCACCAGTAGCCGGTCTCGTTCCTGTGCGGGATGAAGAAGCCTTCCAGCACCGGGCCTTCCGCCTTGCCGTCCTTGGTGAACTGGAACGACTGCCGCGCGTAGCCGAAGGGGTTGGACACGCGCCGCGTGATGTCGACCTCGTGCTGCAACGCGGCCTTGATCGTCGCGGCGGCGCGGGTGCGCCGTGCGTCGTCGGTCTCGATGTCGAGGTAGTGGCCCAGGCTCAGCGCCGGCAGGCCGGCTTCGACCGCGTGGTAGTAGGGCCGTGTGCCGCCATCGCTGATGAAACTGCCGTCGGCCGCCTGGCGCCGCATCAGGCTGTCGGCGCGCGCGCGGTGCCGCGTCGAGGAAGCGCGCTTCCTTCGTCGCGTTGAACAACTCCACCGCGGCCATCAGCGCGGTGTAGTCGTCGATGATGTTCTCGACGCCGTTGGCGGTGTACTGCGCGTTGAACTGCTGCAGATGGTCGAAGGCCTTCACCGCGTCGGCGAGGTAGGTCTTCCCGTCGAAGTCGCCGTGGCGGCCCGACTGCCTGGCCAGCAGCGAGGCCCGCGCCAGCGCGGCGATCGCCATGCCGCCGCCGGCGCGGTAGGCCGAGCGGTAGAGCTTGGTGTAGCGCCCGTCATCGCCTTCGTAGCCGACGACCATGCGCTCGGCGCCTGCCGCGCCCCATTTGTCGAAGACCGTCGTGTAGAAATAGCCCTCGGCATCGAGGATGCGGTGCAGGTAGTCCGCGCCCCAGAAGGCTTCGTCCTGCGCGCGCTTGAGCAGCCCCGCGCGGCGGTACAGGTCCGCCGACGAATCCGCCGTGTAGGCCAGCGCCCAGGCCGCCATCGACGTCTGCTGCGGGTTGAAGAAATTCGCGTAGCCGAGGTGCGACAGGTACTTGCCGGTATCGCCGCCGGCATCCTTCCATCCGCCGCGGACGTCGACGAAGCGATCGGTCTCGAAGATGCGGATGCGACGGTCGCCCTTGCCGGTGTGGCGGCTGCGGTGGAAGTAGTCGAGCAGCTTGTCCGCGGTGATCGAGAACAGCGCCTGATCGCGCACCCGCACCGGCGCGGACGTCACGCGCTTGCCGTCGAGCGTCGCCTCGATGCGGTAGACGCCTGGCGTCTGCACGGCGGAGAAGTCCGCCTCGAAGTAGCGCCTGCCCGCGCCCCAGGCGGAGAAATCCGGCAGCGGCTTGAGCTCGCCCTCGGCGACGGTCTTGCCGCCGGAGAGTACGCGGTAGCGGCCCGCCTGCGCCACGCCGGTTGACTCGACGATCGCGCGCTTGGGGCCGGTCCGCTCCAGGGCGACCTGGTTCAGCTGCACCAGCAGCGGATCGGTCGGCAAGGCGACGGAGACCGTCGTCTTGCGTTCGTCCGTTGCCGCGTGGACGGCCGAGGCCGCGGTCCCGAGGACCGCGGTGACCGCGAAGACCGCGGCCACCGCGAGCGCGGAGCGTCGGGGGAGAAACACCATGCGTGCGGTGGCGTCGGTCTTCATCGGATCAGTTCCAGGCCATGTTCTTGGACCACTTCACGCCCGAGGTCGGGCACTTGCCCGAGTTGTTCGGGTACTTGCTGTTGATGATGCTGGTCACCACGTTGACGTTGCCCATCGTCGGATCCTGCTTGTAGATGTCCAGCGCCATGCTGGCGCGCCAGCAGTTGCCCGCATCGTCGCCCAGGCTCGAGGACTTCAGCCAGCGGATGTACTGGTCCGTCAGGTAGGTGGCGAAGCAGGTCTCGTTGGACATGCTGCCGCAGTTGCCGGCCGACTTCACCGAGGAGAACGCCGAGATGCTGCCGATGGATCCCGTGTTCACCTGCACCTGGAAGGCCAGGCCGACCAGGTTGTACTGGCCGAAGCTGGTGAAGCCCAGCTTCTTCAGCGCGTCCAGCACCGGCAGCAGCTTGTCGCTGTCGATGTGGGCGTAATGGCTGATCACGTACTTGTCCTGGCGGTTGTCGAAGTCCGACTGCAGCGCCTGGCAGATCTTGGTCAGCGCCGCCCGCTTCTTCGAGTTGGACCGGGCCAGGTTCGGATACGGATCCAGGCGCGAGTCGTCCGCCTTCATGTCCGCGGCCGCGATGCCGGTGACCTGGACGCCCCAGTTCTTCATGTCCGTGTTGGTCGCGCCGGTCTTGCCCAGCACATAGGGCGCGTAGGCGTTCTTGAAGTAGTCCGGGAAGTCGCCGACCGTCGTCACGCCCACCGGGCCGAGCGTGTCGCCGCGGTAGTCGGAGATGCCTTCGGAGGCTTCGTAATCGACCTCGCAATAGCGCCAGGGTTCCGGGTCTTGATAGTTGGTGGTGCCGTTCTCCGGATAGGCGTCCATGCTGAGCACGGCCTGCCACTGGTTGACCGTCAGCTTGCGGCCCTTGTCGAAGACCTTGCCGTAGACGCGCGAATCGCCGACGGGGATGACGCCCGCCGCCGCGGCCGCCTGGGTGGCCGTCACCAGCGGCTGGCCGGTGGCCGTGAAGGTGTTGGTGTAGACCCAGCCGTCCTGCACGTAGACGCTGGGTTGGCCGTTCGTCTGAGCCGCTGCCTTGGGCTTGCCGGCTGCGACAGCCGCCGACGCGCCGCAGACGAGAGCCAGAACGGTGAGCGCCGCTTGCACGCCGATGCGGCGGACGCTGGGGGAACGAGATTGCATGGTGGTTGCCTCCGAAAACACGGGGGTAGGGGGGCGTGGCCTGCGCCACGGGACAAGGGATCCCGAGGACTGCTGCCCACCACTCTCGCCAAGCCGGTCCTGCGCTCGGGGGCGTGGGTCGTTGCAGCCCATGGGCGGCGAATGTAGGCGGAACATTTCTTGTGCGCAATAAATAAAACCACTGGATGTGTAAATTCATTTGTCGGCCGGGCGCCTGCCGCCGTCGTGAAGCTGGGTCAGAATGGGGGATACCCGAAGGACCACCCGCCAGCATGAGAACCACCAGTCGAGGTGCCACCCAACAGTCGAGCGCGCCCTACAACCGCCGTGTCGTGCTGGACTTCATCCGGCAGCACGGCGCGGCGTCGCGCAAGGACATCGCCGACATGGTGTCGCTGAGCCCCCAGACGGTGGCCAACATCACCAACGACCTGGAGGCCATCGGCCTGATCGTCTCGAGGCGGCAGAAGGTCGACAAGTCGCGCGGCCAGCCGCCGATCGCGTTCGAGCTCAACCCGCAGGCGGGCAACGCGATCGGGATCAGCCTGGAGCCGGGCCGCGCGTCGGCCGCGCTGGTGAACCTGGTCGGCGACATCCGCAGCCGCTGCGAGGTGGACATGGACACCAGCGATCGCCGCCAGATGCTGGCCGCGATGCTGCAGCTGGTCGCGCAGTTGCGGCGCGAATCGACCGAGCCGCTCTGGGGCATCGGTGTCGCGCTGCCGGGGCCGTTGGGTCACACCGACATCAGCTTCGTCGGCCCGACGGCGCTGGAGGGGTGGAACGACCTGTCCGTGCTGGACGAACTCGGCGAGGTCACCGGCCTCTCCGTCTTCTACCGGATCGACAGCGTGGCCGGCGCGCTGGGCGAGACGCTCTTCGGCGTCGCCCGCAACCTGGACAACTTCTTCTATCTGCACCTGGGCTTGGGCCTGGGCGGCGCACTGGTGATCGGCCGCGCCGCGTATCCCGGTTCGAACGGCAATGCCACCGAGATCGGCCACGTGCCCATCGTGCCGGGCGGCACGCCGTGCTATTGCGGCAACCGCGGCTGCCTGGAGCGCTACGTCTCCATGCACTCGCTGGCGGAGGCGCTGAAGGTGTCGGACCACGACGTCTGGACGCTCGATCTGGCCAAGCGGCTGAAGGATCCGAAGGACAAGGCGCTGCACCAGTGGTGCCGCCAGGCCGCGGACCGGCTGCGCGACGCGGTCTGCATGATCGAGAACATGCTGGACCCGCACTCGATCGTCATCGGCGGCTCGGCGCCCAAGGTGCTGGTGGAGCATCTGGTCGGCCTGGCGCAGCCCTGGCACCGCTCGGTGCGCGGCGGCGTCGCGACGCCGGAGAACCGCCTGCTGCTGTCGGACCGGCAAGACGACAGTTCCATCCTCGGCGCCGCCGTGCTGCCGATCTACGAGATGCTGTCGCCGCGGCTGGAGACCTTGCAGCAGGACCGCCGCGGCGAGGCCGACGTGGCCGAACTGCTGGGGCACCGGGCACCGATGCCCAAGCGAGGGTAGGGACAGGGTAAAGCCCCTTGGGGGATTCCCTTGATTACTTAAATCCAATGGATTTAATTATTGACGCTGTGTTCTGAGTGCTCCTACAGTCGCGCCCATGGACACGGCACGACCTCTTTCGCATCCCCCGCTCAGCATCGTCGGCGACGTCGGCGTGGACCTCGTGCTGGGCAGCCTGACCGGGTGGCCGCAAGTCGGGACCGAACTCCTGATGCCGCGCAGCGAGCTGCGCCCCGGCGGCTCCGGCGCCAATGCCGCACTGGCCGCGCGTCACATCGGACAGCGCGCGCACCTGATCTCCGCCGTCGGCAACGACCACTTCGGTCACTGGCTGGCGGAGCAGCTCGCCGGCATCGAGACCAGCCTGGAGATCTGCGACATCGGGACCACCGTCTCGGTCGGCCTGATGCACACCTGCGGCGAGCGCAACTTCTTCACCACGCACGGTCACCTGCAGCGCCTGTCGGCCGAGCATGTGCTCGGGCACCTGCAGCCGACGGAGACGCCGGAGATGCCGGAGACGGCGCCGGCGATCGCGCTGTTCACCGCGCCCTTCCTGCTCACCGGCCTGCGCCCCCGCTACGCCGGCCTGATGGCCGAGGCCGCACGCCGCGGCTACCGCGTCGCGCTGGACACCGGCTGGCCGCCCGAAGGCTGGGACCGGGAGGAGGTGATGACCTGGCTGCCGCACTGCGATCACCTGCTCATCAACGAGCTCGAGGCGCAGAGCATCGCCGGCACCGGGGACCTCGATGAAGCGCTCACCTTGATCGGCCGCGCGCTGAAGCCCGGCGCGAGCCTGATCGTCAAGGTCGGCGCCCGCGGCGCGCTGGGTGTCGAGGGCGGCCAGCGCGTGCAGCGCATCACCGAGCCCGCCGACATCTTCGACACCATCGGCGCCGGCGACGCCTTCAACGCCGGCTACCTCGCCGCGCGCCTGCGGGGCGGCGACGTCGCCGAGGGCCTGGCCGCGGGCTGCCGCACCGCCGGGGCCATCCTGTCGCGCTTCCCGCGCACGACCATCCGCGCCGGCGAGTTCGCCGGCTGCGTTCCCTCCCAAGTTCCCGCCTGAGAACCCGCCATGAAGCACCGCGCGCTGATCGTCGGCTACATCCTGGTCATCTGGTTCGTGATCTCCTTTCGTCACCAACCTGATCGGGCCCTTGATGCCGATCATCATCCAGGACTTCCACCTGAGCCTGGGCCTGGCGGGCTTCCTGCCGTTCTCGTTCTTCCTCGCCTACGGGCTGGTGTCGATCCCGGGCGGTCTGCTGGTGGAGCGCCGCGGCTCGCGCTTCACCCTCCTCGCGGCCTTCGTGCTGAACGCGGGCGGATCGCTGGCGATCGCGCTGTGGCCGAGCTATGCGACCGCGATCGGCGGGCTCTTCGTGATCGGCCTCGGCATGGCGCTGCTGCAGGTCGTGATCAATCCGCTGATGCGCACGGCCGGCGGCGAGTCCCACTTCGCCTTCTTCTCGGTGATGGGGCAACTCGTCTTCGGCCTGGCCTCGTTCCTGAGCCCGATGGCTTTCCAGCTGCTGATGGAGCGTCCGGATGCCGCCAAGGGCCTCGCGTGGGTGCCGTTCTACTGGATCTTCGTCGTCGGCTTCATCGCGCTGATCGTCGCGAACCAGACGCTGCCGCTGCCCGAGGTCCAGCTCAAGGACGATGAACGCGCCGGCGGCTGGGCCGCCTACCGCGAGCTGCTCGCGCGGCGCGATGTCCGCCTCTTCTTCCTCGGCATCATGGCCTACGTCGGCACCGAGCAGACGCTGGCCAACTGGATGTCGCAGTTCCTCTCGACCTATCACGGCGTGTCCGCCACCACCGACGGCGCCGACGCGGTCGCGGGCTTCTGGGGGCTGATGTCGCTGGGGTGTTTGCTGGGCCTCGGCCTGCTGAAGCTGCTCGACTCGCGCGTCGTGCTGGCCGGCTTCACGATGCTGGCCATCGGCAGCGTGGCGCTCGCGCTCTTCGGCTCCGCCCACGTCGCGCAGATCGCCTTCCCGGTCTCGGGCTTCTTCCTGTCCGTGATGTTCTCGGTGGTGTTCTCGCTGGGCCTGAACTCGGTGCCCCACCACCATGGCGCGTTCTCCGGCGTGCTCTGCACCGGCATCCTCGGCGGCGCGGTCGTGCCGCTGCTGGTCGGCGGGCTCGGCGACGCCATCGGCCTGCGCGCCGCGATGTCCACTGTTTTCCTCACGCTCCTCTACATCCTGGGGGTGAGCGCCTGGGCGCGGCCGCTCGTGACCAACGACGTCGTTCCGCTGTCCCGCCTGCTGTCCCGGTTCAAGCCCAGCCCCGAACGCTGACGCCGCCTGCCGCTTCCTCCCTCTGCCCCCCTCCAGCCCGCGTCACGGCCCCGTCGCCGGGGCGGCGGCTGCCTGCCAGACCCATGGAGATCCCAGTGATGAGACCCGATCGAGCCGCCTTCCGCCCCGCCTTCCGTCCCGCCTTCCGCCCTGCACTCCGAGCCGCAGTCCGCGCGGCATTCCCCACCACCGCCACGGCCGCCGCCGTGAGCCTGCTGGCCGCCACGGCCTTCGCGCAGGCGCAGACGTCCCCGTCCGCCGAGGCGACGGCTGACAGCAAAGCCGAGAGCAAGGCGGACAGCCGCGAGATCAAGGACAAGGAGAAGAACGAGCTGCCGGTGATCACCGTCAACGCCACGCGCGTGAAATCCAGCCTGCTGCAGACGCCCGTGGCGGTGACGGCGCTCTCCCAGGACGCCCTGACCCGCGAAGGCATCCACGACGTGCGCGGCCTCTCCGGCAAGGTGCCGAACCTGCAGATCTCGCAGGGCGCCGATTCGGGCGTGCAGATCAACATCCGCGGCGTGGGCTCGACCAACTTCACCGAGGTCGGCGATCCGGCCGTGGGCCTGCACGTGGGCGGCCTGTACTCGCCGCGGCCGCAGGGCGCGCTGGCGCTGATGTTCGACCTGGAACAGGTGGAAGTGCTGCGCGGCCCGCAGGGCACGCTGTTCGGGCGCAACTCCACCGGCGGCAGCATCAACATCATCCCGGCCAAGCCCGAGTTCGGCGCGACCTACGGCACGGCGGAGCTGGACCTCGGGAACTACCGCAAGCGCCAGCTCAACCTGGTGCAGAACATCGCCGTCAACGACACGATCGCGCTGCGTGCCACCGTCAGCAAGATCAAGCGCGACGGCTGGATCAACCAGCAGCAGGACTTCACCGACATCGACATGCCCGAGCACGGCTTCGTCGCCGACGGCATCCCCGACGTCGACCAGCGCCGCAACGTCAAGGTGCCGCGCAGCAAGTACTACTACAACCGCGACGAGTGGGCGGCCCGCATCGCCGGCCGCGTGAAGCTCTCCAGCGACCTCGAATGGCTGGTCGCCTACGAGAAGTTCCAGAACAAGGGCGCCGGCGAGATCGCGATGAAGGACTGCGACATGGCCGCGGGCACCGACTTCGCCTGCCCCGGCGGCAAGTGGGACGTGAAGGTCAACGTGCCGGGCAAGACGGACATGTCCATCGACACCGTGCGCTCCAACCTGAACTGGCGGCTCAACGACCAGTCGAGCATCGAGTACGGCTTCGCCTACGCCACGCAGAAGCGCTCGCAGCAGTCGGACGACGACGGCGGCTACTACCCGCTGTCGCGCCAGGTCACGGCGACCTGGCCGGTCGGACCGGACGGTGACTGGGGCACCTGGCCGCTCCGTGACGAGACCTCGCTGACGCTGGGCTCCACGTACAAGTCGCAGGTGCACGAGCTGCAGTTCAAGCATCACACCGACAACGTGCAGCTCGTCACCGGCCTGTTCTGGATGCACGAGAAGAACGCGATCGACTATGCGCAGGAGCAACTGATCACCGCGCCCTACGGCTTCCCGACCAGCCAGTACTACCAGCAGCCCGATCGCCAGATCGACGCGAAGGCGCTGTTCGCGCAGGCCGACTGGACCTTCATGCCGACCTGGACGGCGACGGTGGGCGGCCGCATCAGCTTCGACAAGAAGACCGACAAGGGCGGGCGCGTCTACGGCGGCTGGGACGGCTCGACGCCGGCGTACTACAACGGCCTCTTCGATCCGGGCACGCCCGGCACGCCGGGCTTCCGCCCGCACAACGGCCGCGACCTGACCGAGCAGATGGGGCCCTTCGCCGGTCCCGGCGCGTACGGCCTGTGGGGCGAGCCCGCGGGCAACGACCACAGCGAGAGCTGGAAGAAGTTCACCTACCGCCTCGGCCTGCGCAAGCAGCTGACGCCGCTGGACATGGTCTACACCTCGCTGTCGTCGGGCTACAAGGCGGGCGGCTTCGGCGACAAGGACGACAGGTGCGGCGGCAAGGAATGCGTCGACGGACCGGCGGGCCCGCAGTACACCTTCTTCCCCTACAAGCCGGAGACCGTCACCAACTTCGAGCTCGGCTACAAGGGCCTGATGCTGGACAAGCGGCTGAGCCTGTCGGCGACCTTCTTCTACAGCCGCTACAAGGACATGCAGGTGACGGGCGACTTCTTCGCCTCGAGGGTGAAGCAGGTGGGGCCGTGCCCCGACGAGAACCCGACCTGCGACATCGTCACCAAGTGGCAGACGGTGAACGTCGGTGTCGTCGACATCCCCGGGCTGGAGCTGGAGGTCGACTACAAGCCGTGGGCGGGTGCGCGGCTCGGCGCCTTCTTCAGCTACATCAACAGCAGGATGAAGGACTACCCGTCCTTCAGCGACAGCTGGAACTGCGGCACGCGCGCCGAGATGGGCGCACCGGCATGTCCTGACCCCTACACCGGTCCGATCCGCGAGAACGCCGGCCGGCAGATCTACGACATCACCGGCAACCACCTGCCGCTGTCGCCGAAGTACAGCTTCGGCATCAACTTCTCGCAGAGCTTCCGCTTCGGCGAGGGTTGGGAGCTGACGCCGTGGGTCAACGTGAAGTGGCAGGACAAGATGTACTTCACGCTGCGCAACCTGGACAACGCGCACATCTCCGACGGGCAGAAGGCCTTTGCCAAGGTCGATGCGAGCCTGCGGCTGCAGGCGCCCAAGGACTGGCATGCGGAGGTCTACGTGCTGAACGCGACCAACAAGATGACGAAGAACGCCGCGCAGGACGGCGGCGGTTTCGTGCGCGGCTACTGGAACGATCCGCGGACCTTCGGGATCCGGGTGGGGATCGATTACTGATCCTGCGACGCCTCCCTGCCTTGAGTTTTCTACACTGGTCCCCGGTGCATCAAACGCAAGGCAAGGGATGACCCCCACCGCACGGAAGTTTTCGAAGGCCGCGCTGATCGCGGCAGTCCTGGCGCTCGCCGCCTACTGGTACTGGTCGCCGTGGCTGGCCATCCACCAGATGCGGAATGCCGCGAAGGCCGGCGATGCGACGGCGTTCAACGAACGCGTCGACTATCCGCTGCTGCGTGAGAACCTGAAGGGCCAGTTGTCGGCGGCCATCGGCGCCCGCGCGACCGAGCGGTCCGAATCTGGCAGCGACATCGCCAAGGCCGGCGCGGCGCTGGGCTCCTTGTTCGCGACGGCGATGGTCGATCGGATGGTGGAGGCGTTCGTGCGCCCGGAGGCCGTCATGCGGATCATGCAGGAAGGCAAGCTGATGCCCCGCCGGGAGTCGCGCGCGAAGACGCCTGGCGACACGCCCGTCGACGAGGAGGGTGAGCCCGACGGCAGCAAGGCGCCCTCGAAGCGCGAACCCATCTGGACGACGGAACGCCCCGGCGTGGACACCTTCATCCTTTACGCGCGTCGCGCGGGACAGGCCGAGGATCGCCGGACCGGGCTGGTCTTCCAGCGACGGGGATTCGCGTCGTGGGTGCTGACGGAAATCCGGTTGCCGGCGTTGTCTTAGCGAGCATCACCAGGTCGAGTTGACCGTTGCGCACGAAACCATCTGCCTCTGGAAGAGTGATCCCCTTCAGCTTGTAGCTGTCGAACGATCCAGGCATTGCGCGTCTTGTGTTGAAGTCGGAGAACGCCGGGATCAGAAGCTGCCGGCGGTGGACGAGGACAGCTCCTTGAGCGCATACACGGCGTCCAGCCGCGCTTGCACCGCTGGCGCAATCATGTCGATGGCGTCTGCGCCGGCCACGAACAAGCGCGGGGGCTGCGCCATGCCGACGAGCTGAACCAGGACCTGGCCGAGCTTGTCAGGGTCACCTGGCTGCTGACCTGCATAGGGAGACCACATTTCCTGCGCGCTCACTTCGACTGCGGCGTAGTCGTCGATGCGATGGCTTGGCCAGTGGACATTCGCTGCGGACAGCAGGTCCGTGCGGAAGAAACCCGGTTCGACGACGGTGACTTGGATGCCGAACTTCTCGACTTCGTCGGCAACCGCCTGCGAAAGGCCTTCGAGGGCGAACTTGCTGGCGCCATAGGCGCTGCAGTGCTTCATCCCGACCACGCCGGCCACGGAACTGATGTTGATGATGTGGCCGGAGCGCTGCTCGCGCATCACCGGCAGCGCGGCGCGCATCACATGGCTCACGCCCCAGAAGTTGGTGGCGAACTGGCGCTCCATGTCCTGCGTCGTCAGCTCCTCGAAGTTGCCGACGAGGCTGTAACCCGCGTTGTTCAGTACCACGTCGATCCGGCCGAAGCGCGTCACCGCCTGCTCGACGGCGGTCAAGACCTGCGCGGCGTCCGTGACGTCCAGCGGGAGCACCTCCAGCCTGTCAGCCGCTGAGCCGTGCAGGGCATTCCTGACCTTCTCCACATTCCTGCCGGTCGCGACGACGCGGTGACCCG
This sequence comes from Roseateles sp. UC29_93, assembly GCF_042695725.1. Classification (NCBI taxonomy): domain Bacteria; kingdom Pseudomonadati; phylum Pseudomonadota; class Betaproteobacteria; order Burkholderiales; family Sphaerotilaceae; genus Roseateles; species Roseateles sp. UC29_93. The sequence goes on along the minus strand of NZ_CP170545.1, from coordinate 807,519 downwards.
CCGCCAGCGCAGCCTTGACGGCGCCGGCACCGATGCCGCTGCCCGCGCCTGTGATGAACCAGACCTTGCTCATGACTGTTCCTTGCGATGACTTGATGTCGGCGACTGTAGGAATCAGCGGAAGAAAGAAAAATAGGGTAATGGCACAAGCCCTGTGAAGTTAAGCTTCAAGGTATGAAGCTGAATCAACTCGACGGACTGATCGCTTTCTGGAAGGTTTCAGCACACGGCAGCTTCACGGCAGCAGCCGCGGACCTCGCTGTTTCGCCCTCCGCGTTGAGCCAGGCCATACGGCAGTTGGAGAAGCGTCTGGGCGTGCGTCTGTTGAATAGGACCACGCGAAGCGTCAGCCTCACGGAGGCGGGCCAGGCCTATCTGGCGCGCGTCGGGCCGGCGCTCGGCCAAGTGGTCGAGGCGGGGGACGAACTGAAGGTCCTTCAGGGGAAGCCGTCCGGCACCCTGCGCCTGAATGCGGCGAGGGTCTCCGCCGCGCTGGTCCTGCGTCCCCTGTTGGCGGGTTTCCTTCAGGAGAATCCGCATGTCCAACTCGAACTGACCAACGATGAAGGCTTTGTCGACATTGTCGAGAAAGGCTTCGACGCAGGCATCCGCTTCGGCGAGAGCGTGCATCGCGACATGATCGCCGTCCCTATCGGCGGGGCCATGAAGGTCATGGTGGTTGCTACCCCCGAGTACCTGAAGCGCGTGCCTGCCCCCAGGCATCCGGACGACCTCGTGCGTCACAACTGCATCCGGCTGCGCTTCGCCGCCACGGGCGCCATCTACAAGTGGGAGTTCGACGTGGACGACCGCCTGGTGGACTACGAGGTCGGCGGCAACATCATCATCACCGACACGACGTTCAGCCTGGATCTCGCACTCGAAGGCGTCGGATTGGCATACACCTTCGAGCAACTGGCGTTGCCCTACATCCGTGCCAAACGCTTGAAGCCTGTACTGACGGAGTTCTCACCCACCTTCCCGGCGTTCTACCTGTACTACCCCAGCAGGCACGAGCAGCCCTCAAAGCTGAAGGCGCTGATCGAGTACGTCGGTCGCCACGCGCCTTGATCGGACGACGATGCACCGCGGAGCCCCGCTTCTTCCAGGCTGAACTGATGAAACTCGACCACCTTTTCAGCCAGCGTACGCAGACTTACCGGGTCCCCGCGCCGCGCCTGGGCACCCCGGTCGCTGCGGGAGAGAAACAACATCAGGGCCGACAGCTTCCAGGTCAGGCGATTGCGTATGGTGTCAGTGCCGGCGATCAAGAACGGTCCTCCAGAACGTATCCCATGCCACGTTCGGTGTGCAGCAACTTGAGCTCGAAGGGGTCGTCGAGCTTGCTGCGCAGGCGCCGGATCGCGACCTCCACCACGTTGGTCTGCGAATCGAACCGCATGTCCCACACTTGTTCCGCAATCGTGGTGCGCGTGAGGATCTGACCACGTCGACGCAGCAGGACCAGCAGCAGGGCGAACCCCTTGCCGGTGAGATCCAGACGCTGTTCCCCGCGCCTGGCACGGCGGGCGAGCAGGTCCACTTCGAGGTCGGCCAAGCGCAGCGTGGTGCCAGCGGCACCGCCATGCTGGACCATGGCGCGCCGTGACAGCGCGCCCACGCGGTCGGCGGGTTCTACACGATGCGAGAAGCCGCCCGGCGAGTTCGAAACAACGGTCGCATCATCACGTTGTCTTCCACCGTCGCACACGCGAGATTGCCCACCACAGGGCCGTATGGGGCAACCAAGGCCGCGCAGGAGATCTATGCCAATGTCCTGGCGAAGGAACTGGCGGGACGCATGATTTCCGTCAACGCGGTAGCCCCTCGCCCGGTCAATACCACCACCGAGGGCAGAGCTCCTGGCTGACGAGAGCGCAAGGAGCTCGTCGGGGATGGCATCTTGAAGAGACTCTTCAGAGGGTCGTAAGCGGGGGGACCTTTTTCTTTTCAGACGGTCCGCCCACATTCGAGGTCAAGCCATTTCCCACGTCCATGCGACGCCCCACGTGATGAATACGAATGAGCAGGAAACAAGTTTGACTGGCCAGGGTCGCCGTAGCTTCTTGACCGGCGCTGCCCTCGCCGCGACCAGCCTTGCCACGGCGCAGACGTCGTGGGCCGCCGCTTCCGGCCCGCCCCAACGCAGCTTGAAACGAAGCAACAACATGCAGACGCGAAAACTCGGTGCTTTGGAAGTTTCGGCGTTGGGCTCCGGTGCATGAGCATCAGCGCCAATTACGGACCGCCCGCAGACCGGAGGCAGGGTATTGATCTCATCCGCGCTGCACATGACAAGGGGGTCACATTCTTTGACACCGCAGAGGTCTACGGCCCTTACACAAACGAAGACCTGGTCGGAGAAGCGCTCGCGCCGTTTCGCGATCAGATCGTCATCGCCAGCAAGTTCGGCTTCGACATCGAAGGCGGCACCGGCGGCGTCACCAGCCGACCTGAACACATCAAGAAGGTCGTCGAAGCCACGCTCAAACGTCTCAGAACCGACCGCATCGATCTTTACTACCAGCATCGGGTCGATCCCAAGGTGCCCATCGAAGAGGTGGCCGGTGCCATCAAGGACCTGATCAAAGACGGGAAGGTTCTGCACTTCGGCCTGTCCGAGCCGAGCGCCAAGACGATCCGAAGGGCGCATGCCATTCAGCCGCTGGCTGCCGTCCAGACCGAGTACTCCTTCATGGAGCGGGATGTCGAGCGCAATGGCGTGCTGAATACCTGCGAGGAACTGGGCATCGGTTTCGTGCCTTGGGGACCGCTGGGAATGGGTTATCTGAGCGGCAAGATCAGCCCGCACACGAAGCTCGATCCTGAGACCGACCTCCGCTCCGGGTTCGAACGCTTCTCGCCCGAGAACCTGGCCGCAAACAAGGCGGTTGTCGATGTGTTGCAGCAATTCGGCCAGACGAGGAACGCGACCTCCGCGCAGGTCGCGCTCGCGTGGCTGATGGCGCAGAAGCCTTGGATCGTGCCTATACCGGGCACACGCCGCCTGGATCATCTCGACGAGAACCTCGGGGCCCTGCAGGTTCGGCTGAGCCCTGCCGATCTTGCGGAACTGGAAGCTGCCTTCTCAAGGATCAAGGTGCGCGGCGGTCGTATGAACAAGATGTTCATGGAATACGTCGACACCTCGACGTGACCGCGCTCCAACTCGCATGGAGCCAGCCTCGCCAATCCACTTCCAGGGTGTCAGAACAGCATGACCACACTCATCGTCAACGGCCGCGATCACACGGTCGATACCGATCCGTCCACCCCGATCCTCTGGACCCTGCGCGACACGCTGGGCATGACCGGCACCAAGTTCGGCTGCGGCGCGGCACTGTGTGGTGCCTGCACCGTTCACCTGGACGGCCAGGCCATCCGCTCGTGCATCACACCGATCTCCGCGGCTGAAGGCAAGAGGATCACCACCATCGAGGCCACCACCGACGGCAGCGATCGTGTCGGTGCCGCCGTGCATGCGGCCTGGGTCAAGCACGACGTGGCCCAGTGCGGCTATTGCCAAAGCGGTCAGATCATGAGCGCCACCGCCTTCCTCAAGTTGCTGCCCAAGGGCAAGCAGCCCTCGGCAACAGAGATCGACGCCGCCATGGCGGGCAACATCTGCCGTTGTGGCACCTACGCCCGCATCCGTGTCGCAGTGGCCGACGCTGCCAAGACCCTGGGCTGAAGGAGTCATCATGTTGCGCAACATCGACGCCCTTGAAATGCCGCGTGCTCTGCAGCACCTGTTGGGCCGGGACCAGGCCGGCGACGCCAACGGGTTGCCACGCCGCAGCTTCCTCAAGCTGGCCGGTGCCGGCGGTGCCGGCTTCGCGTTGGGCGCCTTTTCGCAGCCGGCTGCAGCGCAGGCTGACGGCCAGCCAGCCAGCGGTCTGAAGCCGACGCAGCAGCCGTCGGCCTTCGTGCAGATCGCGCCTAACGGCGAGGTCACCGTGACCATCAACCGGCTGGAGTTCGGTCAGGGTGTGCAGACCGGCTTGCCGATGATCCTGGCCGAGGAACTCGATGCCGACTGGCGCATGGTGCGCAGTCGCAACGGTTCAGGCGACGCGGCCTACCTCGACCCGATGTTCGGCATCCACCTCACCGGTGGATCGCACTCGATCAAGAACAGCTTCACGCAATACCGCGAACTCGGCGCGCGCTCCCGCGCCATGTTGTTGTCGGCTGCAGCGGCGCGCTGGAATGTCGACATGAGCACGCTGCGTACGCGAGCGGGCATGGTGCTGGGTCCAGCGGGCCGCAAGGCGGGTTACGGTGAGCTCGCCCAGGACGCCATGGCCTTGCCAGTGCCTGAGAAGGTCACGCTGAAGGACCCCAAAGACTTCCGCATCATCGGCAAACCCACCACGCGTCTTGACGCGCGTGCCAAGAGCAGCGGGCGGCAGGACTTCGGCATCGACATGCGTCTGCCCGGTCAGCTGACAGCGGTGGTGGCGCGTCCGCCGGTATTCGGCGCCCGACTCACGTCGGTCGATGACAGCGCGGCGCGCGCCATCAAGGGCGTGAAGGCCGTACTGCGCATACCGGGGGACCGAGGCGGCGAAGGTGTGGCCGTGGTCGCCGACGGCTACTGGCCCGCCAAGCAGGGCCGGGACGCGCTCAAGCTGCAATGGAACACCTCGAGCGTCGAGAAGGTGGACAGCGAACGTCTGTTGGCCGAGTTCCGTGACCTGGCCGGCCAACCCGGCCCCCGTGCGTTCGATGCCGACATGGCACCGTTGGCGACAGCACCGCAACGACTCGAAGCCGAGTTCGTTTTCCCCTACCTCGCGCATGCGCCGATGGAGCCGCTGAACTGCACGGTGAAGCTGTCGGACGATCGAGCTGAACTCTGGGTCGGCACGCAATCCCCCGGCCTGGACGCCAGTGCCGCCGCGGGTGTGCTCGGCCTCAAGCCCGAGCAGGTGACGATGCATGTGCAGACGGCAGGCGGCGGCTTCGGCCGGCGCTTCGTGGGATCGAGTGACTATGTCGTCGAAGCTTGCGCCGTGGCCAGGGCCGCCCGAGCCGCTGGGCTGGGCGTCCCGATTCGCACGCTGTGGAGCCGCGAGGACGACATCAAGGGCGGCTACTACCGCCCACTGCACGTGCATCGGGCACGCATCGGCTTTGACGAACGCGGCAACGTGCTGGCCTGGGACCACGTCATCGTCGGGCAGTCCATTCTCGCGGGTACGGTGTTCGAGCAGTTCCAGGTGAAGGATGGCGTCGACGCATCGGCCACCGAAGGCATGCGCAAACCGTACGACGTGCCGATGCGCTTGACCGTGCACCACCCGAAGGTGAACGTGCCGGTGCTGTGGTGGCGCAGCGTGGGCTCGACGCACACCGCCTACGTGATGGAGACCCTGCTCGACGACATCGCCCGCGCCACGAAGCAAGACCCGGTGGCCTACCGCATGCGCCTGTTTGGAGACAAGCATCCGCGTCACCGTGCCGCGCTGCAGTTGGCCGTGGACAAGAGCGGATACGGCAAGAAGCAGCTCCCCGCTGGCCGCGCCTGGGGCGTGGCCGTGCACGAGTCCTTCGACTCGGTCGTCGCGTACGTGGTGGAGGCCTCTGTCCAGGACGGCAAGCCGGTGCTGCACCGGGTCACCTCCGGTGTGCACTGCAACCTCGCGGTCAATCCGCGCAGCGTGGAGGCGCAGGTGCAAGGTGCCGCGCTCATGGGCCTGTCGATGTGCCTGCCGGGCGCGGCCATCACGCTGAAGGACGGTGTCGTCGAGCAGAGCAACTTCGGTGATTTCGCCGTCCCGCGCATCACCGACATGCCGCAGTTCGCGGTGCATATCGTGCCTAGCGCGGAGCCGCCCACCGGCATGGGTGAACCCGGTCTGCCGCCGCTGGCACCGGCGTTTGCCAACGCCATCGCACGGATCACCGGCAAGCCGGTGCGCGATCTGCCGTTCAAGCTGGCCTGAGTCTTGATGGGTGCGGGCGCCATGAAAGATCGCGACACCCTGGTCTTGCACACTGCGTTGGGCTGGCAGCCCGAAGGCCTGCCCGTGGTGCTCGTCACCGTCGCGCAGACCCGGGGGGCCTTGCCGCGGCCGCCGGGCTCGCTGTGCATCATCAAACGTCAATCATCAAGACCGAGGCCGTCGCGGGCTGCGCGGTCTGACACCGGGCGACCACATCGCTTGCAAAGAACCGCTTCGCCCGGCGAGGGTGTCAGCGACTTGCCACCAAAGGGAACTTCATGAATCGCCCCATTGCCGGTACCGTCATCGGGCTCGCCATCGCGTTCGCCACGTCCGTCGGGCATGCCCAGGACGTCAAGGCCGCCGCTGCGCCGGCGGCTGCGAGCAGCACGGTGCCCGGGTATCTGATCGCCAACTTCACCATCCGTGACCAGGCCATGTTTCAGAAATACCGGGACGCCGTCCGCCCGATCTCGCTCAAATACAAGGGCAAGCCGATCGTCTTCAATGCGAATGCTCGACGGGTCGAAGGGAGTCCGCAGACGGTCATGGTCGTCGTCGAGTTCCCCAGCCTGGCGGCCGTCGAGAGCTTCTACTTCTCGCCGGAGTACACCGAGGTGAAGAAGCTTCGCCTCGCCTCGACCGAGGGCACGCTTGTGCTGACCGAAGGCTTCCAGCCTCTGCAGCCGTAGCGCGCGTGTTCGAGCAACCAGTGTCGTCGTCGCTGTCGCGTCCGAAGACCACCAGCAATCGGCTGTTCGACTTGCAGATCTGCTCGTAGATCTCGAAGCGTCCGCCGCCGCTGTCTCGGGCGCCGAACGCTTCGACGTCGTCCGGCATGCCGATGGCCGCGTAGACGTCGTAACTCGGAATGCTGACGAGCGGGCTGGCGGGCCAGGCCAACGTGATGGACGGCTGCGCCTCCCAGAGCTTGCGCTCGTAGGTCGCTGTCATGCCCAGCGGCGTGGGAGCTTTGTCGGCACGGAGCACGACCGGGTCCTCGTAGAAAGAGGTACGAAGAGCGAAGGGCAGGTAGTCCGCCAGGATCACCGGCTCGAAGATCAAGCCCAGGTCGCAGACCCGCTTGAGCAGCAGGAGCAACGGCCGGGTGGCCCGAGGGGGTGGCGGCGGTGGCGGTGGCGCGACGAATGGGACGTCATGTCTGCCATTGAACGGTTGGGAGGCATGGGACGCGGTTGCCATGATGGCCAGCGCGACGAGCAGGCCGGATGAAGACGTCTCATCGTTGCCCATCCAGTTCCGAAGATTCCGCCGCGACTGCCACCAGCGGACTGGCGTCATGGCGCCGGGCATGCCGGCCGCGTCTCAAGGACGCCCCGCCGCCCAGGCGACCAGCGATTGAATCTCTCCGTACATCGGCAGCTCCGGCCTGATGTCGAAGCCGCCGGCTTCGACCACGTCCATGGCCCGCTGGCAGGCGGCCGTCCGATCCGGTTTGTCCAGCATCGAGCGCACGGCGGCCTGCGCGTTGCCGCGCACCGCGCTGGTCATCTGCTGCCACACCTGGTCCGCCTGCGGCTTGCCGCCTTGCGCACGGGCTTCGGCCATGCGTGCGGCCTCGTACTTCGCCGCGGCATTCACGAAGACCTGATTGCGCTTCTGCCAGGCCACGACCAGATCCTTGGGCGATTCCGGCCGATTCAACAGGTTCAGGCACTCCTGGCCGATGCGCCGGACGATGTCGTTGGCCGTGGCGACGGCGGCCATCGAGGCATCACGGCTCTCGGTCGTCGGCGAGCCGGCGGGCAAGACACCCGACGCCGCAGTGCCAGGTGATGCCGATGCGCGGCTCGCCGCGTTGACCGACGCCGCGCAGCCTTGCACCAGGTCTCGCACCCGGCGCGAGATCGCCGGCGAGGCGTCGGGACCGGCCAGGAAGTCTTCCTTCAGGTAGCGCTGCACATCGGTCAGGCTGGAGAACATCTCCAGCTGCTGCTTGTCCTCCGCATCGAATTCCGGCATCGGCTCCGGCAGCGGAAGCTGCAGGTTGCGATAGGCCCGCAGCCAGGCCCGCTTGGCGTGCTTCTGTTCCACCGGGGATTCCAGGAAGGTGTCCACCATGCGGTCCCAGCCCGGTTCGAACGCGTTCTCCACCAACTGGCGGATGACGCCATGGAAGGACGCCGGAGGCAGTGCCTGCACGCAGGCGGCCACGGCAGGATCGATGCGCCCGGCGTTGAGGGTCTTGGTCACGCCACCTTGGAGTGACGCCAGTGCCACCCGCGATTGGGCCTCCACCAGCGGCGTTTCAGCGAGTGCGGAAAGTGGCGCGATCGATGCGGCGGCAAGCAGGAAGGCGGCGAGGCCGCTTGGGGATGTCATGGGGCGGATTATTCATGCCTGCCGACCGATGGCGGGCCGATGCTTTCCGCCGCTCCGCCTCACTCCGATGGTGGTGACAATGGCCAGTTGTCGAGCAGCTCCGCCGCTTCTTCGCAGTCGTAGCCGCATGCAATCCATGCTGCCGTGGCGCCATCCCGCGCGATTGCAGGCCGGTTGCACCCGAACGCGATGGCTGCTTTCCGGTACCCTGAGGATGCATGACGTGCCACAGCTGAGGGACGCGATAGATGGCGCAGCGCGCAACGCTATTTGAGTTCTACGAAAAGGTATGCATCTCGTCCACCGACGGGGAGCTTGCCGAGATCAATGGCCAGCTTGCAGCGGTGTTGGGTAAGTCGGTCGAAGACGACGGCACGCTTGTCGGCTACGCCGTACACATCTATTCGACGGGCGAGTGCTGGAGCGTCAAGGAGCGAGACCTCATTGCCACTGGCGAGTTCGACAGACGCGAGACTTTCCACTCCGGTGCATCCATTCGCGTCGACGAAGGCGGCGACGTCATCGGATAAGCCTATTTCGACGATTGCTTTGTGGCGCTGATTCTGGCGCCGGCAATGTCCGCAACGGGTTGAGCGTCGTCCCTCAGGGGGCGCGGCGAAAAAGCGCCTCCATCCTGAATAGGTCGACGGCTGTGCAGCGGGTGCAGTCCGCCGTCGCTACGGGGCGAACTCACGCTGACCGTCATCAAGCAGTCGCTGGCAACGTCGACAGCGAGACGCACAAGAGTCAGCTGTCCGATGCGCGCCGACCATGAAGCTGGATTCCTCTACTCGACGAAGCCGGCTGGGCCGGAAACCCCAAAATCAGGGCCACGCCATTCGAGCGGTTTTCGGCGTGAAGCGTGAGGCGCATGGCCAGGCCGTAGATGCGCGAGGCGAACAAGCCCAGTCCGCTGTTGCCCGCTTGATCGCTGCCCGACACGCCGAGATCAAAAATCCGGTCGAGGTCGGCATCTGGAATCGGCGCTCCCTGGTTGAACACGGTCAGCGTCAACGCCGCGTCGCTGGACACCAGTTGCAGTTCGATGTCCGTGCCTGGCCTGCGGTAGCGCTCGGCGTTCTCGATCAGGTTGTCTAGGATCTGCTCAAGCTGGATGGTGTCGATGTCTGCCAGCACGTCGTGTGTCGGGCCAACGTAGATCACGGGCTGTCCATCGTCCCGCAGATTAGCCGCCAAGCGACCCGCGAATTCGGCGACATCGTGTGTGCTTATGACGATCTCTCCGTTGCGCAGGCCATCTTCGACGGACGTGGCTTCATAGAGCGCGTCCACGGCCCTGCGCACCCGGGACAGATCCTTCTGCACCTCTGGGCTGTCCTTGGTGCGGGTAAGCAGCGATGCCAGTGGTGACCGGATCTCGTGGCCGATGGCGTCGAGAATCGCCTGACGGGCCTGCACGTGGGCCTCGGCCAGCCGCAGACCTTCGGTTCGGCGGCTGTCTTCCAGCCGGTGCCGGCGAAGAACGTGCGTGTTTCGCAGCCGGTTCTTCTCCAGTAGCGCATGAAAGACGCGGCCCAGCGTGCCGATCTCGTCTTTCTGGGTGGCAAAGGGCTTGAGGCTGCCCCCCACCACGCGGGCGCACTGCCATTGAATAGGCTGCGCCCCGTAACCGCAGCAGCCGGATCATGTAAAACGCCCAGTGGCCTGCCAGCACGGTGATCAGCAGCAGCGCCAACGACATCCACGCGAACGCTCGGGTGGCCAGGTCTGGCAGTGCGACCGGCGTTTTTCTCAACGACGCGGTCGCGTCGACGAGGCCGGCAACGTACAAGGGTTGCTTGGCACTCAGCGACGCGGTATCAAAGCGCGGCCGCGAGAGCGCCTTCTCGGCCAGCCAGTCGGCGAAGCGCTGAAACCGGCCTTGAAGCCGGGGGGACTCGGCGCTCTCGGCAGTGTCGGATCGCCACACGATGCGCTTGGTCCGATCCGCCGTCAGCGCAGTGACTTCGAGCAGCGCGCGCGAGGGCACCGCGGCCAGGTATGCCTGTGACAGCGAGACCAGCGGCGTGCCGGGGCGGCCCGCCGCGACGTCATAGGCGACATAGGTCTCGTCGCTGGCCTTATCCACTTCGTACACCTTCACGCCGACCTTCATCCCCTTGAGCTGCTGCGATGGCCAGGTCGCCACATCCGCTGCAGTCGGTTGCAAGATGGCCGAGTCGATCCGGCCAACCAGGGGGACGAAGCCCTTGGCAACACTGCCCTCGTCGTGGACGACGCTCTCGAACGCCTGGCCACTGATCAGTCGGATGGGCCTGCCGCCGTCGTCATTCTGGAAGGCCGCCAACTCGTGCACACCGTCGAACCGGCTCAGCTGCGACGGGTATCTGGCCCGCGCCAGTGGCGGCGGCTGGAACGTCAGGGTGAATCGAGTCTCCCGGGCGCCGGCAAAAGTGAGAATCACGCGATTGACATCGCCCAGCGGCCGACCAAATCTGTGCTGATGGATCTTGGCCGACGGATACCTGAGTGAGAAGTAGACGAACCGACCCGAGGGGTCATTGGGCACCGCCGCAAAACAGGCCTGCAGGGCAGGTATGGGCACACCCTGTTGTCTCACCGCAGGGAATTCGACCTGGCAGGCCCTCGGGCCCTCCCAGTTGACTTCCGACGCCTTGAAGGTCTTGGCGTTGCCCGTGTGCAGGAGATAGCTGAAAAAACTGCGGCGCAGCGTGTTGATCTGCAGCGGGCGCTTGGCTTGGGAAAACTCCTCAGGGTTCTCTAGCAGGCTGGACCCATCGGGCTCACGGATGCTGAGCAGAAACTGGGCCAACTGGCCGCGTAGTTCCGACTCCTGCACGCGCTGGTCCTTTTCCCGGGCGGTCGTCACCAGGTCGTCGACGGCGAAGCCGATCAGCAGCATTAGGACGGCGATCATCGCCACGGTGCGCAGCGAAAAATCCCACCGCCGTGCCCAGCGACCCCACCGGCTAGGACTCATTCTTCCAGACATAGCCCTTGCCAGGCTCATTGGCGATGTGATTGAACTCGGGGTCGACCTCACGGAACGCGCGGCGCGCCCCGGACACGTGGGTGGCCAGCGCCTTGACGTTCGCGGTCGAGCTCAAGTTGGGCAGCAGGCGCTTGTAGCCCACCACGGCGCCAGGCTGCTCGATGAGGCACTGGATGATGCTGAGCTCCGTCATCGTGAGCTTCACCTGCTTGCCGTTCCAGCGTAGTTTGTTCTTTTTGTCGGGGTCAGGTTCCAGCCCCTTGGGCCAGCCCTCTGCGCCGAACAGGTCCTTACCCGGGTCGCCGCGATCCCAGTTCAGGGCATGCTCGACCTTGTGGACGAAGTCCTGGTCGTCGACGGGCTTGGCCACGAATTCATAAGCGTGCAACGTCAGGGCCAGATTGCGAAGGTTGCCCTCGGGCATGCCGGAGACCACGATGGTGGGCCAGGGCTTGTCGCGCATGTCGCTCAGCAGACCCAACCCGGCATAGCGATTCCTCGGACCAGCGCCGAGTTCGATGTCCATGATTACCAGATCCAACGTCTCCCGGCCAAGCAGCTCCTCGGCCTCGGTCTTGGTGAAGGCCTGGAGCACCTCAGCTTCGAAAGACTCGCAGATCAGCGCCTTCAGCCGTTCGCTTTCGATGGCAACGTCTTCAATGATGGCGATGCGGTACATGGCGTGTATCGAGGCGGGGCTGGTGACCGCCATGAGCATCGCATGCCTTATGCCGGTCTTTGCAGGCCGATGGTTCAGATTTCTGAACCATCCCCGAGCCTCGGTTCGGAGATCTTGGCTGTCGGTCAGGAAGTGGGCGCCACGCCCCAGGCCGGTCAGGACAGCCGCACCAAGTATGTCCCAACCTGATCGCAAGAAATCGCAGACTGGTGGCATGAACTACTACCGCCTGCCGAACCCGGCTTGACGATCATCCCGATGAACGCTCCCGACCTCAACCGTGCCACCACCCGCCAAGTGACGACCGACGCTTCGGCGCGGTTCACCTACCTCACGGAGGCGATCGCCAAGACCTTCGAGCCCACGGCCACTCAGTTGGCCGAGCTTGAGCGCGCCTACGTAGCCACTGGCGAGTATCTGACCGAGTGCCCCGAGTTCGCCGGGACGCTGACGCACGTCCACGCCCATGGCTCCCGCCAGATGGGCACCATCGTTCGTCCGTTGGATGCCAACCGCGAGGGGTTTGACATCGATCTGGTGGCTCGCCTGTCGCGCGGCGCCGTGGTCCGCTACGGTGGCGAGACCGGCCCGTCGCTGCTGTTGCAGCACCTCTTCGCCGCCCTGGGTCGCTACGCTGACCGCCACGGCCTGTCGATCAAGAAGTGGGAGCGCTGCGTGACGCTCACCTACGCCGGCGGCATGTGCGCCGACTTTGCGCCCGTGATCGACGATCCGATGCATACGCCGGCCTTCGGCGAGCACCATGGCCGCATCCCGGACCGCGAGCTAAAGCACTATCTGGCGACGAACCCCAAGGGGTATTGCCTGGGCTTCGACGAGATCGCCAAAGTGACGCCGACGTTCCGCGTGGTCGAAGCGCTGTCGTACGCGCTGGACTCCGTACGCAGGGCCGATGTCGAGCCGCTGCCGGATGCCCAGGACGTGCTGGGCCGTTTGCTGAGTCGCTTCGTGCAGCTCGCCAAGGTCCACCGCAATCACGCATTCGCCGATGTTCCCAACGCAAGTCGTTTGGCACCCACCTCGGTGTTCCTCACCAGCCTGATCGCCAAGGCGTATGCGATCCTGGCGCCCAAGGTGCACGAGGGGCCCCTGGACCTGTTCCTGGACATCGTCGAGCTCATCCCCTTCCTGTTCGAGCGACAGGCGCAGGCAGGCGGCGGCGAGTTTTGGTTTCTGGACAACCCCTGCGCGCTGGCCGACAACCTGGCCGCCTCGATGAACACCAGCCCGCGCCAACAGGCGTTCCGTCAGTGGCACGAGAGGCTTCGTAGCGACTTAGCCGATCTGCTGAAGACCATCGAGGCCGGGCAAGGCGCGGACACCGTTGCGAAGGTCGTCGAGTCGGCCTTCGGCGCGCGAGCCGGCCAGGCTGTGCTGGCCCACACCGCGCAGCGGCGTGAAGACCTACGCTCGGCGGGCAAGGCCGCCTTCATCGTCGGCGGTGGATCGTCCATCGTGGCGCCGGCCCGTGCGCACACCTATTTCGGCGGGGCCCACGCATGATCCCGTCTCGGCCATTGCCGTCGCTCGCGAGGCGGTACGCGGAATTGCAGTCGTTGGCGTGGCCAGGATCCTCACTGCGGCTGATCGGCGGGCGCGAACTGCGTTTCGAGTTCAACGTGGCGCCGACGCCTCTGTCGCGCATGTATCGCTGTTTGCTGAAGCTGGCGGTCGCGCGCCCGCCCGAGTTGCTGGTGCTGGATCCGAGCCCGCGCGCCCTGGCCGGCGCGAGGCCGCTGCCCCACGTCTACCCGCACGAGGGGCGCGGCACCAAGCTGTGCTTGTGGCTGCCCAAGACCCATGAGTGGTCTGCGCACATGAAGCTCAGCGAAACCTACCTGCCGTGGGCGGCAGAGTGGCTCGACTACTTCGAGGAGTGGTTGGCGACGGATGTTTGGGCCGGCGGCGGCGAGCACCCTCAGCCCAAGTCCAGGCGCTGGGCGCGGGCCGGTAAAGTCAAAATCTGAAGACCGGAGATGCCTTGAACACGATCATCGAAACTCAGAACCAGTCGAAGATGCTGTCCTTGCTGCGTGCTCGGAGTCGCATCTATTCCAGGGCAAAGCGGATCCAGGGCACCATCGTGCTGGTCACGCTTTCGCTGCCAGCGTTGAGCTTGGCTGCGGCAATCTGGTTTCCGGCCGCGAAGGCCTTCATCACCCTCGTCGCGCTGTTCATTGGACTGTGCGAGATCCTGGTGCTCGACCGCTGGCACAAGGCGCGCATGAAGTGCGCGGCCAAACTCCAGGAGGAGTTCGACTGCGCGGTGCTGGACATGCCCCCGAACGATTTCCTGGTTGGCGGCAACGTCGACCACGAAGAGGTGTTCGCGCTGTCGGAGAAGTCCTTTGACGAGGAAGGCGAGCGCCGGCTGCGGGACTGGTACCCGGTGGCCGTTGAGCAGGTGCCGTTGCCGGTTGGCCGCATCCTTTGCCAGCGCGAGAACCTGCTGTACGACAGCAGTGTGAGAAAGACGTACGGCGCCGTGCTGTCGTGGGGGCTGGCTTTGGTGATCGTGCTGCTGAGCCTATGGAGCCTGGCGATGGATCTCAAGCTGGAGGCGCTGATCTTGACCGTCTTGGTGCCGGCCATGCCCATCATCACCTGGGCGCTGCGTGAGAAGTACCGGCAGGGCGATACCATCGACACGCTGGTGCGCCTGAAGGCCGAATCCGAAAAGCTGTGGAAGAGCGCTGCGGCGGGTATGGACGAGGGCGCGGCCGCAGAACGTTCGCGCGAGCTGCAGGACGCCATTTTCAGCCACCGTGTGTCCAGCCCGCTTGTGTTCGATTTCCTGTACCGCTACCGTCGCAACGACCTGGAAGCCCAGATGAACGCAGGCGCTCAGCACCTCGTGGGCGACTACCTCAAGAACCACACGGTTACGGCCTGAAGACGGCCGCCGCATGCAAGCGCTTCGCCCCCCTCAGTTCAACATGCTTGCGCTGGCGAGCCGCATCCAGCCGCTGGACTCCGAACTCTCGGCCGCGAAGTTGCACTGCGCCTCGGTGCGAGCACGCCTGGAGAAGGCGTTCGCCGTCTCGGCAGTTCAGAACATCGGCAGCCACTGCCGCGGCACCGCCATCAGGCGCCACAGCGATCTGGACGTCATGGTGGTGCTGCGCAAGGAGGAGGTGCTCTGGGGCGGAAAGCTGGTGTCGTCGGACACCGTCATCCAGAACGTGCTGGCCGAGCTGCGCGGCCGATTCACCACTTCGGCGATCCGCAAGGATGGCTTGGCCGCAACCCTGGCCTTCGGCAGCACCCGCCAGAGCCTGGACGTCGTGCCGGCAGTTTTTTCGCGTTTCGACAAGGGGAGCCAGCGCCCCGTTTACCTCATCCCTGATGGCGCTGGTGGGTGGTTCGAGACGAGCCCGCAGATTCATGACCGGTTTTTCGCAGCGGCGCAGTTGGCCAGCGGGAACAAGTTGCGCAAGGTCTCGCAGTTGGTCAAAGCGTGGAAGCACGCGCGCGCCGGCTCGCTTCCAATCCGCAGCTTCTACGCTGACATGGTGTTGGCCGCTTCAGGCGTCTGTGTCGGCGCGAAGATGTATGGTCAGTGCCTGCACGACTTTTTTGCCGTTCTGTCGCGCGGTGTGTGTGGCTACCTACAGGATCCTTGTGGCATCGCCGGGCAAATCACGGCCACGGATACGCAGGCTCAGCGGCAGGCGCTGGTGACGGCCATCGAGTACGCCTGCAGCCACGCTGCGGCGGCGCTCAGCGCACAGGCCCGCAACAATGTCCAGGAGTCCAACCGGCAGTGGAATCTGGTGTTCAACGGCACCTTCTGACATCTTGCTGCGACCGAGCCAATGCCGCACGACATCCTATTCCAGTCGCCAAGAGTGATTTTGCGATCGGACTGCGGATTCATCTTCAGTGTTTTTGACCGCTTTCAAAGTTTGCTTCGGTGACCGGTGTTAGCAGTAGCAGTCGTTCATGCACGGTACCGCGAACGACTCGGTTCAGCCTAGAGCGGCGGTGGCAACGCAGCGGAAGCGGACATACTGCGCGCTTCACTCTTTCCACATGTATGGTGTTCCTCGCGCTAACGAAATCTGGTCTCCAGCAGGTGCTGCTCAGATTGCTGCCCGACGACAGTGTTTGGTGTGCGTGCGACGCGATATCACAGGAGGAGTTCGGCTCGAGCCCTCCGAGGCAGGTCACCCGCCTTGAATACGCACTGGTCGATGCGGGAAGCATCCAGCGGGCGCTCTGGGTCATTGAGGACCACCACCCGGGCGAATCGGTGTGGATTGAGTCCGGTCCGCGCCCAGCCTGAACCGACCGCCCGAACGTCTCTTGCCCTCGTTGCGCTCCCGGGTCGCATCGGTCTTCACAGACCCGCGACATCGCCCTTGCCAGAATGGACCATCGACATCCGTCCGAACGCCGTCCATTCACCGCATGCACACCTACGACCCCACCGCGCCGAACCTTCCCCACAATCCGTTCAATGCCATCGTCGGACCTCGACCCATCGGGTGGATGTCCACGAAGAGCAAGGCCGGCGTCGTGAATCTGGCGCCGTACAGCTTCTTCACGGCGTTGAACTACACGCCGCCGATCATTGGCTTCTCCAGCATTGGCCGGAAGGACTCGTTGCGCAACATCGAGGAGACCGGCGAGTTCGTCTGGAATCTCGCCACGCGCGAGTTGGCCGAGGCCATGAACGCGACGTGTGCGCGGGTCCCTCGCGGCGTCAATGAATTCGAGCTGGGGAAACTGACTGAGGTCGCGTCCGTGAAGGTGGGGCCGCCACGCGTCGGAGAGAGCCCCGTCGCCTTCGAATGCAAGGTGTCGCAGATCATCCAGCTGAACTCCATGGACGCTGAGCCCGTGGACACCTGGATGATCCTGGGTCAGGTCTTGCTGATGCACATCTCGCCGGCCCTGTTGAAGGACGGGGTGTTCGACACCGCCGCCGCGGGGCCGATCCTGCGAGGCGGCGGACCGGGCGACTATTTCGAGCTCGGCGACAAGTTCGTCATGGCAAGGCCGGACTGAGCCACGCGGCGGAAGGGCCGACCTCCCGGTCGGCCCCGTTCCTGTCGACCGCGCTCAGGGCAGCGCGTTGAGCGACGACCTCACGCCGCGCGAGAAGCTCTGCCCGTCGTGGCGGTCCCAGTTGATCGACCACGTCATCACGCCGCGCAGCGTCGGATAGGCCTGCGGCGGCTTGATCGCGCCGCATTGCGACAGCTTCGTCAGGCAGTTGAGCGCCGCCGTGATCGTCGCGACGCTCGCCTGGCCGCTGTTGGCCGACGACGGACCCGACGGCAACCCGAACGCGACCTGGTCCGGCCGCAGCCCGCGGAACACGAACGGCCCGGTGCCGTTGTTGGTCGTGAATCCCTCGATCAGCATCCGGCTGGTGGCCACCAGCATGTCGGCGCTGCCCTCGGCCAGGCCCTGCGTCGCGTACGGCGTGTAGACGGCGCCGTTGTTGTAGTACTGGACGTGGAGCACGTTCAGCTCGTCGCGCAGGCCGTCGATGATGGGCAGGTAGGCGCCCCAGATGCCGCTGTAGGCGACGTAGCCGCCCTGGACGTACGGATGCTCCGGCGCCATCGACAGGTAGAAGCCGCTGCCGATGCGCGCCTTCAGCTGCTTGACCGCGCTGACCAGGTTGGCCTGCACCGGCGCGCCCGAGGTGACGCCGGCGCCGCTCTCCAGGTCGATGTCGATGCCGTCGAAACCGTAGCGCCGCATGATGGCCTCGACGCTGTTGACGAAGTTGGTCACCTGCGCCGCGTTGTTGAGCGTCACCGTGCCGTTCTGGCCGCCGAAGGACAACACGACCTTCTTGCCCTTGGACCGCGCGGCCGCCACGTCCGCGATGAAGCGCGCCTCGCCGCCGGCGCTCGGGTCGAGGTTGAAGGCGATGCTGCCGTTGCCCGCATCGTCCGCGAAGGCGACGACGATCACGTCGTAGTCGGCGGAGACCTCGCTGATCGGGAAGGTCGGTCCGGCGGGGTTGGTGAAGTTGTGCCAGTAGCCGATCAGCTGGTGCTTGCCGGGCGCGGGCGCCGGGCCGGGCGACGGGGCCGGCGTGGGCGCGGGACCGGGTGCCGGCGTCGGTGCAGGAGAGGGCGCGGGCGTCGGCGCCGGTGAGGGGGCGGGCGGCGTGGTGCCGCTGTAGATCGTCCATGGCTGACCCGTGCCGACAGGGCCGTTGCGCGTCGCGGGGTTGTCGCCCTGCGTCCACCAGTTGGCGCGGTAGATCACGCCTTGGTAGCTGACGATCGCGCCGCCCGAATAGGCCGTTGCCGCATTCCATGCACCCTGCGGCGCAGGGGCGGGGGACGGGGCCGGCGTGGGAGCGGGCGCAGGACTGGGCGCCGGGCTCGGCGTGGGCGCCGGCGACGGAGCGGGCGAAGGTGCCGGACCGCTCGCGGGGCCGACCAAGGTCCACAGCGATGCGTTGGTCGGGTTCCAGCCGGTGCTGGCGTAGTCGGTCTGGTTGACGGTGGCCCGGTAGAGCTGGCCGTTGTAGCTGACGACGGTGCCGGCGGTGTAGTAGGTATCGGGCTTCCAGGCCGCGGCGGTCTGCGCGACCGCCTGCAGGGTGAGCGCGGCGGCGCCGAGGGCGACGATCAGCCGCAGCGGGGCGGACGTGGCAGAGGAGGGGCGTCGGACAGAGACGGTCATGGCAGTGGTTCCAAGGTAAGACCGAAGCGGGTCCCGAGCCCGCACCAAAGCCGCCGGAGGCCTCGATGTTGAGGCCAGTCGGCGGATTGCGTCGTCGGTGGATCTTCACTGGTATTAGAAGATTCCAGTTTTATTGCCACCGCTTGGATACCACTTTCCGAAATCTGGACGATCTGGCGCAGCGGGAAAACCCGGATCATGGTGACAAGGCGTGTGGCCAGCTCCCCCTATCCTGTCGATCCCGCTCATCGCCATTCGTCGTGCAAGGGAGCGGCATCGAGCCGCGCCAACAACCGGAGAACCGCAATGGACTACGTGGATGGATTCGTGATCGCCGTGCCGACCGCCAAGCGCGAGGCCTATCGCCAACTGGCGCAGGACGCCTCGGCGGTGTTCAAGGACCACGGCGCGCTCAAGGTCGTCGAGTGCTGGGGCGACGACGTGCCCGAGGGCAAGGTGACCTCGTTCCCGATGGCCGTGCAGCGCAAGCCGGACGAGACGGTGGTGTTCTCGTGGATCGTCTGGCCGTCGCGCCAGGCGCGCGACGAAGGGATGAAGAAGTCGATGGAAGACCCGCGCATGAACCATGACCCGAAGGACATGCCCTTCGACGGCCAGCGCATGATCTTCGGAGGCTTCGAAGTCATCGTCGACGCTTGAGCGAGCCTCCGTCCAGGAGGCTCGACCGTCACTTGCCCGCGGCCGCCGCCGCTGCGCGCAGCTTGTCCTTCTTGCTCGGCCGCCTGCCCTTGACGCCGCCGGTGGCGGCCTCGGGCGTGGCGATCTCGGTCGGCTCGAAGCCGGCGATCCGCTCGCGCTCGACGCGCCGGCCCTGGCGCTTCTCGATCAGGCGGAAGTGCGCCTCGGTGGCCGCGCTGATGAAGCTCACCGCGAGTCCGCTCGCGCCGGCGCGCGCGGTGCGGCCGATGCGGTGCGTGTAGTCGTCCGCGGCGCGTGGCAGGTCGTAGTTCACCACCACCGGCAGCCGCGCGATGTCGATGCCGCGTGCGCCGAGGTCGGTGGCGACGAGCACCCGGATCCGACCGGCCTTGAAGTCCGCCAGCGTGCGCGTGCGCGCCCCTTGGCTCGCATCGCCGTGGAAGGCCGCGGCCTCCAGGCCGTTCCGGCGCAGCTTGTCGGCCACGTGATCGCAGGCGTAGCGCGTCGCGACGAAGACGAGCACGCGCGACCACTCGCCCTGCTCGATCATGTGACGCAGCAGCGGCGTGCGCTTCGCGGCGTCGACCTCGACCGCGTGTTCCTCGATCTGGCCTTCGGTGGCCGGCTCGCCGCTGACCTCGATGCGCACCGGGTCGTGCAGCAGCTGGTCCGCCAGCGTCTGCACCGCCGCCGGGAAGGTGGCGGAGAACAGCAGGTTCTGTCGACGCTTCGGCAGCAGCGCCAGCACTCGCGCCAGCTCGTCGGCGAAGCCGGCGTCGAGCAGCCGATCGGCCTCGTCCAGCACCAGGCACTCCACGTCGGAGAGCTTGAGCGCATTCTTCTCGACGATGTCCAGCAGCCGGCCCGGCGTCGCGACGACGATGTCCGCGCCGCCACGCAGCGCCATCATCTGCGGATTGATCGACACGCCGCCGTACAGCACCGAGACCTTCAGCGGCTCGTCGAGGAAACGTCCGACCTGGATCACCGTCTCGCCGACCTGGGCGGCGAGTTCGCGCGTGGGCACCAGCACCAGCGCCTGCGTGCGACGCAGCGCGGGCCGGACGCGGGCATCGATGCGATGCAGCATCGGGAAGACGAAGGCCGCCGTCTTGCCGGAGCCCGTCGCCGCCGAGCCCAGCAGGTCTCGGCCTTCGATGATCGGCGGCATCGCGGCCGCCTGGATCGGTGTGGGCACTTCAAAGCCGAGCTCATCGGCGGCGCGCACGAGGCGCGGCGACAGGCCCAGCGCGGCGAAGGTGTTCTCCGTGCTCACAGCAGGCGCACCTTCACCGACTTGCCCTTCACCTTGCCGGCGTTGAGCTTGCGCAGCGCCTGGTCGGCGATGCCGCGCTCGACGGCGACGTAGGTCGAGAACTCGTTGACGTTGATCTTGCCGATCTGCGCGCCGTCGAATCCGAGGTCCTTGGTCAGCGCGCCCAGCACGTCGCCCGGACGGATCTTCTCCTTGCGGCCGCCCAGGATCTGCAGCGTGACCATCGGCGGATGCAGCGGCTCGGCGCCGGGCTCGGTGGTGAGCTCGGTCAGCGGATGCCACGGCGTGACGCTGCCCTGCATCTGGTCGATGCGGCCGACGCGCCCCATCTCGTCGAGGCTGGCCAGGCTGAACGCCCAGCCCGCCTCGTCCGCGCGGCCGGTGCGGCCGACGCGATGCACGTGGACTTCGGGGTCAGGTGTGATGTCGACGTTGATGACCGCTTCCAGCTGCGCGATGTCCAGTCCGCGCGCCGCCACGTCCGTCGCCACGAGGACGCTGCAGCTGCGGTTGGCGAATTGCACCAGCACCTGATCGCGGTCGCGCTGGTCGAGGTCGCCGTGCAGTTCCAGCGCGACGATGCCCTCGGCCTGCAGCACGGCGACAAGGTCGCGGCACTGCTGCTTGGTGTTGCAGAAGGCCAGCGTGCTGGCCGGGCGGAAGTGGTTGAGCAGCAGGCCGACGGCATGCAGGCGCTCGTTCTCCTTCACCTCGTAGAAGCGCTGGCGGATCTTGCCGGCGGCGTGCTTCTCGGTGAGCGTCACTTCCTGCGGCGCGCGCATGAAGCGCGTCGCGATGGACTTCACGCCGTCCGGGTAGGTGGCGGAGAACAGCAGCGTCTGGCGCGTCTTCGGGCAGTTCGCGATCACCTGCGCGATGTCCTCGGCGAAGCCCATGTCGAGCATGCGATCGGCCTCGTCGAGCACCAGCGTGTTCAGCGCCTCCAGCGTGAGCGTCTCGCGCTGCAGGTGGTCCAGGATGCGTCCCGGCGTGCCGACGACGATGTGCGCGCCGTGCGACAGGCTCGCGAGCTGGTTGCGGATCGGCGCGCCGCCGCACAGCGTCAGGATCTTGATGTTGTCCTCGGCGCGCGCCAGGCGGCGGATCTCCTGCGTCACCTGTTCGGCGAGCTCGCGCGTCGGGCACAGCACCAGCGCCTGCACGGCGAAGCGGCGCGGATTCAGGTTGGTCAGCAGCGGCAGCGAGAACGCGGCGGTCTTGCCGCTGCCCGTCTTCGCCTGCGCGATCAGATCCTTGCCGGCCAGCGCGAGCGGCAGGCTGGCGGCCTGGATGGGCGTCATCGAGAGGTAGCCGAGCTGCTGCAGATTCGCCCGCATCGCGGGCGGCAAGGGCAGGCTGTCGAAGGAAGTGGCGCTAGGCGCCGCCGGCGGCTGCAAGGCAGCAGGTGCCGCGGCTGCGGCGCCGGTGGGATCGGTGCGGGTCATGCACGATTGTCGCCCAGCGGGTGTGCCATGAAGAAACACAGCATCTGGTCGCTCGCGTCGGGGCCCAGCCAGTCGGTGTAGGAGCCGCTCTGGTCGCCGCCGGACCAGCCGTGTCCGCCGCCCTCGATCAGCCAGAGTTCGGCGTGCACGCGCCCCTGTGGCGTCACGTGCGTGCGACGGGTGTAGGCGCGCGTGCCTTCACGGCCGTTCTCGACGCGCTGGACGCCGGCCACGCCGGACGTGGCATCGGCGTAGACCTGCTCGCCGTTGAGCGGGTGGACGGTCATGTCGCGCGTGCCGTGGAAGACGATGGTCGGCGTGGGGCGATCGGCGTTGCCCGTCGCCTCGGCCGTCACGCCGTCCGCGGGCAGGCGCGTGGGCTGTCCGCTGCGCATCATCGCCATCGCGCCGCTGGCGTCGTCGACGGCGCCATGCGGCAGGCCGGAATGCACGCCGACGGCGGCGAAGAGTTCGGGATAGGCGCGCCCGAGGATGACGGCCATCGCGCCGCCGGCCGAGAGGCCCGCGATGTAGACGCGCTTCGCGTCGACGCTGTGGCGGGCCATGACCTCCTGTGTCAGGGCGGCGATCAGGGCGGGCTCGCCGCGTCCGCGCTCCTGGTGATTGGACTTGAACCAGTTCCAGCAGCCTTGCGGATTGGCCTGCGCCGACTGCGCCGGGTACAGCACCAGCCAGCCGTTGCGACGCGCCATCTCGTTCATGCGCGTGCCGACGGCGAAGTCGTCCGGGGTCCTGTCCGCACCCGTGCAGCATCACCAGCAACGGGCGTGGTTCGGCGCTGTCACCCGGTGGGACGTAGAGCTGATAGTCGATGGAAGCGCGGCCTTGCACGAAAGTGCTGCGGAGGAACTGGTCGGCGAGCGTTCCGCTCTTCGATTCGAGCGGCAGGTCCATGAGCATTCGAGGGCTGGGGGCGCGTGTGGCAGTGCCCGATTGAAGCACGGATCCCGGATCGGCTTCATGAGTGTTTGCGATGTCCGCCCGGGCAGGCATCTGGCCGGAGGCCCGGAACGGGGAGTTCCGCCGCCATCGCCGCGAGCGCCGGCCTCGGCGTTGCCTCCAGCGCCAGCGGCGCCTGCAGTGCCTTCAGCCGAAGACCGGCTGCATTAGTTCCACGACCAGCGCCGGATCGGCGGCGCCGCTGGCCGTTTTCCCACGGGCCGACTGGACCCGTGCCAGCGACTTCGCGGACTGGTCGCCGAACACGCCGTCGGCCTTCACCGGCTCGCCGGCGTCGGAGAGCGCCAGCTGCAGCAGGCGCACGTCCAGCCCGCGCGTCAGCGGCGAGGTGGCCGCCACGCAGACGATCCCACGAGCCGTGGGCGCGGCTGTGTTTCGATGTTCACGAGCGCCCTCCGTCCCCGGTGCGGGCGCGGCGCCTGCTGGATGGGGTTTTGGGCGATCGATGGTGGGTTGAATCCTCCATGCGGGAGGATGCCCCGGGCGCGTGAGTTCAAGGGTCCTCGGAACGGCTCTCCGAATCGCGGTCGCGCTCGTGGTGACGGGTGAGCGGGAAGGGCGGCAGCCAGGCCTCGCGCCGGACGGTCCAGAGCTCGTAGGTCGGCGTCAGCTGGTTCGGCGCGTCGAGCGCGCCGAGATGCACTTCGACCTCGTCGCCGGTCCGGGAGTACACCGACGATCCGCAGCGGGGGCAGAAGTGTCGGCCACGGAAATTGCGGGTCTCGCCGGTGACCGTGACCGCGTCCTGCGCAAAGATCGCGGAGGCGCCGAAGAGCGCGCCGTGATGCTTGCGGCAGTCGAGGCAGTGGCACAGGCCGACCCGGTAGGGACGGCCGGTCGCGACGAGGCGGACATCGCCGCAGAGACAGCCGCCGGTGAATCGGTCCATGACGGGGGCTCCTTCCGCCTCACGGTGACTTCGCTGCGTCGCAGGCCACGCGCTTCATCGGGAAGTCGATGCCCCGCGTGGCGCCGTTGCGCTGCCCTTCGATGCGCGCGGCGAGGCCCGTCTCGCCGACGGCCTTGTAGAGGATGCGCTGCGGGAAGTCGTGCTCGGGGTTCTCGAAGGTGACCGCGCGATCGCCGATCGACGTCGCGACGAAGGTGGCTTCCTTCTGCCGCGACGGCAGCGCGACGTAGACGACCTTGCCGTCGGCGTTCAGCCGGATCTGCAGGAACTCGTGCTCGACGGTGCGGCCGTTCTTCACCGTGCGGCCGATGCCCAGCATCGTGCCGCCGGCCAGCGGCAGCCAGTGCTCGACGGAGCCGGGCTCGCCCTTCTCCGCGGCCCAGCAGCCGGCGAGCCAGTTCAGACGTTCCAGCTGGGCGTCCTCGGCGCGCGCCGGCAAGGATCCGAGCGGCGACAGCGAGATGGCGATCAGCACACCGATGGTGGCAGCGAGGGATGGACGCATGGCGGTGGTCTCCGGGCACTGGATGCATGAATCTAACGCCGGCGGCCCGTCGCCGCCATCCGGGCCGGTGCCGGAAGCGGCTCACGCGACGCCTGGTGCGAGGCTCGACCTAGGAACAGTCGACCACGGGGCCGATCAAGTCTTCCGCTTCTCCACCAACGCCTTGAGCGTCCCCAGATCGCGCGCCACATGCACCGCGTCGTTCTCGAAGGCCTCGTCGGTCACACCCGGCATGTGCAACAGGACGAAGGCGACCACGCAGCCGTCGCCCGAGGCGTGACGCGCATCGCGTGGTGGAAGCGCTGGCCGTCGGGCAGGCAAGCCGCACAATGACCGCTCGGCAACACCAGACCAACCGGCGACATGGACCGATTCGACGCGCTGCAGGCCTTCGCCCGCGTGGTGGAGGCGGGCAGCTTCACCAAGGCAGCCCAGACGCTGCACATGAGCAAGACCACCGTGACGCAGCTGGTGCAGCAGCTGGAAGCGCGGCTGCGCGTGAAGCTGCTGCATCGCACGACGCGGCAGGTCCGCGTGACGCCCGACGGCGCCGCGTACTACGAGCGCGTGGTGCGCGTGCTGGCCGAGCTCGATGACGCGGACACGGCCTTGTCCGACGCGACCAGCTCGCCGCGCGGCCGGCTGCGCGTCGACGTGCCGACCCCGTTCGCGCGCATGGTGCTGATGCCGGCGCTGCCGGACTTCCACGCGCGCCATCCGGAGATCCAGCTCGACATGGGCGTCAGCGACCGCATCGTCGATGTGATCGGCGACAACGTCGATGCCGTGCTGCGCGGCGGCGAGGTCACCGTGCCGTCGTTGATCGCGCGACGGGTCGGCGATCTGCAGCTGGGCGTCTTCGCATCGCCCGGCTACCTGTCGGTCGCGGGGACGCCCGCGCATCCGCGCGAGATCGAGGAACCCCACCACCGCATCGTCGGGTTCCTGCGGGCCAGCAAGGGCACGGTGGGATCGATGGAGATGCGGCGCGGCGACGAGGTCGTCGAGGTGCGCGGTCGCTACGTGGTGGCCGCCGACGACGGCAACGCCTACCTGGCGGCGGGGCTCGCCGGCATGGGCGTGCTCTGGTTGCCGCGCTACATGGCCGATCCGCACGCGGCACGCGGCGAGCTCGTGCCGCTGCTCACCGACTGGGCGATGGACCCCATGCCGATGTACCTTGCCTATCCCCCCAACCGCCACGTCAGCGCGAAGCTGCGCGTGTTCATGGACTGGATCGAGACCTTGATGGCCCGCCACGCACCCCTGGCGACGGGGCGGGCGTGATCGCTCAGGGCGCCGCGTTGGCCGACCCCGAGCCCGCGCTGCGGCGACTGTCGACCCATGCGTCGACCACCTGTTCCAGCACCGTCAACGGCACGTCGCCGGTCAGCAGCACGACGTTGTGGAACTGCTTGATCTCGAAGCGGTCGCCCAACTGTTGGCGGGCCTTCTCGCGCAGCGCCTCGATGCGCAGACGGCCCAGCATGTACGCGCAGGCCTGCCCTGGCCACGTGACGTAGCGGTCGACCTCCTGCGGCGTGATGCCGTAGTCGATCGCCTGCTGGCGGGTCCACTTCATCGCATGCAGGCCGGTGTCGACGACCAGGCGCCGCGCGCGGAACAGCGCGCCGTAGAGCTGGCCGAGGTGTCCGACCGGGTCGCCCTCGTACCAGCCGTTCTCGACGGCCAGCTGCTCCGAGTAGAGCGCCCAGCCCTCCACGTAGGCCGAGCCCGCCGTGAATGCGGCGCGGCGACGGAAGTAGGGCAGGTCCTTCGCCTCCATCTGGATCGCGAGCTGGAAGTGGTGTCCCGGGATCGCTTCGTGGTGGACCAGCGTCCGCATGTCGGCGATCTCGTAGGTCGGTCCCGCGAGCGGCGCCCAGAACACGCCCGGCTGCGAGCCGTCCGGCGCTGGCGTCGTGTAGTGCGCGGCGGCGGTGGGCTCGGTCAGCGCGGGCTCGCGGCGGACCTCGACGGGCGCCTTCGGCATCACGTCGAAGATCAGGCGGGCGCGCGCCTCGGCGTCGCGCAGGTAGGTGGTGTAGCGGTCCAGCAGCTGGCCCTGCGGCGCGGCGTCCTTGGGCTGGCGGTCGGCGTCCATCTTGCGATAGCGCTGCTCGATCGAGCCGTCCGCGTAGCCGAGCTGCCGCAGCAGGCCGTCCATCTCGCCTTCGATGCGGGCGACCTGCTTCAGGCCGATCGCGTGGATCTCGGCCGGCGTGAGTGCGGTCGTCGTGTTCTCGCGCAGGCGGGCGGCATAGAACTTGTCGCCGTCGGGCAGCCGCCAGACGCCGGCATCGTCGGTGGTCAGCGGCAGTTGCGCGCGCATCAGCGTCAGGCCGCGCTTCCACGCCGGGACGACCGACTTCGCGATGATGGCCTCGGCCTGCGCGCGAGCGCGCTTGCGGGCGTCGTCGCTCATGTCGGCCAGGCCGGCCATGCGCTCGGTCAGCGAGATCACCAGCGGATTGGCCGCGGGGGGCGCGGCCACGAACTGCTCGATCTGGCCGATCGTCGTCGCCGTGATGAAGCGCGGCATCAGCACGCCCTTGGCCTGCGACGCGCGGGCGCGGACGATGCCCTGGTCCATCAGCGCGGCCAGGCCCGCCATCCGCGTCAGGTAGCTGCGCACGTCGCGCGCGTGGCGCATCGGGTGTTCCTGCACGAGGAAGGTGATCGGGCCGACGTGCACGCCGTCCATGTGCTCGAAGACGTAGTGATGATCGAGGAACGCCGCGCCGGCCACGTCCTGCTGCATCGTCCACGCCATGAGCGCGGCGGAGGTACGCTGCGTCGGCGTCAACGCCTCGCGCGGGAAGCGGGCGAGCTCCGCCAGCGCCTGCCGGTCGCGGGCGATGTCGGCCAGCTCGGAGGCGCGCGAGAGGTCGTTCCACTGGCCGTCGAGCCGGTCCTGCGTCGGGCCCTCGAAGTACTGCATGCGGGTGGCATGTTCGGGCAGCCGCTTCATGCGGGCGGCGGCGATGCGCTCGGCCCAGGCGTCGAAATCGGCCGCGCCGAAAGAGGCTGTCGCGGTCGCAGTCGCTGCAGCGGCGACATTGAGGGCCGGCGCGGTGGTCATCCAGCCGGCCACGCCGGCAGCGATCAAGGTCCGGCGCCGGAGGGGCAGCGCGCCGGTGGATCGGGTCGTCTTCGTCATGTGCTCTCCCTGGTCGACGATGCGTCGATTGGAACGGGAGGCAGGGTAACCGGCTATTCGTCACTCCCCGGCGAGCGGAACAGGGTCACTCGCTGCTGAACTCGTAGTCGGCGAACTCGGCGTGGCTCCACTTGATCAGCACCTTGAGCCGCGCGGCGGCGGCGGGGAGGGCCGATCGGTCGAACTGGCAGAACACGCTGACGTCGCCGTCCTCGCCGAACAGGCTGAGCTTGCTGCCCGCGTCGCACGCGAACGGCTGGCCGTCGAGCTCCGGCGCGATGCTGGCCGAGGTGTCGTCATGCCCGCCGGTGAACATCGCGCGGAAGCTGAAGCGCTTGGGCGCTGCGCCGGCGGGGAGCGTGCAGGTGATCTCGCGCCAGTCCATCATGCGGTCGGTTTCGACGCAGGCGGAGGCCTTGAGCGAGGGGCCGGGTGTTGAGGGTGCGGGCGTTTGCGCGTGGGCGGACGTCGCGCAGAACGCGCAGATGGCGAGCAGCAGGGCGGTCGTTCGCATGGCGAGCCTCGATGCGTGAAAGCCGGACATCTTCGCCGGGCCGTGTGACAACGCAACACGTGGCACCTTGACGGTTGTCATGTGGAAATCTTGCGGGGACGCATGGGGGTCGATAAACTGCGAAGCTCAAGATCTGCCTAGGCGGGGTGTGATGGGCAGCGCCACCCGAGTCATCGGGTTCCAGTTGAACTGGTCATTCGCAGCAATGCGATAGAGAACCCCGCATCGCGGCGGCCCCTTCGGGGGCCGTCTGTCTTTCTGCCTCGAACTTTCAGCCGGAAATCTTCCGCCGAAGACTGGTGGTCTTGAGCAGGTTGAAGAACGCAACTCGGCGTCGCGGACGGAACCGTTCATGCGCGGAGACATCCACGGCATAAGCGGACTGGACCTGCAAAAGCAATCGACCCTTGCGCTTGCTGTCGCGCGTGACTTCAAAAAAGACGACGTACTGTCGCTCTGGCGTATCGGGACCTTCGATCTGCTCCGTGGTGACGAAATTCTGAGGGTTGTCGCGAGCGATCCGAATTGTTCGCTTGCGTAGCTCCCGAATGAGTTCCGGAAGATGTCGCTTCGAGAGCTCATACCTCCGCTCGCACAGTACGCGCACCTCGCGTCCGTCATCGAATAGTTCTGTGTGGGGAATCTCGCCGCGTCGTCGTCCGTCGCGCGCGATCGATCGTGTGAAACAGTGACACGAGAAGGCAACGACCACGGTCACTTCGAATCCGAGTCCCGGATCTACCCGGAATGCAAAGGGGGCCAGATGCGACAGGTCCCACGCCTGTCCATCGCGCATGACATTCCTGAACCGATGATGAGCACGAACAACATCGAGGTGATCGGCAATCGGAATTTCGGTGACGGGAGAGTCTTCTCGAACAGGGCGCGGCTCGCCCTCCAGCGTTGAACTGCACATGACTTGGCGGCCCTGGTGATGACGGGCCGGTCATGTTTCCGATGAAGGACTCCAGCGATCTTGCGCGTGATCAAGGGTTCCGCAGGTCAAGCAGAACCTGCAGCGTTCGTCGTGAGTTCGCGACCTTCAATAAGTGAATCAATCGCCTCAGGTGACCGAAGAATGTATTCGAGAGACTGACAAGAGCGGTGCCTATGGAGGTCATTGCGGCAAACCGCGCAGGACTCTAAAGTTCGAGGCTAAAGATCTACATTGTGGTGGGGTGAAAAAGGTAGTGCCGCCCGAGTCATCGGGTCCCAGCTGGAATGGGAGTTCGCGGTCTCCGCGATAGAGAACCCCGCATCGCGGCGGCCCCTTCGGGGGCCGTCTGTCTTTCTGGCCTCCATCGACGGACCAGCCGCTCACACGAACTGCGCCGCCGCATTTGCCGACGCCCACGCCCACTGGAAGTTGAAACCTCCCAGATGGCCGGTGACGTCGAGCACCTCGCCGATGAAGTACAGCCCCGGCGACTTCAGCGATTCCATCGTCTTGGAGGACACCTCCTTGGTGTCGACGCCGCCTAGCGTGACCTCCGCCGTGCGGTAGCCCTCGGTGCCCGCAGGGATGACCTGCCACGCGGACAGGCGCTGGGCGATCTGCTCCAGCTCCGCGTGCGTGTACTGCTTGATCGGCTTGGACACGAACCACTGCTCGCCGATCAGCGTGGCCATCTTCTTCGTGAACAGCTCCGCCAGCAGCGTCTTGAGTTCCGCATTGGGCCGATCGTTGCGCTGCTGCGCGAGCCAGCCGGGCACGTCGAGGTCGGGCAGCAGGTTGATCTCCACCGCCTGACCCGGCAGCCAGTACGACGAGATCTGCAGGATCGCCGGCCCGCTGAGGCCGCGGTGCGTGAACAGGATGTTCTCGCGGAAGCTCTTGCCGTTGCAGCTGACCAGGCAGTCGACCGAGGTCCCGCTGAGTTCGTTGCACAGGTCCTTGAGCTGGTCCGTGATCGTGAACGGCACCAGCCCGGCGCGTGTCGGCAGCAGCGTGTGGCCGAACTGCTTCGCGACCTGATAGCCGAAGCCGGTCGCGCCCATCGTCGGAATCGACAGTCCGCCGGTGGCGATCACCAGCGACTGGCAGCGCATCGGCCCCGCGGTGGTCGTGAGCGCGTAACCCGACTCGGTCTTCTCGATCGTCTCGACGGTGGTGTCGAGCATCGGCGTGACGCCGACCTCGGCGCATTCGGCGAGCAGCATGCGCAGGATGTCGATGGACTTGTTGTCGCAGAACAGCTGGCCGAGCTTCTTCTCGTGGTGCGGGATCTGATGCTTGTTGACCAGCGCGATGAAGTCCCACTGCGTGTAGCGCGCCAGCGCCGACTTGCAGAAGTGCTTGTTCTCCGAGAGGAAGTTGGCCGGCTCGGTGTACAGGTTGGTGAAGTTGCAGTTGCCTCCTCCCGACATGAGGATCTTCTTGCCGGCCTTGTTGGCGTGGTCCACCAGCAGCACGCGGCGGCCGCGCTGGCCCGCCAGCGCGGCGCACATCAGCCCCGCGGCGCCCGCGCCAATGATCACGACATCGGTGTCCTGCACGTCCACAACTGCTTCCCTTCGACCCTGAACAACCTGCTTGAACCCGCTTCGCGCCGAGCGGAACGCTGCGGGCGATGGGCGCGGGACTTTAACGCAAACGCTCGCGCGGGCCTTGCGGGCCTCGCGGTCGACGGCTAGACTCGCGCCCTCTTTTCTGACTGCTGCTGCAGAAAAGGTCCTCAGCCGCGGCTTCTCGCCGGCGGTTGTCCCTTTTCGCCTGGGCTTCCAGGCCTCGGGCGCCTTCCGGCCCCGGAGAGCACAGCACCATGTCTCACTCCCTTCGACTCCAGCGAGCCTTCGCGCGCTCGCAGATCGACCTGCGTTTCGAGGACGGCATCTACACCGTCCGCAACGACAGCGCACAAGCCACCATCCTGCTGCCGGCCGCGTTGCCGCTCGAGGAAAAGGCCGTCAAGCAACTGCTCGCCTTCGCCTCGGTGAAGACGCCCGGCGGCGATGCCGCCGTCTGCGCCGCGTGCGCGACGCCCGACTTCCATCCCGGGTCGATCGCGCCGGTCGGCGCCGTGGTCGCGACGCCGGAAGACGTCGTCATCCCCGCCGCCATCGGCACCGACATCAACTGCGGCATGCGGCTGGTGACGACCGGGCTCTCGCTCGCGCAGGCGGCGCCTCGCCAGTCCGCGCTCATCGCGCGACTGAAGGCCGTGCTGCTCGAGAACGCCCGCAACGTCCCGACGCCGACGCTGGCCTTCAAGGCGCTGTTCGACGACGGGCCACTGGCCTTCCTCGATCGCATCGCGCCGGAAGGTCTGTGGGCCGGCGTCGACCGCGACCGGCTCGTGGCGGAGGTCGATCGCTGCGTCGGACTCGACCGGCTTGGCGGGCACTCGCGCCACGCGCCCCATGCGTTCGTTGATGGGCGCGATCGCTTCCGGGATCCTTGTCTCGGCACGCCAGGCGGCGGCAACCACTTCGTCGAGCTCCAGGTCGTCGAGCGCATCCTCGATCGGCACGCGGCGTATGAGCACGGTCTGCGCGCGGGCGACGTCGTCGTCATGATCCACAGCGGCTCGCGCGACATGGGCTTCCACGTCGGCGCCCGTTGGATGGATCGCGCTCGCGACGCGTGGCCCGTCGGCGTGCGTCATCCGGAGAGCAAGCTCTATGCCCTCGAGGGCCCGCTGGCCGGCGAGTACCTCGAAGCCATGGGCGTCGCGGCCCGATACGCGTGGGCCAACCGGGTCGTGCTGGCGGAGATGGTGCGGCGGGAACTGGCCGATCTGTTTGGTGCGGACAGCTCGCGGCTGGTCGTGGACGTGCCCCACAACGTCGTGCTCGCCGAGCACGGCCTGAACATCCATCGCAAGGGATCGACGCCGGCGCATGACGGGCAGCTCGCGCTGATCCCGGGCTCGATGGGCGACGGCTCGTATGTCGCTCGTGGGCTCGGTCACCCGGACTGGCTCTGGTCGTGCAGCCACGGTGCAGGCCGACGCATGCGCCGTCAGGAGACGCGGCGTCTGCAGACCGTCGACCGCGGCGACGCGGACTGGCAATGCGTGACGCTGCGCGAGGAACGCCGCATCGAGGAAGCGCCCGAGGCCTACAAGCCGATCGGGCCCGTCATCGATGCGCAGACGAGCGCGGGGCTCATCGAAGGCGTCGCGAAGCTCAGGCCGTGGGTGACGTTCAAGGCGTGAGCGAATCTGGCCTTCATGCGCGCGAGTCGCGGCGCGCTCGCGAGCGCGCCTTCAGCCGTCTGCATGTGGCGTCGCACACCGCCTTCACGAGGTAGAAGGCGGCCACGAACGGCAGCACACCGCCAAGACCTCCAAAGGCCAAGAACAAGGTCGCGCCGCCGATGTCCTGGACAGCGAGGGCAGCAGCCAATGCGCCGATCGCCAGATATACCAGGAACCACAGCGGCCATGGCACGCGTGAGATCCGGCGCACCAGAGCCGCCAAGCACCCGGACAGCATGCCGGCGACCATCCCCGCGGCCATGACGAACGTCAACAGCTGGGCATCGCCATGCGCGTGAGCCGCGATCGGATGCGCAGCAATCAGCATCACCAGGGTAAGGCGCGGAGGTGAGAGCGCGGAGGAATTCATCGCGTAGGCGTCATCGTTTCGACAGCGACATCCTGGCACCGAATGGTCCATTCGATGCCCGACACGAAGAGCATGCGGAACTCGACGCCGACATCGAGAGCCTCCATCTCGACGTAGCCGAGATCCTTCAGCGCTTCGATGGAGACGCCTTCAGGCAGGGTACCGCCCGCAGTGATGCCGATGAACGTCATCGCGTAGCGCATCGGATGCTGCAACGGTTGATCCCAACCGTTCAGCACGAGCGAGAGCCTTTGTCCTGGGACGTCCGTGTCGACCTCCACGACTCGAGCGTCGTGCAGTGTGTAGTCGTCCCACAAGCGCATCCGCGATGCTCACGCCGTTTCGCGCCGCACACTGCCCCGCACCGCCACCGCGGCCAGCACCGCCGGCACCGCCAGCAGCGCGAGGATCCCCGCGAAGCTCCACCCCAGTCCCAGCAGCACGCCGCCGATCATCGATCCCAGGATGCTGCCGAAGCGACCCACGCCGAGCATCCAGCTCACGCCGGTCGCGCGCGCCATCGTCGGATAGCACGACGGCGCGTAGGCGTTGAGCCCCGTCTGCGCGCCGCTCATGCAGAAGCCCACCAGCGCGGACAGCAGCCCCAGGCCGTTCACGCCGGCCCCCATCGCCGCCAGCAGCAGCACGCTCAGCGCGCCGCCCGCGTAGGCGATGCTGATCACCCGCGTCGGTCCCATCCGGTCCATCAGCCAGCCGACCACGACACCGCCCGCCGTGCCGCCGATCTGGAACATCGCCGTCACCATCGCCGCCTGCGAGATGCTCAAGCCCTGTTCCTTGAACAGCGTCGGCAGCCAGCCGGTCAGCAGGTAGATCACGAGCAGGCCCATGAAGTAGGTGGTCCACAGCGCCAGCGTCTGACGTCCGTAGCCCGCCGAGAACAGCAGCCGCACCGGCGTGCGGGCCGCCACCTCGGGCTCCTTGGAGACGAACTGCGTGTGCGCCGCGAAGCGCTCGCCGCAGACGCGGCCGAGCGTCGCCGCGATGCGCGTGCCCGCGACGCCGCGCACCGCCATGAATCGGCACGACTCCGGCAGCCAGGCCATCAGCAGCGGCACCAGCACGAGCGGCAGCGCGCCGCCGACGGCCAGCACCGAGCGCCATCCCCAGTGCGGGATCATCCCGGCCGCCACGAAGCCGACCAGCGCCGAGCCCAGGTTGAAGCCGGTGAACATCAGCGTCACCATCAGCGAGCGGGAACGCTCCGGCACGTACTCCGACAGCAGCGTCGTCGTGTTGGGCATCGCCGCGCCCAGGCCGATGCCGGTGAGGAAGCGCAGCACGACCAGCTCCGTCAACCCCTGCGCGCGGGAGGCCAGCAGCGTGAAGATCGCGAAGACCAGCACCGAGATCACCAGCACCTTCTTGCGGCCGATCCGATCGGAGGTCGGCCCGGCGAAGAGCGCGCCGAACACCAGACCGATCGGCGCGGCGCTCATCACCATGCCGAAGGCGGCTTTCGAGATGCCCCACTCCTGCAGGATCGAGGGCGCCAGGAAGCCCATGATCGCCACGTCCATGCCGTCCGCCGCCACCACCAGGAAGCACAGGGCCAGCGTCAGCCACTGGCGCGAGGACATCCCGCGTCCATCGATGAACGCGCGAACGTCCACTGTCGAAGTCGTATTCACCACGTGTCTCCCATCGACCTCAGAAGGCGTGGCGGATGCCCATGCCCAGCCCCGTCTGCGAGCCGCCCGCCGCCGGCGTGCTGCCCGCCGCCGCGGCCGCGTTGCTGACGCCCAGCGCGAGCGTGCCGTCGTTGTCGATGCGGCCCGCCGTCGCGTAGACCGACGTGCGCTTGGACAGGAAGTAGGTGCCGCGCACGGCCCACAAGGTCGCCGCGTTGGCGCTGTTCTTGTAGTCCAGCTTGAACACCTGCGCGTCGAGTCCCCAGCTCGGGGTCAGTGACCAGGTCGCGCCGGCGTACCAGAGGTTGCTCTTCGGCGTCGTGGCGCTGGCGTCGTTGCGGCGGGCGATCAGCCCCGCCGCGAGCTTCCAGTCGCCGGTCTTGAACCAGCCCGCCACCGTGCTGCGGCGGTCCTTCATCGCGCTGCTCGTCAGACCCGCGAAGGCGCCGGCGCCGCCGCGGATCTCGTCGATCGCGGCTGAGGCGCCCCACACCGTCGTGTCGTACTTGACCATGGCCGACCACTGCCGGCAGGCGTTCTTGTCGGCGGCGTTCTCGCCGGCGCAGTTGGTGCCCGACGGGCTCGGACCTGCGTTGACCGCGTCGCGGCCGGGGCTCCAGGTCGCGCCGACGGTGAAGCCGCTGAACTGGCCGCGATAGGCGATCGCGTTGTCCACGCGCGCATTCGGCAGGTAGCTGTCCAGCGAGCCGGAGCCGAACATCGCCGGGCCGAGGATGTCCGCATCGGTCTGCGACCAGAACAGCATCGAGTACTGGCGCCCGAGGCTGATCGTTCCCCAGCCGCCTTGCAAGCCGACGTAGGCCTGACGGCCCCATGCGCGCCCGCCCTGGTTGAGCGTGCCGCTGTCGGCGCCGATGCCCATCTCCAGCGTGAACACGGCCTTGAGCCCGTCGCCAAGATCCTCGGTGCCGCGGAATCCCAGTCGGGACGGTGCATAGCCGCCGCTCAGGCCCGGCATGCGCGTGAGGCTGGCGCCACTGGCGCCGACCTTGTTCAGGTACTCGACCGGCACGTCGAGCAGTCCGTAGATCTGCACGTTGGTCGAGCTCTGCGACTGCGCCTGGACCGGCGCGTGCGCCAGGCCGCACAGCGCGCCCGCGGTCATCAGGGTCGCCGCGGAAAGTGTTCTTGTTGTCTTCACGATGTCTCCTCGTCTCTTTGGTTGGGGGAAGTGGATGCGACCGAATAGAGGACCCGTGCGTTGCGGGTCGCCTGGAACGCGTCGAGCGTCTCGCCGCGCATCGCGGCGTAGATGTGCAGGTTGGAGACGCCGATCACGGCGCCCAGCTTTTCGAGCAGGAAGAAGATGACGCCGTGCCGGATCAGCCCGATCCAGTCACGGCGGCGCACGAGGTCGCGTTCCTCGTTGCTGAGCGAGGAGCGCTCGAACGCCGCATCCTCGTCGGCGAGGAAGTCGCGGCGCACGGCGGGGTCGACCAGCGCATGCAGGAAGCGGTTGAGGCGGTAGGCCTTGACGCTGCGTTCGAGCGTGAACGGATAGGTGCCGGGCAGGGCGCCGACGCCGTCGAGCTGCCGCGCCATGTGCGTACGATGCCGGTCGAGCATCGCCTCGGGCAGCGCCCGCTGTGCCTGTTGCGCCGGCTCGAAGATCGCCGTCGCGATGCCGGTCATCGACGGCAGCGTGTACGCGCGATGCAGGCAGGTCACCTGCGCGGCGAGCGCGCCGCGCATCACCAGCCACATGATCACTTCCGAGCCCTCGAAGCCGCCCAGCGTCGCGTACTCGGCGTGGGTCATGTCGGCGAGCGCCTCGGGGTCCTGTTCGAGCAGGTCCAGGAACCGGGCGTCCCACGCGGGGTTGTTGAAGCCCGCGCGCTCGCCGTGCACCTGGTGCGACAGGCCGCCGGTCGCGACGATCGCGACGCGCAGGTCCTCGGGGTAGCTCTCGATCGCGCGGCGCAGCGCCTGGCCGAGCCGGTAGCAGCGTCGCGCGCTCGGAATCGGAAACTGCAGCACGCCCATCTGCAGCGGCACCAGCTTCACCGGCCACGCCGGCTCGTGCGGGCACATCACCGACAGCGGCGAGAAGCAGCCGTGGTCGAGCGCCTTGTCCTGGAAGAAGGACATGTCGAACTCGTCCGCCATCAGCGACTGGCCGATGTGCGCCGCCAGTCCGGGATGCCCGTCCACCGGCGGCAGGTCGCGCGCGCCGCCGCCCTCGTCGGCCACGGCCCAGCGCTCTCCGACCCCCAGCGAGAACGCCGAGTAGTGGTCGAAAAAGAACGAGGTGACATGGTCGTTGTAGACCATCAGCAGCACGTCGGGTTTGCGGGCCGCGAGCCAGTCCTGGACCGGCGCGAAGGCGTCGAAGATCGGCGCCCAGGCCGGGTCGGAGCGCTTGTCGCGGTCGAACGCAAAACCGATCGTCGGGGTGTGGGAGGCGGCGATGCCGCCGATGATCCGGGCCATGGAACTTCCGAGCGGGGACGTGGCGCGCGACCGGACGGTCAGAGGGGCGCGGCCGCGTAGGGATTGAAGAACTCGCTGCCGGCCCAGTCGGGGACCTGCGAGGTGTAGAGCGCCGGACCCTTGGTGTAGTTCCCGGCCTGCGTCGCGTCGGCGCCGCTGTTGAGCTTGGCCAGCGCGGGGTACGGGTACACGGGGCGCGACGCGGTCACGGCGCCGGCGGCGTCGGTGCGGTTCGTCGTGATGCCGTCGGGGGCGGTGCCCTTCTCGACCCAGTTCACCGCGGCGGTGACCAGGTCCATCTTGTCGTGGCCTTCGCCGCTGCCGCAGTGCGCAACACCTGGCACCAGGTACATGCGCATGAATGCGTCCATCGTCGATTGGCCGAGCACCTTCTGCATGGCCTCGTAGTACGCGATCGTGCCGAGGGGCGAGATGTGCTGATCCGCCCAGCCGTGCCACAGGATCAGCTTGCCGCCGGCGGCCTTGAACGCGGTGAGGTCCGGGTTGGTCGCGTCGTTGAGCGGATGGCGGGGCCGCAGCTTGGCGTAGAAGGCCTCACTGAAGTCGAGCTCGTCGATCGTCGGCGGCGTCGCGTCGGTGAAGATCACGGAACGGGCGCCGTTGACGAAGTTGTCGCTCCCGAGGCGCGTCGTCGGCGTGTCGTTGGCCGGCACGAAGACGCCGGACCAGTTCAGCTCCGAACCGTATTGCGAGGTTCCCACCAGCACGCGCCGGTTGGTCGAGGCGTCGCGCGGTCCGGCGTAGAACTTGCGGGCCGACGCCACTTCGGTCGCGGTCAGGCAGGCGCTGGTGTCGGTCGCGCCGTCCGCGCACTGGAGGGCCGCCGGGTCATAGCTGCACAGGCGCGGATCGCTCAGCAGGCCGTCGGTCTGCCCGTCCTGTGCGTCGCAGGCGGCGACGACCGCCTTGTGCAGCACCGCCGCCTTGGCCGGGTACATCACGATGTTGCCGGTGGTCAGGCCGTTGTCGCGGTTGGCCCGAGATCCCCAGCCGTGCAGCAGCGAGTTCTGCGTCTGGAACAGGAAGGCCGGCGCGCCGACGACGATGCCGTTGTAGTCCGTCGGATAACGCTGCGCGGCCATCAGCCCTTCGCGCCCGCCGTCGGAGCAGCCCACGAAGTAGGCGTACTTCTGCGCCTGGCCGTAGAAGGCCAGGGTCAGCTTCTTCGCGGCGAGATTGGTGATGTGGACGGCGCGGTAGGCGAAGTCCACGCGGCGCTGCGCATCCAGCGACCAGGTGGCTTCGGCGTTCGTATGGCCCATGTTGGTCGAGGCGAGCACGAAGCCGCCCGACTGCACCAGCGGGCAGCCGTAGGCCTGGCCGGGATCGACCGCCGCGCTGATCGAGCCGCAGAGGCCGCCGCAGCCGATGTCCAGCGTGCGCTGCGTCCAGGTCTCCAACGGCAGCCGCACGCGGAAGCCGACGGCCGGCGCGAGCGTGCCCTCGACGGTACAGAACTTCGTGTCCTTGCCGTTGATCGCGATGCTGCCTTCCGTCGCGGAGGTGATGGTGCTGCCGACGCCGCCGATGTCGACGAGGTTGGTCGAACTCAGGCTGGCGCAGGTGACGGTCGGCTTGACGACGGCCAGTTCGACCGACGCCGGCGGCGTGGTCGTGTCCGCGGGCGAGGCCTCGCTGCCGTTGCAGCCGCCCAGCCCGCCAAGGGTCGCGGCGAGCATCAGCCCGAGTGCCCTGGTGATAACCCTAGGTTGTGTCACGCTTGTCTCCTGTCGTTGCTGTGGGGAAGGGGATGGGTTCCCTGTCTCAGCGCGCGCATCGCCGCTTTGTCGCGGCTTCATCGGTGTTCTCGGCCATCGGTCTTGATCCGGATCAAGTCGATGCGGGGCGGAGTCTAGGAATCGCTGCCGGCATCTGGCAGATGCCGCGAAGCGTGGCGCGATAACCCACCGTTATCATCCCGGCGCATGAAGCTCACGAACTTGCGGGCGATCGTCGCCGCGGTGGAGGAAGGCAGCCTGCGATCGGCGGCGCGTCGCATCGGGGTGTCGCAGCCGGCGCTGACGAAGATGGTCCGGGAGCTCGAACGCGAGCTGGAGACGACGCTGCTGCTGCGCTCGACGACCGGCGTGCTGGCGACGGCGCAGGGCATGGTCCTGTACGAGCGCGCGCTGGCCGCGGACCGCGAGCTCTCCCATGCCCGCGATCAGATCCAGCAGCTGAGCGGCCGCATGACGGGTTCGCTGACCATCGGCGCGGTGCCGCTGGCGGTGATGCTGCTGGTGCCGGAGGCGCTGCGCACCTTCGGCGCCGAGTTCCCCGACATCCAGCTGCGCATCGTGGAGGAGCTCTACATCGCGCAGCTCACGCGCGTGCGCAAGGGCGAGGTGGACATCGCGCTCGGCCCCTTGCCCGATCAGCTGCCGCGCGGCGAATGCGCGGTCGAATCGCTGATGCCGATCGACATGGTGGTCGTGGTGCGCAAGGGCAATGCGCTGGCGCGATCGAAGCAGCTCGCCGATCTGGCCGAAGCGCGCTGGGTCTACACCGGTGCGACCGAAGCGACGGGGCTGGCGCGCACGCTCTTCGAGACCCACGGCCTGCCGCCGCCGCCCGCCGGGGCGGTGGTCAATTCGACGCTGGGGCTGCTGTCCGTGATCGCGAGCGGCAACTGCGTCGGCCTGCTGCCGCGGCAGATCGCGGGGCATCCGTTCGCCGCGCAGTTCCTGCAGGTGGTGCCCGTGAAGGAAGCGCCGCTGCGCCTGACGCTCGGCGCGATGGCGCGCAACGATGCGGCCGTGAAGCCGGCGGTGCGGCACTTCATGGCGCACCTGCACCGCGCGGCCTACGTCATCACACACGGTCGCGCTTGAGTACTTCCACCGCCGCTGGCCCTCACCCCCACCCTCTCCCGCAAGCGGGAGAGGGAGCAAGAAGCGCTTCAGCTTTGCCACCGCCATGCCGGAACTGAATAGCAGCTAGTCCAGGCCATAACTTGGACGACGTGGCGGGGCTCTCCACAATGCACCGCAGTCGGCCCGGCAGGGCAACGCCATGCCGCGGTCGTTCCCAGCGAACCAGAGAGCCCCATGATCATCGACGTCCACGGTCACTACACCACCGCTCCCGCCGCGCTCGGCGCCTGGCGCGACCTGCAGATCGCCGGCCTGAAGGACCCGTCGCGGGCGCCGAAGGCCAGCGACCTGAAGATCTCCGACGACGAGCTGCGCGAGTCCATCGAGACCAATCAGCTGAAGAAGATGAAGGAGCGCGGCTCCGACCTGACGATCTTCAGCCCACGCGCCAGCTTCATGGCGCATCACATCGGCGACTTCCAGACCTCCGCCACCTGGGCGGCGATCTGCAACGAGCTCTGCGCGCGCGTCGCCGAGCTCTTCCCCGAGCACTTCGTCGGCGCGGCGATGCTGCCGCAGAGCCCGGGCGTCGATCCGGCGAGCTGCATCCCGGAACTCGAGAAGTGCGTCAAGGACTACGGCTTCGTCGGCATCAACCTGAACCCCGATCCGTCCGGCGGCCATTGGACGAGCCCGCCGCTGACCGACCGCCACTGGTACCCGCTCTACGAGAAGATGGTCGAGCTGGACATCCCCGCGATGGTCCACGTCAGCACCAGCTGCAACGCGTGTTTCCACACCACCGGCGCGCATTACCTGAACGCGGACACGACGGCCTTCATGCAGTGCCTGACCGGCGACCTGTTCAAGGACTTCCCGACGCTGAAGTTCCTGATCCCGCACGGCGGCGGCGCGGTGCCGTACCACTGGGGACGCTTCCGCGGGCTGGCGCAGGAGCTCAAGAAGCCTTTGCTCGACGAGCATCTGCTGAACAACATCTTCTTCGACACCTGCGTCTATCACCAGCCGGGCATCGACCTGCTGACGGCCGTGATCCCGGTGAAGAACGTGCTGTTCGCGTCCGAGATGATCGGCGCGGTGCGCGGCATCGATCCGGAGACCGGGCACTACTTCGACGACACCAAGCGCTACATCGCCGCCACGCCCCACCTCAACGACGAGGAACGCCACCTCGTCTACGAGGGCAACGCGCGGCGCGTGTTCTCGCGGCTGGACGCACGGTTGAAGGCGCAGGGCCGCTGAGCGTCGAGGCATGCGGCGGCGCGAAGTTCATAAGGATTCGCGCTGACGCCGCACGCCGGTGCTGCGACACTCCTGGGCACGCTTTCTGCTTCGTGCCCGGGATGAGCGCCACACCTGACGACACCACACCGCCGCCTTCCCCCGCGATCGCCGAGCCGCTCGCCGACCTGGCGATCCGCTCCCACACGGCCTTCGAGGACGCGCAGGCGATCTTCACCGGGACGCTGTTCGTGTCGCTGGCGCTGATCCTGTTCGCGCAGGTCGGGCTGCTGACCGGCGGCACCGCGGGCGCGGCCTTCGTGCTGCACTACGCGACCGGCGTCAGCCTGGGCAAGCTGTTCTTCCTGATCAACCTGCCGTTCTACTGGTTCGCGTGGACGCGCATGGGGCGCGAATTCACGGTGAAGACCTTCATCTCGATCGCCTTGCTGTCGGTGCTGACCGAGTTCTCGCCCAAGCTCTTCGCCATCGACCGCATCCATCCGGCCTACGCCGCGATCCTCGGCGGGGCGCTGCTGGGCTCGGGCTGCCTGTTCCTGGCGCGGCATCGCGCCAGCCTCGGCGGCGCCACCATCGTG
This sequence comes from Roseateles sp. UC29_93, assembly GCF_042695725.1. NCBI lineage: Bacteria > Pseudomonadati > Pseudomonadota > Betaproteobacteria > Burkholderiales > Sphaerotilaceae > Roseateles > Roseateles sp. UC29_93. The sequence continues at coordinate 766,102 of NZ_CP170545.1, read as the reverse complement.
TCGCTCTACCTGCAGAAGGCCAAGGGCTGGCGCGCCGGCAAGGTGCAGATGGCGATGGACTGCGCGATCGTGCTGCTCGCGCTCACGGTCGTGGATCCGGAGCGGGTCGCGTACTCGGTGCTCGCCGCGGTGGTGATGAATCTCTTCATCGCCGTCAACCACAAGCCGGGACGCTACGCGGTGCTGTGACCGCGCGCCGTGACCGGGGCAGGTCCGGCGCGTGAGGCGCCGGGCCGCGCGCGGCCGTGCCCAGCCAGGGGTATCAACCTAGGGGTGCCAACCTAGGGGTTCCGGGAGGTCCTAGGGATGGGCCGCCGGCGAGGGTCTGCCTAGTCTGGCTCACGGCTTCTTCACGGCTCGATTCCGGGCGGTGGCCGCAATGCGAGATTCGCAGGAGGTGCCCATGCCCACACGCCAGTTGATGCTCACCCAGCTCAAGTGCGTCGACGACACCAGCGAGGGCGGCGACGACTCGCCCTATGTGCTGGTCTTCATGGCGCACCGCAACGTGCCCGGCGGCAAGCTGCACCGCGTGCGCGATTCCGATTGGGACGACGACTTCAATGTCGGCTCGGTCGACAACACGCGGCGCATCATCGACGAATCGGAAGCCGGCGGCGCCTTCGTCTTCGTGTTCATGCTCGAGGAGGACTGGGATGCGGACCTGGGCGGCGGCGGGGTGCTGCAGTTGATGATGCAGACCATCTGGAACAACTTCGGCCAGAGCGGCTGGAGCAATCTGACGCCGGCCCAGTTGCGGTCGGTCGTCGGTCCCAAGCTGTCGAGCATCGTGTCCAGTTCCCTGTCCAACGACGAGTACCTCGGCTGGCACAGCTTCGTCGTGCCGACGGTGACGACGGAAACGCCGCTCACGCCGCTGAACTTCAGCGGCGACGGCGGCACCTACAAGCTCACGTTCACGGTGAGGATCAAGGGCGGATGACGCCGCTCGACACGCACCGTGAAGGGAACCGGTCTCCTGGGCCTCCCTAGCCCGGCGTCCCGGCCTGCCGGCGGCGGAACTCCGCGGTCGGCAGGCCGCCGACGCCCCAGTTGTCGAGCTCGACCTCGTCGATGACGACGAAGGTCATGTGATGGGGCTTGCCCATCACCTCGAACAGCAGATCGCTGACACCCTGGATCAGGGCCGCCTTCTGCTCGGGCGTGGTGGCGCTGGCGCCGGGGGCGGTGCCCTCGCGGGTCACCTTGATGTTGACGTAGGGCATGGTGGGCTCCTTGGTCTGCCGAGCCGGGCTCGGCTCGTGGGGATCGGTCGGGGACGGGAGAGGCTCAGCGGCCGGCGTGCTGGCCGCCGTCGACGTTGAGCAACTCGCCGGTGACGAAGCCGGCGCGCTCCAGATACAGCACCGCGTCGACGATGTCGCTGATCTCGCCCATGCGGCCCATCGGGTGCAGCGCGGCCAGGAAGTCGTGCGTCTCCGGCGCGTGCATCGGCGTCTTGATCACGCCGGGACGGACCGCGTTCACGCGGACGCCGGTCTTGGCGTATTCGATCGCCAGCGAACGCGTCACCGCGTCCAGCCCGCCCTTGGTCAGGCCGGCCAGGCCGGTAGGCACCGCGGCGATCGGCTGGTCGACCAGCGTGGTCGTGATCGTCACGACGTGGCCGCTCTTCTGCTGCAGCATCTGCGGCAGCGCCAGCTGCGTGACGTGGAAGAAGCCCGCGACGTTGACGGCGATCGCGTCCTGGAAGTCCTGCGGCGTGTACTCGACGAACGGCTTGGCGATGAAGACGCCGGCGTTGTTGATCAGCGTGTCGATGCGGCCGAAGCGGTCGAGCGCGGTCTGCACGACGCGTTGCGCGACGAGGCGGTCGCCGATGTGGCCGGGCACGGCGACCACGCCGGCGTCGTCGCCCTGCTGGATGTGGCGCGAGTTGGCGACGACGGCGTAGCCCTGTGCGCGATAGGCGGCGACGAGCGCGGCGCCGATGCCTTGCGAGGCGCCGGTGACGATGGCGACCTTCTGTGCGGTGGTGCTGGAAACGGTGGACATGGAAAGGCTCCTGTTCATGCGGGATCCGGAGGATCCGGGTGGGTCGGGACGCCGTGGCGGTCGGAGATCGTTCGGCGTTGGACAGAAGGTTAGGAGCCGGGCCTTCCGCGCGGTAGCCGCTATCCTGTCTCAATGGCTGATCAAAAACGCACAGGAATCCGTGGGGGCGTCGACTGGGAGGACCTGCGCGTGTTCCTCGCGCTGGGCCGCCACGGCAGCCTGTCGGCGGCGGCGCGGGCGCTGACGGTCAATCACGCGACGATCTCGCGGCGCATCCAGGCGCTGGAGGACAGCCTCGGCGAGAAGCTTGTCGATCGTCGGCCCGACGGCTACGTGCTGACGGCGGCGGGGCGGCGCGCGTTGGCGGCGGCGAGCGACATGGAGTCCGCGGCCCAGTCGCTCGCGCGCGAAGGCGGTGGCGGAAACGGAGGCGACGGCGCGGTGCGCGGACTGGTGCGGGTGAACGCGCCGCCGGCGCTGTCGCAGGGTTTCCTGATCGACCGGCTGGCGCGGCTCGCGGTGCTGCATCCAGGGCTGGATGTCGATCTCGCGACGGACCTGCGGGCGGTGAGCCTCGACCGGCACCAGGCGGACATCGCGGTGCGCCTCACGCGGCCGCGCGACGGCGACTTCATCGCGAAGCCGCTGGGCACGATGGGCTTCGGCTTCTACGGCACGCCGTCGGTCTGCGAGGCGGCGGAGGCCGGCGCGGCGCCGGTGTTCGTCGGCTTCGACGAGGAGAACGCCGATATGCCCGACGCGACCTGGCTGGCGCAGCGCTTCCCGCGCGCCAGGGTCGCGTTCCGCGCCAACAACCACATGTCGCAGGCCATCGCGGCAAGGACCGGCGCGGGCCTGGCGGTGCTGCCGCATTACATCGGGCGGCAGGTGCCCGGGCTGCGTGCGTGCGCGCTGGCGCCGGTGCGCGATCCGCGGGAGATGTGGCTGCTGATCCGCGGGCAGGACCGGAAGGACCGGGCGATCCGCACGGTGGCAGATCACCTGCAACAGGTGTTCGAAGAAGAGAAGGCGCTGTTTCTGCCGTGATGCCTTGGTGATCCCGTGATGCGGTGAACCGCCGCGATTCGCGGATCCTCAGGTCGACGCAAGTTCCTGGAGATTCAACAGCCGGCGCACGCTGTCTTCGTCCTCGCGCGTCGCCGGCTGGTAGACCACCATGCCGAGGTCGGGCCGCTGATCGACGGAGAACGCCGAGTACTCGAAGGCGATCAGCCCGACGGTCGGATGCCGCAGCCGCTTCACGCCCTCGCCGAAGGCCTTCACGTCGTGCTCGCGCCAGAACTTCTCGAACTCGGGGCTGCGCGCGCTGACTTCGCGCACCAGGGCCTCGACCCTGGCCGTGTCGCCGACTCGCGCGGAGTCCGCGCGGAACGCCGCCACCACGAAACGCGCGACGCTTTCCCAATCGTCCTGCGCCGCCCGCACGCGCGGGTTGCAGAAGATCAGCTTCACGATGTTGCGCTGCTCCGGCGGCAGCGTGCTGTAGTCGGTGAGCACGGCGCTTGCCGCGCGATTCCAACCGACGACGTCCCACAGCGGCGTCTTCACGATCGCCGGGCTCAGCGTGAGCGCGTCCAGCACGCGCTGCAGCCGCGGCGTGACGCCGGCGGCCTCAGGCGCGCGGATCTCGGGCGCGCGTCCGAAGGCGAGCAGGAAGAGGTGCTCGCGCTCGACGTCCGTCAGCAGCAGCGCGGTGGCGATGCGCTCGAGCACGACCTCCGACGGCGCACCGCCACGCCCCTGCTCCAACCACGTGTACCAGGTCGGGCTCACGTGGGGCGCGTTGGGCCACCTCCTCGCGGCGCAGGCCCGGCGTGCGCCGACGCGTCATCGGCAGGCCGAGCGCGGCGGGGTCGAGTCGCTCGCGGCGATCGCGCAGGTAGGCGCCGAGCGGGTTGTCCTTCGGCGCGTGCATGTGGATCTGCGCGGCAGCCGCGGGCAACGGCGAGGGCATGTCCGCGCGAGGCTCGGAAGGCTCGGGGGACTCGGGACGAAACACGGAGGGAAGGGGAAAGACGCTGTTCATCCTGTTAGCCGCCATACCTGGATAAGGTCACTACTACACCGGGATGGATTCTGCGTTGACGATGCGTGGCATCAACTTTCGAGGGTTTCTCTCATGCGCGTTTTCGTCACTGGAGCCACGGGCTTCGTCGGGTCGGCGGTGGTCGATGAATTGATCGAGGCCGGCCATCAGGTGCTCGGGCTGGCGCGGTCGGAGGCGTCCGCGGAGGCGCTGGTCCGAGCCGGCGCCGACGTGCATCGCGGCACGATCGACGATCTGGACAGCCTGCGCTCGGGCGCGGCGTCGACCGACGCCGTCATCCACACCGCGTTCGATCACGACTTCTCCCGCTTCGCCGAGAACTGCCGGCGCGACAGCGTCGCCATCGAGGCGCTCGGCGAGGCACTGGTCGGATCGCAGCGTCCGCTGCTGGTGACGTCGGGGCTGGCGATGGCGGTGTCGGGGCGACTGGGTCACGAAGGGGATCCGTGCCTGCCCGTGTCCGACGGCTACCCGCGCGCGTCCGAGCCGACCGCCCTGGCGCTCGCGGCGCGCGGCGTCAACGCCGCCACGGTGCGTCTCTCGCCGACGGTGCACGGCGCGGGCGATCACGGCTTCGTGCCGATCCTCATCGACCTCGCGCGGCGCACGGGCCGGTCGGCCTACATCGGCGATGGCCAGAACGCGTGGAGCGCCGTGCATCGCCGCGATGCGGCGGTGGTGTTCCGGCGCGCGATCGAAGCGCCCCGCGCAGGTGCGCGCTGGCATGCGATCGCGGAAGAGCGGCTCGCATTCAAGGACATCGCGACCGCGATCGGCGGGCGTCTGGGCGTGCCGGTGGTGAGCCTCTCGCAGGACGAGGCCCAGGCGTACTTCGGTTGGTTCACGAAGTTCGCCGGGCTGAACCTCGCGGCGACCAGCATCGCCACGCGCGAGGCGCTCGGCTGGGCGCCGAAGCATCCGACGCTGGCGCAGGATCTCGACGAGGCGGGCTACTTCGACGTGAAGGCCTGAGGACAGCGGGCGAGCGCGTCTGCGGCGCGCGTCTGCGACTCGGTTCGAGAACACGAACCGCGGGTCCTTGCGATCGGGGCCGTGAAGCTCATGTCGGGGTCGTTGACGTTGCGCTACCTCATTCCCAGGGCATCTTCGGCTTCTTGACGCTCTGCAGCCAAGTTTGCGCGAGCACTTCGGCCTGGCGCTGTTCGTCTGCGGTGAGCGCGGGCACGGGCTTGGCGAATCCGTCGGGATTCCAGGAATCCTTCATCCGGTGTTTCTGGGCTTCGAACGCGATCTCGTAGGCGCGTGTCTCGATGCGGGTGAGTTCAAACAGGTCGGCATGTTTCGCGAGTTGCAGCGGCGCAATGTCATCGCCCTCGAGGAAGTCGGCTCGCAAGGCCTCGCCCAAGGGACGTCGTATCGATGACGGCGGATCGAAGTCGACGAGGCCGGCATAGATGATGGCAACCCCTCGCGCGCCACCGAGCAAGGCCCGTTCGGCAATCTCCTTTTCGCGAGCCATGAGATCCGGGGGAATGGATTGGCACTTCCGACCCTGCTCGTTGAAATGCCGCATCGCGGTGCCGTCCGTATCGCCGAAGAAACGGCCTTCCGACTTCATCTTCTCCATGATCTGCAGGAGCTCCGGATTGAAGCGGCACATCGACATGAGCTTGACCGCTGCGCCGAGCTGCTTCGGCGTGCCGCCGTTGACGGCCGCGATCACGATCTGGCCGTAGTCCCGCATCGCGGCGGAGGCGCCGATACCCGGTGTCGGGACGGCAAAGGATGCCTTGCCGGCGCTGGCCGCGCCTGAACGCGGCGGGGGCGCTTGGCGGCGCCGCCGCCTGCGGGAGCGCGGCCTCGCTGGCCGATCGTCCCGGCGTGCCCGGTGTGATCGCCGCCGGCATGTCAGAGGACACCTGCTCCGCCGACGAGGGATCGGCCCGGAAGTAGGTGGTGGCCGCCGCGACGCCGATCATGAGCAGCACGCCGCCCGCGAGGAGGGCTCTGCGTCCATGGGCCTTCGGACGTTCGTTCAAGGCGCTCATCCAGTCCGTCGCTTCGGTGGTTTGCGTTCCTGCTTGAGGCGCTCCGCGAGCGTTTCGGCCTCGCGGATCTCCTCCTCGGACATGTCGCGGAACGGGCCTTCCTGGAAGATCGTCTCGCGTATCCGCCGGATCTCTTCCGGCGATTCGGAGATGGCCACCAGGAGGTAGGCGCGCGCTTCCGTCTTGGACATGCCCAACTTCATGCCGTTGAAGCCAAGTTCATCGGGGAGGTGGCGGGCGCCATCGCGGAAATCGGTCTTCATCGCGTCCAGCAGCCGATCCCGCATCGGCTCGGGCGGACGGTAGTCGACGGAACGGCCGTAGATCAACGACACGCCGCTCACGCCCGCCTCCACCGCGCGCGCCGCGAGGGCGCCGCGCTGTGCCTGCATCTCCGGTGTGATCGACTTGCATTGGGCTTCGAGCCACTCGGCGGCGGCGATCCTGCCGTTGCGCTGCGCATCCGGCAGTCCCGATCTCCTGGCGTCGCCCGGCAGGTCGTACAACGAGGTCTCCAGACAGGTCTGCAGCACGAACGCGGCCTCGCCGGCCTGCTTCGGCGTTCCGCCGTGCATGCCGATCAGCACGATCTGGCCGAAGTCCTGCATCTCGGGCGGCTTGAATGCCGGGTCTGTCCTGGCTGTGGCGCCGCTCGCCGCGGCTGGAGCCGGGGTGGGGGCTGGCGCCGCCTTCTCGGGCTTCGCGGCGTCGGGCTCGGAGGCGCGCTGCGGTACGGAGGCCGGCGGCTGAGCAACGGTGGGCGGGGTGGCCGTCGCGGCCTGCACGGCCTTCGGCGATTCGGGCCAGAGCTGCACGGCAATCGCTGCGCCGGTCAGCAGCAGCCCGCTCGCCACGATCCAGCGGCGTGGGTGATTCATCTTCCTGACTCCCTGCGATGCGGTCGTCCGCCGCATTGACGCCGTGGATGTTATCGACGCAGGAAGCAGAAAGGCCGACGCCCCCCATCGGAGGGAACGTCGGCCTTGCGGTGCATCGGGGGTCGGGTCATGCGCGCAGGCACGCGCGCAGGACGCGCTCGATCACTTCGGTTGCTTGACGATGCGCAGGTAAGGCTTCGGCGCCTTCCAGCCTTCCGGGTAGATCGTCTTGGCTTCGTCGTCGGACACCGAGCCCGCGATGATCACGTCGTCGCCCTGTTTCCAGTTCACCGGCGTCGCGACGCGGTGCTTGGCGGTCAGCTGGATGGAGTCCAGCACGCGCAGGATCTCGTCGAAGTTGCGGCCCGTCGTCATCGGGTAGGTCAGCGTCAGCTTGATCTTCTTGTCCGGACCGACGATGAACACCGAACGCACCGTCGCGTTCGTCGCCGCCGTGCGGCCTTCCGACGTGCCCGGCTCCTCGGCCGGCAGCATGTTGTAGAGCTTGGCCACCGCCAGGTCGGTGTCGCCGATCATCGGGTAGTTCACCGCGGCGCCCTGTGTCTCCTCGATGTCCGCGGCCCACTTCGCGTGGTTCTCGACCGGGTCGATCGACAGGCCGATCAGCTTGGCGTTGCGCTTGGTGAACTCGGGCTCGATCTTGGCCATGTAGCCCAGTTCGGTCGTGCACACCGGCGTGAAGTCCTTCGGATGCGAGAACAGGACGGCCCAGCTGTCGCCGATCCAGCTGTGGAAATCGATCTCCCCCTGCGTGGTCTTGGCGGTGAAGTTCGGGGCGATGTCGTTGATGCGCAGAGACATGGTGGGCTCCAAGGTTGAAAGTGCCGTCGCCCTCGTGGACGATCGGACAGGCCGGGCGATTCTCGTCGTCAATCCAGCCGTCGGGGGCGTCCGGCAGGGGGGAGCGACATTCTTGTCCTCCAGATTGACGACGGGCAGAGTCTGCCCAATGGCCTTACTCGACCAGCGACTTTACTCATGCGCGGAGCGAATGCTCACTGGCCGAAGGTCCAGTTCGCGCCGACTGTCCACCAGCCTTCCTTCGGCGCATGCGCCGTGGCGGTGGTCCGCGCGAAGCTCAGGTCCAGCGTCAGCCGGTCGTTAAGCGTGCGGCGCAGGCCGAGTCGCGTCAGCGGGCGCTGGCCATCGTGGAAGTGCTCGGCCAGCGCCTGCCAGTCCGGCGTCATCTGCCACTCGGCGGCGATGCCGCGTTGGGTGAGATCGTCCGCGCCCTTGCGCAGGGTGCGTCCCACGTTCACATGGAAGGCCAGGTCCTCGCGCGGCGTCCAGGTCAGCGGCACCAGCAAGGATTGTTGCGAGCGCGGGGTCTGGTCTTGCCACCCCAGCGCCGTGACCAGGCCGATCGCCAGTTGCGGCGTCAGTCCGGTCGCCCATTTGAGCTGCACGCCATGCAGGTGGAGCGAGGAGGCCGACCGGGCGGTCTCGCGGTCGACGTTGAGTTCGGCTTCGGCGCCGAGCAGGTTGCAGCCGAGGCCGGCGTGTTGAAGCTGGCGGCGGTCGAGGTTCGAGCGCTCGGCCCAGAGTTCGAGATTGCACTGGCCGGATTCGACGATCGCGGCGTCGTCGACGGCGTGGTGTCCGCCCGCGGCGAAGGTGGGGGCAGGCAGCAGCAGGCCGGCCAGCAGGGCCAGCAGGAAGAAGGGCATGGAAAGACTCCTGCGCGCACTGTCCCTCACACCCGTTGAGGTGTGATGACGGCGCGGTTCAAGATGGATCGGATCGGGTGAGTCGTCGCGCATTGGCGACGGTTGCCTCGGAAAGGCGATCGATGCGACAGGAGAAGAAGGTCGGCGCGACGCTGCGCGCCACCGGAGCCGGGTCAGCGCGTCAGTCGTGCGACGGCCGTTCCGGCTCGCGTCGCGATGGGACTGGGGGCACTGTCCACGAGGGGCTCCAAGGGATGAAAGGAGTGGATTGTGGCACCGGTCAAAAAAACTATCGCTCCGATTGACCCGGACTGTTGCCGCTCTCACTGAGCGAGTTCTAGACTCGACCGCGCTCGCACGCTGCAGGCGGACTAGCGGACTGATCCCCAAGGTTCAACTCAGGAGGAAGACATGTCAGGCGAATCGAAGTGCCCGTTCTCGGGCGGAACCCACCACCATGCGGTGGCAGGCACCAAAGGCAACCGGGACTGGTGGCCCGAACAGCTCAACCTCTCCATCCTGTCGCTGCACTCGTCCAAGACGAATCCGATGGGCGAGGACTTCAAGTACGCGCATGAGTTCCAGACCCTCGACCTCGACGCCGTCGTCAAGGACCTGACCGCGCTGATGACGGACTCCCAGGACTGGTGGCCCGCCGATTACGGCCACTACGGGCCGTTCTTCATCCGCATGGCCTGGCACTCCGCCGGCACCTACCGCGTGCAGGACGGCCGCGGCGGCGCCGGCACCGGCGCCCAGCGCTTCGCGCCGCTCAACAGCTGGCCCGACAACGGCAACCTCGACAAGGCCCGCCGCCTGCTCTGGCCGATCAAGCAGAAGTACGGCCGCAAGCTGTCCTGGGCCGACCTGATGATCCTGGCGGGCAACGTCGCGCTGGAATCGATGGGCTTCAAGACCTTCGGCTTCGCCGGCGGGCGCACCGACGTCTGGGAACCCGAGACCGACGTCTTCTGGGGCCCCGAGACCACGTGGCTCGGCGATGAACGCTATGCGGGCGATCGCGACCTCGCGAACCCGCTGGCGGCCGTGCAGATGGGCCTCATCTACGTGAACCCGGAAGGCCCCGAACGGCAATCCCGATCCGGCCGCGTCGGCGCGCGACATCCGCGAGACCTTCAAGCGCATGGCGATGAACGACGAGGAGACCGTCGCGCTGGTCGCCGGCGGTCACACCTTCGGCAAGGCGCACGGGGCGGGCGAGGTCCACCACGTCGGCGCGATGCCCGAGGGCGGGGACGTCGAGGACCAGGGCCTGGGCTGGAAGAACAAGCTCGGCGAAGGCATGGGCGTCTATACGATCACCAGCGGCATCGAGGGCGCCTGGACGCCGACGCCGACGAAGTGGGACAACAGCTTCTTCGAAACGCTGTTCGGCTTCGAGTGGGAACTGACCAAGAGCCCCGCCGGCGCGCACCAATGGACGCCCAAGGGCGGCGCGGGTGCGGGCACGGTGCCCGACGCGCACGACAAGAACCGCAAGCATGCGCCGATGATGACGACGGCCGACCTCGCGCTGCGCGTCGACCCGGCCTACGAGAAGATCTCCCGCCGCTACAAGGACAACCCGGCCGAGCTGGCCGATGCGTTCGCGCGCGCCTGGTACAAGCTGACGCACCGCGACATGGGCCCGCTGTCGCGCTACCTTGGCAAGCTGGTGCCGAAGGAAGAATTGATCTGGCAAGACCCGGTCCCCAAGGTCGATCATCCGCTGGTCGACGACCAGGACGTCACCGCCCTCAAGGCCAAGCTGCTGGCCAGCGGCCTGACCGTGCAGCAACTGGTGTCGACGGCGTGGGCCTCGGCCGCGACCTTCCGCAGCGGTGACAAGCGCGGCGGCGCCAACGGCGCGCGGATCCGCCTCGCCCCGCAGAAGGAATGGCTGGTGAACCAGCCCAGCGAGCTCGAGAAGGTCTTGAGCAAGCTGGAAACGGTGCGCAAGGAGTTCAACGCGTCCGCGGCCGGCGGCAAGAAGATCTCGCTGGCCGACCTGATCGTGCTGGGCGGCTCCGCCGGCATCGAGGCGGCGGCGAAGCAGGGCGGGCATGACGTCGTCGTGCCCTTCACGGCGGGCCGCACCGATGCGTCGCAGGACCAGACCGACGTCGAATCCATGGCCTACCTGGAGCCCGCCGCCGACGGCTTCCGGAACTACGTGCGCAAGGACCTGGTCAAGCACACGGCGGAGCTGCTGATCGACAAGGCCCAGCTGCTGTCGCTGAGCGCGCCGGAACTGACGGCGCTGGTCGGCGGCATGCGGGTGCTGGACACCAACGTCGGCCACACGAAGCACGGCGTCCTCACGACGCGGCCCGGGACCCTGAGCAACGACTTCTTCGTCAACCTGCTGGACATGCGGACGCGTTGGCAGAAGTCGACGAGCGACGACGGCGTGCTCGAGGGCCGGGACCGCACGTCCGGCGCCGCGAAGTGGACCGCCACGACGGCGGACCTGGTGTTCGGTTCGAACTCGCAACTGCGCGCGCTGGCCGAGGTCTACGCGTCCAAGGACGGCGAGAAGGTGCTGGTCAATGACTTCGTCAAGGCCTGGACCCGGGTGATGAACCTGGACCGCTACGACCTGATCTGAGCGGACGCGGGGCCGCCCACCCGGGAGGGTCGGCGGCCCCAGCTTCCCGGGTGGGCGGCTGTAGGCAATCTGGCTACGGTGTAGGCAAATCGGCTACACCTCGGGCTCGGCGGCCTCGCCCGCTGACCCTTTGGAACGTTTGGTTCCAGAATTCTTTCCAATCGTTTCCTAAGATGGTGGGATGGACGTCCCTTCCAAGAAGCCGGGCCACCGGCAGTTCCCCACTTCGATGATCGTTGCCGCCCTCCTGGCGTTGGGTCTGGGTGCGTGCGGTGGTGGCGGCAGCGATGCGCCGGCCCCCGATCCCGTCACGACGCCCACCAACCCGACCAATCCCACGAACCCGACCGGCCCGGGGCCGACGGATCCTCCCCTCGTCGCCGGCACCTGCGACCTGCCCAATTTCAAGCAGGACCTGCTCACCCGCATCAACGCGCTGCGCGCGTCGGGCGCGAGCTGCGGGACCTCGGGGAACTTCCCCGCCGTGGGGCCGGTGGTCTGGAACGACAAGCTGACCGCGGCCGCGGACGCCCACGCGCTGGACATGGCGACGAAGAACTACTTCAGCCACGACAGCCAGGACGGACGCAGCTTCTCCACCCGCATCACCAACGCGGGCTACGCCTGGGCCGCCGCCGGCGAGAACATCGCCGCCGGACAGCAGACCGTCGAGTCGGTCATGAACTCGTGGCGCAACAGCGCGGGCCATTGCGCCAACCTGATGTCGGCGAACTTCGTCGACGTCGGCGTCGCCTGCCGGCCGGCGGCTTCGTCGGCCAACACGTACAGCAAGTACTGGGTGATGGACCTGGGCAAGCCTCGGTAATCGGCGCCTCGCAGTACGCGCAGCACCACCACTCCCGTAAGCGCGGGAGAGCGTTGGAAGGCTTCAGTACTTTTACCGCCGCTGCCCCTCACCCCCCACCCTCTCCCGCAAGCGGGAGAGGGAGCAAGACAGGTTCAGACCTTCGCGTAACGCGGCGCCGGCACGCTGGTCGACAGGCCGCCGAACATCGCCTGGCGCGCGCCCTCGTAGGCCTGCCATTGCGACTCGTCGTGCAGCGCCGGGATCGTGATCAGCTCGCCGCGGTCGAAGCCGACCAGCGAGGCGTCGACCATGTCCTCGGCGCTCATCACGATCTCCTGCGGCAGGTGCTCCACCGGCCGGCCGCCGATGGCCCAGAAGTCCGTGGCCGTCGCGCCAGGCAGCACCGCCTGCACGCGCAGGCCCTTGGCACCGAGTTCATGCTGCAGCGACTGGCTGAACGCCACCACGAAGGCCTTGCTGCCGCCGTAGACGCCGTTCAAGATCTCCGGCGCGATCGCCGCGATGCTGGCGATGTTGATCACCGCGCCCTGGCCGCGCGCCACGAAGCCCGGGACCGCTGCGTAGGTCAGCCGCGTCAGCGCCGTGACGTTGAGCTCCACCATCTGCGTCATGCGGTCGACGTCGCTCTCCAGCAGCGGCGTGTGCGTGCCGATCCCGGCGTTGTTGACGAGCAGCGTGATGCTCGCGTCCTCGCGCAGCTTGTCTTCGACGCGCCGGCGCTGCACCGCATCTCCCAGATCGGCATCGAGGACCTCGACGGCCCGACCGTACTTCGTCGTCAGGGCGTCGGCGAGCGCGCTCAGACGGTCACGCTGGCGGGCGACGAGGATCAGCTCATAGCCGCGCTGCGCGAGACGGTCGGCGTACACGGCGCCGATGCCGGTGGACGCGCCGGTGATGAGGGCGGTGCCCGGGCGGGTGGCGGGGGACGTGGTCATGGAGGACTCCTTCGATGAAAGCCTAAAGCCGGTATTGGCTGAAAGTACGTCCATGGTAGGAATCAGGTCGCATGGCGTAAATGACGTAGAAGGGTATGATTCGTGCCATGCATCGCATCGGTTATGTCCTCAACGAAGGCTTCCAGCTGTTGGCGCTGGGCACGCAGGCCGTGTTCGAGTACGCCAACCTCGTGGCCGGCCCCCCGTTCTACGAGATGGCCTGCTATTCGCCAGGCGGTGGCGAGGTGCGCTCATCGATGGGCGTGACCGTGTCGACGCGGCCGTTGACTTCGGCGACGCGCGCGGACACCTGGATCGTGGCCGGCGTGTCGGATCCCATCGAGGTGGGGCCGCCCGAGGAGGTGCTGCGCTTCCTCCAGCGCGCGGATCGTCACGCGCGCCGCATCGCCGCGGTCTGCACGGGGGCCTTCGTGCTCGCGGAGGCCGGGCTGCTGGACGGCCGGCGTGCCACGACGCACTGGCACTTCGCGCGGGCCATGCAGGAGCGCCATCCCGACATCGACGTCGACAGTGACCGCATCTTCATCGTCGACGGCCCGGTGTGGACCTCGGCCGGCATGACGGCGGGACTGGACCTGGCGCTGGCGATGGTCGAGAAGGACCTCGGCGACGAGCTCGCGCGCTCCGTCGCGCACAAGCTGGTGATGCAGCAGCGCCGCAGCGGCGGGCAGTCCCAGCATTCGGAGATGCTGGACCTCGCGCCCAAGTCGGACCGCATCCAGCACGCGCTGAGCTATGCGCGCTCCAATCTGGCGAAGACGCTGTCGGTCGAGGAACTGGCCGAGGTGGCCGCCCTCAGCCCGCGCCAGTTCAGCCGCGTGTTCACGGCGGAGACCGGGATGCCGCCAGCCAAGGCCGTCGAAGGGCTGCGGCTCGAGGCGGCGCGACTGATGATCGAGCAGAGCCGGCATTCGCTCGACGTCGTCGCGCGCGAGTCCGGCTTCCGTGATCGACGCCACCTCCGCGAGGTCTACGTCCGGCATTTCGGCGTGCCGCCGCAGGCGGTGCGACGGAGCGCTCGAGCGACCGACTGAAGCCGCGCGTGTCTCAGCTGCGCGCCGGTCGCCGCACGGCGCGCAGCTTCCCGCTGTTGCCGCCGCCGCAATAGAACAGTCCGGCACCGTCCGACTCCAACCCGCTGACGCCGATGTTCGCCGGCATGGCCAGGCGCTCGATCACGGCGCCGTCCACCGGGTCCACGCGGCGCAATTCGCTCTCGTCGCCTTCCCAGGTGCCGTGCCACAGCTCGCCGTCCACCCAGGTCACGCCGGTGACGAAGCGGTTGGACTCGATCGTGCGCCGTACCGCGCCGGTCTCGGGGTCGATCTGCACGATCCTGCGATCACGGTACTGGCCGACCCACAGGCTGCCCTCCGCCCAGGTGAGCCCGGAGTCGCTCCCTTGACCCGACGGCGCGGGGATGGACCCGACGACGCGGCCGTTCTCCCGGGTCGATCTTCTGGATCCGCGAATCAGCGATCTGGTAGAGGTGGCGCCCGTCGAATGCCGTCCCGGCATCCGCCGCGCAGGGCAGCGTGCGCTGGACCTCGCCGGTGGCCGGATCGATCGCCAGCAGGCCCAGCGCCGTCGCGGCCCAGACGCGGTCGCCGTCGTGGCTCACGCCATGCACGGCGGGCGCGCCGGGGTAGGGGCCGAACTCGCGCATGACCTCGGCTTCATGGGCCGCGGGCAGGTGCGCGTTGGACGCCATGCACGCCTCGGCATGAGGATCGCAAGCGGTGTGGGTGGGCGCAGTCGTCGTGGTCATCGTGTTCTCCTGTACGGCGAAACCGTCGCCGCATGGACCTCAATCTATCCAGCGGGCGGCAGAGCGGGGAGTAACAAGATCGTCGCGATTCCCGTCATCGGCGGCGCCAGCCAGCGCTTCGCGCGGGCCTGGCCGAGCGCGCGCACGCGCCCCGCGGCTTCGAGTTCCGCCAGCGCGCGCTGCACGGTCCGCTGGCTCGCGCCGAGCGCCAAGGCCAGCGCCGAGGTCGACCACGGCGCGCCATCGGCCAGCAGGGCCTGCAAGGACGCGAGCTCGCCTTCGATCGGGGGGACGAGGACCACGGCGGAGCGATTTTCCGAACGCTTGTCCGCGAGGCCGCCGACGGTGACATCGACGGCGCTGGCGCCGTCCAGGCGAAGCGCGAAGCCCGCCGGCGTCGCCTCGATGCGGGCGACCGGGGCCACCAGCGCGCGCAGCCGGCCGAGCTCGACGCGCAGTCGCGCGCGATGCGTCTCGTCCGGATGCTTCGTCCGGAAGGCCCGCAGGATCAGCGTCTCCCGCCCGACGTCGCCGGGCCAGGCTTCGGCCAGCACGCGAGCGAGCGTGAACAGCATCGGCCGCCGGGCAAGATCGATGGCCAGGCCCGTGCCGCGGATCGCGCGGCGGCAGGCATCGACCACCAGGGCCGGCGATCGGAGCAGGTCCTCGACCTCGTCGAGTGTCAACGCCCGAGCTTCGCCCGCATCGATGCGGCGGGCGACCGGCTGGTCGAGCGCGGCACGCAGCTCGACGGCCTCCGTGATCAGCGCCGGGACGCCGGACCGTCGAGCGGCCACGAGGGCGAGTTCGACCGCCCGCAGCGCGTCCCGGCTGCGCAACGAGCGCATCGCGAGTTCCGCCGCCGCGAGCGCCGCCATGGCCGTCAGCATCGGGGAAGGCCGCTCAGATCCGCGGCCGGCAGCGCCTGGGTGGCGTCGTCGAGCCGGCCGAGCAGCAGCAGGCGGCGCGCGGCGATCAGGCGGGCCTGCAAGGCGTTGGCGCGGTCGTCGTGCGCGTCGAGCGTCGCGGCGGCCTGCAGCAGCGGGCGCGTCGGATCCCCGAGATCGCGCATCGCCAGCGCGACCTCGGCCTCCGCCACGACACAGCGCGCGCGGGCGACAGCCTCTTTCGGCCCGAAGGCCTTGGCGGCCTGACGCAGCAGCTCGCGGGCGCGTGGATGCTCGCCGAGCTGCGCCATCGCGATGCCTCGCAGCGCAAGCGCCGGCGGATCGTCGCGCAGGGCCACCCGCTGCAGCGCGCTCAACGCATCCCCGGCGGCGAGGAAGCGGGCGGCGGCGGTGATCAGGGCGTCCATGGGGGCGGAGCTTAAGCGCCGGCGATGCGGGCCCCGACGCCCCGGAACTCAGGGAGACCCCTGGTCGGCATTCTCCGGAGGCCACGCATACACTCGTGCCCCATGGAACTGAAGATCGTCGTCTATTCGAAGTCCGCCTGCCCGCAATGCGACACGGCGAAGAGTCTGCTCAAGTCCCGCGGGATCGAGTATCAGGAGATCCTGATCGACGACGAGGCCGAGCGCCTGGCCTTCTACGAGAAGTGCGGCCCGTCCGTGCGCCAGATGCCGCAGGTGTTCATCAACGACCAGCGCGTCGGCGGCGTCACCGGCCTGCAGGCCGCGTTGAAGCAACTGGGCCGCTGAGCCCCGCGATCACTTCGCCGGCGCGATGCCCAGCAGGCCGTCGCGCGTGCTGCCGCGAACCTTCGGGCCGATCCAGACCTTCATCATCATCGGGAAGAAGCTCTCGCCCTGGATCGTGTCGCCGACCTTCTGGCCGTTGACGCTGAACTCCGTCGTCTGCTTCGCGGGGTCGTAGTCGATCGTGACCAGATCGCCCTTGAGCAGCTTCGCGCGGTTGCCGAAGACGACGCCCAGCTGCGAGGTCTGGATGATGTTCTTCGAGAACTCCTCGGCCGCGTTCTGGCGGATCCGGTCCAGCATCGCGTTGGCCAGGTCGCGCGAGGACACGTCGCGCATCATGTAGAAGGTGATGCGCTTGGCGCCCTTCTCGGCGACCGCGGCTTCCATCGTCGTCTGCTTCTTCGGCAGATAGAAGGCCACCGCCGTCGAGCGCGTCGACAGGATGCTCGATGTCGCGGCGCCGTTCAGCTGCAGCGTCTGGTTGTGCAGCAGCGCGGTGTCCTGGAACTTGAAGCCCTCGACTTCCACCTCCGCCGCGAAGGCGAACGAGGACATCGCGGCCAGGCCGATGAACAGGGTGTTCCGGAAGGAACGGACAAGGCTGGGACGGACAAGGGCGGAACGGTGCATGGATTGTCTCCTCGAGGCGTGACGCGTCATGTTGTGAGAGGGAACCGCGAGCCGGCCGATGCGGTGGCAAGTGAGGTCGTGGCTCGGGGCGTCGCGAGTTCAGGCCGATGGTGACGGCGATCGCGGGCGCGTTGCGGACCGGATTAAAGCGCGGCGGGGTGTGGCGCGTCAGCCCCGGAAACTGGGGCCGTGCCTCTAATCCGATGCCCGATGTGACGAATGGCACAAGCCCCGGCCTGTTCCGCTGGCACGATGCGCCCCGATTCGAAAATCCAGAACTCCCCGGAGGGATCCCCGTGTCCATCGACCTTCTCCGCGCGCGCCCGTCCGCGCTCGCCGCCGCCTTCGTTTCGCTGGTCGCCGTCACCGGCACCGCGCACGCCACCGAGAACAGCCAGGTGCGCGCGCTGCTCGGCGCGCCGTCCTATGAGATCTCGACGCCGCAGTTCCCCGGCGTCTACCTGCAGACCTGGTACCAGCATTACGAGGCCGACAAGCTGCGCGACGCCGACGGCAACACGCCGACGCGCTCGCTGACCATCCCCGGTGTCGGCACGCTGCCGCTGACGGTGAACGGCTCGATCAAGGCGGATGTCTTCGTCCCGCGCATCACCTGGGTCACCGAGAAGATCGTGATGGACGGCCGCCTGGGCTTCTCCGCCGCGTTCCCGCTGGTCAAGCAGACCAACGACTTCACGCTGAGCACCGTGCTCCCCGCCGGTCTGCCGCCGACCGCGGTAGCGCAGATCAACCAGCAGCTGGCTGCCGCCGGCGGCGCGCTGTCGGGCAAGCGCAGCGGTCTGGCCGATCCGGAACTGGCCGCCTACATCGACTGGCAGCAGGATGAATCGCGCGTCGCGCTGGGCGTCGCGTTCAACCCGCCGATGGGCTCGTACGACGCGGACCGTCCGGTCAATCCGGGCGCCGGCAAGTTCTGGACGTTCAAGCCGCTGCTGGTGGCCTCGCGCGTGTGGGAGAACGGCCTGGCCGTCGGCCTGCGCGCGACCTACTCCTTCAACACGCGCAACGACGACACGGGCGTGCGTTCCGGCCAGTACCTGCATGCGGACTGGTCGGGCACCTACCAGCTGAACGACCAGTGGAAGGTGGGCGTGCAGGGCTACGTGCTCAAGCAGTTCACCGCCGATCGCGGCGGCGATGCCGGCGCCAACAAGGTGCAGGCGCTGTCGGCCGGCCCGCTGATCGCCTACCTGGCCGAGAGCGGCGAATGGGGCGTCGACTTCAAGGTGATGAAGGAGTTCTCGGTGCGCAACCGCCCCGAGGGCACCATCACCTGGCTGCGTCTGAACTACCGGTTGAACTGATCGCCGCGGCGACGGCGACGGCTGATCGCCGATCGCCGGTCGCCACGATGCGGCAGCGCATCGGGTGATGCCGGCGCAGCTCGCCGTCGGAGGCGTCAGAAGTCGTAGATGTGCTCGATGTCGTCGCCGGCTCGGTCGGCCCGCCTGAGCTCGTCGGCGAGACGCGCGATCGGCACCGCGACGACCGCGCGTTTGGTGCCCGGTCGCGTGAGGATGGGCTGCTCGAAGAGCAGCCGCGTGCCGGTCGGCCGCCAGGCTTGCGGGACCAGTTCGCTGACCACGATCTCGCCGGTGTTGCCGGCGACGCTGAGGAAGTCCACGTCCTGCCGGGCGAGCCATCGGCTGTAGGTGGTGAAGCCCTCGTAGCGCGGGATCGTCGCGTAGATCGGTCCCAGCGCCGAGGAGGACGGGGGGCGCCGACATCGGCGGGACGATGAAGTCCGGATGCGCGGCGCGCTCGGCTGCATCGTCGGGCGCGTGGCTCAGCCACACGGCGGTCACCGGTTTCGGCGCGTCGTAGATCGTCTGCGTGCCCAGCTTGATCAGTCGCGCATACCCTTCCTTGACGAGCAGCTCGGTCGTGAGCAGATAACGGCGCTCCCATTTGCGCGCCATGTTCGGACCGGTCATCGGCACGTCGCGCCACAGCGCCTTCAGCTGCGAGGCGAAGTCGAACTTGTACCAGGGGTCGATGCGGATGAAGTCGACGTAGTCCTGCGCGTACCGCGCCGCGAAACGCTCCTCGTCCACCGGACCGCCCGTGCCGCGCAAGCCCTCGGCGATGCGGCCGATGGTGCGCTCGTAGGCGCCCTTGAGCGCGTACTCGACCGTCGTGCTGACGCCGATGACCATCACCATCAGGTGGTAGCCGCCGTTGAACGGATAGCGCTCGATCTCGCGATTGATCGCGCCGTACGACTGCCAGAACTGCCCGATGTGCGCGAACAGCGGGAAACGGCTCGGCGCATCGCTGCGGTGCAGCCACGCGGCGTACTCCGCCGGGCTGTGCACCAGGTACCACTCGGGGAAGGTGAGGAAGGTCTGGTCGGGCGTCCGTCGATCCTCGACCGGCGTCTCCGGCACGGCCGCGGCGATCTGCGACGCACGGGGCGCCATCGGCTCGGCGGCGCCGACGATGCCGGCTCCGCCGAAGGCCACCGTGATCCCGATGGCCAGCATCGACAGGGTGACCCGGGCTCCGGTGAACCAGCCGCGCGCGCTTGAGGGCGATGGCGAGTGTCGTGTCGACCGTGTGTTCATGCGACCTCCGCCGGCTTGATGAAGCAGAACAACGTGTTCATCGTCGGGTCGTTGGCTTGCAACACGCGATGGCCGCTGTCCTCGAACCCGGCGTCGCGCAGGCGATCCACCCAGTCCTGGCCCGAGGCGAAGTGACGACGCTCGGCGACGTTGCTTTCCCAGGTCTCGCCCCAGACCTGCGTTGAAGACCGTGTGAGCCAGCGACACCAGTGCGCCGAGGTCGGGATCCCGCACGTCGTGATCGCGCACGATGAACGCGCCGCCGGGGCGCATCACGCGATGAACCGACCGCAGGAAGGGGCCGAGCGTCTCCGGCGTCATGTGATGCAACCCGATGTAGCAGGTCACCAGGCCGATGCTGCCGGAGGCGATGGCGTCGGACAGCGGCGCGTAGTCGTCGAGCGTGACGTGCCGCCCGGGCCGCGCGATCCGGCCGCGCTCGACGATGTCGACGGGCGAGAGGCCCTGAGGTTTCTCTTCGACGAACACGAGCTCGCCGCGCAGTCGCAGCGCCCTCGCCAGCCCGGCGTGATAACGCGCCTTGGAACCGATCTCCAGGTAACCGTCGAACTCGCGCTCCGTCAGCACCGCCAGCGTCTGCCGCGTCATCTCCGCCTTCTGCTTGAACAGCGCCGGCAGCGCGTAGCGCAGTTCCGCCGCCGCGGGCTTGATCGACGGCAGGCGGCGCTGGATGTCGCGGTAGATGCTTTCCTCATCGGCATGACGCGCGACAGCGTCCGCGATCAGGTGGTGGAAGCGATCCTCCGGCGCGGTGTGGAAGACGTTCTGCAGGAACAGGTAGAAAGCGTCCGACAGGCGCGTGTCGCCGAACACGCGGTGGAACTCGGTGCTGCCTTCGGCGCCCGAAGCGGGCGAGCTGGGCGGTGCATGCGCAGCATCCGACATGCACGACGCGCCCGGGCAGTACTTGTCCCACAGCGCGTTGGTGAAACGATGCTGCGGGTCCAGGCGTTGCTTCAGCGCGAAGAGCTCGCGCGCGCCGGGATAGGCGCGGTGGAACTGCTCGTGCGTCGCGTGTGGCTGGTAGGGCAGGTAGTAGGCCCCGCCCACCGACAGGACCGCGTCGATCAGCTCGCGCGTCCACACGGCGACGCGGCGGCGCGCGTTCTCGCGGGTGCGCTGCTTGTGATACAGCACGAAGGCGAAGGTCTCCGTCGGCGCCCAGGCCAGCAAGGTGTCCGGATCCGGCATCGCATGCCGGATCGAGATGTTGAGCGCGTTCACCCGGTGGCGCCGCAGGATCTCGGCCATCTTCGGCACGAAGTCCGTCAGCCGCTCCACCGGCACGAAGTACTCCTGCAGCACATAGGTGCGGTGCATCCGCGTCGGGGGCTCCAGCTCGGCCACGTCGTAGCCGGCCTCGTAATTGCGCCAGTGCACCTTGCCGCGCAGGTAGAGCAGCGGATCGATCAGCTTCTCGCGGCGTTCCTTGCCGAAGGGGGTCTCCGACATGGACCACAGGAAGTAGCGGTGCAGCGGATAGGCGCGCCGCAGCGGCTGCAGGCGGTCGGGGACGGTGGCCGGCTTGTCGGTCTCCTTCCAGGTGACCGCGCGCAGCGTGCGGTAGTGGGGGCCGTAGAGGTCCGCGTTGTGGAACACCGCGGCCGGGTTGCCGCGCACCTGGTCCTTGAAGTAGCTCCAGTAGTCCGCCAGCGGCATGACCGCGTCGTGGCGCTCCACCTTCTGGTTGGTGTCGAGGTCGAGTTCAACCTCGACGATCACGCCCAGCGCCCCGTAGCCGCCGATGGCGCCGCGGAAGATGTCCGCGTGGGACTCGCGCGTGGCCTCGACGACGCTGCCGTCGTGGAGCGCGACGCGGATCGCGCGTACCGACAGCACCAGCGGACCGAGGCCGACATACCGTCCGTGGCAGTTGACGCTGAGCGCGCCGCCGACGGTGAAGTTGGCGTAGGTCTGCATGATCTTCACCGACAGTCCGTGCGGATCGATGAAGCGTTGGATGTCGCACCAGCGTGTGCCGGCCTGGACGCGGATCGTGCGCGCCGTCGGCGAGAACGCGACCACGCGGTTCATGGACCGCATGTCGATGTGCAGGCTGCCCGGACTGGCCGTCTGGCCGCCCATGCTGAAGCGGCCGCCGCCGACGGACACCGGACCGGTGGTGCGCCGCAGCGCTTCCTGCACGTCCTCGACGGACTCCGGCGCGACGATGGCCATGACACGCACCGGATTCAATCCGGTCACGTCATTGACGATGTGATGGGAAGACATGCTCAAGGGGCGACGGTGAGGTAATCGGCGGGACGCTGCGCATCGAAGCGGCGGCCCTCGGGGACGGAGCGGCGCAGGCCGCATTCGACGCACAGGAGCAGCGGCCCGAGCACCGGCAGGGCCGCGAGCAGCAGCCACCAGGCGGAGCGCCCGCGGTCGTGCAGGCGCCGGCCCCAGATCGAGATCAGCAGGACGGTCGTCGCGAGTGCGGCGACCCATCCGAGCGGCGTGTCCGCGACCGCGATCGCGATCCACAGCGCGAGCGGCACCAGCGTGCCGTGGCGCAGCCAGAATCCGCCCCGCGTGAGCGTGCCGGCCGTCGAGAGCTCCCTCCAGGCCGCGTGTGTCGATGGCATGGCCATTCCTCCCAGGCGCGCATCATGCCGCAGCCCGCGCGCCGTCCCGACCCGCGCACACCCGCCCGGGTGAGGGGGGCGTCAGCGCTCGTAGAGCTCCAGCGGCAACCCGTCGGGATCGGCGAAGAAGGTGAAGCGCCGGCCCGTCAGCTCGTCGACGCGCACCGGCTCGACGACGATGCCCTTGGCCTCGAGGTCGCGCTTGCCTTGCTCGACGTCGTCGACCTCGAAGGCCAGGTGGCGCAGTCCCTGCGCCTCCGGGTACGAGGGCCGCGGCGGTGCGTCGGGAAAGCTGAAGAGTTCGATCTGCGCGCCGTCCGGCAGCGCGAGGTCCAGCTTGTACGAGCGCCGCGCCTCGCGGTAGGTCTCCGCGATCACGCGCAGGCCCAGGACCTCCGTGTAGAAACGTCGCGAGCGCTCGTAATCGGCGCAGATGATCGCGGCGTGGTGGATGCGCAGCAGCATGGTCGGTCCGTCCCGTCGATTCAATCCATTCAGTTCATCGTCGGCCGCCGCGCGGCCCTCAGGGTCGCCCTCAGCACGTCGACGTCGACCGGCTTGACCATGTGGTCGTCGAAGCCGGCCTCGCGTGTCTTCTCGCGGTCCTGTTCCTGTCCCCAGCCGGTCAACGCGATCAGACGCGGATGGCCGATGTCCTCGCCCATCGCGCGCAGCCGGCGCGCCACCTCGTGGCCGTCCATGTCGGGCATGCCGATGTCCAGCAGGACCGCGTCGGGTCGCAGCGCGCGGACGGCCTTCAGCGCCGACGCGCCGTCGTACGCGACCGCCACCTCCGCGCCCATCAGCCGCAGCAGTTCCGCGGTGGTGTCGGCGGCGTCGCGGTTGTCGTCGACCAGCAGCAGCCTGGCGGTCAGCGGCGCATCGCTGTCCGACGCCGCCGGAGCGCCCGCCGCCGCGGCGGGGATCTCCGGCAGCCGCAACTGGAAACTGCTGCCCTGTCCCGGGCCGTCGCTCGTCGCGGTCAACTGGCCGCCGTGCAGGCGCGCGAGCGTCTGCGACAGGCTCAGCCCGATGCCGAGCCCGCCCTGCGATCGGCTGTGCGAGCGATCTAGCTGCGAGAACAGCTCGAACAGCTGCGGCAGTTGTTCCGGCGCGATGCCGATGCCGTTGTCCGTGACGGTCAGGACGGCGTCGGCGCCGTCGCGCGCGACATGCACATCGATGCGACCGCCGGGGTCGGTGTAGCGCGCCGCGTTGTTCAGCAGGTTCACCAGCAGTTGCGTGAGCCGCACCAGGTCGCCTTGCACCCACGGCGGCGGACCGTCGAAGCGCAGGGTCAGGCGATGTCCCTCGCGGTCGATCAGCGGGCGGCTGCTCTCGACCGCCGCGTCGATCACGGCGCCCAGGCTCACCGGCTCGTGCCGCAGCGTGATCAGTCCGCGGCTGATGCGCGAGACCTCCAGCAGATCGTCGACCAGCCGCACCATGTGATTGACCTGGCGTTCGAGCAGCTCGCGGATGCCGGTGAAGCGGCCCTCGCGGTCGGCCGCCTCGAGCAGGTGCACCGCGTTGCGGATCGGCGCCAGCGGGTTGCGCAGCTCATGCGCCAGCGTCGCGAGGAACTCGTCCTTGCGCCGGTCCGAGCGCAGCAGCCGCTCCTCGCGGTCCTGCGCGATCGCCTGGCTGCGCGCGCGCTCCACCGCGACGCGCGTGCGGTTGGCCACCTCGCGGATCAGCGACACGTCGTCGGCGCTCCAGGCGCGCGGCGCCTCGTCATGCACGAAGAGCAGCGCCACGAGCCTGCCCTGTTCCAGCACCGGGACGTTCACGATGGATCGCACCCGCATGGCGTCGAACGACGCGCGATGGTCGCGCGTGCGCGGATCGTCGCGGACGTCGGCGATCTCGACGACCTCGTCGCGCTTGAGCTGCTCCACGAAGCTGCCGTAGTCGCGGAAGCGGCGCAGGCCGGCCAGGCTGTCGAAGCCGCCGCGCCGCCAGTCGCGTTCGATGCGGACGGTCTCCGTCTCGTGATCGACGGTGCAGTACCCGGCCCGCGACGCGGTCAGCATCATCCCCAGCATCTGCGCCGAGGCGAAGCCGATGTCGGCCGGCGATCCGACCTCGCGCAGCCGTTCGCTCAGCCCGGCGAGCGCCGCGCCGCGCTGCTCGCCGCGCAGGCGCGCGGTGACGTCGAAGCCTTCGACGAAGATGTGCGTGACCGCGCCGCGCTCATCGCGGATCGGCTGGTAGACGAAATCCAGGAAGTGCTCGCGTGTCTGACCGTCGGGCGTATCGGCGGTGAACAGCGCGCTTTGCGCCGTGTAGGCGCGGCCGGTGGCGTAGACCGCGTCCAGCAGCGTCACGTAGCCCTGCGCGGCCGCGTCGGGGAGCGCCTCCGCGACGCTGCGGCCGATCACCTCGCGGTCGCCGATCAGCCGCTGGTAGGCCGGGTTGATGCTCTCGAACCGATGCTCGGGACCGGCCAGCACGGCCATGAAGCTCGGCGCCTGCTCGAAAAGCTGGGCCAGCCGCTGGCGCTCGCCGTGGACGCGGCGCTCGGCCATCACCTTGCCCGTGGTCTCGACGACGATCGCCATCACCCCGGCCGGCCGCCCCTCGTCATCCAGCAGCGGCGAGTAGTCCAGGTTCATCCAGGCGCTCTCCGCGCGACCGTGGCGATGCAGGACGAGTTCCTGGTCCTCGTAGTTCAGCGTGCCGCCGGCCAGGCCGACGCGCATGACGTGGTCGTTGAAATCGGCCACCTCGGGCCAGCCCTCGCGCACGTTGCTGCCGAGCAATTGGGGATGCCGCGCGCCGGCGAACACGCCGTAGGCATCGTTGTAGATCATCACGCCGGGTTCGCCCCAGAGCATCACGATCGGCGTGCGCGAGCGCAGCATCAGCGCCGTCGCATGGCGGACGTGATCGGGCCAGGTGTCCAGCGGCCCCAGTGCGGTCTTGCCCCAATCGAAGGCGGCGATCAAGGGCGCGACCGTGCCGCCACCGGACAGGAAGGGCGGCAACGCGGGGAGATCGGCGGAAACGGGCGGGTCGGAGGGGGCAGCCAAGGATGCTCCCGCGAGTCGAGGGAGGGGGAAGTATCCGCCGAACCGCGATGCCGGCCGCGTGGGGGGCCGTCAGTGCCTGCCGGCGCTCACGACCACATCGCGCGGGCCGGCCACGAAGCGGTAATCGCCCGCCGGCATCGGCGCGGCGTCGTCGTCCAGCGCATAGACATGCAGGTGCACGCCCTGTCCGCCGGCCTCGAACTGGCAATGGCCGCCGAAGCTCGTGCCCTTGGCCAGGCGGCGGTCCAGGTCGTCCTCGTCGTCATGGACCTCGGCGTTCACCCAGACGTAGTCCAGGCCTTGGGGGCCACGTTCGACCGCCGTCGAGCGCACCGGCTGGCCGTGCAGCATCGGGCGCAGCAGGGCGACGCAGCGGTCGTGCTGGGTGGTTTCGTAAGCAGTCATTTCCGGCTTGCGGCCGGTGGAATCCGACACGCAGGCGCCCAGCAGGGCGCACAGGACCGCGGCGATCGCGGCGCGCACCGCGGTCGCAGGGCGCTGGATCGATCGAAGGTCAGTCACGGCAACTCCTGGATCGTCCTGCTGGACCGCAGGACGAGACATGAAGCGTAGCCGGGCTACGTCAAGCGCGTGTGAATCGGGGATATCCGGGCGCGATGCGCACGGCCACTGATCCTGGGGACATCGGTCGCATGACGATGGGTCGCCGGTGGACCGCACCGGTTCCCCGGCGTGTCGCGCCGTCGTGCACTTCGTCCCGGCGGGAGCGCGGTCTGTCGGAGAGGCGTCCGGCGCAGGCGCGGCTGCCTAGACTCCGCCTCGACATCAACCTTCGAGGGAACTTCATCATGACCATCCGCTCCATCCCCGCCGTCCGTCTGATGGCGCTGCTGCTCGGCGGTGCCGCCGCCGTCCTGTCCACCGGCTGCGTGATCGCGCCCAACACCGCCGAGGCCACCACCCAGCGCATGGAAGACGTCCGCAAGATGAGCGAGCAGGCCACCACCACCTGTGGCGCCGGCAACGTCAAGGAAGTCAACGCCAAGAGCTTCAGCTGCAAGTAATCCGCCGCGGGATCGTTGGCGGGCGCCACGGCGCAGGACGACGGCCGTCGCATTCCGCCCTTCGAGATGGATCAGTCCTGACAGGGCCTTTGGCCTTGGGCGATCATCACGGCTCGTCTTGTCGAGTCCAGGATCTGTCGCCATGCCTACCTCCAGTGCGCCCTTCGCTCCGTTCTTCCTCGGCACCCGGCTGCCGCTGATCCAGGCGCCGATGGCCGGCGTGCAGGATGCGCGGCTCGCGCTCGCGGTGAGCAACGCGGGCGGACTGGGCTCGCTGCCCGCGGCGATGCTGACACCGGAGGCGCTGCAGAAGGAGTTGCAGGCGCTGCGCGACGGCACGGACAAGCCGTTCAACGTCAACTTCTTCGCCCACACATCGCCGACGCCGGACGAGGTCCGCGAGGCCCGCTGGCGCGACCGCCTCGGTCCGTACTACGCCGAGTTTGGCATCGACCCGGCGCAGATTAAGGCCGGCCCCGGACGCGCCCCCTTCACTGCGGAGATCGCCGACCTTGTCGAGCCGTTCAAGCCACCGGTCGTGAGTTTCCATTTCGGACTGCCGTCGCCGGAACTCATCGCCCGCGTGAAGGGGTGGGGCAGCCTCGTGCTGGGCAGTGCGACCACGGTCGACGAGGCCCGGTGGCTGGATGAACATGGCGCCGACGGTGTGATTGCCCAGGGCTGGGAAGCGGGCGGACATCGGGGCCATTTCCTCAGCGACGACCTGACGCGCCAGCCCGGCACGATGGCACTGCTGCCGCAGATCGTGCGTGCGGTGAAGGTACCGGTCATCGCGGCCGGGGGCATTGCGGACGTGCGCGGCATCCGCGCGGCGCTGGCGCTGGGCGCGTCGGCGGTGCAACTGGGCACGGCCTTCCTGCTGTGCGAGGAAGCGACGACGAGCGCGCCGCATCGGGCGGCGCTGCGCGATCCGGCGAATCACCACACGGCGGTGACGAATCTCTTCACCGGTCGTCCGGCGCGCGGCATCGTGAACCGCTACATGCGCGAGGTCGGTCCGCTGAACGACGCGGCCCCGCAATTCCCGCTGGCAACCTCCAGCATTGCGCCGTTGCGGGCGAAGGCCGAAGCGCAGGGCAGCGGCGACTTCTCGCCGCTGTGGTCGGGTCAGAACTTCGCCGCGGTGCGTGAGATCGGCGCGGCCGCGCTCGTTGCAGAGCTCAGCGCCGCGTTCTGACGCTCAGCGACGCTCAGCCGCTGCTCCCTCGAAGTCCTCGGTCGCAAAACCGTTGAAGGACGGTACTGGTTGGGGACGGGAGGTCGCAGGGTTTTGGCGCTTGCCGCCAAGGCCCTGCGACCTCGCGGCCAACGCCGCAGCCTAGGCAGTCAAGGCAACGGTGCCCCACGCGCTGCCACGTACAGCGCGTACCACTCATTGCGGCTGAGCTGAACACGGAGCGCATCGCCGCAGGCGCGGATGCGATCGGGGTTGGCCGATCCGATGACGGGCTGGATGCGTGCCGGGTGCTTCATCAGCCACGCGAGCAGGATGCCTTCCGTGCTGACGCCGTGCTGCTGCGCCAGCTTGTGGACGAGCGCGCGCGCGGCCTCATCGGCGGGGTCCTGCGCGGTCTCGCCGCTGAAGCGGCCGCGGGCCAGCGCGGCCCAGGCCTGGAGCTGGATGCCGTGCTGCTGGCAGTGTTCCAGCGTGCCGGTCCAGGCCAGCGCGCCGGGACGGACTGCGGCCTGGCGGTCGTTGAAGCAGGTGCCGGCGTCCAGCGGTTCCAGGTGGCCGAGGCCGAGTTCCAGCTGGTTCACGACCAGCGGCTGATCCAGCGCGTGGCCGAGCCACGCCATCTGGCCCACGTTCATGTTGGACACGCCGAAGTGGCCCACCTTGCCCGCCGCGCGCAGGCGCTGGAAGGCCTCGGCGATCTCCTCGGGTTGCATCAGCGGATCCGGGCGATGCAGCAGCAGGATGTCCAGGCGCTCGGTCCCGAGGCGCTTCAGGCTGGCCTCGACCGCCTCGACGATGTAGCCGCCGGACAGGTCGTAGCGGCCTGGGCCCTGGTCGTCGGCGAAGCGGATGCCGCACTTGCTCTGCAGCACGATGCGGTCGCGCAGCGAGGGCTGGCGGCGGAACAGTTCGCCGAAGACCGACTCGGCCTTGCCGCGGGTGTAGATGTCGGCATGGTCGAACAGCGTCACGCCGATGTCGAGCGCGGCCTCGACGGCCGCCTGCGCATGGTCGACATGGGCGTCGGTCCACGGGGAGTCGTCCCAGTGGCCGCCCAGGCCCATGCAGCCATAGGCGAGTGGGCTGGCGGTCGGGAGGTGCTGCTGCAGCGGAAGGACGTGGCTCATGGCGGTGCGTGCGCGTTCTGGAATGGGGAACGCGCCCCGAAGGGCGCGCGGTGCGGGATTGTGACGCGGCGCGCGGGCGCCGCGTTTCATCGTGGTTTCATCGCGCGATCGAGCCCGGCTGCCCAGCGGTCACGCCGCGCCAGGCAGGATGTCGACACGCCACGCGTTGCCGGCCCGCGAGACCTCCAGGTGCGCGTCGAAGCGCACGTCCAGGAAGCGCCCGATGACGCCGAAGTTGGTGCGGCTGTGTTCCGTCAACTCGGTGCACGTGTACGCGGCCGGGCGGCCTGAACCGGCCACCGCCAGTGCGAGCGGCAGCGCCAGCTGATCCGCCAGATGCGGGCCCGCCGCGCCGGCGGAGACCTCATAGGCGCGCATCTCCGTGAAGACCTTCCGTGCGACTTCTTCCGCCGACAGCCCGCGCTCGCCGAAGGCGATGAACACCTCGGTCAGGTGCTCGTACGCGAGCGTCGTCATCAACGCGTTCCCGGGGCCTTCGTTCTGACGTGCCGTGCCGATGCGCAGTTGATGCGTGTCCCAGTTGGTCAGGCGTTCGAGGGCCTCGAGTTCGCGCTCGGCCACGCCGCGCGGCAGCGCCGGCGCCACCGCTTCCGCGAACGCCTCCACAGGATCGCCGCGCTCGAGCAGGTCGAACGGGCGCAGGCCGCCGTCGGCCGGCGTGATCACGGCCTCGATCTCGCCGCCGCCGGCAGGATAGAAGCCGTGACGGCGCAGCGTCAGGTCCAGCTTCGCCCCTGCGCGACGCATCAGCGGCGCGAAGCTGCGCTGCAGGAAATGGAAGGGCGGCGCCATCGGGTTGTGCGTGCCGCCGGACAGGTGCAGGCGGCTGGGCGCGTCCGCCAGCATCAGCGGCGGCAGCACGGTCTGCAGCACCAGCGTGCAGCTGCCGGCCGTGCCCACCGCGAAACGGTAGTCACCGGCGTGCACCTGGCCGGGACGGAACTCCAGCGTCTGCGAGCCGAGTTCCGCACCCACCACCGTCGCACCGCATACCTCCTGCGCGGCGAGCACGCAGGTCAGGTGCTGGCGCATCAGCCCCGGCTTGGGCGCTTCGCGCGGATGCGCTCGATGCGCAGCGGCGTGCCCGTGCACATGGCCAGCGCCAGTGCCGTGCGCAGGATCTGCCCGCCGCCTTCGCCGTGCGAGCCGTCGAGCTCGATCATCTTCTCCGTGGTCTTCATCTTCTCGCGCCCCCGCAATCCATGCGAGGGGCGCGCCTCTCGTCGTTGTCGCGCGTGTTCTCGCGCTTGTTGTCATGTCGGACGCCGGGTCTGTCGCCCAGTCAGTCCGTGTGTCGGTGTGCCGACCGGTCTGCTGCTTCGCGATGGCGCCTTCAGTCCGCGGCCAGGAGGCCGCTGACGGTCAACGCATACCTGAGTCGGGCCTGGATCGACGCCGGCAGGTTGACAGCCCCGGTTCGCCACAGGTCTCGCAGCTGCGAGGCCTGCGGGTCGCCGGGCGCCGTCACGCCGCGGCGAGTGCTGACCTCCCATCGACTCAAGGCGGCAACGAGTTCCTCTTCGCCCCCTTCCGGCAGTGGCAACCGCGCCAGTCCCAGCAGTTCATGCAACTGCGTCCAGACGCCCCAGTATTCGAGCACGCGCAGCCCGCGCCGGAGGGCGCCCACGTCCTGGTGTTCGAACACCAGCGGCCAGAGCTCCCGTGGCGTCGGCGGACTGGCGCCGAGCGACACCGCGTTCACCGCCACGCGTTGCGCCCGGCTGGAAGCGTCGCCGATCGCCTGCCTCAGCCAATGCTGCTGGGTGTCGCCGTCGCTTCCGGCGATCAGGTGCTGCAGCGCGACCGCGCGCAGGGCGGCACGAGGGCGTTCATTGCCGCGCATCGCCATCAAGCGCGCGCAACGTGCCGTCGCGTCCGCGGGGTCGATCTGGGCGAGAAACAGCAGCGCGGGCACGCCGTGATGAGGCGCACTGGCCGGCGTTTCCAGCTGCAATTGCGCCCGCTGGCGGATCGGGTCCGTCAGCTGCGCCTTGCGCAGCTGCGCGAGGGCGACTTCGCGAACGCCGGCGCGCGGGTCGAGTGCCAGTTGCAGCGCCATCGCCGTGCCGGCTTCGGGCGCAGCCTCGCAGAGCCGGCGCAGCGCGTGCGCGCGCACCGGGCCGGCCACGTGGCCGCAGCCTGTGAGCCAGAGCGCCGGACGCGCCGTGGTGCTGACGAGTTCCTCGACCCGCTCCAACGCCCAGCGCGCAGTCACGATGTCCGCCCCGCCGAGTCGTGCCGACAGCATCGCAGCGCGTTGCGCTTCGGAGGCCACGCGCCACTCCCCCAGGTCCAGCCAGCGCCGGACCAGAGGATGCATGTGCGGTTGCGCCGCCGCGAGCACCGGCAGGCGCGCCGGATCGGTCAGGAACGCGGCGATCTCCTCCAGCAACGGACCGTGATCGGCACGACGGCCGCGCAGCAGGTCGATCATCACCGGCATGGCCTGCGACCACGCGGGAATGGCTTCTTCAACCAGGAATGCCCTCACTGCGACGCGCGCGGCTTCGCGCACCTGCGGCACCCAGTCGTTGATCCGGCGCAGCAGCGTCGGCAGCGTCGCGTGGACGCGCAGCCGCATCAGCGCCTGGATCGCTTCCTCGCGCTCGTAGCCGCTGGGCGACTCGAGGTGGGTCGTCCACTGGGCCGCAGTCCAGGCGGACACGGGTGCGCCCCTCATCGTCACATACCAACTCTTCCAGTCCATTGTTCTCTCCCTTGAACGGGCGCGCGCCCGGAAGCGCGCGCCGTCCCTCGCCGACCATCAGGCCGGTCTCGCGTGCCTCATCCCTTCACGCACACCACCTGCTTGAGCGTGTGCACCACCTCCACCAGGTCCTGCTGGGCCGCCATGACCGCGTCGATGTCCTTGTAGGCCATCGGGATCTCGTCGATGACGTCCTTGTCCTTGCGGCACTCGACGCCTTCGGTCGCGGCGCGCTGGTCCATCAGCGTGAAGCGGCGCTTGGCTTCCGTGCGGCTCATCGTGCGTCCTGCCCCGTGCGAGCAGCTCTCGAAGCTCTCCGGGTTGCCCTTGCCGCGCACGATGTAGCTGCGCGCGCCCATGCTGCCGGGGATGATCCCCATCTGGCCCTTCTTCGCGCTCACCGCGCCCTTGCGGGTCACGAACACGTCCTGGCCGAAATGGGTCTCCTTCTGCACGTAGTTGTGGTGGCAGTTGACCGCCTCGATGTGGCTCTCGAACTTCTTGCCGATGACCTTCTTGGCGGCCCCGATCACGCGGCGCATCATCACCTCGCGGTTGGTCTCCGCGAACTTCTGCGCCCAGCCCACCGCGCGGACGTAGTCGCCGAAGTACTTCGCGCCTTCCTCGAAGTAGGCGAGGTTCGTGTCAGGCAGGTTGGCCTGGTGCTGCATCGCGTCCTTCTTCGCCAGTTCGATGAACATGGTGCCGATCGCGTTGCCCACGCCGCGCGAACCCGAGTGCAGCATGAACCACACGAAACCCACTTCATCCAGGCAGACCTCGATGAAGTGGTTGCCCGTCCCGAGCGTGCCCAGGTGCTTGTGGTTGTTGGTGTTCTTCAGCTTCGGGTAGTCGCGGCAGATCTCGGCGAAGTCGGGCTGGAGTTCCGCCCAGGCCGCGTCGACCATCTCGGGCGGGTTCTCCCACGCGCCGACGTCGCGGCCCTTGGGCGTGCGGCCGTGCGGCACGGCGGCCTCGATCGCGGAACGCAGCGGGCCCAGGTTGTCGGGCAGGTCCTCGGCGCGCAGCGTGGTCTTGCAGGCCATCATCCCGCAGCCGATGTCGACCCCGACCGCGGCCGGGATGATCGCCTTCAGCGTCGGGATCACCGAGCCCACCGTCGCGCCGATGCCCAGGTGCACGTCGGGCATCGCCGCGATGTGCTTGAACACGACCGGCAGCTTCGCCGCATTCATCAGCTGCTTGCGGGCTTCGTCCTCCACGGGCACGCCCTGCGTCCACATCTTCACCGGCACGCCGCCGGCGACTTCCATCTCGTTGTAGTTCTTCATGACTCGTTCCATTCAAAAGCGCGATGACAAGGGATCGGCAAGACGTTTCCTGAGCTACCGGCTTGCGCCGGGCGGGATTCGGACCCGCGACGTCCGCGTCCCCGAGGGGACGGGTGCTCTACCTGTAGTCCTGCCAGCATTCATCGCAAAAACACGGTGCTGGGACTCGACCGGGCAGTTGCCGCGGTGAGCGATGACAAGGGGTGGTGAAACGTGTTCCTGCTCTACCGCTGAGCTACGGCCTCCCGGGGGAGACCGGCGGGATTCGAACCCGCGACCTGGGCAGTGACAATGCTGTAGTTCCACCGGCATTCATCGCTCGCCGCGGCAACCGCATCCGGTGCCGTCGACGGCCTTCATTCAATCATTCACTGCGGATCGAGCGCCACGCGCTCGATCTCGCGGACCCAGTGGCCGACCTCGGTCGCGCCGGCGGCGAAATCGCCGACCATGCGGAACACCGCATCCGAGAAGCCGCCGACGTTCATCACGTCCTTGCGCTCCACCGCCTGCGTCGAGGCGCCGGGCTGGATGTCGATGCACACCAGCTTCGCCGTCGGGCATCGGACCTTGATCGCCTCCCACTGTGTCATGGTCTCGGTCGCGCCGTGACGGCGCGCGTCGATCCATGACTCGTTGTCGGACACGATCACGACCAGATCCACCTGTGCGCGTTCCTCATTGAGCTGACGCAGCGGCGCGCTGACCGAGGTCCCGCCACCGCCGACCGCCGCCAGCTTCGCCGCGTTGGTCATCACCGAATCGCGGGGATTCAGCTTGACCGGCACGACGCGCTGCTCGAACGGCATCACGCGGCAACGCGGGTTCTTGCGGACCAGCGCCGCAGCCACCAGGGCGGCCACGTCGATGCATCGCACCGCCGAGGTCGCCGAACCGCGCCAGCCGGTCACCGACGAGGACATCGACCCCGACACGTCCGGGCAGACCACGACGCGGCCCTCGATCGCCGGCACGTTGACCAGCGCGGCGTCCATCGCGTCCTGCAGCGCGTCACGGATCTCCGCCGGCACGTCCGACGCCGCGTTGAACGCCGTCATCAGCTGGTATGGCAGCACGCGAGCCGAGGCGACGGCCTGCGGATCGCGCAGCAGCGCCGCCAGTTGCGCGGTCATGCCGGGCTGGTCGAACACGCCATGGCGTGCGAACGCGTTCAGGTTCTGGCGCACCATCTGCCACGAGCCTTGCGCCGCGATGCGCGCCCAGTGCGAGTCGTTCAGCGGCAGCGCCGTCAGCATCTGGAAGGGCACCGGCGGCAGATCGTCCGCCGTCGCGCCCGCCGTCGTGCCGGACAGCAGCGCGCGCTTGAAGCGCTCGTAAGCCAAGGTCGCGGGCGGCAGCGCCGCTTCATCGTACGGACGGCCGATCAGCCACGCGAACCACGCCGCGCGCCAGGCTTCGGCCGGCTTCGGGTGGACCATGCGGACCACGTCGGCCAGCGTCGGCTCGTTCCCGATGGACGCCTGCAGCAGGCGCTGTTCGCTCGCGGTCACCAGCCATTGCTGGACCAGCTTCTTCGGGCGCGATCCCAGCGACTTGCGGCCGGTCTCACCCGATCGCAGGATCTGAACGAAGTTGCGCAGCATCTTGCCGTTGTCGATCACGCGGCCGAACACGGGCTGCAGCAGCGCGATGTCGCGTTGCGCCAGCACGGCCGCCAGCAGCGCCGGCATGTCCTTCATGTGGCCGGCCTGACGGGCGTAGACCGCAGTCTTGGCCAGGAAGGCGGTGTCGACGTCCTGTGCCAGCGCCAATGCGTCCTCCAGCTGGGATGCCGCGTCGGCGTGGAAGGTCGACGTCATGCAGCCCGTGGCCGCCAGTTGCGCCAGGTGGTGCCGGGTCTTGTAGCCGTAGGCACGGGCGCCGGACTGGTTCACCGCGTCCGCGGCGGGCGCCAGCTTGCCGGGCGTCGTCTTGAAGAGTTGCGTGTTGACCATGTGGTCCTCCCTGTCGGATGTTGTTCGGCGTTGCCGTTCTGCTGCTTCGCCGTGTTGTCTTGCCTTCTTCATTGCAACGTCCGTGCCAGGTCTTGCCTGGTCTCGGCTGCAGTCGATCAACCCGTTGATTCACAAGGGAAAAATTCTTTTCTAACCTGGAAGTTCGCCCCCTTCCATTCATCCGGCGTCCTTGCCGGGACTGGATGATTGGCTAGATAACTAGCGAAAAAGATAGATGGTCAGGGCGCTGCGGATAAACTGCGGCCATGTCGAAGAAGAACGTGGTGATCGGCTACCTCGGATCGCAGCTGGACGGCGGCCAGGGCGCGGGCCGCTGGGAGAAGTGGCGGCCGACGATCTCGCTGGTGTCGCAGCCGGACGTGGTCGTGCATCGGCTGGAGCTGTTCCATGCGCCGCAACACCTGACCCTGGCGCAGCTGCTGCGGACCGACATCGCCACGGTCTCGCCGGAGACCGAGGTCCACCTCGTCCCGATGCCGCACGAGGATCCGTGGGACTTCGGCGAGGTCTACGCGACGCTCTACGACTGGGTGCGCGGCTACCGCTTCGATCCCGCGCACGAGCAGTACTGGGCGCACATCACCACCGGCACGCACGTCGCGCAGATCTGCATGTTCCTGATGGTGGAGGCGCGCTTCATCCCGGGCGTGCTGCTGCAGACCTCCCCGCCGCGCAAGCAGCGCGCGGGCGACCCGGGCTCGATGACGCTGATCGACCTGGACCTGTCGCGCTACGACGGCATCGCGCAGCGCTTCCGGGCCGAGCAGCATGACGCGGTCGCCTTCCTGAAGAGCGGCATCGCCACGCGCAACCGCCGCTTCAACGCGCTGATCGAAGAGATCGAGCGCGTGGCCGTGCACTCCCGCGCGCCCATCCTGCTGGCCGGGCCGACCGGCGCGGGCAAGTCCTTCCTCGCGCGCCGCATGTACGAGCTGAAGCAGACGCGCCACCAGCTGGCCGGCGCCTTCGTCGAGGTCAACTGCGCGACGCTGCGCGGCGACGGCGCGGCGTCGACGCTGTTCGGGCACAAGAAGGGCTCGTTCACCGGCGCGATGGCCGATCGGGCCGGGCTGCTGCGCACGGCCGACGGCGGCTTGCTGTTCCTGGACGAGATCGGCGAACTGGGCCTGGACGAGCAGGCCATGCTGCTCAAGGCGATCGAGGAGAAGCGCTTCCTGCCCGTGGGCGCGGACCGCGAGGTCGCCAGCGACTTCCAACTGATCGTCGGCACCAACCGCGACCTGCGCGCCGAGGTCGCCGCAGGGCGCTTCCGCGACGACCTGTTCGCGCGGATCAACCTCTGGACCTACAGCCTGCCCGGGCTGCGCGATCGGCCCGAGGACATCGAGCCCAACGTCGATCACCTGGTGCAGCAGGTCGGGCGCGAAAGCGGCCGCGCGGTGCGCTTCAACGCCGAGGCGAAGGCGCGTTACCTCGGCTTCGCGCAATCGCCGCGGGCGCCGTGGAGCGGCAACTTCCGCGACCTGTCGGCCTCGGTGATGCGGCTGGTGACGCTGGCGGAGGGCGGTCGCATCGGCTTGCCGCTGGTCGAGGCCGAGATCGCGCGGCTCGAGTGGCTGTGGGAACGCGAGACCGCCGGCCCGGGCAACGCGGGCGCCGGCGACGGGTGGGCGAGTCGCTGCTCGCGGCGCTCCTCGACGCGCCGGCCCTGGAGGCGATGGACCTTTTCGATCGCCTCCAGCTCGCGGCCGTGCTGCGTGTGTGCGCGGCGGCGTCGTCCCTGTCGGAGGCAGGACGGCAGCTCTTCCATGCCAGCCGGCAGGCGCGCAGCGTCGTCAACGACGCCGACCGCTTGCGCAAGTACCTGCTGAAGTTCGGCTTGTCCTGGGACCGCATCGCCGCGGCGCGGTGATCGATGACCCGACGCGCCTTCATGCGATCCGCCCCCGTCTCCCGTACGGCAGCCCGGATGCTGCGTCAGGACCGGTCACAATCGCCGTCCTCGCCTATGACTTTCGACCGGTCGCCCTCCCTCTCCTCCGACGATCCCTTGCCCGGGATGCCGATGCGTCTTCGCGGGGCGGCGTGGCTGCTCGCCGCGTTCTGCGTGGCGACGGCGGCACCGGGGGGCATGGCGGCGACCGCGGCGTCGGCACACGCGTCAGCGCCCGTGGTGACGAAGGCGGTGCCGGCTGTACGGGCCGCATCCACCGCCGCACCGGCAGCGGCAGCGGCAAGGACGCCAGCGTCCGCGCCGGTGCCCGACCTCAGCGCCATCGGCGACCTGTCCGATCCGGTCCGTGCCGTCAGCCAGTACAAGATCGATCTCTGGCAGACCGAACAGGGGCTGCCGCTCAACACCGTCCAGGCGCTGCTCCAGTCCCGCGACGGCGGCCTGTGGATCGGCACCGGTGGCGGCCTGGCGCGTTTCGACGGCAAGCGGTTCGTGAGCTTCGACGCCGCGCGGGCGCCCGACGTTGCTTCGCAGCCGGTGTTCGCGCTGCTGGAGGATCGGCGCGGCCGGCTGTGGATCGGCCATCCCAACGGCGTGACCGTCTATGAGCACGGCCGCTTCTCGCCGGCCGTCACCAAGGCGCAGGCGGGCGGCCGCCGGATCTGGTCGCTGGTCGAGGACAAGACCGGCGCGATCTGGGCGGCCGGCGACGGCGGACTGGTCCGCTGGCAGGACGGCGCGGTCAAGGTCTTCGGCACCGCGGACGGGTTGCCCGCCGCGCGGCTGCGCAGCGCCGTGTTCGACGCGGCCGGCACGCTCTGGATCGGCACCACCGGTGCCGGCCTGTTCGCGATGACACCGGACGGCAAGTTCAAGGTCTTCGATCCGGCGGGCGGTTTCCCGCATGCGCAGGTGCGCTTCGTGATCGCCGATCCGGCTGGCGGCATCTGGGCGGCGACGGCGGGCGGCGGACTCGTGCGCATGCCGGGTCTCGACCCATCGGCGATGCGCGTCTACACGACCGCCGACGGCCTGCCCAGCGATCACCTGACCGCGCTGGCCCGCGACGCCCGCGGCGACCTGTGGGTCGGCAGCTGGGGCGCGGGCGTCAGCCGTTTCCGCGAGGGGCGCTTCAGCACGATCTCCAGCGGCAGCGGTCCGGGCAGCGGCCTGGCCGGCGGCCAGATCTGGTCGCTGATGGCCGACCGCGAAGGCAGCATCTGGGTGGGCACCTGGGTCGACGGCCTGAACCGGCTGCGCAACCGCGCCTTCACCGTGCTCGGCACGCCGGAGGGCCTCAGCCATGACAACGTCCGCTCGGTGCTTGCCGCGCGCGACGGCGCGGTCTGGGCCGCGACCTCCGGCGGCGGACTCAACCGGATGAAGGACGGCCGCATCACGACGGTGCGCCAGGCCGACGGCCTGCCGACCGACGAGGTCTCGACGCTGCACGAGGCGCGCGACGGCACCCTCTGGATCGGCACCTACACCGCGGGCATCGCGCGCCGTCGACCCGATGGCCACATCGACACCTTCGGCGCCGACAGCGGCCTGCCCGGGATCGAGGTGCGCTCGATCTTCGAAGATCGCGCCGGCACGCTGTGGGTCGGCACGCGCTCGGCGCTGGCGCGTTTCAACGGCCATGGCTTCGACGTCGTCACCGCGCCCGGCCTGCCCAAGGAAGGCGTCGCGGCGATCCTGCAGGACCGCGCGGGCACGCTCTGGTTCGGCACCACCGGCCAGGGGCTGGTGCGCTGGCGCGACGGCCAGGCGCGCCAGTTCACGACGGCCGACGGCCTGCTGTCCGACTGGATCATGGCGCTCAAGGAGGACGCGCGCGGCGAACTCTGGATCGGCACGAACGGCGAAGGCATCAACCGCCTGAAGGACGGCCGCATCGGCGCGATCAAGCCGGCGGACGGGCTGTGGGACGGACTGTCGCAGGTCTTCCTCGAAGACCGCGCGGGGCATTTCTGGATCACCTGCAACCGCGGCTTCTACCGCGTCGCCCGCGACGACCTCGACGCCTTTCTCGAGGGCCGGCTCAAGCAGGTGCGCTCGGTCGGCTTCGGGCCGGGCGACACGCTGCGCGCCACCAGCTTCGCCGGCAACCTGCAGGCGGCCGGTGCCGTCGACGCCCGCGGCCGCGTCTGGCTGCCCTCGTCGGCGGGCCTGGTGGTGGTCGATCCCGAGCGCCTGCCCGGCGGCGGCGAGCCGCCGACGGTGCGCATCGAGCAGATCAAGGTCGACGGCGAAACGCTCGCGCTCGACGGCCAGCCGCTGGCGCTCCCGCCGGGGCCGGTGGCGCTGTCGGTCAGCCTGGCCGCGTCGACGCTGCGCGAGGCCGATCGCGTGCGCTTCCGCTTCTGGATGGAGGGGCTGTCGCGCGGCTGGACCGATGTCGGCAACGACCGCGAGCTGACCTTCCCCGCGCTGTCCCACGGTCAGTACAAGCTGCGCCTGGCGGTGTCCGGTGACGGTCAGCGCTGGCGCGAATCGGACACGCCGCTGCCGGTCACCGTGCGGCCGCGCTTCCATGAGACCGGCTGGTTCCACCTGCTCGTTGCCGTCGGGGCGATCGGCTTCTTCGCCGGCGCCGTGATGTTCCGGATGCGCCAGCTGCGCGCCCGCCACATCGAGATGGAACGCCTGGTGGCCCAACGCACGGAGGAACTCCGGCAGGCCAACGAGCATCTGAAGCAGCTCTCCTTCCTCGACGCGGTGACGGGCCTGCCCAACCGCCGGCGCTTCAACGAGGCGGCCGACGAGGAGTGGCGCCGCGCGCGTCGCACCGGCAGCTCGCTGGCGCTGGTGATCGCCGACGTCGACGCGTTCAAGCGCTACAACGACCAGATGGGCCACCTGAAGGGCGACGAGTGCCTGGGCGCCGTGGGCGCGGTGCTGGGCGCGTCGATCGGGCGCGCCGGCGACCTGGCGGCCCGCTACGGCGGCGAGGAATTCGTCGTGCTGCTGCCCGGCGCCGACCGCGACGCCGCGCTCAAGGTGGCGGAGTCCGTCCGTTCCGGCATCGAGTCGCTCGCGATGCCGCATCCGAACTCGCCGGCTGGCCCGGTCGTCACCGTCAGCCTCGGCGTCTCCGCCTGCGTGCCCAGCGACGAATGCACGCTGCAGAGCCTCATCGCGCAAGCCGACGAGGCGCTTTACGTCGCCAAGCGCGAAGGACGCAATCAGGTGCGTTGACCGAGCGGTCGCCGGGCATGCCGGCCCCCCCG
The DNA here is from genome assembly GCF_042695725.1 of Roseateles sp. UC29_93. Classification (NCBI taxonomy): domain Bacteria; kingdom Pseudomonadati; phylum Pseudomonadota; class Betaproteobacteria; order Burkholderiales; family Sphaerotilaceae; genus Roseateles; species Roseateles sp. UC29_93. Next base: position 726,269 of record NZ_CP170545.1, on the reverse strand, counting down.
TCCGCTCAATCTCCTCCTCGCCGCTCGGAATTCGCTCCCGGGGGGGCCGGCATGCCCGGCTCCGGGACGAGCGGGGACGCTCGCAAGGATTTCATTCCCGTGAAGCGGGCGGAGGTGTACAACACGGGCTCCGCGACACCCGCGTCCGAGCGCGTCCCCTTCGCGCCCGTCGACGCGGCACTCCAGCGTCCGTCCGACCGTTGCCGACCATGACGACCTCACAGACCGTCCGCCAGCACAAGGGCCGTACCTACGTCCTCGATACCCACGGGCCGGGCTCCGGTCCCTGGCGAGGGCGATTCGTCGTCAAGGGCGAGGAGGACGGCCGCCCCGGCGTCACCGCCTGGCACGAGCTGGACGACGAATTCCCGTCCGCCGACGAGGCCGTCGAGCACGCTGATCGCGTCGCCTGCCAATACATCGCCACTTTCGCAGAGCAGGCATGACTCCCCGTGGCCCCGCTTTGGGCGCACCGCGTTGTTGCAAATCCTCGCCATAGCTGGGCTATGGCTGCGGTTTGCGCCTGGCGGTGCTTCCCAAATCGGGGCCACGGGGAGTCATGCCTGACGCGGGGCGCGCACCGCGTCCATCGGGGGCGGACTGTGTTTTGCCCCGATTTGGTTCGACCGTCGGCTTTCAGGGAGAAAAAACATGCCAACGTTGTCCAACTTCAATATCGGCACGCGGCTGGCCGCCGCATTTGCCGTTGTCATTGCCTTGCTGCTTTTGGTGCTGGCCGTCGCCGTCTCGGTGCTCAACCGCACCAGCGGGACGATGGACCGGGTGGTCGAGGACCGCTATGGGCAGATCGCCCTGAGCGACGACATCAAGAATGTCGGCGACCAGGGCGTGATCGTGATCGGGCGCCTGCTGATGGCCACCGATCCCGCCCAGGCCAAGCGCTACATGGACGATTACGCCGCCGTGCGCGCGGCCAACACCGAGAACTTCGCGAAGTTCGAGAAGATGCTCAACACCGACGAGGCGAAGGCCATCTTCGCCGAGCAGTCGGAGGCCCGGAAGGTCTACGGTACCGCGGTACGCAAGCTCTTCGACCTGATCGCCGCCGGCGAGCGCGACCAGGCCATGGCCATCTACCAGGGCGACATGGCGCAGTCGCAGGTGCGCTACTACGCGTTGATCGACAAGATGGTCGACTACCAGACCAAGGCCATGGCCGACGACGTGGTCAAGGCCAAGGAGGATGCGCGGCGTTCCAAGCTGTGGATGACGCTGGTCGCCGCGGTCGCGGTGGTGCTGGGCGTGCTGACGGCGATCAGCATCACGCGCTCGATCACGCACCGCATCCACGGGGCCATCCAGCTGGCCGAGGACGTCGCCAAGGGCGACCTCACGCTGCGTCCGATGCCGCAGAGCACGGACGAGATCGGCCGGCTGATCGGCGCGCTGCAGCACATGGTGCGCAGCCTGCATCGCATCGTCTCGGAGGTCCGGCAGGGCGCCGACACCATCTCCGCCGCGGCGAAGGAGGTTGCGCAGGGCAACGCCGATCTCTCGGCGCGCACCGAGGCGCAGGCCAGCGCGCTGCAGCAGACCGCCTCCGCGATGGAACAGCTGACCGCGGCGATCCGCATGAGCGCCGACAACGCCGACCAGGCCAATGCCCGCGCCGCGACGGCGTCGGAGGTCGCCAGCGCCGGCGGCAAGGCGGTCGGCGAGGTGGTCGCGACGATGAGCGCCATCTCCGCGTCCTCGCATCGCATCGGCGAGATCATCGGCACGATCGACGGCATCGCCTTCCAGACCAACATCCTGGCGCTGAACGCGGCCGTCGAGGCGGCGCGTGCCGGCGAGCACGGCCGCGGTTTCGCCGTGGTGGCCTCGGAGGTGCGGGCGCTGGCGCAGCGCTCGGCCAGCGCGGCCAAGGAGATCAAGTCGCTGATCGTCGAATCGACCGAGCAGGTCGGGGCCGGCGGCCGGCTGGTCGAACAGGCCGGCGAAACGATGACCCAGGTCGTCTCGGGCATCCGGCAGGTCAGCGGCGTCGTCGCCGAGATCAGCGCCTCCAGTCGCGAGCAGAGCATGGGCATCGAGCAGGTCAATGCGGCCATCATGCAGATGGACGACACCACGCAGAAGAACGCCGCGATGGTCGAGCAGAGCACCGCCTCGGCCAAGGCGCTGCAGGACGAGGCCACGCATCTGAACAACGCGGTGCGGGCTTTCGTGTTGTAGCGCGGCCCAGGTCGACAGGCGGCGCAGAACCGCCTGCGACGCCGTCATCGCCCACATCGCCGTTTTCGTCCGCGGCACTGTCATCGCCGCGTTTGTATCCGTCGCATCACCAGGGAGCGACTCATGAACGACAGGATCCAGCCGGGCGCGGCAGCGCCGACGTCAGCTTCGCCCGACCCCTCCGGCGCGCGCTGGCGGCCCGAGGTGCTCGCCTTCATCGACGCGCATCGTCGCGACGGTCATCGCAGTGCGCGACTGGATCCGCTGGGCGTTTCGCGCCCCGCCGATCCGTCGCTGCTCGACCCGCAGCGCTTCGGGCTGCAGCCCGGCGACTGGCTGTCGCCGGCCGGCACGCCGCTGTGGAACGCCCGCACCGTCGGCGATCTCGACCGCACGCTGAAGGCGATCTACTGCGGCGGACTGGCGCTCGATGCCAGCGCGGTGCGCGACGCGTCGCGGCGCGACTGGCTCCATCACGCGATGGAGTCCGCGCCCCCGGGGGCGGGCGGCGCCGCGGAGCGCCTGGCGCTGCTGGACCGGCTGATCCGCGCGCAGGGCTGGGAGGAGCACGTCGCGCAGGCCTTCCCGCACGCGAAGCGTTTCTCCCTGGAAGGCAACGAGACGCTGATCCCGTTGCTGGACGCGCTCTGCGAGGAGGCCGCGGGCCACGGCGTGCGGCGCATCTTCCTCGGCATGCCGCATCGGGGCCGCGTCAACGTGCTGGTCAACCTGATGGGCTTCCCGCCGGCGCGCGTGCTGGACTTCTTCGACCCGAAGTCGCCGCATCCCGAGCTGCACACCGATCTCATCTACCACCTCGGCGGCAAACGCGAGCTCGACACGCCGCAGGGCCGGCTGACGCTGACGCTCGCGCACAACCCGTCGCATCTGCAGAGCGTGCATCCGGTGCTCACGGGCCTGGCCCGTGCGTGCCAGGACGCGCTCGGCCGCGAGCGCGCGGACCAGGACGGCCGCCGGCTCGTGCTGCCGCTGATGCTGCACGGCGACGCGGCCTTCGCGGGGCAGGGCGTCGTGATGGAGACGCTGATGCTGGGCGGCAAGCCGGGCTACACCGTCGGCGGCACGGTGCACGTGATCATCAACAACCAGGTCGGCTTCACTGAGCCCAACCCGATGAGCGCCTGGCCGGCGCAGTACTGCACCGACGTCACGCGCATGGTCGACGCGCCGGTCCTGCGCGTGAACGCCGACGAGCCCGAGCAGGCCCTGCGTGCCGCGGCGATCGCGCTGGCCTGGCGGGCGCGTTTCGGCTCCGACATCGTCATCGACCTGATCGGCTACCGCCGCCTCGGCCACTCGGAGAGCGACGTCCCGTCGCTGACGCGGCCGCGCATCCACGCGCTGACGCAGACGCATCCGACGATCGTCGAGCGCTACGCCGCCGCGCTGCGCGCCGACTGCGTCCTGCCGCCGGACACCGACATGGCCTCGCACGTCACGCACAGCCGCGTGCGCGCGCACCAGGCGTTCTCCGATCCGTTGATCCCGGCGCAGGACGAATCGCCGTCCCCGCTGCGCCGCCCGGGCGAGGTGCCCCGCTTGGACCTGGCCGGGCTGCAGGCGCTGGTCGATCCGATGACGCGGCTGCCCGACGGCTTCGAGCCGCACGCGATGGTGCGCACGCTGACGGACCACTGGCGCCGGATGGCGGGGCTCACCGAGCCGCCGCTGCGCGCGGACTGGTGCTTCGCCGAGAACCTCGCCTACGCGACGATCTTGCAAGGCGGCCTCAACGTGCGCATCTCCGGCATGGACGTGCGGCGCGGCACCTTCCTGCATCGGCAGGCGGTGTGGACCTCGCAGACGACCATGCTGACGGGGGCAGTGGGCGAGGGCGCTCCGACAGAGTTCGTGCCGCTGAGACAGATCGGTGCCAACAAGGGTCACGGCAACGGTCATGGCGACGCACACGGCGCGGGGCATGGCGAACGGCCAGGCGCGGGTCCGGGCGACCCGTCGCGGGGGCGCTTCGACATCTTCAACTCACCGCTGTCCGAGGAGGCGGTGCTCGGTTTCGAGTACGGCTACAGCGTCGGGGCGACGCGCACGCTGACCGTGTGGGAGGCGCAGTTCGGCGACTTCGTCAACGGCGCGCAGGTCTTCGTCGACCAGTACATCAGCTCGGGCGAGGAGAAGTGGGGCGACACCTCCTCGCTGGCCATCCTGCTGCCGCACGGCAACGAGGGCATCGGGCCCGATCACTCGAGCGGCTACCTGAGCCGCTTCCTGCAGCTGTGCGGCGAGGACAACCTGCGCGTGGCCTGTCCGTCGACGGCCGCGCAATGGTTCCACCTGCTGCGCCGACAGGCGTTCGACACGCTGCGCAAGCCGCTGATCGTGATGTCGCCCAAGGGCACGCTGTATCACGAGAAGGCGTCGCACGCGGAGATCGCGGACCTGACGGGCGGCAGCTTCCAGCCGGTCATCGACGATGCGACGGTCGAGCGCGCCGAGCAGGTCGAGCGCCTGCTGCTGTGCAGCGGCAAGGTGCACTACGACCTGGATCGTGGCCGTCGGTCGGTGGCGCGCGCGGACCTGGCGCTGGCCCGAGTCGAACAGTTCTATCCGTTCCCCGCCGATGAACTGACGGCGCTGTTCGCGCGCTATCCGGCGCTCGTCGAGATCACCTGGGTGCAGGAGGAGCATCGTCAGCAGGGCGCGTGGAGCTTCATCCGCGAGCAGATGGATGCGGTCTTGCCGCAGCATGTGCAGCTGCGCTGCGTGGCGCGCCGTGCGAACGGCTCTGGCGCCACCTCTTCCCACACGATCCACCAGCTGGAGCAGGTGGAGCTGGTCGCGCGCGCCCTGGGTGAAGCCTGACCGGTCCATCTCTCGCAGTCAGAAAGTCCCAAGGCCCGCGGTCAGCGAGTGCGGGTGGGGCCGGAATGACGCTGGGGGTTCCCGGAGGGATGCCCCCTGCGTCGTGGAGTGCCCGCGCCAGGCCTGACGGCGTCGGGCGGTCTCCCCTACTGCCCCAGCGAGTCCGTCCGCCTCCTGCTCGACGAGCTCCCTCGTCCTTGAGCCTGCGGCCGCCCGAGCTGGATGATTTCGATCGCATGGCAGGCCGCCTCGGTGGCGTAGTTGAGCGCCTCGTTCTCGGTCGCCCAGGCGGAGTCGGTCGCCGGGTGGACGACGTCGTCCACGCCTGAGGCGGAGTTCGTCCGATCGTCCCCGGCCTCGAGCCTGTCTCCGAAGGCGTCGTTGGCTGCCGCGGCATTGGGCAGGCCTTGATCCGCCAGGCCGGGATCGGGCGCGTCGCTCCGACGCCGGCCGGTATCCAGCAGTTGGTAGTGGCCAACGAAGGCCCCGCCGGGGGCGGGTGTCGATTCGACGCGGTAAGTGACGCCGCGGTACTGTCCGTCGCGTTGCATGCGGGTTCTCCCCTGGTCTGCGATGTTGCGAAAGCGGCAATTCCCACGCCCGGCGGAGCGGCACTATGTCGCGGTCATGAAGGACGCGTCCGCGATCCGGCGGACGGCACCCGTGTCATGACGGACGGCGTCCGGCGGTGCTTCGCAGTTGTGACAACATCCACGACTTCAGTCCTGATTTCGACCGCCGATCTGGATGCCCTGCTCGCCCGCCTGACGTCGACCGTCCCCGTCGCCCGCAACCTGGAACAGCTGACCCGCCCGCTGCTGGACATGCTGGGCACGGTCACCGGCCTGGAGTCGACCTACCTCACCACGATCGACCTGCGTGCCGGTGAGCAGCACGTGCTGCTGGCCCGCAACGCCGGCACGATGACCATCCCGGAGGGGCTCACCGTCCCCTGGTCGGACACCTTGTGCAAGCGCGCGCTCGACGCCGGCCGCATGGCCACGAGCGACGTGGCGGCGTGCTGGGGCGACTCCGACGCCGCGCGCCAGCTCGGCATCCAGACTTACGTGAGCGCGCCGATCCGTGACGACGGCGGCGAGCTGCTCGGCACGCTGTGCGCGGCCAGCGCGGACCGTCGCACGATCGGTCCCGAGGCGCAGTCGCTGCTGCGGCTGTTCTCGTCGCTGGTGAGCCAGTTCCTGCAGCGTGAGCGGCTGGTGGCCGACCTGCGCGCGGCCAACGAGCAGCTGGCGACCTACGCCCTGACCGATGTGCTGACCGGACTGCCGAACCGCCGCGCGCTGTTCGACGAACTGCAGCGCGAGCTGCAGCGCGCCACCCGCGACGGCACCTGCGTGCTGCTGGGATGCATCGACCTGGACGGCTTCAAGTCGGTCAACGACCAGCTCGGCCACCATCGCGGCGACCTGTTCCTGCGCGAGATCGCCCAGCGCCTGTCGCTGGAGCTGCGCGGCTCCGACATGCTGGCGCGGGTGGGCGGGGACGAATTCATCGTCGTCGGTCCCGGCGTGAGCCTGGGCGGCCTGCCGCGTTCGCAAGGACCGCTCGTGGATCGCGGCGAGCCGGCGCAGGCCGCGCGCACGCTGGAGCAGCGCGCCGCGCTCGCGAGCGTGGGCCGCTTCGACCTCGACGGCCACGCGCTGCAGTACGCGGGCGCCAGCGTCGGCGTCGTGGCGCTCGACCCGGCGGGGCTCAGCGTCGAGCAGGCGCTGCACCTGGCCGACCAGCGCATGTACGACGTCAAGCGGGCTCGCCGCCGGACCATCGACCTGCCGGCGGTCATGCAGGCGGCGGACTGATCCGCCGCGGCGCCTTCGCGACGGCCGCGATCAGCGCGGGCGCGCGAGCAGCACCTTCTCGATGAGCAGGTCCACGTCCACCGGCTTGGCCAGGTGGTCGTCGAAGCCCGCGGCGATGGCCGCGTCGCGATCCTGCAGCGTGGCCAAGCCCGTCAGCGCCACGGCAAACAGCGGCGACGCGGTGCCGAGCGCACGCTCCCGCGCCCGCAGCCGGCGCACCAGCGAATACCCGTCCGCGCCGGGCATGGCCACGTCGCTGATCAGCACGTGCGGCGGATGCTCGGACGCCGCCGCGACCTGCTCCCATCCCTGCTCGACCGAGCCCGCCGCGCGCACCTCGGCGCCGGCCAGCTCCAGCAGATGCCGCAGCGCGTCCAGCGCATGCGGATCGTCGTCGACCAGCAGCACGCGCAGGCCGCCGAGATCGGCGTCGACGCTCTCGCGCGGCGTCGTCTCGGGCGTGTCCGAGACCAGCTCCACCGCCGGGAAGCGCACCGTCAGACGTGTGCCGCGGCCTTCGCCGTCGCTGTGCGCCGTCACCGTGCCGCCGTGCGCCAGCACCAGGTGGCGCACGATGGACAGTCCCAGGCCGAGGCCGCCGTACTCGCGCGTGCGGCTGATGTCGGCCTGCGTGAAGCGGTCGAACAGCCGGGGCAGCAGTTCGACCGCGACGCCTATGCCCGTGTCGACGACGGCCAGCTCGATCGTCGGCCCGATGCGGCTCAGCGACACGGTGATCCGTCCGTCGCGCGGCGTGAATTTCAACGCGTTGCCGACGAGGTTGGCCACGATCTGCTGCATCCGGCGCTGGTCGCCCTGGATGCGATGCGGCTGCTGCAGGCCGGTGCCGCTCAGCGTCAGGCCCTTGACCTCGGCGGCCGGCTGCAGCCCGTCGACGACCGCGCGCACGCAGGCCGAGAGGTCGAGCGGGCGCATCTCCAGCGTCAGGTGGCCGGACGCGATGCGCGACACGTCGAGCAGGTCGTCGATCAACTGCGCCTGCGCCTGGCAATGCTTGAGGATGGTGGCGATCGCGCGTGTCGCGGTCGCCTCGCCGAGCGTGCCGCGTTCCTGCGACTGCTTCAGCACCGAGGCCCAGCCGGAGATCACGTTCAGCGGCGCGCGCAGTTCGTGCGAGACCATGCCGAGGAAGTCGTCCTTGGCCGTGTTGGCGCGCTCCGCGTCGTCGCGCGCATGCTGCGCCGATTCCAGCGCGCAGCGCAGTTCGTGGATGTCCTGGAAGGCGATCACCGCGCCGTCGATGCGCTCGTCGGCGGTGCGGTAGGCCCGCACGTTGATCAACCACCAGCGGCCCTCGGTGTCCTGGTGTTCGTGTTCGACCGGTGCCAGGCCTTGCACGGCCGCCTGCACCAGCTGCTCCAGCTGGCCGACGGCGAAGCGCGAGGTGACGTTGACGACCGGCTGCCCGATCGCCTGGCCCAGCGCCGCGGGATCGAGCCCGAACAGCTGCGCCACCTGCGGCGAGGCATGCCGCAGCCGCAGCTGGCGGTCCAGCACCACGACCGGCAGCGGGATGCCCTCGACGAGGTTGCTCAGATCGTCGTTGGCGAGATCCAGCTCGTCGTTGCGCGACTTGAGTTCCTCGTTCAGCGAGAGCAGCTCCTGGTTGGCCGATTCGAGCTCCTGCTTCGCGCTCTGCAGCTCCTCGTTGGCGCTCTGCAATTCCTCGTTGGTGCTGAGCATCTCCTCGTTGGCGGTGCGCAGTTCCTCGTTGGCCGATTCGAATTCGACGACCAGCGTGCGCAGCTGCGCCTGGGTCGCCTCGAGTTCGTCGGACAGCGTCGTCACGGTGCGCTCGAGCTCGTCGACGCGCGCACGGGCGCCGCTGGGCGAGAACGGCGGCGTGGACAGCGCCGACGTGGTCTCGGCGGCGGGCTCGTCCGGCTGGGGCGCCAAGGTGACCAGGAAATGCTGCGACGCCTCTCCCGCTTCGAGCGGCAGGACCTCGAGCACGTAGCGGCGATCGTTGAAGGCGACGCGCTCGCGCCGGACCGGCTGCCCGGTGCGCTTGGCCTCGACCAGCGCCGTGCGCACGGGCACGTCGAGCGACGCGTCCAGCAGGCGCGGCAGCGCGAGCGTGGCCTCGCCGCTGGCCGGTGCGATGAAGGCGGAGACGTCGCCGCGGAACTGCACCACGTCGCCGCCCTGGCTGACGACGAAGCCCGGCGGCACGTAGCGCGCGAGGGCGACACGGTTGGCGGCCTCGCTGACCAGGTCCGGCGGCGGCGCCTGCGGCACGCGCGGCGCGTTGCCGTCGCTGGCCCAGGGCCGCAGCGCATCGATCGGGAACAGCGGCCGGTGGCGGCGCGAGTTCGGCAGCTTGCGGTACAGGTGCGGCGCGCCGGCGTGCTCGAAGCCGTCGGCGACCGAGGCCGCCTCGGCCCGGCCCAGCAGCATGAAGCCGTCGTTGCGGCAGGCGTAGTGCAGCACCTCGAAGACATGCTGCTGCGCCTCCTTGCGCAAATAGATCAGCATGTTGCGGCAACTGATCAGGCCCATGCCGGAGAACGGCGCATGCGTGAGCAGGTTGTGCCGCGCGAAGACGCACATCTCGCGCAGGTCCTTGGCCACGAGGTAGCCGCCGGAGCTCAGCACGAAGGCGGTGTCGCGGAAGGGCTGCGGCACGTTCTCCAGCGCGGCGGCGGTATAGCGGCCGCCGCGGGCGGTCTCGATTGAGGCCTCGTTCAGGTCGGTGCCGAAGATCTGCACGCGGCGGTGGATGCCCTCGGAGATCATCGCCTCCTTGAGCAGCATGGCGATCGTGTAGACCTCCTCGCCGGTCGAGCAGGCGGGCACCCAGATGCGGATCGGGTCGTGACGCAGCGCCAGCAGCTTGGGCAGCACGACCTGGCGCAGCACGTTGACGAACTCCGCGTCGCGGAAGAACGCGGTCACGCCGATCAGCACGTCGTCGCGCAGCGCGGCGGCCTCGTAGGGGTCGGTGCGCAGGAACTGCAGGTAGGCGCCGACGTCGCGGTCCTTCTGCAGCAGCACGCGCCGCAGGAAGCGGCGGCGCAGGTTGACGTCCTTGACGTAGCCGAGGTTGACGCCGGCCTTCTGCTGGACGATCGCCAGCGCGGTCTCCAGCGCGTCGACGTCCTGCGCGACGCCGGCGGAGCCGGGCAGGTCGCTTTCGTGGTGCGGCTGGCCGAAGCGGCGCATCAGCGCCGCGGGGATGTCCTCCGGGGCAGGACCTCGTCGACCAGGCCGGTGTCGATCGCGGCGATCGGCATGCCGTCGTGCGCCGCGGTGTTGGGCGCCTGCGCGAGCACGAAGCCGCCGGTGGCCTTCAGGTCGACGATGCCGGCCGCACCGTCCTGGCCGGTGCCCGACAGGATGACGACCGCGCCGTCCAGGTCGGGGTCCTGCGCCAGCGAGGCCAGGAAGGCGTCGATCGGCAGGTGCAGCCCGGGCGTGCGGCGGGTGAGGCGGAAATGGCCGTCCAGCGCCATGACGCCGACGTTCTCCGGCATCACGAAGACGCGGCCGTGCTCGACCTTGGTGAAGTGCTCGAGGCGCTCCACCGGGAGCGTGCTGCGGTCGCGCAGGACCTCGGGCAGCCGGGTCTCCTCGTTGGGGTCCAGGTGCGTGATGACCAGCACCGCAAAACCCGGTTCGTTCGGTAGCGCACCGAGCACGGTGCCGAGCGCATCGATGCTGCCCGCCGATCCGCCGAGCACCACCACCCGCAAGGGTTGTCGCTCCTCTGTGTCCACCCAGGATCCCGTTGTCGTGATTGAAAAGCTGCGGCGGAGTCTACCCCCGCCCGATGACCGTCCCGGCGCGGGGACTCTGGCGCCGGAGGCGCGGCGCGAAGGGGATACTGCGGCGCTCGCGCCTCCACCCGCCGTCCACTTCGCCGCCGCCATCATGTCTCCGTCGATGTCCACCACGCCCTGGCAACACACGCATGTCTTCGACGAGGGCAATCCGCTTGCCGCCCGCAACACGCGCTGGGCGGTGCTGCTGACGGTCCTGATGATGGTCGCGGAGATCGCCGGCGGCTACGTCTTCAACTCGATGGCGCTGCTGGCCGACGGCTGGCACATGAGCTCGCACGCGGTGGCGTTGGGCGTGTCGCTGCTGGCCTACGGCGCCGCGCGGCGCTGGGCCAGGGACGGGCGCTTCGCCTTCGGCACCTGGAAGATCGAGATCCTCGGCGGCTACAGCAGCGCGCTGCTGCTGGTCGGCGTCGCGGGGTTGATGCTGTGGCAATCGGTCGAGCGGCTGATCGCGCCGACGCCCATCCACTACGACGAGGCGATCGCGGTCGCGGCGGTCGGCCTGGCGGTGAACCTTGCCTGCGCCTGGCTGCTGCGCGGCGAGCACCACCATCACGGGCACGACCACGGTCATGCGCACGGACACGGACACGGACACGGACACGGACACGGGCATGGGCACGGCGAGCCGCACGACCACGCGCCGGGGCAGGGCCATGACGACCTCAACCTCCGCGCCGCCTACATGCATGTGCTGGCCGACGCGGCGACCTCGGTGCTGGCGATCGTGGCCCTGCTGGGCGGCCGGTTGTGGGGCGCGGACTGGCTCGATCCGGTGATGGGCATCGCGGGCGCGGTGCTGGTGGCGGTCTGGGCGCGCGGGCTGCTGCGCGACACCGGCCGCGTGCTGCTGGACGCCGAGATGGACGCGCCGGTCGTCGACGAGATCCGCGAGGTCATCGCCGCCGCGCCGTGGCCGGCGGCGATCGCCGACCTGCACGTCTGGCGCGTCGGTCGCGCGCAGTACGCCTGCATCGTCTCGCTGGTCACCGACAGCCCCGAGGCACGGCCGGACGAGGTGCGCCGGCTGCTGTCCGTCCACGAGGAACTTGTTCACGTCACCGTCGAGATCAACCGCCCCGATCGGGCGACTGTCTGATCCGCGCCGCGGCGCTCGCCGGACACCTGCCAGCGCGCCGCCACAATCGCGGCCCATGAAAACCAACTACCTCCTCGCCGCCATCCTGGTCAGCAGCCTGATCGGCGCCTTCGTGGCCAACCGTTCGATGAAGACCGCCTGCGCGGTGCTCTCCGGCGCGATCGCGCTGTATGCGCTGCTCCGGCAGGTGATCTGACGGCCCGCGCTGACGATCAATTCCGATCAGTTCCGATCAGTTCCATCAGATCGAAATGATCGATCTGATGAGGTGGCGAAGCCGCTTCACGCGCCGTTGATGGGCTCCTCGGGCCGGCCGACCGCCTGGCCGTCCCCACTGCCTTTTCGTCACACCCCCTCCGGCATCCCCCCGAGTCCACCCTATGGTGGGATGGCACTTGGGCCGACCCCCGCTGATAGTGGGAACTCGTCAGGAGAGGACCATGCGACAACGCTTCGCGCCACCCGCCGGAGAACCCGGCCACCCCTTCACTTCGGCCATGCAGCGCATCCTGCGGCAGACCGAGGTGTTGCTGCAGCGGCGCATCCCCTTCAGCCCGTCCGGCTGGCCCATCGAAGAACCGCCTGCGCTGGAAGGCCTGGAGGTCACCGAGTCCACCTGGGACGAATGGACCGAGGCGATGGCGCATCAAAGCCGGGGCGCGTGACCTGACCCTTTTCGCCCACCCGGCGCGCTGATCGCCCAGGTCGGTGCCGCTCTCGCGCGGACTTGAGCCGGCAAAGCGGCGAAGACACCTCCCAGTTGATCTCCCTCGGTGACGCAGTTCACCGAGTCCGCGACGACCGCTGAGTTCGTCGCGCTCATTGCGGCATGCCGGGAGGTGGCCGCGGCGAAGAATCCGTTCACCCCAACGAACGAGAGCGCTTCGCCATGCACGTCAAGCCCAACGCTTCCCCGTCGCCCGCAGCCCACGTCGGCGCCCCGGCGTCCGCAGGCCCGGCCAAGGGCGCCAAGTCCGGCGCGCCCGATTTCACGAAGATGCTGAATGACGCGAAGGCGGGTGCGCCGGCTTCCGCGGCGACAGCACCGATGGCGGTCGCACCGGCTGCTGCCGCCACGTCGACCGCCGCTCCCGCCACGCTGTCGCTCGACACGGCCTCGCTGGCCGCGCGCGGCTGATCGTCGCCGGGAGCCTCCCTTGAGCAGCGTGCCCCTCCTGTCCAGCCTGGTCGCCCTGGCGACGTCCTCCGACGGCTCGCACGAGAGCGGCCGCACCGCCGCGTCGGGCGGCTCGTCGGGATCGTCGCGAGGCGGCGGCCCCAGCGTGACGCTCGGGCCCCTGCTCGGCGTGACGGCGACCATCAGCGCCAAGGGCCTGCAGGCGCTGGCGAACGACGCGGTGGATGCCGTCGAGACGGTCGCCGATGTCGTCACCGACACGGTCGGCGATGTCGCCGGCGGCGTCGGCAACGTGCTCGGCAATGTCGTCGGTTACGGCGTGATGGCCGCGCTCGGCGGCGGCGCCGTGCTCGATGAACTGGTGTGAGGGTCGGGTCATGCGCATTCGACCGGAACCGTCGTCGCGCCGCTTCGTCCGACCCCTTGCCGGCCTCGCGCTCATTGCGCTGACGGGCCTCGGGGGTTGCAGCGCGCTGAGTCCGGTGCCCGCCTGGGAACTGCTCAAGGGCGCCGGCACCGCGACGTCGACGGCCCTCGCGACCGCCGCGCCGGCCAAGGCCAGCAATACCGTCCATCACGGCGACGCGCCGGTGCGCACGCTGTGCATCGAGTTCAACCGCAATGCGCCGCTGGAGGACCTGGTCCCGGCGATGCAGGCGGAACTGAAGGGGCAGGGCGTGGACAGCCGCGTGTACGAGCCCGGCACCGGCCTGCAGCAATGCGGCGTGTGGCTGCGCTACGTCGCGACGATCGAATGGGGCGTGCCGCCGATGGCCAGCGGTTATCGCGCCAACCTCAGCGCCGCGTCGCTGAGCCTGCACCGGGCGGACGGGACCTTGCTGTCGAGCAGCAGCTACGTCGCCGAGGAGAACTTCGGCCTGGCCCGTTGGGCCGGGACGCGCAACAAGATCGCGCCCGTCGTGAAGGCGCTGATCACCGGCTTCCAGAGCTGAGGGAGAGGGATGTGATGTCGACGAATGAATTCCGCCGCGCGACCGCGTCGGCGATGGCTCCGGCGGTTGCTCCAGCGGTTGCTCGCACCACGGCGCCGGCGCTGGCGATCCTCGCGTTCGCCGCCTTTGGCGCGCTGGGCGGGTGTGCCGGCACGTCGCAGACGGTGGCCGGTCCGATGATGGTCACGCCGCCGCAGGCGCCGATGTACATCGAGCGGCCCAACAACGGCGCGATCTACCAGCCGGGCATGTCGCCGACCTCGCTGTTCTCGGGCGACAAGCGCCCAAGCGCGATCGGCGACACGATGAAGGTGGACATCCAGGAGACGCTGAAGGCCAGCCAGAAGCAGACGACCGACACGAACCGCGACAACAAGCTGGCGGTGCGCGGGCCGGGCGGCCAGAGCAAGATCGGCGCGGTGGAGCGGCTGCTCAACATCGACGCGACGGCCGCGGGCAGCGATTCGTTCAAGGGCTCGGGCACGACGGAGACGGACAACAGCTTCGTCACGACGGTGGCGGTGAGCGTCATCAACGTGCTGCCCAACGGCAACCTGCTGGTCGCGGGCGAACGCAACGTGGGCCTGAACCAGGGCGTGAACACGCTGCGTTTCTCGGGGATCGTGAATCCGCGCGACATCCGCCCGGGCAACCTCGTGTCGTCGCGGGACGTGGTGAACGCGAGCCTGGAGAGCGTCGCGCAGGGCGACGTGTCGGAAGCCTCGTCGCGCAGCTGGCTCCAGCGCGTGCTGGCAAGGAGTCTGTCCATCTGGTGATCCGCCGACCGCTGCGCGGTCAACCGCGCTGACCGCCGCGCGGTCAACCCGCAAACCGGGCCGGCGCCACGGGGCTTATCCACCGATCGGTGTCCGCGGTCCGCTTCTATAACCCACGATTCGCCGCAATGGCTTTCGCGACAGTTCCGCATGAGCAGCGGAGGGCGGAGCCTTGTCCGGCGGACCTTATGCAGAACACATCATGAGCACGAGAGGGACGCGGACGCCGCCGCACGACGGCGCACCGGACACGACGAGCGACGACTGGCTGGCCGACGGCCAGATCCGGACGTATCGGCGCGGCCAGAAGATCATCGAGGCCGGCACGCCGCTGGCCGAGTGGATCGCGATCAGCGGCGGGGCGGCGTTCCTTGCGGCGAAGGTCGCGGCGGACACGCGCGTGGCCGTGGCGGCGCTGTGGCTGGGCGACGTGATCGGGGCGGACTCGCCGCTGGGCAAGCTGGCGGCGCGTTACGACGTGACGGCGCTGGTCGACGTGACGACGATCCACATCCCGATGCCGCGCATGAAGGACGCGAACGCGCCGGAGCGCGACGCGGCGACGGGCGAGCTGTATGCGGCGACCGCGTCGCGGTTGCAGGACCAGATCACGATGCGGCTGGCCGGCAACGGCTTCCAGCGGCTGATCAGCGTGCTGGCGACCCTGGCGGCCGCGCTGAGCAGTTCGCAGCGGGCGGGCACGGTGGGCAACAGCCTGGCGCTGCCGGTATCGCAGGCGTGCATCGGGCAGCTGTCGGGGCTGTCGCGCCGGCAGACGTGGATCTACCTGGGCCAGCTCGCCGAGCGAGGCTGGAGCCGGACCTCGCGCACGAAGGTCACGCTCGAAGGCCTGAACGCATGGCTGAGCCTGATGAACGAGGTCGAGTCCCGCGGGCTCGACTGCATCGGGACGGTGGATCAGTGCGACATGACCTTGTCGGAACTCGCCGCCTCCAAGTCATTGCGAAGATAAACATTTTTGTTTACTCTCGTCGAGCGTTTTTGACTGATCACCGACGGATCTCCGCGAATCTCACGGACGCCCCCACGATAGGGGCGTTGTCGTTCTGATGGGGGAGAAATCGTCACAAGCGCGCTTCTGATCTTCAGACCGGAACGATGCAGGCGATCCTTCGGCAGCTCGGTTTGAAAACCAAGTGAGGTAATGATGGTGTTGAGCTTCCCCGCCCGAATCACGCCGGACGGCCCCGGCTTCATGGTCACCTTCCCCGACATCCCCGAAGCCATCACCTGCGGGGACACTTACGAGGACGCGCTCGACATGGGCGCGGACGCGTTGGCCACTGCCATGGACTTCTACTTCGAGGACAGGCGCCCGGTGCCGCAGCCGTCGAGGTTGAAGCGGGGGCAGGTCTTGATCGACTTGCCGCCGAGCATTGGTGCCAAGGTGCTTCTGCTGAACGAGATGCTCTCGCAAGGCACGCGGAGCATCGACCTCGCGCGATTGATGAACGTTCGGCCGCAGGAGGTGAATCGCCTGACCGATCTCAAGCACCCGACGAAGATCGACACGATCGCGGTGGCCCTGCGGGCACTGGGAAAGCGGCTGGAACTCAGCCTGGCCGACGCCTGCTAGGCGCGGGATGCCGGCGAGAAGGAAATCTCCGCAGCCTTCTTCGCCTCCATCGTCGGTCCGAAGCTGTTGAGGTTACGCAGGATCAGCGTGTGATGGTCGATGATCTGCGGCGCCGTGAGGTCGCCGTAGGCGATCGTCGTGTGGCCGTCCTCGACCAGCGTGACGTCGTAGCCCGCGCTCAGCGCCCGGCGCGTCGACGTGTCGACGCAGAAGTCGCTCTGCGCGCCACAGACGACCAGGTGCGTCACGCCCAAGCCCTTCAGCACCGCGTCCAGATCGGTCTTGTGGAACGAGTCCGGCGAGGTCTTGAACACGCGTCGGTCGTCGGGCCGCACGTGCAGGCGATCGTCGATCTGCCAGCCCTCGCTGCCGTGGCGCAGCGGCTCGTAACCCTCTTCCTCGTGCTGGACGAAGACCACGGGCGTGCCGCTGTCACGCGCCTGTGCGATCAGGCCGTTGATGCGACCGATCACGGCGTCGACGTCGTGGCAGGCGTATTCGCCGACGCAGAGCGCGCGTTGCAGATCGATGATGAGCAGGGCAGTCGTCATGGCGCCGGACCACGGAGTTGCGAAGCGGCCCAGCATACGCCGCGCGACGAGCGTCATCCATTCGCCATGCCCCGATCGGAACGTCATTTCGGCGGGGTGCATGTGGGTCGCATGCGAGTGAA
The DNA here is from genome assembly GCF_042695725.1 of Roseateles sp. UC29_93. Taxonomy (NCBI): domain Bacteria; kingdom Pseudomonadati; phylum Pseudomonadota; class Betaproteobacteria; order Burkholderiales; family Sphaerotilaceae; genus Roseateles; species Roseateles sp. UC29_93. Next base: position 709,373 of record NZ_CP170545.1, on the reverse strand, counting down.
TCGTATGCGTGTGTATCTGCGGCCGACCCGCATACGCGACCTGACGAAAAGGCCCGCTCGAGGACACGTCGGAGATACCAGCGACCGCTGAAATTCGTCCCGTGCCGAATCCCGGCTCGCCGAATCTTCTCCACGGAGTCCCATGAACGCCAAGCACCACCTCCTGGCTGTCACCGCGACCGCTGCCGCCATCGCGAGCGCCTTCAGCCTCGCCCTGTTCCCCGTCGCCAGCAGCGCGCAGACCCAGGCGCCGACCGCTGTCTCCGCGCCGCGCGATGCCGCCGAAGACACCACCATCCGCCCCTTCCAGGCCGCCATTCCCGAGGCGGCGCTGGCCGACCTGCGCCAGCGCATCGCGGCGACGCGTTTCCCCGATCGCGAGACGGTCGACGACCGCTCGCAAGGCGTGCAGCTCGCGGGCTTCCAGGACCTGGTGCATTACTGGGGCACGGGTTACGACTGGCGCAAGGCCGAGGCCAAGTTGAATGCCTATCCACAATTCGTCACCCGCATCGACGGGCTGGACATCCACTTCATCCACGTCCGCTCGAAGCATCCCGGCGCCTTGCCGCTCATCGTCACGCATGGCTGGCCGGGCTCGGTCTTCGAGCAGCTGAAGATCATCGATCCGCTGACCGACCCGACCGCGCACGGCGGCCAGGCCTCGGACGCCTTCGACATCGTCATCCCGTCGATGCCGGGCTACGGCTTCTCCGGCAAGCCGACCGGCACCGGCTGGGGCCCCGAGCGCATGGCGCGTGCGTGGGACGTGCTGATGAAGCGCCTGGGCTACACGCAGTACGTGTCGCAGGGCGGTGACTGGGGCTCGGTCGTCGCGCAGGCGCAGGGCCGTCTGGCGCCGCAAGGGCTGCTGGGCATCCACGTGAACATGCCGGCCACCGTGCCCGCGGACATCGCCGCCTCGATCAAGAGCGGCAAGCCCGCGCCGGCCAGCCTCTCCGCGAAGGAGAAGGCCGCCTACGAATCGATGAACCGCCTGTACACGCGCGGCGGCGGCTACGCCGGGATGATGGTCACGCGCCCTCAGACGCTGGGCTACAGCCTGTCGGACTCGCCGTCCGGCCAGGCCGCGTGGATCTACGACAAGTTCGCCGACTGGACCTTCAGCGGCGGTGTGCCGGAGCGTTCGCTGTCGAGGGACGAGATGCTCGACGACATCACGCTGTACTGGCTGACCAACACCGGGACCTCGGGCTCGCAGCTGTACTGGGAGAACAACAACAACAACTTCAACGTCGTCGAGCAGCGCACGCGGGAGATCAAGGTGCCCGTCGCGGTCACCGTGTTCCCCGGCGAGATCTACCAGGCGCCGAAGTCCTGGGCGCAGAAGGCGTATCCGAAGCTGAGCTACTTCAACGAGGTGAAGAAGGGCGGCCACTTCGCGGCGTGGGAAGAGCCGCAGCTCTTCGCCGAGGAACTGCGCGCGGCGTTCCGGCCGCTGCGCTGATCGGAACGCAATCCTCAGAACTTGTAGTTCAACACCACCCGCATCGCGCGGTTGTCGCCGCGGATGTTGTTGGGCTTGTCGAGGTTGAGGTTGTCGCCGCCAAGCCGGTTGGGCGTCGCCCCCGGCTGCGGCGCACTGCCAATCCAGTCGTCGAAGCCGCCGTAGTTGTCGGCGCCGAGCACGTTCAGCACGTCCAGCCGCAGCGCGACCTGATGGATGCCGTACTTGAAGGCCTTGCCGATGCTGATGTCGACCTGACGGAAGCTCGGCGAGTCGCCTTCGACGAGGAAGCACTGCGGCGTGCCGCCGATGCAATTCGTCATGCGGCGCGGGAAGCCGCTCGCATACGTGCCCTTGGCGGAGAAGGTCAGTCCCCACGGCAGCAGCTTGTCCGTCATGAACGCGCCGACCAGGCGGTGCCTGTCCACCAGCGTGCTCGGATTCCAGCCGCGACCCGCGCGGCCGTAGGTCCAATCGAAGGTGTCGTTGCTCCACTGGAGGTTGGTCGTCTTCGCATCGCTGTAGGTGTAGGCCAGCGTCGCCGTCCAACCCGATGATTCTGAGTACGGCTTCTCCGCCTTCACGAACACGGAGTCGGTGCGCGTGCGGCCGATCGAGTCGCCCAGCACCACCTGCCCGTAGCCGTCCGGCCCGCCCCACAGCGGGTCGATCGCCGACTGCTGCGCGAAACCGCCGTTGGCGTCGCGGTTGCCGCTGAACCAGACGAACTGGTTCTTCGCCTCGACGCGGCTGAGCGCGATCTCGCCGTTCCAGGTCTTCGTGAGCGCCTGTCGCAGCCCGATGCTGAACTGGTCCGCGTACGGCATCTTCAGATCGTTGCGGATCAGCCAGATCTCGCCGCCGGGCGACTGGTTCTTCTGCAGCTCGTCGAGCGCGTGATTCGCCATCGTGCGGTCGTAGCTGCGGCCGTAGCCGCCGAAGACCACCGTGTTCCGGTTGCCGAAGATGTCGTAGGAGAACCCCACGCGTGGCGCGATCGCGTTCTTGAACGCCTTGCGGGAATTGCCGCTGCTGATGTACTGCGACACGTCGATGCCGCCTTTGGCCAGCGACTGCGCATAGGTCTGGCCCGTCGGCGGGACGATGCCGTAACGCGTCACGTCCGGCGCCATCAGCGCCGCGATGCGGTCGGCCGGTGTCGCATAAGCGTTGTTGAGCATGTTGTCCTCGTAGTCCCAGCGGACGCCGAGGTTGAGCTCCAGCTTGGACGTGAGGCTCCAGTCGTCCTGCAGGTACAGCCCCCACTGCTTGTTCTTGAAGCTGGCCACGGACGGCGCCGCCGCGCGCCGGATGTTGCACTGGTCGCTGGTGCTGCCGTTGTTGGAGACGTTGGTGCCGGTGCAGTTCGTGCCGTCCCAGTAGGGCAGTCCGGTGACGTTGTCGATCAGCACGTCGACGCCGTCGACCGAGTTGGCCGTGCCGCTGAGGTCGTAGCGCATGTCCTTGAGCTTCACGCCGCCCTTGATCACGTGGCCGTCGATGCCGGTGTAGGTCAACTCCTCGGAGACGAAGGTGCCGCGCTGCTTGCGCCGCTGCGCGTCCGGCGAGCCGCCGTCCAGGATCACGTCCTGCGAGGCCGTCAGCACTTGCGGCGATGCCGTGGACACCTTGTAGCGGACCAGCGCCGTCTCGGACGCCGACTTCGGATTCCAGAGGTAGTCCTCGTAGCCGATGCGCGCCTCGCTGAGCCAGTCGTCGCGGGACCACTCGTGCTTCAGGTCGATGCGCGTCTCGTCGTTGCGGCGCTCCTTGTCGTTGCCGGGCAGGGAGAGGTTGCGGTCCTCGGCGATGCGGTCGGTCTCGCGCCGCAGCCGCGCGCTGAGGGTCAGGCGATGCTCGTCGTTGAGCTGCGCGTCGAGCTTGCCGAAGAACAGGTCCTCGTGGAACGGATCGACCTGGCTGCCGCGTCGCGCCAGCAGCTCCGGCACGATGCCGGCATTGGGCAGCTTCTCGAAGTTCTGGCCCGCGATCTGGCGCGAGTCCTCGATCCGCTTGGCGTCGTAGGCGACGAAGAAATGCAGCTTGTCCTTGACGATCGGACCGCCGACGCTGCCGCCGTACTCGTACTTCTCGGACGACGGGCGCGCGATGCCCTGGGCCTCGCGCTCCTTCTCCAGCGAGTTCTTCGCCCGCCAGTTGGTGCCGGTGCGGTCGCCGTAGATCTCGCCGTGGAATTCGTTGGTGCCGGACTTCGTCACTGCCGTGATCGCCGCGCTGCTGACCTGGTCGAACTCGGCCTTGTAGTTCTGCGTCAGCACCTTGTACTCGGCGATCGCCGATTGCGGGAACGGATTGCCGCGCGTGTCCGACTGGCCGCTGACGCCCCCGCGCAGGATGTTGTTCTTCTGGCCCACGCCGTCGATGAAGACGTTCAGGTGGTCGAAGTCCTGCGCGCCCGATTGCACGCGGCTCAGGCCGCTGGAATCGGTCGAGAACGCGACGCCCGGCGCTAGGTCCGCCGCACTGAGGAAGTTGCGCGTGTTCTGCGGCAGCGCTTCGATCATGCGCTGCGACACGACGGTGCCGAGCTGCGAGTCCTTGACGCCCTGCCGGCTCGCGTTGCCCTCGACGGTGACCGTGCCGAGCTGGATCGCGTCCGGCGTGTTCGGCGCGGGCGCGGCGCCGAGGTCGAGCGACGCGCTCTCGCCGACGGACAGCGTGATACGTTCGGTCTTGATCGGCGCGCCGTCGGCGGCGGCGACGCTGACGACGTACTCGCCCGGCGCCAGCCCGATCAGTGCATAACGCCCGTCTACCCGTGTGCTGGTCCGGTAGCGGGCGCCGTTGGCGCTGTTGGTGGCGGTGATCGACAGCCCGCCGGGCGGCACGCCGGCCGGCGCGGTCACGAGGCCGCGCACGGTCGCGCGACTCACCTGGGCCTGCGTGGGCGTGGCGACGCCGGCGGCGAGCGCGATGGCGACCGCCAGCGCGAGCGCTGATCGGCTGCAGGCGTGGGAGGAAGCGGTCCTCGACCGCAAAGACGGGGCGGTCATCGACCGCGCGTCATGTGGACGGTCCGGCCTTGGCGCGGCGCATCTGTTCCGCGAAGACCTGTTCCATCGCCTTCTTTTCGGGCAGCACGTACACGATGCCCCCTTGCTTGCCGAACGTCGGCCACAGCGTCTGCTCGAAGAATTTCACCGGCATGTTGATGCAGCCGAAGCTGATGCGGTTGTCCTTGGGCGTGGGCGAGGCCAGACGCTCCAGGCGACGTTCCGCGGGATTGATCGGGCGCACGCGGTGCATGGACACGGCGGCCTCGTAGTCGACCCAGAGCACGTCCTCGTGCCCGGCGTTCTTGCCGGGTTGCGCGACGAAGCGTCCGGCCGGTGTGGTGCGTTCGCTGGGACGCACCTCGGCGATGGGCCGCAGGCCGATGCCCGCGACGCTGTCGTCACCGGCGGCGTAACCCAGCAGCACCGGCGTGGTCGCCTGGAGCTTGCCGTCGGGGTTGAACACCAGCACCTGGGCCTGGCGCTTGTCGAGGATCGCGAACGGTCGTCCGTTGTGATCCCAGCCCGCCATCACCCATTGGGCGAGCTGGCGGGCCTGCTTGGAAACCTTGGTCTTGCCGAAGTCGGCCTTGCCGGTCCGCAACACTGGCGCGGGAGCGTGGACGACCGGCTGGACCGGTGCGGAAGTGGTGTGACGGGCCACGACGGGCGGAGCCGGCCGCAGCTGCTTCATGAGGAAGGTGGCCGCCGGCCAGGCCAGCAGCGCGCCGGCCAGGCCCAGCGCCAGTCCCTGTGCCGCCCATCCCGCGCGTTCCCGCAGGTGCTCCGGGATCCAGCCCGCAACCGGCCGGAACGGCTTCGGTGGCGGCGGATCGCTGAAGAAGTACCCGCTGGAGGCGCGCAGCATGGGGGGCTTTCAGGAGAGCTCAGGTCCGGGCGTGGCGGCGGTGCGAACCCACCGATCAGTTGCGGTCGGCGCGGGGAGCCGGCGTGCCGGCGCTGGTCGGCTCGGCCGGCAGCGGGTCTTGCGTGGCCGGTTGCTGGTTCTGCCACTGGTCCGTGGACGAGGGCTGGGTCTGCTGCGACTGCGCCTCAGGCGTGGTCTGGTTCTGCTGCGTGGTGGCCGCGTTCGACTGGTCGGCCGGCGTCATGCTCTGGTCGGCAGGCGCCTGCTGCTCGGTCTGCGTGGCGGGGTACTGTTCCTGCGTCGCTTGCGTCGGGGTGGACTCGGTCGAGTTCTCGACCTGCGCATAGGCCAGGCCCAGCACGCTGGCGAAGGCGGTCAGGGCAACGGCACCGGTGACGAGGGATTTGGTCGCGTTCATGTGGTCTCTCCTTTGGGCTTGAGGGGCCGATCGGTGGAGATCGGTTAGGACCTACTTTGGACGGTCGTCGGGGCGTCCGACGTCGTCTGATGGCGCGAGGATTTGTAGGACAAACGGCAAGTTGCACCCCGATACATCCGCGTGTTCATCGGGGCAAACGGCGATCCCCGCGCTGCCGGACGCCCAAAGAAAAACCGGACGACCCGTGAAGGGCGGTCCGGCGAAGAAGGCGCTGATGGACGCCTTCGGAGACAGGAAACCTCCGAACAATAGGCATTCACCCCGATCGCATAAATGACGCGCAGCGCAACGCACCGTTGTGGGGACCTCAACAATCCCCCCTGGTGCCGGGCATCGCCCGGACCTCCTGGGGTGGACACCCGCTCCAGGGGGTGTTGTGCGTCAATCGCCCAAATTCCCCAGGGCACATTCGGTTACCGCCGGGCGTTTCACAGGCGCCGGCTGTCGGTTTCGTGCGATAGATGTCCGCTTACGAGGTGTGGTTGTCAAAGGATGTCACTGACATGCGTCAAGATCGCGCCCGCCGCGAGCGTTCTGCCCCAACTTTTTCAGCGTGTCACCAGATACCGTTCCCCTAACGGTTTCTTGATGCCGAAAGGGACGGGGACGTCGGAACACGGGACGCGGTCGATCGGCGCCGTTTGAGGGTTCGGCGCCGTTCGTGTTCAGCGGGCCGCGTCGCGGCCGCCTTTTCATTGTTTGAGGAGGACCCATGTCTACTGTGCTGACCGACCAGGGCGGCGGATCCGCCGGCTCGAGCTGGCTGGACAAGGAGCGCACCATCGCCGCTCCCGGTTTCAACCGCTGGCTGGTGCCGCCGAGCGCGCTCGCCATCCACCTGTGCATCGGGATGGCCTACGGCTTCTCGGTGTTCTGGCTGCCGCTCTCCAAGATGCTGCAGACCGCCGGCACCGGCGCCGCGTGCGGCAAGGACGTGGGCTTCTTCGCCCAGCTGTTCACCACCCAGTGCGACTGGAGCGTCGCGACGCTGGGCTGGATGTACACGCTGTTCTTCGTGTTCCTGGGCTGCGCCGCCGCGATCTGGGGCGGCTGGCTCGAACGCGCCGGTCCCCGCAAGGCCGGCCTGGTCTCGGCCGTGTGCTGGTGCGGCGGCATGCTGATCTCCGCGATCGGCATCCACACCCACCAGTTCTGGATGATGATCCTGGGCTCCGGCGTGATCGGCGGCATCGGCCTGGGCCTGGGCTACATCTCGCCCGTGTCGACGCTGATCAAGTGGTTCCCGGACCGCCGCGGCATGGCGACCGGCATGGCCATCATGGGCTTCGGCGGCGGCGCGATGATCGGTTCGCCGCTGGCCGTCGAGCTGATGAAGAACTTCGCCACCCCGACCGACGCGGGCGTGATGCAGACCTTCGTCATCATGGCCGTCGTGTACTTCCTGTTCATGGTCGCCGGCGCGCTGGGTTACCGCGTGCCGCCCACCGGCTGGAAGCCCGCGGGCTGGACCCCGCCGGCGGCGCAGGCCGCCAACACCATGATCACGCAGCGCCACGTGCACGTGAAGAAGGTGTGGGGCATCCCGCAGTTCTGGCTGGTGTGGATCGTGTTGTGCATGAACGTGTCCGCCGGCATCGGCGTGATCGGCATGGCCAGCCCGATGCTGCAGGAGATCTTCGGCGGCTCGCTGATCGGCGTGGAAGCCAAGTTCGCCGAGCTCGACAAGACGCAGCTGGCCGCGATCGCCGCGATCGCCGGCGGCTTCACCGCCCTGCTGAGCCTGTTCAACATCGGCGGCCGCTTCGTGTGGGCGTCGCTGTCGGACAAGCTGGGCCGCAAGCTCACCTACACCGTGTTCTTCGTGCTGGGCGGCCTGCTGTACGCCAGCCTGCCGAGCAGCGCGGCCGCGGGTCACAAGCTGGCCTTCGTGGGCGCGGTCTGCATCATCCTGTCGATGTACGGCGGCGGCTTCGCCACCGTGCCGGCCTACCTGGGCGACCTCTTCGGCACGCAGATGGTGGGCGCGATCCACGGCCGCCTGCTGACCGCGTGGGCCACCGCCGGCATCCTCGGCCCGATCGTCGTGAACTACATGCGCGACTACCAACTGGGCCTGGGCATCCCGCGCGAGCAGGTCTACAACCAGACGATGTACATCCTGGTGGGCATGCTGGTCATCGGCCTGCTGGCCAACCTGGCCATCCGTCCGGTCGCCGACAAGCACTTCATGACCGATGCCGAACTGGCCGTCGAGAAGAAGCTGGCGCACGAGAAGGCCGCCGCCGCCGAAGTGGGCAGCGGCCCGGGCGCCGGCCGCGCCACGCCGACCGCGCTGGTCGCGCTGGCCTGGCTGGCCGTGGGCATCCCGCTGGCCTGGGGCATCTATCGCACGCTGCTGAGCGCGTCGAAGTTCTTCAGCTGAGCCGACGCTCAAACCCCGCCGGCGGCGCGCGAGCGCCTGACCGGCTAGCATGACCCTCGCCCCGGCGGCCGTCCACGACGACCACGGGGCGACTCTGTCTTCAAGACCTCGCGTTGGGCGAGGGGCGGACAGGGGAACAACGATTCCGGAGGACTCGATGAGCGACCAGAAGATTCACTTCTACAAGGGCCCGGCGGGCGGCTGGGGCGCGCTGAGAAGTGTTGCGAAGCACCTGCAGCAGCAGGGCGTCGCGATGAAGGGCGCCAAGACGCTGCTGTCGGCCAACCAGCCGGACGGCTTCGACTGCCCCGGCTGTGCGTGGCCCGACCGGGACCACCGCTCGACCTTCGAGTTCTGCGAGAACGGCGCCAAGGCGATCGCCGCCGAGGCGACCGCGCATCGCGCGACGGCCACCGTGCTGGGCGGACACACCGTCAGCGAACTGGCCGAGTGGTCCCGACTACGACCTCGAGAACCTCGGCCGCATCACCGAGCCGCTGGTCTACGACCGCGCCACGGACCGCTACACGCCGATCGCCTGGGACGACGCCTTCGAGCTGATCGCCGCGCGCCTGAACGCGCTGAGCAGCCCCAACGAGGCGATGTTCTACACCTCGGGACGCGCCAGCAACGAGGCCGCGTTCCTCTATCAGCTGTTCGTGCGCGAGTTCGGCACCAACAACTTCCCCGACTGCTCGAACATGTGCCACGAGCCCAGCGGCCAGGGCCTGAAGCCGACGATCGGCATCGGCAAGGGCACCGTGACGCTGCACGACTTCGAGCAGGCGGACGCGATCTTCATCTTCGGCCAGAACCCCGGCACGAACCACCCGCGCATGCTGGGCGAACTGCGCGAGGCGTCCAAGCGCGGCTGCAAGATCGTCAGCTTCAACCCGCTGCGCGAGCGCGGCCTGGAGCGCTTCGCCGATCCGCAGGACAAGATGGAGATGGCGACGCTGGGCAGCACGCCCATCTCGACCAACTACTTCCAGCTGCGCATCGGCGGCGACATGGCCGTCATGAAGGCGCTGTGCAAGCGCGTCTTCGAGCTCGACGACGCGGCGGTCGCCGCCGGCGGCGAGCGCGTGCTGGACCTGGGCTTCATCGCCGAGCACACCAACGGCATCGAGGAATTCGAGGCCAGCATCCGCGCCGAAAGCTGGGAAGCGCTGGAGGCCGAATCCGGTCTGTCGCAGGAGCAGCTCTGCGCCGCCGGCGACCTGTATGCGCAGGCCAAGCGCGTGATCATCTGCTGGGGCATGGGCATCACGCAGCACCAGCATTCGGTCGCGACCATCCAGCACATCGCGGCGCTGCTGATGCTGCGCGGCAACCTGGGCCGCGAAGGCGCGGGCGCCTGCCCGGTGCGCGGCCACTCCAACGTGCAGGGCGACCGCACGATGGGCATCTACGAGAAGCCGCCCAAGGCGCTGCTGGACCGCCTGGGCCAGGTGTTCGGCTTCGAGCCGCCGCGCGAGAACGGCTACGGCACCGTCGAGGCCATCCAGGCGATGCTCGACGGCAAGGGCAAGGTGTTCTTCGCGCTGGGCGGCAACTTCGCCGCGGCGACGCCGGACACGATCGCGACGTGGAAGGCGCTGCGCGCCACCGACCTGACTGTCCACGTGACGACCAAGTTCAACCGCAGCCACACGATCCACGGCAAGGAGGCGCTGGTGCTGCCCTGCCTGGGCCGCACCGAGATCGACATGCAGGCCACCGGCCCGCAGGGCGTGACGGTGGAAGACTCGATGAGCATGGTCCACATCTCCAGCGGCATGAACGCGCCGGCCTCGGAGCACCTGCTGTCCGAGCCGATGATCGTGGCGCGCCTGGCCGCCGCGACGCTGAAGGGGCGCTCGAAGACGCCGTGGATGTGGCTGGTGGAGGACTACTCGCGCATCCGCGACAAGATCGAAGAGGTCTTCGACGACTTCAAGGGCTTCAACGAGAAGATCAAGACGCCGGGCGGCTTCCGCCTGCGCAACACCGCGTCGGAACGCGTCTGGAACACGCCGACCGGCAAGGCCAACTTCATCACCTACCAGTTGCCGACGGACACGCCGCTGCACCAGGCGCGCGCGCGGATGCGCGATGAGAAGACGGTGGTCTTCAATCTGGCGACGGTGCGCTCGCACGACCAGTACAACACGACGATCTACGGCATGGACGATCGCTACCGCGGTGTCTGGGGCCATCGTCGCGTGGTGTTCATCAACCGGGAAGACCTGAAGGCCATCGGCATGAAGGCCGGCCAGTGGGTCGACATCACCAGCGTCTACAGCGACGGCGACACGCGTCGCGCCGAGAAGTTCGTGCTCATCGAGTACGACATCCCGCGCGGCTGCCTGGCCAGCTACTTCCCGGAGACCAACGCGCTGGTGCCGCTGAGTAGCGTGTCCATCGGCGCGGGCACGCCGACGTCGAAGTCCATCCCGGTGGTGCTGACGCTGCGCGAGCAGGACGCGCCGCTGCCGCAGGACCAGGCGCGGTCGGTGGCCGGGGCGCACGCCTGAGGCATCGGCGATGAACCGCGCCGACGCGCCCGCCGCTGACGTCCACGACGGTCCGGACCACCAGGTCGAGGACGGGAGCGAGGACGACGGCGACATGGCCGCGCAGGCGCGTTTCGCGCTGGAAACGCTGGCGGAGCTGGATGCCGGCAACGGCGTCTCGCTGCCGCGACTGGCCAAGCGCACGGGACTGCGCGTCAGCGTGCTGCTGCGGCTCTACACGTTGATGAGCGATGCGCGCGTCGGCGACGCACAGGGACCCGGCTGGGTGCGCTTGCACGTGGACGAGGACGGCCGCTGGATCGCCCGCATGACGCCCGCGGGTCGCGGCGACGCTCCCACGGATCCGGCGCCATGAGCGACGTCTGCGCGCTGCCCGACGATGACGACGCGCCGCTGCCGTCCGCGTTGATCGCGGTGCGGCCCGAGCGCCTCGGCGCCACGCGCGCGGCGGACGAGGAGTTCGTCGCCGAGGAAGCCCCGATCGCGCTTGAGTACAACGGCCTGTCGCACGCGGTGATGTTGGCGACGCCGCTGGATCTCGAGGATTTCGCGCTCGGCTTCTCGCTGACCGAAGGATTGCTGGCTTCGCCGGCCGACCTGCTCGACGTGGAAGTGCGGACGCGGCCCAACGGCGTCGCGCTGCAGCTGCGCGTCACGGCGCGCTGCGAAGCGCTGCTCAAGGAACGCCGCCGCAGCATGGCCGGCCGCACCGGGTGCGGGCTCTGCGGCACCGACAACCTCGATCAGGTCTTCCGCGTGCCGGATCGGCCGGTGCCGCCGCTGCCTGCCGCCCTTGGCGACGCCTCGGCCCTCGTGCCGGCGCTGTCGCGCGCGATGCGCGAGCTGGCCGCGGCACAGCCGCTGCAACAACGCACCGGGGGCATCCACGCGGCGGCCTGGTGCCGCCCGGATGGCGAAGTCGTCCTCGTGCGCGAAGACGTCGGCCGCCACAACGCGCTCGACAAGCTGATCGGCGCGATGGCCAAAGCCAGCATCGACGCGTCGCAAGGCTTCGCCGCAGTCACCAGCCGAGCCAGCTTCGAGATGGTCCAGAAGGCCGCCATCGCCGGCATGCCAATGCTGGCCGCCGTGAGCGCGCCGACGCACCTGGCAATCAGGACGGCGCAGTCCTGTGGGCTGCGGCTCGCAGGCTTCGTCCGGGAAGGTCGCGCGACGTTGTACGCGTAGGGGCGTTCGGGCGTTCGGGTGACCGCCCACCTGCGGCTGCCGGGGCGTTGGCCGCCATTGCAGGGGGCCCAGGCGGCAAGCGCCTGAACCCCCAGCAATGCCGTCCCCAGACATCACCGTACTTCCCCGGTTTTGCTACCGAGGACTTCCGGGGGGTGATACCGAGGACTTCAGAACTTGCAGCCCATGCCCAATTGGGCGGTGACGTCGATCTGCGCCGATCCGTCACCCTTGCGGCTCAGCTTCGACGGCATGCGGAAGCGCGCGGCGCACTCGGTGGCATCCAGTCCAAGCCCCCGCAACATCTGCTTCGGGCCCTCCATGCCGATGCTCAGCGCGTGATGCGCGCGCTTGGGCGGAGGACCGATGGGCGCGCCCTCGCGCGGCAGTTCAATGACCTGGATGTCGAGGCTCCGGTTCAGCATCACGTTGGACCTGGCGCCCTCGGGCGCACCGGTGGCGCTGGCTCGGAGCCGGGTCCGCAGCGCCGCGAGCGAGGCCTGCAACGCGAGCGGCTGACGGGCGCGCTCGGCTGAGGTGGCGGCGTCGGACGCCGATGTCGATACCGGAGTCGGCGGCGGCGCCGAGGCCGCCGGCTCCGCTTCCGGTGCCGCCGTGGCGATGCCCGCGGCACTCACGATGCCAACGGCAGTAGCCACACCGACGAGGGTCCGCCAAGTCCTGCGCGACGAGTGCGCCATGTCGTCCTCCAACCTCCAGCCCGCGAATCCTCACAGTGCGCGGCGGGGCTGAAGCACGGCTGAAGTCGGAGTCGGGACTTTCCCCCGTGGACATGGGGGATCCGGGGAGGCGCGTGCCTACATCCCCTTCGCCACCAGGGGCAAGACCAGTACCCCGCTGCGTTTCGATGACGGTCGACATTACATTATTCATGTCGAGCGACATTGAAATTCTCAAGGAGACGTGAATGAAAGCGCTGATCGCCGCCTACGCCCGTACGCCATTCCATTTCGCGAAGAAGGGGGCGCTGGCCCAGACGCGGCCCGACGACCTGGCCGCGCAGGCCGTGCGCGGGCTGCTGGCGCGCACCGGCGTGGCCGGCGCCGAGATCGAGGACGTGATCCTCGGCTGCGCCTATCCGGAGGCCGCGCAGGGCAACAACCTGGCGCGCATCGTGGGCCTGCTGGCGGGCCTGCCGCACAGCGTGCCGGGCATGACGGTGAACCGCTTCTGCGGCTCGTCGATGCAGGCGGTGCACATCGCCGCCGCGAACCTGGAGGCCGGCATCGGCGAGGCCTACCTCTGCGTCGGCGTCGAGTCGATGACCTTCGTGCCGCAGGGCGGCTTCAATTTCTCGCCGCATCCGGCGTTGCAGGCCGACACCGACGCGTACATCTCCATGGGCGATACGGCCGAAAACGTCGCCCAGCGCTGGGAGGTGAGCCGCGCGGATCAGGAGGCGTTCGCGCTGGCCTCCCATCGCAAGGCGGCCGCGGCCCGTGCCGATGGCCTGCTGCGCGAGGAGATCGTGCCGGTGGTCAATGCCGCCGGCGAGGCGGTCGAGGAGGATGGCTGCATCCGTCCCGGCACGACGCTGGAGGCGCTCGCCTCGTTGAAGCCGGTGTTCCGACCGGACGGCGTGGTCACGGCGGGCACCTCGTCGCCGCTGACCGATGGCGCGTCGGTCGTGCTGGTCTGCACCGAGGACTTCGCCCGTCGCCATGGCATCGCGCCGCTGGCGCGCGTCGTCAGCTTCGCCAGCGTCGGCGTCGATCCGGCGGTGATGGGGATCGGTCCCGTGCCCGCGACGCAACTGGCGCTCAAGCGCGCCGGGCTGAGCGTCGACCAGATCGATGTCGTCGAGCTCAACGAGGCCTTCTCCTCGCAGGCGCTGGCCTGCATCCGCGACCTGGGCCTGGACCCGGAACGCGTGAACCTCGACGGCGGCGGCCTGGCCATCGGGCATCCGCTCGGCGCCACCGGCGCGCGCATCACCGGCAAGGCGGCCGCGCTGCTGCAGCGCACCGGCGGTCGTTACGCCGTCGCCACGCAGTGCATCGGCGGTGGGCAGGGCATCGCCACGGTGCTCGAGCGCGTCTGATCCCGGCGTCCTCCCACCCGACAGCGCCGCTCATCCCTTCGTTTCCCCGTTCCCCATTCGCCATTCGCCATTCGCCAAGGATTCATCATGGACTTCAAGAACACCGTCGCCTTCGTCACCGGCGCCAATCGCGGTCTGGGCAAGAGTTTCGTCAAGGCGCTGCAGGCCGCCGGCGTGAAGAAGATCTACGCCGCCGCGCGGGATCCGTCGTCGATCGATCTGCCCGGCGTCGTGCCGGTGAAGCTGGACGTGACGAAGCCGGACCAGATCGAGGCCGCCGTGCGAGCCGCCGGCGACGTCACGCTGCTGATCAACAACGCAGGCATCTCGCGCGGCTCGCCGCTGCTGGGCGACAACGCGCTGGCGGCGCTGCGCGACGAGTTCGAGACCAACGTCGTCGGTCCCCTGGAACTGACGCGCGCCTTCGCGCCCGTGCTGAAGGCGCAGGGCGGCGGCGCGGTGGTGAATGTGCTGTCGGTGCTGAGCTGGCTCAACCTCACGGGCGCCGCCACCTACAGCGTGTCGAAGGCGGCGACCTGGTCGGTGACCAACGGCCTGCGCCTGGAGCTGAAGGAGCAGGGCACGTCGGTCGTCGCGCTGCACGTGGGCTTCATGGACACGGACATGACCGCCCGCCTCGACGCGCCGAAGGCCGATCCGCTCGACGTCGCGAAGCAGGTGCTGGACGCGATCGCCGCGGGTCGCGACGAGGTCTACGCCGACGAACTGTCGCGCGGCGTCAAGGCCGGCCTTTCGGCCGACCCGGGCAGCTATCGCGGCGGCGTCTGAACATCGATCGGCAACCGTCCGGTTGCCGTCCCGACGCGGCGGGCGCCGGCCTCACGGCCAGGCGCGCAGCAGCCAGTCGTTCAGCGTCTTGACGCGGTCCGGGTCAGCGCCGAGCGTGCCCGCCTTCCAGACCGCGTACTGCAGCTTCTGCTCGGCCGTGCTGCGGTAGTCCGTGGACGCCATGACGTAGACGCCGGGTGACTTGAGCGTCAGCGGCTGCCTGGTCTTGTCGAGGCAGAACCCGAAGCCGGCCGTGGGTTCGGCTTCGCCGAGGTCCATGTTGTTCGGGTCGCAGCGGCGCCAGATCGCTGGATCGGTGACCGTGTAGAGCTGGTTGAACTGTTTGAACGCGCCGTTGAGCAGCTTCAGCGTGAGACCGGCCTGCAGTTTGTCGAGGCGACGGAACGGCGAGGTCTGCGTCGCCTGCGTGGAGACGGCCTCCATGAAGTTGATCGGGTTCAGGTGCTTGACCACCGCCGCCTTGCTGAAGCGTCCGCGGTTGTTGATGATCGAGCGCGTGTCCGTGGGCACCCACAACGGGATGCTGTTGTTGACGAACTGCGCCGACTTGATACGCGCCTGCAGCAGGCGGATGTCGCTCATCAGCGCGGCCGTGGACTGCGCGGGCGTCGCGTCGCCCAGCGTCTGCGACAGCAGCGAGTCGAAGCCGGTCAGATAGGGCCAGTCCACCGAGAAGTTCACCCAGTCGCTCTGCGCGCCGGGGTTGAGCGTGACCTGCATCTGGTACCAGGCGTTGGTCCGCGTGTAGGAGCCGAGCTTGTTGCCGGTCTCCCAGGCCAGCAGCCACTCGCGGGTGATCTTGCCGGTGGCGTCGGTGTCCTGCTGGTAGACCATGTGCGGCGCCAGGAAGAAGGCGCTGACGGTGTTGAACGGCCAACCGCGTTTCTCGCCCCGGCCGGCCCAGGTCTTGGCGGTCGCGTCGTAGTTGCCGATGAACCAGCGCTGGTCGCCTTCCAACCCGTAGCGCTGCGCCCATTCCCATTGCTGGACGAGGTTCCACTGCAGCGCGTTGCCGACCACCCGCTCGATGAAGGCGTTGGTCGTGAAGGCGGCGGGCTCCGCGGCGATGCGGGCGGAGGAGGCGGACTTCAGCAGCTGCGCCGCGCCGACCTGCGCGCCGTACTGGCCCGTGGCCGCGATGTGGTTGCCGCGGCCGCCGCCGAGGAAGGCGTAGAGCTCGAAGCCGGAGGGCTGGAGCATCGACTGGATCTCGTTGCGCTGCTGCGGGGTCAGGTGGCTCCAGTCGCCGAAGGTGCCGGAGCGGTGGGACTCGAACCAGGCGGCGATCTTTTTCGAGGTGGCCAGCGGATCGAGGCGCCGGTTGTCGGCGGTGAAGGTCGCGCCCTTCTCGAACGACCCCGCCGCGTTGGCGCCGGTCGGCCAGATGTCCAGCGGATGCATCGCCGGCAGGTAGGAGTTCCAGTCCGGGAACTGGATCGGCAGCGGGATCTCGCGCGTGTTGAGCGTCGCGTCGGCGTCCATCACCTTGTCCACGTCGGCCTGCGTCAGCGCAAGCGCCGAGCCGTCGAGCGGCTTGCCGAACAGCGCCTTGACCGCGTCCGTCGGCGAGTCGAGGACGGCATCCAGTCCGGCGCCCGCGGACCACTCCGTGACCGGCCTGCTGTCAAGACCTGGCCCCGGCTGATAGGGTGGATTCCACGGCGCGGCCTGCGCCACATGCGGCATCTCGCGCAGCGCGTAGCGCAGGTAGGCGGCGATCTGGCCGCCTTCGGCTTCGCTCAGGCCGTGGAAGCGCGAGCGCTGGACGATCGCGTTGTTGGAGTAGTTGAAGTACTGCAGGTCGCGGCCGTCCGACGCGTGGCAGGAGGCGCATGCCGCGCGGAGCTGGTGGTTCACCAGGGTGGACTTCATCAGGCGGTTCTCCGCCTTCCACAGCTTCTCGCCGGCGGCGACGTCGGCCGTCAGCGTGCGGCCGGCCACCTTCTCGGCGTTGATGTCGGCACGCGCCACAGCGTTGGTCGCCAGGCTCTGCCCCTGCGCGTTGCGGAACTGCAGGTCGATGATGCGGTAGCCGTTCGACTCGCCGTCGCTGCCGTTGAAGCGGAACTGCACGAGGTTCACGCCGCTGATCAAACGCGCGCGGGTGGCCGCGTCCAGCGTCAGCTTCATGCGGGCGGTGTAGAGGCCGCCGCCGCGCTGCAGGCCGCCCTGCACGCGCTCGGCGTCGGCGAGCGTCATCGTGGCGTCGGTGATGTCGACCCAGGGTATCGCGCTCGCGTTCGCTGCCGTGGTGCCGCCGAGGATGCGCAGGCTCGCCTTGACCTTGGCGGGCGTCTCGGTCGTGGCCTCGTACTCGGGCGGACCGAAGAAGCCGCAGCGATGGCAACGCAGCCACAGCTCGGTGGCGGCGCCGACGCCATTCACGTCGAGCGTCAGGTTCGCCGTCGCCACCGTCGGCGCGCTGGGCAGGCCGGGGCCCAGCAGTTCCAGCGGCAGGCTCAGCGGGGTCGTGGCGGTCGGGCCCCCCGAGGTCGGCGGCGCAGGCGCCGGCGCGGGGGGCCGGCGAAGGCGAGGGAGCGGGAGAAGGTGCTGGCGCGGTCGGCGTGGTCTGCGGCGGCGGTGCGGGCGGCGCAGGTTCAGGGTCCACCGGCGTGGTCGGCAACATCGGCGTGGACGGGGGCGGCGGGATTTCGGCGGTGGGGTCTCCGCCCGTGCCGCCGCCAGTGCCCGTCCCGCCAGTTCCAGTGCCGGCGCCGCCGCCGGTTCCCGGCTCCGTGGACACCGGTGGATTGGTCTGCGGTTTGGCTTCATCACCGTTCCCGCCGCCGCAGGCGCTCAAGGCCGCGAGCAGGGCAACGGCCAACGCGGCCCGGGTCGATCTGACGGCGGACCGGCGGAGCCATTCAGCGGTGGTGGGACGGGGAGCGAGCGCCATGCGGAATCCTCTCGGCGCTGAGGCCGGCGTGTTCGGTCCCGACGCGCAGGTCGTGCGTCAGGGCAGCGCATTAAAGTGGTCCGCTACTGGGCGCGTCAATCGATCCCGCCCCTCTGACATCGACCGTTACCCGTGTTGCGGAATCCGGCGGAAGGCACGCCACACGCCTACCTCTTGCGGGGGAGGCGAGGGCCCTCGAGAGCAGGTATCGCGCCATGAGAAAAGCCCCGCCGCGCTTGCGCGCCGGCGGGGCTTCGAGAGGGAACGGCGTCGCCGTCAGCCGACCAGACCCAAGGCCCTCGGCAGCGCCAGCGACAGCGTCGGCCAGTAGGTGACCACCATCAGGAAGCCCAGCATCGTGAGCAGCCATGGCCACACGGCGACGGTGAGTTCGGTGATCCCCATCTTCGTGATCCCCGAGGCCACGTAGAGGTTCAATCCCACCGGCGGGTGGCAGAGGCCGACCTCCATGTTCACCGCCATCAGGATGCCCAGGTGCACCGGATCGACGCCCAGCTTGGCCGCCACCGGGAAGAGGATGGGCGCCATGATCAGCACGATCGCGGCGGGGTCCATGAAGTTGCCCGCGCCCAGCAGGATCAGGTTGACCAGCAGCAGGAAGACGAACAGACCGAAGCCCTGCGCCGACATCCACGCGGCCATCGTCTGCGGGATCTGCTCCGACGCCATCAGGAAGCTGAACAGCACCGCGTTGGTGATGATGTACAGCAGCATCGAACTCATCGCCGCGGCCTTGAGCAGCACCTTGGGCACGTCCTTCAGGCCCATGTCCTTGTAGACGAAGACCGAGATGATGAAGGCGTAGACGGCGGCCACGGCGGCGGCCTCGGTCGGCGTGAACTTGCCGCTGTAGATGCCGCCGATGACGACGACGATCAGCATCAGGCCCCAGAAGCTGTCGCGGAAGGCCTTGAAGCGTTCACCCCAGGTGGCCTTGACCATGCGCGGGTAGTCGTACTTCTTGGCGCGGTACCAGGTGGTGATGCCCAGCAGGATCGACAGGCACACGCCCGGCACGACGCCGGCCATGAACAGCTGGCCGACGGACGCGGTGCCGACGACCTCGCCGTGCGGGCCCGTGGCCGACATGCCGGCGGTGGCGATCGAGAACATCACCAGGTTGATCGACGGCGGGAAGAGGATGCCCAGCGCGCCGGACGTCGTGATCACCCCGGCCCCGAACTGCTTCGGGTAGCCCTGCTTGGTCATCGCCGGCAGGATGATGGAGCCGACCGCGACGACGGTCGCCACCGACGAGCCCGAGATCGCCGCGAACATCGCGCAGGCCAGCACGCCGGCCAGGCCGAGCCCGCCGTACCAGTGGCCGATCATGGTCGTGGCGAAGTGGATGATCCGCCGCGCCACCCCGCCGTGCGTCAGGAAGTTGCCCGCCAGGATGAAGAACGGGACGGCCATGATCTCGAACTTCTCGATGCCGGTGAACAGCTTGAGCGCGACCGATTCGATCGGCACGTTCGTCATCGTGAAGAGGTAGGTCAGGACCGTCAGGCCCAGCGAGATCGAGATCGGCATGCCGGTGAGCATCAGCACCACCAGCAGCGAGAAGATGATCAGCGTGTTCATGCGCGGTCTCCCTTCGAAGCTTCCTCGGCCGTCTTGGCCGAGCCCACCGCGGCGACGTCGTCCTCGATGCCTTCGACGTGGCCGTGGTCCGCATGCGGCGCTTCACCGGTGCGGATGAAGGTCCAGCACACCTGCAGGAAGCGGAAGCACATCAGGTAGGACCCCAGCGGCACGCAGGAGTAGGCGATCCAGGTCGGGATCTCCAGGTCGGGCGAGGTCGGGCCTTCGAAGAGGTCGGGGTTCTCGATGCCCAGCGCGTGCGTGAAGGCGTAGTGCGCGCCGTTCTCCCACACGAAGGTCGCGCCCCAGCGTGCCCACTGTCGCGGTAAAGAGCGCGCCGGCCAGCAGACTGAAGATCACGAGGTACTTCGCGTGCCCGGGCTTGAGCTTGCGCACCACCACGTCGACCCCGACGTGCGTCCGGCGCGAACGCCGTAGGCCGCGCCGAACTTGGCCATCCACACGAACATGTAGATGCACAGCTCCTGCGCCCAGCTCACGTCGATGCGGATGACGAAGTCCTGCACCGCCGGCACGCCGGCCAGGAAGCGGTGCAGCACGGCCATCGCGATCACCAGCGTCGCGGCGCCCATGAGGAACGCAATGAGCGTCTCCTCCAATCGATCCAACCATCTCAGGGACATGGCGATCTCCTTCAGACAAAGAAAAGCCGCGCCGCCCTAGGCAGGGGCGCGGCACTGGACGCCGCCGCAGGCGGGCGGACCGATCAAGCGGAGCCCGGAGAACTGGCTCCGCCAGGCTCCTGGGCTCGCCCCCTTGAGGGGGCCGGCGTGAGCCGGTAGGGGGTGGGCCTTACTTCGTCGGGGGGACGAAACCGGCGGCTTTGTAGGCGGCCTCGACGGTGGCCTTGCCCACGCGCGACTCCATCTCCTTGTGGACCGGCATCAACGCCAGCTTCCACTCGTTCACTTCCGCCGGCGTCAGCGTGTAGATGGTCGTCTTGCCGCTGGCCTTGATCTTCTCGAAGGCCTGCTGGTTCTCGGTCTGCGCGATCGCGTTGGCGTAGGTGGTCGCGTCCTTGACGCTGCTGTCGACCACGGCCTTCAGGTCGGCCGGCAGGCCGTCGTAGAACTTCTTGTTGATGATCAGCGCATAGGCCAGATGGCCGTGGTTGCTGATCGTCGTGTGCTTCTGCACCTCGTAGGTCTTCTGGGTGTAGAAGTTGGACGGCACGCCTTCGGTGCCGTCGACCACGCCGGACTGCAGCGCCTGGTACAGCTCGGAGAAGGCCATCACCTGCGGGATCGCGCCCAGCGCGCGCATCTGCGCGTCCAGCACCTTGGAGGACTGGATGCGCATCTTCAGGCCCTTGAAGTCCGCCACATGGTGCAGCGGCTTGTTGGCGCTCATGATGTGGAAGCCGTTGTCCCAGAAGGCCAGGCCCTTGATGCCCTTGGGCTCGAGCTTCTTGAACAGCTCCATGCCCAGCGTGTTGGTCGTGTTGCGGAACGACGCGTCGTCCTTGAACAGGAAGGGCAGGTCGAAGACCTCGAACTCCTTGACGCCCAGCGGGCCGAACTTGGCCAGCGACGGGGCCAGCATCTGGACCGAACCCAGCTGCAGCGCCTCGAGCTCTTCCTTGTCCTTGTAGAGCTGGCTGTTGGGGTAGACCTCGACCTTCAGCCGGCCCTTGCTGCGCTCCTCGGCGAGTTCCTTGAAGCGCTGCGCGCCCTTGCCCTTGGGGGTGTCGGGGGCGACGACGTGGCTCAGCTTGATCACGATCGGCGCCTGGGCGAAGGCGGTCGCGGCGGTGCCGAGGCCGGTACACAGGCCGACGGTGGCGAGGGCGGCCGACAGCAGCAGGCGGCGGGGGAAATTGGCGGACATGCGGTCTCCTGGTGTTCTTCGGAATCCGCCGACCAGGTGCAGTGACGAAGGCGCAGTGACGACCTGTCGCGGAATGTGGCGGATTGTGGAAATCCGGTCCCCGCGCCGCCAGTTGTGGACTTCCACATTGGGGAAACACGCAGCGCACAGGGCCCGGCGTGCGCTCTGCGCAGCGCCTAGACTGCCGCCATGGCCGTGTCCCGACGTCTCCTCCAGCTGTTCAAACGCGCGAGCTGGGCCCTGCCGCTGCTGCTGGCGGTGGCCTTCGCCGCGTCGGTCGGCGTGTGGCTGCGCCTGAGCGACATGCGCGACCTGGAGGAGGAACGGCTCACGCTGATCGCCGATTCGCTGTCGCTGGAGGCGCGCATCTCCGACTGGCTCAATGCGGAGCACGCGGCGGTGGACCGGCTCGCGCAGCAGCTGCCGGGCAACGTCGACGACCACATGCTGCTGAACCATCGCGCGGTCGCCGAAGGCCTGAGGCGGCTGTGGGTCAGCGTCACGGTGCTGGACGGCAACAACCGCGTCATCGCGCATGTGCCGCAGCAGATGCCGCAGGCGGTGGCGCCGTCGAGGGAGCGCAGTGGCGTGAGCCTGGACGAAGGCGGCCTGACCGCGCACTGGAGCTCGCCGCGGCCGCAGGGCGGCCGGCTGGTCGTGCGCTTCGCGCCGAGCGCGCTGCTGCGGCAGACGCTGCCGTGGTGGCTCTCGCAGAAATACGACGTGCGGCTGGTCGATGGACTCGGGCAGCGGCTCGCGCAGACGGGCGACGCGCTCGCGCTGCCCGACACGCAGAGCTACCGCGTCAGCGTCGATCCGGCGATGCGCGAGACCTGGCTCGAGCTCAACACCCCGCGTGCCGCATCGCCCGTGGTGGTACACGCTGGCGGCGGGGTTGATGGGCGTGTTCCTGCTGCTGTCGGCGCTGGCCAGCGGGATGCTGCGCCGGCAGATGCGCGAGGTGCGGCGCGCCGAAGGCGAGGCGCGCACCGAAGCGGCGTGGCGCCGCGCGGTCGAGGATTCGTTGACGGTGGGCCTGCGCGGTCGCGATCTGGATGGCCGGGTGACGCATCTGAACCGCGCGTTCTGCGATCTGGTGGGCTACAGCGCCGAGGAGCTGCTCGGCAGCCTGCCGCCGATGCCGTACTGGCTGCCCGACGAGATGGAAGACAGCCTGCGCCGCCACCAGCGCAACATGGCCGGCGGCGCGCCTCGCGAGGGCTACGAGGCGCGCTGGATGCACCGCGAGGGCCACGTGCTGGACGTGATGATCTTCGAGGCGCCGCTGGTGGACGCGAACGGCGTGCAGATCGGCTGGATGGGGTCGATCGTCGACATCAGCGCGCGCAAGCAGACGGAAGAGCGCGACCGGCGTCGCACCGAGGCGCTCGCGCATCAGGCGCGGCTGAGCACGCTGGGCGAGGTGGCATCGGCGCTGGCGCATCAGCTGAACCAGCCGCTGGCGGCGATCGCCGGCTACAACGCCGGGGCCTTGCGCTCGCTGGAGCGCGCCGGCCAGGCCGACGAGATCGTGCTGGAGGCGCTGCGACGGCTCGGCGAGCAGGCGCAGGAGGCGGGGCGCATCGTGCAGCGCATCCGTGCCTTCGTGACCAGGCGCGCGCCGCAGCCGGAGCGCTGCGCGGTGCCGGACCTCGCGGCGCGGGTGCTGGCGCTGCTCAAGCGCGACCTGCGCGGCGTGCTCATCGATGTGACGATGCCGCCCGGTCTGCCGGACGTGCAGGCCGACGCGGTGCTGATCGAGCAGGTGCTGATCAACCTGGTCCGCAATGCGCTCGACGAGTTGCACGGCCGGCCGGGCGCGCAGGTGCGCATCGCCGCGCAGCGCGTCGGCGAGCGCTTCGTGCGGGTCGATGTCGACGACAACGGCCCCGGTCTCCAGGGGCGCGGCATCGATCAACTGACGACCGCGTTCTATTCGACGAAGTCCGAGGGCATGGGCATGGGATTGGCGATCTGCCGTTCGGTGATCGAGGCGCACCACGGCGGCATGGAAGCCGGCGCGAGCGCGCTCGGCGGCGCGAGGATCAGCTTCACGCTGCCGCTGTGCCCGGGGCAGGGCGCGTGCGACGGCAGCGAGATCGCCGACGGCAGCGGCGCCGGCATGGGTGTTGGCGCTGACATTGACCGCGGCATCGGACAACACAAGGAGGGCGCGCGATGAGCGACCCACAGGCGACGGTCCACCTGGTGGACGACGAGGCGGCGGTGCGCGACGCGCTGGCCTTCCTGATGCGCACGCACGGGTTGCGGGTGGAGCCGCATGCGAGCGGCCCGGCGTTGTTCGAGGCGCTCGATCGCGCGATCGAGCCGCACGGCTGCATCGTGCTGGACGTCCGGATGGAGCCGCTGTCCGGCCTTCAGGTGCACGATGAGCTGATCGCGCGCGGCGTGCCGCTGCCGGTGATCTTCCTGAGCGGTCACGGCGACATTCCGATGGCGGTGGACGCGATGCAGAAGGGCGCGCTCGACTTCGTCGAGAAGCCGTTCAACGACCAGGCGCTGGTCAACAAGGTGCAGCGCGCGATCGCGACGGACATCCATCGCTGGCGCGAGTCCCGCGTCCACGCGGACGTGGCCGGCAAGCTCGCCAGCCTGACCGACCGCGAACGCGAGGTCGCGGTGCTGGTGGCGGCCGGCAAGCTCAACAAGCAGGTCGCCGACGAACTGGGCATCGCGATCCGCACGGTGGAGGTCCACCGCGCGAGAGCATTCACGAAGCTCGGCCTGCGCTCCGCGGCGGAGCTGGCGACGATGCTGGAGCGGTTTGAGTTGAAAGGCGGTTCAGGCCGCCCGGATCACCAGTGACACGTTGCTGCCACCGAACGCGAACGAGTTACTGACCATGGCCTTCGACGGATCGAAGGCTCGCGGTTCGCGGATCACGTCGGCGACTTCCTCGAGCACGCTCGTGCTGACGTGCGCGCTCGGCGGGAGCTGACCGCGACGCATCGCCTGGACGCAGGCGACCAGTTCCAGCGCACCGCCGGCACCGATCAGGTGGCCGTGCAGCGCCTTGGTCGCGCTGACCGGCACGCCGCGCACGCCGAAGACGCGTGCCAGCGACTCGGCCTCGACCGTGTCGCCGACGTCCGTCGCCGTGCCGTGCGCATTCACGTAACCGACCTGCGAGGCCTCGATCCCCGCATCGGCCAGCGCGGCGCGCAGCGCGCGCTCCTGGCCGTCGGCGTCGGGCCGCGACAGGTGGACCGCGTCGACGCTATGCCCGTAGCCGGCCAGCACGGCAAGCGCCGACGCGCCGCGTGCGCGGGCGTGGCTCGCCGTCTCCAGCACCAGCGCCGCCGCGCCCTCGCCCAGCACCAGGCCCTTGCGCGCATCGTCGAACGGCCGGCAACTGCGCGACGGATCCTCCGGATCCGCCGGCGCCATCACGCCCATCGCCTGCCACGCGGCCACCGAGCCCGGGTTCAGCATCGCCTCCGAGCCCCCCACCAGCGCCACATCCGCGCGGCCCTGGCGCAGCAGCATCAGCGCCTCGCCGATCGCCTGCGCCGACGAGGCGCAGGCGTTGGAGATCGTCAGCATCGCCGCCTTCAGCCCGTACTTCATCGCCAGGTGCGACGCGGCCGAGTTGCTCATCACCCGCACCACCGTGTACGGATGGATGCGCGGCGTCTCCTTCGTCAGGTGCTCGGCGTACGACTGCTGCAGCGCGTTCGACCCGCCCAGGCCCGTGCCCCAGGCCACCGCCGCCCTCTCCGGCGTCGCCGACGTCGCCGGCAGGCCGGACTGCGTCCAGGCCTCTCGCGCCGCGTGCAGCGCCATCAGGCTGTGCCGGTCGTGCAGGTTGCGCTGCGCCGGCGGCATGTCCTGCCCCAGCGGCTGCGTCACCGCCGCCGCCGCGAACGGCGCCACGCCGCGCGTCGGTTCTCCCGGCTGCAGCGTGATCCCCGACCGCCCCTGCGCCAGCGCCTCCGCCAGCGAGTCCGCGTCCGGGCCGAGCGCGCTGCAGGCGCCGATGCCGGTGATCCATACCGCTTCCGGGCTCATGCCGGCACCGGCGCTCAGGCGGCGACGGCCGCGGGCGTGCCGGCGGCCTTGGCGGCCAGCTGCGCGTCCACGATCGCGGCCAGGCCGACGATCGTCGGCTGCTTCATCGCGGTGTCGTGGTCGATCTCGATGTGGAACTTATCCTCCACCGCGAACATGAAGTCGACCAGCATCAGCGAGTCCAGCCCCAGTTCGGCGAAGGTGACGTCGTCCTTCAGTCCGTCGTCGGTCATGCCCAGCTCGTGGCAGGCCAGTTGACGAAGTTGATCAAGCGTGTTGCTCATGGCGGTGGTCCTCGGTCGTGGTCAAAAGAAGCAGGGTGTTCGGGTAGTGCCTCGACCGGCACCATCCGCTGCAGGAACTGGCGCGCCGCCTGGGTGACGGCACCGCGTTCGTTGTCCAATGTCAACATGTGATAGCTGTGATGGAACCAATGCACCTCGGGCGTCGTGCCCAGGTGGCGCTGCAGGTCCAGCACCGAGCGGGGCCCGCTGACGTCGTCCTCGCTCGCATGCAGGACGACGGCGGGCGCGTCGATCTCGCCCAGCCGGCGGCGCACGAGGCGGATCATTCGCGAAGCCTGGTACAGGGACGCGGCCGGCAGCCGGTCCGCGCCGGCCGCGGAGACGTGGCTCGAATTCATCGCCTGGGCGACCCACTCGCGCAGCCGCTCGTTCTTGATGCCGTAGGGCGGCGTCTCGCGGAAGGACAGCCACTGGCGCAGCGGCGGCACGTAGGCCAGCGGCAGCAGGCGGCGCCACGGCGAGACGTTCCAGCCGTCGAAGTGCAGGCTGGTGGACAGCAGCATCAAGGCGGCCGCCGGTCGCTTCAGCGCCAGGGCCAGCGCCAGCACGGCGCCCATCGACAGGCCGCCGACGGCCACGCGGCTGTGCTTCGCGGCCAGCGCGTCGAAGTGCGCGGCGGCCAGGTCGACCCAGGCCTCGAAGGGCGGAACCGGACGACGTGCGGGTTGGTCGACCGCCGGCGCGCCGGCGGCCGGGGGCACGACGCCGTAGCCGTCCAGCGCGGGCGCTTCCACGACGTAGCCGGCGTCGCGCAGGGCGCGGGCCAGCGGCATCATCTCCAGCGGGTTGGCGCACAGGCCGTGCAGGAGCAGCACGGCGGGGCGCGGATCCGGTCGGGAAGGACCGTCGAGGGGGGCGGTGTTCGGCATGAGCGGCAGTCTGTCCAAGGTCGCTGTTGCGGACTTGACGCCAACCTGTCCGCAAGCTGTCAGTGCCGTTGCCCTCAGGTTTCTGACAGGTGGTCGATTGGCCGCCGCAAGGCTCTAGGCTTATGCTGCCGCTCCATGCGAATCCTCCTGGTCGAAGACGATGAGTTCCTGGCGGAGTCCACCGCCCGGGCCCTGCGCTCGCAGTCCTCGGGTCGTGGACGTGAGCGCCCGCGGCGAGCCCGTGCCGCTGTCGCTGCGCGAAGACCGTTACGACCTGCTCATCCTGGACATCGGCCTGGCCGGCATCGACGGTTTCGAGACGCTGCGGCGCGTGCGCGCCCAGGGCAGCACGACGCCGGTGCTGCTGCTGACGGCGCGCGACGCCGTCGAGGACCGCGTGCGCGGCCTGGAGGGCGGCGCCGACGACTACCTGGTCAAGCCCTTCGCGCTGAGCGAGCTGATCGCCCGGGCCCGTGCGCTGGTGCGCCGCAGCCAGGCCCGCACCGGCAACGAGCTGCGGCTCTCGTCGCTGCGGATGGACCTGGAGGCGCGCCGCGCCTACATCGCCGAGGAGCCGCTCGCGCTCTCCGCCCGCGAGTGGGACGTGCTGGGTTTCCTGCTGGCGCGTGCCGGCAAGGTGGTGGCGAAGGAGCAGATCGCCTCGGCCAGCAACGGCTGGGAGCAGGGCGTCAGCGACAACGCGATCGAGGTCTGCGTCTCGCGCCTGCGCGCCAAGATCGAGCCTGCCGGCCTGCAGCTGCGCACCGTGCGCGGCCTGGGTTATCTGCTGGAAGAGATGCCGCCCGCGCCGGCGGCCAAGGCCTGACCCCCGCGGCATGACCGAGTCGTCCCCGCCAGGTGGCGCCCCCCACCGGAAGCCGGCCCTCGGGAAGCCCCCGATCCGGCGGCGGCCGCACCTTCAGCCTCAAGCAGCGGCTGCTGATCTGGCTGATGTTCCCCGTGCTGGTCGCGGTGCCCGCGGCCGGCTTCATGCTGTACCGCGTCATGCACGACACGGCGATCTCCTGGCTCGACCAGGCGCTGGGCGACACCGCGCTCGCCGTGGCCAGCCTGCTGAGGGAGCGGGACGGGCAGGTCGTCGTCGACGTCTCGGGCCCGACCGATCGCGCGCTGCGCTTCGACCGGACCGACCGCGTCTACTACCTGGTGCTTGATCCGGCGGGCGAGGTGCTGCTCGGCGACGCGCAGCTCGCGCGGCTGAAGCTGCCCAAGCGCCAGCCCAACGAATGGTTCTTCACGCTGGCGACGCTGGACGGCGAATCGCTGCGCGCGGCGGCGCTCGGCGCCACCTGCGGCGATCGGCATGTCTGCCAGATCCTGGTCGCCGAGACGCTGAACAAGCGCGACGCGCTGCAGCAGCAGCTGCTGGTGGTCGTGGGCCTGCTGATCGGCGGCATGGCGGTGTTGCTGGCGGGCGCCGGCTGGTGGGCGACCTACCGGGGCCTCAGACCGCTGTCGCAGCTGAGCGCGGAGCTGGAGCAGCGCGACCTCGCGCGCCTGGAGCCGCTGCAGCACGACGTGCCGGGCGAACTGAAGCCGCTGATCGCGGCGTTCAACCGGCTCTTCGAGCGGCTGCGGCGGGCGTCGTCGGCGCAGCAGGACTTCCTGGCGAATGCGGCGCATCAGCTGCGCACGCCGCTGACGTCGCTGCGGACCGAGATCGACCTGGCGCTGCTGGAGCCGCACGATCCGCAGATGGAGCCGGTGCTGAAGCGGCTGCAGGGCTCGGTGGACCGCAGCGCGCGCCTGGCGACGCAGATGCTGTCGATCGCGCGCGCCGAGGCCGAGCCTGGCGGCCGCGAGCAGCCGCTGGACCTGCGCGACATCGCCGCGCAGGTGGCGGAGGACTCGGGTGCCGCGCGCGTTGCAGGCGGGCGCGGACCTCGAGTTCGAGCTCGAGAGCGCGCCGACGCTGGGCCAGAGCTTCCTGCTGCGGGAGCTGCTGGCCAACGTGCTGCACAACAGCCTGAACTACGCCGGGCCGAATCCGCGCATCACGGTGCGGACCGGCAGCGACGGCGACTGGGCCCGCATGGAGGTCGAGGACAACGGTCCCGGCATCCCGCCGCAGGACCGCGACCGCGCACTGCGCCGCTTCGAGCGCGGCAGCGAGTCCAAGGGGACGGGCAGCGGCCTGGGCCTGGCGATCGCGGTGGACATCGCGCAGCGGCACCGCGGGATGCTGGAGCTGCTCGACGCGACGACGGGGCAGGGGCTGCGGGTGCGGCTCAGCGTGCCGAGGTCGATGCCGGCGTCCTGACCTCCCGCCGGGGCACGTGCGGTTTACCGGGCACGGGCAACCGCAACACGGGAAATCGTCAGACGCCGGTCATGGGGTCGTCACCGCGCGTCGACACACTCGCAGGTGTCCTCCATCACTCTGCCTGCCCTTGGCCGCGCTTCCCCGTGAACACTGATCGCATCGACTTCCAGGCCGCTCATGGCCGTCATTTCTCTGCTGCACCCTGGGCGGGCTTCCTGACCCTCGGCTTGACCTTGACCCTGACCGCCTGCGGCGGCAGCGACAGCGGCAGCGAGCTTGAGCCCGGCGCCTGGACGACCGGTGACCTGCATGTGCACACCGTTCAATCGGACGACTCGCGGACGACGCAGACGCTGGACTTCGTGCTGGGCAAGGCCTTCACCACCTACGGGCTGGACTGGATGGCGGTCAGCAATCATCTGCGCTCCTCCAAGTACGACAACGACGCCAAGCTCCTGCCGGCCCCCGTGGCCTTCGCCTACGGCATGGAGTCGTACGAGATGCCTCGCATCAAGGCGCTGCAGGCCTCCGGCAGCTACGACAAGAAGCTGATCTTCTCCGGTTTCGAGTGGGACACGCCCACCCATGACCACATCGGTGTCGGCATCTTCGAAGGGGGTTCGACGTTGGGCACCTCCGTCAGCGCCACGAAGGAGTTCCAGTACGTCTTCACCACCGGCGACGAGTCGCTGTTCAAGGCGGAAGACGTGACCCGCTGGAAAGCCAAGTACAGCCAGCGCGCCAACACCACCGCCGCCGACGCGCTCGAGGGCATCGCCTGGCTGAAGGACAACTACCCCGACACGAGCTACGCCGTCATCAACCACCCGTCGCGCAATCCCGGCAAGTACACGATCGCCGACTTCCGGCAGATGAACGACCTGGCGCCGAAGATCGTCTTCGCGATCGAAGGCATGGTGGGCAACCAGATGGAGCCCAACCGCGGGGGATACACCTCGGCTTACGTGGACGCGAACAAGCCCAACCGCACGTACGGCGGCACCGACTATGTCGTCGCGCAGCTCGGCGGTGTGTGGGATGCGCTGCTCGGCGAGGGCCGGCGCATCTGGAACGTCGCGGACTCCGATTCTCATTTCGAGATCGATGCCGCCGGCAACAGCAGCGGGTACTACCCGGGCGAGTACGCGAAGAACCATGTGTGGCAGCCCGAGGGCAGCACCGGCGTTGCCGGTCTGCTGAGCAGCCTGCGCGCGGGACGCAGCTTCGGCGTGTTCGGCGACCTGATCCAGGCGCTGGACTTCACCGCCGCCGCCGGTGGGGGCAAGGCGGCCATGGGGCAGGAACTCGTCGCCGGCACGGGACAGACCGTCACGGTCACGATCCGCTTCAAGAGCCCGCCGGTGAACAACTATCAACGGCCGGTCAACAGCGGCAACCTCGGCAACATGGTGCCGAAGGTGCATCACGTCGACCTGATCGTCGGTGACGTCGGTGGCAAGGCCACGCCCGGAACGCCGGCCTACGACGTGGCGACGAACGCCTCGACCCGTGTCCTGAAGCGCTTCACCAGCGCCGACTGGACCTTGGGCACCGACGGCTACTACAGCATCACGACCACGCTGGTGGCCGGCAGGAACCAGTACCTCCGACTGCGCGGCACCAATCTGGCCGAGGACGTGCCCGGCCTGAGCGCCGGCGGCGAGCCGCTCGCCGACCAGCCGGTGAACACGACCGACAACGCCACGCGCCACGACCAGATCAACGACCGCAACTACGGCAACCTGTGGTTCTACTCGAACCCGATCTTCGTCAGCGTGAAGTGAGCGCGCCGGCGCGGGCGAGCCGCCCGCGCCGCTTGCCTTGCCGCTTGCCTGGCCGTTTGTCCCGCCGACGCCGCCCCAGCCCATCGACGGTCCCGTCGCGGCGTCCAGCTCCGGGGTGATGATCAGGCAGCACGGCTGCCCCAGGTACTCGAGCGACACCGCGTTCACCACGGCGGGGTGGGTGTCGCCGCTGGCATATCCTCCCGTGGACCTGGCCGTCCCTCGCCAGCCTGGATTCGCATCGCCATGACCATCCGCATCGTCCAACTCGGCGTCACACCGCGTCTGCCTGATGAAGGCCCTCGTCTTGGCACCGTTCGCCGCCCTCCGCGCGGGGTCCGCAAGGAGGACTACGGGCGTCTGGACTACTACGACAGCTGGCTGCCGCTGCTGTCGCCCAGTGTGGAGCTGATGGCCCAAGGTCGGGCCGCCGAGGACGACAAGCAGTGGAACGCCTTCGCTCGTGCGTATCGCAAGGAGATGAGCGAATCCGCGCCGTCGCAGATGCTGGACACGCTGGCGGCACTGTCGCACTCGTCCAATCTGTCGATGGGCTGCTATTGCGACAACCCGCTGCGCTGCCATCGCAGCCTGCTCACGCAGTTGCTGACGGAGCGCGGCGCCGCATTGAGCAGCGAGTGAGGTCAGCGGGCTGACTCGAACGCGATCGCGTCGAACATCCGCTGCAGCTTGTCGACGCGTGTCGGCGCGAGGAACTGTCTGGCCCACGCGAGTCGCCCCATCAACGGCGAGCGGAGCGCCGGGTCGACGGCGGCAAGCGCGCCCAGCCGATGCAGCTCGGCCTTCAAGCGATCGAAGTCCTCGCGCGCGAGGTTCGGCTTCGCATTGACGACGACGCCGGTCACCTGCTGCCGGCCGCCCGAGGGCATCGCACGCGTCTTGTCGCGGCGCAGTCGGAAGCCCTCGTCTTCGACGATCGCCTGGACCCAGGCGCGGAACTCACGCTGGTCCCGGCGCAGCGTGGCAGGGCCCGAGAACACCAGGTCGTCCGCGTACCGCGAGTAACGCGCGCCGAAGCGATGAGCGAGCCCGTCGAGTCGCAGGTCGAGCGGGAACGCACACAGATTCGCGAGGGCGGGCGACGTCGGCGCCCCTTGCGGCAGATGCGGCGAGGCGAGCCGCTTCGCGCCGTCGAAGTCGATCGATCCGTCCTCGCGCAGGCGCTCTCGAACCGGCGCCGGCGTGCGCGCGGTGCAGAGCGTCGTCAGCCGCTCGACGACGGCGTCGGAGAAGCCCAGCGTCCGGAACGTGGCCGCGATCCGTGCGCGTCCGATGCTGGGAAAGAAGTCGCGCAGGTCGAAGCGGATGACGAAGTCCTGCCCGACGTGGACCGCCGCATTCGTCGCGACATTGCGGCCCGGCACGAATCCGTGGGCAGCCTCGTGACACGGCAGCGTGTTCAACAGGCCGTCGAGCAGACGGCGTTGGACGGCCTTCAGGCGCGGCAGCGGTGCTTCGATCAGGCGCAGGCCGCCGCGGCGCTTCGGAACGAGCAGGCAGCGGTAGTGCGGTGTCGGCACCACATGCGGTCGCTGAGGCGTGGCGACCGCCTCGCGGTAGTGACGCGCGGGACCGGCGAAGTGGTCGAGCTCGTCCAGCGTCAGTCCCAGCCATGTGGCGA
This sequence comes from Roseateles sp. UC29_93, assembly GCF_042695725.1. Classification (NCBI taxonomy): domain Bacteria; kingdom Pseudomonadati; phylum Pseudomonadota; class Betaproteobacteria; order Burkholderiales; family Sphaerotilaceae; genus Roseateles; species Roseateles sp. UC29_93. The sequence continues at coordinate 677,363 of NZ_CP170545.1, read as the reverse complement.
GGTGGGCCTCCGTCGGCCAGTCCGGCAGCACCAGCTGCGCCAGCGCGAAGGGCAGCGGCCGCATCCGCGAGGGTCGCAGCAGCAGGCGGCGCACGATCGGTCGAGGGAAACGTTCGAGATCGAAGCCTTCATGGAAGGCCCCGATCTCCAGCAGCGCGTCGGCGAGGCTGCCGACCGAGTGCGACCGCCACACCGGCGTCGTCCATCGCGCGAGCGCGACGCACAGCGGTTTCAACCAGGGCCGCGCTTCAGCGCCCAGGCATTGCTCGGCGCGCGCCTGCAGCGCGTCGGCCTCGCGGGCGCGCGGCGACTCGTCGTCCGCCTGCAGCGCGCGGGCGAGCGCCAGCGCGATCCAGCGGGGATAGGTCAACGGCGCGGCAGCGGTCATCGGTGGCGAGGCGGTCCTTGTCGCCGCCGCGATCGCGGCGACGGGGGCAACAGGTGACCCCCGGAGGCGCCGCCAACTGGCCGGTCTCGACCGATACAGCTCCGCGCGGCAGCGCGGCTGAGTATCGGCGCCGGATGACTGACTGTGGAAAGCGCCGCGGGGAATCCCCGCAGCCGGAGGCGCGAACGCTTCCGAAGGCTTGGCGGCGACCGGAGGTCGGCGGCGATTATGGGCGCGAGCCGTGACGCCGCTCAAGCGGCGTCGGGCCGGCGTGAAGACTCACGCCTCGACCGCGACCCTCAAGCCGCGCTCAGCACCGCCTGCTTCGACGCATTCGCCTGCAGCGGGATGTATTCCGCGTCCGATTCGGTGCGCTTGGCCTCGCAGCTCGCGACCAGCTGCTTCTGCCATTGCGAATGGCGCTCGAACAGCTCCGCGATCCAGTCGACGAACACCCGCAGCTTGGTGCTCAGGTGCCGGTTCGGCGGGTACACGACGTACAGCGGCAGCGGATCCGATTCCCAGTCGCAGAGGAAGGGCACCAGCTCGCCCGAGTCGATGTGCGGCTTGATCATGAAGTACGGCGCCTGGATCACGCCCAGCCCCGTCAGGCCCGCCGTCATGTACGCGTTGCCGTCGTTGACCGAGACCTTGTAGTGGCCATAGATCTCGTAGCGCTGGCCGTTCTTGCTGTAGTCGAACGGGAAACGCTTGCCGGTGCGCGTCGAGAAATAGCTGACCACGTGATGCTGGTCCGACTCCAGGTCCAGCGGATGCTGCGGCAGCCCATGCTGCTGGATGTAGGCCGGCGACGCGCAGCAGCCGTAGCCCCAGTCGCCGATGCGGCGCGCGACGAGTGACTGGTCGGTGATCTCGCCGCCGCGCACGACGCAGTCGACGTTGTCGCCGATCAGGTCCACCGGCCGGTCCGACACGCCGAGGTCGATCTGAATGTCCGGATGTCTTGCATAGAACTCCGGAAGTGCGGGAATCAGCAGCAGGCGCGCCACGGACGAGGCCACGTCCACGCGGATCCGCCCCTTCGGCGCCGCGCGCGCATGCGACACGGAGCCCTCGAGCTCCTCGATGTCCGACAGCAGCCGCGTCACCCGCTCGTAATACGCGGCGCCGTCCGGCGTCACGCTGACGCGCCGCGTCGTGCGGTTCAGCAGCTTGACCTTGAGGTGGTCCTCCAGCGACTGGATCAACCGCGTCACCGCGGTCTTGGGCAGGTCCAGCGATTCCGCCGCCCGCGTGAACGTCCCGGCTTCCACGACGCGCGCGAAAGCTTGCATGGCATTGAGCTTGTCCATCCGTGACCCCTTCTCACCCTGACTGCTGCGGCTGCTCGCCGCCACTGCTATCGACACCACGGCGCGTCTGCGCGCGCGCGAGGTCGCCATCGTGCCCGATCGATTGTTTCGTCGATGAAACGCTGATGCGCGTCCCGGGCTGTTTATCGGACGGCGTCCATTGTCTAAATTTCGCTGCATTGCAACATGAACCGGCCTGCCCCCACGCGGAGCAGGCCTTTGGCCCTGCCATGGATGCGCTGCCGCTGACCTCCTGCCACGACGACCTCCTGCCCGCCGGCGACGGCGTGGTGCCGGTGCGCGTGTACAAGGGCGCGGCTCGCCGCAAGGATGCGCCGGTCGTCATGCACCTGCACGGCGGCGCCTTCACCGAGGGGGGCCTGGACAGCGGCGAACTGGTCTCGCGGCTGCTGGCGGACGCGGGCGCCGTGGTCGTCGACGTGGACTACCCGACCGGCCAGGAATACGTGTTCCCGACCGCGCTGAAGACGCTGGATGCGTTGCTGGCGGGCCTGCACAAGGCGCGGACCCGGCTCTCGGGCAAGGGCGCGCCGCTGGTCGTCGCCGGTGAAGAGGCGGGCGGCAACCTCGCCGCCGCGCTGGCGCTGATGGCGCGCGACCAGGGCCACCGCAAGCTCTCCGGCCAGATCCTCATCGGGCCGATGCTCAACCCGTGCATGGGCACCGCCTCGCTGCGCCAGGCCGACGCCGGTTACGGCGAATGCCGATGGATGCACGGCTGGCGCGCCTACCTCGGCGAATGCGAGGACGGCGACCATCCCTACGCCGCGCCGGCCAACACCGGCCGCCTCGCGGGCCTGGTGCCGGCGCTGGTCGTCAGCGCCGACGACGACCCGATGCGCGACGAGGCGCTGGCCTATGCCCGCGCGATGAAGCGCGCCGGCGTCGACGTGCAGCAGGCGCTGATCGCCGGCCCCAGCGGCTGGCCCTGCAGCCTGATGAAGCTGCCCTCGCTGTCCGCCCTCCAGCTGCCGTGGGCGAGCGCCCTGCGCCAGAAGCTGGCCGATTTCCTGTCCCTGATCCCACCGGCCGGCAAACCCCGGCTGCAACCCGCCTGACCCCAAGAGCCCTCAAAGAACTCCCAACGTCTACCCCCGTCACCGGAGCACCCACCATGAACAAGAAGATCTTTGCCACCTCGCTCACCGCCGTCGCCGCGGTCGTCGGGGCCCTCGTCGTCGGCCTGCACAGCCAGCAGGCGGTCGCGAATCAACCGTCGGGCGCGCCGCAGGCGATTCCCGTCTCCGTCGCCACCGTCGCGAGCCAGGAAGTGGCCGCGTGGGACGAGTTCTCGGGCCGCCTGGAGGCTGTCGAGCGCGTGGATGTCCGCGCCCGCGTCTCCGGTGCCGTGCAGTCGGTGCATTTCCGGGAAGGGGCGCTGGTGAAGTCCGGCGACCTGCTGATCACCATCGATCCCGCGCCCTACCAGGCCGAGGTCGATCGCGCCGAGGCGCAGGTGCTGGCCGCGCAGGCCCGCGTGACGTACTCGAAGGGCGAGCTGGAGCGCTCCACCCGCCTGTGGAGCGAGCGCGCCATCGCGCAGCGCGAGCTCGACGAGCGCAGCAACGCCTCCAATGAAGCCAACGCCAACCTGCGCGCTGCGCAGGCCGCGCTGCAGTCGGCCAAGCTGAACCTCGGCTACACGCAGGTTCGCGCGCCGGTGGCCGGCCGTGTCGGCAAGCTGGAAGTCACGCAGGGCAACCTCGTGGCCGCCGGTCCCGGCGCGCCGGTGCTGACGACGCTGGTCTCGGTCAGCCCGATCTACGCGAGCTTCGACGCCGACGAGGGCACCGTCGCCCGTGCGCTGAACGAGCTGCACGGCAACGCCAAGATCGCCGCCGGTGACCTGTCGAGCATCCCCGTGCAGATCGGCACCGCGGCCACCGCCGACACGCCCTTCAACGGCAAGCTGCAGCTGATCGACAACCAGGTCGACGCCCGCAGCGGCACGGTGCGCGTGCGCGCGGTGCTGGACAACAAGGACGGCGCGCTGATCCCGGGCCAGTTCGCACGCATCCGCCTGGGCCAGGCCAAGAAGAGCGCGGCCGTGCTCGTCAACGAGCGCGCGGTCGGCACCGACCAGAACAAGCGCTTCGTGATGGTGGTCGGCGCGGACAACACGCTGAGCTACCGCGAGGTGCTGCTGGGCGCCAACGTCGACGGCCTGCGTGTCGTGACGTCGGGCCTGAAGGCCAACGAGCGCGTGGTCGTCAACGGCCTGCAACGCGTGCGTCCTGGCGCGCTGGTCGCCCCGACCATCGTCCCGATGAACGCCAAGGCAGAAATCCAAGCCAAGGACGGCGCCCCCAAGGCGGACAAGACCTGACCTGAACCCGAAGGGACGGGCAAGACCCGTCCCCCTGGGGCTCCGGACAGCCTTCGGGGCGGCGCGACGCCGCCCCGCGGGGGACCCTTTGCCGTTTTATCCAGTCGACTTGAAAGACTGACATGAATCTCTCCAAATTCTTCATCGACCGCCCGATCTTCGCGGGCGTGCTGTCGGTGCTGATCTTCGTCTCCGGGCTGCTCGCCGTGCGCGTGCTGCCGATCTCGGAATACCCCGAAGTCGTGCCGCCGCAAGTGGTGGTGCGCGCGCAGTACCCCGGCGCGAACCCCAAGGTCATCGCGGAAGCCGTGGCCACGCCGCTCGAGGAATCGATCAACGGCGTCGAAGGCATGCTCTACATGGGCAGCCAGGCGACCACCGACGGCCTCATGACGCTGACGGTCACCTTCAAGCTGGGCACCGACCCGGACAAGGCCCAGCAGCTGGTGCAGAACCGCGTCTCACAAGCCGAGCCGCGCCTGCCCGAGGAGGTCCGCCGACTCGGCCTGACGACGGTCAAGAGCAGCCCCGACCTGACCATGGTCGTGCACTTGCTGTCGCCCAACGACCGCTACGACATGACCTACCTCCGCAACTACGCGGTGCTGAACGTCAAGGACCGCCTGGCGCGGATCCAGGGCGTGGGTCAGGTGCAGCTGTTCGGCTCGGGGGACTACTCGATGCGCATCTGGCTGGACCCGCAGAAGGTCGCCGAACATGGCCTGTCGGCCAGCGACGTCGTCCAGGCGATCCGCGAGCAGAACGTGCAGGCGGCCGCCGGTGTCGTCGGCGCTTCGCCGGGCCTGCAGGGCATCGACCTGCAGCTGCCGATCAACGCGCAAGGCCGTCTGAACAACGAGCAGGAATTCGGCGACATCATCGTCAAGTCCGGCGCCAACGGCCAGGTGACGCGTCTGCGCGACCTGGGCCGCATCGAGCTGGGCGCCGCGGAATACGCGCTGCGCTCGCTGCTGGACAACAAGTCCGCGGTGGCGATCCCGATCTTCCAGGCCCCGGGCTCGAACGCGATCGAGATCTCGAACAACGTCCGCGCCACGATGGCCGAGCTGAAGAAGGCCATGCCCGAAGGCGTGGACTACTCCATCGTCTACGACCCGACGCAGTTCGTGCGGGCGTCCATCGAGTCGGTGGTCCACACGCTGCTCGAAGCGGTGGCGCTGGTCGTGCTGGTCGTGATCCTGTTCCTGCAGACCTGGCGCGCGTCCATCATCCCGCTGCTGGCGGTGCCGGTGTCCATCATCGGCACCTTCGCGGTGATGCATCTCTTCGGTTTCTCGATCAACGCGCTGTCGCTGTTCGGCCTCGTGCTGGCGATCGGCATCGTGGTGGACGACGCGATCGTGGTCGTCGAGAACGTCGAACGCAACATCGAGGCGGGCCTGAGTCCGCGTGAAGCGACCTACCGCGCGATGCGCGAAGTGTCCGGCCCCATCATCGCGATCGCGCTGGTGCTGGTCGCGGTGTTCGTGCCGCTGGCCTTCATCACCGGCCTGACGGGCCAGTTCTACAAGCAGTTCGCGCTGACGATCGCGATGTCGACGGTGATCTCGGCGGTCAACTCGCTGACGCTGTCGCCCGCGCTGGCCGCGATGCTGCTCAAGGGCCACGATGCGCCCAAGGACTGGCTGACCCGCGCGATGGACAAGGTGCTGGGCCGCTTCTTCGGCGGTTTCAACAAGCTGTTCAACCGCGGCGCCAAGGCCTACAGCGGCGGCGTGACCAAGGCGATCTCCCGCAAGGTGATCATGCTGCTCATCTACGCCGGCCTGCTGGGCTTGACCGTGGGGCTGTTCAAGGCGGTGCCGAGCGGCTTCGTGCCGGGGCAGGACAAGCAGTACCTGATCGGCTTCGCGCAGCTGCCCGACGGCGCCACGCTGGACCGCACCGAAGACGTGATCCGCCGCATGAGCGAGATCGCGATGAAGACCCCCGGCGTCGAGCACGCCATCTCGTTCCCGGGTCTGTCGATCAACGGCTTCACCAACAGCTCGAACTCGGGCATCGTGTTCGCGTCCTTGAAGTCCTTCGACGAGCGCACCGGCAAGGGCCTGTCGGCCGGCGAGATCGCGGCCAAGATGAACGCCGACTTCGGTCAGCTCCAGGACGCCTTCGTCGTGATGTTCCCGCCCCCGCCGGTGCAAGGCCTGGGCACGACCGGCGGCTTCAAGTTCCAGTTGGAAGACCGCGGCGGCCTTGGCTACGAGGCGCTCGACCAGGCGGTCAAGGCCTTCATGGCCAAGGCCCAGAAGGCGCCGGAACTGGCGGGTCTGTTCAGCAGCTACCAGGTGAACGTGCCGCAGCTGTACGCCGACCTCGACCGCACCAAGGCGCGCCAGCTGGGCGTGGCGGTGACGGACGTGTTCGACACGATGCAGATCTACCTGGGCTCGCTGTACGTCAACGACTTCAACAAGTTCGGCCGCACCTACACGGTCCGCGTGCAGGCGGACGCCGCCTACCGCGCCCGTGCCGAGGACGTGGGCCTGCTGAAGGTGCGTTCGGCCTCGGGCGAGATGGTGCCGCTGTCGGCGCTGATGAAGGTCCAGCCGAGCTTCGGTCCGGAACGCGCGATGCGCTACAACGGTTTCCTGTCGGCCGACATCAACGGCGGCGCCGCACCGGGTTATTCGACCGGCCAGGCGCAGGACGCGGTCGAGCGCATTGCCGCGGAGACGCTGCCCCCGGGCATCAGCTACGAGTGGACCGAGCTGACCTACCAGGAGATCCTGGCCGGCAACTCCGGCGTGTGGGTCTTCCCGCTGGCCATCCTGCTGGTGTTCCTGGTGCTGGCCGCGCAGTACGAGAGCCTGTCGCTGCCGGTGGCGATCATCCTGATCGTGCCGATGGGGCTGATGGCCGCGATGACCGGCGTGTGGCTCAGCCACGGGGACAACAACGTCTTCACGCAGATCGGGTTGATCGTGCTGGTGGGCTTGTCGGCGAAGAACGCGATCCTGATCGTGGAGTTCGCCCGCGAGCTTGAATTCGCCGGCAGGACGCCGCTGCAGGCGGCCATCGAGGCGAGCCGGCTGCGTCTGCGTCCGATCCTGATGACGTCGATGGCGTTCGTGATGGGCGTGCTGCCGCTGGTGCTGGCCACGGGCGCGGGCGCCGAGATGCGCAACGCGATGGGCGTGGCGGTGTTCGCCGGGATGATCGGCGTGACGGCCTTCGGCCTGTTCCTGACGCCGGTGTTCTACGTGGTGGTGCGTCGCCTGACCGGCAACAAGCCGCTCAAGCAGCACGGCGAGGTGCCGCATGACGTCGAGGCCTTCGTGCAGCCCGAGCAGGGCGCGGGCCATGACTTCGGCCCGGGCGGCAATGCCCGTCCGCATCCCGCCGCGCCGCGCCACGAGCACGAGTAAAAGGATTCGATGCCATGAAAACCAAACTGATGATGACGACGCTGCTGGCGGCCCTGGTGCTGGCCGGTTGCGCGACACCGCCGCCGATCGACGAATCGCGCCTGCCGGCGACGCCGACGGCCTTCAAGTCGCAGGCGACCGCGACGGTCGGCGAGGCGCGCTGGGCGGTGGCCCCGCCGGCCGATGCCGAGCCGCGCGGCGACTGGTGGCTCGCATTCGGCGATGCGACGCTGAACGATCTGATCCGCCGCTCGCTGGTCAACAACAACGATCTGCAAGGCGCTGCGGCGCGACTGGCGCAGGCGCGGGCGCTGCTGCGCAGCACGAATGCGGATCGCCTGCCGCAGGTCGGCGCCAGCGCCGGCGCCGCGCCGCGGTACGGTGGCGGGCCAAGGCCCGGCCGCCACGACGGTCTACAACGCCGGTCTGGCGGCGAGCTGGGAAGTCGACCTGTCCGGTCGTCTCTCGGAAGCCACCCGCGCGGCTTCGCTGGACGCGCAATCGCGTGAAGCGCTGCTGCAGTCCACGCGGCTGATGGTGCAGGCGGACGTGGCGCAGACCTACCTGGCGCTGCGCTTCGCCGATCAGGAACGTCGCCTGGTGCGCGACACGGTCGCGGCCTACCGCGAGACCCTGGCGCTGACGCAACGTCGCTATCAAGCCGGCGACGTCGCCGAACTGGACCTGGCGCGCGTGCAGACGGAAGTCGCCGCGACCGAGGCCGAGGCGATCAGCCTCGACCGCCGCCGTGCCGAGCTGGAGAACGCGCTGTCGGTGCTGCTGGGCGAGCCGGCTTCGGGCTTCAAGGTGGCGGAAGACACGGCGCTCGCCCCGCTGCCGTCGATCCCCTCGGGTCTGCCGAGCACGGTGCTGGCGCGTCGCCCTGACGTGGCCGCGTCGCAGCGCAGCCTGCTGGCGGCACAGTCGCGGGTGGGCGTGGCGCAGGCCGCGTGGTTCCCGAGCCTGTCGCTGACGGCCAATGGCGGCTACGCGTCGCCGGAGCTGAGCGACGTCTTCCGCTGGTCGGCGCGCGCGTGGTCGGTCGATGCGCTGCTGTCGCTGCCGATCTTCGACGGCGGCCGCCGCAAGGCGGGCGTGGAGTCGGCGAAGGCGGGCCTGGACCTTGCGATGGCCAGCTACCGCCAGCAACTGCTGCAGGCGCTGCGCGAGGTCGAGGACTCGCTGGTCGGTCTGCAGACCTTGTCGCAGCAGGCGGAAGTGCAGGGCCAGGCGGTGCAGTCGTCGACGCGCGCGACGGCGCTGTCGGACTCGCGCTACCGCAATGGGCTGGTCAGCCAGCTCGACCTGCTCGACGCGCGCCGCAGCGAGCTGCGCAACCGCCGCGCGGCGCTGCAGGTGCAGGCCGCGCAGTACCAGGCGACGGTCGGACTCGTCCGCGCCCTGGGTGGCGGCTGGACGACGCCAGCCTGAGCCCCGGCCGGGCAAGACCCGGCCCCTTTCAAACGCGACCGGACCTTTACCGGTGCCCCTTTGGGCGTGCAGGAGTGCACGCCCTTTTTTTCGTTCGTGGCCTGCTCGGGCTTGAAGGGATGCGGCGCGCGACCCTGCCTAGAATCTCCGCAACCGAAAGGAAGCATGAAAACGGTCTGGATCATCGACGGCGCCTACCTGTTCAACGTGGGTCGCGGCCGTCCGTTCGATTACCTCAAGCTCAAGAACGAGCTTGTCCAGCGCAACGGTGGTCCGATCTACGAGAGCTACTACCTGAACTCCACGCGCGACCTGGCGACGGACCAGCAGAACGCGTTTCACACATGGCTCAAGGCGGCGCCGCCGCGCGGTCCGAAGATTCGGGTCCAGCTGTACGAGATGAAGAACCTGCATCTTCAATGCCCGGATTGCGGCGTGCAGTTCGACCGTGAAGTGCAGAAGGGCGTGGACGTCGCCATCGCCACGCTGCTGATCAAGCTCGCGGTGCAGAACGTCTATGACCGGCTGATCCTGTCGGCGGGCGACGGCGACTTTGAAGAGGCGATCTCCTACGTCAAGTCGGATCTCAAGAAGGAAATCTGGGTCAGTGGCCTGCAGGCCAATCTGTCGACCGACCTCCAGTCTTATGCGGACGAGGTCGTGTGGATGGACGATCTCTATCCGACCATCGCCAGGTGAGTCGTGACGGCGAAGCTCGAGCGTGAATGAATTGAGGGAAGAAGTTGACGCATAGCGACAACTATCGACCAAGGATCATTCAAAACGTGCCTCCGCGACCACCCGGTTGCTCGGAGCGATGCCCCCAAGCTTTTGCAACGAGTCCGCTAGTGCGATGACAAAAACCAGGCGTCTCCCGAAGCACTTCTGCAAACTCACCTCGTTGAGCGGCTTAGGTTCGATCGATACCTTGCATGGATGTCGATCCAGTCCTTCGCGTGTCGGGAAACCGAGCGACTTTTCACCATGGGGCGTACGACGCGCTTCGTGAATGTGAAGGCGTCTGCGGAACGGCGGTTGGCACAACTCGATGCGGCGCCGGCTGTAGAGTTCATGCGGCTGCCGCCGGGCAATGACATGAAGTGGTACGGCGGCGCTTGGCACGTCAGAATCAATGACCAATGGCGGTTGACGTTCAAATGGGGTACGGAAGGCCCGTTCGACGTCAAGATCGAGGATCCGCATTGAGCGATGTCGAACCAGACCAGGCTACACATCGACAGTGATCACGTCGAGCAAAGACGAACGAGGTAAGCAATGTTCAGGAACGGAATGCGCCCGATCCACCCCGGCGAAATCCTCCTCGAGGACTACATCAAGCCCATGGGCATCAACGTCCACGCGTTGTCGAAGGCCCTGCACGTGCCGTACTCGCGGCTGCGCGAGATCGTCGGCGGGCAACGCTCGGTGTCTCCCGACACGGCGTTGCGGCTGGAACGATACTTCGGCAGCGACGCGCAGGGCTGGTTGAATCTTCAATCCGCGTATGACCTGCGGCTGGCCGAGAAGGCTGCGGGTCGAATCATCAAACGCGAGATCCGCCCGATGGCTGTGGCGGTATGAGCCGACAGCCGCTCAGTAATGCCCGCCCGCCCGCCCGCGCCCGCAGCCGTCGCCAGCCGGCGCGCATGAGCTACGCACCGATATCCGCGAGCCGCAGCGCGATCACGAACGCCCCGCCGGCTCCTGCCGGTTACGGACGTTGCCCGTGTCCCTTTGGGCGAGCAGGGATGCGCGCCCATCTCCCATGACTCACAGCAGTTCCTGTCACTGCCATGGCCTTTTGCCGTAGGTCGGGATAGCTTCTCCGTCACTAGAGGCCATGGCCCGGCGTCAGCGCCACTGCCACCATTTGGGACCAAACACCAAAGACGGCCGTGGCCATGACGACTCGACAAATCTCAGGAAAGACGGAGATCAACGGGGAGGGGATCAAGAAGCACTTTCGGACGATCGATCCGTGGCGCGCGATCGCCGAGCTGGCTTGGAATGGCTTCGACGCCAAGGCGACCAATGTCGGCGTTCTGGTCGACGAGGGGCCGATGGGCGGCGCGACGCGAGTGGAGGTGTCCGATGACGGGGAAGGCATCGAGCTTGCGTCGCATGCCGAGACGTTTGGCCGTTTCAACGACTCCAGCAAGAAGGAGGACGTGACGACCCATGGCTTGCATGGCCGCGGCCGACTGTCCTTCCACAGGCTCGCCGAACGAGCTGTCTGGTGGACGAATGCCGCAGGGTCTGGGCCTGCGCGGATCGAGGTGCACGGCGCGACGCTCACGAACTATGAAGGCCAGCCAGTAGAGCAGACCGCTTTGCCCGCAGGGATGGACGTGGACAAGACCGGCACCGTCGCGGAACTGTTCAACCTGCATGCCTCGCTACCGACCACCGATGAATTTCACAAGCTGCTTTCCATCGAGTTCGGTTGGTTCCTTGCTCTCCACCCAGCGAAAAGGCTCCGACTCAATGGGACGGAGGTGGCCGTGCCGTCGCATGACCTCACGCAGCGCAAGTTCTCCATCGACGGCCACGACTTCGACGTGTCGGTCCTTCGCTGGGACCAGAAACCAGGCTCCGAGAAGTCCTTTGTCTACCTCTTGAACTCCTCAGGCAAGACGGTGGACAAGAGGTTGAGCCCGTTCAACCACAAGGGGAATTTTCACACCAGCATCTACATCGGCTCAAAGTGGGCTGATGACTTCAAGCCGAGCGGAGGTGATCTGGCGAACCCAGACGCGGCGGGCTACGAATCGGAGACATGGCGCAAGGTGGCGCGTGAACTCAACAGGATCACCAAGTCCGTCTATGAAAAGTTCCTGCGTGAGCGATTCGATCGCGAGATCGAGAGCTACGTTGCCGACGGTGTCTTCCCGGCGTACGAAGGGCTGCACGAGGACTACAAGCATTGGCGGCTCGAAAACACCAAGGGCATCTTGCGCGCCATCTACACGGCCGATCCGACGGCGTTGACATCGCTCAAGAGGAACTAGAAGAAGATCATCGTTCGTCTCCTCGACAAACTGGCGGTCTCCAACGAGAACGATGCGATCTTCGAGGTGCTCAACAGCGTGCTGGAGCTTGACGACGTCTCGACGAAGCTGCTCGCCAAGCAGCTCAAGAGCGTGTCGCTGCAAAGCGTCGTGTCAGCGATCGAAGTTCTCCGCCGCAGGCACGAGGTGGCCGACAAGCTGCGGACGCTGATGAACGACCATTACCTGGAGACGCTCGAGACGCCGGACTTGCAGGGCATCATCGAAGCCAACACCTGGTTGTTCGGCAGCTCCTACGAGACGCTTGGCGCCGAGGAGGACTCGTTCACCAAGATCGCCAAATCGCTGCGCGATGCGGTGAGGGGGATCGACGACGTTGGATTGGACGACCTGGATGCGACTGATCCCTCAGCCATCGATGGCGCGAGGAAGCAGGCGGACTTGTTTCTCGCCCGCAAAGTCCCACACCACGACTCGATGGGCCGGAAGATCTATCGTTGCATCGTGGTGGAGATCAAGCGTCCAGGCATCGCGCTCAACTACAAGCACCTCCAGCAACTGGATGGCTACGCACAGCTGATCAAGAAGCACGCGGAATTTGGCAGCGAAGTGATGCACTTCGAACTCATCCTGATCGGGCGCAAGATCTCCGAGGCGGATACGGAGATTCGGAGCCGGATGGAAGGGCAGGTTGCGAAGGGATTGCCCGGTCTGGTCAGCGACGAACGGCGCATGAAGCGTTTCGTGCTGAACTGGTACACCTTGCTGGACAACTTCCTGCTGACCAATCAAGCCATGATCGACGCACTGACATTGAAGCGCGAGTCGTTCGCCCACTCGTCACGACCGGAACTCGTCGCTGACATGCAGAAGCAGGCCGCCTAGCTGCGCATGAGCAACGCGGCCGGAGAGAGTCGTGAGACGCTCAGCAATGCCCACCCGCCCGCGCCCGCAAGCGGCGCCAGCCGGCGCGCATGAGCCACGTTCCCACGCCCGCGAGCAGCAGCACGATCACGAACGCGCCGCCGGCACCGGCCGGCGCGCCTGCGCCTTCCTCGGCGCCGATCAGCGGCTTGAGCGCGTTGTAGCCCGCCACCACCGCCGCGATCCACAGGACCGCTCCGCCCAGAAACTGCCCGAGGGCGACCAGCTTGTTCATCCCGTCACTCCGTCCACATCAGAAGCTGCCAAGCGTGCAGCCTAACGGGCCGGTCGCTGTCGACTCTCAAAGCCCCTCGGTGAGGAACGGCATCACCGCCGCGAGCAATTCGTCCGGCGCTTCCTCCGGGATGTAGTGACCGCAAGGCAGAGGACCGCCGTCGACATCCGCCGCGACGCGTCGCCATTCCTTCAGCGGGTCGAAGCACTTCGCGACCACGCCCTGCGCGCCCCAGTAGATGCGCAGCGGCATCGACAGCTTCGCGCCGGCGTCGCGGTCCGCGCGGTCGTGGTCGAGGTCGATGCCCGCTGCGGCGCGGTAGTCCTCGCACATGCCATGCGCGGCGCCCGGCAGCGCCAGCGCGCGCTGGTACTCGGCGAACGCGCGCGGGTCGAAGGCCGACAGGCCCGCGTGCCGCCGGCCCATCACGTCCAGTGCGTAGGCGGCAGGATCGGCCTCGATGAGCCGCTCCGGCATCGGCGCCGGCTGGATCAGGAAGAACCAGTGCCAGTACGCTCTCGCGAACGCCTCGGTCGTCTGCTCGTACATCGCCAAGGTCGGCGCGATGTCCAGCAGGGCGAGTCGCTCGACCGCCGCCGGCTGATCCGCCGCCATGCGGTGCGCGACGCGCGCGCCCCGGTCATGGGCCAGCACCCGGAAGCGTGCATGGCCCAGCGCCGACATCACGGCGACCAGGTCCTGCGCCATGCGGCGCTTGCTGTAGTTGCCATGGTCCGCATCGCTAGTGGGCTTCGAGGAATCGCCGTACCCGCGCAGATCCGGCATCACGACGGTGAAGCGCGCCGCCAGCACCGGCAGCACGCGGTGCCAGATCACCAGCGTCTGCGGATGTCCGTGGATCAGCAGCAGCGGCGGGCCTTCGCCGCACACGCGCGCATGGATGCGTACGCCGGGCTCGGTCTCGACGGTCAGCCGTCGCGTCGCCGCGGGGAACAGGGCGTCGGCCGGATGCGGCTCGACGGTGAACTCCGCCGCAAAGGCGGCGGAGGCTTCGGAAGGGGCGGTGGAGGAGGGCGCGCTCATTCGCCGATGCTAGGCGCGTCGTCCGCATTCCCGCTGTCGGGAACGAGACACTGCGCTCGCGAGTGCCGCTCCCACGCCGCGAGCGCCACCAGCACCGCGCAGGCGAAGGCGCTGGTCGCCACCGGCGGCCAGGCGGGCACGAACGGCCCCGCCGCCGCCAGCACGATCACCGCCACGCCGTGCGACCACGGCCAGCGGCCGACCACCGCGCGCTTGAACAGCCCCACGCCGATCACGTAGATCGCCACGCCGCCGAGCAGGCACAGCGCCGTCTTCAGATCGGTGTGGCCGTCCGGATGCGCCAGGACGAACTCGTCCGCCGCCGCGTTGACGATGATCCCCGCCACGATCGGCAGGTGGATGTAGGTGTAGGCCAGCCGCGCCAGCCGCCCCGGATCGTCGCTGTGGGCGATGCGGCCGGTCGCGAAGTCGTTGGTGGTGTCGAAGTACAGCCACCACAGCGCGATGCTGCCGGCAAAGGACACCAGGAAGGCCAGCAGGCTCATCGTCGTCAGCGGCTCCGCCGCGAAGGTCGCGCCCGTGACCAGCAGTGACTCGCCCAGCGCGATGATCACGAAGAGCGCGCAGCGCTCGGCCAGGTGACCGCCGGAGATCGTCCAGTCCGCCGTCGTCGAGCGCCCCAGGCCCGGCACGAAGAAACCGGCCGAGGGACCGACGACCTCGATCGCCAGCGCCGCCACCCACAGCGGCACCCGCAGCGTGGCGTCCAGCGCACCGGCGATCCACAGCACGGCCGACACGAGCAGCCACGCGCCGATGCGCTGGAAATTGCGCACGAGGACCGCATCGGCCCCGCGCGCCGCCCAGAGGAAGAACAGCGTCCGCCCGACCTGGATCGCGGTGAACGAGGCCGCGAACATCAACGCACGTTCACCGAAAGCCTGCGGCAGCGAGACCGACATCAGCAGCCCGCCCAGCATCATCGCGAACAGGCAGATCCGGACGGGCAGGCGTTCCGGGTCCAGCCAGTTGGTGACCCACGAGGTGAAGATCCACACCCACCACACCGCCGCCATCAGGAAACCGGTCTGCAGCGCCCCGCGCAGCGTGACGCCGTCGTGCGCGAAGTGGCCGATCAGCGTGTGCGACAACTGTGTGACGGCGAAGACGAAGACAAGGTCGAAAAACAGCTCGACGAAGCTGACCTTCGCGTGGCCGTGCGGCTCGGGCCGGCGCAGGAGTGGGATGGCGGACATCCCCGGACTGTCGCATGCGTGCGCCGCCGGACCACCGGGGCCGATGCCAGCTTGACGGCAATCGCACGGCCATCCCCATAATCGCCCGAATGGCCCACCGGCCCTCGCCGCCGCCACGACCGGTCGAATGCGCGTCGAGTTCGCGTTGGATCGCGCACTGTCGCGCGTCACCGCTGTCGGCGCGTTGCCTTCGCGTCATCCTTCCGGTCCTCGAGACCGAACCGCCCGAGCCGTTGCATGCGTTCTTCCGCCGAGCCGACCCACCGCACCAGCCTCGGTCGCGGCGTGGGCCTGCTGATGCTGGCGCTGCTCGCGATGGCGGTGATCGTGGCGCTGCTGGCCTGGCGCGCCCGCGCGACGCTGGGCGACCTGCGCCGCGCCGACCGCATCAACACCGTCGTGCCGGCGATGACGCTGCTGATGGAGGATCTGCTCAACGCCGAGACCGGCCAGCGCGGCTACCTGCTGACCCAGCGCGCCGGCTATCTGCAGCCCTACCGCGATGCGATCCGCAGTCTCGACCGCCGCGTGGACGACCTGTTCGCGCGCGACGACGACCCCGCCCACGCGCCCCGGCTCGCCCGCATCCGGGAGCTGGTCCAGCTCAAGATGAGCGAGATGAACCAGACGATCCGTCTGCACGATTCCGGTCGTCCCGAGGAGGCGCTGGAGCTGGTGCTCGGCGACCAGGGCCTCCACCACATGGACGAGTTGCGCGATCTACTGGGCGAGCTGACCTCGTCACTGCGCGCCGAACGCGCCACGATCAGCGAGCGCCTGTCGCGCGAGGCCGGCCAGACCGAGCTGCTGATGCTGGCCGGACTGGCGATGCTGGCGCTGTTCTCGGTGATGGCGACCTCGCAGGTCCTGCTGCGGTCGCGCGACCTGCTGCGCACCCAGCAGCGCCTGCGCGGCATCGCGGACAACGTGCCCGCGCTGATCAGCCACTACGACGGGACGGGCCATCTGCGTTTCGCCAACGCGGAGGTCGGCCGCGTCTTCCACAGCGACCCCGACAGCCTTGTCGGCAAGACGCTGGAAGAGGTGCGCGGCATCGAGAACGCCGCGCAGATGCGGCCCTTCGTCGACCGCGTGCTGCAGGGGGAGTCCGTGGCCTTCGACGCCGAGCAGGTCATCGACGGCGAGACGCTGCACTTCCACCAGAGCTTCGTGCCCGAGCTGGCCAGCGGCCGCATCGAGGGCTTCTATGCGTGCTCGATGGACATCACCGAGCGCAAGCGCGCCGAGGCCAGGGTCGCCGCCAGCGAGCGCCGGATGAAGGCGATCACCGACAACCTGCCGGTCTTCATCACCTACATCGACGCGGAGCGTCGGCTGCGCTACACCAACGAGACGATGCGGAGCTGGTTCGGCCTCGATCCCCAGGCCGTGACGGGCCTGCACATCGATGAGGTCTTCGGCCTCGAGAGCACCGGCCAGCGCAGCGCCCAACTCGCGCTGGCGCTGGGCGGCGAGCGCGTGGAGTTCGAGATCACGGCGACGATGCTCGGCAAGCAGCGGCACCTGCGCTCGATCTACGTGCCGGACGTCGGGCCCGACGGGCGCGTGTCGGGCATCTTCACGCTGTCCATCGACATCACCGTGATGAAGCAGGCGGAGGCGCAGCTCGCGCGGCTGGCCAGTTCGGACGCGCTCACGGGCTTGCCGAACCGGCGCGAATTCGACCAGGCGCTGGAGGGTGCGCTGGCGCGGCAGCGGCGTCACATGCGCGAGGGTCGGGTGCTGGCGCTGCTGTTCCTCGACGTCGACCGCTTCAAGTCGATCAACGACACCCACGGCCACGGCGTCGGCGACACGGTGCTGCGCGACTTCGCGACCGTGCTGCGGCGTGCCGTGCGGGGCAGCGATCAGGTGGCGCGGATCGCGGGCGACGAGTTCGTCGCCGTGCTCGAGGGCCTGAACCGGCCCGAGGAGGCCGAGCAGGTCGCGGCCAAGATCGTCGAGGCGGTGCGGGCCGCGCGGCCGGCGGGCATCGCGATCACCGCCAGCATCGGCATCGCCAGCGTCGCCGACGGCGAGGTGCCGGCGGCGGACCTGATCGCGCTCGCGGACCGCGCGCTGTACCAGGCCAAGCACCAGGGTCGGGACGGCTGGGCGGCCTTGCGATGGCCCGGCCCCGATCTGCGGCGCTGACGGCGGCGCTGACGGCGTCGATCCCGCGGCGCGCACGGCGGCGTTCAGGGCGGGGATCGGCGATGATGGCCGGATGAAGATCTCCCGATGCCCCCCGGGTCTCCTCATCGCCGCTGTGCTGGGCCTGGGACTCTCCGCCGTCTCTCTCGTCTCCGACATGTCCGCGGCGTTCGCGCAGGGGGTTTCCTTGCCGCCGTCCGATCCCGGCGCGCGACCGCTGCGCCCGCTGACCAACGACATCGCCGAGCGCGTCCAGGCCTGCACCTTGTGCCACGGCGCGCAGGGTCGGGCGACGACGCAGGGCTACTTCCCGCGGCTCGCGGGCAAGCCGTCCGGCTACCTCTACAACCAGCTGCAGAGCTTCCGCGACGGCCGCCGCCATCACGCGCTGATGGCCGGCCTGCTGCGCAACATGAGCGACGACTACCTGCGCGAGATCGCCGGCTACTTCGCCGCGCTCGACGTGCCGTATCCGGCGCCGGGACCCTCGGGCCTGGACCCGGAACAGCAGGCGCGCGCGGAGCGGCTGATCACGCAGGGCGATCCCGCGCGCAAGGTGCCGGCCTGCACGGCGTGTCACGGACCGTCGATGGCGGGGCGCGAGCCGGCGGTCCCGGGGCTGCTCGGACTGCCGCGCGACTACCTGGTCGGGCAGCTCGGCGCGTGGCGCAGCGGACTGCGCCGCGCGCATGCGCCCGACTGCATGGCCGATGTGGCCAAGGCGCTGTCGACCGACGACATCGCCGTCGTCGCGAGCTGGCTCGCCGCGAAGCCCGCGGGGGCGCATCCGGAGCCGCCGTCGACGACGCCCTTGCCGGTCCCATGCGGAGGGCTCGCGCCATGAGCGGGGAAGCGAACGCCACGGACGCCTCCGGCTCGGCGCCGATGAGGACCTTCGTCCGACTGCTGATCGGCGTCGTGATCGCGGTGCCGCTGATGGCGCTGTTGCTGCTCGCCGGCGCGTGGGGCCGGGAGCTCTGGCTCTCAGGCCGTCCCGTCCAGTCCGGCGCCGAGGACACCAATCCCGCGCTGATCGCCCGAGGCGCCTACCTGGCCCGCATCGCCAACTGCGCCGGCTGCCACAGCCCGCGCGGCGGCGCGCCGCTGGCCGGCGGGCTGCCGCTCGGCACGCCGTTCGGGACGCTGTTCAGCAGCAACCTGACGCCCGATCCCGAGACGGGCCTCGGCCGCTGGACCGCCGACGACTTCTGGCGCGCGATGCACCATGGCCGCAGCCGCGATGGGCGGCTGCTCTATCCGGCCTTCCCGTACACCAGCTACACGGCGATGACGCGCGAGGACGCCGATGCGATCTTCGCGTGGCTGCGTCAGCAGCCGGCGGTGACGCAGACGGCGCCGACGCATCAACTCGGGTGGCCGTACCGCTGGCAGTCCGCGCTGGCGGTGTGGCGGCTGATGTACTTCACGCCCGGTGATGCGCCCTCGCACGACGACCCGCGCGTCAATCGCGCGGTGGCGCAGGAGGTCGCCGGTCAGGCGGCGCTGGAACGAGGCCGCTACCTCGTCCAGGCGGTGGGCCATTGCGCCGAGTGCCACGCGCCGCGCAATCGTCTTGGCGCGCTGCGCGACGCTGCGGGGCTGCGCGGCGGCTGGGTGGGCGTGCAGGGCTGGATCGCGCCCTCGCTGGCCGATCCGCAGGCGGCGGGGGGTGCAGGACTGGTCCGAGGCCGAGCTGCGCTCCTGGCTGCGATCCGGCTGGTCGCCGAAGGGCGCGGCGCTCGGGCCGATGGCGGACGTGGTCGCGGAGAGCCTCCAGCACCTGACCGATGCCGATGTGCAGGCGATGAGCGTCTACCTGCGAGGCCTGCCGCGCGAGGGGTCGCCGGCCGCCGAGTTCAAGCCGGCGCCGCCGGCGCAGATGGACCTCGGTCGTCAGGTGTACGCCAAGCATTGCGCCGACTGCCACGGCGACCAGGGGCAGGGACGGCGGATCGCCGACGAGCCGGCCTATCCGCCGCTCGCCGGCAACCGCGCGGTGACGCTGGACGCGCCGCAGAACGTGCTGCAGATGCTGGCCGACGGCGGCTACGCGCCGACGACGCCGGGGCATCCGCGTCCGTACGGCATGCCGCCGCTGCGGCAGGTGCTCACCGAGGCCGAGATGGCCGCCGTCGCGACGGTGATCCGGCAGAGCTGGGGGAACAAGGCGTCGGCGGTGACGGAGCAGGAAGTGCTGCGGATCCGGTGAACGTGGACTCGGCTCGCGCAACGGGCGCGGCATATGGGGACGGGCCACCCCCAATTTCAAGATCTTGAAGCGCGGCTTGGCGCACCTAGCTTGGGAGTCATGGCGGACACGTTCCGCCGCGATCCACCCGCAGGAAGCCAAGGAGCCCCGCATGTACCGTCAACTGTTTGCCCGTGAGCTGTTCAACGACCTCGACCGCTTCCAGCGCGAGATGAGCGGCCTGTTCGAATCCACCGCCGGCCGCAGCACCCCGCGCGGCGGCTATCCCGCGCTGAACGTCGGCCTGTCGCCGGAAGCGGTGGAGGTCTACGCCTTCGCCCCGGGCCTGGATCCGGCCACCATCGGCGTCGATTTGGATCGCGGCGTGCTGAGCCTGTCCGGCGAGCGCGCGGTCTCGCCGGCCGCGAATACCGACGGCACCGCCGCGACTGCCGCTGCCGCCGCCGCTGAAGGCGGGACCGCCGCGCCCGCCAAGGCCGCCGACAAGACCGTCGTCCATCAGCGCGAGCGCTTCGCCGGCAAGTTCCGCCGCGTGGTCAGCCTGCCGGACGACATCGATCCGGAACAGGTCTCGGCCTCCTACAAGGACGGCGTGCTGCGCGTCAGCGTCAAGCGCCGTCCCGCGCCGCAGCCGCGCCGCATCGACATCCATTGAGTTCCGGACCCCGCCGTCCACCGACCCGACACGAACCGAACGCGAGACGAAAGAACACCATGACCACTGCCGTCCAGACCCCCGCCGCCGACGCGGCCGAGCAAGTGAAGACCAACGCGTCGACCGCCGCGCAGAGCGCGCGCCGTCGAGATGACTATGCGATCCAGCCCGCCGTCGATGTGATCGAGGACGCGCGAGGCCTGACCCTCTTCGCCGACCTGCCGGGCGTGCCCCGCGAGCAGCTCCAGCTGCGCGTCGACAAGGACCGCCTGATCATCGAAGCGGAGATGCAACTCGATCTGCCGGATGGCCTGAAGGCCGGCCACGTCGAGGTGTCGCGCCAGTTCTATCGCCGTGCGTTCACGCTGAGCAAGGAGCTGGACGCCGAGCAGATCGGCGCCGAGCTGAGCAACGGCGTGCTGCGCGTGCGCATCCCCAAGGCCGCGCATGCGCAACCGCGCAAGATCGAGATCAAGCTGGGCTGAGCGAAGACCGACAAGGCGTCAGTACTGCCACCGCCGCTGGCCCTCACCCCCGACCCTCTCCCGCAAGCGGGAGAGGGAGCAAGAGGGGGGACGTCACTGCAAGCGCGATAGCGTCACGTCCGGCTCCGGCGGCGCGGCCATCGCGGCGAAGGCCGCATCGGCGGCCTCGCCCGCCCGGGCAGCGTCGTCCAGGCTCACCTGCAAGCGGCGCCGCATCCACGGCCGCAGGTCTTCCAGCGGCCCGACGTCGGGCAGCAGGCTCCAGTCCTGCAAGGCCTGCACCGCGTGCGGCACCGGCTCCTGACCGGCAAGCGCCCGCTGCAGGCGCTTGGCCGCCTCCGGCATCTCCGCCAGGAAATCGGCGTCCAGATCCTTCGCGCGCCGCATCAGGCTCTGCCGCATCATCGACAGGTGGGCCATCAGCCGGTAGCCGTGGTCGAGCACCATGTTCAGCTCCTGCAGCGGCGGGCGCACGCGGCGCGGTTCGGCGGCGCTGCGCGTCAGGGCCGCCGACAGCGCCGCGAGCGCGTCGTAGGCCTGACGCCGCGCCATCCGCTGCGTGAGCGCACCGGCCGGCGTCATCGCCGCGGTCATCGCCTGCATGGCGTACTGCTGCAGCGCGCCGCGCGCCCGCTTGAGCGCGCGCGGCAGGTTGCGCCGTTCCCAGGCCGGCAGCACATAGCTGAAGGCCCAGGCCAGGATCGCGCCGAGCACCGTGTCCGCGAGCCGCTCCGAGATCGCGATCCCATGCGTCGGATCCGCCAGGTGCGATTGCAGCAGCGCCATCATCGTGGCCGCGATCGCCGTGATCAGGTAGCGGCGGGTGACGAACGCATGCGCGATGCCGACGGCGATCTGCAGCACGACGATCCACAGGGTCTGGTTCGGGATCAGCGACAGCGCCAGCATCAGCCCGCAGCCGATCGCCGTGCCGAGCACCCGCATGTTGCGCCGTTCCAGCGTCTGGTCGAGGCTGCCGCGCAGCACCACCGCGACCGACAGCACCAGCCAGTGCGGGTGCGAGGCCCAGGGCAGCGCCAGGGCGATGAAGTAGGCGGCCGACAGCGCCAGCGTGCTGCGCAGCGCGTGGCGCATCACCGGCGAGTCGAGGTGCAGCTGCGCCTTCAGCAAGCCCATCGGCCAGCCGACCGGCGTCACGAAGTTCCGCAATTCGCCGGCGTCCAGCGGCAGCGGCGGCAAGGGCAGGGAGGCGTCGAGCGCGCGGCCCATCGCCAGCACCTCGCCGTCCAGGTGGGACAGCCGGTCCTGCAGCACGAGCTGTAGCCGTCTGCGCGGATCCTGCGGCGGCAGATCGGGCCAGCGCGTCGGACGCACGGTGTTCATCGCCGGCGCCCGCTCGTCGAGCAGCGCGTCGCGGTACTCGTCCAGCAGCACGGCCAGAGCCCGCAGCCGGCTGACCAGCGCGGTGCGCATCTGCTGTCCGACAGGATCCTCGCCCAGGAGCTCCAGATCCAGCCGGCTCGCCAGCATCAGGTCGCGCAGCTCGACGATGTGCAGCAGGACCGCCGCGCTGCGCGGATCGGTCTTCGCGCGTGGGAAGACCTGGTCGCGCGCCGTCTGCAGCAGTTCCGCGAGTTGGGCTTCGTTGCCGAGCCAGTCGCGCATCGCGTGCGCCGCGCCGCCGCTGCCGAGCAGCTCGGCGCGCGCGCTCAGCAACTGCGCCAGGCCGTGCAGCGCCTCGGCCAGCGCGAGCCGGTGGAAACGCCAATGCAACACCGCGCTGGAGATCACGCTCCACACGAGGTAGAGCGCAATGCCCGCCGCGCCGCTCGCCAGCACGATGGGCAGCGGCTGCGGCGGCCACGCGAGCGCGAACACCATCGCCAGGATGGGCGCGAAGGACACGGGGCCCGCGCGCGGCCCCCAGCTCAGCAGCATGGCGCTGCCGAACGCGAGCACCGCGACGAGCGCGCCCATCGCGACGTGATACGGATGGAGCACCGCGACCAGTCCCACGGCCAGCAGCGTCATGCCGCCGGCGGTGAGCACGCGGTTGCGGTTGCGCCGGACGCTGCCCGGCAGATCGGCCAGGCTGGCGCAGATGGCGCAGGCCATCGCCAGCTGCGAGGCGATGTGCGACAGCTCGGCCGGAGCCGCGTGCGACACGATCACCTGCACCAGCATCACCCCGAGGGCGACGCTGAGGCCGTTCCACCAGTGCGCCGGCCAGTGACGCCAGCGACCGGCCGCCATCAGGCTTCCCGGACGCGCTGGTTCAGATGGGCCAGGGCCTCTTCGACCTGGTCGACCAGCACGAGGCACAGGTCGCCCGGCTGCAGGCGCGCCAGCGCGCGGTCGATCGCGACGAACTCGCCGCGGATCTCCTCGATGTGCTTGGTCCGCGTCGCGCCCTTCAGGCCCTGCTGCAGCAGCGCCAGGACTTCACCGTCCTCGCGGCCGCGCTGGCAGGCGTCCTGGAACAGGATGGCCTCGTCGAAGGCCTCGCCCAGGATCTGCGTCTGGATGCGGATGTCCTCGTCGCGGCGGTCGCCGGCGCCGGAGATCACCACCGAGCGCTTGTTCGCCGGCAGCGCCTGCACCGCCTGCACCAGCGCGCGCATCGCGTCGCCGTTGTGGCCGTAGTCGGCGATGACCGTCGCGCCGCGATAGTCCATCACGTTGAAGCGGCCCGGCACGCTGTCCGGGTCGCTCATGAAGCTCGCCAGCCCGCGCCGGATCGTGTCCCAGTCCAGGCCCACGCCCCAGGCCGCCGCGACCGAGGCCATCGCGTTCTCGTTCTGGAACGGGATCGCGCCGCCGCGGGTGAAGGGGATGTCGCGCAGCGGGATCGATTCGCGCCACGCGCCCTGCGCCGCGACCAGCGCGTCGCCGTCGACGTAGACGCAGCGTTTGCCCTGCGCGCGGTGCGTCGCCATCAGCGGGTGATGGCGGTCGCTCGCGAAGAAGATCACCTGGCCCGGGCAGACGTCGGCCATCTTCGCCACGACCGGGTCCGCGGCGTTGAGCACCGCGTAGCCGTTGGGCGCCACATTCTGCACGATCACGCGCTTGACCAGCGCCAGTTCCTCGACGGTGTTGAGGAAGTTCATGCCGAGGTGGTCGCCCTCGCCGAGGTTGGTCACCACCGCCACCTGGCAGCGGTCGAAGCCCAGGCCCTCGCGCAGCACGCCGCCGCGCGCGGTCTCGAAGACCGCCGCCTCGACGTCCGGATGCATCAGCACGTTGCGCGCGCTCTTCGGCCCGGAGCAGTCGCCGCTGTCGGTCTGGCGGCCGTCGACGTAGACGCCGTCGGTGTTGGTCATGCCCACGCGCAGGCCCTGCGTCGCGAACATGTGCGCCACCAGGCGCGACGTCGTCGTCTTGCCGTTGGTGCCGGTCACCGCGACGATGGGGATGCGGCCGTCCTCGCTCGCGGCGCCGCGGTTGCCGCCGTAGATGCTGGAGATGATGGCCTCGCCGACGTCGCGGCCCTTGCCGTAGGACGGGCTCAGGTGCATGCGCAGGCCCGGCGCGGCATTGACCTCGACGATGCCGCCGCTCTGTTCCTCGAGCGGCTTGAGCACGCTCTCGGCCACGACGTCGACGCCGCAGACGTGCAGGCCGACGACCGTCGCCGCCGCGATCGCGCGGGCCGCGACTTCCGGATGCACGTCGTCGGTCACGTCGGTCGCGGTGCCGCCGGTGGACAGGTTGGCGTTGTTGCGCAGGATCACGCGGCGACCCTTGTCCGGCACGGACTCCGGGGTCAGGCCTTGCAGGTCCAGGCGCGCGATCGCGATGTCGTCCAGGCGGATCTTGGTCAGGGAGGTGGCGTGGCCGTCGCTGCGGCGCGGATCTTCGTTGACCTTGTCGACCAGCTGGCGCACCGTGTGCACGCCGTCGCCGATGACGTTGGGCGGATCGCGGCGGGCCGCCGCCACCAGCTTGTCGCCGACGACCAGCAGCCGGTAGTCGCTGCCGGGCAGGAACTTCTCGACCATCACCGTGCCGATCTCGTCCGCGGCCTTGTAGGCGATCTCCATGTGCTCGCGCGACGCGACGTTCACCGTCACGCCCTTGCCCTGGTTGCCGTCCAGCGGCTTGACCACGACCGGCAGGCCGATCTCCAGCGCCAGTTCCCAGGCCTCGTCGACGGTCTCCACCGGCGCGCCGATGGGCACCGGCACGCCGGCCGACTGCAGCAGGCGCTTGGACAGGTCCTTGTCCTGCGCGATCGATTCAGAGACGGCGCTGGTCGCGTCGACCTCGGCGGCCCAGATACGGCGCTGCTTCACGCCCCAGCCCAACTGCACCAGCGAGCCCTGCGTCAGGCGGCGGAACGGAATGCCGCGCTTGCAGGCGGCGTCGACGATGGAGCCGGTCGAGGGGCCGAGGCGGATGTCCTCGTCCGTCTCGCGCAGCGCCTTGACGGCGGCGTCGGCATCGAAGGCGGCGCCCGACTGCGCGGCGTTGATCAGCTCGACGGCCTTGTCGAAGGCGGCGCGGCCGACGTCTTCCTCGCTGTACTCGACGACGACCTGGTAGGTGCCGGCTTCCGACGTGGTGTGCGTGTGGCTGTAGGTCACCGGGCAGCCGGCCTGCGCCTGCAGCGCCAGGGCGGCCTGTTCCAGCACGTGGGCCAGGGTGATCGGCGTCTTGGCGGCGCTGGCCGGCCGCAGCGGGCCGATGCCGGGGAAGCGTTCGCGCAGGCGGGCCTCGAAGCCGGCCATGTCGGCGATGGTGCGTTCCGAATCGCTGCAATGCACGACCGCCTCGATGGCGGTGTGGCGGCTCCACATGTTGGGGCCGCGGAGGGCGCGGGTGCGGGGAGACTTCCATCTGTCGTCTTTCGGGTTCGACTGTTCTTTGAAAGGGGCGGGACTGGGGCGGTGGTTCGCGCCGGGCCGTGATTACTGCGGCAGGTCCGGCACGAAGGTGTCCAGGCCGGCCGAAATCAGCTCGGGCGAGATGCCCATGGCCCAGCCGGTCGCGACGGCGGCCAGCACCGCGTCGGTCGCGATTTCCTGGCCGACCGCGCGGAAGCGGGCCTGCAGCGATTCGACGTTGGCGCCGGAGGTCTCGGACGTGCCTTGCGCCAGCATCGCGGCGCCGCCGCGCAGGAACACGCCGCGGCCTTCCTGGGCGCGGTGCTCCGTCAGCGCGGCATTGCCGGCGTCCAGCGCGTAGAGGATCACCTCGCCGTCGGAGAGCTCGGCCATCTCGGCCACTTTGGGCTCGTCGGCGTTCAGCACGGCGACGCCGTCGGACAGCACGACGTCGACCTGGGTGCGCAACACCTTGAAGAGCTGGTCCTCGGTCTGGATGTCGTGGTCGTCGAGCTGCGGCACGCGGCCCATGTCGGTCACGACACCGACCTGGCAGCGGTCGTAGGCCAGGCCGTCACCGAGGATGGTGCCGGCGCCGTTCTCGACCACGATGGCGTCGACGGCGCGGTTCATCAGCAGGCGGTGGCTGGCGGCCCAGGTCGCGCTGGGCTTGCGCTCGACGCGGCGGGTGCCCAGGAACAGGCCGGCGCCGCAGGCCAGGCCGACGTGGCGGCCGTTCAGGTGCAGCAGCCAGCCGACCAGGCGCGCGATCTGCGCCGTGCCGCGCGAACCGGCCACGCCCACGATGGGAATGCGGCCGCTTTCGTCCTCGGCGAACAGGTGGTCGATGATGGCCTGGCCCACCGGCTGGGGCATGCCCTCGGCGGGCTTCAGGTGCATCAGCAGGCCGGGGCCGGCGTTGACCTCGACGATGGCGCCGCCGGTCTCGGACAGCGGCTTCGAGATGTCGCTGCAGACCAGGTCGACGCCGGCGATGTCCAGGCCGACGGTGCGCACGGCCAGCGACACCGCGTGCGCCACTTCCGGATGGATCTGCGCGGTGCAGTCGATCGCGACGTTGCCGTTGCGCTGGATCAGCACGCGCTGGCCGGCTTCGGGCACGCCGTCGCCGGTCAGGCCCTGGCGCTGCAGGTCCAGCAGCACGACCGGGTCGCCGGTGATGTCGATGCGGTTGAGGGGGAAGTCCTCGGTCGTCCCGCGGCGCGGGTCGGTGTTGATCTGCAGGTCGATCAGCTCGATGACGGTGTGCGTGCCGTCGCCGGTGACCCAGGCTTCCTCGCCGCGGGCGGCCGCGACGACCTGGCCGCCGACGACCAGCAGCCGGTGCTCCATCCCGGGGATGTAGCGTTCGACCAGCACTTCCGAGCCTTCCTTGTCGGCGACGTGGAAGGCGGCCTCGACGTCGGCCTCGTGGCGCAGGTCCAGCGTGACGCCGCGGCCGTGGTTGCCGTCCGACGGCTTGACGACGACCGGCAGGCCCAGGTCCTGGGCGACGTCCCAGGCCTCGGCCGCGGTCTTGACGGCCTGGCCCGCGGGGACCGGCACGCCGACCGACTTCAGCAGTTCCTTGGTCAGGTCCTTGTCGCGCGCGATGCCTTCGGCGATCGCGCTGGTCATGTCGGTCTCGGCCGTCCAGATGCGGCGCTGGCGCGCGCCGTAGCCGAGCTGCACCAGGTTGCCGTCGTTCAGGCGGATGTGGGGGATGCGGCGGTCGGTCGCCGCGGCCACGATGGCGGCAGTCGACGGGCCGAGGTAGCAGTCGTCGAGCTTGTCGCGGATCGCCGCGACGGCGGCGTCGACGTCGAAATCGTCGCCGTTGATCGTCGCCATCAGCAGCGCGTGGCCCTGCTCCAGCGCGCAGCGGGCGACCTGCTCGTCGCGGGCGCGGAACACCATGCGGTACACGCCGTGGCGCGAGGTGGAGCGCGTCTGGCCGAAGCCGGTCGGCATGCCGGCCAGGTTGAGCAGCTCGATGACGATGTGCTCCAGCACATGGCCCATCCAGGTGCCCTCGGTCAGGCGCTGCAGGAAACCGCCGCGCTCGCCGACGCCGCAGTGGTGCTCTTCCAGCGCCGGCAGGCGCTTGCACAGGCGTTCGGTGAAGCCGGGGATCAGGTGGGAGGGGTGTTCTTCCAGGCCACCCAGGTCCAGCCAGGTTTCCAGCACCGGGCGGTAGGTCCACATGTTGGGGCCGCGCAGGTAGTTGATGCGCAGGAGCTTGATGTCGTCGTGTCGGCTCATGAGGGGTGGAAACGTGGAAGGGGGCTGTCCGGCGGACCACCGGACAATGATGCGAAGCACAATTGTGCGCTTAAGCGAAAATTGTGCGAAACATGCCACGACCCGGCTGGTCCGGGTCTTGCCCCGTTGGGGGGCGGTGGCAGAAATGTCCCGGGGAAATCTCCCGAGAATCTCCTGTTTCGCGGATCGCCAGAAGAATCACAAATGCAGCATTCACATCCTGTCGCGTCGGCCGGTGCCGGCGGCGTTCCGGCCGCCGAGGCTTTCGAAACACGCCTGCGGCGTGGCGAGAACGTCCGGGCCTCGCTCGAGGTTGACCTGGACGGGCGTTTGCGCTTCTCGGCGGGCGGTCTGCGACTCACGGATCAACGGCTGCTGTCCCTGGAAGCGTCCGAGGATGACCCCGGCGCCCCGGTCTTGCGGGAGTGGCCGCTGACGCCGGACCTGCGGCTGGTGCTGTCCGACCACGCCGGGCTGGGCACGCTGGAGCTGGTCGACACCGACGGCCGGCTGGCGCAGTGGCGCTTCACGATGAAGGCCAACCTGCAGGCCCAGCGCTTCCAGGACGCGTTCAACCGCCGCGACGAGGTCGAGGCCCGCCTGGACGAGGAGCCCGAGCTCTGCCCGAGCTGCCAGGCCGTCCTGCCGGAGGACAGCGAGGAGTGCCCCTCCTGCGCCCGCGAGCTGCACACGCCGCCGTCGACCTGGGTGCTGCTGCGGCTGTGGCGCTTCGCCGGTCCTTACCGGGGTCAGCTGTTGCTGGGCTTCCTGCTGATGCTGGGCGCGACCGGGGCGACGCTGGTGGCGCCCTACCTGGCGATGCCGCTGATGGACGACGTCCTGATCCCGTTCCAGCAAGGCAAGCAGATCGACACCAGCCTGGTGGTCATGTACCTGGGCGGGCTGTTCGGGGCGGCGATCGTGTCCTGGATCCTGGGCTGGGCCAAGACCTACATCCTGGCGCTGGTGTCCGAGCGCATCGCCGCGGATCTGCGCACGGCGACCTTCGACCACCTGCTGGGGCTGTCGCTGGAGTACTTCGGCTCCAAGCGCACCGGCGACCTGATGAGCCGCATCGGCTCGGAGACGGACCGGATCAGCGTGTTCCTGTCGCTGCACGCGCTGGACTTCATCACCGACTGCCTGATGCTGGCGATGATCACGGTGATCCTGTTCCACACGAACCCGTGGCTGGCGCTGGCCACGCTGGTGCCGCTGCCCTTCATCGCGTGGCTGATCCACCTGGTGCGGGACAAGCTGCGCACCGGTTTCGAGAAGATCGACCGCGTCTGGGGCGAGGTGACCTCGGTGCTGGCGGACACCATCCCCGGCATCCGCGTGGTCAAGGCCTTCGCCCAGGAACGCCGCGAGGCCGAGCGCTTCCGCAACGCCAACAAGCACAACCTGGTCGTCAACGACCGGCTGAACAAGACCTGGAGCCTGTTCACGCCCAGCGTCTCGCTGCTGACCGAGATCGGCCTGCTGGTCGTCTGGGCCTTCGGCATCTGGCTGATCGCGCACGCGCAGATCACCGTCGGGACCTTGACCGCCTTCCTGGCCTACATCGGGCGCTTCTACGGGCGGCTGGATTCGATGAGCCGGATCGTGTCGGTGACGCAGAAGGCGGCCTCGGGCGCGAAGCGGATCTTCGACATCCTCGATCACCATTCCAACGTGCCGGAGCCGACGCAGCCGGTGGTGCTGGACAAGGTCGAGGGCGAGCTGTCGCTGCAGGACATCGGCTTCCGCTACGGCAACCGGACGGTGATCCGCGACCTCAACCTGGTGATCAAGCCGGGCGAGATGATCGGTCTGGTCGGGCACAGCGGCTCGGGCAAGAGCACGATGGTCAACCTGATCTGCCGCTTCTACGACGTGACCGAGGGGGCGATCAAGCTCGACGGCGTCGACCTGCGGCGCTTCAGGCTGTCGGACTTCCGCCGTCACATCGGGCTGGTGCTGCAGGAACCCTTCCTGTTCTTCGGCACGATCGCGGAGAACATCGCCTACGGCAAGCCGGAGGCGACGCGCGACGAGATCGTCGCCGCGGCCCGCGCCGCGCATGCGCATGAATTCATCCTGCGGCTGCCGCAGGGCTACGACTCGCTGGTCGGCGAGCGGGGGCAGGGCTTGTCCGGCGGCGAGCGCCAGCGGATCTCGATCGCGCGCGCGCTGCTGATCGACCCGCGCATCCTGATCATGGACGAGGCCACTTCGGCCGTGGACACGGAGACGGAGAAGGAGATCCAGAAGGCGTTGGACAACCTGGTGCGCGGCCGCACGACGATCGCGATCGCCCACCGGCTGTCGACGCTGCGCAAGGCCGACCGGCTGGTGGTCATGGACCGCGGCGAGATCGTCGAGGTCGGGCCGCACGACGAGCTCATCGCCAAGCAGGGCGCCTACTGGCGCCTGTGGGAAGCGCAGGCCCGCCGCGTCGATGCGGAGGAGCAGGACAACGTGGTTGTCGTCGCGCCCAACGTCAATGTCCACACGGCCACGCAGGCCTGATCGCGCCGAGGTGCCTTCATGAACAACATCCAGACCCTGGCGCGCAATGCCTACGGCCGGCTGATGCTGGTCGACGCCGCGGGCCAGACCCACGACAACGTCACGCCCGTGCGGGCCCACCCGCTGAGCGCGCCCGATGAGGGCCTGTCGCTGGTCGGCACCGACGGGCATGAGATCGCCTGGATCGACCGGATCGCCGATCTGCCGCAGGTCCAGCGCGAGCTGCTCCAGGATGAACTCGCGCATCGCGAGATGACGCCGACGGTGCTGAAGCTGCTGGACGTCTCGACCTTCTCGACGCCGTCCCAATGGACCGTCGAGACGGACCGCGGCACGACCGGGTTCATCCTCAAGAGCGAGGAAGACATCCGGCGCATCGGGGAAGGGCGGCTGCTGATCGCCAGCTCCCACGGGCTGCACTTCCTGGTGCCGGACCGGTTTGCGCTGGATCGGCATTCGCGCAAGTTGCTCGAACGCTTCCTCTGACGTCTACCGAGCGCAGCCTCGGGAAGCCGGGCCGCCCCCGGCTCATACGCTCGGCAGGCTCCGCTAAATCGCCGGGGGCGGCCCGGCTTCCCGAGGCCCGATCCACCGAGCCCGACTGCGGAGGGCGGGACGCTACTTACGCATTTCTGCGAAGCTTGCCGGCGGGGAGTCCTGCCCTACAATTGACGTTTACGTAAACGTAAGACGAACAGCCCAGCGGCCGCCCGGAGAGGCGTCCGCGGAGGCGGTCGAGGAGACAAACCCATGAGCCTGCCCGGTCTGAACTTCCACCTCGGCGAGGACATCGACGCCCTGCGCGACGCAGTGCGCGAGTTCGCGCAAGCCGAGATCGCCCCCCGCGCCGCGGAGATCGATCGCAGCGACCAGTTCCCGATGGACCTGTGGCGCAAGATGGGCGACGTCGGCGTCCTGGGCATCACCGTGCCCGAGGAGTACGGCGGCGCCGCGATGGGCTACCTCGCCCACATGGTGGCGATGGAGGAGATCAGCCGCGCCAGCGCCTCGGTCGGCCTGAGCTACGGCGCCCACAGCAACCTGTGCGTCAACCAGATCAAGCGCAACGGCACCGAGGCCCAGAAGCAGAGGTACCTGCCCAAGCTGATCTCCGGCGAACACGTCGGCGCGTTGGCGATGAGCGAACCCGGCGCCGGCTCCGACGTCGTGTCGATGAAGCTCCGCGCGGAGGACAAGGGCGGCTACTACGTCCTCAACGGCAACAAGATGTGGATCACCAACGGTCCCGACGCGGACACGCTGGTCGTCTATGCCAAGACCGAGCCGGAGCTCGGCGCCCGCGGCATGACCGCTTTCCTGATCGAGAAGGGCATGAAGGGCTTCTCGATCGCGCAGAAGCTGGACAAGCTCGGCATGCGCGGCAGCCACACCGGCGAGCTGGTGTTCCAGGACGTCGAGGTCCCGGCCGAGAACGTGCTGGGTCAGGTCGGCGGCGGCACCAAGGTGCTGATGTCGGGCCTGGACTACGAACGCGCCGTGCTGGCCGCCGGTCCGATCGGCATCATGCAGGCGGTGATGGACAACGTCGTCCCCTACATCCACGACCGCAAGCAGTTCGGCCAGTCGATCGGCGAGTTCCAGCTGATCCAGGGCAAGGTCGCCGACATGTACACCGTGCTGCAGGCCGCCCGCGCGTTCTGCTACACCGTGGGCAAGAACCTGGACGCCCTCGATGGCGCCCATGTCCGCCAGGTGCGCAAGGACTGCGCGTCCGTCATCCTCTGGTGCGCCGAGAAGGCCACCTGGATGGCCGGCGAAGGCATCCAGATCTTCGGCGGCAACGGCTACATCAACGAGTACCCGCTGGGCCGCCTCTGGCGTGACGCGAAGCTCTACGAAATCGGCGCGGGCACGTCCGAGATCCGGCGCATGCTGATCGGCCGCGAGCTCTTCGCCGAGACAATGTGACCCCCCCTACCGGCTTCGCCGGCCCCCCGAGGGGGCGCACCCGATGGCCTGGCAGAGCCAGTTCCATGGGTGCCGCTTGGTTGGAAAGCCGCATTCGCTACTGTCACGCCATGTGACGCGACAATGCTGGTCATGAGTACGAACGAACTGCAAGACCTGCTGGACAACAACAAGCGCTGGGCCACCGCGACTGAAGAACAGTCGCCCGGCTTCTTCTCGCGCTTGCTGAAGCAGCAGACGCCGCAATACCTGTGGATCGGCTGCGCGGACAGCCGGGTCCCGGCCAATGAGCTGGTGGACCTGCTGCCGGGCGAGCTCTTCGTCCACCGCAACGTCGCGAACGTCGTGGTCCATTCGGACCTGAACTGCCTGTCGGTCATGCAGTTCGCCGTGGACCAGCTGAAGGTCCAGCACATCATCATCGTCGGCCACAGCAACTGCGGCGGCGTGCGCGCGGCGCTGGAGGACCTGCGGGTCGGCCTGGTGGACAACTGGCTGCGTCACGTCCAGGACGTGCGCAACCACCACCAGGAATGGCTGGACCAGGTGGCCGCCGACCAGCGCGCCAATGCGCTGTGCGAGCTCAATGTGCTGGAGCAGGCCCGCAACGCCTGCCAGACCACCGTGGTCCAGGACGCCTGGGCGCGCGGGCAGTCGGTCGCCGTGCATGGCTGGGTCTACGGCCTGCACAACGGCCTGCTGAAGGACCTGAGCATCACCGTCGGGAAGGCCGAGGACGTCGGTCC
This sequence comes from Roseateles sp. UC29_93, assembly GCF_042695725.1. NCBI lineage: Bacteria > Pseudomonadati > Pseudomonadota > Betaproteobacteria > Burkholderiales > Sphaerotilaceae > Roseateles > Roseateles sp. UC29_93. The sequence continues at coordinate 644,332 of NZ_CP170545.1, read as the reverse complement.
CGCCTACCGCAGCGCCCTCGAGGCATTGCACCGCCGCTACGAGGCGGCCATGGGCCGCTGAGCCCGGACGGCCTCCGCGCGGATACAACGGACACGATCGGGACGGAGCAAGACGCCATGTTCCCCCACGAGCTCAACGATCCGCGCGCGTTCGAGATCGCCCAGGCGATGCTCGCGGGCTTCGACAAGCACTACCGCCTGTTCCGCGCCGCGTCCGCGACCGCCAAGCAGCGCTTCGAGCAGGCCGACTGGCACGGCCAGCAGCGCGCGCAGCGCGAGCGCATCGAGTTCTACGACCTGCGTGTCGACGAGGCCGTCATCGAGCTGGAACAACGCTTCCGCACCAGCGAGCTGCCCAGCGAGGTCTGGCAGCAGGTCAAGCTGCACTACATCGGCCTGCTGACCAAGCACCTGCGGCCGGAGCTCGCCGAGACCTTCTTCAATTCGGTCACGACGCGCATCCTCCACCACAGCTACTTCCACAACGAGTTCATCTTCGTCCGGCCGGCGATCTCCACCGAGTTCATCGAGAACGAGGAACCGGCCGCGCAGCCGACCTACCGCTGCTACTACCCCTCGCAGGACACGCTGCGCGAGACCTTCATGCGCATCGTCTTCAACTTCCAGCTGGCGCTGGAGTTCGAGGACCTCGGCCGCGACATCGACCTGGTGCTGAAGGCCGCCGGCCAGGAGCTCGGCGCCTTCCGCTGGCGGACCAACTTCCAGGTGCAGGTGCTGTCCTCGCTGTTCTTCCGCAACAAGGGCGCCTACATCGTCGGCAAGATCATCAACGGCTTCACCGAGACGCCGTTCGCGCTGCCCATCCTGCACAAGGAGTCGGCCGACGGCACGACCGATCCCTCGGGCGAGCGTCGGCTCTACATCGACGCCGCGCTGTTCGGCGAGGACGAGCTGCAGATGCTGTTCAGCTTCGCGCGGGCCTACTTCCTCGTCGACATGGAAGTGCCCAGCGCCTACGTGCAGTTCCTGCGCTCGCTGATGCCGCGCAAGCCGCGCTCGGAGATCTACGCGACGCTCGGTTTGCAGAAGCAGGGCAAGAACCTCTTCTACCGGGACTTCCTCAACCACCTGCGCCACAGCAGCGACAAGTTCCGCATCGCGCCCGGCATCAAGGGCATGGTGATGCTGGTCTTCGACCTGCCGTCGTATCCCTTCGTCTTCAAGGTCATCAAGGACTTCTACCCGCCGCAGAAGGACACGACGCGCGAGCAGATCCAGTCCAAGTACCTGCTGGTGAAGCAGCACGACCGCGTCGGGCGCATGGCCGACACGCTGGAGTACACGCGCGTCGCCTTCCCGCGCAACCGCTTCGAGGACGAGCTGGTGGCGGAACTGAAGCACTTCTGCCCCTCGCTGCTGGAGGAGACCGGCGACGACCTGGTCCTCAAGCACCTCTACATCGAGCGCCGCATGGTGCCGCTCAACATCTACCTGCAGGAGGCGTCGCCGGCGCAGCTGGCGCATGCGGTGGTCGAGTACGGCAACGCGATCAAGGACCTGGTGGCGGCCAACATCTTCCCGGGCGACATGCTGTGGAAGAACTTCGGCGTGACGCGCCACGGCAAGGTCGTGTTCTACGACTACGACGAGATCGAATACCTGACCGACTGCAACTTCCGCAAGGTGCCCGAGGCCCGCAACGAGGAAGACGAAATGTCGGGCGAGGTCTGGTACACGGTGAACAAGCACGACGTGTTCCCCGAGACCTTCGGGCCTTTCCTGCTCGGCCATCCGGGCGTGCGCGACGTCTTCATGGCGCACCACGCCGACCTGCTCGATCCCGCGTTCTGGCAGACCCACAAGGAACGCATCCTGGCGGGGCACGTCGAGGACGTGTTCCCGTACGACCCGCACAAGCGCTTCCACGTCCGCGACGTCGCCCCGGCCCTGAGGGTGCCGGAGTCGCAGGACCGCGAGCTTCCGATCCACTGATCACCGACCGCGCCCCTCGCCTCCATCGTTGCCGGCGCATTCCCTGATTTCTTTGAAGGAGACCCCCATGTCCGATTCCATCGTCATCGTTTCCGCCGCCCGCACGCCGATCGGCGGCCTGCTGGGCGACTTCGCCGGCCTGGCCGCGTGGGAGCTGGGCGCCGTCGCCATCAAGGCGGCCGTCGAGCGCGCCGGCATCCCGACCGATTCGATCGAGGAAGCCTTCCTCGGCAACTGCCTGATGGCCGGCCAGGGCCAGGCCCCGGCGCGCCAGGCCGTGCTGAAGGCGGGCCTGCCGCAGTCGGTCGGCGCGGTGACGCTGTCCAAGATGTGCGGCGCCGGCATGCGCGCGACCATGTTCGCGCACGACACGCTGAAGGCCGAAAGCGCCGACATCCTGATCGCCGGCGGCATGGAATCCATGACCAACGCGCCGCACCTGATGTTCGCGCGCAAGGGCGTGAAGTACGGCGCCGCGCAGATGTACGACCACATGGCGCTGGACGGCCTGGAAGATGCCTACGAGCGCGGCAAGGCCATGGGCGTCTTCGCCGAGCAGTGCGTCGACAAGTACGCCTTCACGCGCGAGGCGCAGGACCAGTTCGCCATCGCGTCGACGGAGCGCTCCAAGCGCGCCAACGAGGACGGCAGCTTCGCGTGGGAGATCGCGCCGGTGACGATCGCCGGCAAGGGCGGCGACACGGTGATCTCGCGCGACGAGCAGCCCTTCAAGGCCAAGCTCGACAAGATCCCGACGCTGAAGCCGGCGTTCAAGAAGGACGGCTCGATCACGGCCGCGACCTCGTCGTCGATCTCCGACGGCGCCGCCGCGATGGTGCTGATGCGCGAGTCGACCGCCAACAAGCTGGGCGTGAAGCCGGTGGCACGCATCGTCGGCACCGCGGTGCATGCGAACGCGCCGGAGTGGTTCACGACCGCGCCGGTCGGCGCGATCCAGAAGCTGCTGGCCAAGAACCAGTGGGACGCGAAGAGCGTCGACCTGTGGGAAGTCAACGAGGCCTTCGCTGCGGTGACGATGGCCGCGATGGCCGAGTTCAAGCTGCCGCACGAGATCGTCAACGTCAACGGCGGCGCCGTGGCGCTGGGTCATCCGATCGGCGCGTCGGGTGCCCGCATCCTGGTGACGCTGCTGGGCGCGCTGAAGCATCGCGGCCTGAAGCGCGGCGTCGCGGCGCTGTGCATCGGCGGCGGTGAAGCGACCGCCGTCGGCGTCGAGCTGATCTGAGGACGGACCGGATGACGCAAGTCCTCATCATCGGCGCCTCGCGGGGCATCGGCCTCGAGCTCGTGAAGCAGCACCGCGAGCGCGGCGACACCGTCGTCGCGACGGCGCGAGACGACGCCAGCCTGGAGAAGCTGCGCGCGCTCGGCGCGACGGCGATCAAGCTCGAGGTGTCCGACGTGGTCAGCATCGCCGGCCTGGCCTGGCAGCTCGACGGCTACCAGTTCAACCGCGTCATGTACGTGGCCGGCCTCTACGGCCCGAAGACCATCGGCCTGCAGCCGCCGAGCCAGGCGGACTTCGACGCCGTCATGCACACCAACGTGCTGGGCCCGATGCGCGTGCTGCCGCAGCTGCTGGACGCGCTGGCGCCGGACGCGCGCATCGGCATCCTGTCCTCGCGGATGGGATCGCTGACGCTGCGCGCGAATTCGGCGGGCTGGGTCTACCGCGCGTCGAAGGCGGCGGTGAACTCGGTGATGAAGGACGTCGCGCTGACGCTCGACGGCCGCGCGATCTGCGTCAGCCTGCACCCGGGCTGGGTCAAGACCGACATGGGCGGGCAGGAGGCCGACATCGACGTCGCCACCAGCGCATCCAGCCTGCGCGGCGTGCTCGACGGACTGAAGCCGGGCGACAACGGCGCGTTCTTCAACTACGACGGCAGCCCGCTGCCCTGGTGACGCGCTCGTCCTCCCTCTCCCGCTTGCGGGGGAGGGCAGGGGCGAGGGCTGCGGTCGTCCGATACTCGCTGACCACAGATCAAGATTCAGGGAGAGAACGATGAAGCGGTGGGCTCGCGTGACGCTGAAGATCCTGGGCGGCTGCCTGCTGGGCGTGGTCACGCTCGCGGCGGCCTGGGCGGCGTTCAACAACCGGCTGGTCGATGACGCGCCGCGTCCGGTGCCGGAGGCGCTGCGCGTGCCGGCGCCGACGCTGCCGCCTGAGCGCAACGCGTTCTTTGCGTTGATCGGCCTGACGGCCGCGAGCGACGATCCGCACGCGGAAGGCGTCAAGCGCTGGGCCGTGATCGACGCTGGCGAGATCGATCTGCGCGAGCCACCTGCGCCGCGGCAGTGGCCCTCGACCGCGGAGCGCAGTCCGGCCACCGACGCGTGGCAATGCGACGCGCAGACACAGGATTGCGTGGCCGTCTGGACGCGCGAAGCCACGGGGTTGCGTGCGCTGATCGACGCTCACGCCGACATCGGCCGTCGCTGCGAAGGCGTGGCCCGTGCGGGCGTGACCCTCGAAGAACCGATGATCACGCCGCGCGCGGAACTCAAGACGGCCGGCGACAGTTACTCGCGTCGCGCGACCGGGCTGCAGTGGCACTCGACGGTGAATTGCCTGCGCTGGCTCGAGGTGCGCGCCGCTCTCGCGGGTGAGTCGGGCGACACCGCCGCGATGCTGGGCTTCGCCAGGCAGGCCGAGGCCTTGTCCGGCGCGATGCTCGCGGGCACGCGCACGTTGATCGGCATCGGTGTCTCCGGCGCGATGGCGCGGATCCACTGGCGCGTCATCACCGATCTGGCCGCACGTCATCCAAAGGCAGGCTCCGATCTGCACGCGGTGCTGCGGCCGCTTCCGGCGCAGGCGCTCGACGCGTCCATCTGGATCCGGAGCGAGTCCCAGTTCGGTCGGGAGTCCATCCGTGAGATCGCCTGCATCGACGAGGGCGTGAATCCCCATGCCGCGCCGTCGACCACGACCTTGCGCTGCGAGCCCCAGTTCTGGACGATGCCCCACGCGACGCAGCACCTGATGGATGCGCAGTGGGAAGAAGCGCGGCGGAAAGCCGGTGAAGGCCCGCTGACGCTGCTTGACTGGCAGCCGGATCTGGCCTCGCAGTGGGTGCTCGGCGTGCCGTGGCGCAACTCGATCGGCGGGATGCTGGTCTCGGTCAGCGCGTCGAGCTATCCGCACTACGCCCGCAAGCAGGCCTCCCTGATGCTGCTGAACGAAGCCGCCCGCCTCGCGCTGTCGGCTGGAGCTGTCGAACCCGCGAAGCGCCCCGCCTGGCTGGCCCGGCAACCCATGGACGCCCGCCTGCGCGAGCGCCTCGCCGTCGACGGCGACCACATCGTCGCGCGCCCCTGGTCGACGGTGTCGAACCAGGACACGCTCCGCTACCGCATTCCCCCCGGCGCCACGAGCGCCGCCACCGTCACGGGATCCACCCCCGATCCCTCTCCGACCAAGAGCTGACCATGCTGCTTTCCGAAGACCACCGCGCCGTGCAGGACGCCGTCCGCGCCTACGTGCAAGACCAGATCGCACCGAAGGCGGCCGCGTGGGACAAGTCCCACCAATTCCCCGCCGAGGAGCTCAAGGGCCTGGCCGCGCTGGGCTGCTACGGCGTGGCCGTGCCGACCGAGTACGACGGCGCGGGCCTGGACTACCTGGCGCTGGCGATCATCCTGGAAGAGATCGGCGCCGGGGACGGCGCGACCTCCACCGTGGTGAGCGTCAACAACTGCCCGGTGTGCAGCATCCTGATGGCCTTCGGCAACGAGGACCAGAAGCAGCGCTTCCTCAAGCCGCTGGCGCGCGGCGACATGCTGGGCGCGTTCTGCCTGACCGAGCCGCATGTGGGCTCCGAGGCCGGCGGCCTGAAGACGACCGCCGTGCTGGATGGCGGCGAGTACGTCCTCAACGGCGTCAAGCAGTTCATCACCAGCGGCAAGAACGGCGACGTCGCCATCGTGATGGCGGTGACCGACAAGGCCGCGGGGAAGAAGGGCATCTCGGCCTTCCTCGTTCCCACGAACACGCCCGGCTACATCGTGGCGCGCATCGAGGACAAGATGGGCCAGCACGCCAGCGACACGGCGCAGATCCTGTTCGAGAACTGCCGCGTGCCCGCCGCCAACCGGATCGGCGAGGAAGGGCAGGGGCTGAAGATCGCGCTGTCGGGGCTGGAAGGCGGCCGCATCGGCATCGCGTCGCAGTCGGTGGGCATGGCGCGCGCGGCCTTCGAGGCGGCGCTGCGCTACAGCAAGGAGCGCGTCGCCTTCGGCGTGCCGATCTTCGAGCACCAGGCCATGCAGCACAAGCTCGCCGACATGGCCACGCAGATCGAGGCCGCGCGCCAGCTGATCTGGCACGCCGCCGCGCTGAAGGACGCTGGCCAGCCCTGCCTGAAGGAGGCCGCGATGGCCAAGCTCTTCGCCAGCGAGATGGCGGAACGCGTCTGCTCCGCCGCGATCCAGGTCCACGGTGGCTACGGCTACGTCAGCGACTTCCCGGTCGAGCGCATCTACCGCGACGTCCGCGTGACGCAGATCTACGAAGGCACGTCCGAGGTGCAGAAGATCCTGATCGGACGCGCGCTCGGCTGAGCCGGCCGGCGAGCCGGCCCGCGCTCGCGCCCTCGTCGTGCGTGCGGCGCCGCGCGCCGGCTCACTCGCTTTCCTGGACCACCCGCGCGTTCAGCGCCTGCACCGGCCGCGCATTCCGGCCGACCAACTGGCGGAACGCGGCGATCTGGCGCGACGACAGCGTCACCGGTTCCTTCAGCACCATCCAGCGCACACCCTCCGAACAGGGCGGCGTGGTCAGCGAGCCGGCGAAGTCGTAGTAACCCAGCGACTTCGGCAGCAGGGCGCCCAGGTCCAGCGACCACTCATCCACGGTGATCTTCTCGCCCACGCGCGGCAGGTGCTGGAACACCGAGTCCCACGCCGCATTCGAGCGTCCCGCGCGGATCAGCACCGCCACCACGCCGAGTTCGCCCGCCGCGTTCCTGTGCACGAAGTGCGCCACCATCGGCAGGGACTTGCCCTGGATGTGCTCCTCGCTCGGCGTGTGGAAGTGGAACTGCAGCAGTTCGTAGCTCTGCCCGCCGACCTCCAGCGTGTTGCCGGCCGGCAGGTTCACCTGCACCGTGTGGCCGTTGTTCCAGATCGTCGGCGCGGCGTTGCCGTAATGGAAGGCGAGGGCGGGCAGCGCCGCCTTCACCGTCTTGACGATGTTGATCGGACTCTGCTCATGGCCCGAGGCGCAGGCGGCGAATGACGGATCGATTTCGCCCCAATGCGCGGCGCCCTTGTCGCCGGTGTATTCCCAGTGCGACGCCGCGGCGGCGGGCAAGGTGGACGACAGGAGACCGGCCGACAGGGCGGCGAGCAGGACGCGGGTGTGTAGGGACATGAGGACTCTCGGGGCAGGGCTGGAACGGCAGCACTCAGTGGAAAAGTTGCCAGCGTAGCGTTCGACCTGTGAGCAAAACGTTATGAAAGCGTTGAATGTGGCGACTTGCCTGCGAACGCGTGTGCATATCGCCGAACTTCTTGGAGGGGGGCGGTTTCGTCCGCAGGGATCTTGGCGTTTTCCCGATCCCCCTTCGGACTGGCTTGCCTGGGAGCGACGGGGGACGTAGATTCCGGCGCGCTGGCGACAAGACCTGACCCTCGACGAGGGCATCGGGCGCCGCCTTCGATCAGGGAGAGATTCATGTTGTCGACGATGCGGCGGCGCCTGCCCGCCCTGGGAAACCTGTGCGCGCCAATCGTGGCGCTGATGGTCTCGGTGATGCTGTCCGGCTGCGGCGGCGCAGTCGAGAAAGCGATCGGGAACCTGCTGGACGAGACCAAGGTCCCGTATTCGCTCAGCCAGAACACGGCCGATTGCAAGCCCGCGGAGCCGGGCGCCTCGTGCCCGGACGTCAAGATCTATGCCTCCAAGCGGCATGACGGGATCAACACGGTCCGACCGCTCTGGAACGAGGTGCCGGACAACAACGCGACGCTCCGTGTCGTGGACCATGTGTACCGCGACGTGCTGCCCAGCGGCGACGTGCAGCTCAGCGTCGGTTTCGTGACGCAGCTGCAGCCGGGCGTCTACACCGGCACGATCGAGATCAACGTCGTGCTCTTCGAGATCCTCACCAACTACGTGCCGAACAAGGTGCGTTACCGGCTGGAGATCGGCACCGGCGGCGCCCCCACGCTGACGACGCTGCCGGCGGCGATCCCGGGCCAGTCGGACTGGGCCGGCTACGGCGGGACCTCGGCCCGCACGGGCTATGCGCCGCTGACGCTCGATCCGGCGAAGTTCAGCGCGCGCTGGGCACGGTGGTTGTACGGCGGGACGATCCCGGGCGAGGCGCTGGGCCTGGGACAGGGTCGCATTGCGGTGCCCACGCTGCGGGCCGACAGCGCGGCCACGACGAACGCGTCCGTGATCGGCCTGCAGGACGGCAAGGACCTGTGGTCGGCGACGCTGCCGATGGCGCCGACGCAGGCGATGGTCGCGGGCGACCGGCTGTTCTGGAGCACGCGGCGCAGCCGGGTGATGATGACGTCGACCACCAGCGGCGATCTCCTGGGCGATCACACCAGCCAGGCCTACGCCACGATCGATCCGGGCTGGACGGTGGCGGGCGATCGCCTGCTGCTGCCGGTCGATCCCGAGGTCAACCACGTGACCGCGTTCAACACGGCGGACCTGAGCCAGGTCTGGAGCACGGTGCTCTCCGACCGGGTGGCCAACGTCAACTACATCGGATGGGGACCGACGGTCGACGCGACGGCGGGCCTCGTGTACATCAATGCGGGCGGCATCTACCGCGTGCTCCGGCTGAGCGACGGCGGCATCCTCGCCGAGCAGCCCGTCCCCACGCGCGAAGACCAGAAGTTCACCCAGTTCGCCACCTTCCAGGCGCCGGTGCTGCCTGACGACGGCGTGAGCGCCGTGCTGCTGAGCCATCGCGAGATGGCACCGGGCGAGGTCGTCGACAACCATCTGACCGTGGTGGACCGCGCCACCGGCGCGCAGCGCTGGGATGTCGCCGGCCAGTTCATGGATCACCCGGTGACGGCACACGGCATCGTCTATGCGTCCAACCAGCAGACGAAGGCGGTGGAGGCCCGCCAGCTGAGCGACGGCGCCCTGCTGTGGTCCTGGCCGATGGAATCGACGGACGGCTACTGGCAGCGCCAGATGGTGCTGACCGACAGTCATCTGTTCGTGTCCACCGACAAGCAGACGCTGGCGCTGGACCTCGCGACGCGTCAGGTGGCCTGGCGCACGCCGAACGGAGGCTGGCTCGGCCTGACCCGCGAGGGGGTGCTGGTGGTGCTGGCGCAGTCCGCCAGCGCGCAGCCGCTGACGACCTTGAAGACCTTCAACCTGCGCTGAGCGCCTTGTAGACTCGCGCCCGCCGGGGGCGCGCGTCGCGCCTCCCTCCGCGTTGGGAGGCGTGGTGCTCATGATGTCCAGGAAGATTGCGGCCCGCCTGCGAGCGGGCCTTCGCGTGGCCGCCCTGCTGACGCTGACGGTGGCGTGCTCATCGACGGTCATGGCGGTCATGGCCGCCGGGGAGCCGGCGCCGAGCAGCGCCGCCACGACCGCAGCGTCCGCTGCGGTCGTGGCGGCACCGCCGCGCCTGCCGCTGGAAGCCTTCGGCGTGCCGATGCTGTCGGGACTCTCGCTGTCGCCGGACGGCCGGCAGGTGGTGGCCCTGATCAACCACGGCGACGGCACCGCGCTGACGCGGATCGAGGTGGCCGGCGGCGCGTCCAAGGTGCTGGCCGCGACCGACAACAAGACCTTCCGCTTCAACTGGGCCCGCTGGGTCGGCCAGGACCACGTGCTGGCCAGCGTGCGCTTCGCCGCGCAGCGCGACCTCGTCGAGACGACGGAGTCGCGGCTGGTGTCGATCCGCACGGACGGCTCCAAGGTCTTCAACCTGACCAAGGCCGAGCCCCAGTCGGGCAGCATGACCGGCGCGGTGAAGACCTCGCAGTTCCAGGATCGCGTGATCGACTGGATGCCCGCCGACGGGAAACACGTGCTGCTGGAAATGCCGCCGCCGGGGACGCTGTCGGCGGCGGTCTTCCAGGTGGATGTCGCCACGGGCGCGCGCACGTTGGTGCAGGGCCCCGAGCGCGACGTGAGGACGTGGATCGCGGACGCGCGGCACCGCGTGCGCGTGGGCATCCGCGAGGACGCCGGCCTCTACGAGATCATCGCCCGCGCGCCGTCCGGCGGGACTGGCGCACGCTGTGGCGCTTCACGCGGGACGAGCCGGCCGTGTGGCCGCTCGGCTTCGGCCTCGATGAGCAGGAGCTCTTCGTGTTGGCCGAGCACCAGGGCCGGGACGCGGTCTTCGCGGTCCGGCTGGACCAGCCGGACCTGCCGCGCCGGCTGCTACTGTCGGACGCGAAGTACGACATCGTCGGCCAGCTGATCCATTCGCCCAGGACCGGCGAGGCCCTGGGCCTGCGCAACGCCGGCAACGACGACGGCGACGTCTCCCGGGCGGAGCTCTGGTCGGACGAGTGGCGCAAGCAGGTGCAGGCGATCGATCTGGCGCTGCCGAAGCGCGTCAACCGGCTGCTGGAGATCAGCGCCGACGAGCAGCGCTACCTGCTCTACAGCAGCGGCAATGGCATGCCGGGGCAGTACTACCTCGGCGACCGCGGCACCGGGCGGCTGTCGCTGCTCGGCGAGACCTATCCGGACCTGCCGGAGGAAGCGCTCGCCGGCAAGCGCGCGGCGCACATCCGGGCGCGCGACGGGCTGGAGATGGACGCCTTCCTGACCCTGCCCAAGGGCCACGCCGGCGGACCGCTGCCGCTGATCCTGATGCCGCACGGCGGTCCGCAGGGGCGCGACGATGTCGACTTCGACACCTGGACCGAGTTCCTGGCCAACCGGCGCTACGCGGTGCTGCAGGTCAATTTCCGCGGCTCGGACGGGCAGGGGCGCGCATTCGCGATGGCCGGCCTGCGCCGCTGGGGACTGGAGATGCAGGACGACCTGACCGACGCCGTCGAGTGGGCGGTGGAACAGGGCGTGGCCGACCCGGCGCGGGTCTGCATCGTGGGCGGCAGCTACGGCGGTTATGCGGCGCTGATGGGACTGGTGAAGACGCCGTCGCTGTATCGCTGCGGCGTGAGCTTCGCGGGCGTCGCGGACCTGCAGGACCTGATCGCCTACGAGTCGCGTTATGCGGGCGGACAGCAGGCGGTGGAACGGCAGATTGGCCGCTACTGGGGGGACCGCGCGCAGTTGCGGGCCACGTCGCCCGCGCTGCAGGCCGATCGCATCCAGGCGCCGGTGCTGCTGGTCCACGGCACGGACGACCGGGTGGTGCCGGTGTCGCAGAGCGAGGACATGGCCAAGGCGCTGCGCCGCGCCGGGAAGAGGGTCCGCTACATCGAGCAGGATGGCGGCGATCACTCCCTGAGCCGCAACAGCCATCGCCTCGAGTTCTTCATGGCGCTGGAGGCGTTCCTGGAGGAGAACCTGAAGCCGGGCAAGGCGCCTGGGAATGCGTCGGGTTCCGAAGCGGCGACCTCACGCTGACGATCACGGCCCGCAGGGGCCGTCGATCACTCGTCGCTGTCGAGCGCCTGCGCCCAGAGCGGCGCGGCCGCCTCGAACATCGACGGCGCGCTTCCCAGCGCCTTCGCATCACGGGCCAGCTTGAGCCACGCGAGCGTGTCGTGGTGGCTGCCCGGCAGCAGGTCGCGGCTGCGTTCCTGCATCAGCCAAGCGTGCAACGCGGCGTACTGGTCGGGGTGACGCTGCGCGGTCCAGCCCAGTGCGACGAGGTCGCCGTAGCCTTCCTCGCGGCGCACGGATTTCATCGACAGGTAGGCGCGCTGCAGGTCCGGACTCAGGCCGTCGGGCACCGGCGTGGCCGAGAAACCCACCGGCAGGTTGAACCACGCGCCATCCAGGTAGCGGCGGCAATGGCCGAGTTCATGCGCCGCCATCAGTTCGAGGGCGCTGTCCTCCAGGCCCGCCGGCAGGCGCTGCGTCGTCGCTTCGCCCTCGGGGTTGCCGCGCAGGCTGAGCACCAGCTTGCAGCGGCCATCCTTGAAGCCCAGTGCGAGCGGCGCCGCCTCCGGCGCGTCCTGCGGCTGCACGACGATGTCGACCGGCATGCCCGAGGTCTTCGCGTGTTGCAGGACCGGCGACATGCCCGCGATCCAGCGCTGTTCCAGCGGCGTCAGGCCGGCGGCGTGCGCGGTCGTCGAGAAGACGGGGAGGGCGGCGGCGAGCGCGGCAAGCGCGGCGAAAAACTTCTTCATCACGGCTCGGGTCCTGCAGGCAAGAAAGCAGAACACCGATGGTGAAGGGACGTGCGGGGCTTGTGGGCGCCCGGTCCCGTGCGCGAGCGGGGGCCGCGTGAAAGGCTGCCGATTGAACGCGGCGAGTTGTAAACCAGGCGGAAGGGGCGCGTTACGGATGCCGGAGGCCAGGCGCCGGACGCTCAGCCCAGCGCCGTGTCCAGCACCATCATCAGCGCGAAGCCGAGCATCAGCCCCTGCGTCGCCCAGCGCTCGTGGCCTTTGCGGTGCGACTCGGGAATGATCTCGTGGCTGATGACGAAGAGCATCGCGCCCGCCGCGAAGCCCAGTCCCCACGGCAGTAACAGCGGCCAGGCGGAAACGACCCAGGCACCCAGCACCGCGCCGACCGGTTCGACCAGCCCCGACGCCGCGCCCAGCAGCAGCGCCTTGCGCCGCGAGTAACCCACCGTCATCAGCGCCACCGCGATGACGAAGCCCTCCGGCAGGTCCTGGATCGCGATGGCCAGGCTCAGGCTGGCCGCCGCGACCGGATCGTTGGCCGCGAAGGCCACGCCGATCGCGAGGCCCTCCGGCAGGTTGTGCAGCGTGACCGCGATCACGAACAGCGTCGTGCGCCGCAGCCGCGTCGGGTCCATGCCCTCGCGGCCCTTGATGAAGTGCTCGTGCGGCAGCCAGCGGTCCAGCGCCATCAGCGCCCACGCGCCCAGCAGCACCGCCAGCGCGACCTGCGTGGCGGCGCCGGTCGGCGTCGAATGCGCGCGCGCGGCCTCGAGGCCGGGAATGATCAGGGAGAACGAACAGGCCGCCAGCATCACGCCGGCGCCGAATCCCATCAGGGCGTCCTGCCCGCGCGCGGACAGGCTGCGCGTGCCCAGCGCGGGCAGCGTGCCGAAGGCCGTTGCCGCGGCGGCCAGCAGGCCCGCCTGCAGCGCCATCATGATCACCGAGCCGTGGCCGATGCCGCCGCCCGGTCTGATCCAGGTCCAGCCCTGCAGCAGCAGCAGGACCGCCCCGATCAGCAGGATCGCGAAGCCGAAGCCCTGGCGCAGCCGATGCCGGCGCGCCAGCGCGCGGTCGTCGCGGGGGATCGCGTCAGAGTCCGCCATCGGTCAGCTTTGCGGGATCCAGCATCTGCTGGAGCGTGGCGCGGTCGAAGTCGGTCATCTCCTCGGCGACGTCGAGGATGGGCCGCTTCTCCGCATACGCGCGCTTGGCGATCGCGGCGGCCTTCAGGTAGCCGATCTCGCGGTTCAGCGCGGTGACCAGGATCGGGTTGCGCGCCAGCGCGTGCTGCAGCCCGTCGGTGTTGACCTTGAAGTCTCGGATCGCCTGTTCCGCCAGCGCCTTGGTGGCCGCCGAAAGCAGCGCCAGGCTGTCCAGCAGGTTGGTCGCGATCAGCGGCAGCATCACGTTGAGCTGGAAGTTGCCCGACTGACCCGCGATCGTGATCGCCGCGTCATGGCCGATGACCTGCGCGCAGACCATCGTCACCGCTTCCGGGATCACCGGATTGACCTTGCCCGGCATGATCGACGAGCCCGGCTGCAGCGCGTGCAGCTCGATCTCCGCCAGGCCGGCGAGCGGGCCGGAGTTCATCCAGCGCAGGTCGTTGGCGATCTTCATGAGCGAGACCGCCAGGCCCTTCAGCGCGCCCGACAGCGCCACCGCCGTGTCCTGCGCCGACAGCGCGGCGAAGAAGTCCGGCGCGGGGCGGAAGCTCAGGCCGGTCAGCGTGGACAGCTCCTCGGCAAAGCGCTGCGCGAAGTCCGGATGCGCGTTGATGCCCGTGCCCACCGCGGTGCCGCCCTGCGCGAGCTCGCACACCGACGGCAGCAGCGCGCGCAGCTGCGCGCGGCGCGCCTCGATCTGCGCGCACCAGCCGCCGAGCTCCTGGCCCAGGCGCAGCGGCATCGCGTCCATCAGGTGGGTGCGGCCGGTCTTCACGTGATGGCCGACGCTCTGGATCTTCTCCTGCAGCGTCTGCACCAGCAGGTCCAGCGCCGGCAGCAGCTCGCCCTGCAGCGCCTGCGCGGCGCTGATGTGCAGCACCGTCGGGATCGAGTCGTTGCTGCTCTGGCCCGCGTTGACGTGGTCGTTCGGATTGACCGTCACCGGATTCGCCGCGCCGCTGCCGATCAGGCGCGTGGCCACGGTGGCGATCACTTCGTTGGCGTTCATGTTCGAGCTGGTGCCCGACCCGGTCTGGAAGATCTCCACCGGGAAGTGGCTCATCAGCGCCGGGTCCTGCAGCAGCTGCGTCGCGGCGCGATCGATCGCCTGGCCGATGTCGGCCGGCACCTGCTCGAGCGCGATGTTGGCGCGCGCCGCGGCCGCCTTCTGCAGCACCAGCGCGCGCACGAAGCGCTCGGGCATGGGCTGGCGGCTGATGGCGAAGTTCTCGATCGCGCGCTGCGTCTGCGCGCCGTACAGCGCGTCGACGGGCACGGCGACTTCGCCCATGGAATCGCGTTCGATGCGGGTGGCCTTGCTCATGGGAATTTTTCTTTCCTGGTCATTCCTGAAGGGGGCTGCGGCTCAGGCGCCAATGGAAGCGCTGCAGGCGCGCGACGAGGGCGGCGTCGCCCTGGGCGTCGGCCAACCGGTGCAACGCCGCGAGCGGACGGTTGAGCTGATCCAGGCAGGCACATCGCCAATGCCAGGGTAGCAGCGAGTTGTGAGCGGCGCCGTACAGCAGCCGGAGGGCCTGTTCGTGAGCGGGGATCGGCGCGAGGACGCCGGCGTCGACCAGTTGCTCCAGCGCCAGCTGGTGCCGCCGCAGCAGGGCCGGCTCGTCGGGGGCGAGGCCGCAGGTGATCTTCAGCGCCATCCAGCGCAGGCACTCCACGCCCGGATGATCGGCGGCGGCGCATCCCCCGTCGACCGCCATCGGGGCGGCCCGCGACTCCCCCGCGGGAGGGAGGCCGGGGCCGGAAGCGGGCAGGGAAGCGCCTTCGGGCGCGGGCATGCGGGAGGGAAGCAAGGGCATGGCGACTCCTGACGATCAAGGCGTGAACCGGTCGGGCCGGCGGACACGGGCTGGCAGGAACGCTTGCTGTGGCGGGAACGGGAAGTGAAGTCCGGCAAGGCCGGCTCCCGACGCAAAAAGAAAAGAGAGGTCGAGCCGCGAAACGATGCCGATCGCATCGCGGCGCAACCTCTCTGCAAGTTGCATTGGTCGCGCGGGGTCGGAACCCGCAGGAGTCTTCTCGTTTGAGGACGATCCTAGATGAGAATTGATCTCATCTGCAAGCCTTCGCCTGCAAGCGCTTGCAAGGCCTGGGGGCTTTGGGCGAAGCCGTGTCAGATCAGGCGAAGGTCCTTGGGGCGGACACTTGGGAAGACACGGGCCAGGGCGTCGCTGGACAGCCCGAACTGGCGTTGCCACAGCCCGCCCAGCACGGCGCGGTAGTCGTTGAGCACGGGGTAGTCGCGGTTCTGGAACAGCGAGGTCGCCGTCAGCGCGATCTGGTCGCCGGCCACCGGACCACCGGTCGCGAGGCCGCCGCCCAGCAGCCAGTACACGCTGCCGTGACCGTGGTCGGTGCCGCGGTTGCCGTTCTCGCGGAAGGTGCGGCCGAATTCGCTGATCACCATGACCGTGGTCTGCCGCCAGAGAATCCGGCCCCAGTTCATCCGCGATGGCCGCGAGGCCGCGGCCGAGCTCCTCGAAACGATTGGCCAGTTGCCCGGTTGCGCCGCCCTGGTTGACGTGCGTGTCCCAGCCGCCGACATCGATGAAACCCAGGCTGAAGCGTCCGCGCATCAGCGTCGCGATGCGGCGCGCCTCCAGCTCGAAGCCCTTGGCGGGAATCGCATTGCGACCGGCGGCGTCGGTCATCGTCTTCATCCGGTCCGGCGACAGGTCGCGCGCGAGTTCCTCGCGCAGCGCGAGCCCTTCCTCCACGGACGCGCCCAGGCTCTGGCCCTGGTACATGCTGGCGATCAGCGCGCGGTTCTTCGCGTCGACGGCGGGACGCGCGGTCTCACGGAGGCCGGCGTTGGCGATGCGCACCGGGCCGCGGAACGCGATCGGCAACTGGTCCGTGAACGACAGCGCCTGCTGCGCGTCGAGCTCCGCCGCCAGGCGGTTCAGGAAGCCCGAGTTGTAGTCGCGCGAACCGCCCACCGGCTGGCCCAGCTCGATGCTGTCCTGCGTCTCGAAATGGCTGCGCGACAGATCCTCCGTGCCGGCGAACGGGAGGAAGCGCGCCTGGCCCGCCTGCACCAGCGGGAACAGGCTCGCGCGCAGGGCAGGGTGCAGCCCCCAGTCGGCGTTGAGCGGCAGCGCGGAGGCAGCGTCGGTCGGCGAGGGTCTGGCGATGGCGATGCGCGGTCTTTGCTCGTAGTAGAAGCTGCTGCTCGTGGGGATCAGCAGGTGGGTGGCGTCGTAGCCGCCGCGCAGGAAGACGAGCAGGAAGCGGGGCCGTCCGACACCGCCCGAAGCCGGTGACGCCGGTGCCCCTCTCCGCTCAATCGCCTCCTCACGCTCGGCATTCGCTCCAAGGGGCACCGGCGTCACCGGCTTCTCCAGACCCTGGCCTGCGGTGCTGGTGGCGCCCGTGGCGAAGAGGCGGGCGTGCGAGATCGTCAGGGATCCGGCCGCAAGCGTTCGGAGCAGGTGTCGTCGGTCCATGGTCAGCGATACATGAAGTCGGGACTGGAGAGCAACAGCGTCAGCCATTGCTGCGGGGAGGTGGTCTGCGCCAGCGCGGTGCGCGTCGCCGGCGCGAGCGTCGGCTCGATGCGCGCGCGCAGCGGCTGCAGGTCGGGCAGCGGCACCGGCGTGTTCGTACCCTCGGGTCGATACAGCGCGGCCGCACCGCCGCCGATCTGGCGCGCGACCTCGAACCGCAGTGTCATCTGCCCCGGGCTGTTCCAGGCATCCGCCGTCAGCGGATAACCGTCCGGCGTCTGCTTGTCGTAGAGGCCCTGGCCCAATCGCCGCAGCCAGTTCTGCAGCGGCTGCGCGTTCTGCAGCTCACGCTGCTCGAAGCCGGCGCGCAGGCTCGAGAGCAGGTAGACGTGCGGGTCCTTGAAACGCGGTGCGTCCGCCGAGGCGAACTGCGGCGCGTAGAGCATCGGGCGCAGTGTGGCGGGCAGGTTGCCCTTCGTTCTCAGGAAGGCCGCGGACATCGCGTCGACCACCTCGCGCGGCGGCTGCTCGCCGAGGAAGAACACCGACAGCTTGCCGCAGACGAAACGCGCCGTCGCCGGCTGTGCCACCAGCAGGTCGAGGACTTCGTCGAGTTCATCGGCCCCGCGGCCCTTGATGGTGCGGCCCAGCAACTGCTTGTCGCCGAAGTCGTGCCGGGCCGGGTGGAATTCGAAGAGTCCGTCGCGTTGGTAGAGCGCTTCGAAACGTGGCGCGACCTTCGGCCGGCTCGGGATCGACCCGCACGCCGAAACCGGTCAGCACACGCGCCAGCTCCTGCACGTCGCGCTGCGTGTAGCCGCCGTCGACGCCCAGGGTGTGGAGCTCCAGCAGCTCGCGCGCGTAGTTTTCGTTGATCGCGCGCACGGCGTTCTGGTCGTTGTCCAGGTAGCGCAGCATCGCCGGATGCCGCGCGACCGCGCCCAGCATCGTCCGGAACGATCCCAGCGCGTGCGGTCGCAGCGCACGGTCCTGGTAATCGGCGAGCAGCAGCCGGATGTCGCGCTTGCCCTGGTGCACGTTGAAGTGGTTGAACCAGAACCACGACAGCTGTTCGAGCAGCTGCTGTTCCGCGTAGAGCTCGCGCAGCAGCTGGCGTTCGCCGGTCTCGCGCGCGGCCTGGCCTTGCGCGTCCTGGTAGGCCTTGCGCGCGGCGACGCGTTCCTCTTCCGTCGCGACCTTGTTGTCGCCGTTGCGCCGGAAGGATTCGGCCGCCCACACGCGCGCGACGGCAGATCGCCCTGGCTGATGCCCATCGCGTCGATGCGGGCCTGGACAGCCCCGGGCATCGGCGCCTTCGGATCAGCCTTGAGCTGGCGTTCGACATAACGACCCCGACCGAGACGGTCGATCTCGCCCAGCTGCGATTGCGTCGCGCCCCAGCCGACGCGGTTGGCCGCGCGCAGGCGCTGGGACGCGTCCATCGGCATGTCGGGCGTGGAGGGCAGGCCGCCGCACGCGGCGAGCGCGGCGGAGGCTGTTGCGCCCAGCAGCAGCGAGCGACGACGGAGCGCGGAGTTCGAGCGTGACATGCGACAAGCATGCCGCCGCCGTGTCGGCCGTGTCCAGTGGCCTTTGCGCTACTTCACAGTTGTAGCTTGCCCGTCCTCAGAGTTCGGCCACGCCCTTCACACGTTCGGGGGTCTTCGTCAGCGGTACGACGGCAATGGGCGCCTCCACCGCGCGACCATGGAAGCGGTCGAGCAGATCCTTCCACTGCGCGCGCACGGTGACGACGTTCGCCAGCTTCACGTGGCCGTAGCCGCGGATGCCTTCGGGCAGGCGCGCGAGCTTGATGGCGACGTCGAGCTTCGCGGCGGTCAGGTGCGCGAGCAGGTCGTCGACGAGCGCTTCGTAGTCGCGCACCAGCTGGCGCTCGATGCGGCGCTCTTCGGTCTTGCCGAAGATGTCGAGCATGCCGCCGCGCAGGCCCTTGAACTTCGCCAGCGTCTTCAGCGCCTTGAAGGTCCATGAGCCGAGCTCGATCTTCTTCGCGCGGCCGTCGGCGCCCGGCTTGGACAGCAGCGGCGGCGCCATGTGGAAGCTCAGGTGATCCCAATCCTCGAACTGCGCCTTCAGCGCGGCCTCGAACTTGCCGTCGGTGTACAGGCGCGCGACCTCGTACTCGTCCTTGATGGCGAGCAGCTTGGCGTAGTAGCGCGCGACGGCCTTGGTCAGGCGCAGGCCCTTGCCGGCGTCGCCGAGCGCGGACTCGGCGGCGCGCACGCGCTGCACCAGCGCCTCGTAGCGCGACGCGTAGGCGGCATCCTGGTAGTCGGTCAGGAAGGCCTTGCGGCGCGAGACCAGACCCGGCTGGCCGTCCTTGTCGTCGAGCTGGTCGAAGTTGAACCACTGCACGGCGGAGCCGCTCTGCTCGCCGGCCAGGCGGCGCAGCGCCTCCGGCGCGGCGATCGCGAGGCGACCCAGCGCGAAGGCGGTCTTGTTGTTCTCGACCGCGACGCCGTTGAGCTCGATCGCGCGCATCAGCGCCTCGAAGGACACCGGCACCAGGCCACGCTGCCAGCAGGCGCCCAGCATGATGATGTTGCTGGGCATCGTGTCGCCCATCAGGCGCTTGGCGATGTCCTGCGCGTCGATGCTGGCGAGCAGGTCCTGGCCCTCGCCGACGGCGTGGCGCATCTTGGCGATCAGCGCGTCCGCCTGCAGGCTCGCGTCCGGGTTGCGGACGAAGGCGGCGGTCGGCAGTTCATGCGTGTTGGCCAGGATCACCGTGCGGCCGGCCTTGATCGTGGCCAGCGCGTCGGCGCTTGCGCCGACGACCATGTCGCAGGCCAGCAGCACGTCGGCCTGCTGCGTGTCGATGCGGACCTGGTTGAGCAGGTCCTGCGTCGGCGCGACGCGCACGAAGGACAGCACCGCGCCGCCCTTCTGCGCGAAGCCCATGAAGTCCAGCACCGAGCTCTGCTTGCCTTCCAGGTGCGCGGCCATCGTGACCAGCGCGCCCACCGTCACGACGCCGGTGCCGCCGACGCCGGTGACCAGCATGTCGAAGGGTCCCGTCCACGCCCAGGGCGCGGGCGGCTGGATCGCGGCGATCTCGCGCGCCAGGTCCGCCGGCCCGAAGGCCGCGCCGGCGCGCTTCTTCAGCTTGGCGCCGTGCACCGACACGAAGCTCGGGCAGAAGCCGTTCACGCAGCTGAAGTCCTTGTTGCAGCTGCTCTGTTCGATCACGCGCTTGCGGCCGAAGTCGGTCTCGACCGGCACGACCGACAGGCAGTTGCTCGCCTGCCCGCAATCCCCGCAGCCCTCGCAGACGGACTCATTGATGAAGATGCGCTTGTCCGGGTCGGGGAACTCGCCCTTCTTGCGGCGGCGGCGCTTCTCGGCGGCGCAGGTCTGGTCGTAGATCAACACGGTGACGCCGGCGATCTCGCGCAGCTCGCGCTGCACGGCGTCCAGCTCGGACCGGTCATGGAAGGTCGTGCCCGCGGGGAAGAGGCCGTGGTGGCCCTCGTACTTGTCGATGTCGTCGGAGACCACGACCAGGCGCTTGACGCCCTCGGCCTCGACCTGGCGCGCGATCTGCGGGACCGAGGTCTGGCCGTCGACCGGCTGGCCGCCGGTCATCGCGACCGCGTCGTTGTAGAGGATCTTGTAGGTGATGTTGGCCTTGGCCGCGATGGCCTGCCGGATCGCCAGGTAGCCCGAGTGGTAGTAGGTGCCGTCGCCCAGGTTCTGGAAGACATGCTTCTCGGTCGTGAAGCGCGAATGCGCGGCCCAGTCGACGCCCTCGGCGCCCATCTGGATCAGGCCCGAGGTGCCGCGCTCCATCCAGCTCGCCATGAAGTGGCAGCCGATGCCGGCCAGCGCGCGCGAACCTTCCGGCAGCTTGGTCGACGTGTTGTGCGGGCAGCCCGAGCAGAAGTAGGGCTGGCGGCGCACCGCGTCGGCGCTGTTGGACAGCAGGCAGGGCGTCAGGAAGTCGACGACCAGATGGCGCCGGTCCAGCGCCGGGTTCAGTCGCGCGAGCCAGTCGGCCACCGTCGGCATGATGCGCGAGGGCCGCAGCTCACCGAGCGCGCTCAGCACGGCGGCCCCGTGTTCATCGGACTTGCCGACCACGCGCGGACGCTGCGCGTCGGGCAGGTGGTACAGCAGTTCCTTGATCTGGCGCTCGACGACGGGCGCCTTCTCCTCGATGACCAGCATGTCGGTCAGGCCCTGCGCGAACTCGCGGATGCGCGTCGGCTCCAGCGGGTACACGAGGCCGACCTTGTAGACCCGCACACCGGCGGCGGCCAGCGCGTTGGGGTCGAGGTCCAGGCGGCGCAGCACTTCCATGAAGTCGTAATGCGCCTTGCCGACGGTGACGATGCCCAGCGAGGCGCGCGGGCTGACGACGATGTGCTTGTCGATCGAGTTGACCTTGGCGAAGGCCAGCACCGCATCGATCTTGTGCGCGAGGCGCGATTCCAGCTCCAGCGACGGCAGGTCGACGGAACGGATGTGCAGGTTCGTCGGCGGCGTGTGGTCGACGGGCAGCTCGAAGTCCATCGGCACCGCGTCGAGGTCGACCGTCATGCCCGACTCGACGACTTCCGAGATCGCCTTGAAGCCGACCCAGGCGCCGGAGAAGCGCGACAGCGCCCAGCCGTAGAGGCCGAACTCGAGGTACTCGGCGACGTTGCCCGGATGCACCAGCGGCATCGACCAGGCCTGCAGCGCGAGGTCGCTCTGATGCGGCGTCGACGAGGACACGCAGCCGTGGTCGTCGCCGCAGACGACTAGCACGCCGCCCTGCTTCGCGGTGCCGTAGACGTTGCCGTGCTTGAGCGCGTCGCCGGAGCGGTCCACGCCGGGCCCCTTCCCGTACCACATCGCGAAGACGCCATCGACGGTGCGCTTCGGATCGAGCGCCACGCGCTGCACGCCCAGGCAGGCGGTGGCGGCGAGGTCCTCGTTGATCGCGGGCAGGAAGTTGACGGCGGCCTTGTCGAGGAACTTCTTCGCCTTCCACAGCTGCTGGTCGACCATGCCCAGTGGGCTGCCGCGGTAGCCGCTGACGAAGCCGGCGGTCTTCAGGCCCTGGCGTTCATCCTGGGCCTTCTGCATCAGCAGCAGGCGCACCAGCGCCTGCGTGCCGGTCAGGAACACCGGCCCGGCGCTGGCGGCCAGGTTGTCGGACAGCTGGTAGGGGCGCAGGGCCGGCGCGGCGGCAAGACTGGCTTCGGTCATGGCTTGTCTCCCCAATGGGGCGAGCCGGCCGGGCGGGGTGCCGGTCGGCTCGGATGGTCAGAAGAATGAATGGAGGGATTCTTTCCCCAGACAATGCGCACTTTCTTGCTCCGTTTACTAGAGCGGTGGCACGGATCGACCAGATCATTCTCAGAAAGTGCCGATATGGAGAACGAACGTTTCGATCGAGCGACCCGCTTGATCCTCGAGGCGCTGCAGGCCGACGCGCGCCAGAGCACACAGCAGCTGGCGGAGAAGGTCGGCCTCTCGGCGACGCCGGTGTGGCGCCGCGTCAAGGAGCTCGAGGAGCGGGGCGTGATCCGGCGTCACGTGGCGCTCGTGGACCGGGAGCAACTGGGCCTGTCGATCTGCGTCCTGGCGAATGTCAGCCTGGTGCGGCACACGGAAGGCGCGGTGGATGCGTTCGAGGCGATGGTGGCGGGCAGCCCGGAGATCGTCGAATGCCAGGCGATCACCGGCGAGGCGGACTACGTGATCAAGATTGTCGCGCCGGACATGAAGGCCTACGACCAGTTCCTGCAGAGCAAGGTCTTCCGCGTTCCGGGCGTCGCGAGCGTGCGCAGCAACGTGGTGCTGCGCGAGGTGAAGTACGAGACCGCCTACCCGGTCCCGTGAGCGTCGCCGCCGATCACCATCGACCGTTCAACGTGCAGTCAAAGACTGGCAGTGGGGCCGGAATGACGCTGGGGGTTCCCGGAGGGATGCCCCCTGCGTCGTGGAGTGCCCGCGCCTGGCGTCTCGCAGGAGGGCGACCCCCGCAGTGCGCGTTCTCCTCAATGGGCATCGCGTTTTCGACGTGAGATCCTGACGCCATGTTCTCCGTCTACGGCACCTCCGGAAAGATCCTCACCGGCGGCCTGGAGCAGGTTCGCGACCTGGCTCCGGTGCAGGCGGTGGCGCGCACGCGCGCGGTGGCGCCGATTGCTCGCCAGGGCGACCTGACGCCGTCGACGGTGGTGCTGGCCGGCGTCGGGCAGGGCGGCGGCGGTGTCGGCGGTACGCCGGGATTCGGCCCCTCGGCCTACATGGCGCACGAGGCGTTGGCCGCCTACGCTGGCGACACCACGCGGGTGCCGTTGACGCAGGTGCATCAGCTGATGAGCCGCAAGTTGATCAGCGTGATGTCGGGCTCGTCGCTGCGTCAGGCGATGCGGGCGATGTCGCGCGCCGGCGTCGCGCAGGCGCCGGTGCTCGGCGACCAGGGCGAGGTGCGCGGCCTGGTGTCGCGCGGCGATCTGACGCGCGGTCTGGCGGAGGATCTCGAGGAGATGGCCGAGATCATGGTCATCGCGCGGCGGTTGGCCGCGCCGGTGGACGACGTGATGTGGACGCCGGTGCCGGTCGCCCAATCCGACACGCCCTTGCGCGAGGCGGCGCAATTGATGCTCGACCTGGGCCTGCCCGGCCTGCCGGTGGGCGACGACAACGGCCACCTGATCGGCTTCCTCTCGCGCAGCGACCTGCTGCGCGGCATGACGCACGAGCCGCCGCTGGACCTCTGGTCCTGACGACTGCGCCCCCTGGGGGTCAGTACTTGCGCATCCCGCGCTCGGCCTCTTCCTGCTCGATCGCCTGCAGCGTGCGCCAGTCGGTGCAGACGAAGACGCCGTCCTCGACGATGCGGTCCGGCAGCGAGCCGTCGCCGCGGGCGACCTTCCCGTCCTTGCAGATCATGGTGCCGCGCGCCTGACCCTGCTCCTGCAGCGCCTTGCCGACGACCATCGAATCCCGGGTGTACAGCGTCAGCATCAGCAACGCGAACAGCACGCCCAGCATCAGCGCCACGCCGACGACGATGTCGCTGACGTCGCGCAAGGCGGACGGCGGCGCCGGCTGCGCGGCCTGCGCACGAGGCGCCGCAGCGAAGCTGCGTCCGTCGTCGCGCGAGGCGCTCGACGGCGAACGCGACGTGGACGTCGAACCAGACCGCGCGTTGGTGCGATTCAAGCCGGGCGAAGGACGGGTGGTGGCCATGTTCATGAAACGGATCGCTTTGCCAAAGACAGACACCAGCAAGGGCGGACCGAAGACGGACGGGATGAAGGCTACAGGCGACGGCGTGGGTCAACTGCTTAAATGCGGGGCTCCCCACCAAAAATGCACGGGCGCCCGCGACCCTTTCCGTTGGTTACAGCAGTTGCAGAACTAAGATTTCCGCACTTGAAAAGAGCGCCGTCCGAGCGCTTCTGAAGCGCCGCAAACAGCGCTGTGCGCACATCGCGCAAACCCACCCGCCGACCCTGCGACCACCTTCGCGAGCTCGATCACCATGTCCCAATCCGCTACCCCTCTCACGGCCGCCGCGCATCAGGCGCTGCAGAAGTTGTCGCACGAGTTGCCGGATGCCTGCGAGCGCCTGGACTACGTCAAGCGCATGACCGACCAGGCGGCCAACAAGGTGCTGGGGATCGTCGAGTCGGCGCAGGAGGACGCGCAGGCGGTGGCGCGACAGGGTCACGAGTTGTCGGAGTCGCTGCAGCGTCTGGCCGCCGCGCCGGACCTGAGTGTCGAACGCGCCCGCGCGATGATGCGGCTGTGCGCGGCCTATGCGGCCGGCGCCGCCGGGTTCGCGGACCGCGTGAAGGGCCTGCAGACCGAGATCATGATGGCCCAGGACTTCCAGGACCTGTCCGGCCAGGTGATCAACAAGGTGCTGAACATGCTGCGCCCCGCCGAGGAGCCGCTGCAGCAGCTGCTTGCCGCGCAGGAACAGGCAGCCCCGCAAGCGGCCGTGGAAGAGCAGCTCGCCGGCGTGCAGACGCCCGACAAGGCGCTGCAGCAGGACGACGTCGACGCGCTGCTGGCGGAGATGGGCTTCTGAGGTTTTCTGAGAGCTTCTGAGGCCGTCCCCGGCCCTTCGACGATCTCCGAGGTCCTTGCTCAGGACCAGAGCATAGGATCCACCTCGTAATACCGGCGCAGCTCCGCATACAGCGCCGGATGCGCCTGGGCCAGCGCCCACGGCTGCCCGAAGAAGCGCTCGCTCGCGACGGCGAAGAATTCCGCCGGTTCGGTGGCCGCGTAGTCGCCCAGCGGATCGGGCTCGCCCGCGACGAGCCGCACCCGCAGCAGGTCGAAGCTCTGCTGCATGACCACCGCCCAGCGCGCCTGCCGCGCCCGGTTCCCCAGCCACGGCGCGCCGTTGGCCAGGCCCTTGACCTGATCGAGCTGGTGCGCGAATTCGTGCACCGCGACGTTGTGGCCGCGCTCCGGATGCGCGGCGTCCCGCAGCACGTCGTCCCAGGACAGCACGACCTGACCCTCGCCCCAGGATTCGCCGCTCAGCACCTGGCGGTCCTGCATCTGCAGCGGGCCTTGATGCCGCACCCGGTCGACGATGAAGGCGCCGGGATAGACCAGCACCGTATGCAGCTTCGGGTAGTAGCCGCGGCTGCGGCCGAGCAGCGGCAGCGTGGCCAGCGCGGCGATGGTCACGCGGACCTCGTCGGTGATGACCTGGCCGGCGCAGCCGATGAAGGACTTCTCCGCGAGGAAGACCTGCATCTGGCGCTTGAGCTTCAGTTGCAGGTCCGCCGGCAGCCGCGCGACCTGCGGCACGTTGCGGCGCAGGATGGCGCGCCACACGGCGGGAAAGGCCTTCGCGCGCAGCGCGGCGCGGCGGCGTGCCTGCCGCCAGGAATGGCTCATCAGCCAGAAGCAGATCAGCGCCGCGATCAGCGCGAGCAACAGCAGGGTCATGGCGGTGAGCGCATCGGCGCTTCGCTGCAAGACTTCCAAGATGCGCGCGCATCGAACGCTTTTCAAGTGCGGGTCAGGTCTTGCGGTCCGGCGATCGCGTCGGGAACCGCTGTCCGAACAGGACTGCGGCATCGGCGCGACGAAGTCCGGCGCCCGGGGCGATTGACGGTCGGCACGAGGGTGGCGAGGCCCGTTCCGGTCACGCGCGGCCCGGACAATTTCGGCCTGGACGACCGCGGACTTGAGCGCTGATTGAAGCGCCCACCCCCGGACGGTCGCCTTGATACGAACCGATCAGCATGAGGGAGGGCGGCAACCGGCTGGAAGGCGCGGTGGCCGTCGAGGCGATTTGAAGTTTTCGGAAGTGCAGGCGACGTCGCTCAGGACCTCGCCGTTCGACGTCAGTCCGCTGCAGCAGTACCGCGCGAAAGTCCAGCAGGAGATGCTGGACGGCCCGCCGCCGTCCGTGGTGCTGCGCCTGTCCCCGTTCATCGGGACGGACGGGCCGCTCCAGGAGATGTACGCGCAGAACAGCGCCGACGTCACCTACGGCCGTCATCCGCTCGGCCAGGAGGCGCCGCCGGTCAGCCGTATCGAGACGCCGCCGTACTCCCACGGCACCTACACGGCCGCCAACTTCCCCGACCTGCGGGTGCAGGTCGAGCTCGGGCCGATGCTTGTCAGCCATGTCGACCGCGCCGGCGGGACGCCGCGCGTGCTGGACGTCACCGCCTGACCCGCTTTAGCATCGCCTGACGCCGTGTGCGATTGGCGCGCGGATCGAACAACGTGGGGGAGGACACGATGGGCCAACCAGGTCGGCAGGATCAGCGCGTGCGCTGGATGCGACACGTCATCGCGGCGCCGGTCGCGGCGGGACTGGTGCTGGGCGGTGCGCCGGCGCGAGCCGCCGAACAGACGATCGAGCTGAACTCGCGGGGCGGCTATCAGAGCCACCGGCTGCCGGACGGCGCGACCGATGTGGAGCTCCTGCAGCAGACCGCCGGCGGTTGCCGCTTCGGCCGGACCTGGGGCTTCGACCTGACCAGCAAGGAGATGTGGGTCGACGGCGGCTGCGGCGGCCGGTTCAAGGTCACGGTGGCGGCGGGCGGCACGGGTGACAGCGGCAGCTCGGACAACTCGAGCAACGTCGGCGCGGCCGTGGCCGCCGCGGCGGTGATCGCCGGCATCGCGCTGCTGGCCAGCAAGGACAAGGACAAGGACAAGGACCGGGACGGCGACTGGCACGGCGACTCCGGCTGGAACAGTCGCCAGATCCGCGGCAAGGGCGGGCTCTGTCTCGACATCGAGGGCGGCGCGCGTCCCGGCCACAACCTCATCGTCTACGACTGCAACGGCGGCGGGAACCAGCGCTTCGAGTGGAACCGCAACGGCGAACTGCGCGTGTCGGGCCTGTGCCTGGACGTCGCCAACGGCAACACTTCGGACGGCGCCCGGGTCATGGCCTACGAGTGCAACGGCGGCGCCAACCAGCGCTGGCGCACGCGCGGCAGCGAGCTCCGCAGCGCGGACTCCGGCAAGTGCCTCGACATCGAGAACGGCCGCGCCCGTCCGGGCACGGCCGTCATCATCTACCGCTGCAACGGCGGCGAGAACCAGCGCTGGTCGTGGTGAGCGTGTCGGGGTGACGCCGCTCGCCGCGATCAGCGTGCGACGGTCTCCGTGCGCGCGGCACGGACCGCCGCGCTGAGCACGTCCAGCACCTCGATCGAGTCGTCCCATGCCAGGCAGGCGTCGGTGATGCTCTTGCCGTACTCCAGCTTGGACGGATCGTCCTTGCCGGGGCTGAACTTCTGCGCGCCGCCCTTCAGGTGGCTCTCGACCATCACGCCGAAGATGCTGGTGCCGCCGGCGCGGATCTGCGCGGCGATGTCGCGCGCGACATCCAGCTGGCGTTCATGGTTCTTGCTGCTGTTGGCGTGCGAGCAGTCGACCATCAGCCGCGTGTCGAGCTTCGAGGTCGCCAGGTCCGCGCAGGCCGCCGCGACGCTCTGGGTGTCGTAGTTCGGCGCCTTGCCGCCGCGCAGGATCACGTGGCAGTCGCGGTTGCCCTTGGTCTCGACGATCGCGACCTGGCCGTTCTTGTGCACCGACAGGAAGTGGTGCGGCCGCGCCGCCGCCTGGATCGCATCGGTGGCGATCTTGATGTTGCCGTCGGTGCCGTTCTTGAAGCCGATCGGCGCCGACAGTCCCGAGGCCAGCTCGCGGTGCACCTGGCTCTCGGTGGTGCGCGCGCCGATCGCGCCCCAGCTGATCAGGTCGCCGATGTACTGCGGCGAGATCACGTCCAGGAACTCCGAGCCCGCCGGCATGCCCAGCCGGTTGATCTCCAGCAGCAGCTGGCGCGCGATGCGCAGGCCCTCGTCGATGCGGTAGCTCTCGTCGAGGTAGGGATCGTTGATCAGGCCCTTCCAGCCCACCGTCGTGCGCGGCTTCTCAAAGTAGACGCGCATCACGATCTCCAGCGTGTCGGCGTGCTGCTCGCGCAGCGTCACCAGGCGCTTGGCGTAGTCGAGCGCCGCGGCCGGGTCGTGGATCGAGCACGGCCCGATGATCACGAGCAGGCGGTCGTCCCGGCGCTGCATGATGTCGCGGATGCGCTGGCGCGTGCCGACGACGAGCTGCTCCATGGCCGTGCCACGGATCGGGAAGAAGCGGATGAGGTGTTCAGGAGGCGGCAAGGGCGTGATGTCCAGGATGCGTTCGTCGTCGGTCTGGGAGGTCTTGTCCTGCGGCGAATACCAGCGCTCCGCCTGGGTGGCGCTGGGATAAGGACTGGTCGACTTGGCATTCATGGGAATCACGCTTTCTCGTGGTGGACGGGCTGCTGCTGGGTAGTCACTTCGCCCGGCCGAAAAAAACCGCCGGGCTGTGGGCCCGGCGGTTTCTTGAGGATTCTTTGGCGCTCTGCTTATGCGTTCGCCTCTCCTCCGCCGGGGCGGTGCGAGAACCAAAAATAAGCAAAGTAAAACTTGGGTGCGGAACGCATGGGGCCAATAGTGCCTGTGCTCAATGCGGCGCGTCAAGCGCCGCGGGGTGACAGCCGCCCGTGTCGCACGACGACATCGGGCAAGCCACCCTTCGTGAATTCCTGGGTCAACGGGGTCAGCGGGGTCAGGCCGTGCCGCCGACGGTCAGGCCGTCGATGCGCAGCGTCGGCTGGCCGACGCCCACCGGCACGCTCTGGCCTTCCTTGCCGCAGACGCCGACGCCGGTGTCCAGCTGCATGTCGTTGCCGATCATGCTCACGCGCGTCAGCGCGTCCGGGCCGTTGCCGATGATGGTCGCGCCCTTGACCGGGTACTGGATCTTGCCGTTCTCGACCCAGAAGGCCTCGCTGGCGGAGAACACGAACTTGCCCGAGGTGATGTCCACCTGGCCGCCGCCGAAGTTGGTCGCGTACAGGCCCTTGTCGATGCTGGCGATGATCTCCTTCGGATCCTTGTCGCCGCCCAGCATGTAGGTGTTGGTCATGCGCGGCATCGGCATGTGGGCGTAGCTCTCGCGGCGGCCGTTGCCGGTCGGGGCGACCTTCATCAGGCGGGCGTTCATCGCGTCCTGGATGTAGCCCTTGAGGATGCCGTCCTCGATCAGCACGTTGCGCTGCGAGGCGCAGCCCTCGTCGTCGACGTTGAGCGAGCCGCGGCGGTCGGGGATGGTGCCGTCGTCCAGCACCGTCACGCCCTTGGCGGCGACGCGTTCGCCGATGCGGCCCGAGAAGGTGGAAGAGCCCTTGCGGTTGAAGTCGCCTTCCAGGCCGTGGCCGACGGCCTCGTGCAGCAGCACGCCGGGCCAGCCCGGGCCGAGGACGACGGTCATCTCGCCGGCCGGGGCCGGGCGCGATTCGAGGTTGGTCAGCGCCGCGCTCACCGCCTGCTCGACGTAGGACGCGATCATCTCGTCGGTGAAGTAGGCCAGGCCGAAACGCCCGCCGCCGCCGCCGGAACCCACTTCGCGGCGGCCGTTGCTCTCGGCGATGACGGTGACGGACAGGCGCACCAGCGGCCGCACGTCAGCGGCCAGCGTGCCGTCGGCGCGGGCGATCAGCACGACCTCGTGCTCGGCGGCCAGGCCGGCCATCACCTGCGCGATGCGCGGGTCCTTGGCGCGGGCCAGGCGCTCGGTGCGCTCCAGCAGCGCGACCTTCTGCGCGCTGTCCAGGCTGGCGATCGGGTCGGCGTCGCCATAGAGCGCGCGGCTGCCGGAGACGATCGGCTCGCTGGGCACCTTCACGCGGCGGCTCTGGCCGGCCGTGGCGATGGCGCGCACGGTGCGGGCGGCGTCGAGCAATGCGGCCTCGGAGATGTCGTCGGAGTACGCGAACGCCGTCTTCTCGCCGGCGACGGCGCGCACGCCCACGCCCTGGTCGATCGAGAAGCTGCCGCTCTTGACGATGCCTTCCTCCAGGCTCCAGCCCTCCGCGCGGGTGGTCTGGAAGTAGAGGTCGGCGTCGTCGACACGGTGCTCCGTGATCAGGCGCAGCGCCTGCGAGAGCGACGCATCGGTCAGGCCGAAGGGTTCGAGCAGCTGGGCACGGGCGGTGACCAGGCGGGCGAGGGTGGGTTCGCGCGAAATCATCGGCTGATTGTAGGCATCGCCCGTGACGCCCGCCCGGGGGCGGGCGCAGCCGACCCTCCCGGAGGGATGGTGACCGCCGGTAGCAATCGCTTCACCGATCTTTACGGTGACCCGGTCACCGTTTCCGACAGGACCCTCGTTGTCTCCGCAGCGGCAACGAAAACCGCAGCCAACCTCCCAAGGAGAACCTCGATGAAGCGCATGTCCCTGTCGATCGCCCTCGTCTCCAGCCTGATGGCCGTCACGGCGTTTGCCCAGACCGCCGCTCCCGCCGCGACCGCGACACCGCGCGTCGACCAGCGCGAAGCGAACCAGCAGCAGCGCATCGCCAATGGTGCCGCTTCCGGTCAGCTGACCGCCAAGGAAACCCAGCATCTGGAGAAGGAACAGGCCCGCGTGAACAACGCCGAGGCGAAGGCCAAGTCCGACGGCGTGGTCACCGCCAAGGAACGCCGCCAGCTTCAGCGCAAGCAGGACGTCGCCAGTGCCGACATCCGCCGCGCCAAGCACAACAACAAGACCGCCGGCAAGTGATTCAGACCGGCCCCGTCGGCACCCTCCCTACCCCCTCTCCCGCTTGCGGGAGAGGGTGGGGCGAGGGCCGGGGTCTGCGCAGGAAGATGAATTCAGGGTGCCTCGTCGGCGTCCTCTTCATCGTCGCCCGCAGCGTCCTGCTTCCATTCGAGCGCCTGCTGATACAGCGCCTTGCGCGACTCGCCCGTCAGCTCGGCGGCGAGCGCCGCGGCCTGCTTCAGCGGCAGGTCGCGCACGAGCACGCGCAGCGTGCGCAGCGCCTCGTCGGGCAGACCATCGGTGGCGGACGCCGCCGGCGCCGCATGCAGCACCAGCACGAACTCGCCGCGCTCGCGCTGCTTGTCCTCGGCCAGCCACGCGGGCAGCGTCGCGCACGGCGCAGTATGGATGGTTTCGAACTGCTTGGTGACCTCGCGGCACACCGTCAGCGTCTGCTCGGGCGCGAGCTCAGCCAGCAGCGCGATCAGCTCCTGGATGCGATGCGGCGCCTCGAACAGCACCTGGCTGTGCGGCGCGCCGGTCAACGCCTGCAGCGCGGTGCGGCGCTCGGCGGCCTTGGTCGGCAGGAAACCCACGAAGCGGAAGCCCTGCGCCCGCGCGTCCCCGGCGACGCTGAGCGCCGCCGCGGCGCTGCTGGCGCCGGGCAGCGGCATGACGCGCACGCCGGCCTTCGCCGCCGCGGCGACCAGCACCGCGCCCGGGTCCGAGATCGCCGGCGTGCCCGCGTCGCTGACGTAGGCGATGCGCTCCCCGGCCAGCAGCCGCGCGACGAGGCCTTCGGCCGCCTGCTGCTCGTTGTGCTGGTGCAGGGCCACCAGCGGCTTGTGCAAACCGAGCCAGCGCAGCAACTGAGCGCTGACGCGCGTGTCCTCGCAGGCGACCGCGTCGACCAGGCCCAGCACGTGGATCGCGCGCAGGCTCAGGTCGGCGAGGTTGCCGATCGGGGTCGCGACGACGTAGAGCGTGCCGCCCGGGTGTTGCTGATGACCGGCCGCGGCGGAAGCGGCGGCGATCAGCGAAGCGGACGGGGACGTCGACATGTTCAAGAAATTCTCCAGGGGAAGCACGGGCGCCACGGACGCCGTGGACAAGCAGGCGCGCGGTGCCGAGGCCGAGCAGCGCGCCCTCGACCATCTGCGGCGGCAGGGTCTGCGGCTGGTGGCGCGCAATTATCGGGTGGCGCGCGGCCCGTCGGCGCGCGGCGGCGAGGTCGACCTGATCCTGCGCGATCGCGACGGCACGCTGGTGTTCGTCGAGGTCCGCGCCCGCGAGAGCGATGCGCACGGCGGCGCGGCGGCCAGCGTGACCCGGGCCAAGCAACGGCGTGTGATCTTCGCGGCGGAATGTTTCCTTCGCACGCAGCGCGTCGTGCCGCCGTGCCGGTTCGATGTCGTCGCGATCGACGGCGACCGCATCGAATGGCTGCGCGGCGCGTTCGACGCGGCATCGCCGTGGTCGCGGGACGGCTGGGCGCCCGATTGATGACGGTCGCGCCGGCGCCGGTGGCACCGCCGTCCGCCTTTATCATCCCCGCACCTATGTTGGAACAACGCATACAACAACAATTCTTCGAAAGCGCGGACCTGCTGTACCAGATCGCCGAGGGCCTGTCGCGCCCGCTGGCGGTCGCGGCGCAGATGATGGTGGACGCGCTGACGGGTGGCGGCCGCGTGCTGAGCGCGGGCCTGGGCATCTCGGCCGCGGACGCGACCTACATGGCCTCGCTGCTGTCCGGCCGCTTCGAGCAGGAACGGCCCGGCCTGGCCGCGATGGCGCTGGACGCGCAGGCGCAGGGGGTATGCCGATCCGGCGTCGGCGTTGATGCGTCAGATCCAGACCTTCGGCCATCCGGGCGATCTGCTGCTGCTGTTCGAGGCGCAGGCCAGCGGCGCCGCCGCCGCGCTGCTGCAGGTGGCGCACAACCAGGAGATGAGCGTGATCGTGCTCAGCGGCACGCAGGACGACGAGTGGCGCGGCACGCTGCT
Source organism: Roseateles sp. UC29_93 (assembly GCF_042695725.1). NCBI lineage: Bacteria > Pseudomonadati > Pseudomonadota > Betaproteobacteria > Burkholderiales > Sphaerotilaceae > Roseateles > Roseateles sp. UC29_93. The sequence continues at coordinate 611,404 of NZ_CP170545.1, read as the reverse complement.
CGACACCGACGTGCAGCTGCGCGTGCCGCACAGCCGCTTCGCGCGGGTGGCGGAGGCGCACCGTCTGCTCTCCCACTGCCTCAGCGACGCGATCGACCTGCAACTCCTCGGCGCGGGCGAATGATGCGGACGTCGATCCGGCACTCGACCCCGATCCTGAACCCGACGGCGATGCCGACGACCCCCTCCGACCTCTCCGACATTTCCAAGGACCTCCGCATGACGACCCAGACCCGTTGGAACCGCCGCCTGATGCTTGCCGCCGCGCTCGGCGCCGCCCTGCTGCAGACCGCGTGCGTCCCGCTCATCGTCGGCGGCGCCGCGGTGAGCGGCGCCCTCGTGGCGACCGACCGCCGCACCTCCGGCACGCAGCTCGAGGACCAGGGCATCGAGCTCAAGACCTCCAACCGCATCCGCGAGCAGCTCGGCGACCGCGTGCACATCAGCGTCAACAGCTACAACCGCATGGTGCTGCTGACCGGCGAGACCCGCAACGACGAGGACAAGGCCGCCGTCGAGCGCATCGCGCAGGGCGTCGAGAACGTCAGCAGCGTGCTCAACGAGGTCGGTGTCGGCATGCTGAGTTCGCTGTCCAGCCGCGCCAACGACGTCGCCATCGCGGCCAAGGTCAAGGCCAGCCTGGTCGATGCGAAAGATCTGATCTCGAACGCGTTCTACGTGGTGGTCGAACGCGGCAACGTGTACATCATGGGCCGCGTGACCGAGCGCGAAGCGACCCGCGTGACCGACATCGCGCGCGGTGTGCGCGGCGTGCAGAAGGTCGTGCGCGCGATGGAGATCATCAGCGAGGCCGAGCTGGCCGCGATGGGTCAGGCGCAGCAGGCCAAGCCCAAGAGCAATCCTTGAACGGCCGCGCTTGAACAGCGCTGCTTGAACGGGACCGGCGGCGCGATCCGCCGACCGTTATCTCTCCTCGCAGGGACCGCACACGCGGTCCCTTTTCATGTCCGCGACGCCTCCCCGGAAAAAGGGGCGCATCAGTGTCGCGACCTCCGTGGGCGGTGCGATCTCGACTCGTCGCTTTCGAGCATTTTTGCGAGTCCTTTGACTTGCCTCACACATGAAGGCATTCGCTGCTGACGGATCGGTCAGTGCTCCCCATCATCGCGCCTCCCTCAACAGGCAAATCGGAGGCCGAGTCGATGTACTTTCCCTATCTCCATGGCAAACAGAAGGAGGTGCTGGCCTTGCGGCACCTCGCGCCGCTGCTCGGGTCGGAAGGCCGGGGTGCAGCCAGTGCTGGAGCCGGTGCGCCAGGCGGCCACCTCGGTGCGTCATACGCTCGAGGCCTGCGAGACGCACCGGCTCCAGGTCTGGCTGGTGGTCAATCCCGTGCGGCAGGATTTCGAACTGCTGCCGCCGGCGCAATCCTTGGAATGGGGCCGTCAGCTGTTCACGTCGTTGCCGCAGCGGCAATGGATCCATCCGACCCTGATGCTCGGCCCGTCCCTGACGCCGGCCGTGATGCGGCGCTTCGTGCAGCTGTTCGGATCGCGGCCGCTGGGCATCGTCGTCGGGCCGGATGCGCCGCCGCTGCCGGACATGATGGCGCTGCTCGGCGGCGCGCAGGTGCGGATGGTGTTCTTCAAGGACATCGAACCCACGTCGGCGGCGCGCGCGCGCGGTGGGCGCCGCCGGATGCGTCTGGGTGGAAGACCGCCGGCTGCCGGAGAACCCGGAGCTGCGCGTCAGCGAGCGGCACCTGTTCACCGATCGCGCGCTGACCTTCCGCAGTGACGGGCTGGCCGGGTTCTCGGACTACACGACGCTGCCGTCGCGCCCGGAAGCGCCGGAGCTGCCGTCGCGGCTCGCGGCCTTCCGGCTCAGCTGCCTGCGCACCGCGCCCGCCTCCGGCGAGTTCTGGATCGAGCACTTCATGGGCGGGCGACTCGGTCCCGAGGAGGGCGGCGCGGATGCCCGCTTCCCGCCAGGCGCTGCAGGCCTTCCATGCAGCGCTGGACCGGACCGACGTCAGCTTCGGTCCCACGGAGGCCGTGCGGCGTTACCTCACCGGCCTCATCGACGGCATCGTGCCGACGCGGGCGCTGAGCAAGCAGTGGGAGGTGATGCACCACCTCGAACTGGTCAGCGGCGTGTTGGCGGGACGCTTCCCGGCGACACCGGCGGCCGGTGTGCCGGACAGTCTGCTCACGACGCCGCCGCGCTCAGGCGCACTGGAATCCCGCTGAGCACCGAGGTGCCCGAGACCCGGGTCCCGGGCCTCGTCGTCCAGCAGCAGATTCATGTTCACGCCCGGGTGCAGGGCCGCGACCGAGAGCCGGCTGCCGGTGAGGTCGTGGCCCCAGCCATGCGGCAGGCTCACGACGCCCGGTCGCATGTCCGCGCTGAGCGTGATCGGCGCGATCAGGCTGCCGCGTGCGTTGCTCAGGCGCGCGGACTGGCCGTCCGCCAGACCGGCGCGGGCGGCGTCGTCGGGGTGGACCAGCAGCGTGCAGCGGTCCCGCCCCTTCGCCAATACCGGCAGGTTGTGCATCCAGCTGTTGTTGCTGCGGGTCTCGCGGCGGCCGATCAGCAGCAGCTCGTCGCCGGTCGGATGGCGCAGGGCGGCATCCGCGTGGACGAGGTCCGCCAGCAGCGCGGCCGGGGCCAGCTCGATGCGGCCCGAAGCCGTGCGCAGGACTTCGGGGATTCGCGGCTGCAGTTCGCCGAGGTCGATGCCATGCGGCGCGGCGCGCACGCGCTCGAGCGTGAGTCCATCCGGCTTCGCGCCGAAGCCGTCGCCGTACGGGCCAGAGCGAAGGCCCAGGTCAAGCCACCGCGCTGGACCCGCGCCGCCGTCCAGCATCGCGAAGATCGTGTCGGCGTGGTCGCCCGCCTGGCGCTTGAGTTCGGCTCGAAGCGCCGCGTCGTCGAAGGCTTGCAGGTCCGCGTCGGCCGGCTGGCCCGCGGCGATCGCGGCCAGTCGCAGGAGCGTCTGCCACTCGGCGCGGGGCGCCTCGGAGGGTGCGCTCCCGTTGTCGCGTGTGTCTGTATCGGCAGGCATCACCGGGCCGGACCAGCGCGCGTGATTGCGCCAGGACAGCTGCGCGAACACCATGTCGTAGTGCCAGTCCTCCAGCGGCGAGGGCGGCGGCAGCACCAGGTCGGCATGACGGCTGGTCTCGTTGATGTACGGATCCAGGCTGACCATGAAGTCCAGGCTTTCGAGCGCGCGCGCGAGCCGTGCGCCGTTCGGCGACGAGAGCACCGGGTTGCAGGCCACGGTGATCAGTGCGTGGACCTGTCCATCGCCGGGCGTCTCGATCTCTTGCGCGAGGCAACTGATCGGGAACTCGCCCATCACCTCGGGCGCCTTGGCGACGCGGCTCTGGCGGCGGCCGGTCGCGACGCCCTTGCCCTGGCCCGGCCGGCCCATCGTGTTGGCGGCGAAGGCTGCGGCCTTGGGGAACATCAGCCCGCCTTCGGTGTCGAAGTGGCCGGTGACGATGTTGAGCGCGTCGATCAGCCAGCTGTTCAATGAGCCGAAGCGCTGCGTGCAGGTGCCGAAGCGGCCGTAGAGGACGGCCTTGGGCGTCGTGGCGAACTCGCGCGCGAGCCGCCGTTGCGCGTCCGCGGAGATGCCGCAGTGCGCGGCGCCGCGTTCAGGCGGGAAGTCGGCGACGGCGGCGCGCAGCGCGTCCAGGCCCTCGACGTGATCGGCCATCCGGCCCAGGGTCACGAGTCCTTCCTCGAACACCGTGTGCAGCAGGCCGAGCAGCAGGAAGACGTCTCCGCCGGGGCGGATCGCAAGGTGCTCGTCGGCGGCCTGCGCGGTCTCCGTGCGGCGCGGGTCGATGACGATGATCCGCCCGCCGCGCGCGCGCATCGCCTTGGCCTTGCCGCGGTAGTCGGGGCTGGTCCACAGGCTGCCGTTGCTGACCATCGGATTCGCGCCGAGGCAGATGAACAGGTCGGTGCGCGGCAGGTCCGGCACCGGGACGCTGAGCCAGTGGCCGTACATCAGCCCGCAGGCGAGCTGCTTGGGCATCTGGTCCAGCGTCGAGGCCGAGAACAGGTTGCGCGTGCCCAGCGCGCGCGCCAGGTGGGGGAAGTAGCTGAACAGGCCGATCTTGTGCGAGGCCGGATTGCCGATCGTCAGCGCGACCGAGTCGGCGCCGAACTGCGCGCGCAGCGGCGGCAGGCGCTGCGCGATCTCCTCGAAGGCTTCATCCCAGCCGATCGGGTCGAAGCCCGAGCGGTCCGCGCGGCGGCGCATCGGCTGGCGCAGGCGGTCAGGATCCTCGTGCAGGTCCTTCAGCGCGAAGCCCTTGGGGCAGATGTAGCCGTGGCTGAACGGGTCCGCGTCATTGCCGCGAATGGACACGATGGACGTGCCCTCGGCGGATTGGCGGGTGCGGATCTCGAGCCCGCAGCAGGCCTCGCAGAGCGGGCAGATGCGGGTGTGCGTGTGTTCGGTGGCGGTGGTGTCCGCGGCGGCGTCGATGGCCATGGCTGTCTCCCGTCGTTTGTGGACGATTGTGGGAGTCGTCGTGTGCCCTCGCGGTCATGTACGCGACAGCGGCGTGGCCATCACATCTGCCGGAACAGATGGGTGTAGCTCTCCGCGACGATCAGGGCGTCCTCGCTCTCCTTGAGCTTGACCTGCATGCGGCCGCGGAAGTCGCGCGACACGCCGGCGACCGCCGCCGCGTTGACCAGCGTGGAGCGGTGGATCTGCCAGAACTGCTGCGGATCGAGTTCCTCGACCAGTTCCTTGAGCGGCTTGCGGATCAGCGCCTCGCCCTGGCGCGTGGCGACCCGGGTGTATTTGCTGTCGGATTGGAAGTACAGCACCTCGTCGACGGTGATCAGCTTCAGCGTCTGCCCGACCGACGCGTTGATCCAGCGCAGGTACTGCCGCTTCGTGGTCGCGCCTGCCTGCGCGCCGAGCTGGCTCAGCACCGCGCTGAGGTCGGCGGGCGGACCCGCCAGGCGCTGCTTGATGCGCTGGATCGCGGTGAACAGGCGTGCCGGCTCGAGCGGCTTGAGCAGGTAGTCCACCGCGCCCTCGTCGAAGGCGGCGACGGCGTACTGGTCGTAGGCGGTGACGAACACGACGTGCGAGCGGCCTTGCACCTGGCGCGCCACGTCCAGGCCGGTCGCGCCGGGCATCTCGATGTCGAGGAACAGCACGTCGGGCTTGACCTCGTGCAGCAGGCGCAGCGCCTGCACGCCGTCGGCGGCCTCGCCGAGGATGTCCAGTTCCGGCCAGAGCTGCGAGAGGCGCTCGACGAGTTCATGGCGCAGCGTGGCCTCGTCCTCGGCGACGACGGCGGTCGGGTGCGGGGTCATGCGGGCAGCTCCAGCGTGAATTCGGTGTCGTCGGCATTGCTGCGGCACTGCAGCCGCGGCGGCGGCGTGCCGGGGGCGCGTTCGAGGCGCTCCAGCCGTTCGCCGAGCGCGTGCAGCGCGGCTTCCTCGCCGCCCAGCCCGCCGCGGTCGAAGGATAGTCGCAGCCGCAGGCCGCCGCCGGGCGCTTCCTGTGCGCTCAGCCGGGCCTGCGAGGGCAGCCGCGTGGTGTCGCGCAGCATCAGCTGCGCCAGCGGCAGCAGCAGCATCGGCGGCAACGGCCGCGTGGCGAGCCACGCGGACCACTCGGTCGACAAGGGCAGCAGCCGGCGATGGCGCCCCGCGACCACGGCGAGGTAGCTGTCCAGCAGCGCCGCCTCGGAGGCCAGCGTCACGCCGCGATCGCGCAACCGGGGCAGGGCCACGCGCAGGTGGCGGATCAGGCGCTCCATCTGATCGGGCGCCTCATGGTCGGCGCGTCCGTAGGCGCGTTCGATGTCGACCAGCGTGTCGAACAGGAACTGCGGCTCCACCTGCGCCTGCAGCGCGGCCAGCCGCGCGGCGACCGCGTCGCGCTGCATCGCGCTCTGCTCGCGCAGCAGCGCCTCCAGCCGGGCGCGGGTGTGGCGACGCCGCATGACCATCTCGATCCAGGCCACGGACAGCCCGGCGTTCACGCAGATGGAAAGGCTCTCGCCGATGAAGTTGAGCGAGCGGATCGGCAGGTACGGCCCCTCGCCCTTGCGTTCGCGCGCCAGTTCGGCGATCGAGGGCAGGTGCAGCAGCGGCATCAGCTGGCTGTAGAGCAGCTTGGCCAGCAGCGCGCCGATCACCACCGCGGCGCCCAGTCGCGCGATGCGCCAGCGGTCGTCCAGCGCGCTGCGCGCCGCGGGCAGCCAGGTCAGCAGCAGCGCCAGCGCCACCAGCAGCGGCGTCGCCATCTGGTTGATCAGCGCCGCCGGCCAGCGCGGGTTGTCCATCACGTAGAAGATCGAGGACACGTCCAGCAGGCCGAAGAAGATGCCCATCAGCAGGAACCACGACAGTTCCTCGCGGCGCAGCGAGCGCCACGACCGCCAGACGTGGGGCAGCCAGGCGGCCGCGCTCATGGGGCGGCCCCGGCCGTGGCCGCGGCGTTCGCCTGTGCCGCTTGCGCCGGGTGCGACAGCGGCGACGCGCCGCCCAGCGGCACGCGCACCCGCGCGACCACGCCGCGCGGCGCCGCCGCCTCCAGCTCCAGGCAGGCCTCGCGGCCGTACATCGCCGTCAGTCGCGCCCGGGTGTTGGCCAGGCCCACGCCGCTGCCGCCGCTGGCGGCGAAGCCCTGGCCGGTGTCGCGCACCTCCAGGACCAGGCCCTGGCCGCCGGCGTCGCGCCGTGCGGAGATGTCGATGCGGCCGCCTTCGGGCAGCGGGGACAGGCCGTGCTTGATGGCGTTCTCCACCAGCGTCGGCAGCACCATCGGCGGCAGCGGCGTGGCGAAGAGCGCCGCATCGGCCTCGATGTCGAAGCGCAGCCGCTCGCCCATGCGCATCTGCAGGATGGTGAGGTAGCTGCGGGCGAGCTCGAGCTCCTGGCCGAGCGTGGACATGCCCTGGCGCATGCTGGGCAGGGCGGCCCGCAGGTAGGCGATCAGGCTGCCCATCATGTCGCGGCCGCGTTCGGGCGCGGTCTCGTAGAGACGCTTCACGTTGGCCAGCGTGTTGAACAGGAAGTGCGGCTCGATCTGCGCATTCAACGCGGAGAACTGGGCCTCCATCTGCTGGGCCTGCAGCCGGTCGTGCTGCCGGGCCAGTTCGGCGAGGCGGGCCTGGGCGCTGCGCTCCTCGCGCACGCCGTGCAGCAGCGCGGCAAAGAAGCCGCCCAGCACCAGCCACAGCAGCGAGGTGGACAACACCCAGTCCCAATGCAGCGGCGCATCGGGAGCACCCAGATTGGCGACCTTGTAGCGCAGCAGCGTGCCGACGGTGGCGCCCGCGGTGATGGCGACGGCGCGAAAGCCGACCGGCCACCGGGTCCGCCAGCGGGTGAGCAGGGCCTCGGCCAGCGCCAGCGCGGCCAGCACGCTGAGCGCGGTCAGCAGCGTCTGCCGGGTGAAGCGCAGCCACTCCATCAGCCAGTCGGCGATGCCGTCGTCCTGCGTCATCCAGGTGAGCGATCGCGAGCCCGCCATCGCGAGGCAGAAATAGAAGCACGCCGCGATCATGCGCAGGTTGAACAGCTGCAACGCCGCGTCCCGCGCCGAGCGGCGGGGCTCGGACGGTTCACCTGCGGGCGGGACGGAGGACGCATCGGACATGGGCGGGATTCTGGCCGCCGGTCGCGAGAGCCGCCAGCGGGCGTGCGACGAAGCCGTCCAGGGTCGGACGAGTCCGGCATCCGTGGGGCGGACGCGGCACGGGCGCTGCACGGACGCGGCATACTCGCCGCCCATGAAGATCCATATCGGCAATGGCGTCCGCCTGTTCGTGGACGTCGAGGGACCCGGCCTGGTGCCGGACGGGGCACGGATGCGGGAGAAGCCGACGCTGATCTGCATGCATGGCGGGCCGGGTTTCGATCATGCGGCGTTCAAGCCGGCGTTCAGCCAGCTGGCGGACCTCGCGCAGATCGTCTACTACGACCATCGGGGCCATGGCCGCAGCGATCCGCGTCCGTCGTCCGAGTGGACGCTGGACATGTGGGCCGACGACATCGTCCGCCTGTGCGATGCGCTGGGCATCGAGAAGCCGATCGTGCTGGGCCAGTCCTTCGGCGGTTTCGTCGCGCAGCGCTACATCGCGCGGCACCCGGGGCACGCCTCGAAGGTGATCCTGTCCAGCACCTCGCACCACATGGGGCTGGCGCGCAAGCTCGATGCCTTCGAACGGCGCGGCGGCCCCGAGGCCCGCGCCCTGGCCGAGGCCTTCTGGAGCCGTCCGACGCGCGAGACCTTCGAGGCCTACTGGGCCGGCGTGCGCCATCTCTACAACACGCAGCCCGCGGCCGATCCGGAGGCGGGCGGCCGCACGCTGTTGAACCTGGACATCCTGCTGCACTTCGTCAGCGGGGAGAAGCAGGACCTCGGGCTCCTCAAGGGGCTGGAGAAGGCGTTGTGCCCGGTGCTGGTGATGGTGGGCGAGGACGACCCGGTCTGCCCGCTCGAGGACGCGCTGGAGATCCACGACGCGCTGCCCGCGCAGTGGCGTCAGCTGGCGCGTTTCCCGGGTGTCGGGCACGGCGCGTGGCGGGACGACCCGGTCGCGGCCTTCGCGGTGCTGAGGAAGTTCATCGCCGGGTGATCGGCGGGTGAATCGCGGGCGACCCGGACTTGCTCGCGGGAGCGGGCGGGCGTGAGGTCCAGCGGCCGGCGAAGTGCCGCTTGCCGCTCAGGACGCGACCAGCGCCTTGAGGTCGCGCTCGGCCAGCGTCGCGTCGCCGAGGTTGAGCTCGATGACGCGGCGCAGGTGGGTGATGCTCTCGATGTCGATGCCCAGGCAGAGCAGCCCGGCGCGATCGCCCTCCACGTGCGCGAGCTGGGCCGCCATCGTGATGCGGCCGTCGTGCGGCGCCAGCGGCAGGTCCAGCAGGCACAGCGCGCCGGGCTCGACGTCCGAGCCGGGCGGCAGCAACAGCAACGCGCCCTTGAGCGACAGGTCCAGCACCTGCACCGGCAGGCGTTGATCGACCGTCACCAGTTGCGCCGGACCGGCGAACGCGATGCGGGAGAAGTGACGGCGTTCGGCGGCGCTCATGGTGTCTTCCGGGTGTGCCGGCGGTCAGAGCTCGGCGTAGATCGTGCTCTTCTCGATCGCCTGGTGCAGGCGCGAGGGCGCGAGCGGTTCCAGGCCCATCGTCTCCAGCAGGTACCACGAGGCGCGCAGCAGCGCGGACGTGGCCTGGCGGAGTTCGGTCGATTCAGGCGTCTCCGCGCGGGACAGCATCGCCTGGAGCTGACGCGGCTGGTTGTGGCCGGCCACCTCCGGCACCTGCGACGGGACATGCGCCTGGGTCAGCCGGCCCAGCAGCTGCTGGACCTCATAGCCGTGCTCGGGGACTGGATCAGCCGCGCGAGGTCGCCCAGCAGGCGCTCGCCGGCGGCGGCCAGCAGCTGCGCGGAATGGTCCGCGCCGCCGCCCACGTAAAGCGCCGACGCCATGTCCAGGTACTCCAGCGCTCGCGCCAGACGGGGCAGATCACTGCTCACTGCATGTCCTCCTTGATGCACTCTTGTCACGACTGCGTTTTGCATGCATCGCCGCTCCTTGTTCTGGAAACCGGTTCCCTCTCGACGGCGTGAAGGGGAGTGTATCGGCGCGCCGCGGCACTGCGCACACCGTTTGTCACGGCGGCGGGTAGCATCCATCCGTTCGGAGGGCGGGCACTTCCTTTGCCATCCCACCCGACCCGGCGCGGGCGACGCCATCACCCGACGCCATTCAGACTTACCCGGAGATTCACATGGACCGTCATGACATCCCCACCGAGGGGCTGATCGATCTCAGCGAGGCGCCGTCGCTGCGCACGCGCCGCGACGCGCTGGGTCGGCTGGGCCGCTATGCCGCCGCGGGGCTGGTGTTGCCGCCTGGATTGGCCGTGCTGCCGGCGCTGGCCGCCGACAACGAGGATGACACCTACGACCAGGACTCGGTCCTGCATGAGGCGACCGAGTTTTTCGGCGAAACGACCGAAGGCCTGGCCAAGGTGATCGAGAAGGCCTTCAAGGACCAAGGGCGCCCGAACGCCTACATCAAGGGCCAGGAAGCCAGCGGCGCGGTGACGGTCGGCCTGCGCTACGGCGATGGCCAACTGATCATGAAGCGCGGCGGCGGTGGCAAGGTCTACTGGGCGGGGCCGTCGGTGGGGTTCGACGTCGGCGGCAATGCGTCGAAAGTCTTCACGCTGGTCTACAAGCTGCCGAAGGCCAGCGCGATCTATCGCCGCTTCCCCGGCGTGGACGGCAGCCTGTACTACATCGGCGGCGCGGGCGTGAACTACCAGCGCGCCAACGGCATCACGCTGGCGCCGATCCGGCTGGGCGTGGGACTGCGCGCGGGGGCGAGCGTCGGCTACGTCCACTACCGGCGCGAGAAGTCGATCAATCCGTTCTGAGGTCGGAAGGCGGCCGGTGGCGGTCGCCGGAGCTCGGCCGGCGTTCAGCCGGTGCGCAGCGGCGCGCCTTCGCGCTGGCTGCGCGCGAGCGCCTGCTCGGCACGGCCGAGCAGGCCGCTGCCGGTATCGCCGGGACCACGCCAGGCCGTGAGGCCCATGCTGAGCGGACCGGCCGCCGGTTGCTGCTGCATCCACACCGCGCGGAAGCGCTCGCAGACCTTGCGGCCGGTGGGCAGGTCGACGTCGTGCAGCAGCATGAGCATGGCCTCGCCCTGCCCGAGCGCGAGCACGTCCTGTGCGCGGCACTGCTGGCGCAGCATGTGCGGCAGCGCGCCGGCGGGCGCGCGCGCCGCGCCCAGCGCCACCAGGCACCAGGCCATGTCCGGGGAGTTCTGCTGCTGGCGCTCGACGAGCCGCGCGAGCAACTGATCGCGCGAAGCCAGCGGCGAGGACGCGCCGGACTCGATGGCCAGCAGATGGAAGCGCTTGAAGTGGGCGAGGGCGACGTTGAAGTCGCCATGCGCCTCGGCCAGGGCGCTGAAGGTTTCCTGCACCGGCGCGTGGTTGTCGCCGTGTATCTTGCGCAGCTCGTCCAGACGAGAGCGCGCTGCGTCGAGTTGGCCGTCCAGGATCAGACGGCGGGCATCGGCGCAGCCTTGTTCCAGATCGCCCAACGTGTTGGGGCTGGACCGCAAGACCTTATCGGGAGTCATAACCGAAAAGAATAGCGTCCGCTATCCGACCAAACTATGGGGCCAACCCGGGGAAACGTCGTTGCAGTCGCATCAAATGGTGTGCGCGCCGCAAGTGCGTGCTTACCGGTGGACACGTGGACCACTGCTTGGTGACGAGCGGATGTGGTGATCGCGACGGCTGAAGGATCGGTGCGGCAGGCGGAGCGGATGACGATCACGCGTCGAGGCCATGACGCATTCGTGGATGAGGGACAGGACGCTGGGCAAGGCGGGACTAGGATGGTCCGGGACCCTTGTGTTGACGCTGATGGAGACCCCCGCATGACCCAGCAGACCGTGCCCCCGTCCGTTCCTTCCACCGCGTCCGCGGCCTCGTCGCAACTGCCGTTGCAGGCGACCGCCGAGACGCTCCCGCCGCAGGACATCAGCGCCGAGGTCCTGCTGGAGAAATACGCGAAGGACGGCGAACGCAATCTCGAGGAGGTGCGGGCGCGCGTGGCGCGGGCGCTGGCGGTGGCGGAGTCGCCGGAGCAGCGCGCGCACTGGGAGGCGAAGTTCCTGGCGGCGCAGCGGCGCGGTTTCGTGCCGGCGGGGCGGATCGCCTCGGCGGCGGGGACGGCGCTGTCGGCGACCTTGATCAACTGCTTCGTGCAGCCGGTGGGCGACGCGATCGCGGAGGAGGAGGACGGTCATCCCGGCATCTACACCGCCTTGACCGAGGCGGCCGAGACGATGCGGCGCGGGGGCGGCGTCGGGTACGACTTCTCCCGGATCCGACCCAAGGGCGCGTACGTGAAGTCGACGCAGTCGAGCGCGTCGGGGCCGGTGAGCTACATGCGGGTGTTCGACCGCAGCTGCGAGACGGTGGAATCGGCCGGCTCGCGGCGCGGCGCGCAGATGGGCGTGCTGCGCTGCGACCACCCGGACATCGAGGAGTTCATCCACGCCAAGGACCAGGGCGACCTGAAGAACTTCAACATCTCGGTGGGCGTGACGGACGCGTTCATGGAGGCGGTGGAGGCGGACGCGGACATCGAGCTCGTGCACAAGGCGGCGCCGGGCGACAAGCAGCGCGCGGCCGGCGCGACGCAGCGGGCGGACGGCGTGTGGGTCTACCGCCGCCTGCGGGCCCGCAAGCTGTGGGACCAGGTCATGCGGTCCACCTACGACCACGCGGAGCCGGGGGTGCTGTTCCTGAACCGGATCAATGCGGACAACAACCTGCATTACTGCGAGTCGATCAGCGCGACGAATCCTTGCGCGGAGCAACCGCTCCCTTCCTACGGCTGCTGCTGCCTCGGCTCGATCGACTTGACGGTATTCGTCAAGGACGCGTTCGTGGCGAAGGCCTCGTTCGACGAGGCCGAGTTCGCCGACATCTGCAAGACCGCCACCCGCATGCTCGACAACGTGCTGGACGTGACCCCGTGGCCGTTGCCGCAGCAGGCGCGCGAGGCCGCCAACAAGCGGCGCGTGGGGCTCGGCTTCACGGGCCTGGGCGACACGCTGGTGATGCTCGGCCTGCGCTACGACGGCGAGCCCGCCCGCGCGATGGCGCGCCGCATCAGCGAGATCATGCGCGACGCCGCCTATGAGGCGTCCGCCGACCTCGCCATCGAGCGCGGCGCGTTCCCGCTCTTCAACGCCGATCTCTACCTGTCGGGCGGCAACTTCGCGTCGCGGCTGCCGCCGTGGCTGAAGGACAAGATCCGCGCGCAGGGCCTGCGCAACTCGCACCTGCTGTCGATCGCGCCGACCGGCACGATCTCGCTGGCCTTCGCCGACAACGCCAGCAACGGCATCGAGCCCGCGTTCTCGTGGAGCTACACCCGCAGGAAGCGCATGCCCGACAACTCCTTCAAGGAGTACGCCGTCGAGGACCATGCCTGGCGGCTCTACCGCCACCTGTTCGGCGCCGACGCGCCGCTGACCGACGCCTTCGTCACCGCGCTCGAGCTGCAGGCGTCGGACCACGAGGCGATGGTCGCGGCCGTCGCGCCCTACGTCGACACCTCGATTTCCAAGACCGTCAATGTGCCGGCGGACTATCCCTACGCCGACTTCCAGGATCTCTATCGCCTGGCCTGGAAGAGCGGGCTGAAGGGCCTCGCGACCTATCGCCCGAACAGCGTGCTCGGCGCGGTGCTCAGCGTCGAGCCGATCGCCCAGCCGGAGCCGCTCAAGGCCGACATCGGCCCCAACCAGCGCTTGCGCGTCGAGCGCCTGCCCAAGCCGGTGCTTGCGTCGCTGCGCTGGCCGAGCCGGCCCGAGATGCCGGGCGGCAATCCGGCGTGGTCGACCATGATCCGCCATCCGCATGGCGACTTCGCGCTCTTCGTCGGCGAGCTGCCGGCGGAGGGGCCGGATGCGGGCCTCTTCGGCCGCACGTTGCCGTTCGAGGTCTGGGTCAACGGCGCGGAGCAGCCGCGCGGCCTCGGCGCGCTGGCGAAGACGCTGTCGATGGACCTGCGCGCCAATGACGCGGCCTGGCTGCGCCTGAAGCTCGACGCGCTGGCGACCGTCGCCGAGGAGCGCGCGTTCGAGATGCCGATGCCGCCGCTCGGCGAGCCGCGGCTGTTCCCGGGCGTCGTCGCGGCGACGGCGGCGGTGATCCGCTGGCGCTGCGAGCAGCTCGGGGCCTTGCAGGAAGGCGGTCCGACGCCGGTGCTGGACGCGATGTTCTCGCGCGAGGAGCCGCGCACCGGCACGGCCGGGACGCTCGCCTGGGCGGTCGACGTCGACAACCCCGCGACCGGCGAGCTGTTCACGCTGACGCTCAAGGAGGTGAGCCTGCCCACGCCCGACGGGGGCAGCGTCACACGGCCCTGCGCGATGGGGTTCTCGGGCAATTACCCGAAGGCGCTCGATGGACTGGCGCGGCTGCTGTCACTGGACATGCGCGTGCTCGATCCGGGCTGGATCGGCATGAAGCTGCGCAAGCTGCTCAACGTGGGCGAGCCGCTGGGCCACTTCATGGCGCCGGTGCCGACGCTGTCGGGGGAAAGACGGCAGCAGGTGTGGCCGTCGACGGTCGCGTATGTCGCGCGCCTGGTCATCCACCGCTACGCGATGCTGGGGGTGCTGGACGAGCACGGTTATCCGCTCGTCGACATGGGGCTGATGCAGCAGGCGCCGGCCAGGGGCACGGGAACTGCCACGGGGGCGGCGCGCACCGCCTCGGAGGCCGGCGGCATCATCGCGATGGCCGGCAAGAAGTGTCCCGAGTGTGGCAACGCCACGCTCATCCACCGCGACGGGTGCGAGTTCTGCACCGCGTGCGGGTTCGTGGGGCAGTGCGGCTGACTGCCCCTTCCCGACCTGACGCCAGGCTCGGGGCCTGGCGCACTGGCGGGCGTCACGCCTGAGGCGGTGCCAGGCGCTTTGCCAGGCGTTGTGCCTGGCGTTTTATGCCTGGCGGTCTGCCAGGCGTTATGCCTGGCCTTGCGGCTTGTCGTCCGCCGGAGCGTTGCCTCCGGCCGGTGCGCCTTGGGCGTTCGGTTCATCCGCCGGTGCGTCCGAGCCTGCACCGCTGGCCTTGCGATGGGCCTTTTCTTCCTTCTTCTTTTTCTTGGCCAGCTCGCGTTGGCGTTTTCGTATGAGTAGTTGGGGGTAGCGATATCGGCCTCCGATAGGTTGGGGGTGATCGATGAGCCTGACGTTTCCGCCATTGCGCGAATCCGGGCGAGCTCCTGCCGGTGGACGTTGGTCCCGGTGGTGGTCAATCGAAGGCCGCCGCCATGCCATTCCAGCCAGTCCAGATCGACCAGACGGTCGATCAGCTTCTCCGGGATCTCATTCGGCCTGACGCCGCTGGAGCGCGTCGACACTCTGCCGCAACGAAGCACGGAGCTCGTCGAGGGTTTGTGGACAGGCATGGTGCTCCTCCTCCGAAATCGCCCCGCGACATGCGGTTCGAACAGATTCGCCAAGCAATCAAGGCGAGGACTTGCACGGCTTCCGACAGGAGAGACGAAGCGAAGACTTCGGGATGACAGGCTCACGGTCTATCGGCTGATCGTAGCGCAGACCGTGCGCGAACCTTTTTCGCGGAAAACGAATCCGTTAAGACGGCGTTTGCGTACAGCGTTCCAGTGAGGCCTTCCGGCCTTGCCGCCAACCCTGAGGAGCTGCGATGACCACCTTGTCCCCCCGCGCGAAGTCCCCGACGTCCGTCTTCGTCCTGCTGGCGCCCGTCGCCCTGCTGGGCGCCTGCGCCATGTCCGGCCCGTCGGGCTCGAACGCCCCGGCGTTCTCCCAGGCCGGCCTGCCCGCCGCCGTGCAGGTGCCTGAGGGGCACAAGGTGTCGATGGAGACCGTCGGCGTCGGCAAGATCACCTATGAATGCCGCGCGAAGAAGGACATGGCCGGGCAGTTCGAGTGGGTGTTCGTCGGCCCGGACGCGACCCTGAGCGATCGGCGCAGCACCGTGGTCGGCAAGTACTACGGCCCGCCCGCCACCTGGGAAGCCCGCGACGGTTCCAAGGTCACCGGCACGCAGGTCGCGGTGGCGCCGGCGTCCCCGGGCAGCATCCCGCTGCAGCTGGTGAAGGCCAATCCCGCCGTCGGCATGGGCGCCATGCAGGGTGTGAGCCACATCCAGCGCGTGGCCACCAAGGGCGGCGTCGCGCCGCAGACCGCCTGCGATGCCGCAGGGGTCGGGCAGAAGCAGGTCGTCGACTACCAGGCGGACTACATCTTCTGGGCGCCGGTGGCGATGCGCTGAAGCCGGGCCGTCGGGACTTCCCTGTCCCGTAAGAGAAGGATGTCGAGGGGGGGCGCTCCTGACTATGCTTCGCGCACCGCCGCGGTGCTCGTGGCGGGCGCCGAGGAGGTATCCATGCCGGCTCTCCGTTCCGCCAGTCCCCTGGCCCGATTCGACTATCCGCACGCCGCGCGCCGCGAGATGCTGGCCTTCCTCCCGCAGGACTGCCGGCGCGTGCTGGACGTCGGCTGCAACACCGGCGCCTTCGGAGAGGCCGTCAAGCAGACCCGCCCCGGCACCGAGGTCTGGGGCGTCGAGCCCGACGCGGGGGCCGCGGAACGCGCCGGTGCCCATCTGGACCGGGTGATGCAAGGCTTCTTCGATCCGATGCTGCCGCTGCCCGAAGCCCATTTCGACGCCATCGTCTTCAACGACGTGCTCGAGCACATGCCCGATCCCTGGGCCGCGCTGAACCTGGCCGCGCCGCTGCTCGCACCGGGCGGCGTGGTGCTGGCCTCGCTGCCCAACCTGCTGCACCTGGACACGATCTGGCCGCTCGTCCACGACCGCGACTTCCGCTACGAGCCCTGCGGCGTCCGTGACCGGACGCACCTGCGCTTCTTCACCCGCACCAGTGCGCAGCGCATGTTCGACGAATGCGGCTACGAGGTCGTCAGCGTCCAGGGCATCAACGAGCAGTGGTACACCCCGTCGCTCAAGCGCCGGCTGGCCTTCCGGCTCTTCGGACGGCAGCTCGAGGAGACGAAGTGGGTGCAGTTCGCCTTCGTCGCCCGGCCCAAGGCGCCCCGGCTGGTGTCCTGAACGGCGGGAAGAATCGCCCCACCGCCGACGGGTGACCTCGGCAGCCGCGACAATGCGCCGCATGCGCGCCCTGATCGACCTGCTGATCCAACACGACTTCCTGCTCGTCTTCCTCGTGACGCTGGCCGCGCGCATCGGTGCGCCGGTGCCGGCGGCGCCGCTGCTGGTGGTCGCGGGCGGACTGGCCGCGGCGGGGCGCCTGTCGGCGGTGTCGCTCGTCGTGGCGGCGGTGCTGGCCAACGTCCTGGGCGACGCCATCTGGTTCATCGCCGGCCGCAGCTACGGCCACCGGGTGTTGCGGCTGCTGTGCCGCGTCTCGCTGTCCCCCGACGTCTGCGTCCGCCAGAGCGAGAGCCTCATCGCGCGCTGGGGCGGCAGCTCGCTGCTGGCCGCGAAGTTCCTGCCCGGCATCTCCGTCGTCGCGGCGCCGATGGCCGGTGCGCTCGGCATGGGCTGGCGCCGTTTCATCGCCTATGACGCCGTCGCCGGACTGGTCTGGACGGCGTGTTTCCTCGGGCTCGGACTGATCTTCAGCGACCAGATCCAGGACGTGCTGGACTTCCTCTCCAACGCCGGCCTGCTGGCGGTCGCGGCGATCGTCGCGGTGCTGGCGCTCCTGATCGGCAACCGCTGGCGGCGTCGCCGCCAGATGGCGAAGCTGCAGGGCGAGGTCGAGCGCATCAGCGTCGAGGACGCCGCCGCGCTCTGCGAGCAGGACATGGCGCCGCTCTTCATCGATGTCCGCAGCGATCCCGGCCGAGCCGCTGATCCGCGCACGCTGCCGGGCGCGCTCAACATCCCGCTGACCCGCCTGCCGGAATACGCCGAGCAGTTGCCCGACGACCGCCTGCTGGTCCTCTACTGCAACTGCCCGAACGAGGTCTCCGCCATCCAGGGCGCGCATGAGCTCATGAAGCGCGGTCATCCGCGCGTGCTGGCGCTGGACGGCGGCCTGGACGGCTGGCACGAACTGCAGCGACGCCAGGGACGGGACCGGGGCGACAGCGGCGACGGTGATGCGGCGGGCCAGGCGCCCAAGGTCTCGACGTCACCTGCCGCCGCTCCCGCGGCTCCGGCGGCCCTGCACTCGGCGACGCCCGCCGTCCCCTGATCTGAGGAGGGGCGGCTCCCGCGGCTGGCCCGGCGCTTGCATACTGGCGCCCATGACCGTTGCCGTCCTGCCCGTCGCCTCGCCGGTCCTTGCGCCGACCATCCTCGACCTGGAGGCGTCCGGTTTCGGGCGCGGCAGCTACCCGATCGAGATCGGATTCGTCGAAGCGGGCGGCCTGCCGTTCTGCTCGCTGATCCAGCCGGCGCCGGAGTGGGAGCATTGGGATGAGCAGGCCGAGGCGCTGCACGGCATCTCGCGCGAATTGCTGCTGCGTCACGGCCGCCCGCGTGACTGGGTCGCCGACGAGCTCAACAAGCGCTTGGCGGGCCAGACGGTCTACTCCGACAGCTGGGGCCATGACTACCCGTGGATGAGCAAGCTCTTCGACAGCGTCGGTCGCCTGCCGCGTTTCCGGATCGAGGACCTGCGCCGCCTGCTCAGCGAAGACGAGGCCCAGCGCTGGAACGCGGTCCAGCAGGAGGTCCGTGCCGAGGCGCAACTGCGTCGTCATCGGGCCAGCGCCGACGCCAAGGTCCTGCAGATGACGCTGATGCGCCTGAAGCACGGCGCATCGACGCCGACCGCGTCGCTGGACGGCCGCGACCCCGGCGACTTCGGCAACTGCGGCTGATCCCGCCCCTGCAACGACGTCCGCCGATCCCGGATCGTTCCGACGTCAGCTGATCTCCGTGGGGCCGGAATGGGGCTTGGGGGTCCTGGAGGGATCCCCCATGCCCCGTGGAGAGCCCGCGCTTGGCAAGCCGGAGTCGGCTGCCCCGCCCGCTGCACCTGCCGCGCCCACGGCGCCCGCCGCACCCACCGCAGCCGACGCAGGCTTGCGCTCCGCGCAGAGGCTCCCGCTCGATCTCCCCCGCCCCGCCCGCTTCGCGCGGTAGAGCTGCTCATCCGCCTGTGTGACGAGATCGTCGATGTCGGCCTGCCGCGCCCACTGGACGCAGAACCCGACGCTGGTGCCGATGTGGAGTTCCAGCGCACCGATGCGGAACGGCATCGTCAGCGCATGCACCAGCTTGTCGGCGACGACCTGCGCGTCCACCGGTTTCGCGACATGGGTGAGGAACACGGCGAACTCGTCGCCGCCGACGCGGGCCACGAGGTCCTGCGGCCGCAGCGCGTGGCGCAGCCTGCCGGAGACGGCCTTCAGCAGCGCGTCGCCGACGGGATGTCCGTACTCGTCGTTGACGGGCTTGAAGCGGTCCAGGTCGAGGTACAGCAGCGCCACCAGTTCGTCGCGGTCCGTCGCGCGCCCGAGCGCGGCGTTGACCTGCGACGCGAAGCCGGCGCGGTTGAGCAGCCCGGTGAGCGGGTCCGTGTTGGAGGCCCGCAGCAGCCGCATCTGTTCCTGCTTGACGTCGGTGACGTCGCGCGCGACGCCGTAGGCGCCGATGATCGCGCCGTCGTCGTTGAGCAGCGGTGCGTAGGTGAGCTCGACGTAGCGCGTCTCGCCGCGGTCGTCGCCGTCCAGCGGCATCGGGCGGCTGACGCCGTCGTCGTCGCGCATCTCGACGACGCTGGTCTCGCCCTCGAAGGCGCGTTGGATCAGCGGATGCACGGCCGGATACAGGTCGTCGAAGACGTCCGCCGCGTGGCGGCCCTGCCAGGACTTTTCCGGGATGTCGAAGCGGCGCTCGAAGGCCTTGTTGCAGAACAGCACGCGTTCATCGGTGTCGACGGCCAGCATCATGACGTTGACGCTCTGCGCCATCGCGCTCATGACGGCCTGGCTGCGCTCGCGCTCGCGTCGGGCGGCGAGCTCGGGCGTGATGTCGGCGATCGTCCCGGCGTGCGCGACGATGCGCCCGCCCAGGCGCATCGGCCGCATCCGCAGACGCACCATCAGTTCCGAGCCGTCGCGGCGCGTCAACTGCCGCACGCGGTCGACCGGTTCCCCCCACGGCGACCAGTGCGGCCCATTGCTCGCGCGTCAATTCGCGCTCCGATGGGGAGAGACGGTCCAGCCAGCCCCAGGCCAGGTCCTTGCGGTCGACCTCCATCAGGCGGAGGTAGGTCTCGTTGGCATACACGGTGCGGCCCTGGAGATCACAGCGGAACAGGCCCATCGGCGAGGCGTCGGCGGTGGCTTCGCGTTCGGCCTCGCGCAGCCGGGTGCGCTGCTGCAGCCGCGTGAACCAGGCCATCAGGCCGACGGCGATCGCCGTGACCACCAGCGAGAAGCCCAGCACCGCGCGCCGCTGCTGCAGGTAGCCGGCGAGGATGCGGTCGCGCTCGAAGGACACGAACAGACGCAGCGGGTAGTCCTGCAGCACGCGGTAGGAAACGATGCGATCGCGCCCGTCGGCCGGGCTTTTCGTCACCATGAACTGGCCGCTGGCCGGCGGGCTCGGCGGCAGTACCTCGCCGCCGGGGACCTGTCGCATGTTGGTGCCGACCAGGCCCGGGACTTCGGGCCAGCGGGCCATGGCGACACCGTCGTCGCGTTCCAGCAGCACGGCCATGCCCGAGCGCATCGACCGCGTGCGGTAGATGCGCAGCAGCACGTCGAGGTCGATGAAGCCCACCGTCGCGGTGAAGGCGCCGGTCGGCGCGCTCAGGCGCGTGGCCATCGGCAGGACGAAGTGGGCGCCCGGCCGCAGCCGGATCGGCGTGCCGAGGATGATGCTCGGTCCGCCGGGGCGGCCCAGTTCGGACAGGAAGCTCTTCGCACCGAGGTCGGCATAGGGTTCGCCGGTCACCGACGGGATGCGCCACAGGCGGCCGTCGGCGCTGGCCAGCATCACGTCGGTGATCCCGCGCGAGTTGTCGCGCAGCGAATCGGCCAGCAGCGACACGGTGGCGTCCAGGTCCTGGCGTTCGTTCCTGCGCGTGAGCAGCAGCAGGTCCAGCGTGCGCAGGCTGCCTTCGGTTTCGCGCAGCAGCTGCTCGGTGTCCTGCGCCGCGTTGAGGGCGATGCTGTGCAGGTCTTCCTGCAGGTCCTCGACCAGCGATTTCGGATAGAGCAGCGCGAACCACAGCACCAGCGCCCACAGCACGAGCAGCACCAGCCCCAGCGCCAGGAACGGGCCGAAGACCACCAGGCGTCTCACCTGGAGACGCTCCGCGACGGACTGGCTGAATGGGGAGGCGGCCATCGGTCGGATTGTGGTCGTCCCGCGTGTGCCTTCAAACGCCCAACAACGGGGGCTCGGGCGGGTTTTTCGGCGGGTCCGGCACGTGGCTGTCCGGATCGTCGCGGGCCAGCTCGGTCAGGCAGCGCAGGCACAGGCACTGGTCGGGCCAGCGGGCGGCGAGTTCGCGCTTGAGGCCCTCACCCAGCCGCGTGCCGAAGCAGGCGCACCAGCCGTCGTCCACGCCGCAATGGAAGCCGCCGCCGCAACGCGGGCAGGCGGTGTTGAGGGTGTTGACCGTGTCGGCGGGGAGCGGCGTCGGCGTGCTCATGACGACGGATTGTCGGCGATGCTCAGCCGAACAGCCCCCGATGCCGCTCGCGCAACAGGTTCTTCTGCACCTTGCCCATCGCGTTGCGCGGCAGCTCGGTCTCGACGAAGACCCGCTTCGGCACCTTGAAGCCGGCGATGCGGTCCTTCAGCGCCGCGACCAGCGTCGCGCCGTCCAGCGCGGCGCCGGATCGCGGCACCACCACGGCGATCACGCCCTCGCCGAAGTCCGGATGCGGCACGCCGACCACGGCCGACTCCGCCACGCCGGGCAGCTCGTTGAGCCAGCCCTCGATCTCCGCCGGGTACACGTTGTAGCCGCCGGTGATGATCAGGTCCTTGCTCCGCCCCACGATCGTCACGTAGCCGCGGTCGTCGCGCCGGCCCACGTCGCCGGTCTTGAACCAGCCGTCGGCGGTGAACTCCTCCTTCGTCTTCTCCGGCATGCGCCAGTAGCCGGCGAACACGCTGGGCCCGCTCACCTGGAGGTGGCCGATCTCGCCGTCGCCGGTGCTGGGGCAGGGCGCGCCCGCGTCGTCGACGACGCGCAGGCCCACGCCCGGCAGCGGATAACCGACCGTGCCGCCGCGGCGCTCGCCGTCCTCGGCCTTGTACGGGTTCGACGTCAGCATGACCGTCTCGCTCATGCCGTAGCGCTCCAGGATCGTGAACCCGGTGCGGCGCTGCCATTCGTGGAAGGTCTCGATCAGCAGCGGCGCGGAACCGCTGATGAACAGCCGCATCCGCGCGCACGCGTCCTTCGTCAGCGTCGCCTGCTCGAGCAGCCGCACGTACAGCGTCGGCACGCCCATGAACAGCGTCGCGTCGGGCAGCCGCGCGATCACGCCGCGCGGATCGAAGCGGTTGAACCACAGCATCTTCGCCCCGGCCAGCAGCGCCCCGTGCGACGCGACGAACAGCCCGTGCACGTGGAAGATCGGCAGCGTGTGGATCAGCACGTCGTCCGCCTTCCAGCCCCAGTAGTGCTTGAGCACCTCGGCGTTGGACAGCAGGTTGCCGTGGCTCAGCATCGCGCCCTTGCTGCGACCGGTCGTGCCGCTCGTGTAGAGGATCGCGGCCAGGTCATCGGCCTTCTTCTCGGCCACCTGGTGCGTGTCGGGCATCTGCACCGCGC
Organism: Roseateles sp. UC29_93; assembly: GCF_042695725.1. Classification (NCBI taxonomy): domain Bacteria; kingdom Pseudomonadati; phylum Pseudomonadota; class Betaproteobacteria; order Burkholderiales; family Sphaerotilaceae; genus Roseateles; species Roseateles sp. UC29_93. Next base: position 589,122 of record NZ_CP170545.1, on the reverse strand, counting down.
GATCCAGCAGCGTGCCGCTGCGGTCCTCGTTCAGCGTGAACACCCACGGGACCTTGGCCTGGAACGCCAGCTTGCTGATCCAGCCGAAATTCTTCCCCGCGCAGACGACCACCGCCGGCTCCGCGTTGCCGATGAAGTACTCGAGCTCGGCGGCCTGGTAGGCCGTGTTCAGCGGCAGGTAGACGTAGCCGGCGCGCAGCACCGCGAGGTACAGCAGCAGCGCCTCGACGCTCTTCTCCGTCTGCACCGCGACGCGGCTGCCCGCGGGCAGGTCCAGCGAGTCCAGCAGGTTGGCGATCATCGCCGTGGCGCGGTCGATGTCGCGCCAGCTGTAGCGCTGGCCGGCGTCGGGGCCGTCGGCCAGCTCGATCGCGCAGGCGTCCAGGTCGTCGGAGAAATTCGCGCGCAGCGCGGCGAACAGGTTGACGTTCGCGGTGGCTTTCTGGGGAGCGTTCATGTCGGGAGTCGCAGGCCGGGGTTCAGGCAATCGCTATCGGATCGAGGATCAATCCAGTTTCGCACCGCTGCGCTTGACCACGTCGGCCCAGCGCAGGACCTCGCCGTGCACGAACTTGCCGAACGCGTCGCCGTAGAGCGTCGGCATGTCGGTGCCCAGGCCGGTCCAGATGTTCTTCAGTTCCTCCGTCGCGTAGGCCTTGCGGAGTTCGGCCTGCATCGCGGCGATCACTTCCTTCGGCGTGCCCTCGGGGGCCCACAGGCCGTACCAGGTGGCGACCTGGTACTGCGGGATGCCGGCTTCCACGGCGCTCGGGATGTCCGGGAAACCCGGCGCGCGCTTGGAGGAGGCCACCGCCAGCGCCTTGATGCGGCCGCCGCGGATGTGTGCGGCGGACGAGCCCAGGCCGTCGAACATCAGGTCCACCTGGCCCGCCATCAGGTCCTGCAGCGCCGGGCCGGCGCCGCGGTAGGGGATGTGGGTGATGAAGGTCTGCGTCTGCAGCTTGAAGAGCTCGCCCGCCAGGTGGTGCGAGGTGCCGTTGCCCGCCGAGCCGTAGTTCAGCTTGCCGGGGTTCTTCTTGAGCAGCTCCAGCAGGCCCTTCACGTCGGTGACGGGCACCTTCTGCGGATTGATCACGATGACTTGCGGCACGCTGGAGACCAGGGCGACGGGGATGAAGTCCTCCTCGAGCTTGTAGTCGAGCTTCGGGTACATCGCTGGCGCGATCGCGTGATGCACCGCGCCCATGAAGAAGGTGTAGCCGTCCGGCGCGGCCTTGGACGCGATCGTCGCCCCCACGGTGCCGCCGGCGCCGCCCTTGTTGTCGATGATGAACTGCTTGCCGGTCTGCTTGGTCAGCACGGCGGTCAGCGGCCGCGCGAAGGCGTCGGTGCCGCCGCCGGCCGGGAAGGGCACGACGATGACCACCGGCCGGCTCGGCCAGGCGGCCTGCGCGAATGCCGACGGCGCGATGCCCGCGCCCGCGGCGGACAGGGAAGCCAGGGCGGCGGCGCCCAGCAGGCGGCGGCGGGTCGTGGAACTCTGGGTCATGCGTGTCTCCTGTGGGTCCTGTGGGCCTCTGCGGGCCACGGTGTCGGTAGGCAAGGGTTGCGGAAAGAGGATGCGGAAGGGTCAGAGCAGACCGCCCACGGCGCGCGCCGTCGCGATCTCTCCCTGGGTGAAGGCTTCGTGGTGTTGCTCGATGCGGTCGAGGTCGTAGAGGTAATTGACCATCATCCCGTGCGACTGTTTCAGTCCTTTGGCCGAGCGGTCGCCGCCGGGATTGAGTCGCTCCAGGCGGGCGCCGTTGTCGAGGTGGAACCGCGCGACCGGGTCGCCGCCGGGCAGCGGCGTCTGGGCGATGAGGTAGACGGCGGCCAGGCGGCGCAGGTCGGCCTGCAGGGCCTCGTCGTCGAGGGCTCCCGGGCTGGCGAGCTCGGCCGGTGTGTGGTGCTTCAATCGTGCGAGCGCTTCCGCGGTGCGCGCGCGTTGCGCCGGCTTCAGGCCGGAAAGCGCGGAGAGGGCGGCGGACTCGTCGTCCGTCGCCCGGATCGCCTGCAGCCAGGCCGCGAAGCCCGGGATCGGCGACAGCGTGCAGAACTGCTTGAGCCGCGGCAGCTCCTGCCTCAGATGCTCGGCCACGCGCTTGATCAGGAAGTTGCCCAGCGACACGCCGCGCAGCCCCGGCTCGCAGTTGCTGATCGAATAGAAGACGGCGGCCTTGAAACTGTTCGGCGGCATCGGTTCGCTGCGCTTGCCGATCAGCGGCGCGATCGCGTCCGGCATGTCGGGCAGCAGCGCGATCTCCACGAAGATCAGCGGCTCGTTCGGCAGCTGCGGATGGAAGAACGCGAACAGCCGCCGGTCCGGCAGCAGGCGTCGCCGCAGGTCGTCCCAGCCGTCGATCGCGTGCACGGCCTCGTGGCGGATGATCTGCTCCAGCAGGTGCGCCGGCGAGTGCCAGTCGACCTGTCGCATCTCCAGGAAGCCCGGGTTGAACCATGAGGACAGCAGGTGCAGCAGGTCGGCGTCCACCATGCGCCAGTCCGGGTGCGAGGACAGGCCCTCCAGCAGCCGGCGCCGCATGCGGACCAGCGTGCCCGTGCCGCCGGGCGCGCGGTTCAGGCGGCGGAACAGTTCCTGCCGCGGCGGCTCGCTGACGTCGGTCAGCTGACGCAGCGTCTCGGTGCCGGGCGCGTCGGCATAGGCCTGCGCGGCGCGCAGCACCGCGTCCGGCACGGGATTGAAATCGGCGGCCAGCCTGTCGAAGACCGCCGGCCAGGCGTCCACGGGCAGCGCCCCCATGCGGCCGATCAGGTCATGGGCCAGGCCCAGGCTGTTCGCCTGCCCGCGTTCCGACAGCAGCTTGTGCGCCAACGACAGCACCTGCCTTGCCGCCCGCGCCGAAGTCCAGGAATCCACGATGGCCATGAGGGCGGTTTATAGCCGGATCGCCTCCTGTGCGGCTCGACGACCGCCTCGGGGATTCCCCAGGGCGTTCGCCTCCCGGGACGGCCCTCGCACCGGCGAGGCGGCTGCTACATTGGTCCGCATCAGATCCGAGGCGGCGCCGCGCGGCGGCAGCCCGACCCGGACACCCGCGGGCCGCCCCCGAGGCGCCCGGGACAAAGGCCAGGACGAACGTCCAGGAGACAAGCCATGAACGACATTCCCCAGGATGCCGAAGCGGTGCTGCGGCTGGCGGCGCAGTCGATGTTCGACGTGCTGGCCAGCACCGCGCAGGGCGCGATGGTGGTCAACCGCGAGCACCGCGTCGTCTGGATCAGCGAGGGCTACAAGCGCTTCCTGCCCGCGCTCGGCTTCCGCGACGAATCCGAGTTCGTCGGCCGCCGCGTCGAGGAAGTCGTCCCCAACACCCTGATGGCGCAGGTCATCGACACCGGCCAGCCCATCCTCGTGGACCTGCTGACCAACAAGGCGGGCACCTTCCTCGTCAGCCGGCTGCCGCTGCGCGGGCCGGGCGGCGACGTCATCGGCGCGATGGGCATGGTCCTGCTGGACCATCCCGAGACGACGATGCAGCCGCTGATGAACAAGTTCGCGTGCCTGCAAGCGGAGCTCGACGACACGCGACGACAGCTCGCCGCCGAGCAGTCCCGCAACCGCCGCGCCAAGCACCGCATCGTCGACTTCGTCGGATCGAGCGCGGCCGCGGTCGAGGTCAAGCGCCATGCGCGCCGCGTCGCGCAGACCGAGGCGACGGTGCTGCTGCTCGGCGAGACGGGCACCGGCAAGGAGCTGCTTGCGCACGCCATCCACGCGGCCTCCCGGCGCGCGGCGAAGCCGCTCGTGTCGGTGAACATCGCCGCGGTGCCGGAGACGCTGCTGGAGGCGGAGTTCTTCGGCGTCGCGCCCGGCGCCTACACCGGCGCCGATCGCAAGGGGCGCGACGGCAAGTTCAGGCTGGCCGACGGCGGCACGCTCTTCCTCGACGAGATCGGCGACATGCCCCCGGCGCTGCAGGCCAAGTTGCTGCGCGTGCTGCAGGAGCAGGAGCTGGAGCCGCTGGGCAGCAACGAGGTCGTGAAGGTCGACGTCCGCGTGATCGCGGCGACCAGCCGCGACCTCGGGGCGATGGTGCAGCGCGGCGAGTTCCGCGCCGATCTCTTCTACCGGCTCAACGTCCTGCCGATCCGCCTGCCCGCGCTGCGCGAGCGGTGCGGGGACATCGAGACGCTGGTCGAGGTCCTGCTGGCGGACATCACGCGGCGCAGCGGCCTGGCGCCGAAGACCTTGAGCGCCGCGGCGCTCCGGGCGCTCGAAGGCAAGACCTGGCCCGGCAACGTGCGCGAGTTGCGCAACGCGCTGGAACAGGCCTTCCTGATGAGCGACGAGGACGAATTGCTCCCGAGGCATTTCGGACTCCACGAGACGGCGACCCCGACCACCGCCACCGCGCCCACCGCGATCACCACGAGCGATGCGGACGTTGCGGAGGCCGGTGCCCCTCCGAGCGACCTTTCGAGCGTGAGGAGAAGTGGGAGCGAGGAGGGGCACCGGCCTTCGCAACGTGGGCTCGGTCCCCCGGAGACCCTGCCCGCCCGCAAGGCCGAGCTGGAGCGCGCCGCCATCGCGCAGGCCTTGAGGAGCACCAATGGCAACCGCGTCGCCGCGGCGAGGCTGCTGGCGATCTCCCGCGCCACGCTCTACGAGAAGCTGGCGAAATACCCCGAGCTCGCCTCAGCCTGACGCGTACGGCAGCGCACGACCCCTGAATGGAGGGAGGACGCGACGTCACATCGTCACGTTTGGCCTGTGTTCAAGGGCTTCATCGAGGGTTCGAGGGGCTTGCCGCACACCGTGCGACATGCGCATATTCGAGACCAGGGCAGACGACGAGGACCGGATGGACCGGCCCGCCCAGGAGACTTCATGAACACGCTCACCACGACTGCGACCGGCTTGCATGCGGACGCGCCCTCCGGCGCCCGGACGACCTCGAAGGGGACGCCCCCTCGGGCCTGGACGATGGCCACCAAGCTGCGCGTGGCGGTGCTGGCTGCGGTGGTCGGTTTCGTCGTCCTCGTGATGTGGCTCAGCCACCGCTCCGCGATGAGCCTGCTGGACGTCAAGATGATCACGACGGTCGAGCAGGTGAAGAACGCCGAGCAGATCGCCAAGCGCCACTTCGACCGCATCGGCGCCGGCGGCCTCACCGAGGCCGACGCGAAGAAGCAGGCCGCCGCCGAGATCGGCAAGATCCGTTACTCCGGCAACGAGTACATCTGGATCAACGACATGACGCCCAAGATGGTCATGCATCCGATCAAGCCGGAGCTCAACGACAAGGACCTGTCCGGCAACAAGGACCCGAACGGCCTGAAGCTGTTCGTCGCATTCGTCGACACGGTCAAGGCGCAGGGCAGCGGCTTCGTCGACTACCTGTGGCCCAAGCCCGGTGCCAAGGATCCGGAACCGAAGCGTTCCTACGTCGCCGGCTTCAAGCCCTGGGGCTGGGTGATCGGCTCCGGCGTCTACATCGACGACGTGTCCGGCATCGCCCGTCGCGACGCGACGGTCGCGCTGGCGCTGGTGATCGCCGTGGGCATCGCCGCGCTGGTCGCGGTCGAATGGTTCGCGCGCGGCCTCAAGCGCCGGCTCAACCAGATGCGCGAGGTCGTCGAGGCCGTCGCCAACGGCGATCTGCGCACGCAGGTGATGGGTCGGGAGGATGTGGGCAACGACGAGATCGGCCAGGTGCTGACGCAGGTCGCCGCGATGCAGGGCCGACTCAGCGATCTGGTGCGCGCCATCCGCGACGCCACGGACTCCATCCAGCATGCGTCGCGCGAGGTCGCGATGGGCAGCCAGGACCTGTCGCAGCGCAGCGAGCAGGCGGCCTCCAGCCTGCAGCAGACGGCGGCGTCGATGCATGAGCTGACGCAACAGGTCACGCACTCTGCGCAGGCCGCGCACCAGACCAATCAGCTGGCCATCGGTGCGGCCGATCGCGCCAAGCTCGGCGCCGACGTGATGGGCGAAGTGGTGCAGACCATGGACGGCATCGCCGGCGCCAGCCGCAAGATCGCCGACATCATCTCCGTCATCGACGGCGTGGCCTTCCAGACCAACATCCTCGCCCTGAACGCGGCCGTCGAGGCGGCCCGCGCGGGCGAGCAGGGTCGAGGTTTCGCGGTCGTGGCTTCGGAAGTGCGCGCGCTCGCGCAGCGCAGCGCCAACGCGGCCAAGGAGATCAAGGCGCTGATCAACGACTCGGTCTCGCGCGTCGACGCGGGCGGCGCCCAGGTGGGTCGCGCCGGCGAAGCGATGGGTCAGATCCTGCAGTCGGTGCAGCAGGTCAGCGGCACGGTCGCCGAGATCAGCCAGTCCAGCGCGGGCCAGTCCGACGGACTGGCCCAGATCAACCAGGCCGTGAAGCACCTGGACGACATGACGCAACAGAACGCGGCATTGGTTGAAGAGACCGCTGCCGCCGCCGAATCGCTGCAGCAGCAGGCCAGGCTGCTCAACGAACACGTGGCGACCTTCCGCACCTGACGCCTACCCAACGGCGCGCCGAACGGCGCTGCTGTCTGGACTCCGGACACTGCCCGATTTCCGGACAAGGTTCTGATCGCCACCGCACGCCGCTGTCTGGAACCCGGACAGCGGCGTTGTCATTCCGGGAGCCGATCCCACCGGTCTCACGGATAGGCGCGAGGTCAGCGAGCCTCGTTGGGGCCGGAATGACTCTGGGGGTTCCCGGAGGGATGCCCCCTGAGTCGTGGAGCGCCCGCGCCTGGCCGACCGACGTCGGCATGGACCTTGCGAAGGAGGCTCCTCGAGACCGGCGCACGACCGATCCGCCCCAACAGGAGACAAGTTCCATGACCCATGGCTTCATCCGCGCCGCGACCGGTGCGGTCTTGGCGCTGTCCGCCGCTTTCGGCGCGACCACCGCGGCGTTTGCGCAAGGCAAGGAAATCCGCATCGCCCATGTCTACAGCCGCACCGGCCCCCTCGAGGCCTACGGCAAGCAGACGCAGACCGGTTTCCTGATGGGCCTGGACTACGCGACCGGCGGCACGATGACGGTGGCGGGCCGCAAGCTCGTCGTCATCGAGAAGGACGACCAGGGCAAGCCCGACGTGGGCAAGAGCCTGCTGGCCGCGGCCTACGGGGACGACAAGGCCGACATCGCCGTCGGCCCGTCCTCGTCCGGCGTCGCGCTTGCATTGCTGCCGGTGGCCGAGGAGCACAAGAAGATCCTGCTGGTCGAGCCCGCGGTCGCCGACTCGATCACCGGCGACAAGTGGAACAAATACATCTTCCGGACCGGCCGCAACAGCTCGCAGGATGCGATCTCCAACGCGGTGGCGCTCGACAAGCCGGGCACCGTGATCGCGACGCTGGCGCAGGACTATGCCTTCGGCCGTGACGGCGTGAAGGCCTTCAAGGATGCGATCAAGAAGGCCAAGCTGGTCCATGAGGAATACCTGCCGACCACCACGACCGACTTCACCGCCGGTGCGCAGCGGCTCATCGACCGGCTCAAGGACCAGCCCGGCCGCAAGGTGATTTTCATCATCTGGGCCGGCGCGGGGAACCCGTTCAAGATCGCCGATCTCGACCTCAAGCGCTACGGCATCGAGATCGCCACCGGCGGCAACATCCTGCCCGCGATGGCCGCGTACAAGGCGTTGCCCGGCATGGAAGGCGCGACCTACTACTACTTCGGCATCCCGAAGAACCCGGTCAATGAATGGCTGGTCGCCAACCATTACAAGCAGTTCAAGACGCCGCCTGATTTCTTCACCGCCGGCGGCATGAGCGCGGCGATCGCGGTCGTCGAGGCGCTCAAGAAGACCGGGGGCGACACGGCGACCAACAAGCTCATCAAGGCCATGGAGGGCATGAGCTTCGAGACACCCAAGGGCCGCATGACCTTCCGGCCCGAGGACCACCAGGCGATGCAGTCGATGTACCACTTCAGGATCAAGGTGGATCCGGCCTTCGCCTGGGGCGTGCCCGAGCTGGTGCGCGAGATCAAGCCGGAGGAGATGAACATTCCGATTCGCAACAAGCGCTGAGCGCTGAGCGACCAGCATCCAGCGTTGAAGGTCCGTCGACATCCAGGAGGTTTCCGATGAAGTCATCCGTTGTCAGAAGTTCCGCTGTCCGCTTTCTCGTTCCCACCGCCGTGGTGGCCGCGTCGTTCCTGTCGGCGGGCGTCGGTCACGCCGCCGTGCCGCTGCCCTCGCTCAACATCGACAAGACCCAGATCACCGTGTCAGGCCTGTCCTCGGGCGGCTTCATGGCCAACCAGCTCGGTTACGCGCATTCATCGACGTTCAAGGGCGTCGGCGTCTTCGCCGGCGGGCCGTACATGTGCGCCGGCCACAGCAACTACACCGCCTGCATGTACAACGCGACGATCTCGTCGTCCGCGCTGAACACGATGCAGGCCGACCTCAACAACTGGAGCGGCACGGCGATCGACGCCAAGAGCAACGTCGCCTCGCAGAAGGTCTACCTGTTCGTCGGCACGAGCGACACCACGGTCGGTCCCAATCCGATGAACGCGGTGCAGACGCAGTACCTCAACAACGGCGTCACGGCGGCCAACCTCGAGTACGTCCAGCGCAGCGGTACCGCCCATGTGCTGCCCACCGACTTCGACGCCACCGGCAACAACAGCTGCGGCACCAGTGCGTCGCCCTACATCGCCAACTGCGGCTACGACGGCGCGAAGGCCGTGCTCACCAAGCTCTACGGCACGCTGAGCGCGCGCAACAACAGCCCCGCCGCGGCCAACTACATCGAGTTCGACCAGACCGCGTTCAGCACCAACCCCGGCCTCGCGGCGACCGGCTGGGCCTACGTGCCGGCCAACTGCGCGGCCGGCCAGGTCTGCAAGCTGCACGTCGCGCTGCACGGCTGCCAGCAGAACTACGCAACCATCGGCGACAAGTTCGTGAGGAACACCGGCTTCTCGCGCTGGGCCGACACCAACAACATCGTCGTGCTGTTCCCGCAGACCAAGGTCGACAACACCTCGCGATCGACCTCGGCCAGCGGCCTGCTGCCCAACCCGAACGGTTGCTGGGACTGGGTCGGCTGGTACGGCTCGAACTTCGCGCAGAAGGCCGGCACGCAGATCGCGGCGATCAAGGCCATGGTGGACCAGGTGTCCTCGGGCGGCGGCGGCACGCCCGGCACGCTGCCGGCGCCGGCGTCGGTGACGGCCACCGGTGCGACCAACACCACGATGACGATCGGCTGGGCCGCCGTCACCGGCGCGTCGGGCTACAACGTCTACCGCAACGGCACCAAGGTCAACGCGTCGGCCGTGACCGGCACCAGCTACGGCGACACCGGCCTGTCTCCTGCGACCACCTACAGCTGGACCGTGCGTGCGGTCGACGGCGGAGGCATCGAGGGCGCCGCTTCCGCCCCGGTCAGCGGGACCACGACCGGCGCCGCGGCCACCTGCTTCACCGCGACCAACTATGCCCACACGACGGCGGGGCGCGCCCATCAGAGTGGCGGATATGCCCTGGCCAACGGCTCCAACCAGAACATGGGCCTGTGGAACGTCTTCATCACGACGACGCTGAAGCAGACCGGCCCCAACTACTACGTGATCGGCACCTGCCCCTGAGGGCGGCGATCGCGCCTGGAAGCTTTCCGCACGCATGCTCGAGACCCATGACCTCACCATCCGGTTCGGCGGCCACACGGCGGTGGATCGTGTCAGCTGCGCCTTCCGCCCGGGCACGCTGACCGCCATCGTCGGGCCGAACGGTGCCGGCAAGACGACCTACTTCAACCTGATCTCGGGGCAGCTTGGCGCGAGCGCGGGTCGGGTGCTGCTCGACGGCGAGGACCTGACGCGCCTGGCCGCGCCGCTGCGCACGCGGCGCGGACTGGGGCGCGCCTTCCAGCTGACGCAGCTGTTCCCGACGCTGAGCGTGCTCGAGAACGTGCGCCTCGCCGTGCAATCGCGGCGCGGGGAGGGCCTGCGGATGTTCTCCGTGTGGCTGAACCATCGCGAGCTGCTCGACGAGGCGCGCGCGATCGTCGAGCGCGTGCGGCTCGGGCATCGCGTCGACGCGCCGGCCGCGAGCCTGCCGCACGGCGACCAGCGCAAGCTGGAGGTCGCGATGCTGATGGCGCTCAAGCCCAAGGTCTATCTGTTCGACGAACCGACCGCGGGCATGAGCGTCGACGAGGTGCCGGTGATCCTCGACCTGATCCGCGCGCTGAAGGCGGAGGGGACGCACACGATCCTGCTCGTGGAGCACAAGATGGACGTGGTGCGGGAACTGGCCGACCGCATCGTCGTGCTGCACAACGGGCAACTGGTCGCGGACGGCGAACCCGAGGCGGTGATCGCCTCGCCGGTGGTGCAGAGCGCCTACCTGGGACTGGCGATGCCGGAGGCCGCATGAACGTGGTCGCATCGGCGGGCGCGCCGTTGAGAAGGACGCTGCTGTGCCTCGACGGCGTGCATACGCACATCGGGGCGTATCACATCCTGCACGGCGTCGACCTGGCCGTCGCCGAAGGCGAAGTGACGATGCTGCTGGGCCGAAACGGCGCGGGCAAGACCACGACACTGCGCACGGTGATGGGGCTCTGGCGCGCGAGCGCAGGTCGCGTGCTGCTCGACGACCGCGAGATCCAGGCCGTTCCGACGCCGGAGATCGCGCGCCTGGACATCGCCTACGTCCCGGAGAACATGGGCATCTTCGGCGACCTGACGGTCCGCGAGAACCTGCTGCTGGCGGCACGCGGCGCCCGCTCGCTCGACGACCTCGACACCACGCGGCTGGACTGGCTGTTCGGGCTGTTCCCCGCGCTGCGCAAGTTCTGGCTGTATCCCGCCGGCAAGCTGAGCGGCGGGCAGAAGCAGATGCTGGCGATCGCGCGCGCGATGGTCGAGCCGCGCCGGCTGCTGCTGATCGACGAGCCCACCAAGGGGCTGGCGCCGGCGATCATCCGCAACCTCATCGAGGCGCTGCGGGAGATCCAGCGGGGCCGCGACGGCGCACGGACGACCGTGCTGCTGGTGGAGCAGAACTTCATGGTCGCCCAGGCGCTGGGTGACGGCGTCGCGGTCATGGACGACGGCCGCGTCGTGCATGCGGGCCGCATGGCCGACCTGGCGGCCGATGAGGCGCTGCAGCAGCGGCTGCTCGGCCTTTCGCTGGCGGCACATCAATGAACGATACCTCTCCGGTGCCCCAGGCACGTTTCGACGCGATCCCGCTGCTGCTGATCGTCGGACTGGCGCTGGCGGCGCTGCCGCTGATCGGCTCGATGTCGAGCTGGGCGACGCTGACCATCGCCGGCCTCGCGATGGGGCTGATCGTCTTCGTCATCGCTTCGGGCCTGACGCTGATCTTCGGCCTGATGGACGTGCTGAACTTCGGCCACGGCGTGTTCATCGCGCTCGGCGCCTTCGTCGCGACGACGGTGATGGGCGCGATGAACACCTACGGCGGATTCGTGGCGAGTCCGTCGCTGGCGGCCAACCTGATCGCGGTCGCCGTGGCGGCCTTGGCCGGCATCGTCAGCGCCGCGGCGCTGGGCCTGGTCTTCGAGCGCGTGCTGGTGCGGCCCGTCTACGGCATGCACCTCAAGCAGATCCTGATCACGATGGGCGGCATGATCATCGGCGAGGAGCTCATCAAGCTGGTCTGGGGCGCGCAGATGATCCCGCTGCAGCCGCCGGAGTCGCTGCGGGGCGCGCTCGTGCTCGGCGACGTGGCGGTCGAGAAGTTCCGGCTGCTGGCCGTCGTCGTGGGCCTGGTGGTCTTCGCGGGACTGCTTTGGCTGCTCAACCGGACCAAGCTGGGCCTGCTGATCCGCGCCGGCGTCCAGGACCGGGAGATGGTCGAGAGCCTGGGTTATCGGATCCGACGTCTGTTCGTGGCCGTGTTCGTCGCCGGCTCGGGCCTCGCGGGGCTGGGCGGCGTGCTGTGGGGGCTCTACCAGCAGAGCGTGGTCCCGCAGATCGGCGCGCAGGTCAACACGCTGATCTTCATCGTGATCATCATCGGCGGGCTGGGCTCGACGCTGGGGTGTTTCGTGGGCGCGGTGCTGGTCGGATTGATGGCCAACTACTGCGGCTTCCTTGCGCCGAAGGCGGCCCTGTTCTCCAACATCGGCCTGATGGTCGCCGTGCTGCTGTGGCGGCCGCAGGGCCTCTATCCGGTCGGACGCCGTTGAACGGAGCGATCCTTGATGACCCTGATCCGATCCCTGCTGTCGCATGACCTGCCGCGCAGCCGCGTGCTGGCGGCGCTGCTGCTGCTGACCGTGCTCGGACTCGCGCTGGCGCCGTTCGTGTTCCCCGGCACCCGGGCGCTCAACGTGGCGGCCAAGATCCTCGTGTTCATCGTGCTCGTCGGCAGCTACGACCTGCTGCTCGGCTACACCGGCATCGTCAGCTTCGCGCACACGATGTTCTTCGGCATCGGCGCCTACGGCGTCGCCATCGCGAGCTCCCGGATGGAACCGGGCTTCGCCGCGCTCGTCGTCGGCATCGGCGGCGCGCTGGTGCTGTCGCTGCTGCTCGCGCTGGTCATCGGTCTGTTCTCGCTGCGTGTGAAGGCGATCTTCTTCGCCATGATCACGCTGGCCGTCGCGGCGGCTTTCCAGGGATTGGCCTCGCAACTGTCCGACTTCACCGGCGGCGAGGACGGTCTGAACTTCCGGCTGCCCGAGCTGCTGTCGCCGTCGACCGAATTTCTCGAGGAGCCCGTGCTCGGCGTCTCCGTCGACGGCCGGCTGCTGAGCTACTACCTGCTGTTCGTCGTGACCGTCGTGCTGGTGCTCGCGTTGCTGCGCATCGTCAATTCCCCGTTCGGGCGCGTGCTGCAGGCCATTCGCGACAACGACTTCCGCGCCGAGGCGATCGGCTACCGCCTGGTGACCTACCGCACGCTGTCGACGCTGCTGGCGGCGGTCTTCGCGACCCTCGCGGGCGCCTTGCTGGCGATCTGGCTGCGCTACAACGGGCCGGACACCTCGCTATCCTTCGAGATCATGCTGGACATCCTGCTGATCGTCGTGATCGGCGGCATGGGCACGATCTACGGCGCGGTGATCGGCAGCGCGCTGTTCGTGCTCGCGCAGAGCTACCTGCAGGACCTGATGCGCATCGGCGCGTCGGCGGTGGAAGGCGTGCCGGTGTTGTCGCAGCTGATCGCGCCGGAGCGCTGGCTGCTGTGGCTGGGCGTGCTGTTCGTGCTGGCCGTGTACCACTTCCCGAACGGACTGGTCGGGCGTCTGCGGCAGGCGGGGAGGGGAACTTGAAGTCGACGTCGAACTACCTGCGCTGCGAAGGCCGCGAGATCCATTACCAGGCCTGGGGCGATCCGGCCGGCGAGCCGGTGATCGCGTGGCATGGCCTGGCCCGCACCGGGCGCGACATGGACGAACTGGCCTCCCACCTGGCGGGGGCAGGTCGCTACTTCGTGGTGTGCCCGGACACCCTCGGAAGAGGGTTGTCGCAATGGAGTCCGGATCCGGACAACGAGTACTGCCTCGCGTTCTATGTGAAGCTGGCGGTGGCGCTCGTCGATCAACTGGGGCTGAAGGAGCTTCACTGGATCGGCACCTCGATGGGCGGCGCGATCGGGTTGCTGGCGGCGGCGACATCCTTGCGCGGGCGCATCCGGCGGCTGGTGCTCAACGACATCGGGCCGGAGCTCGCGGAACCGGCGATCCAGCGCATCCGCAGCTATGCGGGGGCGCCGTCGGCGTTCGACACGGTGTCCGAGTTGGAACAGTACTTCCGCCAGATCTATCAGCCCTACGGCTGGATGAGCGACGCGCAGTGGCGCCGGTTGACGGAGACCTCGGTGCGGCGGCTGCCCGACGGGCGCGTGACGCCGCATTACGACCCCGGCGATGGTGCGCCAGTTCTTCGTCCATCCGGACGATTACAAGCGCTGGACCGAATGGGACTCGCTGAGCCTGCCGGTGCTGTGCCTGCGCGGCGAGACCTCGGATCTTCTGCTGCCGGAGACGGCCGAGGCGATGCGCGTGCGCGGTCCGCGGGCGGAGGTGGTGACGATCCCTGGCTGCGGCCATGCGCCCGCGCTGAACGTGCCGGAGCACTTCGCGATCGTGCAGCGGTTTCTCGAAATCGGGTGAGCGTGGTGCATGGGCGGACTCATCGCTTGATGAGCCAACCCAGCACCCCGCCGAAGGCCATCGTCAGCGTTGACGTGGCCCACTTTCGCTCTTCCTCGGCCACGCAGGCGTCGGTCAGCACGAACACGCTGAAGCCGACCAGGGTCAAGAGAATGAAGGTGCTGACGAAGAAAAGGGTGAGGTCCTTGAGTCGCCGGACCTTGCCGTCGGCGGGGGGCTCTGGCGGCTCTATCGACGCCCTGAAGATGGGCTCCGCAATATTGCTGTCGCTCACGGGCATCAGATCTCCACGATCTCTTCGGCCAGCAGATCCTTTCGCTCTGGATCGACCAGGCCGATGACGCGTCCTGATCGCACCTGCTGTCGGATCCTGAAGTACAGCTGTGCTGCCTTCGACAGGATCTCGGCGTCGGTCTTGCGATCCTCAAGTGCCGCCAGATGGATCTGTGCCTGGATGATCTCGGAGGGGTGGTAGGAGGGAATCGGGTACATGCGCAACTCCTGACGTCACACCCGGACATCGGGTGCGGATCGAAAGTGGAGCACGCACGCGCCGTTCAATGCCAGTGCTACGACGGGGGATTCCTGCCAGCTTTGCGCGCGATCAAAGACCCTCGAAATAACGAGCGTTCCCTCGTTGTGGCGACGCCTCGTCCCTCGTGGGAGGGATCCCTCGCGGGGGTCAGTCGTTGAGCTGCGGCAGATCCAGCCAGCGCGCCAGCCGGCGGCGCAGCGTCAGGAAGTCGAGCGGCTTGGTCAGGTGCTCGTCCATGCCGGCCTTCAGGCTGTCCGCGACGTCGCTGTCCAGCGCGTGCGCCGTCAGCGCCAGGATCGGGAAGCGGGGCAGCCGTCCCTGCGCCTGCTGCTCCCGCAGCCGGCGCGCGCATTCCAGGCCGTCCATGCCCGGCATCTGGATGTCCATCAGCACGAGGCTCGGCGCCGCCTGTTCGCACAGGTCCAGCGCTTCCTGGCCGTTGCGCGCGAGTTGCGTCTTCAGTCCCATCAGCGCCAGGAATTCCAGCGCGACGACCTGGTTGATCGGGTTGTCCTCGACCAGCAGCACGAAGGGCTCGCCGGGCGCCGGACGCTGGCCGGACACGGAGGCGTCGGCCATCGACGACGGGGGCGAGGGCTTCGCGGACGCGTCCGAGGTCATCAAGACCAGCGTGGTCTCGGGGATCTCGTGAGTGGAATGGCCGTCGTTTCTGTCCATGTCGCTTGTCGCCCGCGATCCGATCGGGATGCGGGTAATCCCTAGGTATGTCGTCCGCCGTTCGGGTGGAACCGGGGACCGGTGTTGCTCGGCGACGACGGGGTCCATCGTCGCCGCAGCCCCCGGAGACTAGCAAGTGTGCGGAAGTCATCATTCGGAGGCCTTGACAAGAGGTAGGGGAAGGCTTGCTGAGCGGTTGCCTGCTTGCATTTGCTTACCACCATGTCGTCACGGTCGTCAGGCGCGCCGGCTTGGCCGCTGCTGCCACTTCGTGGCACCTCCGCTCCCTAGAATCATCGCCCACTGCCTGTTCCGAGGCTCCAAGGCCCACACCACATGTCCGATTCCGATATCCGCATCCGGGGCGCCCGCCAGCACAACCTCAAGAACCTCGACCTGGACATCCGCACAGGGGAATTGACGGTGGTGACCGGGCCCAGCGGGTCGGGCAAGTCCAGCCTGGTCTTCGACACGCTGTATGCCGAGGGCCAGCGCCGCTACGTCGAGACCTTCTCCGCCTACGCGCGCCAGTTCCTGGACCGCATGGACCGGCCGGCGGTCGACAAGGTGGAGGGCGTGCCGCCCGCCATCGCGATCGACCAGACCAACCCGGTCCGCACCAGCCGCTCCACCGTCGGCACGATGACGGAGCTCAACGACCACCTGAAGCTGCTGTTCGCGCGCGGCGCGGACCTGTTCGACCGCGAGACCGCGCTGCCGGTCCGCCATGACTCGCCGCAGACGATCTATGCCGAACTGCTGGCGCGGACGGTGGGCGACGACCCGCGCCTGGTGCTGACCTTCCCGGTCGAGCTGCCCGAGTCGGTCAGCGCAGGCGAGGTCGAGCAGTGGCTGTCCGCCTCCGGATTCACGCGCGTGCAGTCCGAACGCGTCGTCAACGGGCGCAAGGTGCTGGACGTCGTGGCCGACCGCTTCCGCATCCAGGGCGTCGAGCAGGCGCGGGCGATGGAGGCGATCGAGCTGGCGCTCAAGCGCGGCAGCGGCCGCCTGACGGTCCATGTGCTCAGCGCGGTGGAGGGCGTCGAGCCGACGCTGTGGCGCTACTCGACCGGCCTGCATTGCCCGGAGAGCGACATCCGCTACGCCGATCCGCAGCCGGCGCTGTTCTCGTTCAACTCGGCGATGGGCGCGTGCGAGACCTGCCGCGGCTTCGGCCGGGTGATCGGCGTGGACCTGGGCCTGGTCATCCCCGACGAGCGCAAGACGCTGCGCGGCGGCGCGATCAAGCCGATGCAGACGCCGGCCTGGAAGGAAAGCCAGGACGACATGCTGAAGTACGCCGGCGATGCGGGCATCCCGCGCGACACCGCCTGGAACCAGATGACGCAGGCCCAGCGCGACTGGGTCATCGGCGGCAGCCCGAACTGGAACGGCAACTGGAACAAGCAGTGGTACGGCGTGAACCGCTTCTTCGAGTACCTGGAGAGCAAGGCCTACAAGATGCACATCCGGGTGCTGCTGTCGAAGTACCGCAGCTACACCGAGTGCCCGACCTGCCGCGGCGCGCGGCTCAAGACCGAGGCGCTGCTGTGGCGCGTCGGCTCGAAGGCGCTGGCCGACGCGGCGCTCCCGCCCGACCTGCGTTTCATGCCCGAGGGCGTGAAGTGGAACCGCGTCCAGCTCGAGGCGCTGCCGGGCCTGTCCGTCCATGACCTGATGCAGCTGCCGATCCATCGGCTCAGACGCTTCATGGACGAGCTGCAGCTGCCGGGCTCGCTGCTCGACGAGGCGCTCAAGCTGCTGCTCGACGAGATCCGCAACCGGCTCAAGTACCTCGTCGACGTCGGCATCGGCTACCTGACGCTGGACCGGCAGAGCCGCACGCTGTCCGGCGGCGAGGTGCAGCGGATCAACCTGACGACGGCGCTCGGCACCTCGCTGGTCAACACGCTGTTCGTGCTGGACGAGCCCAGCATCGGCCTGCACCCGCGCGACATGAACCGCATCGTCGAGGCGATGCAGCGGCTGCGCGACGCGGGCAACACGCTGGTCGTGGTCGAGCACGACCCGGCCGTGATGCTGGCGGCGGACCGGCTCATCGACATGGGCCCGGGGCCGGGCCAGCAGGGCGGGCAGATCGTCTTCGACGGCACGCCCGCGCAGATCCGTTCGGCCGATACGCTGACCGGCGCCTACCTGGGCGCGCGCAAGCACGTGGGCATGGGCCTCAAGCGCGTCGTCGAGGAGAGCACGCCGCGCCTGATCCTCGAAGGCGCGCGCGAGCACAACCTCAAGAACGTCAGCGTCGAGTTCCCGCTGCAGCGCATGGTCACCGTGACCGGCGTGTCGGGCTCGGGCAAGAGCACGCTGATGCAGGACGTGCTGTATCCGGCGCTGGCGCGCTGGTTCGGCCAGGCCACCGAGACGCCCGGCCAGCACGACCGGCTGCTGGGGCGCGGACTGGCTGGCCGACGCGGTCTTCGTCGACCAGTCGCCGATCGGCAAGACGGCGCGCTCGAACCCGGCGAGCTACGTCGGTGTCTTCGACGAGATCCGCAAGCGCTTCGCCGATACGCCGATGGCCAGGGAGCGCAGCTACGGCGCGGGCATGTTCAGCTTCAATGCGGGCGACGGCCGCTGCCCGACCTGCGGCGGCTCGGGCTTCGAGCACGTCGAGATGCAGTTCCTGTCCGACGTCTACCTGCGCTGCCCCGATTGCGACGGCAAGCGCTTCCGCGCCGAGCTGCTCGAGGTCAAGCTCGAGCGCGCCGGCCGGCAGTTGAGCGTGTCGGACGTGCTGGAGCTGACGGTGGCCGAGGCGCTCAACGTCTTCAGCGTCGACCGCGAGGTGCTCAACAAGCTGCAGCCGCTGTCGGACGTCGGGCTCGACTACCTGACGCTGGGGCAGCCGGTGCCGACGCTGTCGGGCGGCGAGGCGCAGCGGCTCAAGCTCGCCGGCTACCTGGCCGAGGCGGCGTCCAAGCCGCGCCAGGCGACGGCGACCAAGGGCACGCTGTTCCTGTTCGACGAGCCGACGACAGGCCTGCATTTCGACGACATCGCCAAGCTGATGCGCGCGATGCGCAAGCTGCTGTCGGCGGGGCACTCGCTGATCCTGATCGAGCACAACCTCGACGTGATCCGCGCGTCGGACTGGGTGATCGACCTCGGCCCCGAGGGCGGCGAGGACGGCGGGCTGGTCGTCGCGACGGGCACGCCCGAGCATCTCAAGGACCATCCGACCTCGCACACCGCGAAGGCCCTGCGCGAGTACGCGCTGGAGATGGACCGCGCGCCGGTCAAGGTCTCGGAAGGCCAGCCGCTGCAGTCGCTGCTGCGCCGGCGCCGCCAGGAAGACGAGGTGATCCGCATCGTCAACGCGCGCGAGCACAACCTCAAGTCGGTCGACGTCAGCATCCCGCGCGGCAAGTTCAACGTCGTGACCGGCGTGTCGGGATCGGGCAAGAGCACGCTGGCCTTCGACATCCTGTTCAACGAGGGACAGCGCCGCTACCTGGAATCGCTGAACGCCTATGCGCGCTCGATCGTGCAGCCGGCGGGCCGGCCCGAGGTCGACGCGGTGTGGGGCATCCCGCCGACCGTCGCCATCGAGCAGCGCCTGTCCCGCGGCGGGCGCAAGAGCACGGTCGCGACGACGACCGAGGTCTGGCACTTCCTGCGGCTGCTCTACGTGAAGCTGGGCGTCCAGCATTGCGCGAACGACGGCACGCCGGTGAAACCGCAGAGCGTCGAGGCCATCGCCGCGCAGCTGCTGCGCGACTACAAGGGCGTGCACATCGGACTGCTCGCGCCGCTGGTGGTCAACCGCAAGGGCGTCTATACCGACCTCGCGAAATGGGCGAAGCAGCGCGGCCACACGCACCTGCGCGTGGACGGTGAATTCCTGCCGACCAGCCCGTGGCCGCGCCTGGACCGCTTCAAGGAGCACAGCATCGAGCTGCCGGTCGGCGACATGACGATCACGCCGGAGACCGAGGCCGAGTTGCGCGAGCTGCTGGCCAAGGCGCTGGATCACGGCAAGGGCGTGGTGCATGTGCTGTCGCCCCTGGACGGCCTGCACGAGGCGCTGCGCAGCGGGAAGCCGACGCGCGGCATCGGCGAGCTGCGCGTGTTCTCCACCAAGCGGGCGTGCCCGCAGTGCGGCACCAGCTATCCGGAACTCGATCCGCGGCTGTTCAGCTACAACTCCAAGCACGGCTGGTGCACGACCTGCGTCGGCACGGGCCTGGCGCTGACGCGCGAGCAGCGCAAGGCGCTCGACGACACGCAGCAGGACAAGGACAACCGCGGCCGCGAGCAGAGCTTCCCCGCGGAAGAAGCCGAGATCGAGGACCTGAGCGATGCGCCGTGTCCCGATTGCCACGGCGCGCGGCTGAACCCGGTGGCGCGCGCGGTGAGCTTCGAGCACGAGACGATCGGCACGGTCGCGTCGTGGAGCGTGAAGGACGCCCGCGAGTGGATCGCCGGCCTGGTGCTGACCGGCCGCGACGCGGAGATCGCGCGCGACGTGGTCGTCGAGATCAAGGGCCGTCTGGAGTTCCTGGAGGAAGTGGGACTCGGCTACCTGACGCTGGACCGCGCGGCACCGACCCTGTCGGGCGGCGAGGCGCAGCGCATCCGGCTGGCGGCGCAGCTCGGCAGCAACCTGCAGGGCGTCTGCTACGTGCTGGACGAGCCGACCATCGGTCTGCATCCGCGCGACAACCAGATCCTGCTGAAGGCGCTGGCGACGCTGGGCGACAAGGGCAACACGCTGGTGGTCGTCGAGCACGACGAGGACACGATCCGGCGCGCCGACCACATCATCGACATCGGACCGGGCGCGGGCAAGCGCGGCGGTCGCGTGATCGCCGAAGGCACGGCGGAGCAGATCGCGAAGAACCCGGATTCGCTCACGGGCCGCTTCCTGTCGAGACCGCTGGTGCACCCGCTGAAGGAGCGCCGCGTCATGGAGACCGAGGCGCCGAAGCTGACGGTGCTGAACGCATCGCTGCACAACCTGCGTGGCGTGACGGTCGACGTGCCGCTGCATCGACTGGTGGCGATCACGGGGGTGTCGGGGTCGGGCAAGTCCACGCTGGCGCGGGACGTGCTGCTGGCCAACATGGCCGCGGCCGTGCCGCTGCGTCGGGCGCCGTCGAAGTGGATCGGCTGCGACGCGATCGAGGGGCACGCGCAGGTGGACCGGGTGCTCGAAGTCGACCAGACGCCGATCGGCAAGACGCCGCGCAGTTGCCCGGCGACCTACATCGGCTTCTGGGATGCGATCCGCAAGCTGTTCGCCGAGACGCTGGAAGCGAAGGCGCGCGGCTACGCGCCGGCCCGCTTCAGCTTCAACACCGGCGAGGGCCGTTGCCCGGGCTGCGAGGGTCAGGGCATGCGCACGATCGCCATGAGCTTCCTGCCGGATGTGAAGGTGCTCTGCGACCAGTGCCACGGACAGCGCTTCAACCCGGAGACGCTGGCGGTGAGCTGGCGCGGCAGGAGCATCGGCGAGGTGCTGCAGATGGAGATCGACGAGGCGGTGGAGTTCTTCGCCGCGATGACCTCGATCTCGCATCCGCTGAAGCTGCTGCAGGACGTGGGACTGGGCTACCTGACGCTGGGGCAGCCGAGCCCGACGCTGTCGGGCGGCGAGGCGCAGCGGATCAAGCTGGTGTCCGAGCTGGTGAAGGTGCGCGACGACGTCACGCGCCGCGGCCAGAAGGCGCCGCACACCTTGTACGTGCTGGACGAGCCGACGGTGGGGCTGCACATGGCGGACGTCGAGAAGCTCATCCGCGTGCTGCACCGGCTGGTGGACGGCGGGCACAGCGTGGTCGTCATCGAGCACGACCTCGACGTGATCGCGGAGGCGGACTGGGTGCTGGACCTCGGGCCGGAAGGCGGCTCGGCGGGCGGGCTCGTGGTCTCGCAAGGCCGGCCGGAGACGCTGGTGGCGCAGGGGACGCACACCGGGAAGGCGCTGGAGCCGGTGCTGGCGCGGCGCTGAGTGGCCTCTTGCGGCGCGCCATGCGCGCCATGGAAAACGGCCTCGTGAGAGGCCGTTTTCGTGAAGGTCAAGGGCGGTGTCGCAGCGCCGTCATCAATGCGGCTTGCGCCGCTGCCGCTGCTCGAAGTCGTCGCCGTGATAGACGTTGCCGTCCCAGGTGCCCGAGCGGTGCTTCGCGCGGGCGATGGCGTCGAGTGCCGCATCGTGCGCCGCGCGGCGACGGTCGCGGGAATTGAAGCGACCACGCAGGCTGAACCCGTTCATGCGGAGGGCGGTCCGCTTCAACCAGCCACGCCAGGCCAGTTGATGCCGGCGCGGCAAGGCCATGTCGATCGCGAGGAACACGCAGGTCAGCAGACCGAGAGCGGCGAGGACTTTTGCGAACATACGTCGGCGCTGTGAATCACACCTTGCTGGTGTGTAAGCCGACCACTATACGCGAGGCCCCGCGGCCCGTCTGTCAGTCGCGATGCCGTCCGTGGCCGTGACCGTGGTCGCCCCGATCACCTCGATCGCCCCGGTCTCCACGATCCCAGCCGCCGCGGTCGCCACCGCGATGGTCATCCCGGCGCTCGTCCCAGCGACGACCTTCCCAGCCGCGGCGGTCGTCACGATGGTCGTGCCAGTCGCGGCGGCCGTCCCAATGGTCGCGGCGCGGCGGATCCCACCGCGGCGGGGGTGGCGCGTACACCGGCATCGGATGCACATGCGGGCGGCCGTAATACGCCGGCGCATAGGCGCGGGAGTACCAGTCCTCCCGCACGAAATACACCTGCCGGCCGCAGGCCCCGGTAGTAGCCGCAATGGCGCGCCCAGGAGCGGTAATGCCCCGGCGGCACGCGCAGGTAGAGCGGCGGGGCGGGCGCGTAGACGCGCTCGATCATCATCGGCTGCGCGTACACCACGTCGGGACGGACGTTGCCCACGTCGATCCGGCCGTAGAAGCCGGGCTGCCCGACGCTGATGGACACGCCCACGTCGCCCGCGAAGGCCACCGGCGCGGCCAGCGCGCCAGCCGTCAGCGCCACGGCGCCGAGGATGCGTTGAATCAGGTGCTTCATCGAATGCCTCTCTTTGGTGCTTTCCGTTCGTCTTGCGACCAGCCCCCTGCCGGAGGTCATGGGCAAAGCGTCCGGAAAGGGCCTGCCTAGGGAAAGTATGGACAGTTAACGCGCGCTTGACGGATGCGGTGGACATCGCAGCGGTAAGCAGTTGTTGAGGGCGTCCCTAGAATCCCGCGTCCCTGCCGAACCCGCGGGGCGTGGAGCAACGATTGAAGCAATGGATCCTGACTTCCCTGGTGCTGGCGACCCTGGCCACGGGACTGGGCGCGAGCGAAGGCTCGCTGGCACAGACCACCCCGGCATCCTCGGCCGCGCCCGTGGCCGTGACCAACCGGCCGCTGACGCTGGAACAGCTGTTCCGCGCCGAGCCCTATCGCGGCGAGTCCGCCAAGGACGCGAAGTTCAGCGCGAGCGGCCGTTACGTCGCTTACCTGTGGAACCCGTTCGGGGAACCCGGCAGTGACCTGTACGTGCATGACACGCAGACGGGCAAGACGCTGCGCCTGACGTCGCCGACGTTGATGGCGGCGGTGGAGACCCCCGAGAACCTGGACCGCTACGCGAAGAAGCTCAAGCAGAAGCGCGACGAACTGGCCGAGCGCCAGGCGCGCGAGGAGGCGCAGGCCGCCTACCTGCGCGGCGAGGCGGTCGACCTTGAGCAATGGGAGCGCAAGGCCATCGAGGAGCTGAAGGTCGAGCTGGCCGAGCGCAAGGCCCGCGACGAGGCCCGCAAGGCCGCCGAGAAGGCCGCGTGGGGCGACGCCGCGGTCGCGGCCGCCGCACCCGCCTCCGGCGCTTCTGCGCCCGAGGCGAAGAAGCCGGCCAAGGATCCCAAGGACATGGCGCTGTGGGAGCTCCGCGACGAGTTGAAGAAGAAGCGCGAGCGCGAGAAGCTCAAGCCCGAGGACCTGTACCCCGGCGTGGCGCAGTTCGTGTGGGCGTCCAAGGGCGAGGAACTCGTCCTGGCCTACCGCGGCCAGCTGCTGCGCTGGAAGGCCGGCAGCGAGCGCGCCGAGCCGCTGCTCGCGACCGGTCGCACGCTCAAGCCGGTGGCCTATGCGCCGGACGACCAGTTCCTGATCGTCCAGGACGAGACCCGCGTGCTGCGCGTGCGTCTGGCCACGGCCGGCATCGAGGTGATCAACCGCGAGCTGTTCAACCCCGACGACGAGGACCGCAAGTTCAAGATCGCTCAGACCGCGATGAGCGAGGACGGCCGCTGGATGGCGCTGGTCGCCAATGCGCCGCTGGTCGGCGCCGACGGCAAGCCGCTGCCCAAGCCGGGCCGGCAGGTCGAGATCATGAACTTCAACGACCGTTGGGCGACCGCGAAGAAGGTCGACCGCGAGGTCTCCGACGACAAGCGTGGCGTGCCCTCGATGGCGATCTACGTGCGCAAGGTGCCGACACCCGGCGCCGCGCCGGAACGCCAGCCGCAGCCGGTGTTCACGCATCCGGGCGGCGACAGCTGGTTCGAGATCTCGCCGGTCGTGTGGGCCCGCGACGGCAGCTTCTACGCGTTCACGACCTTCGAGCGCGAGAAGGACCAGTTCCGCGTCTACCTCGGCAAGCCGGGCGACGCGAAGCCGGAGATGGTGCTGGAGCGCCGCGCGCCGATCCACCACGAGCTGGTCAACGTGATGACGCCGTCGTTCACGCCGGACTCGAAGCAGCTGGTGCTGATCCTGGCGGACAACGGCTGGCGCCAGCCCTACGCGATGAGCCTGGCGGCCGGCGCGGACCGCTCGGTGAAGCCGCTGCTGACCGGCGAGTTCGAGGCCTTCCAGGTGCTCGGCTTCACGCCGGATGCGAAGACGATGTTCGTCGTGGCCAACAAGGACGACTACGCGGCGATGAACGTCTGGCGCGTCGACCTGAAGGACGGCCGCATGACGGCGCTGGGCCGCTCGCCGGACTACCACCGCAACGCGGTCGTGGCGCGCAACGGCCAGTGGGCCGCGGCGGTGGCCGGCAACTGGGCCGAGCGTCCGGAACTCAAGCTGCTGAAGGGCCAGGCGCCTGCAGCCGGCGCGGAAGCGGGCAAGCTGCTCACGCAGAGCCACGATCCCGCCTGGGCGCAGGTCGACGTGCTGCGGCCGGAGCGCTTCAGCTTCAAGAACCGCCATGGCGACACCATCCCCGCCTACGTCTTCAAGCCGCTGGGCTGGGCACCAAGCGACAAGCGCGCGGCGATCGTCTACACCTACGGCGGCCCGCTCAACGACCGCCATTCGGTCGAGACCGACAGCTTCCAGCCGACCGGCTACGTCTTCGCGATGTACATGGCCGCCAAGCACGGCTACGTCACGGTGACGGTGGACCCGCGCGGCCACTCCAACTACGGCGAGAAGTTCGCCGACGCCAACTGGGAGAAGCCGGGCGCGCCGCAGACCGAAGACCTCGAGGACCTGGCCGCCTACATGAAGGCCAACCTGGGCGTCGACGGCGCGCGCATCGGCCTGAACGGCTGGAGCTTCGGCGGCTTCCAGACCCAGTACACGATGTACACGAAGCCCGACCTGTTCGCGGCCGGCATCGCGGGCGCAGGCCCGACCGAATGGGAGAACTACAACAGCTGGTACAGCGGACGCACCATCGGCAAGGTCGATCGGACCAAGCCCGTGCTGCGCAAATACTCGCTGCTGCCGCTGGCCAAGAACCTCAAGAAACCGCTGCTGCTGGTGCACGGGATGCAGGACCCCAACGTCCTCTACCAGGACACCGTCAACGTGTACCGCGCGCTGCTGGAATCAGGCAAGGAAGGACTCGTGGAACTCTTCCTGGATCCGGACGGCGAGCACGCACTCGGCGGCGCGGTGAAGGCCGTGGGCTGGCATCGGAAGTACGAGCAGTTCTGGTTGCGGAACCTGGGGGGCGGCGCAGCAGAAGTGATGCCGTAGCGGGCGGCGGGTCGACGCCTACCTGCAGAGGGCGGGGCGTTGGCCGCCAGGTCGCAGGGCCTTGGCGGCCAGCGCCAAAACCCTGCGACCTGCCGTCCCCCATCAGCCCCGCACTTCATCGGTTTTGCTACCGAGGACTGCGGGGCTTGTCGTTTCTTGGGCTCAGGGTGCTGCGATGACCGTCTTCACGCGTTCGCCGACCTTCGGCAGCGCTTCACCGCCGTAGCGGCCGTTGAGCAGCTTCAACTGCGCCTCGCTGATCACCGAGGTCTTCGCCATCTCGGCGAAGCCGCCGGCCGGGTAGGGCCGCAGTGCAACCTTCCAGGGCCTGGCCAACTTCTTGTCATCGGCGGTCAGCGCGCGGAAGCTCTCCTCCGCCTGCGTGAGCGCGGCTCGCCGCACCTGCAAGGACTGGCCGTCCTTCGACGCATAGACCAGCGCGTACACCGCGCCCTTGGCGCTCGTGATCAGCGTGATCTCGGCATTGCCGCGCTGGCCCTGCGCGTTCTTGCGCACGCCGCTGAAGTGCGTGGCCTTCAGGCCGTTGATCGTCTTCGCGTCGGTGCGGCCTTGCTCCGCGCCCCAGCGGCGCAGGATGTCGTCGTGCACCGTGCCGGCCTTCTCCGGCACCCGCTGCAGGATCAGCGCCGCATCGCGCTGCGGACTCATCACCGTCAGCGTCTCGCTGCCGTTCTGCAGCGCCCAGCCCGTGGGCGCGGGTCAACGCGATGTCGAGCGTCGGATGCAGGAACTGCTGTCCACGCACCAGCCCTTGCGACGGGCTGTCGCCGAAGACCATGCCGTCGATCGCCTGCAGGAAGGCCGCGCGGTTCTCGTCGACCGGCTGGTCGCCGGTCAGCTGCGCCGCCTCGTCGCGGATGCGCTGCAGGCGCTGCTCGTTGCTCGGGTGCGAGGCCAGCCAGCTGTTGCCGCTCTGCGGCTGCTTGCCTTGTGCCTTGGCCTGGTCGGCCGCGAACTGTTCCTGGTCCTTCAGGACCTGGATCACGTCGACCATGTGCTTGGGGTCGTAGCGGTTGCGCGCGAGGTACTCGGCGCCGAGTTGGTCGGCCTGCAGTTCCTGTTCGCGGCTGTACGACGCGACGTAGCCCGCCGCGGCGTTCTGCGAGACCTGACCCGCGATGTCCGTGGCGCCGCTGACGCCGCGCGATTCGAGCACCGCGCCGAGCACCGTCGCCGCCAGCACGCCGATGCCGGCGTTCTGCTGGCGCGTCGCGCGCTGCGCGCCGTGCCGCGCGGTGACGTGGCCGATCTCGTGCCCCATGACGCCGGCGAGGTCGGCCTCGTTCTCCATGTACGCGAGGATGCCCCGCGTGACGTAGACATAGCCGCCCGGCAGCGCGAAGGCGTTGACCTCCGGACTGTCGAGGACGGTGAAGTGCCACTCGAGTTCCGCCCGGTGCGACTGCGCCGCCAGCTTGTTGCCCAACGCGGTGACGTAGGCCTGCAGCTTCGGGTCGTCGACGACCGAATACTCCTTGAGCACGTCCTGATGCGCCTGACGGCCCGTCGCGACTTCCTGCTGCGGGCTCATCGCGCTGCGTTCGGTGCGGCCGGTGACCGGATTGACGACGTTGGTGCCGCAGCCGGCGATCGTCAGCAAGGCGGCGGTGGCCAGCACCGCGAACGGGAAGTTGCGCTTCATCGGAATCGGCGGCGAAAGGGGAAAAGAGCGCCCGGCCGGTGGACCGGGCAGGAGGGCAGGTGCTCTTGCGTTCAGGTGCGCTGGCGTTCGGGCGATCAGGCGCTCACTCGGCCTGCGTGCGCAGCGTCCACAGCGTCAGCACGCCTTCCGGCACCTCGCGGCTGAGCGCGTCGCGCCAGTGCAGGTCGGTGAGCTTTTCCTGGTCCTCGGCGCTGAGCTGGCTCTCGTCGCCGCCCAGCAGCGCGATCGGCGCCAGCGCCGCGGCCGTCTTGACGTGGTCGAACAGCGGCGTCCAGGCCTCGCCATCCTGGTCGACGCCGATCATGAAGCCGGTGCACCAGTCCTCGGCGTCCACCAGCTGCTGTTCGCCTTCCTCGGCGACGCTGAAGATCGGCTCCCATTCGTCCTGCTTGGACGTCCACTGCACCGACAGGCTGTGCACGTGGCGCAGCAGCAGCAGGGCGATCTTCTTGCGCTGCTTGCCGCTCGGGAAAGGATCGCCGCCGCCCCACACCGGGCTCATCCATTCGGCGCCGGGCTTGGCGCTCAGCGGCAGCGGGCTCAGCAGCTGCGCGCTGAGGTAGCCGTCCAGCGCCTCGATGTTCATCGCGGCGTCGTTGTCCAGCTCGGACAGGAAGTCGTCCAGGTCCGACAGCTCGTCGTCGGTCAGCGGGGTGTAGAGCGCCTTGTCGGGCTGGTACTGCGGAAAGTCCATGTCGGATCCTGGAGAGTCGGGCGAGGGGCGGCGAGAAGTGGCGAGGGGGCGGCGAACGGGCGGCGAGGTCAGCCGTGGCGGCCGTGACGGCTCTTGGGCTTGCGGCCGTCCATGTCGGTCAGCTGCGTCTTGAGCAGCGCCATCAGCACGCGGGCGTTGGCCTCGGTCATGACGAGCAGGGTGCTGGGTTCGATGCCGTCGACCGGCTCGCGTTCCTTGACGAGGGCGTCCAGCTTGAAGGTCACCAGGCCGCTGGTGGTCGAATTCGTGGCGGCCTTGAACTTCTGGACTTCGATGTGATGCGTCTTCATGGGCGTCATTCTCGGCGATGACGCAGGCGCTGGAAACCGGTGACCACCGCCACGATGACGATGCCGGCCAGGATGCCGGCGATGGCGTCGCCCAGCACCTCGACGATCGTGCGCGCGAAGCCGCTCACGCCCAAGCCTTCGACGACGTGCTGGATCGCGTGGTGCAGGAAGGGCGCGCCATGCGTCAGGATGCCGCCGCCGACCAGGAACATCGCCGCCGTGCCCGCCACCGACAGCGCCTTCATCAGCCATGGCGCCAGCCACAGCAGGCCGCGGCCCAGCGCCTGCTGCCAGGCGGCGGCCTTGCGGCTCAGCCACAGGCCGGCGTCGTCCAGCTTCACGATGCCGGCGACCAGGCCGTAGACGCCGATCGTCATCACGATGGCGATCCCGGACAGCACCAGCAGCCGCGTCGTGAACGTTGCGTCCGCGACCGTGCCGAGCGTGATCGCGATGATCTCGGCGGACAGGATGAAGTCGGTGCGGATCGCGCCCTTGACCTTGTCGCGCTCCAGCGCGGCGAGGTCGATGGCCGGGTTCTTGACCGCCTCGGACAGCGCCGCCTCGTGGGCGTCGTCCTCGGCGGTGTGCAGCCACTTGTGGGCGAGCTTCTCGACGCCTTCGAAGCAGAGGTAGGCGCCGCCGATCATCAGCAGCGGCGTGACCAGCCAGGGCGCCCAGGCGCTGATCGCCAGCGCGGCCGGGACCAGGATGGCCTTGTTGAGCATCGAGCCCTTGAAGACGCCCCAGACCACCGGCAGTTCACGATCGGCGCTGACGCCGGTGACCTGCTGCGCATTGAGCGCCAGGTCGTCGCCGAGCACGCCGGACGTCTTCTTGGCGGCCATCTTGGAGAGCAGGGCCACGTCGTCCAGGACCGTGGTGATGTCGTCGAGCAGTGCAAGCAGGCTGGAGGCCATGGCGGAAGAGTCCGTTCCCTGAAAGTGATGATTTGTGCGAAGCCCGCCTTTGTACCGCAAGCCATCGGGCTTTCGGTCCATTCGCGGCGGTTTCTGGGCCCTCACGGCCGCCACGGTCTTGCCGCCGGTGGCAAACTCCGGCGTCATGAAACGCCGCACCGCCTCCTTGCTGTTCGCCGCCGCGCTCGCCGCGGTGTCCGTGACCTCGGTTCACGCCGCCGACGCCGTCTCGGGACCTGGTCCCTATGACGAGCAGGCCGACGCCCGCGCCGACATCAACAAGGCCGTCGCCCGCGCCGCGAAGGACGGCAAGCAGGTGCTGGTGGTCTACGGCGCCAACTGGTGCAAGGACTGCCTGGCGCTGAACAAGGGCTTCGGTGACGGCCACCTCGGCACCGCCGTCGACAAGCGCTTCGTGACGGTCAAGGTCAACGTCGGTCGCTTCGACAAGAACGTCGACGTCGCCAACCAGATGGGCGTGACACTGAAGAAGGGCATCCCGACCGTCGCGGTGCTCGGTGCCGACGGCCAGGTGCTGGGCACGACCAAGGGCGGCGAACTCGCCGACGCGCGCAACATGGGCGAGGACGCCGTGATGAAGGTGCTGGAGTCCCTCGGCAAGAGCTGAATCGGCGCCACGGGATCCATGCATAGGCAGCGATTCCGGGTTCCAGGTTTTGCTGTTGAGTCCTGACCCCCGATAGCGCTCCGGCTATCGGAAGGCCTCCACGAGGCGCGCGTCCCGCAGTGCAGCACGCCCTCAGGCCCCGTGATCAGGGGTCAAGTCTTGCGCGCGAGCTCGAATCCCGGCCCGGGCGCTTGTCTTTTGTGCGGTCATCGCCTAGTTATTGGGCATGGCCAGGCCTCTTCGCATCGAATTCCCGGCGCCGTCTATCACGTGGCCACACGTGCCGACGCGCCCGTCTTCGCCGACGACGAGGATCGTCAGACGCTGCTCGGGCTCATCGAGCAGGCGGCGGACCGATTCGACGCCCAGGTGCTCGCCTACGGGCTGGGTCGTGAGCACTACGAGTTGCTGCTATTCACCCGGCAGGCGAATCTCTCCCGACTGATGCGCCATCTGAACGGCGTGTACACCCAGGCGCACAACCGGCGGCATGGGCAGTTCGGACACGTCTTCCAAGGGCGGTTCAAGGCGGTGCTGGTGGATCGCGAGCATCTGTTGCTGGATGCCTGCCGCTACGTGGAGCTGATCGGGCGGCGGTCCGGGTTGGCGTCGTCGCCGACGGCCTGGCGCTGGAGCAGCCTGCAGGCACACGCCGGGCTGGTGACCGCGCCGGACTGGCTCGAGATCGATGGGCTATGGACGAACGTCCTGGGGCGTGTGCCGCAGAACGCGGCCGACCGCCGCAAGGCGGCGCAGCGTTATCAGGCGATCGTGGAGGCCGAGCCCGACCTCGACATCTGGGGCCAGTTGCGGCACCAGATCTTCCTGGGCGACGCGGCCTTCGTTCAGCGCACCGTGCGGCTGAGCGAGCACCCGCCACGCACGCCGCGCCCACGACGCTGGGGCGATTGGCTCAAGGCCAGCGCCAGTCGGGAAGAGGCGCTGTACCGCGCGCATACCGAAGGCGGTCAGTCGATGACTGAACTTGCGCGGGAATTGGGACTTTCGGTGTCGCGAGTCAGCCGGCTCATTGCCGGCCATGAGCGACAGCGCTGAACTTAATGCAGAGCCCTCGCCGGACCGGCCGGGCACGCCGCCACCGACTCATCCAACTCGGCCGCCTCGTTCCAGGCGGCCGTTGTCATTTCGCGAGCGGCGCTCAGCTGATGACAGAGTTCGGCAACGCCCAGTCCGTCGGCTTCGCCTTCCGGCATCGGCAGCGCGGACACTTCACCCGGCAGATCCGCCAGGGCGCCCAGCAGCTGGAACAGCAGTTCCAGATCCGGCGCGGCGTCGGGCGACTGTTGCTGGCGAGCCAGCCCCAGGCTGCGGCACAGGTAGAAGCAGGCATCCGCCGCCTGATCGCACATCGCGTGCGACATCGCCAACTGTTCCAGCGCCTCGGCCCGTGCGGTCTGCGCGGCCGGATCGTCCGAGCGATCCGCCAACGCGTCCAGCGCGGCGGACGCCGGCGGGACGGCGATGAGATCGTCGTCCTGGGGCAGCAGCGGAGAAGCGGTCTTGGAGTTCGCCATGAGAGTTCAGCTGGGGAACAGCGGTTCAACCAATCAACGACACGAATGCTAGGTAGCTACCGGCAAATGCGCCTCCCACAGCTCGGGGGGAACATCGCCGGCGCAAGCGCCTAGGGAGCCGGATCACGGGAACTTGTCACACTTCGTGACACGAACAGACCGAGCTTACGGCGTTTCATCGCTGATTTGGGTGAATCACTTCCCCTTCCTGGGCCGGCTCCAGCCGGAAATCACCGTTTGTCGGCCCCGCGCCACAGCCAGCTGGCCGGGAGCGACATCCTTCGTGATGGTCGAGCCGCCGCCGATGGTGGCGCCGTCGCCCAGCGTGACCGGCGCGACCAGCACGCAGTTGGAGCCCACGTGCACGTCCGCGCCGATGGTCGTGCGGTGCTTGTTGGCGCCGTCGTAGTTGGCCGTGATGCTGCCGGCGCCGTAGTTGACGCGTTCGCCGACGGTGGCATCGCCCAGGTAGGCCAGGTGGTTGGCCTTGGCGCCCTTGGCCAGCGTCGAGTTCTTCACCTCGACGAAGTTGCCGATGTGGACCTCGGCGCCCAGTTGCGCGCCCGGGCGCAGCCGCGCGAACGGGCCGATGAGCGCGCCCTCGCCGACGCTGGCGCCGGCGGCTTCACCGTCGATGTGGGTGAATTCGTGGATGCGGGCGTTGGCGCCGATCGTGGCGTTGCGGATCACGCAGTTGGCGCCGATGCGCACGCCGTCGCCCAGCGTCACGTGGCCTTCGAAGACGCAATTGACGTCGATCTCGACGTCCTTGCCGCAGCTCAGCGTGCCGCGCAGGTCGAAGCGCGAGGGGTCGGCCAGGCGCACGCCCGCCGTCATCAGCGTCTCCGCCTGGACCAGTTGGAAGCGTCGCTCCAACTGCGCCAGTTGCGAGGGGCTGTTGACGCCCAGCACCTCGGTCTCGTCCTGCGTCTTCACGCCGACGACGGAGACGCCCTCCGCCACCGCCATCGCGACGATGTCGGTCAGGTAGTACTCGCCCTGCGCGTTGTTGTTGTTCAACTGACCGACCCAGCGCTTCAGCGCCTCGGTCGGCGCGGCCATGATGCCGGTGTAGCACTCGCGCAGGCGACGCTGCGCGTCGCTGGCGTCCTTGTGCTCGACGATCGCCTTGATCTGCTCGCCGCCATCGCCGCCCCGGACGATGCGACCGTAGCCGGTCGGGTCGGCGTATTCGATGGTCAGCAGCACGAGCTTGTCGCCGCCGCAGGCCTCGACCAGCGCACGTGTCGTCGCCGTGCTGATCAGCGGGGTGTCGCCGCTGAGGATCAGCGTGGTGCCGCCGGCGACCAGCGCCGGGACCGTCTGCTGGATCGCGTGGCCGGTGCCGAGCTGCGGCTCCTGGCGCACGAAGCGCAACCCCTCGCCACCCACGGCCGCCTCGACCTGTTCGGCGCCGTGGCCGGTGATGACGATGCGGGCATCGGCATCCAGCGCGGCGGTGTTGCCGAGCACGTGCTGGAGCAGCGCGCGGCCGGCCAGCTTGTGCAGCACCTTGGGCAGGCCGGACTTCATGCGGGTGCCCTTGCCCGCGGCCATGACGACGATGTTCAGCGACATAAGAAGAATCGCGGTTCCCTGTTGGAGAGACCGCGATTATCGGGGTCGCCCGCGACGAACTTCATGGCGTCGCGGTGACCGGTTGTCGCCACTTGTGGGTGCTGGCCGGCGCCCACGGGCGCAGGCCGTCCTACTTCGACGGCGTCAGCTGCACGCTCACGCGGTGCGGCTCGGGGCGGGTCTGCGGGAAGTCGGTCATCGAGGCCTCGAACAGCGCGCCGAACAGCTCCTTGCCGCCCTCGGTCAAGCCGTCGTTGGAGGCCCGCGCCTCATACAGCGGCTCGTTGGTCTTGCGGTCGCGCAGCAGCATGGCGACCTCGCGGTCGTAGCGGCGCTCCATCATCGGATCCATCGGGTACGAGTAGCCCCAGCGGCTGTAGTACGGCCGCCAGGCCGGGCCGTAGCGCCAGCCCCAGTAGCTGCCGTTCCAGCGCCACCACAGCGGGTCGTCCCACGGCGCGGGGCCGGAGCGGGTGACGCGCGCGCCGAGCGACACGACGATGTCGGCGGCCTTCGGATCAGCGGATTCGGTGAAGCCGGCCTTCAGCAGCGCGCCGCGGGCAGCGTCCTCGAGCGAGGCCTGGTTGGCTTCATTGCGCTGCTGCGACGGCAGCCGCTCGAAGGCGAAGCTGCCGGGCTGACGGCCCGCCGGCCAGCTGCCGAAGGTCTGCGCATCCGCGACCACGGTATTCAGGGCGGCGCAGCCGGCGAGCGACAGTGCGGCTGCGGCGCCCAGGCTCAACAGGGCGACTCGACGATTCAAGGTGAACATGGTGACCTCCAGTCGGATACCGCTCGTGGCCGTCGATCGGGGCAGGCGCCGCTCCCGGTGACGTCCCATGGACGCCTCATCTGACGTCGATGCGAGCGTGACAGTGCAACGATTGTGGCCCGAGCCGGTTGACCCGCGCGTTTGAACTGCGTGACAGGGCGGTAAGCGGCGGGTTTCTCTTCGTTGGAAAGCACGAAGCCCGGCGCGGGGCCGGGCTTCCGAGCGTCCATGACGCGTCAGCGCGCCGGGCCGACCTCAGTCGTCGGCGGCCGAGTAGGCCTCGCCCGCGTCGTCGACGGGGGCCGGGACTTGCCCCTTGGCCCCTGGACGGACGAAATTGACGACACCGGTGGCCGGCGCCGGGGTGCCGCACTGCTCGTCCTCGTCGAAGGCGATGTCGCCGTCGGCGACCGGGGCGCCGGTGGCCTTGATCGTCTGGAACGGGAACAGCTCGCGGTCCATCATGTGCGAGGTCACGATGTTGCCCATCGCGGTGAACATGTTGTCGACGCGGCCCGGGAAGCGCTTGTCCCAGTCCTGCAGCATGGCCTTGACGGTGGCGCGCTGCAGGTTGGGCTGGCTGCCGCAGAGGTTGCACGGAATGATGGGGAACTCGCGGTGCTCGGCCCAGCGCTCGAGGTCGGATTCCTTCACATAGGCCAGCGGTCGGATGACGACGTTCTTGCCGTCGTCGCTGACCAGCTTGGCGGGCATGCCCTTCATGCGGCTGCCGAAGAACATGTTCAGCATCAGCGTGGTGACGATGTCGTCGCGGTGGTGGCCGAGCGCGATCTTGGTCGCGCCGAGCTCGCCCGCCACGCGGTACAGGATGCCGCGACGCAGGCGCGAGCACAGCGAGCAGGTCGTCTTGCCCTCGGGCACGAGTCGCTTGACGATGGAGTAGGTGTCCTGCTCCTCGATGTGGAAGTCCACGCCGCGCGACTTCAGGTAGGCGGGCAGGATGTCCTCGGGGAAGCCGGGCTGCTTCTGGTCGAGGTTGACGGCGACGATGCTGAACTTGATCGGCGCGCGGTCGCGCAGGTTGATCAGGATGTCCAGCAGCGAGTAGCTGTCCTTGCCGCCGGACACGCAGACCATGACCTTGTCGCCGTCCTCGATCATGTTGAAGTCGCCGATCGCCTGGCCGACCTGTCGGTGCAGGCGCTTCGAGAGCTTGTTCATCTCGTGCGCGTGCTTCTTGGCCGCGGCATCCGCGGCCGCCAGATCAATGCCTTCGATGGCGGTGGTCGAGTCAGTCATGTTCAGTCCTCAATGTCTTCAATCAAGCAGGGCCCGCGGACCCGGCGTTGCCGGGCCGTCAGGCCCACCCCCTGAGGGGGCGCGCGTCAGCGCGTAGGGGGCGGTCTACCAGGTGCCGCATTCGGCGGAGATCGCGACCTGGCAGTCGGGGAAGATTTCGAGCTTGGTCACCTTGATGCGCACGCCCACCACGCCGGGCAGCTTCATCAGCCGGACGCAGAGCTTGCCCAGCAGGGCCTCGAGCAGGTCGGTGTGTTCCGCGGTGCACTCGTCGATGATGATCGTGCGCACACGGCGGTAGTCGAGCACGTGGCCGATGTCGGCGTCGCGCGAGACGATGGTCTGGGCGCCGAGGTTGATCTCGGCGTCGACGAGGATCGGCTGCGGGCCTTCGCGCTCGAAGTCGAGCACGCCGAGGTTGGCGCCGAAGCGCAGCCCGTTGATGTGGATGACCTGGCGGTTGTTGCGGCGCAGCGCCGGCGGCGGCTGCGATTCGCGCAGGGGGCGCAGGAAGGACTCGATCTGCTTGGCCGCGACGACGCCGTCGCCGAGGGCCGTCTGCACGCAGGGATGCTGGCGGCCGCTGGCGTCGCCGGCGACGAACAGGCCCAGCACGCCGAAGCGCGGTTCGTCGCGGAACGGCTGCGACGGCGCGGTGACGCCGGCACGCTGCAACGCATCGGCGACGAGGAGCCAGGCGGACGGCGCCGGTTCGTAGCCGAGCAGCACGGCGACGTGGTCGAAGCGCTCTTCGCCGTAGGCCTTGGACGTGACGGTCACGCCGTCCGGCGAGGCGGTCACGGCGGTCGGCAGGGATTGCGCGGGCCGGCGACGCAGGCCTGGCGCGCCGTCGAGCTGCTGGATCAGGTGACTCTGCGCGCGCCATTCCGAGCGCGACCACAGCGTGACCGCATGACCGCGACCGGCCAGGTACAGGGCGTTCTCGATGGCGTTGTCGCCGCCGCCCAGCAGCAGCACCTTGCCCGGTGTCAAGCGGTCGCGGACGGCGGTCAGCTCGATGGCATCGAGCACGCGGTCATGGCGATCACGCTCTGGATAAAGCGGCGAGGGATGGCGCGGCGTCAGGCCGGTGGCGAGCAGCAGGGACCGGGCCCGCAGCGGGCGCAGTCCGCCAGTAGCGGCGGGCTCGGCGGTTTCACCGGCCTGCGCGGCGAAGGCGGGAGCGCCGTCGAGGTAGAGCGTCCAACCCTGTTCGGCCTGCCAGTCGAGGGTGTTGATGGTCTGGCCCAGCACCGTGTGCACGCCGGGTTGCGCGGTGGCGTGGAGGGCGTAGCGCTCGCCCAGCTCGGCCAGCGATTCGCCGGGCGCGCCGAGCAGCCAATCCTGCTTGTAGTCGAGCGGCCGGCAGGCTGTCGCACAGGCGCGGGGCGCGCTCGATCAGCGCGACGCTCAAGCCCAGCTGCGTCAGCCAGCTCGCGGCGCTGCAGCCCGCCGGACCGCCGCCGATGATGGCGGCGTCGACGAGCGCGGGCAGGCTGGCGGGCAGTCGGTCGGGCGTGGTCTGGGACATGGGAAGGCGGGCGGACAGGCGGCTGGCGGCGGGCGTTGCGATGGCCGCAAGGCGCCGGAGAAAACCGGCGATTATCCCGGATGGGCGCCGGACAGGGTCGCCGGGGGCCTTGCCGCGCCGGGCTCCGCTGCCAAACCTTCCTGTACGCGTTCCACCACCCAGTCGATGAACACCCGCACGCGCGGCATCATCTGGCGCTGCTTCGGGAACATCACGGAGACCGGCATTGGCGGAGGCGGGGTGTCCGGGAGCAGCTCCACGAGATCGCCCGACGCCAGCAGCGACGCGACGCCGAAGCGTGGGCACTGGATGAGCCCCAATCCCTGCAGGCAGCAGGCGCGGTAGGCCGGCGCCGAAGTCACGCAGACCGGGCCGCGCAGCGTGAGCGTCTGCGTCCGGCCCTCGACAAGGAACTCGAACGGCGCGACGCGGCCCGTGGCGCTGGACTGGAAGTTCACCGCCTGATGCTGGCGCAACGCGTCGATGCTCGTCGGCACGCCGTGCGTGGCGAGGTAGTCGCGGCTGGCGCAGGTGATGGACGGCAGGTCCGCGATGCGCCGTGCCACCAGTCCCGACTCCTGCGGCGTGCCGCCGCGCAGCACGCAGTCGACGCCCTCTCGGACCAGATCGACCAGTCGGTCCCCGGTGCCGACGATGAGTTCGATGCCGGGATAACGCCGGCAGAAGCCGCCAAGATGCGGGAACACGAAAGCCGCAGCCAGCCCGGCCTGCAGGTCGACGCGCAGCCGGCCACGCGGTTGCTGCGCGGCCTCGCCGAGCACGGCCTCCGCCTGTTCGACCTCTTCCAGCACGCGGCGGCAGCGCTCGTAGTAGAGGTGACCCTCCGGTGTCGGGCTCACATGGCGCGTCGAACGCGTCAGCAGCCGCGCGCCGAGCCGCTTTTCCAGGGCCTGGACGGCGTAGGTCACGTTGGAGCGCGGCAGGTCCAGCTCCTCGGCGGCGGCGGTGAAGCTGCCGAGGTCCACGATGCGCGTGAACAGGTGCATGGCGTCGATGCGGTCCATGGGCTCTCCGGGCTCAATGCCTCGAATTGTGCAATTCAATTGGACAGTGATGTCGATATTGAGCGATTTATCTGTCGGATCGAAGCGCTCAGCATTCGGGCTTCTTCTTCACCGCACACCAGGAGCCCGACATGACCCGCATCCCGACCACGACGTCCCGCATCGCCCTGATCACGGGCGCCAACCGCGGCATCGGCCGCGCCACCGCCCTCCGGCTCGCCCGCGACGGCTTCGACGTGATCGTGACCTACCGCTCGCACCGCGAAGAGGCCGAGGAGGTCATCCGCGAGATCGGTGCGCTCGGGCGCATCGCGGTGGCGCTGCCGCTGGACGTCTCTCGCGTCCAAGACTTCGGTGCGTTCGTCGACGGTGTCCGCGACGTGCTGGGCAAGACCTGGCACCGCGAGCGATTCGACGTCCTGATCAACAACGGCGGCGTGCAGGTGGCGCAGCCGACGCTGCAGGCGACGCCCGAGGCCTTCGACCAACTGGTCGACGTGCACTTCAAGGGTGTGTTCTTCCTGACGCAGCAGTTGGTGCCGCTGATCGCGAATCCCGGGGCGATCGTCAACATCTCCAGCGGCACCGCGCGCTTCTACGTGCCGGAACGCGCGATCTACAGCGCGGTGAAGGGGGCGGTGGAGGTGCTGTCGCGCTACCTGGCG
The DNA here is from genome assembly GCF_042695725.1 of Roseateles sp. UC29_93. Lineage (NCBI taxonomy): Bacteria > Pseudomonadati > Pseudomonadota > Betaproteobacteria > Burkholderiales > Sphaerotilaceae > Roseateles > Roseateles sp. UC29_93. The sequence goes on along the minus strand of NZ_CP170545.1, from coordinate 551,282 downwards.
ACCGAGCTGGGACCGCGCGGCATCACGGTGAATGTCATCGCGCCGGGCGCCGTGGCGACCGACTTCAGCGGCGGCCTGCTGCGCTCGAACGAGCAGCTGCAGAAGCACATCGCGTCGCTGACGCCGCTGGGCCGGTTCGGCGTCGCCGAAGACGTCGCCGGCGCGATCGCCGCGCTGGTCAGCGAGGGCAACCGCTTCGTCACCGGGCAGCGGATCGAGGTGTCGGGCGGCGTGCACCTCTGAAGCGGACGAGGCCACTGAGGAACGGCCTCAGAAGCACTCGTCGAGCAGCAGGTGGAAGTCGAGCTTGCGCAGGTCCGGCTCGACGATGCCGTAGGCGCTGAACAGCGTGTCGCGCAGCGTCGGGCCGAACTCATCGAGGCAGTTCGCCAGGATCGCGAGGTCGCGGTAGCGATCCGCGATGCCTGCGCGGCCCAGGTCGATGACGCCGACGACCTCGCCATCCTCGTTCATGAGGATGTTGTCGAGCGAGAAGTCGCCGTGGCTCACCACCGGATCCTCGGAGAGCGGCAGCATCGCACCGAGCGCCTCCCACACCTGTTGCGGCGTCCAGCCCTGACGCGCGTCGTCGAAGTCGTCGGCATCGATGAGGCCGGCGTCGAGGCGCTTCCGGGCGAGGTCGAGCTGCAGTCGGTGATTCGCGTTGAATGGGCAGTTGTGGACCGGCAGGTCGTGCAGCCCGCGAAGGAAGCGACCGACGGCCGTCACGATCGCTGCGGCGCGTGACGGATCGTCGTCGAGCCGATTCGTAGACCGTGCGACCGGCGAGGGCGTGCGTCAGCAACCAGGCGGTGCCGTCCGACCATTCGAAATGCTCGGTGCGAGGCACCGGCCAACGCTCGGCGAACCACTGCAGGCGGGCGAACTCGTCGGCGATGGCGATCGCCGCATCGCCGTCACCGTGCTTGAGGTAGAGCGCCCGTGCATCGGCCCGATGCAGGCGATGCACGATCGCGCCGGCCTCGCCGACGAGGTTGCGGTGCCAGTCGTAGCCGGCCAGTTTGGTCGCGATGGCGGGTGGCAACTCGGGCGCGCGGCTGGGGACTTCTCTTGGAGGGGCGGTCTCGTCGGGGTCAGTCATGAAACGCGATGAGGCGATGAAGACCGCGCGAGTATCGACGGCAGACAATCGCCGCCCATGACGCCTGAAGCCGCTTCCCTTGCTAGCGCCCTGGCGCGCGGCACTCGAAATACACCATGTCCTCCCACTCGTCACGGAGCTGGAAGCTGCGCGTCGAGCGCCCGAACTCGGTGAAGCCGTTGCGGTGCAGGACCTTGATCGAGCCGGCGTTGCCGGCGCGCGCCTTGGCCTCGACGCGGATCAGGCCCAGTTCGCCGAACGCCTTCTCAAGCACGAGGCGCACTGCTTCCTTCGCATGGCCCTTGCCCGTTCTCGCTCTCCGCGATGCGGTAGCCGAGCTCGCATGAGTGATAGTGCTTGCGCTTGATCTGGCTCAGGTTGATGCGGCCGATCAGCGCGCCCGCGGTGCCGCGGATCAGGAACTGATGGCCTGTGTCCGCGTCAGCCTCGCGACGCGCGGTCGCGATCGCGGACTCGATGCCACCGTCGGCGTAGTACGACGTGGCCCTCGCATTGATGTGGGCCTCGAAGAACGCGCGGTTGTCGAATTCGAAGCGGCGCAGGTCCGCGAGGTCACGCTCGGAGACGGGATGAAGACTCAGCATGGGCGTCGAGCATAGCGGCGCGTTGGCGGCCGCTCGATCAGCTCAGCTCAGCTCAGCTCAGCTCAGCGTCTCACGCGCTTCCACACCCGCCACCCCAGCAGCACCGCCAGGATCGTCCCGTACACGATGGGCTCGGCGAAGTTGTTCTTCCCCGCGCGCATCCAGATGAAGTGCATCAGCCCGACGATCGCGATCGCGTAGACGAGCTTGTGCAGCATCTGCCAGCGCGCCGCGCCCAGCGCCTTGATCGCCCGGTTGAACGAGGTCGCCGCCAGCGGCACCAGCAGCAGCCACGCGACGAAGCCCATCAGGATGAAGGGCCGCTTGGCGATGTCGCGCAGGATGTCGGCCAGGTCCAGGCTCTTGTCGAGCCAGCCGTAGGCCAGCAGATGCAGGCTCGCGTAGAAGAAGGTGAACAGCCCCAGCATCCGTCGGAAGCGCGCCAGCGCCGGCTGGTTCGTCCAGGTGCGCACGGGCGTCACCGCCAGCGTGATCCACAGGAAACGCAAGGTCCAGTCGCCCAGGCCACGGATCAGCGTCTCCGCGGGATTCGCGCCGAGCAGATCCGGCTGCGCGATCGCGCCGCAGACGTACCAGCTCAGCGGCAGCAGGCACAGCACGAACAGCACGACCTTCGCCGCCGGGTGCAGCAGCGGATGGCGTTTCGCAGGTGCGCGCCGAGGCGTGGGCGGGGCGGGCTGCGTCCGGGGCGGCGCGGCGGGCGAGGCACTCATGATTGGAGACGCGGCGGTGTCAGTAGTTCTTCTTCAGGTCCATGCCGGCGTAGAGCTGACCGACCTGCGCCTCGTAGCCGTTGAACATCAGCGTCGGGCGACGCTTGGCGAAGAGGCCGTCCTCGCCGATGCGGCGCTCGGAGGCCTGGCTCCAGCGCGGGTGGTCGACCTGCGGGTTCACGTTGGAGAAGAAGCCGTATTCCTGCTGCGCCGCCTTGGTCCAGCTGCTCACCGGCTGCTTCTCGACGAAGCGGATCTTGACGATGGACTTGGCCGACTTGAAGCCGTACTTCCACGGCACCACCAGGCGCAGCGGCGCGCCGTTCTGGTTGGGCAGCACCTCGCCGTAGAGGCCGAAGGCCATCAGCGTCAGCGGATGCATCGCCTCGTCCAGGCGCAGGCCTTCGACATAGGGCCAGTCCAGCACGCCCGAGCGCACGCCCGGCATCTGGGCCTTGTCGGCCAGCGTGGTGAACTCGACGTACTTCGCCTTGCCCGTCGGCTCCGCCTTCTTCAGCAGCTCGGCCAGCGAGTAGCCCACCCAGGGGATCACCATCGACCAGCCTTCGACGCAACGCAGGCGGTAGACGCGTTCCTCCATCGGCGCGACCTTCAGCAGGTCGTCCAGGCCGAAGCGGCCCGGCTTGGCGCACTCGCCCTCGATGACGACGGACCAGGGTCGGGGCTTGAGGGTGTGCGCGTTCTCGGCGGGGTCGGACTTGTCGGTGCCGAACTCGTAGAAGTTGTTGTACGAGGTGACGTCCTTGTAGGCCGTCAACTTCTCCATCACGGTCGCGCCGGCCACCGTGCTCTTGACGCCCGGCAGCTTCGCCAGCTTGCCGGGGCCGGCGGTCTGCGCGCTCGCCGCGCCGGATATGCCGCTCAGGCCCAGCCCGGTCAGCCCGAGCGCGCCGGCGGACTTCAACCAGTCGCGGCGGCTGTCGTAGACCTCTCGGGAGGTGATCTCGGAGGACGGGATGCGCTGGCCGTCGCGGGGCTTGTGGAAATGCATGGCGGACCTCGGGGGAAGGAAGGTTCGAACCTTACGCGTTTGCTTGAAGGTTTTCATGAGGGCGTGCTTAAGACCACCGGGTCTCCCCCTGGTTCGGGGCGCCCAAGCATTGGGGACAGATTGAACCTCGCACGCGCGGTGTCACGAAGCCTGCCAACCGTTCGCTGGCAGAATCGCCGCCGGCCAATGCAGGGAGGAGGCCGTACGGCATCGGACGCGACAGACGTCCGCCGGACGGTCAAGAGGTGGGCGGGCGCGCGCCTGTGTGCTGCTTCCTGGATGGCAAGACCTGTCACTTCGGGAGAGATCGCGTGGGCGATACGACAAGACGCTTCTCGGCCGCCAAGGCCCTCCGCTGCCTGCTGATGGCTTTCGGCCTCGGCTTCTTCGCGCTGCCGGCGATGGCGGCCAAGGACTGCTGGACCATGTGGTCGCCGGGAGGTCCCGTTTCCAACTTCCTCGACTCCGGCGCACCGGCAACGAGCGGCGTGTTCCACGACTGTCGTGACACCTACGGTGAGGTCGCCGCTGCGACCTATGCGGCTGTGGTCCCGGAAGCTCAGAAGATCAGGGACTATTCCGAATACACGCAGACCACGGAGATTTTTCCGGCCAACTGCGTCGCCAACGGGGAGTACGGACCTCTGCGCTGGCCTCAAGCGAAGTGCTACTACAGCTATCGCCACACATATGTTCGCAAGGCACCTCCGAATCAGGTCTCGTACATCGAGGGTAACGCCTACTTCGAGCTCCTGATGACCTGCGGGGAGAAGTTCCACACCACGCCGATCGGCCAGACGCAGTCCACCTGCAAACCGATCGTGGACAAAGTGCTGCCATCGCCGCCAAGCTGTGGCGTTGGGAACCCTGTGGAGCCGCTCAGCGGGCTGAAGCGCCAGCCGGAGAACCTCTTCAGTTGGGGCCGTGGCCACACGTTGAGTGCCACCTACTGGAGCAATCCGCAGCCGCCGCGAGGCACGCTGGCCGAAGCGTCGGCGAATTCATTCGGCCGGTACTGGTTCAGCAATCTGCACCGTCACATGGTGACTGAGTGGAGCCCGACGGCGGTGAACCTGTTCGATCGGGGGCTGGGGCTCTGGAAGTCGTTCCCGCGAAGCGGGGCGGGGACGGACGTCAGCGAGCGCGATCCTGCGCCGAAGAAGGACCTGTACAGCGATGACTGGCACTATCGCGACGAATCCGCACGCGCGATCGAGGTCTACCGCGCCGACGGCACGCTGGCCAAGATCGCCTACATCGATGGGCGCCGCCTCGACTACACCGTCGTCCTGAATCCGGCGGCCCAGGGGTTCATGCAGAGTAAGTACTTGGTCTCTTCGATCCGAGACGAAGCCGGCCGGCAGATTTCGTTCCAGTACTTGCCGGTCGACGACAAGTACGCCGGCATCCAGAGCATCACCGATCCGGCGGGTGCGGTGATGCCGCTGGCGTATGACGCCTCGGGCAATCTGACGTCCATCACCTTCGCGGACGGATCCTCGAAGCAGTTCCTTTACGAAACGCAGAGCCAACCCCACCTCTTGACGGGCCGGCTGGACGAAGCGGGAGGCCGGATCGGCACGTACCGCTATGACGAAACGGGACGGGCCATCGAATCACGCTCGGGCTCGCTGAATGGATGGAAGGTGCGATGGGAGGACCCTCCCGTGGTGGCGAAGCCCACGGAGTACCACGACCCGGTGCGTGACGTCGTCGTGCGCGAGCACGTGCAGAACCCGCCCAAGAAGGCCTATGTGACGTCGCCCGACGGGCAGGAGTCGTTGTGGGATGGCACGGTGATCGGACGTTCCGCGCTGGTCGGTTCCCGGAGCCAGCCGGCGGGCTCCGGATGCGGCGCGGCAACCTCGAATTCGCAGTTCGATGCCGCCGGCAACGTGATCCAGAACGACGATTTCAATGGGAATCGAAGTTGCATGGCCTATGACGCCACTCGCAATCTGGAATTGACGCGCATCGAGGGTCTCTCTACCGCTGCGGCGTGTGCCGCGGTCACGCCTGCGTTGCTGCCCGCTGGCGCACGCATGGTGAGCTCACGCTGGCATCCCGATTGGCGCATGGCGACGAGGACGGCGGAGCCGCGTCGTATCACGACATTGGTCTACAACGGCCAACCGGATCCGTTCAACGGCAACACGGTGGCCAACTGCGCGCCGGCCGATGCGAAGCTGCCGGACAACAAGCCCATCGTCGTGCTGTGCAAGCGCGTCGAGCAGGCGACGACCGATGAGACGGGAGCGCTCGGTTTCAACGCGACGCTCCAATCGGCAGTTCCGGCACGCGCGACGAGCTGGACCTACAACGCCACGGGTCAGGTCTTGACAGAGACTGACCCGCTCAACCGCGTCGTGGTCACCAACGAGTACTACGCCGACACGACGGCCGACCACACGAAGGGCGATCTGAAGTCGTCGACGAATGCCGCCGGGCACGTCACGAACTTCACGCGCTACGACGCCTATGGCAAGCCGCTCGAGCTTGTCGATGCCAACACGAGCACGACGACTTACGCCTATGACCTGCGCCAGCGGCTGACGTCGGTGACGACTGCGGGTGCGACCGCCGGCTACGACTACTGGCCCACGGGCCTGCTCAAGAGGTCGTCCCAGCCGGACGGCAGCGCGGTGAACTACGAGTACGACGACGCGCATCGACTTGTCGCCGCCTCGGACACGCAGGGCAACCGCATCGAATACACGCTCGACCAGAGCGGCAACCGGACCAACGAGGTCGCCAAGGACCCGCAAGGAACGCTCAAGCGGACGATGAGCCGCGCGTTCGACGCGCTGGGTCGTGCACAACAGTCGACGGGGAGGGAATAAGCCATGAACGGGATCACGAGGCACTGGACGTGCCGGAGCACGCTCGCCAAGTCCAGCAATGACGCGCGGAAGGGCGTGAGCTTCTCGGCCGCCAAGGCCTTCCGCTGCCTGCTGATGGCTTTCGGCCTCGGCTTCTTCGCGCTGCCGGCGATGGCGGCCAAGGACTGCTGGACCTTGTGGTCCTCGGTTGGCCCCGCCGGCCAGACCAAGGTCCAGACGCCGGCGCAGTCGCTGCGCACTCATTGCAGCGATACGCCGGGCGACCTGGCGGCTTCGTTCTGGGGCCTCGCCATGGGCGCGCTGACGGAACCGGAGTATTACTCGGAGAGCACGCGCGTCACGACGGCGGTCCCAGGGTCCTGCTCGATCACCGGAGAGGAGTCGCCGACCCGATACGGCATAGCGACCTGCCGCTACACCTACAAGACCACGACCACCTACTCGAATCCGATCTACCCGCCAGCGGTCACCCAGGGCCAGGGCATCCTGGAATTTCTCATGACCTGCGGCCGCAGGCTCAACACGACGTCGATCGACGGGACGACAGCAGGCTGCAAGTCCATCAAGGACGTAGTTGCATCCCCGATCGGCAGCTGTCCGGTCAGCAATCCGATCGAGCCGCTGACGGGGCTGAAGCGACAGCCGGAGACGCTGTTCTCGTGGGGACGTGGCCATTCCCTGAGTGCCAACTACTGGAGTACGCCGAAGAGCGGAGGCACCGAAGTAGACGAGCTGGGCGCCCATTCGTTCGGCCAGTACTGGTCCAGCAATCTGCATCGACAGATGGTCACGGAGAACCGGCTCTATCTGTTCCAGCGCGGCTCCGGCATATGGAAGAACTTTCCCCAATACGGCTACAACGACGAACCCACCGAGCGCGATCCCAAGCCGGCGATGTCCGCCGACGGATCGGTCTGGCTGTATCGCGACGAGACCGCCCGTGCGATCGAGGTCTACCGCCAGGACGGCAGCCTCGCGTCGATCGCGTATGCCGACGGACGGCGGCTGGACTTCTCCGGGGTGACCAATGCGCCGGATGCCGCCACGGGCAGCAGCAAGTACCTGGTGCTCGCCGTTGTCGACGAAGTGGGAAGGCGAGTCTCCTTCAACTACCGGGACGCCCAAGGCGGGCGCTATGCCTCGATCGGCAGCATCGTCGATCCGGCCGGCGTGTCGTTGCCCATCGGCTATGACGCGATCGGCAACCTGACGTCGATCACGTACGCGGACCAGAGCTCGCGCCAGTTCCTGTACGAGAACACCGCGTTCCCGCATGCGATGACCGGACGGTTGGATGAGGCCGGTCAGCGTCTGGGTTCGTATGTCTACGACGAGCAGGGGCGTGTGGTCTCCTCGGCCACCGGCAGCGAGCCGCCGTGGACGGTCACCTGGACGAAGGCGCCTGATCCGCTCCCTTTGGAGTACTACGACCCGGAGTTGGACGTCGTGATCCGCAAGGCGGTGAACGTGCAGCCGACGAACGCCATCGTCAAGGCGCCCGACGGACGGGAGTCCACCTGGGCCGGCACGACGGTGGGGAGGGCCGCGCTGGTCGGCTCCCGCAGCCAGCCGGCTGGATCGGGTTGCGCCGCATCGACATCGGACTCGGCCTTCGATGCTGCCGGCAATGTCACGCGCAGCGATGACTTCAACGGCAACCGCAGCTGCATCGCGTACGACGCGACGCGCAATCTGGAGACGTCGCGCTTCGAAGGCTTTACGACGGCCACGGCCTGCGCGGCCGTCACCGACGCGACACTGCCTGCGGGTGCTCGCAAGGTCAGCTCGCGGTGGCATCCCGACTGGCGACTCAGCACGGCGACCGCGGAGCCGCGTCGCATCACGACGCTGATCTACAACGGCCAGCCGGATCCGTTCAACGGCAACGCGGTGGCAAGCTGCGCGCCGACCGATGCGCTGCTGCCCGACGGCAAGCCGCTGGTCGTGCTGTGCAAGCGCGTGGAGCAGGCCACCACCGATGAAACCGGGGTGCAGGGGTTCAATGCGACGCCGCAGTCCGGCGTCGCGCCGCGTGCGACGAGGTGGACCTACAACGCCACGGGTCAGGTCTTGACGGAGACCGATCCGCTCAACCGGGTGGTCGTCACCAACGAGTACTACGCCGACACGACGGCCGACCACACGAAGGGCGATCTGAAGTCGTCGAAAAACGCCGCTGGCCATCTCACGACCTTCACGCGCTACGACGCCTACGGCAACGCACTCGAGGCGATTGATGCGAACACGTCCTCGACGATCTACACATACGACCCGCGCCAACGGCTCACGTCGTTGACGACCGCGGGAGCGACGACGACCTACGAATACTGGCCCACAGGCCTGCTCGAGAAGTCGTCCCAGCCGGACGGCAGCGCGGTGAACTACGAGTACGACGATGCGCATCGACTGGTGGCCGTGTCCGACACGCGAGGCAATCGGATCGACTACGCGCTGGATGCCAATGGCAACCGCACGCAGGAAACCGCCAAGGATCCGCAGGGAACGCTCAAGCGGACGATGAGCCGCGCATATGACGCGCTGGGGCGCGCGCAACAGACAACAGGCAGGGAGTAAGCCATGAATGGAATGAGCAGGCACTTGAAGTGCCGGAGCAATGTCGCGCCCATCGTGGCTGCGCTCATCGGACTGATCGGGTTCGGCGCGCATGCCGCGACGCTGCCGCCTCCGCCCGTGTCACCCGCACCGGTCACCGACTACGAGTACGACGCCAAGGGCAATCCGACCAAGGTCATCAAGGCCAAGGGCGTGAGCGGCTTCGGCTTCGCGACCACCAACGCGTACGACCCGCTGGACCGGGTCAAGACGAGCACGGATGCGCGCAATGGCGTGACGCAGCTCGGCTACGACGGCATCGATCAGCTCAAGCAGGTCACCGATCCGCGCAACCTCATCACGAGCTACCAGCGCAACGGCCTGGGTGATCTCAACCAGCTCGTCAGCCCGGACACCGGCACGGCCAACAGCACCTTCGACGCGGTTGGCAACCTGCTGACTCGCACCGACAGCCGCGGCGTGCTGGCGACCTACACCTACGACAACCTGGACCGCCTCAAGACGGCTGTCTATTCCAAGGCGGGCCAGGCCAGCGTGAGCTACGGCTGGACCTACGACGAGACCGGCGGCACCTTCACCAACGGCATCGGCCGCCTCACGACCGCCAGCTTCCCCGGCGGGTCGACCAAGTACGCCTACGACGCACTGGGCCGGGTGACCACGGTGACCCAGGCGGTCAGCACGGTCGTCAGCACCACGCGCTACGCCTACGACGGCGCCGGCAACATCACCAGCATCACGTACCCGTCGGGGCGTGTGCTGACGATCAGCTACGACCGAGGTCAACCTACCGGACTGAGCCTGGCCAAGGACGCGAGCAGCGCTGCCAAGCCGCTGATCAGCCAGGTCCAATGGGAGCCCTTCGGCCCGGCACGGGCGTGGCTGTTCCACCTGAACAGCGCAACGAAGAGCTACGAACGGGTCTTCGACACCTACGGTCGGCTCGTGCGTTATCCGCTGAACGGGGTGGTGCGCGACATCACCTACGACGCAGCGGATCGCATCGTCAGCTACACGCACCTGGACGCGACGACCGGCGAGGTGACGGCGGAAGCGCAGGCGATGAACCAGAGCTTCGGCTATGACGAGCTCGGCCGGCTGACAGGCATCGTCACCCCGGCCAACGCCTGGAACATCGGCTACGACGCCAATGGCAACCGCACCGCGGTCACGCTCAACGGCGCGGCGCGGAGCTATGCCACGGAGACGACGAGCAACCGGCTCACCGGCATCGACAACCCGACGCGCAGCTTCGGCTACGACGCCGCAGGCAACACGCTGAGCGACACGGGGCTGGGCTACACGACCACGTACGGGCTCGACAACCGGCTGGCCTCGCTCACGAGCGCGGGCGTCACGACGACCTACAACTACGACGCCGGCGGACAGCGCGTGCGCAAGGTGACGGGCACGTCCCGCCCGCACTACGTCTACGACCAGAACGGGCAACTGCTCGGGGAATACAACAGCTCAGGCGGTGCGTTGCAGGAGTTCGTGTGGCTGGGCAACACGCTGATCGCGGTGTTGACCAACTCGACGACGACGGAGCCACGGGTCTACTACGCGTACTCGGACCACCTCAATACGCCGCGCGTGATCGTGAATGCTGCCGGCGACGTCCGCTGGCGCTGGATTGCGGAGCCCTTCGGCACCACGGCAGCGGAGACGATCCCCAACTCGCTCGAGAACCTCGTCGTCAACCTGCGCTTCCCCGGTCAGTATTTCGACAAGGAGTCGGGGCTGAGCTACAACTACTTCCGGGACTACGACGGAACCACGGGCAGATATGCGCAGAGTGACCCCTTGGGGCTCGAGGGCGGAATCAACACTTACAGCTATGTGTCTGCTGATCCGCTGTCGTTGGTTGATCCCAACGGATTATTCTCCTGGCGGGATGCAGCGAACTTCGTTCCAGTCGTGGGCTCCGCCCTGGATTCGTATGATTCATTCAAGTGTGGAAACTACGGCATGGCAGCCTTCAATGCGGGCCTCGCGCTGATGGATCTGACCGGGGCAGGCGCTCTGGTAAAAGGATTGACGGTAGGAACGATGCGCTATGCGGCTCGTAGCGAAATCAAGGAAATACTGCAATCAACGAATAATTGGAATCAGATGAGATACAGGCTGCAACGATCGGGACTGGTTCCGATAAACCCTTCAGGGACTCCTAAGCGCGCAACCTTGACCACCGATCATATTTGGACCAAACAACGAGATGGGCTGCCTCACGCGGTGACAAACCATCCCAGAAATCTACAGACCGGGGTCTCTCAATCGTTGAACTCCCGCTTCGAACACATGTCAGCGCTAGAAAGGGCACGCTACTATCCCCTTTGGGTCAAGACTGCGGCTGCTGGCGCTGCATCCACTGCTGCAGGCTGGTTTTCTGGCAGCGGCTGCGAATGCGGTAAGGATTGAGGCCATGCGGTTTCCCGTTGTTCTACGCTATATGCAAACCCTTGTGGTGGCGGACGAAGACTATTTCTCAAGGTTTGGGAAGTTGGATCTCATCTCGAAAATCGTCGAGACCAATCTGACCAAGTCCGGCGAAGGGGGCTATCACTGGCTGATTGATGCAGACGGTTATTTCCATCAACTCACCTCGACGGGAATCGTGCGCAATCGGCTGACGGATAAGCTTCTCTTGCGTAGGACACGAGAAGCCTATCGGATCGAGGCTGCTCGAAAGATTACCGGGACTGAGCTTCTTCGAAACTTGGAAGGATTGAAGGAGCCCGGCGATGACCTTCACTTTGTCCAGGAGTTGCGAGAGCTTGCTTCGAATCTTGGAGATTTGAGGTCCCTTGATCGCGAACTCATGCAAGGGTATCTCGGCGAATGATTTTGCACGAAGCCGGGGAGCGCTGTAAAGGATCTCCGAAATGGAAAAGCGGCGTTGGGCCTTCCGCCCAACGCCGCCTTGCAGGGTGCTCAGCTGCGCTTACAGCGTCCCGTATGAGTGCAGCCCCGACAGGAACATGTTCACCCCCAGGAACGCGAAGGTCGTGACCAGCAGCCCGATCAGCGCCCACCACGCGCCCACCACGCCGCGCAGGCCCTTGATCAGCCGCATGTGCAGCCAGGCCGCGTAGTTCAGCCAGACGATCAGCGCCCAGGTTTCCTTCGGGTCCCAGCTCCAGTAGCCGCCCCAGGCTTCCGCCGCCCAGAACGCGCCCAGGATGGTCGCGATCGTGAAGAAGGCGAAGCCCAGCGCGATCGACTTGTAGGTCAGGTCGTCCAGCACCGGCAGCGCCGGCAGCCGCGCCGTCAGCGGACCACGCAGCGCGACGCTGGCCGCCAGGAACACCGCCACGCCGGCCATCTTGCCGGCCCAGCCGTTCAGGCCGGTCGCGATCTCCGGCGAGACGTTCGCGCCGAAGCGGAAGCCCACCAGCACCAGCACCAGCCCCACCGGCACGCCGATCAGGCCGATCACCAGCGCGCGCGGCGTCGCCGTCTTCAGCAGCGTCGCCAGCGCCACCATCGCGGCCATCGCGAAGCTGCCGTAGCCGATGAAGTTCGCCGGCACGTGGATCTTCATCCACCAGCTCTGCAGCGCCGGGACCAGCGGCTGGATCTCGTGCGCTTCACGCGCCATCGTGTACCAGAGCAGGAAACCGACCGCCGCGCTCACCACCAGCATCACGTAGGCGCCGAGCGCCCGCGTCGCGAAACGCTGCTCGTAGTACAGGTACATCAGCGTCGTCAGCCAGGTGAAGAGGACGAACACCTCGTACAGGTTGCTGACCGGGATGTGGCCGATGTCGGGCGCGATCTGGTGGCTCTCGAACCAGCGCACCATCGTGCCGATCAGCGCCATGCCCACGGCGCCCCACGCCAGGCGCGTGCCGATCGCCTCCGCCGCGCTGTGGCCCGACTTCTGCAGGAAGCCCAGCCAGTAGAACAGCGTGCTCATCCACACCAGCACGCTCATCCACAGGATCGCGCTCTGGCTGGACAGCATGTACTTCAGGAAGAAGACCTTCTCGCCCGCGGCGAGGTCGGCGCCGAAGCCGTCGGTCTGGCGCAGGTAGAGCTGGATGGCGAAGAGGCTGGCCGCGCCCACGATCAGGCACAGCAGGCGCAGCGGCCGCCAGAACCAGCCCAGCGCGATCAGTGCGGGCGCGGCGCCGGCCAGGATGCCCTTCTCGTAGACATCCATCGACGCGCTGTAGCGGCTGAACGCGAAGCCGGCGCCGATCAGCACCAGCGCCGCGAAGATCCAGTCGAAGGCGTTGCGTCCCTGGAAGTAGCCGCGCTTGCCGATGACCAGCGAGCGTGTCGGGGTCGCCTCGCCGGAACCCGGCAACTGGGACGGCAGTTGCGAGGGCAGGTGGGACGAGTCCGCGGTGGTGGTGTTCATGTCAGGCCTCCTCATGCAGCAGGCGCTGCTTGAGCGATTCGAATTCGACGGGCAGGTCGGCGGTATCGCGGTTGCTGGACAGCGCCATGCGGACGCGGGTCTGTTCGGAGCGGCCCGGCGCGGCTTCCAGCCACAGCCACAGGCGACGTTCCTTGATGTAGAGCATCGCAAACACGCCGATGATCAGCAATACCGCTCCGAGGTAGACCAGGGTCTGCCCCGGCGCGCGCGTCACCTGGAACACGCTGGCCTGCACCTGCTGGAAGTCGTCCAGCTGGATGATGACCGGCGACGGGTAGAACATCGCGTCCGACAGCGACATCACCGACTGCGTCATGAAGGCCTGCGTGGCCTCGCCCGGCTGGGGCGCCGGACGGCCGTGCTGCGCCTCGGCCTGCTTGTGGAGCTCGAACAGGCTGCCGTTGAGGATGCGCAGCAGCACTTCGGACACGCGGGCGCGTTCGGCCTCGGGCACCTCGCGCTCGATGAACTGCGACAGCGCCGGCAGGCCGCCCACCGCCGCGCCCTGCGCGGGCGCGTCGGCCTTCAGGCCCTCGGCGCCGGCGAACAGCGTCAGCGTGCGCAGCGCGGTCGCTTCCAGCTGCGCCTGCATCGCCGGCTTGTCCGGCGGGCTGGCGTCCAGCGCGTACTGCCTGGCCGCCTGCAGCCGCTGCGCCGGATCGGCCAGCCCGCGCCGCAGCGCCAGCCAGCCTTCCATGCTGTCCTTGCCGTCCACGGGGATGCGCAGGTAGCGGAAGCTGTCCGACAGCGTGTCGCGCACGCCGAGCAGGATCACGCGGTGGCCGTCCAGCTCCAGCGGCAGCATGTAGTTGTTGTACTCGCGCGCCTGGCCGCTGGCGTCGCGCAGCTTGTAGCTGAACGAGGGGCCGACGTTGCGCAGCGTCTTCTTGCCCTCGAGGTTGGCGCCCGAGCCCAGGTGCTGTTCCAGCCGCCCGACCAGGTCCACCTTGCGCACGTCGGTGCCGTTCTTGTCCTTGCCGTCGTCGGCGAAGTTCTCGACGTTGATGACGCGCAGGCCGGTGAATTCGAGCCCGAACTTCTCGCCGTCCGCCGTCAGCGTCGTCGTGCCGTTGACCTTGCCGTCCAGCGGCGTGTCGTGCGCCGCCTGCAGCGCGCGCAGCTTCAGCTTCAGCGAGGAGCCGCCGTCCTCGAAGCTGCTCTGGTAGAGCGTCACGCCGCGGTAGGTCACGGGCTCGTTGACCTTGACCGTCGCCTTGGTCGACGTGCCGTCGCGGCGGTCGTGCAGGACCACGTCGCTGGCGAACAGCTTGGGCATGCCGGTCGCGTAGTACTCGACGATGAACTTCTTCAGCTCCACGTCGAAGGGCAGGTCCTGCACCACGACGCCGCTGGGCATCGAGATCAGCGCCGTCGACGAGCGGCTGCCCTCGGGGACGTACAGGTTGCCGCGGAAGCTCGGATTGGCCGGCGTCAGGCGGTTGATGTCGGTGACCTGGGTGAGGTCGTCGCCCTGGTAGATCTGCTTGCCCTGCGCCCACATCATGACGCGCACGACCAGATCGCCGTCGAACAGCCCGCCCAGGCAGATCAGCACGATGGCCGAATGCGCCGCCAGGTAGCCGATCTTGTGCGCCGAGCCCTTGCGCGCGCCGATCATGACGCCGCCGTTGCGCACCTGCGCGCGGGCCTTCCAGCCCTCGGCGCTCAGCCACGCGTTGATCTGGCCCAGCGCGGCTTCCGGATTCATGTGCAGGTAACCCAGCGCCTTGTGCTTGAAGGCCTGGATCGACTGCTCGCGCATCGTCTCCTTGTAGGTCTTCAGGTCGCGCAGGATCTTGGGCGTATGGCGCGCAATGCACAGGCTGGTCGACACGACCAGGAAACCCAGCATCAGCAGGAACCACCATGCGCTGTAGACGGTGTACAGGTCGAACTTGCCGAACAGCTCCGACCAGAACGGTCCGAACTGGTTGACGTAGTTGGGCATCGGCTGGCGCTGCTGCACGACGGTGCCGATCACGGAGGCGATGCACAGCACCGTCAGCAGCGCGATGGCGAAGCGCATCGACGCCACCAGCTCCATCGCGTCGTCGAGCGCGACGCGCGCGGCGGCCTGGGCTGTCTGCCTGGTGGGACTCTCGGGGACTTCTCGGTCATGGCCGGCATTCTCGTTGCGCCCGGCGACGAATCGGGCGAGGGCCGGCAAAAGCGAAGGCCGGTGATCGGATCACCGGCCTCGTTCGTCGGAACCTTCCCCAAAGGTGCGCCCCGCGGGCGATCGCTCAGCGCAGGCCGGCGATGTAGTCCGAGACCGCCTTGATCTCGCGGTCGCTCATCTTGGCGGCGATGGCCAGCATCTGCGGACTGTTCGGGCGGCCGCCGGCGCGGAACGCCGTCAGCTGGGCCTCGGTGTAGTCGCTGTGCTGGCCGCCCAGGCGCGGGTACTGCGCCGGGATGCCGGCGCCGTTGGGGCTGTGACAGCCGGCGCAGGCGGGCACCTGCTTGTCCGCGATGCCGCCCCGGTAGATCTTCTCGCCCAGGGTGATCAGCTCCTTGTTCTTCGCGAAGCCGGGCTTGGAGCCCTTGCTGGCGTAGAACGCGGAGACGTTGCGGATGTCGTCGTCCGTCAGCGGCGCGGCCATGCCCGACATCACCGGGTTCTTGCGCTTGCCCGACTTGAACTCGTGCAGCTGCTTGGCCAGGTAGTCGGCGTGCTGGCCGGCGATGATGGGGTTGGCGGGACTGCCGCGGGTACCGTCGGCCGTATGGCAGGCGGCACAGACTTGCGAACTGATGGCCTGGCCCTTGGTCAGATCGGGCTTGGCCGCCGCAGCGGGTTCATTGGCGTTGGCGGCGCCGGACATCAAAACCATGCTCGACAACAAGAAAGCGGCAGTCTTCATGAATGTTGAGGGTTGGGTGAGCGCAACCGCGGGATCTTACAATGCACCTCTTTAGAGCCCGCGCAGCCCGATGACCGATTCCGACAAGAAACCCGCCCCTGCGGCCCCAGGGAAACCCGCAGGCCGTGGCGCGGGACGCGCTGGAGCATCAAAGAAGAAGCAGGGCCCCGGGAAAACGGGTATGCGCGCGGCCGCCAAGGCCCGCGCGAAGAACGCCGAAAAGGCCAGGGCGCAAGGCCTGCCCCCGCCGGTGAAGAAGGCCGCCAGCACCGAGCCGATGACCCCGGGCAAGCGCGCGCTGGCCTGGACGCACACCGCGCGCTTCCTGACCACGGCCAGCCAGCTCAAGCACCTGCCGGTCGACGGCGTGCTGCCGGGGGAGGCGCTGGCGCGCGCGGAGGCGGCGCTGGCCGAGGCCGAAGCCGCCGAGTTCGACGAGGCGTTGCTTGACGACGACGCCGCTGACGTCGGCGCGCCGCATGACGACTCGGGTGACGACCCGGAAGACGACCCGGGATCCGAAGCCACAGGCGAGGAAGTCGGCGAGGGCGAGGCGCGCGCGCAAGACCTGGCCCCGCGCGGCCTGCCGGAGATCGCCTTCGTCGGTCGTTCCAACGCCGGCAAGTCGACGGCGGTCAACACGCTGGCCCAGCAGAAGCGCCTGGCCTTCGCGTCGAAGACGCCGGGCCGCACGCAGCACATCAACCTGTTCGCGGTGGGCCCGCGCGACGCGCCCAACGCGCTGTTCGCCGACCTGCCCGGCTACGGTTATGCCGCGGTGGCCCGCGACGCCAAGCTGCGCTGGCAGCGCGTCATGGCCGACTATCTCGGCCAGCGCGAGGAGCTGTCGGGCGTAGTGCTGATGGTCGACTCCCGCCTGGGATTGACCGACCTCGACAAGCAGCTGCTCGAATACGTGTCCGACCGCGTCACCGCGGGCGAGGTCAGCCTGCTGGTCGTGCTGACCAAGGCCGACAAGCTCAACCGCAAGGAAGGCGCCGCCATCCTGGCGCAGGTCCAGAAGGACCTGGGCGTGCTGGCGACGGAGGATTCCGACATCGGCGTCACGCTGTTCTCGGCGCTGAGCAAGCAGGGCCTGGAAGACGTCGCCGAGGTGATCTACGACTGGGCGCACGCTGAGCCGCGCGCGCCGTACGGCGAGGACGAGGAAGACGACGAGCCGTCCGACGACGCGGAAGACGACTCGGCGCCGGCTTAAGGCCGGCCGATGAACACGTAGAACGCGGTCCCGCCGCGTGGCGCGTAGCCGATGCCCACGTACAGCGGCCCCAGTCCCGTGTCCGAGCCCAGGAAGATGCTGCTCGCGTAGCGCATGTCCTTGATGCTGATGTCTCGGCGCGAGAGCCAGGTGTTGCCCGCCTCCAGCGTGCCGCCGATGAAGAACCCGCGCGAGAGGAAGGGCTGGTCGTTCAGGCGCCGGTAGTAGGTCGCCCGCGTGAACAGCAGCGAGTTGCCGCTGAGCTGGTTCGGGTTGTAGCCCGACAGCTGGTGGAAACCGCCCAGCGTGTAGCCGCCGAGGCCCGTGTCGTCCGGCTGCTGCGACGCCACGGCGCGCG
This sequence comes from Roseateles sp. UC29_93, assembly GCF_042695725.1. Lineage (NCBI taxonomy): Bacteria > Pseudomonadati > Pseudomonadota > Betaproteobacteria > Burkholderiales > Sphaerotilaceae > Roseateles > Roseateles sp. UC29_93. Next base: position 533,590 of record NZ_CP170545.1, on the reverse strand, counting down.
CGTACAGGCTGACCGTGTGCCCGCCGAAGCTGCGCACCACGTTCCCGTCCCGTGTTCAGCCGCAGGAAGCGGCCGCTACTGAGGTTGCGGTTGTCCTGGCGGCCGCCTTGCGCCTCGACGGTGAAGCGATAGCCGTGCTGCGGGAAGTTCGCGTAGTCCAGCTGGTCGACGACGGTCCGGAACCGGAAGCCGCGCTCGTAGCTGGTCCAGCGCAGCTTGCCCATCTCGGGCGTCGCCACCGTGATCAGGTCGGGCTTGGCGTGCCGGATCTGGCTGATCACGCCCAGCCGGACCTCGCCCCAGCGTCCCCACGGCTGACCGACATCCAGTCCCACGGAAGCGTCGCGCCGCACCAGCCGCGCCTGGCCCAGGCTGGCGTTGTCCGGATCGTTGTCGTCATAGACGATCTGCTTGCGCTGGTTGGCCTCGCCCCAGGCGCTGACGAACCAGTCGTCGGCCACGCCCAGCTTCAGGCCCAGCGGGTGGTACAGCTCGGTATAGAGCCGCGGCGTCTCGCCGATCGTGATCTGGTTGCGCCACTCGGTGCCCTTGTCGGTCAGCCAGTGGCGGTTGTGGCTCAGGCGCAGGTTGAAGAAGCTGTCGCCGCCCGAGTCGGTCGACAGGTCCATGCCCACGCGGAAGTAGTTCGGCCCCCAGGGCTTGTCTTCCATGTTGAAGACCAGCGTCTCGCCCTCGGCGCGGTGCTCGACGTGATAGTCGACGCGGTTGTAGTCGCCGCTGGAGGACAGGAAGCGCATGTCGCGCTCCGCCGTCTCGTTGTTGAAGGGCTGGCCCGGCTTCGATTCGAGCTGGCTGCGGAAGCGCTCCGGGTTGGTGTTGTCGGAGCCTTCCAGCTTCACCGCGGCGATGAACACGCCCGGCGCCTTGGTGCCGATGCGCGCGATCTGCCAGTCCGTGTAGGTCCGCTCGTCGACGGCGTAGGCGCGCAGCTGCGGCAGCATCGCCTCGGCGGCTTCCTCGCCGGCGCGGATCAGGTCGCGGACCTTGTCGAAGTCGCCCGACGTCAGCTTGCCCAGCTTCGGCGTGATCAGCAGGTCCTCGCCGGCGGACATGCTGGCAATGGAGCGCTGCACGTTCTGCTCGGTGAGGATGTTGATCATCTGCGCGGTCAGCCCGAGCAGCGAGTTCAGCGTGTCGCGTCCGCCCACCGGCGTGCCGACGTTCACCGCGATCAGGCGCGTCGCGCCCATCTCGCGGGCCACGTCGACCGGCAGGTTGTTGACCAGGCCGCCGTCGCCGAGGATGCGGTCCTCCCATTCGACCGGCGCGAACACGCCGGGCACGCTCATGCTGGAGCGCAGCGCCAGCGCGAGGTCGCCTTCGGCCAGGATGCGCTCGTGGCCGTTCTCCATGTCGGTGGCGACGGCGCGGAAGGGCGTCGGCAGGTGGTCGAACTGATGCACGTCGCGCACCGGCAGCGTCAGCCGGCGCAGCAGCGCCTCGAGCCCGCGGCTGGAGAGCGTGCCGGTGGGGACGCGGACCTCGCCGTCGCGCAGGCCGAACTCGATCGTCGCGGAGAACTCGAAGTCCTCCTCCTTGCGGCGTTGCGACAGGTCCTGGCGGTCGACGCGGCTCGCGAACAGCCGGTCCCAGGCGATCCGCGACAGCTCGCGGTCGAGGTCGTCGGCCGACATGCCGCTGGCGTAGAGCCCGCCGATGATCGCGCCCATCGAGGTGCCGGTGACGATGTCGACGGGGATGCGTTCGCGTTCGAGCACCTTCAGGATGCCGACGTGCGCCAGACCGCGCGCGCGCGCCGCCCGAGAGCACCAGCCCGAGCTTGGGCCGCTGGGCCTGGTCGGCCGCGGGCGTCGCCACCGGCCCGGGCGGGGGGTTGGGCGGCACCGTCTGGGCGAGGCCGGCGACCGGCGCGGCGAGCGCGATCAGGGCGACCGCCAGCGCCAGGCGGCACTGGCCACTCAGGCGCAGAAGGCGACGAACGCGGGGAAGGACGCGGGGATCTCGGGACAGGGCGGACATCGGGCTGCGGGACAAGCTCGCGGCGACGGCGCGAGGCGGGCGCATTGTGACCCGAACCTGGCCCGCGGGCAGGCCCCGGCGGCGTCCCGACGGTGTCCGTCAGTGATCGTTGCCGTTGGGCGGGGCGCGGTCCAGGTCCAGCATCAGCGTGCCGATCGCGCGCTGCAGCAGCGGCTCGTCTTCCAGCTGCGTGATCAGCCCGTTGGCGACCAGCTGTTCCAGCGCGCCGCGCGTGACCGAGTGGCGCTCCTCCGACGCCTGGCCGACGAACAGGAACATCTGGCGGCTGTCGCTGATCCACGCGATCTGCGCGGTGATCCACTCGCTCTGGTGGAAGAAGTGGTACCAGCCGCCGATGTGCACGCCGGCGATCCAGTCCTGCAGCGCCGCGTGCGCGTGGGGCGAGTGCTCCTCGCTGTAGAGCGCCACCGGCACCGTCGGCAACTGGCCGCGGTCGACGCGCTCGTAGGCCCAGCGCGAGGGGAGTTGCGACTCGCGTTCGTCGAGCAGTTGCTGCAGCAGTTCCTCGGACGTCTGCGCCGGGCGTCGCGGCGACGGGGCGGCCGGGGCGGCCTCCTCCACGGCCGGCAGTCCGCGCAGCACCCGGCCGTGCTGGCGCATCAGCTCGTCGAGGAAGGTCTGCCGCTGCATCTGCGGCAGCGCGATGGCATCCATGCCGCGGTCCAGCGCGCGGACGAGGTCCGGCAACTGGACGCGCAGGCGCGTGCGCGCCGCCTCGTCCGGCTGCGGCGACACGCTGTGCAGCAGCGCGTCCACGAGCTCGATGTAGGTCTGCGGTTCCGAGGCATCCCGGCCGTGCTGGACCATCGCCTGCGCGATGACCTCGACCCAGGGGCCGAGCAGGAAACGCCGCATCAGCTTGCCCGCCTGGGCATCGTCGAGCTGGTGCTGCAACTGGTCGCGCAGCATCCGTTGCCATTCCTGGCGGCGCTGCTCGCGGTCCAGGCGCTCGAGCGCCACCGCGCTGCGCTGGCCGCGGGCCTCGGCCTGCGCGCGGATGTGGGTGTCGACCTCGGTCAATGCCTGCTGGAACTGCAACGCGGAGGGATGCGCGCTGTCCAGCAGCGGCTGGATCACGCGTTCCAGGAATTGCAGGAAGGCCTTCAGTTCCGCATCGTCGCTGCGCTGGAAGCCCGCGCCGTGCGCGGCCAGGCGGTTCAGCAACTGCCAGGTCGGATGGTCCTGGCGACGCAGCAGCGAGGGATCGGTCTTGGACAGGCGCACGATCGCGACCTGCAGTCGACCCATCAGGACCTTCAGCGGCGGCTGCAGGCTGTCGTCGGCCAGGATCTGGTCATACAGGCGCGACAGCAGGTCCGTGCCCGGCGCGCCGATGCCCGGCCCCAGCTTGGGCGGGGGGGCGGACAGGGCGCCCGCCGGCGGAGTGGGCGAACCAGGGACTGCGGCGCGCGCCGATCCGAGCTCGGCGGCGCGCGTGTTCATCAGGTCCAGCTTCATCGCGACCTGGTCCAGCGTTGCGTTCTGCGTCGGCGTGTCGGTCAAGGTCTTGAACTGGCGCAGGCGCAGTTCCGACTCCTTGAGCGCCGACCCGTGGCTGGTCAGCATGCCGCTCAACTGCGCCTGTCTCAGGCCCTGGCAGAGCAGGGTGTAGATCGGCTGCAGCTTGGTCGCCAGCGGATGCGCGGCCATGCGCATCAGCGCATAGCGGCCGTCGGCGTCGAGGTCCACGCCTTCGATGGCGCGTGCCAGCGCCTGTGCGAACAGCGCGGCCCGCAACGGGTTGTCGTTCTTCAACGGCCGCGCGATGCCGCGCAGCGCGGCGAAGAAGTTGCCCAGCTGATGCAGCTCAGCTCGGGACTGGTCTTCGATCGCGGTGATCACGTGGGCGATCGCGACGTCCTTCAGGGCCTGGCTCTCATCGACGAGGCTGAAGGACAGTTCGCCGCCGCGTGAGACGGGGCGCTCCCGCTGCAGCGGATCGCCGCCGTCGCGGGCCGTCTTCAGCAGGAGGTTGAGCGAGCCTTCGAAGTCGGACGCGAAGCTCGCGCGCCGCTTGGACCATCCGGCCAGCAACTGGTGATGTTCGAGCCTGCTCTTGAGCTCATCCTGCAGGCCGTTGTAGACCGCGTGCGCCAACGCGGGCACATGCGCGAGGGTGTCGTCGAGCAGGGACTGCAGGGAGGGCGAAGACGCTTGGACCATCATTTGTGACAAGTTGTCAGCTGCATTATGGTCGCCCCTGATTCAGGTGACATCCCCTGGGGCACGGGGACGTGCGGCCTGGGGAAAGCCTGATGGCCGCGCGACCTGGCGGCCGGCGGTGACCATGATGCTGAGCGGATGCTGCAGCGGATATTGGCAATGGTCGAGCCTACGTCGTATCGAAGCGCAACCGACTCATCTTGCACGAACGAAAAAAGGGGTCGCCGAAGCGACCCCTTTCGAGAGCGTGGGTCCCGAGCGTGACGCGCGGTGGGACCACCGCGCGCCGTGCTCAGGCGGACATCACATGTCCATGCCCATGCCGCCCATGCCGCCAGGCATGGCCGGGCCGGCGGACTCGTCCTTCGGCGCTTCGGCGACCATGCACTCGGTCGTCAGCATCAGCGAGGCCACGGACGCGGCGTTCTGCAGCGCGGTGCGGGTCACCTTGGTCGGATCCAGGATGCCCATCTCGATCATGTCGCCGTAGGTGCCGTTGGCCGCGTTGTAGCCGTGGTTGCCGGAGCCGGCCAGCACGGTGTTGACGACGACGGAGCTTTCTTCACCGGCGTTGTAGACGATCTCGCGCAGCGGGGCTTCGATGGCCTTCAGGATCAGCTTGATGCCGGCGTCCTGGTCGGCGTTGTCGCCCTTGATCGTGCCAGCGGCCTGACGGGCGCGCAGCAGCGCGACGCCGCCGCCGGCCACGATGCCTTCTTCAACGGCGGCACGGGTGGCGTGCAGCGCGTCTTCGACACGGGCCTTCTTTTCCTTCATCTCGACTTCGGTGGCGGCACCGACCTTGATGACGGCGACGCCGCCGGCCAGCTTGGCCACGCGTTCCTGCAGCTTCTCGCGGTCGTAGTCGCTGGTGGCTTCCTCGATCTGGACGCGGATCTGCTTGACGCGCGCTTCGATGTCGGCGCCGGCACCGTTGCCGTCGATGACGGTGGTGTTTTCCTTGCCCACTTCGACGCGCTTGGCCTGGCCCAGGTCAGCCAGCGTGACCTTCTCGAGCGACATGCCGACTTCCTCGGCGATCACCTTGCCGCCGGTCAGGATGGCGATGTCTTCCAGCATGGCCTTGCGGCGGTCGCCGAAGCCCGGGGCCTTCACGGCGACGACCTTCAGGATGCCGCGGATCGTGTTGACGACCAGGGTCGCCAGCGCTTCGCCGTCGACTTCTTCGGCAATGATCAGCAGCGGACGGCCCGACTTCGCGACGGCTTCCAGCGTCGGCAGCAGGTCGCGGATGTTGGAGATCTTCTTGTCGTAGAGCAGGACGAACGGGTTGTCCAGGATCGCCGACTGCTTTTCCGGGTTGTTGATGAAGTACGGCGACAGGTAGCCGCGGTCGAACTGCATGCCTTCGACGATGTCGAGCTCGTTGTCCAGGCTCTTGCCGTCTTCGACGGTGATCACGCCTTCCTTGCCGACCTTGTCCATCGCCTTGGCGATGATCTCGCCGACGTCGGCGTCGGAGTTGGCGGAGATGGTGCCGACCTGGGCGATTTCCTTGGAGGTCGTGGTGGCCTTGGAGGCCGCCTTCAGCTGCGTGACCAGGGCGGTGACCGCCTTGTCGATGCCGCGCTTCAGGTCCATCGGGTTCATGCCGGCGGCCACGTACTTCATGCCTTCGCGGACGATGGCCTGGGCCAGGACCGTGGCGGTGGTGGTGCCGTCACCGGCGTTGTCCGAGGTCTTGGAAGCGACTTCCTTGACCATCTGGGCGCCCATGTTCTGCAGCTTGTCCTTGAGCTCGATCTCCTTGGCGACCGAGACACCGTCCTTCGTGACGGTGGGGGCGCCGAACGAGCGCTCCAGCACCACGTTACGGCCCTTGGGGCCCAGCGTGACCTTGACCGCGTTGGCCAGGATGTTCACGCCTTCGACCATGCGGGCACGGGCCTCGCCGCCGAAGACAACGTCTTTTGCTGCCATGTGTATCTCTCCGAAATCTTTATCTGGATGAAGGTCTGTCGCGGTCGTCGATTACTTGGCGATGACGGCGAACAGGTCTTCCTCGCGCATGACGAGCAGCTCGTCGCCGTCGACCTTGACGGTCTGGCCGCTGTACTTGCCGAACAGGACGCGGTCGCCGACGGCGACGTTCAGGGCGATGAATTCACCCTTGTCGTTGCGCTTGCCCGGGCCGACGGCCAGCACTTCGCCCTGGTCGGGCTTCTCGGCGGCGTTGTCGGGGATGACGATGCCGGAGGCCGTCTTGGTTTCGTTTTCCAGGCGCTTAACGATCACGCGATCGTGCAGAGGACGCAGTTTCATCAGATCTCCTTGACTAATGCAGACTTGCTTCAAGGACCCGCCGTGCGCTCAGCGCACAAGCCAGTCCATCACAAGAAGTAAGCCCCTCAGCCAGGGCCTCGGGGCTTGTTAGCACTCGACCATCGCGAGTGCTAGCAGGGAGATTATATGGACCGGTCTTGACGTTTCAAGGGCGCGCTTGAATACCGCGGCTGAATAGGTGGTCCAGCGACCACCGGCCGGGGCCCCGACCCAGGAGATACAGCATCGGCGCCGCCCAGCTCAGATGCGTCGGCCAGCCCGACGGATAGACGAAGGTCTGGATCACCGCCGTCATCCCCAGCACGCCGAGGGCGGCCAGGCGCGTGAACAGCCCCAGTACCAGCAGGATCGGCAGGAGGTGCTCCGCGCCCGTGGCGAGATAGGCGGCCCATTCCGGCGGGATCAGCGGGAGCGCGTAGTCCTGGCGGAACAGCAGGAAGGTCGTGTCGGTCAGCGTGAACCAGCCCTCGACCTTGGTGCGGCCGGACAGCCAGAACACGCCCGCGATGCTGAATCGGCAGGCCAGCGCGATGAGGTCATGCGAGATGAGGCGCTCCAGGCGCTGGCGGATCGTGGCCAGCGACCAGGTGGTGTCGCGTCCGGTGCGGGATGTGGAGTTGATCGTGTTCATGACGGGATCTCCATGACGCCGGTGAAGGCGCCTTGATTGAGCAGACGGCCCAGCGCGGCGCCGGGGTCGAAGGCGGGGAGGCGGGCCTGGATGGTGTCCAGCGCTTCGCCGAGCGGTGTGCCGTCGGCGCAGGCGTCGAGCAGGGCGCAATCGGCGGCATCGATCTCGAGCGCGATGACCGCGCCGGAGGGCCGCGTCAGCAGCGCGCCCTGGCCCTGCCAATGCGGTGGATTCGGATCGGCGCCTTGGGTGCGTGCCGCGTTCCAGAGGCTGAATGCCGGCCAGCCGGCGCACCAGCGCCATCGCGCCGCGGGGTGCGGCACCAGCCGCGACGCGGCGAGTCGTTCGGCTTCGAGTCCTGCGATGGCCGGTACCTCGAGTACCGGCGCATCGGCCGACACGTGGCTCTCGCTCCAGAGCCGGTCCAGGCGCGCGACCTCGCCAAGCCAGGGCAGTTCGCTGCCGGCGAGCGCCACATCGAGGAACGCGGGGAAGCGCGCGCCGTAGTGCTGGAGGTCGCCGCCCGTTGGCGGGTCGGCCCGCACCGCGTCGAGTGCCACCGCCTGCATCCACGCATCGCCGGTCAGCCGGTGTACGGCCGGATAGAGCGAGATCAGCGCATCCGCGCAGCCTTTCAACATGGTGTTGCGATAGACGGCGAAGCCGGGCTGAGCGGCCGCCGATGCGGGGCGGGCAGTGTCGTCCTCCGGCGCGGCCCAGAGGTCACGCCAGAACGTTTCCTGAAATCTGGCGAGCGACTCAAGCGCCGGCTCCGCGCGCGATTCGATGCGCGTCATGCGAGCACCTCATGAGGCGCGCGTGTTGCCGCGTCGAGTGCTGACTGAGCCTGTCTGCGTTCGGCGATCAACTCGGCGAAGGGCGGCAGGTTGCCGTCGCGCTCGACCAGGGTCGGTCTGGGACCGATGCGAGCGGTCAATCGCGCCAGCAACGTCCAGACCGGCGCCGCGACGGCCGCGTCGTGGCTGTCGATCAACAGCCCGGTGCTGGCGTCCGCGTCGGCACGGTGCCCGGCGACGTGGATTTCCATCACTGCATCACCGTCGACCGCATCGATCCACGCCGAGGCGTCGATGCCGAGGTTGCTTGCGGACACGAACACGTTGTTCACGTCGACCAGCAACCCGCAGCCGGTGCGGCGGACGAGTTCATGCAGGAAATCGACCTCGCCCCATTCGTGGGAGAGGGACAGGTAATGCGTGGGGTTCTCGATGGCGACACGGCGCTGCAGCGCGTCCTGCATGCGGGAGAGGTTCGCCGCGACATGACGCAAGGCCTCCGTCGTGCGCGGCACCGGCAGCAGGTCCGGTGCATACGCCCCGCCGAAGCGGCTCCACGCCAGATGCTCCGACACCAGCGCCGGCTGCAGCCGGTCCGCCAACGCGGCGAAGCGCCTCAGATGCTTGGGATCCGGCGGCGCCGTGCCGGCCAGGGACATCGACACCCCATGCAGCGACAGCGGATGTGTCGCCCGCAGGGTCTCGAGCAGCGCCAGGCGCGGGCCGCCCGCGACGAGGTAGTTCTCGGGGTGGACCTCGAACCAGAGTCCCGGATCACGCGCTGCCAGCGCGTCTTCCGCGAACTCCGGTTTGAAGCCCAGGCCGGCGCCCAGCGCGTGTGTCATGAGGGCGTGCCGCTCAGGACTTGATCGCGGAGAGCGAGCCCATGCCCTTGGGGGTCTTGATCGTCGTGCAGGTGCCGGCGGGGACGTACTTCCACGCGTTGGCCTGGTAGTCCATCTTGGCGGTGCCGGCGCAGGTGGTGCCGGGGCCGGCGGCGCAGTCGTTCTTGCCGGCCATGGCGACGCCGTAGCAGCGTTCCTTCTCCGCGGCGGCAGGCTTGGCGTCCTGTGCCATGGCGGAGGCGGACAGGGCGGTCAGGGTGACCAGGGCGAGGCTCAGGGTGGTCGACTTCATGGGGGCACTCCTTGTGCGGGTGGATAGTGGGTTTGCGTGATGAACGCGCCGATTGGTCCGTCGCATCCGAGGGTTAGTTCGTGCCATTTGCGCCGGGGGTTACAGCGCCGCCCGGAAATTTCCAGGTTCTTTTTTTCGAGCCCCCTGTAACCTTCCGGCCCCATGACGCGAATAGATCCCGTGATCGCGACAGAACATGAGTTGCACGACCTCTTCCTGGCCGGGCTGGACGGAGATGCGGGGGCTTACCACCGCTTCCTCCAGCGCCTGGGGGCGCTGCTGCGCGGCTACTTCCGGCGGCGACTGCAGCAGCTGCCGGACGAGGTCGAGGATCTGGTGCAGGAGACGCTGATGGCCGTGCACGCGCAACGTCAGACCTACCGCCGCGGCGAGCCGCTGACGGCCTGGGTGCATGCGGTCGCGCGTTACAAGCTGGTCGACCTCTGGCGTCGTCGCGAGCGGCACGACGCGCTGAACGAGCCGCTCGACGACGACCTCGCGGTGTTCGCGGCCGCCGACCACGAGGCCGGCGATTCGCGCCGCGACCTGAGCCGGCTGCTGGATCGATTGCCGACCAACCAGCGCCTGCCGATCCTGCACACCAAGGTCGAGGGGCTGTCGGTCCAGGAGACCGCCCAGCTCACCGGGCTGAGCGAGTCGGCGGTGAAGGTCGGGGTGCACCGGGGATTGAAGACGCTGGCGCGACTGTGGAAGGACATGACATGAAGACCGACGACCTGATCGGACTGCTGGCGCAGGATGCCGGCCCGGTGCCGAAGCGCACCGGCGAGCGGCGCTTCGCCGTCGCGCTGCTGGTGGGTGTGGCGCTGGCGCTGGCGTGGGTGCAGGGCGCCTTCGGCATCCGCGCCGACCTGGCCGAAGTGATGGGCACGGCGGTGTTCTGGCAGAAGGTGGCGATGCCGCTGGCGGTGGCCGCGACCGGCCTGGTCGTGGTGTTCCGTCTCGGCCACCCCGGGGCACGGATGAACGGCTGGTGGCTGGGCGTGTGGCTGCCGGTGTCGCTGCTGTGGATCTGGGCGGCGGTGGTGCTGTGGATGGCCGAACCCGCCGCGCGCGTGCCGCTGGTGCTGGGCACGACGTGGCGGGTCTGCGTGTTCAACGTGACGGCGACGGCGCTGCCGATCGGCGTCGGCCTGTTGTGGGCGCTTCGCGGTCTGGCGCCGACGCGGCCGGTGCTGACCGGGGCGGCGGCAGGCTGGCTTGCGGGCGCGGTGGGCGCGTGCGTCTACTCGCTGCACTGCCCCGAGATGGGCGCCCCATTCGTCGCGATCTGGTACGTGCTCGGGATGGGCATGTCGGCGGCGCTGGGAGCGCTCGCTGGGCGACATTGGCTGAGATGGTGAGCGGACCAGCCGTCACGCGATATACGACAACGGCAACGCCGTCGTGAACTTCAGCTCCTCCATCGCGAAGCTGGAGCTGACGTCCGACAGCTGCGTTCCCGCGATCAGCCGGCGATAGACCTGGTCGTAGGCCGCGATGTCCGGCACCACCACGCGCAGCAGGTAGTCCACGTCGCCGCTCATCCGGTAGAACTCGACGACCTCCGGGATCGCCTCGATCGCCGCGCGGAACTGGTCGAACCAGGCCTGCGAGTGCACGTTCGTCCGCACCGACACGAACACCGTCACCCCGACGTTCACCTTCTTCGGGTCCACCAGCATCACGTTGCGGGTGATCACGCCCGACTCCTTCAGCCGCTGCACCCGACGCCAGCACGGCGTCGTCGACAGCCCGACCTCCGCCGCCAGCTCACTCACCTGCACGGACGCGTCCCGCTGCAGGACATCGAGAATCTTTCGGTCGATGGAATCCAGTTTCGTCATGTTGGCCAACCTTGGAATTCAATTGCCGAAATCGGCCAAGGAAAGATGGATTTTGCACGTGGATTCCAAGCGTGAATTCTGACAATCGACCACCATGGAAATCTACCTCGACGCCAACGCCACCACCCCCGTCCTGCCGCAGGCCCGCGACGCCGCGCTCTCCGTGATGGCGGACGCGTTCGGGAACCCGAGCAGCATCCACGGCAGTGGTCTCAAGGCCCGGGCGCGGCTTGACGCGGTCCGCGCCACCGCGCGGCGCGTGCTGGGCGCACCGGGCGGCCGGCTGGTCTTCACCAGCGGTGCGACCGAGGGCATCCAGACCGCCGTGCTGTCCGCGCTGACCGCGCTGCGACAACGGCGCGAGGCCGGCCAGGCCATCCCGCCGCAACTGCTCTACGGCGCCACCGAGCACAAGGCCGTGCCCGAGGCGCTCCGGCACTGGAACACGCTGCTGGGCCTGGACCTGGACGTCGTCGCGATCCCTGTCGGCATCGACGGCCGCCATGACCTTGCCTGGCTGCGCGCGAACGCTTCCTCGGCCGGCCTGGTCTGCACGATGGCCGCCAACAACGAGACCGGCGTCATCAGCGACCTCGATGGCATCGCCGACGCGCTGCGCGGCTCCGGCGCGCTCTGGCTGGTGGACGGCGTGCAGGCGCTCGGCAAGCTGCCGCTGCAACTCGGCGAACGCGCGATCGACTACGCGCCGTTCTCCGGCCACAAGCTCTACGCGCCCAAGGGCGTCGGCATGCTCTACGTCCGCGAGGGCGCCCCGTTCACGCCGTTGATGGCCGGCGGCGGGCAGGAGGGCGCGCAGCGCTCCGGCACCGAGAACATGGCCGGCATCGCCGCGCTGGGTGCGGTGCTGGAGGCGCTCGAAGGCGGCGGCGTGTTTGCGTCGCTCGGCCAGTTGCTGGACCGTCGCCAACGCCTGGCCGACGCGCTGCGCGAGGCCTTCCCCGGCGTCGTGTTCAACGCGCCGTTCGACATCAGCCTGCCGACGACGCTCAACGTCTCGGTCCCCGGGCTGAGTGCGAAGCTGCTGCTCGACCTGTTCGACGCCGCCGGCCTGCGCGTCAGCGGGGGCTCTGCTTGCGGCGCGGCGAAGGCGGCGCCGAGCTACGTGCTGCAGGCGATGGGCCTGCCGGCGTGGCGAGCCGGCGCCGCGGTGCGTCTGTCCTTCGGCGCGGCCGATGCCGAGTCGACCATCGATGAAGCCTGCAGACGCCTGCGCGCCTGTGGCGAGTCGCTGCGCGCGACCTGCCAGACGCCGGCACCGAATGAGACCCCGCAGGCACCGGAGCTGCTCACACGCTTCGCCGTCGATGGCGCCTGCTGCTACGTCGTCGCCGATGTGTCGAGCCGCCGCTGCGTGGTCGTCGACCCGCTGCCCGAACTCACCGGCACGCTGGCGCAGTGGATGCGATGTCGCGGGCTGACCTTGGCCGCGGTGCTGGACACGCACAGCCATGGCGACCATGCCTCGTCCGCGCAGGCGCTGCGCGACGCGATGACGAGCCTGCTCGCCGAGGAAGCGCTGGCCGATCGCGTCGACGCCCTGGGCTGGCCGAAGGGCAACGAGGTGATCGCGCTTGGCGCGCATCGGCTGTCGCGTCTCGCGATCCCCGGCCATACGGAAGATTCCACCGCCTACCTGCTGCACGCGGGCGGCGAACTGATCTCGGCCTTCGTCGGCGACATGGTGATGGCGGGCGCGCTGGGCCGTAGCGATTTCGAGCAGAGCGCGCCGGCCGCCTTCGGCCCGTCGTTGAAGACGCTGGAGCGCAATGTCGGCCTGAACGGCCTGCTGCTGCCCGGACACGACTACGACGACCGCTTTGCGACGACGCTTGCCGTGGAATGCGGCGCGCAGCCGCTGCTCGACGGCGTGCTGAAGGGGCGCCTGAGCGCTGAGGCTTTCGCGATCGGCAAGGGCGTGCTGGAGCGCGACCTCGCGCCCACCGAGTACCAGACGATGGCCTGCGGCGCGCGCGTGGACTGCGCGCGGGCGACGGAGCGCGTCGAACTCGACGTCGGGAGCCTGCAGTCGATGTTGGGCGACGGCGTCGGACCGAAGCCGGTGCTGGTCGACGTGCGCGAGGCCTACGAGGCGCGCATGAGCCCCACCGACGAACTCGCGCCCGAGGCGGTGCCGCTGTCGGCGCTGATCAACGCACTGCCGCGCTGGCGTGCGCTGCCGGAGCAGACGCCGGTGATCTTCTTCTGCCGCAGCGGCAACCGCAGCGCGCAGGCGGCGCGGGCGTTGCGCCGACTCGGCCACGGGCAGGCGTGGAGCCTGGCCGGTGGCCTGGCGCTGTGGCCGACCACCCGGACAGCCACGACGCTTGACGCCATCGCGATCTGAGCGCGGTGTCGTCGATAACAAGTGTGCTTGTTGCTGACGGGCCGCGTCAGACGCCGCGAGCGCGTCAGTAGCGCCGTGAACCCTGAGCCGCTCAGCGCATCTCGCGCGGCGGTCGAGACGACACCGAGGCGTCCGCGGCGACCGCATCGGGGCCGTGCCCGCGCGGGAAGTCGAACGCGATCCGCATGACGATGTCCTGCGGGTAGTTGCCGAACTTGCGGCCGAACAGGTTGAGACCGCCGCGGTTGCGGGCGTCGTCCTTGACGCCCAGTCGCACCTTGATGTGATTCGTCTGCGGCAGATCCAGGTCGCCGATCTTCACCGCGCCCAGCGCGACGCCGTCGATCATCGAGCCCTGCTCCCCCCACGCTCCACTGCTTGAGCAGCCCGTGCGTCGTGCGGTCGACCTGCCACCAGCCCGGCATCAGCAGCGAGGGCTTGCCGCCGTAGTCGCCGGGGCTGGTCCAGGTGCCGATCTCCTTGTCGTTGATCCAGAGCGTGATGTCGGAGGGCCAGTCCTCGTTGAACTGCGGCGCCTCGGAGCAGATCTCCATCGACAGCTCGAGGTGATTGGGCACCGCGCCGTAGGGCAGGTTGTTGGGGAAGGCGTAGTCCACGTAGCCCGAGCCGCCGAACCACAGCAGCTGCGCGTAGACATGCTCGGGCTCGAAGAACGAGCGCGAGTCGTCCAGCATGCCGATGATCTTGCTCTCGCTGACCAGGCCGCAGGTGGGCTTGGCCTCGACGTGACGGTAGCTGCCGATCGGCATGCTGATCGAGATGACGTTGGGCTGCGACTCGATCGCCGCGCCGGGCAGGCGCAGACGCACCTCGTCGTAGCGCTTGGAGCAGAGCTTCTGCCGACCGCGCGTGCCGGGTTCCACCTCCACCGAGACGAGGCCCACGGCCTGCAGCTGGTTGATGTTGAAGCTCACCGTCGAATGCGGGAGGTTCATCGCCGACGCCAGCTCCGACACGTTCAGCACCTGGTGCGTGAGCAGGCCCAGCATCGCCTGGCGCGTGTCCGAGGCGAGGGCCTTGGCGACGGCCAGCGCCGCGTCTCCCTCCACCGTCAAGACCCGGCTGCCCGAGACCTCCACCATCGCGCGTTCCCTGTTGTCTTGTTGCGGCCCATCGCTTTGGACCCAATGAATTGGCGAGTTTATGAGATGTGCCCTGTTGCTCTGGGGACCCGGGTGAAGTTCTGCCATTAATAACAAATAAATTCGTGATAATCGCCGACATGAACCCGGTACACCACGACGGGCGAGTCGCCGACATCGCCACCCCCGCTGAGTCCCCCGAGGGCGTTGCGTTGCGGGCCGACCGGCCTGGCCGCGTCCACCGTCGGCGCAATCCGCTGAACGGCCGTCACGTGCTGGTCTCGCCACACCGCACGTTGCGTCCTTGGCAGGGCGCACAGGAGTCGATCGACGACGCGCCCCTGCCGAGCCACGACCCGACCTGCTACCTGTGCGCCGGCAACGTCCGGGCGAACGGTCAGCGCAATCCGGACTACACGGGGACCTTCGTCTTCACGAACGACTTCGCGGCGCTGCAGCCGCCGCAGGGGGACGAGGCGACCCTTGCTGTCCCTGACGAAGCGGGTGCCGACCTGCTGCAGTCGACACCGGTCGCCGGCGAGTGCCGCGTGCTGTGCTTCTCCCCCGATCACGCCCGCACGCTGCCGGAACTCGAGTTGCCTGAACTGCGCGCCGTCGTGCGGGCCTGGATGGATCAGTCCGCGGACATGGGCGCGCGCCATCGCTGGGTGCAGGTCTTCGAGAACAAGGGCGCGGCGATGGGCTGCTCCAACCCGCATCCGCATGGACAGGTCTGGGGCCTGGATCAGTGGCCCGACGAGGCCGTGCTCGCAGACGCGCATCAGCGCGAGTACCTCGACCGGCACGGCGAACCGCTGCTGGTCCGCTACGTCCGCGATGAGCTGGCCGCGGGCGAGCGCTTGGTCGTCGAGACCGGGCACTGGGTCGCCGTCGTGCCGTACTGGGCCGCGTGGCCGTTCGAGACGCTGCTGCTGCCCAAGGCCCCCACCTTGCGGCTCGACGCGATGACGACGGCGCAGGCGGACGATCTCGCCGTCGCCTTGCGCCGCCTGACGACGCGCTACGACAACCTGTTCCAGTGTTCGTTCCCGTATTCGATGGGCTGGCACGGCGCGCCGCACGGCGCCGGACAGCCGGACGACGACGCCAACCGCCACTGGCAACTGCACGCACATTTTTATCCGCCGCTGCTGCGCTCGGCGACGGTGCGCAAGTTCATGGTCGGCTTCGAAATGCTCGGCGAGGCGCAGCGCGACCTCACGCCGGAGACCGCCGCGCAGCGGCTGCGCGAGGTCAGCGACACCGTGCACTATCGGCAGGCGCGCCGCGCCGCGCAGGCGGAGGGCGCATGAGCCAGGACCGTCCAGCGACACCGCGCGAGCGCGCGGTGCAAGGCTTCGAACGCGCATTCGGCCGGTCGCCCGAGCGCCTGACCCGCGCCCCGGCGCGCGTCAACCTGATCGGCGAGCACACCGATTACAACGAGGGCTTCGCGATGCCCTGCGCGATCGACCGCGACACGGTCGTGGCAGCGGCGCGGCGCGACGACGACATCGTCGACGTCATCGCCTGCGACCTGTTGGCCGAGCCTGGCGGGGCGAGCGTGGGCGTTGTGGGTCGGGATGCCCAGGGTGCGCGCGGTCGCTTCTGCATCGCCGACGCGGCGGACGTCTCCGCCAGTCCCCAATGGCTGCGCTACGTGCAAGGCATGGTCGCGGTGCTGCGCGAGCAGGGCCATGCCGTCGGCGGCGCGACGCTGTCGATCGCGGGCAACGTGCCGCAGGGCGCGGGGCTGAGCTCGTCGGCGTCGCTGGAGATGGCGATCGGTCACGCGTTCTCCGCGCTCAACGGCTGGACGCTGCCGCCGACGACGATGGCGCTCGCCGGCCAGCGCGCCGAGAACGTCTACGCCGGCTGCCGCTGCGGCGTGCTGGACCAGCTGTCCTCGTCGCTCGGTGTGAAGGGCCAGGCGTTGCTGATCGACTGCCGCAGCCTGGAGGTCCGTCCGATCCCGATGCCCGAGGACATCGCGGTGCTGGTCGTCGATTCGAAGATCCAGCGCGGCCTCGTCGACAGCGAATACAACCTGCGCCGGCAGCAATGCGAGGCCGCGGCGAAGGGGCTCGGCGTGAAGGCGCTGCGCGACGTCGACGACGCGCTGTGGTCGCGGCTGGGCGGGCAGCTCGACCCCGTGGTGCGTCGCCGCGCGCGCCACATCATTTCCGACAGCCAGCGCTGCGCCGGCCTGGCCGACGCGCTGTCGCGCGGCGACCTCGCCGCGATCGGCCACCTGATGCGCGAGTCCCACGAGTCCATGCGCGACGACTTCGAGATCACCGTCCCCGCGATCGATGCGCTCGCCGCGCTGATGCAGGACGTCATCGGCGAGCACGGCGGTGCGCGCATGACCGGCGGCGGCTTCGGCGGCTGCGTCATCGCACTCGCACCGCGCGCGATGGTCGACGAGATCCGCGTTGCGGTCGAACGCGGCTACCGCTCGCCGGATGGCCGCGCCGCGGAGTTCCACGTCTGCGCCGCGTCCGACGGCGCGGGCGTGCTGGCATGAGCGCCGCGGACGCGACCAGCGTCGCGACCGACACGACCGACACCACTCGCGCTGTCAGGGCTTGCGGGAGAAGGTGAGGGCTAGCGGCCGCGTGAGGCCTCCGGGCCATCCCTGAATTGACCGTCACGCCGACTGCCTCTATGCTCGGGTTATGAAAGCGCTTTCAAGCGCCGTTCAGAACACGACAACAAAGGTAGTTCGATGACGGAGACAACTTCAGCGGGTGCGCGTGCGTCCCTGCGATGGACGCTGTCCGCAAAAGGCGCGGACCTGGCGAGCTCGACGCGCCTGGCGGCGCAGCCCGAGCTGGCGCTGCAGGCGGTGGCGCAACTGATGGCCGATGCCGCGATCGCGGGCATGCCCAAACTGGTGGTGAACAGCGCACGTCGCTTCCAGCGCATCGAGGGCTTCGGCGGCGCGTTCACCGAAGCTGCCGCGACGACGTGGCAGAAGCTTCCGCCCGCCGAGGCGAACGCGCTGCTGCGCGCCTACTTCGACGCGAACGCGGGGCACGGCTACACGTTCAACCGTGTGCACATGAACAGCTGCGACTTCTCGCTGGGCAACTACGCGCATGCGGACGTGCCGGGCGACGAGGCGCTGACGCACTTCAACATCGACCGCGACCGCCGCGCGCTGCTGCCGATGATCCAGGCCGCGATGAAGGTCGCGCCGGGCCCGATGAAGCTGCTGGTGTCGCCGTGGAGTCCTCCGGCGTGGATGAAGACCAACGGGCAGATGAACAACGGCGGCAAGCTGCTGCCGCAGTACGCGAAGGCCTGGGCGCAGTGCTACGTGAAGTTCATCCAGGCCTATGAGGCCGAAGGGGTGCCCGTCTGGGGCGTGTCCGTGCAGAACGAGCCCGACGCGGTGCAGCGCTGGGACTCGTGCGTCTACACCGCGGAGGAGGAACGCGACTTCGTCCGCGACCATCTCGGCCCGGCGTTGCACGCGGCGGGGCTGCAACGGATCAAGGTCGTCATCTGGGACCACAACCGCGACCAGATGGTGCAACGCGCGGACGTCGTGTACTCGGATCCCGAGGCCGCGAAGTACGTGTGGGGCTGCGGCTTCCACTGGTACGTCGAGGACCACTTCGACCACGTCGGCCTGCTGCATGACGCCTATCCCGACAAGCAGCTGCTGTTCACCGAAGGCTGCCAGGAAGGCGGACCGCACATCGGCTCGTGGAACACCGGCGAGCGCTACGGGCGCAGCATCCTCAACGACCTGAACCGCTGGACGGTGGGCTGGATCGACTGGAACCTGCTGCTCGACGAGACCGGCGGACCGAACCACGTCGGCAACCTGTGCAGCGCGCCGATGCTCGCGGACCGCGAGCAGGACCGGCTGATGCCGCAGAGCTCGTACGACTACCTCGGCCACTTCAGCCGCTTCATCAAGCCGGGCGCATTCCGCGTGCTGTGTTCGGCGAGCAGCCAGGACCTCGAATGCACCGCCGCGGTCAACGAGGACGGCAGCATCGCCGTCGTCGTGATGAACCGCAGCGAGCGGGAGCATCGCTTCACGCTGCGCATCGACGGCCAGGCGGGCGTCGCGGCGCTGCCGCCGCGCTGCATCGCGACCTACGTGCTGCCGCGCTGAGGTCGACGTGGACCGGACCTCCGTCATCGCCGCCATGGCCGCCATCGACGGCGATCCCGCGGCGGTGTCGTCCACGGCCTATGCCTGCGTCGACGCGTTGTACGTGTATCCGGTGAAGTCCTGCGCCGGGGTGCGCGTCTCCGATGTGCGCTTCGACGAGGACGGCCGGATCGTCGGCGACCGCGAGTGGATCGTCGTCGACGCGCGCGGCGAGCTGGCGTGGCTCGGTTCGCACCCGAAGCTGGCGCTGCTGCAGCCCAAGCTGCTGGCTGATGCGCTGTTGCTGTGCGCGCAGGGACAGCAGCCGCTGCGGCTGTCGCGCGAGGCGGAGGGCGCGGCGACGTATGCCCTGATCTGGCATCCGGAGGAACACCGCATGGTGAGCCATCGCGGTCGGGATGCCGGCGCCCTGGCGGCGCAGTTCCTGCGCGAGGTCACCGGCCACGACCTCCGGCTCGTGAAGCTCGATCGGAACGCGGCGCCGGCGACGGCGGCGAACGCGCTGCACGCGGTTTCCACGGGATCGGTGGTCGAGCTCAACGAGCATCTGGCCGCGGAAGGACTCGCTCGCGTCGACGTGCGGCGGCTGCGGCCCAACCTCGTGCTGCGCGGCATGCAGGAGGCGCTGGTGCCGTTCATCGAGGAACACCTGATGCAGTTGGTCTGGCGGGACGGCGAGGGCTGGTGGCGCCGCATGACGCACGCGGCGGCCTGCGAGCGCTGCGTCGTGCCCAACGTCGATCCGGACACCGGCGAGGCGCAATCCGGCATCGACACGGCCATGGCGGCGCTGAGCGCTCAGCGCTGGCCCGGACAGGCGTCGCGCTTCGGCGTCTATCTGCGACCGCCGCCCGGCGGCTCGCTGAGTGAAGGCACGATCATGACGATGGAGCTCGACTTTTGAGCGCGAAGAACGGACGCGACGGGCGCGTGCGCCAGGGCCTCACCCGACGCGGGATGCTCGCGGCGATGACGGCGCCGGCGTGGTCGGGCGTGCTGGTCGTTCCCGCCTTGGCGGCGGCGCGCGAGGTGCTGACGATCGCGGCCTTCCCGCTGATGGACGAGATCGCCAAGGCGGCGATTCCGGCGTGGCAGGCCATGCATCCAGACGTGGAGCTGCGCATCCTGATGCGCCAGTACACCGACCATCACACGGCGATGACGACCGCGCTGTCGACGGCGGTGGGGCTGCCGGACGTGATGGCGCTGGAGTCGAGCTTCGTCGGTCGATTCGCGCAGGGCGGCGGGCTGGAGGATCTGCGACAGCCGCCGTTCGGCATCGAGGCCTACCGCCCGCGGATCGTGCCGTATGCGTATGACCAGGCGATCGCACGCAGCGGCGCGGTGGTCGCGATGCCCGCGGACATCGGGCCCGGCACGATGCTGTACCGCAAGGACATCCTCGAGCGCGCAGGCGTTCCCCCGGAGGAACTGACGCGCAGCTGGGACAGCTATGTCGCCGCGGGCGAGCGCATCAAGGCGCGCACCGGCGTGTACCTGATCGCCAACGTGCAGGAGATCAAGGACATCCTGATCGCCGACGGGCTGCAGCCGGGCGAAGGCATCTACTTCGACACCGAGTCGCGCGTGCTGGTGAATTCGCCGCGCTTCGAGCGCGCGTTCGAGGTGTCGCTGCGCGCCCGGCAGAAGGGTCTCGACGCGAAGGTGCCGGCGTGGTCCAACGACTGGGGCGCCGGCTTCAAGCAGGGACGCCTGGCGACGGAGTTGTCGGGGGCGTGGCTCGTGGGGCAGCTCAACGCGTTCGTCGCGCCGGAGACCAAGGGACTGTGGCGCGCGGCGTCGCTGCCCGGTGGATCGCATGCGCCGTATGGCGGCACCTTCTATGCGATCGCGCGCAAGTCCGCGCCGTCGCGCAAGCTGCTGGCATGGCGCTTCATCCAGATGATGACGCTGGACCCGAAGCAGCAGCTGCAGGCGTTCAAGTCCTACGACGCCTTCCCGGCGCTGCGCGACGTCCACGACGACCCGTTCTTCAGCGAGCCGGTGGACTTCCTCGGCGGGCAGCGCGCGCGGCTGCTGTGGCGCGACGACGCGTTGCGCATCACCGCGCTGCCGGTGCACAAGCAGGCCAAGTTCGCGGAGGAGGTCGTGCAGACCGAGCTCGACAAGGTGCTGCGCGGACAGAAGACGATCAAGGCGGCGCTCGCGGATGCCGAGCAGCTGCTGCAGCGGCGCGCGAAGCGCTGAATACCAATACGGAGACCTCGTTCATGAAGCAACGACTGACGCGGCGCTGGGCCGCCTTGCCCTTGCTGGCGGCGCTGGCGATCGACGGCGGCGCGGCGCTCGCGCAGGCGCAGACGGCGACGGCGACGGGGAAGGGCGGCGCGGCGACCGGCCCGATCGGACTGCCGGCGGGGTACACGCTGGTGTGGTCCGATGAATTCGACAAGGGCGCGTTGCCGGACGAGTCGAAGTGGGCCTACGACACCGGCATGAACAAGCAGGGCTGGCACAACCGCGAGAAGCAGTACTACGCCGGCCCGCGCGCGGAGAACGCCGCGCTGAAGGACGGCCGGCTGGTGATCACGGCGCGCAAGGAATCGCTGTCGTCGCAGCCCGACTGGGGCGGCCAGAAGTACACGTCGACGCGCCTGATCACGAAGGGCAAGGCCGAGTGGACCTACGGCTACTTCGAGATCCGCGCGAAGCTGCCTTGCGGGCAGGGCACCTGGCCGGCGATCTGGATGCTCGGCAGCCAGGGCGACTGGCCCGCGTCGGGGGAGCTCGACATCCTGGAGCACATGGGCCAGAAGCCCGACTGGGTGTTCAGCACGGTGCACACGACGTCGGGCCACGGCGGGCATGGCGTCGGCGACGGCAGGAAGCTCGCCACGGCCTGCGGCGAGTTCCACAACTACCAGATGCTCTGGACGCCGAAGGAGATCCGTTTCGGCATCGACGGCCAGGTGCACGCGGCGTATCCGAACCTGGGCAAGGGAACGGCGCAATGGCCGTTCGACAAGCCGCAGTTCCTGATCCTCAACCTCGCGATCGGCGGCGACCTCGGCGGGGAGATCGACGACGGCATCTTTCCAATCGGGTACGAGGTCGAGTACGTGAAGGTGTATCAGGCGGGGAAGTGATCTCGCGTCAGTTCGTTGCCAACGAGGTCGCCAACGCCACCGCATCCGCCCCCGCCGGAATCCGCATCGGCGCCTGCGGATCCGTGACCGCGCGCCAGACGGCCTCGGCCACGTCCTGCGCGTGGGTCACCGGCGTGGACGCGTCGCGGACCGCGGCGAAGACGCGATCGCGGAATTCCACGTAGGCCTCCGGCACGCCGGGGCTCATCAGCTTGCGCGCGTTGTCGCCGAAGCTCGTGCTCGGCGAGCGGCCCGGCAGCACGAGCCGGGCGCGGATGTTGAAAGGCTCGAGCTCCAGCGCGAGCGACTCGGTGAACGCATTCACCGCCGCCTTGCTGCCGGTGTAGACCGAGAGCAGCGGCAGCGACTTCAGCGTCACGCTCGACGTGACGTTCACCACCACACCCGCTCGGCGCTCGCGGAACTGCGGCAGCACCGCCTGCGTCATCGCGATCGTGCCCAGCACGTTGGTTTCGTAGAGAGCGCGCGCGTTGGCCATGTCGACGGCCTCCAGCGGCGACAGGAGGCCGACGCCGGCGTTGTTGACCAGCGCATCGATCGGACCGGCATCCCGGAGGCATTGGCGGATGCTCTCGGCATCGGTGACGTCGAGCGGCAGCACGCGCAGCAGCTCGGAGCGCGGCAACAGGTCCTCGCGCGGCGTGCGCATCGTCGCGACGACGCGCCAGCCCTTGTCGAGGAAGAAGCGCGCGGTCTCGAGGCCGAAGCCGGACGAGCAGCCGGTGATCAGGACGGTGGAAGTGCGGGACATCGGGAACTCCTTCGCTTGGGGATGTCCGCACGATAGAGGGCGCAATCCGGACTGACTACACTGCGTAGTCCATTCCTTTGTCGAGATCGTCCAGATGGTCGACCCGTTGGCCGAAGTCGTGTCCCTGTTGCGGCCGCAGGCGCCGTTCTCGAAGCTCGTCGTCGCTTCCGCGCCCTGGGCGGTGCGCCGCAGCGAAACAGGCCGTCCGTTCTACTTCGTCGCGCTCGAGGGTTCGTGCCACGTGACGATCGACGGGCCGTCGCACAGCGACACGATCACGATCCATCCGGGCGACTTCGTGCTGATTCCGGCCGCGCGCAACTTCTCGACCTCGAGCCTGGATCGCCCGCCGCCGCGCGAGGGCGAGCCCGTCACGACCCCGATCGCGCCGATGCCGGGCGGCGCGCGCATCGGAGATCCGAACGGGAAGGTTGACATGAGGATGCTCGTCGGCAACTGCGTGCTCGGCTCGCCGGACGCGGAACTGCTGGTGTCGCTGCTGCCGCAGTGGGTCCACGTGCGCGGCGAAAGTCGCCTGTCGACGCTGGTCCAGCTCGTCGGCGACGAATCCCGCGCCCATCGGCCGGCGCGCGAGATCGTGATGTCGCGGCTGCTGGAGGTGCTCCTCATCGAAGCCTTCCGCTCGACGGCGAGCACGGCGCAGACGCCGGGCCTGGTGCGCGGCCTGGCCGATCCGAAGCTGGCGTCGGCGCTGCGGCGCATGCACGAATCGCCCGCGATGCCATGGACGGTCGTCGAGCTCGCGAAGGAGGCGTCGATGTCGCGCTCCGCCTTCTTCGAGCGCTTCAGCCGTGCGGTGGGCATTGCGCCGATGGCCTACCTGCTCGCGTGGCGCATGGCGCTCGCCAAACAATGGCTGCGGCAACGCGAGCTGTCGATCGCGGAGATCGCCGAGCGCGTCGGCTACAGCGCCGTCGGCCCGTTCGGCGTGGCGTTCACGCGGCACGTGGGCATGCCTCCCGGACGATTCGCCAGAAACGTCGCCCTGAACGAAAGCATGAATGTCGAAGTCTGACCTGTCGAAGGGCGCCACGCTGCTGGGCCTCGTGGCCATCCTGTTCTGGAGCACCTCCGTCGGCGTCACGCGCAGCACGATCGAATTCCTCGGCCGGACCGGCGCGCCCGCGGTGCTGTTCACCGTGTCCGCGCTGCTGCTCCTGCCGACGCGCACTTCGCTGCGCGAGCTGCCGCGTCGTTATCTCTGGCTCGGCGCCGCGCTGTTCGTGGGGTACGAGCTCTGCTTCGTGCTGGCGCTCGGGTTCGCGCGCACGCGCCACGAGGCCATCGAGGTCGGCATGGTCAACTACCTCTGGCCCAGCCTCACCGTGCTGTGCTCCGCGATCGCCGACCGCAAGCGGCCGAACGCGCTGATGCTCGCCGGACTGGCGCTCGCCTTCATCGGGGTGATCACGGCGTCCTCGCCGCCGGAGGGACTGTCGCTCAGCCGCTTCTTCCACAACGCCGCGTCGAATCCGCTCAGCTACGGCCTCGCCTTCATCGGCGCCATCGTGTGGGCCCTCTACAGCACCTGCACGAAGCACATGGCCAAAGGCAAGAACGCGCTCTGGTTCTTCATGGCGCTGAGCGCGGCGGGCTTCTGGATCGTGCACATGCTCAACGCGGAGCGCCCGCCGATGAATTGGACGACACACATCGTCATCCAGGTCGCGCTCGCGAGCGCGGCGGTGACGCTCGCCTACACGCTCTGGAACATCGGCGTGCTGCGCGGAAACATCCATGTCCTCGGCCTCGCCGCGAACGGCACGCCGCTGATGTCGGCGCTGTTCGCGTCGGTGCTGCTGAGCGCGCCCCTGCCGCTGATCTTCTGGGCTGGGGCGGGCTTGGTGGCGATCGGGTCGTTGATTGCGGGAGTGGGGCTTCGGTCGGCGCGACCGGGCGCCTGAGCGCGGTGCTCCGCGGCCGATCCGCATTGGCTGCATGTGAAATGAAAGACGCCCGCAGTTGCGGGCGTCTTGGGGTCCGGCGAAAGGGCGGTCAGACGTTGAACAGGAAGTTCAGCACATCCCCGTCCTTGACGACGTAGTCCTTGCCTTCCGCGCGCATCTTGCCGGCGTCCTTGGCCGCCTGTTCACCCTTGTACTGGATGAAGTCGTCGAAGGCGATCGTCTGCGCGCGGATGAAGCCGCGCTCGAAGTCGGTGTGGATCACGCCGGCCGCCTGCGGCGCCGTGTCGCCGACGTGGATCGTCCACGCCCGCACTTCCTTCACGCCCGCCGTGAAGTAGGTCTGCAGACCCAGCAGCTTGAAGCCCGCGCGGATCAGGCGGTTCAGGCCCGGCTCGTCCTGGCCCATCTCGGCCAGGAACATCGCGCGGTCCTCGTCTTCCATCTCCGACAGCTCGGCTTCAGTCTTCGCGCAGATGGCCACGACCGGCGCGTTCTGGCCCGCGGCGTATTCCTTCAGGCGGTCCAGGAAGGGGTTGTTCTCGAAACCGTCTTCCGCCACGTTGCCCACGAACATCGCCGGCTTGGCCGTGATCAGGCACAGCGGCTTCAGGATGACCAGCTCTTCCTTGCTGAAGTCGATCGACCGCACCGGCCTGGCCTGGTCCAGCGCGACCTGGCACTTCTCCAGCACCTTCACCAGCGCCGCCGCTTCCTTGTCGCCCGCGCGCGCCACCTTGTTGTAGCGGTGCAGGCTCTTCTCCACCGTCCCCAGGTCGGCCAGGCACAGCTCGGTCTGGATCACCTCGATGTCGGAGATCGGGTCCACCTTGCCGTTGACGTGGATCACGTTCGGGTCCTCGAAGCAGCGCACCACGTTCACGATCGCGTCGGTCTCGCGGATGTGCGACAGGAACTGGTTGCCCAAGCCTTCACCCTTGGACGCCCCCGCCACCAGCCCCGCGATGTCCACGAACTCGACGATCGCCGGCACGATGCGCTCCGGCTTCACGATCTCCGCCAGCTTCCCCAGGCGCGGATCGGGCAGCTCGACGATGCCGACGTTCGGCTCGATCGTGCAGAAGGGGTAGTTCTCGGCGGCGATGCCGGCCTTGGTCAGCGCGTTGAAGAGGGTGGACTTGCCGACATTGGGCAGGCCCACGATGCCGCATTTGAGGCTCATGGTTGGCTTTCGGGGGAAATGCTGGGAATGCTGGTGTGGGCCTGCGGCAGCGCGCGGGCGAAACCGGCATTTTCAGTCAACCGCGGCTTCCGCCGCCGTGGCGGTCGCCCGTCGGCCCGTCCGCGCCGTCTGGAAGCCCGCCCGGGACCGCCCCATCGCCCCTGCCTACAATCGCCGTCCATGGAAAAGTTCGACGTCCTGGTGCGCGGCAACGGCTGCGTCGGTCGCAGCCTGGCGCTGGCGCTCGGCGCCCGCGGCCTGCGCGTGGCCCTGCTGGCCCGGCCGACCGCCCCCTCGTCCTCCGCGGACGTGCGCGCCTATGCGCTCAACGCCGCCTCCGTCGCGCTGCTCACCCGGCTGCGCGTGTGGGAGGGCCTCGCCGAGGACGCCCGCACCCCCGTGCACGACATGCGCATCCACGGCGACCGCGCCGGCGCGGAGCTGCACTTCAGCGCCTGGCAGCAGGGCGCGGGCGAGCTCGCCCACATCGTCGACGCCGCCGCGCTGGAGGACCAGCTGGACGCCGCGCTGCGCTTCGCCCCGCACGTGCAGCGCGTGACCGAACCGGTTCCCGCCACGCTGCAGGCCCTGTGCGAGGGCCGAGACACCGGCGCCGCCCAGGAATTCGGCGTGCACTACGAGCGCCACGACTACGGCCACATGGGCGTCGCCACCCGGCTGATCGCCAGCAAGCCGCACCAGGGCCAGGCCTGGCAGTGGTTCAGATCGCCGGATGTCCTGGCGCTGCTGCCTTTCGACCGCCCCGAGCCCGGCCACAGCTACGGCTTGGTCTGGTCGCTGCCCAAGGACGAGGCCCGCCGTCTGATGGCCGCCGGCCCGGCCGAATTCGAATCCGCCCTGCTGGAAGCCACCGGCGGAGCCGCCGGCACGCTGAAGCTGGCCGGCGAGCGCCAGGCCTGGCCGCTGCAGCTGTGCCGCGCCGACGCGCTGTGCGGCCCGGGCTGGGTGCTGCTCGGCGACGCCGCCCACCTCGTCCACCCGCTGGCGGGGCAGGGCCTGAACCTCGGCCTGGCCGACGTCGAGGCGCTGGTCGACGTCATCGTCCGCCGCGAATCCTGGCGCAGCCTCGGCGACGAGAAGCTGCTGCGCCGCTACGCCCGCGCCCGCATCGCCCCGACCTGGGCGATGGGTGAATTGACCGACGGCCTGCTGCGCGGCTTCGCCAGCCAGGCGCCCGTGCTCGCCCGGCTCCGCAATGAAGGCCTGCGCCTGGTCGATCGCGCCGGCCCGCTCAAGAAATGGCTCACGGCCCGCGCGCTCGGCCACTGAACGGTCCTGTCCGTTCAACCTGCAAGTTCTCGAAAGTCCCCATGATCTCCACGCTGTCCAAGACCTTCTCCCGCAAGACCCTGGCCCTGGTCGCCTCGCTGGCCGCGCTCGGCCTGTACGGCTGCACGGCCCAGGCCAACGAGGACACCATCCGCAAGAACCTCGCCGCGGTGATGCCCAAGGAGATCAAGATCGACGAGGTCCGCCCCAGCCCCATCGCCGGCCTGTGGGAGGTCCGCATCGGCAGCGAGATCCGCTACACCGACGCCGCCGGCCAGTACCTCGTCGAGGGGGAGATCCTCGACCTGAAGAACCGCAAGAACCTCACCCAGGAGCGCGTCGACAAGATCACCGCGATCGACTTCGCCGCGCTGCCGCTCAAGGACGCGATCGTCTGGAAGAAGGGCGACGGCAAGCGCCGCATCGCCGTCTTCGCCGACCCGAACTGCGGCTACTGCAAGCGCTTCGAGAAGTCGCTGCAGGAAGTCGACAACATCACCGTCTACACCTTCGTCATCCCCATCCTCGGCGGCGATTCGCCGGAGAAGTCGCGCACCATGTGGTGCGCCAAGGACAACACCACCGCCTGGCGCAACTGGATGATCGACGGCGCGATGGCCGGCCCGGCCGACCCGAAATGCGACAGCTCGGCCATCCAGCGCAACCTGGCCCTCAGCCAGAAGATCCGCGTCAACGGCACGCCGGCCATCCTGTTCGAGAACGGCACCCGCGCCCCGGGCGCGATCAGCCCGCAGCAGCTCGAGCAACGCTTCCAGGCGATCCAGGAAGCGGACAAGACGCAGAAGAAGTCCTGATCCCGTTTGATTTCGCCTGATCCCGATTGAGCCCCATGAGCGACCGCACGCCCCACCATGCCGCCCCGGTGCACGCCGCCTCGGCCTCCGTCAACCCGATCGCCGCGCGACTGGGTTACGCCGGCCTGATCCCGTTCGTGCTCGGCGCGGCGCTGGTCTGGCTGGTGCGGGAGGACGCGCACCCCTACGTCACCGACGGCCTGTCGCGCTACGCGGCCATCGTCATCACCTTCCTCGGGGCGATCCATTGGGGCCTGGGCATGCGCCAGGCCGTCCCCTCGCCCGCGCCCTTCATCTGGGGCGTCGTGCCGGCGCTGCTGGCCTGGATCGCCTCGACGATGCCCCCGTACGCCGGCCTGGTGATCGAAGGCTTCCTGCTGATCGCCTGCTACGTCGCCGACCGCAAGCTGTATCCGTCGCTGGGCGCCTCGCCGTGGCTGACGCTGCGCTTCCGGCTGAGCGCCGTGGCGGCGCTCAGCTGCTTCATCGCCGCCCAGGGGACCTGAGCCCCTTCGAACCCGCACAGGCGTCGATCCGGGCGAACCCTCGCCGGGTCCGCTGAACGAGAACCGCCCAATCGCGCACCACGCATGGGCCAGGCTTGGTAGGCTGTTCCTCATGACCGCTCGCCCCACGATCCATTACCGCATCGCCGTCGCCGACCCGCATGCGCATCGCTTCGAGGTCACGCTGACCGTGCCGGCGCCCGAACCGTGCCAGGCCTTGAGCCTGCCGGTCTGGATCCCGGGCAGCTATCTGGTGCGGGAGTTCTCCCGCCACCTCGGCGCCGTGACGGCGCGCCAGGGCCAGCGCGAGGTCCTCGTCACCCAGACGGCGAAGAACCGCTGGGAGTTCGAGTGCGCCGGCCGCGGCGCGCTGGTCATCAGCTACCCGGTCTACGCCTTCGACACCTCCGTGCGCGCCGCCTTCCTGGACGCGCAGCGCGGCTTCTTCAACGCGACCAGCCTCTGCCTGCGCGCGCGACGGCAAGGACGACCTGCCGCATCGTGTCGAGCTCGTCGGCCTGCCCGAGGGCTGGGAGGTCGCCACCGCGATGGCCCCGGTCGAGGACGCGCCGCTGCAGTTCGAGGCCGCCGACTACGACGAACTGGCCGACCATCCCTTCGAGCTCGGCCCGTTCTGGCGCGGCGAATTCGTCGCCGGCGGCGTGCCGCACGAGTTCGTCGTGTCCGGCGCGCTGCCGATCTTCGACGGCGAGCGGCTGCTGCGCGACGCGCAGAAGATCTGCGAGACGCAGATCGCCTTCTGGCACTGCGGCAAGAGCAAGCCGCCGATGTCGCGCTACGTGTTCCTGCTGAACTGCACCGACGACGGCTACGGCGGCCTGGAGCACCGCGCCAGCACCGCGCTGATCGCCGCGAGGCGCGACCTGCCGCGCCTGGGGCAGTCCGAGACCAGCGACGGCTACGTGAAGCTGCTCGGCCTGATCAGCCACGAGTACTTCCACACCTGGAACGTGAAGCGGCTGCGTCCGGACGTGTTCGAGCGCTACGACTACGAGCAGGAGAACTACACCGAGCTGCTGTGGTTCTTCGAGGGCTTCACCTCGTACTACGACGACCTGTTCCTGGTCCGCGCCGGCCTGATCGACGAGGCCCGCTACCTGAAGCTGATCGCCAACACCCTCACGCAGGTGCTGGGCGCACCGGGGCGCAAGCACCAGAGCGTGGCGCGCTCCAGCCTCGAGGCCTGGACCAAGTACTACCGCCAGGACGAGAACACGCCCAACGCGGTGGTCAGCTACTACGCCAAGGGCTCGCTGGTGGCGCTGGCGCTGGACCTGTCGCTGCGCGGCGCCGAGAAGTGCGAGAAGCCGCAGTCGGTGGACGACCTGATGCGCGGTCTGTGGAAGGACACCGGCGGCGGTCCGGTCAGCGAGGCGAAGATCCTGCAGAAGCTGGTCGACCTCGGCGGCGAGGCGATCGCGCAGACGCTGTCGACCTGGGTGCACGGCACCGAGGACCTGCCGCTGCCGCAGCTGCTGGAGCGCGTCGGCGTGCGCTGGTGCCTGGACAAGCCGACGCTGGCGCAGCGCCTGGGGCTGCGGGTGTCGGAGAACGACGGCATCGTGACGGTCAAGAACGTGTTGCTCGACAGCGCCGGCCTGGCCGCCGGGCTGAGCGCGGGTGACGAGATCGTCGCCTGCAACGGCTGGCGCGTGCGCAAGCTCGAGGACCTGCCGCTGACGCTGAACCACATCGACCCGCAACGGCTGGAACTGCTGGTGACGCGCGACCAGCGGATGCTGACGCTGGCCCTGACGCTGCCGATGCAGGACAGCGCCGCGCGGCCGGTCTGCCTGGGCCTGCTCGAGAAGGCGCCCGCGCGTGCGCAAAGCCTGCGGCGCGCATGGCTGGGTGGCTGAGACGGCGGCTCGCCCTCGAGATCCGGCAGATCCAGGATGCCGGTCGGGCCGTCGGTCGAGCGTTGTCCGCCGCGGCGACCGGCATGGCGCCGCTCGTCGACCCGCGCCGCTGGCGCGATGCGGTGCTCGGCATCCGCAGGCATCACGTCGCGCTGGCCGGACTCACGGCCGCGGTGATCGGCGCCCACCTCTGGCTGCTGAGCGGCGCCCGCGAGCTCCACGACCAGTGGGCGCCCGAGACGCCGGAGCCGGAGCGGCTGCAGGCGGCCTTCATCCGGGAACTGGCGCCGGCCCCGCCGCCGCCGCCGGCGACCACGCCGAAGGACGGACCGCCGGGCACGCCGCAGCGTCACATCGAATCGATGCCGGCGCTCGGCGACGGTCCGGCACCGCTGCCGCCCGATCCCGCCGCGAGCGAGCCGCCGCCTGAGCTGCAGGCCCTGGCGATGCCGCCGGCGCTGGCGGTCTCCGACGCGGTCGGCGAGTGGATG
Organism: Roseateles sp. UC29_93; assembly: GCF_042695725.1. Taxonomy (NCBI): domain Bacteria; kingdom Pseudomonadati; phylum Pseudomonadota; class Betaproteobacteria; order Burkholderiales; family Sphaerotilaceae; genus Roseateles; species Roseateles sp. UC29_93. The sequence goes on along the minus strand of NZ_CP170545.1, from coordinate 503,120 downwards.
CCGGGCATCGAATGGCCGTTGTCCACCGAGCTCGACTACAAGCTGAGCGGCGATTTCCGCGGCGCCATCCACGGCGATGCCCGGGTGCAATGGCTGCGCGAGGGCTCGCATTACCAGGTCCACCTCGAGGCCTGGATCGGCCCGAAGATCGCGCCGCTGATGTCGCGCCGGATGAGCAGCGACGGGGAGATCACGCCGCTGGGCCTGGCGCCGCGGCGTTTCGATGAAGTGACCGGCGGCCTCGCGGGCGGGAACCGCCAGTCGACGCTGCTCTTCGACCTGGGCGGCGTGCGTCTGGCCAACGGCCGCCGCGAGCCGGTGCCCGACGGCACGCAGGACGCGGCCAGCCAGTTCGTCCAGTTCACCTGGCTCTTCCTGACCGGCCGCCAGTCCGCGCAGGGCGATCTGCTGATCCAGCAGCCGCTGGCGCTGCCGCGCAATGTGCACCTGTGGCGCTACAAGGTGCGCGGGATGGAGGACGTCGCGACGCCGCTGGGCCAGATCCCGGCGTGGCACGTGGACTCGGACATGGACATGGAAGACACCCGCGGCGACATGCAGGCGGAGTTCTGGCTGGCGCCGTCGCTGCAGTACCTGCCGGTGCGGGTGCGGATCTGGCAGAACCGGCCGAAGGATCCGCGCACGCACATCGACCTGGTGCTGAAGGCGGCGCCGAAGCAGGCGCTGGCGCCGGCTCAACCGGCGCCGTCGGCCTCCGCCGGCAGCCCCTGAGCCTCCGAGCGTCAGGGCGCGCGGACGTCAGCGTCCGCATGCGCCCCTATAGTTGCCGCCATTCAAGTTCAAGGAGACATCCCATGATCGCAGCCCTGTCCGACGTGACGTTCGAGAACCTCCTGCTGGAGGTCGCCGGCAGCGGCGACCGCAAGACCGGCGTGATCCGGCTGAACCGCCCGAAGCAGTTGAACGCGCTGAGCGACCCGTTGATGGACGAACTGGGCCGCGCGCTGCTGGCCTTCGACGCGGACGACGGCATCGGCTGCATCGTGCTGACCGGCAGCGAGCGTGCCTTCGCGGCGGGCGCGGACATCCCGACGATGGCGCCGCACACCTTCATGTCGGCGTTCAAGAGCGGGCTGATCTCGAAGAACTGGGAGACCATCCTGCAGGTGCGCAAGCCGGTGATCGGCGCGGTGGCAGGTTTTGCCCTCGGCGGCGGCTGCGAGCTGGCGATGATGTGCGACTTCATCATCGCGGCGGAGACGGCGCGCTTCGGCCAGCCGGAGATCAAGCTGGGCATCATCCCCGGCGCGGGCGGCACGCAGCGCCTGCCGCGCGCGGTCAGCAAGAGCAAGGCGATGGACATGCTGCTGACGGCCCGCATGATGGACGCCGCGGAGGCGGAACGCGCCGGGCTGGTGTCGCGCGTGGTGCCCGCGGAGCAACTGATGGCCGAGGCGCTGGCGGCGGCGGAGACGATCAACGGCTTCAGCGGCCCGTCGACGATGCTGATCAAGGAACTGGTCAACCTGGCCTACCAGGGCCCGCTGACCGACGGCGTCGCGATCGAGCGCCGCTACTTCCACGCGCTGTTCGGCACCGACGACCAGCGCGAAGGCATGGAGGCCTTCCTGGCGAAGCGGGCGCCGGCGTTCAAGCATCAGTGACGCTGGGTGTGACCGTTCCAGGAGAGGGGCTGGGACGGTCACGGTCCCTGCCTAGGCAGGCTCTTTTTGAAACAATCCTTGACCCCAACCGCTGTACGCTGAGTGTGCGCTTGGGTGATTGTTGACAATCCGTGAACGGATCTTTCCAGTTTGCCTAGTGTTTCCCCTAGGCGGCGGCGCCTAGAGTTCAACCCATGGACAACGCGGAGTGCGGAGTCCGGTGCAACGAACCGCTAGGAGCCCGCCATGAACACCCTGATCAAGACCACCCTGATTGCCGCCGCCTTCCTGACCGCCGGCGCCACCTTCGCCGCCGAACCGGCCCAGAAGACCCGCGCCGAAGTCATCGCCGAGCTGCAAGCCGCTCGCGACTCCGGCGAAATCGCCTCGCTGAGCGCTGAGCAAGCCGGCGTCGGCTCGCTCGAGAACGGCATCAACGCCCCGACTTCGGCTCAGATCGCCGCCAAGAAGGCCGCAGTCAAGACCGCCGCCAAGAAGGGCGCGACGACCGAAGGCAACTCGGCCAAGTAAGACCGACGCTTCCCCCTCGACACTGCCGGACGCACCGGCCGGCCTGGGGGGCCAGCAAAGGAAAAAGGACACCCTCGGGTGTCCTTTTTTCATTCGTGAGGCCAGGCGCGGGCACTCCACGCAGCAGGGGGCATCCCTCCGGGAACCCCCAGCAGCATTCCGGCCCCACTCGCAGTCGTTGACTGCACGTTGAATGGGGTCAGGTGGTGCGCGTTTCGATCAACCCTCGCGACGCAGCGCGGGGAACAGGATCACGTCACGGATCGAGGGGCTGTCGGTGATCAGCATCATCAGGCGGTCGATGCCGATGCCGCAGCCGCCCGTCGGAGGCATGCCGTACTCGAGGGCGCGGATGAAGTCGGCGTCGAAGAACATCGCCTCCTCGTCGCCCGCATCCTTGTTGGCGACCTGCGACTGGAAACGCGCCGCCTGGTCCTCGGCATCGTTCAGCTCGGAGAAGCCGTTGGCGTACTCGCGGCCGGTGATGAAGAGCTCGAAACGCTCGGTGATGGTCGGGTCGGCATCCGAGGCACGCGCCAGCGGCGACACCTCGACCGGATAGTCGACGATGAAGGTCGGCTCCCAGAGCTTCTCCTCGACCGCCGCCTCGAACAGGCCGAACTGCAGCGCCGACAGGCCCCAGTGCTTCGGCGCTTCTTCGCCGAGTTCCTTGAGCTTGGCGCGCAGCACGTCGGCGTCATCAGCCTCGGCTTCGGTCACGCCCGCGTGCACGATCAGCGACTGACGCACGGAGAGGCGCGTGAACGGCTTCTCCAGGTCGACCGGCTTGCCGGCGTAGGTGACCTGGGCGCTGCCCGTGGCGGCGCGCGCGGCGTGGCGGATCACTTCCTCGGTGAAGCTCATGACCTCCTGGTGGGTCCAGAAGGCCGCGTAGAACTCCATCATCGTGAACTCGGGGTTGTGCCGGACGCTGATCCCCTCGTTGCGGAAGTTGCGGTTGATCTCGAAGACGCGTTCGAAACCGCCCACCACCAGGCGCTTCAGGTAGAGCTCCGGCGCGATGCGCAGGTACATCTCCTGGTCCAGCGCGTTGTGGTGCGTGATGAACGGCTTGGCGTTCGCGCCACCCGGGATCGGGTGCAGCATCGGCGTCTCGACTTCCAGGAAGCCGTTCTCGACCATGTACGAGCGGATTGAGGACACGGCCTTGGAGCGCGCCACGAAGCGGTCGCGCGCCTTGCCGTCGGAGATCAGGTCGGCGTAGCGCTGGCGGTACTTCTGCTCCTGGTCGGCCATGCCGTGGAACTTGTCCGGCAGCGGGCGCAGCGACTTGGTCAGCAGGCGCAGCGTCGTGACCTTGACCGACAGCTCGCCGGTGCGGGTGCGGAAGAGCGTGCCCTCGGCGCCCAGGATGTCGCCCAGGTCGAAGTGCTTGAAGTCGTTGTAGACCTCCTCGCCCAGCGCGTCCTTGGACAGGAACAGCTGGATCGCGCCGGTGGCGTCCTGCAGCGTGGCGAAGCTGGCCTTGCCCATGATGCGCTTGAGCATCATCCGGCCGGCCACCGTCACCGCGACGGCCTGCGGCTCGAGCTCCTCGTTGGGGAGCTCGCCGTACTGCGTCTGCAGCGGCTGCGCGCGGTGCTGCGGTTTGAAGTCGTTGGGGAAGGCCGCGACCCCCTTGGCCTTGGCCTTTTCGCGGACGGCGGCGAGTTTCTCGCGGCGTTCGGCGATCAGCTTGTTCTCGTCTTGGGCGGGCGCCGGCGTGTCGTTGCCGGTCTGGGGGTCTTGGGGCTGGCTCATCGTGGGCTGCAAAAAAGGCAGGGGGCGATTTTAGGCTCTTAAAATCGCGCCCCATGTCTCAGTCCCCCATCCTGGACCGCCCGGTCCGCGTCGCCCTGGTCGGTTGCGGCCGTATTTCCAAGAATCACGTCGACGCGCTGACCCGGCACCAGGGCCGTGCGGAGCTGGTCGCCGTCTGCGATATCCGCCCGGAGGCCGTCCAGGCCGCGCTGGCCCAGACCGGCCTGCCCGCGGACCGCGGCTTCGCGTCGCTGGACGCGCTGCTCGCAGGCTCCGACGCCGACCTGATCGTGTTGTCCACGCCCAGCGGCCTGCATGCGCAGCAGGCCATCGCCTGCGCACAGGCTGGCCGCCACGTGCTCAGCGAGAAGCCGATGGCGACGAAGTTCGAGGAAGGCCAGGCCATGGTCCGCGCCTGCCGCGACGCGGGCGTGAAGCTGTTCGTCGTCAAGCAGAACCGCCTGAACGCGACCGTGCAGCTGGTCAAGAAGGCGCTGGACGAAGGCCGCTTCGGCCGCATCTTCATGAGCACGGTCAACGTGTTCTGGACCCGCCCGCAGAGCTACTACGACGCCGCCCGCTGGCGCGGCCGCTGGGACATGGACGGCGGCGCCTTCATGAACCAGGCCAGCCATTACGTGGACCTGCTGGACTGGCTGGTGGGACCGGTGGACAACGTCCACGCCTACACCGCCACGCTGGCCCGCGACATCGAGGCCGAGGACACCGGCGTGCTGGCCCTGCGCCTGCGCCACGGCGGCCTGGCCAGCATCAACGTGACGATGCTGACCTACCCGCAGAACCTGGAAGGCTCGATCACCATCCTCGGCGAGAAGGGCACGGTCAAGATCGGCGGCACCGCCGTGAACAAGATCGAGCACTGGACCTTCGACACGCCGCACCCCGACGACGAGCTGGTGAAGAACGCCAGCTACGAGACGACCAGCGTCTACGGCTTCGGCCACGCCGCGTACTACGACAACGTCATCCAGACGCTGCGCGGCGAGGCGCAGGCACAGGTCGACGGCTACGAGGGCCTGCGCTCGCTGGAGCTGCTGATCGCCTGCTATCGCAGCGCGCGCGACGGCCAGCGCGTCGGCCTGCCGCTGGTGTTCTGATATGAGCTTCTGGCAACACGCCTCGGCCGTCGTCGACGACGGCGCGCAGCTCGGCGACGGCACCAAGGTCTGGCACTTCAGCCACGTGTGCGCCGGCGCGCGCGTCGGCCAGGGCTGCTCGCTGGGGCAGGGCGTCTACGTCGGCAACGACGTGACGATCGGCCGCAACGTGAAGATCCAGAACAACGTGTCGGTCTATGACGCGGTGACGCTGGAGGATGACGTCTTCTGCGGACCGTCCATGGTCTTCACCAACGTCTACAACCCGCGCTCCGCAGTGCCGCGCAAGAGCGAGTACCGCCGTACGCTGGTGAAGCGCGGCGCGACGCTCGGGGCGAACTGCACCGTGGTCTGCGGCGCGACGATCGGCGAATACGCCTTCATCGGCGCCGGCGCCGTCGTCAAGGGCGACGTGAAGCCGTACGCGCTGATGGTCGGCGTGCCGGCGCGCCAGATCGGCTGGATGAGCCGCCACGGCGAGAAGCTCGACCTGCCCGTCGACGGCCACGGCCGCGCCGCCTGCCCCGCCAGCGGCGATCTCTACGACCTCGACGGCCAGGCGCTGACGCTGGTCACCGCTTCGAACCCAGCCACCGCGACGCCCCAGGATTCCCAGCCATGAGCCTGCCCTTCATCGACCTCAAGGCTCAGTACGCCGCGCTGAAGACGACGATCGACGCGCGCATCCAGCGCGTGCTGGACCACGGCCAATACATCATGGGCCCAGAGGTCAGGGAACTGGAGACCGCGCTGGCCGCCTACGTCGGCACGAAGCACTGCATCACCGTGGCCAGCGGCACCGAGGCGCTGCTGATCGCGCTGATGGCGTTGGACCTGCAGCCCGGCGACGAAGTCATCACGACGCCTTTCACCTTCGCCGCGACGGTCGAGACCATCGTGCTGCTGGGCGGCGTGCCGGTGCTGGTCGACATCGAGCCTGACAGCTGCAACCTCGACGCGACGCTGATCGAAGCGGCCATCACGCCGCGCACGAAGGCGATCATGCCGGTGAGCCTCTACGGCCAGGTCTGCGACATGGACGCGATCAATCAGGTCGCGGCGAAACACGGGAACATCCCCGTGATCGAGGACGCGGCGCAGAGCTTCGGCGCTTCCTACAAGGGGAAGAAGAGCTGCGGCCTGTCGACCTGGGGCGCGACCAGCTTCTTCCCGAGCAAGCCGCTGGGCTGCTACGGCGACGGCGGCGCGCTGTTCACCGACGACGACGCGCTGGCGCAGGCCGCGCGCGAGATCCGCGTCCACGGCCAGAGCCAGCGCTACACGCATACGCGGGTGGGCGTCGGCGGCCGCATGGACACGCTGCAATGCGCGGTGGTGCTGGGCAAGCTGGAGCGCTTCGATTGGGAGATCGCCCAGCGCCTGGCGATCGGCGATCGCTACCAGCGCCTGATCGCCGGACTGCCGGTGCAACGACTGGCGGTGCGCGAGGACCGCGATTGCGTGTGGGCCCAGTTCACCGTGCAGGTGGACCGCCGCGACGAGATCGCGGAGGCCTTGAAGCAGGCCGGCGTCCCGACGGCGGTCCATTACCCGAAGCCGCTGCACCGCCAGCCCGCCTACGAGCAGCGCTGCCGCGTCGCGACGCCACTGCCCAACGCCGAGTCCGCCGCGCGGCGCGTGATGAGCCTGCCGATGAGCGCCGACCTGAGCGAGGCGCAGCAGGACCAGGTCGTCGCCGCGCTGCGGGTCGCGCTGACCTGACCCCCCGATGCTGATCGGCTACACGCTGGATGCGGTGCGCGCCCGGATGCGCGCGCGGGTCGCGGCGTGGCTGGGGCTGGATGTCGGCACCCGCGCGCAGATCCACCCCGGGGCGCGCGTGCGCTGTGGCGCCGGCAGCGCGCTGGGCGCGGGATCGATCCTGTACCGCGATGTGCAGATCCTCGCCACCGGGGAAGGCCGCTTCACGATCGGCGCGCGCAGCCACATCGCGCCGGGCGGCTACCTGCTGGTCGGCGACCAGCGCCTGTCGATCGGCGACGACGTCGCCATCGGCCCCGGCCTGATGCTGTTCTGCAAGTCCAACGCGGTCACGGCCACCGGCCTGTTCCGCGACCACTACCGGCGTGGCGAGATCCGCATCGGCAGCAACGTGTTCATCGGCGCCCGCGTGACGGTGCTGCCGGGCAGCTTCATCGACGACGGCGCCGTCGTCGCGGCGCACGCGGTGGTGCGCGGCCACCTGCCCAGCGGCTGGGTCTACGGCGGCGTGCCGGCCCGGCCGCTCCACCGGATCGACGGGGCCCGTCCGCCGTCGACCGGCCCGTGAAGGGTCACGTCGCCGGCGCGCTGCGCTGGCGCGACCTGCCCGGCGCGCTCTGGCACTGGCTCCGCCACGGCGCGCGCAGCGCCGAGGACTTCCGCGCCGCGTTCGCCCGCAGCCTCGGCCTCGATCCGGCGCAGGCCGGCGAGGTCCGCCTCTTCGGCACCGGACGCGCGGCGCTGCATGCGTTCACCGCGTCGCTGGACCTGCCGCCCGGCTCGGAAGTGCTGCTGCCCGGCTACACCTGCGTCGTCGTGCCCAACGTGTTCATGCACCTCGGGCTCGCCGTGCGTTACGTCGACATCGCGCGGGACGATTTCAACCCGACGCCGGACGCGATTTCCAATGCCATCGGCGAGGCGACACGCCTCGTCGTCGTGCCGCACAACTTCGGCCTCGTCACCGAGGGCCTGGACGCGTTGCGGGCCAAGCACCCCGACGTCGTCTTCATCGAGGACGCCGCCCACGCCTGGGGCAGCACCGACGCGATCGGCCGCGAGGTCGGCACGCTCGGTCATGCGGCGTTCTTCAGCTTCGAGTACTCGAAGCCGCTGACCACCGGCATCGGCGGCGCGCTGGTGATCCACGACGCCGCGTCCCGCGAGCGCTTCGCGGCGCGCATGCCCGCGCTGCATGCGCCGACGACGTCGACGGTGCTCAAGCAGCTGCTGACGCTGTGCTGGCACCGCCTGACGATGAGCCTGCCGCGCCCGGCGCTGCAGGCGCTGATCGCGCTGCTGCGCGCGCCGTCGCGGATGCTGGGCGTCGTCGCGAAGACACCCGACAGCGAAGTCGCCGGCGACACGCAGCCCGACTACCGCGCCGGCCTGCACCCGTTGAGTGCGGCGATCGGCCTGATGCAGGCGAGCCGCTTCGACGAGATCCATGCGCTGCGCCGCATGCAGGCGCAGGACTACGACGCGCTGCTGGCCAATCTGCCGGGCTGGGAGTGGCCAGTGCGCGCACCGGGCGCCGTGCTGCTGCGCTATCCGCTGCTGCTGCCCGATGCCGCGACGCGCGACGCGGCGATCGCGGCGCTGGAGGACGAGGGCATCGTCGGCGGCACCTGGTTCGACGACGTCGTCCATCCGCGCGGCAGCCGCCGCTTCGGCTACACCGAGGGCGAGTGCCTGAACGGCGAGCGCGCCGCGCGCACCGTGCTCAACCTGCCGCTGGGCCGCCATGCGCGGCTGAGCCCGTCGCAACGCGCCGCCGTGCGCGCGATCGCGGAACGTCACGGAGGGAAGGCCCGATGACGGTCCGCCGCCGCTTCGCGCAACTCGCCGGCGCCTCGATGCTGACGCAGGCGATCCCGATGCTGATCGCGCCGCTGCTGACGCGCTGGTACGGCGCGGAGGCGCTCGGCCACTGGGCGCTGTTCGTGGCGTTGGCCGCGAACCTGGCGACCATCGCCAATGCGCGCTACGAGTTCGCCATCGTCCTGCCGCGCCGGGACGGCGAGGCGGCACTGGTGTTGCAGCTGGCGCTGTGGATCGCGCTGGGCATGGGGCTGCTCACGGCGGTCGGCGCCACGGGCTGGCACCTGCTGATGGCGCATCACGCGAAGCTGGGCGGCCGCTGGGTCTCCCTCGATCAGTTGGATCCGTGGCTGCTGATGCTCGCGCCCGTGGTCGCGCTGGCCGGCATGCAGCAGGCGCTGAGCCTCTGGAACAACCGCCAGGGTCGCATCGACGTGATCGCCCAGGCCCGCGTGCTGCAGCAGAGCGTGATGGCGGCGGCACAGGCCGCGGCCGCGCTGGGCGGGTTCGCGAGCGTCGCGGCGCTGGTGTTGTCGCAAAGCCTGGCCGCGCTGCTCGCGCCGCTGTGGCTGCTCCGGCGCGGGGCCCGGTGGCGCCGTGCGACGCGGCTGGATCGCGCCGGCAAGACCTGGCACTGGCGCCACCTGCGCCGCCTGGCCTGGCGCTACAAGCAGTTCCCGCTGCTCAACAGCCCCCATGCCTTCGTCAACGCGGCGCAGGAGACGCTGGTGCTGGCGATGATCGCCGCCTGGGCCGATGCCGCCACGGCGGGCTACTACGCGCTGATGGTGCGCCTCGTGAAAGCGCCGGCGACGCTGGTCGGCGGCGCGTTGTCCGAGGCCTTGCTCGGCGAGCTCGCCCGCGACTGGCAGCGCGGTGTCGACCTGCGCCCGCGCCTGCTGCGCGGCATCAGGCTGCTGGCGATGGTCGCGCTGCCCTGCATGGTGGTGCTGATCGCCGTCGGTCCCGCGCTGTTCGGCTGGCTGCTCGGCGCCGACTGGGCCCGCGCCGGGGAGTACGGCCGCTGGCTCGCGCCCTACGTCGCGGCGCACTTCATCGCCGCGCCGCTGACGGTCACGCCCATGGTCACCGGCCGCCAGCGCGGCGCGCTGGTCTTCAGCCTGGTCGGCAACGCGCTGTACGTGCTGCCGGTCGCGCTGGTGCTCAGCACCGGCGGCGCGCTGACGACGGCGCTCGCCGCCATCGCCGTGCTGCTGCCGATCTATTTCGCCATCTATCTGGCGTGGCTGGTGCGCGGCTCGGCGCCGCGACCCGCCCTGCACGGAGTGCCTGCATGAGACTGGTCCTGATCGGGGACGGCGAGAGTCCCCACCTCCTGAAATGGGCGCGCGCGCTGTCGCAGCAGCGGGAGCTCGAACTGTGGGCCGCGTCCACGCGCGGCTTTGCGCCGGAGTTCCAGTTCCTGATCCCCGAGGACCGCCGCCTCGCGCTGAACACCGATCCCGCGCATGCCGGCGGCAACATCGCCGTGCTCAAGCAGCTGCCGGCGCTGGGCGCCTGGCTCAAGCGTGTCGATGCCGACTGGCTGCACGCGCACTACCTGACCTCGCACGGCACGCTGGCCTGGGCCGCGCGCCGCGGCTGGAAGCTGCGCGCCAGGATCGCCGGCTCCGCCTGGGGCAGCGACATCCTCGTCACGCCCGACCAGGGCTGGGCCTACCGCTGGCTCACCACGCAGGTGCTGAAGGCCTGCGCGATCACGACCTCCGATTCCGAGCACATGAGCGCCCGCATGCGCGAGCTGGGCGCCGCCGAGGTGATGACCTTCCCCTTCGGGCTCGAGCAGTTGCCCAAGCAGAACGTCCGCAAGCAGCCCTGGCTCTTCTTCACCAACAGGGGCCTGGAGCCGATCTACCGGCCGCATCGCGTGATCGAGGTCTTCGCCGCGATCGCCGTGAAGCAGCCCGAGGCGCGCCTGGTCGTCGGCAACGACGGCTCGCTGCGCGGCGCGATGGAAGCGCAGGTCGCGTCGCTCGGCCTCGCGGACCGCGTCGAATTCATCGGTCGCGTCGATGCGACCTCGCAAGGCCGGCGTTATGCGCCGGCGCGCTGGTTCCTCAGCCTGCCGCAGAGCGACTCGGTGTCCGTCTCCGTGCTGGAGGCGATGGCGCACGAGTGCCTGCCCATCCTGTCCGACCTGCCCGCCAACGACGAGGTGCTCGGCACCGGCGGCACCGGCAGCATCGACGCGGCGATGCATCCCAACGTCAGGCTGCTGGGCCGTCACGGCCTGATCCTGAAGGACGGCGACGACCTGGCCACGCTGGCGGACCGCCTTCAGCTGATGGTCGGGCAGAGCGACGTGGCGGGCCATTCGGTCGATGCCGACCGCCTCGGCGCGGCCAACCGCGCGTGGGTCGCCGAGCACGCGATGTTCGGCCCCGCCGTCAAGACCTTCATCGAGCGCCTGAAGCGCTTCTGAGCCTTCCCCTTCCTTCCCATGAAGCTGCTGCTGATCAACCATTACGCCGGCTCGCCGAAGCACGGCATGGAATTCCGCCCGTTCTATCTGGCCCGCGAATGGGTCCGCACCGGGCACCAGGCGCTGATCCTGGGCGCGTCCTACTCGCATGTCCGCACGACCCAGCCCGAACCCGGCATGGCGGCGATGAGCGGCGTGAACTACCTCTTCTACGACACGCCCGAGTACCAGGGCAACGGCACGGGCCGGGTCAAGAACATCTGGTCCTTCTGCCGCCAGGTCTGGAAGGACGCCGACATCCTGGCGCGCGAATTCGCGCCGGACGTCGTGATCGCCTCCAGCACCTACCCGATGGACATCTGGGTCGCGCGCCGCGTCGCGAAGCTGGCCCAGGCCAAGCTCGTGTACGAGGTGCACGACCTGTGGCCGCTGTCCCCGATCGAGCTGTCCGGCATGTCGAAGTGGCATCCCTTCGCGATGCTCTGCCAGAAGGCGGAGAACGATGCCTACCGCGATGCCGACGTCGTCGTGTCGATGCTGCCCAAGGTGCATCAGCACATGGCCGCGCACGGCCTCGACCTGAAGAAGCTGCACATCGTGCCCAACGGCATCACGCTGGATGAATGGTCCGAGCACGGCGAGCCGCTCGAGGCCGCGATCCAGGCGCACCTCGACGCCGAGCGGGCGGCGGGGCGCACCGTCGTCGGCTATGCGGGGTCGATGGGCGAGCCCAACGCGCTGGACGTGCTGCTGGACGCGGCGAAGCTGCTGAAGGACAACAGCGGACTGAGCTTCGTGCTCGTCGGCGGCGGACACCTGCGGGACAAGCTCGAAGCGCGCGTGCGCGACGAAGGCCTCACGAACGTCGCGATGTTCCCGGCCATCCCCAAGGCCCAGATCCCATCGCTGCTGAAGGGCTTCGACATCGCCTACATCGGCTGGCAGCGCACGCCGATCTATCGTTTCGGCATCGCGCCCAACAAGCTGATGGACTACATGATGGCGCAGCGGCCGGTGCTGCATTCGGTGGAGGCGGGCAACGATCCGGTGGCCGAGGCCGGCGCCGGGCTGACGGTGCCGCCGCAGGATCCGAAGGCGGTGGCGGAGGGCCTGCTCAAGCTCGCCGCCGTGCCGGCCGAGGAACGTGCCGCCATGGGCCGCCGCGGGCGCGAGTTCGTGCTGGCGAATCACACCTATCCCGTGCTGGCGCAGCGCTTCATCGACGCGGTGTCCTGAGCGGCTTCGCTCCCACGCCGTTCCCGCCGTTCGCAGTCCCCGTAGTTCCCGTAGTCCCCGCAGTTGGCGAGCACTTCCTCCAATGTCCCCGCAGTCCCGATCAACGCAGTCCTCACCACGGCTCCGGCCGACGACGACATGACCCAGGACCGAGAACTCCAGGCCATCGCCCAGCGTTACGCCCGGCGCGACCAGCGGCTGGCCGGGCTGGAGCGCTACAGCCTGCTGCGCCCCGAGGTCTGGCAGATGCTGCACGAGCGCCAGGCCGCGATGCTGCGGCTGCTGGCGGCGCACCGCGCGACCCTGCCGGATCCGGCCGCGCCGCTGAGCGGCTGGCGGATGGCCGAAGTCGGCTGCGGCGCCGGCGGCAACCTGATGGACATGCTGCGGCTGGGCCTGCAGCCGCAGCACCTGACCGGCATCGAGCTGCTGCCCGAGCGGCTGGACGCCGCGCGGGCCGCGCTGCCCCATCAGGTGCGGCTGCTGGCGGGGGATGCGTCGCAGGCGGACGTCGAGGCCGGCAGCCAGGACCTCGTGCTGCAGTCGACGGTGTTCTCCTCGATCCTGGACGACGGCCTGCAGCGCCGGCTCGCCGAGGCGATGTGGCGGTGGGTCAAGCCGGGCGGTGCGGTGCTCTGGTACGACCTCATCGTCGACAATCCCCGCAATCCCGACGTCCGGGGCGTGCCGCTGAAGCGCGTGCGCGCGCTGTTCCCCGAGGGCCGGATGGCGGTGCGCCGCGTCACGCTGGCCCCGCCGATCGCGCGTGCCGCCTGTCGCGTCCATCCCGGCGCCTACCGCGTCCTCAACACGATCCCCTTCCTGCGCAGCCACGTGCTGGCGCTGATCACCAAGACACCATGAGCACCAACGATCCGAAGTCCGATCCGACGTCAGAGCGCCCGGCCGAGCCCAAGCTCCCGTTCCTTCCGTTCGCGCTGCCCGAGCTGGGCGACGAGGAGATCGCCGAGGTCGTCGACACGCTCAAGAGCGGCTGGATCACGACCGGCCCGAAGGCCAGGCGCTTCGAGCAGGCCTTCGCCGAATTCCTGGCCGAGCCGCAGATCGAATGCATCGCGGTCAACTCCGCGACCGCCGGCCTGCACCTGGCGCTGGAGGCCCTGGGCATCGGCCCCGGCGACGAGGTCATCACGACGACGCACACCTTCACCGCGACGGCGGAGGTGGTGCGTTACCTGGGCGCGGACGTGAAGCTGGTCGACATCGACCCGGCGACGATGAACATCGCGATCGACCAGATCGAGGCCGCGATCACGCCGCGCACGAAGGCGATCATCCCGGTGCACTACGCCGGCCTGGCGGTGGACATGCTGACGCTGCTGGACATCGCGCGCAAGCACGGGCTGAAGGTGGTCGAGGACGCCGCGCACGCGCTGCCCACGACGCTGGAGAAGGAGCTGATCGGCACCATGGGCAGCAACGCCACCGTGTTCAGCTTCTACGCCAACAAGACGATGACGACGGGCGAGGGCGGCATGCTCGTCACGCGCGATCCGGAGCTGGCCAAGCGCGCCCGCGTGATGCGCCTGCACGGCATCAACCGCGACGCGTTCGACCGCTTCACCGCCAAGGTGCCGAGCTGGTACTACGAGATCGTCGCGCCCGGCTTCAAGTACAACCTGACCGACATCGCCGCGGCGCTGGGGCTGCACCAGCTCAAGCGGCTGCCGGCCTTCCAGAAGCGGCGCGAGCAGATCGCGGCGCGTTACTTCGAGGCGCTCGCCGACCTGCCGCTGATCCTGCCGCCGAAGGCGCCCAACGAGGACGTCCATAGCTGGCACCTGTACGTGCTGCGCCTGTCCGACGCGACCGACGTGTCGCGCGATCTCTTCATCGAGCGCATGTTCGATCAGGGCATCGGCTGCAGCGTGCACTACGTGCCGCTGCACCAGCACCCGTACTGGCAGGAGCTCTACGGCCTGACGCCGGAGATGTTCCCCGAATCGCAGAAGGCCTATGAGCGCACGGTGACGATCCCGCTGTACACGGCGATGACCGACGAGCAGGTCGAGCGCGTGATCGCCGCGGTGCGCCGCAGCCTGGGCTTCTGAGCGGACGCCTCAGGCAACGGAAACGGGACGGGACGGCCGATGGCCAAGCGACTCTTCGACATCCTCTGCGCCGGCGTGGGCCTGCTGCTGCTGAGCCCGCTGCTGCTGGCCGTGGCGGTGTGGGTGAAGCTGGATTCGCGCGGGCCGGTGATGTTCCGGCAGGAGCGGGTGGGGCGTTTCGGCCGCAGTTTCCGCATCCACAAGTTCCGGACGATGCGCGTCGACGCGCCGACGCTCGGTCCGCAGATCACGATCGGCGACGATGCGCGCATCACGCGCAGCGGCCGCTGGCTGCGCGCGAGCAAGGTCGACGAGCTGCCGCAGCTGTGGGACGTGCTGCGCGGCGCGATGAGCCTGGTGGGGCCTCGGCCCGAGGTGCCGCGCTACGTGGCGATGTACCCGGCGGAGTTGCGTGCGCTGGTGCTGTCGGTGCGGCCCGGGATCACGGATCCGGCCTCGCTGAGTTTTCGCAACGAGAGCGAGCTGCTGGCGCAGGCCGAGGATCCCGAGCGCGAGTACGTGGAGGTGGTCATGCCGATGAAGCTGCGGCTGGCGGCGGACTATGTGCGCAATGCCAGCCTGGGCGGCGACATCCGGCTGATCCTGGCGACGCTGGGCGCGATCAAGGCCTGACCCCGGCCCGATAGACAAACAGACAGACGTTCAAGAAGAAGAGCACGCGATGAACTGGTTGTCCCTGGATGCCTTCCTGACGCGGATCCGCCCCTACCGCGAGGCGCTGGCGCTTGCGCTGGACATGGTGGCGGTGGCGCTCGCGTGGCAGGCGACGTATCTGTTCCGGCTGGGGTTCGAGCGCTGGTTCGAAGCCCGGCCCGACTACGACCACTGGGTGATGCTGGGCATCGTGGCGCTGTACGGCGTGCTGCTGAAGCTGTTCCAGGTGCCCAAGGGGATGTGGCGCTTCAGCGGCTTCGGCGAGGTCAAGCGGCTGGCGGCGGTGTGCGTCACCGCGGGTCTGATCGCCGCGGTGGCGGTGCTGATGGCGCAGCTGACCAAGGTGCCGCGCGCGGTGCTGGCGCTGCATCCGGTGTTCACGCTGATGGTGCTGGCGATGATCCGCATGGCTTACCGGATGCTCTACGAGCACATGCGCAGCCGTATCAGCGGCAGCGCGCTGGAGCAGCGCCGCGCGCTGGTGATGGGCGCGGGGGATGCCGGGCGGCTGCTGGTGGCGGGGATCCAGCACCAGCAGGGCTGGGTGGTCGTCGGTTATCTGGACGATGCGCCGGAGAAGCGCGGTGCGCGCGTCGCGGGCGTGCCGGTGATCGGCACGCTGGAGGACGCGACGCGGCTGGCCGACATGCACGGCATCACGCACGTGATCGTGGCGATGCCGGCGGCGACGACGCTGGAGCGGCGCCGTGCGCTGGACCTGGCGGGGAAGACGGGGCTGGCGGTGCTGACGGTGCCGAGCAGCCAGGAGCTGCTGGCGGGGCGCGCGGTGAACCAGGTGCGGGGACATCGAGCCGGAGGACCTTCTGGGCGCGAGCCGGTGGAGCTGGACGAAGGCGGGATCAGCGAATGCATCGGTGGCAAGACGGTGCTGATCACCGGCGCGGGCGGCTCGATCGGGTCGGAGCTGTGCCGGCAGGTGGCGCGGTACGGGCCGTCGAAGATCGTGCTGTATGAGCTGAGCGAGTTCGCGCTGTATCGGATCGAGCAGGAGCTGAGCGAGAAGTTCCCGCACATCCCGCTGGTGCGGCTGATCGGGGATGTGAAGGACCTGGAGCACCTGCGCTTCACGTTCGGGAAGTACCGGCCGCAGATCGTCTTCCATGCGGCGGCTTACAAGCATGTGCCGTTGATGGAGGAGGAGAACGCGTGGGCGGCACTCCGCAACAACACGTTGGGGACGTATCACGCGTGCGTGGCGGCGGCGGAGTCCGGCGCGGAACGCTTCGTGATGATCTCGACGGACAAGGCGGTGAATCCGACGAACGTGATGGGGGCGACCAAACGCGCGGCGGAGCTGGTCATCAGCCATATGGCCGGGCAGGGGCATTCGACGAAGTTCATGGCGGTGCGGTTCGGGAACGTGCTCGGATCAAGCGGGAGCGTGATCCCGAAGTTCAAGGAGCAGATCGCCAAGGGCGGGCCGGTGACGGTGACGCATCCGGAGATCACGCGGTACTTCATGACGATTCCGGAGGCGGCGCGGCTGGTGGTGCAGGCCGGCGCGATCGGGGAGTCGGGGCAGGTCTTCGTGCTCGACATGGGGGAGCCGGTGAAGATCGTCGATCTCGCCAAGACGATGATCCGGATGTCGGGCCACGGCGCTGCCGACGTCAAGTTGGCGTTCACCGGCCTGCGTCCCGGCGAGAAGCTGTACGAGGAACTCCTCAGCGACAGCGACCGGACCCTGCCGACGCCCTTCGATCGCCTCCTGCTGGCACGCCTGGACGACCCGTCCACCCGACCCGGCGTGGACGCTTTGCTCGCCGCCGCCCGTGCGCCTTGCAGCCGCTCCGATGCCGAGGCACGGCAACTGTTGCAAAAGGTGCTCGGTGGAGAATTCCAGTCGGGACTCGCACAGGTCTCGATGACATTGATGTGAAAATGCACGCCTCACGCCAGCAATGACGCACAGACGTTAGAGGGAAGCCAGGGGATTGCATGAATGTTCGACATCTCGGTGCGGTGGCACTGATCCTGTGTGCGCCTTTGAGCGCCCACGCCTACGTGGACCCCGGCTCCGGCATGCTGATCTGGCAGGGGCTGATCGCCTTGGTGGGCGCGTTGATCGTGTTCGTGCGCAATCCGTTGGCGTCGCTGAAACGCCTGATTGAGCGCTTCAAACGCAAATGAGGGATCCGGCTGCCCGCCTGGTGATGGAGGCGGATCGTGTGGTGCGCGCGCTCCGGGAGCCGTTGGCGCCCACGCATTTCCTGCGTTCCGACCTGGCTCGCCGCTGGCGCGAGCAAGGCGACCTCGTCGACTTCGAGCTCCTGGACGACTGCACGGTGTCCGCCCGACGGGTCCCGTTCGTGAGCCTGCCGCCGGAATGGTGTGACCTGCAACTGTTCCAGGCGGCCGAACTCACGCTGCGCCTGCAGCGGGAGGCGGTCGAGGCGGGTTTCGACCTGAAGGACGCGTCCGCCTGGAACGTCATCTTCGACGGCGCACGGCCGGTGTTCTGCGACCTGCTGTCCTTCGAGCCGCTGACCGACAAGCGCTGGTGGGCAGCGGGACAGTTCGCGCGCCATTTCGTGCTGCCGCTGCTGCTGTCGCGGCGGCGTGGTCTGCGCGCCTGCAAGTCCTTCCAGGCGTGGCGGGATGGCGTTCCGCATGAAGTCGCACGCGACATGCTGGGGGTCGCCCGGCTTTTCGGCCGCTACTGGCCGCTGATGGCAGGTGCTTCCAACCCGCCTCCCGGTGTCGCGGTGGCAGTCGACGGCCGACGTTCGACGGACACCGACCTCGCGCCGATTCGACGCTTCCGCGAAGGGCTGCATCAGTCGCTGTCTTGGATGCTCCGCGGGGTTGATCCACGCGGGGGCGCCAACGCCGCCACAACCTGGACCCACTACACCGAGGAACGCGCCCACTACAGCGACATCGACCTAGAGGCCAAGCGCACGCAATTGACACAGTGGCTTGCCGCGCAGCCCCGCGAGTGGGTGCTGGACTTCGGCTGCAACTCGGGCGAGTTCTCGCGTCTGGCGGCGGCGACCGGGTCGCGTGTGATCGCGGTCGACGCCGATCACGGCGCCGTGCAAGCGGGGGTGAAGCAGAACACCGCCGGCATCCATTGGGTCGTGGCTCCAATGGATGATCTGCGCGGCGGCTACGGATGGTCCGGCACGGAACACCCCGGCTTGCCGGAACGTCTGCGCGGCGGAGCCGACATGACGCTGATGCTGGCCTTGCTGCATCACCTCGTGATCGGCGCGTCCATCCCGATGCAGCGGGTGGCTGAATTTGCCGCTTCCTGCACGCGGGAGGCGCTGGTGGTCGAGCTGATCGAGCCGACCGATCCCCAGATCGCGCTCATGCGATCGCAGCGGCATCGCGATGACCCGTTCCCCTCGGTGACCGTTCAATGCCAAGCCTTCCTGGACGCCGGTTTCGTGCAGCAGGAGCAAGTGCGACTGCCCTCCGGGCAACGCGTGCTGACGTTGCTGCGGCGGGCCTCTTGACCAGGAACCGGTCCCCGCGATGAAGCACCGGCTGCTTGTCCTGACGGCCGTGGTCTGGCTGTCCGCGCTCGTGGAAGTCATCCTGCGCGACCGTTATCACGACATGCTGGCGCAGGTCGACAACTTCGCCTGGATGGCGGCCTTTCCGATCTTGGTGGCGGGTGACCTCCTGGCGGGCGCGGCACTGCGGCGGCGCGCGAACCGTGCCGCTGGCGATGCTGGCATCCGGCGCCCGCCCATCCGGCACTTCCTGCTGGCCGTGGTGCTCTGGCTCTGGGTGGTGCCGGGGAACGGACCCAAGCTGGCCCACTTCGTCCAGGCGCTCATCGCGTCGGCGGGCGTCTGGTGGCTGCTCTGGTTCTGCGACTGGCGCTGGGGTAGCCGACTGTCCCGTTGGGCGACCTCGCGCGGGCCGCTGGCCCTGACCGTGGCGGCCATCGCCTTCGTTTCGGTCCCACCCTTCCTGGTCTCGGTCCGCTCTGACACGATTGCGTGGCCCGATACGCGAAGCTTGTCGGCGGCTGCCGCATCGAAGGCCGGCGTCCCGATCAATCCGTCCGGGGGCCCCCTGTTGGTTCTGTTGCTGGATGAACTGGGCTTCAAGGCTTCGGAACCGATCATGCGCGCGTTGGCGGCAGAAGGCTTCGTCGTGTCAAGCCGTGCCAATGCACCGGTCGGTGACGCCACGGCCAAGGTCATTCCTGCCATGTGGTTGCGTCGTCCCTTCCCCGAGGCTCGACCGTGTGGGCTCGCCGCGATCTGCAGCGGCCTCGACCTTCTCGATTTCTCGAGCGTTGAGGTGAGCTGGCCGGATGTGGATGTCGTCGGCTTCTATCACCCCTATTGCGCGATGAAAGGGCTGCGCTGGTGCCGACGTGACTCACCGCCATCCGGGTTTGGCGACATTCGGCGCGTCGAATGTGCGTTGGGCCGACGTCTCCAGGTGCCGATTGCAGAAGCTTGCCTGCGGGCACAGAACACGCCCTGGCTGGATCTGGTTGCCCGCACGGAGGCGTCCTATTGGAAGGCGCCGTTCTGGCGCCGTGGCGGTGTTCTCTTCGCACACCTGCCAGTCCCTCATCCACCGGCGGCGGGACCCGACGCGTCGTTGGCGGAGCACTATGCAGCGGGGATTGCGCATGCTGCCGCGATGGTCGCGCGGTCTGCGCGGCTGTTGAAGGCGCGCGCAGCCGGTATGGACGAGGGGTCGCCGCGTATCGTCATCACTTCGGACCATCCGTTGCGGGTTCACGAGTGGTGCACGAACGGTACCTATTCGGCCCAGCGTTGCATGGGCGCCGACCGCATGGAGGACGACGCCGTGCCGCTGATTGTCGGGACCTTCGGTCGTCAGGTGGATCTCACGCCATTTCGTTCGAACGAACAGCTGTTCGACCTCGTCACCGCGCTGCGCGCGCCTGCACCCTGACTGTGGCGTCCAACCGGGTCGACATCAAGCCGACAGTTGGCGCTTGGCAGCGCGGTTGCGATCCCTTCGCGTACGGTCGAGTGTCCAGCCCCACTTGTTGAAGTATTTGATCGCGGACGCGATGTGGTATCCCAGCAAGCGCCTGTTGCGATAGGACCCCTTGGCATAGGCGTGAGTGACGTGGACTTCCGGCACGAAGCGGGTCTCTCCCCGATCACCGAGCCGGCGGACCAGATCAACGTCCTCCATGTACATGAAGTACCGCTCGTCGAAGCCATTGATGGCGAGCAGGTCGCGCGTCCGGATCATCAGCATGCAACCGGACAGACTGGGTACGACGCTCTGGCGGTCCAGGGGAAGGTCGCGCAGCTCATAGCCTCTGCTCAACTGCTCCCGTAGTGCGCGCGACGGCAGGAAGCGACGGGCGAAGAGGTCGACGGGCGACGGCAGCAGCTTGCACAGGTGTTGGGGTTCACCATCGGGATAAAGTACCCGAGGCATCAAGGCCGACGTCCGTGGGGACCCCTCCAGGACTGTCAGCAGCGCGGGCAGCACATCGGCATCGAACTCGATGTCTGGATTCAGCAGCAGGTGCGCGCCCTCGTCGGAAAGTTGTCGGATCGCCACGTTGTGCCCGGCACCAAACCCGAGGTTGCGTCCTGTGTGGAGGTAGCGCAATCGCGCATGCTGGAACCAGGTGCTCTGCAGAGGCTCGGGAGAGTTGTCCACGACATGCAGGACGCCATCGTCCGTACCCGCCAGGTACGACGCGATGGCCTTCTCGAACAGCGACCGGGCGTTGTTGTAGAGAACGAGCGAGGCGGTCAATTGCATGCCAGGATCACATCAGGAGGAAGAAGACGACATTGCGCACCAGACCGACCTTGTCGAAACCTTTGCGCCAGGCGCGGATCTGGCGCAGCGGTCTTGGCACTCGGTCGAGCGAGGCGTAGGTTTCCACAAGCGCACGTTGCGGGTGGTTTGCAGGTAAGCGCTGGGCCAGCGCCTGGGCCTGCGTCCGGGTTTGCCGAAGGCGCATCTGGTAGGCAAGGCGGCCATGACGAGCTTGCTTCAGCAGGTCCATCAGCCCACCCCGCCTGGCCCCGACCTGGTTGCCTCCATGCTGGCGATAGGCGATGCCCGGTCTGCGCAGATGGCCCACACGTCCGGTCGCTCGTGCCAGCAACATCAACCACCAGTCGTGCATCGCGACGTCGGCGGGGATGGGGAGTCCGGTCGCCAGCAGTGAGCGATTGACGATGATCGAGCAGCCGGGCGCCACATTCTGCGTCAGCAGTTGGGGCAGCGTGGGGAGGCGGCGAGAGCCCTGCCCCTGCATTTCCAGGAATGACGGGTGCAGGCGGCGCAGCGCGGCATCGACCACCTCCAGATCGCAGTAGATCGCTATGGGCGTCTGGCTGCCGCATTCGGCTTCCATCCTGCGCATCGCGGCGACGGCGTCCTCGATCTTGTGAGGCAGCCAGACATCGTCCTGATCCGCAGGCATCGCGTACGGCGCATCGGTGGCGGCCAGACAAGCCGAAAAATTGGCAATCACTCGAAGATTGCCGAGGGTGTCTTGGACGACCCGCAGCGGCCGGCCATGCCGCTCGCACCAGAGCCGCACGATCTCCAGGGATCCGTCGGTGGAGCCGTCGTCGCGGACGACGAGCCGCCAGTCCTGGAAGGTTTGCTGGCCAAGGCTCTCGAGGAACTCGGACAGATACGCCGCGCCGTTGTACAGGCCCAGCGCGATATCAACTTGATGCATGGTGACGCGATGGCTGCGCGCGGAGGCCGGCCAGATGGAACAGGTGAGCAGGGATCAGCACGAGGATGGACGCGAGCAGGATGCTGGACAGCGTGGACAGGGCGTAGTCGAAATCGCCGCTGGCGCTGACCAGGGAGAAGTAAAGCAGGAATGCGACCAGTCCGGCGAAGAATCCGCGATGGGCGCGCTGGTAGAGGTGGGCCTGGAGCCACCCCATGGACAGCCCCAGCAGACCCGAGTAGACGACCCCCCACCAGCCGAAGAAGTGGAAGCCGAAGACGTTGTGACGCGGATTCGGGCCGGCCAGATAGTCCAGTCCGGGGAAGATGATCTCGGTGAACTGCAGGCCCATGTTCTTGTAGATCCAATCCCCTGGAATCACGCGGAACGTGCTCAGCGCGCCTCCGAACAGACCGATCACGGGGTTGTCGCCGTTGATGTAGCGCATCGTGTCGTCGACGTAGGCGTAGATGTAGATGTCGCCGAAACTCACCAGACGGAACGCCAGGTTCACCAGCACCTGCTCGAAGTCGCCCTGCGACTGCACGGCCAGCACGGCGAAGGAGAACACCGCCGCGGTGACGAAGGCGATGCCCCCGAGCCGACTGCCCAGGAAGCTGGCCTGCGACCGGTCGGAGACCAGGACCCGGACCACGAAGTAGACCTGCAGGATGCTGAGCAGCGCGCCCTTGGATCCGGAGAACGCGATGTACACCAGCAGCCAGGCGACGACGCCCAGGGTCGTCCAGGTCGCGCGTGCGCGGAACTTCGTCCAGAGAAGCAGGCCGGAGAAGGTCAGCAGGAAGAAGGCGCCGGTCTCGAAGCGCTCGATGATCCCGAGCCCCCCCGAACCCGCGAAGGCGCCCAGTCGCGAAGCGTTGAACAGCGGAATGCCAGTCAGGCCCCACTTCACCGCCGTCGCCGACAAGTGCACCAGCAGCGAGAAGAAAACCACCCAGTTCACGAGGGCGTATGGCGGGTCGAACGCCGGCGCGCGCAGGCCGGCGTTCATCCGCTTGACGTACAGCAGCGCCGCGTAAAGCGCCGCCTGGGACGCCACGTAGTACTGGAAGTGCTCCACGCGGATGTCGCTGTTGATCCACATGAAGCTGACGAGCGTGAAACCGAACCAGTCGGCCAATATCACCAGGAACAGCGGATCGAAGATGTTGACTGCGAGCCTGCGCGCCAGCCAATAGTGGAGCGGGGCGAGCAGCAGCAGCAGCGCGAGATAGGTCTCGAGCTGGTCCGCGATGGTGACGAGGTAGAGCAGCGGGCTCATCGGCGGAGCAGATTCCCGACTTTCACCAGGAGATTTCGGACGCGTTTGATCAGACCATGCGGCCAACCGAGGTGCTGGTCGATCAGCGCCAGGCGCATCGACTCGAATTTCTTGTCGGGACGGCTGGACGCCCCGGCATCCTCGAACAAGGAGACGGCGAGAGGCACGTGCGTGAACGGCACGCCTGCGCCCCACAGCTCGATGTTGTACTTGTAATCGGCGAGCAGGCCGGCGTCGAGGTCGTACGGCTTCGACCGGAAGATCTCCGCCGGATAGAAGATCGCCTGGTGGCAGATGTTCTGCTGCATGAGCCGGTAGGTGCTCATCTCGCCGCAGTAGGCGCGGCCCGAGGACTTCAGGATGACGTCGCCGTAGAAGACCGTGCGTGCGTCGTCGAGCATCGCGGCGACCTTCGCGAGGATGTCCGGCGCGGTCAATGTGTCGTCGGCGCCGAGGAACAGCAGCCAGCGCCCGCGCGCGAGCGCGAGGGCCTTGTTCATCGCATCGTAGATGCCCTTGTCGGACTCGCTGATCCACGTGGTGACGTGTGCCTCGTGGCGGCGCAGGATGTCCAACGTGCCGTCGGTGGAGCCCCCGTCGACCACCACGTACTCCATGTCGGTGAAGGTCTGCGCGGCGACGCTGCGGATCGTGGCCTCCAGTGTCGCGGCGCCGTTGCGGACCACCGTGGCGATCGTGATCAGGGGGCGATCGCCGGAGGTGGGCGCTGGCGGCGGCAGAACGGCCTGGTGTGCCGGGCGGTCGGTAGCGGTGGTCATGGGACTGGGCTTGTACAGAATGGCGCGCTCACCGCGTGGCGGCGTCGCGATAAAGGTCCAGGTATTGGCGTGCGACGGTATCGTAGGACCAGAGGCGCTTGGCGCGCGCCCGTGCGTACGCGGACATCGCGGCGCGCCGCGCATCGTCGCGCAGCAGCGCCAGCATCGCATCGGCGAGATCGCCGCTGTCGAATGGCCGGGCCAGGAGTCCGCTGTCGCCGTGCGCGACGACGTCACGAAGGCCCGTGGCATCGAAGGCCACGACCGGGCAACCGCAGGCCTGGGCCTCCGAGCCGGTCTGCCCGAAGGATTCCTGCCGCGAAGGCACAACCAGCAGATCGGCCGCGCTGTAGAGCGCCGACAACGTGTAGTCGTCGTACACGTGCCCCATCCAATGCAGGGGCATGCCGAGACGGGGGGGATCCGGTGGCTCGCTCTGCCCGAACAGCACGGCCTCGACGCCGGGCTGTTCCCGGGCGACCTTGGCCAGCGCCGGCTGAAGGAGGTCCCAGCCCTTGTAGGCGAGCTGCGTGCCCTTGATGGCGCCGAAAAGAACCAGGGGCTTGTCGGCGGGCAGGTTGAGCAACCGGCGCGCGGCAGCCCGGTCCATCGGCTTGAATCGGGACAGGCACAAGGGATTGGGAATGACCGACACCGGCCATGATTGCATCAAGGCGCTGCCCGCCACGCATTGCGCCAGCCACCGGCTGGGCGTGACGATGTGCATCGGGGCCTTCCAGTGCGCGTGCTTGCGCCGCCATGCCCAACGGTCGACATCGAAGCGGCCGGTCTTCAACGCAGGTTCGTATCCTTGGCGCCAACGCGCGGTGGCGGTGTCCTCGGCGAGGTGCTCCGCGCCGCAGAAGGCCCACATGTCGTGCAGCGTCCAGACGATGGGTTTGCGGATCCGGCCGATCGTCTCCACAGACAGGAAGCCCGCGCAGATCCAGTGAAGATGCACGATGTCCGCGGACTCCGCATTGATCGCCGCGGCCCGGATGCGTCCTGACCAGCCGGTCGACCGCGGCATGGAATCGGGCGCCGCGCCCAGACGCAGCGGCAGGCCGTCGAGCGTGGCGAAATCACAGCAGCCAGCCGGGAACTCAACCGGGGATCGGCGCCGCGCACGGTGACGTCGTCGTTGGTCTTGTCGGCCACGACCATGCGCGAGGTCGCCTCCTGCGAGGCACCAAGTGCCTGGTGGATGCGCGAGGCGGCACGCGCCGCTCCGCCGAGCCGGTCGCCGGAGTAGTGGATGACGCGCAGGACGCTCATGACGGACGTGCCCCCTTTCCCCGGAGCAGCCGGTAGACGGTCTTCAGCCGCGCGTAGGCGCCAGAACGGACCAGCCAGTCCGAGAACTCGAGCTTGAGCGCATGACGGTCGTGGAAGTCCGGGTAAAGATTCCGGATCTCCAGGATCGGCATGCCGGTGGCACGCATGGGCAACAGGAACCGGAACGATGCGATCTTGCGATGGAAAGCACGCTCGAACCGCAGGTTCGCGCGCTGGGCGGGGCCCGCTGGCAGGTGTCGTCGGTACACGGCGATCTCATACGGAATCTGCCGGTAATACACATCCAGCAGGTTGTAGCTCTTGGCCGCCATGCGCAGGGCGACCAGAGGAAAACCCGGGATCATGATCTTCGGCGGCCGACCTTCCAGATGCCGATCGTCCAGC
Source organism: Roseateles sp. UC29_93 (assembly GCF_042695725.1). NCBI lineage: Bacteria > Pseudomonadati > Pseudomonadota > Betaproteobacteria > Burkholderiales > Sphaerotilaceae > Roseateles > Roseateles sp. UC29_93. The sequence continues at coordinate 477,693 of NZ_CP170545.1, read as the reverse complement.
AGCGAGAACCAGTAGCAGCCGTAGCCGTGCGCGGTGCCGAACAGCGCCTCGAAGTGAGCCGCCTGCAAGTGGGCCGAGCGCACCAGGACGGCACCGAACATGCCCTTGTCCCGCAGGTCGTCGAACGCCTGGAAGACGTCGCCGTAGGTCCTGGCGGGAAGCTCGAAATGGCTGCCGACGACACGGTCCGCGGCATCGATGAGGACGCCGTTGAAGATGGCCAGATCCGGGGCTTCCTGGTCGATCAAGGCCAGCAGTCGGGGCGGCTCGTCGTCCAGGAAGTGGTCGTCGTCCCCGAGGAAGTAGAGGTAGGCCCCGGTCGCCATGTTCCGCACGGCATACATGCTGGCGTCGATCGAGAGGCGCCGGGGTTGCTTCTGATAACGCACGCTCAATCCGGGAGGGGCCTCGGCGAGCAGTGCGTGCAGCGCGTCATAGTCCTCTTCGGACGCATTGTCGGAAATGCACACCTCCACGCGCTGGCGGTCCCAGTCGGCCTTGAAGATCGACCGGAGCGCCGCGCACAGGAGGGCGCACCGGTTCAGCGTCGGAATGCAGATGCTCAGCGTCGGTGTGATCGGGGAACTCATGAGCGGAGCGTCTTCAGGATGCGGAGCGAACTGCATTGCAGACGGAACAGGTCGGGCGCCAGCACGGCGTTGACGAGGAAGGCCTGCACGAACTGCGAGCTGACGGTGGCGACGGCTGCGCCATACGCGCCGTAGCGCGGCGTCAGGACCAGGTTGAGGATCAGGGCCGTCGCAGCGCCACTGAGCGCCTGGTGAAGGGCGAGCTTGGAGCGGCCCTCGTTGATCAGCCAGACGCTCTGCATGACGCCAAGGCAGACCGGGATGAAGGTCAGCGCGTGGATCATGAGGATCGGCGCGGACGCCGCGTACTGGTGGCCGTAGAGCAGGCCGACGAAGAGTCGGGCGCCCAGCGTGTTCAATGCCACGACGGACAGCGACAGCGCCCACATCGCGGCGAAGGCCTTGAGCAGGATCCGGCGATGACCATCGCCGCCGGCGGCCCGCTGCCGGGAGACGATGGGCGCGATGCTGCTGGCCAATGCCATTGGGATGAAGTACCACATCTCCGACAGCGTGGCCGCCACGCTGTAGAGCCCGACCTCCACGCTGCCCGCCGATTCGCGCAGGAACACGACGCTGACCCGCATGTAGAGCAGGATCGACAGTCCCGACAGCAGGAGCGGCCAGGATTGGGCCAGCAACGTACGCGCCAGGGCGCCGTCCCACTCCCAGCGGCGGTCGGTCCGGTAGCCCGCGTAGGCGAGGCTCAAAGCCAGGGCGGCGAGCCCGGTTTCCAGCGCGTGGGCCGCGGCGAAGGCGGGCAGGCTGGCGCCGAGCTGGATCAGCAGCACCTTGACGGCGGCCGTCACCAGGTAGGACGAGATCTTGGCGACGACCGTGCGACGGCTCTGGATCCGGCTCTGGAACCACAGGTCGATCACGTCGGACACCTGGAAGAGGATCGCCAGGCCCGCCAGGAGCACGATGACCGAGGCGCTCACGTCGTCCCTCTGGAACAGCGCGATCCAGGCGCCCAGCGCGAGGTAGGCCGTGCCCGCGGCGATGAGTCGCAGGCGCAGCGCCGTGCCCAGGACGCGGTGCGCTTGAGCCGGCATGGCGGCGATGTCGCGCACGACCAGGTTGTCCAGACCGAGGAGCGACACGGCCTGAAACATCGAGATGAAGGCGATCGCATAGGCCAGCACGCCATAGCGCTCCGGACCGAGATAGCGGGCGACCCAGGCGCTGACAAAGATGGCCACCAGGAACCGCGTCAGCTTGTCCGCCAAAAGCCAGGCGACGTTGGTGCCGAACGCCCGGGCCGCGGGCCGGTGCTTCAGGAAGGCGGGGAGACGGAGCCCGATCATGAGGCGGTTCCGAGGGCGATGCCCGGCAGGCGTCGGGTGAGCGCCGACGTGCGGTGGCGCTTCACAGCTCGATCGGCGGATGGGCGACGGTGTCCACCGGGTCGTAGCGCCGATCGGTGTAAGCCATGAGGAGGTAGTCACGCCCGTCGACGCCGATCAGGGAATGCGCCACCCGCGGGTTGATCCGCACGGTCATCGGCGCGTCGTCGCTCAGCAGCAGCGATGCCGACTCGCCCGTGTCGACGTGGCGCAGATTCAGCTTCACCTGCCCCTCCAGCAGAGTGAACCACTCCGTGGCGATGTCATGGTAGTGATTGGCCCGAGCCTTGCCCTGATCGCCGCGGATCACATAGATTTCGCCGAATGCCACGGGCAGGTCCGGTTCAAGACCGGTCATCGTCTTCAGGAAGAACCCGCGCTCGTCGACCAGCTTGCGTCGTTCGATGATTTGATAGAGGTCATTGCTCATGGAGTGCCAGAACGGTCTTCTCGACGGCGGTCTGCAGATCGGTAAAGGGCAGGTCGCCCAACAGCGCGCGAAGCCGGTCATTGTCGGCCACGCATCGCATCGGATCCTGGGCCCGGTAGGGCAGGGCGCCGAACTTCAGCGTCGGCGCCAGTCCCAGGCGCTCCAGCGCCGCGGCCGCGTACCCGATGAACGATTTCAGGCTGATGCCTTCTCCCGTCCCGACGTTGAGCGTTCGCAGTCCCGATCCCTCGACAGCCGGGGTCGCGACGAGGCGATGCAGCAGGGCGATGAGGTCGGGAACGAACATGAAGTCGCGCAGTTGCTCGCCGCCGGTCAGGGGGATCTCCTCGCCGGCGCGCGCCTTGCGGGCGATGAACGGGATGAGCCGCTCGGCTGGTTCCCCTGGGCCGAAGATATTGAACAGGCGCAGGAAGGTCAGCGGCAGCGCGTCGCCATACTGCTTCAGGCTGTAGTACAGCGTGGTCTTGGAAATCGCGTAGGGCGACTTGGGATCCAGCGGGGCCGACTCGTCCAGGCGCCGCGTCGAGTCCGCGTATTCGTAGGCGGTGCCGAACAGGAAGGTCCGGGCGGCCAGGCCTTCTTCGACCAGCGCATCCACGAGATGGAGCGCTCCGACGGCATTGACGGCGAGGAGCTCCGACAAGGTGCTCTCATCGCGCGTCACCCCCAGCGAGGCGAAATTCAGCACGTGGGTCGGGCGGACCTCCCGCACCGCCGCGCGCACGCTCTCCTTGTCGCGCAGGTCGACCGTGAGGCCTTGGGCCTGTGCGTGCCTGCGACCACCCAGGGCGATGATCTCCATGCCTGGCGCAGCGGAGTTCAGGAACGCGCGGCCCAGGAATCCATTACCACCGGTGAGAAGGATGCGTTGCGTCATCGCTGGTCCTGATTCGGCTCAGTCAGCGCGCTGGAAGGCTTCGATCTGGGCCAGTGTGCAGGCGCGCATGTCCTGACCCGCGCGCCACGCGCGGTGCCAGTCGATGATGCGCGCCAGCGCGGTGTCGAGCGTCCAGCGCGGCGCCCACTGCAGCCGCTGCCGCGCCTTGGAGATGTCCAGCTTCAGGAAGCTGGCCTCGTGCGGGTGATCGCCGGGCTGGAGCGTCCAGGTCGCGCCGTCTCCCCAGGCGTCGCACAGGCGTTCGACGATCCATTGCACGGGGCGTGCGTCGTCATCGCGCGGGCCGAAGTTCCAGCCTTCCGCATCGGCCTGACCGTGCATGTACAGCCGCTCGGCGAGGAGCAGGTAGCCCGACAGCGGTTCCAGCACGTGCTGCCAGGGGCGGATCGCGTGCGGGTTGCGGATCAGGACCGGCTTGCCGGACTGCAGTGCGCCGAGGATGTCCGGGATCAGGCGGTCGAGGGCCCAGTCACCGCCGCCGATGACATTTCCCGCACGCGCCGTCGCCATGGCGATGCCGGCGTCCTGGAGGAAGGACTTGCGGTAGGCTGAGGCGACCAGTTCCACGCAGCCCTTGCTGTTCGAGTAAGGGTCGTGGCCGCCCATGGGCTCGTCTTCGCGATAGCCCCAGACCCATTCACGGTTCTCGTAACACTTGTCCGTCGTGACGTTGACGATGGCCTTGACCGAGCCGACATGACGCGCCGCCTCGAGGACATGAACCGAGCCCATCACGTTGGTGGCGTAGGTCTCGACCGGCTGCTGGTAGGACAGTCGCACCAAGGGCTGCGCCGCCATGTGCAGGACGATCTCGGGCCGAAACTCGTCCATCTGCGCCTTCACCGCCGAGAAATCGCGGATGTCGGTGTTCCGGTGCTCCATGCCGTCGGCGACGCGTGCGACATCGAACATCGCCGGCTGCGTCGGCGGGGCCAGCGACACGCCGCGCACCACGGCACCCATCGACTGGAGCCACAGGCTGAGCCAACTGCCCTTGAAACCGGTGTGCCCCGTCAGCAGCACCCGCTTGCAGGCCCAGAACGTCGGCGAGGTCCGCTGCGTCGTGCTCATGGCCACATCTTCCAGGGCGCTTGCCCCGACGCCCACAGCGACTCCAGCAGATGCTTGTCGCGCAGCGTATCCATCGGCTGCCAGAAGCCCGTGTGCTCGTAAGCCATCAACTGACCGGTCTCGGCCAGCGTGTTCAGTGGCTCTTGTTCCCAAGTCGTCGCGTCACCCGTGATGTGATCGAGCACCGACGGCGAGAGCACGAAGAAGCCGCCGTTGATCATGGCGCCGTCGCCCTTGGGCTTCTCTTTGAAGCTCATGACTTGGTGCTGGCGAATGTCGAGCGCGCCGAACCGGCCAGGCGGGTAGGTGGCCGTGAGCGTGGCGGCCTTGCCGTGCGACTTGTGGAAGTCGATGGTGGCGGAGATGTCGATGTCGCCCACGCCATCGCCGTAGGTGAAGCAGAACGCTTCTTCGTCCTTGACGTAGTCCGCCACGCGCCGCAACCGTCCGCCGGTCATGGAGTCGTCGCCGGTGTCCACCAACGTGACGTTCCAGGGCTCGGCCCGCTTGTGATGCACTTCCATGCGGTTGTGGCGCATGTCGAAGGTGACATCGGACATGTGGAGGAAGTAGTTGGCGAAGTATTCCTTGATGACGTAGCCCTTGTATCCGCAGCAGATCACGAAGTCGTTCACGCCATGGTGGGAGTACATTTTCAGGATGTGCCAAAGGATCGGCTTGCCGCCGATCTCCACCATGGGCTTGGGCCGCGTGGCGGTTTCCTCGCTCAGCCGAGTGCCCAAGCCTCCGGCCAGAATCACTGCTTTCATCGAGAGATCCTCAGAATCGATGCGTCCTGCACGCCGGCGACGGTCCCGTGCGCCGGCACGCGCTCATTCGTTGTAGTCGTAGGCCTGGAAACCGGCCGCCTTCACGAGGCTGTCCCGCTTGGCCGACTGGTAGTCCGCCTCGACCATCTCCGCGACCAGCTCGCGCAGCGTGGTCTTGGGAGTCCAGCCCAGCTTTTCCTTGGCCTTGGTCGGATCGCCGAGCAGCGTCTCGACCTCGGTCGGACGGTAGTAGCGCGGGTCGACCCTGACGATGACGTCCCCGACCCGGCACGTCGCGCGAGATGGATCGCCGATGCTCGTGACCGTGCCGATCTCCTGCTCGCCTTCGCCGCTGAAATGGATGCCGATCCCTAGCTCGGCGCAGGCGAATTCGACGAACTGGCGCACGCTGTACTGGACGCCGGTGGCGATGACGAAGTCCTCGGGTCGATCCTGCTGAAGCATCAACCACTGCATCTCGACGTAATCCTTGGCGTGGCCCCAATCGCGCAACGCGCTCATGTTTCCCAGGTGGAGGCAGTCCTGCAGGCCCAGCGCGATGCGAGCGATCGCGCGCGTGATCTTGCGGGTGACGAAGGTTTCGCCGCGCAGCGGACTCTCATGGTTGAAGAGCACGCCGTTGCAGGCGTACATGCCGTAGGCCTCGCGGTAGTTCACCGTGATCCAGTAGGCGTAGAGCTTGGCCACCGCGTAGGGGCTTCGCGGATAGAAGGGCGTCGTTTCCTTCTGCGGAATCTCCTGGACGAGGCCGTAAAGCTCCGATGTGCTCGCCTGGTAGAACCTGGTCTTCTTCTCCAGGCCCAGGATGCGGATCGCCTCGAGGATGCGCAGCGTGCCGATGCCGTCGGCGTTGGCGGTGTACTCCGGCGTTTCGAAGCTGACCGCCACGTGGCTCATCGCGGCCAGGTTGTAGATCTCGTCGGGCTGAACCTGTTGGATGATGCGGATGAGGTTGGTGCTGTCGGTCAGGTCGCCGTAGTGCAGCTTGAACCGCTGGTTATCGACATGCGGGTCCTGGTAGAGATGATCGACGCGGTCCGTGTTGAACAGGCTGGCGCGCCGCTTGATGCCATGGACTTCATAGCCCTTGTCCAGCAGCAGTTCTGCCAGATAGGCGCCGTCCTGACCTGTGATGCCCGTGATGAGGGCGACTTTTCGTTGCGACATGTGATGGATCTCGGAAAGGGGTTCAGGCCCGGAAAGGCGCGCTTTCGTATGCCTGGCGAATGCCGTCGGGAAGCGCTGTGCGCGCGCGCCAGCCTAGTGCGGTCAGCCGGCCGACATCCAGCAGTTTGCGTGGCGTGCCGTCGGGTTTGCTGCTGTCGAAGACGATACGGCCATCGAAGCCGACGATGCGCATCACGGACTCGGCGAGCTCGCGGATCGTCACGTCTTCACCGGTGCCGACATTGAGCAGCGGACCAGCGTAGCCCTGTTTCATCAGGAACACGCAGGCTTCGGCCAAATCGTCGACGTAGAGAAACTCGCGGCGCGGCGTGCCCGATCCCCAGACGACGTATTCCTTGTCGCCGCGGAGCTTGGCCTCGTGGGCCTTCCGGAGCAGGGCTGGCAGCACATGGCTGTTGGCGAGATCGTAGTTGTCGTTCGGGCCGTAGAGGTTGGTCGGCATCACGCTGACGTATTGACGCCCGTACTGACGGTTGTAGCTTTCGGCCAGCTTGATGCCAGCGATCTTTGCGATCGCATAGGGCTCGTTCGTCGACTCCAGCGGTCCGGTCAGGAGATATTCCTCCTTGATCGGTTGGGCACAGTCGCGCGGGTAGATGCAGCTCGAGCCAAGGAACATCAGTCGCTGCACGTCGGCCAGGTGCGCGCCATGGATCAGACTGGCCTCGATCATGAGGTTTTGGTACAGGAAGTCTGCGCGATATTGATTGTTGGCCTGGATTCCACCGACCTTGGCGGCGGCGATGAAGACGTAGTCCGGCTTCTCGGTGGCGAGGAAACCGGCCACGGAGCGCTGATCCAGCAGGTCGAGCTGGTCGCGCGAGCGGGTGATGACGTTCAGGTAGCCCTGGGCGTTCAGTTGCCGGACCAGGGCGCTGCCCACCATGCCTCGGTGACCGGTCACGAAAATCTTGGCGTTCGGGTTCATGCGTTGTCGAACTGTGGAACGACCGCGACGCCGCGCGTCGAGGTCCTTCAGGTTGTCAGCGATATCGTGCCGCGCATGGCGGGCCGCGATAGGTTCTATCGGGACGGGATAGTCTGCCGGCTGGCCCGCGTCAGGCCGCGCCGCGCCGCGTACGGCGCAGCCAGGATGCCAGGATCCAGATCGACAGCAGGATGAAGGTGCCGACCGTTGCCCCCAGCGCCAGGGCGGCCCGCTTGGGCTTGCTCTTGTACTCCGGCGGCGTTGCCACGTCGACCACCTGGATGACGCTGCCTTCCCGGCTTTCGTCGAGGCGTGCCAGTTCGAATTGCTTGGAATACAACTCGAACAGCGCTTCCTGATACTTGAACTCGCGATAGCGACCGAGGTAGTCCGAATCGTTGGCTCGTGTCGTGCTGCCCTCAAGTTGCGCCAATTGGCTGCGCAGGGCCGACAGCATCGCGAGTTGCTGCTGCACCTCGGAAGACGTTTCAGCCAAGCTGCGACGCATCGTCTGCAGACGTACTTCTGCCGTCGTGGTCTCGGCCTTGATGCGGGCATAGGCCTCGGCTGCGGTCCGCGGCTCGGCCTTCATGGCGTTGGCATCGAAGCCGCCCGACTGCAGCGCTTTCTGGGCCTCCGCCAGGCGCTCGTTGGTGCGCTTCAGCTCGGTCTCGAAAAAGACCCGTCGCTGTTGTGCTTCCGTCAGCGCCAGTTCGCCTATCAGCCGACGCAACTCGGCGACGTATTGATTGGCGATGTCGGCAGCCAACTGCGGCTCGTGGGCGTCGACTTCGATGGTGATCAGTCCGTCCTTCTTGCCAAGCGAGATGGTCGTGCTCTGCTCCAGCCGGCGACGCGCAAGGAACCGGTACTTGGCCTCGTAGAGCTCCATCAGCTTGAACCGTTCGACCAGTCGTTCCTCGACATTGACGCTGCGCAGCAGCGCGATGTATTGATCCGCCGAAGTCTTGCCGCCCAAGGATCCGCCGGAGATACCCGCCAGGGCACCGAGCGAGGCCATGGCCGCCGTGGCGGCGCTCTGCTGAGGCTGGGGCGGCAGGAACACTGTCTGCGCGGTGAATGTCGGGCTCATCAGGAACGAGATGCCCAGCATCACGACTCCCGCTCCGATGGATCCGCCGATGAGCCGCTTCCATCGCTGCGCGAGAACTGCGATCAGGTCAACAGGTCCGAAGCCCGGGTTGTCGATGGGTGCGCTGGCGGGCAGGGCTGCCAGGTGTGGGGTGCTCACGAAGGTCTCTCCTCAACCAGGCGTCAGTTCTTGATCGTCTGCAACGCCGCGATGCCCAGGCCGAAGTTGGCCAGGATCTGCGTCCAGTCCTTGGCGTCCTGGATGAACGTCGACTTGTTCATCTCTTCGGGCACGAAGACCGTGTCGCCGGGCAATGCCTGGAGGCTGGCCAGGCTGGTGCCGCCAAACCAGCCACTGCTCGTCTGGCGCGCGCTGACAACCGTCCCGTTGGCTCGGATCACGAACGCACCGCGAGCATCCGCGCCGCGGGTCGGGCCGCCGGCCAGCTTCATCACGTCGTCGACCGTCGCGCTGCTTTGCAGCAGGAAGCTGCCGGCGTTGAACACGCTTCCGAACACGCCCACCGTCGAGGGCTTTGCCGGAACCAGCAGTCGGTCGCCGTCCTCCACAGTCAACGTGGGCAGCAGCCGCGCATCGGGCTCGAGCTGCAGCACCACGCGGCCGGTGGGGCGCACGGCGCGCAGCCGAGCCACGAGACGTTCGGTGCCAGCGGCTCGCTGTGCATTGCCCGCGGCTTCATCGGCCGTTGTGGCGCGCTGCGTGCTGCTGTACTTCGTGAACTCGGTCTCCAGGTCCCGCAGGGCCCGGTCGTAGTTCTCCTGCTGCGACTGACGCACGCTCTCGCGCGAGAAGTCCGTGCCGAACACATAAGCCTGCGACGTCAAGCCGCCGGCCGCCGCGATAGCGTCCTGCAGCGTGCTCGTGGGCGGCAGCACATACTCGCCGGGGCGGGCGACCTCGCCCTCCACGATCACGCGCTTGAACTGCTTGCCCAGTGGCAGCGCCGTGTTGACGCTGCTGAACACCCGGATCACGTCACCGTTGGCGGCGGAGGTCTTGAGTTGCGCGGGGAACTGCAGCTCTCGCACGCGGCGGTCGTTGCGGTCGCTCAACTGCTCGATCGACACGCGCGAGCGGTCCGCCACGGCACTGAAGCCGCCAGCCATCGCCAGCACGTCGTCCACCGTCTCGCCCGGCTTGAGCTCGACGATCGACTGCTTGTTCACGCTGCCCAGCACCGCGACCTGCGGACCGATCGGGCCGATGTGGATCACGTCTTCAGCCTGCAACGCACGATCGCTGGCCTTGTCGCCCTTGAGCAGCAGGTCGTAGGCGTCGAAGTTGGCGACCACCTGGCCGTTGCGGCGCAGTTCGATCTGGCGGAAGCTGCCCGCTGCCGACGGGCCGCCTGCACGGATCAGGCCGTTGACGATCGTGGCGAGGCTGCTGACCGAATAGGCGCCGGGCTTCGCGGTGAAGCCGGTGACGTAGATGCGGATGGTGCGCAGCTTGCCCAGAGAGGTGCTGACCTGGAAGTTCTTGAACACCTGCGCGATGCGGGCGCGGATGACCTCGTTCAGGTCGCCGTTGCGCACGCCCGCCACCAGGACCGGGCCCACGCGCGGAATGGTGATGCGGCCGGCGCGGTCCACCGTCAGACGCAGGTCGGCATCCACCGAGCCCCAGGCGGTGACCTGGAGCTCGTCACCGATGCCGATCAAGTAGTCCGCTGGCGCCTGACGCGGGCCGTCAATCTCCGATGACTGTCCGCGCGACGACCGGTCGTCCAGCATCAGGTCGGCGCCGAGCCGGCGCACGATGTTGTCGGTCGAGATGGTCAACGCCTTGCCGTTGCCGCTCATCTGCGACTGCGTGACGGTGCCGATGTCCGCCAACCCGGCGTCGGAGCGCCGCAGCTGCTCCAGCGTCTGCGGATCGGACAGATCGATGCCCAGCAGCTTGTTGACGTAGATCTCGAACTCGCCGGGCACATACTTCGGCGCCCGGCTCTGCGAAGCCTGACCCTGCTGCTGTTGCTGCTGAGTCGCGTCCTGCGCGGTGCGATTCGTCGAGTTCAGCCTGACAGGGCCGGACAGATCGGTGCCCTGGTCTGCATTGGTCTGACTGCCGCTCGTCGTCATCTGCGCGAAGGCCGGACCTGCCATCAGGCAAGCCGCCAGCACCGCCAGCGCGGACTTGTGGAAGGAAGGGCGCGCGCGAGTCGTCGACACCGGCGAAAGGGCGCGTTGGGCGCGTAGTTCCATGCGTGATCTCGTCTCAGATGAACGTGGTCGCCCGCGACGGACCTGATGACCAGGGTGTCGGAGCGACCAGCGGCGCATTCTATGGCAGCGCTGTTGCGCCAAAACCGCCTTGTGCCGGAAGCCGCTCGTTACACTGCCGCCCATGTTGTATTTGCTCATCCCGTTCGCGCTGGCGGCGGCGATCACGCTGTACGTGGTGCACTCGTCGACGGTGCATGGCCACCTGTCCGCGGACCACGACCTGTCCGGTCCGCAGAAGTTCCACGCCCGACCCGTGCCACGCATCGGCGGTCTCGGCATCTTCGTTGGGCTGGCCGGCATGGTCGCGCTGGCCTATGTGCTGAAGCATCCGCAGGCGAAGACCGGTCTGCTGCTGCTGATCTGCGGCCTGCCCGCCTTCGCCGCCGGCCTGATCGAGGACTTCACCAAGAAGGTCTCCCCGCGCGAGCGCCTGATCGCCACCGCGATCTCCGCTGGCCTGGGTTGCTGGCTGCTCCAGGCCATGATCACGCGCACCGACATCCCCGGCCTCGACTTCATCGTCGGGACCACGGTCGGCGCGGTGATCATCACGATCTTCGTCGTCGCCGGCGTGGCCAACTCGGTCAACATCATCGACGGCTTCAACGGCCTGTCCTCGATGTGCGTCAGCCTGATGCTGCTGACCCTCGCCTACGTGGCCTACCAGGTCGGCGACACCGAACTCGCGCTCTGGGCGCTCGCGGGCGTCGGCGCCATCCTCGGCTTCTTCGTCTGGAACTACCCCGCCGGCCTGATCTTCCTGGGCGACGGCGGCGCGTACTTCATGGGCTTCTATCTGGCGGAGATCGCCATCCTGCTGATCCACCGCCACCCGCAGGTGTCGCCGCTGTTCGCGCTGATGGTGTGCATCTATCCGGTGTTCGAGACGGTCTTCTCCATCTATCGCCGCCGCTTCCTGCGCAACACCAGCCCGGGCGATCCGGACGGCATCCATCTGCACTCGCTGATCTACCGCCGCCTGATGCGTTGGGCGATTGGCGCACGCGACGCGCGCCTGATGACGCGCCGCAATTCGATGACGGCGCCCTATCTCTGGACGCTGTGCCTCTCGTCGCTGGCGCCGGCGCTGCTGTTCTGGGACTCGACGCCGATGATCGCCGCGTGCATGGTGCTGTTCGGGGTTGCGTACGTCGCGCTGTACTGGCGCATCGTGAGATTCCGAACGCCGAAGTGGATGGTGTTCCGCGGCGACCAGCGCAAGCTCACTGATCGCTCCACGCAGTGATCCCCCGCCGGTCCGCATGCGCGGATCGGTGGTTTCCCGGGGCTTTCAAGGGCTTGGAGGATAATCCGCCGCTTATGACAGAAACCACCCCGACGCCAAACCCTCTTTTCGACACGCTGCCGCTGGACCCCAAGCTGTTGCGCGCCGTGTCCGATCAGGGCTACGCGACGATGACGCCCATCCAGGCCAAGGCGATCCCGATCGTCCTCGCCGGCCGCGATGTGATGGGCGCCGCGCAGACCGGCACCGGCAAGACCGCCGCGTTCTCGATCCCGCTGCTGCAGCGCATGCTCAAGCACGAGAACGCCTCGATGTCGCCCGCCCGTCATCCGGTGCGCGCGCTGGTGCTGGCCCCGACCCGCGAACTCGCCGATCAGGTTGCCAACAACGTCAAGGCCTACGCCAAGCACACGCAGCTGCGTGTCGCCTGCGTCTTCGGCGGCATCGACATGAAGCCGCAGACGCTGCAGCTGAAGGGTGGCGTCGAGGTCCTGATCGCCACGCCCGGCCGCCTGCTCGACCACATCGAGGCCAAGAACGCCGTGCTGAACCACGTCGAGTACGTGGTGCTCGACGAGGCCGACCGGATGCTGGACATCGGCTTCCTGCCCGATTTGCAACGCATCCTGAGCTACCTGCCCAAGGCGCGTCAGACGCTGCTGTTCTCGGCGACGTTCTCGCCCGAGATCAAGCGGCTGGCGCAGAGCTACCTGCAGGATCCGGAGCTGGTGGAGGTTGCCCGCCCGAACGCGACAGCCTCGACCGTCGAGCAGCGCTTCTTCAGCGTCGACGACGACGACAAGCGTGCCGCCGTCAAGCAGTTGCTGCGCCAGCGCGAGATCCGGCAGGCGATCGTGTTCGTGAACTCCAAGCTCGGCGCGGCACGCCTGGCGCGCTCCTTCGAGCGCGACGGCCTGAGGACCGCTGCCCTGCACGGTGACAAGTCGCAGGACGAGCGCCTGAAGTCGCTGGACGCGTTCAAGCGCGGCGAAGTGGACCTGCTGGTCGCAACCGATGTGGCCGCCCGCGGCCTGGACATCGCCGACCTGCCGGCTGTCTTCAACTTCGACGTCCCGTTCAATGCCGAGGACTACGTGCATCGCATCGGTCGTACCGGCCGCGCGGGCGCATCGGGCCTGGCCTTCACGCTGGTGACCAAGGGCGATGCGCGCCTGGTCGGTGAGATCGAGAAGCTCATCAAGCGCAAGCTGGATCTGGAGCCGATCGAGCTCGAGGGCGAACGCCGTCGCTTCGACGGTGATCGCGGCGAGCGTGGTGACCGTGCCCCGCGCGCCGAGCGCACCGAACGCCCGCCGCAAGGCGAGCGGACGGAACGAAGCCCGCAAGGCGAGGGCAGTGGGGAGCGTCGCGACTTCCGCCGAGAGCGCGAAGATCGGCGAGACGAGGCCTACGGATCGCATGGCTCGCACGCGCACGCACCGGCGCGTGCGCCGCGCCAGGCGTACGACCCGCTGTTCGACAAGCCTTACGAGGCCACGCAGGGAGGCGATGTGCCGGCCTGGGAAAAGGGCCCGGCGAACGCGCCGCGCGGCGGCCTGTCGGCCAACATCAAGCCGAAGAAGAAGGTCGCGGCGCTGTTCGGCGCCAAGCGGCCGCCGGTCACGGCCGACAGCGAATCCTGATCGGCGTGTTCTGATCGGTATGCCCTGATCAGCGAGCTCTGATCAGCGCATGCCGAGGATCGCGAACACCGCCGGTACCTTGTCCGGCAGCGCCTTCGGCGCTTGACGCCATTGTTCGACCGTGGCCGTGTGCGTCCATGCGTCTTTCAGGCTCAGTCCGCAACTGACCGACAGCAGCGAGCCCGGCTTCAGCGCCGCCAGCAGCGCCTGCAGCAGCGCGCCGTTGCGATACGGCGTCTCGATCATCAGCTGCGTCTGCTGCTCGCGCGCCGAGAAGCTGTCCAGCGCCTTGATGCGCGCCGTGCGTTCGGCCGCGTCCAGCGGGAGATAACCGACGAAGGCGAAGCTCTGGCCGTTCAGTCCGCTGGCGGCGAGCGCCATCAGCAGCGAGCTCGGTCCGGTCAGCGGCACGACCTGCACCTTCGCTGCGTGGGCTGCTGCGACCAGCTTCGCGCCCGGATCCGCCACGGCAGGCATGCCCGCCTCGGAGATCAGGCCGATGTCGTGACCGGCCATCGCCGGTTCCAGCAGCGCCAGCCAGAGTTTCTCCTCGCTGGACGAGCTCGTCGCGGCGCCTGCCGCAGGGCCGCGGCCCTTGGGCGGGCGCGGCAATTCCTCGATGTGCTGCTCCTGCAGCGGCAACGCCAGCGGATGGATCGCACCAACACGCTTCAGGAAGGCGCGCGTGGTCTTGGCGTTCTCGGCAGCCCAGTGCGTGATCGAGGCGGCGCGTACGAGCACCGCGTCCGGAAGGACCTCGCGCAGGTCGACCTCCTGGCCGTTCATGCCGAAGTCGAGGGTGTTGGGAACGAGGAAGAGGCGGCCGCGGGTCATTGTTGTTCTCGGAAAAGCTGATTCAAGGAAGCGGGTTCAGGGCAGCAGGCTCAGCACGTCCAGTCCGCCCCGACGCAGCAGTGTCGAGGTGCGGATGAGGGGCAGGCCGATCAGCGCGGTCGGGTCGTCGGAGTCGATCGCATCGAGCAGCGCGATGCCCAGGCCTTCGGCCTTGGCGCTGCCGGCGCAGTCGTACGGTTGTTCGGCGCGGAGGTAGCGCTCGATGTCGGCATCGCTCAGGTTGCGGAAGCGGACGCGCACTGGCGCGAGGTCCTCCGCGACAAAGCCCGTCGCCTCACAGACCACGGCCAGCGCCGTCTGGAACACGACGGTCCGGCCACGCATCGCGCGCAGCTGTTCGACGGCGCGCTCGTGCGTGCCCGGCTTGCCGATCGGTTGTCCGTCCAGGTCGGCGACCTGATCCGAGCCGATCACCAGCGCCTGCGGGAAACGCGCCGCCACCGCCCGGGCCTTGGCCATGGCCAGGCGGCGCGCGAGGGCCTCCGGCGTTTCGCCTGGTCGCGGGGTTTCGTCGACGTCGGGCGCCGCCGTCTCGAACGGCAGCCGCAGGCGCTCCAGCAACTCGCGCCGGTAGCGGGAGGTCGAGCCCAGGACGAGCGGGCGAGCGGGCGGGGAAGCGGCGGTCATGGGCCGGGATTGTCCCATCGGGGCGGAGGCCGCTCGTACACTTGCGCCCCATGAAACCGCGTTCGTTCGATCCCTTGAAGCTCGATGTCGGAGTCTTTGCCCGCGAGGGCGGCACGCTGGAGGGCGAGTGGCCCGCGACCAGCCTGACGCGCCTGGCAGAAGCTGCCGCGCCCGAGTCCGATCCCGGCCCAATGGCCGCCCGTGTCCTGGTCCACCCATGGCGAGTTGCGCACACCCAAAGGCGGCGAGCCGCAGGCGTGGCTGGAGCTGACCGCCGAGGCGCAGGTCGCGGTGACCTGCCAGCGCTGCCTTCAGCCGGTGCGCGAAGATCTGGCAGTGTCGCGCTGGTTCCGCTTCGTCAAGGACGAGGACATGGCGGCGGAAATGGACATGGATTCGGACGACGACGTCCTGGCGCTGCCGCGCCACCTGGACCTGCGCGAGCTGATCGAGGACGAGCTGCTGCTGACCTTGCCGGTCGTGCCGCGCCACGACGTTTGCCCGGAGCCGCTGCCGCACGCGAATGTCGAGGAAGACGAGGTGCCGGCGGAGGAGCGGCCGAATCCGTTCGCGGCGCTGGCGGCCTTGAAGAAGGGCTCCGGCGGCAAGGCTTGAGGCCTGGGCGGCGCCCCTGTGAAGCATTTCGGTACGCCGGAATTGCGAGCTCATCGGGTGCTGTGCTATAGTTTCCGGCTTTCCCGGATAGAAGTGCGTCCATGTGAATCAACGTGTGGGCGCGCGGCACCGGGACCGAGGCGTCGGTAGCGGAGCGTCCTCGTCGGGGAGCATCCCCGTCGGATCCGCGGCACAGCTCGAGTTCTCTCGAGAGCCCGAGCAACCTCGAATCACCAGCCAGCCGAAGCCTTTAGGAGAATCCATCATGGCCGTTCAGCAAAACAAGAAGTCCCCGTCGAAGCGTGGCATGCACCGCTCGCACAACGCCCTGGTCACCCCGGGCACCGCGATCGAGCCGACCACCGGTGAAGTGCATCTGCGTCACCACATCAGCCCCAACGGCTTCTATCGTGGCCGCAAGGTGCTGAAGACCAAGGCCGACGCCGCCTGATCGATTCGATCAGCCGGTCCGGAGGGCTCCCGCAGGCCTCCGCCTGGTCGCACAAACAAGACAAGCCCGGTTCCGCATCACGCGTTGCCGGGCTTTCGCATTTCCGATCCTTCCTCCGGAAGGGTTCCCTTGTCGCGCACGCTTCTTGCGAGGTCGCTACAGTCGCACCTTCGACCGGTGTTCTTCTCAGGTTTCGATGACCGCAATTCCCGCCACCCGCTCATCGCCTTCCGCCGAGCCGCTCCGCCTGTCGGTGGACTGCATGGGAGGCGATCATGGCCCCGCCGTCACGCTCCCGGCATGCCAGGCCTTCCTCGCTGCGCACCCGCAGGCGGAACTCGTGCTGGTCGGTTTGCCCGACGCCCTCAAGGCGGCTGAATCCTGGCCCCGCACCCGGATCGTTGCGGCCAGCGAGGTCGTCAGCATGGACGATCCCATCGAGGTCGCCCTGCGGCGCAAGAAGGATTCGTCGATGCGGGTGGCGCTCTCGCAGCTCAAGGCGGCCAAGGACGGCACCCCCGCGCAGGCGCATGCGTGCGTCTCGGCGGGCAATACCGGCGCGCTGATGGCGGTCGCCAAGTACCTGCTGAAGACGCTCGAGGGCATCGATCGCCCGGCCATCGCCACCGTGATGCCCAACCAGATCGGCGGCTTCACCACGGTGCTGGACCTCGGTGCCAACGTCGATTGCGGCCCGGAACACCTGCTGCAGTTCGCGGTGATGGGCAGCGCGCTGGTGTCGGCGGTGGATGGCAAGGAGAACCCGACGGTCGGCCTGCTGAACATCGGCGAGGAAATGATCAAGGGCAACGAGACGATCAAGCGCGCCGGCGAACTGCTGCGCGAGGCCGCCTCGCATGACCAGTTGAACTTTCACGGCAACGTGGAAGGCAACGACATCTTCAAGGGCACGACGGACATCGTCGTCTGCGACGGTTTCGTCGGGAACGTGGCGCTGAAGACGGCCGAAGGCCTGGCCAGCATGATCTCCAGCTTCATCAGGGCGGAGTTCACCCGCAGCTGGTGGACGAAGGCGATCGCGCTGCTGGCGATGCCGGTGCTGCAGCGGTTCAAGGACCGCGTCGACCATCGCCGCTTCAACGGCGCCGCGCTGCTGGGGCTGCGCGGCCTGGTCTTCAAGAGCCACGGTTCGGCCGATGCCTTCGCTTTCGAGCAGGCATTGAACCGGGCGTATGATGCGGCCCGCAACCGGCTCCTAGACCGGGTTCACGATCGCATCGTCGCGACGCTGCAGGCGCTACCCGTGCCTGCCAATGAGGAGGGCGGCGATGCAGGAGACACGGCGGCCGCCGCCGCCCACGCTGCATGACCACTGCTTCCACGCGCCACGCCCGCATCCTCGGTACGGGCAGCTACCTGCCCGCGAACCGCGTCACCAATTCGGCCCTGGCGGAACGCCTGGCCCGCGACGGGATCGAGACCTCCCATGACTGGATCGTCGAACGGACCGGCATCCACGCCCGTCACTTCGCCGACCCGCACGTCACCGCCAGCGACCTGGCCCTGCCGGCTTCGCTCGCCGCGCTCGAATCCGCCGGCGTGCGCGCCGAGGAGATCGACCTGATCATCGTCGCCACGTCCACGCCGGACATGGTGTTCCCCTCGACCGCCTGCCTGCTGCAGCAGAAGCTCGGCATCCACGGCTGCGCCGCCTTCGACGTGCAGGCTGTGTGCTCGGGCTTCGTCTACGCGCTGACGGTGGCCGATTCGATGATCAAGACCGGCGCCGCGACGAAGGCGCTGGTGGTCGGTGCCGAGGTGTTCTCGCGCATCCTCGACTTCAAGGACCGCACGACCTGCGTGCTGTTCGGCGACGGCGCCGGCGCCGTGGTGGTCGGTGCCAGCGACGAGCCTGGCATCCTCGCCAGCGAGCTGCATGCCGACGGCCGCCATGTCGACATCCTCTGCACGCCCGGCACCGTGTCCGGCGGCCAGGTCCTTGGCCATCCGCTGCTGAAGATGGACGGTCAGGCCGTGTTCAAGCTGGCGGTGGGCGTGCTGGAGAAGGTCGCACGTTCGGTCCTCGACAAGGCCGGACGCAGCGATGCCGACATCGACTGGCTGATTCCGCACCAGGCCAACATCCGCATCATGCAGGGCACGGCCAAGAAGCTGAAGATGCCGCTGGACAAGCTGATCGCGACCGTCGACGAGCACGGCAACACGTCCGCCGCGTCGATTCCGCTGGCTTTCGACGTCGCGGTGCGCGCCGGCAAGATCAAGCGCGGCGACACGGTGATGCTGGAAGGCGTCGGCGGCGGCTTCACCTGGGGCGCGGTGCTGCTGGACTTCTGATTCCCGAAGCCGTTCCGGCGCCGGATCGTGGTGGCCGGATCCGCTCGCGCAACGGCGGCACCCGAGGTGCCGCGCTGCTGTCACGCGCGCTTCTCCCTCCTCGTAGATAGTCTCGGACTCGAACCATGAGCAAGAACTTCGCAATCGTCTTTCCCGGCCAGGGCTCGCAGTCGGTCGGCATGCTGGACGCCTGGGGCGATCATCCGGAAGTCGTCCGCACCTTGGCGGAGGCCTCGGCCGCGCTGGGCGAAGACATCGGCGCATTGATCAAGAACGGTCCGAAGGAACAGCTGGATCTGACGACCAACACCCAGCCGGTGATGCTGACCGCCGGCATCGCCTGCTACCGCGCCTGGATGGCCGAGACCGGCCTGGTCCCCGCCGCCGCCGCCGGCCACTCGCTGGGCGAGTACACGGCGCTGGTCGCCGCGGGCGCGCTGAGCTTGGCCGACGCGCTGCCGCTGGTGCGCTTCCGCGCCCAGGCGATGCAGGAGGCCGTGCCCGTGGGGACCGGCGCCATGTCGGCCATCCTGGGCCTGGACGCCGCCGTGGTCCGCGAGGTCTGCCAGAAGATCGCCGCCGAATCGGGCGAGGTCGTCGAGGCCGTCAACTTCAACGACCCGAAGCAGACGGTGATCGCCGGCTCGAAGGCCGGCGTGGAGAAGGCCAACGAGGCCCTCAAGGTCGCCGGCGCGAAGCGCGCGCTGCCGCTGCCGGTGTCGGCGCCGTTCCATTCCAGCCTGATGAAGCCGGCCGCCGAGCGCCTGCGCGAGAAGCTCGCCGCGGTGCCGTTCCAGTCCGCCGCCTTCCCCGTGATCAACAACATCGACGTCGCCGTGACCGACGACGCCCAGGCGCTGCGCGACGCGCTGTTCCGCCAGGCCTTCGGTCCGGTGCGCTGGGTCGAGGTCGTGCAGGCGCTCAAGGCGCGCGGCCTGACGACCGTCATCGAATGCGGCCCCGGCAAGGTGCTGGCCGGCATGGCCAAGCGCATCGACGCCGACCTGGTCAGCGCCACGGTGCTGGACCCGGCTTCGCTGGCCGAAGCCAAGGCGCTGCTGGTCTGAGCCGGCGTCTTCTTCTTTCCGAATCCCTTCCGAGGTTTCCCATGTCCGACAACAAGCCCGACAACAAGCACGTGGCGCTGGTGACCGGCGCCAGCCGTGGCATCGGCCGCGCGATCGCGCTGACGCTGGCCCAGAAGGGCTTCGTCGTGATCGGCACCGCGACCAGCGACTCCGGCGCCCAGGCCATCACTGAAGCGCTGGCGGCGCACGGCGGCCGTGGCGCGGTCCTGAACGTCAACGACGGCGCGGCCGTCGACGCGCTGATCGATTCGATCGTCAAGCAGGACGGCGGCATCCAGGTGCTGGTCAACAACGCCGGCATCACGAAGGACATGCTGTCCATGCGCATGAAGGACGAGGACTGGGACGCCGTCCTGGACACGAACCTGAAGGCCGTGTTCCGCGCCAGCCGCGCCGTGATGCGCCCGATGATGAAGCAGCGCTACGGCCGCATCATCAACATCACCTCGGTGGTGGGCGCGTCCGGCAATGCCGGCCAGGCCAACTACGCGGCGGCCAAGGCTGGCGTCGCGGGCATGACGCGTGCCCTGGCCCGTGAGCTCGGCAGCCGCTCGGTCACCGTCAACTGCGTGGCTCCCGGCTTCATCGCCACGGACATGACCGAGGTGCTGCCCGAGGCGCAGAAGACCGCGCTGCTGGCCCAGATCCCGGCCGGCCGCCTGGGTGATCCGGCCGAGATCGCCCATGCCGTGGCGTTCCTGGCTTCCCCGGAGGCCAGCTACATCACGGGCGTGGAGCTGCACGTCAACGGCGGCATGTACATGAATTGAGGTGGACGCCGCCCCCAGTGGGCGGGCCACCCACCGGATTCACCCGGCCGGTGTAGGGCTGATAGAGTGCGAGCGCGCGCCGTATCCATCGTGGAAGACGCGCCTCGGGAGGTCCGACTAGGGGCGCCACTCTAAGGCCTTAGAATCCCGGGTTGTTCTAGCAAACCACCCCCTCCTGGAGGAGTCATGAGCGATATCGAAGCACGTGTCAAGAAAATCATCGCCGAGCAGCTCGGCGTGCCCGAAGCCGATGTGACCAATGAAAAGGCCTTCGTCGCCGATCTGGGCGCTGATTCTCTGGACACCGTGGAACTGGTGATGGCCCTCGAAGACGAGTTCGGCATCGAGATTCCGGACGAAGAGGCCGAGAAGATCACCACCGTGCAGCTGGCCATCGACTACGCGGTCAAGCACCAGAAGGCGTAAGCAAGCAGCATGAGCCGTCGTCGCGTCGTCGTCACCGGACTCGGCCTGATCTCGCCCGTGGGCAACACGGTCGAGCAGGGCTGGGCCAACATCGTGGCCGGTCGGTCCGGCATCGACACCATCACCCGTTTCGATGCCAGCGTCTTGTCTTGCCACTTCGCGGGCGAGGTCAAGGACTTCAAGGTGGATGAATACATCCCCGCGAAGGAAGCCCGGCACATGGACACGTTCATCCATTACGGGCTGGCCGCCTCGCTGCAGGCGGTCCGCGACGCGGGTCTGCCCACCGGCGACGCGCTGAGCCCGGAACTGGCGGAGCGCATCGGCGTGCTCGTCGGCTCGGGCATCGGTGGTCTGCCGATGATCGAGGAGACCCACGCGGAACTGACCAATCGCGGCCCGCGCCGCATCAGTCCGTTCTTCGTGCCGGCCTCGATCATCAACATGATCTCGGGCCACGTCTCGATCCAGTGCGGCTTCAAGGGCCCGAACCTGGCCATCGTGACGGCGTGCACGACGGGTCTGCACAGCATCGGCACGGCCGGTCGCATGATCGAGGCGGGCGACGCCGACGTCATGGTCGCGGGCGGTTCGGAATCGACGGTGTCGCCGCTGGGTGTCGGCGGTTTCGCCGCGGCCCGCGCGCTGTCCACCCGCAACGACGACCCCAAGACCGCGTCCCGCCCCTGGGACAAGGATCGCGACGGCTTCGTGCTGGGTGAAGGTGCCGGCGTGCTGGTGCTCGAAGAGTACGAACACGCCAAGAAGCGCGGCGCCAAGATCTATGCGGAGCTGGTCGGCTTCGGCATGAGCGCGGACGCGTATCACATGACCGCCCCCCGACGTGGACGGCCCGACGCGCTCGATGCGCAACGCGCTGCGCAACGCCGGCCTGAACGCGGACCAGATCCAGTACATGAACGCGCACGGCACGTCCACGCCGCTGGGCGACGCGAACGAGACCAACGCGATCAAGCAGGCCTTCGGCGCGCATGCGAAGAGCGGCCTGGTGGTGTCGTCGACGAAGTCGATGACCGGCCACCTGCTGGGCGGCGCGGGCGGCATCGAGTCCGTCTTCACCGTCAAGGCGCTGCACGATCAGGTCGCCCCGCCGACGATCAACATCTTCAACCAGGATCCCGAGTGCGACCTGGACTACTGCGCCAACGAGGCGCGGAAGATGCCGATCGAGTACGCCGCGAAGAACAACTTCGGTTTCGGCGGCACGAACGGGACGCTGATCTTCAAGCGGGTCTGATCGCCTGAGCTGCTGATCGCCTCAAGCGCTCAAGCACAATCACAAGCTCGATCAGGACGGCGACCCATGACGCCGGACCGATCGACATCACGCCGGGCCGCTGCCCGGCGTTTTTCATTGGCGGACGATCCGCGCTGGGTGCGCGTGCAGCGCGCGACGCTGTGCGGCGGCGTGGCCGCGGCGCTTGTCGCGGTGGCGCTTCACGCGGGCGTCGCCGATGGCATCGGGCCGTGGCTCGGGCTTGTGCTCGCGAGCCTGGCGGGCGCCGCGCTGCCGGTCCGCGCACCGGCACGGGCCGTGTTGCGATGGGACGGCGCGCAATGGTGGTGGCAACGCGCGGGAGAGCCGCTTGCCATCACGCCGGACGTCGTCATCGACCTCGAACAGTGGATGCTGCTGCGGCTGAATGCCGCGATCGACGCTGAAGGCGTTCGGGGTCGCAAGCCGCCGGAGCGCTGGATCGCCCTGTCGCGCAGCGCGCACGAAGCGCAATGGGCACCGTTGCGCCTCCACCTGTTCCTCGCTGCAGGCTGACACCATGTCCTTGTTGAAATCCGGGCATGATGTGGGCCTTTCGTTTTTGCATCGCCACCTGCGAGTGTTCATGCTCAATTCCGACCGCACCTGTTCCCCTCGACGTCTTGCCCTGGCGCTCGCCGGTGCCGCCCTCCTGAGCGCCTCGCTCGGCGCGGCCGCGCAGACGGCGGCCAAGCCCGCCGCGCCCGCGACGCCGGTGGCCCCTGTCGCCGGTTCGGTGCCGGTCGCCGCGCCCGAGCTGGCGCGTGCGCTGCCGGACTTCAGCGCCCTGGTCGAACAGGCCGGTCCCGCCGTCGTCAACATCCGGACGTCGGAGAAGGTCAAGGTCGCCAACGCGCAGATCGACGAGCAGATGCGCGAACTGCTGCGCCGCTTCGGGATCCCCGTGCCGCCGCAGCGTCGCACGCCGCCGGGAGCCGCCCCCGCGCCCGCGCCGACCCCGGACGACGATGATGATGACGACGCGCCGCAACGTCGCGGGCTGGGGTCCGGTTTCGTGATCGGCGCGGACGGCTTCGTGATGACCAACGCGCACGTCGTCGACGATGCCGACGAGGTGACGGTCACGCTGACGGACAAGCGCGAGTTCAAGGCCAAGGTGATCGGCCTGGACCGCCGCACGGACGTGGCCGTGCTCAAGATCGAGGCCAGCAACCTGCCGATGCTGCGCATGGGCGACGTCGGCAAGCTCAAGGTCGGCGAGTGGGTGATGGCCATCGGTTCGCCGTTCGGCTTCGACAACACGGTGACGGCCGGCATCGTCAGCGCCAAGGCGCGCGACACCGGCGACCTGCTGCCGCTGATCCAGACCGACGTCGCGATCAACCCGGGCAACTCCGGCGGTCCGCTGTTGAACCTGCGCGGCGAGGTGGTGGGCATCAACTCGCAGATCTACAGCCAGTCGGGCGGGTTCATGGGCATCTCGTTCGCGATCCCGATCGACGAGGCGATGCGCGTGGCCGACCAACTGCGCGCCGGCGGCCGCGTGACGCGCGGCATGCTGGGGGTCTATCCGGACGACGTCAGCAAGGAGGTCGCCGAGGCCATCGGCCTGGGCAAGCCGCAAGGCGCGTTGATCAGCCGCATCACGCCGGCGGGCCCTGGCGAGAAGGCCGGCCTCCAGCTCGGCGATGTGATCACGAAGTTCGACGGCAAGACCGTGGAGAAGGCGGTCGATCTGCGCCGTCTCGCCGCGGCGACCAAGCCGGGCACCAAGGTGCCGCTGCAGGTGTTCCGCCGAGGCGCCTACAAGGACCTGAGCGCGACGCTCGATGCGTTGCCCGACGATCGCGCGGCGCCGACCCCGGAAGCGGAGACGCCGGCCGCGACCGGCGCGTCGGCCTGGGGTCTGACGGTCAGCGAGTTGACCGACGCGCAGCGCAAGGAGCTCAAGGTCGATGGCGGCCTGCGCATCGACACCGTCGACGGTCCCGCCGCACGGGCAGGCCTGAAGACCGGCGACGTCATCCTCTCGGCCAACAACGCCGAGGTGAAGACGGTCAAGCAGTTCCAGGCGGCGTTGGCGAAGCTCGAGAAGGGCAAGTCGCTCCAGATGCTGGTGCGCCGGGGCGAGGTCGCCACCTACGTCGTGCTGAAGCCGGGCAAGGGCTGAGGCGGTTGCCGTCAACCCACCGCCGGCATGGGGCTTTCCACAATACGGAAAATCCAGCCGGCGGCCGGTGAACCGGTGCACAACTGGACGTCGGTTGGTGCTTGCTAACGGATGTGACCAAGGCGGGGTATTGGTGCCCGGCTCCGCTACAATCGAGCCGCGTTCGGCCAGCTTTGTCGCTGTTCCGACGGTGAATCGGAAGGCATCATTTTGATGGGCTCAGCGATCCACAGGATGTCCTCAAGTTTTGTGGATAACCTGTGTACAAAATCGCTGTTGGCGAAGGGCAACGCGCGAGAAGCTCGCATCCATGCGGTTTCCAGGGCGGGGCTTTTGGCTACAATGAAAGCCCAACAAGCAGTTGCCATACGTTTTGTTGGAAGGCGCGTCACCGTTTAGACGTGCCTTTTTTTTATGTCCCGTTCAGGTCCCGCGAAGGGCCCTGCATCACCGCCTCGATCGACCGTCCCCAGCATGTTCAGCATGCATCAGCGTGCGCCGCTCGAGCGTCGCTGGAAGTGGCGGACGAACCGCGCGGTCTCCGTCCGAGTCCATGAACCACATCCGCAATTTCTCCATCATTGCCCACATCGACCACGGCAAGAGCACGTTGGCCGACCGGATCATCCAACGCTGCGGCGGGCTGTCGGATCGGGAGATGGAAGCGCAGGTGCTGGACTCGATGGACATCGAGCGCGAGCGCGGCATCACGATCAAGGCGCAGACCGCCGCGCTGCAATACAAGGCGCGCGACGGTCAGGTCTACAACCTGAACCTGATCGACACCCCGGGCCACGTCGACTTCTCGTATGAAGTGAGCAGATCGCTGTCGGCGTGCGAAGGCGCGCTGCTGGTGGTCGACGCCAGCCAGGGCGTCGAGGCGCAGACGGTGGCCAACTGCTACACCGCGCTGGAGCTCGGCGTCGAAGTCGTCCCGGTGCTCAACAAGATGGACCTGCCGTCGGCCAACCCGGACGGCGCGAAGGCGGAGATCGAGGAAGTCATCGGCATCGACGCCACCGATGCGATCCCGTGCTCGGCCAAGACCGGCATGGGCATCGACGAGATCCTGGAGGCGGTCATCACCCGCATGCCGCCGCCCCAGGGCACGGTCGAGGCGCCGCTGCGCGCGATGATCATCGACTCCTGGTTCGACAACTACGTCGGCGTGGTGATGCTGGTCCGCGTGGTGGACGGCACGCTGAAGAAGAACGAACGCATCCGCATGATGGCGACGAACGCCATCTATCCGGCCGAGCACCTGGGCGTGTTCACGCCCAAGTCGGAGAACCGCGATCAGCTCAACGCGGGCGAGGTCGGCTTCATCATCGCCGGCATCAAGGAGCTGTCCGCGGCGAAGGTGGGCGACACCATCACGCTGGAAAAGAAGCTCCCCAACAACCTGGGTCCGGCCACCGAGGCACTGCCCGGTTTCAAGGAGATCCAGCCCCAGGTCTTCGCCGGCCTGTATCCGACCGAAGCGAGCGAGTACGACCAGCTGCGCGACGCGCTGGAGAAGCTCAAGCTCAACGACGCGTCGCTGCGCTTCGAGCCGGAAGTCTCCCAGGCGCTGGGCTTCGGCTTCCGCTGCGGCTTCCTCGGCCTGCTGCACATGGAGATCGTGCAGGAGCGCCTGGAGCGCGAGTTCGACCAGGACCTGATCACGACCGCGCCCAGCGTGGTGTACGAGGTCCAGCTGGGCGACGGCACGGTGATCGAGGTGGAGAACCCCTCGAAGATGCCGGAGCAGAGCAAGATCGCCGAGATCCGCGAGCCGATCGTGACGGTCCACCTGTACATGCCGCAGGAGTACGTCGGCGCGGTGATGACGCTGGCCAACCAGAAGCGCGGCGTGCAGCTGAACATGGCCTATCACGGCCGGCAGGTGATGCTGACCTACGAGATCCCGTTGGCGGAGATCGTGCTGGACTTCTTCGACAAGCTGAAGTCGGTCTCGCGCGGTTATGCGTCGATGGACTACGAGTTCAAGGAATACCGCGCGTCCGACGTCGTGAAGGTCGACATGCTGATCAACGGCGACCGCATCGACGCGTTGTCGCTGATCGTGCACCGGGCCCAGTCCCAGTACCGCGGCCGCCAGGTGGCGGCCAAGATGCGCGAGATCATCCCGCGCCAGATGTACGACGTGGCCATCCAGGCGGCCATCGGCGCCAACATCATCTCGCGCGAGAACATCAAGGCCTTGCGCAAGAACGTGCTGGCAAAATGCTATGGCGGTGACATCAGCCGCAAGCGCAAGCTGCTGGAGAAGCAGAAGGCCGGCAAGAAGCGCATGAAGCAAATCGGTTCGGTGGAGGTGCCGCAAGAAGCCTTCCTGGCCATCCTCCAAGTCGAAGAATAAGTCTCCGCATGAAAGCCATGAGCGCACTGACCGGGTTGCTGTACGTGACCCTGATCGCCTACCTGGGCGGCTGGTACCAGGGCTACTGGAACGGCAACTTCTCCCTGCTGCTGCTGATCCTGACCACGGTGACGCTGGCGTACTGGCTGGCCGAGCGCTTCCACTTCCAGCCCTCGCGGGAACGCGCGGCGGAGCGGCTGGCCAAGAACGACGAACAGCGCCGCGCCTCGCTGGCCGCGCAGGGCATCCAACGCGTCGACGGCGACGTCGAGGGCGCGCGCGAGGAGATCTTGCGCCAGCCCTGGTGGCTGGACTGGACCGCCGGCCTGTTCCCGGTGATCCTGATCGTCTTCCTGCTGCGTTCGTTCATGTTCGAGCCGTTCAAGATCCCGTCCGGCTCGATGGTGCCGACGCTGCTGATCGGCGACCTGATCCTGGTGAACAAGTTCCACTACGGCGTGAGACTGCCGGTGATCAACAAGAAGATCATCAGCAACAACGACGTGAAGCGCGGCGACGTGGTCGTGTTCCGCTACCCGCAGAACCCCAGCATCGACTACATCAAGCGGGCGGTCGGCCTGCCGGGCGACGAGATCGCCTACCTGAACCAGAAGCTGTACGTGAACGGCAAGCAGGTCGAGACGGTCGCGCAGGGCGAGTTCTTCGACGAGGATCCGAACTCGATGCGCTTCCGTTCGCGCTATACCGAGAAGCTGGGCGAGGTCGAGCACCAGATCCTGGTGGACGCGCAGCCGCAGGGACGCATCGGGAAGCTGTACGACTTCCCCTACAACGAGAACTGCAAGTACACGCTGGAAGGCGTGACCTGCAAGGTGCCGGCCGGCCACTACTTCATGATGGGCGACAACCGCGACAACTCGCAGGATTCGCGCTTCTGGGGGTTCGTGCCGGATGAGAACATCGTGGGCCGCGCCTTCGTGGTCTGGATGAACTTCGGCAGCCTGAAGCGCATCGGCGGCATCCAGTAAGACCCGCCGACACACCGGCTGACACATCGATTCACGGATTGCCGGCCAACGATCGACTACGCTGTTCCAACAACAACCACCGGAGTGATACGTGATGAGGGCACGGAAGATTCAACGGGGCATCAGCCTGCTGGGACTGCTGTTCTGGGCGGTCATCATCGGCGGCGGGTCGGTGATCCTGCTGCGCGTCGTACCGACGGTGATGGAGTACTACACGATCCAGCGAGCGATCGACAAGATCGCCAAGGACGGTCCGTCGACCGTGCCGGCGGCGCGCGATTCGTTCGAACGCACCAAGCAGATCGAGTATTCGATCGTCAGCATCGAGCCCAAGGACCTGATCATCACCAAGGTCGACGACAAGGTGAAGATCAGCTTCGCCTACGACAAGGAAGTGCCCTTGTTCGGCCCGGTGTTCCTGGTGATCAAGTACAAAGGCGAGTCACACTGACCGCACTGACCACCGCTTCCCTGACCACCGTCCATGACACCGCAAGCGCTTGACGCCCTCCAGCAACGCCTCGGCTACCGCTTCAAGCAGCCGGGCCTGCTGCAGCGCGCGCTGACGCATCGCAGCTTCGGCCAGCAGCACAACGAGCGGCTGGAGTTCCTGGGCGATGCGGTGCTCAACCTGACGGTGTCCTCGCTGCTGTTCGACCGCTTCGCCGGTTCCGACGAGGGCGACCTGACCCGCATCCGCGCGCACCTGGTGCGCGAGGACAGCCTGCACCGGCTCGCGCTGCTGCTGCAGATGCCGGAAGCGCTGCGGATGAGCGAGGGCGAGGCCCGCGGCGGCGGCGGCCAGCGGCCGTCCATCCTGGCGGACGCGCTGGAGGCCGTGATCGGCGCCGCGTTCCTGGACGGCGGCTACGAGGCCGCGCGCGAGATCGTGCGCGGGCTGCTGGGCGAGACGATCGCCGCGAGCGGCATCGAGCAGTGGGCGAAGGATTCGAAGACGGCACTGCAGGAATGGCTGCAGGCGCGCAAGCTGCCGGTACCGTCCTACCGCATCGCCGAGACGCGGGGCCAGGCCCACGCGCAGACTTTCACCGTCGAATGCGAAGTGGCCGCGCTGACGCTGTCGCGCCGCGGCGAGGGCCGCTCGCGCCGGATCGCCGAGCAGGAGGCCGCCCGTCAGGTGCTGGACGAACTGCTCGCCGGCGATCGGCCCGGCACCGGCCTGCGCGACTGACGCGGAGCCCGCGATGAACGCACCGACCACTCCGAGGACGCCGAAATCGACGTCCTCGTCCGATTCCGTTTCTGCTTCTTCCCTTTCCGATACCCCTGTTTCCGAGGACCCTGATCTGAACGCCCCGCACGACCCCGCCACGCCGCACGACCCCGAGACCTCGCTGGACCATGACGCCATCGCCCCCGACGACGAGGGCGACGTGCACGACGAGCACGAGGACGATGAAGGCGGCGAGCTGTCCCCGGTCCAGGGCGGCATCGGCGCGATGCCGTACGAGGGCGACCTGCGCTGCGGCCTGATCGCGATCGTCGGCCGGCCCAACGTCGGCAAGTCGACGCTGCTGAACGCGCTGGTCGGGCAGAAGGTCTCGATCACCTCGAAGAAGGCGCAGACCACCCGCCACCGCATCACCGGCGTGCGCACCGTCGACGAGGCGCAGTTCGTCTTCGTCGACACGCCCGGCTTCCAGACGAAACACAGCAGCGCGCTGAACCGCAACCTGAACCGCACGGTGCAGGGCGTGCTGGCGGACGTGGACCTGGTGCTGTTCGTCGTCGAGGCTGGCCGTTTCGGCCTGGACGACGCGAAGGTGCTGTCGCTGCTGCCGCAGAACAAGCCGGTCGTGCTGGTCGCCAACAAGCTGGACGCGGTGACGCGCCGCGCCGAGATGATGCCCTGGCTCAAGAGCATGCAGGAGCGCCGCAACTTCACCGAGTTCGTGCCCCTGTCGGCGAAGAAGGACTCGGACGTGCAGCGCCTGTTCCAGATCCTCAAGCCCTACCTGCCGAACCAGGAATGGTTCTACGAGGAAGACGCGCTGACCGACCGCAGCGAGAAGTTCATGGCCGCGGAGATGATCCGCGAGAAGCTCTTCCGCCTGACCGGCGACGAACTGCCCTACGAAGCGACAGTGATCATCGATCGCTGGGAAGAGGAGGGCAACCTGCGCCGCATCGCCGCGACCATCGTGGTCGAGCGCGACGCCCAGAAGGGCATGATCATCGGCCAGGGCGGCGAGCGTCTGAAGCGCATCGGCTCCGAGACCCGTCAGGAACTCGAGAAGCTGTGGGATGCGCGCGTGTTCCTCGAGCTCTGGGTGAAGGTCCGGTCCGGCTGGGCCGATTCCGAAGAACACTTGAGAAGCTACGGCTACGAGTGAGGCCCATGGCCACCCGCGCCACCAAGCCGCCCGCGACGCAGGCGGCTTTTGTTTTGCACCATTACGACTGGAGCGAGACCAGCCTCGTGCTGGACCTGTTCAGCCGCGAGCACGGCCGGCTGGCGGTGGTCGCGAAGGGCGCGAAGCGGCCGTACTCGCAGCTGAGATCGGTGCTGCTGCCCTTCCTGCGGCTGCAGGTGACGCTGTCCAAACCGTCGAAGATGAACGAGGACGGCGCGGCCGAGGTCCAGTCGCTGCGCGGCGCGGAGTGGGTCGGGGGGCAGACGCTGCCCAGCGGTGCCGCGTTGTTCAGCGGCTATTACGTGAACGAGCTGCTGATGAAGTTCCTGCCTCGGCAGGACGCGCAGCCGGAGCTGTTCGACGCCTACGCGGCGCTGCTGCCGCAATTGCGATCGGTGGACGATGCGCACGCGGCGCTGCGGGCCTTCGAGCTGAAGATGCTGTCGATCTGCGGCCTGCTGCCCGACCTGAGCGTGCTGTCCACGACGCAGGCGCCGCTCGATCCGGAGCGGCTCTACATGCTCGTGCCGGAGTCCGGCGTGATCGTGCCGACACACGACGCGCCACAGCTGACGGGACAGGCCTTCATCCAGCTCCAGGCGGCGCTGCTGCACGGCAGCCAGGCGGCGCTGCAGCAGGCCTGCGAGCTCGCGGGTCCGGCGCTGAAGCCGTTGTCGCGCGCATTGCTTCACTATCATCTCGGGCATCGTCCATTGCGGACGCGGCAAGTGCTGCTCGACGTCCAGAAGCTGCTCACATGAATCCGCTGATCGCTCCCGAATCCGGCCGCCACGACGCGCGATGCGCGCTGTCGGTCAACGTCAACAAGGTCGCGCTGCTGCGCAACACGCGCCACCTGGGCATCCCCAGCGTGACGCGCGCGGCGCAGCTGTGCCTGGAGGCTGGCGCGCAGGGCATCACCGTGCATCCGCGACCCGACGCGCGGCACATCCGCGCCGAGGACGTGCGCGAGCTCGCCACGCTGATGAAGGCCTGGCCGCAGGCCGAGTACAACATCGAGGGCAACCCGACGCAGAACCTGATGGACTTCATCCGCGAGCTCAGGCCGCATCAGGCGACCTTCGTGCCGGACAGCGAGGACCAGTTCACCTCGGACCACGGCTGGAACCTGCCGGCCGACGCCGAACGCCTGCGTCCGATGATCGCGGAGTGCAAGTCGCTGGGCGTGCGGGTGAGCCTGTTCATGGACCCGCTGCCCGAGGCGATGGCGCACGTGGCCGCGCTGGGCGCGGACCGCATCGAGCTCTATACCGAGACGTGGGCGAGCGCCTTCGGCACGCCACGCGAGGCCGAGGTGGTCGCGGCCTTCGCCGCCGCGGCGCGCGCGGCGCTGGCGCAAGGGGTGGGCATCAACGCCGGCCATGACCTGAACCGCGACAACCTGACGCGCTTCCTGCGCGAGGTGCCGGGCGTGGCGGAGGTCTCGATCGGCCACGCGCTGATCGCGGACGCGCTGGAGCTCGGCTACACCGAGGCGGTGCGCGACTACCAGCGCTGCATCCAGCGCGCGTACGTCTGATTGCACTTCCGCACGTTATGCCCACACGGCGGGCACCAAGCGCGCACGCGCTGCGCATGAAAGGGCCGCGATGATCTACGGCATCGGCACGGACGTCTGCGACATCCGGCGCATCCGGGAGACCTTCCAACGGCGCGGCGTGCGCTTCGCCGAGAAGGTGCTGGGCCCGCACGAGATCGAGGTGTTCCGCGAGCGGTACGCCAAGGTCGAGGCGCGGGGCATCGCCTACCTGGCGACGCGGTTCTCGGCCAAGGAGGCGTTCTCGAAGGCGATCGGCATGGGCATGCAGATGCCGATGACGTGGCGCGCCTGCGAGATCGTCAAGGCGCGCAGCGGCAAGCCGGGCATCCAGCTGCACGGCGCGCTGGCCGAGTGGTTCGAGGCCAAGGGGCTGAGCGCGCACGTCAGCGTGAGCGACGAGACCGACTATGCGACGGCGTTCGTCGTCGTCGAGACACGCGATGGCACCGAGGCGCGATCCGGACGCGCAACCTGACAACGACAGCTGAAAGCGCCATGACGCGCGACCAACGAAAGAGACACAGTCAATGACCGAGCATCTTCATTCGCCCGTGATCCTGGACATCGCCGGCACGACGCTGACCGCGGACGACCGCCGCCGGCTGGCCCATCCGCTGACGGGCGGGATGATCCTGTTCGCGCGCCACTTCGAGAACCGCGCGCAGCTGACCGCGCTGTGTGCGGAGGCGAAGGCGATCCGCCCCGATCTGCTGATCGCGGTGGACCAGGAGGGCGGTCGCGTCCAGCGTTTCCGCACGGACGGCTTCACGGCGCTGCCGGCGATGCGCGCGCTCGGCGAGCTGTGGATGGACGACGCGATGCGCGCGATCCAGGCGGCGACGGCGACGGGCCTCGTGCTCGCGCTGGAGCTGCGGGCCTGCGGCGTCGACATGAGCTTCGCGCCGGTGCTGGACCTGGACCATCAGGACGCGAGCCGGCAGTCGATCAGCCCGGTGATCGGATCGCGCAGCTTCCACAGCGATCCGCGCGTGGTGAGCCTGCTGGCGCAGAGCCTGATGCAAGGCCTGGCACTGGCGGGGATGGCGAGCTGCGGCAAGCACTTCCCGGGACATGGGGCGGTGAGCGTCGATTCGCACGTGGGCGTGCCGGTGGACACGCGGTCGCTGAAGGCGATCCTGGCGGAGGACGTGCGGCCCTTCGAATGGCTGAGCCTGAGCCTGTCGGCGGTGATGCCGGCGCACGTGATCTACCGCAAGGTGGACAGCCGGCCGGCGGGTTTCAGCCAGCGCTGGCTGCAGGACATCCTGCGCGACCGCCTGGGCTTCGCCGGCGCGGTGTTCAGCGACGACCTCGGCATGGCCGCGGCGCGCGTGATCGAAGGCCGCCCGGTGGGTTACGCGGAGGCGGCGCTCGCGGCGCTGGGCGCGGGCTGCGACCTGGTGCTGCTGTGCAACCAGAGCCTGGAGCAGGGCGGCCGCGCGATCGACGAGTTGCTCGACGGCCTGACCGACGCGCAGGCGAAGGGCACGTGGACGCCCGCGATCGACAGCGAAGCCCGCCGCGCGGCGCTGGTGCCGCAATCGGCCCCGCTGACGTGGGATGAGTTGATGCTGGCGCCGAGGTATCTGGAAGCGCTGGCGCGCTTGCCTTGAGGGGCGCGGCCCCGCTGCTCAGCGGCAGTTGACCGAGCGGATGGTCATCATGGCGCCGGGTTCCTTGCGCATGATGGCCGTACATTGGACATAGCCGGCAAGTGGTCGCGTCAGAACGAGCCGGGTGCCCGTGTAGCTGCAGATCGCGAGCGGGCGATCGAGCGTGGCGACGTTCCAGATCAGCGTTTCCGTGACGCCGCCTTTCGCGTCGCGCTGGGTCTTCAAGTCGTCGTAGATGGCACCTTGGTGCTCTTCGATGGGACCTTGGTTGATGCGGAAGCCGCCGAGGTCGTGTGTCGCCTGTGGCACCTCACGCGAGGCCGTGAACCCTTCAGGTACCTCTGCAGCTTCCTGCTTCGTGGCGGCCCATTCGGTGGGGCAACTGAAAGACGCGGGCGCGGCGCAAGCCTGAAGACCGGTGAGGGCCAGAAGGATGGCGATGGCGGTCTGAGGCAGGGACATGGTCACCATTGGATCGTTGCGTAGGCAGAACCGCGATGCAGGTAGTCGTTCCTCTGCTTGCGGGTCACAGGATCGAAGTAGACCTTCCGCTCCTGGATGAACTGCAGACCGCGGTACTGCTCGATGATCGTAAAGCCGACGACGCCACCGTTCTCAAGGAGAATCCGATGACGAAGGTCATCGTCCTCTCGGCAGAAATGAAATGGCGCGAAACGGCGATATACATGCGCGATGCTCCGATTGATGCCCGGTTGCCAACCTACCACCACGTCGAGCCAGACGCGGCGC
The DNA here is from genome assembly GCF_042695725.1 of Roseateles sp. UC29_93. Taxonomy (NCBI): domain Bacteria; kingdom Pseudomonadati; phylum Pseudomonadota; class Betaproteobacteria; order Burkholderiales; family Sphaerotilaceae; genus Roseateles; species Roseateles sp. UC29_93. Next base: position 443,997 of record NZ_CP170545.1, on the reverse strand, counting down.
TGCCCGCGCTCGGAGCGCGTGCGCCATTCCGCGCGGTGATCGTGGCTGAAGTCTCCGTGACCGCCACCCAGCAGAATCGCATCAGCGATTGGCTCGTGGCCGAAGGATGCCTCTACGCGATGGCATGGGGCGTGGCGGCGAGCAGTTGGGATGATGCGGTGGATTGGGCCAACCTCGCACGGTTCGATTACAACGTGCCGGAGCGTTCGTTCGTGTTGACGACCTGGCACGACGATCAGCCCTTGAGCGAGGTCTTCGACTTCGCCATCCAGTGCGCCAGTCATCCCATAGCGCCTCTCGACGAGTTGATCGTCGTTCATGTGGCCGCCGACGAAGATCCTGAGCGAATCTACTCCGCCTACCGGGCCGCACTTCCCCCAGACCTCAAGGAGCATCCATGACAAGGAACGTTCTCCGTCTCGACCGCGTCAATGCGCGACGCCTCGCCCTCGCGGCACTGGTGATGTCCGCCGTCTCGTCCGCGCACGCGCTCGACTGCGCCAACGCCGTGAGCACGGTGGACATGAACGACTGCGCCGCGCAGGAGCAGCAGCAGGTCGAGAAGCAGCTCAATGACGTCTATCGCCGCGTGCTGGCGGAGACACCGGCCAAGGTCGGCGGCGCCAAGCCGGCGAAGCCGAAGGAGAGCCTCGTCGCCGCGCAGCGCCTGTGGGTGAAGTTCCGCGAGGCCGACTGCAAGGCGGTGCTCGACTTGTGGTCCGAAGGTTCGATCCGCAACCTCCAGTACCTCGGCTGCATGCGCGATCACGCGCAATTGCGAATCAAGCAGCTCGAGGCGTTCAAGACGCAGCCCTGACGGCGGCGGGGCACTGTCGCTCGCGACATGCTGCGCCGGAGAAAGACTCAGCGCATGCGCTCGATGATCTTGCTGGTCTCGTTGCCCTCGAGTCGGCCGTCGGGATAACGGCGGATGTAGTCGAACAGGTCGCGCTGGGAGACCTGCACCTGCTGCCCCGCGTGCAGCGCGGGGATCCCGGCTGGCTCGTTCTTCAGCAGGCCGGTGATGGCGTCGCCGGACCAGGTCATGACTTCCACCCACATCCATTCGACGCCGCCCTCCGGCCGCCTGAAGGGGGCCTTGACCTGGATGAACTCTCCGGGTTGCAGCCCCTTGTTGAAAGCGTCGCGCAACGCCGGCAGCTTCGTCTTTGCCGCGTTGCTCGCCGCCGCCAGTGCTGCGTCTCCGCTCCGGATCCACGACACGGGTTCCTCGACCGAGCCGAACAGCCCCGTCAGAAAGGCATCCTGACGCGCCCCCTCGTCTTTGCCCGAGACGTGATCGAAGCGCAACGACAACAAGCGGTTATCCGGATCGCCGTGTTCGCGGGAGCCGGCAACCACCAGCAGCACGGCTTTGCCCGAGCCCTTGGCCGACAGCTGATCGAGCAGCCGCTGCCGGACATCGCCGTGTCGGATGGCGCGCAGATCGAGCTCGAAACGACCCTGTGCACCCATGGTCGCGCCTTCGCCCAGGCGCTGCGCGAACGCATTCAGCAGCCATCCCATGCGGCCGTTCGACGACCATGGGAACTGCGCCACGACCACGTCGGGGAGACCGAACTTGACCATGCCCAGCGAGATCGCGCGTACGAGCTTGTCGTCGTTCTGGTAAGCGTGGATGACGGTCTGCTGCGAGACGTCGGGCAGGTCACCCGACCAACTGTTGAGGCGGCGCTTGCGCCATTCATCGGCGGAGAAGACCTCGCGGGTCTCTTCATCCCAGAGGACACCTCCGGTCGCGCGCGCCACCTGCTCGGCAACCAGCAGCGAGCTTCGATAGGCGCTCATCCGCTGCGTCGACGGATGGGCGAAATCCATGATCAGCGCCGTGCGCGATCGGGTGAGCGCCACCGCCTGTTCCTTGCTCAACCCGCGACCGAAGCGCTGGATCTGTTCCACGTTCGGCGGGGGCGTAGGTCGTGGCCACATTCTCGTTGAGCGTCGCTCTCACGACGGCGATCTTCGGCGGCGCATCGAGCTTCTGCGTCAGCGTCGGCGCACCGGCCGTGGCCTTCAATGCCTGACGCAGCGCCTCCATCGGAGGCGCGGACGCCTTCTCCGGAAGATAGACCGCGAACTGATAGGCGATGGCTCCAGTGCTCAACAGCGGACCGGCCGGAATGACCTCCGGAGCGGCTTCTGCGGCACTCCCGGTTCCCATCGTGAATGCCAGTACCAGCGCCCCTGGCATGGCGCCCAGCCACCGCCGCATCTGCTTCCTCATCGACAACACGTTCTCCCTCGCTTGTGTTCTCTGTTCTTCGTTCGGCAGGAAGTCTACGTGCCAAAGATGGCGTCGCCGTGGTCGCAGGGCTGCCCGAGGACGTGGGCGGGCGCCGATGTCATTCACTGCAGCTAGACTCGCCCCCAACTCACCCACAACGATTCGACCAGGGAGCGGGCCAGCATGTCGCTGACCATGGAGGGCGTGCTGGCGCTGGCGCCGGACGAGGCATCGGCGAAGGCCGCGCGGGGACTGACCTCGCCGGCCAAATGGCCGTTGCTCGGCGCCGATGACGCCGCCGTCTGGGGCGAGTGCCAGGGCAGCGGCTCCAAGCCGTATCAGACGCAGGTCGACCTCAACGGCCCCGCCTTCCGTTGCTCCTGCCCCAGCCGCAAGTTCCCCTGCAAGCACGGCCTCGCGCTGCTGATGCTGCGGGCGCAGGACGCCTCCCGCTTCACCCCTGCCGCGCCACCCGCCTGGGTCGCCGAATGGATCGCCTCCCGCGGCGAGCGCGCGCAGAAGAAGGAAGAACGCGACCAGCAGGCCGTCGAACGCGCCGCCGAACGCGCCGCGCAGATCGCCGACGGCGTCGATCCCGCGCAGGCGACGTCGGCGCTCGCCGATCCCGACACCGCACTCAAGCGAGAGGCCCAACGCTGGCGCCGCATCGAGGACGCAGCAGCCGAACTGCAACGCTGGCTCGGCGACCAGATCGGTCGCGGCCTCGGCGTGCTCGACGATGCCGCGATCCGCGGCTGGCGCACGATGGCGGCGCGGATGGTGGATGCCCAGGCGCCGGGTCTCGGCCAGCGCGTCGTCGCTGCCGCGGAGGGCTGGCGCGTCGGCGCCGACTGGCCCGAACGCATGCTCGCCCGACTCGGGCTGCTGCAGCTCGCCTGTGCGGGCATTGCGCGTCGCGGGGCGTTGCCCGATCCCGTTCAGGCCGACCTGCGCACGGTCTGCGGCTGGCCGATCGAACAGGCGGAGGTTCTCGCCACCGGGGAACGCGTCACCGATCGTTGGACCGTGCTCGGCGTGATCGTGGAGGAGCGCGACGCGCGCCTGAACGAACGCCGCGTCTGGCTGCGCGGCGACCGCTCGGGCCGGCGCGCGTGGCTGCTCGATCACACGCACGGCGGTCGCGGTTTCGACGGCATGTGGGTGGCCGGCATCGCCGCCGACCTGACGCTCGCCTTCTATCCCGGCAGTGCGCCGCTGCGAGCGCTGATCGCCGAGGCTTCACCGCCGCCCGAGCCGAAAGAAACGATCGGCACGGCCGGCACGGCCGGCACGATGGATCTCGACGGCTCGGAGGTCTGGCGGGACGAACGGCAGAACGAACGGCAGAACGAACGGCAGAACGAACGGCAGAACGAATGGCAGAACGAATGGCGACGCGTCGCCGAACGCGTGGCCGCAAATCCCTTCGCGCTGCTGCATCCCGTCGTGCTCGGGCATGCGACGCCGGTCGCGTCCGAGGCGGGCCCGCATCTCATCGCTGACGGCCGCGCCGTGCCGCTGCAGGTCGGCGATGCCGACTGGTGGTCGTTGATGGCCGTCGCCGGCGGGCACCCGATCGCGGTGATGGGCGAATGGGATGGCCGCGGGCTGCGTCCGCTGACCGCGTGGCGGTCGGGAGCGATGGGCCCTGCGTGGACGAGGAGCGCCGCATGAGCGCCTGGACGCCGCTGCTGCCCGTCGCGATGGTCGGCACCGATCGACAGCCGGGACCCTTGCCCGAATGGCCGGGTGAGATCGGCGCGCTCGTGGCGCTCGCGGCTCAGGCGGCCGATGTCGCCGGCCATCCGGCGGGCCAGGTCTTGCGCACGATGGCCGTCATCGCTCCGTGCGAGGCGGCCGGCATGCAGGATCGCGTCTGGACCGCGCCGTTGCCCGAGGCCGCCGCGGACGATCGCCTGGGCGTCGTGCCGGCGCGCGTCGACGGCGCTGCCGGCTCGCTGCACACGCTGCTGCGCTGGGTCCTGACCGAGGCGCCCGGGCGCCTTCAGCAGCAGGCGTTCATGGATCTGGCCGCGGCAGGCTTGCGCCTGCCCGAGAGCTTGTTGCCGTTGGCGCTCGACGTTGGACGCCGCGCGGTCGCCTTGCGAGCCCCGCTGCTGCCGGTGCTCGGCGAGCGCGGGCTGTGGCTGGCCCGGCAGCGCGAGGACTGGCACTACGCCGCCGGCGCCGGTGGCGACGCGCCCGGCGAGACGCACTGGACCGAAGGCACGCTGGAACAGCGTCGCGCTTTCCTGGCGCGCGAGCGCGCCGTCGATGCCACCGCGGCCCGGAGCCGCCTGGAATCCGCGCTGACGGAACTCTCCGCGAAGGAGCGCGCCGACCTGGTGGCGCAACTGGCGGTCGGGCTCGGCATGGGGGACGAGGCGCTGCTCGATCGGCTGCGCGCCGACCGCAGCCGCGAGGTGCGCGACGTCGCGCTCGATCTGCTGCTGCGCCTGCCCGACGCCGCGCATCCGCGACGCGCGATCGAGCGGCTCGCGCCGCTCGTGCGCCGCGAGCGTGCGCTGCTGCGCCAGCACTGGGTCATCGACGCACCGCAAGCCGCGGCCGCCGACTGGCCGTCCGATCAGATGGTCGTCGCTCGTCCGTCCACCGAGAAGCTCGGCGAGCGCGCCTGGTGGCTCTATCAACTGGTGCGCCAGGTGCCGCTGGGCTGGTGGACCACGACGACCTCGATGACGCCCGCCGAATTGCTCGGCTGGGCCGCCAAGACCGATTGGAGCGAAGCGATGATGCGCGGCTGGTTCGACGCACTGGCCGCGACGCGCGAGGTCGAGTGGTGCGAAGCCTTCCTCGATGCCTTGCAGGCGTCCGTCGGCAGTGCGGCTCAGGCGAACGTGCCGCTGCAGATGCATCAGACAGCGCAGGCGCTCAACTGGCTGCCGCAGGCCCGTCGCGAGCGCCACTGGCTGCGACATGTGCAGCAGGGCTCCTTGCCGCTGTCGGCCCTGATCGCGGCGGCAAGCGGCGGAGAGACGCTCGGCACCGAGCTCTCGCGCGCGCTGACCGGACAACTGCTGACGCGCGCCCGCGCCGGCACGCTGAAGGACGATTACGCCGTCCGCGCGATGCTGGTCGACTTCGGCGCGGTCGTTCATGCCGACAGCCTGTCCGCGTACGCGTCGCTGGCCGACATCCGCGCCGCCGACGAGACCGCTGCCCACGCGGAGCAGCTGCAGGCCGTCGCGCAGACGGCCGCGCTGCGCCGTGCCTTGCTCGCCCTGCCGAACCCCCTGCCGAACGCCCTGTCTGACGCCCTGTCTGACGCCCACCAGCGCGCTCCCCAACCCGATTCGATCCCGAGGACCTCATGACGACTTCCACCGAGACCTCCGCCGCCTCGCAGCTCCTGCGCCGTCATGCGGAGCACCAGTTCGCCGAAGAGCTCGCCGAGCTGAAGCGCCAGGACACCCGCACGCGTCCGGAGAACTGGGCGATGTCGCCGTGGGCCGTCCTGCGCTACCTGATGGGCGGGACGCTGGAGAACGGCTTCGAGGTCAGCGCCAAGTACATCGGCGACGAGCGGCTGATGGAGATCGCCATCGCCACGCTCGCGACCGATCGTGCGCTGCTGCTGTACGGCGTGCCGGGCACGGCGAAGTCGTGGGTGTCGGAGCACCTGTCGGCGGCGGTCAGCGGCGATTCGACGCTGCTGATCCAGGGCACCGCCGGCACCGGCGAGGAACAGCTGCGCTACGGCTGGAACTACGCGCAGCTGCTGGCCAACGGACCCAGCGAGGCGGCGCTGGTGCCCAGCCCGATGATGAAGGCGATGCGCGCCGGCAAGATCGCGCGCATCGAGGAACTGACGCGCATCCCCGCCGACGTGCAGGACAGCCTGATCACCGTGCTGTCGGAGAAGACGCTGCCGGTGCCGGAGCTTGGATCCGAGGTGCAGGCCACGCGCGGCTTCAGCGTGATCGCCACGGCCAACAACCGCGACAAGGGCGTCAACGAGCTGTCCGCCGCGCTGAAGCGCCGCTTCAACACCGTCGTGCTGCCGGTGCCGGCGAGCGAGGAGGCCGAGGTGTCCATCGTCGTCAAGCGCGTGGCCGAACTGGGCGTCGCGCTGCAGCTGCCCGCCGAGCCGCCGGCGCTCAAGGAAGTGCGGCGCATCGTGCAGATCTTCCGCGAGCTGCGCAACGGCCGCACCGAGGACGGCAAGACACAGCTGAAGTCGCCCAGCGGCACGCTGTCGACGGCGGAGGCGATCTCCGTGATCAACAGCGGCATGGCGCTGGCCGGGCACTTCGGCGACGGCGTGCTGCGTCCGCGCGACGTCGCGTCGGGCCTGCTCGGCGCGGTCGTCAAGGATCCCGTGCAGGACCAGGTCGTCTGGAACGAATACCTCGAGACGGTCGTCAAGGAACGCACCGAGTGGAAGGACCTGTACCGCGCCTGCCGCGAGCAGTCCTGAGCCGGTGAGTCTCCCGAGATGTCCTGAGCGGTCATGAGCGATCCGGTCCATTACTTCGGCGTGCGGCATCACGGCCCCGGCTGCGCGCGCAGCCTGCTCGCCGCGTTCGAGGCGCTGAAGCCCGACTGCGTGCTGATCGAGGGTCCGCCCGAGGCCGACGGCCTCGTCGCTGCCGTGCTCGACCCCGCGATGGCGCCGCCGGTGGCGCTGCTGACGCACGGCGTGGAGGAATCCGGCCGCGCCGTCTATCACCCGTTCGCGAGCTTCTCGCCGGAGTGGCAGGCCTTGCGCTGGGCGGGCGTCGCCGGCGTGCCGGTGCGGTTCATCGATCTGCCGGTCGGTGTCTCGCTTGCTCTGGAGAAGGCGAGGGAAGAAGCGACGGCCGACACGCCCGATGTGGACGAGGCTCAGGCGGATGCCGCGACGGAAGAGCCCATCGAACGCTCGGCGCGTCGCGGCGATCCGCTGGACTGGCTCGCGCGCGCGGCCGGCTACGCCGATGGCGAGACCTGGTGGAACCACATGGTCGAGGAGCGCGGCGACGGCGAGGACCTGTTCGCCGCGATCTCGGAGGCGATGACGACCTTGCGCGCCGAGTCCGGCGACGACGAGACGCTCGATCCCCGGACGCCGCACGCCCATCGCGAGGCACTGCGCGAGGCCCACATGCGCCAGTGCATCCGCGCGGCGCGTAAGGAGGGCTTTGCGCGCATCGCGGTCGTCTGCGGCGCGTGGCACCTGGGGGGCTTGCGGGCCGAGGTCACCGCGAAGGCCGACCAGGCGCTGCTCAAGGGCCAGCCCAAGCTCAAGGTCACGAGCACCTGGGTGCCGTGGACCTACCGGCACCTCGCGCGCGAAAGCGGCTACGGCGCCGGCATCCACTCGCCCGGCTGGTACGAACACCTGTGGCTCAGCGGACTCGACGGCGAGCGCCGTCCCCGTGCGATCGGCTGGCTGGCACGCGTGGCGCGGCTGATGCGCGAGCGTGATCTCGATTGCTCCTCCGCCCATCTGATCGAGGCGGCCCGGCTCGCCGACACGCTGGCCGCGTTGCGGCAGCGGCCCGCGCCGGGCCTGGACGAATTGCACGAGGCGACGCGCACCGTCATGACGCTGGGCGACGAGGCGGTGCTCGGTTTCATCCGCGACGAGCTGGTCATCGGCGATCGCCTCGGGAGCGTGCCGTCCGACGTGCCCACCGTACCGCTGCAGCGCGATCTGGAGCAGCTGCAGAAGTCGCTGCGCATGAAGCCCGAGGCGACGCAGAAGACGCTGGACCTCGACCTGCGCCAGCCCAACGACCTCGCGCGCAGCCATCTGCTGCACCGGTTGCGGCTGATCGATCTGCCGTGGGGCGAGATCGCGCGCACGGGCAAGTCCTCGCGCGGCACCTTCCACGAGATCTGGACGCTGCAGTGGCAGCCGGAGTTCGCGCTGCGCGTGATCGAGGCGAGCCGCTGGGGACAGTCCGTCGCGCGGGCGGCCACGACCGCGGTGGCCGAGCGCTGCGGGCGTGGTGCGACGTTCGGAAACGCCAACGGCGCCGGTGGTGCCGGCAGTGCGGTGAGCGCGCTGAGTGCCGGCAAGGGCCCCACGCTCGCCGCGTTGGCCGAGCTGGTTGATCGCGTGCTGCTGGCCGACCTGCCGGAGGCGGTGACGATCGCGTCCCGCGCGCTGCAGGACCATGCCGCCGTCACCGGCGATGCCGACCAGTTGCTGGGCGCGTTGCCGCCGCTGGCCAACGTCTTCCGCTACGGCAATGTGCGGCAGACCGATGCGGCGATGGTGGGGCAGGTCTTCGACGGCCTCGTGACGCGCGCGGCGATCAGCCTGCCGCTGATGGGCGACTCGCTGGACGAGGCCGCGGCGGAACAGATCCGCGATCGGCTTCTTGGCGCGCAGGCGGCGGTGCGGCTGCGCGATCCGGGCCGCCAGTCCGAGCCGTCGACGCAGTGGCGGGCCGCCATCGCGCAACTGGCCGGCCGCGAGGGCGCACACGCGCTGCTGCGCGGCCTCTGCACGCGACTGCTGCTGGACGACGGCCTGATCACGGCGGACGACGCCGGCACGGCGATGTCCTTGCAGCTGTCGCGCGCGGCGGAACCGGCCAGGGCCGCTGCGTGGCTCGATGGATTCCTCAATCGCAATGCCGTCGTGCTGCTGCATCACGACGGCGTCTGGCCGCTGGTCGACGCGTGGCTGAGCGGGCTCGACGACGAGCACTTCATCCGCGTGCTGCCGCTGGTGCGTCGCACCTTCGCGCATTTCGACGCGGGCGAGCGACGCGACCTCGGTCAACGCGCGGCGCGCAAGGGCGGCGGTGCCGGCGCTGTGGTGGCAGCGGCGGAGTGGGACGAAGCGCGCGCGGCGCTGCCCCTGCCGTTGCTGCGACTGATGCTGGGAGTGGATGCATGAGCGCGCCTGACGACTTGAAGGACCCGACGCCCGTCGTGACCGGCTCCGCGACGACGACCGATGCGGATCGCCTGCGCCGATGGCGCCTGGTGCTCGGCGGCGAAGCCGAGGACAGCTGCGGCGGCCTGAACGGCGACGCGGTGGAGATGGACCAGGCGCTGAGCGCGCTCTACGGCGACGGCGGCGGCTTGGGCGACGACCGGCGAGGCGGCCGTGGAAACTCCGCGCCGCGCGTGGCACGCTGGCTCGGCGACATCCGCAAGTACTTCCCCAGCTCGGTCGTGCAGGTCATGCAGAAGGATGCGCTGGAGCGCCTGCATCTGCGCGACATGCTGCTGCAGCCCGAGATGCTGCAAGGCGTGCAGCCGGACGTGCATCTGGTGGCGAACCTGATGGCCCTGTCGCGGGTGATCCCCGCGGGGACGAAGGACACGGCGCGTCGCGTCGTGCGCCAGGTCGTCGACGAGTTGATGAAGCGGCTCGAGGAACCGATGCGGGCGGCGGTGACCGGTGCGCTCGACCGCAGCCAGCGCAACCGCCGGCCGCGGCTGTCGGAGATCGACTGGCACCGCACGATCCGCGCCAACCTGCGGCACTGGCAGCCGGGGCTGCGCACCGTGATCCCCGAAACGCTGCACGGCTACGGCCGCAAGGCGCGGCGTCCGCAGCGCGAGGTGGTGTTGTGCATCGACCAGAGCGGGTCGATGGCCAACTCGGTCGTGTACTCGAGCATCTTCGGCGCGGTGCTCGCGTCGCTGCCGGCGGTGAGCACGAAGCTGGTGGTCTTCGACACGGCGGTGGTCGACATGACCGAGCAGCTCGACGATCCGGTCGATCTGCTGTTCGGCGTCCAACTGGGCGGCGGGACCGACATCAACGGCGCGGTGGCCTATTGCCAGTCGCTGATCCGCGAGCCGCGCAACACGATCTTCGTGCTGATCTCCGACCTGTACGAAGGCGGCGTCGAGCCGCAGCTGCTGCGCCGCGCGGCGTCCCTGGTCGAGAGCGGCGTGCAGTGCGTGGCCCTGCTGGCGCTCAGCGACGAGGGCGCACCGGCCTACGACCGTGCGCTCGCAGCCAAGCTGGCGGCGCTGGGCGTGCCGTCGTTCGCGTGCACGCCGGATGCCTTCCCGGGCCTGATGGCCGCGGCGATCCGGCGCGACGACATCGGCGCGTGGGCGGCGGGGCAGGGGATCGTGACGGCGGCCAAGGGCGCCTGAGCCGCGCCCGTGGGCGTCGGTGCCGGACGGACGATCGGCCCGCCGGCTCGTCTCAGACTCGGGCTCAGCGTCCGCCCGCGCCCTGCGCCATCTTCGCGAAGTACGCCGACTGGCCGGTCTTGTTGAGCTGGTACCAGGCCTCGAGCGTCTCGGGCTCGTAGATGTCGAGCGTGTCGAAGATCGCGCGGGCGAAGTCCAGCGCCGACATGCCGCCCGCGGTGATCAAGCCGCGGTCGATCACGACGGGTTCGTCGACGTAGCGGTCGCTGCCGGCGTACTCGTCGACGCCCTTCAGGTAGGACAGCGCGTTGCTCGTGTGCTGCCGATCGTCCAGCACGCCGAGCCGCGCGAGGCCCGCCGTCGCGCCGCAGATCGCGGCGACGCGCTTGCCGGCGTCGAGGAACTCCTTGGCCTTCTTCGCCGCTTCCATGTGCTCGCCCTTGTCCCAGCCCGCGCCGCCGGGAAGGATCAGCAGCTCGCTGTCGTCGGGGAACAGCGTCGACAGGCGGATGTCGGGCATCACCGACAGCCCGCCCATCGAACGCGCCAAGTTGGCGCCGGCGGCGGCGACGGTCTTCACCTGCCAGTCACCGGGCGTCTTCTGGAATTCGGGCGTGTTGATGCCTGCGACCGCGTAGGCGGCCTCCCAGTCGGCGAAGCCCTCGAAGAGGTAGAGATGGACGGTGCGGGTGGGGGCGGTGGTGCTCATGCCGACATGGCGGCAAGGTGCGTGCCCGGCGGGGAGCGCCGTGGAGGCTTTCAGGTTGCAAGCGGCTTGGCGAGGCGGACCATCATCGTCTGCGTCAGCTGATTGGGGCCGCGCTCGGCTTTGGCGTAGCCGTTGCGGGTGTACAGCTCAATCAGCGGCCTGTTGGTCTCGGAAGTCCAGGTGCAGCAGAGCGATACCTGGCGCTCACGGAACCAGCGCTCGGCGTGCGCGAGGAGGCGCTGCGCGACGCCGAGCCGACGCGCGTCCGGCGTGACGTAGGTCGTCGAGATCAGACCGAACGGCGCGGTGCTGGGCGTGTCGGCATCGGATTCGATGCGATAGATCGTGTGGCCGACGATGTCGCCAGTCGCGTCCTCGGCGACGACGACTTCCGCGGCGCGTCCATCGAGATGCCACCGCACGCGATCGTGCAGCCAGTCCATCGAATACATGGCGCCACCGGCGGCCTCGCCTTCGACCTCGATCAGCGTGTCGCGCATGCGCTGGGCGACGAGAGCGATCGCGGCGGTGTTGTCGAGGGAGATCGGGCGGAGCTGCATGACGTGTGATCGGACAGGGGCGCGTCGGATGTTACGCGGCGAGGGCGAGATGGCCGGCTTCAACGCAGCTGCGTCAACATCGCCTCCAGCGCTGGCTGCGACAGCTCGCCGGTGCGCTTGCCGATGAGTCGTCCCGAGGCATCGAAGAGCAGCGTGGTGGGATAACCCGCCTGCTTGAACACCGCGCTGGCCCAGCGGCGTTCGTCGATGGCGACATTGCTCATGGTCAGGCGCTGCTGGCTCAGCCATTTCTCGACATGGGCCGCGTCCTCGCCCTGGTTGATGAAGACGAAGCGCACATCGGGCCGGTCACGCTGCGCCTGCGCGAGCATGGGCATCTCGCGGATGCACGGCCCGCACCAGGTGGCCCACAGGTTGATCAGCACGGGCTTCCCGCGCAACGCGGCGAGATCGATCGCCTCGCCGTTCAACTGCTCGAAGCGCAAGGCCGGCAGCGGTTCGGCTGCGGGCCGCATGGCGAGCTGGATCTGCCCCGCGATCACGATCGCCGTGCCCAGCGCCAGCGGCACGCTCGCCGAGAGCCGCATCGCCGGCGCGTTCCTCAACTTGAAGGTCACGTACATCCACATCGCGACGATGCCGACCTCGGGCGACCAGCCGCCGTCGCGCAGGTTGAGGATGCTGAGCGGGTGCTCGGCGTACAGCTCCTTGTACTGGTAGAGGAAGCCGAGCCGCGCGAACACGATGGCAACCCACAGGCTGCGCCACAGCAGCGGTCCCGCGTCCTGCCCGCGCTTGCGCTTGAGGAAAGTCGCGACGGCCAGCGACGCGGCCACCGCCGCGCACAGGTGCAGGAAGGCCCATGGCAGTACCAGCGGGCCGATGGCGACGGCCTCGTTCATCGCGGGCAGTCGGGTGAGCGGGCGGACGCGCGGTCGGTCACCGGGACGGATCAGGTCGCGAAGATCCCGTCCGTGGACGCAAAGCCCTTGACCTCGATCGGATTCCCCGATGGGTCGAGGAAGAACATCGTCGCCTGCTCGCCGGGCTGGCCGGCGAAGCGGATGCTGGGCTTGAGCACGAACTCGATGCCGCGCGTCTCCAGCCGGTCCGCGAGCGCGCGCCAGTCCGGCATCGCCAGGATCACGCCGAGGTGCGGCATGGGGACCAGGTGATCCCCGACCTTGCCCGTGTTGCCGGTCTTGAACGGCTCGCCGAGGTGCAGCGAGATCTGGTGGCCGAAGAAATCGAAATCGACCCAGGCGTCGGTGCTGCGGCCCTCCTCGCAGCCGAGCACGCCGCCGTAGAAGGCGCGGGCGTCGTCGAGGTCGCGCACGTGATAGGCCAGGTGGAACACGGATCGCATGGGGACTCCCGGGCAGGGGTGATCGATCGGACGATCCTAGCCCCGAAGCCGCGCCCGCTAACATCGGACTCCTCTGTGTCGTGCGCTTGGGAGATCGGTGTGGATGTGACCAGCTGGTTGGGCTTTGTCAGTGTGGCGCTGTTCGTCACGTTCACACCGGGGCCGGCGGTGCTGATGGCGATCTCGAATTCGCTCAGCGTCGGGCCGCGGCGTGCGATGGTCGGATCGCTGGGCAATGCGATCGGGCTGCTGGCCGTGTCCGCGGCGACGACGGCGGGCCTCGGCGTCCTGCTGAGCACCTCGGCCCAGGCCTTCCTGGTCGTGAAGCTGCTCGGCGCCTGCTACCTGATCTGGCTGGGCATCAAGCAGTGGCGCCAGGGCGCGCGGATGTCGATGGCCACGGGCGATGCCGCCGCGGCGGAGGTCGCCGGCCTGTCGCGCCAGGCGCTCTTCCTGCGCGGCATCATGGTCGCGCTGACCAATCCCAAGGCCATCCTGTTCTTCACCGCGCTGTTCCCGCAGTTCATGAACCACCCGGAGACGGCGCTGCGCGACTTCGTCGTGCTGACGGTGACCTTCTCGTCCTGCGCGGTGCTGGCGCACGCGTTCTACGTGCTGCTCGCGCGGGCGCTGCGACGCGGGCTGGCGTCGCCGACGCGGGTGAAGCTGATGAACCGGACCTTCGGCGCGTGCTTCGTCGCGCTGGGCGTCAGCCTGATCGGCTGGCGCGGCCGGGACGCAGTGAGTGCGGCGCGGCCATGTTCTCGCATGTGTTCATCGGCGTCGCCGACTTCGATCGCGCCATCGGTTTCTACGCGCCGCTGATGGCCGTGCTGAACCTGCCGCAGCGCTTCCGCGATGACAGCCGACCGTGGGCGGGATGGCAGTCGGTGCCCGGGCCGCGTCCGCTGTTTCTCATCGGCCGGCCATTCGACGAACTCGCGCCCGCCGCCGGCAACGGTCACATGACCGCGTTCATGGCCGACACGCGCGCGATGGTCGACGCGGCACATGCCGCGGCCCTCGCGCACGGCGGCACTTGCGAAGGACCGCCCGGTCTGAGGCCCGACTATCACGAGCACTACTACGGCGCCTACTTCCGCGATCCGGATGGGAACAAGCTGTGCGTGGTGTGTCATGCGGCGGAGCTGGCCTGACATGCCGCAGCCCCGCACCGTCTGCTGGATCCCCCTCTGGAACGACGCGCAGCCCGGCGTCGGCATCGAGCACCTCCTGCTCTGCGACGGGCGAGCCGACGGCGTCGTGATCGCGGTCGATGAAGAGGCCGGACCGTTCCGTCTCACCTATAGGCTGGACTGGGATGAGTCTTGGCGATTGCGCGAAGCGACCTTGTCCCTCATCGACGACGAGGGCGGTGCCCTCCGTGCGATGCAGTTGAAGACCGACGGCAGTGGCCATTGGCAGGACGGTGCGGGGCGTGTCCTCGCCGAACTCGACGGATGCCTCGACATCGACATCTGGCCCACGCCATTCACCAACAGCTTTCCGATTCGCCGCGTTCCGTTGGCCGTCGGGGAACGACGCGAGTTCCGCATGGCCTGGGTCGACGGCACCGCGCTGACCGTGCGCCCGCAGGCGCAGGCCTATACGCGGCTCGACGAGCGGCTCTATCGCTTCGAGTCGCTCAACGGCTCGGGCTTCGAGGCGGAGTTGCCGGTGGATGAAGACCTGCTGGTCCTGGACTACCCGGGTCTTTTCAGGCGTCATCGTGACTGATGCGGAAGGTCGCGATACTGCGCGACCCCGCCGACCGTTGCCTCCACACCATGAGTTTCCAAGCCGCGTTCCTCGACTACCTCCACCGCTACGCCGCCAAGGACCTCGACGGCATTGCCGCGATGTTCTCGGAGGACGTCGCGCTGCGCGATTGGAATCTCTCGGTGAAGGGGCGCCATGCTGCGATCGCGGAGACGCGCAAGAACTTCGAGTCCGCCGCCTCGATCCACATCGAGGTGCTTCGAGTGCTGGAGAGCGGGAGCTCGGTGGCCGGCGAATTGCGCATCCTCGTCGACGGGCACATCGAGCTGTTCGTCGTCGATGTGCTGGACTTCGATGCGGAAGGCCGGATCACGGCGATCCGGGCCTTCCTCGGGCGGGGCGACTGAGCGTGCCCGTCGCGCGTGGCGTCATTCGTCGGCGGTGAGCCGCACCAGCAAGGCGCCGACGCTCGCCACCGTCGCCAGGCCCGTGACGCCAATCCATCCCCAGTGCGTGAGCAGCACGCTGCCCAGCGCCGCGCCGGTCGCCATGCCGATGAACATGCCCGTGAACAGCAGTGCGTTGAGGCGGCTGCGCGCGGCCGGATCGAGCCCGTAGACGATCGTCTGGTGGGCGACCAGCGCGGCCTGCACGCCGAAGTCGAAGACGATCGCGAGCACCACCAGCACGACGATCGCCGCGCCGCGGTCCAGCCACGCCGTCACCGACATCGCGGCGAAGGAGAGCGCCACCAGCAGCGAGCCCAGCTTGGTCACCACGCCGGGGCCGCGCTTGTCGGCGATGCGTCCCGCCAGCGGCGCAGCCAGCGCACCCGCCGCGCCCGCCAGGCCGAACGCGCCCGACACCGCGCTGCCCAGCCCGAAGCGCTCGTGCAGCATCACCGCCAGCGTCGACCAGAACGCGCTGAACGCCACGGCCAGCAGCGCCTGGGCGATCGCTGCGCGACGCAGCGTCGGCAGCGTCCGCCACAGGCCGCCGAGCGAGCCCAGCAGCGCGCCATACGTCGTGCGCATCGCCGGTGGCGAGGACGGCAGCCAGCGCCAGCTGGCCAGGCCCGCGACCGTCAGCGCCAGCGCCGCCAGGCCGTAGACCCAGCGCCAACCCAGCGCCTGCGCGATCACGCCGCTCATCACGCGCGACAGCAGGATGCCGAGCAGCAGTCCCGTCATCACTTGGCCGACGATGCGGCCGCGATGCTCCGCGGGGCTCAGCGAGGCGGCCATCGGCACGACGTCCTGTGCCAGCGTTGCTGTCAGTCCGAGCACCGCGCTCGCGACCAGGAAGGGCGCGAAGCCCGGCGCGAAGCCGCACAGGAGCAGCGTGGCGATCAGCAGCACGAACTTGGTCAGGATGACCTTGCGGCGATCGAAGCGGTCGCCGAGCGGCGTCAGCAGCAGGATGCCGGCCGCGTAGCCCAGCTGCGTCAGCATCGGCACCGCGCCGATGCCGGCGGTCGAGGCATGCAGGTCCTCGGCGAGCGGCGCCAGGATCGGCTGGCTGTAGTACAGCGACGCGGCGCCGAGGCCGGCCGACGCCGCCAGCAGCACGATCAGCGGCGCGGACGGGGTGGCGGGATCGCGCGGCGCGGCGGCGGCGGCGTTTGAAGGCATGGGAAGGCTGGACATGGCAACTCCCGAAGGATGGGTCAAGATGGCGTGAAGAGGAAGGAGGCGAGGTGGGTGAGCACCCGATGACCCGCATTCTTCGGATTCAAGGCCTTGGCGGGAACCGGTCCGGCTTGCACAGCGCCCATACGCACGGCGTATAAAGCGAGCCATGAACGACGCCAACCGGGACAGCGGCCAGGACCGCCTCGCACTGCTGCAGACCTTTCTCCGCGTGGCGGAGGCGGGCAGCTTCTCCGCGGCCGCGCTGCAGCTCGCGACCACGCAGCCGACCGTCAGCCGCCGCGTGCAGATGCTGGAGTCGCTGCTCGGCGCCCGGCTCGTCGAGCGCTCCACGCGCGGGCTCCGCTTGACGGAGGAGGGCGAACGCTGCGCCGCGCAGGCGCAGGACCTGATCGACGGCTGGCAGTCCCTCGCGGAAGAACTCGAAGGCGGCGGGGAGCTGTCCGGCACCCTTCGGCTGCGCGTGCCGCATGCCTTCGGGCAGAGTCAGCTGATCGAGCCGCTCGCGGCTTTCCTCACCAAGCACCCGAGAGTGTCGGTGGAGTGGATGCTGCAGGACCAGTTGCCGGACTTCAGCCGCGAGAACGTCGACTGCTCGCTGCTGGTCGGCGAGATCAGTCAGCCCAACCTGGTCGCCACGCAACTGGCCGAGATTCCCCGCGTGCTGGTGGCGACGCCGCAGCTCGCGAAGAAGCTGCCCAAGGGCCTGGGCAAGCGGCCGCCGGAGGAGATCGCCGAACTGCTCGGCGAGCAGCCGTGGCTGGCGCTGCTGGCGTTCTATCGCGACGGCGTGGATCTGCGCGCCGCGGACGGCGAGGCGCGGATGCACATCGCGTTCCGTCCGCGCCTGGGGACGGACAGCCTCTTCGCGCTGATCGAATCGGCACGTCGCGGATTGGGCCTCGCGCTGGTGTCGCAGTGGGCCGTCTTCGACGACATGGCCGAAGGGCGTCTCGTGCGCGTGCTGCCCGAGTGGTGCGCGACGCCGCTGCCGATCTCGCTGGTCTATCCCTCGCGCCGACTCCAGCCCGCCCGGCTGCGCGCGTTCCTGCAGGTGATGCGCGAGGTCATTCCCACCATGCGCGGCATGCGCGAAGTCCGCCGCCGCGCCAGGACGTGAGTGCTTCCACCTCCACAAGTTGAGGATCACGACGACTCATCCGTCGCACATCTCGACCAAGAGCCTCAGAACCAGCCAGTGCCAGGGCTTGCCGCGATGCGTAGATTGCTGGCTCTGGCTGTGCAACTTGAGATGAGAGGGCTTATGCAAATCAAAATGTTCATCGCACTGCGCCGTGCCGGCGTGTCCGAGAGCGACGCGCACGCCGCCACTGATGCCGTGGGCGACGAGATCAAGGCGAGGTTTCAGGACGTGAAGGACGAACTGGCATCCAAGAAGGATGTGGACAAGGCCAAGACGGAAATCCTGTCGGTGATGGAGCGGCGATTCGGCGCCCATTTGTGCTGGACCATCGTGACCATCGGCGGAGGTTTTGGAATTCTGGGGATCGTGCTCAACCTGTACCGGTTGCTTCCATGACCTGCCGAAGAAAGAAGAAGACCGCCCGAGGGCGGTCTTCTTCATGGTGCCGTTGAATCTTCCGATCAACGACGAGCGAGCGATCAGCCCTTCGTCGCGGGCTTCGCCGGCGCGGCCGGCTTCTTCGCCCCCGGCGGCAGCGCCTTGCCGGTGCCGGTCATGGACATCTCCATGTCCATGCGCATCTTGTTGCCCTGCGGGCCGGCCATGTCCACGCCCATCGTCATCGCCATCGTGCTGCGCACCATCAGGCGATCCGCGAGCCGCAGGTCCATCTTGCCGCGGCCCGAGCCGGTCATCGCGCCCTCCACCGGACCCGCCGGCGCCGACGCGCCCGAGGCCGCCGGTGCCGGCGCGGCGAAGCTCATGTCCATCCGCACGTCCACGTCGAACGACGCGATGCCCTTGTTCACCGACGTCAGCGTGTACCGGCCCAGCAGCTTGCCGGCCTTCGACGACGCCATTGGCAGGTTCATGTCGATCGGCATCTCGAGGGTCTCGCCGACCTTCAGCGACTTGCCGTTGAACTTGCGCATCCAGTCGAAGCTCTGGTTGAAGATCTTCTCCTGCATCTCCTTGCTCAGCGCCTGCGCCTGCCCGGCGTTGGACAGCTGCAGATCGATCTTCTCGAACTGGTCGTCCTTCAGCTGCGCGCTGAAACGCATCGGGCCCTGCGGCGGCATGGGCCGCGCCTGACCCGTGCCGTCGCGCATCTCGCTCTGGAGCGTGGTGACCTCGGCGTTGAGCGTGTAGGCACCGTCTGCGCCCTTCGCCGTCGTCGACAGATCCTGACGCATGCCCATCTTCATCGTGATGGGCATCGAGGCCTTCATCTGCGCCATCTGCGCGCGCTGCTGCTCGGTCGCGTTCGGCGGCAGCTGCATGGACATGTTCATCTTCATGTCCATGGCGATGTCCACCTGCTGCCGCGTCGACGGCAGCGGCACCATGTTGAGCTTGACGCTGTCCTGCGCCATCGCGGCGGGCACCGCCACCGCGGCCTGCACCGCCAGCGCGGCGACGAGGGAAAGGATTCGAGCCATGTGCGTGTCTCCCTGGATGTGCTTGAGTCTGCGTGATTCCGCGTGAATCTTCGTGAATCTGCCGGGGCGGTGGACCGTCAGCCCCGGTAGTTGTCCTGCATCCGGTACCCGCGCGCATACAGCGCGAAGAGCATCGCCGCGAGCAGCGCGAAGCCGGCGAAGAAGAACATCTGGAAGGCCGTGACGCTGGTGCCCGTCGACTGGATGTAGGCCGTCACCGCCGCGCCCTTGACGCTGGAGTTGGCCAGCAGCACCCACAGGTTGCCGATCGTCACCGACAGGTTCCAGAAGCTCGTGATCACGCCCTTCATCGCCAGCGGCGCCTGACTGTAGGCGAACTCCAGACCGGTCGCCGACACCAGCACCTCGCCCAGCGTGAGCAGCGCGTAGGGCAGCACCTGCCAGGTGATGTCGACCGCGTGGCCGCCGTCGATCCACAGCTGCAGGCCGCCGACCACGATCCAGGCGAGGCCCGCGAAGGCGATGCCCGCGCCCATGCGGCGCAGCGCGGTGACCTTCAGGCCCAGCTTCGACAACAGCGGATACAGCACCAGGTTGTTGAACGGGATCAGGATCATGACCAGCGCTGGATTCAACGCCTGCATCATCGAGGACTTGAACCACTCGGGCTTGGCCATCTGGTCGGCCTGCAGCACCCAGGTCGAGGCCTTCTGGTCGAACAGGGACCAGAACGGCGTGACCAGCGCGAACAGCACCAGCAGGCGCAGCACCGTGCGCACGCCTTCGACGGCCTCGGCCGGGTGCACCGCGCGGGCGCGCTCCAGCTGCATCCACGCGCCGATACCGCCGAAGCCCATCACGAGCACCAGCGCCGAGCAGAACGCGATCACGAAGCCGAGGTTGGGCGTCAGCAGCAGCGCGCCGATGGCCAGCACCACGCCCAGCCCCGCGACGAACAGCCCGCCGCGGCCCTGGCCGGGCGCCTGCGACAGCAGCGCCGTGCGCACGACCTTCAGGAAGCCGTGGGGGTCGCGGTGCGACTCGCCGGCCGGGACGTGCGTGTACTTGCGGCGGCCGCTCCAGAAGATCACCGTCGCGAGGAACATCAGCGCGCCCGGGATCCCGAAGGCCACGCTCGCGCCGAACTTGTCCAGGAAGATCGGCATCAGCAGCGACGCGAAGAACGAGCCGAAATTGATGATCCAGTAGAAGGCGTCGAAGACCTTCTGCGCCAGCGTGCGGTTGCTCTTGTCGAACTGGTCGCCGATGAACGAGCTCACCAGCGGCTTGATGCCGCCCGAGCCCAGCGCGATCAGGAACAGGCCGAAGTAGAAGCCGCGCAGGTTGTTCTCGAAGATCGCCAGGCAGGCATGGCCGGCGCAGTACACCAGGCTCAGCCAGAAGATGGTGTTGTACTTGCCGAAGAAGCGGTCCGACAGCCAGCCGCCCAGCAGCGGGAAGAAGTAGACGCCGATGACGAAGGTGTGGAACACCTCCTTGGCCTCGCCCTTGCGCAGCGGCTCCGGGATCGCCAGCAGCAGGCTGGTCATCAGGAACACCGTCAGGATGTTGCGCATCCCGTAGAAGCTGAAGCGCTCGCAGCCCTCGTTGGCGATGATGTACGGGATCTGCGGCGGCATCTTCGGCTTGGCCTTCGCCGCCGAGTCTGCCGCGCCTGCCGCGTCGCCCCCAGGGGCGGCGATGGTGGAGGGGGTGTTCAAGAGTCTGTCTCCGTCATGTCGCGAGGCGCTCGTGACGCCCCAAAAGGAAAGCCGCCGGGCAGGGCCTCGGCGGCTTGGCGGCGAACACCGGTGGGTGTCCGCCGCGATCTTCAGTCGATCAACCGGCCTCCATCAGGCGCGATCGTCGTTGCCTTACGCTTCGAAGGGCAGCTTGATCTGGTTGAGATCCTTGCGGGTCTCGACCAGCACCAGCGGGCCCTCATCGACCACCACCACCGGCGCGGGCTCGCGGCCCAGCGGCGCGGCGGCCGGCTCGGCAGCCATCGCAGCCTTGGCGGCTGCGATCTTGTCGGCGTCGCTGTTGACCCAGACCAGGCCGGCGCCTTCGGCGACGGCGCTGAGCTCGGTCATCGGCAGCTCGAAACGAGGCACCGAGGCCGGGGCCGGCGCGGCTGCCGCGATGGCAGGCGCAGCGACCGGGGCAGGGGCCTGGACCGGAGCCGGCGTCGGCGCGACAGCGGCCACCGGCGCTTGCACCGGTGCCTGCTTCGGCTCGTCGCCCAGTTCCAGCTGACGCGGCGCGGCGCCGGCATCCAGCACGATGCCGTCCAGCGCGGCGACTGCCGGCGACGGAGCGACGTCGCCCGCGGCGTTCACGCCATCGACCGGCGCGCCTTCACTTTCGCCTTCGCGGCGGTCACGGCGATAACGGTCGCGACCACGGCCACGACGGCGGCCCTGGCCTTCCGCGCCGCCTTCCGCGCCTTCCTCGCCGGCCGGGGCGTCGCCCTCGACCACCGGGGCGGCGGCGGACTCGGCGCCATCAGCGAACGAGGTCTCGCCGGTCGGGGCCTGGCCTTCGACCAGCGCGCCTTCGACCTGCTCCGCGCCCTCGACGCCATCACCGCGATCACGGTTGCCGCGACGACGACGACGACGGCCTTGGCGCTCGTCGCCGGCTTCGCCCAGCGGCGTCTCCAGCGGTTGCGTGTCGGCGAACGCGATCGGCGACTCGACGTTGGCCGCTTCGGTGCCGGCCAGCGTGGCGAGTTGCTCCTGGTTCACGTCGGCGGGGCGTTCCTCGCGGCGGCGGCGGCCTTCGCCGCGCTCGCCCCGGTCACCGCGCTCGGCGCGCTCCGGACGGTCGCCACGCTCCGGACGATCACCGCGTTCGGTGCGTTCCTGACGCGGCGCGCCTTCGACGGCCTGTTCCGGCTTGTCGGCGCGCTCGTTGCGGCGCGGACGGTCACCGCCGCGCTCGCCACGGTCGCCGCCACGTTCACCACGCTCTGCACGGTCGCCGCGCTCGGCGCGTTCACCACGCTCGGCGCGATCGCCGCGTTCCGGACGCTCGGCGCGACCTTCCTGCTGCGGCTTGCCTTCGCCGCGCGGCTTGCCGTCGCGGGCCTTCTGTTCACCGCGCTCGCCGCGTTCACCGCCGGCGCGTTCACCGCGCTCGCCGCGTTCGCCACGGCGGTTGCGATCGCCGCCACGGCCGCCGTTGCGGTCGCGATCACCACCACGTTCGCCACGCTCACCGCGCTCGCCACGTTCCTTCTTGGCGGGCTCGGCCGACTTGGCTGCGGGGGCCGGCGCCGGTGCGGGCGCAGGCTCGCCACCGAACAGGCTCTTGATCCAGCCGAAGAAGCCACCACCGGCGGCCACGGGCGCGGCTGCGGCGGCAGGCGCCGCCACCGGGGCGGCAGCCACCGGCTCGACAGCCTTGGGCGCGGGCGCGACCGGCATCGGGGCCGGCTGCTCCGGCAGGATGCCCTTGATCAGCGGCTCCTGCTTGTTCTTCTTCTCGGCGCCGCGGCGGGTGATGCTTTCCTCTTCCTGCTGCTCCTCGATCATCGTGTAGCTCGCCTGCAGGTTCTCCAGGCGGGGATCGTCGTGGCGCAGGCGCTCGAGCTTGTAGTTCGGCGTGTCGAGGTGACGGTTGGGCACCAGCAGCACGGTCACGCGCTGCTTCAGTTCGATCTTGGTGATCTCGGTGCGCTTCTCGTTGAGCAGGAACGAGGTCACTTCCACCGGCACCTGCACGTGCACGGCGGCGGTGTTGTCCTTCATGGACTCTTCCTGGACCATGCGCAGGATCTGCAGCGCGGAGGACTCCGTGTCGCGGATGTGGCCGGTGCCGTTGCAGCGCGGGCAGGTGATGTGGCTGCCTTCGCTCAGCGCCGGGCGCAGGCGCTGGCGGCTCAGTTCCAGCAGGCCGAACTTGCTGATCGAGCTGAACTGCACGCGGGCGCGATCCTGGCGCAGCGCGTCGCGCAGGCGCTGTTCGACCTCGCGGCGGTTCTTGGACTCCTCCATGTCGATGAAGTCCACGACGATCAGGCCGCCCAGGTCCCGCAGACGCATCTGGCGCGCGATCTCGTCGGCGGCTTCCAGGTTGGTGCGGGTGGCGGTTTCCTCGATGTCGCCGCCACGGGTGGCGCGCGCCGAGTTCACGTCCACCGAGACCAGCGCCTCGGTGTGGTCGATCACGATGGCGCCGCCCGACGGCAGGTTCACCGTGCGGCTGAAGGCCGTCTCGATCTGGTGCTCGATCTGGAAGCGGCTGAACAGCGGCGCGTCGTCACGGTAGCGCTTGACCTTGTGTGCCGTCTCCGGCATCACGTGCGACATGAACTGGTGGGCCTGTTCGAAGATGTCGTCCGTGTCGATCAGGATCTCGCCGATGTCGGCGGTGAAGTAGTCGCGGATCGCGCGGATCACCAGCGACGACTCCTGATAGATCAGGAAGGCGCCCTTGCCGCCCGACGCTTCGTCGATGGCGGTCCAGAGCTTGAGCATGTAGTTCAGGTCCCACTGCAGCTCGGCGGCGGAACGGCCGATGCCGGCGGTGCGGGCGATCAGCGACATGCCCTTCGGGTACTCGAGCTGGTCGAGCGCGTCCTTCAGCTCTTCACGGTCCTCGCCCTCGATGCGGCGCGAGACGCCGCCGCCGCGCGGGTTGTTGGGCATCAGCACCAGGTAGCGGCCGGCCAGCGACACGAAGGTCGTCAGCGCCGCGCCCTTGTTGCCGCGCTCTTCCTTCTCGACCTGGACCAGCAGCTCCTGGCCTTCCTTGATCACGTCCTGGATCTTGGCGGAGCGCACGTCGGCGCCTTCGCGGAAGTACTGGCGCGAGATTTCCTTGAACGGCAGGAAGCCGTGGCGGTCCTCGCCGTAATCGACGAAGCAGGCCTCCAGCGACGGCTCGACGCGCGTCACGACCGCCTTGTAGATGTTGCCCTTGCGCTGTTCGCGGCCTTCGATCTCGGTCTCGAAGTCCAACAGCTTCTGGCCATCGACGATGGCCAGGCGACGCTCTTCCTGCTGCGTCGCGTTGATCAGCATGCGTTTCATCAGTTCTCCTCCACGCCAGGGCGTTGCCGCTGACGCGCGTACCTCAGAACCGCCGCCGGAGATTCACCGGCGGGCGATTCGACCGATGCACGAGAAACGCGAAAGAACCAATGAAAGGATCGCCCTGGACTGCAAATTGAACGGCTCGTTCGACCGTTCAGCGATGCAGCGTTGGCGCGTGCGCCGCGGGCCCCGGATCGGCTGTTTGGGTCCTCAAGCGCGCCGACTGAGGCGCGACCCGACCACGGCCGGAGCCTGGCGTGTGGACGAAGCCAACACGCGCTCGCAGGCGGCGGGGGGTGGAATGGACCGAAGAAAACATCCGGAAACGGAGCCTGGGTGCTGACGTCAGCGCCGGGGCTTGCGCCCGTCTTCTGACGTCGTGAAACCTTGTTGTGCTGCCCGCGCCGCCTGCCGACATCCTGGAATGCGACCGGCCACATGGGCATGGTTCTGACGACGTTGCTCTGCCGTCCGGCCTCGGTGCCTGCCCGCTCGCTTTGGGAAGCGGGCCCGACCTCGATGACCTGACGTTGCATCACCAAAAGTGATGAGCAGCCTACTCACAATGACTGCTCACCGCCACGTTCTCGTCGACCTCGAACGCGCACGTCCGAGTAAAATGAGAAAAATCAAATACTTACAACGGAAACGTGGCAAGCAGCATTATAGGGGCTAAAGCCCGCAAGGCCGCCCCAGGGACTGCCCGCAGTGCCGCGAGGGGGGCCGCGCCCCCCAAAACCGCTTCGGCCGCTTCGGCCGCTTCGGCCGTGTCTGCGGCGCCGGCCGTGCCGCCGCCTGCGGCGACGGTGACGCCCGTCGCCTCGGCGCAGGTCCGTCAACTGACCGTCGACGAGGGCTCCGCCGGACAACGGCTGGACAACTTCCTGATCCGCGAACTCAAGGGCGCGCCCAAGACGCTGGTCTACCGGATCATCCGGTCCGGCGAGGTGCGCATCAACAAGGGCCGCTGCAGCGCCGACTCGCGGCTGGCCGTGGGCGACGTGGTACGCGTGCCGCCGGTGCGCCTGGCGGAGAAGCCCGCCGAGCAGGCCGCCGCCGTTCCCGCCCGCGAGTTCCCGGTCGTCTTCGAGGACGAGCACCTGATCGTCGTCGACAAGCCCGCCGGCGTGGCGGTCCACGGCGGCTCGGGCGTGAGCTTCGGCGTGATCGAGCAGCTGCGGCGCGCACGCCCGCAGGCGAAGTTCCTGGAGCTGGTGCACCGGCTGGACAAGGAAACCTCCGGCCTGCTGATGATCGCCAAGAAGCGCAGCGCGCTGACGCACCTGCAGGACCAGTTGCGCGACCGCGAGACCGGCAAGACCTACGCAGCGCTGGTCGCCGGTGCGTGGGCGAAGGGAAAGAAGGTCGTGGACGTCCCGCTGCTGAAGTTCGTCGGCAGCGACGGCGAGCGCTGGGTGAGGGCGGTGCCCGATCCCAAGGATCCGCAGGCGGACCAGGCCAAGCGGTCGATCAGCCTGGTGAAGGTGGTCGAAGCGTATTCGGGCGACAGCGGCGGCAACAGTGGCAAGGCCGCCGGCAGCGGCGGCTACAGCCTGCTCGACGTCACGATCAAGACCGGTCGCACGCACCAGATCCGGGTCCACCTGGCCCACGAGGGCCACCCGATCGTCGGCGATCCCAAGTACGGCGACTTCGAGGCCAACCGCGCGCTGGCCCGCGGCGCGTTGCGCTTCGACCGGATGTTCCTGCATGCGCGCCAACTGCGCGTGGTGCACCCGGCGACCGGCGAGACCTTGACCCTGGAGGCGCCCTTGCCGCCGGAGTGCGAGAAACTGCTGGCCGCGCTGCGCCGCCCGGCGCCCTGACGACCTCTTGCGGACTGCCATGCCTCAACGCTTCGATCTGATCGTCTTCGACTGGGACGGCACCCTGTTCGACTCCACCGCGCTGATCGTGCGCTGCATGCAGGCCGCGTCGGCGGACCTCGGCCTGGAGCCGCCGTCGCGCGAGCGCGCCGCCTACGTCATCGGCATGGGCCTGATCGAGGCACTGCAGTACGCGTTGCCGGGCCTGGACCCGTCGCGGTATCCGGAGCTTGGCCAGCGCTACCGGCACCACTACTTCGCGTCGGCGCACGAGGTGACGCTGTTCGACGGCGTGCCGGAACTGCTGCGCGACCTGAAGGCGCGGCACCATTGGCTGGCCGTGGCGACGGGCAAGAGCCGCCGCGGCCTGGACGAGGCGCTGGCCGCCGTGGACATGAAGACGCTGTTCGACGGCACCCGCACCGCGGACGAAACCGCCGGCAAACCGAATCCGCAGATGCTGCTGGAGCTGATGCGCGAGTTCGGCGCCGACCCCGAGCGCACGCTGATGATCGGCGACACGACGCACGACCTGCAGCTGGCGCGCAATGCCGGCTGCCCGGCGGTGGCGGTCACGTACGGCGCGCATGAGCACGAATCGCTGCGCGGCTTCGAGCCGCTGCTGGTCGCGCACGATGTGCCGACGCTGCGCGACTGGCTGCTGACGAACGCTTGACCCACGCCTGACTGCTTCCTGATTTCCCTCCGATCTGTCCCGCTTCCCGGACCCCTTCCGAATGACCCCCGAGCAAGACCTGCCCCCGGTGCCGCTGTGCGCCTCCTCCGAGCTGGAGGAACGCGGTCGCGCGCACACCTTCGACGTGCTGCAGTTCCGCCAGCCCGCCTCGGCGTTCGTCCTGCGCTTCGACGGCGAGGTCGTCGGCTACCTGAACCGCTGCGCGCACGTGCCGACCGAGATGGACTGGCAGGAGGGCGAGTTCCTGGACAGCAAGAAGGAATACATCATCTGCAGCATCCACGGCGCCGTGTACCACCCGAGGGACGGACGCTGCGTGACCGGCATGTGCGGCCGTTTCGGCCTGACCAAGCTCGACGTGCGCGAGCGCGACGGCCAGGTCTTCTGGTATCCCTCCCGCGACACGCGACCCGTTTTCGAGGATTGAATGAACCCCAACGACGACTCCAGCGCCGGCAGCGACCTGCCGCGCCCGATCCCCGACGCGACGGCGCGCCCGGAGGACATCCTGAAGGCCGCGGCGCCCGCCGCGCCTGCTTCCGCGACGGCGTCCGCCTCGCAGGCCTCGGCCGGTGCCTCGCCGCTGCCAGGCCGCTACGAGCACGTGATCGAGCAGTTCGCCCATGACTACCTGCGCGACCGCCGCAGCGACCGGCGCTGGAAGACCTTCTTCCGGCTGATCTGGGTGTCGGTGCTGCTGCTGTTCATCTGGTCGATGTTCGCGACCAAGCACCATGGTGGCGCGACGACCGGGCCGCACACGGCGCTCGTCGAGGTGCGCGGCGAGATCGCCCCCGACACCGAGGCCAGCGCCGAGCTCATCAACGCCGCGCTGAAGGCCGCGTTCGAGGACCAGGGGTCGCAGGCGGTGGTGCTGCGCATCAACTCGCCGGGCGGCAGCCCGGTGCAGGCGGGCATCGTCAACGACGAGCTCAAGCGCCTGAAGGCGCTGCACAAGAAGAAGGTGTACGCGGTCGTCGAGGAGATCTGCGCCTCCGGCGCGTACTACATCGCCGCGGGCGCGGACGAGATCTACGTCGACAAGGCGTCGGTGGTGGGCTCGATCGGCGTGCTGATGGACGGCTTCGGCTTCACCGAGGTGATGAAGAAGGTCGGCGTCGAACGACGCCTGATGACGGCGGGCGAGAACAAGGGGATGCTGGATCCGTTCTCGCCGGTGACCCCGAAGCAGCAGGCCTACGCGCAGGCGATGCTGGACCAGATCCACCAGCAGTTCATCGCGGTCGTGCGCGAGGGGCGCGGCACGCGGCTCAAGGAAACGCCGGAGATGTTCTCCGGCCTGTTCTGGAACGGCGAACAGGCGATCCAGCTCGGCCTGGCCGACGGCACGGGCAACCTCGACTACGTCGCCCGCGAGGTGGTGAAGGCCGAGGACGTCGTCGACTACACGCCGCGCGACAACGTCGCCGAACGCATCGCCAAGCGCTTCGGCGCGTCGATGGGCGAGGGCGCGGTCAAGGCGATGCGCTCGATGACGACGATCCGCTGATCCGCTGGTCCAGCGATCCAGCGATCCAGCGATTCGGCGATCCGATCTCCAGCGGAAGAGGACTACGGCGCGGCATCTTCGCCGTGCGCCGCAAGCCGGCGCGCGGCCGGTGCGTTCCGTACCGGCACGCCCTGACGTGCCATTCTTCCGAAGGAGAACTTCTCATGACGACGACTGCATCGCAGCACCTGCCCCTGTCCACGACGAGGGCCGATATCGAACCGTCGATGCTCGCACTGGAATACGCGGGTTCGATCCTGAGTCAGTCGACCTGGTTCCTCCCGTTTGCCGGGGAATGGGCTGAATTCAATGGCTTGGCCGTGAAAGCGGCCTTGCCCGACGCGCAGGAGCAGCAGCTGATCCAGGCCATCTCGGCAGGGTTCCTGGCCACGACCGACGTCGACCGCATCGCGGCTGACGTCCTGGCCGAGAACGTGTTGCGGATCGCTGTCGGCCTCAACCCCGGCGTGCTGATGAATCAGCCGCAGGGGGGTCGAGCAGGCGAACGCGGTGCTCTGAACCAGCGCTGTTCCGGGAGCGGGACGGTGGCCGGCTTCGTGTGATGCCGGCCGTCGTATCCGCGGGGCGGATGCCCGACAATGCGAGCCCGACCCAGCCATCGCCGCGAGCGCGCCTTCCGCGCACCGCGGCGACGTCGCCAGGCCTGTTCACACTCCCAGCCCCCAGGACTGCTTCCATGAACGTTGCCTCTCGCGGCGCCGCGTCGGTGCTTCTTCCTCTCCTGCTCGCGGCGTGCGCGTCATCCACCACCGAGGCGCCGCGGACGACGCCGGCGTCCTCCCAGGTCGAGCCCGAATTCGTGCTGCTCGGCGAGCTGCACGACAACCCCGAACACCACCGCGCCCGCGCCGAACAACTGCGTCGGCTGATCGCGCAGGAGCCGAAGACGGTGGTCGTCTTCGAGCAGTTCTCGCGCGGCGAGGACGCGGCCGTCGCACAGGCGCGCAAGGCGTCTCCGGGCGATGTGAACGCCGTCATCGATGCGGCGAAGTTCGATCGCAAGGGCTGGCGCTGGCCGCTCCACCAACCGCTGTTCGACGTCGCGCTGCAATCCGGCGCGGAAGTCCGCGGCGGCAACATCGATCGCGACCAGGTCCGCAAGATCGTCCGCGAAGGCGACGCCGCCTGGCCCGCGGATCTCATCGCGCTGCGCGATCGCACCGTCTGGAACGGCACGCAGCAGGACGCACTGCGCAAGGACATCCAGGACGGCCATTGCGGCGCGATGCCGGAGGCCATGCTGCCCGGCATGGTCCAGGCGCAACGCGCGCGTGACGCGGCGATGGCGCAGGCAATGCTCGATGCGAGGAAGTCGGGCGCGAAGCGCGTCGTGCTGATCGCCGGGAACGGGCACGTGCGCCGCGATGTCGCCGTGCCGGTCTACCTGCAGGCGGCCGGGGTGCCGGCGTCGGACATCGATGCCATCGCGTATCTCGAGCCCGGCAGCGCAGCAACAGCCGGCGGCTACGACCGCGTCGAGCGCGCACCCGCGCCCTCTCGCGAAGACCCCTGCGCGCAGTTCAGGAAATGATGTCCGGGGAGACCGCCTACCTGCAGCAGGCGGGGCGTCGGCCGCCATTGCATGGGGCCGCAGCCGGCAAGCGGCTGAACCCCAAGCAATGCCGTCCCCCATCACTGTCGTCCGTTCACGGTTTTGCGACCGAGGACTGCGGGAGTAAGGAAAGAGCGATCGCGACGTCGGCGGCGGCGGTGGCGTTGTGGAGGTCGCGGTTATGCGAGGACCACTTCGACGCCGCGGCGTCGCAGTTCGCCGACGATGGCCTCGTCAGCCTCCTTGTCCGTGATCAGCATGTCGATCTGCTCGACCGGCGCGATCACCGAGAGGTTGCGCTTCATCAGCTTGGACGCGTCCGCGACCGCCACGATCTGGCGCGCGATCTTCATCATCTGGGCGTTCAGCTGCGCTTCCAGCAGGTGGGGCGTCATCAGGCCGATCTCAGGGTCGAGACTGTCGACACCCAGGAACAGGCGGTCCGCGTAGAGACTCTGCAGCGCCGTGACCGCCTGCGGTCCGGACAGGGAATACGAGTTCTGCCGCAGCAGGCCGCCCGGCATGATCACGTTGACGCCCGGCACCGTCGCCAGCAGCACCGCGATGTTCAGCGCGTTGGTGATGACGTTCAGCGACTGCAGCCGCAGGCCGCGGATCTGCTTGGCGATCTCCTCGGTCGTCGAACCGGAGTCCAGCAGGATGGTCTCGCCATCGCGGATCAGCTTGGCCGCCTCGACGGCAATGCGCACCTTCTGCTCGTGGTGCAGCTTCTGCTTGACGCTGATCGGCACCTCTTCGGTGTCGCGATGCGCCAGCGCGCCACCGTGCGTGCGCAGCAGCGCGCCCGTCGACGCCAGCGCGTTCAGGTCGCTGCGGATCGTCACGACCGAGATGCCGAAGCGCTCGGCCAGCTCTTCCACCGTGACCTTGCCCTGCGCCTGCACCTGCTCGCGGATCAGCCGCCGGCGCTCGTCGATCAGCAACGCGGCGTCAGGCTTCTCGGCGATGGTGGAAGTAGTGGTGGTGGTCATGGGAAACGGAAGCGATGAACTTTCGGATGATATCGATCCCGGCGATGTTCGCAAGCCCCGGCCCGACCCTCAGGCTCCCTCTCCTGCTTGCGGGAGAGGGTGGGGGTGAGGGCCAGCGGCCGTCGCAGGCCGGAGCTGCACGCCCGCCAGCCGGGCGGCGTACATGGCTGCGCCCATCTCCGGACCGAAGCGCGGCACGGTCAACTCGGCGCCCGGGACCTCGCGCGCGAGCGCCAGCCGCAGCGCATCGGTGACGGTGGCGCCGGCCTCGAAGACGCCGCCGGTGTAGGAGACCGGCACCGTCGCGTCCGCCGGCAGCGCCAGTTGCCGGGCGATGGCGCCCGCGAGCGCGGCGAGCTCCTCGCCGGCGCGTCCGAGCAGCGCGATCGCCTGCGCGTCGCCGTCCGCCGCCGCCGCGGACACGAGCCGCGCGAACTGCGCGAGCCGGCTGCGCGCCGCGTCGCCGTTGATCGCCGCGCAGAGGTCCAGGTCGTGCGCGAGTTGGAAATGCTCCCGCACCAGGCCGAGCAGCGGTCCCGGCGCGGCGCGCCCGTCCGCCATGCGCGAGAAGAGCGCGAGGCCTTCGCGCGCGAGCCAGTAGGCCGAGCCCTCGTCGCCGAAGACCTCGCCCCAGCCGCCGGAGCGCGCGCCGCGCCCCTGCCACTCGCCGTAGGCGATCGAGCCGGTGCCCGCGACCAGGCTGATGCCGTCGTCGCCGCCGAGCGAGCCGGCCCAGCTGCAGACCATGTCGTTGCCGATGACCGCGCGCGGCAGCACGCCGGCCAGCAGACCGTCGAAGTCGGCCAGCAGCGCGCTGTCCTCGCCGTGGGCGGGCAGACCGGCGAAGGTCGACGTCACCCGCGACGGCGCCAGGCCGGCCTGCTTCAGCGTCTCGGCGACGCCGTCGCGCAGCAGCGCGCGCAGCGCATCGAAGCCGATCTCGAGGTAGTAGCTGGTGCTGCCGACGTGACGCGCCAGCAGCCGGCCGTCGCCGTCCAGCAGCAGGAAGGAGGTCTTGGTGCCGCCCCCGTCGATGCCGAGGAAGATCGGGCGGTCGGTGGCGTCGTGGGTGACGGGAGTCATGAGCGGATCATCGGGCTGGTCGGAGGTCGGGGCGATACGGGTGCAAGCCGTGGGGCGCGTCGCTGCGAGAGTCGTGGTGCGGGCGCCGGGCGACTCAAGGCGCCGCCGCGGCGAGCGGATGGATGATGACGCCGCTGACGACGCGCGTCACGGTGCCCGACGCGCTCGGATTGTCCGGCGTGATGCCGAGCTTGAGCGAGGCCAGCAGCGCCAGGCATTGCGCGAAGACCAGCGCCACCGGCGTCAGCGCGAGGTCGGGCGCGTTGACCGGCAGGTCGAGCAGCACGTCGTCCGCGGCCAGCGCGTCCTCCGCGTTCAACGCCGAGGTGCTCAGCGCGACGATCCGGCCGCGGCCCTGGCGGCGCAGCTCGCGCAGCAGGTCCAGGTCGTAGCGCCGGGTGTAGCTGTCGTTGGACAGCACGATCAGCACCAGCGTGCGGTCGTTCAGGATGGTTTTCGGGCCGTGGCGGAAACCCAGCGGCGAATCAGCCAGCGCGACAAGGCGTCCGTCGCTCAGCTCCAGCACCTTCAGCGCCGCTTCCTTCGCCAGGCCCTGCAAGCCGTTGCTGCCGAGCACGACGACGCGCTCGAAGGGCTGCGCGTTCAGCGCGTCCAGGCGGGCGGCCTCGGTGGCGAGCAGCTGGCGCGCGGCGTCGCCCAGCGTCTCGGCCGACGGCAGCGCCATGCCGAAGGCCCAGGCCGCGGCCAGCAGCATGCCGGTGAAGCTCGAGGTCATCGCAAAGGCGCGGTCATGCGTCTCGTCGGGCAGCAGCAGCACGTGGGCGCGTTCGCGCTCGCCGAGCCGGCGCGCCAGCGTGCCTTCGGCCGCGCAGGTGACCGCGAGGTGATGGCACTCGCCGAGGGTCGCGTCGGCCAGGTCCACCGCCGCCAGGCTCTCTGGGCTGTTGCCCGAGCGGGCGAACGAGACCAGCAGCGTCGGCACGCCGGGCTGCAGGCATTGCGCGGGGTTGGAGACGATGTCAGTGGTGGCGATCGCCTCGATGCGCAGGCCGGGCTTCGCGCCCAGTTGCTGCAGCAGCGCGGGGGTCAGGCATTGCCCGATGAAGGCGGAGCTGCCCGCGCCCGTCAGCACGATGCGCAGGTCCGGCAGCGCCAGCAGCGGCTGCAGTAAGGCGTCGATCGCCGCGCGTTGCGACTGCACCAGCGCACGCACGCTGCGCCAGACTTGCGGTTGCTGGGCGATCTCGCGCGCGGTGTGCGTGGCGCCGCGGCGGTCGAGTTCGGCGGGTTCGAAGTGGAGCAGGCTCATCGTGACGGGTCTTGTTCTGTGGGAAAGGGCCGGGTGTCGGAGCGGTTCAGGCGTTCAGGCGGTCACGCGTTCTGGCATCCGGACGGTCGGGCGTTCAAGCAGTCAGGTCTTCAGGCGGCGCAGGCCGCGAGGTAGGGCCGCAGCGACTGCGCGGCGCCGTCGCGGAGCAGTTCCGCGGGACGGTTGCGCAGGCGGCCGTCGCGTATCGCGTCGTACTGGCGCGGCAGGAACTGGCTCAGCAGCGTCAGTGGCGGCGGCGAATGTTCCAGCCGGTCCAGCAGCGCCGCGCAGGCGGTCTGGACCTTCGGATGCGCCCAGTAGTAGCGGATGCGGTCGCTCAGGCTGTAGGCCAGATCGACCTGCAGGCGCGAGGGATCCTGGTAGTACGGCTGCCAATGGCCGGGCTCCGCGCGCATCACGCCGAGCACCGTGTCGATCAGGTTGCCCTGGCCGGCCTGCGGGCCGAGCCATTCGCGCTCGACGGCGGCCAGCGCCCACAGCGTCTCGCGCAGCGCGAAGGTCGCGCCCGGGCCGACCTTCAGGATCGCGAAGTGGTCGCGCGCGAGTTGCGCCAGGCGTTCGGGCGTCTGGTAGTCCGTCGAGTGCGCCTCGAAGACCAGGCCCGGCTGCGATGCGATGAACGCGCTCAGCGCGCGCGCCTTCTCGGGCTTGTAGTCGATGACCTTGTGGTGGTCGAACTCGACGCCCGGCTGCACGACCATCGCGATCACGCGTTCCCAGGCCGCATCGAGTCCGGCCTTGCCGAAGGCATCGCGGTGCAGCGCCAGCGTCGCGCCGGCCGCTTCGGCGACGTCACCGCGAGGTCTTCCAGGTCCTCGTGCGCGCCGCCCGGCACCGGCACTTCGGTGCCGATGACGTAGACCGGCGGTTCGCCGCGGTCGGGCGTGTCGCGCCAGGCGGCCTCGGCGGCCAGGCACAGGCGCACGGCGCGGGCGGCGATCTCGGCCTCGGACAGCGGCACCGGATCGTCCGCGCAGGACATCGAGCAATCCAGGTGGATCTTGCGGAAGCCGGCCGCGACGTACTGCGCCACCATCACTTCCGCCTTGGCCATCGCCTGCGCGGCCGGCAACTTGCGCCAGGCGTTCGGGCCGAGGTGGTCGCCGCCGAGGATCAGCAGATCGGTGGCGACGCCCTCGGCCTGGGCGATCGCCTCGACGAAGCGGCGGAAGTCGACCGGCGTCATGCCGGTGTAGCCGCCGTCCTGGTTGACCTGGTTGGAGGTCGCCTCGATCAGCGCGGGGCGGCCGAGCGCGCCGCACTCGCGCAGCGTCGCGGCGATGACGACCGGATGGGCCGAGCACATCGAGGGAATGCCGATGGCCGGAGCGGCTGTGCCAATGGCCGGAGCGGCGGTGCCGATGGCCGGAGTGGCCGAAGATCCCGGCGCCGACTGCTTGTGGCGCCGCACGAGATCGAGCATGAGCTTCAAGGGGAATCCTTCCTGTCGAATGAGGGTGGGGCGGACGGCGGGACACCGGGGTCAGGCCTTGCTGTCCTTGCTGTCGCCTTCGGGTTGCAGGGCCAGCAGCAGCGCGGCGAGCAGCGCCAGCGCGACGCCGGCCAGCTTGAAGCCGCCGGGCGTGGCGCCGCTCATCGCCATCGAGGCGAGCGCCGTCAGCAGCGGGGCGCCGGCATTGACCAGCGGCGAGACGACCAGCGCCTTGCCGTAGCGGAAGGCGTAGACCAGCGTGAGCGCGCCGATCGCGTTGAGCACCTGGATCACGGCGGCCAGGCCGGGGCCGTCCCAGCCCCACGGGATCGGCTTGGAGAAGTCCGTCATCCACAGCGCGGCCGGGATGCACAGCAGCGCGCTGACGGTCATGTAGAAGAAGACGCTCTCCGCGCTGGCGGCGTTGTTGGCGGTCTTCAGGAAATAGGCCTGCAGGCCCCACGCCGCCATGACGACGACGGCGAGCGCGAACCACAGTCCCAGCGCCTGGCTCTGCTGGCCGGGCTGGTAGTCGAACAGCGGCAGTGCGCACAGCGCCAGCACGATGCCGGCGACGCCGAGCTTGCCGGTACGCTCGCGCAGCAGTCCGAAGGACAGCGCGATCGTCACCCCCGGCGACAGCGACACGATCGGGAAGATCAGGTAGGCCGGGCCGGACTCGACCGCGCGGAACAGCAGCATCTGCCCGCCCGCGCCCAGCAGGCCGACGGTCAGCCCCTGGATCACGGCGCGGCGGTCGCGCTGCAGCTTCCAGCCGGCGCGGGCCAGCACGAACACGGCCGGCGGGATCATCGTCAGTGCCCACACGACGTAGACCAGCGTGTCCGGGAAGCCGCGTTCGGAAGACAAGCCCGTCAGCGCCCCCCACGCGCCCCAGAACAGGGTCGTGACAAGCGCGTAGGTCAGCCAATGTCGTTGCATGGGATCGCTTTCTTTCTTGGAGGGGGCTCGACGGGCTCGGTGGATCGTCGGAAGCTTTCGAACGAAAGAATAGGGCAAGGAAACCGGAAACACAACGGAAGAAACCGTGACAGGCCCTGAAGCGGTGTATTTCGCGGGAAAACCCGGATAAATCAGGCGCTATCGAGGTGCAGGGGAGTGATTGTCTTGCTCGAATTCTTTCGTGCGCCATCAATTCGAAAGAATAAACGTCGGTAAAAACGATATGCGAAATTAATCGAAAGACTACGTAGACTTGCGGCAAGCCGGTCGAGGTCCAGGACTGGCAGCGGACAAGCCAACAAAGGAACCATGAGATGCGAGCTCCCCTGTCCTCCCTCCTGATTGCCGGTTTTGCGCCGCGGCCCGTCGCCGCCGCCGCCGCGATCGCCGCGCTGACCGCCGTGGGCGCGGCCCAGGCGCAGGTCCAGCCCGCGGCCGCCGCCGCCTCGGCGCCCGCCAACACCCAATCCGTTGAATCGAAGGCCGACGCCAAGGCCAAGGACGCCGACCAGACGCTCGAGCGCGTCGAGATCACCGGCACCCGCGCCAGCCTGCAGCGTTCGTTGAACCTCAAGCGCAGCGCGTCGGGCGTGCAGGACAGCATCAGCGCGACCGAGCTGGGCCGCTTCCCCGACGACAACGTCGCCGACTCGCTGAGCCACATCACCGGCGTGTCGATCTCGCGCACCGCCGGCGGCGAAGGCCAGAAGGTCAGCGTCCGCGGCCTGGGCCCCGAATACACGCTGACGACCTTCAACAACCGCATCCTCGCCACCGACGGCGAAGGCCGCGACTTCGCGTTCGACGTGCTGCCCTCGGACATCATCAGCGGCGCCGACGTCGTCAAGTCCGCGCAGGCCTCGGTGATGGAAGGCGCCATCGGCGGCCTGGTGAACCTGCGCTCCGCCAGCCCCTTCGACCAGCCCGGCCAGCACGGCATCCTGCGCGTCGAAGGCGACCGCAACACGATGTCCAAGCTCAACGGCGGCAAGGTCTCGGCCACCTACAGCAACACCTTCGGCAAGGAGCTGGGCGTGCTGTTCGGCGTGGTCTACGCCGACCGCAAGGTCCGCACCGACACGGCCGGCAACGACGGCGGCTGGACGCGCAACCCCATCTCCGACCCGGCCGCCAACTGGACTGGCAACGCCTGGGGCGGCAACATCGATCCGAACGGCAACGGCGTGCTGGACCCCGATGAAGAGGGCCTGATCGGCCCGGGCCAGTTCCGCGTCGGCACCATCCAGGAACAGAAGAAGCGCACCGCCCTGTCAGGCAAGGTCGAATGGCGGCCGAGCGACGCGCTCAAGGTCACCGTCGACGGGATCAAGACGCGGCTGAACTCGCCGCAGGTCGGCTATCAGCAGTCGTTCTACACGCTGTTCTCGCCGGGCCGCTGGTCCAACATCAAGACCCAGAACGGCGTCGTCACCGGCTTCACGATGGACAGCACCGACCCGGACCTGATGCTGAATCCGGAGCTGCTGAACCTGACCACGCACCGCGTCGTCGACAGCGCCGTCTACGGCATCAACGCCGAGTGGAAGGCCACCGAGACGCTGAAGTTCAACGGCGACGTCTACCAGTCGACCTCCAAGCGGCACTCGGGCGGGCAGGACACCTACACGGTGCTGCGCATGAACCAGCCCAACGTGACGACGGTGAACCTGACCGGCTCGCAGGTGCCCGACATCAAGACCACCTTCGCCGACGGTCGCGATCTGATCTCCGGCCTGGCCAGCGGCGCCTTCGGCCCGAGCGACTTCAACACCCACTACCTGGGCCTGAGCGGCGACAACATCGACGACAAGATCCGCGGCCTGACACTGAACGGCGCCTGGTCGGTGGACCGCTTCAACGTCGACCAGATCCAGTTCGGCGTGCAGGCCACGCGGCGCGACAAGAACCGCGACCTGGTCGACAACGCGATCAACGGCGGCGAGAACTACTACTCCGGCACCAACGCGATCAACGTCGGCCAGCTCGGCGGCAACGTGCTCAACGAGCACCTGACCCCGCCCAACTTCATGAACGGCGTCAGCGGCAGCTTCCCGCGCAGCTTCCTGGGCTTCGACGTGCCCAACTACCTGGCGGCGCTGCAGGCCTACAACGGCAAGCCGCGCCCCGACGGCGGCACCTACGACTTCAGCCAGGCCGGCCCGGTCTGGAACCCGCTGCAGAGCTACCGCGTGCGCGAGAAGACGACCTCGTTCTTCATCGAGGCGGACCTTTCCGGCGAGAAGTGGAACGCGGACATCGGCGTGCGCCTGGTCAAGACCAAGACCACGGCCAAGGCCTGGGACGCCAAGATCGAGAGCCTGACCGAGAACGGCCCGTTCAACTACTCCGCCGTCTACGCGGATCCGACCGAGATCAGCCAGAACGCCGAGTACACCTACGGCCTGCCGTCGGCCAACTTCGTCTGGCACTTCACCGACAAGCTGCAGCTGCGCCTGGGCGCCGCGAAGACGATGGCGCGTCCGTCGGTCGAGCAGCTCGCGCCGACCAGCACGACGGCCAGCGTCGCCTGGGGCGACTTCACCCAGGTCTTCGGCGGCAACGCCGACCTGAAGCCTTACAGCGCCAAGCAGTACGACGCCTCGCTGGAGTGGTACTACGCGCGCAACTCGGCGCTGACCTTCGCGGTGTTCCAGAAGGACATCAAGAACCAGATCACCACCAGCTGGGAGACCGGCGTCGACATCGGCGTGCCGGGTCACCTGTTCAACGTGATGAAGCCGATCAACGGCGACAAGGCCAAGGTCCGCGGCATGGAGATCGGCTTCCAGCACCTGTGGGACAACGGCTTCGGCGTGCGGGCGCAGTACACGCGCAACCGCTCCGACAGCTGGGTGGCCGGCGAGAAGCGTCCGCTGGAAGGCATCGCGCCGGCGACCTCGTCGCTGGGCCTGCTGTACGAGAAGGGTCCGTGGAGCATCAGCGCCACGGCCGACCACACGGACGACTTCGTGTCGGCGATCAACGTGATCGGCCCGGGCTTCAACGAGCGCGCCAAGGCCATCACCTGGCTGACCGCGCAGGCCGCGTACGAAGTCAACAAGTGGCTGCGGATCTCCATCGAGGGCCGCAACCTGACCGACGCCAAGCAGGAGTACACGCTGGGCAACGGCGACATCACCTTGCCGCAGGGCTACAACCGCTGGGGCAGGGCGTTCACGATCGGGGCGAGCATCAAGTTCTGATGCTGCGCTGATCAAAAAAAGAACACGAGCTAGACAAGCAAGCAGGACAGACGGGAGACGTCGGATTGGGCCATCCAGTCGGCGTCATCCGGTCGCCGCATTCGAGTCGGGATGTTCTTGAGAGGACGTTGGGCGTTCCACAACAAGCAGGCCGCGTTGCCGGCCGCATCCCAGGAGAACTCATGAAACGATCGCTGATCCGTTCGATGGCCACCCGCCTCGCCACCGCCGCCGCGCTTGCGGTGGGTCTCACCGCCGCGACCGGCGCGCAAGCGCAGTCGTGGTGGAAGCCCGGCGTCAACACGACCTGGCAGTGGCAACTGACGGGCACGCTCAACACCGGCTACAACGTGGCCGTGTACGACATCGACCTCTTCGACACTTCCGCGCAGACGATCGCCGGGTTGAAGGCGCAGGGCCGCAAGGTCGTCTGCTACTTCTCCGCCGGCAGCTCGGAGAACTGGCGCGCCGACTTCGGCAGCTTCAACGCCGCCGACATGGGCAACGCGCTGGACGGCTGGGCCGGCGAGAAGTGGCTGGACACGCGCTCCGCCAACGTGCGCGCGGTGATGCTCAGCCGCCTGGACCTGGCCGTCTCGAAGGGCTGCGACGGCGTCGAGCCGGACAACGTCGACGGGTACACCAACTCGACCGGTTTCCCGCTGACGGCGGCGACCCAGCTCGACTACAACAAGTACCTCGCCAACGCCGCCCACGGCCGCGGTCTGGCGATCGCGCTGAAGAACGACGTCGACCAGTTGGCCCAGCTGGAGCCCTACTTCGACATGGCCGTCAACGAGCAGTGCAACCAGTACGACGAGTGCGGCGGCTACTCGGTCTTCACGAGCAAGAACAAGCCCGTGTTCAACGCCGAGTACGCGTCCAAGTACAAGAAGAACACCAACGGCGCGCGCGACAAGCTCTGCGCGAAGATGACCGCCGCGAAGATCCGCACGCTGGTGCTGCCGCTGGATCTGGACGACGCCTACCGCTACAGCTGCAACTGACCGTCTCTCTCATCAGTTCCCACTGTTTCCACTGTTGGTGATCCCATGACCCACATGACGAGAACTCCCGTCCGCGCCGCGCTGCCGGTCCTGCTGAGCGCCGCACTGACGGCCGTCGCGATGGTCGCCTCCTCTGGCGTCCTGGCGGCAACGAAGTCCAAGGAAGCTGACGGAGCCCGCTACACGATGGCGGACTTCGCGAAGGTCCCGAAGATCGATTCGCACGTGCACCTGCACAACGCCGATCCGGCGTTCATCGACGCCGCGCGCCAGCTCGGCTTCAAGGTGCTGACGATCAACGTCGACTACCCGGACTTCCCGCCGCTGGACGAGCAGCAGCAGGCGGCGATCGAGCTGCGCAAGGCACGTCCGGCGGACGTGGCGTGGGCGGTGAGTTTCTCGTCGGAGACCTCGGATCAACCAGGCTGGCTCGATGCGACGAAACAGCGCGTCGATGCCGGCCTGCGCGCCGGCGCGGTCGGCGTGAAGGTGTGGAAGAACATCGGCATGAGCCTGCGCGACAAGCAGGGCCGGCTCGTCATGATCGACGACGCGCGATTCAAGCCGCTGTTCACGTATTTCGAGGACCAGGGCATCACGATGCTCGGTCACCAGGGCGAGCCGCACAACTGCTGGCTGCCGCTGGACAAGATGACGGTCATCAACGACCGCGAGTACTTCGCGCACCACCCGCAGTACCACATGGCGCTGCATCCGGAGATGCCGAGCTGGGAAGACCAGATGGCCGCGCGCGACCGCATGGTCGCGGCGCATCCGAGGCTGAAGTTCGTCGGCATGCACATGGCCTCGCTGGAGCGCAACGTCGACGAGCTGGCCGCGTTCCTGGACCGCTTCCCGCTGGCCAAGGTCGACCTGGCCGCGCGCATCGGGCAGCTGCAGTACCAGAGCCAGCTGGACCGCGCGAAGGTGCGCGCCTTCATGATCAAGTACCAGGACCGTCTGATGTACGGCACCGACGTCTCGCAACCGCCGCAACAATCGGGGGCCGAGCTGCTCAAGGAAGTCGAGCCGGTGTGGCGCATGCACTGGCGCTACTTCAACACGGAGGAGTCGTTCAAGGTGTCCGATCTCAAGAAGCCGGTGAAGGGCCTCGGCCTGCCCAAGGTCGTCGTCGACAAGCTGTACCACCTCAACGCCGAGCGGAGCTATCCCACCGCCTGGAAGGCGGCTCGAATGACCGGGCGCCGCGCGTTCCTCCAATGGCTGGGGGCGGCCCCGGTCGCGACGATCACGCCGACGCTGGCGCTGGCCGCGACGGCCGCGTCGCCAGGGGCGGCCGCGGCGGCGCGCGCGGCCGACCTCGGACGCGGTCACGTGCGGCTGCAGGATGAGCGGCTCTCGCTGCAATTCGACGAACGCATGCGCAGCCGGATCGTTCGGCTCGGCGGCGCGCGGCCGCTGGCGCTGACCGGCTTCGATGCGGGTGAGCAGCTCATCGTCGCGGAACTGAAGCCGGTCGCGGCTGGCGCAGCAGCCACGGCGCTCGGCGCGGAAGCGGCCGGCGCGCCACCTCCGATGACGACCCGGACGCTTGAACGCTTCGCGCTGACGAGCGCCGTCCCGAGCAGCGGTGCCACGCCGTTCGGCGCGGGCCAGCGGCTGACGCTGACGGGCAAGGCCGAAGGCGCCGCCGTCGAGAAGACGATGACGGTGACGTTGCTCGACGAGCACCCCGGCGTCGCGCTGATCGAGGTCGCCTTCATCAACCGCTCCGACAAGCCGCTGAGGGTTCAGGGCTGGACCGTCGCGTCGCATCGGCTGCTGGCGGCGCCGCGGCATGCGGGCGGGTGGTGGACCTACTCGGGCTCGACGCACACGGACCGGCGCGACTGGATGCAGCCGGTCAAGCGCGGCTTCGAGCAGCGCAACTTCCTCGGCATGGATTCGTCCGACTACGGCGGCGGCACGCCGCTGGTGGACGTGTGGCGGCGCGACCTGGGTGTCGCGGTCGGCCACCTGGACAAGCTGCCGCGCCTGGTCTCGCTGCCGGTGAAGGCCGTCGGCGAGCAGGTCGACATCGCGCTGCGCGGCGACGAGCCGCGCACGCTCGCGCCGGGCGAGACGCTGGCGCTGCCGCTGGCCTTCGTCGCGGTGCACGAGGGCGACTGCTTCGTGCCGCTGGACCGCTATCGGCGACTCATGAACGCACAAGGACTGGCCGCGCCGGAGCCGCCACGCAGCGCGCACGACGCGGTCTGGTGCGCGTGGGGCTACGGCGCGACTTCTCGCTGGAGCGCGTGCGCGCCACGCTGCCGAAGGCGCAGGAGCTCGGCCTGAAGTGGGCCGTGCTCGACGACGGCTGGCAGCGCCAGACGGGCGACTGGTTCGACATCGACCTCAAGAAGTTCCCGCGCGGCGAGGAGGACATGAAGGCGCTGGTCGCCGACATCCATGCGCGCGGCATGAAGGCGCGGCTGTGGATCGCGCCGCTGGCGGTCGCGCCGGGCAGCGACGAGCTGCATGAACACGCGGATCTGCTGCTGCTCGACCAGAACGGCGCGCCGCAGATGATCACGTGGTGGAACTGCCTCTACCTGTGCCCGGGCGCGAAGGGCACGCAGGAGCGCACGGCGGCGATGTTCCGCAAGATCATCAAGGACTGGGGCTTCGACGGCGTCAAGGTCGATGGCCAGCACCTGAACGGCGTCGCGCCCTGCTTCAACCCCAAGCACCAGCACGCGAAGCCGGAGCACTCGTACGAGCACATGGCGGACTTCTACCGCGCGATGTTCGAGGCGGCGCATGCGGTGAATCCGGAGGCGGTGGTCGAGGTCTGCCCCTGCGGCACGAGCTACGCGTTCCACAACATGCCGTGGATCGACCAGGCGCCGGCGTCGGACCCGCTGTCGAGCTGGCAGGTGCGTCACAAGGGCAAGGCGTTGAAGGCGCAGATGGGGCGCTGGTCGGCGTATGCCGGCGATCACGTCGAGCTGTCGACCGGCGGCATGGACTTCGCGTCCGCGGTGGGCGTCGGCGGCGTGGTGTCGACGAAGTTCACCTGGCCGAGGATCCGAAGCCGAAGGACTCCTTCCTGCTGACGCCGCAGCGCGAGACGCACTGGCGCAAGTGGATCACCGCACACAACGCGAAGGGCCTGTCCGACGGCGCCTATCGCGGCGAGCTCTACGACATCGCGTTCGACAAGCCCGAGACGCACGTCGTCGAGAAGAACGGGGTGATGCACTACGCGTTCTACGCGCCCAGCTTCGACGGCACGGTGACGTTGCGCGGCCTCGGCCCGGGCGTCTGGATGATCCGCGACTACGTGAACGGCACAGAGCTCGGTTCGGTCGACGCGGCGAGGCCGACGCTGAAGGTGAGCTTCAAGGAGAACCTGCTGATCGAAGCGGTGCTGAGCACCGCGATCGAGCGCCCGCTCGCACGCGCAGCGCGACTGCCGTCACGGCTGATCGGCCGCGATGGCTTCGCGCTGGCCTCGGCGTGGGAAGAGGCGCCGGCGCTGTTCTTCGCGCACGACTGGCGCGGCCGGCCGTTGACCGGCACGCAGTCGACGCGCGTGCAGCTGCTGCACGCGGACGGCGCGCTGTACCTGCGCTTCAGCAGCCGCTACAACGCGCTGACGACCTATGAGCGCGAGGTCTCCGCCACGGACATCTGGCCGCTGTGGGAGCGCGACGTCGTCGAGGTCTTCCTGCAGGCCCCGCAAGACGCGGGCACGGACCGTTATCGCGAGGTCGAGGTCTCGCCGAACAGCCTGGTGATGGACCTCGAGGTGCGCGGGCAGGGCCGCAAGCGCTTCATCGGCGAGAGCCGGGCGCGCACGTCGGTGGATGAGGTCCACCGGATGTGGACCGCCGAACTCGTCGTGCCGATGCCGCGCAACGCGCAGTCGCTCGACGGCTGGCGGATCAACCTGTTCCGCATCGAAGGGAACAAGGCATCGCGGCAGTTCAGCGCCTGGAATCCGACGGGCAGCGAGAAGGCCAACTTCCATGTGCCCGCCGCATTCGGACAATTGCGACTCGAAGCCTAGCCCGTCTTACTCCCGCTTGCGGGAGAGGGCAGGGGTGAGGGCCAGCGGCGGTGGAAGTACGCCAGCGCTCTTGCTCTCCCCGTGTGCGGAAAGGAACGTGAGACAGGGAGTCACCAGCCCGCGTTGCCGCTGCCTCGAATGAAGAAGCTCCCCGGCGCGTTGTCCTGCTTCAGGCCGCCGAGCGCCGGATTGGTCACCACCACGCCGTCGAAGTTGACCGCGCCGCGACCGCCGTTGTCGATCACCTCGATGCCGTATCGACCCGGGTTGGTGATCCGGATGTTCTTCAACCTCACGTTGCGGAACTTCGCGTTGTCGGCGTCGCGCAGCAGGTCGGGGTGGAACTTCTCGCCCGGCGGCACGAAGGTCGTGCCGAAGCCGCGGAACTCGATGCCCGAGTAGGTCGGGTCGATGATGTCGACGTTCTCCACCAGGATGTCGTTCACGTCGCCCTCGCGCAGGTAGAACTTCAGCGCGCCATGCAGCCACGGGTTGCCCGTGTTCTCGTTGAACATCGGCCCGCCCGCGCGGATCAGCGAGATGTTGCTGAAGGTCGTCGTCCCCGGTCCGAACGGGTAGGGGCTGAACTCGTTGTCGATCAGGATGCCCGGGTAGGTCAGCACGTCCTCGCAGACGCTGTCCTTGAACACGTTGCCCGCGCCGCCATAGGCCGCGAAGCAGTTGGCGCGCCACGGCATCTGCACCGTGTTGTTGCGGAACACGTTGTTGACGCCCTGGCCCTGGTCCGGCGCGTTCTTCCCCGCGGGCGAGATGAAGCCGTCGCCCAGCTGCCAGGTCTTGTCCTTCACCCAGTCGGTCCACTTGATGGACCACACCACCAGCGCGTCGTCGCCGGTGTTGCGCAGGTGGCAGTTTTCCACCAGCGAGTTGGACGTGCCGTTGTCGAAGTTGATCCCGTCCGCGTAGGTGTTGCGGATGCGGCAGTTGCGGATGGTCAGGTTCTGCGTCGGCTGGGTCTGGTACGGGGGATCGTTGCCGACCCAGATCGCGCCCACCACGTGCTCGATCCAGACGTTCTCGATCAGGCTGTTGGCGCCCATCGGGCCGGCGAAGACCTTCTGCACGCCTTCGGTTTCCTCGGCGCGGGCCTTGGATTCGCCGAGGATGGAGAAGTCGCCGAAGACGCAGCGGGCGCTCGCGCCGTAGCAGAAGAACATCGACTTCGGACCGCGCAGGTTGGTGTGCCACATGCCGGCCCCGCGCACCTCGATGCCGGGGTTGTCCAGGCCGACGTTGCCGCCGTCGATCTTCTGCAGCAGGTAGTCGCCCGGCGGGAACCACAGCTTGCTGGTCGAGCGCAGGGCGCGCAGCACGTCGTTCGCATGGTCCTTGCCGTCACCCGGCTGGATGCCGAAGGCCGTCACCGAGGTGAAGCCCGCCGGCATCGTCAGCGCCGGCGGCACCGGCTCGATGTCGACCAGGTCGATCACGTAGAAGCCCGCGGTGTCCTGCGCGTCGCGGCGCA
The DNA here is from genome assembly GCF_042695725.1 of Roseateles sp. UC29_93. Classification (NCBI taxonomy): domain Bacteria; kingdom Pseudomonadati; phylum Pseudomonadota; class Betaproteobacteria; order Burkholderiales; family Sphaerotilaceae; genus Roseateles; species Roseateles sp. UC29_93. The sequence goes on along the minus strand of NZ_CP170545.1, from coordinate 399,054 downwards.
GCATGACGGTCGCGCCGGCGGGGGATGTTGTCGGGCAGCAGCGTGCGCACTTCGTCGAAGAAGGTGTGCGGCTGGCCGGCCGGCTTGTCGACGATCGGATCGCCGATCAGGCCGCCCTGGTAGGACCAGCTGTAGCGCGAGGTCAGCGGCAGCGACTTCACGCGCACGCCGTTCACGTAGAGGCCCAGCGTGGCATCGATGCCGCCGCCGTTCGGCGCGTCGGGAATCGAGTAGCGCACCACCACGCCGTTGCCGGCCGCGGTGGTCTTGAAGGACACGTAGTCGCCGGTCCGGTTCAGGCGCACCGCCTTGCGGCCGATGGCTTCAGCCTCGATGTGGTTCGCGTCCCACTTCTGGCGGCTCGGGCCGAGGATCTGGGCGTTGGTCTGGCCGTCTTCGGCCTGGTACTCGACCCATGGCACGTTGGCGCCGCGACCGGGGGCCGGCGCGGGGGCCGGTCCCGGCGCAGGGGCAGGAGCAGGAGCTGGTGAAGGCGCGGGCGCCGGAGATGGCGCGGGCGACGGGGCGGGTGCGGGGGACGGGGCTGGTGCAGGCGAGGGCGCCGGCGCGGGCGATGGCGCGGGGGCAGGGGAAGGCGCGGGCGCAGGGGCTGGAGCTGGAGCCGGAGCCGGAGTGCCGGCCGCCACGAACGTCCACCGCTGGTTGTCGTTGTTGCCGCAGTCCCATTGCTGGACGCGGCCACCGGCGACGAGGCTGAAGTCCTTCACATCCACGCATTTGCCGGTGTGCTTCGCGATGATGTGGAACGCATCGCCCTTGGCCGCGACGGCGAAGCGCTGGTTCGCGCCGCCGCCGTAGCCCCATTGCTGGATGAGGGCGCCGTTGGCGGTCGAGATGTCGCTGACGTCCAGGTTCTTGCCGCTGCGGACATTCCGGAAGGCGTAGCTGCCGTCGGCGGCGGCGCTGATGTCGAAGCGCTGGCTGGCCGCACCGTTGCACGGCATCTGCAGTGTCTTGGCGCCGTCGGCCGTGCTCGCGCCTTCGATGTCGATGCACATCCCCGATTGAACGCCGCGCAGGCTGTACTGCCCCACGGGAAACGCGGTCTCCGACGTCGTCGACTGCGCCTGGGCGCTCGCACGATCGGAGGCCGCCATGCCGGCGGTCGAGTCGGGGGAGTCGGCGCCGCCGCAGGCGCTCAGCAGCAGGCTGACGGCCAACGCGATCGCGGTCGGCGCGGCCTGGAGCTTTCCGAAGTTCGGGCTGGAAGCAAGGGTCATGCTCGTCTCTCGTTGTGAGTCGACGGCGATTCTTCCCGTGCCTTGAAAGCGGTTCCAACGGGTAGACGCAAGAGCTGCAATCAGCGGTAAGCGTCGATGGGCACACTACCTCTCCCGAGGAGGGGGCTGCAGAACGCTCGATGGCGCCTGGGTCGTCGCCATCGAGGTCGCGCCGCCGCAGGCCGCGCGGAGAGTCAGGTCATGCGCCGGCTGCGGCCTTCTTGGCGGTGTCTCCGGCCTTCTTCATCGGCACCGGATCCGGCAGGTCCTTGGCCTGCAGCATGCGGGCCTGGACGACGAGCTGGTTGTGCGCGTCGAGGAACGCGGCGGCGATGACCTTGCCTTCATTGCTGTTGGCCCAGCCCGCGCCCGCGGCGCCGCCGAGCTTGCCCAGCACGAGCCCGCCCATGCCCAGGTCGGTGACGCGCACCGAGCCCGTGGCGGCGGCGACCTGCTCGGTCGTTTCGTTGTCGGTCAGCAGCAGCGCGACCTGCGCTTCCTTGAGCTTGATGTGCTCGGCCGCGCCGACGAACTTGTTGAGCACCGGGATCATCCCGAGGATGCCGCCGACCTGGCGGCCCGCGTCCTGCTCGCTGAAGGTCAGGCTCGGGATCAGCGTGTACTGGGCTTCGTAGCCCTTGCCCTTGTGCACGGTGCTGCCCTGCTGGCGCAGGATGCCGGCGTCCTTGAGCTCCTGCTCCTTGATCGTGGCCTTGAGGCCCGAGTTGCGATCGACGACGCGGAAGCAGCCGCTCTGCTGCGCCAGCAGACGCACGAGGGGCAGTGGCGAATTCGGCAGGCCGTTGGGCGCGCTGATCGTGTAGCCGTTGGGGTTCTCCATCAGCGACAACGTTGCGACCGGCGCGTCGCACTTCATCAACTCGCGGTTGGCCTTGTTGGCGCCGGCCGGGCCGGCGGAGCCGGTGATCTCCGAGCTGCCGTCGCCCAGCGTCGCGCCTTGCTTGCCGCAACCGGCGAGCATCGCCACGGCGACGCAAGCGGCGAGCACGCCGCCCACGCGGGGCAGAGAAGGGCCGATGGAGGCGAAGGAACGCGCGAATGCCATGGTGATCTCCTGAGCGCAACGGCTGTGAATGCAAGAACGGGCCGGACCTTATCCCAAATGCGGGCGAACCCGGCCCCCACTGATGGGTGGCTGCGTCGCGGAATGTCGCGTCGTGACGGCAGCTTTACGGGCGGTTACCAGGGGGAGGCGAGAATCCGCCCCTTCGGTCCCCCGCGACCGCACAAGATCCCCGAGGCTCTCCTCATGAACGATAAGTCCCCGAGCCGCGCCGTCGCGTGGCTGGTGTGCGCCCTGATCGCCGCGTCGCTGTACGGCAACTACTACGTCTACGATTCCATCGGCCCCGTCGCCGATGCGCTGCAGAGCCAGCGCGGCTTCAGCGACCAGCAGATCGGCCTGCTCAACGCGATCTACAGCCTGCCCAACGTCGTGCTGATCCTCGTCGGCGGCGTGCTCGTCGACCGCTTCGGCGCCGCGCGCATGACGCTGTGGACGGCCGCGATCTGTTTCCTCGGCGCGCTGCTCACCGCGCTCAGCCCGAGCTTCGCCGGCATGGCCGCGGGACGGCTGCTGTTCGGCATCGGCGCCGAGACCTTCGGCATCGCGACGCTCGCGGCGCTGGCCCAGTACTTCGTCGGCGGCAACGTCGCGTTCTCGATGGGACTGGCGCTGTCGATCGGCCGCCTGGGGTCGTTCTCCTCGGACATGTCGCCGACCTGGTTCCCCGCCGCCTACGCGCAAGGCTGGCAACCGCCGCTGATGATCGCCGCCGCGATGGCCGCGGCCTCGTTCGCCGCCGCGCTGTGCTACTGGGCGATGGACCGCCGCGTCGCCGCCTCCGCCAAGGGCGAGATCGAACAGCAGGCGCAGCCCTTCGTGTGGCGCGACCTGCTGCACTTCGGCAAGGCCTATTGGTACCTGCTGACGCTGTGCGTGCTCTGGTACTCCGTGATCCTCGCGTTCCGCAGCACCTTCTCGATCAAGTACTTCCAGCACGCGCACGGCCTGGACCTGGCCTCGGCGGGCGCGATGAACAGCTACGTGTTCCTCGCCGCCGTCTTCGCGACGCCGACCTTCGGCTGGCTGTGCGACCGCGTCGGCCGCTACGCGCCGTTCCTGGCCTTCGGCGCGGTGCTGCTGCCCATCGCGATGGCCACGATGGCGTTCACCTCGGCCAGCCTGTGGATCTCGACCGCGCTGATCGGCGTGAGCTTCTCGCTCGTGCCCGCGGTGATGTGGCCGCTGGCCAGCAAGCTGGTCGCGCCTGCGCGCTTCGGCACGGCCATCGGCCTGATGTGGGTGGCGCAGAACGCCGGCATCGCCGGGGCCAATCTCGTCGCCGGCTGGCTCAACGACCGCGCCGGTGCCAGCGCGCAGAACCCCGCCGGCTACGAGTCGATGATGCTGTTCTTCGGCCTCGCCAGCGTCGGCGGCGCGGTGTTCGCGGTGATCCTGTGGCTCACCGCCGGCAGGCGCGATCAGGAGAAGGCGGCGCCGGCCGCTTGATGCGGCGCGAGGCATTCATCGGCGGTCGCGCGGCCGTCGACGCTCACGGCTCCAGCACGTACAGCGACGACATCGTCGCCAGCTGTTCCGGCGTCATCGCCGCGTAGTGCGGCTGCAGCGGCAGCGACTTCGCCAGCTGCCGGGTCGGCTCGTGGACCTTGTGCTGCTCCAGCACGACGCGGTAGCCGGCCTGAGCGAACAGCGGCGGATATTCGTGATGCCGCAGGCGGTTCTCGCCTTCGCGCGTCAGCCGGTTGATCCACGCGTGCTTGCCGTCCGGCCAGGTCAGGAAGTTGATCTTGCTGATCGACTTGTCCGAGTGTTCCAGGTGGTCCGAGTGGTCCACCAGATGCACCATGCGGCCCCGCGCGGAGAGCTTCGGGCGCAAAGCCTTGAACAGATCGAGCAGCACGTCCGGCGGGATGTGCTCGAGCACCGTGCGCGAGGTCACCAGGTCGATCGAGCCGTCGGGGATGGCATTGACGTCGAACGGTGCGAGGTAGGTCAGCGGCAGGTCGGCGCGCGACTTGATCGCACGCAGCCGTGTGTCCCCGGGATCGACCCGGCGCAGGAAGTCCAGCGTCGCGGCGAAGCTGACGTCGTCCAGATGGACGTTGAGGTCGGACATGTAGACGCGCCTGGCGCCTTGCAGACATTGCAGGATGGGAATCGTGGGGAACCAGCCGGTGCCGATCTCCAGCACCGTGGCGCCTTCAATCGAGCCGCCGGTGTGCGAGAGCGCCGCCCGCATCTGCGACCAGTTCTTCAGCGTTTGGCTGAGGTTGTCCGGATCGGGGCGGTAGCCCAGCAGCCTGCGTTTGACGCCGCGCAGCGCCTGACCGAAAGGCAGCCGTGCGAGGACGGCCTGTCGGCCCACCTTCAATCGCCAGTCCATCGTGTCCCCGCTTCCGCTGGTCCAGTGTCCGTCGATTCTGACCGATCAGCCGCCGGGAGGCTCCGAGGACTTCTGAGAGGTCGCGCCGAAACGCCGCGCCGCCGCGGCCAGATGCGAGCGCACGACCAGCACGTGCCCCGGCAGGATGAGCGCGAGGTAGAACCGCCCGAGCCGGTTGTGGCAGTTCACGACCGTCGTCGCGATCGCTTCGCGATGCGTCGATCCCTCGACGCGGCGGACCAGGATCGACAGCTTGAAATCGAGGTGCTGGTCCTGCTCGCCGAAGATCGCTTCGTCGCGCGTGGCGGAGAGCACGCGGAAGATGTCGACGTGCTCGACGCCGATTTCATCGAGGTGCTGGCGCATCGCCGCCGAGGTCTTCAGCCCGAGCGGCTTCACCGCGGCATCGCGGATCGCGAGCAGCGCGCGGAACCAGAACGGCGGAGCGGCCAGCGTCGCGCGGGCCAGCGTCATCGCGTCGTCAGGCGCATCGTCCGCCAGCGTGATGGCGAAGGCGTCGGCGAGGTTCGCGCCGGCATAGGTCGACGCGAGCTGGCTTTCAGTGGGAGGGGCAACGCGGCGGACGAGTGACATCCGCCGCATTGCATCACGACTTCGTGATCTTCACCGACCGCAGGTTCCACCCCGGCCCGTTGGCCTTCACCGCGATCTGCTGCTGGCCGGCCGGCAGCGTCACGCGGTGCGAGACCGTCGTCCAGTTCTGCCATCCGCCGGTCGAGGGCACGTTCACCGCGCCGTACACCGGCGTGCCGCCCGCCATCTCCAGCTGCAGGCTGCCGCCGCCGTTCAGGCTGGCGACGCGGTACTCGACCGTGTAGGTCCCGCCCTGCGGCAGGTTGAGGTTCCACACGGCCCAGTCGCCGGTCTCGATCCAGCCGAGGTTCTGGCCGCCTTCGCTCGACGCCTCGAGCTGCATGCCTGACTGCAGCGCGAAGTTGGCCGCCTGCAGCGTCGTCGTGAACGCCGGCGTGCCGCCGTCCTTCTTGTAGACGCGCACGTAGTCCACGTACATCTTCGCGGGCAGCCTGCTCTCGTCGATGTTCCACTGCGGCCAGTTGCCGCCCACCGCCAGGTTCAGCAGCAGGAAGAAGTCGCGATGGAATTCCTCCGTGCTGTTGACGCTGTTGGTGATGTCCACGACGTGGAACTCGCGGCCGTCGACGAACCAGCGGATGAAGCGCTCGTCCCACTCGACCGCGTACACGTGATAGTCCGCGACGTTGGTGGCCGTGTGGCCGCCGTAGGAGGCGTGACCGCCGTCCGGACCCTGCCAGTGGATCGTGCCGTGGATGTCGGCGTCGGCATTCACGTGTTCCATGATGTCGATCTCGCCCGAGGCGGGCCAGCCCACCGACGTGATGTTGCTGCCGAGCATCCAGAACGCGGGCCACATGCCGGAGCTCGACGGCGCCTTGATGCGCGCCTCGATGCGGCCGTACTTGAAGGTGGCCAGGCCTTGCGTCGTCATGCGCGCGGAGGTGTAGCGCATGCCGCCGAAGTCTTCGCGCTTGGCGGTGATCACGAGCTGGCCGTTCTCGATGCTCGCGTTCTCGCGCCGGTAGTACTGCAGCTCGTTGTTGCCCCAGCCGCCCGAGCCGGTGCCGGTCTCGAACCGCCATTGCGGGCCGATGCTGTTGGTGAATTCGTCCTGCCAGACGAGTTGCCAGTTTTGTGCCTGCGCCGCGACGCCCGTCAGGGCGACCGCGACCGCGGCGAGCGATCGAATCCAGCGTGTCATGGGATCTCCTCGGAACCAGTGGTGGTGATGGAGGAGACGCGCGCGAAGGACAGGAGCGGCGTCTCCAGGGGGCCCGGCCGCAAGGACCGGGTGTCGACGCCCGAGATCAAGTAAGCCCGTGGGGCTGCTGGCGCATCGCCGATCGCTCGTCGATGCGCCGCCGCCTCTCCGGCATGACTATCTGAAAGCGCTTTCAGTATGTCTCTCGGGAAAACCCTGGGAACTTCGCTTCGTTGGTGACAAGCGGTTGTGCGGTGGCAAGTCGGAGGGCGCGCCGGTATCCAGGTGTTGCCCTGGTGACGCATGCGCGGCTGCCGTTCGCCGAAGGCGCTGGGGATTCGCACGGGTCGATGGCGGATGCTCAATCCGTCACGCACCCAGGCAAGGAAAGGGCAGATCGGGACCTGAGGCATTTCCTGCAGCGGGCATCATGCCGCCCTGCGCGCCGGCGCGGCAGCGAGCCACAGACTCGCGCCCCGGCCCGGCGTCTTGTTCAATGCCTTCAGGGAGGAAATCTCATGTCCCAGCAACCGGAGTCGGCCGCGGCGCTGCCGACCGACACCACGTCCGACATCGCCGCGCGTTTCGCGCCGCCCCAGGCCCGCGTCGAGGCCGTCGCGCCCGAGCAGGCCCTGGGCCAGCCGATGTGGTTCTCCGTCTCGCCGCTCAAGCTGCTGGTGATGTGCACCGTCACGCTCCAGCTCTACGGCGTCTACTGGCTCTACAAGCAATGGACGCTGGTGCGCGACCGCGAGAAGTCGTCCATCCTGCCGGCGATGCGCGCGATCTTCGCGGTGTTCTTCGTCTGGTCGCTGTTCGGCCGAGTGCGTGACTCGCAGCTGGGCGCGGGCGTGAGTGCGAAAGACGCGCTCAGTGCCGGCGGCCTGGCGGCCGCCTGGATCGTCTTTTCGCTCATGTGGAAGGCGCCGGATCCGGTGTGGTGGATCGCGATGGTCGCTCCGGCCTTCGTGATGCCGGTGCAAAGCGCGATGAACGCCGTCAACGAGACCGTCACGCCGGGCCAGCCCCGCAACGATCGCTTCGGCGCGCTGAACTGGATCGCCATCGTGCTGGGAAGCCTGTTCATCGTGATGGCGCTGATCGGCACCTTCATGCCCGCGGGTGCGTGAACGGTCCGAGATGCGCTGGCTCAAGACTTTCGGGCTGCTGGTCCTGATCCTGCTCTGGAGCGTCATGCTCCTGCGGCTCAGCTTCTTCGGCCCGGTCTTCGGCATGCTGTCATTGCTGTTCATCGTGAGCCTGGCCTGCGTGGGTGAAGGCAACCGGCTCGTCTGGCTGATGGTCTTCCCCGTGGTGTCCGGCCTGCTGACGGTCGCGTCCGGCCTGCTGCTGGCCGCGATACCCGAAGCGCTGAGGCTGGTGCGATCGTTCCTGATGTTCGCCTTGATGCCCGTGCTGCCTGCGGCAGTGCTGTGGCTGGCCGTCAGGTTCAAAGGGCACCGCGCGCGCCGACCCGCCGGGTGAGGTATTCACGGGGCAGGTCTTGCCCATCGAGCGCATGGGAAGATGAGCCCTCCTGTTCACGAGGGCTCTTCCCATGACATCTCGTCTGGCCTCCTGCAGTTGCGGTCAGCTCACGGCCCAGGTCGTGGGCGAGCCGGTCCGCATCTCCATCTGCCACTGCCTGAACTGCCAGCGCAGGACGGGTGGACCCTTCGCCCAGCAGGCGAGGTTCCGTCGTCAAGACGTGACCCCGTCGGGCGTCTCGTCGACCTACGCGATCACCGGTGATGAAGGCACCCGCGCGATCTTCCACTTCTGTCCGACCTGTGGTGCGACGGTCTATTACGAGATGGAGGCGATGCCGGACTTCATCGCCGTCCCGGTCGGCGCGTTCGCCGATCCGGGTTTTCCGGCGCCAGGCGTGTCGGTCTACGAGAGTCGGAAGCACGGCTGGGTCGTTCCGCCGGCGGAGGCGGAGCACTACTGAGGCGCGCCTCGCGGCGCCGGGCTCAACGCACCAGCTTGCCGCCCGCGCCCAGCACGGCGAAGTCCACGTAGCGCGAGGTCGGGCCCTTGCCGAAGGTCAGGCGATGGCCGCCGACGTCGGTCTCGAAGCCGCGTTCCAGCGCTTCGCTCAAGGCCGCGGGTCCGGCGGCCGGCGTGCGTTCCAGCGCCTTCACGAGCGCACGGGCGGCGATGAAGCCCTCGAGCGAGCGCGAGGACAGGTCCGCGTCCTTGGCGTTGCCGCGCAGGCGCTGGTAGTCGCGGACGACTTCGCGGTCGGCGCGGTCGTCGGTGGGCAGCACCAGCGAGAACGCGAAGCCGCGCGCGCGATCCGGGCCGAGCTTGGCCAGCAGCGCCTGCACGTCGATGATGGACATGCCGTAGAGGCCGGCGCGGCCGCCCGCGCTCTGGTACTTGTCCGTGAACTCGATGGCGGCCGCGGTGGTCGCGGCGAGGAAGATCACGTCGGGCGACTGCTTGATCATGTCAGCCACCGCCTTGCCGACCTCGGTGGTGTTGCGGGCGTAGCCCGACTGCGCGACCAGCGACAGGCCGTAGGTCTTCGCCGACGCCTGCGCACCCGCGAGCGCGTCACGTCCCAGGCCGTCGTCCTGGTAGACGATGGCGACCTTGGTGCGGCCCATCTCGCTGAGCTGCTTGAAGAGGCGGTCGACCTCCTCGCGGTAGCTGGCCTTGACCGGGTACATGCCGCGCGCGGTGATCACGCTGTTGGCGCCGGAGACCGCGCCGACCATGGCAACGTGGGACTTCTCGAGCACGCCGTCCTGCTTGAGCGCCTCCAGGTTGGAGGTGCCGACGGTGCCGATCAGGGCGGTGGGCGCGTCCGCGGCGATCAGTTCCTTGACCAGCCGGACGGTGTCCTCGGGCTTGTTGGCGTCGTCGCGGGTGACGAACTTGATCTTCTGGCCGCGGACGCCGCCGCGCGCGTTGACCTCGTCGATCCACAGCTTGGCGCCGGCGCGGATCGCCTTGCCCGTGACCGCCTGGGGGCCGGTGAACGGGGCCACTTGGCCGATGACGATGTCGGCATGCGCCGTCGAGGCGGCCGCAAGGCACAGGAGGGTGATCAGGCGGCGGGCGCGGCGGGCGAAAGCGAGGGTCATGGTCAATGCGGCAACAGGCGTGCAGGACCGGTCATTGTGATCAATACGATGATGGTTGCGGTAACAGTTGGGCGACTGGGAGAACGGCGGCTGGGTGTGGCGACAAGCGGCAGCTGCCAGCCGAAAGAAGGTTCAGCCGAAAGAAGGTTCAGGGAAGCGAACCTTCGCCCGGCGTCCAGTCCGGGCTGAAGCCGCCCAGCGTCGGGTGGTACATCTCGTCGCCGGTGTGCTGGGTGAATTCGACGTTGAGCCGATCCTCGTGCAAGCCCAGGATGTCGATGCAATGGGCGCACAGCGCCTTGGCCAGCGCCATGCGCAGTTCGGGCGGCCGGCCCTGGCGGATGTCCAGCATCATCAGCGAGACGGGCACCGGCGGGCCATCCGCGTCGGGGATGCGCCAGACGCCGCCCTCGCCGAGTTCGCGGATCGCGACGCTGATGCGGCGGATGTCCACGGACATCATCTCGGCGTAGGTGCGGCTCATGCGCTCGGCCAGGCGCTGCTTGGTGGCGGCGGGATAGTGGTCGTTGACGTCCAGCTGCAGGTAGGGCACGGGGACTCCAGAGCTTGATGCAGATGATCTGCGAAAGAGGCGGCGCTTCAGATTACAGGCAGGTACGGCTCTAGCATGGGGTCATGACGCAAGCCCCTTCTCGTCGCCATCTCCTCGGCGCTGCACTGGCGGCGCCCGCCGCGGCCGTTGCCGCAACGGCCAGCCCGGGCGGGACTTCCCGTTCCGCCGGCACGCCCTGGTCCGGGTTCTCGCCGCGGCGCATCGAGCGGATGCTCCGCGGCGCGGTGGCCGATGGCCGCGCCGCGGGCGTGTCGGCCGTGGTCTGGCAGGGCGGGGCGGAACGCTACTTCGGCGCGTTCGGTCTCGCTGATGTGGAAGCGCGTCGGCCGATGGCCCGCGACACGCTGGCGCGCATCTGGTCGATGACCAAGCCGGTGGCGTCGGTGGCGCTCATGCGTCTGTGGGATGCGGGGCGCTTCCGGCTCGACGATCCGATCGCGCGCTACCTGCCGGAGTTCAAGTCCATGCGCGTGCACGCCGACGATGGTCGAGGCGAACGGCCGGCTGCGCGTCCGATCCTCGTGCGGGACGTGCTGCGGCACACGTCGGGCCTCACTTACGCGATGGAGGACGGCCCGGCCGACCGCGCCTTCCGCGCGGCGAATCCGCTCGAGACAGCGCCCGACCTGGCGGCGTTCAGTCGCGCGGTGGCCGCGCTGCCGCTGCGCCACGAGCCGGGCACGGCCTGGCACTACGGCACCTCCACCGACATCGTGGCCCGGCTGGTGGAAGTGTTGGGCGATGAGCCCTTCGACGCACACGTCCGCCGTCACATCCTGCGGCCGCTGGGGATGCAGGAGACGGACTGGACGCAGCCCGAAGCGCTGAAGCACCGGATGGCCGCGACCTACCGCCTGCCCGACGGTGGTCCGCCCCAGCGAGAGCCGGACATGCCCTTCACCTTCGCCAGCGGCGGCGCGGGCCTGATCGGACCCGTCGACGACTACCTGCGCTTCGCGCGCATGCTGCTGGGCGAAGGCGAGCTCGACGGCGTGCGCGTGCTGCGCCCGGCGACCGTGAAGCTCATGCTCGTCGATCACCTGGATCCGGCCATCTCGCCACGTCACTTCCTGAAGAGCCCCGGTCTCGGATTCGGTCTGGGAGGCTCGGTGCGCATCGCGCCGACCACGGCCGACGAGCCGCCCGGCGCGGTGGGCGAGTTCTCCTGGGGTGGCGCGGCGTCGACCCTGTTCTGGGTCGACCCGGCGAACCGGCTCGCGGTGGTGTTCTTCGCCCAGAAGTTCCCGTTCGACGAGGTGCTGCATCGGGATGTGCGGCGCGCGGTGTATGGCTGAGCAGCGAATCGCCCAATGGAATTCCACAGGACGGTTCACCGTCGCAAGGGTCAGTCCTTGCTAGCTCTTGCTCTCGCGATCCGCCTCGAACGCCGACATGAATTCGTCGGACGCGACGTGGTCCGCCACTGCGCGCAGGGCCGCGGCCGCCTCCACCCCTAGCACCGCCTCGAATCGCTGATTGACCTCCGCCCAGCTCGCGAGCGCGGCGTGCAGTTGGGCGGTTCCGACCGGTGTCAGCACGGCGCGTTTGGCGCGCTTGTCGCGCTCGTCCACCTGGAGCTCGATGAGGCCGTCACGCACCAGCGGTCGCAGCGCATGCGTCAGCGCGGAGATCTGGATGGCAAGCTTCGTCGCCAGCGCCTGAAGCGTCGGTTCCTGGCCTTCGTTCTCGGCCTTGATCCGCTCGATCTCGGCCATCAGGCCCAACTGGGTCGCCTTCAGTCCGAGCGGCTCCAGGGCCGCGTCATACAGACTTCCGAGGCGTCGCGCCGCCCGGCGCAACGACGTGTTGTTGCACGCGGGCAGGACCCATGCGCCCGGTTCATCGGTGTCCTGCGGCTCGCTTCGCGGCGCCGCGCGGCTTCGGGTGTTCTTCATTCAGCGGAAAAAGTTGAGCACAAAACCATTGACAGACCCCAGAGCGCCAAGTGTACATTTGAGCCCTCAATGAAAATCATTGAGCACTCAACAGAATTGTCGAAAGTACGCCATGGCTTCCTCCAAGAAAACTGCCCTCGTGACCGGTGCCTCGTCGGGCATCGGCGCCGTCTACGCCGATCGTCTGGCCGCGCGCGGCTATGACCTCGTCATCGTCGCCCGCCGGGCGGATCGCCTCGCGGCGCTGTCGAAGGATCTCGCCAGCAAGCATGGCGTGACCGTGAGGACCGTGGTCGCCGACCTCTCGAAGTCGGACGACGTCCGCAAGGTCGAAGCAGTGCTGCGCGAAGACGCCAGCATCGAGGTGCTGGTGAACAACGCCGGCCTGGCGCGACTGGGCTCGGTGGTCGGCGCGGCCGCAGAAGGCACCGCGGAACAGATCGCGGTGAACATCGTCGCGCTGACCAGTCTGACGCAAGCCGTCCTGCCGCTGTTCAAGCAGCGCGATGCGGGCACGATCATCAACGTGGCCTCGGTGCTGGCGCTCCATGCCTTGCCGATCAGCGCCATCTACAGCGGCACCAAGGGCTACGTGCTGAACTACACGCGCGGGATCCAGGGCGAGCTGGCCGCGTCGAATTCGAAGGTCCGCGTGCAGGCCGTCCTGCCCGCGTCGACCGCCACGGAGATCTGGTCGGAGAAGGTCTCCGGCGTGCCGCTGGAGGCGCTGGCGAAGGAGACCGTCATGAGCGCCGAGGATTGCGTGGACGCAGCGCTGCGCGGGCTGGACCAGGGCGAGCTGGTCACGCTGCCCTCCGTCGAGAACGACGGCCTGCTGAAGGCGTACGACGCCGCTCGCACCCAGTTGTTCGCCGCGACGCAGACGGGCAAGCCGGCGTCGCGCTACGGCGTTGCGTGAGGACCGCGTCGCTCAGAGTTCCCGCGCGGCTTGAGGCGCCGGGTGTCTTCGGCCTCGGCACCGCTCATCGATCCCAGCGCGCGGCGCATGCCGCTGGCGCGCGCGCTCGGGGACTCGATGTGGACGCACTTCTTGTCGCGGTCGCTTCAACCAAGCAGCTTTCGGGTAGGCTGGTCGGCTGAACTCAAACGTTGTGGCGCATCTTTGATCTATTTCGACTTCAATGGTCAACGCGAGCCCGTGCTTTCCACGGAGCAAATGGGGCGACTCCTCGATCATTTCGATCGGTCACCCTCGTTCGAGCTTTGGGCTTCCGTCCCGGCAGGGCCTTCCCTATGCATGCTGCGCAATGGTGAAGATGCATGGCTGATGTATCGACCCTTCCTACCTTCGGTCTGGTGCGCCCCTAGGCCCGCAGGAATGGCGACATATCGCGTCACATCCCGTTGTTGCAGAACGAGTGCTTCGCGACATGCCGGGCGCCGGTCGGGAGATCGCGAGCGCGGTGCTGCATCACCACGAGAGATTGGACGGGTTCGGCTATCCGCGCGGTGTACGAGGCGACGCCTTGCCACTCAACGGCCAGATCCTGGCCGCCGCCGAATGGCTCATGGCCCTCATCGAAGGCAGCATGACTCCGCTGACACGAGCCAGTGTGGCGACCAAGCTCATCCCCGGAGAATTCAGTCGCGAAATCACCGAAGTCATTACCGCCGCGTCCCTATCCGACACCTCGTCCGCCCCAACGGTGGTAGACCCAGTGCCGCTGGAATCGGCAATCCCGCGTGTGATTAGCATCGCCTCGGTGCTGCGACGCTTCCAGCAATCACGCCCGTGGATCGAAAGCCGGATCTCCGCCTCCAGCCCCGGCCTGCGCGCCGTTCTTGAGGCCGGTTTGAATCGACTTCTGCGTATCCAAACTGCCTTTTCCAGCACCGGTTTGGACACCGATGATCCCGATGGCCTCTTCGCTGATTTGGCCGAGCATCGCGACCTCGCGCTCCATGCCGAATTGATGACTGTCGTTGGCGAGCTCGAGTGGCGGCTGCGCGAACTAGAGCGGGAATCGCTCCTCCGAGCTGGACTTCTTCCACCCGATGAAGGCGCTGTTATGGAAGAGCTGCTTTGCCGCTTGAAGGGCGAACGTTCGGGCGCTTCCTAGTGTTGCCTGGTGGGCGGGGCCAACTTCCGCTTTCAGCCTGAAGCAGTTATCCCCCGGTTCAGTATTGCCGGCCGAGCAGATGACTCAGCCTTGCTGATCTTGCGGCTGGGCCGCTGTTTCCGCTCGCTCTTCGATACTCAACGAGCCCAGAGCCCAGAGCCCAGAGCCCAGAGCCCAGCGCCCGGCGCATGCCGCTCGCGCTCGGCGATTCGATGTAGACGCACTTCTTGTTGTGCCGCTTGCAGTGGTCCTTCACGCGCCAGTAGGCGTCCTGGCTGATGCACCCGGGCTGGCAGGCAGAATCGATGCCTTCTCCCAGCACGATCCAATGACAGCCACCGAGCACGCCGAACTCTTGCAGATGCTTCGCGCCGCGGTGGAGGAAACATACGCCGCCTTCGCCGAGTTCCGCAGGCCAGCCCTGCCGCTGGATGTCTGCACGGTCTGCTGCGTGCCGGAAGAAGTGGCGAAGCAGTTGCACGAGTGGCCGTTGAAGCGGCTGACGGTCGAGCATCTTTTTGAGTACGGCGATTCCGCAAAGAGTCAGGTGCAGAACCCTGCAGAGGTGGGATATTTCGTGCCGCGCATGTTGGAGCTGCTGGCGGAGGGGGCCGAGATCCGTCATTCGCTTGCGATTGCCTTGGATCGCATGGGGGGATGTCCACCCGGCAGTTGGACGGTGACGCAACAGTCGGCCCTGTTGCGCTTTGCGTCGGCCTACTTTGCGCTTGCAATCCGTGGCGGCGTCGTCGATCCGCGCGGGCGAGTATTGCCGGATGATCCTTTCGAGGTGCTCTTGATGTTCGATGGCGGAGGAATCGCGATCCAGCCGCTGTTGGCGCATTGGTTGGAATGCGATGACCCGATGTCCACCGTGCAGTTCGTCAGGCAGAGCCATTGGGACTTCTGGCACGAGCATGACTACCGCAATCCCTTTGCCTCGGATCGCGGAACATTCCGGCAGGAGATTCGCGAGTGGATGTTGGACGCCAGTACTCGGCGCAGGTTCACCGAGAAGTTGCTGGCGCCGGACTTTCTGGCGATCGTGCCGACCGTGTGCGGTGACGCGCATGTGTCCTTCGCCACGATGGTCGAAGGCGTGTTCGAGCATCTCGTGCGCTGAACGCGCTGCTGGAGCAAGGCCCCGGTCTTCGGAGCCTTGTTGTTTCCGGCGATGCGAAACGGCCGCTGCCGTCGCCGGACTCCGCGGAAGGACTCAGGATTCGCGGGCCGGCAAGGGCGCGCTGCCGGCCATATCGACCTCGCCGTCACCGCCGCTCAGCGAGCCCAGCGCGCGGCGCATGCCGCTGGCGCTCGGGGACTCGATGTAGACGCACTTCTTGTTGTGCCGCTTGCAGTGGTCCTTCACGCGCCAATACGCGTCGTGGCTGATGCAGCCGGTCTGGCAGATCACGAGGTCCGCCGCCGCCAGGCTCGCGTCGAGCTTGGAAACTGCGTCCTCTTCGCCGCCATCGTGGTGGAGGAAGCGTCCGCCGGTGCGCTCGATCAACTGGCGGTAGATCGGCACCACCGCCGGTCGGCCGCCGACGCACAGCACCGAGCGCTCGTCCAGCGACGGCAGCGCGCCTTCAGTGCCCGACTGTGAATCGGCTTGCAGCGATGCTGGCGTCTGCTGCTGGTCCCGTTGGCGCTCCGACATCGCCAGCGCCTGCTGCAGTTCGTCCGCGCGGCGCTGCTCGCGTTCCGCCTGCTGGCGCGAGGTCAGCAGCGCGCGCTCCAGCTGGTGGATGCGGTCCTGCTGCGTCTGCAGCTGCTTCGCCTGCTCGTGGCGTTGGCGCAGGCCGGGGATGCTTTCCTCGAGTTGCTGCAGTTCGTCGCGCAGTCCCGCCGCCAGCGTGTCGCGCGCCAGCAGCTCGCCGCGCAGGCGCAGGCACTCGGCCTGCGACAGCTCAAGCTCTCGGGCCCGCTCCGCGAGCAGCCGCGTGCTGCGCGACTGCGCCTGCGCCAGTTCGCGCGTCAGGATCGCGTGCTCGTCCTGCAGCTCGTCGAGCCGCTGCAGGTCCGCGCGGTTCGCCGCGCCGACCTGGTGCTGCAGCATGTGGATGTCGCGCAGCACCTGCTCCTGCAGTGCCGCGTCGCACCGCGCATGCGTCAGCGCGCCCCACAGCGCGCCGCCGACGTCGTTGCCCTGTTGCGCGGCGTTCCACCAGCGTGTCAGCGACTCCGCCGTCTTGTGCTGCGCGGACTGTCGCAGCGCGATCGAGAAGCGCTGGTCCAGCTCCTTCTGCAGCATCTCCGACACCGGCCCGCGGCGCGCGCATTCGTTGATCGCGCCGCAGTGCATCTCGTAATCGTTGGTCAGCGCCTGACCGCCGAGCAGCTTGCCCAGCTTGCGGCGCAGCACCGGCATCGGCAGGCACACGCCGATCACCGGGCACAGCGCCTGCGCCGGCAGTTCCCATAGCCGCCGACGGCGCGAACCGCGCGGCACTGGCGTGTCGTCGGACGACGAGGACGACGAGGACGAAGAGGAGGGGGACAAGGGCGAAGCCTCGCCGCGCGCCAGCGCCTGCGCCAGTGGCAGTCCCGCCACGGCGGCCGGAACAGCGTCGCCTTCCTGCATGAAGACGCCACCTCCCATCACCGCGCCCGCGGCGGATGCCAGCACGGGGGAATCGCCCAGCGGGTCGGAAGCGCCCGCGTCGGGACGCGCCAGCAGGCTCAGGAGCGAAGTGGGGATGGGCTTGTCGCACATGGGTGGACTCCTTACTGCAAGGGGGACGCCTGGAGCGCGAAGCGCACCGGGTACTCGACCCAGCTGACCAGTCGCTGGTCGCCGCGCCGGGCCGGAATGAAGGAACAGGATTCGGCGACGCGGCGCGCCGCCTCGTCCAGCAGCCGCCAGCCGCTGCCGCCGGCCACGACGACCTCCGCGGCGTGGCCGTCGGCGTCGACCTTGACGCGCAGCACGACCTGACCCTGGATGCCGCGGTCACGCAGCATCGCCGGATAGTGGCGCGCGGTCTGCTGGGCACTGCACGCGCGGTGGTCGGCGGGCATCTGGACTGGGGACTCGCCGGTGGCCGGCGCGGGCAAGGGCATCGGCGCTGGCGGAACGACCGCCGTCGTGGCAACGGCCACGGCGGCCGCGGCGACTGCGACGGGCCGGGTCGCGGCCGGGTCCTGGTCGGCCGTCGCGGCCGCCGGTGGATCGAATCGGAGCGGCGTCGGCGCGACTGCGATCGGCGGCGTTGCCTCGATTTGCACGGGCGGCGCTGGGATGTCCGGCATCGGAGGAATGCTCAGCGCCGAGCGCGGCAGTTCGATGGGGATCAACGGCGCGATCGTCGCGGTCGGTGCCGTCGGAGACGGCACCAGTCGCGCGCTGATCGTCATCGGCGCCGGTGCGGGCGAGCGCTTCGGCGCGAAGGCGCCGGCCAGCGCCAGCAGCAGGGCCGCATGGATTGCGGCGGTCATGGCCCAGCCGCTCCAGCGCGGCATCCGGCCGTGCAGTTGCAGGGCAGTGGCACTCATGCCCGCGCTCCCACCGCGCCGCCGAGCATCGGCAGGATCGCGAGTCCATGTTGGTCGCGCAGCAGTCGCAGTCTGCGTGTCGTAGAGCTGCTCCAGCAGCGGCAGCGTCGCCGGCAGCGCGTCGCAGTCGGCCAGCAGCCGGCCGGACTTCATCAGCCACAGCCGGTCGACATGATTCATCGCGAGGTTGAGGTCGTGCAGCACCGCGATGAGCGCATGGCCGCGCTCCGCCGCGAAGTCCGACATCGCCGCCATCAGCGAGACGCTCAGGCCCGGATCGAGCGCCGCGACCGGTTCGTCGACCAGCAGCAATCCGTCGCGCGCATCCCAGGCCTGTGCGAACACACGTGCCAGTTGCACGCGCGCCTGCTCGCCGCCGGACAGCGTGTCGAAGCGGCGACCGAGGAGGTGATCGGCCTGCGCGTGCGCCAGCGCCTCGCGCACGATCGCATCCTGGCGGCCGTCGCCCTGACGCGCGACGCGGCCCAGGGCGACGACCAGCTCGACGGGCAGTCCGAACGCGACGCCATGTTGTTGCGGCAGCACCGCGCGTCGTTGCGCGAGCTCGGCAGGCGGCCAGGCAGCGAGTGGCCGTCCGTCGAAATGCAGTGCACCGGCTGCCGGGCGCATTTCGCGCGCGATGAGTCGCAGCAGGGTCGACTTGCCGGCGCCGCTCGGGCCGAGGATCGCGATGCGCTCGCCCGGATCGACGCGCAGCGTTACCGGTCCGATCGTTGCGTTGCCCAGCGTCACGCGCACGTCCTGCAGGGTCAGCAGCGAGGCCATCACGCGCTCCCCCAGGCGGCGCACCGCGCCGCGCAGCAGGACGAGGAACCAGGGCGCGCCGATCAGCGCGCTGAACACGCCGACGGGGATCTCCGCCGGCACCGCCAGCGTCCGCGCGAAGGTGTCCGCCACGACCAGCAGCAGCGCGCCCGCAAGCATCGCGTTGGGCAGCACCTGGCGCTGGTCGGCGCCGACCAGTTGCCGGGCCAGGTGGGGCGCCATCAGGCCGATGAATCCGATGTTCCCGCACCAGGCGACCGCCAGCGCCGACAGGAGGGCGACCATGGAGATGCACCACCAGCGCAGCCGTTCGACATCGATGCCGACGTGGGCGGCCGCCGCCTCGCCAAGCGCGAGCGCGTTCAGGCGCGGTGCGATGCGAAGCGCCACCGCGCCGAGCACCAGCAACGCGACGCCCATCACCGCGGCCATGATCCAGTTGGCGCCGGCCAGCGAGCCGAGCGTCCAGAAGTTGATCGCGCGCAGTTGCTCGTCGTTGGCGATGAAGCTGCACAGGCCGACGATCGCAAAGGTCATGGCCTGCAAGGCCAGCCCGCACAGCAGCAGCGCCGCGATCGAGCCCGGCGCCAGCCAGCGCGAGAGCCGGTCCAGCGAGAAGCACACCGCCAGCGCGCCGCCGAAGCCGACCAGCGGCAGCAGCCACAGTCGTGCCTCCGCGGGCAGCGCGGCGTGCAGGCCGGCGAAGACCGTCAGGGTGAGCGCCACCGCCGCGGCGGCGCCGCTGGTGACGCCGAGCAGGCTGGGCTCGGCCATCGGATTGCGGAAGAGCGCCTGGCTGAGCGCGCCGGCCAGGCCGAGCGCCGCGCCGACCGCGAGCGTCAGCCCGAGGCGCGGCAAGCGCAGTTGCCACAGCACGTGCGCGCCGCCGGTCTTGGGGGCGTCGCTCCACGGACCGTTGAGCCAGTCCGCCGGCGCCATCGGCACCGCGCCGAGCTGCACCGCCACGATGATCGCGAGCACCAGTGCGACCGCCAGCAACATCGGACGCGACCACGCGCGGCGCGACCACGCGTGTCGCGCCGACGTCGCGGCCACCGGCGAAGATCGCGAGGGCAGGGCGGATCCGATCGTGCTCATCGTGCTGTCCGTCGTGTGGTTGGCCGTGCCGTTCGTCGTTCTGTCCGACGCTGGACGCTCACGCCGTCTTGCCCGTACCCGCCAGCGCATGCAGGGCCTGGGCCAAGGTCGAGAGCGCCTTCGGCGTGCGCGGCCCGAAGCCGAGCAGCGCCATCGTTTCCATCACGACCACGCGTTTGTTCTGACCGGCCGGCGTCTGCGCCAGGCCCGGCAACTTCAGCAGACCGTCGATGCCGCCGCTCGCCTCGACGCCCTGCGTCGTCGCGAGGATCACGTCCGGCGCCGCGGCGATCGCGGCCTCCGGCGAGAGCATCTTGTAGCCATGGGCCTCGCCGAGCGCATTGGTCGCGGCGGCGTAGCCGATCATCGCGTCCGCCGCCGTGTCGGCGCCGGCGATGCGCGCCTGGTTCGCCGCGTTCGACAGCACGAAGAGCACGCGCGGCGCGCGATGGCCGGCGGCCAGCTTCGTCACCTGCGCACGGCTGGCGCTCCATTCGGCCCGCAGCTTCTGCGACAAGGCGGCGGCTTGCTGCTGGCGGCCGAGCAGATCGCCGAGCGCCTGGGTGCGTTCGAGCACGCCTTCGAAGCGGTGCTCCGCGCGCAGCACGTGCAGCGGCACCTTCGCGGCCTCGAGCTGGCGCAGCACCGCGGGCGGGCCGGCTTCCTCGGTCGCGACGACCATCGTCGGCGCCAGCGACAGCAGGCCTTCGGCGGCGAGCGTGCGCGCGTAGCCGACGTTGGGCAGCTTCGTCGCGGCGGCCGGATACAGCGAGGTGCTGTCCACACCGACCAGCTCGGCTTGCGCGCCCAGCTCATAGATCAGCTCGGTCAACGCGCCACCGACGGCGATGACGCGCTGCGGCGCGGCCCACGCGCGGCCGCTGATCGACAGCAGGGCCGCGACCGGCGCCAGCGACAGGATCTGGCGGCGGCTCAGCACGGCACGGTCTCCGCCGGCGCGCCTTCGATGAGGCTCTCCAGCAGGTTGCGCCAGTCGCAGCGCTCGGCCTGACCGGGCTTGCGTTCGCCGAACAGCATCGCGATCGTGCGGCCCTGCGCGTCGAACAGCTCCAGCGAGCACACCAGCCCGTCGACCGTGGGCTTGCGCACCAGCCACGCCGAGGCGATGTGGTCCTCGCGCAGATGCAGGTTGAAGCCCGGATCCAGCACGTTGATCCACGGCCCCATCATCGCGACCTTGTTCACCGGGCCGCTGTGGATCTGGATCATCCCGGGGTTGCCGACGAAGACCATGATGGACACGTTCTCCTGCGCGGCGCGGCTCAGCAGCTCCTGCGCGCTGGACAGCGCCAGCGGCTGCGCGAAGCGCGGCTCGGCCAGCCGCAGCGCCTGCGTGCGGCTCAGGCCGTGCCGCTTGAGCAGGCCAAAGAAGTCGTGCGTGTCGCGCAGCGACGCCCACTCGCTGCGGAAGGCCGCGACATCGACGCGCTCGTCGGCGATCTCCGCCGGGTCCTGCCACGCGTCGCAGGGCTCGAAGCCGGGTTGCTGGTCTTCCGCCAGGAAGCGCTCGACGAGCGCCTCGTAGGCGGCGAGGTCGCTCTCCGGCTTCACGAAGACCTTGTGGATGGCCTGGCCGGCGGCATCGAAGAACTGCAGGCTGCGCTGCAGCGCGCCGTCGGACAGTCGCTCCGCGACGGCGAAGCCGTGGCGCCAGTGGCTGTAGAAGATGCGCAGGTCGATCGCGCCACCCAGCACCAGGCCGACCTGGCGCTGCGGTCCCTGCGCGCTGACGGCGGTGTAGACGCCGACCTTCTCGTGGACGCAGGACTCGTTGCGCGTCAGCGCCATCACCGGCCCCAGCGGCTCGAGCGCGGCGATCAGGTCCTGCCACTCGGCGCGCAGGCGGCGCGCGCGCAGCGGGGACTCGTCGTCGGCGAACGGGCCGGCGTGGGCGGCGAGCAGCGCGCCTTCGGAGATGCGCAGGTCGTTGGCGATGTCGCGGTGGCGGGCCTTGCGCTCCGTGCGCGCGGTGGCGAAGGCCTGTCGCAGGGCGGTGAAGCTGGCTTGCATGGCGGAAGACTCCTGATCAGAAATCGGCGCGCAGCGTCACCTGGAAGGCGCGGCCGGGGGCGGTGTAGCTGTCGATCACGGCCAGGGCCGCCGGCGTGGCGGCGCTGATGCCGGTCACGTCGCCCCAGCGCCAGTACTTCTTGTCGAAGAGGTTGGTGACGTACGCGGAGATCGAGAAGGTCTTGTCGAAGCGGTACGCGCCGCCGAGGTCGACCACGTCGTACTTCTTCGGCGTGTACTGGGTCGCCGTGCTGACGTCCGACGGCTTTTTGCCGGAGCTGTGCAGCCAGTTGGCCTCGACGGCCCACGGACCGGACTCGTAGTGCGCGCCGATCTTTCCGCGCAGCGGCTGCACGCTGTCGAGCGGTGTCTCGACGCCGTTCTCGATGCTGTGGCCGCGTGACTTCGCCACCGATGCGTTCACGTTGAAGGTCGACGAGATGTCCCAGACGAAGCGCGCCTCGACGCCCTTGATCCGGGCCTGGCTCAGGTTGACGTACTGGAAGATCGCCGGGTTCGCGGGCGTGAAGGCGCCACCGACCATCTCCTGCGAGATGAAGTCGCGATAGCGGTTGTCATAGGCGCTCAGCTGCCAGCGCAACGTCTCCATCAGCTTGCCGCGCAGGCCCAGTTCCCAGCTGTTGGCGTGTTCCGCCTTCAGGTCGGGATTGCCGATGCTCTGGTAGCCCTGGATCGGATTGGCGAAGCCGTTGTTCACCTGGTCCGGCGTCGGCGCGCGGAAGCCCTGCGCCCAGTTCACGTAGGGCTGGACGGCGGGCGTGGCGCGCCAGATCAGGCCGATGCGCGGCGTCACCGCCTGGTCCGACAGCGAGACGATCTGGCCGGTGTAGCCGTCCTGCTTCGGCGACAGCTTGTAGTGCTCGAAGCGCAGCGCGGGAATGAGAGTGAAGTCACCCGCCTCGATCTCGTCCTGCACGAAGGCGCCGGTCAGCGTGTACTTCGTATCGGGGAAGGGCTTGCTCGGGAAGGTCTCGCCAGCCGGCGGGACCGTGCCGTCACGCACGCCTTCGATCGTGTTGCGGCTGACGTCGATGCCGTAGCTCAGGCGCTGGTGGGCCAACTGCGTCTGCGCCTGCGAACTCAGGCCGATCACGCGTTCCTTGTACGTGCCCAGCCGCGTGCGGTCCGCGGCGGTGTTGCGGTCCTCGTAGGAGAACTGACGCGTCTCGCTGTCCTGCGCGTAGACATGCGTCGTCGCCTGCTGCAGCCAGGTCGCGTTCAGGTCCTCGTAGCGGTGCTCCAGCGAGACCCGCGTGCGGTCCATCTTGTCGTGCGCGTCCAGCGCCAGCACGGCCGTCGACGGCAGCGTGCCGGTCGCCGGCGGGGCGGTCACGGCCGTCAGCACCTTGGTGTCGATCTTGCGCTCGCGGTATTCGAGCGTGCCCATCAGGCGATGGTTCGCGTTGACGCGATAACCGAGCTTGGCCATCACGCTGCTGGTGTCGACGTCGGTCGGGTTGGGCTTGGTGCGGGTGGCGTTGGCCGCGCCGTTGTCGCCTTCGTTCTTCGTCTCGTGGCCGCGCTGGACCGACGCCTGCACCAGGCTGCTCCAGTCGCCGGCACCGAAGGCGACCGCGGCGCTGGCGCGTTTGGAGTCGTCGACGCTCAGCGCGCCCAGGCGCGCGAAGCCGGCGAAGGTCTTGCCGTTCACCAGCAGGTCCTCCGGCGACAGCGTGCGCAGGCTCAGCGCGCCGGCCAGGCCGTCGCTGCCGTAGGAGGTGGACGTCGGGCCGCGCAGGACCTCGACGCTCGCCAGGCTGTTGAGATCGACGAAGTCGGCGCGGCCGCTCGCGAACGCGCCGAACGCGAAGCTCTGCGGCAGGCGGATGCCGTCGACCATCATCAGCACCCGGTTGCCCTCCAGGCCGCGGATGTTGATGCCTTCATTGCCCGAGCGGCCCGTGGACGCGCCCGCGGCCGTGAAGCGCGGGGTCATCGCCTTCACGTCGAGGTCGACCTCGTCGGACAGCAGGTCCTTCAGGTCGCGCGCGTCGCGGCGATCAAGCTGCTTGCGGTTCTTGACGGTGACCGTGTTGGGCACCGCGTCGACCGAGCGTTCGGTGCGGGTCGCGGAGACGGTCAGTTCGCCGAGCTGTTGGGGGTTCTCGGCGTTCGGTGGGGTCGTGGCGGCCGTCGTCTGGGCGAATGCCAGCGGGAAAGCCAAGGACAGGGCGAGCGCGACGGGCGTCGGGCGCAATTGCATGGTGACGAAATCCTTGTAGTTCTTGGGATCTCGCACGGGCTGGCACGACGCGGGCTGGTGCGGCGGGCGGTCCTCGCGGACGGCCGGCGTTCAGAAGGGAAAGCGAAACGGAAAGGGAAATCGCGACAGCGATCGCGAGCGGCGGACCGGTCCTCGGCCGGCCGCCGCCCGGCGGATCACTTGGTCAGGATGAGCTTGCCCAGCGATGTCACACGCAGCCGGTAGAGCGAGCCGGCGTGTTCGATCTCGACCTCCCGGTCGTTGCCCATCAGCGCCTGGCTGCTGATGCGGCGGCGCTGGACCAACGGAACCGCTTCGCGCGGCGAACCTGCGGCGACCCGTGCGCTGTCCAGCGCAACGGCTTGCAGGGCTTCGAGATGGGGGTGGTGGTGGGCATTCATGCGACGCATCTTAATGAGAACGATTCGCAATAGCAACCAAGAATCGCGACGATTGGACTTTTCTTGTCGGATCGCGTCCGGACGGCATCTCCTCAGAGGCGGCGCCGACGGAAACGGGCTGCGAATACTTCGCATGCAGAGCGGGGCCGCCGGGTCTTGTCCCCATTCGTCGTAGGGATGAGGACAATGCGCCCAATCCCACCGAATTCCAGGAGAAGAACATGAAGGGCGACGCCAAGGTCATCGAGTACTTGAACGCGCAGCTGAAGAACGAGCTGACCGCGATCAACCAGTACTTCCTGCACTACAAGATGTACAAGAGCTGGGGCCTGGAGCGCCTGGCCAAGCACGAGTACGCCGAGTCCATCGAGGAGATGAAGCACGCCGACAAGCTGATGGATCGCATCCTGCTGCTGGAAGGCCTGCCCAACCTGCAGGACCTGGGCAAGCTCTACATCGGCGAGAACGCCGTCGAGGCCCAGCATTGCGACCTGAAGATCGAGATGGGCAGCCATCCGCTGCTGAAGGAAGCCATCGCCTACTGCGAGAGCGTGCGTGACTACATCTCCCGCGAGGTGCTCGAGGAGATCCTCGCCGACACCGAAGAGCACATCGACCATCTGGAAACCCAGATCGAGCTGATCGCGCAGATCGGCGAACAGAACTGGCTGCAGAGCCAGATGGGCGACGCCAGCTGAACGCCAGCCCGCCCATCCCGGGGCCCCAGCCGCCGCCAGGAACCCCGAAGCCCCGCTCGCCGGGGCTTTTTTTCGTCCGCTTGGCGGTCAGGCTGCGTCTGGAGGACGGGGGGCGTCATCCGTGTCGTTGTTCACCGACAGTTGTCCGACGCGCTGAGGGGACTCTGCAACTCAATTGAGAGGGATTCGCGTTTGCGTTAGTATTCCGGCCATCCCAGGTTCATCCTGACTCGCCGCCGCCATGATCGTCTGCCTCTGCCATCGAGTTTCCGACCGCGATATCCGCCGCACCGTGGCCGACGGCGTTCACAACTTCGACGTGCTCCAGGACGAGACGCAGGTGGCCTCCGCCTGCGGCAGCTGCCACGACTGCGCGCGCGATGTCTTCAATGAAGCCCTGCGCCACTGCGCCGCCGCCCACGGCGTGACCTGCGCCAGCACGTCGCGCGTCATCCCGATCGCGCAACTGGCCGCCTGATCGAAGGCGTTCTGCTCGCGAAAGCGTCCTGATGCCCGGCGGCTGATCGAGCCGCTTCCGGCAACAGCGCCGGACGAAGAAAAACCGCAGACCGGTCCCCCGGTGCTGCGGTTTCTTTTTTTGAGGCGTCGAGGCGCGCGAGGCGCCTTCGACTTCCGCGCCGATTACTTGGCGGCGGAGGCGCCTTCAGCCGGCTTCTCAGCCTTCTTGTGGCTGGTCTTGTGCGCGGCGGTCTTGTCGCCGGCGGCCTTGTGGTGCTTCGCAGCCTTGTGCTCGGTCTTGGCGTCGGACGCCGGAGCGGCGGTCGCCACCGGAGCCGCTTGCGTGGCGGGCGCTGCCGGGGTGGCGGTGCCTTGGGCCATCGCGGCGCCGGCAATCAGCAGGGCGGGGATCAGGGCCAGGGTCTTGATGGTCTTGAAGGCTTGCATCTGGTTTCTCCAGCGGGTTGAACAAGGTGAGCAGACAACGACGCCGCGACACGATGTGTTGACAGCCCCGTGCAGCTTTGCAATGGGTTACGCAATCCGCACGGGTTCTTCACAGGTCAGGTCTTGCGCGCTGTCGGACCCGGGAGCCATCGGGCAAGATGCCGCGCACGCATTCAGGAGACCCCGATGACAGCCCCCCACGCCACCTTCGACTGGACCCTCGGCTACGCGAGCCAACGCAGCCCGGTCTTCGCGCGCAATGTCGTGTCGACCTCGCATCCGCAGGCCGCGCAGGCCGGTCTGCGCATCCTGGGGCAGGGCGGCAACGCGGTGGACGCCGCGATCGCGACCGCGGCCTGCATGACGCTGCTCGAGCCCTGCAGCAACGGCCTCGGCTCGGATGCCTTCGCCATCGTGTGGGACGGCAAGACCTTGCAGGGGTTGAATGCCTCCGGCATCGCGCCGCAGGCGTGGACGCCCGAGTACTTCGACCGCAAGCACGGCGCCGGCGCATCGCTGCCGCTGCGCGGCTGGGACGCGGTGACGGTGCCCGGCGCGGTGGGCGGCTGGGTCGCGTTGAGCGAGCGCTACGGCAAGCTGCCGTTCGCCGACCTGATGGCGCCGGCGATCGAGATCGCCGAGCGCGGCTACGCCGTGCCGGTGATCGTGCAGGGCAAGTGGCGCCTCGCGTCCGAGGTCGCGGACCTCGTGTCGCAACCGGGCTTCGCCGAGGCCTTCCTGCCCAAGGGCCGCGCGCCCGAAGTGGGGGAGGTGTTCCGTTTCGCCGCGGCCGCGCGCACGCTACGCCTGATCGCGCAGACGAAGGGCGAAGCCTTCTACCGCGGTGAGATCGCCGAGGCCACCGCGGCTTTCGCGCGCGAGACCGGCGGCGCGATCACCGCCGCCGACTTCGCGGCCTATGCGCCGCAGTGGGTGGACACGATCTCGACGGACTATGCCGGCCACACGCTGCACGAGATCCCGCCGAACGGGCAGGGCATCGCGGCGCTGATCGCGCTGGGCATCCTCAAGCAGTTCGACATCGCGTCGCTGCCCGCGGACAGCGCCGCTTCCCATCACCTGCAAATCGAGGCGATGAAGCTCGCCTTCGCCGATACCTACCGCTACGTCAGCGATGCGCGGACGATGGAAGTCCAGGTCGCCGAACTGCTGGACCCGGGCTACCTCGCCGAGCGCGCGAAGCTGATCGACCGGAACAGGGCGCAGGACTTCCAGGCCGGCAATCCGGTCAAGGGTGGCACCATCTATCTGACCGCCGCCGACGAGAACGGCATGATGGTCAGCTTCATCCAGAGCAACTATCACGGCTTCGGCTCGGGCGTCGTGGTCCCGGGCTACGGCCTGTCATTGCAGAACCGCGGTCATGGCTTCACGCGCGAGGCGGGTCATGCCAACGTCGTCGCGCCGGGCAAGCGGCCGTTCCACACGATCATCCCGGCCTTCCTGATGAAGGACGGCCAGCCGCAGATGAGCTACGGCGTGATGGGCGCCAACATGCAGCCGCAAGGTCACCTGCAGACGCTGGTGCGGATGCTCGACCATCGCCAGCATCCGCAGGCCGCTTGCGACGCGCCGCGCTGGCGCTACAACGCGGGGCTGTCGATCAACGTCGAGTCGACGATGAACCCCGAAGCCGTCGCGGGACTGCGGGCGCTCGGCCACGAGATCGCCGGGATCAGCGACAGCTACCAGGACTTCGGCGCGGGGCAGTTCATCTGGCGCCTCGGCGATCCGGCGGTGGAGGGTTACGTCGCGGCCAGCGATCCGCGGCGCGACGGTGCGGCCGCGGGGTGGTGAGCAACGAGGCCGGGCTGACAGGCGGTTTCAACCCATGGGGCGATGAGGAGGGGACGTCAAACATTTACGATTCGTTCGACGAACAACTAGGTCTGTCTGCGAACACTGAGGCCGCGTCATCTACCTGACGACTGGAGTTCGCAATGAAGCTGATCACCCGGAAGTTTCTCCTCGCGTCCACGCTGGGCCTGGGGGCTTGCGGTGGGGCTTGTTGGGCCCAGGTCCCCACGAACAGGACCATCCTCGGGGTCCTGGTCACCACCCCGACCCGCCCGACCCAGCGCTCCGTCCAGGACGTGCAGAACGCGCTGTTCTCCAGCGCCGCGCCGAGTGTGCGCTCGTTCTACTGGGTGGTCTCGGGAGGGCGGCTGAACATCACGAACCACGCCCTGGTCCCTGCGGGGGCGCCGATCCCGTTGGGCGACATCGTCAACGTCGTCATTCCCGAGCCCACGGGCGACGACTGCGCGACGGCCACCTGGTCTGCGCCGGCCGTGGCCGCCGCCGCCGCCGCGGGATTCGATCCAGCGACCTACGACACCACCTACATCGTCACGCCCAGGGTGGCGGTTGGATGCGCCAACGCGACGGGGACGCAGGGCACCGTCGGTGCGACCAACACGAATCGCAAGGTGGTGTATTTCGACATGGCCACGACGCCGGCCACCTCGCCGTTGACCATCCGCACCCTGGTCCATGAGTTGGGCCACAACATCGGCGCCGGCCATGCGCGCGCCTTGACATGCACGGATCCGCTGCTTCAGCTCGTGCCGGTGTCGATGTCCGGCAATTGCATCGCGGACACCCAGGGGGACTCCACCGACGGCATGGGCACGACCGGGCGCGTGGTCGACCCGGGTCCCCTCGGCAATCCCTACAGCGCCATGGATCCGAACCCGCGGCTGTTCGCCGCGCCACGCGCCTATGACTTCGGCTGGGTGCTTCCCTCGGAGGTGACGACGGTCACGGGACCCGGCTACTACCGGCTGCGCCCGCTGTACTGCTCGGCCGACAACGGTGCGCCGCGCGCATTGCGGATGGCGTCGACCACGGCCGGCAAGGACTACTGGCTGGAGACCCGTGTGGCCTGTGGCGGTCCCTATGACAATTTCGTCAACGGATCGATCCACCACCTGGTGCTGGAGACCACCGTCCACGGTCTGCTCATTCGCCAGGCCAACTCGTCGCCGGCGACGCAACCGCGTGAGACCTGGCTCCTGGATCTCCACCCGCTCACGACCAACAGCTCCAGCAGTCGTGTCGATGCGGCCCTGAGCCCAGGAGAGATCTTCACGGACCCGCTGCCGGGAGGCATGCGGTTCCAGATCACCAGCGTCGACCCCGACGGGACGATCCAGGTGCACATCTGGTGACGTCCGCGGCAGGGGCGTGACACGCCCCTGCCTTTCCTCACTTGTGGACGACATGACGGCGCTGATAGCATCGACGCCTTCTTCCTCCCCGGAAGCTCTCACGCCACGATCAACGATCGGAGCCGACTGATGACCAAGCTGCTCGACCGCACCAGAAACGACGCCCTGGCGTCGGTGCGCGCGCTTGGCCAGGCCGGCTGGGCGCGACGACCGTAGGCATCTTCACGATGCCCGCCGGCCCGCTGCGGCCGGACTCCCAGGTCCCTGGCTTTCCGCGACCGCGACGCCGACGCGTCCCGCTCGCCCCGGTCCGCACCCGGCGCACGACGCCCCGCGCGGCCCGCATCCGGAGTTTCATCATGTTGCCCAAGAGGACAACCACGTGGGTCGACCGTCTGCTCGACCGCCTGCTGGATCTCATCCGGCTCCCCGCCGGCGATCTGCTGCGCAACCTCGTCTACCGGCGCCTGTGGACGTCGATCCTGATCAGCTCGCTGGGCGGGCAGATCACGCTGCTGGCGCTGCCGCTGACCGCGGCGGTGCTGCTGCATGCGTCGCCGACGCAGATGGGCGTGCTGACGGCGATGGAACTCGTGCCGTTCGTGCTGTTCTCGCTGCCCGCCGGTGTGTGGCTGGACCGCGTGCGCAAGTTGCCGGTCTACATCGTCGGGGAGCTCACGCTGGCCGTGGCCGTGGCCAGCGTGCCGATCGCCCACTGGCTGGGCTGGCTGGGCATGCCCTGGCTGTACTTCGTCGGCTTCCTGCTCGGCACCGTGTACACGATCGCGGGCAGCGCCTCGCAGATCGTGCTGACGCAGGTGGTGAGCCGGGACCGGCTGGTCGAGGCGCATGCGAAGAACGCCCTGGCCTCGTCGGGCGCGGAAGTCGCCGGTCCCGGTGTGGCGGGCGCGCTGATCAAGCTGGTCGGCGCGCCGCTGGCGCTGGCGGTCGACGCGCTGCTGCTGGTGGCCTCCGCGGCGATCCTGCGCGGCGTCAAGGTCAATGAGACCCTGCATCGCCTGGACGGTGCCGATTTCTGGCGCGACCTGAAGGCCGGCGTCGCCTTCGTGCGCGGCAAGCCCATGCTGGTCGCGCTGGCCTGCGCGGTCGGCGGCTGGCAGATGTTCAACCAGGCGGCGCAGGTGGTGCAGATCCTGTTCGCAACGCGCGTGCTCGGGCTGTCGGCGCAGAGCGTCGGCCTGTCCTACATCGCGCTGGGCGCCGGCACGGTGCTGGCGAGCGCCATCGGCTACCGCGTCAGCGCGCGCCTCGGACCCGGGCCCTGCCTGGTCAGCGGCTTCGCGTTGTGCGGCGTCGGCTGGGCGGCGCTGTGCGTCGCGCCGGCCAACGCCTGGGGCGTGGCGGCCTTCGCCTTCACGCTGTTCATGTTCGGCATCGGCGCGGTGTTCATCTTCATCAACTTCCTGTCGCTGAGACAGGCGGTGACGCCCGGGCCGCTGCTGGGCCGCATGACCAGCACGATGCGCTGGCTCATCCTGATCCCCGCCGGTCCCGGCGCGCTGATCGGCGGCTGGCTCGGCGAGCACGTCAGCCTGCGCGCCGCGCTGGCCTTCGCCGGCGTGGGCGCGCTGCTGCTGGCGGCGCTGGCCTGGCAGGTCCAGGCCATCCGTTCGGTGAAGGTGCTGCCCAAGGTCGAGGATGAGGAGCCCCCGCTGGGGGCCGAGGCGATGCCTGGCGTCCCTCCTGCGAGTCAGACGGGCGGCACGAACTTGCAGCCGGCCAACGGCAACTGACAGGACCGCCTTCCATCATGCGAGTCATGCCTGCCGACGACCCCATCCTCATCGACGTTCCCGAGCGCCTGGAGACCTCGCGTCTCCTGCTCCTGGCACCGCGGGCGGGCCTTGGGCCCGTCCTCAACCGCGCCGTCCTCGACGCCCAGGAGCACCTCAAGCCCTGGATGCCCTGGGCGCACGAGACGCCCAGCGTCGAGCAGTCCGAGGCGATCGCGCGGCGCATGCAGTCGCAGTTCCTGCAGCGGCAGCACCTCGCCTACTACCTGCATGAGCGCGAGCCGGACGGCCAAGCGGGCCGGCTGATCGGCGGCGCGGGGCTGCACACGTTGGAATGGAAGGTGCGCCGCTACGAGCTCGGCTACTGGATCAGCCCGTCGCACACCGGGCGCGGGCTGGTGTCTGAGGCAGTGATCGCGTTGGCGCGCATGGCCTTCGGCCAGTTGCGTGCACGTCGCCTGGAGATCCGCACCGATTCGCGCAATGCGGCCAGTCGGGCGGTCGCCGAGCGCTGCGGCTTCTCGCTCGAAGGGCTGTTGCGCGACGACGCGCTGAACGTCACCGGGCAGCTCAGCGATACCTGCATCTACGGGATGATCTCGATCAACGAGTTGATCGATCCCTCGCGCTGAAAGCGACCGCGCGCACGGGGCGCCGCGTCTCGTCCGGTCAGGTCCGCCGAGGTTCCGCGATCGGCGGCTCAGGCCGTCGGGCTGAAGCGGTCGACCGCGTCGGTGATGATGCCGTCGACGCCGTTGGCGATCAGCCATTGCGCGGCAGCGGCGTCGTTCACCGTGTAGACCAGCGCCTTCATCTCGGCCTCGTGCAGGCGAGCCACCAGCGTCTGATCCATCAGCGCGTAATGCGTGATGACGGCGCGGCAGCCCAGCGACTGCGCCAGTTGCAGCCAGCCGTCGCCCTCGAGCTTGTCGAGCAGCAGACCGCGCGGCACCTGCGGCGCGGACTCGCGCGCACCGCGCAGCGCCTCCGGCTGGAAGCTGCTGAACAGCACCGAGTCCGGCGCCGTCTCTTCCCACAGGCGCAGCACCTCGCCCCCGACGACCTCGCCGGTGCAGAACTCGTCGCCCGGGGTGGGCTTGATCTCGATGTTCAGCGCGTGCTGGTTGCGGCGCACGAAGGCGGCGATGGCTTCGAGGCTGGCCGGCGGTTCGCCCGCGAATGCACGGCTGTGCCAGCGGCCCGCGTCGAGCCGGGACAGCTCGCTCCAGGTCCGGTCCGCGGCGCGGCCGCGCGAGGTCGTCGTGCGGTCCAGCGTCGCGTCGTGCAGCAGGAACGGAACGCCGTCGGCGCTCAGCTTCACGTCGCACTCGAAGGCGCGGTAGCCGTGGCGCGCGCCTTCGCGGAAGGCCGCCAGCGTGTTCTCCGGCGCCAGCTTGCCCGCGCCGCGATGCGCGACCCAGAAGGGCAGCGACCAGGGCCAGTTGGTCTCGTCGTCGAGGATCGGTGTCCGGTTGGTCATGTCGTTCTCCCTGATCGTGGATGCTCGACGCCAGGCTAGGCGCGCGCTCAGTCGACGCGCTGCCCCGTCGCGGGATCGAACCAATGCAGCCGCTCGGCCGGCGCCGTCAGCAGCACCTCGGCGCCAGGTTGCGGCGGCGTGTCGGTGCCGTCGATGCGCTGCGTGAAGGCCGCGTCGCCGAGACGGCCGTACACCAGCCGTTCCGCGCCCAGCATCTCGACCATGTCCACCTTCAGCGGCCAGGCTGTGGTGTCGCCCGCGACGATCTGCCCATCGTGCGGCAGCGCGTGCTCGGGACGCAGTCCGAGGATCAGCTCGCCCTCGCGCGGCGCCGCTTGCGGCAGCGGCAGGGCGGTGTTGCCGATGACGAAACGCCGACCCTCGACGCGGCCCTTGAGCAGGTTCATCGCCGGCGAGCCGATGAAGCTCGCGACGAAGGTCGTGGCCGGGCGGCCGTAGACCTCGTCGGGCGTGCCGAACTGCTCCATGCGCCCGCCGTTCATGACGACGATGCGCTGCGCCAGCGTCATCGCCTCGACCTGGTCGTGCGTGACGAACAGCGAGGTCACGCCCAGCTCGCGGTGCAGCTTCTGGATTTCCAACCGCGTCTGCACGCGCAGCTTGGCGTCGAGGTTGGACAGCGGCTCGTCGAACAGGAAGACCTGCGGATCGCGCACGATCGCCCGCCCCATCGCGACGCGCTGGCGCTGGCCGCCGGAGAGCTCGCGCGGCTTGCGCTGCAGCAGGTGCGCGAGTTCCAGGATGCGCGCGGCCTTGTCGACGCGCTCGCGGATCTGCGCTTCGGACAGCTTGCGGATCTTCAGCCCGTAGGCCATGTTCTCGAACACGCTCATGTGCGGGTAGAGCGCGTAGTTCTGGAACACCATCGCGATGTCGCGGTCCGCGGGCTCGATCTCGTTGACGACGCGCTCGCCGATGGCGATCTCGCCGCCGCTGATCTCTTCCAGCCCCGCGACCATGCGCAGCAGCGTGGACTTGCCGCAGCCCGACGGACCGACGATGACGACGAACTCGCCGTCCCGGATCTCGGCGTTGACGCCGTGGATCACGGGGTTGGCCTTGGCGCCGCTGCCGTATTGCTTGACGACGTTGCGCAGGGAAATGCTTGCCATCGGAGTCTTCTCTCGTTTTACTTGTCGGCGCTTGGTGGTCGGCGCTTGGTGGTTGCCGATTGCTTCCCGGCGCTTACTTCTCGGCGTCCACCAGGCCCTTCACGAACCAGCGCTGCATCAGCACCACGACCAGCGCCGGCGGGATCATCGCCAGCATCGCGGTGGCCATGATGATGTTCCAGTCGTTGGCCGCGTCGCCGCCGCTGATCATGCGCTTGATGCCGATGACGACCGGGTACATCTGCTCGTCGGTCGTGACCAGCAGCGGCCACAGGTACTGGTTCCAGCCGTAGATGAACTGGATGACGAAGAGCGCCGCGATGCTGGTCTTCGACAAGGGCAGCAGCACGTCGCGGAAGAAGCGCAGCGGACCGGCGCCGTCGATGCGCGAGGCTTCGACGAGCTCGTCCGGGATCGTCAGGAAGAACTGCCGGAACAGGAAGGTCGCGGTCGCCGAGGCGATCAGCGGTACCGTCAGCCCGGCGTAGGTGTTGAGCATCTTCAGGTCGGAGACGACCTGGTAGGTCGGGCCGATGCGCACTTCCACCGGCAGCATCAAGGTGACGAAGATGGCCCAGAAGAAGAAGTTCCGCGCCGGGAAGCGGAAGTAGACGATCGCGAAGGCCGACAACAGCGAGATCGCGATCTTGCCCACCGCGATGACCATCGCGGAGACGAAGCTGATCCACATCATCTGGCCGACCGGCGCCTTGGAGCCGCCGCCGGTGTTGCCGAACAGCGCGGCCGCATAGTTGTCCAGCAGGTGCGATCCCGGCAGCAGCGGCATCGGGGACTGGACGATCTCCGCGGCCGTCTGCGTCGACGCGACGAAGGCGATGTACAGCGGGAAGGCGACGATCAGCACGCCGAGCACCAGGATCAGGTGCGACAGCATCGTCAGGGCGGGGCGACGCTCGACCATGTCAGTACTGCACTTTCTTTTCGACGAAGCGGAACTGCAGGACCGTCAGCGTGATCACGATGACCATCAGCACGACGCTCTGCGCGGCGGAGCCGCCGAGGTCCAGCGCCTTGAAGCCGTCGTAGTAGACCTTGTAGACCAGGATCGCGGTGTCCTTGCCGGGGCCGCCGTGGGTGGCCGCGTCGATGATGCCGAAGGTGTCGAAGAAGGCGTAGACCACGTTGATCACCAGCAGGAAGAACGAGGTCGGCGACAGCAGCGGGAAGGTGATCGTCCAGAAGCGGCGCCACGGGCCGGCGCCATCGATCGCGGCGGCCTCCAGCAGCGACTTCGGGATGGACTGCAGCCCGGCCAGGAAGAACAGGAAGTTGTAGGAGACCTGCTTCCAGATCGCGGCCATCACGACGAGGGTCATCGCGTGGTCGGCATTGAGCAGGTGATTCCAGTTGATGCCCATCTGCTGCAGGCCGTAGGCGACCACGCCGATGGACGGCGCGAACATGAACAGCCACAGCACCGCCCGCGATCGCCGGCGCGACCGCGTAGGGCCAGATCAGCAGCGTCTTGTAGACCGGCGCGCCGCGCACGACGCGGTTGGCCATCGTGGCCAGCAGCAGCGACAGGGCCAGCCCGATCACCGCCACCAGCAGCGAGAACACCGCCGTCGTCTTGAACGAGGCGAGGTAGCTGTCGTCCTCGATCAGGTTCTGGAAGTTGGCCAGGCCGACCCACTCCGTCGACAGGCCGAAGGCGTCCTGCTGCTGCAGGCTCTGCAGCAGCGCCTGCGCCGCGGGCCAGAAGAAGAACACGCCGATCACCAGCGCCTGCGGCGCCAGCAGCAGCCAGGGCAGCCAGCGCGATCGGAACACCACGCGTTTCTGTTGGGACATCCGGGGAGGGCGTCGAAAGAGGAATCGGAAAGGGCGGGGAGACCGGAGCGCGACAGCGCTCCGGTCGGCTCAGCCGGGGGTCAGGACTTGTTGGCCTTCTGGAAGCGTTCCAGCAGTTCGTTGCCGCGCTTGACCGCGGCGTCCAGGCCTTCCTTGGGCTGCTTCTTGCCGGCCCAGACCTGCTCCAGTTCCTCGTCGATGACGGTGCGGATCTGCGCGAAGTTGCCCAGGCGCACGCCGCGCGACTTCTCCGTCGTCTTGCGGATCATCTGCTGCACGGCGACGTCGGTGCCCGGGTTCTGCTTGTAGAAGCCGCTCTGCTCGGTCAGCTCGTAGGCCGCCTTGGTCACCGGCAGGTATCCGGTGCGCTTGTGGCTCTCGGACGCGACCTCGGCCCTGGACAGGTACTGGAAGAACGCGGCCACGCCCTTGTATTCGGCCGGCTTCTTGCCGGACATCACCCACAGGCTGGCGCCGCCGATGACGGTGTTCTGCGGCGCGCCGGGCACGTCGGGGTAGTAGGGCAGCGGCGCGATGCCGGAAGCGAACTTGGCGCTCTTCTTGATGTTGGCGTAGAGGCCGGAGGAGCCGGTCTCCATCGCGCACTCGCCGGAGTAGAAGGTCGCGTCGGCGCTGTTGCCGCGGCCCTTGTAGACGAACAGGCCCTGCTTGGCCATGTTGGCCAGGTTCTCGATGTGGCGCACGTGCAGCGGCGAGTTGAACGCCAGCCGCGCGTCGAGGCCGCCGAAGCCGTTGTTCTTCGTCGCGTACTCGACGTTGTGCCAGGCGGAGAAGCTTTCCAGCTGCGTCCAGCTGACCCAGCTCGTGGTGAACGGGCACTTGTGGCCGGCGGCCTTGAGCTTGGCGGCGGCGGCGGCGACCTCGGGCCAGGAGCTCGGCGGCTTGTTCGGGTCCAGGCCGGCGGCCTTGAACGCGTCCTTGTTGTAGTGGAAGACGGTGGTCGAGCTGTTGAACGGGAAGCTCAGCATCTGGCCGTTCGGCGCGGTGTAGTAACCGGCGACGGCGGGCACGTAGGCGCCGTTGTCGAACTTCACGCCGGCCTGCTGCATCACCTGACCCACCGGCACGATCGCGCCCTTGCTGGCCATCATCGTGGCGGTGCCGACCTCGAAGACCTGCAGGATGTGCGGCGCGTTGCCGGCGCGGAAGGCGGCAATGGCGCCGGCCATCGACTCGTCGTAGCTGCCCTTGTAGGTGGGGACGATCTTGTAGTCCTTCTGGCTGGCGTTGAAGTCCTTGGCCAGGTCGTTGACCCAGTCGCCGAGGGCGCCGCCCATCGAGTGCCACCACTGGATCTCGGTCTGCGCCGACGCGGCGGCGGGGGCGATCAGCGCGGCCAGCGCGACGGCCGATGTGGCCAACAGGGAAGTCGGGAGGTGCTTCATGGGTCTCCGATGCTCGGGGAGGGTGGTTCTGCGGTCCGCGGCGGACGTCGTCGGGTGGACGGTCCGCCGAGGGCCGGCGAGCTTATTCGGACATTGTGACACCGGCGAACTTAGAGTCCCTCGCCCGGGATTGCCCTCTGGTGGTGGGTTAGGATTCCCACCATTGCCCAGACCGGGCCGGCCGCTGATCGCGGCCATTCGCGAACGCCGCTTCCATGCCCGTGTCCAGCGGGTGCGGGGACCACAAGTCCAGGGCGCTGTCCGGTCGCGGGCCCTTGCCTTCTCCGCCTGTCTTTCCAGCCTGGCATCGGTGTCCGCTCCCCTGGACGCCGGCCTGCCGCAACCCCGGTGCGCGAGCACCTGGCCGCCATGAATGCACCGCATCTGCTGATGCCCGCCGACCCCGCGATGGCCGGCGACCTGAACCAGCCGCACGCGCCCGCCGCCCGGCTGCGCGAGATTCCGTACAACTACACGTCCTTCTCCGATCGCGAAATCGTCCTTCGCCTGCTCGGCGCCCGTGCATGGCAACTGCTCGACCAGCTGCGCACCGAGCGTCAGACCGGCCGCTCCGCGCGGATGCTGTACGAGGTGCTCGGCGACATCTGGGTCGTGCAGCGCAATCCGTACCTGCAGGACGACCTGCTGGACAACCCCAAGCGTCGCGAGGCGCTGATCGGCGCGTTGCGCCATCGCCTGGGCGAAGTGCAGCGCCGCCGTCATCCGGAAGACGACGCCAAGCGCGACGCCTGGGTCGGCGAGCTGCTGACCGCGGCGGAGGCGGCGGTGGCCGCGTTCTCGCACCAGTTCGAGCAGGTGGCCGAACTGCGCACGCGCGCGACCAAGGTCTTCGCGAAGACCACCGCCAAGGACAACATCAAGTACGACGGGCTGTCGCGCGTCGCGCACGTGACCGACGCGACCGACTGGCGTGTCGAGTACCCCTTCGTGGTGCTGACCCCGGACACCGAGGCCGAGATGGCTGCGCTGGTGGCGGGCTGCTTCGAGCTGGGGCTGACGGTCATCCCGCGCGGCGGCGGCACCGGCTACACCGGCGGCGCGGTGCCGCTGGTCTGGAACAGCGCGGTGATCAACACCGAGAAGCTCGAGGCCATGCGTGGCGTCGAGATGCAGCGCCTGCCGGGCCTGGATCGCGAGATCCCGACGATCTGGACCGAGGCCGGCGTCGTCACGCAGCGCGTGTCGGACCTGGCGGAGCTGCACGGCTTCGTCTTCGCGGTCGATCCGACCTCGGCCGAGGCCTCGTGCGTCGGCGGCAACATCGCGATGAACGCCGGCGGCAAGAAGGCGGTGCTCTGGGGCACGGCGCTGGACAACCTCGCCTCCTGGCGCATGGTCACGCCGGATGCGAAGTGGCTCGAGGTCGTGCGCGTCAACCACAATCTCGGCAAGATCCATGACGTCGAGGTCGCGAGCTTCGACCTCCACTACTACGACGCGACCGGCAAGACGCTGGAGCGTACCGAGCGCCTGGACATCCCGGGCCGCACCTTCCGCAAGGAGGGCCTGGGCAAGGACGTCACCGACAAGTTCCTCGCGGGCCTGCCGGGCATCCAGAAGGAAGGCTGCGACGGCCTGATCACCAGCGCGCGCTGGATCGTGCACCGCATGCCGGCGCATGTGCGCACGGTCTGCCTGGAGTTCTTCGGCAATCCGAAGGACTGCGTGCCATCGATCGTCGACATCAAGGACTTCATGTTCGGCGAGATGAAGAAGCCCAACGGGGCCATCCTCGCCGGCCTCGAGCATCTGGACGACCGCTACCTGAAGGCGGTCGGCTACGCCACCAAGAGCAAGCGCGGCGGGCTGCCGAAGATGGTGCTCATCGGCGACATCGTCGGTGACGACGCCGATGAGGTCGCGCGCGCCACCAGCGAGGTCGTGCGCCTGGCCAACGGCCGTTCGGGCGAAGGCTTCGTCGCGGTCAGCGCCGATGCGCGCAAGAAGTTCTGGCTGGACCGCAAGCGCACGGCGGCGATCTCCAAGCACACGAACGCGTTCAAGGTGAACGAGGACGTGGTGATCCCGCTGCCCCGCATGGGCGAGTACACGCTGGGCATCGAGCGCATCAACATCGAGCTGTCGCTGCGCAACAAGCTGGCGCTGATCGACGCGCTGCGCACCTTCTTCGCCGACGGCAACCTGCCGCTGGGCAAGGGCGATGACGCCGGCGAGATCCCGAGCGCGGAGCTGCTCGAGGACCGCGTGGCGCAGGCGCTGGCGCTGCTGGACGAGACCGGCCTGCAATGGCGCACCTGGATGCAGGAGCTGGACGTCCCTCGTGAAGGCGATCGCTCCTACTTCGAGCAGCTCCAGGACTACACGCTGCGCGCGAGCTGGAAGCGCCAGATCCTCAAGCCGCTGCAGGACGTCTTCGCGGGCGGCGCCTTCGCGCCGATCCTGGAGGAGTGCAAGCGCATCCACAAGGAAGTGCTGCGCGGTCGCGTCTGGGTGGCGCTGCACATGCATGCCGGCGACGGCAACGTGCACACCAACATCCCGGTGAACTCGGACAACTACGAGATGCTGCAGACCGCGCACGAGGCGGTCGCGCGGATCATGACGCTGGCGCGCTCGCTGGACGGCGTGATCTCCGGCGAGCACGGCATCGGCATCACCAAGCTCGAGTTCCTCACCGATGAGGAGCTGGCGGGCTTCGCCGGCTACAAGGCCCGGATCGATCCGGAAGGGCGCTTCAACAAGGGCAAGCTGCTGCGCCCGGGGACCGGTGGCCATGGCAGCCAGACGACCTTCGCCGACCTGACCAATGCCTACACGCCCAGCTTCGGGCTGATGGGGCATGAGTCGCTGATCATGCAGCAGAGCGACATCGGCGCGATCAGCGAGTCCATCAAGGACTGCCTGCGCTGCGGCAAGTGCAAGCCGGTGTGCGCGACCCACGTGCCGCGCGCCAACCTGCTCTACAGCCCGCGCAACAAGATCCTCGCGACCTCGCTGCTGGTCGAGGCCTTCCTGTACGAGGAGCAGACGCGCCGCGGCGTGTCGATCAAGCACTGGGAGGAGTTCGAGGACGTCGCCGACCACTGCACGGTGTGCCACAAGTGCCTGAACCCGTGCCCGGTGAAGATCGACTTCGGCGACGTCACGATGAACATGCGCAACCTGCTGCGCAAGATGGGCAAGAAGAGCTTCCGCCCCGGCAATGCGGCGGCGATGCTGATGCTCAACGCGACCAACCCGGAGACGATCAAGATCGCCCGGGCGGCGATGGTCGGCGTCGGCTTCAAGGCGCAGCGCATCGCGCACAGCCTGCTCAAGCGCGTCGCGCGCAAGCAGACCGGCGCGCCGCCGGCGACCGTGGGGACCGCGCCGATCAAGGAACAGGTCATCCACTTCATCAACAAGAAGCTGCCGGGCGGTCTGCCGAAGAAGACGGCGCGCGCGCTGCTCGACATCGAGGACAAGGACTACGTCCCCATCATCCGCAATCCGCAGAAGACCTCGGCGGAAGCGGAGGCGGTCTTCTACTTCCCGGGTTGCGGTTCGGAGCGGCTGTTCAGCCAGGTCGGCCTGGCGACGCAGGCCATGCTCTGGCACGCCGGCGTGCAGACCGTGCTGCCGCCGGGCTACCTCTGCTGC
Organism: Roseateles sp. UC29_93; assembly: GCF_042695725.1. Lineage (NCBI taxonomy): Bacteria > Pseudomonadati > Pseudomonadota > Betaproteobacteria > Burkholderiales > Sphaerotilaceae > Roseateles > Roseateles sp. UC29_93. Next base: position 358,948 of record NZ_CP170545.1, on the reverse strand, counting down.
GGCTACCCGCAGCGCGGGTCGGGTCAGTTCGACAAGGCCGAGAAGATCATCACCGACAACCGCGTGCTGTTCCATCGCGTGGCCAACACGCTGAACTACCTCGACATCAAGACGGTGGTGGTCAGCTGCGGGACCTGCTACGACCAGCTCCAGGGCTACAAGTTCGAGGACATCTTCCCCGGCTGCCGCATCATCGACATCCACGAGTACCTGCTCGAGAAGGGCATCCAGCTCGACACCAAGCAGGCCTACCTCTATCACGATCCCTGCCACTCGCCGATGAAGCTGCAGGATCCGATGAAGACCGTCAAGGCGCTCGTCGGCCCCGAAGTCATGAAGAGCGAACGCTGCTGCGGCGAGAGCGGCACGCTGGGTGTCACGCGACCGGATGTGTCGACCCAGGTCCGCTTCCGCAAGGAAGAGGAACTGCGCAAGGCGGAGACGCAGCTGCGGGCGGCGGGCAAGGTCGGCGCGGAGGAGAATCTCAAGATCCTCACCAGCTGCCCGTCCTGCCTGCAAGGGCTCAGCCGCTACGGCGACGATCTGCAGAACGGCCTGCTCGAGGCGGACTACATCGTCGTCGAGATGGCCCGCAAGATCCTCGGGGAGAACTGGATGCCCGAGTACGTGGCCAAGGCCAACAACGGGGGCATCGAGCGGGTGCTGGTCTGAGGACCTGAGCCGCCGACGCGACGTCGGCGCGACGCCAACGAAAAAGCCCGCCGGAAGGCGGGCTTTGCATTGGGGCGGGGCGGTGCGTGTCAGACCCGGAACTGCCCGACCTGCGCGACCAGGCGATGCGCCTGTTCCCGCAGGCTTTCCGCGGCGGCGGTGCTTTCCTCGACGAGCGCGGCGTTCTGCTGCGTGCCTTGGTCGAGCTGGGCCACCGCGCCATTGATGCGGGTCACGCCCTGGGACTGCTCCCGCGAGGCGGTGGAGATCTCGCCGATGATGTCGGTCACCCGCTTCACGCTGGTGACGATGTCCCGCATGGCTTCGCCGGTATCGCCGACGAGCTTGGCACCGGATTCCACGCGTTCGCCGCTGGTGGTGATCAGTCCCTTGATCTGCTTGGCGGCTTCCGCGCTGCGCTGGGCGAGGTGCCGGACTTCGGCGGCGACGACCGCGAAGCCGCGACCTTGTTCACCGGCACGCGCGGCCTCGACCGCGGCATTGAGCGCCAGGATGTTGGTCTGGAACGCGATGGAGTCGATGGTGCCGATGATGTCGCCGATCTGCCGGCTGGCGGCGGAGATCGCGTCCATGGTGGTCACGACCTGGGCGACGACGTTGCCGCCGCGCTGCGCCGCGCGGTCGGACTCGCCGACGAGCTGATGGGCCTGCGCGGCCGACGCGGCGGTCTGGCTCATGGAGCTGGCGAGCTCTTCCAGCGCGGAGGCGGTCTCCTGCAGATGGCTGGCCGATTGCTCGGTCCGGGCCGACAGGTCGCGGCTGCCGGCGGCGACCTCCGCCGAGGCGGTGCCGATGGAATCGCTGGCCTGGCGCACCTCGTTGATGGTGCGCGAGAGCTGCAGGCGCATGCGCTCGACGCCCGCGGACAGGGCGCCAAGGTCGTCCTGCTGACGCACGATCACCGGGCGGGTCAGATCGCCGGCCGCGACCGCGGCGACGGCCTCGTTCAGGTCCGCGAGCGGCTGCCCGACCCAGCGTCCCAGCATCCAGGTCACGCCCAACCCCAGAAGGACAACGGTCGCGAGCATCAGTCCCCACAGCACCCACAGCGTGGTGTTGTGGGCCGCCAGCGCCTGCGCCCGCGAGGCCTCGGCGATCACCCACCAGCCGGTGGCCTGAGACTTGCGCGCCACCGCGAACGCGTCCTTGTAGTTCTCGCCGTAGACGGCCTGGACCGTCTCCAGCACGCCGTCCTGATCGTCGACGAGCGCCTTGACGTACTGCTCGGCCTGGTCGGCCGGCATCACTTCGGACAGCTTCTTGCCCTGGGCGCGCGGGTGGGCGCGCAGCAGCGCGTCAGCCGGCGTCTTGCCCGGATCGAGCAGGTACAGCCCGCCGGTGTCGTAAAGCTTGACCGCGTCGGCCATCTTCACGAGCTCCTGCTGCAGTCCGCGCATGTCGAAGCCGATGAACAGGATGCCGACGACCTTGCCGTCCGCGTCCTTGATCGGCGAGTAACGCGTCATGTAGGGCAACTTGAACAGCGTCGCCGGGCCCACGTACGTGTCCCCCGCCGAGAGCTTGCCGAAGGCGGCGCCGGCGCGGTCCAGCGTCGTGCCGACGGCGCGCGAGCCGTCTTCCTTCTTCAGCGAGGTGGTGATGCGGATGAAGTCGTCCGTGCCCTTGCGCGCGAAGATCGTCGCCACGCCGCCGGTGCGGCGGGTGAAGCGGTCGACCGCGTCGAAGTTGCCGTTGAGCTTCTGGCCGTTGAAGGCCAGTTCCCCGTCGCCCGCGAGCGTGAAGGTGCCGCCTTCGAAGTCGCCGGCCAGCACGTCGTACAGCCGGTTCGCCGAATCCCGCGCCGTGCGGTCCAGGGCATCCGCGACGCGCGCCACCGACGTCGCCTCCGCCGACATGTAGTCCTGCGTGCGCTGCCGCGCCTGATTGGTGAGCACCCAGGACAGGGCACCGCAGATGACGATCAGAAGGACCGCGATCGCGGCACTTGACCAGATGGAGACGCGACGGGCCACCGTCGCGCGCACGGCGTTGTTGTTGTTCATGACCGGACGGCTCCGCGATGAGGCGGAACTGGAGTGATGGTGGAGGTCTCCTAGCGCGTCGTTGTCATTTTGTCTTTGCGCTAGGTCAAACTGTATTGCGTATGACAGCCTGTCAGGGCGTTTCGTTTATCGCCCTTCAAGGGATAACCCGTGGCTATTTCACGGTCACGTGGAGTAATGAGTCCGGTCTCCCTCAGAGGAGGACAGCGCTATCACCTCCCAGGAGGTGACCGACCGGACGGTCGGCTCTCCCGGCCGGCGCAACGGCTCACTCCGCCGAGATGCCGCGGCTGCGGATCAGCGCATGCCACTTCTGGGTTTCGGACTGGATGAAACGTGCCAACGCGGCGGCGTCGCCCGGCGCGACTTCGAGGCCGAAATCCTCCAGCTTCGCTTTCAGTTCCGGCTGTGTGAGCGCCTTCCCCAGCTCCGCGCCCAGCCTCGCCACGATCGCTTCGGGCGTGCCCTTCGGGACGAAGAGACCCTGCCAGGCGCTGACGTCGACGCCGGTGACGCCGGTCTCGTCGAAGCTGGGCACGTCGGGCAGCGCGGCAATGCGTCTGGGCGCGAGGACCGCCAGCGCCTTCAGCTTGCCGGCGCGCAGGTGCGGCAGGGCGGCGGCGGTGTCGAGGATGCCCATCGGCACCACGCCCGCGATCAGATCCTGCGTCGAGAACGCCGTGCCGCGATAAGGCACATGGACGATGTAGCTGTTGGTGCGATCCTTCAGCAGCTCCATCGCGAGGTGATGCGGGCTGCCGACGCCGGGCGAGGCATAGCTGTACTTGCCGGGTCTGGCCTTGATGGTATCGAGCCACTGCTTCGCCGAGCTGAAGCCGGCGTTGGGGTTGACCACCAGCAGCAGCGGGAAGCGGGCCATGAAGCCGACCGGCGCGAAGTCCGCCGGCGAGTAGGGCAGCTTCTTGTAGAGCGCGCTGTTGAACACCATCGCGCCGTTGTCGCCGGTGAGGATGGTGTAGCCGTCAGGCGGCGATTTGGCGGCGTTGTCGGTGCCGATGATCCCCGCCGCGCCGGGCTTGTTGTCGATGACCAGCGTCTGCCCCAGCGCCTTGCCGAGCACCGGCGCCAGTTGGCGCGCCAGGAAGTCGGAGCCGCCGCCCGCCGGGTAGGCGACGACCCACCGGACCGGCTTGGACGGCCAGGTCTGCGCGCGCGCGGTGGCGGGCCAGCCGAGGGCGCCGGCGGTGGCGCCCAGGGCACCCGTGATCAGCAGGGAACGGCGCGCGGCATCGGTGGAGCGGACGGGCATGGATGGGGTCTCCGGGTTGTCGTGCCGGCCATCCTAGCCAGCCGCCGGGGAAGACCCCTCCCGGAACAACCCGATCAGCGCCCGTCGACCATCGCCCCGCTGGCTGCGCCGCCCGTCGATCCTGCCGCCGGCGGTGCCATCTCGAGCAGCGCGATGCGGCCGCTCATGTCGTCGCGCGAGTCTTCGTTGCGGAACGACACCTGCATCACGTAGAGCGTGTCGCGCGCCGCGCCCTGGCATTGCAGCGCGCGCACGGCCCGGCGCAGCGGGGTGCGATAGGCGAGGGGGCCGCGGTCCTGCACCTCGCTGATGACGTTGCCGTTCAGCCGGAAGCTGACCGTGGAGAGGCCTTCCTTGCCTTCGATGAACTGGACCCGGCCCAGGCGGTCGCCCAGCGCCTTGTCCACACCGGGGCACGTGGCGCGCACGTCGGTGCGCGGGATCTCGCCGGGGCGGCGGCCGGAGATCTCGACGCGCTGCAGGTCGTCGGGCGCCGCCTGCGCGGCGCCCGCGGTCAGGACGGCGAAGACCGCGCCGGCGGTGAGACGGGCGGCGGCGCGGAGGAAGTTCGTGGGGGCGTGGCGGACGGGGCGGGTGGTGGCGTGCATGTCGTGCTCCTGTGGGCTGAGGAACCGTCGCGGCCCGCATCACGGTGGCGGAACGATCGGTCTTTTTTCAGCGTAGGCAGCACGAGGGCCTCGACCAAGCGGCGCGCGACCAAGCGTCGAAGCCGAGGGCCGGAGCGCCGGAATTCCGCGACGAAACGCACCTCATCGCCGACCAGCCGTGAATCGACTTTCCCCAGTATCCATCGGGTCGAAAGTCATGCATGACGATCGGCTCCGCAGCGCATGACGACGCGATGACAAGACCTGACCCTCGGCGTGATGGGTTCGGGCCATGACTTCCGCGCGGCCCTCCCGAAAGGCATGGATCCCGAATGGCACGGGGCCTGCCGCGCCTCACGGCGGGCAGGCCCCGGAGGCCGCGGCACGGTGTCGCCGCGGCGGGGTCGGCGCGTCACCAGACCTTGATCGGATCCGCTGCCACCATCGCGTCGCCGCCCTTGCAACTGAAGGCCTTGGCGAACTCCGGCATGTTGGACATCGGCGCCAGCACGCGGAACTTGCCCGGCGAGTGCGGGTCGGTGCGCAGCTGGTTCAGCAGCGCCGCTTCGCGCGACTTGTTGCGCCAGACCATGGCGTTGGACAGGAAGAAGCGCTGCTCGGGGGTGAAGCCGTCGATCTTGTCGGTCTTGCCCGTGCGGCGCAGCGCGTTCTGCAGCGCGTCGAAGGCGATCGGCATGCCGGCCATGTCGGAGATGTTCTCGCCCAGCGTGAGCCGCCCGTTGATGTGCGTGCCCTTGACCGGCTCGTAGCTCTCGTAGAGCGCCACGACGCGGTCGGCGCGCGCCTTGTAGTTCTCGGCGTCGGCGGCGGTCCACCAGTCGTTGAGGCTGCCGATGCTGTCGAACTGCCGGCCGCGGTCGTCGAAGTGGTGGACGATCTCGTGCCCGATCACCATGCCGATGCCGCCGTAGTTGACAGCGTCGTCGGCCTTCGCGTCGAAGAACGGCGGCTGCAGGATGCCGGCGGGGAAGGTGATCTCGTTGAGGCCGCCCGCCTGCGCGTTCACGATGTACGGCGACATCGTCCAGCGCGTGCGGTCGCTCGGGCGGTCCAGGTCCTTGATCTGCTCGCCGTGGAACCAGGCCGCGGCGCGCAGCTGGTTGCCGGCGAAGTCCTTCGGATCGAGCGTCATGCCCTCGTACTTCGGCCAGGACGCGGGCGCGCCGATCTTGGGCTGCATCGCCTCGAGCTTCTCCAGCGCCTTGACCTTGGTGTCGGGATTCATCCAGGCGAGGTTCTGGATGCGCGTCTTCATCGCGGCCTTGACGTCGCCGATCAGCAGCGTCGCGCGGCGCTGCGCCTCGGGCGAGAAGGCCTTGGACACGAACAGCTCGCCCAGCGCCAGGCCCAGCGGGCTGCCGCCGGTGCGGCCGCCGATCAGCTGGATGACTTCCTCGTCGCGCGGCATCGGCTGCTCGAGCCCGGAGATGGTCGCGCCGCGGTAGTCGAAATCCGCCTCGGCGAAGGCCTTCGGCAGGCGGGCGGCGCTGTTCTCCAGCACGCGCATCCGGAGGTAGGTCTGCCAGGTGGCGAGCGGGACCTTCCCGGCCATCTGTGCGACGCGCGCCAGGAAGTCGGGTTGCGCCACGATCAGCCGTTCGACGCCGCCGGCCCGCGTGTCGCTGCGGGTGAGCGCCTTCAGATAACCGTCCCAGGCCAGCCCCGGCGCCTTGCCCGCGAGTTCGGCCGTGGTCATCGGGTTGTAGACCTTGAGCGGATCGCGCAGCTGCGCGCGCGGCGTCGTCGCGTCGGCCAGTTGGGACTCGAAGGCCATCAGCGCATCGATCGCGGCCGGCGTGGCGTCGAACCCTGCCGACGACAACAGCCGTTGCGCATACAGCCGGTAGGCCGTGCGCAGCTTCTTGGCGATGTCGCTGTCCTTGAAGTAGTCGTCGCGGTCCGGCAGGCCCAGGCCCGACTGGCCCAGCGTCAGCACATTCACGCGGGTGTTCTTGACGTCGGCGCGCACGGAGGCGCCCACCGGCGCGGCGATGCCCACGCGGCCGAACTGCGCCAGCACGAAGGGCAGGTCCTCCGCCGACTTCATCGAGGCGACGCGATCGAGCAACGGCTTGATCGGCTTCAGGCCCTGCGCCTCGATGGCGGCCCGGTCCATGCCGCTGGCGTAGTACGCGGCGACCTGCTTCAAGCCCGGCGACTTCTGCAGCTCCGGCTTGGCCAGCAGCTCCGCCAGCGCATCGCTCAGCAGCCGGTCGTTGGCCACGCGCAGCGCGTCGAAGCTGCCGATCCGGGTGCGGTCGGCCGGCAACTCGGTGCGGGCGACCCACGGCCCGTTCACGTAGTCATAGAAGTCGGCGCAAGGCTGGATGTCGGGCGAGAAGCTTGCGACATCCAGCGCGCGCGCCGGTGCTGCGGCGAGGGCCAGGGTGGAGGCAGCCGCGGCCGCAATCAGGCGTAGTGGAAGCATGGTTATTTGTCACCAATGTGTGGCGAAAACGACAAGCCGCACAGGCTAATCGACCCCCCTGTCCCCCGCCATCCGAGGCGTCCCGCGCATGGCTTCCGACACCCCGGGCACGCCGTTCGCGCAGGTCCGCAAACTGCGCGCAAACATTACGAATCAGGGCGTTAGCTGTAAGAAAGGGGCGATTGGCAGATCAAAGTCTGCGTTTTGACACAAATAGGTTATAGGGGTATTCCTTCCTGTTAACTGTTTCAGGTAGGTCGGTTGGCGCCCAACTGTCTTCCTACACTGCATCGCACGCCAATCGGATTGGGCCGATCGGCGTGCCCCACCAGCGGTGCCAACGCGCCAGACGTTCGGGGCTTTGCAGGCGTCGGCGAACCCGGCGTCGATCGAGAACTCTGGAGATGACAAGCATGTTGCGATTGAACAAGCTCAGCGTCGCGCTGGCTGTGGGTCTCGTCACGATGGGCGCCGCCCAGGCGGGCGTGTCGTCGGTGGACATCGACAAGGCGCCGCGGCAACTGAGCGAACAGACCGATCGTCTGATCGTGAAATACAAGGACGGCAGCACCGTCGTGCAAGGGCGCCTGGGCGCCGCGATCCAGGCGCAATCGGTGGCCAGCGATGCCATCGGCGCCCGTACCGAGCGCCTGCAGCAACTGGCGGCGCCGCTGGGCACCCGGCTGTCGCTGGTGCGCCAGATGGGCACCGGCGCCCACGTGTTCAAGCTGGACCGCCGGCTGAACCTGCAGGAACTGCGCGAGCTGGGCGACCGGATCAAGGCGCAGGACGCCAACGTCGAATACGTCGAACCCGACCGCAAGATGCACGCGCTGTTCGTGCCGAACGACAGCAGCTACGGCTCGCAATGGGACCTGTCCGAGAGCGTCGGCGGCATCCGCGCACCGGCGGCCTGGGACCAGGCGACCGGCACCGGCGTCGTGGTCGCGGTCATCGACACCGGCTACCGGCCGCATGCGGACCTGTCGGGCCAGATCGTCGCGGGCTACGACATGATCGTGGACACCACGGTCTCCGTGGACGGCAACGGCCGTGACAACGACCCGAGCGACCCCGGCGACTACAACGCCGCCAATGAGTGCCAGGCCGGCGACCCGGCCTCCACGTCCAGCTGGCACGGCACGCACGTGGCCGGCACGATCGCGGCCAAGACCAACAATGCCCTGGGCGTGGCGGGCATCGCCTACAACGCCAAGGTCCAGCCGATCCGCGTGCTGGGCAAGTGCGGCGGCTACACCTCCGACATCGCCGACGGCATGACCTGGGCCTCGGGCGGCAGCGTCTCCGGCCTGCCGACCAACGCGACGCCGGCCAAGGTGCTGAACCTGTCGCTGGGCGGTGGCGGCGCCTGCGACACCACGACGCAGACGGCGATCAACGGTGCCCGCTCGCGCGGCGCCAGCGTCATCGTCGCCGCCGGCAACGAGAACCAGAACGCGTCGAACTCCAGCCCGGCGAACTGCTCGGGCGTGGTCGTGGTCGCGGCGACGGATCGCAACGGCGCCCGCGCGTACTACTCGAACTACGGCTCGATCGTGACGCTGGCCGCGCCGGGCGGCGACGTCCGTTCCAGCGCCAGCAACGGCATCCTGTCGACGCTGAACAACGGCACCAGCACGCCGGGCGCGGACAGCTACGCCTACTACCAGGGCACCTCGATGGCCACGCCGCACGTGGCCGGTGTCGCGGCCCTGATGTACAGCGCCAAGCCCACCGCCACGCCGGACGAGATCACGGCCGCGCTCAAGAGCAGCGCCCGCGCTTTCCCGGCACCTGCAGCCAGTGCGGTTCCGGCCTGCTGGACGCGAACGCCGCGATCACGGCGATCAAGGGCGGCGGCGGCGGCGGTGGCGGCGGCACGATCGCCGAGGTCGAGCCCAACAACAGCCGCACCGCGCCGCAGACCGTCAGCGCGCCGGTCCAGGTGACGGGCAGCCTGTCGACTTCCGACACCAACGACTACTTCAAGGTCACGCTGCCCGCGGGCAAGACGCTGAGCGCGACCTTGACGCCGGCCAGCGGCAAGGACTTCGACCTGCAGCTGCAGAACAGCAGCGGCACGCAGCTCAAGCTCAGCGAAAACGGCGCTGGCGCTGCCGACAGCTTCACGTACGCGAACACCGGATCGTCCTCGATCGTCGTGTACGTGCGGGCTTATTACTACTCGGGCACCAGCGGCACGTACACGCTGAACCTGAGCTGGTAAGGAGCCCCGCAGGACTTGCCACTCTCCTCGTTTGGTAAGCCGGGTGCCTCGGGCCCGAACGGGGCTCCCGTTGAATCCCGCCGGTGAAAGCTGGCGGGATTTTTTTCGTTGCTCACCCCGCCGGCCGGGCGCCCCGATCGCCCACCCGACCAGCCCCCGTCGTACGAGGCCACGCACCGGTACACTGCCCGCTTGTTTTTCGCAGCGATGTGCCCGGTCAGCCGGGGAGATCGCGTGATCATGGCCGGCATCGATTCCACCACCCCGCTCCCCACCGACATCGTCGTGCACCAGCAATCCAAGGTGCTGGAGCTCGCCTTCACCGACGGTGTGCGTTTCCGCATCCCGTTCGAGCTGATGCGCGTGCGCAGCCCGTCGGCGGAAGTGCAGGGCCACGGCCCGGGCCAGGAGACGCTGCAGACCGGCAAGCGCGATGTGACCATCGTGGCGGTCGAGCAGGTCGGCCACTACGCGCTGAAGCCGACCTTCTCCGACGGTCACGAGAGCGGCCTGTTCACCTGGGCCTATCTGTACGAGCTCGGCCGTGACCAGGACCGCCTGATGCGCGAGTACGAAGAGAAACTGGCCGCCGCGGGCCTGGACCGCGACGCGCCCATGGCGACGAAGGCCGCGGGCGGCCATTCGCACGGCGGCGGCGCCGGCAGCTGCGGCAGCCATTGATCGATCGACCTTGCGCGGCGATTGCCCCCGACGCGCCTCCATTCAGCAGGACCCCACCATGAGCTCCACCCATTTCGGCTTCGAGTCCGTCGACGAAACCGCCAAGGCCAGGCGCGTGCGCGGCGTGTTCGACTCGGTCGCCGCGCGCTACGACGTCATGAACGACCTGATGTCGATGGGGATGCACCGCGCCTGGAAGCTGTACACGCTGGCCGTGGCCAACCTGAAGCCGGGCGACCGGGTGCTGGACATCGCCGGCGGCACGGGTGACATGGCCCGGCTGTTCGCGAAGAAGGTCGGCGAGCGCGGCATGGTCGTGCACACCGACATCAACGAGGCCATGCTGCGCACCGGCCGCGAGCGTCTGATCGACGAGGGCATGGTGCTGCCCACCAACCTCTGCGACGCCGAGGCGCTGCCCTACAAGGACGGCTCCTTCGATCTGGTCTGCGTGGCCTTCGGCCTGCGCAACATGACGCACAAGGACCTGGCGCTGGCCGAGATGAACCGCGTGCTGCGCCCAGGCGGCCGGCTGCTGGTGCTGGAGTTCTCGCAGGTCGCGGCGCCGCTGCGCAAGCCCTACGACTGGTATTCCTTCAAGATCCTGCCCCGCATCGGCTCGCTGATCGCCGGCGACGCCGACAGCTACCGCTACCTGGCCGAATCGATCCGCATGCACCCGCCGCAGGCCGAGCTCAAGGCCATGATGAAGACGGCGGGCTTCGGTCATGTGGACGTGCACAACCTGACCGGCGGCGTCGTGGCGCTGCACGCCGGCATCAAGTGCTGAGCGGCGGCAAGGCCTGACCCCGCGCGCCAGCAAGCAGGGCCCCGAAAGGGGCCCTGGCTCATTGGGGAACGGAGATCAGCGGGCCGGCGTCAGCAGGGCGCCTTCCACTCCCGGAGTTCGGTGGCGAGGATGGCATGGCCGTCCTGCTCGGCGCGACGGGCGAGTTCGTCGACGTTGCCGTCGGTGACGAACTCATGGCCCACGCCCTTCACGAGCTGGCCGTAGACGCTGTCGAGGTCGTCGGAATCGACGTCGGTATCGGAGGTCGGGAACGGCGGCGTGTCGGCTGGCAGTTCCGGGCGGAGTTGATGCGTCGAATGGGAGGGGGAATGGGCCATCGGAGTGCTCCTTGAGTCGATGAGGTCGAGGGGAGGTCGTACGGAATGGCAAGGCCGTCGTCACTTCGGGCGGACGGCCTTGCGATTGGAACGGGGCAGCTTTCCCTCCCGCAACTGCTTGACCGCGTCGCCGACAAGGTTGGCCACCAGTCGGACCTCGTCCTGCAGGGCCTCGTCGCGGTCGAGCGCCTCGTGGCTGTTGAAGTAGGGCTCGAAGTAGCCGATGTAGCGGTCGAGCCGGGACAGGCTGCCGGCGTCGATCAGGCCCATCCAGTCCAGCCAGTCGCCGAGGTTGCGGCGTTGAGCTTCCACGCCGGCCACGTCGCCGTGCACCACCAGGCCGTAAGCGCGGCCTTCGAGGTGCTTGGGATAGTCCCACCCCTTTTCTTCGATCGCCTTGGCTTCCGCGGCTTTCTTGCCATGGGTCGAAGTCGGATCGGGATTGCCGCCGTCCGCGCAGACCAGGCGGTCGATCATCAGCTTCAATGCGCTGGGCGACTGGTACCAGTAGGTCGGGGTGAACAGGATCACACCGTGTGCGGAGACCCAGCGCTCGTAGATCTCGTTCATCCAGTCGCTGGACTGGTCGAGCGCGTGATTCGGATAGCAGCTGCAGGGCCAGTGGCAGAGCGGCATCGCGGTGGACACGCAGCCCTTGCAAGGATGGATCTGGCGGCCGTACTCGGAGGTGATCAGGCTCAGGTCCAGGACATCGATGATCACGTCGTGCCGGCTGAGCTGGTCCTTGGCGATCTGGGTCAGACGCCAGGTCTTGGACATCTCCCCCGGGCAGGTGCCGTCGTTGCGGTCGCTGCCGCAGACGAGCAGCACGCGCGAGCGCGTGGCCGGATCGCTCCAGCGCTGCTGCGCCAGCTGGAGCCGTTGATGCGCGTCCAGCCACTCGACCGAGGTCTCGTACGACGGGTCCTTGAAGCCGCTGCCCGCCGGACGGGTGATCGGCGACTTGCGGCCCTCCTTCATCGCCTCGAAGGCGATGACCTCCAGGCGCGCGATGGCCTCGTGCTCGGCGCGGTAGGCCGGGTCCTGGAAGCGGCGCATGAAGCGCTCATGGAATTGCTCGCGGGTCAGCTCCGCGGGCTGCTGGCCCTTGCGGATCACGGTCATCGGCGGCCCCTCGGGTGGCGGTTCGGACAGTATTCGGGGCCCCGCGGGAGACACCCGTCGGACGAAGGCGCCTTGTGCGACGGGTGCTGTCCTACGCGCGTCGCGGTGACGGGTCCAGGGCGGTGCGACATGCACCCTGATCACGCGGCCTGCGCGGTGCATCGCACCGTGGGCGGGCACCGGCCCGTCGTCCTCCCCCTCAAACGCGGGGTGCGGCATTCCCGCCTCCGGGGTTCCCCGCAACCTGCTTGTCACGAAGCGACCCTACGCTCCGCCCGTTCCTTCACGTGCGTGAAGTCAAGCGCACAACTTCACATGATTTGCCGACAAATTGTTGCCGTAAACGTTTGCGCAAACCGTTGAATCATCGATACGACAGTCCGGGGGTTGCCATGAAATTCAAATCCATCCTGCTCGCCGCAGGTCTCCTGTGGGCCGGTCTGGCCCAGGCCGACACCGTGGCGCTGTGGGGCTTCAACCAGGTCGGGGTCAATGCCCAGAACCAGCCGGTCTATTCGACCAAGCCGACCTACACCGACCACGGTGGTGCCTTCCTGGACACCTTGGGCGTGTCCACGACCTTCGTCAGCCAGTCCGGCTCGTCGGACACCACCGGCGGCAGCATGGCGCTCAACACCGCCGGCTACGCGAGCCAGGGCACGGGCGACCGCACGACCGGCGTGCAGTTCTCGATCGACACCACCGGATTCCAGGACATCGTCCTGACCTTCGACCAGCGCAACAGCGCCACCGCGTCCGCCTGGACCGCGCTGCTGTACACGATCGACGGCGAGAACTGGGTCGAGGCCACCACCTTCCGCATGCTGCGCGACAGCGTCTTCGTGAAGGGGCTGGGCTTCAACTTCTCCGACATCGCCGGCGTGGACGACAACGCCAATTTCGCGGTGCAACTGGTCAGCATGTTCGCGCCCGGCACGCAGGCCTACGCCGGCACCGGCGGCAATTACGGCACCGGCGGGACCATCCGCTACGACATGGTCCAGTTCGCGGGCTCGCTGATCCCCGAGGTCGACGTGCCGGAAGTGCCCGAGCCCGCCTCGATCGCGCTGGCCGTGGTCGCGCTGGGCGCGATGGGCCTGAGCATCCGCCGCCGCAAGCAGGCCTGAACCCCGTCGAGGAGAACTCCCATGAACTTCCGCACCCTGTTCCCCCAGTCCGGACGCGCCGTGCTGCGCCTCACCACGCTGAGCGCAATGGCTGTCGTGCTGACCGCCTGCGGCGGCGGCCTCAATGGCGAGAAGTCGCAGACGCAGCAGCAGGCGACCACGCCCGATGACCGCGCGACCGCGCTGACCGCCGATCCCTCGGCCAAGTACCCCGACCACCACGAGTTCGACGCCGCGCTCGACGTGCCGTTCACCGGCGCCGAGACCACCGGCGCGCGCGACTTCGCGGTCCACCTCGATTACGTCGGGGCGCCCGCAGGCACGCTGCTGGCCTATCGCGTCGAACTGCGCTCGCCCGCCGGTGCCGTCGTCAAGCGCTGGAGCGGCGTCGAGAAGTACGCCGGCGACGTCAAGAGCGTCACGTTGAACTGGGCCGGGCGGGGCAGCGCCGGCCTGCCGGACGGCATCTACACCGCGACGCTGACCGCGCTCAGCGCCAAGGCCGACGTCGCGCTGAAGAGCAGCGGCGGCGACGCCCAGTTCGCCGAGATCCTCGCCGCCCAGCAGGCCGGCGAAGGCGGCCACGCGGTCGAACAGAGCTGGAACTTCGCCATCGGCAAGCCGGCCAGGATCGCGATGGGCACGCTGCGTCCGCTGGCGATGGGCGCCGCGGGCGAGGCCGACCAGCGCGTGCGCGCGCAGTCGGCGGCGGTGGGCGCGGGCTCGTGGCCCTACACCATCTACTACGGCAGCTTCCACGGCCAGACCAACGACTCCGACGGCGGCGGCGCCATCGGCAGCTGCAACTCGTCGCAGCCGGCGCAGAGCGGCGCCTTCGGTCCCGACGCGGCCTTCCCGTACGCGAAGGACGCGGGCCTGGACATCTTCGCCAACACCGACCACAACCACTACTACGACGGCTCGTCCAGCACCAACACCAGCGGCAGTGCCACCGCGGCCAAGGCGCGCTACCAGCGCGGCCTGCAGATCGCGGCCGACTACACCGCGGCCAACGCCGGCTTCCTGGCGATGTACGGCATGGAGTGGGGTGTCATCAGCAACGGCGGCCACCTGAACATCTTCAACAGCAACGAGCTGTTCTCGTGGGAATACAACGCGCAGAACGAGCTCTTCGGCGACCGCTACATCGCCAAGAACGACTACGCCACGCTGTACTCGGTGATGCGCGCCCAGGGGCTGATCGGCCAGTTCAACCATCCGGACTCGAGCGGCCAGTTCATCATCAGCGGCACCGACATGGCCTACAGCGCCGACGGCGACGAGGTGATGGTGATGTCGGAGGTGATGAACACCTCGGCGTTCTCGTCCAACACGACCGAGACCGAGACCTCGCGCAGTTCGTACGAAGGCTCGTGGAAGAAGCTGCTGGAGCGCGGCTTCCACGTGGCGCCGGCGACCAACCAGGACAACCACTGCGCCAACTGGGGCAAGTCCTACACGAACCGCACCGCGGTGCTGATCCCCACGGGCACGCCGCTGAGCAAGGCCGCGCTGGTCGACGCGCTGAAGGCACGCCGCGTCTTCGCGACGCTGGACAAGAACTCGCAACTGATCTTCAGCGCCAACGGCAAGATCATGGGCGAGCGCTTCGACAACGCGGGCGCGCTGGCGCTGAACGTCGGGTTCTACAACCCGAACGGCCGCACCGTCGTGCAGACCGAGATCTGGGAAGGCGTGCCCGGCCGCAACGGCACGGTCACGCTGCTGAGCAGCAACCCGACCGCCACCGTCACGCCGGCCAACGGCAAGCACTTCTACTACGCCAAGGTCACGCAGGACGACGGCAAGGTGCTGTGGTCCGCGCCGATCTGGGTCAACCAGGGCGTCAGCGGCGGCGACACCACGCCGCCCTCGGTGACCGCCGCGGTCAACGGCACCACCGGCACGATCACGTTCTCCGCCACCGCCAGCGACAACGTCGGCGTGACGCAGGTCGAGTTCTGGCTGGACGGCGCGCTGCGCGACATCGACACGACGGCGCCGTACTCGATCGCCGTCAACTCGGCGCAGCTGGCCAACGGCACGCACAGCCTCGTGGCCAAGGCCTACGACGCGGCCGGCAACACGACGACCTCGACGCCGGTCAGCTTCACCGTCAACAACGTGGTCGACGCGGCGGATGAGGTCGAGCCCAACAACACGATCTCCGCCGCGAACGCCGTCGGCAGCCGCAACCAGCTGACCGGCTTCATCGGCAGCGCCAGCGACATCGACTTTTTCAAGGTCACGCTCGCCGCCAACCAGCGCCTGCGCGTGGACATGACCGGCCCGACCTCGTCGAGCATCGACTACGACCTGTACGTGGTGAAGTCCACCGGCACGGGCCTGGCACGCTCGGAAGCGGTCGGCAGCACGGAGTCGCTGACGTACCAGAACGGCGCGACCGCGCAGACGGTCTACATCAAGGTGATGTCGTACTCGGGATCGAGCACGACCTCGCCCTACAAGCTGACGATCAGCTATCCCTGATGAAGGAACACGGCCGCTGAGGGGCGGCCGGGGAGGAGGCGGCGCGAGCGCTCTCACACTTGCTCCCTCTCCCGCTCGCGGGAGAGGGTGGGAGTGAAGGCCAGCAGCCGGTGAAGTCAGAAGAAGGCGGTCCCGCGAAGGACCGCCTTTTTTTTGTCAGCGCGCGGCCTGCGTCGCGGGCTCGACCGACTCCCAACCGCCGCCCAGCGCGAGGAACAGCTGCACCTGTTCGTCGATCAGCGTGGCCTCGGAGGCGGCCAGCGCGGCATCGCTCGCGGCGAGCGCGCGCTCGGCGTCGAGCGCGTCCAGGTAGGCGACCTTGCCCCCCTGGTAGAGGCGCCGCGCCTGTCCGGCGACGACCGCCGCCTCGTCGCGCGAGGCTTGCAGCGCCGCGCGACGGTCCAGTTCGCGGGCGTACTGGTTGAGGGCTGTCTCGGTCTCGCGCAGCGCGTTCAACACGGTACCGTCGAAGCGGGCCGCGGCCTGCCGCGTGCCGGCTTCAGCCTGAGCGATCCGCGCGTCCGCAATGCCGTTGTTGGGCAGCGTCCACGAGATCAGCGGCCCCAGGCTCCAGCTCAGCGTGTCGCTCTTGCCGAAGCCCGCGAGCGTGCCCGCCGAGCCGGCCGACAAGCCCAGGCTGATCTTCGGATAACGGTCCGCGATCGCGACGCCGATGCGCGCCGTCGCCGCATGCAGTTCGCGCTCGGCCTGCCGGATGTCGGGACGGCGGCGCAGCAGCGCGGCACCGTCGCCAACCGGGATCGTGCCCGCCACGTGCGGCGCGACATGGCAGCCGGCCAGCTCGCGCGGGAAGTCCTCGGGCAGTTCGCCGGTCAGGGTCGCGAGGCGGTACAACGCCGACTGCCGCTGAGCCAGCAACGGCGGCAGCGCCGCCCGCAGTTGCTGGAGCTGGCTGCGGGCGCGCGCCGCGTCGATCTCGCCGACACGGCCGGCGCGCTGCAGGCGCTCGGTGACGTCGATCGCCTCGCGCTGCAGATCGACCGAATGCTGCGCGGACGTGAGCCGCTGGCCCGTCGCGCAGGCTTCCGCATACGCGCGCGCCGTGCCCGCCGCCACGTTGACCTTCACGAGGTCGAGCGCGGCCGAGGCCGCCTCGGTGCTCGCATGCGAGGACTCGATCGCGCGGCGGATCTGGCCGAACAGGTCGAGCTGGTACGAGAGACCCACGCCCGCGCTGTAGCGGTAGGTGTCGGGCGGCACGTAGTCCTTCTTGAGCATCGACAGGCCGGACGGGTGACCGTAGCTGGGACCACCGTTGACGCTGACGGTCGGCTTCTCGCCGCCGGCGACTTCGGACTCGAGGGCCTGGACGCGTTCGAGGTTCGCGACCGCCTGCCGCAGGTCGGTGTTGCGCGCGAGGGCACGTTCCACCAGATCGTCGAGCCTGGGGTCCTGGAACAGGCGCCACCAATGCGGTGGCAGCGGGGCCGCGTCGAAGGGGACCGGCGTCGCCGCCGCCCGATCCGCGCCGGCATCGGCGCTCGCCATCTTCGCGGCGTCCGCGGCGCGTGCCTGTTCAAGGAAGGGCGCCGATGCGCGCGGCTTCATCACGACGGCGTCGGCGGGCACCCGATAGTCCGGTCCCTTCGGCGTGGTGGAGCACGCCGCCAACGCTGCGGCGGCGATCACCGCCAGCAGCGGTCTTATCACGACGCTCATGACTTCAACTCCGCCTTTGCTGTCGAGCCCGCCGTTGCCGCGGCCGTTGCCGTTGCCGAGCCCTTGGCCGTCGTGCCGGAGATCACCTGCACCGTCACTGTCTGACCGGCGACGAGCCGCTCACCCGCCGGCAGCGGATCGAGCTTCACCCGCACCGGCACGCGCTGCGGCAGTCGCACCCAGTTGAAGGTCGGGTTCACGCTGGGCAGCAGGTTGGCGCTGGTGCTGCGGTCGCGGTCGGCGATGCCGGCGGAGAGGCTCTCCACGCGGCCCGTCAGCGCGCGGCTCGCGCCCATCGGCTTGACCTCGACGGCGTCGCCGACGTGGATGCGCGGCAGCTTGGTTTCCTCGAAGTAGCCCTCGACGTAGAGCGAGCCCGCATCCACGAGCGCGAGCACCGCATGCCCGGCGGTCGCATAGGCGCCCTGGCGCAGGTCGAAGTTGGTGATGGTGCCGGCGGATGGCGCGCGGATCTCGGCGCGCGCCAGATTGAGTTTGGCGCTGTCGACGGCCACCTCGGCCTGTGCGACGGCGGCGCGCGCCTGCTCGGCGCGGCTGCGGGTCTGCTCACTCGCTTCCTGCGAGACCAGCGTGCCGAGTCCCTTGTTGCGATCGGCCTCGCGCAGCGCCTGCGCCAGCGCGACCTTCTGCGCCGACAGCTGCGCCTGCGATTGCCGCAGCGCCAGCTCGTAGCGCGCGCGGTCGACCTCGAACAGCAGCGCGCCGGCGGCCACCTGCTGGTTGTCCTGCACCGGCACGGCGGTGACGAGGCCGGACACATCGGGTGCGATCTGCACGACGTTGGCGCGCACGCGGCCGTCGCGTGTCCAGGGCTGGAGCTCGTAACGGTCCCAGAGCTTGCCGGCCGCCCACAGGGCGCCGCCGACCGCCGCCAGGGTGACCACCATCGAGATCGCGCGGCGCAGGGGGAAGGAAGAAGGCTTCATGTCGTGGAGTCCAGGTTTCCGGAGTCGTTCATGCGTGGATCGGTCGACCGCTCATGCGGAGAGGTCGCTCGTTGAAGGCGGCAGGTTGTCAGCGTCGTCATCCCGGCCCGTGCAGCACGCGCAGCGAGGCGACGCTCAGGGCCCACAGCAGCAGCACGTAGACCGCGAGGTCGAACAGCGCCGGATGCCAGATCCAGCGGTATGCGCCGGCCCATGCGAGCAGCCGCCGCACGGCGGACAGCGCCAGGAGCGCCAGCGCCGCGAGCGGCATCAGCCAGGGCAGGTAGAGCCCGAAGAAATCCACTGCGCCGGTCATGCCGGGTTCTCCTTGTTCAGATCGCTCGAGCCGCTCGAGCCGCTCGAAGCGGTCGTGTCGGTCGTGTCGGTCGTTTCGATGGGTTCGCTCCCGTCGGTCGGCTCCATCTCGTCGGCAAGTCCGTCCTCTCCGGATCGATCCGGCCCCTCGGGGGAAACGATCGCGTCGATGGGCAGTCGCGGCTCCGGCGCCTGCGGGAACAGGTTGCGACGCAGGCCTGTCAGCGCGCTGGCGGCCGGAATCGCTTCGGCCGGCAGCGACCGGGACGTGGGATAGACCTCGACGAGACGCGCGAGCGCCGTGTCCAGTCGATCCAGCAGAAGGGCGGGTGGCGATGCGATCGCGTCGGCGTCGCCGGCGATGCGCGCGCGCTGCCAGTCGCCGATCGCCGTCAGCAAGGGCTGCAGCGGCAGCGTCACCTCGCCCGGCAACTGGCCCCGCGCGCCTTGGAGCGCCACGAGGTCGGCGCCGACGCGCAGGTCGTGCAGCGCATCGTCGGTCGGGACGCCCGGCACCGAGCCGCCCGCCTGCGCCACGCGCGGGGCGAGCAGCGCGATGCGGTCCAGCATGCGCAGCAGGTAGGCCTGCGCGCGGCCGGCGGATCGCGGCAGGCGGGCCAGGTCGTCGAGCTCGCGCCAGGTCGCGCGCTGGATGCGGCGGGCGCTCCAGTCCGCGCCGACGGAGCGCATCAGCCGTGTCACGCGCGAGGCCACGAAAACGCCGGCCAGTTGGGCCAGCGTTCCGTTCACGAAGCTCGTCAGGTCGGCCTGCGCCGAGTCGTGCATCACCAGGGTGCCCATGACACCGAACAGGAACGGCAGCGCGGCTCCAACGGTCGACGGACGTCCAAGGAAGGCGCCGAGCACCAGGAACACCGGCGCGCACAACACGGCCAGGGTCCACATGTCCTGGACCAGCGGCAGCACCACGAGCACGAAGAACGCGCCGACCGGCAGCGACCAGAGGGTCCAGGTGAGGAAGCCATTGATCGCGGGCACCGGGTCGTCCATCGAGGCGTAGAAACAGCAGAAGATCGCGGCCATCAGCGCGGCCCCCGACCCCGACGACCATCCGGTGAGGATCCAGAAGGCGCAACAGACGAGGATCGCGATCAGCGCCGCCGCGCCGGACCACAACGCCATGCCCAGATCCACGTGCAGCTTTGCGCCGCTCGGCGCGGGCGACGGTCGCAACGGCACGGCGGCACCCGCGAGGCCGCGGTCGATGTCGGCCCTCAGTTGCACGCTGTGCAGCCAGCCGTCGAGCAATTGGGACAGTCGTTCGGCGAGCGCGAGGCGGAGCAGCCGGGCCCAGGGATCGTCGGCGAGTTGTCCGCGCGGCGCGTCGCCCGTCAAGGCGGCGAGTTGCGCGCGCAGCGCCGGCAGTTGCGCCTGCGCATCGGCGGCGGACAGCGCCAGCCAGGGGCCGAGGCGGTCCAGCAGCGCCTGCACGTCTTCCGGCACGCCGCCATGCGCCTCCAGCGCCTGAAGGCGGTCCTCGATGCTGCCCAGCAGCGGCGTCAACGCGGCGACGCGGTCCTGCATCGCGTGCACGGCCTCCGCAGTCCATCGCAGGTGACTGGTGTCGAAGGGGATGTGCGTGGACAGCAGCCGCAGTTGCGTGATGTCGCCGGCGACCCGGCGGCGGTCGGTCCGGCCGTCACGGCGCGAGACGATGTCCGTGAGCCAGCCGCGCGTGTCGCCCAGCGTGCGATCCAGCAGCCCGAGTACCGACGTCGCCAGGCTGGTGGGCCAGACCAGGCTGTGGACCAGCGTGGCGCAGAGCACGCCCAGGCCGATTTCCTCGACACGGGCGACGGCGGTGTCGAACATCGAGGACGGTGCGTCCACGGACGGGAAGCCGATCAATGCCGCCGTATATCCCGCCAGCATAAAGGCGTAGGCGCGCGGCGTGCGGTCGTGCAGCGACAGGGTCAGGCAGCCCGCGACCCACAACGCCAGGGCCAGGCTCAGCAGCTCCGGCGCATGGGCGAATCGCGGGACCAGCAGCACTGCCGCCGTGCCCCCGACCAGCGTGCCGCAGAAGCGGAAGACGGCCTTGGACCGCACGGCGCCCGCCATGGGGTTGGCGACGATGTACGCCGTCATCATGGCCCAGAAGGGGTGCGGCTGACCGGCCCAGCTCGCCAGGCACACCGCCAGCATCGCGCCGGCGAAGGCCTTGAGCGAGAAGATCCACTCGGCGCGGGTGAAACGCGGCCGCAGGAGGGGCGGCAGCGACGGCATGCGCAGCGATGGCAAGGAAAGGGCGGGGAACTTCATGACTGAGGAGCTGCGGAAGTCGGCGTCACTTGCGCCGCGGCGGCACGATCGCCTTCGGCGCGCCGACGCGCTCGGACAGCGTGGCGAAGACGCGCAGCGCGGCTTCGATGTCGGCGTCCGGGATGCCCTCGTAGAGCGCGTTGCGCAGGTCGCGCAGCGTGTCCTCGATCTGCTCGCAGGCGTCCGCGCCCAAGGCCGTCAGGTGCAGCGTCTTGGCGCGACGGTCGTCGGGATCCTCGTGGCGCTCGATGAAACCGCCGGTGATCAACTGGTCCACCGAACGCGTCAGCGACGGGCCTTCGATGCTCAGCAGCGTCGCGAGCTCGCCCTGCCGCAGGCCGTCGCCGCGGCGACCGATCATCACCAGGGGCCAGGCCAGCGCCTGCGACAGGCCGACATGGGCCATGGCCAGGTTGGCCTTCGCGCGGTACGCCCGCTCCAGCACGGGCAGCGTCATGCCGATCGACATCAGCGCGGTCTCGCGCGCGGTGCGCGTCAAGGTGCGAGGGGGCTTGGAGTTCGAGGACGTCATGACCGCGATTCTAATTAGGTAGCTTGCTATCTAATTCAGTAGGGTTTTTGTGGTCCTTCAAACCAGCCTCGGGCGGGCGAGCGCGGTGCGCGGTGGGCGAGGCACAAAGGAAAACGGCCGATCTCTCGATCGGCCGTTGCTTTTTCGCGTCGCGGGCTGTCAAGCCCGTGTAGCGACTTTGGGCGTCAGGCGCGCAAGGCGTCGGACGCGCCGGGGGTCAATCCTTGTCTTTCATCGTCAGCATGCGGTTGGTCCGCAGCGCCACCAGCGTGACGATGGAGCCCGACAGCAGGTAGGCGGTGACCGCCCACAGTCCGAACTTGGCCGACAGCCCCAGCGCCACCAGCGGGGCGAAGGCCGCGCCGATGATCCAGGCCAGGTCCGAGGTCAGCGCCGCGCCCGTGTAGCGGAAGTGGGGCAGGAAGTTGGACGTCACCGCGCCCGAGGACTGGCCATACGACAGCCCCAGCAGCACGAAGCCGACCAGGATGAAGATGTTCTGGCCCATGGTCCCGCTGTCCAGCAGGATCGGGGCGAACAGGCTGAAGATGCCGATCGTCGTGGCCAGCATGCCCAGCGTGCTGCGCCGGCCGATCCGGTCGGCGATCAGCCCGGAGATGGGCATCGCCCCTGCCGCCAGCAGGGCGCCGATGATCTGCACGACTAGGAACTGGGTGACGTTCTGGTCGCCGTACAGCATCACCCACGACAGCGGGAACACCGTGACGATGTGGAACAGCGCATAGCTGGCCAGCGCCGCGAACGCGCCGATGAACAGGGTGGCGCCCTGCTTCTCGAACAGCTCGTCGACGTCGCAGGGGTCGAGCTCATGCTCCTCGAGGTTCTTCTCGTACTCGTGCGTCACGACCAGGCGCAGACGTGCGAACAGCGCCACGACGTTGATCGCGAACGCGGCGAAGAACGGGAAACGCCAGCCCCAGCTCAGGAAGTCGATGGTCGCCAGGCTGCTCCACAGGTAGGCGTAGAGCGCCGCGGCGATCAGGAAGCCGATCGGCGCGCCGAGCTGCCCCAGCATCGCGTACCAGCCGCGCCGGCCTTCGGGGGCGTTCAGCGCCAGCAGCGAGGGCAGGCCGTCCCAGGAGCCGCCCAGGGCCAGGCCTTGACCGATCCGGCACAGCGCCAGCAGGCCGATGGCCGCGCCGCCCCAGGTGTTGAACCCGGGCAGGACGGCGATCGTGCAGGTCGAGATCCCCAGCAGGAACAGCGCCACCGTGAGCTTCACGCTGCGGCCGAAGCGCCGCTGGATCTCCATGCCCACCAGCGTGCCGATCGGCCGCACCACGAAGGCCAGCGCCAGCAGCGCGAAGGCGTACAGCGTCCCTTCCAGCCGCTCCATGTGCGGGAAGAAGATCGACGGGAACACCAGCACCGAGGCGATGCCGTAGACGAAGAAGTCGAAGTACTCGGACGCCCGTCCGATCACCACGCCCACCGCGATGTCGCCTGGGGCGACCGCGTCCTGTTCCTCTTTCGTCGCCACCCCGCTGCCTCGCGGCAGCGGCTGCCCCACGGTCGCGAGGTGTTGCCCGGCTGTCGGAAGGGTGCTGCTGTTCATACGTCTCCTACCTGGGACAAAATGTCCAATAGTTAGCTTTGGTCAATCGGGCAAAATCTGCGCCCGGCGTGCAACGGTCGACAAGTGTCGTTTTCCCCTTTATCGCTTTCCCTTCGGAAGAAACCCCACCCGGTTTCCGCTGACGGGAACCCGAGGCGAGGAAGGGGGTTCCGCGTGAACTACGCCTGATGGTCTGCTGAGTCCCATGTACCTCAAAGCATCTGCAAAAACAAGTCCCGCCGGCCCCATCCGGTCACTGGCCCGTCTCGGGCTGCTGGCCCTGGCGCTGCCCCTCACCGCCTGCAACATGGTCGTGATGAAACCTTCGGGCGACATCGCGAACCAGCAGGCGCAGCTCATCGTCGCATCGACGCTGCTGATGCTGCTGATCATCGTCCCGGTGATCATCCTCACGCTGGTCTTCGCCTTCCGCTACCGCGCGTCCAACACCCAGGCGACCTACTCGCCGGAGTGGGACCATTCGACCCGTCTGGAACTGATCATCTGGGGCGCGCCGCTGCTGATCATCATCGCGCTGGGCGCGATGACCTGGATCAGCACTCACAAGCTCGACCCCTTCCGCCCGCTGGAGCGGCTGGACGCGCAGCGCGCGATCCCCGCCGGTGTCGAGCCGCTGAACGTCGAGGTCGTGGCGCTGGACTGGAAGTGGCTGTTCATCTATCCGGACCAGGGCGTGGCGACCGTCAATGAACTGGTGGCGCCGGTGGATCGCCCGATCCACTTCAAGATCAGCTCGTCGACCGTGATGAACGCGTTCTACGTGCCCGCCATGGCCGGCATGATCTACGCGATGCCCGGCATGCAGAGCCAGCTGCACGCGGTGATCAACAAGCCCGGCGTGTACGACGGCTTCTCCGCCAACTTCAGCGGCGACGGCTTCTCGCACATGCGCTTCAAGTTCCACGGCCTGTCCAACGACGAGTTCGCCGCCTGGGTCGAGCGCAACAAGGCCGACGGCGTCGCGCTGACCAAGGAGCTGTACCTCGATCTCGAGAAGCCCTCCGAGCGCCAGCCGGTGCGCCGCTACTCGAGCGTCGCCCCCGGCCTGTTCGACGCGGTCGTCAATCGCTGCGTCGACGGTTCCAAGATGTGCATGGGCCAGATGATGGCCATCGACGCCGCCGGCGGCGGCGGCAAGGGCGCCATCGACGGCCTGGCCAGCAAGCCCTGGAGCAACGAGCAGAAGCGGATCTTCGTGGCCGCGCTGTGCACGCCTGACAACGCGGGGCAGTACGCCTCGCAATGGCAGGCCTCGGCCACCCGTAACTGACCGGCTTCCCGGTGCGTTCGCTGTGACCAGCCGCGCCGGGATCGCAAGCACAACAGAGATCCAAGATGATTGACGTTCAAAAGCTCATCTTCGGGCGCCTCAGCCTGGAGGCGCTTCCGCTGCACGAGCCGATCCTGATCGGCACCTTCGCGATGGTCGCCCTGGGCGGCCTCTTCGTCCTCGCCCTGATGACGAAGTTCAAGCTGTGGGGCCCCTTCTGGCGCGACTGGGTGACCAGCATCGACCACAAGAAGATCGGCATCATGTACATCGTGCTGGGCCTGGTCATGCTGCTGCGCGGCTTCGCCGACGCGCTCATGATGCGCGCGCAGCAGGCCATCGCCTTCGGCGACCAGTTGGGCTTCCTGCCGCCGCACCACTACGACCAGGTCTTCACCGCCCACGGCGTGATCATGATCTTCTTCGTGGCGATGCCGCTGATCACGGGCTTCATGAACTACGTCGTGCCGCTGCAGATCGGCGCGCGCGACGTGGCCTTCCCGTTCCTGAACAACTTCAGCTTCTGGATGACCACCGGCGGCGCCGTGCTGTGCATGGCCTCGCTGTTCGTCGGCGAATTCGCGCGCACCGGCTGGCTGGCCTATCCGCCGCTGTCGGGGCTGCTCGCCAGTCCGGGCGTGGGGGTGGACTACTACATCTGGTCGCTGCAGGTCGCGGGGGTCGGCACCACGCTCTCGGGCATCAACCTGATCGCGACCATCATCAAGATGCGCGCGCCGGGCATGACCATGATGAAGATGCCGGTCTTCACCTGGACCTCGCTGTGCTCGAACATCCTGATCGTGGCCTCGTTCCCGATCCTGACCGCGGCCCTGGCGCTGCTGTCGCTGGACCGTTACGTCGGCACCAACTTCTTCACGACCGATCTTGGCGGCAACGCCATGATGTACATCAACCTGATCTGGATCTGGGGCCACCCCGAGGTCTACATCCTGGTGCTGCCGGCCTTCGGCATCTTCTCTGAAGTCGTCTCGACCTTCAGCCAGAAGAAGCTGTTCGGCTACGCGTCGATGGTCTACGCGACCGTCGTGATCACGATCCTGTCCTACCTGGTGTGGCTGCACCACTTCTTCACGATGGGGTCGGGGGCCAGCGTCAACTCGTTCTTCGGCATCACGACGATGATCATCTCGATCCCGACGGGCGCGAAGATCTTCAACTGGCTGTTCACGATGTACCGCGGCCGCATCAAGTTCGAGGTCCCGATGTACTGGACCGTCGGCTTCATGGTCACCTTCGTGATCGGCGGCATGACGGGCGTGCTGCTGGCGGTGCCGCCGGCCGACTTCGTGCTGCACAACTCGCTGTTCCTGATCGCCCACTTCCACAACGTGATCATCGGCGGCGTGCTGTTCGGCCTGCTGGCGGGCATCTCGTTCTGGTTCCCGAAGGCCTTCGGCTACAAGCTGGATCCGTTCTGGGGCAAGTGCTCGTTCTGGTTCTGGCAGATCGGCTTCTTCGTCGCCTTCACGCCGCTGTACGTGCTCGGCCTGATGGGCGTGACGCGCCGCATGAGCCACTTCGACGATCCGTCGTTCCAGATCTGGTTCCAGATCGCCGCCTTCGGCGCGCTGCTGATCGCGGCCGGGATCGGCAGCTTCCTGATCCAGCTGGTGGTGAGCTACTTCAAGCGCGACCAGCTGCGCGACTTCGACGGCGATCCGTGGCAGGGCCGCACGCTGGAGTGGTCGACCTCGTCGCCCCCGCCGCAGTACAACTTCGCGTTCACGCCGGTGGTCCACGACCACGACGCGTGGCACGACATGAAGACCCGCGGACACCAGCGTCCGGTCGGCGGCTTCAAGGAGATCCACATGCCGAAGAACACCGGCGCCGGCGTGATCCTGGCCGGCCTGTCGACGCTGTTCGGCTTCGCCCTGATCTGGCACATGTGGCTGGTGGCGGGTGTCGCCTTCGCGGTGACCGTCATTGCGGCGATCGTCCATACCTTCAACTACAAGCGTGACTACTACATCCCCGCGGATGAAGTGGCCCGCACGGAAGAAGCCCGCACCAAGGTGCTGGCCGCCCAGGCCTGATTGCGCAGCGAGCGAACTCCAACATGCAAGCAACGACCATGACGAACAACACCGGCGCGCCGGTGTTCTACGACAACGGCGACCACCACCCGCAGCACGGCACGCTCCTCGGGTTCTGGATCTACCTGATGAGCGACTGCCTCATCTTCGCGGTGCTGTTCGCGACGTATGCGGTCCTGGGCCGCAGCTACGCGGCCGGCCCGTCGGGCGCCGACCTCTTCGACCTGCCGCTGGTGGCGCTGAACACCGGTTTCCTGCTGCTGTCTTCGATCACCTATGGCTTCGCCATGATCAAGATGCTGGGCAACAAGAAGACCGGCACGCTGGCCTGGCTGGCGATCACCGGCGTGCTCGGCCTGTGCTTCCTGGCGGTGGAACTCTATGAGTTCGCGCACCTGATCCACGAAGGCGCGGGTCCGCAGCGCAGCGCGTTCCTCTCCTCGTTCTTCACGCTGGTCGGCACGCACGGCCTGCACGTCACCTTCGGCTGCATCTGGCTGGTGACGCTGATGATCCAGGTCTCCAAGCTGGGCCTGACCAAGGAGAACAAGCGTCGCCTGATCTGCCTGTCGATGTTCTGGCACTTCCTGGACGTGATCTGGATCGGTGTCTTCACCTTCGTTTATCTGATGGGAGTGCTGCCGTGAGCAACAACCACCAACACGACCACGGTCATGACGCGCATGGCCACGGCCACGATGACCACGAGGACGTCGGCTACCACGCCACCGTCAAGGGCTACCTGATCGGCTTCATCCTGTCGCTGATCCTGACGGCGATCCCGTTCTTCCTGGTGATGACCAAGTCGATCTCCTCGTCGGCGGCGATGGGCATCGTGCTGCTGGGCTTCGCGGTCGTGCAGATCGTGGTCCACATGGTCTATTTCCTGCACATGAACTCGAAGGTCGAGGGCGGCTGGTCCATGCTGTCGCTGATCTTCACGATCGCCGTCGTGGTGATCATGCTGGCCGGCTCGATCTGGGTGATGTTCCACCTGAACAGCAACATGATGCCGGTCCACGACATGCGCAACATGCCCTGATGACGGCGTTCCCTCCGGAACCGCAGCGGCCGCGCCGCGGCATCGCCTTCTGGGCGCTGCTGCTGGGCGCGGCCCTTTCGTTTGCGGTCTTCGTGGCGCTCGGCGTCTGGCAGGTGCAGCGGCTGGCGTGGAAGGAAGACCTGATCGCCCGGCTGGACAAGCGCCTGGCCGCCGCGCCCGAGCGCGCGCCCGGCGCGGACCGCTGGGACGCGATCACCAAGGTCGACGACGAGTACCGCAAGGTCGCGCTCACCGGCACCTTCGACCATTCGCGCGAGACGCTGGTCGGCGCGAGCACCGAGCTCGGCACCGGCTACTGGGTGCTGACGCCGCTGCGCACCGAGCGCGGCGACTGGGTGCTGGTCAACCGCGGCTTCGTGCCGCCGGAATTCAAGACCCGCGCGTCGCGCACGGCGTCGGAGACGCAGGGCGAGGACCGCATCATCGGCCTGCTGCGCCTGAGCGAGCCGGGCGGCAGCCTGCTGCGCAGGAACGTGCCGGCGGAGGACCGCTGGTACTCGCGCGATGTCGACGCGATCGCCAAGGCGCGCAAGGTCGTCGAGGGGCCGGTGGCACCGTACTTCGTCGACGCCGCCGCGGCGGACGACCAGACCCAGTGGCCGCGCGGCGGCCTGACGGTGGTGCGCTTCAACAACCACCACCTGCAGTACGCGCTGACGTGGTTCGCCATGGCGGCGATGCTTGCTGGCGTGGGCCTCTGGCTGTGGCGCGCGGAGCGCCGCCGCACGGCGGACTGAGGCGACCTCCATGCCGCTGAGCCGTCCCGATCCGGACGACGACCACCCCGACGACAGCCGCTACCTGGACGGCGCGGCCGGGACGCTGGGCATCGCGGACTCGTCCGGCGAGGGCGCGCTGCAGGCCGGCCGCAACAACCTGCAGCAGCTGGTGCAGCTGCGCTGGCTGGCAGCGGCGGGTCAGTTCGGCACGGTGCTGTCGGTGCACTTCGCGCTGCACATCCGGCTGCCGATGCCGGAGATGCTGACGCTGCTGGCGATCCTGGTGCTGTTCAACGTCGCCTGCTGGCTGCGCACGCGCTGGGTGCCGAGCGTGCGCAACGCCGAGCTCTTTGCCGGCCTGCTCGTCGACATCGCGGTGCTGAGCGGCCAGCTGTACTACAGCGGAGGCGTCACGAATCCCTTCATCTTCCTGTTCCTGCTGCAGATCGCGGTGGGCGCGGTGCTGCTGCCGTCGCGCTACATCTGGTTCACGGTGGCGGTGACGGGCGGCTGCTTCGTCGCGCTGACGCAGTGGCACCTGCCGCTGCTGGTGCCGGACATGGAAGGGCTGGCGCTGCCGCCGCACTACATCGGCGGCCTGCTGATCTGCTTCGCGATCAACGCGGCGTTGCTGGTGATCTTCATCCAGCGCATCGGGCGCAACCTGCGCCAGCGCGATGCGCGGCTGGCCGACCTGCGCCAGCGCGCGGCCGAGGAGGAACACATCGTCCGCATGGGCCTGCTGGCCTCGGGCGCGGCGCACGAGCTGGGCACGCCGCTGGCGACGCTCTCGGTGATCCTGGGCGACTGGTCGCGGATGGCGCCGTTCGCCGGCGATCCGGAGCTGCGCGAGGAGATCGAGGAGATGCAGATCCAGCTGCGCCGCTGCAAGGCGATCGTCAGCGGGATCCTGATGTCGGCGGGCGAGCTGCGCGGCGAGGCGCCGGTGGTGACCACGCTGCAGGTCTTCCTCGACGATCTGACGGAGCACTGGCGCGCGACCCGGCCGCATCACGGCCTGGCGTACCTGCCGGCGCCGGACCTGCCGAAGGTGCGCATCGTGTCGGACGTCGGGCTCAAGCAGATGATCGACAACGTGCTGGACAACGCGCTCGAGGCCGCGCCGGGCCGGCCGGTGACGCTGCGCGCGCTTGCCCAGGACGGCGAGCTGGTGCTGCAGGTGAGCGACCGCGGCGCGGGCTTCCTGCCCGAGATGCTGGAGCGCTTCGGCAAGCCCTATCAATCGAGCAAGGGCCGCGCGGGCGGCGGGCTGGGGCTGTTCCTCGCGTTGAACGTGGTCCGCTCGCTGGGCGGGAAGCTGCAAGCGCGCAACCGGCCGGCGGAGGAGGGCGGCGGCGCCGAGGTGGAGATCCGAATGCCCCTGTCCGCGCTGGCCCCCCTTGGACTCCCCGACAATGCTGCCCATGACGCCGGATGACCTGGTCACCGATACCGACCGCCTGCTGCTGATCGTCGAGGACGACGATGCGTTCGCGCGGACGCTGTCGCGCTCGTTCGAACGCCGCGGTTATCAGGTGCTGCGCGCGACGAGCGCCGAGCAGGTGCAGAAGCTGCTGACCGACCGCGGACCGGAGGAAGCGCCGGAGTACGCGGTCGTCGACCTGAAGCTCGCGGGCGGCGGTTCGGGCCTGGCGTGC
Source organism: Roseateles sp. UC29_93 (assembly GCF_042695725.1). Lineage (NCBI taxonomy): Bacteria > Pseudomonadati > Pseudomonadota > Betaproteobacteria > Burkholderiales > Sphaerotilaceae > Roseateles > Roseateles sp. UC29_93. The sequence goes on along the minus strand of NZ_CP170545.1, from coordinate 329,023 downwards.
GTGCAGACCTTGCATGAGCACGATCCGGAGATGGTGATCGTGGTGTTGACCGGCTACGCCAGCATCGCGACGGCGGTGGAGGCGATCAAGCTCGGCGCGCGGCACTACCTGGCCAAGCCGGCGAACACCGACGACATCGAGGCCGCGTTCTCGCGCGCGCAGGGCGATGCCGAGGTCGAGGTCACCGACCGCGCGACCACGTCCATCAAGACGCTGGAGTGGGAACACATCCACGAGACGCTGGCGGCGACGGACTTCAACATCTCGGAAACCGCGCGTCGGCTGGGCATGCACCGGCGCACGCTGGCGCGCAAGCTCGAGAAGCAGCGGGTGAAGTGATTCCGCAACACCGCTCGTTTTGAGCGCGCCGGAGCGGGCTTATCCTTTTCTGACTGCGGTGAGCTTTCCGCAGCGAAAGGAGCATGAATGAAGCCCTCTGAAGCACTCGCTCTGAAGCGAGACCAATTGGGTGCGATCGTGGCCCGATATCCCACCACCAACCTGCGTGTGTACGGCTCGGTGGTGCATGGCAAGGATCAAGACAACGAGGAACTGGACTTGTTGGTGGACGCGCTGCCCGGGGCGTCGCTGTTCGATCTCGGGGGACTCTACCTCGACCTCGAAGAGGCGTTGGGCGTTCCCGTGTGCCTGCTGACGCCGCCTGAAGTGCCGATCAAATATCGCAGCAAGGTTCTCGCGGAGGCGCGACCCGTATGAGCAGGTTCAGCGTGCTCGACCATTTGGAACACATGCAGGAAGCCGCGAGCTTCGCGTGCAACCATGTGACCGGACTCGGCAAGGCCGACTTTCTGGCAGACCAGAAGACGCAACACGCTGTGCTTTTCAATGTGCTGGTGTTGGGAAGAAGCCGCCTCGAGGCTCCTGAAGGAGCATGAGCCGTTCGTGACGGCACACGCGCGTGTGCCGTGGCGGCTCATGAAGGGCATGCGCAATCGTATCGCCCACAGCGCCAGCGACATCGATGTCGACTTGGTATGGGAGGCTGTGGACGTGCACATCGTCAACCTGCTGGAACAACTTCCAGCGTTGCGGGTTGCCGCGACCGGCAATGGCTGATTGTGAATATGTAAACGCAAGAAGGGGCCGTGGGGCCCCTTCGTCGTGATGAGCGTGCAACGCGCTCCCTTGAGCGGCGCTCAGTTCGTCCGGGTCGCCTGCGGCGCGCGCATCACGCGCGACTTGCCGCCGGTGGTGACGATGATCACCGGCTCGCCGGAGGCGAAGTTCTCGTTGCCCTGCGCCTGGACGATCGCGCGGCGTTCGCCGTTGCGCAGCTGCAGCAGGATCTCGACAGCCTGTTCCTTCGTCGTGCTGCGCTCCACGGCGTTGCCCAGCGCCGCGCCAGCCACCGCGCCCAGCACACCGACGATCACGCCTTCCCGGCTGCCACCGACGCTGCCGCCGGCCACGCCACCCGCCACCGCGCCCGCAACGGCGCCGACGCCGCTCTGCGAGCCGTCCACCGTCACCGGCCGCCAGGACAGCACCGTGGCGTCCTGCACCTGCGACAGCCGCTGCGCGTCGCCGCGCTGGATCACGTCGGGATTCGTCGTCGTGCAGGCGGCCAGGGCCACCACCATCGTGGCAATCAGCAGCTTCTTCATCTCAGTTCTCCAAATCGATGCACCGGCCAACGAACATCTGTGACCATCCGTTGACCAGGCAACAAGTCTTTACCTCGCCGGCATGGGACATGCCGCCCGCAACAGGGCATGGGGTGACTCTACAGGAGTCGGCTTTGGAGGCTCTTAAGCGCTTGCGAACGACTGCAACGGCAACACGGGCAAGGGGGCTTCCCAGGCGTGCGGGGCACTGCGGCGCGATGAGAGGATCGGCTGCAGGTCGCGCTAGAGCAGATATAAGCGCGACGACTTCGGCACGCTCGCCAGCAGGACCTGCTATGGACACCCCCTGCGTCAACACCGCGTAGACCCTCGAATCCATGGGGGTCGCGCAGGGGGATGGACTTCGAAGTTGTCCACAGGTGGTAGTTCCGAAGCAAGTTGTTTACAAGACCGGGTTCCACGTCCGAGCGCGGCAGGCGACCACTGCGGGAACCCCTGATCCGCTGACCTGGTCATGGCCCTCGGCGGGCGCTGACCAATCCTCCTCCCGCCACTGACCGCCCGAACCGGGGAGTCATATGCGGTGGACTACTCCCTTACATTGGACTGCACGCATCGAAACGGCCGCTACAGGCCGTAGATGAACTTAAGGGAGGCACGTCGTGCAACGCTTCCTCCATCGCCGGATCGGGCAGGCGAAGCACTGCTGCAGATAGTGGATCCGAAGCATCGTCTCCACCGGGAACGGGCGCCCGGTCTTGGCCTTCGAGTAGTACGGGTCCACGACCTGCATTAGGACGCCCCACGGCACGACGTGCTCCATCTCCTCAAGAAACTCGCGCTTGCGCGTCTTCTTCGTGGAGCGATTGAATCGAAATCCGAGCTGCTTCATGTGCAGCATGCTCCCCGAACCGTCACGCTCTTGCGGCAGATCAGCGCGGGATTTGCAGAGTCTCCTTAGGTCCGGGTTCAACGGGAACTCCACCCACCTGTTCTCCACGAGGCGATACACCTGACGAACGACGCCAGGGGGCCTTCAAATGTGTACCGTTGGAACCGGGGCGCTGATCCGCAATACAACGACAAGGCACATAACGGACCCTTTGACACCGCCATCCGGCAGATGTTGAAGTAGACGACCCCGAGCTGCCGATAGGGAGAAACAGTCGTGCATGTCACTGGACCGACCGCCATCCTCGCGTGTTCGCTGCTGTCGATAGGCGTGGCGGCCCATGCCGATGGGTTGTACCGCTTCAACTGCGGCGACCGTGGGAGCATGCTCGTCAATTCATATGCGGGGGCCGCCATCGGCAAGGTCTTTCATGAGGCTCAGCCCTCGGATGGCAAAGGCTTCGAACGGCTTCTCACCGTGCCTGTCCGATGCGGCACTGCATCTCTGTTCTGCCTGCGCGAGGGAATCGATCCGCGGATGGGGCTGGAGCAGACGCATGTCTTCGCGTTTCCAAAGCGCCTGCATGCTGGCGAGCACTACGAGGTAGAGGGTTATGCCTTCAGTGTGGGGGGCATTTCATCGCAATGCATCCGGCCTGCTGGCCACCGACATCGAGGTCATTCCCTCGCGCAACCTGAGCGGGCACTACACCCTGCGTGTCGAGGATCGACACGGCTTGGTTGGTATCCGATTCGAGTCACTGATCGGGCCGGCGAATGTCCGCCGCAAGGCTGCACGCCATTTCGGCACGGTGGACTGCATGGCGAACGCGAAGGAACCCACCTTGTTCAGCGGAGTGCGGTTGATCGAACGAGGAGGCAACCCATGAAGCGGATAGTCATGTACCCGTTCTTACTGAAGCGGGGATTTGTCGCTGGACTGCTGCTGTTGGGCACCGGTGTCGAGGCGGTCGTCGTCCCAACCGGGCGTCACGAGTTCAGTTGCCACGATCCGGAAGGTCAGATCGTCATTGATCTGCAGACGGGCCGCATCGAGAAGACCTTCTGGGATAGCAAGCCCAGTGACGGCCAGGGCAGCGAGACCATCTCGACGGTACTCATCGGGTGCGAAGGACTCGCCAAGGGGCTCTCCTGCATTCGCGAAGGGCTGGATCCGCTGCGCGGCGAGGAGCAAACCCACGAGTTCCCCGTTTCCATGCGACTCCGGCCGGGGACATCTCACATCTATGACCAGGAGATCCGGGTGGCCCCTTTTCATCGGGGCGCCTCCGGCCGTTGGGCGACCGAGATCGCGGTGACGCCACCGCCCGAGTACGCCAACCCGTACACGCTCTACGTGGAGGACCGCCGGGGACTGGTGGCGATCCGATTCAAGTCGTTGGTTGCACTGGTGAATCACACGCGCCAAGTCGAACGGCGGTTCGACGATGTCATGTGCGACGCGGTCCCGGGCCAGCCGTTCATGGCGGCGGGCGTCAGATTGATGAAATGAGAGACGGTGACCAGTCGACGTGAGGACCACGCCATTGAAGACCGCGCTCGCGGCGTTGCCGAGCCTGTCGTCGGCGGCGAGCAGCGCGGCGCCGCTCGACGGGCTCTACATGTGCGGGAGGGATTCGACCCGCTGCGCGGCCAGGAGCAGGCGCACGTTTTCGCGGTGCCCAGGCAACTGCATGCCGAGTCGATCTACCGGGCCGAGCAATTCATCTTTCGGGTTGGCAAGTTCAGTCGGGCGCCGTCCGGCCGCCTGTCCGTCTGGATCGACGTGACGCCCGCGCGCGAACTCAGCGACCCTTAGACGATCCGCGTAGAGGATCGCCTCGGGTTGGTGGAGATTCGCTTCGAGACCTTGACCGCGCTGGTGAATCACGATCGGGCCACGGCGCGGCAGGTCTCGAAACTGTCGTGACGGGTCCCGCCCGGCAAGGAGGCCTTGTTCTCCGGCGTCCGGTTCATGAAGTAAGAGAGGGAGGATTCGAAATGACCACGGTTTCCAAGGGTTCGCGCCGCAACGCGCGGCGCCTCGTGGCGCTTTGCCTGTCGGCCTCGTTCGCGCTGCCCAGCCATGCGCAACAGGCAACCGACGACGACGACCTGCTGGATCTGCTGATGCCGGCCATCCTGGCGGCGATCAAGAAGAACCAGGCCGCGCCGCCGGTGTCGGAGAGCTACAGCTACGACGCGCTGGGTCGCATCGAGAAGGTGAGGTACTCCAACGGCTCGACGGTGACCTACACCTACGACGCGGCCGGCAACCGCAAGGCGGTGGTGCGCACGGCGCCGACGCCGGCGAACTGACAGCGGCCATCACACTGCGTGGGCGTCGCTACGACAGATACAAGCGCGACGACTTCGGCACGCTCGCCAGCAGGAACTCCATCTGGTCGGCCACGATGCGGCGGCCGCGCAGGATCATGTCCTCGTGCAGGCTGGGCACGTAGGGCAGGTAGAGCAGCGACATGTGCGCCTCTTCCGGCGTGCGGTTGCCCTTGCGGCCGTTGCAGGCGCGGCAGGCGGTGATGCAGTTCATCCACGTGTCCCGGCCGTTGCGCGACACCGGCTGGATGTGCTCCCGCGTCAGCAGGTCGGCGTGCAGCACGTGCCCGCAGTACGCGCAGACATGGCGGTCCCGCGCGAAGAGCTTGAAGTTGGAGAGCGCCGGCGCCTGGCGCCAGGCGCGGCTCGGGACCGCGCCGCGCACTGCCACGATCGGATGCAGCTCGATCCGTGACTGCAGGCCGGTCAGACGCTGGTACCCGCCGCGCAGGACGTGGAAGGGCGCGCCCAGCGTCCACGCGATCGCGTCGCTGGCGTACAGCACCGCTGCTTCTTTCGACGAGATCCAGGCCTGCGGTCGGCCCGAGATGTCCAGCTGCAGAACGTCCACGGTCGTTGACCTCCTGCGACAGAGAGTAATCCAGTCGGAGGGGGCAACTCAAGTGCCAGACGGGCACGGTGGTGCCGCCGAGACGTTATTTCAGCTGTTCGCCGAACTTAGGCGCCCTTTGGCCGAGGTTCAAGTCGGCGAATGACCCGGAAGCGCTGACCCGTTCGAGTCATGTCCCCGGTCGCACGCTCGTCACGGCTCAGGACGGCAATTGCCCCAGCGCCCGGAGCTCCGCGACGGCCACCAGCCCGCCCGCCGAGAGCGCATCGTCGGGCAGCCGCGCCTGTCCCAGCCGCGTCTCCGGCGCCAGCGCGTCCAGCCGCTCCCGCAGCGTGGGCGTGTCGTCGCTGTCGATCTGCACGACGCAGAGCTGCGCATCGCCTGGCGCACCGCTCCAGCCGACCAGGTCCGCGCCGTCCAGCGCGACGATCAGTTGCGCCGCCAGCGGCGGCAGCGAGGCGGGCGGCCCCGCGATCATGTGCACGACAACTTCGGAGCCGTCCCGCATCGCGAGCTTCACCGTCTGGTCCAGGCGCTCCCGCAGCGCCGCGGGCGAGAGTGGCTCGGGCGCGGGCACCTCTGACCGACCGATCAGCTGGCACAGCATCACGTCGAGTTCCTCGGCCTTGTCGAAGAAGCCGTTCGCACCCGCCGCCAGCACCGCCGCGCGGTAGGCGTCGGTCTGGTGCGACAGCACGTGCACCTGCCCCGCGTAGCCCTGCTTGCGCAGCGCCTTCAGCACCGCCAGGCCGGAACCGCCCTGGGCGAGCGACAGGTCCAGCAGCACGGCGTCCGGCCGCAGGTGGCCGATCAGCGTCAGGGCGGTGGCCTCGTCGGCGGCCTCGCCGACCACGCGCAGCCCGGGCACCGCGTCGAGCCGCTGCAGCAACTGGCGGCGGATGGTCAGCGAGTCCTCGACGAGGACGATGGTCATGGGAATCGCGGTCGCTTGCATCGTGATGTCGTGTCTCCCTCGTCGCACGTCTCGTTCGTGTTCATTCGTCCAGCGGATCGAGGTCGCCCCAGCTCGTGCGGCTGATCGCGCGCTTGACCTCGTCCATGAAGTGTCCCTGCGGGTTCGCCGGTGTGCGCGTGCCCGGCGCGGGCGTCGGCGCGGCCCCCTCGACGGCCGGGTCGCGGGTGGCGGTCGCGCGCTGCACGTGGCGGTTCAGCAGCTCGCGGTCGCGGCTCGTCAGCTGCGAGGCCGCGACGACGATCACCGGGATCGCCGCCGTGAGCGGATCGCGCTGCAGCGCCTCGACGACGCCGATGCCGTCGACCTCCGTCATCAGCAGGTCCAGCACGATGAGGTCGGGCACATGACGCCGCGCCAGCTCGATGCCTTCCTTGCCGCCGGTCGCGCGCAGCACCGAGAAGCCCGGCTGCGACAGGTGCGCGCTGAGCGACTGCAGGTCGCCGGGCGCGTCGCTGATCGCCAGCACCAGGAACTTGCGCGTGGCCGTCGGCTTGAAGCCGAGCATCTCCAGTTCCTTGCTCAGCGCCTTGCGCGACACCGGCTTGTGCAGCACCGCCGACGCGCCGAGCGACAGCGCCACCTCCTGCCCCGCGTCCACCGACACCACCACGACCGGGATGTGCGCCCAGCCCGGCAGGTTCTTCAGGCGCGACAGCAGCTCCCCAGCCGTCCAGCCCGCCCGGCAGGTTGACCTCCAGCGTGATCAGGTCGGGCCGCAGCTGCGGCGCCAGCTCCAACGCCGCTTCCGCGGAGGCCACGTGGCGCACGCGGAAGCCCGCCGCGTTCAGCTGCGTCTGCATCAGCGCCGCGGCCGGTTGGTTGTGCTCGATGACCAGCGCCAGCGGGCTCGTGCCGGGTTCTTCCGGCAGGATGACGTCGGGCACGACCGGATCGCGCCATGGCAGCCAGCAGGTGAAGCAGCTGCCCTGGTCCGGCGCGCTGCTCACCGCCACCGCGCCGCCGTGCAACTGCACCAGGCGCGCCACCGTCGCCAGTCCGAGGCCGGTGCCTTCGACCTTGTGCGTCAGCACGTTGCGGACCTGGTTGAAGGGCTGGAACAGCTTGTCCAGCCCCTCGGGCGGAATGCCGATGCCGTTGTCGGTGACGCTGATCTGGATGAACTCGCCGAACTCGTTGTCCGGCAGCTCGGAGCGCCGCCCGTCCGGGAAGCCCGGCAGCGCCTCGCGCGCGCGCAGCCGCGTCACGCGACGCGCCTCGAGCCGGATGTTGCCGCCCTTGGGCGTGAACTTCGCGGCGTTGGAAAGCAGGTTGTAGATGATCTGCCGCAGACGGCGACGGTCGACACACAGCCGCTGGCCGCCGCCGACGCCGAAGAAGTCCATCTGGATGCGGTTCAGCCGCGCGCGCTCCTGGACGATCGCCAGCGCGTCGCGCAGCAGCTCGTCGAGGTCCACCGGCTCGATGTCGAGGTCGACCCGGCCGGCCTCGATCTTGGCCATGTCCAGCAGGTCGTTGACCAGCGACAGCAGATGCTGCCCCGCGTTGTGGATGTGGTTGCAGAACTCGGACTGCCGGTCGCTGACCGGACCGGCCGCGCCGTCGCGCATCAGCTGGGCGAAGCCGATCACCGCGTTCAGCGGCGTGCGCAGCTCGTGCGACATCGTCGACAGGAAGGCGGTCTTGGCGCTGCTGGCGCGGCTGAGCTCGGCATTGAGCTGCTCCAGCGCGTCGTTGCGCTGCTGCAGCACGGCCAGCAGCTCCGCGCGGCTGTCGGCCAGGTCGCGCGCGGCGCGCGCCTCGGCGGCCTCCAACGCGTTGCTGTGCAGCTCGGCGTGGACGCGGCGGGCCTCGTCCTCGAACTGCTTGCGTCGCAGCTGCGCGCGCAGCCGGGCCTTGAGCAGCTCGACCTCGCCGTTGGCCTTGACGACGTAATCGTCGGCGCCGGCCTCCAGGCCGGCCAGCATCGACGCGCGCCCTTCGAAGGCCGTCAGCAGGACGACCGGGATGTCGCGCAGGGCCGGCGCGGACTTGATGCGGCGGCAGGTCTCCAGCCCGCCAATGCCCGGCATCTGCACGTCGAGCAGCACCGCGTCCACCGGCTGCACGGCGAGCAGCTCCAGCGCCAGCTCGCCGGTGCCGGCGGCGATCACGTCGTAGCCGTCGTCGCGGAGCGTCGCACCGAGTTCCGCCAGCACGTTCGCGCTGTCGTCGACCAGCAGCAGGCGCTTGGGGCCGAGCAGGCTCGCGCCCTGCTCGGGCAGGCTGGACTTGGCACTGCGCAGCATCGCGGCGACGCGCGCCAGGATCAGGTCGACGTCGTCCTGCTTGCGCGCGAACGCATCGGCGCCGGCTTCCAGCGCGCGCAGTTCCGCCTCCGGGCCTTCGTCCGCCGTCAGCAGCAGGCAGGGCGTGTGGCGCAGCGCCGGGTCCAGGCGCAGCCGGCGGATCACCGCGGCGCCGTCGATGCCCGGCATGTGCTGGTCCACGATCACCGCATTGGGCCGCAGCGCCGCGGCCTGGCGCAGGCCTTCCTCGCCGTGCGCCGCCATGTGGATGTCGTAGCCGTGCGGCTCCAGGGCCTCGCCCAGTGCCTCGCGGAAGGTCTCGCTGTCGTCGATCAGCAGCACGGAGGCGACATGCGGCTCCGGCGTCGCCACGCGTGCCTGCCGCTGGCGCACCAGCTCGCGGGCGCGGTCGACGACGTAGGTGCGGTCGTAGGGTTTGCCGACGTACTCGTCCGCGCCGTGCGCGATGCCGCGCAGCCGGTCGCCGGCCTGCGAGGCGTTGGACAGGATCAGCACGATGCAGTCGGCGCCGCCCTGCGGCGTGGCGCGCAGTTCGGCCAGCCAGCTGCCGCCGTCGCCGTCGGGCAGCTGGTTGTCCAGCAGGACCAGCGCGGGCATGCCGTCGGCCAGGGCGGCCCGGGCCTGCGCCAGCGTCGCGCATTCGACGCAGTCGAAGCCGGCGTCCTCGAGCGCCTCCCGCAGGTCCATGCGGACCGTCAGGCTGTCCTCGACGATGAGGGTTTCTTGTTCATGTGCGGGCCCCTCCCCAGGCCATGCCGCTCAAGCCCAACAGGGCGGGGCCGATGTCGGTCAACGGCAGCACGCGCTCGGCGGCGCCCAGCTGGGCGGCTTCCCGCGGCATGCCGTAGACCATCGAACTGGCTTCATCCTGCGCCAGCGTCGAGCCGCCCGCGCGCCGGATCGCGAGCAGGCCCTGCGCCCCCGTCGCGCCCCATGCCGGTCAGCAGCGCCGCCGCGACGCCCGGGCCGATCTCCGCGGCCAGTGATTCGAAGAGCTCGTCCACCGACGGCCGGCACGAGTGCCGCGGCGGTGCGTGACTGAGCTCGATCTGTCCTCCGCGCACGACCATGTGCACGTCCGGTGGCGCCAGCACGACCTGGCCGGCCAGGTCGTGCAGGCGTTCGCCGCCGTGGGCGTAGCGCACGCGGTGCGGCGTCTGCGCGTCCAGCCATTCGGCGAAGCCGCGGCTGAAGACGGCGTTGATGTGCATCACGATCAGCAGCGGCAACGGCGCCGGCGCGGGCAGCGCCTGCAGCACCTTCATCAGCGCGCCCGGTCCGCCCGTGGACGCGCCCAGGGCCAGCACCGCACGGCGCGGCGTCGGCGGGAGCGCGGACAGCCCCGCGGCGGGACGGCCGCCGATGCGTGCCCGCACATGCGTGATGACGCGGATCCGCGCCACCAGCCGCAGCAGCGTCACGTAGCGCTCCTCCATTCGCCCTCGGGCTGGCCGGCGCTGGGCTTCTCCAGCACCTCGACAGCGCCGGCGGCCAGCGCCTCGTAGGTGCGCAGCAGCTCGCCGCGGTTGGTCGACGACGAGACGATCAGGATCGGCGTCGGGCAGTGGGCCATGATGGCCTCGGTCGCCGCCTGGCCGTCCATGCCGGGCAGCATCATGTCCATCGAGACGACGTCCGGCCGCAGCTGCTGGCACAGCGCCACGGCCCGCGCGCCGTCGTGGGCTTCGCCGACGACCTCGATGTCGCGCTGCGCGGCCAGGACCTCGCGGATGTGGGCCAGCACGGTGATCGAGTCCTCGACCACCAGCACGCGCAGCGTCTTCGTCGACGGCGGCGCACTGCCGCCCAGGCCGCCGATGCCGCCGACACCGCCGGCCGCGCCCGATGCGCCCGATGCCCCGGAACCGCTGCTCATGCCGAGGCTCCCTGCAGCGGCACGCCGCCCGCGCCGGCCTCGGCCGAGCGCGCGACCAGCCCCGCGACCTGCGCCAGGAACTCGTTCTGCGCGAACTCGCCCTTGACGATGTAGCCGTCCGCGCCGACCGCCTTGCCGCGCGCGAGGTCCTCCGGCGCATTGCGCGAGGTCACCAGCACCGCCGGGATGTCGCGCAGCGCCGCGTCGGCGCGGATGCGCGTCATGAATTCGAATCCGTCCATGCCCGGCATCTCCACGTCGCACAGGATCAGCGCATAACGCTCGCGCTTCGCGGCTTCCAGGCCGTCCTCGGCGGAGGCGGCCATGTGCACGCGATAACCGGCGGCTTCGAGGATGCTCTGTTCCAGCATGCGCGTCGTCAGCGAGTCGTCGATGACCAGGATCGTGCCGGTGCGCGGTGGCGCCGCGACGGGCCGGGGGCGCGCCTGACGCGCCGCGGCGATGAGGCCCTCGGGCGCCAGCACCGGCACCGGCTGCTGGGCCGCGTCCAGCGCCAGGCCGGAGATCAGCGGCGAGGCCGGCAGCAGCGCCGGCGGCGGTCGCAGCACGACGCTGGTGACGCCGTCCAGCGAATCCACGCCCAGCACCGCGCGTTGCCCGCCGGCGCGCAGCACCAGCGCGGAACGCGGCGGGGGGGCCGCGACGCCGGGGCGCAGCGCCTCGGCCAGTGACAGGTGGGGCAGCAGCTCGTCGCCCACGGCCACGTGCGAGCCGGTCAGTACCGGGCGCTGCAGCACGCATTCGACCGCCTCCAGCGGCACCCAGGCCGACACGCTGCCGGCGCACAGGCGGATCGCGCGCAGCGCGGCCAGTTGCAACGGCACGCAGAGCTCGACCGTCGTGCCTTCGCCGCGGCGGCTGTGCAGCGTCAGGCGGCCGCCGAGCCGGTCGGCCGTGTCGCGGACCACGTCCATGCCGACGCCGCGGCCGGCCAGCGCGTCCACGCGCCGCGCGGTGCTGAGGCCGCCGCGCAGCAGGCGGTCGATGAGCGCCGCGTCGTCGAGATGGGCCGCGCCGGGAACGCCCTTGTCGACGGCGGTGCGCCGCACGGCGTCCAGGTCCAGGCCGGCGCCGTCGTCCGAGCAGCAGAACAGCACGTCGCGACCGCGGCGCTCGATGCGCAACTCGATGCGACCTTGCGGCGGCTTGCCGGCGGCGACGCGCTCAGCCGGCGATTCGATGCCGTGCGCCACGGCGTTGCGCACCATCTGCACCAGCGCGGCGGAGATGGCGTTCAGCAGCGCGGCTTCGAGCTTCACATCGCCGCCGTGGCCGGTCAGGCGCGCCTGCTTGTCCTGGGAGCGCGCGGCGTCGCGCGTCGCACGCTGCAAGGGCGCGAACAGCTGTGACGCCGGCAGCAGACGCAGCTGCTCGGCGCTGTCGCGCAAGGCGACGAGCTCGCGCGCGAGCTGGCGCGCACCGCGTTCGATCTGGTCCTCGATGCGCGCCAGCGGGCCGGCCAGCATCTCCTGCTGGCCTTGCAGGGCGCCGCGCAGTTCGCGCAGCAGCATGCCGGCGCGCTCCAGCGGCGCGAGGTGGCCCTGCGTGCGCGCGATGTCGGCGAGCAAGCCGTCGAGTTCCTCGGGCATCAGCTGGGGGATCGTCAGCAACGCGCCGACGGGGTCGTCCACAGGATCGTCGACGCGACCATCGACGCGTTCGAGCGCTGGTGCCGCCGGGACCGGCCCGGCGGACATCTCGACCTTCGAGGAAGATGCCGCGGCGACCTTGCCCGTCGCGCCCGTACCCGCACCCGCCGCGGGCGCGTCGAGCGCCGTGATCGATTCCTCTGCGGCGTCGATCAGCGCCAGCAGCGCGTCGAGCTCGGCGCGGCCCGGCGCGTCGCCGCTGTCGCGCAGCGGCGTCAGCAGGTCCTCGATCGCATGCGCCTGCGCGGCGATCGCGGGCAGACGCACGACGCTCGCGGCGCCCTTGAGCGTGTGGGCCAGCCGCAGCAGCCGCGGGGGCAGGTCGTGCGCGGGGGCCTGCTCCGCGGCGAGGACGGCCTCGCCCATCTGCCGCAGCAGATCACGGGCTTCGACGCGGAAGAAGCGGTAGGGGTCCTTGGCCACGGCGATCGGTGTCTCGGGTTGACGGGGGAGTTGAAGGCTTTGCCGCCGGGTCAGGTCGGTTGCGACTGCACCAGGCGCAGCAGGTCGCGCGACATCTCCGCCAGCTCGGTGGCGGTCTGCGAGGTCTGGCCGGAACTGGCCTCGGTCTCGCGCGAGGCCTGCGCGGTGTTGGACAGCGCGACGTTGAGCTGCTCGACGGCGGTGGCCTGCTGCTTGGTGGAGAGTTCGATCTCGCGGGCCGCGTCCGTCGTCGTGACGACCTGGCCGGCGATCTTGGCGAAGCTGGCGGCGACGTCGTCGAACTGGCGCGCGCCCGCGTCGACCGCCTTCGAGCCGGTCTCGGTCGCCATCACGGTGGTGTTGACCGCGCCGCGCACGTCGTCGATCTGGAGGCGGATCTCCTTGGTCGACGCGGTCATGCGGTCGGCGAGCTTGCGGATCTCGTCCGCCACGACGCTGAAGCGCCGGCCGGCGTCGCCGGCCACGGTGGCCTCGATGGTCGCGTTGATCGCCAGGATGTTGGTCTGCTCGGCCAGTTCGCCCACCAGGTCCAGCACGACGCCGATCTGCTGCGACTTGCGGCCCAGGTCCAGCATGTGGTCGACGACGAGGTCGATCTGCCGCCGCATCGCGGCGATGCTCTCGCGCGCCGACTGCAGCGTGCCGTCGCCGCCGCGCGCCAGGCCGGCCGTCTGCTCGGCGATGACGACGACGCGCTGCGCGCTGTCGGCGATCTGGCGCGAGGTCGCCAGCAGTTCGGAGATGGTGGTCGAGATCTCGGTCATCGAGGTCGCCGTCTCGCGCGCGCCGGCGGCCTGCTGGTTCGCGGCGGCCTGCAGCTCCGCCGACGAGCGCTGCACGTGCTTCACCGCCGTGCCGACCTGCCCGCTCAACGCGCGGCTCAGCGTCAGCGCCGCGATCAGGACCAGCAGCGCGCCCGCCACCGTGCCCCAGACGATCGCCGCGCGCACCGTGGTGGCGGTGGACTCGACCTCCTTCGCGCGTTCGCGCAGCACGTCGTTCTCTTCCTCTTCCATCTGGCCGACGACCGCGCGCAGCTCGTCCATGCGGCGCTTGCCTTCACCCAGGGACACCGTCTTCAAGGCGGTGTCCAGGCCGCCGGTGCGGCGGGTCTCGATGCGGTCCTTGTGCAGCTGCATCAGCCCGTCGATCATCGTGACCGCCTGGTTGAACCTGGCCTGCTGCGCGGGGCTGTCGCGGAGCATCGGCTTGAGTTCCGCCAGCACCCGGGGCACGTTGGCGAGGGCGCTGCGATAGGGCTCGAGGTAGGGCTCCTCGCCGGTCAGCAGGTAGCCGCGCTGCGCGGTCTCCGCGTCCTTCATCAGGCTCATCACCGTGCCGATGTGACCCACCGCCGTATGCGTGCGGGCCACCTGGTAGCTGGTCTGCGTCATGACGTCGACGCCGCGGTAGGACAGGATCCCGATGAGCAGCAGCAGCGCGAAGGACAGCGCAAAGCCCACCGACAGCTTTCTTCCGAAGGTCCACATGGCACGGGTCTCCCTGTCATCGGCCGGCGGCGCCGGCGCTTGTTGTCGTCGTGAAGGTCGTCGCGGAGGTCGGCGCGCCGCTGTCGGCGTTGGCCGTGACGGCGGCGATCAGGCCGTCCAGCTCGATCAGCGGACGCAGCGCGCCGCCGCAGCGCACGGCCCAGCCGGTGCCGGCGGCGTCGCTCTGCTGCAGCCGGTCGCCGGCGGCGAGCCGCCACTGGCCGTCGAAGCCCTCGAAGGCGAGCGCCAGCGGCGCGCCGCGCGCGATCGCCCACCAGCGCACGGCGCCCGCGGGGCCGCGGCCGATCAGCGCCTGCAGGTCGTACAGCGGCAAGACCTGACCCTGATGGCCGGCGAGTCCGAGCAGCCCGGGGGCGGCGGCGGGATACGGGGCGGCGGGCATGGCGGGCGTCAGTCCGGCCAGGTCGGCCAAGTTCAGGGCGAACGGGTCGCCGGCAATCCGTATGCCCAGCACGTCGAGGACCGCCTCCTCGTCGGCGTGGCGGCGGGGCTCGCCGAACGAGCGGTCGAAGGACTCGCGCCATTCGGCGAGCAGTTCGCGGGACGCTTGCGTCATGCGCGGGTCTCCTGCATCTCGTCGCGGCACAGGCGCCGCAGGTCGTCGCGGTCGAAACCGCCGCCGAAGCGGCGCAGCCGCTCGGGCGATTCGTGGTCGAGCAGTTCCAGCGCGCGGCGCAACTCGCGACCGGCGGCGACGATCTCGCCCCGCCGGCGCGCGAGCAGGCCCAGCCGCAGATGCGGCAGCGCGAAGGCGGCGTCCTTGGCGGCGGCGCGCTGGTGATGCCATTCGGCGGCGGGCAACTGGCCGCGCTCCTCCATGGCCAATCCTTGCAGGAACAGGCCTTCGGCCTGCAGCGTCGCCGGTGTTCCGGGATGAGCAGGCGCGCGCAGGCGCGCAGGCCGTCCTCTACCTGGCCGGCTTCGATCAGCTGCAGCGCCTCGTCGAGCAGGGTCTGGTCGGCGTCCCCGTCCGGGGGCGGGACGTCCCGGGACGAGACCGTGACGACGGCAGCGGTCTGTCCCTGCGTGTCCGTCACCGGCGTGGCGGCGGGGCCCGGCGTCGTGGCCGGCCACGCGAAGGGCCAGGACGGCGTCGTCTCGGGCGCCTCGCGCCGGTAGAAGAAGCACCCATGCGCCTGCCTCAGCACGAGGCCGGCCTCCTGCGCCTCGTCCTTGCCGCGCAGCGTCTCGGCGTGGCCCAGGAAGAGCACACCGCCCGGTGCCAGCGCGCCGGTCAGATTGCGGATCGCCTGGCGCAGCGCGGTGGGCTCGAAGTACATCAGCACGTTGCGGCAGAAAACGATGTCGAAGCTGCCGGGGGCCCAGAACATCGCGTCCGGCTGACCGAGGTGACGCTGTGCGAAGCGCACGCGCTCGCGGATCGCCGGCAGCGGCGTCCACAGGCCCGGATCGACGCCACGGAACCAGAGGTCGCGCTGTTCCTGCGGCGTCGCGCGCAGGCTCCACTCGCCGTAGCGGGCCGCCGTGGCGCGGGCCAGCGCGGCCGGGTTCAGGTCCACCGCGAGCACGTCCCAGTCCACGCCCTGTGCCTGCAGGCCGGCGCGGTGGAGGGTGATCGCGAGGGTGTAGGCTTCCTCGCCGCTGGCGCAGCCGGCGGACAACGCGCGAAGTCGCCGGGCGGGCGCGCCGCTGTCCGAGGCGCCCGACGCGCCCCGCACCAGCAGGGGCAGCAGGTCGCACCGCAGCGCGTCGAATTGTTCGGGGTGACGGAAGAAGAAGGTTTCGCCGACGGTCAGTTCCGCCGCCAGCGCGTCGAGCCGGGCGCGCGTCGGCGCCAGCTCCATCTGGTCGAGGAAGCGTTCCGGCTGACCGGCCCCGCGACGCGCGTGAGCGCCGCGGTGAGCCGGTCATCCTGTCGTTCGTCGAAATGCAGGCCCAGTCGGGCGGCGAGCAACACGCGCAGCCGCGACAGCAGCGGAGGAGGATCGAGGGCGGCCGGCGCGGCGCGCGTCATGAACCGGCCTCCGCTCGAGCCGGGGGCGTGCCGTCGTCCGACGGTCCGTCGATGTCGTGGAGCGCCGACAGCGCCTCTTCCGGCAGCAGTCTCGCCTGGTCGAGGACGGCGATCAGATCGTTGTCGCGCTCCGCCAGCGCGGCGATGGCGCCATGCGCGCGATCGCGCAGCAGCGGGGGTAGGGCGCGGATCTCGTCGGCCGGCAGGGCCTGCAGGCCGAGCACCTCGGTCACCGCGAGCGCGGTCCGGTGCCCGCCGGCCTGCACGATCACGTAGCGACGCGGCGGCGCCGGCTCAAGGCCGAGCAGCCCGGCCAGGTCGACGACCGGCAGCCAGTCGCCGCGGATGCGCGCCAGGCCCTGGACATGGACCACCGGCGACGCCAGTGGCCGCAGCGGCTGCGGCCGCAGGGTCTCCTCGACGGCGTCCAGCGGCAGGCCGCACAGCCGGGATTGCACCCGGCACACCAGAACCCGGAACACGCCATTCGATGGCTGGTGCATTCTTGTGGCTCCCTGTTTGCGCCAGTCTATGCCGGCGCTTGGCGGGCGCGTGTCGTCGAAGGTCACTTCGACTCCCACGCCCCGCAGGTGAGCCAGCGTCGCAGAGAAGTCGGACGTGCGGGGTCGGGTAAACCCTCGGCATGGCTTCGTCATCGCGGCCGCATCGTCGTGATGCGGTCATGCCGGGCTGCTGAACTCGGACGAGCCGCCTGTTTTTTTAGGCCGGCATCACTAAAAAAGGGTGGTCAAGGATTGCGTTTCCGGCCCGGAACTGCTCAAAATAGAACGATCGTTCGTTTTATTATTCCGGGCACCGTGTCCACCTCCTCCTTCACCTCCGCCAAGCCTGTCGCCGCCAAGCCGCTCGCCTCGTCGCGCAGCGGCTCGCGCTCGCTGCAGAAGGGCGCGCAGACCCGTGCCGCGATCCTCGACGCGGCGTTGGGCCTGGCCTCGCACATGGGGCTGGAGGGGCTGTCCATCGGCGCGCTCGCCGATGTGACGAAGATGAGCAAGTCCGGCGTCTTCGCCCATTTCGGCTCGCGCGAGGAACTGCAGATCGCCGTGGTGCGCGAGTACCACGCCAAGTTCGAAGAGGAAGTCTTCTACACCGCGATCCGCCAGCCGCGCGGCCTGCCGCGCCTGCGCGCGCTGTTCGAGCGCTGGGTGCACCGCACCTCGGTCGAAGTCGACTCGGGCTGCATCTACATCAGCGGCGCCGTCGAATTCGACGACCGGCCGGGCCTGGTGCGCGACGCGCTGGTGGGCATGGTGCGCGACTGGCACGCCGCGATCCGCAAGGCCATCCTGCTGGCGCAGGAGGTCGGTCACCTCGTGCCGGACGCCGATCCGGACCAGATCCTCTTCGAGATGCACGGCCTGATCCTGTCGCTGCATCACGATGCGCGTTTCCTGCGCAGCGAAGGCGCGCTGGCGCGGGCCCGCACGGGCCTGGAGCGCATCCTCGGCAGCTTCGCCACGCCGGCCGGCCGCAAGGCCGATGCCGAGACGCGGCAGACACCTCCTCACTCCGCCGCCGCCGGCGCGACCGTGGCCGCGGCCTCGGGACGCAAGCGCGCCTGAGCGGGGCGAGTCCCTTTCGATCCTTTCACAGAACCAATCCTCAGGAGAGACCCCCATGCCTCAGTACAACCCGCCCCTGCGCGACATGAAGTTCGTGCTGCACGAGCTGCTGCACGCAGTCGACGAGCTGAAGCTGCTGCCCGCGCATGCGGAGGTCGACGAGGACACCATCAACGCGGTGCTGGAAGAGGGCGGCAAGTTCGCGTCGGAAGTCCTGACCCCGATCAACCTGTCGGGCGACCAGGAAGGCTGCACGCTGGACAAGACCACGCACGAGGTCAAGGCGCCCAAGGGCTTCAAGGAAGCCTACGCGCAGTACGTCGAGGGCGGCTGGCCCTCGCTGTCGTGCGACCCGGAGTACGGCGGCCAGGGCCTGCCGGTCCTGCTGAACCAGTTCATGTACGAGATGATGAACTCGGCCAACCAGGCCTGGACCATGTACCCGGGCCTGAGCCACGGCGCGTATGAAGCGCTGCATGCGCACGGCACGCCCGAGCAGAAGACCACCTACCTGCCCAAGCTCACCTCCGGCGAGTGGACCGGCACGATGTGCCTGACCGAGCCGCACTGCGGCACCGACCTGGGCCTGCTGCGCTCCAAGGCCGAGCCGCAGGCCGACGGCACCTACAAGATCACCGGCCAGAAGATCTTCATCTCCGCCGGCGAGCACGACCTGGCCGAGAACATCGTCCACCTGGTGCTGGCCCGCCTGCCGGACGCGCCGCAAGGCTCCAAGGGCATCTCGCTGTTCATCGTGCCGAAGTTCAACGTGAACGCCGACGGCTCGCTGGGCGAGCGCAACCCGGTCTACTGCGGCGGCCTGGAACACAAGATGGGCATCCACGGCAACGCCACGGCGCAGATCGTGCTGGACGGCGCCGTCGGCACGCTGGTCGGCCAGCCCAACAAGGGCCTGCAGGCGATGTTCGTGATGATGAACGCCGCCCGCCTGGGCGTCGGCAACCAGTCGCTGGGCCTGACCGAAGTGGCGTACCAGAACGCCGTCGTCTACGCCAAGGACCGCATCCAGATGCGCGCGCTGTCGGGCCCGAAGTCGCCGGACAAGCCGGCCGATCCGATCATCGTCCACCCCGACGTCCGCAAGATGCTGCTGACCGCGCGCGCCTACGCCGAAGGCGGCCGCGCGCTGTCGGCCTACACCGCGCTGCAGCTCGACAAGGCGCTGAGCAGCGACGACGCCGACGAGGCCAAGGCCTGCGAGGACGAGGTCGCCCTGCTGACTCCGATCATCAAGGCCTTCATCTCGGACAACGCCTGGATCGCCACCTCGCACTGCATGCAGGTCTTCGGCGGCCACGGCTACATCCACGAGTGGGGCATGGAGCAGTTCGTGCGCGACTCGCGCATCAACATGACCTACGAAGGCACGAACACCGTGCAGTCGCTGGACCTGCTGGGCCGCAAGATCCTGGGCAACAACGGCGCGACGCTGAAGAAGTTCGGCAAGAAGATCGCCGCGTTCGTCGAGGAAGAGGGCACCAGCGAAGCGATGCAGGAGTTCATCAACCCGCTGGCCGACATCGGCGACAAGGTCACCAAGCTGACCACCGAGATCGGCATGAAGGCCTTCCAGAACCCCGATGAAGTCGGCGCCGCCGCGGTGGACTACCTGCGCGTCGTGGGTCACCTGACCTTCGCCTACATGTGGGCGCGCATGGCCAAGCTGGCGCTGGAGAAGAAGGACAGCGGCGATCCGTTCTACACCGCCAAGCTGGCGACGGCGCGCTTCTACTTCGCCAAGCTGCTGCCCGAGACCGCGAGCCTGATCCGCACCGCGCGCACCGGTCTGAGCCCGCTGATGGAAATGGACGAGGCGCTGTTCTAAGGACAGCGTCACGGGCGCCTCCTCGAGCGGGGCGCCCGCGTTCCCCCTGGCGCGTCCGCCGCTGCGTTCCCAAATAAAAGATCGGAGAGAGACACGATGAAACCGCTGTTCGCCACCGCCGTCGCCCTGGGCCTCGGACTGTCCGCCAACCTGGCGCTCGCGCAGGCCTCCGCGCCGGCGGCGACCGCCACCACGCCGGTCGGCGTCTGGAAGACCATCGACGACGACACCAAGCAGGAGCGTTCGACGGTCCGCATCAGCGAGACCAACGGCGTGCTCTCCGGCAAGATCGAGAAGATCACGGATCCGGGCAAGCAGGACGCCAAGTGCGACGAATGCAGCGACGAGCGCAAGGGCCAGCCCATCATCGGGCTGACGATCCTGCGCGGCGTCAAGAAGAACGTCGGCGACGCCGCGCTCTGGGACGGCGGCGACATCCTCGACCCGGGCAACGGCAAGGTCTATCGCGTCCGCTTGCGTCCGGTCGACGGAGGCAAGAAGCTGGAGGTCCGCGGTTTCGTCGGCATGCCGATGCTGGGCCGCACGCAGACCTGGATCCGCGTCGAATAAAGCGATCGATGGACGCGCCGACATGAGCGCGCCGTACAAACCACATTCCTACATCCTCGGGATGTTCATTGGAGAAACCATGAGTCGATTCCAAGTTCGCAAGGTGGCCGTGCTCGGCGCCGGCGTGATGGGCGCGCAGATCGCCGCCCATCTGGTCAACGTGAAGGTGCCGGTCGTCCTGTTCGACCTGCCCGCCAAGGAAGGCCCGAAGAACGGCATCGTCACCAAGGCCGTCGAGGGCCTGAAGAAGCTCAAGCCGGCGCCGCTGGGCGTGGCCGAGAACGCCGCGCTGATCCAGCAGGCCAACTACGAGGAACACCTCGAGCTGCTCAAGGACTGCGACCTGATCATCGAGGCCATCGCCGAGCGCATGGACTGGAAGCTGGACCTGTACACGAAGATCGCGCCCTTCGTGGCACCGCACGCGATCGTGGCGTCCAACACCTCGGGCCTGTCGATCACCAAGCTGTCGGAAGTCCTGCCGGAATCGATCAAGCCGCGCTTCTGCGGCATCCACTTCTTCAACCCGCCGCGGTACATGTACCTCGTCGAGCTGATCAACACGCCGACCACCAACCCCGAAGTCATCGATCAGCTCGAGAGCTTCGTGACCTCGGCGGTCGGCAAGGGCGTCGTGCGCGCCAACGACACGCCCAACTTCGTCGCCAACCGCGTCGGCATCGCCGGCATGATGGCCACGATGATCGAGGCGGAGAAGTTCGGCCTCTCCGTCGACGTCGTCGACGACCTGACCGGCAAGAAGCTGGGTCGCGCCTCGTCGGGCACCTTCCGCACCGCGGACGTGGTGGGCCTGGACACGATGGCCCACGTCGTCAAGACGATGCAGGACAACCTGAAGGATGACCCCTTCTACTCGACCTACGCCACGCCCAAGGTGCTGGCGGGCCTGATCGAGAAGGGCGCGCTGGGCCAGAAGGCCGGCGCGGGCTTCTACAAGAAGGTCGGCAAGGACATCCAGCGCCTGGACTTCGCCACCGGTGAATACGTCGCCGGCGGCGGCAAGGCCGAGGAGATCGTCGCGCGCATGCTGAAGAAGCCGGCCGCCGACCGCATCAAGCTGCTGCGCGAATCGAGCAACCCGCAGGCCCAGTTCCTGTGGTCCATCCTGCGCGACTCGTTCCAGTACGTGGCCGTGCACCTGGACACCGTGGCCGACACCGCGCGCGAGATCGACTTCGCCATGCGCTGGGGCTTCGGCTCGCAGCAGGGCCCGTTCGAGCTGTGGCAAGCCGCCGGCTGGAAGCAGGTCGCGGAGTGGGTCAAGGCCGACATCGACGCCGGCAAGACGCTGTCGAGCGCGCCGCTGCCCGCCTGGGTCTTCGAAGGCCCGGTCGCCGAGAACGGCGGCGTGCACTCGAAGGACGGCTCGTGGAGCGCCGCCGAAGGCAAGTTCAAGCCGCGCGCCAAGCTGCCGGTCTATGAGCGCCAGGCCTTCCCCGAAGCGCTGGTCGGCGAAGGCGCCGTCGAGCCGCTGAAGGCCGGCACCGAAGAGTTCAAGAACGAGGAAGTCCGCGTCTGGTCGCTGGACGGCGAAGTGCTGATCGCCTCGATCAACGCCAAGCTGCACCTGATCAGCCCGACGGTGACGGAAGGCCTGCTCAAGGCCGTCGAGATCGCCGAGGCCAAGTACAAGGGCCTGGTCATCTGGTCGCCGGACGACGTGTTCTCCGCCGGTGCCAACCTCGAAGCGCTGATGCCGGTCTTCATGACCAAGGGCGCCAAGGGCATCGCTCCGGAAGAGAAGAAGCTGCAGGACATGATGCTGCGCGTGCGTTACGCCAGCGTCCCGGTCATCGCCGCGATGCGCGGCCTGGCGCTGGGCGGCGGCTGCGAACTGGCGGTGCATTGCGCCCGCCGCGTCGCGCACATGGAGTCGTATGTCGGCCTGGTGGAAGTGGGCGTCGGCCTGATCCCGGGCGGCGGCGGCCTGACCTACATCGCGCGCCGCGCCGCGGAAATGGCCTCGGCCGGCAATGCCAACGCGGACATCTTCGCCTTCCTGAAGGACGGCTTCACCAACGCCGCGATGGCCAAGGTGGCGACCTCCGCGCTGGAAGCGCAGAAGCTGGGCTACCTGCTCGACAGCGACATCATCGTCCCCAACAAGGACGAGCTGCTGTTCGTCGCCACGGCCCAGGCCAAGGCGATGGCGGACTCCGGCTACCGCGCCCCGCTCAAGGCCAAGTTCCCGGTCGCCGGCCGTTCCGGCATCGCCACCGTGAAGGCCCAGCTGGCCAACATGCGTGACGGCGGCTTCATCAGCGCGCACGACTTCCACCTGGCCTCGCTGATCGCCGACGTGGTGTGCGGCGGTGAAGTGGAAGCCGGTTCGCTGGTGACCGAGGAATACCTGATGTCGCTGGAGCGCAAGCACTTCTGCAGCCTGCTCGAGCATCCGAAGACCCAAGAGCGAATCATGGGCATGCTGCAGACCGGCAAGCCGGTCCGCAACTGATCCGAGCGGCACACAAGGAACACATCATGAGCAAGCAAGTTCAAGACGCCTACATTTGCGCCGCCACCCGCCTGCCCATCGGCAAGTCGGGCCGGGGCTACTTCAAGAACACCCGTCCGGACGAGATGCTGTCGCGCGTCATCCAGGCCGCCATGGCCCAGGTGCCGGGCCTGGACCCGTCGGTGATCGAGGACGCCATCATCGGCTGCTCCTTCCCCGAAGGTGAGCAGGGCATGAACATCGCGCGCGTCGCGGCCGTGCTGTCGGGCCTGCCGAACACGGTCGGCGGCGTGACGGTGAACCGCTACTGCGCCTCGGGCATCACCGCCCTGGCGATGGCGGCGGACCGCATCCGCATCGGCGAATCCGAAGTGATGATCGCCGGCGGCGTCGAATCGATGTCCATGGTCCCGATGGGCGGCAACAAGCCCTCGTTCCCGCCCGCGATCTTCGAACGCGACGAGAACATCGGCCTGGCCTACGGCATGGGTCTGACGGCCGAGAAGGTCGCCGACAAGTGGAAGGTCTCGCGCCAGGCGCAGGACGAGTTCTCGCTGGAGTCGCACCGCCGCGCGCTGGCCGCGATCGAAGGCGGCTACTTCAAGGACGAGATCACCCCGTTCGAGCTGAAGGACCGCCAGCCGGACCTGAACGGTGACGGGGTCATCGTCAAGAGCCGCATCGTCGACACCGACGAAGGCCCGCGCAAGGACACGTCGATGGAAGGTCTGGCCAAGCTCAAGCCGGTGTTCGCCGCCAAGGGCAGCGTCACGGCCGGCAACAGCTCGCAGACCTCGGACGGTGCGGGCGCGCTGATCGTGGCGTCGGAAGCGGCCGTGAAGCGTTTCGGCCTGACCCCGCTGGCGCGTTTCGTCTCCTTCGCCGTGCGGTGGTGTGCCGCCCGAGATCATGGGCATCGGCCCGATCGAGGCGATTCCGGCGGCGCTGAAGCTGGCCGGCATCAAGGCCGAGGACCTGGGCTGGATCGAGCTGAACGAAGCCTTCGCTGCGCAATCGCTGGCGGTGTTGAACGACCTGGACAGCAAGGGCATCGTGCTGGACCGTTCCAAGGTGAACCCCAACGGCGGCGCGATCGCCCTGGGCCACCCGCTGGGCGCGACGGGCGCGATCCGTGCGGCTTCCGTGATTCACGGTCTGCGTCGCACCGGTGGCAAGTACGGCATGGTCACCATGTGCGTCGGCGCCGGCCAGGGCGCGGCGGGCATCATCGAGCGCCTGTAAGAAGCGCTCGGTCTTCAAGTACGGTCTTCGCGAGTCCAAGAGATTCGCTGGGGCCGGAATGCTGCTGGGGGTTCCCGGAGGGATGCCCCCTGCTGCGTGGAGAGCCCGCGCTTGGCCAGACGCAGGTAGGCGCCCTGAGAAGGACGCCAACCAGCACCGGGGAGATCGCGATGATCAGTTTCCGAGCGGAAGACGGCTTCGAATTGCGAGGCCATCTCTACGGCGAAGCGGCGACCGCGAAGGCGGGCTTGCTGATCGCTCCGGCGATGGGTGTCGAGCAGCGGTACTACGCGGCCTTCGCGCGCTGGATGGCGGAGCAGGGCTGGCTGGTGCTGAGCTTCGACTATCGCGGCATCGGGTGCTTCGCGTCCTGACGCGATGAAGCGGTCCTTGCGAGGGCTGGAAGCCGACATCCACACCTGGGCTGAGCGCGACGCCGCCGCGGCCTTGTCGCACCTCGACCGACTGCTCGGCGACCGACGCGAGATCCACTGGCTGGGCCACAGCCTTGGCGGCCAGATCCTCGGCATGCTGCCCAACCGTTCCCGCGTGTCTCGCGCCGTGACGGTGGGCTGCGGCAGCGGCTACTGGCGCGAGAACTCGATCGGCCTGCGCCGCTACGTGTGGTGGCTCTGGTACGTGGTCGTTCCGCTCACGCTGCCGACCTTCGGCTACTTCCCCGGCCGCAAGCTGCGCAAGGTCGGCGACCTGCCGCGCGGCGTGATGGCGCAATGGCGACGCTGGTGCCTGGACCGCGAGTACATGATGGGTGAGGGTGGCGACGCGCTGCGCGCGCAGTACGCGTCGCTGTCGGTGCCGATGCTCTCGCTGGCCTTCACCGACGACGAGTTCATGTCCCGTCGCAACACCGAGTCGCTGCACGGCTTCTATGCCGGCGCGCGTCCGGAGATGCGCCGCATCGCCCCCAAGGACATCGGCGAGCGTCGCATCGGCCATTTCGGCTTCTTCCGCGATCGATTCGAGCGCAGCCTGTGGCCGCAGGTGAGCGCGTGGCTGGCATGATCGCGTCCATTCATCCGAACACCATCCGTTGCCGGACTGCATGAGGCAGCAGGCGGAAGGCAGACCTAACGAGGAGAGTGCTTCATGAGCATCAAGACCGCCATCGTGAACGGCGTGCAGACCATCGAGATCGCACGACCGGAAAAGAAGAACGCGCTGACCCGCGCGATGTACCAGGAGATGGCTGACGCGCTGGTCACGGCCAACGCCGACAACGCCGTGCGCGCGGTGCTGATCCAGGGTCAACCGCAGATCTTCACCTCGGGCAACGACATCGAGGACTTCATGGGCAGCCCGCCGCGGGACGAGGACGCGCCGGTGTTCCAGTTCATGCGGGCGATGGTGGGCTGCGACAAGCCGATCGTGGCGGCGGTGAACGGCGCGGCGATCGGCATCGGCACGACGCTGCTGCTGCACTGTGATTTCGTCTACGTGGCCGACGACGCGCGACTGGCGATGCCTTTCGTGAGCCTGGGCCTGGTGCCGGAATTCGGCTCGAGCCTGCTGGTGCCGCGCCTGATGGGCCCGCGCCGCGCGGCCGAGAAGATCCTGCTGGGCGATCCCTTCACCGGCGAGCAGGCGGTGGAATGCGGCGTCGCCAACGCGGTGCTGCCGGCGGGCGAAGTCGTGGCGCATGCGCGCCGCATCGCCGAGCGTTTCAACAAGCTGCCCCCTAGCGCCGTGCGCGAGAGCAAGCAGCTGATGCGCCGTTCGTCGAAGGACGAGCTCCTGGCGACGATCCAGGCCGAGGCCGAGATCTTCGGCGCGCGCCTGCGCAGCCCCGAGGCGATGGAGGCCTTCCAGGCCTTCTTCCAGAAGCGCCAGCCGGACTTCTCGAAGTTCTGATCGGGCGCGGCGATGCCGCACTGAACGAGAGGGCGCCGTGGGCGCCCTTTCTGCTTTCTGCTTTCTGCGGGATGCCGTCGACGGACAACCCTCATTCGCGCAATTGGCACCACTTGACCGAGTCACCGAGAGCGCCAACTGCACGACAACGTGCGATTGGCGCGATCACGCCGCCTTGAAATCATGAGCACTCCTCTGTTGATTGGAGCGAGTCCTGATGAGCAAGAAGTCGAATGGAAAGAGCGCGAAGCCGGCCAAGCGCAAAAGTCTGTGCGAGCGCTGCGGGCAGGTCGCGAAGGCGTCGGCGAAAGTGACCGAGCCGCCGAGCTGGGCGCACAAGGTCGGCACCTTTGGGCTGCCGCGCGAAGACAGTTTGAAGGTGCATTCGCCGGAGGTGGCGTTCGAACTGGCCAAGAAGGCCGGCATCATCGACGACGAGGGGAACCTGATGCCGAGGTATCAATGAACCAGGGGCAGTTGATCCTCGCATTCCACGGCTGCGATATCACGGTTCGCGACAGGCTGGTGAAGGGGCGACTCGCGCGACTCACGCCATCCGCCAATCGCTATGACTGGCTTGGGGACGGTGTGTATTTCTTTGAAGGGGATGCAGAGCGTGCGTTGGGTTTTGCGGAGGCTTCACGCCAGCAGGCTTCCAAGCTCTACTCGGCGCGCCCCATTGTTTCTCCTGCCGTCGTTGGCGCGGTGCTCTGTGTCTCTCAATGCTGGGACATGACGACGCTGTCCGGTCGGCGGGAGTACCAGTCCGCCATGGCCGAACTCAGGGTCGCGCAGAACCTGTCCGGACGCCCATGCCGGTCAATCGACCTGCTGACGCCGAGGATGAATCCATGTTGCTGCGCGGGCTGGACTGCGCGGTGTTCAACATCGGGCACGAAATGCGTGAACGGGATGGACATCCGTCTTGGCAACTCGTTCGTGCCGCCTTCTATCAGGGACGGCCGATTTTGGACGGCACCGAATTCCGCTCGGGTACGCACATCCAATTGGCTGTGCGAGATCAGCAGTGTGTGCTCGGTTGGTTTCTTCCGGAGGGCGTAGGCGCTGCATTGCTCAGCGATGAGGAACTGGCGGAGGCCGATGCGGCAATGGCCCGCGCCGTCCAAGCGCGCACCGCCAGCAAACCTCGCGTGAGGGCCTCGCCATGACGCCGACCGCACGAAGAAGAAAGAACAACGGGCTCGCGAGGCCCGTTGTCGTTCATGCCGCGCGATCGCTCACGCGGTCTCGGCCGGTCCGGCCACGCGCACCGGCAGATCGTCCGGATCGACGGTCTTGCCCGACAGCGCCAGGTCCAGCGCGTCGTGGTCCAGCGCGTTCTCCCACTTCGACACGACGATCGTCGCCACCGCGTTGCCGACGAAGTTGGTCAGCGACCGGCATTCCGACATGAAACGGTCCACCCCCAGGATCAGCGCCATGCCGGCCACCGGCACCTCCGGCACCACCGACAGCGTGGCCGCCAGCGTGATGAAGCCCGCGCCCGTCACGCCCGCCGCGCCCTTGGAACTCAGCATCGCCACCAGCAGCAGCGTGATCTGGTGGGTCAGCGTCAGCTCGGTGTTGGTCGCCTGCGCGATGAACAGCGCCGCCAGCGTCATGTAGATGTTGGTCCCGTCCAGGTTGAACGAGTAGCCCGTCGGCACGACCAGCCCCACCACCGTCTTCTTGCAGCCCGCCTTCTCCATCTTCTCCATCAGCGACGGCAGCGCGGACTCCGACGACGAGGTGCCCAGCACCAGCAGCAGCTCGGCCTTCAGGTAGCGGATCAGCTTCAGGATCGAGAAGCCGCACAGCCGCGCCACGATGCCCAGGATCACCAGCACGAAGAACAGCGAGGTCAGGTAGAAGCTGCCCACCAGCATGCCCAGGTTGAGCAGCGAGGCCAGCCCGTACTTGCCGATGGTGAACGCCATCGCGCCCAGCGCGCCGATCGGCGCGGCCTTCATCAGGATGTGGACCATCCGGAACACCGGCGCGGTCAGCGACTCGAAGAAGGTCAGCACCGGTTTGCCACGGTCGCCCGTCAGCGCGAGCGCGATGCCGAACAGCACCGCGACGAACAGCGTCTGCAGGATGTTGCCGTCCGCCAGCGCGCCGATCAGCGACTTCGGGATCACGTCCATCAGGAAGCTGACCAGGGTCAGGTCGTGCGTCTTCTCGACGTAGCGGTGCACTTCCTTCTGGTCCAGGTCCGCCACGTTGACGTTCATGCCGGCGCCCGGCTGCACGACGTTGGCCACGACCAGGCCGACGATCAGCGCCAGCGTGGAGAAGAACAGGAAATAGACCATCGCCTTGCCGAACACGCGGCCGACCGCGCTCAGCTGCGTCATGCTGGCGATGCCGGTCACGATGGTCAGGAAGATCACCGGCGCGATGATCATCTTCACCAGCTTGATGAAGGCGTCTCCCAGCGGCTGCAGCTTGACGGCGAAGGCGGGCTCGAAATAGCCGAGCGTGATGCCGATCGCGATCGCGATGATGACTTGCAGGTAGAGGTGGCGATACCACGGCACGGACTCGGCCGGCGCGGCGGAAGCGGAGGGGGTCAGCATGGGATACGGCTCCGGTTGCGGGTGGCCGCAGGCGCCGTCACCGGCGTGTCTGCGCACCCTGGCCGGGCAGTATCCCACCCGAGGTTTTTTCGATGCTGCGGGATCTACGTACTAACCCTGGTGCGCGAATGCCCATTCGCACCACGGGGCGCAGGCCAGCCGGACGGCCCCATTGCGGGGCCGCGCCGTTCACCAACGGGCAACGAGGACGGCCACGGGGCCAGGCGCAGCGTGTCGTGCCCGGGCGGCGATCAGACCGCTTCGCCGAAGACGCGCGACTTGCCGTCGCGATCGATCGCGACGTAGGTCAGGTTGGCCTCGGTCACCTTCACCACATGCGGATTGGCCGGGTTGCGCTCGGCGAAGACCTCGACGTGCACCGTGATCGACGTGCGTCCGATCCGCGTGACCTGCGCGTAGAAGCTCAGCAGGTCGCCCACCGACACCGGCTGCTTGAAGATGAACTGGTTCACCGCCACCGTCGCGATCCGGCCGCGCGAGATGCGCGCCGGCAGCACCGATCCGGCCAGGTCGACCTGCGCCATGATCCAGCCGCCGAAGATGTCGCCATTGCCGTTGGCATCCGCCGGCATCGGCATCACGCGCATCACGAGCTCGCGCGGGCCGATGGTCTCGGGCGACAGCAGGGGCGCGCCCGACGGGTGCGCGGCGGGGCCGGCGGGGCCGGCGGTGCTGGCGGGGGCATTCGGATCGGTGGAGTCGCTCATGATGGCCAAACGGTGACAATGAGCGGCATTGTCGTCCAGCATGTCCGCCCTCGCCAGGGCGGATGCCCGACTCCACGGCAGGCCCACGCCCCCTCTCCATGCGCCGTTCCACACTCGCCGGCACCACGCCGACTCCCTCGGCCCCGTCCCCGTCCGCGCCGCTGCCCGAAGGCGCCGCCGCGTCCACCGCCGCGCCCGAAGCGCGCGGCGACTGGCACACCATCGCCCGCCTGCTCCCGTACTTCTGGCGCTACCGCTGGCGCGTCGGCATCGCGCTGGCCTTCATGGTCGCCGCCAAGCTGGCCAACGTCGGCGTGCCGCTGCTGCTCAAGCAGCTCGTCGACAGCCTCGACATC
This sequence comes from Roseateles sp. UC29_93, assembly GCF_042695725.1. Lineage (NCBI taxonomy): Bacteria > Pseudomonadati > Pseudomonadota > Betaproteobacteria > Burkholderiales > Sphaerotilaceae > Roseateles > Roseateles sp. UC29_93. The sequence goes on along the minus strand of NZ_CP170545.1, from coordinate 299,670 downwards.
CCCGCCGGCAGCGCGCAGGCGCTGATGGTCGTGCCGGTCGGGCTGCTGGTGGCCTACGGCCTGCTGCGGCTGTGCACCTCGCTGTTCACCGAGGCCCGCGAGCTGATCTTCGCCAAGGCCACCGAGGGCGCCTCGCGCAGCATCTCGCTGCAGGTGTTCCGTCACCTGCACGACCTCAGCCTGCGCTTCCACCTCGAGCGCCAGACCGGCGGCATGACCCGCGACATCGAGCGCGGCACGCGCGCCGTGCATGCGCTGATCTCGTACTCGCTCTACAGCATCTTCCCGACGCTGGTCGAGGTCGTGCTCGTGCTCAGCCTGCTCGCGGTGAAGTTCGACGTGCTCTTCGCCTGGATCACCGGCGCGGCGCTGGTGTTCTACATCGGCTTCACGATCGTGGTCACCGAGTGGCGCACCAAGTATCGCCGCCTGCTCAACGAGCTCGATTCGCACGCGCACAGCAAGGCGATCGACTCGCTGCTGAACTACGAGACGGTGAAGTACTTCAACAACGAGGACTTCGAGGCCGCGCGCTACGACCAGAGCCTCGAGCGCCTGCGCCGCGCGCAGCTGAAGTCGCAGCGGACGCTGTCGCTGCTCAACAGCGGGCAGCAGGTGATCATCGCGGTCGCGCTGGTGGCGATGCTGTGGCGCGCGACACAGGGCGTCGTCGACGGCCGCATGAGCCTGGGCGATCTCGTGATGATCAACGCGTTCATGATCCAGCTCTACATCCCGCTGAACTTCCTCGGCGTGATCTACCGCGAGATCAAGCAGAGCCTGACCGACCTGGACAAGATGTTCGGCCTGCTGGCCCGCGAGCGCGAGATCGCCGACGCGCCCGGCGCGCAGTCGCTGCGCGTGAGCGGCGCGGCGGTGCGTTTCGATGACGTGCACTTCGCCTACGAGCCGCAGCGCCCCATCCTCAAGGGCGTGAGCCTGGAGATCCCGGCGGGGAAGAAGGTCGCGGTCGTCGGCCCCAGCGGTTCGGGCAAGAGCACGCTGGCGCGGCTGCTCTACCGCTTCTACGACGCGCAGTCGGGCCGCATCGCCATCGACGATCAGTCCCTGGCCGAGGTCACGCAGCACAGCGTGCGCCGCGCCATCGGCATCGTGCCGCAGGACACGGTGCTGTTCAACGACACGATCGCCTACAACATCGCCTACGGCCGGCCCGAGGCGACGACCGAGGAGATCGAGGCCGCCGCGAAGTCCGCGCACATCCACGACTTCATCCGCCATCTGCCCCAGGGCTACCAGACCATGGTCGGCGAGCGCGGCCTGAAGCTCTCCGGCGGCGAGAAGCAGCGCGTGGCCATCGCGCGCACGCTGTTGAAGAACCCGCCCATCCTGATCTTCGACGAGGCGACGTCGGCACTGGACTCGCGCAACGAGCGCGCCATCCAGGCCGAGCTCGAGGCCGCCGCGCAGGACAAGACCGTGCTGGTCATCGCGCACCGGCTGTCCACTGTGGTCGACGCGCACGAGATCCTGGTGATGGAGCAGGGTCTCATCGTCGAGCGCGGCACGCACGCGGCGCTGCTGGCGCAACGCGGCCGCTACGCCCAGATGTGGGCCCTTCAGCAGGACGGGCAGGACCGACAGGATCCGCAGGGATAAACTCCCGCGCCGTGGAAACCAAATGGCTTGAAGACTTCGTGAGCCTGGCGGAGACGCGCAGCTTCTCCCGCTCGGCCCAACTGCGGCATGTCACGCAGCCCGCGTTCTCGCGCCGCATCCAGGCGCTCGAGGCCTGGGCGGGCGTCGATCTGGTCGACCGCTCGTCCTATCCGACGCGGCTCACCGCCGCCGGCGAGACGCTGCTCGGCCAGGCCGTCGACCTGCTCGGCAACCTACAGGCGACGCGCAACATGCTGCGCAGCCATCAGTCGGCGGGGCAGGACATGATCGAGTTCGCCGTCCCGCACTCGCTGTCCTTCAGCTTCTTCCCCCATTGGCTGATGGAACTGCGCCAGCGCTTCGGCGAGGTGAAGTGCCGGCTCAACGCGCTCAACGTCCACGACGCGACGCTGCAGCTCAGCGAAGGCAACTGCGACCTGCTGGTCGTCTACCACCACCCCAGCCAGCCGCTGCAGCTGGACCCGGAGCGTTACGAGTCGGTCTCGCTCGGCCACGAGACGCTGGCCGCGTATGCGAAAGCTGACACAAGCGGCGCGCCGATGTTCCGGATTTCCGGACACCCGGGGCAGAAGATCCCGTTCCTCAGTTACGCCTCGGGCGCCTACCTCGGGCGATTGGTGGAACTGATCGTCAAGGGCGCGGCGCAACCGCTCGACTTCGAGTCGGTCTTCGAGACCGACATGGCCGAGAGCCTCAAGGCCATGGCCATCGAGGGCCACGGGCTGGCCTTCCTCCCGGCGAGCTCGGTGAAGAAGGAAGTGAAGGCGCGCCGCCTGGTACGGGCGGCCGAGCCCGGCCAGTACGAACTCAACATGGAGCTGCGCATGTACCGCGAGCGGCAGGGGTCGACGCGGCGGGTCAAGCCGGTCGCGCAGGCGCTGTGGAACTTCCTGACCCATGCCGAGAAAATCGCCCCCTGACCTCGATAGCTCAACCAGGCACGGAACCTGCATACGTAAGCCACGCAACAAGTCGAGATGCGTGATACTCCCTACCCAGCAAAGCGACCGGTCATGGTCTGCTCTGCCGGTTGGGGGGACCACCGTTCGAACCTCCCTCGAATCCGCTTTTTGAATCCGAACAAAGCAGGAGCATCTATGAAGAAGGCATTGCTGGTACTGGCCCTTGGCGCTGCGTTGGTTGGCGTGGCGCAGGCCGACACGCTCAAGAAGATCAAGGACACCGGCAGCGTGACCATGGGCGTGCGCGAGTCCTCGGGCGCGCTGTCGTACACGCTCGGCGATGGCAAGTACGTGGGCTACCACGTCGAGATCTGCCAGCGCGTGCTGGCCGACGTCCAGAAGCAGCTGGGTCTGGCCAAGCTGGACATCAAGTACCTGCCGGTGACTTCGCAGAACCGCGTGCCGCTGGTGCAGAACGGCACCGTGGACATCGAGTGCGGTTCCACCACCAACAACCTGACGCGCCAGAAGGACGTGGCTTTCGCCGTCACGACCTACGTCGAGGAAGTGCGCATCGCCGTGAAGGCCGATTCCGGCATCACCACGATCGCCCAGCTCAACGGCAAGACCGTCGCGACGACCACCGGCACGACCTCGGTCCAGCTGCTGCGCAAGCATGAGCGCGCCACCGGCGTGGACTTCAAGGAAGTGCTGGGCAAGGACCACGCCGACAGCTTCCTGCTGCTGGAGTCGGGCCGTGCCGACGCCTTCGTGATGGACGGCCAGATCCTGGCCGGCAACATCGCCAAGTCGCGCAATCCGGCGGGCTTCAAGATCGTGGGTGAAGTGCTGTCGGTCGAGCCGATCGCCATCATGATCCGCAAGGACGACCCGGCCTTCAAGAAGGCCGTGGACGACAGCATCAAGGGCCTGATGAAGTCCGGCGACATCGCCAAGCTGTACGACAAGTGGTTCACGCAGCCGATCCCGCCGACCAACACCAAGGTCGGCCTGCCGGCCACGGCGGCGACCAAGGACGCGTGGGCGAACCCGAACGACAAGCCGGTCGAGGAATACCTCAAGAAGTGATCGGCCTCGCCTGAGTACAAGGCGCCCCGCGGGGCGCCTTGTCGCAACAGGCTTTCGTTTTGATGGATGGAGCACGCCATGGCGAGCTGGGATTGGCAGTTGTACTGCACAGACATGGTGACCGGGGAGGCCGCGCCGAAGTGTTTCGGGGCCCCGGTTATGAGACCTACCTGGACGCGATGATCCACGGCTGGGGGTGGACGATGTTCGTCTCGGTCGCCGGCCTGCTGGTCGCGCTGGTGGCCGGATCGCTGATCGGCGTGCTGCGCACGGTGCCGAACAGGAAGCTGGCGATGTTCGGGGAATCCTGGACGGAGCTGTTCCGGAACATTCCGCTGATCGTCCAGCTCTTCGTCTGGTACCACGTGATCCCGCGCCTGTTCCCGGTGCTGGACATGCCGCCCAGCGTGCTGGTGGTGATCGCGATCGGGCTGTTCACCTCGGCGCGGATCGCCGAGCAGGTCAAGGCCGGCATCCTGACGCTGCCCAAGGGCCAGCGTTACGCGGGCCAGGCGCTGGGGCTGACGCTGCCGCAGACCTATCGCCACGTGCTGCTGCCGATGGCGTTCCGCATCGTCATCCCGCCGCTGACCAGCGAGAGCATGAACATCGTCAAGAACTCGGCGGTCGCCTTCGCGGTGAGCATTCCCGACCTGGCGCAGTTCTCGCTGCAGGCGTCGGAGCAGTCGAGCTTCGTGCAGATCTTCCTGCCGGTGACCATCCTGTATTTCGTCTCGGCCTACGCGATCAACCGCGTGGCCAAGGTGATCGAGTGGTACGTGCGCGTGCCCGGCATCCTGGGGGCGAAGTGACATGACGCAACTCGATTTCTCGTTCCTGACCTGGGATGTCCTGGTCTCGTTCGTGTCCAAGGGGCTGTGGTTCTCGATCCAGCTGACCGTCTCGGCCATGATCGGCGGCATCGTGCTGGGCACGGTGCTGGCGCTGATGCGCCTGTCGGGCAAGTGGTGGCTGGAGCGCCCGGCGGCGATCTACGTCGACACGCTGCGCTCGATCCCGCTGGTGATGGTGATCCTGTGGTTCTTCCTGCTGATCCCGTACATCGCGGGTCCGCTGGGCGCGGAGAAGACGGCGCTGATCACCTTCACGCTGTTCGAGGCGACCTACTACTCGGAGATCATGCGCGCGGGCATCCAGTCGGTGTCCAAGGGGCAGGTCTTCGCGGGGTACGCGATGGGCATGACCTACCGCCAGACCATGAGCCTGGTGGTGCTGCCGCAGGCCTTCCGCAACATGCTGCCGGTGCTGCTGACGCAGACGATCGTGCTGTTCCAGGACACGTCGCTGGTCTACGCGATCGGCGCCTACGACCTGCTGAAGGGCTTCGTGTCCGCCGGCTCGAACTTCAACCGGCCGATGGAGACCTACCTGGTCGCGGCCGCTGTCTATTTCGTGATCTGCTTCAGCCTGTCCATGCTGGTCCGCCGGCTGCAGAAGAAGATCGCCATCATCCGCTGAGGTCCGCTCCATGATCGAAATCAAGAACGTCTCCAAGTGGTACGGCCCGTTCCAGGTGCTGACCGATTGCTCCACCAACATCCAGAAGGGCGAGGTGGTGGTGGTGTGCGGTCCGTCGGGGTCGGGCAAGTCCACGCTGATCAAGACCGTCAACGCGCTGGAGCCGATCCAGGCGGGCGACATCGTCGTCGACGGCACCAGCCTGACCAACCCCAAGACCAACCTGCCCAAGCTGCGCTCGCGCGTGGGCATGGTGTTCCAGCATTTCGAGCTGTTCCCGCACCTGTCGGTGACGGAGAACCTGACGCTGGCGCAGGTGAAGGTGCTGGGCCGCAACATGGCGGACGCCAAGACGCGCGGCCTGAAGATGCTGGAGCGCGTGGGCCTGATGGCGCACAAGGACAAGTTCCCGGGCCAGCTCTCGGGCGGTCAGCAGCAGCGCGTGGCGATCGCGCGGGCGCTGTCGATGGATCCGATCGTGATGCTGTTCGACGAGCCGACCTCGGCGCTGGACCCGGAGATGGTCGGCGAGGTGCTGGACGTGATGGTCCAGCTGGCCAACGAGGGCATGACCATGATGTGCGTGACGCACGAGATGGGTTTCGCGCGCAAGGTCAGCCATCGCGTCATCTTCATGGACGCCGGCAAGATCATCGAGGACTGCACCCGCGACGAATTCTTCGGCGATCCGGAGGCGCGTTCGCCGCGCGCCAAGGACTTCCTGGCGAAGATCCTGCAGCACTGATCCCGGACGCCGCTGGCGTCCCGCGTACCGCCACGAAGGCCCGCCCCGCAAGGTGCGGGCCTTCGTGCTTTCCGGCCTTCACCGGAAGGCGGAGGGGTTGTCACTCGTCCACGGCATGCATGAGCGGAAGACCCCTGGTTGAGGTCAGTGACGAGCGGCGGTCGGATCCCGACAATCGGTGTCTTCGCGATTCGACCGGACTGTGCGGCGAGCCGCACGAGGCGCGATGACATCGTGCGGGAGATCCGCCCGGCAACGCCTGGCACCAACCAAGGAGATCTGAATGAACATGCAAGACCACCACACCCTTCCGAGGTCTCAACAGCCGGTGACCCGGCAGGAGTTCCAGACCAAGATGGATGAGATCGATATGGAGCTGGCGTCGGCGCGTCGATGGCGCCACCTCCGTGGCAGTCTCTGGAACCTGTTCGTGGGCGGACTGAGCGGTATGGGCATCGTCATGCTGATGGTGCTGGCGGGCGTGCATTTGGGGCGGTGAGACAATCCCGCCCCATGAGCGAAACCCTTGTCCTGACCCGTCCCGACGACTGGCACGTGCACCTGCGCGACGGTGCCGCCTTGCAGAGCGTCGTCCCGTATACCGCGCGCCAGTTCGCGCGCGCGATCGCGATGCCGAACCTGAAGCCGCCGATCACGACGGCCGAGCAGGCCCTCGCGTACCGCCAGCGCATCCTCGCCGCGGTGCCCGCCGGCGTGGACTTCGAGCCGCTGATGACGCTCTATCTGACCGACCGCACCACGCCGGATGACATCGCCGCCGCCAAGGCCGCCGGTGTCGTCGCGCTCAAGCTCTATCCGGCAGGCGCCACGACCAACAGCGATGCCGGCGTCACCGACATCCGCAAGACCTACGCGACGCTCGAGGCCATGCAGAAGGCCGGCCTGCTGCTGCTGGTGCACGGCGAAGTGACCGACGGCGACGTCGATGTCTTCGACCGCGAGGCCTTCTTCATCGACCGCGTGATGCAGCCGCTGCGCAAGGATTTCCCCGAACTGAAGGTCGTCTTCGAGCACATCACGACGAAGGAAGCCGCGCAGTACGTGACCGGCGCCGACCGCTTCACTGGCGCGACCGTCACGCCGCAGCATCTGCTCTACAACCGCAATGCGATCTTCATGGGCGGGCTGCGTCCGCACTACTACTGCCTGCCGGTGCTCAAGCGCGAGGAGCATCGCCTCGCGCTGATCAAGGCCGCGACGTCCGGCAGCGCCAAGTTCTTCCTTGGCACCGACAGCGCGCCACACGCGTCGGTGATGAAGGAGAACTCGGTCTGCGGCGCCGGCTGCTTCACCGCGCTGTCCGCGATCGAGCTCTACGCCGAGGCCTTCGAGGCCGCGGGCGCGCTCGACAAGCTCGAGGCTTTCGCCAGCTTCCACGGCGCCGACTTCTACGGCCTGCCGCGCAACACCACGCAGGTCACGCTGCGCAAGACCGACTGGACGCTCCCCGAGTCCGTCGCTTTCGGCGAGGCTGCGCAGCTCAAGCCGCTGCGCGGCGGCGAAGTCATGAGCTGGAAGCTCGACTGAGTCCTCGGCAGCAACGCCGAGCGCTTGATCGAGAACTCGACTGAGTCCTCGGTCGCAAAACCGTTGAAGTGAGACGGTGGTTGGGGACGGCAGTGCGTGGGGTTCCGGAGCTTGACTCCGGGGCCCACGCACTGGCGGCCAACGCACAGACGTCAGCAGGCAGGCGCCCTCACTTGAACTGATACGACGCCGACAGGTAGAAGAACCGTCCCCTCGGATCGGTATAGCTCGGGTCATACCCCGAGATGAAGAAGTAAGCCTGGTTCGAGAACGGCGGTGCCTTGTCGAACAGGTTCTTCACGCCGGCGCGGAGGGTGAGGGCGGAGGTGGCGTCCCACCCGCCCGACAGGTCCCAGAGCGAATATGCCTTGACCTTGTTCTTCCCGACGATCAGCCCGGTGTTGGTATCGATGGCCGAGTTCTGGTCGTCGTAGCCGCTGGAGAACGAGTTGGCCAGATTGACGCTCCACGCTCCGCGGGACCAGTCGAAGTTGACGCGGTGCCGCCAGCGCTGGACGACGCCGTCGGTGACGAAGCGGCCCAGGTTGCTGATGTAAGGATCCCCGTTGCCGGTCTGCTTCTTGGAGCTCAGCGTCCAGGTCCCGACCAGCTTCACCCCGAAGCGTCCCAGCGACGAGGCCGGTGAGCGGTACTGCATCGTGATGTCCAGTCCCGAGGCCTTCTGCTTGCCGCGGTTTTCCTTGTGCAGCTCGATGTAGCAGATGTCGGAATCATCCGGGTCATAGTCGCAACCGGCGAGCCCCTCGTTCTCGTTGTAGCGATGCACCAGCGGCTCGTACTTGTCGAGGTTGGCGAGGATCACGTCATCGCCGATCGTGCTGATCAGGTTGCGCTTCTCGATGTGCCAGTAGTCGAGCCCGAGGCTCCATTCGGGCGTCGGATCGGTCAGCAGGCCGATCGAGAACTGACGCGACTTCTCCGGCTTCAGGTTCGGGTTCGAGTAGGTCCGCGTTTCCCAGTTGTTGGCGCAGAACCCGAGGTCGTTGTCGTTCTCCAGCATGCACACCGGGTCGGGCAGCGTGGCGGTCTCGCTGGTCTTGACCGAGCGATAGAGGTCATTCATCGACGGCGCTCGGAAGCCCGTGCCGGCCGACGCCCGGAAGGTCAGGTTGTTCATCGGCGCGTAGCGCAGCCCCACCTTCGGGTTGGTTGTCGCTCCCACCTTCTGGTAATGGTCGTGCCGCAGCGCGAACTGGAGTTCCCACTCCTTGGTGATGGGCGCCAGCAGTTCGCCGTAGGCGGCCCAGACCTTGCGCGAGTTGTTCGTGAACTGCGCGTCGCCCGGCGTCGGATCGCCGAGGATCTCGTCGGAGATCAGCAGGTCGCTGGCGGCCGAGCTGGACTTCTCGCGTCGCAGTTCCGCGCCGAGCGCCAGCGCCAGATCGCCACCGCCGAGTTTCATCAGGCTGCGCGTGGCCTTGACGTCGAGGCTGTCCATCGATCCGCGGGCGCTGCGCACTTCCTGGTTGATGTTGTTGTTCCGCAGGAAGGCGAGGCCGGCCTCGCTCGACGGACCGAAGGGGTTGAGCAGTCCGTCGGCGTAGGCCTGCAGGGTCTCGGTGTAGGGCAGGTAGCCGCGCACGTCGCGATCGGACACGCGATTGACGCTGTGGTTGTAGCCCCAGTCGTAGTCCCACGCGCCGACCGTGCCCGTCATGCCGACCACCACGCGACTGCCGGTGCTGATCAGCTCGCTGGCGCGCGGCCCGGCCTCCAGCATGCGGGTGCGCACGGTGATGAGGCGGTCGTCCGGCAGCGCGTCGCCCAGGCCCGTCGCGGCCAGCGCCGGGATCATCGACACGTCCAGGTCGGCGTCGATGCGGTTGCTGGTGCCCACGTACCAGCTCTTGCTGCGCGTGTAGGAGGCTTCGACGAAGGCCTCATGGTTGTCGGCGACCTTGAACACGCCGCGGCCCAGGAAGCTGCCCTTGTCGGTCTTCGGATAGAGCTCCAGGTCGCGCATGTAGTCGTAGGTGCAGCCGTCCACGCCGCCGATGCCCGCGGGCAGGTAGAGCGTGTGCGGCGGCTGGCAGTTGGGCGCGCTGAGGTTGATGTTGCGCGACGTGATCGGCTTGCCGTTGATCGCGAAGCCCTGCGACTCAAGGTAGTCGAATTGATCGCCGCCCAGCCGGATGTTGCCGGGGAAGCCCGCCGACGACAGCAGATGCGGCAACCGCTCCGGGATGCGCAGGTCCGAGATGAAGTCGCGCTGCGAGGTCCGCAGCGCGCCGGTCTTCTGGAAGTCCAGCACGCCCATCACGTTGAAGCGGTCGCGCGCCAGGTCGCCATGACCGGCGGCGATCGATGCGGTGCGCTTGCTGGCGCCGCCTTCGCCGGTCTTGCCGCCGTAGACGTCGACCTGCACGCCCTGGTAGTCCTTGCGGGTGATGAAGTTGACGACGCCGCCGATCGCGTCGGTGCCGTAGATCGCGGAGGCGCCGTCGAGCAGCACCTCGACGCGCTCGATCGCCGCGGCCGGGATGTTGTTGAGGTCGACGCCGTTGTCGTCCCCGGGCGACGCGAAGTTGGCCATGCGCCGGCCGTTCAGCAGCACCAGCGTCGAGGAGGTCCCCAGCCCGCGCAGGTTGGCCGAGTTGAATCCCATCTGGTCACGGAAGCCGCCGGTGCCGATGCTGACGCCGTCGGTCAGCGCGTTGCTCATCGCGGAGACGGTGGCCATGATCTCGGCCGCCGTCGTGACGCCGGCCTTGACGATGTCGCTGCGGTTGATGACCTGCACGGGCAGCGCGCCCTCGTCGGCGATGCGCTTGATCGCGGAGCCGGTGATCTGCACGCGCTGCAGCTTCTGGGGGGCGGAGGGGGCCGATGCGGCCGACTCCGGCGGCGCCACCTGCGCGTGCGCCACCCCGCACAGCGCGATCAGTGCCGCAGCCGCGCAGACGCGGGGCGCGAACGGCGGGCGATGCGTGGCGCGGCTGACGCGCGAAGTGCGGAGGGTCATGGTGGGCTCCCTGGGCCGATGGGGGTGGCTCTGTCGGACCAGTCTCAGGGAGCGGACCGTCACGGACAAGGGTGATGACCCGCGACAGTCGCGACGAAGCAACTGACCTGTGACCAATGGTCACCCGTTGGGGGGTGGGTGAGGCTATGGTGGTGTGAGAAGCCGCCCCCGCGCGGCGGGAGGCTCTGACGATGTTCGATCGCTGTCTGCTGCGCCGCGCCGTCGGCGCGCTCCTGTTGTCGTGGACCGTGCTGCCGGCGCTCGCCGCGCCGCCCGCCACTCCCGCGCCGCCCCGATCGGCGGCGACCGGGAAGACGGCCGCGCCGGCCTCCGCCTCTCCCACAGCCTCTCCTGCTACCACGGCCGCTCCCGCTGCCATGGCCCCGTCGTCCGCGCCGCCGACCCAGGCAACGACTGGCCCCTCGTCCGATGTCCCCATTAAAGGCCACGCGATGGCCATCGGCGGCGCGCTGAAGGCCGACAACGACGAGGTCTGGAATCGCCTGATCGCGCTGGCCGGCGGACGCGGCGCGCGCTTCGTCGTGTTCGGCACCGCGGCCGAGGATCCCGAGGCCAGCGCCAAGCAGGTCGTCGAGCAGCTGCAGCGCCGCGGCGCCATCGCCGAGGCGCTGCCCGTCGCGCCGAAGTTCTCGTGGGTCGACCTCAACAAGGTCGTGCGCGACGCCGCGCTGATCGCCAAGGTGCGCAACGCCAAGGGCATCTTCTTCACCGGCGGCTCGCAGGAGCGCATCGTCGACGTGCTCTTCCCCGGCGGGCATTCGACGCCGATGCTCGACGCCATCTGGGACGTCTACCGCAAGGGCGGCGTCGTGGCCGGCACCTCGGCCGGCGCCGCGGTGATGAGCACGGTGATGTTCCGCGACGCGCCCAGCGTCATCAGCATCCTCAAGGGCCAGTGGGAGGAGGGCAAGCAGATCGACCGCGGCCTGGGCTTCGTCGGGCCCGGGCTCTTCGTCGACCAGCACTTCCTCAAGCGCGGGCGTTTCGGCCGCATGGTGCCGTTGATGCTGGCCAAGAACTACAAGCTCGGACTCGGCGTGGACGAGAACTCCGCCGCCGTGATCCGCGGCGACGAGGTCGAGATCATCGGCCACAAGGGCGCGCTGCTGGTCGACCTGAGCGAGGCGTCCTCGGACCGCGGGCTCGGCGTCTTCAACCTGAAGAACGCCCGGCTGACCTACCTCGACCACGGCGACCGGATGAACCTGCGCACCCGCGGCGTCACGCCGTCGACGGTGAAGCTGCGCGGGCAGAAGCTCGAGCCCGGCGCGCCCGACTACAAGCCCTACTACACGCTGCCGCAGTTCTACACGGACATGCTGGGCGACTCGACGATCTCCACGGCGATGTCCATCCTGATCGACAGCGTGCAGCCCGAGTTCCGGGGGTTGAGCTTCGAGGCCGCGCCCAGGGCCGGCGATACGCTGGCGGATCTGGGTTTCCTGTTCCGGCTCTACAAGGGACCGGGCAGCATCGGCTGGAGCACCGATGAACTCGGGCCCGAGGACTACACGGTGGTCAACCTCTACCTGGACGTGACGCCGGTGCGCATGCCGCTGCCGCTGTTCGGCCCCTGGCCCGGCGAGCCTCGCCCGAAGAAGCCGGCCGCGGCCGAGGAGCCCCCTGCCGGAGAGCGCCCCCAGCAGTGAGTCACGAGTGCCTGCAGGCCCGTGCCCCTCGGCCGCGCCCTGCTTGGCCGCCCGGGCGGCAGGCAAGGCCGTCCGGCATCCCGATTGCTGCCGGCCTGGGCAAAGCCGCTAGCATGCGGCGTCCGCTCTTCCTTGCTCTTCTCCTGGAGTCTCCTGCGTTGTCGCGAAAACCTCTCACCCCTGGGCGTGCCGCCGCCGGGGCGGTCCTGCTGCTGCTGAGCGCGGCACTGGGGCTGCCCGCCGCGGCGCAGACACGCCCCGCGCCGGTGGCGCCGGCCTCGCCCGTCGTGCCGCATTCACCGGCCCTGCCGACCACCCCGGCCGTCCCGCCCAGCGCCCCCTCGATCGCCGCCAGCCAGGCGATGCCGTCGGCGCCGGTCTCGGCCAGCGCGCGCCGGCTCTATGACCGCAGCCGTTCGCAGCTGCTGCAGGTCCGCACGCTGTACAACGGCAGCCAGGCCTCGGTGGGGTCGGGTTTTGTCGTCAGCGCCGAAGGCCACGTCATCACCAACTACCACGTCATCAGCCAGCACGCGCTGGAGCCGGAGCGCTACCGCCTGCAGTACCAGACGCCCGAAGGCGACGGCGGCGACATCGAGCTGCTGGACTTCGACGCCCGCCGCGACCTCGCGCTGCTGCGCATCGTGCGCAAGGGCGCCGCGCCGGATCCCCAGGGCGATCCCAAGAACGTGATCGCCCGCATGACGGCCACGCCGCTGGTGTTCCGCAAGGCGGACCAGCCGCTGGCCAAGGGCGAGCGCATCTACTCGATGGGCAACCCGCACGACGTCGCGTTCGCCGTCGTCGAGGGCACGTACAACGGCCTGGTCGAGCGCAGCTTCGATCCGTTGATCTACTACTCCGGCTCGATCAACCCCGGCATGAGCGGCGGTCCGGTCATCGACGAGGACGGCGAGATCGTCGGCATCAACGTGTCCACGATGATCTTCGCGCAGCAGATGAGCTTCCTCGTCCCGGCGGAGCACGCGGCCGCGCTGCTCGCGCGCAGCCGCAACGCCGCGCCGATGAAGGGCGCCGCGTGGCCCAAGCTGCGCCAGCAGCTGATGGCCTACCAGGACGAGCTCTCGCGCAACTTCCTCGCGCAGCCGTGGCGCACGCTCACGCATCCGCGCTATCGCTTCCCGATCCCGCAGGAGGAGTACATGCGCTGCTGGGGGAGCGGCTCCTCCGCCGACGAGCAGGGCCTGCAGATGCAGCGCACGCAATGCCGGATGGAGCATGCGCTGTTCATCAGCGAGTCGCTGCAGACCGGCTACTTCGGCGTCACCGAAGAGGTCTACGACGGCAGCAAGCTCGGCGCGATCCGCTTCTCCGCGATCTATTCGGCGAGCTTCCGCAATGAACGCCTGGGCGGTCCGGATCGCGACCGCACCGCGCCCTACTGCCGCGAGGACTTCGTTCAGCAGAAGGAGGGGCCGCCCTTGCGGGCGGTCGCCTGCCTGCGCGCCTACCGCAAGCTGGAGGGGCTCTTCGACCTGACCGTGCTGGTCACCAACGTGGACGCCGCGACGGAAGGCGCCCTCGGCCGCTTCGACGCCCGCGGCGTCAGCTTCGCGAATGCCACCAAGCTGACGCGTCACTATCTGCAAGGATTCGCATGGACCACGCCGCGGTAATCGAGATCGTCGACCGGGACGGTCATTGCCGGGAAGTGCACCGCGTGCGCGCGTGGCCGCTGCGCATCGGGCGGTCGCCGGATTGCGACCTCGTGCTGTCCGATCCGCACCTGGCCGGCGCCCACGCGCTGCTGCACTGGGACCGCGGCGAACCGGCCGCCGAGCGCAGCGACGAGACCCTGGACGAGCAGGCCGCGCCTGCCGCGGGTGGCCCGGTGCTGGAACTGCTGCCCAGCCAGAACGGCGGATGGCTCGACGGACGCCGGCTCGCGGCGGGCAGCCGCGCGGCGTGGCCGTCGTCGGCCCTGCTGCAGATCGGCACCACGCGGCTGCGGCTGCGCACGGTCCTGGATCCCTTGCCGGCCGAGAAGCCGATGAACCGCGCCGACGAGCCCGTCAAGCGCGACGCGCGGCCGTCGTGGGCGCTGCCCGCCATGCTGGCGCTCTGGGCGCTGATGCTGTGGGGCTCCAACTGGGCGGGCAACGACGGCTCCGCGAGCTGGGTCGACACCGTGAGCGCGCTGCTCGCGCCGATCGGCGTGGCGCTGATCTGGTCGGCGCTCTGGGCGCTCATCACGCAGCTGTTCCGGCACTGGTTCGCGTTCGGCGCCCATCTGTGGCGGGCGCTGGTCGCGACGGTCGCCATGCAGCTGCTGGACCTGCTGCTGCCGCTGGTGGCCTACATGTTCAACGCGCCGCGGCTGCTGGCGCTGGAAACGGTGGTCATGTCGGTGGGGGCCGCGTTGCTGCTGTGGTGGCATGCGACCGTGGTCTGGCCGCGCGCCTCGCGTCGCGTGGCGGTGGGCATCGGCGCGATGTGCCTTGTCGGCCTGGTGCTGACGGTGGGACGGCGCACCGAGCAGCAGTACTGGCTCGGCCCGAACTACATGGCCACGCTGGCCCCGCCGTCCTTGCGCCTGGCCACGCCGAAGCCGGTGGACAGCTTCATCGACGGCATGGACAAGCTCGAGGCCCCGCTGCTGAGGCAGGCCGAGAAGCGCAACGAGCAGGCCGGCGGCAGCGGCGACAACGAGGAGTAGGGCCTAGCCGGTGGTCATCGCGACCGGCGCCGCGCGTGGCGCCGCGCGCCGTCGCAGCCAGGCGACCACCGGCAGCTCGAGCCATCGCCCGATCAGCCACCCGCCGACGACGGCCGCCACGACGGCGATCGAGAAGGTCGCCACTTCCGGCAGTGCGCGATACACGCCGGCTTTTGCCAGCAGCGCCAGCACGATGTTGATGAGCAGGCAGTGGGCGAGGTAGAGCGAGTACGACACCGCGCCGAGCTGCGCGAGCGCGGCCGGCACGCGGACTGCATGGCGCCGTTCCATGGCCACGAGCGTGGCCAGCACCGACGCCGAGGCGAGCCCCAGCGCGACGCGTCCCCCGAAGGCGTGCGCCCCTTGCGGCCCGAGGCGTTCGTAGAGCACGGCGGCGACGAAGATCGCGCCCACCATCCACCCCTGCCACCGGACCAGCGGCAGCGTCGCGCGGCGCGCCAGCAGCCCGGTCGCGACGCCCATCAGGAACTGCAGGCAATGCGGGTCGCCGAGCTTCCAGGGCAGGGTGCCCGGCAGCGCGCCGAAGGTCTGCGCCACGACGAGCGCGGCCCACAGCCCATACAGCGCGAGGCCGCCGCGCAGGTGCAGCAGCAACACGCAGAAGCTCAGATAGAACATCACCTCGTACTGCAGCGACCAGGCGACGCCGACGTACTCCGGCTCCTTCGCCCCGATCCACAGCAGCAGCGTGCCGGGGATGTCGTCGCTGCCCAGCTCCGAGATCGGCGTGCGGCCGGCCAGCAGCCTCGACAGGATCGAGGGTCCGGCGGTCATGGCCAGCACCATCCAGTAGATCGGGAACACGCGCACGAAGCGCTTCCACAGGTAACCCGGCCAGCGGGCCGCGCCGCGGCCCAGCTCCGCGTGGTGGACGAAGGTGATGATGAAGCCGCTCAGGACGAAGAAGAAGTCGACGCCGACGTAGCCGAAGTCGAACACGCCGCCCAGCGCGACATGGCCGGTGAACTGCGGCACGCGCATCAGGTGCGTCGCGTGCATGAGCACCACCGCCAGCGCGGCGAGCGCGCGGGCGGCCTCGATCGAAGCCAGCTTTGGCGCGGCGGCGTGGGGAGACGCGTGTGACGCGTGTGACGCGTGGGGCGCGTGGGAAGGGGCGGTCGGGGCCATGAGGCGGCGGCGCGTCGGCGAGAGCCAGGACAGCCTCGCACGGTACGGCGGCACCGCGGCGTCGGTTCACCGGACGTCCCCCGGGACGGGGGAACCCCTCCAGGGGACAGCGTCGCGCGTGTCGACGCCCGGTCAACGCTCGGTCGACTTCAGTTGGCCGTCAGGCGCTTTTCCATGAAGACCGACAGCGGGTCCTCGGCATAGTTGCCGAACGGCGCGCGGCGGTCGTAGCCCAGCGTCTCGTACAGCTTCAGCGCCTCCGGCTGGTGCACGCCGGTCTCCAGCCGCGCCAGTTCGATGCCTTGCGCCCTGAGGTGGGACTCCAGCTCTTCCATCAACACCTTGGAGATTCCGCGTCCCCGGAAGTGCGGCTGGACGAAGACCCGCTTGATCTCGCCGTAGGGGACTTCCGCGTCGTCGACCACCTTCACCGCCGCGCATCCGGCCAGCCATTCCGCCAGCCACACGCCAATGAAACGCACCCGCGGCTGGGCCAGCGCGTGCGGATCCTCGAGGTGGTTGCTCTCGCTCGGGTAGAGGGCCGCCATGTACGCGTCCGACTGCGCCAGCAGGGACATCGCGGCGGGGCTGTGGGGGTCCAGAGGTTCGATCTGCATGGCCCGAAGGTAGCAACCGATGTGCCCAACCGGGCCGGATCCGCGAAAGACCCTGAAAAGTTCTGCAAGCCAATGTTCGCTTGCAGGGTTGTCATAAGCGTGAAGCAAGCCGATAGGCCGGATTCTGTGCGCGGATCCTCTTGCGATTTTCCGCGTGACCGCCATTCATCTGGGCCGGGCATCACTGCCCGGCTCGGTGCCACCTACCCGCCAGCTCTGCGAGCCGCATCAACGCTGGCCTACTTGGTGTTGCTGCGCGTAGAGATTGCCCGTTTCACCCGAAGCGGGCCTTGCCCGCGTCGGGTGGCTGCTCGGTCTGCGCTTGCGCGCAAGTCCGCGATGCTTGCGCCTCACGGACGAGAGGGCTTGCGCCCTCTCCCTCACAGAACACCCGATTGGCGGAACCCGCTTCGACTCGTCTCTGTTGCTCTGATCCTCGGCTTTCGCCGGGCAGCCGTTAGCTGCTACGCCGCTCTATGCAGTCCGGACCTTCCTCCAGTGCCGTGTTTCCACGATCGCACCAGCGGCGGTCTGGCTTGCTTCACGGGCGCGAGTTTACCCCGGGGGCAGGGGGGCTCAGGGCTGGCCGGCGAGCACGGCCTCGATGGTCCTCTGCACCGCCAGCGCCTCGGCGAAGCCCGGCAGGCTGTGCGAGTGTCCGTCCAGCATCGCCGACCAGTGGCTGAGCTGGTCCGTCATGCCGTTCATGCGCAGCGTCTCGGCGTCGCCCATGCTCTGGACGCGTTCGCCCTGGCGCTGCTGCGTCACGCCGAACCAGTCGCGCAGCTCGATCTCGCCTTCGCTGGCGCGCCACAGCATGCGGTTGTCGTCGGCGCGATCGCCGCCAAGGCTGGCGCTGATCGTCACCGGCACGCCGGCGGCGACCAGTTCCGCCTCCACCGCGAGCTCGGATCCGACGCCGTCGTCCGGGTACTCGACCTGGCTGCGCACGACCTTGGCCGGTCCCAGCACCCGCTGCAGCACGAAGATGAAATGCGACAGCACCTCGCGCGAGAAGCCGCCCTCGGCGCGCTGCGACAGCCAGGCGCCGGCGCCGGCCTGCCAGGGGCGCGGCCACGCGGCGAAGCGCAAGTCGATGGCCACGCCGTGCAGCGCGCCCATCGGCCGCCGCGATCCGGCGCCGAAGGCCAGCTGCAGCTGCGCCAGTCCGGTCGACGACGCGAGCGAGTAATTGACCGCCGCCCGCTGCCGCTCGCGCTCGATGCGCTCGATGCAGGCGCGCGCGGCCTCGAAATCGGTGGTCAGCGGCTTCTCGCACAGCACCACGAGGCCCGCGTCGAACGCCTGTTCCGTCAAGGCGATGTGCGGCCCCGGCGGCGTCGCGATGTAGAGGCCATGCAGGCCCGGCTCGCGGATCAGCGCCTCGGCGCTGGTGGCCGCGCGCAGCAGCGGGTCGTGGGCCAGCGCCTGCGCCAGCACCTCGGGGTTCTCGTCCCAGACGCGGGTCACCCGCAGCCGGGCGTGACCGGCCAGACGCGCCAGCATCCGCTGACCCATCACCCCCAGTCCGACCACCCCAATGCTCAATACGCCTGGCACCACGTTCCCCGCCCGAAGTTCCGCAAAAGTCCCGCAGTGTAGGGGCCCCGCTACACTGCCGGTCATCGCCCGGGACGCCCGGGCGACCCGCGCACGCTTCACCCGCAAGCGGCGTTCCCGGCCTGCATGACGGCCAGCTCCGCGGCTTGCCGGCGTTATCGTCGGCGGCTTCCTCGCACGCTCGCACCGCACCCACGCATGAACCCCGAAGCCAGCCAACTGTGGCGCGCCCCGCGCTGGGCCCTCGCCATCCTGCTGGCCGCGCTGGCCACGGTGGGGCCGTTCTCGATCGACACCTACATCCCGGCCTTCGCCGGCATCGCCCAGGCGCTGGACGCGACGCCGATCGAGATGCAGCAGACGCTGTCGGGCTACCTGCTCGGCTTCGCGGTGATGAACCTGTTCCACGGCGCGCTGTCGGACAGCTTCGGCCGCCGCCCGGTCGTGCTGTGGGGCATGGCGGTCTTCGCGCTGTCCTCGATGGGCTGCGCGCTGGCCGGCAGCATCGGCCAGCTGGTGTTCTGGCGCACAGTGCAGGGGCTGTCGGCGGGGGCGGGCGTGGTGGTCTCGCGCGCCATCATCCGCGACATGTTCCCGCCGTCGGAGGCGCAGCGGGTGATGTCGCAGGTGACGATCTTCTTCGGCCTCGCGCCGGCGATCGCGCCGATGATCGGCGGCTTCCTCTACGTGCACGCCGACTGGCACGCGATCTTCTGGTTCCTGGTCTTCGTCGGCGCGTTGCTGTTCGCGATCACCTGGCGCCTGATGCCGGAGACCCTGCATCGCGACCACCGCCAACCCTTCCATGTCGGCTCGCTGCTGCGGGGCTACCGCTCGCTCGTCGGCAGCCGCCGCTTCCTGCTGCTGGCGCTGACCAGCGGCATCCCGTTCAACGGCATGTTCCTGTACGTGCTGGCCGCGCCGGTCTTCCTCGGCGAACACCTGGGCCTGGCGCCGACGCAGTACTTCATCTTCTTCCTGTTCAGCATCGGCGGGATCATGGGCGGCGCCTGGCTCAGCGGCCGGCTCGCCGGCAAGATCGCGCCGCGCAAGCAGATCCGGCGCGGCTTCCTGATCATGGGCTTCACGTCCGTCGCCAACATCGTCTGCAACCTGACGCTGCCGCACAGCCCGCTGTGGGCCTTTCCGCTGATCAGCAGCTTCGCCTTCGGCTGGGCGCTGATGGTGCCGGTGGTGACGCTGCTGGTGCTGGACCAGGCACCCGAGCGCCGCGGCATGGCTTCCTCGCTGCAGGCCTGCATCGGCAGCGCGGCCAACGGCCTGGTGGCGGGCGTGCTGGTGCCGCTGGTGATGCACTCGATGCTCGCGCTGGCGGTGACCTCCGCCGCGATGATGTGCATCGGGCTGGTTGCCTGGACCTGGGTCAAGCGCGAGGTGTCCGCGGCGGCGCCGCCCGCGTGACATCGGAACATCGGACATCGGCACATCGGCACATCGGCACATCGGGCGACCCTCAAGATGCCCGGCCAGGCTCCGAAATAGACAGGGCGATCCTTCTGTCGTTCCCGGAGTTCCCTTTCATGTCTGACCGTCCCGGATCCGGTGTCCTGCTGCCGGCGGCCCTCTGCCTGTCCCTGCTGCTGCCCGGCGCGCTCCGCGCGGCCGAGCCCGCGCCTGCGCCCGCTCCGAAAGGGGAGGCGTCCGGGGAACAGTTGCGTGACCGCCTGGCGGACCGCCTGAAGGAGGACGCCGCCGCGCTCAAGCTGAGCACCAGACCGGCCGGCGCGGCGGTGGACGTGAAAACCGCCAACCCGGTTGACCTGCGCGCGCGCGCGCGCCGCCAAGCCCGCGGTGGCGGCCTCCGCGGCGAAATCCTCGATCCCCTGGGCCTACACCGGCGAAGGCGCGCCCGACAAATGGGGCCAACTGCAGCCTGAGTTCCGCCAATGCGCGATCGGCACCCGCCAGAGCCCGATCGACCTGCGCGACACGATCAAGGTCGATCAGGAGCGCATCCAGTTCGACTACAAGCCCAGCAGCTTCTCCGTGGTCGACAACGGCCACACGATCCAGGTGAATGTGGCGGCGGGCAATGCCCTGACGATCATGGGTCGGCGCTACGAACTGCAGCAGTTCCACTTCCATCGCCCGAGCGAGGAGCGCATCAACGGCCGCCAGTACGACATGGTGGCCCACCTGGTCCACAAGGATGCCGAGGGGCGCCAGGCCACGGTGGCGGTGCTGCTGGAGCGCGGCCAGGACCAGGCGCTGATCCAGACGGTCTGGAACTACCTGCCGCTCGAACGCGGCGATACCTATACGGCGCCGGTTCCCATCGACCTCACCCAGTTGCTGCCGCGGGACCAGGCCTACTTCTCGTACATGGGCTCGATGACCACGCCGCCCTGCAGCGAAGGCGTGCTGTGGCTGGTGCTGCGCCAACCGGTGCAGGTGTCGTCGCAGCAGATCTCGGTGTTCTCGCACCTGTACCCGATGAACGCCCGGCCGCTGCAGGCGCAGTCGGGCCGTCTGATCAAGGAATCGAACTGAATCAGCGAAGGGTTCGTCTCTTCAATTTCTGAGCCGCGGAAAGCACTGTTTCCGCTTTGGGCCGGGGCGGTGACCACCGTCACGCCTCGGCCTTCTTCTTGGTGGAAACCCTTGGTTGGAGGTGACGCTACCCGCACAATGCCGGCCTCCTCCCCCCCCCCCCGGACTCCCACCGTGTTGAAGACCATCAAATCGCGCCTGATCGCCATCAGCATCCTGATCGTCGTGGCGGCCGTCGCGCTCGCCACCTTCGCCAGCTACTGGGCCGTGCGCGATCATGCGCGCCGCCAGGTGCAGGCCCAACTGACCGATCTGGCCACCGCCAATGCCGCCGGCATCGCCGCGTGGGTGAAGACGCAGAAGGACGTGGTCACCGCGATGGCACCGGCCGCGCAGCTCGAGGACCCGCGCCCCGTGCTGACACAGGCCTTGCAGTCGGGCCGGCTGGATCTGGCCTACGTCGGCGGCGCGGACAAGCGGATGATCTCCATCCCCGACCGCCAACGCCCGGCGGAGTACGACCCGACCGGCCGCGGCTGGTACAAGCTGGCGTCCGGCACGGACCAGACGGTGATCACCGCGCCCTACGTGGCGGCGTCGAGCAAGAAGCTGGTCGTGACCTTCGCCAGTGCGGTGCGCGCGGGCGGCGAACTCAAGGCCGTGGTGGGCACCGACGTGGCGCTGGACGACATCGTCGCGACGATGAAGTCGATCAAGCCGACCGCGAGCGGTTTTGCGATGCTGCTGGACAAGCAGGGCACCGTCATTGCGCACCCGGACGCGGCACTGACCTTGAAGCCGGTGAAGGACCTGTCCGCCGCGATCGACGGCGCGTTGCTGTCGACCGCCCATGGCGACGAGCCGACGCTGGCCGAGGTCGGCGCCGCCCGCTTTTTCCTGAAGGCCGTGGACGTGCCCGGCACGGACTGGGTGCTGGTGGCCGCAGCCGAGCGCAACGAGGCTCTGGCCGCGCTGTCCGACGTGCTGCGCAACGCGGGCTTGACGATGCTGGTCGTGACGATTGTGGCGGCACTGGTCGCCGCCGCGGCGGTCGGTGCGTTGCTCAAAGGCCTGGCTGGCATCAAGCGCGCGATGAACGACATCGGCGCCGGCGAGGGCGATCTCAGCCAGCGCCTGCAGGTGCGTGGCGAGGACGAGCTTGCCGACATCTCGCGCGGCTTCAACCAGTTCGTGCACAAGATCGAGCAGGTGATGCTGCAGGTGCGCGAGACCAGCCAGTCGATCGCGGTCGCGTCGCGCCAGATCGCCGCCGGCAACCATGACCTGAGCCAGCGTACCGAGGAAACGGCCAGCAACCTGCAGGAGACGGCGAGCTCGATGGAGGAGCTCAACAGCACCGTGGCCAACAGTGCCGCCAACGCCGACCAGGCGCGGCAACTGGCTGATACCGCCAGCCGCGTCGCGCGCCAGGGCGGCGAGGCGATGGGCCAGGTGGTCGCGACGATGCAGGACATCAGCACCAGCTCGCGGCAGATCGGCGACATCATCGGCACGATCGACGGCATCGCCTTCCAGACCAACATCCTCGCGCTGAACGCCGCCGTCGAGGCCGCGCGTGCGGGCGAGCAGGGCCGCGGTTTCGCGGTCGTGGCGAGCGAGGTGCGTGCGCTGGCGCAGCGTTCGGCCGGCGCGGCCAAGGAGATCAAGACGCTGATCACGGCCAGTGTCGAGCGCGTCGACACTGGCGCGCGCCAGGTGTCCTCCGCCGGCGAGACGATGAACGAGGTCGTCGGCAGCGTGCAGCGTGTGGCGCAGATGATCGGCGAGATCAGCCACACCGCGCAGGAGCAGAGCCACGGCATCGGCCAGGTGAACGTGGCCGTCGCGCAGCTGGACCAGGTGACGCAGCAGAACGCGTCGCTGGTCGAGGAATCGGCGGCTGCCGCGGAAAGTCTCAAGGACCAGGCGCAGAAGCTGGCCGACGTCGTCGGCACCTTCCGCCTGAGCGGCTCGGCGTCGACGACGTTCTGATCCCCGCCGCTCTTACCCCCTCTCCCGCTTGCGGGAGAGGGAAGGGGTGAGGGCCAGCGGCCTGCGCAGGATGGCGATGCCGGGCGTGCCGCTCAGCGCGCCGGATCGACCGCGTGGAAGCGCAGGAACATGTCGGTCGCCGAATCGGCCACCTGCCGCTGCTGCGCCTTGTCCAGCGGCGGCTGTCCCATCGTGATCTGCGGCCAGAAGGCGAAGCCCTTGACCAGGGCCTGCAGCTGCGCCGCGGCGAAGGCCGGATCCCCGTCCTTGAGGCGGCCGTCCGCCATCGCCGCGCGGATCCACACGGTCAGCGCTTCCTCTCGGCCGCCGAGCCGGCACAGCATCTCCCGCGCGCGTTGCGGCGCGTGGATCGCCTCGGCGATCAGGACCCGCGCCAGATCCAGGAACTGCGGGTCGTCGCTCATCGCGAGCTTCTGCTCGACCAGCGTCAGCAACTGCTCGCGCAACGGCCGGTCGGCGCGGTAGGTCAGCTTGAGCTTCGCCTCGGTCGCGACCCAGAGCCGCTCCAGGATCGCGTCGAACAGGGCGTCCTTGCCGCTGAAATGGTTGTAGACGGTGCGCTTGGACACCTGCGCGCGGCCCGCGATGCGGTCCATGTTCGCGACCTCGAAACCATGCTCGCGGAACTCCGCGATGGCCGCGTCGACGATCGCCTGGCGCTTGCGGTCGGTCAGCCGCATGCGCTCCGCCTCGCCGTAGGCGGCGAGTTCCTCGGGAGCGAGCGGCGCTGGCAGGGGGCGGGCGGCGTCGGAAGTCATGGGATCAATCTTACACCGGGGAGTTTACTTTTCAGGATTGAGCGTCTAGACTGCTGAAAAACTACACTGTGTAGTGCAAGTTTTCAAATGAGCCCTCAGTCTCCCCGCCACCCCGTCGTCCGCAGCGCCCGCGCCTTGTTGCCGCGCTCCTTGAGCGCGCTGAGCAGCGTTGCCGCCGTCCTGATTGTTGGAGCCCTCGCCATGACCGCTTCCCGCGTGATGTCCTCGCCCGCCGCCATCCCCTCGAAGGGCGTCTCCGCCCCCGCGCCGGAGGGCACCCAGCCCGCCGTCGAGCAGTCGCCGCAATGGGCGAAGGGCCAGTTCCACAACCCCGCGGTGGAGCCCGAGCAGGGCTTCTGGAAGACGATGGGCATCATGTGGGACTTCATGTTCCACAAGCCTGCCGGCACCGCGCCGGACACGCCCATCGAGGTGCAGGCGCTGACCAAGGCCCAGTTGCTGGCCGCGCCGGACCGGACGCTGTTCCGCCTCGGTCATTCAACCGTGCTGCTGAAGCTGCGCGGCCGCTTCTGGCTGACGGATCCGGTGTTCTCGGAGCGCGCGTCGCCGTTCTGGTTCATGGGTCCGAAGCGCTTCCACGCGCCGCCGATCGCCCTCGACGAGTTGCCGGAGATCGAGGCGGTGATCCTGTCGCATGACCACTACGACCACCTCGACCACGACACCGTGCTCGCGCTGGCGCCCAAGGTGCGCCACTTCGTGACGCCGCTGGGCGTGGGGCAGCGCCTCATCGACTGGGGCGTCCCCGCGGCCAAGGTGCAGCAGTTCGACTGGTGGCAGGGCACGTCGATCGCGGGCGTGCAGTTGACCGCGACCCCCGCGCAGCATTTCTCGGGCCGCAGCCTGAGCGACCGCAACTCGACGCTGTGGGCCTCGTGGGTGCTGATCGACGACGACCTGCGCGTGTTCTTCAGCGGCGACACCGGCTACTTCGACGGCTTCAAGGCGATCGGCGACCGCTTCGGCCCCTTCGACCTGACGCTGATGGAAACCGGCGCCTACGACCCGCGCTGGCCCTACGTCCACATGCAGCCGGAGCAGACGATGCAGGCGCATGTCGACCTGAAGGGCAAGCGCCTGCTGCCGATCCACAACGGCACCTTCGACCTGGCGATGCACCGCTGGCAGGACCCGTTCGAGCGCATCAGCGCCCTGGCGCGGCTGCGCAACGTGGAGCTCGTGACGCCGGTGATCGGTTCGCCGTTGGCGATCGAACAGCCGGGGCCGACGCCGCAGTGGTGGCAGGGCGCAGCCGTCGCTTCGCCGGTCTCCACGAGCGCCGGCCAGCCGGCGGCCGCATCGACCGCCGCATCCGTTGTGACCCCCTGAGCCTCGGCCGCTAGGTTTCGAACCGCTCTCCCACCAAAAGCCCGGCCTGGCCGGGCTTTTTGCATGGCTCCACTTTTCCGCCACTGTCGGACGGTGGATAGCTCATTGAGGCAGGGTGGGAGCGCGGCTGGCCCCCACAGTGGTGCCTCCGCCTGAGGGTCGCTGTCCCGGTTTCAGGCGGGTACGACAGTCGATTTGAGTTGATCCATCACTTGCACTGCAGTTGTTAAGTCCTTCATTTTGAACGACTTTTATTTCACGCACTGGCTTGAAAATGGGAGCTAAGTAATTGATTTGATTGGGAAAAACGCCAAATTACCTTGACCGGGGCGCGGCCCGCCATTAAAGTGGGAGAAAGTGCAATTCGGTGGGGCAAAGTGGCGAATGTCGTGTTTCAGGGGGCGAGTGCCTTGGCGTTGGACGCCAAGGGGCGCTTGACCGTCCCTGCTCGGCACCGCGAGGTCCTGCAGGCGCTGTGCGGCGGCCAGCTCACGCTGACCAAGCACCCCGAAGGCTGCCTGATGGTCTTCCCCCGTCCCGCCTGGGAACAGTTCCGCGACAAGGTCGCCGCGCTGCCCATGTCCGCCGCCGGCTGGAAGCGCGTCTTCCTCGGCAACGCCCAGGATGTCGAGATCGATTCCGCCGCCCGCGTGCTGATCGCGCCGGAGCTGCGCACCGCCGCCGGGCTGCAGAAGGACACGATGCTCCTCGGCATGGGCAGCCACTTCGAGCTCTGGGACGCCCAGGCCTACGCCGCCCATGAGGCCGCCGTGATGCAGTCCGAGATGCCGGCCGTGCTCCAGGACTTCAGCTTCTGACCGTCATGAGCGAGCAGTCCTCTTCCTCCACCGCCCCCGCCTTCGCCCACACGACCGTGCTGCTGCACGAGACGGTGGACGGCGCCTTCACGACCCCCGACGGCATCTATGTGGACGGCACCTTCGGGCGCGGCGGCCACTCCCGCCTGCTGCTGTCACGGCTGGGGGAGAAGGGACGGTTGATTGCCATCGACCGCGACCCGGAAGCGGTCGCGGCCGCAACGTCCGGACAGACGCGGGTCGACGACCCGCGTTTCCACATCTGCCACAGCGCGTTCGCCGACATGGGCGCGCAACTCGACGCGCTGGGCGTCGACCAGGTCGACGGCATCCTGCTGGACCTGGGCGTCTCCAGCCCGCAGATCGACAACCCGGAGCGCGGCTTCAGCTTCCGCTTCGACGGCCCCCTCGACATGCGCATGGACACGACGCGGGGCGAAAGCGCCGCCGAGTTGATCGCCCGCGCGGAGGTGGACCAACTTGCACAGGTGATCCGCGACTATGGCGAAGAACGGTTTGCTCTCCCGATTGCAAAGGCGCTTGTGGCTCGCCGGGAAGGCGGGCGCCCTGTCCGGACAACCGCCGAGCTTTCCCAAGTCGTGGCTGGTGCAGTCAAAACCCGCGAGCCGGGCAAGGATCCTTCGACGCGCACATTTCAGGCTCTACGGATATTCGTCAACGCCGAGCTTGAAGAGTTGCAGCAGGGGCTGAAGGCCGCGCTGGCCAAGCTCAAGCCGGGCGGCCGGCTGGCGGTGATCAGCTTCCATTCGCTGGAAGACCGCATCGTCAAGAACTTCATCGCTGAACACAGCAAGGAAGTATTCGACCGCCGCGCTCCGTTCGCCGAACCCAAGCCGCAACCGCTGCGCGCCATCGCGCGCGTCAAGCCCAGCGAGGACGAGGTGCGCGGCAACCCGCGCTCGCGCTCCGCGATCCTGCGGGTGGCCGAGCGCACCGACGCGCCGCTGCCGCCGCCGGTCGCCGAGGACACTGGCAAGCGCAAGAAGGGGGGCCGTCGATGATCGGCCGCCTGAACCTGCTGCTGATCGCCGCGGTGATGGTGTCCGGCATCTACATGGTGCGCAGCGCCTATGAATCGCGCCGCCTGTTCACCGAGCTCGACCGTGCGCAGACCGAGGGCCGCCGGCTCGACGCCGACTACCAGAAGCTGATGGCCGACCGCCAGGCGCAGGCGACCAACCTGCGCGTCGAGCAGGTCGCGCGCGAGCGGCTGAAGATGCGTCCGATCTCGCCGGCGATCACGTTCAATCCGGAGGCGCCGGCGATCGAGGCCAGCGGTGTGCGCGGTCGTGCGCAGCCTCCAGTGCAAGGAGCCGCCCGATGATCGGCAAGCTCCGCAAGAAGCTGGGCAACAGCGCCCGGAACGCCTCGCGCAACGCAGCGCGCAACGGCTCGACGCGTGGCGTCAGCTATTCGAGCAGCCCGCTGCTGGCGTCGAAGACGCCGCCGTGGCGCTCGCGGTTCCTGGTCGCGCTGGTGGGCCTGGCGTTCACCGGCCTGCTGGCGCGCGCGGCCTACATCCAGCTGATCGGCGAGGACTTCTTCCAGCGCCAGGGCGAAGCCCGCTACGCCCACAAGATGGAGCTGCCGGCCAGTCGCGGCAAGATCAGCGACCGCAGCGGCCAGGTGCTGGCCGCCAGCGTGGCCGTGCCGTCGATCTGGGCCTTCCCGAAGGAAGTCGACACCGATCCCGACAAGCGCCGCCAGCTCGCGAAGCTGCTCGACATGTCGCGCGCGGAGCTCGACAAGCGCCTCGACCCGGCCAACCGTTTCGTGTTCCTGCGCCGCCAGGCCGACGACGAGACCGCCCGCAAGATCAAGGAACTCGGCCTGAAGGGCGTGTTCCAGGACCGCGAATACAAGCGCCAGTACCCCGAGGGCGAAGCCGCCGCGCACATCGTCGGTTTCACCAACATCGAGGAGCAGGGCCAGGAAGGCATCGAGCTCGCGTTCCAGAAGGACCTGCAGGGCCGCGACGGTTCGCGCTCGGTCGTGCGCGACCGGCTGGGCCGCGTCGTCGAGGACATCGGCGAGCGCGTGCCCGAGACCAACGGCAAGGACATCGAGCTGTCGATCGACGCGAAGGTGCAGTTCTTCGCCTACCAGCGCGTGCGCGACGCGGTGGCGGAGAACAAGGCCAAGGCCGGCTCGGTGGTCGTGCTGGATGCCCACACCGGCGAGGTGCTGGCGCTGGCCAACTTCCCGAGCTACGACCCGGGTCACCGCCAGAACCTGTCCGGCGAGCAACTGCGCAATCGCGCGCTGACCGACGTCTTCGAGCCGGGCTCGACGATGAAGCCGTTCACGACCGCGCTGGCGCTGGAGACCGGCCGGGTGCGTCCCGACACGCTGCTGAGCACCGGTCCGCGCAGCGTGGTGATCTCCGGCTGGTCGCCGACCGATGCGCACCCGCACGGCGACCTGACGGTGACGCAGGTGATCCAGAAGTCCAGCAACATCGGCGCCGCGCGGATGGCGCTGATGATGCAGCCGCGCGAGATGCACGAGATGTTCACCGCGATCGGCCTGGGCCAGCGGCCGCAGATCGACTTCCCCGGCGCGGTGACCGGCAAGCTGCGCCCGTGGAAGAGCTGGCGTCCGATCGAGCAGGCGACGATGAGCTACGGCTACGGCCTGTCCGCGTCGCTGCTGCAACTGGCGCGCGCCTACACGGTCTTCGCGCGCGAGGGCGACATCATCCCCCATCACGATGACCCGGCGCCCGGCCGACCAGCCGGTGAACGGCATCAAGGTCTTCAGCCCGAAGGTCGCCGCGGACATCCGCGGGATGCTGCAGATGGCGGCCGGCCCGGGCGGCACGGCGCCGCAGGCGATGGTTCCCGGCTACAGCGTCGGCGGCAAGTCCGGCACGGCGCACAAGCAAGAAGGCAAGGGCTATGCGAGCCACAAATACCGTTCGTGGTTCGTGGGCATCGCACCGATTTCCAAGCCGCGCATCATCGTTGCGGTGATGGTCGACGAGCCGAAGAACGGCCAGTACTTCGGCGGTGCCGTCGCGGGTCCGGTCTTCAGCCAGGTCGTGGCGCAGACGCTCAGATTGCTGGGCGAGCCGCCGGACCTCGACGTGAAGCCGCAGATCGTGGCGCAGCAACGGCTGCAAGCCGTCGACGAGAGTTTCTGAGCGGGCACGAACCATGTTGATGCATCTGAAATCCCCCGAAGCCGCCGCCCGCTGGCTGCAGGAATGGACCCCGAGCGGCCAGCTGCGCACGGACAGCCGCGCCGTGGGCGCCGGCGACGCGTTCATCGCGTGGCCCGGTTATGCGAAGGACGCGCGGCAGTTCGTCGCGGGCGCGCTGGCGGCCGGCGCGGCGACCGCGCTGGTCGAGCATGCGGGCGCTGCCGAGTACGGCTTCACCGACGCCCGCATCGCGTCGCTGCCCGACCTGAAGCTGAACTGCGGCCGCATCGCGTCGGCGTTCTACGGCGAGCCGAGCAAGCGCCTGAACGTGCTCGCCGTCACCGGCACGAACGGCAAGACCTCCAGCGCCTGGTGGATCGCGCAGGCGCTGACGCTGCTGGGATCGCGCTGCGGCGTGATCGGCACGCTGGGCGTCGGCCAGCCGCCGGTGCCCGGCGCCACGACGAATGCCTCGATCGAAGCCACCGGCCTCACGACGCCCGATCCCGTGCGCCTGCAGGAGGCCTTCAAGCGCATGGCCGATGACGGCTTCGGCGCGTGCGCGATCGAGGCCTCCTCGATCGGCATCGAGGAGCACCGGCTCAGCGGCACCACCATCCAGGTCGCGCTGCTCACCAACTTCACGCAGGACCACCTCGACTACCACGGTGGCATGGACGCCTACTGGGTGGCCAAGCGCAAGCTGTTCGACTGGGACGGCCTGAAGGCCGCGGTGCTCAACATCGACGATCCGAAGGGCGTCGAGCTCGCCGCCGAGTTGAGCGCTGCCGGCCAGCTCGACGTGTGGACCTACGGGCTCAACCGGGCCGATGCGCGCCTGAGCGCGATCGACCTGCGTCACGACGCGCACGGTCTCGCCTTCACGCTGCGCGAGGGCGCCGCGACGGTGCCGGTGCAGACCGGCCTGATCGGCGACTACAACGTGTCCAACCTGCTCGGCGTGATCGCCGGTCTGCGAGCGCTGGGCCATGGCCTGGAGGACATCGCGCGCGTCGCCGCGCTGGTGACGCCGGTGCCGGGCCGCATGCAGCGCGTGGGCAGCGGTCGTGAGCTGCCGCAGCTGGTGGTCGACTACGCCCACACGCCGGATGCGCTGGAGAAGGCGCTGAGCGCGCTGCAGCCGCTGGCCGCCGCGCGTGGCGGCGAGTTGCGCGTCGTGTTCGGCTGCGGTGGTGATCGCGATCCGACGAAGCGCCCGCTGATGGGCGCGATCGCCGCGCGTCTGGCCGCGCACGTCGTGCTGACCAGCGACAACCCGCGCACCGAGGACCCGCTGAAGATCCTCGCCGACATCGAGGCCGGCCTGCCGGCGGGTGTCGCGCGCGAAGTGATCGCGGACCGTGCCGAGGCGATCACGCGCGCCGTCGATCAGGCGGGCGCGCGGGACGTCGTGCTGGTGGCCGGCAAGGGGCATGAGGACTATCAGGAGATCCACGGCGAACGTCGCGCGTTCTCCGACGTGCAGGCGGCGCGTGCCGCGCTGATCGAGAGGGCCGGGCTGTGAGCGACACGACCCCGATCAACGCCGGCTCTGCCGCTCCGGGTGCATCGAGTGCGCTGAGCGCATCGAGCGACTCGAGCGCGCCGATGATGACGCTCGGCCGCGCATTCGAACTGCTGTCGCCGCTGCTGCCGGCGGCGACGCTGGTGGGCGAGCCGTCCACGCCGCTGCTGCGCGTGCACACCGACACGCGCTCACTGCGCGCGGGCGACCTGTTCGTCGCGCTGCGCGGCGAGCGTTTCGACGCCAACGACTTCCTCGCGCAGGCCAAGGCCTCCGGCGCGGCCGCGGCCATCGCCGAGCGCGGTCTGGCCGAGGCCGACCTGCCAGGCCTGCTGGTGCCCGACGCGAAGGCCGCGCTGGGCCTGCTCTCCCAAGCCTGGCGCGAGCAGCATCACCTGCCCGTGATCGCCGTCACCGGCAGCAACGGCAAGACGACGGTGACGCAGATGATCGCGTCCATCCTGCGCGCCTGGCTGGGCGACGCGGCGATGCTCGCGACCGAAGGCAACTTCAACAACGAGATCGGCGTGCCGCTGACGCTGCTGCGCCTGCGCCAGAACGAGGCCGCCTGGCATCGCGCCGCGGTGGTCGAACTCGGCATGAACCACCCCGGCGAGATCGCCCCGCTGGCCGCGATGACGCAGCCGACGGTGGCGCTGGTCAACAACGCGCAGCGCGAGCACCAGGAGTTCATGCACACCGTCGAGGCGGTCGCGCGCGAGAACGGCGCCGTGATCGGCGCGCTGGGCACGGCCGGTGTCGCGGTGTTCCCCGCCGAGGATCCGTGCGCGCCGGTGTGGCAGTCGCAGGCCGTGGGCCGCGCGACGCTGAGCTTCGCGCTGCAGGGCCAGGCCGACGTGATGGGCCGCGCGCAGTGGGTCGCGCCGACCGATGCGAGCGTGATCGCCGGCGGTGCGGGTCACTGGGCGATCGAGATCCTCACGCCCGCCGGCGCGATCCCGGTCGCGCTGGCCATGGCCGGCCAGCACAACGTCCGCAACGCGCTGGCCGCCGCGGCCTGCACGCTGGCCGCGGGGGCGCCGCTCGCGGCGATCCGCGACGGTCTGCAATCGTTCAAGGCCGTGAAAGGCCGCTCGGCGCTGCAGACGGCGGTGTGGCAGGGCCGCCGCATCACGCTGATCGACGACAGCTACAACGCCAACCCCGACAGCGTCCGCGCCGCCATCGACGTGCTGGCGGAACTGCCGGGCGCGTCCTGGCTGATCCTCGGCGACATGGGCGAGGTCGGCGAGCAGGGCCCCGCCTTCCACCAGGAAGTCGGCGCGCACGCGGCCGACCAGGGCCTGGCCGCGCTGTGGACGGCCGGCGCCGCCGCGCGTGACGCCGCGACCGCGTACGGCGCGGGTGCCCGCGCGTTCGACACCGTCGCCGGGCTGATCGGCGCGCTGAAGGACGCGCCGCAAGTGCAGAACATCCTCGTCAAGGGTTCGCGCTTCATGAAGATGGAACAGATCGTGGCCGCCTTGCAGTCCGGCGGCCCAGGAGACCCCCATGCTGCTTAGTCTGGCCCAGTGGCTGCAGGCCAATTACTCTGAACTCGGGTTCCTCCGCGTCTTCAGCTACATCACCTTCCGCGCCGTGATGGCGGCGCTGACGGCGCTGCTGATCGGCCTGGCCTTCGGCCCGTGGGTGATCCGCCGCCTGACCGAGCTCAAGATCGGCCAGCCGATCCGCGAGTACGGCGTGCAGCAGCATCTGGCCAAGAGCGGCACGCCGACGATGGGCGGCGTGCTGGTGCTGATCGGCATCGGCATCTCGACGCTGCTGTGGTTCGACTGGTCCAACCGCTTCGTCTGGGTGGTGATGCTGGTGACGATGGGCTTCGGCCTGATCGGCTGGGTCGACGACTATCGCAAGGTGGTCAACAAGGACCCCGAGGGCATGCGCAGCCGCGAGAAGTTCCTGTGGCAGTCCATCATCGGCCTGATCGCGGCGATCTACCTGGCCTTCAGCGTGTCGGAGACCAGCTTCCTCGGCGTCGTGCAGCTGTTCTTCCGCTGGGTCACGAGCGGCTTCTCGACCGAGCTGCCGCCCAAGGCCGACCTGATGCTGCCGTTCTTCAAGTCGATCAGCTACCCGCTGGGCGTGTTCGGCTTCATCGGCCTGTCCTACCTCGTCATCGTGGGCACCAGCAACGCGGTGAACTTCACCGACGGCCTGGACGGCCTGGCGATCATGCCGGTGGTGATGGTGGGCTCGGCGCTGGGCGTCTTCGCCTACGTGACCGGCTCGTCGGTGTACAGCCGCTACCTGCTGTTCCCCTACATCCCCGGCGCGGGCGAGCTGCTGATCTTCTGCGCCGCGCTCGCGGGCGCAGGGCTGGCCTTCCTGTGGTTCAACGCGCATCCGGCGCAGGTGTTCATGGGCGACGTGGGCGCGCTGGCGCTCGGCGGCGGCCTGGGAACGCTGGCCGTCATCACGCGCCAGGAGATCGTGCTCGGCATCATGGGCGGCGTCTTCGTCGCCGAGGTGCTGTCGGTGATGCTGCAGGTGACCTGGTTCAAGTACACGAAGAAGAAGTACGGCGAGGGCCGGCGCATCTTCAAGATGGCGCCGCTGCACCACCACTTCGAGAAGTCGGGCTGGAAGGAGACGCAGGTCGTCATCCGGTTCTGGATCATCACGATGCTGCTGTGCCTGGTCGGGCTGGCCAGCCTGAAGTTGCGCTGAGCGGGAACGGAACGACGATGTCCTCCCTCCACTTCCCGGCGCTCTTCCAGGACCGGCACGCGCTCGTGCTGGGCCTGGGCGACTCCGGGCTCGCGATGGCGGCCTGGGCCGCGCGCCTGGGGGCGCGCGTCACGGTCTGGGACAGCCGCGAGCAGCCGCCGCAGCTGCCCGCGCTGCGCGAGCGCCTGCCCGACGCCGCCTTCGAATACGGCGACTTCTCGCCGGAGCTGCTGGGCGCGATCGACCACAGCTGGGGTGCTGCTGAAGAGCCCCGGCCTGTCGCCGCTGGATGCGCGCCTGAAGCCGCTGCTCGCGCGGGCGGAGGAGATCGGCCTGCGCGTGCGCGGTGAGCTGGAGCTGTTCGCGCAGGCGCTGGCGGAGCTCAAGACGCTGTACCGCTACGAGCCCGGCGTGCTCGCGATCACCGGCACGAACGGCAAGACGACGACGACCAGCATGACCGCGCTGCTCGTCGAGCGCGCCGGCCGCCGCGTCGCGATGGCCGGCAACATCGGCCCGACGCTGCTGGGGACCTTGAGCGACGCGCTCGACAAGGAGCCGATGCCGCAGCCGAAGGACGAAGCAGTCGCCGATGCGGCGACCGACGTCGATGCGGCCGAAGAGGCGATCGTCGACTTGGCTGTCGAGGCGGTGGTGCCCGACGATGACGCTGCCGATGTCGCCATCGACGATCCGGCCGATGTGCTGCTGGCGCCGGTCGACGAACCGGTGGTGGAAGCGCCGACCGACGACCGCACCGCGCTCGAGACGGTCGCCGACCTGCTCGACGAGCAACCGCTGCCGATCAAGCCGCCGCCGCCCAAGCCCGCCGAGTTCGAGGTGCTGCCGCAGGTCTGGGTGCTGGAGCTGTCGAGCTTCCAGTTGGACGGCGTGAAGGGCTTCGAGCCGAGCGCCGGCGCGGTGCTCAACATCACGCAGGACCACCTGGACTGGCATGGCGACATGCCGGCCTACGCGCGCGCCAAGGGCCGCATCTTCGGCGAGCACGGCGTGCTCGTGATCAACCGCGACGACCCCGAGGTCGAAGCGCTGGTGCCCGCGCCGATCACCGTCAAGCAAGGCCGCGGCCGGCCGGCGAAGGTCGTGGAGCGCAACGTCGTGCGCTTCGGTCTGGACGCGCCGCGTCGTCCCGGCGATTTCGGCCTGCTCGTCGAGAACGGCATGGCCTGGCTGGTCCGGGCCCGCGAGCAGGAAGAAGAGCTGAAGGGCCTGAAGCGCCGCAAGGACGATGACGAGGACCTCATCATCCAGCGCCTGATGCCCGCCGACGCGCTGCGCGTGCGCGGCCGCCACAACGCGGCGAATGCGCTGGCGGCGCTGGCGCTCGCCACGTCCATCGACTGCCCGCTGGCCCCGATGCTGCACGGCCTGCGCGAGTACCGCGGCGAGCCGCATCGCGTCGAGTTCGTCACCGCGATCAAGGGCGTCGACTTCTACGACGACTCCAAGGGCACCAACGTCGGCGCCACCGTCGCCGCCGTGATGGGCCTGGGCGCCGACCGCGCACCGGCCAAGCTGGTGATGATCCTGGGCGGCGACGGCAAGGGGCAGGACTTCTCGCCGCTCGCGACGCCGATCGCGCTGCACGCCCGCGCGGTGGCATTGATCGGCCGCGACGCGCCGCAGATCGAAGCCGCGCTGCAGGACAGCGGCGTCGTGATGCATCGCCACGACTCGCTCGAGGCCGCGACGCACTGGGCGCTCGCGCAGGCGCAATCGGGCGACAGCGTGCTGCTGAGCCCCGCCTGCGCCAGCCTGGACATGTTCCGCAACTACGCCCATCGCGCCGAGGTGTTCATCGCCACCGTGCGCGAACTGGCGGAAGACGAGGGCCTCATCGGATGAGCGCCGCATCGATCTTCGAGCACCTGAGCGAGCGCATGCGCGCGCTGGCCTCGCGCCGCGGCATGGGCGCGGGGGCCGCGGGCGCCGGTGGCGCCGGCAGCGTCGACGTGCCGGTGCGCGACTGGGTCTCCACCTCGTCCGGCCAGCCCACGCGGCTGCTCGGCTTCGACCTGACGCTGATCTGGGTCGTGCTCTCGCTGCTGGCGCTGGGCCTGCTGATGGTCTATTCGGCCTCGATCGCGCTGCCGGACAACCCCAAGTTCGCGAAGTACCAGCCGATGCACTTCTTCGTGCGTCAGAGCCTGTTCATCGTGATCGGCCTGCTGGCCGGCTGGATCACCGTCATGGTGCCGGTGAGTTTCTGGGAGCGGCACGCGCCCAAGATCTTCGTCGTCGCGCTGGCGCTGCTGATGATCGTGCTGATCCCGCACGTCGGCAAGGGCGTCAACGGCGCGCGCCGCTGGCTGCCGCTGGGGGTCATGAACTTCCAGCCGTCCGAGCTGGCCAAGCTGGCCATCGCGATGTACGCGGCCAACTACATGGTCCGCAAGATGGAGGTGAAGGAGAACTTCGTCCGCGCCGTGTGGCCGATGGCCGCCGCGCTGGCCTTCACCGGCATGCTGCTGCTGGCCGAGCCGGACATGGGCGCCTTCATGGTCATCGCGGCCATCGCGATGGGCATCCTGTTCCTGGGCGGCGTCAACGGCCGCATGTTCTTCCTCAGCGTCGCGGTGCTGATCGGCGCTTTCGTGCTGATGATCACCTTCAGCGATTTCCGTCGCGAACGGATCTTCGCCTACCTGAACCCGTGGGACGAGAAGTACGCGCAGGGCAAGGCCTACCAGCTGACGCACTCGCTGATCGCCTTCGGGCGCGGCGAGTTCTTCGGCCAGGGCCTGGGGTCCAGCCTCGAGAAGCTGCATTACCTGCCCGAGGCCCACACCGACTTCCTGCTCGCCGTCATCGGCGAGGAGCTCGGCTTCATCGGCGTGGCCATCGTGATCTTCGCGTTCTTCTGGCTGTCGCGCCGGCTGTTCCACATCGGCCGTCAGGCGGTGGCGCTGGACCGCGTCTTCGCCGGTCTCTACGCGCAGGGCATCGGCATCTGGATGGGCGGCCAGGCCTTCATCAACATGGGCGTCAACCTCGGCGCGCTCCCGACCAAGGGCCTGACGCTGCCGTTGATGAGCTACGGCGGCTCGGCCACCGTCCTCAACTGCGTGGCATTGGCGATCTGTTTGCGAATCGACATTGAAAACCGCCAACTCATGCGAGGAGGCCGAGCATGAGCGGCTGGACACATCGTGGCCAGCCGGCCGCGCGAAGCGAGGCTTTGCGGGTTCGGCGCAGCCAGAATAGACAACTGATGCGAGGGGGCCGCGCATGAGCACGCGTCACCTCGTCGTGATGGCCGCCGGTACGGGCGGTCACGTCATTCCTGGACTGGCCGTGGCCGCCGAGATGCAGCGCCGCGGTTGGACCGTGTCCTGGCTCGGCACCGAAGCCGGCATGGAGAACAAGCTCGTGCCGCCGTCGGGCCTGCCGATGGACCGGCTGTCCTTCGCCGGCCTGCGCGGCAAGGGCCTCAAGCATTCGCTGCTCGGCGTCGTGCGCCTGTTCAAGGCGCTGGGGCAGAGCGCCCACATCTTCAGCGCGCGCCAGGCCGATGCAGTGCTTGGCATGGGTGGTTATGTCTGCTTCCCCGGTGGCCTGATGGCCTGGGTGATGCGCCGTCCGCTGATGCTCGTGAATGCCGACGCGGCGCTGCTGCTGTCCAACAAGGCGCTCGCGCCGGTGGCGAAGAAGATCGCCTTCGGCTTCGACGGCCTTGCCGCCGCGCAGCAGAAGAAGAGCGTCGTCACCGGCAACCCGGTCCGCGCCGAGATCGAGGATCTGCCCGCGCCCGAACTGCGCTTCGCCGATCGCAACGGTCCGCTGAAAGTGCTGGTGGTCGGCGGCTCGCTCGGCGCGCGCGCGATCAACGACGTGCTGCCGCAGACGCTCGCGCTGTGGGACGAACACCAGCGTCCGCTGGTCACGCATCAGACGGGCGAAGCCAACTTCCCGCTCGTGCAGGCCGCCTACGCGAAGGTCGGCGTGCAGGCCGAGGTCGTGCCCTTCATCAACGACATGGCGCAGCGCCTGTCCGAGGCCGACGTGGTGATCTGCCGCGCCGGCGCGGTGACGGTGTCCGAGCTGTGCGCCGCCGGCGTCGCCAGCATCCTGGTGCCGCTGGTCGTCAGCACGACCTCGCACCAGCGCGACAACGCGCAATACATGGCGCAGCACGGCGCCGGCACGCACCTGCCGCAGGGCGAGCTCAGCGCGCAGGCGCTGTTCGACCTGCTCCAGCAGCCGCGCGAGCACTGGCTGGCGATGGCGTCGAAGGCGCGCTCGCTGGCGCGCCCGCGCGCGGCGTCGCGCGTGGCCGACGAGCTCGAGGCGCTGGTGAATGCGCGGGGACGCGAAGTCCGGCAATGGAGTGCGCACATGAAGCACGCCATCCAACGCATCCACTTCACCGGCATCGGTGGCGCCGGCATGAGCGGCATCGCCGAGCTGCTGGCCGCGCAGGGCTATCGCGTCAGCGGTTCCGACCAGGGCGAGAGCGACACCACGCGCCGCCTGCGCTCCCTCGGCGTGGACGTGAAGATCGGCCACGCCGCCGAACATGTCGGCGCGGCGCAGGTGCTGGTCAAGTCCAGCGCGATCAAGGCCGACAACCCCGAGCTGATGGCCGCCCACCAGCACGGCATCCCGGTGCTGCTGCGCGCGCAGATGCTGGCCGAGCTGATGCGCCCGCGCATGGGCATCGCCGTCGCCGGCACGCACGGCAAGACGACGACCACCTCGCTGCTGACGACGGTGATGCAGCAGGCCGGCCTCGATCCGAGCTACGCGATCGGCGGGCAGCTGCTGGCCGCGGGCGCCAATGCGGCGCTGGGCGGCGGGCTGCACATGGTCGTCGAGGCGGACGAGTCCGACGCCTCCTTCCTGCACCTGCTGCCGCAGCTGGCGATCGTCACCAACATCGACGCCGACCACATGGACACCTACGGGCACGACATGGCCCGTCTGCGTCAGGCCTTCGTCGACTTCCTGCACCGGATGCCGTTCTGGGGCGCGGCCGTGCTGTGCGGCGACGACGCGGGCGTGCGCAGCATCGTGCCGATGCTGTCGCGGCCGGTGATCCTGTACGGGCTGGACGCGGGCAATGCCGTGCGCGCGACCGACGTCAGCGCCGAGGCCGGCGGCGGCATGCGCTTCAACGCGCTGCGCCGCGACCGCCAGGGCCGCGAGCTGCCGCCGCTGCAGGTGCTGCTGCGCCTGAACGGCCAGCACAACGTGCTGAACGCGTTGTCGGTGATCGCGATGGCGATGGAGCTGGGCGTCGACGACGCGGCGCTGCTGCAAGGTCTTGCCAACTTCGGCGGCGTGGGCCGGCGCTTCCAGTCCTATGGCGAGCTGCCGGTGCTGGCCACCGGGGAGGGCGCCGATGCGGCCTCCAGCGGCGCGGCGGGCGTGGGCACCGCACTGCTGATCGACGACTACGGCCACCACCCCGTCGAGATGCAGGCCGTGCTGAAGGCTGCGCGCGGCGCCTATCCGGGCCGTCGCCTGGTGCTGGCCTTCCAGCCGCACCGCTACACGCGCACCCGCGATTGCTTCGAAGAATTCGCCGACGTCCTCGCGCAGGCCGACGGCGTGCTGCTGACCGAGATCTATGCCGCCAGCGAGTCCCCGCTGCCCGGCATCAGCGGCGAAAGCCTGGCGCGCGCGGTCACCGACCGCGGCACCGCGGCCGGTTTCGTCGGCGACTGGCAGGGACTGCCGCAGGCGATCGCCCACCAGGCGCGCGCCGGCGATGTGGTGATCGTGATGGGGGCCGGCTCGATCGCCGCCGTTCCCGCGCGCACCGTTGAACTCATGACGAAGGGAGGCCGTGCATGACCACCGACCTCAACAATGCCTCGGCGCCATCGGCGCTGTATCGACACCTCGGCATCGATGCCATCGATGCGAAGGCGCTCGGCAAGGTCGCCGTGCTCTTCGGCGGCGACTCGGCCGAACGCGAGGTCTCGCTGATGTCCGGCAGCGGCGTGCTGGCCGCGCTGCAGTCGGAAGGCGTCGACGCGCACGCCTTCGACCCGGGCCAGCGCAACCTGCTCGAACTCAAGACGGAAGGCTTCCAGCGCGCCTTCATCGCCTTGCACGGTCGCCACGGCGAAGACGGCACGGTGCAGGGCGCACTCGAGCTGATGGGCATCCCGTACACCGGCTCCCGGCGTGATGGCCTCGGCCATCGCGATGGACAAGATCACCACCAAGCGCGTCTGGCTGGCCGACAAGCTGTCGACGCCGCGCTGGGTCAGCCTCAAGCGCGGCGAGTTGCAGCGCGAGCGCGTCCGCACCGTGCCCGATGAACTGGGCCTGCCCATCTTCGTCAAGCCGCCTCACGAGGGATCCTCCATCGGGGCGAGCAAGGTGATGGGCTACTCGGACATGCAGGCGGCCGTCGAACTCGCCGCGAAGTACGACGCCGAAGTGCTGTGCGAGGAATTCGTCGACGGCGCCGAGCTCACCTGCCCGGTGCTGGGCGAGGGCGCCGACGCGATCGCGCTGCCGGTCATCGAGATCCGCGCCGAGGGTGGCAACTACGACTACCAGAACAAGTACTTCACCGACACGACCCAGTATCTGGTCGGCCAGTTGCCGGCCGACGAGCAGGCCCGCGTGCAGGACCTGGTGCTGGCGGCCTACCGCTCGCTGGGCGCGCGCGGCTGGGGTCGCGTCGACGTGATGCGGCGCACCTCCGACGGCCAGCTGTTCCTGCTGGAGATCAACACCTCGCCGGGCATGACCTCCCATTCGCTGGTGCCGAAGGCGGCCGCCGCCGTCGGCATCTCCTACCCGAAGCTGTGCCTGTACCTCCTGTCGCAATCGCGGCTGGACAGCCAGGCCTGAACGGACGCCGGGTCACCCCCCACCAGCCACCCCCATGGGCGCCACCTTCACCCACACCGCCAGCCCGCTGCCGCCGGACATCCGCGTGATGAACGGCGTGGCCGGCCTGCTGCTGGCCGTCGTGGCGCTGGCCGCGGGGGCCGTGGGACTGCATTGGCTGGCGCGGCAGCCGGCGTTCTCGATCAAGTCGATCACGGTCGAGGGCGACGTCAGTCGCAACAGCGGCGCGTCGCTGCGGGCGAATGCGCTGCCGCGGCTGAGCGGCAACTTCCTGACGATGAACCTGCAGCAGGCGCGCGCCGCCTTCGAGGCGGTGCCCTGGGTGCGCCACGCGACGGTGCGCCGCGTCTGGCCGCTGCACCTGGTCGTCGCGCTCGAGGAACACCGCCCCGCCGCCTATTGGGAAACCAAGGCCGAAAACGCCGACGCCGACAGCGAGGCGGTCGTCGATACCCGGCTGGTCAACAGTTTCGGCGAGGTCTTCGAGGCGAATCTCGGCGACGTCGAGGACGAGGATCTGCCCACCCTGGCCGGTCCGGCGAAATCCTCGGCCGCGATGCTGGCGATGTGGCGGCAACTCGATCCGCTGACCCACGGAAAACTGGACGAGGGTGTCGCCCGGCTGGATTTGTCCGGCCGCGGCTCCTGGAAGGCGACGCTGGAAAAGGGCGCGATCGTCGAACTCGGCCGCGGCAGCGAGGCCGAGGTCGTCGCCCGGTATGGCCAATTCATCGCCAGCATTCCCCAGATCACCGCCCGCTACCGCACCTCGCTGGTATCGGCGGACCTCCGCCACGAATCCGGATATGCGGTCCGGCTCGCGGGCGTGACGACGGTTACCACTGCGCCCAAGGGCGCCAAGAAGAATTGAGGACAGGCATGGCCAAGGAATACAAGGATTTGGTCGTCGGGTTGGACATCGGCACCGCCAAGATCATGGCGGTGGTGGCCGAGGTGATGGGGGACGGCCAATTGCGCATCGCCGGTCTGGGCGTCGCGCCCAGTCACGGGCTCAAGCGCGGGGTCGTGGTCAATATCGACGCCACCGTCCAGTCCATCCAGCAGGCCTTGAAAGAGGCCGAAATGATGGCCGACTGCCGGATCTCGAGGGTTTACACCGGGATTACCGGCAGCCATATCCGCGGTCAGAACTCGACCGGGATGGTCATCGTGCGGGACAAGGAAGTCACGCCGGTGGATGTCGCCCGGGTCGTGGAAACCGCCAAGGCCATCAATATTCCGAACGACCAGCGCCTGCTGCTGGTCGAACCCCAGGAATTCGTGATCGACGGCCATGAGGTGAAAGAACCGATCGGCATGAGCGGCGGCCGGCTGGAGGTCAAGGTCCATATCGTGACCGGCGCCCAGAGCGCGGCGGAGAACATCGTCAAGTGCGTGCGTCGCTGCGGGCTGGAAGTCGAGCAACTCGTGCTCAACCCTAGCGCTTCCAGTTTGGCGGCACTGACTTCCGACGAGCGCGACCTGGGCGTGGCGCTGGTCGACATCGGTGCCGGCACGACCGACGTGGCCATTTTTACCGGCGGTTCGATCCGCCATACCGCGGTGATTCCGATCGCCGGCGACCTGATTACCAGCGATATCGCGATGGCGCTGCGCACCCCGACCAAGGATGCGGAGGAAATCAAGGTCGAGCATGGCGTGGCCAAGCAATTGCTGGCCGATCCGGCGGATCAGGTCGAAGTTCCGGGTTTGGGCGACCGGGCACCCCGGATGCTCTCCAAGCAGGCTTTGGCCGGGGTGATCGAACCTCGTGTCGAGGAAATCTTCTCCCTCGTCCACCAGGTCATCCGGGAATCCGGCTACGAGGAACTGTTGTCCTCCGGAATCGTCCTGTCGGGCGGTTCGTCGGTGATGCCGGGGATGGTGGAACTGGCCGAGGATATTTTCCTGAAACCGGTGCGCCGGGGAAATCCGACCTACAACGGCGCGTTGTTCGACATGGTGGCCAATCCCCGTTCGGCCACCGTGATGGGATTGTTGGAGGAAGCGCGGCTGTCGCGCACACGGGGATTCAAGGCGGCGCAGCAGGCGGGTCCGTGAAGACCTTGTTCGGTCGCGCCAAGGACTGGTTCCTGGGGAATTTCTAAGAAGCTGGCACTGACCGGCTCACGCTTTCTTTACGACGTTTGAGGGTTTTGCCCCTAAAAAAGGGTGGATCCCACTTCTATTTTGCTGATGGCAACTGCACAATATGGACAGGAGGTTTGATATGGCGATCGAGATGATCGAAGAGTTTGATCAAGGCACCCAGATCAAGGTGATCGGCGTGGGCGGCGGCGGCGGCAACGCGGTCGAGCACATGATCAGCCAAGGTGTCCAGGGCGTGGAATTCATCGTGGCCAACACGGATGCCCAAGCCCTGAATCGCTCCAAGGCCGATCAACTCCTGCAACTGGGCCATACCGGCCTGGGCGCCGGTGCGAAACCCGAGGTCGGCAAAACCGCCGCCGAGGAAGCCGAGGCGCGCATCCGCGAATCCATCACCGGCGCGCACATGCTGTTCATCACCGCCGGCATGGGCGGCGGGACCGGCACCGGCGCGGCGCCCGTGATCGCGCGGGTGGCCAAGGAAATGGGCATCCTGACGGTGGGCGTCGTCACCAAGCCGTTCGAGTTCGAAGGCAACCGCCGCGGCAAGGCCGCGGACCTGGGCCTGCAGGAACTCGAGGCGAACGTGGACTCGCTGATCGTCGTGCTCAACGACAAGCTGCTGGAAGTGCTGGGCGACGACGTCACGCAGGACCAGGCCTTCGCGCACGCCAACGACGTGCTGAAGAACGCGGTCGGCGGCATCTCCGACATCATCCACATGCCGGGCCTGGTCAACGTCGACTTCGAAGACGTGAAGACCGTGATGAGCGAGCCGGGCAAGGCGATGATGG
Organism: Roseateles sp. UC29_93; assembly: GCF_042695725.1. Taxonomy (NCBI): domain Bacteria; kingdom Pseudomonadati; phylum Pseudomonadota; class Betaproteobacteria; order Burkholderiales; family Sphaerotilaceae; genus Roseateles; species Roseateles sp. UC29_93. The sequence goes on along the minus strand of NZ_CP170545.1, from coordinate 257,047 downwards.
GCACGGCGGTCGCGGCCGGTCCGGACCGCGCGTCCAAGGCGGCGGAAGGCGCCGTGGCCTGCCCGCTGCTGGAAGGCATCGATCTGTCCGGCGCGCGCGGCGTGCTGGTGCTGATCGCGGCCAGCCGCAACAACTTCAAGCTGGCCGAGAGTCGCAACGCGATGACCGCGATCAAGCGCTACGCCGCTGAAGACGCGCACATCATCTACGGCACGGCCTACGACGAATCGCTGGGCGACCAGCTGCGCGTCACCGTGATCGCGACCGGCCTGAGCCAGCGCGCCGCGGCGCGCCAGCAGCCGCAGCTCGTCGTGCAGCAGCCGCAGCTGCGCACCGGCACCGACAACATGCCGGTGCTGACGCAGCCGGTGGTGATGCCGGGTTCGGCCGCCGCGCAAGGCACGCCGGCGGCGGCGCCGATGTCGGCGACGGACTTCGGCGGCATGAGCGTGCCGAGCGTCTGGCGCCATGGCCGCACGGCCGCGGCGAAGGTCGAGGCCCTGTCGTCCAACGGCATGGACGAGATCGAGATCCCGGCCTTCCTGCGCAAGCAGGCGGACTGAGACCGAACGCTCTCGACGCCATCAGCTTCAAGGCCACGTCCGCCAGGACGTGGCCTTTTTTCTTCCCGTGGCCGCCAGGGCAGTGCTTTCGGGCGCCCCGCGTCGTTGCGAATCCTCGTCATAGCACCGCTATGACTCCGGTTCGCGCCTAGCGGTGCATCCCAAAGCACTGCCCTGGCGGCCACGGAACGCGCCCGCGCATTTGAGGGATGCGGGGCGTCTGTTGCAAATGAACGCTCGTGCCACTCGGTGAACTTCGGCACACTGGCGCGCGATCACAAGACAGAGCGAATGCATGGTCCACGGTGAGGTTGGGAAAACGACGTCGGCACTGCCGGCCGCGCGTGCGCGGCGGGCGTGGGCGTCGCGCCCGTCGACACCGCTGTTGATCGCGCTGCTGGCCAGCCTGGTGCTGGCGCTGTTCGCGTTCATGCCCGAAATGGGCCGAGCGCAAGGCGGACAGCCCGCGCAGGCGACCGGCGCGGCACCCCCCGCGCAGGTCTTGCAAGCGTCGCCGCTCGGACCGGCGCGGCCGGTGCCTGAGGCGGCGCCGCTCGCCGGCGCGCAGCGCGCGACCGAGGCGGAGGTCGCCACCAGCGACTGGACACAGGATCAGCTGAAGGCCTGGTGGCGCTCATTGCGTGTCATGGACGGCGCGAACGGCGCGCTGCCGCGGGGACTGCTGCCGCCGGAGGACCCGGCGGCGTGGCAGCGGATCCGGTTGCCCGAGGTGCAGCAGCGCGAAGCGACCCAGGACACGAGCGACGTGCGCTTCCAGATGCGCTGGTACCGCGTCCGCTACGCCGCGCCGAACGGCCGCTGGCCGACCAGCGTCGCGCTCTACATGCCGCGCCTGGTGGCGCTGGCGGCGGCGGTGCTGGTGAAGACCGACGACGGCTGGCGGCCGGTCTTCGACAACCAGTCCGGCGCGCGCGAGCAATGGGTGCGGCCGCTGTGGGTGGTGCTGCCGTCGGCGCTGACCGAGATCCAGCAGGCCCGCGAGATCGAGGTGATCATCGCGGTCCCCGTGATGCAGGCCGGCTACTACTCCGTGTCCAGCGTGTGGCTGGGCGCGCGCGAGGACCTCGAGCCCCGCCACGACCGGCGCTGGGTGCTGCAGATCGGCGTGCCGCAGGCGACCGGGCTGACGCTGGTGACGCTGGGGCTCTTCGCACTCGTGCTGTGGGTGAAGCGGCGCGAGGACCCGTCCTACCTGCTGTTCTCGCTGGCGACGGTGGCGTGGCTGGTGCGCAACCTCCACTACCACCTGGACCTGCCGCGCACGCGCGACGCGCTCGAATGGTTCTGGTGGGTCACGCACGCCTCGATGTCGTGGGTGATGCTGCTGACCTTCCTCTTCGCGCTGCGCTTCGCGCGGCAGCGCTTCACGCGTTTCGAGCGCGGCATCGGGCTCTTCGTGCTGGTGTCGAGCCTCGCGTCGATGCCGCTGTGGGGCAACGGTTTCGACGCGCTGGTGCTGCTGCACATCTGCAATGCGGTCGTGGGCCTGGCGGGCACCGGCTTCGTGGCCAGCGTGGCCTGGCGCCAGGGCACGCGCGAGTTGCGCGTGATGGCCGCCGCGCTGGTGATCGGCGTCGTGCTGGGCGTGCACGACCTGGGCCTGCTCGCGGGCTGGTGGTGGCCGGAGCACATCTACCTGATGCCGTTCGCGACCCTGGTGATCCTGGCGAGCTTCCTGTACGCGGTGCAGTTCCGCTACATCGAGGCGCTGCGCGGGGTGGAGCGCGCCAACGGGGAACTCGCGCAGCGGCTGCAGGAGCAGAGCGTGCAACTGAGCGCGCAGCACGACAAGCTGCGCGAGGTCGAGCGCCAGCAGGCATTGCTGCTGGAGCGGCAGCGGATCATGCAGGACATGCACGACGGGCTGGGCTCGTCGCTGCTGTCGGCGATGGTGGCGGTGGAGCAGGGCTCGATGCCGCAGGATCAGGTCGTGACCGTGCTGCGCGAATGCGTCGACGACCTGCGGCTGGTGATCGACTCGCTGGAGCCGGTGGGCCACGACATCGTGTCGCTGCTGGCGACCATGCGCTACCGCCTGGGCAAGCGGCTGCAGCTCGGCGGGCTCAAGCTGGAATGGGACGTACACGACCTGCCGCCGCTGGAATGGCTGGAACCGCCCGACGCGCTGCACGTGCTGCGCCTGATGCAGGAGGCGCTGACCAACGCGCTGAAGCATGCGAGAGCGTCGCGGGTGCGGGTGGTGACGCGCGACCTCGGCAAGCGCGTGGAGATCCGTGTCGAGGACGACGGCGAGGGCTTCGACGTGGCGTCGATCGCGCAGGGCCGCGGGCTGCGCGGCCTGCAGCGCCGCGCGAAGGTGCTGGGCGGACTGCTGCGCGTGGACAGCAGCCCCGGGCACGGCACCGTCGTGACGTTGAGACTGCCGGTGGCGCGGGCCGACCATGAGGCCGTGATCCAGGCCGGCGCCCAGCAGGGTTGACCCCGTTTTGGGACAATACGGCCATGATCAAGCAACGCACCATCAAATCGCTGACCCGTGCGGTCGGGGTCGGCATCCACAGCGGCCAGAAGGTGGAGATCACGCTGCGCCCGGCCGCGCCCGGCACGGGCATCGTGTTCCGGCGCGTCGACCTGGCCCAGCCCGTCGACATCCCGGTGAACACGCACAGCGTCTGCGACACGCGCATGGCCACGACGATCAGCCCGCAGGGCGATCCGGGGCTGCCCAAGGTGCAGACGATCGAGCATCTGCTCTCGGCCTGCGCGGGCCTGGGGCTGGACAACCTGCTGATCGACATCAACGCGGACGAGGTCCCGGTGCTGGACGGATCGGCGGCGAGCTACGTCTTCCTGCTGCAGTCCGCGGGCATCGAGCTGCAGAACGCGCCCAAGCAGTTCCTGCGGGTGAAGAAGCCGGTGGAGGTGCGCAAGGGCGAGGGCAAAAGCCTGATGTGGGCGAAGCTGGTGCCGCACCACGGCTACACGCTGAGCTTCCAGATCGAGTTCGACAACCCGGCGGTGTCGGCGACGGGCCAGCAGTATGTCTTCGACATGGGCAGCGGCCAGTACAAGCGCGAGATCGCGCGGGCGCGTACCTTCGGCATGACCAAGGACATCGAGCTGATGCGTTCGCGCGGGCTGACCTTGGGCGGCAGCATGGACAACGCGATCGTGGTCGACGACTACCGCGTGCTGAACGCCGAGGGGCTGCGCTACGACGACGAGTTCGTGAAGCACAAGATCCTGGACGCGATCGGCGACATGCAGGTCGTGGGGCATCCGCTGCTGGCGGCATACACCTCGTTCAAGGGCGGACACGCGCTGAACAACCTGCTGCTGCGCGAACTGCTGTCGGACGCCGAGGCGTACGAGATCGTGACCTTCGAGGACGAGCGCGACGCGCCGGCGGGGTTCGCCGAGCTGGCGCCGGCGTGGTGAGCCCGAAGGATCGCTGAAGGTGCTCGTCTTCCGTCTCGTCTTCGCCCTGCTGCTGGCGGCCGGTCTGCTCTGCTTCGCCGTCTACATCGGCACGAAGCAGCCGATCTGGCGCCGGCGCGGGATCCTGCTGATCAAGTGGACCGTGATCGCCGGCATCGGCTTCTTCGCGGTGCTGATCCTGGAGCGTTTGGTGCTGCTGGTGTAGCCGAGCTCCGCGCTCCTCCTCCAACGAAGAAGGCCGCTCATCGAGCGGCCTTCGCACTTTCAGGGCGGGAGCATTACTCCTCCAGCGCCTGCAACTGCACCAGCCGCTGATAGATCCCGCCGTCGATCGCCATCAGCTCGTCGTGCGTGCCGCGCTCGTCGAGGTGGCCGTGGTTCAGCACCACGATCTGGTCGGCGTCGCGGATCGTCGACAGCCGGTGCGCGATCGCGATCACCGTGACCTGGCCGCGCAGCGCGCGCAGCGCCTCGCCGACCTGCGCTTCCGTGGCGCTGTCGATGTTGGCCGTCGCCTCGTCCAGCAGCAGGATGCGCGGATCGCCGGCCAGCGCGCGGGCCAGCGCGATCAGCTGCTTCTGCCCCGTCGACACCGCCAGCCCGCCGTCGCCCAGCCGGCTGTCGTAGCCCTGCGGCAGCGCGCTGAGGAACTCATGCGCGCGCGACGCGCGGGCCGCCGCCTCGATCTTCTCGTCGGAGATCGCGCGCCCCATGCGGATGTTCTCGCGCACGCTGCCGGCGATCAGGTACGGCTCCTGCGGCACCAGGCCGAGTGCGGCATGGAAGGTCTCGTCGGGCAACTGGTCGAGCGGCTGTCCGTCGATCAGGATCCGGCCCTGCTGCGGCTGGTAGAAGCGCAGCAGCAGCGCCAGCAGCGTCGACTTGCCCGAGCCCGTGTGGCCCGCGATGCCGACGAAGCTGCCGGCCGGGATGTCGAGGTCCAGGTCGCGCAGCACCGGCTGCTCGGGCTTGTAGGCGAACTGCAGGTGCTCGAAGCGGATCGCGCCCGGGCCGACCACGAGGTCGGGCCGGTACGACCGGGGCTCGCAGGGCTCGCGCAGCAGCGCGCGCACGCGCGACGCGGCCACCAGCGCCTGCTGCAGCTGGCTGAACTGCATCGTGATCTGGATCAGCGGTTCCACGACACGCGCGATGTAGGCGAGGAACGCGTACAGCAGCCCCACCTCCAGGCCCGACAGCTCGCGCAGCCCGAAGCCGTAGATCACCGTGACGATCAGCAGCACGTTGAGCAGGTCCAGCGCCGGGCGCAGCAGCCAGGCGTTGGCGCGCAGTTCCTGCACGCGCGCGTCGAGCTGCGCGCGGTTGGCAGTCTCGTAGCGCGCCGCGAAGCGCTGCGCGGCGCCGGCCGACTGCAGCATCGCCATGCCCGCCATGCTCTCGGCCATCTGCGCGTTGAGCTCGGCGCGCAAGGCGCGGGCCCGCTGCACCGGGCCGCTGCTCGCGCGCTGGTAGAGCCAGATGATCCCGGAGCTCGCCGGCACCAGCGCCAGCACGATCAGCATCAGCCGCCAGTCCAGCCACGCCATCGCGACCAGCGCGCCGGCCACGACGATGGTCGAGTCCAGCATCACGAACAGCACCTGCCGGTACAGGTTGTTGACCGCGTCGGTGTCGTTGGTGATCCGGCTCAGCAACTGGCCGGTGATGCTGCGGTCGAAGAAGGCCATCGGCTGCGCCAGCACGTGCGCATAGACCTGCTCGCGCAGGCGCAGCACCGAGCGCCGCGCGACTGAGGCCATGCGGCGCAGTTGCGCGTAACGCAGCAGGCTGGCGGTCCAGCCCGCGAGCAGCATGGCCCCCAGCAGCAGCGCCATCGGGCCGAGCTCGAAGTTGCGCGTCAGCACGTGCGCATCGATGAAGTGCTTGCCGAGGATGGGGCCGATCGCCTCCAGCGACGCCGCGACCACCAGCCAGCCCAGTCCCTTCACCAGGCCGCGGCGCTCCGGCGCGGCGGCCTGCGCCAGCAGCGCCAGCGCTTCGCGCGGCGAGTGGTCGTTCTGAGCGCTCTGCGCGCTCTTCTCAGGCGGCGTCAAGGCTGGCCTCCAGTTGTTGATAGCGCCACTGGCCGGCATACCAGCCGCCCAGCGTGAGCAGCTCCTCATGACGGCCGCGCTCGACGATGCGACCCTGCTTCAGCACGACGATCTCGTCGGCCTCCATCACCGCCGACAAGCGATGGCTGACCACGGCGAGGCTGCGCTCGGGATGCCGTTGGCGCAACTCGCGCCAGTGGTCGAGGATCTGCGTCTCGGTGCCGCTGTCGACGGCCGACAGCGCATCGTCCAGCAGCAGCACCGGCGCCTCGGCCAGCAGCGCCCGCGCGATCGCGATGCGCTGGCGCTGGCCGCCGGACAAGGTGACCCCACGTTCGCCGACCAGCGTGTCGTAACCCAGCGGCAGCCGCGCGATGTCGTCGTGCACGGCGGCGAGTTCAGCCACGGCCAGGATCTGCTCGCGCGTCGCGTCCGGGCGCGCGAGGGCGATGTTGTCCGCGACCGAGGCCGAGAACAGGAAGGGTTCCTGCGGCACCCAGGCGAGCGCGCGCCGCAGCGCCTCGAGGCGGATCTGCGGCGCGGGGATGCCGCCCAGGCGCACGGTGCCCGCGTCGGGCTCGTACTGCCTGAGCAGCAGACGCAGCAACGTGGACTTGCCCGATCCCGTCGCGCCGACGATGCCCAGCGTGCGGCCCGGCGGCAGCGTCAGCGCGATGTCCTCGAGCGTCGGCTGCGTCATGCCGGGGTAGCGGAAGGACACGTGCTCCCACGTGATGCCGGCGTGCGCGGGGACGTCGCTCGTCCCGGTGTTCACCAGGCTGACCGGTGCATCCAGCACGGGTTGCAGCCGCGACCAGGCGGCGCGTCCGCGTTCCAGCAGCGACAGCACCCAGCCCGCGGCGAACATCGGCCAGATCAACTGGCCGAGGTACATCGTGAACGCGGTCAACTGGCCGATGCTGATGACGTCCGTGCCGACGAGCCACGCACCGACGCCGAGCGCGATCACCGTCGCCGCGCCGAGCGACAGGCCGACGGCCGGCTCGAACATCGCTTCCCAGCGCTGCGCCTGGTAGGCGGCGTCGCCGGCGTCGCGGGCCAGGTCGCCGAACTGCTCGCGACTGCGGCGCACGAGGCCGAGCGCGCGCACGGTGCGCACGCCGGCGAGGCTGTCCTGCACCTGCTGGTTCAGCGCGGAGAAACGCTTCAGCGTATCGGAGGAGGCGACGTGGATCCGCGTCGAGATGCGCCAGAACGCGTAGGCCATGAACGGGAAGGGCACCAGCGCGGCCAGCCCCAGGCGCCAGTCGACGCCGATCGTCATCATGCCCAGCACCAGGATCAGCGTCAGCGAGCCGTCGAAGGCGGCGAGCAGCGCCTCGCCCGCGGCCATCTCGATGGCGTCGACGTCGTTGGTCGCCAGCGCCATCAGGTCGCCGGTGCGCTGGGCGTGGAAGAACGCGGGGCCCTGATTCGTCAACTGCGCGTACAGCCGCATGCGCAGCTGACGGCCGAGTTCATAGGCGGTGCGGAACAGCGCCAGGCGCCAGCCGACACGCAGCAGATAGATCGCGAGGCCGGCCAGCACGAGCAGGCCCAGTTGTCCGATCAGGTCCCAGCCGGCGAGGCGGTGCGAGACCAGCGCGTCGACGACGTGGCCCACCTGCCGCGGGATCCAGACCGTCAGGACGGCGATGGTGCTGAGCATCAGCGCGCTGGCCGCGTAGGGCCGCCAGTGGCCGCGAATGTGGCCGACGATCAGGCGAGAGAGGGACGACGACATGGCCGCGCATTGTGCCCGCCGGGTCCTGACCGCCGGAAGGTCAGGGCCATGGTCCGGGCGAGCCTCACGGCGCGGAGGCCGCCCGCGCGATCATGCCGATGCGCGCGTGGACCAGATCGGCGAGCACGCGCAGGCGCCGCTCGTCGAAGCTGCCGCTGAGCGCGTAGGCCAGCTTCCCGTCGATCCAGTACAGGCTGCGCGTGGTCTGGCCCGCCTCGACACGCCGCATCAGGCGGAAAGCCACCGGCGCTTCGGGTGAACTCGCACCGGTGCTGACGTAGAGCGTGAAGCGTTCGCCGGCCTCGTTCTCGTACATGAACTGCGCGCGGGCCAGCGCCGCGCCGACGGATGCATCGTCGCCGGCGGGCAGCAGGCGGCCGCCGACCAGCTTCCAGCCGTAGTCGCGCAGGACCGGCGCGTAGAGCGGCTGGCCGAGCCGCTTGCTCAGCCATTGCATCAGGTGATCGGCCTGGTCGGCGCCGACCTCGACCGGATGGCGTTTCTCGGGCTGGTAGACGGCATGCGCGATGGCGGCGTCGCGGACGTATTCCGGAATTGAAGGATCGCGGCCGGCGGCGCGCGCGGCCGCATCGGCGGCGGCCATCGCGGCGGCTTCCTTCTTGCCGTACCACCAGGCATGACCGCCCCAGCCGCCCGCAGCGCCGGCTCCCAGGCCGAGGGCCAGCAGCAGTGCCGCCGCCCAGGCGCGCGGCCAGCGTGAGGCATTGGCCGCCGGCGGGCGCAGCGCGGTCGTGAGCGACGCCGGCACGGGTTCGTCGAGCCAGTCGCGATGCAGCGCCTTCAGCGACTCGCGCTGTTCGCGCCAGCCGAGCACCTGCTGCGCGGCGCGCGGATGGCGCAGCAGCCAGTCCGCGACTTGCGCGGCGCGTTCGGGCGGCAGTTGTCCGTCCACGTACGCGTGGAGGGTGGATTCGTCGAAGTCGATGTCGTCGGGCGTCATGATGCGGCGCTCATTTCACCACCCGCAGCGGCGGGCGGCCCGATGCGGCGCCGTCCATCGACAGGCGCAGCCGGTCGCGGGCGCGCGACAGCCGCGACATCACCGTGCCCACCGGCACGTCCAGGACGCGGGCGGCGTCCTGGTAGCTCAGTTCCTCGACGCAGACCAGCAGCAGGATCTCGCGCGAGGCCGCCGGCAGCGCGGCCAGCGCCCGTTCGAGGTCCAGCCGCAGGGCGACGCGTTGCTGCGGCTCCTCGATCGTCGGCTGCGGGGTGTCGTCCTCGTCGAGCGAGTCGTGCATCGCCTCGCGGGCGTCGCGCCGCTGGTTCAGGTAGAGGCGGTGCATCAACGTCAGCAGCCAGTTGCGCAGCGCATCCTGGCGCGCGGGCCCCGGCTCGGCATGGAACAGCGCGCCCTTGCGGGCGGCACGTTCCAGCGTGTCCTGCAGCAGGTCGTCCGCCCGGGCATGGTCGCCGCACAGCAGCCGCGCATGGCGGCGCAGGCGGGGAAGCAGCGGCAGCGCTTCGTCGAGGACCAGAGGCATGGGCGAGACGGTCTGCGAGCCAGGCCGTTTATGGCTTTGCAGCGTGCCAGACCTGGTTGACGCCGTCACCGCTGCGTTCGCCCGGCTTGGTGTCCTTGACCCAGAAGTACAGCGGCTTGCCCTTGTAGGCCCATTGCTTGGAGCCGTCGTCGCGGGTGATGACGGACCAGTCGCCGGAGGCCTTGTCCTCGGCGCGGGCCATCAGCGGCGGCCAGTTCGTGGCGCAGCCGCCGTTGCACACGCTCTTGCCGCTGCCGGCGGTGTCCTTGTCGAAGGTGTAGAGCGTCATCTCGTTCGGGCCGACCAGCGCGTCGCCCTTGGCGGTCGCGGGGGCCGACTGCGCGGCGGCGAGGCCGGTGGCGGCCATCAGGATGGCGGCGGCGGTCAGCTTGAGGGTCTTCGTCATGCGGAGTCTCCTGGGTTGAAGTCAGGTGGGGGGTATTGCATGAACACGGTGGGAGGGCCACTTATTCCAACTGACTTTCTTCCACCCTCGGAGGGATCGCCACGTCGGGGGCAGGCCCTTACGATCCGGCGGTCCCCGATCCGGGGACGTCCATGTTCACACGAGAAAAAGGGAGTGCCATGAATTTCGGCGATTCGATCCAGACCTGCCTGCGCAAGTACGCGGACTTCAACGGCACCGCGAGCCGGTCCGAGTACTGGTGGTTCGTGCTCTTCCTGGTGCTGGGCTCGGCGATCCTGAGCGTGTTCTCGGACAAGCTGAGCCTGGTCTTTTCGCTGCTGACGCTGCTGCCGTCCTTTGCCGTCGCGGCGCGCCGGCTGCACGACATCGACCGCAGCGGCTGGTGGCAGCTGATCGGCATCATCCCGCTGATCGGCTGGATCGTGATGATCTACTGGCTCGTCCAGCCAAGCCAGCCGAACCGCTACGGCGCGGGCACGGCGACGACGGCGTGATGATCACGCGCTGAGCCTCAGCACGTAAGTCCATCGCTTCTGGGGGCCGGCGGCACAGCCGTTGGCTTCGAGCAGTTCGGGGACGATCTGCTGCAGTCGATCGTCGAGCGTCACAAGGTCGCCGGCCTCGATGGCAAGTCCTGGCACCTTGGATGAGTGGGCGATCCAGACCTCGGCTTCGGGGTCGTGGTTGACGTCGATCTGGAATGGTTGAGGCATGGGTGCTCCTGAAGGTCGGGAGCAATCAATGCTAGTCAGCGATGTCCCCATGGTCTGCGGCATGGATTGGTAGGGGAGCGGTTTCAAAGCTAGTCTGCGACTACCGGAACGCGTGGCACCCGCCACTTCAGTTTGTCAGGATTGCCAGGAGACCCCCGCATGACCGACCGCGCCCAGGCGCTAGCCGCCCAGCTGATCCGCAACTTCCACGAGGCCGAGCTGACCTCGTTCAAGCGCGAGCCGATGTACGAGGCGCGCTCCGCGCGTCTGGCGCGCGGGACCGCCGCGCGCAAGCTCGGCGCGTCCTACGACATCGTCGAGCCCGGCAAGACCACCTGCCCGTACCACCTGCACTACGCGCAGGAGGAGATGTTCATCATCCTCGAGGGCACCGGCACGCTGCGCGTCGCCGGCGAGCGCCTGCCGATCAAGGCCGGCGACGTGATCTTCATCCCCGCGGGGCCCGAGTACCCGCATCACATCATCAACACCTCGGACGCGCCGATCCGCTACCTGTCCGTCAGCACGATGGAACAGCCGGAGATCTGCGTCTATCCGGACTCGAACAAGTTCATGGCCGAACACGTGCCCGCCAACGCGACCCAACCGTTCGAGGCCATCCGCAAGGTGGGCGAGGGCGACCTCGACTACTGGCACGACGAACCCTGAACCGGGCCGCCGCGCTCAATACGTCCGCGAGCCCTTGAACTGCGCGTGCTGCCGACGCTGCAGCGTCGTCTGCTTGCCCATCGCCTCGAAGGACACGCGGGCATGCGCGTCCATGATCGCGATGCCCAGCGCATCCGCCGCGTCCTTGCCCGGTTCGCCGGGCAGCTTCAGCAGCCGCGCCACCATCGCCTGCACCTGCGACTTCGCCGCGCCGCCGTGCCCGGTGATGGCCTTCTTCATCTGCACCGCGGTGTACTCCGACACGTGCAGGTCGCACGACACCAGCGCCGTCAGCGCCGCGCCGCGCGCCTGCCCCAGCAGCAGCGTCGACTGCGGGTTCACGTTGACGAAGATGATCTCCACCGCCGCGCAGGTCGGCTGGTAACGCGACACCACCTCGCGGATGCCGTCGTAGAGGATCTTCAGCCGGCCCGGCAGGTCGCCGGTCGGCAGCGCGTTGGTCTTGATCGTGCCGCTGGCCACGTACGCCAGCCGCGGCCCGTCCGCGTCGATGACGCCAAAGCCGGTCGTCTGCAGGCCGGGGTCGATGCCGAGGATGCGCATGCCGTCGACTCCTTCAAGTCTCAGGTGCCGGCGCGGAAATACCACCGCACCGAATGGAAGAACACCGGCGCCGCGAAGCACATCACCGCGATGCGGTCCAGCAGGCCGACCGCGCCGGTGATCGCGCTGCGGTTGCCCCAGGCGTTGATGCCCGCGTCGCGCTTGAGCGCCTGCATCACGAACACGCCGAAACTGCCGCAGCCCGCCGCGACGAACGCGGCGATCGCCGCCTGGCCCGCCTTGAACGGCGTGATCCAGTAGAGCAGCGCACCCGCGAGCGCCGCCGTGAACGCGCCGATCCACCACGCCTTCATCGTGAACGAGCGGCTGATGCGGCGCGCCACCGGCTTGGCGCGGAAGCGGCTGGTCGCGATCGCCTGCGCGATCTGCCCGCAGGCCACCACGGCCACCAGGAAGAACAGCAGGAAGGCGCCGCGGCCCTCGTACTTCGGGAACTCGAGCAGCAGCAGCGCCGGCGCGTGCGACAGGCCGTAGACGCAGACCATGATGCCCCACTGGATCTTCGAATTGCGCTCCAGGAAGCGCCCCGGATCGTCCGCCAGCGCGCTGGCCACCGGGATCGCCAGGAAACCGTAGACCGGGATCAGCACCGAGAACAGGTCGAAGTGGCGCGTGCCCACCAGCACGTACTGCAGCGGCAGGATCACGAAGAAGGCCATGATCAGCCCGCGATGATCGGCGCGGCGGGTGTGCAGCAGCGTGATGAACTCGCGGAAGGCCAGGAACGAGAACACGGCGAACAGCAGCGTCGCGCCCACCGGCCCGGACACCCACGCGGCCCAGAACAGGCAGGCGCCGACCCAGACCATGTTGAGCTCGTGCCGGAACCTGGCCCAGCGCGCCTGCCAGGCTTCCTGCTGGTCGTCGGGGCGCTCGCGCAGCGACCACAGCACCGAGCCGATGCTCACCAGCAGCAGCGCGCCGAACAGCACGACGAACAGGAAGGCGACCTGCTCGCCGCTGTTCAATGACTTGAGCCACCTCATTCCTTCCATCCTCCGGGACGCAGCGCCATCACCGCCGAGCGCGCGCGTTCCAGGAAGGCGCGCTTGTCCTCGCCGGGTTCGATCCGGATCGGCGCGCCGAAGGTGACGGTGCACAGGATGGGCACCGGCACGATCTCGCCCTTGGGCATGACGCGCTGGACGTTGTCGATCCAGGTGGGGATGAGCTGCACGTCGGGGAACTGCTCGGACAGGTGGTAGAGGCCGGCCTTGAAGGCCTGCGGCGCGCCCTTGTTGGAGCGCGTGCCCTCCGGGAAGATGACCAGCGAGTCGCCGCCCTGCAGCGTGTCGACCAGCGGCTCGAGCGGGTCCTCGTCGGGTGTCGCGCGCGTGCGGCTCACGTAGACCGCGTTGAACACGGCGCTCGTGAGCCAGGTCTTGAGCGCGGAACTGGTCCAGTAGTCGCGCGCCGCGATCGGGCGGGTGCGGGCGCGGAGTTCGCCGGGCAGCGAGGCCCAGATCAGCACCCAGTCGAAGTGGCTCTGATGGTTGGCGAAGTAGATGCGTTGTTCGGACGTCGGGGGACAGCCTTTCCAGTGTCCCTGCGCGCCGGTGATCAGGCGCGCCAGCCAGGACAGGAACAGGCCGGTGATTTCGGCAAGGACCATGGGACGGATTATCCCGGACTGCGGGTGGGGCGGCTCGGAGTCTCGTTCGGCCCGGGACCCGTCCGCGCCGACACCGGAGACGATGACTCCATTCAACGAGGGTTCCACGCCACGATGGCTCCACTCAACGAGGGGTTCAACTCAAGTAAGTCTGTTTCGTTGGAAATCTTGCAAGAACCGGTCATCGTCTCCGGCGGGCGTATGACAAGACACTGGGAGTCTTCTGTCCTTTCCGGTTACGCAGCACGCCGATGACGACCTCCACTCCTGCCCCAGCCAGCAAGACCACGATCGGGATGCCGCCCGTGCCCACCACGACGCCGGTGGCGGACCTTGCCCTGCCCGCCGCGTCCCTGCCCGCCGTGTTCCTGTCCGCCGGCGCGCCTGCATCCGGCGCCACCCGCAGGCCCCGAGGCCACCAGCCCGACGGGGCCGCTCCGCTGGAGGCGTCGGACGGCGGGAACGAGGCGGACGGCTCGACCGACGCCTCGACGGCGTCCGCGGAGGCACCGCCCGCGGCGACGGAGGACCCGGCCAAGGTGGCGGGCGCCGACGCGGACGCGGACGCGGCGACGCACCAGGCGGACTCCTGTCGCGAGGTCCACAGCGACGGCACGGAGGAGGATTGCCACCACGATGCCGTGTGGCCGTGGATGATCGCCGGCGCCGGGGTCCTGCTGGCCGGCGTCGCGAGCGCGGGCGGCCACGGCAGCGACAGCCATGCCAGCGACAGCCGCGCCTCGGCCGCCGCCACGCCGTCGGCGCCCACGCCGCCGCCGCCCCCGCCCGCACCCCCCGCACCGCCGGAAGCCCCGCTGCCCGCGGCGCCGCGGCTGTCCACCAGCTCCGGCAAGGACACGATCGATGGCGCGGGGCATGTCGATGTCGCGCTCGCCTCGCCGGGCGGCGCGTGGGTGTACCGCATCGACGGGGACAACACCTGGCACGCCGGCCAGGGCAGCCGCATCGATGCCGCCACCTTGAACCGCGGCGTGCACGCGGTGATGGTCGCGGAGCTCGACGATCAAGGCCGCCGCGGCGACGTCGCCACGCTCGCGGTGCGGGTCCACGACGAGGTGCTCGCGCCGACGCTGACGCTGGCGCACGACAACGGCAGTTCAGGCAGTGCGTCGAACGACGGGCTGACCAACGACGGCACGATCGCCGTCTCCGGCCTCGCGCCGGGCGCGACCTGGTTCTACCGGGTGAACGACGCGGCCGACTGGGTCCAGGGCACGGGCGACCAGGTGCCGGGGAGCGTGCTCGTCGCGGGCCTGAACAAGGTCGAGGCCTTCCAGGTCGACGCCGGCGGCGAGCATGGTCCGCTGAGCCATCTGACCGTGACGCTCGACCTCACGCCGCCGGACGCGCCGGTGCTGCAGACCAGCAGCGGCACCAACCTGCTGAACACGAAGGACTTCATCAACGTCTCGGGCATTGAAGCCGGCGCGAGCTGGAAGTTCCGCGTGAACGGGCCAGGCGAGTGGATCGAAGGGCAGGACGGGCGCATTCCCGCGACCGCGCTGTCGAATGGCGAGAACCGGCTCGACGTGCTGCAGGTCGATGCGGCCGGCAACCCGGGCGCCGCCGCGACACTGACGGTCCGCCAGGATCTGCATGCGCCGGACATGCTGCATGCCCACCTCGACGGTGGCCATGGCGATCTGGTGCCACTTCAGGGATCGGTCGTCCTCGACAACCTCGAGACCGACGCGACCTGGAAGTACCGCATCAACGGCGAGGGCGACTGGCAAGTCGGCAGCGGCTCGCAGCTGGCGGCGAACTATCTGGTCGAAGGTCGCAATGACGTGGCGCTGATGCAGACGGACGCCTCCGGCCACGACAGCGCCGTGAGCTCGATCACCGTCACGCGCGACAGTCTGGCGCCGGACCGTCCCGACCTGGCGACCAGCACCGGCCTGCCGGCGATCAACGGACAGGGCCGCCTGCTGGTTCATCGGCTGGAGGACACCGCGACCTGGGAATACCGGATCGACGGCGGCGACTGGAAGGCCGGGACCGGAGATTCGTTGGCGGCCGGTGCGCTGCATGAAGGCCACCAGACCGTCGACGTGCGCCAGACTGACCTCGCCGGCAATGTGAGCGACGTCGAATCGTTGGCGGTCACCGTCGACAGCGTCGCACCGGACGCCGTGCTCGCGAGCGTCCACAGGCAGGGCGGCGTCGCGGCGCCGGACAACCTGATCAATGCCAGCGGCTATGTCTCGGTCGACGGGCTCGAGCCGGGTGCGAGCTGGGAGTTCAAGGTCAACGGTGACGAGCATTGGCGCGAAGGCCATGGGACACAGCTGGCGACGCGTGTCCTGGATGAGGGTGCCAATACCGTCGAGGTCCGGCAGATCGATGCCGCGGGCAATGCCGGGGCGGCGGGCACGGTGCAGCTGTCCTTGGACACGACGCCGCCCGTGATCGAGGTGACGGCCCCCAATGCCCCCTTCGCGAGCGACTCGCTCCTGCAACTCAATGGACAGAGCGGCGTCACGGTGGCGACCCACGGCAGTGACGTCGTCGATGTGAGGATTGGCGGCTCCAGTTACGCCTTTGGCGCGGATGGCGGGGCCAGTTGGGCCGCGGACTACTTCAGCGCGGGACAGACCAGCAACACGCCGGCACAGAGCACCTTGCTGATCACGGCGTCCGACAAGGCCGGCAACACGTCGACCCGCGTGCTGACCGTGCGGGCGGACACGATTGCGCCCAACGCGCCGGACGTGACGCTGAAGAATGACACCGGTCCGTATCACGCGGACCGCATCACTGCGGATGGGACCGTGCTGGTCTCAGGGCTCAAGGCCGGAGAGTATGTCCACTACAGCATCGACAACGGTCAGCACTGGTCGGACTGGCAGAGCGGCGGAGAGATTCCGGGCTCGGCATTCGGCGCGGATGGCGACAAGCACGTGCTCGTGCAGTTGACCGACAGCTTCCTCAATCTCAGCCCGACGACGTCACTTCAGTTCACGCTCAACGCCTCGGTGATCTGACGGCCACGACCGGCCCGGTCAGCGGCTGACGCCCCGCCCTGCGCAGGGAGGCTTCCTCATTCAGCGCGGATCAACTGTGTCGCCTTCTCCGCGATCGCCACCACCGGCGCGTTCGTGTTGCCGCTGACCACGCTCGGCATGATCGATGCGTCCACGACGCGCAGGCCCTCGATGCCTCGCACGCGCAGGTGGTCGTCGACGACGGCCAGGTCGTCGTTGCCCATGCGACACGAGCCGACCGGGTGGTAGACCGTGTCGACGCGTCGGCGCAGCAGCGCCTCGATGTCGGCGTCCGCGTCCACGCCGGCGCTCCAGGTCTCGTTCTTCCAGAACGCCTTCATCGACGGCGCACGCATCAGATCGCGCGTGAGCTTGTAGCCCTCGATCAGTTCCCGCACGTCCTCGGCGTCCTGCAGGAACGCCGGATCGATCCTCGGCGCGGCCAGCGGATCGGCGCTGGCAAGCGTCAGCGCGCCGCGGCTGCGCGGCCTGAGCAGGCACACGTGACACGACAGCCCATGCCCCAGCCGCAGCTTGCGCGCGTGGTCCTCGACCAGTGCCACGACCAGGTGCAGTTGCACGTTCGGCGCGGGCAGGCCCGGTCGCGTCGACAGGAAGCCGCCGCACTCGGCGAAGTTGCTGGTGACGAGTCCGCGCCGTTCGCGGCGATAGCGCTGCAGCTGTCCGACGAAGCGGGCGCTGCCGCGCGCGGAGATGCCCGCGAGATCGAGGCAATCGGACTCATAACCGAAGACGAAGTCCGGATGGTCGTGCAGGTTGCGACCGACGCCGGGCAGGTGGTGCCGCACCGCGATGCCGTGCGCCTGCAGCTGCGCGCCGTCGCCGATGCCCGACAGCATCAGCAACTGCGGCGACTGCAGCGCGCCGGCGCAGACAATGACTTCGCGCCTCGCCCGCAACGTACGTCGATGGCCGCCTTGCAGCACCTCGACGCCAACCGCGCGCCGCTCGTCGAGCACCAGCGACAACGCGCGCACGCCGGTCTCCACGCGCAGATTGGGCCGCTGGCCCAGATGCGGTTCGAGGTAGGCGCGCGCGACGCTCCACCGCTCGCCCTCGTGCTGCGTGACCTGATAGACGCCGAGACCCTCGAGGTCGGCGCCGTTGAAATCCTCGAGGACCGCGTGGCCCGACTCCCGCGCCGCCGCCCGCCACGCCGCGTGGATCGGCGAATCGGTGCGCAGGTCCCCGACGCGCAACGGGCCGTCCTGCCCGTGCCACGGGGCGCCGAAGCGCTCGTTGCGCTCGGCCTGGATGAAGAAGGGCAACAGGTCGTCGTAGCCCCAGCCGACGTTGCCGGCCGCGGCCCATGCGTCGTAATCGCTGCGGTGTCCGCGCGTGTAGACCATCGCGTTGATGGCGGACGATCCGCCCAGCGCCTTGCCGCGCGGCTGGTAGCCGCGCCGGCCGTTCAGGCCGGACTGCGGCTCGGTCTGGAAACCCCAGTTGTTGAGCTTCGCGGCGACCTGCAGCACCCCGGCGAAGGGCGTGGCCGTGACCCAGCTGTCGCCCCGGCCTCCCGCTTCGAGCAGCAGCACGCGACAGCCGGGATCCTCGCTGAGCCGGCTCGCGAGCACCGCGCCCGCGGAGCCGCCGCCGACGATCAGGATGTCGGCATCGCTTCCGTCCGCCGCGCTCATGCGATCTTCTTCAGCAGGCCGAGCAGGCGGTCGAAGGTCGCGCCGTACGGCGGATGGAACAGCTTCGTGCCGGCGAAGCGCGACTGCAGGAACACCGGCTTGAGCTTGCTGAAGGTGTTGAAGCCCCAGACGCCGTGGTACGCGCCCATGCCGCTGGCGCCGACGCCGCCGAAGGGCTGTTCCTCCTGACCCAGGTGCCAGATGCAGTCGTTGACCGTGACACCGCCGGCATGGGTGCGGGCGAGCACGTCGTCGCGCGCGGCCTTGTCCTCGCCGAACCAGTACAAGGCCAGGGGCCGGTCGCCGCCGTTGACGTGCGCGATGGCCTCGGACGGATGACCGTACGGCACGATCGGCAGCAGCGGGCCGAAGATCTCCTCGCGCATGACCGCCATCTCGGGGGTGGTGTCGAGCAGCAGCGTCGGGACGAGGCGACGGTCCGCGGGCGCGTCGTCGTGCGTGGGTCGCAGCGCCGCGCCGCGGGCTTGCGCGTCTTCCAGCAGGCCCTTCAGCCGCGCGTGATGGCGCGGACTGACGATGGCGGTGTAGTCCGGATTGCCTTCGATGCGGGGATACAGCCGACGCACGGCGGCCACGATCGCATCGGCCAGCGGTTGCACGAGCTCCTTCGGTGCCAGCACGTAATCCGGCGCGACGCAGGTCTGTCCGGCGTTGAGCAGCTTGCCGAAGGCGATGCGCTCGGCGGTGCGGGCGAGGTCGGCGCTGCGGTCGACGATCGCCGGCGACTTGCCGCCGAGTTCGAGCGTGACCGGGGTCAGGCGTTGCGCCGCGGACTGCGCGACCAGACGACCCACGGGCGTCGAGCCGGTGAAGAACAGATGGTCGAAGGGCAGTTGCGTGAAGGCCTTGCCGACCTCCGCATCGCCGGTGACGACGGTCATCTCGTCGGGCGCGAAGTGCTGGGCGACGAGCCTGGCCATCAGCGCCGAGGTGGCCGGCGTCAGCTCCGACGGCTTGATCATCACGCGATTGCCGGCGGCCAGCGCCGCGAGCGCGGGCGCCATCGCGAGGTAGTACGGATAGTTCCACGGCGAGACGATGCCGACCACGCCGAGCGGCTGCGGCATCAGCCGGTTGCCGGCGGGCAGGAAGTGCAGGGCGGTCGGGGCGCGCTTGACGGCCATCCAGCGCTTGAGATGCCGCATCGCATGCCGGGCGCCTGACTGCACGGTGAACAGATCGGCCAGCAGGCTCTCGTGCCGCGAGCGGTGGCCGAAGTCGCGGGACATCGCGTCGGCAAGCGCCTCCGCGTGCTCGACGCTCATCCGCAGCAGCCGCGCCAGACGGTCCCGGCGCTGCGCACAGGTCGGCATCCGCTCGCGATCGAACGCGGCGCGCTGCTGCTCCAACACAAGGTGCAGGCGCTCGTGCAGGGCTTGGTCCATGGGGTGTCTCCGCCTTGTCGTTCTTGAATGGGAGCAAGCGTACGCCCGCTCCGCGGCCGCGCCCAGGCCGTGCGATCCCGAGTAGAGACCAATGACTAATCCGCGTCAGTCACTTGACGCATTTCGAGTATTGCGAGAATTTCGGGTGTCCTTAAACTTTCAGCTCACAGCCATGGCAACGATCAAGTCGGTTTCCTCGTCCAGCCTTGTTCTCGACGTAGGGCCACTCGTCGACGCGGTCAGGCGGCATGTGCCGCTCTCCGCGGCGAAGGAGAAGCTGGTCCGGCAGGCCTTCGAGCAGGTGCTCGGTGCCCAGTTGCTCAGACCCGCAGCAAAACCTGACCCTGCAACACGTTCAAAGACAAAGAAGGATGGTGAAGACATGGTGCTGACCACGCAACAGGCGGCGAACCTCGTGAAAGTGTCGCGGCCGTACTTGACGGCCCGGATCGATGCGGGGGGAGATCCCTCTGTTCCAACGGGTGGGGAATCAACGCCGGGTGCTGAAGTCGGATCTGCTGGCTTGGCAGAAGCGTGCCCGGCGCCAGCAGTGGGACGCGCTGCAGCAGCTGGGTCAGTCGGTCGGCGAAGAGTATGAGGCCGTGGATCTGTGACTGATGCGATCAGCGTGCCCGTCGTTGCCGACGCAGATACGCTGTTCGGTGGGACCACACGGGCTTTGCTCATTCATCTCGACTACGAAGGACTCATCGAGCTCCGCTGGAGTGCGGACATCCTGTCGGAGATGAGTCGAGCCCTCGTGCGTTCGGGACGACGAAGGGATCTCGCGCATGCTCACCAGAACGAGGTCTTGATGCGACTTTCGCTGCCAGAGGCCGAGGTGAATGCCGAGGATATTCAGCGAGAACTCATCGGGGCGAAGCACGCTGTCCGCTCCATGAAGGATGCCCACGTGGCGGCGTGCGCCATGGCGCTTGTTCCGCGCGAGTCAGAAGACGTGGTCCATCTCCTGACCAAGAACTTGAAGGACTTTCGCAGACTCGCGCTCCGACGGGTGGGGATCGATCTCCAGCACCCGGACGGCTTTCTCTCGGCGCTCTTCGTCGATCACTCCGCGGGGTTCCTCCGAGCTTTCAACGCCTATCGACGGGCGCTTCGGAGTGGCGAGCCAGCGGCGTTGACGCTGTCTCGACTTGCTCTGGACGGGCAGGAGATCACGGCGTGTCAACTGGCCATCTGCATGGAGGTCGATGGCAACTCGCCCCTGTAACGCAAAAGCCCGGCCGAAGCCGGGCTTTGTCTCGCGGGCTCCGAGGAGCCCGTCCGGATCGCCGCGAGGCGATCGCGGCGATCAGAAGCGGTAGCCGACGCCCAGCGTCACGCCGGTCGCCTTGACGCTGTCCTTGTTGTAGTAGCTGGTGTAGTCCAGCGCGCCGTACCACTGCTTGTTGAAGGAGTAGCTCACGCCAACGCCGTACGACACGTCGCCGTCGCTGTCGGAACCGGACTCGTTGCCGAAGCTGGACTTGATCTTCGTGTGCACGTAGCCCAGGCGGCCGAACACTTCGAAGCCGTTGCCGAAGTCGTACTTCGGCTTCAGGTACACGCCGTAGGCGTTCGAGACCTTGGTCTTGACGCCAAAGGTGTTGTCGTCCTTGACGCCGGTGGCCAGCATGCCTTCGACGGCCAGGTAGGGGTGCACGTTCCAGCCCACGAGGCCGCGCAGCAGGCCCGGCTCCAGGTCGGTGCCGCCGGCGTCGATGGTGATGAAGCTGTAGCCCACCTCACCGTACAGCTCTGGCTTCGGTGCTTGGGCTTGGGCGGCGCCGGCCAGCAGGAGGGCGGCGGCAATGGCGGAGATCTTTTTCATGTTTGCTTGCTCTTGAACAACAGCACCAGAACGGTGCCGGGGCGCAAGGTAGCACCGGGATCAGGGGAAACCCGATCGCCAGCGCCGCGAACATGTCACATTTCTTTCCGCAGTTGTCCCCGCGCGACGGCAAGGCCGTCGCGGGGCCATCGTGGGGCGAGGGTCGGATGTGTGTTTGACGACGCCTTCACGCGACGGTGAAGGCGCGCTCGCACTCAATGACGGAAGTGGCGCACGCCCGTGAACACCATCGCGATGCCGCGCTCGTTGGCGGCGGCGATGACTTCCTCGTCGCGCATCGAGCCGCCCGGCTGGATCACGCAGGAGGCGCCCGCATCGGCCAGCACGTCCAGGCCGTCGCGGAACGGGAAGAACGCGTCGCTCGCCACGGCCGAGCCCGTGAGCGGCAGGCCGGCGTTCTCCGCCTTGATCGACGCGATGCGCGCCGAATCGATGCGGCTCATCTGGCCGGCGCCGACACCCAGGGTCATGCCACCGCCGCAGAAGACGATCGCGTTGCTCTTCACGTACTGCGCGACGGTCCACGCGAACATCAGGTCGTCCAGCTGCTGCGCCGTCGGCTGCAGCGTCGTGACGACCTTCAGGTCGGCCTTCGTCAGGAAGTGGTTGTCGGCGGTCTGCACCAGCAGGCCCGAGCCGACGCGCTTGACGTCCTGCGCGTTGCGGCCCTGGTCCCAGGGACGCGCGCCGCCCGGCGGCAGCGCGATCTCGAGCAGGCGCACGTTGACCTTGCCCTTGAAGACCTCGCGCGCCTCGGCGCTGAAGGACGGCGCCATCAGCACCTCGACGAACTGCTTGGACACCAGCTCCGCGGCGGCGCGGTCCACCTCGCGGTTGAAGGCGATGATGCCGCCGAAGGCGCTGGTGGGGTCGGTCTTGAAGGCCTTCGCGTAAGCCTCGGCCGCGTTCGCCGCCACGGCCACGCCGCAGGGGTTCGCGTGCTTGATGATCACGCAGGCCGGTGCGTCGAAGCTCTTCACGCATTCCCACGCGGCGTCCGCGTCGGCGATGTTGTTGTAGCTCAGCTCCTTGCCCTGCAGCTGCTTGCCGGTCACCAGCGAGCCGGGCGCCGGATGCAGGTCGCGGTAGAGCGCGGCGGTCTGGTGCGAGTTCTCGCCGTAGCGAAGGTCCTGCACCTTGATGAAGCTGCTGTTCATCTGCGCCGGGTACTCGGACAGCGAGCCGTCTTCCAGGCGCGCGCTCAGGTAGTTGCTGATCGCGGCGTCGTACTGCGCGATGCGGTTGAAGGCGGCCACCGATGCGGCGAAGCGCGTCTTGTCGCTGGTCTTGCCGTCGGCCTTCAGCTCCTCGAGCACCTGCGCGTACTGCGACGCGTCGGTCAGCACCGTCACGTCCTTCCAGTTCTTGGCCGCGCTGCGGACCATCGCCGGACCGCCGATGTCGATGTTCTCGATGGCGTCCTCCAGCGTGCAGCCGGGCTTGGCGACGGTGGCTTCGAACGGGTACAGGTTGACCGCCAGGATGTCGATCGTGTCGATGCCGTGCTGCTGGATCGCGGCGACGTGCTCGGGCAGATCGCGGCGGGCCAGCAGGCCGCCGTGGATCTTCGGATGCAGCGTCTTCACGCGGCCGTCCAGCATCTCCGGGAAGCCGGTGTGCTGCGCGACCTCGGTCACCGGCAGGCCGGCGTCGGCCAGCAGCTTGGCGGTGCCGCCGGTGGACAGCAGACGCACGTTCAGCGCGTGCAGCGCCTTGGCGAAATCGACGATGCCGGTCTTGTCGGAGACCGAGATCAGGGCGGTGAGTTGGGCCATGGGAGCTCTCTAAAGGGGATTCGGTTCGGCGCGCGGGGCTCAGATCAATTTATGTTCGACGAGCTTGCGGCGCAGCGTGTTTCTATTGATGCCGAGCCACTCGGCGGCCTTGCTCTGGTTGCCGTCGCTGTGCTGCATCACCACTTCCAGCAGCGGCTTCTCGACAAGGCGGATCAGCATCTCGTGCATCGAGTGCGGGACTTCGCCGCCGAGGTCGCGGAAGTAGACCTCCAGGTTTTCGCGGATGCAGGAGTCGATCGGTTTGGGCGTCATGCCGTCAGCCTTCTTTCTTGGTCTTGGTGTTGTTCGTCGTTCGCGGCGGCGGCTGCGTCAGTGTTGTCGTCTTCGAGGCTGTCGTCGTTCGCCGGCAGGTAGGGCAGCCGGTCATGGTCGTCCGCCAGCGCGTCGAGCCAGTCCGTCAGCGCGCGGACCTGGTCGTCGCAACTCTCGAGGGTGTTCATGCGGCGGCGGAAGTCCTCGCCGCCGGGCAGCGCGCGCACGGCCCAGCCGATGTGCTTGCGCGCGCTGCGCATGCCGGTCAGTTCACCATACAGCGCGTAGTGGTCGTGCAGGTGCTCGATCAGCCAGCCCTTGGCGTCGGCGATGCGCGGTGCGGGCAGTGCCTCGCCGGTGGCCAGGAAGTGCGCGATCTCCGCGAAGATCCACGGGCGGCCCTGCGCCGCGCGGCCGACCATGATCGCGTCCGCGCCGGTGGCGGCCAGCACCTCGCGCGCCTTGAGCGGCGTGTCGATGTCGCCGTTGGCGACGACCGGGATGCGCAACGCCGCCTTCACCGCGGCGATCGTGTCGTACTCGGCGCGGCCGCTGTAGCCCTGCTCGCGCGTGCGGCCGTGCACGGTGACCATCGCGATACCGGCGGACTCCGCCGCGCGCGCCAGCGCCACCGCGTTCTTCTCCGCCTGGCACCAGCCGGTGCGCATCTTCAGCGTGACCGGCACGCCGCGCGGCGCGCACGCGGCCACCACCGCCTCGACGATCTCCAGCGCCAGCGCCTCGTCCTGCATCAGCGCCGAACCGGCCCACTTGTTGCAGACCTTCTTGGCCGGGCAGCCCATGTTGATGTCGATGATCTGCGCGCCACGGTCCACGTTGTACGCGGCGGCCTCGGCCATCATCGACGCCTCCGTCCCGGCGATCTGCACGGAGATCGGCGCCGACTCGCCCTCATGGTTCGCGCGACGCGAGGTCTTCAGGCTGTTCCACAAGTCCTTGCGCGAGGTCACCATCTCGCTCACCGCATACCCCGCGCCGAGCTTCTTGCACAGCACGCGGAAGGGCCGGTCGGTCACACCCGCCATGGGGGCGACGAACAGACGGTTCGGCAGGACGTAGGGACCCAGCGTGAGAGGGCCGGGCAGCGGCGTGGGCATCGGGAACAGTGGGGCGGTTGCACAAAAAAGAGGCAGAAGTATACCGCCCCCGACCCGCCCGTTCCCAGTTCCCGTCAGAGCGACGGCTGCTTGCGCCAGAGCATGAAGCCCTGCTCGACGAAGCGGTTCATCACGCGGTCCTGCGACAGCTTGTAGACCGCGCGGGCGATGCGGCCCCGGAGCTCCGGCGAGTTGCAACGCGAGCGGTGCGACAGCGTCACGTACAGGCCCTCGCGCGCGATCGCCGGCATCAGCGGCTGGATCGCCGGACCGCCGTTGCGCGCGGCATAGGCCTCGGCCGGCGTGTCCTCATAGATCATGTAGTCGGCGCGGCCGCGCTGCAGCATCAGGATCGCCTGCTCGATGCTCGCGACCTGGCTGATCTTCAGCGACTGGCGGGCGTAGTTGTCGAACTCGACGCCGAAGCTGTTGTTGATCACCGTCACGCCCTGCTTGGGCGCGAGGTCGCTCCAACGCTTGTACGCGACCGGCGCCGCGGTCCGCGTCCAGATGACGCTGCGCGTCTCGCGGAACGCGGGGTGGAAGTAGTCCATGTATTCGGTGCGCGGCAGCGTGAAGAAGGCGCCCGCGATCAGGTCGATGCGGCCCGCGCGCATCTCCTCCTGCACGCGGCCCCACGGCCCGACGTAGCGGGTCTCGATCGGGATGCCGATCTCCGCGGCGAACCACTGCATCATGTCCGCATTGGCCCCCACCAGCTTCTGCTCGTCGGTCGGATCGCGCCAGAGGTAGGGGGGATACTGAGGATTGCCGGACGCGATCAGCATCGGGCAGCCGGCGATCGGTGCCGGGGAAGTCTGCGGGGACGTCGACGGCCCGGGCGCCGCGCTTGCCTGTGGGGCGGACTGCGGCGGCGCGGTCTGCGCCATCGCGACGACACCCCACTGCGGCGACCCGCCGGGCCCCGACCCGGCGACGGTCAGGCCGATCAACGCGAACGACGAGACGGCAAGGCGGCGCAAGGACATGGTCTTCAGATAATCCCACGCATGGAAGCTTGGCTGCAACAGATGATTCACCTGATGCTGGAGACCCTATCTCTCCCGCAGGTGGGGCTGGGCGCGGTGTTCGTCATCGCGCTGGTCTCGGCGACCTTGCTGCCGATGGGATCGGAGCCCGTCGTGCTGCTGCTGGTGCACGCGAAGCCGGAGCTCTTCTGGCCCGCGATCCTCGTGGCCACGGCCGGCAACACGATCGGCGGCGCGATCACCTGGTGGATGGGCTACGGCGCGGAACGCGCGTACGAAGCCGCCGTGCACCACACGCCGCGGGACCAGCGCGTGCTCGGCTGGCTGCGTCGCTTCGGCGCCAAGACCTGCCTGATGAGCTGGCTGCCCATCGTCGGTGATCCGCTATGCGCCCTCGCGGGCTGGCTGCGTCTGCCGTTCTGGCCTTGCGTGGCCTACATGGCGGTGGGCAAATTCATGCGCTACCTGCTCATGACCGCCATCGGCATCGCCATTTTTGAGTGAGCCGCGTCGGCCGCGGGTGGGTTGGGCTTCCCGGCACAATTCCGGGACCCAAGAGGAGACCCCCATGAGCACCCCCAGCACCCCGGCGTACGACGCCCTGTGCCAGCGCCACCAGCGCATCCATCGTCTATCCCACCTGCAGGCGATCGCCTCGTGGGACCAGTCCGCCTTCATGCCGGCGCGTGGCGCGCAAGCCCGCGCCGAATCGCTCGCCGAGATGGGCGGGCTGCTGCACCAGCTGGGCACCGACCCGGCGCTGCGCCAACTGCTCGACGACGCGGCGCAGGAGCCGCTCGACGACTTCCAGCGCGCTTCGCTGCGCGAGATGCGCCGCGTGTGGCGCTCGGCGAACGCGGTGCCGCAGCGGCTCGTGGAGGCGCGCTCGCTGGCCAACTCGCATTGCGAGCATGAGTGGCGCCATCAGCGCGCCGCCAATGACTGGACCGGCTACGTCGAGAACCTGCGCCCGGTCGTCCGCTACGCGCGGGAAGAGGCGCAATGCCTGTCCGATGATTCGGGCCTGAGCCGCTACGACGCGCTGCTCGACCACTACGAGCCCGGCATGCGTTCGGCCGACATCGACCGCGTCTTCGGCGATCTGCGCCAGTGGCTGCCCGGCCTGATCCGGCAGGTGATGGCGCGCCAGGCGACCGACAGCGTGATCCATCCGCAAGGGCCGTTCCCCGCCGCGTCGCAACGCGCGCTGGGCCTGGATGCGATGAAGCTGCTGGGCTTCGACTTCGAGGCGGGTCGCCTCGACGAGAGCGCCCATCCGTTCTGCGGCGGCGTGCCGGAGGACGTGCGGATGACGACGCGTTATCGCGACGACGGCTTCCTGCAGAGCCTCACCGGCACCATCCACGAGACCGGCCACGGCCGCTACGAGCAGAACCTGCCGCGCGAGTGGCTCGGCCTGCCGGTGGCCGGCGCGCGATCGATGGGCCTGCACGAGAGCCAGAGCTTGTCCTTCGAGATGCAGCTGGCCTCGCATCCCGGCTTCGCCGGACTGCTGCAGCCGCTGGTGGAGCGTCATCTCGGCCAGCAGCCGGGATTCGCCGCGGACAACCTGCACAAGCTGATGACGCGTGTCGCGCCGGGCTACATCCGCGTGGACGCCGACGAGGTGACCTACCCGGCGCACGTGATCCTGCGCTACGAGATCGAACGCCCGCTGATCGAAGGCGAGATCGAGGTCGAGGACATCCCCGCGCTGTGGGACGCCAAGATGCAGGAACTGCTGGGACTGGACACGCGCGGCAACTACAAGGACGGCTGCATGCAGGACGTGCACTGGGGCTGCGGGCTCTACGGCTACTTCCCCTGCTACACGCTGGGCGCGATGTACGCGGCGCAGTGGTTCGCGACGATGCGCCGCGAGCGGCCCACGCTGGATGCGGAGATCACGCGCGGCGAACTCACGCCGGTCTTCGACTGGCTGAAGGCCCGCGTGTGGTCGCAAGGCAGCCGCTGGGAGACGCCGGAGCTGGTGCAGCGCGCCAGCGGCGAGGCGCTGAATCCGGCGCACTTCCGCCGCCATCTGGAAGCGCGCTACCTGGGCTGACGCGACGCCGCATCGCCAATGGAAAAGGGCACCCCGCGTGGGGTGCCCTTTTCTCCTTGCGCGTCCGCGGTCTCTACCCACGGCGCTCCCAACGAGTCGTCGAGGACTCGAATGCTGGATGACAGCTCGCCCCTGGCGGGGTCAGGCCTTGCCGGCGGCCTTGCGGCGCACGACGACGCCCATCATCCCCAGGCCGGCCAGCAGCAGCACGATGCTCTGCGGTTCCGGCACGGCGCTGACGCTGACGTTGTCCAGCGAGGTGCCGTAGGAATCGCTGATGCCCGCCGCGGCGAAGCGCAGCGTCATCGGGCTGCCGGTGCCGGTGAAGGTGGTGGTCAGGGTCTGCCAGGTGGTGGTCGTGTTGTTGCCGACCAGGCCGCTCAGGCCGCCGATGCTCCAGTCGATGCCGTTGCTGGCGGCGCTGCGGAAGTCGGGGCGGTTGGCGTAGGAGAACGACAGCGTGTAGGTCGCGCCCGCCACGGTGTTCAGCGTCTGGCTGATCCAGCTGTTGCCGGTGGTGTCGAGCTCGACGTAGTTGCCGCCGCTGAACGCGCTGCCCGCGACGTTGTTGCGGATCTCCAGGCCGTTCGGGCCGACGGTCCAGCCGGCGGTGCTGCCGACGATGCTGTAGCTGCCGTTGCCGATCGCGTTCGATTCGAAGCTGCCGTTGTTGATCAGGTTCACCGGGGCCGCCAGGGCGACCAGCGGGGCGGCGAAGAGGACGGCGGCGAGGAGGCGCTTCATGGGACAGGCTCGGGAAGTTCGACAAGAGGTGCGCAGGAGCGTCTGCGCTTGTGTCGAATTGTTCGAGACCGTCTCGCGGGTGCCATCCCCCTGGGCGATGGGGATGGCGATGCGTTTCGTGACGCAGTGCACGCCGCAGCGCGGCGCGCCGGGGTCAGGTGGTGCGCTTGCCGCCCTTCGTGGCGTTCGTGGCCTTCGCGGCCTTCGTCGCCGGGCGCTTCGGGCTGGGCTTGGTCGCCGGCTTGGGCGCCACGCCGGCCTGCGCGGCACGCAACATCGCGACTTCCGCGGACAGCGCCTCGATGCGTTCCTTCAACTGCGCGACGTCGTCCGCCGCCGGCACGCCCAGCCGTGCGAGCGCGCGCGCCACGCGATCCTCGAAGATCGATTCCAGCTTGTCCCAATGCTGGCCGGCACGCGAGCCGACTTCGCCGGCCAGATCGCTCATGCGGCGCGCGGTGGCGTCGAGCGTCGCCTCGGCCTTGCCGACGGTGGTGGTGCCCTGGTCCTGCGCTTTCGCGAACGCCGCCAGCCCGGCCGACCAGATCTGCTGCGCCGAGGTCTTCACCTGCTCCGCGAACGGCGTGTCCGCCGCTTCGGCCGCCTTGGCCTTGGATGCTTTGACCGCCTTGGCCGCCTTGGCCGAGTCTGGCGAGGCGGACCCGGCATCCTTGCGGCGGCCTTGCGCGGGCTGGGGCGCGGCCGTCTTCTGTTGCTTCTTGACCATGGGCATTCCTTGTCGTCGTGGGGCGAGGGATCTGAGGCCCGTCGCTCGCCGAGAACCGGACTATAGGCGGCGTGTCGTGCCTCACGCTGACTTCGACCTGACCCGCAACCCCCCATCGGGGCGATGGGTGCAGGGACCAGAATATTGGCCATGTCCTTGCCGCCCTCTTTGCCGACCTCGTCGCGGGGCCGCCACCCCGGCGACGAATTTCCCGACACCGTGCCCCAGCCGCTGACTGATCCGTCCCCGGCCCTGCCGCCGCTGGCGATGGCGGGGGAGCTGCCGCTGCGCAAGGGCGCGTTCATCGACTGTCCGCAATGCCGTGCGCCGATGCGCCATGTGAGCCTGCCCGGCCACCACGCGCCGGCGACGGTCGACATCGATCATTGCGAGCCTTGCGGCCTGGTCTGGTTCGACGCGCGCGAGTCGGTGCATCTCTCGACGGCCGCGTGGATCCAGCTGTTGCGCGACCTGAATCGCCTGCGCCGAAGCGACCGGCCGCATCAGCCGGACCGCGCCTGCCCGCTGTGCGCGAAGGCGCTGAAAGAGGTTCGCAACCTCACGCGCTACGGGCGCTTCCCGGTGCTGGAGTGCGGCAGCTGCGGCGGCCATCTGCACAGCCAGGCCGGCATGCTGGCCGAGCGCGGCCTGGTCCGCCCCCTGCTGCCCGGCGAACGCTACGCGCTGCAGGCCGAGAAGCGCACGCTGTCGTGCCTGAGTTGCGGCGGCCCGGCGGACGGCAAGAGCGAGGACTGCGCCTGGTGCAAGAGCCCGCTGCTGATGGTGGACATGCCGCGCCTGGCGAATGCGCTGCGCAGGCGCTCGCCGTCGGAACCGCTGCTGATGCCCAACGGCGGCAAGCCGGTCGGATGGTCCTGCCGCGGTTGCGGCGCGCCGATGGACCCGACGCGCGAGACGCGCTGCGGGCGTTGCCATCACACGGTCGTCGCGCCGTCGATGGACGACCTGGGACCCTTGCTCGACGCCCTCGAACACGATGGACAGGAGGCCGACGAGCAGCTCGAGCGCGAGCGCCGCGCGCGGCTGGCCTCCTATAACTTCGAGCAGCGCGATCCGGCCGGCGGCAAGCACGGCCTGTTCTGGAAGGGCAAGTACGAGAAGCGCTACGACGCGGAGAACGAGCGTCGCGAGGGCCGCCGTGATGGCGGGCGCGACTGGTCGTCGTCGGGTTGGCCCTCGTCCTCGGACGGTTCGCCGCCCACGCTGATCGAGATCGCGATGCGTCTGGCTTCTCTGTTGCTGAAGTGATCCGTGCGCGCCGTGAGCCTGGCGCCCGAATGAACACGCAGGGCGCGCCGTGGGCGGCGCCCGGTCAGAGCTCCAGCACCCCGATCGGCTTCGCGCAGGCCGCGGGCGTGCCGCCGCCGCGCACGACGAAGGGCAGCTCGCCCCACGGGCCCGAGTCGCGCGGGCAGCCGTTGCGCAGCGTCCCGCCCGGGCAGCCGCAGCCCTTGGTCTTGACCAGCTTGTCCAGGGTCTGCGACTGCTGCGGATTGAGCTTGGGCAGGTCGTGCCGGAAGACCAGCTGCAGCGCCGTGGTCGGCGCAGGGGCGTCCAGCGCGGGCACCGGGCCGAGCAGCGTCGCCATCGACTGGGTTTCCTTCAGCGCGGCCGCGGGCTTCATGCCCTTGGCGCGGCGCAGATAGTTCAGCGCCACTTCCATCGCCGCGTAACCGCGCGCGGCCGAGGCCGTGAACGGCTTGCGGAACGCGGCCCCGTAGGTGTTGGCCACCTGGTCCCAGCGGCCGCGGTCGATCGTCAGCACCGGGCACAGCACGGCGTCGACGCGCTCGGACAGCGTCGCGTCGAAGTCCATCCAGCACGAGGTCCGCGCGCTGATCCGCAGGCCGGTCTGGCGGCGCAGGTCGGCGGCGATCTTCTCGCCGGCATTGAGTTCGATGCGGCCCAGCTGCAGCTGCAGGTCCTGGGCCTTCATCCGCTCCGCGTTGCTGGAGATGAAGGGGATGCCCGCGGCCCGCAGCGCGTCCGCGCCGGCGTTGATCTCGCACCAGTTGCCCAGCACCACGTCGACCTTGGCCTTGATGAACTCCTGGGAGATGGCGTCCGCCTTGCGGGCGTCGCAGCCGCTGTCCTTGACGATCAGCTTGGGCGCGGCGTCGCCGGGCCAGGTCTTGAGTGCCAGCGTCATGCCGAGCTGGAGTTCCTCGGCCTGCTCGGCGCTTGGATAACTGCCCGGCAGGATGACCCCGATGGTGGCGGCGGCGGCGGGCGCGGCGGCGCACAGCCATGCGGCCGGCAGCACGGCGACCAGGGCGCCGGCCAGGACCTTGCGGATGTTCATGACGATCCCTCTTGTTCTTCGTGGCCGTGGTCGGCCGTTCGTTGACTTTGTCGCCCGAACTGCTTGGTGGCGTCCGAGTCCGGAGGTATCGCCTGCGCGGAGGGCGCGCGCACTGGAGGTTTTCCCGGAAGTCCCCACGAATGAAAACGCCCCGGCGGGCCGGGGGCGGTAAGACGTCACAGTCGTGACAGGAAGTGCGGCATGCGCGCAACGCAGACCGTACAGCGCACGAGGCTCAGAGAGGCCAACCCTGCAGCACCAGCTTGCCACGTTGGCGCTGACTCTCCTGCAGCGCGTGAGCGCGCTTGAGGGTCTCGGCGGTGATCGGGCCGACGACGTCGGACAGCGTCGTGCGGATCTTCCCGGCGTCGACCAGGGCCGCGACCTCGCTCAGCAGGCGGCCTTGCGCGGCGATGTCGTGCGTCGCATGCATGCTGCGCGTGAACATCAGTTCCCAGTGCAGCGACAGCGACTTGCCCTTGAGCGCCATCACGTCCAGGTCGTTCGGCCCGAAGTCGTCGATCATCGCCAGCTTGCCCTGCGGCTCCAGCGCCTCGACGAGCCCCTGGAAGTGCTGCGGCGTGTGGGTGAGGCTGGTGACGTAGCGCAGCG
Source organism: Roseateles sp. UC29_93 (assembly GCF_042695725.1). Taxonomy (NCBI): domain Bacteria; kingdom Pseudomonadati; phylum Pseudomonadota; class Betaproteobacteria; order Burkholderiales; family Sphaerotilaceae; genus Roseateles; species Roseateles sp. UC29_93. The sequence continues at coordinate 225,205 of NZ_CP170545.1, read as the reverse complement.
GCGGCACACCGTGCTTCTGCAGCGCGGCGATCTGCGGGGCGATCGGTTCGCGATGGTTGATCACGTGGTGCGCGCCCAGCGCCTGGAGCCACTTGCCGCCTTCACCGTCCGGCTCGGAACTGGTGCCGATGACCGTCAGGTGGTCGTACCGGCGCGCCAGCTGGACCAGGATCGAGCCCACGCCGCCGGCCGCGCCGGTCACCAGCAGGCTGACCGGACGCTCCGGCTGCTGCTGCACCTGCAGGCGGTCGAACAGCAGCTCCCAGGCGGTGATGGCGGTCAACGGCAGCGCGGCGGCTTCGGCGTCGCTGAGCGAGGCCGGCGCCTTCGCGGCGATGCGGTGGTCGACGCTCTGGAACTGCGCGTTGCTGCCGGGACGGGTGATGTCGCCGGCATACCAGACGCGATCGCCGACGGCGAAGCCGGTGACCTCCGGTCCGATCGCGCGGACCGTGCCGACGGCGTCCCAGCCGAGGATCACGGGCGTCGTGCCGTCGGCGCTGGCACGGCGCACGCGGATCTTGGTGTCGACCGGATTGACGGCGATGGCGGCGACCTCGACCAGCAGGTCCTTCTGACCGGGGGCGGGCGTGGGCAGTTCGAGGTCGATGAGCGACTCGGCCTCGGTGATGGGCAGGGACTTGAAGTAGCCGACGGCTTTCATGGCGGGACTCCTGGAGGTTCGGATGGAAGGGAAAAGGTGGGGAAAGACGGAGGTGGCGGGAGGCTGTGGGAACGAATGGTGAGCCTTCCGGCAGAATCAATGAAGAGCGCTGAATCGCTATCAGTTTCAACACGGGATTGAAGATCGCCGGAGGGAGCCGCCATGGACATCGAGAACACCGCCGAACTGCGCCTGCTGATCGAATGCGCGCGCGGCGGCAGCCTGACGGCGGCGTCGCGGCAGATGGGCATCACGCCCGCGGCGGCCAGCGCGATGCTGAAGAAGCTGGAGGCGCGGCTGGGCGTGCGGCTCGCCGAGCGCAGCACCCGGGCGCTGCGGCTGACCGCCGCCGGCGAACGGCTGAGGGACTACGCGCAGCGCGCGCTCGAGCTGCTCGATGAAGGCCTCGCGCTGGTCTCGGAGGGCGGCGACGAGGCTTCCGCCAAGGGGCGCGGGGCGACGGCGCTGCGCGGGCGGATCCGCGTCAGCGCGTCCAGCGACCTGACGCGGCGCATCGTGCTGCCGCTGCTGGATGATTTCCTCGACTGGCATCCCGGGGTCGAGCTGCAGCTCAACGTGGGCGATGCGCTGCAGGACGTCGTGCGCGACGAAGTCGACCTGGCCCTGCGGTATGGCGAACTGGCCGACTCACGGCTGGTCGCGCGCAAGCTCCATGACGGACGCCGGCTGCTGGTGGCCTCGCCGGACTACCTGAAGCGGCACGGCCGGCCGTCCCATCCCGGGGAACTCACGCAGCACGAGTGCATCCGCTTCAAGATCGGCGACCGGCTGGAGCGCGAATGGCGCTTCTGGCGACGCGACGCGATGCAGGCGGCGCCGCTGGACGTGACGGTGCAGGGGCGCCGCACGGCGGACGATGGCGGCATCGCCCATCAGTGGGCCCTCGAAGGGCGGGGACTGACCTACAAGAGCTGCCTCGACATCCGCGACAGCCTGGCGAGCGGCGCGCTGGTTGAGGTCCTGCCGGACTGGGTCGGGCGGCCGATGCCGCTGCATGCGCTGATGCCCAGCCAGCGCTTCCTGCCGCAACGGCTGAAGGCGCTGGTGGATCACCTGGCGGAGGGCCTCAGGCGCTGATGCGCCAGGAGAGCGCAGGAGCGCGCCGCTCGGCAGCCGTTCAATGCTTGTGGTCGCCGTGACCCGCGTGCGGGTCCTTGGCATCGGGCGACACGACGGGGCCAGTCCTTGCCGGTGCCTGGACGGTGACCGTCGAGCGGGACTTGTCCGCGCTCTCGAACACGAAGGTCAGCGGCACTGCGTCGCCAGTCTTCAGCGGGCCCTTCAGGTCCATCAGCATCACGTGATAACCGCCGGGCTTCAGTTCCACCGGCTTGCCTGCCGACACCGCCAGCGCGGCCACCGGCCGCATGCGCATCACGTCGCCGTCCATCGCCATCTCATGCACCTCGGCCACGCCGGCCGCCGGAGTGCTGACCGAGATCAGCTTCACGTCCGTCGGCGACTTGATCTGCATGAAGGCGCCCGTCGACTTCTGCTGCGGCACCGTCGCGCGCACCCAGGCGTCGGCGACGACGACCTGGGCCTGCGCCAGACCGGCGGTCAGCAGCAGGGCGGGAACAAGTGCCAGGCGGGCAAGGGAACGGGTCTTCATCGGGGCGTCCAATCCAGGATCTATGACGATCCGGAAGTATCGGTCATCGCTCTTCGAGCGCGCCCATCGAGCGCAGGACCTGATGGACGATCTCCGCCCGTTTCGGGGAGAAGGCGGGATCGGTCATGTCCATGTTCAGGGCGAAGTAGACGGGACGCGCGTCGCGGTCCTGCTCCACCCAACCGACGAACCAGCCGAGGCCCGGCCTGGTGCTGTCGGCCCAGCCGGTCTTGGCGTACAGGCGCCAGCCGGGACCCTGGTCCCGCAACATCACCTGGCGCGCGATGTCGTAGGTGCGGTCGGACAGCGGCAGCGCGCGGTCATGCACGCGGCGCAGGAACTCGATCTGGCCGACCGACGAGATGCGCATGTCGCCGTCGAGCCAGAAGCGGTCGCCGATCGGACCGGCGACGGCATTGCCGTAGCGGAAGTCGCGCACGAACTGCTGCACCGTCGGCTGGCCGATCTGCCGCGCCAGCGACTGGAACACCCACACCGCCGACACCTGGTAGGCCGAGGCGAGCGTCTGGTCGTGGTTCCAGTCCTCGATGCGGCGCTTCGTGCCGTCCCACTTGAAGGCTTGTGTCTCGTCCACGGCGGCGCCGGTCTCCAGCGCGATCAGCGACATCGGGATCTTGAAGGTCGACGCCGGCAGGAAGCCTTCGAAGGCGCGGACACTGTCCGACGCAATCCAGCGATGCGCGCGGGTGTCGAGCAGCACGAGCGTGCCCTTCGTCCCGAGTTCGGTGAAGTGGCGTTGCAGCTCGGGCCGGGTTTCCCAGCGCTCGCGCTGATCGGCGGGCACGGTGGCGACGGCGCCCGAGGCGGTGGACGCCCACTGCGCGATCGATGCGCGGCAGGCGGTGAGGGCGAGGCAGGCGAGCAGGGCGCTCGCCATCAGGCGTGGAAAGGACATGGCGGTCTCCGGTCTGTGAGGGATGCCGCCAGTGTGCGAAGTCCACCGACCCCGAACCGCATCGAAGTGACGTTACGCCCGTTGCGCCCGGTCCGCCCGTTGCGCCCGCCGCTCCCGTCCCTCCGGTTCCGCCAAGGCCCGATCACAGCGAGTGCTGCCGGGGCCGGAATGATGTGGGGGGTTCGCGGAGGCGATGCCCCCCACGTCGTGGAGTGCCCGCGCTCGACCTCCCGCCGTATTCAAGGACCTCACGCCTGCCGCGACTGCGGCATCAACGCCTCGGCCTCGTCGAGATAGCGCCGCCTCGCCCCTTCATCGCGCAGCTTGCGCGCCTGCAGCCTGGCCTGACGCACGAGATCGGTCGCGCTGAACGCATCACCTTCATCCAGCGCATGCCGCGCCCACAGCAACAGGAACGCACAGCGCTGATCAGCTGGGATCTGCGACTGCCGCGCCCGGCAGGAGGCCCAGCGCTGCGCCGCGAGGTCGCCGAAGGACGTGGCCGGCAGGGGCAGGCCTTGCGTGGTGGCCAGTCGCTGGAGCGCTGCGAAGTCCAGGTGTCCGAGCGCCGCGAGCCGCAGCAGGAAGATGGTGTTCAGCAGCGAGCTGCGCCCCAGCTGCCAACGCGCGCAGAGCGCGTCGCTGAGCAGCAGCCAGCGCAGCGCGTCCTCGATGCCCGGCCCGTCGGCGGGCAGCAGGTCGGCCTCGACAAGCCGGCCGAGCGCGTTGGACAGATTGGCGGCGCAGACCTGGAGCGCGTCGGGCAGTCCGGCCAGCGAGGCGCTGCGCAGCGCGTCGCCGAGGCTGGCCAGCGACTGCGTCGCGAGCGCCGCGTCGCCGCGGGCGATCGCGAGGTCGCGCAGCACGATGCCGCGCAGGTTGCCGTGGTCGCAGCGCAGCGTGGAGTCGGCGGCGAGCACGTCGGGATCGACCTCGTCGAGCTTCTCCAGCGCGGGCGCCGCCTGGCCGAGGCTGCCGAACCAGTGCCAGGCCGCGAGGATCGCGACGCGGGCGCGCAGTTGACGCCGCTCCAGGCGCGGCAGGCGGCTGTTGTTGAGCGTCTGACCGAGGTCGCGCAGCTCGTCCTGCAGCGCGGCCCAGTCGCCGAGCCGGCGCGCGATGCGGGCGCGGCGCAGGCCGAGTGCGGCGGCGGCGGCGTCGTCCCCCCGGCGGCACGTGCGGCGCGGCCTGCTGCAACGCGAGGCGGGCGGGATAGAGCTCGCCGCGGTCGAGCAGGTAGTCGGCGCGGGCGAGCGCCTCGGCGTAGGCCAGCGGGAGCAGCGGCGCGGCGGCTGGCGCGCGCACCGGGCGCTGCTGGCCGAGCCATCGGGCGAGGGCTTCGCCGGTGGCGGGTTCACCGTCGATCTCGAAGCGGCAGCTCGGCAGCAGCGCGGCGTTGAGCCAGAACGGGCCGCTGCTGCGGGCGCTGGCCTCGATCAGCGCGGCCAGCGGTCCGTCGTCGAGCAGCGCGAGCGCGCGCCAGACCTGCGTGCGGTGCAGCTCGGCCATGCCGGCGATGCGCTCGCGCAGCTCGGCGCGCGAGCACGGGCTGTCGATGCGCGCCAGTCCTTGCTCGTGCGCCTGCAGCAGCGCGGCGAGCAGGCGCGGCAGCAGCCGGCCGCGCAGTTCGGGCAGTCCGTCGATGCGCAGCCCCTGCGGCAGCAGCTGGATGCGATGCAGGGGCAGGTCGGCTGCTGGAGCGGCGGCGACGAGGGAGGCGGCGGGAGGGGTCATTGGAGGCGCATTCTGCGCCGGGTGCTTCGGCGGTGTGACGGCATCGGCGTAACGGGCGTTACGCGTGTGGGTTACGCGTGTGGGTTACGCGTGTGGGTTACGCGGGGCCGACCTGTCGACCGCTCACCGCTCACCGCTCACCGCTCACCGCTCACCGCTGGCCGCGGACTGCGGACCTTCTGCTTTTGAGCTGCCGACCTGCCAATGTGCTGATGTGCTGAGTGCTGACGTGCTGACGTGCTGACGTGCTGACGTGCTGACGTGGGTGTCGAGGAGGGTAACGAAACGTCAGGCCCGCCCCTTGCCTGTAGCTGTCCATCACAACTCGAGGGGACTGCCATGGTGGCAAAGAATGAGGCCTGGTATCCAGGCGAGGCCGATGTCGGCGGAATCGTCGCGCCCCGCGCGTCGACTTCCGCAGTGTCATGGGGCGCGGTGCTGGCCGGCGCCGCTGCCGCGGCGGCGCTGTCGTTGATCCTGCTGCTGCTCGGCGCGGGGTTGGGACTGGCCGCCGCGTCGCCCTGGGCCGGCGACGGCGCTAGCGCCGCGACGCTGGGCGTGGCGGGCATCGTCTGGCTCGCGTTCACGCAATTGGCGGCGTCCGGACTCGGCGGTTATCTCGCCGGCCGGCTGCGCGTGCGATGGCGCGATACCGACGCGGACGAGGTCCATTTCCGCGACACGGCCCATGGCCTGCTGTCGTGGGCGGTGGCCACGCTGTTCACCGCCGCCGTGCTGACCGCCTCGGTCGGCGCGATCGCCGGGATCGGCGTGAAGGGCGCGGCGTTGGCGGCCGGGACCGCGGCCACAGGGGCGGCGGCTGCGACAGCTGCTGCCGGGACTGCGGCGGATGAGTCCGGCGTGAAGGGCAGTTCTTCGGGAACCGCGCGGACCGCGCTGGGGAGCGGCGATTTCGGCTACTACGTGGACACGCTGCTGCGGCCCGCGGCGACGGCACCGACAACGGCATCGACGTCCTCCGCGGCGCCCGCCGGGGCCAATCCGGCGACGCTGCGCGCGTGGCCGGATGCCTCGATGGTCCATGCGGAGGAGCAGTCGTCGGCGTCGTTGAATCGTCTGCTCGTGCGTGCGTTGCGCGATGGCGGGGACGCTGTCGCCGGAAGACACGCGCGCCGCGGGACAACTGGTGGCGCAGCGCACCGGCCTGACGCAAGCGGAGGCGGAGCGGCGCGTCACCGAGACGCTGCAGCGGGCTCGCGCCGAGGCGCAAGCCCTGGAGACCCGTGCCCGTGAAGCCGCCGACGCCGCTCGCAAGACGGCGCTGACGACGGCGTTGTGGATGGTTGTCGCGCTGCTGATCGGCGCATTCACCGCGAGCCTGCTGGCCACCTTCGGCGGCCGGCAGCGCGACCTCATCGACTGAGACAAGGAGAACTCACATGCGATCGTTGCTGCTCTTTTTCCTGGGCGTGCCCATTCCCATCATCATCCTGATCGCGTTGATCAGATGATCACCGCGCGACCGCAAGCCTGCGGTCGCGCGATGTCCGCAGGGCGATGAGCGCGGTGCCCAGAGCCCCTGTCGGATCAACCATACTCGACGTCGTAACAACTGTTGTGACGACCGCTATGGAGAGAGGCGCTCGCCCCCGAATTCAACATCTTTCGCCGCACCGAATCGAAAGACTGGCCGTTCTCGGCGGCAAGGATGAGGGCGTCGGGTGAAGGACCGAAGTCACTGTCTTGCAGGAATTCCCTCGATTGCTCCAACGACTGGTTGAACAGCGCAGTGATGATGTCGAGCGCGTCCGGGCGCATCTGATCGACGGCCCGGGCCTGGACGTTGTAAGGGTAGTCAAGGAAGTCCAGCATCTCGGGGATGTTGCCCGGCGGGGTGCCATAGGGCTTGATCTTGACGTCGCCGGCGGGAGCGAGCCTCAAGACAAGTGAGGCCACCATGGACTTTGCTTCCCGCGCCATGCGCAGCGTCTGCAGGCCGTCGGTGCAGGACTTGAGCTGGGTCCGCAGTTGATCGAAGCGCGTCGCCAGCTTCGGCGCAAAGCGTGGGCACTCGGCCAATTCGGTATGGTCCTGGACGTACAGGGCGCAATCCTCGATGTAGGCCGCCTTGCCCTTCAAGGTGTCCGGCATGGGGCGTCGGAAAAGTTCGGCGGCCAGCTTCTCGGCGGGTGCGTACTTCGCCATGCTCTGGACGAACACGTCCCCGCTCAGCGGATTGATAACGAAGGCTTCAAGGGTCGGGAGAGGAAACGACATGGACAAGGACGGTTGATGAGGAAGGGCCATGAGTCCGGCTCAACCTGGTCCGGTTCGCCATTTCCTTCAGCGGCCCTCCGTTCGTCCAGCGGGTGACATCAGTCGGTGTTCAGTTCATCGACCGAGTGGCGGTCATGGCTGCGGGCTCGGTGCTTTCGCCGTATCGACGCCATGTATCAGGCGCATGCGACAGCCGATCCGCCACGACCTTGAGGACGGCGGGATTCCAGACCAGGCCGCAATGGCTGCCGTCGACCTCGACGTTCTCGACCATCGGATGGTCCTCCGGCTGCACGCAGGCCTGCCACGCGACGACGCCGTCGCTGCGGCTGTAGATCGAGGTCGTCGGCACCTGCGGCGCGGCGATGAGGCGCGACTTGAAGTCGTCGTCGAGCACCGGCAGCCTGCCGTTGACCCAGCGGTAGATCAGGCTGACGTTGGTCTGCGTCGCCTCGCCGGTGATCGGCGTGCCGATCGTGATGACCTGGCGCACCGGCAGCGAGATGCGCTTGGCGATCTCGCGCGCATAGATGCCGCCGAGACTCCAGCCCACCAGCGACACCGGCTGCGACTGTCCGGCGACGAGCGCCTCGATGTCGGCGGCGAGCGTGTCGAGCCACAGGTCGATGTCGCCGGTGGGACCGGTGTTGATGCCGCGTCCCCAGTCGCGTGCCGCATAACCGAGCCCGTGGCAGAAGCCCACCAGCGGCGCGATCGACTGCGCGTCCGCGGCCAGGCCGGGGAACACGATGACGGGGTGTCCGTCACCGGGCGGATGGCCGCTGCGGTCCATCATGCGGCAGCTGGCGTATTCCATCGCGGCACGCAGCGGCTCGATGCCGAGCAGGGCCCAGGACGGGGAACAGATGACCGGTGCCGGGACGGGCATCGCATCGGGAAGGGCGGCGATCTTCTTCATGGTCTTGAGGCCGCCTCTCCGGCGTGACCTGCGAGGTCGGCGGCGAGGTCGGCAGAAGGACAGTTGAGTCGATCTTTCCGCAAGCCGCGTTCCACGGGCATCCCCACAAGGTCGCATGTGTTCGTCGGACGGGACCTACATCCGGGGGATGGGCTGCGATCTCTCCCACCATTGACGGAAGTCAGAGGGAGCGGCGGTTTTTCAGTGCGGCCCAGAGCTAGGCTTTCAGTCCTTGAACGGATTTCGAAGGAGCGCGTGTCATGAGCGTCTTGACGATCGACCTGTTGCCGATGACCGTGTCGCAAAGGAGGACCATCCAGTTGGACCCGCTGGTCCTGCAACAGATGAAGGTGAAGCCCGGAGAACAGATCGAAATCGATCTTCTGCTGGACGGTTGCTGTGTGTTGCGCGGTCCGCGCTCCGGTGACATCAGCGATCTTTACGGCATCCTTGCCAACGTGCCGAGGGGCCGCGCCGGTCCGGTGTCCATCGAGGAGATGAGCGAGACGATCGCACGTGGTTGGGCGGGGGAAAAATGAGGATCACGGTGGACACGAATGTCCTGGTGAGGATCGCTGTTCTGGATGATCTCGATCAGGCTCGTGCCGCTGCAAGACTCCTCGTTGAGGCGCAATTGGTCATCGTGACCGTCGCATGCCTCTGCGAATTCGCTTGGGTGCTGGGACGATCCTACAAGTTCGCGTGCGAGGACATCGCCGAAGCGATTCGTAGCGTCGTGGAGAAACCCGCCGTCAAGGTGGATCGACTGGCTGTCGCCGCAGGTCTGTCGATGCTTGACTGGGCGGAGATTTTGCTGACGGCGCCATTGCTTGCGAAGGTCGTCTTGCAGGCGGTGAAGTGTTCATGACGTTTGACAAGCAAGCCATGCGCAAGCTCATTTCGTTGGGGAATGCCGTGGACAGTCCATCCGGTGAGAGGCTGCTGGCGGAGCCGGATCAATGAAAATCCCGGCTCTCCGTCCTCAACCGTCCCAGCATCGGGGTCAGGTCTTGCAGGTGTCCGGCGATCAGGTTGCGCACGTCGCCGCTGCGCTGCCACTTGCCCTTCACCGCCATCAGGCGCGAATGCAGCATGACGTGCCGCTGCCGCTGCCACAGCGCGCGGTGGACGATGACCTGGATGTCGCCGGTCTCGTCTTCCAGGGAAATGAAGATCGTGCCCTTGGCCGTCGCCGGCTGCTGCTTGACCGTCACGATCCCGCAGCCGCGCGCCGGTCGGCCGTCGGGCAACTCGTTCAGTTCCTCGGCCGACATCCAGCGCTGTTCGCGCAGCAGCGGCCGCAGCAGCGACAGCGGGTGGCGGCGCAGCGTCAGGCCCAGCGACGCGTAGTCGAAGACGATCTCCTCGCCCTCCGGCGCCTGCGGCAGCGCGAGGAAATCCTCCTGCACCGGCGCAGAAGCCAGCAGCGGCGGCGGCGCATGCTGCGCGGCCGCATCCCACATCTGCTGGCGGCGGTGGCCGCTGATGCTGGTCAACGCATCGCCCGCCGCCAGCATCGTCATCTGCTGCTGGTTCAGTCCGGTGCGTCGCGCCAGGTCCTCCGCGTCGTTGAACGGGCCGTTCCGACGCTCGCGGCAGATCAGCGCCGCCGAGGCCTGCTGCAGTCCCTTGACCAGCCGCAATCCCAGCCGCACCTTCACCGGCGCCGCGTCGGCCGCGAGCGCTTCCTCTGCGTCGAGGTAGGGGTCGCCATCGTCTTCCACGGCGATGCCGTCCTCATCCAGTGGCATCGCATCGATCGTGTCGGCGGCCGCGCCGCGCTGCGTCGGGCGGATGACACGCCCATCCGCGCGCTCCAGCGTGCAGTCCCAGTCGCTGTGCATCACGTCCGGCGGCAGCACCTCGACACCCTTGCGTCTGGCCTCCTGCACCAGTTGGCTCGGCGAATAGAAGCCCAGCGGTTGCGCGTTCAGCAGTCCCGCCAGGAACTCGGCTGACCGGTGCCGCTTCAGCCAGCTGCTCGTGTAGACCAGCAGCGCGAACGAGGCCGCGTGCGACTCCGGGAAGCCGTATTCCGAGAAGCCCTTCACCTGCTCGAAGATCTGCTCGGCAAAAGACACCGGATAGTTCCGTTCCCGCATCCCGTCGATCAGTTTCGCGCGGTACTTGTCCAGGTTGCCCTTGCGCTTCCACGCGGCCATCGAGCGTCGCAGTTCGTCGGCCTCGCCGCCTGAGAATCCGGCCGCGATCATCGCAATCTGCATCACCTGCTCCTGGAAGACCGGGACGCCCAGCGTGCGCTTCAGGACCGTCTCCAGTCCCTGCGGATAAACGACCTCCTCGAAGCCCTGACGTCGCTGCAGGTAGGGGTGCACCATGCCGCCCTGGATCGGCCCGGGACGCACGATCGCCACCTCGATGACCAGGTCGTAGAACTCCTTCGGTTTCAGCCGCGGCAGCATGCTGCGCTGCGCGCGGCTCTCGATCTGGAACACGCCGATGGTCTCGGCACGCTGGATCATTTTGTAGGTCTCGTCGTCCCCGTCCGGGATGTCCTTCAGCTCGAACGGATAACGCTCGCGCTTGCCGACGAAGTCCAGCGTCTTGCGGATCGCCGTGAGCATGCCCAGCCCCAGCACGTCGACCTTGAGCAAGCCTACCGCGTCGAGGTCGTCCTTGTCCCACTCGATGACGGTGCGGTCCGGCATCGAGGCGTTCTCCACCGGCACCATGCGCGTCAGCGGCCCGTGCGTCAGCACGAAGCCGCCCGGGTGCTGCGACAGGTGTCGCGGGAAGCCCAGCAGCTCCGACGTGATCTCGACCAGTTGGCGCACTGCGAGGTCGTCGGCCTCGAGCCCGGACTCGCGCAGCCGCTCGGCATCGATGGTCTGGCCGTCCCACCATTGATGGTTGCCGCACAGCGTGTCCAGCACCTCGGGCTCGAAGCCCAGTGCCTTGCCGACGTCGCGCAGCGCGCTCTTCACGCGGTAGGAGATCACCACCGCCGCCAGCGCCGCGCGTTCGCGCGTGTACTTGCGGTAGAGGTACTGGATGACCTCCTCGCGGCGCTCGTGTTCGAAGTCGATGTCGATGTCCGGGGGCTCGTTGCGTTCCTTGCTGATGAAGCGCTCGAACAGGACCTGCATCCGCGCCGGGTCGACCTCGGTCACGTGCGTGCAGTAGCAGACGATGGAGTTCGCCGCGCTGCCGCGGCCCTGGCACAGGATGCCCTGCGAACGCGCGAACTGGACGATGTCGGCCACCGTCAGGAAGTAGTGCTCGTAGCGCAGTTCCTCGATCAGTGCGAGCTCGCGCTCGATCTGCTCGCTGGCCGCGGCCGGCACGCCCTCGGGCCAGCGACGGCCCGCGCCCTCGTAGGTCAGGCGGCGCAGATGACTGGCAGGCGTCTGGCCGTCGGGCACGACCTCGGACGGGTAGTGGTAGCGCAGTTCGTCGAGGCTGAATTCGCAACACTCGACGACGCGCAGCGTCTCGGCGAGCAGGTCGGCCGGGAAGCTGAGCGCGAGGCGGCTGCGGTGGCGCAGGTGGCGCTCGGCGTTGCGGTCCAGCGCCTGGCCGCACTCGGTCAGCGGCTTGCCCAGGCGTGTGGCCGTCAGCACGTCCTGCAGCGGCTTGCGGCTGCGCACGTGCATGGTGACGTCGCCCACGGCCACCAGCGGGATCTCGGTCAGCGCGCCGGCCTCGCGCAGGCGCAGCAGGCGGATCTCGTCGTCGGCGTGCTGGGGCTGGTCGATGCCCAGCCAGCAACGCCCGGTGAAGCGCGACAACAGCCAGCGCGCCATCGACAGCAATTGCGCCGGCGTCGCATGTCGGTCCGGGCAGGCGATCATGACGCAGTCGTCCAGCGTCTGCGGGCCGATGTCGGCCCGCGTGCAGTGGTAGGTGCCCTTCTCGGCCGAGCGCCGCAGCCGCGAGATGAACTGACACAGGTTGCCGTAGCCGTTCAGGCTGCAGGCCAGCACCACCAGCGTGAACGGGCCTTCGTCCCCCGCATCCTGCTCGCCCAACGCGCCCGACGTGCCCAACGCGCCTGAGGCGCCTGAGGCGCCTGAGGTGCGCCCTGAGGCGCCGCTGGGTTCAATGAGGAACTGGCTGCCCACCAGCAGCTTCATGCCGTGCTGCTTCGCGGCCACGTGCGCGCGCACCATGCCGGCCATGCTGCACTCGTCGGTGATCGCGAGCGCGGCGTAGCCGAGCTCCTTGGCGCGCACGACCAGTTCCTCGGGCCAACTCGCGCCCTTCAGGAAGCTGAAGTTGCTGAGGCAGCGCAGCTCGGCGTAGTCGGGAAGGACCGAGGCGCCAGGGAGGGCGGGCATGGTGAGCGGCCTGTACGAACGGAGGGTGCCTGATCAGGCATACATCCCGTGCAGGAACCACGCCTGCACGGCGGACTTGTCGTCGTCGCCGTTGCCCGTCCCGCTCAGCCGTTCCTGATAGACGGCCAGCACGCCGGCGTTCTCGTTGACGGCGATCCAGTAGTCGCGGGTGACCTTGCGGTGCGCCTTCGTGTCGGGGATGCGGTCCCACCAGCCGCCCTCGATGCGATCCGGCCCGACCAGCAGCGTCAACGGGCCCTGGTAGTGCGGCCGGTGCTCGCGCACCGCCAGCCGCAGCGGCGGGTCGAGCAGGAAGGCGGGCTCCGGCACGGCCGGCGCGCGCACCGCCGCCTGCCGACCCTTGCGGCGGGAGGCCGTCCGGCCGTCGCCGCAGGTTCGCCAGCGCGTCTGCCATTCGGGCCGGTGATCGTCACCCAGGACCGGCTGCTGCACCCGCTCAGGACCGAGCCGCGCGGCGATGCGTTCCAGGGTCAGGTACAGCGTCTCGCCGGTGCGCACCACGTCGGGCAGCAGCGAGCCGCTGTCCTCCACCAGCGCCTGCACGCCGACCGCCTCCAGCCGCAGTTCACCGACCGGCGCCAGCAACTGGGTCTTGGCCAGATGCTCGGCCATCAGCCGGCAGAAGTGTTCGAGCTCGCGGATCGGCTCGGCGGTGCGGATCGTGAGGCAACCGCCTTCGCCGGCGTCCTTGGCGCGCATCGAGTCGTGCACCCAGTGCAGCGTGACGCCGGTGGCGCCCGCATGGCGCGCCGCCAGCCAGCCGCACAGCCGCATCAGCAGCGGCCGCGTGCCCAGCAGCAGCGCGGGCGCGTGGTCCTCGCGGCAGGGGAGCTCGACGCGGGCGTGGAAGTCCTCGGGCAGCGCGACCCAGGCGTGCGCCTCGGGCCGCAGTCCGTAGGCCTGGTCCAGCATCGTCAGCAGCGCCGCGCCGAAGCGGCGGCTGATGCCGCCGCGCGGCAGCGCCCGCAACTGGCCCAGCGTGTTGATGCCGGCGCGGCTCAACGGTTCCGCGTGTTCCGCGCCGGCGCTCAGCGCCTGCAGCGGCAACGGGTCCAGCACCGCCTGCAACAGCCGCCCGCCGAGGTCGAGCACGCCGCAACGCGCCAGTACCAGCGCGGCGGTGGCCGACGGCGCCCAGCCGATGCCCACGGCGCCCAGGTCGGGCGCTTCGTCGCTCAGGCGCGCCTTCAGCGCGGGCAGGCCGCGGAACAGCCGCAGGCTGGCCTCGACCTCCATCACGACGGCGTCCTCCATCAGCGCCACGCGCGGCGTGAACTGCAGGCACCACACCGCCAGGCCCGCCTGCGTCTCCGCGCAGATCCCCCAGGGATGCGGCGGCGGCGCGGTCGACGGGTCCTCAAACGGTGCCGGCGGACGAGGCGGCAGGATCAGTGCGACCCACAACATGGGAGAACTCCGGGAACAGGGTGAGCGCCACGGGCTCGTGGAGGGATTCGGACACCGTCTCGAGCAGGGGCCCGGCAATGACCTGTGCCTGGCTGCCCCTCTCGTTGACGGCTTCGGCCACGTCGGCGACCGGCACCGTCATCGGCGCCACCGGGCGCATCGTGCTGGGCCGCATCACGCGCGGGGTCAGGACATGCTCGAGCCCGCCGGGGATCGAGGCCAGCCGCAGCGGGGTCTCGTGGGCGGGGCCTTTGCGCTTGAGGATCTGGACGTCCAGGGCCCAGTCGACATCGATCGTCGCCAGCACCCGCAGCGGCGCCGGCGACGGGTCATGGCGGGCCGCCAGCGGCCGGAACAGGAACACCGGTCCTTCGAACGACTGCGCCAGCACCTGCAGCCGCCGCAACTGCTCGGGCGCGGCTTGCGGCAGCCAGGCCAGCACCGCGCCGGCGGCGTTGGACTTGATCAGCTGTTCGGTGCACCAGAGCCGCTCCGACGGCGCGCGCGCGTCGATCCAGACGAGGTGGCGCTCATCCAGCCCCAGGTGCATCAGGCCGGGCAGGTGGGGGCGCTTGGGCGGTCCGACCATCGCCACCGCGGCACCGTCGGCGACGACGCGTCGGAGCGCCGGTCCCGCCAACCGCCATTCGGCCAGCGAGAACTGCGGCAGCAGCACTTCGGTCAACTGGCGCCCTGGCCAGCCGCCCCCGGGCAGCTCGGCGTCCAGCGCGTCGAAGCCGCTCGGCCAGACGGTGTCGGTGCCGCGGCCCAGCGCGTCGCCGCGCCAGATCGCCTCCGCCACGGCAGGCGGAAGTGGGGCGAGAGGGGCGGACAGGGCAGGCATGGCGGGCGTCGTCGAGAGACAAAAACGCCGGTTGAGGAACCGGCGTGGGATTACTGTATGTGCATACAGTATAGGACGACGACAGCCCCGTCCAGGGCTGTTTCAACTCAAGTCGGGAGAATGTCCCGATGGCCGGCCGGCATCTCGGCGGAGGCGGGCGACGTGGGAAAAGCGAGTACGAATCGCGTACCCCCACGGGCCGGCGCTTCCAGGCTCACGGTCCAGCCCAGGTGCTCGGCGACGCGCTTGACGATGGCCAGGCCCAGGCCCGCGCTGCCGGCGCCCGCCGGGTCGACCTGCATGAAGCGGTCGAAGATCCGGTCGCGCACCGCCGGCGGGATGCCGATGCCGGTGTCCTCGATGACCACGCGGCCGGCCTCGAGCCGGATGTCGACGCGGCCCTGGTCGGTGAACTGGCAGGCATTGCGGATGAGGTTGCCCAGCGCGATGGCCGCGAGCTCAGGCCGCGCGGGCACTTCCAGGCCGGCGTCGGCGGACGCGGCATGCAGCGTCATCTCGACCTCCTTGCCCTTGAGCAGCGGCCGGCAGCGTTCCATCTCCTGGCGCAGCAGCGGCAGCAGCGCGGTCGGCGGCGCGCCGATGCTGGCCGGGTCGCGCGACAGCAGCAGCATCGCGACGACGCGCTCGCTGGTGTCGGCCGCGGTGCGCCGGATGCGCTCGGCCAGTTCGACCATGTCGTCGCGATCGTGCAGCCGCGCCTTCAGGATTTCGGCGGCGCCCAGCATCACAGCCAGCGGCGTTCTCAACTCATGGCTGACATCGCCGGTGAACCAGCGCTCGCGGTCCAGGTAGCGCTGCTGCGCCTCGGTCTTGGCCGCGAATGCGCGCGACAGCACGCCCAGTTCGTCGGTCGAGTCCAGCAGCGGATATTCGCGCGGCGCGGTGTCGGTCTCGACGGCGCGGGCCAGCGCGGTGACCGGGGCGACGATGCGGCTCGCGGTCAGTTGCGCCAGGAACAGCGCCAGTCCCAGGCAGCAGACGAAGGCCAGGCCGAGCAGGCCGTAGACGCCCGCCTCGATCTTGGCGAAATCCTCGTCGCGGTCGGTCAGCACGAAGACCGTCCCGAGGTCGTCGCGGACCAGGGCGGTGAAGGTGGCGTCCTCCTGCGGCAGCGTGTACTTGCCCGGCGGCTTGCCGCGCAGTGCCTGCGGGATGGCATCGCCCTTGTAGAGCGTGACGCTGGGCGGCAGGTCGGCTTCCAGGCCCTGCTTCTCGCGGGCGATCAGCTCGTCGGCGGTGCGGTCCAGGCGCTGGTCGACGAGGCGGTCCTCGATGCTCGAGGCGATGCGCACCGCGGCGACCGCGAAGGCGCCGCAGACCAGCAGCGTCAGCAGCAGGAAGGCGGCGGCCACGCGCGTGCGCAGCGTGGTCGGCGCGGCCGTCGAGCGGCCGGCGCGGGCTTCGCCACGAGGGTGGCCGCGTGGATCGCCGGGGTCGCGCCGCGGCTCATCCCGCATCGGGCGACACCAGCCGGTAGCCGATGCCCGGATGGGTCTTCAGCAGCGGGACGGGGAAGGGCTTGTCCAGCGCCGCGCGCAGCGCGTGGATGTGGGTGCGCAGCGCGTCGCTGTCGGGCGGATCGTTGCCCCAGACCTCGCGCTCGAGGTCCTCGCGGCGGACCAGCTTGGGCGCTTCGCGCAGCAGCGCGGACAGCAGCTTGTAGCCGGTGGGCGTCAACTGCAGCGGCTTGCCGGCGCGGGTGGCTTCGAGCGTGTCGGGATCGAAGCTGACGTCGGCGTAGCTGACCGCCGAACTGAGGTTCAGGCCATGCGAGCGCCGCATCAGCGCCTTGAGGCGGATCTCCAGCTCGACCAGGGAGAAGGGCTTGACGAGGTAGTCGTCGGCGCCGCTCTCGAAGCCGGTGACCTTGTCGGCGATCGTGTCGCGGGCGGTCAGCATGAGGATGGGGGTGGGGCGGCGGAAGTCCTTGCGCAGGCGCCGGGCCACGTCCAGGCCGTCCAGGCCGGGCAGGGTCAGGTCCAGCACGATCGCGTCGTAGGAGCCGGCGGCGGCCTGCGCCAGGCCGCCCAGGCCGTTGCGGGCCACGTCCAGCGCGTAGCCCATCGGCTCGAGGTAGGCGAACAGGTTCGCGACGATGTCCGGGTTGTCTTCGATGACCAGCAGCTTCATCACGAGGCTCTCGTTCCTGCGGCGCCGGGCGCCGCGTCGTCCTGAGGGACGGGACCCGTTGGGGGAGAGGTCCCCCCGCGAGACCCGCGGATGCCGGGAATGCTATGCGAGCGGGGCCTGTCCGACCTGTCCGCGGGCTGTCGGCACCGCCCTCGCGAGGGGCATCCCCCTGTGATGCGGACACAAGGTGGGCGATTGGCGCGCGACGGGCTCGAAGCTTCCGCGGTTCCATGCGCTTGGTCACGTTTCGTGACGCAAGTCCGGGCCTGTCACCGACCGCCCGGTCGACGCTGCACTTGAAATCCGGGTTGGGCGCATAATTTGCGGGTTAACCCTATGCTTGCGCCCTTCATCTCCATCCCCGCCGTCGAGCGGCTCACCGCGACCCGCCGGCTGAGCCTGCGTCCGCCTGCCGCGGCGGATGCACGCGCCTTCCGCGACCTGCTGACCGATCCCGCGAATCGTCGATTCGACGCGGGTGGTCCGGCCGCGTCGGAGCGGCTGGAGCTTTGGCGCGCGCTGTGGACGCGCGACGGCCTGGGGCCGTGGGCGGTGGCGCTGCGGGAGCAGCCCTCGCTGGGCGCGATCGGTTTCGGCGGCTTGAGCCGGGGTCGCATCTGCGGCGCGCCGGCGCTGCTGCTGGAGTTCCACTTCCTGTCCGATCACTGGGGTCGGGGCTATGCGGCGGAGATGGCGACCGCGGCGCTGACGTTGGCCTTCGAGAGCCTGCATGCGACGTCGGTGCACGCGCTGCTGGCGCCGGGCAACACGGCGGCGCGCAAGACGCTGGAGCGTGTCGGCCTGCGCTTGACCGGCTCGGTCGCCGACTGTCCCGGCGAGGCCGCGAGCCTGCTCTACGAGATCAACGCGGGCCAGTACGCGGCGCTGCCGCCGGAACCGCCGGAAGCGACGCCGTTCGGGGCGTGAGCGAGAGCGCTGCGGCGCCCGCGACGGGTTGCCTCCCACTCCTTTGGGTGGGTCGACCCACCCGAATGTTTGACACCTGCACGAAGTTGTACACCTTTCGGTCGTAGAGACAGGTCCGAGTGGCGGATGCAATGAAGTCGTCCCATTGACATCAGTCGTGGGACGAAGGCGGTCATGTCGGCCGCGCTTCTCCATTCAACGAGAGACTTCGATGACGACACGCCCTACGTCCCCATCTTTTGAAACACCATCCAGTGAGGCGACCGTGCTGCTGGAAGCGGGCATGCGGGAGCTCACTGCGGAGGAAATAGATCAGGTCCAAGGCGGGTTTGGCCCGGGCGGCGCTGTTGTCGGCGCCATCGTCTCTGGAGCCGGCTCCTATCTTTCCGGAGGCAATGCGGGGCAGATCGCCTCGGCCGCCATTCTTGGCGGCGTTGCCGGGTTCTTCGGTGGCCTTGGTGGAGTGGCCATGCAATCGACGGGTTTGGCCGTCGGCTTGATAGGCGCGTATACCGCCAGCCGTCCCAACCCCATCAGGTATTCCATGGAACAGCACTGATCAAACCCTCATCGTCCGGCGTGGCGGGGAGCCACGCCGGCAGTCATGGAAACAACCCCATGGACAACTTCATCATCCAGTTCTTCCTGAACAGCGGCCCAGTCCCTTACCTCACGGTCCGGCACTCTGAACTGTTCGCGTCGAAGCGAGGGCGCTTCAGCTTGATCGGCTTTCTCTTCGCGGTGTTCGGGATCAACGCGCTATTGAATCTCGATCGCTATACGCCGCCGGAGGCATTCGCGCGCGCAGGTGCATTCGCCATCGTCATTGCACTGTGCATTGGCGGACTCGCCTTCTTCCGCCACCACCGACGTGCGAAGGCCATCAAGACTCGCTCGTGCAAGGGTCCCCGCGCTACTGCTGCGGATACACCCTCAACCCCGCCAGATCGAGCACCCTGAGCCCGCCGTACTCGACGGCGATGAGGCGCTGTTCCTGCAGGTGGCGCAGCGCCTCGTTGACGCGCTGGCGCGAGAGTCCCACCAGGTGCCCCAGTTCCTGCTGCGTGATGCGCAGCAGTCCGTTCACCCCGGGGTAGAGCTGCGGGTGGAACAGCGCCGCCAGGTTGCGCGCCACGCGCAGGTCGGGGTCGCTCTGGCGGTCGATCTCGCGCGCGGCGATGAACTGGCCCAGCCGCTCGTTGAGCTGGTTGAGCACGTAGCGGTTGAAGGCCAGGCTGGTCGCCAGCAGTTCGTGGAAGCTCTCCAGCGGCAGCCCCGCCACCACGCTGCGCCGCAGCGCCTGGATGTTGTAGCGATAGGCCTCGCGCTTGAGCAGCGTGCCCTCGCCGAACCAGCCGCCCGGCGGCACGCCGGTGAAGGTGACCTGCCGCGCCGCCGCCTCGTCGTTGCTCATCTTCAGCAGTCCGTCGATGACGCCGAACCAGAAGTTGGCCTCGCGCCCGATGCGACAGATCCGCTCGCCGACCTCGACCTCCGCCACCTGGATGCTGGAGGCGACGCGTTCGCGCAGTTCGGGTTCGATCGCCTTCAGCCACGGAATGGCGCTCATCTCCTGCGCGCTCGCGGCCCGCGCGCGCAAGCGGATCGGCTGCGTCGGCACAGCCCCCGAGAGGGGCGTCTGCAGGGCCGCATGCAGGGGGGAACCTGGCGCGGCGTGGACAACGGTGTCGGGGGTCGGGGCCATCCCCCGTTCATCGCGCCGGCGCATGACAGGAACCTGACGCGGTGCCCTGGGGGAAACACGGAGCAGGAACCTGTTTGACAACCCAGTTCACTAGCGCAGCTTCTTACCTTTTTGACGTGTGGCCTGATGTTTTCTGCAATAACGACGACGCCTTCTTTTCCAATCGCTGTTGGCGCCACCATCCCGGTCAGCCGGTGGACGTCCGAGGACCAGCTTGCCAAGGACCAGTACCACGCCGAGGTCCGCTCGCAGCTGAATGGCATCACCAGGCAGACCGACGCGCTGCTGGATCGGCACGCCACGAAGCTGCTCGCTTCCCCTGAGGACGTCCTGACCGCGATCAAGGCGCAGGCCGCTCACTCGATCGTGGTCAAGGAAACGGTCGACCGTCTCATGAAGAGCGAACACTGCGGTCTCAGATGCTTCGTGGAGCGGGCCGGGGTGTTGCTGAAGGCGGCGCAGGAGTCGCGAAGTGAAGATCCCGGCGCTTCCACGCAGAGGCGCCAGCGCTATCTCGACGAATTGATGTCCCTGAACCGTTGCATGCTGTCGATCGCCGTCAAGGACTTGACCAGCGACGGGACCCAACCGGAGTCGCCGTGTCCGGATGAGATCGTCATTCCCGGTAACGTCCCCCAGTTCGGATACCTGATCGGCAAACTCACACAGCGCTGCAAGGAAGGCAACGACTGGCTCATCGGGCGCCGGCTCAGGTCGTTCCACGATCGCTGGCGCGTCGACCTGAAGAAGCCGGACGCTCTGGCCGAGCTGCAGGGAGACTTCCGCGGGCTGTGCACCGCCATTCGGACCGCCGAAGCCCCGCGTCTTCTCGGGCTCTCCTGGCCTGGGCTCGGGCCTCGTCGCGGACTCCCGGCCCTGACCATCGCGTCAGTGCCGCAACAGCCCGTCGGGCACCAGGCACGCGCGGACGCCATCGAGAGAACGCCCGCCTGATCCGGGAAAACGCTCCCCCGAAGTCTCCCTAGGACTGTCGTCGCAACGACAACACGACGTCAAAGAGCCGGCCTACAGTCGGCGCAACCCCGCGGCCAGAGCGCCTCCATCAGAGATGGCGACAGCGGGGAAGCACAAAGGAGACGACGGTGGAACAGACCTTCCCCCGCCTGCTGCTCGCTCACGCCGCCCAGCGCCCCCATGCGCCGGCGCTGCGCGAGAAGGAGCTCGGCATCTGGCAGACGCTCGACTGGGCGGCGCTGGCGGCGCTCGTGCGCGACCTCGCGCATGGCTTCGCCGCCGCCGGCATGACGCGCGGCCAGCACCTCGTCGTGATCGGCGAGAACCGGCCGCGGCTCTATGCCTCGATGCTCGCGGCGCAGTCGCTGGGCGCGATTCCGGTGCCGCTGTACCAGGACGCCGTCGCCGCCGAATTCGCGTACCCGCTGCAGAACGCCGACGTCGCCTTCGTCGTCGTCGAGGACCAGGAGCAGGTCGACAAGCTGCTCGAGATCCGCGATCAATGCCCCGCGCTGCGGCGCATCTGGTTCGACGATCCGCGCGGCCTGCGCCATTACGCCGCGGACGGACTCGCCTCGATCGATGGCCTGTGCGACGACGGCCGCGCGCATGCGCTGCGGCATCCCGGCTGGTTCGAACGCGAAGTCGACGCGGGCCGCGCCGGCGACGTGGCGGCGATGTTCTTCACCTCCGGCACCACCGGCCATCCGAAGGGCGTCGTGCACACGCACACCTCGCTGATCGACCGCGCCCAGGCGGGCGCGCGCTTCGACAAGCTCGGCGCCGACGAGGAGGTCCTCGCCTATCTGCCCTGCGCCTGGATCGGTCAGAACGTCTTCAGCTACGCGCAGTGGCTGGCCTGCGGCTACGTCGTCAACTGCCCCGAGTCGGCCAGCACCGTCAGCATCGACCTCAAGGAGATCGGTCCGACCTACTACTTCGCGCCGCCGCGCGTTTTCGAGGGCCTGCTCACCAGCGTGATGATCCGCATGGAGGACGCTGGCGCGCCCAAGCGCTGGCTGTTCGCGAAGGCGATGGCGCTGGCGAACCGCGTCGGCCCGGCGCTGATGGACGGCAAGCCGGTCGGCGGCTGGGAGCGCTTCAAGTACCGCCTCGGCGACCTCGCGATCTACGGTCCGCTGCGCAACGCGCTGGGCTTCTCGCGGGTGCGCGTGGCCTACACGGCGGGCGAGGCCATCGGCCCCGATCTCTTCAGCTTCTACCGCTCGATCGGCATCAACCTGAAGCAGCTCTACGGCTCGACCGAGACCGCCGTCTTCGTCTGCCTGCAGCCGGACCATGAAGCCAAGTCCGACACCGTCGGCGTGCCCATCGACGGCGTCGAGATCAAGCTCGCGGACAACGGCGAGATCCTGGTGCGTTCGCCGGGCCTGCTCCAGGGCTACTACAAGAACCCGGAGGCGACGGCCGAGGTGCTCGGCGCCGACGGCTGGTATCGCACCGGCGATGCGGGCTTCCTCGACGCGGGCGGCCACCTGAAGATCATCGATCGCGCCAAGGACGTCGGCCGGCTGCGCGGCGGCGCGCATGACGGCGCCATGTTCGCGCCCAAGTACGTCGAGAACAAGCTGAAGTTCTTCGCCTTCGTGAAGGAGGCGGTGGCCTTCGGCGACGGCCGCGACCGCGTCTGCGCCTTCATCAACATCGACTTCGAGGCCGTCGGCAACTGGGCCGAGCGCCGCAACCTCGCCTACGCCGGCTACACCGACCTGGCCGGCAAGGCGGAGGTGCTCGGCCTGATCAAGGACTGCGTCGAGAAGGTCAACGCCGACCTCGCCCAGGACGAGCGTCTGGCCGGCAGCCAGATCACGCGCTTCCTGGTGCTGCACAAGGAGCTGGACGCGGATGACGGCGAGCTCACCCGCACGCGCAAGGTCCGCCGCGGCGCGATCGCCGACAAGTACCGCGTGCTGATCGATGCGCTCTACGAGGGCAAGACCTCGCAGTTCATCGAGACGGCGGTGCGTTTCGAGGACGGCCGCAGCGGCAGCGTCAGCGCCGACCTGCGCATCGAGGAGGCGACCACCTTCCCGCACACCCGGAGGGCCGCCTGATGAGCGCCAGTCTGACCGTCAATGCAGCGGGCGGCGGAGCCGCGGCCCCGTCCGGCGCGCAGTTCCAGGAGGCCGGCCACGCCGTGCCCCCGACGACGCCGGCGCAAGGCGCGGCATCGCCGCGCTCCGCAGGCGACCCGGCACCGGGCCGGCGCATCGGCGACGTGATCCTCGAGGTCGAGCACATCTCGCTGTCCTTCGGCGGGGTGAAGGCGCTCAACGACATCAGCTTCGACGTCCGCGAGCACGAGATCCGCGCCATCATCGGCCCGAACGGCGCCGGCAAGAGCTCGATGCTGAACTGCATCAACGGCGTCTACCAGCCGCAGCAGGGCGACATCCGCTACCGCGGCGAGGACGTGCGCCAGTGGAGCCCCCGCACGCGGCTGCGCCGCATGGCCGAGCGCGGCGTCGCGCGCACCTTCCAGAACCTGGCGCTGTTCAAGGGCATGAGCGTGCTGGACAACATCATGTCCGGCCGCAACCTGCACATGAAGCGCCACCTGCTGTGGCAGGCGCTGCGGATCGGGCCGGCGGTGCACGAGGAGATCGAGCACCGCGAGAAGGTCGAGCGCATCATCGATTTCCTCGAGATCCAGGCGCATCGCAAGACGCCGGTCGGCGGCCTGTCCTACGGGCTGCAGAAGCGCGTGGACCTGGGCCGCGCGCTGGCGATGGAGCCCAAGGTGCTGCTGCTCGACGAGCCGATGGCCGGCATGAACGTCGAGGAGAAGCAGGACATGTGCCGCTTCATCCTGGACGTCAACGACGAGTTCGGCACGACCATCGTCCTGATCGAGCACGACATGGGCGTGGTCATGGACATCAGCGACCGTGTCGTGGTGCTCGACTACGGTAAGAAGATCGGCGACGGCACGCCCGACGAGGTGCGCGCCAATCCCGAAGTGATCCGCGCCTACCTCGGCGCGGGCGAGTGACGCCGGGAAGCAGGCAAAGGAAACGATCATGGGCTTCTTCCTCGAAACCGTCTTCGGCGGCCTGATGGCGGGCATGCTCTACGCGCTGGTCGCGCTGGGCTTCGTGCTGATCTTCAAGGCCTCCGGCGTCTTCAACTTCTCGCAGGGCGCGATGGTGCTGTTCGCGGCGCTGGCGATGGCGCGCTTCGCCGAATGGTTCCCGCGGTGGTTCGGCTTCGAGAGCCTGCTGCTGGCCAACGTGCTGGCGCTGGCGGCGGCCGCGGCCTGCATGGTCGTCGTCGCCTGGCTGGTCGAGCGGCTGGCGCTGCGCGGCCTGGTCAACCAGCCGGCGATCACGCTGCTGATGGCGACGCTGGGCATCAGCTACTTCCTCGACGGCGCCGGCCAGCTGATCTTCGGCAGCTCGACCTACAAGATCGATGTGGGCCTGCCGAAGGATCCGCTGTTCGTGCTCGAGGACACGTTCCCGGGCGGGCTGCTGCTCAACAAGGAAGACCTGTACTCGGCCGTGATCGCCGCGGCGCTGGTGGGCCTGCTGTCGCTGTTCTTCCAGAAGACCCGCACCGGCCGCGCGCTGCGCGCGGTCGCCGACGACCACCAGGCCGCGCAGTCCATCGGCATCCCGCTGTCGCGCATCTGGGTGATCGTCTGGTCCGTCGGCGGCTTGGTCGCGCTGGTGGCCGGGATCATCTGGGGCAGCAAGCTGGGCGTGCAGTACTCGATCTCGCTCGTGGCGCTGAAGGCCTTCCCGGTCGTCATCCTCGGCGGCCTGACCTCGGTGCCCGGCGCGATCGTCGGCGGGCTGATCATCGGCGTCGGCGAGAAGCTGTCGGAGATCTACCTCGGACCGTCCGTCGG
The DNA here is from genome assembly GCF_042695725.1 of Roseateles sp. UC29_93. Lineage (NCBI taxonomy): Bacteria > Pseudomonadati > Pseudomonadota > Betaproteobacteria > Burkholderiales > Sphaerotilaceae > Roseateles > Roseateles sp. UC29_93. The sequence continues at coordinate 200,902 of NZ_CP170545.1, read as the reverse complement.
CGGCGGCATCGAGAACTGGTTCGCCTACGTGCTCGCGCTGAGCTTCCTGCTGGTGCGGCCGCAAGGTCTCTTCGGCGACAAGATCATCGATCGCGTCTGAGTCCGTACTCGACGAACGATCAAGGAGACGACCGTGTTCTATCGTGAAAACGGCCAGTTCAAGGCCAGCTACCGCGCGGACCTGGCGCTGTTCCCGGTGGCGCAGGACCGCCGGGCGGTGCTCGCTCTGGCGTTGATCGCCTTCGTCGCCGTGCCCTGGCTGGCGAGCGACTACACCTTCCGCGCGGTGCTGATCCCCTTCCTCGTGCTGTCGCTGGCGGCGCTGGGCCTGAACGTGCTCGTGGGCTACTGCGGGCAGATCTCGCTGGGGACCGGCGCCTTCATGGCTGTCGGCGCCTATGCGGCCTACAACCTGCAGGTGCGCATCGAGGGCATGCCGCTGCTGCTGTCGCTGATCGGCGGCGGCTTGGCCGCGACGGTCTGCGGCGTGCTGTTCGGGCTGCCAAGCCTGCGCATCCGCGGGCTCTACCTCGCGGTCGCGACGCTGGCGGCGCAGTTCTTCATCGACTGGTTCACCAACCGCGTGCCGTGGGTGACGAACAACTCGTCGTCGGGCTCGGTGAGCGTGGGCACGCTGCAGCTGTTCGGCCTGCCGCTGGAGACGCCGGCGCAGCGCTACCTGCTGTGCCTGTCGCTGGTGGTCGTGTGCGGGATCCTGACCAAGAACCTGGTGCGCGGCGCCATCGGCCGCGAGTGGATGGCGATGCGCGACATGGACGTCGCCGCCGCCGTCATCGGCATCCGGCCGGTGCACGCGAAGCTGACGGCCTTCGCGGTCAGCAGCTTCATCGTCGGCGTGGCCGGCGCGCTGTGGGGCTTCGTGCACCTGGGCGCGTGGGAGCCGGCGGCCTTCGGCATCGACAAGTCCTTCCAGCTGCTGTTCATGATCATCATCGGCGGGCTCGGGTCCATCGCGGGCAGCTTCTTCGGTGCCGCGTTCATCGTGCTGCTGCCGCTGCTGCTGAACCACGTGCCGCATTGGCTGGGGCTGCCGCTGTCCACGGGCGCGGCCTCGCACCTGGAGCACATGATCTTCGGCGCGCTGATCGTGTTCTTCCTCATCGTCGAGCCGCACGGCCTGGCCCGCCTGTGGTCCACCGCCCGTCAAAAGCTGAGGCTGTGGCCGTTCCCTCATTGAGGGCGCCTTGAATCCCACCGATTTCAAACCGCACCGCAGAGTGCACCACCAGGAGACGACACCATGAGCTTGAAGACCTTCGCGCGTGGCGCGCTAGGCGCGGCAACGCTGGTCGCAGCCGCGCTGCCGACGATGCTGCCCGCCGTGGCGCAGGCGCAAGCCGCGACCGAGCAGTTCATCCCGCTGCTGGTGTATCGCACCGGGCAGTTTGCGCCGCTGGGCATGCCCTGGGCGGACGGCAAGCAGGACTATCTGAAGCTGATCAACGCGCGCGACGGCGGCGTGAACGGCGTCAAGCTCGCCTTCGAGGAATGCGAGACCGCGTACGACGCCGCCAAGGGCGTCGAGTGCTACGAGCGCCTGAAGGGCAAGGGCGGCGGCGCGTCGGGCTTCGACACGCAGTCGACGGGCATCACCTTCGCGGTGACGGACAAGGCCTTCGTCGACAAGGTCGTCGTCGAGACGCCGGGGTACGGCCTGTCGCAGTCCGCCGACGGCACCGTCTTCGAATGGAATTTCCCGCTGCTCGGGACCTACTGGACCGCCGCGGACGTCATGCTGCAAGACATCGCGAAGAAGGAGAAGGGCTCGCTCAAGGGCAAGAAGATCGCGCTTGTCTATCACGACAGCCCCTACGGCAAGGAGCCGATCCCGCTGATCCAGAAACGCGCCGCGGCCGAAGGCTTCGAGGTGCTGCTCTACCCGGTCACGCCGCCCGGAGTCGAGCAGAAGTCGACCTGGCTGCAGATCCGCCAGCAGCGGCCGGACTACGTGCTGTTCTGGTCCGCCGGCGTGATGACGCCCGCAGGCATCCGTGAAGCGCAGGCCAGCGGTTATCCGCGCGAGAAGATCTATGCAATCTGGTGGGCCGGCTCGGACCACGACGTCAAGGACATCGGCGCCGGCGCCAAGGGCTACAACGCGATCACGCTGCACAACAGTTCGGCCAAGGACAAGGTCCATGACGAGCTGAAGAAGTTCGTCTACGACAAGGGCCAGGGCACCGGCCCGGCCACCGGCATCGGCGCGATCGCGCACACGCGGGGGATGATGATCTCGATGCTGCAGGTCGAGGCGATCCGCACCGCGCAGGAGAAATTCGGCAAGGGCAAGGTCATGACGCCGGAGCAGGTGCGCTGGGGCTTCGAGAACCTGAACCTGAGCGCGGACCGGCTCAAGGCGCTGGGCTTCGGCGAGGTCATGCGCCCGGTGCAGACCAGCTGCGCCAACCACATGGGCACGGACTGGGCGCGCATCGTCCAGTGGGACGGCGCGAAGTGGAACCTTGCGTCCGACTGGTACCAGTCGGACAAGACCCACATCGATCCGCTGGTCAAGGAGTACGCCGCCAAGTACGCCAAGGACAAGAACCTGAAGCCGCGCAGCTGCGGTTGAAGGCTGCTTGAGTTCCGCTTGAACCCCGCTTGAACGCCGCCTGAGCACCACCGCCATGCAAGCCACTTCCATCCCTTCCGCCGTCGCAGCGCCCGCGGCTGCGGCGGCGGCGCCCGCGCTGCTCGACGTCAACGGCATCGAGGTCATCTATCACCACGTGATCCTGGTGCTCAAGGGCGTCTCGCTGCGCGTGCCCGAAGGGGCGATCGTGGCCTTGCTCGGCGGCAACGGCGCCGGCAAGACCACGACGCTGCGCGCGGTGTCCAACCTGCTCGCGGGCGAACGCGGCGAGGTCACCAAGGGGTCGATCGAGCTGCGGGGCGAGCGCATCGAGCGGCTCACGCCGGCGGACCTCGTGCACCGCGGCGTGGTGCAGGTGATGGAGGGACGGCACTGCTTCGCGCACCTGACGATCGAGGAGAACCTGCTCACCGGCGCGTACACGCGCACCGACGGCAAGGCGGCGGTCGCGCAGACGCTGGAGAAGGTCTACAACTACTTCCCGCGGTTGAAGACGCGGCGGAGCTCGCAGGCGGCCTACACCTCGGGCGGCGAGCAGCAGATGTGCGCGATCGGGCGGGCCTTGATGGCCGATCCGAAGATGGTGCTGCTGGACGAACCCTCGATGGGTCTGGCGCCGCAGATCGTCGAGGAGGTCTTCGAGATCGTGCGCGACCTCAACCAGAAGGAGCGCACGACCTTCCTCCTGGCCGAGCAGAACACCAACATGGCGCTGCGCTATGCCGACTACGGCTACATCCTCGAGAACGGCCGCGTCGTCATGGACGGCCAGGCCCAGGCCCTGCGCGACAACGAGGACGTGCGCGAGTTCTACCTCGGCATGGGCGGCACCGATCGCAAGAGCTTCCGCGACGTGAAGAGCTACAAGCGCCGCAAGCGCTGGCTGGCTTGAATTCAAGGATTGATGGGAGAGCAGTTCATGGACAACGACTTCTTCGCGCCCCCGCCGTTCAAGGCCGAGGAGGCGCTCGTGCAGTTGAAGCGCGCGCTGCGCGACCTGCGCGCGCTGACGGAGCGCGGCACCGGCTGGAGCTTCGAGAACCAGGAGGTGCTCCAGCTCGCGGCCGGCGACGGCCAGATCACCGCGAAGCTGGCGAAGAAGCCGGCGCGCAGCCCCGACTGGGAGACGCGCGTCTGCCGCAACGCGGCCGACGTGCGCAAGCTGCAGGACGACCTCAAGCGTCGCCTGGCGCAATGGGCGGAAGAGTGATGGGCGCCGCCGATACTGATTTCTACGACGCGCTGGAGACGCGCGATCCCGGCGCGCGCGAGGCCGCGCTGCTGGCGGCGCTGCCGCACCAGGTGGCCAACGCGCGGCAGAACACCGATGCATTCGGCGAGCTGCTCGGCGATGTCGAGCCGGACCTGGTCCGCACGCGCGTCGCGCTGGCGCGCTTGCCGGTGACGCGCAAGTCGGAGCTGCTGGCCCGCCAGCAGGCGGTGCGCGCGGACGCGGAGCGCGTGCCGTTCGAACCCTTCGGCGGCTTCTCGACGATCGGCTGGCGCGGCTTGAAGCGCAATGCCGGCGCGCGTCGCGTGTTCCAGTCGCCGGGCTCGATCTACGAGCCCGAAGGGCACGGACGCGATTACTGGCGCGTCGGCCGCGCCCTGCACGCGGCGGGTCTGCGCGCGGGAGACCTGGTCCACAACTCGTTCAGCTATCACCTCACGCCGGCCGGCGCCATGATGGAAGGCGGCGCGGAGGCGCTGGGCTGCACGGTCTTCGCCGGCGGCGTCGGCAACACCGAGCTGCAGCTGCAGGCGATGGCCGAGCTCCGGCCGCAGGCCTACGTCGGCACGCCGAGCTTCCTGAAGATCCTGCTGGACAAGGCGGCGGAGCAGGGCCAGCCCCTGTCCGTGCGCAAGGCGCTGGTCAGCGGCGAGGCCTTTCCGGCCGCGCTGCGCGACTGGTGCGGCGAACGCGGCGTCACCGGCTTCCAGTGCTACGCCACCGCGGACCTCGGGCTGATCGCGTACGAGACCGCGGCGCGCCAGGGACTGGTCGTCGACGAGGGCGTGATCCTCGAGATCGTGCGGCCCGGCACCGGCGACCCGGTGCCCGACGGGGAGGTGGGCGAGGTCGTCGTCACGACGCTCAACCGCGACTACCCGCTGATCCGCTTCGGCACCGGCGACCTGTCGGCGGTGCTGCCCGGCACCTGCTCGACCGGGCGCACCAACGTGCGCATCAAGGGTTGGATGGGGCGCGCGGACCAGAGCGCCAAGGTGCGCGGCATGTTCGTGCACGCCGGGCAGGTGGCCGAGGTGCTGCGGCGTTTCCCGCAGGCGCGGCGCGGGCGGCTGGTCGTCGAGGGCGAGATGGCGCAGGACCGGATGACCTTGCGCGTCGAGACCGACGGCGGCGCGCTGGCAGGTCTTGCCGACGGTCTGGCGGCGGCGCTGCGCGATGTGACCAAGCTGCGCGGCGAGGTGGTGTTCGTCGCGGCGGGCGCGCTGCCCAATGACGGAAAAGTCATCGAGGACTTGCGGAAGTTCGACTGAATTCCCGCAGATGGAGGGGGGATGGCATCGGTTCTATGCCTCGGGGGATCCCGGCTTACGTAGTTTCCGTAAGTTGCAATGTGGGAGGGAGACCTAGCATCCGCGCCATCACCCACACTTCCAACGAGGAAGAGACACCATGAAGAAGATCTTGCTCGCTTCCGTCGCCGCGCTGAGCGTTGGCGCCGCCTGGGCCGACTACCCGGACAAGCCGGTGACCATCGTGGTCCCGTTCGCCGCCGGCGGCCCGACCGACAAGGTCGCGCGCGACCTGGCCGAGGCGCTGCGCAAGCCCCTCAACGCGACGATCGTGATCGAGAACGTCGGCGGCGCCGGCGGCACGCTGGGCGCCACCAAGGTGTCCAAGGCCGCGCCCGATGGCTACACGCTGCTGCTGCATCACATCGGCATCTCGACCTCGCCGGCCCTGTACCGCAACCTGCAGTACAAGACGCTGGAGGACTTCGAGTACCTGGGCCTGATCAACGAAGTGCCGATGACGCTGATCTCGCGTCCCAACCTGCCGGCCGCCAACTACGCCGACCTGGTCAAGTGGCTGGGCGACAACAAGGGCAAGATCAACCTGGCCAACGCGGGGCTGGGTTCCGCGTCGCACCTGTGCGGCCTGCTGTACATGAGCTCGGTCAAGATCGACATGACCACGGTCCCGTACAAGGGCACGGGCCCGGCGATGACCGACCTGATCGGCGGCCAGGTCGACCTGATGTGCGACCAGACGACGAACACCACGACGCAGATCGACGGCGGCAAGGTCAAGGCCTACGCGGTGTCGACGTCCAAGCGCCTGGGCGGTTCGCTCGCCAAGCTGCCGACGCTGGACGAGTCCGGCCTGAAGGGCTTCAACGTGACGATCTGGCACGGCATGTACGCGCCCAAGGGCACGCCGAAGGCCGTGCTGGACAAGATCAACACGGCGCTGAAGACGGCGCTGAAGGATCCCGAGTTCCACAAGCGCGAGGAAGCGCTGGGCGCGGTCATCGTCACCGACAACCGCGTGAACCCGGCCGAGCACAAGAAGTTCGTCGCCGACGAGATCGCCAAGTGGACGCCGGTCATCAAGGCGGCCGGCCAGTACGCCGACTGAGGCCCGATGATGCCGGATTGGTGGCCGACTGATCGTCGACCACACCGAAGCGGGGAGACCCGCTTCCCCTCAAGGCCCGCCCTCAGGCGGGCCTTTGCATTGGCGGGTTCGGAAGGACTTCCTCAGGCGGCCATCGTCACGCCGGCGACCGGCACACCACGCCCACCTTGTTGCCGTCCAGATCGCGGAAGTAGGCCGCGTAGAAGTTCGGCCCGTAGTTCTCGCGCGGGCCGGGGCGGCCGTCGTCCTTGCCGCCGCCGCTGATGGCGGCGGCGTAGACCGCGTCGACCTGCGCGCGCGTCGACGCCGCCAGCGCGAGCATCGTGCCGTTGCCGGGCGTCGCGTCCAGCCCGTTGAAGGGCTGCACCACCCACAGCTGCGTCTCGCCGCCCTCGGGGCCGTAGCCGACCATCTCGTCGTCCGAGTAGCCCGGCTTCAGGCCCAGCGGCGCGAGCGCGGCGTCATAGAACGCCTTGGCCGCGCGGCGGTCGTTGCTGCCCAGGGTGACGTAGCTGATCATGGTGGGTTTCCTTGCTTCGATGTGCAGTGGTAGTACCGCATTCTCATCACATCCGCATCGGAATCGTGACCGGCCCGTCGTTGACCAGCCGGACCTGCATGTCCGCGCCGAACTCGCCGGTTGCCACCACCGGATGCTGCGACCGCGCGAACGCGACCGCGTGCTCGTAGAGCCGGCGACCGAGTTCCGCCGGCGCGGCGCCGGTGAAGCTCGGCCGGTTGCCGCCCGAGGTGTCCGCCGCCAGCGTGAACTGCGAAACGATCAGCAGGCCGCCGCCCACGTCCTGCACGCTGCGGTTCATCTTGCCGGCGTCGTCGCTGAAGATGCGCAGCTTCAGGATCTTCTGCAGCAGTTTCTCCGCCACCGCCTCGGTGTCCTGCGGCTCGGCGCAGATCAGCAGCAGCAGGCCCGCGCCGATCTGTCCGGTGCAGCGGTCGCCGACATCGACCCGGGCTTCCTTCACCCGTTGCAGCAGCGCGATCATCCTTGTCCTTCCTGGTGGGGGGTGGCCGCGGTCGCGGCCGTTGAGGTGACGGGTGAGGTGGCCCCCGAGGTGGCGGTTTCGCGCGCCGCCATTTCGGCGAAGCGCGTCTCGACATTGATCGGCAGCAGCTGGATGCTGGCGCGCAGGCCGGGCAGGGCGCGCATCAGTGCCTGCTCGACCTGACCCCGCAGCGCGGCGGCTTCGCCGAGCGTCCATCGGGCCGGCACGTGCAGATGGAAATCGACATGGCGCTGCTGCCCGGCCACGCGCGTCGCGACGTGATCGAAGCGCAGCTCGGGCGCCTCGAAACGCGCGAGCACCTCGGCGATCGCCTGCTGATCCTCGGGGTCCAGCGCCATGTCCATCAGCCCGCCGGTGGACTTCCACATCAAATGAACCGCCTCGCGCAGGATGTTCAGCGCGACCAGGATCGCCAGCAGCGGGTCGAGCCAGGTCCAGCCCGTCAGCATCACGCCGATCAGGCCGGCGACGACGCCGACCGAGGTCCAGACGTCGGTGAACAGATGACGCGCGTCGGCCTCGAGCGCGATCGAGCGATGCTCGCGCGAGGCCTGCAGCATCTTCCACGCCAGCGCCCCGTTGATGGCCGTGCTGACCAGCGACAGCGCCATGCCGAGGCCGAGCTGCTCCAGCGGCTGCGGCGCGCGCAGCCGCTCGACCGCGGCCCAGCCGATGCCCAGCGCCGCGATCAGGATCAGCGCGCCTTCGAAGGCGCTGGAGAAGTACTCCGCCTTGTGATGGCCGAAGGGGTGGTCCTCGTCGGGCGGCCGCCGCGCGACCGTCACCATCGCCAGACCGAAGAGCGCCCCCGCCAGGTTCACCCCCGATTCGAGCGCGTCCGAGGCCAGGCTCACCGAGCCGGTCCACCACCAGGCGGCCGTCTTCAGGGCGATGGTCAGCACGGCCACGCCGGCGGACAGCTTCAGATATTGCTGCACTTGCATGGCGTCGATTTTGCCGGTCCTAGAATGGCGCCCGTTTGGTCCCATCCCCTCAGCCTCCTCCGGACAGCACCATGAGCAACACCCCTCCCGTCCACGACGCCGATCTGAGCCACATCCCGCCGCGCGACAAGGCCGAGCTGCTGTCCCAGGCGCTGCCCTACATCCGCAAGTACCACGGCAAGACCATCGTCATCAAGTACGGCGGCAACGCGATGACCGACCCCGCGCTGCAGCAGGACTTCGCCGAGGACGTGGTGCTGCTCAAGCTGGTCGGCCTGAACCCGGTGGTGGTGCACGGCGGCGGACCGCAGATCGAGGACGCGCTCAACAAGCTCGGCAAGAAGGGCCACTTCATCCAGGGCATGCGCGTCACCGACGAGGAGACGATGAGCGTCGTCGAATGGGTGCTCGCCGGCGAGGTGCAGCAGGACATCGTCGGCCTGATCAACGTCGCCGGCGGCAAGGCCGTGGGCCTGACCGGCCGCGACGGCGGCATGATCCGCGCCAAGAAGCTCAAGCTGATCGACAAGGACGACCCGAACAAGGAGCACGACGTGGGCTCCGTCGGCGACATCGTCGCCATCGACCCCAGCGTCGTGAAGGCGCTGCAGGACGACCAGTTCATCCCCGTCATCAGCCCGATCGGCTTCGGCGAGAGCAACGAGAGCTACAACATCAACGCCGACGTCGTCGCCGGCAAGCTGGCCGAGGTGCTCAAGGCCGAGAAGCTGGTGCTGCTGACCAACACCCCCGGCGTGCTCGACAAGCAGGGCAACCTGCTGACCGACCTGTCGGCGCGCGAGATCGACGAGCTCTTCGCCGACGGCACGCTGTCCGGCGGCATGCTGCCCAAGATCGCCTCCGCGCTGGACGCTGCCCGCAGCGGCGTCAAGGCCGTCCACATCATCGACGGCCGCGTCCCCCATGCGATGCTGCTGGAGATCCTGTCCGAGCAGGCCTACGGCACGATGATCCGCTCGCACTGAGCGATTGCGCGTCACCCGGCCTCGCAAGAGGCCGCCCGCGCTGCCGTTCCGGTCCCCCCTGATGGGTGGATCCATGCACCGAGCCCCCTCCGAACGAGGGGGCTCGGTCGTTTCTGCCGGGCCGCCAGGATCGCCGCTTGCCCTTGGCTGACCCGCTGGCCACCGGGCTTGGTCGAAGGTCATACCACTGCAAGCTGGGGATTGCCGCTGAAACACGCGACATCCCAGAATGCGCCACGAAACGGCTGCACAGGCCGTGAGGGATTGCATGTCACTTTTCAGCGTCTTGATCGTCGAGGATCAGCTTCGTTTCCGCGAAGCGTTCGCCCATGCCCTTGAGAAAGCGCCGGACATCCGTCTGGTGGGCATGGCCACCGATCTCCAGCAGGGCCGGAAGATGTTCGACCAGACGCGTCCCGACGTGCTGCTGGTCGACCTCGACCTGCCCGGCGGCAGCGGGATCGAACTGATCCGCCATGCGGCCCACGTCGCGCCCGAGTGCGAGGTGATGGTCATCTCCGTCTTCGGCGACGAGCAGCATGTGCTCTCGAGCATCGAAGCCGGCGCGACCGGCTACCTGCTCAAGGACTCGCTGGCGCTGGATCTGCCCGGCCAGCTCCGCTCGCTGCGCGCGGGCGGCAGCCCCATCTCGCCGGTGATCGCGCGGCGGCTGCTGCTGCGCCTGGCGCCGCAGGGCGCGGGCTCGCATCCGCGCGGCTTCGGCGATTCGGCCCCGATGCCGCTGGTCGACGAACAGGTCGTTGCGTTGTCCGAACAGGAATCGCGCGTGCTGCACCTGGCCGCCAAGGGCTTCACCTTCGACGAGATCGCGCAGTTCATGAACGTGTCGCCGCACACCATCATGACCTACGTGAAGCGCACCTACCGCAAGCTGCAGGTGCGCTCCAAGGTCGAGGCGATCTACGAGGCGCGCCGCCTCGGCTGGCTGCGCGACTGAGCGCGGACCGGCCGGGACCGCTCGACGACGGAACGGGCAAGGACTGCCACCTCGCAGGGGGGGGCGGTCTTCCCGACATGAGCCGGGAACCGGCCTTGGGCGGCCTTGGCGCGGCCTCGGGGCGTCCTCGGGGAGTCGGCGTACGACGTCCGGCATCGACGTCAAGACGGCGTTCCGGCTGTGCCAGAATCGCCGCACACTTCGGCCCCTTCCATGCACCCCAGCTCCTCGGACACCCCGGACTCCGCCGCTGCCAAGCCGGCGGAGCTGCCACGCAAGCGGCTCAAGCCGGGCGAGCGCCGGGTGCAGATCCTGCAGACGCTGGCCAGCATGCTGGAGCAACCCGGCGCGGAACGGGTGACCACCGCCGCGCTCGCGGCGCGGCTGGAGGTCAGCGAGGCGGCGCTCTACCGCCACTTCGCCAGCAAGGCCCAGATGTTCGAGGGCCTCATCGAATTCATCGAGACCAGCATCTTCTCGCTGCTCAACCAGATCGCCGAACGTGAGACCGACGGCCTGGCGCAGGCCCAGCGCATCGTCGCGGTGCTGCTGCAGTTCGGCGAGCGCAATCCGGGCATGGCCCGCGTGATGGTCGGCGACGCGCTGGTCTACGAGAACGAGCGCCTGGTCGCGCGCATGAACCAGTTCTTCGACAAGGTCGAGTCCTCGCTGCGGCAGGGACTGCGCACCGCCGCGGAAGCCTCGGGATCGACCACGCCGACCGTCGAGGCCCAGGCGCAGGCCTCGGTGCTGGTGAGCTTCATCATCGGCCGGCTGCAGCGTTATGCACGTTCCGGCTTCAAGCGGCTTCCCACCGAACAGTTGGATGCCGCGATGCGAATGCTCGCCTGAGCTTTCGCGATGCCAACCGCCCTGAACGGCTCGGGGCGCCGCCTACACTCGGTGGCTATGGCCAATGTTCCCGACGCCCTTGAAGCTGTGCTGCGGCGCGCCGACGCGCTGTTGAACCGCCTGGAGGCCGTGCTGCCCCAGCCCCTGACGCCGCCCGACTGGGACGCCGCGGTCGCCTTCCGCTACCGCAAGCGCGGCGCGAGCGCCCGGCTGGAGCCGGTGAAGCACCTCTCCACGATCCGGCTCGCCGACCTCAAGGAGGTCGAGCCGCAGAAGGATCGCCTGCTGCGCAACACGCGCCAGTTCGTGCAGGGCCAGCCCGCCAACAACGTGCTGCTGACGGGCGCGCGCGGCACCGGCAAGAGCTCGCTGATCAAGGCCTGCCTCAACGAATTCGCCGGACAGGGCCTGCGCCTGATCGAGGTCGACAAGGGCGACCTGGTCGACCTGCCGGACCTGGCCGACCTGGTCGTCGATCGCCCGGAACGCTTCGTGATCTTCTGCGACGACCTCAGCTTCGACGAAGGCGAGGCCGGCTACAAGGCCTTGAAGTCGATGCTGGACGGCTCGGTCGCCGCGGCCACCGACAACCTGCTGATCTACGCGACCAGCAACCGCCGCCACCTGCTGCCCGAGCAGATGAAGGACAACCTCGCCTCCACCTACTCGGAGCGCGACGGCAACGTCGAGGTGCATCCGGGCGAGGCGGTGGAGGAGAAGATCTCGCTGTCCGAGCGCTTCGGCCTGTGGATCAGCTTCTACAGCTTCAGCCAGCAGGAGTACTTGGCGATCGTCGCGCAGTGGCTGACGCATTTCGGCCTGGATGCCGCCCGCATCGAGGCCGCGCGCCAGCCGGCGCTGGTCTGGGCGCTGGAACGCGGATCGCGCTCGGGTCGCGTTGCCTATCAGTTCGCCCGCGATCTGGCGGGGCAGGGGGCGGCTGCGGGCGTGGCCGCCGACGGCGCCTCGGCCTCGGCGCGGGACGGCGATGCGCCGGAGGGCCTCGACCATGTCTGACAAGTCCATGTCTTCAAAGAACGAATCCGCGAACCCGCACAGCCCCTCCGCCGCGAGCGATCGCGTGCCGGTGGACGTGGCCGTCGGCGTGCTGGTGCGCCGCGAGCCGAACGGCCGCGAGACCGAGTTCCTGCTGACCTCGCGCCCCGAGGGCAAGGTCTACGCCGGCTACTGGGAGTTCCCGGGCGGCAAGCTCGAAGCTGGCGAGACCGTCGAGCAGGCCCTGCGTCGCGAGCTGCACGAGGAGCTCGGCATCACGATCGGCGCGGCGCAGCCGTGGAAGATCGAGCTGATGGAGTACCCGCACGCCAAGGTGCGGCTGCACTTCTGCAAGGTGTACGAGTGGCAGGGCGAGTTCGAGATGCGCGAAGGCCAGTCGATGAGCTGGCAGCATCTGCCGGTGCAGGTGCAACCGGTCCTGCCGGGCACGATCCCGGTGCTGCAGTGGTTCGCCGCGGAGCGTTTCCACGTCGGGGCGACCCATGTCGTCTGAAGGCACGACCGATGGTGTGAACGCTGCCGCCGCGGCGACCGCGGACTACACTGCCCCGATGGACTGGCTGGATCAGATCAAGTGGGACCGCGACGGGCTGGTGCCCGTCATCGCCCAGGAACAGGGCTCGAACGACATCCTGATGTTCGCGTGGATGAATCGCGAGGCCCTGGCCCGCACCGCCGAGGTCGGCGAGGCGGTCTACTGGAGCCGCTCGCGCCAGCGGCTGTGGCACAAGGGCGAGGAGTCCGGCCACGTGCAGCAGGTCCACGGCATCCGGCTGGACTGCGACAACGACGTCGTGCTGCTGAGCGTCACGCAGCACGGCCACGAACCGGGCATCGCCTGCCACACCGGCCGCCACAGCTGCTTCTTCCAGAAGCTGGAGAACGGCGTGTGGACGGCGGTCGAGCCGGTCCTCAAGGACCCGGCCAGCATCTACAAGGCATGAGCGCCATGGATACGCCTGACCTGACCGCCGCGCCAGACACGCCGTTCCCGCCCGACAGCCCGTCGCCCGCGGTGACCGCACCGCTGACTGCTGCGGCAACGGCTCCGCTGAACGGGACCGATGTCCTGGCGCATCTGGGCGATGTCGTCGCCCAACGCCGCGCCGAGGGCGATCCCGACAAGAGCTACGTCGCCAAGCTGTTCGCCAAGGGTCTGGACCAGATCCTCAAGAAGGTCGGCGAGGAAGCGACCGAGGTCGTGCTCGCGGCCAAGGACGGCGTGCCGGACAAGCTGGTCTACGAGGTCGCCGACCTGTGGTTCCATTCGATCGTCGCGCTGGCGGCCTTCGACCTGCGTCCCGAGCAGGTACTGGCCGAGCTGGCCCGTCGCGAAGGGCTGTCCGGCCTCGAGGAATTCGCCCGTCGAAGCCCCCGTCCGGGGGACGCATGAAGGAGAACGCATGACCCAAACGTTCGAACCGCAGCCGCCCGACGTCGTCCTCGACCCGCAGCGCGAAGCAGGCCTGCGCACCGTCGGGATCATCAGCTACGCGCTGCATGCCGTCGTCGCGATCGGCGCGCTGCTGCCCGGCGTGCAGGCCAGCATCGTGCTGCTGATCGTCGCGGTGATCGTCGACCTGGTGAAGCGCGACGAGGCCGCCGGCACCTGGCAGGCCACCCACTTCTCCTGGCGGCTGCGCAGCGTGCTGTGGTGCGGCATCCTGTACGTCGTCACGATCCCGCTGTGGTTCCTGTTCATCATCCCGGGCTGGATCGCCTGGTGCCTGATCTCGATCTGGTTCCTCTACCGCATCGTGCGCGGCTGGCTGGCCATGAATGACCGCCGGCCCATGCCGATCTGACAACCGTTCACCGTTTCGACCGCTTTTCGACCGCTTCCGACCGCCGCCGACCATGAGCCACGACCCCAACTGCATCTTCTGCAAGATCGTCCAGGGCCAGATTCCCGCGAAGAAGGTCTACGAGGACGACGACCTGATCGGCTTCCACGACATCCATCCGTGGGCGCCGGTGCATTTCCTGCTGATTCCCAAGCAGCACATCGCCAGCATGGTCGACCTGCAACCCGAGCACGCGCCGCTGCTCGGCAAGATGTCCGTGCTGGTGCCGACGTTGATGAAGGAACTCGGCGTCACGAATGGTTTCCGGACCGTCATCAACACCGGATCGGATGGTGGCCAGGAGGTGTTCCACCTCCACATGCACGCCATCGGCGGTCCGCGTCCCTGGTTGAAAGGCTGAGCGCCGGCCTCATTTACAGGCCGCCGCTGCAGCAATCCGCAGCGCAACCGTGGCGAACAGCGACGTTCGCTGTTCGCTCAGCGGGTAGCACGAGGTCCATAAGCCGCTGATGCGGCCATGGGCGGGCATTGATCGCCGACATGCCTGTCATGCGCGCACCGTAGAATTTCGGCTTCCGACTCTGGAGATTGTCATGGGTGGTTTGAGTATTTGGCACTGGCTGATCGTGCTGGTCGTCGTGATCGCCGTCTTCGGCACCAAGAAGCTGCGCAACGTGGGCGGCGACCTGGGTGCTGCCGTCAAGGGCTTCAAGGACGGCATGAAGGACGGCACCTCGTCCGAGACGCCGCCGCAGCAGGTGGCCAACGCCAACAAGGCGGCTGATCCGAACACCGTCGACGTCGACGCCAAGACGCGCTCCTGAGCGCGGCCCGCATGGTCGATTTCGGCTTTGACAAGCTGGTGCTGATCGGCGCCGTGGCGCTGGTCGTGCTCGGCCCTGAGCGCCTGCCGCGCGTTGCCCGCACCGTGGGCACGCTGCTGGGCAAGGCGCAGCGTTACGTGTCCGACGTGAAGGCGGAGGTGAACCGGTCCATCGAACTGGAGGAACTCCAGAAGATGAAGGGCCAGTTCCAGACCGCCGTCAACGACGTGCAGTCCAGCGTGCAGGAGCAGATGGACGCCGCCAACCAGTCGCTGCAGTCCACCTGGTCCGACCTGTCCGTGGACGGGACGAACGCGGACGGCACGATCGGTGGCTACGGCGGGCAGGTCCCTGTCTACGCGCATCCGAAGAAGAACTGGCGCCTCAAGCGCGGCGCCACGCCGGTCTGGTACAAGCAGCGGCAGGGCGTGCGTCGCCACGCCCAATCCGGCGCGGCCCGCGTGGCGCGCTTCCGTCCCTCCCGCCGAGCCCCATGAGCAGCCCCCAAGAAGACGAACTGGCCGGCACCGAACAGCCTTTTGTGTCCCACCTGATGGAGCTGCGCGACCGGTTGATCCGGGCGCTGGTGGCGGTCGCCATCGCTTTCGGGGTGCTGTGCGCCTGGCCCGGTCCGGGCGGTCTGTTCGACCTGCTCGCGGTGCCGCTGGTCTCGCACCTGCCGCAGGGCAGCTCCATGATCGCGACGAACGTGCTGTCGCCGTTCCTCGTGCCCTTGAAGATCACCTTGCTGGCGGCCTTCCTGGTGGCCTTGCCGGTGGTGCTGTACCAGGTCTGGGCCTTCGTCGCGCCGGGCTTGTACTCCCACGAGAAGCGCCTGGTGATGCCGCTGGTGGTGTCGAGCACGCTGCTGTTCTTCGCGGGCGTGGCGTTCTGCTACTTCTTCGTGTTCGGCAAGGTCTTCACCTTCATCCAGAGCTTCGCGCCCAAGAGCATCACTGCGGCGCCGGACATCGAGGCCTACCTGGGCTTCGTGATGAACATGTTCATCGCCTTCGGGGCCGCGTTCGAGGTGCCGGTGGTGGTGGTGGTGCTGGCGCGCATGGGCATCGTCACGGTGCCGCAGCTCAAGCAGTTCCGCGGCTACTTCATCGTGCTGGCCTTCGTCATCGCGGCGGTGATCACGCCGCCGGACATCGTCTCGCAGCTCGCGCTGGCGATCCCGATGTGCCTGCTCTACGAAGTCGGCCTCTGGGCCGCCAACGCCTTCGCCCGCTACTCGAAGGCCCCGGACGCCGAAGCGGAAGAAAGCAACGGCACCTCGCCGAGTTGATCGGTACCCACCAAGCAAAACGCCCGATGCAAGCATCGGGCGTTTGTCTTTGGGGCTGGGGAAGACTTATTCGGTCTTCGCTTCCGCCTTGCGTTCCTGCGCGACCTTGGAGACCGCGACCGGCTTGCCTTGCAGCTGGTTCAGCGCCTGGCGCAGCGGGAAGTCTTCCGCGCTGCCGAACTCGGGCAGCGGCTTCGGTGCTTCGGCGCGCTTGGCGTAGTCGGCTTCCAGCTTCTGGCGACGTTCCTCGCGGATCTTCTCCAGTTCCTTGGAGCGCGACTCTTCCGTCTTCTCGTCCGAGCCGTGGAGGTGCTTCTCGAGGTCGGCCTCGCGCATGCGCAGCTCGGCGAAGACGTTGCCCTCGGCGGTCTCGTCCAGCGGGATGTCCGGCACGATGCCCTTGGCCTGGATCGAGCGGCCGCTCGGCGTGTAGTAGCGCGCGGTGGTCAGCTTGACCGCCGTGTCCGGGCCCAACTGGCGCACGGTCTGCACCGAGCCCTTGCCGAAGGTCTGCAGGCCCATCACGGTCGCCCGCTTGTGGTCCTGCAGCGCGCCGGCGACGATCTCGCTGGCCGAGGCGGAACCTTCGTTCACCAGCACCACCATCGGCACGTTCTTGATCGCGTCCGGCAGGCGGCGCAGCGGATCGCCCGAGCCGCGGCGGGCGTAGAAGTCCGGATCGGCACGGTAGCTGGCCTTCGACTCGGCGAGCTGACCATTGGTCGACACGACCTCGACGCCCTTGGGCAGGAAGGCCGCGGAGATCGCGACCGCGCCCTCGAGCAGGCCGCCCGGGTCATTGCGCAGGTCCAGCACGACGCCCTTGATCTTGGGGTCCTGCTTGTAGAGCTCGGCCAGCTTCTGGCTGAAGTCCTCGACGGTGCGGTCCTGGAACTGGCTCACGCGGATCCAGGCGTAGCCCGGTTCGACCAGCTTGGCGCGCACGCTCTGCACGCGGATTTCCTCGCGGCTGATCGTGACGGGGAAGGTGCGGCTTTCCGACTTGCGGTAGATCGACAGCGTGACCTTGGTGGCCGGTTCGCCGCGCATCTTCTTGACCGCTTGATCGAGCGTGAGGCCGCGCACGGCCGTGTCGTCGATCTTGCTGATCAGGTCGCCGCTCTTGAGGCCGGCGCGGAAGGCGGGGCTGCCTTCGATCGGCGAGACGATCTTGACCAGGCCGTCTTCCATGCCGATCTCGATGCCGACGCCGACGAACTTGCCGGACGTGCTCTCGCGGAATTCCTTGAAGCTCTTCTTGTCGAAGAACTGGGAGTGGGGGTCCAGGCCGCTGACCATGCCGGAGATGGCGTCGTTGATCAGCTTCTTCTCGTCGACGGACTCGACGTAGTCGGACTTCACGATCCCGAAGACGGCGGCGAGCTGCTGCAGTTCCTCGAGCGGAAGGGGGCTGGTGGTGCTGCGGGCATTGGCCTGCAGCTGCATCGTCGTCATGACACCGGCCATCGCACCCAATGCGACCCAGCCCGCGACTTTCAGTTTGGCGCCCATGATGAAAAACCTTGAATCAGTACAGCCTGGCTGCTTGGCGCCGCATGGTCCGTCCCCGTTGTGCGGGACGGAACAAAGGCGTTCCCAGTATATGCGTGAGGCAAAAAAGCGGCCCGGCATGAAAAGCCGGTTTACCCCGCATTTACGCGTATCGCGAGCATCTTGCGCGCATTCCGGGCGCGGTGTGGAAACGGTGGGTACGCGGTGGGTGAACGCGGGGAATGACTTCCGGCAGGGTGTCGGCCGCCTCGGGGATGCGAACGGGCACGGACGGTGCCATGATCGATGCAACGCCAGCCGCGGTGCGACCTCGACGCGCCGCAGTCGCCCGCCCACCAGGAGGAGTTCCATGGCCTTGCCGCATGCCGCCCCCGCCCAGCCGATCGATGTCGCGCCGCTGGGTGCCGCGCTGACCGCGACACCGTCTTCCGCACTGTTCAAGTCGGAGGGCCTGGAGGTGATGCGTGTCGTCCTGCCCAAGGGCAAGTCGCTGCCGTCGCACAAGGTCGACGGCGAGATCACGCTGCATTGCCTGGAAGGCGAACTCGAGCTGATCGTCCAGCGCGACGGCGCGGAGCAGCGCCAGCCCTTGCGCGCGGGGCAGCTGTGCTATCTCGAAGGGGGCGTGGTGCACACGGTGACCGGCGTGGTGGACGCGTCGGCGCTGGTGACGATCGTGCTGAAGCGCTAGTGCCGCAGGAGCGCGGCGGAAGGCGTCGGGACCGACGCCAGGCGTTGGTCCCTCCGACAGGAATCGAACCTGTATTTGCCGCTTAGGAGGCGGCCGTTCTATCCATTGAACTACGGAGAGCCCGCGTGAACCGGCCCCGGTGGGGCCCTGTCCGCGAAAGCGGCGGATTCTCGCATGAAGCCGCGCGCCTCAGTGGGCCAGCCCGGGCTGGCGTGCAGGCGACCACGCCCGCTGCCGTTCCGACTGCCATGCCCATGCCATGCGCTTGCTATCGGACCGCTACTCCCACTTCCACTGCCAGATCACGTCCAGGCCCTGCTGGTACTCGTTGGCCTGCGCCCGCAGCGTGAAGCGCTGAGCGAGCTTGTAGATCACCTGCCAGGACCCCGTGGTGGCGTTCAGCCCGCGCTCGTAGGCGACGAAGACGTTGCGGCTGACCTGCTTGCCCAGCCGCACCACGGTGCCGCGCGCATCGTCGCCTTCGCCGCTGAAGGACAGCTCGTCCAGACCGATGTTGTGGATCAGCTTGTCGCTGGCGCTCTCGCCGTCGCCGCTGATCAGCGCCATCGCGGCGCGTTGCATCAGCGCGGTGTCGCTGCGGCCCAGGTTGTCCGGCGAGCGTCCCAGCACCAGCCACGAGAGCTTGTTGGTCTCGCTCATGTCGGGCTCGGAATAGAGCTTGATCCGCGGGGCTGCTGGCCGTGCCGGTGACCGTCACGCCGACGCGCACCGCTTCGTTCTCCATGTCGGGCCGGATCGCGAGCACGTCCAGCCGCGGGTTGTCCAGCGGCCCGACGAAGCTGAAGATGCCGCGCTCGACGACCAGCTTCTGGCCGTAGGCGTTGAAGGTGCCGCCTTCGCTGCGGACCTCGCCGGTCATCTCCGGCCGCGGCTGACCGTCCTGCGCGAGGTGCAGCAGGCCGCGCAGCTTCGTGTCGATGCCGTAGCCCTTGAGCTGCAGGCGCCGTCCGAGGTCCAGGTCCAGGTCGAGCTTGAGCCGCATCGGCTTGCCGCTGCCGTCGACGGCCTTGGGCGGCGCGTTCTGGCGCACGACCTGTACGTCGTTGTCGAGCTGCGGCGCATCGCCGCGCGAGAAGTCGAACAGCCCCTCGGCGACGACGAACTGTCCCTTCAGGTCCAGCAGCTGCGCGCTGGCCTTGAGCTGCGCGGCGCCGGTGGCGACGATGCGCCGGTCCACGCGCTGCAGCAGCGCGAAGGTGTCCGCCTTCAGCGACAGCTCCGCGCTGGGCTGCGCGCCGAAGCGCAGCGTGCCGTCCATGTTGACCGTGCCGTTGCCGGCGCGCGCGGTGAACTTCTCGAGCCTGGCTTCTCGGCCGCTCATCGTCAGCGCGAGCTCGCCCTGCTGCATGTCCACGCCCATCAGCGGATTGCGTAGCGACAGCTTCTGCGCGCCGGCCTGGCCGCGGACTTCCGGCGCGCCCAGCGTGCCGCCGAAGTTCAGCGTCGCGGCCAGGCTGCCGCCCAGGCGCCAGCCCGCCGGCAGCCACGGGCCCCAGTTGCCCATGTTGTCGACCTTGGCCTCGATGCCGCCTTCGAGCTTGGCGCCCGGCGTCGGCAGCGCGTGCGCATTGGCGGTCCGGAATGTCACCGCGCCGCCGATAGCGCCCATGTTCTCGCCGGCCACGCCCTGCACCAGATGCCACACGCCCTGGTCCGCGATCACGCCCAGCCGCAGGTCGGTGAGCGCGAGCCGCTGCGTGCTGACTTCGTCGGTGACCGTCAGGTCGCCCTTGGTGCGCTCGAGCATCGCGTCCACCGTCAGGCCGCGCGCGTCGCGCCGCGACTTGAACCGGCCTTCGATCTGCAGGTCGCCGCCCCAGCCGAAGTCGGGCTGCAGCTTGCTCAGCACCGGTGCGGCGGCCAGTGGCTCCATCACCGCCTGGACGTCCCACTCGCCCGAGGGCAGGTTGGGCTGGTTGGCGCTCTGCCACATCATGCGATCCCAGCGCAGGCCGGCGCCGAGCAGCTCCATCCGCCCCGGCGCGAGCGTCGCCTGGCGCGGATCGAGTCCCGGGTCCAGCCGCAGCGCGAGCGCCAGCGGTCCGGCCTTCAGCAGCGGCGTGGCCTGCTGGCTGGCTTCCAGCGCGAGCGTCAGCCCGCGCGCGTTCCACACCGCGCCCTGGCGCCAGGCCTGCAGCGGATCGGCTTCCAGCGCGCCGTCCAGCGCGATCCGCGCGCGCGCGCCCTGCGGGTCCAGCGGCACCGTCTGCGCGAGGGCGGAGCCGTTCGCGCTCGCCGCCTGTGCCCGCGCGACCACCTTGGTCGGCGCCGGTTGCGTCAGCACCGGCGGCAGCGGCACCTGGCCCTGCGTCGTCAGCGTCAGGCGGTGCTGCGCCCAACTGCCGGAGAGGTCCAGCTGCAGCTCGTCGAGTCGCATGCTCTGCTGCGGCAGCCGCAGGTTGCGGAGCTGCGTGGTCCACGCGAGCTTCGCGTCCTTGAGGCTGGACAGCGTCCATTGGCCTGAGGCGTTGTCCAGCTGCAGCGCCGGCCGGCTGCCGGAGTTGGCCGGCAGGCCCGGCACGCCGGAGAGCCCGAAGCCCTGCAACTGCCACTTGCCGTCGCTGCCGTACTGGGCCTGGCGCGCGCCCGGCTGGATCAGCACGACGGTCGCCTGCGCCTGCGCGCTGCCGACGATCGTCGCCTGCGGGAACTGCGCCCGCAGCATCGGCTGCAGGCTGGCGAGCCTGGGTGCGTTCGCATTGATCGACAGATCGACCTGCTCGCGCCGCGCCGCCGCGTTGATGCGGCTGCGCGCCTGCAGCGTCGCGTCGGCCAGTCGCAGATCGGCCAGCAGGTCCGGCGCGGCGGTCCCGTTGCGGCTGTAGCGGACCTGGCCGCTGAGGGGCAGGCCTTGCCACTGGCTGGGTTGCAGGTCGAGATCGGCCTTGCCTTGCGGCCACAGGCTGCCGCGCACCGACTGGAGCGCGGCCTTCAAGCGGCCGTTGATCGCCTGCGGCGCGGCGCCGGCGGGCAGCGGCTCCGGGCTGAGGCGGCGCGGATCCAGGCCCTGCACGGAGGCTTCCACGCGGGTCTTCCAGCCCGAGGCGAAGTCGAGGGCCTCGTTCAGCGTGAACTCGCCCGCGGCGTTCAGCGTGGCGGCGCCCGAGCGCGCCTGCAGGCGTTGCACGTCGATCGACTGCGTGCGCAGTTCCGCAGCCAGCGTGACCGCGAGCGGCGCCTGCAGCTTGCCTTGGCCGAGTTGCCCGGTGAGGTCGCCTTCGACCTGCAGCGACTGGTCCGCGGAGGCCTTCACCAGGTTGGCCTTGGTGCTGAGCTTGAGCTCACCGCGCGCCTGGACCACCGGCCAACGCGCGTCGATCTGGCGGCTGTCCAGGCCGGTGAGGCGCAGCGTCAGCACGCTGCCGTCGGCCTGGCTGGTCTGACCCACCGCCTGCAGCCGGCCGCCGCCGGTCAGCAGCGCGTCCAGTCGAGGCAGGCGCAGCCGGGTCCAGTTCGACGGATCGAGCAGCAGGTCCAGCTGCAGTTGACGCAGCGGCAGGCGATCCTGGTCGAGCCGGCCGGCGGCGCTGTTGTCCAGGTCCGCCTTGACGCTGAGCGACTTGTCCGCGTTCGGCGTCATCGTGACCTTGCCGCTGAGGCCGGTGCGCGGCACGCCGGCGGTGCCGGGCAGCAGCGCGGCGAGGTCCAGGTCCTTGGCCTGCGTCTCCAGCTGCGCGACGGGGAAGGGCGCGAACGCCTGCAGCCGGGCCTGCACCTGCAGACGCTGCTTCGCCGCCTCGAGCGAGCCCTTCAGCGTCAGGTCCGCGATCGGGCCGTCGAGCTGGAACGGCGCGGTCCACGGCAGCTCGCCGGTCGGCTGGCTCAGCGTCCAGCGGCTGGCGAGCTTCAGGTCGTCCTGCGTCGCGATCCGGGCCTCGCCGGCGAGGGTCAGTTGTTGCCAGCCCAGCGACTTCACGGTCAGCGCATGCTGCCTGCCGCCGTCGGCGCCCAACGCCGCGCTGCCGCGCAGGCCGCGCAGCGGCTGCGCCAGGCCGGGAGCGAAGACCTCGCCGATCTCCAGGTCCGCGATCGTGATCGCGACCGGCGACAGCAGGCTGAGCGGGGGCTTGGCCGGTTCGGTCGACGCGCTCGGCGCGACCTGCACCCGCAGGCGCGCGATGGCCAGCCGGTCCGCCCGGACTTCGCCCCACAGCAGCGGCGAACGGTTCCAGACCAGCCGAACGTTCCGCCATTGCAGTTGCTCAAGGACGATGCGGTCCTCGGTGCCGGGCAGCACGAGCTCGGCGCGGTCGACGTCGAAGTCGCCCAGCAGCCGGCCGCGTGCGTTCTGCAGCGACAGGCCGGGCACCTTCGCCAGCACGTAGGCGGTGCCGCTGTCCGTCTTCAGCGCCCAGGTCAGCGCGAGCAGCGCCAGACCGATCAGTACCGGCACCGCGAGCAGCACCCACAGCAGGTTGCGGCCGCGACGACGGCGGCGTGGAGCCGGGGCGCCGGAAGGCGCCGCGTCCGGAGACGAGGGTGTGGGAAGGTCGTCGCGCGGGTCGCTCATCGGATTACAGGTTGATGCCGACGCTGAAATGCAGGCGCCACTTGTCGACCAGGTTGCCCTTGGCGAAGTCGAAGCGCAGCACGCCGACCGGGCTGCGATAGCGCAGGCCGGTGCCGTAGGCCCAGGCGGGGTGGTAGTCGCCCCAGTTCTGCGCGGCCTGGCCGGCGTCGATGAACACGGCGCCCATCAGCTGCGGGATGCGCGGCGTGAGCGGGTGCGAGACCTCGACGCTGCCGTTCGAGCAGCACGCGGCCGCCGGTCTGCGCGCCGGTGGAGTTCACCGGGCCCAGGTCGTTGTAGCCGTAGCCGCGCACGCTGTCGTCGCCGCCGGTGCGGAAGCGCAGCGCCTCCGGCAGGCCCAGCTTGCCCTTGGCCAGGATCTGGCCGCCTTCGAGTCGTGTCGAGAACAGCCAGCGCCCCGACAGCGGCGAGTACCAGTAGACCTTGCCGGTCGCCCGTGCGAACGGGCCGTTCTTCTCCGCCGAGCTGTCGGCCCAGCCGCCGCCGACCGTGGCGGTGGCGCTCCAGCCCTTGGTCGGCAGCACGCGCGAGTCCAGCCGCCGCCACGTCATCTGCTGGTTCAGCGACACCGCGCCGGCCACCGTCGTCGGAACCGCCGGCTTGTGTTCCCAGGACCGGATGACCTCGACGTAGGTCAGCCGGTCCTCGGGCTCCGTCTCCTTCGCATAACCGAAGCGGGTGCTGAGGTTGAGGTTGACCTGGTCGTTGTCGTCGATGCGCTCGACCTTCACCAGCGCCAGGCTGCGCTGCATGTTGGGTTGCGGATGGGAGCTGATTTCCGTGTCCAGCGCCTGGCGGACGCGGGACAGCTCGAGCTTGCTGCGCTCGCGGATGTTGAGCCCGAAGGGCTTGCGGTGCGTGTATTCGATGTTGGCGCTCGGGCCGTCGACGGTCCGGTAACCGACGCCCAGCGTGACCTGCTGGCGCGCGGCCTCGCGGATCTTCACGGTCACCGGCACCTCGACGGTCTCGGCGCCGGGCGCCGGGGTGACGCTCTCGGGCTGGATCTCGACGCTGGCGCTGTCGAACAGCTGCGTGCCCACCAGCCGCTCCTGGAAGTCGAGCAGCAGCTTCTCGTTGTAGGGCTGGTGCAGCTGGTAGCCCGCCAGCCGGCGCACGCTTTCCTCGGGCTGGTGGTTCAGGCCCTCGACGGTCAGCTCGCCGAGCGTGAACAGCGGCCCGCTCTCCAGCGTGACGGCGATGTCGACCTGGTTGTCGTCGGCCTGCACGACGGCCTCGCTGTGCGTCATCCGGGCCAGCGGATAGCCCTGCGCCCGCGCGCGTGTCAGCAGCGCGTTCTTGGCGGCGGCCCAGTCGCCCTGGCTGAAGCCCGTCTGCGGCGGCAGCAGCCAGCTCTGCGTCAACGTGCGGTCGAGGGCCACCGCGAGCTTGTCGCCGCGCTCGGTGGCGGTCTTCAGCGGGCCCTCGATGCGCAGGTCCATCTGGCGGACCAGCGCGCGCGGGCCGGTGTCGACGATCAGCCGCAGGTTGCGCACGCCGTCGGACAGGTCGCCCACTTCCTCGGTCCGGACCTTGGCGTTGAAGTAGCCGGCGGTCTCCAGCAGCTTGGTGGCCTGCTCGGGCGCGACGGCGGCAAGCCGGCGCAACTCCCCGGCGGTCAGGCGCATGTCCTCGGGCGTGTCGCGGAAGCGCGCCAGGTCCAGGTGCTCCATCAGCAGCGAGCGCAGCTCGGGCGGCGCCTCGACGGTCAGCTCATAGGCCGAGATCTTGCGCGTGCTGGTCACGTAGGGATTGTTGGCATCGGCCTCTTCGGTCGCCGCGACCTTCAGCTGCGCCTTGCGGTCGGTGGGCAGCAGCGAGCAGCCGCCCAGCAGCGCGAGCGCCGCGCCGATCGTGAAGATCGGCAGCGCGCGCCGCAGCCAATGAGTCACCGGAAGCGTCAGGGTCGTCGCCGTCATCGGTTGAGCACGCGCATCGCCTGTTCGAGTCCGCCCATGGTGAGCGGCATCATGCGTTGCTGCATCAACTGCTGGATCAGCGAGATGCTCTGGCGGTATTGCCAGACCCCGGCCGGTTCGGGGTTGATCCAGACGTGCTTGCTGAAATGGGCGGTGAGCCGCTGCAGCCATTCGGCGCCGGCTTCCTCGTTGTTGTACTCGACGCTGCCGCCGGGCTGGAGGATCTCGTAGGGGCTCATCGTGGCGTCGCCGACGAAGATGAGCTTGTAGTCCCGGTTGTACTTGTGGATCAGGTCCCAGGTCGAGGTCTTCTCGCTGAAGCGGCGCCGGTTGTTCTTCCACACGAAGTCGTAGACGCAGTTGTGGAAGTAGAAGAACTCCAGGTGCTTGAACTCGCTCTTGACCGCGGAGAACAGCTCCTCGACACGGTGCACGTGCTCATCCATCGTGCCGCCGACGTCCATCAGCAGCAGCAGCTTCACCTTGTTGTGGCGCTCCGGGATCATGCGGATGTCGAGCATGCCGGCGTTGGCGGCGGTCTTGTGGATGGTGTCGTCGAGGTCGAGCTCCAGCTCCGACCCCTCGCGCGCGAAGCGGCGCAGCCGGCGCAACGCGACCTTGATGTTGCGGGTGCCCAGCTCGATGTTGTCGTCGTAGTCCTTGTAGGCGCGCTGGTCCCAGACCTTGACCGCGCTGCGCTGGCCGCCGGGGCCGCCGATGCGGACGCCGCGCGGATTGACGCCGCCGTTGCCGAAGGGACTGGTGCCGCCGGTGCCGATCCAACGGCTGCCGCCTTCGTGGCGTTCCTGCTGTTCCTCGAGCCGCTGGCGCAGCGTGTCCATCAGCTCGTCCCAGTCCAGCGCCTTCAGCTGCGCGAGCTGTTCGGGCGTCAGCTCGCGTTCGAGCTGTTTCGTCAGCCATTCCTGCGGCAAGGCCTTGAACAGGTCGCCCATCAGCTCGACGCCCTTGAAGTAGGCCGCGAAGGCGCGGTCGAACTTGTCGAACAGCGCCTCGTCCTTGACCAGCGAGGTCCGGGCGAGCGCGTAGAACTTGTCCACCGTGGGGCCGCTGCCGCCGATGTCGGTGTCGTCGAGCACGCCGGCCTTCATGGCCTCGAGCAGGGTCAGGTACTCCTTGACGGAGACGGGCAGCTTGGCGGCGCGCAGCGTGTAGAAGAACTGGATCAGCATGGGCCTCCCCCTGGACTCCGGGGCATCAGGGCATTATCCATGCCGGCCGGCGGGTCCCAGGCGTAGCATCGGCGTCAAACACGGCTCCGCGGTCGCGGAACCGCGCAGCCTCCAACGTTGGGGTCGGGCGAATGGATCACGGGACAGGCAGCGGCGACGACAACGCCGAGGTCGAAGGCATGCTGCAGGCGCTGTACGGCGCCGTCGGCGAGGAGCGCGGCCGTTGGGTCGGCAGCTTCCAGAACTACCGGCTGACCAGCGCGTTCCAGCCGGTCTACAGCTATCCGCACCGCCGGCCGGTCGGCTACGAGGGCCTGATCCGCGTCGAGGACGAGCGCGGCCGTCCCATCACCCCGGTCACCGCCTTCGAGGGCGTCGGCAGCTTCGAGCAGCAGATCTGGCTCGACCGCCTGTGCCGCCTGCTGCACGTGCACAACTTCGTCGCGCAGCGGCAGCCGGACTGCTGGCTGTTCCTGAACATCCATCCGGCCGTCTTCATGCATGCGGCGCTGCAGGTGCGCATGCTGGCGCGCGCGGTCGAGGTCGTGCATCAGCTGGGCCTGCCGACGCATCGCCTGGTCTTCGAGGTCACCGAGGACGTGATGGCGCGCGACGACAGCTTCGAGGAGGCGGTCGAGGCCGCGCGCGCCACCGGCTGCCTGCTGGCGCTGGACGACTTCGGCGTGGGGCACTCGAACTTCGATCGCATCTGGCGGATCCGGCCGGAGATCGTCAAGCTGGACCGTTCGCTGCTGATGCGCTCGCGCGGCTCGCGGCGCATGGCGAGGGTTCTCTCGCAGATGGTGGCGCTGCTGCACGAGTGCGGTTCGCTGGTGCTGCTGGAGGGCATCGAGACCGTCGAGGATGCGCAGCTCGCGATGGATGCGGACGTCGACCTGGTGCAGGGTTTCGCCTTCGGCCATCCGGCGCCGTTCCTGCGCGACGGCGAGGGCGTGTCCGCGCTGGAGGATGTCTGGCGCCTGTTCAACGAGCGCCAGGCGCAACTGCGGCGTGATCACCTGGACCGGCTGACGCCGTTCCGCACGGCGCTGGCGCTGGCGCTGCAGACGATGCAGCAGGGGCGTCCGCTGGTTGAGGCCTGCCAGCCCTTCCTCAAGCTGGACGGGGCGCAGATGTGCTACCTGCTGGACGACGACGGCCGGGAGATCGGTGCGCGCGCGGTGCCCGCCTCGGGCCCGGCGGAGATCGATCCACGTTTCCTGCCGATGGAGCGTGCGGGTGATGCCCGCTGGGCGCGCCGACCCTATTTCCGCCGCGCGGTCGAGACGGTCGGCGAGATCCAGACCACGCGCCCCTACCTGAGCCTGCACGGCGCCAGGATGTGCGTGACCGTATCCGTCGCCTACTGGCAGGATGGCCGCCTGCGCGTCCTCTGCGGCGACCTCGACTGGGACGAGGTGTAGCCAGCACCTCGCACACCCAGGCCCGCAGTCAACGGGCGATGCTGGGGCCGGAATGGTGCTGGGGGTTCCCGGAGGGATGCCCCCTGCGCCGTGGAGTGCCCGCGCTTGGCGACACGCAGTCGCGCCACCCACAGTCGCGCGACGCTCTCGGCGATACGCAGTACGCCTTGCGCAACACCTGTCCCCGGGTCCCGGTCTTGCCAAAGGAAGCTCGCCTTCAACTTTGCCGAGGTCCCACAGGGCCGTCGCCCTCCCATGTCACGACTGCAGTACCTGTTTGCCGCGCTTGCGGTTGGGGCGTTCCTCGCCCACGTGCCGGCGCGGGCCGCCGCGCCTGCCGCCTGTTCATGGGACCGTCCGGGCCACGACAGCTTCATGGGCGACGTGCCCGCGGCCGTCGACCGCTACACCGATCTTGCGCCGGCGGTGCGTGAGCGCCTCAAGACGCGGATGCGGGCGCACGAGTACGACGACGTCGTCGAGATCTCGCGCGATCGCATCGAGGGGAATGCGGGCTACGAGCCGCAGATCCGCGACATGCATTTCGGCCGGGGACGCGTTTGTGCGAGCGTCACGCGCGATCGCTGGTCCGACGATCAGCGCGAGCGTGCGCTGGTCTATTGCGAAGGCACGGCCTGCGTGATGGTGCCCACCGTGTGCCGCAACGTGAGCCGCATCGCCCGCGTGCCGGGCGGCGGCGGGGGTGGAGGCGCCACGCCACCCGGCGAAGGCGAACTGCTCTTCGATCCGCCGGGCGCCGGTGCGCCGACACCGGTGCCGGCGGACACGCCGCCCTTGTCGACATTGCCGCCCACGCCCTTGACCGGCGTGCCGGAGACGCCGCCGGGCTCGTTCTCGAGTCCGCCGCGCGTGTCGATCGGGCCACCGCCCGCGGGACCGCCACCGTTCTCCGTGCCGACGCCGCCGCTGTTCGTGCTGCCACCGCGTACCGAGCAGCTGCCGCCGCCGGCGGTGCCGGAGCCCTCGACGCTCGCGATGGCTGCGGCGGGCCTCGCGTTGCTGGTGCTGCTCCTCAGGCGCGCTGCTTCTTCGAGCCGCTCCTTGCGCCCGCTTTCGCTCCCGCGCCCGCTTTCGCTTTCGCCTCCGACTTCGCGCCGGCCTTGATGCCCGCCTTCGTGCCGGTCGTGTCGTGGCGCTTGAGCCAGTCGAAGAACTCGCCGTACCAGAGCCTGGAGTTGCGCGGCTTCATGACCCAATGGTTCTCGTCGGGGAACCAGACGAGCCGGGCGTCGACGCCCTGCGCCTTCAGCGTGTTGTAGTAGGCCAGGCCCTGCGCGTCGGGGACGCGGTAGTCGAGCTGGCCGTGGATGACCAGCGTCGGCGTGTTGAAGTGCTGCGCGTAGCCGATCGGGCTTTGCGCGGCGACCTTGGCCGGATCCTTCCAGTACGCCGTGCCCAACTCCTTGGCATGCCACAGGTAGGCGTCGTTCGCGAACATCGCCGTCCAGTCGAAGCAGCCCGCGTGGCAGACGTAGGCCTGGTAGCGGCCGGCCGGCACGTGGCCGTTCATCCACGCGACCATGTAGCCGCCGTAGCTGCCGCCCGTGGCGAACACCCGCTTCGGATCGGCCCAGGGCTGCTTGAGCAGCAGGTCGGTCGCGATTTCCACGTCCTGCAGTTCCAGCTCGCCCCAACGCCCGGTGATCGAGTCGGCGAAGCGGTTTCCGAAGCTCGACGAGCCGTGGTAATTCACGCAGGCGACGACGTAGCCCTGCGATGCCATCGCCTGGTGGTTCCAGCGCCAGTGCCAGCTGTCGCCCATGGCGGTGTGCGGACCGCCGTGGATCAGCTGCATCAGCGGCACCTTGGTCTTCTGCTTCGGGTCGAAGCCGGGCGGGTGGTAGAGCCACATCTGGACGAGCTCGCCCAGCGCGCCTTCGTACCAGAGCTCTTCGACCTCGCCGAAGCGCAATGAGGCGAGCGCCTCGTCGTTGAAGGATTCGATGCGGTGCAGCACCTGCTCCTCGGCGTCGCCCTCGCGATCGACGACGGAGACCTGCGGCGGGAAGGACGCGCTGTCGTGCAGGACGACCAGCGTGCCGGCCTCGAGCGCGAACGCGCCGACATGGCCGCCCTCGCACAGCGGGAACGCGTGCAGCGTCTTCACGTCGAAGCGGTAGAGATGGCGGCGCCCCTGGTCCTCGGCGCAGAAGAGCACGCCGAGGTCGTCCTCGTCCCAGCGCAGCGGGGCGGCGACTTCCTGATCCCAGTCCTCCGACAGCACGGCCCAGTTGCCGTGCGTGTCGAGCACCGCCAGCTGCTGCGGCATCGTGTGCTTCAGGCCCTGGTGGGTGGCGATGAAGGCGATGTGGTGGCCCGCGTGGCTGTAGACCGGCGCGACCAAATCCCAGCCCGGCTCGTGCAGCAGCACCTGCGCGCGGCCCGAGCGGACGTCGATCTCGGCCAGCGCGTTGCGGTGCTCCAGCGTCTTGGGCGTGTTCGGGTCGAAGCTGAACACGATGCGGCGGCCGTCCGGCGAGATGTCGAAGGTGTCGGCATCGGGCTCGGCGCGGCTGAGTTCGAAGTCGGTGCCCTCGAACAGGTCGCGGACCTCGCCGCTGGCCAGGTCGATCACGTGCAGATGTGGCACGCGGTTCATCGGCAGCGAGTGGTCCCAGAAGCGGTAGAAACCTTCCTCGGTCACGTAGGCCGATTCCTTGCGGTCCTTCTCGGCCTTGCGGCGCTCGGCCTGCGCGGCCTGGCCCTTCAGGCCCGGGTCGACCCAGGACACGAAGGCCAGGCGCTGGCCGTCGGGGAACCACTTGAAGGACTCGACGCCGAAAGGCAGCTTCGTCACGCGGCGGGCCTCGCCGCCATCAGGCGGGATCACGTAGAGCTGCGGTGCGTCGTCCTTGTCGCCTTCCTGGTCGCGACGCGCGATGAAGGCGACGGATTCGCCGGTCGGGCTCCAGCGCGGCTGGCCGTCCTTCTCGCCGGCGGAGGTCAGCACGCGCGGCTCGCCGCCCAGCGTCGACAGCAGCCACAGCGCGGTCGCCCCCTTGTTCTTCTCCATGTCGTAGCGCGTCACCGGCACGACGGCCTGCGCGCCGTCCGGCGACAGGCTCGGCGCGCCGATGCGCGCCAGCGCCCACAGCGCGTCGACGTCGAAGGTCTTCAACGCGGAGGCGTTCTTCTTCGATGCGCTCTTCGTGGCGGCGGGCTTCCGGATCGGGGGCTTCCTGGCGGGAGTCTTCGCGGGGGTCTTCTTCACGGCGGGCATCAGGCGCTCCGGGGTTTGTCGAGTAACCACTGCAGGTGGGTCTGGATGGTCGGCCATTCGGCCGCGGTGATGCTGTAGACGGCGGTGTCGCGCGGCAGGCCGCTGGGCATGATCACGTGCGAGCGCAGGACGCCGTCGAGCTGCGCGCCGAGCCGCTCGATCGCGCGGCGGCTCTGCGTGTTGAGGCGGTTGGTGCGGAACTCCACCGCGATGCAGTCCAGTGTCTCGAACGCGTGCCGCAGCAGCAGCAGCTTGCACTGCGTGTTCAGCCCGCTGCGCTGGCTGGACGCGCGGGTCCAGGTGGAGCCGATCTCGACGCGGCGATTGGTCGCGTCGATGTTCATGTAGGTCGTCATGCCGGCGACGCGGCCGTCGGCATCGAACACGGTGAAGGGGTTCATCGAGCCCGCGTCGCGCAGTCCCAGGCGCCGGTCGATCTCCGCGCCCATGCGGTCGGGCGCGGGCACGGTGGTGTACCAGAGCTTCCAGAGTTCGCCGTCGGCGACCGCGTCGACCAGCGCCTCGCGGTGATCGTGCGACAACGGCTCGAGCCGCGCATGCGGGCCGGTCAGCGTGACCGGCGCGGTGAAGGGGGTGGGTGCGGTCATGAGTCGAGCCGACCCTCGGCCGGCGGTGCGAGGAAAAGGGGGAGGGTGAAGGATGGGCGAGGGCAGGGCGGGCCTCAGCCCTTGTTGCCGAGCAGCAGCCGGCGCAGCAGCCAGCGGCAGCCGCCCATGCCGACGAGGATGGTCAGCAGGCCCAGGACCTGGGTCGGCCCCCAGCCGGGCTCGCCGATGAATTCCCATCCCAGCGAGCGGCCGACCAGCAGGCCGATCACGCCGCCGCCGACGAATCCCAGCGCGTCGGCCAGCGCGGTGCGCCAGGCGGCGTTGAAGTCTTGGCTCATGCCTGTCTCATCCTTGTTCCGTTCTTGTTCTGGCCCGGCGGCTTCGGCGGATCCTGCTCAGCTGATTCTGCTCAGCGGTTGCGGCTCTGCATGTAGACGAGCTTCTCGAACAGGGTCAGGTCCTGCTCGTTCTTCAGCAGCGCGCCCACCAGCGGCGGGATCGCGACCTTGTCGTCCTGCGTCTGCAGCGCCTCCAGCGGGATGTCCTCGGCCAGCAGCAGCTTGAGCCAGTCGATCAGTTCCGACGTGGAGGGCTTCTTCTTCAGCCCCGGCAGCTTGCGCACGTCGTAGAAGGTCTTCAGCGCGGCGGCCAGCAGGTCCTTCTTCAGCCCGGGGAAGTGGACGTCGACGATGGCCTGCATCGTGTCGGCCTCGGGGAACTTGATGTAGTGGAAGAAGCAGCGGCGCAGGAAGGCGTCGGGCAGCTCCTTCTCGTTGTTGGAGGTGATGAACACCAGCGGCCGGTGTTTCGCCCGGACCCACTCGCGGGTCTCGTAGACGTAGAACTCCATGCGGTCGAGTTCGCGCAGCAGGTCGTTGGGGAACTCGATGTCGGCCTTGTCGATCTCGTCGATCAGCAGCGCCACCGGCGTGTCCGACGCGAAAGCCTCCCACAGCGTGCCCTTGACGATGTAGTTGGCGATGTCGCGCACCTTGTCGTCGCCGAGCTGGCTGTCGCGCAGCCGGCTGACCGCGTCGTACTCGTACAGGCCCTGCTGCGCCTTGGTCGTGCTCTTCACGTGCCACTGCAGCAGCGGCAGTCCCAGGGCCTTGGCGACTTCCTCGGCCAGCAGCGTCTTGCCGGTGCCCGGTTCGCCCTTGACCAGCAGCGGCCGCGTCAGCGTGATGGCCGCGTTGACCGCCAGCATCAGGTCGGGCGTGGCGACGTAGTCCTGGGAACCTTGGAATTTCATGAGGGGCTTCTCTAGCGCAGGGGTGAAAACCAGTATATAGGGCCCCCCCTATAATCGCGCCGCCCCAAATCCTAGAAGATCGGGACCATGAGAAGACAACTGCAGATCTCCCTCGCGTTGATGCTGGCCGGAAGTGCGTTTGTTGTAGCCGCTCAGTCCAACGCCCCTTCGTCGCCCGCGCCGGGACAAGCGCCGTCGACGACCACCCCCGCCGCGACGTCCGCGGCAACACCTGGCCCCCAGGCCCCGGTGCAGGCCAAGGTGGCCATGTGCATCGGCTGCCATGGCATCCCCGGCTATCAGGCCACCTTCCCCGAGGTGCACAAGGTCCCGATGATCGCGGGCCAGAACGCCAAGTACATCGCCAATGCGCTGACGGCGTACGCCAAGGGCGACCGCAAGCACCCGACCATGCGCGGCATCGCGCTGCCGTTGGGCGACCGGGACATCACCGAGATCTCCGAGTACTACGCCGGCCTGGCCAAGGTCGACGCCGTGCCCGCGACGGTCGAGGCGCCGGCCGACGTCAAGAAGCTGCTGGACAAGGGCGCGTGCGCGAGCTGTCATGGCGCCAACTTCAGCAAGCCGATCGACGGCACCTACCCCAAGATCGCCGGCCAGCACGCCGACTATCTGTACGTGGCGCTGAAGTCCTATCAGATCGAGGGCAAGCCGTATCACGGGCGCACCAACGCGGTGATGGCGGGCCAGGTGAAGCAATTCAGTCACGCCGAACTGAAGCTTCTGTCGCAATATTTGGCAGGCTTGCCATCCGAACTCCGTACAGTCCCGCAATCGCGGTTCCGTTGATCCGTGGCAGGCTGTGAGCCAGCCTCGGTGCAAGCGAAGAGCAGTAGCCAACCGCCCGCCAGGGCGGTTTTTTATTGCCTGTACTGACTGTGCGTGCGCCGGGAGGGCGCCATACTGTGTTGCCCTGGACGAAAACGCCAGTCATGCTGAAGAAGATCCCGACGGCCCAGGTGAAGCTGGGCATGTATCTGCAAGGGATGGAAGGGTCGTGGCTGTCGCACCCTTTCTGGAAGACGAAATTCGTCCTCACCGATCCCGAGGATCTGAAGGCGCTGAAGGCCAGCGGCGTGCCGTTCTGCTGGATCGACGCGTCCAAGGGCCTGGACGTCGACGCCCCCGAGGCGCCGAAGGCGGCCCTGGCTCCGCCCGCTGCCGCGCCCGCCCCGTCCGCGGCGCCCGCGGCGACGGAGCCTCCCGCCGCACCCGCCGTCATTGCCGCGGCGCCGCGACTCGAGTTGAGCACCGCGCCCGCGTCGATGGGCGAGGAGCTCGAGCGCGCCACGCAGGTGATGCAGCGCTCCAAGCGCGCGGTGATGACGCTGTTCGGCGAGGCCCGGCTGGGCAAGGCGATCGACGCCGAGCAATGCCTGCCCCTGGTCGAGGAGGTCGCGAGCTCGGTGGTCCGCAATCCGTCGGCGCTGATCAGCCTGGCGAGGCTGAAGACCAAGGACGACTACACCTACATGCACTCGGTGGCGGTGTGCGCGCTGATGGTGTCGCTGGCGCGGCAGATGGGCCTGGACGAGCCGCGCACGCGCGAGGCCGGCCTCGCCGGTCTGCTGCATGACGTCGGCAAGATGATGATGCCGCTGAACGTGCTGAACAAGCCGGGCGCGCTGACCGACGCCGAGTTCGCGATCATGCGCGACCACCCGACGCGCGGCTTCGAGATGCTCAAGGAAGGCACCTCGGTGCCCGAGGCGGCGCTGGACGTCGCGCTGCGGCATCACGAGAAGATGGACGGCACGGGCTACCCCGGCAAGCTGGCGGGCGAGCAGATCAGCCTGCTGTCGCGCATGGGCGCGGTGTGCGACGTGTACGACGCGATCACCTCGAACCGGCCCTACAAGAACGCGTGGGATCCGGCGTCGTCGCTGGCGCGGATGGCGCAGTGGACGGGGCATTTCGATCCGCGGGTGTTCCAGGCCTTCGTGAAGTGCGTGGGCATCTATCCGGTGGGGACGCTGGTGAAGCTGCAGTCGGGCCGCCTGGGGGTGGTGCTGGAGCAGAACGCCACGGCGCTGACGGCGCCGCGGGTGCGGGTGTTCTATTCGACGAAGTCGCAGATGCCGATCCCGACGCAGGTGCTGGACCTGTCGGCGAACCACGCGTCGGACCGCATCGTCGGCCGCGAGGATCCGGCCACCTGGGGCTTCCAGCGGCTCGACGAGCTCTGGCAGGCGCCGGCGAAGTGAGGCCGGGGGATCGTCTCGGGAGAGACGATCCACGCGATGACAGCAAGTCTTGGTGGCTGCCGCTGACTCAGAGCGGTGGCGCTCCTCAATCTTTGAGGTGAAAGTCTCCTAGTTCAGGCAATGGTTCGCCTGACGCGTCCGCTCGAAGATGCAGACCTCGCGCTGATGAATGGCGCTGGAGGGCATCTGATGGCAGTCCTGTTGAAAGAGGCGAGCCCGGCTGACGAGGCGCCGGCAAGTTCGTTGAAATCCGATCCGCTGGCACCACCGTTCGACGTGGTGACCTATGCGGGACCGATCACGATGGAAGGCTACGAGCAGTTGAGCACGCTGCTCGAAGAACGACGAACGAACGACGAGGTACTCGTCGTTCTGGAAACGCCTGGCGGCGATCCGCACGCGGCATTCCGTATCGCGCGGGCGCTGGGATTTCACTACGACCGGGTCGAGGCGCTGATTTCGCGCTACTGCAAGAGTGCAGGAACACTGGTTGTGCTCGGCGCGTCAGTGCTGCACATGGACGATCGTGGCGAACTAGGTCCGTTGGACATGCAGGTGCGGCGGGTCAATGAGATCGCTCGCCAGGGTTCCGCACTGGAAGTCAGCGACACGATGGGCATGCTGTGGGCTCACCAACTGCTGAGCTTCGCAGACCTGATGCGTGAAATGACGGAATACGGAATGTCCTCAGATGTGGCCGCGATGGCGGCTGCAGGACTTGTGGGAGATGCCTTCCATCCTATCGCCCAGCAGATTGATCCCGTGATGCTCACCGCCATGTCCCGCGCCACTGGGATTGCCGTCGCCTACGGCGAGCGATTGGCGCTCAAGGGGCGGAACATCACCATGTCCGGAGTTTCTGACCTGGTGCACGGCTATCCGTCCCATGCCTTCGTGATTGATCGCAAGGAAGCGCAACTTCTCTTCCGTGATGTCCGATCTCCCTGTGGAGCGGTTGCACAGGTCGCTCAGTGGTGCCGACAGCAGCTCGACGTGTGGTCGCAAGCAGGGGCCCCTCTCGTCAACATTCATTCCTTTCCCTTCATTCATACGGAGAAGTTGCATGCACCAAATTCCAGTTCACATCCGAATTCGGGAACGGCGTAGGCTTATCGTCCTGGCCGTCGTAAAGCGCTACGCCAGCGTGCTTGACCTCAACCGTAGGCCTGAGGCGAGCCCGGGGGCTGTGGGCTCGCGGGCAATCCCTGACCCGTCCGGAAAGACCCCGACCTCCCGCTGAGCCCGTGCTCCCTACACTCCCCGACATCACACGACGTCGGGGAGCGCGGGATGACACGACTGCTCATGCTGCTGGCGCTGTGCGCCGGCGTGGTCGGGGGAGCCGTCGGCGGCGCGCCGGCGGCCCACGCGCAGACGCTGCGCTGGGCCAGCCAGGGCGACGCCCAGACGATGGACCCGCACTCGCAGAACGAGAGCCTGACCAACGGCATGAACTCGCAGGTCTACGAGCGGCTCACCGCCCGCGACCGCCAGCTCAACATCGTGCCGGGTCTTGCCTCCGAGTGGACGCAGGTCGGCCCGCTCGTCTGGCGCTTCAAGCTGCGTCCCAACGTCAGGTTCCATGACGGCTCGGCGTTCACCGCCGACGACGTCGTCTTCTCGCTGCAGCGCGCCAAGGCGCCGACCTCGCAGGTCGCCGTCTACGCCAACGCGGTCGGCACCGCGCGCAAGATCGACGAGCTCACCGTCGAGATCACCCAGCCGCGCTTCAACCCGATCTTCCTGCAGCACCTGGACCTGCTCTTCATCATGAGCAAGTCCTGGAGCGAACAGCACAAGGTGACGAAGCCGCTCAGCTTCAAGGACAACGAGGAGAGCTTCGCCAGCTTCAACACGAACGGCACCGGCCCCTTCATGCTGGTCCGCCGCCAGCCCGGCATCCGCACCGTCTACAAGCGCAACCCCAACTGGTGGGGCCGCTTCGAGGGCAACGTGCAGGAGGTGCAGTTCACGCCGATCTCGAACGACGCGACGCGGCTCGCCGCGCTGGTGTCGGGGGAGATCGACCTGCTGCTCGATCCCGCGCCGCGCGACGTGCCGCGGCTGCGCGCGACAGCGGGCGTGCAGGTGATCGAGGGGCTCGAGAACCGCCTGATCTTCGTCGGCATGGACCAGGCGCGCGACACGCTGGTGTACGGCCGCTCGCCCAGCGGCAAGAACCCTTTCCAGGACCTGCGCGTTCGCCGCGCGATGTACCAGGCCATCGACATCGACGCCATCCACAAGCGGCTGATGAACGGCCTGTCGCAGCCCACCGGCGGGCTGACGCCGTCGCCGCTCGGCGCCTTCGGCGATCCGGCGCTGGAGACGCGCCTGCCGTTCGACCTCGTCACCGCGCGCAAGGCCATGGCCGACGCCGGTTATGCGGACGGCTTCGAGGTGACGCTGGACTGCCCCAACAACCGCTACGTCAACGACGAGGCCATCTGCCTCGCCCTGGCGTCGATGTGGGCGCAGATCAAGGTGAAGGTGAAGGTCAACGCGATGCCGCGCGTCCTGTACTTTCCCAAGCTGGAGCGCTACGAGACCAGCCTCTACCTGATGGGCTGGGGCGGCGCGATCACCGACGCGGAGACCATCCTGACGCCGGTCTACCGCAGCGACGACAAGCCGTCCGGCGCCGGTTACTACAACTACGGCCGGTCGAGGAATCCGAAGTTCGATCAACTCGCGGGCGCGTCCTCGACCGAGGCCGATCCCGCCAAGCGCGAGCAGCTGATCCGGGCCGCGCTGCAGGAGTACCGTGAGCAGATCCACGTCCTGCCCCTGCATCGGCAGGCGGCGCCGTGGGCGGTGCGCCAGGGCGTGAAGGCCGTTCACCGCGCCGACAACTGGCTGGACTACGCCTGGGTCACGCTGCCGAAATGAGGGGCGGATGCCCCTAACATCCGCGCCCATGACCGCGCCTCCCGAGTCCTCGCCTTCCCCCGCTTCCGCCTCCTCCAACGATCCGGCCGCCAAGCAGTGGTTGGCCCGCCTGCGCGCCGACTACCGCGTCGAGCGCGGCCGCTGCGTCGTCAGCCATGACCATGAGGGGCCGCTGCGCCTGCTGAAGAGCCTTTATCCGGAAGGCGACGGGATCTGCCACAGCGTGCTGGTGCATCCGCCCAGCGGCCTGGTCGGCGGGGATACCTTGGACATCGCCGTGACGGTGGGGGAGGGCGCGCACGCGCTGGTGACCACGCCGGGCGCGACGCGTTTCTATCGCAGCCCGTCGGGCGCGCTCGCGACGCAGCGCGTGCAGGCGCAGCTGGGCGATCACGCGCGGCTCGAATGGCTGCCGCTCGAGGCGATCGCCTATCCCGGCTGCGAGGCGCTCAACGAGGCCCGCTTCACGCTCGCGCCGACGGCGGAAATGTTCGCGTGGGACATCACCGCGCTTGGCCTGCCCGGCGCGGGGCAGCCGTATGCGTCAGGACGTTTCCAGCAGCATCTGGAGATCCCGGGCGTCTGGCTCGAACGCGGTCTGCTCGATGCGGACGATGCCTTGCTGATGGACGGAGACCTCGGACTGGCCGGCCACCGTTGCCTGGGCACCCTGGTGTTTGCCGCCGGCACCGCGATCGGACGCGAACGTCGCGAGCAGGCACTGGACGCCGTCCGCGCGCTGATCGAGGCCGATCCGCTGCGCCTCACCGCCGGCGCCACGGCGGCGCAGGACGGCGTGCTGGTGGTGCGGGCGCTGGGACCGGTCGTCGAGCCGGTGTCGCTGCTGCTGCGCCGCTGCTGGGCCGCCTGGCGTCAGGTCTTGTGGGGCCTGGACGGCACCTCGCCCCGCCTCTGGGCGATGTAGGCCCCGCATCGGGGCGATGCCAGGGCAAGTCTCCGGCCCGCGCGCATCCCCCACTCTGGGGACGCCCATGCATGTCGTTGTGGCAACGATGTCTCAGAGTTGTAGCCAGCACACTAAGGCAGCGCTTAGCATGGCCGTTCCACAGACGGTCTCCAGGGAGGTGATCGCATGGCTTCACGTACCGCTTCGTGCAGTTGCGGCCAATTGAAGATCGTGGTGCAGGGAGAGCCGTTGGGAACCGGCCTCTGCCATTGCCTGGCGTGCCAGCGTCGCACGGGCAGTGTCTTCGCGACGCTGGCGGCTTTCGCCGAGCCCTACGAGGTCGTCGGCATCGCCACCGAGTTCGTGCGCGCCGGGGACCAGGGCGCCCGTTTCCGCTTCCACTTCTGCCCGGTCTGCGGCAGCAACGTCTTCCACACGGAAGAGGGTGTCGAAGGCTCGGTCGGCGTCGCCGTCGGCGCCTTCGCCGATCCGTCGTTCCCGCCCCCGCAGGACTCGGTCTATACCTGCCGCATGCACGGCTGGGTCCGATTGCCGGAGGAGGTCAGAACCTACGACCGGGATCCGACGTAGCGGTCGAAACGGGAACACCGCGAGCGCTGCTGGGGCCGGAATGGTGCTGGGGGTTCCCGGAGGGATGCCCCCTGCACCGTGGAGTGCCCGCGCTTGGCCTCCCGCACGCGCAACGCAACCACCGGTCCCGGGCGCCGCGCCTCCGCCATGACTCGTCGACGGGTGCCCGGGCCGATGGAGCGTTTCTCTGATCAGGCCGCCAGTCGCAGGTCCGGGCGGACCTCGGTGAACGTCGAGGGGCGCAGCGGCTGCGCCAGGCGCAGCAGGTGGCCCGGCTCGCTCAGGAAGCGCATGCGATCGGCATTCGACATCGTGTCGAGCGCCCCCGGTTGCGCCGTCAGTTCGCTGATGCGATGCCCACGGACCTGTGCGCGCGTGCCCTGGCCGACGTCGCGGCGCCCCATCGCTTCGGCTGCCAGCGCGGTCAGGCGGCGGCTCGCCAGCAGGTCGGCGAAGCCGGGGAGATGACGCTCCTGGCGACCATAGGCCCAGGCATTGCGCAGCACCGTCGGCGTGCGGCTTTCCTCCGGGATCACCAGCAGGCCGGCGCGGCGCATGCGCTCGCCCAGGCGGGAGCGGCTCGACAGCACCGTGATCGGCGCGGCCAGCAGCAGCGGCAGGGCGATCGGCGCGATCCAGATCAGCGTCGACGGGCTCAGCGCGCCGATCAGCGCCGTGAGGACCAGCGTCACCGCGCTGATGCGGCCGTAGGCGGCGAACGCTTCGCGCCAGGACACATCCTCGGCGGCCCGCGGCGGGGACTTCCAGTCCAGCGAGATCCCCGTCAGCGCGACCACGCAGAAGATCGAGTGGGCGACCATCCGCAGCGGCGCCTGCAGCAGCGACATGCCGGCCTCGGTGGCGCAGGACGCCACCAGCTTCAGCGAGCCGCCGTACTGCGACTGCTCGCCGCGCAGGATCAGCGCGGCCACCGACAGCAGACGCGGCAGCACCAGCATGCCGATCGTGCCGAACCACAGCGCGGCCACGCCCGGGGCCAGCGAGCCGTCTTCCAGGAAGGGCTGGAAGGCCTCGCTGCCGCCGACGTTCCAGAGCAGCACGCCCAGGCCCACGTACAGCAGCCACAGCGGCGCGGCCAGGTAGGACAGCGCGCCGGTGACCAGCATCGCGCGATGCACGCCGTGCAGGCCGGGCTCGGCGATCAGTCCGGCGTTCTGGATGTTGCCCTGGCACCAGCGGCGGTCGCGCTGCAGCTCGGCCAGCAGGTGCGGCGGCTGTTGTTCATAGCTGCCCGGCAGGTCCGCCACCAGCCACACCTGGTAGCCGGCGCGGCGCATCAGCGCGGCCTCGACGAAGTCGTGGGACATGATGTCCTTGCCGCGCAGCGGGGCCAGGGCGCAATGCTTCATGAAGGGCTCGACGCGGATGATCGCGTTGTGGCCCCAGTAGTGGGCCTCGCCCAGCTGCCAGAACTGCATGCCGGCGGCGAACAGGCGACCCGTCACGCGGCTCGCGAACTGCTGTGCGCGGGCGTGCGGCGTGTCGTGACCGCAGACCTGGTTGGCGGCCTGCAGGATGCCGGCGCGCGGGTGCTTCTCCATCAGACGGACCAGGCCCAGCAGGCAGTCGCCGCTCATCACGCTGTCGGCGTCCAGCACCACCATGTAGCGGTAGTTGCGGCCCCAGCGGCGGCAGAAGTCGGCGACGTTGCCGGCCTTCTTCTTCACCCGGCGCTGGCGCCAGCGGTAATGGATGCGGCCGCGGCCGGCGAACTGCGCGCGCAGCTCGGCCCAGGCGGCCAGCTCCTGCGTGCGGCGCTCGGGGTCGCTGCTGTCGGACAGGATGTAGACGTCGAACAGGCGCAGCGCGCCGGCGGCCGCGAGCGACTCGCAGCTGGCGCGCAGGCCGGCGAAGACGGTGGTCACGTCCTCGTTGCAGATCGGCATGATGAGCGCGGTGCGCGCGTCGGCGCCGAGCGCGTCATTGCCGGCGTCCTTGATGCTGATGGCGTGACGGTCGCCGCGCAGCATGACCCAGAAGCCCATCACCGCGGTGACGCAGCCGGCGCTGACCCAGGCGAACAGCAGCGCGAACAGCGCCAGGTGCACGCATTGCAGCGCGAAGGCCCAGGGGTCGGCGGCCCAGCCGTTGTGGGTGCGCCAGAGCACGCTGGTCGCCAGCGCGGTGGCGCCGAGGATCGACAGCTTCAGCGCGTTGCGGCGGTGCTTCGCGGCGGTCTCCCAGGCCTCGGGGGGCTGGGCCGCGGGCAGCGACTCGACCGGCGGCGTGCGCTGGCCCCAGGCGCGGGGCACCATCGCGCCGCGCTTGATCGCCGGGGCGCTCGGTCCGACGGGACCCGGCGCGGAAGCCGCCTGATGCAGGGTGCCGGTGGGCAGGGATGCGGTCATGTCGTGCTCCTTCACTGGGGAGGAAGAATCAGGCTCCAGGTCTCGGTGAGGACCTGTTGCTTTGTCTGGAGGAAGCCGCGCAGCTCGGTCGACTGACCGGGGCGGAGCTGCTTGATGCGGACGGCCATGCGCCAGCCGCCGGTGACCGGGTTCGGATAGGCGTTGACCTCGGTGACCTCGCCGTTGCCATTGGTGCTGGCGACGGCCTTGACCTCGGCGCCGGCGGGCAGCGCGGCGAGCGACGGGCCTTCGAAGTCGACGATGAACTGCTGCTCGTTCTTGTCCAGCTTGGCGTAGCTGTAGCCGGTGCGTGTCTGCACGGCCCAGGCGCCGGGCGGGCGTTGCTGCTGCTCGCCCTGCAGGTGCAGGCGGTACGAGTAGTCCAGCGGCTGGCCCGGGGCCGGCTGCTTCGCCGGCACCCAGTAGGCGACGATGTTGTCGTGGGTCTCGTCGGGCGTGTGCAGCGACATCAGCTCCACGCGGCCCGGACCCCAGTCGCTGGTCGGCTCGACCCAGGCGGAGGGGCGCATCTCGTAGCGCGCCTCGGTGTCCTCATAGCTGGCGAAGCGGCGGTCGCGCTGCATCAGGCCGAAGCCCTTCACGCCCGGCAGCGTGAACGAGGTCGTCAGCGTGCCGTTCGGGTTGATCAGCGGACGCCAGATCCATTCGCCGCTCGCGCTGGCGACCATCAGGCCGTCGCTGTCGTGGACCTCGGGCCGGAAGTCGCCCTTCTGCGGCTGGTTCTCGCCGAACAGGTACATGCTGGTCAGCGGCGCCAGCGCCAGCGTCGCGACCGGCGAGCGCAGGAACAGCCGCGCGCGCGTCTCGACGACCGTCTCGGCGCCCGGCTTGATCACGAAGGTGTAGGCGCCGCTGGCGCGCTGCGAGTCCATCAGCGCATGCACGGTCAGCGACTTCGCGTCGGCCGTGGGGCGCTCGATCCAGAACTCGCTGAAGCGCGGGAATTCCTCGCCCTTGCCGCCGACGGTGTCGATGGCCAGGCCGCGCGCCGACAGGCCGTAATGCTGGTTGGCGCCGAGCACGCGGAAGTAGCTCGCGCCGAGGAAGACGGCCAGCTCGTCCTTGTACTTGTCGTTGTTGAGCGCGTAATGCGCGCGGAAGCCTGCGTAACCGACGTCGCCCCACTTCTGCGGCGACAGCTGGCTGTTCTTGCCGTAGTCGAAGTCCTCGCGCTTGAAGGGGACAGGTCTTGCCTGGCCGCCGACGATCTCGTTGATGCGCACGGCCTGGGTCTGGTAGTGGCCCAGGTGGAAGAACATCAGCTCGAAGGGCAGCTTCTCCTCGCGCCACAGCGCGCGCGCCGGCTTGAAGCGGATGTCGCGCATCTGGTCGTAGTTGAGGTTCTTCAACTCGACCGGCAGCGCATCCGGCGGCGCGACGTAGGGCTTGGCGGCGAGCGCCTTGGCGCGCTCGGCCACCTCGTCGAAGCCGAAGGCGTGCGCCGCGACGGAGGCCGCCAGCAGCGCCGCGCCGACCGCGAGCCCGAGAACCGACCCCATCCACCGACGCTGGTCGGCCTGGAGGCGGGCACTGGCCGCCTGGATGAGGACCCGAGAGGAGGGG
This sequence comes from Roseateles sp. UC29_93, assembly GCF_042695725.1. Taxonomy (NCBI): domain Bacteria; kingdom Pseudomonadati; phylum Pseudomonadota; class Betaproteobacteria; order Burkholderiales; family Sphaerotilaceae; genus Roseateles; species Roseateles sp. UC29_93. The sequence goes on along the minus strand of NZ_CP170545.1, from coordinate 158,064 downwards.
GAGTGAATATTTCTCATGTGACTGACCTACTGCAAGGCCTGTGCCACATGGGAATTCCGTTATGAATCAACGACTTGCGTCGTTTGTGCGGTGCCGCACACGGGAATTTCTGTCGCCGTGCGGCGACGGGATTGCCGCCTCTTCTTCCAAGTTGTTGATTTGAAAGGGATTTTCTTGTCGCTAATCGGCGACAGGCCCATCGGCGCGGAACATCGACGGCTCCAGTCCGTTGCGCTGCAGCAAGCGGTAGAACTCGGTCCGGTTGCGGTCGGCCAGCCGCGCAGCATCGGCGACATTGCCGTCGGTGAGCTTGAGCAGGCCCACCAGGTACTCGCGTTCGAAGCGCTGTCGCGCCTCGGCGTAAGGAAGTACTTCAATGCTGGGCAGGCGCAGCGCGCGCTGCACCAGCGAGAGCGGGATCAGCGGCGACGTGGCCAGCGCGCTGACCTGCTCCACGACGTTGTGGAGCTGGCGCACGTTGCCCGGCCAGGTGGCCATCGTCAGCGCCTTCAGCGCGTCGGGGGCGAAGCCGTTGACGCGCTTGTCGTACTTGGCCGCGAGCTTCTGCAGGAAGTGCTGCGCCAGCAGCGGGATGTCCTCGCGGCGCTCGTCCAGCGTGGGCAGCGTCAGGCTGACGACGTTGAGGCGGTAGTAGAGGTCCTCGCGGAACTGGCCCTCGGCCAGCGCGGCCTCGAGGTCGCGGTGGGTCGCGGACAGGATGCGCACGTCGATCGGCACCGAGGCGCTGGCGCCGACCGGGCGCACCTGGTGTTCCTGCAGCACGCGCAGCAGCTTGACCTGCAGCGGCAGCGGCATGTCGCCGATCTCGTCGAGCAGCAGCGTGCCGCCGTCGGCGGCCTGGAACAGGCCGCGGTGGTTCGCGAGCGCGCCGGTGAAAGCGCCCTTCACGTGGCCGAAGAGCTCGGACTCCAGCAGCGGCTCCGGGATCGCGCCGCAGTTGACGGCGACGAAGGGCCGCTTCGCGCGCGGGCTGGCCGCGTGGATCGCGCGGGCGAGCAGTTCCTTGCCGCTGCCGCTCTCGCCTCGGATCAATATCGGTGCCTGCGAGGCCGAGACCAGGCGGGCCTCGGCCAGCACCTCGGCCATCACGTTGGAGCGGCTGACGATGGACTCGCGCCAGGCCTGGTCGGGGCTGTCGTCCTGGTGGACGGCGGTGAGGGTCAGGGCTTGCGCGATGGTGTCGAGCAGCGCGCGACCGTCGAAAGGCTTGGTCAGGTAGGTGTAGACGCCCTGCGCGGTTGCGGCGACGGCGTCGGGGATCGTGCCGTGCGCGGTCAGCAGGATGACGGGCAGGGCGGGGTGGCGTTCGCGGATCGTGTTGAACAGCGCCAGGCCGTCCATGCCGGGCAGCTGCACGTCGCTGAGCACCAGCGCGGGCCGCTGCACGTCCAGTTGCGCGAGCGCGGCCTCGGCGCTGCCGACGGCGGTGACGTCGTAACCGGCGGCCTCCAGCCGCATCGACAGCAGCTTGAGCAGGTCGGCGTCGTCGTCGACGATCAGCAGTCGTGCACCACCGCTCATGTGAGCCCCTCGGAACGACCCTGCGCGGCGCTCATGGCTTGTCCAATGCCGAGCGCGGCCCGCCGAGGCTGCGCTCGATCGCCTTCAGCGCCTCGAGCTTGCGGTTCGCCTCATCAAGGCGGCGCTGCAGGTCGTCGCGGGCCAGGCGGGTCTTGTCGAGCTCGCCTTCCATGCGGCGCTGCTCGGCGACGCGGTCGACGAGGAACTGCGCCATGGGGCGCCATTCGTCGGCCTCCGGGCGCGCGTCGCGCAGGACCTGGTCGAGCAGCGTCTGGGCGCGGAAGGTCTCGCCGTTGGCGTGGCTGAACATCAGCGCGAGCGCGAGCTGCACGGCGTTGCCGGGCGGCAGCGCGCCGTCGTCGCGCGGGGCGACTTCCTGCGCGAGTTCGAGCGGGCTCATCTGGCGCAGCCGGTCGTTGAGGTTGAGCACGATGCGCGCCGCGTTGTCGGTGGGCGCGACGACGGGCACCTGCACCGGCACCTGCACGCGCACTTCCTTGACGATGGTCCGGGGCGGCTGCTGCGCGCAGCCGGCGGCCACGATCGTCGACAGGCCCACGGCGAAGCAGGCGGCAAGGCGGACGGCGACGGGCGCGCACCCGCGCGGGCCGGCCGGCGCGGGGCGGGCCGTCAGGCGTTGGTGGACTTCAGGAACCGGGGCGTGTGGGCGCATGGCAGCGTGATTCTGAAATGGGCGCCCTGGTCGGCGGGCAGCAGGTCGATGTGACCACCGTGGGCGGCGATGTATTCGGTGACGATGGACAGGCCGATGCCCGTGCCCTTCAGGGCGTCGTCGGGCTGGCGTTCGCCGCGGTAGAAGGGCTCGAAGATCCGGGCCTGGTCCGCCGGCGCGACGCCCGGTCCGTCGTCCCGCAGGTCGATGGTGAGCTGGCCGCCCTGGCGCGCGAGGTCGATGTCGACGCGGCCGCCGGGCGGGGCGAAGCGTATCGCATTGGAGAGGAGGTTGCCGACGGCGGCCGCGATCTTGGCCGGGTCGACGTCCGCCTCGAGCGGTCCGCCGTTGAGCGCGATGTGCAATCCGCGTGCCTGCCATTGCAGCCGCTGGTGGTCGATCGTGCCCTGGATCAGGGACATGAGCTCGGTGCGCTGTGGCTTGAGGTCGCGCGCCTCGAAGGCGGCGGCGTTGAAGCGCAGCAGGTCCTCGATCTGGCGCTGCAGCACGGCGGTGTTGTCGCGCAGGATGCGGGCGACTTCCTTCTGCTTGTCGTTGAGCGGTCCGGCGACCTCGTCCTCCAGCAGCGCCGTGCCTTCGCGCAGCGCGGCCAGCGGGGTCTTGAGCTCGTGCGAGACGTGCCGCAGGAAACGCGCCTTGTCGGCATCGAGTTCCGCCAGCCGCAGCCGCAGCCAGTCCAGGCGCTGGCCGATCACGCGCAGGTCGGCGGGGCCGCGGATCTCGATGCGGTCGTCCAGGCGGTTCTCGCCCAGGCCCTTGATGGCGCGGGCGAGGTGGCGCAGCGGACGGGTCAGGAAGATCCCGAACACCAGCGACAGCAGCGCCGCGACGCCGATCGCGCCCAGCACCTGCTGGCCGAGCAGCACGCGGCCGTTCTCGAGCTTGTCCTGCAGCACGCGGTTGCTGGTCTCGGCGTGCTTGCGGACGTCCTCGGCGAGGCCGCCGGTCTGGCCGCCGAGCTCGCGGAAGCGCGTCATCAGATCGGTCTCGCGCTTGCGCGGATTGGCGCCGCGGGGCGTGTCCATCAGCGCGCGGATCTCGTCGAGCTTGGTCTTCCAGGCGTCCAGCGGCGCGGGGGTCAGGCCTTGCGCGCGCAGCAGGCCGAGCAGCCGCTCGGCGTCGTCGGCGTCCTCCTCGAAGCGCTGGCGCAGCACGTGGTCCTCCAGGACGGCGTACTGCCGCGCGGCGCGTTCCATGCTGACGCCGCGATCGCCGAGCTGCTGCACCTCGCTGCTCATGCGCGCGGCGCGCACGACGGCTTCGCGGCTCTGCACGGTCAGCCGCTCGAGCGTCAGCAGGCCGCCCAGCGACGCGGCGGCGAGCAGGCCGGCGATCGACAGGAAGCCGATCAGCAGCATCTGGCGGAAGGAAATGCGGTTGAGCATCGGGCGGCAGTGTAGTGGGCCGGTCTGCGGCCCGGCTTGCGGCCCGGCTTGTGGTCCGGTCTGCGGCCCGGTCTGAGGTCCGGTTGTCGGATGCCCGGGTTCGCCGTCGGGAACCGTCGGCGAACACGACAACCGCGGGACGGAGGTTGTCACTGAGGCGCTGTTCAGATTTCCTGCGACAGCTTTCATGACTTCCCAAACGCACACCTCCGCTCCGTCCGCTGCTGCTCTCGACGCGCCGTCTCCCGTTCCCCAGCAGGAAGGCGCGACGGCGTGGACGCCACCGATGCGACGCCACCTCGGCCGCAAGACGGAAGCGTTGATCCGCGCGGCGGGCACGGAGCCGCATCGGCTCGAAGCCCGGGCGAACCAGGGTCTGCTCGACCTGCTCTCGCAGGATCTGGAGCGTGTGCTTCCGACGTTTGCGAGCGGCGGCGGCCTCGAATCGACGGCCGTCGATCGCTCGGTCGCCGCGCTCTGGAATGTCCTGACCCTCGATTCGGAGGTGAAGCCGGAGGCTTCGCCGGAGATCGCGACGCGGTCCGCCATGGCCGACATGACGTCGAGGTCGAAGTCGGACCCGTCGATCGTGGTGCAGATGGAAGCGCAGCTCCGCCAGGCGGGCGAAACCCTCGTCGAGGCGCTGCGCGACGTGGACCCACGCAAGCTGTACGACGCTTACCGGAAGGTCGAGTCGGCGTTCAAGATGACGCGCGGCAAGTTCAGGGATCGCGTGATGCTGCGAAGCGACGCTCCGGGATGGTTTGCGGCGGAACCTGAACTCGAGCTTCGCGGTCGAGCGGCACTGCAGGTCGGACGCGCGGTGAGACGGGACAAGGCCGCATGGCTCGTTGCCATGTCCGACGCGCTGGAGGTCGTGGCGACCGCCCCGGGCATCGATGGCGCGCGGCTGGCGTCGGCGCGCGTGATGGAGCAGGTGTTCAGGGCGGCCGTCCTGCGCGAGCCGTTCATGATCGACGCTGGCGCTGTCACGGCCATGGCCGCCTCGACGGCGGACGCGGACCGGTCCCGGCTCGATGCGCTGCGGTCGGTCTACCCGATGCTGCAACGGCTGGCCAAGCGCGGCCTGTCGAAGACCCCGCGCTTCGTCTCCGACTTCAACCGCCCGGAGTGGCGCGAACTGCCTGACAGCCGACTGATGTTCACCGACGCGGACCTCCTGGACGCGTTGTCGGCACCGTTGCCGCCGCCGCTGCCGATGAGACCGGATGCGCCGGTCGATCCGAAGGCACCCCTGCGCGCGTTCTGGGCCGATCAGGGGACCGTGTCGCAGAGGCTCGATCGCGCCAAGGGGCGCATCGTCGTTGAACGTGGCGCCACGGGGGGCATCGGCGCGTTCAAGTCGATCGTGCGATTCGATCCTCTGCCCGACAAGGCCTCCGCCGAAGCGCGCGCGAATCAGAATCGTCAGATCCGGCTGCTCGACGACTTCGTGCGAGCGCATTTCACGCCGGACATCGTCGATCCGTCGGTCGTCTTCCCTCCGGAGATGCAACTGGACGGAGACAGGATCCTGGCGGGAAAACTGGTCGTCGCCACCCGGACAGGGGGACGCTGGTCCGCCGATGCCGCCGCCATCAACCAGGCCCTCACCGTGCTGGCCTCGCACGATGTCGTCGGGTCCTTTGCAGACATGCAGTCGCGCGTGGCCCCGAGGCGTGCTTCTCAAGACCCAGCCGTGCCCCGTCTGCGCCTCATCCTGCAGCTGGAGCCGGACGGGCCCAGGGAGGTCGATATGCAGGGCACCGCCGCGGCCTTGATGGCGAAGCACCCGGGGGAGTCCGTCCACGTCCAGCTCAATCGCTCCCACGGTGTGCGGGTCGTGTCCGGCGAGGAACTCCTCGGCCGTCTGGCGAAGGACGGCACCGTCAAGCTGGAGATCGTCGGTCACGCCGGCCGGCAGGGGCGCGGGGCGCAGGCCGCGCTCTCCGGTTACTCGCCCAAGGCCCTGGCTCAACGGGTGCGCAAGGCACTCTGGGAGCTGCGACTGCCCGCCGGGTTGGTCGACCAGATCACCCTGGACACCTGCGTCCTTGCCACCCCGGTCCTCCCGCATGATTACGGCAGCGAGCTTCCTCCGTGCGGCGCACGGCGAGCGCCTGCTCAGCCCCGGCGTCACGACGCTGACCGCCTATGCCCACGCGCTCCGGGTGGCGACGGGCGGATCGCGCGAATTGCAGTCCTACATGGGCGGGCCGTACGAGACGCACGCCCCTGAAGGCACCTTCGTGTACGAGTTCGATCCGGCCACGCGGCAGGTCACCCGGCGCGACAAGTTCCCCCCCGACGTTGAACCGATCGGCGGACCGTCGATGCCGCCGGGCGATCGGACGGACGGCGCCGCCGACGAGGGGGCGCGCCGGCTCCCGGTCCTCAAGGACGACTGGGACGGGCTGCCTGATACCGGGGCGCGCTTCATGCACCGGACCAACCCGTACGACGACGGGCCGTCCGGCATCGAGGCGGAAGGGGCTTTGCTCCTGTTGACGCAGCGATGGAAGGCGTCGTGGGCGACCGAGGCGTCGTCCACCACGATCCCCCTCTGCCCACCGGAGCTTGTGGAGGCAGCCCGGCAGATCCTCGGACCGAAGCGGGACGTGACCCGCTCGGGGCCTTCGCATGCGCGGCTGCTGGAAGAGGCTTCTTCGGCGCTCGCGCGAGGGCTCTGGGAAGCTGATCCTGAACAACTCTATCGGGCGTACGACGTCATCCGGCAGATTGTCGGGAAGAGTCATCCGGAGACGTACGCCATCGGCACGACGTCCGAACAGTACGTCAACCTGCTGCCCGATGAGATGTTGAGCGGCACCGACGTGAGTGCCAAGGTGGATCCTGAATCCGTCAAATACGCGTTCTCATCGCACAAACCGAAGAGTGCGAAGCTGTCGAGCGTCACTGCCTTCTTCCTCCAGGCTGTACAGGCCATGAACGAACGGATCCGTGACTTGGCATCGTCGGGAGAGTTTCCGGCCGATGCTGCCGGACCCGGCGTGCGGGGGCAGCTGTCCCACCTGATCGAGGAGGTCCTCCGAGCCGCCATGGCCGGACACACGCTCAGGGTCAACGCGGAGACCATCGAGGCGCTGACCGGCTCCTCGGCACCCCGTGATCAGGCGCGTCTGGAGGCGTTCTGGAAGGTCTTTCCAGACGTGCAATGGGCAGCCGGGCAGGGCGCGTTGGCGCCGCCGGCGATCATGTCCTGGAAGGATGGCGCGGTGGTGTCCAGTGCCGCCGGACCCGCTGGCCAGCCGGTCCGGCGTGAGCCACCGGTCATCGACGATCGCGAGCCCTGGAAGATCTTTGCGATGCGCTCTTCCGAAGCAGATCAGATCCTGGATCGCGGCAAGGGGACGCTCACGCTCGAACTGACCGACGCGCGCGCACCGTATACCAAGACCATCCGGTTCGAGCCCTGGCAACCGGAGGACGGAGAGGCTGCGCGAAGGCGCCAGGACGAGACGCTCCGTTCGATGGAGGCGTTTGCCGTCGCTCACTTCGACGGTACCTGGAACCTGCCCGACCACCTTGTCATGGAGGCCGGACGCATCAGGGCCGGGCGCCTGACACTGGCCGAGCATGCCCCTGAGGGCTGGCGCCTCGATCGAGCGGCAGTCCGGGAAGCCATCTCCTCCTTCGGCACGTACTGGATCGAGGAGGAACCTGCGCTGTCGGAATGGTCGTTGCCCGGCAAGTCGCTGGGTGTCACGCGAACGGCAGGGATCCTGGACGAGTTGCGCATCGTCCTTCAGGTCCAGGCGGACGACGCCAGCCAGGCATTGGGCAACGCGCTGGCCGACAAGGCGCCCGCCTTCACGATCTGGATTCAGCGAGGCCCCTCCGGGGAGTCGCGCATCGTTCACGGCGAGGCGCTCGCGCAGCTGGTCGGACCCGAAACGTCCATCAAGCTGATGATCGCCGGTCACGGATTCCGGGTGTGGAACGACGGTGGAACCATCACCGTGGGCAACCACGGCCCGACGGAGTTGTCGCGACTGGCCACGGACACCTTGCGCGGGTACGGGATACACCGGCCGGCGGATCATGTCGTCCTGTTTTCCTGCGCTCTGGAATCCCTGGCAGCCGACACCGGCTTTGCCGAGCCGTTTCTTCGCAGTGCCTACGGCGACGGGCTGGTGACCCCCTCGGCGTCCGTGACCGCCTACAGGCACTTGATGTATGTCCCCGAGAGACACTGGCGGCGCACCTCGTCGCCGTTCAGGGGCGCGGAGAGACGCCATCGCGCGCCCGATGTGACGCTGATCTATCAGCGGCATGCGGAGACCGGAGAAATCACGGTCCGGGACAAGTATCCGGCGATGCCGGTCCAAACCTTGGCGCTGGGGCTGGGGCTGGGGCTGGGGCGGGGAGAGGTCGATGATCTTTCACCGGAACATCGGCGATCGGCCCTGTCGTTCGATGGTGCCGATGACGTCGGCGTCGCCCCGGAGCGAGCACGCGGGATTCCCCAGGCCGGGCAGGCCGGCAAGCTGTTCGAGCTGTTCTCGACGCTGAAGGGCACGTTGAAGAAGGTGCCGATCGACGCGATGGAGGGATTCCAGGCCGTGCTCCTCGGCGAGACGCCCGATGCGATCGCGACGGCGGTCCTGCGCCGCCTGGGGGACCTGGGCGCCGAGCAGCCGCAGGCGGACGCTGACCTCCTGCCGCGCGCCGCGCGGTTGATCGCCGACGGCCTCTGGCGACAGGACCCGGACCTGCTGCACGACGGGTTTGTCGCGCTCTCCCGTGCGTACGACCCTTTCCCGCAGGCGCCTCGTCACTGGCAGGTCGACGATCGCCCGATGGGTGTCATCGATCGAGGGCGGATGCCGTCGGCGCTGCTGTCGCGCTCCCCCAGGACCCTGGCACTCCCGATCGAGGAATTCGCGTTCATGGAAAGCGTGGACGCCGGCGTGCGCGCGCTGGACGGGGGGGCCGCCGGGACCGCGAACGATCCGGTCCGTCTTCAGCTGGGACGACAGACCTTGGCCTTGCTGCAGGCCACGTTGAGCGGACGGCCGTTCACGGTCGATGCGGATCACCTGGATGCCCTGGCCGCGTCCGGAGAGGCCGGTGATCGCGCGCGACTGCGCGTCCTCGAGATCGTGCACGGCACGTCGATGAAGCTCGCCCGCAAGGGCGTCATGCCGGCGCCGGTCTACCTGACGGATTTCGCGCGGGAGCCATCCGACGCCGGATGGGCGCGCCATGAGGACGGCAGTCGCGTCCATCACGGTGATCTCCTGCCGGACCTGCTGGCGGGGCGTCGAGCGCAGATCACGCGGGCGCGGACCAACGGCAGCGCCGACTTCGACGAGGTTCATCCGCTGTCCCGCCTGTTCGCGTTCATGCCGGACGCGAAGCAGCAGCTTGACCGGGGCGCGGGCACGATCACGATCGTCTGGCCCAGGACCCCGGAGGGACCGCAGGCCGATTCGGTGCTGCGGTTCGCGGCGGCCGATGCCATGCCCGGCTCGCACAGCCAGCGCGTTCAGGAGGCCGAGATCCGTGCCGTCGACGAGTTCCTCGTCGGCGCGTTCTTCGACTCGTCCGTGTCGTCGTTGAACGCCGTGCCCGGCGACTTGAGGTTCGACGGGGTCGCGCTGACCGCCGGCCGCGCCACGCTTGCCGGTCGGAAGGACGGCGGGTGGGTGCCGGTCCATGAAGCGCTCCGCCAACATTGGTCGGCCGTGGGGCACGGCGGAGGTTCGGCGGATCGATCGAAACCGGTGTCGTCGTGGGACTTCGATCTCCACGGCCTGCGCTGGCCGAAGGAAAGACTCCCCCGCGGAGGCGCTTCGAAGCTCCGCGTGCTGCTGCAGATGGAGGACGATCCGGTCATGCTCCGTTATGCGCGTCGGAGCATCGTCCGCCATCGGGATGAGATGGTCTGGATCCAGGTGGACAGCGCCGGCAACCACGTGATCCGGTGGGGAGAGCGCCTGCTGCGGCAGGCCGCCGCCGATCTCCCCGTCAAGATCGAGATCACAGGCCATGGACGACATGACCTGGCGACACGGTCGCAGGCCTTGTCGGGGTATCTCTCCACGACGCTGGTGGACAGGGTCGCCCAGGTGCTCGACCAGCTCCAGCTGAAGGGCCGGGCCGAACAGGTCACGCTGGTCTCCTGCGCGCTCGAGACGCCGTCGGTCCAGCACAGCTTTGGCGCCGAGTTCCTGGATCATGCGATCCGCCAGGGCGTGATCCGCCCGGACGCCGTACTGGTCTCGTACAGCGAGCACTTGAAGATGCACCTGGAGGCGGGCGAAGAGGCGCGGTCCCGGTTCACGCGACGGTATCCGGGCGCGGACGAGATGACCCGTGCGCCCGACGTGACCTGGGTCTTCAAGAAGAACCCCGGCACGGGCGAGATCGTCAGGACCGACAAGTACCCCGCCGGGGAGGGCGATTCCTACGGACTGGCCGCCATCCAGACCGTCGAGCCGTCCGAGGTCCGGGATCTTCGACCGGGCGCGGCCGGCAGGCTCTCCGAGCTGTTCTCCACGCTGACATCGACTCAAGCCAGGGGCGGCCTCATGACACTGACGGCCGGCGCTCCCGACGCCGTGGTCGAGAACACGCGGGCCAACCTGGCAGCGCTGTTCTCCCAACTGGACGACGACATCCCGGTCGGCGCCTTGCCCCCTGTGGCGAGGTTGATCGCCGACGGCGTCTGGCAGCGGGATCCAGAGAAGCTCCGCGCGGCCTACATCCAGCTGTCCGACATCGGCGATCCCCTTGGCCGGGATGTTGCGGAGCTGTCCTGGAGCGGCCTCCCGACGGGTCTGGTCGAACGGGCGCGGATGCCGTCGCAGTTGCTCCAGCGCTTCGACCCGTCGATGGACGTCCCGCTTCATGACGCGGCCCTGCTCTTCGGTTTGCAAAGCGCGGTGAGCGCCATGGACAGGCTCCCCCTCGAGACCCGGCCCGATCCCGTCGGGCGGTCCTATGCGCGGCAGACCCTGGCGCTCCTGGAGGTCATGCTGAGCGAACGCCCGTTCGCCGTCGATGCGGACGCCGTGATCCGGATGTCCCTGTCGGACGACGCGAATGACCACGCGGCACTGGACGTTCTGGACGTCGTGCACGGCACGGCGATGCAACTGGCCCGCAGCCATCTGCTGCAGACGCCGATCTATCTGAGTGACGCCCCGGCCCCGGCCCCGGCCCCGGGCGTGGGATGGACCTCGTATCCTGATGGCAGCCGGGTCCATCGCGGCGATCTGCTGGCCAGCCTGCTGCCACAACGGCAGGCGAGGATGGCCTCGCTGCAGACCCCGATCGATGTCGAGGTGGACGAGGCGACCCCGTTGGCGCGTCTGGCCCGGTTCATGCCCCAGGCGACACAGACGCTCGACCGGGCGGCGGGGACGATACGGATCGTCTGGCCCGGGATGAAGGACGGCCCGCAGGCCGATTCGCTGCTGAGGTTCAGGCCGTCCGATGCCGGGAGCGGCCTGGAAAGCCGACGGCTGCAGGACGCCGACCTGCGGATGCTCGATGAGTTCATCGTCGCCGAGTTCGGCCACTCGCCTGGCCTGGTGCGCAATGGCGTGCCCGGCGAACTGACGATCCATGAGGACCGGGTGACGGCGGGGCGGTCCGTGCTCGCCGAACGCAAGGAGGGGCAGTGGCGCTGGGACGTCCCGGCGCTGCAGGAGCTTCACGGAATTCTGGACCCACGGGAGTTGCCGATCAGGGCATTGGAGCCGGCCACGTCGTGGCGCCCCGCCGATGACGGCGCGCTGCCGGACATGCGCGCCGCCGGCGAAGGGGCCAGGCTGCTCGTCCACCTGCAGATGGAGGACGACCTCGTCATGTGGAAGGGCGCGCATCGGACCCTCCGCAGCCATCCCGACGAGACGGTGTGGATCCAGGTGGATCGGGCCGGCCATCACGTGATCCGGTACGGGAAGGACCTCCTGGAGCGGGCTGGCGCCGCCCTGCCCGTCAAGATCGAGATCAGCGGCCACGGCAGCCACGATCACGCCACGCGGACGCAGCAGTTGTCGGGCTACGGCGCCACGGCGCTGGCGGATCGGGTGGCCTCGGTGATCGAGGACATCGGGCTGACGTCGAGGGCAGGCAAGCTCACGCTCGTCTCTTGCGCGATCGAGACGCCGGTGCTGGCGGACAGCTTCGCCGACGCCTTCATGGCGGCCGCCATCGACAAGGGCATCCTTCGCAAGGACGCGACCATGGTGGCGTATGGCGAAGTGCTGACCCGCAAGCTCGAGCTCGAAGGGAAGGAGCCGTCCCGCAGGACTGTCAGGTATCCGGGGGCCGCGGCCACGAACCATGCGCGCGGCGTGACGTGGATGTTCAGGAAGGATCCCGACACGGGCCGGATCGAGCGGATCGACAAGTATCCGGACGGCGGGCCGGGGGCCGGGGCTGAGGCCGACGATGAGGACTCGGCGTGGAACCGCCTCGCGGAGCATCTGGACGACCGGCACGCGCGGACGCGGGAATCTGTGGCGGACGGACTTGCCGGACGCACGCTGCACGTGGACGGCATCGAGGTGCCGATGGACTTCCTGGCCACGCTGGGAGCGCAGATCGACGGCGAGCCTTTGACGCGAGATCTGCTGCGCGCGATCGCCGATGTGCCGGGCGATCCCGTGGCTCGCCTCAAGATCGATGCCGACCTCTTCGAGCAATGGGTCACGCTGCTGACCGACCGGCCCGACGCCGAGATCGCCGACCGGCTGCGCGCCATGGGCGAATGGATCGGCGCGCGGGAGAACCAGTCCGGCGCAGGATCGGCGTTCATCGACGAGCCCTCGCCAACGGCCCGTGAGATCGTGGACCGGTTGACGGCGGCAACCGCCCCCGACGCCGATGGGATCTTCTCGAACGATGCCGAGCTGCTCAAGGCAGCGCGCGGCGACGACGCCGCCCCCACCAGCCTGCTCGGCGACATCCTGCGGGGCCTGTCGCCGGAGACGCGCGCGGGCTTCGACGACTGGCTGGCAAGGACCGGTCAGCGCATCGACGACGTGGCGGGCATGGCGCCGCCGAGGGGCTCTCACGCGGCGGACACGCCCATCGAGAAAGTCGCCAGGGAGATCGGCCGACGAGCCATCAACGACGACGGCATCGATTTCAACAAGATGCAGGGCCTGAACAGGAGCAACTCGCTCGCCAGTCTCCAGGAGATCGGCGTGGTGATGGCCGACGGCAGCGGGCTGCGACTGGATGCAGGGCGGATTCAGGCGTTCATGGACAGCAGGGAACTGGTGAAGCTCGCCTATGCGGATCGGGCGTTGCACAAGCTTCCCGACAAGGCCTATCGCCTGCTGGTCGACTCGGCGCCGGACGGCGTCCGGCGCTTCATGACGGCAGCGCGTGAGCGGCCCTCGGCCAGCAGTCAATCCGTCGCGGCGTTCTCCGACAAGCTGGACGGCGCGGTCGACTTCATAGACACCATCCTGGGCATCTCACAGATCCTGGCGAACTGGGATCAGATGAGCCCGACCACGAAGGGGTTGAGCGTCACGCAGAGCCTGAGCATCGTCATCTCCCCGCTCGCGATGATGGCGGGCCGCGCGATGAGCACGCTGGGTCCGGTCGCGCGCTCCGGCGTGCTCCGCGGGATCAGCGCCGGGCTCGCGGGCGGCGTCGCCAATGTCGCGATGGCCGGTCTGGGCGTGGCGTCGTGCGTGCTGCAGTGGCAGGACTTCATCGCAAGCGGTCAGGCGTGGGACAGCCACGCCGGCAAGAGCCTCATCGCCAACACCGTCATGACGTCCGTCTCGGCCGCACTGGCGGTGACAGGCGCGGTGATCGGCACCGCGACCTTCGTGGCGGGCGGCGCCGCGGCCGTCTCCGGCACCGCGCTCGGCGTGGCGTCGAGCATCATGGGCAGCGTGGCGGCGCCATTGGCGTTGGCCATGTTCGTTGCCAACGCGCTGACGCAGGCGGTCCTCTGGTTCGACGAGTTCGGCCAGCATCTCCGCGCATCGACCAGCGACGGTGACATCGCGCTGGCCTTCTTCGCGAAGGCCTTCGGATTCTCGACCGAAGTCACCATGCGCGCCGAGAAGGAAAAGAGCGCCTGGTTGAATGCGGTCAGCCTGGAACGGTCGATCGAGGCTCAGCAGCAGGAGCTCCTGGAGTTCCGGGTCGAACAGCTGTCCAAGCAGGGTTACGACCGCTTCGTCGTCCCGAAGATCCAGGCAGGCGCCAGGCCAGCGACCTTCAGGAATGAGACTGCGGACCGCACGGAAGATGATCACTACAGCTACGTGCTGCAGCCGACGCGCACGTCGGCACTGGATGTGCTCAGGATCGTCCGCGATCGCCAGCGTGCGGATCTTCAGCCTGGAACCGCGTGGCTCTCGTTGAGAAGCTACCCCCGCTACCACCGTCAGATGTACAACATCGACACGCGGAACGAGCGATCCCGCCAACTGTTCGAACTCGAGGGCGTCAGGGATGGATCTGTCCACGGCGGTCCGGGGGACGAGATCTACCAGATCGATGGGAAGACCGCAGTCGACATCTTCGGCGGCGGCGGTGACGACGAGGTTCGAATCGACGCCGGACAGTCCAATCTGACGATCGAGTTCACGCCCTTCGCCCACAAGCGAGCGGCCGCCCATCCGCCTCTGTCCCCAGAGTTTCCGTTCGATCCCGCGGGATCGGATCCCGGCTTCCGCGTGCATTTCGACCACAACAATGTCTTTCAGCCGAGCAGGGTCGTCGGGGTTCATCGGATCAACATCCGGAATGCGAAGAAGGCCGAAGTCTTCGGCTCGGAGAAGGACGAACGCTTCGACATCTCGTCCGAGGACGGGGAGATCCGAGGGCTGGGGGGACGCAACACCTATCTGATCCGCAACGACAACCGGATCTTCGTCACGTCCAATGACGCGGCCGTGTGGACGCGCGGGGTCAGCGGCGCGAGCGTCGACGTGGGTGGCGACGCCACCTCCAGCCTGCTGCTCAAGATCGACGTGCTGCACGAGGCGCTGTCCTTGCGCCGCGACGGACAGGATCTGGTCGTGCTCATCGGCGAGGAGTCGCTGACGCTGAAGCGCCACTTCGACGGGCTCGAGCCGTCGCGCGGCGTCTCCGCGCCGGCGGTGGTGTTCGTCGATGCGGTCGGGACGGTCGTCTCCCTGATCAATCCCGGGGTGATCGGGGACAAGGCCGTTCCGTTGACGGAGCTCGACAAGCACCTCGTGATCAACACGGAGCTTCCCGACTCCCGAAGGACGCTCTCCGGCGACGGGGCGTACAACCGTTTCCAACTTTCTTCCGGGGGGGGCGACGTCCGCGTGATGCCGATGACGGGGATGCCGATGGACCTTTCCCTGGACGTTCCCGTCGAGCGCCTTCGCCTGTGCGCGGAAGGTGACGACCTGCTCATCGTCGAGACGCCGCCGGCCGACGCCAAGACCGACTTCGCCCCGTTGCGCTTGCGGCTGTCGGGGCAGCGGAACGTCGCCGCGCCAGCGAGCGCGGTCGGCATCATGGTGTGGGCGAAGGACAAGAACCATGCGCCCGTCGCCCTGGTCCTGCCGGAACCCGGCCGATCGGCCGATGGGCCGGTTCGCGTCCGTGCCTCGCTCAAGGCCGCCAGCGTGGGTGACAAGGGCTCGCAGCCTGGCCCCGCGTCCGGGATGCCCGCTCCGGCCTCGATCCCGGGCCACGGCACGGAAAAGGAAGACAGGATCGATGCCCGGCAATTCCCGGACGACACCGTCCTGCGGGGCGGCGGTGGTGCGGACACCTACCGGATCCGCGCCGGGCAATCGCTCGTCATCGACAACGCCGCGATGGATCCGGCGCAGGACGTCCTGTTGATCGAGGACATCGGCGCACGCGAATTCCTGGAGGGCGTCCGCTTCTCACGTTCGGGCGGAGATCTCGAGATCCACGTGGCCGGTGGCAAGGTCACCGTCCGCAACCACGCGACCTCGCCGCGCGCGCGCCACCTCTCGCTGGAGGTGGCTGGCAGGCGCTATGCGTTGCCTGTCATGCAGGGCGGGTTCATGGTGCATCTGGCTGCCGGCACGGAAGGGGACGTGCTGGCCACGGCGCCCGGCGCGCATCTGGTCCTGTTCGACCCGAAAGAGCGCTGGGACCTCTCGGCGGCACCGCGAAAGGTGTGGATGCATCAGTCCGTCGAATGGCGCAGGCACGGAGCGAGCGAGGAGGGCCGCAGCACCGGCGACCACCCGGCGACGGTCCTGCTGATGGACTACCACCGCGATCCCGCGGCCTGGCAGGTGTCGACGCTGGCTGGCCTGGAGGTCTCCCATCTCCGCGCCTCCGAGACGCAGCTCGACGCCGTTTCCAAAGGCGTCGCGGACATTGCCGCCGCGATCCGTGCCGACGGATCCCGCCGCCATCCGCAGGTCGACGTCGTGGCCTATCTGAAGGCGCGGGGAATGCCGGAGCCCGTCGCCACGCAGATCCGCAGCAGCACCACGGACGAATTGCGGCGATTGCATGCGCTGCTGACCGTCTTGATCGATGAGGGGACGTGGTCACTGCCCGCAGCCTTCATCGACGACTACGTGGCGAGCGATCTGACGCCGTCCGATCGCCAGGCGCCGATGCTCAGGCAGCTCGCTTCACGCCGTGCGCCCTGGGCGTACGACGAGCGGATCCTGCGTCGCGATCTCTCCATGGCGCAATTCGAGGCTTTTGAGTCCTGGGCCATCGCCCGCTTCCAGAGCCAGCGGGGGACGACGCGCTCGAGGCGCTGGACGACTTCATCCGCATGCTGGATGGCGAGAAGCCGTCGACACCTTTCGCGCTGCCATTGCTCGCGAAGGTCCTGGCACTGAAAGGACGTCCGCCTGCCGTGGTGCACGAGCTGGCACTCGCCATGCTCGCCGCGGACACCATGGATGACCAGTGGACGGCAGGCATGCTGCAGGCGGGTGTCGTCCACCACGGCGCCTTGTCCCGCCTGCGGGAGGCGGGCGTGTCGCCGCAGGACGTGGCGCTGGGCAATGCGAACCGTCGACGCTACGAAGGGTCGGCCGACCGCTCGGGACTGGTCAGCGTCGAGGCCTCGGAGGCGTTCGGGGAGCCGATCATCACCGCCTACCGGTATGTGTCGAAGTACTTCCTCAAGCTCAACGATGCCGGTGACGACTTCAGCGTGAAGGACAGCGAGAGCACGTGGCAAAAAGGAGTCGCGTACGACCTCCGTCCCGGCGCACTCGTCGGTGAGGGCGGGGACGTGCCGAAAGAGCATCCCGACGAGCTGATCGCCAGGCATGACGCAGCCATTCGAGTGCGGGATGCCATACGGAGCAGGCTGACGTACTCGGGCGCTCACAGTCCGGGCCCTTCGCTACCCATCGTTCCCGCATTGCCCGAACTGGTCGTCCTGTACAAGAAGGGTCTTGTCGCTGTCGAGGAATATGAAGCCGGGGGCGCCTGGGACGGCCGCTCCCAGCCTCAGAACCTCGTCGACGGCTTTGAAGGGGCTGACGAGGTCGTCGCGTGGCGACCGGCCACATCGAATCCTTCGCCGAAGGAAGGCAAGCCGAAGCCGGACATCTCGGTGGATCCCGAGAAGTTCATCCAGTTCGACTTTGCACATCCCATTGCGTTGAAAGGCTTGACGCTGACGCACGCTTCATCATCGTCGTCCCCAGAGCTTTCGCAGGACCAGCGCAATTCACTGTCCGAGTGGAAGGTGGAGGCGAGGCGCAAGGACGGCGCGTGGATGGACGTCTCCATGCCGTGGACCATTCGCGGCGTGGAGCACGGCAGGAACGAGTTCGGGCTGATCGACACGAAAGGCATTCCCTACCGCCATTACCGCCTCACTGGCGTCAGCGGCGTATTCCCGAAGGAAGCCTGGTTCAGCGAGGTCACCTTCACCACCGTCGAAGCCGGCGCGAGCCCGCGTCCCGCCGTCAATGCGCTGCAAGGCGCCGGATTCGGCGACGAGGAGATCCGGTCCTTGTTCCTGCTTGGCTTGCGTGAGGAGGCGCAGATCAAGCGGGCGATCGACCTGCGGCGCCACTTCGGCCCGCTGCCGCTGGCTGTCCTCATGGACGACGTGCAAGGTCATGATTCGCTGGGTGAGGAGGAGATCAGGATATTGAACGAGCTGAGGTCCCACTGGAGCGATCAGCGTCTGCGGTCTTCCGAGACGCTGCTCGAAGTGGTCCGCCTCCGCGCCGCCGGCCGGCACATCGATCGGCTCAATGCCCAGTTGCCGTTCTTCGACCCCGGCTCGGTCGAGGACGATGAACACCGTCAATTCGTGGCGCAGATCCAGGCGGCACTGAACGCCAGGCGCGATCCGTCCGCGCAGGTGGACGAACAGGAGGGCGACCAGGACGCGACCGCCGATCCGGCGATCATTCCCTTCGGCCCCGTGTTTGCCAGGCATCTTGTGGACAGGCTGCGCGACAGGCTTCTGGCGCGCCACGAAGAGGCGAAGGCCATGCGCGTCACCGCGCCGTGGTATCTCCACCTGACCGCGCTGGAGGCCGCAGCCTTCGATCGGACGCTCCACCTGCGGGTGCGGCCAGGGACGTCGCAGCAGGAGGCGGCCCTCCGTTCCGTGATCGAGGACGCCCTGCCTCGGCTGCAGATTGCCTTGGACCATGGCCTGCTCGATGTGGTGTTCGTTTCGTCGATGCCTCCGGTGGGCGAGGCGGCGCCCTGGGCGCCGCTGGGGCCGAACGGGAAGGCCTTGCACCTCTCGCCGGGTGTCGACCTCGTCGCCGAGCACCGCGAGGCTCAGGCCGGCCAGCCCATCCCGCGCCTGCTGGCCGGCGGCTTCACCGGGGAAGAGGCGAAGGCATTGTTCGAGCGCGGCGTCCAGACGCTGGAACAGGTGACCCGTGCGATCGACTTGCGCAAGCTCTTCGACGGCCTGTCCTGGAAGCTCGTCGCCGAGAACGTGCTGGAGCAGCAACCCTTCGACGACGGACAGCTCAAGCTTGCGCATTACCTGAGCTCGTTACCCTGGTGGAGGCGCCGCCCGCAGGCCAGCTCCGCGGCCGTCCGCCACGGTCTCGCGCCAGCCCAGCGCACCGGTCTGATCGACGGACTCCTGCCGGACAACGGCCATCCGTTGATCGAGATGAGCATGCTTCAATCCTTGGTGTCGAAGGTGCGCACGTGGCTGCATGCGGCCCAGGATTCCGATCCCCAGGGTGTCCACGCCTCCGCGAACATCACGATCGCGCTGCGTCTGATCCAGGCGGCGGGCGGCATGAACCGGGCGTTGCAGGACGCCATCGAGCTTGCCGCCAAGAGCGGACTGCGCGTTGCCGGTCAGTCGACGGTGGGCGATTCTTCCGCCTGGGACCCGCAGGCGCTGCGCGGCTTCGCATCGCTGGCTCCGCCGGAAGACGGTGCGCAGACGGTCACCTTCGATGCGCCGCTTTACATCGTCCTCTTCACCTACGAGCGACTTCTCCATACGCTGGACTACGAGCTTCGGAGGATGGGGCATCACGAGGCGGACGTGGCTGAAGCCCTCCGACCGAAATATCTGGATCTGGCCGTGCTCCGCGCCGCCGTCGGCGGACAGCAGCTCCGGCTGCATGTGCCGCCGGGGGAGTCGCCGCGGGAGCAGGCGTTCATGGCCCTGATCGAGGCGAGGCTGCCCGCGCTTCAGAAGGCGGGAGAGCTCGATCTCCTCGACGTCGCGATCGCCTCGCCGATGCCCGTCGTCGATCTGCTCAGTCCGTGGACGACTCAGGTGGTGGACGGCAAGACCTGGTACCTGTCATCGGCGGGGGCTCTGGAAGCAGCCTGGCGCTCAGGCAAGGTCAGTCAGGCGATCCCGGTGCTGATGGATGGCGGATTCGACGCGGAGGATGCGAGGAAACTGTACGACCTGAATGTCCGGACGGAGGAGCGCGTGACGCGTGCGATCCTGCTGCGCAAGCACTTCGGCGCACTGCCGGTTGCGCTGGTCGCCAGCGACACGCCCGAGCCGACCCAGCAGATGCCCGAGCATCTGGAGCAGGCCCTCGGCCCGCACCCCCTGCGTCTGGCGGCATTGCGCGCAGCCGTCGGCAGGCAGCCGCTGCGTCTGCAAGTGCCCGCGACCGGCTCGCCCGAGGATCGGTTGGACCGGCGCCTGATCGAGGCCGCGCTCCCTTTCCTGGAGCAGGTCAGGCGCGACGGCATCCTGGATGTCGCGATCGTTTCGTCGAGGCCGCCTGTCGGTCGGGAAGACGGCTGGACGTCGCAGGACGTGGGAGGCAAGACCTTGCGTGTCTCGTCGAAGCAGCCTCTGGAAGCCGCCTGGCGCGAAGGTCTGCTCGGCCACCCGTTCCATCGTCTGGTGGCCGCGGGCTATGGCGAGGACGACGCGCAGGCGCTGCATGACGGCGGCATCCAGACGGCAGAGCAGGTCGACCGTGCGGTTCAGTTGCACGGCTTCTTCGGCGATCTGTCGCCGGAGGTCGTCTTGCAGGACGTCCTCGTCAATCCGCCCTTCAGCCTGCTGGAAACCGAGCTTGGCTCGCGCTTGGGCAGGCTGTTGCGGCATCTCGGGATGGATGCGCTCGGCCTCGTCCGGGGCGGACTGAAAGGAACCGCACCGATGATCCAGATGAGCGACGCAAGGAGGTTGAGGAGTCTTCTCAACTTCGATGATGAGATCGCACGCGCTTATGCGGCAAGGTTTCTCGAGTGGCTCTCGGAAACGCAGGGCCCGGAGTGGTCTTCGGACGCCACCGCCGTCACTGCGCTCGCGGGTGCCATGGGCTGGGCGGCAAGCGGGAACTGGCGGGCATTGGCCAATGCGCTCGGCCTCGCCCGAGGGCTGGGCCTGCTGCATCATGGCCAGGCCCAAGTGGTCGACGCCGACGACTGGATGCCGGCGTTCATCGGTCGCCATGCTCGGCTCGTCCGTCCGGATGAGGGGGAACAGGCCCCCACCATGGCGGCACCGGATTACGTCGTCCTCCAAGGTCTCAAGCGTCTCCTCGATGCGGTCCGTTCCGAGCACATCAGGCTGCGTGCGTCCTCGGGCGCCGGTGTGGTGCTGGACACGTCCTATCTCCACCTTCAGGCACTGCGCGCCGTCGCGACAGGGCAGCGCATCGAACTGGGCTCGCCGGAGGGCCGTTCCTATCGGGACACCGAGCTTCAGAACTCGTTGAACGACTTGCGGCGTTCACTGGAGGAATCCCGGTCGCTGGGATTTGTCCGAGCCGACATCCTGTTCGAGGTCGCGACTCCGGAGACGGACGAGCCGTCCGTCCCCGATGCACCTGACGCTCAAGCTCAGGACGGGGACAGCACGCACGGTGCGGAGGATGCGGCGTCGGACCGGGCCCATGGCGGCGACTCCGCGCGCCAGGCCAACCTGCTCAAGCAGGCGATGTCGTCGCACCAGGAGGCCGACTTCGGCGGGACCTCATCCTTCGGGGTGCCTCGGATGCCGTCACCGCAGGCGCTGCTGTCCGCGCAGACGACCTGACGCAGCGACTGTCGGGCGGTGAACCGACGCGCCGTCGCCCTCGCGGCGGCGGCGCGGACCGATACTTCGTCCGCCATGAACCTGCATCGCGTCGATCTCGTCTCGCTGTCGCTCTTCAGCCTGGTGGCCCGCACGGGCAGCATCAGCAAGGGGGCGGCGCTGGCCGCGCTGGCGGTCGGCGCGGCGAGCAAGCGCCTGAGCGACCTGGAGCATTCGCTCGGGACGACGCTGCTGGAGCGGCATTCGCGCGGCGTCACGCTGACGGCCGCGGGTCTGGCGCTGCAGCAGCACGCGCAGCGCATCCTCAGCGACGTGGACCAGATGACGGCCGACCTGTCCGACTACGCGTCGGGCCTGACCGGCGTCGTGCGGCTTTGGGCCAACACCTCGGCGGTGACGCAGTTCCTGCCGGCCCAGGTGTCGGCCTTCGTGCGCGACAACCCGCGCATCCGGATCGAGCTCGAGGAAGCCGACAGCCACGAGATCGTGGTCGCAGTGCTGGACGGCCGCGCGGACCTCGGCATCTTCGCGGATCGCACGCCGGCGCTGGGCCTGCACGTCCTGAACTACCGGCACGACCGGCTGGTGCTGGTCGCGCCGGCGGGGCATCCGCTGACGAAACGCAAGACCGTGCGGTGGGAGCAGGCCGTCGAACACGACTTCGTCACCTTGGCGAAGGCGACCTCCTTGCAGAAGCGCCTGGAGATGGAGACCGAGAAACTCGGCCGGCGCCTGAAGAACCGCATCCAGGTGCGCAGCTTCGACGCGATGTGCCGCATGGTCGCCGCGGGCATGGGCATCGCCGTGCTGCCCGACGTGGCGGTCGAGCCGCTGCTCAAGCCGCTGAACCTGCGGCGCGTCGGGCTCGACGAGGACTGGTCCGACCGCACGCTGCTCATCGGCGTGCGCGACCTCGATGCGCTGCCAAGGCATGTGCGGGTGTTCATCGATCATCTGTGTTTTTGATCGCGGCCCGCTGTGAACGCGGCCCGGCGCGCTTTTTACTTCCTCTCTCGCAAGCGGGAGAGGGAGTCCGGTCGGATCCCGCCCACCTGACCTAGTGGCAACCCCACCCCGCTTTCGCGATCCGTGAAAGCTGGCGCCGCCACTCCGTCATTCCCACCGGAGGCGGACCTTCCCAGAATCCGTCTCCATAAACAGGAGACATCGAGCATGGAAGGTCTGCAGGCCCTGCACGGGTTGCGCATCGTCGAGATGGGGCAACTGATCGCCGGCCCGTTCGCCGGCAAGACGCTCGGCGACTTCGGCGCCGACGTCGTGAAGATCGAGGCGCCCGGCAGCGGCGACCCGCTGCGCAACTGGCGCATGATCCAGGACGGCACCTCCGTGTGGTGGCAGGTCCAGTCCCGCAACAAGCGCTCGATCGCGCTCGACCTCCGTCAGAAGGACGGCCAGGACATCGCCCGGCAACTGATCGCCGAAGCCGATGTGCTGATCGAGAACTTCCGCCCCGGCACGCTCGAGGGCTGGGGCATGTCCTACGAGGAACTCGCGAAGACCAACCCCGGCCTGATCATGCTGCGCATCAGCGGCTACGGTCAGACGGGGCCGTATCGCGACCTGCCGGGCTTCGGCGTGATCGGCGAAGCGATGGGTGGCCTGCGCCACCTGACCGGCGAACCCGGCCGCGTGCCCGTGCGCTGCGGCATCTCCATCGGCGACACGCTCGCCGCGCTGCACGGCACGATCGGCGTGCTGACCGCGCTCTACCACCGCAAGGTCAACGGCGGACGTGGCCAGGTCATCGACGTCGCGCTCACCGAAGCCGTGCTCAACGTGATGGAGAGCCTGGTTCCGGAGTACAGCGCCTTCGGCGCCGTGCGCGGTCCCGCCGGCTCGGCGTTGCCCGGCATCGCGCCGTCGAATGCCTATCCCTGCGCGGACGGCGTCGTGCTGATCGCGGGGAACGGCGATTCGATCTTCAAGCGGCTGATGCAGGTGATCGGCCGCGAGGACCTCGCCAACGACGAGGCGCTGGCTAACAACGCCGGCCGCGTGGCCCGCGTCGATGAGATCGACGCCGCCATCGGCGCCTGGGCCGCGACGCGCAGCGTCGACGACGTGCTGGCGCCGCTCGCCGAGGCCAGCGTGCCCGCCGGGCGCGTGTACACGGCCAAGGACATCGTCGAGGACCCGCACTTCCGCGCCCGCGACATGATCATCAAACAGCAGACGCGCGACGGCCATGAGCTCGACGTGCCGGGCATCGTGCCCAAGCTGATGGGCACGCCGGGGGCGGTGCGCCGCGCCGCGCCGCGCCTGGGCGGCGACACCGACGAGGTGCTGCGCGAGATCGGCCTCACCGCCGAACAGATCGCCGCGCTCCGTGATCGCAAGATCGTTTCCTGAAGGCCACGCGATGACTGCTTCCTCTTCCCCTTCCTCTGCTGCTTTCTCCGCTGCCACCGGCGCGGCAGCCCGCGCGCCGTCCGATGTCTGGACCGGCGCGGGCCGCCGCATCTTCATGCAGGACGTCGGCACCCGCGACGGCCTGCAGGCGGAGACGACCTTCGTGCCGACGGCCGAGAAGATCGCGCTGGTCGATGCGCTGTCCGACGCCGGCCTGGCCAAGGTGGAGGTGACGGCCTTCGTCTCCCCGAAGGCGATCCCCGTGCTGGCCGACGCGTCCGAGGTGATGGCCGGCATCGTCCGCAAGCCGGGCGTGATCTACACGGTGCTGGTCCCCAACGTCCGCGGCGCCGAACGCGCGATCGAGGCCCGGGCCGACGAACTCAACCTGGTGATGTCCGCCAGCGAGAGCCACAACCTGTCCAACCTGCGGATGACGCGCGAGCAGTCCTTCGCCGGCCTGGCCGAGGTCGCCGCGATGGCGCACCAGGCCGGCATCGCGGTGAACGTGTCGCTGTCGTGCTCGTTCGGCTGCCCGATGGAAGGCGACGTGCCCTTCGACACCGTGCTCGGCTGGTGCGGCCACTTCCTGGACGACCTCGGCGCGCGCGGCGTGACGCTGTGCGACACCACCGGCATGGCCTATCCGACGCAGGTCGTCGCGCTGGTGCGCGCCTTCCGCGAGCGCTGGCCCGAGGCCCAGCTCACGCTGCACTTCCACAACACGCGCGGCATGGGCCTGGCGAACGTGATCGCGGCGATCGACGCCGGCGCGGACCGCTTCGATGCGTCGCTCGGCGGCATCGGCGGTTGCCCGTATGCGCCCGGCGCGACCGGCAACGTCTGCACCGAGGAGATCGTCCATGCGCTGCAGTGCATGGGCTGCGACACCGGCGTGGACCTCGAACGCCTGATCGCCGCGGCCAAGCGCCTGCCGCCACTGATCGGCCACGCGGTGCCGAGCCAGATCGTCAGCGCCGGCCGCCGGCTGGACCTGCATCCGCGGCCGCGCGACTTCGACGCGATCCGCGAACGCGCGCTGGCCCGCGACGCCTAAATTTTTTCCGCTTCACCCCCAACGACAACGCCGCCACGAGCGGCTTCCGGGAGACAAGACCATGAACCGAATCCGCCGCCGCCTCGTCGTGGCCGCTCCCGCCTTCGCGCTGCTCGCGATCGCCGCTGCTGCGTTGGCACCGATGACCGCCGCGCACGCGCAGGCCTATCCGAACAAACCCATCACGATGCTGGTCGGCGCCGCGCCCGGCGGCACCACGGACATCGCCGCGCGCATGCTGGCCGAGCCGCTGGGCAAGGCGCTGGGCCAGACCGTCGTGGTGGACAACCGCTCCGGCGCCAGCGGCGCGCTGGCCGCCGTCGCCACCAAGCGCGCGGAGCCGGACGGCTACACGATCCTGATGCAGTACTCCGGGTATCACGTGATCACGCCGCACATCCAGAAGGGCGCGTGGGAGCTGAAGGACCTGCGCCCGGTGGCCAACGTGCTGACCGCGCCGCAGCTGATCGTGCTGCGCGAGGGCGTGCCCGCGAAGACGACGGCCGAGCTGATCGCCTATGCGAAGAAGAACCCCGGCAAGCTGTCGTTCGCGTCCTCGGGCAACGGCTCGCTGCAGCACGTCACCGGCGTGATGCTGGAGCAGCAGGCCGGCATCCAGATGATCCACGTCCCGTACAAGGGCACGGGGCCGGCGCTGCAGGATCTGCTGGGCGGCCAGGTCGACCTGACCTTCGGCACGCCGCCGCCGTTCATGCCCTTCATCGCGGCGGGCAAGCTGCGTGCGGTCGCGGTGACGGGCAAGGAGCGCCTGTCCTCGCTGCCGGATGTGCCGACCGCCGCGCAGGCGGGGCTGCCCAACCTGGATGCGGGATCGTGGTTCGCGGTGTTCGCGCCGGTCAAGACGCCGCAGGCGGTGGTGGACCGCTTGACCAGCGAGATCCAGAAGATCATGGCCACGCCCGAGTTCAAGAAGAAGGCCGCCGAGCTCGGCGCTACCGCGGATTACATGAACCCGCAGCAGCTGCAGGCGCATTCGGACGCGGAGTTCCTGCGCTGGGGCAAGGTGATCTCGTCCGCCAAGATCCAGGCGGACTGATCCCACGCTGCCGCCGCTGCTGCTGCTGCTGCTGCTGCCGCAGCCGCAGCCGCAGCCGCAGCCGCAGCCGCAGCCGCAGCCGCGCCTGTTCCGACGACCTCAGCCGTGCTGAGGCACGAGCAGCGTCGGCGATGACACCCGAGGCGCCGGCGGGAGGGTCAGGTCTGAAGTCCCTGGACGTCCCTCCGCCGGCATGCCGGCGATAAAGGCGTTCAGGCGGAGCGCCTGCAACTGGAAGGTCGCGGCGGTCACTTGACCGGTCTTGTCCATCGTCAGCCGGGGCACCCTGGCGCGCCGGTCGTCGTCGGTGGCGATGGACCAGTCGATCGAGCGTCCGGTCGAGCGGCCGACGTGCTCCTGTGCTGCAACCATGTCCAGCAGGTTGTCGTTGACGAGCTCGCCGAACGACCACGATCCATCGTCCTGGCGGATCCGCGTCAGCAGCGCGCGGTCCGTGCGGGACGCCTCGGCGTCGCCGCCCGGCGCGTCGGGATCGAAGAACCACGGCAGACGTTGCTCGTCCCATCCGTCGCCCGATCGCGCGACGAGGTCGCCGCCGTCCCGCACCAGCGACAGACGACGATCCCTGAGCGTCAGGATCGGGACGTCGAGACGCTCGGTGGGCAAGGCGAGTGCCGTCGAGATCGGGGCCGTCGTCGACATCGCGGCAGCCCCCGTTGCCGTTGCCGTTGCCGTTGCCGTCCCGGGAATGCGCCGGGAGATCGTCAAGGCCGGATCGGGCATCAGCACGTGGCCGGAGGCGTGGTCCCCGACGAGCAGGGCGTCGCAGATGCGGATCAGGGGAGAAGCTGGCCGGGTGGCATCGAACACGAGCAGGTCCAGGCCGTTGTAGGCGGACCGGATGTCCGCGCCGGCCTCTTCGTCGAGGCGAAGGCGGCGAGGCGCTTCGTCGACCTCGGGCAGGACCACGGCCTCGTCGATGTCCCGCCTGCGCAGCGTCGACGAGAGGTCGATCTCGCGCCCGTCGCCCTGGATCAGCGTGCGGGAGAAGGGCTCGGGCGGTGTGGCGTCTCCGCGCCGGCGCGACTTCGGCATCAGGTAGCCGTCGATCTCGATCAGCCGCCGCAGGTCCTCCGTGAACAGCGCCAGCGCGTCGGCGTTGGCGTCGTAGCGGTCCTGGACGCTGCCCCGGTCCACGCCTCTTGGGGAATCGCCGTTGTCGATCACGATGTCCACGCCGGCGCGGCGCAGGCGGAACACGAAGTCGCGCGACTGCGCCGGGGTGTCGCCGAGAGGCACCCACGGTCGACCACCGTCCATCGCCTGCGCGGTGAAGCGCTTCAGGTCGGTGAGCAGCGTCCTGCGCTCGGCACGCTGCAAGGCGCCTCGATCCGGCGGAGGCTGGAATGGCGCGTCGCTGACGGATGACACGCCTCGGTCGTCGCTCGCCGTCGTCGTCCGGTGCCAACGCGCCGTTCGGCCGCGGCCTGTGGCGGTGAGAGCAGCAGCGGGAGCGAGCGAGGGCGCGGGGTCGTGGATCCAGAGCGTCTGATCGCCCTGCAGGACCGCATGACCGCTCTTGAGATCGACGTAGCCGCCGAGCGGCGCGCGGCGGCCCGCGCCCGCCAGTGCCAGGTCTTGCGGCAGACCCGGCGTGGAGCGCGCGTCATCGCCGGGGATCGGCGCGTCGACCGCGTCGGTCTGAGCCGTCAGCAGCACCAGCCCCTCGTCCCGTCGTGGCAGGACTTGCGCCGTCAATCCACCCTCCAGGAGTGGATGGCCCAACGCGTCGAGGTGGGTTCGAACCTCCGCCGCCGGATCGATGTCGTAAGGCGCATAACCGAGATCGACCACCAGCGCGGCCCGCTTCCGACTCAGGTCCAGCCACACGCCCAGTTCGGGCTGCCGGGGGGCGACCACGGTCACGGGCGTGCGTGGCATCGACTCGAACCGGATCGTCTGTCCGTTGAGCCTGAAGCCGATGGCGGCACTCTCGCTCTCGCCCTCGCTCTCGCCCTCGCCCTCGCCCTTACCCGCACGCTTGCCCGGGCCATGGCCGTCGAGGAACTCGAAGGCCTTGCCCCCGGCGCTCAACGCGCCGTCGAGCAGCACGGTCCACGATTCGCCGGGTCGCGCGGACGGGACGATCGTCACCGGGTTGCGGACCGTGCCGTCGGCGGGCAGCATCAGCACGACTTGACCCCCGCCGCCGATCAGCCGGTAGTCCACCAGCGACTGGTCCAGCGGGTGGATGCCGCGATCCGGTTCTCCGTCGTGGTTCCTGAAGGTGAAGCGCGCGTCGTCCAGGCCGGCGCGACCCGGCAGCGCGAGCAGTCGCGCCTGCTGGTCGAGTACGACCGTGAGCGCGCTCTTCCGGTACGCGTAGCGCCACACATCGGCGGACTTGGCCATGCTGCTGGAGGTGACGTAGTCGCCGACGAACTGCCCGCCGCTGCGACGCTCCATCCGGTCCAGCCGCGCATCGCCGAGGACGGAGAAGTCGCCGCCGGCCCGGCTGTTGGAATAGACCTCGAAGTCGATGTCCACCGCGGGGCTGGTCGCCAGCACCAGGATGCGGGACGGATCCCGTTGCTCCCCGGTGAGCGCGGCCATCGGACGGATCGCGCGTCCCGGCTTCCACAGCAGGGACCACAGATCCAAGTCCATCCCTTCGCGCGACTTGGCGAATTGGGCGTCGGACCCGTCGTTGATCTTCCAGTCATGCGCATGGCCGCCGGACGTGTAGAGACCGGAGAGATGGACCGAGGTCTCCCCGATGGTGGCGTCGTCGAAGCCGACCTCGCCCTTGACGAAGTCGATGCGGTTCACCGGCGCCCAGCCGGCGACGGCCAGGAACTGCCGGTCGCCGCCGCTGCCACCGCCGCTGTTGCTATTGCTGTTGCCGTCGCTGCTGCTGCTGCTGCTGCCGGCGGGCAACGACCGGAGCGGCGTGTCGTACCCCTCGTCGATCCCGTGCAGGGGTTGCAGATTGAAGTTGAGCCGCTCCTCCTCTTCGGCGACGGCTCGCACCAGGCCGGTGACGCCGATCGCGATGCCCGCGAGCGGCACGGCCAGTTCCCTCAGACCGGTGGACAGCAGGGTGAAGCCGGCCAGGGCCGCGATGGCGCTGGCGCCCAGGAGGCCCAGTCCGGCGATGTCGAAACCCAGTTGCGTGCCCGCGACGCCGATCGCGGACGCCCGTCCCGAGGCGATCGCGTCGACCAGGTTCTTGATGTCCAGGCCGACGACACCGGCCTGGAGCACCGAGCCCAGGCCGCGCAGGCCCTTGGTCAGCAGTGCCGTGGCCTGGGAGAGACCCGAGACGACGGCCGCATCCGTGCTCTGCATCGTCGTGCGGATCATGTTCGCCAGCGTCGCGGCATCCGCCCCCAGGAAGGCGGCCCCCTGCGTCATCCCGAGGTAGGTGACGGCCGCCTGGTAGGGGGATCCCGCCGGTGAGGTCCGCGAGAGCTGGCTCAGCGCCAGCGCGAGCAGTCCCACATTGAGGCCGTCGGGCGCCTGGGCGTCGACGGGTCCCGCGGACATCGCGCGGGCGGTCTCGGCCGGCATCTCGTCGAGCAGCATGGACAGCTGCCGCAGGTAGGCGTCCACGAGCCGCGCCTCGGCCGCATCGTCGACCGGTATTGCCGCGGTCGCGCCGGTCGACTCGTCGAAGAAGCTCAGCGTCGAAGCGGCGGTGTCGGGCGTCGCGGGCAGCAGGTGATGGCGCGCGGTGGGACGCAGGCGCTCGATGACGCGTCCGGCCGCGCCGAGGATGGTGCAGCGCTCGAGGCTGATCGCCGACGCTTCCCGATAGACCGTGTCCGCCGGTCGCTGACCGGCCGCGGCCGGGTACTTGTCGTGGCGCGCGATCCGACCGGTCGACGGATCGCGCGTGTAGATCCAGGTCTTGCCAGGCGCATGGCGTTCCTCGGCGGCGCCGAGGAAGCGCATCGTGACCCGGGGCACGTCCGGACGCAACAGCGGCGCCATCCACCAGTCCCATCGGTTCAGGACGAACCCCAGCAGCTCCGAGTAGGCGGTCACCTGTGCGTCGCCGGTCAGCAGGCCTTGCTCGACGCCGGCCTCCAGGAAGCGCTCGGCGAACGATCCAGGGGCGGCCCGGCTCACGAGCGCGCAGGACCGCAAGGTCACCTGGCTCGCGGTCCGGCTGATCCCCAGCTCGCGCAACGCCGTCTTCACCCGGTCGATGAGCGCCGCGGGGGGCGTAGTGTTCGAATTCGAGCGCCCCCGTGTCGCTCAGGCTGTCGTGGCCTTCGATCTCGAGCTTCACCCGCGTGTCCGGGGTGAGGCGTGACAGCAGGGCCTCGCCGCCGACGATGCGCTGATGGCCGTGGCGATCGATCTGGATCCAGACGGCCTCGTCCGGGTAGCGGTATCGCTCGAGCGCCAGGTTCGAGCTGTCCGCGCTCATCTGGAGGAACAGGCGCAGCTGCCGCACCTCCGTCGCACGGATGCGCGGCTCGAAGAAGCGGTACGCGCTGCCGTCCCACCATTGGTCGATCGTCGAGTGTGTGGACGGCCGCTCGATGACCGTCGTCACGCTCCGCGCCTCCTTGATGGCGTCGAGGTCCGGGATCCATGCGCCGCGGCGGGATCGGGTGGCGACGGGCAGGTCGCCGACCAGGATGTCATCGCCCTTGAGCGTGACGTCGAGCCTATTCGTGACCCCCTCCTGGAACAGGCGGACCAGCACGAAATCGCGAAGCAGCTGGAACTGCTGGTCCTGCCTGGCGATGTCCTCGGCGGAAGCGGTCGCCGGCAGCGGATCGACGTGGAGGGTTGCCCAGGATCCATGGCGGTCGGGCTGGAACACCCAGGTCCCGCGCTCGCGGTCGGACGGCGTGGGGCCGGGTTCGGGCACGCTCCGTGCGCTCCACGGGGCCGGAGTGTCCTGGGCGTCCTGGCCGGCGGGGCGGTCCGTCCCTCCGGCCTGGAGGGCCCTGATGAGCGCGCGATCTTCCGGCGTCCGAGGCGAGGCGGGCGTCGGGCCGGGGGAGACGAACCGGGTCGCGGGCACCAGTCCGCGGCGCACCAGGCGCTCCTGCGCCGCGACGACGTCGCGGATCGCCACGAACGCGGGCGATTGCCGCGACGCCTCCGTCCGCCACAGGGTGCGCGCGTGGCTCATGTCGACCTTGAGCGGCTGCTCGCAGAGCAGCGCCTTCAGCGCCTGCAATCGCGCGCGCACACCGATCGTGGTCCCGGCGGGGCTGGCGGACCGCGCTGAGGCCAGAGCCACGTCGAGCAGCTTCAGCAGCAGGCCTTCCGAGAGCGGCAGCACGACCTCGGTCGCCTTGGCCGGGGCGGGCGAGAGGCCGTTGTCGGAGGTGAAGCGGCACAGGCGTGGCGGCTCGCCGGGATCCTGGCCCAGCTGGAGCATGCTGCCCAGCCCCTGCGCGGCGTCGGCGATGCCCGAGAAATCGGCGGTGCGAACCGCCGTCAGGATCGACTCGACCATGCCCGACAGCATCGACGTCCACATGCCTTGCAGCTGGGCGAGCGAGAGACCCTTGCGGGGCAGGGCGTCCACGACGACGTCCACCGCCCACGCCGTGAGGGCGTCTTTCGTGCCGGTGGCGAACTGGATGTCGCCGGACGGTGATCCGCCCACGCGGGGCGGAAGCTCGCGCACGAACAGTGTCAGCAAGCCGTGATGCGGACCCAGCGCGTCATCGACCCGGGACCGGTCGACGGGTTGCAGGCGAGGCAGGGTGTTGAAGAGGGCGGGGTCGAAGAGGGTCATGGCGGGAGGCTCGGCGGTGGAACCTCCCTAGTGGCGTGGCGCGTGCCAGGTCTTGCCCTGGACGCTCGAAACTCTTCTCGAAAATTTCTGCCCCTGCCGTGGATCCCGCAGGCCTCAGATCGCCACCAAGCCTCGGATCTCCGGCGTCTGCATGTCCGCGTTGTCCCCGCGCGCGATGACGCTGCCGCGTTCGAGCACGAGGAACTCGTCGGCGAGTTCCGCCGCGAAGTCGTAGTACTGCTCGCACAGCAGGATCGCGACGGGGTGGCCGTCGAGTCCCTCGTCGGCCAGGCGCCGGATGACGCGGCCGATGTCCTTGATGATGCTCGGCTGGATGCCCTCGGTCGGTTCGTCCAGGATCAGCAGCCGCGGCGACGCCGCCAGCGCCCGCGCGATCGCGAGCTGCTGTTGCTGGCCGCCGGACAGGTCGCCCCCGCGCCGCTTGAGCATCTGCTTCAACACGGGAAACAGCGCGTACAAGTGCTCCGGGATTGGCGTGCCGCCCGGCTTGCTCGCCAGACCCATGCGCAGGTTCTCCTCGACCGTCAGCCGCGCAAAGATCTCGCGCCCCTGCGGCACGTAGCCGATGCCCGAACGCGCGCGCTGGTAGGGCGTCGCGCGCGTGATGTCCGCGCCGGCCAGCGTGACGCTGCCCGCGCGGATCGGCACCAGGCCCATCAGGCTCTTCAGCAGGCTGGTCTTGCCCACGCCGTTGCGCCCGAGCAGCACGGTGATCCGCCCCGGCGAGGCGCTCACCGACACGTCGCGCAGGATGTGCGAACCGCCGTAGTACTGATGAATGGACTCAGCGGTGAGCATGGCAAGTCATCTCGAAGTTGTCGTCGTGGTGGATCCGCGCCGATGAAAACCCAGCGGACCCCATGGAACGGGCTCCGCCGGGCCATCGGGGTCGCCCCCTTGAGGGGGCCGGCGAAGCCGGTAGGGGGAGGGCCTTACCTCCCAAGGTACACCTCGATCACGCGTTCGTCGGCTTGCACTTGAGCGAGCGTGCCCTCGGCCAACACCGAGCCTTCGGCCAGCACCGTCACCTTCTCCGCGATGCGGTCGACGAACCCCATGTCGTGCTCGACGACGATGATGCTGTGCTTGCCCTTCAGCGTCAGGATCAGCTCCGCCGTGCGTTCGGTCTCCTGGTCGGTCATGCCGGCCACGGGCTCGTCGAGCAGCAGCAGCTTCGGGTCCTGCACCAGCAGCATGCCGATCTCCAGCCACTGCTTCTGCCCGTGGCTCAGCAGCCCCGCAGGGCGCGTCATCTGATCCTGCAAGCGGATCAGCGTCAGCACCTCCGCCAGCCGGTCCTTCTGCGCGCCGCTCAGCACACCCCACAAGGACGCCCGCAGCGCGCGCGAGCCCTGCAGCGCGAGCTCGAGGTTCTCGTAGACGCTGAGCGCCTCGAACACCGTCGGGCGCTGGAACTTGCGGCCGATGCCGAGCTGCGCGATCTCGGCCTCGCTGTGGCGCAGCAGGTTGATCGTGCCGCCGAAGAACACGGTGCCGGTATCGGGCCGGGTCTTGCCGGTGATGATGTCCATCATCGTCGTCTTGCCCGCGCCGTTCGGGCCGATGATGCAACGCAGCTCGCCGGGCGCGATGTCGATGGACAGGCCGTTGATGGCGCGGAAGCCGTCGAAGCTGACGAACACGTCTTCCAGGTACAGGATGCGGCCGTGCGCCAGGTCCAGCTGGCCCGGCAGCACGACGCGACCGTAGCCGGGGCCGCTCGCGGCGCGCAGGCGCTCGGCGCCCTGTTCGAGCAGGTCGGGATTCATGGCGTCGTCTCCTCGGCACCGTCGACGGGCCGGCCGTCGGTCTTCTTCCCGAGCTTGCGCTTGACCAGCCCCGCGATGCCGTCCGGCATGAACAGCGTGACCGCGACGAACAGCGCGCCCAGCAGGTACAGCCAGTACTCCGGCGCGAACTGCGTCAGCCAGCTCTTGGCGCCGTTCACCGCGAAGGCGCCGACGATCGGTCCCACGAGCGTGCCGCGTCCGCCGACCGCGGCCCAGATGGCGATCTCGATGGAGTTGGCGACGCTCATCTCGCCCGGGTTGATGATGCCGACCTGCGGCACGTACAGCGCGCCGGCCAGACCGCAGATCAGCGCCGACAGCACCCACGCGGCCAGCTTGTAGGGCAGCGGCGAATAGCCGCAGAACATCAGCCGCGACTCCGCGTCGCGCACCGCGCTGAGCACGCGGCCGAACTTCGCCCGCGTCAGCCAGCGCAGGCCGAGGTAGCAGCCCACCAGCGCCACGGCGCTCAGCACGAACAGCGTCATCCGCATGCCCGGCGTCGTGATCGACAGGCCCAGCAGCCGCTTGAAGTCGGTGAAGCCGTTGTTGCCGCCGAAGCCGCTCTCGTTGCGGAAGAAGAACAGCATCGCGGCGTAGGTCATCGCCTGCGTGATGATCGAGAAGTACACGCCCTTGATGCGCGAGCGGAACGCGAAGAAGCCGAAGACGAAGGCGATGCCGCCCGGCACCAGCAGCACCAGCAGCATCGTGGCCAGGAAGCTGTCGCTGAAGGCCCAGTGCCAGGGCAGCTCCTTCCAGTCGAGGAAGACCATGAAGTCCGGCAGCGTGCTGCGGTACTGGCCGTCGGTGCCGATCTGGCGCATCAGGTACATGCCCATCGCGTAGCCGCCGAGCGCGAAGTACAACCCGTGGCCCAGCGACAGGATGCCGGCGAAACCCCAGATCAGGTCCATCGCCAGCGCGCACATCGCGTAGCAGCAGAACTTGCCGAGCAGGCTGATCCAGTAGCCGTCCACATGCAGCGGATGGCCGGCCGGTACGAGCAGGTTCAGCGACGGCAGCAGCACGCAGGCGATGGTCAACGCGGCCAGCACGGCGACCCAGCCGGCGCCGCTCAGCAGGGCGGGGCGCTGCGGCAGCAGCAGGGCGGCGTGGGGTGCCGCCTGCGGCGCGGCCGGCGCGGTCGGCGCGGTTGGCGATATGGCGGACGCCGCGGTGTCGGAGACCGCGGGCGGTGGGGTGGAAGCGGGAGAGGTCGCGGTCATGAGGGGATCCCTGCGCATTCAGGACTCCTGCGCGCGGCCCTTGACCGCGAACAGGCCCTGCGGCCGCTTCTGGATGAAGACGATGATGAAGAGCAGCACGGCGATCTTGGCCAGCACCGCGCCGACGACGCCTTCGAGCGCCTTGTTGGCCAGGCCCAGGCCGAGCGCCGCCAGCACCGTGCCGGCGAGCTGGCCGACACCGCCCAGCACGACCACCATGAAGGCGTCGACGATGTAGCTCTGTCCGAGGTCCGGGCCGACGTTGCCGACCTGGCTCAACGCGCAGCCGGCCAGGCCCGCGAGGCCCGAGCCGAGTGCGAAGGCGTAGGTGTCCACGCGCGCGGTGGGCACGCCCATGCAGGAGGCGATGGGGCGGTTCTGCGTGACGGCGCGGACGAACAGGCCGAGCCGCGTGCGCGCGATCAGCAGCGACATGCCGCCGAGCACCACGAGCGCGAAGACGATGATCACGAGCCGGTTCGCCGGCAGTGCGAGTCCTGGCAGCAGCGCGAGCGAGCCGCCCATCCACGACGGGCTTTCCACCGCGACGTTCTGCGCACCGAAGAGCGAGCGCACCGCCTGCATCAGCACCAGGCTCAGGCCCCAGGTGGCGAGCAGCGTTTCCAGCGGCCGGCCGTAGAGCCAGCGGATCACGGTGCGTTCCAGCGCCGCGCCGACCAGCGCCGAGGCGAGGAAGGCGGCGGGCATCGCGACGAGGAGGTAGGCGTCGAACCAGCCCGGCAGCCATTGGCGGAAGGCGACCTGCACCAGGTAGGTCGCGTAGGCGCCGATCATCATCAGCTCGCCGTGCGCCATGTTGATGACGCCCATCAGGCCGTAGGTGATGGCCAGGCCCAGCGCGACCAGCAGCAGGATGCTGGCCAGGCTGATGCCGGTGAACAGCGCGCCCAGGCGTTCGCCCCAGGCGAGGGTGTCCTCGACGGCGCGCAGCGAGCGCTGCAAGGCGCGCTTGACCTCGGGGTCCTGTTCGTCGGACAGGCGTTGGTTGAGCAGCAGCCGCGTCTCGGGGCTGTGCGATTCGCCGAGCAACTTCGCGGCGGCGAGGCGCTTGGCGGCGTCGGGGCTCGCGGCCAGCGCTGCCGCGCGGGCGAGCTTCAAGGCGTCGAGGACGGTGGCGTCCTGCTCCTTCGTGATGGCGGTCTCCAGCAGCGCGACGCGCGCGTCGTCGCCGCCGGCTTCCATCAGCGCCTTCGCGGCGGCGAGGCGTTCGGCCTTGTCCGCGCTCGACAGGCGCAGCCCGGCGAGCGCGCCATCGAGCTCGCCGCGCAGCCGGTTGTTGAGCATCACGTCCTCGAGCGCGGCTTGCGCGTCCGGTGTCAGCGTCACCGATGCGCCGGTCGCGGCGTCGACGACGCCGGCGTCGGTCGTGATCAGCACGCGCCGATCGGGAGCGAGCTTCACGCGTTCGTCGGACAGCGCCTGCAGCAGCACCGCGGTGCGTGCGTCGGGTGCCGCGACGAGCTTGCCGAGCGCGGCGATGCGGTCATCGGTCTCGCCCTGCGCGACGGACATCGCCTGCGGCTGCGTCAGCGCCTGCGCCAGGGGCGCGAGGCCGCACAACGCCAGGATCCATCCGAGGAGCAGGGCGCGCCGCATCACTTCTTCGCCGGCTCGTCAGGCTTGCCTTCATTGCCCGCGATGTACGGGCTCCACGGCTTGGCCTTGACCGGGGCAGGCGTCTTCCACACCACGTTGAACTGCCCGTCCGCGCGGATCTCGCCGATGAACACCGACTTGTGCAGGTGGTGGTTCTTCTCGTCCATCTTGGACGTGATGCCCGACGGCGCGCTGAAGGTCTGGCCGGCCATCGCGGCGATCACCTTGTCGGTGTCCGTCGACTTGGCCTTCTCCACCGCCTGCTTCCACATGTTGATGCCGATGTAGGTGGCCTCCATCGGGTCGTTGGTCAGCGGCTTGTCCTTGTGGCCCGGCAGGTTCTTGGCCTTCGCATAGGTCGACCACTTCTTGATGAACGCATCGTTGGTCGGGTTCTTGATCGACATGAAGTAGTTCCACGCCGCCAAGTGGCCGACCAGCGGCTTGGTGTCCACGCCGCGCAGCTCTTCCTCGCCGACGGAGAAGGCCACCACCGGCACGTCCTTGGCCTTCAGGCCGGCGTTGCCCAGTTCCTTGTAGAACGGCACGTTGGAATCGCCGTTGATCGTCGAGACCACCGCCGTCTTGCCGCCGGCCGAGAACTTCTTGATGTCGGCGACGATGGTCTGGTAGTCGCTGTGGCCGAAGGGGGTGTACTTCTCGTCGATGTCCGAGTCCTTCACGCCCTTGCTCTTCAGGTAGGCGCGCAGGATCTTGTTGGTGGTGCGGGGGTAGACGTAGTCGGTGCCCAGCAGCACCCAGCGCTTGGCGCCGCCGCCGTCCTTGCTCATCAGGTAGTCGACGGCGGGGATCGCCTGCTGGTTGGGCGCCGCGCCCGTGTAGAACACGTTCTTGCTGAGTTCCTCGCCCTCGTACTGCACGGGGTAGAAGAGCAGGCCGTTGAGTTCCTCGACCACCGGCAGCACCGACTTGCGCGACACCGAGGTCCAGCAGCCGAAGATCACCGCGACCTTGTCCTGGGTCAGCAACTGGCGGGTCTTCTCGGCGAACAGCGGCCAGTTGGAGGCCGGGTCGACGATCACCGGCTCCAGCTTCTTGCCCAGCACGCCGCCCTTGGCGTTGATCTCGTCGATGGCCATCAGGACGGTGTCCTTGAGCACGGTCTCCGAGATCGCCATCGTGCCCGACAGGCTGTGCAGCACGCCGACCTTGATGGTGTCGGCGGCGAAGGCGGGCAGGGCGGCCAGGTTCAGGCCGGTCAGCGCGCCGGCGACGGCCAGGGTCTTGAGCGCGTGGCGGCGCTGGGGACGGGAGGATTTCGGATGCGAGGACATGGGGAGCTCCGGTGGAGGAAGGAAGACTTCGGATGGACTTCGCAGGACTTCGGGAAGTGAGCGGATGCTAGGAAGGAGGGGACGCGGGGCATATACGGCACATGGCGTACATGCGGTGAGAATGGGTCATGCACATCCAGACCCACAACGACCGCGTCTTCACCGTGCCGGGTTTCCTCTCCCCCGAGGAATGCACCGAGGTGATCGCGCTGGCGGAGCAGAGCGGCTTCGACGCCGCGACGGTCCGCCTGGAGGCGGGACAGCAGCTGCTGGCCCACATCCGCAACAACGAGCGGACGATGGTGGCGAGCGCCGCCTGGGTCGAACGCCTGTGGGGACGATTGCGACAGTTGCCGCTGCCGGAGCTCGACGGCACGCGCGCGGTGGGCCTGCCCCGGGAACTGCGCTTCTACAAGTACACGGCGGGCCAGCGCTTCCGGATGCACAAGGACGGTCCGTGGCGCGAGGACGGGCTCGTCAGCCGCCTGAGCTTCCTGGTCTATCTGAACGAGGGCTTCGAGGGCGGCGAGACGGGTTTCCGCGACTTCGCCGTGCGGCCCAGGACCGGCGGTGCGCTGGTCTTCGTCCACGACACCTGGCATGAGGGCGCGCCCGTGACCTCGGGCACCAAGTACGTGCTGCGCTCGGACGTGATGTATGCGCCGGTGGTCGACGCACCGGAGTCGAGGTTCGATTCGAAGTTCGACTCCGGGTTCGACTCGCGCTTTGACTCACGGTTCGACTCGACGTTCGGTGGTGGTGACCGCTCGTAACACCTCGAAGAAGTGTGCGTGCACCGGCGATCGTGTCACGCCGTTGATGCAACATGCTGCCCCTTCCCCGGGCGAGGCACTTGCCTCCCCGGGGACGAGGACTCAAGAAGAACTCCGAACAACAGGAAAGAACCAGGAGGTACCGCGATGACGATGACTGCAATGACGATGACGGCCCCGCGGCCGGACCGCGCGATGGGCCGGATGGCCAAGGCGCTGCTGGCGGCGCTGATGCTGCTGGTGGCGATGCTGACGGGCACGTCGGCCTGGGCGGCGCGCGACGACGGCCAGTGGCAGATCCTGAACGCGCGCTATGGCACGGCGCAGCGCAACATGGACGTGACCGACCGGCTGCGCGACCTGGCGCGACGCGATGACCGCGTGCGCGTGACCAACGAGCTGTTCGGCAACGATCCGGCCTACGGCCAGACGAAGACGCTGCGCATCTACGCGCGCAACCGCAACGGCGACAACCGCACCTTCGAGTTCCGCGAGGGCAGCGTCATCGACGGCAACGACTTCACCGGCTGGCGCGGCGGCGAGTGGGGCCAGGGCGGCGGCAACGGCAACTGGGAAGGCGGCGGCCACGACGATGGCGCCTACGCGATCCTGGGCGCGCGTTACGGCGTGCCTGAAGCGAGCATCGACGTGACGCCCCGCCTGCGCGAGCTGGCGCGTCGCGACGCGAAGGTGCGCGTGACCAACGACCTGTTCCGTGACGATCCGGCGGTGGGCCGCACGAAGATGCTGCGCATCTATGCCCGCGACCGCAGCGGCCAGGTGAGGACCTTCGACTACCGCGAAGGCGCGTGGATCGACGGCGGCCAGTTCACGGGCTGGGGCCGCGGCGACTGGGGCCAGGGCGGCTGGAACGGCGGCTGGGACGGCCGTCCGGGCAGCGCCACCAACCCCGGCGGCTACAACCCCGGCGGACAGGGTCCGTCCCAGGACCAGCGCCTGAACATCGTGCGCGCCACCTACGGCAGCGGCGGCCGCACGGTCGACGTGACGGACCGGGTCCGCAACGCCAGCCGCGGCGGCGTGCTCGACCTCCGTGTCGACAACGACCTGGCCGGTCGCGATCCGGCCTACGGTGAGCAGAAGACGCTGCGCGTGACCTTCACGGTCGGCCGCGGCCGGGAGCAGACGCGGGAAGCGCGCGAGGGCGAGCGGATCCGGCTGCCTTGAGGGCGTGTTGGCGTGTTGAGCGCCGCGTTTGAATGACGAGGGCCCCGCAAGGGGCCTTCGTCGTTTCAGAACATCGTCGAGCGATGCGCGCCGAAGCCGGCCATCGCGCCATCGGACACGGCGAGGGTGACGCTGCCGGCTGCGCGGGCGGCGTCGCCGCAGGCGAAGACCTTGGGCACACTGGTGTCCTGCATCGGGCCGACCTTGATGAACGGTCCCATCGGTCCGTCCTCCATGACGCAGCCGAGCTGCGCGGCGATCGTGCTCGACGGCGTCGTGCGCGGCTGGGTGAAGAGGCCGTCCATCGTCAGCGTCCGGCCGTCCTCCAGCACGACGTCGGCGAAGCCGTCGATGCGGGTGATGGGCGTGGGCTCGACGCGCGTGCCGCGGCGCGCGAATTCATCGAGGTGCTCGGCGCTGGGCTCGTAGGCGCCGTTCAGGAACAGCGTCGGCACGCCCCAGTCCGGCAGCATCATCGCGTGGTGCTGCGCCAAGGGGGACGCGGCGATGATGCCGATGCGACCCTGGTCCAGCTCGTAGCCGTGGCAATACGGGCAATGGAAGACGCTGCGTCCCCAACGCTCCACAAGACCTGGCACCGGTGGAAGTTCGTCGCGCACACCGGTGGCGAGGATCAACCGCCCGGCGCTGACCGCGACGTCGCCCACACGGAACTCGAGCCGGCCGTCCGGCGCGACGCGTCCGTCGTCGGCGAGCCCGGACATCCACTGCACGGTCGGATAGAGCCGCAACTGCCGGCGCGCTTCCTCCGCGATCGCAGCGGGCGCGCGCCCGTCCTGCGTCAGGAAGCCGTGCGCCTCGCCGCCGTGGTCGTCGACGCACTGGTTGCGTCGCTTCCCCGCGTCGACAACGAGCACCTGGCGACGCGCCCGCGCCAGTTGAAGGGCCGCGGCCATGCCGGCATAGCTGCCGCCGATGACGGCGAAATCAATCTTCATGGTGATGCTCCTCGAGCCGATGGGGCGCATGGCCGAGCTCGACCATGCGCTGGTGGAAGTCGCGGGACAGCGTGGCCAGCGTCACCGCGCCGAGCCGCTTCAGCAGGAGCGCTTCGGCCTCCTGCACGGCGTTGCCGAGCGCGTCGTTGACGGCGCGGGCGACGAGGCACTCCGGGTGCTCCTCGCGGAAGCCGAGCGACACCAGCGACGGACCGCCGAGCGCGTCATGCACGTCGCGAAGGGTGATGCGGTCGAGCGGACACGACAGCACCCAGCCGCCGCCGTGGCCCTTCGCGGACGCGACGAAGCCCGCTTCGCGCAGGCCGCCCATCAGGCGGCGCAGCACGACCGGGTTGGTCTGCATCGCGGCGGCGAGCGATTCGGACGTGGACGGGCCGTCGCCCTCGGCCATGTGCAGCAGCACGTGGAGGACGTCGGACAGCTGGCTGTTGGATTTCATGCAACATTATGAGTTGCGAGATATTGTCAATGTTCGGCAAGGGGCTTTGGCGCTCGTGCCACATCGGATCTGGGAAGGAACGACGAGTAGTGCTAGGCTGAGGCAAATTGCCACAGGAGTTCCCATGTCATCGAATTCGGTCCGCGTCAGTGCTGAACTCTTTCAGTCCGCCCAGGAGCAGGGCGAGGCCATGACACGTTCCGCAGCTCAGCAGATCGAGCACTGGGCGCGGCT
The DNA here is from genome assembly GCF_042695725.1 of Roseateles sp. UC29_93. Taxonomy (NCBI): domain Bacteria; kingdom Pseudomonadati; phylum Pseudomonadota; class Betaproteobacteria; order Burkholderiales; family Sphaerotilaceae; genus Roseateles; species Roseateles sp. UC29_93. The sequence continues at coordinate 117,222 of NZ_CP170545.1, read as the reverse complement.
GGGAAAAGCGCTTGAGGACGCCGGACTGTCGACAGATGAGATGGTTTCAGTGCTCCGTGGGGAGGCCGAATCGGGGGCAGGTTCGAAAGAGCGACGACCGAAGGGCCGGCTGAGCAGCAAGATCGTTCCCGCCGAACAGATGTGGGCTGAGAAGCGCGCCAAGCAGAAGAAGGACATGGAGAACGTCAGGTCCGGGAAGGTTCACGGCATGGCGATGGGATGGTTCTCCGCGAAGCGCATCAAGCAGGTCGAAATCCTGGATTCGCCTTACTGAACATGGCCACTTCGCCCAAGCTTCCTGAGGATGAGGCACCGCTGACCGATGCGCAGATCGAGCGCATCTTTGTCAACGCGGGAGAGGACATGGTGCTCGTGGGCGGTCAGGCGCTGCACTTCTGGATGCGCAGATTCGGTATCTCTGCGCGAGGGTTGTCGGTCTCCAACGATGCAGATTTCCTCGGGACCGCCCAGCAGGCCGGTGAACTGGCGGATCGGCTCGGAGCCCACTTCCAGAAGCCTCCGGCATCCGCGCTCACCGCGCTGGTTGCCCAGGTGCGCCTGCCCTTGCGCAAGGGGCTTTTCGGCAACATCGATGTGCTGCATCAGCTCTACACGACCAGCACCCCGAAGAAGACGGTCGAATTCACGCAGCGGGTGAAGCGCAATGCGATGACAGTGAAGTGGACCGAGGATTCATACATCCGTGTCATGGATCCCTTCGACCTTCTGGAGTCCCGCGTGCAGAACGCGGTCGGCTTCGCGAGCGAGCAGATGAAGGGCGCGCACGTCGTCACGCAGGCTCGTTGGGCAATCGAAGTGGTCAAGGCGGCGCTTTTCCTGCTCGCTTCCGGGGACGAAGAATTCACCTCGCGCGTGGGACACAAGATCCAGCAGATCGTGCGATTCGCCAGGAGTTCTCCGGGCCGACGCGCGTGGCATGAACTCGGCATCGACGTGCTGGATGCGATCGACGCCGACTTGATTCAGGCGATGGCTCCGACGAGTGCCGTCCAGTTGGTTCATGTACGCGTCATGCAGCGGCGGCGCGCGAAGGAAGGGGGCTAGGGATCCTCACACCTCCCACTGCGGATGCATCTCCCTCACCCCTGGTGAGCGCCATCGATGCCGCCGCCGTGCGGGTCTCCACGCCGAGCTTGGCGTGGATGCGCTCCAGGTGCTTCTTCACTGTCGCCGGGCTGGCGCCGAGGATCTCGCCGATGTCGCGGTTGATCTTGCCCTTGACGACCCAGTAGAGCACCTCGGCCTCGCGCGCCGTGAGGCTGAAGGCCAGGCCCAGCGAGCGGATCACCGCAACGTCCGACACCTCGCGCATCACGATCAGCCAGTCGCCGCCGGCCGCCGCACCGACGCCCGCCACGCCGGGGGTGTCCTCGCCGCCGATGCAGTGATGCAGCCGGAAGCTCAAGCGCCGCGCGCCGAGCTCGGCGCACAGCCGCGCCGGCTCCTGCGGCGGCATGCCGTCGGCGGGCGTGTGAGCCGCCATTTCGTCGAGCGTCTTGCGCAGCCACGCCAGCACCGGCGCCGGCGTCTGCGGCGCGATCGTGCCGTAGTAGAGCTGCAGCAGCTCGCGCGCCAGCGGCGTCTGCCACAGCAAGCGGCCCGACGAAGCCCGCACCGCGATGCTCGCGTAGCCGAAGGCGTCCAGCGCCTGGCGCGTCTGCCGCGCCTGCCGCGCGCCCTGCAGGTGGACCTGCATCCGCGCCAGCACCGCGCGCGTGTCCAGCGGCTTGGTCACGTAGTCGACGCCGCCGGCCTGCAGCGCGGCGACCAGGTGTTCCGTCTCCGTCAGCCCCGTCATGAAGATGATCGGGATGTGCGCCGTCGCGGGGTCCGCCTTCAGCCGCCGTGCGACCTCGAAGCCGTCCATGCCCGGCATCATCGCGTCCAGCAGCACGATGTCCGGCCGGCCCTGCTGCGCGCAGGCAAGCGCGGCCTCGCCGCTGGTCGCCGCCAGGACCGTGTAGCCGTGCTCGTCCAGCGCGTCATGCAGCAGCGACAGGTTGTCGGGCACGTCGTCCACCATCAGGACACGATCGCCTTGCTGCTGATCGAGCAGCGCCGCCACGGCGGAAGGAAGCGAAGAGTTCATCGCAGGTCGTCCAACATCTGTCGCGGTCACGGCCACGCTCACCGTCATGGCCGCGCTCACGCGGGGTTCTCGCTGCGCGCCAGGCCGCGCAGCATCGCCTCGAACTGGAACTGCCGCGCCAAGGCGCGCTGCGCCTCGCAGAACGGGCGCCATGCGCCATCGACCGCCTCGATCGCATCGAGCTGTTGCAGCACGCCGCGGTAGTAGCCGAGCTGCAGCGCCTCGCGCAGTCCGGTCAGGCGCTCGGCCGGCGGCGTCTCGACCGGCTCGGCGGGCGGCTGCGGATCGGGCGTCGCGCGTTCGGTCCCGACGCGCCAGGACAGCGACAGCTGCTCGGTCAGCCAGTCCAGCAGCAACTCGTGCCGGACCGGCTTGAGGATGAAGTCGCGCGCGGAGATGCCGGCATCGTTGTCCTGGCCGCGCTCGAAGGCGTTCGCCGACACCACCGCCACGGCCGGCGCGTTCACGCCGAGCTCGCCCAGCATGCGCCGCAGGCGCCGGGATCGTTTCCCAGCCGTCGATGCCGGGCATCGCCAGGTCCATCAGCACCGCGTCCGGCACCCAGCCGGCGGCGACGAGGTCCAGCGCATCGTGGCCGCTCGACGCGTCGCGCACCGTGAAGCCGAGCGGCTCCAGCAACTCGGTCAGCAGCTGGCGGTCGTCCGACTCGTTGTCGACGATCAGCACCCGCGGCGAGACGCCGTCCAGACCGAGGCGCTCCTTCGCCGCGCGGCGCATGCGCGGCGTGTCCCAGATGCGGCCGTGCAGCTCCGGCAGGAACAGCCGCACGCGGAAGGTCGAGCCGCGGCCGGGCTCGCTGGTCGCCGACATCTCGCCGCCCATCAGCGCCGTCAGCATCTTCGAGATCGTCAGGCCCAGCCCCGCGCCCGGCGCGCCGCCGGCGCCGCTCGTGCCCCGGGCGAAGGGCTCGAAGATGCGCGCCAGTTCCGCTGCGTCCATGCCGGGGCCGGTGTCGGCGATCTCCAGGGTCGCCATCTCGCGGCCGTGCCGCACGCGCAGCGTGACCTCGCCCTCGGTGGTGAACTTGATGGCGTTGCCCAGCAGGTTGATCAGGATCTGACGCAGCCGCTGCTCGTCCGCGCGGACCCACTCGGGCAGCGTGCCCTGGGGCTCGAAGCGGAATCGCAGGCCCTTCGCCGCGGCCTGCGGCTCGAACATGTCGGCCAGCTCGCGCAGCAGCTCGTCGAAGCGCACCGGCGCGGGCTCCAGGCTGAGCCGGCCAGCCTCGATGCGCGCAATGTCCAGCGTGCCGTCGATCAGTTGCATCAGGTGCTCGCCGCCGCGCTTGATGACCTGCACCGCCTGGCGCCGCTGCGGCGGCAGCGACGCGTCCGCCGCCATCAGCTGCGCGTAGCCGAGGATGCTGTTGAGCGGCGTGCGCAGCTCATGGCTGATGGTGCTGATGTAGCGGCTCTTGGCCTGGTTGGCGGCTTCGGCGGCAGCCTGCGCGCGCTCGGCCTGCAAGCGCGCGCCCTGCAGCGCCTCGTCGGTGCGGCGGTGCGAGGCGATCTCGCGCATCAGCGCCTGCGTCTGCCGCTTCGATTCTTCCTGCGCGACTTCCCGGCTCTGATGCGCCAGCACCAGCCACCACGCGACCGTGCCCGCCACCAGCAGCAGCGCGAAGAAGGCCTTCAGCATGCCTGCCTTCAGGCTGGCGCGGAGCGCGTCCTGCGCGGCGGCGTCGATGAGCGGCAGCTGCTGCAGCTGCTGGTGATAGAGCAGCCCGAACAGCGTGGCCAGCAGCGGCGTGAGGACCAGCATCAGCAGCAGGTAGTGGCCGAGGCCGGTGTCGATGTAGCGCCAACTGCGCTGCGGCAGCACGCGGCGCAGCGCGGCGGTCCATTGCGCGGACAGGCTCGCCTGCGGCTTGCACAGGTCGCCGCAGCGCGCATCCAGCGTGCAGCACAGGGAGCAGATCGGACCGCGATAGGCCGGGCAGTGCGCCATGTCCGGGCCTTCGTAGTCGCGTTCGCAGATCACGCAGCGGCGCACGCCTTCGGCCGATTCCGTCTGGAGCCCAGCGGCCTGGATCTCCGCCAGCGGACGTGCGAGGTAGTAGCGCCCCTTCGTCGCCCACGCAATCAAGGGTGCGGTGACCAGCGCGGTCACCATCGCGATCGCCGCGGACCACGCCTGCGCCAGGTCGCCCATCATCCCGAGGTGCGCCGCCACCGACAGCACCGACGCCAGCGCCATCGCGCCGACGCCGACCGGGTTCACGTCGTACAGATGGGCGCGCTTGAACTCGATGCCCGGCGGCGAGAGACCCAGCGGCTTGTTGATCACCAGGTCCGCGACGACGGCCATGATCCATGCGATGGCGACGTTGGCGTAGAGGCCGAGCACATGCCCGAGCGCCTCGAACACGTTCATCGACATCAGCATGAAGGCGATGAGCGTGTTGAACACGACCCAGACGACGCGGCCCGGATGGCTGTGGGTCAGCCGCGAGAAGAAGTTGCTCCACGCCAGCGAGCCCGCGTAGGCGTTGGTGACGTTGATCTTGAGCTGCGAGACGACGACGAACAGCGCCGTCACCGCGACCGCCCAGCCGTATTGCGGGAACACGTACTCGTAGGCGGCGAGGTACATCTGGTTGGGATCGACCGCGCGCTCGGCGGGCACCGCGTGGCTGACGGCCAGGTAGGCGAGCAGCGCGCCGCCCAGCATCTTCAGAACCCCCAGCACGATCCAGCCCGGCCCGCCGGCCAGCACCGCGGCCCACCAGCGCAGGCGGTTCTCCTTCGTCTGGCGGGGCATGAAGCGCAGGTAGTCGGCCTGCTCGCCCATCTGGGTGATCAGCGCCACGCCGACGGTCAGCGCCGCACCGAAGGCGTGCACGTCGAAGGCCGCCGTGCCCGACTGCGACCCAATCTGGGTCGTGATGCCGTCGAATGCACCAGGATGAAGCCACCCGACCCAGGCGAAAGGCAGTACCAGCAGCGCCAGCCACAACGGCTGCGTCCACAGCTGCAGCCGGCTGATCGCCGAGATGCCGTGCGTCACCAGCGGGATCACCACCACCGCGCAGATCAGGTAACCCCACTGCGGCGGGATGTCCAGCGCCAGCTCCAGCGCATAAGCCATCACCGCCGCCTCGAGGGCGAAGAAGATGAAGGTGAAACTCGCGTAGATCAGCGAGGTCAGCGTCGAGCCGATGTAGCCAAAGCCCGCGCCACGCGTCAGCAGATCCATGTCGACGCCGTGCCGCGCCGCATAGACGCTGATCGGCAGCCCGGCCAGGAAAATGATCAGCCCGGTCGCCAGGATCGCCAGCGCGGCATTGGTCCAGCCGTAATGCAGCAGCAGCGTCGCGCCCACCGCCTCCAGGATCAGGAAGGACGCCGCACCGAAAGCCGTGTTGGCCACCCGCCAGGTCGACCAGCGACGGAAACGCTGCGGCGTGTAGCGCAGCGCGTAGTCCTCCAGCGTCTCCCTCGCCACCCAGGCGTTGTAGTCCCGCCGCAGCTTGATGATGTGCTGCGGGGCGTCCTGAGGAGGGAGGGGGCGTCCATGGGCGGGGTGCCTGGGAAATGCACGAAACATGCCGGGACCGGGCGCGCCGGCCGAGGAACCGGGGGCCGTTTCCTCCGTGTCCCTCCTTCAACTGCCTCCCGGCAGTCGAATTCCCTCCTTGACCTCCGGAAACGGCCCCCGGTCCCTCGGCCTTCGATACGCTCGTGGTGCGCCGCCCTCTTACCCCCGGTGTGTCGCCACGCGCGTGGCGCTCCTCCACCCTCTTACCCCCTCTCCCGCCTGCGGGAGAGGGTAGGGGTGAGGGCCAGCGGCAGGGGAAGTGCTGAAGCCCTCTGACTGCCGAGTTCGCTGACCCTCACCCCCCGCCCTCTCCCGCAAGCGGGAGAGGGAGTCATGCCAGCCTCGCCGCACCGGCATGGGGCTTGCTAGAGAGGGGAGACCATGGAATTGACGCCTCGCGAAAAAGACAAGCTGCTGATCTTCACCGCCGCGCTGCTCGCCGAGCGGCGAAAGGCGCGAGGCCTGAAGCTCAACTATCCGGAAGCCGTCGCATTCCTCAGCGCCGCCGTGATGGAAGGCGCCCGCGATGGCAAGACCGTCGCCCAGATGATGAAAGAGGGCCGCGAGCTCCTCACCCGCGACGACGTCATGGACGGCGTGCCGGAAATGATCCCCGACATCCAGGTCGAGGCCACCTTCCCCGACGGCACCAAGCTCGTCACCGTCCACCAGCCGATCCCCTGATCGCGGATCCCCGATCTCCGATCCCAGATCCCCCGATCCATTGATTCCCTTGAGGACAGCGATGACCGCACGACTCCTTCCCGCGTCCTTCGCCGACGCCGCCGTGACCGCCCTCCAGGCGCTCGCCTTGACCGTCGCCGCCGTGCTCCCCGTCTTCGTGTTCGCTCACACCGGCGACGGCAGCCTGCACGACCACGGCACGCAGAGCGCCGGCGCCGCCTTCGGCGAAGGCTTCACCCATCCGTTCACCGGCCTCGACCACCTCGCAGCGATGCTCGCCGTCGGCCTGTGGAGCGCGCTGACGCAGACCGGCCGTCGCATGCTGGCCGCGCCGTTCGCATTCGCGGGCCTGCTGCTGGCGGGCGCGTTGGTCGGTCTCGCGCTGGCCGACGAAGGACTGCGGGTGCCAGGTGTTGAGCCGATGGTCGCCGCATCGGTGCTGGTGCTGGGTCTGGTCGCCGCCGCGCGCTGGCGCCTGGGCGCGACGATGTCGGCCGCGCTGGTCGGCGCGTTCGCGGTCTTCCACGGCCTGGCGCACGGCGCCGAGCTGCAGGGCGGCGCCGCGCTCGCCGGCATGGTGCTCGCGACCGCGCTGCTGCATGCGGGCGGTCTCGCCCTCGGGCTGAAGCTGCGTTCGCTCGCGCCGGTCTGGTCGCGCGCCGCAGGCGGCGCGATCGCGCTGCTCGGCCTGGGTCTGGTCGCTCGGATGGTGGTCGCATGACGCCCGGCGAGCTGCTGGTCGACGACGGCGAACTCGCGCTCAATCCGGGCCGCCGCACGCTCGTGCTGACCGTGGTCAACGGCGCGGACCGGCCCATCCAGGTCGGCTCCCACTACCACTTCGCAGAGACGAACGGCGCGCTGGTCTTCGACCGCGAGGCCGCGCGGGGCATGCGCCTGAACATCGCGTCCGGCACCGCCGTGCGCTTCGAACCCGGCCAGCAGCGCACCGTGGAGCTGGTCGACTACGCCGGCAGCCGCGAGATCTGGGGATTCCGCGGCCTGATCCAGGGAGCGCTGTGATGGCCCGCATCGGCAAACGTGCCTACGCCGAGATGTTCGGCCCGACCGTCGGTGACCGCGTCCGGCTGGCCGACACGGCGCTGGTCATCGAGGTCGAGCAAGACCTGACCCTGCGCGCCGGCGGCTACGGTGAGGAAGTGAAGTTCGGCGGCGGCAAGACGATCCGCGACGGCATGGCCCAGTCGCAGCGCACGCGCGCGCAGGGCGCCGTCGACACGGTGCTGACGAATGCGCTGATCCTCGACCACTGGGGCATCGTGAAGGCGGACATCGGCCTGAAGGACCATCGCATCGTCGCGATCGGCAAGGCCGGCAACCCGGACACGCAGCCGGGCGTGGACATCATCATCGGCCCCGGCACCGAGGTCATCGCCTGCGAGGGCGCGATCGTGACCGCCGGCGCGATCGATTCGCACATCCACTTCATCTGCCCGCAGCAGATCGAGGAAGCGCTGGCCAGCGGCGTGACGACGATGCTGGGTGGCGGCACCGGTCCGGCGACCGGCACCTTCGCGACCACCTGCACGCCCGGCCCGTGGCACATCGAACGCATGCTGCAGGCGGCCGACGCGTTCCCGATGAACCTCGGCTTTCTCGGCAAGGGCAACGCGAGCCGACCCGAAGGGCTGGTCGAGCAGATCGAGGCCGGCGCGATCGGCCTGAAGCTGCACGAGGACTGGGGCACGACGCCGGCCGCGATCTCCAATTGCCTGGACGTGGCCGAGGTCACCGACACGCAGGTGGCGATCCACACGGACACGCTCAACGAAAGCGGTTTCGTGGAGGACACGGTGGCCGCCTTCAAGGGCCGCACGATCCACACCTTCCACACCGAGGGCGCGGGCGGCGGTCATGCGCCGGACATCCTGAAGGTCGTCGGCGAGGCCAACGTGCTGCCGAGCTCGACCAACCCGACGCGGCCGTACACGATCAACACGCTCGACGAGCACGTCGACATGCTGATGGTGTGCCACCACCTGGACCCCGCGATCGCGGAGGACCTGGCCTTCGCCGAGAGCCGCATCCGCAAGGAGACGATCGCGGCCGAGGACATCTTGCATGACCTCGGCGCGATCAGCATGTTCAGCTCGGACTCGCAGGCGATGGGCCGCGTGGGCGAGGTGGTGCTGCGCTGCTGGCAGACCGCGCACAAGATGAAGCAGCAGCGCGGCCAGCTGCCCGGCGACAGCGAGCGCCACGACAACGGCCGCGTGAAGCGCTATGTCGCCAAGCTGGCGATCAATCCCGCGATCGCGCACGGCGTGAGCCATGAGGTCGGCAGCATCGAGGTCGGCAAGTGGGCCGACCTGGTGATCTGGAAGCCGGCCTTCTTCGGCGTGAAGCCGTCGCTGATCCTCAAGGGCGGCGTGATCGCGATGGCCGCGATGGGCGATCCGAACGCGTCGATCCCGACGCCGCAGCCGGTGCATTACCGGCCGATGTTCGGGAGCTTCGGCGGCTCGCTGGCGCGGGCGTCGCTGAGCTTCGTGTCGCAGTCGGCGATCGCCGCCGGCGTGCCGCAGCGCTACGGCCTGGCCAAGACCGCGGTCGCGGTGAAGGGCATCCGCGGCGTGGGCAAGAAGGACATGGTCCACAATGCCTACGCCCCGCGGATGGAGGTCGATCCCCAGACCTATGCGGTGCGCGCCGACGGCCTGCTGCTGCACTGCGAGCCCGCCTCGGTGCTTCCGATGGCGCAGCGCTACTTCCTGTTCTGAATGATCCAAGTTTCCAAACTGCTGGCGCAGGGCGCCGGCCTGGCCCCCGTGCTGCTCAAGCGCGCCGCCGCCGTGACGCTCGACTGGGACACGCGCCAGAAGAGCCGCTTCCAGGTCGCCGACAGCCAGGGCCGCGAGCTCGGCGTCTTCCTGCCGCGCGGCACCGTGGTGCGCGGCGGCGACGTGCTGGTGGCGGAGGACGGCTCGCTGGTCCGCGTCGTCGCGGCGCCGCAGGCGCTGCTGCGCATCACCGCCTGCACCGCGCACGGCTCGCCCTTCGACCTGGTGCGCGCCGCGTATCACCTCGGCAACCGCCACGTGCAGATCGAGCTGAAGCCGGATCACCTCAAGATCGAGCCCGATCACGTGCTCGCCGACATGCTGCGTGCGATGCACCTGATCGTGAACGAGGTCGAGGAAGGCTTCGAGCCCGAGGGCGGTGCGTACGCGGCCGGTGGGCATGGCCACGAGCATTCGCATGACCACGGCCACGCGCACGACCACAAGCCCGCGGCCAAGAAGACCATCGCGATCCAGGCCGCTCCGGCCCCGCACGTGCACGGCCCGGGCTGTGGACACGACCACTGATCCCGTCACCGATCCCGTCCCGCCGCAGCTGCGGCTGACCTGGCTCGCGTCGCCGGCCTTGCCGATCGGCGCGTTCTCGTATTCGGAGGTGCTGGAGGCGGCGATCGAACACGGCCTCGTGCACGACGACGTCAGCGCCGGTGCATGGCTGAGCCAGCAGTTGCGACTGCTCGCGCGCGGCGACCTGGCGGCGATCGCGCAGGGCATCACGGCCTGGCGCGCCGGCGACGAGCCCGCGCTGCGCGAGATCGCCCGTTGGCTGCGCACGACGCGCGATGGCGCCGAGGCGCGCCTGCAGAGCGAGCAGATGGGGCAGTCGCTGCTGGTCTGGCTGCGCGGCCAGCCGATGGCCTCGCCCGGGCAGCTTGCGCTGCTCGTCGAGTGCGGCGAGGGCCAGCCGATGCCCCATGCCTTCGTGATGTCGCTCGCGCTGGCGACGATCGATGTCCCGGTCGAGCAGGCCTTGTTCTCGCAGGCCTTCGGCTGGGCCGAGAACCAGGTCCAGGCCGCCCTCAAGGCGGTGCCGCTGGGCCAGACCGCCGGCCAGCGCGTGCTGACGCGGCTCGCGTCCGAGATCCCCGCCGCGGTGGCCGAGGCCATCGCCACGCCGCCCGCGCGGCGGCAGCTGTTCGCGCCGATGCTGTCCGTCCTCGCGGCGCGCCACGAAACCCAGTACTCCCGATTGTTCCGATCATGAGCACGACCTCTCCCTCGACCACCGCGGCTTCCGCCCTCCATCACATCGCCGGCCGCATGAAGCGGCTGCCGCCGTTGCGCGTGGGCATCGGCGGTCCGGTGGGTTCCGGCAAGACGACGCTGCTGGAGATGCTCTGCAAGGCGATGCGCGACAAGTGGGACCTGGTCGCGATCACCAACGACATCTACACCAAGGAAGACCAGCGCCTGCTGACGATCAGCGGCGCGTTGCCCGCCGAGCGCATCCTGGGCGTGGAGACGGGCGGCTGCCCGCATACCGCGATCCGCGAGGACGCGTCGATCAACCTCGAGGCGATCGACCGCATGCTGGTCCAGTTCCCCGACGCGGACGTCGTGTTCATCGAGTCCGGCGGCGACAACCTCGCCGCGACCTTCAGCCCGGAGCTGAGCGACCTGACGATCTACGTCATCGACGTCGCGGCCGGCGAGAAGATCCCGCGCAAGGGCGGGCCCGGCATCACGAAGAGCGACCTGTTCGTGATCAACAAGACCGACCTCGCGCCGCATGTCGGCGCCGATCTCGAGGTCATGCGGTCCGACACCCAGCGGATGCGGCCGACGCGGCCCTTCGTGATGACCAACCTCAAGACCCTCAGCGGGCTGGACGAGGTGGTGGCCTTCATCGAGCAGAAGGGGATGCTGGGCACCGCCTGACCCCCTTGCATCGCCGCCGGGAGCCTCCGGTCGCCCGACCACGCCCGAAGGAGGGAAGAACCCGTCCCCTGACCGCCGGACTGATGGGCGATGCATCCTTCCGCCTCGTTCACTTCCACGGCGTCGTCGGCTTCTTCCTGGGGCGACGACACCCGGCCCATCCTGCCGACCCCGCGCGCCGCTGCGTCTTCCGTCCGGCAGTCCCGCAGTCCGCCGATATCGGAGACATTGCCGACATCGCCACCGTCGCCGGGCTCCCCCACGTCGGAGGCGCTCCTGATCGACGGCGCGCTCGAGGCTCTCGGGCCGCGCGGCGTGGACGAGACCGCGGTGCTGGTCCGGCAACTGGTCCGCGGCGTCGATCTGCAGGTCGTGCGAGGCTCGCCGGGCGAGGGGGTGGACCGCTTCGTCCGCGACGGCGAATGGCGGGACCTGCCACGGGACCTGCGCGGGCCCGCGGCCCAGGCGCTCGACCAGGAGCGTGACCGCGACTGCCCCAGCGGCCGGCTGCGCGCGTTCATCGCGGCGATGGGACGGGCCGCGATCAACCTCGCCCACTGCGGCGCGCGCAACTTCGCGTCGGTGGCGCTGCCCACGATGGCGCGCCAGGCCGTCGGCCGCGCGCTGGATCTGGCGTTGAGCGACGGCGTGTCCGAGGCGGCGCGCACCTGGCTGTCCTGCGGCGCGCTCGCGGTCCCGGTGGTCGGCCAGGCCGTGCTGTTCATCCGCGACGAGGCACGCGGCGAGGCGACGCGGTACTCCCCGCGCCACGCGCGTCGCGCTGATGGCGTTGCCGGCGGAGGCGTGCGCGCTCGGTGCCTCGACCGGCACGATGCTGTTCGCCGGCACGCGCTTCGCGGAAGCGGTGCTCTATCCGCTGATGCGCGACAGCATCCAGGCGCGCTGGCCGATGTTCACCGAACCCGACAGCGGTCCGACGCGGAGCTCGCTCGCGCTGGCGGGGCTCGGTTATGCGATCAACCAGCTGGCGGTGAGCCGCGTGTTCAGCGCCGCCCCCGATCTCGATCTGGACGCGCACGCGTTGCTGCCCGGCGGCATCGCGCTGCGCGGCCTGTCCAACTGGGGTGGCGAGGCGCTCGACCTCTGGACCCTGTTGATGATGCACCACGCCTGCCGTCATGGCTTCGGCACGCAGGTCCGCATGCGCACCGGGCAGGCCAGCCTGCCCGAGGCGATGCGCTCGCAGCGTCACTGGGACACGATGGCCGCGCGGGGCTGCTTCGTCGCGAGCCTCAACCAGCTCTACGACTCGCTGCTGGACGATCGGACGATGGCGCGATGGGTGGGTCCGACCTTCGGTGCCGGCGCGCCGGTGGCCGGAGACTGGCTCACCGAATTGATCGTCGGCAGCCTGACGGCGCCGAGCTACCTGTTCTGGACCGACCCCTTGCATTCACGCGGCGTGGAGTTGCAGACGCTGGACGAGCAGGACCGCGGACTGCCGCCGCCGCGCCAGTACGCGGGCAACAACGCGGAGCCGGCGGTCGCCTCGGACGAGCGCGCCGGCGGGGTGGCGCTGACGGCATTCCGCCGTCCGCCGCGCCCGTAAAAAAGCCGCCGGTCGTGGGACCGGCGGCTGAAGGTGGAAGAGCGCGCCCGAATGCGCTCAGCGCGGCGGCGAGCGCCGCGCCGATGGGGATGAATCAAGCCACCTGCGGCGTCACCCCGCCGCCGTCCTTGCCCTTGGTGTCGTCGTCGTCATGACCGCCGGCCGGCTTGGCGCCCTTGCGGTTGGCCAGGATGAACGCGATGAACTGCCACACGATGAAGACCGAGATGATCCCCAGCAGCGTCGCGCTGATCGGGCGCTGCACGAAGACGTCGAAGTGGCCGCGGCTGATCAGCATCGCGCGGCGGAAGTTCTCTTCCAGCATCGGGCCCAGGATGAAGCCCAGCATCAACGGCGCGGGGTCCATGTCCAGCCGCATGAAGATGTAGCCGGCCAGGCCGAAGGCGGCGGTGACGAAGATGTCGTCCAGGTTGTTGTTGACGCTGAAGGTGCCGATGCAGCAGAAGAACAGGATCGACGGGAACAGCACGTTGTACGGGATCTTGAAGACCGACAGCCAGTAGCGCACCAGCGGCACGTTCAGCACGACCAGGAACACGTTGCCCACCCACATCGAGGCGACCAGGCCCCAGAAGATGTCCGGGTGTCCGGCGATCATGTTGGGTCCCGGCTGGATGCCCTTGATGATGAACGCGGCCATCATCAGCGCCATCACCGGGTTCTCCGGGATGCCGATGCTCATCAGCGGGATGAAGCTGGTGCGCGCGGCCGCCTCGTCGGCCGCGGCCTGGCCGGCCACGCCCTCGATGGCGCCGTCGCCGATCTCGTGGCGGTACTTGCTGACCTTCTTGTCGACGGCGTAGGCCGCGAACTGCGCGATCGTCGGGCCGCCGCCGGGCAGGATGCCCAGGATCGAGCCCACCACGCTGCCGCGCAGCGCGCTCGGGATGATGCGCTTGAACTCGGGCCAGGTCGGCATCAGGTGGATCTTGCCGTTGAAGGGCGTGCGCTCGTTCTTGGCGTCCAGGTTCTTGGAGATCTCGGCGATGCCGAAGCAGCCCAGCGCGATGCTCACCAGGCCCACGCCTTCCGCGAGGAAGGGCATGTCGAAGGTGTAGCGCTCCATGCCGCTGTTGACGTCGGTGCCGATCTGGCCGAAGAGCACGCCGATCAGGCACATCGCCAGCCCGTTGAGCAGGCTGCCGGTGGTCACGAAGCTCACGCAGAGGAAGCCCAGCAGCATCAGCGAGCAGTAGTCGGCCGGGCCGAACAGGAAGGCCACCTCGCCCAGCGTCGGCGCCAGGCAGGCCAGCACGATGATGGCGACGGTGCCGCCGATGAAGCTCGAGATGCCCGCGGTGAACAGGGCAAGACCCGTCTTCCCCTTCAAGGTCATCTGGTACCCGTCGATGCAGGCCACGATGGAGCTCGCATGCGGGATCTTCATCGTGATGGCGCTGACGCTGTCGCCGTACTGCGCGCCGTAGTAGATGCCGGCGAGCATGATCAGCGCGCCGTTGACGGGGATGGAGTAGGTCAGCGGCAGCAGCACGCTGATCGTGGCCAGCGGGCCCAGGCCCGGCAGCAGGCCCACGAGGGTGCCGACGACGCAGCCGATCGCGCAGAACATCAGGTTCTGCCAGGTCAGCGCGTGCTCGAAGCCGAAGGCGAGGTTGTGCAGGATTTCCATGATCGGTGCCTTACAGCAGCGGCAGGTTGAGGCCGAGGAACTTCTGGAAGGCGAAGGCGATGGCCAGCAGGCCGATCGAGATCACCACGTTGCGCTTCCAGGAGTAGCTGCTGCCGGCGGCCGTGGCGATGAAGACCATCACGACGATGCCGGCGGACATGTTGAGGAAGCGTGAGGTCAGCGAGAACGCGCACAGCGCGGCCAGGATCAGGCCGATGTTCTTGACCTTGAACTCGAGGCCGGGGCCGCCGGCGACGATGCCGCGCACGATGGTGGACAGCGCCACCAGGCCCAGCAGGACGCTGATCATCAGCGGGAACATGCCGGGACCGGCATGGTCCATGCGGCCGATGGGATAACGCAGGGCGCCCAGTCCGAAGAACAGGGCCACCGCGGCGAGGAACAGGCCTCGTGCAAGCGAACGGTTGAGGGTCATGGCACACCGGGGAGGTATCGAGATGTGCCCATGGTTCCGGCGCGGCCCCCGCGTGTCGTACGCATTTCTGCGCAGCGACGACTCATTGCAGGGGCTTGGACAGCTTGCTGACAGCTTCAAGTCAAGCAGGCGTTATGCATGCGTTTGACGTACGTTGTGATGACGTCGCCGCGTCGTTGATTCGCTACGCCTTGCCGAGGTCGAAGGCGCCGACGACACGCGTCAGCTGGCTGGCATGCTCGTCGAGCGTCGTGGCCGCCGAGGCGGACTCGACGACCAGCGCCGCGTTGCGCTGGGTCATCTCGTCGAGCTGCGCGACGGCCGCGTCGATGCGTCCGAAATCGCGACGCTGCTCGCTGGCGGCGTCGGCGATGTCGTTGATCAGCGCGGCCACGCGCTGGACCGCGCCGACGATGTCGACCATCGTGCGACCGGCGTCCTGCACCAGCGTCGCGCCGGCGCCGACCTGCTCGGTCGAGGCACCGATCAGCGACTTGATCTCCCTGGCCGCCTGCGCCGAGCGTTGCGCCAGCGTGCGGACCTCCGCCGCCACGACGGCGAAGCCGCGGCCCTGCTCGCCGGCGCGCGCTGCCTCGACGGCCGCGTTGAGCGCCAGGATGTTGGTCTGGAAGGCCAGGCCGTCGATGACGCCGATGATGTCGGCGATGCGGCCCGAGGCGCGATGGATCTCCTCCATCGTCGAGACGACGCGCGTCACGGCGCCACCGCCGGCGTCGGCCACGCGCATGGCCTGATCCGCCAGCTCGCGGGCCTGCTGCGCCGCGTCGGCGGTCTGGCGCACGGTGGCGGCCAGCTGCTGCACGGAGGCGGCCGTCTCCTGCAGGCTGGCGGCCGCCTGTTCGGTGCGACCCGACAGGTCGGTGTTGCCGGCGGCGATCTGTGTCGATGCGCTGCCGATGTGCAGCGAGGCGTCCCGCACGCGGGCCATCGCCGCGTTGAGCCGTTGCAGCGATTCCTTGATGCGGACGCCCGCCGGCGTACTGGCCTTCACGTGGCCGACGTCCAGCGCGAGGCGGTCGTCGCGGCTGCCGAGCGCGCGCACGAGGTCGTGCAGCTCCAGGCCTTCCTTGGTGTTGCGGCGCATGTGGGCGGCCATGACCAGCTCGATGCCGGTCTGCGCGACGACGTAGGCGGCGTGCAGCACGATGCGTCCGAAATCCGGCTCGCTCAGGCAATAGGTGCCGAAGCCCGCGGCCAGCAGCCGGTCGAAGAGCAGGTGATGCACCGCGAAGAGCGCCGCGCCGAGCACGAGCACGCGCCAGTCGCGGTACATCAGCAGGTAGGCCAGCGTCACGAAGACGCCGAAGTGCAGCTCCACCATCCCGCCGCCGAGGTGGATGTGCAGCATCACCATCAGCGCCTGCGCGGTGGTCAATGCCATCCGGGTGAGGATGGCGCCGGGCGCGGCGGCGTAGATCAGCGCGGCGCCCGCCAGGAGGGTCGTGCCCAGGCCCGCGGCGAGGCCGATCTGCGCGTAGCGCCAGCCCAATCCCAGCGCCAGCAGCCAGCTGACCGCCAGGATCAGCAGCATGGCGCGGTCGCAGCCCGCATAGATCTTTCGGAATCCGGTCGGTCCGGTGACGTGTTCCATCCTGGTTCTCCCTTGGGCGCGGCGGCGGTCCTCGTGGCGGGACCGCTCACACCTCGCGGGGCGGATGTTCGTATCAGGATGTGAGCGAGCCCTTGGGGGCAAACGCCAGGAGGTACCCACCGCGGTGCGACGGATTTCACGACTCGGCGCCGCCGGTGTCAGGTTTTGCGCGAGAGGCGGCCACGCCGTGGACCTGGTCGCGCAGCCATCGCTGGGCGGCATGGCCCTGGTTGCGCTCGTGCCAGACCATGGCGATGTCGAAGCCGTCGATCGGCAGCGGCGGTGGGAGCACCAGCAGGCCGGCCGCGCGGCCCTTGACCAGACGCTCGGGCACCAGGGCCACGAGCTCGGAGCGGCTGACGATATCCGGCACGAAGAGGAAGGAGGCCGCGGAGAGCACGACCTGACGCTTCAGGCCGAGTCCGGCCAGGGCCTGGTCGACCGGCGTGGAGAACGCGCCACCGGCCGGCGAGACGATGACCTGCTCGAGTTTGGCGAAGGCCTTGGCGCTCAGCTTGCCGCCGGGCTTTCCGGCCTGTTTTCCGCTCTGCTTTCCGCCGACCTTTCCGTCCAGGGCCGGGTGGCCCCGGCGCGCGATCAGCACGTAGCGCTCGTGGAACAGCGCGCGCATGCGCAGGCTGGGCGCGGCCTCGATGGGCTGCATCAGCCCGAGGTCGATATCGCCGCGCGCCATCTGCGCGGCGTGCTGGCTCGGATCCATGTGCCGGACGGCGATGCGCACGTTGGGCGCCTCGCGGCGCAGGCGCAGCACCAGCGGCTGCAGGACGCTCGCCTGCAGGTAGTCGGAGGCGGCGATCGTGACCGTGAGGTCGGCGGTGGCCGGGTCGAAGTTCAGATGCGAAGTCGCCACGCCGCGCACCTGATCCAGCGCCTGGCGCAGCGGCTCCAGCAGCGACAGCGCCTTCGCTGTCGGCGTCATGCCGCGCTGCGCGGGGAGCAGCAGCGGATCCTCGAAGACGTCGCGCAGCCGCGCGAGCTGCGCGCTCACCGCCGGCTGGCTCAGGCTGAGGCGCGCGGCGGCGCGGGTCACGTTGCGCTCGGTCAGCAGCGCTTCGAGCGTCACGAGCAGGTTCAGGTCGAGGCGGCTGGTATCCATGCCATCGATGGTAGGACAGAGAAGACGTGATTTCACGGATGGCTCGGGGATCGTCAGACTGACGTTCATTCCCGATCCACTTCGATTTCCGGAGCCCGACATGACCCGTTCCCCTGACACCGACTTCCCCGATCGCAAGACCGTGCTGATCGTCCATGCACAACCCGAGCCGACCTCGCTGACGCGCACGCTGGTCGACGTCGCCGGGCAGACGCTGCGCGCCGCGGGCCACGAGGTGCTGCAGTCCGACCTCTATGCGATGGGCTGGAAGGCCGTCTACGACGAGCAGGACTTTCCCGTCCGCGCCGACACCGGACGCCTGGACTTCGTGCGCGAGTCCGGCCACGCCTTCGAGCAGGGGCACCAGCCGGCCGACGTCGACGACGAGCAGCGCAAGCTGCTCGCCGCGGATCTGGTGATCCTGCAGTTCCCGTTGTGGTGGTTCGGCATGCCGGCGATCATGAAGGGCTGGATCGATCGCGTCTGGGCGCGCGGCCTGGCCTACGGCCGCAACGGCCAGGGCAATCGGCTGCGTTACGGCGAAGGCGGCTTCGAAGGCCGGCGCGCGATGGTGTCGGTGACGACCGGAGGACCGGCCGCGGACTACGCGCCGCGCGGGATCAACGGGCCGATCGATCAGCTGCTGTTCCCGATCACGCATGGCACCTTGTTCTATCCCGGCATGTCGGTGCTGAAGACGCATGCGGTGCATGGGGCGGGACGGATGACGCCTGAGGCGGTCGAAGCGGCCGCCGCCGCGTGGCGCGCACGTCTGGTCCATGTCTTCGATGAAGCGCCCGTGGCGTTCCGCGCGCAGAACGGCGGGGACTATCCCGACGGGCACGAACTCGCCGACGAGGTCGCACCGGGCCTCACCGGCTTCGCGGCGCACATCGCCGCCTGATCGGCGAAGCGCCCGTCGGAGCGTCGCGCGTCAGTCTCGCAGGGACGCCGAGGCGGCGATCGTCTGCAGCACGCGCTGCAGATGCGCCGGGACTGTCGGATCGCCGAAGCTCAGCGACGCGCCCGATGCGAGCAGATGGAAGCCCAGGTTCTCCAGCGCGATGATCCCGGCGGACTCGCGTCGATCGCTGGCGCGGGCGGCGTCGATGACCGTCGCCGCGCCGCTGCCGACGACGCGCAGGCTCACATCGGGGCGGATGAGCACGGCGGTGTCCTCGTCGATGCCGACGCCGAGCCGGCGCGGATCGAGCGACACGAGGTGCAGCAGCCGCGCATGGCGCTTGCGCTGCGCGAAGTGCTGATCGATGACGAGCGCCGGCATCAGCCCAAGGGCGCGATGCAAGGCCCGCGGCGGACCGGCGAACTGCTCGTCGAGATCGCCGACGGGCATGTGCGCGCCGAGCGCGGAGGCCCCGGCGCTGGTGCCGGCGATGGCGAGCTCGCCGGCGCGGTGGCGCTCGCGGACGAGGGCGTGCAGCGGCGTGTCGATGATCACGTCGACGAGCCGTTCCTGGTCGCCGCCGGTCATGAAGAGCAGATCGGCCGCTCGCACGGCATCGAGCGTTTCCGCGGCGCCGGCCGCGTCGCGATCGCGCGGATCGAGCCACTGCGGCGTCGCGCCGAGCGCACGGAAGGCCGGTTCGTACTGGGACCAGAGCAGGTCCGGTTCGCCGCTGGCGGTGCTGAGGACGACGACCTGGATCGGCGTCCGCACGGCGTGCGTTTCATGACAGGCCGCGATCAGTTCGCGCAGCACGGCACCCGGCGTCAGCCGGTCCTCGTTGCCGCCGATGAGGGCGAGCAGGGCAGGGGGGCGAGCGGACGTGCGGGCGTTCATGGATGGCGGAGACGGTGAGATTCGAACTCACGGAGGGCGCGAACCCTCGGCGGTTTTCAAGACCGCTGCCTTAAACCACTCGGCCACATCTCCTGGAAGAAGGCGCGCATTGTATGCGCGGCCCGGGCGGCTCAGTCGGCTCCCGGCTTCTTCGCCTGCACGCAGTCCACCTGGATGATTTCCAGCGCCTGGCCGTCGGCCACGCGCGCGGCCGTCAGCGCGCCGCCCCAGACGCAGCCCGTGTCCAGCGCCAGCAGGTCCGGCCGCTGCACCAGCCCCAGCGTCGACCAGTGCCCGAACGCGATCGGATGCCCCGCCGTGCGGCGCTCCGGCACCTCGAACCAGGGCATGAAGCCTTCGGGCGCCGTGCCCAGGCCTTCCTTCGTCTTGAAGTCCAGCCGGCCCTTCGCGTTGCAGAAGCGGATCCGCGTCAGCACGTTGATGATGAAACGCAGCCGCGGCGCGCCCGTCAGATCGTCCTTCCACCGGTCCGGCTCGTTGCCGTACATCTGCGGCAGGAACTCCGCCAGCGCCGGACCGCGCAGCAGCGCGTGCACCTCGTCGGCCAGCGCCAGCGTCTGGTCCGCGTCCCATTGCGGCACCACGCCGGCGTGCACCATCAGCCAGCCCTGCGCGCGCATCGCCAGCCGCTGCCGGCGCATCCACTCCAGCAGCGCCTCGCGGTCGGGCGCCTGCAGGATCGCGTCCAGTGTGTCCCCTTTGTGCGGGGCCCGCACCCCCGCCGCCGTCGCGAGCAGGTGCAGGTCGTGGTTGCCGAGCAGGCATTGCGCCGCATCGCCCAGCGACTGCAGGCGACGCAGCGTCGTGAGGGAATCGGGGCCGCGATTGACGAGGTCCCCCAGGAGGTAGAGCCGGTCGCGGGACGGGAGAAATCGATCTTTTCCAGGAGACGCGCCAGCGCGTCGCAACAGCCTTGGAGATCGCCGATGAGGTAATGCATAGCGGGATTTTGCGGTGCCGATGTCACACAGGCTCTGCTAACCTTGCCGACCTTGTGTTTTGGGCGCGACTCGGGGTTAGTACCCGGTCCCGCGCTGTCAATGGATACCGCCCTAGTTCTCTTCCTGATCCTGCTCAACGGTTTGTTCGCCATGTCGGAGATGGCCCTCACGGCTTCCCGCAAGGCACGCTTGCAAGTGATGGTGGAAAGCGGGGAAGCGGGCGCGCAGGCCGCGATGGACCTGCACGAGAACCCCACCAAGTTCCTGTCCACGGTGCAGATCGGCATCACCTCGATCGGCGTGCTCAACGGCATCGTCGGCGAGGCCGCCTTCTCCGGCCCGCTGGCCGACGTGCTGCGCGCCAGCACCCCGCTGAGCTCCCGCGCCGCCGACATCACCGCCACCGGCCTGGTCGTGCTGGTGCTGACCTTCGTGACCATCATCTTCGGCGAGCTCGTGCCCAAGCGCCTCGGCCAGATGTACCCGGAGAACGTCGCGCGCCTGGTCGCGCCGCCGATGGAGATCATGTCGCTGGTGACGCGGCCCTTCGTCAAGCTGCTGAGCTTCTGCACCGAGTTCACGCTGAAGCTGCTGGGCATGGGCGGCCGCGCCAACCGCGCGGTGACGGAAGAGGAGATCGCCGCCAGCCTCGAGGAAGGCCTGGACGCCGGCGTCATCGAGGAACACGAGCACCAGATGGTGCGCAACGTGTTCCGCCTGGACGAGCGCCAGATCGGCTCGATGATGATCCCGCGCGCCGAGATCGCGTGGCTGGACATCAGCGACCGCCCCGACCAGATGCTGCAGATCCTGCGCGCGCACGGCTACAGCCGCTATCCGGTCTGCCGGGGCGGGCTGCACGACGTGGTCGGCACGGTCAGCGCGCAGAATCTGCTGGCGCGCTCGCTGGCCGGGGAATCGATGGACCTGTCGACCGGCCTGGAGCCGCCGGTCTTCGTGCCCGAGACGCTGTCCGGCATGGAACTGCTCGCGCACATGCGCGGCGCGGAAACCCCGCTCGTGTTCGTCGTCGACGAATACGGCGAAGTGCAGGGCGTCGTCGCGATGCGCGACGTCCTGGAAGCCATCGCGGGCGAGTTCAACTCGTCCGATGGCGAGGACGCCTGGGCGGTCCAGCGCGAGGACGGCAGCTGGCTGATGGACGGCCTGATCCCCGTCACCGAGCTGAAGGACCGCCTGGATCTGAAGGAACTGCCCGAGGAGGACCGTGGGCGCTACAACACCCTGGCCGGCATGGTGATGCTGCTGTTGGGGCGCTTGCCGCGCACGGCCGATGTGGCGGAGTGGGACGCGTGGAGATTCGAGGTGGTCGACCTCGACGGCAAGCGTGTGGACAAGGTGCTGGTCTCGCGACTGGCGGACGATGGAGTGAATCAATGAGCAACCCCCCGATGTATGAAAACCTGGTCCCCGTGGACCGGGTGCAGCACAAGAACACGCGCATGAAGATCGGCGCCCCGGTGCTGGACCGCGTGACGCAGCTGAACTCGCTGTTCGTCGCCGTGGCCGAGTTCGCCGACGCCAGCCTCGAATACCCGGTGGTGTTCGTGCGCGTCGGGCAGGCGACCGACGGCCAGCGTCCGGCGGTGGCCCCGCTGGCCGTGTTCGGCCTGAGGCAAGGCAGCAACCTGTTCATCAAGGACGGCCAGTGGACCGGCCGCTACGTGCCCGCCTACATCCGGCGCTGGCCCTTCGCCATGGCGCGCATCGAGGAAAGCACCTCCGACATGGCGCTGTGCCTGGACCTGGGTTCGGGCGCCTTCTCCGAGGCCGGTGACGATGGCGAGCCGCTGTTCAAGGCGGACGGCGAACCCACCGATCTGCTGCTCAACGCCAAGCAGTTCTGCGAGGACTTCGAGCGCGAGGCCGAGCGCACCCGCCAGGCCTGCGAGCTGCTGCAGGACCTGGACCTGCTGCAGGACATGCGCTTCGAGGCGCAGCTGCCCAGCGGCGAGAAGCTCGACGTGGACGGCTTCCTGACCATCAATGAGAAGGCCCTGGCCGAGCTGCCCGACGCGAAGGTCGTCGAGCTGCATCGCAACGGCCTGCTGGAGGTCATCACGATGCATCGCCTGTCGCTGCGTCTGATGAGCCGTCTGGCCCAGATGTACGTGCCGGCGAACTGAGCCCGATTCGGCGGGCGATCACCGGCTGAGACAAACCCCAAGCGGGTTTGCTTGAGTACGGCGTACGCGGGAGCCTCGATAGCATCGGAAGTCCTTAAAGGACGTTGGATGCTGTTCGAGGCTTTTTTGTCGTCCACCGCGATGGAATCGGTGTTCTCGCCGACCGCGGTGGTCCAGTCGATGATGGATGTGGAGGCCGCGCTGGCCCGTTCCGCGGCGCGCGTGGGCTTGATTCCCGCGCCGGCGGCGCAGGCCATCGCCAGCCTGTGCCGGGCCGAGCTCTACGACGTGCCGGCCCTGATCGCCGCCGCGCCGCACAGCGGCAACCTGGCGCTGCCGGTCGTGCAGCGCCTGCGCGAGACGGTGGCGCTGTTCGACCCCGCCGCCGCGGTCTACGTGCATCGCGGCGCGTCCGCGCAGGACCTCGTCGACACCGCGATGGTGCTGCGCACCCGCGAGGCGCTGCGCCTCGTCGATGACGACCTGCAGCAGCTCTGCGGCCGGTTGCTGGATCTGGCGGAACGCCACGCCGCCGTGCCGATGCTGGGCCGCACGATGATGCAGCCGGCGCAGGTGATCAGCCTGCGCTACAAGCTCATGAACTGGTTGATGCCGCTGCTGCGCAGCGCCGAACGGCTGCGTGAGCAGGGTTGTGCCTCGCTGCTGCTGCAACTGGGCGGTGCCGTCGGCACGCTGGACGCGATGGGCGACCGCGCCGACGACATGCTGACCGCCGTCGCCGCCGAGCTCTCGCTGCCGCGGCCCGACATGTGCTGGCACACGCAGCGCGACCGCTGGCTGCGACTCGGCCTGGAGGTGGGCCTGCTCTGCGGCAACCTCGGCAAGCTGGCGCAGGACTTCGCGCTGATGGCGCAGGCCGAGGTCGACGAACTCCACGAACCGCCGGGCGAGGGCTACGGCGCCTGCCTGTCGATGCCGCACAAGAAGAACCCGGTCGCGGCGCTGCAGGCGATGGCGGCGGTGCAGCGCGCGCCGCAGCGGGTCGCCGGGCTGATGAGCTGCATGACGCCGGAGCACGAACGCGGGCTGGGCCAGCATCAGGCCGAGCTGGCCGAGTGGAGCGGGCTGATGGGCGGCGCGCATGCGGCGGTGCAGGCGCTCAACCGCGCGCTGGCCGAACCGGTCATCCGCGTCGACCGGATGCGCGCGCATGTCCTGGAACGCCAGGGGCTGGTGGCCAGCGAGCGCCTCGAGCATCTGCTGATGCCGCGTCTGGGGCGTCAGCGCACGGGCGCGATGATCCGCGACCTGATCCACCGGGTGCGCCAGGGCGAGGGGTCGCTGGAGCAGCTGCTGCGCACGGCCATCGACGTCGGCGATCTGCCGGCGATGGCAATTTCGCCCATCGAACTGGCCGCCATGTTCGACCTGGATGCCATCGCAGCGCAGGCCGATGGCCGTGTCGAGGCCTTGATGGCGGAGGCGCGTCAACGTCTGGATGCGCTGGCCGCGCAACCGTGCACCTGACCGGTTCGTGACTGGTCTCACGACCGGCAGCAAGACGCAACGCGATACGAACTTTGTGATCGCTCAGCGGTCAAATCGCGCCTGAAGCGACAAATATCCCCAGATGCCGTATGGATTTCCGCAAAAAAGTGGGGGTGGGCTGTCCCATGAATTCGGCATTTGAACGAAAAGCATCCAGTTACACCTGCAACAAATGGGGCGCCGGGAGGCGCCTCGCCACGGGGCTCGGGATTCGATGAATACACACGCTGGCGAGGCCCGGCGCTGTATTCCCCGTAGGTGCCCGCTATGTAACGGAATTCCCTCAAATGCGGGGTTTCGTCCTGGCAAGGGATTGACCCGCGCTCGAACCCGGGACAGACCCGTAAGACGAGGGTCGCATTTGTTAACTATCGTAGCGACCTGCAGTAATTACTTTGAGTGGGCCATAGACTCGCCTTTGATAACCAAGCAGTCTGGAGTTGGGAATGAGCGACGAATCTCGCATGTCGAACATTGAAATGGAAGCGCCCGCAAGCCCTTTGCAGGCGCTGCAGTCCATTGGTTCGGAGATGTCGTTTGTCCGCTCCGATTCCGTGGAGCTCGTTTCCCGCGATACCGAGTTCGGGCGCATCGAGATCCGTGCGCTGATGGAAGGCACCGGCCACGCGCTGCTGGAGCGCCGGTACGCGTCACGGGGTTACAGGCTCAGCCGTTCCGCGGACGTGACGCTGGGGGCGTATTGGGAAGGCCGGCTGGTGTCCACGCTGGGGTTGCGGCGTGACAGCGGCAACCTGGCCGCGGACCAGAGTTTCCCGGCCGAGATGGCCGGCATGCGCCAGCAAGGCTGGCAGCTGTGCGAATTCACGCGGCTGGCCGCCGATCCGGATGGTCCGTCCAAGCTGGTGCTGGCCAGCCTGTTCCACCTGGCCTACCTGCATGCGGCCCACCACTGGGGCGCCGAGTTCCTGGTGATCGAGGTCAATCCCCGCCACAAGGCCTTCTACCGCCGCATGCTGGACTTCCAGCCGCACGGTGAAGAGCGGCTGCACCGCAGCGTCGGCGCGCCGGCGGTGCTGATGAGCCTGTCGCTGGCCTACGGCCGCAAGAAGGTGGAGAAGTTCGGCGGATCGCTGAACGAGGACGAGGACAGCCGCTCCCGCACGCTGTTCCCGTACTTCTTCTCGCCGAAGGACGAGCCCGCGCTGCTGAGGAAGCTCGCGGACGTGTACGGCTACGACGCCTGACGGCCCGTCGCGTCTGGACGAAGACGCCCTCCGATCCCCCAGGGGATCGAACCGATTCCGCCTTCTGCCTTCAAGCCTCCAGCCAATGCAGGCTGAACCAGCGCTGATCGTCCGTCCAATGCGCTGACGGCTTGAACCCGGCTTCCCGCGCCAGCGCCTGGAAGGTCTCCACGCTGTACTTGTAGGAATTCTCGGTGTGCAGGCTCTCGCCCGGCACCAGCGTGTAGCGGCGCCCTTGCAGCTGCAGGTGCTGCTCGCCGCGGGGCATCAGGTGCATCTCGATGCGGTGCTTGCGCGGGTCGTAGAACGCGTAGTGGTCGAAGCCGCTCGGATCGCATTCCAGCTTCAGTTCGCGCTGGGCGTGGCGCAGCAGGTTCAGGTTGAAGCGCGCCGTCACGCCTTGCGCGTCGTTGTAGGCCGCATGCAGCCGGGCCGGATCCTTGATCAGGTCCACGCCGATCAGCAGCGCCCCGCCGTCGAGTTCCTCGCGCAGCAGGCGCAGGAATTCCAGCGCCTCGTCCGGGTTGAAGTTGCCGATGCTGGATCCCGGGAAGAAGCCGACGCGTCGCCCGTCCGCCGGCGCATCGGGCAGCACATGCATGCGGGTGAAGTCCGCCACCACCGGCAGGATGCGCAGCGCCGGCTGTTCGCGCTGCAGCGACTCGCAGGCCGCCAGCAGATGAGGACCGGAGATGTCCACCGGGACGAAGCTGTGCAGCTGCTCCGCGCGTTCCAGCAGCAGGCGCACCTTCACGAGCGCGCCGGCGCCGTACTCGATCAACTGCGCGCCGGGGCCCATGCGTGCGGCGAATTCATCGGCATGCCGTTTCAGCAGCGCAAGCTCGGTGCGCGTCGGGTAGTACTCTGGCAGTTCGCAGATCTGCTCGAAGAGGGCCGAACCCTGCGCGTCGTAGAAGTACTTGGGGGAGATCGCGTGCTCGGGGCCGGCGAGCGCCGCGTGAAGGTCCTCGGCGAAACTGCTCATGCGGGGGTCTCCGTGCGCGGGCGCGCATCGCGGGCCAGTCTCAGCCCGGTGAACTGCCAGCGCGCCGCCGGCGGAAAGAAGTTGCGGTAGGTCCGGCGCGTGTGGCCGGGCGGCGTCGCGAGGCTGCCGCCGCGCAGCACCAGCTGGCCGACCATGAACTTGCCGTTGTATTCGGACGCGGCTCCGTCCAATGGCCGGAAGCCGGGATAGGGGTGATAGGCCGAACGCGTCCACTGCCAGGCCTGGTCGTCGAGCTGCGCCATGCCGGGCAGCGTCGAGGCGGCTTCCCATTCCGGCTCGCTCGGCAGACGTGCGCCGGCCCATTCCGCATACGCGGCGGCTTCGTAGAAGCTGAGCTGCATCACCGGCGCGGCGGGATCCATCGGACGCAGTCCGTGCAGGCCGAAGACCGACCAGCGCGATCCGGCGCCGTCGTTGTCGCTGTCGCTGTCGTTGTCGTTGTCGTCCACCCAGTACAGCGGGGCTCTCCAGCCGTGCTGCTGGACCGTGGCCCAGCCGTCGGACAACCACCAGCGCGGCTCGCGGTAGCCGCCGTCGTCGATGAAGCGCTGGAAGTCGCCGCAGGTCACGAGGCGGCTCGCGATCTCGAAGGGCTCGAGCCAGACGCGATGTCGCGGTCCTTCGTTGTCGAAGGCGAAGCCCGTCGACGCTGTGCCGGCGGCGCGCGTGTCGTGGCCGATGTCGACGAGGCCGCCGTCATGGCGCAGCCATTCGCTGGTGCCGCCCACGATCGGCGCGGGGGTGGCGTCGATCAGCGCCGGCCGCCACGGATGGCAGGACAGCAGGTGCAGCGCATCGGTCAACAGCAGTTCCTGGTGCTGCTGCTCGTGATGCAGGCCCAGTTCCAGCGTCGGCGCGATCTCGGCCCATTGGGCATCGCTGCAGCGCGCGATCAGCTGCTGGATGTGCGTGTCCACATGGCGGCGGTAGGCGCGCACCTCGTCCAGCGACGGGCGCGTCAGCAGGCCGCGCTGCGGGCGCGGGTGACGCGGCCCGAGGCCTTCGTAATACGAGTTGAAGAGGAAGTGGAAGGACTCGTCCAGCGGCCGGTAGTCCGGCAGATGCGGGCGCAGCAGCAGCGCCTCGAAGAACCAGCTCGTGTGCGCCTGGTGCCATTTGGCCGGACTCGCGTCCGGCATCGACTGCGCGGCCTGGTCCTCGGCGGACAGCGGCTCGGCCAGCGTCAAGGTGTGGCGCCGGACCGCTTCGAAACGGCGCGCGAGATCGCGCCGCACCAGCGGCAGATCGTGATCCGACATGCAAGCAACTCCTGCAGGCCCCAGAGGGAGGAAGGCCCGAACGACAACGGTAGCCGATTTGCCGTGTCCGCGTCCGGCGTGGGCCGCTTGCCAGACCACGGCGGGACGGCTCAACTGCCACCCGATGTCAGGTAGGGCAAATCGGGTACCCGCGCAGGCCGCTGCCGCGATTCATGCGATTCATCGGCGCGTCATGCTGCGCGGGCAGGCTGACGGCGACCCGGCTCACGCCTTTGCCCATGCCCATGATGCCGCCCTCGATCTCCTCGTCGCTGCCGCCGCTGCTGCCCTCGACCGCTTCGCCTGCCGTGGCGCCGCCGGCATCATCGTCGGCGCTGCCGGCCATGGGCCTGCCGCTCCACGGCGGGGTCGACGGGGACGGCCTGCCCTTGTCCTGGCTGCAGGACCACGTGCTCGCCGAACGCCTGCTGGAGGCGCTGTGGAGCGCGCGCCAGCCGGCGACCCCGGCGCAGTTCTTCGTCTGGAGCCAGAGCCGCCTGCAGCCGCTGCTGCCGCACCGGCTGATGGTCTGCGTCGGCGACCAGCCGCCGTCGCCGCGCCTGACGGCGCAGCTTTTCCACCTGAAGCCCATCGGCGACGGGCTGCACACGCAGCTCGAATCGGCCGATCACGGCCTGTGGCTGCACCTGGTCCGACGCTGGGGCGACGGTCGGCGGCCGCTGCACATCGACCTCGCGCGGGAATCGGACCTGGCCCTGTTCCAGCCGCTGCTGGAAGCCGGCTTGCGGGAACTGGCCCTGCACGGCGTGGCCGCGGATGGCGAGCGGCCGCAGAGCCTGTTCCTGTTCGCGGGCGAGGGCTGGCAGGACGACCACCTGCGCCGCCTGGAGCTGCTGACGCCGGCGCTGCACGCGGCCTGGCGACGCGCGCGGCTGCAGGCGCGGGGTCAGGCCTTGCCGCGTCGCGCCGGGTCGCTGGTGACGCCGCGCGAGCAGCAGATCGTCGAGGGTCTGCGCGCGGGTCTGAGCAATGAAGGGATCGCGATCCAGCTCGGCATCAGCATGTTCACGGTCAAGAACCACGTGCGCAAGATCCTGCGCAAGCTGGGCGCGAACAACCGCGCGCAGGCGGTCGCGATCGCGATGTCGCGCCGGGAGTTCAGCGAGCCGGAGTCGCCCGGGGCGTGAGCAGGCGCAGGATCAGCGCGTGCACGGCGACGCCGATGACGGCGCCGATCATGTCGGCCAGCACGTCCTGCGCGTCGGCGTCGCGGCCTGGGATCTGCGATTGGACGAGTTCGATCAGGACGCCGTAGGCGAGCAGCATCGCCAGCACGATCCAACGGCGGCGCGGGCCGGCGGCGAAGCACTGCATGCCGATGACGGCGAGCGTGCCGAAGGCGGTGAAGTGGTTCGCCTTGTCCCAGCCCAGGTCGGCCGAGGGCGGCGGATGCGGTGAGAACGCGAGCCAGCTCGCGCCGACCACCACCGCCAGGAAGAGGAGGCGCCAGGCGTTGCGCCAGCGCGGGTCGTGCAGGACTTCAGACATGCGGGGCAGTGTGCCACGCACGTGTGAAGCGAAAGTGAGGCGGCACGCCGTCCGCCTCGTCGTCCGCCTCGCCGTCCCACCCGCGTCGCGGCCCCCTGCCGTTCACTCCAGATGCTCGTGATGATGGCTGGCGCCGCGCTTCCAGTAGGCCGAGGCCCGGATCGCATGGCGATCGTGACCCTTCTCGTCGACGAGGATGCGGCGCACCGCGGCCATCGCCGCGGCTTCGCCGGCGCACCAGGCGTAGCCCTCGCCGGACGGCAGCGTCAGCGCGCGGGCGGCGGCCAGCAGTGCGTCGTCCCGTCGACCCAGCGCAGGTCGAGATCGGCGCGGGTGTCGAAGCGGCGGCGATCGTTTTCCGGCACGTTCAGCAGCGCGACGACGCGCGCGCCGGACGGCAGTTCCTCGAGGCGGCGCGCGACGGCGGGGAGGGCGGTCTCGTCGCCGACCAGCAGATGCCAGGCGAAGTCCGTCGGAATGATGAAGGAGCCGCGCGGCCCGCCGACGGTCAGCGTGTGGCCCGGCTGCGCCTGCGCGGCCCAGGCCGCGGCGGGGCCGTCGCCGTGCTGGGCGAACTCGATGACCAGCTCGCGCGCCGCGTTGTCGAAGCGGCGCGGCGTGTAGTCGCGCATGACCGGAGTGCCGTCGGCGTCGGGCGCGAAGATCAGCTTCACATGGTCGTCGAAGGAGGTGCTGACGAAGTCGGCCAGCGAGTCGCCGGTCAGCGTCACGCGGCGGAAGTTCGGCGTCACGTCGTCGACGCCGGTCACGGTCAGCTCGCGGCGCTTGAGTTCGTGACGCACGCGCTGGACGCGGCTCGCGGCGGGCTCGGCGGCTGGCGCCGCAGCGGTGGAGAGGGTGGAGGAAGCGGTGGGGGTGTTCAGCGGATCGGGCTTCATTGCCGGTGGTCTCTGTTTCGTTGACAATGTCATCCATCTTGCGACGGAACGATTGACAATGTCAACTAACACCACTGGCCGGAGGGGCAAGGACGACGACGTGCTGGAGCTGGTGCATTCGGTGATGCACCGCTACCGCGCGTTGCAGTACCGCTTCCTGCGCGACGGGCCGCAGGACATCACGCACATGGAAGGCAAGGTGCTGTTCTTCTTCGAACGGCACCCGGATGCGACGCAGAGCGACCTGGCGGCGCACAGCGGGCGGGACAAGGCGCAACTGGCGCGGCTGATCAAGACCTTGCGCGACAAGGGACTGCTCGAAGCGCAGACCGACGAGGTCGACCGCCGCCAGGTGCGGCTGCGGGTCAGCGACGCGGGCCTGACGGTGCAGCGCGAACTGAAGCGGCAGGCGCGGCAGGTGTCGGTGCAGGCACTGGCCGGTCTGAGCGCGGACGAGCAGACGCAGCTCGCCGCGTTGCTGAAGCGCGTGCAGGCGAATCTGGGCGAGGAATGAATCGGCGGCTGACGTTGCCTGCGTGCGACGTGGGTGCGGAAGTTGTCGACGTCGAAAATCTCGGCTATAGTCTCAGACTCTGTTGTTCGCGACAGCGCCGATGTAGCTCAGTTGGTAGAGCAGCGCATTCGTAATGCGAAGGTCGGGAGTTCGACTCTCTTCATCGGCACCAATCTGGAAAAGCCGCTTGGGTTCCCAAGCGGCTTTTTCTTTTGCGGCGCACATGCGGCGGGACTTCAGTCCCAAGGCACTCCCACCTTTGGTGTCCCGGGCATCGGGTCGACACCTTCGATGGGGGACAGGTCTCATCACCCTTGAGGATGTCCGCCGTCGGAGCGGCTTTCTAGCATCCCGCCGTCGCGCATGTCGCGCATGTCGCGCGTCGCGATCAAGGGAGAGTGACATGAAACGAGCATTGAGCGTCGCGCTGTTGAGCGCGGCTGCGGCCCTGTCGGCGCATGGCGCCGCCGTGGTGAACGGCGACTTCGAGGGCGGCAGCCTGAGCGGGTGGTACGCCACCGGGGCCAACGTCAACGGATCCTCGACCGCCATCGTCAACGCCGGCAACGGCTATCCGGCGTTGGCCGGCAACAACTCGGCGCTGATCGTGGCGATCTCGACGTGGCCGCTGAACCAGAACGTGACCTGCGCGTCCGACATCTGGAACGTCGCCTGTCCGCTGCCGGTGCAGTTCAGCCCGTCGGGCGCGGGTGCGCCGACCTTCTTCTCGCAGAACGTGGCGGGTCGCTACATGCGTGGCGGCTTCATTGCGCAGGACGTCAACGTCGAGGCCGGCGACACGCTGGACTGGGTCTCGCAACGGCTGGGTGAAGTTGCCTCGGGCAATGTGGGCTCTCCCGGGAATGTCGACAACGCCTTTTTCGTCGCCTTCAACGGGAGCACGGAAGCGGTGGTCGACCTGCGCGGCAATGTCTCGTCCTACACCTTCGCGCAGGGCGGGCTGTGGTCGATCTTCTTCGGCGTGCAGCAGACCGAGGATCCGTATGTCTGGAGCGCGCTGAAGGTCGACTCGATCGCGTTCCGCGCGGCCGAAGTGCCGGAGCCGGACTCGCTCGCGCTGGCGTTCGCCGCGGGCGGCGTGCTGTTCTGGCAGCGTCGCCGGCAGCGTTCGGCGAACTGAGCGGCGGCCCACGCGCGACCGCTCGCGATCCCCGGCGTCAGCCGCCGGGAGGGCCAGACGCGCCGCATCCGGCGGGCGCGTCGCGCCACCGGCGCCCGCCGACGGTGGCAACATGGCGCGCCATGAGCCCACACGACCACGACGATCAGCCCGGCCACGCGCCGGTGACGCTCACCCTCTCGGCCCTCGAGGCCGAGCCGCTGCCCGGCACGCTCAAGGGCCTGCCCGCGGTCGCTGAGGGTGTGCCGCTGGGCGGGCTCGGCGCGCTGGGGCTTTCGCTGCTGGACGGCGACCTGCCGCTGCCGGCGGCAATCCTGAAGGACTCCGCGCTGACGCACAACGCGCGCTGGATGCGCGAGTTCACCGCGCGCGCCGGCGTCAGCCTCGCGCCGCATGGCAAGACGACGATGGCGCCGCAGCTGTTCCAACGCCAGTTCGACGAAGGTGCCTGGGGCATGACGGCCGCTACGGCAGCGCATGTGCGCACCTACCGGCGCTTCGGCGTGCCGCGCGTGCTGCTCGCGAATCAGCTGATCGGCAAGGCGGATCTGGACCTCGTGTTCCGCGAGCTGGAAGCCGCCCCTGATGTCGATTTCTATCTGCTGGTCGATTCCGCCGCGGGCCTGGACTTGCTGCGCCGCGCCGCGGTCGAACGTGGCTTGAAGCGACCGCTCCAGGTGCTGCTGGAAGTCGGCACGCCGGGCGGACGCACGGGCGTCCGCACGATGGAGGAGGGCGCCACGCTGGGCCGCCTCATCCGCGATGCCGCGCCGACGATCACGCTGCGCGGCGTCGAGGCGTTCGAAGGCGTCTACAGCGGCGCGGACACGGCGCGCGTGGAGCTCGGCGCGCTGACGATGATCGAGACGGTCGCGGAATTGACGCGACTGGGCTGCGCCGAAGGCTGGTTCGCCGCGGACGAGGTGCTGCTGACCGCGGGCGGCTCGGCGTTCTTCGACATGGCGGCGAAGACGCTGGCCTCGGTGGAGGCCGCGGGCACCGGCCACGCCTTGCGCGTGGTGCTGCGCAGCGGTTGCTACCTCAGCCACGACAGCCTGCAGTACGAGCGCATGCAGGACCGCATGCGCCAGCGCGCCGGCGCGCTGTGGGGCGAAGGCCCCGGCCTGCGCAACGCGATCGAGGTCTGGGCCTACGTGCAGTCGGTGCCCGAGCCGGGCCGCGCGATCTGCACCGCCGGCCGCCGCGACTTGAGCTACGACGCCTGCCTGCCGCAACCGCTGTGGTGGTACCGCCGCGGCCTGCATGACGCGCCGCGGGCGACACCCGCCGACTGGGCGGTCACGAAGCTGAACGATCAGCACGCGTACGTCGATGCCGGCGGGGAGGGCGGCACGCTGATGCTGCAGGTCGGCGACATGATCGCGTTCGGCGTCGGCCATCCATGCACGACCTTCGACAAATGGCCATTGCTCTACACGGTCGACGACAGCTACCGCGTCATCGGCGGCGTGCGGACATTCTTCTGAATCGATGACCGCCTTGGTGCTGCTGCCCGGCATGGACGGGACCGGCGATCTGTTCGAGCCGTTCCTGAAGGCCATGCCGTCGCGACTGCGGCCGGTGGTCGTGCGTTATCCCGTGGACCGCTGGCTCGATGACGACGAGCTCCTCGCGCACGTGCGCATCGCATTGCCCAGCGACGAGCCATTCATCCTGCTTGGTGAGTCGTTCTCCGGGCCGGTCGCATTGAAGCTGGCGGCGGAATGTCCGCCCGGCCTTCGCGGTGTCGTGCTCGCTGCGTCGTTCGCGCAATATCCGAATCGCGCGCTGGCGCTCTTCAAGCCTGTGGCGGGTTGGACGCCCTTGCGCCTGCTGCCAAAGTCCGTGATGAGCGTGCCCCTGCTGGGCCGCTTCGCGACTGAGGCGCTGAAAGAGGCGCTTCATCGCGCGGTGACCCGCGTGACGCCGTCTGTGATGGCGCATCGAGCGCGGCAAGTTCTATCCTTCGATGCAACCGCGGCGACGGCCTGCATCACCGTGCCGATCCTCTGTCTGCGGGCAATGCGGGATCGCGTTGTCGCCGCGAGCGCGGCCACTGATATTGCCGCCCGGAACCCTCGATGCACCATCGTTGATATCGAGGCGCCGCATATGCTGCTGCAATGCGCGCCCGCCGCCGCGGCACGGGCCATCGTCGACGTCTTTGAAGAACAAGAGAAGGGGAGTCCCCATGCATGAAATCATCTGCCCGCACTGCGGCAAGGCCTTCAAGATCGACGAGGCCGGGTACGCCGACATCCTCAAGCAGGTGCGCGACACCGACTTCGAGAGGCAGCTGCACGAACGGCTCGCGTTGGCCGAGCAGGACAAGCGCAACGCCGTGGAGCTGGCGCAGGCCAGGACCGCCGGCGAGCTGCAGAAGGCCGCCGCGCTCAAGGACGGCGAGATCCAGGAACTGAAGGCCCGGCTCGATGCGGGTGAAGTCCAGCGCAAGCTCGCGGTGACGGAGGCGCTCACCGTGCTGGAGAAGCAGGCGCAGCAGGCCGCCGCGACGAAGGACGCCGAGATCCAGGCGTTGAAGGCGAAGCTCGATGCGATCGGGCTGACGCAGCAGCTGGCGATGACGCAGGCCGTCGGCGCGGTGGAGAAGGAACGCGACCAGCTCCGCAGCGGGCTTGAGCGCGCCGAGCTGGAGAAACAGCTCGCCGAGAAGGCGCTCAAGGACAAGTACGAGACGCAGATCAAGGACCGCGACGACGCCATCGAGCGCCTGCGCGACATGAAGGCGCGACTGTCGACCAAGATGGTCGGCGAGACGCTTGAGCTGCATTGCGAGACCGAGTTCAACCGCATCCGCGCGACCGCGTTCCCGCGCGCCTACTTCGAGAAGGACAACGACGCGCGTTCGGGCAGCAAGGGCGACTACATCTTCCGCGATGCCGATGAGTCCGGCACGGAGATCGTCTCGATCATGTTCGAGATGAAGAACGAGAACGACCGCACCGCCACGAAGAACCGCAACGAGGACTTCCTGAAGGAGCTCGACAAGGACCGCGTCGAGAAGGGCTGCGAGTACGCGGTGCTGGTGTCCCTGCTCGAGCCGGAGAGCGAGCTCTACAACACCGGCATCGTCGACGTGTTCCATCGTTATCCGAAGATGTACGTCGTGCGGCCGCAGTTCTTCCTGCCCATCATCACGCTGCTGCGCAACGCGGCGATGAACTCGCTCAAGTACAAGACCGAGCTCGCGCTGGTCAAGGCGCAGAACATCGACATCACCCACTTCGAGACGCAGCTCGAGAGCTTCAAGTCGGCGTTCGGGAAGAACTACGAACTCGCGTCGCGGCGCTTCCAGACCGCGATCGACGAGATCGACAAGTCCATCGACCATCTCCAGAAGACCAAGGAGGCCCTGCTCGGCACCGATCGCAACCTGCGCCTGGCCAACGACAAGGCGCAGGACGTGACGATCAAGAAGCTGACCAAGGGCAATCCGACGATGGCCGGGAAGTTCGCCGAGCTCAAGAACGATGACAAGCCTGCCGCCGCCGATCGCGGCAACGACGACAGCGACGGCAAGCGCGACGAAGGCAGCCTGTTCTGAGGGCTGAGCCCCGAGGGCGCCCAGAAGCACGAAGGCCGCTCATCGAGCGGCCTTCTGCCTTCTGCCTTCTGCCTTCTGCGTTCTGCGTTCCGCGTGATGGACGTGAGGTGTCCGGGGTGAGTCGGACGGGGTCTCACATCCGTCAGCTCACTGGGCCTTGTCGGCCTCCAGGTGGTACTGCGTCACCCGCTCGACCTCGTTCTTCGAGCCGAGCACGACCGAGACGCGCTCGTGCAGCTTGCCCGGCTGCAGGTCCATGATGCGCTGGCGGCCGTTGGTGGCCGCGCCGCCCGCCTGCTCGACGAGGAAGGCCATCGGGTTGGCCTCGTACATCAGGCGCAGCTTGCCGGCCTTGTTGGGCTCGCGCTTGTCCCACGGGTACAGGAAGACACCGCCGCGCGTCAGGATGCGGTGCACGTCCGCCACCATCGACGCGATCCAGCGCATGTTGAAGTCCTTGCCGCGCGGACCGGTCGTGCCGGCCAGGCACTCGTCGATGTAGCGCTTCACCGGCTCGTCCCAGTGCCGCATGTTGGACATGTTGATCGCGAACTCCTTGGTGTCCGCGGGGATCTTCACGTCGTCGGCGGTCAGCACCCACGAGCCCTGCTCGCGGTCCAGCGTGAACATCGCCACGCCGTCGCCCACCGTCAGCACCAGCGTCGTCTGCGGTCCGTAGACGCAGTACCCCGCCGCCGCCTGCGCGGTGCCGGGCTGGTGGAAGTCCTCCTCGCTGATGCCCTTGGCGCCCTCGGGCTTCTTCAGCACCGAGAAGATGGTCCCGATCGACACGTTCACGTCGATGTTGCTGGAGCCGTCCAGCGGGTCGAACATCAGCAGGTACTCGCCCTGCGGGAAACGGTTGGGCACCAGGTGGATGCTCTCCATCTCCTCCGAGGCCATCGCGGCCAGGTGGCCGCCCCACTCGTTGGCTTCGATCAGCACCTCGTTGGCGATGATGTCCAGCTTCTTCTGGACCTCGCCCTGCACGTTCTCGGACCCGGCCGTGCCCAGCACGTCACCCAGCGCGCCCTTGTTGACGCTGATGGCGATGCGCTTGCAGGCCCGCGCGACCACTTCGATCAGCAGCCGCAGCTGCTGGGGGATGTGGCCGTGCAGCCGCTGCTGCTCGACGAGGTATTGGGTCAGGCTGACGCGTTGACTCATGAAACGACTCCGATGGTTGCAAATCTAGTGCGCCGCGCGTGGCATCAATGCTGCGTGTCCGAGGCCAGCGCGCGCTCGATGATCTCGCGCACGTCGTTGGACAGGTCCGGCTTGGCGGCGACGCGGGCGATGGCCTCGCGGGCGGCGCTGCGGTACGGCTGCGCCAGCGCGGTCCAGCGGTCCATCACGCGCGCCAGCCGACCGGCGACCTGCGGATTGATCGCGTCCAGCGCCAGCACCTGCTCCGCCCAGAAGACGTAGCCCGCCGCGTCGGCG
The DNA here is from genome assembly GCF_042695725.1 of Roseateles sp. UC29_93. Lineage (NCBI taxonomy): Bacteria > Pseudomonadati > Pseudomonadota > Betaproteobacteria > Burkholderiales > Sphaerotilaceae > Roseateles > Roseateles sp. UC29_93. Next base: position 80,824 of record NZ_CP170545.1, on the reverse strand, counting down.
CGGTGGAAGGCGGCCGGGTTGAACATCGTCAGCGAGAAGATCAGGCTGCGCGCGCGGTTCGGGTTCTTCAGCGTGAAGTCGGCGTGCTTCATCAGCTGCTTGACCTTGGCGAAGGTCCTGCCGTCGCGCTCGGCCGCGCGGCCTTGCAGCGCGAACCACTTGTCGATGACCAGCGCCTCGCCCTTGAACTGGGCGTGGAAGCGCGCCAGCGCGCTGTCGGCCAGCTCCGCGTGCGCCTGCACCAGCGCGGACAGCGCGCCCATGCGATCGGTCATGTTGGTCGCGTCCTTGAAGCGCTGGTACGCGCGACCCGGCCACACGCCGTCGCCGGTGTGGGTCGCGTTCAGGACCAGCATCGCCAGCGACAGGTTCACCAGCGCGCGCTTGCCGCTCTGCACCGGGTCCGGGTTGTAGCCGGTCGTGACCTGATGCGCGTCGAAGGCCCAGGCCCAGTCGGCCTGCAGTGCCGACGCCAGCTGTGTCTGCGCCGCCTCGACCGCGGCATGGATGGCTTGCGGATCGACGACGTCGAGCTGCTCGGCGATGTAGGCCTCGTCGGGCAGTTGCAGCGCCAGCGCCTTGAAGGCGGGGTCCAGCTCCGGATGACGCAGCACCGCGCGCATCGCGTCGATGTAGGCCGCGTCCAGCACCAGCGGCTGGCCCGAGCGCACGGCGCCGAGGATGCGGTTCAGCGCCAGGCGCTGGCTGGCTTCCCAGCGGTTGAAGGCGTCGCTGTCATGCTTGAGCAGCACCAGCAGCTCGGCGTCGCCCAGGCCGTCGTCCAGCACCACCGGCGCCGAGAAGCCGCGCAGCAGCGACGGCACCGGCTCGGACGGCACGTTGACGAAGACGAAGGACTGCTCGACCTGGTCCAGGACCAGCACGCGCTCGGTGTCGGTGGCGCCGGCGGCGCCGCCCACCACGTCGTCCACGCCTTGCTGCATCAGCGGCAGCGACTGGCCGTCGCGCGACAGCAGCCCCAGCGACACAGGGATCACCTGCGGCAGCTTGGCCGTCTGGCCCTGCGAGGCCGCGCTCGATTGCGTCAGCGTCAGCGTCCAGGTCTGCGCGGCGGCGTCGTACACGCCACGGGCCTGCAGGCGCGGCGTGCCGGCCTGCGCGTACCAGCGCTTGAACGCATCCAGGCGCGTCGTCAGCGGCGAGCCCGGGTTCGCGTCCGCGATCGCCTGCGCGAAGTCGTCGCAGGTCACGGCCTGGCCGTCATGCCGCTCGAAATACAGCGCCATGCCCTTGGCGAAACCGTCGCGGCCGACCAGCGTCTGGTACATGCGGACGACTTCCGCGCCCTTCTCGTAGACGGTCGCGGTGTAGAAGTTGTTGATCTCGACGTACTCGTCGGGACGCACCGAGTGCGCCATCGCGCCGGCATCCTCGGGGAACTGGCGGGCGCGCAGCGCGCGCACGTCCTCGATGCGGCAGACCGCGCGCGCGCTCGGCGTGGCGGCCATGTCCTGGCTGAATTCCTGGTCGCGGAAGACGGTCAGGCCTTCCTTGAGCGACAGCTGGAACCAGTCGCGGCAGGTGACGCGGTTGCCGGTCCAGTTGTGGAAGTACTCGTGCGCGACGATCGACTCGATGCGGGCGAAGTCCGCGTCGGTCGCCGTGGCGGGGGAGGCCAGCAGCGCCGAGGTGTTGAAGATGTTCAACCCCTTGTTCTCCATCGCGCCCATGTTGAAGTCGGACACGCCGACGACCATGAAGCGCTCCAGATCCAGCGGCAGGTTGAAGCGCGCCTCGTCCCACACGACCGACGCGATCAGCGAGTTCATCGCATGCTCGGTCTTTTCCAGGTCGCCCTGGCGGACGTAGACCTGCAGCAGGTGGTCCTTGCCGCCGCGGGTGCGGATGCGCTGCTCTCGCGCGACCAGGTCGCCGGCGACCATCGCGAAGAGGTAGCTGGGCTTGGGGAAACGGATCGTGCCACTTGGCCAGGTGGCGACCGTTGTCGAGCGTGGCCGATTCGATCAGGTTGCCGTTGGACAGCAGCACCGGGTATCTGGCCTTGTCGGCGCGCATCGTCACCGTGTAGACCGCCATCACGTCGGGGCGGTCCAGGAAGTAGGTGATGCGGCGGAAGCCTTCGGCCTCGCACTGCGTGAAGAAGCTGCCGCCGGAGGTGTACAGGCCCGACAGCGTCGTGTTCTTGTCCGGGCAGCAGGTGTTGCGGATCTCGAGCGTGAAGTCCGCGTCGGGCACGTTGTCGATGATCAGCTCATGGCCTTCCTGGCGGAAGGACACGCTCTCGCCGTCGATCAGCACGCGCAGCAGGTTGAGCTCCTCGCCATGCAGGCGCAGGGGGCCGTGGGGCACCGCGGCGTTGCGTTCCAGGCGCATCTTGCTGGCGACCAGCGTCTTGGCCGGATCGAGGTCGAAGCACAGGTCGACGGTGCGGATCCAGAAGATCGGCGCGACGTAATCGGCGCGGCGGATCAGGGTGGCGGTGCCTTCACGCATGACGGACTTCCTTGTAGGAATGAAGAAGCCCCGGGCCGGGGATCGAGCACCGGGGCATGGGTCTCATTGTTTTTCTTAGACGCCCTGTTTGAGGGACGCCGTGATGAACGCGTCGAGGTCGCCGTCCAGCACCTTCTGGGTGTTGGAGATCTCGACGTTGGTGCGCAGGTCCTTGATGCGGCTCTGGTCCAGCACGTACGAGCGGATCTGGTGGCCCCAGCCCACGTCGGTCTTGCTGTCCTCGAGCTTCTGCTGCTCGGCCATGCGCTTCTTCATCTCATGGTCGTACAGGCGCGAGCGCAGGCGCTTCCAGGCGACGTCGCGGTTGCTGTGCTGGCTGCGGCCGTCCTGGCACTGCACGACGATGCCGGTCGGGATGTGGGTCAGGCGCACCGCCGAGTCGGTCTTGTTGATGTGCTGACCGCCCGCGCCGGACGCGCGGTAGGTGTCGGTGCGGACGTCCGACGGGTTGATGTCGATCTCGATCGAATCATCCACTTCCGGATACACGAACAGCGAGGCGAAGCTGGTGTGGCGGCCGCCCGAGGAGTCGAACGGGCTCTTGCGGACCAGGCGGTGCACGCCCGACTCGGAGCGCAGCAGGCCGAAGGCGTACTCGCCTTCCACCTTGATGGTGGCGCTCTTGATGCCGGCGATCTCGTCGTCGGTCTGCTCTTCGACGTCGGCCTTGAAGCCCTTGCGCTCGCAATACTTCAGGTACTGGCGCAGCAGCATGCCGGCCCAGTCGCAGGCCTCGGTGCCGCCGGCGCCGGCCTGGATGTCGATGAAGCAGTTCAGCGGGTCGGCCGGGTTGTTGAACATCCGGCGGAACTCGAGTTCCTCGACCTTCTCGGTCAGCTTGACGGACTCGGCCTCGATGGTCTGGATGCCGGCGATGTCGTTGTCGTCCTTGGACATCTCGTACAACTCGAGGTTGTCGGCGATGTTGGACGTCAGGTGGTTGATCGTCTCGACGACCTGTTCCAGCGTGCGCTTTTCCTTGCCGAGCTCCTGGGCCCGCTTGGGGTCGTTCCAGACGTTGGGGTTCTCCAGGGCGGCGTTGACTTCATTCAACCGCAGTGCTTTGCGGTCGTAGTCAAAGGTACCCCCTTAGCGCGTCGGTACGCGCTTGCAGATCGGTCAGCGTGTTGCCGATCGCATTGATTTGTTCGATGTCCATGATTCGCTCGAAGGGTGGAGCCCCCGAGGGGCCCGAAGCCGGGTATTTTCTCATGCTGACGCGAACGGGCTCCCTAAGATGGCGGGATGCGTCCGAAACCGCCTGTCCCCGATGCGGGTTACCCGTCCGGAACCCCCTCCGGCACCCCGTCCGGAACCTTCCGCGCCCGGCGCCGGCGGGTGCGCCGCGGCAATTGGCGGCTGACGCTCATGCTGCTCGTCGTGTGGGCGCTGGTGACCTTCGGCGTCGCGTATTTCGCGCGGGTGCTCAGCTTCGATTTCTTCGGCTGGCCGTTCAGCTTCTGGGTGGGCTCGCAGGGGGCGTTGATCGTCTACGTGGCGATCGTCGTCATCTATGCGACCGTCATGAACCGCCGGGAGGCGGAGGCGGGGGTGCAAGACCCGGCACCGTATTTCGATGAGGTGGAGGCCAAGCGGCCCGAGCGCGAGCGCGCCGGGCCGATCACCGGGTTCTGAACGTCAGAAGGGCGACGAAGAGTCCTGCTTCGCCGCGGCCAGTTGCGCCTGCAGTTCCGCGACTTGCGCGCGCAGCTTGATGTTCTCGTCCTGCAGCGCGCCGACCTGCGCGCGCAGCAGCGCGACGGCCGGATCGGCCTCGAGTTCACCCTCCTCGTTCGTCGGTACGCCCAGCAGCTCCACGGCCACTTCGGCGACGGCGTCGCCCGCGGCCTTCTTGCCGACCTTGGACTCGCGCACGCGCTTGGCGGCCTGGCGCAGTTCCTTCTTCCCGCCGGCGGCGGCGGCGGCCTGTTCCTCGGCGGGCAGGTCGGCGATCACGGCGGCCGCGCTGATCGAGACCTCGCCCGACTTCACGGCCGCCACGAGTTCGGGCGCGGCGGCCTTCTGGATCTTCTCGATCTGCGTCACGGTGGCGCTGCTGATGCGCGCGGCGCGCGCGATCGCTTCGCGGCTTTTCAGCGGCGGGGCGTCGGGCACGGGGGCGGCGGTCGCGTCGGCGACGGGGACCTCCGGGGCCGGGTCGTTGAGCACGGCCAGCCGGCGCGCTTCCATGATCTCCTTCTTGCGCAGGGCGAGCACGCCGCGCTGGAAGTCGGAGACGCTGCGACGGCCCAGGTGCTGGTCGATCATCCACAGGTGGACGTCTTCCATCGACTTGAAGCGGGTGTTCTGCACCGTCTGGAAGGGGATGCCGTGCTTGGTGCAGATGCCGTGGCGGTTGTGGCCGTCGACGAGGATGTCGCCCCAGAGCACGAGCGCGTCGCGGCAGCCCTCGGCGAGGATGCTGCGCTCGAGCGCGGCGTATTCGTCCTCGGTCAGCGGATCGATGTAGGCCTTGAGTTCTTCGGTGACGATGATGTTCATGGGGACGGGCAGCGGGACGGCAGGGACAACAGGGGAAGACGCCGGCAGGGCATGACCCTGCCGCGCGGTGTTCGGAATGTGCGACTGGCGCGCGGGTCGCACGGGCGACGGACGACGCCGGAAAAGGGCGGCATTCTGCCTAACTCGCGACGCTAACCTGTCGCACCCCGAGCGCGAGCGTCGGAAATCCCACGGAACCCACCCCCAGATGAGCGCCCCCCGATGAGCGAGATGAACGAAGCGATCCCCGCGCCGGTCGACCCGTTGTCCAGCGGCTGGGACTACCCGTCCCCCCATCGGTTGGCGGTGAGCCCCCAACCGGCGGACATCGACGGCCTGAATCACACCAACAACGCGGTCTACGTGAAGTGGTGCGAGCAGGTCGCGTGGTCGCACTCGGTGGCGCTGGGGCTGGACATCGAGGACTACCGCCGCCTCGACCGCGCGATGGCGATCCGCCACGGCGGCTACGACTATCTGCTGCCGTCCTTCGAAGGCGAGGCGCTGGTGCTGGGCACCTGGCTGACGGCGGGGGACGGCAAGCTCGCCGATGGAGCGCCGCTTCCAGCTGCGCCGTGCGAGCGACGGCCTGACGCTGATGCGCGGCCGCTGGGACCTGGTGTGCATCGACATCAGCGGCGGCCGCCCGAAGCGGATGCCGCCGGAGTTCATCGCGGCGTATCAGGCGGCGGTGGTGTCGCAAGACTAGGCGCGAACCTCGCCCTCGCTTGCTCCCTCTCCCGCTTGCGGGAGAGGGCAGGGGGTGAGGGCCGGGGTCGTGGCAGTGAGATGGGCGACGACTAGCCGAGAAACTCCTGCACCGCGCGCGCCAGCGCCTCTGGCTGGTCGTGATGCATCATGTGCGCCGCCTGCTGGAGCGTGACGCGCTGCAGATCCTTGACGACGCTGAGCCGGCTCTCGAAGTCCTCGCGCGGATAGCGGTCGCCCCACCACTGCGAGAGCTTGGTCTCGCTGCCCTCGACCCACAGCGTGGGCGCCTCGATGCGCGACCAGCAGGCGAGCGCCTCAGCCTTCTTGTAGAGCACCGGATTGGTCCGCTTGTGCGCGGGGTCGCCGAGGATGTGCCACCGCCCGTCGTCGCCTTGCCGCGACCAGTGCGGCGCGAGCCACGCGGCCTTGTCGGCGGAGAGCCGCGGATTCGTCTTCATCAGCCGCTGCGCCACACCCTCGACACTGTCGTAGGTCTTCAGGCTCTGCGGCGCCTTGAGTTCATCGAGCCAGCTCGCGAGCCGCGCCGGCGCCATCTCGGGTGTCGTGTCCGGCAGCCCGAAGCCTTCGAGGTTCACGAGCTTGCGCAGCCGCTGCGGCCGCACGCCCGCATAGGTCATCGCGATGTTGCCGCCCATGCTGTGGCCGAGCAGGTCGACCGGTGCGTCAGGACTGACGGCATCGAGCAACGCATCCAGATCGCCGAGGTAGTCGGGGAACCAGTACGCATCGCTTCCGTTGGCATCGGTGAGCCCGAAGCCACGCCAGTCGATGGCGACGACGCTGCGCTCCTCGCGGAACGCGTCGACCATGAACTGGAACGACGCGCCGACGTCCATCCAGCCGTGGACCATCACGAGCAGCGGTCGCTGCCCGTCGGGTTCAGGTCCCCACCTCAGGACGTGATGGCGCAAGCCGCGCAGCGTCATGAACTCGCTGCGATGCGGGCGGCGGACGGTGTACTCGGAAGAGGGCGCGGTACTGGAGTCGGTGCTCATGGACGGCGACTGTAGTGCGGCGCGGGGAAGGGCGCTTTCGCCATGGAGACAATGGCGCCCGCTTCCTCCTCCGCGACGGCGTCGGCGAGTCGGAGGACTCGACCGAAGGCTCGAACATGGCCCAGGGCAGTGATGCAGGCCAGGCTCTCAGCGCCGCGAGTGTTCGAAGTCGAAGTCGAAGGCCCTTACGCCGATGCGTGCCCCGATGCCAGCAGCAGGAGACCTGCAGCAAACAGCGTCCAGTCGTTGAGCACATGCGCCAGCGTCGACACCCAGAGGTTGCGGGTCCACAGGTAGGCCAGCGACAGGACCAATCGAGCCGAGCCGATGACCACCACGCACTGCACCCAGTTCCATTGGTAGGTGGGGAGGTGGGCCATGCCGAAGATCAGCGCGGAGATCCACCACGCGGCCACGATCGCGGTCCGTCTGGACCAACCCGCGCGCGTCGTGAAGAGCGTCATCAGCGCGAGGAAGGGCAGCATCGTCAGCACTTCCTCACCCAGCAGTTGAGGCAGGGTCCTCAGGGCGAAGAGCCATCGGTCCGCGGTCGACTCATGCGCCAGGACGTCGAAGACGGGATTGGCGCTCACGCCGAAGAAGCGGGTGGTCAGCAGGCCCAGGGCGACCGTGACGACCAGATTGAGCAGGGCGATCCCCACCGCGATCGCGATCGCCTTGATGCCCACGCGTTGGAACAGCGCCCGCCAATGCCGGCCCGCCACGGCACGCAGCACAAGCAAGGGAATGGCGGGGAAGAGGACGGCCGGGACGAAGGCCAGGAGCGGCGAGGACTCGCCGATCGGCAGGTAGAGCGTCAAGAAGCCCGCCACCACGGCCAGCATCAGCCACGCCCATTGAGCAGGGCGCAGGGCGACGGGTTCACCGTTGTAGAAGGGGAAGTCTCTCGTCATCCATACAGAATACCCACATGTCCGCAATACCCGACCCCTACACCCTCCGCCCCGCGCGGCCCGACGACCTGAGCGCCATCGTCGGCCTCATCGGCGAGCTCGCCGACTTCGAGAACCTGTCGCACCTGATGGACGTGACGCCCGAGAAGCTGCTCCCGCATCTCTTCGGCGAGCGTCCGGTCTGCGAGGCCATGGTCGCCGAACACGACAGCGGCGCGGTCGTCGCGTTCGCGCTGACCTTCACCAACTTCTCGACCTTCCTCGGCAAGCCGGGGATGTACCTCGAGGACCTGTACGTGCAGCCCGCGCATCGCGGCGCGGGCCTGGGCAAGCGCATGCTGACGCGCCTGGCGCAGATCGCGATCGAGCGCGACTACGGCCGCTTCGAATGGTGCGTGCTCGACTGGAACGAGAACGCCATCCGCTTCTACGAGAAGATGGGCGCGACGATCATGCCGGACTGGCGGCTGTGCCGTCTGACGGGCGATGCGCTCGCGCGGTTCAAGGGCTGATCCAGCCCCTGCCGATCACTTCAGCCAGTCGTTCAACAGCTCCGGCGGACGCGCGATCAACGCGCGGTCGCCCTGCACGACGATTGCCCGCTGCAGCAGCTTCGGTCGGTCCGCGACCGCCTGCAGCAGCTGTGTGTCGGTCAGCGAAGCGTCCGCCAGGTTGAGCTCGCGATAGTCGTCCTCGTTGTCGCGCACCATCGCGCGTACCGGCGTGCCGAGCTGCCGGTGCAGCGTCTGCAGCTCGGGCAGCGTCAACGGCGTCTCGAGGTACTCGACGACCTCGGGCCGAAGGCCACGGGACTCCAGCAGCGCGAGCGCCTCGCGCGACTTGGAGCAGCGGGGGTGGTTGTGCAGGATCTTGAGGCTCATGCGGCCCAGTGTAGGAGGCGTCCCGGCCCGCGGCTTCCGCAGCGCGCCCACGTTCAGCTTCGCGATTCACATATCGATATGCGGACCGTCCGCCGCTTGCCCATGCACCTCCCGCGGGCATCGCGATCCTCCCGGGCACCGACATGGCGCTACGGGCTTTCCATGACGCCCGCCCCGGACCCGCTCGCTAGCATCCACGCTCTTGTTCCAGGATGGAGACCCGATGACCGGCAAGACCGCCAAGGACGCCGGCCCGGCCGACGGCATCACCGTGCCCCGCGCGGCGACTCGCGCCGCGCCCGACGCCTACGCGCTGGTCCATGGCGCCTTCCGCTGGCAGGTGCCCGAGCGCCTGGCCATCGCCGAGCTCTGCTGCCGGCCGCTGGGCCCGCGAGACGCCCGATGCGCCCGCCGTCTTCTTCGACAGCGACAGCGGCTGCCGCGCGCAGTACTCCTTCGGCCAGCTGCAGCGCGCCGCCAACCGGCTGTCCAACGCGCTGAAGCGCCTGGGCGTCGAGGCCGGCGACCGCGTGGCGCTCGTGCTGCCGCAACGCTTCGAGACCGCCGTCGCGCACATCGCGATCAATCAGCTCGGCGCGGTCGCGATGCCCTTGTCCATGCTCTTCGGGCCCGATGCGCTCGAGTACCGACTCAGGGACAGCGAAGCCTGCGTCGCGATCGTCGAGGGCGGCGCACTGGACGCGCTGCGCTCGGTGCGCGCATCGTGCCCGGCGCTGCGCCATGTGATGGTCGTCGGCGAGTCCGATGCCCACGAGGGCGAAGCCGGCTGGATGGCCGCCCTGCAGGCCGAGGACGCGCGCTTCGCCGCGCGCGACAACGCGGCCGAGGACCCCGCGATCCTGATCTACACCAGCGGCACGACCGGCGCGCCCAAGGGCGCCTTGCTGCCGCAGCGCGCGCTGCTCGGCAACCTCACCGGCTTCATCGCGAGCCAGAACTGGTTCGGCTTCGATCCACACGATCCGACCGTGCGCAGCGAGGCCGTGTTCTGGAGCCCCGCCGACTGGGCCTGGACCGGCGGCCTGATGGACGCGCTGCTGCCGTCGCTGTGCTTCGGCCGGCCCATCCTCGGCTACCAGGGCCGCTTCTCGCCGGAGAAGGCTTTCGAGCTGATGCAGCACTACCGCGTCAGCCATACGTTCCTGTTCCCGACCGCGCTGAAGGCGATGATGAAGGCCGTGCCGCATCCCGCCGAGCACTACACGCTGCACCTGCAGGCCGTCATGAGCGCGGGCGAAGCCGTCGGCGACGCGGTCTTCGACTGGGGGCAGCGCGAGCTCGGCGTGACGATCAACGAGATGTTCGGGCAGACCGAGATCAACTACGTCGTCGGCAACTGCGCGCGGCTGTGGCCGGCCAAGCCCGGCAGCATGGGCCGCGCCTATCCGGGCCACCGCGTCGCGGTCATCGATGAGGAGGGGCAGGTCTGTCCGCCCGGGCGGATCGGCGAAGTGGCCGTGCATCGGCGCGACGCGCAGGGCGTGCCCGATCCGATCTTCTTCCTCGGCTACTGGCGCAACGAGGCAGCGACCGCCGCGAAGTTCACCGGCGATCCGGCGGACAGCTGGTGCCGCACCGGCGACCTCGCCCTCGCCGACGAGGATGGCTACCTCTGGTACCAGGGGCGCTCCGACGACCAGTTCAAGGTGGCGGGCTATCGCATCGGCCCGGGCGAGATCGAGAATTGCCTCGTGCGCCACGAGGCCGTCGCCAACGCCGCCGTCGTGCCCAAGCCCGATGCCGAGCGGGGCGCGCTGGTGAAGGCCTTCGTCGTGCTGGCGCCGGGACGGCAGCCGTCGGCCGCGTTGGTCGCGGAGCTGCAGGACTTCGTCAAGCAGCGGCTCGCGCCCTACGAGTACCCGAAGGAGATCGAGTTCCTCGACGCGTTGCCGATGACGACCACCGGGAAGGTGCAGCGCCGCGTGCTGCGGCAACTGGAAGCGGACCGCGCGACGGGACGCGTTGTCTGATCCGTTGTCTGATCCGTTGACTGCCTAGGCCGCTGGCCCTCACCCCCGCCCTCTCCCGCAAGCGGGAGAGGGAGTCGCGAGAGGCTCCGGCATGACCCCCTCTCCCGCTTGCGGGAGAGGGCAGGGGTGAGGGCCAGCAGCCTCACGCACGAACCACCAGCCAGACCGCGAGAGAGAGCACGCCCGGTCAGCTTGCGCGCGTGTTGCGCAGCTTCACGTAAAGCTTGGTGTTGGCGCCCGGTTGCGGCTGCAGCAGCGCCGCGTCGGGCCATTGCTCCTGGCCGGTCAGCACGGTGCAGGCGCGGGACGGCTTGCCCTTGGGCGTCTCGGGCTCGCGCTGCCGGGCCTCGGAGGGCAGCGGCAGGCGCAGGTGCTGGCCGCCCTCCGTCCAGTCGAGGTTCCACTGCGGCTGGTCGCTGCACACGATGACGCCGTCGATCTGCGGGAACATCCAGCGCACGTACCAGGGCAGCAGCTCGGTGCGCAGCCGCTGCCCGACCGCGACGATGCGCCGCACCGTGGCCATGTCCAGCATCTCCGGCGGCGTCGCGAGGTCGATGCTCAGCCGCACGCCCAGATCCCCCTTGGGCACGTTGGTGCCGAAGTCCATGTCCTTGGCCTGCTGCTCGGGGAAGGTCGGCAGGTCGAAGCGGCCCTTGTCGTCGAGGGGGGATGGGGATGTAGTCGTCGTCGCTCATCAGCGCGAGCTTGGTGCCGGCCGGCGGCGGCTTGGTCGAGTCCTTCGCGTCGGTCAACACGAAGCGGCTCACGAACAGGCCTTCGCCTTCGGTGCGCAACTTCGACAGCAGCTCGTTGAGCCGCTTGTAGGGGAAGGAGGCGCCGCGCTTCATGTCGCTCTGCACCGTGGGCAGGGCGACCGCGCCGGAAGCCGGCGGTGCGGCCGCGACGGCGGCCGACGTCTCGGCGGCGGTCGCCGCGGCGACCGGATCGCAGGCGGCGAGGGTGCTCACCACGGCGATGGCGATCGCGACGACTGGAACGCGGCGCGCCGCGCGGGTGAACTGCTGGGGCTTCACTTCGACTCTCTCCCTGTGTCGCAAAACGCGATCTGCGCTGAACGGTGCGCGGCCGGTGTGGGTTGACGACGCGTGTCCCGCATCGGGGTGTCATCGATCAGGCCGTGGCGCGAGCGCGCGTCCGCGCTCATCGCCGGCACTTGCCGCGCGCCTCGGCGAGCAGCCAGAACGGCGCGCTCAGCAGGCCCGCGCCGCCGCCCGCGAACTCGCCCTTCAGGCAGTCGCCGCTGGCGCCTTTCATCATCTCGTTGCCGAGCTTCGTCGACGCATCGATCTTGTCGGGCGCGAGGCTGGCGTGGTCCGCGCGCTCGGCGAGCAGCGGCTGGCCCTGCGTCGACTGGCGGACCGCGCGCTGCGTCGCGGCGCCGTACATCAGGTCCCGGCCGGTTGCACCGGAGGCCGCCGAGGCCGGCGCCGGCGCGGCGATCACCACGGTGGATCGCGGCTCTTCCGCGTGGCGGTCGACCTCGGGTCGTGGCGCCTGGACACGCGCTGACGGCGGTGTCGACGGGGCGGTCTGAGAGGACGGCATGTCGGGGTCAGGCCTTGCCCGACGATCCGCAGACCGGGCGACCAGCGTCGTCTTCGGCGCCGGCTTCGGCAGCGGCGGCAACTGGATCGTCACCATGCGGATGGACGAACTGCGCTGCTCCCGGTGGGCGTCGGCCCCGTGCCAGGCATGCTGGAGCCAGCCGATCAGCGCGACGTGCAGCAGCAATACCGCGCCGATCGCGAGCGCGCGTGGGCCGAGGCGGCGCTTCCGCCCACGTGGGGCGCGAGGATCGAGAGGATCTCGGGCCTCACGCGCCGCCATCGGATCCTCCGTCCTCGGGCTCGTCGCCCGGCTCCCAGGCGAGCAGGTGGCCGGGCTGGCACTGCAGCACCGCGCAGATCCGCGACAGCGTGTCGAAGCGCACCCCGCGCACCTTGCCGGACTTGAGCAGCGAGAGGTTGGCCTCGGTGATGCCGATGGCCTCGGCGAGCTCCTTCGAGCGCATCTTGCGCTGCGCGAGCATCACGTCGAGTCGGACGACGATGGGCATGGGCGGGGTTCCTGGGCCGGTCCGCTCAGACGAACTCGGCGTTTTCCTGCGCCATGCGCTGGGCCTCGCGCATCACCATCGCCATCGCGATCAGCACCAGGCCCAGCAGCAGCATGATGTAGTGCTCGCTGGCGAGGTGCACGGACAGTATCCGCTGCCCGGGCGGATTGCCGAGCGTCAGCGCCAGGATGGTGACCGTGAAGGTCAGCGGCATGACCAGGGCCATCGTGGTCACCGACTGACCCAGGCGCCGCAGGTGGCGCGTCGCGCCATCGGTGAAGACCTCGCCGCGCAGGTAGGCGCCGAAGAGGCGCCACAGGCACAGCAGCGCGAACAAGGTCAGCAGCGTCTGCGGCAGGTTGACCACCAGGCCCCACGCGCGCGCGACGGCGTCGAACTGCAGGGGGCAGTCCAGGCCCCAGTCCGAGCGCGCGGTGCGTTCCACCAGGCCGCGGTTGGTCCAGAACATCGCTTGGAAACCCACCACCACCGCCATCGCGATCAAAGCCATCGCACGCACGCAGTGAGCAATCCAGCGGATGCGCTGGTGGCTGGCAGGGAAGGGGGCGTCGCTCATGATCTTACCGTCGGGTGGCAAGAAATTACTGTAAAACAATAATTTGATCGGTGCAACGGCGCGGGGTGTAAAGGCGGAGCGGCGCGCTCGCGCGGCGATCGCCCGGCCATCGCGTGGACCGGCGCGCAGATCGTGCAGGCCTGCGAGGACAGCCTGCGTCGCCTGCAGATCGAGACCATCGACCTGTTCCGGATCCACTGGCCGGCGCGGCATGTGCCGACGTTCGGCGGCGTCTACTTCGAGCCGGCGCTGTGAGCGCCCCTCCGTCGTTCACTCGATCAACAGCTCGAACGCGCCGCCGGCCAGCTTCTGGCCGTTGACCATCACCTCGATCGCGTGCGTGCCCGCATAGTGCGTGCGCGTCGTGAAGTTGCGCAGCGCGCGACGGATGCGGATCGGTGTCGACGCGCCCGCTTCGAGCTCCACGGTCTTCAGCTTGAAGACCTTCGGCGACGCGCGGCCGTTCTTCTTCACGTAGTGCACGGCGTAGTCGACGACCAGGCGTTGCGTCGTGTCGGCGGTGGAGCGCAGTTCGAAGGCGATCTCGACCTCACCGCCGATCGCGACGCGTGCGGGCTCGATCGCGAGCCCTTCGACGACGGCCAGCGCGCCCTCGCTGGCGCCGATCAGCTTCAACGCCCGCGCATCGCCCTGCTTGATCCGCGAGCGCAACGCATGCTTGACGATCCACGCGCTGCGCTCGTCGGCCAGGTCCCAGCCGGCCACGTGGGCGAAGACCCAGTCCGCATGGTCCTTGGTGATGTCGTTCAGGTTGTTGGCGACGGAGCGCCGCACGTAGAGGCTGTCGTCGGCGCGCAGCGCTTGCAGGATCGCCGCCAGCGGCGCCGGGTCGGCGACCAGCGCGTCGAGCCGGAACGACCACGGCAGGCGCGGGCGGCAGCCCTCGCTGGCCAGGCGGCGGACGTGCTCGTCGCGATCGGTGGTCCAGCGCGTCATCGTCTTCAGCGTGCCGGCCAGGTCCTGGCGCAGGAAGGGCCGGATCGCGAATTCGGCGGTGCCATGCGCGGTCATCCGCTTGAGCGCCTTCAGCGACGCGGCAGGGTCGTGCAGGCCGTAGCTCGCGACGAAATCGCACAGCCCCATGTTCACGAACGCGCCGCCCGTGTGCGGCGCCGCGGTGACCACGGCATCGAGCTTCGCCGCGAAGCTGCCGGGCAGCGCGGCGTGGAGCGCCTCGGCCACGCGGTGCACGCGCTGCATGATCGACAGCGGCTCGAGCCCCTCGGTCGCCACGGCCAGGAAGCGCTTGCGCTGGAAGCCGGGCGCGGACTCCGCGAACACCGATGCCAGCGATCGCAGCGCGGTGGCGCCGATCAGGTCCTTGAGGTTGTAGCTGGAGGTCGAGGCGGCGTCCGTCATGGGGCTCGGTGAACACGAAGTGCGCCGCAGCGTAGCGCGCGCGCCGCCATCGGCTGTCAGCAGGCGCAGCAAGCTCGTACAAGCATCGGGTGCGGGCAGCGCGGAGAATCACGGCATGAGCAAGAAATCCGCCCATGTCAGCGAAACGCTGGCGACGCAGATGCTGCGCCAGCACAAGGTCGCGTTCGGGGAACATGTCTACGACTACGTCGATCACGGCGGCACCGGCGAGTCCTCCAAGCAGCTCGGCGTGCCCGAGCACGAGGTCGTCAAGACGCTGGTGATGCAGGACGAGAAGGCGCAGCCGCTGATCGTGCTGATGCACGGCGACTGCACCGTCAGCCTGAAGGAGCTCGCCCGGCAGATCCCCTGCAAGAAGGTCGAGCCCTGCAAGCCGGACGTCGCCCAGCGCCACAGCGGCTACCTCGTCGGGGGCACCTCGCCGTTCGGGACGCGCAAGGCGATGCCGGTGTTCGTCGAGTCCACCGTGCTGGCGCTGCCCCGCATCCTGATCAACGGCGGGCGTCGCGGCTACCTGGTCAGCATCGAACCCCGGGTTTTGACGGAGCTGCTCGAGGCCCGTCCGGTCGAGTGCGCGCTGAAGTCCGGGGCAGAACAGCGCCCCATGCAAAGTGTCCTGTTTCCCTTGTTGGCTGTCGTGGCCGGGTATCTGATCGGTTCGCTGTCCTTCGCGGTGATCGTCAGCCGGTTGATGGGCCTGTCCGATCCGCGCAGCTACGGCAGCGGCAACCCGGGCGCGACCAACGTGCTGCGCTCCGGCAACAAGGCCGCGGCGATCCTGACGCTGGTCTTCGACGCGCTCAAGGGCTACGTCCCGGTCCTGCTGGTGCTGAAGTTCGGCGAGCCGTACGGCCTGGAGGAGGGCACCGCCGCGCTGGTCGGCCTGGCGGCCTTCATCGGGCACCTGTGGCCGGTCTTCTTCAGGTTCGTCGGCGGCAAGGGCGTCGCGACCGCGGCCGGCGTGCTGCTGGCGATCAACCCGTGGCTCGGCCTGTCCGTGCTCGGCGTGTGGATCGTGATGGCAGCCGTGTTCCGCTACTCGTCGCTGGCGTCGCTGTCCGCCGCCATCGGCGCGCCGCTGCTGCAGATGCTGGTCTGGGACGTCGGTCCCGAGCTGCCGGCCATCGCGCTGATGAGCCTGCTGCTGATCTGGCGCCACGCCGCCAACATCAGGAAGCTGATGGCGGGCACCGAGAGCAAGCTCGGCCAGAAGGCGGCCCCGGTGGCCGCCGGGCCCGCCGCCAAGTCCCATCGACACGAGCAGTCGCGCGCGCGCAAGCACGATCACAAGAGCGATCACAAGCATTCCAACAAGCCCCATCAGCACAGCAAATGAGCAACATCGAACGTTTCGACGTCGGCCCGCGTCTCTCCGAGATGGCCATCCACAACGGCGTGGTCTACCTGGCCGGCCAGGTGCCGGAGGATGCCACCGCCGACGTCAAGGGCCAGACCGAACAGGTGCTGGCCATGATCGACAAGCTGCTGGCCCGCGCCGGCAGCGACAAGACGAAGATCCTGCGCGCGCAGCTGTACATCGCCGACGTCAAGGACCTGGCCGGCATGAACGCCGCCTGGGACGCCTGGGTGCCGGCCGGCCACACGCCGCCGCGCGCG
Source organism: Roseateles sp. UC29_93 (assembly GCF_042695725.1). Classification (NCBI taxonomy): domain Bacteria; kingdom Pseudomonadati; phylum Pseudomonadota; class Betaproteobacteria; order Burkholderiales; family Sphaerotilaceae; genus Roseateles; species Roseateles sp. UC29_93. Next base: position 64,638 of record NZ_CP170545.1, on the reverse strand, counting down.
ACGGTCGAGGCCAAGCTGGCCAAGCCCGAGTGGAAGATCGAGATCGTGATCACCGCGGCGGTCTGAGCCTCCGCGAGGCCCGCGGGCCTCTTCAAGCAAAACGCCGGCTTCGCGCCGGCGTTTTGCTTGGTGCCTCGAACGGGCGTAGCACCCGCTCGCGATTCACTCGTCGGCTTCGGCCTCTTGGAGCTCCAGGCCGAGGCAGGCCGGATCTCCGCAGCCGCGCCGCACGAGCACCGGCGGCTCGGCCGTGAGGTCGACGACGGTGGTCGGCTTCATCGGGCAGGCGCCCGCGTCGATGATCAGCTGGATCAGCTTGTCGTAGCGGGCGGTGATCTCTTCGGGGTCGTTGATCGGCTCATGCTCGCCGGGCGGGATCAGCGTGGTGGCCAGCAGCGGGCCGCCGATCAGCGCGAGCAGGTCCTGCGTGACGCGGTGGTCCGGCACGCGCAGGCCGATGGTGCGGCGCGAGGGGTGCGAAAGCCGGCGCGGCACTTCCTTGGTCGCTTCCAGGATGAAGGTGAACGGCCCCGGCGTGGCCGTCTTGATCATCCGGTACTGCTTGTTGTCGACGCGCGCGTAGCTGCCGAGCTCGCTGAGGTCGCGGCACAGCAGCGTCATGTGGTGCTTGTCGTCGACGCCGCGGATGCGGCGCAGCGCCTCGGCGGCGGCCTTGTCGTCGAGCTGGCAGACCAGCGCGTAGCTGGAGTCGGTCGGGATGGCGCCGACGCCGCCCTGGCTCAGGATCTGCGCCGCCTGGCGCAGGAATCGGGCCTGCGGGTTGTCGGGATGGACTTCGAAGATCTGGGCCATGGTCCTCACCTGTGGCAATCGGCGTGCGAGCCGATCATGGAGCCGGTCTGCGCCGGCGGATGATTCCGGTGATCCCTGCCGCGATGCCCGGGGATCCGAAGCGGTCCCCGGCGGTCCGCAGCAGTGGGGGATCAGGCCGGCCAGTGGATGCGATGCTCGAGCGCGCCCCACACCGGTTTCAAGCGGCCGGAGAGGTGCTGGTCGAGTTTGCCGACGTCCACGCGGCTCTCCTCCGGACTGTGGAAGTCGGAGCCGCGCGACGCGAGCAGGTCGAATTCGAGCGCCGTGTCGGTGTACTGGACCATGTCGCCGGACGTGTGGCTGCCGGTGACGACCTCGATGCCGCGGCCGCCGTGCGCGATGAATTCGGTGATCAGCGCGTACTCCTCGGTCGGCGTGAAGCCGTAGCGGCCCGGGTGCGCGATGACGGCCAGCCCGCCGGCGTCGACGATCCAGCCCACCGCGTCGCGCAGCGCCGCCCAGCGGTGCGGCACGAAGCCGGGCTTGCCTTCGGTGAGGTAGCGGCGGAAGACCTCGGGCACGTCCGAGCACTGGCCGGTTTCCACCAGGAAGCGCGCGAAGTGGGTGCGGGAAATCAGTTCCGGGTTGCCGGCGAACTTGAGCGCGCCTTCATAAGCGCCGTGGATGCCGGCCCTGGCCAGATCGTCCGACATCTCCTTCGCCCGCGCGCCGCGGCCGCCGCGCGTGGCGCGCAGGCCGGCGACGATGCGTGGATCCTCATGGTCGAAGCCCAGCCCCACGATGTGCACGACCTTGCCGGCGAAGGTCACGGAGATCTCGACGCCGGTCAGGTAGGGCAGCCCCGCCGCCCGCGCCGCCGCCATGGCGCGCTGCTGGCCGCCGACCTCGTCGTGGTCCGTCAGCGCCCAGAGCTCGACGCCGTTGGCCTTGGCGCGCGCGGCCAGCGCTTCCGGCGACAGCGTGCCGTCGGAGACGGTCGAGTGGCAGTGGAGGTCCGCGTTCGTCTGCGCGTGCAGGGCATGCACCGCCATCTGCCAAGGCGCGGCGGCGGAAGCCGGCAGCGCGTCGGTGGGGGGCGGAGGAAACCGGCGGAACCGGCAGAACGGGGGAAGGGGTGTTCACCCCACCGATTCTAGGAGCGGCGCCATGTCCGTGGCGCCGGCGCTGGATCGACGGCGGTCGACGAAGTAGCGGCTCGGTCCGGTGCCGCACTTGGCGACGTGCTTGGGCTCGGCCAGCGCGGCGGACAGCGCGCGCACGCTGTCGAAGGCGCCGGGCTGCACCTGGATCACGCCGGCGCTCAGCGTCGGCAGCGGATTGAAGGACTCCTGGTTCTGGCGGTTCAGCGTCACGTAGCCGCCCAGCGCCTGGTGTTCCGCCGAGAAGAAGGGGCGGATCTGGCGATCGAACTCGCGGCAGACGCGCGTGATGCGGGCGGTCCAGTCGGGCGAGCCCAGCACCATCACGAAGTCGTCCCCGCCGATGTGGCCGACGAAGTCCAGCGCCGGGTCGGCGGCGTCCTGCAGGATCTGCGCGCAGAGCTTGATGATGTCGTCGCCGGCGGCGTAGCCGTAGACATCGTTGAAGGGCTTGAAGTGGTCGATGTCCCAGGCGACGACGACGAACTCGCGGCCCTCGTGCAGCAGCGCGTCGAGGTGCTGGTCGGTCGGCACGTTGCCCGGCATCAGCGTCAGCGGGTTGGCGTAACGCGCGCTGTGGACCTGCAGGTCGGAGACGGCCTTCAGCAGGTCGGTGCTGCGGCCGGTGCCGAAGTATTCGCCATTGCGGGTGACGATGAAGCCGTCGACCATCAGCCGGTCGTCGAGGCTGGAGATCGCGTCGCTCATCTCGCGCAGCGAGGTGCCCGCGTCGAAGATCAGCGGCTGCGGGTCCATCAGCGCGGTGCACGAGCGCTTCTCGTGGATGTCCATGAAGTAGCGCTCGGCGCTGCGCTTGAGCACCTGCAGCGAGCGCAGGATGCCGATCGGGCGGTTGGATTCATCCAGCACCGGCATCGAGAACAGCTGCTCGTCGCGCTGGAACATGTCGGCGACGGTCTGGCAGTTGAGCTTGGGCGTGACGGTGTGGCTGCGGCGGGCCAGCTGCGCGGCGGTCGTGATCGCGTCGGGCGGCAGGCGCATCCAGTCGGCGTTGCGGCGGCGGTGCTCGGGCGCAAGCAGCGCGTCCACCTCGGCCCGCAGCGCGGCGCGCGGCGCGGCGCTCGGACGCGCGAGCAGGTAGCCCTGACAGACCGGCACGCCGAGGCGGCGCAGCACGGTGAGGTCGCTGAGCTGTTCGAGGCCCTCGGCGACGACGGTGCAGCCGGAGCTGGCGGCCATCTCGAGGATCGAGCGCACGAACTGCTGCTTGAGCGGTTCCTGCGCGATGCCGTCGATGAAGTGGCGGTCGATCTTGACGAAGTCCGGCCGGATGTCCATCCAGCGCTTCAGGCTCGCGAAGCCCTCGCCCAGGTCGTCCAGCGCGACGACGAAGCCCAGCTCCCGCAGGCTGCGCATGCTGTCCTGCAGGCGTTCGGGCTCGAGGATGGGCCGCGTCTCGGTGAGTTCGATGACGACGCGCGACGCGGGCAGGTCGAGTTGCGCGAACTCGCGGGCGATGAGCGCGCCGCGATCGCTGGTGGCGAGCAGCGTGTCGGCGGTGAGGTTCAGGAAGAGCTGGCCGGGGAGCTTGAGTTCCTTGAATCGGCGCAGCGCGCGGCGCACGACCAGCCGCTCCAGTTCCACGAGCCTGCCCAGGCGCGCGGCGGTCTCGAACAGCACCAGCGGCGAATGCAGCGGCGTGTCCGCCGGCCCGCGCGTCAGCGCTTCGTAACCCAGGATGTTCGCGCGCTCGACCTCGACCAGGGGCTGGAAGTGGATATCCAGCGCGCCATCGCGAATGATGGCGGACAGGGCGATGCTCAGCGGGTCGGGCGGTTGCAGATGGGTGGTCGGCATGGGAGGACACCACGACGGACGGTGCGCCGCGTGGTGTCCCCATTCTGGGTGGCCTCTATGTCATCGATTTGACAAACAGTTACAGCAGGGGTCAGGTGTGAAGGACCTCACGGCTTCTGCTTGCTGAAGTCCCGCTCCGGGAACAGGCGGGTCGTGAGCGCGCCCAGGCTTTCGTGGACGACGTCGACGTTGGTCTCGTCGATGATCAGCTTGGTGATCTGCGGACTCAGCGCCTTGCGCAGCAGGCCCAGGAAGCGCGGCGCGGCCACGACACGGAGCTGCGTCACCTCGCCGTTGTTGTAGCCGTCGTCCAGGGTCTTGGCCACGCGCGCGGCGAAGCTGATCGCCTCCTGATGCGATTCATCGACGCTCGCCGACGAGGTCACGTTGTTGCCGCGCCGGCCTTCGGCGTCGCGGCGCAGGTCCGCATTGTTCGCATGGGCGGCGGCATCGGTCAGCGTCGTGACGTCCTCCAGGTCGCCACCTTCCTCCGGCAGCTTCAGCAGGCGCGCCACGCCCTCGTCGGCCACCAGCACCCAAAGCTTCCCGTCGTCCTTGTAGGCAGTCATCTCGTTCCTTCAACAGAGTTCTCGTTGGACCCAGGGCGGCAATCGTCGTACCCATCGCCCTCTGCGTTCCCTGCACCGCTGGGGAAACACCGGTGGAACGGGCACTCCCGGGCATGGTCCACTTCTTGTTCGAAGAACAGACATCGAATTTCGGGAGGGATATGACACACGAGAGGGAGAGCCGCCGGGCGTCGAGCCGGCTCGCCGGGTGGGCGTTGCCGGTCGTGGCGGCGCTGTTGACCGGCTGCGCCGCCAGCAACGTCGCGCCAACCTATGTCCCGAAGGTGGAGTCCGGGAAGGGCGTGCTCGTGGGGTCGATCACCTACACCGGCCCGTTGGGCAGCTATGGTTTCAGCATGCGGCCCGTGGAGGGCGGCGGGCCTTCGACCAAGATCGCTCACGGCACGGCGATGATCGTGAACCCGTTCGAGATCCGTGATCTGAAGCGGATCGACCCGGACTTCAAGTCCCGCGGCTCGCTCTTCGCCGTCGAGATGCCGGCGGGACGCTACGTGATCGAGGAATGGGCCATCGACGTCGGCACCGTCCACGTCCGATCGACGGGCATCCTCAACGACGTCGTCATCGACCTCGAACCCGGCAAGGCCGTGTACCTGGGCAACTACCACTTCGTGGCGGATCGGGAGTTCCTCAACATGATCTCCGGTGGTCGGGTCACGCTGACCGAGAAGTTCGAGCGCGACCAGGCCGCCTTCCGCAAGCGCTATCCGGGCATGAGCGACACGCCCTTCAGTTCGGCGATCCAGTCCGGCACGAAGATCGAGAACTTCGGCGGCCGGACCCAGACGCGCATGGACCCCATCTACGTCCCGATCGTCCGTTGAGACGCACCGCGGCGCCCGCGTGCGAGACGGTCCGTCCGGCATGCGGTTTGCCCGACACCGGCAGGCGGGCCGCCTCGGGCACGTCTCCTTTCGCGAGTGAACGATTCCATGGACACCTCCGCCGCCGTCAGCCTCCACGTCGTCTGCCCCTCGTGCGGCGCGAAGAACCGCGTGCCGCGCGAGCGCCTGGGCGAAGCGCCCGATTGCGGACGCTGCGGCACGCCGCTGATGCGGCCGGAGGCCGTGGACCTCACGCCGGAGGTGTTCGACAAGTTCATCGCGGGCACTGAACTGCCGGTCGTCGTCGACTGCTGGGCGGCGTGGTGCGGCCCCTGCCGGATGATGACGCCGCAGTTCGAGAAGGCTGCGGCGATGTTGCCCGAGGTGCGCTTCGTCAAGCTCGATACCGAGGCCGCGCCGCAGCAGAGCGCGCGCTACGGCATCCGCAGCATTCCCACGATGCTGCTGTTCCTCGACGGGCAGGAGATCGCCCGGGAGTCCGGCGCGATGCCGGCGGCGGCGATCGTGGAGTGGGTGCGCAAGCAGTTGCTCGGCTGAGCGCCCCGGCCGATCTACTCCGCCATCGCCTCCACGACCATCTGCACGCGCTGCTGGCCCTGGAATTCGTCGAGGCTCAGGCGATACGCCAGCGTCACCTGCTCCGGCAACTGCTCGGTGTGGCCGAACCAGATGGCATCGCGGATCCAGGCCCCCTGGCGCAGGCGCAGCTTGAGGTGGCGCTCCCCGACGATGCGCTGGTTCACCACCTGCACGCGGTCGCAGAACAGCGGCGCCTCGAAGGCCTGGCCCCAGACCTGGGCTTCCAGCTCCTGGACGGTTTCGGCGCAGAAGGCCTCCGGCGGCAGCGGGCCGTCGGTGCGCAGCGTGCGGGTGAGCGAGGCTTCGTCCAGCCATTCGCGCGCGACGTCCTCGAAGGCCGCGGCGAAGGCCTCGACGCCGCCGGGCGCGAGCGTGCAGCCCGCCGCCATCGCGTGGCCGCCGAACTTGCGCAGCAGGTCCGGGTGGCGTTTTGACACGAGGTCCAGCGCATCGCGCAGATGGAAGCCGGGGATCGAGCGGCCCGAGCCCTTGAGCTGGCCGTCCGCGCCCTCAGCGAAGACGAAGACCGGGCGATGCAGCCGGTCCTTGATCCGCGAGGCCACGATGCCGACGACGCCTTCGTGGAAGTCGGCGTCGAACAGCGCCAGCGCGGGCGGCGGCGCGCCGTTCAGGCGCGGATCCGTCATCAGGCGTTCGAGCAGCGCGAGCGCCTGCTCCTGCATGCCGGCTTCGATCTCGCGGCGCTCGCGGTTGATGCGATCGAGTTCGCGCGCGAGGGCCAGGGCCTGCTCGCTGTCGTCCGTCGTCAGGCAGGTGATGCCCAGCGTCATGTCGTCGAGACGGCCGGCGGCGTTGATGCGCGGGCCGAGCGCGAAGCCGAGGTCGAAGCTGTTGGCGCGTGACGCGTCGCGGCTCGCCGCGGTGAACAGCGCCTGCACGCCCGGCTGCATGCGGCCGGCGCGCATCCGCCGCAGGCCCTGCGCCACCAGCCGGCGGTTGTTGGCGTCGAGCCGCACCACGTCGGCGACGGTGCCCAGCGCGACCAGGTCGAGCAGGCCGTCGAGCCGCGGCGGCGCGTTCTCGCCGAAGGCGCCGCGGCGGCGCAGCTCGCCCCGCAGCACCGTCAGCACGTAGAACGCCACGCCGACGCCGGCGAGGCTCTTGCCGGGGAAGGGGCAGCCCGGCTGGTTGGGATTCACCAGCGCGTCGGCGTCGGGCACGGTGGGCTGGCCATCGGCGGTGACCGCGGGAAGGTGGTGGTCGGTGACCAGGACCTTCAGCCCGAGCGCGCGCGCGAAGGCCACGCCGGCGTGGCTGGCGATGCCGTTGTCGACGGTCACGAGCAGCTTCGGCTCGTGCTTCAGCGCCAGCTCGACGATGGTCGGGGTCAGGCCGTAGCCGTGGACCGCACGGTCAGGCACGACGTAGCTGACCGTGCCCGGCTTCGCGCCGAGCAGCGCCAGTCCGCGCAGCATCACCGCACAGGCAGTGGCGCCGTCGCAGTCGTAGTCCGCCACGATGCAGATGTGTTCACCCCCAGAGATCGCGTCGGCCAGCAGCACTGCGGCCTTGTCGATGCCGAGCATGCCCAAGGGACCTTCGGGCGGCAGCAGGTGCTTCAGGTCGGGGTCGAGCTCATCGCGGGACAGCACGCCCCGTGCCGCGAAGAGACGCGACAGCAGCGGCGAGAAACCGGCCGCCTGCAGCGCGTGCGCGGAGTCCGGCGGGACGTCGCGGGTCAGGATGCGAGGACTGCTCACAGATGCTCCAGGGCGGTGGCGACGGCGGCGCTCGGCGCCGCGAATCGTTCCTTGAGCCGCTGCCAGCCGCTGGCCGGCTGGCGTCTCCAGGTGCGGGCCAGGCGCTCGCCGCTCAGGGTCAGCGAGACCGGCTCGCCCGCGCGCGCGGCGTTCAAGGCCTGCTCGATCGGGCCCTGGTCCAGCGCCTTCCATCCTTCGCTCCACGCGTACAGGTCGCCGGTCAGCATCGGCGCGCGCAGGCGCGTGTCGATGAGGAGTCCGGCAGGCAAGGCATTGCCGCGCTCACGGGCGCCGCCGCCGATCCAGACGGCGTTCAGCGGGCGCAGGCCGCGCTCCTCGCGGGCCTGGTTGAGGGGGTGATCGTGCAGCAGCATCTGCGCCTCGTTGAGCAGCGTGCGCAGGCGGCGCGCGCGCGGGTACCAGGTCTCGACACCGCGATTGAGCACGCGATCCGCGCTGGCCGCTTCCAGGCCGTCGAGCTCGTCATGGGCGATCGCCCATTCGCCGGTGGACAACCAGGCGGTCCGCCAGCCCTCGGCGGCGGGGAACAGCACGGTCGACAGCGCGTCGAGGAAGGCGCGGGATTCTGCCTCGTCCAGATCGAGCGTCTCGGGACCGAGCGCGGTGACGCCCTCGGTGCCGACGGCGAAATGGGCCGGCGTCAGCAGGGCCCAGGCGGCGTCGGCGGGATCCTGCCCGGCGGCACGCACGCGCCAGGCGGCGATCGGTGGATGGTCGTCGGCGACGCCGCGGCGTCGCGCCAGGAAAAGGTCGTGCGGGGGGAGCGGGGAAGTCTCGTCGGCGTCGCCGACATCCTCCACCGGGGCCAGCAACCCGAGCAGGCGGCTCAGGTTCGGCAGCTCCAGCTCGCGCAGGGCGCCCTCGAAATGAGGGTCCAGCGAGCTGGCGAAGGGGATCATCAGGTGCATGGCGGGGGATTATCGGCGGTCCGGTCATCAAGCTTTCATCCAGGGTCGGCAACCTGTGGGGCCATGCTGACCGACACCCTCATGGCCGCCGCTGTTTCGAACGAACCGCCTGGGGCCGAGGCGGAAGACGGCGGGTCGATCCGCGTGCGCACGGTGTGGATCTCCGATCTGCACCTGGGCACGCCGGGTTGCCAGGCCCGGGCGCTGCTCGACTTCCTCAGGGAGGTCGAATGCGAGCAGCTCTTCCTCGTCGGCGACATCGTCGACGGTTGGCAGCTGCGCCGCAGCTGGTACTGGCCGCAGGAGCACAACGACGTCGTCCAGAAGCTGCTGCGCAAGGCACGCAAGGGCACCCGCGTGATCTACGTGCCGGGCAACCACGACGAATTCGCCCGCAAATACCTGCAGCACAGCTTCGGCGGCATCGAGGTCGCGCACGAGTGGATCCACGAGACCGCCGACGGCCGCAAGTTCTGGGTCACGCACGGCGACCTGTTCGACGGCGTCATCCAGCATGCGAAGTGGCTCGCCCATCTGGGCGACACGCTCTATGAGTTCACGCTGAAGCTGAACCGCCACCTCAACTCGCTGCGCGCGCGCATGGGCCTGCCGTACTGGAGCCTCAGCAAGTACCTGAAGCTCAAGGTCAAGCGCGCGGTCTCGTTCATCGGCGAGTTCGAGCAGGCGCTGGCCCGCGAGGCCCGCAAGCGCGGTGTGCAGGGCGTCGTCTGCGGCCACATCCACCATGCCGAGCTGCGCGACATCGACGGCATCACCTACGCCAACGACGGCGACTGGGTCGAGAGCCTCACCGCCCTGGTCGAGCATGCGGACGGCCACCTCGAGATCCTGGACTGGGCCGAGCGCCAGCGCCTGATCGCCGAGCAGGGGACTGCCGAAGCGCTGGCCGCCGCGATGCGCCAGCCGGCCTGACACGACCCGACCCTGGCAGGGGGGCTCCGTCGTCCTGACGGGGGGCGGACCTCGTCCTCCACCGCGGAGCAACAGGGTGTGACCCGCCCGAAAAGAGGGTCACCTGACTGTCACACCAGCTTCATAGAATCAGTCCATGACTTTGCCTGACGTTCCGCTGCTCAACCGCGAAAACGCGATCCTCGAGTTCAACCGGCGCGTCCTGGCCCAGGCCCAGCGCGTCGACGTGCCACTGCTGGAGCGGCTGCGCTACATCTGCATCGTGTCCAGCAACCTCGACGAGTTCTTCGAGGTGCGCTTCGCCGACATGCTGGACGTGCAGCGCGACGGCAGCGGGCTGGTGACGCCGCGCGACGTGGAGCGTGTCGGCCGCGCCGCCCACGACCTGATCGACGAGCAGTACGGGATCTTCAACGATCAGGTCATGCCCGCGCTGCGCGAGCACAACATCCAGATCCTGAACCACGCCGACCGCACCGATGAGATCCGCGCGTGGGTCGCCAAGTTCTTCGAGCGCGAGGTGCGTCCGCTGCTGGTCCCGGTGGGCCTGGACCCGGCGCATCCGTTCCCGCAGGTCGGCAACAAATCGCTGCACTTCATCGCCCGCCTCTCGGGCAAGGACGCGCTGGGGCGCGACAACCGCATCGCCATCGTCAAGGTGCCGCGCGTGCTGCCGCGCGTGATCAAGGTGCCGACGGCCATCAGCGGCGGCAAGCAGAGCTTCGTGCTGCTGACCAGTGTCATCCGCGCGCATCTGGAAGAGCTGTTCCCGGGCCGGCATGTCGAGGCGTTCTCGCAGTTCCGCGTCACGCGCGACTCCGACCTGGAGGTCGACGAGGAAGAGATCGCCAACCTGCGCCACGCGCTGCGCTCCGGCCTGACGACGCGGCACTTCGGACGCGCCGTTCGGCTGGAGGTGGTCAACACCTGCCCCGAGGAACTGTCGCGTTTCCTGCTCGAGCAGTTCGACCTGCCGGAGGCGGCGCTGTACCGGGTCAACGGACCGGTCAACCTCGTGCGCCTGAACGAGCTGATCGACCAGACCGACGCCGAGGACCTGCGCTTCCAGCCCTACGAGCCGAGCTGGCCCAAGGGCCGGCTGCCGCGCGGCAAGTCGATCTTCGACAAGCTGCGGACCAAGGGCGACGTGATGCTGCATCACCCGTTCGAGAGCTTCGATCCGGTGGTGCAACTGCTGCGCGAGGCGGTCGAGGATCCGGACGTGCTGGCGATCAAGCAGACGATCTACCGGACCGGCAGCCAGTCGGTGCTGGCGGACCTGCTGATCGAGGCGGCGCGGCGCGGCAAGGAAGTGCTGGCGGTCGTGGAGCTGAAGGCGCGCTTCGACGAGGAGGCCAACATCAACTGGGCGGAGCGGCTGGAGGCGGTCGGCGCGCAGGTGGTGTACGGCATCGTCGGCCTGAAGACGCATGCGAAGCTGATGCTGATCACGCGCCGCGAGGGCGGCAAGCTGCGCCGCTACGGGCATCTGTCGACCGGCAACTACAACCCGAAGACGGCGCGCTTCTACACCGACCTCGGGTATCTGACCGCCGACTCGGAGATCACGGCCGACATGGACCTGGTCTTCAGCCAGCTGGCGTCCTTGTCGAAGTTCAAGGCGCCGAAGAAGTTGCTGCTGGCGCCGTTCAACCTGCACCGCACGATGTGCGAGCTCCTGACGCAGGTCGAGGAAGCGGCCCGGCGCGGCGAGACTGCGCGTGTGGTCCTGAAGATCAACGCGCTGACCGATGCCGAACTGATCAATGGCTTGATCCGTGCGGGCAAGGCTGGCGCGAAGATCGACCTGATCGTGCGGGGCGCCTGCATGCTGCCGCCGGGTCTGCCGGGCGAGACGGACAACATCCTGGTGCGCTCGGTGGTGGGGCGTTTCCTGGAGCACTCGCGGATCTTCTATTTCCGCTGGGGCAAGGACGAGCAGGAGGCGCTGTACCTGTCGAGTGCCGACTGGATGGCGCGCAACATGCTGAGACGGATCGAGGTGGCGTGGCCGATCACGGACGCGAAGCTGCGCCAGCGCGTGATCGACGAAGGCCTGACGCCCTACCTGTACGACACCCTCGACGCCTGGCAACTGGGCCCCGACGGCACGTCACAACGCATCGGCACCGAGGGCAACCCGAACAGTGTCTGTGCGCAACAGGCGCTGATGCGCCTCTACCGCGAAGAGCTCTGACCTGCCCCCAGACGACGCTGCCGCCAAACGAAGCTGACCCCAGACGAAGTCCTCGTTCCCGATGGACAGGCATGGCCCGGGCCGGCGACGAAGTCGAGCTTCAAAAAAACTGACTTGGGCGCCGTCTGTCCGAGCGGCGCGAACCGCAGGTGAGCAAAGCGAGTTGGCGCCCGCTCGACGCCCGGCGCCGGCCCGGGCCATGCCTGTCGCGCTCGGTGACGTCAGGCTTCCAGTGCCAACTGGACCTTCCCGACCTTGGCCCACGCTTCCAGCTCCTCCCGGAGCAGGAAGTGAGCGCGGGGATGGGTGTCGGCCCAGCCCTTGCGCATCTCGATGGTGACGTCCATGCCGTCGCGGCGGATCTTGATATCGGCCGGATCGACGTTGCTGCGCGCGTGGCACTTGATGGCGGCGAGGCGGAGCGCGAGCAACTGCCAGACCATCGGTTCTTCCTGCAACTGCTCCTCCAACTTGCGCAACCCACCACGCTGACCGAGCGCGAGGTCGCCGAGGCGCCGCAGCTGGTTCTGCGAGAAGCCTGGCGCGTCGACATGCGACAGCAGATAGGCGCTGTGCCGATGGTGGTCGTGATGGGAGACCATCATGCCGATCTCGTGGAGCGCGGCGGCCCACGAGAGCTCGCGACGATGCTCTTCCTCGGCCTTCGGCGACAGCTGCGCGTGCAGACGCTGCGCCAGTGACTGGACGCGGCCGGCCTGATCGCGATCGACGGCGAAGCGGCGCTGCAGCTCGGCGACGGACTGCTCGCGCATGTCGCGGCCGGCGGCGAGCAGACGCGGATCGAGGCGTTCCGCGAGATCGAAGATGACCCCCTGGCGGAGCGCGCCCCTGGCGGGGTGCAGGCGGTCGATGTCGAAGTGGGTGAGCAGCGTGTACAGGATGCACAGACCGCCGCCGACGACGGCGCGGCGGTCTTCCTTCAGACCGGCGAGCTTGAGCGCATCGACGCGGCCGGCGACCAGGCACTGCTCGATGCACCAGCGCAGACCGTCGAGGGTGATGGAGCCGTCGGGGCTGACGCCGTTGGCGGCCAGGATCTGCGCGACGGCGCCGACGGTGCCGGACGATCCCAGCGCCTGCTTCCAGCGCGGTTGCGCCGACTGGCGCGAGAACTGGGTGATGGCTTCCTCGAGCTCCGCGCCCGCGGCGACCTGCGCGGCGCGGAAGGCTTCGGCCGTGAAGCGGCCTTCGGGGAAGAAGCGCATCGACAGGCTGACGCTGCCGATCTGGAAGGATTCCGTGCTCACCGGCTGCGGGCCGCGGCCGAGGATCATCTCTGTCGAGCGGCCGCCGATGTCGATGACCAGGCGCGGGTCCTCGGCCGTCTGCAACCGGGCGACGCCGGCGTAGATGAGACGGGCCTCCTCGCGGCCGGAGATCACCTCGATCGGATGGCCCAGCACCTCCTGCGCCCGCGCGAGGAAGGCGTTGCGGTTGCGCGCCTCGCGCAGCGTCTGCGTGGCGACCGCGCGCACCTGCCGGCCGGGCAGGCCCGACAGGCGTTCCGCGAAGCGGCGCAGGCAGGCGAGGCCGCGCTCGGTGGCCTCCTCGGTCAGCATGCTCATCGCATCCAGGCCCGCGCCCAGGCGCACCGTTTCCTTCAGGTAGTCCAGCCGGCGGTACTGCCCGTGCTGCAACTGGGCGAGTTCCAGACGGAAGCTGTTGGAGCCCATGTCGATGGCGGCCAGGATCAGGGGAACTTGCGCTTGCGTCATGGGTCGCGATTGTCGCGGTGTTTGGCGTCCCCGCCGGGAACGAAGTGCTTTCATCCTGCGGTTCATCATGCTGTCGCACGGCACCCGCGCTAGCATCCGGCGTTCCGTCCACCACGTATCCCAGCAGAGGAGCCGCAGATGACGAATTCCGATTCCCGCGCCGAAGGCGCCGCCGGCCTGTCCCCTGAACAGGCCGACGCGATCCGCGATGACATCGACACGCTGACGCCGGGCCGGGCCTTCAGCCGGCGGGCCTTCGTCGGCACGGCGGTGGGCAGCGGTTTCGCGGCCGCGGTGCTGCCGGTGTCCGCGCAGACGATCACCACCGACACGCAAGGCCTGGATGCGGGGCCGGTGTCGATTTCCGTCGGCGACTTCAAGATGCCGGCGTACGTCGCCCAGCCGGCGGGCAAGAAGAACGCCCATGTCGTGCTGGTGATCAGCGAGATCTTCGGCGTGCACGAGCACATCGCCGACGTCGCGCGCCGCTTCGCGAAGCTGGGCTATCTGGCGATCGCGCCCGACCTGTTCGCGCGGCAGGGCAACGCGACCGTGTATTCCGACATCGCCAAGCTGCAGAGCGAGATTATCCAGCGCACGCCTGATGCGCAGGTCATGAACGACCTGGACGCGGCGGTCGCGTGGGCGAAGCAGCAGGGCGGCGACACCTCGAAGCTGGCGATCACCGGCTTCTGCTGGGGCGGTCGGATCGTGTGGCTGTATTCAGCGCACAGCAAGGCGGTGAAGGCCGGCGTGGCCTGGTACGGCCGCCTGCAGGGCCAGACGAATGCCATGACGCCCAAGCATCCGATCGATGTCGTGGGGCAGTTGAACGCCCCGGTGCTGGGCCTGTACGGCGCCCAGGACAACGGGATTCCGGTCTCGACGGTCGCCGCGATGCAGGAGGCGCTCAAGCAGGGCAGTGCCGCGGCCAAGGCGAGCGAGTTCGTCGTCTACCCGGACACCGGCCACGCCTTCCACGCCGACTACCGCCCCAGCTACAAGCCCGAGCCCGCCAAGGACGGCTGGGCACGTTGCCAGGCGTGGTTCAAGCAGCACGGGGTTTGAACGTCCTCCGAAGCAGGGGGGCTTGACGAGTCTGAGACAATTTTCAGAACCCCAACCGGCGCACCCCCAGTGGTGCGCCTTTTTTATCCATGACCCTGACCTACATCCTGCTGGTGACTTTCGCCGGCGGTCTCGCCTCCGTGACGATCGCGGCGATGCTGACGGTCGGCCTGCTGAGCCGCATCGTCAAGCATCTGGTGAGTCTGTCCACCGGCGTGCTGCTGTCGACCGCGCTGCTGCACGTGCTGCCGGAGGCATTCGAGAGCGGGGCGGATCCGCACAACCTGTTCCTGGCGCTGCTGGGCGGGCTGATGTTCTTCTTCCTGCTGGAGAAGGCCGAGCTGTACCGCCACACCCACCACCATGAGGGAGACGGGCACCACCACCATCACCATTTCGACCAGGAGCAGGCGGGTCGGGGTGGGTTATCGGTGCTGGTGGGGGACTCGATCCACAACTTCTGCGACGGGATCATCATCGCCGCTGCCTTCCTGGCGGACCACCACCTGGGCTGGGTCACCGCGATGGCGATCGTCGCCCACGAGATTCCGCAGGAAGTCGGCGACTACATCGTGCTGCTGAACGCGGGCTTCACACGCAAGAAGGCCTTGTTCTTCAACGCCGTGTCGGGGATGGCGGCGGTGGTCGGCGGACTGGTCGGCTACTACGTCGTGGGGCCCTGGCAGCAGCTGTTCCCCTACCTGCTGGTGGCCGCTTCGAGCAGCTTCGTCTATGTCTCGGTCGCCGACCTGATCCCGCAACTGCAGCGTCGGCTGCCCTGGAAGGACACCGCCTTGCAGCTGCTGTGGCTGGGCGTGGGCATCGTGTTCGTGCTGATCGTCGTGGGCGGCAAACACGCCCACTGAAGCCGGCCGGAGGCGCCCGGGAGGGCGCTCCGGTCAAGGTCCGGGACGGATCACTGCGGCGCGCCTTCGCCGTGCACCACCAGCACCGGGAAGGCGCAGTGCGTCAGCACCTTCTGCGTCTCGCTGCCGAGCAGCAGGGCCTGCAGCCCGCGCCGGCCGTGCGTGGCCATCACCAGCAGGTCGGCGTTGACGCGCTTGGCGTGCTCGATGATGGCTTCCCAGGGGTGGAGCGCCTCCACGCTGTGGGCCTCGATCTCCAGGCCCTGCGCCTGCGCCAGTGCGAGCACCTGCGCCAGGCGCTCCTGCGCGATGCGCTCCTGGGCGTCGAAGAACTCCTGCGGCGGCGTCGGCTGCATCTCCGACACGGCGCTGTAGGGGAAGGGCTCCTTGACGCTGATGGCAAACAGCCGGGCGTCGTGGAACTTTGCCAGCTTGATGGCGGTGTCGATCGCCTTGGCGGTGATGTCGGAACCGTCGGTGGGAATCAGGATGCGCTGGAACATGGCGAGCCTCCTTCGAGCGAACGGGGTAGGGCTGAGTGGACCCGACCCCCACCACAGGCGGGGTCAGGGCTTGCCTTCGCAGTCTGACCTTCCCATGGTGCTCGCACCATGCGCGTTGTCAATAAGGGGACGCGTCAGCCCTTTGCCAGGGGGAAGCGCGGGTTCGCGCTCCATTCGCTCCAGGAGCCAGGGTAGAGCCGGCTGCCCGGGAGTCCGGCATGGTGCATCGCCAGCAGGTTGTGGCAGGCGGTGACCCCCGATCCGCATTGGTGCACCGTCCCGTCCGCGCCCTGCGGACCGAGCAGCGCGCTGAATTCTTCGCGCAGCTGGGCGGCGGGCTTGAAGCGGCCTTCCGGCGTCAGGTTGGACTTGAAAAACCGGTTGGTCGCGCCCGGGATGTGACCGGCCTGGGTGTCCAGCGGTTCGACTTCGCCCCGGAATCGCTCGCCCGCGCGGGCGTCGATCAGGCGGACCCGGCCGAGTCCGGCGAGCAGATCCTGCGCGGACCACGGCGCCTCGAGCGGCGCGCGTGGTTCGAAGGCGGCGGAAGCGGCCGGTGCGCCGGCGGGGACGTCCGTTGTCACCGTGGCGCCGGCCTGCTGCCAGGCGGCGAAGCCACCGTCCAGCACGGCCACCTGCGCATGGCCGAGCCAGCGCAGCATCCACCACACGCGCGCCGCATACATACCGTCGGCGGCGTCGTAGGCGACCAGCTGCCGGCCCGGTGTCATGCCGAGATCCCGCAGCCGCGCGGCGAAAGCCTCGCGCTCGGGCAACGGGTGACGCCCGCGGAACGCGCCGAAGGCGTCCTGCTTCGGACCGCTGAGGTCGCGGTCCAGGTGCAGATAGAACGCGCCGGGGACATGGCCGGCCGCGTAGGCGCGCTCGCCCGCCGCGGTGTCGGCCAGGTCGAAGCGGACATCGACGATCAGCGGCGGCGCCGACGAATTCATCAGCGCCTGCAACTGCTCGACCGTGATCAAGCCGTCAAGACCCGTTCCAGCGGGGGCGGACCCGGGGGACGTCGAGGGAGAAACCGGGTGCGGCGTCGCTGGAGTCGTCATGGCCGTTCAAGATTCCTGGACCGAGTGCTGGGCGTCCTTCGGCGTGTTCCGGGCACGCAGCAGCGTCGCCCCCAGGCCCGCGACGACGATCAGCAGGATGCCGATCCACGAGAGCAGGCCCAGCAGGTCACCGAAGATCAGCACACCATACAACGCCGAGAACACGATGCCCAGGTACTGCAGCGATGCGTTCACCAGCGGCTTGCCGGTGCCGTAGGCGCGTGTCATCAGCAGTTGGGCGGCGGTGGCCAGCACGCCGACGGCCAGCAGCAGCGCCGCGCCGGTCCAGGTGTGAGCGTGCCAGCCGCCGTGCGACACGATCGTCGTCAGCGCGCCGGCGACCACGCCGCCCATCGAGAAGTAGAAGACGATGCGGAATTCCGGCTCCCCCCGCGCGACCCAGCGAGGTCACCTGCAGGTAGGCCATCGCCGACAGCATCCCCGAGGCCAGCCCGGCCAGGCCGTGCCAGACCTGCTGGTCCTCCATCGCCGGCTGCAGCACCAGCCCGACGCCGACGAAGCCCAGCAGCACGGTGATGATCAGCCGCGGATCGACCTTGGCCGCGCCCATCAGCACCGCGCCGCCGATCAGGAACAGCGCCATCCACACCGAGGACATGTAGTTCAGCGTCATCGCCGTGGCGAGCGGCAGCTTGCTGATCGCGAAGAACCACAGCGACAGCGCGATCACCCCCGACAGGCTGCGCCAGAAGTGCATCGCCGGTACGCTGGTCTTCAGCGACAGCCCCTTCGCCCGCGACAGCGCGAACAGGAACAGCGTGCCGACGAGGCCGCGGTACATGACGATCTCGCCCGCGCCGTAGTAGGCCGAAGCCAACTTGACGCAGACACCCATGGTGGCGAACAGCAGTGTCGCCAACACCATCAGAAGGGGTGCAGACATGCCGGCGATTCTCGCGCCGAAGCCCGGTCCGGCCTGTTGTGCGGAGCCGCAAAAACGAACGCCCCGCAAGAGCGGGGCGTTGTGCGCACCTGGATCGATGCGAAGGGGACGGGGCGTCAGCGCCCCGTCGACACGGTGTCAGCGCTTCATCAGCCCGCGGTACCACTCGTGGAAGTGCTTCATGCCGTCTTCCATCGGGGTCTGGTAGGGGCCGACCTCGTTGTCGCCGCGTTCCATCAGCGCCTTGCGCCCGGCGTCCATGCGCAGCGCGATCTCGTCGTCCTCGATGCAGGTCTCCATGTAGGCGGCCTGCTGGGCGTCGATGAGGTCGCGCTCGAAGGCGACGACTTCTTCCGGGTAGTAGAACTCGACGATGTTGGTCGTCTTCTGCGGCCCCTTGGGGAACAGCGTCGACACCACCAGCACGTTGGGGTACCACTCCACCATGATGTTGGGGTAGTAGGTCAGCCAGATGGCGCCCTGGTCCGGGGACTGGCCGCCCGAGAAACCCAGCACCTGGTCGTGCCACTTGGCGTAGACCTCGGAGCCCGGCTTTGCCAGCGCCTTGTTCACGCCGACCGTCTGCACCGAGTAGTCGCGGCCGAATTCCCACGCCAGGTCGTCGCAGGTGACGAACTGGCCCAGGCCCGGGTGGAACGGGCCGACGTGGTAGTCCTCCAGATAGACCTCGATGAAGGTCTTCCAGTTGTAGTCGCACTCGTGGACGTGGACCTTGTCGAGCTGGTAGCCGCTGAAGTCCAGCGCGCCGCGCGGGCCCAGCTTCGCCAGGTCGGCGGCGATGTCGCGGCCGTTGTCCTCGAACAGCAGGCCGTTCCACTCGCGCAGCTTGTAGCGGTTCAGGTGCAGGCAAGGGTCCTGCTTGAAATGCGGCGCGCCGACCAGTTCGCCCTTGAGGTCGTAGGTCCAGCGGTGCAACGGGCAGACGATGTTGCTCTGCGTGTTGCCGCGGCCGCGCAGCATCACCGCCTGGCGATGCCGGCAGACGTTGGAGATCAGTTCCAGGCCTTGCGCGCTGCGCACGATGGCGCGGCCTTCGCCCTCCTGCGGCAGGGCGTAATAGTCGCCGACCTCGGGCACGGCGAGCGCGTGACCGAGGTAGCGGGGGCCGTGCTGGAAGATCAGTTCCTGTTCGCGGCGGAACAGGTCCTCGTCGAAGTAGGAGGTGACGGGCAGCTGGAGGTGGCTGGGGGCCGTGCTGCGTTCAAGCGCGCTGAGAGGGATGCTCAGGTCGGACATGATCCAAGAGGGTCTCCAAGACTCCAATGTCAACCGTGACGGCCGCCCCCCAGATTGGACGGGCCGGTATGGGGACTGAATGAAAAGCGCGCCGGCCCTTTTAGGGCATAGCAGCGGGCAAAGGAACCGGTGATTGTACCCGGCCCGCCTCTGGAGGGGAAACGGGTGGGTGTCAGGTGTCACCCAGCGCCCGAAACACCCGCTGACGCCTGTGGCGGCGCGCTCACATCCCCCGACGGTCGGAAGGCGGGCAGGGTGGTGGCGGTGCTTACAATCAGCCTTTTCGCGTTTTGAAATGAGCAAGCCTTCCGCCAGCGCCAAGACGGCGCAGCCCACGATCCAGGAGCAGGAGCCCGCCAGCTATGAGCTGGCGGTCGAGGAGTTGGAGCGTCTGGTGCAGGCCATGGAGGCCGGGCAACTGCCGCTGGACCAGTTACTGGCCAGTTACCAGCGGGGAGCCGCCTTGCTCAAATACTGCCGCGCACGACTTCAGGCCGTCGAACAACAAGTACAGGTCATTGAGGGTGGGAGCGCGCAGGCTTGGGGAGATGAATAAGTGGATGCGGGTATTTTCGAACGTTGGGTAAAGCAGTCGCTCGAGGACGTCGAGCAGGCGCTGGAGGCCTGGGTGCCCGAAGCGGCGCCGGCCGGCCTCGGCGATGCGATGCGGTATGCCGTCCTCGGCGCCGGGAAGCGCTTGCGCCCCCTGCTGGTGCTGGCCGCGGCCGACGCCGCGGGCGGCCAGCGCGAGGCCGCGATGCGCGCGGCGTGCGCGGTGGAGCTGATCCACGCGTATTCGCTGGCGCATGACGACATGCCCTGCATGGACAACGACGTCCTGCGCCGCGGCAAGCCCACGCTGCATGTGCAGTACGGCGAGGCGCAGGCGATGCTGGCCGGCGACGCGATGCAGGCGCTTGCCTTCGACGTGCTGACGCCGGACGAGGGCGTCGCCCCCGCGCTGCAGGCCAGGCTGTGCCGGCTGCTGGCGCGCGCCAGCGGTTACGACGGCATGGCCGGCGGCCAGGCGATCGACCTGGCCAGCATCGGCAAGCCGCTGGACGAAGCCAAGTTACGCGACATGCACCGCCGCAAGACCGGCGTGCTGCTGCAGGCCAGCGTCCTGATGGGCGCCGCGTGCGGTGAGATCACGCCGGCCGCGTGGGAGTCGCTGAGCCGCTACGGCGCGGCGATCGGCCTGGCCTTCCAGGTCGTCGACGACATCCTGGACGTGACGCAGGACAGTGACGTGCTCGGCAAGACCGCCGGCAAGGATCAGGACAACAACAAGCCGACCTACGTCAGCGTGCTGGGCCTCGAGCCCGCCCGCGCGTACGCGCTCCGCCTGCGGGACGAGGCGCATCAGGCGCTCTCCGGCAGCGGTCTGGCCGACACCGCCTGGCTCAGCCTGCTGGCTGACAAGGTGGTGGAGCGCGACAACTGAGATCCTGCTCGGATCCCGCAAGGATCCGGCAACAAGGAGAGGCGACGCCATGAGCGACAACCCACCGAACGCGACGGCCGCGCAGACCCTGCTGGGCACCATCGAGAGCCCCGCGGACGTGCGCCGGCTGTCCCGCGGTCAGCTCCCGCAACTGGCGGACGAGGTCCGCGCGCACATCCTCAACAGCGTGTCCAAGACGGGCGGCCATCTGTCGTCGAACCTGGGCACCGTGGAGATGACGGTCGCGCTGCACTATGTCTACGACACGCCGCGCGACCGGCTGGTGTGGGACGTCGGTCACCAGACCTATCCGCACAAGATCCTGACCGGCCGCCGCGACGCGATGGCGACGCTGCGCCAGCAGGGCGGCATCTCCGGCTTCCCGCGCCGCGACGAGAGCGAGTACGACACCTTCGGCACCGCGCATTCGAGCACCTCGATCTCCGCCGCGCACGGCATGGCGATGGCGGCCCGGATCAAGGGCGAGTCGCGCCGCGTGGTCGCGATCATCGGCGACGGCGCGATGACCGCCGGCATGGCCTTCGAGGCGCTGAACAACGCCGGCGTCGCGCATGGCGGCCTGCTCGGCGACGTGCTGGTGATCCTGAACGACAACGACATGTCGATCAGCCCGCCGGTCGGCGCGCTGAACAAGTATTTCACCCGGCTGATGAGCGGCAAGTTCTACGCCGCCGCGCGCGAGGGCGCGAAGTCGGTGCTGAAGCACACGCCGCTGTACGAGTTCGCGCGCCGCTTCGAGGAGCACACCAAGGGCATGTTCGTGCCCGGGACGATCTTCGAGGAATTCGGCTTCAACTACGTCGGCCCGATCGACGGGCATGACCTGGACGCGCTGATCCCCACGCTGGAGAACCTGCGCGACAAGAAGGGCCCGCAGTTCCTGCACCTGGTCACGCGCAAGGGCCAGGGCTACAAGCTGGCGGAGGCGGACCCGGTCAAGTACCACGGTCCGACGCCGTTCAACCCGGCCGAAGGCATCAAGCCGTCGACCTCCCCGGCGAAGAAGACCTTCACGACGGTGTTCGGCGACTGGCTCTGCGACATGGCCGAGGCCGATCCGACGCTGGTCGGCATCACGCCGGCGATGCGCGAGGGCTCGGGCATGGTCGAGTTCCACAAGCGCTTCCCGACGCGTTACTACGACGTCGGCATCGCCGAGCAGCACGCGGTGACCTTCGCCGGCGGCCTCGCCTGCGAAGGCCTGCGGCCGGTGGTGGCGATCTATTCGACCTTCCTGCAGCGCGGCTACGACCAGATGGTCCACGACGTGGCGCTGCAAAACCTGCCGGTGCTGTTCGCACTGGACCGCGCGGGCCTGGTCGGCGCCGATGGCGCGACGCACGCCGGCAACTACGACATCGCCTTCACGCGTTGCATTCCGAACATGAGCGTGATCACGCCGTCGGATGAGAACGAGTGCCGCCAGGCGCTGTACACCGGCCACGTGCACAACGGCCCGGTGACGGTCCGCTATCCGCGCGGCGCGGGCATCGGCGCGGAGATCAGGAAGGACATGGTCGCGCTGCCGTGGGGCAAGGGCGAGATGCGCCGCACCTCGTCGTTGCCTGCGACCGGCGGTCGCGGCGCGGCGCACGCGCCGCGTATCGCGATCCTGGCCTTCGGCACGCTGCTGCATCCGGCGCTGAAGGCGGCGGAGGCGCTCGACGCGAGCGTCGCCAACATGCGTTTCGTGAAACCGCTGGACGTCGATCTGGTCAAGGAACTGGCCCGCACGCACGATGTGCTGGTGACCATCGAGGACGGTTGCGTCATGGGCGGCGCCGGCAGCGCGGTCCTGGAAGCGCTGCAGGCCGAAGGTCTGTCGCTGCCCGTGCTGCAGCTGGGCCTGCCTGACGAATATGTCGAGCACGGCGAGCCCGGCAAGCTCATGGCGCAGTGCGGCCTGGACGCCGCCGGCATCGAGCGTTCCATCCGCGAGCGTTTTCTGTCGACCGCGACTGCGACGCCGGCACCGGTGGCGATCAAGGCCGCCTGAGCCACACGCGCTTCATGGAACGGCGCTGGCCTCGCGGTCAGCGCCGTTTTGCTTTTCCGGCGGCCTGCGCGCGCAGTGCGCTCGGCGGGCCCCGCCCGCTGGAGGCTTGGCTGGAAGTTTGACTGGCCATCGCAGGCGCGAGCGCACGTTTCACCGCGTCGATGAAATCCTGCGTCAGCGCATGCGTGGCGCGGTGCAGCGGCCACAAGGCCTGGATGCGGAAGGGTACCGACACCGAGAATGGCCGCAGGTGCAGATCGGGGCCGGCGCAGGCCCTCGCCGTCAGTGGATTCACGAGTGCAATGCCCAGGTTTTTCTGAACCAGTGAACAGACGGCGATCGCGCTGTGTGTCTCCATTTGCAGACGCCGCCGCACGCCGGCGGCCGCGAAGATCGCGTCGAACTGGCGGCGGTAGGGATCGTCGGCGGACAGGCTGACGAAGCGCTCACCCTCGAAGTCCTCCGGGGTCAGGACTTGCCGTTCCAGCAGTCGATGGCCGGCGGGGAGCACGCACACCTCGTCGAGCTCGGCCAGCGTCTCGCTGCGCGTGCCGGGCACGGCGACGGAGACCTCGCTCAGGCCGATGTCGAAGCGCTGGGCCGCCATCCATTCCTCGAGCAGCGGTGACTCCTGCGGTGTCAGCGTCAGTTCCGCCTGGGGATGCCGACCGAGCCAATCGGCGCTCGCGTCCGGCAGCAGCGCGTGCGCCAGTGCCGGCAGCGTCAGGACGCGCAGGCGTTCGTCCTCGGCGCGTCCCAGCGCCTGGGCGCGGGCGACGACCTGGTCCAGCCCCTGGTAGGCACGCTGGACTTCGTCAAACAGCGCCAGCGCCCGCGCGGTCGGGCGCACACGCCCCGGGGCGCGGTCGAACAGGGCGTAGCCGAGCAGCGATTCCATCCGCGCCAGCTCCCGACTGACGGTCGGTTGAGACGTGAACAGCAATTGCGCGGCGCCAGTCACGCTGCCGGCAGTCATGACGGCGCGGAACACCTCGATGTGGCGATGCGTGATCGGCAGGGACATCGCGGAAGCATATCAGTGCATATCAGAAATGAATTCCGTAGGCAAAACAAAGCATTTGATTGAATGGATGGCCGGAGGGATGCTTGCGGCAGTTCCAATCTGCATCCGTCTGAAGGATTCCTGACATGCCGCAAGCCCTGACCCCCGCCCGCGAACAGCAGTTGCAAGCGCTCGCCACGAAGTACGGCACCCCGCTGTGGGTGTACGACGCCGCCATCATCCGCGAGCGCATCACGGCGCTGGACGGGTTCGACACGGTGCGCTTCGCTCAGAAGGCCTGCTCCAACACCCACATCCTCAGATTGATGCGGGAGCAGGGCGTGAAGGTCGATTCGGTGTCGCGCGGCGAGCTGCTGCGCGCCTTCGCCGCCGGCTTCACCGTCGGCAAGGGTGCGGACGCGGTGCACTCGGACATCGTGTTCACGGCCGACCTGCTGGATCGCGAGACGCTCAAGACCGTCGTCGAACACCGCGTCCCGGTGAACGCCGGCTCGATCGACATGCTGGAGCAGCTCGGCGAGGTCTCGCCCGGTCATCCGGTGTGGCTGCGGCTGAACCCCGGCTTCGGTCACGGCCACAGCAACAAGACCAACACGGGCGGCGAGCACAGCAAGCACGGCATCTGGCATGAGCAGCTCACGGACGCGCTGGCGGTCATCGCGCGCCGCGGGCTGACGCTGATCGGGCTGCACATGCACATCGGCTCTGGCGTCGACTACGACCACCTGGGGCGTGTCAGTGGCGCGATGGTCGACCTGGTCCGCATCGTGAAGGCGCAGGGCCTGGACCTGCACGCGCTCTCGGCCGGCGGTGGGCTGTCGATCCCCTACCAGGAGGGCGGCGAGTCCATCGATACCGCCCACTACTTCAGCCTGTGGGATGCCGCGCGCAAGGAAGCGGAAGGCGTGGTCGGCCACGACCTGGCGCTCGAGATCGAACCGGGCCGCTATCTGGTGGCGGAGTCCGGCGTGCTGCTCGCCGAGGTCCGCGCGGTCAAGGCCCAGGGGCGGCAACACTTCCTGCTGGTCGACGCCGGTTTCAACGAACTGATGCGGCCGGCGATGTACGGCAGCTTCCATGCGATGAGCCTGATTCCCGCGGACGGCCAGCGTCGGCCAACGCGCGAGACCGTGGTCGCCGGTCCGCTCTGCGAATCGGGCGATGTGTTCACGCAGGCCGAAGGGGGCGTGGTGCTGGCGCGGGAATTGCCACAAGCGCAGGTCGGCGACTTGCTGGTCATCCACGACACGGGTGCGTACGGCGCGTCCATGTCCAGCAACTACAACAGCCGGCCGCTGATCGCCGAGGTGCTCGTCGACGGCGGTTCGGACCGCCTGATCCGTCGCCGCCAGACGGTCGAGGAACTGCTCGCGCTTGAAGCGCTGTGAACGTTTCAGGTGCGGAGAAGCACCGGACGCGGCACCAGGAGACATCAGGCAACAGCCCGCGCTCACGCGGGTTGTGACGGAGTCATGAAGTTTTTGCTATCGCACAAACGATTTTTGATAGTTTGACTCAATAGGGATAGGCAATAGGCTGCATTGGGGAATTCAAACCCGCCGATAGCCTCAGCCCCCTATCATTCCGTCCATCCCATCAACCTGACAGCGAGTACGAAGCAATGTCCCTGATCAACACCCAAGTCCAACCCTTCAAGGCCCAAGCGTTCCACAACGGCAAGTTCATCGAGGTCACTGAAGAGTCGCTCAAGGGCAAGTGGTCCGTGCTGATCTTCATGCCGGCCGCCTTCACCTTCAACTGCCCGACGGAAGTCGAAGACGCGGCTGACAACTACGGCGAGTTCCAGAAGCTGGGCGCCGAGGTCTACATCGTCACGACCGACACGCACTTCTCGCACAAGGTGTGGCACGAAACCTCGCCGGCTGTCGGCAAGGCCAAGTTCCCGCTGGTCGGCGACCCGACGCACGCGCTGACGAACGCCTTCGGCGTGCACATCCCGGAAGAAGGCCTGGCCCTGCGCGGCACCTTCGTGATCAATCCGGACGGCGTCATCAAGACCCTGGAAGTGCATGACAACGCGATCGCCCGCGACGTCAAGGAAACGCTGCGCAAGCTGAAGGCTGCCCAGTACGTCGCCAAGAACCCGGGCCAGGTCTGCCCGGCCAAGTGGAACGAAGGCGACAAGACCATCGCCCCGTCGCTGGACCTGGTCGGCAAGATCTAAGGATCTCGCCCTGGCGGGGGAAGCCAGCGATCCGTCCGGATCGACCTTCCCCCGGACCGGTGATCCGGATGAGGACGTTCCTCTCCCCCTCACTGCAAAAGCACCGCGCGTGGACCGATCCGGTCCGCGGGCGTGTGTTCGGCCGCCCCTCTGATCTGACAGGGAGGCCGGTTCTCGAAGTCGCTTAAGAAAATTGGAAGGAAGCAACGATGTTGGACGACAACCTGAAGGCGCAGCTCAAGGCCTACCTGGAGCGGGTGACGCTGCCGTTCGAGATCGAAGCCTCGTTGAACGACTCCGAGAGCTCCGCAGAGCTCAAGCAGCTGCTGCAGGACATCGCCGCGATGTCCGACAAGATCACGCTGAACCTCGACGGCAACGACGCGCGCAAGCCGTCGTTCAGCCTGAAGCGCACGGGCACGGCACAGAGCCTGCGCTTCGCCGCGATTCCCCTGGGCCATGAGTTCACCTCGCTGGTGCTGGCCCTGCTGTGGACGGGCGGTCATCCCCCGAAGGTGGAGCAGTCCACCATCGACCAAATCAAGGGCCTGGACGGGGACTACCTCTTCGAGGTGTACATGTCCCTGACCTGCCACAACTGCCCGGACGTCGTGCAGGCGCTGTCGCTGATGTCGGTGCTGAATCCGCGCGTCAAGACGGTGGTCGTGGACGGCGCGCTGTTCCAGGACGAGGTGAACGCCCGCGAGATCATGGCCGTGCCCACGATCTACCTGAACGGCCAGGAATTCGGCTCGGGTCGCATGACGGTCGAGGAGATCGCCGCCAAGCTGGACACCGGCGCGGCGGAGAAGGACGCGGCCAAGCTGTCGGCCAAGGACCCGTACGACGTGCTGATCGTCGGCGGCGGCCCGGCCGGCGCGGCGGCGGCTGTTTATGCCGCTCGCAAGGGCATCCGCACGGGCATCGCGGCCGAGCGTTTCGGCGGCCAGGTCAACGACACGCTGGCGATCGAGAACTACATCTCCGTGCTGTCGACCGACGGTCCGAAGTTCTCGATGGCGCTGGAATCGCACGTCAAGGATTACGGCGTCGACGTCATGAACCTGCAGCGCGCGGACCAGCTGATTCCGGCGGCCACGCCGGGCGGGCTGGTCGAGCTGAAGCTGGCCAATGGCGGTTCGCTCAAGAGCAAGACGGTGATCATCTCGACCGGTGCGCGGTGGAGGAACGTCAACGTGCCGGGCGAGCAGGAATACAAGAACAAGGGCGTGGCCTACTGCCCGCATTGCGACGGTCCGCTGTTCAAGGGCAAGCGCGTGGCGGTGATCGGCGGCGGCAACTCCGGCGTCGAGGCGGCGATCGACCTGGCCGGCATCGTGTCGCATGTGACGCTGCTGGAGTTCGGCGAACAACTGCGCGCGGACGCCGTGCTGGTGAAGAAGCTGGAGAGCCTGCCCAACGTCGTCATCCTGAAGCAGGCGCAGACCAGCGAGTTCACCGGCACGGCGGGCAAGCTCGACGGCCTGAACTACATCGACCGCGCCACCGGCGAAGCCAAGCGCGTCGAGGTCGAAGGCGTGTTCGTGCAGATCGGTCTGGTGCCCAACACCGAGTGGCTGCGTGGCACGGTGGAGCTGTCGCGTCACGGCGAGATCATCGTCGACGCGAAGGGTCAGACCTCGGTGCCGGGCGTGTTCGCCGCGGGCGACGCGACGACGGTGCCGTTCAAGCAGATCATCATCGCGGCCGGTGACGGTGCGAAGGCCGCGCTCAGCGCCTTCGATCACCTGATCCGCAACTGACGAGCAACGCGCTCCTCTGAACTGACGCCCCGAAAGGGGCGTCAGTCGCTTTGGGGGACGATCACCGCCGGCTGCGCCAGAGGCTCTCCGCGCTGTAGACGGCCAGCGCCGACCAGATCAGCACGAAGCCGACGAGCCGCGCGCCGGCGAGCGGCTCGTGATACAGCCAGACGCCGAGCAGGAACTGGATCGTCGGGGACAGGTATTGCACGAGGCCGAGCGTCGTCAGCGTGATGCGGCGCGCGCCGGCGGCGAACAGCAGCAGCGGCACGGCGGTCAGCGGCCCCGCCAGCAGCAGCCAGGCGATGTGGCCGGCGTCGCCGGTCGCGAACGCGCTGGTGCCCTGGTGCGTCCACCAGGCCAAGGCGATCGCGGCAAAGGGCGAGAGGATCAGCGTTTCCAGTGTCAGGCCCTCGAGCGCGCCGAGCTGCGCCGTCTTGCGCATCAGCCCGTAGACCCCGAAGCTCAGCGCCAGTACGAGCGCGATCCACGGCAACCGTCCGGCGGTGACCGTCAGCCAGATCACGCCGGCCGCGGCGAGCCCGATCGCCAGCCACTGCACCGGCCGCAGCCGTTCGCGCAGGAACACGAAGCCCAGCATCACGTTGACCAGCGGGTTGATGAAGTAACCCAGGCTGGCCTCGACGACGTGTCCCTGCTGCACCGCCCACACATAGACCAGCCAGTTGGTCGAGAGCAGCAATGCCGACAGGGCGCAGGTCGCCAGCAGCTTTGGCGATCGCAGCACCGGCCCCAGCCACGCCCAGCGGCGCAGGCCGGTCAGCAGCAGCGCGACGAAGACCATCGACCACAGCGTCCGGTGCGCGATGACCTCGATCGCGTCGACGTCGCTCAGCCGTTTGAAGTACAGCGGGAACAGGCCCCAGGCGATGTAGGCCAGCGCGGCATAGAGCATGCCGGTGCGGGCGTGGGCGGAGTCGGCGGCGTTGCGGGTGTCGTTTGTCATGGGTCCGTGGTCGCGATTCGCGCGAGGGTGCCGCGAGCTTGCCGCGTGAGGGGCCCGCGATTCTGCCCGCGCCAGGCCGGCGGCGCTGTCGAAAGGCGGGGAGGCCATTCGTCGTGCTCGGTGGTCCCACTGTTCATGCGGACCGCTTCGTCGCAGGATCGCACCCCATGGCGCACCTTGAATTCACCTCGCAGTTGCACCGCTTCGTCGACACCCCGCAGTTGGACTGCGACGCCGGAACTTTAGGGGAGGCGCTTTCGCTCGCCTTCGCCTGCAATCCCCGGCTGCGCGGCTACATCCTGGATGAGCAGGGGCACCTGCGGACACATGTCGCCGTGTTCATCGACGGCCACCGCGCGCGGGATCGCCAGGCGCTCAGCGACCCGCTGACGGCACAGTCCAAGGTCTACGTGCTGCAGGCGCTGTCGGGCGGCTGAGCGCCGTCTCGCCGCAGACGTGTCGAGAACGGCGACGCTCGAACGTCGTGAGAGGTGACGCCAGCCATCGCAAGGAGACACCGATGACCACCACCGCCTGGGCCGCGACCCGCAAGGGCCTTTTCGAACTCCGGAACGATCCTGCCAACGGCGGATGGTCGATCGGCCGCCACAGCTTCGTGGGGGACCCCGTCAGCATGGTGCTGCCCGCGCCACAGGGCGGCGGACGGATGTTCGCCGCGCTCAATCTCGGGCACTTCGGGGCCAAGCTGCAGGCGTCGGACGACGGCGGCATCACCTGGCGCGAACTCACGGCACCGGCTTTCCCCGAGCAGCCGGAAGGCGCCGAAGGCCCGCCCTGGAAGCTTCAGCAGGTCTGGGCCCTGGAGCGCGGCGGCGACGGGCGGCTGTGGGCCGGGACCATCCCCGGAGGCCTCTTCGTCAGCGACGACCAGGGCGAGACCTGGCGGCTCGTCGAGACGCTGTGGCACATGCCCGAGCGGCTGGGCTGGTTCGGCGGCGGCTACGACGCGCCGGGCATCCATTCGATCAACGTCGATCCGCGTGATCCGAAGCGGCTGCTGCTCGGCATCTCCTGCGGTGGCGCGTGGCGCAGCGAGGACGGCGGCACGACCTGGCACATCAGCGCCAAGGGCATGCGCGCCGACTTCCTGCCGCCCGAACAGCAGGGCGAGGAAAACACACAGGATCCGCACCGCATCGTCGCCAGCACGGCGGATCCGGACGTGCTCTGGTGCCAGCATCACAACGGCGTCTGGCGCTCGGTCGACGGCGGCGCCAACTGGGGCGAGATCAAGCCGCCGCTGTCGGGCTTCGGCTTCGCGGTGGCCGCGCATGCGGGGGATCCCGGCACGGCGTGGTTCGTGCCCGGCATCAAGGACGAGAAGCGCCTGCCCGTCGACGGCGCGCTGGTGGTGAACCGCACGCGCGACGGCGGCAAGACCTTCGAGACGCTGCGCAACGGCCTGCCGCAGGCGCATTGCTACGACCTCGTCTACCGCCACGGTCTGGCCGCGCACGACGACGGCCAACGTCTGCTGATGGGCAGCACGACCGGCAACCTGTGGGCCACGGACGATGCCGGCGACTGCTGGTTGCTGGTGTCCGGGCACCTGCCGCCGATCTACGCGGTGCGCTTCGGCTGAGGTGGCCCTGTCGCGTTCCGCGGCGGCTCCCGCATCAGAGGTTCAGAGGAACGGCGCCCACTCCGGGCCGGGCGGCGCTTCGAGCTCGAGCCCGGCGCCCGTGACCGGATGCGTCAGCGTCAGCCGCTGCGCGTGGAGCCACAGACGCTGCCGACCGAAGTGCGCCGCGAGCGTGCGGTTGAGTGGCCCCTTGCCATGGTTGGCATCGCCGACGATCGGATGCGCGAGGTGCTTCAGATGCCGGCGGATCTGGTGGCGCCGTCCCTGCACCGGCTCGCAGGCGAGCAAGGCGAGCCGCGTCGTCGCGAAGCGCGGATCGGTGGCGACCGGGACCTCATGCCGCCGCAGGCAGGACCACTCGGTGTGCGCGTCCAGGTGCGGCTGGCCCGTGGAGGCCAGCTCCGGATCGCGCGCCAGCGGATGGTCGATGACCCCGGCATCGCCGGCGGGCCAGCCGCGCACGAGCGCCAGGTAGCGCTTGCGGGTGCGGCGCTCGGCCAGCGCCTGGCCGAGCAGGCTCGCCACCTCGGCGCTCAGCGCGAAGACCAGCACGCCCGAGGTGCCGCGGTCCAGTCGATGCGCCGGCCAGACAGGCCGACCCAGCTGATCGCGCAGTCGCTGCAGGGCGGCGTCCTCTTCATGGGCGTCGATCGCGGTGCGGTGCACGAGCAGCCCGGCCGGCTTGTCGATCACCGCGAGGTGGTCGTCCAGATGGAGGAGCGGAAGGGCAGGTGTCATCGCTGAAGGGGACGGTGTGCGCACGCCTGGAGCGCTTTTTGCCCTCTTTCCCGTTTGGGGGAGAGGACAGCCACAGGGTGGTTCGCCAAAATCCTGTCATGTCGACTGTCCATCATCGCAGCAGGCATTCCGCGCCATCGGTGGTCGGTGGCGTGATCCCCCTCGGTCCGCACGCACAGTCGCCAGCAGGAGTTCGCCATGCCTCAGGAATTTCACATCGGTCACCGGTCCTTCCTGGACCGGTTCGTCCTGGTCTTGGGCAGGGTGGTGCGGCGCACGCCGGCCGTGCGGCTGGTCAGTCGATCTGGCCGTCCACATACAGCCACGCCCCGTGCTCCCGCACGAAACGGCTGACCTCGTGCATGCGGTGCGCGCGCCCGCCGACCTTGCTGCGCGCGATGAACGCCACCGTCTCGTGGTCCGCGTCCTGGCGCGTGTGCTGACGCACCTCCAGGCCCAACCACTTCAGGTCCCGTTCCCCTCGATCGAGCGACGCGGGACGGGTGCTCGGATGCCAGGTCGCGAGCAGGTACTCGATCAGATCCATCGTGTAGGCCGTGTACCGCGAGCGCATCAGCGCCTGCGCGTCCGCCGCGATGAGCGCGCCGCTCTCGGCGAAGGCCCGGTGCAGGGCCCCGCAGCACGATGCATACGGGAGCTTGCTGCCGCAGGCGCACAGGGCCACCTCTGATCCCGCCCGGGTGTTCCTGCCTGCCGTGTTCGCCGCGGTCTTCGATTTTTCTGTCTTCATGAGGGCAGCATGATGCCAGCCTCTCTAGAATGGCTGGATGAATTCCCAGGATTTCGGCGACGAGCGCCCGACCCCGCCGCAGGAGGACCTGTTCACGCCGCGCGCGCCGCGCGGCCTGCTGGACAACCTCAACCCCGAGCAGTACGCCGCGGTGACGCTGGGGCAGGAGCCCGCGCTGATCCTCGCCGGCGCCGGCTCGGGCAAGACGCGCGTGCTGACGACGCGCATCGCCTGGCTGATGAGCCAGGGCCATGCGACGCCGGCCTCGGTGTTGGCGGTGACCTTCACCAACAAGGCCGCCAAGGAGATGGTCACGCGCCTGTCCGCGATGCTGCCGGTGAACGTGCGCGGCATGTGGATCGGGACCTTCCACGGCCTGTGCAACCGCTTCCTGCGCGCGCACTGGAAACTGGCCGGCTTGCCGCAAGGTTTCCAGATCCTGGACTCGGGCGACACGCTGTCCGCGGTCAAGCGCGTCATCAAGGCGATGAAGCTCGACGAGGAGCGCTTCGTTCCCAAGCAGGTCTCCTGGTACATCGCCGGCGCGAAAGAGGACGGCATGCGTCCCAAGGACATCGACCTGCGCGATGAGCAGACCCGCAAGCTGGTCGAGATCTACCAGGCCTACCAGGACCAGTGCGAACGCGAGGGCGTCGTCGACTTCGCCGAGCTGATGCTGCGCTCGTTCGAGCTGATGCGCGACAACCAGGCCGTGCGCGAGCACTACCAGCGCCGCTTCCAGTACGTGCTGGTCGACGAGTTCCAGGACACCAACAAGCTGCAGTACGCGTGGCTGAAGATGTTCGCGCCGCCCGGGCGCGGGCAGGGCGTGTTCGCGGTCGGCGACGACGATCAGAGCATCTACGCCTTCCGCGGCGCGCGCGTGGGCAACATGGCCGACTTCGAGCGCGAGTACCGCGTGCGCCAGGTCGTGAAGCTGGAGCAGAACTACCGCAGCTTCGGCAACATCCTGGACGCGGCCAATGCGCTGATCAGCAACAACAGCCGGCGCCTGGGCAAGAACCTGCGCACCGAGGCCGGTCCCGGCGAGCCGGTGCGCGTGCACGAGGCCAGCAGCGATTTCGCCGAGGCGCAATGGCTGCTGGAGGAGGCGCAGGCGCTGCACCGCCAGGGGCTGGAGCGCAAGGAGATCGCGGTGCTCTACCGCAGCAACGCGCAGTCGCGGGTGATCGAATCGGCGCTGTTCAACGCCGGCATCCCGTACCGCGTGTACGGCGGCCTGCGCTTCTTCGAGCGCGCCGAGGTGAAGCACGCGCTGGCCTACCTGCGCCTGATCGAGAACCCCAACGACGACACCAGCTTCCTGCGCGTCGTCAACTTCCCGGCGCGCGGCATCGGCGCGCGCACCATCGAGCAGCTGCAGGACGCGGCGCGTCCGAGCGGGCGCTCGCTGGTGCAGAGCATCGGCGCGGTCGGCGGTCGCGGCGGCGCGAGCCTGGCGGGCTTCGTCGGCCTGATCGACGCGATGCGCGAGGCCACGGCCGGGCTCACGCTGCGCGAGATCATCGAACACATCATCGAACACTCCGGCCTGACGGCGTTCTACCGCGCCGAGAAGGAAGGCGAGGACCGGCTGGAGAACCTGGGCGAACTGGTCAACGCCGCCGAGGCCTTCGTGACGCAGGAGGGCTTCGGCAAGGACGCGGTGGCGCTGCCGGTGGACGAGCACTCGCCCGGCGCGATCGCGGACGGGCTGCCGGCGGCGGTCGCCCCGGCCGCGCCCGCCACGCCGGACGCGGAGACCGGCGAGATCATGTCGCCGCTGGCGGCGTTCCTGACGCATGCCTCGCTGGAAGCCGGCGACAACCAGGCGCAGGCCGGCCAGGACGCGATCCAGCTGATGACGGTGCACTCGGCCAAGGGCCTGGAGTTCGACGCGGTGTTCATCACCGGCATGGAAGAAGGTTTGTTCCCGCACGAGAACTCGCTGTCCGACTCGGACGGGCTGGAGGAAGAGCGCCGGCTGATGTACGTCGCGATCACGCGCGCGCGTCAGCGGCTGTACATCAGCTTCTGCCAGACGCGGATGCTGCACGGCCAGACCCGCTACAACATCAAGAGCCGCTTCATGGAGGAGCTGCCCGAGGAGACGCTGAAGTGGTTGACGCCGCGCAACCAGGGCTTCGGCTCCGGCTTCGCGCGGGACTACCAGCAGGCGTGGCAGCGCGGCTCGGGGCTGAAGTCGATGGTGGGTGCGGGTCGCGTCGATCCGTCCGCGTTCCCGCAGGCGCCGGTGCCCAGCGCGATGAAGCAGTCAGCGGCCGAGAAGACCGGCAACGAACACGGTGGGCTGCGCGTCGGCAAGGGCGTGTTCCACAACAAGTTCGGCGAGGGCGTGCTGCTCACGCTGGAAGGCACGGGACCGGACGCGCGCGCGCAGGTCAACTTCGGCCGGCACGGCACGAAGTGGCTGGCGCTCAGCGTCGCCAAGCTCACGCCGATCGATTGAGGCGGTGACCGTCGGAACGGTGTTCAGGGACGAGACCTGAACGATTGAGCGGACATCGTACGGAGCACGCCGGTGGGCGTGTCTCCAGGCGCAGAATGGGCGGTGAGCGATAAAGATTCCAGCAAACAGGAATCACGATTGCCCGGGAGGGAGATCCGGCGAATACGTCTTTGATCCTGGAATCTCCATGCGCACTGTTGTACCGATTGATCCCCCCGACGACCCGATGGTCGAGGACGCGCTGGCGCTGGGCGCCGCCGTCCGCGCCGCGCGCACCACGGCGAGGCTGCCGCTGGTCGAAGCCGCCGAGGCGCTGGGCATGTCGCGCCAGACGCTGATCAACATCGAGACCGGCCAGGGCGGCGTCAGCCTGTCCACCGTGCTCAAGGCGGCGAGGGCGCTCGGCGTGAGTCTGTTCGCCGTGCCGTCGCAGCAGCGGGAGGTCGTCAGACGCGCGATCCGCACCGCACGCGACTCGAAGTTCTCCGACCTGGATGACGATGCATGAACGGTCTGGAGGTCTGGCTCGACGAGCATGAAGTGGGCTGGCTGAGAGCGGCCGATGCGCCGTTGGGGCAGACGGAGTCGCCGCGCAGGCTGTCGCTGGCTTACCTCGAACGATGGACCTCGGAAGTGCTGGCCTTTCCGCTGGCACCGTCGCTGCCGATGCCGCCGCGCGGCGGACCGGGCAGCGAGTCCACGGCGGACGCCGTGCTCGCGTTCTTCGATCATCTGCTGCCCGCCGGAGACGCCCGGTCGCGGACCTTCGCCGCGCTGGGACTGAGCGCCGACGACTGCTTCGGCGCGATGCGCCTCATGGGGCGGGATCTGGCCGGCGCGGTGCGGCTGATCGCGGACGGGCTTCAACGACCGGCAGGGCCGGTGCAACGGGCGATCGCACGCGACGAACTGTCGGAGCGCCTCCGCCATCGCGATGAGCTGCCCTTCGCCGTCTGGGACGGACAGGTGCGGGGCGCGCTCGGTGGGGAGCGGGACAAGCTCGCGGTCTACGTCGAGCGGGACGGCGGCTGGCACTTCGTCGACGGACCGCAGATGGCGTCGACGCACGTGTTGAAGCCGGCGCCTGAGGCTCAGGGATCGGGCGATCAGCCCTTCAACGAATTCTTCTGCATGCGACTCGCCGCGCGCGTGGGCCTGGACGTGGCGCCGGTGCAGCTGCATCGCGTGCCGGAACCGGTGCTGCTGGTCGAGCGCTTCGATCGGCAGCGGCTCGAGGACGGCCGCGTGCGGCGCCTGCATGCGATCAGCGCCTGTCAGGCGCTCGGCGTGCCGCCAGCTGATCGGGATGGGGTGTCACTGGCGCAGCTCTTCTCGCTGTTGGCGCACAGCCCCACGCCGCTGGTCGACAGCCGCGCGCTGCTGCGCTGGACGATGTTCCGCCAGCTCATCGGCAGCGATGGCTCGGGGGCGAAGGACCTGTCGTTCTTCGTCGATCACGGGGGGTTGCGCGTGGCGCCGGCGCATGGCTTCGCCTGCGGCACCCATGATGCCCGTGGCGCCCATGGCGACCATGGCGCCCACAACGCGCGCGCATTTGATGCGCAGGCTTGGGCCGACTTCGCGCGCGACTGCGACATCGCGCCCCGCAGCATCACGCTGGAATTGAAACGCCTGTGCGAGCTGGTGCGCGCACAGGCGGAAGTGGTGGCCGAAGAACTCGCAGTCGAGGCGCCGCGGCCCGTGATCGAGGGCCTGCTCGGTCGGATCCTCGGCGAGAGCGACCGTCAGGCCGCCCTCGCGTCGGACATCGCCCGCTAGATCAGATCCCGATCTCGCCGCCGTCCTTGCGGGTGATGACCACCGTCGCGGAACGCGGACGCTTCTTCACCGTCGGGTCGGCCTGGTTGGCCGGCCAGTAGCTGCCGAAGGTCTTCGCGTTCCAGTCCGGCGTGGTTTCCTCGCCCGGGTGCTGGACGTTGAAGAACAGCGTCTTGGCGTCCGGCGTCATGGCGATGCCGGTGATCTCGCACTCCTTCGGGCCGACCAGGAAGCGGCGCAGGGTGTCCGAGGTCGCCTTGGCGCCCGCGCGGGTCTGCGTGCCGCCGGCGGCCGTGGCCACGCCGCCGTCGCCGACCTTGCCCGGCAGCGCCGCCAGCATCATGCAGTTGGTGATGTCGGTGTAGGCGCCGTCATCGGTCTGGATCCACAACATGCCGCGCTTGTCGAAGTACAGGCCGTCGGGGCTGGAGAAGTCGTTGCTGTCCGCCAGCGCCGACAGGTTGACGTCCGCGGCCGCATCGGCCTGCGCGCCGAACAGGTAGACATCCCACGTCAGCTTGGTGACGTCCGCCGCATCTTCCTTCCAGCGGATGATGTGACCGTTGGGGTTGCCCTTCTGCGAGGTCGTGCCCTTGAGATCCTCGTAGTAGCGCGGGTTCGCGGCGTCCGGCTTGAGCTGGTTGCCGGTCGGGGTCGCGGTGTTGGCCACGCGGTTGCTGTTGTTGGTCAGCGTCATGTAGATCTCGCCGTTGGTCGGGTGCACCGCACCCCACTCCGGACGATCCATCTTCGTGGCGCCGACGATGTCGCCCGCGATGCGCGCGTTGATCAGCACGTCGCCCTGGTCGGCGAAGGCGTAGGTCGCGTTGGCGGCGTCCAGGCCGTTCTTGCCGAAGCTCAGCTCGACCCAGGTGCCGCTGCCGTCGGCGTTGAACTTGGCCACGTAGAGCGTGCCTTCGTCCAGGTACTTGGCGCCGGCGGCCATGCCCTTGCCGACGTCGGCCGCATCCCAGTTGGCCTTGGAGACGAACTTGTAGATGTACTCGTTGCGCGAGTCGTCGCCCATGTAGATGACGATCGGCTTGCCGGCGACGGCCTCGGCGGGCCAGGCGCCTTCATGGTTGAAGCGGCCCAGCGCGGTGCGCTTGGCGGGGACGGAGTCCGGCGCGAACGGATCGATCTCGACCACCCAGCCGAAGGTGTTGATCGTGTTGCGGTAGTCGGCGGTCGCGGCGGCGCCGGTGACCGACGAGTTCCAGCGCGCGAAGAGGTCGGCGGTGCCGGCCGTTTCCCACAGGTAGGGGCTCTTGCGGTTCTGCGGCAGGCCGTAGCGGTTGAGACTGGCCACGTCCTTGGCGCTGCGCTGCGCGTCGTCGCCGGCGGCACGGCTGATCACGTTGAGGTAGTTCTCCTCGCAGGTCAGGTAGGTGCCCCACGGGGTGTAGCCGTTGGCGCAGTTGTTGTTGGTGCCGCGGGTCTGGACAGCCGTCGGGCTGAACAGCGTCTGCAGCTGGACGTTGCCCTTGGCCGGGCCGGTGATGTCCATCGTCGTGGCCGAGGTCACGCGGCGGTTGTAGCGCGAGCCGCGCACCATGCTCATGCCGGTGCCCGTGGCGTCGCGCTTGACTTCGACCACGGAGATGCCGTGGGCGTAGATTTCCTTCTCGACCTCGGTGGCGTTGCGCGCGGCGCCGGCGGCGCGGCCGGCCGGGGTGCAGGCCGTACGGGGCGACGACGTACTCGTGGTTGACGGCCAGCAGGCCGCGGTCCGAGCGCTTGGCGTCGAAGGCACCGGCGTCGCTCAGGCCGAACCAGTACATGCCGTCGTGACCGTCGCCGACACGGCGGTTGTAGGACTCGGCCGATTCGGAACCGTCGTCCTGCCAGGACGTGTCGCCGAAGTGCAGCGGGTCGCCCAGCGCGTGCAGGATGCTGACGTTGTAGCCGTCGGCCACGGTCACCAGGTCGTTCTTGTTCTTGGCGACGGCGGTGAAGCCGATCTTCAGCGGGGCCGGCTGCGGCGCCGGGGCGGGCGCGGGGGCCGGCGCGGGCGAATCGTCGCTGCTGCCGCAGGCGCTCAGGATCGAGCCGCCCAGGAGCGCGGACGCCGCCGTGGTGATGCCGCCCTTGAGGGCGACGCGCCGCGACAGACGTGCGGCGAGGATGTCATCGAAATGCGGGTTGGCGGACGGATTGAGGACCGCGTCCTCGTCGTACTCGTTGATGCTGTCTTGGCTGGCAACGATGTCGTGCTGCTTGCTCATTCGTGAAGGCTCCGCTGCAATGGAAAGGCGGGCGGATTCTGCGAAGAGCAAGTGACGGTGACGTGAAAAAGCCGTTAGCAATTCCTTCGACGCATGTCCGTGCGAATGGCGAAGCAATGACCGGGGATGCGACGGGCAGGCGCCGAGGCAAGCGCAGAGGCAAGACCCGGCACCTGCTTTCAGGTGACGTCGGGCGATCTGCGTCCAGGTCTGCGCTCAGGGCTGGGTTCGGGACTGCGTTCAGACCTGTGTTCAGGCCGGCGTGACCGGCGTCTCGGGCAGGTCTTTCGGTGCGCCGAACATGAAGCAGTCGATGAAGGTGAAGTACAGCGAGCAGTAGAACGCCGTCGTCAGGATCATCGCCAGCGGCACGAGCAGGAAGGGCAGCAGGTTGGCCAGGCCGAGCAGCATGCCGACGATGGTCAGCACCATCGTCGCGCCGAAGGTCAGGCCGACCCAGACCAGGCCCGACAGCGCGAAGGCGCCCTTGTTGCGCCACACCCCCAGCGTGCTGGAGAAGAGGGCCTGCAGCACGCCCTGGCCGCCCCAGTGGATCAGCGCCGGCGCGTGCCAGAACGGGATCGAGATCAGGCCCGTCAGCAGCAGCCGCAGGCCGATGCCGGTGGTCAGCGAGGGATCGGCGATGGTGGCCTCGATCGCCTTCTGATCGGGCTTGGCGGCGCTGCCCGCCGCGGCCACCTGC
Organism: Roseateles sp. UC29_93; assembly: GCF_042695725.1. Classification (NCBI taxonomy): domain Bacteria; kingdom Pseudomonadati; phylum Pseudomonadota; class Betaproteobacteria; order Burkholderiales; family Sphaerotilaceae; genus Roseateles; species Roseateles sp. UC29_93. Next base: position 26,025 of record NZ_CP170545.1, on the reverse strand, counting down.
TCGACCGCGCGCACCAGGGCGCCGCCGTCCAGCCAGTGCGCCAGGAACATCACGGCGATCGTGCTGACCGCGTAGAGCAGGCCGAGGATCAACTGGTCGCGGCGCCGTTCCTTGGTCAGCTGCAGCGGCTGCGCGAAGACGGCGGCCGTCGGCGTATGCGACTGCAGCACCTGGTGCGACGCCAGCATGAAGGACAGCGACACCAGCGGCAGCGCCGCCAGCACGACCAGTTGACCCAGCAGCGGCACCAGCTGCAGCACCGACGAGACCAGCAGGAACACGGCGAACAGCCCGATCAGCGCGATCGGCTTGCGCCGCAGCACCTTCAGCCCGTGGCGCACCCAGAGCAGGCCGTTGCGCGGCGGGACCGTTTGCAGGTGCAGGATCATGACAAGGACTCCAGCGCATGCCAGGGCCTGGCGATGCGCTCGCGCAGGACGCGCTCGAAATGGGTGGGATCGTGGGGTTTGAGGAGGCTGGCCTCGCGCGGCAGGTGGAAGTCCCACAGCCGCGAGATCCAGAAGCGCAGCGCCGCCGCGCGCAGCAGGCCGGGCAGCAGGCGGTGCTCGGCACCGGTGAGCGGGCGCACCGACTCGTAGGTCTTGACGAAGGCGCCGGCGCGCTGCTCGTCGAGGCGGCCGCTGTCCAGGTCGATGCACCAGTCGTTCAGGCAGACGCAGAGGTCGAACAGGAAGCTGTCGACGCCGGCGAAGTAGAAGTCGAAGAAGCCGCTGAGCTTCTCGCGCCCGGGCAGGCCGTCGAACATCACGTTGTCGCGGAACAGGTCCGCGTGGACGGGGCCGCGTGGCAGCGCCGCGGCGCCGGGAGCGAGCTGCTCCTGGAAGGCCAGTTCGGCGCTCAGCAGCGCGGCCTGTTCGGGCGTCAGATGCGGCAGCACGACGGGCACCGTCTCACGCCACCACGGCAGGCCGCGCAGGTTGTCCTGGTGCAGCGGGAAGTCCTGGCCGGCCAGATGCATCCGGGCGAGCCCGGCGCCGACCTGCTCGCAATGGAACACGTCCGGGGCCAGCTGATGCCCGCCACGCAGCTTGTCCACGACCGCCGCCGGCTTGCCGGCCACGGTGTGCAGGATGCGGTCCTGCGCGTCGGGCTGCGGCGCGGGCACCGGCACGCCCTTGCGCGCGAGGTGCCGCATCAGCTCCAGGTAGAACGGCAGTTGCTCGAAGCTCAGGCGCTCGAAGATCGTCAGCACGTACTCGTGCTGCTCGCCGCCGCGCGTCGTGGTGACGAAGTAGTTGGTGTTCTCGATACCGGCAGTGATCCCCTTGAGCGATTGCAGTTCGCCCAGGGCCAGCGTGTCCAGCAGCGCTTGCGCCTGCTCGGTCGAGACGTCGGTGAATACGGCCATGAAAAGGAAAAAGAACGGACCGGGGGCCGACCGCGGCGGATCAGCCTCGACGGGTCAGAAATTGAAGAGGCGCCAGACCCGCGCGCCCGCGTTGCCGCGGTCGTCGCCCTGGCGGGTGGGGAGGTCGCGACCGGTGTCGCCGAGCAGGATCTCGTACTCGGGCGCCTTGCTGTCCTTGTTCTTGACCACGACCTTTTGGGTCAGGCCCCTCACCCGGGTCTCCTCGATGCGGACCTTGTCGTCTTCGTTGACGAGCTGTTCGACCTTCACCTCGGGCACGTCGCGGAACTTCGCGGGCTCGGCGGGGGCCGGGACCGGAGCCGGCGCGTCGGCCGCGTGAGCCTGGAACGCGAAGGCGGCCAGGACGGCGAACAGAGGGGCGAGGCGGGTGGTTTTCATGGTGGAGCCGATTCTAAGGCTCGCCCCAGGAAAACCCCGCCCCCCGGGCGAGTGCCGATTGAAGTCCCGGTCTCCTGCCAGTCCGGGCGCCGCGCGCCTGCAACAATGTCGGGATGAGCAAACCTCTGATGCTGCTGGTCGACGGGTCCAGCTACCTCTACCGCGCGTTCCATGCCATGCCCGACCTGCGCGGTCCCGGCGGGCAGCCCACCGGTGCCATCCACGGCATGGTGGCCATGCTGAAGAAGCTGCGCGACGACTACGGCGCCGAACATGCCGCCTGCGTCTTCGATGCGTCCGGCCCGACCTTCCGCGACGAGTGGTACCCCGACTACAAGGCCCAGCGCGCGCCGATGCCCGACGCGCTGCGCGAGCAGATCGAGCCGATCCACGAGGTGGTGAAGCTGCTGGGCTGGCCCGTCCTGACGGTGCCCGGCGTCGAGGCCGACGACTGCATCGGCACGCTCTCGCGGGTGGCGGCGCAGGCGGGCCACCAGGTGGTGATCTCGACCGGCGACAAGGACCTGGCGCAGCTGGTGACGCCGGACGTCACGCTGATCAACACGATGAGCAACGAGAAGCTGGACGAGGCCGGCGTGCTGGCCAAGTTCGGCGTGCCGCCGGATCGCATCATCGACTACCTGACCCTGATGGGCGACACGGTGGACAACGTGCCCGGCGTCGAGAAGGTCGGCCCGAAGACCGCCGCCAAGTGGATCGCCGAGCACGGCTCGCTGGACGGCGTGATCGCCCACGCGGACCAGATCAAGGGCGTCGCCGGCGAGAACCTGCGCAAGGCGCTGGACTGGCTGCCGATGGGACGCAAGCTGGTGACGGTCAAGGTCGACTGCGACCTGTGCGTGCACGTCGCGGGCTGGCCGGCGCTGGAGGCGCTGGCCTTCAACCCGGTCGACGAAGCCGGCCTGCTGGACTTCTACACGCGCAACGGCTTTAAGACCTGGAAGCGCGACCTCGAAGGCAAGCTCGGCGGCGAGGCGCCCAAGCGTGCCGCGCCGGAAGCGGACCTCGGTGCCGCGCGCCCGACCGATCCCTATGCCGAGGCCCAGCATCCGGCGATCCCCGTCGACAAGCGCTACGAGACCATCGTCGACAGGTCCCGGCTCGACGCCTGGATCGAGCAGCTGAACGCCGCCGAACTGGCCGCCTTCGACACCGAGACCGACTCGCTGGATCCGATGCAGGCGCGCATCGTCGGCATCAGCTTCAGCGTGAAGCCGGGCGAGGCCGCCTACATCCCGATCCGCCACGACGGCCCGGACGCGCCCGAGCAACTGCCGATGGACGAGGTGCTCGCGAAGCTCAAGCCCTGGCTCGAGGATCCGCTGAAGAAGAAGGTCGCGCAGAACGTCAAGTACGACACCCACGTGCTGGCCAACCACGGCATCGCGGTCCAGGGGACCGCCTTCGACACGATGCTGGAGAGCTACGTGCTGGAGGCGCATCGCAGCCACGGCCTGGAGGCCCTGGCCGATCGCGTGCTGGGCCGCAAGGGCCTGAGCTACGAGGACCTGTGCGGCAAGGGCGCGCACCAGATCCCGTTCGCGCAGGTCGAGGTGGCGAAGGCGTCGGAGTACTCCTGCGAGGACTCCGAGATGTGCCTGCACGTGCACCAGACGCTGATGCCGCGCCTGGAGGCCGACGCCGGCCTGAAGTTCATCTACGAGCAGATCGAGATGCCGGTGTCGGCGCTGCTGGCGCGGATCGAGCGCACCGGTGTGCTGATCGATGCCGGTCGGCTGCAGGCGCAGAGCGCCGACCTCGGTCAGCGCATGGTGGCGGCGGAGCAGGCGGCTTACGAGATCGCGGGGCAGCCGTTCAACATCGGCTCGCCCAAGCAGATCGGCGAGATCCTGTTCAACCGGCTCGGCCTGCCCGTGGTGAAGCGCACCGCGACCGGCGCGCCGTCGACGGACGAGGAGGTGCTCGAGAAGCTGTCCGCGGACTTCCCGCTGCCGGCCAAGATCCTCGAGTACCGCGCGCTGTCCAAGCTCAAGAGCACCTACACGGACAAGCTGCCGTTGATGGTCAACGCCCGGACGGGCCGCGTGCACACGACCTACTCGCAGGCCGTGGCGGTGACGGGACGCCTGTCCAGCAACGAGCCCAACCTGCAGAACATCCCCATCCGCACGGCCGATGGTCGCCGCGTGCGCGAGGCCTTCATCGCGCCGACGGGACATCACATCGTGTCGGCGGACTATTCGCAGATCGAGCTGCGGATCATGGCGCACATGAGCGAGGACCCGGGCCTGCTGAAGGCGTTCCAGGAAGGGCAGGACGTGCACCGCGCGACGGCGGCCGAGGTCTTCGGCGGCGGCCTGGATGCCGTCACGCCCGAGCAGCGGCGCTATGCGAAGACGATCAACTTCGGTCTGATCTACGGCATGGGCGCGTTCGGGCTGGCGCAGTCGCTGGGCATCGAGCAGAAGGCGGCGAAGGACTACATCGACCGCTACTTCACGCGTTTCGCTGGCGTGCGGAGCTACATGGACGACACGAAGCAGTTCGCCAAGGAGAAGGGCTATGTCGAGACCGTCTTCGGGCGACGTCTGTGGCTGCCGGAGATCAACTCGGGCAATGGTCCGCGCCGCAGCGGCGCCGAGCGTCAGGCGATCAACGCGCCGATGCAGGGCACGGCCGCCGACTTGATCAAGCTGGCGATGATTGCCGTGCAGCAGGCGCTGGACGAGCAGGGCAAGAAGACGAAGATCGTCATGCAGGTGCACGACGAACTGGTCTTCGAGGTGCCGGACGAGGAACTGGACTGGGTGAAGTCCGAGGTGCCGACGCTGATGGCCGGCGTCGCCGCGCTGAAGGTGCCGCTGCTGGCCGAAGTTGGCGTCGGCGCCAACTGGGACGAGGCGCACTGACTGCCACGGTCGCTGGCCCTCACCCCTCCCTCTCCCGCAAGCGGGAGAGGGGGCAAGAAGGACGCCGCATGGCTCCTCTTCCGCAGGCCTCGACGCATCGCGGACTCCGGGGCGGGCCCCAGGCCGTTGGCGCATTGAGCCTCCAAAAAACTGACTGGGGCGCCGTCTGTCCGAGCACAGCGAACCGCAGGTGAGCGGCGCGAGTTGGCGCCCCCCGCGAGATGCGCCAACGGCCTGGGGCCCGCCCCGGAGTCCGTTGCTCATCAGCCAGTCCTAATCGGCGAGGGTAGGGCGAGCGGTTAGCATCCACCCCCTATGAATTGGCCCTATGAGTTGCAGATCGGCTGGCGTTACACGCGAGCTGGGCGTGGAGGGCGCCGCAACCGCTTCATTTCCTTCATCTCTGGCGTGTCGATGTTCGGCATTGCGCTGGGCGTTGCCGCGTTGATCATTGTGTTGTCGGTGATGAACGGCTTCCAGAAGGAGGTGCGTGAGCGGATGCTGTCCGTGATTGCGCACGTGGAGTTGCTGAGCGACACGGGCGAGGGTCTTCCTGATTGGCGCGCGGTTGCGGACCAGGCGAAGAAGAATCCCGAGGTCGCCGCCGCTGCGCCGTTCGTGTCGGGCCAGGCGCTGATCGCGCGGGGCTCGGACATGCGCGGCACGATCGTTCGGGGCATCGATCCGGCGTTGGAGCCGACGGTGACGCCGATCGCCGAGAAGCTGGCGAAGGACGGCCTGCTGGAGCGCCTGCAGCCGGGCCAATGGAACATCATCCTGGGCATCGAGCTGGCGCGGCAACTGGGCGTGCAGCGCGGCGACAAGATCACGCTGGCGATCCCGTCGGGGCAGGTGACGCCGTTGGGCGTGCAGCCGACGCTGCGGCAGTTCACGCTGGTGGGCGTCTTCGAGGCCGGGCATTACGAGTACGACAGTGGCCTCGCGCTCATCCATGTGGGCGATGCCGCCAAGCTGTTCCGCACCGGCACGCCGAGCGGCGTTCAGCTGAAGCTGCGCGACGTGCAACAGGCCCGCCAGGTCGGCGCGCAATTGCAGCGCGAGATGCTGCAGGCCGGGCAGGCGATCTACGTCCGCGACTGGACCCGCACCAACGCCAACTGGTACGACGCGGTCCAGGTCGAGAAGCGGATGATGGGCATCATCCTGACGCTGATCGTCGCGGTGGCCGCGTTCAACCTGGTGTCGACGCTGGTGATGACGGTGACCGACAAGCAGGCCGACATCGCCATCCTGCGCACGCTGGGCGCCAGCCCGCGTTCGATCATGGGCGTGTTCATGATCCAGGGCGCATTGGCTGGCGTGATCGGCACCTTGGGCGGACTCGGGCTGGGGCTGGTCGTCGCGCACAACCTGGACGTGATCGTTCCCACCATCGAGAAGCTGCTGCACACCACCTTCCTGCCGGCCAGCATCTACGTCATCAGCCACATGCCGAGCGACCCGCAGTGGTCCGACATCGTGCCCATCACCGTGACCTCGCTGATCCTGGCATTCGTCGCGACGGTCTATCCGAGCTGGCGCGCCAGCCGCGTCCAGCCCGCGGAGGCGCTGCGTTATGAATGACGCCAAGAAGAACGCAACGCCAGCAGCCGCCCGCATCCCCGCCGGACAGGTGGTGTTGCAAGGGCAGGGGCTGGGCAAGCGCTTCGTCGAAGGACCGCTCGATGTGCAGGTCTTCCACGGCCTCGACGTCACCGTGAAGGCGGGCGAGACGCTGGCGGTGCTCGGCGCCTCGGGGTCGGGCAAGAGCACGCTGCTGCATCTGCTCGGCGGATTGGACAAGCCGTCCGCCGGCCGCGTCGAACTGATGGGACGCGACCTCGGCACGCTCGGCGAGAAGGCCCGCGGCGACTGGCGCAACCAGCACCTCGGGTTCATCTACCAGTTCCACCACCTGCTGCCGGAATTCAGCGCGCTGGACAACGTCGCGATGCCGCTGCGCATCCGCCGTGTCCCGCAGGAGCAGGCGCGCGAACAGGCCGCGAAGGTGCTGACGCGCGTGGGGCTCGGCCCCCGCGTGCTGCATCGACCGGGCGAACTGTCCGGCGGCGAGCGTCAGCGCGTGGCGATCGCCCGCGCACTGGTCACGGGCCCGGCCTGCGTCCTGGCCGACGAACCCACCGGCAACCTCGACCGCTCCACGGCCGCAACGGTCTTCGACCTGATGCTCGAGATGGCCCGCGAGCTGGGCACCGCCTTCGTGATGGTGACCCACGACCAGGACCTGGCGGCCCGTTGCGAGCACCAGCGCCGGCTGGTCGGCGGCGCGCTGCAGCCGCTCGCGGCCTGAGGACCTGGCGCCTCGGCGTTGCCGCCGAGGCTGGGTTGCCCGATCGCGAGGCCGCGGCCGCTCGTTCCGCCCGCGCCTGGGCCGGTGCGGCACGACCACTGCATTACGATGCGCGTCATCATGACCGCCTCGAAGCCTTCCTCGGAATCCCCGTCCACCCGCTTCATCCTGAAGCTCAGCTGTCCCGACCAGGCCGGCATCGTCCACGCCGTCACCGGCATCCTGCTCGAGCAGGGCGCCAACATCCTGACCTCGGCCCAGCACGGCGACGCCGATCACCGCCGCTTCTTCATGCGCATCGAGTTCGAGTGCGCCGAGGCCCGTCCGGCATCCGCGCTGCGCGACGCCTTCGCGCCGCTGGCGGCGCGGCTGGCCATGGATTGGGAACTGGTCGACGCGCAGCGCAAGACACGCGTGCTGCTGCTGGTGTCCAAGCTCGGCCACTGTCTGAACGATCTGCTGTTCCGCGTGCAGACCGGTCATCTGGCGATCGAGATCCCGGCCATCGTGTCGAACCACCGCGACTTCTATCAGCTGGCCGCGTCGCACGACATCCCGTTCCACCACCTGCCGCTGCTGCAGGCGAGCGACGAGCAGAAGCAGGCGCAGGAACGCAAGCTCCGCGAGCTGATCGAGGAGCAGCAGATCGACCTCGTCGTGCTGGCGCGCTACATGCAAATCCTGTCGCCGGAGTTGTGCCGCTTCCTGGAAGGGCGCGCGATCAACATCCATCACAGCTTCCTGCCCAGCTTCAAGGGCGCGCGTCCGTACCACCAGGCCCACGAGCGCGGCGTCAAGCTGATCGGCGCGACCGCGCACTACGTGACCTCGGATCTCGACGAGGGGCCGATCGTGGAGCAGGACGTCGCCCGCATCGACCACTCGATGACGCCGGACCAGCTCGTGGCGATCGGCCGCGACGTCGAATGCGTGACGCTCGCCCGCGCGATCCAGTGGCACGCCGAGCACCGCGTGCTGCTCAACGGCCATCGCACGGTGGTCTTCCGCTGAGCGACGCGAAGGTCCGCGTCTCTTCCAACCTTTCCTGGTGTCGCCATGTGGACTGACACGCACTGCCACCTCGACGCCTCGGAGTTCGACGCCGACCGCGACGCCGTGGTCGCGCGCGCCGTGGCGGCGGGCGTGTCGCAGATCGTGATCCCGGCGGTGGTCGCTGGTAACTTCGAGTCGGTGAGGGCACTCGCGCATGCGCATGGCGTGAGCTACGCGCTGGGCATCCACCCGTTGTACGTGATGCACGCGCGCGACGAGGACCTCGGCCGCCTCGATCGGATGCTGGCCGAGTGCCGCGACGACCCGCGCCTGGTCGGCATCGGCGAGATCGGGCTGGACTTCTTCGTCAAGGACCTCGACGCGGCCACGCAGCAGCATTTCTACGTCGAGCAGCTGAAGCTCGCGAAGCGGCATGGGCTGCCGGTGATCCTCCATGTGCGTCGCAGCGCGGATCAACTGCTCGGTGGACTGCGTCGCATCGGCGTGCAGACCGGCGGCATCGGTCACGCATTCAACGGCAGCCGGCAGCAGGCCGATGCCTTCATCGACCTCGGCTTCAAGCTCGGCTTCGGCGGCACGCTCACCTTCGACCGTTCGCTGCAGATCCGCCGGCTCGCCGAGGAGCTGCCGGCGGAGGCGCTGGTCCTCGAGACGGATGCGCCGGACATCCCGCCGCACTGGCTGTACCGCACGGCCGAGGAGCGCGCCGCAGGCGCCACTTCTCGCAACGAGCCGGGAGAGCTGCCACGGATCGGCGCGGTGCTCGCCGGGCTGCGGGGCTGGACGCTGGAGGAAGCGGCCGAGATCACGGGCCGCAATGCGCGCACCGCGCTGCCGCGCCTGGGCGCGCTGGATGCCGCTCGCGCGAATGGCTGACACGCCCGGCGCTCCCGACCTGCGCGAACCTGCCCGCTGGCAGGGGCTCGCGCCCGTCCACGCGCCGGACGCCGAATGGCTGCTGCTGGGGAGCTTTCCCGGTGTCGCCTCGCTGCAGGCGCAGCAGTATTACGGCCATCCGCGCAACCAGTTCTGGCGGCTGGTCGGCGAGGTCTTCGGCGTCGACCTCGTCGCGATGGGTTACCCCGAGCGCCTCGCCGCATTGCGCGCCCACCGCGTCGCGGTCTGGGACGTGATCACCGAGACCGAGCGTGAAGGCAGCCTCGACAGCGCCATCCGCAATCCTTTCGCCAGCGACCTCGGCCGGCTGCTGCAGGAACTGCCGGCGCTGCGCACGATCGGCTTCAACGGGGGCACGGCCTTGCGCTTCGGGCTGAAGCAGCTCGGACCTCTTGCAGCCCGTTACCGTGTGCTGGGGCTCCCCAGCTCCAGCCCGGCCTACACGATGCCCTACGATGCCAAGCTTCGCGCCTGGCGAGAGCTCGCCGGGCCATCGACCGACAGATGACGAGACCGGGCCCCGCGGACCCGGCATGGGAACGACAGCCGTGAGCAAGCAACGGGACTCGAAGAAGGACAAGAGCGGCAGAAGGACCGACTGGGTGGAAGCGACGCTGAGTGAATTCGACGGCGTGCGTTTCCTTCACCTCGATTCGATCTGGGTCCAGGGCGCCATGCGGCTCAAGAAGCCGGAGAAGCTCGAGCTGGAATACGTTCAGCGGATGATGGCCTGGATGCTCTGGCGCGATGTCCGCGAGATGACCAGCGGGCAGGCGGTGCAGCTCGGCCTGGGCGCCGGCGCGCTGACGCGCTTCTGTCGCAAGCAGTTGAAGATGAAGACCACGGCGGTCGAGATCAACCCGACCGTCATCAGCGCCAACCGGCACTGGTTCCACCTGCCCGACGACGACGACCGGCTGCGCGTGATCAACGAGGATGCCGGCGCGTGGGTGGCCGACGCGGACCACTGGGGCAATGCGCAGGTGCTCAACGTCGACCTCTACGACCATGAGGCGGCCGCGCCGGTCCTCGACGACGAGGCCTTCTACGCCGACTGCCACCGTGTGCTCGCCGACGGCGGGCTGATGACGGTCAACCTCTTCGGCCGCAGCGCCAGCTTCACGCGCAGCGCGGCGCGGATCGCGAAGGTGTTCGGCTCCGACCAGGTCTGGCACCTGACGCCGACCCGCGAGGGCAATACCATCGTCGTCGCGGGGCGCGGCGTGGCGGTGCCGGAGCGCGAGGTGCTCGAACAGCGCGCCGCCCACATCGAGGCTCGCCATGACCTGCCGGCCACCAAGTGGCTCAAGCTGGTGCGGCCGCTGCCGATGAACGTGATCCATCAGCTCCACGCGGCCGCGGCCGTCGACTCTGACGAGTGACCATGAAACACAACACGTCGACGCCTCACGGCGACAAGAGCGCTGCGCCCGCTCCCGCTCCCGCAGCGAAGGCGGCCGCACCCCTCCCGGCGCCGCCGGCCCCACCCGCCAAGCCCAAGGCCGCCGAGGCCGGCGGCACGCGGCTCGATTGGCGCCAGTTGCTGCACTGGCTGGCCGAGGACGGCGTGATCGACCAGGAGCAGGTCCAGCGCACCGAGGCGCGCTTCGGCACCAGCCAGAGCGCCCAGCATCCGCTGACCCGGCTCGGCGCGGCCGGGCTCGTGCGCATCACCAATGGCCGATCGCTGGATACCGAGTCGCTGACCGAATGGCTCGCGGGCCGCCTGAAGCTGCCCTACGTCCGCATCGATCCGCTGAAGGTCGACGTCGGCCGTGTCGCCGACGTGATGTCCGCCAGCTACGCCGAGGCGCGTCGCTGCCTGCCGATCCAGGTCGGCCTGACCGAAGTGACCATTGCGGTCGCCGAACCGCAGGACACCAGCTGGGTTCCGCAGATCGAGTCGCACACCCGCAAGCGCGTGAAGCTGGCCCTGGCCAATCCGCAGGAGATCGCGCGCTTCACGACCGAGTTCTTCACGTTGGCGCGATCGGTGCGCGCGGCGACGAAATCCGGCGAGGCAAGCCAGCAGGCGAGCTTCGAACAGCTCGTCGAGCTCGGTCGCAGCAACCGCCAGCTCGACGCCAACGACCAGGGCGTGGTGCAGGTCGTGGACTGGCTCTGGCAGTACGCCTTCGACCAGCGCGCCAGCGACATCCACCTGGAGCCGCGCCGCGAGATGGGCGTGATCCGCTTCCGCATCGACGGCGTGCTGCACACGGTCTACCAGTTGCCGCCCACGGTGATGGGGGCGATGACCGCGCGCATCAAGCTGTTGGGACGCATGGACGTGGTCGAGAAGCGCCGCCCGCTCGACGGTCGCATCAAGACGCGCAATCCGGCCGGCGAGGAGGTGGAAATGCGTCTGTCGACGCTGCCGACCGCCTTCGGCGAAAAGATGGTGATGCGGATCTTCGATCCCGACACCGCCGTGAAGGACCTGGCGCAGCTCGGATTCTCGACCCACGACGCCGAACGCTGGAACCGACTGACCGCGCGGCCGCACGGGATCATCCTCGTGACCGGTCCGACCGGCAGCGGCAAGACCTCGACGCTCTACTCGACGCTCAAGCGCCTGGCCACCGACGAGGTCAACGTCTGCACCGTCGAGGATCCGATCGAGATGATCGAGCCCTCGTTCAACCAGTCGCAGGTGCAGCCGACCATCGACTTCAACTTCGCCGAGGGACTGCGCGCGCTGATGCGGCAGGACCCGGACATCATCATGGTCGGCGAGATCCGCGACCTGGAGACCGCGGAGATGGCGATCCAGGCCTCGCTGACCGGTCACCTGGTGTTCTCGACGCTGCACACGAACGATTCGGCCTCCGCGATCACCCGCATGGTGGACCTGGGCGTGCCCAACTACCTGATCGATGCGACGGTGATCGGCGTGCTGGCTCAGCGCCTCGTGCGCACGCTGTGCCCGAACTGCAAGGAGCCGGATCCGGAGGTCACGCGCGATTCGCTCAACGAGATGCTCAAGCCCTGGCGCCTGAACGGAGGCGTCAAGCCTTACCGGCCCGTGGGCTGCCTGGACTGCCGCAACACCGGTTTCCGGGGACGTGCCGGGCTGTACGAGCTGCTTCTGCTGACCGACAGCATCCGCAAGCACCTGCACCCGAACACCGACATGACAGCCTTGCGCCGGCAGGCGGTGCAGGAAGGCCTGCGCCCGCTGCGCCTGGGCGGTGCGATGAAGGTCGCCGAGGGGCTGACGACCATGGATGAGGTGCTGCGCAGCACCGCCCACCTGGGAGACCTGAACGGATCCGGCTGACCGGAGCCGGATCCATCCGCTTGCCGCCCCCCAGGCTCGTGGGGGCGGCAGCCCGCGCAGACAACGCGCAAGGCCCGTGCCGAGCGGGCGCGTGAAGATCGCCATACGCCCCGTGCGAGGTGCGGCGTCACCCCTTACGTGATAACCACAGACCTCGATGGGGACCCGATTCCTAGAATCGCGCCCATTCAAGCCGATAGAGGTTCCCTCGATGAAGATCAAGAGTCAACGCGACTTCTGGTCAGGGCTGATGTTCGTGGTCGTTGGCGTCGCGTTCGCGTGGGGCTCGGCAACGAACTACAGCTTTGGCTCCTCGGCCCGCCCCGGGCCTGGTTACTTCCCCTTCGGGCTGGGCGTGCTGCTCGCGCTGCTGGGGGCGGTGGTGCTGTTCAAGGCACTGACGATCGAGTCGGAGGGCGGCCAGCCCGTCGGCGCCTTCGCCTGGAAGCCTCTGGTGATCGTCGTCGGCGCGATCATCGTGTTCGGCCTCGCCCTGCCGCGACTGGGCATGATCATCACGCTGCCGCTGCTGATCACGATCGCTTCGCTGGCCAGCGACGAGTTCCGCTGGCGCGATGCGCTGCTCAGCAGCGTGGTCCTGACCGCGGGCAGCTACGCGATCTTCATCTGGGGTCTGAATCTGGTGATCCCCATCTGGCCAACCTTCCTGGGCGGCTGAGGAGTCACGCATGGATCTGATCAACAACCTGATGATGGGGTTCGGCACGGCGTTCACGCCGGAGAACCTCCTGTATGCCTTCGGCGGGGCGGTGCTCGGCACCCTGATCGGCGTGCTGCCGGGCCTGGGCCCGGTCGCGACCATCGCGATGCTGCTGCCGTCGATCTACTCGCTGGACGCGACGCCGGCGCTGATCATGCTCGCCGGCATCTATTACGGCGCGCAGTACGGCGGCTCGACGACGGCCATCCTGATCAACGTCCCCGGCGAGTCCTCGTCGGTCGTGACCGCGATCGACGGCTACCAGATGGCCCGGCAAGGCCGCGCCGGCGCCGCGCTGGCGGCCGCTGGCCTGGGCTCGTTCTTCGCCGGCTGCGTCGGCACGATCATCATCGCGGCGTTCGCGCCGCCGCTGACCGAGCTGGCCTTCAAGTTCGGCCCCGCCGAGTACTTCTCGCTGATGGTGCTGGGCCTGATCGGCGCCGTGGTGCTGGCCTCGGGCTCGCTGGTCAAGGCGATCTCGATGATCCTGCTGGGCTTGCTGCTCGGCCAGATCAACACCGACGTGATCTCGGGGACGCCGCGCTTCTCATTCGATGTTCCAGAGTTGACCGACGGGATCAACTTCGTCGTGATCGCGATGGGTATCTTCGGCTTCGGCGAGATCATCGCGAACCTCGGCCAGCCAGCCGAGCATCGCGAGGTCTTCACCAAGAGCGTCAAGGGTCTGTGGCCGACCAAGCAGGACTTCCATGACGCCTGGCCGGCGGTGTTGCGCGGCACGGCCCTGGGCTCGGTGCTGGGCGTGCTGCCCGGCGGCGGCGCGTTGCTGGCATCGTTCGCGGCCTATACGCTGGAGAAGAAGATCTCCAAGCACCCGGAGAAGTTCGGCAAGGGCGCCATCCAGGGCGTGGCGGGTCCGGAATCGGCCAACAACGCCGGCGCGCAGACCTCCTTCATCCCGATGCTGACGCTGGGCATCCCGCCCAACGCGGTGATGGCGCTGATGGTGGGTGCGATGACGATCAAGGGCATCCAGCCCGGTCCGCAGGTCATGACCAGCAACCCGGAACTCTTCTGGGGGCTGATCGCCTCCATGTGGGTCGGCAACCTGATGCTGGTGATCCTGAACCTGCCGTTGATCGGCATCTGGATCAAGCTGCTGACCGTGCCTTACCGCTTCCTGTTCCCGGCGATCGTGGTGTTCTGCTGCATCGGCACCTACACGCTGAACAACAACAACTTCGACGTGTTCATGACGGCGGCGTTCGCGGTGGTCGGATATCTCTTCTACAAGCTGAGCTGTGAGCCGGCCCCGCTGCTGCTGGGCTTCATCCTCGGTCCGATGATGGAAGAGAACCTGCGTCGCGCGCTGCTGCTGTCGCGCGGCGACTGGAGCACCTTCCTGTCCCGGCCGCTGTCGGCGGGCCTGTTGATCGCCGCGGCGCTGATGGTGGTGGTGGTGATGCTGCCGTCCATCAAGAACAAGCGTGACGAGGCGTTCCAGGACGCGGATTGACCGGCCAGACGCCCTCATGCTTCATCGAAGACCCGCCTCGGCGGGTCTTTTTCTTTGGTGTGTCGCCGCTGGGCCTCCAGGAGAAACAAGGGCTTAGCGGTACTCCGTGCGAGTCGCGGCCAGCTGTCAACAACTTTCCCTTGTAGTTCTTGCGAGCCGCTTCATCAGCGTGCTACAGTCGCTGTCTTCGCTGCACAGACATCTGTCTTGCAGCGGCCCCTGAAGGAACTGTCGGGGGTGTCGAATGACTAACCGGGTTTGTCCTGGGTTTCATTTGACGGCGAGATTCTCGCAGTCGCTGATGAAAATAATTTCTCTGACTGCTTGACGGGTTCGAAAGAAATCGTTCATAATCTCGCTTCTGCGCTGCTGACGACAAATCAGCGGTGCGACGAAGCAAGGCGGAAAGCCTGAGGCGAAAGCTGCTTCGATGTTCTTTAAGAATTTACAGCCGATAAGCGTGGGCGTCTGGACGAGCGACCTGAGAAGGTTAAATCGCTAGATGCTCACGGAAGATATGAATGAAGCTATGAAAGTAGTCTTTGTTCGATTCCGTTGAGTTTATTCAAGATCGAACTGTAGAGTTTGATCCTGGCTCAGATTGAACGCTGGCGGCATGCCTTACACATGCAAGTCGAACGGTAACGCGGGGCAACCTGGCGACGAGTGGCGAACGGGTGAGTAATATATCGGAACGTGCCCAGTTGTGGGGGATAACTGCTCGAAAGAGCAGCTAATACCGCATACGACCTGAGGGTGAAAGCGGGGGATCGCAAGACCTCGCGCAATTGGAGCGGCCGATATCAGATTAGGTAGTTGGTGGGGTAAAGGCCTACCAAGCCGACGATCTGTAGCTGGTCTGAGAGGACGACCAGCCACACTGGGACTGAGACACGGCCCAGACTCCTACGGGAGGCAGCAGTGGGGAATTTTGGACAATGGGGGCAACCCTGATCCAGCCATGCCGCGTGCGGGAAGAAGGCCTTCGGGTTGTAAACCGCTTTTGTCAGGGAAGAAAAGACTCCTACTAATACTGGGGGTTCATGACGGTACCTGAAGAATAAGCACCGGCTAACTACGTGCCAGCAGCCGCGGTAATACGTAGGGTGCAAGCGTTAATCGGAATTACTGGGCGTAAAGCGTGCGCAGGCGGTTATGCAAGACAGATGTGAAATCCCCGGGCTCAACCTGGGAACTGCATTTGTGACTGCATGGCTAGAGTACGGTAGAGGGGGATGGAATTCCGCGTGTAGCAGTGAAATGCGTAGATATGCGGAGGAACACCGATGGCGAAGGCAATCCCCTGGACCTGTACTGACGCTCATGCACGAAAGCGTGGGGAGCAAACAGGATTAGATACCCTGGTAGTCCACGCCCTAAACGATGTCAACTGGTTGTTGGGAGGGTTTCTTCTCAGTAACGTAGCTAACGCGTGAAGTTGACCGCCTGGGGAGTACGGCCGCAAGGTTGAAACTCAAAGGAATTGACGGGGACCCGCACAAGCGGTGGATGATGTGGTTTAATTCGATGCAACGCGAAAAACCTTACCTACCCTTGACATGCCAGGAATCCTGCAGAGATGTGGGAGTGCTCGAAAGAGAACCTGGACACAGGTGCTGCATGGCCGTCGTCAGCTCGTGTCGTGAGATGTTGGGTTAAGTCCCGCAACGAGCGCAACCCTTGTCATTAGTTGCTACGAAAGGGCACTCTAATGAGACTGCCGGTGACAAACCGGAGGAAGGTGGGGATGACGTCAGGTCATCATGGCCCTTATGGGTAGGGCTACACACGTCATACAATGGCCGGGACAGAGGGCTGCCAACCCGCGAGGGGGAGCTAATCCCAGAAACCCGGTCGTAGTCCGGATCGCAGTCTGCAACTCGACTGCGTGAAGTCGGAATCGCTAGTAATCGCGGATCAGCTTGCCGCGGTGAATACGTTCCCGGGTCTTGTACACACCGCCCGTCACACCATGGGAGCGGGTTCTGCCAGAAGTAGTTAGCCTAACCGCAAGGGGGGCGATTACCACGGCAGGGTTCGTGACTGGGGTGAAGTCGTAACAAGGTAGCCGTATCGGAAGGTGCGGCTGGATCACCTCCTTTCTAGAGAATGATGAGACCGTCGGGTTGCCTAGGCAGCTCGGGAGAGTCGAGTCGAAAAATGCGAGTTCAGCGCGCCCACACTTATCGGCTGTAGACACACAACAGTGAGTGAGAAAACGCGTGAGCCTGGCGAGCTGGCCTTGCCGGTTGGCGCGATACAGGAGCACGCATGAAACGCGTGGGTCTGTAGCTCAGTCGGTTAGAGCACCGTCTTGATAAGGCGGGGGTCGCTGGTTCGAATCCAGCCAGACCCACCACGAGGATCGTCAAGATCTTGGGGGATTAGCTCAGCTGGGAGAGCACCTGCTTTGCAAGCAGGGGGTCGTCGGTTCGATCCCGTCATCCTCCACCAATCACTTCACAAGGGTGGCAAACCACAGCGTCAAGCATGACGTTGTGGTTTGCCAGTCTCGACTTTTTAGTCGGCTGTTGTTCTTTAACAATTCGTAGAGTCGAATCAGCGTTGCTGGCGGAAAGCTTGGCACTCGTAAAGGGGTGACCGGCACCGTGCCGCCAGCGACATTTGATTGCGTCAACAAACTTCAACTCTGAAAAGAGTAGAAATTGAAGAACGGCGAACGCGTGATACTCAAATAAATGCTCAAGTTGTTGAGCATCTGTCCTTGACGACATCTGCGGATGTCAAAGTTATAGGGTCAAGTGACTAAGTGCATGTGGTGGATGCCTTGGCGATTACAGGCGACGAAGGACGTGATAGCCTGCGATAAGCTTCGGGGAGCTGGCAAATAAGCTTTGATCCGGAGATTTCCGAATGGGGAAACCCACCTCGTTTAGAGGTATCGCACACTGAATACATAGGTGTGCGAGGCGAACCGGGTGAACTGAAACATCTCAGTAGCTCGAGGAAAAGACATCAACCGAGATTCCGAAAGTAGTGGCGAGCGAAATCGGAGTAGCCCTCGTGTTTTAGCAGTTGGCATATCAGAACGGAATGGAAAGTCCGGCCATAGCGGGTGATAGCCCCGTATGAGAAATGTCGATTGTGGAACTAGGCACGAATAGAGTAGGGCGGGACACGTGAAATCCTGTCTGAATATGGGGGGACCATCCTCCAAGGCTAAATACTCGTAATCGACCGATAGTGAACAAGTACCGTGAGGGAAAGGCGAAAAGAACCCCGGGAGGGGAGTGAAATAGATCCTGAAACCGCATGCATACAAAAAGTAGGAGCCCGCAAGGGTGACTGCGTACCTTTTGTATAATGGGTCAGCGACTTACATTCAGTGGCGAGGTTAACCGAATAGGGTAGCCGTAGAGAAATCGAGTCCGAATAGGGCGATTTAGTCGCTGGGTGTAGACCCGAAACCAGGTGATCTATCCATGGCCAGGATGAAGGTACCGTAACAGGTGCTGGAGGTCCGAACCGACTAGTGTTGCAAAACTAGCGGATGAGCTGTGGATAGGGGTGAAAGGCTAAACAAACCTGGAGATAGCTGGTTCTCTCCGAAAACTATTTAGGTAGTGCCTCAAGTATTACCTTCGGGGTAGAGCACTGTTTAGGCTAGGGGGTCATGGCGACTTACCAAACCTATGCAAACTCCGAATACCGAAGAGTACAGCTTGGGAGACAGAGCACCGGGTGCTAACGTCCGGACTCAAGAGGGAAACAACCCAGACCGCCAGCTAAGGTCCCTAAAATTGGCTAAGTGGGAAACGAAGTGGGAAGGCTAAAACAGTCAGGATGTTGGCTTAGAAGCAGCCATCATTTAAAGAAAGCGTAATAGCTCACTGATCGAGTCGTCCTGCGCGGAAGATGTAACGGGGCTAAGCCAGTTACCGAAGCTGCGGATGCACAGTTTACTGTGCGTGGTAGGAGAGCGTTCTGTACGCCTGTGAAGGTGGGTCGTGAGGCCTGCTGGAGGTATCAGAAGTGCGAATGCTGACATGAGTAGCGTTAAAGGGGGTGAAAAGCCCCCTCGCCGAAAGCGCAAGGTTTCCTACGCAACGTTCATCGGCGTAGGGTGAGTCGGCCCCTAAGGCGAGGCAGAGATGCGTAGCTGATGGGAAACAGGTCAATATTCCTGTACCGATCAATAGTGCGATGTGGGGACGGAGAAGGTTAGCTCAGCCGGGTGTTGGATGTCCCGGTTCAAGCCTGTAGTCGTGCCTGGTAGGCAAATCCGCCGGGCTTAGATGAGGGGTGATAACGAGTCTGCTTGCAGACGAAGTGAGTGATACCCTGCTTCCAGGAAAAGCCACTAAGCTTCAGCTATTGACGACCGTACCGCAAACCGACACTGGTGCGCGAGATGAGTATTCTAAGGCGCTTGAGAGAACTCTGGAGAAGGAACTCGGCAAATTGACACCGTAACTTCGGAAGAAGGTGTGCCTTTAGTAGGTGATCCATTTACTTGGTTAGCCCAATGAGGCCGCAGAGAATCGGTGGCTGCAACTGTTTATTAAAAACACAGCACTCTGCAAAGACGAAAGTCGACGTATAGGGTGTGACTCCTGCCCGGTGCTGGAAGATTAAATGATGGGGTGCAAGCTCTTGACTGAAGTCCCAGTAAACGGCGGCCGTAACTATAACGGTCCTAAGGTAGCGAAATTCCTTGTCGGGTAAGTTCCGACCTGCACGAATGGAGTAATGATGGCCACACTGTCTCCTCCAGAGACTCAGCGAAGTTGAAATGTTTGTGATGATGCAATCTCCCCGCGGAAAGACGGAAAGACCCCATGAACCTTTACTGTAGCTTTACATTGGACTTTGAACAGATCTGTGTAGGATAGGTGGGAGGCTTTGAAACCTGGTCGCTAGATCAGGTGGAGCCAACGTTGAAATACCACCCTGGTGTGTTTGAGGTTCTAACCTTGGCCCGTTATCCGGGTTGGGGACAGTGTATGGTGGGCAGTTTGACTGGGGCGGTCTCCTCCCAAAGTGTAACGGAGGAGTTCGAAGGTACGCTAAATACGGTCGGAAATCGTGTTGATAGTGCATTGGCATAAGCGTGCTTGACTGCGAGACTGACAAGTCGAGCAGGTACGAAAGTAGGACAAAGTGATCCGGTGGTTCTGTATGGAAGGGCCATCGCTCAACGGATAAAAGGTACTCTGGGGATAACAGGCTGATACCGCCCAAGAGTTCATATCGACGGCGGTGTTTGGCACCTCGATGTCGGCTCATCTCATCCTGGGGCTGTAGCCGGTCCCAAGGGTATGGCTGTTCGCCATTTAAAGAGGTACGTGAGCTGGGTTTAAAACGTCGTGAGACAGTTTGGTCCCTATCTTCCGTGGGCGCTGCAAGATTGAGAGAGCCTGCTCCTAGTACGAGAGGACCGGAGTGGACGCACCTCTGGTGTATCGGTTGTCACGCCAGTGGCATCGCCGAGTAGCTAAGTGCGGAAGAGATAACCGCTGAAAGCATCTAAGCGGGAAACTCGTCTCAAGATGAGTCTTGCCGGGGCCTAGAGCCCCCTGAAGGGTCGTTCAAGACCAGGACGTTGATAGGCTGGGTGTGGAAGCGCAGTAATGCGTTAAGCTAACCAGTACTAATTGCCCGTGAGGCTTGACCCTATAACTTTGACACTCAAAACGTCAAGGTGAGTGGTCACGCAGATCGACGCGCATCCCGCTCATGCTGGGAATGCCCGATCAAAACCGTTCTTCAAACCTGAAGACGCAATCAAACCAAGCTGATTTGACTCTACCGAATTGGGCCTGCTGAGTTCCTCAGCAAGCCAACCAGTCAAGCCTGATGACCATAGCGAGTCGGTCCCACCCCTTCCCATCCCGAACAGGACCGTGAAACGACTCAGCGCCGATGATAGTGCGGATTCCCGTGTGAAAGTAGGTCATCGTCAGGCTAATATCCGGAGACGCCCGGTCGGATGACCGGGCGTTCCTTTCTCTGCTTGCAGAGATCAGCGCTTCGCGGAGCGTTGATCTCTGGAGCTGAGGCGGTGTCGATCAGATCATGAGAATGATCGTGAAAGACGCTTGACAAGTTCAAACGAACTCGTTTATAGTCTCATCTCTGCGCTGCTGACGACAAATCAGCGGTGCGACGAAGCAAGGCGGAAAGCCTGAGGCGAAAGCTGCTTCGATGTTCTTTAAGAATTTACAGCCGATAAGCGTGGGCGTCTGGACGAGCGACCTGAGAAGGTTAAATCGCTAGATGCTCACGGAAGATATGAATGAAGCTATGAAAGTAGTCTTTGTTCGATTCCGTTGAGTTTATTCAAGATCGAACTGTAGAGTTTGATCCTGGCTCAGATTGAACGCTGGCGGCATGCCTTACACATGCAAGTCGAACGGTAACGCGGGGCAACCTGGCGACGAGTGGCGAACGGGTGAGTAATATATCGGAACGTGCCCAGTTGTGGGGGATAACTGCTCGAAAGAGCAGCTAATACCGCATACGACCTGAGGGTGAAAGCGGGGGATCGCAAGACCTCGCGCAATTGGAGCGGCCGATATCAGATTAGGTAGTTGGTGGGGTAAAGGCCTACCAAGCCGACGATCTGTAGCTGGTCTGAGAGGACGACCAGCCACACTGGGACTGAGACACGGCCCAGACTCCTACGGGAGGCAGCAGTGGGGAATTTTGGACAATGGGGGCAACCCTGATCCAGCCATGCCGCGTGCGGGAAGAAGGCCTTCGGGTTGTAAACCGCTTTTGTCAGGGAAGAAAAGACTCCTACTAATACTGGGGGTTCATGACGGTACCTGAAGAATAAGCACCGGCTAACTACGTGCCAGCAGCCGCGGTAATACGTAGGGTGCAAGCGTTAATCGGAATTACTGGGCGTAAAGCGTGCGCAGGCGGTTATGCAAGACAGATGTGAAATCCCGGGCTCAACCTGGGAACTGCATTTGTGACTGCATGGCTAGAGTACGGTAGAGGGGGATGGAATTCCGCGTGTAGCAGTGAAATGCGTAGATATGCGGAGGAACACCGATGGCGAAGGCAATCCCCTGGACCTGTACTGACGCTCATGCACGAAAGCGTGGGGAGCAAACAGGATTAGATACCCTGGTAGTCCACGCCCTAAACGATGTCAACTGGTTGTTGGGAGGGTTTCTTCTCAGTAACGTAGCTAACGCGTGAAGTTGACCGCCTGGGGAGTACGGCCGCAAGGTTGAAACTCAAAGGAATTGACGGGGACCCGCACAAGCGGTGGATGATGTGGTTTAATTCGATGCAACGCGAAAAACCTTACCTACCCTTGACATGCCAGGAATCCTGCAGAGATGTGGGAGTGCTCGAAAGAGAACCTGGACACAGGTGCTGCATGGCCGTCGTCAGCTCGTGTCGTGAGATGTTGGGTTAAGTCCCGCAACGAGCGCAACCCTTGTCATTAGTTGCTACGAAAGGGCACTCTAATGAGACTGCCGGTGACAAACCGGAGGAAGGTGGGGATGACGTCAGGTCATCATGGCCCTTATGGGTAGGGCTACACACGTCATACAATGGCCGGGACAGAGGGCTGCCAACCCGCGAGGGGGAGCTAATCCCAGAAACCCGGTCGTAGTCCGGATCGCAGTCTGCAACTCGACTGCGTGAAGTCGGAATCGCTAGTAATCGCGGATCAGCTTGCCGCGGTGAATACGTTCCCGGGTCTTGTACACACCGCCCGTCACACCATGGGAGCGGGTTCTGCCAGAAGTAGTTAGCCTAACCGCAAGGGGGGCGATTACCACGGCAGGGTTCGTGACTGGGGTGAAGTCGTAACAAGGTAGCCGTATCGGAAGGTGCGGCTGGATCACCTCCTTTCTAGAGAATGATGAGACCGTCGGGTTGCCTAGGCAGCTCGGGAGAGTCGAGTCGAAAAATGCGAGTTCAGCGCGCCCACACTTATCGGCTGTAGACACACAACAGTGAGTGAGAAAACGCGTGAGCCTGGCGAGCTGGCCTTGCCGGTTGGCGCGATACAGGAGCACGCATGAAACGCGTGGGTCTGTAGCTCAGTCGGTTAGAGCACCGTCTTGATAAGGCGGGGGTCGCTGGTTCGAATCCAGCCAGACCCACCACGAGGATCGTCAAGATCTTGGGGGATTAGCTCAGCTGGGAGAGCACCTGCTTTGCAAGCAGGGGGTCGTCGGTTCGATCCCGTCATCCTCCACCAATCACTTCACAAGGGTGGCAAACCACAGCGTCAAGCATGACGTTGTGGTTTGCCAGTCTCGACTTTTTAGTCGGCTGTTGTTCTTTAACAATTCGTAGAGTCGAATCAGCGTTGCTGGCGGAAAGCTTGGCACTCGTAAAGGGGTGACCGGCACCGTGCCGCCAGCGACATTTGATTGCGTCAACAAACTTCAACTCTGAAAAGAGTAGAAATTGAAGAACGGCGAACGCGTGATACTCAAATAAATGCTCAAGTTGTTGAGCATCTGTCCTTGACGACATCTGCGGATGTCAAAGTTATAGGGTCAAGTGACTAAGTGCATGTGGTGGATGCCTTGGCGATTACAGGCGACGAAGGACGTGATAGCCTGCGATAAGCTTCGGGGAGCTGGCAAATAAGCTTTGATCCGGAGATTTCCGAATGGGGAAACCCACCTCGTTTAGAGGTATCGCACACTGAATACATAGGTGTGCGAGGCGAACCGGGTGAACTGAAACATCTCAGTAGCTCGAGGAAAAGACATCAACCGAGATTCCGAAAGTAGTGGCGAGCGAAATCGGAGTAGCCCTCGTGTTTTAGCAGTTGGCATATCAGAACGGAATGGAAAGTCCGGCCATAGCGGGTGATAGCCCCGTATGAGAAATGTCGATTGTGGAACTAGGCACGAATAGAGTAGGGCGGGACACGTGAAATCCTGTCTGAATATGGGGGGACCATCCTCCAAGGCTAAATACTCGTAATCGACCGATAGTGAACAAGTACCGTGAGGGAAAGGCGAAAAGAACCCCGGGAGGGGAGTGAAATAGATCCTGAAACCGCATGCATACAAAAAGTAGGAGCCCGCAAGGGTGACTGCGTACCTTTTGTATAATGGGTCAGCGACTTACATTCAGTGGCGAGGTTAACCGAATAGGGTAGCCGTAGAGAAATCGAGTCCGAATAGGGCGATTTAGTCGCTGGGTGTAGACCCGAAACCAGGTGATCTATCCATGGCCAGGATGAAGGTACCGTAACAGGTGCTGGAGGTCCGAACCGACTAGTGTTGCAAAACTAGCGGATGAGCTGTGGATAGGGGTGAAAGGCTAAACAAACCTGGAGATAGCTGGTTCTCTCCGAAAACTATTTAGGTAGTGCCTCAAGTATTACCTTCGGGGGTAGAGCACTGTTTAGGCTAGGGGGTCATGGCGACTTACCAAACCTATGCAAACTCCGAATACCGAAGAGTACAGCTTGGGAGACAGAGCACCGGGTGCTAACGTCCGGACTCAAGAGGGAAACAACCCAGACCGCCAGCTAAGGTCCCTAAAATTGGCTAAGTGGGAAACGAAGTGGGAAGGCTAAAACAGTCAGGATGTTGGCTTAGAAGCAGCCATCATTTAAAGAAAGCGTAATAGCTCACTGATCGAGTCGTCCTGCGCGGAAGATGTAACGGGGCTAAGCCAGTTACCGAAGCTGCGGATGCACAGTTTACTGTGCGTGGTAGGAGAGCGTTCTGTACGCCTGTGAAGGTGGGTCGTGAGGCCTGCTGGAGGTATCAGAAGTGCGAATGCTGACATGAGTAGCGTTAAAGGGGGTGAAAAGCCCCCTCGCCGAAAGCGCAAGGTTTCCTACGCAACGTTCATCGGCGTAGGGTGAGTCGGCCCCTAAGGCGAGGCAGAGATGCGTAGCTGATGGGAAACAGGTCAATATTCCTGTACCGATCAATAGTGCGATGTGGGGACGGAGAAGGTTAGCTCAGCCGGGTGTTGGATGTCCCGGTTCAAGCCTGTAGTCGTGCCTGGTAGGCAAATCCGCCGGGCTTAGATGAGGGGTGATAACGAGTCTGCTTGCAGACGAAGTGAGTGATACCCTGCTTCCAGGAAAAGCCACTAAGCTTCAGCTATTGACGACCGTACCGCAAACCGACACTGGTGCGCGAGATGAGTATTCTAAGGCGCTTGAGAGAACTCTGGAGAAGGAACTCGGCAAATTGACACCGTAACTTCGGAAGAAGGTGTGCCTTTAGTAGGTGATCCATTTACTTGGTTAGCCCAATGAGGCCGCAGAGAATCGGTGGCTGCAACTGTTTATTAAAAACACAGCACTCTGCAAAGACGAAAGTCGACGTATAGGGTGTGACTCCTGCCCGGTGCTGGAAGATTAAATGATGGGGTGCAAGCTCTTGACTGAAGTCCCAGTAAACGGCGGCCGTAACTATAACGGTCCTAAGGTAGCGAAATTCCTTGTCGGGTAAGTTCCGACCTGCACGAATGGAGTAATGATGGCCACACTGTCTCCTCCAGAGACTCAGCGAAGTTGAAATGTTTGTGATGATGCAATCTCCCCGCGGAAAGACGGAAAGACCCCATGAACCTTTACTGTAGCTTTACATTGGACTTTGAACAGATCTGTGTAGGATAGGTGGGAGGCTTTGAAACCTGGTCGCTAGATCAGGTGGAGCCAACGTTGAAATACCACCCTGGTGTGTTTGAGGTTCTAACCTTGGCCCGTTATCCGGGTTGGGGACAGTGTATGGTGGGCAGTTTGACTGGGGCGGTCTCCTCCCAAAGTGTAACGGAGGAGTTCGAAGGTACGCTAAATACGGTCGGAAATCGTGTTGATAGTGCATTGGCATAAGCGTGCTTGACTGCGAGACTGACAAGTCGAGCAGGTACGAAAGTAGGACAAAGTGATCCGGTGGTTCTGTATGGAAGGGCCATCGCTCAACGGATAAAAGGTACTCTGGGGATAACAGGCTGATACCGCCCAAGAGTTCATATCGACGGCGGTGTTTGGCACCTCGATGTCGGCTCATCTCATCCTGGGGCTGTAGCCGGTCCCAAGGGTATGGCTGTTCGCCATTTAAAGAGGTACGTGAGCTGGGTTTAAAACGTCGTGAGACAGTTTGGTCCCTATCTTCCGTGGGCGCTGCAAGATTGAGAGAGCCTGCTCCTAGTACCAGAGGACCGGAGTGGACGCACCTCTGGTGTATCGGTTGTCACGCCAGTGGCATCGCCGAGTAGCTAAGTGCGGAAGAGATAACCGCTGAAAGCATCTAAGCGGGGAAACTCGTCTCGAAGATCAGTTCTGCCGGGGCCTAGAGCCCCTGAAGGGTCGTTCAAGACCAGGACGTTGATAGGCTGGGTGTGGAAGCGCAGTAATGCGTTAAGCTAACCAGTACTAATTGCCCGTGAGGCTTGACCCTATAACTTTGACACTCAAAACGTCAAGGTGAGTGGTCACGCAGATCGACGCGCATCCCGCTCATGCTGGGAATGCCCGATCAAAACCGTTCTTCAAACCTGAAGACGCAATCAAACCAAGCTGATTTGACTCTACCGAATTGGGCCTGCTGAGTTCCTCAGCAAGCCAACCAGTCAAGCCTGATGACCATAGCGAGTCGGTCCCACCCCTTCCCATCCCAAACAGGACTGTGAAACGACTAGCGCCGATGATAGTGCGGATTCCCGTGTGAAAGTAGGTCATCGTCAGGCTAATA